>CAWAZK010000001.1:0-497499 GCA_963786435.1 uncultured Acidobacteriota bacterium
AGTCCTACCTGAGGAGCCATTCTTTCTGATAAATAAAGACTTAGCTAAGCAAAAAGCAAAATACCATCAAAAAAACCATCAAATCTGTTCCGTCACTTTGCCCTGTAGCCTAAGGGAAAGGCATCCAGCAATAGATCGCGGCGTACCTGCGCAGCCTCGTCACTTCCTCGGCCCGCTGCGTTACGTTCGTGACTAGCAAGCTCGCAAGATGTTCGATAGGCTGGCTGAGTTTCCGATTCCCAAACCCCACTCGGAATCCGCTGTGCAGATTGGCAGCTTGGAGGCTGTCTGCTTGTCAAAGGACGCCGCTCTACCCGTCGCCCCAAAGGACCATCCTTACTATTTGGCTCTGCGTCAAGCGGCAGAGGTGCAGGAACTGCTTGAGCCATTTCGTAAGCTATGCATGCTCCTCGGTGCGCCTCCGGATCTTGATCGCCACGTTTTCTTGCAGAACCTCGCCGGAATGTTGAAGTTGATCCCTGAATCATGGGAGACAGGGGATTGCTTCGATGGATGGGGAGAACTGATCGACTGGTGGTTGAACTTCAAAGGCAGCGAGGCGCTGCCTGTTGAGTGGCCCCGCTCGCAAGATCCACGCGGCGGAGTCCAGGAGATTGAATGAGCGAATCTCGCTCCATTTCCAATCTTTTGGGCAGCCGAATGCAAAACTCAGGACGCCCGCTACCTCCTGCTTTTGGCTCATTTGATATTGACGAGGTACAGGGACTTGCAGGAGAGCCCCCTTGCCGAGGGTGCTTCGTATGAAGACCTCTATGAGGGGTGGGGAGATTCAAAGGATTTCGCTAGAGAACATAAAGTTCGATCGCCTTGGCGGGCTGCGGCTTCCCGTGTATTCGAAGAGTCCGAAAGCCAAGCGCATTGAATTCCGCTGTCCGGACCCGTCGTCGAACCCCTATCTATGCCTTTCCGCTCTGCTCATGGCGGGCCTGGACGGAATCCAAAACAAGATCCATCCGGGTGAGCCGCTGGACAAGGATCTATACGAACTGGGGCCAGAGGAAGCCGCGAAGATCAAGAGCACGCCGGGTTCGCTGGGCGAGGTTCTGGACGCGCTTGAGAAGGACCACGCTTTCCTCCTGAAAGGTGATGTGTTTACCGAGGACCTGATCTCGACGTGGATCTCATACAAGCGGGAACGGGAGTTGACACCTGTCAACCTGCGCCCCGTGCCGTATGAATTCTTTTTATATTTCGACCTGTGAAAGGAGATGAAGCCCAGGCTTTTGTCGCTGCCATTCTGCACCGGAGTTCCCTGAACGACGACATACCCAGCAGTCGAACATTACTAGGTTACTCTTGCTGAGCGTCGGGGACCGGACCAAGGTGACAAGCTTGACACCATCGCCCGCTACGTCGACGACGAGCAAGCTTTCCCTGGAGAAGTCACGATTGTGAAGGGCTTCGTTATCGCCGGTACGGAGAGCGGGGTTGCGGGTGCCGCACACTATCGCCTGCCCGAAGATGCAATTCAATCGTCTTGCCGGATGCCAATCCTGGGCTGGCTACCCGGAACCTACGATATTAATTCGGGAGCGGCATCTGGGACTTCACTCGGCGATCGAGCAGAGTGACTCCGGGGAAAGAGCCGGAGTTCTCGCAACGTTTGCGGAAAGACACCTCCAGCTAGTAGATGAACTCCTGCAATCGATTCCTGAGATATGGCCGAAAGCAAGTGCTGAGCAGGCTTCAACGCGGTGTGTCATTTCATCGCCAGTACGCATCGCCGTAGCTCTGGATGCGGCTTTTCAGTTTTACTACGCGGATAACTTCGATCTGCTGCGGCGGTGCGGGGCCGAGATTGTTTTCTTCAGCCCGCTACGGATACTACATTGCCACAGAACACCGATGCCTTGTACCTCGGCGGAGGATAGCCGACCTCAGCTAAGCGGGCGGATGCGAATCGACGGAGCTGCAACTTCGGCCGCGGCTACGCCTCCGTCTCCTGTGCGTGACGGACTAAACTAGTCACAAAAGAGGTCAGATCATGCCGCAGACTCGCAATCTGGATGGCGGTACTTATGCTGTTCGCCACTCCTCAATTCGTTGTAGCCGAGCATGGCGGACGCAATGCTGGTGGAACGAGCGGTGGAAGTTCTCCGGATGAAACCGACACTGCCATAAAAGACTTTCAAGACGCGGTTCCGGTCCAAGCCACGGAAGAACAGCGATCCCAGTTTCTCTCATGGAGTCAAAACACTGAAGCCGTGAAACTTCGCCTCCAGGAGCTTCGCCCCGCCGTCGCAACCAACGACTTCTCCGGCCAGCGCACTGCAAGCAGCCATGGAGAAGAGTAATCTCGGCTACCATGACTTTGTCAGCAGCCTTCCCAAGGCACAGCATGCCGGACTGAAACAACAGATTCAAAATCTCGGCAAAACCAACGACGAGTTGGCCAAAGCCGGAGCGACCGCGATTCGCGAGCTTGGGCTGGCGAACCGCGGCACCAAGCGCACGGCTAAATTGGCAAACGTTGAGACGGCGATCGACAACCTGCGAAGTGCGCAGAAGGGAATTGCATCCGAAATGGGGATTAGCACGTGATGCGCGCATGAACTTTACTTTCGTTGTGAGCGGCTCGGCGTTTATCGCAGACGAAGTAGAAATTGGCCGGCCAGCAGCGTAGCTCCTATATAAGCACGTATGCGGCGGCGGGGTACGCAGACCAGCGCCTTCTCCCCCAAAGATCACCCCAGTCGGTTTGGATATCCAGGTCGCGGCGTCAGCTTGATCACTCCACAACTTTGCATGCTCTCAAGGACGACCCTTCAGCCTGCTCAATATGGCCGTTCAGGCTATACTTGTAATCGCCCCGGGGTTGTTTTCCTGCCCTGGAGTTCGCCTCCCTGATTCGTGCGGGCAAGCTGCAGCACGCATCTTGTCACAGCCAGTTGCATGCATAGGGAAGGCTATCCCAGATACTAACGATGGACCAACCCAGCTCAAGTCCTGCCCTGCTAGTTCGTGTTACAGGCGCACTGTGTGCCTTACCTCTCACCGAGGTAATTGAGACCATGCGCCCGCTGCCGGTCAAGCTGCTGGCCAATACACCCGATTTCATTCTGGGGATCGCCTCCATCCGCGGTGCCGCAGTGCCTGTAGTGCTGCTATCGGCTTTATTCATTGGGGATCATCGCTGTGATCCCGTGACCCGGTTTGTCACGCTTCGCGTTGGGGAACGCTGTATTGCCCTGGCGGTGCAAGGCATCATTGGTATAGCGGACCTGAGTGACCAAATTTTTGGCGAACTGCCCCCACTACTTCAGAATGTCCGAACCGAGTCCGTTAGGGCTCTGGGCACGCTGGACGCTGAATTTCTCGTCATGTTCGATACAGCTCGCTTGGTGCCGGACTCAGTATGGCAAGCGCTCGCTCAAACGAGGGCTACGAGGTGAAGCGGGGCTTCAAACCAACCGAACTCGCAAGTTTTCAGGCCACCCTGGCACAGCGGCTAGGTCTGAGGTTTGATGAATCCAAACTCGATGAATTGGCGGATGTGCTCGATCGCAGAATAGGCGCCACAAGCAGTTCTGATGTTGAGAGCTATTTATGCCTGCTCGGCACTTCTTTGCCAGAGCTTCGGGCTGTGGTCGGTCACCTGACGATTCCCGAGACTTATTTCTTCCGCATTCCGGATCATTTTCGCGTGTTCCAAGAGGTCGTCTTACCGGAGCGCGTGCGAGCACAGAGTGCCAATAGACGACTCAACATCCTTTCTGCTGGTTGTGCCTCCGGCGAAGAGCCGTACACCCTTGCCATGCTGGTGCAGGGCCGGGTGGACTTGGCCGGATGGCAAGTTGACATCCGCGGCGTCGACGTGAATCCGGCGGCCATTGCCAAAGGCAGAAATGGCCATTTCACAGCTTGGTCGCTGCGCGAAATCGACCCAAAATTCAAGGAACGCTGTTTTCGCACCTCCGGACGCGATTTCAAACTCTGCGACTCGATTCGTGAAATGGTTTCACTCCAAGAAGGCAACCTGGTGGATGCACAGGCGGCGTTCTGGAAACCCAGAACGTACGATGTAATCTTCTTTCGCAACGCATTCATGTACCTTTCTCCGGAAGCAGGACAGTCGGTTGTGGCCCGTATGTCCGAATCGCTGGCGCCGGGTGGCTATCTCTTCATGGGGCCGGCGGAGAGCTTGCGAGGGGTTTCGCACGACTTTCATCTGTGTCACACACATGGAACGTTTTACTATCAGCTCCGGACGGGCCACGCCAGCTTGGCAAAGAATCCGTCACACCTGCTAACAGCTCCCGCCTCCGGAACCGGCGGCCAACCCGCCTCGTGGATGGAGATGCCAACACCGGAGAGCGGCGGTGGTTGGGGCGACTCTATACGGCAGTCCACGGAGCGCATCAGAATGCTGAGTCATATTCCGGAGCGTTCACGTGAGACAATGCGAGTGGTTGCGAGTGCTGCGAATCGCGTTCCCGTCGATTTGAGTATCGCGTTGGAGTTGCTCCGGGAAGAACGTTTCGAGCAGGCGTTGGAGGCTCTACAGGCGTTGCCGGCCGAAGCGCAACTCAGCCCTGAGGTTCAAGTGCTGCGGGCGGCTCTGCTTGCCAATCGCGGGGATCTCGCAAAAGCCGAAGACGCATGCGCCGCGGTGCTGAGAATAGATGAACTGAACGCAGGCGCCTATTACGTGATGGCTCTTTGTCGTGAGCAGGCTGACGACCGCCGAACGGCCATGGAACACAACCTGACCGCGATCTACCTCGATCCTTCTTTCGCGATGCCGCACTTACACCTCGGCCTTCTGGCTAAGCGCAGTGGTGAATTCAATTTGGCCGTGCACGAATTGACCCAGGCATCTCTATTGCTTGCACGAGAAGAATCGCCTCGTGTTCTTGTCTATGGTGGCGGGTTCAGTCGCAATGCTCTTGTGGAACTTTGTCGCAGAGAGTTGCAGGGATGCAAACGATTAACATGATTAGTTCACCTCTCAAAAGCAAGATCGCAGAAATGCAGCGGCTCTTTGACGAGTCGTTTGCCCTTGCCCTGCCTGACCAGGTCACAGCGCCGGAGCCAATGCTCGCGATCACTCTGGAGAGCGAACCGTTTGCGTTAAGGGTCCATGAAATCATCGGAGTGGCGCTGAACAAGGAAAAGATTGTGTCCGTCCCGAGTCGAGTTCCGGAATTACTGGGCCTCACCGGCATTCGCGGAGTAATCGTTCCCGTGTTCAGCCTGGCCAGATTGCTCGGATTCGATTCGGAACACTGCCAGGCGTATTGGCTGGTCCTTTGCGGCGAAAGGCAGAGCCCCATCGTCCTGGCATTCGAGGGCTTGGAACAGCAATTCGAAGTTGCGAGTACTGAAATCTTTGCCCATGAGGACGCCCCCGGTCATCGCTACGTCAGCGGAACGGTGTGCGAAGGCGGGACGCTGCGAAGCGTCATCGACATTCCCTCATTGGTGGAGTACATCAAGGCGCGGGGCACGAATAAGCCCCGAAGCAAGAGATAGAAACGAGGAGAACCGGGATGGGGCGAGGCTGGACCTTCGGAGAAAAACTGGCGGCAGGGTTCGCCATGACCGCAATCTTGACCATGGTCATGGCGGGAATTGCCGTCTTTGCCTTGAAACATGTGGTTGCAAGCAAGGACCGCGTAATCATGGTGAACGCACAGGATCTTATCGATGCCGCACGGCTACAGACCGCGGCTGCACGGAATGCTGCGGCCGTGCGCGCCTATATGCTTTCCGGAGATCCCAGGTATCTGGAACAGGAGAAGGAGGCGCAGGGCCTTTTCTCCAAGACGCTGGAGCACATGAGGCCAAATGTGTACACGCCTGAAGGCAAGTCCATGCTCGGCACTGTTGAGCAGATTGCGGCTCAACATCAGGTACTGGTGGACAGAGAGAACGCAATGCGGCGGGCTAACGCCTCGAATGCCGAAGTCGTTCACTTCATGCGGAGTGAAGTTTTTCCAGTCATAGATAGCTTCCATTCGAAGGTGGATGACTTCGCCGCCAGGGAAGAGAAGCTGCTGAATGAGGGGCAGAATGCCTCGACAGAGGCAGCAGCTTCGGCTACCAAGCTGGTGCTGGTGATTGGCGGCTTGGTGGTCGCGCTGGCTGTTTTTCTGGCAGTGTTGTTCACGAAGTTGCTTTCCCGCCAGATTGGTTCGGCAGTGCAGGATATTTCCAGCTCCTCGGCTGAGTTGCAGACGACAGCGAGTCAGCAGGCGACCGGTGCGCGGCAGCAGGCAACGGCGATGAGCGAAATTACCACCACCATCAATGAGCTGCTGGCTACCTCGCGGCAGATCGCGGAGAGCGCGCAGCGGGTGGCGATCATTTCATCTGAGACGGCCGGGGCTGCCGCCGCCGGAGACAAGACGGTGCAGCGCGCTCATGATTCAGTGGGCGGAATCAAAAAGCAGGTCGACTTGATCGTGAATCACATGCTTGATCTGGGCCGGAAATCGCAACAGATCGGCGGCATCGTGGACATCATCAACGAACTGGCGGAACAGACGAATATTCTCGCCATCAATGCCACGATCGAGGCCGCAGGCGCCGGCGACAACGGCAGGCGATTCTCGGTCGTTGCCGACGAAATCCGCAAACTCGCAGACAGGGTCGGCGGTTCCACCAAGGACATCCGAAGTCTGATAGAGGAGATCCGCGCGGCGGTGAACTCCACGGTTATGGCGACCGAGGGCGGCACCAAGGCAGTGGATGCGGGCACACACGCGTTCAATGACGTGACGAACTCGCTGAATCAGGTCACAGCCATGCTCGGCACTACCACGGAGGCGGCGCGCGAAATTGAACTGAGCACGAAGCAACAAGCCACCGCGATCGAGCAGGTGAATGGGGCGGTTACGAACGTAGCTCAGGTCAGCAAGGAAACCGAAGCGAGTACGGCCCAGGCATTGCGGACCGCGTCCCAATTGGCGAGTCTGTCGCACGATCTCAATCGGCTGATCCGGTCACAGTCGGATGGTGCACGCTGATGTCGAAGGATCCCTATCGGTATTTCCGGGTCGAGGCTAAGGAGATTGTTGAGCAACTCAGCCGTGGTGTACTCGATCTGGAGCAAGGGGCTGAAGGAAAAGAGACTATTGGACAGATGCTGCGTCTGGCGCACACCTTGAAAGGCGCAGCGCATGTTGTAAAGCAAGCCGGGATTGCCGGCTTGGCGCACCAGTTGGAAGATGTTCTCGTTCTTTATCAGTCTGGCGATGCGGTCCCACGCCAAAAAACGGAGGCAATGCTTGGCTTGGTGGACGTTATGGCAACACAACTGGCGGCACTGGGTTCTGAACAGGCTCAGCCAGTGGAACATGCTGCTCCAACTCCGCCCGAGGAAAGCTTCGATACGCTCCGAGTCGATCTTGGCGATATGGATGTGCTGTTGGAAGGAGTGGCGGAAAGCGGCGTACGACTGGCTGGTCTCAAGAAAAAATTGGGCACGGTCCAGCATGTTGCCGAACTGGCATCCCTGCTGTTGAGCCATTTGTCTGCGCCAGGCTCAGTCACGGAAGGTGAACGTGCCGCAGTCTCCTTGAGCAAAGGGCGCGCCATCGCCGGAGATATACAAGCCTTGCTCAGGCCGCTGTCTCGCAACCTTGTGTACAGCGTGGAACAAGTGGAGCGCGAGCTGGCGCAAGTTCGTGACGTTGCGAGCCAATTGCGTCTAGTGCCCGCCAGCGCGGTGTTTGCTCCCTTGCGACGTACCGCGCGCAATACTGCGCAAACACTGGGCAAGCAGGTGGATTTTGTAACCAGCGGTGGTGAACACCGGCTGGATGCGCATGTGCTGGCAGCGGTGCGCGATGCGTTATTGCAGATCGTGCGTAACGCAGTAGCTCATGGAATCGTGCTTCCGCTCGAACGTGCTACGGCAGGCAAGGCCGCCTTGGGCACGGTTTCGCTCCGGGTTCGACGCAGCGGGAATCGCATCGTTTTTGCCTGTGAGGATGACGGCAATGGTTTCGACGTGCTGGCGCTGCGCCGCGCGGTAGTGACTCGCGGACTGGTACCGGCGACGGAGGCAGAGGCGCTCAACGCTGAAGATGTCTTTCGCCTGCTTCTACGCGGCGGAATTAGCACCAGCGGCTCGGTTTCAGAAGTTGCCGGGCGCGGCATCGGCCTGGACGTGGTTCGAGAGACCGTAAGCAAGCTCAAAGCCGAAGTGGCGATGTGGACCGTTCCCGGCAGAGGCAGCACCGTCGAGATATCCGTGCCGGTATCGTTGTTATCTCTCACTGCCGTGGTGGTTGAGAGCGGTGGCCTGAGTGCGTCGCTTCCCTTGGACTCTGTACAGCAGACGCTGCGGCTCATAGATTCGGAAATTGTGCGTAGTCCGGACGGCGACTGCATCGTCTTCGATGGCAAGACCATCCCCTTCCTGTCACTGGCGCGGGCGTTAGGACAGCCTTCCCAAAGTAAGCATGCGGAGACGCACTTTTCCGCGGTGGTGGTTCGTTCCGGCACCGAACACGCTGCGGTTGGCGTGGATCGTGTTCTGAGCACGGCAACCGTCCTGTTGCGTCCGATCCCCGCTTTTGCCGAGGTTGATCCTATCGTGGCCGGTGCTGCCCTAGATGCAGAAGGTGATCCGCAACTGGTGTTGGACCCTGCCGCGCTGGTCCTCGCTGCCGGGGCAAAGCGAGCAATCTCTGTTCAGGAAGCGCCGCAACGAACGCCCATCGTGCTGGTCATCGATGATTCCCTGACCACGCGTATGTTGGAACAAAGCATTCTGGAGACCGCCGGTTACGAAGTGCATCTGGCGACCTCTGCGGAAGAGGCTTTGGAGAAAGTTCGCACCCAGGATTATGACTTGTTTGTGGTGGACGTAGAAATGCCGGGCATGGATGGCTTCGAATTTGTAACCCGTGTCTGTTCCACCCCCGCGCTGTCGGAGATACCTTGCATACTGGTCACCTCTCGCAGTTCGCCGCAGGATAGGAAACGCGGCGAAGAAGTCGGTGCGCGGGCGTACGTGGTGAAAAGTGAATTCGATCAGGCACAATTGCTGCAGACGATTCGTCGACTGATTAAGGTGAAATGACAAAGATTCGCGTTCTGGTAGTAGAAGATTCATTGACTGTGCGGAAGCGTTTAGTCGAAGTGCTGGCGTGCGATCCCGACGTGGAGGTGGTGGCCGAAGCGCCCGACGGCCAGCGCGCCGTCGAGTTATGCCAGTCTTTGCGACCGGACGTTATGACCTTGGATATGATGTTGCCGGTAATGACCGGCTTGGCGGTCACAGAGTATGTGATGGCTTACTGCCCCACCCCCATTCTCATCGTGTCGGCTTCCACAAATCGCGGCGAGTTGTTCAAGACCTACGAAGCTCTGGCCGCCGGTGCGCTGGACGTTCTGGAGAAGCCCACCGCTGATACTGTGCCCGAAGGCTGGGAACGCAAATTCATCTCTACCGTTAAGCTGATCTCGCGCATCAAGGTGATCACCCATCCACGCGCCCGACTGAATCAAATGCGCCAAGCGGAGGGCGCAGCCGAGCTTTCCGTTCCAGCGCAACCTCAGATGGTCGCCATCGGCGCTTCCACAGGAGGCCCAGCGGCAATCCTCGCCATTCTTCGCGCACTTCCGGCAACATTTCCATTACCGATCTTGATCGTCCTGCACCTGAGTGAACCCTTCGCCGCGGCGATGGCGGAATGGTTGGACGGGCAATCTCCGATTCGCGTGCGCTATGCGCGGGACGGCGAACCGCTACCCAAATCCGGAATCATATTGGCTCCCCCAGGCCAGCACCTTGTATTGCGAGGCTGGCAACTGCATTTGAACGACGAACCGGAGCGGCACTCTTGCCGTCCTTCTGTCGATGTACTCTTCGAGTCCCTGGCACGAGAGATGGGACCGGGTTTCATAGCGTGTTTGCTCACCGGTATGGGCAGAGATGGAGCTCAGGGATTGTTGGCCGCACGCAGAACTGGCGCCATGACCTATGCGCAAAACGAGTCCAGTTCAGTGGTCTTTGGCATGCCGGGTGAGGCAATCCGCATCGGCGCTGCCCGGCACGTGCTCTCAATCGAAGAGATCGCGCCGACGTTGGTCGCTTTGACCGGCAATCTGAAACTGAGGAGTGGTTTGTGAAGCTCCGAGTCTTAATCGTTGATGACAGCCTTACCGTGCGCATGGATCTGAGCGAGGCATTCGAGAACGCAGGTTTTGAAGTCACACCCTGTTCGACTCTGCAAGACAGCCGCACCGCTCTGATTGGTGATTCCTTTGCGCTGATCGTGCTGGATGTTTTGCTCCCCGACGGCGACGGGATAAAGTTTCTGCAGGAACTAAAAGCCAACCCAAAAACCGCCACCATCCCGGTCATGCTGCTTTCAACAGAAGCGCAGGTGCGAGACCGTGTCCGCGGACTGAATACGGGTGCTGACGAATACATCGGGAAGCCGTATGATTCCGGTTACGTGGTGGCACGCGCGCGTGAGCTAATTCGTTTGCAGCAGCCAAGCGCCACCGAGGATCGTGCCACGGTCCTCGTGATCGATGACAGTGCGACATTCCAGAACGAGATGCGTGAGGCACTCGAGGCTGCCGGCTATCACGTGACAACCTCTTCCACCGGAGAAGAAGGGCTGCACGCGGCGGTGAGCCAGCGGCCAGCCGCGGTTATCGTCGATCATGGATTGCCTGGCATTGATGGCGCGACCGTGGTGCGGCGCATGCGGGATGACGCTGTTTTGCGAAGGACTCCATGTTTACTGCTGACCGGCTCTGACGATCGCACCCAGGAGTTGCGTGCGCTGGAAGCCGGTGCGGACGGCTTTGTGCGCAAAGACGAGGATTTGAGCGTTGTCCTGCTGCGCTTGGCAGCGGTGTTGCGGTCGGCCAGCACGCCTTCCGCCCTGGATTCCCAGCCTAGCGTTCTCGGGCCCAAGAGAGTTCTCGCGGTGGATGACAGCAGTACGTATCTCGAAGAACTTGCCTCCCAGATGCGCGTGGAAGGCTATGACGTCGTGCTGGCCCGTTCAGGAGAGGAAGCGCTCGAATTGGCTACGGTGCAAAGGGTGGATTGTATTCTGCTCGACCTCGTCATGCCCGGACTTTCCGGCCATGAGACCTGCCGGCGCATCAAGACCTCTCTTGCCCTACGTGAGATTCCGCTGCTCATGCTTACCGGCGTAGAAGACCGGCAGGCGATGATTGAAGCCATCAATTCCGGCGCCGACGACTACATCCCGAAATCGAGCGACTTCGATGTCGTCAAAGCACGCGTGCGTGCGGCGCTCCGGCGTAAACAGTTTGAGGACGAAAATCGCAATGTCCGCGAGCAATTACTGCGCAAGGAGTTGGCAGCCTCCGAAGCTCGGGCGCAGCGCGAACTGGCCGAGGCGCGTGCCGCGCTGCTAGGCCAGTTACAACAGAGCAAGGACCGGCTTGATTTTGCGCTCCAGGTCGGCGGCTTGGGCGAGTGGGAGCTTGACCTGAAAACCCACGCCATGTCGCGATCACGCCGCCACGACGAGATCTTCGGCTACGACACTCTGCTGCCGGAGTGGAGTTATGAATTATTTCTGGAACACGTCCTGCCCGAGCACCGCAAACAGGTGGATGACGATTTCAAAGCAGCTCTCGCCAACAACAGTACATGGAATGTGGAAACCCGCATTCGTCGCAAAGACGGCGCGATTCGCTGGATTATCAGCCAGGGAAAGATCTCTGCCATTCAGGATGGCGAGCCGTTGACGATGGTCGGTATCAATATGGATGTCACGGCACGCAAGCAGGCCGAACTTGCACTTCAGGAGCGCGAGCAACAACTGCGCGCAATCTTGGATGTGCTGCCTGTTGCCGTATTCATGTGCGATGCCAAAGGCACAATGATCCAGGCGAATCCTGCCGCCAACAAAATCTGGGAGGCAGAAGACGTGCCGCTCGTCGACCTGCAACAATACAGGGAGTACAGGGGCCGGCGGCCAGGAACCGACCATACGCTGGAGTCAAACGAGTGGGGGCTTGCCCGGGCCATTCTCCATGGCACAACCACTCTGGGCGAGGAGATTGAAATTGAGGCCTTCGACGGATCGCGTAAGACCATCCTGAATAGCGCGCTTCCCGTCCGGGGTCCTCAGGGCCAGCTTCTCGGCGGAGTCGCGGTGAATGTGGATATAACTGAGCGGAAGCAGGCCGAACAGGCTTTGATCCGAAGCGAAAAACTGGCCTCGGCTGGACGTATGGCGGCCACCATCGCGCACGAGGTCAACAACCCTTTGGCTGCCGTGACCAACGCACTGTTTTTGGCTGGCACCGATCCGGACCTGCCGGCATCAGTTCGCGAATACCTTGAGATAGCGGATCGAGAACTCAGGCGAGCCGCCCACATGGTTAAGCAGACGCTGGGGTTCTACCGGGAGACAGGCAGCGCGAGCACCGTACACCTCCCAGAGTTACTCGACGATGTTCTGCATCTGTTTGGGGCCAAGCTGAAAAACAGTATGGTGCGCGTAGAACGTCAATGCAAGTGCACGACCCCCATTCAGGCAGTCGAGGGTGAGATGCGCCAGGTGATCTCCAACCTTATTGTCAATAGCATCGATGCAATGCCGCAACATGGCACGCTCTATCTCCGGACCGCCGGCCCCATATGTCTCAACGACCGCCCTATGGTGGCTTTGACCATTGCTGATACCGGTGCTGGTATCGCCGACGAACACAGAAAACAGATCTTCGAACCCTTCTTTACGACCAAAAAGTCATTTGGCACCGGCCTGGGATTGTGGATCACCAGCGAACTTGTGAAAAAGCATGATGGCAGGATTCGCATTCGCAGTCGCATCGGCAATGGCACCGTTGTGACAATCTGGCTGCCAATTGAGCGCCGCTGCGAAGAACGCAGCTAAAGGTTAGAGCAAAACAGTGTACAAGACCCGAATTTTGGCTAAATGGAATGCTCGTCTCCGTATGCCTAGTGCCGCACCGATTGTGCTGGGTGTCACGGCAGCAAGTGCGTCATAGAGTGGCATCTAGATCGCTTAGGATGTCAATTTCTGAACTGCTTTGGCTACATCGGTTCTCTGCGGGGATGGTTCATGGCGGCTGATAACACTACTGAGAGTGGTGCGCAGGGACTCGAGGGACTTCCCAATCGTTGGCATAGGAGCTTCCGCCGGGGGACTGGAAGCGCTTTCCGAGCTGTTTGCGCATTTGCCAGCCACAACCGGGATGGTATTCGTACTGGTTCAGCATCTTGATCCCACGCACTCAAGCCAACTATCGGAATTGATGTCGAGGATCACGAAGATGCCCGTGAGCGAAGCCACAGATGGCGCAACTGTGGAATCTGACCATGTGTACGTGATTCCTCCCAATGCGAAGCTAGCCATTCTCGACGGAGTTCTGGCGGTATTGCCGCGAGGTCGTGATCACCACACCCCCATCGATTTTTTCTTGCAGTCGCTTTCCCGCAGCCGACATAACACGGCAATTGGCGTGGTGCTTTCAGGCGCGGGGAGTGACGGAACCTTAGGCTTAAGAGCAATCAAAGCGGAAGGCGGAATAACCTTTGCGGAGGACGAGCAATCGGCTGCCCAACCAACAGTGTCGGTTAAAGAAGGAGTCGAACAGGGAGTATAACCCTTATAGGTGGAGCTCGTGATGCAGGGAAGTTCGACTTTCCTGTCGCGGACGTCAGTTTTGAGATGTGCTGATAAAGAGGTTCGCACAAATCGAAGATCTCGAAGGGCGGCGCTGGGCCGCCCTTCGGGATAACTTTCGGACTACTTCTTCGGCATGAAGCGTTCCATGAACTTGGTATCGAAGTTTCCGGCGATGAAATCCGGGTCCGACAGAATCCGCAGGTGCAAGGGAATCGAAGTATAGATACCCTGCACGATGAACATATCCAAAGCACGCTTCATACGGGCAAGCGCATCCTGGCGATCCTTCCCATGGACGATCAACTTTGCAATCATCGAGTCGTAATAGGGAGGCACTACGCCACCCTGATATTGCGCGGTATCTACCCGGACGCCGGTTCCGCCCGGTAGGTTGAAGACGGTGATCTTGCCTGCCGAGGGGGTGAATTTCTCGGGGTGCCCGGCGTTGATGCGGCACACAGCGTCTTCTGGATTTACCTAACCACGGCCATCAGTATGTCACAGTTGCACCCAGAGCTTCTAAACGTACTGCTTCATGCGCAAACAAGGCCGCTCCCGTCCCGGTTTGTCGACCATTCAGAGCACATGTTCATTTGTCACCGAGGATTGTGATGAGTGGCATTGATGGAAATTTTCCTTTGGATAATTCTTGCGCCCAAACCCTTGGGGGCGGAACACGAGTCTGATTCTCCGACCCAGTCCTGATGGCGTCAGTTTTGCGAGCAACAAAGTGCATCATCGGAATGCTCGATTGCGTGTACACGGGCTGTCATTGCTGCCAGCTTCACGCATATAGGGAAGCGTAGTCACCATATGAAATCAAAGCAGTCGCTATCTGGTAGGTCACTGAAACCTCTCCAACATGCCGCCGGAGAGGCAGTTGAGATCTGCAGCACCGACATGGATCATCAGAAGCAGAACGAGCAGGCACTCAGTGAAAACCAGCATAGATTCCGGGCCATCGTGTATGGCTCTCCGATCCCGCAGTTCGTGTTGGGGGAGGACCACGCTATCATCTCCTGGAACGGGGCTCTGGAAAAGTATACGGGGATTAGTGCGGCATCCGTGATTGGCACGGACGAGCACTGGCGTGCTTTCTATTCAAAGCCGCGACCTTGTCTGGCTGACCTGATCATCGACCAGGATATAGAAAACATCCCTCGCTGGTATGCAGGCAAATACAGCAAATCAGAGCTGGTAGAGGGAGCCTACGAAGCAACCGACTTTTTTCCTGCGATGGGTGAACAGGGCAAATGGCTTCACTTCACAGCCGCAGCAATTAGAGATCCGGAAGGAAGCATCATCGGCGCAGTCGAAACACTGGAGGACATTACCGAGCGAAAGCTTGCAGAGGAAGAAGCTCGTGCTGCTCGGCAGCATCTTCTGGATATGATCGATTTCCTGCCGGACGCGACTTTCGTTGTGGATCAGAACAAGAAGGTTATAGCCTGGAATCGGGCGATTGAAGAGATGACCGGAGTTTGCAAAGAAGAGATCGTGGGCAAGGGTGATTACGCCTACGCAGTTCCATTTTGTGGTGAGCGCGAACCCATGTTGATTGATCTTCTGGGAACAGAGGAGTCGGCGTTCAGGTTCAAGTACGACAACTTCTCCAACAAAGGCAATACCCTTTACGGGGAGCGATTTTTTCCAGCCGTATTCGGTGGCAGAGGCGCCTATCTATGGGGAAAGGCCTCTCCGCTGCTCGATAGTGGAGGCACACAAGTTGGCGCGATCGAGTCACTGCGAGACCTAACCGACCACAAGCGCGCCTCCGAGGAGTTGTTAAGAATGCAGGAGCAGCTTCGCCAAGCAGCCAAAATGGAAGCCGTAGGCCGCTTGGCCGGAGGCATCGCCCACGATTTCAATAACCAACTCACCATTGTGCAGGGCTACTGCAACCTGCTTCTGGACAAATTGCACCACAGACACTCGTGCCATAAGCTAGTGCGGGAAATATTAAAGGCGGCAGAACGGTCAGCAAAATTGACCGGACAACTGCTTGCGTTCGGGCGCAAGCAAGTGCTGAATCCGCAGGTGCTCGATGTTAGTAGGATCCTTGCCGACCTGCTGGATCCCTTGAGGCGCATGATCAGAGAAGACATTCAGGTTGAGATTAAGGTTGCGCCCGAATTGTGGCAAGTGGAAGCCGATCGGAATCAATTGGAGCAGGCGATCATCAATCTCGCCATCAATGCAAGGGATGCCATGCCCGGCGGCGGCCGGCTTACTATCGAAGCCCGCAATGCCGTTCTGGACGATAAGTACGTTCTGCAACACATGGGCATCTCGCGAGGGCCGTACGTTTGCCTGAGCGTGCGCGATACTGGCATGGGCATGGATGAAGCGACACAACAAAGAATCTTCGAGCCGTTCTTTACCACCAAGCCAATGGGGGAGGGCACTGGCTTAGGGCTGGCCATGGTATATGGCTTCGTGAAGCAGAGCGGCGGGCATATGGACGTCATCAGTGGAGCCGGACACGGCGCATGCTTCAATATTTATTTTCCCCAGGTGGTGAGCGTTTCTGTTGCGGAGGAACTGATCTCGAAATCTCCGCCTTCTAAGGGCTGTGAGACGATTCTTGTCATCGAGGACGAAGAAGCGCTTCGAGAACTGGTTGCCCACATCCTCAAGAGCCGTGGCTATCATGTGCTGCAAGCACCGGACGGCCCGTCGGCAATCGCCCTCAACAGAGAGTATCCATCGCCAATCGACTTGGTGCTTTGTGATGTGATCATGCCAGGACTGTCCGGCCCTGACGTGGTCAAGCAGGTAAGGTTAGATAGGCCAGGGCTGAGGGTTCTCTATGTGACTGGTTATGCGGAGAACGAAATATTGGATTACGGCGGGACGGAATACGCGGCAAGGATCTTGTTGAAACCATATACACCCGACTCGCTATTCAGGGCCGTCCGGCAGATGCTTGATGATGCTATTAAGCTATGTGCTTAGGCTGAGGTAAGAGACTGAATAGGTCCTCCACCACCGCAAGCAGGTTAGGCCGCTCGGCAGTTGGAGGTGATAGTTCTCCCAGCCCATGGCGATCTGCAGAATGCGGTGAAACTGCTTCAGTGTCGTCCGGCTGGAGAGTTCGATGCGCCTCCAAATAGGAGGTTCGATATCGATCACTGCAACGTGAACGCGATAGATAAGCATGTCTGCCTTCTCCTATTCCGATTGTCCCGCGTCTTGGAACTGCGAAAGCCTCTCCGGTGCGCCCGCCGGCGACGCCTGCTCTTTGGCTTCATCTGCATTCCCAAAGACCTCTTCGTGGATGATGCGCTCTGTCGCCTCGTTCAGGTATTCGTCAAGGGCATCCTTGATCTGCAGAAACTCCGGCCAGAGGGTATTGTTGATGAACGATTTTGGAGCGCGCAGAACCACGCTGGAATACCGCTGACGCGGATAGCGGTAGGGCTTTATCCCATAGCGGCGGCACAAGGCGAGGAACAGTCGTCGGTGCCAGCGGTCGCTGAGCCGGAACTGCATTTCGATGTCTGTTCCGTCTCCTCGGCGGCGGCAAGGGCAGCCCGAATACGGGCGATGGCGGCCGCAGCCGCGTCACGCTCTCCGGCAGTGGTAGCTCCCTCGACCTGAATTCCGGCTTCGCAAACAAGTTGCGCAACTAGGATTTCAGGTCGCCCCGCAGAGAACAGTTAATGTTCCTTGGGAGTTGACAGCTCTTTTCCGCCAAACTCAGGCAAGGTCGTAACGATCAAGGTTCATCACCTTGTTCCACGCAGCCACGAAGTCCTTCACAAACGCCTCCTTCGAGTCGTTACATGCATAGACTTCCGCGATTGCTCGGAGTTGGGAGTTCGAACCGAAGACAAGGTCGACACGGGTGCCGGTCCACTTGAGTTCGCCCGTCGCGCGGTCGCGCCCCTCGTACACGCCTTCGGATGTAGAGGAGGGCTGCCACTTCGTCGTCATGTCGAGCAGGTTGACGAAGAAATCATTCGTCAGCGTCTCGGGTCGCTTGGTGAAGACGCCATGTTTGGACTGCCCGAAGTTAGCGTTGAGGGCGCGCATGCCGCCGAGGAGAACTGTCATCTCGGGGGCAGTCAACGTAAGCAACTGCGCCCGATCCACCAGCATCTCCTCTGCCTGTTGTTGCTCTCCCTTCCGGCGGTAGTTGCGGAACGCGTCTGCGGCGAGTTCGAGCACGGCGAAGGAGTGCACGTCGGTTTGTTCCTGAGAGGCATCCGTGCGTCCCGGCGAGAAGGGAACCTTCACGTCGTGCCCAGCCTTTTTCGCAGCTTTCTCGACGGCTGCGCAGCCAGCCAAAACGATCAGGTCAGCCAGTGAGACCTGCTTTCCTTTTTTTCCGTTGGATTGCGAGCTGTTGAACTCCTTTTTGATCGCTTCCAGCTTCTGAAGGATCTTAGACAGTTCGGCTGGTTGATTCACCTCCCAATCCTTTTGCGGTGCAAGGCGAATGCGCGCCCCGTTGGCGCCTCCGCGCTTATCAGAGCCGCGGAAGGTCGCCGCCGACGCCCAGGCAGTCGCGACCAGTTCGGAGATCGACAGTCCGGACGCGAGAATCTTGGCCTTCAGAGCAGCAATGTCCTGATCCCCGATTAGTTCATGATCCACTGCGGGAACAGGGTCTTGCCACAACTGCGGCTCCTTAGGAACCTGCGGGCCAAGATACCGCGAGAGGGGCCCCATGTCGCGGTGCGTCAGCTTGAACCACGCCTTCGCGAACGCATCGGCGAACTCCTGCGGATGGTCATAGAAGCGCCGTGAAATCTTTTCGTAAGCAGGGTCGAAGCGCAGGGCGAGGTCTGTGGTCAGCATGGATGGCGCGTGACGCTTTGCTGGATCGTGTGCATCCGGCACCGTGCCGGCGCCTGCGTCACCCTTCGGTTTCCACTGATGCGCACCGGCTGGGCTCTTGGTCAGTTCCCATTCGTAGTTGAACAGGTTCGCGAAGAAGTTGTTGCTCCAGTTCGTCGGCGTCGTGGTCCAAATGACTTCCAGGCCGCTGCCGATCGTGTCATCCCCTTTGCCCGTGCCAAATTTGCTCTTCCAGCCGAGGCCCTGCTCCTCGATGCTGGCGGCTTCCGGCTCTGGGCCCACCAGCGACGCATCACCGGCGCCGTGGGTTTTGCCGAAGGTGTGCCCACCGGCAATGAGTGCAACGGTCTCCTCGTCATTCATCGCCATGCGGGCGAAAGTCTCTCGAATATCCCTTGCCGCGGCAATGGGGTCCGGGTTTCCATTGGGCCCTTCCGGGTTCACGTAAATCAGGCCCATCTGAACCGCGCCGAGAGGATTGTCGAGCTGACGATCGCCGCTGTAGCGCTCGTCGGCCAGCCACTTGCCCTCCTTGCCCCAGTAAATATCCTCTTCGGGCTCCCAGACGTCCTTTCGCCCGCCGCCGAAACCGAAGGTCTTGAACCCCATCGACTCCAAGGCCGCGTTACCGGCGAGGATCATGAGGTCGGCCCAGGAGATTTTCCGGCCATACTTCTGCTTGATCGGCCAGAGCAACCGACGTGCCTTATCGAGGTTCACATTGTCCGGCCAGCTATTAAGGGGCGCAAAGCGTTGGGTACCGGAGCCTGCTCCGCCGCGGCCGTCGCCGATGCGGTACGTGCCTGCGCTATGCCACGCCATACGGATGAAAAGTGGCCCATAATGGCCAAAGTCTGCCGGCCACCACTCCTGCGAGTCCGTCATTAGGGCATGAAGGTCCTTGATCACGGCATTCAGATCGAGGCTCTTGAATTCTTTTGCGTAATCGAATTCCTTGTCCATGGGATCGGATAACGGAGAGTGCTGGTGCAGGATCTTCAGGTTCGGCTGATTCGGCCACCAATCGGCATTCGTCTGGAATCCGCGAACGCCGTGAGCGACCGGGCACTTGGCTTCGGTTGACGAATTTTGCTCCTGAGTACGGGGGACAGTCGCCCCCGCTGCTGTGGCGAGTTCTTTATCCATATGTTTGCCTTCCTTCGAATTAGTCAGAAAAACTGTGACAAACTATAACCCATCCTGGTTTTCCATTCGCGCAATCGCCGTCGGACGCGCCTTTCATCCGGTAGCCAAACGCCTACGACACTCAACCGGAAGCGTGGCGCGGAGCGCCTTTCGTGCACAGTCCAGGAAAATGAGTTCGCATTCGCGAAGAATCCGCTCACCGAGCCCGAGACAGGGCGGATGCAACAACAAGGAGGTTAGTCCCGGCGGCCAAATCAGACCGTGATGGGGATCACATGAAGTTGTTTCACGCGATCCTTTCAGATCGCATCTCTGACGCGGCTGCGCAGGTCCAGCGGATTGCTGCTGGAGCGGTCAAAGGACGAGATTACCCAATCGTCGGCTACTCTTCCCTTACCGGATCGGAGAAGTGTTGCCCGTAATCCATCCACAACCCGACCAGTCCGGGCCACATTCGCACCTTGCCTTAAGGGCCGGGAAAGACCAGAACATCTAAAGTGGGTTTGGCATCGAAGTTTGCCCCGGTTATCGGTTCAGCACATCATCATCATGCTGCAGGAGGAGCGCGGCTCGCGCGCGAGATGCTTGTGCGGGTTGTGAATTATACTTCCTCGGTGAGGAGCGGGGGTTAACGCGGGAGCGCGAGAATCGAGAAGAGATGAAGCTGGAGGTTGTGTGTTACGCGGGAAGCAAGGCAGACGAGAGGCCTGTCCGTTTCCGACTGGACGGACATGAGTATCTGGTCGAAGAGATCCTCGATCAGTGGTATGGACCCGATAAGGCCTTTTTCAAGGTTCGTGCGGATGGGAACCTTTATATCCTCAGCAGACAGACCTCGATGCCTGACGGGCCTTGGGATCTCGTATCATTCCGGCAATTGCCGGAACAGCGCTAACCGGTCTCTGTACGGCGTTTTTGGGAGCACTTATGAGCCCTTCATGGATTGATCTTCGCAGTGATACCGTGACCCTGCCCAGCGACGAAATGCGCCGTGCCATGGCCTCCGCTGAAGTCGGCGATGACGTCTATGGAGAGGATCCCACCATCAATCGCCTGGAAGCACGCGCCGCCGAAATCTTCGGCCGAGAAGCAGCAATCTTCGTTCCCTCCGGAACCATGGGCAACCAGATCGCCATAAAGCTGCACACCCGTCCCGGCCAGGAGATACTCTGCGAGGAGCGCAGCCACATATTCAACTATGAGATGGCAATGCTGAGCTGGTTCAGCGGCTGCATCGCGCGCCCCATCAGCGCCCCGCACGGAATTCTCTCGTGGGGGCTGCTCGCCCCGAAGATTGCGCCGTCAACGTATTACGTCGCGCAGACCGGCCTCATCAGCCTGGAGAACACCCATAATATGGCCGGCGGAACCATCACGCCCATCAGCGCGATGGAGGAAATTTGCGCCCGCGCTCATGAGCGAAACATCCCCGTGCACCTGGATGGCGCACGCATCTTCAACGCCGCAGCTTATCTCGGCAAGCCGGTCGCCGAGCTCACCCGCAGCTTTGACTCTGTAATGTTCTGCCTCTCTAAAGGCTTGGGCGCACCAGTTGGCTCCCTTCTCGTCGGCAGCAAGGACTTCATTCAGCACGCACGCCCGGTACGCAAGGCACTCGGAGGCGGTATGCGCCAGGCAGGGATACTCGCCGCCGCCGGTCTCATTGCGCTTGAGCAAGGCCCCGCCCGCCTACACGAAGACCACGCCACCGCCCGCGTGATCGCCGAAGGAGTGGCCACCATCCCTGGCCTTAAGATTGACCTGGCCACCGTGCAGACTAACATCGTTATCTTCGACGTAAGCGGCACGGGGAAAACTTCCACCGAAATCGCAGCTGCTCTCAAATCCCACGGAGTCCTCGCGGGAACCGTGAATCCACAGATGATCCGCTTCGTTACTCACCTCAACGTCTCACGCACAAACTGCGAGCACGCTCTGCACAGCCTTCGTATGGTCTGCGCTCCGCCTGTCGGCGTCTGACCAGACGCGCGCCTCAAAACCGTCTAGTGCGCTTTCAATCCTTCGGAGCGGCCGATGTCAATCAAGAAGTCGCGATAATGAACGTCGGCGCTGCACCCATTGACTACGAGGGCGGCACTGTATTGCTTGGCGGATGTAACCCGATGCAACAGCCAGGTCTTTTCTCCATCGTCCAGCAGCCTGGAGTACTCATCGGCCAACCCCAATTCGATATTCTTTAAGTTAAACGCTAATCCTTTTCCGTTCGCTTTGAGATACGCTTCTTTGCAGGTCCAGATTGTAAAAAACAAGCGCGTACGCGCCAGCTCCGGTAACACACTGAATTTCGCAAACTCGCGCTTCGAGAGTACGATTGCGGCGACCTCCGAATTGACGAAACGCGAATCAATCTGCTCGACATCGATGCCGATTTGGCGCCGCGCCACAGCGTACAGAGCCAACGCACCGGAATGTGAAAGATTGAATTCTACTGTCGAATCGTTGCAACTAAGCTGGGGTTTACCGGACGGCGAGTTCCGCAGTTGTAACTCGTGCGACTCCGCCGGCACATAGCATGAGAGAATCCGTCTCAGAATGCCACGCGATGCTACAAACAGATTACGATGGCGGACGAAACGGAATTGGCATGCATGATCCATTTCATCTTTGGATAGTGCCGCACCCAAAGCCCGGAGCTCGCCCGAAGTCACATCCAGATTCGCGTGCCAGACATCTACTTGATCCGGTTTGAGTTTCAACTTATTGAGCACAGCAAAAAATCGTTCTCCCCTACGCGGCTTTTGACTCCTGTGAAGCCTGAAAAGTTATAGGCAGCCGTAGTAGACCGCGTAAGCCAAGGTTCGAACGCCATTCGCATGGGCCGGGTTCGAGCTTTAAGTTGTCCAGTCGCCGCAACATGGTTTCAAACGCCACTTGGCCCTCGATGCGCGCCAGCGCTGCGCCAAAACAAAAATGCGCGGCCCAGCCAAATGCAAGATGGCGGTTGTCCTTACGGGTGATGTCAAGCCGGTCGGGATCAGGGAAGACTTCAGGATCACGGTTCCCGGCTGCCATCACCGCAATTACCGCCTGACGCTTGCGAATGCTTTTCCCACCCAATTCCACATCAGCCGGAGCGAGGCGACCCGTGTGTTGGCTTGGACTCTGATAACGCAACAGTTCCTCGACTGCGGATGGAATAAGTGTCAAATCCTCCCGCAGCCTCTGGAGTTCAGTGGGATTTTGCAGAAGGCTGAGAAGGCCATTGCCAATCAGGTTGGTTGTGGTCTCCTGACCTCCAACCATGGTGACGATGGCGTTTGCGACAACCTCTTCCTCGGTCAATCTGTCTCCATTGATTTCCGCCGTCATGAGCGAATGCACGAGGCCTTCCCTGGGATGGACTCGCAGTTCTCGGATCGCCGATTTGAAATAAGCGGTCAAGTCTTCCACCGTACGCAGCACTGTCGGCACGCGGTCTGGATTATGCTGAAAATTTCCGAGCATCTCCGCAAAGATGGCCGACCAATCTTTGAGTTGCTCATGATCGCTTACGGGAACGCCTAGCATTTCAGCGGTTACGATTGCGGGTAGGGGCGCAGCGAGATCGGCGATCACATCCATCTTCCCGCGAGCCGCTACCGCATCGATAAGCTTATTGCAGATCTCCTGGATGTGAGAGCGGAGAACGGCGACCCTGTTTGGATTAAAGGCATACGACGCCAGAGCCCGCAGACGCGTATGTGCGGGCGCGTCCATGAAGAGCATCTGTTTCACCATTACAGCCGCGATTGGACTGAGCTTCGATAGGCCCATGCTCTCCAGTTGCTCCGGCGTAGGAGTCCGATCAGCCGAAAACCGTAAGAGCACGGTGACGACGTCGGAGTACCGCGTTACGACCCAAGCGTGTAAATAGGGGTCCCAATGCACAGGATCTTCGGTCCGAAGCCGGCGGTATAGTGGATAAGGGTTGGCAAGTACTTCCGGGTCCAGCAGATGGTACAAACTAAGCGGGGATACAGGCGTGCGGCTCATTGCAGCGCGTTCAGTTGTAGAAGACATGGCGATTATGGCTACTCCACTCGGTTGAAAGATGAATTGAATGTCGCAGCACTCAGGCAACTCGCCGAAATGAAGTAGGCGAGTCCTCTTCAGGAGTTGGCAGTTCGCAAACGTCGAATGCCGCCTCGGTCTGAGCCTGCTCAATCGCCGTTGCGAGTCCTCGAATCGTAGGCTGCTCAAACAGCGTGCGCAATAAAATGTTTACCTGGAACCTGTCCCGCACCCGTGCAATCAACTGTGTGCCAAGCAGTGAATGCCCTCCGAGCAGGAAGAAGTCATCGTCAGGGCCCACGTCGGAGACTTGCAACAGCTCGGAAATAATCTCGGCCACACTGGTCTCAAGCACCGAACACGGAGCTTCGAATGTGTCGTGCAGTGTGTTCTCCGGGGTCGGAGGTGGTAAAGCGGCTGCATCCAGTTTCCCGTTAATAGTGAGTGGAAGAGCTTCGAGCACAACGAACTGGGACGGAACCATATACTCGGGCAAGCGTGCGAGTAGAAATTCTTGCAGTTGGCTCCGAGCGATCTCCTCATTCGTTACGATATAGCCGACCAGACGCTTATTTTCAGCGTCCCCATCAGCAACCACGGCACTGGCCGAGATTGTCTGGTACGCATTCATCGCAGCCGCGATTTCGCCGGGTTCGATTCTGTACCCGCGAATTTTGATCTGGTCATCGATGCGGCCGAGGAATGCAATCTGGCCGTTCGGCAAACGCCTACCCAGATCACCCGTCCTGTATAACCTTGACCCAGCCATGAACGGATTAGGAATAAACCGCTCCGATGTGAGATCCGGGCGATTGCGATAACCGCGGGCAACATTCACACCGCCCACGTAAATTTCACCATCCTCACCGTCGGTCACCGGTTGCAGGTTTGCTGTCAAAAGGTGAACCTGCGAGTTGTCGATTGGCATTCCAATTGGCGGTAGACCCGGCTGGTTCGACCCGGCTGGAATGATTGTCCAGGTGGAAACCACCGTACACTCAGTCGGGCCGTAGTTGTTTACTACGGTAAATGGTAATCCGTGTGGAGGGTACGTGTGCAGTGTGTCGCCACCCGTGAGCAGCATCCGCAGCTTCGTCGATTCCGGCCATCCCAGGTTGAACATGCGCTCCGCCATGGGAGTCGGGACAAAGCTTATCGTTACACCATTTGCCAGCAGCCATGAGTGAAGCTGTTCGGGACTGTTTAGCGTATCCGGATCGGCAAGCCGCAGGCTGGCTCCAACCGCGAGGTAGGGCCAAGTCTCCCACACAGTGGCATCAAAGCCAAGGCCTGCCAAGTGGCTGGCACGATCCGCACTGCTAACCTGGAAGACGCGGTTGTGCCATGAGACCAAGTTCGCGAGACTGGCGTGAGTGATCTCTACCCCTTTTGGCACCCCAGTCGATCCGGATGTATAAATCACATACGCCAGTCCGTCCGGCCGCAATGCCACATCTGGAGCCTGCTCCTTTCCCTTGAGTGCGGTTAACTTGGCCGATTCTGCATCGATATTCAACACCGGACAACACGCCGGGCTCGCATACTCTGCCGAAGCAGAGTCAGTGATCACAACCTTTGCGCCCGAGTCCTTAACCATGAACAAAAGCCGTTCGCATGGGTTCGAAGGGTCCAGTGGTAAGTATGCGGCGCCTGCCTTCATTGCGGCCAAAGCACTTATGATCACCCAAGGCGATCGCGTCATCCACAGCGCAACGACGTTCTCCGGGCCTACTTGCATGGCAAGGAGACGCTGAGCCAGACTGTTCGAAAGGGAATCCAGTTCTCCATAGCTCAGCGTATCTTCGGCGGAGATTACGGCAGCGGCATCGGGCCGCTCGGAAGCCATAGCCGAAATCATCGAACACACATGATTGTCGTCACCGACCATGAAGTCAGCAACAGTATTGCTATTAGTTTCCAAGTAGAACGAATGTTGCTCGTCGATTCGCATTTCTTCCACTTTGATTCACCTTGATTTCATCGGAAAGTCGATCAGATTACAGGGTCATATCCCCATCGTAGAGTGTTGGACACCAGGCTTGTGCGTCGCCAAGGGCCTTCGACAATGCCGGGTCACGTGCCTTATACAAAGAGGTTGAGTGCTGAGGGCGCGGACGGCGATAGGGAGCCAACCCGCTCATGTCCGTCCCGCTCGCACTGATACCCATTGTCACCAGCAGGTGACTGCAGGATCGCAGGCACTGTTCCCGGGCTTTCCGGAGCATCGCATAGAACACACCATCGTCGCGATCGAGAGATTGAAAATCTGCCAAGATCATCTGCCGAGTGCGACCTTTCGGCTTATCAAAGCGCTGCAGCAAGAAAATTGCATATGCCCGCAGACATCCGCCCTGGCTGAAAGTTGCAATCCAAATCCTCCGTTGATGCAACGCGAAATGAAAGCGCCACTTCAGAGTCGCTAGCGAGCGCACTGCTAGAAGCCTGTAAGGATATCGGGCGCGGAGATCATTCCAGAAGGTATCGAACCGGCTGTCAAAGTCTGTGCTGATTTGAATACAGTCTTCCTGCCGCACGTTAATTCGAAGCAGCATTCGATTCCAGGCGTCCTTCGTCGTGAGCGCGACGGCCGCTGGGTATGCCAGCAACTCAGAGGCAGGCAGTTTTTTGTATTGCAGCCATTCGGCGATGAACTCCCGGCGCCTGGTAATCCAAAAAGATTTTTGATCCCATGCACCCAGCGGAACGGGTCTTATTCCGAGTTCGGCGTGTATCTGGAAGCCATCGGAATTGGTCTGATACCCTGACACGACATCCGGCAATCTCTGATTCCAGTACTGCTCGGCAAGAAAAGGCGCATATCCGCGATAATGTGGCTCCAGGACAAACCCATACCCATTGCTAACCAGAAGCTGTTGCTCTTCAAATTCATAAAGAAGAGGCAGATCGCCTATGTGCCCAACAATTCGGCCCTCGGCTTCAAGTACCCAGCCTCGTGGAAGATTCTCACCGAAGCGTAGGTAAGCAGGATTGTTTATCCAGAGATGACGCCATTGTTCGTAGCTCCAAATCGACGGAGGAAATCCGTGCACCGCTGTGATCGCGGCAATTTGGGGATAATCTCCGACAGCAATTGCGCGTAACTTCGGAGAGTGAGTTGCACGGGACGGTCTGATATCCGAAGTTGTTTTCGGACTCACACTATGGATCGGCTGAGGCATCTCGCTCCCGCTATATACGACATCCGATGCACTCCCAAGTTGGAAAGTTGCGGCTCTTATATCCGGAGCTCAGAAGAGCCCGTAGATTTCGAGCTGGTTTATAGTTCCGATGTACACCTTGCCGTTCGCAATTGTAGGAACCGTAAACTTTACCGCCGTCCCGGCGCCATCACGAGTGGCATTCTGCGTACTGTTATAAAATTCGTTGGCAACGTTGGTTGCGTCGTAAGCGTGGAGAATAGCCTGACTCGAGCTCGTGCGTTCAATCGTCCAGACAATTGCGTTGGCCGTGCCATTGGCTGAAATGGCCGGGGAGGCGCCAGGGAAGGAATACTGAGTAGCGCCGACCGCCACCGGCGTGGAACTGATGAGGCCGTTGGTCCAGCTATATTGTTTAAGCACGTCTCCGTTGCCCACAAAGTACAGGTTCCCGTTCCAATATGCAGGCGTGGAAAAAATTCCCGCCGGGAATGCCCCAGCTATCTCCTGCACAATCTGGCTGTCGCTGAGGGATTGAAATTGTCCCATGTTGTCGCGATCGACCAGAAAGATGTTTCCCTGCTTGCCGGAGAAAACCAACTGGTGTGGGTGGGAGGAGGTGTTGTCTGGAAGCGCCAGCGCACCGCCGGACCCAACATCAAGATCAGTAGCATCCAGTGTGGACCAGTTGTAGGGGGTGAAGTAGTCGGCCAGAGTGAGCGCGCCATTGGCATAGGAAAGCCGTATCGCACTTTGGGCATAGTTGCTGCCCGAAGAGGCAAACGTACCGTTGCCGGAGATGACGTAAAGGTTGCCATTGGAGTCGACCACCGGTGCGGCACCTGCCATCCAGATTCCGCCCCGGCTTCCGTTTGGCGAAGTGTTGAAAACCGCGACCAACTTCAGCGTGTCGGCATCAAAGCCAAGAATCCATCCGTGATAAGGATCTTCGTCGTCGTTGATCGACGCCCAGCCTGCGTACACGACGTTGTTAACCAAAGCCAGCGAAACCCGATTGTTTTCACGCCAGGGATTGAAGCAAACTTGGCCACCGGAAGCGTCATAGCCTGTGCCGGGTACGCATACGCTGATCTCGACGGGTTGCCCGGTGTGCTCCGCGCCGGTGCTTAAGTCGAGGGCGTGAATGTACTGTTGATAGGAACTGATAGCCGTGGGGGAGCCATTCGCGTTTACCACGCGCGAAACAACATACATCGCGTTGCGTGTGCGGTCGATCACCGGCGTGCCCATAATGCCAGTTTGGCTGTCGGCTCCCACGTCAGCGGCCGGAACCGCGGTAATTCCGTTCGCGGCGTCCAAGAAACTGTCCTGCCAGTAAGGCGTGGTGGACGCGCCATCGGCGTCGAAGGCATAGACGCTATCGTTGGCCGTGACCACGTAAACGACGTTATGCGTACCCCCGGCAATGCTCTGGTTGGTGACCACCAGCGGCTGGCCGTAGATGAAAGCATCCACGGTGAAAGCGAACTTCTTGCCGAACGTGCTTACATTCACATTAGAGGGCGTCAGAACCGTTTCATTCAGGTTCTGCCCGGTGCGGGCGGCATCGTTGCGCCAAGTCAAAACGTCCGCGGCGGTGGTGACTGGGGCTGTGGGAGTTTGCGTGGGGTTGACGGGAGTTGGCGAGGGGTTGACGGGAGCTGGCGAGGGATTGACGGGAGCTGGGGTGGTGGCGCTCGACTTAGCCGAATTGCTGCCGCATCCGCTAAGCGCAAGCAGAAAAACGGCTAGAGCCGGTACGACGATGTGCGAGGACACTCTATTCATGCAACAGTACCTTCCCATGATGAATATGGGCAGTTTGGAACGCCTGGTTAACGACTTGGTAACTAACGCTTTTGGTTAACGACTGGGTTACTAGAGTTGCTGAGCCACGTTGCTCAGTTAATCAACGTGAGATGCCTCTTTCGAATGCAGGTTGGCTGAATTGGAATTAATTCTTGGACTTTTAATTGCCCGAAATGGCTTATGGGAAACGCGGGGGTAGTTCTGGGCGGATCGTCGGCGAGTCTTCCCGGACGGCTCTGTCCGGTTAGCCCGTATACGACCGAAATAGCGCACAGCCGCTAAGAACACAATCTTCGCGCGTCACTATGGTTACGCAGAATGTTACGAACATTCAATGTTCAATTTGAGATGTGTGAAGGTGTCTATATTTTGCGTGCAGCTTTATCCGGTCAAGCGAATGGCGCAATTTTTGTAGCATCTTCCACATCCTGTCCGAAGTGTGCCCCTTGAGCCAGCTTTTGACGGTACTCAAGGCTCGGCGTCTCGCAAAGTATGCAGCGCCTAAACTGCTGGATGAGGCAAAGTGCATATCGACATAATGGCCCACATCCGCACCCCAGCGTTGCTTGCTCTCCTCGTCTCCACCGAGAAAATCATAGCTACGAATGCCGGTCTCAATGCACTGACGCAAAACGTGGCTCCGCAGGACGTACCCTACGCTTTCGGCGGCATAGTCCGGATCGAATCCTTCCTGCAGCGCAAAGCAACAGTCTCGATAGTCCATCCCGATCTGCGATGCCACTGGTGCCCCGTCAATTTCCAACTGCCATAACTCAAGCCAGCCGAGGCGAAGTAAACCCCGCGTCATTTCTTCGTAGAAACGCCGACGTGCAGTGAGACTGAAACTTCCCGGCTCGCCCCTGGCTTCCCACCTCTTCTGGTGGAGCGAATACAGTGTCTTCAAGAATATGGGTAGCTCATCAGGGCGCTCACAGCGCCGGAAGAGCACCTTGTGACGTGACTGCAGTCGGCGGAGATGGTGGCCAATCTTCCACCGCTGGTTGGCAGTGAGTTGATTTAGATACTGTTCCCAAGTATTAGGAAGCGCAGCCTTGGTTTGTGGGCGACGTGAGATCTCACTCTTCCAGCCGAGAACACGTACTCCGTCCTCCAATAGTGTCGCCATCTCGGATTTCGATGAGAGGTAATCAAACTCGCACAAGTCCCATGCTGTGTGGCGCAGCCAGTTCAGGAAGGCGTGCGCAACCGCAGTCGCATACCCAGGCTTGACGATGAAATCCAAATCGTCAGAGTCCCCCGATCCGTTACCCATCAACCGCAACACGCGGAGTTCGAGAAGAGTCAGCAATTTCCGGCGCTCCCAATATAAGGGAATGATTCCTACAACTCCCGCCTGCAGATCAGATAAAGAAAGCACACACAGAACTTTATTTTCGCCATACGCACGCCACCAGGGAAATAACCATTCCGGCGTCATGAAGACACTCAGTCCTTCAACTTGGGCGACGAGGCTGCTCCACTCGTTGCGTATGCTTTCCAGTTCGGTCCACTCGCGATACTCCGCAATGACTAGCGGATGCGCACTGGAAAACGCGGGATAGGGGATGTTGGCTTGTGCGCTCATCAGGATTTCGGAGATAACCGGACGACATCAATCGGCTTTTCTCACTTTGGTTGGAAGCGGGGACATTTTAGATGCCTGATGTTTGCTGGATTTCCCCAATTCTGTCGAGGAGCTTCTAAACTGAGGTGACTCTTCCCCATGCCGAGTTGGGAAAGCCGAACTCGATTTCGGCTGCATGAGCGCTGGATTCGGCGCAGGCCACAAATTTCGGCCAACACAGGTGAAAAAAGCGGAATCAAAGTGGTGCGTCAGGGACTTCCGCCTGCCGTGGTGATTTCAATGGACGCGCTCGACTCGAAAAACTCCGGCTCAATCTCCCTGTCTTTGTGTGCTGTCTTTTTGATCCTTGCGATGTTTCAGAACCTCACAGAAGGGAGCCGATATTCTAAGATGTACTGAGCCGGTACGTGGTGGCTTGGGTGAAATCAGTAGCTCGGTTTAGCGCACACATTTATCGTGTCGAATACGTTTTTTAACCCTTGAGTGCTAATGAAGCCTGATCTCCTACGATCACGGATTTGCGGCGCGAACGCTGGGAGAGCGGCCGGTCGGTATGAAAGTAAGTCTTGTAAGCCGCAATCCAGTCCGTAGCGATGTCGCGTTGCGCCTTGGACAGATCGAGTTTCCCTTCACAGACCATCTGGTGGAGATGTTCTTCTAACGTGTCCTTCACGTGTGCGTTCCAGATGCGGGATGTGTAGGGTTGGGGCCAAAGGTTATGGATGTCTTCCGCGCCGCCCAATCCCGGAGCTATCAGGTAATCGATCTCGTAGTCTCCCGCACGCGCATTGGCGATGCCGTACTCATGAAACACCTCCTGACGCAGCGACGTTGATACCTCAGCGACTACCTCCTCGTGAGACATCGAACAGACGTCACTCACCGTAACGTTGCGTGTGGCTCCAGGAGTCAGGCCGCGGTTGGGGACTGCGGCGCGTTCAACCGCAGCGCCTTCATGTAAACGAGAATGCTGAACGAGAAGACCACTCGCCATCGCGACGATGAGTGTCGCAACGCATAGAAACGCGGCGCGACGCGTGGCGGCTTTGAAGTGGAATAACGTCCGCCAGAAACTTACCTGCTGTCTCGTGGACATTTCGGCGAGCCGCGCTCGCAGAAGCGCACGCGGGCCTGTGATAGGAGGCAATTGCGGGTCGAGTGCCTGACGGTAAGCGTTCGTAAATTCTGCCATTGCGGTCTCGAACTCAGCCATGCGGGTGCGGCACTTCTGGCAGTGTTCGAGATGCGCGCGGACCTGATCTGCACGGCGGGCTGGAAGTTCGCCGTCGATTGCCATGAGCAATTCTTCTTCTGGCAAATGTGTATCCGGATGCAGCATAACGTTATCTCCCATCTGCGCGGGTCAGCCGCGCCAACGATCTAGTCAGCGAAATCGATACGGCGCCCAGAGACATTCCCAGCGCCGACGCAATTTCCCGGTAGCGAAGACCCTCCGCACGCAAACGAAGGCAACCCTGATCTGCTTCCGGCAGGGCATCGACGACGGCCAGCAGGCGGTGCCGCCTTTGAGCCGACGAGAGCAACTCCTCAGGGTCCGGCGAGGGGGCAACCGGTTCTTCCGTATCGGCCCAACAGGAGGCCGTACCGTCGGGAGATCGTTGGTTTGCAGAACGCTGCTTTAACGCAAGATTATGTGCGACACGGAAGAGCCAACCACGAAGATTGCTGCGAGAACGGCCTAACTGAAGGTGCCGAAATAGAGCCAGAAATACTTCCTGAATGATTTCTTCGGCGTCGTGCACAGGCAAGCCAAACGAGAGTGCATACCGGAGCAGGGAATTACGAAACTGCTCGAAAAGATCCATAACCTCACGCTCGATCTCCGAGGGTTCCGCCGATAAGGCAGCGTCGTCGGCGACAGGCAGAAACTCGGAGATCAGGTCCGTTGGGGGCATGTGCGTGGCTTTCTTTAAGTATATATTCCGTTTTCGCCGCTTCCGTTCAAGGTTTTTCAAACATGTTTTTGAATTCATCGAAAGATCGCAAAGAGACTGAACAAAACAACCAGAAACGGAATTACAGGCATAGAGCTGGAAAAGGAAAGTATGGGGCTGAAAAAAGCTGTCTTTACACCACCCGATGGTGGTTGTCGGAAGATAAACGCGTGTCTGGGTGACTCCAGTGCTTGAACTCGTTGCGATTGGGATCTTTGGGCCTATGGTCTTCGCGCTCTGAGTTTAAGGAGATTTATTTCAACGGCATCATCAAGGCATCTCTGCTTTCGCGTTCAAGTATGGCGTGGCCGAACATTCCGCTGTGCAGGCCGGGCACGGCGGGGGATCAATCTTCGGAGGGTTTCGCGGCACTCGAGTCGAGCAGACGTAAGTACTCCTGGGTCAACATCTTGCGGATAACCTCCGAGGTGTCTGGAGCACACCCGACGCTGAGATTGCGGCATCGTGCGATGACCTTTTCGAGGTCGCGAATGAAGGCTACGCATGGTGCACAGCCCTCAATGTGCTTCTGCATTTCCTCACAAGTCAGGTGGTCCGCCCGACGGTCGAGATACTCGGAAATATTTGCAAACATCTCACGGCAGTCGGCGGAGCGCTTCCTGCAACGACCTATCTCCTTGCGGCTTTCGTTTGCCTCTTGCGCTGCGCGCGGCCGCGCCAGTTCGCGGCGGACCATCAGTCGCGCCCGGTGCAACCGGACCCGAACGGTGCCCTCCTTGAGGGAGGTAACCTTCGCAATTTCAGATGTGTCGAGCTCTTCCATGTCATGCAGTACGAGGATAAGACGATAGCGTGGCGGAATCCTCAGGACAACTTGGTGGAGCAGTTGCCCGTCCTGCTGGTGAATAGCGGAATCTTCGGGACTCTGCCTTGAGTCGGCCAGCAACATCGCTAACTCATGATCATCTGGCATCAACGCGTCGAGCGACATCGCCTGCATTGGCGCGAACTTGCTCTTCCGTCTTGCCATCCAGCATTGATTTCGAGTGACGGTATAGAGCCAGACGGCCATTGCACGAGGATCCTCAAGCTTCGCTAGGTGCGGAAGTGATTTGAACAACACCTCCTGCATCGTGTCTTCGGCGTCTTCACGGTGCCCGCATACCTTCATGCTGAAGGAATACACCGTGTTCTGGAGTAATCCGAGTGCCTCATTGACCCGCGTCTCATCCTTGGAAGCCAGTAGTTCAATCGCTTGTAGCAACTCAGGTCGCATCACGTCCTTCCAAATTTTCCCTGAAACACTTTCATCCCAAAGGGTGGTTCAAATACGCTGGAACGCGTGTCAAGAATGGTCTCGGAGCGGCACGGCGGGAAAGACCTGGGCCAGCTGAAATTGTGGGAGTTGTAATGGCTGCGTTTTAAGTCCATGAGTCAGGTTTCAGGGTAGGCAGGACTAGACTCCCAGTTTACTACCTTCGTCGATTTGCTTGCGGAGTACGTTCCGGATGAGTTCGCAGGCATTCTTCACCTCAGGCATGGTAAGGGTGCAAGACAACTGCTTGCCAACACGACTGGTGGTGACCACACCTGCATTCCTTAAGATTGCCAGATGCTGCGAGAGGTTCGGCTTGGAGATTCCGAGTTCCTCAAGCAATTCGGAGACATAACGCTCCCGCTGCCCGAGCATCTCCAGTATTTGTATACGGACAGGATTCGCAAAGGCCTTGCATATCTGGCTTTGGCGCTGATAAATGAGCCGGTCTGTATTGGTTGCACGTTTGCCCTTTCCATTTGGACGCAGTGCGATCGATTCAGTTTTACTCTTCGCCAACGCATGCTCCTTCAGTTGGCCCACCTTCGCTCACCTATTTTATGTCTTTTCCACGATTTGAAGTGATCTTTACATTAATTAATGAATCTCTTCATCCCCTTACAGGCGCCCAATTCGATCCGCGGTTGGAGTCCATCCGACCGACATACTATGAATTGCTTTTCGGCTCGCTCGGTGAACTTGATTGAAATTCCTTCTGCCACTCTCTTTTCTCAATTTTGACCTGTCTCCACCATTTGAAGTGATGGTCATACGCAAAAAGCTCGTTCACCTTCCCGGTGATCATAGAGAAGAACGCGGGCGGCTCTTCGGGAAACACTGCGCCCATATACACGTGCACCATCAGGCCGGAGACAACCATTCCAAGGGCCACAAAATGAAGAAGCATTGCCCATGCCACCATCGCAGTTCCAAATAGGTGGAAGGTCATGATTAGCGATTAACGGCAGGCCGAGTACACGAGCAATGCGAACATCTTCTGTCCTGCATTGTAGGACCCCTGCTCCGGCAATCCATCTTTGGTTCGGTTCAAAATCAGGAGGAGTTTGATCCGCAACCATTGAAAATCGTCCTGAGCTTCGTGTCGGAAGTTCCCCGCCGGAAGGCCTTTCGCATCTTCGGTGTAACAGGCCCGAAACCATGCACCATGTATGCGCAATCATCGCGAATTCTCTCCGTGACGCGCACGTGGATGGGATCGCTGCGGAAACCATCCTGATTTTCGAGCGTGACCCGATCGCCTTCAGTTAGCTTTAGCATCGCGGCGTTCTTGATGCGATCCAAACCTGGTTTTCGGGCATAAGATCATCCAGCCAGGCATTGTTTTCCGTGCGTGTTATCGTGTGCATCGGCGCCCTGCCATAAATCAGCCGGAGATAGCCGGAGGGCGGCTGTTCGGGGGCTTGATAGACGGGCATGGGGTCGAAGTGGAGATCGTTCAGCGTTGAGGAATAGAGCTCGATCTTGCCGCTCGAGGTGGGGCTCCGGCGAGCCCACTGGACGGCCGAAGGTGAGCAGATAAGCAACATCGCGCGGGCCGAAGCACTGCGCAAATGCGGTCTCGGCCCCGTTCGGCGTTCCATAAGCCTTCATCACCGTGGAAAAGAAACCGGAGCCGACGCCGTGCGGAAATATCGCCACCGTCTCGGGCCCGTACTTCTGCTTGATCTCTTTCAGTTTCCCGGCAAACTGATCGAGAGCTTCATCCCAGGAGATGCGCTTCAACTTTCCTGCGCCACGCGAACCCGTCCGCACCTGAGGATATTTAAGCCGGTCTGGATCATAGAGCAACTGCGTCCCGGAGTTGCCGCGAGCGCAGAGTTTCCCTTTGGTCATGGGGTGATTCGGATTGCCTTGCAGCTTCAGAACCTTGCCGTCTTTGACTTCTGCTAATACTCCGCAACGCCAGAAACACATCTCACAGTTGGTCGCGATCATTTCAACGCGATCACCGCCCCGGTGCCCGGGAGGCCGTGATATCTGTTCTGCAACTGCACAGGTAGTTCCGGCGATCGCCGCACCGGTTGCCGATGCTTTCATAAAATCGCGGCGAGAGATTTTCGAATTCATAATTTATCTCCGAGCATGGTTAAAACGTGGGACCGTAGAAGACCACATTGCGAAGCACGGATAAAAACGCGAGTGCCAGTGGAGACTTTGCGCTGGTTTAGGTTCTGTCTGTGACACAGATCACGTGTTGCTATATTAAGAAAGTGCGCAACGGTTGCAGTGATTCATTAAGCAGCAGCGTGTCGCAGGCGGCAAGCGTATCGAGCGTAAAATGCCGGAAACGTGTACGCGGAAGAAAGGCTTACGGTTGTCAGCAGCTAGAGTTGGAAGAAATCGAAAGGAAAACCGATTTATGCTCGCATTTGAGGAAGCACGCCGCATCATTCTGGAGTATGTCATTCCACTTGGCGAAGAGCGCGTGGCGCTGCTGGAGTCGCTGGGACGCGTGCTGTCGGAAGATTTTAAGGCCCCATGGAACCTGCCCTCGTTCAGCAACTCAGCGATGGATGGCTACGCGGTGCGTGCGGCAGATTGCAGAAACGCGCAGGCGCTGCCGATCATCGGCTATGTCGCCGCCGGGGCTCGGGCAACAAACGTCCTGGGGCGAGGAACGGCAATGAAGATCATGACCGGGGCGCCGCTCCCCGAGGGCAGCGACAGCGTCGTGCCCTTTGAGGACGCGGATCAATCCAGTGGCGAACTTCGCGTGGTAAAGCCTGCGGCCCTGGGCCAACACGTCCGTTTTGCGGGGGAGGACGTGCGAGCAGGAGAGATTATTCTCGCTGCCGGGACGCTTGTACGTCCCTATGAAATCAATATGCTAGCCAGCTTCGGACAGACTGAGGTAGCCGTGGTGCGGAGGCCGAGGGTTGCGATTGTCGCGACGGGTGATGAGTTAGTTGCGTTAGGCGAGACACCGTCGGTCGGGCAGATTGTGAATAGCAATTCCTATTCCTTGGCCGCCGCACTCACCAGCGCGGGCGCGCTTCCGATGCTGGTGGGAATCGCGCGGGACAACATAGATAGCCATCGAGAGAAGCTGAAAGAAGGGCTAAAGGCGGATGTGCTGATTACTTCCGCAGGGGTCTCTGTCGGTGATCGCGACTGTGTACGCGAGGTCCTGCATGAGCTTGGAGTAGAGATCGTTTTTTGGCGGGTGAAGGTAAAGCCTGGAAAGGCGCTGGCGTTCGGCAGGAGGAAAGAGACACTAGTGTTCGCACTCCCGGGAAATCCTGTCTCGTCGATGCTGACTTTTGAGGAGTTTGTGGCCCCGGCGCTGTTGAAGATGATGGGACACAAACAGACGATGAAGCCACTGTTCCCCGCAGTACTGCAAAGCGACCTGACGAAGAGGGCAGGACAGATACATCTGGCGCGAGTGCGGTTGGAATACTCCGGCGGAAAGTACCTGGCGTGGAGCGCGGGCAATCAGGACACGGGCCGGATGAAAACCCTTTTACAGACGAACGCACTCGCCGTGCTTCCCGCGGATCGCGATTTCTTTGCCGCGGGCGAAGAAATCCAGGTCCATCTGCTCGATGGAGTTGTGGGAATGAGGGCACGGTAGACCGTTGGAGGAGATGAAACTATGAATTGGATAACGACTTTAATCATTGCAGCAGTCGTCGCGCTGGTGTTCATTCTGAAGCGGGCAGGCCAGATTTCACTCAAGGACGCACGGAAGCATTTGGAGAACGGGGCCTTAGTAATTGACGTGCGCAGCTCCGTCGAATTCAGCTCCGGCCATCTGCCGAATGCGATCAATCTGCCACTGGGCGAGATCAGAAACCTCTTGCCGCAGCGCGTGAAGAATAGGGATCGGGTGCTACTGTTGCATTGCCAGAGTGGAATGCGCAGCAATGTGGCGAAGAATCAATTGAGGAGCCTGGGCTTTGCCAACGCCTTCAACCTCGGTTCGCTTGGCCGGGCGGCAAAGATTGTGAGCGGCAAATAACGGCGTCGAAACTTTCTGCTGAATAATAATTCCATCCGGTTTTGAACTTTTGAGGTCCTTCTGCATTTCTTCGTCAGGACGTAGCCATAGAGTCGGCAAAGACTCCCTGGTAGCGGACGACTGTCGTCAGGACCCGCGCGCAGGATATTAGAAAGCCGGGCCGTTGCTGACAGTACACGCACTCCATTACGTGGCCCAATCGAGAGGCTGATGTGCGGAATGTGGTGCAAAGAGAAGCCAGATGGCGAAGAGACAGCCGCATTGAAGTACATAACCTGCGTACCATCGCCAATGGCCCAAAGGACATGCTCTGCTGGCAGTGCTAACTTACTCCTGAACTGCTCGTCTAACCAGAACGCTGTGCTACGGTTGTTCCGAAGGTACTATGCCGGAGCGGGGACTTAGACTCACGCCGTTGGCCGTAGACTCGGTTCCAACTTCGATATGATGAGGCACAGAAGCTGCTTTATAGAAAATGGCTTGAGCAGCAAAGTGAAATCACCTAGTCTGCTTTGTGAATTTCCGCGTGCTTTCCAGTCGGGATTGCCGGAGATGAGAATTATCTTGCAGTTGGGGTTTTGCTTCCGCAACGTTTCGGCCAGGGTAATCCCATCCATCCCCGGCATTGTAATATCGCTAATCAAGATATCAGGCAAACAATTACTCGCTCTTTGCAGGGCTGAACGGGCGTCGTAGAACGTCTCGACATCGGATGATACCTCCCGGAGGTTTAGACTCAACAGGTCGGCAATCTGCACCTCGTCATCAACAACAAAAACCTTTTGCTCAGAAATGGCACCCATAAAAGAGACACCCCACGTGTGAATAGAACGTCGATTTTAAAAAGATACGTCGAGCCAGAATAGGGCACGTTGACGTCCATGTTGGGAGTGGACTTTAAAACGAAAGACACAGCTTGCGGGCTGTCAATAACCTTCTCTTTCCGAATATTAGCCGCCCACCGCGACACAATAGCGATTTCCATATTGCTCCCCGGCAGCTTCGTGCGGGCTGGGCTTGATTGTCAGAGGTGCTCGATGAACTTAAAAAGAATTCGTTAGACAGAAGGGCATGGCCGATTATCAGAACAACGTTTATCGTTCTCTTCAACGCTGGCATGAATCGAAAAATGCGATGTTCCCTTTGGTAATGCCAGATTGTTATCGTGCATAAGAGCCGACGGTGTCAGCGCATTCTGCGTCACCATCGGGAGGGTAGAAAGTTCCGCCCAGAGTGTAAAAATAACTTCAATCAGATCCCAATCCTACCTATCAGCACTCTTACGAACTACGACACATCGTACCTCTGAACAAAGCAGTTCGCGATTCTGTTCTCCCATGTGATGTATATGTGAGTTACATAAAGTTGTCCACCTGGCTTGGAGAACAACCTTCAAAGATATGCGCTCATCAGACCATGAACCTTCCACGGGAGTCCCGTTTATGACTAACAAAACGTTGCTCGTTTTATTTTTCGTCGTCGCTTCGATAACTATGTATGCCCAGACATACAGCAACATTGATGATTCTACATATGTGGACGACGGACTTGCAGGCGCGGTAGGATGGGGATCTTGCGTGACCTGTGCTGGCGGCAGTAGCGATGCCGTTATTTCGACCGCCCCTTTCCAAACAAGCCCATCTGTTGACGGCTCCAGTAGGGACTTCTATATCGACGGTGCTGCTGGCGCGAATGGGTTGTGGTGGTATAAGGTCGGGCCAAACGATGCCGTCTCTAACTTCGAGTTCGACTTCTGGGTTTACGTCGCTAGTAATACGAGTTACGCCGCAGCGCTGGAGTTCGATACGTTTCAGTTTAACAAAGGCGTGGAGTACATGTTCGGTACGCGATGTAACTACGAGTCAGGGAAATGGGACGTGTGGAACATGGGGGAGAAAGAGTGGGTGCAATCGAGCTTTCACTGCGCGGAGTTCCGGCCGGACACGTGGTATCACCTGAGTTGGAAGTTTCATCGGACTAGCCCGAATAATTATGAACACTACGACAGCCTCACGATTGAGCAGCCCGGGAGCCACGGCCGACTCAGTACAACTACTTATAATTTCAACCTTGCGTTCCCCTCTGGGCCGATGCCGTCAGGGTGGACGGAAAACATGGGCGTCCAGTTCCAAATGGACATTGGCGGAACCGGAGCGACATTGGAAGAGTGGGTCGATGAAGTAACGCTTACGACTCATTAATTGTTCGCGGGCCCTCTGCCATTTGTTTTCGTCATGAGAGAACTACGGTATCAACCGGGGCTCAAATGCAGGAGTTGACCTTGTCGGCAGCTCGGCCTTGACCAGTTCGCGGGCGGCGGTTCACTCGGCGTTGGAAGCAGTACTTACAGTTTTTCAGGGAGAGAACTGGTACCTCAATCGTCATTCGACATTGGGGTTCAGGGTTTCGCAAACTCAAGCACTTCAATCGGAGCACCATTCTCAACTATCATTGCCGCCAGAACCCCCGAATAAGGCGAGAACGGTGGAAAAATCACTTTTTTCCCGGCAATGGCCGCTTCAAGGTTATCCACCTCGAAAGCAACATGGGGAACGGAACGGACGAGTTCTGGAACGGGGCTGCCGATTCGAACTGCAGCCACTCAACTCCATACGGGCTTGTCTCGAAGCCGGATGCGAAAACCTTGAAGGCTTCGAGATAATGTTCCGCTGACTGTGGGATGTCGGTGGGAATTCCGACATGATGAAATCGCCAGCCTTGCAATGAAGTGGCGGCTGGTGGCTCCTGAAACCTTCGGTACTTGGTGAGGTCGCCGTTTGCCGGAACTTGCGACGTATTCATTTCCTTTCCTACATTGACGTATCAAGGCAAGGTCAGGTGCTTCGCGCATGCATTGGCGTGCCGCACACGGGAATACATATGCGACCGGCAGAGAATAAGGGGAGCATCGGTATTTTCATACAACCCACCTCAGCCGCAAATCACCGGCGAAGGTGGGGCACAGAGAGCATCTGCTCTAGCGTCTTTTGCCACGGATGGTTGCTTGTCGGGCGGTTTTCCGAGCATCGTCTTTATGTTCACGATTATGACGTTGCACAGCTTTTGCAATTTCCTCAGCGGAAAGCATGCTGTGATGCTCAGAACGGAGTACATCGTTTTGTAAGTTGGCGTTTTCCTGTTTGTTTTCCATAACCTCTCCTCAGCAGATTGAAGCTGCGCAGGATCAGGGTATGGTTATCGTAGCCGCTGCGCAGTCACTGGGCTCGGTGGCATGGAACTGATGCGGGTCAGGACGAGCCTGAGCGCTCAGAGTTCCAGCCACTGAGCAGCATCGCAAACTCGTACTGGTATTACGATAGTCCTTTTTTGCCTGAAAAGCCGAAAATTCTTTTGGCTCCCGAGGCGAATGGCAGGTTCGATCGAACTCTCGGTGGAGAAATCCTGAGTGGGGCTAAAGTTTACTGCCGCTTCTGCCGTTGAATATGGATCAGTACTTCGATCAAATGCGACCAGCAGCGAGGATGTGATTTTATGGGAGTGAGTTCAGATGTTTGTTTTGATCGCCGCCGTTTTCCCCGCTATCCGTGTACGGGTGAGGCGGAGATACTCCAAGGCGGAAAACCCTGGGGATGGGGAACAGTGAGCGATATAAGCCGGGGTGGTTGTTACATCGAAACAAACCACCCATTGCCTACTGGTGCTGAGGCGCAACTTCGGCTCACCATCGCCGGCATCTTTTTGGATCTATGTGCGAACGTGGTTTCCAGTGATCCTATGTTTGGAATGGGAATGGACTTCGTTGTGGTGCCCATAGAGGAGTGGAATAAGCTTCCAGAGATTATCGAAAAAGTCTCCGAGGCAGATACTTCATTCGATCTGCAGCAAAATACGAGAAGGCATGACGGGGCGCAGCATCATATGCAAGCAGCCCTGCAGCATTTAGAGAAAGCTCAAAAGGAACTTCAGGAAGTAAAGCAAAGTACGGGAGGATACAGGGCTTTGCAACTAACCGAAAATGCGATCAAGGACGTAAGGGGGAGCGGCACGGGACGGGACCATCCTGCGCTGAAAACATCGTGCGTTGTTGATGTAGGTGATTCGGCAGCTACAGAATTGCCGGTAAGTTCGGCTAGATTCGACGTTACCATTGATAATGGAGCAGATGATCAAGGACGTGCTGAAAGGGCAGACGAGACATCTGGCGTGTAAGGCGTGGCTCGGATTGTTGGCTGTTTTGCTTGCAGGCAGTGCGGTCGCGCAACAAAGAACAGTTAGCTTCGATCCAGACAACACTAAAATTGAATTCACCCTGGGCGCCGTTCTGCACAATGTGCACGGCGCTTTCAAACTTAAGAACGGCGTAATCCGTTTCGATCCGACGACTGGGGCCGCTTCCGGCGCACTGGTCATTGATGCCAACAGCGGTGAAAGCAGCAATAAATCTCGCGACGAAAAGATGCACGCGGAAGTGCTTGAAAGTCGCAAATATCCTGAAATCATCTTTGTCCCGCAAAAGGTTGAGGGCAGCACACCGCTTCAAGGCAGCTCACAAGTGAAAGTGCAGGGGCTGTTGCGAATGCACGGTTCGGAGCACCCTTTGACATTGGTTGTGCGGATTTCTATCAACGGCGCTCACATCGCGGCGAACACGCAGTTTGTATTTCCCTACGAGAATTGGGGTCTGAAGAACCCAAGCACGTTCATTCTGCGCGTCAGCAACAGGGTCGAGATCAACGTTACTGCCAATGGGGTCATCGAGTAAGGGCAGGAGAGCCCCGGATTGGTAAATGCCAAAGTATTCTTCGTACTAAGTACCCGTAGTGCCCGAAATTGGTACTTTCCCGAATTGCTCAAGATGAACAATTCTGTGATAGTGAGGCAACGATCGTTGCCCTGACGCAAAGCATCTTACGGGCTGACTTGGTTAAACTTTTCTCTTGCAGCCTGAAATGAACGGATGTCGAACGCAATTCACGAGAACCTTCCTTCGCTCGGCGAGGCGCCTTGCGTTGGTGTCTGTCGTGCTTGTGAGTTCGTGCCTTGCGCTATGGGCAGCGGGAAACGATGGAGGCGCGCCGACATCGATCTCCATCTCAGTTACTGACGATGGAAGCCAGCCCGTGGGTCAAGCCAAGATTGATGTTCTCCGCGAAGGCCGAGTCCTAGCTAGCGGAGAGACGGATGGTGCGGGTAAGGCGAGCTTCACGGTCCCAGGTGCGGGACGGTATCAACTTAAGATACACAAGTTAGGCTACGTTACTACAGAAAGTGCATTGAATTTGGACACAGCCACCGCACCGCACGTGGATGCGGTCCTGGTAAAAGCAGGTTCCAGCCAGCAGAATGTCGAGGTGCAGGGGACGGCTGTGAATCCGGTCACCGAAGTGGCGACAAGCAGTCAGACAACCCTGGATACGAAGCAAGCGAAAGAAGTGGCAGGGAAACCCGCTACGCTCAAGGAAACTTTGCCGCTCATCCCTGGCATCGTGCGGGCAAAGGACGGCTCGGTGAGGATCGACGGGTATGGGGAAAGCCATAGCGCGTTGCTAGTGAATTCGGTGGATGTAACCGATCCGGCGACGGGCGCGTTCGGGCAGAGTGTGCCGATTGACAGCGTGGACACCATTTCCGTTTCAGACATGCCCTACCTGGCGCAATACGGACGGTTCACGGCGGGCGTTGTAGCGGCGCAAACGAGGCGCGGTGGTGACAAATGGGATTTCAGCCTCAATGACCCGCTTCCTGAGTTCCGGATCAGAAGCTGGCACCTCGAGGGATTGAAAGATGCTACCCCGCGAGTAAACCTGAACGGGCCGATCATCGCAAACAAGGTTCACATTCTCGAAGGCACTGAGTACGAGATCAGGAAGGACTCTGTAATAACGCTGCCGTTTCCACTGAACACAACGACGACTACCGGGATCAATTCGTTTACCCAACTCGACGCGATCATCTCTCCGTCTCAGACACTGATGGCGAGCTTCCACTTCGCTCCGCATTCGCAGACTTTTTCCGGACTCGATTATTTCAATCCGCAACCAGTGACGCCCAACTCCAGTTTTCACGAAGACACCGGCACGATGCTTGACTGGCTGTCGTTCGGGGGCGGAGTACTGCAAAGCGCTATTGCGGTGACACATGTGAGCAGCGCGACATCTCCGCAAGGCTCGGCGGAAATGATACTGACCCCGGGCGGGAACCAGGGGAACTACTTTGGCCAAGAATCGCGGCTAGCGTCGCGCTATCAATGGATAGAAAACTGGACGCTTCGCGCCGTGCATTTTGCTGGGGAACAAAAGCTACAAATCGGATTGGTCATGGCCCATGCCGAAAACGAAGGCGCGTTTCATGCTCAGTCTGTGCAGATTCAAGATAGCAGTGAACATCTCGTGCAACGCATAGACTTTACGGGCGGACAATCGTACTCGGTTGCAGACACCGAGCCTGCCGTGTACATACAGGACCACTGGGTAATAAACCCTCATTTTGCTCTTGATGCCGGCCTTCGCGTGGAAGCGCAGACGATCACCCACACATTCCGCACCGCACCGCGTAGCGGGTTTATCTGGTCGCCTGACGAGTCAGGTAAGACTGTAGTCCGGGGCGGAGTAGGCGTTTTCTATGACGCCGTTCCGCTGGATGTGTACGCATTCGGCAGCTATCCCCAGCAGACGGTTGTCAGCTACGACTTGTCAGGTTCGGTAACTACTGTTCAGCAGTTTGTGAACGTCACTTCTCAGCAGCCCGACAAGGGATTTCCGTTAATAGAGAGGTCGCAGAAGAGCGGAAACTTCGCTCCGTACAGCACGGCGTGGAACATGTCATTAGATCGCGCTGTCACTCGTTTCCTCATGCTTCGCGTCAAGTATCTGCAAAGTCTCGCGCGAGATAACATCACGCTTCAACCGCAGCAAATAGCAAACGAGAATGCACTCGTGCTGGGATCCTCCGGTTCGGCGCAAACACGCCAGTATGAATTTACGGCGAAGATCGGCGCCGTATCGAACCGCCAATTTTACTTTTCCTACGTGCGTCAGTACGCGCGGGGAAACTTCAGCGATGCGGCCAGCTATCTTGGGGAGGTGCCGTTTCCGGTCGTGCGTCAGGAGTTATTTGCGAGTTCGCCAAGCGAAATCCCCAACCGATTTCTATTGTGGGGAACATACTCAATGTCCCACACGATTCGTTTAATGCCACATATCGAACTCAGGAACGGGTTTCCATATCAGCCTACAGACGTGCTGCAGCAGTATGTCTTTATGAGCCTCGCGCAGCCGCGTTTCCCACGCTACTTCTCAGCGGATGTACGGGTTTCAAAGGATATTCAGATCAGAAACAAACACGCGATCCGATTGTCCGGTACGGTCCTGAATATGACAAACCACTTCAATCCGTTGGAGGTGCATTCGAACATCGCCGACCCGCTGTACGGTACATTCTTTGGAAATTACGGCCGTAAGTTCCTGATGGATTTCGACTTCTTGCACTAGGTCCTTCCAGCAGTAAATACATCGTTCTTACATCATGAATCTGCGCGAAACGCAGTACGCAGAATACCAGCGACAACTTGGAACATCCGTCATTTTTCGTCATACTATTGATACAGAGATGCGCAAGTACGCGGTGCCGAAATGAACGTTGCAGCCGCTCGCAGTGCGAACGATTCACCTTCGTCTGAATAGCTGGTTAGACCCGAGGCAAAATTATCAAACATCGTTTTCGATTTTTAAACAGCGTGATATCGAGTGGACGCGCGCTGGTGATCGCCATGTCAGCGGTCGTGCTGATCTCCTGCATTGTTGGCAATTATCTGACACGTGACTCGATGGCCAACTTTCACTTCACTTCAGGACCGGGCGGCCGATCCTCTGATGGATTGGTGGATCAGAGCCCATGGACGACTGCCGCAGCTTTGTCACCTCTGGCCGCATCCGCGGAAGAGCAGCATTATGCCCGGGAAGCACAACGACTCGCAGATCATGAGGTGGACCAGGCATTTGCCATGGCACTTCGCCAGGCAACTCTTCAGACAAAGATCCTAACAGGAAAGTCGTTGGCTCTTTCGCACAAAGTCGAGGATCTGCAGAAGACAGTCAGAGATGACCAGGCTCTGGTGAATAGATTGACCGAGCAGGCGAAGGCTCCGAAGACAGCAACGGTTGCCGACGATCTGGAGGTCGCGACGGCACAGCTTTCGCTGGATACGGATGTACTCAACGATGCAGTCTTAAGTCTCGCGCGCGAGAGCGGAGACCAGCGCGGTACGATTCAGCAGGAACTCGCGGCACACGAAGCTGCGATGCACTCATATGACGAGCAGGCTAATAACTCGCAGACTGCAGTGGTATCAGCGCGAGCGAAAGGGACGCTGTATCGCCGCCTCGCAGCGTGGTTCAACCAGCGCAGCCGCCATGATTCGATAGTTCAGGCGATGCAACAGGCGGACCGAGATGCGGCCTCGCTGAAAACCCAATATGCGCAATTACAAAACCTGGTGAATTCCGGCAGGATCGGAACTACGCAAACTGCGGTCCGGCCGTCTTCGGACGGAGTTGCAGCTCCCGGAGAACCTCTGCCGATACAAGCCCAGGCTAATAGGCTGGAGTTGCTCAAGCGTTTATCGGCGGAGAGCAGCATTCTTAGCATCATGGGCGACCGCCTGCAAACCCAGCAACAACTCTCCGCAGTGTACGGCAAGTGGGCCGCGCAGGTGATGTTGCAGCACCGCATGCTCTGGCACTTGATGCTCGAGTCTTTTGCATGGATCGCATTCATCATTTTGTGCGCCGGATCGGTGATCTCGCTGGTGAACTCGCTACTGAGGCGACCGTTGATCGACAATCGCCGCAGGCACACGCTGCACACAATTCTTGTACTGGCGACGCAGGTTGTCGCACTCGTGTGCATCCTACTTGTAATCTTTGGGCCGCCCAATCAGATGCCTACAATTCTCGGCTTGGCTACGGCGGGATTGACGGTCGCTCTTCAGGATTTCATCATCGCCTTTCTGGGCTGGTTCGTATTGATGGGCAAGAACGGAATACGGGTGGGCGACTGGATTGAAATCAACGGCGTCGGCGGAGAAGTTGTCGAAATCGGACTCTTTCGCACCACGCTGCTGGAGACGGGCAACTGGACCGACAGGGGCCATCCAACCGGCCGGCGTGTCACCTTCCTGAATAAGTTCGCCATCTCCGGTCAATATTTCAACTTCTCCACCAACGGCCAATGGATGTGGGACGAGATTAAGGTCAACATTCCATTTTCTGAAAACAGTCAGGAAATGATAGAGCTCATTCACAGCACCGTGGCCAGGGAGACCGCGAAAGACGCCAAGCTTGCGGAAGTTGAATGGCAACGCGTCACCAAACAGAATGGCCTCGCCCAGTTCAGTGCCAGCCCTGCGCTTGATATGTGCCCATCCGCTTCTGGAGTGGACATCATCGTGCGTTATGTCACACGGGCCGCCGACCGTTTTGAAATGCATAACCGACTTTATAAGGCAGTGATCGATCTGCTCCATCGTGCGGACGAACTTCAGGACGTGGCAAGTAAGTAGCTGGAATGTGTTCAGCAATTTCTACGTCATTCGCGTGTGTTTCCCGCACCTCGATGACTCACATCTTCGCCAGTAGATGTGAGTCATCGGGCATTTTGCGACTTTCCTTGCAATTTATGGCGCCTACTTCTTCGGTGTAACGACCAGCACTTCAAATGAGTCTGGAATCATGGCCGGACGGGGATGCGGTGTCTCGGCGGGCGGTTCAGGCAGAGCGCCGAACTTCGCAGTCACCAGGTACAACGTGTGTGATTTGGGATCCAAGGCCATGGTGCGTGCTCCGAAAGCCGTCGCCAGATTCTGAACGACGCTGTAGTGGTTGGGTGAATCCTGGTGAACCACGGTGAGGGTGCCATCGCCGTTTGAACTGAATGCAAGCCCAAGCTCGGGATCGAAGGCGGCGGCATCGGGGTGCTTTCCGATAGGCAGGGTTGCCACGAGTGAACCGTTGGTTGCGTCGAGCACGGTCATGACCTGATCGGCGCAAACGGAGAACAGGCGGTCGTTCTTGCGATCGATCGCGAGGCCAGTTGGGCTATCACAGCCCTTAAGGGGCCAATGCGCCAGTACGGTCTTATTCTGCACGTCGATCTCTGCGATCTCATTCTTATCTTCAATGTTGACGAAGACGTGGCCGCGAAGGTCGGTGGCGGCGAATTCGGGTGCGCCGCCGAGCGGAATGGTTGCGATGACAGCGGCTTTCGCCGGATCGACAACTGTTGTGTTCTGGCTCTTGCCATTAAACGCGAAGACAAGGTGGGACGGCGGATCGTAGAGGATCGCGTCGGGCTTACTTCCGGCTTTGACTTCGCCGGTTTTGCGCAGGCTCTTGAGATCAAAGATGGAGAGGGTTCCGGCTTTGCCGTTGCTGGTGATGCCGAGTCCGAGATCGGTGGCGAGTGCGACGCCATGCACGCCCGGGGTATCAGGAATGTCGCCCAGCGATTTTCCGGTGGCGGTATCGAGCACCATTACGTGGGTGCCGCGGGTTATGAAGAGCCGCGCTCCGTCGGGATCGAAGGTGAGATAGTCCCAGCCGCCTCCACCGCCGACGGCGAAGTGGTTCGTCACCTGGTAGTTGGAGTTATCGGCTGCAAACAGGGCTGGCGAAAGCGTTAATAGCAGTGCAAGGGAGAGTAGGCTGTTCCGCTTCGATTTCATGGCATAGCTCCGTGTAGTTTTTAGCGAGTGGCATAGTAGTGAATGGTTGGAGTGATTATGAGAGAGAGCACCATCGAGATCAGGATTCCTCCGATGACCGCGATTGCGAGAGGTTGGAGCATCTGTGAGCCTGCTCCGAGTCCGAGAGAAAGCGGCAGCATGCCGGCCATGGTCGCCAGAGCCGTCATCAGGATGGGGCGCAAACGGCGTCGTCCGGCTTGCACGACGGCGGCTTCGGCGTCGAGCCCCACGGCGCGAAAGCGCTGCGCGGCATCGAGCAGAAGAATGCCGTTTTTGGCCACGATGCCGACTACCATGATGAGTCCCATGAATGACGCGATGTTGAAGGTGGTGTTTGTGATGAGCAGCGCGAAGAAGACGCCCGAGACCGAAAGCAATGCCGAAGCCAGTATGGACAAGGGCGCGGAAAACGTGCGGAATTCAAAGAGCAGAACGATGAAAACCAGAACGATGGCAAGCAGCAGTACAAGTAAAAGATCGCGGAACGAGTTTTGCTGCTGTTCATAGGTTCCGCCATAGACGACGTGAATTGCGGGCGGCAGATGCAGTTCGGTGACCGCCTTCTGTACATCGCGAATGCCGCTGCCCATGTCGCGGCCTTCCAGTCGCGCCGTTACGGCGACGTCGCGCTGAAGATCCTCGCGCCGGATTTCTGTTTGGCCGGGACTTTGAACGATGGAAGCGACACCTCCGAGAGTTGCGGTCCTTCCCGACGCGCTGTTGAGAATCGTGTTGCTCATCGTCGCCAGCGAGCGGCGATTTTCCTCCGGGTAGCGGACGCGAATGGTGTAGGCGCGATCGTTGGCGACTAGGGGCGTGGCTGCGGGTTCTCCTTCGAGAATAGCCGATGCATCGACGGCAGATCTCCTCCGGGGTAAAACCGCTGCGCGCGGCGATCGTCGGGTCGACCTGGAAGGTAGTCGCTGGACCGCTCATGGAGCTCTCGATTCCGTCCTTCAAATCGACCACGCCGTTCACCTTTTGAATCTCATTGGCAACGCGCGGAGCCCATTGGCAAAGCAGTTCGGGATCGTTGGAGAAGAGCTTGATCTCAATGGGCTCGGGGGCGCCGGTAAGATCGCCGATCATGTCCTGCAAACTCTGAGCAAACTCCACATCCACAGCAGGTTCACTCTTGGCAAATTGCGTGCGTGCGTCCGCAATGATCTCGTCCACTCCGCGGCTACGTTTGGTTTTCAGCATCACGGAGATGTCGCCCCTGTTTGCTTCGGTCACGGCCGCCAGTCCGAGTTGCAGTCCGGTGCGGCGCGCTATGCTCTTTACCTCCGGCATGGAGAGCAGGATCTGCTCCATGTGGCTGACCACGCGATTGGTTTCGGCGAGCGAACTTCCCGGCGGCATCAGATAGTCCACTACCAGCGCTCCTTCGTCCATCTCCGGCAAGAGATCGGAGCCGATAAATCGGTAGCACACCAGCGAGGCCACAATCAGCAGAAGACTTCCGCCAATCAGCCAAAGGGGGCGGCGCAGTGACGTAAGCAGGCACTTTTCGTAGAACGCGACAATGCGTCCGAAACTTCCCTGGAGGTTTTTCTCTTCATCCGGCAGCAAGCTCGCGGCTGTCTGTTCTTCCATTTCCGGCATGGGTGCCATTGTGCGAATGTTGTGCTCAGAGATGAAGAAGTGGCTGAGTGTGGGCGTCCATGTGAGCGCCAGCGCAAGCGAGGTAAACAGCGACACCCCTACGGTAATGGCCAGCGCGCGGAAGAACGTGCCGGTAACACCGCTGATTGCAACCAGCGGAAGAAATACAACCACCGGGGTGATCGTGGAGCCGAGGAGCGGGACCGTGATCTCTCGCAATGCGCTGCGAATTGCCATGGTGCGCGTTTGTCCGGCTTCGCGATGCAGAACGATGTTTTCCACCACGACGATTGCATCGTCGATGACCAACCCGACGGCGGCGGCCAATCCGCCGAGCGTCATCAGGTTGAAGCTTTGCCCAATCAGCTTGAGCGCGATCACCGTTAGCAGCACGGTGACCGGGATGACCAGCGCGGCTACAATCGAGGTGCCCCAGTCGCGGAGGAACAAGACCATGATGATCGATGCAAGAACGATGCCAATCAGAATCGCATCGCGAACACTCCGGATCGACTCACCGACGATGAGCGACTGATCATAGAAAGGCTCGAGCTTCACTCCGGCGGGCAGAGTCTTGCGAAGTTCATCGACCTGCTGGTGAACCTCGGCGGCCACGCGCATGGTGTTGCTGTCGGGCTGGCGGTTGATGTTGAGCAGAACCGCAGGCTTTCCGTTGGCGGTGACGATCGTGTACACCGGTTTGACTCCGGGCACAACCTGCGCGACATCGGCAACGCGAATGGGAATGCCGGCGGGAGTTGTCTTGACCACGAGCTGCGAGAGTTGATCCGGGTTCTGAACCTGTCCACTGACGAGGCCCAGCACGATCTGATGATCGGTCTGGAAGAGTCCGGGCGAGTCGATGAGGTTGGAGCGGCGCACCGCGTCCAGCAGATCCTGAACCGTCACACTTGCGGCAATCAGTTTCGCGGGATCGGGAACGATGTGGTATTCGGGCTCTTGGCCTCCCTGCACAACGACCGTGGAAACGCCATCGAGGCGATTGAGTCGCGGCTTGAGTTCGTAGGTTGCCAGCTCCCACAGTTTGGTTTGCGGAATTGATTGCGAGGTGAGGCTGTAACCCAGGATCGGAAATGAGGCGAAGGTCAGCCGGTTGCTCGTGATCTGCACAGTCGCGGGAAGACTCGCCCGCACCCGTGACAGCGCGGCGTCCACGTACTGCAGTGTCTGGAACATATCTACATTCCAGTCGAAGAACAGATTAATCTCCGCGGAGCCTCGGCTGGTGATCGAGCGAACACTGTGGAGTCCTGGGACACTGTTGACGGCCTCCTCGATGGGGCGAGTCACCGCGATCTGCATCTGGTCGATGGGCATCACGCCGTTGTCGAGTCCGATGACGATTCGCGGAAAATCTGTGGCAGGGAAGACCGAGATAGGAACCGAGAAGGCGAGATACGCGCCCAGGCAAGCCAGAGTGAGGACCACAAAAATAGTGGGCTTCGCGTTGCGTGTTAGCCAGTGCGCGTCCGGTTCGTAACTGGAGCGCATTCGCTGATACAGCTTGGTTGTGAACTCCGCCGAGGATGCCATCAGTTCTTCTCAGTTGTGCCACTGTTTGCAGGCACTGCATGTGTTGCAGGCTGAGCCTCTGCGGGTTGGACATCTGCAGGCTGCACCTGGGTTCCGTCGGGCAATCCATATGCGCCGGAGGCGACCACAATGTCGCTGGCTTTCAGACCTTCGACGATCTGAATCGAACCGCCTTGGCGGATTCCGGTCTTAACTTCGGTTAGGCGGGCGATGTTGTCTTTTCCGACGACCATCACGCTGCTTTGGCCTTCACTGGCGGGAAGCACGGAGCTGAACGGTACAGCCAGCGCTGCCGGGATCTTCATTACCGAAATTGAAAGATGTGCGCTGCTGCCGGGATGCAGCTTACCGTCCGGGTTTGCAGCTTGCACCCAAATTTCGATGGTGGTGCTGTTGGCGTCCACCGCAGGGCTGACGAGGGTGACCTTGCCTTCGAAAGGATTCGGGGCTCCCGGCAAAGTGAGGGTGGCGTTGTCGCCTACTTTCACCAGCGCGGCCTGCTCCTGCGCCAGATGAGCCTTTGCAATGATCTTCGACGAGTCCACGATCACGAGCATCGGAACTCCGGCGGCTGCGGTTTCACCTTCATAAATTGAGCGGTCGGCAACGACGCCTGTGATCGGGCTACGTACCTCCGAGTAGCGAAGTTGCGCTGAGGCGGCCATGAACTTACCGCGTGCCGACTCCAACTGCGCTTTGGCTGACTTGAGTTGATCGCTTTTTCCAACAGCGCGAAGGGCGTCCAGGTGCTGCTGCGCAATGTCGTGCTGATTGCGCGCGTCGGTCAGTGATACCGCTGCCTGATCCACTTCTTTCCTTGGCAGTGCGCCTTCTTTATAGAGCTCTTCGCGGCTGGAATAAAGCTTCTGCTGAACTTCCAGCATCTGCCTAGTGGCGGCTTCATCCAGTTCCGCTTTCTTCCACTCTTCGGGGAGACTCGCGCGGGTAGCGATCGAGTAAGCAGCCTGCGCCTGTTCGAGGCCGCCTCGATTTTCAATGGCGGCTGCCGAAAGGTCGTTATTATCCAGTACGGCGAGCAATTGGCCCTGCTCCACGCGGTTGCCGCGGTTCACATAGAACCGCTTTACCGGAGCGTTGATCTTGGGAGTGATGGCCGCTTGGTTGATGGGAAACAGCGTCGCCTCGCTCTCGACGGTTTGGACGAGATCGGTTGTCCGCACGATCGCGGTCTGCACGGTAACGATTGGCCTGACTTCTTGCTCGGTTTTCTTGCAGGCAGAGAAGGGAAGCAGCATGGCCAGCATAAAGGGCAGATAGGCAAAGGCGCGAAGCTGGGGCAAGGAGAACCGCGAAGACTTCATTGAGACAGTGTTGGTCATATCAGAGCGTCCCCGTCAGCGTTTGCAGATTGGCTAGCGCGAGTCTGTATCGAAGGGATTGGTCTACGTAGGTGTTGCGCGCGTTATTGAGGGTGTTCTGCGCGTCCACTACTTCGAGCGCGGTGGATTCGCCGGCCTGATAGCGCAGGTTGATGAGGCGTAGACTCTCGGTGGCGATTTCCACCGATTGGCGCAGCGTCGCCTGCGCGGTGAAGGCGGTATCTGCCTCGTGGTAGAACTCTTCCACATTGGCCAGCAGTTGCTTCTGCGCAACCGTCAGTTCCAGCTTTGATTGATCGAAGCGGATGAGCGATTGCCGCACCCGGCTCCGGGTGGCTCCCCAATCGAAGACCGGTATATTCAGCGTCGCCGAGGCCGCGTAACCCAGATTGCGCACGCCTTCGGAGCGGGTTGCGAAATGGTTGGCGTCGATTCCGTAGTAGAAGTCCAAGGCGAGGCTGGGCAGGTATGCGGCGCGCGAGGCATTCACCTCGGCATGGCTGGCGCTCATTGCAGCCAGTGCGGCGCGCAGCTCTGGATTGTTGGTCGCGGCGGCTTCGCGCACTTCGGTCAGTGGCGGAAGAGGTGGCTCATCCTCCAGCCTGTCGGCGAGTTTGATGTCGGTGCTTACGCTTGGCAGGATCAGGACTGCGAGTTCGAGGCGCGCGTTCAGTAGCTCGGTCTGGGAATTTTCGAGTTCGCGCTTGCGATCATTGCATTGCAGTTGCGCCTTGAGCACATCCGAGTGCGCGGCCTCGCCCGCGGCCTCCAGCTTCTGGCTCAGGCTGAGGAAGTGCGCGGCGTCATCGGCGGCGGCAGTGGCGTTGGCTTGTTTCTGTTCGGCGCCCAGAACGGCGTAGTAGCTACGCACCACCGTCACCACCAGTCCTCGCGCCGCAACCTCCGCTCTGGCGCGTGCCAAGGCTGCCACGGCTCCGGCTCTGCGGTAGTCGGCCCATTGCTGCACGCTCAGAAGTTGGTGGGCATTGCCTTGGCTGACATACTCGTGAACCGCGTTGTTGGCGATAAAGCGTCCTGTCAGAGTTCCGTTGCCTTGAGTGTAGAGGAACTGATTGTTGTAGATGACGCCGGGCAACAGAGTGGAGCGTGCTTGCACGCGGTCTTCTCTTGCCAGCGCGGCATCGCCTTGGGCGGCGCGGAACTGCACGCTGTTGGCCTGTGCCATCTTCAGTGCTGCGCTGAGCGTGATCGCCTCGGAATCCGACGGCGCCGCCGGGGAACTCTGCGGCTGCGCCCAGATTCCGCCAACTCCAAGAAGCAGCAAGAGCAGCAGCATTGGATGGCGCAGACGCATCATGCCGCGCTCTCCACAAAAACCATCTCCACGGGATTACTCTCCACAATTTCAGCGCGAAAGAATTCCAACGCTGTTGGTTATGGCATGATTATCTGCGACATACCTGAAGAGTTTCTGAAGGCTTTATTAATACCTGACTAATGTGGTAAAGAGCGCGAAGCGATACCATTTCATTCAAAATGCGAATTTTAGTTGTCGAAGATGAACGCACAATGGCCGAGCTTCTCAAGCAAGGTCTGGAGGAGGAGCAGCATTCTGTCTGCGTTGCCGCCGATGGTCTTTGCGCGCTCGATCACGCGGAGGGTGAGGAGTTTGATGTAATTGTGCTCGACGTGATGCTGCCGGGAATCGACGGCTTTGAGTTTGCCCGTCGCCTGCGTGCCGGGAAGAACCACACGCCGATCCTTATGCTCACCGCGCGCGACGCAGTCACCGACATTGCGCGCGGCTTGGATACAGGCGTTGACGACTATATGACGAAGCCTTTTTCGTTTGTCGAACTGCTGGCTCGGCTACGTGCGGTTGCACGCCGCGGCCATGCTCCTCGACCATTGACGCTGCAGGTTGGCGATCTGGTTCTCGATCCGCTTTCGCGCCAGGTGACTCGCGCCGGGTGTGAACTCCACCTTACGGCAACCGAGTTCAAACTGCTGGAGTTGCTGATGCGGCGAGCCGGGCGCGTGGTGGAGCGCGATACGATTGCAGACGTGCTGTGGGGGACACTGGACGATGTCGGCGAAAACACCCTCGACGCATTCATCTCGCTGTTGCGCGGCAAGGTGGACCGCAGCGCGCAGTACAAGCTGATTCATACGGTCCGGGGCGTGGGATACATGCTGCGGGAACGCCAATGAAAATGCGCTCCATTCCGATAAAGGCCCGCCTCGCCGCCTGGTATTTCGTCATCATGGCCATGGCCATGTCAACCCTTGGCGGTCTTGCTCTCGCGGGCATGGAGCACAGCATTCGCACCACAGTTAATGAGCAGTTGGAAGGCCGGGTCGGGATGATCGGCAAGCTGTTGCAGAACTATGCTCCCGCGCGTACCCAGACGAGGCTTGCGGCGGAGCTGCACCAGAGCCTTGGGCCGGACGGCAAGGAGATACTCGTCCAGATCTTCGATGAGCATGGCGGGCGCGTCTTTCAGTCAAGCTGGCTGGAGGGCCGCACACTGATCTCTGCCGGCGACGCGGAACGCATACAGAGGAAGCGGCACCCATATTTCAATGCCGCGCCAGATGGCGAGCCCTTTCATGGAATCAGCGCAAACGTTGTGGCTGGCCCCCATCGCTACAGCATTCAGGTAGCCCAGAACATGGACGATTTTGACGAAGCCACTTCGCGCTTTCGCCACCTTCTGCTGGCAATCATTCCCGCAGTGTTGATTGTCGCCTCGCTGGTCGGTTACTGGATGAGCCGGCTGGCGCTCGCTCCGGTCGATCAGATCACCCGAGCTGCGCAGGAGATCAGCGGCAGAAATCTTTCCGCGCGATTGGCTGTGCCGGAGGGCGGAGACGAACTGGCACGGCTCGCCGAAACCCTGAACGCAATGCTCAAGCGGATCGATCTTGCGTTGAAGCAGATCGCGCAGTTTACCGCCGACGCTTCTCACGAGCTGCGCACACCGATCGCGCTGATGCGCACCCGCGCCGAGCTGGCGCTGCGCCGCCCGCGCTCAGCCGAGGAGCATCGCGGCACCATCGAGCAGCTTCACGCGGAGATCGTGAGGACTTCCGAATTGGTTGAGCGATTGATGCTGCTGGCGCGGACGGATTCGGGAGCATCCCTGGTGCGCTACGTAGGCGTCGAGTTGGCGCAACTGGTGGGAGAGGTGCTGGCGCAAACCTCGGTGCTTGCAGAGCAGAAGCAACTGATAGTGGAGTCCAGTCTAGGCAGTACTCCGGTTTGGGTGCTGGGCGATGCACAGTATCTCCGGCAGTTGGTGGTCATCCTTATCGACAATGCCGTGAAGTACACGCCTGCGCCGGGTAAGATCACGGTCTCGCTGGAGCAATCGAATGGCTCGGCAATTTTGTCAGTTGCAGACACCGGAATCGGCATAGAACACCTGGAGCTGGAAAATATCTTTGAGCGATTCTATCGCGCTGACAGGGCACGCTCGCGCGAGACTGGCGGTGCGGGATTGGGGCTCGCCATCGGACGCTGGATTGCGGAATCGCACCGCGGCACGCTGACGGCGGAGAGTCAACCCGGAGTGGGATCGGTTTTCCGCGTCAGCCTGCCGCTGACAGTGGCTGCGCCGAATTCTGAAAAGGCTTAATGCGTAGGTTTACTTCGGACTCCGTTCCTTTGGGCTTCTCCGTTAAGCGGTTTGTTTGCTTGCAGCACGCAGGCAGAGTGCGGCATCAGAGGAATGCGAGGTGTTAGGATGAGAGTCTTTCGATTCCCTTTTTTGATCGCAATATTGACAGTCCTCAGTCTGTCCGCGTTCGGGCAGAAGGTGAGCACTGACTACGACCATCATGTTGATTTCGAGAAGTTCCACACTTATAGCTGGGGAAAAGTGGAGACTGACGATCCATTGTGGCAGCAGCGCATTATGGATGCAGTGGATAAGCAACTACAAGCAAAGGGGCTGCGGAGGGTTGATTCGGGCGGAGATCTTACCGTGACCGCCGTTGGTTCCGTCCACAGTCAGCAGGAATATCAAACTTTTTATAATGGACTTGGGCCGGGCTGGTACTGGGGTGGGTTTGGCACTACGGCGACTACCACGGTGCAAAACTATCATATTGGAACAGTAGTGGTTGACCTGTACGATACACCTACGAAGCAGTTGGTTTGGCGGGGAAGAGCCAGGGACACGCTTGCCGGCAACCCTCAGAAGAACGAAAAGAAGCTTGAGAAAGCTTCGGAAAAGATGTTCAAGAATTTTCCACCAAAGGAAAAGTAGGGTCGCTGGTTCCGCCGATTCGTGCTTCGCAACTTCTCACACCATCACTGTACCCTGCGAAACATGCGGTTCCAGCGCGTCTCATCAAAGAAGTGGAATATAACCCTGCTCAAAAACGCCAGGCGTTGCCTAATGCTTGTTTTCAGATACTGGTTCGGAGGCGTCTCGAATGACCAGTAGATGAACATGGGACTTCCAACAATGTTTTGCCCTGGCACGAAGCCCCAATATCGGCTGTCATAGCTGACATCACGGTTGTCGCCCATTGCGAAGTACTTTCCGGCAGGCACGACTAGGTTGCCATTCACGATGAATGATCCCATCGTCGATTGCCACTGCGGAGTAACTCCACTGGCCTCATTCGGCGGCACCGAAGGAAAGTTATCGCGATAGGCATCATAGCTTCCGTTGTGAATGACATAGGGTTCATTCAACATACGATTATTGCGGTAAACGATTCCGTCCCGCAGGTGGATAAGGTCGCCAGGAACACCGATTACCCGCTTCACGAGGTACAGGCCAGGTTCTGATGGGGATAGAAACACAATGATGTTTCCATCTCTCGGGCGCTGATAAGGAATGATCGGTTCGATCCATTTTGTTGGCGGAGCCTCTAGTTCGCGATCTACGAACACATGATCGCCGATTAACAGCGTGTTCTCCATTGAGCTAGAAGGGATTTCAAAAGCCTGCACGCAGAACGTGATGATAAACAATCCGAGCACGAGCACGCTGGCCAGCGAAGCGATGAACTCCGGAGTTGTCTCGCGCTTCTTTAGTGAGGTGCTTTTTGGTCGCGTCCAGCGCTGCTTGCCGGTCATTGGGGTTGAATCACGATGAATGTTGTAGACCCTGCACGGTTGATCAGCAGCATGATTGGCTGCTGGCCGGCCTGCTGCACTGCATGCTGGTATTCGCTGGCGTTTGTCACTGCTTGGCGGTTCACCTCCTCGATCACGTCACCACGTTTTAGGCCCGCGTCAGCCGCAGCGGAACCCGGTTCAACCGAATCGACGATTACTCCTTTCGTACCCGCAGGCAGCTTAGCTTCTCTAGCAATCTCAGGCGTGAGTGTTTCAACCTGCACCCCAGCCATAGGGCCGTTTGCCTGCTGCGCTGAGGGTGATGATTTTGCGGCGCTTTCGGGCAGTTCTCCCAGTTTGACTGTGATGTCCTTTGACTGTCCGTTGCGGATAACTTTCAAGTGGGCGTCCGTTCCGGGAGCTATTTCTGATATCTGCAAGCGTAGTTCGTTTGGTCCGGTGATGGGCTTTCCGTTCAGTTCGACAATTACATCGCTCCGCTTGACACCCGCTCCTGCGGCAGGTCCTTTGGGATCAACGTCGCCTACCAAGGCACCGTGCGTCTGTGGAATTCCAAACGCCTTCGCCAGCGCCGGAGTAAGATCTTGCACAGAGATTCCCAGCCATCCGCGAACAACCTTTCCGTGCTGCAGAATCTGCTCCATGACATAGCGGGCGAGATTGACAGGTATGGCAAAACCAATGCCTTGATTGCCGCCGCCCGAACTGATGATCGCGGTATTGATGCCCACAAGATTCCCATGAGCGTTGATCAGCGCACCTCCGGAGTTGCCGGGATTGATGGGAGCATCGGTCTGGATAAAGTCTTCGTAGTTTTCGATATCCAGACCACCACGGCCAGTCGCACTGACGATCCCGTTCGTGACCGTCTCTCCGACGCCGAAAGGATCTCCGATTGCGAGCACGTAATCGCCAACATTCAGAGTCGAAGAATCACCCAGCGTGACGGTCGGCAGTCCGGTCGCATCGATCTTCACTACTGCAATATCAGTTTTGGAATCTCGTCCGACTAAGTGCCCTTTGAATTCACGTTTATCCGGAAGAAATACTTTGATATCCGTAGCGCCATCGATCACATGATTGTTGGTGAGAATGTAGCCGTCAGGGCTGATGATGACTCCCGAACCCAGTGCTTCTTCACGCTGCTCCTTTGGAACCTGCCCGAACTGATTGCCAAAGAACTGGCGAAAAAACGGATCGTTGAAGAAAGGAGAGATGGGCGATTGTGTCTTTACGATTCTTGACGTTGAGATGTTGACGACCGCCGGAAGCACTGGCTTCACGACCGCAGCGAATCCCATGGGAGTGGGACCATTCGCAACCGCTGCTGCTGACGCAGCATTGTGCTCCGGCGGGGCAAGGTAAACCGGTACTCGCAGCGGGCGGGTTGCAAATACGGTTTGGCCGGTAATCAGGAAAATAGCCGTTACCAAGGCGGCGCCAAAGATCACCGCAAAAATAAGCGCAATAATTGCCGTTCGGCGTTGGAGTTGCAGTATCAACCCGGTCATAGCATTCCCCATTTTCGTGCGATCACTGGTTCTTTAGAGGGCTGGGTAGAAGAAGACGTGGATATGCGGTGGGGAGCCGTGAACCGTGATGATTTTGGAATCAATTTCAACCGCATTCGACCTGCCTTGCCATTCATACGATGCGACGCCGACACGCAATGTCGTAGCAGTTACGAGTGCGCAGGATTGTGAGAAGCCGGTGATTTGCAAGCTTCTCAAGCGAAGCGGTGCTCCACGTTGAAGGAAGTGCATCTCAGTAGAGAATCGATTTGTGAAGGAGCGGAAGATGGCGCTAAGCAGATTGTCTCAAGCAGTAATTGCTGGAACGGCGGCCGTTGGGGCCGCCGGTCTGTTGGCCGCGGTGGCAGGACGGGCGATGTGGGATGCGTATGCAACTAGATCGCTTTCCGGCAGGCCGCTGTCCGGCGACGTTGTGCTTATTACGGGCTCAAGTCGGGGCTTGGGTCTTGCCCTCGCGGAAGAGTGTGCAAAGCAGGGCTGTCGTTTGGCAATCTGCGGACGTGATCCGCATTCGTTGATGCGCGCCGAGGCCAAACTGCGCCGCAGAGGTGCGGAGGTGCTGGCGCTCAGTTGCGACATCTCAAAGAGGCAAGACGTGGAACAGATGGTACGCATGGTTATAACGCATTACGGAAAAATAGATATGTTAATTAATAACGCGGGCACGATCATTGTTGGCCCACTGCGTGCGCAAGTACCAGAGGATTTCAAAGAAGCCATGGATGTGATTTTCTGGGGTACGGTTCACACCACGCTTCTCGTACTTCCTTACATGCTGGAGCGGCATCAGGGACGCATTGCCAACATAGCCTCCATTGGCGGAAAGATGGCAGTCCCACATCTGCTGCCCTATTCGGCAGCCAAGTTCGCGGTCACTGGATTCTCCGAAGGCATCACTGCTGAACTTGCGGCAGAGGGTATTCAAGTCACCACCGTAGTCCCAGGACTGATGCGCACGGGGTCTCATCTCAATGCGTTCTTCAAAGGTGATAATCGTGCTGAATACGCGTGGTTTGGCCTGTCTGCGAGCAATCCATTTCTGGCGATGGATGCGGAGCGTGCCGCGAAAAAAATCATTCGCGCAATCCGTCGCGGAGATGCGGAGTTGATTCTGGGCCTGCCTGCGAAGGTTGCTGCCCTGGCTCATGGTTTGGCTCCTGCCACCACGGTGCGAGCATTAGGCGTGGTCAATCGACTTATGCCCGGTGGGAGTTCCGAAGATCGTCATCGAGGGCACGAAAGCGAGAGCGTGCCGACAAAGAGTCCGCTGACTGCATTCGGCAAACGCGCTGCAAGGCGTTGGAATCAGGAGAAACTTGCCTGACACAGTTCCGTGTATTGCGATATTCAGCAGTAGAATGCGCGTATGACGATAGGCGTGATCAGCGACACGCATGGATTGCTTCGGACGGAAGCCAGAGAAGCACTGCGCGGCAGTGAACTGATTCTGCACGCGGGAGATGTGGGTTCGGCAGAGGTGCTGCGCGAACTAAAGCGAATTGCGCCAGTGGTGGCCGTGCGCGGAAACGTGGACCTGGAGAACTGGGCGAAGCAGTTGCATGGTGTGGAAGTGGCCGAGTCGTCGGGAAGAAGTTTCTACATCCTGCACAGGATCGCCGATCTGGATTTGAAGCCGAAGGCCGCTGGGTTTGCCGCCGTAATCTTTGGACATTCCCACCAACCAACGATTGAATGGCGCGAGGGAGTGCTGTTCTTCAATCCCGGTAGCTCGGGGCCTCGCCGATTTTCTCTGCCGGTAACCGTGGGCAAAATCGAAATCGTGGATGGGGAACTGCGTCCGGAGATTATTCCACTGCTGTAGATCCGGTTACCAGATTCCTTTATCGCTGCCGGTAAGTTTGTAGCTGATGGCGGCTGCCGAAGCAAGGTAGGGCAGCAGCGAGAGACGCAGGGTTCCGGCGAGGTCTCCATGCATTGCGGCGTTTGTGACCTGCGCAGTGTATAGCGCGGCGCCCTGCGGCATAATGGGCACGCGAAGGAAGCCCCTCTTGACGTATACCTTTTCGCCGCCGAAAATGGCGTCGGCAAGAACCTCGGAGGGAAGCACAATAGGCGTGCCGCGATATTTGAGCACGTAATCGCTGACGATGCGAAGAAGTGAACACACGCCCTTCCAGATGCCTCCCATCGATGCGGCTCGATGCAACTCAACGAAGTCCACAGCGCCGGATTCGACAAGCGCTGCGATGTTCACGATATCGCAGATGCGGAAATAAAAATGCCGGTACATGCGTTGCAGCGTAGCGACAATAATGCGCTCCTCTGGCGCCGGCACGCGGAATTCAAGGCCGAGCACTGATTTATTTACGCGGCGGGTGACAAAGCGTTGCGCCATCGCAATGTGTTCACCGGTCTGGCCCAGACGTTGGGCATGTACCTCAATGGATTCCGGAAGCCCCGGAATACCAAAGTTCCACTTATTGGCGAGGCGGTCACCCCAGCTCTGCGGTTCAATGTGCGCGCCTAACTGGGTGGTCATTACATGGCGGACCTGCTTGGCGCTGGCAGTGGTATAGAGGTCAAGATCATTGCCGAGGTCGGGCCAGTGGTCGAGCGATTTCATGACCGTCGTGGGGCAACCGGCGGATTCAAGCGCTTCTGTGACGGCGAAAGATGCTGTACTGCGTTTGTAATGCGAACCTGCTCCTGCTGAATGTGAGCCTGGCAGCGGGAGACGAGCGCGTCATCGGCAAATTCCTCAGCTACACGTTGCAGCGGCACCAGGGCCCGCAGCACAACATGATTCGAAGCAGCCAGTGAGACTAGCTCTGCGAACTCCTCCACGGCGAGTTCGCAGAGTTGGGGATAGACTTGCACTGCGCGGGCTGGCGCCAGCGTCAGAATCGAGAGGGCTCGAAAGAAGCCTTTTTCGTGAGAGCTGGAATTCGGCATAGGTTTCGTCTCTCACTGGGATGAGTAGGACGTATGGGGAGTTGGCGGGAACTAAAAATTAGGAAGGTGAGAGCGAGGGCTGGTCCCGGCGAGCTTTGCGCTGAAGTTCCTCTCGGCGACTTACTGTTCTTTCTTGTGAGTTGCTGGGCGCGAGTTGGACGCGCCCAATTTGTGCAGACGTTCGCGCGCCTGCGTCGCTTCAATGGAGCGTGGATAACGCTGAATGAGGGCGTTCAACTCGCGTATTCCGGCATCCTTTCTTCCGAGTTCGAGGAGCGAATAGCCCTTTTTGAGCTGAGCTGCCGCAGCCTTGTTGCCGCCGGGGAATTGCTCGATCACTTTGTCGTAATCGGCTACGGCGGCTTCATAGTTTCCGGAGCGGTACTCCATGTCGGCGATATAAAACTGCGCGTTGCCGGCCAGGTCCGTATTGGGATAGTACTTCAGGTAATCCTGAAACTGGGAGAGCGCCAGATCGTAGCGGGCAGAGTTGTAGTCGCGCAGCGCATTGTTGTACAGCACGTCTGCGGGCGGTGCCTGAATAGCTGCGGCGGGAGGCGCGGTAGGTGCACCTGTAGGAGCGTTAGGAGTTCCGGCCGGTGCGCTTGCGGGCTGCGTCATGTTCTGCTGCTGGTTCTGAATGTCGTCAAGCTGCTTGCTCGTTTTGACAAGCCGCGCTTTGAGCTCATCGATCGAGTCGTTGAGGGTCTGGATCTGTCCAGAGACTTGATCGATCTTGCCCTGTGAGTCGGTGTTCTGCTGCTGCAGTCCCTTCTGTAAGGTCTGTACCGACTCGGAAAGCTTGTTGACGTTGTCGGTGCTTTGCTCAATCAGGTTCTGCATGACTCCCATGCGCGCATCGAAGGACTGCTGCATTTGGGTCATGCGATCGGTGAGATCCTGAACCTGAGTTTGGAGCTGAATGATTTCCTTGGAGACGGCGAAGGCTGGGGTTGCGGGTGCTGCCACCAGCAGGGCCAAAATCGCCAGAACGCTTATTTTTTTCAAATTCATTTTTATCTCCGGGCGCCGTGGCGCCGGAATCTGTTTGCAATCGGCGAAAAGAGAGCAGCCGAATAAAATCAGTTTAATACAATTGAATTCGGCAGTGTGTAAAGAGCCGGGGCGCCCGAAGACGCCCCGCTGCTATTTAATACGATGTTTACTGTTGTCCGTAAACGAAGTGGTCGCGACGATTCTGCTGCCAGCACTCCTCGTTGCTCTGGGTGCAGAACGGCTTTTCCTTGCCATAGCTGATCACCTTAATCTGTGAGGCATTCACGCCGGCCTTGACGAGAGCATCGCGTGCTGCGTTGGCGCGGTTATCGCCAAGTGCAAGGTTGTAGTCGGTAGAGCCGCGCTCGTCGCAGTGTCCCTCGATGGTGAACTTGATCGAAGGATGGGCCTTGAGGAACGCAGCATCGGTATTGATTGTGGACTGATCGGCGGAGGTCAGGTCATAGCTATCGTACGCGAAGTAGATGTCTTTGACTGACTGAGCAAACAGCTCTGCTTCACCCTGTGGTGCCGCGGCTTGCGGCGTTGGCGGTGGCGGAGCCTGAATTACGGTGAGGCGGGCGGTTGCATCCGTCGAGCCGCCAGGTCCGGTTGCGGTGAGGCGGTACGTAGTGGAAGTTGAGGGCGAAACCTGCTGCGAGCCGCTTGGTTGCACGCCCCCAATGGGATCAATGGTAACGCTGGTGGCATCCTGTGTGGACCAGGTGAGAGTTGCGGTGCCGCCACTGTTAATGCTCTCCGGGCTGACGCTCAGGGTTGCCTGGGGTTGCGGCGACGGCGGAGGAGCGGCGGGCGGAGCCGGCGGAACCTGCTTCTTTTTACAGCCGCCTACGACCACAATGGCAGCCAAGGCCAAAACAATCAAAGTCCACTTCATCTTGCGGTGGTTCAAATCATCCTCCAAAGCGAGAGAGCTCGCCGAAGCGTTTAGTCGGTGACACCTTTGAAGCCGGGTATTACTTGTGAAGCAAGCTACTACCTGTTCTACTTCCAGCTCCAATCAGGCTGCGAGTTGGAGCCGCTAAAGGTCAACTGTGTCTGCTGGCTGCCATCGGCCAGCATGGACCAAATCTGGTCCGAGCCACCGCGGGTGGATTGATATACGATGTGGCGCCCATCGGGCGACCAGGATGGAAAGTCGTTGCGTCCTCCATCGTGCGTGAGCTGCACCCACTGTCGGCTGGCCACGTCCATGACGTAAATGTCTGAGGCTCCCGGTGCTCCGGGGCCGTAATGGCGAACCCAGGCGAAAGCGAGGAACTGTCCATTCGGCGACCACGATGGGGAAACCGCATAACCCTGGTCGGTGATTCGTTGCACGTTGGTTCCATCTGCTTCCATGACGTAGATCTGAGGCAGGCCAGTTCGTCCGCTGACCCAGGCGATCTGCGCGTTGGTCTTAGGGTTCCATACTGGCGAGACATCGGGACCATGATACGCCGTCAATCGCTTCAGGTTATTTCCATTCTGATCGCAAACATAAATCTCAGGGTCGCCGGTGCGTGAGGATGAAAATGCGATGCGGGTGCCGTCGGAGCTCCAGGCGGGCGATAAAGTTGTACCTCCGAAGGTCGGGAATTTGACCAGGCGCCCGAGGTCAAGCGACCAGACCGCAATGCTGGGGCCGCCTTTGAAAAACGAAGCGAAAGCGATCCGCGAATTGTCCGGTGAAATCCGGGGCGAAAGTGAGATGGAGTCGAGACGGGTGATGGAATGCTGCCCCGCGCCATCATAATCCATCGCCCATACTTCCTTGTGGCCGGTACGATTGCTGACAAAGTAGAGCTTGGTTTCGGCGATTCCCGAGAGTCCACCACCGAGCCGGAAGATAATCTCGTCGGCAAAACGGTGGGCGATCAGGCGGGCGTTGTCCTCGGTCGCGCTTTCGCGGTACTGCTTTGCCAGCACCTGCGGATTCTGCGCGCTCTTCACGTCAAAAAGCCAGCCCTGTACTTGCAGGCTCCCACCGTTCACGCTGAGGCTACCGAAAGCCAGCATCGCGGCACTGGGTGGAGCCGCGGCCCAGACGTCGAGATGGGCGTCCGCAGGACCACCAATAGCGCCGAGCGGATAGAAGCTCTTGGAAACCATGTCGAAGATACCGGCCTGATACAGGTCATTGAACAGTACGGTATTGAAGGTCTTATCGAGCGGCGTGGACTGCGGGTCCGCGCTTGCGATCTTGAAGTCGGGCACTGCCAAACGAATCTTTTCACCGCCGACGCCGGTGCCCGTACGAATCCAATCCTGCGAAACGGCAGGTAGCACGAGCGCGAAAAATACGGCGGACAGGACTGCAAATCGCTTCATTTCAATTCTCTCCAAAATACTATGGCGCGGCGTTCAGCGCCGGTAATCAAACCAGAATTCCACGGAAACATAACTGCCGCTATATCCCGGCGGCAGCGGGCCGAAGGTGTCAATGCGCTGCAGTGCCCGTACCGCCGACTGATCGAGCGACGGTATTCCTGACGACTGCTCGATGCGAACGTTGGACGGCGACCCAGAATGCGAGATGTCAAAAGTTACATAAACCCGCTTTGCTGAATCGATACTCGGATTTACTTCGCTTTCCCATGCTTGATGAACCTTTCTCGCCACTACGTCCGTGTACCATCCGAAGCGGCTGCCAAAGCTCCCGGTACCACCTTCGCCAAACTTCAAGCCTCCGGTGCTGCTGCCGCTCTGGAACGTAGTATAGGGACCGGCAACGGGGCCGCCCTCACCATAAGGAACCGTGTTTTCGACCGCTGCCATCTCTCGCGGTTGAACGCGGGTTGGGGTCGCAAGCGCCGGCTTCTGCTTCGCGGGAGCGCGGCCTGTGACAGGCGCCTCGGGGGTGGCGACCTTTTCGTGCTTGAGCGGCTTAATTTTGGCTTGCCTGTCAGGAATTGCGATGGCTTGCTTATCTTCTTTTACCTTCGCGGCAGGCGCCGGAATTGATTGCGACAATCCCTTGTTTTCAGTGGCCAGCACATTTTCTGGTTTGGCGTCGGGATTTGGAGGCAAGGGAATTCCACTGACAAGGTTGGCGCTCATGGCTCCGCCCGGAGCTGCGCCACTGCCGTTGTTGCCCCAGTTCTCTCCGTGGTGGGAGAGGATTGCGGGAAGGAAGACGATGCAGGCCAGCAGCGCGAGGTGCAGCGCGGTAGAGGCGGCGAACGACGGCGCCATCGCTTCCTTATGATCGTAGATGTCAGCGTCCAGCGGCATTGGCTTTCGTAATCAAGGGTTGCGTGACGATGCTTACGTTGGTGATGCCGGTCTGCTTCACGGCGTCCATCACAGTGGCAAAGGCGCCGAAGGGCACATTCTCGTCGGAGCGGATGAAAATGCTCTGGCCCTGCGGATCGCGAATCTTCTGATGCAACCGGTCGGAGATTTCGTTGATGTTGATGGGATCGTTGCCGAGATAGACACGCTGATCCTTGTCAATGGTGATAACCAGCCGCTCCTCGGAAATTTCCTTCACCGTCTTCGTCTTGGGCACCTGAACCTCGATGCCAGACTGGAGCACCGGCGCGGTAACCATGAACATCACCAGCAGCACGAGGACAACATCCACGAACGGAGTGATGTTGATCTCCGAGAGTGAAGATTGCGTGCGTCCCTTATTATTTGTAAACGCCACCGCAGTCTCCTATCGGTCGTCGCCGTTGCGGTCGATGATGTTGAGCAACTCGAGGCTGAAGTCGTCCATGCGAGCGGCAAATACACGAATCTGCTGCAGGAAGAAATTGTAGGCGACCACGGCGGGAACGGCGGCAAAGAGTCCGGCGGCCGTGGTAATCAGAGCCTCGGAGATGCCGGGTGCCACCGCGCGCAGCGTCGCAGCGCCGGCATCGCCGAGGCCGTGGAAGGCGTCAATGATGCCCCATACGGTGCCAAAGAGTCCGACAAAAGGAGCGATGGAGCCGGTGGTAGCAAGCCAGGTCAGGCGGCTCTCCAGGCGCGTAAGCTCCTCGGACGCCGCGATTTGCGTCGCACGCTGCACGGAGAGCGTACGCGGATTCGTCCCGCAGCGCTTCAGCTCTTCAACTGCGCCGTCAAAGACAGCAACCAGGGGCGAGGGCTTGAACTGCTCGGAGACAGCGGTGAGTTCCTGCAGACGATTCGCCTTCCGAAAGACGCGGACAAAGCGTCCGCTCTGCGTACTGGCGCGGCGGTAGAGGCCGTATTTGGAGAGGATGATCGCCCACGAGAGAAGGCTGAAGGCGAGCAAAATGAAGAGCACGACTTTGGCGACCAAGCCGGTATTGGAAACCATGTCCAATACCTCTCCGCCCATTGCGAAAGCAAAGAAATTTGTAATCGGCATCCTTATCTCATTGGAGCAGGCGCTGAAATCGCATCACTGCCGGATCAAACTATGCGCCGTGATGCGAATCCTTTTTTATTATAGTCAGCTCTGTAGGCCTTTGTGGGGGAGGTTTGTACATATCGAGCAAACCCGAATATAGATAGATACTTTTGGAACTGGATTGAGGGCGATGACCTCATGAGTGTACGTTGCAGTGTGAACTTCGCCAACTCCTGCAAGTTGTGGTAGCTGCGATGGATGCGCGCGATTATCGGAGCGAGGGTTTCAGTAATGGCTTTTTAGCGTAGGGCGCATTGGCCCTGCCGTGTTATTCTCGCCGGGAAAACTCTAACGAACGGGTGCCGAGTGCTCAGGGAATTGCGGGTAGAAAACTACGCCGTTATCGACAACGTGGTGGTTGAGTTTGGGGCTGGGTTGAACCTGCTGACCGGCGAAACCGGCGCGGGCAAGTCCATTCTGATCGACGCACTGGCGCTGCTGTTGGGCGAGAAGGCATACAGCGATGTGGTGCGCCACGGCGCGGAGAAAGCCACGGTCGCCGCCGTTTACGAGAGCGACGATCCGGCCATCGCTCAGGTGCTAGAGGAGAACGGAATCGACGGCGCTGGCACGGAGATCATTCTCCGCCGCGACATTGCAGTCAACGGCAAGGGCCGCGTCTTTATCAATAACCAGCCCGCAACTGTGGCCGTGCTGAAGGCCCTAGCGCCTCGCCTGGCAATTGTTCACGCGCAAAATCAAGCCATTCTGATGTTTGATCCTCCTGAGCGTTTGGCGCTGCTGGATGCCGCCGCAGGCTTGAGCCTGAATGCCGTTGCGGAGGCTTATGCAAAGTGGAGAGAGGTTGCGCGGCGGATTGCGGAGTTGGAAAAAGGCGAGCAGGAAAAGCTGCGTCTCGTCGATCTGTGGAAGTTTCAATTGAAGGAGATTCGCGAGGCCAACCTTACGGCGGGAGAGGATCAGAGGCTCGAAGCGGAAAAGCGCGTATTGGCTAATTCCGAGCGAGTATACGGTGCGGCGATGGGCGCATTCGACGTGCTGTATGAGGTGGAGGAGTCGGCGATTGCGCGCCTTGGTGCCGCAGCCAAGCACCTGGAAGAGTTGTCGCGCTTCGACGATTCGTTCAAGGAAGCGCTGAGCCAGCTTGAAAGTGCGCGCATTACGGTAGAGGACGTTGCCACGACTCTGCGCGACTTCGCCGATGGCATGGATGCTTCGCCCGAGCGCCTCGCCGAGGTGGAAGATCGCCTGGCGGTTCTCGACAAGCTCCGCCGCAAGTACGGCAAGACTTTGGAGGATGTGCTGGCCTTTGAGCAGGACATTGCGGGAAAGCTCAACGACATTGAAAACAAGGATGAGCTGCTCGCAACTCTGCGCAAGGAACTGGCGTGTGACGACAGCCAAGTATCTGGACGAAGCTCGCTATTTGAGTAAGCAGCGCTATGAGATAGCGCGGAAACTTGAGAAAACGGTTGAAGCGGAGATCAACGATCTGGCGATGAAGGCGAAGTTCAAGATCGAGGTTTCCGGTTCGGACGAGGAGGGCAACTGGAGCGCCTCGGGCTTTGACCAGGTGGCTTACCTGATCTCCACCAATCCGGGGGAGCCGATGGGGCCCATCGAAGAGATCGCCTCTGGCGGAGAACTCTCGCGGGTGATGCTGGCGCTGAAGGCCAGCGTGGAGGCCGGCCGCTCGAACAGCAAGGGTTCGGATGCACAGCGTTCACTGGTTTTCGACGAAATCGATACGGGCATCGGTGGCCGCGCTGCGGATGCCGTGGGCAAAAAACTGAAGGCGCTATCGACAAGCAAGCAGGTTCTCTGCATCACCCATCTGCCGCAGATTGCGTCGTTTGCCGACCGGCATTACCTGATCGAGAAACATGAAAGCGCTGGGCGCACGAAAACAACGGTTCGTCCCTTGAGTCCCGAAGAGCGGCGCAGCGAGATTGCGCGGATGCTGAGCGGGGCCAAGGTCACCGAGGCTAGCCTGCAGAACGCCGAGCAACTGATTCGGGCAAACGCCTGAGTGGTTCGCCTCTGTTTACCGTAAGGGCACTCTGTGGAACTATCCCCGGCCCGTCTCACCTGCTAGAATAAGGAGAGATCAACGACGCAGCTTGTGCCCCTAGGCAAGGCGCTATTCGCCTATGGTCGGGCTGCTGGATGGTGGTTTCCGCACTTCTATGGGTTGTAATGGTGGGGAAGTGTGCGGGGCCATAGACTTACAAGATGTGATGTGGCTCGTGTGGCATCTAGGTGCTGGCGGGCTTCATCTGAATCGAAGCGAATGACCGAAACCAAAACTCTTCTGCTGTTAAAGCCCCGTGGATTCTGTGCGGGCGTGGTGCGCGCCATTGATATTGTGCGCATTGCCCTGGAAACCTTCGGCCCGCCGATTTACGTCCGCAAGGAAATCGTACACAACAAGTATGTGGTCGAGGACCTCAAGGGCAAGGGCGCCATCTTTGTGGATGACGTGGAGGAAGTACCCAATGGCGAGCGCGTGATCTACAGCGCGCACGGTGTTGCGCCATCGGTACGCGAAGCCTCCAAGTTGCGAATGTTGCGCGTCATTGACGCGACCTGTCCGCTGGTGACCAAGGTTCACGTGGAAGCGATCCGCTTTGCCAAGGATGGCTACTCGCTGATCCTGATCGGGCACCTCAATCATGATGAGATTGTCGGCACACTCGGCGAGGCTCCTGAGGTGACCCAGGTGGTCAGTAACCCGGAGCAGGTGGCGCGCATCGTTGTGCCGGACCCGGATCGTGTCGCTTACCTGACACAGACAACGCTTTCGGTCGACGAGGCGAAGGACATTATCGAGGCGCTCAAGGCGAAGTTCCCCAACATCCGCGGCCCGCAGGCGCAGGATATCTGCTACGCCACGGAGAACCGTCAGGTGGCAGTAAAGAACGTTGCCGAGCAGGCAGACCTGGTGCTGGTGGTTGGATCGCCGAATAGCTCGAACTCGAATCGGCTTGTCGAGGTAGCGCGGAAATCTTGGCACTAAATCGTTTCTGATTGATACCTGTCAGGACATCGACGAGAAATGGTTGGAAGGCGTAAAGACCGTCGCTCTTACTGCGGGTGCTTCGGCGCCGGAAATACTGGTTCAGGAAGTGATCGCCTTCCTTGGGAACAAAGGCTTCTCGAATATGCACGAGACTTGAAGTGATGCCGGAGCATGTACGATTTGCGCTGCCTCCGGAGATCGTGGCCGCGATCTCCGCGGCTTCCGAAACACCAGGGGTGGGGTAAGAATCCATGGAAGCAAGTTCGGCGCATTCGACTTCGATTCGATTTGGAAAAATTGCAGGTCTGGCTGCGCGGCTCAATAGTTCGATTCAGGCGGCGCAGGAAGTTCCTGTTTGCCCGGCAGCACGAAGATGGCTGGTGGTGCGGCGAATTGGAAGCCGACACTACGCTGGAATCCGATTATATTTTTCTGCACACCGTTCTCGGCACTCGCGACGAGCGCCGCTTTCAGCAGTGTGCAGACGAAATTCTGCGTCATCAGAATGAGGACGGCGGTTGGCCGATTTACCAGGGTGGCCCTTCGAACATCTCGGCCAGCGTGAAAGCGTATTTTGCGCTGAAAATGTGCGGCTATTCGCCGGACGATGAGCGCATGGCGCGCGCCCGCGAGCGCATCCTCGCCATGGGCGGCGTGCCCGCCTGCAATACCTTCAGCAAGATCTATCTCTGCGCCCTTGGGCAATACGATTACGATGCGGTCCCGGCAATTCCGCCCGAGATTGTGCTGTTTCCCAACTGGTTCTGGTTCAACATCTACGAGATCTCTTCGTGGTCGCGCGCGATTCTGATTCCGCTTTCGATCTGCTACGCGAAGAAGCCGTTCAAGAAAATTCCCGACGAGTGGAATATCGACGAGTTGTTTCCGCATGGGCGGCACGGCAGTTCGCTGCGCCTGAAATGGGATAGCAAACTGATTGGCTGGCGGAATTTCTTCCTCGTTCTGGACCGTATGGTTCACGCCTTCGAGCGCGTGCATGTGCGCCCTCTGCGCTCGATTGCATTGAAAGCGGCGGAAGAAGTGGATGCTGGAGCGCTTCGAAATGAGCGATGGACTGGGAGCGATTTATCCTTCGATCCTGAATTCGATCATTGCGATGCGCTGCCTCGGCTACTCGCTCGATGATCCGCAGGTGATTCGCGCTCTCGACGAATTTGAAAAGCTGGGTATCGAAGAAGGCGATCGCTTCCGAATGCAGCCCTGCGTCTCCCCCGTGTGGGATACCGCCTACGCCCTGTTTGCCCTAGGTGAGAGCGGCGTTGAAGCGGCGGAGCCGCGCATGGTGAAGGCCGCCGAGTGGATGCTCAAAAAGCAGAATCGCCGCAAGGGCGACTGGTCGGTTAAGGTCCCAATGCAGAACCCGGCGGCTGGTATTTCGAACATAACAATGAGTTCTATCCCGACGTGGACGACACCGCGCAGGTGCTGCTCGCACTGAACCACATTGAAACCAAGGATGCGCGATTCCAGAGCGAGTCGGTGCAGCGCGGAATTCAGTGGGTGCTGGCCATGCAGTGCAAAAATGGCGGCTGGGCGTCCTTCGATAAAGACAACGACCGCATGGTCTTCCAATACGTTCCCTTCGCCGATCACAATGCCATGCTCGATCCGGCGACGGTTGATATTACCGGACGCGTGCTGGAGTGCCTTGCCGCGCATGGCTTTACCCTGGAAGATAAACCGGTCATGCGCGCCATCGATTTCATCCGCAAGGAACAGGAATCCGATGGCTCGTGGTTCGGGCGCTGGGGCGTCAACTACATTTACGGCACCATGTGCGTGCTGCGCGGTCTGGACGCGATTGGCTTCGATAATCACGACGCGATGATTCAGCAGGCGACCGAGTGGCTGCGCATGATGCAAAATCCCGACGGCGGTTGGGGCGAGACCATCGGCTTCTTACGATGACGTAAATCTGAAGGGAATGGGTTCCAGCACCAGTTCGCAGACTGCATGGGCGGTGCTTGGATTGATGGCGGGCGGAGATTACCGCTCGGAATCGCTGGCGCGCGGAATCGCTTACCTGCTGGATCATCAGCAAGCCGATGGCGGTTGGAGCGAGATTCCCTACACAGGCACGGGATTCCCCCGCGTCTTCTACCTGAAATATCACGCCTATCCGTGGTATTTCCCGCTGATGGCGCTGGCTAAGTACGCTCGCAACCAGGGAGAGTAGAGTAAAACGTCCGCGGTTTCAGTAATTAAGCGCAGCCTGGAAAGGCTGCGTTCATACTTTCGGAGAGATCGATTTTGAAAGCTTTTGTAACCGGAGCAACAGGGTTTGTGGGGAGTCACGTGGCACGCCTGCTGGCAGAGCAGGGAGCCGACCTGCGTCTCCTGGTACGGGCCGGAAGCCGGCAGGAAAACCTTGAGGGACTGCGCGCGGATCTTGTCACCGGCGACCTTACCGATCCGGCATCGCTGCGCAAGGGAATGGACGGTTGCGAAGCAGTCTTTCATGTGGCCGCCGATTATCGCCTGTGGATTCGCGATCCGAAGCCGATGTATGCGGCCAACGTGGACGGCACCGCAGCCGTGATCGAGGCGGCCCATGCCGCGGGCGTGCGCCGCACGGTGTACTGCTCCTCGGTGGCGACGCTTGGATTTGGCTATGACCGCAAGGCGGTGAACGAAGAGACTCCGGTTGACGTTGCCGACATGATCGGTCACTACAAACGCTCCAAGTATTTGGCCGAGCGCAAGGCTGTGGAGCTTGCGGCCAAGGGCGCTGAGGTAGTGATCGTCAATCCCAGCACTCCGGTTGGTGAGCAGGACATCAAGCCGACGCCGACCGGGCGCATCGTGCTGGATTTCCTGCTGGGAAATTTTCCCGCCTACATGGAAACCGGGATGAACCTGGTGGATGTTCACGATGTTGCGCGCGGGCATCTGCTGGCATTCGAAAAGGGACGTCGCGGCGAGCGCTATATCCTGGGCGGAGAGAACCTCACGCTGAAGCAAATTCTCGACCTTCTGGCGGAGTTGACCGGCTTGCCATCGCCCACAATGAAGGTTCCGCACTCGGTGGCAATGGCTTTTGCAGCCTTTGACCAAACCTTCAACGGATACTTGAGGAATCGCGAGCCAAGAGCAACAATCGAAGAGGTTCGCATGGGTAAGAAATTTATGTGGGTGGATTCCGCCAAGGCGGAGCGTGAGCTGGGATACACGCACGGCGCGGTAGGCGAGGCACTGGCGCGTGCGGCTCGGTGGTTTGTGGCAAAAGGCTACGCGCCGGCTTACGAGGCGATGTGTCCAACCGCATGAGCATGAATGCAGTCGAGTTCGGATTTGTGGCGGCGCTGGAGAGAGAGGTTTCCGGCCTGGTACGGGGCTGGAGCCGTTTTAATGTGCGCACGCCGAACGCGCAGCGAAAAATCTACTCGCTCAGAGAATGCCGTGCTGATCTGCGCTGGCACTGGGGTTGACCGGGCGTATACCGCTACGAGAGCTCTCATTGAGAAGTGCTCGCCGAGGGTGATAATTTCTATAGGGTTTGCTGGTTCGTGTGTGCCAAATCTGCACCCGGGTTCGGTGGTGGTTCCGGCGAATGTGTTGGAGGCGGCTACAGGTAAAAGCTTTCGTTGTGCTTTCGGCTGCGGGCAGTTGGTCACGCTGGATCGAGTGGCGGGCAAAGCTCTGAAGCAGGATGCTTTCGCCCGTTTTGGCGCATTGGCCGTAGATATGGAAGCCGCCGGCGTTGCCGCTGCAGCAGCCGAGTGTCGCAGGGAATTCGCGGCGATCAAAGTGATTTCCGACGACGCGGAGGAGGATCTTGAGTTCCTTTCAAGATTCGTGAAGCCGGAGGGCTTCGAGACCGGGCGTTTCATCGCGCACATTGCGTTGCGCCCCGGACTGTGGCCGAGCGTGGCGGCATTGAAGCGAAACAGTAAACTGGCAGCCGCGGCTCTGGCGAGCGCGGTGAGCGATTGCACAAGTGACTGGCGGAGCTTTTTCGGCCAAGCACTGCGATGCTGCAGCACAAGTTTGATGAGAGAGGGTTGTTGAAAGAATGGAAGTTACTCCTAAAACGGGGGCCGCTCTACCGGCACTGGATTCGATTCCTGACCGGATGCTGGCCGCCGTTTATTACGGACAGAATGATATGCGGCTGGAGACGGTTTCCGTACCGAGGATCGGTCCGGGCGAACTGCTCGTGCGCATTCATAGCTGTGGTATTTGCGGCACGGATCTTAAGAAGATCTCAACGGGTTCACACTCGGCCCCGCGCGTCTTTGGCCATGAGATGGCCGGGGTGGTGGTGGCCCGTGGCGCTGGCGTCACCAGGTTTGCCGAGGGAGACCGCGTAATGGTCTTCCACCATATCCCCTGCGGCAACTGTTATTACTGCGAGCGCAAAGTGTTCTCGCAGTGTCCGGTGTACAAACGGGTGGGCACCACGGCGGGCTTCGGCGAGCCATCCGGCGGCGGCTTCTGCCGAGTACATCCGGGTGATGGACTGGATTGTCGAAAAGGGCGTAATTGCGATTCCGGATTCGGTAAGTTTCGATCAGGCTTCCCATATCGAACCGGTGAATACGGTGTGGAAGGGAATTGAGACGCTGGCGGTTAGCAGGGCGAAACCGTGCTGGTGATCGGGCAGGGGCCCATCGGGTTGATGCTGGGCAAATTGGCCCAACGTGCAGGTGCAAACGTAATTACTTCCGATTTGTTCCCGCAGCGGCTTACAATTGGGGAGCGCTACGGATTAACCCAGTCGATCGATGCCTCTCGAGTGCGATGTCGTGCAGGCAATTCGCGAGAGAACCGAGGGCCGTGGCGCGGACGCAGTGATCCTTGCCGTAGGCGGCAGCTCGCTGATCCGGCCGGCGATTGATGCGGCGCGTTTCGGCGGGCGGGTGCTGTTATTTGCGCAGACGGTTCGGGGTGAGGTCGTGATCGATCCTGCCTCGGTTTGTGTGGACGAGAAAACGTTACTTGGTTCCTATAGCGCATCGGTGGAACTGAATGAGGAAGTGGCTCAATTTGTCTTCAGCGGCGAGATGGACCTGGCCGGGCTCTACAGTCACCGGTTCCCATTGGCTCAGTCGCTGGAAGCTTTGAGATTAGCTGCGCATCCGCAGCCGGACACGATGAAAATCGCGATTCAGCCATGCAGCGTCTGGGAAGGATAGCAGAGTGAACGGACAAATGACGGCAGCAATCCTCTACGGCAAAGAGGACGTAAAGATCGAGCGGGTACCGATTCCAGAGTTGGAGAACGGTGAGGTACTGATTCGCGTTCAGGCCGCGTTGACCTGCGGCACCGATCTTAAGGTGTATCGCCGCGGCTACCATGCCAAGATGATCGTTCCACCGGCGCTGTTCGGCCATGAGTTTGCGGGAGTGATCGAGAAGGTTGGCCCGGAGGTCAAGAACTTCAAGGTGGGGCAGCGCGTGGTCGCGCTCAACTCGGCTCCCTGCGGACAGTGCTTCTTCTGCAAGAAACATCAGGAGAATCTGTGCGAGAACCTGCTGTTCAACAACGGCGCTTATGCGGAGTTCATTCGCATCCCGCGTCGCATTGTTGAAAACAATATGCTGGTGGTGCCCAAGGAGATCAGCTTTGAAACCGCAGCACTCACTGAGCCTCTGGCATGCGTGCTGCGCGGGTTGCATGAAACCGGGGTGAAGATCGGTGAGACGGTTACGGTGATCGGAGCCGGACCCATCGGCCTGATGTTTATGCAGGTGGCCGCTATCATGGGCTGCGACGTAATCGCAGTTGTGAAACACGATGAGCAGGTTCTCACGGCGAAGCACGCCGGAGCCAAGAAGGTAGTGGTGTTTCCCAAGGTAGCCGATCCGATTGAGGCAGTGCGCGATCTGACTCCGGAGCGCCGCGGTTCCGACGTAGTGATTGAAGCCGTCGGCCGTCCCGAAGCCTGGGAGTGGGCGATCGACATGGTGCGCAAGGGCGGAACAGTCAACCTGTTCGGCGGATGCGCCAAGGGAACGCGGGTGCAATTGAATACCGAGCGCCTGCACTACTCGGAGATTACACTGAAGGCTACATTCCATCACACTCCCGATACGGTGCGCCGTGCCTTCGCACTGATTGCCGAGCGCAAAATCAAAAGTGCGGACTACATCACTGGGGAAGCACCTCTCTCCAAACTGCAATCCGTGTTGCGGGAAATGCTGACACGCGGCGGCGAGATCAAAACCGCCATCATTCCTGGACACTGATAAGGAAAGACGATTGACGTCATTTGTGCCCAGCACTCATTCAAACGGCGCCGGTTCATCCGGCGCGAATCAAAATTCCAGCGACATCGAAACTCTGCTGGCTCGCGGATGGGCAAGCCTGCCGCCGGAGTACGCCATTCCTGCGGTTGCGCCCTCGCTGGATGAGGCGCGCAATTACTGCCGGAGGCTGGCTACTTCGCATTACGAGAATTTTTCGGTTGCGACCTGGTTTTTGCCCAAGCGTCTGCATCAGCATTTCTTCAATGTTTATGCTTATTGCCGCATCTCCGACGATTTAGGTGATGAGGTTGGAGATACCCGCGTCTCGCTCGCGTTGCTTGACCGCTGGGAGCAGGAGCTAAACGCCACCTACAGCGCGCTTGAAGGGACTGCTGCAGGCGCGACGGCATCCCGTCTTCGTCGCGCTAGCCGAGACGATTCGGAGTTGCGCGATTCCCAGGCATGAGTTCAGCGATCTGCTCATGGCATTCCGTCAGGATCAGGCGGTCACGCGCTATGAAACATTCGACGAACTGCTTGGCTACTGCAGAAATTCTGCGAACCCCGTCGGCCACCTCGTGCTCTATCTCTGCGGATACAGGGATGAGGAACGGCAGCAGCTGTCTGACTTCACCTGCACGGCCCTGCAACTGGCAAATTTCTGGCAGGACGTTTCGGTGGACTGGAAGAAGGGACGCGTCTATCTGCCGCTCGAAGATCTTCGCCGCTTCGGCGTGAGTGAAGCTCAGATTGCTGAGGGCTGTTTCAACAGTCAGTTCCGCGAACTTGATGCGCTTCGAGGTGGAGCGGGCGCGTCAGTGGTTCGAGCGCGGACTTCCCTTGGTGAAGATGGTGAACCGCTCGCTTGCGCTGGATCTCGAACTGTTCAGCCGGGGAGGGTTGGCGATTCTTCAGGCGATCGAAAAGCAGGATTTCAACGTATTGGCGCGACGCCCCAGTTTAAGCCGCTTCCGTAAGGTTGAGTTGGTCTTCCGCGCGCTGGCCGGCCGGATCGCATTAGGAAGAGTGGGATGAGCGACACTGGTATCAGCGACACCAAGAAACATGCCACGCTGCAACTGACCACAGCCTACAGCGTATGCCGCCATATTGCGCGCTCCTCGGCGAAGAATTTCTATTACGGTTTCATGTTGCTGCCTGCTCGAAAGCGCAATGCACTCAGCGCCGTTTACGCTTTCATGCGTCATGCTGACGATCTGAGCGATGATCCGGGCATGACGCTGCCAGAGCGGAGGATAAAGCTCAGCCGAGTTCATCGAGATCCTATCGGCGCTCGTTTGAAAGCGGTCGCACCGATGATCCGGTCTTCCTTGCACTGCGTGACTCCCAGCAGCGATACAGCATTCCGATGGAACTGCTTGAGCAACTGGTGGCAGGAACGGCGATGGACGTCTGCGAGGGTGGCGAGCAGAACGGTACCCCGCCGAACGATGCCCCGCGAGTGGTCTACACCAGTTTCGATGAGCTTTACAACTATTGCTATCACGTCGCGTCGGTCGTGGGTCTGGTCTGCATTCGCATCTTCGGCTATCGCGACCCTGTTGCCGAGCAGTATGCCGAACACCTCGGCATCGCCTTCCAACTCACCAATATTTTGCGCGATGTCAAAGAAGACGCAGCCATGGCTCGCGTTTATCTGCCGCAGGAAGATCTTGACCGCTTCGGCGTAAATCCTGCCGAGCTAGGCTCGGGTGTTCCCATGGAGAAGTTGCGTCCGCTGCTGGCGTTTGAGGCCGAGCGTGCGCGCGAGTACTATACTTTCGCCGACCGCCTGCTTCCTCTGATTGATGAGGTCAGCCAGCCAGCGCTCTGGGCGATGGTGGAGATCTATCGTGGCATCCTCGACCGAATTGAGCTCAAGCAGTTTGATGTGTATTCCGAGCGCATGCGCCTCTCGCTGGGCGATAAACTGAAAATCCTGGCCAAAGGATTCGGGAAGAGACTATTGTGAGCGCCACGGTTGTACCGCGCGAAGCTGCACCGCGCGAAACAGAAGCGAAGCTTCCGAGTGTTGGCGTTATCGGTGGTGGGCTCGCCGGACTCTCAGCCGCCTGCGCACTGGCCGACGCCGGTTACAAGGTGACGCTCTTTGAGCGCAGAGCATTTCTCGGTGGCCGTGCATCCTCCTATGAGCATCCCGGCACCGGCGAGGTAGTGGACAACTGCCAGCATGTGCTGCTGGGCTGTTGCACCAATCTGCTGAATCTTTATCACCGCCTCGGCGTCGAGGACAAAGTGCGCTGGTACAAGCGCATCACGTTCATCGAGCCCGGCGGCCGCTCCAGCTTCATCGAAGCATCGTCTCTACCCGCCCCCTTCCACTCCGCGCTTTCGTTTCTGCAATACAAGTTGCTTTCGCTGCGCGATAAGCTCGGCATCGCCCGGGCCTTGGCTGCGTTACTGGCCGGAGTGCCGGAAGACAGCAGCGAGGACTTCCTCTCCTGGCTGCGACGCAAAGGGCAAACGCAAGCTGCCATTGACCGGTTCTGGGCTCCGGTGCTCATCAGCAGTTTGAATGAAGACCTCGATAAGTCTTCGGTCAAGTATTCCGCGATGGTGTTCCGTGACGCTTTTCTCAAGTCCGCCGAGGCCGGAAAGATGGGCGTGCCGACGGCTCCGCTCTCAGAAATTTACGGAGTGGCCGAAGAATACATTCGCTGCACGAGGCGGCGAAGTTCTGTTGCGCAGCGGAGTCGATGCCGCGTCGTTTGGTGATGGCGTCAACGGCAACGTAACGCTGCGTTCCAATGATCGCGATTTCATCTTCGATTACGCGATCAGCGCGATACCGTTTCATGCGTCTCGGGCGCATCTTGCCGCAATCAGCGGCGAGTGAAGCACTGCAGCAGAAGGTAAGTCATCTCCGGACGGTGCCGATCACCGGAATCCACCTCTGGTTCGATCGCGAAGTGACAGAGCTGGAGCACGCTGCATTGCTGGATCGCAACATTCAGTGGATGTTTCAGAAATCGAAGATCCTCACGAGTTCTGCCGCACATTCTGCAGACCAGTCCGCCAACGGCGGCGGCAGCTATCTGGAACTCGTGGTGAGTTCGTCGAGACACCTGCTGGAGATGGGCCGCGCGGAGATTATCGAACTCGCGATGAAAGAATTGGCAGAGTTCTTTCCCAGCCGCTCGCAATGCAAAGCTCGTGAAGGCGACCGTGATTAAAGAAGTTCACGCGACCTTCGCGCCCGCACCTCTGAGCGAGGAATTCCGCCTTTGTCCTTCGACTCCCTGGCCGCGGCTATTTCTAAGTGGCGATTGGACTGCGACAGGTTGGCCTTCCACAATGGAAGGCGCGGTGCGCGCCGGCTATCTGACGGCAGAAGCTCTTTCCAAAGCTGCCGGAAATGCACAGCAATTCATCATTCCGGATCTTAAGCCGCAAGGGCTGATGCGTTTGTTTCGACCTTGATTGATGGCAATGATCAACTTCGACGGGAGCCACGAAGCAGTTCACTACTGGCGCTGTTCACCAGATCTCGGACACCTTCACGCCAGTAAGTAACCAACCCAACCAGTATCAGCTGTGCTTTAAGACCGAAACCCAGCCTTCGCAAGGCCGGGTCTGCATTTTGCGGTAAACGTCAGGCTACCTTCATCACATTTCCAGCTTGTGGTCCCTTCTGCCCCTCGACGATTTCGAATTCTACTTGATCGCCTTCCTGAAGACTCTTGTATCCTTCGCTGGTGATTGCACTGTAATGTACAAACACATCGGGACCATCTTCACGTCCGATGAATCCAAATCCCTTTGCATTGTTGAACCACTTCACAGTTCCCTTGAGACGAGACACTTACTGTTCCTCCGTGCGTCTTGCTATCGGCGACGATACCGACGGTCTCAACCGGCGCAAACTTCGCGAGTTCAGATTCAGTCTTGCGCTGCTGAACTAACTGGGTCACTCCAGTTGTTGACCTTGATTCGGTCAGATTGTCCATCACTTCCGCGGGGTTGTCAATATAGTACATAGCTAGGAAAGCCTTGTTCTATAAGGGTTTCAGCACTGCTGCTGCGCCGTTAGCTTACTCACTTTACCTTTTCCCGGAGATGTGAAACTTCTGTGCCGCCCAAAGTACTCCGGCGATAGCCTTGCCATCATGTACCTTTCCGCTCATCACCCACTGCACAGCTTTGCCGAGAGGCACGAGTTTGCAGGTAATAACCTCATCTTCTTCGGGAGAAGCTTTGCCCTTGTGCAGGTCGCGAGCCGCGAAAATCGACATCGTCTCGTCCAAAAAACCGGGACTTGCGTAGTAGTACAGAGCTGGTTTCCACTCCGATGCCGAGTAGCCCGTTTCCTCGGCTAGTTCGCGCTTGGCCGCCGTCGAGTGCATCTTCGCCCTCGTCGATGCGCCCGGCGGGCAACTCCCATAGCTCCTGGTTAGCGGCGTAGCGGTACTGCTGTATCAGCAGAACCGAAGGCTTACTCTTGCGTTCATCAAGCGCCAGGATCACCACTGAGCCGGGGTGACGGATGATGTCGCGCCGCGCCTTCACGCCGGAGGGTTCGACCACTTCGTCGCTGGTCACCTGGAAGACGGGGGCCCTATACACCACCTTCGAAGACACAACCCGAACCTTCTTCTGCTTTCCGGTCGCATCTGCGCGTTTCTCGACTGTTTTCGTTTTCGAAGTTTTAGGGGAGTTCTTGCTGGAAGTCTTCTTGCTTGCGTTCGCCATGCCGACACTATACACAAATCGACATCCACAAATCGATGCTGTGCCGTGCTACTCTGCTCGTCGTGAATCAGGTGAAAACCATTTCCTTCGTCGGTGCCGGAGCGCTCGCCAGCGGCCTTGCGAAGTTGCTCCGCGCGCAAGGCTTCGCCATCGGTGAGATCATTACACGCTCCTCGCCTATCTCGCGACGCAAGGGACGAGCACTGGCGCGCTCCGTTTGCGCGTCGGCAGCCACACTAGAAAATGCCAAACTCATCTGCGATCTTTTGTGGCTCGCAGTGCCAGACGGTGCGATAGAAGAGGTCTCGCGCACGCTGGCCAGGCGCGCCCAGCTTCCTCCCATCATCCTGCACGCCAGCGGCGCCCTGAGCAGCGAGGTAATGTCCGCTCTCGCACAGCGCGGCGTGCACACCGGAAGCGCGCATCCCATGATGACCTTTGTTGCCGGTGAGCCACCAAGTCTGCAGGATGCGTGGTTTGCGGTGGAGGGCAGTCCGGCGGCGGTGCGGGCAGCCCGTGCAATCGCCCGCAAGCTAGGTGCGAAGAGCTTCACCATCGAGCCTGCTGCCAAGGCTCTGTATCATGCCTTCGGAGCCATGCTCTCGCCGATGCTGGCGACCGAACTTGCAGCCGCCGAGAAGGTTGGCCTGCGCGCCGGAATCCGAGCCCAGGATGTGCGCCGAATCATGGAGCCGATCGTGCTGCGCACAGTCCGCAACGTTTTGCGCAACGGAGCAGGGAAGTCCTTCAGCGGGCCTCTGGCTCGCGGGGATGTCCGCACGGTTGCCTCTCATCTGGAGTCGCTCGACAATACGCACTGAGTCACTCGTCTATCGGGCGTTGATGGAATATGCCACCGGCGCACTGCCGGTGAAGCGAAAAGATGAAATGAAAAAGCTCCTGCACCGGACAGGCGCAAGAGCCAGAAGTTAAATTCCGGGCCGGGCTACTGGAACGGCGTGAATAAGTGGCCCATTTTTTCGCGCTTGGTGCGGAGGTACTTCTGCGTTGCTCTCGTAAGCCTCCACATCGGCCGGAACGCGCTCCACAACCTCGATTCCCGCAGCCTGCACGGCCTCCACTTTTTCCGGGTTATTGGACAACAGACGGAGCTTGCGCACTCCCAGGGCCTTCAGTATCTCCACCGGCATGTGATAGCCGCGGCAATCGACTTCATAGCCCAGCTTCACGTTGGCTTCCACGGTGTCCAGCCCCTGGTCCTGCAGCTCATAGGCCTGCAGTTTTGCCATCAGGCCGATGCCGCGCCCCTCTTGTTCCTCGTAGATGAGTATGCCCTTGCCGAGTTCGCTGATTTTCGCCAGCGCAAGTTCCAGTTGCTGACGGCAATCGCAGCGCATGGAATGGAAGACATCTCCCGTGAGGCACTGCGAGTGGATGCGGACCAGCGGCGCTTCGGAGTGGATATCCCCCATTATAAGAACAACAGCCTCTTCCCGGCGGCGTTCCGTGCCGTCAGGAGAGCCGGTTGCTGGTGTTCCGGGAACAAAGCCTTCAAAGCCAAGAATACGAAAATGTCCCCAACGTGTAGGAAAATCGGCTTCGGCAATCTTTCTTATCGACATCGTATTCACTTCTACAGTATAGACGCTGCTGCGGTTTCAGCGGATTCACCGGAAATCGAGCAGCGTACCTACTCCGCCGTTTTCGCGTTCTCTGAAGTTCGCAGCAGCAAGCTGAGTGCGACCGAGCCGGCCAGCACCACGACGATGACGCCGAGCGCGTACATGGTTGGAATTTCGAAGTAATTTGCCCCAAGCATCTTCACTCCGATGAAGGTCAGAATGATGGCCAGTCCATAATTGAGCAGATGAAAGAGATCCATTAGGCCTGCCAGCGCGAAGTACAGCGAGCGCAGTCCGAGGATGGCGAAAATATTCGAGGTGAACACAATGTAGGGCTGTCTGGTTACGGCCAGCACGGCGGGAATGGAATCGACGGCAAAGATCACGTCTGTGGCTTCAATTACGATGAGCACCAGCGCCAACTTGGTGAACAAACGCGCGCCGCCCCGCATGGTGGTGAACGCCTCCGCCTGCGAAATCGTCCGTCAATCTCAGGTGACGCTGCGCGAAGCGCGTGATGAAATTGTCGCCCGGATCCTCTTGCTCCTCTTTCTGAAAAAGCAGCTTGATTCCCGCATAGACCAGGAAGGCTCCGAACAGATACATCACCCAGTGGAAGCGGTTCAGCAGCGTGACTCCAGCGCCGATGAAAACGGCACGCATCATAATCGCGCCGAGTATGCCCCAGAACAGCACCTTGCGCTGCAATTCCGATGGAACTTTGAAGTAGCGGAAGATGAGCAGAAAGACAAAGAGATTGTCCACGCTGAGTGCTTCTTCCACCAGGTAGCCGGTCACGAATTCAAGCGAGTAGCTGACGATTCGGCGTTCGCCGGATCGCCGGTCATGCGATGCCCGTAGAAGTACAGCAACACGGCAAAACCCGCTGCCAGCGCAATCCAGAGCGCGGTCCAGCCCAGCGCCGCGCGCAGGTTGAGTGCGCGCGCCTTGCGGTTGAATACTCCGAGATCCAGCACCAGCATGAGGATCACGAAGGCAAGAAACAGGATCCAGAACAGGAGGTTGGGAGGAGTTTGCATGATCGAGCGTTCTCTGGGACTGCCTTTTCGACCATGACCTTAAGCCTAACACTTAGCCTGCGGGTCGCGACGGAGCGAAGGGACTCTAGCGCGTATTCAGGGCGCGAATCGTCTCCATCATCACGTCGCCAACGATCTGCAGGCTCGCCGCGCTGCACTTGTCTGGTGTGTCCTGCGTGGTGTGGTGATAAAGGTTGTCGAAGCCATAGTTCAGGTCGATGATGTCGGCCACCGGAATTCCCACTGCGCGAAAGGGAAGATGGTCGTCCTGGATCGCATTGTTGCGCACGAAAAAGTGCGACTGCTGCCCAACCCTCTGCGCGGCCCGGTACACCACATCCATCAGCCACGGCGTGGAATTCGTATCGTGGTCCAGGTCCAGATCTTTGTCGCCGATCATGTCCAGTAGCAGAAATGCCTTGATCTTTGCGGCCGTGCCGTCCTCGGCCCACTTCTTCGCCAGATGCTTGCTGCCGTAAACGCTGTCCGCGTCGGTCCACTCCACCGTGGCTTCCTCGCCATCGGTAAACAGCAGCCAGATGCTGTATCCCTGCGGCGGATGGCTGCGAAGCTGGCTGGCGATTTCCAGCATCAATCCCACATTGGAGCCGCCATCGTTGGCTCCCACGTAACTCGTGTTCTTGAGCGGATAATTCGTGTCGTAATGGCCGGCGAGGACAATGATGCCGTCCTTTTTCCCCGGAAACTTTGCAATGATGTTGTTCATCGCAAACGGCCCCGCGGCGGTCTGCACGTTGAATTTGTCCTGTTCGATCTGTGCGCCGTCGAGATGGCTGAGGATGAACTGTTCTGCCTTGGCGTGTCCGCTGCTGCCCAGGAATCGCGGACCGAGCGCCACAAACTCTTTCAGGTTCTGGTAAGCCTTCTGTCCGCTGATCTTCAGCGCCGGGGGCGTGTCCGGCTTCGGATCGAAATCCTCCGCACGCAACTCCGGCTGCTGAGCGGTCCGGGGCTGTGCGGCTGCTACGTTTCCGGCCGGTTTTGGAGTCGTGGCAAGCACCGGCAAGCAAGGTGGAGGCCGCCAGCAACAGCGCCAGAATCATGGGGCCTCCCTTCCTGAATAAATCAAATTTCAGGAGGCCCCGCTGTCCGCTAATCATTGGCTGTTCAGTTCCCGCTTCTTGCGCTGCTTGGGATGAACGACGTAGGCAACTCCGATGCTGGCCAAGTAGAGAACGACCATCGGCGCGGCGAAGATGCACATGTTCATGATGTCCGTGGTCGGCGTAATGATTGCGGCGATGATGAAGATCACCAGAATCGAGTAGCGGAAGTTTCGCCACATCCAGCCCGGGCTGACGATGCCGAACAGGGCAAGGAAGAAGACCAGGATCGGCATCTCAAAGACCACGCCGAGTCCGAGCACGATCGTCATGAACAGATTGATGTACTCGTTGATCGTGATCATCGGCGTGAACTGCTTGCTGTAATCGATCAGGAAGTCCAATGCCGCCGGGTATACCAGCCTATAGGCGAAATAACCGCCGGCCACAAACAACCCGACGGTGCTGATCATGAACGGCCCGACGTACCTGCGCTCGTTCTTGTAAAGGCCGGGAGCGATGAAAGCCCACACCTGGTAGAGCACAAACGGCGATGCCACAAAGACCCCGACGATCAGGCTGATCTTCAGGTACATATTGAAGGGATCGGTGGGGTTCGTATAGACCAGGTTGACTGGAAGGTTGTGATTCTTCAGAGCGAAGACGATCGGCTTCTGCATCCAGCCGAAGATCTGGCTCGTGCCACCAGTAGCAGACGCTAGAATCCGACGGCGATGGAGAGAATACTCCAGATAATGCGCTTGCGGAGTTCCTCGAGGTGGTCGAGGAAGCCCATGGACGACAGTTCCTGGTCTGTCTTTCAAATTGCCTGTGGGAGTAACTGTATCTGCCATCAAAACCTTTGTTGATCATCCGGTTAGCTGCTCTGCGGAGCAGAGTTACTCTGGGCCGGCGCCGAATCGGACGTGGAATGATCGGTCAAAGCTTCAACCGGAGATGCACTGTGTGGGACGTGACAACCGCGCTGGCTTGTGCCACTGGCGTCTCGGCGTCCGCAGGAGGATTCACGGTAAGTGGAGCCGAAGGCGCTTCCGGAGCGGTAGAGGCCACCACCGGCGTCTCGGGCGGACGCAATGTGAAGTTTTGTGCGTCGAAAGCCATCCGGGCGGTCTGCATCAGCCGATCGTGAGCGCTGTCAATGTCGGAAACAGCCGACGTTACCGCCGGGGGAAGCAATGTCTGCGCAAACGATGAGCTCTGCTGCGCCGCCCGGCTGTGACATCGCGCTCGACGTCAACTCCCGCCTTCTCAATCTCCGACTGGAGCTGATATTTGAAGCTATTGGAGGCGCGCTTGAACTCGGCCAGGAATTTGCCGATCTCGCGTCCAATTTCGGGTAACTTCTTCGGGCCGAATAGGATCAGGGCCAGCAAGAAGATGAAGATCATCTCGGACATTCCCATACGCTGATATCATACACGGCAATTCTTCCGCCAGGTAAGACGGTAATCCCCTGAGAGCTGAAAAAACCGGCTATTAGTCGGATCCAGAATCTACGCTGACCTAAAAACCAGGGTGAGAAGAAGTTAAGAAGCCGGGACAGAGTCTTTCGGCATCTGACTGGAAATACCGCAGGCGCGGCGGAATTCCGAATTCAGCATCCGTTGCGCGCTCACCCATTTCCCGGCGAAACTGCTATACTCTTGTGAAATCGAGGGTTGCGCCTTTCCTCTGGGTCATGGCGCGGCAAACATTCATGCAGCGCTCAGGCGCAGGCAAAAGAAGGATGTATCAATGGCTGGACGTTCCCGTCGCTCAACGGTATTGGTTTTTCTCGTAATTCTGACTTGCGGTTTTCTCGGAGTGGTCTTCGGGCGGACCGGGGCAGCACCCGCCGACGGCGACAATGACATGCGCGATTCGGTGCATACCTTCGCGCAGGTGTACAGCGTCATTGAGCAGAATTATGCGGAAAAAGTGGACGCCGACAAGGCGATCTACGATGGCGCCATTCCCGGCATGTTGCGCGTGCTCGATCCGCACTCGAACTTCTTCGATCCCAAGCAGTACTCGGCTCTGCAAGAAGAGCAGCGCGGCCGTTACTACGGCGTAGGCATGCAGGTTGGACCGCGCAACAACAAGGTCATCGTGATTGCGCCCTTTGCCGGAGCTCCCGCTTACCGGGCCGGAATCCGTCCCGGCGACATCATCGTGGCCATTGACGGCAAGGCTACCGACAACATGACGACCAGCGAAGTGGCAGATCTGCTCAAAGGGCCCAAAGGCACCACGGTGCACATCGCAATCCTGCGCGAAGGCAGCGCCAAGCCTCTGGACTTCACCGTAGTTCGCGATGAAATTCCGCGCTACTCGGTGGATCTGCACTTCCTCATCCGCCCCGGCATCGGCTACCTGCATATCAGCGGCTTTCAGGAGACCACCGAGGCCGAGACCACGGCGGCGCTCGATGAGATGGGCGACCTCAAGGGCCTGATCCTCGATCTGCGCAACAACCCCGGCGGCCTGCTCAGCGAAGGCGTTGGCGTAGCCGACAAGTTCCTTAAGAAGGGACAGGTCATCGTCAGCCATCACGGCCGGAATTCACCGGAGAAGGTTTATCGCGCGGCCCACGGCAGCACCCAGGACTATCCGATCGTCGTGCTGGTGAACCACGGTACGGCCTCGGCGGCAGAGATTGTCTCGGGTGCAATTCAGGACCATGATCGCGGTCTGATCGCCGGGGAGACTACCTTCGGCAAGGGACTGGTGCAGACGGTCTATCGCTTGAGCGAAAACACCGGCCTGGCGCTGACCACGGCCAAGTACTACACCCCGAGCGGACGCTTGATTCAGCGCGACTACAACGGCGTTTCGCTCTACGACTACTACTACAACCGCAACGCCACCGATAACTCCATCAACGGCGTGAAGCAGGATGACGCCAACCGCGAGGTCAAACTCACCGATAGCGGCCGCACCGTGTACGGCGGTGGCGGAATCACGCCCGACGTGAAGATCCCGCCCATCAAGGCCAACAAGTTCCAGGAAGAGTTGCTGCGCAAGTACGCCTTCTTCAATTTCTGCCAAGCACTATTCGATCAGCCACAAGATCGAGAAGAGCTTCCAGGTGGATGACGGCGTTATGCAGGAGTTCCGCAGCTTCCTGACGGATGCCAAGCTGCCCTACACGGAAAAGGACTTGGTGGACAACAACGATTGGGTCCGCTCCAGCATCAAGAGCGAACTGTTCGTCGGCGCCTTCGGTCAGCGGGAGGGAATGCGCGTACAGGCCGAGGCTGATCCTAACGTGCTCAAGGCTCTGGAACTGATGCCCAAGGCCAAGGAACTCGCCGACAACGCGCGCAAGACCATCGCCGAGCACAACCAGGCGCGGCTGTCCGCAACCAACCCCAACTAGCCCGAGAATACTTCCAGATAGAAAGGGCACCGACATGGTGCCCTTTCACATTGCGCGCAACTTAGAAGCGCTCAGCTTGTTAGCGGTAGAGAGAGTCTTTCGCCACAAGTTCTGGATATGCTCCCCCGCCGAGCTCACACATATCCAGTCCCTGCCGCTCTCCATCCTTGTGGATGCGTTGCGGATGGACGCGGTCCAAAAGCAGATTGAGGCAGTAGGTCAGCGGCAGGACAAAACCGAGCAGTGCGGAAACCATGGCCAACTGAGCCAGCCATTGGCCGGGACGACTGTGCACAAAGGCTCCCGTGGCGATCACGCCCCACAATCCGCCCACTGCATGCACGGAGACGGCAGCCGCTCGGGTCGTCGAATCCGAGCCGGTCCAGCCATTCCACCGAAAATGGCACCAGAATGCCCGCGACCAGTCCAATGGCCGCGGCCTCTGGCGGCGAAATCATCGAGCAAGCGCCTGATATGGAGACCAGGCCGATTACAAATCCGTTTGCCGTGATGGAGGCGTCGGGCTTGCCATAGCGAATGCTGGTCACAATCAATGCTGTCAACAGAGCGATACTGGCCGCGACCAGATTGTTCACCGCAATCAGTGCCATGCTGTTGACGGTGGCACCGGCAAAAAGCATCGCGCCTGCCGTGTCCAGTCCCAGCCATCCGACCAGGGTCAACATGCAGCCGAACAAAACGAACGCCATGTTGTGGCCGGGAATCGCCATTCCGCTAGTCTCGTATTTGCCGTGGCGCGGTCCCAGAATCCAGGTGATCGACAGCGCAGTGATGCCGCCAACGGCTTGGATTACCCCTGCGCCGCCGGCGTCAATGGCGCCATTCCCGCACGATGCCAAGCCGCCCAGTTGCGCGAGCCAGCCTCCGCCCCAAACCCAGTGCGCAAATATCGGGTACGTGATGCCGGCCAGCAGCGCCGCCGATGCGCAACTCGCGCTCAGCCGCCAGCGGTCCGAGCCGGCGCCGAGGGGAATCATGGCGGCAATGCCCACGCTGAAGAGTTGCAGGCAGGCCACCAGCGAAAGCGCTGAGCCATTGAAGGCCACCCCGCGCATCATCAACCGCTCGGCTCCGAGCAGATTCCATTGCCGGCCTCCGAAGAGTCAGCAGCCGGGCCGGTTCTCCAACAGAGCCCTGGAAGCCAAATCCGATGAAGAAATAGACCAGCACCGCAACGGCGAAGACGCACATCGCGCTCAGCATGGAATGGGCGGCGCTGCGCCCGCGTCCAAATCCGGCATTGACGAGCGCCAGACCTGCTCCCACCAGCGGGACCAGAAAAATGCAAACCATGCAGACAGCCGTTCCCGTCTCGGTGAGTGCTGCCGGCTGTACCTGCATCATTGTCCCTCGTCCAGATTGAGATGGGAGCGGAAGGTAAGTACAAGTCCGAGAAGTTGAACCGCTATCCCGGCGCAGACGAACGGAACGTGCGGTGCGTTCGCGGAGAGCAGCATGAATGTGCTCAGCACAATCGCAAATCCCGCAAAGAGCAGAAATATTCCAGCAGCTTTCATGCAACGTTTTCCAGTAGAGAATTCAGTCCTAACGAATTTGGTCCGCGATTCCGGCTTACGTGTGCCGTGCAACATACAGCAGCAGCCCAAAGATGATCACCGGAATCAGCGCGAGCGCAACGTACATCGCAACCCTGCGTGCCCACGGAGAGCGGCGCTTCTTCCAATTTAGCAACTCGGGCCGGTCTTCCACGCCCACCTGGTCCAGATGTTCCAGATCATTGGCAAAGTCCCGTGCGCTGCGGTAGCGGTTGTGCGGATTGCGCTCCAGTGCGCGATACAAAACTTCCTGCAGTTGCGGCGAAAGCTCGGGGTTCAACTCACGCGGCGGCACCGGATTATTGAGCAGGCGGTCGTTCATGATGACGAAAGCGATTGGAGCCGGTGAAGGGAACCTGAGCCCGTCAGCATCTCGTAGAGCATCACGCCCACCGCGTAAACGTCGCTGCGCGCATCGCCGCGACCGCCCTTCACCTGCTCCGGCGAGATGTAGTCCGGAGTTCCCATGGTGTCGGTCAATTTCGCGAAGGTGATGCGCCGCGCCCCGATGTTGGCGGAGATGCCGAAATCGATGATCTTAATATTGTCATGCTCATCGACCATGATGTTTTCCGGCTTCAGATCGCGATGAATCACGCCGTGGCTGTGAATATGGTCGAGCGCCTTGCATATCTGCACCACGATCTTGATGGCGCGCTCCGGCGGCATCTTGCGGGTTTCTGCGATGATCTCTCGTAGCAGCCGTCCCGGCACCCATTCCATCACGATGTAGGGATCGTGGCGATCGTCGTTCGGGATCACCTTCATCACGCCCGGATGGTCGAGCTTTTTCCCTATCTCTTCTTCGCGCTGGAAGCGCTCGAAAAAGATAGGATCGCTCTCCATCTCTGGGTGCGGAATCTTGATGGCACAGTTTGGCCGGTGCGCAGGTCCGTGCCCTGGAAGATTGAAGCCATGCCGCTTCGCGCAACCAGGCGTTCAATCTGAAAGTGGTCGAGTTGTTCGCCAGCGTGAACAGAGATCATCGGTAGAAGATTGCCACCCTTGAGCGAATTGTGTTTCTGTTTTCTCAGTGCAGCCGGTAAGGTCGTCCGCGATACATTCCCACGGCTTCGACATTTTTTATCCGGATGAGCTGGACGCTCACATTATCTCCACCATCGCTCTGGTTTGCAATCGTGATCAGTTGCTGCGCGGCGTCATCCAGGTCTGTCCCTGATGCCGCGATGCGCGCGATTTCGTCGTCGGGCACCGCCCCGTGCAGCCCGTCGGAGCAGAGCAGCAGCAAATCTCCGGCTCTCACGTTGTGCTCACTGATCTCCGGCGCCACAAAAAGATTGGTGCCGATCGAGCGGCTGAGGACATTTCGCGTCAACCGCCCTTCTTGCCTCGTCCTCGGTGAACATTCCAAGGCGAACCTGCTCATTGATCACCGTGTGATCCCGCGTCAGCAATTGCGGACGTCCGTTCCGGATCAGGTAGCAGCGCGAATCGCCCACATGGGCGATGGTGGCGCGATCAAAGCGCAACGCACATGCCACCAGGGTGGTGGCAATGGCACCGTGACCCGCCTCATAGACGCTGCGTGTTGGCCGCCTGAATCGCGCGCGCAAGCAGTGCCGATGGATTCTCTCCCGCAGGCGCCTTGGCGTGCTCGGCCAGCACGGTTTCCACCGTCAGTCGCGAGGCAACCTCGCCGCGCTCCTGGCCGCCAACGCCATCGGCCAGGGTAAACATCCAGCCGCGGTTGCGGGCCTGTTGCGGATTTGAAGGAAGCGAATGTCCGACAAAATCTTCGTTATGTTGGCGGACGGGACCGCAATCGCTGATCTCAGCGAACTCAATGTCCAGCATGGCCGATCTGCGTCCCAGCTCCTGCTGCCTAGGGATCGCGGCGTTTACGCGGTGACGCGGCACAATGAATCCTCCTCCTGAACTAAGATGCAGGCGGGTTGCGAGCCCGCCTGCGTTTGAGTTACACGTTCGCGATCTGTTGACGCTAGCTGCGGCTGTTGGACCAGCGTTGTCCTTCCGGTAGCTGCGGGAGGATGTGACAAAGTAGATCCCGCCGTAAATCGCCCAGACCAGCGCGATGCCCAAGAGCCAGCAGAGGTTCTGCCTTGGTGCCGATGCCAAGGAACGGACCCACCAGATAGGTCACCATGCAGGCCAGGTTGGCAAGCAGTCCAAAGACCGGAATGAGGAAGTGGCGCAGCGGGTTGAACTTCGGATGCTTGTGATACGCCACCATGCAGGTAATGCAGCTCAGGGCGTAGAGCAGGAACGTACCGAAGTTGGAGGCCAGCGTGACCGTCAGCAGAGAATTTGGCAGCGCCGCCATCTTGTCATGCGTGGTGTAGCCAAAGCTCGACCAGAAGCCATGCGGCATAGCCTGCGATTACCGAGTCGGCCGGAGCGCCGGCATTGCCGAAGGGCATGATCACCGCGATGCAGCCGACAACAGCGGAGATCGTGGCCAGGGTCCAGATCGCGCGGTGCGGAGTGAGATTGTCGCCATGCAGCAGGCCGAAGTGCTCAGGAACTTCACGATCCTTGCCCATCGCGTAGGTGACGCGCGCGCCGGTGTTCATGCAGGAGAGCGTGGTTCCGATGATGGCCAGGAAGACAGTGAAGGCTTCCACCAGCATGAAGATGCGTCCGCGCCCGGCACCGAACAGCGAGTCGCCCACGATGATCATCATGTCGCCGATGGGAGCCGCCGATCCCGACGCGCTTTGCATCGTGTAACCACTATTCAGGAAGTAGTTTGCCGCGAAATACTCAAAGAGGTAGCAGAACACGCCCTGCACCAGCAGCGAGATGATGACCGCAATCGGTATGTCGCGCTTGGCATTCTTTGCTTCACCGCCCATCGCGGTTACGGATTCAAATCCCACCAGGATCAGAATGGCGACCGTGGCTTGCAGGAACATCCAGCTCAACTTATGCGGACTCACTACGGATTTCGCATTGTCATGGGTAAGGAAGTTGCCCTGCGCGTCGGTCGTGGGGTAGGTGACGAGGAAGGGCACTGGCTTGCCGGCCGCGTCCAGCTTCGGCTGCGGAACCTGGCTGGCATCGCGAACGATGGTCTCGGTGACCGTGCCATCGGCGGCTGTCGTCTTCGTGGTCGCAAACTCGTAGGTGTAGGATGCGCCCGAGGTGGAATCGAACTGGCGGCCCTGGCTGCCCGCAGGATGGTTGGCGCGATAGCCGAGCGCCATCACCGCGAACACAATCAGCGCCGAGATCTGGATGACGTTGATGGCGATGTTTACCGACGTGGAGCCGTTCACACCGCGATAGGCGATGTAGGCGATCGCGAAGGAGAAGACGACGGCTACGGCCATCATGAATGCCGGTCCAGGATTGGAGGCGCTCATGAAGTTCGGCCAGATGCGTGCCCACCAGGTATCCGCAGAGGATTCCCATGACGCCGACCATCACGCCCGGGTAGATCCAGTAGTAAAGATGCGAGCCCCAGCCGACGATGAACTTCGAGAGGCGCGCATATCTCCAAACCTTGTCGTGATTCAGAAACGACTGCTCGGCAAAGTAGTAAGAGCTTCCCGTGCCGGGATAAAGCTTTGCCATCTCCGCATAACAGACTGCGGTTGCCAGGCAGAGCAGCAAGGCGAGCACAATGCCTGCCCACATGGCGGGACCGGTTGTGCCGGTCGTCGCCTGGATGTAGAAGGTGAGCCACAGGAATGCACCGGGAGCGATGAGCGCCATGGCATTCATCGTCAGGCCGGTCAGGCCCAGAGTTTTCTGCATTTCAACGGATCCTACAGTCGTTTTGTCGGCCATCCGAATCTCCTCGTCGTAAGTAGTCTGCTTGGGGTTGACGTCTGCGGTTGCGCACCGGCCGGAAGCTTCTCCGGCCGGTCCGTAACCTTCATCGGTACGGAGCGGCGGCTCGGAGTTCGCCGCTTCCGATTCTGCTTACTTGGTGTCGTTCGGTTCCAGCACGAACACCAGGCCGGCATCAACCGTCGTCTGTCCCTTCACGAACTGGCTACCGCCGCGCTGGAAGAAGTTCTGATTCGAATCGTCATGCCGGTACTCAAGGCGCGAGATCAGATGACCGGCGAACTTGCGTTCGACGGTTCCGGTGAACTCGTTCAGGTGGTTGTGAAGCGGCGTGCCGGTGGCCAAGGCCATCATGATCGTTGAAGTATTCGTAGCGTCCTGCAACGGCCACATTCGGGTTAAAGGCGTACTTTGCATATGCGGCGATGCCGGCGTAGTCTGCGGCGTTTCCCGTGGCTACGAATTCTTCCTGGCGGTCGTAGTCAAGATTCGCCATGCAAAGACAGCTTTGCGGTGGGGTTGTAGGCAAGCACGGTATCCGTGAGATTGTTCCAGATCCGTTGTCCGCCGGTGAAGCCCGGACCTCCGGGGCCTGCCAGATAGGTTTCGGTGAGCGTAACCTTCTTGGTCGCATTCCATGCGAGGCTGACGCCGCCGGTCTTGCCGGAGTTGGTGGCCACAACGTTGTTCCAGCCATTGGTCGCATATCCGGTGATCGACCACTTATCGTTGAAGGTGTACTTGGCGCGGGCTCCAAAGTGGTAGTAAGGAATTGCATAGTAGAACAGCAAGCTGCGCGAGTAGTTCCAGTTCTGGTTGGTCTCAATCACTTCGGCGCCTGCCGGAGTGACAAACTTACCGAAGTCGAACTGCAGACCCTTGCCGAGGGGAGCCATGTAAGACAGGTAGCCTTCCTTCAGGTACTGCGTCGAGGAGTTGCTGGCATCGTTAGGATGAACTTGCGTTGTTGATCGCAGTCATCGCCTCGCCAAATCCCAGTGCGACGCGGAAGCCGAGCGGAGAAGTCTTATCGACGGGTTTGTCCAATTGAAGTTCGACGAGGTTCAGGCCGAACTGGTCATTGTAGGGCGTGAATGGCTCTGTAACCGTGCCGTCAGCAGGATGATTGGCGTTGTATCCGTAATAGACATCGGCCAATCCGGTCAGATTCACTCCGCCGAGTACGCTGGTGATTCCAGCCAGCGGACCCGGCGCCGGTGCGGGTGTTGCTTCCGTTGCTGCAGGGGCCGTGGCCGGAGCAGCTGCGGGGGCGTTCGAGGTTTGAGCAGAAAGTCCAAAAGGCATTGTGCACGCGACAAAAGCGAGTCCGAGGCCCAACTTACAGAGGCGATTCTTTTGCACTATGTTTCTCCTGTTTTTAAAGTCAATCAAAGCAAAAAGCTGCATGGAACTAAATTTGTAATCATTTGTTAATTTGGCCGAGATTATCGGGACTTGCTTCTCAATGCCAATTCCTTTTATTTATCGCTCCGATAACAGAACGTTTTACCGCTCTTCATCTTGCGATAGAGGAAACCTGACCAAGCGATCGCATATTTATTCATCGTCGTGCATCAATGGCGTAAGCTATTGATAAAAAAGATTGTATGGATTAGCTGCAAGCTCTTGCACTAAAAAGAACCAAGTGCGCCTTTGCCTTGCCTCGCTCTCGCCGATAAACATGGCGAATAGGTCCTATAAAAATTAACTCGCCTATTCAGGGTTGATTTTGCGTATTGCAGGGAGACTGCACGCAAATAAACGCGGGGTGAAAGGAAACAAACCTAGCAGTTTCGCCCACAATATTCGGGCATAAAACCGGTGTGGGGAGACCGGCAAGCGATTGCCCGGCCGGTCATTCCATCTCGGCGCGGGCCTGACGGACAAAGTTGAGGAACCGGGCGGCGAGTTCTCGAATCCACGCCCCTTCCCGGAAGCGGACCGCTTGGCGTGGAATCAGGTCTTCACCGACTCCGAGAGCAGCGGCTCCAGCGGAGATGAAATGTGCAGCCGTGCTTTGCGTAACGCCGCCAGCGGCGATGAGCGGCACATCGGGAAGAGGAGCTTTGAGTGCGCGAATATACCTTTCCCCGCCAACATACGAACAGGGGAAGACCTTTACAAAATCTGCTCCCGCCCTATGAGCGTGCATAACCTCGGTCGGCGTCAGGGCCCCGGCGATTACGACGAATTCCATGTTCAACGCAATATCTGGTGACCTCCAGGTCGAAACCAGGCCCCGTGAGAAACATGGCTCCGGCATCCAGTTGTCGAGCGCGCCTCGTCTAAGCCGGCGAGGACCTCGGCTCCTACGATAAGCGTAGGAAAGCGTCGGGTAAGCTCGCGGATGACCCGGTCCGAATCTGGGATGGTGGCGGCGATCTCGACGATCGGAATGCCGCCGGCCGCGACATTTTCAGCAGCAAAGATCGCTGCCTCAGCCGAGTCCACGCGAATCGATGGAATCAAGCCGGATCCCTGAATCTGCTTTCGTATTTCTTCTCGGTTCAAGTGCTTGTCCTTTCCCGGCCCAGCCTCATTTTCGGATACAAGACTGCGTACGTCCAGCCAGTGTGTCGCGTCATCCCTGTGTGCGACACACTGACCAGCGGCAATCTACTCTTCTTCGTACACACTCTTCGACTCTTCGAGCGTTGGCAGGCGGTCTTCGGGTCTCGCCCACCATACGTAGAAGGTCGGCAGCAGGAAAATGCTTATCAGCAGATCGGCGATCAGTCCGCCCACAATCACAATGGCGAAGGGCCGCTGCGAATCCGATCCTATGGCGTGGGACATGGCTGCCGGCAACAACCCCAGCGTCGCAACCAGCATGGTCATCATAATCGGACGAAGCCTGCGTGTTGCCCCCTCAATCGCGGCCGCTCTCACCGGCATACCCCTTGCGCGCAACTGGTTGATGTACTCGATCATGATCACGCCGGTCTGGACGCATACCCCAAACAGAGCCAGGAAACCCCACCCCGGACGAGACACTGAAATGCGTTCCCGTAAAGAGCAATGCCAGAATACCCCCAAACGGGGCGACCAACACATTTACCAGGTTCAACATGGCCCATTTGAAGGAGCCGAAAGCACCATAAATGATCATGAAGATAATGAGCATCGTTATGGGAACGATCAGCATGAGCCGCGCTGTGGACCGTTTCTCGCTCGCGTATTCGCCCTCCCAGTCGATGTGATAGCCGGTCGGCAGTTTAACTTGCGCGTTGACTTTCTGGATCGCCTCTTCGACCGCGCTACCAAGGTCGCGGCCGCGGACACTGTACTTGATGGCGATATAGCGCTGGTTGCCTTCACGGTAAATTTCAGAGGCGCCGTCGCGCTCTTCGATTTTGCAAAGTTGTGCCAGCGACACGCGTTCGCCGCTTGGCGAAAGCAGGCGGATGTTTTCAATCGCCTCTTTTTGATCCCTGAACGGACGCTGATAACGCAACACTAGGTCGTACCTCGCCTCACCTTGCAAGACCTGAGTGAGGGCGTTGCCTCCGACGGCAGTCTGGATCGCATCCTGAACGTCGGCTACGTTGATCTGATAGCGGGCGGCCTGCTGACGATCCACCGTGATGTTCAGGTTTGGCTGCCCGAGCACGCGAAGAACTCCCAGATCCTCGATACCTTTGATTTGGCGCATGACGCCGGCAATTTCAGTGGCTTTTTCTTCCAGGGTTTGTAGGTCGTCGCCATAAACCTTTGTGGCAAGCTGTCCTTTTACGCCGCTGACGGCCTCTTCCACGTTATCGGCAGATCGGCTGTGAAAAGCCCCACTCCACGCCTGGAATCTTGTCCAGCTCGCGTTGCATCGCCGCGATCAGCTCTTCCTTGTTTTCATGAAACACAGGGCGCCACTGTTCTTTTGGCTTCAATCCGACGAAATACTCGGTGTTAAAAAAGCCCGTGGTGTCGGTGCCGTCATCCGGACGCCCGGTTTGACTCGTACACTCGGTCGACTTCGGGGAAAGAACAAAGCATGATTCGTGCCTGGTTCATTACCCGTATGCCCTCGGACGGTCCAGTGCTGGGTGCCAGGATGCCGCGCACCCAGAGCGCGCCTTCATCCAGATGAGGCAGGAATTCCGAGCCGATCGCATCGGTTAATCGTCAGATACCCGCTAATTCCAATGGCACCAACCGCAATCAAAATCATTGCCCAACGGTGATCGATCGTCCAGGATAGTCCCCGGCGGTAACGCTCCGTCAGCCAAACCAGCACGGGATTATGCCAGTCTTTGGCTTCTTTGCGGAAAAGAAAAGTCGCAAGAACCGGAGCGATCGTCATCGAAAAGATCACCGCACCCAGCAGGGCAAAGGCGACCGTCCAGGCCATGGGCCGAAACAGTCTGCCTTCCACCCGCTGCAGAGTGAAGATCGGAAGATAGGCGGTGATGATGATAGTGATGGCGTAAAAGACCGGCCTCTGCACCTCGTGCGCGGCGGCGCGTATCCTGTCTGCAACGGGCCTTTTCTCGTGGTTCGTGGCCAATGTGGCGAATGATGTTCTCTACCATCACCACCGTGCCGTCCACCACCATTCCGAAATCGAGAGCTCCGAGCGAGAGCAGATTGGCCGGGATATGATTCAGATCCAGACATATCGAGGCGAACAGCAGGGAAAATGGAATGGTCAGGGCAACGATCAATGCGCCACGGATGTTCCCCAGTAACAGAAGCAGCACAAGCGTCACCAGGATGAAGCCTTCGGTGAGGTTGTGCAGAACGGTGTGGGTGGTGAAGTGAATCAGAGTGCTTCGATCGATGAAAGGAACGATCTTTACCCCGGGGGGCAAGATATGGTCGTTCAACTCCTTCACCTTTGCCTCAAGCCCCTTCAGCGCTGTTTCCGCATCGGCGCCTTTCCGCATTGGCACAACACCGGAGACCACATCATCGTTATCGACGATTGTTCCGTCCTCGCGGCGGATGGCTCGGGCAAATTGGCCGAGCCGGATCTTCGGACCTTGCGCAACCACCGCGATATCTTTCACGCGGATCGGCGTTCCGGTCTTGGTCAGAATGACCGTGTTCTCGATATCGTGGACGTTCCTGACCAGGCCCACTTCCCGAACGTTGATCTGTTGCAGACCGGCTTCCACAAAGCTGCCGCCCGCATTCGTGTTGTTGTTGGTGAGCTGCAGCTCTACCTGTGCAAGGCTGAGGCCATAAGCGATCAGCTTGTTCGGATCAAGCCGGACTTGATACTCGCGCGTCGGCCCGCCGAAAGTGTTCACGTCGACGATATCCGGAACAGCTTTTAGATTCTTCTCGACGACCCAGTCTTCCAGCGACTTCAGCTCCATCACGTCATATTGCGGATTCGTGCTGTGCAGGGTGAAGAAGTAAATCTGGCCGGCCGGGCTCCAGTCGGTGCCCATCTGTGGCGTGACCCCTGGTGGCAGGGTGACTTGCGCAAGCCGCTCCAGAACCCGCTCGCGATTCCAGTCGTTGCTGGATTCGTCGTCGAAGATCATCTTGATATCAGAAAGGCCGAAGAGAGAGAACGAGCGCAGGTGCACGATGTGCGGAATGCCATTCAATGCAGTTTCCAACGGCACCGTAACCTGCTGCTCAACTTGCTCCGCTGAAATTCCCGGCCACTGGGTGATGACCTCGACATAGTTATCCGCCACATCGGGATAGGCATCGACAGGAAGATGATGAAAGGCGAACGCTCCGGCTGCGATCAGCAGCAGGGTGAAGGCAAGAACCAGCAGCTTCTGGTCAAGCGCAAAATCAACAATCCGGCGAATCATCTATTGCTCCACCGTGTTCTGCATGACCAGCGCATTCTGCAACCACCTGTGCTCCGGGTGCGATTCCAGAGACGATCTCCTGCATGTTTCCGGCAAGCATGCGGCCAGCGGTCACTTCAACACGCTTGAAAACCCCGTTCCCCACCGGCGCAAAAACCCAATCACGATCATGAATGTGAAGAACGGCGCTCGCCGGAACTGCTGCCCGTGTTTCGGCCTGTTTGCCGTAGAAGGTCGCAGTGGTGAACATGCCGATCCGCAGCATTCCGGGATTCGCGACTTCCAAACGAACCTTCGCAGTGCGGATCGTTGGGTCGAGAGTCGGCAGGATGTTATCGATCCGGGCCTTTAGGACTTTATCGGGATACGCGTCCAGATGAATGTCCGCGTACTCGCCAACGTGTACGGCATCGAGATCGTTCTCGTAAACGTCACAGATGATCCACACATAGGACAGATCGGAGATGGTGAACGGGTTGGGGCCAGATAGCCCCTGCACGCCCGCTGCGTTCGTAACTTGTTGGTCGGTAATGATGCCCGAGATCGGAGCGACAACATCGACGAGTCCCGATGGATGATCCTTATCTACACCGAGAAGTCGCAATTGTTCGGCAGCGGTCTCCAGATCGACTTTGGCATCCTGCTCAGCGGTTTCGGCCTGTTCAAGGGCGCTCTTAGCGGCAGCGCCATTGTCGTAAAGAAGCTTTGTGCGCTCCAGTTGTATACGCGCCAACCGCTCGTCGTTCTCGGCCTTCTGATAAGTCTGAAATGCGCCGCTGACATCGTTGCTCCGCACCTTCAGCAATAGCTGGCCCTTTTTCACTGTGTCACCCAGACGCGCGTGGATCTCCACCACCCTGCCGGACGCAAGTGAAATCGCGGGTACAGCGCGGGAGATATCGGGCTGCACCATGCCGGTCACATTCAATTCCGGCGCTGCCTTATGCTCGACCGCGGTGACCAGCGGAAACTGATCCGGATGATCTACCTTGAAATGATTGGCATCCATGTCCGGTACCACGGTGACCGGCGGCGGCGCCTCGGCCTTCTCATTCGCCTTGCCTTCTTTACAACCAACAAGTAGCGCACTCAAGAACAGACAGAGCGCAGCAATCAGGACCATGCCTGCAAATTTGCTTTTCATTGGATCACCTCGCGGCCCACAGCCATGTTCAGTTGCGCTGCCGCGGTTAAATAAGAGCCGACCAGGTTCGCATAATTCAATTGCACGGCCCGGTATTCACTCTCAGCATTCAAGAAATCCAGCAGGGAAGCCCCGCCATTCCGATAAGAAAAAAAGATTGTGTCGCGCACGCGTACCGACTGGCGCAGGTACTGGGCCTTGTACAGCATCAGCAACTTCACCGTGCTGCCCAGGGTGGCGTAGCCGGAGTCCACATCGCTGAACACCTGTGCTAATGCAGCGTCGTGCAACCTTTCCTCGCGCGTGATATCAAGCTGCGTGCGCAGCTTCTCGCCTTGATTCCGGTCGAAGATCCGTAGCGGAATGTCCACACTGCCGCCAAGTGTCTGTCGGGCATTCGGATTGTTGAATGAGGCGTTGTACGGTGTTACCCATAAGCTGAAGGTCGGATCGGTTGAGCCATTCGATACCGCCAGCTTATGGTCGGTTTGGGCCTTGTCCACCGCTTGTAAGGCGGCCTTCAGGTCGGGGCGGTTCTCCAGAGCGATCTTGCGGAACTCGTCCTGAGGCAAGAGTTGCTCGCTGAAATCGAACGTCCCGCTCACATCGTACTTATCAACCGGAGTGCGATCGTTGAGTAGCATAAGCAACGTTATCTTCGCGGTGCGTAAGTTGACGTCTGCGGATTCCACATCGGACTCATACTGCACCCGCTGCAACTCCAACCGGTCGAGATCAATTTGCGCAATGTCGCCGGCCTTGAAGCGAGTTCTGCTGATATCGAGCACATGGTCGTAGTACGCCAGGTTCTCTTTCGCAATCTGCAATACGGCCTTGGCCTGCAGCGTGGATACAAACGCGCTGCGTAAGTTGAACAGCAGCGTTCTCTTCAAATCAGCCTGGGTGGAGACTGCAATCGTCGTACCCTTCTGAGCGCTCTCCAGCCGCAACTCGCGCTTATGCTCGCGCTCGTGCAGATAGCTAACCGTACTTACAAACAGCGTGCCGGAGAACGGTTGCCACACTCCATTGTGAGGCGCGATCTGCGTGCCGTCGGTCGACTCCGTGAATTGCGGGTTGGGACGGAGATCCGCTGTGATCTCCTGCGCCTTGGACTCATCAATGTTCAACTGACCTGCAAGCAGAGTTGGATTGTTCTGTTCGAAGCGCTGCCGCACCTCGTCCCATGTCATCGGCGCTGGTGTCTGAGCAACAACGCCAACGCTGGTCAACAGGACAACTGTGCAGCACAGCCAACGCAGCTTTCGCATCCTTCACTCCATTTCAAAAACTAGTCTGTAGCATCATCAAGTTTATTAAATCCAACGACATAACAATTTATGATCACCGACCAGCGCGATGGTGGGAAGACTATCTTTCGTCCGGTTGACGTATGAGTGCATCGGAAAGGTATCGAAACTTGCCACAACTTAAATTTTGATATTTTTAGCTATCCCGTAATTGGAGGCTCGCCCGGATCTAACGCTGGAGTTTGTGGTGCGCCCGACAGGACTTGAACCTGCAACCGCGAGTTTCGAAGACTCGTGCTCTATCCAGTTGAGCTACAGGCGCGCAGATCAATTTTAATCCAGCGCCATACAGTTTGAGCAATCATTCTGAAAACAAACCAGCCGCTTCGAGGGTTATTGCAGTGTGGGCTGGTTGCTCAACACTGCGTTGGGATTTGCTTTGACCAATTTTTCCGCCGCATCGTTTCCGATAATCTTAGCGGCTGCATCGCGCGCAGCAGAGAGACCCGGAGGACGGTTCTTCACGCCATGGGCATCGCTGGCAATGAAGTGGACCATATTCTTCCGCAGCATTTGCTCGCAAAGTTGTTGCTTTGCCTTACCCCAATAGCCAGTGAGCGAGTTGGCCGTGATCTGAAACAGGCAGCCCACGGCCGCGTACTTGTTGAGCAACTCCGGATTGCCCAGGATCACAGGATTTCGCTCCGGATGCGTCAGAATCGGAGCGAGCCCGACGCCCTGCAAATCTTCGAGCGTTTGCGAAACATTGAATGCACTGTAGTCCGATAACTCCACCAGCAGATAGCGCGTATCGCCAATGGCATAGCGCTCCGGGTGCTTCAGCGCATCCTGAATATTTTCATACGAGAGGTGAAAATCGCAGCCCAGCGAAAAGCTCAGTTTAGGCGCACGCGCTCGTAGCTCTTCGATCGATTCAAGGTGCTTGGCGCGGTCATACAGGAACTCATAATTTGCATGCGGCGTCGCGACAATGTGGGTCACTCCATCCTGCTCAGCAATCCGGCACATCTCCAGCGTGACATCCCAGGACCTTGCTCCATCGTCAACCGCAGGCAGCAGATGGCAATGAATGTCGATCATTCCTTAACCTCGGGCGCAGCAGGGATCTTATGTCTATACATTGTCTGTTGCAGCCTTGCCGCGGAACTCGTCGTAAGCGATACGAATTCCTTCTTCCAGTGAAACCTTCGGCCGCCAACCAAAGCTGAATAACTTTGAGCTGTCCATCAACTTCCGTGGAGTACCATCCGGCTTGCCGGTGTCAAAGATAATCTCGCCATTGAATTCGAGCGCCTCACAAACCTTCTTCGCCAGTTCGCCGATAGTCAGGTCGCTTCCGCTGCCCACGTTTACTAGCGGCGCCACTTCAGGATCGCCGGTCAGCTTCCGGAATTCTTCTTCTCCCAGGTTCAGGAGAAAGACGCACGCATCAGCCATGTCGTCGCTGAAAAGGAATTCACGCAATGGCTTGCCCGTTCCCCAGACGGTCACGCTGCGCTCGCCACGCTGCTTTGCCTCATGCACTTTGCGAATCAGTGCGGGAAGAACGTGCGAACTTTTCAGATCGTAATTATCTCCAAGCCCGTAAAGATTGGTTGGCATTGCAGCCAGAAACGCGGTTCCGTGCTGCCGGTTGAAGGCCCAGCACATCTCGATGCCCGCAATCTTTGCCACCGCGTAAGAGCGATTGGTGAACTCCAGCGGTCCTGCAAGCAGTTGATCTTCGCGAATCGGCTGCGGAGCCAGCTTCGGATAAATGCAGCTCGATCCGAGGAACAGCAACCGCTTCACCCCTGTGCGGTAGGCGTTTTCAATCACGTTGCTCTGGATGCGCAGATTCTGGGCGATGAAGTCGGCAGGGAAGTCGCGATTGGCTAGAATGCCTCCCACCTTGGCTGCGGCCAGAAATACAAACTCCGGGCGCTGCTCGTCGAAAAGCCTGCTCACCGCATTCGAGTCCAGTAGATCGACCTCCTGGCGCGTGCGCAGCAACAGGTTTTCATAGCCCAGCGAGCGCAGTTTGCGCACAATGGCCGAGCCTGCCAGGCCAGCATGTCCGGCCACAAAAATCTTTGCGTCCTTCTGCATGTAGTTGCTCATCGTGGCCTACTCCGTGTGGCTACTCATGGTGATGCAGTATCTTGTACCCCTTCTCGCGTACCAGAGCGTCGCGCTTAGCGAGTTCGTAGTCCGCATCCACCATCTCCGTCACCAGTTGATCGAAGCTGGTTTTCGGTACCCAGCCCAGCTTGGACTTCGCCTTTGCCGGATTTCCCAGCAGAGTCTCGACTTCCGTTGGACGGAAATAACGCGGGTCAACCGCGACGATCAATCTGCCCTGTTCGTCGTAGCCCTTCTCGTCCACGCCCTCGCCAATCCACCTGATCTTCATCTCCAGCTTTTCGGCGGCGGCGTTTACGAATTCGCGCACGCTGCGCTGTTCGCCCGTGGCGATGACAAAATCATCAGGCGCTTCCTGCTGCAGCATCAGCCACTGCATCTCCGCGTAGTCGCGGGCATGTCCCCAGTCGCGGAGCGAATCGAGGTTGCCCAGGAACAGCGTCTCCTGTAGCCCGGCTTTGATGCGCGACAGCCCGCGCGTAATCTTGCGCGTTACAAAGGTCTCGCCCCGTACCGGCGACTCGTGGTTGAACAGGATGCCGTTGCAGGCATAAATTCCATAGGCCTCGCGATAGTTTACCGTGATCCAAAAGGCGTACAGCTTTGCCGCCGCATAAGGAGAGCGCGGATAGAACGGCGTGGTCTCCGTCTGTGGAGTTTCCCGCACCAGCCCATACAGCTCCGAGGTCGATGCCTGATAGAAGCGCGTCGTCTTTTCCAGGCCCAGAATGCGGATCGCCTCCAGCACGCGCAGAGTGCCGATGCCATCGGCGTTTGCCGTGTACTCCGGCTCCTCAAACGACACGGCTACATGGCTCTGCGCCGCCAGGTTGTAAATCTCGTCCGGCTGAATGCTCTGGATGATGCGCACCAGACTGCTGGTATCCGTCATGTCGCCATAGTGCAGAAAGAAGCGGCGGTCCCGATCGTGCGGGTCCTGGTAGAGATGATCGATCCGATCCGTGTTAAACAGGGAAGTGCGGCGTTTCACACCATGGACTTCGTATCCCTTGGAAAGAAGCAACTCGGCAAGATACGATCCATCCTGCCCCGTGATACCGGTGATCAAAGCCTTCCTCATTCTCATCCTCGCCTACAGCCTAACCTAAGAAGAATATCAGCTTCTCCAGAGAGCTGATTGTCGCGGTGACCCTTCCTTACCCGATTTTTGTGCCGTAAAGCTGTCCTATGTAGGCTTAGGGGCTGATATCCTGAGAGGACCGTTGTGACGTCGCCTTAACACGATTGTTGTTTAATCGCATGAGTTCAATCGCGGCACCGTGTTAGGAAAGGGAAATCTTGGACTCCAAGCTACAAAAAAATGCCCCTCTGAAGATCGCCGTCATAGGCTCCGGCTATGTTGGATTAATTGCCGCGGTCTGTTTCGCCGAAATCGGTCACTCGGTCGTTTGTGTGGACAATGATGCAGCTAAGGTGGTTGCGCTACAGTCCGGCGAAGTTCCGATCTATGAGGAGCGGCTGCCGGAGATGTTGGCCCGCCACCGCGGGGAAGGATCTGGCTTTTACCACCGATCTGCCGTCCGCGGTGCGGCAGGCGTCCATAATTTTCATCGCCGTGGGTACCCCCCAGTCGCCCACGGGAGAGGCCGATCTCTCGTTCGTGGAGGCATCGGTTCGTGAGATTGCCTCCGAACTCCACGATTACAAAGTGGTGGTCGAAAAGAGCACAGTTCCGGTGCTCACCAATCAGTGGATCAGCCGCACTCTCCGTTTCAATGGCGCAAAGGATGAGAACTTTGACGTGGTTTCCAACCCGGAGTTCCTTCGCGAGGGCACGGCCATCGAGGACTTCCTCTATCCCGACCGGATCGTCGTCGGCGCCGATGCCGAGCGGGCGCGCGCTGTTTTGCGCAGCGTTTATCAGCCGCTGATCGACGGCAGCTATTTCTCCCGTCCCAATCATGTTCCCGGCCCATGCGATCTCAGCGGTGGAGTTCACTACCTGGAAACCAGCGCCAAGAGCGCCGAACTCATCAAGCACGCCTCCAATGCCTTTCTGGCGCTGAAGATTTCCTTCATTAATGCGGTATCCAACATCTGCGAACTGGTCGGGACCGATGTTCAAGAAGTGGCCAAAGGCATTGGCGCGGATACTCGCATCGGCTCCCGCTTCCTCAACGCGGGAATCGGCTATGGGGGCTCCTGCTTCCCCAAGGACGTGCGCGCCTTTTATAAAATTGCGGAAACCGTCGGCTATGATTTCGAGCTACTGAAAGCCGTAGAAAAAATCAACGAGAACCAACAGAATTGCTTCATGAAGAAGCTGCGCAGCGCGCTCTGGACGCTCAAAGGGAAGCACATCGGCGTTCTCGGCCTTGCCTTCAAGGGCGGCACCGATGACATCCGCGAATCTCCGGCCATGAGCTTGGTTAAGAATCTTCTTGCCGCAGGATGCGTCGTTTCCGCCTACGATCCCGCCGCAATGGAAAAGGCCCGCGCTGTTATGCCTCCAAATGATCAGTTGCGTTACGCCGGCAACGAGTTCGAGGCTGCTCAAGACGCGCACGCGCTTTTGGTGGTCACCGAATGGCCGCAATTCGCCGCTCTTGATATCGCGCGTCTTCGGCAGGTCATGCGTTACCCGGTCGTGATCGACGGAAGAAACCTTTTCAGCATGACGGAAATGGCCGCTGCCGGTTTTCATTACTACAGCATGGGCCGTCCGTTAGCGGAACCAAAACTGCCTCCACGGAACTGAAAAGCGGTGCGGGCTTCTTGCTGAAGAGAGTTGCCCGCATCCAGAGTTCCTGACTATAATGATCCATCCGAACATTCTTTTTTTCGTCTCGCAAGGGAACGAAAGAGCGTTTGCCCACTTGAAATGGACCCGCTGAATTTTGGAAAAAGGCGAGATGAAAAAGTATTCCATCGCAGCTGTGCTACTCCTGTTTACGTCCCTATGTTTTGGTCAGGCACCAAAGGCGGCCATCAACTACACCCCCGCTTCTGACGTATTTGTTGGCTACGTTGTGAACCTCCCCGACTTCGGCAGCGGTGATACCAGCCATAACCTTCAGGGTTATGAACTTGCTTATACGCTGCACTTCAACACCCGTTGGGGTTGGACTGTTGCCGGGGGCCAAACTTTCCGGCGAATTGCCCCTGTCGCGAGTGAGTGGCAGATCACCACGGGCGCGAAGGTTAATCTCTTGACTGGGCGCTTCCGACCCTATGGCACGGCACAGGTTGGCTTTTCTAATCAGGACTCCACCCTGTTTCATGCCGGGCCCTTTCCAAAGACATCCGCCAATCCACAAAACGCATTCACACTTCGCGTAGGCGCCGGCGCCGATTATCAGCTCACTCGTGGCCTGTATTGGCGCATAGGTCAGTGGACTGCTCAGCCCGTTCCCTGGAGTCGCTATTCTTCTTCTTCGCTCTTTCAGAACTTCAGCAGCGGATTGGGATTCCAGTTCTGAAGCCAATATAGGTCGGTTTTTCTATTTCATCCAGGCACACGTGAGCAACATTCCGTGTGCCTTTTTGCTTTCCCGGGCTATTACCAGCCGGTGCGCCCCTGCTTCGATCCAGTGAGGGCATACCCGGAGGAGGCTTCAGCATGGATCATCGCAATATTCGGAACCCAGCGTTCGAGCCTATGGTGTCCCGACTTGTGAAAAAGGTAGCTTACAAAAGTGTTCAGGCCCACACCTCCTCCATAGCGGTAAACAGCACCCCAGCCGTAGCCGTAGGACTCAAAGTGCTTTTCGAATGGGTCGAGTGTGCGTCCGCGGCTCTCTACTCCGGCTCCATGGGATTGGATGGAAAGCAGCGCCTGAGTCTGCGTCATTGCATTCAATCCAAATAGCGCCAGGTTCCGTTTGTCAAAAAACCGGGTATGCTCGCCTCTTGAGTTCTTTGGGGCGAGGTCTATCGTACTTTCCATGTACGGTTCCGGAGCCGGAGTGGCCATGCTTTTTGGAGCATCTGCAAGTTTGCCTTCCGTGCGGAACGCAGGAGGGGAGCCGGTCGAATTGCTCGAGCTGGCATTCGACTGCGCCGAGGCGAAGGAGCTTGTTAAGACGAGAAGGGACAGGACGTGTGTACCTTTCATAGCTGGTATGATGCCAGTCCAGTGACTCTGGTTTTACTTCAGCTCAAGCAAATCAATAATCCGAATGATCTCCCGCCCGATATGAAATCGAACGCCGCAGTGGGAATCTGAGACGACGATTGACCATAATGATAACGGTCTAACGAGCAGTGTGTATCCATAGGTTAATCGTTCAGGAGCACAAAACCATTAACTGAGTAGGCAATACGCAATGTTCGGAAGGAGTCTATTTCTCGCGGGAGACGACGAACTGCGGGAGCCAGAGGAGCGCGCGCTTGAAGTGGTTTTCCGGGAAGGAATGGAGTTGCGCGACCGCGTGTTGAGCGAACTTTGCCGCCTCTTGGTTGGCGGCGTTGATGGATTCGTAGCGGCTCAAGATGGAGAGAATGTCCTTATGGGTGACGCCGTTGAAGGCGCGCTGCTCAAGGACGTCTTGAATCCGGGCGCGCTCCTCGGCGGTGCAGTGCTCGAGCGCGTGAATGACGGCGAGGGTTGCTTTGCCTTCGCGTAGATCGCTGGCAACGGGTTTGCCAAGAACCACTTCGGAGGCCGTGAGGTCGAGGACATCATCAGTGATCTGGAAGGCCATTCCGACGGCGCGACCGTATTCGCGCAGGCTTAGCTGTTGCTCCTTGCTGGCCCCGGCGAGGACTCCGCCCAACTGCATGCAGACGGCAAAGAGGCAGGCAGTTTTGCGATAGATGAGGTCCAGGTGACTGTCGCGGGTGATCAGCGAGCCGAGCTTTTCGATCTGTAGGAGCTCGCCTTCGACCATCTGCTTGGTGAGTTCGGTGAGCAGATCGAGTACGTGGAGGTTGCGCTCTTCCAGAGAAATTTGAAAGGCCTGCATGTAAAGCCAATCGCCGGCGAGGACGCACTTGGGGTTGCCCCAAATGGTGTTGGGCGAGGGGCGTCCGCGGCGGATTTCGGCCTCGTCGATAATGTCGTCATGAACGAGAGTTGCGGTGTGAATGATCTCGACGACAGCACCGAGGCGGACAGCTCCGCTCCCTTTGTAGTCGAGCATTTTGGCGGCGAGCAGAAGCAGTGCGGGCCGGAGGCGCTTTCCTCCGCCCTGACGCAGGTATTCGCCTATCTCGGTGATGGCGTGTACATTCGACACGCTGTAGCCGCCGAACTCGCGCTCGATGGCTTCCAGGTCTTCACGGAGAAGGTCGAAGATCTGTTTACCCCTCGCTGCTGCTGCCAAGCTATTCAAGATTGAGCCCTTACTGATTCTATTGAATTCCGCGCCTCTAATTAGTTGTTGCGATAGTTCGTAAACTGCATATCGATACCGAAATCGCTCTGGCGAAGCAGGGCAATGATCTCCTGCAGGCTGTCGCGGTCTTTGCCGGTGACGCGGACGATGTCTCCGTTGATGGAGGCTTGCACCTTCTTTTTGGAATCCTTGATGACCTTGACGATCTCGCGGGCCTTTTCAATGGCGATGCCCTGCTGAAGTTTAACCTTCTGGCGCACGGTGGAACCTGCGGCAGGCTCGATCTTGCCGTATTCAAAAGACTTGAGCGAGACGTTGCGCTTGACCAGTTTGGACTGTAGCACGTCGATGACAGCTTTGAGCTTGTATTCGTCGGCAGAGGTGAGGACGAGTTCCTCCTTGCCATCGAACTGAATGTCGGAGTGCGAACCCTTCAGGTCGTAACGCTGATGGATTTCTTTCAACGCCTGCTGGATGGCATTGGTGACCTCCGGCAGGTCCACGTTGCTGACGATGTCGAATGAGTTTTCAGCGGCCATTGGTCTCTAGTGTATGACAAAGCGGGCGTTCTCGCATCTGATTCTGAGGTTTCGGGTTTCAAAGTTTTTTAGCGTGTTCTCGGAGAAAGAGTTACGTCGCATTTCTCAGCATAAGGCAAAGTTGAATGGCCGGTGAAGTAGCAGGAATCATTGAGAAAATCGATGCGGTAGAAAAGCCTGGCACAGCATGGGAGATGGGAGCCGTGCTTGGGGCCTTCACTTCGTTCGGGACGACGAACCAAAAAGCGAAATGCGACTTACATAGGCAGGGCGGGGAGGTGGAAAAAGCGCAAAAAGTTTTCAAGGGCGAGGGAGCCGGCGGCTTCGGGGGTAAGGTCGCGAAGATTTGCGAAGTGGCGAGCGGTTTCGATGACGTAGGCGGGTTCGTTGCGTTTGCCCCGGTGGGGGATGGGGGCGAGGTAGGGGCAATCGGTTTCGAGAAAGAAACGGTCGAGGGGGACGATGGCAGCAGCGTCGCGGATGTTCTGCGCCTTGGGGTAACTGAGGTTTCCGGCGAAGGAGAGGATGAAGCCGAGATCGAGCGAGGCCTGGGTCTGGGCTAGGTCCCCGGTGAAGCAATGCATGACGCCAGCGAGGCCGGTGGAGGCCCAGTGCTCGCGTAGGATGGCGAGGAGGTCGTCCCAGGCATTGGTGCTGTTCTGGCTGGGGCGGCAGTGGATGAGGATGGGAAGTTTGACGGCGGCGGCGAGTTCGAGTTGCTGACGGAAGACTCGCTGCTGCAGGTCGCGGGGCGAGTAGTCGTAGTGATAGTCGAGTCCGATCTCTCCGATGGCGATGACCTTGGGGTGCTGGGCGAGGCGCTGCATATCGTCTAGGTGGGCGGGGGCGAGCAGGCGCGCCTCGTGCGGATGGACTCCGATGGAGGCATAGATCCAGGGGTAGCGCTCAGCGAAAGGGATGGCGCGGGCGAGGTCGTCGGGACCGTCTCCGTTGCCGATGGCGAGCAGTGCGCGGACGCCAGCATCGTACGCGCGCTGGATGACGGCTTCGCGATCGGAGGCAAACTGGGGGCCGTCGAGATGGGCGTGGGAGTCGAGGAACGACATAGGATTGCTCGTCGAAATCGATTGCTGGTTGAAAAACTTGGAGCAGCACGGGAAATGTAAAGCGTGCCGGGGGCCCTCACTTAGTTCAGGATGACACCATAAAAACAAGTGCCACTGCAAGAGTAAATCCAATGGCAAATGCAAGAGCAAGGGCAAGAGTAAATGCAAGGGCAAGAGTAAATGCAAGGGCAAGAGCAAGGGCAAATCCCCCACGTTAGCCAAAGGAAGGCGAACGTGGGGCACCCTGTTCATTTGCGACTGAGGCGCAGTTACATGGATTGAGGCTTACTTACATGTGCGGCTACTTGAGTCGGGCGCCGTTGGGGACAGCTTCGAGGAAGCTGGCGAGGGCGGGCTGGCCTTCTTCTCCGAAGGAGGCGGCGACGATCATGCCTTGCGATTCAATGCCGCGAAGTTTACGCGGGGCGAGGTTGGCGACGATGACCACCTTGCGTCCGACGAGGGATTCGGGAGCGTAGGCCTTGGCGATTCCGGCGACGATCTGGCGGACTTCGGTGCCGATGTCCACGGTGAGGCGCAGGAGTTTGTCGGCCTTTTCGACTTTTTCGGCGGTGAGGACGGTGCCAACACGGAGCTCGACCTTGAGGAAATCGTCGATGGTGATGTAGGGGGACGGCGGGCAGCCGCGGCCGGGATTTCAGCGGGTGCGGCAGCGCTGGCTGTGGTGGCTAGCGGGCGTCAGGCCTGCCGTTGCTGGTCGCTGACGATTGCTTCGGTGGTTGCGGCTGCGGCGTCGGCGGCGCTCTTACGTTCTTCTTCCATCTGTTGCATCCTTTCAATCGCGCTCTTGTCGGCGCGTGGGAAAACGGCTTCGATACGGGCGAGGCGGGTGCCTACATTCAACTGTCCCCAGCGCAAGGTGTTGAGATTGGTTTGCGAGACATCGCTGAGGCCGAGCTGGGTGAAAATTTTTGCGGTGGAGTCGGGAATGATGGGGTGGGCTAGCACGGTGATGATGCGCAGAGCCTCGGCAGAGGTATAGAGGACGGTGGCGAGGCGGGCGCGCGCGTCGTGTCCCTTCTTTTTCCGCGATGGCCCAGGGCTGATTCTCGACGATGTATTTATCGACGGCGCTGAGCAGGGACCAGAGGGTCTCCAGGGCGCGCGAGAACTGGTAGGCATCGAAGAGGCGGTTGTACTCGGCGATGGTCTCCTCGGCGAGCTTGGCGATGGCAGCCTCGGCGGGAGTGTAGGCGATGGTGGCGCTGGGATAGGGAATCTCTCCGTCGAAGTAACGCTGGATCATCGAGAGAGTGCGGCTGGCAAGGTTGCCGAGGCCGTTGGCGAGATCGCTGTTGAAGCGCTGCACGAGAGCGTCGAAGGAGAACGAGCCGTCCTGTCCGAAGACGATCTCGCGGAAGAGGAAGTAGCGCAAAGCGTCGGCACCGAGAACTTCGAGGATGGTTTCGCTGCGCACGATGTTGCCGCGCGACTTGGACATCTTGCTCTCTTCAAAGAGCAGCCAGCCGTGGGCGACGATCTGGCTGGGCAGAGGCAGTCCGGCGGCGAGCAGGAAGGCCGGCCAATAGACGCAGTGGAAGCGCACGATCTCTTTGCCGATCATGTGTACGTTGGCGGGCCAGTAATGCCGGAATCGCTGCTGATCCTGAGCGTCGGGCGAGCCGAAGCCTACGGCGGTGATGTAGTTGCAGAGCGCGTCGAGCCAGACGTAGATGACGTGCGCGGGATCGCCGGGGACGGGGATGCCCCAGGTAAAAGTGGTGCGGGAGATGGAGAGATCGCGCAGGCCGCTTTTGACGAAAGAGATGACTTCGTTGCGGCGCGTCTCGGGATAGATGAAGTCGGGATTTTCTTCGTAGAGCTTGAGAAGCGGCTCGGCCATGTCGGCGAGCTTGAAGAAATAATTCTCCTCCTCAACGGTTTCGGTGATGCGTCCGCAGACCGGGCAGGGTGTGCCGGGAGCGTTGTCGTCGGCGTAGAGTTCGTCGAAGACGCAATACTGGCCGGTGTAGGAACCTTTGTAGATGAAGCCGCGCTCCTGGAGCAGGGTGAACATGGCTTGCACGCCGCGCTTGTGCTCTGGGCTGGTGGTGCGAATGAATTTGTCGTAGCTGATTCCCATGCGATCCCAGAGGGCGCGGAATTCGGCGCTGACCTCGTCGGTGAGCTGCTGGGGGCTTTTGCCGGCGGCGGCGGCGGAGCGCTCGATCTTCTGGCCGTGCTCGTCGGTTCCGGTGAGGAAGTAGCGTGTCATGGCCCAACATGCGCTGGCGGCGGGCAATGGCATCGCAGACGACGGTGGTGTAGGTGTGGCCGATGTGAGGCCGCGCGTTGACGTAGTAGATCGGGGTGGTGATGTAAAACTTTTCTCGTTGCTCACTCATGCGAAATCTCTCGATCAGGACGAAAAACTTTTAGAGGCATCGCCGGAATTGGCGTTGGTAGCCGCGTTACCGGCTGCGTTATCGGGCGATGCAAGATATAGGTGCAGGGCTTCTTGCAGAACGGTTTTGAGAGGCACTCCGGTGGATTCGGCTATTTTGCGGCAGTCCTCGAACTCGGGCGCGCAGTTTACAACTTCTCCGTGCAGTCTGCCGAGTTTAACGCGGATCGGGCCCCAAGGGGATTCGACGGTGACGTGCTCACGGTCAAGAATGCGGCGCTGCTCGTGGCGCATGCGGACGCCGAGAGTGGTGGTTTCGGTGAGCAGGATGCGCGGAGAGCAGTTCGGCGTGGGCGGGCGGGGCCAGCACGGTGAAGACGATGCCGGGACGGCCTTTCTTCATCTGCACAGGGACGCCAAAGGCATCGAGAGCACCGGCCGTCGAGCAGCTTTTGCTGCACATAGGAGAAGAGCTGGGGGTTCATGTCGTCGAGATTGGCTTCGAGGACGGTGATGGTGTTTGGGGCTTCCGTCTCCCACCTTAGCCGCGCTAAAGGCGCAGGGTCGAAGGTGGGGCACCCGGCTTCATCGTTGATTACAGCGGATTCGCCCAAGGTGAGGCGGACAACGTTGGCAGAGCCGGGAAAGTCGCGGGCTCCGGCACCGTAGCCGGTGGCTGAGAGAGTCATCGGGGGAAGCGGCTTCGAAGCGGACATTGAGGGCACGCAGAATGGCTGCTCCGGTTGGGGTGAGCAGCTCCTTCTGGATGCCGGAGGAAAAGATAGGCGCGCCGCGAAGAAGCTCAGAGTGGCGGGCGCAGGGACGGGCAGGACTCCGTGCGCACACTTGACGGTGCCGCTGCCGGTGTTGAGCGCGGAGCAGTACCAGCGGTCGGCGGCGATGTGCTTCGACGGCGACGGCAGCGCAGATCACATCCACAATGGCGTCTTCAGAGCCGACCTCGTGAAAGTGGATGGACTCGGGAGGGCGATTGTGAATTTTGCCCTCAGCCTGGGCCAGAAGCAGGAAAGTCTTGAGCGCGAAGGCCTGGGCGGCGGCGCTGATGGGCGCGCGGGCGATGATCTCGCGGATTTCAGCGAGGCCGCGATGGACGTGGAAGTGCTTGGGTTCAGCGTGGGTGCGCTCAGGCTGATGCGAGTGCGTTTGGTGCGAATGAGAGTGGGAGTGGTCGGCTTCTCCGTGGTCGTGCGAGTGCGTTTGTTTCGTGTGCTCGGCTTCGAGGTCGAGAGGCTGGTCGGGGCGGCCGTCGATGAGGACATCGATCTTCGTGGCGGCGAGGCCACCACGCTCGACGCGATGGGATTCCAGCTCAGCGTGGAGGCCGAGGGCGTGAGCAACGGTTTCGAGCTTCTCCAGAGGGACGCCGGCGTCTACGGCTGCGCCGAGGAACATGTCGCCACTGATTCCGGAGAAACAATCCAGGTAGGCAATACGCATTACGAGTCCGATGGGCGTTGGCCCGAAGTTCAAGTATAGGAGGCGCGAGGGATTGGGGCAAACGAGAGGGGAGCAAGTTTTCAGCAAGAAGGTGGGTTGTTGGTTGAGGGGCTTTGTTTGAGTGGCCTTGCGCAGCACGGAAGATTTGCCGGTACTGGGATTCCTCACTGCGTTTCGGAATGACACACAGGAGCAAGGGTGACAGCCAAGAGCAGGAGCAAACGTGCCACGAACAACGTCAAAAGCAAGGTACGGTCGGCAACTCTGGCGCGCATCCCTTACAATCGTAGTTCGACCTATCATTGCGCGAGGCTGCGAAAAAGAGTCCCGCCGTTAGCAAGGAATCCACTGTGTATCTTTTATTGCAGAACCGTCTGATTGAGCATGTGCGCGCCTTCCTGAAGCAGAAATATGACATTGAACTGGCAAACATTGTGGTGGAGCAGCCGCCGAAGATCGAGATGGGCGAGTTTGCGCTGCCGGTTTCGTTTGAGCTGGCGCGCACACTGCGCAAGGCTCCGCGGAAGATTGCCGAAGAGATTGTGGCTGAAATTGGGCTGCCGGAAGGGTTTGCGAAGTTCGAGGTGGCGGGAACGGGGTACATCAACGCTCGGCTGGATCGGACGAAGGCGGCGGAGATTGTGGCGGGCTGGCTTCCGTACGTCGCAGCATCGGCGCAGGCCCCGGCGCAGATAATGCCGGGGGAGACCTCGACCTCTGGTGGTCGGGCCTCATCCATTTCGACTAAATCTTCGGCAAGCCGGGGTAAGGTGCTGGTGGAGCATACGTCGATCAACCCGAACAAGGCGGCTCATATTGGGCATCTGCGGAACTCGATATTGGGCGACACGCTGGTCCGGCTGCTGCGGGCGGCTGGTTATCAAGGTGGACGTGCAGAACTACATCGACAACACGGGGGTGCAGGTGGCCGATGTGGTGGTGGGATTCGAGCGGGTGGCGAAGAAATCGCGGGCGGAGATTGAGGCGCTGATTGCAGGGAGTGAGGGGCGCTTCGACTATTACTGCTGGGATTTGTATGCGCGGGTTTCGCAGTGGTATGAAGAAGACAGGCGAACTTGCAGGCGCGGCGCGACACGCTACACGCGCTTGAGGTCGGCGGCAACCCGACGGCCGAGATTGCGCAGATGATTTCGATGGCGGTGCTGCGGCGGCATCTGGAGACGATGCAGCGGCTGGACATTGAGTACGATTTTCTGCCGCAGGAGAGCGACATTCTTCACCTGCACTTCTGGGCAAAGGCGTTTGAACTGCTGAAGGCCGCCGGGGTTCTTTACTACGAGACAGAAGGGAAGAACAAAGGGTGCTGGGTGATGACGCGTCCGGGGACGGTGAAGGACGAGTCAGCGCCAGATGGGCCGGATGAGGATGCGAAGGTGATTGTGCGCTCGAACGGGACGGTGGGGTATGTGGGCAAGGACATTGCGTACCACATGTGGAAGTTCGGGCTGCTGGGATTGGACTTTGGCTATCGGAAATTTCATGAGTACGCGGATGGGCGTGCGGTGTGGATCTCGTGCGATCCAAAGGACAGTCGAGCCTGGGGCTCCGCATTTTGGCGGCGTAGGGGCAATCTACAACGTGATTGATGCGCGTCAGAGCGATCCTCAGGAGACGGTGAAGCAGGCGATTCTGCTGATGGGGCATGAGGCCGAGGCGGCACGCTATACGCACTTCAGCTACGAGATGGTGGCGCTGACGCCGCGCTGCGCGATGGAGATGGGATATGCGGTCTCCGAAGAGGACCAGCAGCGCAGTTACATTGAGGTCTCCGGGCGTAAGGGGTTTGGGGTGAAGGCCGACGATTTGCTGGACAAGCTGATTGAGGCGGCAAAAAGCGAGGTGGACACCCGGCATCCGGAGCTGAGCGAAGAGGAGCGGCGTGAGATTGCGACCCAGATTGCGATTGGAGCGCTGCGGTACTTCATGCTGAAGTTTACGAAGCAGTCGGTGATTGCCTTTGACTTCCGCGAGGCGCTCTCATTTGAGGGCGAGACTGGGCCGTATGTGCAATATGCGGTGGTGCGGGCAACGAATATCTTCCGCAAAGGTGGGATTGAGCCGGAATCGGCGTTGAAGACGAAGATTGCAGACGATGCGTTTGAAGGGAATGACGACCTGTGGTCGCTGTGGCTGGCGGCGGGGCAGACGGCGAAGGTGATCGAGCAGTGCATTGCGACGACCGAACCGGCTGCGCTGACGAAACATGCATTCCAGTTGGCGCAGCAGTTCAACAATTTCTATCACAAGCATCACATTCTGACCGAAGAGGACGCGGCGCGGCAGGCTCTGCTGCTGGCGACGGCGGCGGTGGTCAGGAAAGAGTTGATGGCGACGATGCGGGTGTTGGGGATTCCGGCGCCGACGGTGATGTAATTCAGATATTGTGGCCTGCGTGGTGACAAGATAAAGGGCAACTACGAAAGGCTGGAGAGGTGGGGGTTCTTGATTCGCAGGTTTTAAAAAGCGTTGGCGCGAAGCTGTGGCGCCCGACTCTTTGATTCGTGCATTTTGCGGAACGGTTTTAGATGTCGGTAGGGTCGATGAAGCGCCAGAAGCGGCGTTTGCAGTGAGTACATCGGAATGGGACTTTTCCGGTGAAGCGGGTGCGCAGGAACTCCAGGAAATTCTTGCGGTGAGAGCGGAATGCTGCCCGTGCGCCGCAGAGGTTACAAATGTCAGCACCTTTTTGACGGTGAACGGATTTTTTCTCGTCAGGCAAATTGAGTGCTCCGTTACATCGCTGTGAAAAGTTGATTTCAAAAGTGTAAATGTTGCGCATATAACTTGGAAGAGCAGCGGCTCTCTTTCAGCTAAAAGATGCCGCTGCCGTGGAATGACGCTCTAAATATTCTTTTGGTGCTATTGCTTGGTGCGCAGGGCTTATTTGGTTGAGCCCGGCATGTGGCGGGCGAAATCGACCAGGGAGCGAACGGCTACGCCGCTTGGGCCTTTGGGCATCCAGGCTTTGGCTTCCTCAAGCCAGGCGGTGCCGGCTATATCGAGGTGAATCCAGGGCTTGTCTTCGACGAACTCCTTGAGGAACATGGCTGCCGTTATCGCTCCGCCCCAACGTCCGCCGGTGTTTTTGATGTCAGCAATTTCAGAGCGGATGTGGTCGAAGTAGTCGATATCGACGGGCATGCGCCACATCTTTTCGCCGGTACGGATGGCGGAGTCGGTGAAATCTTCGGCGAAGTCCTCGTCGTTGGTGAAGACTCCAACGTTGTGATAGCCGAGGGCGACAACGACGGCACCGGTCAGTGTTGCGGCATCGATGAGATGGGTGGCTCCGAGTTGGCGTGCGTAGCAGAGACCGTCGGCGAGAACTAGGCGGCCTTCGGCGTCGGTGTTGATGACCTCGATGGATTTGCCGTTCATGGCGAACTGGACGTCACCGGGCTTCTGTGCCTTGGCATCGGGCATGTTCTCACTGCAGCAGAGGATGGATATGACGCGCATATTGGGCTTGAGCAGGGCGATGGCGCGCATGGCTCCGATCATGGTGGCGGCGCCGGACATATCGTACTTCATCTTCTCCATGCCGTCGGAGGGCTTGATGCTGACGCCACCGGAGTCAAAGGTGATGCCTTTGCCGACCAAGCCGAGGACGGGTTCGGCTGGCGCAGTGTCGGGTGCGTAGCGCATAACGACCAGGCGCGGTTCTTCTTCGGAACCTTGAGAGACGCTCCAGAAGGCTCCCATTTTTAATTCTTTGATCTTATCGGGACCGTACACCTCGCAGGCGAGGCCGACTTCTTCGCACATGGCGCGGGCACGCTCGGCGAGGATAGTGGGCGTCATAAGATTGCTGGGTTCGAGGGCGAGGGTGCGGGTGAGGTTCTGCGACTCGGCGAGGATGGCGCCTTCGGCGATGGCCTGATAAACGGCCCCGGCATCAGCGTCGGGAGAGATGGCGAGGGTCACGTCGGCGAGCTGGGAATCCTTGCGATCGCTGCGGTAGGTGTCCACGTCAAAGTCGCCGGTGATGATGCCTTCGGTGGCGGCTTGGGCGGCTGCTGGGGCTTCGATGAGCGAGGGCAGGACGAGGACGAAGGAGTTGATGTTCTTGGATTTGGCGGCGCGGGCAGCGGCTCCGGCAAGTTTGCGGAGTTCGGTGATGCAGAGTTTGTCGCGCTTTCCGGCGCCAATGAAAAGGATGCGCTGGGCGGAGACTCCGGCGGGAGAAAGCAGCCAGACGGGCTCGACGAACTTGCCGGTGAGATCGGCGGCGGTAATGAGCGGCGCGGCAAGGGCCTGGAGAGCCGGATCAGAGGCGAGCAGCTCAGGCGTGGGAGTTTTGGCTCCATTATCGACCACAGGGAGGACGAGCAAAGAGGTTGCGATGGTGGAGGGCGCGGACGTGGAAATTTCGATCTTCATGCGAACCTTTCTGTAACAGATGTTATACCGTTGCCGTTTTACCCTCAGCTGCTGACTGCGGCAGTGTGGGGTCACGAAAAACTCTGTGGCGACTGTGGCAGCAGTGGGGCACAGAGAAAACCTGCGGCTCAGGATTTCCGGCTGCGTGCGATGGCATCGCGAGCTTCCTTGTCGGCGGTGCGTCGGCGCTCGGTTTCGCGTTTATCCCAGAGCTGCTTTCCCTTGGCGACCGCGACTTCTACCTTGACGCGGCCATTCTTAAAGTACATCCGCGTCGGGATGATTGTGAGTCCCTTTTGCTGGACGGCGGCATGGAGTTTGAGAATCTGAGCACGGTGGACGAGGAGCTTGCGGGTGCGCTTTGTCTCATGATTGAACTGCGCGCTGGGGGCATAGACTCCTATGTGGGCGTTGAGCAGAAAAAGTTCTCCATCCTTGACGAGGCCATAGGAATCTTTGAGATTAGCTTGGCCCGCGCGGATGGATTTGACCTCGGTTCCGCGTAGGGCGATGCCTGCTTCGTAACGTTCCAGGAGAAAGAAGTCATGCGATGCGGCGCGGTTGACGCAAGCATCACGCTCGCCGCTGGAGACAGGGTCGCGCTTGACGTTCTTTGGCTTGTTGGGCTGCGTGAGTTGTACCTGATTTCTGGCCATTGCTGTGATTCCTACTGCGGAGGTAAATGGTTGAAATTCATGCGCACTTGCGCGTTGTTGCGAATTCTGTATCCTAGCATGGCCGGATGTTTCCACCGAGGATTGCCTAGGGTTGCGATGCTATAATCAACGCTGTTGATGAATCTATTTGCGCCCCACTCTGCGGGCAGCTTCAGGGTGTGCCTGTGGGGAATTTCGTTTCTTAAAGGATCGCAATGAAACGGTTCCACTGCGGTTGCCTGGTTCTGTTGATTGCCTTATTTGCCGCACGTCCAGGCAATTGCCTGGAAAACAAAAGACAGTGCAAAATCGCTGTACTCCAAAGGACAACAGGCAGAGGCCCGGCAGCATTACGATGAGGCCTATATGGATTTCAAGCAGGCCTACGATCTGCGTCCAGAGAATACCGAGTACCGCGCTTCGTTTGAGCGTACGAAATTCCTTGCGGCGGCGACGCATGTGCATCAGGGAGAGGTACTGCGGGACCAAGGCAAGCTGAGCGAGGCGCTGAAGGAATTCCAAACAGCGGTGATGATCGATCCCTCTAGTGCGATTGCGCAACAAGAGATCAGTCGCACACAGAAGCTGATCGAGAAGGCGCAACAGCCGGCAAATGCCCCGCCGCCGGCGAGCACGCTGGAGCAGCAGTCGAACGAAGAGGCCGCAAGTTTGGCGGGGCCGGTACGACTGGCTCCGATTTCACAGACTCCTCTGACTCTGAAGCTGGACGAGGACTCGAAGAAGGTTTACGAGGCGATTGGCAATCTTGCAGGCATTAATGTGCTGTTTGATCCGGACTACGTGCCGCGTCGAATTCACGTTGAGCTGAACGGGGTATCGCTGGAGCAGGCGTTGCGGGTGGTGGCGCTGGAATCGCGTACATTCTGGCGTCCGGTAACTCCGAATACGATCTTCGTTGCGCAGGATACGCAGCAGAAGCGCACCGAGTTGGAGCAGCAGGTACTGCGCACGTTTTATCTGAATAACTTTTCGACGGTAAGCGAGCTGCAGGATGTAGCCAACATGATTCGCACCATTCTGCGAGTGGAACGGGTGCAGCAGTTTCCGGCACAGAACGTGATCGTGATGCGCGGCACGCCGGACCAGGTGGCTTTGGCGGAGTTGCTGATCAACAATCTTGATAAGGCAAGATCCGAAGTTGTGGTGGATGTGGTGGTGATGCAGGTAAGCAAAATGAAGCTGAAACAGCTCGGCATTCAGATGCCGTTCCAGGGCGGCACTACGAATCCCACCATCACGTTTCAGAGCCCTACCATCACCAACAGCACCACGACCAGCACGACGCCTACTACCACCACGACCGGCACTGGTTTGACGCTGAACAGTTTGGCCCACCTGAACGCGACGGATTTTGCGGTTTCGATTCCGTCTATGAGCGTTGCATTCCTGATGCAGGACAGCGATACGAATGTGCTGCAGCGGCCGCAACTGCGCTCGGTGGACGGGCAGAAGGCGACGCTGAAGATCGGCGAACGGGTTCCGATCGCGGTGGGCACATCGAGTTCGACCCTGACGGCGACAGCGCTGACGCAGACTCAGTTCCAATACCAGGATGTGGGCGTGAACATCGAAATGACGCCGCACATCCACACCAATGGCGATGTCAGCATGAAGATATCGCTTGAAGTTTCAGATATCGACAGCTATCAGACAATCGGTGGGTTGACCGAACCGGTGATCGGACAACGCAAGATCGACCACGAAATCCGTATGCGCGACGGAGAAGTGAGCTTGATTGGCGGCATGATGGAGCACGACGACGTGAAGAACTTTAGCGGGCTGCCGTGGGTTTCGCAGATCCCGGGCCTGAAATACTTGTTTGGACAGGGCCAGAAGTCGAAGACGGATACCGAGACGGTGTTCGCGCTGATCCCGCACGTTGTGCGCCGCCTGGATCTGGACGAAGAGAACGTGCGCGGAGTGGACATCGGCACTCAGAATGTTGTGGAGATCCGGCATGTTTCGATGGCTCCCACCACGGTAACGCCGTCGTCAACGGTTCCGAGCGGCTCGCCAAGCACAGAGACTCCGGGGACGGTTCAGAAGCCTGCGGGAGTTGCTCCACAGGGTACGGGGGCCGGTGCTGGTTCTGTGGCTCCGGCGCCAAGTGAGACGGCAAACGCGTCTTTGCCGCGGCCTTCCGTTGCAACCAGTGGGATTGGCCCGGTGCTGAGCTTGGACCCTCCGATGGTGAACCAGTCGACGGGTGGGACTATTGCGATCAACGTGGTTCTGAATGGCGGCAAGGATGTGTTCAGCGTGCCGGTGCAGATTCACTACGATCCGAAGGTACTGCGATTTGTGAATGTTTCCAACGCCGGGGCGCTCTCGATGGATGGGGCGGCGGTGGCGCTGGTGCATCGGGACGATGCTCACAAACGGCGTGCTGACGTTAACCATGACAAGACCGCCGGGTTCGGGCGGCATTTCGCCCAGAGGGCCGCTGTTTACGATGATGTTTATGGCGAAGGCAGCGGGGCAGGGAACAGTTTCAGTTGGCAAGGCGGTGTTGCGCGATCCGAATAATTCGACGATCGAAGCCAGCGGTTCGCAGGCCATCATCAATGTGCGGTAACAGGTGGAGATGAGCAGGACAAAGCAGAAGCGGCGAAGCCGGCATGACTCTGGTCGAGCTGATTGTGGCGATCGCGATCATGGCGATCCTCGCGACCGGAGTACTGCCGATAAGCCGTACGGTGGTGAAGCGCGAGCGGGAAAAGGAATTGCGCGCGGCGCTGTGGCAGATGCGCGACGCCATCGATCGCTATAAAGATTATGCGGATCGCGGCGTCTTCCAGATCAAACTGGGTAGCGAGGGCTATCCTCCGGACTTGGATACGTTGGTGAATGGCGTGGATGTGCAGGGCAAGAAGATACGCTTTTTGCGGCATATTCCGATGGACCCGATGACACACAGCACGGAGTGGGGGATGCGTTCGATGCAGGACGATCCTTCTTCCGAGTCGTGGGGCGGGCAGTCTGTGTTCGACGTGTACACAAAATCACAGGGCACTGCGCTGGACGGCACGAAGTACGCAGACTGGTAAAGCAATGGGAATGAATTTGAGTAGAAGGAAGTTCGGAAGTAGATCCGCTGGTTTTACGGTAATCGAGTTGATCATCGTCATCGCGATTATCATGATATCTGGCGTCGGTTGCGGCGATGAACTACGAGCACTCGGTGTGGCGCGCGCGCGAGGCGGTGCTGCGCAACGACCTGTTCACGATGCGAAGCAGCATCGACCAGTACACGCTGGATAAGCAGAAGGCACCACAGTCTCTGCAGGATCTGGTGTCGGCAGGGTATATCAAAGCCATACCCAAGGATCCGATTACGAATGCAACCGACACATGGGTCACGGAGCAGGAGGATTCGCTGATGGCGATTGACCAGACGTGCGCCGGGGATTGTGGATGTGCACAGCGGCAGCAGTGCGGTTTCCTCAGATGGAACGACTTATAACACCTGGTGAGGCGGGAAGAGCTGGTTTTAAAGTTTCATGGTTTCAATGGGAGGCAGGCTTGGCGGCCTGCCTTCTTGTTTGGGCTAGAAATGGGCGCGCAGGTATTGCTTGGGCCACTGTACGTTCTGCTTGAGGACGTGGGCGGCGCGGAGCGGCCAGTAGGGGTCGCGGAGGAGTTCGCGGGCGAGCAGCACGAGATCGGCCTGTCCGGTGGCGACGAGGTGCTGGGCCTGCTCGGGTGAGGTGATCATGCCGACGGCTCCGGTGAGGATTCCGGCTCTCGTGGCGAATGCGCTCGGCAAAGGGGGTTTGATAGCCGGGGCCGAGAGGAATCTTTGCCGTTGGAACGATGCCTCCGGAGGAGCAGTCGATGAGATCGACTCCGAGGGGTTTGACCTGCCGAGCGAGAGCGACGGAATCCTCGATGGTCCAGCCACCCTCGGTCCAATCCGAGGCGGAGATGCGCAGCCAGAGGGGAAGACGCTCGGGCCAGGCGAAGCGAACGGCTGCGATGATCTCGCGCAGGAAGCGGGTGCGGTTCTCAAAGCAGCCGCCGTAGTGGTCGGTGCGGGTGTTGACCAGCGGCGAGAGGAACTGGTGAATGAGATAGCCGTGGGCGGCGTGAATTTCAATGAGCTCGAAGCCAGCCTCGAGGGCGCGGCGGGCGGCCACGGTGTAGGCGAGGGCGATGCGTGCGATGGCCTCGACAGTGAGCGCTTCGGGCTGAATGGATTCCGGGGTGAAGGCTTTGGAGGTGGAGGAATAGATGGGACGCCAGCCGCCTTCGGCGACGGGGACGGGGTGGCCGTGATTGCGCCAGGGAACATCGGTGGAGGCTTTGAATCCGGCGTGGGCGAGCTGGGTTCCGGCAATGGCTCCATGCTGGCGGATGAAGTGGACAGCTCGGGCGAGGTTCTCGACGTGCTCGTCTTTCCAGATTCCGAGGTCGCAGGGACTGATGCGGCCTTCGGGGAGAACGGCAGCGGCTTCGGTGAGAACCGCGCCTGCACCGCCGACGGCACGTGAGCCGAGGTGGACGAGATGCCAGTCATTGGCGAAGCCGTCTTCGCTGGAGTACTCGCACATGGGCGAGACGGCGATCCGATTGCGAAAGGTGATATCGCGGATTTGAAGTGAGTCGAAGAGGTTCATGGATTGCTCAGATCTCTTTTCAGCGCGAGTGGATCATTGCGGAGTTTCCGGTCAGCAGCCCTCATTGTTGGATGCGCTCCGACAGCAGCCGGGTGAGTCAAGCAGACATTATGACGGATGGTGCGGGTGTTGGGGAGCAATTTCGGGAAAGCGGCGATGGTGGCAAAGGCAGATGCTCGAAAAATTCAGGGGCGGGGTTCGACTTCGAGTTCGAACTGGTGGATGGCGACGACGCGGATCTGGGCTCCGGAGCGCAGAGGTTGGGCGGAGTGCGCGTTCCAGAGTTCGCCGTGGACAAAGACCTTGCCACTGGGGGTGAGGTCAGTGCAGGCAACGCCGAGTTCGCCGATGATCCCTTGCGAGCCGGTGGCGACTTTGTTTCGGCGGGCACGCCAGGCGATGGACATGAGGAAGGCGGTGATGAGTCCGAAGGGGACGCTGACGGCAAGCGCGGTGAGCAGTTGGACGCGCATTTCAGGGATGGGGCCGTCGACGAGAAGCAGGCCGCCGAGGGTGAGGGAGACGATGCCACCGATGGTGAGGATGCCGTGCGAGACAAACTTAGCCTCTAGGGCGAAGAGGACAAAGGCCAGCGCGATGAGCGCAAGCGAGGCGTAGCGGGTGGGCAGAAGGTTGAGTGCAAAGAGGGTGAGGAGGATGAAAATCACTCCGACCACGCCGGGGATGATGGCTCCGGGATGATTGAATTCGGCGTAGAGGGAAAGGGCTCCGATGGCAAGGACGAGGAAGGCGATGTTGGGGTCCATGAGCCAGCCGAGAACGCGCTCGCGCAGGGTGGCGGGAAGCTCTTCGACGGGCTGGTTGGCGAGGTGGAGGATTTGGGTTGAGCCGTCAAAGCGGCGAATGGTGCGGCCATCGAGCTTGTGAAGCAGGTCGGCTTCATCGCGGGCGGTGAGGTCGATGAGATGGAGATCGAGAGCTTCCTTGTCGGTCCACGAGATGGATTGGCGAACCGCCTTTTCGGCTTCTTCCACGTTGCGTCCGCGGCGCGAGACGTAGGAGCGGAGGAATGCGGCAGTGTCATTCTCGATCTTGGCCTTCATGACGTCGTCCGGTTGACCGCCGCCGAGGGTCACGGGATGGGCGGCTCCGGTATTGGTGCCTTCGGCCATGGCGGCGACATCGGCGGATTCGAGGATGAAGAATCCGGCAGAGGCGGCGCGGGCACCGCTGGGAGCGACGAAGATGATGACGGGGGCCGGAGACGCTTCGATTTTGGCGACAATTTCGCGGGTGGAGTCGAGCAGGCCGCCAGGGGTGTTGATCTCGATGAGCAGAGCGGCGGCGTGACGCGCTCGCAGCGGCATCGACGGCGCGCGAGACGCGCTCGGCAGCGATGGGCTGGATGGTGCCGTCAATGTGGAGGCGCAAGATCTGCGCGGCGGCCGGGAGGGCTGCGATGAGCAATAGAAACGCGGAGAGGAGCGGGCGAAAGCGTTTCAAGGCAAAGACCTCCGGCGGCCAACGGTGAAATCGGAATCTGACTTCCAGGGCGGCCCCGCATTATGGACGCCGCCACGCAGCTTCAATCTACTGCGATGAGGGAGATGATGCAATGAGCCGATGACTAGTGCGCAGGATCGCTTGTGCTGGTGCGGCTTTGGATCTCCTGCGCGAGGGCTTTGGCGTCTTCGCTGTTGGGTTCGAGGACGAGCGCCTTTTGCAGGTTCTGTTCGGCGGCGCCGCTGTTGTTGTCGTGGAGGTCGGCGCGGGCGAGCACGAGGTAGGCTTCGGCGCTGGGCTGCAGGCCGAGCGCGGCAGTGGCCTATGGCGGGCCTCGGAGAACTTGTTTTGGAGCAGCAGAGCGTGGGCGAGTCCGGCGAGGGCGTCGGGATTTGCGGGCTCCTGGTTGAGCGCCTCGCGGAACTGGTTTTCGGCCTCGCTGGCGGCGCCGTTGGCAAGGAACTCGCGGGCGCGCTCGATGTGGAGCGCGGCGCGCTCGGAGGGTTTGGCTTTGCCGATGGACGCCTCGATGGCATTCTGCAACTCGACGGCGAGCTGGCGATAGGAGCTCTCGTCATAATTGCGCTTGATGCGGGGGAGCGGAAGCGTGAGCGGAACAGGATGTGCAGAAGCAACAGGGGGCGCGGCGAAGCTGGCGCTGGAATTGGCGGCGAGGCTGGCGGCGAGCAGATTCCTGGAACTGGCGGGCCTCGGCGTCATTGGGACGGCGGCTCAGGGTCTCGCGGAGCTGGCGCTGGGCTCCGGCGATGTCTCCCTTGCGGTAGAGCGCGACGGCGAGATTGAAGTGATAGTCGGGGTCGGAGGGATCGGCGGCGACGGCTTTTTCGAAGTAATCGGCGGCGTCGCGCTGGTGGCCGCGGCGGTTTTCGGCGGCTCCGATATTGTTGAGGACCTCGGTGAGAGGGACGCGCTCGGCAGTGGCTTTGAAGGCGGCGGAAGCCTTGTCGAAGTGTCCGAGATGGTATTCGCAGAGGCCGAGGAGGAAGTTGGCTTCGGCAGAGGTGGAGTCGTCGGAGGGAATCTTGGCGAACCAGAGCGCGGCTTGCTCGTATTCGTGCGCGGCGAAGTAGGTTTTGGCGAGCAGGAGAATGGCCTGCGCGTACTGGGGATTGATGGCAACGGCGGCCTTGAGATAGCGGATCTTGTCGGCGGTGCCGCTGGCAAGAACGCCGCGGATGAAGTTCTCAAAGGCATCCAGACGGATGGCGGGCGCGCGCTGCAGAAAGCCTGGCGCGGCTCGGAAAAGGCGGGACGGATCTGGCGGAGGACGTCCCAGGCGAGCGCGGTCTGGATGCCGATAAGGCTGTTCAATGGGCCGCTCTCGACCAGATCGGGAGAGAGGCGAAGAGCCTTCATATCAAGAACCTGGGCGCGGGCGGTGAAGGTTTGGCCGTCGAAGGAGTAGCTGCCGAGAATGATGAAGTCGGCATCGAGTTGGGCGGCGATGCGATAGAGAGTGGCACGCGAGGCATGGAGATTGACGGGAATTCCCATGCGGTCAAAGGCGTACTGGCGGTCGTCGCGGCTGATGAGAAACAGCGACTGGGTGTCGAGGCGCTGGCCGAGAACCTCCGGGAAGGCTTCGCCGATCCACTCCAGGCCGGGCTGGTGGGTGGAGTTGTCAAAGGGAAGCACGAGAACGGTTTGAGTGCCAGGCGCGGCCTGGCCGATGGCCATGGCCGGGAGCAGAAGCAAGAGCGCGAAAAGAGTCGAGAAGCCGGTGCGATTTCAAAGCTCCACCATTATATATAGCGAGCGGAAGTCATGGGCGAGGTTCACGCCCGATGACAGGAAATTTGAAATGCCCCGAAGCAGTTCATTTTGGAATGGTGAAGTTATTGTGCGCGCTCAATTTGCTGTGATGATGGCTTGTGCGGCGTGTCGGGGATCGTCGGCAGCGGTGATGGGGCGTCCGACGACCAGGAAATTGGCTCCGGCGCGGATGGCATCCTCAGGGGTGACGACGCGGGCTTGGTCGGCGGCGACCGCTCCGGCGGGACGGATGCCGGGAGTGACAAGCGTGAATCCAGCTACCGAGCGCCTGACGTAGGCGATGCGGCTTCCTGGGCGGAGGCGACGATGCCGCCGCATCCGGCGTTGATGGCCAGTCCGGCAAGGCGGAGGACCTGGGCTTCGACGCTGCCGCTGAGGCCAATTCTCCAGGTCGGTGGAGGCGAGCGAGGTAAGAACGGTGACGGCCAAGACGGTTGGCTTGGCTGTGGATTGCGCGGCGGCCTGGGCTGCGGCCTGCAGCATTTTGGAGCCGCCGGAGGCATGGACGGTGAGGAGCGAGACTCCGAGCGAGGCTGCGCTGCGGACGGCGCCGGCCACGGTGTTCGGGATGTCGTGGAATTTGAGATCGAGAAAGACCTTTTTGCCGCTGGCGACCAGGTCGCGGACGAGATCGGGACCAACGGCGGTGAAAAGCTCCTTGCCTACCTTATAGAAGCTGACGGATTCGCCAAGCTGCGCGACCAGCGCGCGAGCCTTCTCCTCGTTGGAGACATCGAGCGCCACGATCAAACTTTCTCTGCCGTTCTGCATAGCTTCAGGATAACTGATTGTGAAGGGAGCGGGAACGAAGGAACTAACCGGAAAATCGATGGCTGGTTGAAAGGCTTTGGGCGGCACGACACATTTGAGCGGGGAGGGGTATCACTTTCCTTCGGGATGACACAAAGGAGACGCAAAAGGAAAAGGCCCGACGGCGGGGGTGTGCCGTGGGGCCGGGTTCAGAGTGTGTGGAGTCGGTTCTAGCGCTGCAGGGCGGGCTGATTTGCCATCGCCATCTCCGCATCCTCGTGGCTCGACAACGTCGATGCGAACCTTTTGCAGGCCTTTCTGGTGCATTTCAAGGCTGCGGGCTGCGCTATAGGATAAATCGATGATGCGTCCTGGAGTGACCGGGCCACGATCATTAATGCGAACGATGACGGACTTCAGGTTCTTCAGATTTGTAACCTTCACGAACGTGCCCAGAGGCAGTTCGCGATGAGCGGCGGTGAAGTCGTACATATCGTAATCTTCGCCGCTCGCGGTGGCTTTACCCTGAAATAGGCCGCCATACCAAGATGCCTTCCCCACCTGATAGGGCTGGGTAGGAGGGCTTTGGCAGAAACGCTGGCGCACTCGGGGCAGCCGATGTTATATGGCCGGGTGCCGCTCCCATGGTGCCGCCTAGCAAAAGCAATGCAAAGACGGAATGGGTCAGTACTCGTCGCAATCAAACACCTCGTATATTGATCTTCCCCCTGAACTGCAACGCCCGGGTACGAAACCCAGGCGATTGACTAATTGTATGGGTCGGCAGCGCTAAGGTCAACCCTCGATAAAATATAGTCACTTTTCCACTTGCCAACACTTGTGAACGGTGTGGTATCGGTCGGTGTCAGGTTTGGGGCAGTCTGGATCGGTCTGGAATCAGCGTCAGCTTTTTGCCGGTGTGGTCCAGGCCCATCGGGCCTTTGCCTGGCCGAGGCCGGGTGCGCGCTCGATGGCGCGGCGGACAAAAGCTTTGGCCGAGGTGACTGCGGTGGGGAGGTTCTGTCCGCAGGCGAGCGCGCAGGCGATGGCCGTGGAGAAGGCGCAGCCGGTTCCGTGAGTTGCGTTGGAGTGGATGCGGGGCGCGGAGAGGGTTTCGACGAACTCCATGCCAGCGGCGGCGTAGGCGAGCACGTCCTCGGAGTCGCTTGACCGGTCGGCGTCTCCACCGGTGACCACGGCGGCAGCGGCTCCGAGGTGGCGGAGGGCGCGCGCCATGGCTTCGGCGTCTCCGTCGGCGAGTCCGGTGAGGAGTGCGGCCTCGGGCGGTTGGGGGTGACGACGGTTGCCAGCGGGAGGAGACGGCACGGGAGCAGGCGGGTTCCGGCGGGGTCGAGTAGTTCGGCTCCGGAGGAGGAGCGCAGAATGGGATCGAGCACGATGGGGCAGCCGTGGCGGCGGCAGGGCAATCAGAAAGTCAGCCACGACGCTTGACGATACCGGCGGTGGCGAGCATTCCTATTTTTATGGCGCTGGGCGGAAGATCATCAAGCAATGCTTGAAGGGTTTCGAGGACGGTTTGGGGGGAGACGGGCTCGACGCGGCGCACGCCGAGGGTGTTCTGCACGGTAAGGGCGGTGATGCAGGCGACGCCGTAGCAGTCAAAGCTGGAGATGGTCTTGAGGTCGGCGGTGATGCCTGCGCCTGAGGAGGGATCAAAGCCGGCTATCGTCCATACTACCGGTGGCTTGCTCATGGGAGAAAGTTAGCACAAAGGGAACGGTGGGCGAATAGGTTGTGCTTTCGGACTTGGCGATACGCGGCTTCGCAATGCGGCTATCAGTAAGGTATTTCGTCGGGGATGACGGGGAGCAGAGGTGTTTCTTCTGACGGTGGTGCCTGGGTGACGGGGAGGCGGTTGCGTGATGGCCGGAGCAGGCTGCACCACAGGCGCCGACGCTGCCTTGCCGGGCTTGGCGGGCTGCGCGGGCGCGGCCATTGCGGCCGGGCCGTTCGGGCGGCGGATTGTCTTCGGCGACGATGCGTACGGGAGTCTCCGGCTCGGGAGTTGGCGGCTTGGCGGGTTCGCGGACGATGGCCTGGTCGCGGGTGCGTAGGGGCAGGGGACGGTACACCTTAGCGCGAAGGGCGGCGAGCTGTTTTTGCTCTGCGATCTGGACTGATTGCATCGTTCTGGCCGGCGACCGAGGCAAGCCTCAGGCCTTCGACACATCTTGCGGGTTGCAAGAGCGACGCGGGCTGAGCTGCGATTGGCTTCTCGCGCTTTGGCGTAGTAGAAGTCCGCGGTTTCACGATCACCTTGTAGTTCAGAGATGTATCCCATGTTGTTGAGGGAGAATGCGTTGTGGGGATCGATGCGGTAAGCCTGCTGGAAGAATTGGCGCGCTTGGGCGGGCTGGTTGCGATTGAGGGCAGAGACTCCGCGCAGGTTGAGGCGGGCGACTTTGTTCTCGGTGGAGCCCTGTTCTGCGGCAAGCTCGCGGCGGGCGGCCCGGGAGTTGATGCTTGCGATCTCAGCGATGGGGCGGCCTCGCCAGCTTCGATTGAGGGCGACGACGACTTTCTCATTGGAGCCGCTGAGGGCGGCGAGATCGTAGTAGTGCATGGCCTGCTCAAGCTCGCCTTCTTTCTCCAGGGCGTAGCCGAGATTGTTGAGGGTGAAGGGATTTTTAGGGTCCAGTAGCAGGGCTTTGCGCAGGGTTATCTCGGCTTCGGGGGCGCGATCCTTCATCATCAGTCCCATGGCGGCAACGTTGAGGCGGTTGACCTGCATGGGGGTGCTGACGGCGTTGCCGGCGACTTGGGAAACTTCTTTGCCCTCCAACTCCGGATTACTGGAGAGGGCGACGACGGCGTTGGAGGGGTTGGCGGCGGCGAGGTCGTAAAACTTCTGCGCCTTTTCGATCTCGCCATTAAGCTCGGCAACATAGCCGAGATTGTTGAGGGTGAACGGGTCATCAGGGTCGAGAGATAGGCGTCGGTAGAAGGCGCGCTTGCGCGAGGTCGATGTCGTTCTTCTGCGAGGGCTTTTACACCTTCCTGATTAAGCTGCTGAACCGGGGTGGGCTTGGTGCGCTTGGGAATCTTGACATGAATATCGGCTGCCTGAGCGGAAGTTACGGACAGGAGCAGAGCTAACAGGGCACCACCTGCGGTCCGAGGTCGAAGTAAAGTCAGCGGCGAAATCATTGATACACCCAAGGACACACATCAAAAGACACAGCCACACCGTTGCCGGCCAATTCGCCTGGCACCCTTGTATGGGCTGCTTAGATGGGAGCGGCTCGAATTCCGTTGCAGGCTGGAGGCGGATTCGGGGATTGCTTATCGGTTTATTTAGTGGCTTTCTTTGCAGCCCATGTTCTGCATCTAAGGCCATGAGAGCTCTGCTATTGCCGGGGAGATTATGAAACATATTTTAATCGCGGCGATTCTGCTGCTGAGCGCGGCTTTTGGGCTTGCGCAAGAGAAAGCTGCCCAGACAGGAGTTGCTCAGAGCGCGACCGGGAAACAAGAGCCGAGCGTGGTCGAGAGCGTGAGCGCGCCAACGTCTGCTGGAGCCGGCAGCTTCGGGAGAGCCACACACGGAGATGCTGGACCTGAGTGCGATCGAGCACGATCCGCTGCTGGAGCCGAAGCCGCTACCTCGCGCCGATCTGTCATTGATTGGAGGAATTGCGCGGAAGGTGGACACGGTACGCAACCGGGTGACGGTGCAGCCGTTCGGCGGAGGAAACAAATATCTGATTTATTTTGACGATCGCACGCGAATTCTGAGCGGAGGACGCGAGACGACGGCGTTGGCATTCATCCGGGAGACCGCCTTTACGCGGATACACAGTCGCTTGGATCGCAGGTGTTCGCACGCACGATAGAGATGCGCAGGGTAGGGCCTTCGGCACAGGCGAGCGGACAGGTTCTCCTGGTCGTGGGTGGGCAGGTGCGTATGCAGGACCGGCTGAGCGGGGAGACGATTCAGTTCGCCATCTCTGATAAGACGAAGGTGGATTTGCGTGGCGCGCCATCATCACCGGGAGAGCTGCGGTCGGGATCACTGATTGACGTGACGTTTGTGCCGGGGCCGCGGCATAGTGACGCGGAGAGCATTACGATTCATGCTTCGCCGGGAGAATCCTACGTCTTTGCGGGAACGCTGACCAACGTCGATCTGCGCGACGGGTTACTGGCTCTGGACGATCAGGTGGACGGAAATAACTACGAGGTGTATTTCGACCCGCTGACCGAAAAGGGTGTGAACCGTTTGGTGGCGGGAACTCCGGTGTCGGTGACGGCTAGCTTTGACGGCAAGAGTTATCGCGCGACTTCAATCAAGATACGAGGAGCGGCGAGCAATCGTTAGTTGCTAGAATATTCGGAGGCGATGGAGTTCGCCTTAACCGTTGCACTTGGATGGCGAGTGCGGCTGATGACTCCTAACTTCAGAAGCCCGAAGGGGAACTCCGAATCGTGCTTGCCTACCTCTGGATTTCGCTCGGCGCCATTGTCGGCGCCAGTGCCCGCTACTTTGTGAGCCGCTTTATTGCCAAGATGGTGACGGCCTCGTTTCCATATGGCACGCTGCTGATCAATATTACTGGGAGCTTTATTCTGGGACTGTTCCTGGTGTGGAGCACGGAACGCGCGCTGGCCGACCCGCGCTGGCGGTTGATGATCGCCATTGGCTTCTGCGGCTCGTATACGACGTTTTCCAGTTACGCATTTGAAAGCTTTTCGCTATTTGAGCAGGGGCATTACCTGTTGTTCGGCTGGAACGTGCTGGCGAATAACTTGCTGTGCCTGGCCGGAGTTGTGGCGGGTGCTGTGATTGCGCGGAGCATATAATGTCCGCGGATCAGGGCGAAAATAGCCAGACGTGGGCAAAGCGTTGGCGTGGAGAGCAGAGCCAGGGAGAAAGAACGATGGCTGTACAAGTCACGATGTACCTGCATGAGGAAGACGAGTGGCAGCACCGCTCCTTGCATCTGGAGGTATTGAAGTACCTGCGCGAGGAAAACGTTGCCGGAGCGGTGGCCTATCACGCGGTGGCGGGTTTTATAGGGCGGATGAGGCTGAAGACTGCAACGTTAGTGGACGGTGGCGGAAAGCTTCCGGTTGTGGTCACATTTGTCGATACCGACGAACACATTCAGCGGGTGCTGCCGAAGTTGAAGGAGATGGCCGCGCACCGGCTTATCGTGCGCGAAAACGTGGTGGTTGAGCAGGGAAGTCTGGACTAATTAAATTCGAGAACGCTGCGGCGTTCCTCGAGTTTGAGTCCGATGGAGGCCAGTTTTGCAGTGGTGGAGGCGACGTCTTTGTGAAGAACGCCACGGATGCCGAGGGACTGGGCAACCTCAACGAACATGAGGCGGTCGTCAAGGTAGGCGACCTGCTCGGGCGGAACGTGGGCAATGTCGAGGGCGATGCGGTAGATGTCTTCGTCGGGCTTGCGCACATGGACGAAACAGGATGAGACGAAGAAGTCCACGAAGGCATTGAGCTTGAATTTCTCGATGCGGTGCTGGTTGAGTTCGCGGCCCTCATTGTTCACCACGGCAACTTTCAGGTTGTACTGCGCTTTGAGAGCGCGGACAAGATCGATCATCTCGGGAAAAGACCTGGATTGCGCGAACATGAAATCACAAAATTCCTGCTCGGTGAAATTGCGCTTTTCGTAAAAGACGACGCGGCTGAGGTACTGATCGAGGGTGATCTTGCCGGCTTCATAGGTGTCAAAGGTGAGGTGATGCCGTTCGTCCATCTCCTTGCGGTCGAGCCCGAAGCTTTCGGCGGCAAGCTCGCGCGAGTTACGGTCCCAACCGTTGGTGAGCAGAACTCCGCCCAAGTCGAGAAAAAGCGTGGTAATCGGCATACTGGATAACCTCCCGTGGAAGTCGAGAACACGCAAGTGGCGACGGGCTTGAAGCCCTGTGGCCATCATAGCGCGCTTTGCCGGGGCTCACGTGTTGGATGCGGCAGTGTGTTAGGGCGGACTATTTTGGTTTTGGGCGAGAATGGAAGTTTTCCTGGAACAATTTGTATGCAGTGAATAGAAGTGCTTTACACTCGTTAGCTAGCTCATAATATTTCAAGGCAGTACGGGAATTCGATGGATGTGCAGAACAATTTGACCGAGCTGCGAGAAAAGCGCGGCATTTCCGTTGCCAAACTGGCGGCGGCGGTGGGCGTGAGCCGTCAGACGATCTACGCCATCGAGTCCGGTAAGTACATCCCGAACGCGGTGGTGGTTCTGAAACTGGCCGACGTGCTTGGCGTGGCGGTTGAGGAACTGTTCCGGTTGGAAACGAGCCTGCCGCAGTCGGCACACCTGGAAGAGGTCGAACTGCTGGCGAAGGATTGGAGTGCGCGCGCCGGACAGCCAGTGGCATTGTGCCGGGTGAACGGACGCCTGATTGCTGCGTCTCCTGAGCCGGGTACGTGGAGTTTGCCGGAGGCCGATGGGGTTCTGATCAACTCAAGAGGAAATGCGAATGCACCTTCGAAGGCACGCGTGGAGGTTCTCGGCGACGACTGGAAGTTCGATAATCGCGTGCTGATGGCAGGATGCGATCCGGGGGCATCGGTGCTGGTGCGCCATCTTCGGCGGCAGGGAGTGGAACTGGTGGTGAGCTATCAGAATAGTTCGCGCTCGCTGGAGTTGCTGAAGGAAGGCGTAATTCACATTGCGGGCACGCATATCCGATCGGAAAAGACGGGCGAGTGCAATCTGCCCAAAATTCACAAGATGTTCGGCAAGGATGAGGTTGCGGTTTTCTCGTTCGCGCTGTGGGAAGAGGGAATCGCGGTGGCGCCGGGAAATCCGAAGGCGATCCGGCAAATCGACGACCTGGTGCGACGGGATATTCGGATTTCAAACCGGGAGATGGGAGCGGGAAGCCGCGTGCTGCTGGATACTCTCCTATCTCGCGCCGGAATCAGCGGCAACATGGTAAGTGGATACGAAAAAATTGCGCCCGGCCATCTGCCTTCCGCGCGGCAGGTACAGATGGGCAAGGCAGACTGCTGTATGAACACCAGCGCCGCGGCCCGGGTCTTTGGACTGGATATGGTTCCGCTTGTTAGCGAACGGTACGATTTGGTTCTCTACAAAAAGCATTTGAAATTGCCACAGGTACAGGCTGTGCTTGAAACGCTTGCGCGCGCTTCTTTCCGGCATGAGTTGGAAAGTCTTGGCGGCTATGACATGAAGACCGCAGGGGATCGATTATTGTGAATCGCGCGTCATGCGAAGCCGCAATTCTGCATGGAGATACGCGGTTCGCGGTTGCGCATGAATGTGTTCCACACAAACTGACTCCGCGCATTTTCTGCCATCAGTAGGCTGATGCCCACGTCGATTCCGACAACATCTTTGTCCACCCATCCGGTCAAGGGATTGAAGGCGTCGACGAAACCATAGCGCTTCCAAATCTGATTGCCGTATTGTTGGCGGAGGTTCCGCAGCACGGCCATGGATTCCTGATACAAGAACGGCAACGAGCCTGCGGCTGCCGCAGGGACAATTGTTCCATCGACTGGACCTTGCAACGGCGGACCGCCCCAGGCGACATATCCTTGGCAGGAATCTGATGCGGTGATGCCCCAGGAATTCTCCGAGTAGCTGGGGAAGTGCGGATTCAAGTCCACACAGAATTGCCGGTGCGCACGGACTGCTTCGACGGAATTCTGAAAATAGTTGGTATATTCATCCTGCTGGCCACGGAGGTCGAACCACGCCTGGGGAAACTGGTGTACGAATAAAGGCGCAGGAGAGGAGATAAATCGATAATCCTGATAAACAAGGTAGGGGCGCCGGACAGCGTGCCAGCTCTGAGACGAAATGGGGTAGGTAGGAGATCCAATCGCGAGCAGGTAGAGCATGATGCATTCGCTGAAGGAGTCCCAGCGGAGTGCGGTAAATCCACGTTCCGGGGTCCACGACAAAGCGAGCGTATCTCCGCCATTGAGTGCCCATGGCCACTCGACGCGCTCGTAGATTCGAGTGGCATCTTTGCGAATTTGTTCATCCTGGAAATACTCGCGACAGGTCAGCACACCACAGAGCAGAATTGCCATGTCGATGGGTGAGATTTCCGAATCGCCAAAGCGTTTGCCATCGTGCAGATACGAATAATGATAGATAAATCCGTGGACGTGCTCAGCATCTTCGGCAAGAAATCGAAGGGTCCGGCGCACACGTCTTAGAAGCTTCTCGTTGGACATGTACTTGCGTTGGTGCGCAATGCACATTGCGGTGAGACCAAACCCGGTGGCTGCGATGCTGCTCATTCGACGGGTATCGCCGCCGTCGGCAAGGGCGCGGTCACGCACCAGTCCTGTGTAGGGATCGGCTTCGTTCCAGAAGAAATCGAACGAGGTGCGCTGTAACTCGTCGAGCAGTTTTGTGTCGCTGATCCCGTCACGGACTTGGTGATGACGCGGGTGGCTCCACGCGAATTCTTTTTGGCTGAGTGAGAGAGCTGCGGCACCAGTCAAAAGAGTCCGCAAAAAATCACGTCTTGTGCAATGCATACGAAGTGGCGGCGGAGTCCAGGCGGGTGGCGTTTCCGTGGCACTTTCACTATGCAGTGCTGGGTGTGTTTTTACAGTAGAACAAAACGCTTGATGACTACAGCAAAAGACCCTATATCTATCTCATGTTGAGAATTCGGCTGTTGGAGGTAAGTGACGGCGCTCGCACTGCGGAAGACTCCGCTCTACTTTGAAACCAAGAGCTTTTTAGCCGATTGTTCGAGCGAAGATCGATGCATGGGCAACGACTCGTTCTCGTAAGATTCCATGCTGCGCGAATGGTTCAAGCGCGGCGTTTATCTCTGCCTCAAATTTTGGGCGCCGCTCCCCGAGATTCTCAGGCGAAGTGTTCGATCGGGAAAGTGCTCGGCCTATCAGATCCGGGATGGTGACCTGGCGGGATTGGGCGACCGAAACGGTTGCGAGTTCGCTAAATGCTGACCCCGCGAACCACTCTTTTGCATGAAGCCGGTATCGCTTTTTGTCTGCGTCAGGGGTCCAGGCGCGGAGCACGTCCTTGTAGTACTTGAACCAAGGTGCCGCTGGCGTCTCAACGTTTCGGGCACCGCAGATCAGGATACTGCCGGTGTTGGAGGTAATTCGGTCCAGCAGAGGCAAGGTTGCGTTGCGGTCCATCCAGTGAAGCGCGCGTCCGATGGTGATGATGTCGAAGGTGCAATCGGTCGAGAACTCTTCGATCCGGGCAGGAATTAAAGAGAGCGCGACCCCAGCCTCTGCCGCCGCGGCTTTTGCAGCTGAGATCATGGCAGGTTCTGGGTCTATTCCAGTACAGCCCCCGACAAAATGGGCGAAGCCGATGGCAAGCAATCCGGGGCCGCAGCCAATGTCGAGCAGCGCTTCATTCCCGCGCAGGGCAACCCGCTCCGCAACTTTCTTGAAGAATCTCGGCGGATAGGGTTCCCGGAACCGGGAATAGAATTCCACTGTCGATGCAAAGCGACCCATCCCAGTAAGTCTCGCAGGAAGCGCGGATAACTTCAAAATGAAAGACTCGCCAAAGTATGCAGATTGTGCAATTGATTACGAGATGTAATGGGCGAGACAGACGACTATTTCGTTCCTACGATCAGGTCGCTAAACCCGGGCAGCTTAATCCGGGACACATCGGCGAAACCTGCGGCCTTCATCCACTGGTTGTACTCTAATTCGCTGTAGCTGGCACCGGCGTCGGTGGCGACAAGCATGTTCAATGAAAACAGAGCCGCGTGTTGTGGCCCGGTCTTGTCAGGGGTGAGGATGAAGTCCTGCACGGCGAGGCGTCCGCTGGGTGCAAGTGCCTGCTGTGCACGGCGGAAGAGATTCCTGTTTTGTTCCTCAGAAAACATGTGGCAGATCGCGTTCAGCATAATGATGTCATAACCGGAGCCGAAGTCATCCTGGAGCATGTCTCCGGTGCGAATGCTGACTTGCGATGCGACGCCGGCGTTCTTGATGTATTCGGAGGTCAGCGGCACCACCTCGGGAACGTCGAGGATCTCGCACTGCACGTCCGGCGAAGCTTTCGCGAACGCGATGGAGTAGGCACCGGAGCCGCCACCAAGATCAAGGATGCGGCGAACACCGGAGGTCCCAAGGGCATTCACTACAAACTGGGCGCGATCCTTGGCGATGCGTTGCATGCCGGAGATGAAGTCGCGCGTCCATTCGCACGTATTGTCGCGATCGATGGGAATGCGGGTACCGCTGCGCACAGCGTCGGTCATGGTGCTCCAGCGGTGCCAGATGTTGGCGCTGTGAAGCAGACCGTTGCGGTGGTTGTCTTTTGAACTTTGGACAAAGTAGCGCGCGGACTCGGGCGTGTTGCGAAAATCGTCGCCGCTCTTGCGGAGTAGTCCGAGCGCGACAAGCGCGTTCAGCAGCATTTCTACGGCGCGTGCATTCGCATTGATCATCGTACCGATCTGTTCGGCATTGGCTCCATCTCCGACGGCGGTGAAGATATCGAGTTCAAGGGCGGTCAGAATGCACCGGCTCGGCATGAAAGCCCGGATCATCTGGTCCAGATGATCCGGCAACATTCCTGCTTTATCGCGGGCAGCCATTGCGTTGCGAAATTTGTTCCGATGATCGACGGACATGGCCTTCATTGCAGAGGCATCGTTCCACACCAAACGGTTGACGGGTTTACCGTCGCGCAAATGCGTGGCGACGATTTCAGATGCGTCGGAGGGTTGCACGCGCCGGTACCACACTCCTGCCGGATAGACGATCAGTACCGGACCTTCATCGCACAATCCCATGCATCCGCAGGTAGTGAGTTGCACATCATCGCCAAGCCCGCGCGCCTGTATCTCGTGATCCAATGCGTCAAGCACGGCCAAAGATCCACGGGACGGGCAGGAAGAAATTCCTGCCTGCTTCTGTTGTGTGCAGACAAAGAGATGCAAGCGGAACGGTTCCATCGCGGTCTCCGATTGAGATGGTACTTCGGAATCGTAGTACCGAAATATTGTACACATCCTGCTTGACAGCCGAAGGCGGCGGCGATATGCTGCAGTGCAGCAAGAGTCGCAGCACAACAAACCAATGAGGAGGAAACATGGATACCATGAAAACAGAAGTGGAAATCACCATGTACAACACTGCCGCATTCACCACCCTGTGCAAAAAAGGATTGGAGCGAATTGTCCAGGTGAGCAAGACCTCCCTTGACATGGCCGCTGAGCAGAATGCCGAGGTTCTGGCTTCGTGCAAAAAGGCGCTGAGTGCGTCTCCGATGCCCGGGCTTTTTCTGTTCGACTTGGCTGGTCAGGCGTTCGAAGGGTATGTTGCGCTTCAGAAAAATCTGATGGGTCTGGCAGTTGAGCAAAGCAGCTCTATGATGGACACTGCGCAGGAATACAACCGCGATGCCAGCAAATCCGAGGGCATGAACGCACTGATTCAGCAGTCGGTGGATCGCGCGATCGCAGCGCACAATTCAGTTCTGGACTTTTCCGCAAAGCAGGCTAAGGCAGTCAGCGAAACTGTTCAGCAACAGTCCGGTGTGACCGGAACTCCGGTTGCTACGGTCACTGAGTCAGTCCAGCGCGGCGTCGATACTGTAATTGCAGCTCAGAAGGAGATGGGAAACATCGCCGGCAAGGCTGTGAAGACTACCACGGCCAAGGCGTAGCATTTTAGAAGGAACGACCACCGCTGGAATCCCGCGGAGCGCCCGGACGCTCCGCGGCACTACTCGCTCATTCAGAGGAAGTAAAATAGTGCTCTGCTGGTTCTGGTTTTTCTTTGTGACGGATCTTCTGTCGATATCCTTATATCTTTCTGATGCGCTATGAAAGCGAGCAGTCTGCAATGCTGCGACGCAGTACGTACCGCAACACGGTGAAGGGTCGATAGAAATTATGGGGAGGACGTGAACATGACGACGATTAACGTGGAGGCGGCTTCCGGCGAAGGCACCCACCGAGCAATCACATGTGTGAACTTGTTGGGTAAAGCGTGGCAGCGAGTTTTCGAGGTGAGCAAGATCTCCCTTGAACTGGCTGGTGAGCATAATGCAGAGGTTCTGGCCTCATGCAGGAAAACCTTGAAGGTGCCAGTTGTTTCAATGTTTGATCTGGCTAGCAAGGCTTTTGAAGATTATGTCACGCTTCAAAAAAGCATTCTTTATCTGGCGATTCGGCCCCTCGTCCTCGATGAGGTTCAGGGAAAGAGCTATGCAACCAGCAATGCGAACGTCGCGATGACTAACGCGATCTTGCGATCGGTAGATCGCACGATCGCAGCCCAGAAGTCGATAATCGAGCTCACGGCAAAGCAGGCCAGGGCAGCCAGCGAGCAGTCTAGCGTCCTTATTGAGTTGGTTGAGGAGGATGCCGTTCAACTTCAAGCCGACACTTTGCTCGCTAAAGAGATCGTAGACCTCGTCATAAAACAACAACCCCGTGTCCACGGCACACCCGTTGAAGTGGATTCAGATATAATCCAACTCCGGGTCAACTCTATAGATGCTGAAGAGACCGTTGCCCCCGCCACGCGTCCTAAGAACACCCCGGATCCCTCTGTTCACTAACTGTCGATCTCAGGGAAAGGCAAGTAACGTGACAGACTTATACAAAAGGCTTACCTTGCTTGGGGCTAGCTTTCTCCGCCTAAGAAAACATAAAGTCGCAGGCGATCCGGTATAAAAATTGAAAATTGGTAACCAGATAGCGTTTCCATAGACGCCGTGGCTCGCGAGTAAAACGATACGCCCATTCGAGTCCTGCCCGCCTTAAGAACTCGGGTGCTCTTTCCTTAGCGCCGGCAAGGATGTCGATTGCTTGACCAACGCCCAAGAGTACATTGGCATTGAGTTGATCTCTAATTTCAAACATCCACTTCTCTTGCTTGGGGCATCCGAGGCATACCCATATCAACTGGGCTCCACTTTCGTTGATATGTTGGCACACCTGAGCTTGCTCGGAGGGAGTCAATGGACGGAAGGGCGGAGAGTACGCACCCACAATGTTTAATCCTGGGTACTTGGTGGTCAACGTCTTTGCAGCTTGTTCGGCAACACCGGGCGCGCCCCCGTATATGTAATGGCGGTGTCCGCGGCTGGCAGACTGCTTGCAGAATATTTCGATCAGTAGTGTCCGGCTAAAAGTCGAATAGATTGAACTGGTTACCAGAATCGACCAAGTCGTTATCGAAGTCAGGTGCGCGAAGTGCCCATAAAATGGGCGCTTTCTCAAAAAGCGTGAGGCTGAGAATCTGTAAAATCTGGTACAGGCTGGCGTCCAGTTCCAGACGTTTGCGCACGATTGCCACCAGCACGTATACCGACACCGCGATCCATATCTGAGTCTTCACGGCGTTCTCGCTGGTGCCGAAGAATGCCTTGACGCGTAGGTGCTGCTTGATCCATTTGAACAACAGGGCGACATACTGCCCATGAACATCGTCCAGACGAAGTGACGATTTACTATCGCTTTCACCCTTTGCAGTCGCAAAGGCTGCCGGTGATCCGGTTCTATCAGCGATACAGCGAAGCACATTACGTCGTTCGCCGGATTGACGGGCGTCCGTTGGCCGTGCCGAAATGGATGACGCGCCCGGAGGCGGCGACCGCCCGGATAGTTTCTGCGGCCCGTCTGCCGATTCACATCCTTCTTGAGCTTCGCCGTCAGGCCATCTGCGGTCTTTCTTCCAGCGTACATCCTGTGCCGGAGGAAGATCCGAATGTCCCGATGGACGATCCAGCGTCAACAGCGGCAGCTCTTCGAAGACCCACTCGAACTCCCCATTGTGCAGTTGCCATCGGAGGTACAGAAGCAACTGCGTCAGGCGTTGTCGCTTTGGATGCAGGCCCAGGCAGAAGCGATCGGCAAGGAGGTCGGCGATGAGCAAGATCACTGCTGATCATCTGTCCCGCCGGGCATGCGTGTATATCCGTCAGTCCACGCCGGACCAGGTGCGCAACAATCTGGAGAGCAAGCGCCGTCAATATGCCTTGGCCGATCATGCCCGAGCCTTGGGATGGCACGAGGTCGAAATCATCGATGACGATCTTGGTATTTCAGGATCGGGAACGCGCCGGCCAGGCTTTGAGCGCCTTCTTCAGTTGCTGTGCGCCGGTCAGTTGGGCGCGGTTTTCAGTATTGAAGCTTCGCGGTTGGCCCGCAATGGCCGCGACTGGCACACGCTTTTGGAGTTTTCCAGTGTCGTGGGCGCATTGCTAATCGATGCCGAAGCGGTATACGATCCGCGCCTTACGAATGACCGGCTGTTGCTAGGCATGAAGGGTACCATTAGCGAGATGGAGGTCGCCAATTTCCGGGCGCGAGGCCAAGCCGCACTACAGCAAAAAGCCGCGCGGGGCGCCCTGGTTCAGCGCGTGGCCATCGGCTACGTCAAAGGGCTGGATGATCGAATTGAAAAGAGTCCGGATGCGCGGATTCGCTCTGCCATCGAACTGATCTTCAGCAAATTCGCGGAGCTGGGCAGTGTCAGGCAGGTCTATTTCTGGCTCGACCGGCAGCAGATCCAGTTGCCAGTTGCGATGGGCAGCAAGAGCGCTCACGCGGTGATTTGGCGGCCTGCGCGATACCACGCGGTGCTCAGCGTACTGAAGAATCCCGTCTATGCCGGTGCATATGCCTATGGCCGCAGCAAAACCGTACTGCGTTTGGTCGATGGACAGAAGCAGGTTCATCGCATCAAGCGCCATCGCGAAGAGTGGACGGTATTGCTTCAGGATCATCATGAGGGCTACATTGAGTGGGACGTGTATCAGAGCAACCAGGCGATGATTGTCCACAACGAAAACGCGCGCAGCAACGCAGTTCGAGGATCGGTTCGCAGCGGTGAGGCTCTGCTTGCCGGCCTGCTTCGCTGCGGCCACTGCGGCGCGAAGCTGCTGGCGCAATATCCAGGGCCAGGCGTGATTCGCTACCAATGTTCCGGTTATATGTTGAACCGCGATCAGGCTACTTGCGTTCAGTTCGGCGGATTGCGTGCTGACCGGATGGTTTCCGAGCAACTGCTGCAGTGTTTGGCCCCGTTAGGCATCGAGGCGGCCATGGATGCGATCGCCGCGCTGGATGAAGTCAGCGACGAACGCATTCGGCAGAAGGCGCTGGCCCTGGAACATGCGCGCTACGAGGCAACCCACGCACGGCGGCAGTACGACGCGGTCGATCCCGACAATCGTCTGGTGGCCGCTGAATTGGAGCGGCGATGGAACAGGGCGCTCAGAACAGAAGCACAGATGCAGGAAGAACTCACTGCGCTGGAGCAAAGTCCCGAACGTCCACTCACCCTTCAGCAAAAGAACGAATTGTTGAGCTTTGCGCGGGACTTGCCCGGACTATGGGATGCTCCACAGAGTTCTTCGGAGTACAAGAAACGTCTGCTGCGCATCGCGCTCAAGGAAATCACCGCAACCACGGAAGACGATAAGATCCGCTCGTGCTGCACTGGCAAGGCGGTGACCACACGCAGATTGAATTTGAAAAGATACGCAGCGGGCTGCATCGCTACGTGACCGGTCATGACCTCATAGAGATCGTGCGCAAACTGGCGCGCATCGAATCCGACGCCAGGATTGCATCGATTCTGAATCGCAACCGCCAACGTACGGCGCATGGACAGAACTGGACGGCGGTGCGAGTCTGTTCGTTGCGCAATCGTCATACGATTCAGACTTACAAAGAGGGAGAGAGGAAGGAACGCGGAGAACTATCGGTCACGGAAGCCGCTGCGTTACTTGGTCTCACGCCCACCTCTGTCCTGCGCCTGATCAATACCAGGCATTTACAGGCGTCACAGGCTTGCGCGAATGCTCCATGGATATTGCTCAAATCGGATGTCGAACGATACCGTGCTGAAAGAGCGCACGCCAACACCCCGCCACCGGCAAATTCTACGCAATGGCTCTTTGAAAACAAATGACATACGAAGGAGTGCATCATGTCGTGTTCTCGAAAAACAATTCAACTTGCCAGCGCTGCTTGTAGATTTGCGCGATTGTCAGCGCCGGAAGTGCAAAGTTGTTGGTCAGGAACTTCAGCCGCTTATTGGTCTCCGCATCGAAGTAACTCACGCGTCGCAGTGGATCGGGATAGGCAGAGGCCGATTCGAAAGATGCTAGAAGCACGGTCTGATCGGAGCGAACCCCTGTGCTCTTATCGACCGGATGCGAGTAGCGCCGCTGAATCAAAACGTTCGACTTGGTGCGCACCACGAAGAAAGCCGAGCTGAGCGTGAACACAAACAGACGTTGGAAATCGATGTAGCCGCGATCCATCACATAGAACGCGCCGGGTTCCGGCATGATCTCGTCCAAGATGTTTACGTCATGCACTTTGCCGTCAGTAATGCGGATAAACGTGGGAATGTTGCCGTGTAGATCCAGCAGCGTGTGCATCTTGACAGCAGCTTTGTGCTCACGGAATTTGGCCCATGGGAACAAGGAGAGGCAGAGATCAATAGTCGTGGAGTCTAAGGCATAGAGGCTGTTGTTCAGGTCGACGCCCAACGAATCGCAGGCGTAGAGCGGCCGTGCCATGCCAATCAGAATTTGTGCGAAGTCGGCGAAGATCCTCCAATCGTGAGATTCGTTCGCATCCGCTAAAGTCGAGCGCGTCACCTTGCCGCGAAAGCCCATGTGGTATAACTTGGCACCCATCGCGCGAAGGCATGCTTCTATGTCGCGCAGACTTTCCCGGTAAGTCAATTGCGCGAAGGCCATCGCCAGATACTGGTCCCAACAAGAGAAACCTCGCAGGTGGGAGTCGCCGCGATAGCGGGCTACACACTTCTGGAACTCCTTGCCCGGGGCGTGCTCGATCAGTTGAGAAAAGATAGTGCGGCCAGCATTCATTCCACCATTGTTTCGGATCTGGAACTCGTCGTCTCAGTCCGAAAGCTGCATTCTGGATTTCAAATCGTTCTCGCGCCGAACGGCTACATCCTGCTGACCGGTGAAGACTTACGCAACTCTTGGAAATTTTAGCCGGACACTACTGATGTTGCATATGTCGGCTGTGCTGGCCTGGCAAATCGCCTTCGCGCACACGTGATCGCTTGGGCGTACGCGCAGCGAACCGGTAGGATCCTTGTACCTTGCTGGGCCAACAATAGTCACCTCGGGTGTGTGTTTTCTGATTTATTTGATTTCGACGCGTCGGAGAAGATCAGTTTTCGGACGATTCGGCGAGTCGACTACTTGAAGCACGTTGACACGGCTCAGGGGGATACCTTGGACTATCCGGAGAATCTGGTTTTTCTAAAAACTCCATGGCAATACGTGAACTCCGACTATTTACTCCGCACATCCAGATCCTTTTCCAATAGCTGTGAATGGTTTAAACCAAGAACTGAAGTACTATCTTTCGTCGATCGTTCGGTTGCATCGTGGCCGCTGGACGTGTTGGGTGTGCATGTTCGCAGAGGTGATTTTGTTACTCATACCGGACAGGCCATCTCTCAGTCGCGTTATATTTCGGCAATGGAGCGCGCTCTGGCGGAAATGCCGCCCGGTGCCAGTGTTTTTCTGGCGAGCGATGCTCCTGCAGAACAGCTTGAACAGATCTATGATGCTTTCCCCGGACGTATTTTGCCGTACGTACATAAGCCCGAATTGTTCGACGGTCCCCGCGGGTCACTTTCTGGTGCGCGTGGTTCGCTGGTTGACATGCTTCTGCTTAGCCGAGTCTCAAGATTGGTTCTGACACCCGGCTCGACTTTCGGTGAGTTTGCTGCACAGATAAGTAATACTCCTGTTATTTTTGCCTGACTGTAACAATTAACCAGCTAAGTAACTTCCGCGATCATGACGGCATAAGTCGTTGCACGTGCTCCGGTTCTTCGCCCAGCCACGCTGGATTTTGCGCTGTGGAGTCGAAGATCGAGGTCGTCTTGAAGGGTTCGAAGGTGCCGCTCTTTGCAACCTTTTCTGTCTTCGTCAATAGCGCTTTCACCTCCGCCGTGCTTAGCGGATGGAACGTGCGACACGCCTCAAGAGCCTGTTCAAGTATTTCCATGCTGTCCACGCCCGTTATCACGACTGACGTTGGCAGGTTTAGAGCATAATGCAAACACTCGATTGCAGTAACCGTCTTGGATTTCAAGATGATTCCATTCGCCATCGATTTCATGCCGAGTACGCCAATGTTCTTTCGAACGAGTTCGGGGACGACCAGCCTTTCGAAGCTGCGGTAATGTCCGTCCATCACATTCAATGGCATTTGTGCGGTATCGAAGTTAAATCCGTTATTTTCCGCGACTTCAAGCATGTGCAAGTGGATCTTAGGGTCCTTGTGTCCTGTGAATCCAATGTAGCGGATCTTACCCGCCTGCTGAGCGTCGAGCAGCGCTGAATTGGCGCCTTCCGGGTCGAAGATTCGGTGTGGGTCTTCAAACCGCAAAATCTCGTGATGCTGCACCAAATCAATGTGATCGGTATCGAGCCGCTGCAGAGATTCGTCTAGTTGCTTCGCGGCAGCTTTCTTGGACCGTCCGTCGATTTTCGTCATCAGAAATACTCGATCGCGGTAGCCGTCATGCAGCGCTTTACCCATGCGAATCTCGCTGATTCCATTGTTGTAGTCCCACGAATTGTCCATGAAGTTGATGCCGCGATCAATTGCCGTGCGAACAATGCGCAGACTCAACTGTTCATCCACAACGGACAGACCGAGATGCCATCCCCCAATCCCGATTGCGGAAACCTTCTCTCCCGTTTTACCCAGCTCTCGATACAGCATCTCGCCTGAAGCTGATTCCATAGACTGACTCCATCCTGTTTAGTCGGTAATTGATAATGGATGCCGATGGCGCGGTCCTGTTGCCCGCCGATTTTGGCGCTTCGCCTGGAATTAAATTCTACTTAATTCTGAGTGGCTGCCTGCGCGTGCATTTGATCGTGCATACGAACTGCGCGTATTATCTCGGCGCGCCCAAGTGGGGTTGTTATCTTTCCGATTAGTTATCCGGAGTAGCTATGAACAAGTTTTGGAAGCGAGTAGCTTTTGCGTTTCGCTGTTTCTTTTCAATACTGTTCCACGCTGAAATTCCCAACGACATTGCAGAGAAGCTAGTCAAGACGGCCAATCCGGCTGCTCAGGAGCTGCCGGGCGCTGCGCCTTCCATCTCTCGATTAAAGGAAGCTGAAGCTCCACCTTCGGAGGGATTCGATCGCGCCGTGCAAATGCTCGCGTTGCTGCAACGCGATGGACGGCTCATCGATTTTTTAGCAGAGAACATCTCAGCGTATCCGGACGCGCAACTTGGTGCGGCTGTCCGCAGCATTCATGAAACCTGCCGCCAAGTACTCGACGGATATGTGAAGCTAGAGCCGATTCTGAACTCTGAAGAGGATCGGCCGGTGACAGTGCAAGCAGGGTTTGACCCAGCAGCCATCAAATTAATTGGCAATGTGATAGGAGCACCGCCGCTACGTGGTGTATTGCGGCACAAGGGGTGGCGCGTGAAGGAAGTGAATTTGCCTAGCTTGCCTCAGGGAGCAGGGAGGATGGTAGTTGCGCCGGCTGAGGTCGAACTTTTGTAATTTGCGCAGCAGAAGTGGAATCTAAAAATTACTCGGAGATTCTCGTTGACCGCTAAATATATTGTTGGCATTGATCTGGGGACCACAAATTCGGCGCTGGCGTTCTGTGACGCCGCGGCTCTGGACGAGGAAAGCCGCATCGAGGTCCGCAATATTCCGCAGCTTGTGATCCCGAACGAAGTGGCGGAACGCAGCTTGCTTCCGTCTTTTCTCTACATACCGGGCGAGTTTGATTTTCCGAAGGGAAGTCTCTCGTTGCCGTGGGAGAGCGAGCCGAAATATGTGATCGGTGAACTGGCGCGAAAACGCGGGGCGGAGAGTCCAAACCGCCTGGTTGCCTCGGCCAAGTCCTGGCTTTCTAACGCTGCGGTGAACCGCAACGCAGCGATTTTGCCTTGGCAAGCGCCAGAAGAGGTACCCAAGGTATCGCCTGTTGAAGCGTCATCGCAGATATTGCAGTACTTGCGTACGGTGTGGGACAGCGGTGAGGCGGGCGAGCACAACGTCTTAGCTGAACAGGACGTGTTGATCACGGTTCCCGCATCGTTTGACGAAGAGGCACGCGAGTTGACCAGACGCGCCGCTGAAGAGGGTGGTTATGGGCAGGTCACATTGCTGGAAGAGCCACAGGCCGCATTTTATGCGTGGCTGGAGAGCCAGGGCGACGGATGGCGGCGCCGGGTCAAGGTCGGCGATTTAGTTCTGGTGTGCGACGTCGGCGGCGGCACCACGGATTTCAGCCTCATTATGGTTTCTGAGGAGGATGGCGAACTGACGCTAAAGCGCGTTGCTGTTGGCGACCACCTCTTGCTGGGCGGCGACAACATGGACCTGACCTTGGCGCGCGTTCTGCAGCAGCGCCTTGCAGCCGCCGGGCACGTCACCGACACGTGGCAGTTGCACGGTTTGTGGCATCAATGCCGTATCGCGAAGGAGAAGTTGTTTGAGTCGCCCGAAATGCAGACGCACCCTATCACATTGCTTGGCAAGGGAACCAAGCTCATAGGTGGCACGATCAAGACGGAACTGGCGCGCGAGGATCTCGATCAGGTACTGGTCGATGGTTTCTTTCCTAAAGGCGAGAGCTCGGAATTGCCGGCACGGCAGCGCCGTGTTGGATTCCAGGAGTTAGGATTGCCGTACGCGGCCGATCCGGCCATCACCAAGCACCTCGCCCGGTTCCTCTCGGAGCAAGTTTGCAACAGTCCCGAGTCGGCGGGCATTCGGCGCGGCAGCAGCGGACTGGCATGTCCTACTCACATTTTGTTCAACGGCGGAGTGATGAAAGCGGCAGTGCTGCGCGACCGGGTAGTCGAGGTGCTGAACCACTGGTTGCGACAAGAAGGATTTGATGCACTTGGGGCAGAGCAGACCCTGGAAGCTCTCCAATTAGAGCACGCGGTGGCGCGCGGCGCGGCTTATTACGGCAGGGCGCGTCGAGGTCGCGGAGTGCGGATTCGCAGTGGCGCCTCGCGCACGTATTACATCGGAATCGAAAGCGCGATGCCCGCCGTGCCAGGCATGGAGGCTCCGCTTAAGGCGCTCTGTGTCGTTCCGTTTGGCATGGAGGAAGGCACCGAAGCAGTGATTCCCAACAGAGAGTTTGGCCTTGTCGTCGGGGAGCCAGCCGAATTTCGCTTTCTAAGTTCCACCGTCCGCAAGCAGGATCAGGTGGGCAGCCTGCTGGAAGATTGGGATGATGGCATTGAGGAACTTAGCCCTCTGGAGGTCACGCTCAACCTGGATGGTAAGCAGGGAACCGTTGTGCCAGTACGCCTTGAGACCCGCGTCACGGAACTCGGCACGCTTGAGGTATGGTGCGTATCGCGCGATGGCACGCAACGGTGGAAGCTCGAACTGAACATTCGCGAAAACGTTGGGCGCGAAAAGACCGGGAGGTAACTCGTCAGTGCCTTCTCGTTATCTGATCGGCATCGATTTAGGCACGACCAACTCTGTCGTTGCGTACATCGATACGCAGGAAAGCTTCAATACGGGATCGGCGATCCGCGTTTTTGCCTTGCCGCAGTTGGTGGCACACGGAGAAGTCCGCACACTTCCCGCACTGCCTTCTTTTCTTTATTTTCCTACCGAGGATGAGTTGTCTTCAGGAGCCGTGAGCGCCACATGGGATGAGGACCCGCCCATGGTCACAGGCGTGCACGCGAGGGAACAGGGAGCGCTGGTACCGAGCAGGCAAGTTTCATCGGCCAAGTCGTGGCTTTCCTATCCGGGCGTGAATCGCCACGCCAAGATTCTTCCGGCGCAAGCTGAACCGCCGCAGCCGATGATCTCTCCGGTTGACGCATCGGCGCGCTATCTCATGCATCTGCGCGACGCATGGAATGGCGCAATTGGGACGGAGAAAGATACACGTTTTGAGAATCAGGAAATCGTTCTCACCGTGCCAGCTTCGTTCGATGAGGAAGCGCGTGAGTTGACGGTTGAAGCCGCCCGCGTTGCCGGCTTCAGCAAACTCACTCTACTCGAAGAACCACTGGCCGCGTTCTATGCGTGGATGGAGGTAAACGCACATGAGCGGGACGTCAACAACGAAGATCTTCGCGATGGCGCACTGATTCTTATTTGCGACATCGGCGGTGGGACGAGTGACTTCAGCTTAGTGCGCGCTCACTTGGTAAACGGCGAGTTGCAGTTTGAGCGAACTGCTATCGGCGAGCACCTTCTACTCGGCGGCGATAATTTTGATTTGGCTTTGGCCCGTCTAGTCGAAGAGAAACTCGCGGGCAGCAAACTCACCTTGCGACAGCGCTACGCGTTGCGACGAGTCTGTTGTGCGGCAAAGGAGCGGCTGCTAAGCAATTCCTCGCTGGAACGTGTGCCGGTCACAGTGTTGGGCGGTGGCCGTGCGGTCGTCGGTCAGGCGCTCAGCGTTGATCTGACGCACGAAGAAGTCCTGCAGATTCTGACGTCCGGCTTCCTGCCAATCACCGCGCCTGATGAGATGCCGGCGCGCGGCCGTTCGACAGGATTGCGCGAACTCGGCCTGCCATACGCCGTTGATCCGGCGATCACCAAACATCTCGCTGCGTTTCTTACGCAAGCGGCTGTCGCCATGAATAGTTTTTCGGCAGAGCCGCTCATGGTTCGACCCGATGCCGTGCTCTTCAATGGCGGCTTCTGCGTGCCGGATGTGATTCGCGCGCGGATTGTCGAGGCGATGTCAGCCTGGTTCAGTGGAGCCGAAAACGGCTGGCGGCCGAAACTGCTGAACGCCGAAGCGGCAGAGAGTGCAGTGGCTCGCGGCGCTGCGTATTATGGCCGCGTGCGGCGCGGCATTGGTTCGCGTGTCAAGGTCGGCAGCGCGCGCACGTACTACATCGGATTATCTCCGGAAGGCGGGCGTTCAGACGACGGCCTGCAGGGGATTTGTGTTCTGCCCGCCGGAGTGGAAGAGGGCACTACGCTTCCTCCACTCAACCGCGAATTTTCAGTGCTAGCCAACCGTCCGGTGTCATTTACGTTATATAGCTCGCGTACTCGGCACGATGCGCATGGCGAAATTGCTGTGTTGGACGAAGCAGACGTACATCGTCATGCACCGCTGGTGAGTTTGTTGCGCTATGGCAAAAAGATGCGAGAACTCTATTTGACGGTACGCATTAGAGCCATTTTTACGGAGGTCGGCACGCTTGAGCTCTGGTGTGAATCGCGTGACACAGCCCACCGCTGGCGCTTGCAATTCGAACTGCGCGGCGAAGAGTCAGAAGCACAGCAACTTAATATGGCGAGTTCTCAATCCCTCCCGAGTTCATCGACCGTGATTGCCTCGGATGCATTGATCGAATCCGGTGTGCAACTGATCCGCGGTGTTTTCGGCAGCTCTGCGAATGGCGAAGCTCCCGAGGCTCTTGTCAGTCAAATCGAAGCCGCGCTCAACGTTAAAAGAGATTTGTGGCCCATCGCGGCCGTTCGGCGGTTCAGCGATGTGCTAATCGAGGTCGCCGCAGGACGCAGGAAGTCTCCGCGCCATGAACTGCGCTGGCTCAATTTGTACGGCTTCTGCTTGCGGCCTGGCTTTGGTGGACCGGGCGATAATGTGCGCGGGAAGGAACTGCAGAGAGTCGCGTCCGGCGAACTCGTATTTGTGGACGATCTGCAATGTCAGATCGAAATGCTGGTGCTGCTGCGCCGCATCGCGGGCGGTATCAACGCCAGTAGGCAACAGCAGCTCTACCGCGAGCATACGAATGCTGCCAAATGGAAGAAGAGGGGTCGTCCGAACCGGCAACTCGAGTACGAGGCGTGGCGTCTCGTTGCAAGTCTTGAGCATCTGCCTGCCCGCTTTCGTGTTTCGCTCGGCCATGAGTTGTTGGAAAAAATCAGGAGAGAACCTGGAGATGCAATTTGGCTCTGGTCGCTGGGCCGGCTGGGCGCCCGAATTCCGCTGTATGGACCGCTGCACTCGGTAGTGGCGGCTGAGATCGCCGGAGAGTGGCTGAAAATCCTGCTGGACTTGAACACGTTTACGACGGCAACGGCTGCCGCCATCGCGGCAATCGGGCGCTACACAGGAGATTCCACGCGCGACATCGATGGCGCCATCCGGCAAGAGGCAATCTCGCGAATGATGTCGCTCGGTGTCGGCGAAGAAATAATCCAGCTCGTGTCGAAGAACGTTCCACCCGAATGGAAAGACGCGGTTCGCAGCTTCGGGGAGTCGCTGCCACCTGGGTTGCAAGTTGTGAGCTCTTCGAACTGCTTGCTGTCATTACCCGCATTTCACAATCCTACTCCGGCTGTTTCGAAACCAGCGTGAAAGGCACGTGCGCGAGTGATTATGATCGGGCGCGAGAGGCAGCTATTCCGACAAAGGCGTTACCAACGTTTGTTGAGGTGCGTGCTTGCACTCTTGATAGCGCTTCTCGTTTTCCCATATAGCGCCGCAGAGCAGGGAAGGGAATTCTCTCGAGTTCTTCCGCTCAATCGCTTTGAAACGTGGCGTGTGCCTGGAGGCGTAGAGAGCGGCTTTCATCAGATGGCGACCGCTGTAGGCGATGACTACTTCGATGGGACGAGTCCGACAGGTCGCATTAAGCGCCATTTAGCGATAGCTCGTAGAGCCGGGGCGAAATACCTGCGTTGCGCTTTCAGTTGGGACGCGATCGAAAAGAAACGGGACCAATATGATTGGACTTTCTGGGATACTCTGGTTGACTTAGCGGGCCAGAATGGAATCCAACTTCTCCCATACGTTGCGTACACACCAGAATGGGCGGCGCGTGGTGCCAAGGAATTCTGGAAGCAGCCGCCCCGCGAGGCGCAATTTTACGGTGATTTCATGTACCGCATTGCTGCGCGTTATCGAGGTCGCATCCGCACATGGGAAATATGGAACGAACCGGACAACAAGGATTACTGGACTGGGACTGCCGACGAGTTTGCCCCACTGGTGGAACTAGCAGCCCGCCGCATTCGCGAAGCCGATCCCAACGCCATACTCATCTTGGGAGGCATGGCGTACGGCCCAGGTGAATTCTTTCAACGTCTCATGACGAAATACCAGATTGATGAATACGTCGATGTGATTGCGATGCATGCCTACCCTGAGTCGTGGTCCAACGAACGTGCTGAAACTATTTTTCAGCAATGGATTCCGCGCATGATGCAAATGATCGTCCATGACAACTCCGGTGATGGTTTCTGGGTCAACGAAATGGGTTATGCCGACTACCGGCTCAGTCATAATCAAGCCTCGGTTTACGGCACTCAAGTTTTCTACAGCTACGAGCACACGCGTGAGTATCAGGCTGCAATGCTCTTCAAGTTTGAAGTGATGGCTCTCGCTTCCGAGCAGGTCGGGCTGACGGTTTGGTACCGTATCGACGACTTCCCGCTAAAAGAGAAGCGGCTCGGAAGCGATCTGGTCAACTACCATCTTGGTTTGATCGACGTGTACGGCCATCCGAAGCCGGCGTTCTTCGCGTTGCGCTTTTTCAATCTGCTCTTTTGTCGGGTTACGGAGGTTCTGCATCCCCGAATTGCCGTACCCCAGGGTTCACAGTCGGTTGTAAATGTGTTTCTAAGCACCGATCACAAGATCCTGGTGGTTGGCTGGTTGCGCAGCTCTCATGCTGACGAACTCTCACAACCCGCAGGTATGCTGCACGATCAGAGAGCGGAACGTGTATCTGTCGGCCTGCCCTGCACAGAGGCCAAGCTGGTTGGGTATTACGATCCGCAGGGACGGCGTGAAGCTACTCACGCCCAGCTTCGAGCAGGTTCTCTAGACGGCATTCGATTGCAGGGCGATCACGTCTTCATCGCTGAAATTGCTTGTGACGCCGATCCATAGAAGAGGCTATAACCCTTATTCATCGCGCCTTAGCGCACAGTCGTGTGGGCGATTCGCTGTGCGGCCGACTGCAGTGCTTCCTGCAATCCTGCAACGTGTTCGGCAGTGCTCAGGTAACTAATAATCATCATGCGCAACACGCTCTTGCCGCGCACATGAGTGCGGCTGATCCAGTAGCGGCCATTGCGGTTGAACTCGTCCACAAAATGCTGATGCGCAGCTTCCGCGTCCTCTTCATCCACTCCGCAAATGCGGAAGTTGAGGATGGGCAAGGTCTGCGGCGCGGCTAATTCAAAGTAAGCGGAGCGCTCAAACCAGTCGCGCATGTTGGCGGCAAGCTGCATCTGGCGCTCGATCATCTCTTCATACGCTTGGCGTCCGTGGACGCGCAAGGTGAGCCAGAGCTTGAGAGAGTTCATGCGGCGCGACCACTGTGCGCTGATTTTGAAATTATCGATCATAGTTGGCCGAGCAACCTTGGGCATGTACGGCGAAGACGTTACGGAGAAGGTCTTTTCCAGCATTTCGGCGTGGCGGGTCAAAATCACTCCGGCGGCGAAGGGCATGGAAAGCCATTTGTGTGGATCGATGGTGATGGAGTCGGCGTGCTCAATACCACTGAGTAATCCGCGATACTTATCGCTGAACGCGGCGGCCGCACCGTAGGCGCCGTCGACATGCAGCCAGAGTCCGTAGCGCTCGGCGATGGAGGCCAGCGCGTTTAGGTCATCGATGGCTCCGGAGCTGGTAGTGCCCGCGGTGGCGACGATACAGAAAGGAACAAAGCCGCAGGCGTAGTCGGCTTCAATCTGCAGGATGAGGCGCGCAGTGTCGAGATGGAGACTGTCGTTGACCGGAACGCGGCGCAGTGCCTTGCGTCCGAGGCCGAGCAGCCCAGCGGATTTTTCCAGCGAGTGGTGCGACTCCGCCGAGGCATAAAGGACCGGGCGAGCGCCAATGGTGGCGATGCCGTCTTCAATTGCATTCGGGAAATGTTGCGAGATAGCCAGTGCCAAGGCAGTGAAGTTGGCCTCATTGCCGCCGCTGGTGAAGGTCCCGTCGCAGAGAATTGCGTTTTGCGGAGCGGGTGCGTCGCCGACCGTCTTATGCCAGCCGAAACGTGAAGCGATCCAGCCGATGGTTTCGGCTTCCAGGGTACTGGCAAACTGCGAGCGCGCAAGAGACGCGAGCTGCGGATTGAGGGCGGAGACCAGCGCCTCGGCCAGCACGGCCATGTAGGTTGGGGTCGGATTCATCAGTCCGAAGTAGTTGGCTGCGGGAACGTGAAATCCCCGATCGATCATCTCCTTGCAGAGATCGTCGAGCACCTGAGTAGCGTCTGAGCCGAGCTCCGGCAAAGGGAGGAGCGTGTGGGCAATGGTGCGCCGGTCTTCGGGAGGCTGTACCGCTCGATTGTTAAGGGATGAGAAATACTGATCGATCCGGTCGATTAGGCGGTAGCCGAGCTCCCGGCGTTCTTTGCTGGTGAAGTCAAATCCCATTGGGTACTCGCTTCTTTTTACAGTAAGAGGGCAATATGCAAGGCTCAACCCCGCTAAGGCGGTGGCCGTCCCGCGCCTAATAGTAGATCACGAACGGTGGGATTTGGTGCAAAAATATGTTGGCACTGGAAAGTTCTGGGCTGCCGGCCGGCAACCCAGAACTGTAAACCTTACTTCTGTTCGGTTGCTGCGGCCTCGACTTTGTCTTCTTCCTTCTTCTCTGGACGCAGCAGCGGGAAGAGGATGACGTCGCGAATCGAGGTCGAGCCTGTGAGGATCATGGTGAGGCGGTCGATGCCGATGCCTTCGCCTGCGGTAGGAGGCATGCCGTAGGAGAGGGCGCGTATGTAGTCCTCGTCCATCTGGTGGGCCTCGTCGTTGCCCCGTGCGCGCTCGGAAAGTTGCTGCTCGAAGCGGCGGCGCTGCTCTTCGGGATCGTTGAGTTCGCTGAATGCGTTGCCCAACTCCATGCCCGCGACATAGAGTTCGAAGCGCTCTACGAAATCGGACTCGTCGCGCTTGTTTTTTGAGAGCGGCGAGATGGCGAGAGGGAAGTCGTAGATGAAAGTCGGCTGCCAGAGATGCTCTTCGGCAATCGCCTCAAAGATTCCGGCTATGGTGATACCCGTAGGCTCGTCGGGGTCGTAAGCGAGATTGACCTTGGCCCTTTGCAGGCGCCGTGCGAGTTGCTCGAGTTGCTCGCGGCTTTTGAAGTCTTCCATCGCGGGAGGATCCCCTGCAGCTTTGGGCCAGAACTTGATGATGGCCTCGCGCATGGAGAGACGCTGAAAAGTACTCCAGTCGATCTCACGCTCGCCGAACTGGTTGACCAGTGTGCCGTTTACATCCAGCGCAACCTGCTTGAGAAGCTCTTCAGTGAGGTTCATCAGGTCGTTGTAGTCGGCATAGGCCTGGTAGAACTCAAGCATGGTGAACTCTGGGTTGTGGCGGGTAGAAACCCCTTCGTTGCGGAAGTTGCGGTTGATCTCATAGACGCGATCCAGGCCGCCGACGACCAGGCGCTTGAGATAAAGCTCAGGCGCGATGCGAAGGAAAAGATCGATATCGAGCGTGTTGTGATGGGTGACGAACGGGCGCGCTGCTGCGCCTCCGGCGATGGGTTGCATCATCGGAGTTTCGACCTCGATGAAGTCACGCGCGTCAAGAAAGCGGCGGATCGATTGCACAATGCGGGCGCGCTTGGTGAATACCTGGCGCACCTCGGGATCGATCAGATCAACGTAACGCATGCGGTAGCGTAGTTCAACGTCGGTGAGGCCATGGAACTTCTCCGGCATGGGGAGAAGATCTTTCGAAAGAAATGTGAGATCTTCGACGTGAACGCTGAGTTCACCGGTGCGGGTGCGGAAGAGATAGCCCGTGACGCCGACGTGGTCGCCGATGTCGAGGAGTTTATAGAGCTCCCAAAGTTTGTCGCCGACGGCGTCCTTCTTGACGTAGATCTGGAGCTTCTCGCCGGATTGCTGGAGATGGGCGAAGCTGGCTTTGCCCATCAGGCGAATGGCGATCAGACGTCCAGCAATGGTGACATGGATGCGCTCGGCCTCCAACTGTTCGCCCGTGCTGGCTGTGTGTACGGCCAAAATCTGCGGCACAGGATGGCTGGGATCGAAGTGATGAGGGTAGGCAGGCTGACCGAGGGCTTCGATCTGCTGCAGCTTCTGCTTGCGTAGCTCGTAAATGTTTTGCTCTAGGGACACAGGAAAATTGTATAACAGCATTTGAGCTGCGAGTTGCGGGCGGTCGAAAGCTGGCTGACTGCTATCGAAGAAAGCGTGGATTATGAGAAATGGAAAACCGGAAAAGCGGGAAGAGAGTCCGTGGGTGGCGGTAGCCCGCTATTCGGAGATTGGGTTTATGATCCCGGCGGCGGTGATGGTCGGCTACCTGCTGGGGCTCTTGGCGGATTATCTTCTGCACAAGCACTGGATTTATTTGGTTGGCATTGTCTTCGGGGCGGTGGCCGGGTTTGTGTCGATGATTCGGCGTGCGCTGCGGGCGAGCGCAGATGAAGAGCAAGACGGGAAGGAAGTGAAGTGACGGACGCCGAAAAGCCCGAAGAGTGGCCTCAGAATTTGCGCGAAGTGCGGAGAGAAGATTCGCCCGAGGGAATACCCGATGAGGCGGGGGAAGAGCCGGCAGCGGAAGACTGGCCGGATTCCAGCGAGCTGGTCTCGAGTGAGATTTCGGCGCAGGAGATGGGGGAGTATGCGGCTACGTTGCGGCGTCTGGAGTGGATGATCGCAGCGGCGGGCGCGGTGTGTGCGGCTGCCGTTGCTAGGCCGTTGGGTTGGATGCTGGCGGCGGGAGTGCTTTTTGGAACGCTACTGGCATGGATCAACTTCCGCTGGCTGGCTGCCTCAGTAAATGCCGTAGGCGAGCGAATTGTCGAGGGCCGGAGCCGGGAGCGTGGCGCGGCCGTGGTGGCACGCGGAATTGGACGTATCTTCTTGATAGCGATCTCTGCCTATGTTATCTTTACTTGTTCCTTACGCGGCTTGGTTGGGTTTTTGGCGGGGCTCACAATGCCTGTCATCGCAGTGATGTGCGAGGCCGTGTATGAGTTCGTCGCCAGTAATCGGCGATCATCCTGAATGGGACTAAACCAGACATTCAAATGCATCAACTGCCATTTACCGCGTTCCTGAACCATTTGTTTGCCGGACCCGTGACAGCGCTTCTGAACGCGCTGGGAGTCCATCCCCACCATCCTACCGCGCCGATTCCCGACCATGTCGCGATGCAGATCCTGGTGTTCCTGATCCTGATCGTGTTTTTCGTAGCGCTGCGCATGAGCCTTTCGGTGGATAAGCCGAATGCGCTGCAGCACCTCATGGAAAGCGCTTATGAGTACATGGATTCGCAGAGCTCAGAGATCATTGGCCACGGCAGTCGTCGATACCTTTCGTATCTGATCACGCTGGGGCTTTTCATCCTGTCTTGCAACCTGATCGGGCTGATACCATTCTTCGAGTCGCCGACCGGGGTGCCCGTGGTGCCGCTGGGCTGCGCCCTTGTGACTTGGTTCTACTACCAGTTGCAGGGCTTGCGCACTAATGGCATAGGCTATGTCAAGCATTTCCTCGGACCGGTGTGGTGGCTTGCGCCGCTGATGTTCGTCATCGAAGTGTGCAGCCATCTGGCCCGCATCCTGTCGCTCACAGTCCGTCTGTTCGCCAATATCTTCGCGGGCGACATGGTGACCCTGGTGTTCTTCTCGCTGGTGCCGATTGGCATTCCGGTGATCTTCATGGTTCTCCACTTTGGCGTTGCGCTGATTCAGACACTGATCTTTGTGCTGCTGCCGATGGTGTACATCGGTGAGGCCGTGGCGCACGAGCACTAAACAATATTGATAGAAGCAGCCGGTTCGCGCCGGCTGCAGAACAAGAGTTTTGTTGTACGCCGCAAGCGTGAGGGCCTCCCATTGCGCGGAACGTCAACCACCCACTGGCGGCGAAACTTGAAGGAGCAATGACAATGAGCAAGAAGCTTTTCGTACTGTTTTCCGCTATGGCAATTTTGATGCTGGCAACCCCGGTCTTCGCACAGGGAGCCCCTGAAGCCGCAGCCGCCGCCGGCCCGAACTGGGTCGCTATCACTTCCGGCTTCGCCATGGCGATTGCCGCCGGTCTGGCCGCCCTCGGACAGGCCCGTGTCGCTGCCGCTGCCTGCGAAGGCTTGGCCCGCAATCCTGCTGCTCGCGCCGGTATCCAGCTATCCATGATTCTCGGCTTGGCATTCGTCGAGTCCCTGGTGCTGTTCACGCTGGTCGTGGTCTTCGCCAAGGTTGTGAAGTAGTTTTCGCTTTAACGCTGACGAACCCCACCTTTACCGGTGGGGTTCGCTGTTTTGTGCAGCAAGTCACCGCAGCGGAACTACGAATTCAAGCTGAGAACGTGTGCTCATGCCTACCCTGAACGCCATGACGCTTCGATTTCTTCCAGGCTGCGCCCCTTCGTTTCAGGAACGAGATAGTAGCAGAAGAGCAATGCGCCGATTGCGAGAAGCCCATAAAGCCAGAATGTCCAGGTTGGGCCGATAAGTTCCACCAAGGTCAAAAATGTGAGTGACACGAGCAGATTGAAAATCCAGTTTGTCCCGGCAGCAGCTCCTTCCGCCTCTCCGCGAATCTTCAAGGGAAAGATCTCAGCGATTAACAACCAGAAGATTGGCCCGAGGCTGATTGCAAAAAAGGCGACATAAGCCATCAAGGTAATTACTGCCAGCCGAACGGCTACCGCGTTCTGAGGGCCAGATCGGAAAACCAAACCGAGAACGCCAAGGCTGAGGATCATGCCAGCAATACCCGTCAGCAGCAGTGGCCGTCGCCCCACGCGGTCAATCAGCCACATGGCAACGATCGTCATCAGCACATTCACAAGGCCAATGCCGGCAGTTGCCAGAATTGCCGCCGAGGCAGAGGGTAGACCGGCCGACTGAATGATTGTGGGGGCGTAATAGATCACTGTATTAATGCCCGTTACTTGTTGAAAGATTGCCAACCCGACGCCCACAATCAGCGCTGGACGAACAACAGGGTGCAAAAGGTCTGACCAACTGCCACGTTCCGCAGAGTGTGCAAGACTTTCCAGAATGTCGCTCCATTCCGATTGAACATTCTCCGTTCCACGTATCCGCACCAGCACGGCGCGTGCGTTCTCCGGGTGCGAGCTTTTGGCCAGCCAGCGTGGACTTTCGGGCAGAAAGAGCATGGCGCTGCCAAGAATCGCGCCGGGAATGGCTGCCAGGCCCAGCATCCAGCGCCATGCTTCGCTTTTGGCGAAAGCGTAATCGACGAGATAGGCGGCCAGAATGCCGATCGTTATCGCCAACTGGAAGAGAGAAACCTGCCAACCGCGCGCCTCCGGTGGAGACACCTCGGAGATGTAGACAGGTACGGTCGTCGAAGCCATTCCGATACCTAGCCCCACGACCACTCGGCCAATTACAAGAACGGTCAGAGACGGGGCAGACGCGCAGATCAGTGCTCCAGCGATAAAGACGATCGATGTTCCAATTAGCGTGATACGCCGCCCGAAACGGTCCGCGAACTTGCCTCCGGTAAAGGCGCCAACGGTTGCTCCGAGCAGCACCATGCTTACCACCAACTCCTGCGGAAACGTCGTTAGGCCGAAGTCTTTTCGGATAAAGATTACTGCGCCTGAGATTACGCCGGTGTCATAACCAAAGAGAAGCCCGCCGAGCGCCGCGAAGCTGGCAGCAACATAAACGAAGGCGCTGCTGTGCGATGGAGGGTTACTCGATACCAAACTATTTGGTGATTGTGAACTGTGCACTGATTCCCTCCACGGAGTCGGGAGCTATCCAGACGGTTACCTGTGCTGGTTCGACAGTATGGTGCATTTCGATATTCCAGAAAGCGAGTTCTTCGTGTCCGACCTTGAATTCCACTCGTTGCGATTGGCCCGGTGCAAGTGAAAGCAGCGTGAAGCCCTTAAGTTCCTTCATTGGAAGGTTGACACTGGTACCTCGTTGTCCGAGATAAAGCTCTACAACTTCCTGTCCGGCTCGTGTCCCTGCGTTAGTCACCATCGCGGATACTTTAATCGCCCCCTTTGCAAGATTCAATGCTCGCACCGCAATAGACGGGCTACTTACCTGAATAGCTGAATAAGCAAAGTGGGTATAGGACAGGCCATACCCAAATGGAAACAAAGGTGAGTTCTGCTCGTCGATGTAGCGTGACACATACTTCTCGCCTGAACTCGTTGGAGGATGACTGAGGTCGGCATTGCCCGCAGGGCGTCCAGATTTAGGTGGGTTATAGTACAACGGCTCTTGACCAACCGAGCGCGGTACAGAAACAGGAAGCTTCCCGCTGAAGTTCACGTCTCCAAACAGGGTTCTAACCAGGGCAGGGCCAGCCTGCACACCGGGATACCATGCCTCTACTATGGCTGGCACGTGTGTAGCGGCCCAAGGTAGCGCCAACGGGCGACCGGTGAATAGAACTAGGACAACAGGCTTGCCAACGGCAACGATGCTCTCAAGAAACTTTTGCTGATTCCCAGGTAGATCGAGGTGAGCGCGGGATGCAGCTTCGCCGGTCATCGATGCGGCGCTTTCACCGAGTGCGATTATGACGAGATCGGATTGTTGAGCGGCAGTTACCGCCGCCTGAAATCCTTGGTCACTGGTGCCGTCCACATCTGTGCCTTTGGCATAGAGCAGTCGGCCCCCGCTCTGCTGCATTCGTTGCATTAATGCAGCCTTCACGGTGACGACCGTAGAGGCATCGCCCTTCCCAGGCCAAGAGCCAAGCATCTCGATGGCACTGTCGGCAAAAGGACCGAGCAAAGCGATGTTGTGCAGATTGGAAGAGATCGGGAGCGGCGTTACGCCACGAACAGGTTCGTTCCTCAACAGCACCAGCGATTGCTCAGCAATCTTTCGCGCGAGTTCAACATTAAGCATTGGATGAGTCACAGATCCAGTCTCAGCTGTGTAAGGATGATCGAAGAGCCCTAGCGCAAACTTGACGCGCAGCACGCGACGCACAGCTTCGTCGACCACCGGTTCCGGAACTTCTCCAGAGCGCACCAACGTCACGAGAGATCGCCGATATAGACCGCTCTGCATGTCCATGTCAACGCCGGCAAGGATTGCCTTCTTGGCCGCGGTAGCTGGGTCATTAGCTACACCTTGCGGTACCAATTCGGCAACCGCGTTCCAATCACTCACTACGAAACCAGAAAAGCCCCACTCGTGGCGCAGAACCTTGGTTAAGGTCATTGGATTCGCACTCGATGGCACGCTGTTGAGAGGGTTGAATGCGCTCATGATCGTTGCCGCACCGCTCTCGACTGCCGAACGAAATGGCGGGAGATAGATTTGGCGCAACGTGCGCTCAGAAATATCGGCTGCATTGTAATCACGGCCGCCCTCGGCTGCGCCATAGCCAACCATATGCTTCGCGCAGGCGGCCAAAGAATCGTGATTCGACAGACTGCTTCCCTGGTAGCCGTGTACATAAGCAGCAGCCATCTTTTGGCCTAGGTATGGATCTTCGCCCGCACCTTCGACGATGCGGCCCCAACGAGCGTCGCGAGCGATGTCGACCATAGGAGAGAACGTCCAGCGAATGCCTTCGGCTGACGTTTCCTGCGCGGCGATTCTCGATGCCTGCTCGACAAGTTGCGGGTTCCACGTGGCGGCCATACCGAGCGGAACTGGAAATATAGTCCTGTAGCCATGAATAACATCCAAGCCAAACAGTAAGGGAATCTTAAGACGAGAATGCTCCACGGCAATCCGCTGCAGCGCATTCGTTTCAATCGTGCCGGTGACATTCAGAAGCGAACCGATCTGTCCATTGGCAATCAGATCTTGAAAGCTAACCTGCTCCGAGGCCGGTCCAGTAGCATTTCCTGCAGAGTATTGCACAAGTTGTCCGACCTTCTCCTCCAACGTCATCTGCTTGAGCAATGCTTCGACTTGGCGCTCAATGGCCGGTCGCTCAACGGCGTCAGCTCCGAAAAGAGATGAGACGAGCAGCAGCACAAGACTCAAAATTCCAAAAGCTTGCCGCATCCACACTCCCCGCAAATTGCATGTATCCACTTCAGCTTGCGATTGCAAGTTCGTCGGGGCCTCTCGTTTGATCGCCGCGAACAGGTCTTGCAGGTAAGCGAACACGCTCACGAGACCGGACATGCTGAAGCACTGGACGCTCGTGGAGTAGCAACTCGGTTGCCCGCACCCGAGCGTCCCCGTGAAACCACTGTTGCATGATGTTGCCGCACAAAAAGTTTCCAATGGAAAGCAGGATCATGCCCTGATGATGAGCCATCCATGCTTTGACCAGTGTGGGATCATGAATATCGGAGTTCTCTGATGGTCCAAAATCTGCTGCTTCATAGAACCCGTAGTTACACAACCATCCGAGTTCAGCAATGCGATGCAAGTTATCGAGTGCATAGTTCGGTGCTACTGCAAGGGCCATTGCACTTGCATATGGAGCAACAACCAGGCGTTCTGGAACGCGGTTTCTCAAAGCGAGTTCCGGCACACCCATTGCGGCGTAATGATACATACCTGCTTCGTTTAATTCACTGTAGCCAGCTTCAGAAATACCCCAAGGAATTCGCCTTGCAGCAGCGTACGCCCTCTGCGCCCGAACCGCTCCTTGCATGCTGTTCCGCAACATAGAATTGAATTGAGAGCGCATCCAGATCGCAGGCATCAAGTACTCGAACATCGTTCCTGCCCACGAAGCCAAGGTCGGGCGGCCGCCTGGGGTGGGAACATGACTTCGTCCTAATCGAAGCCATATGTCTTGTGGCACGTCACCTTTGGCGATCGCAATGAAGACCGCAATGCGCGCTTCCGACGCCAGCAAGTCATAGCAGGCCAGATCCGGGCTCATTGTGTTCAAGTTATATCCGACCGAGAGAAGCTTACGGCGCTGCTCAAGCAGAAAACCAAAGTCCATGTCGATCACCCAGCGTTCAGCTTTAGCGGCAACTGCGCGAACTTCACGCGCTAACAAATCTGAGTGCTCGTACGCGTCTGAAAGCAGAGACAACAAATTCTCTCGAGCAATTCGCTCTTGATGTGAAATGCGTTCCTGAGCAGAATCACTTAAAAGCTGCGTCTGAAGTTGCTGAATGAAATCTGGTAGCTGCGCCAAGGATGGTATCTTGTCGCGTTCGAATTCCATGCCAAGACGGCAGTGCAAACGAACGAACTCCGGCAGAAGCCATGGCATGTAGTCGATGAGTATTTTTCGTAATTGCTGTCTGCGCTGCTGAAGTTGAGTTGCAAACCACCGTGCGCCTCCTCCCATGCACGGTTGGTCAACCTGTGCAACTGGATTCGATACGAGTGCGAGCAAGTGCTCCAGCCATGGCACGTTATCGTGCTCAGGCGAAGGCGATTCGAGTGCTTCGGGTGGCAAAGATTTCGATTCCAGCAGAATGCGGAGATAATCCGCGTAGCCTTCCAGCAGCGAAGATGAGAGGAGCGGCTGCTCCAACAGCGCGGTACATCCAACTTTCAAAGAGATGAGTGATGCTGCGAGATTCCCACTATCGACACTCGAAACAAAGAGAGGTAACTCCGGCGCGAGCGTTCGTGTGTCGTACCAATTAAGAAAATGTCCGCGATAGCGCCGCAATTGGCTCATTGTCTCAAGAGTTCGACGTGTTTGCTCCACGAATTCAGGAACGGTAATATAGCCGAGCTCGCACGCAATCTGACGGGCGTTCAGCAAAAAACCTAAATTCGTCGGCGAGACACGCGCCGCGATGTTTGCTGGTTCTTCCTGCACGCTGTCTGGAATAAGCCAGTGGTGATGGGCCGTACTGAATTCAGCAAAATATCGCCAGGTGCGCAGGGCCGCCAGACGCAGGAAGGTCTTGTCCTCAGCAGTGATGGTGTCACCCGTCGAACGTGGAGGTCGGTCGAGCCACAACTCAATTACTCTGCTGCCTGCCCAAAGCACAAGCAAAGGCAGAGCAGCCAAGATCGCAGACGGTCGCACCAGAAGCAGTGCTGCGGCGATGGCTGACGCAATGACTGGCGGTACGGCGAGATAAAGATCAAGCGGAGTACGCTTTTCCTTGCCGACGCCCAGCTCTGCTTGGGCTGCGGTTTCCCACTCGAGCAGACGCTGGCGCGAAACAGTGCGCCGATATGAGCTGCGAAAAGCTGCATCGAATGAAACTAATGCTTCGTGGATAAGAAAAGCTAAGCCTAATAAGACTCCTGTAAGAGCCTTTCCCAACGACGCACAGGCAACCCGAAGCCGAGCAACACTGCGCGCTTGCAATGCCCCTGCCGACGCGACAGCAAACTGGAAGCATGGCGGTGCGAATAGAATGGAAAGCAAAATAGCCGTCCAGTACATTGGCCGGCCATGAAATGCTGGCCAACCAATAACGAAGAGCGCAAGAGTGGCGGGCGCGACCATGCTGCGACGCAGGTTATCCAGAATTTTCCAGCGCGACACGAGTGAAATAGGATTCGGCACTCGACGACCGCTCTCGTCTGGCACCCATGGAAATAGCCATTCCACAATCTGCCAGTCTCCTCGAACCCAGCGATGCTTGCGGCGGGTGTAAGTGCTGTAGTGAGAAGGATAGTGATCCACGATTTCGATTTCACTGACCAGTCCAGCACGCGCATAAGCACCTTCGATGAGATCGTGGCTCAGGATGGCATTGCGTGGAAAACGATGATCGAGGACACGATGCACTGCTCGCAGATCATACAGACCCTTGCCGACGAATGTTCCCTCCCCGTAGAGATCCTGATAAACGTCGGAAGTCGCATGGGTATAGATGTCGAAGCCTGTAGGGACCGAGAACGCAGAAGCAAACCTGGACTGTGCCGCGCTCTCGAGACTAACTGCAATGCGTGGCTGCAGAATTCCAAAGCCATGAGTAACAATATTGCGACTATCGATAACAGCCCTACATAACGGGTGAGCGATCGTGCCGATCAATCGCTGAGCGGTTCCGCGTGGCAGTTCTGTATCAGCGTCAACTGTGAGCACATATTTCACTTGGGGCAGCACCGATACATCGCCTACCTTGAACGGAAAACTGTCGTACTGCCCGAGGATCAGCCGGTTGAAATCGAGCAGCTTGCCTCGCTTACGCTCCCAACCCATCCAGACCCCCTCTTGCGGGTTGTACACCCTGTGCCGATGAAACATGGCAAAAGTACCAGCACCGTTACGCTCATACTTCTCGTTTAGCTCGCATATGAGCTGGCCGCAGAGTCCAACCAAAGGATCAGTTTCAATCGGTTCTTTGTCTGAGTCGGGGAGGTCGGTCAAAAGCGCGAAATGTAGGTTTGCGCTCATGTTCCCTACGTATCGAACTTCCAGGTCATCGACGAGTTGCCGAACCTGTTTTTCGTTCAACAGCAATGTTGGCACTACAACCATGGTCGTACAATCGTTTGGAATGGCATCCCTGAAATCAAGTTTTGGCAAAGGCTGTGGCTGCAATAACAAAGATGTCAGGTAATTCATCAGTTGTACGGCACTCTCACTGCACGGCAGCAGCAAGACAAGCGCAACAAAAATAGCTTTCCAGAGTGAGTTAAAACATCCTAGGCAAGACAGTGCCAAGATCATGCTGAATGTTAGGAAGCCGATGCCTCCCAAATAAAACTTGTTCGGATTTCGACGGAGACGTATCTGCCAACGCTCGCGAAAAGGAAGCCGCACATTTGCTCGGCTGATCAGTTCTCGGCGCCCTTCGGCGATGAGGTAATTACCAATGTGTGCCCGTCGATGCGCCATCGCATGGTCATCTTCGCGCACATGTTGGGATTCGCAGGCGAGTGATAAGGCAAGTTCCGCAATTTGGAGCTCCGAAAGATCGGAGTGTTTCGCCAGTTTTACAACAGCGCCGCGATACATCTCCCGGCTCTCCGGGTCCATGTGAGCATAAGCGTTTGCCGGATCGCGCCGCAACACCGTATCAAAGACGATTAGCGGTTCCAAGAGTTGCTGCCACGGTGCTTGGTTGATATCGCGAAGACTGTAAACACACATCTCGACGGCTTTCAAATGTCGATTCGCAGCCGGTCGAGAACGGTTCGATTCCTTAAGCGACCCAACATTTGCAAGCACAGCGATTCGCTCGAGCAGCACGCACTTGAGCGCCGGAACAATCGCTTGCAGTTCATCAACGCGCAGTACAACCGTTCTCTGAATCGCATGCAGGTAAGCGCTGAACGCGGAATCGTCAAAGCTGTACCCAAGCGACGCAAGCAGATCCTTTGCAATCACCAGTATCCTAGGTACGGTGTGGCCGGAACAGCGCACGTACGTGGTACGAGTGAGTGCGACCTTTGCTTCCGTAACCGAATTGAGACAGGAGTGCAATAAGCCGAAATTCTCGAAAAGCCAGCAGCGTTCATCCATCGCAAAGCAGGTGGTATTAGACGGAGACTCGGCCGCTGCAAGTGTCTGTCGCAGTTTTTGGTTCAAGTTTTTCAGCCGGCGCAAGAAGTGCGGCGAGTACTTTATATGCGGCAAGGCCACCATCATGCTGGCGCATCTGCCTGCCCTTGCTTCAAGTCGGCGTTTCTGGACGTGAAAGCCCTTCGTGTCGAGAGGTGTTCCCGTCTGGTATCGATCTAAAGCGATATGTTCAGGCATCTGACTCCCAATTCCGCTAGCGATAGCTGGCGGCCTGCAATTCAAATAGCTCGGCGTATCGCCCGCCCAAAGCGATTAGCTGGCTATGGCTTCCATCTTCGACGATGCGGCCATTTTTTATCAGAACGATGCGATCAGCCATGCGTACGGTGGAAAAACGGTGCGAAATAAAGAGCGTCATCTTTCCTTCTGTAAGTTCAGCAAAGCGCGCGAACACCTCATACTCGCTGCGGGCGTCGAGTGCGGCTGTCGGTTCGTCAAGAACCAGAACCTGCGCATCTCGCAGGTAGGCGCGAGCCAGCGCGAGTCTCTGCCACTCACCGCCGGAGATATCTACCCCCTGATGGAAGCGTCGTCCGAGCATCTGTTCATAACCGCCGGGCAGCTTGGCAATCACTTCATCAGCCAAGCTTTTTTGAGCTGCAGTGAAAATGCGATCGGTATCGTGCAGGTCTTCGATTCGTCCCACGGCAACATTCTCGCGGGCCGTCATTTCATAGCGCATGAAATCCTGAAAGATGACTCCAATTTCCTTGTAGAGATCATCAAGGCTGTATTCGCGGAGGTCCACGCCGTCGAGAAGTATCTGGCCGCTGGTCGGGTCATACAGCCTCGTCAGCAGCTTTACAATCGTGGTTTTACCCTCGCCGTTCTCGCCGATCAGAGCAACGCGTTCTCCTGGAATTAACGTAAGATTGAGACAGTCCAGTACAAGCCGCGTTGTGCCGGGATAGGAGAACGACACGTCACGAAACTCGAAGCCGCAGACAATCGGACGTGGAGCAGGCAATGCATAAGGCTTGGAGCGAATTGTTGGCTGCATGTCAAAGAAGGCCAACAGATCGGTAAGAAAGAGGGCCTGGTCTGCGATGCTGGACGCAGTTGAAAAAATCTGCTGAATGTTGTTACTCGCCTGCAGAATCGCACCCGCAAGAAAGTACAGTGTTCCAATAGAGAGTTGGCCAATGACGGTGCGCCAGACGACCCATGCGTATGCCCCGTAATAACCGAGAGTACCCAGCACGGTTAGAAGAGCGCCCATCCGAAGCTTGCGTCCAGAGAGTTCAACATTCTCGCGATAAATATCGTCAGAAAGCTTGGTGAATCGCTCGGTAAGAAAGTTGCTAAGTCTGAATAGCTTTAGCTCTTTTGCGGCCTCCTTGCTGCCTCCCAGAATGCGAAGGTAGTCAAGATGACGACGCGTTGGGGTCTGACGGAAATTCTTGGCGTATTCCAGGAATGCGAAGTGACTCTCACCAAGAAACGCGGGTACAACGCCCGCGATCAGAAGTAACAGCAGCCAAGGGGAGAAGTAAACAATTGAAATTGATAACGATAGAGTGGTGACAATCTGTTGTAGCAACCGACCTAGTGATTGGATCATGCCCAGTCGGTCTGTGGCCTGCACGCGAGCACGTTCAAGGCGGTCGTAAAAGATCGGGTCTTCGTAGGCGGCCAGGTCTAACGCGGCGGCATGGCGCATCACCTCGATACTGACGTAGCGGGTGTATTTGTCTGCGAGCAGAGAGTCTAAATAATCGACAACTCGTGTGAGCATACTGCTACATGCGGCGAGTGCGAATTCAGCACCCACCAACCACCATAAGCGAGCGGAAATTGGTTGGTGACGGGCAACTACGCCGACAATGTTGTCAATAATTAGCTTGCTGATTGCGAGCAGTCCGATTGGTAAAAGTGCGGTAATGATACGAAAGACGATGTTGAGAAACATCACCTTTCGGCCGGCCTGCCATACAATATCAATTACGGGGGGCAACTGGCGCAACGCTGCGACACGCTCGTTCCATGGCTTCCAGATACTGTGTTCTCTGCGAGACATTTATGGATTCGAAGAGGCTCAATAATGTTTGATTTTTCTAACAAGCGCGCTCGGACGGTCCACTGGGAAACAGCAGCCAAGGATGGCTCTGCGCTAGAACGGGTGGCGTAATGGATTAGATGCAAAAAATGGCGTGTTGTTGTAGTGCGGTTCTCAACGAAATTCGAAGCCCGGTTTAAGTTTGCAGCGATACGTGCTTGTTCGATCCTTCTCAACTTTTACGTCGCATTCGGCCCAAGTCAAACACAGATCCGGCCCAAGCGGGTACACAATCCGAGTTCCATTCATTTCAGCATCGATGCTCACTCCCTCGGCTTCAGCCGGCAGGGTAAAATTCAGGTTCGGGCCGAGAATCGCAGGGTAGGACTGGCGAACTATTTCGCCGCTCGTCGGATGAACGACCTCTGCTTCAACCAGAAACGTAGCCGGATCAGACCAATCGCGAACTGAAATCTTGAACACTCGACCGTTTTCCGTGAGATCGTCGGAGTCAACCTTTGTGAAAGGACACGGGCCAGCGATGCAGGATACCCTTGGGTTGCGAAACACGTTGCCCTCGCCGGCATTGAGCGAAAGTGTGGCCGCAGTCGCTTTCCACCTGCCATCGGGCGAGCAGGGCTTTTGATCTCTGCAATTGACGTTGCCCGTGTTTAGCACCTCAAAGGTCTTTACCGCGCTTCCGATGTCAACTGTCGTAGAGGCCTTTACAGAGTATCTGATTGAAACCTGTGCAAGGAATTTTGTGGGACCTATGGGGAGAGCACTCACGTGGGGTAGCGGCGACATGCGAATCACGTAGAGCATGTTGCCAACCGGTTCCGTCAACGTGAGTGGCTTGTAGTCTGGATGCCGGAACATAAGTGTGACCAGTTCATTTCGCTTCAGAGTAGGTCGCAGGCTAAGGTGGAATAGCCCTGAAGGGTCAGACTTGCTGCTTTGCAGCGCCATTCCGTTTGCAGCGGTTATTTCTACGCCGGTTATGGGTGCCTGTTTTCTCGGATCTGAATTCTGAGTGACAACGACGCCGGTCAGGATTATTGGTTGTTCTTTTCTGAGCAACATACGCAATGAAACCGCGGCGACGACGCCAATGGCAACTCCGACCGAAAGCGCAATTTTGTGCTTGCGACTCACCGATTTCCCTAAAAATACAATGTGATGCTGCCATCTGGAACGACGATCAGATCTGATTGAAAGCTTTATTCAACTTCTTCCATCTCCCGAGCTCTGGTGTTTTTGCAAAATCACTGCTGTCCGGTTAAAAGTCGAAAAGAATCAATTGGTTGCTGGGATCGGGTAAGTCAGTGCAGGAGTCGGATGCGTGAAGTGCCTGTAAAATGGGCGTTTTCTCGAAAAGGGTAAGACTGAGAATCTGTAGAATCTGATACAGACTGGCCTCCAGCCCCAATCGCTTGCGCATGATGGCTACCAGCACGTACACCGACACTGCGATCCAGATTTGAGTCTTCACGGCGTTCTCGCTGGTGCCGAAGAATGCCTTGACGCGTAGGTGCTGCTTGATCCATTTGAACAACAGGGCGACATACTGCCCATGAACATCGTCCAGACGAAGTGACGATTTACTATCGCTTTCACCCTTTGCAGTCGCAAAGGCTGCCGGTGATCCGGTTCTATCAGCGATACAGCGAAGCACATTACGTCGTTCGCCGGATTGACGGGCGTCCGTTGGCCGTGCCGAAATGGATGACGCGCCCGGAGGCGGCGACCGCCCGGATAGTTTCTGCGGCCCGTCTGCCGATTCACATCCTTCTTGAGCTTCGCCGTCAGGCCATCTGCGGTCTTTCTTCCAGCGTACATCCTGTGCCGGAGGAAGATCCGAATGTCCCGATGGACGATCCAGCGTCAACAGCGGCAGCTCTTCGAAGACCCACTCGAACTCCCCATTGTGCAGTTGCCATCGGAGGTACAGAAGCAACTGCGTCAGGCGTTGTCGCTTTGGATGCAGGCCCAGGCAGAAGCGATCGGCAAGGAGGTCGGCGATGAGCAAGATCACTGCTGATCATCTGTCCCGCCGGGCATGCGTGTATATCCGTCAGTCCACGCCGGACCAGGTGCGCAACAATCTGGAGAGCAAGCGCCGTCAATATGCCTTGGCCGATCATGCCCGAGCCTTGGGATGGCACGAGGTCGAAATCATCGATGACGATCTTGGTATTTCAGGATCGGGAACGCGCCGGCCAGGCTTTGAGCGCCTTCTTCAGTTGCTGTGCGCCGGTCAGTTGGGCGCGGTTTTCAGTATTGAAGCTTCGCGGTTGGCCCGCAATGGCCGCGACTGGCACACGCTTTTGGAGTTTTCCAGTGTCGTGGGCGCATTGCTAATCGATGCCGAAGCGGTATACGATCCGCGCCTTACGAATGACCGGCTGTTGCTAGGCATGAAGGGTACCATTAGCGAGATGGAGGTCGCCAATTTCCGGGCGCGAGGCCAAGCCGCACTACAGCAAAAAGCCGCGCGGGGCGCCCTGGTTCAGCGCGTGGCCATCGGCTACGTCAAAGGGCTGGATGATCGAATTGAAAAGAGTCCGGATGCGCGGATTCGCTCTGCCATCGAACTGATCTTCAGCAAATTCGCGGAGCTGGGCAGTGTCAGGCAGGTCTATTTCTGGCTCGACCGGCAGCAGATCCAGTTGCCAGTTGCGATGGGCAGCAAGAGCGCTCACGCGGTGATTTGGCGGCCTGCGCGATACCACGCGGTGCTCAGCGTACTGAAGAATCCCGTCTATGCCGGTGCATATGCCTATGGCCGCAGCAAAACCGTACTGCGTTTGGTCGATGGACAGAAGCAGGTTCATCGCATCAAGCGCCATCGCGAAGAGTGGACGGTATTGCTTCAGGATCATCATGAGGGCTACATTGAGTGGGACGTGTATCAGAGCAACCAGGCGATGATTGTCCACAACGAAAACGCGCGCAGCAACGCAGTTCGAGGATCGGTTCGCAGCGGTGAGGCTCTGCTTGCCGGCCTGCTTCGCTGCGGCCACTGCGGCGCGAAGCTGCTGGCGCAATATCCAGGGCCAGGCGTGATTCGCTACCAATGTTCCGGTTATATGTTGAACCGCGATCAGGCTACTTGCGTTCAGTTCGGCGGATTGCGTGCTGACCGGATGGTTTCCGAGCAACTGCTGCAGTGTTTGGCCCCGTTAGGCATCGAGGCGGCCATGGATGCAATCGCCGCGCTGGATGAAGTCAGCGACGAACGCATTCGGCAGAAGGCGCTGGCCCTGGAACATGCGCGCTACGAGGCAACCCACGCACGGCGGCAGTACGACGCGGTCGATCCCGACAATCGTCTGGTGGCCGCTGAATTGGAGCGGCGATGGAACAGGGCGCTCAGAACAGAAGCACAGATGCAGGAAGAACTCACCGCGCTGGAGCAAAGTCCCGAACGTCCACTCACCCTTCAGCAAAAGAACGAATTGTTGAGCTTTGCGCGGGACTTGCCCGGACTATGGGATGCTCCACAGAGTTCTTCGGAGTACAAGAAACGTCTGCTGCGCATCGCGCTCAAGGAAATCACCGCAACCACGGAAGACGATAAGATCCGCCTCGTGCTGCACTGGCAAGGCGGTGACCACACGCAGATTGAATTTGAAAAGATACGCAGCGGGCTGCATCGCTACGTGACCGGTCATGACCTCATAGAGATCGTGCGCAAACTGGCGCGCATCGAATCCGACGCCAGGATTGCATCGATTCTGAATCGCAACCGCCAACGTACGGCGCATGGACAGAACTGGACGGCGGTGCGAGTCTGTTCGTTGCGCAATCGTCATACGATTCAGACTTACAAAGAGGGAGAGAGGAAGGAACGCGGAGAACTATCGGTCACGGAAGCCGCTGCGTTACTTGGTCTCACGCCCACCTCTGTCCTGCGCCTGATCAATACCAGGCATTTACAGGCGTCACAGGCTTGCGCGAATGCTCCATGGATATTGCTCAAATCGGATGTCGAACGATACCGTGCTGAAAGAGCGCACGCCAACACCCCGCCACCGGCAAATTCTACGCAATGGCTCTTTGAAAACAAATGACATACGAAGGAGTGCATCATGTCGTGTTCTCGAAGAATAATTCAACTTCCCACCTGGACTTATATATTTGGGCGATGGTCAGCGCTGGAAGCGCAAAGTTGTTGGTCAGGAACTTCAGTCGCTTGCCGGTTTTCACGTCGAAGTAACTGACTCGTTGCAGAGTGTCCGGATACGAGGTAGCGGATTCGAAGGATGTGAGAACAACGGTCTGATCGGAGCAAACGCCAGTGCTCTTATCGACCGGATGCGAGTAGCGCCGCTGAATCAAAATGTTGGACTTGGTGCGCACGACGAAGAAGGCCGAGCTGAGCGTGAACCCGAACAATCGCTCGAAATCTATGTATGCTCTATCCATGACATAGAAGGACCCAGCTTCCGGAATGATCTCGTCGAGTATGTTGACGTCATGCACCTTGCCATCGGTGATGCGGATAAACGTAGGGATATTGCCGTGCAGATCCAGCAGCGTGTGCATCTTAACTGCGGCTTTGTGCTTGCGAAACTTTGCCCACGGGAACATCGACAGACATAGATCGATGGTAGTCGAGTCCAAGGCGTAGAGGCTCTGATCTAAGTCCACACCGATCGGATCGTTCGCATACAGTGGCCGTGCGATACCGATCAAGACCTGCGCGAGATCGGCGAAGATCCGCCAGTCGTGGGTCTCGTTGGCGTCGGCCAATGTTGTGCGCGACACCTTGCCGCGCAACCCCATGTGGTATAACTTTCCACCAACAGAACGTAGGCACGCTTCAATGTCGCGCAAACTCTCGCGATAAGTCAGCTGTGCGAAAGCCATTGCCAAGTACTGGTCCAAGCAGGAGAAACCGCGTGAGTGAGAGTCACCATGATAGCGAGCCACGCACTTTTTAAACTCGTATGCGGGCAGGTGCTCCATGATCTGGGAGAAGACGGTGCGCCCAAGGTTCATTCACCATTCTGCTCCGGCGCTGGATAGCCAAAGCCGCCAAATGGTCCTTCTTTCATTTCAAATCGAGAAATCCTCTACACCGTCTATCGCGATGATTTTATGTGCTTTATATGAGCGCCTCACATTTTAGCCGGACAGCAGTGTTGCAAAATATTCAACCCGTAGATGTCAGCTGGAATCAATTAGCCGAGTGGACAGAAATTACGCGACCGGCAATGTCTTTACTCGGCGCGCCATACTCGGTGCGATGCTTGGTTTTTGTATACCGATGCCGCTGGCTCAAAGCGAAGTGCTGAATTGCGCTGCCAATCCGCCGGAACCAACGTTTCTCTCGCCGGATGATCACCACTTTCTGGAGGAGTTGGAACGCGCCAATTGCCTCTTCTTCGAAGAACAAGTGAACCCGCAGACCGGGTTGGTACGCGACCGGTGTGACGTCCGCTCAGGTGCCAGCAGCACGGTAGCAAGCATTGCTGCCACTGGTTTTGGATTGACCGCACTCTGTATCGCCCATCAGCGGGGTTATATCTCGCTTTCTGATGCGAGCACGAGAGTTCTGGCCACATTGCAGTTTCTGTGGAGGAAGCTGCCCGTCCACCGAGGTTTTTTTTATCACTGGGCCGATATGAACACCGGCGAGCGGACGTGGAATTCAGAAGTCTCGTCTATCGATACTGCTATTTTGCTATGCGGTATTTTGACGTGCCGCCAACACTTCAGGCACCGCGAGATCAGGCAATTAGCACACGACATCTTTAACCGTGTTGATTGGACTTGGCTATCTGAAGATACATCGCTGTTACCGCACGGGTGGACGCCAGAGATGGGATTTTTACCTTACCGATGGGACTACTACAGTGAGTTAATGGCCATGTACCTGCTTGGCTTGGGCTCGTATTCCTATCCGTTGAAGACAGAAACATGGGAAGCATGGAAACGAATCACATTCGAATACGACGGTCTTAAGTACATTGGATCATTCGCCCCATTGTTTGTACATCAATACTCGCAGGCGTGGTTCGATTTCCGCGACCAACGGGATCAGCATGCGGATTACTTCAGAAACTCGAGCATCGCTACGGATGTGCATCGTCGCTTTTGCATTGCATTGGGGAAGCAGTTTCCAGATTACAGCGATAACCTGTGGGGCATAACCGCGTCGGATTCAGAGAATGGCTATGTTGTCTGGGGAGGTCCGCCCACGATGGGTCCAATCGATGGTACCGTTGTCCCGAGTGCCGCCGGAGGTTCGGTGCCATTTCTGGTACAACCCACAATGCGTGTACTTCGGACGATCAGGAATCAATATGGTGCGGCGTGGAGCCGCTATGGTTTTGTTAACGCATTTAACCCTTTGAAAAACTGGTACGACTCGGCCGTTATCGGGATCGACACTGGAATTACTTTGCTGATGGCAGAAAATGCACGGAGCTCATTCGTTTGGAACACGTTCATGAAGAACCCAGAGGCCAAGAGAGGTATGAGACGCGCTGGGTTCTATCGTTATCGATGATGCGTTAGAAAGTAAATGTCGATGATACGAAAATACTTCGGTTGCCGGCCGTAGAAGGTCCAAAGAAGCCACCTGCAAGCGATTGTGACTTTCCGAAAAACGGAGAGGTGATAGTGCCATTTGGTGTGCCGAGGTTCTGATGATTGAAGATGTTTTGACCAAAGATGGCGAAGATCAAGTTGTATCGATGCGGAGTCGTTGCATTCAGGTTTCCATGTCCGCCTTGATTGCCACTCAGGCCGTGACGGCCAAGTCCGGTTCCTCCATGGTCGCCATGTGATCCACTACTCACGCCAGCACTGCCCTTGATCAGCTGCCCAAATCCGAATGCTTTGCTGATGCGCAGGTTAAGACTCACATTACTCGGTCCCGTGCCGAGATTGTACGGAATGATCTTCTCGATAGCTCCGGTGGGGCTGGCTACAGGGTCAGGATCAAGACAGCCGTTCGGCGTTGAGACGGCATTCGCCTGACTACAGCTTGCCGCGAAGGTCGGACGCGCATTGAATTGATTATTGCCCGTCAAATCTCTACCCGCGGTGATGTTATACGGTGTTCCGGAGTTGACAGAGAGAAACGGAGCGAATGATAGTTGCCAAGGAGCGATGATGTTACCGAGGACGACCAAGCGATGATGTAAGTCAAAGTTCGCGCGGCCATAGTCGAATCCAGGCTGACGAGCAACTGACGGCGTGTAGTTGACGCCGCTGGTGTCCGCCTTGGCATTGTTATAAGTATAGAAACTGAAGATGCTGAAACGTGAGTAACGTGCCGTAACGGACACGATGATTTGGTTCTGGCGATAAACGCCACCTGACTGATATTGCAGGTCATTCTCCGGAGGCGCTGGTATCGGGGTAGTCGGATAGGTATTGGAAAAGACATTGTCCTCTGGGAAGCCATCCGCAGCGCTGACATTGTTGGTCAGATACATGTGAACACCGCGGCTATACAAATACGTTACATTGCCCGTCATTACTCTGCTCAACTGCCGATCGATGCCCACCGCTGCCTGCATATCGTTGGCCGCGTGGAAATGCGGATCAACGGAGTAACCAGTAGGCGCGGCGGGGTTGCCGGAAAAGTTTGTCACCGGCGCATTGGGATTGAAAGGAAATGTTGGATTGACGATCGTGATACCGCGCTGGTTCGGTATTTCTGTAGAGCCAAGCGGTACAAAGTTGTTGTGAATGGCCTGGATGATGTAAGGCGTCCCCTGTGTAGATCCGAAACTGTTAGGCACCGTAAATCGTTGATAGAACCATCCGTAGCCCGCGCGCAGCACGGTCTTCGGTGGTTGTTTTCGGCTTCCTTTGCCAAGTGCGTAGGCCAACGTGACACGGGGAGCCCAGTCGTCTTTGTCGTTGATCCGGTTCTGAGACTCCCAACGCACTCCGTAGCTGAACGTAAACCGCGGGTTTACTTTCCAGTCGTCCTGATAAAAGAGAGCGGCATCGAAGAGGATGGCGCGCGCTACATACTTGTTGATGAGAGTGATTGTGTATTGCTGCGGCGTGGCGACTTGGTAATTTGCAATGGTGTCAAAAATGTACGCGCTGTTCGCGCCGGCATTAGTGTAGTTCGCGTCGCGATACGCGCGCAGACGCGTGCCAAAATTTAGCGAGTGTTTGCCCAGCGAACCAGTTAGATAGTCCTGAAGTTCATAGTCGTCCTGATGGTCCTCCACCGTACCGGAGTTGTTGCCGCCAGTGCCAAACGCCCCCTGGACAGTCACCGATGGCAGGGTGGATAGCGGTAGTTGCTGGTTGCGAATACGGCGGTATTGGAATCGAATGTCATCAACCAGATGTTTGTTCAGCACCAGGCTATCGCTTACCTGAAGCGTATCTTCGAGGCTGTGCGTATTGTAGGCTCGCTCGGGCAAAGTCAACGCGCCAAGGCCCGCATTGGTCTGCACGGCGCGAAAGAAGTCGAAGCGAACGGTGAGTGTGTTCGCCTCGCCAAGTTTAATGTCGAAGCGGGGGCTAATGTCGATGCGTGAACTGGGATTCGCAATCGCTTCGTTGAGCGTCTCGGATACATTATCTGGGTTGACCGCGTCCACAATACTCTCGTTCTGGTTGTTACGAACAAAGCTGCTGAGAAAATAGGAACTATTCTTAGTAAGCGGGCCGCCAATGTTCGCATTGAAGTTGTAGGAATAATAGCTTGGTTCCTGAATCCGCGGCTCACCGGGTTTGAGGTTTGCGTTCAGAATAGGATTCTGAGAATTGAATGCCGAAACGTTGCCGCGAGACTCGACTTGGCCGTGCAGCTTGTCTGTGCCGGGCTTGGTGAATATTTCGATGCGTCCGTAGCCGAGGCGGTCGTACTCTGCGGAAAACGGGTTCTGATTGATGCGGATTTCGCGGATTGAGGATTTTGGCGGAATCTGTCCGCCGGTGAAGCCGTCGATATAAATCTCTCCACCATTCGGTCCCGCTGCCGGGCCTGCCAGCGCCTGCAACTCACTCTGCAACTCGTCTGGATCGTCGGAAAGCGCATTCAGATCCTCGCCCTTGATGATGATGGCGTTCGCGTTGGCCTCCGGGCTGGTGTCCACCGTCGTGGACTCTGCATTCACCTCAACCTGTTGCTGCTCTACTTGAATTTGAAGTTTGACATTGAACTCTTTGTTCTGCCCGGCCGCAAGCGAGACAGCAGTCGATGCCGACGGCGCAAATCCCTGCGCACTTGCGACCACGTTGTAGGTTCCGGGCGCCAAACGGGGAACTTGATAGAAGCCAGCGGCGTCCGAGTTTGCGGTTGTGACTGCGTGACCATCCGGGGTAGTGATTGTGACCGTGGCTTTAGGAATCACTGCGCCTGAGGGATCGGCGACCATGCCGTGTATGGCGCCATTGTTCGCTTGCGCAATAACCGCTGGCGCGCAAGCGAAAACTGAGGCTGCGAGCAGGAGTCCTAAGTAGCGGAGAATACTTGTACCTCACGGATGCTTTCCGGCCAAACGCGAGTGATGCGCTACGAAACAAAAAATCACTTGGCCAATTGGGAATACCGCGATCCTCGTTCTTTTCGAGGCAAATGGATACTTGCGTCCGAGAGACGCAATAGTTTCGGGTTCGGTTGTATCGCTCGAATTTGTTTAGTCGCTGAGAATAAGATTAGCCGAGCCGGATCAGGCTCAAGTAAGCGCGCATTATCTGTGCGCCGTGGAACCAAGTCACGATGGAGACGATGCAGAGGAAGACGCCGAAGGGAATCTCAAGACCGCGCATTGCAATTTGTGCCGCCTGCCAGGCGCGGGGCGCCGCCTGAGCCTGTAAATGGATGCGGTAACGGGCAAAGCGTTTCCAGAAGACAACTACCAGAATGAGAACCCCGTATGCGCCGCCGATTAGGGAGGCCAGACACAGCACCCCGAGCGTCATCACCGGGCCGAGGAATGCGCCAACCATCGCCATCAGTTTCACATCGCCCAATCCCATTCCCTCGACCTTGCGCAATTTCAGATAAATCCACCCGATCGCATAGAGAATCCCGGAGCCGATCACAGCTCCCAGCAGAGCATTACCAGAAGAACGAACTCCAAGCTGAAAGTCCAGTTGGCGGAGAGTGGGGCTGCTGTGGAAATGCAATGGAAAGATACGGTAGGCGGGGCCGGGAACCAGGGAAAAAAAGCTGAAGATGAGAGCCATTCCGATTCCGGGCAGGGTCATGGCATCAGGCAGCAGGTGAGTTTCGGCGTCGGTAAAAGTTAACCCGACCAACAAGAAGCTCAGGACACAACCCTTGGCGGCCTCCGGCGAAGCTCCTCCGCCCCGCAGAAAAGAGAGTAGAAACAGCAGGCCGCAGATCAACTCGACCACCGCATAACGTGGGGTGATGGGTGCGTGGCAGTGCCGGCAGCGGCCTCTTAGAATCAGCCAGCTTAGCACCGGGATGTTGTCGAATCCAGCAATCGGCGTGTGGCACTCCGGACAGGCCGAGCGCGGCGAGACCACGGACAACCCACGCGGTAACCGGTAGATGCAGACGTTCAGAAAACTGCCGAAGATCAGGCCGAAACAAAAAAATCCGGCTCCCAGAAACCAATCAGGGTACACGCGCGTATCTCGCTTCAGAGTTGTGTCAAAGCGATTATAGGGGGAACGGGCCAAAATCGGGAGTTACGAAATTCAAAGGCGGCAAATCATGGGCCCGGCGTTGAACTCACACGGAAACTTGGCTCAGCGCCGGTGGTGCGAATCTGTTGTTTGTGATACAAACCCATGTGCGGCAGGGGCACTCGGAGCGTCCACGAATGAGTATACGAGTGGAGCGGGCGGAATTCGATCCTGTGCTGGGATTTCTGTACTACGTCGCCTTCAAGCCAAATCTCGAGATCGGCATTGACGACGTGCAGATGAGCGCAGATGTGGAGGTGGCGCTCTCCGTGACGGAGAACGGGGATTTGGCCGACCTGACGTTCATCATGCCCAAGCAGTTACGCAACCCGCAGGCCTTGGCGTTCATCTGCGGCGAAGGGCAGGGAAGTTATGTGGAACCCCACGTCTTTGCCGCAGTGAAGGGAATAAGCGGAGACACTGTGGTCAGTGTCGCAGGACGCCTGGACGTGGACATAGCCGGGCGCATCGTTGGCATGGTGATTCAGTGGCAACCTACCACTGCGGCCAGCGCCTAATTCGTGGTGCGGACGCGAGCGTTCGGTTACACTCAGTGAAACGCCAATGCATGATATCGATTTGAGCCGTCCTTACATTCAGTTTGAACACGTCAGCAAAGCCTTCGGCGAGAACGTAGTTCTGCGCGACGTGAGCTTTGACGTGAAAGCCGGCGAGACAGTCGGCATCCTGGGGCGAAGCGGCGTGGGCAAATCGGTCTCTTTGCACCACATCATGGGTTTTTTGAAACCGGATAGTGGTCGCGTGTGGGTGGCACGTGAAGATATCACAGACTACCCGGAAAAAGAGTTGGAGCGCATTCGCAAGAAGGTCACCATGGTCTTCCAGAATGGCGCTCTGTTCGATTCGCTAAGTGTCGGGGAAAATGTTGCTTTCCCGCTTCGCGAACGAGGAGATCTGTACGGAAGCCCAGATCTATCAGGTCGTAGATGGACTGCTGGAAATGGTGAACGTGGGCGAGTATCGCGACCAACTGCCCTCAGGCCTCTCTACAGGGATGAAACGCTCGGTGGCGATTGCCCGTGCGCTGGCCGCTCAGCCCGAAGCGATTCTGTATGACGAGCCAACCACAATGGTGGACCCTCTAACCGCTCACCTTTTAGGGGACTTGATTAAAAAGTTAAAGTATCAGTTGAAGCTGACGAGCATTGTCGTCACACACGATATGGCGCTGGCAAAAAAGGTCGCTGATCGAATCGTTTTCCTGCACGATGCACAAGTGGTCTTCTTCGGAACCCCCGCTGAGATGGAACGGTCCAATGTGGAGATTGTGCGCGAATTTCTGACCTTGGACTCGCTGGATCTTTCGTATTGGCGGAGCAGCCCGCAATCTGCCGCTCCGCCTCCCGCAAAATAAGTCCGCACTTTTCCCTTTGCGGCTGAAATCTCCTGAACTGCTCAGAAGCCTTTCGCCACCAGCGCCACAGCGCTAAGTCCGGGTTGCTGGCGATCGCGGATTATCCACTTTTCCAGGTACTTGGCCACAATATCGGTTTCGATGTTTACGGGATCGCCGGGTTTGAGAGTGCCGAGATTCGTACACTCCACGGTGTGCGGGATGATCGCAATCGAGCAGCGTAGACCTTCGAGCTTCGCCACCGTCAGGCTGATGCCCTCAATCGCAATCGAGCCCTTGAAGACCAGATACTTTTCCAGTTCGGGATCGACTTGGACGTGCAGCCAGAACCCGTCTGAATTGGCGATGCGTTCGAAGGCTTCAAAGCGTCCCACGCCGTCGACGTGACCTTGGACAATGTGCCCGCCGAGGCGCCCGTGCGCAGCCAGGGGAAGCTCGAGGTTGACCTTGGCTCCTGGGTGAATGCGCGAGAATGACGTGCGCACCCATGTCTCCGGCGCAAGATCGGCGGCAAATGAGGTGGGGGTAATGTCGAGCGCGGTGAGGCATACGCCACTGACGGCGCAACTGTCGCCGGTTCGCAGTTCCTTGGTTACGTTCTTCGCCTCGATCACGATTCGGCGGTTCTCTCCGTTCTGATCGATGCGGGCGATGTATCCAACTTCTTCGACGATTCCAGTAAACATGATAAGAGCTCCTCTCTCAGCCTTGTGGCCGGAGCGGTTGATATGGGTCACGCAAATAGGCTTCTACCGCAAAATCCTCTCCAAAGCGCTCGATCTCAATGTTGGAGGAGCGAATGTCCTCACCCATGGGCAGAGCGCCCTGTCCCTCCAGCCAAGGAGTGGCGCCGACGGGGCCAAAGATTCGCGGTGTGTAGAAGAGCACGAGTTTATCGACAAGACGGGCGCGAAGACAAGCCCAGTTGACAGCGGCTCCGCCCTCGACGAGCAGGCTGGTGATCTGCTCGGCTCCCAGATCGGCGAAGACACGATAAAGATCAGGACGCCCGTCGTGCGGGAGCGGTTCGTTGCCCGGAACCGGCGCTTCGATCTCCACCTGCTCAACCCGCACGCCGCAAGATTCCAGGGCGCTACGCTTGTTCTCCTCGGCAAAGGAGCAGAAGACGATGACATCTTCGCGTGCGGTTTGGACAACGCGCGAGCTTAGCGGCAGGCGCAGGCAGGAGTCCAGAATTACGCGCAGCAGGGGCCGGCGGCGTGGGCGTCCGCTGCGGTCGGTAAGCAAGGGATCGTCGGCGATCACAGTGCCAACGCCGACCATAATCGCATCGCTCGCATGACGCATTTCATGCACGCGCTGGCGAGCACCTTCCCCGGTAATGTGACTCGCACTCGGAGCAGAGGTATCCGACGCTGTCGCTCGCATCTCGGACGCGGATGGACCCGCAATTTTTCCGTCGAGAGACATTGCAGCTTTTAGCGTTACAAACGGCAGACCGGTGCGGATGTGCTGGGCAAAGCTCTCGTTCAGCCGCCGGGCCTCGGCCTGAAGGATTCCAACTTCGACTTCGACTCCTGCGGCGCGTAGTTTCTCAAATCCCTTCCCAGCGACCCGCGGATTCGGGTCTTCCATGCAGCAGACAACGCGCGCGATTCCGGCGGCGATGATCGCGTCGGCGCAAGGGCCGGTGCGTCCGGTGTGCGAGCATGGCTCCAGATTAAGGTAGAGCGTGTTTCCGCGTGCCAACCCGCCCGCCTCTTCGATGGCCAGCACCTCGGCGTGCTTCAGATCGGCATAGAGGTGAACGCCACGGCCAACGATGCGTCCGCGCTCGTCAACTATGACAGCCCCCACCATAGGATTGGGCGAGGCCAGACCGCGGCCGCGCGCAGCCAGTTCAAGAGCCTGCCTGAGAAAGAGTTGATCGGTCTTGATCGACATGGCTTAGGCAAACAGCGAATCGACAAAGTCGACCGCGTTGAATGGAATCAGGTCCGATTGTTTTTCGCCCACGCCGACGTAGCGCACGGGAAGGTTCATCTCGCGCGAAATTGCGACCACCACGCCCCCTTTGGCGGTGCCGTCCAGCTTCGTGAGGACGATTCCGGTCACGCCCGCCGCTTCGGTGAAGACCTTGGCCTGTTGCAATCCGTTCTGGCCGGTCGTGGCGTCCATCACCAGCAACGTCTCATGCGGAGCGCCGGGAATCAGGCGATTGGCAGTGCGGTACATCTTTTCAAGCTCGGCCATCAGATGCTGTTTGTTGTGCAGGCGTCCGGCGGTATCCACAATGACGTAGTCGGTCTTGCGCGCCTTGGCCGCTTGCAATGCGTCAAACAGTACGGCTGAGGGATCGCCTCCCGGCTTGGTCTTGATGACCTCGGTGCCAGTGCGTTCACCCCAGATCTCAAGCTGATCGATGGCGGCGGCGCGGAAGGTATCGGCGGCGGCGAGCAGAACGGTTTTGCCCTGCGCCCGCAGCGAGTGCGCCAGCTTGCCGATCGTCGTAGTCTTGCCCACGCCATTGACGCCCACTACGAGAATGATCTCCGGCGGATCGGCTACTACCTGTGGGTTGGTTGCCGTGGCCCGATTGAGAATGGCAAGCAGTTCGTCCTTAAGCACGCGCTTGAGCGCGGTAGTGTCGCCAATCTGCTTGCGATCCACCTTCTCACGCATCGCGGCGAGCACTTCACTCGTGGTCGTGGTGCCGAGGTCGGCAGCAATGAGGGTGGCTTCCAGATCGTCGAGCGTGCTCGGCGTCGATATCCTTGCGGAAGCTGACAACCTCCTCGATGCGCTCCGTGAGATTTTCACGGGTGCGCGTCACCGCCTGCTTCATGCGCTCAAAGAGCGATGTCTTTTTTTCTTCGGGCTGGTCGAGGCTTCCAAATAGCGTCTGAATCATTGCGCTTTCAATTATAAACAGGCGGACTGAACTAGATGCGATAGAGTGCGCTTTCCTGCGTTAGCGGGCGATTCATCAGGTCGCGAATGGCCTCGCCCGGAGCCTTGCCGTGCTGCAGAATCAAGTGCATCTGCTCGGTGATTGGCATCTCCACGCCTACCGAATGCGCGAGACCGACCGCGGCACTGGTGGTCAATACGCCTTCGGCGACCATGCCGTGCATGTCTGCAATGATCTCGTCGAGCTTGCGCCCGCGCCCGAGTTCGACGCCTACGCTGCGATTGCGCGAGAGCCCGCCGGTGCAGGTCAGCACCAGGTCTCCCAGGCCGGAGAGTCCGGCCATGGTTTCGGCGCGTCCTCCGCAGGCGACGGTGAGGCGAGTCATCTCAGCGAGTCCACGAGTGATCAGTCCAGCCACCGTGTTGTGGCCGTAGCCGATGCCGTCAACGATTCCGGCGGCAATGGCAATCACGTTCTTGACCGAGCCTCCCAGCTCCACTCCGATCACATCATCGTTGCGGTAAAGACGGAAATTGGCATCGCTGAAAAGCTCCTGAACCTGAACAGAGAGCTTGGAATCGGCGGAAGCCACGCTGGCGCCGGTAGGATAGCCCTTGGCGACCTCGCGCGCAAATGTCGGCCCGCTGAGCGCACACAGGCGCGGCTGAAAGCTGCCTTCGCCTGGGTGAGCACGTCGGTGATGACCTCGGTCATGCGCAGCAGGGAATCGTTCTCGATCCCCTTGGTGGCGGAAACCAGCAGCATCTCCGGATCAAGCAGCGGCTTCATCTGGCTCCAGACACGCCGCGCATGATGAGAGGGCATGACACTGAGCACGATCTCCGCGCCGGAGATGGCTTCGGCCAGATTCTGGGTGGCTTCAATGCTCTCCGGCAGAGCGGCAGCCGCTAAGAAATGCTTCGTTGACGTGAGTGGCGCGGATGGACTCGACCACTTCCTTTTCGTAAGCCCAAAGCTTGAGCTGGTGCGAGCCTCCGCGCGCCAGCGCAATGGCCAGCGCGGTGCCCCAGGCTCCAGCGCCGATGACTGCGATTCTTGCCATGAAAACTATGCCTTTCTTGCGCCGAAGCGGCTTTCGGTGCCGGCCAACAGGCGTCGCGATGTTCTGGTGGTGACGAACGATAATCAGCAGTGCTGCGGCGGCGCACATGGCCAGTGCGGCAGCGGGAAACGAATCCCTCTCAAGCCACCACAATGCGGCCGGAAACGCAGCGGCAGCGAGAATCGAACCCAGTGAAACGTAACGGGTGAGCGCCACAATGACGAGGAACAACGCCAAGGCGATCAGCACAACTTTGGGCGCAAGCGCCAGAAAGACGCCGAGCCCGGTGGCAACGCCCTTGCCTCCTTTGAAGCCGAGCCATACCGGAAACATGTGTCCGATCACGGCCATCAGCGCGGCGAAGGTGGCCAGCGTATGCAGTTGCGCCGGGCTGGAAGCATGGAATACAGGCAGCGTGAGTACGAGAAACACCGGCAGCCAGCCCTTGAACGCATCCAGCACCAGCGTGGCGATGGCCAACCCCTTGCCGCCGCGTGCGGGCCACATTGGTTGCGCCGATGTTGCCGCTTCCGATCGAACGCACATCGATTCCCTGGAAGACGCGCACCAGAATGTAGCCGAAGGGAATCGAGCCGAAAAGATAAGAACCGGCGGCAATGGCGATCAGAATGGAATAACTCATATTCATGTTTATAGCAGGCACGCCCACTAATGCGAGCGCGAAGGCGTCGAGCTTGTAGTAAGTCGGCTCCGCTGGGCGACAGCCTGCTTTCGTATAAAAAGAATTGGCGCGCCGTCATTGTACCGAACTCTGGTGCCGGACTCGAAGCCACAATTCCAGGAAGCTGTGCAAATGCTCCCGGCGGCGGCTCGCCGCGCACTGGCCGCGGTCTCCCCGAGCCGTTGCGCGCCAGCGTGAGATGAGGATGAAACTCGCGCTCCGGCGGAAAGCCCAGCGCCTCCAGCGACTGATCGACCGCCTGCGCCAGCCCCGGCAGCGCCGGAGCATGCACCCCAGCCCAGAAGACTCGCGGCGCGCGTGCATTGGGGAAGAAGCCGACGCCGCCAACGTTGATCTGGAAGCCTGCGGCGTGAACCTCACGCAGACGCGCGCGCACCGCGTCCGCGTCGCGGCACCTCGCCGAGAAACTTGAGCGTGACGTGATAGGTGTTGCTGCGCACAAAGCGCACTCCGGGCAGGCGAGGTTGCAGGGTGCGCACATAATCGTCCAGCCGCTGCAGGATGGCTTCGTCGATGTCCAATGCAACAAACAGGCGCATAGGTTACCGGAGCTTGCGGCGCAACAGATCGAGCGCCAGTTGCGTGGAAAACCAGCGAACGCGGTCACGGTCGCCGGGAAATCTGCGCTCCACCACTTCGGTGTGCTTGCCGTCGGCGAGCGCGATGTAAACCAAGTCCAACGGGCTTCTCGTTCGTGCCGCCGCCGGGGCCGGCAATGCCGGTGATTCCGATCCCGAGCGTGGTCTTGCAGCGCTGGCGAATTCCTTCGGCGAGCGCGGCGGCCACGGGGCGGCTGACTGCGCCATCGCTTGCCAGCAGCAGCGGAGGCACGCCGCAGAATTCGCGCTTCAACTGGTCGGAATACACCAGCGCTCCGCCCATGAAGTATCGTGAGGAGCCGCTGATGCGGGTGATGCGCTCGGCCAGCAGACCTCCGGTGCAGCTCTCGGCTACCGACAGGGTAGCGCCGCGCATCTGCAGGAAGTAGCCGACAATCTGCTCCAGCGACTCACCGCCGGAGGAAAAAATCTCGTCGGCAAATTCATCCTCAAGCAGCGAAGCCAGCTTCTCGACTCGCTCCTCGGCCTCCTGCTGAGTTGCGCCCGCGCCTTGAGATGAAATTGCACCTCGCCTGCTTGCGCCAGGATGGTGGTTTCGACCTCGGGAAATTCCTTGTAGATGGCTGCCGCGCGCTGGTCCGCCGTGGATTCGGCCACCATCGCGATCTTCAACTCGCAGGTCGCCAGATGTTCTTCGGGCAGCACCAGCTTGAGGCGCTCGAAGCAGTGGTCGTTGAACATGCCTTCCAACTCGAAGGGAGGGCCGGGCAGAAGAATCACCACGCGCCGCTGGCCTTCGTAAACTGTGTCCAGCCACTGCCCTGGGGCGCTGCCGCGCGAGTTCTTCAGCAGCTCGGCGCCGGCGATGTAGTCGGCCTGCTTGACGTTGTTTTCCGCCATGCGAATGCGCAGGGCTGCGGCACGGGTGTAGAGCGCGGCCACCATCTCGTGATTCGCGGCGCAACTCCAGGCCCAGCGCCTGGGCAACGCACTCGCGCGTCAGATCGTCTTCGGTGGGGCCAAGTCCTCCGGAAAAGATGACGATGTGGGCGCGGGAGAGCGCGATGCGGCTGGCCTGCAGAAGATGCTCGGGACGGTCGCCGACAATGGTTTTGAAGATGACTTCCACCCCAAGCTCATTGAGACGCCGGGTCAGGAACAGGGAATTGGTGTCCTGGCGAAAGGGCGTCAAGAGCTCGGAGCCGATAGCTACGATCTCAGCATTCACGGTACCAGTGTAAACCGAACTGTCGCAGCTCTTGGAGTGCCGGGAGCACCCTCTGTGGTTCTGGAAGAGGTGCCGGCAAGAACTCGTGACAACGCTCACACTGACGGCCGTTATACGTCACTGAAAAGCCGAATCACTGGGGATACTGTTCAATCTGGACTAATCTAGTCCAGATTGGCATTATACTCTATGCAACTGACCCGTGCCGCCGATTATGCAGTTCGCGTGATGATCCATCTGGCCAGCCAGCCGGAGCAGAACAGTCATCTCCAAAACAGTGCTCGCAAAAGCGACGGAGGCGCCAGAAAGCTTTCTTTCCAAGATCCTTCAGGCACTTGCCCGGGCGGGATGATTCGGGCCCGGCGCGGGGTGGTAGGCGGATTTTCACTGCTTCCGCGCGGCGCGCAAGCTTCTTTGCTCGACGTTGTCGAAAGCATCGACGGGCCAATTGCGTTGAATCTTTGTCTCACCTCGGACAAATCTTGTAATCGTCATGTCGAGTGTGCCGTGCATGAGGTTTGGCTGCGGGCGCAGTCGGCAATGTTGTCGGTGCTGCGTGAGGCAAAGATTGCGGAGATGGTTCCCGCATCGGGAGTTCAATCTGCTCTATTGAACATCGCCGAGGTGAATCGAGGCGGCGAACAGGAGTCAACCCAGGCGTTCTCGGAATGCCTGCCACAAAGTTCAACCAAAGCACGCACGCAGTTCGGCTGCCGCCGGCGCGATGCGCAACACACGCAAGAAAAAATATAAAGAATTGTGAGTGGGGCTTATGGACTCCGCCGTACTTAATACATCGACTGCATTTCGCATTCACGGTTACCTTCCATTACCTGTTTCCACAGTTGACCATGGGACTGGCTCCGCTGATCGTTGCGCTGGAGAGCATCGGTCTCTGGAAGAACGATGAGCGGTACAACAAGGCCGCGCGATTCTGGGCGAAGATCTTCGGCATCAGCTTCGTCTTCGGCGTCGTCACCGGCATTCCGATGGAATTCCAGTTCGGAACCAACTGGTCGCATTTTTCCAAGTTCGCCGGCGGTGTCATTGGACAGACGCTGGCGATGGAAGGAACCTTTGCTTTCTTCATGGAGTCGGCCTTCCTTGGTCTGTTTCTGTTCGGTGAGAAGCGCCTGAGCAAGACTCGCCCACTGGTGGACCGGCGTTGCCGTTTTCTTCGGCTCCTGGCTCTCCGGCTACTTCATCATCGCCACCGACGCGTGGATGCAGCATCCGGTGGCCTACCGCGCAACTGCCGACGGCTCGGTGACTCTGAGCAGTTTCTGGGGCCTGGTGCTGAATCCCTGGGCGCTCTGGCAATATGCGCACAACATGGCCGGCGCGGCGGTGACCGGCGCATTTGTGATGGCTGCCGTTGGCGCCTATTACCTGCTCAGCGAGAAGTACGTTGAGCAGGGAAAGATCTTCATCAAGGTCGGCGTGGTTGCCGGAATCATCTCCTCGCTGCTGGTGATTGGACCGACGGGCGACGGGCAGGGCCACAACCTCGCCCACTATCAGCCCGCGGCGCTGGCCGCGATGGAAGCTCACTTCGACACCAAAACGGCCGATCTGGTGATCCTGGGCCAGCCCAACGTCGAAACCAAGAGCATTGATAATCCGCTCGTCGTGCCCCGGGCGCTGAGCTTCCTGGTGAACCGCGACTGGAAGGCGCCGGTGCGTGGACTCAGTTCATTCCCCGAGTCCGAGTGGCCGACCAATATCCCGCTGCTCTACTACGCCTACCACATCATGGTTGGGCTGGGCACCATCTTCATGCTCGTCATGCTGATCTCCGGCATTCAGATCTGTGCGCAAAAAGCTATATCGAAACCAAGTGGTTGCTCTGGGTTATCATGCTGAGCTTCCCTCTGCCCTTCATCGCCAACACTGCCGGATGGATGACGGCTGAGATTGGCCGCCAGCCATATTTGATCTACGGAGTGCTGCGTACGATTGACGGTTTTTCCAAGTCGGTCTCGGCGGCGAACGTGTGGTTCACACTGCTCGGCTTTTTCGGAATGTACAGCTTGCTGGCAATCCTGTTTCTCTTCCTGGTGCAGCGCGAACTTGCTCATGGGCCGGATCACGTGGAGAACTTTGGCCCGACGCTCGTAAAGAGCAATGATTTTAATGCCGCGAGGAGGAACTAACATGGGATTGCTTTGGTTTGCGATTATCTCCGTCATGCTGACCGTTTACGTCATTCTGGACGGCTTTGACCTTGGCGCCGGTGCGCTGCACCTTTTCCTCGGACGCACCGACGATGAACGGAAAAAGATTATCCGATCAATTGGTCCGGTGTGGGACGGCAACGAAGTCTGGCTGCTTGCCACCGGTGGCGTGCTCTACTTCGTCTTTCCGCAGCTTTATGCATCGAGCTTCAGCGGCTTTTATCTGCCGCTGATGATGGTGCTGTGGCTGCTGATGCTGCGCGCGATTGGCGTGGAATTCCGCACCCATATTCAGGATGGCATCTGGGCCAACTTCTTTGACGGAATCTTCTCGATCGGCAGTCTGCTGCTGGCCGATCTTCTACGGTGCGGCACTGGGCAACGTGGTGCGAGGCGTTGCCGCTCGGAGCGGATCACTATTTCTTCCTTCCGCTGTGGACCAACTGGAACGTCGGTGCGCATCCGGGCGTGCTGGACTGGTACACGGTGCTGTCCGGCGTGGTTGCTCTGGTTGCGCTCTGCGTGCATGGCGCCAACTACATTGTCGTGAAGACCGACGGCGAACTGAATGAGCGGGCGCGCAAGACTTCGCTGGTACTGACTCCGGTTCTGCTTGTGCTCACTCTCCTCAGCCTGGTCGCCACGCTTGCAATTCATCCCGAGCTCCGCGCCAACTTCAACGCGCTGCCGATTGGATACGCAATTCCGGTGCTCGTATTTGCCAGCCTGGTCGGGGTCTTCGTCTTCCAGAAGGGAAGGCAGGAGGTCCTGCGCTTTCGTCTCCGGAGCGCTGTATCTGGCGTTCATGCTGGTGGGAGCGGTCTACGCGCTGTATCCGGTGATCCTGCCGGCAATTGATCCGCAGTACAACCTGACCATTGCGAACTCGATCACCGCCAGCTATGCGCTGCAGGTTGGATTGCGGTGGTGGATCATCGGCATGGTGATTGCCCTCGGTTATTTCGTCTTCTTGTATCGGATGTTCCGCGGCAAGGTAACCATTGAAAGCAATAGTGGCTATGGCGACTAAAAGAGTAAGATGATTCAGTTCTGGATTTAATCCCGGGGACGCGAGGATGGCGGAAGACTTTAATCTTCTGTCCCGCACATCCCCGGGGCGCGCAATGAGCGGGCTTGCCCATGACACTCGGATGCGCAAAGGAACTGAATCTGAAGATTTTTTAGGAGACATATACCCCAAATGAACATTAAGAAGCTCCTCGCTGCACTCGCCTTTATAGTAATCACCGCATTTTCACAGACATCATTCGCCCAGGGTTTGAACTGGGATGGCCAGACCGGTGCGTTCCTTACGCCTTTCGCTTACACCACAGCCTCACCCAATACAAAATTCGGCAAGCCGGAAGTCGCCTTTCACTACCTGAACTCGGGCAGCGTAATCGGCAACGATTATCAGTTCTCAGTCACCGAGGGCGTGGCCAAGCACTTTGAATTCGGCTACACCGGCGCATTCAGCTCTTTGGGCAGCAGCCCGGACAGCGAAATGTTCCGGCCGGGGCTACAATGAATTTCACGGCAAGCTGAAGATCGTCAACGAAAACGCTTTCAAGACCAAATGGGTTCCGGCCATCGCCGTGGGCTCTGTTGGCCGCATCGGTGAACAGCGCGTAACTTGGTTCGTGGCTGCAAATCCCGTGGCTCCGACGAATACCAATGGCGACTTTTACATTGTTGCCACCAAGACAGTCACCCAGGTGAAGAAGCTCCCCTTCCTGCTGAGCTTTGGCGAGAAGGTCACCAATGCCTCGATTCTGGGTATTGCCGGCAATGCTCCGCACTGGCAGGGCCGCCTCTTCGGCGCCGCTGCTTTTGTCGTCAAGGGACCGAAGTCCGCTCTGATCTTTGGTTCGGAAGCTTTGCAGCAGCCCCGTTACATTCAGGGACTCGGCAATACAGCTACCGTCCCGACCTCACTAAGCTACTTCGTTCGTGCGGTTCCGCACATCGAGGGATCGCCGCTGCAGGTTGATTTCGCCATCGCTCAGGTTGCAGGCAAGGTCGCTCCGGGAATTGATCTCCAGGCGCGCGCTCAGGCTTGCATGGGCGTTTCCTATCACTTCTAAAACACCGTTTCAGGTTTTGCGAGGAGGCCGCCATTCCGGCGGCCTTCAGCTTTTCTGTCCACCGTCCCCGTGCACTTCTAGGGCTTCTGTGTCGGACGCATAATCACCTCGCTGATGAAGGATTGCGGCCGCTGCGTCACCAGCATCGCGACGGCCTGGGCGATGTCGTCGGGAATGAGCATCCGGCTCAGTACGTGTCCATCGTGACGGGAAAAGCCGGTGTTTACCGAACCGGGGCACACCACGCTGACCCGGACGTCGTGGACGCGCAATTCCTCAGCCAGCGAGTAGCTGAGCCCATTCAGTCCCCATTTGCTGGCCGCATAGATGGCGCCGCCAGGTAGCGGATTCTTTCCTGCAATAGATGAGATGTTGATGATGTGGCCGCTCTGGCGTTTCACCATCGCCGGCGCAAATGCTCGAATGGCGTAGAAGACCCCGCGCAGGTTGGTGTTGATGACGCGCTCCCAATCCTCCGCGCTGCAATCCAGCAACTGGCGCCCCAGCAGTCCCACTCCTGCGCAGTTCACCAGAATCTGCGGCGCTTCCATCGAACGATTAATCTCGACGGCAGCCCGCTCTATCTCGGCTTCGCTTTCTACATCGCAAACGAGGGCCAGGCATTCGCCATTCTTCGAGGTAATCTGCTGGGCGACCGCATCCAGCGTCGTCCGGTTCCGGCCGATAATGACCGTCTTCGCTCCCATTGAGGCCAACCGGAGCGCGATGCCCGCGCCGATGCCTCCGCTGCCTCCGGTGATCACTGCAGTCTGCCCCGAAATTGCGATGTTTTGATTCACGTGTTGCTCCTTTCGCCAGCCTTGAACAGCACGAACTCCTTACATCGTGACAGGATGGTGATGTCACATCCCAAAAAGCCGGTCTCTGCATCCCATCTCTGTTGGGCGTTGCAGAACATGAGCCAATAGGATGCTTGCCTTAACCGATGGTGCGTCCCTATAATCGCGGTTTCAGAGTTGGGCGCCGATTTTGCATGACCCATGTACCACCTTCTGTCGTATCCGGCACGACCGTGTATTCCTCACACGGTATGTCGAGGAGTGAGTCGCAGATTCCTCAAGGTTCTTAAGGAGCAAGAGAATGAAGAAGTCCCTCATTGTGTCATTGCTTGTTGTCGCCGGCGTGGCCGCGCAAGCGCAGGCCCCTGCGGGACAGCAGCAACCTGCGGCGGGAGCTAGCGCCCCAGCCCAGCAGCAGAAAAAGGTCATCCAGGATCCCAACGAGTACAACGCTTACGTTGCCGCCGTCAATGCCAAAGACCCGGCGCAAAAAGCTCAATTGATGGAGAGCTATCTCCAGACCTATCCCAACAGCGTAATGAAGGAAGACGGTCTCGAAATTCTCCTCAAGACCTACCAGCAGCTCAACAATCCCGCACAGATTAAGACTACCGCTGACCGCCTGCTCAAGGTGGATACGAATAACCTAACTGCGCTCGCCTTGCTCAGCTATCTCGACCGCGCCCAGGCTCAGGCCGGCGGAACCGATGCCGCCAACTTATTGCAGCAAGCCGGACAACTCGGCAGCCGCGGACTCCAGATCCTCCAGACCGCGACGAAGCCCGAAGGCTACACCGACGAGCAGTGGAACACGATGAAGTCCTCGTTCCGCGTGATCTTTCTCGGCTCAGTGGGTCATGCAGCTCTGCAGGCCAAGGACTACCCGGTCGCGCAGCAGAACTTGAAAGAAGTGGTCGCTGCCCAGCCGACCGATGTGAACAGCATCTATCTGCTGGCGCTCTCTTATCTCGAGCCCAAGCCGATCGTGGTTGACGGTCTGTTCTGGATCGCCAAGGCGGCCGCAGAGTCCAACAACCCGCAGCTGCTTGCGTACGCCAAGAATCAGTACGTCCGTTATCATGGCGGAGCAGATGGCTTTGATGAGTTGCTCGCCTCGGCCAAGACTGCGCCGACGATTCCTGCCGGATTCACGGTTGCGCCCGCGCCTTCGCCTGCCGATCAGGCCGCCGACATGCTCAAGAAGAATACGCCGGATAAACTCTCCTTCGCCGAGTGGGAGTTCATCCTAACCAGCGGCAACAAAGACGCCAGCGACCAGGTATGGAGCGCAATCAAGGGTAAGCCCGTACAACTGGTCGCCGATGTCATCGATGCCTCACGCGATTCGCTGAAGCTCGCCGGCAGCGCCGACGACATTGATGCGAAGAAGTCGGATATCACCCTGGCCCTTAAAACGCCGCTTCCCGCAACTCGCGTACCCAAGCCTGGGACGCAACTCATCATTCAAGGTGTTCCCAGCGAGTACACTAGCGAAGGCGACGCCTTTAACATCAACTTCACGGATGGAGAGGTCTTGAAGGGACTGCCAGAAGCAGGAAGAAAGCCCTCCGGTGCGCACAGAAACCAGTAGTTTATAGCTACGGTGAACCAAGGAAGACGGCGAAAGTGCCCTCCTCGGATTTTGAACCGAGCTCTCGCATTGCGGGAGCTCGGTTCTTGTTTTATGGTCGAACTGTAAGAGCCTGCCCTGCGTCGCAAAATCTATTCCCCTATTCCTCTAACTGGCATCCCAATGTGTATCACGCGAGAAACCAAACGGAGGGCGATGCTGGAAAGCATTGCACACAAGATGACGAGACATATTGCGGTCATGCTCGGATTCATTTTTGTTTTGGCTACTTTGTCAGGAAGCGCTGGCGCAAAAGACTACCCGCTTCAGGTCAAGGTATTAAGCGCTGAAAGCTACGAGGCACTCGGCCCATCAGAGAGAGCTTTGGAGGGATGCCCCTGGCGTGAGATTGATGCATATTGCTTCGGTATGTCCCCCTACACCGTGAATACGATGACTGTCCAGGAAAATGGCGGGGAGCAATTGAGCATCTCCTGTATGGATTACCAATGGTCTAATTGCGCGGAATTGCCAGTCAATCAAACTTTCCCGGCGAGGCAGGAAAAGCGCGGCATCGATATCCTGTTCACGGACAAGAACGGGGGGAAGCGCACGCAGCTATATCAGATAGACCAACCTTACATTCAACCGGGAGAGTAAGCGGCCACTCCGAGTTCTCCCGGAAAGCAAAAGGGCCGCACGAAGGCGGCCCTCAGGGTACATTACATTCGGCTAGCGAGCAATCTTCTTCTCCATCACACATGGCTTTTCGCTCTTAGGCGGACGCCGGATGCCCGCTCGTACCGCGCGCACGTCCAGCTCCAGCTCGGTGATGGTCCGGCTGAGAGTATTGCGATGCATCCCTAATTGTCTTGCAGCTTTACATTGATTGCCATTGTTCTGCTCGAGAACGGTTAGTATGAATCGTTTTCTGAATTCACGCACTGCTTCAGAGTATAAAATTCCGCTTTTGATACATCTGTGTAACAAGAGCCTCAAGCTGGTCCCTCACCGAGAGCCTCTCTTTCCTTTAGTGCAATATAAAACTACGTGCATTTCGGGCATGCCCCATTCGAGTCCGGTGCAGCCTCTTTGCTCCCACATTTCCAGCTGAGAGCATCATAAAAAATCATTTCGTTCGCGGCTCTGCTCTGCCTTGCCGGATTGTCGCGAATCCGCTCAAGCGCCTTCAGGCCATCGCGGAACTTCTGTTTCAAATCACCCGGGCCGGCATAAACTGCGCGCCCGCCCGGCAACTAAAAAGTACGGTGCCAAACTGAGACTTCGCCAGCGCATCAGAGGACGGCAGAAAGCTCGCCATTGCCATCACCATTACCATCACGATCAGCGCTCCGCGCAGAAGACCAAATACTCCGCCCAGCAACCGGTCGAACCATTGCATACCCGCGCTCGTAGTTGCCCAGCGCACAATGCGGCCTGCAACTCCTGCCAAAATCACTACCGCCAAAAAGATCAGCAGAAATGCCGCACCGCCTGCCACCACGTCATTCTTGACGTAAGGCACAAGATACCTTGCCGCAACCGGATATTCCCATGCTGCCAGAAGGTATCCAAACACTGTGCCCGCCAGCGAAAACAGCTCAAACACAAAGCCCTGGGCCGCGGCGTGAATCGCCGAGAGCACGAGAATTCCCGCGATCAGCCAGTCCAGACCAGTTCATCGGCCTAGCCCTGAGGCAGTTCTCGCCCGGTCAGAACGACGATACGCTTCCATGTATTTTGCGCTGGTATTCTGCTGCACTTTTTCGGGCAGCGCCGGTGCAGGTGGCTTCTTCTCCCAGCGAATCTCTTCCAGGTAGTCGCGCACGTACTGCTTGTCATAGCTCAACTGCGCCTTGCCCGGAGCATAGCTGTCCGCTGGCCAGAAGCGCGAGGAATCCGGAGTCAGTACTTCGTCGGCCAGCACGACACCATTCGCCGTCTGACCGAATTCAAACTTGGTATCGGCGATGATGATGCCCTTGGTCAGCGCGTAATCGGCTGCCTTTTTATAAACACTCAGGCTCAGCTTGCGCAGGGTTTCGCTGTCGGCGTTGCCGACGTGCTTTGTCATTTCCTCGAAGGAAATATTCTCGTCGTGTCCGCTTGCTGCCTTGGTCGCCGGAGTAAAAATCGGCTCGGGCAGTTTGTCGCTCTCTCGCATTGCCTTGGGAAGCTTGATGCCGCAAACCGAGCCGCTCTGCTGGTACTCTTTCCAGCCGGAGCCGGAAAGATAGCCGCGCACAACGCACTCCACCGGATACATGTTGGCTCGCACGACAATCATCGACCGGCCACGCAACTCCGGCTCATGGCGCTGCAATGCTTCCGGGATACTGGCTGACATCGGCGGTCACAAGGTGATTGGGTACTATGTCTTTCAAGAAATCAAACCAGAACAGCGAAAGTTGCGTCAGTACTCGCCCTTTCTCCGGAATGCCGGAGGCAAGGACGTAGTCAAACGCTGAGATCCGGTCCGTGGCAACGAACAGCAGCCGCTCGTCATCTACACGGTACACGTCGCGCACCTTTCCGCTGGCATGGAGTTCCAAGTCAGGGAAGTCGGTCCGAAGAAGAATGGGGTCGTTTGGTTTCGTAGTCACTGGATAGTTCGAACAATTCGAAAGACGATTCTAAACAGTGGGTCGATTTTGTCAACGCCGAGTGTCAGATTCCTTTGCACAACGCTTCAAAATTTCCCAAAAAAACAATTGACAAGAAAGAGAAGAGTTGCCATGTCCTTGTAAACAGAGGAGTTGAAGAGGATCGACGTATACCTTGCCCCGTGACTGCACAGGCACACAAACGAGCAAAAAGACGTGTAACCCGCTAATCACATTCCGGATAGGGAAGCAACAAAGAACAGCAACACTTCAGTAACCGGAGGACTATGACCTATAGAATTGCCTCTTCGCGCGGCCTCTCACCAGCTTCGGCAAGACTGGTGAAAGGCTACACAACACGCCAGCATGCATCCTAAGCCGATACTGCCTCGGGCTCTTCCTTGCCAGCACCAAAGCGCACGCTGACAATGCGCGACACACCCGGCTCCTGCATGGTGACGCCGTACATCACCGGCGCCATGCTCATCGTTTTCTTGTGGTGAGTGATGAGGATGAACTGGGTCTCGATGCTCATCTCGCGCATCAGTTCGCCGAAGCGGGTCACGTTCGCTTCATCCAGCGGCGCGTCCACCTCGTCGAGAATGCAGAACGGTGCGGGCGCAAACTGGAAGATGCCTACCAGCAGCGACAGCGCGGTCATCGCCTTTTCACCGCCGGAGAGCAGCAGCACATTCTGCATCTTCTTGCCCGGAGGCGAGGCCACAATGTCGATGCCGCTCTCGGCGGAGTTCTCCTCGTCGGTCAGCTTCATCCATGCTTCGCCGCCGCCAAACAGCTTCTTGAAGGTGCGCGTAAAGTTGGCATTGATGATCGCGAACGCGTCGTTGAACTTGCCGCGCGAGATCTCCTCGATCTCCTTGATCGTGCTCTGCGTGTTTTCGATCGAGTCCAGCAGATCCTTGCGCTGGGTCTCCAGAAAGTCGTGCCGCTGCGTCGTCTCCGTGTACTCTTCCAGGGCCATCATGTTGACCGGCCCCATGCCTTCCAGCCGAGCGCGCATCTCGCGATAGCTGGCGTCGGTTGCCGCCAGTTCATCGCCTGTCTGGAGTACCAGAGCGGGGTCGGCTAGCAGCTCTTCGCGGCTCTGGCCCAGCTCCTGAATACAGGTCTCGACCAGATGCCCGGTGTCGCTGGTGGCTTTTGCGGCCTGCGCGCTCAACTCGCCGCGACGGTCGCGAACCCCGTCCAGAACTTCGCGAGCGGCCTTCAGTTCGACTTCGATTTCGACCAGCCGTGCGCGGACCTGTTCGCTTTCGGCCGCCAGCTCCTGCTCGCGTGCCTGCGCCTGCTCGCGCTCGCTCTGCCACTCCACCAGCTTGGCACGCCAGCAGCTTCGTTCTCCTGCTCGCGCTGCGTCTTCTCGGCGGCTGCGCCTTCCAGTTGGCCGTGCAGCGAATTCACCCGCTGATTCACCTCCGCGACCATCGACTGGATTCGCGCCAGCGATGCGGCGGCAGCGCGACGGCGCTCCTCCAGTCCGGCGACGCGGGCCATCACTTCGCTGGCGGCTTGTGCTGCGGCATCACGCGCCAGGCGCAACTCGGCGACGTGCTCCTGCGCGGCAGACATCTGCGCCTCCAGTTGCAGCCGCTTCGCTTCCTGCTGTTCCAACTCCTGCTGGCGCTCTGCGATGAAAGCCTCGCGGCTCTGGCGCTCGCCGGCCACGCGCAGCAGCTCGCGCTCGTATCCGGCGATGCGGTCGCGAACGCGCGTCATCTCGCTCTCAAGCTGGCGCAGGCTGTGGCCGCTGGTCATCACCTTCTGCTCGCAGTCGCGGCGCTCGGCCTCCAACTGCTCCAGCAACGAGGTCAACGCTTGAATCTCGCTGCCAAGCTGTGCCACAAAGCTTTCCTGCGTGGCCAGCTTGCGTGCCAGCTCTTCGAACTGGCGCTGCACCTCGCGCAGGTCGCGCTTCATCTGCAGCGGACCCTCGGCCAGCTTCTTGCCGCCGGTCACGGTCACGTTGTGGAAGCATTCGCCCGAAAGCGCGAGGTAGAAAGCATCGGGGTTTTCCAGTGCCAGCGCGCGTCCGGTCGCGGCATCCGGCACAATGTAGCCATTGCCAAGCTTCGGCAGAATCACTTCCAGCGAAGTGCCAAAGTCTTCCGGCACGCGAATGCAATCCTTCAGCGGGATTACGCGGTCTTCGCGCAGATGCGTGCGCATGGTCTCGTCGAAGACGAAGCTGAATTTCGCCTGCGAGTCGTCGGGATGCACAAGGAACGTTGCGCGTCCCTCGACGTCGCTGCGCAGCAGGTTCAGTCCGTCGTTGGCCGCGTCCCATGACTTCACGACGAGGAAGTTCAACTCATCGCGCAGGAACTCGTCCACCACGCCTTCGTACTTGTCTTCCACTTCGATGAAGTCCGCCAGCACGCCAACCGGAGCGCTGTCTCCCGTCAGTTGTCCGGAGCGCAGCAGCTTGCGCACGGACTCCGTCGAGAAGCCGTGCTCCTTGATTACCGCTTCGAGCGAGGCCCGCTTGCCTTGCAGTTTCGCGGACTCCGAGCGCATCATGTCCAACTGCTTCTTGGCTTCGATCTCCGCCGCGCGCTTCTCCGCAATCTGCGCCCGCGCTTCTGCCAGGCGAGCCGCGATGGAGCGCGACAGCTCGGTTGCCGATTCAAACTCAAGGCTGATCTGGCCGCGCTGTCCGCCGAAGGACTCCACCTGCTGGTTTGCCGAGTTCAGCTCCTGCTGCAGGCGTTCGGTCTCGCGTTGCAGGGCGGCGATGCGCTCCTCGGCCTGCGTGATGCGGTTGCGCACGCCGGAGGCTGCGTTCACCGCATCAAGCATCTGGCGGCGCTGTTGCTCCTGGTTGCGCTCCACTTCCATCAGCCGCTGCGCAGCCTGCTGCGATTCGGACTGGCGCTGTTGGCGCTCCTGCTGCGCGCTTGCTACATCGGCGGCTGCGCACTCCAGCAACCTGCTGGTTGGCCGAGAGTTCGTCCTCCAGACGCTGCAACTGGCCGCTCGCGCTGCTGGCTTCGGCCTCGGCTGCGGCGGCGCGCGCGGTGAGTTCGGCGCAGCGCTCTTCGTTGTTGCGGCGGCGTGCGGTGGCTCGCTCCATCTCCAGATGAACCTGGCTCAGCCGCTCGCGCGTTTGCTTGATTGCCGTGTCGATGGCGTAGCCGTGCTGAGTGCGCTCGGCGTGCTCGGAATCCATCGCCTGCACGGCCTCGGTGCGCAGGTGCAGAACCTCGGTAAGCTGCGCCAGTTCGGCCTCAACCTGCCGCGCCTGGGCTTCCAGTTCGGTCAACCGGCTGGCCAGCACGATGCGCAATTGTCCGCGCATCTCGTCGCGCAGCTTGGCGTAGCGCTCGGCCTTGGCGGCCTGACGTTTCAGCGAATTCATCTGCCGGGTGACTTCGTCGAAGATGTCGTTGATGCGCGCAAGGTTCTGCTTCGCATCCGCCAAGACGCGCTTCGGCCAGCCGCTTGCGCGTCTTGAACTTTGTAATTCCCGCAGCCTCTTCGATGATGTTGCGGCGGTCGGTTGGCTTCGAACTGAGAATCTGCCCAATGCGTCCCTGCTCGATCAGCGCGTAGGATTCCGGCCCCAGGCCGGTTCCCATGAAGATGTCCTGAATGTCGCGCAGAGCGGCAGAGCTTGCCGTTCAGCAGGTATTCGCTTTCGCCGCTGCGGAACAGGCGGCGCGTAACCGCAATCTCGCCCTTCTTGAAGGTTGACTTGAACTTGCGGCGGCGAATTTTGAGAACCACCTGCTGGCCGCTCACGCTCGCATGGCTGCCTTGGTCTCCGGAGGCACGGCCTCCGGAGACACAGAGGAAGCCCCGTCGCCTGCGGAAGACGACGGAGTGGACTCCTGGGCGACTGCGGGCGCAGTGCCAGGAGCGGCGGCGGAAAGATCGTTGCCTGCGGCCGCAGCGGCCGCTACTTCAATTTCGTCGGTCTGGCCGGGACGCATCTCCTCGGTGTACTCTTCGACCTCGCGCTCGCGTTGTGCGCGCAGCGAGGACTCGTCCCAGTCCTGTTCGGGCATCTCGTCCTGAATCTCGATAACCGGCGCATCGATCCTGCCTTCGTACACCTGCGGGTCGATCAGGTGCAGCGTGACCTCGGCCATGCCGGTGGGCTTGCGCTCGCGCGTGCCCGCAAAGATCACGTCCGTCATGTGGGCGCCGCGCAGACTCTTGGCGCTCTGCTCGCCAAGCACCCAGCTAATGGCGTCGGAGATGTTCGACTTGCCGCAGCCGTTCGGGCCGACGATGGCCGCGATGCCGTCACCGGGAAACTTCAACTCGGTGCGGTCGCAAAAGGATTTGAAGCCCAGAATCTGAAGCTTTTTTAGTTTCAGCAAGCGTGTACTCCTTGCGCCCGTACGTTGCACGTCACAGGCTCGGTTCTCGCGCTCGCCGCCGGTTCGCAATCTGGCCAGCAATGCGGCCTCCGCAAAACGGCGGTCTGCTGTGTGAAATAGGGCTAGCTCCGTAAAGATGATAAGACGCTAAATCAGTCTCACAGAGTCCATCGAGCTCCGGCTGGGAGCTGCCCTTGTACGCCTTCGATCAGAGCCCGGTCGATGGTGAATCCGTCTCCGGCTCCGTTCAAAGCGCTGCGCGAGTGGTGGCTGGTAACTCGGATAACTCCGAGCCCTCCCGAATCCTTTCGGCGGGGAGGTCCGCCTCGCAAGTTGTTGCCACTTTATCGAGCATCCGAAAGCAGGAGTCAAGAGAGAAAACCCCATTTGTTGTGGGTTGCTGTGCAAAACCCCAATATGTTGCACCAGCAATGTAGCAATCGGCAGAGAGTTCGCCGGAATGAACATACAGCAGTGCAAACGGTGTCCGCACAGATCTGTGTGTCTTTGCACTACAAACGTGGCAGGGGCGGCAGCGGAAGAATAGCGACAGAGCTCTTTGAGCCTAGGTGAGATAGCGTTAAAACGCAAGAAGCTGGATGCAAGCAAAAGGCCAGCGCTTCACCGGCCAGTTCCGTGCCAACAACAATTCCTTTACTTGCCCAGAATCAACAGGAAGCGCACCAACGATTCAATGCCCTTGTAGAAGTTCGGAATGTGGAACTTCTCATTGGGCGCATGGATGTTGTCGTCAGGCAGCCCAAGGCCCATCATCACCGATGGTATTTTCAAATCGTTGCGGAACTGTTCGACAATGGGGATCGATCCGCCTGAGCGGATGTACACCGTTTCTTTCTGGAAGACCTCACGCAATGCCTCGTCTGCGGCCTTGATGTAATCGTTGTCCGTGCTCACCACCACGGCTTTGCCCTTCGAGAGAACCTTAATGCTGAGCTGAATTCCCTTGGGGGTAAGCGAGTTCACAAAGCTGGTGAACTTTTCCAGAATGTCGTCGGGATCCTGATCGGGCACCAGGCGCATGGAAACCTTCGCTGAAGCTTTAGCCGGAATCACCGTCTTCGCGCCAGCGCCGGTAAAGCCGCCGGGGATGCCGTGCACCTCAAGCGTGGGTCGCGCCCAGGTCCGGTACAGCACCCAGTAGTCCTTCTCGCCGGTCAATACAGTTGAGCCTACTTCCGTCTTGCGGTAGTGCTCTTCGTCGAAGGGCAAGCGACTTCCACGCTTTCAATTCGGCATCGGTCGGCGAAGCCCATTGATCGTAGAAGCCAGGAATCAGGATGTGCCCATCATCGTCTTTCAGCTTGCCGATGATCTCGCAGAGAGCAAAGAGCGGATTCGGCGCCGCGCCTCCATAGACTCCGGAGTGCAGGTCGGTTGCCGCTCCGTGCGCCTCGATCTCGGTATACACCAACCCGCGCAGGCCGACGCACAACGTCGGAAGCTCCGGCGCAAAGAGCTCCGTGTCGCAGACCAGCGCCACATCGGACTTCAGCCGATCGCCGTGATCCTGCACGAACTTCTCAACCGCCTCGCCTCCAACTTCCTCTTCGCCTTCAAAGAGCACGCGAACATTGACCGGCAATTTTCCTTCGGTGGCGAACAGCGATTCCAGTGCCTTTATCTGCATCCAGAGCTGGCCTTTGTCGTCCACCGCACCGCGCGCATACAGGTTCTGATTGCGTTCGGTGGGCTCAAATGGAGGCGAAATCCATTCGTCCAATGGCTCCGCAGGCTGCACATCGTAATGCGCGTAAATTAGCACCGTGGGCTTTCCCGCGGCGTGCAGCCAGTCGCCGTACACCAGCGGATGCCCCTCGGTCGCAATGACTTCGACGTGCTCGATGCCGATGCGCTTCAACTCAGCGGCCACAAACCCGGCGGCTTTTTCGATATCGCTTTTGTGCTCTGGAAGAGTGCTGACGCTCGGGATGCGAAGCAGCTCTTTCAGCTCTTCAAGAAAACGTTTTTCATTCTTCTTCGCAAAAGCAATTGCAGATGAGGCCATGACGGGAGAATCCTTTCTATGTAGCGGGGAAGCCGTGTTTCCAAGCAGACTTGAGAGTATAGCACCGCGATTGGATGCGTCCAGAACGCCCTCCCGCGGTAGAAAAAAAGCTAAAAACGTCGCGGAGAAAGCCTCTCCAGCGGCAGAAGTGTTTTTCCCTCCAGAATCAGCGCGCTCATGACCTCGGACGTAACCGGAGTAAGGAGAATTCCGTCCCGGTAATGGCCGGTCGCAGCAAAGTAGCCGGGCAGATCTGTCGCCCCTAGTAACGGGAGATTATCTGGAGTTCCGGGGCGAAGGCCGGTCCACGCCTCTGCAATCTTTGCCTCCGCAAACGCCGGAATCAAGCGCGCTGCCGCATCCTGCAACCGTTTCACGCGGTAAGCATTGAGTGATTTATCGAAGCCCGCCGGCTCCACCGTGCTGCCCACAACATAGCGCCCATTACTGCGCGGAATGATGTAGCACCATCGCGAGCGAAGCACATGGCGCAACACGCGCCGGGATTCGCGTTCTGTGGGGCTCATCGCCAACTCCTCGGGAAACGCAAGCGCCACCATGTGCCCCTTCACCGGCAACGTCGGCAGCTTGGCTCCGGCGATTTGGGTCGCGATTTGCGCCGACCAAGCTCCCGCGCAATTCACGACACATGGCGCGGCGTAGGCGGCATGATCGGTCAGGACTCCGCTGGCATGTCCGTGCTCCACCAAAACCTTCTGCACGGCTTCCCCCGTCACTATCTTCACCCCGCGCTTCTGCACCGCTAGCACCAGTGCGGAAACCAGATCTCGCGGATCCACTGCACGCTCCCTCATCGTGTAGGCAGGGTCGGGTGGAAGTGCGAGCTTCGGCTCTAGCGCGAGCGCCTGAGCGCCAGTTATCGCGCAAATGCCTTCCGTCTCCGGAATTGGATGCTCCTCGAAGGCAATCACGCCGTTGTCGCGCAGGTCAATGCTGTGCTGCGACTCCGTCTCGAGTTCACTTACAAATGTTGGATATAGTTTTGCGCTGCGGTGGGCCAACTCCTGCAATTCGACAGGGAGGACTGGATCAAGGTCAGCGATCATTCCACCCGCCGCATGAGCTGCCTCTTGTCCAAGTTCGTGTCGCTCGATCAACAACACACGAGCGGCTTTGCGGCTCAACTCCCATGCGAGCGAGAGGCCAATAACGCCGCCGCCAATCACAATTACATCATTCTGTTCTTGCACCGCTCCATTGTAAACACAGTGCGGCATTCCGGCGAGGAGAGAAAAAAATCGAGAGAATGGATAGAAAAAGACGAAGAACTAACGATTACCCGGTCGCGTGCCTTCTACTGCGCTGTTCCGCGAGCTGACGCCTTCTCCATTGTCGCCCGCTTCACACGGATGTGCGGCTGTGGTTGCCTTGAGTCCGCAACGCTGGGCGGGGCCGGTTCGGGAGACACCAGCTTGCTGATCACAACCAGCCGCTGCGGTGCCGGACCGAAATAGTAAGCCGGATCGCAGGTGATAAGCGTGAGGCGGTTATCACTCGTCGGCGCGGCAACTGAAACGTCGCTGGGTTTTACGATCCTGAACCCTTCGACCACATAGGTGAAGGTCCTGCCCCCGCGGTCGATCAAGATCCGGTCGCCCGGTACAACTTTGCGGATACTGTGGAAGAATGTGTCACGGTGCGCGCTGATCACGGCGTTGCCATGGTTTCCGGGGCGAGCCGTACCGGTCAAATGTCCCGGCCCAATCAGCAAGGAATACATATCCGTTCCTTCCACAATCACTGCAGAAAGATCGATGCTTGGAATCCTGATTCGCGTCAACCCTCGATCTTCCACCTCTGAGCGATGACCGTTGCCATTACTGACTTTCTGTTGGTCTCCCCATAGCTCCTGCAAATGGTGCTGCTCGTAGAGCATCGTCCCATATTGAAATCCCACATAACCTAGAACCGCAATGCCGGAAAACAGAAGCAACGGCGCGACGTAACGTCTAACCGCTCTCAACCTTGCGTTAGCGCGTGCCGGAATCAACGGAGACAAGTAGGTTTTTCCTCTGGGTCGCAGCTTTCGCGCCAAACTTCACGGAATACTAGATGCGGGAAAACATAGCAGAAACACTGGAATTCGAGCTGCTTGCTTCCTTACAAGTTTAGCGCATGCGCATCGCTTGCGCAGCGCCGCCAATCAGCAATCCAAAGCCAATCAGTGATAGTAAAGGCAATGGGCTGCCAGCTAACGGCAGATTGGGATCTCCGTCGTTACGCAGCTCGGGAGGGATAGGTTCGGCGGGAGCCGCACCAGCAAGCGTTCGACCGGCCAACGTTCGATTTCGATTAAGACCTCCACGAGGAGATTGTGCCGCGCCGCTTGGGCCACCATTCTGTGCAGGTTGCTGGGATTGTACTCTGAACTGTACCGTTGCAGTACCGCCCTCGATTGGAATGTTGTTTGCATCCACCAGCGTTACACGGATGGTGTGAACTCCCGGCTCCACATCGGAAAACGTGTAGCTGGTTTCACTCGTAGTAACGGGATCATGGGAATCCAGTTGTACCAAAAAATTCGGCTCTCCGCTGAGTGCGGGCCGCGCCAACTCAAAACGGAGATGGACGTAGTCCGCCGCAACCGTCTGTCCGGCTGCCGGCGTCAGAATCGTCACAGGAGGCGGTATCGGTTCAGGCTTCACAATCACGGTCGTTCCCTGCGGACTCTCAGCCGGGACGGTGACAGTAGTCTGGTCCTGCTGGGGCATCCCCAATGCCGTTGCGACAAGTGCAAGCAAAATTAACAGTCGAATCTGCTTCATCTACTTTCCCCGGCTATGTACACAGCGCCTCATTTGCTGCACGCAATTTCCCAGAAGAGGTGCGCGACTGCTCTTCACATCTTGGACTCCAGAGCTGCCTTTGTACGCCAACCTCAGTCGTCTCGCCCTGGAAACGCCTGAATCTGACTCCGTGCAATCGGCAACCACCGCAGCTCTTCTTATCTATGCTGATGCACGATGCCAACCAAACGGTTCAGTTCAGGCCAGTACTCCCGAATTTTATTTTCTGCTTAGTACTGAATTGCCTTCGTGGAAGTAAGGTTGATGTTTGACATGAGGCAGGTGCGCTGGAACAATCTGAGCAGCCAAACTCTTGATCAGGAGCCCCCATGTCCGAAACTGTCGAGATTCAGTCTGCAGAGAAACGAATCAGCGCGCCCGTGCTCATCGCAGCCGTCGCTGTCGTCTTGTTGTTTGCGGTTGCGTTGTATCTGATCGTCAACCTTCGCGGTCGCGTCAGTTCTCTCGAAGCCGGTGCGGCAAGGCAGAGCGCGGAATCGAAAGTCATTGAAGATAAACTTCACCTGACCAATAAAAATATGGAAGCCGGAATCGAAGCTCTCGATTCCAAAGTCGGCTCCACGGAAGAAGCGCTCGCTCAACGCACGTCTGAACTGAAATCACAGCAGGAGCGCGCGGCCGCGAAACTTGCGGCTCAGCAGCAGGCAACGAACAGGGAAGTAGCCAGCGTGAACTCGACCGTAAGCGGAGTGAAGACCGAACTCGGCGGTGCGCAGAGCGACATTGCCAGCACACGCAGCGACCTTGCGGCGACCAAGGCAAAACTTGAGACCGCCATCGGGGACCTGAATGTGCATAGTGGCCTCATCGCGAAAAACCATGATGAGTTGGAATTTCTGAAACATAAAGGTGACCGCAACTACTTCGAGTTCACTCTGAGAAAAAAACAGCGCAGCCCTATTTCCACTGTGAGCCTAGAGCTCAAGAAAACCGACCCCAAGAAATCACGCTTCACCCTTAACGTTTACGCCGACGATCACACCATCGAGAAAAAGGATCGCACGCTGGGAGAACCGTTGCAGTTCTACACCGGACGCGACAAGCAACTTTACGAAATCGTCGTCTTCAACGTCACCAAAAACGAAATTTCCGGATACCTTGCAACTCCGAAATAATTGAGAAAGTGGATGGGTAACTTAGTTGTAAGAACAAACCATCGCAAGCAGGTACCAAGGGCACGGCGAATCCGTGCCCTTGGCCTTGAAATGGGTGAACACGACCAAAACTATATCAGCTAAGCGATATCACGGATCAACAGCCGCACCAGCGTTTGATTCAGAAGCTGGTGAGCTATTTCCCCGAAGGTAATCGGTCCGGTTATCGAGCCTGTGCGTTTGCCTTTCAGGTCGCCGTACAAATAGTTGAGGATGCAATTGCAGGAGAACGCCGGCGAGTTGCCGTTCGAAGGAATCGCGGATCCGAAGGCGGCAACATAGTCGGGGACGGGTGCTGCAAATTTGTATTCGAGGCCGGTGAATACCGGAGCATAAAAGCTGACCGTGCCACCCGCCTCGTCCACGTTCTGCACACTCACATTCACGATGCTGCCATTGTAGTCGGCCGTAAGTGGAAGGCGAGTATCCGTTCGAGTGCTTGCAATGTACCGGGCCAGATTCATAGGCTTCCCGTTCACCAGGCACTCACCTGCGCTGAACCCGGAAGAAGTGAAGGTGATTGTGTCTCCCAGGCCCTGCTTAAATATGTTCACGATATCCAGGTCGGCTTGTTTTCCTGGCGGAAGTTCAACGTGCATCACGATTGCACAATCTGAGCAACTGTTGCCGCTCCGGCCATTAAAGACCTTCGGCTGTTTGGTGCCGAGATCGGATAGGAGTACGCCTGAAACCCATCCGATCACCGGTTTCAGATACATCCCGTCATAGCTTGGAGCGTCTTGGGCATAGGCCTTGTGCGCCGCGCTTCCGGCTGGCATGATGGCGAAGGAGAAGCCATTCTCCGGTGCATCCTTGCAGATGGACGGCAGGGTTTCGGTTGTGTACTCGATGATCCGAACACTCACCGCGCTTTCGGGCACTTCATTGACAAAGATACTGTCCTCCGAACACGTGCCACCCTGTGCGTCCATGAAATAGGGAATCGTCCCTCCGATCCAGTTGCCTTTGGAAAGTTGAGACAAAGCTGACTCGCTGCCAGCTAGAATCAGCGGCTTGCCGGTTGCAATCTGACTCTGAACATCATTGATCGAACAAAGCATAGGGGTGATCCTTATCCGGTGATTTGATTAAGCTCGGCACTGTACATGCCTTCGTACTTGACGAAGAACTCATGCACTTGTCCGCTAATTTCCTGAAGGTTGGCGGGCGACGGATTGGTTTTGTACTTCATCCGGGAGGTAGTCAGGAGCATGTTCATACCCAAAAGGGTGCTTCGCAACTCCATCTCTCCAGTGACCAGCTTTCTCCATGCCGCATCGTTTTTTGCAGGTACCATCGACATCTCCTTATTGGGTTGTATTTAATATCGGCGCTGTTTCCACTTACCTTTAGCCCATAGTGTGTAATGTGTTATTGGCCAACGGCAGATATATGCGAAACGTGGTGCCCAGCCCGAGGCTCGATTCACATTCAATGCGCCCGCGGCCCTGGGAAATAATGCCGTGAGCGCTGGAAAGCCCCAGCCCACTGGTGACCGTGGTGTTCTTGGTTGAGAAGAATGGTTCGAAGATGCGCTCTAGGGTTTTCTTGTCCATCCCCTCGCCCGTATCGGAGATGGTGAGCATCGCGCAACACTCGCATAAACCGCTCATTGCCATATCGGGATCTCCTGACCACTGCGCGGTGGAGATTAGAAGTTGACCACCTTGCGGCATAGCGGCACGCGCGTTGTCCGCGAGGTGCAGGAGAACGATGGCGAGTTGGTCGGGATCGATAAAGATCGGCTCAACGCTTTCGTCGAGTTTCAACTCAATCCTTACCCTGTCTCCGACGGCACGCTTTAGTATGCAAAGGGCATTCCGAACGCAATCGTTGATATTAACGGCTCTTGGCTGGAGGATCTGGCGGCGGCTGAAGGCGAGCAGTTGGCCGGTGATCTCGGCGGCACGCGTGCTCTGCTTCATGATGTTCTTGAGTTTGGATTCGATGGCCGAGGGCAGTTCGTGTTGCAGCATAAGTTCGCAAGAGAGGCTGATCGACTGCGTGATGTTGTTGAAGTCATGAGCGACGCCGCCAGCAAGACGTCCGACCACCTCCAAGCTATGGGCCTGACGCAGTTTCTCCTCAAGTTCGCGTTGAAGCGTGATGTCCCGAACGTAGCTCTGAATATACTGCTGGCCGGTCTCGGCGTCTGTGTAAAAAAATCCAGAAATGGAAACTCGAAGCACAACGCCATCTTTTTTGCAGAAGGAGGTCTCGAAATCACGCACATGCCCTGAAGTGTGCAACTGAACCAGAAGGCGGTGGCCATCGGCGGCATCCGCATAAACATTGGGTTTGAGAGTGGAGCAGAACTCATCCAGGCTATATCCCAGAAGCTGCAGCAGCGCTGGATTAGCTTGTTCGTAACACGAGGTCGTAAGGTTGAAACGAAAGATTCCGAAGGGGCATTCCTCCACCAGCGAGCGATGGATCTCCTCGGAGCGGATCAGCCTCAGTTTGGCCTCGCTCCAAGCTGAGGCATCAACAGCAGACATCAGGCAGAGTTTACGCCGACCACGGACGAAGGGCGTCAGGCAGATCTCGACCGAGAACAACTTTCCGCTCCGGGTGACATGCGTCCAGAGTAAGCAGGACGTGGCCTCCGGGTCGGCCAGTAGCGCGAGGTCGGTGGCAGGCGCATCGCCGCCGCACGGGTGCAGGTTGCCGACCGTCATGGAGCGGAACTCTCTCAGTGTGTAGCCGTACTTTGAAAGCGCCGCATCGTTGGCTGCCACAATTCGCAGCGAACTGCCGTCGTATAAAAACATCGGGACAGGGTTGCTGCGAAAAAGGACGTTGCAAAGGCCGAAGCTTGAACTCCTCATACGCTCACCTGCTTACCTGTTTAAGGTGACGGAGAATTCAAGCTAAAAATGAAGACCACAGGATGACAAATTCGTGCAGAACCGGGATAAATCAAACGCGTTTCAAAACGGAATTGCTGATCGAGACGTCTAAGTTGGCGAAGCCGCGCGACATCAGCCGCGGGCGAGTGCGCGCTGTACCTGGTCGAGCAGAGCCGGAAGATTCGCGGCCGCCGCTTCGGAATCCCCGAAGCGTGCCCGCTCATAGGACGCATTAAACCTCAGAACCGCCTCACGGAGTGGCGGATCGCCAATGGAATCGGCGAACTCGGACGCCGTCTGTGCCGCCGAGCGGCGATATCCCTGGCGGGCCATATGGCGCGTCATGCGCAAATAAAATATGGCTGCGGCCGATCCGGGCGAAGCCTTCTTCCAGAGCTGGTTCAGGCGACCAAAAGCCACCATCATCGCGAGGAGCGCCAGCACACCCGCCGCAGTCAGTCCGGGGCGGAGCAGGCGCTGGGGATCATGGCTGGTGACGTGATGTACTCGCCGTGCTACCTGCAACATACGCTGATACCGGCGCGCAGCCCATAGACGAAATACGGCCAAACCGTTACGCGTGTGGCGCACGCCGGCGACGGTGAGAACCTGCTGGTGCGCTGCATCGTAGTTGACGATCCACTCACGCCAGAACTCGCGCGCCGCATCCAAATAGAGCTGCGTGCGGCTCCAGAGCGTTGGCACGGGGCCGTCCCCGGTTGGTGTGGGATCAAACGTCAACCAACCGGCGCCAGGAATATAGACCTCTACCCAGGCGTGCGCGTCGCTTGCGCGGACGATGTATGTGGAGTTGATCTGATTAAACTGCGCGCCACGGAATCCCGTGATGATGCGAGAAGGAATCCCTATCGTGCGCAGTAGCACCGCCATCGAGGAGGCAAAGTATTCGCAGTGTCCGCGGCGCCGGTGAAATAGGAAGTCCGCGAGCGGATCAGCCGGCGGCTGCGAGGGAAGCTGAAGCGTGTAACCATACCGCGTGGTGAGATAGCGCTCAATGGCAATCGCGCGGCGGTACGGGGAAGGCTCGGAGCCGGTGATCTGACGCGCAAGTTCTGGAATGCGCGGATCGAGTTTTTCCGGGAGTTGCAGGTAACGTTGCGGTAGAGAAAACGGTATGTCGCCGGGGAGATGGTTGAGCGTTGTTGGCAGCGGCACAGAGACATCGGAGACCCCCTCATACGTGGTCACCGTGCGCTCGTGGTCAAGGTTCTGAAAGCTCTGGTCCGAGTCGATACTGATCACGTGAAAGGGGCCGAACAGAGCCTGAGCCGTCGGTATCGTAAAGATCACGCTGGTGTTGAGCGGCTCCATCAGAACCCGGTAGCGGATTAGATCAGGTTGCCGTCCCCGGGCCAGACGAAGCTCGTCGCGCGGATCGAATCCCTCGGCGCGGCTGGCGAGCTGGCCCCGATCGAGCACGTCGATTTCATGATGAGGATTGCTCCAGCGTTTTCCGTCGAAGGCCGTGAGCACCGCTCCACGCAGGCGAATCTGACGGCCACCCGTGCTGTCGCCCTTGATGTGAATGTGAGCGATGACCTCGGAGGATTGCTGTATCTGTCCGATCGCGCCGAGGCTGACTGAATCGGAGAAGCCTGTAGAGATTGCGTCACTCTGAGCGTAGCGGGAGAGATATCCTCCGCTGATGCGCGGCATCGCAAAGAAGAGAACGACCGCTGTGGCCAGTATGCCGGCAACCATCACCGTGGCAGTGCGGGCCAGCGAACCGGAGAGCCGCTGCATCGGAGAGATGGCCCGGCGGCGGGTGAGCCTCCCAGGTATAACGAGCGGCGCCATGTTCGGCGCCGCAATCGAGGAACGGCGCAGCTCCATTGCCATGAAGCAGAAGACCGCCAGGACCATGAACAGAGCGAAGGGCGCGAGAAAAGCCGAATCCACGGTGAGAATCGCAGCCGACAAAACCATCAGAAACGAAAGCACCGCCAGGTAAACATAGTCGCGCTCGCGCTCCACCGCAAAGAGCTTGACGCACATCACAAACAGAGAAAGATGGACGATGGGCGCCACCCAATCGCGGGCGGAGAACAGAAAGAAATCAACAAAAAAAAGTAGAAAATAAACCAAAGCGAGCCACGAAGTAACGCGCCGGGGAATCACAAACGGACGCTCGCGCAGTAGAAGAACGGCTCGCACAATTAGTGCGGCGAGAACAAAGATAACGCTTCCCAAATCCATTTTGCCGGTCGAGGCAAGCGTGGCAAATCCGGTGACAACCAGCAGGAACAGCGAGATCTGGAAGAGATGCTCAATCTCCTGCGGTGCTTCGCGGGATGTGGGGAGAGAAGGCATCTTTTGTAGCCTCCGGAGCAAGCTCCAGAGTTACGGAGATCAGTATAGTGGAGCCCGCCTCGTCAAGCAGAGTTTTCCTCAACCGCAGGATGAAGGATAAAAACGAACGTGGTAGTATCGAACCTGGTCGGACATCGGTCTTACGCGATGAAACCCCGCCAATCCCGCCAGGTCCGGAAGGAAGCAACGGTAACGGGCCGTTTCATGCGCAGTGAGCTTCCGGTGTCCGGCTTTATCGTTTTTTGCCCGTACCCTTCTTCCAGATGTCGCCCGCAATTCTAATCATAAGTAAAATTCCCGAATCGAAATCTGCTTCAAAATGGAATCACTGCCTCCATAGAAGTTGTGGTTTGTGCTCCGCAGCCGGATCACTTTAGTCGATGCTTATCTCAGGAGCAAACGGCAATGCAGACGGAAAGCTGTGGTATGCGACAGGACATGGCGACAGAGGCACATGCAGCATACGCGCTGGCAGAGCAGCGCGAAGAAACCGCGGAGCAGCGTTCTATCCCGCGCAACCCCGCCCTCACCGGATTGGCCGTGGCGATTCCGATCTCGTCCGCAATCTGGACGGTGATCGCGCTGGGGTGTTGGCTGCTTTTGCGCTAACGCGAATATTCTTCCCTCCGAAAAACACTTCCTAAAACCAGGCAGCGGCCGGAGTTTAGCCCTGCTAACTTCACAGAATACAAGCGACAGGCAAGGTTTGGCTCTCCATTGCAGCAGCCAGCCTGGGCAGTGAAAGCTGAGATTCGCGTCGTCCACTCTGGCGAGAGCGGTTTACATTCCCCGCTTGGTGGGCGACAATTGGCAGATTACTACCAGCGGAGAGTAGGAAGTTGAATACTAAGATTCGGGCCAAAATTACGGCTTTGGGCTCATTTGTACCTCCACGCATTCTCTCCAACGACGATCTGGAAAAGATGGTCGCAACCTCGAACGAGTGGATCTTGGAACGCACCGGAATTCGCGAGCGGCATATCGTGGACCCCGGCGTGGCCGCCAGCGATTTGGCAGTAGGTGCGGTGCGCGATCTTGTTGCACGGCACAATATCGACTTGAGCACGATTGAGGCGATCATCGTGGGCACAGTCACGCCCGATATGATGTATCCCTCGACGGCATGCTTGGTGCAGAAAAAGCTGGACATCCCCCAGGCCTGGGGCTTCGACATCTCCGCCGGATGCTCGGGCTTTGTTTATTCCCTCACCACTGGGGCGAAGTTGATCGAAAGCGGTGCGCATAAGAGAGTGCTGGTGATAGGCGCCGACGTGAATTCGTCGATGATCGACTACACCGACCGCACAACCTGTATCCTCTTCGGCGATGGCGCCGGTGCGGTGCTGCTGGAGCCCTCCGAAAACGGCGAAAATCTCGGTCTGATCGATTTTGTGCATCAGATTGAAGGCTACGGCGGAGATTTTCTCTACATGCCCGCCGGCGGAAGTCTGCATCCCTCGTCGCATGAAACCGTGGACAACAAGATGCATTATGTTCATCAGGATGGCCAGCAAGTCTTCAAGTATGCGGTGAAGAAAATGGCGGAGATGACTGAGCGCGTGTTGACGAAAAACGGGCTGACAGGCGCCGACGTGGATTGCTTTATCTCCCACCAGGCCAACAAGCGGATCATCACCGCCACGGCGGATCGCCTGAAGATGCCGCGGGAAAAAGTGATCATCAACGTCGAAGATTTTGGCAATACCACGGCCGGCACCATTCCCCTCGCAATGACCACGGCAGTTGAAACCGGGCGCCTGAAAAAGGGAGACACCCTGCTCATAGCCTCGGTAGGCGCTGGATTCACCAGTGGCGCCTCGGTGATCAAGTGGGCGTTCTAGCTAAACGCTATTGAAGATGGGTCTGTGAGGTGCTCGCCGATGGCGGGCACTTTTTGTAGTGTGGCGCATTCACCGGGAGTGCAAATCCTCGGACGCCCCGCAAAGGAAAATGTTAGCTGAACGGCTCTTGCGCAAGGAGAATCCCATAGCTTTCCCGAATCCATCCTTGTTCAGCCTGCTAAATTAAATAGTGACGATGATGAAGATAGGTATTCTCGCCCTGCAGGGTGACTTCGACGCACATAGCAAGCGCTTGGCCCAACTCGGCGCTGAACCCGTGCTCGTGCGCAAGCCAGAACAACTTGAGGAGATCGACGGACTTATTATTCCCGGAGGCGAATCTTCCGTGTTTCTCCGGTTGCTTGGAGAGCAGGGTTTCAAGAAGCTGTCGGAGTTTGTTCTCTCCAAGCCGACCTTTGGTACCTGCGCGGGCTGCATCCTGCTTGCGCGCGAGATCGAGAACCCTCCACAACAGGGCATTGGAGCATTGGATATCACGGTTCGTCGCAATGCCTACGGACGTCAGATCGACTCGGCAATTCTGGAGACTGTGACTAATCTCGCCGGCGGTCCGCTGGAGCAGGTCTACATTCGTGCTCCGCGTATCGAGCGCGTCGGCCCGAAGGTCGAAGTGCTGGCCGAGCGTGATGGCCATCCCGTGCTCATCCGCCAGGGTAAACTGCTCGCCGCCACCTTCCATCCCGAACTGAGCGAGGACACGCGCGTACACGAGGAGTTCCTGAAACTGGTCGCTAATAACAAGAAGAATTAGCCCGCAGCCAGCACCGGTTTGCCAAATCGCCTACTTTGTATGGCAGTCCACATTGTGGCCGCAGCTCTGCTTTGGAATACATATTGCGGATGAACAAGGCGGGATGCACAAGATATCGGGTTCGAAGGTCCTCATGCCCCTGCAACTTGTACCAGTCTTTGCAGTTGTTGCTTAAACATGGTAGTTTGAAATGGTTACAACATCGAAAACAGTAGAAGCAGGAGCGCGTCAGTTCCCAGTGTTAGCACGAGAGCAGAAAAACAACATCATCGAGAAGTACAAGACCCACACCTCCGACACAGGCAGCCCTGAAGTCCAGATTGCCCTTCTCAGCGAGCGCATCGGCCAGTTGACCGAGCACTTCCGTACGCATAAGAAGGACCATGCTTCGCGTCGCGGTCTTCTCATGATGGTCAGCAGGCGTCGTAGCTTGCTCGACTATCTGAAGAAGTACGACACAGAGCGTTACAAGGCTGTGATTCTGAAGGTGGGTATCCGCAAGTAAACATCCGCCGGAGACAGGCTGCTGATGCCGCCTGTCTCCCGTGTATTCCGCTGGCGCGGCTCCACGAAGAGTTACGCCAGCCTACTCCCAAATTGTCGCAGCGCAGGCATTGGCCATGGCTGCTTGGGAGTGCGAGTGAAACTCGTAGCGGCTGGAACTGTTCCTGTTCGCATTCTTAACTGCGGCTTGTCGCGTACTGCTCGCGCTTGCTGTGGTGGAGTGCTCCTATCGTGGACGCGCCCCCTGGCGAAAGGGAATGAATGAAACAAGAAACAAGCGTTACACTCTCCGGCGGTAAAACCATTTCATTTGAGACCGGTCACTGGGCCAAACAGGCTCACGGATCCGCGGTTGTTCGCATCGGCGAAACCGTTGTTCTCGCAACCGCCTGCGCCAACGCCGAGCCCCGCGTCGGCATCGATTTCTTTCCGCTTACCGTTGACTATCGCGAATACACCTACGCCGGAGGCCGCATTCCTGGCGGCTTCATCAAGCGCGAAGGGCGGATGAGCGAGCGCGAGATTCTGACCAGCCGTCAGATCGATCGTCCCATTCGTCCGCTCTTCCCGGAAGGCTTCCGCTCCGAAACTCAGGTCATTGCGTTCGTGCTTTCGGCTGATACCGAGAACGATCCCGATGTTGCCGGAATTAACGGCGCATCGGTTGCACTCGCCCTCTCCGACATTCCGTTTGCCGGTCCGATTGGCGCCGTGCGCGTCGGCCTGGTCAACAATGAATTCGTCATCAACCCCACCTACGACGAGCAGCGCGAAAGCAAAGTCAACATCATGGTCGTCGGCACCGCCGAAGGCATCGTGATGATTGAAGCCGGCGCCACCGAAGTGGAAGAAGACCGCGTCGTGGATGCAATCGAGTTCGGCCATGGCGAGATCAAGAAGATCTGCGCCGCCATCAGCGAATTTGCGCAGAAGTTCGGACGCCCCAAGCGTACGTTCGAAGCTCCGGTAATCGATCAGGATTACCTCAACGCACTGCGCGCCAAGGTTGGCGAAGCGCTTGCCGACGCGGTCAACACCGAGAAGTACACCAAGATCGACAGCTACTCGAAGATCAAGGCGCTCAAGGACAGCGTGAAGGCTGAGATTCCCGAGGACCAACCGGAAGCGCGAACCAAGGCCGGCAAGTACTTCGATATGCTTCGCGAGCTTGTCTTCCGCGAAGAAGTCACCAAGAACCGCCGCCGTCCCGATGGCCGCGCCTTCGATCAGATTCGTGCCATCTGGAGCGAAGTTGGCGTGTTGCCGCGTACTCACGGCTCCGCGGTGTTTACCCGCGGCGAAACCCAGGCGCTGGTCACCACTACGCTTGGCACCAGCGATGATAAGCAGCGTCTGGAACGCTTCGAAGGCGAGACCAAGAAGCGCTTCATGCTGCACTACAACTTCCCGCCATTCTCGGTTGGAGAGGTCGGCTTCCTGCGTGGCGCCGGACGCCGCGAAATCGGCCACGGAGCACTTGCGGAACGCGCGCTTACTGCCGTGCTGCCCAGCGAAGATGACTTCCCTTATGCGATCCGCGTTGTCAGCGACATTCTCGAGTCCAACGGTTCCTCGTCGATGGCCACAATCTGCGGCGGTTCGCTCAGCCTGATGGATGCCGGCGTGCCTCTGCGCGCTCCGGTGGCCGGAGTTGCGATGGGCCTGGTGAAGGAAGGCGAAGATTACGCCATCCTTACCGACATTGCCGGTGCGGAAGATCATTACGGCGACATGGACTTTAAGGTTGCCGGAACCCGCGATGGAATCACCGCGCTGCAGATGGACATCAAGATCGGGGGAATTACTCCTCAGATCATGCGTGAAGCACTGGCACAGGCGAAGCGTGGACGCCTCTTCATTCTTGACAAGATGGATGAGTCGATCACCTCTGGCCGCGAAAATGTCAGCACTCACGCTCCGCGCTTCTACACCGTGATGATTCCGACCGACAAGATCCGCGAACTGATCGGACCGGGCGGCAAGGTGATTCGCGGCATCGTGGAAGCTACCGGCGTGAAGATTGACGTCGAGGACAGCGGTCAGGTTCGTGTTTCCTCCAGTGACGCGGCAGCCGCTGAAAAGGCTCTGCAGATGATCGGCGACATTACGGCCGTGCCGGAGATTGGCAGGACGTATCTGGGCACCGTGACCCGCCTGGCGGAGTTCGGCGCATTTGTCGAAATCATTCCCGGCACCGACGGTCTGCTGCACATCAGCGAAGTTGCCGAGCACCGCATCAAGGACATCAAGGACGAACTGAAAGAAGGCGACCAGGTTCTGGTCAAGGTTCTTTCGGTCGAAGGCAACCGCATCAAGTTGTCCCGCAAGGCGATCCTGAAAGAGCAGCGCGCGAAGCTGGAAGCATCGGGCGAAGCAGTGCCCGTGTGCTGAGGCGCCACCTGCCCGCGGCACGCTCGCTCGAAGGCGCAGCCGTAACGTTTGAAGGCGGCTTCGAGGGATGGAGACGATGAGGGAGAAGATCCGAACTTCAATCGTGACGACACCCCGAACGAGGCTCCCGGTCACGAGCCTCGTCCTGCCGGTGCAGGCGCTGGCTGCTGGAGATCCGCGCCGCAAGCGTCGTCGCGGTCCTCGTGGTCCGCGCGGCCCTCGTCAGTAGCTTGAAAGCTGTTAGGCAGAAGGCCACGGTTCGCGCCGTGGCCTTCCCTTTGGCCGAATGTTTCTAGTTCCAGTGAACAGGAGTAAGCATTGTCTCATCTCCCGCATTCCTTTCGTCAAAGCCAGCGCCTATGGCAACGACTTTCTCATCATTCGCAAAGAGTTTCAGGGGGCCGACGCTCCTGCGCTGACGCGCGCCCTGTGCGACCGCCACAACGGAGTCGGAGCCGATGGCGTCGAGTGGTTGAGCGACGAGAGCGGACACGCCGCGCGCATTCACCTGATCAATGCGGACGGCTCGTTCGCGGAACTTTCCGGCAACGGCACCCGTTGCGTCGCCGCGCACCTGGTGTCATGCGGAGGAGCAGAGGATCTGCTGATCGCAACCGATGCGGGCTCAAAGCGCTGCCAGCTTACAGGACGCAGCGGAAACCGCTACGATTTCGTAACCGACATGGGCTCTCCGGTGGTGGAGGAGCCCTTCGAAATTGATCTTGGACACGTTCGCTACACCGGCGTTCCGGTCTCGATGGGCAATCCGCACTTTGTCATCTTTGTTACGGAATTCCCGAAAGATTGGCAGAAGGATTCGCAGCTGATTCAGGCTCACACGGAGCTGTTTCCCGAGGGCATCAACGTCGAATGGGTTCAGTTTAAGCGTGTGCCTGACATCATGATTCGCATCTTTGAACGCGGCGCGGGCGAGACCCAATCGTCGGGAACAGGCACGTCCGCCTCTGCGGCAGCCGCCATCGCCACGCGCAAGAGCGCAGGAGAGCTGACCGTCGTTGCCCCCGGCGGAGTTCAGCGCGTGCAGTGGAAGCCGGGCAGTTCGCTGATGCTGGAAGGCTCGGCAAGCCTGATCTGCAACGGAGAATTCTTCGTCTAGCGATTTTCATTTAACATCGTGAAGATGACTTCAGAGCTTCAGTCCGGCAAGCGCGCTCGCGCCTTGTGGCCGCAGAGCGCGGTCGGCGTTGTCAGCCTTGCGAGCTGCGTTGAAGCATCGGCCCTGCAGGCAGGCTGCTCGTGCGTTGCGCGCGCTGAGCGGCTGGCAGGTCGAGACCTCGCCCGTTGCACTGGAGCGCGAGGGCGACTTTGCCGGAACGCCCGTATCGCGCGCTGCCGCTCTGATGGAGATGTGGCAGCGCGACGACGTGGATGCGATCATCTGCGCTCGCGGCGGCTACGGTTCGAATTACCTGCTGCCGCTGCTCGACTTCGAGGCACTGAAGGCGAACGCCGAAGGCATTCGTCGGATACAGCGACAACACCTCGCTGCTGCTGGCGCTCGACCGCGCCGGCATCGTGTGCTTCCACGGCCCGATGGTTGCGAGCGACTTCGCTACGGGGCGCGCGGAGAGGTTTTCGTTTCTCGCCGCGCTCCGAGGTGACGCATTGGATTTCTCTTTTCCTGCCGGATCGAGTTCAGAATCAAAAGTGCAGCCGCTGCTCGCAGGCGAGGCGCACGCTCCGATCACCGGAGGATGTCTCTCGGTGGTGGTGGCTTCGCTCGGCACGCCGTGGGAGATCGAAACCGCGGGCAAAATTCTCTTTCTGGAAGATGTGAACGAAAAGCCGTTTCGCATCGACCGCATGTTGATGCACCTTTTGCTGGCGGGAAAGTTTGACGGAGTTCGCGGAATCATCTTCGGCGCCATGCTCGGCTGCACTCCTGCGTCCGACGCAAGAGGAGACTCTGCCGCAGATGATCCTCCGCATTCTCGGCGGCCTTGGCATTCCCATCGTTTTCGGATTCCCCTCGGGCCATGTCGAATCAGGAAATATTACTTTGCCATTCGGTGTTCCAGCGGTGCTGCACAGCTCTGAGGCGGGCGTTCGCCTGCAGGTAGAGCCCTCAACGTTGGTCTCTAATCCCATAAGGAATCCTTCGCATCGATGAAGGCTCGTAGAATCCATCTGATCGGAATCTGCGGTACGGCCATGGCCTCGCTGGCGGGAATGTTGAAGGCGCGCGGACTGGATGTGCGCGGCTCGGACAGCGCCGCATATCCGCCGATGTCCACGTTTCTCGAATCGCTCGGCATTCCAGTTCTGCAGCCCTTCAGCGAGAGCAATCTCACTCCGGCGCCGGATGTGGTGGTGGTCGGCAATGCAATTTCGCGCGGCAATCCAGAGCTTGAGTATCTTGCTGGATCAGCGCCTCCCGTTCGTTTCCATGCCGCAGGTAATTCATCAGGAATTCATTCGCGGCCACAACTCGCTGGTGATCGCCGGAACCCATGGAAAGACCACAACCACCAGCATGGCCGCATGGATCTTCGAGTATGCCGGACGCAATCCGTCGTTCCTGATCGGCGGCATTGCGGAAAACTTTGGCTCCAGCTTTGCCGTCAACTGAGGGCAAGGAATTCATCATCGAAGGCGATGAATACGACACGGCTTTCTTCGACAAGGGACCGAAGTTTCTGCATTACTTTCCCGACGCGGTGATCCTCACCTCGGTTGAGTTCGACCACGCCGATATCTATCGCGATCTGGAAGCGGTGAAGTTTGCCTTCAAGCGCCTGGTCAATCTGGTTCCGCGCCGCGGGCGAATCATCGCCTGGGACGGCAGCCAGAACGTCAGCGAATGCGTGGAGCGAGCCTTCTGTCCGGTGGAGCGCTACGGCTTTCATGCCGATTCATTCTGGCGCATCGAGAATGTTCAGTACGGACCAGCAACGACGCGCTGGACGGTGCTTCGCGAGCGGCGAGCATTTTGCGGATTTCGAATTCGCTGCTGGCGGGCGAGTACAACGTGCTGAACGCGACGGCCGCGGCTGCACTGGCGCACGCCTACGGGATTCCGGCCGAGACCATCGCGGAGGCTCTGCGCGGATTTTTGTCGGTGAAGCGCAGGCTGGAAGTGCGCGCCGAAATCGGCGGCATCACAATCATCGACGACTTTGCGCATCATCCCACGGCAATTGCCGCCACCCTGGGCGCGCTGCGCAAGCGCTACGCTGGACGTCGTCTGCTTGCGATTCTGGAGCCGCGCTCCAACACCCTGCGACGCAATGTTTTTCAGCACGAATTGACCGAGAGCCTGGCTCTGGCGGATCAGGTTGTCATCGCCAGCGTCTTCTTCAAAACCACAGACTCACTTAGTCCCGAGGAAAGGCTGGATGTCTCCGGCGTCGTCGCCGAACTCAATGCCCGCGGCATTGCCGCACAGCAGTGTTGCGATGTTGAGTCGATCGTGAGCGGTGTCGTTCCGCAACTTACATCGGGAGATGTGGTGGCGATTCTTTCCAATGGCGGCTTTGGCGGCATCTATGAAAAGCTTCCGGCAGCGCTGGAACTGCATTCAAGGTGATCATGCGAAAAGCAAGTCGCTGGCGGCTGATCGCAGGCATCATCCTTCTCTCCGGAATATTATCCGCCACATCATCCGCCCAGGACGCAGCCTACTGGTGTCCGGCCACGGGCGTCTCCTACGGCGTCTCGCTCAAGCGCGCCGCGGAGCATATCGTTCACGTGGATGCCGTTACTCACCAACCCGCAACTGAGTTCCAACTTCCGGTATGGAACGCGCTCTATCAGGTTCGCAATTTTGCAGTGAACGTGAATGACGTAAAAGTCTATGAGGGCGTGCCGCGAGTGGTTGTGCGATGGCTGTGACACTCGCGATGGCCGCGCCGAGAAGCGCGACAAAACTACCTGGACAGTATCTACCTCCGGCAATCACCCATGCGTCACTTTCAGCTACGACATCCGTGCCAATGATCCGGGCCCCTTCAGTTCCAGCCTCGATCTGCAGCATGGATTCTTCAACTGGGCAGAGCTTCTTATCTATCGCCCCGACCAGCGCAACGCACCCGTGTCCGTGCGTATTCTGGATGCTCCCGCCGGATGGAAGATGCGCGATGGCGGCATATTCGGAGAACGCAGCGCAGAGCAAGTCGCGAACTCATCGGCAACCGCTTCCAGTTACGACCGCCTCGTCGACTCACCCGCACTCTTCGGCAAACTGTACGAAAGCACATTTCAGCAGGACGGTGCCACGTATCATGTCGTCGTTGATTCGCCGGATGCCGATCTGCCCGCGCTCCAGCAGATGCTGCAAAAGATCACCGCCGCCGGCGTGGAATGGATGCAGGACCGTCCGTTTGACGAATACACATTTTTATTTCTAGCGGCCAACGGTAGCGGCGGTGGTGGCATGGAGCACGCGTATTCCTCGGTCATTGACGTGGGTCCGCAACGCACAAAAGAGGACGTGCTGAACGCCAGTGAATTTTCGGCTCATGAGTTCTTTCATCTTTGGAACGTGAAGCGTATCCGCCCTCAGTCGCTGGAGCCAGTTGATTACACGCGCGAACAATATTCGCGCGCACTCTGGTTCAGCGAAGGAGTCACACAGACCGCCACCGACATCCTTGAACTTCGCGCTGGACTCACCGATGAGAAACATTCGTTCACGCGCATTGCGTCCGTGATTACAGCTCTGCAGGCACGTAGCGCCCGTCTCACCCAGTCGGTTGAGGAATCGAGTCTCGATACATGGTTCGATCCTTACGCGGCCTATCGTCGCCCCGAGCGCAGCATCTCCTACTATGACAAGGGCGAGATACTCGGATTTCTCATCGACATCGAAATGCGCCGCCTCACCAATGGCCGCCGTAGCCTGCGCGATCTGTTCCAGTACATGAATCAGCACTACGCCAAGCAGGGAACGTATTTCGAAGATTCCGAGGGCGTGCGCCTTGCGCTCCAGGCGCTTACCGGAAGCGATTTTCGCGACTTCTTCTCGCGTTACATCTCCGGAACAGACGAGCTTCCTTACGACCAGGAATTCGCTTACCTTGGGCTCTTCCTACAGCGCCATCAGCGGGAACACGTGTACGCGGGGCTCCTCACTTCACGAATTCCAGGAAAACCCGCAACCATCCTCCGCGTAGATGAGAACTCTCCCGCATCGCGTCTGCATCTGTATCCCGGCGACGTGATCTTGGAGGCCGATGGCGAAGCGATCTCCGGAGATTTCAATCAGATCCTACAGAAGCACAATCCCAAAACCAGCCTGAGACTCAAAATCAGCTCTGAAACCGGAGAGATAAGGAACGTGAAATTACCGCTGCGTACGCGAAAGATCGACGAATATGAGTTTGAAGATTTGCCCGGAATCACGCCTGTGACCCGGAGCCGCCGCACAGCTTTTTTGCGCGGTGAAGCGGAGGCAGCAGCGCAGTGATACGTCTCATCTTTTGTGTCGTGTGCTGGGTATTGCTTTCAATCCCGGCGGCTTTGATCGGCTTCCCCGCTCTCTATATCACCGGCAGCATTGATCTTCTGTGGAGGCTCTCGCTGTGGGCGGCCCGCACAGGGTACCGCCTCGCCGGAATCCGTGTTCGCTCGGTGGGCCATGAGCAGTTGGAAGAGGGGCGCGCATATCTCTTCATGTCCAACCATGTCTCAAACCTCGACCCGCCGATCATTACACCGCTGCTTGGGCGGCGCATTGCGATCATCGCCAAGCAAGAGCTTTTCAAAATTCCTTTTTTCGGCCGAGCGATGTACGCCGGCAACTTTGTCGCCGTCAATCGCTCCGATCGCAAAGCCGCCGTCGAGAGCATTCGCGAAGCCGCAACCGTGTTGCAGTCAGGATTGGGAATGCTCGTCTTTCCAGAGGGGACGCGTTCACGCAATGGCAAACTGCTGCCATTCAAAAAAGGGCCATTTCATGTGGCAATGGAAGCTGGCGTTCCGGTGGTGCCGATCACGATCACAGGCAGCCATGAGGCATGGCCCAAAGGAAAGATGTACATGCGCAAGGGAGAGGTTGTGGTGACCTTTCACCCGCCCATTGACCCTCATCAGTTCGCGCGAAAGGAAGACCTGCTGGCTGCGGTCCGTGCGTCCATCGACAGCGCGTTACCCGAGCCCTACCGCGAGTCGGCTAAGGCCGGACCTGCCTCTCGCTGATGCTCATCCCGGGACCGATCTCGAAGGCAACCTCCGATGGACACTTTGAGCCGAGATCATATGTCTTGGCGTACTTTTTCCCGCGCTGATCCTCAAATTCGAGGCTGAACTTGCAAGGAGCTGCGATTGGCGTCAAGTGCTGATGCGTGTGTTCATCGCGAAGTTCGGGCAGCCCGAAGCTTCCGCTCGGATGCGTTAGCTCTATGTTTTCCATGGAATATCCGGAGTGATTCGCAATGTCGATGTACATCACCGGCTTGGCATAGTTGCATCCCGGAGCCAGTACCACAGCGCCGAGGCAGGCGAGAACTACTTCAGCAGCAGCCTTCATGCCGAAACATTCTACTCCGGAAAGGACTCGGCAAACGTCAGGCCGCGACTTTACTTCCTTTCGATAAGCCGGGCGCTCAGCACCACGCCATCGCGCCCATCGTGCAGTTTGATAGGGAAGACCAGCACGTTCCACTGCCAGCAGCGCGATTCCTCCGGCAGATGCGGCATGGCCCGGTGGTTACGCCGGTCGATATAGGTCTCTCTAGTATCCGCAACGGTTTGAATAATCTCCTGCCATTCCTCGCGCATCTCGGGGTAGTGATCGAATATGTTGCGCCCTGTGTACCAAGCCCGCCGGTGATTACAAAGTGCCGCGAAATAGTCGTTCACATACTGCCAGTTTCCCTCACGGTCCAGAATTTCGATTACCATGTCATCGCCCATTGCCATGATGATCCGCGAGTAATAGAAATCACGCGAGTCCACCACCACGGGCCGTCCACGACGCTTCGCCTCAAAGCTCTGCAATGCCTGCACCAGGTCGTCCACCGAACTGCTTCCTTTGAGCAGGTGCATATCGGCGATGCCGCCGAACTTACGCTCCAGTGTGGCAGACAAGATGATGATCGGCACCTCGGGACGCTTCGCCCGCAAGGTATGGGCTACCTCGGTTCCAAACTTCCCCGCGCCAAGGTGATAATCGAGCACCGCAATGTCGATATCGGTCAGCTTGCTCTCTGCCTCCTGGATCGAGGCCGCAGTTACGATGTGATAGCCCTTCTGGCGCAGAATCGTCGAGCGCACCAGCAGGTTCTCTTCGCGATCGTCCAGCAGCAATACAGAGATCGGCTTATGCTCTTCGAATTTGCCGCCTTCGACCACCTCGAACGGCTTGCTCTCATCCATCCGCTGTCTCCACACTCTCATATGGATGCAAGAACGGTACCCGACGAAATAAATCTGCTATTCAGAACCGCGATTCAGTTTACGGATTGCTTTCGCCAGCTCCGGCAGCTTATTGAAAACGGCCACAGCGCGTAGCCACTGGCGGTTTTCAATCGCCGGATAACCGCTTACCGTCGCGCCGGCAGCAACATCTCCCGGTATGCCGGTCTGAGCAGTTGCAACCGCGCCATCGCCTATCGTCAGATGGCCCGCAACCCCCACCTGTCCTGCAAGAATTACATTATTGCCCACGTGCGTTGACCCCCCAAGGCCAACCTGTGAGCACAACATCGTGTGTTCGCCAACACTGCATCCGTGCCCCACCTGAACCAGATTGTCGATTTTTGTATCTCTGCCAACCACGGTTTCGCCAATGCTGGCGCGATCCACGCAGGAGTTCGCTTGCACCTCCACCCGGTCTGCCAGGCGGGTGATGCCGGACTGAACGATCTTGTGCCACCCCTTTGCGCCGTCGCGAGCAAATCCAAATCCATCCGCACCAATGACAACGCCGTTCTGCAGAATCACGTCATCACCCAGTTCGCAGTACTCACGCACCTGTGCATGCGCGTGCGCAAAAAACCTGTGCCCGATCTTCGCCCCGCGGTAGATCACGACATGCGCCAGCAGCACGGCATTATCGCCAATCTCAACCCCAGCGTCGATTACCACATACGGACCGACGTGCGCGCCCGTCCCAATCCGAGCCGCAGCATCAATCACCGCCGTAGGATGAATCCCAGGCTCATACTTCGGAGCCTGATAAAAAAGCTCCAGCGTGCGCGCAAATGCCAGATAGGGATTACCATGACGCAAAACCGGCCGCCCGTCGGCAGGGAAGTCCGGGGTTACTAAAATGGCCGCTGCTCGTGTTGACTTGGCCAAGCCAGCGTACTTGGGATTGGAAATAAATGTGATCTGCTGCGGATTCGCGTTTTCAATGCCCGCCACCCCAGTGACTTCAGTTTCCGGCGAAGCGTTCTCCAGGGATGCTCCCAGAAGTTGTGCAATATCGACAAGTTTCATGTTGACCAACAGGGTACAGGAGCAACACCTTGGACGCTAGAAGAAGCTTGTGGGAAGTTTCACGAATTGGAAGCTCGCCTCTGCCCTTTATTCTGTGGGAATATCCGTAAACAAGAGAGGTGTCTGCTGTCCTGCTTCGGTTTGCCGCCGACGCTTGGATGCCGAACCAATCACAGCCAGAACCGTCAACTCCGATAATGCCGAGCGCGGCACAAAGATTCTTTGAATATTGCCGCGCGTGTCCGGGGGATTCAGGAAGAAACCTTCTGCCCGAATCTGTGTCAGTTCGTTGGGCATCAATCCTTCCAGCACCTCGCCATCACGGAATCGCAACCGTACCCACAAGCCTTCCACCCGTGGCCGCGTGGTAAATGTCTTTCGGTGCAGCGAGTTGGAATCCGCAAAATCCCTCACGAAGTAAACGCCTTTGATCTCTCCCAGATCAATTAGGATGACGTTCCCTGCCGTGTTCAGCACCTCCACTTTGCTTCCCGCAAGGAATTCCTCGGCCTCGACGTAGCCCTGCACACTGTCGCGACCCATCTTGCGGACGATTACCTTCTTGTGAGTAGATGCCATGCTATCCCATTACGCGTGGTTTCGATCTTACGGCCACAACCCAAAGCGTTTACTGATTGTCGCACCCTCTCGCCATAGGGAGCGATAAATGTTCCGAAGTAGTCCATCTATAGTTAACTGGTGGTGTACGTTAGTACCCGTATTCTCCACAAATCAATAGCGTTCCAGATTCCAGAGTAGCCAAGTGCGTATCGTTTGTGATATTGTTTGCAGTTTGTAGCGGGAATGAGGCATTTCCCTGTAAGTAACCATCTGCAAATGAGTTATTGGCAACTTGTCGAGGCGCTAGAGCTGAAACTTCAAGCTGATTCTAGTCGCAAGCTGGTAAGTAATTGAGTTTATTGTCCTAACTATCATGGCTGATTACATCTACACAATGGAGAGCCGCTTATCGCCTGAGCAGATGCGGGCGGTTAACTCGGTTCAGCAAATTGCCCGATCCCACGGCATGAACGTCTATTTGACCGGCGGGGCAATCCGCGATATTTTGACCGGCTTTCCAATCCGCGATTTGGATTTCACCGTTCAGGGAAACCCCCTAAAGCTTCAACATGACCTTGAGCAGTCAGGCGCAATCGTTGATATGACTGATGCAGTCCTGTGCTCAATCCACACGATTTTTCACGGTACGCAAGTCGAGATCACAATGGCCCGCGCCGAGGTTTTCGACAAACCCGGGAAGCCACCACAGATAACGCCCGCAACCATCAACGAGGATTTGCGCCGACGTGACTTTACTTTCAACGCGATGGCGCTCTCGCTGAATGACGGCTCGCGAGGCCTGCTGCTGGACCCCTTCAACGGCGCCGCCGATATCGAGGCACGGCAGATACGGATTCTGCACAGCTACGCTTTTCTGGAAGATCCTTCGCGATTGATTCGCGCGGCTCGTTTCGCCACGCGTTTTGGATGGGAGATGGAGGAGCGCACACGCGCACGCTATGACTCAGCGCGGGAAGGCGACTACATTCACTTCATCGGAAGCCGCGCCATCGGATACGAGATTGAGCAAATCGCGCGCGAGGAAAACCCCATCGCCATCATGCAGGCGCTGGATGCCGAAGGCTGGCTGAAGGTTCTCTGGCCGAGATGGACGGTTGCGAGGGCCGACAGTCCTGAGTTGGCGCAACTGCTCAAGACCCGGGCGACGATGGCAGATTTCAACATCAATGTAGATGCCGCGCCCGCAGTCATGCACTTTCTTACCCTCAAGTTGAGTGACGCAGACATCGCGGAGATCCAGAAATTGCTTCCGCATCGAGAGTTTGTGGCGGCATGGAAGCGCCTGGATGCCGACGCAAAAGAACTGGCAAAGAGGCTGATCTCCAAAGATGCGACCCTGAACTCTGGAGCCTGGAAAATCCTCTCTGCGGCAAAGCCTGAGGCTTTGCTCTATCTGGATGTCACTGGGCGAAACAAATCCGTAGACGAAAAGCTAAAGAACTTCTTTGGACAATGGCGCCAGCTACAAGAAAAGATTCCATTTGCGAAGATGGCAGAGCTCCGCATTACACCTCAGCTACCGGAGTATTCCCGGATTTGCGAGGAGGCGTTTCTGTTGCTGCTGGACGGGAAACTGCGTTCCGAGGGCGAGATCATGAAATTCCTCGCCCCCTTCGAGCCGCCACCGCCTCCACCTCCGCCCACCCCGGTACGTCGTGGACGAGCCGCTGCCAAGAAAGCTACCGCAGCGCCGAAAGCGGAACCGCAGGCGTCGGCTGCGGCTGTTGCAGAGGCAGTCCAGGCACCCATTCCGGCCGCCGCGGGGCTCAAGGTTGTGGCTGAAAGCAAAAAGGCGAGTCCGAGTCTTGCTCCTCAGAAGAAAGCCGAGAAAGTTTCTGAGGCGAAAGCCAAGCCGATAATGGCGAAGAAGGTCAGCGTGACCAAGCCAGCGGCACCAGCTACCAAAGCCGCGACGGCTCCGGCCAAAGCGGTATCGAAGGCAAAAACGGTCCTGAAGACGGCGTTGAAGAAGGCCGCGAAACCGGCGCCGCCGGCCAAAACCACGAAACCGGCCAAACCCGCAGCAAAGACCGTGGCCCCAGCCAAGGCGGCGGGCAAGAAAGTCATTGAAAAAACATCCGAGAAAAAGAAACACGAACAGAAGAAAAAACCCGACAAGAAGCACTCGAAGCGCCGTTGATTAGTTAGATGGCAAAGGGCCCCGCGAACGGAGCCCTTTGCGATCTAAGTATCAAAAGCATATGTGCAGCAATCCTGCCGGTTACTTGGAAGGATTCTCGCCCACTTTTTCTTCCGCAGATACCGGTTTGGTAGGGGTGCTCTCCGGGCTGCATTTGTGAGATCGGCAATTTGCAAGAATGGCGGTGTGAATACGGCTGCGAAGTTCGTCAGGGAGCTCGTAAAGTTTCGAATCCCGGTAGATCTCAATGGTGCTCTTGGTGGTGTTGCAAACGACGTAGCAGTTATGGCACCACTGCAAATGCTCCTCAAGTTCGGCCTTGGTTTGTGAGTCCATGGTGTTATCGAGGTAATCGGTCAGCTCTTTCAGGAAGTCAGAGCATTTCACGGTCTGCTATCTCCATCGCGTCGTTTAAAGTACTTGTTGAGCCGCTCGCGCAATTGCAAGCGCGCTCGCAACAATCTCGATTTCACGGCCGGAACGCTCAAGTCCAAGGCCGATGCTGTCTCTTCGGTCGAAAGCCCCTCGACGTCACGCAGCACAAACACGGTGCGAAAGCTCGGAGGCAAACCTTGAATGGTTTTCCCCAAAATGTCCTTCAACTCCGCCTGCGTGTACATCTGTTCCGGGTTAGGAGACCAGTCCGCGATCTCGCGCGGCATGGAATCCTCTTCCGTCTTTACATCCTCGTCGATCGAAACCGTGCGCTCCGGACGTCTCCGCCGCAAGCGCATCAGCGCTTCATTTACCGCAATCCGAACCAGCCAGGTATAAAACTTGGACTGCCCCTGGAACTGCCCCAGGTTCTGATATGCCTTTAGAAATGCGTCCTGAACTACGTCCTCGGCATCCTCGCGATTCTGCGTGATATGCTGCGCGATGCGGAAGACATTCCGATCATATCTACGCACGAGCGATTCAAATGCACCGATATCGCCGGAGCGTGCTGCGTCGACCAGTGCGATTTCTTCGCCCGCAGGCTCTGCTACTTTGTTTTCGATGGCTTCCATTGCTCCGTCGATTCAGAAATTCCGCGAATTAAATGACCCGAGGCACATTGTATCGGGTGGCGGCGCAGATGACAAAAGCGATTCGCAAGAGCTGTGAATTGTAGGTGATCGATTTATGTCGTACGCCCGTTGACATGGTGGAGAGCCGGACACCATAATCCGAGTATTCTCCTATGCGCCGTTCTAATGGAGCAGCGCCGGACGGTCATGGCAAACGAAGATTTAATCCGGGAGCTCGTCGCGAAAGCCTGCCGCGAGAGCTTGAAGCAGAAATCGCAGGAGCTAACCGAAGATATTGCTCGCAGGGCCAGTGCCGCACTCGCTTCGCAGCCTTTGCAAACCGCTCAAACAAAGGAGTTGCGAGATGGGGCGCGGACGATTGCCGGCTCCAGAACGCAGACCGAAACTCTGGAATCCCTGTTGACCGCCGTTTCGGCCATAACTCCTGCATGCGGGCTGATGATTTTGCGCGGGACCCAGGCTAGCGGCTGGGGCTGCCATGGCCTCGCCACTTCGGAAAGCTTTAAGCGCGCCACCATGGACTGCTCGCGGGGAGTGGCTGCGACGGTGATCAGCTCCTGCACCGCCCGCGCTGCCCAGGTTTCCGAACTCGATCCAGCTTTCGCCGCTGCGCTAGGTCTGGGCGGCTCGGCACAGCTTCTGCTTGTGCCCGTGTTGCTGAAGGAGCGCGTAGCCGCGTTGCTGATCGCTCTGCCCCGGCAGCGGGACGATCTGGCAGGTTTAGAATTGCTGGGGCAGGTTGCGGAGCTGACGCTCGATCTGCAGACCTATCGCAAAACCCCTCCAGTACGCCCGACAGCAACGCCATATCCTGTCGCCGAGCCCGCAAAGCCAGAACCACCTCCTCAGGTTAACGCGGCATCTGCGTCGGCTGGAACTTATATCGCCTCAACAGCACCGGCAACCCAGATCACGGCACCTGCCGTCCAACCCACGCAGGCCACTCAGCCTGCTTTGGACGAGTCGCAGGAGAAGGCTCGGCGATTTGCCAAACTGCTGGTTGAAGAGATCAAGCTGTACAACCAAACCAAGCTCGCAGAGGGACGCGCGCGAGGCGATATTTATAGCCGTCTGCGCGACGATATTGAAAAGAGCCGAGGGGCATACGAGAAGCGCTACGGCGAAAGCCTGAACAATAACAATTTCTTTAATCAGGAATTAATGAGAATCCTCGCAGATAACAACCGGGCGGCGATGGGACCGGGGTTTCCGGGTTAAACTGCAAGTAGTCCGTTATGCCCACAAAGCTCCGAATCTTTGCCGTTCTTCTATTGACGTTGATAACGTTGGCCGCAAGCGCGACAACGAAGAAGTCGTCGCCGCACAAGGCGTCACACGAGACAACGCACAAAACTTCGCACAAAGGGTCACACAAGGCCCTGGCACCCAACAAGAGCGCCGCACAGAAGACATCCGCTCAAACGAAAAGAGCAAGCGCGCGGAGAACTTCGCATGGCCATCGTGAGGCTGCCAGAACCAAGTTGTCTCCGGCCAAAGCGAAGCGGATGGCGCGCGCCTTTGTGGCTTCAGCCGATCTGAAGGTAATGGCGCGGCAGTTGGTGGAGAACCGCACGCCCGCCGCCTATGCCGGGGTAGAGGGCTACGCTCGACGCCATGCAGAAACGGATGCGGGAGCGCTGGCGTGGCTTGCAGTGGGCTACTCGCGGGTTCTGGACCAGCAGTATCCGCAGGCGGTCTCCGCGCTCGAAAAGGCGAAGCCCAATGTTGGCGATCTGTACGACTATGTGCAGTATCTGGAGGCGGTCTCCTACGGCGCAGAAGGAAACAGCGCCAAGGTGGTGGAGCTGCTGCGCGACTTCGACGGAGAGGCTCCCGAGTCGATCTTCCAGAAAGACGTAGTGGACGTTTACGGAACGGCATTATCCGCACAGGGCAAGACGCAGGAAGCGATTGCATACCTTGAGGCGCATCGGCTACCGGCAAAAGCCTCCGTGGAGTTAGCGCTGGGCAGGTGCTATCTGCACTCAGATCATCCAGAAAAAGGGATGGAAATCCTGAGGCATTTGTACTTCACCATGCCCACCAGCGCAGAGGCAGCGGAGGCGGCTACGCAGTTGACAGCGAGCGGTTCGGCGCTCGAAGGCAGCTACATCGACGAGAAGACCCGGGCCGATTTGCTCGCGAAAGCAGGGCACTGGACTGATGCCGAGCACGCCTACCGTCATATCGAGTCCACTGCTCCAGCTACGGAGTTGGGTAGCGTAGAGGTGGCTTTGGCTGCGGCGTTGCGCCACACCAACCCCACAGAAGGACAGGCGCTGTTGGAGCAGGTGCAAGCCTCAGGCGAGGCCAACGCGGAGCGCCTTTACCTTCTAGGCGAAATCGCGCGCAATGAAAACAACGAGAGCGTAATGGCCGGGAATCTGGAGCAACTGAGGCGAGAGACGCCCACAAGCCCATGGTTTGAGCAGGCGCTGCTCTCGGCTGCAAACAGATATCTGCTGGACAAGAACTACGATCAGGCCATCGACATGTTTCGCGAGATCCAGCAGCGCTTTCCGAGCAGTTCGCGTGCCAGTTACGCGAACTGGAAGGCGGCATGGCTAACCTACCGGCAGGGACGCACCGAAAACGCGAAGAAGGATTTCGAGAACCAGGTGATGTGGTATCCGGATCATCCCGAGGTTCCCGCTGCTCTGTACTGGCGCGCGCGCATCGCCGAAGATGAGCACGACTACGCCCTGGCGCGGGTTTGGTATGCCAAGCTCGGCGAGCGCTTCCAGAACTACTATTATGGATACCTCGGACGCGAGCGGCTTGCCGCATTGCCTTCCGCTGCTGGCGATGCTGAGTCAACGCAGGATGCGGCCCTGGCGCAGATTCCTGAGCTGAAGCCTATGGGACCGGAAGCGCTCGAGCTGGAAGCTCCGCCCAACCAGTTGCGCGCTGAGAAGAGCCGGCTGTTGGAGAACGCAGGGCTGAATGAGTTTGCGATTCGCGAATTACAGGCCGAGCAAGGCGGGCAGGGCGCACGCTGGGCGACGCTCGCAGATCGCGCGAATCTACCAGGAGAGCGGGCAGACCCATCGCGCAATCCAGTTTTTAAAGAAGGCGCTGCCGGGCTACTACTCAGTGGATATCGCGGCGCTGCCGCGTGCTTACTGGGAGATATTGTTTCCGCGTCCCTACTGGACGGATCTGCAGCGGCAGTCGATGGCGAACTCGCTGGACCCATACCTGGTGGCTTCGCTGATCCGGCAGGAGAGCGAGTTCAATCCCGGTGCCGTCTCGAACGCCAACGCCTATGGCCTGATGCAGTTGCTGCCGCAGGTGGGCCGTGGCGAGGCGCGGGCCGCGCACATCAGGCACTTCTCCACCGGCTCGCTGCTGGTGCCGAATCTGAACATTCAGCTCGGTACTCACTATTTCAAGGAGATGGTGACGCAGTACAACGGCCAGGTGGAGTACGCTTTGGCCGCCTACAATGCGGGTTCCAACCGCGTCGATGAATGGTTGCAGAGTGGACATTATCGCGACGTCCCAGAGTTCGTGGAGTCGATTCCGTTCACCGAAACGAGGGAGTACGTGCAGGCGATTATTCGCAACGCGAAGGTCTATCAGCGGCTCTATCCGCAGTCGGTAACGCGAGCCGCAGATATCGAGCCCTCGCACCGCTCTCACATCAGTAAAGAGTAACGACTCTTCAAAACTGAATCACGCTACCGGGCGCGTTCGCCGCGAAAGATAATGTCAATGAATAACAGCGCAGCACCGCAGACGATGGCGCTATCGGCGAGGTTGAAGTCGGGCCATGAGTGGAGGCCGACATAGAAGTGCAGAAAGTCGGTGACTCGCCCGAAGAGGAGCCGGTCATAAAGATTACCGATGGCTCCGCCGAGGATCAACGCGAGCCCCAGCCCGCTCCAAGTGAACTTAGCCGCCGAGTTCCACAGCAGGTAGCAGACCACGAACATGGCAACCGTAGAAAAGCCGACGAGTATCGGTACGCGTATGCTTTGCGGCCACTCGGCAAAGAGGCTGAACGCGGCGCCGGTGTTCTCCACATGGGTGATGGAGAAGAAGTCTGGAATTACCCGCACGCTGCCGAAATTGAGTTCGACGTGCTGGGCGACGAAGAGTTTGGTGAGGCGGTCGAGAATGATCACGACCGCCGCCACCGAAAAGTAGAAAAAGCGCAGCCCGGAGCGCGACATTATGCGTTCGTGCTCCCGGCTTGCTCACCCGCGATGACCGCGAGATTTGCGCTGCAACGCTCGCAGACGGTTGGGAAGTTCGCATCCTCGCCCACGTGGGTTGAGAAGTTCCAGCAGCGCTCGCACTTTTGTCCCTCGGCCTTGCCTACCTCGAATGCAATAACCGGGTCGCCCTCCTTCGCAACTGCCCGATTTACTTGGACCTGCGAGACGACGAAGAAAGCCGAGAGCTTATCGGCATACAGGGCGAGGCGCTTGTAATCATCGCCCGATGCGGTGATCGTCACGCGCGCTTCAAGATTCGCTTTGATGGTTTTGTCATTGCGCAGCTCTTCCAGTTGTCGCAACGCCAGTTCGCGGACGGTGAACAGGTAATCCCAATCGGAGCGGACCTGAAGCGCCTGCTCGCGGTCACGAATCTCTCCCGTCACATCGTTGGCATTGGGCAGCAGAGCCAGGTGGACGCTCTCCGGGCGCGAGAGCAGCTTGGGCATGAAGTGCCACGCCTCGTCGGCGGTGAAGCTGAGAATCGGAGCAACCAGCCGCAGCAGCGCTTCACCAATTCGCCACAGCGCGGTCTGCGCGGACTTGCGTTCGCGCGAGGAGCGCGGGAAGGTGTAGAGCCGATCCTTCAGAATGTCAAAGTACTGCGCGCTCAGATCGACGGCGAAGAATTCGTTGAGCCGCTGGTAGATGCGATGAAACAACATCTGGTCATACCAGGCGCAAACTTCGGCGGCAAGGTCGGCGGTGCGCAGAAGCATGTACTGATCGAGCGGCTCCATCTGCTCGAACGCAACCAGATCCTGCGCGGGCGAAAAGCCATGCAGGTTTCCCAGAATGTAGCGGAAGGTGTTGCGAATCTTGCGGTAGTTCTCCGCGACGCGCGTCATGAGATTTTCGCTGGCGCGCACGTCTTCGCGGAAATCCACCGAGGCGACCCAGAAGCGAACGATATCGCCGCCCATGCGCTTGGCGATATCGACCGGATCGACGGTATTGCCCAGCGACTTGGACATGGCTCGGCCGTTTTCGTCGAGCGTCCAGCCATTAGTGGCCACCGCCTTGTAAGGCGCTTCGCCGTTCAGCCCGATGGAGCAGAGCAGGGAAGAGTGGAACCAGCCGCGATACTGATCGCCGCCCTCCAGATACATATCCGCCGGCTTCCACTCGCCGAAGATCCGAGGCAGGACAGATGCCTGCGAGGAGCCCGACTCGAACCACACGTCGATGATATCCATCTCCTTGCGGAAGCTGCCGCCGCCGCAGTGGGCGCAGCGGGTTCCGGGAGGAATAATCTCAGCGGCGGGACGCGCGTACCAAGCGTCAGCACCCTCGCGCTCAAACAGATTGATGACGGCGCGATTGGTGGCATGGTCCTCATGCAACTTGCCGCAGCTTTCGCAGAAGAAAACTGCGATAGGAACGCCCCAGATGCGCTGGCGGGAGATGCACCAGTCAGGCCGCGTGGCAATCATGTTTGCGATGCGCTCTTCGCCCCAGGCGGGGTCCCAGCGAACGCCGGCGATTGCCTTGAGCGCTTCGGTGCGCAGAGTTCCTTCGCCGATCTTGCCTTCCATGGAGATGAACCACTGCTCGGTGGCGCGGAAGATGACCGGCTTGTGACAGCGCCAGCAATGCGGATAGGAGTGCTCAATGTTTTCGCGTCCCAGCAGAACGCCGCGCGAGTTGAGCAACTCGACGATCGATTCGTTGGCGGCAAAAACTCTCTTGCCATCGTACTCAGGAAGACCTTCGGTGATGTGGCCGCCGGCATCGACGCGAGTGGTCGGATCGAGGCCGTACTTGACTCCGGTGTAGAAGTCATCGGCGCCATGGGCGGGCGCGGTGTGAACGGCGCCGGTTCCCTGATCCATGGTGACGTAGTCGGCGAGAACCCCGAGTATGTCGCGCTCAAGGAATGGATGGGCGAAAGTTGCGCGCTCCAGTTGCGCGCCAGGGAAGGTGGCGAGCACCGTTGTCCCTGCTTCCTTGCCGATTCCAAGCTTGGAGAGTACTGCAGGGGCGAGTTCGGCGGCGATGATGTAGACCTGCCCGGTCGCATTGTCGAGGATCGCCTGGTACTCGGCGCTGCGGATGGAAGGCGACGGCCATCGAGGCGGGCAGCGTCCAGGGCGTGGTGGTCCAGATGATCGTGCTTACCTTGCCTGCGTAGGCGGCCAGTTCGGGCGCGATCGCCGCCGGGTCGCTCTTGAGCGCGTACTTTACAAAGACGCTGGGGCTGGTGTGGTTGGCGTACTCGACCTCGGCTTCGGCCAGCGCAGTGCGGTCATTGATGCACCAGTAGACCGGCTTGAGCCCTTTGTAGACGAGTCCCTTCTCGAAGAAGGCGTAAAAGTTCTCGATGACCTTGGCCTCGTAGCCGTTGGTCATGGTGGAGTAGGGGTGTTCAAAGTCGCCGAAAACTCCGATGCGCTGGAACTGCTCGCTCTGAATGTTCAGGTACTTCTCAGCGTACTTGCGGCAGGCTTGGCGAACCTCAAGCGGGTCCATCTCAAGCTTTTTGCGGCCGAGAGCTTCATCTACTTTGATTTCGATCGGCAGGCCGTGACAGTCCCAGCCAGGGACGTAGGGCGAATCGAAGCCAGCCATGGTGCGGGACTTCACGATGAAATCCTTGAGGCACTTATTGAGTGCATGGCCGAGATGCAGAGCACCGTTGGCGTAGGGTGGTCCGTCATGCAAGACGTAGGAGGGTGAGCCCTGCCGCGATTTTCTAACCAGCTCGTAAATGCGAATCTTTTGCCAATGTTCGAGCATCTTTGGCTCGTTCTGAGGCAGGTTCGCCTTCATGGGGAAATCGGTGATGGGCAGATTGACGGTTGCCTTAAGGTCCACTCGGGTCTATATCTCCGATCAATAATCAGCGGCCGGTTGTTGATCCGCATCTACAAAGTTCTTGAATTTAATATTATAAGCCGAGAGACGCTCACGCCTGCTGGACCAGCGCTCGATCTCCAGTTGCTGCCTTCATTCTCCTTGTAAAAAGTTAGCGAAAGACCGGCACAAACTCTCAATCCCCAGAGAGTTTGAATGCATCACATCATGGAAATTATGGGCGTTCATCTCCATGCAATGCACGGCCAGCACTCAAAACATTCGCAACACCGAAGCGTTTGGCGGAATGCAACTTTGCGTGCAAAGTGCGTATCTGAGCAGTGAGAGAGAGGCCGCTGAAGCCGCAAGGCGGCGTAGGCAGACGCGGGATATTCATAGCATCCGCATTTAGCGAGCATGTGTACGAATTAGCAAGCCACAAGCCCTGGTATGAGGGCCGGGTCCGACCATGGAGAATCAAATCGCAGTGTCGTCGATGACAAAGGAGCCAGAGCTCCACCTGCTTATACCTGAGAACCTCAATCCACCGCTCTGGCAATCGCTGTTCACCAATGTCCGGGAAGCCTTGTTCCCCAAGAAGCTTCCGCCACTTCAGCTCACATCCCGCCCCGTGAAGGTTGCGGATATGTGGGGCGAGTACAGCTTCAGGAAGAGCAGCGCTGGAGTTTCGCTGGCGGTTCACGCCGCGGCCCTCGCTGGAATCATCTGGCTCTCGATCGCAGGCGTAAAGGTAGTTACTCAAGCCAACGCAGCAGGTCACTCTGGTGGCGCCGCAGGTCAGCGATTACATGCCGATCTCGCAAAAGCCGCATGACACGGTTGGCGGCGGCGGTGGCGGTGGAGACCACGACAAGACTGTCGCTCCCAAAGGCAGGCTGCCCAAGTTCTCCATGCAGCAGATCACGCCTCCGGCAATGGTGATCCGTAACGACAATCCGAAACTGGCCGTAGAGCCAACGGTGGTGGTGCCTCCGCAGGTGAAGATGGCTTCAGCCGGCTGCCCTGAACTTCGGCGATCCGAAGTCGGTGATGCCGGCGGGCCCAGCGTCGAATGGTACCGGCACGGGCGGAGGAATCGGCTCTGGTAGCGGCGGCGGAATTGGCAGCGGCACCGGTCCGGGCGTTGGACCAGGATTTGGCGGCGGCATCGGCGGCGGAGTCTTCCGCGTGGGCGGCGGCGTGAGCGCACCGCGAGTTCTGGAAAACCCAAGCCCGGATTATAGCGAGGAAGCTCGCAAGGCAAAATATCAGGGAACCGTTGTGCTGTGGCTGATTGTGGACGCCAACGGTAGGCCGCGGGACGTGCGCGTGGCGCGCAGCCTGGGCATGGGATTGGATCAGAAGGCAGTCGAGGCCGTACGCCTCTGGAAATTCCAGCCTGCGCTGAAAGATGGTACTCCGGTGGCGGTTCAGATCAACGTGGAGGTAAATTTCCACCTGTACTGACACAGGAATTGAAGACTGCCGAACTCAGCTTCAGCCAAAATGGGAAATAGAGAGAAGGGAAGCCTCCTCTCTCTTTTTTTGCCTACAATACTCATCGTGTGCCGCTCGCGTGATATCAAGTAAATAGACGAAATGCCGCCGAACGCGGAGATAGCGCTAGCGGAATGGTATGCGAATGAGCGACGAAACGGCCAGATGCACGAGTTTGCAGGCAGCCCCTCGGGGAAAACGGCCGTTGCCAGCATTGCGACGACGAAGGTCACCATACCTGGACGCTTCAGGATTGGCGTCCGCTGCTGACCTTGGGGCTGATGATCGTGCTCGGATTCTCATTCACCAGTTGGTGGTCAACAACTTTCGCGAAAACCAGAATGCGCTGGCTGCCGAGTACTACCACGCAGGTCTCCATGCGATGGAGGCAAAGCAAGCCACAGCGGCGGTGGACGACTTTGAAACCGCACTGGTCTACTCCCACGACAACTTCCAGTACCGGCTGAAGCTCACCGACGCTCTGCTGGCCTCAGGCGCCACCGGCGAAGCACTGGCCCAACTGCACGCCTTCTGGGATCAGCGGCCCGGAGATGCCGAGGTGAATCTGAAGCTGGCCCGGTTGGAAGCCAAGCGCGGGCAGGTGGACGATGCCATGCGCTACTACCAGAACGCCATCGAAGGGGCGTGGCCGGAGCGCACCGATCCGGTTCCGCAACGCATTGCAGCCCGCTTTGAAGCCGCGGAATATCTGGTACAGCAAGGCCGCCAGGAGCAGGCCGAGGCCGCGCTGCTGGCCATGGCTGCAGTTCTCCCCAGCTCTTCGCCGGAGCAGGGACAGCTGGCAGAGCTGTTTCTGCGCAACGGCGATCCGGGCCGTGCGTTGAGTGCGTACCAGGCGCAACTGAATCAGAACAAAAACGACAACGCCGCAATCCTCGGTGCAGCGAAGGCAAGCTTTGCCGCGGGCAGCTATGCCACGGCGCTGCCGCTACCTTGTCGAGTCAAAACAGAGACAGCGGAATCCCGCGCACTGCGCGAACAACTGGAGCGCATGGAGGCCTTGGACCCGTTCGCGCCCGGAGGCTACGGCAAAGGAACGCACCGAGCGAACGATGGCCGTCATTCCGCATCGCCATGCAGCGCCTGGCCGGCTGTGGAGTGCCATTCGCGCAGCCCGCATGGCAGCTCCGATCAAACGGCAAATGCGAAAGATCCGGAGCAGTGGAGCGGCTTTGCAAAGTGGGCCGAACAGCTTTCTCCGATGATGAGCGAACGGAAGCTGCGAGGGCGCGACGACGTGATTGAGAGCACGATGCGCTTTGCCTTTCAGGCGGAGATGGCCGCCCAAAAGGATTGCGGCAAACTCGACGCTGAACGATGAAGCACTGCTGTTGCTGGCTCGCGAACGCATGGGGGCAAACCAGTGAGCCCGCGCCTCGACAGCAGCCGCGAGGCGCTGCGTAAGCTGATGGCGACTCCCGTGCGCCGGAAGTACTTTGAAACCCTGCGCCGGATGCTTGGTCCTTCCGGTCTCATCTCGATCCGCGAAGAGCAATTCTTCCTGGTGCTGGCAATCGCCATCGGCATTCTTGCCGGCTTCTGCGTGGTGCTCTTCCGCGTTGCGATTGCAGTCGGTGCGGCTATGGCTGTTGGGCAGTTCGATGCATCCCGAGCGCGCCGCGCGTGGTGCTGGTTCCGGCGCTGACGGGCTTGGTGATTGCCGTGTTGGCCGTGCGGTTCTTCCCGCGGGTCCGTGGCAGCGGAGTAAACCAGACCAAGGGCGCTCTGTACATTTACGACGGCTACATTTCGTCGAAAACCGTGGTGGGAAAGTTCGTTCTGAGCGCGCTGGCCATCGGCAGTGGACAATCGCTGGGGCCGGAAGATCCCTCACTGCAGATCGGCGCGGGCATTGGCTTCGGCCCTGGGGCGCTGGCTGAAGCTCTCAAAGGAGCGGCTGCGCTTGGTCGCGCCGGTAGGTGCGGCGGCAGGCCTTGCGGCTGCCTTCAACGCTCCAATCACGGCAGTGCTGTTCGTGATCGAGGAGGTCATTGGGCGCTGGAGCGCCGGAATCCTTGGCGCGGTGGTGCTGTCGGCGATCTCAAGCGTGGTGGTGGAGCGCTGGTTCATGGGCGATGAGCCGTTGTTCCGGGTTCCGCAGTATCACCTCGGACCATGCAGGAGAATTGGTGCGCCTACGCGGTGCTCGGCGTGGTCGGCGGCGTGGCATCGCTGGTATTTGTGAAGGTCGTCAAGTACGTGCGGCCAAGGCTGCGGAGCCTGCCGCAGTGGTCGCAATACCTGCAGCCCGGAGTGGCGGGACTGCTGATTGGATTCATCGCGATCTGGTATCCGCAGGTGATGGGGGCCGGATACGAGTGGATAGACCTGGCGATGCATAACCGCTTCCCGTGGGAGGTGCTGGGGATTATCGCAGGATTGAAATTGCTCTCCACCGCCTTGAGTTTCACTACCGGCACTCCCGGCGGACTGTTTGCCCCTGTGCTGTTTATGGGCGCCATGCTCGGCGGCTCGGTTGCCATGCTGGAGCAGCAATTGTTTCCCGTCGATTGCGGTGCCGGTGGGTGCGTACGCGCTGGTGGGAATGGGAGCGCTGTTTGCCGGAATCCTGCGCGCGCCCATGACCTCGGTCTTCATGATCCTGGAGGTGAGCGGCAATTATTCGATCATTCTGCCGGTGATCATCTGCAACACCATCTCCTACCTGATCTCACGCGGCTTCCAGGAAGTGCCGCTCTTCGACCTGCTCTCGCGTCAGGACGGGCTCGACCTGCCTTCGCTGGAGGAAGAACGCGAGCAGGAGATTCTGCGCGTGGAAGATGCCATGCATCCCACGATGGGCCGCGCCCTGCTGGGAGATGAAGTGATCGCCTCGGCGCGGAGCATCGCCGCCAGCACCCAGGAAGAGTACTTTCTGGTCTCGCTCGGCGAGGGACGCTGGAGCGTGCTGAGCCGCGAGGCGCTGCTCGATCCCGGCGAACGAGGAGGCTGCGCCGGTGCGGACCCTGATTCGCGCCCGGGTGCCGCGCCTCTACCAGGACCAGTCGCTGGACGTGGCATTGCGCTTCATCAAGGATCGGCCGATGCTGCCGGTGGTGCATCGCGGCAATATCGACCTGCTGATGGGCGTGGTGAGCGTCGCCGACATCCTAGGCGCATATCGCAAGGCCGGGCTCGCCGAACCTGAGCCAGCCGAGATTTCATAAGTTCCACCGAACTAATCAAGAGAGTACCTTCGCGTACCATTGACCTTCTCGTAAACCTTCTCCGATCCACCAAGTCCAAATAGAATAGGAAATAGCGGCGAACCCCGCATTGCATAACGCCTTCTAACAGGATCAGAGTTGCAGGATTTGCTTTGGAGTGAACATGCTAAAGCTGGAAACGTTGCGCAGCGCGCATGAGTTGGACCGGCTGAAATCGCGTTGGAAATGGCTGGAAGGTCAGTGTGACTGCACTTTGTTCCAATCGTATGAGCTGAATCGCCTTGCCGCCGAATGGTTCGCGGCACGCGAGTCACCTAACGTGGTTGTGGCCGAGTCCGATGCCGGGATCGCGATCATTCCGGCGGTGCGGCGCGAAAGGGAACTGGGGCTGATCGGCGAAACCCTCTTCGACTACCGTGACGTTCTAAGCGCTGGCGATCCGAAGACTGCTGGAGTGCGCCTGGCTGGAACTGGCGCGCTTGGGGCTTCCTCTGCAGGTGACTGCACTGCGAGGTCATCAGACGCAGGAGCGCTGGCAAGGCTGCAACCTGCGGAATTCTGTAATGCTCCTACGACCCGCCGCTGCGACCTCACGCGCTGAGGAGTTTGCCAAATCCCACCACAAGACCGCTAAGGCGAGCCGGAGACTGGCTCGGGAAGGACTTCGCCTGGTGCGGCGTGAACAAGGCTTACGGCCAATCGCCGAGTGGATCTATCGGCATAAAGCCGAGTGGAGTGGAAAGAGCGAGAACCTGTTCTGCGACAGGCATCGGCAGGACTTAATGTCGTACATTGTATGTAGCGGTGTATGCAACTGTACGATCTGGAGTTACGAGACTCATGAAGGAGATATAGCGGCAGCTCTCGTTACCTTCCGACACGGACAACTCCGGCATTTTTATACCATTCATCACGATGACCGATGGGAAGATTCTCGCCGGGACAGGTGATGATCTTTGACGTTACGCGGGAGTCGCTGGCAGAAGGCTTGGATGTGGATTTCATGACCGGCGAGTATCCATACAAGAATCGAATGGCGACCGCCATGGTGCCACTCTACCGAGTGGCAACCACAGCCGTCCAGATGGCATCATGGAGCGAAGGCGTGCCGGGGATCGTGACCCCGGCGGCCTAATGGAGAGATCTTTGTGCCTGATCCTGGGAAACAGTTACAAGCCATTTATTTAGCTGGGTTTGAGATCGAAACCTTTGAGCGTTTCCCGAATACCGTAGGAGTGATGAAGGGAAACTGCATCGCATTGCTGCAGCCAACCGTGCTCGGACTGAAGTTGATCGGGCAGGCCGGATGGCACATGGGTGAGGTTCTAGGCGTATTGGTAGAGCGGGCAGGCACACGCGTCTTTCAGGCGAAGGGCGAGCTGATTGACGCAACGCCAGAACGGCTCAGAGAGCTCGAGAGCTTCAGCCATGAGTTAGAAATACTGATGTCGGCCCACGCTTAAGGAAGTAGAGGTAATGTCTCGTTGCTACCAAAAAGCACAACACGAGGCTGGAAGAGCGTCCCGGCAATCCGTTGCGCTAATGCGACAAGCAACTGCTGATCAGCAAAGACCTTGACCAAGGGAGCGTCAGAGAATTCCGGGAGATTGACGGAACGGCCATTACGGATTGCGGTTACAACCTGAGATGGGGCGGTGATCGAAGGAAAGCGGGCTAGTATCTGACGAGGGTGGAGGTAAGGAGGTGAGCTCGCCACCTGCACAGGACTACCAATTTCCGCGACTTTCTCTCCTCCCGAAATGTCCGATAATGGGTATTCTGACAAGTGTGCACGCGAGGCGCTCTGAACATGGTGTTGCGAGAGTGCGTCGAGGCCGATTGCCTGAGACAGGCGGAATTCCCCGGACTGAGTTCGGCGTAACTCCGTTAGGTGGGCTCCACAACCGAGTGCCTGGCCGAGGTCGTGGGCAAGCGATCGGATGTAGGTTCCGGCAGAAACTTCGGCTACGAAGCGCGCTCGGTCTCCCCAAACACTTTGAATTTCAAATCGATGGACAACGACTTCGACCGGTTTCATCTCTACCGGCTTGTCTTTCCTGGCAAGTTTGTATGCCGCGACGCCGTTAATTTTTTTCGCGGAATAAACGGGCGGCAGTTGCAGAATGCGTCCGGTGAGGGCGGGCAGATGACGGTGAATTTCGTCCAAGGAAGGTGAGTCGCTGGATACTGCTCCTACGGCCTGCCCTTCGGCGTCGTAGGTGTCGGTGGCGAAGCCGAAACGTATTTCTCCTTCATAGACTTTCACGCCATCATTAAAGAATTGGGCTAATCGCGTAAACCGGCCCAGCACAAGCGGTAGAACGCCCGTTGCCATAGGGTCCAAGGTGCCGAGGTGGCCGACGCTCCTCTCGCCGGTAATTCGACGGACGCGGTTGACGATATCGTGAGAGGTGAAGGCTGCGGGTTTATCCAGAACGAGAACTGCGTTAATCATTCCCCTCCATGGTCGTGGAAAGCTGGCCGCAGGTCAACCGGAGCCTGTTTGACTGCGAAATGTCGGTTACGTGAAATGCCGTATGATGTGAACGCCAGCATCTTCAAGCGTCAAGATGGGCACGACTAACGAACCATGATTCCATTGAAAGACGATACGCCGCGGCTGTCCACGCCACTGGTCAACTATTTTCTGATTGCGGCCAACATAGCGGTGTTTCTCTTCCAGATTTCGTTGAATCGGAGATCGCAGACAGAGTTTGTACGAACTTTCGGCTTGGTACCGGAGCGATGGTGATGGTTTTGCAGGGCGCGCTGTCGCATGCGCATGGTCATGGCTACGCAATGTCACCGCTGTTTGCGCTGCTGCCGATTTTGACCAGCATGTTTATACACTACGACATTCTGCACATTGTCTTTAACATGTGGTTTTTGTGGGTGTTCGGTCGAAACGTTGAAGATTCACTGGGACATTTTCCTTATCTCGTCTTTTACCTTACTTGCGGCTTCGTAGCGGCTTTAGCGCAGATTCTCTCGGATTCCAGCTCTCTTATTCCTATGGTGGGCGCCAGCGGTGCGATTGCCGGGGTGATGGGCGGGTACTTCATTCTGTATCCGCGGGCACGAGTACTGATGCTTGTTCCTTTCTTCTTTATATTTTTTCTCTGGTTGCCGGCATGGGTGGTACTTGGCTACTGGTTCGTGCTGCAGTTTTTGAGTGGGATTGGAACGGCTCTGGTTGTCGCTGGCAGGAATTCCTCTGGTGGAATTGCGTTTTGGGCGCATGTGGGGGGCTTTCTGGCTGGAGTTTTGCTGGTGCGGATCTTCCCTTCCAGAACCCAGCGCTACCGCTATGGCTACTAGGCATAACTAAATCTCGCGGTTGGGCATCGCTTTGGGAGGCATTCGGACTCCAACAACCAGTGCCAAATCCCAGAGGTGCCAAAATGCATGAACCCAGAGATTTCTGTGACCGCCCCAGCGTGTACGCCCGCGCCGAACCGGATGATGAGTACGACCGGAGGCCAGACCCGCTGGATCCCTACCTAGTTGATCGTGATGACGATGAGTACGACGACATCGATGACGAAGAAGAGTTGGACGAGGACGAAGCTTAGACCTCAACCTGATGTGCCGCAGATCCGCACAACCAAGCCCCGCATGGCTAGCGCACAACGAATGCGGGGCTTGTCTATTCAATCCTCTTACAGTGTGCCCGCAGAGGGCGTAATGACAAGTTCGTCGAAGTTCGCGTTCGCGGGCAGAGTGACGGCGGCCGCCACGGCCTGTGCGACGATTTGTGGAGAAATCATGCGCCCGCGCGGAGCGTCAGGCCAGAACTGTTTCCAGATTTCTGTGTCCGTAGCTCCAGGAAGAAGTGCGACGACTCGAATGCCGCGCGGACGCAGTTCTTCGCGCAGCGTCTCCGTGAGGGCGAAGAGGCCGCGTTTGGAGGTGTTATAGGCAGCCATTCCGGGGAAGGCGGTTCGGGCTGCAACGCTGAGATTGTTTACGATCACGCTTCCCTTTCTGAGGAATGGGAGCACGGATTGGGTGACCAGAAATGTACCGTGGAGGTTGGTATCGATCACCTCGCGCCAGGCGGCGTAATCGAGCGACTCGATGGGTTGGACTGGACCGGCAATTCCCGCGTTATTGATGAGAACGTCGAGGCGCTTGCGCTGAGCCGCCAACGCAGCCAGTTGCGCGACCGATTCCGGATCACGAATATCGCACGCGATGGCGGTGGAATTGGGCAGGCGCGCGGCGAGGCGCTGCAGGCGGCGGTGATTGCGCGCAGTAAGAATGAGATGAAATCCGCGTTGCGAGAGCGCTTCGGCGATGGCGAGGCCGAGACCGCGCGAAGCTCCCGTGACCAGAGCGAGCTTGGCGCGTGCGGGCATATTGAGAGAGTAGCAGAACAGGCGTGCGGGCGAACCGGGACATTCGCCCGCATGGGGAAATTAGAAGCCGTTGGGTGCTTTCTGGCGCAGCAGGGAGAGGAACTCGTTGCGAGTTTCCTGCTGGCGAAACACACCAAGCATGGCCGAAGTGACGGCTGCTGAGTGCTGTTTCTCCACGCCGCGCATCATCATGCATAGGTGGCGCGCCTCAATCACAACACCAACTCCCTGTGGCTCGATCGTCTCCTGAATCGCGTCGGCTAGCTGTGTGGTGAGGCGCTCCTGCACCTGCAGACGGCGCGCAAAAACCTCGACCAGACGCGGCAGTTTGCTGAGGCCGATGACTTTGCCATTGGGAATATAGGCGATGTGAACTTTGCCAAAGAATGGCAGCATGTGGTGCTCGCAGAGGCTGAACATTTCAATGTCTTTGACGATCACCATCTCGTCGTAATCGACGGTGAAGAGTGCGCCATTCAGGACATCGGCTGGTTGCTGGGAGTAGCCGTGCGTAAGGTATTGCATCGACTTTGCAACTCGCTGGGGGGTATTCGACCAGTCCCTCGCGCGATGGATCTTCACCGATGCGGGAGAGCATCTCGCGAACCAACTCATCGAAGCTCGCGTTCTGGAGGGCGGTGACTTCGTCTTCCTGTGGCTGGCTCATTTGTTTACTGACCGAAATTGCTTTCATTGTCTCTCGTTTCGTCTTTCAGTCCCAACTCAGCGTCTTGGCTCTTCGGTGCCGGCATATTCAAAAGAGTTCTTCGTGGTCTCTTCGACACGAATGCTTTCAAGATGAGCTGGTAACGGAACTCGGCTCAGAATCTGCTGAATCCGGATTGCGAGATTTTCCGTAGTTGGAATAGTCGTGCTGAAATCTTGTAGCTGATTCAAATTCTGGTGGTCGAAACGGTCGAGAATTTCGCGAGTGACGACGGCATCCAGTGCTCCCAGATCGCAAACCGTACCTGTCTCAGGCGCAATCGGGCCGCTGACTGTAACCTCAAGAAAATAGTTATGGCCGTGTCCCTGGGGATGGTTGCACTTTCCGTAGCTCTCGCGATTGGCAGCTTCGCTGAGCAACGGATTGTGCAGACGGTGTGAGGCAACAAAGAGATAGCGTCGCGTGAGATAAACTTTCATCGCTATTCTCCGTAGTAGTCAACAAAGAGATCAGGTAGCTCGTAGAGGCGCACGCGATGCAGCTTTGCCGGGTGGAGCTTGGATTCCAGCCGTTTCCAGATTGCGAGCGCGAGATTCTCGGTAGTGGGAAGCTGGCTGGTGAATTCCGGAACTTCTTTGTTGAGATGACGATGGTCGAAGTCGTCGAGCACCTCACGGTTCAGAATATCTTTCAGCAGCTTGAGATCGATGACAAATCCGGTAACAGCATCGACCTCGCCAGCGACCGTGACTTCCAGTGTGTAGTTATGCCCGTGCCCGTTGAGGTTCGAGCATTTACCGAAGACGCGCTGGTTCTCCTCCGGAGTCCACGCGGGGTTGTAGTAGTAATGCGCGGCGGAAAACTCGGCCTTACGGGTGAGATAAATCATTCCTGGGCTCCCTGACGAGCGGGAAGAAACATTTTATGGCTACTTTGAATTTGATGCGACGGAGCGCGTTTCGGCTCCTGCTGTGCGGTAGGTACGTCCGCGCCAAATGACGATTCCCTCCTCGTGAGCTTTGGCCGACGCTCGCAGGAGAGCCGCAAAAGACGGTAGTCCGAAGATGGACAGCAGCGACGTCCCGAATGAAAAGTGGGCACGGGCTACACGTGCGTAAAACACTGCAAAGTTGGCGAGCGTAAACAGCCACATGAAGAAAACCGCAAGATATGCAATCCAGTGAGCCCCACCTACTTCTTGCGTCGGGAACCACACCGTCCAGAATACCGTTAGCGCGAGAGAAAGCAGGAGCCAGGAGAACTCCTTTAGGCGTTTGTGGGCCAGTTCGCGGGCATTCGGAAAGAGCAAGGCGAGATTTTTGATCCAGCCCAGGCGGAGTTCCTCCCAAGAACTGTACATGCGCGTGCGCACCAGTCCGCGACCGAAGCGGAAGCGGATCGTGCTTCCCTGCTGCTTGTAGCGGCGGGCCAGGGCCACATCTTCGAGCAGTTCGGTGGCGACGGACGCGAAGCCGCCGATTCTGCGGTGAACTTCCGCCCGAGCGAGCAGGTATTGGCCGTTAGCGGCGGCATCGGGAGACGCAGGATCACTGACGCGGCGAGGACTGTACTTACTGGCCAGTTCGCCGAAGATCAGCGGCATGACCAGCCGCTGGCGGAATCCGGTGAGAAGCTGCTCGGGCGAATAGGAGAGCAGGTCTGCTCGGTGCTGCTCGGCCTCGGCTACGGCAGCGGCGAGAGAGCCTTCGAGGTGCTCAGTGTCAGCATCGGTGAAGAGGAGCCACTCGCCCTGCGCAGCCGCCTCGCCAGCGACCAAGGCGTTTGTCTTGCCGGTCCATCCCTCGCGCAAAGGCTCTGGTGCGTCGAGAACATGAACATCAACGAGAAATTGATTGAGCCCGACGAACGGACACTGGCGAACCCGGGTAAAACTCTCGGCAATGGCACGGGTACCGTCGCTGGAAGCGTCGTTTACGATGAGGATCTCAAAGGCAACGCCTTTCTGTACCACAAGCGAACGCAGGCAGCGCTCAAGATTCGCCTCTTCGTTGCGGGCCGGGATGACAACGGAGACCTTAGGAACAGAATTAGGAAGAGTAGTGGAGTCCATAATTAGTTACTTCCGGTTTATTATAAGGGACGTGAACTCCAGCAAACGAATTGCAGTTTTTCTATGCATGGCCGCGCTAGCCCTGGCGCTCGGCTCGTGCCGGAACTCGGAACCGGCAAAGATCGGCACCACAGCTCCGGACTTTACCATCAGCGACGGCCAGAAGACGGTGCAACTAAGCCAGCTCCGCGGCAAGCCCGTACTTTTGAATTTCTGGGCGACTTGGTGCCCGCCCTGCGTGCAGGAAGTGCCGGACTTGGTGGCCCTGCAGCAGCAGATGGGCGACAAGGTCACGGTGCTTGCGGTGAGCATGGACGTGGACGAGGCGGCCTACAAGGCATTTACGGCGAAGCACATGCCCGGCGTGCTGACCGTCCGCGATCCGGATCACAAGTCCAGCACACTATACGGAACCTTCGCCTATCCCGAGACCTTCCTGATCGATAAGAATGGAAAGATTCAGCGCAAATTCATCGGCGCAGTGGAGTGGACCTCGCCGGAGATGATCGAATACTTCAAAAGAATGTAAAGAAACTTTCGTCAGCGATGCAAGGGCCCGGAGATAATCTGGGCCTTTTGTTCGTTAGGGATGGCAGTTCTGTTTGCGGCGGAATCTCCTCTGTAATTACAGCTTTGCATTTCGAAGTCGTAGGGCGTTGGTGATGACCGAGACGGAGCTGAGGCTCATGGCGGCGGCGGCGAAGACGGGGTGCAGCATCCATCCGGTGAAGGGATAGAGGATTCCGGCGGCGAGCGGGACTCCGAGCAGCGTTGTAGATGAAGGCGAAGAAGAGATTCTGGCGGATGTTGCGCATGGTGGCCTGGCTGAGGCGGCGGGCGCGCAGGATGCCGCGAAGATCGCCGCGCAGCAGGGTGATTCCGGAGCTGTGCATGGCGATGTCGGTTCCGGTGCTCATGGCGATGCCGACTTGGGCTTGCGCCAAGTGCAGGCGCGTCGTTGATGCCGTCTCCGGCCATGGCGACGACTCTTCCCTGCTGCTGCAGGCGCTGGATGACCTCGGACTTGCGCTCGGGAAGAACTTCGGCCTCGAAGTCGTGGATGCCGAGTTTGCGGGCAATGGCCTCGGCGGTGGTCTGGCTGTCTCCGGTGAGCATGATGACGTGGAGGCCTTCGCGGGCGAGGTCTTCCAGAGCCATGGCAGAGGTGGGCTTTACGGGATCGGAGACGCCGAAGAGTCCGATGAGTACGCGGTCGGCGGCGAGATAGAGAACGGTCTGTCCATCCTTGCGCATGGCCTCGGCGCGCGAGGACGCCTCGGCGGAGATGGCGACGTTGAGTTCCTGCATCAGCGCCGCATTGCCGACCGCGACGTAGCGTGCATCGACATCGCCAAGAACGCCGCGTCCGGGACGCGACTCGAAGCGTTCGACGCGATGCGGACGAAGTTGCGCCGACTCGGCGGCGCGCACGATGGCCGCGCCCAGCGGATGCTCGCTCAGTCCTTCGAGGCTGGAGGCCCACTGCACCAGATCCTCATCACTGTGATTGCAGAGCGAGACAACGGATTCCAGCGTGGGACGGCCTTCGGTAAGCGTGCCGGTCTTGTCGATCACCACGGTATCAACCCGCTCCATCGCTTCAAGGGCTTCGGCGTTCTTGATCAGCACGCCGGCGCGAGCGCCGCGTCCGGTGCCCACCATGATAGCCATGGGCGTAGCCAGTCCGAGAGCACAAGGGCAGGCGATGATCAGCACGGCGACGGCATTGACCAGCGCATGCGGCAGAGCCGGCGCCGGCCCGAAGGCCAGCCATGCGATGAAGGTGATGAGCGAAACCCCGACCACGGCGGGAACAAAGATCGCGGAAACTTTATCGGCCAGCCGCTGGATAGGGGCGCGGCTGCGCTGTGCTTCGCCGACGAGGCGGACGATTTGAGCCAGCACAGTCTCGCTGCCGACGCGTTCGGCTCGCATCAGGATTGAGCCGTTGCCGTTGACGCTGGCGCCGATGACGCGGTCGCCGGGATTCTTTTCGACCGGGAGCGATTCGCCAGTAATCAGCGATTCATCGGCCACAGTGCGGCCTTCGAGGACGACGCCGTCAACCGGAACCTTCTCGCCTGGACGGACCCGGAGCAACTGGCCGACAGCGACTTGATCGAGCGGAAGATCGCGCTCGCGGCCATCGGCTTCGACGACGCGCGCCATCTTGGGCGAGAGGTCGAGCAGGGCGCGGATGGCGCTGGAGGTCTGGCCGCGGGCACGAAGTTCCATGACCTGACCGGCCAGGACGAGAATGACGATCGCCGGCGGCGGATTCGAAATATACGTGCCGGTTGCCCGTGCATGCCGCGCAGAGAGTGCGGAAAGAGCGCAGGCCAGAAGGTGGCGATTGCGCTGTACAGGTAACTGACGCCAACCCCCATCCCGATCAGCGTGAACATATTTGGAGCGCGGAATTGGATAGATCGGACGGCGCGCTGGAAGAACGGGAAGCCTCCCCAGAGGACGACGGGCGAGGCGAGCAGCAGCTGTATCCATGCGACCCTGTGCTCATTCAGCGCATGCTGCATGGGGGTGGCCATGTGAAGCATGGCGAGCACCAGCAGGGGCAAGCCGAAGGCAACACTCACCCGTAGTCTGCGGGTCATGTTATGCAGTTCGGGATTGGAATCGGTGTTGACGGAGACGGTGCGCGGTTCAAGAGCCATGCCGCACTTTGGGCAGGCTCCGGGATGATCCTGGATGACCTCTGGATGCATGGGGCAGACAAATTCAGTGCGCGTAGCAGGCTGCAAGCTTTCCGGCTCCAGGGCCATGCCGCACGAGGGACATGCACTTGGCTTGGGGGAGCGGACTTCGGGGCACATGGGACAGACGTACACAGAAGCGTTCGGCGCGGGTCTAGCAGGAGCTGGGCTGGAGCTTGCAACAGACATGGCCGGTCGCCGAGACTGCGCTACGACGAAGGCTCGCCAAGCTGAATGACGGGCGAGCAGGTGTCATTCCGCCCGGTTTGTAGGCGGGCGAGAGGTATTTCTCTGGTTCGGAGCGGAAACGTTCGTTGCACTTCGGATTGCAGAAGAAATACTCAACGCCCTTGTGGACGATAAGAACCTCCACGCGGAGCCGAGGGATCGACGGTCATTCCGCAGACAGGATCCTTTGCTTTTGTTTCCGGCAAGGATGAATTCCTCTCAGCTCGCGTGTAAAATCCAGCATTGAATCAGACCGCGATGCATAAGTCACTGATATAGTAAAACCCGAAGTACGGCCCCGAATGCACATGCATCGTGGCAAAGATGGCAGAGGACTCAAATGACTAACGTCGAAATCAGCTACAACTATGGGATGTCCCCCGATAAAGCAGTGATGCGGGGTATCGACAACATTCGCGAAGTGTATGGAATTCGCCGGCTGAAGTTCAACGAAGAGTCGCGCAGCGTGGCCGTGGAATACGATGCGACGCGGCTGAATCCGGCAACTATTGCAAGCCTTTTGCGCCGCACAGGATTGGATCTGAAGTAAACCTCCTGCCGGAACGGCACAATTAGAAAGGGTCCGGCCAATTCGTTCATAGGCTGGACCCTTTCACGCCACTTCGTCTTGACCGTTATAGTGCATATGGCTTGCCAAACCCTGCGTGGCGCAGAATGAACAAGTTAGCGAAGCTTCATTGTGGATGCCAAGGAAAAGTTTGCCTGGCTGGGTAAGAACGACATATACGTAAGCAACACGTCCGAGTGCGGAATGTTGTTGCAAGCAGTGCGGACGGCATGAGGTAGAAACATCCACAGGCGCGGGTTGCAGAGCAGGTTAATGTGTATGTTATATTGAGTTTGGTTGCTGCTCACAGCGACTAACAAAATGAAGTGCAACGCTTCGGAGTGCGCCCTTAGCTCAGCTGGATAGAGCGACTGACTACGAATCAGTAGGCCGGGAGTTCGAATCTCTCAGGGCGCACCATTTATTTTCTAATTTTGTTTCATATCTAATTTATTTCAAAATCCAACACAGCTAATGTTCTACTCCCAAGTATGGCGGTTTAGCCTATGCGAGTTTTGATTGCAACTTCCAACCAAGGCAAACTACGCGATTTTGCAGGTGCAGCGTCCGTGCATGGGATCACGGTGGAGGGACTGCCGGATTTTGGAAAGCTGCCGGAGGCGGTCGAGAACGGCGCGACCTTCGAAGAAAATGCGCGCAAAAAGGCAGAGCACTACAGCCGTTTCGCCGACTGTGAGATGGTGCTGGCCGACGATTCAGGCCTATTAGTGGACGCCCTGGGCGGTGCTCCGGGGGTGTACTCGGCACGTTATGCTGCTGATGAGGTCAGCGGAAATAGCAGCGATGCGGCAAATAATGCGAAGCTGCTGCGCGCATTGGCGGGGGTTGCCGTTGCGCAACGCACGGCGCGTTTTGTCTGCGTGATCTCTGCGGCACACGAGGGACGCGAGGTGGCGCACTTTCGCGGCGAGGCGTCGGGGGTGATTCTGCGCAAAGCCCGCGGAAGCGTGGGATTCGGCTACGATCCGCTGTTTTACTTTCCCTCGCTGGCCAAGAGCTTCGCTGAACTTACGCCCGAGGAGAAGATGCTGGTGAGTCATCGTGGCGAAGCGTTGCAGAAATTTCTGGAGTGGGCGCGACAGCTCAACGGCCGCTGACGGCCGTGTTTGCCGAATTTCGGCGCGAACCTGGAGCTGTCGACGTTTATCGTTCGTCGGGCATTGGTTGGCCGGAGCAGGTACAAAAACGCAGCGGCCCTAGCGTGCTCTGTGGCGTTCGGCTTCGAGCTCGCGGGCGAAGAATTTATCGGCATCAACGGCGAGGAATATTCCCCGGCTGCGGGCGAGTACGTCTCCTTTTGCGCTGCGCAACTCAGCACTGTTGTAGAGCGCGCGGCCTTTCATCCGTGTGACCCTGCCCTCAGCCACAAGCGGCTGGCCGAGCGGCACGGGGCGAAGATACTCCACTTGGAGCCGGCGGGTGAGGGCAACTTTATTTTTCAGCTTGTTTGCTTTGCCCATCGCTTCATCGAGAATGGCGGCGATGATGCCGCCGTGAGCGTGGCCCGGCGGGCCTACAAAGCAGTCGTCAAGTAAAAATTCGCAGCTGTAACTTTTGCCATCCTCATTGATCTCAAATTTCAATTGAAGCCCGCTGGAATTTGCGCAACCGCATCCAAAACAATTATCACGCCAGATGGGCGAAGGTACGGAATGATCGGTATCAAGCATTCGTGTCATCGATGATTGCTCCGCAGTCATTGCTCTGATCGACTCGATTCAGAAGAACTCGCTTCCCTTCCATACCGCCCAGTGGCAAACCTGCTGGAAATGAAAATTAATTTCAGCGGGTCGAAACGGTTACGAAGTTTCAGCATCTAGGCAATGATATGCTTTCTCGCTCTCCCAGCAAGCCAGTTCCGGGCGGCGGCAACCGTGGTCCTTATCCTCCAGTAGAGTTTGGTGGTGGAGGAGGAGGTGGCGGGCGTGGCGACGGGGATGGGCTGCACGATTTCCGGCAACAGTTGCAACGTTACCGGCTGGGCTTGATGTTTACGGTCGCCTCGATCGTAATGCTGTTTATCTCGTTCACCACCCTCTTCGTGGCGCGGCGTGGGGCGGGTAAATTTGACCCAATGACCGGCGACTTCCAGAGCGACTGGATTAACTTGGCGCTGCCGATGAAGATTCTGCTGATCAACACAGGCGTGCTAATCGCAAGCAGTTTGCTGGTTGAGATCGCGAGGCGAAGGGCGCGAGTGGAATCTGTACTGGTTCCGATGGGCAGTATCCCGGGGGTACGGGCGATTCGACAGACTTCTCTGCTTTGGGTGCGTGCGACGGCGCTGGCGGGTTGCGGCTTTCTTTTCGGACAATATTGGGCGTGGCACCAACTACATCTCCACGGCGCATTTCTGAACAGCGGTCCGGCGAGCACATTTTTCTTTTTGCTGACGGGAACACACGCGCTGCATCTTGCGGCGGGCATCATCGTCCTGCTGTACGCGTGTCTCGCGGCAGGGCCGAAGATCTCCTTGGAGCGGCGTTGCATCACCCTTGATGTGACTGCCTGGTACTGGCACTTCATGACAGTCATGTGGATCTATGTCCTGCTTGTGCTGAAGGTGCTGGATTAGCCAGGCATCGGAAAGGCTGGCGGGCCGCACAATAGGCGAACTATAATGGAGAGATTCGGTAAGCGGCAGATCGCGGCCATAAGGGCATTCGCTTCGATCGGGCCGGTTGGCCGGTTCTCAATATGTCCAAGGAAGCAATCGTAGTTCGCGGCGCGCGCGTTCATAATCTGAAGAACATCGATTTCGAAATTCCACACAATTGCCTGACGGTGGTGACAGGAGTGTCTGGAAGCGGAAAGTCTTCGCTGGCCTTTGACACGGTCTACGCCGAGGGACAGCGCCGCTATGTCGAATCGCTGTCGGCCTATGCGCGGCAGTTTCTGGAGCGCATCGAGAAGCCGGATGTTGAACTAATCGACGGCATTGCTCCGGCGGTCGCGATCCGGCAGAAGAACCAGACACGCAACCCGCGTTCGACAGTGGCCACTGCTACAGAGATTTACGATTACCTTCGCTTGCTCTTTGCGCGCATTGGACGCAGCTATTGTCCACAATGCGGTGAGCAGGTGAGAAACGACACGGTTGACGAGGTTGCCGAGCGCATTCTTGCACTGGAGGACGGCACACGCGTGCAGGCACTGTTTCCGCTACTGCACCCGGAGTTGGCGGCGACACCCGAAATCGCAAAATCCGAAGCAAAGAAGCCACGCGGACGCAAGAAGAAGCAGCCTGAAGGCGATCCCCTTGCGGCTCACAATGCGGCATTGCGGGAGCGCCTCTTCGAACTGCGTAAGCGCGGTTTCAATCGATTATTCCAGAATGGCGAGGTCTTCGAGTTCTCCACTCCGGAGTCGCTGCTGGAAATCGATTTCAGCAAGGATGTGTTTATTCTGCTGGATCGCATTGTGGTGGATGCAGAGTCGCGCTCGCGCATTGTGGACGCGATTGAGAGCGGCTATCGCGAGGCAGGCGAGGTGGTATTTGAGACCGCACCGCGCGAGGGCAGCCCGCTGCGCCTGCGCTTCTCTCAACGCTTTGAGTGCAAGCATTGCAATCTGAAATTTGAGCAACCCGAGCCAAGGCTATTTTCCTTTAACAATCCGTACGGCGCCTGCCCGCGCTGCCAGGGCTTCGGGAACACGATCGACTTCGATATGGACCTGGTAATTCCGGACAAGTCGAAGACGCTGGCTGAGGGTGCGGTGGAGCCTTGGACGAAACCGAAGTACAGGCCGCTCGGTACGGAGATGCGGAGAGTAGCGCGGATGGCGGGAATCCCGCTGGATGTGCCCTGGGCGAAGCTGAAACCTACACAGCAGCGGATCATTCTGGAAGGCGACGGAAGATGGTTCGGGGTGCGCGGGTTCTTCGAGCAATTGGAAAAGAAAAAATACAAGCTGCACGTGCGGGTATTTCTGAGCCGCTATCGCGGGTACTCGCTGTGCGGCGCCTGCGGTGGTGCCAGGCTGCGCAACGAAGCGCGCCAGGTGAAGATTGCGGGACTGGACATCTGCCAGGTCTGCGGCAAAACCGTTGAGGAAGCGGAGCGCTTCTTCAAGGAATTGACGCTTACAAATGAGGAATCGGGTATCGGCGGAAAGCTTCTGGAGGAGATTCGTGATCGCCTTGCGCTTCATGAATGAAGTGGGATTGGAGTACCTGACGCTGGACCGGCTCTCGTCGACTTTGAGCGGAGGCGAAGCGCAGCGTATTCAACTTGCGACCTCGCTTGGCTCGCGGCTGGTGGGCACCTTGTATGTGCTCGACGAGCCATCGATTGGCCTGCACAGCCGCGACACCGCCCGGTTGATTCATATTCTGAAAAGCTTGCGCGATTTGGGAAACACGATTCTGGTGGTGGAGCACGATTCCGAGGTGATGGCCGCGGCCGATGAGATTTTGGACCTTGGCCCCGGTGCAGGCGAGCACGGTGGCAAACTGGTGGCGCATGGCAATTACGAGGAGATTCGCGGGAATCATCAATCTTTAACAGGACGCTACCTGAACGGCGATTTGCAGATTCAGATTCCGCAGCAACGGCGCCTTCCGGGTAAGCAGTTACTGCGGTTGCGCGGGGCTCGGGGACACAATCTAAAGGACGTGGACGTCACGATTCCTCTAGGAATGCTGGTTGCTGTAACAGGCGTCTCGGGCTCGGGCAAAAGCACGCTGGTGCATGACGTGCTCTACCAGCGGCTGGTGGCGATCAAGCGGCAGGCGATGGACGCTGCCGGCGAGAGCGACATCAAGAGCGAGGGCGAACTCGATGGCGAGCAGTGGATTGACGAGGTTCAACTGGTCGATCAGTCGCCGATTGGGCGTACTCCGCGCTCTAATCCAGTGACCTACATCAAGGCGTTCGATCCGATTCGCGAGCTCTTTTGCTTCCCTTTCCGAATCCAAGAAGCATGGCCATACCGCGGGACACTTTTCATTCAACATACCGGGCGGGCGCTGCGAGACCTGCTCGGGCGACGGCACGGTGACGGTGGAGATGCAATTCCTGGCAGACGTGGAATTGCTCTGCGAAGATTGCAAAGGCACGCGCTACAAGCCGGAGATTCTTGCCGTGCGCTACCACGGAAAGAACATTCATGACGTATTGAATATGACGGTGAAGGAAGCGTTGGGATTCTTTACCGGCGTACCGAAGCTGGTGGACAAGCTGCGGGTTCTGGAAGAAGTTGGGCTAGGATATCTGCGGCTCGGGCAGTCGGCAACGACGTTGAGCGGCGGCGAAGCACAGCGGATGAAGCTGGCCGCGCATTTGCAACCACAGGGACGCGATAGTCTCCGTAAAAATCCCGATGGAACAACCATGAAGCGCAAGTCGCACATGCTTTACCTGTTCGACGAGCCAACCACGGGGCTGCATGCTGACGACGTGAGTAAACTGCTGGCGGCATTTAAGAAGCTGATCGATGCAGGCGGCTCCATCATTGTGATTGAACATAATCTGGATGTGATCAAGGTTGCGGACTGGGTGATCGACCTTGGGCCCGAAGGCGGCGAGCGTGGCGGTGAGGTCGTAGCCGTGGGCACGCCCGAGGATATTGCCGCGAGCACGCGCTCCTACACCGGGCAATGGCTGCGCAAGGTGCTGCCGCTGCAGGCGGTGGTACCGTGAGGTTTGGCAGGGCTGCGCTGGTCAGGTCTGCCATACTGACGCTTGCCGGCATTCTATTTGTCCCGGTTCTTTTCGCGCAGAAGCCTGATGAGCAGAGCGCGGCGCATGAAGCGGCAGCGATTCAGCAGGCCGAGAGCGCGATGGACCGCAAGCAATGGCCGGAGGCGGAGACGATTCTGCGCCGATTGGTGGCGGCAGACGCGAGGGATGCGCGGGCATGGTTTGACCTTGGTTATGTGATGCACGCCGAGCAGAACTACGCAGAGGCGATTCGTGCCTATCGAGGCGCGGTGGCAGCCGAACCCGATAGTTTTGAATGCAATTTGAACCTTGGCTTGATGTTGGCGCATGAAAATCGGGCGGAGGCATCGAAGTACCTGGAGATGGCGACTCACTTGAAACCAACGGGCGAAGATCCTCAGGCAGGACTGGCTCGCGCATGGGCGGCGCTGGCACAGGAGCAGGATTTCCGCAGCCCGAAGAACGCATTGGATTCCTGGCAGCACGCGGTGACGCTCGCGCCCGGTAATTCCATGTACCGGCTAGGATTGGGCGAGGCACTGGAACGCTCCGGAGATGCAAGCGGAGCCGAGCGGGAATATCGCAAAGCGTATGAGCTTCAGCCAAACTCAATCGACGCTATAGCGGCGCTTTCGAACTTTTTGATGCGTGCCAAGCGACTGTCCGAAGCCGAAGAGCCTCTCCGGCGGCTGGTGAACTTAGCGCCAAAAGATCGAGAATGGACATCTGCAACTCGGGCGCGTGTTGAGCGCGGAGAAAAAAGACGTCGAGGCTGCGGCAGAGTTGCAGAAGGCGCTGGCTTTGCGCGCCGATGACTGGGATGCGCTACGGGAGCTCGCCTTTGTACAGGAGCGCGGGAAGGACTATGCAGCGGCGGAGAACAGCTACCGAAACTTGCTGGCGCACTTCCCGAATGATGCGGAGATATACGACGGGCTGGGTTCGGTACTGCTGGCGCAGCTTAAATACTCCGAAGCGCAAAATAAATTTATGGCTTGTGTCCGCTTGAAACCGGAGTGGGGCGAGGCGTACGGACAGTTGGCGCTGGCCGCTGCAGGCAACAAAGAATACGAACTTGCCATCAAGTCACTGGATGAGCGGAAGAAGCTGGTTGTCGGAATCGCCAAGCAGCTACTTTCTGCGCGCGACTTGCTACGATCATCTGCGCCGGTTTGCGGAAGCGGAGGACAATTACAAGGCTTTCCTGGCGGCGTCTCATGGTCAGTTTCCCGATGATGAGTGGAAGGCGCGGCATCGATTGATGGCGATTGAACCTGAGGTGAGGGGAAGGAAATGAAAGCGGTGCGCGGATTGTTGATCTGTGTGTTGTTGGCAATTTTCGGATCGGCATTTTGCGTAACGTTTTGTGCAGCTCAGGACAACTCTCTGGCGGATCTACAAAAAAAGGCCGATCAGGCGAGCGGGGGTAACTGTGCACGCTTAAGTATGCAAGCCGCGCGCCAGGCATTAGAGGATGCGAACCGGTTGTTCGAAGGCGGCGATGTGAAGGGAGCCGATAACGCTATCGACCTTTCTTTAGGATACGCGGGGCGCTCGGTGGATTGTTCGTTGCAGGCACGCAAACGGGAGAAGGACACCGAGATCGATCTACGTCGGCTGATCGGGCGCGTGAAGGAGGTTTTGCAGACGCTTGATACCGAGCAGCGGCCCTACCTGGCGCGGTCACTGAGCGAGTTGCAAGAGCAACGCGACAGAATGCTGCTCGCGCTATTTGGCGCTGCCGCCGGGGGCGGCACACCAGAGGCGAAGGAGTGAAGATTCTGGCTGCGGTTTTGCTCGCTTGCCTATGCTCTGGCGCCGGGGCACAGACGCGTCATGATCCGCTGAACCCTCGCGAAGTGGATCAGTTGCGTGACAGCGCCCAGTATCCGAAGAAGCGCATCGACCTGCTCATCTCCTTTGCCAAAGAGCGCATGCTGGCAGTGGAGCGGCTGCGCGGCGATACACAATCTGCAAACCAATCTGCAGCGCAGCCCGCAAACCAGCCGACCCAACTTGGCCTCGATGATTCAGGCAAAATGGCGGATCTGCTCGCCGATCTGGCGGCTGTCATTGATGAATTAGACGACAATCTGGATATGTACAACGGACACAGTGAAGACCTTCGCCGTCCGCTGCGGCACGTGCTGGATGCTGAAGCGGAATTCCTGTTGAAATTGGAATCGCTGAGTGACAATGCAAGTGCACTCCAGAAGCGGCACATGGGGGCTGCGCTGGAGGACGCTTCGGACTCGGTCAAAACCAGCATCGAAAGCGCGAGAGTCATGCTAGCCGAGCAGATTGAGAAGAAAGGCGAGGAAAAGAATAAGGGAAAGCTCGACCGTCAGGAAGCCAAACGGGCGTCAGGGACGGACTAACCCAATCAGGAGCGCCATGCCAGATCTCCTCGGCGCAGAATTCAGGAACCAGATCACAGACAAGCGCTGCGCTTCTGGTAATCTGGAAGCACTTTGAAGGATTCGTTGCTGCCACTGCTGCATGAGGTTTACCGGGAACTTCGGCCACGCGCGCCGATCCCGGAGATCGACCTACAGTTCTACCCCTTCGCCAACATCAACAACACCATTCGCCTGACGGAAGGGCGCATGAAGCTGCGGCTCTCCGATCTTTTGGAAGGCGCGCCCGAGCCGGTTTTGAAGGCCATTGTGCACATCCTGCTGGCGAAGATTTACCGCAAGCCGATTGATGCGCGGCACACTTCGCGCTACCGGCGCTATGTTGCCACCCGCGACATGATGGAAAAAGCCCAGCAGGTGCGGCAAATACGCGGACGCAAGCGCCTGGAATCAGCGCAGGGAAATTACTACGATCTCGACGAAGTGTTTGAGACGCTGAATACGCGTTTTTTTTACGGACTGCTAGGCCGTCCGCAGATGAGTTGGAGCGCCGAGCGAGCACGGCGTCTTCTGGGCCACTACGATCCGGCACACAATGCGATCATCATCAGCAAAGTGTTCGATCAGGCACGCGTGCCGCGTCTCGCAATGGAGTACATCGTGTATCACGAGATGCTTCACCTGAAGCATCCGGTAAAGATGCGCGGCAGCCGCCGGTGCGTTCATGGCAAGGAATTCCGCGAGGATGAAGAGGCGTTTCCGAGGATCGAAGAGGCAAGGTTGTTTCTGAGAACCTTGTAGTTCGAAGGTGGTGGGGATGGAGCACGCAGTTCCGGTCAGGAGCGATAGCGCCCCAGATCGTCGTCGCTCAGGCCCTCCAGCCAACGTCGCAGGTCTTCTCCCGTGATTCGCCCGGTGGTTCCAGTTGCAATCCGAGAACTTTTCAATACTTCCTCGTCGACAAAAATAGGGCAGTCGGTACGCATCGCCAAGGCAATTGCATCCGAGGGGCGCGAGTCAATCATGATGGGCTCGCCGTTGCGCGTAGCCCAGATGACGGCCAGGAATGTGTCATTGCGCAACTCTGTTACTACCACGCGCTGCACGGTAGCACCTAAGCCGACGATTACGTTCTTGAGCAGATCGTGAGTCATAGGACGCGGGGGCGAGACTTTTTCAATCTCCAGAGCAATCGCGTTCGCCTCGAAGACCCCGACCCAGATCGGCAGCACCGAATCGCTGTTCACATCCTTGAGAACGATGATCGGCATGTTGGTGGTCGGGTCCAACATGAGTCCACGAATTCGCATTTCGACTTCCACGCTAACCTCCCACTTACTGCGGTCCGGTAACAGTGTAGGCTTCCGGCGTGCATTGTGCTTCGCTGGCACACACCATTTCTCCGACCAAACTGTTTGGATGCGCGCGCACCACGCGAACCTGCGCGTAGCTTCCAACCTTGGGTACTGGAGTACCCTCGGGAACCGTGAAATTCAACGTCTTATTCTGTGATGTGCGGCCGGTCACCTGATCCCGCGCGGATTGATAGCCTTCGACCATCGCTTCCAGCACCTCGCCAACATGACGGGCATAGTTGACGCGCTGAATCTCGCGCTGACGGTCGTTCAGAATCGCCAGGCGATGCGTCTTCTCTTCTTCAGAAATCGCATTTTGCATGGCGATGGCCGGAGTGTTGGGACGCGGCGAATACTTGAAGCTGAACACTGCGTCGAACTGCACTTCTTCCAGCAGCGACATTGTCTGCTCAAAATCCGCATCGGTTTCGCCCGGGAATCCGACGATGATATCGCTGGTCATGGAGATCGACTTACGCTTGGCCGCACGAATCCACGCGCCGCGTTCCAGATACTGCTCACGGGTGTATTCGCGCGCCATGGCGGCGAGCACGCGCGAGGAGCCACTCTGTACGGGAAGATGCACGTGGTCGCAAAGGGTGGGCCCAGAGTCGATCGCCTCGACAATTTCGCGGTTGAAGTGGCGCGGGTGGGAGGTGGTAAATCGCACCCGTCGAATCCCCGGAAGCTGGCCAACCTCGGCAAGCACCTCCGCAAAGGTGCGCCTGCCGAGTGGGTCGCAATAGGAATTCACATTTTGCCCGAGCAACTGAATTTCGGTCAGTCCGCTATCGATGATGCGGCGCGCCTCTTCGAGCACGGATTGCGAGGTGCGGCTGCGCTCGCGCCCGCGGGTGTAGGGCACCACACAGTAAGCGCAGAATTTGTCGCAGCCTTCGATGATGGTGATGTATCCGCGATGCGGGTTGGTGCGCGCGGTGAACTCGGTCTCGAAGGTCTCTTCCGTGTTGCGGTCGTCCAGTCCGGTAGCGCGCTCTCCGCGCCCGATCTGGACCAGCATCTCCGGCAGATTGCGGTAGCTGGCCGAACCGGCTACCAGCGAGACGTGGGGAGCACGCTCGAAGATGTGCTCGCCCTCCTGCTGGGCGACGCAGCCAATCACAGCGAACTTCTTTCCCTGCTTCTGCAGGCGCTTGAACTCCGCGAGTCGATGGAATACCTTCTGCTCGGCTTTGTCGCGAATGGAGCAGGTGTTGTAGAAGATAATGTCTGCATCTTCGACGGATTGCACCTGTCGATAGCCCTGCGAAACCAGCGATCCGGCAACCTTCTCCGAGTCATGGAAATTCATCTGACATCCGAAAGTTTCGATAAAAAATGTTTTTTGAGGCTCGAAACTCACTGCACGAATCCTTGCAGGTCCGCTTCAACAGACCCGCGCGAGCAGGCGCCCGCTCTTTGCGTCATTATCGCAGATTCGAGCGGTACGGCGGTTGGGCTGCTCAGGAATTGAGAGAATCGCGAGTGGTGTGTCGAGGGTTGTCGCCCGAAGCTGTGGATAAGCCAAGTTGACGAAGTATCTTTCAAGCACTTATGATCAAACCGTTGCAGTCAAAGCGAATCCGCCAGGCTGTACTTGCTGCCCCCTCGTTCAACGGTAGGACACCTGCCTCTGGAGCAGGGTATCGGGGTTCGAATCCCTGGGGGGCAGCCAAATTACACACCTTACTACCCCCTCCCACCGATCATTTTCTACGTTCACTACCCCACGTGGTGCTTACCTGCGTGAGTGCGTAACTCCTGGACAATCTCCTGGGCAGCCTGGGTAGCGCGATCGAAGTCGCCAGGAGGAAAGCTGATGGCTCCCACCCGCGCGTGTCCGCCACCACCATATCGCTCGCAGATCTTTGCGAGGTTCGTTATCTCCGCCGCATCGGTCCATGGATTCGAACCAACGGAGATCTTCACCCGGAAGCTGCTTTTGCTCAAACCTACGCTGTAGACGCTCTCCGGATGCAGATAGTAGGGGATGAACTTGTTGTAGCCTTCCAGATCGTACCCGGTCACGTCGAAGAAGATTGTCCTATCGATGCACTCGCTGTGTTTGCGAATGATATCGATGGAGCGCTGGTGACGCTCCAGCAGGGGCGGAATTTGCGTGGCGACAAATGGAATTGCGACGATCTCCTCCAGCGGACGATAGGCAAGCACTTCGATCAGCTTCGGAATGAAAGTTGAGTCCTGGTTGGCTTCCAGAGCCATGGTGATGCGCATCGCCGCTTCCTTCATGCCAACGGCGACTTCGGCGCTCTCATACGACGCTCCGTCCACGATGTCTGCCCACTCGACGAGATCGGCTACGGGTGCGGTGTCGAAGCCGAAACGGCTCTGCGCAACCGTCGCAAGAAACTTGGTGCAGGACTTGAAATCGGGATCGAAAAACTGGGTGTTGCTCTGCTGGCGCTCGAAGTACTCCTGATCCTCTTCTGTGAGGAAGGCGCTCTGGTGATGGTCGAACCACCAAGTCAGTTTGTCCGACGCGAGATACTTGAAATCGACGATGGCGTTCTCGTCGCCGCTGAAGTCCTCAAGATTGAAAAGCGCTCCGGCGCGATGTAGCAGTCCCTGGTACTGGAACTCGGCGTGACGGCGGATGCGCTCGCGGTAGAAGCGCGTAAACAGCGAGGCCGAGCAGGCTCCGTCAAAACATTTGTCGTGATAAAAAACCTTGATGATCAATGGTTCCCTTTCAAAAGAGTTGCGAGTCACGGACGCGGCCTGCCGCGCTGCACCGGCGGAATGAAAGCCCTTAGACATATATGTTTTGAGCAGGCTCTGTCAAGAATGGAGCACGACTGGGCCAGGGCCGACGCATATAAATGAACACAGGTTGCTATATGCAGTGGGGTTGTAGTTGGGCGAGAAGGGGAGATGGACAATCCCCTGAAGTATTTTTCTGAGCTGCGCGATCCGCGGGTGGAGCGGAACCGGGATCATTTATTGGAAGAGATTCTGCTGATCGCGATTGCCGCGGTGTTGAGCGGAGCCGAGAGCTGGAACGACATTGCCGATTACGGCAAAGCCAAGCGGGAGTGGCTGAAAACGTTTTTGACGTTGCCCGGGCGGCATCCCTTCGCACGATACCTTCAACCGTGTATTTGCGGCGCTGGACCCATTGGAAATGGAAAAGGGGTTCGCCGCCTGGGTTTCCTCGATTGCCAAACTGACGGCAGGCGAAGTGGTTGCCATCGACGGCAAGGCATTGTGCGGCAGCCGCGAGAGCGGCAAGAAGAAGCTGGTTCACATGGTTTCGGCCTGGGCCGAGGGCAACGGTCTGGTTCTGGCCCAGCGCAAGGTGGATGAAAAATCCAACGAGATCACGGCGATTCCGAAGCTGCTGGACGCCCTGGAGTTGGCCGGAACGGTGGTGACCATCGACGCCATGGGCTGCCAAAAGACCATCGCCGAAAAGATCGTCGGCAAGAAATCCGACTACATTTTGGCGGTCAAGGAGAACCAGGGCCTTCTGCTGGAGGAGATCAAGGACTCGTTCCGGCAACTGCCCATCGAGTTCGTGGCCGAGGAAATCGATTGCGGCCACGGGCGGGTCGAGCAACGCAGATGCTCGGTGATTGCCGACCTCGGGCTCATTGAGAAAGCCGCGGAATGGGCGTCTTTACAGGGTTTGGTGCGTATCGAGGCCGAACGGTATCACAAACTCACGGGAAAAACTGAGCGCGAAATCCGCTACTACATTACCAGTCTCAAGCCTGATGCGGCACGGTTGAACCGCGCAATCCGCCAGCACTGGGGCATCGAAAACAAACTGCACTGGGTACTCGACGTGGGCTTTGGCGAGGACCTCAGCCGCAAACGCGCCGGCCACGCCGCGCAGAACTTCTCCCTGCTCAACCGTATCGCTCTCAACATGCTCAAGCAGGAGAAAACCAGCAAACGCGGCATCAAAGGAAAACGCCTCAATGCTGCTTGGGACCACCCCTACCTACTCAAACTGCTCGGAGTTTGATATGCGTCGGCCCTGACGACTGGGCAGACTTTTCGTGCTCGATTCCGGAACTTTACTATCGCCGGGCGGCCTTTTTCTTCTGGCACGTTTCACAGATACCGTACACCTGGAAAGTGTGGCGGGTGGTCAGGTAGTGGTGTTTGCGTCCGATCTCTTTTTCTACTTTTTCGATCTCCGGGGAGAAGAATTCGACCGAGGTGCCGCATTCGGTGCAGACCATGTGGTGATGGCTGCGCCGATTGTACTGGCGTTCGTAACGGGTGACACCGTCGTGAAACTCCACTTCGCTGGCGAGGCCGCAGTCGGCCAGCAGTTTGAGCGTGCGGTAGACGGTGGTAAAGCCTATGCGCGGATCGCTACGCTGGACGAGGTGGTGCAGCTCTTCGGTGGAGAGATGGTCGTGGGTCTCCAGGAAGGTGCGCAGAATGGCGTCGCGCTGCCCGGTATGCTTCAGGCCGACTCGTTTCAGGTGATTGTTGAAACTCTCCTCGGCCTCGCGGATCGATTCGTGCGAGAGCTGGGCCTTGTCGTCAACGCGTTTGGTCAGGGTGGTCATAGGTATCCATCCAAATGGTATCCATTCAATGGGAAAAGCATACCATTGGATGCGCTTTCCGCTTTGGTATTCTTAATCACTGACGACTGAATGACTTGGAGGAGCAAGTGGCGACCGGAAAATTTGAGGTAGGCCTGATACAGATGTACTGTTCGCCGGAGCCGCAGGACAACCTGGAGCGCGCGGTGGCACACGTGCGCGAGGCGGCGCGCCGCGGGGCGCAGGTAATCTGCCTGCCAGAGCTGTTTTTGACCCAGTATTTCTGCCAGCGCGAGGACACCTCGCTGTTCGACCTCGCCGAGCCAATTCCGGGGCCGAGCACGGCGCGCTTCTGCGCCGTGGCCCGCGAGTTGAAGGTTGCCATCGAGGTTTCCCTCTTTGAGCGGCGCGCTCCGGGACTTTACCACAACACTGCGGTTGTGATCGGCAGCGATGGCGAAATCCGCGGCATCTACCGCAAAATGCACATCCCGGACGATCCGCTCTACTACGAGAAGTACTACTTCACGCCCGGGCGATCTCGGCTTCAAGAGCTTTGAACTGGAAGAGGGCTCGGTCGGGACGCTGGTGTGCTGGGATCAGTGGTATCCGGAGGGGGCGCGGCTGACTGCGCTGCAGGGCGCTAACGTGATCTTTTACCCCACTGCTATCGGCTGGCATCCGGCGGAAAAGGAAGAGTGGGGCGCGGCGCAGTACGATGCCTGGTTCACCATGCAGCGGGCGCACGCCATCGCCAACGGAGTCTTTGTCGGCGCGGTCAATCGCGTCGGGCATGAGACGGGCAATGTTCGCGGCAACGAGGTAAAGGGCGCGGGGCTGGATTTCTGGGGCGGCTCGTTTCTGGCCGATCCGTTTGGCCGCATCATCGCGCAAGGCATCGCACGATAAGGAAGAGATTCTGGTGGGCACCGTGGACGTAAAGCTGCAGGAAGAGATTCGCCGCAACTGGCCCTTCCTGCGCGACCGCCGCATCGATGCCTATGGGCCGATCACGCAGAGGTTTGGAAAGTAGATGACCGCAAAGATTGCAGCCACGCGCCCGCAGCCGGCAGCGCCAGCGTTACCCGCCATAGCAGAATCTCCAGCCGCGCTGGGCTACCGCATGCCCGCCGAGTGGGAACCGCAACGGGCAACGTGGCTGGCTTGGCCGCATAATCGCAGCGACTGGCCGGGAAAATTTGAACCCATCCCCTACGTTTATGCCGAGATCGTGCGTCACTTGGCGCGCGCTGCGCGGGTCGAGCTGATCGTGAACGACGGCGCGGCCGAGGCGCGTGCGCGCACCATATTGACACATGCCAATGTATTGCCGGAGTCTGGAGCCGCGCATCGGCTTTCACCAGTGGCCCACCAATCGTGGATGGCTGCGCGACTCCGGCCCGATCTTTGTGAAAGACAAGACGGGCAAAGTTGCGCTGACCAACTGGAAGTTCAACGCCTGGGCCAAGTACAAGAACTGGCAAGCTCGATAACACGCTTCCGGAAAAGATCGCCGGGGTGCGCGGCTGCAAGGCTTTTGAGGCCACGGAGTCGACGCGATGCGATGCCGCGGCGCTGGCAGATGGTGTTGGAAGGCGGATCGATTGACGTGAACGGCCGCGGCCTGCTGCTGACCACCGAGGAGTGCCTGCTCAGCCCGGTGCAGCAGCGCAATCCGGGCATGACGCGCGAGCAGATTGAAGCCGCGTTGGGGCGGATGCTCGGAGTGAAAAAGGTTTTGTGGCTGGAGCGCGGCATCGTCGGCGATGACACCCACGGCCATGTCGATGACATTGCGCGCTTCGTGGGGCCGCGCACGGTGCTGGCCGCCAGCGAGGCCGATCCGGCGGACGAAAATCACGCGATCCTCAAGGAAAACTTGAAGCGCCTGAAGAAGATGACGGACACGGCAGGCAAGGCGCTGGAGGTAATTCCCTTGCCCATGCCTGCGCCGGTTGTTTTCAAGGGCCAGCGCGTGCCCGCCAGCTACGCGAATTTCTTACATCTCCAACCGGACAGTTCTGGTGCCAACCTTTGACGATCCCAACGATCTAAAGGCGCTCAACATCATCCAGCGAGCGATGCCGAGGCACAGCATCGTGCCGATTTATTGCGGCGACCTGATCTGGGGATTGGGAGCAATTCACTGCATGACGCAGCAGGAGCCGGCAGGAGAGTAGCGATCTCGATTAGTACGATCGATCAGGATTATGCAGAATGAAAACGAAACTCGCGGCGCGGCTCCGGACGAGCGCTGGATGGAAGAGGCGTTACGGCTGGCGCGGATGGCCGAAGTTGCGGGCGAGGTCCCGGTCGGCGCGGTGGTGGTGTGCGAGGACGACATCACTGGACAACGGATCGTGGGACGCGGCTGGAATCAGGTGATCTCCACCAGCGATCCTTGCGCACACGCTGAGATCCAGGCGCTGCGCGACGCCGCGCGCGAGATGGGCAACTACCGCCTCAGCGGCTGCCAGCTTTACGTCACGCTGGAGCCCTGCGCAATGTGCGCCGGAGCGATCATGCACGCCCGAATCGCGCGGCTCGTCTTCGGCGCGCGCGATCCCAAGGCCGGAGCCGCGGGCGGCATCATGCAGGTCATCAACCATCCCCGGTTGAACCATCATGTGGAAGTTACAGAGGGCGTGCTGGCTGGGCGCTGCATGGAAATCCTACAGGCGTTTTTCCGGGAGCGCAGAGGCTAGTTTAATTTTCATTCCCATTCAGCCGCGCTGCAATCAGAGCATCCAGCTTTCCAAAAAGCTCCTGGTTTGAGGTCCTGGGATACTCGGCGAGCTTCGTCGCGGAAGTGCGGCAGGTTGAAGAGGAACGATTCGACACGCTCCTTGGTCAACTCCTCCCAGAAGGCGCCGTAGCCGGTGCGATCCAGCCAGAAGGCATTGAAGATCTGCTCGAACTGATTGCGAACCGGCACGGCGAGGTATGGCTTGCCGAGGTGCAAGCGCCTCGGTGACCAGAGAAAATCCGGCGTTGGCGATGATCGCCTGGGCGCGGACGAGGTCGTCGAAGAAGGTTTCAAAGCCAGGCTTTTTGTAGAGAATGTTTCCCTCGCGCCCTTCGCGGCCAAAGCCGTAGGCGATGAACTCGGCGCGCACTGAGGAGAGCACTTTGATGAGCTGCGGCGCGGGCGAGGTGACGTAGACGAGAATCGGAGCCTTCGGAACTGGGCACGGCGCCATGAATCTGCTGGCGCAGGATCGGCGGCACAAGCTCGGAGTTGCGGCGGCGGCCCGGCGCATCGAAAAACGAAGTCACCAGGTAATGGCTCGCGTAGGGAGTCATCATCGCGCACCAGCATTTGCAGGCGGTGGCGTCGGTGCGGTATCTGGGCGGCGTGGCCACCTTGAAGTGCGTCATGATGTGCTGATTGTCGATGGAGATGACGGGAAGCTTGCGCCGCCGTCCCGGCGCGGCAGGTGAGCGGCTCAAAGTCGGTGATGACCAGTTCGATGCCGCGCTCGTCGATAAGGCGGGTGAGTTCGCTGATGCTGCGCGTGGCCTTGCCGGGCGTGAAAAAGATTCCGCGCCAGCGTGCGGTTGTAGCGTACCTGGTTATTCACGTAGGTAAAGCGGAAGCCGTGGATCTCCAGCACCTCGCAAACGTCGCTGAGGTTGCGCAGGCCGCGGTCAAACGAGGCGGCCACGACGCTGTGTCCCTCGCGCTGGAGGTGAAGAATAACTTCTCGCGAGCGGGTGGAGTGTCCTGCGCCCTCGCCGTTGACTCCATATAAGATGTTGGCCATCGCTGGCTGAAGTATAACCTAGCCCATGTGCGCTACAAAAGCTCATTGCACGACGCTGCAAGCGACTGGAGATGCGTTGCTTTTCGATGATCGATCCCGCATAATTTGATGGAGCAAGTCGCGGCCCCTTCTGGATGGTTTGATTTGTTGAACCTGCCAAATTCGATTACCTTGAGCAGAATCTGCTGTATCCCATTTCTAATCTGGGTGCTGTCCAGCCACATCTTTCGGCCGGGTGAGCAGGAGTTGCTGGCGGCTGGAATCTTCATTCTTGCCTCAATCACCGATGGACTCGACGGTTATCTGGCGCGCAAGCACGGCCAGATCAGCAGCATGGGCATGCTGCTCGACCCTATGGCAGATAAACTTCTGATTGCCGCCGGCCTGATCCTTCTCGTACGCTTCACGCCCAACCTGATGCCACCCTGGATCGTCGTTCTAGTGCTGGGACGCGAGTTTCTGATTACCGGATTGCGCAGCGTGGCTGCGACCGAGGGTTTTGCAATCCAGGCGCGCGAATTGGGTAAGCTGAAGATGGTTGTGCAGATCGTTGCTGTGGTGGCCGCGATTCTGGCTCATGGCTGGTATGAGTGGAACTTCTTCGGCTTCATCATCGGAGTCGAACTCATCGCGCGCATCTCGATCTGGTTCATGCTTTTTGTGTCGCTGCTCTCGGCGGTGGACTACTTTATCGCCTTCTGGGCTCGGGTGGATCACTCGACGCGTCGCCAGCATATCCCCGGAGGCCCGGCCAAACCGGGAGCCGCAAGCCCTATCGCCTGACTGGCGCGCGGCTTCATTTCGCAATTTCACGTTGATGTTTCTTTGCTATGGCTCGATCCCGGCGCTATGGAGCAGGTGCTGAATTGAAGCCAGGTAAGCCTCAATAGCTTCTTTGCGCTGGGCGTCGCTCCAGCCAAGTTCCTGGGCCAGCAACTGCGCTACTAGCGGTGCAGCTTTTGCGGCTTCTTTCCAGCTATGGAGTTGCAAGCCAATTCTGCGCAGCAGAACATCCTCAATCGTCTGCGCCATTTCTTCTCTGATCGCATATACAACTTCCGCAAGGATGGGTACACCACACTCGATGAGAGGTTGCAGGAGTTGCGGCTCGTGTCTCGCCAGCTCCAGCACCTTGGGTGAATCCGTGCCGAATTTCTGGGCGACGTGACGGGCGGTTTCCGGGGGTAAACGATAGTTTCCGGCCAACTGCTTCCAATAGTCCGGCGAGTACCCGGGGGCGCCGGTGAGCGGGAAATTCAGCGTCTTGCATGTTGCCTGCCCGCATCCAAGCGCTCGCTGAACGTGATCGATGCCATCTTCCGCCATGGCGCGATAGGTGGTCCACTTGCCACCCAGAACACTAATGAGACCGCTAACGGAATCAACCTCGACTTCGTGGTCGCGAGTCGAGTTTTCTGATGTCAACATTCACATCGTTTGTTTTCAGCAGCGGACGCATCCCGGCAAAGGCCGAGCACACGTCCTGCGCAGTCAGATTCACGTTCAGATACCGGTTCACATGATTAAGGAGAAATTCGATTTCTTTCGGTGTCACCAGCATTTCGTCAGTTGGGGTGGCTTCGTCCTCAGTGGTGCCGACCAGCAGTCGGCCAAGCCAGGGGATGGCAAAGATAACGCGGCCATCTCCGGTCTTGGGAATCAAAAGGGCGGATTCGCTCTGAATCGCCTGCAACGGAAGCAGCAGGTGAACGCCTTTGCTTACGCGCAGACGCTCCGGCAATGAGGTATTAGCAAGGCGGCGGACACGGTCGGCAAAGGGGCCGGTACAGTTTACGAAGACCTTGGCGCGAATCTGGAAGCGCTGCTGGGTGAGGCGATCCTCCACCTCCAACTCCTGCAGTTTCCCGCTGATATCTTTACCGAAGCCTACTGCCTCGGCGTAATTGATCAGTTCCCCGCCCTGCTGGGCGTAGGTCTGGGCGAGGGCGAGGCCGAAGCGGCTATCGTCGAACTGGCCATCGGCATAGGAGACCGCTCCCACCAGCTTCTCTCCGCGCAAGGACGGCATTCGCCGAAGCGACTCTGCTTTGGAGAGCATATGGCTGGGAAAGAGGCTGGCATCCCCGGCAATCCAGTCATAAGCCTTCATCCCGATGGTGTAGTACATAAGCTCCCACCAACTGAAGCATGGAACCAGCAGTTCCAGCGGATGGGCGAGGTAGGGTGCGCAGCGCAGCATGTGAACGCGCTCATGCAAGGCCTTCTTGACCAGCGCGTACTCGCCGTAGTCGAAATCCGCAACCGCCTGGCGCAGGTAGCGGACTCCGCCATGAGCCAGCTTTGTTGAAGCTGAAGAGGTGCGCGAGACAAAGTCTCCCGCATCGAGAAGAACGGTGGAGAATCCACGGAGTTGCGCGTCCAGGGCGCACCCGGCGCCGGTGGCACCCGCGCCGATGATGCATACGTCGTAGTTTGCATGGCCGATTGACTGACGCGCGCTGCTCCGGCTTTTCATCACCTGCTCCGTCAACGTCAAGTACTGGGTAGAAAATAGAATCCTGAGACAATTTTCGGCTTGACGAATTCAGGTAAACGGGATAACTTGCACGCCATCCTTACATTACTCCAAACATAATAGATTTCCCTCTGGAGGATGCCATAATGCCGACACTTATATTTTCCGCTCACGAACAAACACTGAAAAATCTTCTTGCAGCCTTCGATGATGAGTCGAACGTTGCGGCCCGCTATGCTGCCTTTGCAGTCAAAGCCGATGAGGAACGTTACTTCAAGGTGGGTAGTCTTTTCCGTGCAGCCTCTCGTGCCGAGCATATCCATGCAGCAAATCACTCCGCAGCCATCCAGAAGCTGGGTGGTATGGCTGACGCAGAAATTTTTATCGACGAAGTGAAGAGCACGATGGAGAACCTGCAGGCAGCCATCGCTGGCGAGCTCCATGAAGCCGAAGTCATGTATCCGGGATTTATCAGAGAGGCCGAAGCGCAGGAACGCGCGGCTGCACTCCGCACTTTCAAGTACGCCATCGAGGCCGAAAAGGAGCATGCGTGGTTCTTCACAATGGCCTTGGAGCACATTCTTCGCGCAGAGCATTCATGCCGAAGACTGTCGAACAAAGCCATTTACTTTGTGTGCCCCGGATGCGGCTTCATCACTGATAAGACCGAGTTCGACCGCTGCCCAACCTGTGATCAACCAAAGGAGCAGTTTGAAGTAATTACCTAATCATGTTTCGCGCGGTCTGCCATTGAAAAAACTCCGCTTTCGCCTTGGCGAATAGCGGAGTTTTTTCTCCACCGCCGGTGATGCGAACATTGACTCAGGTTCTTTGTTGCGCTATAGATTGAATTATCTGGTGTTCGGGAAGCGCGGTGAGAATCCGCCACTACCCCGTAACTGTAAACGTTGAGAACTGAGTGTGGAGATTCATTCCAACCACTGGGGGCTTGCTCCTGGGAAGGTGCTCAGCTTCATTGACGCGTAAGTCAGGAGACCGGCCAGATGCCAACCGAAAGGCTTGTTCCAACTTCGATGGGAGAGTTGGATAGCGTTCTTTGGAGTTCGACCGAATCGCACTTATAGAACCTCGCCGCGCGCATCCGTGTCGCTTGAATTACGCATTGGCGCGGTGACGTAAGCGTATGAAACCAGCAACCTTCCTCCAGAAGGGGTTGCGATTGTGAAAGGCTGCGACATGAAGCGCGCGACTTGGTTGCTGCTCATAATATGTACGACGGCGATTGCAGGCGCGGCCAGCCGAAGAGTGCGCGACGACCTTGGGACGCGAAATCAACGTTCCGGATCATCCTCATCGCCTGATCTGCCTGTCGCCAAATGTAGCCGACACGGTGTATGCAATCGGCGCGGGCAGTGAGGTGATAGCTGTCAGTGATTTCACGAAGTACCCGGCGGAGGCGCGCCGGAAGCCGAGCATTGGTTTGCCGCTCACTCCATCATTGGAGAAGATCGTCAGCTTGCATCCGGATCTGGTAATCGGGAGCAGTGACTTTGGCGGGATTGGGCATTGTCAGCCAGATACAGCAGGTGGGAATTCCGGTCTTTCTGGTGAATCCGCATGGACTCGAAGGAATATACAAATCGGTCTTGAGTATCGGAAAAGCACTCAATCGCGGGGCAGAGGCGGAGCGAGTGGTTCTGCGTCTTCGCCGCAGGGTAGCGACGATAGAAGCGCGGGTAAATGGCAAGCCGAGGGTGAGGGTCTTCATGCTGATCTGGAATGAGCCAATCACTACGATCGGAAAGCGATCCTACATCACGGAAATTATTGGCGCGGCCGGCGGAGAATCGATAGCCGGCGACCTTGAGCAAGAATGGCCTCAGATCAGCTTCGAGTCCCTGGTTGCGCAGGCTCCGGAGTCGATTCTGATGGTGCGCGGCGCAAAAATGTCATTTGATGACTTGGCCAAGCGGCCCGAATGGAGGGGCATCGCGGCGATCCGCGCTCACCGCGTGTTCTACACCGACGAGCGCCTCTATTCTCCGAGCCCAATCGCGATCGACGCATTGGAAGACCTGGCCGCACAATTTCATCCTGGAGGTGGAGTAGTTCCATCACCGAAACCATAACCATTTAACTTAGCCGGCGGGATGCTCGGGAAGACGGTGCGAATCCGTCACTACCCCGTAACTGTAAATGCGAAGAGTTTGGGCAGATGTTCGACGCCACTGGAACTTTGGTTCTGGGAAGACGGCCCAAACTCGGTGAAGCATAAGTCAGGAGACCGGTCCCGCTTGAAACTTCCGAGGGGAAGAATTTATGCACAAGAAATATTGCGGGCGCATTGCGTGCTCGACCATCGTGCTATTGCTTGTCTTATCTCTATCCGCTTTCGCTTCTGAAAACGGCGTTATCCGGGGAAACGTAACGGACCCGCTGGGAGCCGTGGTTGCCGGAGCAGAGGTCGAATTGCTGAAGAACCAGCAGGCCGTCGCTTCCTGCAAGACAGATGGCCAAGGCAACTACAGCCTGGAATCTCCGGCGCCGGGCCGATATCAGATCCGGGCCAGCGCAGAGTCGTTCCACACCACCGTGAGCGATGCATTCTATGTCTCCAGGAATTCGGATGCTCGCGTCGAACGCAACTCTCAGTCCTGGCACGTTGACTGAGCAGATTACGGTAACGGCAACCGGAACACCGACTCCGGAAGCTCAGATCGGTTACTCCGTGACCGTACTTACCGATGATTCCTATCCGAATGCTCTTGACGCTCAGGCCCCGCTACGGCTGGTGCCAGGGCTTCAGTTCACTCAGAGCGGCCAACAGGGCTCTACCAGCTCACTTTTCATTCGTGGCGGCAGCAGCGATGCGAGTAAGGTTCTAATCGACGGATTGCCGGCCAGTTTTATGGGCGGCTTTTCCGACTTTGCTACTCTGCCCGCCCTCGGTATTGAACAGATGGAAGTTCTTCGCGGCCCTAACAGCGCACTTTATGGCTCTGACGCGCTCGCAGGTGTGGTCAGCATGACGACCGCACGCGGCACCACGCCGCTGCCGCTATTCACCTATTCGGCCGATGGTGGAAATTTCGAAACTTACCATCAGCAGGCTGCGGTCAGCGGAGCGCTTCGCCACTTCGATTACTTCTCAGCGTTCTCGGCGCTTAACACGCGCAACAGCCTGCCGGATAACGGCTTTCACAATTCGACTTATGCCGGCAATTTCGGCTGGACACCGCAGGCTGGCACTGACCTCCGCGTAACCTTCCGACGAATTGGTAACAGTGACGAACTGCCGAATGCCCTGCAACTCTATGGGATTCCCGACGACGCAGGACAGAAGGACGCCGATACTTACATCGGAGTGACGTTCCAGAACCAGACCACATCGCGATGGCACAACCTCGTTCGATATGGCGCGGTGCGCCTGGATGAGAACTACACGGATTACGCACCGACGGGCATCCCCTACGATTGCTTTGGCCTCGGATACACTTCGTGCTACATCGGCGCGCCAGTTACGGTTCAGGGAGCAAATGGCTATACGGTGAGCGGGCAGGCCATCTTCCAATATCCGGGAACCTATCCAAGCCAGACTTTGAATACAACTAACCGCGATTTCATCTACGCGCAGTCGGACTACCAATTCACCCGGCACCTGACTGGTTTGTTTGGTTTCAATTACGAAGACGAACGCGGCGTGGTTGACAGCAGTTATAGCAATGAACTCGCGCAACGAGGCAATTACAGCTACACCATGCAACTGGCGGGCGATGTGGCCAGCCGGCTGTATTACACGCTAGGCAGCGGCATAGAGAAAAATGCGCTGTTTGGAGTTGCGGGCACGCCTCGCGCTTCCCTCGCCTATTACCTGGCGCGTCCCAGATCTTCGCGCCTGCTGAATGGAACCAAACTCCGGGCCAGTTTCGGTAAAGGCATAAAAGAGCCCAGCATCGACCAGCAAGCAAACTCACTGATCGGTCTGTTATCAACACTGAGTGGCGGAAGTCAGCTCATCGCGCAGTATGGCGTCGCGCCGATCGGCGCACAGACCTCACGAACCTATGATGGCGGCATCGACCAGCAACTGTTCGACGGTCGCGGCAGGATTAGCATCACTTACTTTCATAATGAGTTTGGCAACGGTGTGGAGTACGTTCCGCCGCAAGGCTTAGAGGCAATCGGGGTTCCGACCGCTGTTGCCCAAGCAACCGAGTATGGCGCCTATGTGAATTCCCTCACCTTCCGAGCGCAGGGGGCGGAGATCGAGACAGAATACAAGCTTGGCGCGAATCTCTTCCTGCGTGGCGGATACACCTATCTTGATGCGGTCGTGCAACATTCGTTTTCCAGCGACAATCTTTACCCGAGCTTCAATCCATCGTTCCCGAATATTCCAATCGGCGCTTTCTCGCCGCTGGTCGGAGCAAGGCCGTTCCGGCAAGCTCCTCATACGGGATATTTCTCGATCAGCTATAAACAGCCGCGCTGGTTCGTCTCAGTAAGCGGGACTCTGGTCAGCCGCCGCGATGACAGCGATTTCCTTTATGACCAGTACGGCGGAAATACCATGCTTCTGCCGAATCGCAATCTCGATCCGGCCTATCAGCGCATCGATATGACCGGGAGCTATCAGTTGCATCGTTCGGTGCAGATTTACTCGGCGGTTCAGAATGTGCTTTCGCAGCACTATGATGAGGCCTTCGGATATCCCGCGCTTCCGCTAACCTTCCGCTCTGGAATTCAGATTTCATTCGGCGGCGAGTCATGGAAGTTTTAAATTGAAAAGCATAGCCGTGTCCGGCGCCTCTGCCGGGCGCGGCTTTACTTTTTGAGGAATCACTCAGTGTTGCCGCGCCTGTTTCACCATCTCGACAAAAACGCTTCTGGTCTCTGCCGGGCTGCTTACTGCGCGAAGAAATCCAACGCGCGAGCCACGTATGCCCTCGACGGTTTTTAATCGCACCTGAAAGCCAAGGCGGTCTACCGAGGTCACCTTCGCTTCCTCAGCATCGATACCTGCAAAGCGTCGCGCAAGCAGGACGAGAGAATCCTGGTGATCGGCGTTCATATGCTCGATAATTTCAGCCATAGCATCCGCCAGTGGGTCTGCCTGAGCGGCACCATACTCAGACGCCGCGATCCACCCCATCACACCGAAGCCCCCAACGTAATACACATCGATAACCTCCATCCGATAAAAGGAAAAATCCTCGTAGTCAACCCAGTACTTACTGTTTTCGTAATGGTCCAGATAGAGCTTGCGTGCCCGGGCCAACTCCGGCTCTGCGACTGGAAGAGCATTGCCGATAAGCGTGACCCTCGATGCGCCGAGCGGATCACCTTCGGCATTCGGTTGAGTCACCAGCAGGCTGGAACGCGGGTTCGGCTGGAGGTTGTGGGTGTGCATTGCCATGGTGCTGATGAGAAAGATGGGGCGGCCATGCTCGTCCAGACTGTATGGCATGACTGAGCCGAAGGGAAAGCCCGGCTGCTTTTGCGAGAGGCTGGAAAGGCTGCCGATGCGTCCCAGGTACATTAGAGTGCGCGCGCGCTCAGCAAAGGTGGGCTCTGGAACCGATGGCTGGGTGGGGGCGCTGGTGTATGCGTGCTTTCTCTCGGACGATGACACTCGATGCTCCTGTGAATACCTGTGCTACCGTGAATGGGATGCGCGTACACTCCTGCAGGACTCGCCATGTTTCGGCAGTGACGAGGGATTAGCTTTGCGTATCGGGCGCCAGCAGAAGTATCTTTCCAAGGCCGCCCTTTTCCGCCAGCACATGTGCCTCAGCCGCATCGCGCAGAGCAAGCCGTCGAGCTATCGGCAGCACGAACTTGCCATCACGAACATCGTCAGCAAATTCGCGCACCTTTGCAGGATCAGGCTGTGCGAATACGCGCGTGATCTTCACGCCAGGATTCGAAGCTGCTGTTCCTTCTGGTATTGCAGAGGCATACCCGAACGAGCCTCCCTGCTTCACCTTTGGAATCAACTTCGCAGCAACTTCACCCCCGACAGTATCGGCAATTGCATCCACGGGGCTGAGATTCGCAATCGCGTCGTCGTCATCAATTGCCACCACGCCAGAGACACCGAGGGTGCGGGCGTCCACCAGTTGCGTCTTTCGAACACCGGCGATGACCTGAGCCCCCATCTTCTTTGCCGTATGCACCGCAGCTCTCCCAACGCCACCCACCGCTCCGGTTACCAGTATTGTTTGCCCCTTCTGCACATTCGTCGCACGGCGCACCAGCTGATCTCCCGTTAAAGAAATCAGCGGAATTGCCGCTGCATCCACCAGGTCTACTCCATCCGGCAAATGCGTTACATTCGAATCCGGCACTGCCACCAATTCGGCATAGGTCGCATTCGAAAGCGCAAGTACACGTTCACCGCGTTTGAAATGCTTAACGTTTGCGCCGACCGCACGCACCACACCACTCACATCGCGGCCAAGAATTGCCGGAAACGAGAGTGGGAAGTCCTTCTGCCGCGCGCCCGAACGAACCTTCCAGTCAATCGGATTCACACTCGTAGCGGTCTCGGCGATCAGTACCGTGTCTCCGCTCACCTGCGGTTCGGGAACGTTGTCTTCGAACTTCAGCTTTTCAGGACCGCCATACTCATGCAGCACCACTGCTTTCATCGTGCTCCTCCGATCTCGTGAATATCAGCTTTTTGGTTTAGATGCGCAGCCGTCAGCCTGGTTGAGTGCTTCTGGCGTAAGCTGCATAACAGCGCGGGACAGCGACTACGTCGATGTAAAAACCTAGGAATCGCAATACTCACAATAACTAAACACCACAAATGGAGATAACTACATACAACCAATTTTCATGCGTGCGTTTCTCATGGTTGACGATCAACGCTTTACTCCAAAGTCGTACGATTGTCGCGACGCACAACGGCGCCTGCGTCAGCCTTGCGGTCTGCGGACAGATTGATCTTCAAGGAGGTTGCTACCGTGGCTGATCTCCAACCGAGCGAGATTGCTGCGAGCGAGGCCCAGATTGCGGTCCACTGGAAAGAAGAGAGCTATCTCTATCCCTCGCCCAAATTCATTGGTCAGGCGAATCTCACAGATCCTGCTGTAACAACGAGATTCAGTGAACAGAACTTCCCGGAATGCTTTCGAGAATATGCCGACATGCTCACCTGGGATAAGTATTGGGATACGACACTAGATGCCAGCAATCCACCGTTCTGGAAATGGTTTGTCGGCGGAAAACTGAATGTGTGTTACAACTGCGTGGATCGCCATCTGGACAAGTATAGAAACAAGGCTGCGCTGATCTGTGTGCCGGAACCGGAGTCACAGCCCACAGCTGTAATCACCTACCAGGAACTCTTCGTCCGAGTGAATGAATTCGCGGCGCTGCTCCGCGACTTTGCTGGGCTGAAGACGGGCGACCGCGTCACACTGCATATGCCCATGATTCCGGAGCTGCCGATCACAATGCTGGCGTGTGCCCGCCTGGGAGTGATTCACTCAGTTGTATTCGGTGGATTCAGCGGTGAGGCTTGCGGAAGAAGAATAGCCGATTCCGGCAGCCGAGTGTTGATTACCGCCGACGGCTACTATCGCAATGGAGAGCTGGTAGATCATAAATCTGCCACCGTCGAGACCGCAGTTGAAATTGCGAAGAGTGAAGGCCAGAAAGTAGACAAGGTTCTGGTATGGCGGCGTGAGCTCGGAAAAAATGCTTCCAAGTCGACAATGGTTCAAGGGCGCGACTACTTTGTGGACGAGCTCCTGAAGAACTTCTCAGGCAGGAGAGTGGATCCCGTGTCCATGGATGCGGAGGCGCCGCTCTTTCTCATGTACACCAGCGGTACCACTGGAAAGCCAAAGGGATGCCAGCACAGAACGGGCGGGTACCTGGCTTACGTTGCCGGAACTTCCAAATACATTCAGGACATTCATCCCGACGATGTGTACTGGTGTATGGCTGATATTGGTTGGATTACTGGCCACTCCTACATTGTGTATGGACCGCTTGCCCTGGCTGCAACCAGCGTGATTTATGAGGGCGTTCCAACCTACCCGGACGCAGGAAGACCTTGGCGAATCGCTGAGCGGCTTGGGGTCAACATCTTTCACACCTCGCCGACTGCCATCCGGATGCTAAGGAAAATGGGCGCGGAGGAACCCACAAAGTACAACTACCATTTCAAGCATATGACCACGGTGGGCGAGCCGATTGAGCCGCAGGTGTGGCATTGGTACCACGATGTCGTAGGCAAAGGAGAGGCCGTAATCGTCGACACGTGGTGGCAGACTGAGAATGGCGGCTTTCTCTGCAGCACCAAGCCTGCATTGGATCCCATGAAGCCTGGGAGTGCTGGTCCGGGTGTTCCGGGGATCTACCCTGTCATCTTCGACGAGAACGGCAACGAGGTCTCAAGCTCTTCCGGAGTGGCAGGCAACATCTGTATCAAGAATCCCTGGCCTGGGATCATGCAAACAATCTGGGGAGATCCCGATAGGTTTGTGCGGGGATATTACTCGAAGTACTGCAAGAACGCCGAGAGCAAAGATTGGCGTGACTGGCCGTATTTCGCTAATGACGGTGCCGTGCTGGCCTCCGATGGATATTTCCGTATTCTGGGCCGGGTGGACGATGTGATCAATGTAGCAGGCCATCGGCTCGGGACCAAGGAGTTGGAATCCGCCTGCCTCACGGTGCCAGAAGTTGCCGAAGCGGCCGTGGTGCCCGTAATGGACGAAGTCAAGGGTCGTATGCCGGAGATTTATGTCGCCTTGAAACCGGGCTTCGAGCCCAGTAAGGAGATCGAGTCAAAGGTAGTTGCCGCGATTGAAACTCACATTGGTAAGATTGCGCGGCCAAAGAACGTTTACATCGTCCCAGACATGCCGAAGACTCGCTCGGGTAAACTCATGCGCCGCGTGCTAGCCTCAATCTCCAACCAGAAGGACACTGGCGACATCAGCACCCTGGCAAATCCCGGTGTCGTGACGTTGATTCAGGAACAGATTTACGGCAAAAAGGTGGCGTAGTTTTGTCAGCGTACTCGCTCCGTGCATCGTTGAACCTGCACAGAGCGAGTAAAAAGAAGGGCGGTTTCGATTCCGCTTCTTGTGATTGCATACGCAAGGTGCCAGGCGATGACAACCTGGATTGGCTCAACACCAAGGAGTATCGAACATGTCTACGTATATCAAGCCTGAGTTAAGCATCGCTCCGCAGCAGCTTCCCAAGATCGCAAATCCAGCGCCACTGGGTTTGGCGGGGTTCGGTCTAACGACGATACTGCTGAGTTGCATAAATGCAGGGCTTATTCCGGCAGCGGGCGCCAATGCGGTTGTACCGATGGCATTCGCGTTCGGCGGCCTGGCACAGATCGTTGCTGGAATTCTGGAGTATGTGAACGGCAACACCTTCGGACTCGTTGCGTTCACCTCTTACGGAGCCTTCTGGTGGTGGTTTGCGCTTATGGAGTGGACGATCGGCGCAGGGTGGATCAAGGCCCCGGCTGGGAGTGCAGTCGCTACGGCTCTGCTGCTCTGGGGCGTCTTCACCTTATACATGTGGGTTGCCACATTCCGCGCAAACAAGGGCGTCTTTACAGTGTTTCTTCTGTTGTGGCTCACTTTCTTCCTGCTTTCTGCAGGCGACTTCGGCGCAGCATCTGCAAAAGTCATTGGCGGATGGGTCGGCATTTTCACCGGAATTGCGGCATTCTATGTGTCGTTTGCCGAGGTGACGAACGGCGCTTTTGGACGTACCGTAATCCCACTGGGGGCGCCCTTCGTGAAAGAGCGACCGGCTCCAATGCCAGGCGAGGGCGGCGTCCGGGCGGCATAGACGCGCAATATCAAGTCCGGCGCTGGTCAGCAAGACCAACGTCGGACTTAGGCTTGTGCTACAGAAACAGCCGTTCGAAGAGCGATACGTCTACTGCGTGCTCGAACCAATCCGCAAGTTGTTCGTAGCAAACCTGCTTGCTTACGGTGTTGGCAATCCCAATGCCGAAGCATTCATCGAGTACACCCGCATCCTCCAACGCGCCATGTAAGTACGTTCCGATGCAGCCGTGATAACGAATGCCCTCGGGTTCGCCAGCGACGAATGCGAACGGCTCGGCGTGACTCAACAATCTGGTTTCGCCGAGGTGGATCTCATAAGCTGCAAAGCATCTGCCACCGGGGGTCTGCGCCGCGACCACGTTAGCGATCTTATTCCTCCGTAGAGTAGTTGTGACCGGAAGCAGACCAAGTCCGTTGACAGTCCCCTGCGTTGATTCAAGGTGATCGGGATCGTCGAGGCGCTCGCCCAACATCTGATAGCCTCCGCATATGCCGAGAATCCGGGCGCCGCCAGCGTGCTGCCGCTTGAGCCAGGCATCGAGCCCCCGGGAGCGCATCCACTGCAAATCTGAGATGGAGTTTTTGCTGCCGGGAAGAATCACGATATCAAATTGCCGTTCGAGCGGCCGCTGCAGCCAGCAAGCCCAGCGAAGGAGGCGAAAGTCGGTGAGGTTCGAGATTCTGGGAAAACGAATGATTGCGATGGAAAGTTGATCGTCCGGAGCAGCAATCCATTCATCAAGGCAAACGCTGTCCTCTTCGTCGAGGTGGACGTTCTCAAGAAAGGGAAAGATGCCGAGGCAAGGCTTGGCAGTTCGCTCCTCCAGCATTCGCGCCGCACCGTCGAACAGCGCCGGATCGCCGCGAAAGCGGTTGATGGCAAAGCCCCGGACCAGGCAGGCATCCTCCGGATCGAGCAAAGCCAGCGTTCCATAGATCGAGGCAAAGACCCCGCCCCGGTCCACGTCCGCAACCAGCAAAACCGGTGCTTGCAATCTGCGTGCGAGCCCGAGATTGGCGAGATCGGTTTTGCGGAGATTCAATTCAGCTACGCTGCCCGCACCTTCTATGACAATAAATTCGAATTCCGCAGACAAACGCGCATAGGACTCCTCGACCTTCTGAAGTAGATACTCATGATGTTCGTAGTATTCGCGTGCGGAAACATTCCGCCACACCTTCCCCTGCACCACGACCTGACTGCCCATATCTGAAGTTGGTTTCAGCAGAATCGGGTTCATATCGGTGGAAGGCTCCAGCCCGCAGGCTTCTGCCTGCGCGACCTGTGCCCTCCCTATCTCACCGCCTCCGGCGCATGGATAGGAGTTATTCGACATGTTCTGCGCTTTGAAGGGTGCGACGCGAATGCCTCGACGGTGCAGCCAACTGCAGATCGCTGTCGTCAGCCAGCTCTTGCCCACGTGCGAGGCCGTGCCGCCGATCATCAACGCTCTCTGTCGGGTTCCCTGTGGCACGGTTAATTGAATTCCGTTTCAGGGTCGGCCTGAGTGCGCCGGTGAAAGACGTAAACGGGCTGTCCGTCAGTGGTAGCGAGCAATTCGGCGCGAATGCCGAAAACCTTTTCCAGGCTGCGCGGATCCAGTATCTGCTGGTCGCTGCTGCAATCGGTGAGTTGTCCCGCTTGGATCAACACCACGCTCGTGGCGTAGCGCGCAACTGCATTCAGATCGTGTGTGGCCAGCACAACCGACTGGCCTTCGCGCGCGAGCAGGCGGCAAAGCTCCAGGATTTCCAGTGAATGTTCGACATCGAGATTGGCGGTTGGTTCGTCGAGTAGGATGAATTCCGGTTCGACCGCTAGGCTGCGTGCGATGAGAACGCGCTGGTGCTCACCTCCGGAGAGAGTGTTTGCGGCCCTGCGGCGCAAATGAACGATGTCGCACCGCTCTAAAGAGAGCTCGACGGCGCGGCGGTCCAGTTCGGTTTCACGCGAGAACCTTCCCCGGTGAGGGTAGCGTCCCATGGCTACAATTTGTTCGACGGTGAAGGCGAAATCCAAGCCCTGCTCCTGTGGTACAAAGGCGATGCGGCGCGCGACCTCCTTCCGCGGATATTGTGAAACCGATTTGCCGTCCAGCCACACGTCTCCGCCGGTAACGGGCCAGATTCCGGCCAGGGCACGGAGTAGCGTGCTCTTGCCGCCACCGTTCGGCCCCACTACAGCTCGCAACTCGCCGGGAGCAAGCGAAACGCTTGCCTGGTGCAGGATGCTGCGCCCGCCACGCTGTACGGAAATCTGTCGGGCTTCGAGTGTGCTCATCGAGCGCTCACCTCCCAGGATCGCCGCAGTAATAGCGCAATAAAAAACGGTCCACCGAACATCGCCGTCACCACTCCAAGGCGTATCTCGATCGGTGGATGAACGGTGCGTGCCGCAAGATCGCAGAGAATCAGAAACGCCGCACCAGCCGTGGCGCTAGCAGGAAGTAACGTGCGATTGGATGGCCCCACGATCATCCGTACGGCATGAGGTACGATCAGACCGACAAAACCAATCATGCCCGCAACCGCGACCGCGGCTCCGGTCAGCAACGCAGCGATAAACGTCAACATGCGCTTGGAGGCTTCAATCTCAACTCCGAGCGAAGCGGCGGTTTCCTCACCCTGCTGCAGCAGGTCCAGATCCCTCGACTGGCTCATTGCGGCCACAAGTCCGAGCAAAACGAAGGGAGCACAAAGCCAGACGTGGGTCCAAGTTCGCGCATCGAGTCCGCCCATCATCCAGAACACAATTTCTTGACCGATCTGCCAATCGACAATGTTGAGCGAGAGCAGCAGGCTGGAAATCGCCGTCAGTAAAGAACCCACAGCGATCCCGGCCAGCAGGAGAGTTGCAACGGGAGTGATTCCTCCTCGCGTAGCCACGCCGTAAACCAGGATGAGAGCCAGCAAAGCACCAACGATAGCGGCGATCGGCAACAGCACGACGGAATGAGCGCTCCAGCCGGCCACAAAAGCAATTACTGCGCCCAGCACCGCACCGGAGCCGGCTCCGACCAGACCGGGTTCGGCAAGAGGATTACGCAGCAATGCCTGCATGATGACGCCAGCGGCCGAAAGCGCCGCTCCTACACAAGCCGCAACTACCACGCGGGGGACGCGAATCAACCAGACGATGACGATATCGGCCTGGTTCAAACCCGAAGCATTGGTCCAACCCGAGGGAAGCATTTTCAGCTCAAGCACGCGCAGTATGGTTCGCCATCCGATGGGCGTGCTGCCAATTGCGATTCCTGCAAGCACACTGATTGCGAGCAGCGGAAGCACCGTCCCATAAAAGACACCGACCCGAAAGCGCGGCCTGGAAAGTGAGCTGGATGGTATCGAACTGACCTCGGCTTGAGTGCTCATGCGCCTCCTGCGACTCCGTACGGTTTGCCATAAAGTTTTTCCGCCATGGCTTTAACGAGCGATAGGGTGAATGGGGACATGGAGAAAAGAACACGATTGTCGAACACCAGAATGTGTCCCTGCCTGGCGGCTTGGGTAAGAGCAATCGCCGGATCTGCCAACAGCTTCGCCCGTGCCTCTTCAGCCTTCCCTGGATCGGCGGCGGTGACAATCCACTCGGGATCCCAGCGCAGGATCATTTCGCTGCCAACTGTTTCGTAACCTTTGATGCCGCCCTCGGCCCCGACATTGATTCCACCCAACTTTTCGACAATGTCATTGAACAGCGTATCGCGTCCGTAGCAGGCGCGCCCGCTCATAGCGAGAATTCGCGGCCGGGTTGCTCCATGAGTGCGCATTGCCAGCGCCCTGGCAATGCCAGATCGAAAGCGAGCCTCCTCATCCCTGGCTGCGTCGTCGTCACCAGTAAGGTAGCCGACCGCTCGAATGCTCTCCGCCACCTGCTCGAGATTTGTGAACATCGTAAACATGCGATAGGTCGGCACTCCGGTGTTGCGCACCAGGCTGGTGAAATCCGCTCGCGCCGTGCTCGATACGAAGATCAAGTCGGGATCGAGTCGCAGGACGCGCTCAGGATCGCTCGCAAGAAGAGGATGAAACTTTGCAACATAGGAGTAAACATTACTGGAGCTTTGCTGGTAGGCACTGGCGCTGACCGCCACAATGGTCTGCGGCGAAGCAACTGAATAAAGAAACTCATCCGTGGTGCGAGACTGGGAGACAATGCGACGCGCGGGTCTGGAAATCCGTACGGGAAGGTCATCGCTATCCACAGACTCACGTGGATAGGCCGCACCTTCGATATGAATTGACGAAGAACCATAATTGGTTGTGGGACGAGCTATCTGCAATCCGCCGGGAGGCGAGGCGAGGCGATCGATTGCGGTTGCAATCGTGCCGATCAATGTCGCAAGCAGGATCGGTGGAACGAAACTCCACAGGCGTGTATGCGCTCGCATGCTACCAGCTCTATATTTCCATCGCCGGAAAAAAAGTCCCGGGGCGCCCGCGGCGGCAACTACCATGCCTTCGACCAGCGCGGACCACTCTTTTCGTTAACCTTGCGTAGTGATCCATCGACACCGGCGTCGCGCTCCAGCTTGCGTCCAAAGAGCCAGAGCAGATCCGAGAGCCGGTTGAGATACGCGATTACATTGGGAGCGACCGTTTCGCCGGCTTCAATCAGCTTCACAGTGCAGCGCTCCGCGCGGCGGCAGACCGCCCTCGCCAAATCATAGGCCGCACCCGCCGTGTGCTCACCCGGAAGCGACCAATCGGAGAGCATTCCTTCCAGCGACTCGATTTCATGAACCTGCGCGGTCAGCGCCTCGACCATCGCATCCGTAACTGGCGCCTGACCTTTACTTTTTTCGGGCGGCGTTGCCAGTGCTCCACCGATCTGAAAAAGCTCACGTTGAATCAGCTTGGTGCGGTCGCAGATTTCATGGTCTTCGCAGATCGACCGGGCAAAGCCCATCGCGGAGTTCAGCTCATCGACGGTGCCGTAAGCGTCAACGCGAAGAGATGATTTGGAAACACGCACACCTCCAGCTAGGCTGGTTTCTCCGCCGTCACCCTTCTTTGTGGCGATGCTGCTCATATTGTCCGTCCTCGTGGAAAACGGACCTGCTGCGGGATTCGCGTCGGAATTTGTCCGAACGAACGGATAAGGAGGCGATAAGGCACATCCTTCCTGATCTCCGCAGAAAGTCAGTCGTGACATCCTCGGGTAGGTCTCCTGGCTCAGAAGGCGGCAGATGCTTGCCAGCCGCTTCACCTTCCCCTGCAAATACAGAGTGGTTCTTCGAAGCAGCGGTTGTCCTTCATTTACAGTGGCGGGACCGCGCCGGTGTTTCACCGGACTTCCCTTTTACGCCCTTGCGGGCACCTGAGGTGTTACCAGCTTAAACACCTGCAGCAGGCCCGTCAACGCAATGCAATCAAGCTCGCAATAGCAATTGCCACCGCAGCCAGTCCGGAGGCAATGACCAGAGTAGATGCTCGACGCGTGTCTTCGCTGGTCGCTGCTGGCGGGTCAGCGGCTTCGCCTAACCAGACTTCGTTCACCAGCATCTGATTTTTCCAGATCGGACCTACCAGCCTGCGCTGCATCGCGCCAGCGATGGCAGCCTCACTCCAGCCGGAATTTGGCCCCGGAACCAGCGCGTGCTGCCGCCATCCCACTTGCAACGCCTTGCGCGCCGAAGCTCCGGCAACCGCCAGCGCCACACAGGTGATCAGCAGCCACGTCAGGCGAGCGGGAAGCCAGTTCATTGCGTCATCCAGACGTGCTCCACACCAGCCAAAGCGCAGGTAACGCGGCGTTTTGTAGCCCACCATCGAATCCATAGTGCTGACCACCTTAAACAGCACGATTCCAGGCAAGCCGCCCAGCAGATACCAAAATAGCGGGCTAACGAATCCATCGGTGAGGTTCTCGCTGAGGCTTTCAATGGCGGCTCGACGGCAGGCGGCCAGATCCATGCAGTCAGTATCCCGGCCCACCAGTTGCGAAACCGCCCGCCTTGCTCCAAGAAGGTCGCCGCGCCGCGCCGCGTTTTCTACCGCCATGCCATGACGCAAAAGGTCACGCAGGGCGATAAAGGAGTAAAGCAAAAAGAGGTGAACGGCGAGTGCCAGCAAGTAGTTGTATCGCGCAAGGGTTACATCCAGCATGCTGAGAGTTCCGCTCCAAAGACAGGCAAGGAGCAGAAAGAGCGCGATTCCCCCACCGTAGCCATCCATGCCCAACTTTCGCAACAGACGCTCGAAGCCGGACAGACTATAGCCAATAAGTCGCACCGGATGGGCGCGGTAGACAGGGTCGCCGAGGAGGAGATCAAGCGCGACGGCAGCGGCAAGCAGACAAGGGTCCGGTAGCAGAATTGCTGCCGGATGTAGCAGGCCTAGCGCCACTTTGCAGACCAGCCGAGAGCGATGGCGGCCAGCACCGCACGTTCAGGCCGCTGGACGTCCACCGCTTCCAAGCTGCGATAGAATTCGCTCCAAGCCTCCGGACGTGTGGCAAGGCTCGCGGCGAGAGTTGCAGCTTGCTGGCGCAGGGCCTCTCGAGCGACGCCCTCGGGCAGTGTCCCATGCCGCAGGCGATCCAGAACAGATGCGATGGCATAGGCCGCAGCCGATACCAGCGGCTCGTAGATTACAGCTTTGTTGTTCCCCTTCAACAACTCCAATTCGCGATCGTTCAGATACGGACGGATGTCGTCGTAAAAGCTGTTCTCTTTTAGGCCGAAGCGCTCCAAGGCATGGAAGATGCTGCGCGTATAGCTTGGTTCCAGCCCGTTCTGCCAACGCAATGCCTCTAGCGTGGCATCTCGGACCGCCAATCCAAGCAGTTCGCCGAGCCTAACTCCTGTACTGGTTGACTGGAAGGACCACCCTGTCGACACCGGAGCGGCGATGCAGTACTGATCGGTGCTGGTTCCGGTTGCGAACTCAGGTGAGTATCGACTGCGAATTGACAGGCGTTGCAGTGCAGCGCTCTTTGCCTCCGTCATGGTGACCACCGCCCGCGCCAGGGCGCCGTCGGTCACCGAGCGGCTGATGAGCAGCAAGGTATTGATCGTGCCCGCATAGGCAGATATCTTCTGCCAGCCGTTCTCGGTCTCATGCCATGTAGTGGGGTCGCCGGCGCAGATCGCGTTTCCATGCACGCCGGCGGTCACCACTGCAGTCACCGTCACGTCTTCCGCCTGCTGCTGAACGATTCCGGCGTAGTTCATGTTCGCCGCAGTTCCCATCAAGGCAACTTCCTCGGGTGACAGGCACAGCTCGCGACAGACGGAGTCGTGGTATGCCTCTACTCCAAGTTGCGAGATGTGAATGTGCCGCTCTCGATGGTCATTGGCTTCGCAGCTTTGATGATTAACGAGATAACGAAGACTATCGGACTGCCCCCCGCTCCTGGCGGAGGTACTAAGTACACGATGCGGCGTCAAGAGCTCCATAATCAAAAAGCGCCCACAGCGCTGAAGGCGGAATTCTGCGGTCTCGCGTAAGGTTTCCCGGTGCATGGTCTCCCATGGTAAACCAATGCTCCTTAGATCTGCGCCTCTCTCTGCCGCTCACTGTGCTTGGAACGGTGAGTTTTCCGATGAAATATTGACCGCAAGGAAGTGTTGCCGCCCGAATGTAAGGGCTTCTCTTTCCTTGGCGAAGAAGATATCGATGACCGGGCGCAGCTCACTTGATGATGTGGTATCCACGAAACGCGCTAGTCTCGTCTTTTGTTCGTATTTATCGAACAGCACAATGTAGTCGTTCATTCGAGCGTGCAGGTTCCGCCGTGCTGTCGGTGAAAGCGCAATGTTGAGCACTTTGTCCTCTGGCAAAATGTGCTGGGGGACAGCGTAAGACTGCGCCGTTTTCTGGCCACTGGCAAAACTGCCTTGCCCCGTAAATGCCGTAACCTGCACAGCCGTCTTGTGCTGGTTCAAGAACCCGAGCTTGTTTTCAGCGCTTGCGAGAAGGTGTTCGGTTTTCTGTAACTGGAGTTTAGTCCGTTCAAGTTCGCTACCCTGGGCGGCAAGCTTACCCATGAAATGATTCCGCTCATGTTGATGGATCAGCACCGCACTTCCAATAATCAGCAACGCGAAACTCACTATTTTTGCCGTTCGCCACAACCGCATATCCAGCAACTTAGCCTCCCAAAATAGCTGAGGCACAGCCCATAGCTGTGCCTCAAAAAAGAAGAATCTTTTGCACTATAGCCGAACCATTTGGCCTGCCAACATGTAGAACACCTTAGATCCACTCCGTACGAAATCCTAGAGCAACGACCCTTCTTATTGTGGACGTGTACTCCCATGGGAACAGTGATTGCACACAGGCCAGCTAAGTGTCAGTATCGCAAATAGTTGCGGCGGATAAACAAAATGCTGGCTTTGGTGGCTGGAAGGCTTTTCAATCGAAGATCTGGGCAATGTATCACTTGCCCCAAACGCCATTCTCCTCCGTAAGTGCTTGAGAAGAATGGCGGGGTCGACGGGACTCGAACCCGCGGCCTCTGCCGTGACAGGGCAGCGTTCTAACCAACTGAACTACGACCCCGCGTCGTTACGCGGATAAAACAGACCCGAGCGGGCCTTCGAGCGGCTCGAAAAAGGCTTGAGCAGTGGTGGGCAGTGAGGGACTCGAACCCCCGACATCCTGCTTGTAAGGCAGGCGCTCTAACCAACTGAGCTAACCGCCCTTACGGTGCTCCCTTCACCGGTTGTCACGCGGTTCCGGGGGCGGCCTCTTGTTGAACCAACTCGCAGGTTGAGTATATGAAAGACTTGTGGCTCCGGTCAAACCGTACTGTGGAAATCAGCCGTACAGAAGTGGCATTCCCCGCCCGGGACAATGAAAATGCATCTAACTCTAGGATTTCGCTGTCATATAAATCTTACTAATCGCAGGTGAACGATGAAAGCGATTCTATTCGTGGATGATCACGAGGTGCTGGCGCGCTTGGCCTGTGAAGTTCTACAGATGCACGGCTATCGCGCGGAATGCGCCTATAAGGCCAGTGAGGCACTGGAAAAATTCGATAGCAAAAAGTTCGACATGTTGGTGACCGACTATCGCATGGAGGACATGAATGGCCTGGAGCTAGCCAGACTGATTCGACAGAAGGCACCGCATATCCCGGTGATTGTTGTGAGTGGATATGCCCCGGTGGAAGGCAGCGAGGTGGTTGTGTGGCTCGAAAAGCAGGACCTGTTCCCCGCTCTGCTCGATAAGGTCAAATCGCTCCTGGGCGAGGGCGAGCGAAAGTTCGGTGATGGGCGCGAAACTCTCAAGAGCGCCTGACTGATGCCGCATCGCTCCCCGGAGTGCGCCCACAATAGAGATTTCGGCTCAAGCGCGTCCTTTATTTGCGTCCTGCTAAACTTCTCCGATGAGGCGCCTGATCGTAAATGCCGATGACTTCGGTTTGACCCACGGTGTGAATCGCGCGATTGCGGCGTGCCACCAGCGCGGAATTGTATCCTCGGCGACACTGATGGCAACCGGGGCCTGTTTCGAGGAAGCCGCAGCCCTGGCGGAGCAACTGCCATTGCTCAGCGTTGGTTGCCACATCGTGCTGGTGGATGGCGAACCGCTGCTACCCGCAAGCGAAGTACGCTCGCTGCTGGCGCCGGGAACGAATCGTTTCTACCATTCGATTGGCGAGGTGCTGCGGGCCGTGACCCGCGGACGTTTTCGCGCCGAAGAGGTGGAAGCCGAAGCCGGGGCACAGCTCGCGCGCCTGAAAGGCGCAAAGATCGACGTTTCACATTTTGACGCTCACAAACACACGCACATGTTTCCTTCGCTGCTACGGCCTATGCTTCGGGCGGCCTCTGCCCATGGTGTGGCGGCGGTTCGCAATCCATTCGAAGCACCAGGAGTGATCGGCCTCAGCGATGCTTGGTGTAATACGACCCTGCTGGTGCGCAAGACTGAAACCGCACTGTTGCGCACGTTCTTGCGCCGGCGCTGGCTGCAAGAGGTGCGTGCCGCCGGCTTCTATACTACTGATGGCAGCTTGGGCGTGGTCACAACAGGCACACTCGACGAGGCCAGTTTGTGCGCAATGCTGAAGCGGATGCCGCAAGGTACCTGGGAGTTGGTCTGCCATCCAGGCTATAACGACGCCGAACTGGCCGCGATTCGTACCAAGCTGCGCGAATCGCGCGAGGTGGAGATGAGGGCGCTACTGGCGATCAGCCCCGGCACACTGCGCTATGAGTACGGCGCGGAACTGACATCATTTCGCGCCAAATCGCCACGACCAGCCAGCGTCATGAACATCTAGCTGCAACGGAAACGAGAGACCAGGAGAGCCATGCGGATTGGTATTACCTGTTACCCCACTTATGGCGGCAGCGGAGTCGTCGCCACTGAGCTTGGCATCGAGTTGGCCAATCGTGGACATGAGATCCATTTCATCTCGTATTCACAGCCGATCCGCCTAACCGAGCCGCATCCGCACATTCACTTTCACGAGGTGGAAGTTTCGCAATATCCCCTCTTCGAATACCCACCCTACGACCTTGCGCTGGCGACCCGCATGGCCGAAGTAGCCGAGTTGTACGACCTCGACCTGCTGCACGTACACTATGCCATTCCTCACTCGGTTTCGGCGATGCTGGCTCGGCAGATGCTCTGCTCGGACCACACGAGACTGCCTCGGCACCTGCCCTATGTGACCACCTTACACGGGACCGACATTACCCTGGTGGGCTTGGACCGCTCATATCTGCCGATTACGCGCTTCTCCATCGAACAGAGCGATGCGGTTACAGCGATCTCCAACGACCTGAAGAGATCCACGATCGAGAGCTTTGCAATCAGCAAACCGATCCACGTCATCTACAACTTTGTGAACTGTGATCTGTACCGACGCGATGAACAGGCCGAGGCGAGGCGCATGGAATTCGCCAAACCGGATGAGCGCTTGCTGGTGCATCTGTCGAACTTCCGGCCAGTGAAGCGGGTGACTGACGTAGTGGAGATATTTGACCGGGTGCAGAAAACAATTCCGGCGCGGCTGATGATGATCGGCGACGGACCGGACCGCCGCGCGGCCGAGCGCCTCGCCTGTGCGAGAGGGATTCATCAGCGGATACACTTTCTCGGCAAGCAGGACATGATCCACGAAAAACTGGCAATGGCCGATGTGATGCTGCTACCGAGTGAGATGGAATCATTTGGCCTAGCCGCTCTGGAGGCGATGGCCTGCGAAGTTGTTCCCGTGGCATCCCGTGTGGGCGGATTGCCGGAGGTAATCGAGGATAGCGTGGACGGCTTTCTGGCTTCTGCCGGGGACGTGGAAGCCATGGCCGCCTGCGCCCTGAAAGTATTAACCAATGATGAACTACTGGCCGCCATGGGCAAGCGCGCGCGGGCCACGGCGAAGGCGCGTTTCTGCACCACAAAAATCATTCCGCAGTACGAGGAGCTTTATCGGGGACTATTGGAGCGCAAGTCATAATTAATGCCATCCATCTCCCCGGTGTGCGGGATTGGCAATACGATGCGCACGATGGTTCCGGCGCCGGTGCGGCTTTCCATCTCCACCCGCGCCGCATCGCTGTAGAGAACATTGAGTCTTTCGCGGACATTCGCCATACCAATTCCGGTTCCGTGCTGCGGAGCATTCCACTCGCTCACGTCGGAGCCGGGCTCGACAATGCCAACCCCGTCGTCCTCCACTTCGATCAGCAGCATCCCCTCCAATATCCGGCTGCGCAGATAAATCGTGCCGCCGGCGATCTTGGGCGAGAGGCCATGCTTGATCGAATTCTCCACGATGGGCTGAATGAGCATGGTGGGCACGACAATACCCAGGCTGGCAAGGTCGAGTTCCTTCACCACCTTCAGTTTGTCACGCCCAAAGCGGATGACCTCGATATCGAGGTAGTCGTCGATGAATTCGAGTTCTTCGCGCAACTCCGCGAAAGAGTCGCCTTTCTTGAGCAGCCGCCGCAAAATCTTCGAGAGTTTCAAAATCATCTCGCGCGCTGTGTCAGGATCAAAGCGCGCGAGCGATGCCACGGAGTTGAGCGTATTGAACAGAAAGTGCGGATTGATCTGGCTCTGCAAGGCTTCCATGCGGGCCTGCAACAACAGGCGCTCCTGCTCTTCCAGCTTCATTTCGATACGCGTGTTGTTCAGCACCTTGAGGGCGATTGCAACCGTCATCACGGTACTGATGTAGATTGCAGCGCGCACCAGCCAATTAGGGGAATCAAGCGCCCATGTATAGCGCGGGAAAAACTCCCAGGTTTCGAGACGCAGGAATTGCAGTCCCAGAATGATGACGAAAAACGAGGTCTGCCAGTCAATGAAGGACTTGGCAATCGAGCGCCTTGCCCAGCGGTAAATACTGAGATCTAGGAGCGGACTGAACGACCAGATAGCTTCGCGATCCTTGGCAAGTTCACGCAGGAATCCCGCGCTGAGTCCGGCAATCACATTCAGCGGCAGGTTTAGATACTCGTGCATGAACAGATAGGGCAGTGAGACCAGAACTCCGCCGCAAACGCCCGCCGTTCGTCCCGCAATGACGCCCAAAAGAATCGCAGCCTCGAACGAGACGTCCGCTGCGAGGAAATTTTTGACCGTCCCACGCACCAGCACGCCCAGCATGATAGGGCCCCCAATGAAAAGGACCATCTCCAGCTTTTCCCATATATCGCGGTCCTCGTGAAAGAGCAGGACGCGAAAGCGCCGCGAGCGCGCCAAAACACTGCTGACCGCAGCCGAGACGCCGAGTTGAATCAGGAGCGTGATGAGGATGAGAGGCTGGGCGATCATCGCACGATTATCCCTGAACTTCCGATTGCGTGCCGAGTTGAGCGCGGGCACCATGCACGGCCCGTTCAATCAACTCTGGAATAAGCTCCGACGAAGGCACTCCGCCCTGAGCGAGGTCCCGCGTGCCGCCGCCGCGTCCACCAGCGGAGGTGACGATGGCCTTGAGCGCGGCCCCCGCGTCAAATGTGCCTCCTGGAGACTGAGCGAAGACGAGTGCGGGAGTTCCCTGCCCGCCGCCAATCAGCGCGATGACATTCGCCTCGGCTGCAACGAGTTTCTGCGCATAGAGCTTCACGAAATCGAGGTCGCGGTCGGCGAAATACTCGGCAACGATCTTGCGCCCACCCTCGGCGCTGGTGCGCGCCAGCGTCTGCCGCGCGGTGAGTTCGGCAATTTCCGCCAGAAGCTTTTGCTGCTGCTTCTGCGCGGCCTTAGCGGAGTCAATTAGCTTTTGGCTCTGCGCCGGAACATCCCAGAGATGGGACGAATAGAGCGCGGCAGCTTCGGTGAGGGTCTCGAAATCCTTACGCGCAATGCGCAGCGCGCGCACACCGCAGACGAATTCAACGCGAATTCCCTGTTTGATCTTCTCAACCTTGCGAATTTGAACATTGCCGATCTGTCCGGTGTTTTTTACGTGAGTTCCGCCGCAGGCGCACAGGTCTATGCCACGAACTTCGATCAGGCGCAGAGTCGCGTGCGCGGCTTCAGGAATCTTGCGGACTCCGATCTTACGCGCCTGTTCGTGCGTCACCTCGTGCATCAGAACCTGGCGATCATCCCAGACAATCTGGTTGGCATAGCGCTCAGCCTGTACGAGTTGTGCGGCACTGAGGGCAGCAATTTCCAAGTCGATCGTGCAGCTTTCGTCGCCCATGTGGAAGCTGATCGTAGGCGCTTTGAACAATTTCAAGAATGCCGCCGAGAGTACGTGCTGTCCTGAGTGTTGCTGCATGTGATCATGGCGACGATCCACGTCAATAAATCCGCGAACGCGAAGCGAGGGCGGGAGCGGAGTCGGAGAGGTGCTCAACCAGGTGCAGAATCGTACCGTCGGATTCATCCTCGACGACTTCAGCGACGCGGAGTTTTGGCATGGATAGCATGGGCAGCGAGCCCGGATCATCGCCCTCAGCCGCGACGAATTCGATCCATCCTGTATCGAAGGTCTGGCCGCCACTGGTTGGATAGAACGCAGTGCGGTCCAACACCAGCGCGCGCCTCCCATCGGCAAGTTCGCGAATGCCCTCGACGGTCGCGGTGAAATCGAACACAAATGAGTTCTGGTAGTAAAGGCGCTCGGTCATATTCTCAGGTGGAATGATACCGCCAATGCGGGGTGGGATGAAACGGGAGCAAGCCGGAGCACGCGGCGGCTTCGCTCTTTTCAGGCAGCCAATTGCGAGAGCATACCGAATTACAGCTTTTGAAACCTAGAGCTTCCGCAAAAGAGCGCTGTTTCTGCGGAAGAGTTTGCGTTCACGGCGGCGTTGGAAGCCGGGCATCTGCGCGCGCTTGTCGCGGATGCGGATGGCTTGCTGTTTCGCTTCGGCGCGATGTCCGGTTTCGGCGAGGAATTCGGCGTAGTGAAGCTGCGTTTCGGTGAGCGTGGAGGTGCGCAGAACGTTCTCGAACAGGCGCTGGGCGCGGTCGAGGTCTCCGGTCTTCCAATCGGCGAGGGCAAGCAGTCCGGCTGCACGCTGGAAGTCGTAGCCGGCGTCGGCGCTGACAACGTGCTCCAAGTCAGCGCGGGCGGCGGCAAAATCGCCAAGTTCCACCTCGGCGAGGCCGCGGCGGTAGAACGGATCAAGCGAGTCCGTGCGCTGGGCCAGGGCGCGGTCAAAGCAGGCGCGGGCTCCGCTCCAGTCGCATTTATCAAGACGCAACAGGCCGAGTTCTTCGTAATTGCCTGCCGAAGGATTCTGCCGGATCGCGGCTTCTACCTCGCGCCGCCGCCGCCCCCGCTCCAGGGAACGGAATGCGCCGGGATCGAACAGTTCCGGAAGCCATTCAATTGCCAGATAGATCAGCGCGCCCAGCGGCCCTAGAAAGATGATGAGGAAGAACCAATAAAAACTCGGCTGGCGGCGGACGTAGTGAACCAGCGCCAACACCATCAGCAGGATGCCGAATATGCCCCAGGAAAAAAATTGGGAGATCATTACCTGAATCCTAGCACTCAAGAACTCTAGCATCCTAAGTTGCTGAGGCAGACGTTGTAAAATCGAGTGAATGTCCTCCGTTCGGCTGATTGCAATCGATATTGATGGAACGTTGCTGGATTCCAACTTCCAGGTAAGCGCGCGCAACCTGGAAACGCTGCGCAGGGCCAATTCGCTTGGCATTGAGATTGCGTTGGCAACCGGACGCAGGCACAACTTCGCGCTCCCCGTCGCGCAGGCACTGGGCTTCAATGTAACGCTCATCAGTTCCAATGGCGCTATTACCAAGGCCAGCGACGGAACGCTGTTTCACCGCGACCCCCTGCCGCTGGCATCTGTCCTTGAGCTGGTTGCACACATGACGGAGTTCCGGCGGAACATGGTGATCACTTTGGACGGTGAAGAGGAAGGTTCGCTCTTATTGGAAACATTGGAGGAATTGAATGGCTCGATCAAGCGCTGGCTGGAAAAAAATGCCCAGCATCTGCGGTTTGTACAGCCTATCGAGAGTGGTCTGGACAGCGACCCAATTCAGGCAATGTTTTGCGGAACGGTGGAGCGGATGATAGCCGCTCAGGAGCATCTCAAAAAGAATAAAGCACTGCTGACCCGCATTACGGCATTGAAAACACAGTATGATGCGCGTGACCTGTGCATGGTGGACATCCTGAATAAAGGTTGCACCAAAGGCGCGGCGCTCAAACGCTGGGCGGCCTTCAAGGGCTACCATCCCGCGGAACTGATGGCCATCGGCGATAACTACAACGACATCGAAATGCTGGAGTTTGCCGGGCACGCCTACATCATGGGCAACGCCACCGAGGAACTGCGCGAGCGCGGCTGGCAGATGACCCTAGGCAACAATGAAAATGGCGTCGCAATGGCCGTCGAATCCGCTCTGGAAGGGCTAGAATAGTGAGGATGAGATCGTTGCGCCTGATCACAATCCTGCTGTTGGCATCGAGCACCGTGTTTGCGGCTGAAATTGCAGAGTTGCGCAACGGCTTCTCCATCCGCCACCGCACTCGCGAGATGCACGACGGATTGGTGCGGCTTTACATAGACGACCAGAAAACAAGCTTTATCGACGTTCCCTCCGAACAGATCGAGAGCTACTCCAGTGAGCCCGATCAGGTTGCGTCGGCTGCTGAAGCGGGACCAGTCAAGAGCACCAGCCAGATCGTCGGCGAGGCCTCGGAAGCGCACGGCGTGGACTCGGACTTCATCCGCAGCGTAATCAAGCAGGAGAGCGCAGGTAATGCCCATGCGATTTCGCCAGCGGGTGCACGCGGGTTGATGCAGTTGATGCCCGGCACAGCCTCGCAGTTAGGCGTGAATGACAGCTTCAGTCCCGAGCAAAATGTGAACGGCGGTGCTCGCTACTTGCGCGAACTGCTGGAGCGCTACAACGGCGACGCGGTCAAGGCGCTGGCCGCATACAACGCAGGGCCAAATGCAGTCGATCGCTATAAGGGTATCCCGCCTTACCGTGAGACCCGCCAATACGTGCAGCGCGTCATACGCGATTACAACAACAGCAAACGCGACTACCACAAGAAGACAAAACTGAGCAGCGGGAAGAAATCCACGGAAGAGACAAAGATTGCCTCAAATGGCACCGCCGCCACGGCGGAACTAGCGTCGCGATAGCAGTCGAATTGGCGAACAATCAACCGGCGTCTGCTGCAATTTAGTAGAATCAGAGATGGCAATCCGAAGGACCAGGCTCCGTTGCAATTTCCAGCTTGTCAAAGCCGCTGAGTTTGCCGTGCAATTATTGAATACAGTCTTTTGTTGAAAGGCATTGGCGAATTCCAGCCCAGGCTCGCTCCTTCATTATGAAGAAAAAGCAGATTATTTCCCTCTTTGTTGTTGCTGCAATTCTCGGAGCCCTGGTTTATCTCCAGTTCCGCTCGTGGCAAACGTTCGATTGGGCAAAGTTCCGCCAATATACTGGCGACGTAAGCCTGTGGCATATCGGTGCCGGAGTCGCGCTGATCTACCTGGCCTACGTTTTGCGCGCCATTCGCTGGGCGATTTTTCTCAAGCCCACCGCACCCACCAGCTTCAGGCGGCTTGTCGGCCCACAGATTATCGGCTTCGCTGCTCTAGGACTCTTTGGCCGCGCGGGTGAGTTTGCCCGCCCATACTTGATTGCCCGCAAGGAGAAACTCACGTTCACCTCGCAGCTCGCGGTGTGGACGGTGGAGCGATTCTTCGATCTAGGTTCGGTCCTCCTGCTAATGATTGCCTTTTTCGCCATCAAGGGCGGAACCCTCGCCCATGTTTTACTGCAGGCACTGCACAACGGAATGCACTTGGCGGCGCACAACGCGAGCCACAAGCTTCCATTGGCATTGGCAGCCCTGGCCGTGCTGGCGCTTTTGTTTTTCGTTTTCAGGCGAGCCTCTGGAAGCATGGCGATGGCGCTGCGGGCCCGCCTGTACGCCTTCAGGCAGGGATTCAACACGATTCACAGCGTCGGCTCTTTCATTCAACTGATCGTGGTTTCGGTGCTCATGTGGCTGATGATCGCTGGCGCCTACATCCAAGTTCTGCACTCTTATCCGGAAATGGCCGTGACCGTCTCGGGAGATCCGGACGGGGTGCAGCGGGTAGCACGCATGGATGAAATGAAACTTGGCGATGTGCTGCTGGTCATGGGCTCCAGCATGTTGGGCTCGGTGGTACAGTTGCCCGGAGGCGTCGGGGGTTCGCAGTTGGCGGTGATCGGCGTCCTGCAGTCCAATTTGTTTAGTGGCGAGCCGTACAACATCACGCGGGAACTGGCCGTAAGCTGCGGCATCATGCTCTGGCTAGTGACTTTCATGTCGGTCATCCCCGCAGGCGTTCTGCTTGCGCGCTACGAAAAAATTTCCTTTATCCGGCTCTCAGAAGAAAGCGCCGAGGAAGAGGAAGAAGCCGAGGCAGAGGCAGCCGAGGCGTAAGAACAGGATTGCTGCTGTTACTGATACAATCGGAACGCAACAGGCGGCTGGCTGAGTCTGACCAGAAAGGCTGCGCCGTCGAACAGCGGCGGCAACAGCATCATGAAATGTCCCTTTTGCGGATTTGATCAGGATAAGGTAGTTGACTCGCGTGAGAGCAAGGAAGGCGAATCCATTCGCCGCCGCCGCGAGTGCTTGCGCTGCGAAAAGCGCTACACCACCTACGAGCGCATCGACGAAATTCCATACATGGTGGTGAAGAAAGACGGTCGGCGCGAGAAATTCGAGCGCCAGAAGGTGCTCAGCGGATTGCTTCGCGCCTGCGAAAAACGCCCCGTTCCCATCAGTCAACTCGAACAGATCGTCAACGACGCCGAAGCCTTTGTCATCGACAGCCCGGAGCGCGAGCGCAAGACGGGCGAGGTCGGCGAACTGATCATGAACCGCCTACGCAATCTGGACAAGGTGGCTTACGTGCGCTTTGCCAGCGTTTATCTGGATTTCAAGGACGTACACGAGTTCATGTCGGAATTGCAGGATCTGCTGCGGTCGAAAGACGTACGCCAGGCCAAAGCTGCGCTGGCAAATGCCGAGCGCGAGAAACGCACATCTAAGGAATAATCCGGAAAATTGCGGTAGGAATTGTTAGAGGGAGCCGTATGTCACATAAAGTTACATTGATTCCGGGCGACGGAATCGGTCCCGAAGTTACAGCCGCGGCGGTTAAAGTCCTCGAAGCCTCGGGCGTCAAATTTGAGTGGGAGAGTTATGCGGCAGGGGCCGACGCCTTTGCCAAATTTCATGAGTACATCCCCAAAGACCTGGTCGATTCGATCGAGCGCACCCGTATTGCTTTGAAAGGCCCGGTCGCGACGCCAATCGGCGGCGGATTTAGCAGCATCAATGTGCAACTGCGCAGGCAATTCGAACTCTTCTGCAACTTCCGGCCTATCCGCAATCTTCCTGGCGTTACCACGCGCTACCCAGGCGTGGATCTCATCATCATCCGCGAGAACACCGAGGGGTTGTATTCGGGCATCGAGCACGAGGTTGTTCCCGGCGTGGTCGAGAGCCTCAAGATCATTACTGAAAAAGCGTCCACGCGTATCGCACGCTGGGCCTTTGAGTACGCACGCAAGTTCAGACGCAAGAAGATTCACGCCATTCACAAAGCGAACATCATGAAGCTCTCCGACGGATTGTTCATCCGCTGTTCGCGCAATATCTCCAAGGAGTACCCGGAGATCTCCTATGGCGAGCACATCATCGACAATACTTGCATGCAGCTTGTCACCAATCCGTATCAGTACGACATGCTGCTGCTGGAAAACCTCTACGGAGACATTGTCAGCGATCTGTGCGCCGCCTTCGTCGGCGGCCTGGGACTCGTTCCGGGAGCAAACTTCGGCAGCGAGTGCGCCATCTTTGAAGCCGTGCATGGCTCGGCCCCGGATATCGCCGGACGCGGCATAGCCAACCCGACGGCAGTTCTCCGTTCCGGCATTCTTATGCTGCGCCATCTCGGTGAACAAGACGCAGCCAACAAGGTCAAGTACGCCGTCCACTCCGTCTATCGCGAAGGTAAGCACATCACCCGCGACATGGGCGGCATTGCCTCCACCAATGAGTTTGCCGACGCTGTAATCGAGGCAATGGAAAGCCCCGCCTGGCGCGAGCAGGCCGCCAAGGAAACCGCGCCGGTCTAAGTAGTCGAACATCTTTCTTGCTTATAGCGCGGCTTCTTAGAAGCGTATGCGGCCGCGCTTCACTTTTTTTGCGCTATTTGCAAAAATGTCGCCGGAGCGTCTGTCGCGCTGCATCGTTGGCCGGTAAATTCTCATCTTCTCTCATAGGTTGTTAGAATGTGGCGTTCGCCGGGAGGGCACTTTCGGCATACGATAGATCCTGGCCGGTGGCCAATTGAGTTCTCTGGATTGCATGACAGAACTTTCAAAGGCACAAAGCACTCCCTATCATCGCGGGCACCATCGTTTCGCGGTTTTGACGGCGAGTTCTGTGTTTCTGCTGATTGTTGCCGGAGCCCTGGTGACAAGCAATGAAGCCGGACTTTCCGTGCCGGACTGGCCTACCTCGTTCGGCTCACTCTACCGCATTCCGCCGCTGATCGGCGGAGTAAAGTTCGAACACGTTCACCGTATGTTGGCGGAACTTATCGGCCTACTCACCATCGGCTTGGCTGTCTGGACACAGAAGGTGGATAAGCGGCGCTGGATGCGAATCCTTGCCTGGAGCGCCTTAGGCACGGTTATCGCCCAAGGCATTCTCGGTGGGCTTACAGTGCTCTTCTATCTGCCACCCGCGATCTCCACCGCGCACGCAACCCTGGGGCAGACGTTTTTCTGCATCATGGTCAGCATGGCGTTTTTCACAAGCAAGAGCTGGGTCCAGGCGCCGGTTGCGGTGGTCCACCCGGATGCGCGGCCGCGCCTCACAACGCTTTCCCTGCTTACCGTCGCCGCTGTCTGGCTGCAACTCATTCTCGGCGCGGCCTTCCGCCATTCGGGAATCCGTCTGCTTCCGCACGTCATTGGGGCAGGCGTGGTTTTCTGCTTGGTGAATTGGCTGGCGATCTCCACCCTCAAGCGCCATCGTGGAACTCCGCAACTGGCCACGCCCGCAGCCGTACTGCTTGTTCTGCTCGCGGGTGCAGATCACACTCGGGGTGGCCAGCTACATCACCCGTGTTATCTGGAACCAGATGGCCTCGGCGCCGCTGGCAAGCATGGTAGTCGCGACCGTGGCCCACGTTGCCTGTGGTGCTCTGGTACTGATTACGACGGTGATCCTGGCGATCCAGATTCACCGGTACTCGCTGCCCGAGTATGCCCGCGAAGCGGCAGCAGCGGATCGCCCCCCCTCGGGTTCAACGGTGCGCGCATGACAACCGCACCCACGCAACCCCTGGTAATCGCCGCGCGCGGTCCCTTTGAATTGCTGCGCGACTATGCAGAGCTCACCAAAATTCGCGTGACTGCCCTGGTTGTGGTCACGGCTTGGTCCGGCTTCTTCTTTGGCCAACATAAGTCCGGACTACCTGTGCTCACATTAAAGCTGCTGTGGGCGTTGGCCGGAATCGGCATGGTAGCAGCCGGTACGGCGTGCATGAATGAGATCATCGAGCGCAAAAGCGACGCACTGATGCGGCGCACCGCACTGCGTCCGCTAGTGACGCGCTCCTTGAGCCTAGGCCACGCCATTATTGTATGGGCGGTTCTCACCGCTACCGGCGCAGCTCTGCTGGCGCTCAAGCTCAATGCTTCTCACCTCCCTACTCAGCCTATTGACCGCTGGTTGCTATCTGCTGATGTACACACCGCTGAAGAAGATCAGCCCGCTGTGTACGTTCGTCGGAGCCTTTCCCGGTGCGATGCCCGGAGTGCTGGGCTGGACCGCCGCGCGCGGGCATCTGGAATACGAAGCCCTCGTGCTGTTTGCCATTGTTTTCTTCTGGCAGTTCCCGCACTTCCACTCCATCGCTCTGCTCTACCGCGACGACTACGCCAGGGCGGGAATCCGCATGTTGCCCGTGGTTGAGAGCGACGGGCGTTCGACCGCGCGCCAGATCCTGATGTACGGCGCGGCCTTGCTACCCACCACGCTTGCGCCTACCATGCTAGGCATGGCCGGGCTCTCTTATTTCATCGGGGCCTCGGTGCTAGGACTGGGGCTGTTCTACTTCTGCGCCCGCATTTGGAGGGAGTGCCTGCCGCCCTCCGCGCCACGTTCCAGAACCTTGGCACGGGCTCTGCTCAAGGCCACGGTTACATACCTGCCACTGCTCTTTGCACTGATGATGCTTAACAGTGCGGCGTGATCCACGCTGCAATTGAGGACTTATTGTTTTGACCACCAGGACCCAAGAACAAGAGATCGACACCTCTACCAACTCCCGACCGGAGACGGTGATCCAGATCGATGGTCTTCGCCACCAATATGGCGATCGCACGGCCCTCAACGGCGTTTCCTTCACCGTGAATCGTGCTGAAATCTTTGGCCTGCTCGGCCCCAACGGCAGCGGCAAGACCACGATGTTCCGCATTCTTTCCACCTTGATGTTGCCCGCCGCCGGACGCGCCTCGATTCTCGGCCACGACGTTGCCCTCGATCCCAGTGGCGTGCGCCGCCAGATCGGTGTGGTCTTCCAATCGCGCAGCATTGACGTGAAGCTTTCTGCGGAGGAGAACCTCATCCATGTCGGCCATCTGTATGGAATCACCGGCTCCACGCTAAAGAAACGGGTGGCTGAGATGCTGGAACGCGTCTCGCTTGCCGATCGCGCCAAGGACCGAGTTGAAACTTTTTCCGGTGGCATGCAGCGCCGCCTCGAACTCGCCAAAGGACTGCTCCATCGCCCGCAAGTCCTGCTGCTCGACGAGCCGACCACCGGCCTTGACCCTGGCGCACGCCGCGACCTCTGGCAATACCTTCAGATTCTGCGTGATCAGGAGGGCGTGAGCATCATCGTGACTACGCACCTGATGGAAGAGGCTGAAAAGTGCGATCGCCTTGCCATTCTGAGTCATGGCAATCTCGTCGGCCTTGGCACACCGGCGCAGCTAAAAAGTGAGATCGGCGGCGATGTAATTCTGCTCGACGCCCACGACCCTCAGAAACTCGCCGCAGCCATCAATGCTCGCTTTGCCGCTGGGGCTGCCGTGCTGGACGATGGTCGAGTCCGTATCGAGCGCGAGGCGGGCCACCGCTTCATCACCGAAGTGGTGGAGGCTTTTCCCGGCGAAATCGATTCTGTCACCGTCAGCAAACCCACGCTGGAGGATGTGTTCATCCGCCGCACCGGCCACCGCTTTTGGAATGAAGATGCACAAGGGCTGGAACAGCGCGCCGCCGCACAAACAAAGAAGAAAAAGCACTAAACAGGATTGAGGCTGAACTTGGCAACGAACACAACAATCGCATCCGGTAACTGATTACGGGAACCACCTTCGGAGTCATGCCCGCGCTCTCGCTCTGGCGGCGCGAGGTGGTGCGCTTCTACCGCAATATCAGCCGCGTCGTCGGAATCGTCGCCTCACCGCTGCTCTTCTGGGTGGTCATCGGTGCCGGCTTCGGTAAATCCTTCCGCAATCCCACCACGACAGGCAATGGCCAGAACTATCTTGACTTTTTCTTTCCCGGCGCGCTGATGATGATCGTGCTCTTCACCTCAATTTTTGCGATGATGTCGCTGATCGAAGATCGCAATGAGGGCTTTCTGCTCTCGGTGCTGGTCGCTCCGGTGCATCGCTCGGTGATTGTGCTCGGCAAGGTTCTGGGTGGCACGACGCTGGCAACCCTGCAAGGCGTGCTCTTCCTGGTCATCGCCCCGTTACTCGGAATTCACTTCGGCTTGGCGCAACTCCTGCTGGTGATTCTGGATATCTTCCTGGTGTCGTTCTCGCTCACGGCGCTTGGCTTCATCATTGCATGGCCCATGGACTCCACCTCCGGCTTCCACGCGATCATCAACCTGTTCCTGATCCCGCTCTGGCTACTCTCCGGCTCAATGTTTCCCGTCAGCTCCGCCTCACCTTGGATGGCCTTCCTGATGAGAATCAATCCGCTGACCTACGGCACCGAAGCCTTGCGCAGCCTGCTTTTCCCTTCCGCGGCCTCGCCGGATTTTCCGCTCGCAACCTGCCTTGCGGTACTCGTCATTTTCACTGTGATCATGTTCGGCCTGGCCTTTGTGGTCGCGAACCGTCGCAGCACCAAACCGGCAGCCTGAGGAGCGAACCATGCAAGCGCAAACGCTTTCCTACTTCCCTGCCATTAACGCCACGCTCAACGGCACCGCCGCCGTTCTGCTGGTCACGGCGAGACGCTTCATCGCCCGCAGAGAGATCATGGCGCACAAGCGCACCATGATCGCGGCATTTTCGACCTCGGTGGTTTTCCTCCTCTGTTATCTCTACTACCATGCCCATGCCGGGGTGCTGCACTTTGCCGGACAGGGCTGGCGGCGTCCGGTGTACTTCACTCTGCTTGCCAGCCATACCGTGCTCGCTGTTATCATCGTCCCGCTCATCCTGATCAGCCTCAGGCGAGGCTTAAAGCGCCAGGACGCCAAGCACGTAAGAATCGCTCCGCTGACCTATTGGCTGTGGCTCTATGTTTCCGTAACCGGCGTGGTGATCTATTACCTGCTTTATCATCTCTGGCGCGGCTAAACACTTCAATGAAAAAAGCCCCGGTTGCCCGGGGCCAGCTTGCGATGTTCCTGCAAGCGCATTTTCTGTTTCATAGCTACTCGGTGACTGTAACCGGATCTTCTTGGCCCAGTTCCATTGCGCCAGCTTCCAAGTGCTTAACCCCGTATTCCCATCCCGCGTCGAATGCTTTCCGGTTCAGCTCCGCAAATGCTGCAGGCACGGAATCCTCTACCGCTTTGCGTAAGGATTCACGCTGCAATAGCCCGGAGACAGCACCGAAGAACCCGGTCATCACGATATTCAGCACCATACGCTTGCCAAGCTCTTCTGCGATGCGGGTGGCAGGAATGGCATACACCTTCACGTCCGGCGCTGTGATTCCTTCTACTCGAACCAGGTCCTGCTCGACAATCAGTGTGCCACCGGGCTTGATGTCCTTGGCGAACTTTGCGAACGCCTCATGCGACATCAGCACCATCAGATCCGGCTGCACAACGTAAGGGTAAAGGATGGGCGTGGGTGACAGGATGAGCTGCGCTGAGCAGGCACCGCCACGCGCCTCCGGACCGAAGTTTTGAGTCATGGTGGCGTAGCCGTGCTCCACAATGGAAGCGGCCTGGCCAATGACACTGGCGCACATAATGACGCCCTGTCCACCGAAGCCAGCGATACGAATGTCTGTTAGCTGCATACGGGTACCTCCGCCGGGATGTATTTCTCGCCAAGCCGCTGTTCAAGGTGCTCGCGCATCATGGTCGCATAGTCGGGGCGCTCGCGATCTACGAACTTGCCGACGATGATTTCACCACTCTTGGTGAGTCCCACTTCGCTGGTTGGCGCTCCGTGTTTAATTTTCGAAATTTCCTTGTAGAACTTCATCGCGTCCAAACCATCGCCCATCTTGTTGCGGCGCTGATAAAGCGTTGGGCAGGGCGAAACAATCTCGATGAATCCGAAGCCTTTCTTCTTCATCATCTCTGCCATGGATTTCGCGAGTTGTCTTACATGGAAGGTCGTCCAGCGCGCGACATACACCGCGCCGGCAGCATCCACGAGAGAAGGCAGGTTGAACGGCGGGTCGTAGGTGCCATAGGCCGCAGTCGCAGAGATGACATCAAGCGGCGTGGCAGGCCCGGTCTGGCCGCCGGTCATTGCGTAAGTAAGATTGTTCACGCAGATAACCTTGATATCCATGTTGCGGCGGGCAGCGTGAATGATGTGATTGCCACCGATGGCGAACAGGTCACCGTCACCGCTGTACACCACAACATTCATCTCGGGATTGGCGAGCCTAAGTCCGGTCGCGAATGGAATGGCGCGGCCGTGGGTGGTGTGGAACGAGTCAAGGTTCATGTAACCCGCGACGCGTCCGGTACAGCCGATGCCACTCACGATGCTCAGCTTTGTGAGATCGGTCTTGGAATCGAGCAGGGCGCGAGTGAAGCAGTTTACCGTAGTGCCAATGCCGCATCCAGGACACCAGATGTGGGGCATGCGGTCTGTACGCAGAAATTGTTCTACCGGGTTCGCCGGTGTAACTTCGCAAAGTGCTGCGGGTGAAGCTCATCGCGCTACCTCCTGGATCGCCTTCAGAATCTGTTCCGGCTGGTGTACGGTGCCACCGGCGTGATCTACGAGCGCCACGCGGCACTGCCCATTTAGCGCAGCGCTCCACCTCGCGAACCATCATGGCCAAGGTTGATTTCAGGAACGACAAATCCCTTCACCTTGGGGGCGATGGCTTTGATGATGTGCTCAGGGAAAGGCCACGCCGTGATCAAGCGCAAACTGCCAACCTTGAGGCCCTGCGGCGCGTGCGGTCTCAACGGCGCGCTGTGCCACCCGCGAGGTGATTCCATAACTGACAACAACAACATCGGCACCTTCGATATCGTGCTGCTCAGTCAAGCAGATTTTGTCGGCGTTGTCGCGAATCTTGCGGACCATCCGCCGTATCGTTCTGTCCTGTACGGGCAGTGTCAGGTTGGGATAACCGCGCTCGTCATGAGTCAATCCCGTCACATGGATGTTATATCCATCTCCGGCCTTTGCCATCTCAGGGACCAGGGTGTCACCGACCGGCTCAAAAAGCTTAAATGTGCTCTTGTCCTTGCTGGTCCAGTGCCGCGGCTCCACTTCGATATCTTCCGCGCGGGGAATGACGACCTTCTCCGTCATGTGTCCGACACATTCGTCCATCATCACGAATACCGGTACGCGATATTGTTCGGAAAAATTAAAGGCCTTGATGGTCAGGTCGAAAGCATTCCTGCGGGGAATTCGGGCAGAGTGCGATGATTTCATAGTCGCCGTGCGAGCCCCACTTCACCTGCATCATATCGGCTTGCGCAGGCAGGGTGGGCAGTCCCGTAGATGGGCCGCCACGCTGCACATCGATAAACACACACGGTGTCTCGGTCATTGCGGCGTAAGCCGATGTGTTCCATCATCAGAGAAAAACCAGGGCCGGAGGTAACCGTAAAGGCCTTTACTCCCCCCAGACCGCGCCAAGAATCGTGATGGAGGCGGCCAATTCATCTTCCATCTGAATGAAAGTTCCGCCAACCTTTGGAGCGCGATGCGAGAAGCGCTCCACAACTTCCGTAGAAGGCGTAATTGGGATAACCTGCGGCGAAACGTGCTCCGGCGGCGATTGCGCCCTCACATGCGGCGTGGTCACCGTCGATAAAATGTGCGCCCGTAAGGACGCCAACTGGGTCAGCGTGCATCGTCCGGCTCCTTTTCCGACTCCGTTTTTCCGGGCTTGTCTGTGCGGTATCCGTGGATCGCGAAATCCGGGCAATACATGCCGCAGAGATCACATCCGCTGCATTTATCAGGTATGACTGCGTGTGGTGGATGATAGCCTTTTGAATTAAAAGCGGACGAGAGTGCGAGCACTTTACTTGGACAGAACTCGACACAGAATCCGCACGCTTTACATCGCTCAACGACTATTGAAACTGACTCCACGTGCCATGTTGTCTCCTCAGCCGAGCATTTTGCCTGTTTAACAGCCAAACAGGACGTGACGTGCGTCACGCTACTTTGTGATGATGAGCCGTATGCAGTAAAAATCCGAACTCAGCGGAGGAGTACACATGCATGGGATGTTGCTAACCTCACGCGCATCGCAGGCTGAACTGCGCGGGTGCCCGCATAAAGCAACGGCCACCACGAATGGCGGCCAGGAAATTACTAGTTGTTGTAGACAAAATAGCAAACGCAAACTCTTTATAGTTGCGCTCACCTTTCTCGGAACTCTTACTTCTCGATAACACTGATTCCGCTCACCGAACCTTCATGCACGGTCTGGGTGACGGCCATCTGACGAGCGAAATCCTCGGCCATCTCTTTCTTCAGGCGCACTTCAGTCGGACGCCGCGCAATCGTCATCTGGTCGATCTTGTCCTGCAGCTTCATCAATCCGTAAAACAGATTTTCCGGGCGCGGAGGGCAGCCCACAACGTATACATCAACCGGCACGATCTTATCGACTCCCTGCAGCACGGAGTAGGTGTTAAATGGGCCGCCTACCGAGGCGCAGGCGCCCATGGCGATCACCCACTTCGGGTCCGGCATTTGCGCATAGATGCGCTGCACCACCGGAGCCATCTTCAGGCTCACGGTTCCGGCCACAATCATCAGGTCGCTCTGCCGGGGACTGGGACGAAATACCTCTGAGCCAAAGCGCGCAATGTCAAAGCGCGATGTCGATGACGCGATCATCTCGATGGCGCAGCAGGCAAGACCGAAGGTCATCGGCCAAATGGCGGACCTGCGCGCCCAGTTAAAGACGTAGTCCACCGTGCTAATCATAAAGTTCTGTTCAAAACGGTCTTCGATCCAGCTCATGCAACCCCCTGCAAAATGCGCATGCCTTAGTGTTATTCACCTGCGAACCATTGGTCGGTGATATGCGTCACAAGACTGTTTCCAAAGCATTGTACCCCAAATTAGTCGTTCACTTCAGCTTCCGGTTTGCGCGCCACTAGCAATAATGCGCCAATCCGCTTGAAATCCCGGAGTTCATCTGCATTGGCAAACCAGTTGCCATCGTACTGTTCGGGTGTCGCCGTCAGATCGGGAATATGCGTGATCCGGACGTCCGCAAATCCTTCTGCGCGCAGCATCTCCGCATATTCGTCCTCCGAGCGCACATGTACCGGAACCTTCAACTCCTCTACCCAGCGCAGCGAATATGGATTCTCCTTGTACAAGATTGATCAGAATAAACAGGGATCCGCCGGGGACCAGCACACGATAGAGTTCCCGCAACACCGCTTCCTGATCATGGTAGTAATAAAAACTCTCGATCGAGAGAACCTTCTCGAAGTATTCGTCCCGCCACGGAATCTCGTCGGCAGAGCCAATTGTGAAGAGAACGTTTTCCACGTCACGCGAGGCCGACCGCGCCCGGGCAATCATTTCATCCGAGACATCGACGCCCACCGCCATTCCCTGCCCGCCTTCCACGGCCTGTGCCAGCAAGCGCGTAGCCCATCCCACCCCGCAACTTAGATCCAGCACGCGTTCTCCTGGCTTCAGCGCCATGCCGGCAATCGTCTGTTCGGCAATAAAGATATGGTGGTTCTCCATCTCTTCGCCGCGTCCCTGTAGTGCCCACTGGTTAAATTCGCTTCTCAGCTTCTCGTTAGCATCCGCCATGATTTACCCCGTACTCCTGGATGCAATGAGCACCCGCATTCATGCTACATTTCTTCAACATTGGCCGCCAAGTATTCCAGTTTCAAACTGCTTTTTGTCAGCCTCACGTCGCAGTTTGACTCAATTCGCTCTGGCGGAAACGCGCTGTCTTCATAGCTCGCAGGAGAGATGGTGCGTACGCCCAGACCGGAACATTGAGGCGGGCTCAAATTGTGAATTGTGACGCATATCACAGATTCCTGCCCGCCTTCAGATTATATAAAAAGAGTCCAATTTATATTGCAGGTGTGTCAGAGAAGGCACGATTAACACTTGCCAAGCTTTGAAGCGGCTTAGGGGGCGCGGTTCTATGCCACAAAACTATGTTCCGATCTTTGTTTTCCTGCTCGTCGCTTTCCTGGTGGCGGCGGGAACACTTGTGGTCGCCACCATCGTACGTCCGAACAATCCCGAGAAGGTCAAGGGACTGCCCTACGAATGCGGTATTGAGCCGGTGGACGACGCGCGCCAGCGGTACACCGTGCGTTTTTATATCATCGCCATACTGTTCGTGGTTTTCGACGTGGAAACAATTTTTCTGTTTCCATGGGCGGCGCAGTTTAAGCATCTTGGTGCATTCGGGTTTCTGGAGATGCTGGTCTTTCTCGGAATCCTGGTGCTCGGTTATGTGTGGGTATGGAAGAAGGGCGCGCTGGAGTGGATCTAGCTCCGTCAGTGACTTTTCGGCAACGAGTGCAGCTGCTCTGATATTGCCCTCCTGCGAGCGACATGACCATCAGCTCAATTTGAAAACAACGTTCGATGGCTTCGAACGAGGAAATGTGGGGAAAAACGAATGTCTGAAGTACCAGAGGGGAATCCGCCAAGCCCAGCCTTGGAGCAGACTCCCGCAGCTCCAGCACCTGCGGCCGCAGCGACGAAACCTACGCCGCAGCCGTGGGACTGCGCTATGGTGCAGCAACTCAAGGCTGTGTACGGCTCCGGGATTCTCGAAGCCACAACCTTTGCCGGCCAGAACTATTTCGTGGTTGATCGCTCTATCTGCCATGCCGTGTTGGGCACGCTTCGAGAGCAATTGGGTTATCGCTGCCTGACCGACTTGACTGCCGTGCATTACCCAAAAGACGAGCTGCCGTTTGAGATTGTCTGGATTCTGTATTCCATGACGACCAATGAGCGTGTGCGCGTGAAAGCTCGATTTGCGGAGGGCGAAGAGGTGCCCACCGCGACCGACCGCTGGGCTGCGGCTAACTGGATGGAGCGCGAAGTCTACGACATGTTTGGAGTACGCTTCGCCGGTCACCCCGACCTGCGGCGCATTCTGCTTCCCGAAGAATGGACCGGGACATCCCCTGCGCAAGGATTATGACCTTCAGAAACAAGATACCGATTGGGTACGCAAGAACCTGGGAATTGAGAGTGGACAATGAGCGATAAGAACTTTTATGAATCGCTCGACGAGGTTCAGCCAGGCCAGACCTTCCTCGGTTCCAATGAACTGGTACTTAACATGGGACCGCAACACCCTTCAACACATGGAGTGCTGCGGGTCATTCTGAAACTGGATGGCGAGAAGGTAAACAGTCTGGAGTGCGTGCTCGGCTACCTGCACCGCGGTATCGAGAAGATCGCCGAGAGCCGCACCTGGACTCAGTTCGCGCCCTTTGTCGATCGTCTGGATTACACCGCAGCCGTTTCCAATAATCTCGGTTACTGCCTGGCGGTTGAGAAACTTCTCGGAGTCGAGGTGCCGAAGCGGGCGCAATACCTCCGGGTCATCCTCACCGAGCTGTGCCGCTTAGCAAGTCACCAGATCTGGCTGGGCACGCACGTGCTCGACATCGGCGCAGTGACGCCGCTGTTTTACGCCTTCCGCGATCGCGAAGACATCCTTAACATCTTCGAAAAATACTGTGGTGCCCGGCTTACCAACCACGCTTTCCGCATTGGAGGCTGCCGCTGGGACGCGTACGAAGGCTTCTCAAAAGATATCCTGCGCCTCTGTGACGAGCTTCTGCCGAAGATCGATGAATACCGCAATCTCATCACCGGCAATCGTATCTGGATAGACCGCACCAAGAACGTCGGCTACATCTCCGTCGAGGATTGCGTTTCATACTCAATCACCGGGCCTGTGTTGCGCGCCAGCCGGAATTCGCTGGGATCTGCGTAAGGCGCAGCCTTATTCGTCCTACGAAGATTTTGAGTTCGATATTCCGATCGGGGCCGCAAGCGATACCTTCGACCGCTACTTGGTTCGCGTCGAGGAGATGCGGCAGTCGATTCGCATCATCCGTCAGGCCGTGGAAGGGCTAGCGGAGGGACCGATCATTGCGAAGGTGCCCAAGGTGATTAAGCCTCCCGTGGGCGAGGTTTACGTCAGCATTGAGGCTCCCAAAGGTGAACTGGGCTATTTCTTGGTTAGCGATGGCACCGCGCAGCCATATCGAGTGCGGGTGCGCCCGCCGTCGTTTATCAACCTGCAAGCACTTGAAAAGATGTCAAAAGGAAGTCTGGTGGCCGACGTGGTGGCAATCATAGGAACGCTCGATATCGTGCTCGGAGAGGTGGACCGGTGATGAACAACATCCTCGGGTACCTGCATTCGAATTTGACGCCAGGCGAGGCTGGCAGCCTTTTCTGGGTGACCGTCTACATTTTGCTGGTCTTCGCCGGAATTTCGGTCGGCGTCATGTTCATGAACTGGTTCGAGCGCAAGGTCATGGCACACATGCAGGTTCGCCTTGGTCCCATGCGCGTTGGACCTCATGGCTTGTTGCAGCCGATCGCCGATGCTCTCAAACTCATACTCAAGGAAGACCTTATGCCGGCCAACGCCGACAAGGTGGTCTTCTGGTTCGCGCCAGTCTGTGTTGTGATGACCGCCTTCTGTAGCCTCATCGTTGTCCCGTTTGGTCCCACTCACGCCATTACGGACATGAACATCGGAGTGCTCTTCATGCTCGGTGTTTCGTCGCTTGGTGTGCTGGGCGTCATCATGGCGGGATGGGCTTCCAATTCGCACTATCCTTTAATGGGAAGTCTTCGCTCCGGTGCGCAAATGGTGTCTTACGAGGTCGCAATGTGCATGTCGGTCATCTCCGCAGTGATGATGACAAGCATGGCCACTGGCACCGGAACCTTGAGCATGATCGGCATCGTGCAGGCCCAGATGCAACAGCACGTATGGTTTGCCTTCTCGTTCTTCCCTGTCGGGTTGATCGCGTTTGGCGTTTTCGCCATCGCAATGGTGGCGGAAACAAATCGCGCCCCCTTCGATCTTCCCGAGGCCGAGAGCGAACTGGTGGCGGGCTTCCTGACTGAGTACAGCGGCTTCCGTTGGTCGCTCTTTTTCCTCGCAGAATATACGGGCATGATCGCCGTGAGCGCGATTGCAACTACGCTCTGGCTCGGCGGCTGGCTCCGTCCGTTCCCCAATCTGCTGGCAGGCAAGAACTGGGATTTAGCTTTCTCGCTAGTTCCCGGAATTACCTTCTTGGCTCTAGGCGGATTGTGTTTCATCTTTTACGCGCGCATGCCCCGCATTCGCGCCATGCGTGCGAATGCGATCGGCTTGGCCGGCTTCGGCTGTTTTCTCTTCGCACTCGGCGTAGTCATGCTATTGCCGGGCGTGCATGAGCGGATACAAGATATCTATTGGTTCACTCTCAAGGTCGGATTCTTCATGTACCTGTACATCTGGTACCGCACGACCTTCCCTCGCTATCGTTTCGATCAGTTGATGACGATCGGATGGAAGGTGCTGCTTCCTATCTCGATTGGAGTAGTGATTCTTACGGCCTTGATAGGCGTGCGGCAAGAGCTGTTCGCACTGATGTGGAGGTAGGTCGATGAACGTTGTCGAATTGCTACGAAAGTTTTTTCTGATCGATCTGTTCAAGGGGCTCTGGGTCACGTTTCGTCATCAGCACCCTGACGACCTGGTGACCGAGCAGTATCCCCTCGAGCGGCCAGTGATATTTGACCGCTTTCGCGGGCAGCCACGCTTAAAGACCGATGCCGACGGGAAGACGCTGTGTACTGCGTGCGGAGCCTGCGCGCTCGCCTGCCCTGAGAAGCTCATCAAAATTGGAAGCTTGCGCGATCCCGAGACAAAAAAGAAAGTGCTCACCGAATTCGGTTTCGACCTGAGCCGCTGCATGTTCTGCGGATTGTGCGAAGAGGCGTGTCCTACCCATTGCTTGGAACTGAAGCAGGATTACGAACTCGCACTCTATACACGCGAAGGAATGGAACTGGACCGGAACCAGTTGGAGAAAGGAATTCCGCGAAAGGTTTACGACAAATGACACCGGTCGCAACTCCGTTTTTCTTTTATCTCATTTCTGGCATCGCGATCATCAGCGCGATTGTCATGGTCACAAAGGTGAATCCCGTGCATTCGGCACTGGCTCTGATCGTATCGCTGCTGGCGGGCGCCGGACTCTACCTGATGCTCTACGCCCCGTTCATGGCTGGCGTTCAGATCGTGCTCTACGCGGGCGGCATCCTCGTCATGTTCCTGTTCGTAATGATGCTAGTGAACATCGATGATCTGTATATAGAAAAGATGATGAACAAGCAGTGGAAGGTCGGAGTGGTGGCGACAGGCGTGCTCGGGCTGATGATGTTGGGAGCGCTACTGCATGATGCCAAGACTCTTCCGCAGCACGTCGCCAATCTTTCCGAACACAGCAATGTGCAGGATATCGGGCTACTGCTTTACGGCCGCAATACGGGCTATTACATGTTCCCGTTTGAAATCGCCTCCCTTCTTTTGCTGGTGGCGGTTATCGGCGCCGTGGTAATGGCGAAGCGGAGGGTGTAAGAATGCTGGAAATTGGAATTGTGCACTACCTGGTCGTTGCCGCCATCCTCTTCCTTATCGGAATGGTGGGCGTCATTACTCGCCGTAACGTTATGATCATTTTCATGTCCATCGAGCTGATGTTGAGTTCGGTGAACCTGAACCTGGTTGCTTTCTCCCGTCTGTACGGACTGCATGGACAAGTTTTCGCTCTTTTCATTGCAGCCGATGCTGCCGCGGAAGCGGCTATCGGTCTAGGAATCCTGATCGCCTTCTTCCGCAACCGCGCGACGGTGAATATGGATGAAGTGGATCTGCTGAAGGGCTAAGCGGCGCAATAAGCCGTAGGAATACTGAGAGCTGAAATGTTTTTTCTAGAAAACATCTGGATCGTACCGCTGATGCCGGCTTTAGGCGCGGCAATCATGCTGCTCTTTGGACGGCAGTTGGCGAAGAAGTTCGTTAACGTCTTCTGCGTGGGCGCAGTGGCGATGTCGTTCGTGTGGACGGCGTTGGCCGTCTTGCAATTCACTCATAGCGGACTGCCTCGCTACGAACACGTACTCTTCACCTGGCTCGGCAGCGGCGGCGGACACATGTTCTACACGCTCCACGGTGGCGGAACCGCAGAGTTCGTGGTCAATGCCGGTGTGTTGCTTGATCCGCTGAGCTGCGTTTGGCTGCTGTTCGTGACCTTCGTCGGCATGCTCATCCACATCTACAGCACAGGTTACATGTCGCACGAGGGAGGCTACTACCGCTTCTTCGGATACCTGAACCTGTTCATGTTCTCCATGCTTACGCTTATCTTGGCGAACAATTACATGTTGATGTTCGTCGGATGGGAAGGCGTGGGATTGTGCTCCTACCTGCTCATCGGCTTCTACTTCCATAAGCATTCAGCTTCCACGGCGGCAAACAAAGCGTTTATCACAAACCGCATCGGCGACGCCGGTGTGATTCTGGGATCGCTCACTATCTTCTGGCTCTTCGGAACCTTTGATTTCGTGCGCGTCACTGAATTGGCCCGCGCACATTCGGCAACCCTGATGGGGACCGGCATCATCACCGCTGCGACATTGGCGCTGTTTGTGGGGGCCTGCGGCAAGTCGGCACAACTTCCGCTCTATGTCTGGCTGCCCGATGCCATGGAAGGCCCGACTCCGGTTTCCGCCCTTATCCATGCGGCGACCATGGTGACGGCTGGCGTTTACATGGTGGCCCGCTCCAACGCTGTCTTCGTGCTCGCGCCGGAAACCATGAAGGTCGTAGCCATTGTCGGTGCGCTGACCGCGATCTTCGCGGCTTCTATTGCTCTGGTTCAGAACGATATTAAACGCGTTCTCGCCTACTCCACGGTTTCGCAGCTCGGCTACATGTTCCTGGCGCTCGGCGTCGGGGCGTTTACCGCTGGATGCTTCCACGTTTTCACCCATGCATTCTTCAAGGCGCTGCTCTTCCTCTGTTCCGGATCGGTTATCCACGCGATGGGCGGGGAGCAGGATATGCGCTTCATGGGCAACCTGCGCAAAAAGATTCCAGTTACCTACGCCACCATGCTCATCGGCACGCTGGCCATTGCCGGAGTTCCCGGCCTTGCAGGATTTTTCTCAAAGGATGAGATTCTCTGGCAGGCTTGGTCGGCTCACAATGGGGCTTTCCGCCCATTGTGGTACTTGGGCTACATTGCCGCGATCATGACTTCGTTCTATATGTTCAGGCTGATCTTCCTCACTTTCTTTGGAAGCTCGCGCATGTCGCATGAGACTGAGCACCACGTTCACGAGTCGCCCAGGTCGATGACTGTGCCACTGATCCTTCTGGCGACCTGTGCGATTTTCGCCGGCTATCTTGGTGTCGGACCCAGCATTGCTCGCTTTGTTGGCCTGCACGGCGATACGAATCGCTTCGAGCACTTCCTCGCGCCGGTCTTCGATAATGGCACGGAGAAAGCTTCCGTCGCTGAATCCGGGGCTCCGGTCGAAGAAGAGCGAGGGCGAACCCAGCGAATACCTGCTGATGGCTCTCTCCATCGCAGCCGCAGGCGCTGGTTGGTACAGTGCAAAGCGCACCTACTCCGTCGAAGGCAAAGAAGTGCGCGAGCCGATTGCTGTGGCCGCTCCTCCCCTGTACCGCACCCTGCTAAACAAGTATTACGTTGACGAGCTCTATGACAAGCTATTCACCGGACGAAGCGAAGTTGGCGGCGTACGCCTCGGAGCAATCGGCGCCGGAGAGGCGCTCTGGAAGCTCGACTCTGGCGTGATCGATGGTGGTGTGAATGGAACAGGCTGGTTCACACGTTTCGCCGGTACTGTCTCCTCCTGGTGGGATAAGTGGGTGATCGACTGGTTCTTTGTGAACGGCCCCGCATATGTCACTCGTATGCTTTCCTATCCGGCTCGAATGGTGCAATGGGGCCTGGTGCAATGGTACGCGCTCGTCATGGTCTTCGGCGTTGCAGGATTGCTTTGGTATTACGTGCTCCGGTAGGGGCAAATGGTTGCGGAGAACTCCGCAGGAACGGATCAAATGTACAACCACATTCTCTCGATCATATTGTTCACGCCGCTGGTGGGTGGCCTCGTGCTGTTGCTCATTCCCGGCGAGACAGAAGAACGCAATCCGCTGGGTTGCCAACATCTTCGCTTTCCTCGGCTTCGCGGTTTCCCTGCCGCTGGTGGGCTGGTTCTGGGCAGTGAAAGACCTTCCCGGTTTCAAGTTCGTGGAGGGGGCGCCGAACACATGGATTCCAACCATTGGCGCTGGATATTACCTGGGAATTGACGGCATATCGTTCCTGCTGATCATGTTGACCACGTTCCTCGGCTTCATCGCAGTCCTGTCTTCATGGACGGCGATTCAGGATCGCGCCGAAAGAATACTATGCGTGGTTCATGGTGTTGCAGACCGGCATGCTCGGCGTCTTCATGTCACTGGACTTCTTCCTGTTCTTTGTTTTCTGGGAAGCGATGCTGGTGCCGATGTACCTGCTGATTGGAATCTGGGGTGGCCCGCGCAGGCTTTACGCTGCGATCAAGTTCTTCCTCTACACGCTGCTGGGCTCCGTGCTCATGCTGTTGAGCGTGCTGTTCCTGTATTTCTTCAATCACGCGCAAACCGGCGTCTACACCTTCAGCATCCAGGAGCTGTATCACACCGCGCCGCTGGTGCCGCAGGTTTACGGAACAACGACGGCAATACTGCTGTTCTTCGGATTCTTTCTCGCCTTCGCCATCAAGGTTCCCATGTTCCCCTTCCACACCTGGTTGCCGGATGCACACGTGGAAGCGCCGACAGCTGGCTCGGTCATCCTTGCCGGCGTTTTGCTGAAGATGGGAACGTACGGCCTGATCCGCTTCTCGCTACCGTTCTTCCCAGCAGTTGTGCATTATCCCTCGGTGCGGATCACGATGATCGCACTCTCCCTCATCGGCATCATCTATGGCGGATTAGTCTCGCTGGTTCAAAAGGACATGAAGAAGCTGGTGGCGTACTCTTCGGTCAGCCACCTTGGCTTCTGCACTCTGGGAATCTTTGCTCTTAACGGCCCGGGCCTCAGCGGTTCGGTGCTGCAGCAGATCAACCACGGCATCTCGACCGGCGCACTGTTCTTGATCGTCGGCATCCTCTACGAACGTCGCCACACTCGCGATATTGCTGAGTACGGTGGCATTTCCACAATCATGCCGGTATACGCAACCATCGCGCTGATCATGTTCCTGTCATCGATGGGACTGCCGCTGCTCAACGGGTTTGTCGGCGAATTCACCATTCTGCAGGCCGCATATATGGCAAATTGGGTTTGGGCCGCATGGGCGGTGCCTGGAGTGGTATTAGCCGCGGCGTACCTGCTATGGCTTTATCAGCGAGTGTTCTTCGGTAAGGTTTCGAATCCAAAAAATGAAAAGCTTCTTGATCTGAGCCCACGCGAGTTGGCCACCTTCCTGCCACTGGTTGCAGTCGCGCTATGGATCGGCCTCTACCCGAAGCCGTTCTTCCAGATTCTCGATCAGCCGGTGACTGCACTGGTTGAGCAGATTAACCATCCTGAGGTGTACAACGCTCGATTTGTGCCGGTAGCCGCCGTGAAGGCCCAGGCTGCCGCCACTACGCAACAGACCGCCAAACTGGCATCGGACGCCGCGGTTCCGGAAACGGGGCGCTAGAACCATGACTGTAGCCGCCATGATCCTGACGTCGTTTGCGCCCTTCACGGCAATGGACTACCGCCTGGGCGGTCCCGTGATCGTGCTCACGCTGTTTGCCCTCGGCATTCTGTGTTTCGATTTGGTGCTGTCTGCCTCGCAGAAGCAATACAGCGCAATCCCAGCCCTCATTGGGCTGGGGGTTGCGGCGTATGCAACGCGCGGAATCCAGCTCATGTTGCCGGAGAGCGGCGAGCCGCTGCATGGTTTCTTCGGCACCATGGTGATCGATCCGTTTGCCGTTTACTTCTACTACCTGTTTCTGGTAGGAGCCGCGGTAGCCATACTGATCTCCATCAAGTACCTTGAGATCGAGCGTGAAAACCACGGTGAGTTCTACGCGCTCGTCCTCTTCGCGGTCATTGGAATGATGTGCATGGCCGCCGGATACGACTTGGTGCTGCTCTTCATCGGCCTCGAGTTAATGGCGCTTTCAACTTATATTCTGGTCGGTTTTCTCCGCAGCAACAAGCGATCGAATGAAGCCGCACTCAAGTACCTTCTGCTCGGAGCGTTCTCTTCGGCGATCCTTGGCTATGGTCTCTCGCTGTTCTACGGTCTTTCTGGCTCCACGAACCTTGGCGATATCGCTCATGCGCTAAGCCTTCGTATCGCCTCGAATCCCAAAGATCCAATTGTGATTCTGGCGTTGCTCACGACCATGACCGGTATGCTCTTCAAGATTGCCGCCGCTCCCTTCCACATGTGGGCGCCGGACGTTTATGAAGGCGCGCCAACCAGCGTGACAGGATTTATGTCGGTATCAGTGAAGGCCGCAGGTTGGGCCTTGATGCTCCGCATGCTTCTGTTCGGTCTGTATCCGCTGCGTTCGCTTTACGTGCCGCTTTTGGTCTTCACCGCACTGCTCACGTTAACGGCCGGAAATCTGGCCGCCATCACCCAGACCAACACCAAACGACTGCTCGCCTATTCGTCGATTGCGCACGTCGGGTACATGCTACTTGGCTTGGTGGCTAGTGACGGTATCGCCAACCGCACGGGCATCGAGGGTATTTTCTTCTATTTGCTCGCATATACCTTCATGAACTTGGGCGCGTTTGCGGTGCTGACTTCTCTGCGCCGCCGCAAGATTGTCGGAGATAACATCGAGGACATTGCCGGCCTTATCCACAAGGCGCCAGTGGAAGCCGTGCTGATGCTGATCTTCCTGCTCTCACTGGCCGGCATTCCACCCTTTGCCGGCTTCTATGGCAAGTACTTCATCTTCCTCAGCCTGATTCAGACCGGGCATTATGCGCTGGCGACGGTTGCCGTGCTCTTCGCTGTGGTGGCAATGTACTACTACCTGCGAGTTGCCAATGCAATGTTCATGGGCAAGGCCGACACCGAGGAACCGGTTACATCCACTGGAGCTATGAACCTTGCGCTGGGCGTTACCGCTGCGGCCACGGTCATCATCGGGGTCTTCCCGAATGTTTTCATTCAGGCCGTGAACTGGTCCGTTTCAGCACTTAGCCCTGGAGGGATTGCACTACTCAAGTAATCCTTCCAATCAGTAATGCCGGACGGAGTAGGAAAAGCAGAATGCGATTCTGTAGATTTCGATGAATGCTTCTCCCCACTTCGCCCGGCAATTTTATTTCTGCCGGTCCTTTCATTTACGCCGATTCCCTTCCTTCTATGCAGCATCCTATGCAGCATCCAGATCTGGTTTTCTTGGGCCAGCACCTTTCGCTTACATTGGCGCATCTAAGGGCGCGAGTCACCGCACGAGTCATTGGAGGAAAGCCGAATGGCGAAGATTCTATCGTGGATGGTGTTCTGCATTGCAGCCGTGTGCGTGCCCGTACTACTCTTCCCGGCAGTTCATCTTGAGGCCGGTTCGCAAGCGCCGCAATTCACATTGAAGTCGCAGGACGGAACACCGGCGAGCCTGCAGGATTTCCGTGGCAAATGGGTGGTTCTCTACTTTTATCCGAAGGACTTCACCAGCGGTTGCACGCTAGAGGCGCGGAACTTTCAGCGGGATCTCGCTGAATACGAGAAACTCAATGCCGTCATCGTCGGCATCAGTGTGGATGCACCGGACTCGCACAAGCAGTTTTGTGCAAAGGAAGGGCTCAGCTTCAAATTGCTGGCCGATACCGGGCACAACGTCTCAAAAGAATACGGCACGCTGACCCACTTGGGATTCACCCATGCCGCGCGTAACACGTTTCTGATCACGCCGGATGGCAGGATTGCCCATGTCTTCGAGGATGTAAACCCCGCCGAACACAGCGCGCAAGTTCTAGCTGTACTAACGCAATTAGAAAAGAAGTAGCATTCGCTTCATGGATGCTTACAACGCACTTGGGCGCGACGCTCTGTCGGTAACCAGATCGCACAAACAGTCCCCTTTCCCTGTTGGCTGCGCACCTGAATTCTACCGTCATTCTTTTTCACTAATTCGCTGACGATCCACAAGCCTAGACCAGTGCCGATGGCCGACTTGGTTGTAAAAAAAGGTACAAAAATCTGCTTCAGATTCTTCCGGCTGATCCCCACTCCGTTGTCTGCGATTGTCAGGCGGACCATCGGACGCTGATTCGCTATCAGAAAGGGACCGGCCGTGCGCACATGCAGCGTTCCATTCTCTCGCACAGCATCAATGCCGTTCGTGACGAGATTTGAAATAACTTGGCGCAACTCGCTCTCCACGGCTTGAATCGCAACTCTGCAGCGGTACCTGCGTTGTATGTGGATGGATTTACTGCGCGTTTTTGACTCATAGAGATCGAGAACGCCGTCGAGGAGTTCAGGAAGTTGCACCTCCGCAGAAAGGCCCGTTTCTTTGTAGAAGCCGAGAGTCTGTTTCGTAATATGAGCCACCCTCTTCAACTCTCGCTCGGCTATACCCAACATCTCTCGTGAACGCGGGGTTAATGTGGGGTCGGAACTGGCAAGAAAAACCGCATTCATTGTGGCAGAAAGCGGACTGTTTATCTCATGAGCGATCGTCGCCGCCATGCGTCCCACTGAAGCCAGTTTTTCATTCTGTATCAACGCTTCTTCGGAACGCTTCCTGTCGGTAATGTCGACTTGAATTCCGACAAAGTGATTGATTTCCCCCTTCTCGGAGCACACCGGAGCAATCGTCGTATCCTGGATATAGAGGCTCCCATCTTTGCGTCGATTCGTGAGTTCGCCGTGCCAGACTTTGCCCGACAGAATCGTGCTCCAAAGCTCCTGGTAACGCTGAGCGCTGTTTACGCCGGACTTCAGCAGGCGAGGTGTGGCTCCCCGAGCTTCATCTGCTGTATAGCCGGTCAATTTGGTGAAGGCCGGATTGACGAACAGAATTTTCCCTTGCCGGTCAGTAAGAAGGATGGCATTGGCCGCCGCATTTAAGGCAGCGGCAGCAAGACGAAGCTGTTGCTCCGCTTTGCGGCGCTCGGTGATATCCCGCGCCGCCAGAATAGAATACTTGCAATCGCCAATGCGCAAGACCTGAATGGCAATTTCAACCGGCACCTTGCGTTCAGAACCGGCTTTGGAGAGTTCCGCATTCACAAAGACGCTGCGCTTGGGGCCATTGCCCAGTTCCTCAAAAAGAGCCAGTATCTCCTCCCAGATCTCGGCTGATACCAGGTCGGCGAAAGAAGCAGAAAGCAGCGAAGCACGGTCCATTGACAGGCGAGCAGAGACTGCGGCGCTGACATCCAGAATGCGGCCTGACGGATTCTCCACAACGAACAGCAAGTCGCTGCTCAGATCCACTAACGACCGGAAGCGCTCGAGTTCGGCCACGCGGCTTCTAAGCGTGGGATACTGGGTCTTGTGGATCGAAGTATCCCCAAGACCCAGTATCTTGCGCCGCAACTCCTCCCGTTCATCAGAGACATTCTTCATAAATAACCTCAATGTCACGGCGACATGGGACACGAGGATTGGTAACGATACACAAGTCATTCAGCGCAATTTCTGATAGCTCCCTGACCTCGGTTCGGTGAATTCCGGAGTCGGAGAGAGTGTTATGCATGCCCGCCAATTCACGCAGGCGGCGGAGATGGCTGACAAGTTGATGGCGGAGCTCGCCGCCGGGAAGTCCCTTAACCTCCAGCCCTATTGCGCTTGCGATTGCCCGATAGCGATCCTCGGCCGCCGGAAAGTTGAAATCCACTACACGGTCGAAGAGCAACGCATTGCACTCGCCGTGCGGCAAGTCCATCAATCCGCCAATACTGTGAGCCATGGCATGGACTGCACCCAGACTCGCGTTGGAAAAGGCTAATCCAGCCTCCAGGCTCCCCAACATCATGGCCGAGCGGTAGTCGAGATTGAGTGGCTCGGCGATGGACGGCAATAGATTCGAACTGATGAGACGCATCGCCTCCAGCGCGTGAATGTCAGTCAATGGCGAGTGTCCCGATGAGACAAACGCTTCGATGGCATGGACGAGGGCGTCGAGACCGGTACAAGCGGTCAGAAAAGGGTCCATGGTTGTCAACGTAACCGGGTCAATCAGAGAGATATCGGGCAAAACCGCTTTGCTGATAATCAACAGCTTCCGCATCGATTCGCGGTTCGAAACCACTGCGAACTGCGAGACGTCAGCGGATGTTCCTGCTGTCGTCGGGATGCAAATGGTGGGCGGCATCGCAGCATGTACTTTATCAATTCCGATATAGTCCAGAATGTTGCCGCCGTTTGATGCCAGAACGCCGATGGCCTTGGCACAATCAATTACGCTCCCGCCGCCTACAGCTACGATAATGTCGCATGAGTTTTCGGCAAAAGCGGCTGCTCCGGCCCTGGCCTCCTCGATGCGCGGATTCGGCGTGACCTGTTTGAAAATGGTAAACCCCAGCCCAGCCTCATCAATGCTTGCAAGCACGGGCTGAACCCAGCCAGCTGCTTCCACCTTTGGATCGGAAACCACGAGTGCGCATCGTCCTCCCAGGTTGCGCGCATACTGCCCCGCTAAGGCCAGCGCACCCGCGCCAAAAATGAACTCGGGCGCGAAGAATTTCCGCAATTCCAGTAAACTGCCTTCTGATTTGGAGGAGTAGTTGCGGCGAGAGGAGGACTCTTCCCATTCCATAAAACACCGCCTTCCGCAAACTTTACGTTTGCGCGGCCGTCCATATTACTACGTTGTAACCCAACATAGGTTCTAAGCTGCAAAAGCTGGGCTCCATCTTTGAAAAGAAAGCCTTATTTATTGTGATGCTAATAGGAAGTTTTTCCGAGCGATACATTTCGGATCACACGATAAACTCTCGGCAGACACTTACATTGGAAACTCAGGTGTGAGGCAAAACTGGAAACGGAATGGTAAACTGCACCCGAATCATACTGTCGCGTTTCGCATCATTATGAAAGTAGAATTCTGAGCAGAAACGAGCTGCTCCGGAACCAGGCATATCGATGAGAGTACATGGATGAATCGGATAGACAAGCATGCGGAGAGCAACTCGCCGGCTAGCTCTCCGGCGACGGATTCAGTTGCCGAAGCGTCGCAGAACCATCTCTCCTTGGAAGGAGTTCACGGCAGCGTCGTGGTGCCACGCCATGACTCCGGTTTTTGGCAGCAGTGGCGGGCTTTCGTCGGGCCAGCAATTCTCGTCAGCGTCGGCTACATGGACCCCGGCAACTGGGGAACCGACCTGCAAGGCGGCGCGCAGTATAAATACGGACTCTTGTGGGTAGTCGGGTTGGCCAGCCTCATGGCCATCTTCATGCAGGTAATCTCCGCCCGCTTAGGTGTGGTGACCGGCAAGGATTTGGCCCAATGCTGTCGCGACTGGTATCCTCGGTGGACCCGTTGGCCAAACTGGTTGATGAGCGAGGTGGCGATTGGCGCCTGTGACCTGGCAGAGGTGCTCGGCAGCGCCGTAGCTCTCAACCTGCTCTTTCATATTCCGCTTCTATGGGCGGTCATCATCACGGGCCTCGACGTCCTGCTCCTCCTGGCTCTGCAACGCTATGGGATGCGGACTATCGAGGCGGTCGTCGTACTTTTGATCGCTACCATCGCCGTTTGCTATTTCATTGAGCTTTTCGTCCTGCCGCAGACCCAACCCAGCTTTCTGGAAATGGGACGAGCGCTGATTTCGCCGCACTTTCGGCAGGCAGGAATGTTGTACATTGCTATCGGCATCATCGGCGCGACGGTGATGCCCCACAACCTGTATCTGCACTCCGCCCTGGTACAGAGCCGTCAGTTGCAAAAGGACACGCCATCCATAAGGAGTGCGATCCGATTCAACACTATCGACTCTGTTGTGGCGCTGACCATCGCGTTCTTCGTCAATGCCGCGATTCTGGTGCTTGCGGCGACGGTGTTTTTTGGCAAGAGCAGCGTCGTGGTACCCGGCGGACACCTCGTGACCTTCAGCCCGAATAGCGACTGGATACGGGTCGCGTATCTGACCTTGGCGCCCTTGCTGGGAACGACTTTTGCGAGCACGCTGTTTGCCGTGGCACTGCTGGCGAGCGGCCAGAGCAGCACCATTACCGGCACCCTCGCCGGGCAAGTCGTGATGGAAGGGTTCATGAACTGGCGAATCCAGCCCTGGATCCGGCGGCTCATTACCCGAACCCTGGCGATCCTCCCGGCGGTCTTCATTATCGGTCTTCGGGGCGACAGCAGCGTTACCGATCTGCTGACTCTCAGTCAAGTAGTGCTGGCCTTGCAGCTTCCGTTTGCCATGTTTCCGCTGCTGCAGTTCGCGGGTTCACGTAAACGGATGGGTGCTTGGAAGGCTGGCGGATTCCTGCTGTTTGCCGGCTGGGCCAGCGCTATTCTCATAACCGCAATGGATATCTATGGCCTGCCGGACTCACTGAAGTCGGCGTGGCAGGTCATCGCTGGCGGATAACGGCGGTACGACAGAAACGGATTAGCATGTACGACAAAATTCTCATCACCCTGGATTGCACCCCGACCGACCGCGCGATCATCGAGCATGTGAAGACGCTTGCCAAACTCATGCACAGTCATCTGGTGCTGCTGCACGTGGCCGATGGATGGGCTGCGAGGACATATGGCAAGGATGCGGTGGGTCCGGAAATTACCGAGGACACCGCGTATCTGGAAAAAGTCCGGGCAGAGTTTCAGGCAATGAATATTCCCACCGAGGCTGAACTGGCCTATGGTGACCCGGTGAGGGAAATCGTCAATTGGGTTCATCAGAATGGTTGCGACCTAGTAGCCATGAGCACCCACGGACACCGGTTGCTTGCCGACATAGTTCTCGGCACCACCGCCAGCCGAGTGCAGCACAGTGTCAGCGTTCCCGTTCTACTGCTTCGGGCAAAATGAAGACCGCTCATCCAGCGATGGCATGCGCGACCATCGACGAACAATGCGGCCTTCTTCCGTACTAGTTGACCAGTTCGAACTCTTCCTTCTTATGGCCGCAGACCGGGCAGCGGTCGAACTCGGCTTTGTCTGCGGTGAAGCCGCACACCGGACACACGTAGTAAGTCGCCTTGCTAGATAGCTTCTGGCACGACTTCTCGACGCAGTGCTGGATGTGTTCCAGTGCCTTCGCAAAGAGCTGCGCGTGTTCTTTTTCGGCCTCAATCGCGTAGTTGAAAGTGCGACGCGCCGCCGTGTTCTTCTGCGCCTCGGCTTCGTTGATGAAATCGGGATACATCACATCGATTTCATAGAGTTCGCCGGTGATGGCCTCCTGCAGGTTTTCCACCGTGCTCTTCACGATGGCCGGTTCGATCGTTGCCACAGCCTTGCCACCCATTTTTTCGATGACTACGGCGTGGTTTGCTGCATGAATCTGTTCGGCGCGCGAGGCGGCGCGGAAAAGACTTCCCACCTTGAGGTAACCTTCGGCGTCGGCTTTGATTGCGAACGTAGCATAGCGGGCCGAAGCGTTCGACTCACCATTGAAGGCCGCAAGTAGGTTTTTTAGGGTCTGTTCATGAGTTGGAAGCGCAGATGTTGGCATAATGATTCCCTCCAGGTACGAATGCTATTGTAAGCCGAATCGATAGGAGGCCGCTGAGTGCCGGTGCAACTTATAAAGATCAACCCCTCACGGCCGCTCCGGCCACGAGTGCCTGGGATATCGTCGCATCAGTTCGCGGCGCACCTGCGGATAAAGCCGCTCCCAGAATCCCGCCAGATCTGTCGTAGTCTGCACCGCCCGATGATTCGGAGCGAGCAAGTGAAGTACGATAGGCGTGCGTTCGGGTCCAATCCGCGGCGTCTCCCGCATACCAAAAAAGTCCTGCAAGCGGGACGCAATCCAAGGCGGCTTGCCGTGCTCATAGTGAACCTTCGTCTGGCGACCATTCTGCAAGCGGATGCGTGCCGGGGCGATTTCATTAAGCCGTCGCATCCCTGTCTTTTGTTCGAGCAGTGAAATTAACTCCGACGCCGCGTTTTTCAATTCCGCGAAGCTTCGCAGCCCCATACACAAATCGCGCAGCGCCTGCGAAACGTCCGGCGATTCGAACCCCGCGAACTCGACGCGCCCGATAAAGTCACTTAGAGCATCCCCGTTGACGAAGCGCTCGATTCCGGCCTCCAGCGCCTTTTGTGCGAGCAGTTCCGCCGAGGCCTCGGCATCCGGAACCGCGCCGCGCGACTCCTGTATTACCAATGCGTCGTAGAGCAGTGCGCTCACTGCCTCCACCCGCTCCGTCACACGATTCCACGTCACGCTGGACTGCTCCCGCATACGATCTGGAAACAAATCGAGCAGCCACTCCGGTTCGATGCGTGCCGTCATGCGAATCAGCGGCAGCGGCTTATCTTTGCGATCCTCGGCGTCAACCGCAATCATGAACTCATACCGGGGAGCTTCGCCCGCCACCTCCGCCGATGCGCCGGTCGACAGTAGCACCTGGTTGCCCGCCCGCAGCCGTGCAACCCTATCCGGGAATCCCGCCAGTATCGACATGAGCAGCGCGTCGTCGTCATGAGCTTGGCCGTGCCGAGCCTGCCTGGTAGGACGCGCAATCCGGCGGAGTTGTTCGACGTGCTGCATTAGCCGGTGGTCCTTATCTGACTCGATGGCGGCAAGCAGATCATTTTTTTCAACCTGCACGCCTGCAGAGAGCAGCGCCGCGGCAACACAACCATCCTCGCCCACGCCGCGCTCCATGGCCTCCACCAGAATACGAGAGAGCCGCGGTGGCAGCGGATAACGCGCCAACTGCTGTGCCATACCATTTTTTCCGCGATCTGTAGCGCCTCCGGTCGCTCCCAAGCGATCCAGCAGCGACTCAGCCCTTTCCACTGCCGCCATCGGAGGAGCATCCATCCACTCCAACTCATTGATCTTGGCAATCTGCATCGCTCGCAAGGCCAAACAAAGTTGAGACAGGTCACTGCGCACGATCTCCGGCGCATCCTGCTCCGCGCGGTGCAAATAATCTTCCTCCGTGTAGAGGCGCAGCACCCGGCCCGGTCCTGTGCGCCCGGCGCGCCCGGCGCGTTGCTTCGCTGACGCCTTGCTCACCCGGCCAACGTGCAGTGTTGGCAGCCCGCTCCACTGAGAATACGTTGCGAAGCGAGCTAAGCCACTGTCGATTACGGCGCTTACGCCCTCAACCGTTACCGAGCTCTCCGCGACATTTGTGGCGAGAATAAGTTTTTGCTGTGGAGCGGGCAAGAGGGCGCGATCCTGCTCTTTCGGCGGCAAACTGCCATGCAGCGGCAGCGTAAGCAATCCGACTCGGCGCGCAACCGCATCGCATTCACGCATTGCGCGTCGGATCTCCGCCGCCCCGGGCAGAAAAACCAGAATATCCCCGGCGTGTTGCTCGTTTATCAGCAACTCAACTGCATCTCTCACCTGTGCTTCGACCGGTTTTGACGAGTACGGCAGATGCTTAACCGAAAGTTCGAAGCGCGTGCCCTCGGAGCGCACGGTGGGACAATTGAGATACTGCGCCACAGGGGCGGCATCGAGAGTCGCCGACATAACTACGATTCGCAAATCGGGCCGCGTACGCTGCAACCGTTTTAGCAATGCGAGCGCGAGATCGCTCTCAAGATGTCGCTCATGAAACTCGTCTAGCACCACAGCAGCCACGCCCCTCAGCGTTGGATCTGAAAGCATGCGCCGGGTCAGTACGCCCTCGGTCGCAAACCGCAGGCGAGTGTGCGGGCCAACAGCTTCTTCAAACCGGACCTGATACCCGACAGTCTCACCGGGCAGTTCGCCCATCTCCCATGCAACCCGGCGCGCCGCCAGTCGAGCCGCAATTCGCCGTGGTTCCAGTACGACCACTTCCCCTCCGACGGCGCCAAGCAGCGCAGGCGGGACTCGGGTCGTCTTACCCGCACCCGGCGGGGCTTCGATCACCAGGTTCGGATTCCGTTTTAGGGATTCGATAATCTCCGGCAGAATTGCGTCCACCGGAAGAGCGAGTTTGCGGCTGAGCACATCTCATCGAAACACGCCCTTTCAACCGCCGTCAATAACGACGATGCTTCGGTTATGATGTCGAGAGATGTTTCTGGACAACTTCGCTCCGTCGCGAAGCCGTTCCAGAGCTTTGACCCCAAGGAGTTAGGATGACCAATAAGCAGCAGGACTCAATTCACCCAGTACGGGCGAAGGTGATCGCGGCGTTGTCTCTGGTGGAAGATATTATCTATTCAGGTCTTGGCATTCTGCTGGCCGCTTATGCGATCGCGCTCCTGGTGAGAGGGTACAACGATTTTATACAGGTAGTCACTGGACATGCCGGCTCAGCGCAGTTTGTCGATCTACTCGATCAAGTCCTGTTAGTCCTGCTGGTTGTCGAATTGCTCTATACTGTGCAAGTTTCGTTTCGCGAGCACGGACTAGTCACCGAACCCTTCCTGGTCGTCGCCCTCATTTCTGTCATCCGCAGAGTCCTGGTTCTCACCGCCCAGTTACCTGAACTTGCGCAAGCCGCTGAGAGCAGTTTCCACCATGCAGTGATGGAACTGATCCTCCTAACGATTATGATTATCGTACTGGTGGGTTCGTTGATTTTCGTGCAAAAACAGGCCAAAGGAGTTGGAAGTTACCACCTTCAGCCCCTGAATGACCCCGGTTTGGAGCCCGGTGAGCGAAATTGAACTCTGCTCCCAAGTAGCTAGTGTGTTTGAACTCTGCCACCTCGTACGTGATCCGCGCATCGAACAACTGTGAGTTTCGAATGCGCAGAGGTGCAACATGAGTAAGAACATCGGTGAGCGCGGCTACACCAGGGCTGACGTTCTGGTTTCCACGGAGTGGGTTGAGGAACACCTCAAGGATCCAAAGGTTCGCATTGCCGAATCCAACGAAGACCCGCTCCTCTATAGCTCCAATCACGTACCCGGTGCGGTCGAGATTGACTGGACCAGGGACCTCAACGATCCGATCCGGCGAGACTACTTGGGACGTTCCGCATTCGACAAATTGATGCGCAGAATTGGAGCGACTCGGGATACGATGATAGTTCTCTACGGCGATAAGAATAACTGGTGGGCAACTTATACCTTCTGGTTGCTGCAACTCTTTGGACACACAAACGCCAAGATTATGGACGGCGGACGGCTGAAGTGGATTAAGGAAAATCGTCCGGTTACGCGCGACATACCCAAGTATCAGCCCAGCAACTATCAGGCACCTGAGCGCGACGACACTCATTTCCGCGCGTTCCGTGATCAGACTCTGAAGCACATGGAACGGAAACTGCCGATGATAGACGTTCGCAGTCCCGAAGAGTACAGTGGGGAACGGCTTCACATGCCGGATTACCCGAACGAGGGAGCGTTGCGCGGCGGTCACATTCCGGGCGCGCTGAATATTCCGTGGGGCCGCGCCGTCAATCAGGATGACGGCACATTCAAGGATGCTGCCGAGCTGCGAAAGATCTACACAGAAGAGAACAAGCTACGCCCCGAGGATGACATTATCGCCTACTGCCGAATCGGCGAGCGGAGCAGCCACACTTGGTTCGTGCTGCATTATCTGCTCGGCTTCTCCAAGATCCGGAACTACGACGGTAGTTGGACGGAGTGGGGAAACCTTGTGAACGTGCCCGTAGAAAACCCAAGTGCGGAGGCACGGGATGAAGCCGCTGCCTGACCGTCTCGAACGACTGATGGCCACGCTGGAGACTCTCGACCGCAGTGATCGTATCGAAATGCTGATCGAGTTGGCGGGCCAATTCAAGCCGGTACCGTCGCGGATCGCTCAGCGGCCATTTCCCGCAGAGCGCCGCGTTCCCGGTTGCGAATCCGAGGCATACGTATGGTCAGAGGCGAATCCTGATGGAACTTTGACGTACTACTTTGCGGTAGAGAATCCGCAGGGAATCTCTGCCATGGCACTCGCAGCAATTCTGGCTGAATCGCTTTCCGGTGCTCCGCCGCATGAAGTTGCCACAATCCCAGCAGACGTGGTGTACCGCATCTTTGGCAATGAACTCTCGATGGGTAAGTCTCTCGGACTGATGGGAATGGTGAACATGGTTCGCGACACAGCCCGCCAGTACACGCAAGCCGCTGCAGCCAGGAATTGTAAGTAGCATCTTTGTTGCGGGTGTATTTATCTCTTCAAGATGGGCAGTGTCGGTGGGGCCGAGCTTAAATCCAAATCCAGACCAAGCTGGAGCTTTGCGGCCTCGGACATGAGACTGGGTTGCCATGGAGGATCAAAGACCACCTCGACCTTTACTTCGTTGACCCCAGGCAATCCCGAAAGCTTGCGCTCAACATCTGCCCTAAGCACGTCGGCCATTCCGCAGCCCGGCGCCGTCAAGCTCATCTTGATTTCGATCCTATTACCAGAGTCCTGAAGGGGGGTAATGACGCATGAGTAAATCAAACCAAGGTCGGCAATGTTAACCGGAATCTCTGGATCGAATATGGTTTGCAATTCGCGCCACACTGCCTCCTCGCTGAATCTTTCCTGCTGCGCGGCAGAGGCTTCCCTATTAACTGAAAGCCCGATAGCATCCGCATCCTTGCCTTGAACCCGGTACATGTTGCCTTGCGCAGTTGCAATGGTATAACTATCGCCAAGTGATTGGCTGATCCGCAGCACCGTACCCATCGGAAGCACATGGCGGAGTCCACTTGGAATTTCTATAACCTCACATGCACGGCTTAATGTAATAGCCTCATTCATCCGGATTAACCTTCAGCTTCATTCTTCTTCAAGAGTCTTGCCCAATGCCTTCGGAGTGCGAATCGTGTTCGCGATTCGGTCAACATAGCTGTTGACCAGGCCCTCGACATGCCGCCGAACTGGACCCTCCTTCATGCGCTCAATACATTCTCCGACGAATGCCCGCAGCAAAAGATTTCGTGCCGACGCCTCGGGGATTCCGCGAGAGCGCAGGTAAAATAGAGCTTCCTCGTCCATCTGACCGATAGTTGCTCCATGCGTACACTTCACGTCATCCGCACGAATCTCTAACTGAGGCTTCGTGTCTATCTGTGCGTCGTCCGAGAGAAGCAGGTTACGATTGGTCTGTTTGGCGTCGGTCTTCTGTGCATCTCTCTGCACGATGATCCTGCCGTGAAAAACACCGTGAGCATGATCGTCTAGGATTCCGTTATAAAACTGCCGACTGCCGCAGTGTGGGCTTACATGTTCGACCAGCATGTAATTATCAATATGCTGATGATCATCGCCGAGGAAGAGGCCGTTGATCAGGCACTCGCCTCCCTCGCCAGCCAGAACCGGATGTACGTTATTCCGTACCAATGCTCCGCCGAGCAAGATGGAGTGCGACGCAACATTTGCGCTTCTTCCCTGCTGGATACGCAGCGTCGATACATTCGAAGTGCGAGCCTGTTCGCGTTCAATCCTGAAATGGGAGACAACGGTATTGTCAGCCGCGACCATCTCCGTGACCGCATTACAAAAAACACTTCCTTCCCTAACAGAAACATATTCTTCGATGATCGTGGCCGAACTATCCTCATCGACAAGGATCAGATTTCTTGGATGGCTCATCAACGGCAAAGCACCCGCCGATGAAATGAAGAGCAGCCAGATTGGCTCTTCTACGACCACGCCCCGGCGAATATGTACGTAAGCGCCATCCTCAGCGAAGGCAGTATTCAGAGCAGAAAAACTGTCTCGATGCACATCAACGTAGTGCCCGAAATGCTGTTTGATCAAACTGGGATTGCTGCTGAGTTCATTAGCCAAGCCAGCAATCTTTACGTTTTCGAGTTTGTTAAACACCGATAATTCCGGTGCAAGTCGTCCATCGAGAAACACAAGTTGGCAGCCTAGACCCTCCGCTCGCCATGACTTAAGTTGCTGCGGCGTAACTCGTGATCCGCGCATTTCTCCTAAGGTGAAACGACGTTTTCGAAATTGCAGAAATGTCGGTAAATCGCCAGTCTTCATCGTGGGTCGTAGGAAAGCCAACTTCGCAGAAATAGGCGAAGGCTTTGCGGCGAAGCTCCCGTAACCATGGATGTTCATGGCCGACAGCCGTCCCCTCAAATTCGCTGAAGCTCTCGAGGTAATTGTGCAGTGTTTCGGGCGCAGTAATCACCGCGTGATTCCTCCACGTCAGGCAACTGAAGCGTTGGTTTCCATCGAGCCGTAACCCGTCTCTTCGAGTTCGAGCGCCAACTCTGGGCCGCCCGAGCGCACGATGCGTCCATCCACTAATACGTGAACGTAATCGGGTACGATGTATGTGAGCAGGCGTTGATAATGTGTCACTACGACCATCGCTCTTTCCGCGCTTCGCATGGCGTTCACGCCTTTTGCCACAATCCGCAAGGCGTCAATGTCCAGGCCGGAATCGGTCTCGTCCAGTATTGCAAGTCTCGGTTCCAGTACCGCCATCTGCAGGATCTCGTTCCGTTTCTTTTCTCCGCCGGAAAAGCCTTCATTGACCGAACGATTCATCAACTTGTCATCCATCTCCAGCAACGCCAATTTTTCGCGGAACATCGGCAGAAATTCCGCAGCCGTCATCTCGTCCAGTCCGCGAGCCTTGCGAATGGCATTGAGCGCCGATCGCAGGAAGTACACGTTGCTTATTCCAGGAATCTCCACCGGGTATTGAAAGGCCATGAACACGCCATCCCACGCAGCCTCCTCGGGCTTCATCGCCAGCAAATCCTTGCCATTGAATAGCACTTCACCGGAAGTTACTTCGTAAGTGTCGCGACGCGCCAACACCTGTGCCAGCGTGCTCTTTCCAGAACCGTTCGGGCCCATGATCGAATGTACTTCACCTGCATGAATCTGCAGATCAACGCCCTTGAGTATCTCGTGATGGTCCACGCTGACGTGAAGACCCTTGATTTCGAGCAGTAGGCTCATTCGTTTCTTTTGCTCCTGCATGAGATGTTATGTACAGACTAGTTATGCAAGCCGAGCTGTGCTATCCAACACTGCCTTCCAGGCTCACGCTCAGCAACTTCTGAGCTTCTAGGGCAAACTCCATCGGCAGTTCCCGGAACACACGCTTACAAAAACCATTCACGATCATTGAGATCGCATCTTCGCCTTTGATTCCTCGCTGCCGAAGATAGAACATCTGATCTTCTCCGATCTTAGAAGTGGAAGCCTCGTGTTCCATGCGTGCCGTAGAATTCCTCACCTCGATGTAGGGGAAGGTGTGCGCGCCGCATTGATCGCCTATCAGCAGAGAGTCGCATTGCGTGTAGTTTCTGGCACCCGTGGCACCCTTCATGATCTTCACTTGTCCGCGATAGGTATTCTGACCGTATCCGGCCGAGATGCCCTTCGTGACAATCGTACTCTTGGTGTTCCTTCCGATGTGAATCATCTTAGTGCCGGTGTCAGCCTGCTGATGGTTGTTGGTGAGAGCAACAGAGTAAAATTCTCCGACTGAGTTATCTCCCCGCAGAATGCAGCTCGGATACTTCCATGTGATCGCCGAACCGGTCTCTACCTGCGTCCAGGAAATTTTCGAATTCACTCCCTGACACTTACCGCGCTTGGTAACGAAGTTGAAAATTCCACCGCGGCCTTCTTTGTCGCCCGGATACCAGTTCTGCACAGTGGAGTATTTAATCTGCGCGTCATCGAGGGCAACCAACTCGACCACTGCCGCGTGCAGTTGATGTTGGTCACGTATCGGCGCTGTACAGCCTTCAAGATAGCTGACGTATGAGCCCGCGTCGGCGATAATCAAGGTGCGCTCGAACTGCCCCGTCTCTGCCGCGTTAATTCGGAAATAGGTCGACAGTTCCATGGGACAGCGAACTCCCTTTGGCACGTAGACAAATGAACCGTCAGAGAACACAGCCGCGTTAAGCGATGCAAAGAAGTTGTCAGTGTACGGCACTACCGAACCCAAATACTTGCGTACCAGTTCGGGGTGCTGCTGCACAGCTTCCGAGAAGGAGCAGAAAATAACACCCGCCTCTCGCAGCTTCTCCTTGAAGGTCGTAACCACAGAGACGCTGTCAAAAACAGCATCGACCGCCACGCCCGCAAGCCTTTTTTGTTCTTCAAGTGGAATTCCGAGCTTCTCGTAAGTCCGCAATAACTCAGGATCCAACGAATCGAGGCTCTCGATACTCTGCCGCTGCCTGGGAGCGGAGTAGTAAATGATGTCCTGATAGTCGATCGGGCCATACTTGATGTTGGCCCACTTCGGCTCTGCCTGCGCCTTTTCCAGAGATGCCCAGTGGCGATATGCCTTAAGTCTCCACCCAAGCATGAACTCTGGTTCGCGCTTCTTGGCTGAGATCAGACGGATAACATCTTCGTTCAACCCTTTCGGAACGCTCTCCGATTCGACATCGGACACGAATCCCCACTTATACTCTCGTTCAGCAAGGTCCCGAATTGTGTTTACGTCTGTACCCATTCCATCCTCCAACAGCGCAAGCCGCCCGAGCCGTTCGGGCAACTCGGATCGTGGCGGCTAGAATCGGCTCGAACTCGTTCGAGACTTGATCCTGGTATCCGCCACGTATTGGATGCTTTAATAGGGTACGCCGCACCAAGCAAGATTGCTGGTTCTCCTCGGCGCGGCAGAACGCGATCAGAAAACGCCCTTAGAAGTCGAACACCAGCCCGGTCGAGATCCGTGCGTCGTCTTCAGTGGTCTTGTGAAAGCGGGTCTGCAGCAGATCGGCCTGAACCCGCCACGCGATCCGCGGACGCAGGTGGTAATCGAGTCCGCCGCCGATTGCATCGCCAACGGTCGACTCAGCCCAGCTATATTCGTGTGCCGTCTCATGCAGGTGTGCGACCCCGACCAGCCCTTGTACAAACGGCCGGAACTTTCCCTTCGAAATCGATATTCGCGGACCGAAGAGAAGACTTGCTATCCGCGGCGTGGAAGGGATAAACCCTGGCGTTCCAGTGAGGTGCTCGTTGCCCAACTGCAGCGTGCCATAATTCGTGCTCGCATCCACGACGAGTCCGGCCCACGGGGCGATCCTGCCCTCCAGCGACGCTTCCCATCCGCTTAGGTTTCCAGTGTTGGTCCAACCCGTGCTCGCGCGGTTATACGAGTATCCGAAATAAAGATCTCCCGATTTTGCGCTCTGCGCGAACCCGGCGGCGCTCATCACCAGCAGCGCCAATACTATTGCAATACGTTTTAGCAAAACAGCCTCCCTCTAGTCTTCGAATCCTGTGATCGAAATCGTTTGCCGGTTCTGCTTCGTGTAGCCCGAATTTCCCGGCAAATCCCTCCACCAGAGTAGTACATCTCATTCTCTGATCAATTGCAAACCACGCGAGATGACGGGCGGTATAGGGGAAATCCAGACCAACAAAAGGGGCAGGCCATATCAAACTTTGCTTAAAAACTGGCGGTGATGTTTTTGCACGACCAAGAGCGAAGCGGGCATTTTCGTTCGAGAATCAGCGAATGGTACCAGAGCTTTTCTCAGATCAGCGACGGAGTAAAATAAATTGGGTGTCGCTGCCCAACAATTGCGATGCCCGACAAGTAAGTACGCAAAACAAAAGCCGCCATTTCGACGGCTTTTGTCTTCAACACGAGCACGCGGTAGTGTGCCATGTCCTCGCTTTATGCAGCCTTAGCTTCAACATTCACGCTACGCGCAATGCTGTTCAATACTGAATCCGCTTCCTTTTCTTCTTCAAGTGTCTGTTGCAGCAGCTGTGAAATTTCTCTTTTCCCCATCAAATCAGCGTAGCTCCGAACTGTGCCATAGGCTGCTATTTCGTAGTGCTCCACTTTTTGCGCCGCGCTAATGATGCCGGCGTCAATCACCCCTCGTTCACCTCCGGTTGACAATAGATCGCTTCCCTCGTTGATGATCCCTTTCATCCCTTGGCAAGTTTCGCCCGAGGCCTTCTGCTGAAGCATTCCGAAGATCCTGTCTAGCCTTGCGATCTGTTCGCGAGTGACTTCGAGATGCTTTTGGAGCGCCTGCTTCAACTCGCCAACCGTTGCACTATCAATCATCTTCGGCAGAGCTTTGGTGATTTGTTGCTCTGCGTCATAAAGGTCACGAAGATCTTTGACAAACAGTTGTTGCAAACTCTCCAGCTTTAACGAAAACAATCCCATTCGGTTCCTCCCTATTGTTGGTTTAGTACTTATGAGCAAGTGCTGTCATAACAAGTTGCCTGCATGATTGGTCCCATGCAACGCGCGTACTTGATTCATCCTGTTGTGACAAGACGCTCAAAGTGCGATTCAAACTTTCTGCATCTCATCTTTCAAGAAGATTTCAGCAAGAGGCGTCTACCTTGGGAAACTTTGCGGATGTTCGAATTGGCACCTCTGGCTGGCATTACCAGCATTGGATAGGCCGTTTCTATCCTGAGCACACTTCGGGCGCAATGATGCTTCCCTACTACCTTCAGCATTTCGACACTGTAGAACTGAATAACCCTTTCTATAGGCTTCCCGAGGAGTCAACCTTCAAGTCCTGGCGCGCTGCTGTACCCAGTAACTTTCGCTTTGCAGTTAAGGCCAGCAGGTTTATCACCCACAATAAAAAGTTGAAAGACTCTGAAAATGCCCTTCAGAATTTCATCTCCCGCGCCGAACTGCTTCGTGCAACGCTCGGCCCAGTGCTATTCCAATTACCGCCCCGGTGGAAACTCAATCTCGAACGCCTCCAGCACTTCCTCAACGCGCTTTCGCGAAAGCACCGCTACGCATTTGAGTTCCGCGAGCCAAGTTGGAACACTCCGGGGGTCCATGCGCTACTGCAAGCTCATAACGCCGCATATTGTATTTATGAACTCGGCGGCTACCTGTCGCCTCTCACACTCACCGCTAACTGGACTTACGTGCGCCTGCATGGCCCTGAGGGAAAATATAGAGGTTGCTATGACCGGCGAGCCTTGAACGAGTGGGCTTCCAGGATTATGAAATGGAGCAAACAACTCAAGTCAATATACGTATATTTTGATAACGACGACTCTGCTTATGCACCTCGAAATGCACTTGAACTGAAACGCCTCGTCCACGGTGTCGCCACGAAACTCACGATGAAAGCCGGATAGACACTCAGTCCTCGATACGAGGATGCAATCTGGACAAAGCTATGGCCCACATTGACATGCGGGCCATAGTTGTCCGGGAGGTTTTCGTCCCGCTTTAGACGTTATCAGTGAGGAGTCGTGGTGTCGGGGGCTGAACTCGTTGGAGCTGAACCTGGCGAGGTGCCCGACACACCTCCATTCTGCGAAGGTGTGGTGTTCTCCGCGCCGCCAGTACCCTCCATTGAACCTGAATTGCCGGGGTTCTGTGTCGCTGCACCACTGTTCCCAGTGTTTGCTCCCGTGTTCGTACCCATGCTACCGGGCTCTGTGCCGGTCTGGTTTTGGTTCTGGTTTCCGCTCTGCGATCCCGGCTGAACATTGGTCTCGCCTTGTGTCCCACTCTGGGCTCCGCCCTGTGTCCCACTCTGAGTTCCTGACGCTTGGCCCTCACTCTGGGTACCTGTCTGGTTGCCACCACCGGCCCCGGTAGCGCCCGCGCTTCCGGCTGCTCCCGCCTGTGCCCAGGCAAATGTCCCAAGTGAAAGTGTCGCAATCAAAAGAAATTTCCGCATCTGTTACTCTCCCTAAAACTTGGTGTCAGGTCATGATTTCTCACGACCTTCCGTGATTTCGAACATAGTGGCGTTCTAGTTCTGATGCCGTGCATGGAGCCGGAAACAGTAGACACACAGTAATATTCGAGAGCCGTCGTTCGCTGGAGAGCTTAGATGGGCAGCGGTCGCTAGAACCGCTATCGATTCTTATGAAGAGCATGGGGGAGCTGAACCATCATCAACTTTTTACATTCATGCAAATGGAGCTTGCTTCTGGCAAGCTCCATCGGTTAAGCAGGTGAACGTCTTACCGCGTTACGACTGGCTTGTCCCGCATTTGGGTAGATGGGCTCTGAGCTTCGCTGCCGCTGAAAATGTCGTAGACATAATCGTATGCGGCCAACGCAGACTTGTTCATGCCGCCAGTTTCAACCCGCTTAACAACTTCCTGACGTGAAAGATCGAAGATCGCCTCCAGTATCTGCGCACGCTCCTGTGGATTCGCAGTCCCCACAACGAAGAGCACGCGGGCGCTATGCTGGATGTAGTTCGGCGAGAGCAGTTGCTTCTTCAGCAACTCCATGATCACCGAAGCTTTGCTGCGATCGAATCTTCCCGGATCGCCGCGCTGATCCAATTCAGCGAAGAACGCAGCCGTCCATTCGTTGTGATAATTCCAGACCTTGTCGAACATCTCTCGCGTAAAGCGCGTACCGGCCCTGATAGGCTCCGCGTTCTGTGCAAGTTCAACGCCGTCCTCAGTGAGCGCCTGACGCTTCATATGCCCATCTTTGGTGATCGCAGCCTGATGATACGCCAGCGTCCATAACCACGACACATTGATCCGGTAAGTGGCCAGGTCATTCATGAATCGCAGCTTCAGTTCGTAATCGTCGATGGCTGCCGCGAAGTTGCCGTTGAGAATTTGAAAACCGTAGTTTGCCGCCATGTAAAAGGCATGTTGAATGTGCTCGATGGTGACATCACCTTTCGGCACGCCGTAAATGTCATCCCATAACTTTTGCGTAAAGATCTTCTCCGGCGCATCCACTGAGTCTTTGGTTAGGACCAGAGGCGTGATCTTGCCCGCTGCATTCAACAAGCCACGCGATTGCAGTAGATTTCGCTCCATATCCGTCAGACCGCTGTTGATGCTCGCCACCGTCTTGCCGTTTACATCTATGCTCTCCTGCGGTGCGTCAAGGATCGACTGGATCTGCGTAACCTCAACCTGCAGCGGCCGATTGCCGCCCGCCACATAGGCAGGTTCAGGGCTTGCCACCCAGCTCTGCCGATAGGCATCGTAGAGCCGCCCTTTCACCCGTTTCGCCAGAATGTCCTCCAAAGTAGGCTGTTGACCTGCCGGCAGCGGTTCGTCAGGAACAAAAATGAGCCCCAGCAAGCGCTCGCGCAGCTTGTCAAACACCATGGCACGCAGCGCCAGCGGATTGTACCTCGAGCGCCCGTACACATCGCCCGACTGGTAAAACATAACTGCGGCCATGCCGCCGATGGGAGCGCCTTGGCTGAGCTCGCCATTCTTCATCCCGGCCATCAGCATCATCAGTGCGTTATAGCGCTGATAGGCAATCATGTTCGGCGAGGCCATACCGATCGTCTGGGGATCGGGGAAAATGCCTTTCGGGTCGCTCTTCCAGATTTCAATCATGCTGCCCAGGTAATCCCATCGTCCGACGTTCGTCCCTAACAGCCGGCGACGCAAGGTCCATGCGATTGCCGCAAGTGTCAGGCCTGCATTTCCCTCTTCGTATAGCATCTTGATCTTTAATGTGCCCGCCGGAACGCCGATCATCTCTTCGACCCGCGCCAGCAGCTTCTCCACTATCAATGCTTCGTGCGGTGTCTGCAGCTTCGGAATGTAGAAATACACACCGGTACCGGCACGCTTCAGAGCCTCATAGTTATTGAAGACCCACAACACCACAATTGCGACCAGGCCCGGAGCCGGCTGGCCATCAACAACAACATGGTCATAGTGCACATGGATGCTGGGGGGCCGAACCAACCGCGTCGGCCATTGCGCCGGAGGCTTGTCGATCTTATAGGCGCGCGTCTTTCCCTTTTTGGTCACCTCGTAAGGACGGCTGTCCCAGTGGCCTTCGAAGATCTCTTTGGCATTCTGCAGGGCCGCAAAGATCCCCACCGGCGCATTTTTCGGCGTGCCGTCGGGCTGAAAGTGCGGCGGGGCTGCGTCTTCAAAATCCGGCATATTCATCGGCGCGGGGCTGTTCAGCGCATTGAAAGCCATATCCAGCGGAGACCACGGCCCGGTAAGCTCCAGCCCTGGATTGCTCAGCGGATGCACGTCTTTTGGAATGGGCACCTCATCGTTCAGGCGCCAACGCCAACGGCTCTCCTGTCCGAGAAAGTTGTCGATCATTCCTTGCACAATCTGCCGAAAAGTCCAGGACTGCCGTGTTATTGGATCTGTGAATGTCTCGTCCCAGTTCGGCCACGCATATTTCTTCGTGACCGGCTCAGCGGACTGCAGCAGCGCTCGACGAGCGGTTAATGCCGTAGCGATTTCAGGACGCAGCTCTCGCGTGAGCGCGGCAATGGCGGTTTCAATATTGACTTCCCGCCCGTTCACCTTCTTGGTCCCGAACAACTCCGGGAATTTCTGCAGAATGTCCTCACGAATCATGTTCTGAGCTCCTAGCTCTATCCGTAGCGTAACTTCTCTCACGCCAGCAACGCGTCGGACCGAAAGACGACAAGATATCACCTCGGGAGAAATGCTCTGATCACAGAAGAGGTTTGGAATCTTCCAAACCGTAACAGCAGGCCGCTTTAGCGTCCGAGTACAACGTCTAGCTAGATGAATTTTTCGGTGCAACGGATTCAGTTTCAAAACAAGTGTTAAGCGTAGGGGGCCGGCAGACCGTGCGCAAGCCGGTGCGCACGCATCTGGTCAGCCTGATGGGTGCGAATACGCAGATTACTGCGCGGCCGTGCGCGGCAGAGCAACACAAAGCCGGCCACGTCGTCCTCTCTGAAAAACGAATCCGCAGTCGATTGGTCGACCTCGCCCTCTACCAGTTTCCCTGCACAGGTCAGGCACCGTCCTTGAAAGCAGATTGACGGCAGACTTATTCCTTGACGTGCAGCCGCATCCCACAGGTACTCATGTTCACCGCAGACCAGACGCCGTATGCCATCGGGCGTCTCCAGAATCACCTGAAAACTCCGCCCTGGCTCCTGCGTCGTCATCAGCCTCCCTACGGGTTGTAGAACCCGCGATTTTTGCTGTATGGTGCTTCGCCCGGCGTGCCGCGACGGAAATGGCCGGACGGCACAGACTTGCCATCCCGCTCGTGCGCCAGAAGCTCGATGAACCACGCTTCGTGTTCAATCTCCTCGTTCAGAATTCGTGAAGCCATGTCGTAGGTGCGCGGGTCTTTGCCAAACGTCATATCACAAACGGCAATCCAGCTTCGAATCGCGCAACGCTCGGACTCCAATAAGAGCGTCAGAATGTTTACCGCAGTAGGCGGATCGGGCAGCTTTGCCGCACGACAGCCCGCCTGATCGTGAAAAGCCGGCAGGTCATTGGGAAGACTTCCGCCCAATTCGTAGATTCGGGGCACGATCAACTCCCAATGTGCTCTGTCTTCAAGTCGGGCGTCTTCGCAGATTTCTTTGTAGTCCTCATGTCCCGCAAGATTCATACGCAGAATAGTGTAGTAGTAATAGGTGCTCGCGAACTCCGCGGCAGCATTGGCTACCAGCATTTTGATCAGTTTTTCCACGTCAACACCGCGTGCACGAATCACTTCCACTCCAACGCGCTGTGTCACATCTCCAGGCTGAACCGTTTCGTTGGCCATTAGGAATTCCTTTCTACGTTCATGGCCGTGCGGCAGTACACGACCACGATGAGAGATGATTCAAATCTGGCAACGGTTGTACTTGGAGAGCTCGCGATTCAAAGTGTCTGGTTCTTCATACCTTTTCAGGATCGAGTACCATGTGCAAAGCTTTCTCTGCACGCCGAGGAAAAGACGACCACGCTTGTAACGTGCAAAGCCATAAAAAACTGAGAGATTCCCCTCATTGCCATCATATGCACAGCCTGCCTATACTCGAATATGGCTGACCTTATCCCCTTCCGTTCCAACTCCGAGCTGAAATCGAAATGCAGTAGTTCCTCCCGTTGCAGCGACAAATTGCCGTGTCCCTCCTGTGACTACGTGGCGTGTTCTCCCGCTGAACTCCACGCACATGTGGACCAGACGCATCCGCTCACACCCGTTCGGTCCATCCCAATCCAGTTCCGTCAACCTTCCGGAGTCAAAGAAGACTCGCAGTAACTCTTGCCATAGCTGGGGGAACCAAAGCGGCTGGCGCGGAGGCGTTGACGTTTCATTCTGGGCAACCCCCGGTAGATCACGGGCACCCAAAAACCCATGATTCAACTCAAACGTGTTGCACTAGCTGTTGTTGCTGGACTTTGCTTAACAGTAGCCCCTCCCAAAACACAGGCTCAAGTAAGCGTCCAAATTGGACCTGCGCCTGAATGTCCCTACGGCTACTATGACGTTCCACCCTACGACTGTGCCCCATACGGCTACTACGGCCCAGAGTGGTTTCCGGGTGGTGTCTTCCTCGGGGCTGGCCCGTGGTTTCATGGCCCGGCGCACTTTCACGGCCACGTGAATAATCATTATGATATTCATCACGGCTATAAAGGACCGCTGCCAAGTCATGGCGAAAGGCCTGAGGCCACGAAGCGTCCCGAGCAAGCTCACCACTTTAAAGGGAATGAAGTTCGCGACGGCCGCGGCCACAAAGGCTAGAAGCCCAAGAACAGCATAGCTTCGGAAGGGTTCTGGCAGGGGTGGGCTCGCGAGGATCCTGGAATAGCGGTGCTCTGTGCGTTACCGCGCCGATTGTCGTGAACTCGACCAGTGCTCACGCCGCACGAAATCACCGCTGGCTGGCTTCGCCCGTCTTCACTTGTTGTCCAAGTCTCTGGGTTTCATCCTCGGGTCATCCTCGGGTAGCAATCATCGCCCGAAGCTTCTTCAAGAGAGTTTGCAGAGCAAATGGTTTCTGCAGGAATCCCGTTCGCGAATTCGCCTGGTCATACTCTGTCACTTCGCGGTCAGTGTACCCGGATATATACAGAGTCATCAGCTTTGGAGATATCGTGGCAATCTCACGAGCCAGTTCTGCACCGCTCAACTTCGGCAAAATCATGTCGGTTATGAGAACCAGAATCGAATCCGCGTGCAGCCTTGAGAGTCGCAACGCTTCGGCACCATCACCCGCCTCCAAAACGGTATACCCTCGTACCTTCAGGTATGAGGATATCGCTTCTCGCAACGCATTATCGTCTTCAGCAAGCAGGATGGTCTCGCCTGGACAGTTGGCTTGATTTCCCTCGGGTGTGATGGTCGTCGTCAAGGGCGCATCCACAGTCGGAAGATAGACACTGAAAGTGCTACCGCGACCAACTTCGCTATCGACCCAGATGTATCCACCGCTCTGTTTCACGATCCCGTACACTGTTGGTAATCCGAGCCCGGTTCCTTTCCCTGACTCCTTGGTGGTAAAAAATGGCTCGAACAGGTGAGCTTGCACCTCCTTGGTCATTCCTGTTCCTGTGTCACTCACAACCAACACCGCATAGTTACCCGGGATGAAGCCAGTCCGCTCTCTCGCAGCTTCCACATCAACAGAAACATTCTTGGTTTCAATTCTCAACTCACCACCATCGCGCATGGCGTCACGAGCGTTGACGCACAGATTCATCAAGACCTGAACAATCTGCCCCTGATCAGCTTTCACTGCCAGCAAAGTCTTAGCAAGCGAAACGCTCAACTCAATGTCCTCGCCAATCAGCCGCTGAATCATCTTCAAAGCATCTTCGACCACTGAATTCAAGTCGATGATGCACGGCAAGAGCACTTGTTTGCGGCTGAACGCTAATAATTGGCGGGTCAGGGATGCCGCCCTATCAGCGGCTTTTTGCACCTGTGCCAGATTGTTGCGGATTCCGTCTTCGGGGCTGAGTTTCTCCAAAGTCATTTCGGTGTACGCCGTGATTACCATTAGAAGATTGTTGAAGTCATGTGCGATACCTCCGGCCAGCCGCCCCACAGCTTCCATCTTCTGGGCTTGCCGGAACTGCTCCTCCAATACACGGCGCTCACTCAGGTCTGTGATGGCACCGATTGCGCGTGTCGGTTGCCCAGTTTCGTCATAAACAATGTATGCGCGATCCAACACTACTGCGTAGGAATCATCTCCCCTTCGAAAGCGATACTCGACTTCATAAGAATCGGACAGCCGTAAAAGTGCCGTCTGGAATCCATTCCAAACTCGATCTCGATCTTCAGGGTGAAGCAGCTTTTTCCAACACTCCGAGTCTGGTTCCGTAGCCTTCGGTGGATACCCGAAGTGCTCCCAGAAGGTCTCGCTGCGCCATATCCTTCCACTCCTAACATCCCAGTCCCATATAACATCCTTGGTAGCTCGTGCCACAAGACGAAACCGCTCTTCGCTTCGACGCAGTGCCTCTTCCATGCGTTTGCGGCTGCTGATGTCACGCACGATGCTTGACGCGCCAACGATCTTTTCGTCCTCGCCGGCAATTGGTGAGACAGTGAACGCAACCTCCACCAAACTGCTATCCTTGCGGCGGCGAAGCCCTTCAAGGCGCTGGATTCTATTGCCAGCAGCAACGGTCTTCAATATTTCCGTGTACTCGTTTGCGCGGCTTGGGGCCTCAATGATTGAGATATGTTGCCCCACTGCTTCCTCCTTCGAATATCCAAATAGCCGCGTAGCTGCTTGATTCCAGTCCGTGATGACTCCGTCCAGCCCATAGGCGACGATTGCATCCTCTGAACCTTCTACTATTGCGGCAAGTCGCGCGGTAGCATCTTGAGTCCGCCTCCGAAGAAGCGTCCGTTCCACTTCATCGTTCAGTTCCCTAATCTGAGCTTCGGCCAGCTTACGCTCCGATACATCGCGGATAGCACTGATAACGAAAGTCCCTTCCCCCGTGGTGAGTGGACTGAGGCTAATTTCAGACGGAAACTCGCTTCCGTCTTTTCGCAACCCGAACAGTTCGAGTCCAATTCCCATTGACCTTACACGCGGGACGGCAGCAAAGCCTTGACGATGACGTGGATGTTGATCGCGATAACGCTCGGGGACGAGGATTTCGACGGACTGGCCGATCAACTCTGACCGGGAATAATCAAACAGTTTCTCAACCTGCGCATTCACCAGAATGATTTTGCCTTCGGCATCTACCACTACCATCGCGTCTGGGGCGGCTTCAAGAAGGGCACGGAAGTTGGCTTCAATCGCGGGGGACGGGGCTTTTTCGTTCTTCATACATCCACCCCCAAGCCGAGCCGACCCAATCAACACGCATAAGGTAGCTATGGGTTCAGCTACTTGATGAGTGGTTCGAAAACGGCTTTGTAATGCTTAAAGCATACGTCCCACTGGACGTGAAATCAACTCGCTCCCCAGCAGCATTGCCTTGCATTGGAAGAACGCTGTTTGCCAGTCGCCGATGCCTTTGTTGTACAGAACACGCCACCCTCGCTCACACTGGAAGATCAAAACTGCCCGGCGAGCAAATTGAGGCGATTTTGAGGAAGGCGAGGAATGCGGCACGGCCTCCCGCCGCAACTTTTCTGAATGCCGTGTGTTTAGACGAGCATGAACACTGAGGTAAGGACGATGATGAAGAAAGCGATGGTCGCAGTTGTAGCTCTGATGTTCGCGGCGATGCTGGCCGCTCCTTCCAAGGCAAACGCGGAGGTGGTCTTCCGGGTTGGCATCGGCCCAGTCGTAGTTGGCAATGTACCAGTCGTAGTGGCTCCGGCTCCCGCAGTGGTTGTAGCTCCTGCTCCCGTGGTAGGTTCAGCACCCGTTGTAGTCGCGCCGGGATATGTTTATCCGGGAAATGTTGTGGTTGGTCCGGGGTACGCGAGACCGTATGCCTACCGCTATGATGTACGGCGTGGCTATGGTTGGCGGCGTTAGGGCGTTCGCGACATATTTCCCGAGCCGTCGTCGGCCGAGGGGCTTTTGCTGTTTTGGTGCGGATGAAGGCCGAGTCCTAACCCGACCCAACATCAAGACGATAGAACTCATTCTCGAACCGAGCAGAGGTCAGCACGTCGGATACAGGCTCAATTCAAACTCAAAACGGCTCAGCGGACGGCGGGGCGTTGCAGATGGGGCAGTGCTCCGCTTCGGTTCGGGTTGTCCGTGACCTCACCGCAAACTAAGCAGACGTAAAAAGTGGTCTGGATGTGCTTCGCATGATTTGCATCTCGCCTCACGTGGAGTAAGGAGAATATCTTCCGGTTACTAAGTGCTCCTATGCATTCCCGTACGAGCGAGGTGGGAGCAGACTCTCCTTACAAACCTGAACGATAGATGTTTGGATTGAAGCCCTTCACTGAATACAACTCCTCCTCAAGAAGACGCGCAGGGGAGGGCTGACATCCGTGAACACGCAGGCCGCGACTTGGACAAACCAGTCTTCGCGGCCTGTTTTTATGATCCGCAACCGGTCGGGCAACAGCCTTCCAACGGTCGGGGTGGCTGTAGCGACAGGCAGAGCCGACGAATATAATCTCTCCCAGCTCTATGTCTCGATTGCTGGCTAGCTGCGCTTGTCTCCTTGTGCTCACGTCTGGGTGTGTCCATTCCACCCCGCAGCACCCCGTACATTCGAGAGCCTCATTGGTCATTGAGATGTCGGCAGCCGCACCGGGTTCCAAGGTGAATGTCGGGATTCAGGTCGTTACCGACAGCGGATGGCACATCTACTGGAAGAATCCTGGTGACTCGGGCGAGCCACCCCGAATTCAGTGGCAGCTTCCCGCAGGGGTGACAGCCGGAGAACTGGAGTGGCCGACGCCCATGCGCCTGACCACAAGTGCTGGTACCGACTACGGTTATCAGGGCACGACAGTTCTGCTCTCCTCTTTCCAAATTCCTGCTACCGCTCAGTCCGGCACCATAACCGTGGGCGGCGACCTGCGCTGGCTGGTCTGTCACGACATCTGCGTTCCGCAAAGAACGCATCTACAATCGCCAATCCGAATTGCCAGCACCACGAGCATCAATGATTCGGAGCACCAGTTGCTCCAATCTGCTGGCGAACGGCTCCCCACACTACTGCCTGCCAGCTACCGACCTGAGGCAGTGAATTCGCCGGACAGCTTTCGGTTGACGCTGGTTTCAACCGAGCCAATCACGCAAGCTGAATTTTTCCCGACCGAGCAAGCAGAGATCGACAACGGAGCACCGCAGGAACTAGCGAGCCGTGCTGGCAAGGTCAGCCTGACGGTAAAGAAATCAGAATATCTCCGGCAAGAGCCCGAGCGTCTAAAGGGTGTACTCGTCCTGAACGGGCGGGATGCATATCTCCTCGATGCACCGATTCACAGATTGACCACTCAAAAAAGGAGTCGTCGGAAATGAAGATAAAGCTCGCGGTCGCGCTCGTATTCCTGCTCGTACTGCCTATTGCCGCTGTTCGCGTTGGAAAGCCTGCCCCCAACTTCACGGCGACCGACTCGAACGATCATCAGCAAACTCTCGATCATTACAGAGGAAAGTACGTCGTCTTGGAATGGCATAACCAAGGATGCCCATACACAAAGAAGCACTATGAGAGTGGGAACATGCAAAAGCTCCAGAAGCTTTGGACAAGCAAAGGTGTGATCTGGTTCACGGTGATCTCCTCGGCTCCTGGCCAGCAGGGCTATGTGACCGCCGAGCAGGAGAACGATTACGTGAAGCGAATGGGTGCGGCTCCCACTGCGGTGTTGCTTGATCCGGCAGGCGAACTAGGCCATCTCTACGGAGCGAAGACAACTCCTGAAATGTTCGTGATTAATCCTGAAGGAACGCTCATCTATGATGGCGCAATTGATGACAAGCCAACCACGGAGCAGTCCGACATCGCCGGGGCGACCAATTACGTGACTGCCGCACTTGAGGAGTCGATGGCGGGCACGCAAGTGGCGGTGACGGCAAGCCAACCATACGGATGCTCGGTCAAATACGCCCACTGATGGCAGCAGACATAAGCTATTAGAATAGGAACACTTTATCTCGCTGATGAAAAAGGACTGGCGGAGAGGGAGGGATTTGAACCCCCGGTGGAGTTACCCCCACGTCTGATTTCGAGTCCGATCCGATGTGCCATTTCATTGGCCTATTCGCACTCTCCGAGAGCTGGTGTCAGTTTTAGAGTCAGTTCCCGTCCCTTTCTTTGTACCTTTCGGCTTGTAATAGCTCATCATCGCTTCGATGGCGCGGTCCTGATTCCCTGGCAAAAGGTGGCTGTATCTCATAGTCATCTGGATATTCCTGTGACCCAGGTAGCCTGCAACCTGGGCCAGTGGAATTCCCGCCATCACCCAACGGCTTGCGGCCGTGTGGCGCATATCATGGGGCTTGAAATCATCGAGCTTCGCGCTCTTGATCGCCGTCGGAAGCCAGTACCTGACATCGGACATCGGATTCCCTTCGATGTTGATGCACAACGGCTCGCCCTTCTTCTTGCCGGCTGACAGCGCGTTGTAGGCAGCGATGCCGATTGGAGTGAGCGGCACATACCGCAAGGCCGGAGCATTCCTGTTCTTCCTCTGATGCACGGTGAACATCCCCGTGGCCGGATCAAAGTCACCGACGACTCCGCGCAACAGTTCACTTACGCGCATCCCTGTGTGGAGATCAAGATCGAAGATCGGCACATAACCAGGGCAATACTTCTTGATGCGAGCCCGCAGCTTCGTCTCCTCCTCCATGCTGAGGAAACGGACACGAGAGTTGTCCTCCTGTAGCTTGGTGATGCCGGACGCGGGGTTCTCCTTCACCCGCTTACTCAGGATGCCAACCTTATAGATTGAACTCCATGCTGCTTGGTAGCGATTTCGGCTGGCTGGCTTCCATTCCCGGTCTTCCATCTCCTCGTCCAGCCACTTGATGATCTCGTCTTGGGTGATGGTGTCAGCCGGACGAGAGCCGAAGCTCTCCCGGATGCGATCGTACTTGAGGCCCAAATCATACGTGGCAAGGTTTTGCTTCTTGGCTTTCTTGGCGCTATCGATGAGGTCTCCCAGTGTAATGATGGCCGCTGGTGCTGCTTCCCTCTTCGACTCCGGCAAGATGCCATCCAGCTTCTCACCGCGGAGACGATTCAACTTTATGACCGAGGACTTTACTGTGTTGCCGCCACGGGCTCGACGCAGCTTCCCGGCTGCGTCGGCCCATCGGATCCAATAAATGCCTGATCCGTGAATCTTCTCGAATACCCCGCGTGGCAGATCGGTCGGCAACTGCTTCTTTCTTGGCATTAGTTCACCGACTCTTCTTGCTCTGAGTTCAGGGCCTCTGGATGATTCCCTTGCGCAAACCGCCGCAAAGACTCCCGCGTCACCAGTACCTTCTTGCCGATTCGCCGGGTGGCCAGTTCTTCTCTGGCGATCAAGTAATCAATGCTGCGAACGCATACGCCAAGGCTGAATGCAGCTTCCTTGCGTGCGAATAAGAACTTCTCAACAACCGAAGTGCGATGTTCTTGCATATACAACTCTCCCCGCACGCATCGCGCGCGATTCATTCAAATTGGGTGGATCAATGCAGGAGAGTCGCACCCCTTGGCCACGATGGCCTGACAGGGAAATCAGCGATTCTTTAAGCCGGTGGGGACCGACCGGGGCTCTTCCCCCTCTAATACCTCCGGATCGGTCCCGTGGCCGGGCCTCACCTTCAGCGAGTAGGCACATGTAATGTGCCTTGAAAACAAGTTAACAGCTTTTCAGATTGGACCAAAGTATTGGACCGGTCTCGCAGGTACAACACGGTATTGTACTGATGAGATCTATCGACTTGGATCTGGACGGTGACTCACCTCATTGCGGGCGGTCGTCGCGCGGTGGTATGAAGAAACTGAATGATTGATGCTCTCGAATTACAAGTCCCGTGGGGAATTTCTCTGCACCCGACCTTCGGGTGCCGCGGGGGTTCACGCCCCTCTCCGAAGTCTGAGTACGCGAGGCTCCATAAAGACGTGCATTTTCTCAACGTAGGACCTGACGGGAAGCGCCTGGATAAGCCGCAGAAGGTGCAAATTGCCGTGATACACACCAGTCACGATGGCAAACGTGGCGATTTGCGCCCCGGAGGACACAAACTCGAACTCAAGGATGTCCGACACCTCACGGCCGAAAAAATGCTACGTCAGATTCCGAAGTACTTCGAGATCAGTCCTGAAGAGGTATTGGATCTGCGAGTCGTACGTGTCGATTTCGCGGTAGATATACCAGCTTCTCTAGACTGGTTCCGCACGCACGCTGAGGTGAAGTTCAAGCAATCGTCGGAACAGTTTCCCGGATGGGGATCAAAAACAAAGCGCGGTACGCGGACATTATATTTCGGCTCGCATACAGACTACTATCGGGTTTACGACAAGACTGCTGAAAGGATTGATACTGACGAACCGTTTCTCTACCCTGGGGGGTACTCGCCTGGGGGCACGCGAGGTGCTCCCCCACCTACCATCACGCGCATCGAACGTCAATGCACTACTCGGAGCATTCCCAAAGAGGTGGGAACCCTGCGTGCGTTATTGTCCACCGCTGAGACGTTTGATCCGTTTACCCGCCTCGTCCTTCACGCGGGAGAGGGAAAGCCCACCATGGAGGGATGGGATGCCCAGAAATGGCTAGGCTGTCTCGGTCTCAAGGCTGCTGTTGATGAGACAGACATACCTACAGTCCGGAAGCGGCTGAACAGTCTGAGCGGAAACAAGGCATACCGCTATTTTAAGCAGTACAGCGATCTTCTGAATGCTCAACCGGGGGTGTCGAAGGTGCATCTAGTGAAATACTACTTTCAAACCACCCAAAGACAACTCTACCCGTCCGTCCCTGGGTCGGCTTCCCAAGTTTGGGAGGTGTAGCGTCCTGCATGTAACACCAGGAAAGTCACGCCATTTTGGCGAAGTCAGCCTACCCAGCGGATGTTCGAATGAGTTGTAGTGACGCCCGAGCGTCCCTTTCTACCGCCAGGTACACACGGAATAGGGCGGTCACAATCCTGAACGTCGAAACCGTCCGGCGTATTGTTTCCCGGCGACGGGCGGCCGCCAAGGCCGCCGATCCCTCCAGAATGATGTCCATATCCGCAGTGTTGAACGCCCAGGCGTAGTGCCCCGTCTGAATTGAGGAATCCTCGAACACCCTCCAGCAGTCGCCAGACCAGTTGTCTGAGTGCTTCCGGCGCCTGAGACCTGCCGTAACTCGATCAGGGACGTCCCCGCAACCCCGATGACCGTAGTTGGCGGTCTGGGGTCACCAGGATCGCTTGGCGCTCCCTGGGCCACCATCCCGAAGACCATTCTGAATATGACGGCAGCTCGGCACGGACCTCTAACGCATGTGGACGCGCCTAACATGGCTGAGATTTCTACCCCGTAGCTGCCTCACGGTGGCTACGTGATGACCTCGTCCGCAATGTCGTATGGTCAGGCAGGCGCAGAACTTTGTTGCGATCAGCACGCCGGAGAAGGCCGCCATACTTGTCAATTGGACCATCGATGTAGTCGCACAGATTGGGAATCCAATTGTGCGGAGATTGGCGATGCGACTTTTCGGACGAGAACCGGTTGCGGATCGCCTTTAACAGAACTCCTTCCTCATACGTTGGGTTCTCCAAGAGGAAATTCTTTAGTGCCGCCTTGACCTTTCCCGGGTTAGGCATCTCGTGTGCGTCACAATTATTGCGTGGGTACAAGTTCAGGATCTCATCCAGGAGTATCTGTTCAGTACTTTGGCCACCCTCACTTAGCTCACGACAACGCCGCGCCTTTTTGTCGCGGCGCTCTTTTGGCACAGATTCCGTTGGAGCGAACTCTCCTGAATTACCATCGATCTGCTGAACCGGGAGCATTTGATGTTGGGGTTGCTCTCCTATCTCTTCCTTATATGTTGCATCACTTGAAGACACCGTGAGTGTCACCGGCTGACACTGGTCGTCGGCGTACGGGACGGCGCGACCAGCCACGAGTTGATATCGGTAATGCTTACAATCGTTCAGTTTCTCCTTGAACTGGACGCGAATGTAGCCGAGATTCTCCAATCTCCTACGTGCGAGTTTGAACGAGTTCCGAGTCAGGCCAGAGCTTGGGAATTCTGTTTTCCGGAGTTTGTCTTTGACACCATGCAGCATTTGGTAGTCGCTCACATCGAACTCATCTTGGTATCGGAAAAAGGTTCGAAGCGCCAACAGGTGAAGCAAAAGCCGAAGTGGTGCGCCATCCAGTTTGTCCTTGTAGAGAGCGCCGAATGGGACCGGCGCGAAATCCCGCATTTTGCGGTGGGTCGAATCAACTGCATCTATCGCCATCAACATCTCCGTGGTTAGATCAAATCTGAAGCAATTACACCGAATGGAAAACCGGCAGGCCGCCGACGGACGGCGATAGTCAAAAGCTCGTGATCCCGCCCAATCAAGGTAGGGTCGGATACGCGAACAGGGCGCGTTATTCGGTCAAAGACTCTACCGAGATATGGTTTTCGGACTCACCCCAGGCAAGTAATCCATACCGTCCGGTTTTGTCAGGGCCTACCGATCTGTAAATCCCCGAGCGCCGCTTGCTTCCCTCTCGGAACAGCATTGTGGCCAGACTGGGCGCCGGGGCAATCCGGAACCGATTTGACAGCGCATCCCGGATTTCAGCGGTTGTAATCTCTTGTTGAGACTCCCTGAGTACGGTTCTTACCATCTCCATGGTTGAAGGCGGTTTCGACTGACGCAGCTTCCACCCTTCGGTGCGTTGCAGCTTGTTGACAGCTAACGTCCGACGATTTTCCAGAATTTCCAACTCCCGGTCTATTGCTTTCAATTCCGCCAACAGTGCTTCGTAGCTGTCCTTCTGGTCATCGTGTCCGAATGTCATATACATGACCTTAACATATCTATGACACTATGCAAGCAAATTCTCGGGAGAATGTTCATGGCTCCAGGTGTACTGAGCAGACTTGGATGGTTGCTTGCTTGAGACAGTTCAACCGGAACGACGAAGGTGTCCACCGGGAGCCACCATCAAAGCAAGCTGGGCTGTAACTTTCCACGAAAGTATGGACGGGGCGGTCACTCGTTTGCCAAGGTGAGCAAGGCAATTAAACAGGTTCATCGAGATCGTCGATCAACCTGCCTTCAGACCATCAGAGTTCGTGTTCCAACTCCACCACCACCGCATAGCTTCAGAAACACCGCATAAGAGTGCGCAGCAACTGCTGATTCTTTTACCCCACTTCAGAATTCGAGATTCCCGCTCTCCCTGTGGGCGGCTATAATCAGATGCCTATCCGACATCATCTTTTCAGTCATGGAGCGAGCAGTGGCCTCATCTCCGCAACGCCTTTCGTCAAGTGTGCCTTTGATCTACGACCTTTGTACCCCCCGCGCCGACGTGCTCAAAGGCGCGACCGACTCCGACTTTGCCGCCGACCTCGCTAAAGTTGTTCGCGGCGTTGCCTCCGCCGAATACCAGGAGCCTCGGAAGTTCTTCGCCAATACATATCCCACTCGTGGTCTCCAAAATCTTCTGGCGAATGTCTGTGCCCGCCTTAGCGGCACAGGCGGAGAAGTGGCTGCCATCTTCCGCCTCGACACCTCCTATGGCGGTGGCAAGACTCACGGATTAATCGCACTTGTCCACGCTGCCGCAGGTATGAAGGATGTGGCAAACGTATCTGAGTTTATCGATCCGGCGCTCGTTCCGAACAAGAACGTCAGGGTCGCTGCGTTCGACGGTGAGAATGCTGACCCTGCAAACGGCCGTTCGATGGGAAATGGCATTTTTGCGCGGACACCTTGGGGAGAGATCGCGTACGCCCTCGCTGGCCACGCAGGGTATGAGCGCGTGCGACGAAGCGACGAGCTGATGGTGTCGCCTGGCGCAGATACCATCGCAGAACTGTTCGGCGGTGAACCCACGCTGATCTTGCTCGACGAATTATCCGTCTACCTGCGGAAGACGCGCGGTCTGGCGGGCGCTCCAGATCAGCAGCTCACCGCGTTCCTCACATCCCTGTTCAAAGCTGTGGAGAGCTCTCCCTGCGCTGCACTGGTGTACACGCTTGCGATTGGCAAGGATGGCCAACCCGTCGATGCCTATTCCCCAGAAAACCAGTTCATTGCCGATCGGATGGCTGAAGCCGAGAGCGTATCGGCTCGCAAGGCAACTCTCCTGAATCCCACGGAAGACGACGAAACCATAAAAGTTCTCCAGCGCCGGCTGTTCGAGAACATCGACGCTGAGCGTGCGGGGCAGGTCATCGATACTTATCGCCGGCTCTGGACTGACAACCAAGACTCGCTGGACCCGGAGGCACTCAAATCCGAAACCATCGAAGCGTTCCGTTTGAGCTATCCGCTGCATCCGGAGGTGCTCGATGTACTGACCTCTAAGCTGGCAACGCTGAATAATTTTCAGCGTGTGCGAGGCATGTTGCGGATACTCACTCGCACCATCGCAAATGTCTGGGCCGTGAAGTCGGTCAACGCGACCGCCATCCACCTGCACCATTTGGATCCGGGCTACGCGCCGATCTACAACGAGATCGTCACTCGCCTGGCTCAATCCGGCTTCGTGCCTGCTATCCGGAGTGACATCACCGCCACGGCACCGGCTCGTGCGTTGGCCCAGGAGATTGATGACGCGAACTATCGCGGATTGTCGCCTTATGCGACCTTCGTGGCGCGCACGATCTTCATGAACTCCCTCGCATTCAACGAACCTCTAAAGGGTGTGGCTCCTGAGCGGCTGAGATACTCCATCCTTGGACCGGCGACAGACATCGGCTTCATTGAGGATGCGCGCAAGCGTTTCATCTCGATGTCGGCGTACCTGGACGACCGTCCCACGGCTCCAATGCGTTTCTTGACCGAAGCGAACCTGACACAGATTATCCGCCGGCAGGAGCAGCGCGTTGACAAAGAACAGGCCCGCGCCGAACTGAACGACAGCATCAAGCAGACGTTCAGCGCAGGACGGTTTCAGACAATCCCGTTCCCGTCGGGACCCTATGAGGTTCCCGACGAAATCGGTGACGGCAGGCCGTTGCTGGCGCTGATGTCCTATGACGGATTGACTGTCGGCGGCTCCGTAGATGCGGTCCCCGACCTGATCGCCAGAATCTTTGATCGCAAGGGTTCAGCTGGAACGGATTTCCGGATCTTCCGAAACAATGTCGTCTTCCTCGTTGCGGACGAGGTTCGCAAGGATGACATGCGTGCAAAGATGATTCGCCGGCTTGCACTCATTGAAATGAAGAACCCGGAGCGAATGAAGGATCTTGCTGAACACCAGCAGGCCAAAGTCCGAGAATGGGAGTCGAAGTCTCTCACAGACCTTGCCATCGCGATCCAACAGACCTACCGGCACGTTTTCTACCCATCCAGTGTCAGGATCGCCGCGGCTGGCGTTGAGTTGGCTCATACGGCTTTGGATGTAGCTACGAGCGATCGCCCCGGCGATGGACAGAGGGCTGTCACACGGGCGTTAGGCGACCTAAAGAAACTGCGGCTGCCTGAAGATGAGCCCGATTCTCCGACGTTCACCCGGGACCGCACACCGCTTCGTAAAGGTGAGATGTCTGCTGCTGCACTGCGTGATGAGTTCCGCCGAGACCCGGCGCTTCCAATCCTGATCGAAAATGACGTGTTCCTCAAGGGAATACGGAAGGGCGTGGAACTGGGCGAGTACGTCTATCAGCGTGGCGACCTTCTCTATGGTAAGGGCGATCCTGCCGCCATGATCATCGTCGATGAGCAGTCGCAGATCTTCACCATGGCCTTTGCGACAGAGAAGCGTATCTGGCCGCGGCCGGTGGCACAGGTGCCCGGCACACCCAGTCCCGGTCTGACGACTACCACCGGAGGTCAGGGTGGCCTGTTTAGCCCATCAGGAGGCGCTCCTGGAGCGCCAGGGCGCTCGCCTATAGGCGAGCCGCCAGTCGTAACTCCAGCAGGCCCTGGACAGCAGCAGTTCACCGCGCAGGGGATTCTCAAAGAGGCGCTGACCAGGTTGTGGGAGCAGGCACGTTCAGCAAAGGTGCAGAAGATTGGCGCGCTGATAATCAAGATCTATGATGCGACAGACGCCTTCCGTTTGCTTGGTGTCATTGGTTCAGTGAGCAATGCAACCAGAACGGTGGACTTCAACGGTGGATACGTTACAACCGCCGGAGGCGAACTACAGCTTGAGTTCCGCGGGCCTGTCGATGACGCAAAACCAGTAAAGGAATTCTTGGACGCTCAGCTTCGTGCAGCGAAGGATCAGAGGCTTGAGGCCCAGTACGAGTTGCGTTTCAATGAGGGGCTGGAGATGGCCGGTGATGCCGCGGAGAAGCTGACGGAAAAACTTATCAGATACGCCAGCGGTGCTGCCTACGTCAGCGCCACCGCGGAGGTGCAGCAGTGAAAGCTGTCTCACGGATTCCCCGGCTGGCGCTGGTCGAGACGCCCAAGTCGGTGCCGCAGTATGAGGTGCGCGTACGCAACCACGCTCCCAGCGACATGGAGATCGAGGTCTGGGAGATGCCGTCCCCGGCAAGCCCTCGGCTCACCACCGCCGTGCGCGTTGCTGGTCTCCGCGGCCGCAACCTGGAATTGGTTGAGCAACGGGTGCTTCGCCGGCTGAATCAGGCCGGGATGAAGCTGCCAAAGTCACTGGATCGTGTGCGCGGCTACAACATCACCGAGGACCTGGCACTGCGTCTTGGATTGCTCTTCCGCGCGTTGGCGCCCATGCGCAGCCGTGAGCGGATGCGCTCGGTCACCGAGGGTATTGAGGCCATGGGACGCGAGGAAGCCGCATACTGGCTCGGCATGGCCATGCACCGCAAGAATCCGCGTAGAGTGTTGACCGCCCTTCGCTACCTGCTCACGGAGCCCAACCACAAGCACTGAAAGGGCCTGGATGTCCTCTGATAGACGTTTAATCGAAGAGTGGCTGCCGATTGCCGCTCTCGGTGAAGAGAGCGTGCGTGAACGCCGTTCGATGACGGCGCTGCCGCCTACGTATTACCTGCATGTCTGGTGGGCACGACGGCCGCTGGTGGCTTCACGCGCTGCTATCCTTAGCTGTTTGCTGCCTGCGGATGCTGACCGTGAGAAGTTCCTGCATGTGGTAGGTATTCACGGTGATCCGGTCAAGACCAAGAGGCGGATTGACCTTGCAAAGAGAACAGGCGAGGATTTGGGGGCTAATCCTTATGGATATCCCCGCGCGTTCCAGTGGGTTCCGGACGCAGAGGATCTCTCGTGGCTCAAGGAGCCGCGCAATGGTATCGACAGCCCGACTGTCCTTGACCCTACAGCCGGTGGGGGTAGTATTCCGTTTGAGTCAGTACGGCTTGGGCTGAACACTTTTTCCAATGACTTAAATCCGGTTGCCGTGCTTGTGCAGTTCGCAACATTCGAAGCTCCTGCTCGATATGGCGCAGCACTTGGCGAAGAGTTTGCGGCCTTAGCGAAGCGATTCATCCGGCTGGCTGAGCCCAAATATCTTGGCGTTTTTCCCGAGGAAGCCCCCGGTACTCAGATTATGGGCTACCTCTACGCTCGCACTATTACTTGTCCTTACTGTGAAGGTCTCGTACCGCTATCGCCGAACTGGAATCTCTCCAGCGACGGAACCGGCGTGAAACTTCATCCTCAGACTACGGGGCATCGTGTTTGTAGCTTTGAGATTGTCGAGAAGGCTGCACAGCACTCAGAGGGAACAGTAGCGAATGGGGACTCACGCTGTCCATACCCAGACTGCGAACGCGTCATTGACGGAGATGAAATCAAGGTCCAGGCGCAGGGCGGTCAAATGGGGGAACAGCTTTACGCGGTCGCCGTTAAGCGCAGCATTTTCGCCGGTCTTACGAAGTCACGGAAAAAGAAGTTGAAGTGGGAACGAATCTTCCGGGCTCCCCGCCCAGAAGACGACAACAGCGAATTCATTCGCCAGCGAATCGGCGAGAAGCTGCCGGAATGGGAGGCGCTGAACATCGTACCGACGGAAGGATTCCCCGAGGAGACAAATTATGATCGTGGCCACCGAATGTACGGAGCATATAAGTGGACCGATATGTTCTCGCCACGTCAGCTTCTGTGTCACGGAATAGGGGTTGAAGTTTATCGCGAGATGCTCGATGCAGACATTCTCGAAGGTAAACTCACGGATCAGCGAAGGGCTGGTTATGTTTACCTCGCTTTGGGGCTCGACACGATGTTGAACTATGGTAACCGCAGTTGCCGCTGGGATGCCGTTACGGAGCGAGTCCGCTCTATGTTCGACAAACACAATTTTGCCTTCTGCTGGTCATACGCGGAAATGGCTCCTCTGATCACTGGGCTTGGGTATGAATGGGCTATGGAAAAAACAGGCAAGTGCATCGAGGAGCTATGTGGCCTGATTCGTCCAGAAGATTCGAACGGCAAGGGTGATGTTCCTACGCTGACTGGACTCGCGCCTGTTTCGAATTACAATCCACCATCAATCACCATTACTTGCAAGTCCGGCGACACACTCAACCATCTCGAAGACGCTTCAGTGGATGTTGTCGTGATGGATCCACCCTATTACGACAATGTGATGTATGCAGAGCTCTCTGACTACTTCTATGTCTGGCTCAAACGCACCGCCGGGCAGATAATGCCAGACCTGTTCCGCATGGCGCTGACTGACAAGGAACACGAGGCGGTTGCCAATCCTGCAAAGTTTAGAGGGCAGAAGGGCGCGAAGGTACTCGCCGGACGCGATTACCAAGAACGTATGGCGGCGATCTTTGCTGAGTGCCGGCGAGTGTTGAAAGCAAACGGTATCATGACGCTGATGTTCACGCACAAGGCAACGGGGGCATGGGATGCTTTGACCAAAGGGCTGATGGAAGCTGGTTTCTCCATCACCGCGTCTTGGCCCATCAATACCGAAGCCGAAGGTAGCATGCACATCAAAAATAAGGCTGCGGCCAACAGCACTATCTTCTTGGCCTGCCGCCCTCGTGCCGTGCGGTTGGTCGATGTACCTGTCAGCTACTGGGAAGATGTGGAACCATTGGTTGCGGAGGCTGTCCGTCAGCGCATTGAGGAATTCCAGAAGGCTGGTATTGGCGGTGTGGATCTGTATCTCGCATCTTTCGGCCCGGCCTTGCAGAAGTTCTCGGAACACTGGCCATTGCGTCGCGGCACACCGCGGCCGCAGCCAGAAATCCTCAGGCGGCGCAAGCAGGCAGAGATGTTTGCTGAGGAATGGGATCCCTACGAGGTGACCCCGGAAGATGCTCTCGATGCCGCTCGCCGCGAAGTCAAGAGTTGGCGACTGCAAAAGCTGACGCACATGAAAGGCCGCAGCAATCTCGATCCGTTGACTTCTTTCTACGTATTGGCATGGGATGCCTACAAGGCTCCCCGATTCGACTATGACGAAGCTCTGCGCCTCGCTCGCGCGGTTGGTGTCGATCTGGATAAGGATGTTGTGGGCCGAATAGCCGACAAGAAGGGTAGCGATTTCATTCTATGGGATAGTGCCAAGCGCGCAGCCAAGGGCGCGCTTGGGCCTGCTGACGGCTCCCGTGCCATGATTGACGCCGTTCATCATGCAGCGCACGCAGCACGCAGCAGGAACCTGCAATACGCGCAGGAGATGATCCACCGCGCTCAGGTGGACTCAGAGCCGATGTTCCTGTCGGCCCTAGCCGCTGTGCTGGAAGTGCTGCCCGTATCAAAGGCGTACAGCGGCATCGATCTGGAAGGCGACGTAGCCGAGTTCGGCAGTGACTTCGAGGCGCTGGAGAATCTGCGCCGCCTGGCCTTCACGCAAGAAGTGGCCGAACCAGAGCAGCTCGCTCTCTGGAAGGAAGATGCACTTGAACTTGAAGAAGTGAAAACAGAGAAATAGAAGTAGAGCACCGAGGACACGAATGGGCCTACTCGTAGATCGTGAATGGAAGCTGAAGTACACGCCGGACGATGGCGACCTCGTGCGCATCTTCTACGTCCCCGCGCTGGAGACGGCCGATCGATATGATCGCTCGACCGGCTACTTCTCGGCGGTGGCTCTCAAACTCGCCGCCCGCGGCATCGAAGGACTGGTTCGCAATAACGGGCACATGCGGCTGATCGTAGGTTGCACACTCAACCCACCCGAGATCGAAGCCATCGAACGCGGGCAGAAACTCCGTGATGCAGTCGAACAAAAACTCGGAGCCTGTCCCCTTGAGCCAGGCAATAGCGAAGGCACAGACGCATTGGAATTGCTGGCGTGGATGATCAGCAAAGGCATTCTCGACCTGAAGGTTGCCGTACCATGCGATGTGAACCGTCGGCCAATTCCTTCGGACGGAATTTTCCATGAGAAAGCAGGGATCATTGAAGACAAGGCCGGCCACAAGCTCGCATGGAATGGCAGCCTGAATGAAACCGGCGCCGGCTGGAAGCAGAACTGGGAGTCGATAAACATCTTTACGAGTTGGGGTGCGGAGCCACGGCGCGTTGATGAGGAAGAACTGAACTTTGCACGTATCTGGGCGGACAAGTCAAAGCACGTCATTACCATGGATGTGCCCAGTGCCCTGCGCGATGATCTTCTGCGGTTTCTCCCAACCGACGATCGCCCCGCAAGACTCAAGAAACCACTGCCGCAAGCAGACGAAGGCGAACAGCAGGATAAGGATAAAAAACAAGAACAGAGGCTGCCTGCTGCGGAATTGCGGCGATTAGTGTGGGGCTTCATCAAGCACGCTCCAGCGATGCCTGACGGGGGCGAGCGCGTAGGCGAGGCGACCGCGGCGGTCACTCCGTGGCCGCATCAGATACGTGCGTTCGAAAGAATGTACAACAACTGGCCTCCGAAGCTGTTGATTGCCGACGAAGTTGGTCTCGGCAAAACCATTCAAGCTGGGCTCCTGTTGCGCCAAGCATGGCTTGCTGGCAGAGCCAAGCGGATATTGATCATGGCGCCAAAAGCTGTATTGCGCCAATGGCAAATCGAGCTGCGTGAAAAGTTCAACCTTAATTGGCCAATCTATGACGGAAAGCGCCTTTGTTGGTACGACTCGCCAGCCAAGAAAGGCTGTGATTGGAAGGCTGTAGAGTCGAACCAATGGCATCAACAGCCAGTGGTGATCACATCAAGTCAACTGATGCGGCGCAATGAGCGCGCGCAGGAACTCTTGCAGGCCGAGCCCTGGGACATCATCGTCCTGGATGAGGCTCACCATGCCAGGCGGCGTTCCGGCGGCACAGGAACTGATGTTCGTCCGAACAAGCTGCTGCGTATGATGCGTTTGCTGAAGGAGCAGACGAAGGGCTTATTGCTGCTCACCGCGACACCCATGCAGGTGGCTCCTATCGAGGTCTGGGACTTGATGAACCTGCTGGGACTGCCGCCTCAGTGGACAGAAGCGGCATTTCTTAAATTCTTCGAAATGGTCGAGCAGCCGAACCCTGCGCCGGAAGCGATGGATGAGATGGCGCGGCTCTTTCGTGCCGTCGAGACTGGTTATGGCCAGCTTCGTCCAGAAGAGGTAATCAGGTTCTGCTCGGGGAGTAAGTTTCGGGCGACTCGTGTGCTTCACGCGATCAGGGATGTTGCCAACGTGCCCAGACGCCAACTTGAGAATGCTGACCGCAAAGCGGCAGTCGCAGTAATGCGCGCGAACACTCCCATCAGACGTCTTGTTTCACGGAACACGCGCGAACTGCTGCGTCAGTACTACAAAGCAGGAAAGATCAAAACGCCGATCGCCGAGCGGTCAGTTAACGATGAGTTTATCGACCTTAGCCCGGACGAACGCAAACTCTACGAGGCGGTGGAGGAATACATCTCGACTTCGTACAACCGAGCTTCGCAGAAAGAACGGAATGCCGTCGGGTTCGTTATGACGATTTACCGTCGCCGTCTCGCCAGCAGTTTCTCTGCCTTGCAGGAGACCTTGAAGAGCCACCTGGAAGCGATCACAGCGGCTCGCGGCGAGGCTTCAAACAAGAGCCTGGATGAAGATCTTCTCGATAACGACGTTGATGACGAATTACTCGACACAGAAGAGGCCGCCGCGCTGGAGCGCGAGGCTCTGACATTCGAAGAACGAACAGCGATCGAGGACCTCCTGCGGGGAATACAGGCGCTGCCGCCAGATTCGAAATTGGAGAAGTTGGAGGCTGTGCTCCAGGAGCTTCGCAAGGGCGGCTATGACCGTATCATGGTGTTCACGCAGTACACAGACACGATGGACTTCTTGCGGAAACACCTCAGCGAGAAATCCAAATTGCGGTTAATGTGTTACTCGGGGCGCGGGGGAGAAATCCATAACCCCGATGGAAGCTGGCTTGCGATCTCGCGTGATGAGGCGAAGCGTCGTTTCCGCGACGGCCAGGCCGACGTCTTGCTTTGCACTGACGCGGCAGCGGAAGGTCTTAACTTCCAGTTCTGCGGAGCTCTTGTGAACTTTGATATGCCGTGGAACCCTATGCGCGTTGAGCAGCGCATAGGACGAATTGACCGCCTGGGACAGGAAAACCCAGTGATCCGGATCGTCAATCTTCACTATAACAACACCGTCGAAACTGACGTTTATCGAGCACTCAGAGACCGGATTGGGTTGTTCGTGAGTGTTGTAGGGAAACTCCAACCAATCCTATCGCAGTTGCCGAAGATGATCTCGAACACTGTGTTGACCAATGTAGGGCGTGATCGGATCGTCGATGACCTTGAGGTTGCGATTCAACAGGCGGGATCAGGTCTTGATCTGGATGCTGCGACTGATGGCGGTCTGGAGCTATCGATTCGCGCGCTCCCTAAACTCACACTGGATGATCTGGACCGAGTGGTATGCAGTGAGTCGGCGCGGCCGCCGGGCATTGAAGTGCGCGGCTTGGGGGCACGCGAGTATTCCTATCTGGCGCCTGGAATGCACGAGCCGATTCGCGTAACGACAGATTCCGATTATTACCAGGACCACTCGGAGAGTGTGGAACTATGGTCTCCGGGAAATCCGCTATTTCCAGAGCCGGAAGTCATAGCTGGTAGAGATGAGGTTCCCCAAAGCGTGGATGTTGGTGCAATTCTAGACGGGAAGTTCGCTTGGGCGGTTGGAAAGGGCTGATGTAATGGTGGAAGAGAGCCTTCTCTGTCAACGAAGCCGGGAACAGTGATTCCCGGCCCTTGTCTTTGAGCTAATCCGGTTTCGCCAACAACTGGCGCCAAGTTGTTTCGGTGAATTCGTCTGACACCCCTGCGGCTGTGGAACTCACGAATGCCTTTATCGGTTTTTCTTTCAGTGATTCGAAATGAGCATCGTCGGCCAGCAGGTTGAGATTCCAAGCTCCTACAACGACCCTTTCGGCGTTGGCTGGCAGTTCACGGGCGATTGGCGTTTGGTCCAAGTTAATCACAAGTCGGTTAGGGATGACCAGTTTGACGCGAAGATCTATCCTTATGGGCAACGGGTTGGATACTGCCAAGTACAGTGCTTCCTGCTGTACGAAGAAAATAGGTTTAAGAGATACATTGGTTTCATCGGCCATATTCAGATCAGAGCTGATTTCAGCAAATCATGCAAGTGAAAGTAGTTCTACTCGCTTTTAATTGAGCAATTCTTTGTATAGCACGGGTCTGCGGTGTAGCCCGGCGGCATCGCTGCCGGGCTATGCGCCTAGCTCTTGTGGATGCCGACAAACGTCATGGGCATCACGATAGGTTGCGGCTTCAGTCGCTCGGTCATGAGCACCTTGAGCAGCGATACCTCCGGGCACGCTTCTTCCACCATCTCGCCTGGGACGCCGAACTTGCGACCCGCCACGTTGCAGAGCTTCTCGACTTCGCACCAGAGGCTCTCGCGCATGGCTGCATTTGTTCCGACACTTTGCCATGGAACTACCGCGGCGAAGTTACGAAGCGCGCGCCAGGCCAGGACGCTTGCAGCCCGCTGACGAACGGAAAATGAAGCTCGTTGAACTGCATCGGTAAAACGCAAATATCCAATTGAAATCATCATTGGGACACACTCCAGGCAAATTGAGGCGCCGCCGCCAGCTATCATAGCTAACGGCGGCTCGGTGAATGTTGAGCTACGCGATAATGCGCAACGGTAAGTGCTGGGAGAGGGGCGCTCTTAGGCGTCCCGACGGTGCTGGGAGAACGCGGATGGAGACCGCATCCGTTGCAACCGGTTCCACCGACCGCGGCATGCGCATGGGAGAAGCTGGGGCTGGTGGCTCCGGACGCGGGTCGTCAGGAGACGGAAAGCGGATAAGCGTGCCCACTATGCTTTCCTCCCGAAAAGCATGTAGCCGATGACGGGAACGGTAAGAAATACGAGACCGCAAAGGCTTCCGATCAACATGATCGGATTCACCACGTATCCTTGCTTTCCCTGACCATTCAGGAAACCCAGGATTTGCTGGCATGCGAACAGCCAGATAGTAATCGCTGTCACTTTCTTCACGATGTAGCTCCTTTGTAGTGTTTCGCCCTATAGGGCCAATGGCGGTCGCCCGCTCATCAGGCTCCGGATACAGAACCCGAACGACACGCCTAAAAACGAAAAGGCCGGTCCCTAAGGACCGGCCCAAATGAGTCAAATCAAGTTACTTGGCGACACTTTGAAGCAATAGAAAGGGGGAGAGCTTTCGCTCTCCCCCGGGTGACCGACGGATAACTACTCAGCCACGATCATGGCCGCTTTGTGTGCTGCCGCACGCTGTGCCAACATTACCTTCATGGTCTCGTAAAGATCATCATCTTTGACGAGATTGTCGGCTACTGCCTTTGCCTCAGCTCTGGCTTCCACCTTGGCTTTGAGGTCATTGAACTTCGACTTGCTGGCCGCGTAGCCATCCTTGTACGCGGTGTGGATTCGCGACTTCTGGACCTCGTAATTCCAAAGAACACGACTCCACACCTTTGCTCCCACATCGGTTTTCTTCACCGCAGCGACAGCGGCCACAGTACCCGATGCAACGGTGTAAACAGCGATGACTGCGAGCTTGCCAATTAACTTCGACATGATGGGCTTCCACGTCTGCCTCCCTTGCGGTTGAGGACTTACGACGTTTTAACCGGGGTGGGCTCGAATGAATTTCACTCAAGTACCACCTTCGGTTATCACTACCTAGTGGCTCGCGACACGCCTTGGATTTGCCCTTGCGTTTGTTTTTTCCATCAGGCCACCCGTCACTTCCGGGAAAAACATTCCTGGCCTGCGATATGCCTTCGGGGTTACAAAGTATTTTCCGAGCAGGCACGGGTTTTTGTTGATGTGGGTTCTTGGCGGTAACGCTGAATGCGGGGAATGTGCAGCTTTAGCGGGAGTTGTGCTTAATGGGGACGGCCGTGAAGTCTAGGACTTGTCTGTTGCTCTCAAAGATTGCGACCAGCGGACCGTGGGATATGGCTGCGCCCGCTGAAACTGTTGGCAAAATCTCCTCATGGCGATGAGGAACGCGGCTGCTCACCGCCGAAACTGCGGTTTACAGCAGGCCAACCGACTCGATCACATTGACCCTCCCGGCAATTCTTTGCCGGTCGCATCCTACACATCCCCCACTTCAAACGTCTTTCACGAGGTCTCGGACCCGAAGCTGGAGCGCCGTCGCGATACGGTACAGCTTAACGATGCTGACGTTCCGTTGACCTCGCTCAATCCCTGACACGTACGTCCAATGCAGGTCTGCGCGCTCGGCGAGTTGCTCTTGGGTCAAGCCCATCGCAAGCCTTCGCTTCCGGATTTCGACGCCAAGCGGCTTTCTAGGATCGGTGAGCAGCACTCATCGATGTTTTCTGCTGTTACTGACGAAGTACATAGAATATAGTCTATGTACTTCAAATTGCACCATCGTAGATTCATTGCGGCGGTTAATCCGGTGTGTTTCGGCACACCAGACTGGCCGCAAACTACTGTCAGGAGACATCACGTCGCTCGCAATCGTAGTTTGGGGCTCACCTGATCACCTGCGAATCGCAGACAGGATCGGAACAAGTGTTTTGTGCTACATGTAGAAAACAACTTTAAGCCTGGGAATCCTATGCCTTTAACAATGACTGAATGCACTCAATGTGGCACTTCCAATGACGTCACCAACCAGTTCTGCGGAAACTGCGGAACGAGGGTACCCAGATCGCTGGTCCCCACTTCTCCGCTGTGCGCGGGATGCGGTGGTCCGCTGGCCGAAGGGCAAACGATTTGTGGTGCGTGTGAGATAGCAAATCGAAAACCAATATCCCCTTTGAGTTCGAGTCCAATGGGCAGGAATCTAAGAATGGAAGCCAGTTGGGTCTGGAAGTACGTCATTGCCGCAATCGTGACGCTCTTCACAGCCGGGTTTCTCAATAAGGGAATGTGGTTGCTCGCGGCAGCCTACACGGTTTGCCAAAACCAGAACGATGGCTATCGGCAGATTTTCGATACGACCCCAGGCATCATTGAGGCGGGATTTATATGGTGGCTGCTCTTGTTTGCTATTGCCATGGTCGGCACCCGCAACACGAGATCCGTATTTATAAAACTCCGGGGAGTCTTTTTGATCAGTGCCGTTCTCTGGACTGTATTGATACCTGCCGCTTATTACTATATCGAGGGTATGCCCTGGGTTGTTTCAGAGAATCTCACTGATGGCTCCACTATGCATTGGGGCGTGATTCTGATCAGCCTTGCATTAGCAGCCGTTTCGTTCAGCCTTGCAAAGAAATACAAGTTGCAAGATCGGCAGCCTGAAGTCTTTTATCCCCGCAGCAAGAAAGACGTTCCTGAGGAGGATTCCGCGCCGGGGCCTGAGCAACGGAGTCCAGGCGCCCAGCACTCGGATGACACTGAGCCTTATCGGGATTGAACGACGACGAACATTGCATTTGTGGGACCTATTCGCAGGTAATGAATTAATTCAGGAAAGCAATCATGCTCGCAATCGTAGTGTGGGGATGTTTCCTTGGAGCCGTTTGGTACTTCTGGAACGGCGGCCGGTCGGACAGGTCTAAGTGGCCAGAGAAACGCCAGGGCATTTTGTGCCCGAAGTGCGGCGTCGATTCTCCCAATTCTGGTAACTTCTGTGTTGGTTGCGGCGCGCCAGTCGTATCGAGAAATCGAAAAGCGGAACCCAACACGCTTCGGGAGACGGACCAAGAGACTAAACCAACTTCATGCGGACCAGTTTCCGGCGTACAAGATCTCTTTCCCGCCAGAACAGAGCAACCCGGCACCGACCTATCAACGCAGGGAGCGCATGAAAAGTGCAGCCTCCCAAAGGCATCGGCCCAGACGTCTAAGGGGGCTACCGCACGAAACCTCGTCACCCGACTACTCTTATTCGCGGTCGTCACCATCGTTCTCGTCGCGGGTGCTATTGTCTTTATCCTCTCGCGAGCAACTGGCGGATCCGCTGGACAGCACTCATCGCCGCCTTTTCCTGTCGATGCTCTCGTCTGGGAGAAATTGGAGCGCGCTTCGCCGATGTACAAGGCCTGTACATCGGCCGACTCTTCATCCCTTCAACGAAGGCTCGCTGCCAGTGAGTGTTCAGTGATTCTCGTCCAAGGCGGACAGTTCAGGTTGGTCAACTGGACATTCCCGACGGATCTGGACTTCTCAAAAACCGGGAGCATCGCTATGGAAGACTCGACAGAAATTGTCCGCAACCTTGACGCGAGATTTGGTGGGGGATTTGTCCTGGACTTGGATACAGCAGGACAGGCAAGATCCGATGCGCCCGATGGAAGAGCGGCCGAGAACCAAACGACCGTTGACACACTCATCAAGCAAGCCGAGAGCGGGAATGCAGAGGCTCAAGCTACGCTGGGCTCAATGTATGACAACGGCCAAGGTGTCGTGAAGGATGACGCGGAGGCTGTTCGCTGGTACCGCAAGGCCGCAGAGCAAGGACATGCAGGCGCTCAGAACAACCTGGGCTTGATGTATCTGGACGGCCTCGGTCTGACAAAGGATGAAGGAGAAGCGTATTTCTGGATGAGCCTCGCAGCCCCGACCTTGGGCGCTGAAGCCGAATCGAACCGCGACAGAGTAGGGACGAATCTGGCAGCAGATGAGCGCAAGGAAATTCAGGAGCGTTGCCGCAAGTGGACAAGGATACACCCACACGAATCTGTGAACGGCACCGGTAAAGTGCCGACGCAGCCGGTGGCGACCAGTCCGGTGATACAGGGACCGCGGTCACTTCCCCCTACTACGAATTCTAGAGAACAAAATCCCAATACCACACTGAAATACCAAACCTCGGCATATTTCGACGTTGCCAGAATGATGAGGGAGGGACGGACCCACGTCTTTGTCGTGGGCCACACGCTGGACGTCGTAGATGAGTCGGGAATGCGATGTACTTTGAGTGAAGGAGACGCCCTGCGATCGATTTCTGCCGACATCGATGCTGCGGTGGTTTCTCTGCTGGTGTCCTCCAGCAAGGGGAACAGTAGCGAGTGCGCTCAGTCTGACGTGGTTACTGTAGGTGTGGCGGATCTTCAGAAAATGCAGAACCAAATGCAAGAGTCCATTGATCGTGGCCTGGCGGAACTCCGGGACAAGCAAGGTAAGAGTGGACGCCGTCGCACCACCGCCGGATCTCAATGATGAGGAACACGAAGAATCTACCGTAAGAATATCCGACTAAGTAGTTACCATATTTCACCTGAAGCGCCATGAGGTGTTGTGATGCATTCCTGGGTTCGTTGCTTTCGATGGTTTCTGCCATTCTTGATTCTCTTTATCGCGACTCAGTTAGCCGCTCAAAACGCTCCAACCGTGAGGAAAAATTTCAACCTGCTTGAACAGGCCAAGAGCGGTGATGCATCTTCACAGTACGCCGTTGGTGTTGAATATCTCCTTGGAACGGGGCTTCCGAGGGATGCCAAAGCCGCTGTTTATTGGACACGTAAATCTGCGGAACAGGGATTTGGTCAAGCCCAACTCAGCCTTGGCCTCTTCTATTACTCGGGCAATGGCGTTCCGAAGAATTACGAGGAAGCATACTTTTGGCTGAGCCTTGGCGTTTCCGCCCCGACATGCGTCGGCTGTCCGCCGCCCGGAAATGATGAAACAGTTTCATCAGCACTTGACCGAACAAGACAGAATCTGACACCACAGAAGCGTCATGAAATTCAGGTGCGTTGCCGTAGGTGGGCTGAAGCGCACCCACTGCATCCACCGAGCCCTGGCCAGCAGAGCGGCGAGACTTTGGTGGAGCCGAAGTCGGCGACATCAGAGTTGGTACCAGCCCACTCAAGAGCGGTGCCGAGCACTAGTTCATTTCCTCGATTCACACTCGTTCAGGGGAACTTGGACGCCGAAGGGCCTACGTCCGGCGCGAAACTCTGTGTCTTCGAAAGACGGGATATCTGCTACCAGATGCCCTCGCATACCACGGATGGTCCAGGCGGGGTGACGTATGAATTTGGTCTGAACCCACGCTCGGAACGGCTTCCCCTCCCTGGCGGAAGATCTTGGGTATTCTTCTTGGCAACATTCTCTGGAGGCGGGAGCGGCACGCTAGAGCGACTTGCGGTGCTTAGCTACGAGCGAGATGGCGGCAGCGGGAAGATCGTCAACCTGATGCCGTTTGTCGCAGTGACAAATGTAAGTGATCGAGCGATGTGGACGGTCCCAAGCGCGTCTGAATATCCGATCCTTGTTATGGCGGATTTTATTTGGAGTGAGGGTGAGAGCCATTTCGGTGAGCATTACTACACGGTCGAGGCATGGCGCTTTGATCCGGGCGTAGGCCAATACGCGAAGGCTTTCTCATATCGCACGGCAAAGAAATACGACGGTGGCGACAGTGCTCCAGTACGGGTGCTCGCTCCTGAGCGGCAGGAAATTCTGCGGCGGCTTGGGTGGAAATAGAGCGCAGGAGCTACAGCGGCACATTTCTCATATCGCAATAACAAAAACAGGGGAACAAATGAAACGAAGTGGTCTTGCACTGATTATTACTTCTGTCATCGCAGCCTTCTTGATTGGCTGCAACTCGAAACCGAACCTACCGCCTACCGCTGAGCAAACAAAGACTGGCAGCGAGGAAGCTCAAAAAGTTGCCGATAAATTCGCGGATCTGATGATTTCGAAATGTGGTGACGAGTACTTGTTTGATCGATATCCAATTCACGCGAAAGCGATTATTGCAAAGGTGGAGCCATCCGAGATCGATTTGGACGGTCACTTCTACGGCTACCAGTTTAAGAGCCGAGTCCTAATCTACCTTAAAGGCGTAAAACGTCCTGATGGAAGTTATGCTGACGGCAACAACGCAATCGAGGGTTACAACCTATTCAAACGCGGCGGCAAATGGTTCTTCAGGCCCGGTCATCCAAACGAGGGCGACGTACTTGTTGACGATTTACAGCCTATTCGTCCCGAGTGCCCGGTGGAGAAGTGACCTGGAGAACCTTCGGGACCCACCAGAGGTGAGCGATGAGGATACTGCTGACCATCCTCTTCAACTTCACAATCCGAGTAACCTGTGCTGAGGGAATATGATCGCTACGAATATCAATGAAATGGTTTCAGGTAAAAGCACCCTCCTGCTGCTGATCGTGCTTGCGTTGGGCGGCTCTGTGGGCTGCAAGGATCATCATTCCCTAGAAATCGATCCTGACATCTACTACGGTGTAGTTGCCCATCGCGTAGTTCCAGGTAGGCCGTGTGAGACGTTACAGCCCGGAATGCTCAACTATCATGGTCGCGCCGTGCCATCCTTTACACCTGCCCAGATAGATATGTTGGGAAGGGGGCCGGTTCTTGACGCCAAGAACCTTGGTGGCTACCTCGTCATCCCTGGTGGTGACAATGAGTATCAAAATCGGGATCTATTTTATAAGGAACTTAGCTGGGTGTTTAAACCCGAATTTGGTTCCTACAAAGTAGAGCATCCCGAAAGAGGGAAAGAGCTATTAGCGGACGCTCGATCGGCCGGCTACGACCTTAGATTTACTTATCCCAAGAATCGGACCGAGGCAAGAATCTTCGAAGATTCATACGCGGCTCTCCCTGGCCACACACTGGACGAGTGCAGCGGTCTAGCGACCGCATCCCCCGAAGCTATCGTAAGTACAAGAAATCACGTAGACACTATAAACACATTGGTATTAGGCCCATCGGTCTTCGAGATGACTCAGGTCCCGGATGTGTCTGGTACGTGCTACATCGCCCGTGAAGTAACCTTGGCTTACGATTATGGCAAGCTCTCCCTGTCTACGAAGGATATGAGCAATAACTATCTCCAGATGGCCTACGAAAGATTTCAACCTATTTACGATGGTCAGGGAGGGCGAATAGATTTGAGTCAAGTCGATCCGACCACGGTTCACCTACTTGCCTCCAAAGCAGATCGAGATTCCCAAGACTGGAACCGCCTTAGAGAGGATGCGTTGATAGCACTCTTTAGGGAAAAGGGCGTCAGAATCGAGCCACTTGACGGGAGTACATATCGAAGCAGCGAAGTAGGCAATACTGGTGCTTGGATGATTGAGCTAAAGGATTCCGCACCCAACGTGAAGTGCCGGGCTAAATTGAACAAAGATTTCGATCTCGGTTATCAGCGTCGCGCAGACGCGTTGTACAACAAGCAGTAAACCTGGGATGTGGAGCCCGCCCGGTTCGTACCCGTGGCGGGCTTGTTCCGGCGGTTCTGCTGGGAAGATCTCGCTAGCGGCCTTCTTAGTGTCCTGCGCTGTGGCGGCAGTTCGGCGACAAGCCAACGCAGGGGGATTGGCGAGGTAAAGAGGACCATGTCTTCGGACATGGCCTTTTGTCTAGCCTGTCGCCGATTGTGTGGGGGCTCGGATCGAATCGTCTGCTTCAATAAGACGAGGGCTGCCATGATCCCGTTTGCCCTCGGTACTGTGGCGAGAACTAGCGCGAAATAGGAAGCAAAATAAGATGCTGATAATGTATCAACTAGTAACTTACCAGACAGAAAACGTCCAATATTGTAGCAGATCGCTATACTATGTGGATCTTCGATCACCGTGGAACACTTTTGGTGTAGCCGAAGTCATCATGATTTGTGCAAAAGCACCTGTTTTACGCTCGCTCGGTGATGTGTTGGGCGACCCCATCCAGCAGGTCGTGTTACGTCGTCTTACCTGATGGACAATATAACTGATTAGTAACGTGGCAATGCTCCTGACAGGCTCTGTATTGTGGCATCCCCCGGCGTGGGATGCCGGGTTGGCGGTCATAAAGAAGTGGGCTTATTCCGGCGGATCGCGGCGGATCGAGGCTGGCCAACATGATTGTGGCCCCGGACTCAGCGTTGTAGCCTAACTCTCCATCAAAGCGTGGGAAACTATCTCTGACCTGGTGTTTCGCGACGTTTACAAGTTTTTAGAACTCGCACGCGGGAGCTGGCCTTGTTGTTTCTGCGCATGATGATGTCCGTTATCCTGCGCAACTAATGAGGTACATTAAGGACCATGAAACGCGATATAGATCTGGTTCGGAAGCTACTGCTGGAGATCGAGCGCGATCCAAAACTGGACGGTACGCACTTCCAGGCAGGAACCGCGGCGGGCTTTGATCTCGATCCTGCCGAGTATTCGGATGCGGAAGTCGCCTACCACCTGACAATGTTGATCGAAGAGGGATTTGTGACCGGCAGCAAGGAAACGCCGCTGGTATCCAGTCTTACCTGGAAAGGTCACGAATTTCTGGATACGGTTCGTGATGCTGAAGTGTGGCGACTCACAAAAGAGGGCGCGAAAAAAGCAGGAGTAGCCAGCGTGCAGTTGTTGTGGGCAATCGGAACGGCTGTCGCCAAGCAGAAGCTCGCCGAGCACGGCATCCATTTGTAGAAAAGGAGAAGCAGTTGGTGACATTCGGAGTGAAGGATCTTATAACGATTTCTGTTGCGGCAGTTGGGGCCGTCCTTGGAATTATCAACACCTGGAGTGGGTTGAACCAAAAACGTCTCCGGTTAAGAGTCGTACCCAAGATGTGCTACCCCGCAGCGAATGGAATGTTTGGGACTGCCATGGGCTGTATCGAAGTCATCAATCTGAGCGCATTTCCTGTCTCCGTACAGGAGATCGGTTTCACGCTGCCGCGCGAACCGGGAGAGCACGAACCTAAAAAGATGACGATCATTGTTCCGATGACATTGGACGGACAGCCCTTTCTTCGGCGACTTGAGCCCCGACAGTCAGCCAGCGGGTACTTCACGCTCGACAACATGGCTTCCAACATTCAGAAAGCCTACGTTGTCACTGAATGCGGTGAGCGGGCCTATGGCATCAGTCCGGCTTTGGATGTGATTCGTCGGAGCGGACGATGAAGGCCGAGGTCGGAAATCCGCAAAGGCGTCTCGCTTTCGCTAGTTGGGAAGACGGCTGGATTCTTGTGGACCGCTGCCATCATCACTGGTTTAAGGCTGCGTGATCCACGAGCAGGGTGCATGACAGAACGCGTCATCGATGCTGTCGAGGACGGCATCTTCTTGGCCAACCAGATATATGAGAACGCTCTGCTGCGATTTGAGCGGGGAATATCAACCTCAAGTGGTAAGCCCACGATAATGCTGAAGACTACTCCGTCGATCTGAGGTGTAGGCTAACCGGACACTCGCAATTGCCGGACATACGTCAGAGTAGGTTGGTTATATTTCTTTATTGACACTATTCAGAGAACGTCTTAAAGTTCATCCTGACACTCTGGATAGGTGAGCAATGGGACAAGGACAGCGGGTTGGGTACATCCGCGTTAGTAGCGTTGACCAGAACACAGATCGCCAGCTCGACGGTGTACAGGTTGATCGATGCTTCACCGACAAGTGTTCTGGCAAGGATACGCGGAGGCCGCAGCTAGAGGCTCTAGTGGGCTACGTGCGTGAGGGCGACACCGTAGTAGTCCACAGCATGGACAGACTCGCCAGAAACCTCGACGACCTCCGCAAGCTGGTTTCCACCCTTACCAAGCGTGGTATCCGTGTTCAGTTTGTGAAAGAGTCCCTGACGTTCAGCGGTGAAGATTCGCCAATGGCGATGCTGCTGTTGTCGATGTTAGGTGCTGTAGCTGAATTCGAACGGTCTCTTATCCGTGAACGCCAGCGTGAGGGAATAGCCATCGCCAAGGCCAAGGGCATCTATCTTGGCCGCAAGCCATCGTTGAACGCCGATCAGGCCGCCGAGCTACGCAAGCGCATTGCGGCGGGAGACAAGAAGGCCGCCATCGCGCGGGAGTTTGGCATCAGCCGGGAGACGTTGTATCAGTACGCGCGATCGTGAGCTTACCGTATAACTCTGAATAGACCAGTCTTGATCGTTGCAGTTCATTCGCGAGTACTTGCTGCAAGTCCACCCAAATTATTGAGTTTTGTACGGTACGACTCCCGAATCCTGACTTTTCAATATAGAAATTGACGTAGTCGCGGCCGTCCGCCAAGAGAACTTGGGAGGTTCGGCATGTATAAAAGAATGTTGGATCAGCGCCTCTGTCGTGTCTGGGCTCAGTCGAACCATGGTCATCACTATCGTTCTCTTCTAAAGTTTCTGAGTTTTCAGTTCCGTTCGTCATGTTTACGGGCGAGTGAAGGCGGTATTATGTTTGCACCGGAGGTAGTGCATGCTAGATGAGAACCTTTGGGGTACCCGCAGCGTCGCCGAGTACGCGTACTGTCCGCGGCTCTTTTATTACATGGCGGTCGAAGGCACTTTCCTCCCAAGTGCTGATACAGAAGAAGGCAATCATGTTCACCGCCGTGTGGACCGTCCCAGCAAGTCTCCGAACGCGGACAAAGACGAGGATGATGATGAGGGCCGCCCCAGGGTTGTTCGCAGTTTGGCACTTACGAGCGCCGGCCTCGGCTTGACAGCGACTCTTGATCTTGCGGAGATCAACGGACAAGTTGCGGTTCCCGTCGAATATCGCAAGGGGCGTCCTAAACGCCAAGTCATGGCACCCCCACCTGACGATCCCGGGGAAGCGGAAGAGCCGCCCCTTTCGCATCCTGAGCCGTGGCCTGCGGATCGCGTTCAAGTCGGCCTCCAAACGATCCTCCTTGAGGAGGCGCAGTACACTGTTCCCAACGCCGTCCTCTACTATGCTTCCGAGAAGTTGCGGCTCACAATCCCTGTTGACGATGCGATCCGTTCAGAGGCACTAGCCACCTTGGCAGCGGCCAAGCACTGTGCGGCGGGGCCTCGCCCGATGCCATTGATCAACGATTCGCGGTGTGTGCGCTGCTCACTCCAACCAATCTGTCTGCCCGACGAAGTCAATCAGCAACGGCTGGAGGAAGTAAAACCGCGGCAGATTTGGCCGCCCCGCGACGAGGGTATCCACCTCGTAACGCAAAAGGAGGGCGTCAAGATCGGCGTCCGGGGAGCCGCGCTGCGCGTTACGGATAAGGACGGGATACTGGTGAAGGATGTGCCGCTGGCCAATGTGGAAACCCTGGCGTTGCTCGGTTCGGTGCAGCTTTCCACTCAGGCTGTGCAGGTTCTTGCCGACAGGTCCATTCCCGTGGCTTTTCTCTCAGCCGCTGGCAGACTGATCGCGATCATTGATCCACTGGATTCCGTGAGTTCGGAAGTGCGCCGTGCGCAGGTTCGTAGATTCGATGATCCGCAAGCCTCGCTTGCTTTGGCACGCGCGGTGATCGCAGCCAAGATCGTCAATCAACGGACTCTGCTACAGCGGAATCACGCGAACCTTCCGGACAGTGTTCCGGAGGAATTGGCGGCAGAAGCCGACAAAGCATCAAAAGCCGAATCGATTGATGTGGTACGCGGCCATGAAGGGCAAGCCGCCGCAATCTACTTTGAGAACTTTGCCGGAATGTTTAAGGGGCAGGCAGGGCTGGAATTTGATATTCATGGACGGCAACGCCGGCCACCTCCAGACCCGATCAACTCCTGCATTTCGATGGCATACACAATGCTGACGCACGAGTGTGTTGCGGCCCTTCGGCAAGCTCGGCTGGAACCATCCATCGGCGCATTTCACGTCTCTCGGCCAGGACGCCCCGCACTTGCACTTGATCTGATGGAGCCGTTTCGGCCACTGATCGGTGACTCCGTCGCAGTGGCGGCATTCAATCGCGGCGAGTTGACCGAAGGTCATTTTCTGCGCACCGCTTCGGGATGCATGTTTACGGACGCAGGACGGCGTGCGTTCTTCAACGCATGGGGCCGCCGCATGGACACGGAGATCACGCACCCTGTTTTCAAGTACCGGCTCAGTTATCGGCGCATGTTGGTATTGCACGCGCGTATGATCGCCGCTTGGCTGCTTGGCGAAGTGCCTTCGCTGGCATTTCTAACTACCAGATGAGGGGAGCCAAAGATGCGTCGGTGTTACCTGGTCTGCTACGACATTTGCGATCCGAAGCGCCTTCGGCGTGTCCACAAGCTGATGAAGGGCTACGGCGAGCCTTGGCAGTATTCGGTGTTCTTTTGCGTTCTGAAAGACATCGACCGCGTGCGTATGCACTCTGAGCTTGAAAACGAAATGAACCTGAAGGAAGATCAAGCTCTGGTTATCGAACTTGGCGCCGATGAAGGCAAGTCGAGAGAATCTGCAACAACAATTGGCCAATCGCTGCCAGAGCAGGAAAGCGGCACGGTTGTGATTTAGGGATAGCGGCTCCGGGGCGAGGGGACATGGCGGACAAGAACGGCAAAGAACAACCGGTTGTGACAACCCAACGGGCCTATACGCTTCGTCTTAGCGGGGCGGATAAACACGACAAACTGTGGCGAGACCGGCTTTGGCGTACCCATGAAGCGGTGAACAACGGCGCCAAGGCTTTTGGTGATTGGCTCCTGACGATGCGTGGCGGCCTATGCCACACGCTCGCCGTGGAGGATGTTCCTCGAAAGGGTAAAAAGCCCGCCCGCCCACCAACGCCACAGGAAATCAGAAATCGGCGCATCGTGCTTGCCTTGTCATGGCTTTCAGTCGAATCCCAACATGGCGCGCCGGAGAGTCATGTCGTCTCCCACGATTTGGATACGGCAACCGGGGAACGCAAGAATTGGAAGACCGCGGAGGCGCTCCGTGAAATATTGCGTCGGCGGGGATTGGACGAAGAACAGGTAGATCAGTGGTCCAACGATTGCCAGGATTCACTCAGTGCGACAATTCGAGAAGATGCAGTCTGGGTGAACCGCAGCAAGGCATTCGATCTCGCCGCAAGAGAGATTGGAGCGTCGCTGACCCGCGAGGAATTATGGGACTTTCTTCAGCCCTTCTTTGCCGACAGGCACAGCTATCTCGAAATGGAAACTGTTGCGAGTGTCACAAACGGCGATTCGGGCGCTGATGCTGAAGAATCAAAAGGGGGCTCGTCGGAGGATAAGGCCAAAGATTTGTCACAGAAAGCTGGCCAATGGCTCAGCAGTCGATTCGGAACCGGCACTGGTGCTGACTTTAGCAAATTCTCCAAAGTCTATGAAGCACTAGCAGCCCACTGTAAAAGCGTTGCAGTGGGAGTGTCAGGTGAAGAAGTATGTAGGCTCCTCGGAGATGCACTTGCGACGTTTTCACCTCGCAGCAGGGACATCAAAGGAATCCTGGAACTCATCAGCGGCCCAGGTTACAAGAGTGCGACGCGCAACAATGTTCTTCCGCAGATCAACAGCTTGCAGAGCGTTTCACAACAGGACCTCGACCGACTGCGCGATACCTGCGAGAAAGACGCTTTGCAGTCAAGGCAGAAGGTTGGGGGCAAGGGGAGCCGTCCTTATGCGAATGCGATACTTCAAGACGTTGAGGCGGCGTGTGGCATCTGTTATGCGAAGACAGCGGACGGCCCTTCGCGCCATTGGCAATATGCGGTAATCCTCGATCACGCGGCCCGGCGCGTTTCTATGGCACACTCCTGGGTTAAGCGCGCGGAAGAGCAGCGCAGTAAGTTTGAGATCGAAAAAGACAAGCTGGAACGCGTCCCACAAGATGCTCGCGCCTGGCTCGATGCTTTTTGCGCCCGCCGCAGTTCCGAGAGCGGTGCTACTGATGCCTACCGTATTCGCAGAAGTGCCGTGGACGGCTGGAAGCAAGTGGTTGCGGAATGGACTGCTTTGCCCGACAGGGCGGAGAACGCGGGAAGCGAACTTCGTTCAGATGCTCAACTAGCTCGCATTCGAGCTGCGCGCGAATTGCAGGATACAGTCGAGAAATTTGGTGACATTCAACTGTTCGAGGCTCTGTCGGCAACCGATGCAAGATGCGTATGGCTACTGGATGGAAAACCGGACGCCCAACCTCTCTTGGATTATGTGGCAGGCACGGACGCAATCTCAAAGAAACAACGCTTTAAGGTGCCTGCCTACCGGCATCCAGATGCATTCCTGCATCCCGTTTTCTGTGACTTTGGAAATTCGCGGTGGAACATCGATTATGCGATTCACCGCGCGCCAGAAGAACTGGCGCGGGCGAAGCTGTTCCTGGAGAAGAAGAAAGCAGAACTTGCGAAGGCAAATCTGGCTCTCTCCAAGACGAGTGACGGTGATACAGCTAAGCGGTCCGCCATCGATCAAAAGCTCAACGCACTTCATGTCGTGTTGAAACAACAACAGTCCGAGGTGGAATGGCTGGAATCGCGTCGCGCAATGACCATGGGCTTATGGGACGGTAGTCGCGTCGAAGACACACAACTGCTATGGCAGTCGAAGCGATTCGTCTCCGACATTGGGCAACCATGCGCGGCACACCCCTTGCCAGTCTCTCGCGCTGACCGCTTTGGGCGCGCATTAACCGTAGCCGAGAACAATACTCCGGTTATACCAACCGGCCTATTTGATCTGTCCGAATGGAATGGGCGACTTCAGGCTCCACGCCGTCAACTGGAAGCTATTGCGGCCATCCATGACCGCACGGATCTCTCCGCTGAGGAAAAGAAACAACTTGTCAAAAAGCGAATCCGATCGATTCGCTGGCTTGTGTCTTTCTCAGCCAAACTTCAATCTCGTGGTCCGTTCATCACCTATGCGGCGCGACATGGTTTTGATTGGCGATATGGAGCGCACGGCCTCGAAAACAAGAGTCGTCAGGGGCTGGCTAAGCTCATTCTTTGTCGTCTTCCGGGTCTTCGTATTCTCTCCGTCGATCTTGGGCATCGTTATGCCGCAGCCTGCGCTGTATGGGAGACGTTAGATACTGGACAAATCCAGAAAGAGTGTCTGAATTCTGGTGTGGAGGCTCCCGGCCCGGGCACGATCTATTTACATCTCAAGCAGATCGTTGACGGCGAAGAGAAGAAGAGAATCTATCGGCGTATTGGTGCAGACACGCTGCCCGATGGATCGCCACACCCAGCTCCGTGGGCGCGGCTGGATCGCCAGTTTCTGATCAAACTGCAAGGCGAAGACCGCGATGCCCGTCCGGCCACAAGCGAAGAGGCTGCCGCAGTCGAACAGATAGAAAACGAGTTGGGAGTTGTGCGTCAACTCAAGCGAAAAGGCCGAGAGCTGCTTGTGGATGAATTGACGTCCGACGCGCTGCGCACATTGCGTCTTGGCTTGCGGCGACACGGAGTGCGCGCACGCATTGCTTTCAACCTGACCGCAACCAAGAGAATTCGGCCCGGTGGGATACAAGAAGTATTGGATCAGGAAGGCAGGGTGCTTTTGGTTACGGAAACTTTGCTGGCCTGGTACGAGTTATATGCGGGCGAACATTGGACGGACGAACCAGCAAAGAACCTTTGGGACAAACATATCCAGCCACTGCTGGGCGGAACGATCCTGCAAGGCAAAGTCAATCAGGAAGACAGCTCAAGTGCCGCGAAACGCCGAAAGCAACGAGAAGAGACAAGCGATAAGCTGAGGCATGTTGCGGAACAGATCGCCAAGAACGATTCGTTGTGCAGGCAGCTACATGTGCTGTGGAGCTCGCAGTGGCAGACTGAGGACGCGGCTTGGCGAACGCGGCTCCGCTGGATGCGGCGCTGGCTTCTGCCTCGTGGCATCAGGCGTAACGCGCAACTCCGAATGAGGATTCGCGAGGTCGGCGGTCTTTCACTGACTCGTATTGCCAGCTTTAAGTCTCTCTACCAGGTGCAGAAAGCATATCGTATGCGCCCTCATCCTGAGGACCTGCGGTGTAACATCCCCGAACGCGGAGACAGCAGGCTGGAGAATTTCGGTCAACGGGTATTGGATGCCATGGAGCGGATGCGCGAAAACCGCGTGAAGCAGTTAGCGAGCCGTATCGCTGAGGCGGCATTGGGAATTGGTGATGAGACGGCCATCAATTCAAAAGATGGACGACAGAAGAAACGCCCAACAGAACGAAGCATTGACCCTCGCTTTGCGCCTTGTCATGCGGTGGTGATTGAGGATCTGACACACTATAGGCCAGACGAAACGCAGACTCGCCGTGAGAATCGCCAGTTGATGAGCTGGTCCTCCAGTAAGGTTAAGAAGTATCTCGGCGAAGCGTGCGAGTTAAATGGTTTGTATTTGCGGGAAGTCCCGCCCGCCTACACCTCGCGTCAGGATTCGCGCACCGGCGTGCCCGGACTGCGCTGCAATGACGTGACCGTAGCAGAATTCATCAAGTCTCCCTTTTGGCGGAAACAGGTTGGATCTGCCGAGAAGAGGCAGAAAGATGGCGATATGGGAGACGCACGCGAACGCTACCTATTGTCAATCGAGGAGAGGATTCGGGTTGGCGCGGTAAACGATAAAGATGTCTTTCGTATCCCGGTCAAAGGCGGAGAGATATTCGTATCAGCCAGCGTGACAGATGGCGGGAACAACGCTAAGAGGAAAGCGGCACCTGGCCTTCAATCCGATCTGAATGCGGCCGCGAACATAGGACTGCGCGCGATCCTCGACCCTGATTGGGAAGGACGCTGGTGGTACATCCCCTGCGACGCCGTCACCTTTTGCCCCGATGCGAAGAAGTTCATCGGCTGCAAAGTGGTCGATGCGACCCAGCCATTGCGGGTCGTGGCCGAAGAAGGGTCTCTTTCCGCGTCCGGAATCGGTGGCAAGAAGTCTGTGCGAAAGAAGGGTGCAGCTACGGACGGGGCTCGAGTTGTAAATCTTTGGCGGGACCCATCTGGCTCGCCCATTCGCCAGGATGTGCGCAATAACTCCGAGTGGCAAGTTTATGCCGAGTACTGGAACATGGTTCAGCACCTAGTGGTCAAAAAGTTGAGAATGGCCTACGGTTTACCCGAAGCGCGAGATCACGCACTAGCGACTTCACGGTAAGTAAACCGTTTGGCGCTCATGATGCGGCTGCTTTCATCTTGACTTGATCCGCCGGCAGACAGAAAATAACGTTGCGCCTATAGGGCGCATTTCAACCACGAGACGTGTCTTCCCCTTCATTGGGTTTAGCATCGTGGAGTCGATCACACCAAGGTGTGGCGTAATAGCACTTTGACAATCGGGCGCGCTGCGCGCGAGCGCGAAGGTGATGAATAGGGAGTCAGGGAGCACTCGCGTCCGCCTAACTCTTGTCGCCTTAGTGATGTGGAGCATCGTTTATGCCAGTCTGTGAGCCCATTCAATACGAATTTAGGGTTGCGCTCGTAGAATCAAGTGCAACCCACGGTGAAATAAGGGCTTGCGAGCGCGGCGGGCGCGCTGGCCAGCGCGCTCATGATCGACTGACACAATGCCCGAGGGGCAGATTGGTGTTACGTCTTTCGGGCGCGCTGGCCAGCGCGCTCATGATCGACTGACACCAGAAGCTGCCGCGCTGTTGAACGCAGGCAGGTGGGGGGCGCGCTGGCCAGCGCGCTCATGATCGACTGACACTACCAGGAACTCGACCACCGGGATAATCACGCCCTCGGCGCGCTGGCCAGCGCGCTCATGATCGACTGACACGGGACCAGGCGGGGAAGGGTGTTGCGGTGCAGCTGGCGCGCTGGCCAGCGCGCTCATGATCGACTGACACTTGTTGGCAAAATGATAGGTGGCGACTTTCATTGCGGCGCGCTGGCCAGCGCGCTCATGATCGACTGACACGTAAGACATCAACCCCTCTGTTCTTGTCGTTTGGGCGCGCTGGCCAGCGCGCTCATGATCGACTGACACGGGAAACTAGCGCGCTACAAAGCCCCAGAGGAAACGGCGCGCTGGCCAGCGCGCTCATGATCGACTGACACCCGCTGGCAGCGCCGAAAGGCGCGATGGCGTACTTGGCGCGCTGGCCAGCGCGCTCATGATCGACTGACACCTATGGATGAATGAATGTGTGCCATCCCACTTGAAAGGCGCGCTGGCCAGCGCGCTCATGATCGACTGACACCTCGAAGCTCTGGGACGCGACCTTTATTTGCCTCGGCGCGCTGGCCAGCGCGCTCATGATCGACTGACACTAAAGGCGAGATGGTCGAACGTACTGAACCGAAGTTGGCGCGCTGGCCAGCGCGCTCATGATCGACTGACACTAAACTGCTTGCGAGAGCGAGCCGCTCGTGAGGCTGCCGGCGCGCTGGCCAGCGCGCTCATGATCGACTGACACGTCGATGGTCTTGGTGAGCGCGTCGAGGTCTTTCTGGCGCGCTGGCCAGCGCGCTCATGATCGACTGACACACCTTGAAGGTCTCGCACGCTCCAAAATAAATCCGGCGCGCTGGCCAGCGCGCTCATGATCGACTGACACCTTCTGGGTCAGCTGAATGAAAGGCAGGTAGAGCACGGCGCGCTGGCCAGCGCGCTCATGATCGACTGACACAGAAACAACTTAGCAAGCTTGGCAGTGTGGTCGCCGGCGCGCTGGCCAGCGCGCTCATGATCGACTGACACCAACTCCACGCCTCGTCTGGATCAAGAATTACTAGGCGGGCTGGCCACCATTAGTGCAACTAATGAGGGAGTCGAAGGCTGCGAACTTCACCTTGGATATTGGACAATTGAAGCGTCCAAGGACGGGAGCACTCGTGCAGTACAATCTTCCGGGAGGTGAGACAGGATGAAAGCGATCCAGAATTCCGTCCTTGAAGCCGAAAGCTACGAGCTACTGGGAACCCTCCATTGCAAATGCCATTACCCGGTTCCAGTATCGGTGAGCTATGACATCCTGCCGGACTTCTCGAAAGTGAGCGGTCACCTGTACGACAGTTCAGACGATCTCGTAGACGCGGGTTCCGCCCCGCTCATGGCTAAGTTGAAGCACGATGGCGGGTTGATCCTCACAACGAAACATGGTGCCTGGCACATCGAACCTACATGCATCATTGGCTCTGGCCAATACATGGTCGAATTCAACAGCATTTGCCGCGTTAACCTGGAGATCAGTTTCAAGCCCGTAACGGAAGTACCGCTGGAAGCGATCGACATCAAAACGGTGGAGGATGCGGAATTTCAAGCTGAACTGAGATCGAAGGACGTCAAGCTGGAGCGCGTCTAATCCCGGCCCTAGCAAAGCCCGCCCTGCTTTATTCCGGGCGGGCTGTCAGTCTGTGCTGATATCAAACTTGGCACTGCGCCAGCATTCTGGCCTCTTTAGCAGGGCAGCGTATTCGCTGCCTTGATGTAGTTATGGGAATATTCGAGCAGCGCCTCGTGGAGCTCCATGTTCTGCTCAGCGAGGGAGTACTCCTCCTCCGTCATGCCTTTCACGCCCTTAATCCGGCTGTCAACGAGATGGCTGATTACCGTAGTACCCAAGAAAGAAGCCACCGCCATTGAGCTTTCTGGTGGCGCGCGCTGCCGGTGTGGTCAAGAAGTGGAGGAAGAAGGGGCTCGTCTCGCTCGAGGAAGCTCTGGCCAGGTGGACTGCACTTCCCTGCTCTTTTCCGGAGCCTATCCGCAGACTGGTGGACGATCTTTCATGATTTTCCCAAGCTCAGGTGATACAAAGTGGCCGTGGGAAATCTCACGAAGCGATACAAGTGATCGTGGAAATCTCGATGAATCCACAAGGGTTTGTGGAACTCGACCGTGACAAAATGATCGTACAAACGAGGAACATCGCGGATCCCGGAGGCCTGAACTGCACTTCCGTGCTCGCCGGAGGTGGTTGTGATCTTACATCCCCACTCATTTCAGAGCTTATGACAGGTTGACCGGCCCCCTGGACGGTGGAAGACCTTGCATGGTTTGCACGATCTCATACGTGACAAAGTGATCGCGGAAGTCTTGCGAGCGTGACAAAGTTACCGTGGAAAACTCGAGAGTGGCGTTGGTTCCCATTGAGGTGGACGATCTTCCATAGTTCCCCCCTGCATGCCTAGGGACAAAGACGTCCGCTCCGGTTGATCCGGGGGGCGTATTCATGTTCAATCTTGGTGTCAGTTTTAGAGTCAGTCGGTACCTGGATTCAGTGCTGTTTTGTGCTACTTTATGCCATCTTTCCCTCAATTAGGAGATTTGGCCAGGTAATTGCCCAGCATAAAAGGGAGCCTATCCGGCTCCCTACCTTATTGATTCCATTAGATATTCTGGCGGAGAGGGAGGGATTTGAACCCCCGGTGGAGTTACCCCCACGTCTGATTTCGAGTCAGGTGCATTCAGCCACTCTGCCACCTCTCCGCGGTGCAGAATGAGCGAGCGCTCGCACTGCGAGTGTAACAAACTCTCCGCCTTGCCGTCACCCTAGTCCTGTGGAAGCCGGGCTCTGAATTTCCATCTACACCACAAAGTACTTCGCGCCAGGATGATGCACCACGATTGCCGAAGTGCTCTGCTCCGGCTCCAGCAAGTAAGTCGAGGTCAGTCGCACACCGATGTTTTCCTCGGGCCGCAGCAGCGCAAACAGCTTCGTCTGATCCTCCATGTGCGGACAAGCCGGATACCCAAAGCTGTAACGCGAGCCGCGATACTTCTGATGGAACAGGTCGCCGATACGCGTTGAGTCTTCGTGCGCGATAGCTCAACTGCTGTCGGATGCGCCGGTGCAAAAACTCGGCCAGCGCCTCGGCCGTCTCCACCGAAAGCCCATGCAGATACAGATAGCGCGTGTACTCGCCGCGCTCAAACAGCCTCTGCGTCTCCTCGCTCGCCCTTGCGCCAATCGTCACCACCGAGAGCGCAATCACGTCCGCACGCCCACTCGACTCCGGCAGGAAGTAATCCGAAATGCTCAGTCTGCGCCCCTCCCCCTGCCGCGGAAAACTGAAACGTAGCAGCTCCGGCAGATCCTTCGCCAGCGCGCCGCCCGCAGTCAAAGCCTTCCCATCAAATGACGGACTCGCCGTGCCGAAATCCTCCAACCTCAGTCCCGGTGCGGGCGCATACACAATCAGGTCATTGCCCTTCGACTGGCATGGAAAGTACCCATAGACGACCTGCGGATCGAACCATCCGCCTGCGATTGCGTCCTCCTCCAACGCCGCCAGAATCGGCTTGTACTTCTCCTCCACCAGCCTCGCGTAGTCCTGCTGCGAGGCGGTTTTGAGCTGCCACTGGTTCTTGAACAGCGCCGTCGGGTTGATATATTCAAATAGCGTCTTCAGTTCGAAATCCGTGCTCTTCTCCGTGCGCACACCCCAGAAAGGCGGTTGCGGAATCTCCGCCGGTGCAATCGGCTCGCGCGGTTCGTCCTTCAGCGAAGGATCTACCACGGCCTTTGGACGCGACGAATTCACGCACCACCGAGCCCTGCCTCAATGGCCGCGTCGCGCTCGGTTCCGCTCAGCTTTTCCATCGCGTGCAGCCCCGCAAACGCATCTTCCGCATAATAGACTGCGGAGGAATATTCCCGCCGCAGGTCGTCCTCCACGTACTTGCGCGTCAGCGCCGCGCCGCCGCAGATCACCGGATACTTCAGCCCACGCAGTTCCAGATCCTGGATGACATACTTCATCTCCAGCGTCGATTTCACCAGCAACCCGCTAAGGCCGATTGCGTCCGCCTTGTGCTCCAACGCCGAGTGAATGATCGTCTCTGCCGGCTGTTTGATGCCGAGGTTCACCACCTTGTAGCCATTATTGGTCAGGATGATGTCCACCAGGTTTTTCCCGATGTCATGAACATCGCCCTTCACCGTGGCCAGCACCATCGTTCCCTTCTGCGAACCATCGAGCTTCTCCATCTTCGGCTCCAGATGCGCCACTGCTGCCTTCATCACGCCCGCCGAATCCAGCACCGACGGAAGCTGCATCTTGCGCGCGCCAAACAGATCGCCCACCGTGCGCATCGCATCCAGCAGAATCGTGTTGATGATCTCCAGCGGCGTGTAGCTTTCGAGCGCGGTCTCCAGAATCTCCTCAATCGTCTGCCGCGAACTGCCCGCGCCCACACCTTTTTCGCCCTGGATGATGCAGAACTTCAGCTTGTCTTCCACCGCCAGCGATTCGGCATGCGCAGTCGGTTCAACCTCCTGCTTACCCTTCATCGCGGCAAAATGCGCCATGTACTTCTGCAGCGGATCGCCTGCCCCGCGATCTCCATAAATCAGCTTGCGCGCCAGTTCCACCTCGGCTTCGGGAATCTTATACAGCGGATAGATCTTCGTATAATTGACGATCGCCATGTCGAGGCCATGGTCCACCGCCTCGCGCATGAACACCGAGTTCAGCACCCGCCGCGCATACGCGTTCAATCCAAACGATATATTCGATACGCCGAGTATCGTCTTGCACTCCGGCAGCGCCTTCTTGATTCCCTGCACCGCCTTCAGCGTCTCCACTCCCGCCGAGCGATAATCCTCCTGCCCCGTCGAGATCGGCAGCGTCAGTGCGTCGAAGATCAAATCCTGCGGCCTGATTCCGTACTTATTTACAGCCAGATCAAAGATGCGTATGGCAATCGCAATCTTCTTCTCCGCCGTCAGCGCCATCCCATCTTCGTCGATGGTCAGCGCAATCACTGCCGCGCCATAGAGCTTGGCCATCGGCAGCACCCGCCCGCTGCGCTTCTCGCCGTCCTCAAGGTTGATCGAATTGATAATCGCTTTGCCGGGCATGCGCTTCAGCGCCTCTTCCAGCACCTCGGCCTCCGTGGTGTCGATCAGAATCGGTGCGGGTACGCGGGTCGCGATCTTCTCCAGCACCTGGCTCATGTAGGATTTTTCGTCCTCGCCCACAATCGCGCAGCAAAGGTCCAGCATGTGCGAACCATCGCTCACCAGCTTTTTCGCCAGCGTCAGAATTCCGTCATAATCGCCCGCGCGCACCAGGTTGCGGAAGTGTCTCGATGCGCGTCGTCGTATTCATCTCCTCGGCCACGATCAGCGGCTTCGGGTCCAGGTCCAGCGGCACCGTCGTGTACGCGCTGGAAGCCGCCGCCGTGGCTGTAATCTTGCGCTCCGCCGGAGTAATCCCGCTCACCGCATCCACCACCGCCTTCAGATGCTCCGGAGTAGTCCCGCAACATCCGCCCACGATCCGCACTCCGTAATCGGCCACAAAGTGCTTCAGATAGGAGCCCATCTCCTCCGGCTTCAGCAGATACACCGCGTGCCCGCTCACGTTCTGCGGCAATCCGGCGTTGGGCAGCACGGAAACATGCTTGGTCGAATTCAGTCCCAGGTAGCGCACCGCGTCGTTCATCTCCAGCGGACCAGTGGCGCAGTTCAATCCAATCGCATCCACGTCGAAGACTTCCAATGCCGTCAGCGCCGCGCCAATCTCGGTGCCCAGCAACATCGTGCCCGTTGCCTCCAGCGTCACCTGTACCTGCACTGGAAGCCGCTTTCCCGCCTTTCTCATCGCATCAAAGCAGGCGGCCACCGCGCACTTGGCCTGCAGAATGTCCTGGCAGGTCTCCACCAGCAACAGGTCCACATCGCCTTCGATCAGCGCCTCGGCCTGCTCCACAAACGCCGCCAGCATCGCATCCCATGTGATGTGTCCCAGCGAAGGCAGCTTGGTCGTCGGCCCAATCGATCCGGCCACAAAGCGCGGGCGCTCCGGGGTCGAGAACTGCGCCGCCACATCGCGCGCAACCTTGCAGGCCGCCAGGTTCAACTCCGCCGTGCGATCCTCCAGCCCATACTCGGCCAGCACAATGCGAGTCGAGCCAAACGTGTCGGTCTCCACCACGTCGCAGCCCACCCCGAAAAACGCCGCATGAATGTCTGCAATCACGTCCGGGCGCGAGAGCACCAGCAGTTCGTTGCACCCCTCTTTGCCCCAGTAATCGTCGGCAGTAAGGTTGCGGAACTGGATGTTCGTACCCATCGCGCCGTCATAGACGACCACACGCTCATTCACGGCTTTCAGAAACTCACTCATGAGGAACGGAAGCCTTTCGCTTTGGCAAAATCATAGGATAGCTGAAAATAACCGGGATGGTGTACAACGTCGCGTACGGCATTGGCTGCTCGCGCCCAATACCTCCGCTCTATCCGCTCTAAATGAGTTTCTTCTAATTCATCCAGCCCATTTATGGCACACGGAGTGCCCACGCATCTTCAGGGGCAAACCATGCGTGTTCACGGGACTCATCTCAACCCCATCGCGGCGAATCTCTACGCCGCAGTTGAGGCGAAAAAAGCCGCCGCCAAACAAGCCGCCGAGGTGCGCAAGAAGCTGCTATCGAGCGCATCCCAGATCGAAGGCGAAGCTGCGATCCAGCCAGTTTCCACCCCTGACGAAGAAAAAGAGAAAGATTCCGACCAAGGCCCAGAAAATCCCCAAACTCAGAAAAAAAACGATCTTCCAGGAAATGCTGGGGAGGACGACCAATCCGGCGATCCGATCTCCCTCTGGGGCTAACCGGGTTTTCCACGAGAATCGCGCCGACGATGGTGAGAGTTCGGAAGACTGAAAGCAGCACTCTGGACTGCCGCTGGGGCAGCCCAGAATCATCGAAGTCGCTCGCCTCTACCGTGCGATCATATGCATCTTGTCCGCGTCGCTCACGTTGAAGCGGGCGTTATCGCCCTCGTGTGCGGGAGTAATCGCCAGCAACTGTTCCTTGCGATACACCAGACTGGTCGCGTTGTAGGTTGCCAACTCAAATCCGTGGCCATGCGTAATCGCATCTACCGGGCAGGCCTCTACGCAGTAGCCGCAGAATATGCAGCGGTTGTAGTCGATGTTGTACACCTTGGCGTAGCGCTCGGCGCTGGAGATCCGATTCTCCGCCGTGTTCTCCGCCGCCTCGATGTAAATACAATTCGATGGGCAGGCAGCCGCGCACAGGAAGCACGCAACGCACTTTTCCAGCCCGTTCTCGTCGCGCTGCAACACGTGCAGCCCGCGGAAGCGCTCCTGGAAAACCGCCCCGCGCATCGGGCCTTTGCCATCCGGATAGTTTTCGACCGTAGTCGGCTGGAACATCTCCATGAAGGTGATGCACATACCTTTAGCGATTGCCGCAATGTTCTGTAAGAGGCGCATTAGTCACCGGTCCAAAAGTATAAATCGAAGGCCCGCATTCGAGCCAGCCAAATCTTGCAGATAGCAGGTGCCCCGCCTCCGCCGCCGTATTTGCGGCTAAGGTGGGAGGCAGGATACACCACCCCCTCCACCGCCTAGCCCTTCTTTGCCTTTGCTGTCTTGTGCTGTGGAACCGTGGACCACGTCTTATCCGCTGCGTGGCAGAGCGTTTCCAGCGGGCAATCCGCGCACTTCGGAGCCCGCGCCGTACACAGCGCCCGACCATGAAGAATCACCTCATGCGCAAAGTCGATCCACTTCGCCTGCGGAATCACCTTCATCAGGTCCCGCTCGATCTGCGATGGATCATCAGAAGTCGTCAACTCCAGCCGCCGCGAGATGCGCTGAACATGCGTATCCACCACAATTCCCTCGCCCAGCCCGAACCACGAACCCAGCACCACGTTTGCCGTCTTGCGCGCCACCCCCGGCAACGAGAGCAACTCCTCCATCGTCTCCGGAACCTGCCCATGGAAATCCTGAATAATCTTGCGCGCCGCTCCCACCAGCGACTTCGCCTTGTTGCGGAAGAATCCCGTCTGCGAATCATCGGCTCCAACGCTTCGGGCTCCGTGTTCGCCAGCGCCGCCGGAGTCGGATATTTCGTAAACAGCGCAGGAGTCACCATATTCACCCGCACGTCCGTACACTGCGCCGACAAAATGGTCGCCACCAGCAACTGCCATGCGTTCTCGTGATGCAGCGCGCAGCGCGCCTTCGGATAGGTCCTCTCCAATATCTCCAGAATTGCCGAAACTCGCTCCGGCGCCAGCGGATTGAATCTGCCCCCGGACTTCTCTACCGCTTTTGCCCCAGCACTCTTTTTCGTCTGCATGGCCATATCGGATGCCAGAGATGGTAACAGAGCCCAACGCTCTATGCAGCAGAGAACGCGGCAGAGAGCGCAACACGGCGTTACAATGAGAAGAGACGAGGCATTTACCGCCACATCGGGGGTTCCGAACTATCATGAGCACGAGCGAGCAAGGAATATCCGCCCAAACCTCTGAACTGCCTGCAGTTCCTTTAACTCTGGAAGGTTCGGCGGTACTGCACCAGATGTTCCGCTTCCGCTGGAATCACTGGCACGGCCAGAGCGCTGAAGATCGCGCCCGCATCACCGCCGAGGCGCAGAATTCCCTGGCTGAAATGGAGAGCGCAGGCTCGGCTCTTTTTTCCATCTTCGGTCACAAAGCCGATCTGCTCTTCGTCCATTTCCGCGATGATTTTGAAGCCCTCAACCAGGCCCAGCTTGCGCTCAGCCAGCTCGAACTCAACGAGTATCTTGAGCCCGCTTCCTCCTATGTCTCCGTCAGTCGAGCTTGGATTGTACGAGTCCACCGTTAAGCTCTACCGCGACCTCTTCTCCCAGGGCATCGAGCCACATTCGCCCGAGTGGAACGACCGTTATCGAAGAGGCGCTCGCTCGCCAGCGCAAGGCGATGCACGTCCGGCTCTTTCCGCAGATCCCGGAGGCCCGCTACGTCTGCTTCTATCCCATGGATCGCAAGCGCGGCGAAGCTGAAGAACTGGTACACCCTCCCCATTGAAGAGCGCCAGCGCCAGATGGACCTGCACGGAAAGATCGGCCGCCGTTATGCCGGAAAGGTGCAGCAGATCATCAGCGGCTCCATCGGCTTCGACGATTGGGAGTGGGGCGTCGATCTCTTTGCCGACGATCCTGTCGTCTTCAAGAAACTGATCTACGAGATGCGCTTCGACGAGGTCAGCGGCGTCTTCTCCAACTTCGGCGCATTTTATGGTCGGCCTGCGCTGCGCCGCCACCGAATTACCCACCCTGCTCGAAGGCAAAACTCCGAAGGCTCTGCCCAAAACTCGCCCGGTCACGCCCGGCCGTCCGGGACGGCCATAGAGTACCGTATCGAACCATTTCGCCGCGTTTCTCTGTATCCGACCCGGCCTAAGCTAAACTGGAGATTCAACCATATGGCGGTCAAAGCAATACAACTCGGGCAGGTTTGGCGCGAAGAGGCCAGCGGACAAAGCTTTCTGGTCACCAAGGTTTACAACGAAGTTTTTTCGCAGTTTGCTATGCTGCGCCCCGCCAACGTCTCAGCCCCCTCGGCGGAGACGCGGCGCATCAAAGTTTCCAAAACCGCGCAGGGGCTTCTGCTGCCGGGATACGTTTTTACCCAGGATTCCAACCAAGAGTTTTGAGGCTTCATGATCGAACATGTTCTGCTGCTGCTAGCTGCTTTTATAAAGTCAGTAATTTCCTCGCTCGGCTATCCGGGAATCGCTGTTCTGATGGGCATCGAGTCCGCCTGCGTTCCCTTGCCTTCCGAAGTCATCATGCCTTTTGCCGGATACCTGGTGTACGCCGGTCGCTTCTCTTCCCTTGCGGTCGTCGCAAGCCTGGGAGCCATCGGCTGCAATCTTGGCTCGGTGCTGGCCTATGAGATCGGAGCCTACGGCGGCCGCCCACTGATCGAGCGCTTCGGCAAATACATTCTGATGAAACGGCATGATCTCGATGTCAGCGATCGATTCTTTCAGAAGTACGGCAGCATTACGGTATTTATTGGCCGCCTGCTTCCCGTGGTCCGCACCTTCATCGCCCTGCCTGCGGGAATCGCCCGTATGCCGCGCGGCAAGTTCCATCTCTACACTTTTGTCGGCTCCTGGCCCTGGTGCTACGCCCTGGCCTACTTCGGCTTCGCGCTCGGCGTGCGCTGGGACACCGATCCCCGCCTCAAGCACTGGCTCCATCGCTTCGACGCATTGATCGTCTTGGCGCTGGCCCTTGGAATCGTCTATTTCGTGCAGAGCCACTGGCGCAACCGTGTCCGCACCGAAAACGTCGAAGCCGCAGAGAGCGTCGCCGACTAGTCTTTTTGCCCACAAGCGAAAGACCCGCGTTCATCGCGGGCCTTTCGCTCTTACTTTGAAACCTCTGAAACTTTGAAAATGCTCCTACACCTTAGCAATCTCCGCCTCGCGGGCGGCCTGCTTTGCGCGCACTTCTTTCACGGCCTTCATGCGCGACTTCCGCACAGTTAAGAACTCCTTCGCTTCCTTGTACAGCCGCTTGCGGTCCTCGCTCTTGAACAGCGAACCGAGCACAATCGGAACCCAGACCTTGGGCCGGAAGTAGTACTCGTCATAAAACTTGTGAACCATCTCCATGGTGTAGTCCGCGGGCAGACCCGGATACTGCACCTGCGCCACCTGATGTCCGGTGACATCCACCATGTTGTCCTGCTTGATGATGAAGTTGTTGTCCCGCACATAGTCGTAGAACTCGGTGCCCGGATAGGCGTGTGCCATGGAGATCTGCACCGTCTCCACGTTTAACTCCTTGGCGAAGTCGATGGTGCGGCGGATGGTCTCCCGCGTCTCGCCCGGAAGTCCGAGGATGAAGTCGCCGTGAATCGTAAGTCCCAGCTTCTTGCAGTCCTTCACAAACTGCCGAGCCCGCTCCAGCGTTGCGCCTTTTTTGATGTTCTTCAGAATCTGCGCATCGCCCGATTCAAATCCAACGATCAGCAGGCGGCAGCCAGCCTCCTTCATCACCTTCAGCGTCTCGAAATCGGTAGTCACGCGCGACGTGCAGGACCAGGTAAGCCCCAGCGGCTTCAGCTTCGCGCAGAGTTCAGTCGTGCGCGCTTTCTGAATGTTGAAGGTGTCGTCGTCGAAGAAGAATTCCTTGACCTCGGGCCAGTACGCCTTTGCCTTCGCCATCTCGGCCGCAATGTCGTCGGCCGAGCGCTTCCGCCACGCGTGTCCGGAGTGCGTCTGCGGCCAGAGGCAGAACGTACACTGCGCCGGGCATCCGCGCGTCGTGTACAGCGCAACAAATGGATGCTGCAGGAACGGAACATTGTAGCGGGTCACGTCCAGGTCGCGCTTATACACATCCACCACGTGCGGCAGTGCGTCCAGGTTCTCGATATGCGGACGGTCCAGGTTGTGGACCACCTTTCCATCCGGTCCTATAAAGCTTGCGCCCAGAATCTCAGTCAGCGGCTTGCCGTTGGCGTACTCCACCACCGCGTAATCAAACTCGCGGCGCACAATAAAGTCGATCTCGGGATGGCTCAGTGCGTGATCCGGCGAAATCGTTACGTGCGGGCCGACGAAGCAGACCTTCAGCTTGGGATTGGCCTTCTTCATCAAAGCAGAGAGTTTGATGTCGCCTTCAAATCCCGGCGTGCTGGTGAACAGAACCAGAAACTCGTAATCCTTGCTGATTTCGATTGTCTGCTCCGCGCTGATGTGGTGAGGATTTGCGTCCAGCAGACGCGACCCCTCCAGCATCCCGGCGGGATAGGCAAGCCAGACCGGATACCAATAGGATTCAATCTCGCGGGTGGCTGGCCAGCGCGAGCCGGCCCCGCCATCAAAGTTCTCAAACGAGGGTGGATTGAGGAACAGTGTTTTCAAAGGCATAACAGGTACTAACATCGTATCATTCGAGTAGCGGCACGGCAGCAATTCCCCATGGAAAGGGAAAATGCCGCGCTAAACAGTCGTGGACCGTCACCGGGCGGAGCAGATGCCCCCTGCTCACTACTGTTTCAAGTTCTTCAACCAGCAATCGATTTTACCTATTCCACCCGCCACAATCTCCCGTTACTCAACTCCGCCCACTTGCCAATCTCACTCTCACCCTTGAAACTAATGAAAGAATCCATTGAAGGAAATCCAATGACGATCAGCCGTGAGACATGGCAGGTAGCGATCGATGCTCTGCGCGCCAACAAGGTGAAGGCTGCGCTGACCATGTTGGGCGTAGTAATCGGTTCGGCGTGCATCGTCCTGGTGGTGACGATTGCCACCATCGGCAAGACCTATGTGCTGGCGCAGATCGAGGGTGTCGGCTCCAATATTGTCTTTGCAGCCTATAGTGGCGGGACCGCCAACTCGCGCTCCCAAGCCGACGAAATCAATCTCGGCGATATGGACGCCGTCCGCAGCCTCCCCCATGTGGCAGAGGCCGCAGCCACCTATGACATGCACACCAGCATCGTCGTCAACGGAGTCGAAAAACCGGTGTCGCTGGTCGGAGTCACCGAAGGCTTTCAGAGGATTCGCAACCTCCTCATCATCGAAGGGCGCTTTTTTGACGATCTCGACGAGACCACGGGAGCCAAGGGATGCCTGATTACGCAGGAGCTTGCCAAGCAACTCCCTCCGGGGCCGATGATTGGCCGACAGCTCCGCATCGGTGAGCAGACTTTTACCGTAATCGCCGTCTTTCGTGAGCGCGTGGCCACCTTTGGGCAGTCCGAGATTAGCTCGGAAACCGTGCTGATACCGTTCCGCCTGATGAAGTACTACTCCGGCGATGACTACATTCGTACGCTCTACGCGCAGTCTGATTCCGCCGATAGCGTCCCCGTGACCACTCGCGAGGTGCAGGCCTTGCTCAAAAGCCGCCACGCTGCCGGCGCCGTCTATCTGGTGCAGAATCTCGCATCCATTCTGGAAGCAGCACGCAAAATCTCTACCGCACTCACTCTCGTTCTGATGCTCGTAGGTACAATCGCCTTGATCATCAGCGGTGTAGGCATCATGAACATCATGCTGGTGACGGTCACTGAACGAACGCGCGAGATCGGCCTTCGCAAGGCGGTTGGTGCCAAGCGGGACGAGATCCTTTATCAATTCCTCATCGAAGCTTTCATTATCAGCGGAGTTGGCGCACTTGTAGGAATCGCCATCGCCGTCAGCGTGAAGATTCTCGTCGAACCCCTGATTCCGCCCGAGGTAGGACTCAGAATTCCCATCTCGATCTATTCCATCATCGTCGCCTTCGTCGTCTCCTGCGCCACCGGAGTGTTGTTTGGATACTTGCCCGCCAGCCGAGCCTCCAAGCTGCAGCCCACCGAGTCTCTGCGCTACGAATAGCGAGCTCTTCGTGTGTTTCTGTGAAATTCGGGTGCCCCCGGCTTTGCCTGTATATTCACTTAAATCAGTTACTTTTCGGGCATAAAGCCGAGTTTACGGGCAGATCGTTTTCCGAATACAGACGGAAAGGCAATGGCCTGTGCCCATCAGATCGGTGCAGGTCACTGACCAGCAGGACGTAATCCGTCGGCCGTAACGGCATGATGGCGTTTCCAATTCCACTGGTTCCGGAATATGAGGCACACCGTTTGGATGAGGATGGAACGAGCCAAGAAATAGCTGGGTAGCGTGTAGCCGTCGCCGCGCCTGCAACTGCGCCAGCCTGGCTCGCCAGGCCGGATTCCGGTAGCAACTTAGGCTCCAACGAGATCCGGTGGCTACGCCGGGTTAGTGATGTAGGGAAGGTGTGGCCTCAGTTGAGGGACTTCGCCGCCTTTGCTCACAGCCCTAAACCGCAGCTCACATCCCATACCCCGCAAATCCAGAGAACTCCAATACGTGCCCGTCCGGGCAACCCTCCCTATGAGTGTTATCTCCAACTTCCTAATTCCGACAAGGTGTTATCTCAAACCCCTTTGTTAGGCAAAGGTTGTGGGCCTAGTCAGGAATGCGAAAGAAAGGAAGAAGAACGATGAGGAAAGTTGCTGGCACGATATTTGTCATGTTCGCTCTAGGCTTGGCTGCATCTGCGCAGATGCCAAGTTGGACGGACGTAAGATTCAACGGCGGTTACTCGCACATCACCGGCAATCAAGGACTGAATGGCTTCGATGTCGGTGCGGAAGTGGCCGTGGTGCACCCGGCTACGATTGCCTTTGACTACGACTCCGGATGGAATACCTCCACTCTCGGTCTCTTTCAAACTACGTCAGTGGGCTTGACTTCCTCGAAGTCTCATCTGCAAGACTGGATCGTTGGTCCGCGCATCTATTTACCAGGCGTTTTTAAAAATAAGGAAGGCAAATTACCGGAGTCCTGGGGTAGTGTGCGTTCTCTCGTGCCATTTATCGAAGCACAGTTCGGCGAATCCCATTTGAGTTCGACTCTCACAAGCGTAAGCACCGGTAGCATGTCAGCCTCAGGCACTGCCTTTGCATGGGAGTTGGGTGGCGGGGCGGACGTCAGATTGAATCCGCATTGGGACTTTCGCGCTAAGCTCGACCTTCTTCGTACTCACTTTGCCGATGCCGGTCAGAGCCGCGCGCGCTTTTTCCTCGGTGTAGCGTACTCCGTAAGAGCAAGGAAAAAACGGTAGAGTTTCCGCCGTCTCAACCTCTCAGTCCGGCACTCCTGAGCTTTACGCTGCATCCTTTGTCGAGGGTGACGATTGAGCCAACTCGGCCTTCTTCTTAAGCTTGCGGCCATGGTAAGTCGTGAACAGGAAATTCGGTGGCAACATCAACGCGCTAAATGCGATGACTGCAACTTCAACATTCGTACCCGAGAAGCTACGTGATGAGATTGCCAGGCAGAGGGCTACGTTTCGCATGCTGGTGTTTATCGCCAACACCCGACGCGTGCCCGGGTTCGGTCCTCCCATAACCCATCCGACGACCATGGAAACAACGAAGAGGAGAAGCATTGCCAACAACCCGTGTATCCCAATCGCTCTCGTTGCGGCCGACTTCACTGAAAAGGTAAGAATGACTCCCAAAACAAAGAGGACATCCGCGCAGACACTTGACCATTTCTGCAGAGTTCGCGCATGTGAGGGAGCCAGGCGATGAATTATAAGGCCGGTGGCTAGCGGTACAACCATGTAAAGAACCAGCACGCGAAGAGCTTGTGAGTAATGCATTGTTACGTGCTGATCGATGCGCAACAGAAGCTGTGCCAAGGGAGGAGTCACTGCGAGTGACAACACAGTAAGCACAAAAAGCAACGATGCCGCGGCAGACACACTGTCCCTCATTTGGCGCGTGAAATTGACGGCAAACACAGCGCCAGGAGCTGCCGCAAGAAGAAGGAATCCCACCTCAATGTCCTTTGGCATGGGCAAGATCCTTGCGATAGCCAGTCCGAGCAAAGGAACGACGACAAAGTTCGCCACCAGGGCGCTTGCAATCAGGCGTCTGTTGCGCAGAACGGCCAGGCACTCGCCGATTGTAAGTTCCAGTCCGATCGATATCATTACGGCGATCAGGAAGAGGATTATCGCCAATCTTGCCATAGCGAAATTCGATGCATAAGGAGTTGGATAAGCCAGCCTAGCTATCGAGTGCTCGTCCCGGGAGTCGCTCTCATATCGGTTCGTGTTTGGTCCGCGTATGACTCCCTGCAAGGCAACCCCGTTGGCGGTTGCGGCAACAACTGGAACAGCCAACGATCCCAAACTGCGGCTGGCTTCGGCCGCTTTCGAGCATAGACAGTGGAGTTGCAAGGAAGAGCGATTGTGGAAAGAAAGAAGCGGGCGATTTCGGCTGCAGTTCCTGCACTTCTGTTGTTATCAACCTTTGCATTCGCGCAAGGCAATAACCCACCTCCGGAGCAGCCCCCCGCTGCCTCGCAGGAGAAACCTCCAACCGGTGAAGCTGGAAACCTGCAGAAGGCAGTTCAGAATCCTGTTGCCAGCCTGATCAGTGTCCCGATTCAAAACAACAGCAACTTCGGCATCGGTCCCTTTGATCGTACTCAGGACGTGCTAAACATCCAGCCAGTTGTTCCCATTCGGGCTACCGAGAATTGGAACATGATCGTTCGCTGGATTGTACCGGTGATCTGGCAACCCGCCCCCGGAACGGCAAACTTGGAGGTGTTCGGTATCGAAGAAAATACTCCCGCGTACTTTCAGGCCCAAAATGTGCAGAACAGTGTGGGAGTATCAGGCTTCGGAGACATGACACCCACGTTCTTTCTCTCTCCGGCTAAGCCTCACAAGCTGATTTGGGGTGCAGGACCTGTATTCGTTCTGCCGACGGCTACCAGTAAAGTCTTGGGACAGGGAAAGCTGAGCATTGGCCCCTCGGTCGTTGCATTGGTCCAGCCCGGGAAATGGACACTAGGAGCTCTAGTCAATAACGTCTGGTCTGTAGCTGGCCCCTCAGACCGCAGCGACGTGAACCAGATGACGCTTCAATATTTCGTCAACTATAACCTGAAGAAAGGCTGGTATCTGTCATCTTCACCAGTGATCACGGCGAACTGGAAAGCTATGAACGGCGATGTTTGGACGGTACCGGTGGGGGGTGGCGTGGGAAGAGTGTTCCGTTTGGGATTCCAACCGGTCAATGTCACTGCACAGTTCTACGGAAATGCGGCCCATCCTCCAGCGGTTCGCCGTGGGGCATGCGGCTGCAAATTGCATTCCTGTTCCCTAAATTGCCTGCTGCAATGAAGAAGAACTGAAGCCCCCTGACACAGAAAGGCAGAAGTAAGCAAAATGGAGGATAGTCGAATGAAAAAACGAATTGCAGTGTGGCTCCCGCTTTGTATGTTTCTTGCCTGCTGTCCAGTGACTTTCGCGCAAGGAGCGGCGCAATCACAAAGCACAGAAACACAATCAGCACCGACAGCGACGCAAGAGGACAACATCGACGAATACATTCAACTCCTGCGCGCGGACGTTCGCCAGCAGAAGGGCGAGATTATGGGCGCCATGATGGCGTTGAGTGTGGATCAGGCAGCAAAATTCTGGCCGATCTACAGTCAGTATGACGCGGAATTGACCAAGCTGAACAACCTGAGGCTCGCCAATATTCAGGAATACGCGCGCAACTACGACCACATGACCGATGCCAAAGCCGATGAACTGGTTCGGAAAGCTCTCGAATACCGTAGGCAGCGTTCCGAGCTTCTTGCAAAATACTATGGTCGCGTCAAGGCGTCGCTGGGGTCCATCGAAGCCGCGCGCTTCCTTCAAATTGAAAACCAGTTGCTCTCGATCATCGATCTTAAGATCGAGGCGGCTTTGCCGATTGTCGGGTAAGGCTCGTGAACTCTACTTAAGGGGACAAAGATATGCGACATACATTTTTTTCGATAGCGGCTTTGGCCACGTTAACAGCGATCTCTGCATTGGCCCCAGCGCAAATGCAAGCAGCACCAACCAAGGTTACCGTTCCAGCGGGAACGCGCATTCTGCTCCGCACGAATGAATCCCTGGATCCGACCAAGCAGCCGGCGGGATATCGCTTCACTGCGACCCTGGAAACAAATCTGGTGGCCGACGATGTAGTAGTGGCACCAAGAGGCACGACGGTCCATGGCCGGCTTGCCAGCGCTCAATCGGCAGGCAAGATGTCAGGCGGCTCCGGACTGACTCTGGAACTCACCGATATCATCATCAACGATACCGCTTATCCGCTTCTGACAAGTACTTATGAAGTGCGTTCACAAGGCCAGGGCGGAAAGACAGCCAAGAAAACTGTTGGTGGTGCCGGACTCGGTGCGCTGATTGGCGGAGTAGCTGGAGGTGGCAAAGGCGCGGCGATCGGCGCGGCTTCCGGCGGTGCCCTCGGGACTGCGGCTTCCGCTGCCACACCAGCGAAGCAGGTAGCGGTACCCAGTGAATCTCTGCTTGAGTTCCGGATCGAGCAACCAGTCAGCCTTCCCGTGGCGCAGAAACCCGCGACTGCTCCAAGGTAAGCGGTTAAGGTGCGATGCCGGATGAAGCAATAAAGCGCACGCTCGATAGATCGACGAGATTGTCGTTTGAACGCACGTTTTTTGCGCCCGGGCTTTCATGCTGGATGTACAGGTCGAGCGAGCCGTCAGAGTTGTACTCCAGCGGGTCGCGATCGCCAATAGCAAAGCGATTGATGATATTGGCAGCCGGGAAGCCATCTTTGTCGTACATGGTGACCGACCAGAACGCATCCACGGGCGGCAACTCGTCTTTTGCAAAATGCAACACATAATCCTTTGCTCCGTCGAGCGGGTTCCCGGTGCTGTCGCCAATGTTGACCGGGTAAACCGCATCTTCCGGAAGATTCGCGCCCAATCTACCATCGCAACGATCGCGCGCTTGAGGTAATAGTTGCCGTAAACACCCATCGTGTCGGTATTCATTTGCCAGCCATTTACAACGAGCGAAACAGTGGGGATTTTTTCATACATTCGTTCCAGACCGTCCTGGGCGGCCTGTTCGAGCGCACTCTTTACCTCTGGACTGGATTTTTCGTAATCGAAGCTTTTACAAACCTCGATTCCGATCCGCTTCATGCGAGCGATGATGGGTTGGTCAGAGATGTGGGGCGGATTCACCTTCAGCAGCTCGGAAGCGTAACTGAAATATTTTCCAGCCGGCATCTTGTTGACTTGATCCAGCGGGGGCGTCTTCATGTCCACAGTAGGGTTGATCTTGACTGTGATAGGCTTCGGCGGCCTGTCCCACTGGGAAAATGGTGTGATCTTATATCCGTCCTGAACCTTACTCACGGCTGCATAGTCGCTGGGTCCGTTGGTCTGCGTGCGTCCGATGATCCAGACATAGCGAGTCGGCGCCTCAATACACTCAACTCCCTTTGGCAGCGCGGCCCTCCAGCCCAGCGGGACGACAGCAAAATGGCCCTCCTTGGTTCCGGTAGTTCGCTTGCCGGGGACAGCGAACACGTCGGTCCACATGTCGAGCATGGGGAGCATGTAATAGCGGCCATTTGTGTCGGGTGCCGAAACGATCACTGGTTCTTGGGTGAGGTCCAGCCAGGCCGAGGAGTACAGCGTGTCGAAGTTGGGCCGCACGACTGCGTTGAAGTCCGCAGGAGGGAATGCACGGAGGTGGCTGAAAGCATTCATCGGACCAAACCCCGGTCTTTTGCCAGCTTCGATGTTAGTCGTTACGCGCCGCGTCACATCCATGGTCACAAGAGAATAAAAGTAGACATAAGCCTCAACGCCTATCTCGTAGATTTCTGCTTCTGTGCTCATCGCGATCCATTTCGTAATTTAATTTTTCGTCGAACCTCGTATGCCCGGCAGCGATTCTGAAGTTTGCGCCTGTTTGCTCCGATGAGTCGGGCGCGATCAACCAACGAAGTTAGTTTTACGAGCGGCTACGCCACCCTGTCATTGCCTTGCTGTGCTCTGGGCTGAACTGATCCAGCCTTTGTTCCGCGTCCGAACATCAGGGACTTCAGCTCCTTCTCGCCGACAACGCGGCCAATTTCCCTAAGTGCGAAGAACGGTATCAAGACAACGAACATGATCACGCCCACTATCAATATTCCTTCCAGACCTCCGCCGCCCATTTCCGGAATACTTTCGGCGATTGTCTTACCGTGAAATATCGCGACAATCATCTCTTCCACAATGTGAAAACATATCAATATGATCGAAAACACAGCGGATTTGTACAAAATGGGATAGATAAGAGGTTTGTTCCTGAAGTGCTCCCCAGCGCGAAACGCTTCTGCAACGAAAATTATCTTGCCCAACACTACTGCGTTAATGAGGTTAACGCCTAGCTTAAAGCCTAGTGCGGAGGCTAAGTTGTGTTGTCTCAGGATCATCCACTTGTGAAGTTCAAATAGGCTGAATAGCACCCACAGATAGCCGACTATCACTGAGAATTCCTTTACCTCAACGAGAGCTTTTTCCTTCACTGCGTGTTTATCAAGCATAGTCGGTCTCCAGAGTGACCCGATTCGTGCGAGCATCGGCTCTGACAAATGGTCACGGTCAGCTTATCGCGTGTACACGACCGCCTGGCCTAAGTCAGGCTGCAAGTCTCATATCCGCAACTTTCACGTACTCCACGCGCACCTGTTCGATGGTCCCGTTGAATTTGAACGGCACCTTGTCGTAATAGTCAAGCGACACCGGCGAACCGAGCGCAATGCCAACATCGAGGCAGTCGTTGGCGGTGAAGAGCAGAGGCGCGGATATCGGCACCTGGCCTGTCGCAACTACTTCGCCATTGACCTTCATGGTAATGTTGAGCGGTCCAGCCGGTCTGGGCACTGCGTACGCCGTCTCGACTTCGATCCTTACCTTGCCTACTGGGAGCTTCTGCTTGGCGCGGATCTTCGTGCGCTGAATAATGAAGAGATTGTATTCGTAGCAGAGAATGCCGTCCTCCACGAAGCAAGTAAGGCCGCCGGAGTTCCCGCCCAATTTGTAGAGCACACCGTTGGCGTTGGCCGGGATTGTGGCGTCTAATGGTGACGACGTTGGGTTTGTTGCCCAGGGCTGGCGCGCAGAACTCCGGAATGCGGACGGTGTCGGCGAGATAGAGTCCACTCCGTATAAGGGGGAGCAATGCGCATTTCAGGGTGAAGTACAGGAACCCAAAGGCCGCCGCCGATTGGAAGCGCGTTGTTCTTCGCCGCTTCGATGAGAAAGATATCCTTCAATTGGGCGAGCTTCTCCGGCATTTTTGCAGCGATGTCGTTCGCCTGGCTCCAGTCCTCCTCCAGGTTGTAGAGCTCCCAGACGTCATTGTCCGGAGTCCACTCCTTAATGCCCGCCGGCAAGCCCGGAACCCATGGGATACGCGGGCCAAATGCGGAGGCCATCCAGCCATCGTGGTAGATGGACCGGCTCCCCATGATCTCGAAGTACTGGGTGAGCAGTTGGCCTTTGGCCTTTGGATCGTCAAAGCTGTAGGCGAAACTCACCCCGTCGATCGGATCCTGCGGAATGCCGCTCACCTCCAGCGGTGGTGTGATGCCGACAACCTCGTAAATTGTCGGGACGATGTCGTTGCAGTGATGGAACTGTGGGCGCGGTGTGGCATCGGGTTTGATCTTCGCCGTCCATCGGACGGCCATCGGGTTACGCGTGCCGCCGAAATGCGAGGCTAGAAGCTTGGTCCCCTTGTAAGGGGTACTGCCGGCCCAGGCCCAAGCTGCGTGGTACTGGTTGTCGGTCTTGGGCGAGCCAAGCGCGTCGAGTCCGCCGAGTTCATCCAGGGCCTTGATGTGCTGCTTGACGGTGGACGGAATGCCGTTTTGCGCCAGCAGCTCGCTGATCGTGCCGTTCTGTCCCTCCGCTGAGGAACCGTTGTCACCCCAGACGTAGAAGATGAGCGTGTTATCGCCATAGCCGAGCTTCTCGATTGCATCGATGACCCTGCCCACCTGAACGTCTACGTGTTCGGTGAAGCCAGCCGCCACTTCCATCAGGCGGCGCTGAAATGGCTTCTCGTCCTCCGGGATGCTGTCCCAAGACGGCATGGTCTCGTGCCGCGGCGTGAGTTGAGCATTGGCTGGGATCCAGCCCTTCTCCTTGGCGCGCTTGAAGACGCGCTCACGGTAGGCGTCCCAGCCGTCATCGAACTTACCCTTATATTTGTCGGCCCACTCCTTCATGATGTGGTGCGGGCCATGGATCGCGCCGCTCGCCCAGTACATATAGAACGGCTTATCCGGCTGTAATGCCTTGTGTCGGTGCAGCCAGCCGATGGCATCGTCCGCCAGATCTTCGCTGAGATGGTAGCCTTCCTCCGGGGTTTTGGGCGGCAAGACGACCGTGGTGTTCCGCACCAGGTTGGGATCATACTGCGAGGCCTCGCCTGCCAGGAATCCGTAGAAGTATTCGAAACCTAGCCCAGTCGGCCAGTTCTCGAAGGGGCCGACGGCGGTGGTTTCCTCGGCCGGTGTGTTGTGCCACTTTCCCCATGCGGCAGTGCTGTAGCCGTAGTCTTTCAGAACGTCGGCAACCAGCGCGCTGCTCCTGGGAATGTGTCCCGAGTACCCATCCCAGTCGTTGGCCAGCTCCGCAATTTGCCCGTTGCCGACGCGGTGATGATTCCGGCCGGTCAGCATGGACGCCCGTGTGGGCGAGCACATGGCGGTAGTGTGGAAGCGGTTGTATGCGATCCCTTCCTTGACGACGCGGTCCATGGTCGGGGTTTGGACTTCGCCCCCGAAGGTAGACGGCAGACCGGGGCCTGCGTCGTCGATCAGCACGACGAGGATGTTCGGAGAATCGGCGGGAAGGCGACGAGGTTCAACACGCCGCTTGTAGACCGACTCCTGCATCGTGCGGCCAGCGATGCTCGCCGATGGTGTAGGTGGAAAAGGTAGGGAATCCTGCTTGATTGCTTTTTTATCGGCGCTCATTGTCTACTCCACACTTGCCCTCGCACGTTCCTGATTATCGTCACCGTGCTGTCCCAGTAAACTGTCAAAACATACAGCCCCGTCCGCACGGAAATCGTGTGAGCCTCTGGATTGCTCCCAGACGTCGTGTTAACGCGTTTCCCCGTTTCCCAGCGCCGCGGCGCGCTCGCGCAAGTTCTTTGCAAAGCAGAGTAGCCAGCAGATGAGCATCTTCAAGTCGTGGGCGAGCAGGATCACCCCAGGTGTTCGAGGGTGCATCATGTGTGCCGTAAGAGCAGTTCGCATATAGCCCTTTCGCAAAGTAGCCATGGCGCCCCTTGATCCTCCGTGCGTACGGGCGCTCCGAAGGCTCAAGGAGTAATATGCGCACATGGACGGAACCGGAAACTGTCAGAACCTACAGGCTCGGTCCATTGCGACCTACGCACTGCTGTCAAATTTGCCAGTTGTAGCATCATGGAGCGACTCTTAGGCTTAGCTGCGGGGCGACTAAGTGGAAGCTACTCAGCCCAAAACGAAGAACTTCCTGTTGGCTTTCAACATGGTGCGGTCTAAACCTACGTTCGCAGCGAACTGGAAGCAACGGGCGCAACGTCTCCAGAAGGAGGTACATGTCTTCTATTTTGTATTTAGACATCCCCGCACGCGCTGGTCTTCAAGGTTAATAGCAGCATGCTCTGCGGCCTACTTATTTAGCCCTGTTCAACTCATTCCGAACTTCATCCCGGTGATCGGATCTTTGGATGATTTTCTCGTTCTGTTCGTGGGGGCAAAGCTGCTTCAAAAGATTACCCCGGCGGACGTGCTCACGGAATGTCGTGAACGTGCCGATGCTGCCGAGACGCGCAGGAAAGAAGAAATCACGTGGGGAACCTCCCTCGCTGCTTACTTCTTGTTCGCAACCGTATGGATTTTCGCGGCCATCACGGCCAGTGCCCTGATAACAACATACATTACCAAGGGAAAGCCGTTGCACTGACTTGCGTTGGAATTCTCATCGCGATCACTGTGAGTTTTGCCAGTTCACGAACCTCGCCGGATCGCTTACAGCTAAATTGAGATTTAAGAAGGGGACCCGAAATGTACTTCATTCGCGGCATTCTGTGCGGAGTACTTCTGTTAGGAAGTGTGATCGGAGTTGCACAAGTGGTAGTCCGCGTTGCGCCACCGCCGCCTGTGCACGTAGGGGTAGTTGGAGTAACTCCCGGACCAGGGTACGTCTGGATAGGCGGATACCAGCGATGGAACGGCCATGCGTATGTGTGGGTGCCTGGAAGGTGGGTTCGTCCACCACGTGCCCACGTCATTTGGGTAGGACCGCGCTGGGTTCACACCAGAGGCGGTTGGGTGTTTCACGCGGGATATTGGCGCTAGCAAGTTATGCAAGTCGTGGCTGCGGAGCGTCGCTGAATGCAAAGCCTCTCAGGGGTAGCTGCGCGGATACCTGCGCGAATTCTGCTGAAATTACCTAACATGGTATGTGACTCCTACCAGAGCGCCGGAGGTGACCACGTTGAAGACAGAGGAACTTCCGGGGCGATAGTCAACGAACAGGTATCGATAGCCCGCCAGCAAAGTCCATTTTGGATTGAGCTTGTAGCCGATCAGCGCCGCAAACTGGTAATCCAGTTTTGCAGTTGCGTCCCAACCGCCCACATCACCTAGGAGATCGACCTGCGCCTTCGCATGCAAAGGAAGCTGAACGCGTCCTCCAATCACAATGTCTGCCCAACTCTGCGACCCGTTGAAATTCAAGCCAAGCCGCGAGGGATTGAAGTTCAACTTTTGCCCCAAATTCCAGTAGCGAGCACCCAAATTGGCGTCCACTTTCATTTTCTTGCGATCGACTACGCGATAACCGAGTTTCGAGGTCCAAACTAGCTCACCCACTCGCACGTCGGCGGAAATCTCATTGAGATTGGGAAAGGGCAGCGCGCGACTATCGGAAAGCCTGATCCACAGCAGATCGCCATCCAGCAAGAAGCGCTTGTGGCGGAGTTCAGCCGCACCCATCGCGCCAAGATCGAAATGGGATATCAAATCGCTCGGACTCGCATGCAAGCTGGCGGTCCGCCCTAGCACTCCCACGGTCCCGTGTGCACCCGCAAACCAGAGATAAGGACTGAGATCGAAGTGCCAACCTCCATCTGGATCTGCAGTATCAATTGTCTGTCTAGTAGCCGAACTCGGATTCTCCGTCTGCGTGCCCGTCGCAGAAGGTTCTTCCTGCGCGCTTAGTGGCCAGCAAAAAAGAAAGCCCAGAGTTGCCATCACGATCAACATTCTTCTGACTGAGTTCATCTTCTTCTCGTACCCGCTGCTGAGTGACCCGTGTGATGATCGCGCTTGCGAAAAAGTTGGTCACTGGCGTTGCGTGCGCCGTGGAAAATACCGTTAAGATGTATACAACCCGCCCATGGTTCGTTAACCCGTCATTGCACATCGGACAAATACGCAGCGAGAGATCCGCGTGCCTATTCTCACCTGACCGCGACCTGTACTTTTTGACAGTTACGCTGCGGAAGCCCGCAGCCTAGTGTGATCCTCGTAAAGCGATTCGGCGGCCCGCTCTTTTTCTGCGGGAGAAAGACTCCGGATTTCAGCAGAACACTTGTTAGCCGACACAATAAGGTGTGTCAAATGGCATCTGTAAGCGACGATACACTGCCGACGCAGTCACCACCGTGTTTCCATCTGCTGGCCAAGCCGAGCGGGTCAACCTGCAATATCGATTGCGCCTACTGCTTCTTCCTGTCCAAGGAAGCGCTGTACCCGAATGAAAAACACCGGATGTCAGATGAGACGCTTGAAGCCTACATCTCGCAACTGCTGGAATCGCATCGCACGCCCTCGGTCACAGTGGCATGGCAGGGTGGCGAGCCAACCCTGATGAAGGTCGAGTTCTTCCGGCGCTCCGTCGAACTCATTGAGAAGTACAGGCGTCCCGGGCAGACCGTTCAACACACCTTTCAGACAAACGGAATTCTGATAGATGACGAGTGGTGCACATTCTTCAGGGAACACAACTTCCTGGTCGGCCTGAGCGTGGATGGACCGCGCGAACTCCACAATACCTACCGCCTCGACCGTGGTCAAAAGGGCACCTTTGACCGTGTGATGCGGGGCTTGGCTCACCTGCGGCGGCACGGAGTCGAATTCAACATACTGTGCACGGTCAATGCCGCTAACGAGAAACACGGACGCACGATCTATCGATTTTTCCGGGACGAGTTAGGTGCAAAGTGGATGCAATTCATCCCGATCGTCGAACGCGCCACGGAAGCGACCATCCAGATTGCCAACCAGGGGTGGGGAGAGCAACCCGGCCGCAAGCGTCTGCTCTACACGCAAACCGGCAACCTGGTTACAAATCGCTCCGTCGGCGGCGAACAATACGGCCGCTTCCTAGTGGATATTTTCGAGGAGTGGGTACGGCATGACGTGGGCAACGTGTTTGTCCAACTCTTCGACGTGACGCTGGAAGCGTACTTCGGGCGCCATCTGCTGTGCATCCATGCACCCACCTGCGGCTATGGTCCGGCGCTGGAATACAACGGCGATGTTTACTCCTGTGACCATTTCGTGGAACCGCGTTTTAAGTTGGGAAACATCCATGACACGCCACTTGTGCAACTGGTAGCTTCAAAAGCCCAACGCGAGTTCGGAGACGCCAAACGCGACTCGCTCACCGCGCAGTGCCGGAGCTGTGACGTCAGATCGCTATGCAATGGCGGCTGCCCAAAAGACAGGTTCGCACTATCGTGCGATGGCGAGCCAGGGCAGAACTATCTCTGTTCGGGTCTGAAGGTGTTTTTCACCCACACCCGCACTGCGATGCAGAGGATGGTCCAACTTCTGCATCGGGGCCGCCCACCTTCCGAAGTGATGGCTTGGGTCGCTGCCGAGGACGCTCAGAGCGGGTGCTATCGGCCTTGTCCCTGCGGGAGCGGCAAGAAGTTCCGCTTCTGTCACGGAGACCGCGCGCCGCAGTCGCCTTTCAGTGGACTGAGCCCCGCGGCGCCTGCGCCGGAAGAGGCGCAAGCTATGCCTATTGAGTGAGTGATTGTGCGGCTCGCTCTCATGACTGAAAACCAAACCAGTGTTCAAGGAAGGGACAAACCATGGCTACAAAGCAACCGAATATCCTAATTCTCTGGGGCGATGACATTGGCATGTGGAACGTCAGCCATTACAGCCGTGGCATGATGGGCTACCAAACTCCCAATATCGACCGAATCGGACAAGAGGGGGCGACCTTCACCGACTGGTACGGCCAGCAGAGTTGCACCGCCGGACGCGCCTGCTTCATCACCGGCCAAAACCCAATGCGCACCGGCCTGACCAAGGTCGGAATGCCCGGCGCCAAAGTCGGACTCATGGCGGAAGACCCGACCATCGCTGAAATGCTGAAGCCGCTCGGCTACGCTACCGGACAGTTTGGCAAAAACCATCTCGGCGACCGGGATGAGTACTTACCCACCGTGCACGGATTCGACGAATTTTTCGGCAACCTGTATCACCTGAATGCCGAGGAGGAGCCAGAACTCCCCGACTATCCAAAGGATCCGGAATTCCGGAAGAAGTTCGGTCCTCGTGGCGTTCTCCATTGTATTTCCGATGGCAAGGGTGGACAGAGCGTTACAGACACTGGCCCGCTGACCAAGAAGCGGATGGAAACCATCGATGAAGAGATAACCGATAGAGCTCTCGGTTGGATGGAGAAGCAGGTGAAAGCGAAGCAGCCATTCTTCCTCTGGTACAACTCGACGGCCATGCACTTCAGAACTCACCTGGCCGACAAAAACCGTGGCAAGAGTGGGCAGGACGACTACAGCGACCGGATGGTTACGCACGACGAGCAAATTGGCCAGGTGCTAGACAAGCTCGATGAACTGGGCATCGCCGAGGACACTATCGTCATGTATTCCACCGACAACGGCCCCGAGAACGATACCTGGCCCGACGGCGCCAACTCTCCATTCCGCAGCCAGAAGAACACAAACTATGAAGGTGGCTGGCGCGTTCCGACGCTCATACGGTGGCCGGGAAAGATTAAACCCGGCACAGTCCTGAACGGCATCTGCTCCCACATCGACATGTTCCCAACTTTGCTGGCTATCGCAGGGGACCCGAATGTTACCGAGAAGCTACTCAACGGCTGCAAGGTTGGCAACAAGAGCTTCAAGGTCCATCTCGACGGATACAACATAGTGCCTTATCTTACAGGCGAGGCAAAGGAGAGCCCTAGGAAGTTTCTCTTCTATGTTAGCGATGACGGCGACATCATGGCCCTCCGGTTGGGAGATTGGAAGCTGACCTTCGCAGAGCAGCGGGCCCGGGGGAAAATGGATATTTGGGCCGAACCCTTCGTGAAGCTGCGCGTCCCGCACATCTATAGTCTGCGTCGCGATCCCTTCGAGCGTGCCGATTTCAACTCCAACATTTACTGGGATTTTGCGATTGATCACATCTTCCTGCTTTACGCAGCTCAGGCAGTGGTGGGCTCGCAGATCGCGGAATTTATCAAGTACCCGCCGCGCCAAAAACCAGCCTCGTTCAACCTCGATGAGGTGATGGCTCAATTGCATCATGCATCGCAAACCATGCCAGAAACGAAGACAGGCAAGCAGACGAAGCAACCAACTGCGGCTTGAGCTATTGGCGTGAAGAGATGAATAGGCAGATTCCACCGGCAGACGAATGGTAGGCCGGTGGGATCTGTCGCAAAGCGGCAAATTGTCATGAGTCAGCCAGCCGAACAGCAGTCGCCACCTGATGTAATGGAGCAAGTGCGAAGCTTCTACGACCGCCATCCCTACCCTCGGCCTATAGATACCCTCAACAACTACCGTCAGCTATGGCAGGACGAACGAAGACGGCGCGCGGAATATCATCTGCTGTGGCCTTTCCAATCCTATCGAGAAGACCAGTCCATCCTTATTGCCGGCTGCGGGACATCTCAGGCGGCCAAGCACGCTTTACGGTGGCCCGCTGCTCAGGTCATCGGCATCGACTGCAGCGCAACCAGCGTGCGCTGCACGGAAGAGCTCAAGAGGAAGCACGAGCTGAGGAACCTTGAAGTCCAGCAGCTTGCCATTGAGCAGGTAAGCAAGTTGGGAATGAGCTTCGATCTGATTGTCTGCACCGGAGTTCTGCATCATCTCACAGATCCTGATGCCGGCCTCAGAGCTCTGCGCGACGTGCTCAACCCCAGTGGAGCGATGCATCTGATGGTGTACGCACCCTACGGACGGGCGGGCATCTATTTGCTGCAGGATTTTTGCAGACGCATTGGTATCCACGCTACGATCGCGGAGATTCGGGATCTCATCGCTGCGCTGCGCGCCTTGCCCCCAGGTCATCCCTTGGAAAACCTGCTGCGTGAAGCCCCGGACTTCCGAAATGAATCGGCCCTTGCCGATGCTCTACTGCATCCCCAGGACCGGGCTTATTCCGTCCCCCAATTGCTCGACTTTATCGCGGCGGGAGGACTGACGTTCAGCCGATGGGTACGGCAAGCGCCATATAGTGCCCGCTGCGGTGTCATCTCAAAGATCCCTCAAGCGACCCGGATTTCACAGCTTTTCCTGGCAGAGCAGTATGCCGCTATTGAACTGTTTCGCGGCACAATGGTTCGACACAGCCTGATCGCGCACCGAAGTGATAGCGCTGACAAGGTGGAACAGATCAGCTTCGCAGATGACGCCTGGCTTGAGTATGTGCCCATTCGAGTGTCTGACACCATCTGTATTCAAGAGCGGCTTCCGCCTGGGGCCGTAGCCGTTCTCATCAACCAGACTCACACCTACAAGGATCTCTTCCTTCCGATCAACTCAACCGAAAAGCTGCTATTCGACGCTATTGACGGGGAGATGAACATCGGCAGGATCATGGAGACAACGTTGCCTCCCGCCTCGCACCGCGCCACGAACTCTGAAATGGCACGTAGTATTTTTGAGCGGTTATGGTGGCATGATCAGGTGGTGTTCGACGCGTCGGCCTCCGCAGCGCCTTAGCTTTCACGGACATCTCGCTGTTCCATTTTTTTCTAGGCGGCTACCGACGGGCGCTGCCGGAATCCGGCACTCTTCCCTCCCTCGAGGAACGCAGCCTCATCGAGGTAACCAAATATTTGAATCATGCGGGCCACCAGCCCGGTCCATCCAGTCTGATGATTCGCACCAAGACCGGCCCCGTTGTCGCCGTGAAAGTACTCGTAAAATAGAATGTAGTCGCGCCAGTACGGATCGTTTTGAAACTTTTCCGTGCCGCCGTACACGGCACGCCGCCCCTGTTTATCTCGGACAAAGATGCTTTCGAGCCGCTTCGAAATGTCGCGAGCGACCTCGAAAAGGTTCATCATCTTGCCTGAGCCAGTAGGGCATTCGACTTTGAAGCTATCGCCGTAGTACAGGTAAAACTGCAGAAGGGCACGAATCAGCAAGGCGTTCATGGGCATCCAGATCGGGCCACGCCAATTGGAATTTCCGCCGAACATGCCAGTGTCGGATTCCGCCGGGAGGTAATTCACCTTGTATTCCTGGCCACTCACATTGAACACGTAGGGGTGTTCGGCGTGAAATCGCGATAGTGCCCGGATACCATAAGGACTGAGGAACTCGTTCTCATCGAGCATGCGCGCGAGGATTCGGTGCAGCCGATCCGGATTGACCATCGCGGCGATGCCGCGGTCGCCATACCCGAGGTGCCCCGGGCCGGTGGGATGAATGCTGTCACGCAGTTCGGGCGTTCGGCGCAGGCGATCTAGTAGGGCCTTAGTGACCCTCGGCACCCTCTCACGCTGCCAAGGCTCGATGACAGTAGTGGCACATATCGGTAACAACCCCACCATCGAACGCACCTTGAGACGCTGCGCGCTGCCATCCGGGAGTCGCAGGACATCGTAGTAGAACCCATCCACCTCGTCCCACATGCCCCCCGGACCTGTATGGTTCATGGCAAGGGCGATAAAAAGAAAATGCTCGGCAAACTTTAAGGCCATGTCTTCGTACAGGGAATCGTTGGCCGCCAACTCCACGGCTATTTCGAGCATGTTCTGGCAGAATAGCGAAACCCATGCCGTACCGTCAGCTTGTTCCAGGTAGCCGCCTGTGGGCAACGGAGCGCTACGATCGAAGACGCCAATGTTGTCCAGACCGAGAAAACCACCTTCGAAAAGATTTTTGCCAAAACGGTCCTTACGGTTCACCCACCAGCTGAAGTTCAGTACCAGCTTTGAAAAGCACCGCTTGAGAAACTCAATGTCTCCTTGACCGCGAAGAGCCTGCTCACTCCTGTAATTGAAAATGGCGGCCCAGGCGTGCACGGGTGGGTTGACATCGCTGAAGTTCCACTCGTAGGCAGGGATTTGACCGGTCGGATGCAGGAACTGCTCACTCAACAACAGGTCGAGCTGCTGTTTTGCGAAATCCTCATCGACCGCCGAGAGCGCCAGGGTGTGAAAAGCCAGATCCCACGCAGCGTACCAGGGATACTCCCATTTATCCGGCATCGAAATGACATGTTGATTGAGCATGTGAAACCATTCACTGTTGCGCATCCGCCTGCCGCCTATCAGCATCGGGTTGGCATCATGTTCCACAAGCCACTTCTCCACATCAAAGTCAAAGTACTGTTTACTCCAAAGCATGCCTGCCAGTCCCTGGCGCATGACGCGGGCTTCGTCCTCTCCAAGCCTGTCTGGCGTAATGGAAGCGTAGAACTCGTCCGCTTCGCGGAGACGCGTCTGGAAAACTTCGTCGAAATGCTTTCCAAACAGATTGCCCTTCGCCGCGCCATACGCGTTCTTCTGCGCGTCCGGAGTGACGTTGGTGAGTCGGAGGCGCACCACTTCGCTTGCTCCGGCGCCTACTGAAACTTGGTAGTCCGCAGCCGCCTTTGTTCCCTTCTTTTCCGGGTTTACAGCGTCAACGCGGCCATTCACGACGTGATCGTTGATCCCGTCCTTCACGTACGGGGAGGGATTAGGCGTGTGAAATATTCGCTCATTATTCGTTTCGTTTTCAGTGAACAGCAGTGCGGGCGTTCCCTCGCAATAAAGGAATCTCTTACCCAACTCCGGATCTGACGCCTCAACCGCGACTATATTTGCATCCTTTAACTCAGCCGCCAGCACCAGAGATGGCTTCACGATTCCCTCTGACCACGACCACGTGTTCCGGAACCATAGCGTTGGAAGGATGTGGAGAGATGCTGTTTCCGGCCCACGATTCGCGACAGTGATCCGGATCAGGAGGTCCTCGGGCGTCTCCTTGGCATATTCAACGAAGACGTCAAAGTACCGGTCCTCGTTGAAGACGCCAGTGTCAAGCAGTTCGTACTCGAAGTCGCGGCGATTTCGTTGCCGGTTCGTACTCACCAGCTCTTCATAGGGGTAGCCGGCCTGTGGGTACTTGTACAGATACTTCATGTAGGAGTGCGTAGGTGTGCTGTCGATGTAGAAGTAATATTCCTTGGCGTCCTCGCCGTGGTTGCCCTCGCTGTTGGTGAGTCCGAACAGGCGCTCCTTGAGAATAGGGTCTTTACCGTTCCAAAGGGCAATGGCGAAACAGAGATGCTCTTTGTCATCGGAAACGCCCGCCAGACCGTCTTCGCCCCAGCGGTAAGCACGCGAACGAGCCTGCTCATGAGTGAAGTAATTCCAGGCGTCTCCCGTCGAGCTGTAATCTTCCCGCACGGTTCCCCACTGGCGCTCGCTCAAATAGGGCCCCCATTTGCGCCACGGCGTATTCTGGCTGCGAGCTTGCTCGAGCCGCTTTCCCTCGGCAGTGTTCATAGCTCCCCCTTTGCGTTTCTCGTGAGTAGTCCGACAGCACGTTCGCTGCTAACGCCGAACTCGGTGATAGCGTGTCATAGCTTTCGCTTCGCTGGCCAGAGCAGACCACTACCCTGCTCACAGGGATGTGACTGTAGGAGGTGTCTCGTCCACCGACAACTGGCAGAAGTATCAGTCATGATCAAACTTAACTCTCTGTTGCGGAGCGTGTTCCCGGAACTTTGTTCGTCTGGCATTTTTGCCAGTTGGGCTGAGCCTCAGTACGGACCTACGCTTTCTCCATAAGGAGAAACCATGTCTAAATGGCCTCGATATCCAACAATTTACGAGATCAACTCATGGGTCTGGCTTTCCGATCTGGGCAACAAGTTCGGAAGATCCCTTGACTTGGGTTCGGTTCCTTCGTCGGAATGGGATGCTATCGCAGACTATGGCTTCGATGCCGTCTGGCTGATGGGAGTGTGGGAGCGAAGTCCTGCTGGCATCGCTGTGGCTAATCAGAACAAGAATCTGCTTGACGATTTCCGGCGAGCCCTACCCGACTTTCGTACCGAGGACAACGTGGGATCTCCCTATTGCATTCGCCGCTACGTTGTTGACCAGCATCTGGGCGGCCCGCAAGGTCTTGCAATCGCGCGCAAGGAACTCTCGAAAAGAAACATGCGCCTCCTGCTCGACTTTGTGCCGAACCACGTTGCTCCCGACCACCCCTGGGCCGTGGAGCACCCCGAGTACTTCATTGCCGGGAATGCTGATGACGCCAAGAATGATCCGGCATCCTACATCACGATAGATAAGCGGGTTTTTGCTTGCGGCCGCGACCCATTTTTCCCAGCATGGCAAGATGTTCTGCAGTTGAACGCCTTTCAGCCAGGCCTTCGCCAAGCTGTGGTTGATACCATTTCCGGTATTGCCCGCCAGAGCGACGGGATTCGCTGCGACATGGCCATGCTCTTGCTCAACTCCGTGTTCGAACGAACATGGGGCCAACGCGCCGGTCAGCAGCCAGCAACGGAGTACTGGGCTGACGTAATTCCAGCCATCAGGAAAGCTCACTCGGACTTTCTCTTCATTGCCGAGGCGTACTGGGATTTGGAATGGACGTTGCAACAGCAAGGGTTCAACTTCTGTTATGACAAGAGACTGTACGACCGGCTGGAGCATGATTCCGCGGAGAGTGTGCGGCTTCATCTTTGCGCTGACCTCGGATATCAGGAGAAGCTCCTTCGCTTCATAGAAAACCACGATGAGCCTCGCGCGGCAGCGACGTTTTCACCTGCCGAGGAACGAGCCGCTGCGGTGACGACCTCTACCCTTCCGGGAGCAAGACTGTTTCATGAAGGGCAGTTCGAGAGCCGAAAGATAAGAGTTCCAGTGTTTCTGGGCAGACGCCCTAAGGAACCCCCAAATCCGGAATTGCAGTCTTTCTACAGGAAGCTGCTGAACGGCATCAACACGCCTCTATTTCGCAGCGGTCGTTGGACGCTGTGCGATCGCCGTGGCTGGCCAGATAATTCAAGCTATCAAAATCTTGTGGCATGGAGCTGGGTCAATGACAAGGATCGATATCTCATCGTGGTCAATCTCAGCGACAACGTCGCTCAAGCCCGCATACCGGTGCCGTGGAGCGACGCGGGAGGTGAAACATGGCGCTTGTCCGACGCCTTGAGCGATGTGACCTATGACCGCGACGGGTACGAGATGGAGGGACCAGGTCTATACGTCGAACTGGGTCCTTGGAACTGCAACTTGTTCCGTTGTGACCGCGTCCGTAAAACCATGCAGCTAGTTAATGCGCCAGCCGCCTGACAGGGCTGGCGAGTGACATTGCTCGGCTAGGCGTGTCCGTCACCCGGAATCAGTTTTGCAAAAAGGGAGAAGCAGAAGAAGCTGTAAATGGCCAACGTGATCACGGCACCATCTAAGTTCGCAACCTCGGAACCTTCCGCGCCATCGAGATACCAGTGAGTTGAGGCGACGTTCACATTTGTAGGCACACCACCGAAGCGGTCAGCACGCAGTTTGCGGTTGAAGAACTTTACGCTGGACATACGACGTGATCAGGATAGCGGACTTTCCATTCATTCTCGCGACGCTCTCATTTGTCGTGCTGCTGATCTCGGCAGGGCTGGGCATCCTCTCTCGAAGGGGAGTGTGGAAACTAAGAGAGGACCAGCGTCAAGATTTCGATATCATCCTGGCCGCCAGCCTGACGTTGTTGGGCCTGATCATTGGGTTCAGCTTCTCGATGGCCCTCACTCGGTACGACCAGCGAAAAAGCTGCGAAGCGGAAGAGGCCAACGCGATTGGGACGGAATACACCCGGACAGACCTGCTGCCTGCTGCGGACGCGTCAAAACTACGCGGACTGCTAAAAAGGTATGTCGACCAGCGTATTTTGTTCTATTCAACTCGCGGCAATCGTCAGCTTCGCGAACTCAATGCCTCTACTTCGCAACTCCAGGGCGAAATGTGGTCAGCGGCCCGCGAATCGGTTATGGCAAATCCTAACCCCGTGACTGCTCTCGCCGTTTCCGGGATGAACGACGTGTTGAACTCGGAGGGATACGCGCAGGCGGCATGGTGGAACCAGATTCCAAGAGCGGCCTGGTGGCTGATGCTAGCGATCGCTGTGTGTTGCAACCTGTTGCTCGGCTACTCAGCGCGTGGCCCTGAAGTGAGGAGGGTCCTGTTCCTCATCGTGCCGCTGCTTGTGTCCATTTCGTTTCTGCTTATGGCTGACCTGGACAGCCCACGCCATGGCATCATTCGAGTGCGTCCGCAAAACCTGCTGAGGCTCTCTCAGTCCTTGCGCTAGTACCTGCAAATCGGCACTCTACTCTCCAGTTGGCTGACTTTGCCGTGAGGTTTCGAACTGAGTCGCGCGCTACGGGGCTGAGGAGCTTAGAGGCAGCAATCTGCATTTTGAATGTTGCGCAATCAGGATGAGGTCGGGCGGAGTGATGTTCGTTGCGGCTTTTCCTGCAAGTGCAGCAAAGAAACTCTGCCATGGCGGCAGCTCACTTTTGCAGGATCACCGAAATTAAGGCGAGCACGCCTGCTATCCCGATGAGTCCGGCAATTATTGTGGCCAGTGAATCGCGCCCTACTCCTGGCTTATGTTCTACGTGCGCTTCCCACCAGTGTCTTCCTACCGCAGCGAATAGTACGAAGAGGCCAATACCAATCATGGCCATCCCAAAGCGGCGCGGTCCAAGGACTCCACTGGATGCCACGTGCTTTCCTTCCAGGAACTCAAAAAACTTGAAGATGCTGAAGCCGAACGAAATCAAGGAGACGGAGGTCCGGATCCAAGCCATCATCGTGCGTTCATTCGCAAGCCGAGTCCGTTCCAGCGCCAGTTCGGTGTTCGAAGGAATGACTGGTTCCGTTCGCGCCGTTGGCGAAGCGCTCATATCTCCCCTCCTGTTGGCGTCATGCACTCAACTCCGTCGTTATCTGCGCAGCCAACTTGCGCATTCTCGCGATTCGATTCACCGGTCCGCGCGCGAGCAGGTAAGGAAATGCGCTAAGACCACAGCAATCACAACCGCTTCTCGGGCACTAGCGCACTGATGTCGCTTGTCCTGCACTGAGCTAACTGGCGGCCTCCTGCTGCATCTCGCCGATACGCAGCGGAACTCGCGCTTCTATCCGGGTTCCCGTGCTGGGATGAGATGAGATCGCGAGCTTGCCCCCGACCAGGCGTAGCCGCTCTTCCATGCTGTGTATCCCGAGACTCGCGCTTTTCACCGCATGAACGTTAAATCCAACTCCGTCGTCGAAAACGCGCAGCACTACGTTATTTCTATCGGCAAGCAATTCCAACCGGACACAACGTGCCTTGCTGTGTTTCACGGAGTTGTGCAGTGCCTCCTGTGCGACCCTGAATAACGCTAGGGAGACTTCTTTGCTCGGCGTGACAGGAATAGCGCGGATCTGGATATCCATTTCGATACCCGGCGTTTGTTTGAACTCGTTGCCCAAGCCGCGAAGTGCCCCTACCAGACCCAGAAATTCCAGCTTGGAGGGGTGCAGCCGGTGAGAGATACACTGCACATCCTCCGATGTGGTGTTCGTGCTTTTCCACAAAGACCGAAGGCGTTCCTTCATCTGTAACTGCGTCAATTGTGGTGCCGCGCTTTCAAGGCTTTGGAGCTCGATCGCAAGTACGGCGAGTTGCTGATTGATGTCGTCGTGGAGTTCACGAGCGATGCGGCGGCGCTCCTCTTCCTGGGCATTAATCAGCCGGCCGCTTACGTCGCGGAGCGCACGCTCATCATGCCGGTGCTTGGCCCGGGACCTGATGAGTAAAAAGGCGAGCAGTCCAGTCTCGCAAATCATTATGCCGACGGTGAGAGCGCACCATCCGTAGTTGATCCAGCGGGTAAATCCGCGGTCAGTAGCGATGCTGCCGATGTTCTGTGGTTGTATCCCGCTTAGCAGTCTGGTCGAACTTCTTTCATTCGCGACGGTCACCTTGTGGAACATCCTCGGTCGTTGGAGCGCAAGCGGCGGCACACAGTTGCCAGGGCGTCACGACCTAATTGCGGGGAGAGCCAAAGAAAGCAGACCACTCTCGACACCAGATTACATGCAGCCATCAAGGCCCCAAACAACGGTATCCTCCCACAGTCGCGGAACACCAGTCAACGCTGCCTGTGGCATCAAGGTCTCTGCTCGAACCGACTGGCAGGGGTGTTCACGAGCGACATTCCGAAGCCTCTGGACACGTACACCAGTCAACAATTTGCGAACACGGTTCGCAATAACTAGGCAGCGTATTGGGTAACAGCTTTGACCGGAACACGGCAGCAAACGCCAGAAAAAACCTGCTGGTAAAAGTGACAGTTGGAACGACGAGCCTAAAGGCTTACTTTGCATCCAACAGTACAATCTTGTTCTTCGATGTCGGTTCGAGACCCGACATCACTCACTTCGAAACATTACTTGGATTTCAAATCTTATGTTGCCTAGCATGAGCCGAAGCAGTCTCCCTAGAGTTCTCATTGCTGACGACCACATCATGGTCGCCGAAGCCTTCAAGAAACTTCTCGAATCGGACTTCGAAGTTGTGGGGATTGTCCAGGATGGGCGGGCCCTCGTCGACTTCGTTTCTAAGTTCGACCCTGATGTGGTGCTGGTCGATATTGCCATGCCTTTGCTCAATGGGCTGGACGCGAGCGAGCAGATCCGGAGCATGAACCACAGAATCAGAATCGTATTCCTCACAATGAATCAGGACCGGGCGTTGACGGCCGAGGCATTTCGGCGCGGTGCATCCGGATACCTGCTGAAGACGTCCGCCGCATCTGAGTTGCCGGATGCTATCCATGCCGTGCTCCGAGGAAAGTACTACATGTCGCAACTCATTGCCGGAGATGTTGTGGATCTCAAGCTCGAGTTCGAAGGGACAAACCGATTACCTTGTCCGCTGACGTCCCGCCAGAAACAGGTACTGCAATTACTTGCCGAGGGACGCTCCATGAAGCAGGTGGGTACCCTGTTGAATGTCACTGCGCGGACTGTCGCTTTTCACAAATATCGCATCATGGAGGCACTCCACATCCACAACAGCGCAGGGCTGGTGCAGTACGCAGTGCGAGAGCGAATGGTTTCCTCCTAGATTGATTGATCACCGTCAATTCTGACAGTTGAAGCTGCGGTGTAAGCGGTGTAGCGTTCGCATTGCCCGAAGCGAACGTTCCGCCATCTGATCAAGAACGAAGAGAGGCAACGAACGTTCCTGTGATCGGAGGGTATGTTGCATGCACGCATCTTATTGGCGGATGACAGTCCTGCGATCCTTAGCCACGTTGCAGCCTCGCTCGGTCTTGACTACGACATTGTTGCTTTGATCTCCGACAGTGAAGTGGTCATCGCCGAAACCGAGAGACTACATCCCGATGTCGTAGTGCTCGACATTTCCATGGGGAAACTGTCTGGGTTTGTCATAGCGCAGAGACTGAGGGAACTCGGATACTCTGGGAAGGTAGTGTTTCTTACGGTGCATGAGGATCTTGACTTTGTACGCGCAGCCATAGGGGCTGGCGCGTCGGCGTATGTTGTGAAATCCAGGTTAGGCACGGACCTCTGTCGTGCAGTTGAGGCCGCGTTGGCAGACAGGTTGTTTATTTCCTCCCCACTGCTGCTGTGATGTTGGAATGTTCCGTCTGGTACTTTTGCCAGTAGCCCTGCAACCGACCTTGAGGCAACTCTTTGCTTGCGCAGTGCGAGAAGCGCCTTCCGTGTTGTACCGGCGTCCTTCCGCAATCGAAATTCGGTCAAACTGCGATTGGGAGGAATAGAATGCGAACTTTGACACGAATGTTGGCGACGATCTGTGCCCTGTGTGCCATGTCCGGCGTGCTTGCCTGGGCTCAGACAGCGGATACATCTGCGAATGGCGTGAGCGACACCGATATTCAGTTGCTGCGGTCGGACCTCCAGGCGGACAAGAATAAGGTCATTGCCGACACCATGCAATTCACTGACGCTGAATCCACCGCGTTCTGGCCCGTCTATCGCAACTATTCGAATGACCAGCAAAAGATCGGTGATCAGCGCGTGCAATTGATCAAGGATTATGTGCAGGATTACAACAACATGGACAACCCCATGGCAAATAATATGGCGAAGCAAATGTTCAGCATCGACGACAAAACGTTGCATCTGCGCGAAGCCTATTGGCCGAAATTCGTGAAAGCTCTGGGTGCGAAGCGAGCCGCAAAATTCTACCAGGTGGATAACCGCCTGAGCTTGATTGTCAACGTGCAACTGTCGTCCAACATTCCGCTGATTCCATGATTTGGCGCGCGTCAACCTGACCCACATTTCATTGTGAGTGCCCGAGTGAGGAGGGCAGCGCAGGATTGCACAACTGTCATAACTGACAGTACAAGGCGCCGTTGTCCAGCACTATGCTCGTTCGCGTCTTGAGTCGGCTGATTGAGCTTCGAAAGGTGTGACACATCCGTGTGAGGTATCTATGAAAAGTCTGGTGAAATTCGTGGTCGTTGTGGCTCTGTTTGCCACTTTTGCTTTCTCTCAACAGGAGCCGCAGAAAGAACAAGGCGGTGAGAAGGAGCGCGCCCGCGTTAAGGAGTCCGGCGAGGTCATGAAGGAAATCCTCGATATGCCGGATAAGGGGATTCCGATCGGGTTGCTTGACAAATCCAAGTGCGTGATTGTGCTGCCATCAGTCAAGAAGGCGGCAGTCGGAATCGGGGCTACCTACGGCCGTGGCGTCATGACCTGCCGCACCGGAACTGACTACAAGGGGCCGTGGAGCGCACCAATCATGATGGCATCGAGCGGGGGCAATGTTGGCTTCCAGATCGGCGGCCAGGCCACAGACTTCGTCATTCTGGTGCTCAACAATCAGGGTGCAAAGAGCCTGCTGAACAACAAGGTCAAACTGGGAGCCGATGCCAGCGTGGCGGCCGGGCCGGTCGGACGCACGGCGGAGGCGTCTACCAACGCGAGAATGAAAGCGCAAATGCTCTCCTATTCGCGTTCACGCGGGATTTTTGGCGGAGTATCCCTCTCAGGTGCGACGCTGCGGCCGGATGGCAGTGCAGACAAGAAGCTTTATGGCGAGGACGTCAAGCCACACGACATAATCGCAGGGAAAGTGGCCATGCCGCCGGAAGCAGAGGAACTGATTACGGCGCTAGGAAAGCCGACCCAGGCGAAGGAGTGATATTCACCCATATGGATACTTCTATCTAGGGTTGACTTATCACGTTAGAGAGTGACAAGCCACGTTATTGTAATTCAGCAGAGCTTCGTGGGCGCTTGAGTGCCCGCCAAGAGTCGGAGTATCAACATCCAGCTAAACAGATCTTTGTTCGTGAGATGAGGGGTTTATATGCAACATAGCAAGCGAAAAGTTTGGCTTGTCATCGCGACGATGGCCGGCTTGTCCGCCGTGCAGAGCGCAGCGCAGAGTCCTGAACTTCAGGAGCGATTGGCTGAGGTCAAACAGGCCGCTGCCCAAAACAAGAAAGCCCTAGCCCACTATACCTGGCAGCAACAGGAGACGATCTCGATTAAGAACAATGTAAAGGATGTGAAGGTCTATCAGGTGCATCTAGGCCCCGCTGGGCAGCAGGAGAAAGTAGAACTCGAAAACACGCCCACGTCGTCGGGCGGACGCCAGCACGGTCTGGCGCACCACATCAAAGAGAAGAAGGGCGAAGAGTACAAAGAATACGGTCAACAGATCGCGGCCCTGGCCCAGCAATACATTCGGCCTGATCCCGAAAAATTGCAACAGGCCTTTTCACAAGGGAATCTGATGCTGGGTTCGGCGGGCGCTCCTGGTGAAGTAAAGATGGTGATCAAGAATTACGTAAAGCCGAATGACCAGGTTACTTTGATATTTAACCGACAGGCCAAAGCCATCCAAATCCTTAAAATTCAATCGTATTTAGACGACCCTAAGGACGCGGTGACCATTTCGGCCCAATTCAACCAGTTACCGGACGGCACTAACCACGTCGCCAGCATGCAAACGCAAGGGGTGAGCAAGGATCTTCTAGTGACCACACAGAACTCGAATTACAAGAAGATGATGTAGGTTGTGAAGCGTACGTACCATTTGTCTCGCGCAGACCTAGTAGTTGATCAAGCTGGCCTGGATCTCGAATTGGTCATCAAAGCCAATGTCAAGTCATAGGCGTGGCGACTCTCGGCCAGAAGAACAACGGTCTTACTTTCGTTACCGCAGGGTGATGGTTCCCCGGTTGCTCTGGCGCTCCCGATTTGGCTGAAGACGCGAGGGTAAGCTTCAGTTCGTGGCATGGGCCCAGGCAGGTTGTAGGTCAAGGGACGAAGTGAAGCGTTTGAATGCGCATAGATTCGTTGGGACGAGTACATGGTGGCTTTCCGTTATTCCGATACTTGGCATTATGGTTGTGGCGGGGACTCTGCAACTCCGCGCCCAGGAGCTGACGCCGCGAGCTTATCTCATTACCCCGATTGATTCCAATGCGATCATATTGACCTGGTCTTTCTATGACGGAGGCTTGAACCTCAACGGTTCGATCCCCATCAATGGCGCGACAGGGAAATACCATGTTCCTATTTTCAGCTATTACCACTCTCTGAAGTTCTTCGGGCGATCCGCCAACATTACAGCCTCTCTGCCATATGGGGTGGGGAATTTCCATGGCAGCGTGTTGGGAACAGAAACATCGGTCTACCGCTCAGGACTGCTCGATTTTAATGTACGCTTTTCCGTGAACTTGATAGGCGGCCCGGCGATGCCTCTCGAGAAGTTCGCGAAATGGAAGCAGAAGAACCTGCTGGGAGCTAGCATCAAGGTGGTCGCTCCCACTGGCCAGTACAATCCGGCCAAACTGGTGAACTGGGGGATCAACCGATGGGCAATTAAGCCGGAGATCGGCTATTCGCGACTCTGGAGAAAATGGCTGCTCGACGCTTACGGCGGGGTATGGTTCTTCACTACCAATCCCGCGTTCTTCGATACCCCGGCCCCTAGGCCTCAAACGGAATCACCTATCGGCAGCTTCGAAGGCCACTTGAGCCGCAATCTGGGCAATCGGCGGTTCTGGGCATCTCTCGATGGTAACTTCTGGTTCGGCGGCACGACTACCTTGGGAGGAATTAAGAATCCCGACACTCGCCAGACCAGTTCTCGCGTCGGTGCCACCTTGTCAGTTCCCGTGACCAAACACCAATCTTTCAAATTCGCTTATAGCAGGGGAAGCTATGTTCGCTTTGGTGGTAATTACCAGAACCTTCAAGTGGCATGGCAGTATGCGTGGGGAGGATGGCCCTAATAGATCAGCCACTGCGCGTTACGTGATTGCCATGGCGGGGAACATTCTTGGAGGCTGTGCAACCTGCGGCCTCTGGTTGACCAACGACGTAGTGTATTTTCGGTGACGAACTGCGCTGCCGAATGACATATACGCTGAGTCTCCGGGCGGCACTCGATTCCTTGTGTTGTGGGGACATCCCTTTCTGATCTACCCGACTCTGAGTCTACCATCCGACGCACGGGGCCTGGGCGGTTGCGTTTAAACGTGTTCCACTGATGAGAATCTCAGCCGCGGGAGAGGAGAAGTGAATTGTTAAGGTGGAATGCGCAGCCTCACATTTGGCGACATGTCCGGCTGATCATTCCATTGCTGCTCATCATGTTAGTTCCTCAGGTGCATGCCACTGATCAGAAGGATGCTGATCCGAAAGATTACGATGCGTACAAAATCCGCTTTGACGGATTCTGGTTTAACGCGCATCCAACAGGATCGTTCACGGGCGCCAATCACAACGGTACGTTCAACCTCCACAAAGATGTTGGGTTCAATACCTACTCAACCTTTAGCGGGAAGGTGGACTGGAAATTCACGAGGAAGAACCATCTATACTTCGAGGTAACTCCGTTTAATCAGACCAAGCAGTTTATAGCCAACCGCACGATTGTCTTCCGGGGACAGACCTATGACGTGGGGACAGCGGTGTCTGGTAACCTTACGGCGAACGCCTATGCTCCGGGGTACCAGTACGACATCTTCCGTCGAAAGCAGTGGCACCTTGGGTTGAGGGTCCAGGTAAACCTACTTGATATCAGTGGAAGTCTGAATGCCACGGCACAAGTGGTAGGTGGTGTTCCTCACTCAGCCGTCTTCAGCTCAGGGCAACTGCTGGCTCCGCTCCCTGTGGCTGGACCTGACATTCGGATCTACTTGATTCCGAACTCCAGCCGTCTGTTTGTAACCGGCAACGCACTGGGCATGTACTTCTTCGGCTACGGGAATTACTGGTCTACAACGGGCACGCTGGGGTTGAACATTATGAAGCACCTTGCGGTACGCGGTGGCTACCAGATCGGATCGAGACTGAATATCAAAACGACGACGAATCAGATTGGCGTTACTTTGACCCAGAAGGGGACAATTGCTGGGCTTGAAGTTTCTTTCTGAGTGACCCGTGCGAACGGTAAGCGCATTCGATACTCGAATCAGAATGATACGTCCCTGGATAGAGGCTAAGGCGCTTCTTAGGTACCAAGGTGTTGGCACATGTCAGGCTGCGCCTTGCAGCAAGTCCCGTACGGCCGCAAGGAGGTCGCGCGGCAGAACGGGCTTCGCCATCAATTGAAACGTGGGGCCTTTGTTGTGAGCGGTTTCGATCATCTCCTGTGTTGCGGCATTTCCGGAAATCAGCAGAATCTTTGCCGAGAATCGAATGGACAACCTCTTGAAAGATCACAGGTGCCCCACCTTCGACGCGCGCTTTTTGCGCGACTAAGGTGGGAACCAGCACTCTCTGCCCTGCGCGCTTTCGGTTTTTCCTACCCTCGCCTCTGCCCTTCCATCTGCTCAAGTTGATACAGTGGCCATCCCGGCCCCGCCGCCAGCCGCACCCGGTCCACCAACTTCCCGTAAATTCTCACCGTGACCCGCTCTTCCGTGCCGATGCGGAACTGTGCCGTATCGTACAAGCCGAAAAACATCTTTCCCTTCTCCACCTCAATCCCCCGCCACGGAATCAGCAGCGACGGCTGAATGAGCCTAAACGGCAGCATGATCGAGAGGTACAAACTCTCTGGGTTCGCACCCACGTTCAGGCAGTTGTTATAGCTGCACCACCCACGGAAACGCGCGCTCTGCCATCCCCACGTCTCTCCGCAGAACGGCTCGTCGGCGCGAAAACGTCGAGCCAGCAAGCTCCAGCCGCTTGTCCGGCTGATGATCCACATTACGAAAGCGACATACGACGGAACCAGCAACAACAGCGCCCAAGGATTACCGTGAATCCACGTTTGCACGTTCATGCTGACCATCCTACCCGACTACCACCACACACCACCACGTCCCTGCTTATAACTTCTCATCTCGAACTCTCTCCGCCCGCTTTGCTACACTTCCCCCATGCTTCCGCGCCTCGCATTTGCTATCGTCATCTGCATGAGCACCCTTGCAGCACCCCAGTCTCTTCCCATTCCACGGGCCATCACCGATCCTGCTCAGCTGCAGTCCGCAACCGTCGAAACGCTCCAGACTTTCTCCATCTCCGCCCTCTACAGCACCCGCCAGATCGGCGGCTCCTCTTGGTCACCCGACGCCTCACAAGTCGCATTCATCTCCAACATCAGCGGACGTAACAATCTCTGGACTGTTCCTTCCACCGGAGGCTGGCCCACTCAGCTCACCATCAGCGACCAGCGCCAAGCCTCACCTGCCTGGTCCCCCGACGGCAAGTGGATCGCCTACATGAGCGACAAAGATGGCAACGAGCTCTGGAACATCTTCCTCGTCAGCCCGCAAAGTGGCGAAGTCACCAACCTCACCGCCATCCCCGACGCCGCCAGCGAAGCTCCCGCGTGGTCGCCCGACTCGCGCCTGGTCGCCTACATCACCAAGCCCAAAACCTCGCCCAGCTTTGAAGTCGAATTCATCGACATCGCCACCCGCCGCACCACCCAGCGTCACTCGCAACTCTCCGCCGCAGCTCGGCAACTTTTCGCCCCTCTGGTCGCCCGACGGCAAATTCCTCGCCTATACCCAGGAAAACGCCAGCGGCAAGGATTCCAACATCTTCCTCTACGACCTCGCCGCCAAATCCAGCCACCTGCCTCACCCCTCACTCCGGCGACCAGACCTTTTCCGCCACTGCTTTTTCGCCCGACGGCAAAACTCTGCTCATCACCAGCAACGCAGCGAATGCAGCCAACGGCTATGACAACGTAGCCCTGCTCGACATCGCCTCGAAAAAAATCACCTGGATCACCGCCGACAAATGGGAGATCCACGCCAGGAGGCTTTTCGCCCGACGGCCAGAGCATCTGTGTGGTCCGCCAACGTCGATGGCCGCGAGGCGCTCTACTCCCGCAATCTCTCCGGTGGCGAAGTCCAACGCCTCCCGCTCCCCGAAGGCGTCAACGCCTTCGCCGGCGACGTCACACCGGTCTCCCACGACGGCCAGCGCCTGCTCTACTACCACAGCGGAGCGAACGCGCCCAACGACCTCTACGTCCTTCGATCTCAAATCCAAGCAGTCCACCCAGCTCACCAACTCCTTTGTCGCCGGACTCGGCTCCCTCCAGCATGGTCACGCCCAGCCTCGTCCACTACCCCAGCCGTGACGGCAAATTCACCATCTCCGCCTGGGCCTACGTTCCCAACAACATCATCCGCAACCAGAAATATCCCGCCATCGTTTACATCCACGGAGGCCCAGCCTCGCAGTCGATGGACGGCTTCAATCGCTTCGTCCAATACATGAACAATCAGGGCTATCTCGTTATCGCCCCGAACTATCGCGGCGGAACCGGGTACGGCCGCGAGTTCCAGGAAGGCAATCGCCACGATGCCGGAGGCGAGGAACTGAACGATGTCCTCGGCGCCGCCGACTTCATCCAGCGCACCGGCTTCGTCGATCCCGCCAAGCTCATCGTCATGGGCGGCAGCTACGGCGGCTACCTCACCATGATGGCCGTCACCCGCCATCCCGAAATGTGGGCCGCCGCCGTCCCCATCGTCCCGTTCGTCAACTGGTTCACCGAGTTCGAAAACGAAGACCCGCAGCTTCAGGAGTACGACCGCCTATTCATGGGCGACCCCGTCAAGGACAAAGCTCTCTGGCAAGACCGCTCACCTATCAACTTCATTGACCGCGTCAAAGCCCCGCTCCTCATCCTCGCCGGAGGCAACGATCCCCGCTGCCCCAAGAGCGAGTCCGAGCAGGTCGCAGCAGCCATCAAAAAGCACGGCGGCACCGCCATTCTAAAAATCTACGAAAACGAGGGCCACGGCTTCGCCCGCGTAGAAAACCAGATCGACGCCTATCAGCGCGTCGCCGACTTCCTCCGCGTCCGCGTCCCCTCACCCGGCTGCGGCTGCGGAATCGAGTAAGAACTCAGGGTACCGCGCTTGTTGCGGCGATTGTGGGGATCAAACGGGTGCCCCGTCCTAACCTTCTTCTGGTTAGGGCGGGGTTGTTGTCCTTGCTCCTGTCCTTGTCTTTGTCCTGGCTTTTGAACGTACCAACTCTGAAACCTTAAAACCTGCTCCCTACTTCCAAACCTCATCCATACTCGGCGCCGTCGCCGACATCCCCGGCAGCGCGGTCACCCCCTGAGCCTCCGGCATCAGCCGTAGCAAACTCTGGTGCTGATACAACCCCGTAGCCTGGTATCCAGCCTTCACATTTGTCCCCAGCAGCACCGTTGCCACCTGTCCGCCGCCGTTTGTGTCGTCCGTTGCGCTCTCGTCGAATGTGACGACCAGCAGCCCACTTCGGCAAAACCCGGGTTTCCCAAAATCTGTGGCAAAGTATTCTGCAGCCATGCGTCCGACTGTTGTACCTCAACCGCAGTCGTACAACTCGCCACCGTAGGCAGGCAGTCGTGCCCGGAGTCGTAAATATCCGGCACAACCATCACGAAGTTCGCCAGCGTCCCACCCACATCCGTCGCCAACTGCGAAAACGGAACGATATTGTTCGCCGCCGCCGTTCCTTCCACATCCGTAAAGTAGGCCAGCGGATCGTGCTGCTTCAGATACACACCCGTGCTGTCTCCCGTGTACCCCGCCGCCGGAATCCCCTCGACATACACCTTCCAGTTCTTCTCCGCCGCCGTCAGCACCGAGACAATCTCCGGAGGCGAAACCGTTCCGCTGTATGCATCCTCCGTGCTCACGATGTTTCCAGTCGTCATCATGAAGTAGTTTCCCATCGAGGGATGCAAATTCGCGTAATAGTTCGTCGCCAACGCGCCCTGCGCAATCAGCGAGTTCAAATACGGCGCGTCGGCGCTGCCCACCACGTCGGCATAGTTCTTGTTCTCCAGTACCACCAGCACTACATGGCTCGCATTCACCGAACTTCCTGACGGCACCACCGCCGGGCTCGGCGATTTACCGCCCCCTCCGCACGAAGGCAGCGCCAGCAGCGCACAAAACGCCACGCACTGCAAAATCGGAAACAGGAATTCCCTTTTCCGGCTATGCCCGGCGCGGGTACATCCAAACATCAATAAACCCCTGCATTTTTCTGATGCGAACCCTCCGCCCCAGGCGGCTCAACCACTTCTACCCCAGCCGTATCGCTTATTCGACATTACTTTCGTCATAGCTCAATCCCGCCGCCTCTTCTTTTTGCTACGATTGGTGAATAGCTTTCCTTGGAGTTCATCTCATGCCGCTTTCCGTCTCGCTTTCCTCCGAACTCGAATCCCGCATTGCCTCCCGTAAAGCCCGCGTCGGCATCATCGGCATGGGATACGTCGGCCTGCCGCTCACCCTCCTATTCAGCGAGCAGCAATTCCGCGTCACCGGCTTCGACGTTGATACCGGCAAAATCGAGGCGCTGAACTCCGGCAACTCCTACATCGTTCGCATCGCCGCCACCGAGATCGTCAGCGCCCAGGCATCAGGCTTCCGCGCCACCGCCGCCTACGCAGAAATTGCCGAGATGGATGCCATCATCATCTGCGTCCCTACGCCGCTCGACCAGTATCATCAGCCGGACCTCAGCTACATCGAGCAGACCGCCCGCGCCATCGCTCCGCATCTCCGCTCCGGCCAACTCATCATTCTTGAGAGCACTACCTACCCCGGCACCACCGAGGAGGTCCTCGTCCCCATCCTCGAATCCGGCAATCCCGGCGGCCTATGCGCCATCCGCGGCATTCCACCCCCGGCGAGCCCGGCTTCTACGTCGCCTTCTCGCCCGAGCGTGAAGATCCCGGCAATGACACAGTCGCCCGCCGCGACATTCCCAAGGTGATCGGCGGGCTCGAACCTACGGCAACCAGGCTCGCTTCGGCCCTCTACGGAACCATCTTCAATCGAACTGTTCCTGTTTCCTCGCCCGCCACGGCGGAGATGACCAAGCTCCTGGAGAATATTTACCGTTGCGTCAATATCGCCCTGGTCAACGAACTCAAACAGCTCTGCGACCGCATGGGCATCGACATCTTTGAAGTGATCGACGCCGCCAAAACCAAGCCCTTCGGCTACCAGGCTTTCTACCCCGGCCCTGGACTCGGCGGCCATTGCATCCCCATCGATCCCTTCTATCTTTCGTGGAAGGCAAAGCAGTTTGACTTTCACACCCGCTTCATCGAGCTCGCCGGCGAGGTCAACACCGGCATGCCCTACTACGTGATTGAAAAGACCGCACTCGCTCTCAACCAGCACAAGAAGTGCCTCAACGGATCGCGCATCCTCGTCCTCGGCCTCGCCTACAAGCGCGATATCGATGACCTCCGCGAATCCCCTTCGCTCACCGTCATCGAGTTGCTTCGCAAGTCCGGCGCCGAGGTCAGCTACAACGACCCATTCTTCCCCACCGTGGGCCGAGGCCGGCATTACGATCTGAACATGACCTGCACCCCGCTGGATAACCTTGGCCAGTACGACGCCGTCCTCATCGTCACTGACCACACCAGCTATGACTACCGGCGCATCGTGGCCGAATCCAAGATCGTCGTGGACACGCGCAACGCCACCAAAGGCATCAGCGCGCCTAACATTGTTCACTGCTAAAATTGCTACACAAAGACCAGAACCTAAGTACTGCAACAGAACGGCTCTCCTGAGCATCGGAATTAAGGAATGACGACTTATCTGATCACTGGAATTGCAGGCTTTATCGGCTCCAACATCGCTCGCACTCTGCTCGCCCAAGGAGCCTCGGTCCGCGGCGTCGATAACTTCATCACCGGCAAGCGCGCCAATCTTGAAGACCTCCACGGCATCGACTTCATCGAAGGCACCATCGAAGATCCCGAAATCTGTGCTCGCGCCTGCCACGGCATCGATTTCGTCTTTCACGAGGCCGCCCTGGCCAGCGTCCCGCGCTCCGTTGAAGACCCTGTCTCCTCTAACTCCGCCAACGTTACCGGAACCCTCAACCTTCTTGTCGCTGCCCGCAACGCCGCAGTTCGCCGCGTCGTCTACGCCGGCTCATCCTCCTGTTATGGCGACCAGCCCACGCTCCCCAAGCGTGAGGACATGCTTCCCGACCCCATCTCACCTTACGCCGTCAGCAAACTTACCGGCGAGCACTACATGCGCAGCTTCACCCGCGTCTACGGCCTTGAGACGGTCACCATCCGCTACTTCAACGTCTTCGGTCCGCACCAGGACCCCTCTTCGCAATACTCCGGCGTGCTCGCCAAGTTTTCGCTCGCCATGCTCGAAGGCCGCACCCCTGTCATCTATGGAGACGGCACCCAGAGCCGCGACTTCACCTTCATTGAAAACGTCGTGGACGCCAATCTCCGCGTCGTCCATGCCCCCGCCGAAAAGGTCTCAGGTGGCGTCTTCAACGTCGCCACCGGGCAGCGCATCACCCTCCACGATGCCGTGAAAAGTCTGCGCGAACTCACCGGCTACACCGGCCCCGTGGACTATCGCCCCCGCGCGCGCCGGAGACATCGCCCACTCTCTCGCCGACATCTCGCGTGCCCGCGGCCCTCGGCTACGAGCCTAAAGTCAACTTCCACGAAGGTCTGCGCCGCACTCTCCAGTGGTATCGCGGTCTCGCCGCCAGCGCCAATTAGCCGAAGTTCGTCACGGGTTAGCTTTACGAGCATCCCTCGCAAGAAAAGCCCCACATTCGCGGGGCGAATGTGGGGCTTGATGATTTCTTGTTAGTTCTTATTTCCCGCTATCGGCCTCATCTGCTTCGTACGACACAACGGCCCTCAAAGCCTCATACTGCGCCGCACCTGGATTCCCTATCCGGCGACCGTTGATGAACAACGTTGGAGTTCCCGTGATGCCGATGGACTGGCCGAGCTGTTCACTGCGCGCAATGCGCTCGGCTGTGGCCGGTGTCTCGGCGCAGCTCTGGATCTTTGCCGGATCGGCTCCCGCCCACTCCACGTAGTATCGCAGCTGTGCGGTTACAGCCGCATCGTCCACCGTGGTCTTTCCATCCGGGCCGGTCTTGCGCACCGCATTTTCGATCTCCTTCTGATGATCGAAGATTGCATCAATAAATGTGAACGCATGCTCCGGATTGGAGCGCGAGATGCAGTCCAGATACGAAGCGGCACGCACCGCCCACGGATGCAACAGGGGAAGCGGAAAGCTCTGAAAGACGAAGCGCGCCTGCGGAAAGTCGGTGCGCAGTTTTTGCATTAGGGGCGCAGCCCCTTTGCAGGCGGGGCATTCAAGGTCGGCGAATTCAACGATCAACAACTTAGCGTCGGCTGGCCCACTGCTGGCGCCAAAAGCGGACTTCGCAAGCTCCGCGCGATCATGTGCAAACGGGTCGGCTCCAAAAGGCAGAACATCTCCGGCGATGGCGTGCTTCAAATCCTTGGAGATGAACCAATGCCCCAACTGCTGCCCTTCCGGCGTGATGAATACCGTCGCAATCTCATACATCTCCGGAATGGGCGAGACGCCGATGCTGAGCACCTTCACCTGCAGGTTCGGGTCATAGCCGAACATACGTTTGAAATAAGCTTCCGCCATCTCCGGTGTGGGAGCGCCTTCCGGCAACGAGCCTTTCGTAGCGTTGGCCTCAGGTGTGGCAGCGGCCTTCGGGGCCGGCTTCTTATCAGCCTGTTGCGCGAAGAGAGAAACAGACAACAGGAGTACGGCGGAGCACTTCAGAAAACTGCGCATTGCGATCATCCTTGAATGGAGCCGTTCCGAAGCTCCCGAAGTTGACTAGACCTGGTGGCGAGCCGCGATCGGAAAACGGCGGCCAACACCGAAAGCCTTGGTTGAAATTCTGATACCGGGGGCGGCCTGCTGCCGCTTATACTCGCTGCGATCGATCAGGCGAATGACGAACCGAATCACCTCTTCGTCAAAGCCGGTAAGCGCCGCAATTTCCGCAGCGGATTTCAAATTTCCGACATACTCTTCCAGAATCCGGTCGAGCACGTCATACGGCGGAAGCGAGTCGCTGTCCTTCTGGTCCGGGCGCAACTCGGCCGAGGGCGGCTTGGTGATCGAGGCTTCCGGAATCAACGCGCGCCGCGAATTGACGTAGCGGGCGAGGCGATAGACAAGCGTCTTAGGAACGTCGGAGATGACCGCCAGTCCGCCGACCATGTCTCCGTATAGAGTGCAGTACCCTACGCCAAGTTCGCTCTTGTTGCCGGTGGTCAGCACGAGCGCGGAAAACTTGTTGGCAACCGCCATCAGTAATCCACCACGCGCGCGCGCCTGGAGATTTTCCTCCGTAACATCCTCGGCAAGATCGCGAAAAACGCGCGCGAGCGCGGTGCGATAGGATTCGAAGATGTCGCGGATCGGCACCACATCGAAGCAGATGCCAAGGTTCTGCGCCAGCGCGCTGCGCATCGGTAATGCTGCCCTCGGAAGAATACTGGCTCGGCATCGAGATGCCGATGACGTTCTCCGGGCCCAGCGCATCGACGGCGATGACGGCGGTCAGCGCTGAGTCGATGCCGCCGCTGAGTCCTACCACAACCTTCCGGAAGCCACACTTCCGCACGTAATCGCGAGTTCCCAGCACCAGCGCTTCGTAGGCGCTTTCCTCCGCACCGGAGATCCGTTCGTGCATGTCTCCGCTCATCGACGTAGTATCGACCAGGATGAGGTCTTCTTCGAACGACTTGGCCTGAGCGATGATCTCTCCGCTCGGATTCAGTGCAAGGCTCGATCCATCGAAGACTAAGCTGTCATTGCCTCCCACCTGATTGACCAGCAGCACGGGAACTTGATGCTGGCGAGCGATGCTGGCAAGCATGGCCTTGCGGAGTTCAGGCTTGCCCACATGGAAGGGCGAGGCGGAGATATTCAGCACCACCTGCCCACCGGCTCGAATCAGATCGTCGACCGGATCGCAGTCATACAGACGGCGGCTCCAGAATGCCTTGTCGTTCCATGCATCTTCGCAGATCGTGAGCGCGATGGACTCGCCGCCAATGCAAACAGGCCGCTGCACCGGAGCCGGCACAAACGTGCGCATCTCGTCAAATACATCGTAGGTGGGCAGCAGGCGCTTGGATTGAATGAAGTCGATTCGGCCGTACCGCAGCAACGCGGCGGAGTTCATCACCGTCTTTCCCGTCTCCGAAGCGGCAGGCGACGGGAAACCGGCGATGATGGCAAAATCAGAAAACTCGGCTGCGAGTTCCTCCAGCACCTGCCGCGAGCGCGCGACGAAAGCCGGAACTTCGACAAGATCGCGCGGAGGATATCCGCACACAGATAACTCCGGAAAAACCACCAGCTCCGCCCCGCGAGACTGCGCACACCGCGCGTATTGGCGGAGCTTCTCCGCATTGCCGGTGAAATCCCCAACCGTGGGATTGATCTGAGCGAGTGCGATCTTCACAACACTAGTGTAAACGCGCAACGGAGCAGGGCAAAATTTCTGCTGGTACGATGCTCTTAGTAGTTGCTATCGGGACAGGTGGCCCACATCCGTACGCAGTGCGCTTCCAACTAGTTCGGCCCGCTAGGAGATGGCCCGTCCTGCGGAAGTTTAGGATTAGCATCGCGCTTCGAGTCGCCGGCCGTGTTGTCAGCGTTGGCGGCCTTTTCGCCTGGCCGCAGCAGAGTTGGCGGCTCGCTCGTCTGCTCGGGGACAGAGGCGGCATCAGGCCGAGCCATTGCCTCGGGCTGCGGTTTTTTATGGGCAGAAGCATCCAGCACGCCTCCCAGATCGCCAACTTCATCCTTCGTGCGCACCACTTTCTCTCCACTCACATTCATGTCTTCAATGCGGATAACTTTATCGTCAACGAATCGGATGAACTCAACCTTCTGCGGCGGATCGCCGTAAATCCACTCCTCATAATCCTTTTCGCGCACTCGATGCGGGGGCCGCCCCATCGCATAGGTCACCATCTCCCGGTCCATCCCCACCAGCGCATGATGGTTCTTCACCGCAGCGGCGAGCAGCGGCGGAAGGCTCTTCTGGTAAGCCTCGGCCACGCTCCTGGTTTTGAAGTCGAGGATCGGCGAGAGCATGTCCTTGATCTGGTCGGTGGTGAGTGAGGCGGCGTCTGTCTGAAGCGCAAGAAAAACCGAGGAGCCATTGGAGTCGGTGTAAACGTCGGCCGCGTTTTGCGAGCTCGCTGGATCGACCCCATTGGCTCCGATGCTGATGCGATCTCTCCAACTCTTTCGCTTGGTCGCTCCTCCATTAATGTCGAAGATAATGCCCCCGTGCTCAAAGCGTACAGCGGTAATCTGAACCCGATCGCCCACCTTCGCCACGGGACCGAACTGGGCGATCAACTGGTTCATCTCGGCTTCCGAGGGAGTGACCTTTTCGCCCTCAACGCGGATACCAGCTTTACCTCTCGGAAACACTCGATGCACGAAGGGACGTTCGGCAAGAAAGGTGCGGAGAATCGCCATCCGCTGCGCTTCGGAAAGCTTGGGGTTACCTGCGGTGAGTGTGCCAACCAGCAGCAGCACGAGAATTCCGAGCACATAGTTACGGCCTGTCAGCTTGAAGTCGCTGTCTTTTCTTCCGCACGCGCCTATCCGCTCACGACCGGCATTACCAGTCCTGATATTCATCGTATTCGCCACTGCGGCTTTTAGATGCTGGATGCAGCAGACGAACCAGGTGGACGGTGCTGGATATTTCGCGATCCGGTTATCACCCAGAGCAGCGGGAACGCCGCCACCAAAACGATTGCGCAGATCCCACTGGCCTCCGGACCATACGCTCCGCCGGTGAGCGCTACCGACCCTTCTGCGATGCCCTTTACCACGGTCGAGAACTCACGCAGGCCACTGACTGGAAGCCCAAAGACCGCGCCCTGAAAAAAGTTCCACCCGAAATGAAGACCGAAGGAAAACCACAGCGATCCGGTACGGATGCGGGCCAAAGCGAACAGCACTCCCACCCAAATAGTATTGAAGAAGCCCCAGCTCAGCCATCCCTGCGCATCCGGATTCCACAAATGAACGGCTCCAAACAGGGCAGACAGTGCTACCACCGCCCAGAAGGCTCCAAATGCCCGGGTAAGCTTCTGGAACGGATAGCCGCGAAAAGAGAGCTCTTCCAGCAGTGCGCCAAACAGCAGCAACAACGTTACCGCGCCAGCGCGCACCAACTCGTGCGCCGAAATGTGGAGATGAAAGTGCACCGAGCCGAACCAGCCGATCAACAACACATCGGCAGAGATCAATATGCCTCCAACGGCAACCCCGCTCCCCCACTGCCGAACGGCTATGCGGTCACATGGCAACCCAAGAGCCCATGGCAAAGGAAGCGGATTGTAGTCCAGCACGCGGATAAAAAAGACAAACCCTCCGCCGGTCAGAACGCAGGCAACCAGACGAAACAACAGTCCCGGCAGAAGATTGCGATGGGGAAAAAGTGCGTACACAAAGCCGCTTCCCCAGAAGACCGCCGCCACCCACACTGCAGCCACGATGAATCGCACCAGCGGCGGCAGCAGCTTAGGCGCAGGATAGTGCTTTCCTGCACCGAACAAATCGAGTTGGTGTGCGTCGGTCATGCGTGGTCCACATCCGCCTTCCGTTGCTGAATGTGGGGGATTGCCGACACCGAGACCCCTCGCCGTGCCACCGCAAACGGCAGGATCTGCGCTCCCGCTGTGGCCAGCTTTTGCTCCACTCGCGGCCGCGCATCCGGCTCTGTCAAAAACAGAACGCAGCCACCGCCGCCCGCTCCGCAGACTTTCGCTCCAATCGCTCCGTTCCTGCGCGAGACGGCAATCAACTCATCTATCAGCGGCGTACTGATTGCGGGCGCGTTTGTACGTCGCAGCTTCCATTCCTCACGCAGCAGCCGTCCGGTTTCCGCCCAGTCCGCGCAGCCGACGGCCTCGCGCATCGCGCGGGCAATCTCGCCAATCCGTTCAAAGTTGCGGAAGATGCGCCGATCGCCATCAATGTGCTGCTTGAACACCTCCCAGTTGTTAATGCCGCTCTGGCGCGGTGCTCCCGTGTAGGCCAGCACAAAGCGCCGGTCCAACTCATCGGCATCGCAGTCAATGGCCTTGCGATGAATGCCATCCACATCCAACTGCACTGCGCTCACGCCACCATACAGCGCAGGGTAGTAATCCTGGCAACCCGTCGGAACGCCAATAAGCTGCGCTTCCACGTTCTGAGCAATCTCACGGAGCTGCTCCAGCGAGAGCTTGCGCCCGGTAAAGCGCGCAAGCGCAGCAGCCGTAGCAATCATCAACGCCGACGAACCCGAAATTCCCGCCCCCGCCGGCGATTCCGAATGCGTCTCCAGCCGGAAGCCGCACCTAATCTCGCCATCGCGAATGGAACACTCGCCGTCTGAGTAGAAGAAACGCACCAGACGAGCCGCCAGCGCGTGCCTGTACTTCGCAGCCTCACGCAGAGCCTGCATGCTGCCAAAGCTGTCAGCCAGCCCCGTGTCCAGCGAAACCAATTCGATTCCGCCGCCAGACATCGGAGTGATCCGGCAGGTGGTCATCACCTGCACCGCGATGTTCACCACGACCGCGCCGGGATGGAACAGATACAGCGGCCACATATCCATCGTGCCGCCGGCCAGGTCCACGCGGCAGGCCGCGCGCGACACCACGCCTCCCGCCTGCTTCAATGAAAGTTTTCCAGACATGATGAAACATTTGTATCATGCGCCGACCTGTGGGCAGCGAGGAACTCGCAAGGTGTGGCGCGCCGGTCAACCTGCAAATTACTCAAGCCAGGTTTTCGTCCATTCGTGAATGCGTCTCTGCGGGAAGGAAAACTGAAAACACAGTTCCGGTGTGCAATCCGCCACATCGAGACCGGACTCGAATCCATCCTCCGTGCTTATCGACAATCTGCTTGGCAACCCAGAGTCCCAAGCCATTCCCATTTATCTTCGTGGTGTAAAACGGTTCAAAGAGCCGGGTCAAGCCATACGCGTCGATGCCTACTCCATTGTCCGCGAAGCTGATGCGAACTCCCCTCCGCTCATCGCATGGGTCGCGAAATCCGGAGATACGCACTCGAATCAGCCCTCCTATGTAAATTGTGTCAATCGCATTTACCAGCAGGTTCCAAAACACCTGCCGGATCTCCGACGCCACGCCCCACACCTCCGGGTCCTGCCTGTACTCCTTCTGCAGAACCGCTCCCTTCTCTCCAGCCCGGCGTCGTGCCAGCATCATCACTGTGTCCAACACCTCTTTCACGTGGAAGTGCGAGTGCGCCTCGCCACCTCGGGTCATCCCGAGCACTTGCCGCGTAATGTCAGCGATATGACTCACCTCAGCATCTGCCAATTCTGCATACTCCCGGACCATCTCCGCATTGAACGGATTGCTCATGATCAGGTACACGAGATTCTTAAGCGCCTCCAGTGGGTTGTTGATTTCATGCACCACCGCCGCCGACAACCGGCCGAGGCTTGCGAGTTTTTCGCTGAGGATCAATGCGTGCTCAGTTCGTTTTCTTTGCGTGATGTCCCGCAAAATCACCGTGTAGCGCTTTTGATCGCCTTCTCCCACCTGTGAAATTGTGGCCTCAACCGGGAACTGCTTTCCGTCGCTCCGAACCCCTTTCAGTGTGGCCGGCGAATGCATTGAGCGCAGTGTGACGCCGGTCTTGCCAAAGCGTTCGATGTGCTCGCGGTGAGCCTCCCTGAACTGCTCGGGCAAAAAGCGGTCCAAGGGCCTTCCGAATGCCTCTTTGGCAGGGCATCCAAAAAGCTCTTCGGCGGCGCGGTTGAATAGCACCACCTGCTGCCGCGCGTCCAGGCTAATAATTGCATCCATAGCCGAATTAATGATTGCTTCGAATTGTTCGGCGCTGGCTTGTACCGGTTTCGGTTCGATGCATAGCTTTGTAATCTCCTCTGTGCCAACCTCAGCGACGCGTACCTCAGCCAACGCGCGAACCGACGCGCCCACCTGCCGCAAGAACGCGTCGTTTAGCTGAGCCATATCAGGCATCAGGTAGCTCAGATCCAGCGCAAGCAGGTTTTCGTAGAAAACTTTGCTGAGCTCCTGTCCAATGATCCTCTTCCTTCGGATCATCAGATCGAGCGGATGCGTCTGCCGCGGTCTTCCTAGAACTTCCAGCTCCGCCGATCCGCCGGCATCCAATAAGTCGGCGGCTTCCCAAAGGTCGTCTGCTAGTCCTTCGATCCGCTCGCCATCCGTAACCGGCAAAGCTCTCAGTTCGGAGTCGCGCTTCATCGCCGCCAATGCGCGCTCGACAATCAATGGAATGTTGTCCCGCAATATTGTCGAGAGACGTTTGTATCCCCAGATTTCGCGAGACTTGCGTCCACTGAGTTTTTCATCGATAGTCGCTAACAATTTCCTCACGTCCGCAGGTTTGATCAGGTATTCGTCCACCTGCTCGCGAATGGCTTGGAGAGCGCTTTCAAAGCCCGGATAGCCAGTCAAGATGAAGGTGACGCATTCCGGGTGAATGCGCTTCATCGCGCTAACCACCACGAAGCCGTCGGCAGGGTGCCCGATATTCAGGTCGGATATAAGAAGGTCGAACTTCTCGGCGGTAATATGGCTCAGTGCTTCCGATACCGTAGCTGCTGAAACCACAGTGTGCCCCCCAGTGGCGAGTATTTGGGGGAATGTCTCACGAATCGCTGGCTCATCATCAACGAAGAGTATGTGCGCCATATGCTTTCTGACAGCACTCCTTCATTCGTAGATAGGATGCAAAAACCGACAGGAGCTTTGAATTTTCCTCTGTTCCGTCCGGAATTTTACCTGATGACAATGCTTTTCCGACCTACTGCCCTCCGATGCGCTTGAGGATGAGCAACTTGGATCGTCCTTCACGGCCTCCTGGCAGGTAGAGATATCCCGTAGCGGAGTCGTAGGCGAGGGAATGCCCCTTCACCTCAACGTCCAACTCACTAGCCGGGCCAAGGCTGCCGGAGGCGGGTACAACAAACACAGAGCCCTGGGATACTCCCAGCAGTGAACTGCTGGCCTCATCAAGACTGAGTTGGTCGATGCCCCCTGCAACCGCCGAGCGCGAGAGTTCCTCACCACTCCCCGGGTCCAGCGCCAGCACAGCGTAACGCACCGCGACGTAGAGGCGGTCGTAATGCCGGCTGAAAACGATCCCTGTAGGCTCAGAGGCGTTCAGCGAAAAGCTGGCAATCCGAGTCAGTTCAGGGCTCAGCACCAGCACGCTGCGCCGGTCCTGCAGAGTAAGAAACAGCCTTTTTCGCGAGGGATCATAGGCAAACGCATACGGACGCCCATCCACCGCGAGCCGCGTCACCCCCTGAGCATTGGCGGTATCGCCCGCACCTTGATTTTCAGCAAGGTCGACGGCCGCAATCGATTCCGATTCCGGAAATGTGACGTAGAGAATGTGTCCGCTAGGAAGAACAAAGAGCGCATCGGGCGCGGAGTCAACCGGAATCGTGCGCTTGACCTGCCAGTCCGTAGTGGAGACCACCACAATGTTCCGGGCTCCCGCGTTGGCGATGTATACCCGGTGCGCGTCCTCATCCACGGCCACCCCGCGCGGCGACCACATATTGCGGATGTGCCCCACAATCCGCCGCTTCTGCGGATCGAAAAGATCCACGACCCCTGCCCCAGGGTGTGAGACCAGAATCATCCCGTGAACCAGCGCAATTTCATCAAATCCCGGACGCCCCGGAAGATCCAGAACCGCAACCTGCTTCAGTGCCGGAGCGCTGGCAGCAAACAAAAGCAGGGGAGCCGCAAAAAACAAGGCGGCCCGACGGGCTAGAAATGAAAATAAACGGCGCATTCTCACGCTGTATTGGGATGCGGCACAGCTCTGATCTGCCGCCCACCGAAAATGCGTCAATCTGGGCTGGAACGAACACGAACTGTGGGGTAGGCTTGTGCTGTTCATTTTTGTGAGAAATCAATCAGGAGTATGTGCAATGAATCCATCCTCCCTTCCCGGACTGGCAGCAATTTCAGGCGAACCGGTTGCGCGGCGAAGCCTCGATGCCAGCCAATGCGCGTTGGCCGTCATCGATATTCAGGAAAAGCTGCTGCCCGCGATCGTCAATCGCGAAGATGTCGTGCGAAATTCGCGGGTGCTGATCCGTCTCGCCGCCGTGCTGGATATTCCCGTGCTTCTCACCACCCAATATGCGCGCGGACTCGGCCAGACGGTCCCCGAAATTGCCGAGTTGCTGCCCCACGTTGAACCGATCGACAAGATGGATTTCGGCTGCTTCGGGCGCGAAGAGTTTCGCACTACACTGCGTGACCTGCCCGGCTGCCGGACGACCGTGCTCCTGTGCGGTATCGAGAGCCACATCTGCGTTATGCAGACCGCCCTTGGTGCGCTCGACAACGGATATATGGTTCACGTCGCATCGGATGCGGTAAGCTCACGTACGGACCTTAACTGGCGCCTCGGGCTCGACCGCATGGAGCAGGCAGGATGCGTCATCTCCTCCACCGAGATGATGATGTACGAGTTGTTGCGGCGAAGCGGGACGGCACAATTCAAGGAGATGCTGCAATACATCAAGTGAGCCGAATGAAGTGAGTGGAGCACAGTCAAATCCGTTGAGCGGAGCACACTCGAAGGCCGATGGCTTACTGGACGCCACTGCCGATCAGGAGCACCGCTTCGCGCACCCCTTCCGCTTGATGGATGAGGCGATTGCGCGAAGGGTGTTTCCCGGCGCGGCCCTGGCCGTGACCTTGCGCGGCAAACTCTTGGCTTGGCGCGGATTTGGGCGATTCACTTACGAGGCCCACCTCGCCCCGTTTTGACCGTAACGTCACCCGCGATACTCCATGGGATCTCGCATCCCTGACCAAGCCAATCGCCACCACCTCTATGGCGATGCTGCTATGCGATCGCGGAAAGCTCTCGCTTGATACCCGCGTCGCCGACCTGCTCCCGGAGTTCGCCTCTACCGAACTGCTTCAACGCGGCTTGCGCGAGCAAATTTCCGTACGCATGTTGCTCGCGCACTCCTCTGGACTGCCCGCGCACCGCAAACTCTATTTGGCAGCGGATAGCCGCGAAGCGATGCTGAGGGCTGCCCGCCGCGTTCCGCTAGAGGCCGCTCCCATGGAGCGAGCCGAATACAGCGACATCGGTTTCATCATCCTCGGCGAGTTGTTGGAGCGCATCGCGGGCGAAGGGTTGGACTCATTTTGCCAGCGCGAGATCTTCTCTCCCCTGAACCTTAACTTCACCTTTACGACGCAACCATCTAGCATCATTGACATTCCACCCACGATGATCGACACGTCCTATCGTGGACGCATAATCCAAGGCGAGGTCAACGACGAGAACGCCTCGCCATGGGCGGCGTTGCCGGTCACGCTGGACTATTCGGCGACGCGCTCTCCGTCGTGCGCTTTGCCCACTACCTCTTAGCCAGAGAAGCGGCGGGCGAAGTCCAGCCCATCTTCCATCCGGAAACCGTCGCGCTCTTCACCGCACGCCAGCCTGAGCCTGCGGAAACCTCCCGATCCCTCGGCTGGGATACCCCCTCGCAGCCATCGCAGTCCGGAACCAGATTTTCCCCGCGATCCTTCGGCCATCTTGGCTACACTGGCACCTCCCTCTGGTGCGATGTCGCCCGCGGCCTCTCCATAACCTTGCTCACCAACCGTACATGGCCCGATGCCGCCAATCAGGCGATCAAAAGCTTCCGTCCGTTGCTGCACGATGCAATCATCGATGCCCTGCCGAAAGAGTAATCACCACACGACAGGAAAGCGGCACAAGTGTGTAGAATCTAAGTAACGGCAATTCATATTTCATAGTTTTTTCCGGAACTAACCTCATGGACAAGCTTGTCATTCGCGGCGGCAATCCGCTGCTCGGTACCATTCGAATCAGCGGAGCCAAAAACGCCGCGCTGCCCGCCATGGCGGCGGCACTGCTCACCAGCGATACGGTCATTCTCGAAAACATTCCTCAGGTGCGCGACATTGAAACCGAGCGCCGCTTACTCGCCGCAATGGGCGCCGAGGTCGAACTCGGCTACGGACGCGCCCAGCACCGCACCACCATCTGCGCCGGCAAGCTTAGCTCCAATCCCGAGGCCAGCTACGAACTGGTGAAGACCATGCGCGCCTCATCGCTTGTCCTTGGCCCCCTGGTGGCCCGCGTAGGATTCGCAAGGGTCTCGATCCCGGGCGGTTGCGCAATCGGCGCCCGTCCTATCGACCTCCACCTCAAGGGCCTGGAAAAGCTTGGCGCAAAGATCGTCCAGGAGCACGGATACATCGAAGCGCGGGCCGAAAGGCTCAAAGGCGCACACTACTCCTTCGACAAAATCACCGTCACCGGAACCGAAGACATTCTCATGGCGGCCGTGCTGGCCGAAGGCGAAACGATTCTGGAGAACTGCGCCCGCGAGCCCGAAGTCGTGGACCTCGCCGCCCTGCTGGTCAAGATGGGAGCGAAAATCGAGGGCGCTGGAACTTCGACCATCCGCATCAAAGGCGTGGAAAAACTGCACGGCGCGCGCCATCGCATCATTCCCGACCGCATCGAGGCCGCAACCTTCATCCTTGCCGGAGCTCTCACCGGTGGCGACCTCATGCTCACCGACTGCGATCCCTCGCACCTCACTTCCCTGCTCAATAAACTGGAAGATGTCGGCGTAAAGGTAAGGATCGGTGAGGGTTGCGTGCGCGTCATGGGCGACGCCGCCCCGCTCACATCGGGCGACATCACCACCGAGGAATATCCCGGCTTTCCCACCGACGTGCAAGCTCAGTTCATGGCGCTGATGACCCAGGCCGCAGGAACCTCTGTCATCACCGAAAACATCTTCGAGAACCGCTTCATGCATGCCCAGGAGCTGTGCCGCATGGGAGCCAACATCAAGATCGAAGGACGCCGTGCCGTGGTGCGCGGCAAAAGCACCCTCAGCGGCGCCGCCGTGCTGGCCAGTGATCTCCGCGCCTCCGCGTCCCTCGTCCTGGCCGCCCTCGTTGCCCAGGACGAAACCATCATCGATCGCGTCTATCACATCGACCGCGGCTACGAACGCATTGAAGAAAAATTGCGCAGTGTCGGAGCCCAGGTAAAGCGCATAGGTGAGATACTCCCAAAGAGGGTAGGAGCATAAACAGCCGAACAGTCAGCCAGGATTGCGATCTACATTCCGCAAGCCACGATTTTTCAAGACGAGGATGCCGTGAGAGACCGTGAGATGACGAAATCTGAAGAACTGTTCGAGTCTCTATGTTCGGCCAACGCGATTCGCGCCGAGAGGATACACGTCGATCGGCGGAGGGCAGCCGACTATATGCTCTGGGGCGGCAACGCGTCGATCGTCATCAAGGTAAAGCAGTTCGATGCCATGCCTGCGGACCAGCGTACTTCTCCAGACGAACTGCATGAAAGTGACGCATTCTATGACAGTGTGCCGGGCGAGCGGGTTCGCTCCAAAATCGACAGCGCCATCCCTCACTTCAAGCGTTTGTCGGGCGGAGTACGACCGACTTTACTCGTCCTGTATGACAACGTACGACTGTGGCCTGAGATCTGCGACTCCTACGCGATCAGTGTTGCCATGTACGGCATTGAAACCGTTGTTGTGACACCGGAGGTGGTACCAGAGATCGGCTCTACCCTGGTCGCCCAGTGGCCCGCTGCTTCCCGAAGGGCAACCTCGCGTGCCAACGCCACCCTCTCTGGAATCGCTCTGCTCTCCGATAAGGATGGCCAAGCCACGATGCGAGTCTTTCACAATTTTTTCGCGCGCAATCCTATTGATCCCCGGCTGCTGGGAACTCCGGCAATCACTCACTATCGTCTCACTGAGAATCCGAATGACATTTCCACCAAATGGACTCTCTTTGATCCACAGAACCCCTAGTAATTCGCCAAGGCGGGCCGTCCAGGCCCGCCCGATTTTGGGGGAATATTGAAGGCCGGTGCCCAACCTTCGCGCCATGACTTTTGCCCGCTAAGGTGGGAATCGACATGCTCTATTCTTCGTTCGCTCTTGTCCCTGTGAACCTCATGCGGCTTTCTGCGTCGCATGACTATATTTCTTGATTGCTCTTTCAAACCCCGGCCCGGCCTTCTTCAAGTCGGCCACAGTCATCGCGGGATGAAACTCTACCCGGGCACCAAAGGCGAGAAACCAGGGCTCAGCAATCGCAGGAATCTCCGATTCATCCTTGACCTTGCAGAATATAAACCCCGTTCGCTCTCCGTGCTCCTCCGCAAAGTAGGCAGCCTCCGGGTTAATGTCTTTGAGGATCGACTCAATCGTCCTCCCCAAACTGCCGTCCATAACACACTCATTACCGATCTCAGTTGGAATGGAAACCTTCACCAGACAGCGCATGAAAACCTCCTTGTGGGTCGCGGGATTAGAACGTAAGCCGCCCGGAGAAGTTGCCTTTGAAAGTTGAAACTTGCTCTACTTTCGTGAGCCGCGATAAATGGTGACTTCCGGTTTGCCAAGAGTATGAATGATCGCTATCTTCGTCAGGCCTCGGGGATTGATGCGAACGGCTTCGGCCACGGGATCGCCGGCGACGGCTACGATGTAGTCGGCTCCTGCAGAAGGCGCGCTGCGGGCTGAGTCCCAGGCGATAAAGGTGCACTCGGAGATAATGCGGTCGAAGTGAATCCCCGCCTTCTGAATCGCTCCGACGTAGTCGCTCGTGTACATCAGGATGGTCGAGTTCTCTGGGATCGGCACGAGCGCCTGTGCCACCTGCGTCTCAAGTTGCAGACGGCTGCGGCTGTTCGCCCAGGCTTCGCGATAGCAGATGGGAATCATCCACTTGCGCCCCCAATTGCGATCCTGCGAGCGCCGGGAAAAGCACCACGCCGAGGAGTTGAAGGCAAGTAAAACCACAACGAAGAGAACAGCGGTTGCGGCCGATCGTGAGCCAGCGCCGGTGCAGACGCGAGATAGCCCACGGAATGACCGCGACGAAGACAGCGATGGCGGGCAGCAATTCCAGTCCGTAGCGCACGTTGTAGTAGGAGAACGGCCACCACTCCGGCACGAAGATCGGAACGCTGCCATAGGCAATCGAGTAGGCATAAAACGGCAGCGGTATCCAGAGCAGAAGCAGCGCGCCGAAGCGGCGCAAGTCGAAGGCTGCGACAAGGACTCCGGCAACTGCGAGCAGGATCAGCCAGTTCTGGCGCGAGCCTTCGCCGGTGTTCATGCGCGCGGCCTTGAGAAAGTATTGCGCCGCCACCGTCACGTTGTTCTTGCCCGGATAAGGCGGATCGCCGGGGTGCGAGGAGCGCTTTTCGATGGCCTTGGCCGAGTACGGTCCGTTGAGCCAGTCGAGCGGATGTCCGTTGTTCTTGTAGTTGTGCGCGAGCCAGAGCGTGGGACAGAGCGCAAGCAGCAGGAGGAAGCGAAATCATCGAGCGCGCGATGCCGTCCGATCTCCATCTGCGAAGGCCGCGTCGAGAGCCAGCGCATGGCAGCAAAAGCGGCGCAGAGGCCGACGACAAAGGCGATGATCCATCCGTCATAGCGGGTGAAGATCGCCGCCGCCAGACAGAGCCCGCAACGCTCGATGGCGCGCCATGCGGGAATGCCAGGAGTCGCGCCAGCCGAAGCCCGGAGAAAGTCCCCGGAGAAACTCGTCGAAGTACACCACCGCCCAGATGACGGCGGCAAGGAAGATGGATTCGGTCATGGCCGTCGATTGCATGTAGAGCATCGACGGATTGAAGGCGTAGATGGCCGCAGCCAGCGAGGCGGCTGAGGCCGCTGCGCGCGCACGGACAAGGCGGTAGATTCCGGCGACACCGAGAACGTAGGCGAGCATGGACGGAATGGAGCCGCCGATGCCGGTACGCCAGAGCCAATCGTTGGCGACAAAGGGCGCAACCAGCAGATGCGGCAGCGGCAGCCAGACGGTTCCGATCTGCCCCCAGCCCGGATTGCGCGCATCCGTAAGGCGGCGGGCAATGTTGAGATGGGCGACCGCATCACCCCAGAGGAGGATGTCTCCGCGACGGTAGAACCAGGCGAAGGCAACAACCGAGAGCATGAACGCAAGCGCGGAGACAAGGGCCAGTTCGCCATTGCGTCCGCGCTGCTCTTCGCTCGGTTTCGTCAGGCGATGTCGTGGAGTCCACTTCAGCACTCGCCCGCGGTCGACCGATTAGTCAAGATGGGTGAGGCTGCGGAAGAGCTGGAAGCGCTCCTCGATTTCGTCGCGCGTCAGCGAGATGAGACGCTCGGGACCGAAGCGCTCCACGGTGAACGAGCCCATCACGCCGCCGTAGAACATGGCGTGCTTGAGCACAGCTCGGCGTAAGCTCGGGCTGCGAGGCGATGTAGCCCATGAAGCCTCCGGCAAAGGTGTCGCCCGCGCCGGTGGGGTCGTGAACCTCGGCAATGGGCAGAGCCGGGGCGCGGAATGGGTGCGAGCCGTCGGCGAAAAAGATCGTGGCACCGTATTCGCCGTGCTTGATGACCAGCGACTTAGGGCCGAGAGTGAGAATCTTTCTGGCCGCCAGAACGAGGCTGTTCTCGGAGGCGAGCAGCTTGGCTTCGCCGTCATTGATGAGAAGAATATCGACTTCCTTCAATGTTTCCAGAAGCTCGGCGCGCTTGATGTTGATCCAGAGATTCATGGTGTCGCCGCCCACCAGCGCGACGCGCGGCATCTTGCGGCGCACGTCGAGTTGCAACTCGGGCTGAATATTGGCGAGGAAGAGAATCTCGGAATCGTCGTAGGCAGCGGGAATCTTGGGGACGAAGTTTTCAAAGACGTTGAGGTCGGTGAAGTTGGTCTTGGCCTCGTTTACGTTTTCGCCGTACTCGCCACCCCAGTGAAAGGTCTTGCCGGAGGCGTGCTCAATGCCACGGGTATCGATGCCGCGAGCGGTGAGAACGGCTTCGTGCTCGGCGGTGAAGTCTTCTCCGACAACGCCAACGACGCGAACCTGGGTAAAGAAGCTGGCAGAGAGCGAGAAGTAGGTTGCGGCGCCGCCCAGAATCTTCTTGCGCTCGCCAAAGGGGGTTTTCAGGGTATCGAAGGCAACGGAGCCGACTACGAGAATGGACACGTTATGCACCCGCCTTTGAGCTGAGATATTTTCCGACGAGCAAATCAAGCTTGGCGCGCGTTGCGGCAGGAATCGCCTCGGGCGCGGTCATGATGGCCATGGCGAGCGCCTGTCCGCACTTGCAGCCGCGACTCGTGCCGGCAGAGCGGCAACGGCCTCACGAACCACGTTGGCGGCGTTCTCCGCGTTCTGGTTGAGCACGGCGATGATCTGCTCCACCGTGACGCTGTCGTGATCGGGATGCCAGCAATCGTAGTCGGTGACCATGGCGATGGTGACGTAGCAGATCTCGGCCTCGCGCGCGAGTTTGGCTTCCTGCAAATTGGTCATGCCCACGATGTCAAAGCCCTGGCCGCGGTAGGCGTTGCTCTCAGCCTTGGTGGAGAACTGCGGGCCTTCCATGCAGACGTAGGTACCGCCGCTCTTGGTGACCACTCCCGCGGCTGTTCCGGCCTTGGCGACAATGGCGGCCAGCTCGGGGCAGATCGGATCGCCAAAGGCGATGTGGGCGACAATGCCTTCGCCGAAGAAGGTGGAGACGCGCTGCTTGGTGCGGTCGTAGAACTGGTCAGGAATCACGAAGTCCGTGGGCTTGTGCTCTTCCTTCAGCGAGCCGACGGCAGAGACGGAGAGAATGCGCTCGACGCCAAGCTGCTTGAAGCCGTGAATGTTGGCGCGGAAATTCAACTCTGTGGGAAGAATGCGATGGCCGCGTCCGTGACGGGCAAGGAACGCCACCTTGCGTCCCGCCAGGGTGCCAAGAACATAAGGGTCCGAGGGCGCACCGAACGGGGTTTCGAGTTGAACTTCGTGAACGTCAGTGAGGCCCTTCATGGAATAAAGGCCGCTGCCACCGATGATGCCGATCTCTGCCTGTGCCAATGCAATCTCCAGCGTATGCAACAGAAGTAAGCGGAAAAGCTGATTATACCGGAGGCGCAAGACGAACGCCGACGTCCCTGACCGGGCGGATCATTTCGCGGTCGCGATAGCTTCTGCCGGGACGAGCGCTGCGTGGATTTTAGCTGCATCTTCCGGGGTGAAGGATTCGAGCGGCAACGACCGTCGAGCCGTCGACGTAGAGCTGCACGGGGCCTTCTTCAGTGTTCCACTGATGCGCGGCGATGCCGCAGGCTGAACCGACTTGTAACGCTGCGCAAGCGCACTCTCATAGACAGCGGCGAACTGATTGGCCGCCGCAGGCGTGGCAAAGTTGAGCACCAGGGCCAGCGGTACGGGCGCGTCCTTGGCAGACTTCTTGTTGATGAGAGCCATGTAGTAGCCGCCGCGCCAGGCCGGGGCGAGCTTTGCTGCGATCTCGTCTCCGCCCCATTGGCGGAGGATGACCCGAAGGTCGATTTCGCCGATGCCGGAAAAATCCTCGCGTCGCCAATCGCGCCCGAGAACTTTTTCCAGCGGCACAACTTTGAACTGGGGCTGCGGGTCGGCGGCGAGATACGCGGCTGGTTCCATGATCTCGCGGGTGTCGGAGTGGCGGGTGCTCGAAGACTCCGGCAAACGCAGCCTGCTTGCCGCGCTTTACCAGCACAGCGCGGACGAAGTCCATGCCGTAGGTATAAGGAAAGAGCATGGCCTCGCGCAGGTAGATGGGCGCTTTGGCGTACATCGGCGTGGAGCCTTCGTCGAGCATCGAGGACTTCATCGAGTCGACCAGATCAGGAGCGCTCTCCACGCTCTGGCCCGCGGCGGCGAGCTGGTAGTCGAAGAGGACGATCATGGCTTGTCCTTCGACGACGGCCTGGCGAGCGGTACGCTGCTCATCGAGGATCATCTGCGCGGTATCGTCCTTGGAATCTTTGCCTACATTCAGCCATTTTTCGAGACCGAAGCTCTGGTCCTGCAGAGCATGGACGAGTTCGTGGGCCATCACCGGCTTCTGAACCTCGGGTTCAACCCAGTCGAGGAGATAGACGGTTTTACTGTGCGCGTCATACCATCCCTCGACCTGCTCCTTGTAGAGACCGAGCATGTACTCGCGTAGGTTGAAGTCGCGGGGCAGCAAGTCCGAGCTTTTTGAGCGACAGCGCGGAGCGGTCGAAGCGCTCGCCGTTTCCCTGCTCTTTCATTCGCGCCTCGACGTACTTTGCAACCTCCTCGCGGCTGGCCAGCTTCTTCTTGACGGGGTGCAGAATGGGAAGCCCGGTGCGCTCGCTGGCAAACTGCAAAATGTCATCGAGCGAGCGGAAAAGCTCCTTGGCCTCAGCCGCGGAGACATGATGCTCCTCGGCAGGTGCCTCCTGTGCCTGAGCTGCCGGGGGTTGCTGCGCAGGCGCAAGCGCGATGAGAGCAGAAGCCAGCGTAAGCAGCAGAAACAGTTTGCGGAAGTGTTTCATCCACGTCCTTTGCGGCGGAGCTATGGTGAAAAGATAACATCTGCCTGAGGTGCGGTCAGGCGAGGCCGTTCGTTTCTGATAGATAAATTAAGACTAAATTGCCGGAATCCGCGAGTCGGCGAGGCTGCCTGCCCTAAAAACTGCTCGGCTCAAGGTCGAGAACTTTTCCCTGCTGGAATGAAGCTGCACCGGCTCCGATATAATCGAATATTCTGGTGGCGATTTGAATATGTCATCTACGCCCCTTATACAGAAGTTCGGATTACACGCGGTTGCCGGGGAATATGCCGGGGCTGAGACGGTGCTGCGCTTTGGGTCCATAGCAGACGAACTAAGCGCGATTCGGCATGGTTGCGGCATCTTTGACCTGGGCTGGCGCGGGAAGCTGGTGGTGAGCGGCGAAGACCGGGTACGCTGGTTGAACGGAATGGTCAGCAATAATACGCGCGATTTGCAGCAGGATTTTGGCAATTACAGCTTTGTGCTGAATGCGCAGGGACGCATTCAGGGCGATCTGCTGGCCTTCCAGCGCGGCGAGTTTTACGTGCTCGAAAGCGATTTGGGGCAGATTGCGACGATCCGCGAGTTCTTCGAGCACTACATCATCATGGATGACGTAGAGATTGGCGATATCAGCGGCAGGCTCACGTCCATTGGCTTGGCCGGCCCGCGCGCCGCGGAGGTGCTGAGCAGCGCGGGCCTGATGCCGGGGACGACCAAGCCGGGTCAGGTGCTGGACGGAAGCTGGAAAGGAATCGGATTCTCTCTGGTGCGCGATCCTATTGAGGTGAGGAACTGGTACGAGCTGTGGCTTGCCCCTGAGAACATTGAGGCGTTCTGGAATGCGCTGGTCGCCGCCGGCGCAGCTCCGGTGGGCGCATTAGCCCTGGAGTGGCAACGGATTCTGCTCGGGTTGCCACGTGTAGGCGTTGATACCGGAGTACGCGAGCTGCCGCAGGAGACAGGACAGGATTACGCGCTGCATCACAACAAGGGCTGCTACATTGGGCAGGAGATCGTCGAACGCATTCGTGCGCGCGGACAGGTGCATCGGCGGCTCACTGGATTTATCGTGGAAGGCAAGGCTCCTGAGCGCGGAAGTAAGATCATGGCCGGAGATAAAGAGATCGGCGAAATCACGAGCAGCGCGGAAATTGTTGTGGATGGAGTGGCGCGGACAGTAGCACTGGGTTATGCAAAGCTCGATATTGCGGCAAAACGCGAGAATCGCGATAACGAGAAGCTGTCGATTGGCGACAGCGTGGCGCACGTGGCCGCGCTGCCTTTTCAATTCTAAAAGTTCACCGGCGCGGGCTAAAATTGCGCTGCACAGTTCAGTTTTCATTTCTGCCTTTCGGGAAGAGTGTGATGGATAAAGAGAAGAAGCCAGAGTTTGTAGTGACCGACCGCCGCAAGTTCAACGTGGATGGAGAACCCAGAGCGGATGCGCCGCTGGAGCCCAAGGCAGAGTCTGCTGCACCAGAAACATCTCCGGCTAGCCAGATCGTGGTTCCTCCAGCCGAACCGGTTGCATCCCCTGCAGGGCAGACTGCGGCAGATAAGTCATCGACTGCAGAGAACAAGCCGTCGTTTCTTTCCGAACGAGACCGGGTACAACGGCGACGCGGAACGCATCGCATTCGGCGGACAGAAGATGGAGTTCGTTCATCTGCTGGATCTGCTGGTGCAGTCGGCGATGATGTACGCCGGGGCGATGGAAACCGGGAGCGAACGCCGGGTCGATGTTGTGGGGCTGCGGCAGATGATCGATCTGATCGCGATTCTGGAAGACAAGACCAAGGGCAACCTGTCGGAACAGGAACAGGCTATCCTGACGAACACACTGTTTCAGCTTCGCATGACGTACATGGAAATTGTGAACATGATCGATCGCCAGGCAATGCAGAAGGCACCGGGCGCACCCGGAGCCGGGCGCAAGTGAAAAAGAAAGGTACGGTGACAGTACTGGGCAGCGGTACTTCCATGGGCGTGCCCACGATTGGATGCGACTGCGCTGTCTGCCGCTCCCATGATCCGCGGGATCGCCGCACCCGGCCCTCGGTGATGATCGAATGGGAGGGACATCGCTTCATTATCGATAGCGGGCCGGACTTTCGCGAGCAAGCTATACGGGAAAAGATCAACCGCCTGGACGCGGTGCTCTATACCCATGGCCACGCCGACCACATCTTAGGACTCGACGATTTACGCCCGCTAACTTACCCCAAGGTGACCGGTGGCGGACGACTTCCACTCTATGCAAATCCAGAGACGGCTCGGATCCTGCAGTCAGTCTTCAAGTACGTCTTCGACGAAGCTTATAAGTACGGCGGCTTGGCCAAAGTCGAGTTGCGGGAGATCAACGAGCCATTTGAGTTAATGGGTATGCATGTGATTCCTGTGCCGGTGCTGCACGGCGACGCCGAGATTTTCGGCTACCGCGTTGGGAAATTCGCATACCTGACGGATTTCAGTTCGGTTCCAGACACTTCGATTGCAATGCTGCAAGGTGTGGAACTGGTCTTCCTGGATGCATTACGGCATCAGCCGCATCCCACACATTCGACGGTGGAAAATTCGTTGAAGGTGGCGGCACGCATCGGAGCAGCGCAGACGTTCTTCACTCACATCTGCCACGATCTGGCACATGAGGCGACCAACCTGACACTTCCTCCGGGAGTGCGGCTCGCCTACGACGGATTACGCGTCGAGACAGACCTGGAGAGCTGAACGTGCAGGTATTCGAATCACTTGACGAGATGCCAAGGAACTTCGGACCGGCGGTGGTCAGCGTGGGGAACTATGACGGCATACACTGCGCACACCAGCGGCTGATTCACTCCATATGCGCGCGTGCAAAGGAGCTGAATGCGCGCTCCGTACTGGTGACATTCGATCCGCATCCTGAACGAATTCTTCACCCACATGGCGGCCCTCCGCTGATTACTCCGATGGAACGCAAGTTGGAACTGCTGAGCGAGACGGGATTGGACGCGGTGGTGGTGATTCCCTTCACCCGCGATCTGTCGCTGATGCCACCCTTTGAGTTTGCGGAAGAGATCTTGTTCAGTAAATTGCACGTAATTGAAATCCACGAAGGATTCAACTTCCGTTTTGGACACAAGGCAGAAGGCGACCTGGATAGGTTGCGTGAGTTCGGTCACAAGCTAGGCTTCACGGTAGTCGCGCATCCACCAATGACTTGGGGCGAGTTAGTGGTCTCTAGCAGTAACGTGCGTGCGGTGGTTCTCGGCGGTGAGATGAACATGGCCCGCCACTTGCTCGGTCGCGCGTTCAGCATTGATTCCTCGCCCGGGCGCGGGCGTGGATACGGCTCAAAATACACGGTGCCAACGGTGAACCTGGCGCGCTACGACGAGCTCACACCCGCGTTTGGCGTATATGTGTCGGAGATGCGCATCAACGGCGAACACTTTCAATCGGTCACAAATGTCGGCAATCGTCCGACCTTTGGCGAGGACTCATTCGCGATCGAAAGCTACATCCTGAATTTTCATCCCATCAATCTGTCGAGCGACACTCCGATACGGCTGAATTTTCTGCATCGGCTGCGCGCCGAGAAGAAGTTTCCCAGTGTGGAAGCGCTCAAGGAACAGATCGGCAAGGATGCTGCGCGGGCACAAAGATATTTCCGGTTGTATGATGCGCTTCGAAATCGCGAAGCAGTGTGAGCTCGCTCGTTACCGCCGGTTGTCGGTTTGAGGCTCGGGATGAATGAGCACGCGAAACAGTTGCGGCGCCTCCAGTTTGAACCTTATTTCCAGCGCGGTCTGCACGTCATGCACGCGCGAGAGCTGGAGATTGTCCTGCATGGTGACATGGCAGGATAGGAAGAGGTGATCGCGCACGCGCTTGAAGATGATTTCGTGAACGTCCACTACATCGGGAAAAGTTGCAGCGATGGCCTTGAGCTTCTCCTCCAGCTCGCGATCCTCCAGAATTGTGTCACCGGTTTCGATGGTGGCCGGCTCGCTTTCAATGTGGGTGAGGATCGAGGTAATCTCGGGAACGTGAGCGCGGATGTCAGCCTCTAAGGCCGTGACGCGGTCGTGAGCTGCAATCAGCATCATCGTCTCGTCGAGTTCCACGTGCAACTCGACGTGAACGTCGCCTTCGAGATCCTGCACGCTGATGTCATGAACCATCAGATTATTCCGTAGCGCCGCGGCACGGATGCGGTCAAAGGTGCTCTCTGTAGTGAGTTCGCGTGGTACTGCGTTGACCAGCACGTCAGCGTTTCCCAGCAGGTGATCAACGCGCTGGCGAACCTCGGAGACGACGGCGTCTGAGGCCTGGAAAGTCAGGTTGCGAGCGAGCCCTACGGCCACATCGGCAAAGTAGCGGCTGCCGGCCTTTCGAATGCGAACACGCTCGACGCCAAGAACGCCCGGGACGCTGCCGACCTGGCCAATGATTTGATTGCGAATACCGGCGGGTGCGGCATCGAGTAAGGCGTCGAGGGTTTCACGCGACAAGCGCCAGCTAACCGAGACCACGATCCCGGCCACAAAGAGGGCAGATATAGGATCGGCTTTGGCGAGCCAAGGCACATGGTACCGGCGTCCGGCCCAGACGAAACCAAGGCCGATGATGACCACGGCACTGGACCAGATATCCGTGGCGAAGTGCAATGCATCAGCCTGCAACGCCTGGCTGGAATACTTATCGGCGACATGCTTCAGGGCGCGTGAACGCCACGCATCCAGCGCGATAGAGACGCTCATAACGAGCACGGCCCAGATGCTGGGCTCGATTTCCACGTTATGAAAAAAAAGCCGGTGAACGGCCTCCCATACGATCCAGATGCAGGTGATGAGAAGCAAACCTGTCTCGATGAAGGCAGAGAAGTTTTCAATCTTGCCATGTCCGTATTGATGATCCGCATCAGCAGGCTTGTCACTTACGCGTACCGAAAACAGAGTCATGATGGCAGCCACGAGATCAAGCGTGGAGTGCAGCGCCTCCGAAAGAATGCCAAGGCTGCCGCTTAGAACACCGACTACAAACTTGAAAACAGTAATGACAATGGCGACAAGAACGCTGTTGCGCGCTACCCGCTGTTTCTCGGCGCTCATGAGCTCATGGTTCATTGTCGTACTGGCCATAGAAAAAAGCCTATCGTGGGCGAAGATTGAATGCCAAGCGCGGGAAAGGCTAACGTGCTACTTCCTGCCCCAATACACACCAGCAACGCCAAATGTATACGGCGTGTAATTGGCCTCGCGAAAGCCGGCGGCTTTCATGCGCGAGAGCATCTCTGACGGCTGAGGGAAACGCGCTACGCTGGCCGGCAAATAAGCATACGGACCTTTGGTTCCCGAAAGCGCCGAACCGATGGCGGGCAGAACGCGGCGGAAATAAAAACGGTAGAGTTTGCCGAGCAGCCCTTTGGGCTCACCGAAATCGAGAATCGCGACTTCGCCATCGGTGGCGAGGACGCGATGAATTTCAGCGAGGCCCGCATCGTAGTTGGCAAGATTGCGAAAGCCGAAAGCCGAAGTCACCAGATTGAAACGGGCATCAGCGAACGGCATTTGCAGAGCATCGGCCTCAACCCACTGCAACGGAAGCCCTGCGCTCTTCTGGGCGGCGCGGCAGAGCATGGGGTGGGCAAAATCGGCGCCCACAATGGAGGCTCCGCACTGCCCTGCCTGCCGATAAAGCGCAAAGGTCATGTCCCCGGTTCCGCAGCAAAGGTCGAGCACAGCGGCATCGCCGCGGCGAAGGATGTGGCGGAAGCGGCGTGCGGTACGCCACCACCAATAGCGATCGACGCTGAGAGAAAGCACATGGTTGAGCAGGTCATAGCGCGGCGCGATGCTGGAAAACATCTGGCGCACGGCATTGGCCGCGGCTTTCTGATCCTGTGCAGGCTCAACGCGGGCACCCAGCGTGGTCGGTGCGCTCGAATTTTCCGCCACCGGCTTTACTTCATCCATCTTCTTCATTCCATCCTGAAATTTGCCCACGCGCTCAGGCCTGCGAGAGGTTCCGCAGTTCCTTTACCACCTGAATCACGGCGCGCTCGGGAACATCCGTCACGATCTCCACCTGGCCCACATCCTTGGGGAGAATGAAATGCACCATGTCCGTCCAAGGTCTTCTTGTCGCTGGCGAGGCGGCGGAAGATCGCCTGCGGACGCACGTCCACATTGGGCAGCGGAGCATAAGCCAACACCAGGCTGATAATGCGCTGCGCCGACTCCAGTGAGGTCTTCTGCATTCCTACCGCGATCATCGCCGAAGCCACCATGCCCCAGGCTACGGCCTCGCCGTGGAGAAAGACTTTGTAGCTTGTCTCGGCCTCAAGAGCGTGGCCGATCGTGTGTCCAAAATTGAGAATCTTGCGCAAGCCGTGCTCTTCTTCGTCCTCTCCGACAACCTCGGCCTTGACGCGCACAGACTCGGCAATCAGCCACTCCAGCGAACTTGGCTCTTTCGCTAGAACCTGCTCGCGGTTCTGCTCCATAAACTCAAAGATGCGCGCGTTGCGGATCACCCCAGCCTTGAGTGATTCGTAGAGGCCCGAGCGATATTCGCGATCGGGCAGCGTTGAAAGCACCTGCGGGTCCACAAGGACAAGCTCGGGTTGCTTGAAACAGCCGACGAGGTTCTTGCCGGCTGTGAGGTTCACGCCCGTCTTGCCCCCCACAGAAGAGTCCACCTGAGCGAGATACGTGGTGGGAATCTGCACGAAGCGGATTCCGCGCATGTAAATACTGGCAACGAAGCCGGTAACATCTCCAACGACTCCGCCGCCCAGCGCAATCAGCACCGTATTGCGGTCGGCCTTGAGTTTGACAAGCTCGCTGGAGAGATTCTCGACCGTCGAGAGGGTTTTGCGCCGCTCGCCATCGGGCATTTCAACGACGTCCAACCTCGCATTATCGGATGCGAAGGAATCCAGCAAGCTCTTGCTCCAATGCTTGCTGATGGGGGCCGCCGTCACCACCACAAAGTGCTTGGCCGTGGGCAGAATCTCGCGGATGTGGGTGGCGGCAGAGCGCAGAAGTCCCTGCTCGATCAAAACATCGTAAGACTTGGTCCGGGTTTGAACGTGTATGCGAGTCAAGTCACCATCTTACCAGCCGCGAAGCCTGTCGGAATACACCTATGCAAGTAACGGCGAACGATTGTAAGTGTTACGATGGAAATCTCGTCATGAACTCATCCTACGATTTCATTGTTGCAGGGGCTGGGATTGCTGGATTGCGCGCAGCAATCGGGCTGAACCAGTACGGTTCCGTGCTCTGCCTGGCGAAGCGCGAACTCACCGAATCCAATACACAATATGCGCAGGGCGGTATCGCGGTTGCGCTCGGGCCGGATGACTCGCCGGAAATTCACCTCCGCGATACCCTTTTCGCCGGCGCTGGTTTGGTGGACGAAAACGCTGCACGAACCCTGGTGACAGAGGGGCCGCCGCGAGTGTTGGAACTGCTGGACTGGGGCGTTCGCTTTGACCGTAACGCCCAGGGGCAACTCGCGTTCACGCGAGAAGGCGCACATTCCCGCAATCGCGTGCTTCACGCCGACGGGGACTCAACCGGACGCGAGATTCGGCGCGCTCTGTTTCAGCACGCCAAGCAACTCAGCAATATTCATTTTGCTGAGTTTGGATTTACCCGCGACCTGCTGCTGCAGGATGGGCGCGTGGTCGGAGTCGAGATCTTGCATGACGACGGGCGCACCGAAGCAGTGACCGCGCGCGCCGTGCTGCTGGCGACCGGTGGGGCAGGGATGCTCTTCGCCAATACGACGAATCCCGAGGTGGCCACGTCAGATGGCGCGGCGATGGCCTGGCGCGCAGGAGCCGAGTTGAGCGATATGGAATTCCAGCAATTCCATCCCACGGCGCTGTACGTCCCTGGCGCACCGCGATTCCTGCTCTCCGAAGCGTTGCGTGGCGAGGGAGCGTACCTGCGTAATTGTGCCGGAGAGCGCTTCATGACTCGCTATCACGAGTTGGCCGAACTGGCCCCCAGAGACGTGGTGGCGCGGGCCATTCATCGCGAGTTGGAGACGAGCAGCGCCGCCGATCCAGTGGTCTATCTCGATGTGACGCATCTGGACGGCGAGAAGCTCAAAGCTCGCTTCCCGATGATCTATGAAACCTGCCTGAAATATGGTCTGGACATGACACGCGATCTGATTCCGATTCGTCCCGCAGCTCACTACGCAATGGGAGGAGTGCGCACCGATCTGGATGCTCGAGCTTCACTGCCGGGGCTCTATGCCGCGGGCGAGGCTGCCTGCACGTGGGTTCACGGAGGCAATCGGCTGGCGAGCAATTCCCTCCTGGAAGGATTGGTGTTCGGAGCCCGCGCAGCACACGCCATGGCCGCGGAAATCGCACCAGCAAAGCTGAACGCCGCCAAGCGCCCAGCCATGGAGATGCACAATGGCGCAGGCGATGAACAGGCGCTGCGGCGTGAGACACAGCAACTGATGTGGAGCAACGTGGGCATCGTTCGCGATGCCGGACGGCTCTCAAACGCGGTGACCAGACTACAGGCAATTCTCGCGGAACTGCCGCTTCCCGATAGTCCACAACGGGCCGAGGCGCGCAACATCGCAGAAAGTGGACTGGCAATTGCTCGCTCGGCGCTGGCGCGAACGGAGAGCCGCGGAGGCCATTATCGCAGCGACTTTCCATGTAAAGATGACACAAATTTCCGCAAACATTCGGTCATTGCTGGAGATCGTGTGCGCTTTGAATAAACCCGCTATCGAACTTAAGTTTTGCACCGGCAGACTGTCGAGGCGCTCTTGGCGAATTCGCAACTGGCTGCTATGATTGTGGAGTGCGGTAACGTACACAACCCAGGTTTGTGGGGCTATAGCTCAGCTGGGAGAGCGCATCGTTCGCAATGATGAGGTCGTCGGTTCGATCCCGACTAGCTCCACCAAATGGTTTAATGAAGACTTGCATTTCCCCGCATGTCATGACATCCAAAGCAGAGCCTCCTCTCTCCCGGCAGGTTGCTTCCAAAACATCGATCTTACTTTTCTCGTTTGTGAGTGGATTTATTGCATTCACAGCGGCGATTCTGTTGCAGTGGCTCATCTACGAGGACTGGCTGCACAGCACTGCTCCGCTTCGCCTTACTGGAAGCGTGTTGGCAGGCTCTCTGACGTTCGCTTTTGCTATGCGCTGGCAATCCTCAGTACGTGACCGAAAAATTGAAATGCTAGGGCGTTTCGAGAGGATTGCGCAGATGAATGACCGCATTCGCAATGCCCTGCAGGTCATCGAATGCGTTACCTATGCCTCCAATCCTCAGGCGACCGCACCGGTTCGGGAAGCCGTTGACGTCATTGAGGGAGTTCTTCAGGAGGTTCTCACAGAGACGCATCCAGCTCTGGCTGACGCGCCGGTTGCCGGCATGACAATCATCACACCCCCAGAAGAGACAAAATCGGCGTAACAAGGCGTGACAACTAGCGCGTTCAGAAGTCCGCAATTGATTCCACGTTCGTAATAGCAGCAACCCTTAACCCCCAACGCTAAAGCTAGTGGATGCTGAAGACCACGACTGGTGGCGACCGTCGCATTCGTTAGGTACTGGATACCTTAAAGTCGTTGTGTTCTTACCCTCACCGGCATTGTTCGGGACATTGTTGTAGCCGCAGAACACACCTCCGTCTCGTAATACACAAGACCAGGGCACAGGGTCCATTCCATCCCTCGGCTCCGGATGACCACACGCCTCACATTCACAGGTAAGCAAGACGCTGCCGTCTGCATTCGCTGTCCGCTGACAGTTCTTCGGAATCTCTAAATGCGGATTAACGGTATCCGGCGGCGGAACCACTCTTCGCTCCGTTGCGGTTTTTGGCGACTGTCGTGTTGCACATCCTGATGCGACGCCAACCCATCCGATGCAGCTGATGCAAAATAAAACGCGCAGCAGTCTTTTCACGTTCCGTACCTCCCTATCGTTTACCTAAATGTCGTGAATCAGCTCTGCTGTTCCTCTCATCTCTTCTCCACAATTCACCTTCTCGTTGGTTGCACCGCTGTTCACTTCAAAGTTTTCAGCGATCTTCTCTACCCACTTTGTTGGATTTGTTCGATTAGGTTATTGAGTGGAAGGTTGACAACAAGCAATCAACAATAACCAGACTCGCCTGAACTGCAGCAGATGCAGCAGCCTGAAGTCAGCAACCTCTCGGAGCAGTGCGTTTTCCAGAGGTTCGTTAGTGAACAGCCCTTCCCTGTTGCCCTCAAAAAAATCCCACTCCGAATGAACCGAAGTGGGGCAGCCCTTTTCGATTTTCCTATTGCTCGCTGACTATTCCTCTTCTTTTAATTTGCTGATGACGGCAAGATCTTCGAGCGTGGTGATGTCACCCTGTACCTCGCCGCTGCTTGCTAATTCGCGGAGCAGGCGGCGCATAATCTTTCCAGAGCGCGTTTTTGGCAGCTGTTCGGTAAAGCGGATGTCATCGGGTTTGGCCATGGACCCAATTTCCTTGGCGACCCAGGCCCGCAACTCGTCCTTCAGTGCGGGAGTTGCGGCAACTCCGCCTTCAAGGGTGACGAACGCTGATACCGCCTGTCCCTTAAGATCGTCAGGGCGGCCGACAACGGCAGCCTCGGCGACCTTGGAATGAGCGACGAGCGCCGACTCAATCTCCATGGTCGAGAGGCGATGTCCGCTTACGTTGAGCACGTCATCAACGCGTCCCATGACCCATATGTATCCATCCTTGTCGATGCGCGCGCCATCGCCGGTGAAATACACGCCAGGAATATCCGACCAATACTGCTTCACATAGCGATCAGGGTCGCCGTAAATGGTGCGTGCCATCGCCGGCCAGGGCTTTTTGATAACGAGATAACCGCCAGAGCCGAGCGGAACCTTCTCGCCCCCCCGATCAACGACTTCAGCGATAATTCCAGGAAACGGATACGTGGCAGAACCGGGTTTGGTCGCTATGGCACCAGGCAGCGGAGAGATCATAATGCAGCCGGTCTCGGTCTGCCACCAGGTATCGACGATAGGACAGCGCTCCTTGCCAATGACTTCGCGATACCACATCCAAGCTTCCGGATTGATCGGCTCACCGACAGAGCCAAGCAGACGCAGGCTGCTCAGATCGTGACGCTTGGGATATTCATCTCCCCATTTAATAAACGCACGGATGGCCGTGGGCGCAGTGTAGAACACACTGACCTTGTACTTCTCGACCAGGGCCCAGAACCGATCGAAGTCAGGATGATTGGGTGCGCCTTCGTACATCAGCGTCGTCGCGCCGTTCTGCAAGGGGCCGTAAACAATATAGCTATGCCCGGTGACCCAACCAATATCGGCGGTACACCAGAAAATATCCTCGTCCCGCAGATCGAAGATCCACTTAGTAGTGATATAGGTTCCAACGGCGTAGCCGCCGGTGGTGTGCACAATTCCCTTGGGCTTTCCGGTAGAGCCGGATGTATAGAGAATGTAGAGCGGATCCTCGCTGTCGAGAGACTCGGCCGCACAATGGGGCGCAGCCTTGGCTACCAGTTCGTGCCACCAGTGATCGCGACCTGGTTGCATCTTCACCTCTGCTCCGGTGCGCTGGTACACCACAACATTCTTGACCGATGGACAATTGGCGAGTGCTTCGTCGACCGTGTTCTTGAGCGGAAATTGCACGCCCCGTCGCCAGGAGCTATCCTGAGTGACTACGACTGTGGACTGCTGATCGTTGACGCGATCGACGATAGCGTTGGCTGAGAAACCTCCGAAAATGACGGAATGTATGGCGCCAATCCGAGCGCAGGCCAGCATGGCGATGGCAAGCTCTGGAACCATGCCCATATAGATCGCGATGCGGTCTCCCTTGGTCACCCCAAGTTCTTTGAGCGCATTGGCAAAGCGTTCAACTTCGGCGAGCAGTTCCGCGTAGGTGAGGCTGCGGGTATCACCCGGCTCCCCCTCCCAGAGAATCGCTACCTTATCGCGGCGCGATGAGGCGACGTGACGATCCAGGCAGTTGTAGGAGAGATTAATTTTTCCCCCGCTAAACCACTTGGCCCAAGGTGCATCCCATTCGAGAACCTTGGTCCACGGCTTGAACCAATGCAATTCCTCGGCGACCTTTCCCCAGAAAGCTTCCGGATTCTCGGACGCCTCAGCATAAATGCGCTTGTACTCTTCCAGACTCTTGATGTGCGCCTTGGCACTAAATTCTGCCGGAGGAGGAAAAACCCGGTTCTCCTGCAACAGAGAGTCGATGTTGACGCCATACGTTAAGGGTTGGTTCGCCATACGCGCTGCTTCCTCCGTAAAAGGCGGGGTTTGCTGAAACAAAATGTGAAACAAAATGTGAAACCTACCGTGCCGTCAATAACCCGGCGCGGCTGCTGCTCCACGGTTGAAATGTCACGAATCTCTGAACCGATTTCCCTTGCCTTCAGGTAGCGGCGCAGGATTTGGAAGAGCGGCAGACCCTGCGGTGGAACTGACCATAGGTGATGACACGCTCGGAGCCATCTTCCCCAAGCCGGATGTAGGCGGCGCAGCTCATCCAAACACCCCCTGGCAGGATTGGCGGCACCCTACTCTATTCTTCAAGAAATCGCTCAGTTCAAGAATTAAAAAAGCCCGGCCTTTTGCTGTCCCTTTGACCGCGGAATCATATTCCTCTTCAGTGCGTTTGAGCAAACGTGAACATTCCACCTGCAATTGCAGGCGGGCTCCGGTATTTCCACGGTCACCGGATGCCCGCTTCACACGCAGGTGGACTGTCTCTTGCTTACCGGGCAGCAGCCCGAAGTTGTTCCGCGCGTACTACCGGTTTGCTGATCAACGGACCGCCCACAGGTAAAACGTTTCTTCCATATACCTGGGCAAAGACGACGTGTGCCATCATGTAGAGCGCTGCCAAGGCGCACACGATCAGGTCGATCGCAGTGATATGCAGCACCGACTTCATTCCCTCAAGGAACACCAGGTCAAGCCCGATGAATCCCAGGAACAGAGTAAGAAAAGTGATGGTCATCGCGACGTGGATGGCCAGTGCTCCAATGAGCATGATCCCGGTATAGACTGTCCATATCACTAGGAACCAGCCGATGTCGGTCGGGGAGATCTTCAGAACCCCGGCGATAGGTGAGTTCGGCAAAGACTGTAAATCCAGAACGACGAAAATAAAATCCAACGCGAGCCAGAAGGCCCCGTAGGCGGTAAAGGCGCAATAGCCGAAGTTGTTGCCCGTCTTGAACTCCTGGAAGCCCGCTATTAGTTGTGCGCCGCCACCAAAAAACAACGCCAAGCAAAACACAACTCCGCTGTTACACCAGCCAAGATTGTGGAACTGAAGCAAAAGAGTGGTCGTACCGAAGCCTGCCAGCCCAACCACGGCCGGATTTCCGAGAACCTGTCCTTCCGTCAACATTGCACACCCTCCTAGGATTTGACGGAGCCGAGGCCCCGCTTATGATGCCGGTATCAAAAACTGCAACTTAATCTGCAATTCCGTAATCTAAAATCCAAGCATTGATATGCGACGAAGTATTCTGGTTTCAGAGAGACGAAGCTTGTCCAGGATGAAGCCGTCATTTCACTCACAGCCTTTGCCACCCTGATCCTATACGGCCATCTCACCGCCCGAGTGGGAACCAAATCTCCAGGCCGTTGAATGTACCGTAATAGAACAGGCGCGTAATATACGATGGATTGAAAATTGCCGCAAGAGGAGAAAACAAAATAAAATGGGCGGCCAACCCTGCGCATGGAAATGTGAACCGTAAGCCAACCTCTCCGGCCCCTGTAATTGGTCCCTCCGCAGTGGGAAGATTCTCATGTATGCAAGAACAGTCTGTAATAGCTGTCACAGCCAAAATGTGATATAAGTCACTCTCAGGGTCGAGTAGTACCGCACTTTTAGTGGAGCTGAAGGAACATTCTACTGACTTCGGGGGAGTGAATTGGGATCACCATACGGCTTGGAATTGGTTGAGAACTGCTTGATATGTAAGCTGCGCAACGACAGCTTCTTCTGCGGTCTCCCCAAGGCATCTTTAGAAGCCTTCGAAAAGATAAAGTTTACTGCCGCCTATCCGGCTGGGGCGGTGCTCTTCGTCGAGGGACAGTCACCCCGCGGAATCTATATGTTATGCAAGGGGCGGGTAAAACTTTCCACCACATCGAGCGACGGTAAGATCCTGATTCTCAAGATCGTGCAACCCGGCGAAGTGCTCGGACTACATGCCACAGTTTCCAATACTCCCTATGAAATTACCGCCGAGTCTGGTCAGCCCTGCCAATTGAATTTCATCAAACGCGAGGACTTCCTCCGTTTCTTGCAACAGCACGGCGATGCCTGCCTGAAGGCCGCGCAACACCTAAGCCGGGACTGCCAATCGGCGTATCAGCAGATCCGCTCGTTGGGTCTGTCTCACTCGGCGCCGGAGCGGTTGGCGCGCTTACTGCTGGAGTGGTCGCATGGAGAATGCGCGGATGAGGCCGGAATGCGCATCAAGGTCGCTCTAACGCACGAGGAGATCGCGCAGATCATCGGAACATCGAGAGAAACGGTCACGCGCACCCTTGCGGATTTTCGCAAAAAGCAGATTGCCGTTTTGAAGGGGTCAACGTTGATGATCCGCAACAAGCCGGCGCTGGAGAGATTGGTGGGAGCATAGCTTCGGAAAGAGATCGAGCTGTTTTATTGCGAAGCCCGCTGGAAACAGCGGGCTTTCCCATTTTGGGCTATTCCACGTGTAAACATTTTGCGCAGTCGCTTCAGGCGGTACCTGCTGATTTCTTCAACACTGTCGCGACTTTCTGCAATTAGCTGTTGTGCAACGCAGCAGTTGTGACCGGAAAGAGCGTCTCAGCGCACGCGACGACGTGACGCACATCACGGCGGCGGAGAGCTGACCGGTACATTGTCTTGCGTATCGCAGAACTGTGAATTGTGAGTAGGTGATGCGATGAAATTCAGCTCCCATGACCAACATTGGATCGTGGAAGCCTGTCCGGAGCCATAGACTCCGGCAAGTACTTTGATTCTGGGCGAGGTATACCCCGCCCGATGAAATGTCAGGCAGCCAGGAAGAGCAAACGCCGGAGAAGATGCCGGCGGCAGGGCAGTGCGATGTGGGAGAGCCGGCGTTTGATGGCCGGAGCCACTGCACGCTCGTCCACAGCGGCGCGAACCGCTGGCCTGCGTGAGATAACCTGGAAACTCAAGTTATCGGCTCCTACCCTCCAAACCCCTACACCCACACCGGGTGAACACAAATCCGACTGACATGGATATGCCAGCCGTTAGCGGTGCGGAGATCCTATGAGCAAGGCGATTCTTTACGATGCGACTCTATGCATCGACTGCAAGCAGTGCGAAGGTGCATGTGCCCAGCAGAACGACCTCCCTTACGATGACAAAATTGCAGCGGAGTCGGTTCAGTCGGAGCACAAGTTCACGGTAGTTCTTAACCAAAACGACAAGTACATGCGCCGTCTGTGCCAGCACTGCGAGCACCCGGCCTGCGCTTCGGTTTGCCCGGTTGGTGCCCTTCACAAAACGAAGGACGGCCCGGTGGTATACGACGTCTGGAAGTGCATTGGCTGCCGGTATTGCATGATGGCCTGCGCGTTCTCGGTGCCCAAGTACGAATGGGGGTCGCTGAATCCACGTGTGCGGAAGTGCATCATGTGTCCCGACCGCGTCGCCCAAGGCAGGCAGACGGCCTGCGCCGAGATTTGTCCGGTCGGCGCCACTAAGTTTGGCGATCGCGATGCACTAATTGCCGAGGCACAGGACCGGCTTCGCAATAATCCTTCGAACTACATCCCTCATATCTATGGCCTGAACGAAGTCGGCGGAACCAGTGTTCTGATGCTCTCCTCTGTGCCTTTCCAGCAGTTCGGCTTGCCGAAGCTCGACCGTATCGGCGACACTCCGCTGCCGGAGTACACCGGTCGGGTGATGGAGCTGATGCCTGACTTTATTCCTCTCTGGGCGCTGATCCTGGGCGGTGTGTACTGGGTATCCAACCGCCGCAAAGAGGTCGCTGAAGTCGAAGCCGAAGAGAGAGCCATGCGAGGTGCGAAATGACGATTATGAACATAAAGGTGACGTTCTGGAGAGCGCTGTTTGCTGTGATCATGCTGCTCGGCATCTACTCCACCTACGTCCGCTATTTCCAAGGCCTCGGCGCCGTCTCCAACATGACCGACCAGTTTCCCTGGGGGCTGTGGATCGGCTTTGACTGCCTTTGCGGCATCATGCTGGCCGCCGGCGGATTCCTCGTGACCGGCGCGGTTTACATCTTCCACGTCGAGCGCCTGCACTGCATCGTTCGCCCCACCATTCTCACCGCGTTTCTGGGATACTCTCTGTTTATTGTCGGCCTGCTCTTTGATCTTGGCCGTCCCTGGTTCATCTGGCACCAACTGATTTACATGAATCCGCACTCGGCAATGTTCGAGGTGGGCATGTGCGTGATGACCTACACGACGGTCCTCTTCTTAGAATTCTTGCCGAACGTGCTGGAGCGCTTCCATCTGCAGGGACCGATCCGCTGGGTCAAGAAAATCTATCCCGTGCTGGTGGTTTTGGGCATTCTGCTCTCCACGCTTCACCAGAGCTCGCTCGGCTCGCTCTTCCTGATCTTCCCGGAGAAGATGCATCCGTTCTGGTACACGCCGGCACTGCCGTTCTTCTTCTTTATCTCGGCGATTGCGGTGGGACTGGCAATGACGATCTTTGAATCCACACTCAGCGCACGCGCCTTCGGACGCGGTCTGGAACGCTCTGTCGTCGCCGAGCTTTCCGGCGCGCTCTACGTGGTTCTGTGGGTGATGGCGCTGCTGCGGCTGCAAGATTATGTCCATCGTCATGTGTTCATGGACATCTTCAAGCCCAGCTACGAGGCCTATTTCCTGTGGGTCGAGCTGATTCTCGCGTTTGTGATTCCGCTGACGATGCTGAGCTTTAAGAAGGTCCGCATCAACCCTGACCTGTCTTACCTTGCTGCCCTGAGCGCCATTCTGGGCTTTGTGACCAACCGCCTGAACGTGGCCATGACCAGCATGGAAACTTGGGTTGGACATCACTACCTACCGAAGTGGACCGAGGCCTGCATCACGCTGATGATCTGCGCAATGGGCTTCTTCCTCTTCTCGATGTGCGTGAAGTATCTGCCTATCTTTGAGGATGCCCATCACGAACCCAACGAAGAGGAGCTGGCTGAACTGTTAGCGCCGCAGCATCAGGCTACCCTGGTGCACTAACCGAGGGGCTGGGAGCGTCTCCTAACCGGGCGGCGCTCCCGCATTTTCCAGGGGGCAGCCATGTTCCAGCAGCTAGGGTTGAAGGTAAAGCATGTCAGCACGAAGCTATTAGTTCTATTACTAGCTTGTCTGGCATTCGGCTCAGCCGTGCTGGGGTACGTCAATATCCGGCTGCATCGGCGCGATCTCGAACAGGTCTCTCTAGAGGAAGCGGTTGGAATCAGCGACTTCGTCCGCGATTGCACCAATCGGTTCATGATGGCCAATGACCGCGAGGGTCTGCTCGAATCAATTCATGGAATCGGCAATCATAGTGTTATTGAGCAGATTCGCATTATCAACCACGACGGGCGAGTGGCGTTCTCCAGCGATGCGCACGAAGCTGGTACAGCAATCGGACGGAACAGCTCCCAGTGCATTGAGTGCCATCAGGAATCGGACAAACCGCTGCACAAACATTTCCGAATTTACGAAGCGCGCGATCAGGAGGGCCAACACCGCGTGCTTGGTGTTATCGCCCCTATCGAGAATAAGCCCGAATGCTCCAATGCAGCCTGCCACGCGCATCCGGCCACGCAGCGCATTCTGGGAATACTCGATACCGGCCTTTCCCTGAAGAGCCAGGATGCAAGCCTGGCACGTAGCAGCATGTGGATAATTATCCTACTGCTAAGCGGGGTCGCCTCGGTCGCTCTGCTCTTATGGATTGCAATTCAAACCGTGCTGCATACTCCGCTGAAGCGGTTGCAGGAAGGAACCCAACATCTTGCCGAGGGCGAACTCGGTTATCAGATTCCGGTAGAGTCATCCGACGAACTGGGAGCGCTGGCGATCGCCTTCAACAGCATGAGCAGCCAGTTGCAAGCCGCCCAGCGCGAAATCACCAGTTGGGCCCATACCCTGGAGCATCGCGTCGAGCAGAAGACCAGCGAATTGCAAAACACCCAACAGCAGATGCTGCAAGTTGAACGCATGATTGCCATCGGCAAAATGTCTGCCGTGGTTGCGCATGAGATCAACAATCCGCTAGCCGGAATTCTGACCTACGCCAAACTGCTGAAGAAATGGATTCAGCGCGGTCTTACCGGCGAAGAACAGAAGAAGGAAGCGATCGAGTCACTGGACCTGATTGCCGCCGAGAGCAAACGCTGTGGCGAACTGCTGCATAACCTATTGTCGTTTTCACGCACATCGCCCATGAACCTGAGTCTCTCCGATTTGAACGCCGTGGTTTCGCGGACGATCCGCCTGGCAGAGCACAAGGCGGAGATGAGCGGAGTTCTGCTTCAGGTCGATCTGGACCGCAAACTGCCTCCGCTTCAATGCGATTCGGCACAGATGGAACAGGTCGCGCTGGCACTGGTCATCAACGCAATCGACGCCATGCCGCATGGAGGCAATCTTTGGGTTTCCACGCGTACAGTGGCGAACGGTGAGCAGATCGAATTACAGGTTCGGGACGATGGCGTCGGCATTCCGCCCGAGATTCTGCCGCACATCTTCGATCCCTTCACCACGACCAAAGAAGTCGGTAAGGGCGTCGGACTCGGACTGGCGGTTTCCAAAGGAATCGTGGAACGCCATGGTGGACATATCGAGGTTGCCTCGGAACTCGGGGTGGGAACCACATTTAAAGTAATTCTGCCGGTGCGTGCAGCAAATTCAGAGAGTATGCATGCAGAGGCATCAAGCAATTAAGCGCGATCGCGCGGGAGCGGGAACGTGAGCGAGATCAAGGGCCGTCTGCTAATTGTCGATGATGAATTAAGTGTGCGCGATTCGCTGAACAAATGGTTCCGCGAAGAGGGCTACGAGGTGGGAACCGCGGAGAACGCCAGCGAGGCACTGTTGCGGCTGGCCGAACATCCCTGGGACATTGCGCTGCTGGACATCAAGATGCGCGGAACCGACGGCATCGAATTGCAGCGGCGTATTCACGAACTCGATCCCAATCTGATCGTCATCATGATGACCGGCTACGCCTCGGTGGAAACAGCGGTCGCAGCGCTGAAGAACGGCGCCTACGACTATGTGACCAAGCCTCTGGACCCGGATGAGATTGCACATCTGATGCAGAACGCGCTCTCGCACCGAATAGCACGGGACGAAAATGTTCGCCTGCGCCAAACCGTGGACGAAGTCGCGCGGCCTGAAAACATGGTCGGCCAGAGCGCGGCGATGAAAAAGGTGTTCGAGGCAATCGAAACCGTAGGGCCCACCGATGCTACTGTGCTAATAACCGGCGAGAGTGGCACGGGAAAAGAGTTGGTGGCGCGAGCCATCCACTTTGCCAGCCCGCGCCGTTATCATCCGCTGGTGGCGATCCACTGCGGAGCGTTGACCGAGACTCTGTTGGAAAGCGAACTCTTCGGACACGAAAAGGGCGCATTCACCGGAGCGCAGTATCGAAAGAAAGGAAAATTCGAAGTAGCCGAGGGCGGCACCGTATTTCTCGATGAAATCGGCGATATCAGTCTGCGGACGCAAACAGACATGCTGCGCGTGCTACAGGAGCGCGAAATTGTCCGGGTTGGCGGCAACACCTCGATCAAGGTGGACTTCCGCTGCGTTGCTGCGACCAATAAACCACTGGAGCAACTGATTGAGGAAGGCCGCTTTCGTCCGGATCTCTACTACCGTCTAAATGTGTTTCGCATTGAACTGCCGCCGCTACGCGAACGGAAAGACGACATTCCGATGCTGGTAGACCATTTCGTGCGCAAGTTTTCGCGCGACATGAACAAGAAAATTCTCCGGGTGAATCCGCGGGCGATGGACCTGCTGCAGCAATACCACTGGCCGGGAAATATCCGCGAGCTGGAAAACGCAATCGAGCGCGCAATGGTAGTTTCCCAGGAACCTGAGCTGCGCGAACGCGACTTCACCATCCAGCCTCATGCGACCACTGCCGCGCCGCTGGCCGATGCGCGTTCCCTGGAGGACATCGAGAAGGGACACATCCTGCGGGTTCTCGACGAATGCGGCGGCAACCAGACGCGGGCTGCCGAAATACTGGAGATCGACCGCGTGACGCTGCATCACAAACTCAAGAAATATGGATGGAGCAAGCAGGCTCTGGCTGCGCCCGAAACTCGATGAAGGTATTACAGCTATTACCAATTGGGGGCCCTCACGCACCATTGATTGACTGGTTGCGCTCGGAGCTCTCCGATGCCTTCTCGATCCGCTGTGAGGTGCTGAGCCCAGCCCTCCGGCCGGAGTTTGCCTTCCACGCCGAACGCGGCCAATACCATTCCAGCGAACTGCTGGGACGAATGCAGCAGTATGTCGGCTGGAAGACCTGGCGCGTCCTCGGCGTAACCCCCGTCGATCTCTATATACCCATTCTTACCTTCGTCTTCGGAGAGGCACAGCTTGGCGGAAAGTGCTCGGTGGTTTCCTACGCACGGCTGCGCCAGGAGTTCTACGGTCTGCCCACGAATATGAACTTACTCTCGCGCCGTCTGCTCATCGAATCCATTCATGAGTTGGGACACACACTGGAGTTGCATCATTGCGATGACTACCGCTGCGTGATGTCCAGCTCGCACGCGGTAGAGTGGATCGATCTGAAAGAGCAGACATTCTGCACCGAGTGCGCGGCCAAAGAACGCGCACTGGCACGCAAGTAGAACTTTACCGGAAAACGTCCCTCGCCAATAATCGTATCTACGCCAAGCGACCTACCCTGAATAGTACAATCGGCTGCGGGAGTGCTGAATTGATTGTTGCCGGTATCATGAGCGGAACCTCTGCCGACGGGGTGGACGTGGCCCTCGTTCGCCTTGCGGGCCGACGCTTCCGAACGCGCTTTGAGCTACTCGCGCATTGTGCTTTTCCCTACCCTGCCGCCGTGCGCTCGGCGGTACTGAAGGCCATGAATGCACAGTCGATTGCGGTAAGTGAGCTGGCCCGCTTGAATTTTCTGCTCGCCGAAATTTATGCCGATTGCGTGCGGCGCACGCAGCGTCGCTCAGGCCTGACCTGCGAACTTGTAGGCTGCCACGGTCAAACGATTTATCATCAGGGAGAGGCGGCAAAATTCCTGGGGCGGCGTATCGCTTGTACCTGGCAGATCGGCGACGGCTCCGTGCTGGCCACACGTTTGGGGATTCCGGTTGTAAGCGATTTTCGTCCCGCCGATATGGCCGCCGGAGGCTTGGGCGCACCGTTGGTTCCCTTTCTTGATCTGCTGGTCTTCCGGCACCCACGGCGGGGCCGCATCGTGCAGAACATCGGCGGAATCGGCAACCTGACTGCAATTCCCGCAGCGGCAGAAGCGACACAGGTGCGGGCCTTCGACACCGGACCGGGCAACATGGTAATCGACGCAGTTTGCGAGCAGCTCTTTGGCAAAGCATTCGACGACCACGGAAGATTCGCTGCCAAGGGAAAGGTGCTTACCGCAGTGCTGGACCAGCAGATGAAGAACTCTTTCTTCCGTCGCAAAGGGCCTCGCACCACAGGACGCGAGGAGTTTGGGCGCGAGTACGTTAGTGAATTTTTGAAACAGTGTGGGCGGGCAGACAAGCACGATGTGCTGGCGACGGCGACGGCATTAACGGCGCGCTCCATCGGAGAGGCAGTGCGTAGGCTCGCAAAGATGGACCGCTACAACGATTTGTTTGTCTCTGGCGGAGGCACGCGCAACCTCACCCTCATGGCGATGATCCGCAAAGAAGTAGCTGGCCTTGGCGTTGAGGTGTTGCCGACCGATGCAGCGGGAATTCCGTCGCAGGCGAAAGAGGCCGTTGCCTTCGCCGTGCTCGCCTATCAGAGCTGGCATCGCGATACCTCGAACATTCCAGGCGCAACGGGAGCCGATCGTGATGTGATTCTCGGAAAGGTGAGCTATGCGTAGGTTTGCACTTACCCTGCCCGCGCTCGCCATTTGCCTTCTGCTCGGCGCGTGTTCACGGCAAAAACCCGACCCAAAAACCGCAGTCATGCTCATCGAGAGCGCTCCGCTGAACCTCGACCCAAGAATCGGAACCGATGCACAGTCCGAGCGGATCGGCGAGCTGATCTTCGAGGGGCTGGTGAGCCGCGATGCACAATTTCAACTGAAGCCCCGGCTCGCCGAGAGCTGGCAGATTCCCAATCCCCTCACCTACATCTTTCATTTGCGGCATGATGTGCGATTTCACGACGGACGCTCCATGACCTCAGCGGACGTAAAGTGGACGCTGGACTCGCTCACGGATGGAAAGCTGCGCTCGGCAAAAACCAGCGCTTACCGGTACATTGAGCGCGTCGAGACTCCGGACGATTTCACCGTCGTAATCCGGTTGAAAGAGCCGTACGCGGCATTGCTCTGGAACTTGTCAGATGGCGCGTTAGGAGTGGTTCCCAACGGCTCAGGCGAAGAGTTGGCGCAGCACCCGATCGGCACCGGACCGTTTCGCTTCGTCTCCGAGACTCCGGATCGTGAGGTGGTCATCGAGCACAACCCGCAGTATTGGGGTAAACCTGCCGGACTGGCGCGAGTGCGCTTCAACGTTGTTCCCGACGCGACCACGCGTGCCCTGGAACTTCGCAAAGGTTCCGCCGACGCAGAGATCAATGCATTACCTGGAGACATGATTCCAGCTCTGGCGCGGGAGCCGCGGCTTGTTGTGGAGCGAGCGCCGGGAACCAGCTATCAATATCTGGCGATGAATCTCCGCGATCCGATCCTGAAGGATGTTGCGGTGCGGCAGGCGCTGGCATATGCCATCGACCGTACGCCTATCATTCACTATCTCTGGCACGACATGGCGCGTCCCGCAAACAGTGTTCTGCCGCCGCAGCAGTGGGCCTACGATCCCTCAGCGCAGACCTATCCCTATGACCCTGCAAAGGCTCGCCAGTTGCTCGACGAGGCGGGATACCACCCTGATTCCAGCGGAGTGCGCTTCCACCTGGTCATGAAGACTTCCACCGACGAGAGTACGCGCCTGCTCTGCGCCGTGCTGCAGCAGCAATTGCGTCAGGTAGGCATTGCGCTCGACATCCGCAGCTATGAGTTCGCAACCTTTTATGCCGACGTCGTCAAAGGCGCCTTTCAGCTCTACTCCTTGCACTGGGTGGGTGGCAGCAACCAGGACCCGGATGTCTTCGAGAACGTCTTCGATAGCGCGAGCTTTGCTCCCAAGCGGGCCAATCGTGGCTACTATTCGAATCCCGAAGTGGATCGCCTGATCGCCCAGGGACGGCGCAGCATAGACGAAAAGCAGCGTGCGCAGATCTACACCACGCTACAGGAAACGCTCAATCGCGACTTGCCGTATGTACACCTCTGGTGGGCTGACAATGTACTGGTGCACACACGCAGGCTGGAAAACGTACATCTCACCCCGTCCGGAAATTACGATTTTCTGCGCGATTCGACACTGGCCCATTGAACTTTTCTGTGGTTCTCTTTTTTTAACCTGAGAGATCGATGAGCCAAGCTGCTATTGGGGTAGAATGAGCCCAGTACGGAGGATCGCTTGCCGAGTTTTGAGGAGTGTCTGCAAAGGCTGGAAGTAATCGTCAAAGAAATGGAAAGAGGCGATCTACCCCTGGAGCAGTCGTTGAAGCTCTTTGAAGAAGGTGTCTCGCTTTCAGCATCCTGCAGGAAGGAACTGGAAGCCGCCGAAGGTAGGATCGAAATCCTTTTGAAAGACGATGGAAGCTTGCGAAAGGAAGCATTCGGCGCAAGCGGCGAGAACAAATAGAACAAAGAAGCGTCTTCGCAAGTCAAACAAATACTCTTTCCGACCGCTACGCCGTAAGGCGCGGGCAGTTGCTGTACGGAGAGATCATGCCGTCACCAACGATTGTAATCGCACAAAACGATCCCTCCATTGCAATGGAGTTAGCGAACGACCTCCAAGCGCATTTTGTCCGGATCGCGGTGGCCAGAAATGCCGAGGAGCTGCGCACAATGCTGCTGCGCCATGACGCGCGAGTAGCAGTGCTCGATTTGGAGTTGTTGAATTTAACCGAAATACGTCAACTTGCACGCATGTTTAATGATCTGACGATTGTTTGCACTCATCGCTCGCCCGACGAACGGATGTGGATGGCCGCACTGGATGCCGGAGCAGTTGAATTTTGTCATCCCCTGGATGTCCATTCCATTCTTCACGCGTCGCGCATGGCGCCTAAGCAGCACTTGGCGATTGCCGCATAAAGATCGCAGCGCACACAAAGTCAGATGGAATTCGAAGCTCCGCGACGGCGGGGCTTTCGTTCGTTTTGCGAGAAACGTTGATCCTAATTGCTTGTCCCTGCTAGCACTACGACGGAGAGCACTGGTACACTTTTTACCGTCCATGCTGAAAGAAACTTTACTCCAAGGTCAGAAGATTGCCGACGCCGCACTGGAACGATTGTTGCCTGCGGCGGAGCAATATCCCAGCTCCATCCACCAAGCCATGCGGCACAGTGTTTTTGCCGGTGGCAAGCGGCTGCGCCCCATTCTGTGCATGGAGTCAGCACGTATGGTCAGCGGCGCAATTCCCGAAGGGGTCGATGAGCTGGGCGCAGCGATCGAGATGCTGCATACTTACTCGCTCGTGCACGATGATTTGCCCGCGCTCGATAATGATGATCTGCGCCGCGGCCGGCCTACCTGCCACAAGGCCTTCGGCGAGGCCACGGCCATTCTTGCCGGCGACGCTCTCCAGACCCAGGCATATGAAGTCATGGCACGACTGAAATGTCCCGCGGAGGCGCGGGTGCGCATCATCGAAGAGCTTGCGCACGGCACCGGAACCATCGACGGAATGATTGGCGGGCAGGTGGTGGATCTGGAGTCCGAGCACGTAAAGCCAGACCTGCCAACTCTCGAATACATCCATCGGGCCAAAACCGGTGCGCTCATCGTCTCTTCCCTGCTGACAGGTTGCTATTATGTGAGTGCAAAGGCTGTCGAAGTCCAACGAGTACGCGAGTTTGGGCGCGCGGCAGGACTGGCCTTCCAGATTGCCGACGACATCCTTGACGTCACCCAGAGTAGCGAACAGCTCGGCAAAACTGCAGGCAAGGATCTGGCGGCCGAAAAGGTCACCTATCCGGCGCTCTTCGGACTCGCGAAGGCCGAGGAGATGGCGTCGCAACTGATCCATACAGCGTGCTCGTCGCTGGACAGCTTTGGCGAACGCGCTGACACTCTGAAGGAAATTGCGCGCTATCTCGTGGAGCGCAAAAAGTAGTGAGTATAGAAAAAACTAATTTCTGCATTCGCGTTCGATATTGGTGAGGTGATCTCGATGAGCGTAATCGACGAAGTTCTTGCCGCAAACGCGTTGTACAAGGAAACCCACGACGCATCGCTGTACTCGCCGGAGCCGCTACGGAAGCTCGCCGTGTTGATGTGCATGGATACCCGCCTCTCCCGTCTTGCACTCGGACTAGGCTTCGGAGATGCCCACTTCATCCGCAACGCGGGAGGAATTGCGACCGAGGACGCGATCCGTTCGCTATTGGTCTCACACTACATGCTCGGTACGCGGGAAGTGATGGTGATAAACCACACCGACTGCGGACTGCAGAAGGCCAGCGAAGAACAGATGCACGCGCTAATCGAAGAAAAAGCCGGGAAGCCGGCCAATATTCCGGTTCGCTTCCACGCTTTTCAGGACGTGGCGCAAAACGTACATGAGCAACTGGAGCGGCTTGCCTCACACTCATGGCTACGCAAGGAATTGACCCTGCGCGGATTTGTTTACGATGTGAAGACAGGCCACCTGACCGAAGTTCCGTGGACGTGTACGCGGACATAGGTCTTTGCCAACGCGAATTACATGGCTCCGGAGCGCAGACAATGCGATCCAGAGCCATGCTCTTACTTAAGAGTAAGTTCGCGGCTAACTGTAAGCTCGCGCCGAACCCCTGGCTGCATCTCCCATAGCTCGAACTTTTGCTGCTGGGCGGCCGGGCGAAGTTTGTGGGGATCTCCCGTCAGCATCGGGAAAGTCCCAAAGTGCATGGGCACCACAATGCGAGGCTTGAGCAGCTTGCAGGCATATTCGGCCTCGCGTATGCCCATCGTGAAGTGATCGCCCATAGGAAGCAACGCCACATCGGGCCGGTACAGATCGTGGATAATCTGCATATCGCTAAAGACCGCCGTGTCGCCGGCATGGTAAAGTTTCAGGCCGTTGCTGAACTCCAGTACGTATCCGCAAGCCTCTCCGGCGTAAATAAAGGAGCCATCCTCCTCCTGAATTCCGCAGGAATGCACCGCGTGAACCATGGTGACCTTCACGCCCGCGACTTCCTGTGTCCCGCCCTTGTTCATGGGTGAGATGTTCTTTGCGCCCTTGCTGCCCAGCCATGAGGCCAACTCGTAAATCCCTACAACTGTCGGCTGAAGCTCACGGCAGATTGCGACGGCATCGCCGATGTGGTCGCCATGCCCGTGCGTGCAGAGAAGCACATCGACTTTCGTCTGCCGCTTCTCAGATTCAGGGCAGAGCGGATTCTGCGTGATCCAGGGATCGATGAGAATGGTCTTGCCTTCCGGTGTTTCAATCTTGAATGTTGAGTGCCCCAGCCAAGTCAGATTTATAGCCATCGTTGTCTTTCCTCGTACAGGTGTTGGTTGCGTTAATCCAAGGAGCCGTTGCTATCTCCGGGCATCGCACACATTCTAACCCCACCAACGGGGCAGCGTTTCCCATCGGCTAAGGTGGCGATGATAAAATCCGGAATTGAAGCAATTGGCGGCCGCGCGGTCGCGGTGCCGACTATCGGTGCTCCCAATCGGCCAAATCGTCCAAATTGTTCAAAACAAGGAAACGGCAAAAAGTGACCATCCGCAAAGACTCCTTACAGGAGCGTCCCCCGGCTTTTACCTATCGAGGTAGCAATTCCAGCCTCACTCTGTGCTGCGATGAAGTAGAAGTGGAGCGCCTGGCCCGGCGCTTTGGCACTCCGCTGTATGTCTACTCGGCAACTGCGATTCGGGCTCGGATCGCCGCTTTTGAGCGTGCCTTCGAGAAACAGTCGCACACAGTCTGCTACTCGGTGAAGGCGAACTCGAACCTGGCAGTGCTGCGCATGTTGGCCGCGCTGGGCTGCGGCTTTGATGTGGTGAGCGGCGGCGAGTTGCAGCGCGTGATGCGCGTCGGCAAGCAGGCGGCGGCCTGCGTTGTCTTCTCCGGCGTTGGCAAAACGCCCGAAGAGATGGACACTGCCCTGAAGGCCGGAATTCTGCTCTTCAACGTAGAAAGCGAAGCCGAGCTGGTTCTATTGGCCGCGCGCGCAGCAAAGCTGAAAAAGACCGCGCGCGTTGCCTTCCGGGTCAATCCAGACGTGCGGGCTGAGACCCATCCCTACATCAGCACCGGGCTGCGCCAGCATAAATTCGGCGTACCCATCACCGAGGCTCGCGAACTGTATCGCAAGGCTGCAACCTACACCTATCTGGACCCCGTGGGCGTCAGCGTACACATCGGCTCCCAGATTACCGACGTTAAACCATTTGGCGAGACCATGGAGCGGGTGCTGGCCCTGGTGCGCGAGTTAACCGAGGACGGCCTGAACATCAGCTTTGTCGATGCCGGCGGCGGCCTCGGCATCCGTTACCAGAATTCGAACGGCACAGACGCGAGCCCTGCCGAGTTCGAGCGCAGCGTGAAGGCCTACGCGGCAGCGCTGATGAAGCCGCTGCGACGCACTGGCCTGCATCTCCTGCTGGAGCCAGGGCGCTCGATCGTAGCCGCCTCAGGAGCGCTGCTGACTCGCGCCCTCTACACCAAGGAGAACAGCGGCAAGCAGTTCCTGGTGGTTGATGCGGCAATGAACGATCTCGTGCGGCCCTCGCTCTACGGGGCACATCACGAAATCATCCCGGCCAAACCACGCGAAAGCTCCGCCGAGGCCCGCGGTGGCGTGATGGACGTGGTAGGACCGGTTTGCGAGACGGGAGACTTTTTTGCCCGCGAGCGCGAACTGCCTCCGGTCGCTTCCGGCGACCTGCTGGCGATTCTCGATGCCGGCGCATATGGCATGAGCCTCTCCTCCAACTACAACACTCGGGGACGCGCCGCCGAGGTGCTGGTGGATGGAAAAAAAGCGCGGCTAGTGCGTCGGCGCGAGACGTTTGAGGATCTGATTCGCAACGAGATCTAATGAAATCTAAGGTAGCTTAAGCGAATCGCCGGATTGTCCGATATACATTGTGTGACTACTCTGGTTGCCATAATGGAATCTGACAAACCAAATCCCGAGGACGGCACGCTGAACAGTTGTACATGGTGCGGCGCAGCGCTGGGCAAGAACGTAATGCCGGCGAAGAGCGCCAAGCTCTTCTGCTCGCGGCGCTGCGAGATCGAAGGCAACTTCTGGCTCTTTACGGAGATGTGCGCGATCGAGATTACTCTCCCGCCGCAATCGAGTGACGGTCAGGGCGACAATCTCTAAGACGCGGCTATCTCCATCCTGCATCGACTGTGCGATGATGGTCCCCCACATCTGCCGCATTTAGCAGATGTGGGGGCGGGTGGCGGGTGGCCCAGAGTTGGCGCTGTTCCAACTCTGGGTTTGCGGCTCATAGAGTTGGCGCTGTTCCAACTCTGGGTCTACGGCTCATCGAGCTTGAGCGTGTTTGCCCCGAGCTGTCCATTCCGACTCGATTTCCACGCCAACATCAGCACCATTCCAGTAGTGCCGGAAGCTGCTCCAAGGCCACTGTTCGGGCGAAGAACACAATCCGCGCTTTACCGGATTGCGATGAATATATCGCAGCTTCTCCGAAAACTCCTCGAAATCTCTCATATAGCGGTCGTAATAGCGTATCTGCCAGAAGGGAGAGCGTGTTCCCGTGCTTTCCGTACGTGCGCCTCGCGCCATCCGTGCCGACGCACTTTTCATCGATTGCAGTGCGCGCGCAAGCGTGCCGCGCTCCGGTTCGCTGAGCAGAAGATGAACGTGCTCGGGCATCAGGACAAACCCGAATACGCGGAGTCCATACCGTCTGCGCGTGTTTTCCAGCGCGCGCAGCACAACAGAGCAGGCCTGACTGTTCGTCAAGTGCCCCATCCTCCGGTAGCAGGTGAAGGTGATGAAGTGCGAGTGTCCGGTCTGTTGAAGTCGCACAAGTCCTGCGGGCATGTGTCCAGAATATATCGTGCTTCCTTTGAATTCTGAGACGATCGCAAATGTATCTCAGGTGCCCGGAACACTGCTCGCTACAAGAGTCCCAGAGTTGGAACAGCGCCAACTCTGGGCCACCCGCGTGTTGTTCTGATCTATCAGGGCGGTCAGCGGATTCGAATCCGTAAATGTGGCGTTCTCAAGTTTCGTTATCGTTCCAAGACCTCGGCTTAGTGAACTGGAAAAGTTCGAGCCTCCTGAACTGAACGGATCACGAGTATTTCTGGCACTCAAGTTTCCATTTCCCATGGAAGTTTCAGCACCCATTATCGCAACCGCAAGAGCTGGGTTGATGCCCTGATCGATAAAAGCCTGCGCTGCAGCATACCCATTCCAACTGCCGGGAGAATTTGTGTTTTGCATGTAGGAGTCAATCTGATCTGGGGTTGCGAAGCTGTCATTCCAAAACGTACTCGGATCGTCAAGGGACAGGGACGAACATTTGTTGTCTGGACAGAGCCCAAGTGCATCTTTGAAGCGAACAGGGTTATTGCGAACATAACCGTAAAAGTTGGTTCCGCTACCACTGAATCCAATTGGGTCCTCAGAGATGAACCTGCCAATGGTCGGATCGTAATATCTGGCGCGGTAATACGACGCGCCATCGTAGCTGTATCCGGCTCAAATCATTGTTGAATTCTACCGCCCTGCTGCCCCACTCAAGCCGAAAGATGGCTTGAATGGGCCACCCGCCAATCTCACTTTTCCCGGCGCACCGATGATTGAGTGCCTACCAGTACAAACAAAAGCGCCCCAGAAACCAGCCCGACCAGCCATCCAAAGGTTGTGACGGTTGTGACCACGATGAAGTCAACGACCCCCTGCACTGAGAAGAAATCTCGCATAGGATGCCTCACCAATAGGGCAACCAGTGGAAAGGTCAGCCAACCACTAAGAAGCCCCGCACAAAGCCCAAAAGCAAGGAATGGGACAAGCGAAGCGCCGGTTGACATTCGGAGACGGACGAAGATCACGCTGAATGCCCACAGTAGGCAAAAAAACACGACTTGGTATCCGCCAAAATTACGGTGTATCAGCGTCTGTTCAACGCGATTAATACCGGTGACTTCAGTTGCCCCAATCGCTGCAAGACAAGCTATCAGCACATCTAACGCAAGTCGCTTAACACAAATTGCCGAATTTGTTTGATTCATAGTCATGTCTACGGCTTAGAAGCCTTCTGTAGATTCTGAAGTTGATTCGCCAAGCTACCGGGCAAGACGTTGATCTTTAGCCCCTTGAATGGACCAATGCCTTGGAGCGCATTCGACACACTCGACGCGCATCCTGGATAGCCGGGGTCGCCAAGGTCGGCGATGCGCTCGGCTATCTCTTCTTCTTCTTCCGGAGTGGTGTTGAAAGAAATAGTCTGTACTGTTGAGCCATTGTCCTCGTGGAACTTCTCAAAGTTATTCACGCTGGCAGCATTTCCCCCACAGGCATCCCCTGAGCCGCAGTTGTTTGCGGGCGCGTAGCTTCCAAACGGGTCGTACAGGATCGGAGTGCCGCCGTTGTCGATGTAAAGCGCCGCATGCGATCCGTAGGTAATTCCGAGTGTTGTGTCATAGACAATGATGGCAGTGGTCTTTAGCCCCGTCGGGTCGACGGCGTTTATGGGACCATTGCCAACGTAGTTGTAGAAATTCGTTTTGCTACCAGAGAACCCCGTTGGATCTTCGCTTATGAATCTACCGATGGTTGGATCGTAGTATCTGGCGCATCTATACGCCCCGACGCGATTTTCAACCCAGTCCGCCCGCAACCCCAATGCAGTTATGGAGTTACAGACCGCAAAGCCCAGATGCGATGCCGTCTTTAAGCTCGAAAGCCCCAGACGCGCTTTTTCGCCGCTGGCCGCGTGCGCCCCGATGCACTCAGGCACGGCAACACCGGCAGCTAAAAGAAAAAGCTGTGGCTGATTTTCTTGGCTTTGGAGCACGCAACATTGTGAGTCTCAGGATGGATTTTGGCCAGTAAATTCTCGATGTTTTTGTCATCATCCGCCGGGCACTCGCCGGTCCCCGCCACGGTCTCTCCCCCTTGGAACCCTCTCGTCCGGGCACCCTCCGTTCATCGGAATCCCCAAGGGGGAAAGACCCCTCTCCCGCGCCCTGTTCCGGTTTATGCAGGGCGCTCCTGTAGGGGACCAACGAGCGGACCACGGGCCCCGGTCCGGCTACGCTGCCAAGCGGATTTGGGCTTTCATTTCCCGCCGGGTTTATCTCGCTGTAGTTTGCCGTCCTGGCCGTCGTTTGTGTCGGCTTCGAGCTTGGCTCCAGGATGGGTAGCGGAGTGGATCTCCTTCAGCATCCGTACCGAGATGTGGGTGTAAATCTGCGTGGTGTCGAGCTTGGCGTGCCCGAGCATTTGCTGGATGTAGCGGATATCCGCGCCGCCCTCGTGCATCAGCGTGGCCATGGTGTGGCGGAACAGATGGCATGCCCCGCTCTTGCCGGTCGCGGCGGCTTCCACGTAATCCCGCACCAGGGCGCTGAGATGGTTGGGGCTGAACGGCTCGCCCTCTGCCGTCAAGAAGATGGTTCCGTCATCCGGGTCGATGGCCAGCTCCGGCCTGACCTGGTGGAGATATTTGTCGAGCCATGCCAGGGCGCGCTCGCCCACCGGCACCACGCGGTCTTTCCTGCCCTTGCCCTGGCGGATGGTCACCAGCTCGTTGTGGTGGTCGATCTCCGGCAGCTTCAGACGAATCAGCTCCGTGCGCCGTATCCCGGTCGAGTAAAACAGCTCCAGCAGGGCGCGGTCGCGGATGCCGACCGCATCGTTCACGTTCGGCTGCTGCAACACCAGCTCGGCTTCGTACTCGGTGAGCACGGGCGGCAAGCGGAAGCCAGATAATCCGGCTCCGCTCCCGCCGTGCCCAGTGTCCGTCCAAGGTGCGCGATTCGCGCTGAATGCGATGGATCGCCCGCGTCTGCTCGCGCTCTTCATTCACGCTGAGGACGATGCAGCGATTCAGCAACTCCTCGTCCACCTCCTGCGCCGTGGTCGTGAGGAAGATCATCACCGGCCCTTCCACCATGTACTCGTGCGTCACCAGTTTTCCGCTCACCGGGTCTTTGCCGGTCGAGGCGATCTTCAGCACGCCCTCCGATTGCAGCAGCTTCAACGCGTACGAGGCGCGGCTGGCGCCTTCCTCCTCCGAGACGGCAAGGATTTTATGTTTCAGATTTTTCTGCCCCATGTAAAACAGGGCTTGGCCGGTCATGGCCGAGTATTCCTCGCGCTGTTCCTCCGGCATAAAGTCCAGCACCGCTTCCATCAGCGAGCTTTTGCCCGCTGCCGAAGATGACTGCACCACGATGGCCAGCGGCTTATCCAACAGCCGGGACACCGCTGCAAGATAACTCACCGTCTTATTGGTCTCCTCGCCCACCACCCCGCAGCGCTCAAAGTCGGCCAGCACCCGCTCCATCAGGCGGGGATCACGCAACAGATTCATGGCCGCATCCTGCTCCTCGGCGGTCATCAGTGCCTCATCCTCTGGTGTCTCCAGTGTCTTTCTAATCTGCTCGCGCTGCAGGTCGCTGAGCACGGTCCACACCTTGCCCACCTCGCGATGGATCGTCTCTTCCTTCACTCCCAGCTCGTGCGATGCCTGCTTGATGAACGATGCCCGTTGCCGTGCCAGCTCCATATCCAGTGTGTCGCCGTGATAGCCTCGCTCGCCGCGAAGATTGCGGCCGCTCACCCGCACGTTCACCCGCATCACCGCGCGGCTGGTGTTTTTCTCCAGTCCCAGCACCTGGTAGGTGCGCGGCCCGATGGTGATCGTGATCTCGTCCCCGTCGATCTTCACCGCTGGATCGGCGGGCGAAGCCAGCGGCATGGGCCGCGCCTCCGGTTCCTCGCTCCCAACATCAGAAGCGGCAGCGAAGGAAAAACTCTCTCAACGTCCAACCCCGTGGACGGAATGACCACATTTTCTTCTTTCGCTGCGGGTTTGATTTTGTCTTCCGGTGTTGGTTCTGTGGTTGGTTCCGCGCTTGGCTCGTCGCTGTTCATCGGCTCTGACTCTGGCTCCTCAACCGCTGCTTCTGCGGCTTCGATTGCTTGCACTGTGGGCCGCTTGCCCGCTCCCAGCCATGCCGCGCCATTCAAGAACACCCCCAACGTCTTGGCCGCTGGCTGCGTCTTCAACGCGCATTCGTTGGCATCCATTCCTTTTGGAAACTGCACCCGGAAGCACTCGATGCCCATCGCCATCAGCTCTTCGGCGTGCTTGGCGGCAGCTTTCTCGCCCGCGTCGTCGCGGTCGTAGGCGATGTAAATTCGTTTCGTTCCGTATTTCCGGAAGGCCGCCCGGTGATCCTCGGTAAAACCGTTCACTCCGTAACTGGTGGTCACGTTGCGATAGCCCGCGCACCAGAAGGTCAGCGCATCGATCAACGCTTCGCACAAGATGATTTCCTGCGATGCCACCAGCGCCGCTTCGTTCCACACCCCGCGATGCGCTCCCGGCAGGTACAAGTGATCGGGCGTTCCTGGCCGCAGCTTCGGCGTGATCTTCCGCCCGTACATCTGCATGACCTCGCCATTCAGATTGAAGATCGGAATCACCAGCGAGCCGCGGAAGTGCTCGTGCCCGCTCTCGCGCAAGATGCCCAGCTCCTGCAAGCGTCCGCGCTGGGCCGCGCCGGCGGCGCGGTTCGCCTGGGGCAGATGATAGCCAAGCGTGCGGTTCGAGAAGCCCAGCCGGAAGTGCTCCACCATCTCGGCGGATTTCAAGCCGCGAGATTCCAGATAGCGCAACGCCTCCGGCGTCTGCTTCAGCGTCTCGTGGTAGTAGCTCACCACGATTTCCAGCAGCTTGCGGTCGTCCGCCGTCTGCTCGATCAACGGCGGCAGCTTCGGAACCGTGCATTGCTTCGGCGGCGGTCCGGACGAGACAACAGCGGAAGGAAGATAATCGCGCTTCAGCAGCTCCACCGCATGGTTGAAGCTGACGCCCTCCGACAGCATCACCCACGCGATCACGTCGCCGCCCCGCCCGCACGCCCCCAGGCAGTTCCACTCGTTTTTCGCCGGGTCGATGGAGAGACTCGGGCTGTGGTCGTCGTGGAACGGGCATAGCCCCAGCAGGTTTTTGCCCTTGCGCACCAGCTTGATGCCCCGCGCCTCGGCCAGCCGCTGGATCGAGACCTCCCGCTTTAACCGCTCCTTCAGCTCCTCTGGAACACGCGGCATCGGCTCGGCTCCTTTCGGCCCTCTTTCCGGCTTTTCTGAAAAACCCTGTCAAGAGGTACTGCGATATTATTTCAACCGTTTCACTGTAACAGTTGATACTGTAACATACAGAGTCAAGGAGCAAGAAAGGATCGCTCACCGGCAAGATGGCCTTACAGTGAACACATGCCGAAAAAGTCCAAACTGAAGCTATCGCCGGTGAGCTTTGGCAACGAAACGCTGGGCGAGCGCCTCGCCCGGATTCGCAAGGAACGAGGATTGACGCAGAAAGACATTGCCGACCGGACCGGCCTGACACAGGTCCTGGTTTCCGATTACGAGCGGGACCGGTTGCGGTTGACTGCGGAGATGGCGGTTCGTTTCGTCGAGGCTATGGGAATCAGCACGGAAGAGCTGCTACGGCCCAAGAAGAAGGCTACGCCTCCCGAAGTTCAACCCAGTCCAAAGCTCCTTCGCCGCATGAAACAGATTGAGACTCTGCCTGTCTACGAACAGCGGGCGTTGTTGACCACGATTGATAAATTCCTCGCTGCGGCGCAGGATAGTTAAGAGAGATTTTCCCGATGGTGACCAGCGCAACCAACCCGAAGCAGCAAGCCCACGAACTGATCGAGCGCATGTCCACCGGCCAGGTCTCCGCGGTCGTCGGCCTGCTCGCAACCATGCTCGATCCGGTGGATCGCGCCATCGCCAACGCCCCCGTTGAGGACGAACCGATCAGCGAAGAAGAGACCCGCGCCGTCGCCGCTTCCAAGGCTTGGCTGGCCGAGCATCCCGGCGAAGGCATCCCTCACGAAGAACTGCTGGCCGAGTTCGGGCTCAACCCCGAAGACCTCCACCCCTGACAGGCCAGGCGTGAAAAAGATCATTTTCACCCCGCCCGCGCGCGCCGATGTGCGCCGCATCGACCGCGAGACCGCCATGCGCATCCTTACCACGCTGGACCGCTTCGCCCGCACCGGCGAAGGCGACATCAAGAAGCTGCAAGGCGACTCCGAGGAACTGCGCCTCCGCGTCGGCGACTACCGCGTCCGCTTCACCGAGGACCCGCCCGGAACCCTCCTCATCCACGCCGTCCTCCACCGCTCCGAAGCCTACCGCTAACCCTCTGCATGAGGTCTGGCTTCGCCGCGCCGCGCTGGCATCGCTTTGCCGTCGCCTTCAGGTTCTCTTGAGAACATGAAAAGCAGAATGCTTTTCATAGTGGCCAACCGCCCGCAGCGGAGCAGCCGTCAAGGACGACCGAAGGGAGCCGCGTAGCGGGCTCGATCCTTGACGGATGCGTGAGCGAAGGGCACCCGCTTTGCCCTCGCGAAACACTTCCCATTCGCAGCCCGATCCGTGAGCCTATCGCCCGCGCTTTGCGCTCGCTCTTCAGCGCTGCGCCTGGTGGTCTTTGAGCCGGTCACGAGCCACGCGTACCTTGTGCTTCTTTACCTCATCGATGATCCCGTCGAACGCCTTTTCCGTCACCGTCTCCCCCGTCACCAACGGGCGAAGCAGGTTCACCACCAGTAACCGGCACGATGTGATCTCAACCATCTCCGCACTCGGACGCAAGCCCTCCGGCTCGCGCTTCAGCTCGTCCAGGATCAGACCGCGGATCAGCTCGGCCTGCGTCTGCCCTCGCTTCGCCGCCAGCGCTTCGAACTCGCGCAACTCGCCCTCGTTCAGCTTCGTTCCCACATGATGCAGCCGGTACTTCGCCCGCCGCGCACGCTCGGCAGTCAACCGCGTTTCATCGAGCAGCGCCATCGCTCGCACCCCCGCGCAGGCTCCGTTTACCTGCGTAAACACAGGTTTCCCCCACGGAACCCGGAACTCACGATCTCTATGATGCAGAGATGCTTCCGCGCGACCAACGCCAGGTTTCCCTAACACCACCCTCCGAGGGGTGGAGTGTCACACATAAACCCGACGCGCAGCGCCGACAGCTTTTCAACCCCGCCGATACCGCGCGATAACCAGCGCACAACCGCCCAGAGACAACCCAGGGAATCGGCTCTGGCTTACTTCTCCTTCTCAAGAGAGATGACAATCAGCCCCGCACAATGGATGTGTTCAGCTTTCATTCCCACGCCCATGTCATCCACGTGGATGCTCTTCCGTCTCAACCCATATTCACGCAGGACCCCATCAAACTCTTTGAATGCATCGACGGACTTTAGAAACTGGTCAGCCACACCCTCGGCTTGATGGCAGTATTTGAATCCAGTACACGCTTTCCAAGTTCCGGATTTGAGCACCGCCTCTTCAACCCCTTCCCGATACTCTGAGTTCCGAAGCCATGTGCTAATCATTTCCAGATTGCGAGGAGAGTATCCCAGAGATGACATCTCGCGAAGAACCTGCCGCAGCAGGTCCACTTCTGCGGCAGCCCGCAACTTGGAATCGCCCTCTGATCTTACGGACAACACACTGCTCCGGGGGGATTTCAAAGAAGCCGATAAGCGCATGTTGACTTCATTGTCCTGAACGTGAAACTGCCATTGTTTAATCTCGCCAAGACTCCGTGGCCCATCGTCTTGTGCAATAGCTGAAGAGCAGGCCAGAAGCGCGCATACAATCAGAGCCGCTCTCATTTGACCCCCCAGAACAGTGAGCTGGTAGGTGCAGGCCACGAGTCATATGGTTCGTCCGGATCGACAACACCTTGACCAGTCCACAACGTTATGTGACCTATAGCATCTGCGAACGGTATCCTGAAGAAAATGATTCCGGTTGAGCCACTTGGCCCCGCAAACGAACCACCCGGCAGACTTTGCGGCTGTCCAAAGGTCAACGTAAGGAAGCCTTGGAGGGCAGAGTTTCTCAAGAAGTACTTGCTGCCGTCCGCTCCCGAAACTGTTCCAGTCCCTTTTACTGCATACCCGCCTCGGTCAAGCGCGTAACTCATGCGCAATGCACAGGTGTTGTTCGGAACCCGGTTACCCTTCGCATCCGTGGACCAAGCATTCATTTGGACGTGACCGCCTATAGTCGACCAAATTGAATTCGGAGCGTTGGGATCACTTGGGAAAGCGCCATGACTAGGGTAGTTTTGAACGAGAGCCGCGAAGCGTGCCTGCCTCGTGACCGCAGCTCCAATCATTGCTGCTGATGGCATGGCATCAAGAGTCATGGACATGGTCATCGCACCGGCTAATTCGTCGATCTCATGCCCGCTCGGGTCTATGTTGTTAACTGGATTTGCCTCAGCGTACAGATACTTGTGTAACGACAGGGGTTCTTCCTCATCGCCCTCGTCTGTATCCATACCCCAGAATGGATAGACCTGCCACGATTCTCCACCTACAGTCGCCGCAACCCCTACACAGTACATGACTTAGCTACCGATTTTTCCCGACGAAAGTGTGCATTTTAAGGCGCGAACCCCGGATGCGAGTTTCTGGCTAACTCTGGCATTTTTCCAGAGAGCATTTTTTCCTTAGCCGCTAGGGCTTGCCGATGATTGTAAGCAGCAGGCACACTCCTGGCCACCACTTTTTCAGCAGCTAAGGAAAGAGCATTCGATTGATTACTGCGGGGATGGAGCGGTTATTCCTCGTCGGCCTCGGCATCGAGCGCCGCCAGCAGATCGGCCCGGAGCTGCTCGTCCTGCTCCTGGTGTTGGTTGGAAGCCTGCGCCTTTTCGAGCTGTGCTCCTGGATGCGTGGCGGCATGGATTTTCTGCAGCTGGCGGATTGAGACCTGGGTATAGATTTGCGTGCTGGCTAGATCGGCGTGCCCGAGCATCTGCTGGATATAACGGATGTCCGCCCCGTGCTCCAACATCAACGTGGCCATGGTGTGGCGGAAGATGTGGCAGGCTCCCGTCTTGCCCAGGTTCGCGGCCTCGACGTAGCGCCGCACCAGTTGAGAGAGCGGATCGGGCTGGAACGGCTCGCCGCTGCCACCAAGAAACAGAAAGCCCTCATCGGGTTCGAACGCCAGTTGCGGGCGAACCTCGTGCAGGTACTTGTTGACCCAAGCCAGTGCCCGCTCACCGATTGGGATCACCCTGTCCTTCTTGCCCTTGCCCTGGCTGATAAACACCGTGCCGCGCTCCCGGTCCACGTCGTAGATGGAGAGATGGCAGAGCTCGGTGCGCCGTATCCCGGTCGAGTAGAAGGTCTCCAGGATGGCCCGGTCGCGCACCCCCAGCGGCTCGCGGATATCGGGCAGCACGAGCACCCGCTCGGCTTCTTCCTCCGACAGCACCACGCGCGGCAGGCGCTTCTCCTTGCGGGGCAGGTCGAGGTCTGAAGCCGGGTTGTGGAGGATGCGATGATGGCGCACCATCCAGCGGAACCAGGCACGCAACGACATCAGCCGGTCCCGCTGCGTGCCCACGGTCAGCAGTCGGCCCTTCTCGCTGCGGTAGTAGTACAAGTGGCGCTGGTAGCTTTGCAGGATAGGCCGCGTGATCTCCATCGGGTCTTCGATGGCCCGCACCTCGGCCCATGCGATAAACGAGCTTATGGAGTTGCGGCGATGCGTCACCGTGTCGCCGGAGAAGTTGGTGGCACTCATCCACCCCAGATGGGCATCGAGCGCCTGACGCAGCGGCGTATGCGGCATAGCGGCCTTGGCCGTCCTGCTCTTTTTCACCCGCGCCATCACCGCACCCCCCACGGCGGCCATCTTGGCATGACCGTTGGAACGGTCGGCTACCGGTACGACTACGACGTGGTCTTCTTCCCCCTGGCCCCTATCTATGCGTTTTTCACGATTTTGCTTAATATCGCCATCGGCTCCAGTATCCATGCGGCTTTCCGCAGTGTGACCACCCCGTGACAACCCCGTGACTTGGGCGTGACTACCCCATGCCAAGCCGCCCTCTGGCCGTGACTTGTTTTCATCGTAGCGGTAGTCCAACCCCGGCAGGACCGGCTTTCCGTTCTCGTCCACCGCGAAGTCGAGCTCGTAGACGAAGGTCTGGCCCGCGTCCGCCGCGATGCACGATCAGGTATTCCATCTCCTCCAGCCGGTGCAGATGCTTTTTCAGCTGCGAGTCTCCCCAGTTGGTGTGCTGGCGCACCGTGCGCCGCGAGAAACGGTAATCGGTGCGCTCGATCTTCTGCTCCCCGCAAGCCCCTGCCACCATCTGCTCAACCAGAAACAGCAGCTTGCGCGTCTGCGGCTGCAACTCGTCGAGCGAGTGCATCAGAACATCGTTTACCAGCTTGCGGCAGCGTTTTGCCGCCGCGCGTGTCCCGCCGGATTTCCCGCTGGTACTGGTGCAGCAGCGTAATCGCCTGGATCAAGGTCAGGAACTTCATGTGATCGCGCCGGGTGCGCGTGCGGTTGGAGGGGAAGCTCAGTTCGAGCGCGTGCGGGTTGGTGATCGCAAGCGGGCGCAGCAGCCGTTGCGCGTTGCGATGCACGGCAAGGATGTCGGTGCGTTGCTGGCGTGCCCAGAGTCCTTCCAGCGTCTGCGCCTCGCGCTGCTTCTGGTGGATCGCCCGCGTCTGCTCCTGGTCTTCGTTCACCGTCAGCACCACGCAACGGTTCAGCAGCTCTTCGTCGATGTCGATAGCCGTCGTGGTGAGGAAGATCATCACCGGCCCTTCGACCCGGTATTCATGCGTTCCCAACCGGCCCGTGTTCGGGTCTTTGCTGGTCGAGGCGATGCTCAACTCGCCTTCCGATTGCAGCAGCTTCAACGCATAGGACGCGCGGCGGGCGCCCTCCTCCTCCGCGATGGCCAGGATTTTATGTTTCAGATCCTTCTCCCCCAGGTAGAACAGCGACTGCCCGGTCATCGCCGAGTACTGTATCCGGTGCTCTGCGGGGACGAAGGCCAGCACCGCATCCATCAGCGAGCTTTTGCCTGCCGCCGACGACGACTGCACCATCACTGCCAGCGGCGATTCCAGCAACCGCGACACCGCCGCCAGGTATCCAAGCTGCTTGTTGGTGTCCTCGCCCGTAACCCCGCAGCGCTCGAAGTCGCCGACGATGCGCTCCAGCAGATTCGGACTGCGCAGCATTTCCAACGCTGCCGATTTCTCCTCCTCCGTCATCTCGGCCCTGGCATCTTTCGGCTCCAGCGTCTGCTTCAGCCGCTCCTGTTGCAGCACTTCGAGACGGCGCAGCAACAGCCGCAGCTCGCGCTCGATGGTTTCCTCCTTGGCCTCCAGCTCTGCCGCCGCCTGTTTGGCGTACACCGTGCGCAGCCGCGCCGTGTACAGGTCGAGCGTGTCCACGTGGAAGCTGGTTGCGCCGCGCGGCGTCTGCCCCTCCACCAGCACATTCACCCGCAGCGTGCCGCTGGCCGTGTTTTTGTCGAGATTGAGGATGCGATAACGCCGCAGTCCCTGCGTGATCCAGATTTCCTCCCCGTGGATTTCCACCGGCAGCTCGACCGCAGGCCCTGCCGCAAACGGCAACGGCGAAAGCAACGGCAACGGCGCAGGGAAAGAAAAAACAGGTTGTTCCGGATTGACGGCGGCCACCTCGCCGGGATCGGGCACTGGTTCGGCATCAAGAGTGCTTTTTTCTTTAACTGCCGGTTCTGGTTTTTCGTCCTGGCCCGATGGCGTCGGCGCTTCACTCACTGCGACTGTGGGCCGCTTGCCCTTGCCCAGCCACACCGCACGGCTCAACAGCATTCCCAGCGCCTTGTCCGCCGGTTTGGTGGTGCGGGCGTAATCGTTGGCATCCACGCCCTTCGGAAACTGCACCCGCAAGCATTCGATGCCCATCTCCATCAGTTCTTCGGCATGTCTGGCGGCTGCCGTATCTCCGGCTTCGTCGCGGTCGTAAGCGATGTAAATTCGTTTCGTCGCGTGCTTGCGAAACGCCTCGCGGTGCTCCTCGGTGAAGCCGTTCACTCCGTAACTCGTGGTCACATGACGGAAGCCCGCGCACCAGAAGGTCAGCGCATCGATCAGCGCCTCGCACAAGATGATTTCTCGCGACGCGATCAAAGCCGCTTCGTTCCACACCCCGCGATGCGGTCCCGGCAGGTACAGATGATCCGAGGTTCCCTCGCGCAACCCCGCCGTGATCTTGCGCCCGTACATCTGCACCACCGCGCCCTCCAGGGTCAGGATCGGAATCACCAGCGAGCCGTTCAAGTGCTCGTGCCCGGTCTTCTCGCGCAAGATGCCCAGCTCCTCCAATCGCCCCCGCTGCTCCCGGCCCAGCACCCGGTTCTTCTCCGGCATGTAGTAATTCAACGTGCGGTTGGCGTAGCCCAGCCGGAAGTGCTCGACCATCTCCCCGGATTCGAGCCCGCGCTTCACCAGATACTGCTGCGCCTGCGGCGAGTTCTTCAGCGTCTCGTGGTAATAATTCACCACCACCTGCAACACCGTCTGGTCGTCGGCGTTGGGCTGGAACAACGGCGGCAGCTTGGGAACCGTGCTCTGCTTCGGCGGCGCTCCCGCGCTGCCGGCAAACGGCACACTATCGCGATTCAGCAGCTCCACCGCATGATTGAAGCTGACGCCCTCGGCCCGCATCACCCACTCGATCACGTCGCCCTTCTGGCCGCAGCCGAAACAGTGCCAGCGATTCTCCGCCGGATCGATGGACAGGCTCGGGTTGTGGTCCTCATGGAACGGGCACAGCCCCATCAGGCTTTTGCCCTTGCGCACCAGCTTGATGCCCCGCGCCTCGGCCAGCCGCTGGATCGAGACCTCCCGCTTTAACCGCTCCTTCAGCTCCTCTGGAACACGCGGCATCGGCTCGGCTCCTTTCGGCCCTCTTTCCGGCTTTTCTGAAAAACCCTGTCAAGAGGTACTGCGATATTATTTCGACCGTTTGACTGTAACAGTTGATACTGTAACATACAGAGTCAAGGAGCAAGAAAGCATCGCTCGCCGACAAGATGGCCTTACAGTGAACCCATGCCGAAAAAGTCCAAACTGAAGCTATCGCCGGTAAGCTTTGGCAACGAAACGCTGGGCGAGCGCCTCGCCCGGATTCGCAAGGAACGAGGATTGACGCAGAAAGACATTGCCGACCGGACCGGCCTGACACAGGTCCTGGTTTCCGATTACGAGCGGGACCGGTTGCGGTTGACTGCGGAGATGGCGGTTCGTTTCGTCGAGGCTATGGGAATCAGCACGGAAGAGCTGCTACGGCCCAAGAAGAAGGCTACGCCTCCCGAAGTTCAACCCAGTCCAAAGCTCCTTCGCCGCATGAAACAGATTGAGACTCTGCCTGTCTACGAACAGCGGGCGTTGTTGACCACGATTGATAAATTCCTCGCTGCGGCGCAGGATAGTTAAGAGAGATTTTCCCGATGGTGACCAGCGCAACCAACCCGAAGCAGCAAGCCCACGAACTGATCGAGCGCATGTCCACCGGCCAGGTCTCCGCGGTCGTCGGCCTGCTCGCAACCATGCTCGATCCGGTGGATCGCGCCATCGCCAACGCCCCCGTTGAGGACGAACCGATCAGCGAAGAAGAGACCCGCGCCGTCGCCGCTTCCAAGGCTTGGCTGGCCGAGCATCCCGGCGAAGGCATCCCTCACGAAGAACTGCTGGCCGAGTTCGGGCTCAACCCCGAAGACCTCCACCCCTGACAGGCCCGGCGTGAAAAAGATCATCTTCACCCCGCCCGCCCGCGCCGATGTGCGCCGCATCGACCGCGAGACCGCTATGCGCATCCTTACCGCGCTGGACCGCTTCGCCCGCACCGGCGAAGGCGACATCAAGAAACTGCAAGGCGACTCCGAGGAACTGCGCCTGCGCGTCGGAGACTACCGCGTCCGCTTCACCGAAGACCCGCCCGGAACCCTCCTCATCCACGCCGTCCTCCACCGCTCCGAAGCCTACCGCTAACCCTCTGCATTAGGCCCGGATTCGCCGCCACGCTGGCGCCGCTTTGCCACTCGATTGCAGGTTCTCTTGAGAACATGAAAAGCAGAATGCTTTTCATAGTGGCCAACCGCCCGCAGCGGAGCAGCCGTCAAGGACGTGCGAAGCACGCCGCGTAGCGGGCTCGATCCTTGACGGATGCGTGAGCGCAGGGCACGCACCACCCGCAAGGCCCACAGAACCGGTGTTCTGCCGCCTTCGTTTCTTTTCAACACGTTAACGCCCGGTAACTTCGCGGTATCCAGCCAGCAACCAGAAAATCGCGATCTTGTCGCTTACTCCCACACCATCAACACGTTAACCGGCGTAAACCGCAAGTTACTCTGCAGCAACCCGCCTGGGGGTGACGTGTCACCCCACACCCGACGCCGAAGGCGGCGAAAAATCCCGCTCCCGAAATGCAGATTTCCGCCAGAACTCAGTATTAGACAGGGAAAGGAGGACTCATGGACGCTTATAAAAAACAGCTCCTGGCCAAGATTGACCAGATCGCAGCCGAAGCCAACCAGCTTCCGGAAGGCGAACAGCTCCAGCAACTCGTGGACCAGATCGCAGCCCTGAACGCCGCAATCACCCAACACTCTGAGGACTAAAACCCGAAGGGCCGTGCCATAAACCGGCACGGCCCCAATCGGCAGCTAAAGATAAACCTGCTGCTTTACAGCAGGAGCGCCAGATCGGAATCAGTTCGGAAGCAAGCGTTTTACGACCGCTCTCAGCAGTGGAAGCTCCACCACGTAAAGCACGCCAAACAAGATTGGCGGGATGTTCTCTATCCGTGATACTAGTAAGCTTCCTATAACGACATGCACGAAAAAGCAGCCTCCCAGGACCTTCCAAGTCCTGATATCCTTCCGCTGCGCACGATAATCGTTCACCAAGATTCCAAACAGAATCAGGGTCACAATACCAAACCCTGCCCAACGCATCGTGCGATGCATGTCGCTGCCGTGATTGGCAGCCGCTATGACGGCAGCAACTACGCCAAGGCCGATCCCGGCATAGAGAGCAAAATCAAGCAGCCGCCTTTTCCTTTTCCGCATCACTTTCTCGACATTGAGCATTGCTGATGAAGGGCGACGCACAGAGGCCGTCATTGACATTCCCCCGCAGCAGCAGCCTGATATTCTGCCCACAACGCTTGGGCAAGTGACAAATCCACGCCAATCAAGAACCCAGCACCAGCGGTAGTCGCTGAGCTGGCAACTTTGCTTCGAAAGACACTCGATTTGAGCGGGTACAGCAAGCCTTTTGTGGCCGCATACTCCATCGCTGCGTTCCATTGTTGCGCTGAAAGATATGCTGCAAGCGGG
>CAWAZK010000002.1:0-4432003 GCA_963786435.1 uncultured Acidobacteriota bacterium
CGAACCTACAACCCTTCGGTTAACAGCCGAATGCTCTGCCATTGAGCTACTGAGGAGTATGGTGGCGCTGGCGCGCTTTACTGTGAATACAAAGAGATTGTAACCAGCCGTGAAGCCGAACGTCAAACGTTCACAGGCAAAATTTGTGGAATTCTAGCCTTTGCCCTACTTATTTTTATTCAACCTTGAGATGCCGAAAGACACCGATACAGAATCACTAATCGGCGTTTTTGGTTCGCCTTAATGGGAACTCGATTGTTCCTGGTGCGGTGCAGGGCGAGTCAGTTGACTACCGGCGGATTGGTCAAGAATCCAAGTCAGAGTTCCGTTTGTAGGCGCGATGAGTTGGGCGGGTACAGCTTCAGGATTGCGCGGTCCCTCGAGCACCTTGTGGACGACAGACGCTTTGTCTTCGCCAATCACGAGGAACGTGATTTGCGCTGCGTTGTTCAACACGGGAGCAGTGAGCGTGACGCGCCAGGAGTTGACCTCATCGACATGGTCGGCCACCACGAGTCGCTCGTGTTCGTGAAGAGTTGGGCGGCCAGGAAAGAGCGAAGCCGTGTGTCCGTTGGCGCCCAGGCCCAGAAGATTGTAGTCGAGGCGCGGCAGGCCGTGATCTACAGGAAGCTTTTCGCGCAGGATTCGCTCATAGAGATCGGCGGCCTCAACGGCGGTGCCGCCTCCGGTTGGAATACGGTGGATGTGTGCGGGCGGGACGGGAACTTGTGACAAAAGCAATTCGCGCGCCATCGAATAGTTGCTCGCCGGGTCGCCGGGAGGAACATTGCGCTCATCTCCCCAGAAAAAATGAATGCAATTCCATGGGATCAATCCGGCGAACGGCTCGGCGGCGAGGAGTTGGAACAAATAGCGCGGTGTGTCTCCGCCGGAAAGAGCTACGTTGAAGGATCCGTTCTCGGATGCAGCTCTACGTGCAAGTCCAGCGAACTGTCCAGCGGCGATGCGCATCGTCTCTTCGATGTCTGCACCAACGAGAATCTCCGCCTTAGCGAGTTGGAAGCGTTCAGTTGGCATCGGCAGCCTCCTGCTTCAGCATCGACATCCAGCGATGGCCGGGGGCCCTCAACAAGTTGACCGCTTCTTCTGGCCCCTCAGAACCGGCGGCGTAATTTGGGAAAGACGGCGGCGAAAGTTGCACCCAAGCCTCCTCAATGGGCGTAATAATCTTCCATTCCGCCTCAACCTCGTCGCGACGGGTAAAAAGCGTGGCATCGCCTCGCATCGCATCCAGGATCAGGGTTTCATACGCAACTGGAGTGCTGCCGAAGGCGTCCGCGTAAGAAAACTTGGCCTTCACCGGGACGGTACTCATTGGAGTGCCCGGGCGCTTTGCGCCGAACCACACAGAGATGCCCTCGTCGGGCTGAATGCGCAGGCTGACGATATTAGGGCCGAAGTTCTCGGACTCAGCTCCGGAAAACAGCGCCTGAGGAGTGCGTTTGAAATGCACCCTGATCTCAGTGATGTTATTCGCCAGCCGCTTGCCTGTGCGGAGATAAAACGGAACACCCGCCCAGCGCCAGTTATCCACGTGCAGACGAACCGCGGCGAAGGTTTCCGTAGTTGAATCGGGCTTGACGCCAGGCTCCTGGCGATAGCCCGGAACAGCGGTGCCGCCGATACTACCCGGTCCATATTGGCCACGCACGGTTCTGGCCGCAACCTCATCGAGCGTCATTGCGGGGATGCTGCGAAAGACCTGCACTTTCTGCTCCCGTACGGAGTCCGCATCAAAGGCGACGGGCGGCTCCATTGCGGTAAGCGCCACAAGCTGGAGCAAGTGGTTGGCCACCATGTCACGCAGCGCTCCGGTCTCCTCATAAAACGACGCGCGGCGCTCGACGCCCAAGGTTTCTGCGGCGGTGATCTCAACGTACTCGATGTAGTTGCGATTCCACACCGGTTCGAAGATAGAATTGGCGAAGCGGAAGACCAGAATGTTCTGCACCGTCTCTTTGCCGAGATAATGATCGATGCGATAGATGTTCTTCTCATCGAAAACCTTGAGTAGGGCTTCGTTCAAGGCGCGGGCTGATTCCAGATCGCGCCCGAAGGGTTTTTCAAGAATAATGCGCGACCAGCCCTTCTCGAGCTGATTCAGTTTGGCCGAGGCTAGGCCGGAGACAATTTCTCCTGCAAACGAGGCAGGAGTGGAAACGTAAAAAAGTACATTGTTACTGGAACCTTTGCGCTGCATCTCCTCCAGGTAGGAGCGCAGTTCAGCGTAGAAACCGGTAGATGCTGGGTCGCCGACTACATAGTGCAGCCGTTTGGCAAACCGCTGCCATTTCTCCTCGCTGAATTCGCGAATGTCTTTCGACGCTTTCGCCGCCTCGTGCATGGACTCACGGAACTGCTCATCGGTCATGTGAGTCCGGCCCGTGCCAACGACTTCAAATTGCGCGCCCATGCAGCCCACGCCGCAAAGATCGTAAAGCGCAGGAATCAGTTTGCGGCGAGTCAGGTCTCCACTCGCACCGAAGATCACCAGTATGCAGGGGTCTGCCTGAGGCAGCGCGGGACGCTTCAGCTTCTGTTCGACCTCAGCTTCAATTACAGGACTCACCGGACACCTCGCGAAATCAGAGCATTCCAATCCGAATGTACAAATCCAGCCTCGGGCCGGTCTGCGCGTTGATAGGTGTGAGCGCCAAAGAAGTCGCGCTGCGCCTGGGTAAGGTTCTGAGGAAGTTGCGCAGCGGTGTAGGCGTCAAAGTAGGCGAGCGAGGCCGAAAAGGCGGGCGCGGGAATTCCAAGAGCAGCGGCCACCCCGACGACCTTGCGCCAGGCCGGAAGGGCGAGGCTGATGCGCGACTGGAAATCCGGATCGAGGAGCAGGTTCGGCAGCGCGGGCCGACGCTCAAAGGCTTGCATGATCGGATCGAGCAAGAGCGCGCGAATGATGCAGCCGCCCTTCCAGATGCGGGCGATCTCACGCAAGTTGATCTTCCAATTCCACTCACGCGAACCAGCCGCAATCAGGCTCATGCCCTGGGCATAGGAGCAGATTTTGCTGGCATAAAGAGCATCACGGATCGAGTCGATGAGTTCGGCGCCGTCTCCGTTGTAGCGGGCCGGACTGCGGCCATACTGCGCGCTGGCCACCAAGCGCTCGTCTTTCATGCTGGAGAGCGCGCGGGCATCCAAGGCGGCAGAGATAGTAGGGATGGGAATTCCAAGATCGAGCGCAATCTGCGCCGTCCACTTGCCAGTTCCCTTCTGACCCGCCTTATCAAGAACCACGTCGACCAGCGGTTTGTGGGTTTCGGGATCGATCGCGGTCAGAATCTCCGCGCTGATCTCGATGAGGTAGGACGCCAACGGGCCTCGATTCCATTGCGAAAATACCTCCGCAATCTCCGCCGCACTCAACCCAAGCGAATGACGCAACAGGTCGTAGGCCTCGGCGATTAACTGCATATCGCCGTATTCGATTCCGTTGTGGACCATCTTGACGAAGTGCCCAGCGCCGTCCGGGCCGATGTAGGTCACGCACGCTCCGGATGAAGTCTTGGCCGCAATTGCTTCTAGCGTCTTCTGCACGTGTCGATAGGCGTCCTGATCACCGCCTGGCATGAGCGAAGGACCATGCCGCGCACCTTCTTCCCCGCCCGAGACACCCATGCCAAAAAAGTTCAGCCCGCGGGAGCGCATCGCGGCCTCGCGACGCTGCGTATCCTTAAAAAAAGAGTTTCCACCGTCGATGAGGATGTCACCTTGTTCAAGCAGTGGCGCAATGCGCTCCAGCATCTCGTCCACCGGATCGCCAGCCTTGATCATCATCAACATTCGCCGCGGGCGCTCAAGAGACTGTACGAAGCGTGCAAGGTCGGTACTGCCGACGATGTGCTTCCCCGCATTTGCGGCAACAAAACGCTCGACCCAGTCCGGTTCCAGATTCCAAACCGCAACGATTTGTCCGTGATCTTCAATGTTCAGCGCAAGATTCTGGCCCATAACTCCTAGGCCAATCACACCAAACTGCGCAAGCTTAGTAGCGGAGATGGTTGAGGACATTCGTTTCCTCGATTCCAGTTTCGAGAATACTAGAGCAGGGTTGGACTGAAAACTTTAGACCGACGCCGCTTTATGAAAGATTCCGAAACCACGCCGGAGGTTTCAAAGAGCAGGCACTTTGGATTCGCAAGCAGTTTGAAAAGTTTCATCAGAGGAGGGCGAATGTGTATCCCTTACAGGCGACCTGAGCGCATTGGATGCACGAGTGCGCACCTGGCATTTAGCTTCCCAGTTCCACTTCCAGCGCAGCTTTCAACTGCAAACATTCTGCATCGTCGAGCTTTCTTCCGGCAATTCTGAGATAGAAGGTGTCTATCGCCATCTCGCCTTCTGTATCGATCAGGGCAACTTCGATGTTGCAGCCGTACTCGGCAAAAACAGCGGCAATGCGGTGCAGCAGGCCGGAGCGATCCTGCGTAACGACCTCAATCACCGTACTGTGGCTCGACGACCCCTGGTCAAAATTGATGCCGGTATCAACCTTCACCTTAGGAGGCTTTGTGCCGCCTCTGGATCGTTTGCGTGCCAGTTGCTCCAGCGGAACCGTTCCGTTGAGAACATCGCTGAAGCTGTTCCGGAATCGCTCCCACTCCTGCACGTTCATTTCAAGGGTGTGGAAGCGGTCGGTGAACACGAAAGTGTCCACGATCACGCTGGAGTCATTCGAAAATGCATCGGCCTTCAGGATGTTCATTCCCCATCCAGCCAGCACTCCGGCCAAGGTTGCGAAAAGAGCGGGACGGTCTTGCGTAATCACCGTGAGCACAAAATCGCTGCGCAGCCGCTTGAGCTGCGTCTGCACCCCATTGGGCCCGAGTTGCGAAGCCATCTCCACATGCTGAATGATCTCTTCAGCGGCGTGCATGGCCAGGTAACGCTGCGGCAGTCCCTCAAGAAAATCGCGCAGGCGGCGGCCAAGTTGCGGAGCCAGCAGGCGAATGCGCGCAACCTGCTCGTCGTGTCCCGCAAGATGGAAGCGGTCGTCATCCACACTGCGATTCAGATAATTGGCCGTTGCGACATAGACCCGCCAAAGATTCTCGGCCTTCCACGGCGAGAGCGCAGTGGGATTGACTGCGCCGATGTCGGCGTAGGTCAGCAGAGCCAGCATCTTGAGCCGCTCCTGGCTGCCGACTCGCGCGGCCAAGGCATGAATTGTCTCGGGATCGAAGATGTCACGACGCATCGCACCCGACAGATCCAAGTGATAGGCCACGAGAAAGCAAACCATCTCCTCATCCTCCGGAGGCAGCTCAAACCTCCGGCAGACCTTCATCGCGACTTCCAAACTGGCGGTCACGTGGTCCTCATCGGGCTTCGCCTTGCCTACATCGTGCAGCAGCAGAGCCAAAGTCAACAGATCGGGGCGGTCAATCTCTTCCACCAAATTGGCGATATTGCGATCGCCGTTCTTTTTTTCCGGGCGCAGCTTGTGAATGGAATCAACCGCCCGAAAGGTATGCTCATCGACGGTGTAGCGATGATAGTAGTCGCGGATGACCAGCGATTCCACGGCACGGAATTCCGGAAGCAGCAATCCCAGAGCGCCTAGCTCCTGCATGATGCGCAGTGCCTTGGCCGCGTGCGGACGGACCAGAACCTTGCGCAGAGCCGCCCAACGTTGCGCTCCGGAAAGTTCCATTGCCGCAACCGTCGGCAGCGCCTGTTCAATGCGCTGATCAGTGCTGGCCGCAAGTTTAAGCCCGTGCTGCGCGACAAACTCAAAACAGTTAAAGAAGTTCTCCGGCGAAATCAATGCCGAGGGCTGCTGTAACAACACACGCCCGTTGACACAGGAGAATTCGTCGGTAGAAAGACGTGCGCGCCAATTCTGAAATTGCTGAAAGAGCGACGAGCGGGCGGGCACCACCTCATCGATCAGGTTCGCGAAAAGCCGGTTGACCACGCGGGCCTGGCGGTAGTAGTAGCGCATCCACTCCGCCGCGTCCGCCGCGCCGCCATCGTAACCAATGTGAGCTTCCGCCGCGGCCTGTTGCGCTTCCCAGTTCAACTGGTTGTCATCGCGGCCAGCCCGGTAATGCAGGAAGCATCGTACGGAGACAAGAAAGTCCTTCGCCTCCTGGGCGCGGTCACGCAACGACGCGGGAAAATAGTCCGTGGGGTCGATCCACCCTCGCGCCCTGGAAAAGCCGTTCAGCAGCGCCAGCCAGGAGGAGACGTTGTAGTCGCGCAATCCGCCGGGCGCATCTTTGATGTTCGGTTCGAGATGGAAGATCGTGTCGCCCGCCTGATGGTGCCGCTCCTCATTCACCTCGGCCAGCAATATCACCAGTTCCTGCCAATCGCGCAACACCGTTCGTGGAATCACCTGATCGTGCAGTCGGCGGAACAGGCCGTAATCTCCAGCGAGCAACCGGCAATCAAGCAACGAAATATTGAACTCGGGATTATCCCGATGCAGACGATCGCAATTTTCAAGCGTGCGCGTAGTCGGACTGACCTTGAGCCGCAGATCCCAAAGGTCCTGGCAAAAGGCGCGAATGTTGTCCTTGCATGCCGCCGCCGGCCCCTCCCCGTCAGAGAGGAAGAGCAGATCGATATCCGAATAAGGCGAAAGCACGCCTCGCCCGTAGCCGCCAATAGCAACCACGGCGAGTCCTGCCGGCAAGGAAAGATCAGGGCTGATGTGATGCCGCCAGAGCTGGTGAGCAAGCGAATCCACAAGCGCGGTGCGCCCCTGGTGTACGGAGCGCCCCGAGCGCGTCTTCTCAAATTCCAACCGCAATCGCTCCGAGCCTGCAACGTACTCGGTTTTCAGACTCTGCGCGATTCCCGACGTCATCAATCAACCCCAGTGTGGCTAAAGCGCGTCAGTGCCGCGCTCTTCGTTACGAATACGAATTGCCTCATCAATACGCGAGAGGAATATTTTGCCGTCGCCAATCTTGCCGGTCTGTGCAGCCGTAAGTATCGCCTTCACGACCTCATCCACCTTCTCGTCGTTCAGCACTACTTCCAACTTGATCTTGGGCAGAAGGTCCACACTATATTCGCGTCCGCGATAGAACTCCGTGTGCCCCTTCTGACGGCCATGGCCGCGTACTTCCAGCACCGTCAATCCATCGATGCCGATTTCCAGGAGCGCTTCCTTTACCGCATCAAGTTTCGATGGTTGAATTACTGCTTCAAGTTTCGTCATATTTTTCGTCTCTTTCGGGCATTCGCGCCCATGATTCACGCCACAGAGCTACGACTCCAGAGCATATCCTTCTTCGCCGTGTTGTGTCAGGTCAAGGCCTTCCACTTCCTGATCTTCTCTGACGCGCAAACCAACCGTGAGGTCCACCAATTTCAGCAGGACTAATGTGCCCACTGCAGCCAGAACCCACGCAATCACAACTCCAGTCGCTTGATTCAGCAACTGATGAGCATTGCCATCCAACAGTCCGGAGCCAATCACGTTTCCCTGTGCATCCTTGAACATCGGATTCACATAACGGCTGGCAAATACGCCAGTCAAAATTGCTCCCAGCGTGCCGCCCGCGCCATGAACACCAAAGGCATCCAGCGAGTCGTCGTATCCAAACCAGACCTTGACCTTCGCTACCATCATGTAGCAGAACAGCCCGGCAATCAATCCGATCAAAAGCGCCGCCATGGGACCGACAAAGCCCGCCGCCGGGGTAATGGCCACCAATCCAGCCACTGCGCCCGAGATACCACCCAGTGCGCTAGGATGACCGGCGATAACCCACTCCGCCGCCATCCAACTGAGCGCCGCAGCCGCAGCCGCAAAGTGCGTTGCCACAAAGGCGCTGGTCGCCAGGCTTCCCGCCGAAAGAGCGCTCCCGGCATTGAATCCGAACCACCCCACCCACAACATGCAGGCGCCAACAAACGACAGAACTACGCTGTGCGGCCGAAACATCTCATCGGGATAGTCCTTACGCTTGCCAAGATAGAGTGCGCACACCAGGGCCGAAACGCCCGAGGTCACGTGTACCACTGTGCCGCCGGCAAAATCCAGGCATGGGAAGCGCCCACCGAGCGAGGCGTTCAGCAGTCCGCCCTTACCCCAAACCATGTGAGCCATGGGCGTATAGATCACCAGCGACCAGAGCGAAAGAAAGACCAACATGCCGCTGAACTTCATGCGTTCGGCGAATGCGCCGGAGATCAGAGCTGGAGTAATGATGGCGAACATCAACTGATAGACCATGAAGGTCTGCAGCGGAATCGTCGGGGCATAGGCCGGATCCGGGGCTGCGCCTACGCCATGCAAAAAGAGATGTTGAAGATTACCGATGAAGCTGTTGCCGGGGCCGAACGCGAGACTGAAGCCGACGATCCCCCAAATTACCGTCACAATGGCCATCATGGCAAAGCTCTGCATCATGGTGGACAATACATTCTTTCTACGCACCAGGCCGCCATAGAACAGCGCCAGTCCCGGGCCGGTCATCATCAGAACCAGTGCCGAGCTAACCAGCATCCACGCGTTATCGGCATTGCTGCGGGCATCGGTAACCTGCTTCTGCAGGTCCGCAAGTTGCTGAGGAGAAACAGTTTGAGCGCACAGCGCAAAACCACAGAACAACACGAGTAGGAGGCAGCACCAGCGTGCGCCTCGCGTGAACGAGAGGGATTTTCTTCGAAATTTAATCACCGTGTTCTCCGGATGCAATGAACCATAGATAGTGGTTTGCGAGCCGGGATGGAAATCAAAAATTCTTATGGGAGCTATGGACTCTGGTTATACGCTGCCGAATTGATCCTCTTTACGCGGCGTTTGCCATACTCCACGCAGGCAAGAAAGAAAATGTGCGGCTTTTTCTCAAGCCCGTTGGCAGTTAAAACTACGGTGAGGTGCGGACTCGGCAGAACTTTCTGAATCAAATCGCTCGGAAAATCGGTGTCTAAGCCGGGGCATGTTTTGTGGACGAATTACCATCCAACGTGCGACGGATCGATTGCAGTAGCGCATCAGCCGTGTATGGTTTTTCCACCAGCGTAAATCCGCTGATTCCATCCGATTGCGCGATTACTTCTTCGGTATAGCCGGACAAAAATACAACGGCAACGCCAGGACGCTGCTTTAGCAATTTGTTCGATCATATCCGGCCCGCGCATGCGCGGCATCACTACGTCGGTCAAGACCAAATCGATCACGCCGTCATAATTACCGGAAACCTCCAGCGCCGCGACTCCGTCTTCAGCTTCCAGCACGTGGTAACCGGCTCGCACCAGGATCACTTTGGTCAACTCCCGCAAGGCTGCCGAATCTTCCACCAGAAGAATCGTCTCGCCACTCCCATGCGTGCCGGGGGACTCGACCAGGGCGGGCTCGGTCTTCTGTACTGTCTCGGCACTGAGCGGAAGGTACACTTTGAAGATTGTGCCCACGCCCGGTTCGCTGTAGACCCAGATGTCTCCCCCATTACTCTTGGCAATGCCGTAGACGGTTGCAAGGCCGAGTCCCGTGCCTTTCCCCGCCTCCTTGGTTGTGAAAAACGGCTCGAAGATATGGGTCAGGGTCTCGGCGTCGATACCCGAGCCAGAATCGCTGATCGCCAGCATCGCATAGCTCCCTACGTTAAGCGTGGGATGCTGTTGCACATAAGTCTCGTCCAGTTTGACGGGCTTCACTTCAATATCGAGATGGCCGCCGTCCGGCATCGCGTCTCCGGCATTTGCAGCTAGGTTCAGCACGAGTTGTTGAATCTGCCCCGGATCCACCTTGACCCGGCAGGGCTCTTCGGAACGCTTCACCATCAGTTCAATATCGTCGCGCAATAAGCGTTCCAGGATCGGCGTCATCTTGGAGACAATTTCCCGCAGGTCCACGACCTCTTGGGCGAGAGGTTGCTTACGGCTGAAAGCAAGCAGTTGCTTGGTCAGCATGGCTCCCGCATCGCCGGAATTCTTGATCTGCAACACCCTTTCGCGACGACGGTCGCCCGGTGGCAACTCACCCAACAAAAGTTCCGAGTAGCCAAGCATCACGTTCAGCAGCGTGTTGAAATCGTGTGCCACACCGCCTGCAAGCCGTCCGATGGCCTCCATCCTCTGGGCCTGCTTCAACTGCTCTTCGGCGCGTTTTCGCTCGCTCAGGTTCTGCACCACGGAGATCCAATAAAGCGGTTCTCCAGCAGGGCCGCTCACCATGGAGGAGGTGACATGAACCCATACCAGTGACCCGTCGCGGTGCTGGTAGCGTTTCTCTATTTCGTAAGCACCTTGATGCTCGCGCTCCAAAATCTCGAGCAGATCGACCTGATGCGAGTAGTCCTCGGCAACAGTTATGTCTTTTATGGTTTTGCCGAGAAGTTCCCTCTCTTCGTAGCCCAGCATCCGGCATAGCGCCGCATTCGCCATCAGTAGTTGCCCATCCAGTGCAATCTGCTCGATGCCGACGGCAGCATGTTCATAAATCGATCGAAAGCGAGCTTCGCTCTGGCGCAAAGTTTCTTCTGCGCGCTTGCGCTCGGTGATATCTCGCATAATCACCGTGTATAGCTTTTGTCCCGCCACTTGCACCTGCGAGACCGTCGCCTCTATAGGAAATTGCTCCCCATTGGCGCGCAGCGCGGTCAGAACTCCAGGAGAGGTCATCGAACGGGTAGTTACCCCCGCCTCGCCGAATCTGCGAACATGCTGGTGGTGGATAGCGCGAAACTCGCCGGGCAAAAAGCGATCCAGCGGTTTGCCCAACACGTCCCAGGCAAAACAGCCGAACATCTTTTCCGCAGCCTGATTGAAAACGATGACGTGCTGATTTTGGTCCAGCGTGATGATCGCATCCATCGCCGATTCCACCACGCTTGAAAACCGCTGCGTACTGATGCGAAGTTGCTCCTCGCTTCGCCCGCGTTCCACCTCCATCCGGCTGAGCAACCTCGCCCCCAGAAGTACCAAAGGCACAAAGACCGCCACCGGTGCGAACACGAACAAGAACACCATCAGCAACGAGCCATAGATTCCGGCCTGGTACATCTTAAAAATCAGCAGGCTGACGGTGAAAGGAATAAAAATCGCCGCGGGCAGCAAGCGCCTTGCTACCACACCCCCCAGGTCGCTCCTTAGCAGAATTGCGGCCACGCCGCGTTCGGGCCGCGCAAACATAATCGCCGTACACAACAGTAAGAAGGTGAGCGAACTGTACGGAGACATCACGAAAAAGATCCCCGCCTGATACAGTGCCCGAGGATCATAGATGTAAATCGTCAGCGTAAGAAATGACAGCCCCGCGGCGATCCAGGTCAGCACTTGCGAAAATGAGAATCGTTTCCAGCGCTCATCCAGCAGGAGAATTGCCGCGCCCGTCAGCACCAGATTCAGCGCGGTGACCGGAGCCATCCGGCTGGGACGCAAATGCCCCCCGCTCAACGCAAGCATAAGCCGGTCGATATCCGGCCGCATTCCCGCCGAGAATTCAAAGAGCGTTACTGCACCAAGCAGCGCCGCGCACAGAGCACAGATTCGAGACACCACTCGCAACTGCCACTTGGAACTATCCAGAAAAAGCAAAGCGACCGCAAGAAACAGAAATCCGAACGCCGCACTTGGGCTGGTCTCGCCAAAAGCAGAAACAACCCGCATGAAATAGTCCGCGTCGAACATCCAGCCCGCCATCACAGCGGCGGAGACCGCCAAAAGCGTGCAACCGAGCAACAGCACGCCGTAGCGATACCACGATGGGTGCCCTGTTCGTCCGTTCGCGGTGAAGATTTGCAATCTCGCTACCTTAGTTGGAATCGGTCAGCGTGCCCGTTCCAACGGTTCGAAAAACATCTTGTCCTATACATCGGCAAAACGGAAATGCCTCCCATTGCAACGCGAGACAAAGTATCCGCGCGCAAAGGGAAGTACGAAACTCTTAGCCTATTTTCGCTGATTTTCGGTTGCGTGACGCTGTTCTGGAGGGAAACGATAACGCATGTCTCCCGTTCTTGCAATGTCCCGTACCCGTAATTGCAACTCGCCAGCTTCGAATGTCTCCTGTCTATGACTTTCGCGCACATCACAAAGCAACTTGATCTCATCTTAACAAATCGGGTCTGACCAGAGCCTCGGCGGAAGTGAGCAGAATTCAGGCTCTCGAAACAAATGCAGGAGTTCCAGATGCGAAAAACCCTTCCCTTCTCTTTCGTCCTCATTACATTGATCGCCCTCGCGACCATTACCTCTTGCGGTTCAGGTACCGCGCTAGCGCCGTCAACAACATCCGCACCACCCAATACACAGGGAGCTAGTGCGCCTACGGTCACCATCACGGCCAATCCAACCAGCATCGCGCAAGGCGCCTCCTCGACTCTGACCGTCACGGCCGCCAACGCGACCCAAGTAACCATCACGGACAATACCAACAGCAACACCTATACGCTGGCTGTGACCGGAGGCACACAGAGTGTAACTCCGACCGCGACCACCACCTACACGGCAACTGCCACTGGGCAAAGCGGAAATGTGACTGCGCAAACAACCGTCACCGTAGGCCCGCCAGCCACTGTGAACTCGGTGAACCACGTCATCTTCATGATGCAGGAGAATCGAACCTTCGACACTTACTTCGGCATGCTGAATCCATACCGCCAAACGAACGGCTTTAACGTCGGCGCTGATGGCAACACTTACAACGTCGATGGTATTGACGACAAACTGACCAGTACCACCAACTCCGACGACGAGGGCGCAACCTTCGGACTCTTCCATACCAAAAGCAGTTGCCTTGATGATATGAGCTCGGCCTGGCTGGAAAGCTATGGCGACGTCAACCGATATGACTTCCTCCCCAGCCGAAGCATGTTGATGGACGGCTTCGTGCATACCGCCGAAAATTTCGCTTTGGACGCCACCGCCGGGACCGCCTCCGGTGAGGGAACCTTTACCGATTTCACCGGCCAGCGAGCTATGGCCTATTACCAGGACACAAGTGTCTCCGGTGCGCCTGAATTGAACTACTACTACTACATGGCGTCGCAATTTGCGCTCTCCGACCGCTGGTTCTCACCTGTTTCCAGCAAGAGCACGCCGAACCGGATTGCAACCCTGACCGGTGGAACCACGCAAGGTTTAGTGCGTGATCCCTTTGTTGATGACAAACTGCCGACCACCCTCAGCATAGAAACCATCTTTCAGGAACTCGATAGCGCCAGCCCCGCTGTTTCCTGGAAGATTTATTACACCCTCACCCAAGGCGGCTGTAACGAGTCCGATGGAGACTGCGGCAACAAGAGTAATCCGAGCCTCGCTCCGGTAACCACCTTCTCGGACTTCGGCTACTCTGGCAAATATCTTTATAGCAACCCCTCGAAAGCAGCCTGCGTCGCCCCAACGGTTGGCTCACAACAGGCGGTAGGAGATCCATCTAACGCCTTCTGTATCAACCCGACTCACATCGCGCCACTGAGTCAGTTCTTCACGGATGCGGCGAATAACACGCTACCCAGCTTCTCCTATATTGAAGCTGGCTATGGTGTCAACGACGAGCACCCGGGCTCCGGCCAATCAATCCTCACCGGCCAGGCAGAGATCTCGAACATTATCGGCAAGTTGATGAGCAGTCCCTCTTGGGCAGACTCGGTCTTCTTCCTGAGTTACGACGAAGGCGGCGGACCATACGACCACGTGCCTCCGGTTCCGGGACACTCGAACGACAAAACCAATCTCGCCAATATGGGCTTTATCCCTGGAGGCACCATCCCGGATATCAGCACCATTGCCGTCAATCCGGATACCTATACCCCCTGCCTGGAAAATGGCCCCGTGGACACCAGCGGCAATCCCACGGCAACCCTACACTGCGATCTTCATGCCGGCGATCCCGGCACCAACCCGGCGGATGCGCCTGCCGTGCAAGGACTCAAAGCACAATTAGGCTTCCGTCTCCCCAACTTGGTAATCTCGCCATTCACGCGCAAGCACTATGTCTCGCACATACCAATGGACCACACCGCGGTCATCAAGTTCGTTGAAAGCCGTTTCATCGGGCCATCCGCGCACCTTACCAATCGTGATGCCGTGCAACCGAACTTGCTGGATTTCTTTGACTTTACCAACGTACCCTGGGCTACTCCACCCAGCAACATCCCTACTCCACCGACTGCGGGATCAACCTGCACTCCTACAGCTATGCAGTAACGCCAGGAGGAAATGATTACCCGGCATCCGTCGGAGTGCGAAACATACGTTGGCGCATTCAAGATACGTTGGCGTGTTTATGCCGGCTTGCGCTTCCGGATCACGCTGGCATCCAGCGATGGCTCACGAAACTCGGCGGTGGTCCCCGGAAGAAATATGCTGAAGCAGGTTCCCGTCTTCCCTGCCGTTGAACTCACCACTTCGATCCTGCCGCCGACCTTATCAACAATACTTTTGGTCACCCAAAGACCGATTCCTGTACCCTGCTCACCTTTGGTGGTGAAGAACGGCTCAAAGATCGTCTTGAGATTTTCAGTAGGAATCCCACATCCCGTGTCAGCAACCCTGACCACAACCTCACGGCCAGGCAACGCCTCCACGGATAAACTCAGCTGACCGCGTTCGCCTATGGCATCGAGGGCATTCGTAATCAGGTTTGTGAAGACCTGCCGCAGTTCACTAGGGTAGATCGTCAACTCCCCATCGGCCTCGTAATGGCGGAGAACCTCAATCTGTGCCGACTCCAACCTTCGGTGAACCGTGGCTAGCACATCCTCAAGCAATTCGGAGACCTTGGTGACCACCGGAAGCTTTGTCTCGCGATGCGGAGCCAGCGTCTGGCGGCTCAGGTTGGAGAGTCTCCCAACCTCCCGTTTGGCCGCTTCCACCATCTGTCTTCCACTGTCATCGAGAGTCGGGTTCGCCTCCACAAGATGGAGCAAGTTCGTCAGAGATTCCAGCGGGTTATTGATTTCATGCGCGAGGGTCGCAATAAGCTGCCCTGTGGCGGCGAGTCTGTCGGATCGACGAAGCGCCTGCTCCAGTTCATCATTCAGCTTTCTGATCTGTTCCTCGGCCGCCTTACGCTCCGTGACATCGCGGATCGCGCTGCTGACGAAAGTTCCTTCCTCCGTGGTGAGCGGGCTTAAGCTGATCTCTACCGGAAACTCGCTTCCATCCTTCCGCAGCCCTAGCAATTCCAGCCCTGCACCCATAGGCCGAACTTGAGGGTCCGCAAAAAAGCTCGTCCGGTGGCGTGGATGTTGACCTCGATATCGCTCAGGAATAAGACACTCGACAGACTTGCCAATCAACTCCGTCCGTGGATAACCGAAGAGCTTCTCGGTCTGCACATTCACCAGCGAGATTTTCCCGTCCTTGTCTACGATCACCATCGCATCCGGGGCGGCTTCCAGCAGACCGCGAAACTTGTCTTCGGCCTTTTGCCTGACGGTCATATCCCGAATCGCGCTGCTCACCAGCATCCCACCGGCTACCTTAATAGGGCTGAGGCTGATCTCAGCGGGAAACTCGGTTCCGTCTTTCCGGATCGCGTAAAGATTCAGTCCGGAACTTATCGCCCGGTGATAAGGCTGCTCCTCAAACTTTTGCCGGTCATGAATGTGCTGGGCGTGAAATCTCTCCGGCAGCAGAACTTCTATCGAATAGCCCAGCAGTTCTTGCCTCGTATACCCAAACACCTCTTCTGTTCGAGAGTTAACGAGAACGATCTTCCCTTCCTGATTCGCGATCACCATGGCATCGGGTGCAGACTCCAGCAAGGCACGAAACTTTTCTTCCGCCCCTCTGCGTTCGGTCACATCCCGGATCGCACTGATGACCATTGTTCCATCCGGTGTTTTGATTGGGCTGAGGCTGATCTCTACAGGAAATTCGGTTCCATCCTTGCGGCAACCGTATAGGTCGAGTCCCGCGCCCATGGGACGGACACGTGGATTCTGTGCGAAGTATCCCGCCCGATGGCCGGGATGTTTGGCCCGGAAACGAGGCGGAACCAGGACCTCAACCTTCTGGCCCAACAGCTCGGAAACCGAATAGCCGAACAGTTCCTCTGTCTGGCTGTTTACAAGCACAATGCGGCCATGATCATCGACGACTAGCATCGCATCGGGAGCGGCGTCGAGGAGCGTGTGAAAGTTGGCTTCAATCCAAGTCGGAGTGGGGGACGGAAACTCTGTGTCACTCATGGACAATCTGGGCCTGCCTGTGTTGAGCAGCATATGCCTGAACCAAGGCGAAGTCAAAAGCGAAGTCAAACACCTGGAGAACTTGCTGGTGGGTGCGAATTCAAAACGACTGACGGGAACGGAACTAACCATGAAGAATTAGAAACTCACACGCACGTTGTACGCTCTAGTTGAAATATGCAGGAGAGTTTCATCCTACGACGCGGCTCAGATGGACTCCACTTCGCTCGCAGTCTCCACCTCTACGCGATTGCGTCCTTCCTGCTTTGCTCGATACAACGCAACGTCAGCCAAGTGAAGCAGGTCGCGGATTTCCTGCCCGGAGCGCCATTGCGACACCCCAATACTGACCGTAATCCCGACCTCGTTCGGGAACGTCTCCTTGGCAATCGCCTGCCGCACGCGTTCGCCCACCTCACGCGCTGCCTCGGCGGTGCAGTTGGGCAGCACCACCAGAAACTCCTCGCCCTCATACCTGCCGACATAGTCATCCCTGCGTACAGCTATGGCCATTGTCTCCGCTGCAATGCGAAGCACCTCGTCTCCGAACAGATGGCCGTGGCTGTCATTGACGCGCTTGAAGAAATCCATATCAGCAAGCAGGACGCTGATCGGTGTCTGTGCCCGCTTTGCCCGGCTCAGCTCCTTGCCCAGCAACTCGATGATCGATCTACGATTCCAGATTCGCAGCAAAAAATCGTGCGAGGCTTCGAACTTCAGAGCCTCATGGGCCTCGGCGACCTCTTCATGACTCCGAACGATCAGTTCGCCGACCTTCAGCCGTGTTCTGAGTTCAAGTTGTTTAAAAGGCTTGCAAAGATAATCATCCGCGCCAAACTCAAATCCCCGAATAACATCGCTTTGCTGATCGTTTACACTCAATAAAATCGTGTACACATAGCCTTGCTTCCGGGCGCGTATCCGTTCGCAAACCTCAAGACCGCTCAGCCCCGGCATCAGGCAATCCAAAATTGCCAACCGGGGTGCGTCGTCGCTCTCCAGAATGCGTAGGGCTTCATGGCCATCTGCGGCCAGCACAACTTCATAGCCCCACGGCTCCAGAAACCCCTGCAGCATGTTCCGGTAAAACCGCGAGTCATCGGCAACGAGAATTTTCATGGGCTCACCGCGGATGACGATACCGAGAGACGGGAACCGGGTCAATGCACGAAAGTAACTAAGTAAGCCGTAACATTTCCGGCTTCACTCCAGACTTACTTAATAGGCGCTTTCCTGCAACGCGAAGGTCAAAGCCATGCAATCCGCCACTCCTCCCATGGTCAGGCCCCATCTGCGGTATTCCCGGTTGAGGTCTTCCAGCATGGGCTCCGGAGCCTGCTGCCGCTCCAGAAGTCGCTGCAATCGCGCGCCATCCCTGCGCAACCGCGCGAGGCCCTCAATCCCGCAGCGGTGTATCGCCGTCGTATCCTCAACCCGCTGCATGAGCACCGCCATCAGATAAAAGCTGGCGTGCTCCGCATCCCAACCCGCCTGCAGAGCTTCCCTGTACTTCGGCCATCCATGCTCAAAGATCGCCGGCAACCCTTGCTCCGCTTCTTCCCGAATCCCGCCCACCCCCGCACCGTGGGACACCAATGATCCGAAGTGGTCGAAGAAAGTGATGGCAGTCTCCGAGATCTTCCGCCGCAAAACATCCGCCTGCCCACCACACGCACATGCAGCCATCAGCAAAAGCCCTGAAAGGAAGATGAAACCCTTGTGAGCATTGGATCGGATCTCCCTAACCATGCGGCTTTCGGCATCGATCCCGGCCTGCACGAAATCCTGCAAAGGCCGTTGCCTCTGGTGACACCCAAGAATCTCGTCGAAGTAGATGGGCAGCAGTTCGGCCGATGCCCGCATGGCCGCATACGAGAGATCCGCGTGAGAGCCGCTGTCCCTGCGATCCACCAGCCCAGGCTTCGGAGTAAGATCCAGCTCGCGCAAAACTCCCACGCGCAGATTAGCCGCGAGCGACTCAGTACGAATACGGCGCGGAACCGTCACGAAACGATCCAGCAGCGAATCCACCCGCTCCAGCAGTTCCGCATTGGAATGCCGTTTCAGCAGGATGCACTCGCGCGCTGGCTCGTCACACACCAGGCAGCATCGAGGCGGAAGCCCCAACCCAGCCCGATCCACCTGAGAACCGTCCAGTCGATAGACATCCACATCCAGAAGCCTTGCAGAAGCGGTTTCGCCTTCGATGACCACGGCGGCACGTTTTGCTTCGAAGGGCGACAGGTTGGAAGACGCGATATGAAAAGCCCCAAGGAGATCTCGTCGGGTGAACAGCACCTTCAACCCAACCGCTTCATCAAGAGAATCCAGCGCACCCCGCAGCAGTCGGGAAACTCCGGGGCGCACCTTGTCCCCACCGGGAACATTGGCGCTGATCAAAAGAAACGAAGCCGCATCTTTCGCCCCGGCCTTCCCCAGAATGCGATCAAGTTCCTGCTGGCGCTCATCCCGGGCTACAAGGAAATCTTCTGCGATCAAGTCCAACTCCGAATTCATCCGCGTACGCGGTGAATTACATCGATGATGGAGCCGTCACGGTATTCGATCAGAGCTACCACCTCGTCATCGAATTCAACCGCTCTCGGCTCACCGGTAATTTGAGTGATCTCCCGGTGGAACTCACGAATATCCTTCAGCGGCAGCTTGCGGCGCAGCAATTCCTTCTTCAGATCAACATGCTTATCGGCGACGCAGATGCCGCGCTCGGTTACGATCACGTCCACGGTTTCACCAGGCGTCGTCACAGTCGTCACCGCATCGCGCACGATAGGAAGCCTTCCGCGCATCGAGGGCGCTACCACGATGGCCAATTTCGCGCCCGCAGCGGCATCGCAATGGCCTCCGGTGTTGTGCAGCAGGTAGCCGCTCGACTCGGTGTTGACGTTGACGTTGAAATCCACGTCCACCTCCGTCGCCCCAAGGATCACGCAATCGAGCATGTTCACGACCTCGCCGCGATTGTAGGGGTTGGCATATAGGCTCGCGCTGATCTCACGATGCCCCGGGTTGCGGCGGAGCGATTCCACGGCCTTCAGATCGAAGCACTGCACATCGAGCAGCGTCTCGAAATACCCCTGCTCCAGCATGTCCACAAAATATCCGGTGATCCCTCCACAGCCGAAGCTCCCTTTGATCTTGCCTGCGGCCATCTTTCGGTGAAGAAGATCTGCCACTGCCAGCGAAGTGCCACCTGCTCCGGTCTGAAACGAGAATCCATCCTTGAGCAATCCCGAGGCCTCGATAACTTCGGCAGCATATTTCGCAATCAGCAGTGCCGCCGGGTCGCGAGCCAACCGCGTCGTGGTGGAGACAATCTTGCTCGGATCTCCAAGCGATTCGAGCTGCACCACATAATCCACCTCGCTCTGAGAAATGCTGATGGGAGCAGCCGGGAATCGAACCAGATTGTCTGTGACCGCCACGACCTTCCTGGCATAGTGCGCATCGGTGTGAGCATAGCCAAGCGAGCCGCACGCGGAAGGCCCATAAACCCCATTTAGATTGCCCGTGATATCGCAGCATGGGGCCGCAATGAATGCGGCATCGACCACGACCTCTCCCGTAACCAGCGACCGCGCCCGCCCACCGTGGCTGCGCACCACGATCGGGCAATCCAGCTCACCCTTGCTGACCAGTTCGCCGATCAGGCCATTGACCCCGGTCTCAATCCGGGTAATCACGCCCTTGCGAATATATGGAATGATCTCGGCATGGATCGCATGAACCGAACTGGACGCGATGCCCATATCGCGCAGCCCCATGGCATCCAGTTCCTTTACCAGCATGTTCAGCAACACATCTCCGTTGCGGAGTGCATGGTGGGTCGAGATGTTCATGCCATCCTTCAGTTCGCACATTTCGATGGCAGCCCGCAGCGATGGCAGCAGCTTGCTCTCTTCCAAATTGCGCCGCACCAGTGGGCGAGTAGCCCGAAGCACCTCCGGCTTTCTGCTCCATGGATCAAGGTACGGGTCCAGCGAACGTCCCCGCCATACGGCAGGAATTTCGCGTCCGAGGCTATTTTTCGCCATGGAGCACCTCTTCAGAAAGATCGTATTCGATCATGCCGAACGCCACGCCCTCGCGCAGTGTCCTTGCCGCCCGCGCTACCACAGGCGCATCCACCATCTTTCCCTTCATGGAAATAACGCCGGTGCCCATCTCCCGGGCACGCTTGATGGCCTCCATGACCTCCAGTGCGTTTCGGATCTCTTCAACCGTGGGGCGGAAGACATCGTGAATCACTTCGATCTGGCGCGGATTGACCAGCGATTTGCCTGTAAATCCCAAACGCTTCACCACAAGGGTCTCGGCGCGCAAACCCTCCATGTCGTTCACATCCGAAAAGATCGAATCGATGGCCTGCACCCCGGCGGCCTTGGCTGCCCACACCACCTGCGTGCGAGCCGAGAACAGTTCTTCGCCCGTCTTGGTGCGGTCAATCTCCATCGACGCGGTGTAGTCCTCGGCCCCGAAGGCCAGCGCCACCAGGCGCGATGAGGCCCGAGCGGTCTCCACGCAATTGAGCACACCCTGGGCGCTTTCGATGGAAGGCATGATCTTAAAGTGTCCGAGATCCAGGCCCAGCTTTTCCTCCTGTTCGGTGAGCAGTGTATCGAGCCTTTCCACCAGTTCGGGGTTATCGGCCTTCGGCAGGCGGATACCATCAGGCAGCGCAGGCAGGATCTCTCGGAGATCATCCGCGGCGTACGGCGTATCGAGCGAATTAATCCGTACGAACATCTCCTTGTTGCGGTCTGTGTAAGAGCGAAGGAAGTTCCGCGCCAACAGCCGGGCAGCATCCTTTTCCGCCAGCGGCACTGCATCTTCCAGGTCGATCATGACGCCATCGGCTTCGAAGACCGGAATGTTTTGCAGCATGCCCGGCATATTGCCCGGCACATAAAGCAGCGATCGACGCAGTCTCATGCTCGCGCTCCCGAAAGGTTCACCATTGTTCCTCGATGTAAATGGTGTCCACGCCGCTGGTCGCGGAGTGGTGGACCTCAATGCCCTGCACCAGGTACTCGGCGAGCACAATTTCGCAAGTAGTGAACACTTCGGCTTCCACCAGCCGTCCACCCACCACGTCGCCGCTGGACTTGGAGGCGAGGAGATAGAACTGCCCGTTGAGCTGTCTCTCGGAGCTTTGGACGATGTTGCCTTCCAGTGCCATCAAAGCCAGTGGTCCCTCCAGACGAACGGTCTTGAAGCGGGCTTCGGTCATTGGCAGGCTCGCACCCGCCTGGATACCCGTGAACTCCACATCGCGAACCGAACCGACCGCCGAAACCAGGGAGGCAAACTGAAGCTGTTCGGAGCGCGCGAATTCCAGCAAGGAAGCGATGATCCTGGCTCCCGCTTCGATCTTTATGATGAATCGCCGTCCGGCTGTGCATTCCCGGAACCAGAGCTTTTCCATATTTACTACTCCCCTTTGGTTTACTCACCTTGGCTTACTCGCCCAGGTTTACTCACCTGGGTTTACTCGCCAGACGCCCGGCGGATCGCGGTTTCGATTCTCGCTGCGATTGCATAATCCAGCGCACCCCGATCCGAAACTTTGATGTGCCCCGCGCTGACCTCAAGCTGTTCGAGGGTCGCGGAGATTCGCGCGCGAATGAGGTGTTCAAATTGTTTCTTCACGGTCGATTCAATATCCACGCGAAGCGTGTCGCTAGGCTCCACCACCACCATCAGGTCGCTGGACTGCATCGTGCCTGCACTGGCCTTACAACGGATCTGCATGAGCTACGCTTCCTCCATCTCGCTTCTGAGCCGCTCGGCGATAGGATGCGCCGCCGGCGATTGCAGGAATTCAAGGGTGGCCGGCGGAACCAGAACCCTGAGCGTTCCAAAATCATTCGCGGCGAAGGCCTTTCGCACCCGTGTCGCGCTGATCGCCAAGCCCCTCTCCACGATTCGCGGCAGTTCCACAAATTGAACGCCATATGCATCGAGCACCTCGGCCATCATCTTGTTGTAGGCCGCCGTAGTCTCACATAGAGGCTCCTGCCCCACAAACCGGCACCCAATGTGAAAGCCGGGAGCGATGCGATGGGCAAACAGACGCAGATCGATCTGCATCTGGGCCGCTGCCACCTCATCGTACCGCTTCAAAAAGTAGGAGGGAAAGGTGCCCGCGCTAACCGCATATCGGGAGGTGTCCAGAATGGTCACATTCCGAATATGGGCCGTGACCTCCTGTGCCAGACGGAATCGAACGGAAAACGGAAAGACCGACCGATCCTCCCGCACGATAAAAACGTAGAGGTGATCAACCCGCTCTGCCGCGCGTTCGACCAAATGCAGATGACCGAGCGTAAAAGGATTGCCATTAATGACAACAGCCCCGTTCTTTCCTTGGGTAATCCGAGAGGCATGGCTCGCCAGATACTCCGAAAATCCGGGACCGTGCTCAAGCAGCGCAGCTTGGCCGTGGGTGACCAGCAGACGAAAATTCAGGGCCTCAAAACTGGCCACATTCTGAGGCATGGTGAAGACGAACACTGTGTCGTGCCCCGCTGAAATCGCGGACAGAATGAGCTTTGTAACCAATCCCCCCAGAGCGTCCGTGCCCTGATGGGACGGCGCGATAGCCAACATCTTGAGGACGTATCCGGCGCGTGAGCCACACGCGATGAGCTGCCCATCCTCATAAATGCCAACCAGATCATCGAACTCCGGCTCAAAGCGCAACCCCTGCGACTCAATCAGCTCGCGAGCCTCGCTCAACGCGGGGCGATCGAATAAGACAGTTCCACCATATACGGTTGGAAAGTTCGGCTTCGGATCACCCAATCCCGCCTCCTTGCCCAATACAAGCCTTCATTATGCACCATCGACATATCGTCATCGACCGTGCAGTTCTGTGTGTACTTGCGAAAGGCTTGCACAATAGAAAGCAATTGGAAAATGTTAATGGAGCGGGAGACCGGGATCGAACCGGCGACATCCAGCTTGGGAAGCTGGCGTTCTACCGCTGAACTACTCCCGCTCACAGGTGAGCAAAACTAGATTACACCCACCATGAACTTTCCGGCAATCGCCCGTGGCATTTCGCGCGATGGTGCTTAGCTTTCCGCGACATTGAAAGGTTCACGACGAAAGGTTCACGACCTTGAAACCTGAAAGCTTTCTCGTGCGATAGAATTCTCCTTGCCTGCAAGCAGGCCCGGAGCCATTCATGTTTCCCGTCAGCGGCATTGTTTTTCTGATCATCGCGTTCTACATCTTCAGCTCCATCAAGATCCTCAGCGAATATGAACGCGGAGTTATCTTCCGCCTTGGCCGCCTCCTCGAAAATCCCAAGGGCCCCGGTCTGATCCTGGTCTTCGCCCCGCTCGATCGCATGGTGCGCGTCGATCTCCGTCAGGTGGCCTTTGAAGTTCCTCCGCAGGACATCATCACCCGCGACAACGTCACACTGAAGGTCAATGCAGTGGTCTTCCTCCGCGTCATCGATCCCCGTCGCGCCGTCGTCGAGGTCACAAACTACCAGTTCCAGACACAGCAGTTCGCGCTCACCACGTTGCGCAGCGTCCTCGGCGAGGTAGAGCTCGACGAAGTTCTCGCCCACCGCGACAAAATCAACCTCCGGCTGCAATCCATCCTCGACCAGCACACTGCGCCTTGGGGCGTGAAAGTGACAAATGTCGAAGTCAAACAGGTGGATTTGGCTGAGACCATGATGCGAGCCATGGCAAGGCAGGCCGAAGCCGAGCGAGAGAAGCGCGCCAAGATCATCCACGCCGAAGGCGAATACTCTGCCGCACAGCGGCTGGTGGATGCCGCGCGTCTTTTGCAAACCGAGCCCGCCTCGATCCAGCTTCGCTATCTGCAGACTCTCGCCGAGATTGGCGTCGAGAAGAACACCACGGTCATCTTCCCTATCCCTATCGACCTGCTCGCCGGTATCCAGAAACTAACCGGGATGACCCCAAGTTCCATACCGCCAACCAGCGACGCGGCGGCCAAAACCGAGGCATAATGGGAGTACCACAATACGCGGGAGCGGGGAACAATGGCTGACACCGAGGGTAATGACACCGAGATCACGCTCGGGATTGGCAAGTTGCTGACGCTGTTCTTCGGCTTGGTGATTCTTTGCGGCATCTCGCTCGGGGTTGGTTACTCTCTTGGACGCAACTCTGCCCGGCAGGCTGCCGCGGCTGCGCTCCCTACCGCGCCCGTAACTCCGTCACCATCCTCCGCCAGCAAGCCCGGAGCCTCACAGGTGGCCCCGTCCAGAACGCCGGATTGCACCAGCGGCGACAACTGCCCGCAGCAGGCAGCCAGCACGCCCAGCTCGGCTGACCTGACTTTCTATCAGACGGTGCAGCAGAAGGACGAGCATCCGCAACTTACGCCACCCGAACCAGCACCGAACCAGTCCACCCAACCCGCTGAGGCTCGCAACACACTCGGAACTGGGTATCTCGTTCAGATTGCCGCGGTGCGCTTTCAGGATGACGCCAAACTACTCAGCGACACTCTCCAAAAGCAACGGTATCCGGTCATCATCAGCCAGCCAGGCGACAAGCTCTTCCACGTGCAGGTAGGCCCGTACGCCGATATCAAGGAAGCCGAAGCCATACGCGCCCGTCTTATCGGTGCAGGCTACAATGCATTCCTCAAACATTAGATCGATATATCTCGATCTAGCGTTTTCCTGATTCCTGCTTTCACCGCAGCCACACAGAAACGTTTGCTGCTTGTCCTCGCTTCCGAATGTTCTTATGATTGGTGAACTATCATGAAGGCTGCAACCGATAAGCTAAGCTTGGCGCTTCGCGCCGTTGCCGATCCTACTCGGCGCAAGATACTGCGCCTGCTCCAACCCGGCTCGGCCCGCAAAACCAGCGCTAATGAAGGCTGGACCGCCTCCGATGTTGAGCAGCGAATCAAACTCGCTCAGCCGACAATTTCGCACCACATGAAAATCCTGAAGAATGCAGGCTTAGTCGAGGCACACAAGGAAGGAACCTGGGTGCGCTACCGTCGCATTGAGGTTGCAGTTCGCGCCATCCGCAAAGGATTGTTCGACGAAATCTAACTGCTTTTTACGTGTGGACACAAAAATGCGGCCTGTCGAGGCCGCATTTTTGTGAGCATTTCACTCCGTCCTAGCGTGATACTGCCTGGAACAGGTCACTCTTCAATAATGCCTGAAACTTGCTGTCGTCGGCCTTGAACTTTATGATCAGGTGCCCGCTATCCGAGTCCACTTCCATATTGTCCATCGCGCTCTTTTCATCTGCGGTGCCCGCAGCCTTCTTGTACAGGATGCCTGCCTTCATCAGTGCTGAGAGGGTACCCGCCGTGAATGTATCCGAGGTCACCACGTTCAGACCGAAATCGACTCCGTGCTGCAGGTCAAGCGTGTAATGCGATCCCAGGAGGCGCTTCTTGAGCGTGTCGTAATCCGCCAGCGCCGAAGCCTCGCCCAGCGCCGAGCGCAGCATATTCTGCGTGCCCTGTTGATCGAGCACACTCCACACCGCCCCAGACTCGGCGTCCACGATCATCTGCAGCATATCCGGATTCGAAACCACGCCACTCTGGTCGCCATTACGAACATCCAAACCATCCTTCACCGAGGCTGTCTCCCCAAATAACATGGTATTGTCATCCAGAAACGTCATGACAAAGCCGCCAGCGGGCCATATATCGGAGTCGTGATATTTCTCGCTCTTCTCCTTCTTCTGCTTCATGCGAAGCAAGACTTTCTTGGGCTCAAATTGCCCGTTGGCAACGCCAAAATTGCGCAGAGCCCCCTTCGCCGTCCGATACGAGACAAACGTAAGCTGCTCCACGTCCGTATCTGGATTCACGCCCATGCCGCGCAGTGAACTCTCAAACGCCTTCAGGTTTTCCGGCAGCACGCGATTCTTCAGAGCGATACCGCTCGTTGAATTGCGCAGGGCACGGTAGTCCACCGAGATGATCTGCTGAATCTGCGCCGGAAGTACGGTTCGCGTGTTTGTACCCAGAGGGGCGGCCAAGGCGCTCGTGCAGAACACGCACGCCAGAACAAGTGCAATGGAGAAACTCTTCATGCTCACAATTGTACCCCTGACTGCCTGAATTTTTCACTTAGTTGAAAGTCGCAGTTTGCGCCTAAGTGTTTTCAGCTCTGCTTTTTACGTAGCTTTTCTATTTTCTCTCTGGTTTCCATAATGAAAGCGGTTTCCACCCCCGCCTCAAATGATCCCAGGTTGATCTCCACATTGGCTAGTGCGCCTTCCGTAGCCGCCCGCGCCAGGGCCTCAGCCACTGCCAGATCGCTGCCCATCTGAGGATTTGTCTTCGTGCGCAATGACTCGACTACCGCGCTCACCTCAACCGCACACTCTGCCACGCGCAGCGGCACGCCGGAGGCGCCGCGCAACGCCGCCGACACTGCCTCTGCGGCCGCGGCGGCCTGCTCCGGAGCGGCATTCTTCTGTGCCTTGCTGGCAGCCACCACCGCGTGGTACGCCTCAGCGTCCGCATCGATTGCCGCAGTTAACTCCTCGCGCAGAGCCTGCAGCTTCGCCAGCGCCCCGCTCAGCTCTGCATCAAACGCGACGTAGGCTTTCTTTCCGCGTGATATTCCGGCAACCATCGCTGCCAATCCTGCGGCCATCGCTCCCGCCGCTGCCGAGGCGCTGCCTCCGCCGGGCACGGCCGTTGCAGCCGCTAGTTGTTCGATGAACGGCTCAACGCCAGCGCGCAGCCCCCCGACAACAGGTTTGCCGCTGGTTACCGCCGCCAGCCGATTTTCCAGGATCAGCGATGAGTCGAAATTCTCTACCTGCAGAAACCATTCCGCAGCGTCCTCAATCGCCTGCTTCGGCACCAGTCCCACGATTTCGCTGGACTCAACCAGCACGCCATAGCGCGCCGCTTCCCGCTTCACGAACTCAAAGACTCTGGCAATCGGCGTCAGCTCCGTGTCGGTCAAATTCATGGAAACCTGCGCCTGCCCGCGCACCTCCACGCCCATCGCCTTCACCGCGCGGAGTCCGCCGCCGGAGAAGCGAACCGCCTTGGCGATCTTCTTTGCAATCTCCACGTCTTTCGTCTGGAGATAGACGTTGTAGGCAACCAGGAACTTGCGCGCGCCAATCACCACCGCGCCCGCCGTCGGATGACAGCGCGGTTCGCCAATATCCGGACGGCGCGATTCAAGCGTCTTGATCTCTTCGCGAATCACCTCGAACTGCCCGCGCCGGATATTCTCCAGGTTCACCCGCTCGGGCCTAGTTGCGGCGGCTTCGTAGAAATACACCGGAATCTGGTAACGCCGCCACACCTGCTCTCCCAGCTCGCGCGCCATTTGCACACAGTCTTCAACAGTCACGCCCTCAATGGGAATGAACGGCACGACGTCGGTCGCGCCAAGCCGCGGATGAGCCCCGCGCTGCACGTTAAGGTCGATCAGCTCCGTTGCCTTGCCGATGCCTGCCAGCACAGCCGCCAGCAATGGCTCACGCTCGCCCACCAGCGTAACCACCGAGCGATTGTGGTCGGCGTCCATCTCGAAATCCAGCAGATAGACTCCGTCGCGCTTCATCGCGTTGACGATGGCATCAACCCGCGACTTCTCGCGTCCTTCGGAAAAATTCGGTACACACTCAATCAGCGCTGCCATTTTCCTCCGCTACTGCTTCCACCAGTTGTACCCAACGCCCCACTGCAAGCTCGAGTTGACCCCCGGGTTATGAGAGCCCAGGGATGCGTTCGACAGATGAGTGGCCCTGAAATCAAAGTTCACCGAGCGCCCCGGCTTCACAAAATAATTCAGGCCAATTCCGGGACCAGAGGTGAAATTGATCTTCGATGTGTTGCCTGGAGGAATGTAGTCGGTGCTCCACAGCATTCCGCCCTGCGCCAGAAAATACGGAATCACTTTTTGCCCGCGCGTAAAATTCCACTTCATCACCACAGGGTTCACGCCCACGGCATACACGTTCCGATAGCCGCCCCAAAGCACATAATCCAATGGCATGATCTCCGAATCCACTTCAAATGTCCCGCGCGCCCAGCCCGAACCCAGTTCTCCGGTCATCACCCGCCCTACACGCACGCCTGCACGCGCAAAGTGTACGTTCGTGCGGTCGTACAGGCCGTTGCCATCGCTGGTCAACACGCCCACAGTCCAGTGTTCGTGCCGGATCGCCGCCGCGTCGTCCTCTTGTGCCATCGCTACCGTAGTGCCGAGAACCAACAGCGCGAACATCGTCACTCGAAACAATCTCATCATCGTCAACATACCCCGAATAAGGTAACAGTCCTGGAACTCTGGTTCCAAATCCAAAGGAAAAGGGCCGCCTCTTTGGAGCGGCCCTTGCTGAAAATTCTTTGTGTGCTTTTAGCCAGCAACTTCTTCGAGATCCTTCTGGTCGATGTCGGCATTCGAGTACACATTCTGCACGTCGTCGTAGTCTTCCATCGCTTCCATCAGGCGGACCATGGTGCGCGCCTGCTGTCCCTCGAGTTTGACGTAATTCGCCGGAATCATGCCGAGTTCGCTGTGCTCCGGGGTGATGCCGGCGGCCTTGATCGCCTCCAGCACGGCCTCGTAGACGGACGGATCAGTCAGAATCTCCCAATTTTCGCCATCATCCTGAAGGTCGTCTGCGCCATGCTCAAGAACGATGTTCATCAGATCGTCCTCTTTGGCCTGCGCCTTTGGAATCAGGATATCGCCCTTCTTGCTGAACAGGTGCGCCACCGAGCCCGCATTGCCCATGTTGCCGCCGTTCTTGCCGAAGATGTGGCGAATATCGCTCACCGTGCGGTTGCGATTGTCAGTCGAGGTTTCGACCAGAATCGCCGCGCCGCCCGGTCCGTAGCCCTCGAAGGTGATCTCCTCGTAGGTCACGCCCGGCAGTTCGCCGGTGCCGCGCTGGATCGCGCGTTTGATGTTATCTTGCGGCATATTTTCGGCCTTTGCCGCGGCCACTGCAGTGCGCAATCGAGGATTCTTTTCCGGATCGCCGCCACCCTTGGCAGCCATCGTGATTTCCTTGATCAGGCGAGTGAATATCTTGCCGCGCTTCGCGTCCAGCGCGCCCTTTTTGTGCTTAATTGTGGCCCATTTTGAGTGGCCAGACATGCCAACCTCGTAGATTGTGTGATTTTCTGGAAATAACTTCTCGGCTTTGCCCATCCAGCCAACCGGGCATACCACTACCACGCAGGGCGCAGTAACAACTGAGTATAGCATGTGCAGGAGAAAGCCATTCTCAAACTCAGCGCCGGAATTGCCGCCGACCAGCTCTCAATAAACCCCTGGAATCAAACGCGACGTGCGGGCGCAGTAAGCGTCGTATTCGCCGCCGAACTGCGAACGCAGCAGCCGCTCCTCGGCCCGTATGCGCGCAATTAGCGGAGGAACAAAGAGAACCGTGAGCAGCACCCCGACTCCCGAACGAAATGCGAATGCCCAACCCAGCAAACTCACCAGCAGCCCCAGGTAGCTGGGGTTACGAATGACGCCATAAATTCCATCCGTGACCAGCGTATGCCCTGGCTGAATCGCGACCAGACCGCTGAAACGGCGTCCCAGCTTGAAAACCGGCCAGAGCCGCAGGCAGCTTCCAGCCATAAACAGAACAACGCCGAACCAGCGAATCGCATTCCCGTCGAAGGTCCAGAATTCTCTCCGGTCCGTGTACGGCGGCAGGTATGCATTCAGGATAGCGAGCACGCCAAAAGCCGCAAGCACCCAGCGGTTGCCCCGGTCCTCACGCTCGCCGGGACTCATCGTTGCGGCGCTGAAGAGCGCTATGACGCATAGCACCAGAGTCGAAATCGCAAGAGCAACCAGTGGAGGGTGGGAAAAGAACGCGGAAACGCCACCCAGGCAAGAATCGCAAGCCCGAATTGGGCAAGCACACTCACGATCATGAAGAAGGCCAGCCTGGGCGCGAGCATCGAGAATGAATTCCTGCTACTAGGTGGTGGTCAACGTGTGTTCCGTCGGAGCTTCGCGCAGCCGTGCCGCCGCGTCCTCCGGCATCACCGCCGAACGATAGGTTTCCTTGAAAGAGTACGACCTCTGGCGCTCCTGCAAAATCGGCAGAATCTCGATGTGCCAGTGGTAATCCTCGTTGATCGTGCGCCAGTAATTCAGTACTTTCGACTGATGCTGCGTGTTCGGTGCCGTGTGTACCACCAGGTGGAAGCTGTCGGTAATCGAGCGAATCCGGTTCAACATACGACGCAGCAGTGAGGCGCAATCGCGCAGCGCGCCCGGCCGCGAGGTCGCTGTGTGCTCAAAATGCGCATCATGACTCACCGGAATGATCCAAGTCTCAAACGGCGCACGCGAGGCATACGGGCAGCACGCAACGTAGTCGCCGCGAATCTCCACGATGCGCTCTCGCTGGTGCAGTTCCTGGGTCAGAATATCGCAGAAGACGCAGCGCTCTTTTTGCGCATAGTGTTCGCGCGCCGATCTCAGTTCGTACAGCACCCGCCGCGGCACATAGGTCGTCGCCACAATCTGCGAGGTCGGATGGTCGAACTCCTGCCCGCTGAGCGATCCGAAATCCTTGAAAATACTGACGTACTTGAATCGGTGGTCGTGCTTCAAATCCTCCAGCCGCTGCGCACAGAGCAGCAGAAACTGCTCAATCTCAACATCCGAAGCCGTCCAAAGCTGCCGGTCATGGCGCGCGTTTTCTACAATCACCTCGTGCGCGCCCACCGAGCGCATCACGTCGTAAAGCCCAACCCCGCGCCGTCCCGGATCGCCCTCCACGTGGTACAGCGGTGTCGGATGAACCACCGCCCGCGCCGACCACGGTCCATAGTTCACCGATGCCATCGAAGAAATCACCTGCGGCTGTTGCGGCGACTCCGGGCAGAACGGACAAACCTGCAGCAAATTCCGTCCCTGCGAAGGTTGATCCCCGGTAACAACCCAGGAACGCGTAATTGGATCCTTCCGAAGTTCCATTGCGATAGCAAACCACTCCCCGGCTTCTGAGTCAAATACGAATCGCGCTCCCGCCACCGGAATGGGACCGTAGCTTCGATCCGCCGCTTCCCCGCCATCAATCGGAGTCGCCCTTCAATCGACCGCTCATGCCCGTTTTACGTCCTACACCCCGCTGCAAGCGTATAGAATTTCCTATGGGCCTGCTCTGCTATACTCGGCCCTTTGAGACCCCGACTTTTTCCCCATGAGTGAAGCCTCAACACCACTAATGCGGCAGCACGCCGCAATCAAGAAAGAGCATCCCACCGCGCTGCTGTTCTTCCGCGTCGGCGACTTTTACGAGCTCTTTCTCGACGACGCCGTCACCGCCTCGCGCGAGCTTCAGATCACCCTCACCTCGCGCCAGAAGGTCGATGGCGTTGCCCTTCCCATGTGCGGAGTTCCCTACCACGCCGCCGAGGGCTACATCTCCAAGCTCATTCGCAAGGGATACAAGGTCGCCATCTGCGATCAGGTCGAGGACCCAAAGCTCACCAAGAAGCTGGTGCGCCGCGAGGTCACCCGCGTCGTCACCCCCGGCACCGCCGCCGACTCCCAACTCGGCTCGGAGGAGAACAACTTCCTCTGCGCCGTCGCCCGCCACGGCGGCAATGGAGTCTGCAACCTTGGCTTCGCCGCCCTCGATCTCTCCACCGGCGAATTCCGCGCCACCGAATTCAGCGGCCCCGACGCCGACCGCCGCGTCGCCGACGAGCTTCAAACCCTGCGTCCGCGCGAACTCCTCTACGCCGCGTCGCTGCCGCTCTTCCAATCCGCGTGCCCCACATCTGCCGAAGTTAGCAGATGTGGGTATAGCTCCCGCGCCGAACGCCCCCACGCCCGCGCCGCGTCTGGCCTCCACCGAGCTTGCGCCCTTCGCGCGCTGGAGCGAGACTCCGCTTGACGACTGGATCTTCGCCACCGACTACGCCATTCCCCTGGTTGAAAATCATTTCGGAGTCCTTTCGCTGGAAGGCTTCGGCCTCGCCAACCACAACGCCGCCGCCTGCGCCGCCGGAGCCATCCTCCACTACGTCCGCCAGACGCAGCGCGGCTCGCTCGGCCACGTCGACCGCATCAGCTACTACGAGCGCCAGAACTGCCTCATCCTCGACGCCGTAACCGTCCGCAACCTTGAGTTGATCGAGCCCCTCTTTGCCGGCTCCGGAGACGCCGTAACCCTCTTCCGCGCCCTCGACCACACCCTCACCCCGATGGGCAAGCGCCTGCTGCGCGCCTGGATGCTGCGCCCCTCGATCGATATCGCCGAGATCAATCAGCGCCTCGACGCCGTCTCCGCCGCCCTCGCCAGCATCATTCATCGCGAGGAGCTGCGCCGCGGACTCGATGGCATTCTCGACATCGAGCGTCTGCTCAGCCGCATCACCCTTGAGACCGCGAACCCGCGCGACATCCTCGCCCTCGCCGCATCGCTCGCCAAACTCCCCGCCGTGCGCCGCGCACTTGCCCACTTCCCTGCCGCGCGCTTCGCCGCCCTCGTCGATCTGCTCGACGAACTCACCGACGTACGCGAGCGCATCGAGCGCAGCATCCTCCCCGAGCCGCCCATCACCCTCAACGATGGCGGAGTCATCCAGAGCGGACTCGATCCGCAGCTCGACGAACTCCGCGACATCAGCCGCAACAGCAAACACTACATCGCCCAGATCGAGCAGCGCGAGCGCGAGCGCACCGGCATCAACTCGCTCAAGGTCAAGTTCAACAATGTCTTCGGCTTTTACATAGAGATCAGCAAGTCCAACCTGCAACATGCCCCCGCCGACTACGAGCGCAAGCAGACCCTCGTCGGTGCCGAGCGCTTCACCACCCCGGAGCTAAAGGAATACGAAACCAAGGTTCTCGATGCCGAAGAGAAGATCGTCGAAATCGAGCGCCGTCTCTTCGCCGAGCTGCGCCTTAGCCATCGCCGCCGAGTCGCGCCGCATCCGCCAGAGCGCGCTGGCCCTGGCCGAAATCGACGTGCTGCTCTCCTTCGCGCATCTTGCCGCGCTGCGCAATTACTGCCGCCCGCAATTTGAAGAAACGCCTGACGACTCCGTGCAAACGCTCGAAATTCTCGAAGGCCGCCATCCCGTCATCGAGCAGCCCGAGCTCACCGGCTCCAACGACCGCTTCGTTCCCAACGATCTCTATCTCGATGCCTCCAAGCAGTCGATCCTGCTCATCACCGGCCCCAACATGGGAGGCAAGTCCACCTACCTGCGCCAGACCGCGCTCATCGTGCTGATGGCGCAGATGGGCTCATTCGTCCCCGCCACCCGCGCCCGCCTCTCCACCGTTGATCGCATCTTCACCCGCATCGGAGCCTCGGACAACCTCGCGCGCGGCCGTTCCACCTTCATGGTTGAGATGACCGAAACCGCCGCCATCCTCAACACCGCAACCCCGCGCTCGCTCATCCTGCTCGACGAGATCGGACGCGGCACCGCCACCTACGACGGCCTCGCCATCGCCTGGGCCGTGGTCGAATTCATCCACCAGCACAGCCGCGCCAAGACGCTCTTCGCCACCCACTACCACGAACTCACCGAGCTGGAAGACGCTGCTCGATTCGGTCAAGAACTACCACGTCAGCGTCAAGGAAACCGCCGGCAGCATCGTCTTCCTGCGCAAGGTCTCACCCGGCGCCGCCGACAAGAGCTACGGCATCGAGGTCGCCAAACTCGCCGGCCTTCCCGCCGAAGTCATCTCCCGCGCCCGCGAGGTCCTGCACCAGCACGAGAACGCCGAGCACACCGCCACCACCCAGCTTGCCCCCAAGCCGGAGAAATCCGGCCCCGTGCAGCTAACCATCTTCACCCCCGTCTCCAACACCGTCCTCGACCGCCTGCGCGAAGCCGACCTCGACTCCCTGAGCCCCCGCGAGGCGATGAACTTGTTGTATGAGTTGAAAAAGCAGGTGGATTAACAGGATTCAGCTGGCGTAAGCTGGATAATCAACAATCCAGAGCTAAAGACGAGACAGATGGCTATACCTGACTACCAGACTGCAATGCTCCCGTTGCTGTCCCTCGCTGGCGACGGGAAGGCGCACCAGATTCGCGAAGCAACCAACGATCTCGCCAAAAAGTTCGCTCTGACAGGATCGGAACTAAAGGAAACGTTGCCAAGTGGTATCGGAGGAATCTTCGACAACCGGGTCGGCTGGGCACGAACGTACCTAAAGAAGGCAGGTCTTCTTTCTTACCCAAAGCGCAGCCATTTCCAAATCACCGAGCGTGGAAGCACGGTCCTTAGCAAGAACCCGTCAAACATCGATGTGAAATTTCTAAGAAATTTTCCTGAGTTCTTGGAGTTTCACGCACCGAAGAAGTCTACTGGGGAGCAGCCAATTGCTGAATCGCCGGAGGAATCTAGCGAGACTCCAGAGGAACTCCTAGCTTCAGGATACCTGAAGCTCCGGAAACAACTTGAATCCGACTTGCTGGCGCGAGTCAAATCCTCTCCACCCGATTTTTTCGAGCGATTGGTGGTGCTACTCCTGACGACAATGGGTTACGGGGGCTCCCTTTCCGACGCTGGAAAGGCGATTGGCAAGGCTGGAGACGGCGGCATTGATGGTGTTATCAAGGAAGACAAACTTGGCCTTGACCTCCTCTACATCCAAGCTAAACGGTGGGACAACGCCACCGTAGGACGCCCGGAGATACAAAAATTCGTCGGAGCCCTGTACGGGAAAAAGGCAAAGAAGGGAATCTTCATCACGACCTCGACCTTCTCTACGGAGGCACGGGACTACGTTCAGGGAATTGAAAGCAGGGTGATCCTAATTAACGGAGCACAGTTAGGGGAGCTCATGTTTGAATACGGCGTCGGCGTGTCCACGGTGAACAGCTATGCCGTCAAGCGCATCGACTCGGATTTCTTCGATGATGAGGCGGGTCCGGAGATGGGCGAAGTATCTTCTCAGTAACTCAGGTGTCCCAAGTTAGACCATTTTTTGCTAATACGAGCCAGTTGAGTTGCTCCTGCCGTTCAATTCTTCACCAGCTTCATATACTCCGTGACCGTCACAAACCGATACCCCTTCGCCTTCAGCGCCGTAATCAGCTCCGGCAATTGCGCGGTCGTGGTCGTCAGCTCATGGAAGGCCAGCACGTGCGTGTACACGCCTTTTTTCTCGCGCTGCTCGATGGCCTTGAGCACACTCTGCGCCAGCGACGGCTTCGGGCAGCCCACGCCCTTGCCCGCGCACAGGTAGTCCTGCGAATTCACATCGCGCAGCGCCATCGGGTTCTGGCTCGAAATCGTCAGGATGTGGAAGCCGTGAGCCTCCAGATCGTGCCGCGCATCGTCCGTCAGATCCCAGTCCGGCGGACGCAGCCATAGCGGCTTCGTTCCCGTTACGCCTTTCACCGCCTCGGCTCCGCGCTCTACGTCATTCAGCACCCAGCGCCTCGCCTTTCTTGCGCTCGGCAATGCGCAGATCGGCATGGCTGTAGGTGTGGTTCTCAATCTCGTGCCCGCGCCGCAGCACGTCGTGCGCCGCATCCAGGCAGCTCACGCCAATGTTGGTTTCATGCGGAGTCTCGCCCCAGGTCTTCGGCGTCAGCCTCCAGCCCATGTAGAAAAATGTTGCCTTCACGCCATTGCGGTCCAGCACGTCGAGCATTCCTGGGGTTGCAGGCTACGCAGCTCCCGGCTGCTTCACGCCGTAGAGCACGTAAGGCCGCGGCCCATCGTCAAAGGTCAATGCAATCAGCTTCTCCGCCGCAAAGCACGGCACGCAAACCGCTAACAGCGACATCAGCATTACAACCCGCAGCAATCACGATTCCGCATATTCATCATCTCTGGCGCCATCATAGGACGTTTCGATCCCCTGCGCCCTAAGCAATTCGCATGAACTTTGCCGAATCCACTCCCAGTTACTCGTAACAACGCTGCTGCAATCTTTTTCTTTTACACTCGATCCATGGCATCTCTGCTCGTGCAAGGCATTCTCTTCGATCTTGACGGCGTGCTCATCGACAGCACCGCCGGAGTCACTCGCGTCTGGCGCGACTGGGGCCTGCGCAACGGACTTGATCCCGACCAGACCGCCCACACCGCCCACGGACGCCGCGCCATCGACACGGTTCGCCTGCTCGCGCCGCAACTCGACGCCGAAGCCGAGCTGCGCGACCTGGAGCGCCGCGAAATTGCCGAATCCCACGATGTCGTCGTCTTTCCCGGAGCCGCTCGCCTGCTCGCCTCGCTGCCTCCGCGCCGCTGGGCCATCGTCACCAGTGGAACCCGCGATCTGGCCTCCCACCGCCTCCGCGTCGCCGGCCTTCCCGATCCCGGAACTCATGATTACCGGCACTGACATCGAGCACGGCAAGCCGCATCCCGAGCCTTTCCGCCGCGGAGCAGCTCTGCTCGGCCTCGCCCCCGCTGACTGCGTGGCGGTCGAAGATGCACCCAACGGCATCCGTTCTGCATCAGAAGCAGGCAATGCCCGTTCTCGCCGTGCCCACCACCTATCCGGCAGACGAACTGGTTCACGCAACTGCGCTTCTGCCGAGCTGGCCGCCCTGGAGGCAGCGATTGTGGGCGACTTGATTCGCCTGAACTGGTAAATTGATTCATGACGGCCGATCGACGAACACTTACGCACTGTTGGATGTTTCCAATGAAGCACGGATAGACGCACACGATGAATGCAACCAGGGTTTCCTACACCCTCGAATCCACTCTGGCGAGTGTGAACAAGGCCGAGCAGGCCGCCGCCGAGGTTGCCGCCAAATCCGGCTTTGACTGCCGATGACTGTGGCCGCATCGCCATGGCCGTGCGCGAAGCCACCGTCAATGCGGTACTCCACGGAAACCGCTATGATCTGCCAAGCACGTGACCGTCTCCTTCGACAGCACACCCGATGCCCTGACCGTGGCCGTACGCGACGAAGGTCCAGGGCTGGACCCAGCCACGCTCCCCGACCCGCTCGCCCCGGAAAACCTGCTCAAGCAATCGGGACGCGGAATTTTTCTGATCCGGACATTCATGGACGAAATTCATTTTCGAACCTTGTCTCCCGGCACTGAAGTTATTATGATTAAGTTCGTACGCGGTCCGGGCCGCGGCGGCAGTAAGGAGGACAACCAGTGACGATGAAAGCAAGCTCGCGTCAGGTGGAGGGTGTCACCATCGTGGATCTCAGCGGGCGTATTACACTCGACGAGGGCAGTGTCGTGCTGCGCGATACCATGAAGGACTTATCCGCACAGGGCCACAAAAGAATTGTCCTCAACCTCGGCGACGTCACCTACATTGACAGCTCCGGGGTCGGCGAACTCGTCAGCGCCTTCACCAGCATTCGCAACGCAGGTGGCGAACTCAAACTGCTCAACCTCACCAAGAAGGTGCACGATCTGCTGCAGATCACGAAGCTCTACAAAGTGTTTGACATTCAGGACGACGAGACTGCAGGCAATCGGTGCATTTCAAGATTGACCGCGCTGCAGAAAGCTCCTGAAACAGCATTTCTGACCATAACTACGAACGGGGCGGCTCAAGATGCCGTCCTTTTACTTATGCAATCCACTGGACACACCGCCCTTCCGGCCCCACAATACTCCCATGTCCCGCATACCTACCATCGCCTATGAAGCGGCCGACCCACTCGGCCAAGGAAATCTTTGACCACTACAAAAAAGAGCGCGGCAACGTGCCCAATATGTTTCGCACCGTCGCCTACCGCCCGGAGATTCTCCGCACCATGATCGCTCACTTCCGCGCTGTCATGGAGACCGGAACCGTCGGCGTCAAACTCAAGGAACTGGTCATCGTCCGCACCTCGCAGATCAATAACTGCGACTACTGCCTCAACTCCCACACCGAGCTCGCCCACCGCTACGGATGGAGCGAGGAACAGCTTGCCGACCTCGCCAACTTCCGCACCCGCTCCGATTTCAATCCGCGCGAAAAAGCCGCCCTCGAACTTGCCGAGCGCGAAACGCTCGACTCCACCGGCATTGACGACGAATTCTGGGCCAAACTGCGCCAGCATTTTGACGAAGGCGAAATCATCGAGCTTGCCGCCGCCATCGGTCTGTTCAACTACTTCAACCGCTTCAACAATTCGCTCAAAATGGAACCCACCAAGTGAACTTACACTTTCTCTGTGCGCTGCCCTGTTGCTCGTCACCACACCTGCCTTGGCGCGGCAGAACGCTACTCCCACCACCCCGGCACCGGCGCAGCAGCCTGACTCCCCGTTGCGCTAACTCCAAGTCGAGTGCACTCCTGCTTCCGCACGCATCGGAGTTGATCGGCAATCACGGATGTGTTGCGGGAAAAGTCTTTCGGGTCACCATTCGCAAGAGCGGCAATACTCATCTCTCGCTCTGCCCGAGCCACAAATGCTCGTTTCAGGCGGTAGTCTCCGGACGCAACCGCGCCAAAGTTGGCGACCTCTCCTACCTGCGCGGCAAGGTCATCGCCGTCCTGGGCGATGTCACCCAATCTCGCGGCGGCCATCCCATCATCGCCGTAAAAGACCGCGAGCAGATTCGCGTCGCCGCCGGCGAGCCGCCAGCGGAGTTTGATGCTGCTCAGGCCAAGCCCGCCACCAATGGCAGGAACCTCGTCCTTCAGTAAGCGCAACCGCGCCTGGTAGTGACTCCTGCGGCGACGCCGCCCAGTCGCACACTTCCTCTCAGCGATTTCTCTTCAGCTCCTCCAGCGGATAGAACGTCCCGCGCCACTCCACGCCGCCGTGCGCCAGCGTCAGACCGTGGAGCGCAGCAAGGTAAACACCATCAGCACGCTCGCTGCCGGATGCAGCAGCACATAGCCGACGCCGATCTTCGTGCGCCTTCCCATCCCCACGTACACCACTATCAGGCAGCCAAGCGCAACCGCATACCCCGCGCGCGCCCAACCGGTCGCAAAAGCCGTTCCAACCCACGGCCCCAGATGCAGCCACAGCATCCCAAGCGCGGCCATCACCGCAAAAGCAACGTTATAGTGCAGATGGGCAAAGAAGTTCTTCGTCAGGTTCCGCACCACGCCGTGCGCCCCCACCGCCCAGCGCACGCTGACCATGCCGTCGCCAAAGGCAACGCGTGAGGCCATCCCCGCCTGCTTCACTTTCTCGCCCAGCCGCATATCGTCCACCACGCTCAGCCGCATGGATCGATATGTGCCGATCTTTTCATAGGCCGTGCGCCGCACCATGTTGAACGCGCCCACGCCCATCGCGTCCCGCGCCTTCGGATCGCGCACCTTCCACGGACGATGAGCAAAGATGAACATCGCCTGGAAGAACGAAATCATCATGCGTTCGCCAACGCTCTCCATCAGCATCGTCGGCAGCAGCGCCATGTGGGCGGCCTGCTCCTGTTCGGCGTAATGCACCACCCGCCGCAGCGCCGCCGGTGCGTGCACCACGTCGGCATCGCTGAACAGAATCCACTCGCCGGTCGCCGCTTGCGCGGCGCTCCACATCGCGTGAGTCTTGCCCAGCCAGCCCGCACGGCAGCTCGCGCACATGCACCACCGTCAGCCGCTGCGCCATGCTCGCGCCTTCAGCCGATCCAGAATCTCGCCCGTCGCATCCTCCGAGCGATCATCCACCACAACCAGTTCGTAGTCCGGGTAGTCGATGGCGAGCAGCGAGCGCACCGCCGTCTCGATCATCGCGGCCTCGTTGCGTGCCGGAACGATGATGCTCACCCGCGGCAACTTCGTCCCCGGCGGAACCGCATATTCAGGCTGCGTCAGGTCGGCGAATCTGCCGCATTCCGCGCTGCGCCGCCACGGCGTGATACAGCCATGTCGCGCCCAGCCCTGCTCCCGCCAGCAGATTCAGCGTATGCCACGCGCTCACGCCTCATCTCCCTGCGGCAGTTGCGGGGCATAGCGCACTGCCCAAAAACAGCACTCCCGCCGAAATCGCAATCGCCGCCGAAGCCGCCACAAACGCCATCTGCATATTGCTCCGGTCAGAGATATAGCCCATCAGGCTCGGCGAAAACGCATCGCCCAGCAGGTGAATCGTGAAGATGTTTACCGCAAATGCCGTCGAGCGAATCGGTGCCGAAACCGAATTCAAGATCGCCGCATTCAGCGGAGCCGTATTCAGCAGCAGGAAAAACTCACCAAGAAAAATCGCCGGATACATCCACTGAACCGGCGTGAAAGACCGCCAGCAGCACCGCAGGCAGAGCCAGCGTCATTCCGATCGCAGAGATCAGGCAGTGCCCGCCGCGCTTGCGTGCCTCCATCCGGTCGCCCAGCCAGCCGCCTGACACCGTGGCCAGAATTCCCGCCGCCAGCGTCATCAACCCGAAGCGCAGATTCGCCGTTGCCAGCGGAACTCCCCGAATGCGCGAAGAGAAATGTCGGCATCCAGACCTGCATCCCGCCCACCGCAAAGGTCATCATCGCCATGCCCAGCGTCGCGCTCCAGAACGCCGGATTGCGCCAGAGTCCCATGAAACGTTCCGCGCTCCAAGGTGACCGCCAGCCGGTCTTGTGCTCCACGCACAGGCTCCGGAACCAGCAGCAACAACAACCCAGCACCGCACCCGGCACCGCGCCCACCAGGAACGGTGCGCGCCAACCCCAGCGTGCGGCCATGGCGCCGCCCAGCAGATATCCCATCGCCGTACCTACGGGTATCGCCATGTAGAAGACTGCCAGCACCCTGCCGCGCCGGTACTCCGGATAGCAGATCGGAGAGGAACGATGGAGCGATGGCAACAAACGTCGCCTCGCCCACCCCCACCAGCGTGTGCCGGATCATCAGCTCTGTAAAGTTGTGCGTCACCGCCGTCAGCAGCGTCGCCGCGGACCAGATCAGCGCTCCCACGCACATGATCAGCCGCCGCGGATGGCGATCCGCCAGCCAGCCGACCAGCGGGGCCGTCACCATATAGCAGAAGAAGAACGCCGTGGTCAGCAGCCCGAACTTCGCATCCGAGCCCGGAAATTCGTGCTGCACCAACGGCTGCACGGCAAACAGCACCGAGCGGTCGATGTAATTCACAAAATTCAGCGCTGTCAGTATCACCAGCGCCGTCGTTGCCCAGCGCCTCACACTGTCCCTGCTCTGGAGCCAAGCGGTCTGCCTCGTTATCTGAATGAGTCGAATCCACCGATGAATTCTGCTTACTTTTGTCTAGGCCAGCGCGCTTCCACCAGCGTCCCCAGGCCGCCGCGCGGACGGAACTGTCCCCGCACCTCGCACCATACTGGCTTGGTGGCCTTCACCACATCCTCAAGAATCTGGTTCACCACATTTTCCTGAAAGATTCCGAGATTGCGGTATTCGTTGATGTATTCCTTCAGCGATTTCAGCTCCAGGCAGAGCTTGTCAGGCACGTACCGAATCCACACCGTGCCAAAGTCCGGCAGTCCGGTCTTGGGACACACCGAGGTAAATTCAGGAATGTCGATTTCGATCACGTAGCTGGGAAACTGGTTGGGCCAGCACTCAATCGCTGGAAAGTTGTGATCCAACCCACTGGCGGCGTGGTCCGGTGTATAGCCGAGCCGGGTCGCGCCCTGGGGTATGGATTTCGATGCAGTCCTCTTCTTCGTAGCCATCCGGCTATTCTAGCCGACCCGCACACCAGTGGCCCACCATTGGCACTTTTTCGGCGAATGTGGGAGCTGGGTTACGCTGCAATGTCGTTCTCCGAAACCGTTCGCGGCTTTACCTTCTTTGGCGGAGCCTGCTTGAGCGGCAGCGTTCCGTCTCCGCTTGCCTGCAGTATTTCTCCATTGATCTCAGCGCCCAGCAGGATCACGAACGAACTCCAGTACAGCCAGGTCATCAGTGCAATCGCCCCACCCAGCGCGCCATAGGTGCGATTGAAGTGCGCAAAACTCTGAAAATAAATTCCCAGCGCAAACGAGAGCCCGAGCCAAGCAGCAACCGCGAACACCGCGCCCACCAGCGTATGACCAAAGCGCTGTTTCACATTTGGCGCAAGAAAGTACAAGCTCTCCACCGCCATCACAATGAACGCCGCAGAAACGGCCCAGCGCAGTATCGGCCAAATGCGTGCCCACAGAAAGCTCAGGTGCAGCACTCCGGCCAGCCATGCGCCAAAGCTCGGGCCTACCAGCATCAATCCCAATGCCACCAGCAGCAGCCCACCAACAAGGAACGTCAGAGTACGGCCAACCCGCGCGTCTTCCAGAAGGGGCGCGTCTCCGGCACGTTGTACGCCACATTCGAGTGCCTCGATGATCCCGGCAAAGCCGCTGGAGGCCGTCCACAGCGTGCCGATCAGTCCAAACGACAGCAGCGCTCCGCGATGCGGTGTAATCACGTCATGCAAAATCTGACGTACCACCCCCATGCTGTCGGCGGGCACAAAGCGAGCCATCAACGTCAACATCTGATTGAAGGGGTCGGCCACTGGCAGATACCCCACAACGGCGGACAAAGCGATCAGCGCCGGGAACAGGCTCAGCATGAAGTAATAGGCAAGGGCCCGCTGCAAAGGCCATCGTGTGATTCCGGTCAACGTCTGCAAACGCTTTCTTTAGAATGTCCGCCCATCTCCTCACCAGCATCGACTCTCACCTCCCCCGCGACCTCGTCAGGGCTCTGCACCTTCTGTCTGCTTCTATCGTGTCTCCCTACTTCGATGATTTTTTCCTTTCCTGCGTGCTCTCTTGCGAAAATAGTCAAAAGCAATTTGCCAAATCTGCAGCTAAGCTCCTAGTCTGGGGTTATTCAAAGCCCTTTGCTCATTTATACTGGAACCTTACTCATGGCAAACGGAACCTTAAACAGCTCGGTCGGCGGAGCTCGCCGAACTTGGATCACGGTACTGGTCATCCTTCTGATTCTTGTGGTCGGAATTGGGGCCTACGTTGAATTTCGCCCTCGTCGTATCCGCATCTCGGTCGTCAGACCGGTGCGTGAGGAAGTCTCCAGCTCCATCACCACCAACGGAAAGGTCGAGCCCATTCACGGCTTTGAGGCCCATGCCCCGCTGTCCGGCACGGTGCAGACAATTCTGGTAAAGGAAGGTGCTAAGGTAAAAGCCGGACAGTTGCTGCTTGTGCTCGATGACACCCGCGCTCGCGCCGATCTGGCCACCGCACTGACCCGCCTCAAGGGGGCCCAGGCGAAATACGGCGAACTTATGGCTGGGGGCAGCCAGCAGCAGTTGCTCCTCCGAAATGCCGACCTACAGAAGGCCACTACAGAGCGCGATGCAGCGCAACGCCAACTCTCCGCACTCGAACGGCTTCAGCAGCGCGGAGCCGCCACCCCGACCGAAGTAGCTGCCGCTCGCGACCGTCTCGACAGCGCCCAAGCCGACCTCACCCAGCTTCAATCGCACGTCCGCTACTCGCCCCAGGAGCAGGCCCGCGCACAGTCGGAGATCACAGATGCCAAGGTCAACGTCGATCTCGCCGAGGAGGTCATGCGCAAGTGCAACATCCGCGCCCCTTTCGACGGTACCGTCTACTTCCTTCCAGCACGCGTTGGCGCCTGGGTCAATATCGGGGACTTGTTATTGCAGGAGGCCGACCTGTCGCAACTGCAGGTTCGCGCCTTCGTTGACGAGCCCGAGATCGGGCACCTGGCCATCGGACAGGCTGTAAAGATTACCTGGGACGCGCTGCCCGGACACTCCTGGCAAGGCACTGTCGCCAGCCTGCCTTCCACAGTCGTCAACCGCGGCTCCCGCGTGGTCGCCGAGGTGCTGTGTAAGGTAGATAACTCCGAGCGCCTGCTGCTGCCGAATATAGACGTGAACACCACAATCATCTCCAATAGCAGGGACAATGCTCTCACTGTGCCGCGCGAAGCGGTGCGCGAGGACAATGGCCATAGTTACGTTTATGTCCTTCAGGGCGACCACCTGCGCCGTCGCGACCTCAAGCTCGGCATCTCCAATCTGACCCGTGTCGAAATCCTCAGCGGCATCTCCGACGGCGATCTCATTGCGGTTCAGTCATTCAGCCCGTCACCCATGTCGGATGGTGTCGAGGTAAAGATCACCGAGAATCCTTCGTAATGCGCACAGAAAGACACGCTCCCTTGTGCCGGCTTTTTTCTGTTAGCCGCCGGCTGCTGCTTTCTTTGCTGCTGTCGTGTGTGCTGCTTCTGCCGCTGGCCGGCAACGCCGCGACAGAGCCTCGCGAACTCCTCGATGCCGGACGCGCCGATGAGGCTTTGCGCCTGCTTACCGTGCAGGCAGCGGGCAATAACGCCGTAGCTTTCAACTATCTCGGCCGCCTCTACTATGCGTTGGGCGACTGGGATAACGCAGCGCAATATTGTGAACGCGCCACCCAGGTTGATCCCAGGAACGCAGCCTTTCAGCTCTGGGTCGGGCGCAGTTACGGCCAGAAAGCCAATGCTGCCAGCGCACTTACTGCGTACCCGTTGGCGCGAAAGTCTGTGGCGGCCTTTACTGCCGCGCGTTCACTCGACCGCCAGAACATCGCCATCGCCCGCGATCTTGCTGCGTACTACGCGATTGCTCCCATCATCGTTGGCGGGGGCAGCGACAAAGCTCTGGCGCTGGCAGCCGAGCTCGCCCCCGAGCATCCCGCCGATGCCGCATGGGTTCGTGCCATGACTGCTTCCAACCGGGGCCAATATGAACAGGCTGAACACGAGTACATCGAGGCAATCCGCCTCGATCACGATTCGGCCAGCAGCTATCTCGATTTCGCCCGTTACCTGCGCGACCGGAAGAATTGGGATCGCATGCAGCAGACCGTGGAGCGCGCAATCCAATCTCCCCGCATCCGACCAACCGACCATTACGACGCCGCGGATCTGCTTTTCTATGCCAGGCGCAACCTTAACCTGGCCGCGCAGCAGATGCGTGCCTATATCCAGAGCGGTAGTCCCGAGGAATCAGCCCCGCTCTTTCGCGCTCACTATCTACTCGGCGAGATTCTGCTCAAGAGCGGAGACCCCAGCCAAGCTGCCGCCGAGTTCAGGGCCGCGCTCGTTCTGGCCAGTTCTTATCGCCCCGCTGCGGAATCCCTCCGGCGCCTGGAGCGACGTTAGAGCCCGCGTGTGAAGGATTACGACCGAACCATGACGAGAACAAGCTTCCCGAAACTCCGGACCCTCTTAATCGCCAAGCCGCGGCCGAGAACGGCGCTGCTGCTAACGCTAATCTTGATAGCGGCTGCGCTGCCCCTCTGCGCGCAGTCCATCGAGTTCCGGCCTGCAATCGAACTTGCCCTCAAGCACAGCGGCATCATCATCGCCGCGTCTGCCGACCGCGACCGCGCCGCCGCGCGTTATCGCGCCGAGCGCTATGCCTACCTTCCCACCCTAACTTTCGGCTCCGGCCTCGGTTACAGCGTTGGCCAGCCTATCGCCATTGCCGGACAAGCACCTTCGATCTTCAACTTTACCCACGATCAAACCCTACTGAATTTCGCCACTCGCGAAACCATCAAGGCCGCACACAGCGATTCCATTGCCGCCAAAATCGACTACCAGGATCGCATCGAGCAGGTCATCCTCGATACTTCCCTGCTCTATATCGAACTCGATAACACCCAGCAGCGCCTTAACGCCGCGCAACAGCAAAAGCAGGCTGTGGACCAGGCGTTCTACATCGCGCAGCAACGGCAACAGGAAGGGGTTGGCAGTGTGCTGGAGAGTAAGCGCGCCGAACTCGACGCCGCACGCGTCGATCTCCGCATCGCCGAGTTGGAAACAAGTCTCGACGTACTCCGTGTGCGTCTGGGACAAATCATCGGCCGCTCACCCGCAACCCTGGGAACCGTAAGCGCCTCCATTCCCGTCACTCCAGGCTTTCGTGCCGATGGCGATCTAGCTTCTGTCGCGCTCGCCAACTCCGCCAGCGTTCGCATCGCCGATGAGAACGTCCGTGCCGCTAAAGATCGAGCCCGCGCGGAGCACCGCATGAACTATCCTTCCCTCGACTTTGCCGGACAGTATGCCGAGTTCGCCACCTTCAACAATTACGCCCAGTACTATAAAGAGTTCTCACCGCATAACTATAGCTTCGGCATCAACTTCCGCTTTCCCATCTTAAATTTCGCTCAGAACGCTAAAGCCGCAGCCGCCGATGCCGAAGCTCTGCGTGCGGAGGCCGATGCGCAGGCCGCACGCGATAAGGTTGTCACTGATGCCACCACTGCCGAGCACACCGTTCGACAGTTGGAGGCCTCCAACAAAGTCACCCGCCTTGAGTATGAAGTCGCCCAGGCCAACATCGACGCCGTCCAACTCCAGATAGAGAACGGACACGCCAGCGCCCAGGATCAGGAGCTGGCGCGCGCAGATGTCGCCAACCGGCAGGTCGCACTGCTCCAAAGCCAGTTCGAGTACATTCGCTCCCAGCTTCAGCTTCTCCGCCAAACTGGCGAGTTACACGAGTGGGCTCTCGGTAGTAGGTAGAGCACCCAATAGAAACAGCTTTTGCATCTTGTTATCCTTGTACTTTGAACTTTTGAAGCCACGGTCAGGAAACGCATTTTGACGCCTCGCAAATATATCGTCCTGCTTTGCATCATTGTCTTCGGATCCATCGGAGATTCCTTCCTGGCGCGCGGCATGAGAGATGTCGGTTCCATCGACATTCACCACCTCACTCATGTTTTCTCCGCCCTCGCCAATCCCTGGGTAATCTTCGGAATCTTCTCCCTGCTCGGCTTCATGTCCAGCTACATGACCGCGCTCTCCTTTGCCGATCTCACTTACGTTCTTCCCGCCACCTCCGTCGGATACGTTTTCATGGCCTTGCTCGGCCACTTCTGGCTACATGAGCACGTCAGCCCGCAACGATGGGCGGGCATAGTGCTTGTCACCCTTGGCGTCGGCCTCGTCGCTGGCGGCCCGTCGCGCACCGAGCATCCACCCGTCCACATATCCCACGCTGAAACCATGCAGGAGCAGGTATGAGGAACCTGTACACATGGATCTGCATCTTCTCCACGGTCTGCGCTTCCGCCGCCGGAGATGTTCTCATCGCACACGCGATGCGCCGCATCGGCGACCTCGGCCAGCTCCACCGCGATCACGGCTTCGTTTCCGTAATCGTCCGCGTGCTCTCCCGCGGAGCGCTCTTCGGTGGCATCTTCTTTATGGCTATGGCCTTCTTCAGCAACCTTATTGGCCTCTCCTGGGCAGACCTCAGCCTCATGGGCCCAGCCTCGGCCGCGCTCACCTTCGTCGCCAACGCGATCGCCGCCAAGCTCTTTCTGCATGAAAACGTGGATCGCCGCCGCTGGATCGCCACCATCTTTGTGTGCAGCGGAGTTCTTCTCCTCACCTATTCCTGAGCTCCCGCGCTGCCCAGGCGGCGCGGGAAGTGTCTCGGCAGGCGCTTCGCGAACAAACCAATCATTGCACGGGCTTATGGTTCTGGAATTTCAGGAGTGACAGTGAATCCGGGAATGCTCCAGGGCAGGAAATAAGCCGCAGCGTTGGTTGCAAGAATGAGCGCGTGGTTTGGGTCGAAGGCCAGTCCGACTAGATTGGTTCCGCTGATCACAAGGGAAGCCTCTTTTTCCGGCGTAATGCGGATGATTCCGCGGCGGCCGTGCCAGGAGGCAGCCACGTACAAGTTGCCTCCAAGGTCAAAGGCAAGACCCTGCGGACGTCCGAGGTTGCCGAAGAAAGGCGTAACGACGCCGTTTTGATCAATTTCATACACGCAGTCGTTCGAAGATGTTGTGGGACCGGTGACGTAGAGCTTTCCGTTGGGCGAGAAGGCCATATGATACGCGGCTACACTGGGCTCGATGGTGGCAAAGACGAAGATCTGGCGATCGGGCGCAATTTTGAAGATGGTGCCGCTGCGGTCTCCGACATAGAGATTGCCGATCTCGTCGAAGGCGAGTCCGGTGGCGACACCCATGCCCTCGGCGTAGGTGGATAGATCGCCAGCAGTGGAGAGGCGATAGACAGCGCCGTCGTGACGTGAGGAGACGTAGAGGTTTCCGCCATCATCGAGCGCGAGGCCGGTGGGATTGACTACTTCGGCACTAATTGGTTGAAGTGTTGACTCGTCATCGATGCGGAATAGCGAGATGGGCACAGATTGACCGCGTGTCCCGGAGAAAGTGACATAGATGTTTCCCGCGGCGTCAACGGCAGGATTGGCGACAGGGTGAAGATTCTCGGAAAGTAGAGTGGCAAGGGTAAAGGCCGACGAGGCAGAGCCCTGGGGGGTGGTGACTGTGACCGTATCGCCTTCAGCGTTCTCCGGCACAAGCACGGTGAGTTGCGCGGGAGTGGCGAAGACGATGGTGCCAGGGGCGCTTCCGAAGAGGACCCGCGTGGGCTCGGCGAGGCTGGCCATCAGAGCTCGACCGCGCAGGGTGATTTCGCCGCCGGGAAGGGCAAAGGCGGGTTCGACGGAGAGGATGACGGGAGATTCGACGGATCGGCTCATAGGTCGTGCGCGCTCTTAACTATCTTACGATGCCAAAGTGCAGCAAAAGCTGAAGAACAATGAATCCGTAAAGACCTGCGCCGAGATCGTCCACCACGATGCCAACGCCCTCCGGACGCAGGCGCTCAAGGCGGCGGATGGGCGGCGGTTTGACGATATCAAAGGCGCGAAAAAGTATAAAGCCCGTAAGCTGCGCCTTCCATGTGAGCGGAGCGGCGACGAGCGTGAGCATCTGGCCGGCAACTTCATCGATAACGACATGCGAGGGATCATCGCGATGACATGCGCGTGCGGTGAGGGTTGCGGCGGGAATTCCGATGGCGGTGGCCAATGCGCAGTAGACGAGAGCGCCGGGAATCAGCAGGTGCGGCGTCAGTGTGCGGGCGATCAGCGCCCAGGTGAGCACGGCTCCCAGCGAGCCCCAGGTTCCGGGGCCAGGCTTGAGCGCGCCGGCGCCGAAGAAAGTTGCGACCGTCCAAGCCCAGTACGGGCGGGTGGGGCGGGCTGAACCCTTCTTCGTGTGTTGCCCCGTGGGTCGATCCATAGCTTGACCCGTGTGCTGAACCGGGGGCTGAGCGGAATCCTCAGTTGGTCTTACTGCGTCCATGCTTCTCGCTTTCACTGGCTGAGCCAAGCACCTCGGGGCCTTTGCGCAGGCTTCCGATGCGGCGCTCTCTGGGCTCATTGTACTCGGCTTCGCCACCGGATTCGGGATCATTCACAGGGGAGGAAATGACATAGCCGCCGCTGACCCACTTTCCAAGATCGATGACCCGACAGCGGTCAGAGCAGAAAGGGAAATCAGGATCTGTGGCGAGCACGATTTTGCGGCATGTTGGGCAGCGAAGTGATGTCTTTTTCTTCTTCATGGCACAGTGATCAAGATCAGGGTAGTGTCACGCTTCGGTCTCCCACCTTAGACGCGCAAAAACGGCGCGCCGAAGGCAAGCTTTTTGAAAGTGGACACCCGAGCACTTTCAATTTACAGCAACCGCGCAACGAGATCGTAATCGTGAGCCTCTTCCACAATGGCGCGGTGGAAGCTGCCGGCCTGGGGAGAGTGGTGATCTCCGAAATCGTTGATGAAAACTTTGCCGTCGATCTCGGGGGCGTGGGCGGGAGTACGCGCTTCCCAGAGCAGGTCGGTCTCTTCGCTGGGGCCTTCGAGCATGACCTCGATTTCACGGCCAATCCACTGCTTGCGGCGCTTGCGGCTGATGCGCTTCTGAAGCTGCATGAGCTTGCGGCGGCGGCGCTCAATTTCTTTGGCGGGAACTTTGTCTCCGAGGAGAAACGCGGGTGAGCCCTCTTCGTCGGAGTAGGCGAAGACGCCGAGCCAGTCGAACTGCGCAGCGGTCACGAATTCGCAGAGCTGCTGGAAGTCGTCCTCGGTTTCGCCGGGGAAGCCGACGAGAAACGAGGTGCGCAGGGTGAGATCGGGGATAGTCTGGCGCATTTTGGCGATGAGCTTGAGGAATATCTCGGCCGAGCCGCCGCGCTTCATGCGCTTGAGCACCGGGGTCGCGGCGTGCTGCATGGGAACGTCGATGTAGCGGCAGAGGCGCGGGTACTTTGCGAGAACTTCCAGCAGGCGCGGAGTGATCTTGTTGGGATAGGCGTAGAGGAAGCGGATCCAGCGGAGATCCTCGATTTGTGCAAGCTGTTCGAGCAGGGAGGCGAGACCGTCCTGCAGGCCGAGGTCTTCGCCGAAGCAGGTTGTGTCCTGCCCGATGAGATTGATTTCGCGAACGCCCTGGGACGCGAGGCGCTTGGCCTCGATGACGACCGACTCGATGGTGCGGGAGCGGAACTTGCCGCGCAGCTGGGGAATGATGCAGAAGGCGCAGGGGTGATCGCAGCCTTCGGCGATCTTGATGTAGGCGGAGTGTCGCGCGGTGGCGAGCAGGCGCGGGGTGTTCTCGTCGTAAAGATAGCTGGGTAGCTCGGCTCGGGCTCCGTCCCAGCCATCGCGGGCGAAGCGTCCGGCTTGCTCGCGGGCGTCGCCTTCAGGACGCGAGGCGGGCTGGTGGCCGGGTAACGCTACGCTGCCGACCACTGGCGCTAGGCCGCTCTTGAGCTGCTGCGAGGCACTGGGGTGCGAGTGTGCATGCGCGGCGTCATCAGCAAGGATGGTGAAGGGAGTGGATTCGACCGGTGTGGGAGCGATTCCGGCTGCGGCCAGAATATCGGCCAGTTCGCCGGTGCCGAGCACGGCATCCACCTGGGGAATGTTCTTCTGAATCTCGTCGCGGTAACGCTCGACAAGACAGCCGGTGACGATGAGTTTGCGGGCGCGGCCGTGGATCTTGTGCTCGGCCATCTCAAGAATGGTATCGACGGATTCCTGCTTGGCGGTGTCGATGAAGGAGCAGGTGTTGACGACGATGATGTCGGCGTCTTCGGCGCGGGCTGTGATTTCGGCCCCATTGGTGGAGAGCATGCCCATCATGACTTCGGAGTCCACAAGGTTTTTGGGACAGCCGAGGCTGACAAAGCCGATGCGCGGACGCGTCGAGTGCTGGGCGGTTTGAGTGCTCTGATTGATGGGCGCGGTACTGCTGTTGATGGACATTCCTGCAGCTATTTTAGCAGCAGGGGGGCGGGGGACGGGATAGCGGTCATCTGAAAACAGACCTTAGACCGGAGTAGTGGAATACGAAGGAGTAGGACCTGCCCCTTTAAGCGAGTGCCCCCTGCCGGGCGAAAAACAAAAAAACGGCACGACTACAGAGCCGCGCCGCTTTTCGCAAACGATCTACCAGCCGCGTGTCTGCAGCAGGTCCGCTTCGGCGATTCCAGAGACGGCCAAGCCCTTCATGGTGCCGGTCATCTGCTCGCTGACCTCGGCCAGAACCTTCGGATCTTTATAGTGAGTCGTCGCGATCACGATGGCCTTGGCGCGCGACTCTGCCTCTTCGCGTTCCTTTGTGCTGCTCAGATCCAGCGGAGTCGCGCCGCCCTTCATGAAGATGCCGCTGCCGACGAAGACCGCTTCGGCGCCGAGTTGCATCACCAGCGACGCGTCGGCCGGGGTAGCAATGCCACCCGCGCTGAAGTTGGGCACAGGCAGTTTGCCAGCCTTCGCAACCATACGAACCAATTCATAGGGAGCCTGATGAGTCTTGGCCGCCAGGTAGAGCTCCTGTTCGCTCATTACCGTCAATTGCAGCATCTCTTTCACGATCTGGCGCATGTGCTTCACGGCGTGAATCACATCGCCGGTACCGGCTTCACCCTTGGTGCGGATCATGCAAGCGCCCTCGGCAATGCGGCGGAGCGCTTCGCCCAGGTTGCGGGCCCCGCAGACAAAGGGAGTCTTGAAAGCGTGCTTATCGATGTGGTGCTCCTCATCTGCCGGGGTAAGAACCTCGGACTCATCGATGTAATCGACGCCGAGTTCCTGAAGAATCTGCGCCTCCGCGAAGTGGCCGATGCGCGCCTTGGCCATGACTGGTATGTTCACCGTGCTCATGACTTCCTTGATAACCTTTGGCGAGGCCATGCGCGCCACTCCGCCCTCGGCTCGGATCATGGCTGGTACACGCTCCAGAGCCATCACGGCAGCCGCGCCGGCCTTCTCGGCGATCTCCGCCTGCTCCGCGCTCATGACATCCATGATGACGCCGCCCTTGAGCATCTCCGCGAGACCTATCTTTAGTCGCAGTCCGTTGCCATTGGTGTCCGACATTGCTGATTCTCCTACAAAAATTGAGCTTGACTCGCAGGACAGAACGACGACGGAAAAACCGGCGGGCGCAAGTCCTATGGAGCGAACTAATATTTTAGCGCGTTCTGGCCAACATAATCTTGTCAAATTGCAGCGCGCTTTTGGTACCGCTTGATATCTCTGGCCTGGACTACCGTCGTTCGGACTGTGGGAAAATACGGGCCGCGGTGTTTCGAGCGGCACAGCCGAGACTTATTTCTGACTTTGGGCTGAAACCCGGGTGAAATCGAACCTCCTCCGTGCCTGCAATTTTTTTGAAACTTTTTGTATTGGCATAACAAGACTTTCTGCGATACATTGTTGGCTCATTTCAGAGCAAGTGAATTGTTGCAGGTGTTGGTAGTTGCAAGTTCTCGTCACATTTCCGGTTCAAGGAGACATTGTGGCCTCAATCGCTCAATCGAAAAGTAGTACCCTGCCCAAGGGCGTAGCGCCCCTGCGTGCGGGCACCGGAAACTCTTTCCTGTGGCGCCGTCTCCACTCACTGAGTGGCATTGTTCCTGTTGGCTTATTTCTGCTGGAGCATTTCCTCTCAAACGCAGAGGCGACCAATGGCGTGGCTGCATACAACGCCCAGGTAAAGTTTCTAACCTCTCTTCCCTTCCGTCTGGGGCTGGAAATATTCGGCATCTTCATTCCCCTGGCTTTTCATGCTCTATACGGTGTGTATATCTGGTGGCGCGGGGAAAACAACGTCATTGACTATCCCTGGGCAGGCAACTGGTACTACACGCTGCAGCGCTATTCTGGAATTCTCGTCTTTGCCTATGTGACGTATCACATCTGGTACATGCGTTTCGCCGGGGTTCACTTAGTGGATCACTCCGACGCCGCGTTCTGGAAAGTCCAACACGAACTCTCACATCCGCTGGCGTTAGCCATTTATGTGGTGGGCGTGGTTGCCGCTTCGTGGCACTTCGGTTATGGACTTTTCCTGTTTTGCGCCAAGTGGGGCATTGTGACCGGAGCCAAAGCTCAAAAGCGTGCACAGGCTGCCGGTATCGTTCTTTCAGCCGTGCTCGTGCTCGTTGGACTCCTTACGATTTACGCCTTCGTAGCCAAATATCCAACGCAGCAGCGCAATCCGGATTGGGACCAGACACAAACGTCCCCTGCGGAACAGAGCCGAGTGATTCCTCAAAAAATCTTAAGCAGCCAGGCGCGATAGGCCCGGCCGAAAGAGAATTTATGGCGACAACGACTCCAAGAATCATAATCGTCGGCGGCGGACTTGCAGGTCTCTCCGCAGCAATCAAAGTTGCGGAATCGGGCGCTCACGTTGATCTCTTTTCCCTGGTGCCGGTGAAGCGCTCACACTCGGTATGCGCGCAAGGTGGCATCAACGCGGCCAAAAACCTTAAGGGCGAGGGCGACTCAACCTGGAATCACTTCGATGACACGGTGTACGGCGGCGACTTTCTAGCCAACCAAGCACCTGTCAAGCAGATGTGTGAGATGGGTCCGGGCATCATCGACCTGCTCGATCGCATGGGCGTTCCCTTTAATCGCACACCCGAAGGGTTGCTCGATTTCCGCCGCTTCGGAGGTACACTTTTCAATCGAACCGCGTTTGCTGGGGCCACCACCGGCCAGCAGCTTCTTTACGCGCTGGATGAACAGGTGCGCCGCTTTGAGTCCGAAGGCAAAATCCACAAATACGAGTATTGGGAATTCCTCTCTGCCGTGCTTGACTCCCAGCGCGTATGCCGCGGAATCTGCGCCATGGATCTGCGCTCGATGGAAGTGGTAACCTTCCCTGCCGACGCCGTCCTGATGGCCACCGGCGGTATCGGCGCAATCTTCGGTAAGTCCACCAATTCCGTGGTTTGCACCGGTTCTGCACAGGGCTCGCTCTATCAGCAGGGTGCAGCCTACGGCAATGGCGAAATGATTCAGGTGCATCCCACCTGCATTCCCGGTGAAGACAAGCTACGCTTAATGTCCGAGTCGGCACGCGGCGAAGGCGGTCGTGTCTGGGTTCCTAAAAATGCGAATGAGACCCGTCCCGGAAAGCAGGTGCCGGAAGGGGATCGCTGGTACTTCCTTGAGGACTGGTATCCCAAGTACGGGAACCTGGTGCCGCGCGATATTGCGACCCGCGCTATTCACAAGGTAGTTCACGAGCATGGCCTCGGCATCCAGGGACAGCCGATGGTCTATCTCGACCTCACCCATATTGACCGCGCCACGTTGGATCGCAAACTCGGCGGCATTCTCGACATCTACGAGAAGTTTGCCGGCGAGGATCCGCATGACGTTCCCATGAAGATCTTCCCGGGAATGCACTACACCATGGGCGGGCTCTGGGTCGATTCCGATCAGATGACCAACATTCAGGGGCTCTACGCCATCGGCGAATGTGACTACTCGATCCACGGTGCCAATCGTCTCGGTGCCAATTCCCTGCTGAGCTGTATCTACGCAGGATTCACGGCTGGCCCGAACGCGGTAAAGTACGCGAAGGGTTTGGCGACGGCTCCGGATAATCTCGCCTCATCCTTTGAGAACGAGAAGAAACGGCAGATCGAGGCCAACAACCGGCTGCTCAACAACCAGGGCACGGAGAATCCATTCAAGCTCTGGCGTGAATTGGGCGAAACGATGTCGCGCAACGTGACGGTGACGCGCTACAACGACAAACTTCAGGAGACCGATGTCAAGTTGGTAGAGCTGCTGGAACGCTATCGCAATGTCAATCTGAGTGACAAGTCGATGTGGTCCAATCAGTCGTTCCTCTTTACCCGGCAGCTCTATAACATGCTGCAGCTTGCGCGCGTCATTACGCAGGGTGCATTCCTGCGCAATGAGTCTCGTGGATCGCACTATAAGCCGGACTTCCCCGAGCGCGATGATGCGAACTTCCTGAAGACCACTAAGGCGTTCTTTGCGCCCGATGCCGACGAGCCGCGCTTCGAGTGGGAGCCGGTGGACGTTTCGCTCATCAAACCGCGTCCACGTCGTTATGACACCAAGTAGAAACGAGATCCCGGCCTTCCGCTTCACCCGAAGCGGAAGGCAATAAAGGTTTATAAATTCATGGCGAATAAGAGCGTACTTTTCAAGATCAAGCGCCAGGCAACTCCCACAAGCGAACCTTATTGGGAGGAATTCGAGCTGGCATGGAAGCCGGGCTTGAACGTGATCTCGTTGTTCATGGAGGTTGCGGTCAATCCCGTAACACGCGATGGCAAGCCAACGACTCCGATCAACTACGATTCCAATTGTCTGGAAGAAGTTTGCGGCTCCTGCGCCGCAATCATCAATGGCAAGGCGCGCATGGCTTGCTCGGCCTTGGTGGACAATTTGGAGCAGCCGATTACGATTGAGCCGTTCTCCAAGTTCCCGGTGATTCGCGATCTTCAGGTGGATCGCTCGGTACTGTTCGAAAACCTGAAGGCCGTTCAAGCCTGGGTTCCCATTGACGGAACCTATGCCCTCGGGGATGGCCCGAGGATTCTTCCCCAGGTGCAGGAACAGGCCTATCAACTCTCGCAATGCATGAGCTGCTGCTGCTGCATGGAGGCCTGTCCCCAGTTCAACGAGAGCACTGGATTCGTGGGCGCGGCGACCATTGCCCAAGCCCGGCTGTTCAACATGCATCCCACCGGCAAGGTATTGAAGGAAGAACGCTTAAAGGCCCTGATGGGCGATGGCGGAATTCAGGAATGCGGCTACGCGCAGAACTGCGTAGAGGTCTGCCCGAAAGACATTCCACTAACCAAGTCCATCAGTGATATGGGCGGCTCGGTGATGAAGAAGGCGATCCTCGACTTCTTCCGCACATAGCCGTCGTCAACCCGGCGGTGAGTACGAATGCGCGTGAGGCTCTGCCTTACGCGCTTCTTTTTTGCGCCCGCGCTCCCACCTTGAACAGAATTGCGCAGTTTACCTGAGAAGAAAAAGAGTGATGCTGGGTTACACTGGAAGCAATAGAGACATCATACCCGGTAGGAGTTTCATGGTTCCTGAATGATGCGCCGAATCTCTTCCGCCCTCATCTTCGTTTTTCTGGTTGCTGCGCCCTTCTATGCTTTCGCTATTCATTCCCGTTACCGTACTCCCAGACGCCCGCTGCGCCACGCACGCGTCCGAGTGGCCCGATGGAATCCAGTGTTGCGCGGCTCGCATGACTCCATGCTCCGGCAGAATGAGGAGATCGACCGGCTCAGGCTCACCCGCATCAGCGATGACCAGCAACTCGAAGAGCTTGAACTGCGCGGGGAACTGGTCAGCCTGCACGACTCAAAGGCAATGCAGATTGCCTCCAATCTCGAACTCAACCGGCGCTTCTGCCGTCCCTGGACTCGCGCCTTCCTAGAGGATCTGAGTCAGGCATTCTACACGCAGTTTCATCAACCCATTCAGGTCACCTCGGCAGTTCGCACCGTGGATCAGCAGGCTCGACTGCAACGCTATAATCACAACGCCGCGCCCATTGACGGCGACACAGCCTCCTCGCACTTGGCTGGGCTAAGCGTCGACTTGGGCAAAGGCCCGATGTCCCACAGGCAGCGGGCTTGGATCGACCAGTACGTCCTCAAGTTGCAGCAACTTGGACTGGTGGAAGCCGCCGAGGAACGCCGTCAGGCTTGCTACCACATCATGGTCAGCGAGCGCTATGAGCAGTATCGCGATTCTCCCGACGATTACAGAGCTAATCGTTAGTTTTATCCGCCATTCATTATCCGCAGCGCCTGGGCTTGAGCCCGGGCGTTTTCGTATGCTTGCCGCATAGCGTCGGCTCGCGCTCCGGTATAATCTGGGATCTGTGACGGAGACAAGAAGAGAGCTAATCTGAGTGTGACTTCTCGCCTTACGCTCTCCTGAAGAACACAGCCGAACTCACAACATGTACTCGGAGGAACACTGATAATGCGCAAACTGTTGATCGTCGCCAGCCTGCTGATGCTGGTCTTGAGCGCAAACACACAGACTGCCGCGCTGCACGGCACGAAGGAGCAGCCCGTGGCTATCATTGAGACTAGCATGGGCAATCTGAATTGCGTTCTCTTTCCCAAGGCTGCGCCGCTGGGCACCGCAAATTTCATTGGCTTGGCTAAAGGGACAAAGGACTGGAAGGACCCCAGGACCGGCCAGAACAAACATGGGGTTCCACTCTACGACAACACGACCTTTCACCGCGTTATTCCCGAGTTCATGATTCAGGGCGGCGATCCCACAGGAACCGGTGCGGGCGACGTAGGCTTCCAGTTCAAGAACGAGACGTGGCCCGATCTCAAGTTCGATCGTCCGGGTCGGCTCGCCTATGCCAATGCAGGACAAGACACCAACAGCTCGCAGTTCTTCATCACGGAAGTGGCAACACCATTCCTGGATGGCAACTACACCATCTTCGGCCAGTGCGACGATTCGAGCGTGGAACTCGTCAAGAAGATTGCGCGCAGACCGCGCAATGCAAATGACAAGCCCAATACCGCCATCGTAATTAAACACATCAAAATTGATGACGGAGTTATCGCGAGATCTGCCGTTCGGAAGTCGACGGCTTCTGCACAATAAGCTGCATCGCGGAAATCAAACAAGACCATGCAGTGCGGGGATTGTGCATCCGCGCACTGCTGGAATCGAAGCAGCAACACAATTCTGTTAGTCTGACTTATCAGTAATTCCCAGCAAGGAGCCACTATGGCCGAACGTACACCGGGTTTATACGCCACATTTGTCACAAATCAAGGCACCATCGTCTGCCGCCTTTTCGAGAAGGAAGCACCGAAGACCGTTGCAAATTTCGTGGAACTTGCCGAGGGCAAGCGCGATTGGAAGGACAGCGTGAGCGGCAAGAAAGGTCCCGGTCCTCTTTATAACGGGACAGTCTTCCACCGCGTCATCCCGAACTTCATGATTCAGGGCGGAGATCCCAGCGGCACGGGCATGGGTGGCCCCGGTTACAAGTTTGAGGATGAGACGAAGGGCTCGCCTTACAAGTTCGATGCGCCTGGCAAGCTTGCAATGGCCAACGCCGGACCTAATACGAATGGCTCGCAGTTCTTTATCACGGTGGCCGCTACACCTTGGCTTACGGGCAACCACACCATCTTCGGCGAAGTCATCGAAGGGCAGGATGTCTCTGACAAAATCAGCGCACTTCCCCGCAATCAGCAGGACCGCCCGAAGAGCGAGGTTGTGCTGGAGAGCGTCATGATCGAGCGTGTCTAGTTCTTGCTCTTGCTCTGCGCCGGACAAACGGACAAACGGCAAAACAAACCCCGAGGCCGCGGCCTCGGGGTTTGCGTTTAGCATTTAGCAAATCAGAGTTACAGACCGATTACGGCGATCAATTCCTTCACGGAAGCAGCGCTCTTGTTCAGCGCAGCCTGTTCCTCTGCCGTCAGCTTGATCTCGATGATCTGTTCGAGACCGTTCGCGCCCAGTTTCACTGGAACGCCGACAAAGAGTCCGTTGATTCCGTACTCGCCTTCCAGATGCACGGCGCAAGGCAGAATCTTCTTCTTGTCCTTGAGGATCGCTTCCACCATCTCCACCGCCGAGGCGGAAGGAGCATAGTAGGCGCTACCGGTCTTCAGGTACTTTACGATCTCTGCGCCACCATCGCGGGTACGCTGGACGATCGCTTGCAGCTTCGCGGGTTCAATCAATTCCGTGATGGGAATTCCGGCAACCGTGGAATAGCGCGGCAGCGGAACCATCGTATCGCCGTGGCCGCCGAGCACGAATGCGGTAACGTTCTCCACGCTCACGTTAAGTTCCTGCGCGATGAAGGTGCGGAAGCGGGCCGAATCCAGCACGCCAGCCATACCGATCACGCGATTGCGGCAGAAGCCGCTCAGTTTGAAAGCAGCCTGCGCCATCGCGTCCAGAGGGTTGCTGACCACGATGATGATGCAGTTGGGCGAGTACTTCACAACCTTGCCCACCACATCCTGCATGATCTTGTAATTGGTGTTGAGCAGGTCGTCGCGGCTCATGCCGGGCTTGCGCGGAATTCCCGCAGTGATGATAACGATGTCAGAATTTGCGGTATCGGCGTAGTCATTGGTGCCGAGAATTGCGCTGTCGCGCTTTTCCACCGGCATGGCCTGCAGCAGATCGAGAGCCTTTCCTTGCGGAATTCCCTCCATGATGTCGATAAGAACGACATCGGCCAGTTCCTTCGAGGCGATCCAATGGGCCGCTGTGGCGCCCACATTTCCAGCTCCAACGATTGAAACTTTCTTGCGCATATTTTTCCTTTCAAGCCGCATAAGGGCGTTGAGTTACGAGTACGGAAAACATCTTGCGACAGATTAATTTCAGGTAGCGCTCGAAATTATCGGACAAGCGGCGCAATCGCCGCCATGTTTTCGATAATCGCGTTTGCAAATTCACTGGTGCTCAGCTTGGTTGCACCCTCCATCATACGCTCGAAATCGTAGGTCACTCTCTTCTGCTCGATGGTGCGCTCCATGCTGTCTTCCACCAACTTCGCAGCCTCTCGTCCAGCCCATGAATTCCAACATCATGACCGCCGACAGAATCACCGAGCCAGGATTGATTACGTCCTTGTCCGCATACTTCGGAGCGGTGCCGTGGGTGGCTTCAAAGATGGCGTGTTCCGCGCCGATGTTGGCGCCGGGAGCAATTCCCAGGCCGCCCACCTGCGCCGCGCATGCGTCGGAGATGTAATCTCCATTCAGGTTCGGAGTGGCAAGCACCGAATACTCGTCGGCACGCGTCACAACCTGCTGGAAGATCGAATCGGCAATGCGGTCGTTGATCAACAGCTTCTTCTTCCACTGGCCGTCGCCGTGAGTCGCGTAGATGGCATCCACAACACTCCGCACTTCGGCATAAATGGCCTGGCGGAAATCCTCCGGCGCAAACTCCATGCCGGGCTCAACCATGGCCGCATTTTCCTCTACGGTAAGTGCGGGGTTGCTGTCCAGGTTGCCCAGAATCCAGCTCTCGCGCTCGGTCACGGTCTGTGCACGGAACTCCTGTGTGGCAACCTCATAGCCCCACTCGCGGAATGCGCCTTCGGTAAACTTCTGTATGTTTCCCTTGTGTACGAGGGTCACGCTAGGGCGGTTGTGCTTCAGCGCAAACTCAATGGCCATGCGCACCAGGCGCTTGGTTCCGGTAATCGAAATCGGCTTGATGCCGATGCCCGAGTCGGAGCGAATCTTCTTCTTGGTGCCGGCCAGCATCTCGTTGTTGAGGAAGTCGATGAGCTTCTTGACCTCGGCGCGTTCCCTCTTTCCACTCGATTCCGGCGTATACGTCTTCGGTATTCTCGCGGAAGATCACGATGTTCATGCGATCGGGACGCTTTACCGGCGAGGGGATGCCGGTGTAATACTTCACCGGACGCACGCAGGCATACAGGTCGAGAATCTGGCGCAGCGCCACGTTCAGCGAGCGGATACCGCCGCCAATCGGCGTGGTGAGCGGTCCCTTGATTCCAATTCGCAGATCGCGGAAGGCATCGACGGTCTGGTCCGGAAGCCAGCTGCCGAACATATCCTTCGCCTTCTCGCCGGCAAACACTTCATACCACGCGATGCGGCGCTTTCCGTCGTAGGCGCGCTCCACCGCCGCGTCCACCACCCGCACGGAGGCCTTCCAGATATCGCGACCCGTGCCATCGCCCTCGATGAACGGGATAATTGGATTATCAGGGATTACAAATTTTCCGTTTAAAAACTGAACCGCGCGGCCTTTGGCCGGAAGCGGAACTCCATTGTAGGAAGCCGCCATACAATCAATCCTCCTGTGAGATAGACATGGGAGTAGTCCCGAATTCGCAACTGCGCTTACCGCAATGCAACGCCGGCTCTAATGGCAGCTCCCCACATCGCTGCCCAGTGAAAACTGGTCTAACATTCTTTCCGGGATTTTTACCGACAACGACTTTACCATTAGAAATGCCGCTCTTCAATCAGAGAAAAAGGAATCGAAAATGGCGCGCACGCCCCTCATCTCCGAGCGCAAAGCCGAAGCCAGGCCGGAACATTGCACAAGTTCCTCCACGCTTGCCCGTAAGAGGTCGCTTTCCGGCAGCCATTTTCGGGATCGTCCCTCCACCACCCGGATGCCATGGTCCACGCGACGAAACAGTCCGACGGCATGGAGCAGATCGCGCGCCTGCGCCGGAGTAAGCAATTCCCTGTCGCGCAGCGCTTCCAGACGCTGCCAGAGTTGCTTTCCGCCGGCAGGCACTGACGGCGCGCGCCTCCAACATCCCCAGCAGGAAATCAAGGTCGTAGAGACCACCCGGGCCGGTCTTGAAGCTCTCTGCCCCACCCGAATCCGCAATCCGCTTGCGCATAGCGCGCAGCTCCGGGATGAACTCGCGGCGAGGCGGCAAGACGTTTTCGCAGCCGTCGCAAGCGACTCCGTCGGCCCCCTCGGCTACACGCCCTTCCCCGGCGATCAACCGCAGCTTGCCGAAGGCAATGGTCTCCCAGGCTTTCGCCTCGCTCTCGAAATACTGCGCAAGCTGTCGCGAAGAAACTACCAGTTCGCCTTCGTTCCCGTGGGGCCGCAAGCCGGGTGTCCACGGCAATCACTGATCCTTCCCGTGTGTATCCGGACAACATCGCAACCAGCGAGAGAGCGCACCGCTCGGCCTTCTCCGAATCGCATTCCGCGCTGCGCAAAAAAACCAGATCCGCATCCGAGAGCGCGTCCAGTTCGCAGGTTGCCAGGCGTCCCACGGCCAGCACCGCAAAACCCTCCGGCGCATCCGCCGCCTTCAGGGCTTGCTGCAGGATCCGGTCGAAATTCTCCGAATACTCACGCAGAATCTCCCATACCGGCATCTCCTCCAGAAGCGTCCGTCCCAATGGAGCGCAGCATGCAGCGGCGCGACTCAATCCGCAGTTGATCCGAGATCGATCTCCCCATCGCCTGCTCACAACCTTGGAAGAGCGCAACAATATCCTCGGGATGCCGCGCCAGAATATTCGTGGCCAGCGCGCTGCGAGCAAATACCGGAAGCGCGCGTTCAATCCACTCCACATTTTCAAGAGCTGTGCGAATGCGCTCCTCTCCGGTGGAGGCCGCGGTGAGAAAGCGCTGCAGGTTGCGCAGCGTGGGATCGCCGACATCCGCAGCCAGCGCGGCGGCCAACCGTTCCGAGTTCGCCGCCAGGTCGCGCCGCAGTTGCGCTGCTCCCGGCGCACCCAGGCTCACCGTCAGCGCCGTCGCTTCGCCGGTGGCTTCTCCTGAGCCCAGCCGCAGCACCCGCGCACACAGCTTACTGGCCGAATTCATGATCCTTTGCAACTCCTGCGCGCTCCGGACGGCTCCCTCTCCCATTGAGCGGAAAAGCGCAGCCTGCTCGGCCTGCGCCTCCGGCAGGCGATGCGACTGCGCGCCCTGACGGCACTGCAGACGGTGCTCAATGCCGCGCAGCAAGGCATAGGTCGCGCATAACTCCCGAAACTCCGCATCGCCGATATGCCCCTTGTCGTGCAGCTTTTGCAGGGCAAACAGGGTTCCACTGGAACGCAGCCATGGCTCTCCGCCGCCGTGGACCCGCTGCAGACATTGAGCTACAAATTCAATCTCGCGAATACCGCCGGGGCCATTTTTCACATCCAATCCCTGCGCACCTTGCCGCACTCCGCCTCGCCGGATTCGCTCCAGCGAGTGAGCCGCGGTTTGAATGGCCGAGAGGCTGAGTTGCTTGCAATAAATCAGCTCCTGCACCTGCTCCACGAACTCTCGCGCCAGCGTGCGGTCGCCGGCACTCGGGCGCAGCTTCAGCAACGCCTGCAACTCCCAGTCTTGAGCAACGCTGCAGTAGTAGCGCAGTGCCTGTCCGCAGCCGGCCACCATCTCTCCGCTAGCTCCCTGCGGACGAAGGCGCAGATCGACCCGGAAGACTTGGCCATCTGCGCTCACGTTGGAGAGAACGGCGGTTAACTTCTGCGCCAGGCGAGTAAAGAACTCGCGCGCGGAGATCGAGAGCATCCCTGCATCCTCCGCGTCGTCGCAAAGGTAGAGCAGATCGATATCCGAGCTGTAGTTCAGCTCGTTGCCGCCCAGCTTTCCCAACGCCAGCACAGAAAACCGCGCCGGATACACGCGCTCCTGGCTGGAGCGGAGTTGCGGCCAACCTTGGTAGCGCCGGCGCAACTCGCTCTCGCAATGCACTACCGCCTCGCTCAATCAGCACGTCAGAAAGATGCGGAAATCTCCGCAGTGATTTCGGCCAGCGACGCCAACCCAAGCAACTCTCGGATAAAGATCCTGACGTATTCGCGCCGCTTGAAGCGCGCCAGCAGCACGGGCAGCGGCGTTTCATGAGAGCGCATGCGGAAGCGCGCAAACTGCTCGCGGAAATCCTCGGACTCGCGGGGATGTACCAGTCCCATCGGACGCGCGAAGAGTTGCAGCAAGTCGGGATTCTGCAAAAGGGTTTGCCCCAGCCACTGGCTGGAGCCAAACAAAGCCACGCAGGATCGCAGCGCCAGCGCACTGGATTCAAATGCAGCCATGGCCTCGGCGGGAGACTGCTGCAGCAGCACTTCCAATTGCAGCACTGCCTGGTCCGGGTTACCTGACGTGGCAATAAACTGAGGCAACTCAGACGCGGCGCGGGCCGGAAGCGATTGCTGGATTTTCGCATAACGCGCCATCGATCCGTTCTCCGCAAAGGAGACAGCACCGGCACCCCCACGCAAAATCTCATCGGGCCGCGTCACGTATTTGCCTCATTCAAGTACTTGCCGCAGAATAGCACGGCGAAGCAGAACGGAAGCAGGGAAGGTCACACTGGATGAGACGATCGTGCGGGCGGCACGACGTAGTATCACGGAATGGAAAGAAGATTTTTAACCGAGCAGCGAAGCTACCTTTTCGAGTATATGCAGTGGCGGCACTGGTTTTGCCAGAATCTCGAACTCGTATCCTTCGTCTTTGGCCGATTTCAGCAAGTCCTGCGTATCTGCATTTCCTGAAAACAACAGGACGAGACAGTCCGGATAAGACCTTCGGATAACCTTAGCCATCTCAATGCCGTCCATGCCTGGCATCACGACATCTGTAATTACCAGCGATGGCGCATGGTGTGCGATGAACACCAAAGCATCTTCTCCGCTGTAGACGGCAGTTGAATTGTAGCCCGCCCGCTGGAATATCGTCGCAAGTGTATCGGCAAGCGAGGGCTCATCATCCACTACCAATGTTGTCGCGACGCTCGTCGTGGTCACAGTCGGGCCCTTTTCTCAGAGTACCTTGGCTATTCCGCTGCTGGAAAGGTAATAGAGAACACAGTACCACTTCCGAGCTTGCTGCGGACCCGAATCTTTGCCCCTCGTTTTTCGACAATCTGCTTTGTAACCCAGAGCCCCAGGCCAGTCCCTACCACTTCCTTAGTGGTATAAAACGGTTCGAATATCTTCGCCAACCGCTCTGGCGGAATGCCCGAACCGGTATCGGCAATCGTGAAGCGTACCAGGCGAGAGCCGTTCTTCCCGATGGAGGGTGTAAGACGAAATTCTATTCTGCCGCTGTTCGGGGTGGCATCCAGGCTGTTGGAGAGCAGGTTGGAGACGATCTGCTGAATTTCGCCACCGAAGGACCTTATACGCGAGATGTTGAGATAGCGCGTCGTGACAGCAATCTCTCTCGACTTCAGCCTGGCAGCGAATAGCTTCAAGATGCTCTCAACGCTCTCCTGCAGGTCAATCAACTGTGGCGTGTTGTTCTCGCGGTGGAACGATAATGTCTGCCTTGTAATGTGTGTGACGCGTTCCAGTTCCTGCTCGGCCAGGGTCAAATACGCCTTGGCCTGCTGCGAGGTTTCAGGATCGGTCAACGCGAGATAGACGGCTTGGCCGATGGTTTCCAGAGGGTTGTTAATCTCATGGGCGATCGTCGAAGCCATGCGGCCCACCGAGGCCAGCTTTTCACTGCGCAGGACCGCTTGTTGCGCCTCTTTGCGTTCCGTGATGTCTGTCATATTGAGTACGCAACCGATGACGCCGGAGGAAGCTTTAATCTGTGCGGCGGTCAAAAGCAAAGGAACGGAATTGCCGTTCGGGCGACGGAAGCGTACTTCCTTGGCTCGCAGAGTACCGCCTTTTAGCACGTCGAATATAGAAAACGATTCGCTGAAATTGGCAACTCCGTCGTTCATCTCCAGCGGCAATGCCAGATCAAAGGGCTGAAACAATGGGTTGCAGCAGCAAAGTTCTTTCAACGCATCGTTCACATGGATAATTTTTCCCGCTTCGTCGCACACTGCGATTGCTTCGGCGGCGCTTTCCAGAATGGAGGTCGCCAGTCTTCCGGCGGCGATGAGTTCGTCCTTCCTCTTGCGCTCAGTGAGATCCGTCACCACCATGCATAACGCGGGAGGCTCGACTGCTTTCATCTCGCGAAGTGAAACATAAACCGAAATGCTGCTGCTCCGGCCGGTTTCGAAATAGAGTTCTGCCTTGCCCGGCTCTCCGCTCAGCGCCTGCGCAAGCAGAGCCGCAAACTCACTCTTTGCATCGTTTCCGACCAGATTCTCCACCGGTGCGCCGATGATCTGCTCCAGCGGAATTCCAAGGAGATCCGACAGACATTGATTGCAGTAGAGTACCGTTCCGTCGCCGGCCAGCGTTGCGGCGCCCTGGTTCATCGCCTCAACCAGGGCGCGGTAGCCGTACTCGGCGTCCTTCAGCGTGAAAACCTGCTCCCCTTGCGGACCGGAGACGACTACTGCATCCACCTCGCCGGATTGGATTGCATGCAGCACTTCCTGCGCTTCGGCAAGTTTGCTCTCCGCTTCGGCGAGTCTGGCCCGAAGAACCTCATTCTCGTAGATTAGTGCCTCGCTGACGTTTGAGACTCGCGCTTCCATGATTCCTCATTGCCTCAAATTGAGTCCGATTACAATTCGCTCTGTGTTGGACATGTCGCCAACGAATCTCTGCGGCGGCAAGGGAACCTCTTTGATCAGCGTTGGAACCGCGATGACCTGTGCAGTTTTCGTAGCTCCTGGCTGCTGATAAACATCAATCACTTCCAACTCATAGTGCCCGGGAAGGTACTGATCACAGATGTGGCGCACGTTTGAAATCGCCTGTGCGGAACGCGGACTAGTCCCGGAGACGTAGAGACGAAAGAGGTAGGAAGGCTGGACCAAATCGGCGACTAACTTCTCGAAATCCTTCAGTGACTGCCCTATACCAGCATCCGGATCTGGCTCGTGACCATCCGGCGGATTTTTTGGTTGGGAACTCAATCTATTCTCCATTCTGGACAGGCAGCGCCGAGCGTAGATCGAGCCCTACGAGTACCCGTTCCTCATTGGCCAAGTCGCCAATTATTTTTTTGACAGGCGGCGGCAACTGTCGGACCAAACTGGGCACGGCGACGATCTGGTCGCCTTTGGCAAGCGTCGGATTTACAAGCAAATCCACCACTTCGATCTCATATTGTCCCTTTAGATGCGTTTCGCATATGCGCTTCAGATTGGCAAATGCTGAGACGGATTTTTGCGTCTGCCCTGCTACGTATAGCTTCAGCAACCACTCCGGACGGCTTTTCTGCGGCTCCTGGCCGATATTTTGCTCACTGTTTGCGGCCACCGTTACCTCCTCCGCTGCCGGAAACTGCACTCTTCACGGCTCCTTTTTTGGTCGTCCGCCGCTTATCAGCCGAGCTCAGCTCCTGTATATAGATGCCGCCAAGGCGAATCCCATTGTCGGTCAGCAGGAACTCCCGCATCTCGTGAGAATGGGCCATGCCACGGGATTTCAGCACGTAAAGGGCGCAGCTTCTCTGTCCATCGTGCTCCACATCGCGCAGCAACAACCAGCTATCCATGATCGACGACACGCTCTCGTCCGTGGCTTCGAGCCGGCCTCCGAGCGTGGAAAGATGAGTGAACATGGCGGTGATCCCCTGCATCTTCAAGAAATCCACTAGGCGCGTGAGCATTGACTTGATCCCGCCGCCTTCGGACACCGAGATGAAATTCGTAATCGGGTCCAGCACCACCACTTTCGGGTCCACCCGTTTAATGATCTGATGAATGGATGCCAGGTGAGCTTCCAGGCCCAAACTGCTAGGGCGAACGGTGTAGAAGTGCAACAGGCCTTTCTCGATCCAAGGACGAATGTCCAGCCCTATCGAGGTCATATTTCGGGTGAGTTGGTCTTTCGACTCCTCGAAACCGCAATACAGCGCCCGCTCGCCGCGTTCGCAGGCAGCCTTCAGAAACGTCATCGCTAAACTGGACTTACCCGTCCCAGCGGTACCAGAGACCAGAATGCTGCTGCCGCGAAAGAATCCTTTTCCGCCCAGCATCAGATCCAAATCGGCAACTCCGGAAGAAATCCGTTCGTTTGAAGCCGTGTGGTTCAGGCCAACCGAGGTAACAGGCAGCACCGAAATTCCGTTTTCACTCATTAGGAACGGATATTCGTCGGTTCCATGAAGAGTGCCGCGATATTTCACAATCCGCATACGGCGGGTTGAGAGCTGCTCAGTGACGCGGTGGTCGAGCAGAATCACACAATCGGCAACATACTCTTCCAGCCCATAGCGGCTCAACAGCCCATCGCCGCGCTCGCCGGTCACGATGGCCGTCAATCCCCGGTCTTTCAGCCAGCGGAACAGGCGGCGAAGTTCGGCACGAATAATCGATTGGTTTCGCAGGCCGGCAAAGAGCACCTCGATTGTATCGAGCACCACACGCTTCGCGTTGATCGTATCGACGGCGTTGCCGAGCCGGACGAAGAGACCTTCGAGGTCGTACTCGCCAGTCTCCTCGATCTCGCTCCGCTCAATGAATACGTGGTCAATCGCGAGCTTGCCCTCGGCCTGCAATTTTTCAAGATCGTAGCCAAATGATGCGACGTTCTCGGCGAGGTCTTTTTCGGTCTCCTCAAAGGCCATGAATACGCCGGGTTCGCCGTGATTCTGGATGCCGTGAACCAGGAATTCCATCCCGAGGACTGTCTTGCCCGATCCGGCGCCGCCACACACCAGGGTGGTACGTCCCGTGGGCAGACCACCGTTCGTGATCTCATCAAGACCCTCAATTCCGGTCGGAGTCTTTTGCAGGTAATTCCTATTCTCAGTAATGTCGTTCAAGATTCATTCCTAGCCGGGCAGCAATCCCGGAAAAGCTAGCGATGACCTTGGAGAGATGCTCCTACAGGTCAAGGCGATTCCCGTTTCGCCACTAAACTGTGTGTTTTTAAGAGCTATACCTTATGCCGAAGATCACGAAAGATCCACGACAGTGTAGCGCAACTACCGCCTGTGCTATGACTTAGGGGAGCTTTCGCCAGCCGATATTTTATCACCGTCCCAGTGAGGTCGACTGGAGTGAATGATCCGCAGCTCCTAGTGCCCCAGCACTTCAGCCCGCGAATGAATCATCTGGAGTAAGTGGCCACGGGAGACAATCCCTTCCAATCGTCCATTCTCAACAATCGGAATCTGGTTCACGTCTTCACGCCCCATCGTTTCCAAGGCCTGCATGGCTGAGGCATCCGGGGAGAGCGAATGGATCGCACTCACTGGCCGCATGGCGTCACGCACGGAAACGAAAGGCCAACGGGAGCGTTCTATGGCCCGGACCTCGTGTGGGGTGATCAGTCCGGCTATACCACTATTATCGTGTACTAGAAAGCAACGTCGTCCGGTCTTCAACAAATGCTCGTCCACAAATTCCTGCAGCCCCATGCTGCCCTCGACCGAAGGGCAATCCTGGGACATGACATCTCTTACGCGCAGCCCCCGCAACAGTGAGCCGACCTGCATCTGCATAAGGCTGGAACCTGCGGCTTGTATTACGAACCAGCCGATGAGGGCAAACCAAAGACCGCCAAATCCGCCTCTTCCAAAGAAGCTGATAATTCCGTATGCGATAAATCCCGCGCCCACCAACTGGCCGACCCGCGCCGCAATGGACGTAGAGCGGTCGGCATTACCTGTGATCCACCAGATAATTGCGCGCAGAACACGACCGCCATCCAGAGGAAAGCCGGGAATCATGTTGAAGGCGCCCAATATCAGGTTGATATAGCCGAGCCAGACCAGTATTGCGACGCCTGGGGTTTCAGCAGGTCTCCACGGAATCCACCCCAGAGCGCGGGCGATGAAGAGTAGTACGATTCCGATTACACCACTGGCGATTGGCCCTGCGATGGCCATCCAGAATTCGGTGCTGGCATCCTTCGGCTCCTCTTCCATCTGTGCCATGCCACCCAACAGAAATAGGGTGATTTTATGGATCGGCAAACCTCGCGCTTTGGCGACCATGGCATGAGACAACTCGTGCGCGAATAGGCCAGCGAAAAACAGAATCGAGGTCACGATGGCAGCGCCCCAGATCACGGGCTCCGTCCAGTCCCGATTCACGGCATGAAATTGCGCCACCAGCGAGAGCATGATCAGCACCGCGATGATGAACCAGCTATAGTGCAGCCCCAACTCGACGCCGAACACACTCCCCAACTTGATCTGCGCTTTCATTTCTTCCTCGAAACTTACCGGATCTCACTGAACTGAGCGGCGGTAAATGAGACGTGCTTCCTCCCGAGGCTCACGGCCTACGGCGGACGGGGTGAATTCCGGCCCTTGTGGTGCGATGCAGATGCAGTGCGTGAAGTTGACAGAGCGTGTGGTGAGCTGAAATCTCACAACCAGCGCAGCGAAAAGAGGGAAGAACACCTCGATGTCGCGCATCGTCGGGTTGCGGCGATGCGGGACATCGAATATTTACCGTGCGCTCGCGAACGCGCGTTTATCTTTATATGTCGTAATACATGGAAAATTCATGGGGGTGCGGGCGGACGCGCAGCGCGTTCACTTCCCTCTCGCGTTTGTAGGCGACGAAGGTCTCCAGCAGATCTTCGGTAAAGACATCCCCCTTCAACAGGAACTGGTAGTCCACCAGAAGCGCATCCAGTGCGGCTTCCAGCGACAATGGAATCGAGGATACCTTCTGCAACTCCTCTGGCCCCAGGTCGTAAATATCCTTATCCAGCGGCAATCCGGGATCGATGCGGTTCTCAATTCCATCCAAACCGGCCATCAGCATGGCCGAGAATGCAATGTAGGGATTGCAACTTGGATCGGGAGGGCGATACTCCACACGCTTGGCTTCCGGCGCGGAAGAGTACATCGGAATCCTGCAGGCAGCCGAGCGGTTACGGCGTGAATACGCAAGGTTAATCGGCGCATCAAATCCGGCGGAGAGGCGCTTGTAGCTATTTGTAGTGGGCGCCGTTAGAGCAGCCAACGCAGGTCCATGCTTGATGAGGCCTCCGATGTACCACAATGCGATTTCGGAGAGCCCGGCGTAGCCGTCGCCGTAGAACAACGGCTTGCCGGCCTTCCAGAGGGACTGATGGGTGTGCATGCTGCTGCCATTTTCCCCAAAGAGCGGCTTGGGCATGAAGGTCGCTGTCTTGCCGTTCTGGCGGGCAACATTCCGCACAATGTACTTATAAAGCATCATTGCGTCGGCGGCGCGCAGGAGCGAATTGTAGTGCAGGCCGACCTCACCCTGGCCGCCGCTGGCCACCTCGTGATGATGGCCCTCCACGTCAAGGCCGCACTCCTGCATCGTCAGCATCATCTCCGTCCGCAGGTCCTGATGGTGATCAGTCGGCGGCACGGGGAAATAGCCCTCGCGATAGCGGGGACGGTAGCCCAGGTTATCTTCGCGGCGGGCTGAGTTCCAGCGCCCCTCATCGGCGTCAATGTGGTAGAAACCATGGTTGGCGCCATCGCCAAAGCTGACGTTGTCGAAGATAAAGAACTCCGCCTCGGCCCCGAACATCGCCTCGTCGGCCACGCCAGAGGAGGCCAGATACATCTCGGCCTTGGAGGCGATGTAACGCGGATCGCGGTCATACCTCTGACGGGTGACCGGATCGATAACGTCGGCGATGATTCCCAGGGTCGGAATGTCCGTGAATGGGTCCATCACGAACGTTGACGGATCGGGAATCAGGAGCATGTCGCTCTCATGGATTGCGGCCCATCCGCGAATCGAGGAACCGTCAATCCCGAATCCGTCGCGAAACGAGTCCACCGTTAACCTTGCGATGGGGTAGGAGATATGGTGCCAGAGACCGTGGAGGTCGCTGAATCGAAGATCCAATAACTGGGCACCCTGCTGCTGGGCGAATTCTAAAACGTTGGAAGCACCGACTTCACCGTTCGAGCTCATTTACTTAGGTCCTCTGTAGTGCGACTCCGGACAATGCCCCACCATGATAACGACTCAGGTATAGTTTTTGCTGGACGAAGTGCAAGAAAAAACAGACCATTGAAGCAAAGTTGCCCCTCCGTGCTCTATTGGCCGGGGTTGCTGACAGTGTATAAGGCTATGTAGCGGTGACGTTTGCAGGAAATCGAATCTAGGTGTGAGACGCAAATCTTTTTTTATGTCGTGCCACGCTGAGCGCGACAAGTCTCCTATGCGAGGAAGTTACTCGAATGACAAAACTCGTAGATTAAGGTGAACCTGCCGCCAAGTGTAGTCTGCATGAAGTCGGGTGATGTTCGGTTTTTTCACGAGTTCGTTTCCGGATTTCGAGTGAATTAAATATGGATTTTGACCAGCTAGAAACCTTCCTGGAGGTAGCGCGGAATCTAAGCTTCTCGCGCGCTGCCGAACGGCGGTTCCGTACCCAGCCCGCGATCTCCGCGCAGATTCGTGCCATGGAGGAAGAAGTCGGTGCGAGGCTGCTGGACCGCACTGGCGGAAAGGTTTCCATCACCGCTGCCGGAAAGATCTTCCTTGCCTATGTGGAAAGTGCGCTGGAGGCCCGTCGTGCGGCCATGCGCGCCGTGGCGGAAGCAGATCGCGTGCCAGGTGGCGAGATTGTGGTTGCGGCCAACGAGGGTAGTTGTCTGCATATTCTTCCCGAGGTATTCGCTGAATTCAAACGTAGCTACCCCGACGTTGGAATCACGGTAAAGCGTTCGGAGACGCGCGAGGTGCTGGAGGCCGTCATCGACAATTCAGCCGACTTCGGCGTGGCGGCAATGCCGGTTACTGACAAACGAATCACCGCCGTCCCCATTCACAAAGACGAGCTCATTCTCATCACCCCGCCTGAACATCCCTTGGCAAAGTTCAAGGAAATCCAGATTTCACAGATAGCGAATTATCCGCTGCTGCTGCCGAAGATGGGACGCACGCGCGACAGCATCGACCGCATGTTCGATGATCGCAATATGAAGCCGAATGTCAGTATGGAGCTGGATTCCAGCGAGTTGCTGAAGCGTTTTGTCTCCGCCGGGGTGGGGATCGGTTTCTGCCCCCATTCCACGGCGCTGGGAGATCTGCGCCTCGGAATGACCGCGATCATAAAACTGGCGGACGCACAGATCCGTCGCGACATGGCTCTGGTCTTCCGTAAGGACAAGGCTCTAAGCCGTGCCGCACTGGCATTCATTGATATTGCAGTCCGATTAAAAACTCCTCAAGCTGCGCGAAAATAGCGGCCGCCGCTCGCGCAGCTTCATTGAGATAAAAAAAGCATGAACTGCTTCGAACTTCGCAGGCATGGAAATTAGTTCAGATTGTGGATTGCACCTGCTCGCAGAATCATTTAATTTCAAAAGCGCCGTTCAAAACTGAGTCGTATTCTGTCGTCAGAGGAGTAACAAGAATTGGGCAAAGACATGGTCCCCAAGCGCATCTTCCTTACCAAGGGCGTTGGGAAGCACAAAGAGCGTTTGACCTCATTCGAGCTCGCGCTGCGCGATGCAGGAATTGCCGCGCAGAACCTGGTACGCGTCTCATCGATTTTTCCGCCTAACTGCAAGCTGCTGACCCGCGCGCAGGGACAGTCTTATCTGAATCCGGGCGAAGTTGTCTTCGCCGTGGTAGCCGAGAATTCCACTCGTGAGCCGCATCGCTTGGTGGCTTCGAGCATCGGTCTGGCATTGCCTGCCGACAGCAAAACGTACGGCTATCTGAGCGAACATCACAGCTTTGGCGAGACTGATCAGGTCGCCGGTGATTACGCCGAAGAACTGGCGGCGGAGATGCTCGCCACTACGCTGAACGTGGATTTTGATCCCGACAAGAGCTGGGACGAGAAGAAGGAAGTCTATCGTCTGTCGAACAAAATTGTGCGGACGACAAATATCACGCAGAGCGCGATTGGTGACAAGAGCGGCATCTGGACCACCACCATCGCTGCGGCGATCCTGATCTTCGATTAGTTCGTGGTTTGTGCGTTTGCAAGAGCCCTGGATATGATCCGGGGCTTTTTCTTGCGCTGTGGCTGCGCCTGCCTACGATCAGGCCTGGGCGTGGCTTCGCGGTAGCGGTGCGCGAGTGGCGGAGATGGGAAGCTCGATCACGACCTCAAGACCGTGTGGCTGAAGGTTGCGGGCGCGTACCGAGCCGTTGTGGAATTTGACTGCGCCGCTGACGATGGAAAGTCCGAGACCGCTGCCTCCGGTGCTCGCGCCTCGTGCGTCATCGACGCGGTAGAACGGGTCGAAGAGCTTGGCCAGAGCCGCCTCCGGAACGCCAGGGCCGTTGTCGCGCACGGAGATGCTTACAACGTCGTGCGCCAGTACTACCGAGAGCACAACATTCCCATTGTCGCCGGCGTAGAAAATGGCATTGCGAAGGACATTCTCAACCGCGCTGCGCAACATGTTTTCCTCGCCGGCCAAAGTCACCTCCGGCCAGTTTTCGTCATAGACAATCTCAACGTTGGACTGGCTAGCCTCGAAGCGGGCGTCCTCGACGGCTTCTCCGATGACCTGATTAAGCGAGAGCGGCACGAAGGCAGGTTTGAATTGTCCGCTTTCGAGGCGGGCGACGGTGAGAATCTGTTCGATCATTCCGTTTAGCCGGAGGAGTTCGAGATCGATGCGGTCGAGCAGTTCGTTGCGTTCGGGCTCGGGCGCGGTGGAGGCCAACGAAAGCGCAACACGAATGCGCGAGATGGGCGAACGAAGATCGTGCGAGACACCCATCAACATGCGCTTGTTGCTGTAAACCAAATCGTGAATCTCCCCTGCCATGGTGTCGAAATCCTTGACGAGATCGGCAATTTCGTCGCGGCGAGTGCTGCTGGAGAGTCCGGCGCGGGCCTCCAGATTGCCGCGGGCGATCGCATGGGCCGTGTCGCGCAGGCGGAGAATGGGCCGAGTGATGTACTGCGCCAGGGCCGCACAGAGCAGAGAGGTCAGCAACGAACTGAAAAGAATCACGATCAGCAGACTGCCGGGCAGAGAGTGAAGCAGCGGCGGAGAGAAAAATTCGCCTACAAAGACAAAAGTTCGCCCCTTGTTGTCTGCGGCCTTTTCGGCGATGAATGTGCCGTGGCGAGTAGTGGCAATGCCGTCGTCCTGAAGCGCGCGCTGAATTGCCTCATGCGCATCCGCGGGCAGAGCGGAGCCGCTCAGCTCGTTCATCTTGTCGTCGAAGAGCCAGTAGGCAGAACGTTTGTTCAAGGTAATGTTTTGAAAGAGTTCGCGGAGACCGTCCTGGCCGTTTTTGGAATAGCGCCAGGCGGCGTAGCGGGCCAGCACCGGTATTGCGCGGCGCTCGGGCTGAACCCACCAGGGACGATCTGGGCCGAAGCTGGCATGAACGCGAAAGGCGAGAAAGAGCATGATACAGGTCTGGAGAATCCAGAAGGGGAGAAAGATCTTCCAGAACAGCCGGCTCTTCACGATGTCACCTTTGTCGTGACGGCGTAGAAGTATCCGATTCCGCGCACCGGGCGAATGCGCTCCTCGCCACCAGGAACGCAGCCAAGCTTTTTGCGCAGCCGGCTGACGTGAACGTCAACGCTGCGATCAAAGGCGCTGAGCGGACGGCCGAGCGCTGCCTGGGCCAGTTCCTCGCGAGTCACTACGGCTCCGGCGTGGCGCAGAAGAAGTTCAAGCATGTTGAACTCGGCACCGGTCAACTCGACGGCAATGCCATTGCAGCTCGCTGTGCGTGCAAGCAAGGAGAGGGCGATATCGCCGACATTTAACGATTCCTCGCCGCTGCTTTCCGCAGGAACCTCCTGCGAACGGCGAAGCACGGCGCGGATGCGGGCCACCAGTTCACGGGGATCGAAGGGCTTGGGAACGTAATCATCAGCGCCGATTTCGAAACCAAGGATGCGGTCCACCGCATCGCCACGGGCGGTGAGTAAAATGACGGGAACCCGCGAATTTGCGCGCAAGGACTTTAGCAGATCGAAACCGGAGCCGCCGGGAAGCATGACGTCGAGAATCACGACATCGTATTCGCCGCTGAGCGCGGCTTCGAGGCCGGACCGGTGATCGAAAACGGCGTGGACCCGGAATCCATCGTTTTGCAGAAAGCGCTGCAGCAGCGAAACCAATCCCTGGTCGTCGTCAACGATGAGTACACGGCTCATGCCATCCATTCTGCGCGAGACGGGGCGCAACGGATGTGAAGAACTGTTACGAGTTGGGCCAGCGTGATTCACAAATTGATGATTTCACAAAAGTTTACTTTCCTTCGCTGGACTTTTACCGTGCAATCAACAACAGGGCTCATGCGAAACTACGAAGAAAAGTGCGACACTGTCCGAGACTCTCTTTTTTCGCACCAGCAGCCGGAGGCACAATGAACGTCCGCACCACCGTATTCCTCTCAATTCTATCGCTTTTCACCGTCACTGCCTGCAATAACTCCAGCTCTCAGGCCTTGCAGAAGGCAGCGGCGAAGAGCGGCGCGTTCGCTGCGGTACCGGTGAGCGTGGCTCCGGTGTTGCGGCAGGACGTGCCGGTCATTTTGACGGGACTGGGGACGGTCCAGGCGTACTACACGGTAACGCTGAAGACGCGGGTAGACGGAGAGATTATGTCGGTCAACTTCCGCGAGGGGCAGGACGTGCGGAAGGGACAATTGCTGGCTGTGATCGACCCGCGACCCTACGAAGTGGCCCTGGAAACCGCGAAAGCAAACCTGGCGCGCGACCAGGCGCAATTCACCACCGCGAAGGCAAACTTGGCGCGCTCCAAGGCGCTACTGGCCGACGGCGTAGTGGCGCAGCAGGACTACGACACGCAGGAGGCTTCCGCTGGGCAATTTTCAGGCACGGTGCTGGCCGATCAGGCAGCAATCGATAATGCCAAGCTGAATCTGGTGTACACGCGAATCACGTCTCCGCTCGACGGACGCATCGGATTGCGGCTGATCGATCCGGGGAACATGGTCCATGCGACCGACACGAACGGGCTGCTGGTGGTCACGCAGATGCGTCCAATCGCTGTGCTGTTCACGCTGCCGGAAGATCAACTGCCCTCGGTGCTGGCGGAGAGCCGCAAAGGGACTCTGAAAGTACAGGCTTACAGCCGCGACGACCAGACGGTACTGGCGACCGGAAAGCTGGAGACGGTGGACAACCAGATCGACGTCACCACGGGCACCGCGAAGCTGAAGGCGGTATTTGACAATAAAGACGGCGCGCTGTGGCCGAATCAGTTTGTCAACGTTCACATGCAGCTCTCAACCGTAAAGAACGCAGTGGTGGTTCCTATGGCGGCGATCCAGCGGGGGCCGGATGGAAGCCTCGCCTACGTTGTAGGGCCTGACAAGAAAATCACAATCCAACCGGTGACGATCTCGATGACGCAGGGGAATATCGCGCTGATTTCCAGCGGATTAGACGAAGGCCAGCAGGTTGTAACCGAAGGGCAGGACAAGTTGCAGAGTGGCATCTTAGTCGCTCCGAAGAATCCTGTGGTCCCGAAGGTAGGCACGCCGGCCAACGCGCAGGAGATACCGCAAGGAAAGCATGGGAAGAACGCAGCGGGTGACGGAGCTGGGGGGCCGAGGACGGCAGAGAACTTCGGGGGCAAGCGATGACATTATCGCGGCCGTTCATTCTGCGGCCGATTGCAACTTCGCTGTTGATGATTGGCCTGCTGCTGGTTGGTCTGGTCGCCTACAAACAGTTGCCGATCTCGGCTTTGCCGCAGGTTGATTATCCGACGATCCAGGTTGCGACGTTTTATCCGGGCGCAAGTCCGGACGTGGTTGGCTCCAGCATCACGGCTCCTTTGGAACGGCAGTTCGGGCAGCTTCCTGGGTTGAGCCAGATGACATCGAGCAGCACGTTTGGCAGCTCGATCATCACCCTCCAATTCAACCTTGACGAGAACATTGACGTAGCCGAACAGGAGGTGCAGGCGGCGATCAATGGGGCCGGAACGTATCTGCCAACCGATCTGCCGAATCCTCCGATTTACAACAAGGTGAATCCGGCAGACCCGCCGATTCTGACGCTCGCATTGAGCTCGGACAGCTTGCCGCTCTCCAAGGTTCAGGACCTCGCCGATACATCCTTTGCGCAAAAAATCTCGCAACTTCCGGGCGTTGGGCTGGTATCGCTGAGCGGTGGACAGAAACCCGCGGTGCGGGTGCAGGCCAATCCGACCGCACTGGCCTCCTACGGCATCAGTCTGGAGCAGTTGCGCACGGCACTCGGACAGATCAACGTGGACCTCGCCAAGGGGCAGTTGGACGGCACGCGGCAGACGTACACGATCAATTCCAACGACCAGTTGTTCAGCGCGGATCAGTATCGCGATCAGGTGATCGCCTACAGAAATAGCGCTCCGGTGCGGCTGAGAGATGTGGCAACAACCATTGACGGTGTGGAGAACTCCGGCCAGGCTGCGTGGATGAATACCACGCCTGCGATCGTCATGAACATCCAGCGGCAGCCGGGCGCGAACACGATCAAGGTGGTGGACAGCATCAAGCTGCTTCTGCCGCGGTTGCAGGCAGCACTGCCTGCCTCGGTGAAGGTCAACGTGTTGACCGACCGGACAGTGACAATCCGCGCCTCGGTACACGACGTGCAGTTTTCGATGATGCTGACCATCGCGCTCGTGGTGATGGTGATCTTCCTGTTCCTGCGCACGCTTTCGGCAACGGTGATTCCGAGCGTTGCAGTGCCGTTGTCCATCGTGGGCACCTTCGGCGTGATGTATCTGCTGGGATATTCGCTGGACAATTTGTCACTGATGGCGCTGACGATCTCCACCGGCTTTGTCGTGGACGATGCCATCGTGATGATCGAGAACATTGACCGCTACATCGAACAGGGGCTGCCACCACTGGAGGCGGCGCTGCGCGGCGCAGGACAGATCGGCTTCACGATTCTGTCGCTGACGGTCTCACTGATTGCAGTGTTGATTCCGCTGCTGTTCATGGGCGACATCGTGGGACGGCTCTTCCGCGAGTTTGCGGTGACGCTGGCGGTGGCGATTCTGATGTCGGCGTTTATTTCGCTGACGCTGACGCCGATGATGTGCTCACGGCTGTTGAAGAAAAAAGCCGAGAAGCATGGGCGCGTCTATCAGTGGACGGAAGACGCGTTCAACAAGACGATCGAGTTTTACGGGCGCACTCTGCGTTGGGTGTTGCGGCATCAAACGGCGACGCTGGTGGTGACCGTGGCCACCCTGGCGCTGACCTTCTTGCTGGCCTACACGGTGCCGAAAGGCTTCTTCCCCGTGCAGGACACGGGTGTGATTCTCGGCATCTCAGAGGCTCCTCAGTCGATTTCCTTCGAAGCCATGTCCGGCTTGCAGCAGCAGTTGGCCAAGGCTATTCTGCAAGACCCGGACGTGGAAAGCCTGTCGTCATTCATCGGAATCGACGGAACGAACACGACTGCAAATTCGGGGCGCATTCAGATCAATCTGAAGCCGCGTGAGCAGCGCAAGGCGAGTGCGTCGGAGATCATTGCGCGGTTGCAGGATAAACTGGCCGCAGTCTCGGGAATTGTGTTGTACATGCAACCGGTGCAGGATCTGACGGTGGAAGACCGCGTAAGCCGTACCCAATACCAGTACACGCTTGAATCAGCCGACGCCCATGAGTTGGCGGAGTGGACCGGCAGGCTGGTGGCGAAGTTAAAGACCGTTCCAGCAATCCGCGATATTGCCACCGATCAGATGAACGATGGCTTGGCCGCTCGTTTGGTGGTTGATCGCGATTCGGCTTCGCGGCTCGGCATCGACATGACGTCGATCGATAACACGCTCCACGACGCCTTCGGACAGCGTCAGGTTTCGACGATCTATACGCAGCTCAACCAGTATCATGTGGTGCTGCTGGCCGATCCGAATTTCCGCAATGATCCCGACGCACTGAAGAAGATCTATGTGGCTTCGGCTACCGGGCAGATGGTTCCGCTCGGATCGTTCTCGCACTTCGAGACCGTACCTGCATCGCTGGCCTCAAACCACCAGGGACAGTTCCCTGCCGTAACGCTTTCATTCAACGTGACCGATGGAGTCTCGCTCGGGCAGGCAGTGAAGGATTTGAAGCAGGCTGAATCGGAGATTGCAATGCCGATGAGCGTGCATGGAAGTTTCCAGGGCACGGCAAAGGCTTTTCAGGGATCGCTGGCAAATGAGGGCTGGCTAATTCTAGCTGCGATCATCACAGTGTATATCGTGCTCGGCGTGCTTTATGAGAGCTACATTCATCCGGTCACGATTCTGTCCACGCTGCCTTCGGCGGGCGTCGGCGCGATCATAGCCCTCTACTTGCTGCGCATGGATTTGAGTGTAATCAGCCTGATCGGCATCATTCTGCTGATCGGCATTGTGAAGAAAAACGCGATCATGATGATCGACTTTGCGCTCGACGCCGAACGCAACGAGGGCAAGTCTCCCTACGATTCGATTTACGAGGCGTGCCTGCTGCGCTTCCGCCCGATCATGATGACGACGATGGCAGCACTGTTTGGCGCGGTTCCACTGGCGTTCGGCAGCGGCACCGGTTCAGAGTTGCGGCGGCCCTTGGGCGTGACGATCATCGGCGGATTGCTGTTCAGCCAGGTACTCACGCTCTACACCACCCCAGTTGTGTACCTGTGGTTTGAGCGGCTGGGAGCGGCGCTGCGACGGTTGCGTGGTGAAGCTGCGGAGCCGGTCGTCGAGACCGTGGGAGCGGAGATGCAGGGATGAGCAACATCAGCCAGCCGTTTATCAAACGGCCGATTGCAACCACTCTGCTGACGATCGCTCTGCTGCTCGCGGGAGGCTTGGCGTACTTTCAGCTTCCCGTGTCATCGCTGCCACAGGTGGATTTTCCGGTCATCGCGGTGGGCGCAACACTTCCAGGCGCGAGCCCGGAGACAATGGCTTCATCGGTGGCGACTCCGCTGGAGCGCCAGTTCGGACGCATAGCCGGGGTGAACGAAATGACCTCGGCGAGCCAGCAAGGCTCGACCGGTATCACACTGCAATTTGATCTGACGCGCGACATCAACGCGGCCGCGCGCGACGTGCAGGCGGCAATTAATGCGGCGCGCGGACAACTTCCGGCAAACCTGCCGAGCAATCCTACCTACCGAAAAGTCAATCCGGCGGAATATCCGATTCTGATTCTGGGATTGCAGTCCGATGCACTGACATTGGACCGGCTCTATGATGTGTGCGACTCGATCCTGTCTCAGAAACTAGCCCAGGTAGAGGGCGTGGGGCAGGTAGTTGTGGGAGGCGCATCGCCGCCCGCGGTTCGCATCGAAGCCAACCCGATGCAGATGAACAACCTCGGCGTCGGACTGGACCAGGTAGCCACGGCGGTATCGGCGGCGAATGCGAACCGGCCCAAAGGTTCGATCTCCAGCGGCGGACAGAACTGGACGATCACAGCCAACGACCAGATCTCAAAAGCCGCGCAGTACCGGCCCATCATTGTTGCCTACAAGAACGGCGCGCCGGTACGGCTAAGCGATGTGGCCGACGTGCAGGATTCTGTGCAGGACACGCACAATGCCGGCAACATGAACGGCAAGTCGGCGATCATGATGATCATCTACCGGCAGCCTGGTGCAAACATCATCGCCACTGTGGACCGAGTCGAGGCCTTGATGCCGCAATTGCAGGCTTCTATTCCTGCATCGGCGCGCCTGCAAGTAATGCTTGACCGCACGACGATGATCCGCGCGTCCGTACACGATGTTGAATTCACGTTGATGATTTCCGTCGCGCTGGTCGTGATGGTGGTGTTTCTTTTTCTACGTAACCTGCGCGCCACTTTCATTCCGAGCATCGTGGTGCCGCTGTCGATTGTAGGCACGTTCGGCGTGATGTATCTGTGCCACTACTCGCTGGACAACTTGTCGCTGATGGCGCTGACGATCTCCACCGGTTTTGTAGTGGACGATGCAATTGTGGTGATTGAAAACATCACGCGCCACGTCGAAGCCGGGCTGACTCCGATGCAGGCCAGCCTGCTGGGAGCAAAAGAGATCGGCTTCACCGTGGTCACCATCAGCCTTTCGCTTATCGCAGTATTTATTCCAATTTTGTTGATGGGCGGAATCGTCGGACGTCTCTTCCATGAATTCGCGATAACTCTTTCGGCTGCGATTCTGGTTTCCCTTGTGGTTTCGCTGACGACCTCACCGATGCTGTGCGCTCGGCTTCTGCGCAACGAAAAGGATGTCCAGCACGGAGCCCTCTACCGCTGGAGTGAGCGTTGCTTTACGGCGATGAACAACGGCTATGCCCGCTCGCTACGCTTCGTCCTGCGCCACCGGCGGACTACGCTGGCCACACTGATTTTCACGATTGTGCTCAACGTTTACCTGTTCATGATTGTTCCAAAGGGGTTCTTTCCGCAGCAGGATACGGGGCGCATCAGCGGTGGCTTGCAGGCAGAGCAGGATATTTCATTCAACGCCCTGCACGACAAGATGGACGAGTATGTGCGAATCATTCGCAAGGACCCGGCGGTTGAAAACGTAATAAGCTTCGCAGGCAGTTCCACTACAGCCAACAACGCCGGGCGCATGTTCATGACGCTGAAGCCGCTGTCAGAGCGCAAGATAAACAGCGACGCAGTGATCGCAAGGCTGCATCCAAGGCTGGCGAAGGTGCCTGGAGCTTCGCTGTTTCTGCAATCGGCACAAGAGTTGCAGATCGGCGGACGCCACTCCAACGCACAATACCAGTACACGCTGCAGAGCGACAACCTTGCCCTGCTCAACGAGTGGGCTCCGCGATTGCAGGCAAAGATGCAGACTTTGCCGCAGTTGAAGGAGGTCAACAGCGATCAGCAGATTCACGGCTTAGAGATGAATGTGAGCGTGGATCGCGATGCAGCGGCGCGGTTGGGAGTGAACTCGAATCAGGTGGACAGCGCGTTATACTCGGCCTTCGGACAGTCGCTGATTTCCATCATCTACCGCCCACTGAATCAGTATCGCGTGGTGCTTGAGATGGACCCGCGTCTGAATCACTCGCCGGAAGTGCTGAACGCGGTGCGTATCAAGTCGAGCACCGGAGCCACCGTTCCGCTCTCTGCGTTTGCAAAGTTCGAGCCGTCGAGCACTCCGCTGAGCGTGAATCATCAGGGATTGTTCCCGGCAATCACAATTTCGTTCAACCTGGCCGAGAAAATCTCACTAGGCGAAGCCACACGCATTATCGAACAAGCTCAGCGCGATATTGGAATGCCATCGGTTATTCACGGCAGCTTTCAGGGCACGGCTGCAGCATTTCAGGACTCACTAAAGAATGAGCCGTGGCTGATTCTGGCAGCGCTGCTATCGGTATATCTGGTGCTCGGCATTCTGTATGAGAGCCTGATTCACCCTCTGACGATCATCTCCACGCTGCCCTCGGCGGGCGTGGGCGCAATGCTTGCGCTGATGCTCTTCCATACCGAACTCAGTGTAATCGCCATCATCGGCGTTATTCTTCTGATCGGTATCGTTAAGAAGAACGCAATCATGATGATCGACTTTGCACTGGACCAGGAGCGGAACCACGGCAAGGACAGCGAAGAGGCCATCTTCGAGGCGTGTATTCTGCGCTTCCGCCCGATCATGATGACCACAATGTCTGCGATGCTGGGCGCGGTGCCACTAGCATTGGGAACCGGCACGGGCTCGGAGCTGCGACGTCCGCTAGGAATTGCAATCGTCGGAGGACTGATCTTCAGCCAGTTGCTGACTCTGTACACCACGCCGGTGGTGTACTTGTATCTAGATAAACTGCAACTATGGCTGCAGGGGCGGAAGCAGGCTCCGACGGCGGATGATGTTGTTCTTCCCTCGCCGAGCATGTAGCAAAACGCGCTGTCTCTCTGCGCTTCAGCAGGATACTCATGGGCAGGCAGTATCACCCGCCCATCAGATCAATTCTACAGAGGCACTAGTGTAGTGCGATAAAAGTCAGAGCAGTTATTGTACGGGAGTGCCTACCCGGTATATCCGCACACTCCAACGCGAGGAGAATTGACGACCGGCAGGCACATTTCGTCGCCACACTCATGTGCAACGACGCACGATTTGCAAAGCCAGCCCTCCCCATTCCATGCGCATTCGGTACAGATCTGAGTAGCTGGTTTGTTTCCGCAGCGCTGACAGGTTACCTGCGGTGCCTCGTTTCTGGCCAATAGTTGCACTTTCGCTGAACCTCGTTCACGAAGCGCAACGACCTTTAGCGCAAGAGCGGTTGTAGAACCGTAGTCATACTCGTAGAAGAACCTCATTCCCACCTCAAGCACTTGGTTCAACCGCGTACCCATGTCCAGTTCTTCAACCATGAGTTCGTCTTCATCCATGGGCTCTGAAGCATAGCGTTTGCCGCCTATTTCAAACGCACTCAAGTGACCGCAGCATTCAAGCCAGGTATGGCGGAAAAAATCGTCGAGTTTGTTTAGCGGGGACGCAATAGGTAGCGCCACATGCATCCAGTACGCCTTCGCCTCACGCCCTTCGACAAGTAAATGGAAGCTCTGGCCAGTCGGCTTCTTCGAAGTCGGCAATGGTCCGGAAGAAGATCCCAGATGGCCGCACGCGAGTAGATGCCGTGTCATGGACGCCTTGGCGACTATCTCTCCGCAGAGATAACACTTTCCCATCGATTGCTGTTTGCTCATGACTGAACATTATAATCCTCTTTCCGGCAGTTGGAATCCCGAAACGATTGAGGGCTGTAGACTGGGAGCGGGTTTGAGCTGAGTGGAGGCAGTCACCAGATGGGTGAGTTGCGCGAGGTGGGGATTTCTGTACGCGGGCAGGAAGTGGAGGCGTTTTCGGTAGACACGCCGGGTGGGCGGATCCATGTACGCTGGGATTACGAGGCCAGCGCCACGCCGAACGCGCAACTGGCCTTTTTCGCGGAGTTTCTTTCCACCACTGGGGTGTATGACTCTTGGCTGGAGAGTTGCCCGCTTAGTTATATCAGCGGCAACGCGCCCGGCAAGCGGGACGTTCTTGGCACCTGGTTTCTATCCATTCTGGCAGGGCACAGACGTTATGCTCACATTACCGGTCTGCGGGGCGACGGAGTAAGTCCGCAGATCCTTGGAATGAGTAAGATTGTCAGCGAGGATTCACTTCGCAGATCGCTGGCGCGGATGAGCGCAGAGCAAAGCCGGGACTGGCTGCGTCCGCAATTGCTCTCCAGTGTGCAGGCCGCGCTGAACTCGCCGTGGATCCTGGATATCGACACGACGATCAAGACGCTGTTCGGCAAGCAAAGCGGGGCCGAGGTCGGCTACAACCCGCACAAGCCTGGCCGGCCCAGCCACGCACTGCACACTTACTGGGTTGGCAACCTGCGGCTGGTGCTCGATGTCGTGGTTTCTTCTGGAAAGCAGCACAGCTCCCTGCACGCGCGACCTGGACTGTGCGCGGTGCTGGATAGCTTGAGCCGAGAGCAACTGCCAGCTTTGGTGCGCGGAGACTGCGGTTACGGCAACGAGCCGTTTATCGGCGAACTGGAAGATCGCGGCCAGCCCTATCTGTTCAAACTCAGACCTCCTGATCTGGTTGAAATCAGGATGACCCGAGTTTGAAGACGAGCGTGAGGTGTGTACCGGGGAAGATGGTTTTCGTGGCGTTGAGTTCCGCCAACAGTTTCTCGATGGCCTGATCGTGAGCCGCCTGGGTGAGATGGTGGAGGCGGACAGTCAAGGTGTTGGTGATGAGGTCAGGGGTAAGATCAGCCTCGGTATCGAAGATCTGGCGCAGCAAGGCGCGGGCATCGTCAGTGCGGGCGATATGTTCGCGAAGCAGGGAGGCCATGCTGGATTCGGCGCGATAAGCGATCATCTTGATGGTATCGACGAAATGCTTTCGTTCGGTACGCAGCCGAGTAAATCGGTCTTCCTCTGGCAATAGCTTCACGGGAATGTGATGCGGAGTGTCCTTGCGCGACTGTTTGAGTTGGTCGATCTGCAAATCGAGACTTTCGATGTCTTCCCGCAGTTGCGCCTTGCGCTGCTGAAAACCCTGAACTTCAGAGTTGGTGGGATCCTCCGATAAAGCAAGGGCTCCGAACTGAGCCGCCTGCCGATGGCGCTGGCCGATTTTGGAGCGGATCTTGCCGTCGAGTTTGCGCCACTCCGGATTTACCACCTGGATCGCATCAGGAACGGGTTCGGTTCCATACTCAATCAAGCTATCCAATCCGTAATGTTCGCGCATGTAGCGGAAGAAGTTTTCCTGAGACCATCGGGCGAATAACGACGGTGCCAGCGTGGTCATTGGCAGCTGGAAGTTGGTGGCTAAGATCGAAGTCTGATGGCCGCCGTCGCTGAGTTTGCGAATCTCGCGTACCCAGAACCGGTTCGACAACTGGGTACCGCGCTCGGCCAGTTTCATGGTCACGATTTCGCCGCTCACCAGCTGGACGCGGTGCGTGGTGAATTCTTCGCTGCGCCACTCGCCCTGGGGAAACTTGTGATAGGTCAGAATGGCAATCCGCTTCTGCCACAGCTGCTCGAATAACTCGGGACTGTAGCCTTCCCGGTCGAACACCATTGTGAACCAGTGGGTACGAGGATCTTCCGCCATGCGCCGCTGTTGCTCCGGCGGCTGGATCACATTCACTTCCAGCCACGGAATCACATCCTGCTTGAGCGTGGCGATCAGTCCCGGATCCACCTCTTTGTTGACATACAGAAATGGCTGGCCATCCATGGCATTGATCCAGTAATCGGTGGTAGCCCGTAAACACAATCGCTGGCGCGCCACGTAATGGCGCGGTAGCGCCGTCTGCTCCCCGTGATAGACGCGCACGTGGCCATCGCAGTAGAAAAACAGTTCCGAGGCATCTTGCTGGGCGATCCATTCCTTGGCCAGTGCGGCGTTCCAGCGCAGGGCTTGACCCAAGTCGTGGCACAGCAGTTTTAACTTCTCCCGCAGCGTCCTCACTTCGGGAATGCGGTCCAGTCCCAGCAGCTTGCCCCACTCGCCTGGCGCTTGATAACGAAGCTGTTCCAGAGACCGGATCCGCCCCAGCGCCATCAATGCCAGCAGCAGGAAGATGCTGTCAATGCCATAAAATCCGTTTGGGAGCTGGTACATCTCCGGCGTGTAGCGCAACAACCCGGTCGCCAACAGCGCAGGCAATGCCAGCAGCACGCCGCCCCGGGTTACATCGCAGGTAGCTTGAAACTCGATGGGCGCCGACTCCAGCTCTCCCATCGCGGCCGCTACTCGCTCCAACGAACGCGTCGCGGCGTTTCCCATCGGCGCTTGGCTGTCGATCTGACTGCGACCACTCTTGTTGCTTACTTCGGTGGTGGCGGGTTCGTTTTTTTTAGCTTTCGCAAGCGTCCAGCGTCAACCGCCTTGTGCAGCGTGTTCGCCAACACATTCAGTTCACTCGCCACTTCCGGAACGCTCTGCCCCTCGTCAAGCAACTTCTGCGCTCGCTGCAGCACTTCCCCTTTCAGCACCGAGGCTGAACTGTGACGGGGTTTCACCGCGTAGAACCCGTTGGCCCCCTGCTCCCGAAAAACCTTCACATACCTCTTCACTGCAATCATCGGAACGCCGAACGCCTGGACAATCTCCTTGGGCTTCACCGTCCCGTTGACGATCATCTGGCTGGTGAACATGCGAAATCCACGCACATCGTTCTCCGCGTGGCGGAACACCGGCAGGTGGCCGTGGATGTAGTACACCGTGCCCGCCTCCTTTGCCACCGCTATGTGGTGATTGATCTCGGTCACTCCGGCAGGGAATATCGGCAGTTGCATCTGCGGCATGCTCTTTCTTAATCCAAAGCAGCCCCTCTGGCAACAGTTTTCAGGATCATTCCGTTTTCCCTGCCCGACAGGATCTACGGGGCGAGATCAGGAGTTCTGAAACTACGCCAGACCAAAGGGGTGCAACGGCTGCTGGCGCGCCAGTTTGCCCGCGAGGACTGGAGCACGCCCGGCCCTCGCGATCAGGGTTGGAGTGCGGTGGAGGACACCTTGCGGCTGACCGGGTGGGATAAATCACGCCGGGTCGTGATCCTCCGTCAACGTGCAAAGTCCGACTTAGCGCTGAGTCGAAAGACCAAAGATGAACAGATCGAGCTACTGCTGCCTGACGAGGACGTGCAACTGTGGGAGTACGCGGTGCTGGTGACCAACAGCAGCTACCCGCTGGATGCAATGGCGCAGTTATACCGCGATCGGGCCGATGCGGAGAACGGCTTCGATGAGTTGAAGAACCAGTGGGGCTGGGGCGGCTTTACGACACAGGACATGGAGCGCTGCCAGACCAGCGCACGTGCCGTAGCCTTGGTCTACAACTGGTGGAGTTGGTACTGCCGTGCGGCCAAACCGGGGGCGAGGATGGAAGCCATTACCAGCCGTGCGCTTTTACTGGCAGCCGTGGGCAGAGCGACCAAACATGCCGGAAAAACAACGCTCTACCTGACGCCGATGCACGCTGCCAGGAAAACCCTGATGCTGATGATCGCCAATATCCACAAGGCTCTACGCCATGTAAGAACAGTTGCGGAGCAGTTTCCTGCAACCAACCGATGGAAGACCCTGCTGGACTATCTCGTGGGTAAAATCACTCCACCTCTAACGCCGAGGCTCCTCGAAACGAATATCGGTTTCGCAGAGTAACTGCCGTTTTTAGGATAATGCGTCATATATAAAAACATTTATCGTTCAGCCGGGTTCTTATACTACAAGGGGACACGGCGGATGAGAATCGCACCTCAAGTGGTTCTGACAATCGAACAGAGGACGAAGTTGGAAACCTATGCGCGCGGCCGCAGGATACCCGCCCGGCTTGTGTTGCGGGCCAAGATCGTGTTGCTGGCCGCTGAAGGCAAGCAGGACATCGAGATTGCCCGCCTGCTTTCGATCGTGCCGCGCACCGCCGCACGCTGGCGCTCGCGTTTTCTGCGCAACGGTATTGCCGGACTGGAACACGACGCGCCACGGCCCGGCCGCACGCCCTCCATCTCGCCGGAGTTGGTGCGCATGGTGATTACCAAAACCACGAAGGAAAAACCTCCGCATGCAACCCACTGGAGTACGCGCACCATGGCCGCCGCGGCCGGTATTAGCGAGGCCAGCGTACGGCGCATCTGGCACAGTCACGGCCTGAAACCGCACCGCATGGAAACCTTCAAGCTGAGCAACGACTCCCATTTTTCCGAGAAGCTGGAAGATATCGTCGGGCTCTATCTGAATCCGCCCGAGCACGCGCTGGTGCTTTCGCTCGACGAGAAGAGCCAGATCCAAGCTCTGGACCGTACCCAGCCCGGCTTGCCCATGAAGAAGGGCCGAGCCCAGACGATGACCCACGATTACAAGCGGAATGGAACCACTACGTTGTTTGCTGCTCTCAACACACTTGATGGCAGCGTGATGGCTACCTGCATGGAACGTCATCGTCATCAGGAGTGGCTGAAGTTCCTACGTCTCATTGATCGCCAAACACCCGCCGACAAACAACTCCACCTCATCGTCGATAACTACGCTACCCATAAACATCCAGCGGTGCAGCGCTGGATAGAGCGCCACAAGCGCTTTCATTTTCACTTCACTCCGACCAGCAGCAGCTGGCTCAACATGGTCGAACGATTCTTTCGCGACTTGACCGAAAATCAGCTCCGGCGCGGAGTCTTCACCAGCGTTGAAGTTCTCGAACAAAGCATCCTCGCCTATATCAAAGAACATAATCGCAGCCCCAAGCCTTTCATCTGGACTGCTAAGGCCAATGACATCCTCGAAAAGGTCAAACGCGCCAGGGCCTATCTCAATAACAGCTCATCTGTGTGACGCACTACACTAGAACGAAAGAAGCGCCTGGAAATCGACTCGGCGATTAGCTGTTCCGGAAGAGAATGGTCCGCCGGCGAGGCTGTCGCTTTTTCCGAAATTCGTAGAAGAGAGATTCCCGATGGGCGCGCCCGGATTCCAGGTGTTAAAGAGATTGCGAGCCGTCATGGTGAAGGTCAGGTTGTAGCGGCGACTGGTGTTCGCAGGCGCGAAGATACTGCCCATGCCTCGAGCCAGACCGGCTCCGCCTGCGCCACCGTGCCCGCCGTGTTCTTTCCCGCCTGGGCCCTGATCCGGAGCTGCGCTGGCGCTTTTCGTCTCTGCGCCGAAGCCAAATGTTTTGGAAAGTCGCATGTTGACCATAACGTTAGCTGGCCCATTTCCATAATTAATGGGAATAATGCGCTCGCCCGGCGTGGGGGTCAGGTTTAGCTTTCCGTAGGAAGTGGACACGACGTTTTTGTCCGCGCTGGTAGCAAAAGAAGGGCGGTCATTGAAGAACGAGTCGCCATTGTTGTCGAGTCCTGTGGTGATGTTGAATGGCACGCTGGAGTTGAAGAGTACAAACGGGCTGATGCGCACGTTATGCGCGAGCAGAGCCGATCCGCTGAGGAAAAGGTGGCTGCGTATGTCAAATAAGGCGCGGCCATAGTCCTGATTTAAGTCATATTGATTTGAAGGGTTGCCGGAAGGGCCGCTGGAATCGCCGTTGGCGTCGCCGAGAGCGTAGTAGCCCATCAACGAAAGCCTGTGAGATAGGCGCAGTTGCACGTTGGTGACTAACTGACTCTGCTTGAAGATAGCCTCGGAGTTGTACTGATAAAGGTTGCCGTTGCCATACTGCGCGTAGAGGGGACGTACGCTGTTTTCGTCGGGAGCGTTGGCATTCTCCAGTATGAGTTGATGAAGTCCGCGCGAGTTGATATAGGTGACCGAGACGGTTCCGATCCGGCCGAGTTGCCGTTCGAGGCTGACCGCGCTCTGCATAGTGTAGGGGGCGCGCAGGTTGGGATTGATCTGGTAGACGGTCGGCGAGTTTAGAACACCCGGGATATTGCAGTCCGAGGCCAGGATTGGCGTCTGCGGGCTCGTGCCCGCCGGGCACGTGATCGGAGAAGCTGACGTGGCGGCATAGATGGTTTGCTGCTCGGTGATGCCGTTCAGCCGCTGAGCTTGCTCGATCAGGTCGTAGCTAAAGCGGTCATAGAAGATTCCATAGCCCACACGCAGAACTGTTTTTGGCGCGCTGTGGGCGCTGCCCAATCCCCAGGAGAGGCCAAGACGCGGCGCGAAGTCGGCCTTGTCGCTGATGCCGCTCTGCGATTCAAAGCGCAGACCGTAGCTGAGCGTGAAATTCGGGCGCAGCTTCCAGTCGTCCTCGGCGTAGAGTCCCACGTCGGCAAAGGAGAGCGCGATGCGCGGGTTCCCTATCACGACTGAATACTGCGAGGGAGTGCCGTTTTCGTAGGCCTGGAGAGGGTTGATACCAGCGCTACCGCTGAAGGTAAAGGTGCCGTTGTAGTTGGTCTCGGCGATGTTGGTGTCCTGGTAAGCGCGGAGGCGTCCGCCGAACTTCACGAAGTGTTTGCCCGCCGACCAGGAAGTATAGTTCTGCAGTTCGTAGATGTTGTTGGTATCCGTGCTCTGGCCTACGGTGCTACCGCCGCCGTTGAACTCGCCAAGCACGTCGATGGCAGCAACACCGGGCTGATTGGGTTGCTGAGACACATCGTCACGAATGTATTGAAATCGGGTTTCGTTGATCAGATGAGAGCCGAGGATCTGGGTATCGCTCACTTGTAGCGTCTGCTGATCGTGGTGGTACGCGTAGCCCTGCGAGGCGAGGGTAAGAGCGCCGATGCCTTGGTTGAATTCATCATTCTGCAGATACTGGTAGCGCGCGGTCAAAGTGTTGCTCGGCGTGACCTGCCAATCGATTCGCTGGCTGAGATTGGTGCGGGTCTGCGGGGCAAGCACGGCTTCCGTGAATGAAACCGGAGCGCCGTTGGAATCGTATTCAGTTATCGCGTCGATAGCCGAAAGGTCGTTGATATCGCGGCGCTCGGCATTGAAGAAGACCGAAATCTTCTTGCTTAACGCACCGCTCACGTTACCGCTGTAGCGCTCAGTATGGTAGGGCGGAATACTTCCGAGCACGTATGGGTTGCGGGAGTTGAACTCGGAGTTGTTCTCGTTGAACATGACCTGGCCATGCCATGTGTCAGATCCCGGTTTGGTGAAGACCTCAATGCGCCCGTAGCCGGGGCGATCATATTCGGCGGAAAACGGATTCTGATTGATGCGGATTTCGCGGATGGACGCCTTTGGCGGCAAGGTTCCATTAGAGAAGCCATCGATATAAATCTGACCGCCATTAGGGCCCACGGAGGGACCGGCGAGCGCGAGCAGATCCTGCTCTAATTCGTCTGGATCATCGGAGAGAGCTTCTAGGTCCTCGCCTTTGAGAACGGTAGCGCTGGCGTTGTTGGCGGGATTGACATCAACAGTTGCTCCCTCGCCCTCGCCCTGGACCGTGACCTGCTCCTGCTGGACGGCTATGCCCATGGCAATGTCGAGTTGCTGCGCCTGGCCGACGGGAATGATGACGTCCGGCATCTGGTAGGGAGCGAAGCCGCTGAAGGTGGCGTTGAGCGTGACGGTTCCCGCAGGCAAGCCGTGAAAGACATAATTGCCCTGCTTGTCGCTGGCAGTCTTCTGGGTGTGGCCGTCCGGGGTGGTAACGGAGACGACGGCCCCGATCACAACCGCGCCCGACGGATCGGTCACCCGGCCGTGCAGACTGCCTGAATCCTTTGCGGCCTGGTCCGGCATTGCTGTCGCAAACATGGACGTCGCAAACACACTCACTAAGATTGCAACAAAAAACAGAGCTGAAAAACGCCTAAAAGTTCCCACTTCTCGCACTCCTGCAAACAATGCCGCTGTCTTATGAATTCCGGTTTGCTACTGATCGCCGCCAGGGACGCTGGCGAGCGACCATGGGGTGAGAAATGATTGCGCGCCTTTGCCGGCCGGAGCGGCGGTAAGAATCGGTTCGACGCCGCCGAGCAAAGTAATGGCAGCAGGAGGTTGAGCCGCAGAGCCCTGGGTGCAGACGATCATGACCGCCTCGCCTTTCTGCAGATCGCCGAGCGTGGCGGCGGGCAGGCGAGCCAGCACCTGGTTGAGGTCCCCACCGCGCGAATGTGCGGTATTGGGGGCGCCATTGGGCCCAACATTCGCGGGCGCTCCGGCTGAAGTTGGCTCAGCGGGCCGATTCAGTCCTTTCAGGCGCATCGCCAAACCTTGGGCAAGTTGCGGAGGAAGTTTTTTCATCTGGGAGTCGGTGGTGATGCTAACAGTTACCGGGCTTTTCGTCGCAAGATCCTGAACCGTCAGAGTGCCATGTGCGGGATCGATTACGGTGACAAGCCCAGCGATATTTCGGAAGGTACCAGAGACGATTTCTTCGGCAGAAAGCTGGGTTCCATCTTCGTTCTTGTTGCCCTTGGCTCGAAGCTCATCGCCGGGATGAATGTCGCCGAGCTTTGCGTCGGTCGCGTCGTCCCATTTAACGGAGTCAGGCGCGTAGCGTTTGAAGGTGGTTTTTGGAGTGGTGCTGATGACCACAGTCTTGTTGTTAACGGCAAGTGTAATGTTGCCGCTTTGGCTATCTACCTGTTTGACCACGCCGCCAACGCTGCGACGCTGCCAGTCCAGCAATTCCTGCTGCTTCATCTGTGCGATGTCCTGCTGCTTCATCACAATCACGGCCGAGGCGTCTACGGAGGAGCCATCGGCTCGGTTTCCGCGCACCAGAACACGGTCGCCAACCTGGAGATCGGTGAGTTGGATTGGAGTCGCAGCTCTTAAGGTCAGTCTGGCCTGGAGCCAGGCGCAAGAGATGGGCGCCGGGTTCAACCTTGACGGCGAGTTCGGCGCCCTGATCAGTTGCCAGGGTCAGATCGGCGCCAGTGATCTTACGGATCGAGCCAAGTTGCTTCACGATCCGGCAGCGGCCGGTGTGCCGGCCTGGGCGGTCAGATGGGCGCAGGCGATGCCGAACAACAGCGCCACTGCGAAACCCCGAAGAACGTTCTTCTTCATATGAGATCATCTCCAACCTGAAGTTCGTGGAGCTCCATCAATGGAGGCTACTTTATTTGTAACCTAGCGCAAACCCAATTAATGTAGAGTTTTGTTTCGTCGCGTGCTTTTTATACATTCTGTAACGAGACGAGAATCCGGCTCGCAGACAAACGCGTGCTTGAGTTTCTCATCCTACCTGGGGTGAACTGTGCAAGGACGGCTGCACAAGCATCGGCGCTGCGCTCTGCTGTGCGGAGCGCTATGGTTGGCCGCGTTTTTTATTCCGCTAACGGCTGTCACAGCCCAGTTGGTACCCTCGACGGCACAGAACGGCACTGGCAAGCATCCAAGCTCCTGCCAGCACGCCTCCGCCACCGGTTACGCAACAAGCCATGGACGCATACGCTGGGCAAAAGGTTTCTTCGATCGAGTTGGCGGGACGCCCCGATCTGAATGAAGAAGAATTTTCGCCGCTATTTGCGCAACACGCTGGAGAACCCTTCGATCCGGCCAAGGTCGAGCGCACACTGGCTGCCATCAGAGCAACCGGAAAATTCAAGGAGGTACAACTCAGCGTATTCCCAGACATTGAGGGAGTGCGGGTGCTGCTGATTCTGCAACCGGCACTGTATTTTGGAATCTATGAATTTCCGGGGTCTCGAAAGAATTTTCTTATTCCAGATTGCTGCAGGTTGCGAACTATCCTCCGGAGGGCCCTTACAACCACCGCGACGTGGCGCATGGCGTCGGAGGCGCTAACGAAGTTTTTCCAGCAAAACGGATATTTTCTGGCGAAGGTCACGCCCCAACTGGAGACCGGATGCGGCACACGGGATTGTCGAATGTCCGCTTTGCTGTCGAGCTTGGGCGTGAAAGCAAGATTCGGAACGGTGACACTGAACGGAGCCTCACCCGAACAGGACGCTCGCCTGCAAGTCGAAGCTGAAGAGCATGATGGCACGCCTGCGCGGGTCCGCCATACGACAAGGAAGGCCATACTCGTTCAAGAGCATTCAAAACGCCACCAGCTACATGCAGAACGCGCTGGTGAATGCAGGACCGCCTGGGCGCGCAGGTGAAGATGGTGGGCGCGGAGTACGACCCGGCGACCAATCTTGCAAACATCACCTTCCACATCAAGGAAGGGCCGCTGGTGCGGGTGAAGATCGAGGGCGCACACGTCTGGAAATCCACCCAGCGCAAACTGCTCCCGCTTTATCAGCAGGTAGGCGTGGACGAGGAACTGATTCAGGAAGGACGCAACAATCTGATCTCGTATTTTCAGTCCAAGGGCAACTTCGACGCGACGGTGGAGACCAGCGTAAGCAAGCAAGACGCGGGCGAAACCATTGTGTACAAGATCACGAAGGGACCGAAGCACAAGGTTGCCAGCGTCTCCATTCGAGGGCAACAAGACTCTTGGAGATAAGCAGTTGCTCGCGCACGTGAGCGTCAAAAAAGCGCACCTGTTCTCGCACGGGGCGTTCAGCGAAAAGCTGCTGCGCGCAAGCACGAAGAATCTGGAGGCCACCTATCGGGCAGAGGGATTCAGCGATGTAAAGGTGACGCCGAAGGTGGAAGGCCAGGGCGGCAACATCGACGTGAGCTTTCATGGTGAACGAGGGGCCGCGCGACATGGTGCGCGAGTTGAAGGTCGTGGGCAATGACACGATGCCGCTTGCGCAACTTGTGCCCAAGGGCCTGAAACTGGTTGCCGGGCAGCCGTACTCGCAGAGCAAAGCGGACGAAGATCGCAGGAACATCACGGTGAAATACCTGGAGAGCGGCTATCTGACATCGTCGTTCCGCGAGACGGTGACGAGCGAGAAGAGCGACCCGCACAGCTTGATCGTCACCTATGAGATACACGAAGGGCCGCGGGTGATCATCTCGAGCGTGATCACGCTGGGGCGCGTCCACACCCGGCAGCGTTTCATCGACCGCGCGGTAAAGCTTACGCTCGAAACGCCGCTTACCACCGGCGACATGCTGAGCGCGGAGTCGCGGCTGTACGCGCCGGGGATCTTTGACTGGGCCGAGGTGAGCCCGCGACGGCAGATCACAACGCAGACCGAGCGAAGACGTGCTGGTGAAGGTTCACGAGGCGCGGCGCAACACGCTGACCTACGGCTTCGGCTTTGAGGTGGTCAATCGTGGAGGAAGTTTGCCGAGCGGAACCGTGGCCGTTCCAGGACTGCCTCCGGTGGGAGTGAGTTCCAACTTCGTGACCAGCGAGAAGACCTTCTGGGGACCGCGCGGATCGGTGGAGTACACGCGAAGAAACATTCTGGGGCTGGCCGAGAGCCTTGACCCTTGGAACGCTTGGCGGGACGGCTGGTGCAGAGGGTTTCGGCAAACTTCCAGAACCCAAGCTTTCGCGGCACCAGCTTTGCCAGCGATTTGAACGCAAGCTTTGAGCACAACAGCGAGAACCCGATCTTCACGGACGAGATCGAGCAGAGTCGGATTCCAGTTGCAGAAGCCGCTGAACCACAAGAAGACGCATGCATCTGCTACTGCGCTACAGCTTCAGCGAGACGCAGATCACGAACCTGCTGATTCCTGACCTGGTGCCCCCGAACGAACTGAACGTGCGTCTGTCCACGCTTTCGGCAACCTACTCGCGGGATACCCGCGACAACCCACTGAATGCAACGCGCGGCATCTATCAGAGCGTGGAGGCTGACGTGAATCCGGCAGTGCTGGGCTCCAGCGTGAGCTTTGTGAAGGTGCTGGCGCAGATTGCCTACTACAAAAAATTGCCGTCATCACGTCATCTGGGCCAATAGCGTGCGCCTCGGCGCGGCCCCGGCATTTGCCGGGAGTCATGTACCGCTGTCGCAGGAGTTCTTCTCCGGCGGCGGCAGCACGCTGCGCGGCTTTCCGCTGGATGGAGCGGGGCCGCAACGCGCCTGTCCAGGCCTGCGGCGCAGTCCGGGTGATCCAATCGACCTGCGCGCAGATCACCGTGCCCGACGGCGGGCGCCAACTGTTCATCGTGAACTCAGAATTCCGGGTTCCGCTTCCGCATTCTACAAAGGCTTGGCTGGGCCGCTTTCTACGATGGAGGCAACGTTTCTCGGCCATCGGATTCCACGGTCAGTACACCAACACGGTCGGCGGAGGACTGCGCTATGCGACGCCGGTGGGGCCGATCCGATTTGACATCGGCCACAACCTGAATTCACCACGCGGCATCAGCTCTACGCAATTTTTCGTCACTCTGGGGCAGGCATTTTGAGCGGACTTCGAGAACCTTCCGCCGATGAAAACGCGGACGCCGAGGCCGGCGAAGCCACGGCCCTCGCGCTGGCGGCGCATCGCGCTGTGGACGCTGGCTGTGCTGCTGGGTGTTGGCGGTCATCGTCGTGATCGGGGTGGCCGCGCTGCTGCACAGCCAGCGCTTCCACGACTACGTGCTCTCCAGGCGCGGCAGAGTGCGAGCTGAATCGCTGGGCGTTCCGGTGGAGTTGCAGAATTATGCGTTGCACTTCAGCGGAATCAGTCCGACGGTCGACCTCTACGGCTTGGTGGTGCATGGAGCGGCGCCGTTCAGCGATCCTCCGCTGCTGCAGGTGGAGCACGCGCGGATTGGCGTGCGCGTTGTTTCGTTGCTGCAGGAAGAAATGGTATTTGAGCGAAGTTACGATCGACCATGCGGTGGCGCAGATTCGCGTGGATGCGAACGGCAACAACAATCTGCCGAAGCCTCAGCAAAGTTCCTCTTCCAATGGAGTGCAGACGCTCTTCGATCTGGCGATCCGCCACGCGGTGCTGGAGCGCGGCGAGATCTATTACAACGATCGCCAGAGCGCGCTCGACGCCGACCTGCACGATGTGACGCTGAACGCGGCGTATCGATACGGCACGCAATGTTTACTGCCGGGCAGATTGCGTATTCGGATGGGCACCTGAAGAGCGATGGATATGAGCCCATCCCACATGCGCTGAGCGCGGAGTTCGAGCTGACTCCGACGCACCTGGATCTGCGCAAGGCAGAGCTGCGCAGCGGAGCGTCGACGATTGGCTTTACCGCGACGGTGGACGATTTCAACAATCCGCGACGTGGCAAGCCGAGTATCACGCGACAGGTGGATGCGACGGAGTTGCGGCGGTTGCTGCACAACGCGCAACTGCCGCTGGGAATGCTGCAACTGGACGGACACGCGGAGTATGCGGCAAAGCCCAACCAGCCCGCGCTGAACGGCGTCACCTTGTGGGCACGCTGCGCAGCGAACGGCTGGAATTCGCGGTAGCCCCAGCGTCGAAGGCGCCTCGCAAACCATGCGAACCGAGGCTGCGCGCGATTCGGGCAACTTACGCGCTGGCGAACGGAGACGCGGAGATGCGCTCGCTGACCGCTTCCCTGCTGGGCGGGACGGTGGAGGCGCGAGGCGACGGTGCGGAATCTGACCGGAGAACAGGTAGGCGCGGCGCATGTGAAGCTGGATGGAATCTCGCTGGCCGACGCTGAGACAACTGGCCGGCGCGAGGCGCGGCAAACGGCCCTGCAAAGGATGTCACTCTGGCAGGGACGCTGCAGGGCGACAGGCGACGCATCATGGAAGGGTTCGCTGAGCAACTTGCAGGCAAATGCCGATGCGACGATTGAATGCGGCGGCGGGCTCGACACCACTCGGCGGCCACAGTTCCAATTCGGGCGAGCTTCACGCCAGCTATCCGCAACAGCGATCAGCAGCTCACGCTGACGCACAGCTATTTCCGCACGCCGCAGACCACGCTGACGTTCGACGGAACGCTGGAACGCAAGGACGGACGGCGCTCGCAAATGAAGGTTGCGCTCAATCGCAGAGACCTGCACGAGTTGGAAACCATCGCTGCGATCTTCAGCAAACCGGCGCAGCCGCTCGGTCTCTACGGAAGCGCGACGTTCACCGGCACGCTCTCCGGGCCGACCTCGTCGCCGCGACTGACAGGCGAGTTGAGCGGGGCGAATCTGTAGCTGCGCGGAACCAATTGGAAGCTGCTGCGGGCGCATCTGGATGCAAGCCCGAGTGCTGTGGAGATACAGGGTGGACAACTTGAGCCTGCGCCCGTCAAAGGTGCGGCCCAAGGGAACATTACCTTCAGCGGCGAGCGCCGAATTGCAGCACTGGAGCCTGACGCCGGGCAGTCCGTTCCAAGTGACACTGAACGCGCAGCAGTCTGGACGCGGGGCAACTGGCGCGGCTGGCAGGGCTGACCACTGCCAGTCAGCGGAACACTGAATGCGAACAGTGCAGGCACACGGCACGGAGCTGAATCCGCTTGGGCAGGGACAGTTGGAACTGGTACACGCCTCGGTTGGCGGCGAGCCGATTCAGTCCGTCACGGTGCAGTTCAACGGAGATGGAGACGCAGTTCATCGCCACTTGAACCTTGCGATGCCCGCGGGAGCGGCCACCGGAGACCTCACCTACTATCCCAAGCAGCGCGGGTATGAGGTGCAACTGGAGGCGCACGACTTCAAGCTCGACCAGTTGCAGGCGGTGAAGGCGCGCAATCTCTCCATAGCTGGGGCGATGAACCTGACCGCCAACGGGCGCGGCACTCTGGACGATCCGCAACTCACGGCCAGCGTGGAGATTCCGCAACTGCGCGCGCAGCAGCAGACCATCGATCATCTGGCGCTGGTGGCCAACGTGGCGCAGCACGTGGCAAATGTCTCGCTGGACACCCACGCGGTGAACGCGAACATTCGCGGACACGCCACAATCCAGCTCACCGGCGACTACCTGGCCGACGCGGCGCTGGATACTCAGCCGATTCCACTGCAACCGCTGCTGGCCACCTACGCGCCCGACGAGGCGGCCGGCATCACCGGACAGACCGAGTTGCACGCGACCCTGCGCGGGCCGCTGAAGCATCCGGAGCGCATCGAAGCCCACGTGATCGTCCCCGAGCTGAACTTGCACTATGAGAAGTCGATTGAGCTGGCGGCCACGGGGCCAATCCACTGTGGACTATGCAAACGGCGTGCTGAATCTGGAACGCTCCGGGCTAAAGGGCACGGAAACGGATCTGCAGTTCCAGGGCTCGGTGCCGTTGCTGGATCGCAGCCAAGCCGGTGTCGCTGTTGCTGCTTGGGATCGGTGAATCTGCGGCTGGTACAACTGTTCGACTCGGACATAACGAGCTCGGGGCAACTGCGCTTCAACATCAATTCATATGGGGCGCTGAGCGATCCGAACGTCGAAGGCGAGGTGCAGATCGTCAATGCAAGCTTCACTGATGGCCGACGCGCCACTCGGCCTTTCGAATGGAAACGGCGTGCTGGCAGCTGACTCGCGACCGGTTGAATATCACGAACTTTGAAGGGACGATGGGCGGAGGAAAAGTTACTGCGCGCGGAGGTGTCGTTTACCGTCCGTCGCTGCAGTTGGACATGGCGATCAGTGCACAGGGAGTTCGAATGCTCTACCCCGAAGGAGTGCGCGAGGAACTGAGCGCCAATCTTACGCTGACGGGAACGCTCGAGCAGGCCACGTTGCGCGGACAGGTGAACGTGGATCAACTGTCGTTCGCGCCGGACTTCGATTTATCCACAGTGGCCGCGTTCGGCAATGGAGTGGAGGAGCCGCCGTCGCGCGGCTTTGCCAATAATGTGCGGTTAAATGTGGCCGTGCGCTCGACCCAGAGCATTGAATCTGGTGAGCCGGACCCTGAGCGTTAGCGGCGCGGCCAACCTGCGCCTGACCGGGACCGCAGCCGACCCGGTGCTGCTGGGGCGCGCCAGCCTGACCGGAGGCGATCTGGTCTTTCAGGGGAACCGGTATGTATTGCAGAGCGGAGTGATCGATTTTGTGAATCCCATCGCGAACCGAGCCGAACATGAACCTCTCGACTGACCACGACCATTCAGCAATACAACATTGGACTGCGCATCGAGGGGACGCTGGACCGGCTGCGCACCACCTATTCCTCGGACCCGGCGCTGCCTCCGGCCGACATCATCAACCTGATCGCCTTCGGCAAGACGCAGGAAGCCAGCAATGCAGCTGAATACCACGGCCAACCAGACGGCGGAGCAGAGTATCGCCTCGGCCGTGAGCGGCCAGGTGACCAGCCGGGTGCAGAACATCGCCGGCCTTTCCCATTTATCCGTGGACCCCACGCTGGGCAGTAACCAGGGACAGAACGCCGGGGCCATTATCACGGTGCAAAAAAGGGTGACCAGCAAGATTTTCGTCACCTTCCAGACTGACGTGACCAGAACGCAGCAGGAGGTGATCCAGCTTGAATACCAGGCCACGCCGCGCGTTTCCTACAGCGGAACGCGCGACCAGAACGGCGGTTTCGGCTTTGAGACGCGGATCACGCGGGGATGGTAGATTCCGACGCCCCTTGCCGCTCCGCAGTGCTCCTGTATGTTTGTTTATGCTCCTATCAAAACTTTTGATAGCCGTGGATTTTATTTTGATTTGTCGCTGCTGCCATCTGCCATTAACCTATTAGTTGTAATCGCAAACAAAATCAGAGCCTCGCTCCAACCCTTCGAGGAGATTCATGCCAAACGAACTACGCAACTTTTTGACGCTTAGCTACGACGAACTTGAAGAACTTAATCTGAAGGCCAAGGAACAGCGGAAGAACCGCGTTGCCGCTCACAAGATTCAGGAAGAGCGGCTGAAGTACCTTACCGACGAAAAGCGCATCAAGGCCGTAACCGTGATGTTCAGCGACCTTGAAGGCCGCCTGCACCTGCTTGATTACGACAAGAAGTTCCTGGTGAGCAGCTATGACAATCTCACCTTCGATGGCTCTTCGATTCGCGGCTTTACTGCGCAGCACGAGAGCGATCTGCGCCTTGCGATTGACTGGTCCGCATTCTACTGGGTGCCCTCCGATGTCTTCGGCACCGGCAAGGTGATGGTTTTCGGCGAAGTCATCGACAAGCACGGCAAGCCGTTCTCCGGCGACATTCGCGGCGTACTGAAGAGCTATGCCGACGAGAAGTTCAAGTCCAACGGCTACACCCTGAACGCGGCCAATGAAATTGAAGGCTTCTTGTTCAACGGCAAGGAAGCCGAGCAGGATTACTACAAGACCGGAAAGTTCGAATACGTGGACGGCGGCGGCTACTACCACTCGCTGCCCGGCGATCCGCTGCGCACCTTCATCGATACGGCCGCGGAAGTTCAGCGCGCCATGGGCTTCCAGAACGAGAAGGATCACCCGGAAGTTGCGCCTTCGCAGTTTGAAATCAACTACAACTACGGCGATGCGGTTGGCGCAGCCGACCAGATCCAGCTCTACAAGCTGATCTGCCGCCAGGTTGCCAACAACATGGGATACACCGCTAGCTTCCTGCCCAAGCCGGTGGTCGGCGTCAACGGCAGCGGCATGCACACCAACGTTTCGGTCAGCAAGGGCGGCAAGAACCTGTTCTGGGACCCGAAGGGTCTGGAGAAGGTCAGCTCCGTTCGCATGGGAGTTTGTCGACCGCATCCTGACTGCAGGCAACGACATCTGCCTGCTGCTCAACCCTAGCGTCAATGCCTATCGCAGACTCGACCCGCACTTTGAAGCGCCGAACCAGCTGAAGGCCTCGGCAATCGATCGCGGTTCCATGGTTCGCATTCCGATCGGCAACGAGCGCAGCGCGCGAATCGAAGTTCGCGCCGTAGCGCCGGATGCGAATCCATACCTGGTTCTGCACTCGGTCTTCAAGACCGGCATCGACGGCGAGATCGCGAAGATTGAAAACCTGCGCCAGGCACACCGCTACCTGCCGGACAACATCTACTCGGCACTCGACCTGTTCCGCTCCTCGGAGTGGACCGGCAAGCTGCTGGGTGATGACGTGAAGGAGCGCTACGCTGAGTTGAAGCAGAATTCGGCCGACCGCTGCCCGCGGCTTCTCGGGTTCGCTCATCAAGGCTCCCGAAATTCAGTTCCATCACGCGGTTTACAACCAGTACCTTTGGAACCAGTTCTAAACCTTGCCGTAATCGGTTTGGAGGAGAGTCCCGCCTCTCCTCCGTAGCAATCGGCATAGGGGGGAGAGTCACCTCTCCTCCCCTGCCTCAACACCGTACATGCGGGTCCGCATACGGCGTTTCGGCGGATTAAGCTAAGACCGCACGATCATCGCTGGAAGACCAAGCGAAGCGAGATAAGCGTTCGGCAAAGCAACGTGCAGTGCGGGAGATTTCGCGATTCGCCACGGCCCATGAGCACTCCCGGCAGTTTGTGCTGCCAAGTCTTTGCTGATGCCCCGTTTGCGTAATTCCTTGAACCGCGTTCTTCCCTTCTTCCACTGCTTCCACACCACCGACCGGAGTCGGCGGCGCAGCCATTGTTCAAGGTCTTTCAGCACCGAAGGCGTTTGGCATTCGCCGAAGTAGCCGAGCCAGCCGCGCAAGTAGGTCGCCGTTTCAGTGACCATCTTGGGTAGGCTGATACCTCGGGTTCGGCTCGTCAGCTCCCGAATCCGCTCCTTAAAACGAGCAATGGCCTTGGGGGCGATTCGCCGCCTTGGCTGTTTCCCGTTCGTGAAGCTGAACCCCAGAAACTTCCTCTGCCATGGCCGGGCCACGGCGCTTTTCGTCTGGTTTACCTTAAGTTTGAGTCGCTCCGTAATGAAGCGCGTTACGCTCTTCATCACCCGTTGTCCCGCACGCTCGCTGGCAACGTAGATATTCTCGTCGTCTGCATAACGCACGAACCGGTGACCGCGGCGCTCTAACTCCCGATCCAGTTCGTCCAGCACCAGATTACTGAGCAGGGGTGAAAGAGGGCCGCCCTGAGGGGTCCCCTCATCCACCGGATTCACCAGTCCGTTCTCCATCACGCCGGCCTTCAGGAATGCGCCAATCAACTTGAGCATCCGTGGATCGGCCACTCGCTTGGCTACCGCCGACATCAGGCGGTCGTGATTGACCCGATCAAAAAATTGTTCCAAATCGAGGTCAACGCACCAGCGATACCCTTCGGCGATATACTGTTGCGCCTCGCGCACCGCTTGCCGCGCACTGCGCCCCGGTCGAAAACCGTGGCTGTGATCGGAAAACGTCGGGTCCCAGCGCTTCTGTAGGACCTGCATCACCGCCTGCTGAACAAAACGATCCAGCACAGGAGGAATGCCTAACTTTCGCACCCCTCCCCCCGGCTTCGGGATTTCCACCCGTTTCACCGGCTTCGGTTCGTAGGTCCCCGTCAGCAACTGCTCCCGAATCTCTAGCCCATGCTGTTTCAGGTAGTCCGGTAATTGCTGGACGGTCATCCCGTCCACTCCCGGACTCCCTTTGTTAGCCTTGACTCGTTTCAATGCCTGCATGCAGTTTTCCCACTCGCAGACCTCTTCCATCAATCGTGCAGTTTCAGCCAGGCTTTCAGGCATGCGCTTCGCCACCAGCGTTTCGGTCCCTTTCACGTCGGCCATCGGAGCTTCACTCCTACCCTCCGTCGGAAAGGCCAGCACCCCTTGTTCGGGCCGGTTTTTCTGCCGCTGTCCGCTCATAAGTCGCGCTGCTTACTTGCCCTTTCCCTTATTCCCCTTGCGGGGTACCGTTCGGGCCTTCCTCCGATCCTCCGGAGTAGTACGCCCTCTGCTGACTTCTGCGGCACGGTCAGAATGAATCGCTTCACCCTCAGTCACGTTTTGTGACATGCCGCAGATCTCCCGAGGTAAGTTCGACCGCCTTCAACGCACAACCGCCGGATTTACCACCAGTGCCCTTGATAGATATGGGCTTCGCAGTCATGAGCCCGCTCGCCCTTCACTGTGGCCTCGTATCCAGTTCTTGTTCATCGGCTCGCGTCTTTGCTCCACGCTTCTTTCGGGCCCTGCCTCGCGGCAGGTGGTTATTTTCACCCTTGCGCTTCGCTATCACTTCTCCTCTATCAGGATGTGAAAAGGACTTGCACCTTCAAGCTGTCGAACATGCTCGGCACACCCAACAAAACGCCAGAGGCCGAAGCCTCTGGCGTTTTCGTTTTGGGATAAGAACCTAAACGAGAAACCCGGATGAGCAATCAGTTTCGGTTGGTGTAAACGATCTTTCCTGAGCTAGAGGCGTACACCAGCTTATTTGCTCCTAGTACTGCATCTACTTTTTTCTGCTCGAAATCCGGTACGAATAGAAAGACCCGTGTGCTCGAATTCCAGAGACGGACGAGGTCAGCATCATCGAGAAAAATGCGGGGCGCATCCGGGAAGGTGGACCCGAACCACATAGAAGTGGTGCGCCCTTCCACAAGCTCGACGGGATGCCGAAGATAAAACACCAAAGATGATCCGTACGACTGATCGCCATAGATCAGAACGCGATCCTGCGGCTGCACCTGCTGCTGAATACGCATCGCCAGCACATGGGAACTGAGGTAAGGATCGAAGCGGATGAGCGCAACGTGGGCGGCGATGAAGAAAACCGCCATGCTCACGGCAAGCGCCCAGGTGCTGGCGAAATGCTTGCGCTTCAGGCGCAGGATGATCTCAGCCAGCGAGCCGAAGACAAGGGCGATGACGGCGAGAATAGCCGGGAAGCGTAACGCGGCAAAGGATTGCCCCGTGAGATTGAGAATATGGCCCATAGAGAGCGTGTCGTTGTTGAGATTGGACTGCGCAAGAACCTCGCCGATATCGGGCACGAACGGCAGGTGCCGCGAGGACCAGAGACCGCCAATGAGGACGGCAGCAAAGATCAGGCGCACGGCGACACTGAACGCCGAAGTCGCAATCAGCCAAGGCTGACGGCCTTCCTCCTCTTCTCCGGCGAGCGCGGCGGCCAGCAGCAGGAAGAGCGCTAGGTAGGCGGGGAAAGTGTAGTACTCCTGATTGGTCGAAAAGGCGAAAAACAGCAACGTGACCGAGGCCCATAGAATGCAGATCCAGCGGGTGCGTGCGCGGAAATCGAGCGGAGTGTGCTCGCTGCGGCGCAGGTCTGGCGATCAGACGGCGGAGCGCCAGCGGCAGGTAGAGGCTCCAGGGAAAGAGCCAGACCAGGTGCAAACGTCCAGTAGAGATAGCCGGGGAGTTTGTTGTAGTCCTTGGGTATCCGCTTGCCGAGGAAGCGCAGAAAATGTTCGTTGACGAAGTAGAACCAGAAGAAGCCGTGATGGTCTCCGACGGACGGATTGCGAAGGCCGGCCAGGATGTGCCAAGGCGCGGCGATGGCGAAAAACAAAAGCAGACCGGAGAACGAGATGGAACTCGCGCCAGCGCCGCCATTCACCGGTGATGGCGAGATAGGCGACAAGGGTGATGCCGATGATGACCAGAGCGAGCAATCCCTTGGTGAGCACGGCCAGAGCAAGCAGCGCGTATACTGCGTACCAGTTCAAGCGCGATTTTGGACGGTCAAGCGCGGAGACCACGCAATAGAATGCGGCCGCGATGAGGAGGCTGAGAATAGCCTCCGGAATGAGTACGCGGGTGAAGAGAAAATATCCAACGCCGGTGGCAACGAAGAGTCCGGTATAGAGTCCGGCACGCGGACCGAAGGCGCGACTGTCCCCAGTCCGATGCCGAGCAGCACGAGCAGAAACATGGCAGTAACGGTTGGCAGGCGGGCAGCAACTTCGTTGACTCCGAAGACGCGATAGCATCCGGCAACCAGCCAGTACATCAGGGGCGCTTTTTCCAGGTAGCGCACGCCGTTGATGTGCAGGGTCACGTAGTCGCCGCGGGTGATCATCTCGCGGGCAGCTATCGGCGTGAGAGGTATCAACGTCATCCTGCAGTGCAGGCGAAAAAATGGAGCCAAGAGTAAACGGCGAGAAATACAACCAATACCGCAGCCCAGGCGAAGCGGCGCAATGAGGTATGAAGCAGAACGTTCGAGTCACAATTTTTGCGCGATGCGGTACTGGTTAGAACGTCCAAGTCACATGTCCCATAAGAGTGTCACTTCTATGCTATCAGCTAGGAGCAGCGACAAAGGTTACGAAGTGTCAATGAACAGGCCGTGAAGATGGCCCATGCTCGCGCTTCCCTGCTTACAGAACCTTCACCGAACGCGCGCTGGCCCTCTTGACCAGAGCCGCAGTGCGCTCGGTTACGAAATCCATCATCTCGGTGGTGATGCCAGGATAGATGCCGAGCCAGAAGGTCTGGTTCATGATGGTGTCCGTGTTGGTAAGCGCGCCGGAGATGCGGTAGGAAACATCTTTGTAGGCGGGCTGGCGGGTGAGGTTTCCGGCGAACAGAAGGCGGCTGCCGATCTTTGCTGCGTCATAAAAGGTGAGCAGTTCCAGGCGCGAGAACGGAGCCTCGGGCCGCACGGTGATGGGGAATCCGAACCATGAGGGTTCGGAGTTCGGCGTGGCCTCGGGGAGGATCAGGAATTCCTCGAAGGGCTTGAGGCGTTCGCGGAGATAGGCAAAGTTGGCGCGTCGCCGGGCGATGAAATCGTTAGCCCGCGCAAGTTGCGCAAGACCGACTGCGGCTTGGAAGTCGGTGATCTTCAGGTTGTAGCCGATGTGCGAATAAACGTACTTGTGGTCATAGCCGAAGGGGAGATCGCCAGGCTGCCACTGGAATCGCTTGCCGCAGGTATTGTCCTTGCCGGGATCGCACCAGCAGTCGCGTCCCCAGTCGCGGAAAGATTCGATGAGAACCTTGAGCTGGCTGTCGTTGGTCAGCAGAGGCCCCGCCCTCGCCCATGGTGATGTGGTGGGCTGGATAGAAGCTAAGGGTTGCGATGTCACCAAAGGAGCCGACGAGCTGGCCGTTGTAACGGGAGCCGAGCGCATCGCAGCAATCCTCGATCACCCAGAGGTCGTACTTCTCAGCGATGCGCATGAGCTCGGCGAGGTTGAAAGGGTTGCCAAGGGTGTGCGCGACCATGATGGCACGGGTCTTGGAAGTCACGGCGGCCTCGATCTTTTCCGCCTGAATATTGTACGTAGGAATATCGACATCGACGAAGACGGGAACAAGTCCGTACTGCACCACCGGATTCACCGTCGTTGGGAAGCCAGCGGCGACGGTGATGATCTCATCGCCGGGTCGGAGCGCCTGATCGCCGAGCTTGGGCGAGGTAAGTGCCGCAATCGCGAGCAGGTTGGCCGAGGAGCCGGAGTTGGTAGTAACGGCCCAGCGCACATCCAGAAAGTCGGCGAGTTTGCGCTCGAAATCCGCATTGAAGCGCCCCGTAGTGAGCCAGAAATCAAGCGAGGCATCGACCGCGTTGCAGACTTCCTCGGGGCCAAAGACCTTGCCCGAAGGAGGGATCACGCTTTCTCCGGGGACGAAGGGGCGCGGCAGCGTGCCGCTGCTTGGTGTATTCGGTGACCAGTTGGAGAATTTGTTCGCGTAACTCTTCTGTTGTCATACACTCACATCCGGCGCGGACTCTACCTTTGATCTCCGCAGAAGCTTTGATTGCCCCATAAATGATTGGATCTGATTCAATGTGATGGCGCGGACATCCTCGCCGAGGTGAAAGCCCTTGTACCACTCGACGGTGCGGACGAGAGTCTCGTCGAGACTCCAATGCGGCGCTCCACCCCAGTTGGGCGCGGGCCTTGGAGGAGTCCAGACGCAGCAGATGGGCTTCGTGGACACTTTCCGGCTCGACGGATTGCCAGCGGGCTTTGTCTCCCCAGAGCTTTGCCAGTTCGGAGACAAGATAGCGCACAGGCCGGGCATCGGAGTCGGCTGGACCGAAGTTCCAGCCTTCGGCGAAGGCCGGCGCCATCGTCGTAAAGGCGCTCGGCCAACTCGATATATCCGGCAAGAGGCTCGAGAACGTGCTGCCACGGGCGGATGGCTTCGGGATTGCGAATCACAACAGGCTCGCCAGCGGAAAAGGCGCGCATGATGTCCGGAACGAGGCGGTCAAGCGCCCAATCACCGCCGCCGATGACGTTTCCGGCACGCGCGGAGGCCACGGCGACCCGGTGCTGCTGGTACTGATCGGGCGGGAAAAAGGAACGGCGATAGGCGGCGGTGACCAGTTCGGCGCAACCTTTGCTGCTGCTGTAAGGGTCGTGTCCTCCCATCGGCTCGTGCTCGCGATACGGCCAGTGCCACTCCTGATTTTCGTAGCACTTGTCGCTGGTGACGACGACTACGGAGCGGACGCTGGGCGTGCGGCGAACGGCATCAAGAAGATGGACGGTTCCGAGAACGTTAACTGAATAAGTTTCAACTGGGCTCTGGTAAGAGAGGCGCACAACCGGCTGCGCGGCCAGGTGGATGACGACCTCGGGAGCAAAGCCGCGCATGGCGGATTCGAGCGCGGCGAGGTCGCGGGTATCTCCATGAATGGATTTGAGCTGGCCCTCAAGCTCAAGCAGGCGGTAAAGGCTTGGGTCGGTGGGAGGATCGAGCGCGTAGCCGCAGACTTCGGCTCCCATTGACAGCAGCCAGAGGGCGAGCCAACTGCCCTTAAAGCCCGTATGCCCGGTGAGAAAAACCCTGCGGGATTTCCAGAAGCTTGTGTTCATAGCCGATGTCTAAATCGTACCACCGCTCTGGCCCGAGCGACGCTTTTCTGGCGAATAGCAGGCAGGTGCCCACCAGGCCCGTCGTCGCTTGAGTGGGATAGTTCTGCTGGACAGAGTCCACGGCCACACTTTGGCATCAAAAGCCCTGCCCAAGCCGAAGCTTGAACGGGGCATCCTTGTGAATTCTCCAGCTTCAACCCCTAGTAACGATAGGTGTCCGGCTTATACGGTCCGGAGACCGGGACGCCGATGTAGTCGGCTTGCTTCTGGGTAAGCGTGGTCAGCTTGACGCCGATCTTCTCCAGGTGCAGACGGGCTACCTCTTCGTCGAGCTTCTTGGGAAGCGTGTAGACATCTTTGGCGTAGATGTCGCGGTTCTTCCATAGGTCAATCTGTGCCAGCGTCTGATTGGAGAAGCTGTTGGACATGACGAAGCTAGGGTGTCCGGTGGCGCAGCCGAGGTTGACCAAGCGGCCCTCGGCTAGCAGGAAGATCGAGTGGCCGTCGGGGAAGGTGTACATATCCACCTGCGGCTTGATGTTGGTGCGGACGACGCCGGGCGCGTTGTTGAGGCGATCAACCTCAATCTCGTTGTCGAAGTGGCCGATGTTGCAGACGATAGCCTGATCCTTCATCCGCTCCATGTGCTCAAGGCGGATGATATCCACGTTGCCGGTGGTGGTGACGTAGATGTCGCCGATGCCGAGGGTGTCCTCGATGGTGGTGACCTGGTAGCCGGCCATCGCGGCCTGCAATGCATTGATAGGATCGATCTCAGTGACAATGACGCGCGCGCCAATGCCGCGCAGGGACTGCGCCGAGCCCTTGCCCACATCGCCGTGGCCGCAGATGACTGCGACCTTGCCCGCCACCATAACGTCGGTTGCGCGCTTGATGCCGTCGGCGAGCGACTCGCGGCAGCCGTAAAGATTGTCAAACTTCGACTTGGTCACCGAGTCATTGACGTTGATGGCCGGAACCAGCAGCGTGCCCTCTTCCTTCATGCGGTAGAGGCGATGCACGCCGGTCGTGGTCTCCTCGGAGACGCCACGCCAGGCGGCGACGATCTGATGCCAGCGCTGCGGGTTTTCCGCATAAACCTTCTTGAGCAGATCCTTGATGACCTTCTCTTCATGCGATCCGGAGGGTGTGTTGACCCAGTCGGAGCCGTTCTCCAACTCATAGCCCTTGTGGATGAGCAGAGTGACGTCGCCGCCATCGTCTACAACCAGTTCAGGGCCCTGGCCGTCGGGATGGCTTACGGCGCGGAGAGTGCAATCCCAGTACTCTTCGAGCGATTCGCCTTTCCAGGCAAAGACCGGAACGCCGGTCTGCGCAATGGCGGCGGCAGCATGGTCCTGGGTGGAGAAGATGTTGCAGCTCGCCCAGCGAACACTGGCGCCAAGTTCAACAAGGGTCTCAATGAGCACGGCGGTTTGAATCGTCATGTGCAGCGAGCCGGTGATGCGAACGCCCTGCAGCGGCTTCTCGGCAGAATACTTACGCCGGATGGACATGAGGCCGGGCATTTCGGACTCGGCGATGGAAATTTCCTTACGGCCCCACTCGGCAAGCGAAAGGTCGGCAACTTTAAAGTCGTTTAATACGGTCGTGAGCTGAGATCCCAAGGAAACTTCCTCCAAAACTTTCTTATCTGAGCCCCACATTCGCCAAAAGGACGAATGCGGGCCACCTACCTTCAGTGATTTCGATTATAGCGTTGCGGCGCGAAATTGGGGAATGAGCAATGGCTGAGAGTGCGCCGCTCATTCGGCACCCACATTCGCCAAGAGATGGCGGGTGTGGGTGCCCTTGTTCTATCGCTCGCGAGGGCTAGATAGTGAGATTGGAGCCCCGGCTTTCGCTGCGAGACTCCCACGGAAGTAATCGAGACTCATGCGTAGACCAGTTCGCAAGTCAATTTTGGGTTCCCAACTAAGCAGAGCCTTTGCCTTGGAAATATCGGGACAGCGTTGCTTGGGATCGTCCTGCGGAAGCGGCACAAAGACCAGCTTACTGGCCGAGCCAGTGACCTCCAAGACGACCTGCGCGCATTCCAGCATAGTGAACTCGCCTGGGTTGCCGATATTGACCGGCAGGTGTTCGCCGGAGGCGGCCAGGCGCACGATGCCGTCCACTTCATCACTCACATAGCAGAAGCTGCGGGTCTGGCTTCCGTCGCCATAGATGGTGAGGGGGTCGCCAAGCAGAGCCTGCTTCATGAAATTGGAGATAACGCGGCCATCATCGAGTTGGAGGCGCGGGCCGTAAGTGTTGAAGATTCGGACAATATGCGTATCCACGCCGCGATAACGATGATAGGCCATGGTCAGCGCTTCGGAGAAGCGTTTCGCTTCGTCGTAGACCGAACGCGGCCCAATGGGATTGACGTACCCCCAGTAAGACTCGGACTGCGGATGCACATCGGGATCGCCGTAGCATTCCGATGTGGACGCAAGAAAAAATCCAGCTTTGCATTTGTGCGCCAGTTCCAGGCAGTTGCGGGTTCCGCTGGAACCAACCTCCAGCGTCTCCAAGCCCCATTTCATGTAATCCTCGGGACTTGCCGGACAGGCAAAATCGTAGATGAAGTCCACCGGGCCAAAGTCAAAGGGGCGGGAGATGTCGTGCGCCTCGAAGCTGAACCGGGGATCGGTGGCAAAGCTCTGCAGGTTTTCAATCCGCCCAGTCAGCAGGTTGTCCACGCAGAGCACAGAATGACCGTCAGCCAGCAGCCGCTCACAAAGATGGGAGCCCAGAAATCCTGCTCCTCCGGTTACTAGAATGTGCATGAATGTCTCGATTCGAAAAAGTTTCGGAGCCGGAGAGACCGACGGAACCGGCTCTCTGAATGTTAATAGATGAAAAATGTTGGAGTGACGCGAGCAATCCGCAGCTTTAAAAGCGCAGCTCGTTCCAGAACTGGAATCAAAGCCTCTCCAGCACCGCAACCAAATACTTCCAGAACTCGGCCACTGAAGAGATCTGCACCCGTTCGGCAGGGCTATGCGGATGCTCGATCTGCGGGCCGAAGGAAATCATCTGCATCTCCGGATAGTTAACGCCGAGCACACCGGTTTCCAGTCCTGCGTGCATGATGATGAGCTTGGGCGTCGAGCCGTACATCTCCTCGAAGACCGCCTTCGATTTACGCACGATCTCGCTATTGGGCTCAGGCTTCCATCCGGGATAGTTGCTGGTGTGTTCGACCTCGAAGCCGGCCAGCCGGCAGGAGGTCGCAACCAGGCGCTTCGCGATATTTTTGCTCCCCTCGATAGCGGAACGCTGGCTGGTGACGATCTCCACCACTCCATCTTTCAGCGCAACCGTGGCGACGTTGGTGGAATCCTGCACCAGTCCGGGAACATCGGGACTCATGGCCAGCACGCCGTGATGTAGGCTGGCGATCAGATCGACTATCTTCTTTGCGTCTACCGGAGCGATGACCTGTCGCGGACGCTCAGCCTTTTCCACCGTAATCTGCAGAATAAGGGTCGAAGGCGCCGAGGTCGGTGCGGACATCTTCGGCATACTGCGCCACGATGGACTTGAGTTGGGCCTCGTTCGTAGCATCGGCCATCAGCAGTGCCGAAGCTTCGCGCGGAATCGCATTGTGGGCGCTGCCTCCCTTGATATCCGCAAGTTCCACCGGAATCTTTTCCATCACAAGTTGCAACGCGCCGCCGAGAATGCGTATGGCATTGCCGCGTCCGAGATGGATGTCCACGCCGGAGTGGCCGCCTCGCAGTCCGCTGACCTTCACCCGATAGCCGGAACCCGCGCCGCCCAATTGAAACGCAACCTTGCGGTGTGCCCGCGTGTTGAGGCCGCCCGCGCAGCCAATGCACAGCGTGCCCTTCTCTTCATTGTCAAGGTTCAGCAGATAGCGAGCTTTGAGCACTCCGGCTTTGAAGGCCGAAGCTCCGCCAAGCGTCGTCTCCTCCTCGACGGTGAAGACAAACTCCATGGGGCCGTGCTGAATGGTTTTGCTCTCCATGACGGCAAGCGCGGCCGCCACACCGATGCCGTTGTCAGAGCCGAGCGTGGTTCCATCGGCATAAAGCCAATCTTCCTTGCGGACAAGGCGGATGCCGTCGGTATCGAAATTAAAGTCCGTGCCCTCGTTCTTTTCGCAGACCATGTCAAGATGGCCCTGCAGAGCGGTGACCGGCGCGGCTTCGCGGCCAGGGTACGCAGGCTTGCGAACTACGACGTTTCCGGCCTCATCCACCAGTGGATTCCAGCCCGAGCTTGGCGGCTAATTTGAGCACATGATCGCGCGCTGCGGCTTCTTTGGTGGAAGGGCGAGGAATGGCCGCCAGTGCTTCAAAATGCTTCCAGACTTCGCGGGGTTCAACTCCAGCCAGTACAGTTGACATAGGCACGCTCCATCACAACTCAATGCAACTATCCTACACAACTCACCTTCGCAAGTTCACTCCCAGCACTTCCACGCTGCTTTTCCGGTAGCCCAGAGTTCTTCGAGATGGTTCTTGTCTCGCAGGGTATCCATCGGCTGCCAGAAGCCGCGGTGATGAAAGGCGCGCAATTGATCGTCTTTGGCAATCCTCTTCAGTGAATCCTGCTCGAACGGAGTTGAGTCGCCCGCGATGTATTCGCCCACCTTTGGCGAGAGTACGAAGAAGCCTCCGTTGATCCACTGACCGTCGCCTGCGGGCTTCTCCTGAAAATCGAGAATTGTATCGTCCTTCATCACCAGCGACCCGAAGCGTCCTGCCGGTTGCACGGCGGTCAGCGTGGCAAGCCGGCCATGCTGTTTGTGGAACTCGATAGAGCGGGTGATATCGACATCGGCTACTCCATCGCCATAGGTGAGGCAGAAGGATTCCTCATCGTTAACGTGAGGGAGAATGCGCTTGATGCGGCCGCCGGTCATGCGTCTCGCCTCCGGTGTCGATCAGAGTGACGCGCCAGGGCTCGCCGAAGTTCTGATGCACCTGCATGCTGTTCTTGGCAAGATCAAACGTTACGTCGGAGGAGTGCAGGAAGTAGTTAGCGAAATATTCCTTGATGAAGTAGCCCTTGTAGCCGAGGCAGACAATGAAGTCGTGTATATGATGGGCGGAGTAGATCTTCATGATGTGCCAGAGCATGGGAAATCCGCCGATTTCAACCATTGGCTTGGGGCGCTGCGTTGTCTCCTCGCTCAATCGGCTTCCCAGTCCGCCCGCTAAGATCACTGCCTTCATAGAGCTCCCGTACTTGTATTAAAAATTTTCAGCAGTATATCGTAGTCTCTGTGGCTATATCTTTTGCGGATCGTTGCGGGTCGTTGGTGCATGCGAATTACAGGCAAAAAAATATTTCTGTGCACGCAACCCGAATCTGTCCTATAATCGGGTTAATCGAAATCTGGCTAAGTTTGAACGTACGCGATTTTGAGCTGGAACCGCCGAATCACTTCCGCGTCCTACTCTCAGTAGCATCCGATCTTCTCAGCAGGAAATTCAATACATCAAGAAAAAAGGTACAAACACAGTGGAACAAGGAACAGTGAAGTGGTTTAACGACGCAAAGGGATTTGGATTTATCAGCCGCCAGAACGGCGAAGATGTCTTCGTGCACTTTTCGGCAATTCAGTCGAATGGTTTCCGGAGCCTTCAAGAAGGCCAGGCAGTCCAGTTCAACGTCGTTAAGGGGCCCAAAGGCTTCCAGGCAGAGAACGTACAGGTTCTGTAAGCAGTTCGATTAACAAGCAAAGGCCCGGAGCAACCGTTCCGGGCTTTTCTGTCGTTCCCTTCCGGGATGAAATTGCGGAACCAAAAGCTTCTTACCTCCGCCATAAATTTGCTACTCTGAACTATGGCGTTTAATTTGGGCCCAACCAAGCAGACAGGCGGCGCGGCTTCCAGCCCCCGCGAGATCCCGTTCAACTACACCTCCGCTGACGACCGTCAGGCGGTATCGTTCCTGCTTGGGGAAGAAACCGTTCGCACTCTCGAAGAACTGCGCAGTGCCCGAGTTACGGGACGCTCGGCCCGCATCCTGATGCGCCTGTTCGGAGAGGTGCTGATCCATCGCCGCAATCCTTACCTGTTTCAGGAACTGGTGGCCTCGGCTACGCGCCGCAAACGCTTCTTTGAACACGCGAGCAAGGACTTGGAGACGATTGCCGCCAAGGCCGAAGCCGAGCCGCGCGTTCTCAACATCCTGGACCAATGCCGCGCTTTGGTGGCTTCGTTCCGCACCGAGATTGAAGAAACTCCCGAGCTACGCAATCGCATAAAGCGTGAGCTTGCGGCAGTTACAGGTGCACACAACGTTCTATTCGATCCTTTCACGCTGGTAGCACACGCGACCGACGCTACCGATTGGCGTCTGCACCTGCCCTTGGCCGTGGTGACTCCGGATGACGAGCGCCAGGTGGCGCCGCTGCTGCTGGCGATCGCACGCCTCGGACTTAAGGTGGTTCCCCGCGGAGCCGGCACTGGGCTGACCGGCGGCGCCGTGCCATTGCGCTCCGGCTGCGTCGTGGTTAACACGGAAAAGCTCAACCACATTCGCGCCATCAGCCAGCGTGAGTTTCACCTCGAAGACGGCCGCAGCGTAACGGCTCAGGTGATGGAAGCCGAGGCCGGAGTCATCACGGAAAAGGCGATGGAGCACGCGGCCGAACACGCGCTGGTCTTTGCCACCGATCCCACCAGCGCCTGGGCTTGCACAGTCGGAGGTAACATCGCGGAAAACGCAGGCGGCAAAATGGCCGTGCGCTGGGGCACCTGCATTGACAATCTGATCGAGTGGCGCATGGCAATGCCCTCTGGCGCGCGCTGGACGGTGCGCCGCACAAATCATCAGCTGCGCAAGATTCTGCCCCAGGACACAGTGATTTTTGACGTGCTCGATGAGCAGGAAACGTTGGTTAAGCACATCGAGTTGCGCGGCACAGAGATACGCAAGAACGGCCTTTGGAAGGACATTACCAACAAGGCGCTAGGTGGCGTGCCTGGTCTGCAAAAGGAAGGCACCGACGGCATTATCACTTCTGCGGTATTCATTCTCTATCCCGAATATGAGGCCAAGAAGACGCTATGCTTGGAGTTCTTCGGGCCGGATTTCGACGAGGCTAGCCGCGTCATCCTTGAGCTCTCGCGCATCTTCCCTTTGCCTGCCGATGGCACCGAGGCGCTGCTGGCGCTCGAGCACTTTGACGACGAGTACATCCGCGCCATCGACTACAAGGTGAAAGCTCCGCGCGCCGAGACGCCCAAGGCCGCGCTGCTGATCGACATCGCCAGTCACACCGCGGAGATGGCAGAGCGCGGAGTGGAACGCGTGCGCACGCTGCTGCAGCAGCATCCGAACACGGAGGTCTTCGTCGCCCAGGACGCCGCCGAGGCCAAGCACTACTGGGCCGATCGCAAGAAGCTCGGGGCCATCGCCCGCCGCACCAACGCTTTCAAAATGAACGAGGACATCGTCATCCCGCTGGATACGCTGGCCGAGTTCGCGCGCTTCATCGACGGAATGAACGTCGAAGAGGAGCGCTACGCGCAGCTTCGTTTTTCGCAGCGCGCCGAAGAAGTCTTTACCGGAGCACAAGCAAAGGACGACCGCAAGCAGATCGCTGCCAAAACGCCCGCCGCACTCGAACTCTGCGCGCGTTTCCGCGAGGAGCTGCAGAGTATCTCTATTCCAGCCCTGCGTGGACTCACACATCTGCAGGAGTTTCGCGAAGGATTGACTAAGCTGGTGCGCGGTTATCCGGCGGTGCTGACTGCACTGGAACGCGCGTACCAGGAGGTGCGTGATCGCCGCATCGTGCTGGCGACCCACATGCACGCGGGCGATGGCAACGTACACGTAAACGTGCCCGTGCTCTCCAATGACCGCCCCATGCTGGAGCGCACCGACCAGGTGATCGATCGCGTGATGGAGAAGGTCATCTCGCTGGGCGGCGTCGTCTCCGGCGAGCACGGAATCGGCCTCACAAAACTCAAGTATCTGGAACCCGAGCGCATCGCCGAACTTACCGCCTATCGTCGCGAGGTGGACCCGGATGGATTGATGAACCCCGGCAAGTTGGAAGATTTCCAGGCGCTGCGGCACATCTTCACGCCTTCGTTCAACTTGCTCGAACTCGAAGCGCGCATTCTTCAGCACGGCCATCTTGAAGAGCTCTCGCGCAAAATTGCGCATTGCGTCCGCTGCGGCAAGTGCAAGGTGGATTGCTGCGTCTATCATCCCGCACGCGGCATGTTCTACCATCCGCGCAACAAGAACCTCGCGATCGGTTCGCTGATCGAAGCGCTGCTCTACGATGCGCAACGCGAACACTCCACCAATTTCGAGCTGCTGCAATGGCTGGAGGAGGTTGCCGACCACTGCACCCTCTGCCACAAGTGCCTGGCGCCCTGCCCCGTCGATATCGACAGCGGTGCAGTCTCAATTCTGGAGCGTCAGATTCTCTCCGAATTGGGCTACAAGCACACGCCGCTGCCAACTAAGCTCACGCTGCAATATCTGGACAGCCGCTCGCCTGCGTTCAATAACGTCTTCCGCACCTCCATCGTGCAGATTGGAGGCGCGGCCCAGCGCGTCGCGAGCAAATTGGCGGCGCCGTTCCAGCCCGCCGACGGAGCTTCCGCGTTTTACCCTCTGCGCTTGCTGCGCTCTTCGGTGGCGCCGGTTCCAAGCCAGACATTGCGCAATGTTCTGCCCGAATGTGAAGCGGACCAGGCACTCGTCTTTGAACCGGATAAGAACGGAAACAGCGACGAGCGCAAGACCGTCTTTTACTTTCCGGGCTGTGGCTCCGAGCGCTTGTACTCCGATATCTCGATGGCAACGATTCACCTTCTGCTGAAGCTTGGAACGCGAGTGGTGCTGCCGCCTCCATTCCTATGCTGTGGCTTCCCTGCCCAGGCGAACGGTCAAGCCAGCATGCACTCGCGCACCGTGCTGCGAGACACGATCCTGTTCAGCCAGATCCGCGCCATGTTCGGTTATCTCGACTTCGACGGCTGCGTCGTCTCTTGCGGAACCTGCCGCGACGGCCTGGAGCAGATGGATACGGCAAAGCTCTTTGGCCGCGTGGTGGACGTGGCGGGATATCTGCTCGAACGCGGGCTGCACCTTGAGGGTGATGGCAACTTCCTCTACCATGCACCGTGCCATGACTCGCTCGAAGGAAAGGCGATCAAGATACTGGGGCAAATAGGCGGATTTGGCTCCGTACAGGCGGTGCCACACTGCTGCTCGGAGGCTGGAACGCTCGCCCTCTCGCGTCCGGATATTACCGACTCGATGTTGCACCGCAAGCGCGAAGCCTTTGTGGAAGCCATCGGCGAAGCAAAGAAAGCAACCGTGCTCACCAACTGTCCTGCCTGCGTGCAGGGCCTGGGACGCAGCCGCGACGTAGGCGTAGAACCGCTGCATATTGCAATCGCCCTGGCCCAGAAGCTCTCAGGGGCGGAGTGGAAAAAAGAGTTCTTCGTTCAGGCTGCACGCGCCACCGCCATCGCGTTCTAACCTGCAAACGCCCGGAAGGGAGAACTTATGCTGGCAAGCTTTGCCGTGGTCCCCATGGGAACCGGCGATGGAGTGAAGAAGCTGGTGGCCGAAGTCCTGGCCATCGTGGACGGCTCAGGCCTTCCCTACAAAGCCGGTGCCATGCACACCACCATCGAGGGCGATGCCGAGCAGGTGATGGACGTCATCATGCGCTGCCATCGCAAGATGCTGGAGCTTGCGCCACGCGTGCTGACCAGCATCACCATCGACGATCGCAAGGGAGCCACCGGAAGGCTCGAAGGAAAAGTAAAGGACGTAGAAGAGGTGCTAGGGAAAAAGCTCTCGCGGGAGTAAGGAGTGTTCACCTCTGCTTGTTCCTGCTCTAGATTTTAAGTGTCATCCTGAGGCGTAGCCGAAGGACCCCAGCACTGCTCAAATCGTCCGCGCTATCTCAAGCTTTTCAACCAGATAAATATCTTCGCTATTCCCGAGTTGATGAACAGCATTCGGTGAAATGCCTAGCCGGGCAACATTCCTGTAACGAATTTCAGTGGACGAATTGACAAGCGCTCCCAATTTCGCCTAACTTTACCTAGGCGAACATACAGCGAACATGGGCAGCGCAACACAACTTCGGAGACAGCTCGAATCGGCGCTCGCCGACCGCATTCCTTCCGCGCTTTCGTTCCGCCCTCCCGTTTCGCCTGAGCTAGTTCCCTGCGGCTTGGCGGAGGTGGACGCCGTGCTCGGCGGCGGACTGCCGCTCGGCGCAATCACGGAGCTGACCGGCACTCATTCTTCCGGACGCACGACCTTGGCGCTCTCCGTGCTGGCCAGGATTACATGCCAACATGAAAGCTGTACCTATGTGGATGTCTCCGATGCCATGAATCCAGCCTCGGCGGCGGCCCTGGGCGTGGATCTGCACCGCCTGCTCTGGGTGCGTGCAGCGGAAGCTAGTATTCCACGCACTTCGCCGCAGCCAATTGCGCACGGCGCGCAACGCTTCCGCGGGCAGAATAACTCGTGGACAAGGCTCGACCAGGCCCTGCGCGCCACCGATCTGCTGCTGAGCACCGGAGGCTTTCGCGCCCTTGTGCTCGATCTGGCAGACGTACCCCCGGAGCAGGCTCGTCGTGTGCCCTTGTCAACCTGGTATCGATTCCGCCTACAGGCCGAGAAGTCGCGCACACTCTTTCTACTGATGACGCGCGTGGCCTGCGCCGATAGCTGCGCCGCCGTCTCCCTGCACTGTCGGCAGGCGGCAATCGAATGGCAGCAGGCAGCCGAAGCCAGTCCGCGTCTGCTCGCCGGATTGCGTTACCGCCTCAAAGTGGAGCGCCACCGTGCTGTCGATCCCCTACGCAAAAAACCGGCGGCTGCGGCCGAAGCAGTCTGGAGCAGCACTCCTGCATGGTCGAGATGAGTTATGTCTTCCCCGTTGTATATCTGTCTCCATCTGCGCGACTTCGCAGCACAGGCGCTCACTCGCACTCTTGGGATTTCTAATATTTCCCCGCGCTCGCCTGTGGTTGCGGTCATGAGTGGTGATCCGCCTCTTGAGCGCATCTTTGCCATCAATCCCCAGGCGCGGAATCTGGGGCTGGCGCTGGGCATGAGCCGGGTGCAGGCCGAATCATTTCCGGTCGTACTGCTACGCCGCGACCGTCAACAGGAGCAGGTGGCGTTCGCAGAGTTGATGCGTTGCGCGGAGCGCTTCTCGCCGCGAATTGAAACCATTGCCTCCCCGCAGGAAGAAAGCTGTGGCGCCACCGTCGTGCTGGATGTCTCCGGCTCGGAGCGATTGCTGGGCAGCGCACGGCAGATCGCCGAAGCGCTGCGGCAATCTGTTCGCAGCATTAGAAATGAGGGGGAATACGAGACAAGTGTGGCGGCTGGGCATAACGCCTGTGCGGCCGTGCTGGCGGCTCGGGGCATACCGGGAGTGACGGCGATTGCACCGGGGCTCGGGGCGGAGACATTGGCGCCACTGCCGCTCGATGTTCTTGAACTCGACAATATTGAGGCGCAGACCTTCGCGACCTTAAAGACGTGGGGTATACACACCCTTGGACAATTGGCTGCCTTGCCCACAAAGTCACTGGTGGCGCGCGTGGGGCAGATCGGCTTCCGCTTGCAGGCGCAGGCACGCGGAGAGTACACCCATTTACTTGTCCCCACCGAAGAGCCCGCCGATGCAGTGCTCTGCGAAAGCATGGAACTGGAGCATCCGGTGGAGTTGCTGGAGCCCTTGCTTTTTCTGCTAAGCCACATGCTGGAACGGATTACCGAACGAGCAGCGCAGCGTTCGCTGGCCATCGCCTCGGTGGAGACCTGCCTTGTACTCGAAGGAAATGCGCTCACGGGTGGCCCATTCAAGCCCTCTTCTGGCTTGAGTGGGACGGGGCTGGCCCATTCACGACCTGAGCATCGCCGCACCGTGCGGCCTGCACTTCCCGAACGCGATCGCCACACCCTGCTCACGCTCATCCAGCTTGATCTGGAGTTGCATCCGCCCGACGGTGCTGTCATCGCATTGCGGATGGAAGCGCATCCGGCGCGTCCGCAGAGGGCGCAGCAAGGCCTCTTTGCGGCACAGGCTCCCGAGGCAGGACGGATGGCGATTCTGCTGGCCCGCCTGCGCAAGCTGGTGGGTGAAGGGCGCGTGGGTGCGCCGGAGTTGCTCGACTCGCACGCACCCGAGGCATTCCGGGTTGCGAACTTCGACCTTGACCCCGCACTAAGTCAATCTGCGCGATCCTATGCACCCGAATCTCCAAGCCACGCATCGGCTCTGCGCATGGTGCGTCCGCCGCGGGCAATAGCGATCGAGCTACGCGGAGACGCTCCAACTGCAATCCATTACGAAGGCCGGTGGCTCACGGTGCAATCCCGCTCCGGCCCCTGGCGCGCAAGCGGGGCTTGGTGGACGCATCCTGCATGGTCTCGCGAAGAGTGGGATGTTGTGCTCACCGAAGAACCGCAGCGCTGTCTGCGACTGGCGCACGACCCCAGCGCAGGAACAACGCATGGCGGCTACGGGCCAACCGACGCCGCTCCGGTCGCGGACGCCGGCTGGTACATGATTGGAATTTATGACTGAGGCGATCACGCAATGTATGTAGAATTTCATGCGCGCTCGGCCTTCAGCTTTCTTGAAGGCGCCTCGTTGCCGGAGTTGCTAATGGCCTGCTGTGCGCAGCTTGAGATGCCCGCGATGGCGTTGCTCGACCGCAATGGTTTATATGGTGCACCGCGCTTTCACATGGCCGCTATGCGTGCAGGTACGCGCGCGCACATAGGAGCCGAGATCGCCGTGCGTGACGCTGGAGAGCGCGCGCAGCCTCCGCCATGGCTGCCGCACCGCATCCCCGCCGAGCCCGTGCGCTGGCCGCTGCTGGCTGAGACGCAGGGCGGCTACCAGAATCTCTGCCGTCTGATTACCCGCTATAAGCTGCGCGAGGCACATAAGGCCGAGGGCTCCGCATTGCTGGCCGATGTTGCAGAGTTCTCTGCAGGCTTGGTGTGTTTGACCGGCGGCGACGAAGGCCCGTTGGCGGCGGCGCTGGCGCGCGGAGGATATGCCGGCCGCCATGCGCGAGGTCGAGCGGCTTGTGCAGATCTTTGGCCCACGCAATGTTTACGTCGAGGTGCAGCGCCACTTCGATCGCGAAGAAGAGTACCGCAATCAGGCGGCGGTGCGAATCGCACGCACGTTGCATTTGCCCCTGCTGGCGACCAACGGCGTCAGCTATGCCACGCCCTATGAGCGCGAAGTGCTCGACGTACTCACCACCATCCGTCACCACTGCACGCTGGAAAACGCAGGCCGCCTGCTCTCACCCAACGCCGAGCGCTACCTGCGTTCACCGCGCGAGATGCAGGAGCTCTTCCGCGATCTGCCGGAGGCGATTGCCAACACACAGGAGCTTTCCGCGCGGCTCACCTACCAGATGAGCGATCCCGGTTATCGCTTTCCCGACTACCCCGTGCCAGAAGATGGCAATGGGCGCAGCGAGCCGATGCAGTCGTTCCTTGAAAAGCGAACCGGGGAAGGCATTCGCAACCGCTATCTGCCAAAGCACGATGACAAACTCCTGGCCCGCGCGCAGAAGCAGGCAGCAGCGCGAGCTGGCGCTCATCGCCAAGCTCGGCCTCGCCGGCTACTTCCTCATCGTCTGGGACATCGTGCAGTTCTGCGGACGCGAGGGCATTCTGGTGCAGGGGCGCGGCTCGGCGGCCAACAGCGTGGTCTGCTACGCGCTCGGCATCACCGCCATCGATCCGGTCGGAATGGATCTGCTCTTCGAGCGCTTTCTCTCCGAGGAGCGTGGCGAGTGGCCGGATATCGATCTTGACCTGCCCAGCGGCGAACAGCGCGAACGTGCGATTCAGTACGTCTATCAGCGTTACGGCGAACTTGGCGCGGCCATGACCGCCAACGTCATCACCTATCGCGGACGCTCGGCGGCACGCGAAGCAGGCAAGGCTCTGGGCTTTGATGCCGAGACCTTGAACCGCCTGACCAAACTTGTCAGCGCCTGGGAGTGGAAGGATAAAGACGATTCGCTCGGCCGCAACTTTCATGACGCGGGCTTCGACATTCAGCACCGCCGCATTGCCAAGTACGTGGAGCTTTGCCAGCGCATGCAGGATCTGCCGCGCCATCTCGGGCAGCACTCGGGAGGCATGGTGATCTGCGGCGGCCAACTCAATGCCGTGGTGCCGATCGAACCGGCCTCCATGCCCGGCCGCACCGTAATTCAGTGGGACAAGGAAGATTGCGCCGACATGAAGATCATCAAAGTCGATCTGCTCGGACTCGGCATGATGGCCGTGCTGAAGGATTGCCTCACGCTTGTGCCCACGCACTACGGCGATCCGCTCGACCTCGCGCAGCTTCCGCAAAACGATCCGCCCACCTATCGCGCTCTGCAACGCGCAGATCACCGTGGGCATGTTCCAGGTGGAGAGCCGCGCCCAGATGGCGGCGCTGCCACGCAATTATCCAACATGCTTTTACGATCTCGTGGTGCAGGTGGCAATCATTCGCCCCGGCCCCATCGTCGGCAACATGATGAACCCTTATATGAAGCGGCGACGCGGCAAGGAAGCGGTGACGTATTATCATCCGCTGCTGGAGCCCGTGCTCAAGCGCACTCTCGGCATTCCGCTCTTTCAGGAGCAGCTCATACGCATGGCGATGATCGTCGCCAACTTCACCGGCGGTGAGGCCGAGGAGTTGCGCCGTGCGGTGGGAATGCGGCGCTCAATGGCGCGCATGAGGGATCTGGATGGTAAGTTGCGCCGCGGCATGAGCGCGAATGGCATCCCCGCCAAAGTGCAGGACGAGATCATTCAGTCCATCTCGTCGTTTGCGCTCTACGGATTTCCCGAGTCGCACGCGGCCAGCTTTGCGCTCATCGCCTATGCCAGCGCCTATCTCAAGTGCAATTATCTTGCCGCCTTCACCGCCGCGCTGCTCAACAACCAACCCATGGGATTCTACTCGCCTGCCACCGTCGTCAAGGATGCGCAACGCCACGGCCTGCGCGTAAAGCCAGTAGACGTGCAGTACTCAGCTTGGCCATGCACGCTGGAAGCCGAGCCCGGCAACCCACATCGTTTTGCATTGCGCCTCGGCCTTTGCTACGCGCGCGGATTACGCCAGGACGCGGCCATTGCATTGACCGCCGCAAGAGAGTTGCGGGCATTCACGTCGATTCAAGAGCTCGCGTTGCGCGTTCCCGAGCTGCGCAAGAGCGAACTCGCCTTGTTGGCTAAAATTGGCGCGCTCAACTCAGCTGGGCGAGGTTGTACATCGTCGCGATGCGTTGTGGCAGGTGGAGTATGCTGGGCGTCCCGCCGGCCCTTTGCTGAATGATCTTCCCGAGCAGGAATCAGCGCCCTCGCCGCTGCGCCAGATGACAATTGAAGAACGCCTCATCGCAGATTTTTCTGGCACAGGAGTCACCATAGGCAAGCATCCCATGGCTTTCCATCGAGCTGAACTGAAGCAGATGGGCATACTTGCAGCCTGTGATCTTGCGAAGCTTCCTCACGGACGTACGGCATGCATCGCCGGATGCGTGATAGCGCGCCAACGTCCGGGCACAGCCAAGGGATTTGTCTTTCTCAGCATTGAAGATGAAACCGGCATCGCCAACGCCATCATTACGCCCGCTGTTTATGAGCAGTTCAAGCAGGTAGTGGTTTACGAAAAGTTTCTGCTGATCGAAGGAGAGCTGCAAAACCAGGAGAACGTAATCTCAGTAAAGGCGCGCGAGATTCGTCCGCTGGCGATCAGTAAAGCCGAGGTCCGCTCTCATGACTTTCACTAGATCCTGGCTTAGGTGTCATCTGGAGCGAAGCGGAAGCCCCCAGCACTACTCAAATCTTCCGCGCCGTCTCAGTTTTCAACCAGCCATCGATTTTCACTTTCCGAGTTGAAGTGTCAGACTGCCACAGACCTGCCTAAAGCTTGCTCATGGTAAGGCATCAAAGTAACAGGGACCGTATGGCTGAGGCGGCGGATTTGTCGATTTCAGATTCGGCGCAGTCCAGTCGAAGAACTCCGTCATGTCGATTTGCGCGGCGTCGCGCTTGGTCAACGATGGCAATCCGAAACGCGTCTCGATGAATTTCAGTATTGCCGTGGTATCGGCGTTGTTGTGCGAAACGTATGCCGGTATTGTGAAGGGCGAGATCACCATCAGCGGGATGCGGAAGCCGGTGGTATCGAAGTCTCCCGACGGGTAACCAGCCGGCAGAATGGGCTTTTTGCCATCCGGGTTGGGCATGGAAACAGGCGGGACGTGGTCATAGAATCCACCGTTTTCGTCATAGGTGAGGAAGAAAACCGAGCTCGCCCACGATGGGCTGTTCATCAGCGCCTGGACCAGCGATTCGGTATATTGCGCACCTTTGTCGATGGGATTCTGAGGATGCTCATCAGAGCCCGTTTCAGTGTAGCCACTCTCGATAAAAGAAACCTGCGCGAGTGTTCCATTCGCCGCATCGGTGGCGAATGTTTTGGCGTCCGCAAAATTCTTGGGGTATCCGTAAACAAATGAGAAGTAGTTTGCATAAGTATCCATACTTCCCACATCGCCCGCTACGTAGTTGTCGGTTACGTAAATCCTCCAGCTAACATTGTTTTCCTGCAGAAGCTGGAAGATACTCTCCACGCCGCTCATCTCGAGGTTGGGAATGCCCAGACCGGCTCCGCTCCCATATGCATATCCATTGGACGTGGCGGCAAGCGCGTACATACGGTTCGGCTGGGTGCGCGTGAGTATCGGACTGAACCAGCGGTCGGAGGTGGCGAAGGTTGTTGCGGCCCAATAATAGAAGGGCAGATCGGCTGCGGTGTAATAACCCATGGCGCGCTTCCCGGCAACATCGAATCCACCGGAAGTAGGATCGTGCGCGGCATAGCCCCCCGCCTCATAGGCAAAGCCGTTCATCGGGGGCGGATTTCCCCAACTCCCTTCATTCGGGCTCGACACGTTGATGTCGTAGTGAGATTCCAGCCAGGAAGGCGTGAGATCTCCGATGCACTGGGTGATCATGTGAAATGGCGCGATGTTACCGGAGCCATCCCAACTTTTCAGCGACACCGTTCCTGCGTTGCTCAGATCGTCGACATTGGCTGGCAAACCTAGCGAAGTACGATATTCATTGAGGTGCCCGAAGTACTCATCGAAGCCGCGGTTCTCCTGCAACATGATGATGATGTGCTGAACCGACGATTGCAGTGTCGGAGGTGGCGCAGCGACCGTAGGTGGAGGAGTTGGTGTACCACCGGTGCTCCCTGTACTGCCGGTGCTACCCGTGCTGCCGGTGCTACCGGTGCTGCCGGTGCCTCCTGAGTTGCCGGTGCTTCCGGTGCTGGAGCTGTTGGAACCGGCACTCGCGCCTCCTGATCCACATCCTGACCAGAGTGCAATGCTTAGAGTAAGTAAACCTATACCAAGACAGCGGCGATAACAGCGGCGATCGTGTGACATTGACCTTGTACCTCGCTACACAAGCAGGAGTCTGGCTTGCAAGCCGATTACGATGCTGTGTTCAACTGTGATGTTGGCCAGCGTAGCGAAATCTAAGCGGCGGGGGCGGATCACTGCTTTTCATATATCCGCATCTAAGCTCAACAATGGATTATGCAGTGCTGAATTCGCGCTATGGAAGAACATCGGCTATTTCATTTTCTAAAATTGTCCGCGTGATTTCTGCCTACGCTGTCGCAATCTTTATCTCTGGACATTTTCTGCTCTGCCTGGCTCAATTTCAGCCGCGCACAAACCCTCGCGGCTCCGTGCGCAAGGTTGAAAAGAAAAGACCACAGGACACACCAGAGACATTGCTTGGCGAGCGACTTTTTTTAGAAACGAGATTCGCGCAATATTTCGCCGCGCACTCGAATGGCGAGGTGAATCGGCCATTGGCACAGGGTGATCCGGTGGTTGCCCAGGTGCGGAATCCGCGCGCAGCTGTACCTTATCCTTCGCCTTTTGCTGGCAAATCGATCAACTGCCGCTCGTGTCACTTTGTGGATGAGTTCACATCTTTTATTGCGGGAGTGAACCGCACCTATTGCGATTTTTTGCCGCGTACTCCGATTCCCGATCGCGGCGACGGCCAAACCGCCACCATCAGAAACTCACGAAACATGGTGGACGACTTTCTTCCTCATCATGCCATTCTGCTCCACGGCGACGGCGAGTTTGCGAGTGCAGAAAGCCTGGTCGAGAGTACGCTCACGAGCAGAGATATGGGTTGGCTACCCGAGGAACAAAGGAAGGCAATCCACCACGTCGCTGAAATAATTCGCGAGGACGATGGCCACGACGATCTTGGGCAGCAGTACGGCGGCTCATATGCAAAGCTCATGCTGGGAAGCGCCGCTGACCTGCGTGACCGATTCCGGCTAGCAAGCGATTACAGAATCGACGTAACGACTGCGAGCGACCAACAGATTGTGCACGAAGTTGCTCGCCTTGTCAGTGCGTACTTGTATTCTCTCCGCCTGGAACGCACTGCCAGCGGCATTCATAGCGGCTCCGCCTATGACATGTTTCTCGCCAAGAACAATCTTCCGTCGCAGCCCGCTCAGGGCGAAACCGATGTGCAGTACTCGCAACGCCTGTTGCAGGAAGTGGAGGAGTTGCAGAATCCCAAGTTTGTCTTGCCCTATGAACGCTGGCTCAGATTTCATCTGCACGTGGCGCAATTTGGCCAGCAGGAGCTCGCCGGACTCAAGATCTTTCTCCGGCAAGGCGCGCCATCAACGCAAAAGCTCGCTGCAAATCACTTATCGCCGTTCTTTCTTCTCGCCGGCCTTCCGCTGTTTGGAGTACTGCTCGGCAAAGCTCGAGGCGAGCGGCGACGGCTCGCAGATTGGATCGTTGCTGCTGCTATGGTCCTATTCCTTTGCGCGGTCATGGCTGCTGCCATGGATTCTCCGGCCGCGGATCGATCTCAGATTACGTCGAACACAATCTCTCACGCGGGAAACTGCTTTCACTGCCATCCTGCCCCTGAGTTTACGGACTTCCGCTTTCACAATACTGGTGCAGCTCAGGAGGAGTATGACTCCGTGCACGGCGCGGGCAGCTTTGCGCGGCTTTCGGTGCCATCGTATGCGGAGCGCAAACGTCATCCGGATCGCTACCTTCCCGCCACTCCCGAACATCCTCATGCTACCGGCATCTTTCGCGCAGTGCCCGTGATGAGTAATCCCGCTGCTACTGACCTCGGGATGTGGAACATCTTCGCTAATCCTGATTTTCCGGAGGTACAAAGCCAGATGCGCAGTCTGCTTTGCGACACTCGCCGCTGCGATCCGAAGCTGCAGTTACCGCGCACGATCGCCCTGTTCCGAACTCCGGGCCTGCGCGACTCGGGACACTCCGCGCCTTATCTGCACACCGGACGCATGGCTACGCTGGAAGACGTACTCCATTTCTACGTTCGCATGTCCGCACTTGCCCGAGGCGGCCAGCTTCGTAACGCTGACCCTGAACTCGCGAACATCTCTCTGGACGAACAAGACCTTGCCGCGCTCGCCGCGTTCTTGCGCTCTTTAGACGAGGACTACGACAATTAGGACATTGAATCGATCTGGAGTTGAGCAACACACGTTACATTGCCCTCACACCCATTCGCATACCGGTTCACGGTCCATCTACACACGATTTGGCACACACGCCTACGGGGCAATCTGCCTGCCGAAGTGGTAAGTGGGGTTCGCGCTGCGCCCACCACTTCACTGACTGGATTTGCGGGAACCAGTCCATTACGCCAAGTCCCACGGCTCCGGGCGCGTATACAACGGTGGTGGCGAAGTTCTCTGTGGTCTGCCCTGTCCAGCCCGTGGCAAACATCATGTTCACTCCGACATTGATCTTTGCATCGCGGAAGGACCGCGCGACCGATAGGCGGAACTCCTTGTTGGGCAGGCCGAGGCAGTAGTCGAACACGATCACTCGCATGAGCACATTCACAGCCACACTCATTCTCATGAGCACACGCATGACAACGGGGTGACGCATACTCATGAACACTCGCACGAACATAACCATGCACACGACCATCATCACGGACACGAGCACGCGCATGGCGCAGATGAGCAGTCCCATGATCACGAGCATACCGGCGAACATGGTGACCACGCCCACCCTCACACTCCGCAGGAGTTAGAACCCCATAACCATGAACACTGAACGTTGCAAAAGTGAAAGACCGCTAGCAACACCCCCGGAACCTGCCCTTGCCGATTGCGTAGCGAGCCTCCACACGTTCCCGGAAGAATTGCTCGTAGCTCATGATCGGCTCGCCGGGATGCGCCATCCGCTGATGCTGAACATAGTTCTCGTAGTCGGGAACACCGACCATGAGGCGTGCGGTCTGTACCACGCGTTCGCAAAACCGGTTGAGCCTTCTCGCCTTTTCTTCAGTCCCCACCGCTGCCTCCTACCGGAACAGCGACCGCGCTATCGACCTCAATCGCGGTGCTCTTCGGAATTCCCAGTGACTTGCGAATCTCGATAACGGCGCTCACCACCATGACTAAAACGATCACAACGGACAGGGCGGCCAGTGCGGCATCCAGATAATCATTGAAGATAATCCGATTCATTTGACCCAACGTCTTGGCGGGCGCTAGTACCGTATTTGCCGCCAGAGCACTGCTAAACCTCGCTGCGTGGCTCAGAAAACCGATCTTAGGATTAGGATCGAACACCTTTTCCAAGCCTGCAGTCACCGTACACGCCAGCAGCCAAACCGCCGGCGCGACGGTCACCCAGGCGTAACGCCCACGCTTCATCTTGAACAGGACCACAGTGCAGAATATGAGCGCGATCGCCGCCAACATTTGATTGACCGTGCCGAATAGCGGCCACATTGTATAGATGCCGCCATAGGGATCAATGACACCCGCATAGAGCAGATACCCCCAAAGCAAACAGGCAAGTGCCGAGCCGATGATGTTGTTCGTCCAAGACTTGGTTTCCCGGAAGGCAGGAATGGCGTTGCCGACGAGATCCTGGATCATGAATCGCAGGACACGGGTGCCGGCGTCGACCGTCGTTAGGATGAACAGTGCTTCAAAAAGGATGATGAAGTGATACCAGATCCCCATCATGACGTCACCGCCCAGGAAGCTGGACAGGATGGTCGCCATGCCAACAGCAAGCGTCGGAGCGCCGCCAGTGCGCGACAGGATGCTGGTCTCGCCGACTTTACTCGCGATTTGCGTCAACATTTCTGGGGTCACAGTGAAGCCCCAGGACGAGATCACCTGCGAGGCATGGCCAGCAGTGGTGCCGATCAGTCCGGCCGAACTGTTCATCGCAAAATAGACGCCCGGATGGATTACGGCAGCCCCGATCATGGACATGATCGCGACCAGCGATTCCATCAGCATGCCGCCATAACCGATGAACGCGATTTGGTTCTCATTCTCGATCATCTTCGGCGTGGTTCCCGACGAGATCAGCGCGTGCCAACCGGAAACCGAACCGCAGGCGATGGTGATAAAAAGAAACGGGAAAAGGCTGCCCGCCCAGACCGGGCCCGTTCCGTCAATGAAGCGCGTGACCGACGGCATCTGCAGGTAGGGATGAACGATGATGACACCGACCGCCAGTAGGCTGATCGTGCCGACCTTTAGGAAAGTCGAAAGATAGTCCCGTGGAGCCAGCAGCAGCCACACCGGCAGCACCGAGGCAACAAAGCCGTAGCCGATGATGATCAGGGCGAGCGACGTACCCGATAGGTTAAAGTGAGTCGCAAGCGCCGGTGTCTCGGAGACCGTACGCCCGTAGATGAGCGCCGCCACGAGCAGCACCGCGCCGATGACCGACATCTCGGCTATGCGGCCAGGCCTGATGAACCGGCAATAGACTCCCATGATAAGCGCAATCGGGATGGTACAGAACACGGTGAAGGTACCCCAGGGGCTGCCCGTCAGGGCCTTCACGACAACGAGCGCGAGCACCGCGAGGATGATCACGCAGATCAGAAGCACGCCCAACCCCGCGATCGTGCCAGTGACCGGTCCCATCTCGGACCGCACCATATCCCCTAGCGATCGGCCGTCGCGCCGTGTCGACAGGAACAGCACAGTCATATCCTGCACCGCGCCAGCGAAAACCACGCCCGCGAGAATCCACAACGTTCCCGGCAGCCAGCCCATCTGTGCAGCCAGCACAGGGCCAACCAGCGGACCCGCGCCAGCGATTGCTGCGAAATGGTGGCCATAAAGCACATAGCGGTTCGTCGGTACGTAATCCAGCCCATCGTTGTGGCGATAGGCCGGAGTCTGCCGCGTCGGATCAACGCCAAGCATCGTTCGGGCGACGAGTAGTCCGTAGAAGCGGTAGGCAATCAGGTAAATACAGACCGAGGCGATTACAAGCCAAGCGGCATTGACGGGTTCTCCTCGATGCAGGGCAACGAGCGCGAACGCAATGACGCAGAGCGCAATCACGGCGGCCCATAACAGCTTGTTCCAGACACCGGACGTAGTGTTTTCAATGATTTTGTTCATAGCCGTTCTCCAAATATGCTTGCGGATGCTAATGGATTGGCTTCATGTAGATGGAGAGATAATCGCGTGCCTCCAGGAGCGGTGCGGCGATCATTCAGCATCGTCGTTTTGGCGGCGATGAATGCGCTGTAATACCGATAGGCTAGGGCGTAGACACAGAGCGCGCCGAGTAGGATCGGAAAGGTGTTCATGGAGAACCCTCCTGGCTCCGGTTGCGACGATTTCGATTTCGGTAACCAATCAGATCTATGCCGCATGAACTCTGGCCGGAAACTATAGACCGTAACTTACCCATCTGCAACGAAATTGCTCTTTATTGCATTTATTGCCTCCCCGAGACCCGCCGGCTCCAGTCTGGAAGTCGCGCTCTCCGGCAACTCTCAAATTACCGAAGAGTATTACGAAGGTACTACGATATGCCATTTAGAGCTTTGTTTTTCTTGACTTGGGTGTAAACTGCTTCACGAGAGACTCTGCTTTTAGAGCTCTTACACGGTCTTTCTAATAGCGACAGCTCGCGCTGATGCCGAGCATTACCAAGCCTCCGGAACACCCTGTCATTTGCGTATTTAAAGATGGGTAACCGGCAAGGGATTGAGCAAACCATGACACATGGAGAGCCGGTGTTTGGCCTCCAAGGCGAACCAAAAGGCCACGTTAGGCGCTTTATGAGAATCAAGCATCCACGGACATTGTCGCTGGCCGCAATCAGGAGGCCAGCACAACCTACGAATTCGAGCGGCGGCTTTACTATCCTCGAAATTGCGTTGGTTCTGGTAGTTGCTTCGGTCATATTTGCAATTTCATTGCCTAGCTTTACGAACAGCATGAGCAACTTGCGTCTAGGCTCGTCCGCCGGTGCTCTGGCCGATACGATTCAGAGCGCACGGTATCAGGCTATTTCCACAGGATGCACGGTTCAAATCTCTGTACTTTACGCCCGACAGTCTGGCGAGCAGACTTATCAGAAATCAGCCTCCGCGAGCATTACCGGGACCCCGCCCGCATGCAGTGCTCCAACCGCAACCACAATTCCGTTTACTTCCACGGAAATCTCCGTCACCAGCCTCAGCGTCAATGGGGCTGCGGCGGTACCGATTAACAGCTCCAACCCGAGTGCGAGCATATATTTTAATCCGAATGGAACAGTTTCCACGACAGCCGGTGGGCTGCCAGCAACCTTTCAATTCGTTCTCTCACAGGCGAACGGAGGCACAACCAAGACCGTCAACGTCTCAGGAGTAGGTTATGTCAAGGTCACCGCTCCTTAAACGGAGCTGCTCACATGGTTTCACGCTGCTGGAGGTGATGATCGCCATGGCGATTCTAGTCGTTGGGATCTCCGCCATGGCAGCGCTGTCGGCCGCTATGCTCACCCGCGGCCGTCAGTCCAAGTACATGAGCCTAGCCGGAACCTTGGCTTCGGAGAAGCTGGAAGATTTGAATCACTGGTACACGCCTACTCCCAATCCCAGTCAGAACCCCATCCAGTATGCCGGGGCCGACTACAGCGATCCCGAAATCTGCGTGCCAAATTTTGTAACGGGCTCCACCGAAGGCAGTCTCAACGCAGACACGACGGCCAGCATCAGCTGCGCGGGAGCGACTTCGGAACCCATCACCTATTACGACGATGTGAACATCGATGTCACCAACACCGCCTCCGATTGCGACAGCGGAAGCAGCGGATGCTTTGCGGAGACGACTTCGACCACGACAGCCGGCGTCACTTCCTATTCCACGACCTACCATTCGCCCAACGGCACGATTAGTAGCGCCTACGCACCTAGCCCCCAGCCGTCCACCACTGCTCCTAGTAGCATGATGACCTTTCATCGGCGTTGGATGATTGAGGCCAATCCGACCATAGCAGGGGTGACGGCAACCGGGGTACGGCGCATTACCGTATACGTCACATTGCTGGATAAATCAGTAACACCCACTGCCGTCAATTTCCAGATGAGCATGGTGAGGCCGTGAATAAGACCTTTGCAATCCGGTTAGGGGTAGGAGCGACGCGCGGGGAGCGAGTTGAGCGCGGCACAACACTGCTGGAGCTGATGATCGCGGTTGCGGTGTTTATTGTCATCAGTACCGCATCCTTTATGCTGCTCAACCAACAGCAAAACGCATCGGTCGGATTGAATGGACGGGTCGGACTGAATATGGCGCTTCGCAACACAGTCTCATTGCTGGAAATGGATCTGGTGAACGCTGGCAGTGGCTACTTCCAGGACACGAATGTATCAACCGGCGCCCTGGGCGTAACCATGATCAATAACGTCGTTCCGGCGAGTTCGGGTAACGGCTGTTATACGCCGTCCACTGGCGGCGCGCCGTTTGGCACCTACGGCCTGACTTGTTTCGACCAGCTAAATATTATTCAGATCGATCCCACTTATCCCGTGCTGAATGCAACGGACAGTACCGGAGCTAGCGGAACCGGAAACTGTTCCAGCACGTATCTCAGTCCGGGCACCGGGACTACATCCATCTATGGTCAGGGGGGCGCGAGCCCTAGCACTGTCGCGGGAACCTACAAGGTAGGCGACCAGTTGTTGTTGGTGAAGAATGGCGGTACGGCGTATACGTCGGTTGTATTGACGGCGCTGCCGACCGTTTCCGGCACCGCCGTCAAATTTACATTCAACTCAACGACCAGCACCGGAAGCAACACGTGGCCAGCCGGAAGCAAAACAAATGATCCGCTGAACATTTCAGCTTGCAGTGGCACCACTCCCTGCCCGCCAACCGGCGCTGTCAGTCAATTAACAACTTCGTTCTGTGGGAACGATTGGATTCTGAAGGTTGCCCCCATCACCTACAACGTCGTATCGAGCACAGATTCCGCCGGAAACCAGAATCCTATTCTGCAACGCACGCAAGGCGGAGTGACTACGAACGTGATGGAACAGGTGATTGGATTCAAAGTGGGCGGATCGATTTGGCAGGATCCTGATTCGGCCAACACAGACGTTACAAGCTACAATTACGATTCGTCGTCTTACTCGCTGACTCTTGGAACGGCGGGTGCGAATGCGTATAACTATACCCTTTTGCGCTCTATCCGTGTTTCTTTGATCGGACGCACCGCTCCGGTTTACACAAAGAATTATGTGTATCGCAACACCTTCGACTCCGGCCCGTACCAGGTTCAGGGGGCGGCTGTGGTCGTCAACCCGCGCAACATGAATGGGACAATGCAATGAGGAATACGCCAGCACGCTTTCTTAGGAATTCTGTGAGAAAAGTCAATGGCACTATCCCTTTCGTCCGGAACAGAAGCGAGCAAGGCATCGCTCTTATCACGAGCCTGCTGCTGATGATTCTGATGAGCATTCTTGGTTTGGGAATGGTGCTCGCTGTTAATTCGGACATGTTGATTAACGGCTACTACGGAAATTACCGGAGTTCCTTTTACGCCGCCGATGCCGGTATAAACGTGGCCCGCCAGGATCTGTTAAGTCAGCTCCAGGCTCAGGTCATCACGACCCCCTGCTTGGGATGGGGAAGCACCCAAGGTACCGGGTGTACAGCGTTACCCCTCACGTGCGCTGCCACGGGCCTCGGCGCAAATTGTGCAGCCACAACCGCTGCTCTCAACGCTGTTGAAACAACATGGGGCAGCAGCTTCAATACCTGGGGAAATAACTCTTCAAATTCTACAAACTCAGGACAAGCCGCAACTTCTTGGCCCGGCGGATTCATGCTTTCGCCCAGTTCTCAATTCTATGCCACGACGATTCCCACCTTGCCCTGTACCACCTGCCAATGGGTGTTCTATTACAATCTCGTCGCGTTAGGGCAAGGCACCGGTACGCAGCAGGTCAAAACCTCGGAGGCGGGATACCTGACGCTGAACGTTAATCCTGGCACCAGTTCTGGCGGCGGCACCACGACAACAACAAGTTTCGCCTCATTTGGAGCATTCATCAGCAATTTTGCCGCGAACAGTGCACCACTTGTCTCCGGCACCATCACCGGCCCGCAGTTTACAAATGGCTCGTGGAACTTTGGCTCGGGAGGAAGTTATACTTTTACCGATCCAGTCAGCCAAGCCGGCTTGACGGTATCTTATGATTTCAGCGGTCACTGGGTAGATTCCGCCAGCACCAGTGCTACCTATAATCACACAACGATTGCGCCTAATTTTGAGCAAGGCTTGAATGTGGGACAGGCGACAGCGCCTTTGCCCACCAGCAGTTCCAGCCAGGAGTGGGCGGTTCTTGACAGCATGGGATGTGGGGAGGGCAGCAACGTATGTGGCAGTTCCACGAGCCCCACTCCTCCAGCAGTCACGAATGCCAACCTCAACGCAACCCTCAAAGATGTCAACGGCAATCCGTACCCCTCGGGCGGGGCCACCACGGGAGTCTTTCTGCCCTACACCGGGACTGCGACCGCCGGCACTATGACGGGCGGTGGCTTCTATCTGGAAGGTGGTGCTGACTCGATTACGCTAACCCCAGGAACCGATAGTGGCAACCATCCCACGCAGACTTATACAATCGTGCAGGGCAACATCACTACCACGCTGACCACCGATATCGCAGCCAACACTACGTCGTATAGTGTCGCCACGACCACCACCACGACAACCGGATCTGGCAAAAACCAAACGACCACCACCACGACCTCCACCACCAGCACCGTACTCGCCGGCGTGCCGACGGGCAAAATCACAGGAACGGCAACACCGCAAACTCTGGTGTACGCGAATGGAGATATTGGTGGTGGTAGCGGCAGCACCTATACTGGTATTAGCGGCCCCGGCCAAGGACAAGCCGCAATTCAAAGTGGTGTACAGGTCACGATCGTTGCAAACGGTGATGTCAACGTTGTCGGCGACCTCCTGTACGAAAAGGAACCTGTCACACTCACCACCGCTGACACCTTGATTCCGGCAAATAACCAAAATCAGGTTCTCGGGCTATATACTCAGTCGGGAAATCTTGTGCTCAACAGCACATACTCCAATAACAATCTGGAAATCGATGCTGCCATGGCGGCCCTCGGCAGCGGTTGCCCCACCTCCAGTTGCGGGCTCGAAACTCCTGGCAACGGTATCAATACGCTTACCGTTGTGGGCGGAAGAATGGAAGCTAACGCACACGGCGTGACAATGAACACTTCTAACACATACTACGACAGAAGATTCCTTACGCCAGGGTTTGGTCCGCCATGGTTTCCGTCGACGACTGTGAGCCAAGGCGTGATACCCACAGTGCCGACGGCGCCAATTAGCTCTCTCACATATTCGAAGCTGCAATGGTCCACTTCACCGCAATAAACTTGGGCGGCTGCTCGATCCTTACGCAGGATCGAGCAGCGCCGCCAAGCCTTTCACGTCTTTAATCACGATCTGCCTGGCATCCACGTCCACCAAGCCTTCAGCCTGCAAGCGCATCAGGTTGCGCGAGACTAACTCGCGCACGGTTCCGAGTTGATTCGCCAACTCCTGATGGCTGCCGGGCAGTAACACTTCAATGCCCCGTGTGGTTCTCTTCCCTTCACTCTGCGCCAACCGCACCAGCATTGCGACCAGCCGCTGGCGAATGGTGGTGAAGGATAGTTCCTCGATGATGTTGACGAGCCCGCGCAGCCGGGCACCGACAAAGGCCAGCACCTTGAGCGCAACCTCGGGATGGTCGAGACAATAATCGTGAAAATCCTTGCGCGAGATGAATGCAGTTTCGGTGTCTTCCAATGCAAGGACGGAGGCTGGATACGGTCCTCCATCGAAGACCGGCACCTCGGCAACGGTTTCACCTGGGCCATTCACGCCAAGAACCTGTTCGCGTCCGCTCGCCGAGGCCTTGAAGATCCGCACCCGGCCCTGTGAGATGATGTGCAATCCCTTGCAGGGTTCGCCCTCATAAAACAGAGATTCTCCCGAGCGAAAGAGCTTTCTTGTGGTTCGTGCGGCCAGCAACTGCAGTTCCGGTGAGGAGAGGTTGGAAAACAGAGCCGTGTTCTGCAGGATGGCCGCCAGATCGATACGTTCAGTCGTCACTGGAACCCCTTGCGTGTAGATGTTGTAAGCTCCATTGTATTGCGTTCTGCGGTAAGTTGGATTCCAAGTGACTTTGGTCGCTGCGGCTGCGGCTGCGCTCTCCTATCCTGAGAACTCAAGGAGAATGAGATGCCTACCCTGACTGAAACCGTCCGTGAGATTGCACTGAACCAGCCATCATCGATTCGAGTATTCGAGCAGTTTGGAATTGACTACTGCTGCGGAGGACGAAAGCCGCTCGCCATCGCCTGCACGGAGCAGAATATCGAAATCGGCAGCCTACTCGCCGCGCTCGCATCGGCTGCAGAGAATCTGGACGCGGTTGCGAAGGATTGGAGCAGCGCATCTCTTGAAAGCCTCGTCGAGCACATCACCTCCACGCACCATGAGTATGTGAAGAGAGAGCTACCGCGACTGGACACGCTGGCCAAAAAAGTTGTCGCACAGCATGGTTCCACTCACGCCGAAGTCGCGGAGATTCAAGCTGCATTGGCGACAGTTGGATTCGGAACTGACGCAGCACCTCGGCAAAGAGGAGATGGTACTGTTTCCGTACATCGCAAACCTCGAGCGCGCCTTGGCTACCGGAGGCAGCAGGCCACATGGTTGCTTTGGAACGGTTGAAAATCCAATCGCGATGATGACCCAGGAGCACGATGCGGCAGGAGGACTGCTCGTCGAGATCAGGCAGTTGAGCAGTGGTTTCACTCCGCCCCAAGACGCTTGCCCGACCTTTCATGCATTCTATGACGGCCTCAAGGAATTTGAGCAGGACCTCCATCAGCACATTCATCTGGAAAATAACATTTTGTTCCCGCGTGCGATTGAGATGGAAGCCGCGGAAGGCTACTAAGTTCGTCGCGGCTCCTTCATCGCGGAGGAGCCAACTTCCTTTGCGGCAAAGCAATTCCGAGCGTGGCATGCCTCATTTTTTGCCGGCTGCGGCTTTCATTCCGTGCGTTGCGGAGCGTTTGCTTCGACTTCCTCAACTCGTCCCAGTCCGCCTCCGTCTGGTCGGCATAGGCCACGGCAAAGTTCACCAGCGCGTCCGCAAAACTATCCCCGTTGCCGATATATCCCACGATCATTTGCACATCGCCGGAACGAGCGTGCCCACGCGCCAGCAACTCTCCGCAAACTTCCGCATAAGCCTCCAGGCCGGGTCCCTTCAGCGCGTCCACTTCAATAGCAGCCTTGTGGTCGTTCAGTTGGCGCACGAGGTAATGGCGATTTTCGATCGTCGTCCATCCCAGCATAGGGTCAGACTGCATCTGCATCGCAAGCTGTCCTTCTGCCACCAGTCGGCCCGAAATGCGACTTCTTCGAAGCGCTGTCGAGATAAGGCAGGTAGGCTGATCCTACCTCTTCCTTTATTTGCAGAAACAGTGGATCTTCGGAGCCGTTGCCTTCCATGTAAATGCAGTAGTCACGCGTTCCGACGCTGCCTGTGCCGACCACTTTAAAACACACATCAATGGGCCGGTACTGCGCCAACAAATGTTGCCGTGCGGGCGATAGACTCTCGCGATACTCTTTCATCGCGGACAGCACCTGGCGCGCCTGCGTTCCGCTGATTCGTGAGAGTACCGGCTTGTTCTCGCGAAAGATACGTCCCGTTCCTTTCTTCGCCTGAATCGTCAGGGTCTCCAGCGTGTGCATCGGAGTTGCACGCTCAGCCTTCAGCAGAATGTCAGCGACCGGCGCAACCTTCATCAAGCGATGTACTTGGTATCGTGCCATTTCCAACACCGGCAATTCGGCAAAGATGCGCGCGAACTTCCGGTAGCGTGCAACAAACGCCAGCACCGCATCCTTAGCGAGTCCGTCTTTCGCGCCCGCTTCCCTGCCCGCCAGCACCAGGCTCGCAGCCAGACGCTTCGAGATCCCACTCAAAAGGCGCACGCGTTGTCTCGTCGAAGTCGTTAATGTCAAAAACCAGCCGTCCATCCGGCGCGGCATAAGCTCCCAGGTTGCGGACGTGAGCGTCGCCGCAGATCTGGTTCACGATGCCGGAGTTGGGCAATAGAGCCAAATCGGCTGCCATAACAGGCACCGCTCCGCGAAAGTATCCGAACGGCGAAGCCAGCATACGTTCATACTTCAGGGGAACGAGCGCAGGAACGCGCCCGCACATGCTCTCCTGCAGCAATTTCAGGGGCTCGTGGCGGCGCAGCTTTGCATCCCACAGGCCGTGATTCTGCCGCTTCACTTGCTTGCGCCGAGCTTGGCCTTGTGAGCGCCGTTCTTCTGAAGTTGCGATGTGTGAGCCTGGAAGGTTTGTCATAGCAGGGCTGAACATACACCCTCATGGAGTTACATTTCAATCGCGCATAGAAGATGGCCTCTCGCGAGGCCATCTTCTGTTCATGCTCGGGTTGAACCCTAGCGCGATGCTCGCTTCTGCAGCGGGTATTTCGAGTCAAGGTCCAGGTTCAGCTCAAGCACGTTTACCCGAGCCTCTCCCAGAAAATGGAACTCCCGTTCATCGGTGTGCTGATGAACCAGCGCCAGCAACTGGTCTTCGCTGATGCCACGCTCTTTTGCGACGCGTGGCGCCTGGAACTCGGCATTGGCGGGAGTGATATCCGGGTCCAAACCGGAGGCCGATGTAGTCACGATAATCCACCGGAACCGGCTTGCCGGGATTTTCGCTCTGGGCCGCAGCCACGTCCTGCTTCACCCGGTCCACCAACTTCTGGTTCGTCGGGCCGTAGTTGGTTGCGCCGGAGTTGGCAGCATCATATCCATTGGTTCCGGCGGCAGAGCCGCGGGGATGAAAATATCCCGCACTGGTAAACGGTTGCGCGATGATCCGCGAGCCGATCGCCTTTCCACCTTGCACGATCAACTGCCCGTTTGCTTTATCTGGAAACAGCACCTGCGCCAGCGCCGTGACCACCAGCGGGTACACAAGCCCGAACAGAATGGTCGTAACTACGGTCATCAAAATCGCGGTAATGATATTACGTTTCATCTTCCACCTTCCGCCTACGCCAGCCCGAAGCTTGTAATCAGAATGTCGATCAACTTAATGCCGATAAAGGGCGCGATAATTCCACCCACGCCGTAGATGAGCAGGTTGCGCCGTAACAGCGCCGCGGCACCCATCGGACGATACTTGATCCCCCTTAGCGCCAGCGGGATCAGCATGATAATGATGATCGCGTTGAAGATGACGGCCGATAAGATTGCCGACTGCGGCGTTTTCAGGTGCATGATATTTAGCGCGTTCAACACCGGGAAGGTTGCCGCAAACATCGCGGGGATAATCGCGAAGTACTTGGCAACGTCGTTCGCAATTGAAAACGTCGTGAGCGCCCCACGGGTCATCAGCAACTGCTTTCCGATACCAACAATCTCGATCAGCTTAGTCGGGTTAGAGTCGAGATCGACCATGTTACCCGCCTCTTTTGCCGCTTGTGTGCCGGAGTTCATCGCCACGCCGACATCTGCCTGAGCGAGCGCGGGGGCATCGTTGGTGCCGTCGCCGGTCATCGCCACCAGCTTTCCGTCAGCCTGTTCCCTGCGGATGAGGTCCATCTTGTCCTTCGGCGTGGCTTGGGCAAGAAAATCGTCCACGCCGGCTTCGTTCGCAATCGCGGCGGCTGTCAATGGATTGTCACCGGTGATCATGACGGTGCGGATTCCCATCGAGCGCAGGTGGTCGAAACGATCGCGCATTCCACCCTTGACGATGTCCTTCAATTCAATTACTCCGAGCGCGCCTCGCTGCCGCTCCGCAACAACCAGCGGGGTGCTTCCGGCACGAGCAATGTCATCCACCAGAGCGCGGACTTCCGGTGCAAAGACGTTCGAGTTCTCCTGCACAAAGCGTTCAATTGCATCCACGGAACCTTTGCGAATCTGGAAGCCGTTGAAGTTGACGCCGGACATTCTGGTCTGTGCGGTGAAAGGCACGAACTCGGCGTGGTGCTCGTGCATCTCACGTCCGCGAAGGCCGTACTTCTCTTTCGCCAGCACCACGATGGATCGGCCTTCGGGCGTTTCATCGGCGAGCGATGAGAGCTGCGCCGCATCCGCAAGTTCGCTTTCAGTAACTCCCGGCGCAGGCACAAAGCGCGATGCCTGACGGTTGCCGAGAGTGATGGTGCCGGTCTTATCCAGCAGCAGGGTATTGACGTCACCCGCGGCTTCTACGGCGCGTCCAGACATGGCAAGCACGTTATGCTGCACCAGCCTGTCCATGCCCGCGATTCCAATTGCAGAGAGCAAGCCGCCAATCGTCGTCGGAATGAGACAGACCAGCAGCGAGACCAGCACGAATATGGTTTGCGGAGCGCCGGCGTAGATTGCGAACGGCTGCAGCGTGACCACCGCGAGCAGAAAGATGATCGTCAGTCCGGCAAGCAGAATGTTCAGCGCAATCTCGTTCGGCGTCTTCTGTCTTTCCGCGCCTTCAACCAGGGCGATCATGCGATCCAGGAAAGTCTCGCCAGGGTTGGAGGTGATCTTCACCTTGATCTGATCTGAGAGCACTCGCGTGCCGCCGGTAACGGCTGAACGGTCGCCGCCGGACTCACGAATAACCGGAGCCGACTCGCCGGTGATCGCCGACTCATCGACGGAAGCGATGCCATCGATGATTTCGCCGTCTCCGGGAATAAACTCGCCGGCGGAGACCAGCACCACGTCCTCCACCCGCAAAACGGAGCTTGCGACTTGCTCCACCGCGCCATTGGCGAGCAGACGGTTGGCAATGGTTTCCGACCGAGCCTTGCGCAACGTATCTGCTTGAGCCTTGCCTCGCCCCTCGGCCATGGCCTCGGCAAAGTTGGCAAACATCACAGTGAACCATAACCAGAACGTGATCTGAAGATTGAACTTGAACGCCTCGTGCGGATGCTGGATCAGCAGAATCGTGGTGATCACGCTGCCCACCTCAACCACAAACATGACCGGATTCGCCATCATGTGACGTGGGTTGAGTTTGAGCACGGAATCAATCGCCGCCTTGCGAACGATGGTTGGATCCCAGATAGATTTGCGACTTTTCGATGTGCTCGACATTTTTCAGAAAACCTTTCCTGCATTCATCAACAGGTGCTCAAGAATTGGGCCAAGGCTGAGTGCGGGGAAAAACGTCAGCGCACCGAGGATAAGGATGACTCCGATCAGCAGCACGCTGAACAAGGGCGTGGTGACCGGAAACGTTCCTACCGAGGGCGGAACGTACTTCTTCTTGGCTAGGCTGCCCGCGATTGCCAGCATTGGAATCTTCATCAGGAAGCGCCCCCCAAGCATCGCAAACCCAAGCGCGACGTTGTACCAGGTAGTGTTCGCGTTTAAGCCGCCGAACGCCGATCCGTTGTTCCCAGCGGCTTCGGTGAACGCATAGAGCATTTCTGAAAACCCATGCGGTCCAGGATTGGCGATGGACGACGTACCAAACGGCTTCACGCTGGAGATCGCGGTCAAGGTCAAAATGATGAGCGGGAAGATGAGAGCGAAGAGCATTGCCAGCTTCACCTCGTACCCCTCAATCTTCTTGCCCAGATACTCCGGCGTTCGTCCGACCATGAGGCCTGCAATAAAGACGGTCAGTATGACGAAAACTATCATGCCGTACATGCCCGAGCCGACGCCGCCGAAGATAACCTCGCCCAATGAAATGTTGATCAGCGGAATCATTCCGCCCAGGGGAGTATAGGAATCGTGCATGCTATTCACTGCACCGCAACTGGTGTCCGTGGTTACAGTGGCCCAGAGTGCGGAATTCGCGATGCCATAGCGCACCTCTTTGCCTTCCATGTTTCCGCCCGGTTGCATCGTGCTTGCGTGTTGATCTACGCCGTGCAGTAGCGGATTGCCTCGAGCCTCTGCCCAGTACGCGACGGTCACACCCGCAAGAAACAGCGCCGCCATCGCACCCCACACCGCCCAGCCATGTCGAAGCGAGCCGGTCATGTGGCCCAGCGTGTAGGTAAGGCCGGCGCCGATGGCGAAGATGGCAAACATCTCGATCAGGTTCGTGAGCGGCGTTGGATTCTCATATGGATGAGCGCTGTTTGCATTGAAGAAGCCGCCACCGTTGGTTCCGAACTCCTTGATGAACTCCTGCGAAGCCACGGGCCCTTGCGCGATGGTCTGATCGGTAACCGTGTCCATGACCGGCTTGCCATTGGCATCAACCGTGGGCTTGCCATCGGCACGCAGATGGGGAACCTGCTGCGGCTCCACGATCTTCACCGTATCGTACGGCTTCAGGTTCTGCACAACTCCCTGTGATACCAGCGCCAGGGCGCCAACCACGCAGAACGGCAGCAGCACCCACAAGGTGCAACGAACCATGTCCACCCAGAAGTTTCCGATTGTCTTCATCTCGCGCCGCGCAATGCCGCGAATCAACGCGATTGCCAGCGCGATGCCTGTCGCTGCCGAAACGAAGTTGTGATACGCCAGCCCCGCCATCTGGGTGAAATAAGCTCATCGTTGTCTCACCCGAGTAGGCCTGCCAGTTCGTATTCGTCGTAAACGACGCAGCCGTATTGAACGCCAAGGATGGCGGGCTGACGGCTCCAAGCTTTTGTGGATTGAAGGGCAGGAAGCCCTGCACGCGCTGGATCAGATAGAGCAGCAGCATGGATACGACGCTGAACAGCAGCATCGCAATGGCGTACTCGGTCCAGGCCATTTCGTGCTCTTCATCCACACCAGTGGTGCGATAGATCAGTTTCTCGATCGGCCGCAGCACTGGGTCGAGAAATGTTTTCTCGCGATTGAAGACGCGCGCCATGAATAAGCCGAGTGGCTTGGTTACAGCCAGAATCAGCAGCAGGAAAAAAGCAATTTGCAACCACCCGTTGATGGTCATCTCAGAATTTCTCCGGATACAGCAGCGCGTAAAGCAGATACACCATCATCAGTGCGGTTACCGCAAGCATCACAGATCGTTTCCATAGTCCATCTCCCTTATCGAATGCGCTCACAAAAGTGAACATAGCCAATCGACAGCACAAAGAAAACAATCGTGATCACCACGAACCCTAAATCCTGCATCCTTGCTCTCCTGAATCGCAGCCGACCTTACACCAAAACTGGCTGCTCACTTCAATTGAAACTGATTCGCCGTGAACCCCGTCTAAAGAGTTCCTAAAAAGTTCCTAAACGTGCTCACAAATGTGCTCAACTTCACCGGCGAAAATTTCGTGTCGTATCCTTACGCTTCCTTGTACTGAGATTTTTCTTTTCGCGGAAGGAGTGCCTCCTGGAATTCAGGAGAGCCGCGACGCGCCAACCCCGTATTGGAATGGACCAGTGTAAGTGCGGGTGCCCGGCCGCGAGGTCCGCCTCCAAACGGAACTCGATATGCGGAGATGTGCTCAACGCACGCCGCTCTTGGTGCAGACCTGAGTTCGGACTCAAGCGCGAAAAGGAATCGAAGTAAAAACAGAACGGCAGCAATACAGATTGAGATAAACGTCGCCAGAACCAGCATTCGAAAACCTCCCCGGCAGGATGAGCCTTGAACTCTATCCAGCCATCAGTTCGATTTGATATGGTCCGGGCTAAACCACGAATAAAGAGTGCCTTAATTTTTCCTAAACGTAGCGAGGGAGGGCGGAAAGGAGAGGCGCTAAAGATGAATTACAAGCTCGTTGAAACAACTCCGATAGGCGAACTATTTCTGCTCACCCGGCTCGAATCGGTAGCCGACCCATTTCTCACTCACAATGTAACGAACCGATCCATCTTCCGGCTCAAGCTTTTTCCTGAGATGATTCATGAACACATGCAGATACTCCGGCTGCTGTGTGCTCATTCCACCCCAGACTGCGGCAAGCAACGTGTGATGGGTAATAACCCTTCCAGGATTTTTCGCAAGGTAGGTGAGTAGCTCGAATTCCTTGGGCGTCAGCCGGACCTCGCGGTCGCGCACCTTCACAATCCTGGTCAGCAAATCGATGTGGAAATCACCCGCTTCGATCTTGCTCGCGTTTTCGTCCTGCAGTGGAAGACTCGCCCTGCGCAGGCCAGCACGGACCCGAGCCACCAGTTCGTTGATGTTGAAAGGTTTGGTCACGTAATCGTCCGCGCCTGAATCAAGAGCCTCGACTTTCGGTTTTTCCTCCCCACGAACCGAAAGCACAATGATAGGAACTGCGGACTTGCTGCGAATTCTGCGGCACAGTTCCAGCCCTCCCATGTTTGGCATGGAAAGGTCGGTGATGACGAGATCTGGCGTCCATTCCCGCATTACTTCCAGGGCTTCGTCGCCATCACCGGCGGTCCTCACCAGATAACCGTGACCGGCAAGCGCTGTCCTGAGCACTCGAGTAATCTGCGACTCATCATCTACCACGAGGATGTTGCGTTGCTCGCCGCTGTGAGTCGTCGTCATTTCGGCACCTGCGTCACGATATGCACGTCCACGGCGGGAGCATCGCGAAGAAAATCGTGTATGGCCGAAAGGTAGAGGAATTTCCTCCATCCAGTCAGCGCCGAACGGCCAAAGACAACCTGCGTAAGATGCTTCTCGCGCACGATTTTTGCGACCTCTTCTGCGACCTTCTTGCCTCGCGTCTTTACAATTTGTGCGCCAAGGTTTTCCGCAAAGCGGAAGTTTTCCTCGAGCGAGCGGCGATATTCGGGAGCGTCGTCCCGGCCAATGTCCACGTATATGACATAGAACTCCGCCCCGATCCGCTCCGCCATTCTGGCTGAGCGCGCGATCAGATATTGCGCCACTGGATTCGAGCTGATGCACACACCGATCCGCTCCGTGATCGGGGTGCGGTTCTCGATATGCTCCTTCTCCATGTAGCTTTCGAGGCTGCGGTCTACCACACTGCCGACCTGCCGCAGCGCCAGTTCGCGGAGCGCAATGAGATTTCCTGGACGGAAGAAGTTCGAGAGCGCACGATCGCTTCGTTCCAGAGGATAAATATCGCCGCGCTTCATGCGGGCCTGCAGAGCTTCCGGCGTAAGATCGGCGAGAACAATCTCATCCACCCGCTGCAACACCCAATCCGGGACAGTCTCGCGCACCACGACTCCCGTGATGCGTCCCACCAGTGGAGTCACGCTCTCGATATGCTGAACGTTCATCGTCGAGATCACGTCGATCTGCGCGTTCAGCAGCTCCATTACGTCTTCGTAACGCTTGCGATGCTTGCTGCCTTCGATGTTGGTGTGGGCCAGTTCGTCCACTAACACGATTTCGGGATGGAGTTGCAAAATCGCATCGACATCCATTTCGTCGAAGGTGGTTCCTTTGTAAACAAGTTGCTTTCGCGGCACCGCCGGCAACCGTCCGGCAAGTTCGGCGGTCGCTGGCCGGCCATGGCTTTCCACTACTCCGATCACGACATTTTCGCCGCGGCTGTAGCGCCGAATGCCCTCGCTCAACATGCTGTAGGTCTTGCCGACCCCGGGCGCGTAGCCAAGGAAAAGCTTGAAAAGTCCTCGCTTTTTGGTCGGCGCGGTTTCTTCCAGCCACTGTTCGGGCGTCTTTTGCATGTCGGGCTTATTTTCAAGCAAGAACCAGGAAATGTCGAATACGTTACAATTCCGAGCTGTGAACAAGCTCCTGCAGACCCAAGCCGCCCGCTATCTGTACTGCTTGTTTCCTTGTGGCTGTACTGGTCACCGTGTGCCGCTTCCTGCACACCAATGCCAGTACGGTTGGATTCGCATTCCTTCTTGCTGTACTGGTAGTTTCCGCTGCTTGGGGACTGCGTTGCGCGATCTTTCTTTCCGTCATTGCAACCCTCGCTTACAACTTCTTTTTCCTGCCACCGGTTGGCACCTTCACTATCGCCGACCCTCAGAACTGGATTGCACTCTTCACCTTTCTACTCACGGCAGTGATTGCCAGCCAGCTCGCCGATCGTGCGCGCCGGGAAGCCCTCAATGCAAACAGCCGCCGACGCGAACTCGAGCAGCTCTACGCTTTCAGCCAGCAAATGCTGACCGCCGATAACGTGCTCGCCCTCATCAACCTGATTCCCGTCAAGGTGGTTGACATCTTCGGCGCGGAATTCGCCGGAATGATCTCCGTGCATAGCAAGAAAATCTACTACTCCGACCTGCGTGCACAGGACCTGATTCCCAGCGACGCTCTGCAGCGAGTCTGCAGCCGTGGCGAGCCGGTCACCGAACAAAATGTTCGCGTCCGCCCCCTGCGCATCGGGCTCCGCTCGGTGGGAGCTCTCGCCGTCATTGGCGGAGACCTGTTCAACCGAAAGTCCTTGAGGCCATTGGCAGCCTCGTCGCCATCGCCATAGAGCGTGCTGGAACCGTGGAAAAGCTTGCCCATTCGGAAGCAGGACGCGAAAGCGAGCGGCTTCGTTCCATTCTCCTCGACTCGGTCACGCACGACTTCCGTACACCTCTCACGGCCATCAAGGCTTCCGCGCAAGCTCTACTTGGCGACGCCGAACTTGATGAGACATCAAGGGAAGAACTGCTCACGGTGATCAACGAAGAGAGCGACCGGTTGGACAGGCTGGTGGGCGAGGCCGCCCAAATGGCTCAGCTCGATGCTCATGCGGTTGAACTGAATCTCGAGCCGCACCATATCCGCGAAGCAATCGATGCCGCACTGGAGACCAATCAGAACACTCTGGCGCGACACGAGGTGAAGGTGGTGCTGAGCGACTCCTTGCCCCGGGTAAACATGGACCTTCGGCATACTTACGAGATACTTTCTCAGTTGCTTGATAACGCCGGTAAGTACTCCCCGCGTGGCACGCCCATCACGATCACGGCGGAGGTGCAGGGAAATATGCTGGTCACCAGCGTGGCGGATCAGGGACCGGGGATCGACGCCATCGATCAGAGCATGATCTTTGACAAGTTCTACCGAGGGCGCGGTCAACGCCAGAGCGTACAGGGCACCGGCATGGGCCTTGCGATCGCGAAAGCAATTGTCGAAGCTCACGGCGGAAACATCTCGTTGACGACCCAACCAGGGCGGGGTTCCGTCTTCTCATTTACGTTGCCGCTCGCTCGGTGATCGCAAGCCGCAGAATCGGGTAAGAGGCGGGCTGACCCTCAAGTGGACCGCCCTACTGCTTCTCTATTCCCTGCGGAGTAAACGTAATCATTTCACGTTGCCCAACGGCTCCTAGTACTCCGGTCGGTTTCCCGTTGTAGGTCACCGATAGTCCTGCCGGATTCCCCACTGTCAGCAGCAGCTTCTCCTTTGCCGTATAGCTCCGGCTCCGGTTCTCCGGCTTATCCGGGTCGAGCGTCAACGTCTCCACCGTCTTGCCATCGCTGCGTACGCTGATCCACACCCGCGCAGTTGCAGAGATCGACACCACCACCGGCGCCTGCCCTTTGGTCTCGGCCGCTTCCGTTCGGGGGGCCACTACACCTGACACTACCGGCGTCGCAGGAGCATTGGCCGCAGCACTTACCGCCGTGTCCTGGTTCGTATTCGTAGTACCCTGATTCGCATTCGACTGTCCAGTATTTGCAACGCCTTGGGCCGCTGGGTTCGGCTCGCTCGTTGCCACCGCAGTCTGCGCCGGAGGGACAGGAGCCGCCTGCGTCGTAGGCTTCTCCGTCAACTGCCGTGCAGCCGTCGCATCTCGAGCTTCCTTGCGCTGTTCATTCAGCCACAGCGCGCCCATTCCCAATGCCACCAGCACGGCCACCACGCCCACGACACTTGCAGCACTCGGAGCCCACGGCTGACGTGTTCCGGCAGCAGCACTAACCTGCGTGGACAACACCTCCATATCGATTTCCGAAGGTGAAACCTTTGCTGCGGCTAAATAATCGGCTACTGCCTTTTCCTCGTCGAGCCCCACACAGCGTGCATATGCACGCACGAAACCCTTGTTGAAGATTCCCCCCGGCAACAGATCGAAGTGCTCGTCTTCCAAAGCTTGCAGCGCTCGCGAGCTGATCTTGGTCGTGACCGCTATCTCCTGCAGCGAAATGTTGCGCGCCATCCGTGCCTGACGCAGATTTTCCCCAAACGATGCCACATCGCCCTCGCCCGATTACCTAATCTTCGAACCTGCGACGCTCGGCCTCTGGCCTGTACCCTGCGCCGCGGCCTGCATGTAGTGAAAGTTGCCGATTAAAAGCAGTTGCTGCGAAATTCACACTATGAAGGCGATCAGTTCTGCATTCATGATAGAAATGCCACAAACCCAAGTCAATTACCAAATCTCTCAGTCTGCGGTCTTGTACAACACCCTGCAACGCCCTGAGAGCCGACAAAATCTAACTGCGAACTCTCTTCTCCATCAGTTTTGATTGCAAGGCCAACAATGCACGTATAATGTTAAAATTCATTGGTCAGTCCTACTAGGGCAATCTTAATGACGCAACCGCCGGCCGAAGTGAGCCAGAGCAAACCAGAGCTGACCATCCTCCATGACGTAGCCAAGGCGCTCACGTCCTCCCTGAATCTCGACTCGCTGCTGAAGACCATCATGGAGAAGGTCGCCGCCTGCTTCCGGCCTGACACGTGGAGCCTGCTCATGACTGACGAAGAGAATCATGAGCTTTATTTCGCCATCGCCGTCGGAGATGCCAGCGAGTCCCTCAAGTCCGTCCGCCTGCGCATCGGCGAAGGCATCGCCGGATGGGTCGCCGAGCACGGTATACCCCTCGTCGTGCCGGACGTCAGCAAAGATGAGCGTTTCGCCTCACGCATCGACCAGATGACCCGTTGGGAGACCCGCTCCATCCTCTGCGTTCCGCTCACGTCCAAGGAGAGAATTCTCGGCGTCATCCAGCTCATTAACGTCGATATGTCCACCTTCGGAGACGATCAGTTCATGCTACTCCAAGCGATGGCCGACTACGCCGCCATTGCCATCGACAACGCCCGCGCCGTCGAGAAGATCCAGGAGCTCACGATCACCGATGACTGCACAGGACTCTACAATGCGCGCCACCTCTACAATTCGATCGAGGCCGAGGTTTACCGCTCCAGCCGCTTCGGCTACGAGTTCAGCATCCTTTTTCTTGACCTCGACCGCTTCAAAATGGTTAACGACACCCACGGCCACCTGATTGGCAGTCGGCTGCTCTCTGAAATCGGCAGCACCATCAAGAGCCACCTCCGCCTCATCGACTACGCCTTCCGCTACGGTGGAGATGAGTTCGTCGCCCTGCTCCCTCAAACCAGCAAACATTCCGCCCAGATCGTCGCCCGCCGACTCCGCGATATCCTGCGTACCACCAAGTTTCACCTCGGCGAAGGCCTCGATCTCAACATCCGCGCTTCCATGGGCGTAGCCAGCTTCCCCGATGACGCCAAAAATGCCCATGACCTCATCCGTCAGGCCGACGAAATGATGTACACCATCAAAAACACCACCCGCGATGCCATCGCCGTCTGCGGCGTAGGCGTAATCCCATAACTCACGGCATCCGCCCCGCACTCCGGCTTGCCCCTCTCGCCGCCTCGCCCTACCATCACCTCTACCCATGGAAAGACGCGCTTTTATCCTCTCCAGCCTCGGCGCAGTCGCCGCCACTCAGATGCAGGCGCAAGAGAACAAGGTTCCCGAATGGGCTCGAAACGCACTTATGGAAGAGAATGCACGCGCCGAACACTTCCCCGCCAAACAATTCCCGAAGATGCCCCGCGGATTTGTCTGGGGAGTCGCCACCAGCGCCTATCAGATCGAGGGCGGAGTTCACGAAGGCGGACGCGGCGAGAGCATCTGGGATCGATTCTGCAAAGTTCCCGGCAATATCAATAACGGCGAGAACGCCGACGTTGCCTGCGACCATTTCCATCTGTGGAAGTCTGACATCACACTGATGAAGTCACTCGGCATCCAGAGCTATCGTTTCTCGCTCGCCTGGCCGCGCCTCCAGCCGTTTGGTTCCGGCGCCCACAACCAGAACGGCATCGACTTCTACTCCCGACTCATCGACGAGCTTTTAGCCAAAGGCATTCGTCCCTTTCCTACGCTCTATCACTGGGATCTGCCGCAGCCTCTTCAGGATCGCGGCGGATGGGCTTCGCGTGAAACCGCCGACCGCTTTGCCGACTATGCCCAGCTCGCCACTCGCGCCTACGCCGACCGCTGCACTTACTGGCTGATCTTCAACGAGCCCAGCATGTTCGTAAACCTCGGCCACCTCAGCGGAATCCACGCTCCCGGCATCAAGGATCTTGCCGTCACCATGCGCGCGGGGCACATCGTCAATCTCGCCCAAGGCAAGTCTTTCAGAGCCATGAAAGCCGTCTCGCCCCGGCTCTGCATTGGCAGCGCTTTCAGCATGTCGCAACCCTATCCGGCCTCGGACTCCGACGAGGACATCCGCGCTGCCGAGCGCTTCCACGCCTGGGAAAACATCTGGTACCTGGAACCCGCTCTGCGTGGGCGCTATCCCGCCGCCATCACTCCTGCCCATGAAAAGCTCCTGGATATCCGGCCGGGGGACATGGAGCACGTCCGCGCTCCTTTTGATTTCATCGGGATCAACAACTATTCGCGCTCCGTCGTCGCACACGATCCCAACTTCCCCATTCCCTTTGTCGCCATCCGCTGGCTCGCCGGAGAATCCGGCCCGAAAACCGATGTCGGGTGGGAGGTCTACCCTCGCGGCCTCTATGAAATCACCATGCGTATCTGGCGCGACTACCATCTCCCCATCGAAATAACCGAAAACGGAGCCGCCTACAACACCGCCCCCGCGAGCAATGGAGAGATCCACGATCAGCAGCGCATCGCTTTCTATAACAGCTACATCCACGAGCTTGCCCTGGCCATGGCCGACGGTGCTCACGTCCGTAGTTACCATGCCTGGAGTCTGCTCGACAATTTCGAGTGGAATGAGGGCTATACTCCGCGCTTCGGCCTCGTTTATATCGATTACAAGACCCTCTCGCGCACCCCAAAAGCGTCCGCCCACTGGTACGCCAAACTCATCGCATCCCAACGGCATTCAAATATTTAATGGTTTGTCATCAATAGCCTGCATTGAACAAGCTAACTTTTTACTTCTGATTTCCGTCCACCCCAAAATCCCATACCACTCCATTCGCGTCCGCTCCCGAGGCTGAGACCACAATCGCGTACTCGCCCGGCGTAAGATCTTCCAGCGGAATCACCTTCCACCAATCGCCGCCGAACTTCTCTGCCCGCGAATGCAGGAACTTCTCTGACTGACTCTGATCCCCGCCAATGCTGACTGTGTTCTTAGCCAGCACTCGCAGATTCTTCTTCCGCTCCAGCCGCACCATCCGGAAGCTATCTCCCGGTATCACTCCCTGATTGTCTTCCACGTCCACAAAAATCAACGGGACGGCCGAGTGTACGCGGATTTTGGCAGCCGATCCCTTCAGTTCAATCGTCTGCACCTGACTCGCAATCGGGATAATCGATCTCTTCAGGAGATTCTTCCCATCGTGATCGTTCTCCTGGGTCTTACTCCCGTCCACCTTCTGAAGCACCGGCTTGCCGCCCAACAATTCCAGCAGAAACACTCCCCCGTCGGCCGGCAGGCGCAGCTCCGGAGCCACCAGCGGCGTGTTCAACTGTTCCTCCTTGCGGGCCGCAACCGCTTCTTCTGGTACCTGCTTCAACTCTTCGGTTTGGATCTTGGCGCGCTCGGCATTCCACTCGTCGGTCGCCATCCAGTCCACCAGTGCTACCGGAACCTCTTCCCATTGGGCGCGCTCGGCGCTGAAATATCTCACCCGGTCGCCAATCTTCGTCCACTCCGTCGCCGCCTGGTAGCTTCCGTCGGTCAGGATCAAACGCTTCGCCGCCTGTGCAAAACCACTCCCCGTCAGCAGCAGCCCCAGCGTCATCATCAGCGCCAAACCTCTCACTACACGCAACATATTCCACTTCATAGCTTCACAAGATAACACCGTTGCCCGCTCGGGATGCCCATCGCCGATTCCGCTTTCAAATGTTTTCGAACTTTCTCGACTTCTGCACCTTGCCGATCGCTCCATTTTCATAGAAAATTGGTTGTGCGCCCCTACGAAATTCACCAATCTAAATACAACCTGGCTACGAGGACGAAATGTCGGCAAAGTACATCTTTGTGACCGGCGGCGTCGTGTCTTCTCTCGGCAAGGGACTGGCCGCTGCAAGTATCGGCTGTCTGCTGGAGAGCCGCGGCCTGCGGGTCAATCTGCAAAAGTTCGATCCCTATCTCAACGTCGATCCCGGAACCATGTCGCCGTTTCAGCATGGCGAGGTTTTTGTCACCGACGATGGCGCTGAGACCGATCTCGACCTCGGACACTATGAGCGTTTCACCCACTCCCGCCTAACCCGCGATAATAATCTGACTACTGGCCGCATCTACGAGCAGATTATCGCCAAGGAACGCCGTGGCGACTATCTCGGCAAAACCGTCCAGGTGATTCCTCACGTCACCAACGAAATCAAAGCCGCAATGAAGAAGATTTCGCACGACGTGGACGTCGTCATCTGCGAAATCGGCGGCACCGTCGGCGACATCGAGTCGCTTCCATTTCTCGAAGCCGTCCGCCAGATGCGCCAGGAGCTTGGTCGCGAAAACACTCTCTTCGTCCACGTCACCCTGGTTCCCTTCATCGCCGCCGCCGGAGAGCTCAAGACCAAGCCCACCCAGCACTCGGTCAAGGAGTTGCTCTCCATCGGAATCCAGCCTGACATCCTTCTCTGCCGCACCGACCGCTTTCTGCCCCAGGAGATGAAGGGCAAGATAGCCCTCTTCTGCAATGTCGAGGAGCAAGCCGTCGTCACCGCTCGTGATGTCGCCAGCATCTATGAGTGTCCCCTGGCCTTCGCCCATGAAGGCGTCGACAAACTCGTGCTCAAGTATCTGCATATCGATGCAAAAGATGCCGACATGAGCCAGTGGGAGACCCTCGTACATCGCGCCTACAATCCGAAGGATGAGGTGCGCATCGGCGTCGTCGGCAAGTACGTCGAATACGAAGACTCCTACAAGTCGCTCAAGGAAGCTCTCGTCCATGCGGCCTTGAATTACAACCTCAAGCTCAATCTCCAGTGGGTCGAAGCCGAAGGCCTTGAAACCAAGGACAAAGAGGATCGCAGCTACGAACCGCAGCTCAGCGGCTTCGACGGAATTCTCGTCCCCGGTGGCTTTGGCAAACGCGGAATTTCAGGAATGCTCAACGGCATCCGCTTTGCCCGCGAACACAATGTTCCCTACTTCGGCATCTGTCTCGGCATGCAGACCGCATGTATTGAGTTTGCCCGCAATGTCTGCGGACTCGACGAGGCCAACTCCAGCGAGTTCGACCCCGCTACCCCGCATCGCGTCATCTACAAATTGCGCGAGCTGCGCGGCGTCGAGGAACTTGGCGGCACCATGCGCCTCGGTGCCTGGGATTGCAAAATCGAGGCCGGCTCCTACGCCTTCCAGGCCTATGGCAAGGCCGAAATCAGCGAGCGCCACCGCCATCGCTATGAGTTCAACCGCGAGTACGAGCAACTCTTAACCGGCGCCGGACTCCGCATTACCGGAAGCTCGCCCGACGGGACCTACGTGGAGATCGTCGAACTCCCCGACCACCCCTACTTCCTCGGCTGCCAGTTCCACCCCGAGTTCAAGTCGAAGCCACTCGAGCCGCATCCACTCTTTCTCAGCTTCATCCACGCCAGCTATCAGCACCGCGCCCTGCGCCTGGCTGAAGCCGAGCCCGAACACACTCACTACCTCCGCCCTGAAGGCGCAGGCAAACACTAATTCTATAAAAAAGAGGCCCGCATCCGGGCCTCTTGCAATTCCACAATCAATTCACGCCTGCGACTTCTACCCTTCCTTGAGCTGCTGTGCCAGGTACCGCTCGTACCCCATCTCTTCGATCAGGTGCAGCTGCGCTTCCAGCCAATCAACGTGCTCTTCTTCGTCGACCAGAAGCCCCTTCATAAGCTCTGCGCTCCCATTATCACCCTCTTCGCGCGACACTTTGATGGCGTTGTTGTACATCTTCACCGCGTTCAGCTCCAGCTCCAGATCGCTTGCAAGCTGCTCTTTCACGTTTTTGCCGATCTTCAACTGTGTCGGTCCGGTGAGCGTAGGCGTCGCATCCAGGAACAGAATCCGCTCAATCAGCTTTTCCGCGTGCTTCATCTCGTCGATGGACTGTTTCTTGATGAACTTTGATAGCGCTTCGTACTTCCAGTTCTCGCACATTTCCGAGTGTAGAAAATACTGGTTGATGGCCAACAGCTCTTCCTGCAGAGCCTCGTTCAGCACGGCAATAACCTTCGCGTTTCCCTTCATCGCTTCTCTTCCTCCAGGACACGTCCAGACCACAGACTCACTTTAGATTACACCACACTACCTGCTCATCATCGAAAGTGGAAACCTGTATAACATCCACACCTTATAATTCTCCTATGCCCTTCTCCGTCCAGAACGTCACCATTGGCGGCCCCGAGCTGTTTCTCATCGCCGGCCCCTGCGTCATTGAAAGTGAGGAGCACGCGCTCTTCATGGCCACCTCCATCGCCGACGTCTGTCGCTCGCTCGGCGTCCCGTACATCTTCAAGGCCAGTTATGACAAGGCCAACCGCACCTCCCTCGCCAGCTACCGCGGCCCCGGGCTCGTCGAGGGCCTGCGCATCCTCGCCAAAGTCCGCGAAGAGGTCAAAGTACCCGTCCTCACCGATGTCCATGACCCCGCGCAAGCGACCGCAGCCGGAGAGGTCGTCGATATCCTGCAAATCCCCGCATTCCTCTGCCGCCAAACCGACCTGCTCATCGCAGCTGCGCGCACCGGACGCGGCGTCAACATAAAAAAGGGCCAGTTCGTCGCCCCGCAGGACATGCGCCACGCCGTCGCCAAGCTACGCGAAAGCGGCAACGACCACGTCTCCCTTACCGAACGCGGAGCCAGCTTCGGCTACCATAATCTCGTCGTCGACATGCGCTCGCTGGCCATCATGCGCGAATACGCCCCCGTTATCTTCGACGCAACCCACTCCGTCCAAATCCCCAGCCAGGGCGCCCAATCTGGAGGAGAGCCCCAGTTCATCCCTCTTCTCAGCCGCGCAGCCGTCGCCGCCGGCATCGACGGCATCTTCATGGAAGTCCACGACAATCCTGCCACCGCCAAAAGTGATGGAGCAAACGCGCTCCCGCTCGCAAGTCTTAAAGCGACACTTGAACAGCTACTCGCCATCCATTCGGCGATAGGATAGTTCTGCTGCCTATCGCCCGTCTTGCCACCGCCACAACCAACCTGCATAGACCTCGCTGTTGTCGATTCCCGGATTCTGCGAGGCTGTACCGGCGTTCGAGATGTGGTGATACTTGTACCCAATCAGAAGCGACGAGCGGCTCCCGGCGAATACCTGCACGCCCGTGCCAAAGTTAAAGGTAAAGTTGAACTGTGAGGAGCCTGGCACCGGCTCCTGCCGCGTAAAGTACAGCATTCCGCCATGTGCGTCGAAGAAGGGCTGCACCCGGTGTCCGTTCCGGAAGTTCACCTGCATTCCCAGCGGTGTAACTCCACCCGCATAGGTCGTCGCCCCCGCGCGCGAGCCTGTCAGTTGATGCTTTGAATTGAAGTAATATTCGGTCGGCTCATTCAGCAGCGCCACCGGAACCACCTCGGAAACCCATTTCCACGCCACCCATCGACTGGCCAGCATCGTCACCGCATACTGTCCGTCCAGCTCGAAAAACTTCCGGTTCAGCACTTGGCCAATCCCAACCGTCGAATCGGGCGAGTAGCCGCCCCAGAAGCCCAATTCCTGAGTTCCTTGCGCCAACGTCGCATCTTCATTGCTCTGCGCCGCTACCCCGGCAGCCATACACAACACGACGATCAACACTCGCAAGAATCTTTCCATCCCCACATGGTACGATAACCAGCGGTAACTCTCACGGATACAATTGAAAGCGCAAGCGCTGCGCCGTTGCGTAAACCCCGCGCTCATCCATCATGACCACTGCTGAAAACGTCATTCGCATTGAAGCCGAGGCGCTGCGCCGCCTTGCTGACCGCCTCAGGGGCCCCATGGCCGCCGACTTCGAGCGCGCCCTCGAACTCATTCTCGGCTGCGCCGGACGCGTCGTTGTCACAGGTATGGGCAAGAGCGGGCTTATCGGCCGCAAACTCGCCGCCACCTTCGCTTCCACCGGAACCCCCGCCCTCTACCTGCATCCCGCCGAGGCCTTGCACGGCGACCTCGGCATGGTCATGCGCGGCGACCTCGTGCTGGCGCTCTCTGCGTCAGGCGAAACCGCTGAGATTCTTGAACTGCTCCCTACCATCAAGCGCCTAGGCGCGTGCCTCATCACTTTCACCGGCGACTGCCTCCATCCGCGCAACGGCAACCCGCCCTCGTCACTTGCCCAAGCCGCCGACGTCGCGCTCGACTGCTCCATCCAAAAAGAAGCCTGCTCGCTCGGCCTTGCGCCCACGGCCTCCACCACCACCATGCTCGCCCTCGGCGATGCCCTGGCCGTCGCTCTCAGCGAGCGCCGTGGCTTCCGTGCCGAAGACTTTGCCGATCTCCATCCCGGCGGCAAACTTGGTAAGCGCCTCGCCCGAGTCTCCCAGTTGATGCACACCGGTAGCGCCATTCCTCGCGTAGCGCCTGCCACGCCTATGATCGAGGTCATCTACGAGATGTCGCGCAAAGGACTCGGCATCACGGCCATCACCCAGGACGATGTCCTGGTAGGCATCATCAGCGACGGAGACCTGCGCCGCCTCCTCGAGCATCGCGGCAAAGACGTGCTCGATCTCACCGCCGACCAGTGCATGACCCATAATCCCCGTACTATCTCTCCTGATGCCTTCGCCGCCCAGGCGCTCGATTTCATGGAGCAGAAAAAGATCACCTCACTCATGGTCGTCAATGCAGCCAATCAACTCCAGGGCGTCGTCCACCTGCACGATTTGTGGGGAGTCGAACTGGTCTAGGAGGCACCTTCGAAAACCTCTACCCGCAGAAACAGAAGACGTGCTTGCAACCACCTGCCCGAAGCCCCACTCCTAAAGGAAGCCCCACACTTCGGCGTGAATCAGGTGTTTGAAGCTTGAGCTGCTACAGCCTAAAAGGAAATTCGTTGTGATTCGTCCCCGCGGGATACGGTCTTCTATTCTGACTGTATCGGCCATCGTAATCCTGCTTACCTGCTATGCAATTGGACAAACCACATCGAATACCGTGCAAACCACGCCTAAGCCCACGCCAGAAAATGAATCGCCCGAATCGCAGCACGAGAAGGCAGAACGGGAACTGAAACAGCAGGAGCAGCAGCGAATTCTGGGAGTAATCCCCAACTTCAACACCAGCAACGTCCAGAACGCGGCACCGCTAACGCCGAGCCAGAAGTTTCACTTGGCATTCCGCAGCGCAATAGATCCATTCCAGTTCGTCGCCGCAGGCTTGGATGCCGGATATAGCCAATCTGTGGATGATTTCCCCGGCTACGGCCAGGGGGCGCAAGGTTACGGAAAAAGGTTCGGGGCTGCTTACGCAGACCAGGCCTCGGGCCTGTTCTGGGGAAATGCCCTCTTTCCGACATTGTTCCGCGAGGACCCACGTTACTTCCGCAAAGGCACCGGGAGCATCAAACGCCGTCTCTTTTACGTGATCCAAACCACTGTATGGACGAAGCAAGACAACGGCAACTGGGGGCCTAACTATGCGAATGTGCTTGGAAACATAACCGCAGGCAGCCTTTCGAATCTCTATTATCCTTCCGCCGACCGCGGCGTTGGACTCACCTTCCAGAGAGCCCTCACCGTGACTGTAGAAGGCGCGGTCGGCGCAGTATTCTTCGAGTTCTGGCCGGATATATCGAACCGGTTCTTCCACAAGCATCGGCACATACCTTCGGCGACCGCCCCTGCTCCTAAATAGAGGGCAGCTATTCCAGCTTTCGTCGTGCAACCCTGTGCCAAGTGCAGGATTCCAATCTGGCCGCGAGGACTGGATGTACGTCCTGTAGGAGAGCACCATGGCTTATTGTTCGAGTTGCGGAACGCAAATGGAAGGACAGTTTTGCCCGAAATGCGGGACAGCAGCGGCTGCAGCACCTGGCGCGACATCCACACCGCCTGCCGTGAGCACGCAGCCGGGGCTCAGCATCAACGCCGCCTCCGCCCTGTGCTATCTCTTCGGCTTCATCACGGGATTCGTGTTCCTCGTGCTGGCTCCTTACAACCAGGACAGGCGCGTGCGCTTCCACGCCTTTCAATCCATCTTCCTCAATGTGGCGGTCATCCTGGTTCACATTGGAGTCACGATGTTGTCGCTCATGTTTAACGCAGTCAGCTTTTCGCTGGGGATCATGATGGGTTCCCTGCACCTGCTGGTGAGCTTGGGATTCTTCATGGTATGGCTCTACATGATGTGGAAGAGCTATCACGGCGAAAAGGTCATGCTGCCAATCATCGGCCCGCTGGCAGAGCGCCAAGCCGGTGGCCAGGGCTCACCAACCCCCGGCACAATGGGGAAGGCCGCCTAACATAGCTCGCCGTGATTATTCGCTTTCGGCAGATAAATCAGAGAGGTCTGCGAGCGTTCAAGTGCGTGCTTTTTTTGCGTATTTCGGCGGGCTCTTCTTTTCCGCCTTGGCCGTGAACGTGTGATGATGCGCCGCCATATTTACCTTCAGTCCCACAAATCCCACACCCTCGGCCTGCAGGTGCATGCGCTGTTCAAAGCCATGCTCACCCGTCAGCAGAATCGTTCCGCCTGCGCCCACGATACGATGCCACGGCAATCCAGCGCTCTCCGCATGCAAGGCCCACGCCACCTGCCGCGCCGCCCCAGGATAGCCCGCCGCATACGCGATATCACCATAAGTTGCAACCTTGCCGCGTGGCACGCCTCGCACCTCTCGCAGCATATCGGAGAACATGTTGCTTTTGCGTAAGATCTTGGCTCCATTGGTCTTCCTTGTTTTTTGCGCGCGCGTCATGACTTAAGAATAGGCTCAGACCTCCTGATCTGGTTGAAATCAGGATGACCCGAGTTTGAAGACGAGCGTGAGGTGTGTACCGGGGAAGATGGTTTTCGTGGCGTTGAGTTCCGCCAACAGTTTCTCGATGGCCTGATCGTGAGCCGCCTGGGTGAGATGGTGGAGGCGGACAGTCAAGGTGTTGGTGATGAGGTCAGGGGTAAGATCAGCCTCGGTATCGAAGATCTGGCGCAGCAAGGCGCGGGCATCGTCAGTGCGGGCGATATGTTCGCGAAGCAGGGAGGCCATGCTGGATTCGGCGCGATAAGCGATCATCTTGATGGTATCGACGAAATGCTTTCGTTCGGTACGCAGCCGAGTAAATCGGTCTTCCTCTGGCAATAGCTTCACGGGAATGTGATGCGGAGTGTCCTTGCGCGACTGTTTGAGTTGGTCGATCTGCAAATCGAGACTTTCGATGTCTTCCCGCAGTTGCGCCTTGCGCTGCTGAAAACCCTGAACTTCAGAGTTGGTGGGATCCTCCGATAAAGCAAGGGCTCCGAACTGAGCCGCCTGCCGATGGCGCTGGCCGATTTTGGAGCGGATCTTGCCGTCGAGTTTGCGCCACTCCGGATTTACCACCTGGATCGCATCAGGAACGGGTTCGGTTCCATACTCAATCAAGCTATCCAATCCGTAATGTTCGCGCATGTAGCGGAAGAAGTTTTCCTGAGACCATCGGGCGAATAACGACGGTGCCAGCGTGGTCATTGGCAGCTGGAAGTTGGTGGCTAAGATCGAAGTCTGATGGCCGCCGTCGCTGAGTTTGCGAATCTCGCGTACCCAGAACCGGTTCGACAACTGGGTACCGCGCTCGGCCAGTTTCATGGTCACGATTTCGCCGCTCACCAGCTGGACGCGGTGCGTGGTGAATTCTTCGCTGCGCCACTCGCCCTGGGGAAACTTGTGATAGGTCAGAATGGCAATCCGCTTCTGCCACAGCTGCTCGAATAACTCGGGACTGTAGCCTTCCCGGTCGAACACCATTGTGAACCAGTGGGTACGAGGATCTTCCGCCATGCGCCGCTGTTGCTCCGGCGGCTGGATCACATTCACTTCCAGCCACGGAATCACATCCTGCTTGAGCGTGGCGATCAGTCCCGGATCCACCTCTTTGTTGACATACAGAAATGGCTGGCCATCCATGGCATTGATCCAGTAATCGGTGGTAGCCCGTAAACACAATCGCTGGCGCGCCACGTAATGGCGCGGTAGCGCCGTCTGCTCCCCGTGATAGACGCGCACGTGGCCATCGCAGTAGAAAAACAGTTCCGAGGCATCTTGCTGGGCGATCCATTCCTTGGCCAGTGCGGCGTTCCAGCGCAGGGCTTGACCCAAGTCGTGGCACAGCAGTTTTAACTTCTCCCGCAGCGTCCTCACTTCGGGAATGCGGTCCAGTCCCAGCAGCTTGCCCCACTCGCCTGGCGCTTGATAACGAAGCTGTTCCAGAGACCGGATCCGCCCCAGCGCCATCAATGCCAGCAGCAGGAAGATGCTGTCAATGCCATAAAATCCGTTTGGGAGCTGGTACATCTCCGGCGTGTAGCGCAACAACCCGGTCGCCAACAGCGCAGGCAATGCCAGCAGCACGCCGCCCCGGGTTACATCGCAGGTAGCTTGAAACTCGATGGGCGCCGACTCCAGCTCTCCCATCGCGGCCGCTACTCGCTCCAACGAACGCGTCGCGGCGTTTCCCATCGGCGCTTGGCTGTCGATCTGACTGCGACCACTCTTGTTGCTTACTTCGGTGGTGGCGGGTTCGTTTTTTTTAGCTTTCGCAAGCGTCCAGCGTCAACCGCCTTGTGCAGCGTGTTCGCCAACACATTCAGTTCACTCGCCACTTCCGGAACGCTCTGCCCCTCGTCAAGCAACTTCTGCGCTCGCTGCAGCACTTCCCCTTTCAGCACCGAGGCTGAACTGTGACGGGGTTTCACCGCGTAGAACCCGTTGGCCCCCTGCTCCCGAAAAACCTTCACATACCTCTTCACTGCAATCATCGGAACGCCGAACGCCTGGACAATCTCCTTGGGCTTCACCGTCCCGTTGACGATCATCTGGCTGGTGAACATGCGAAATCCACGCACATCGTTCTCCGCGTGGCGGAACACCGGCAGGTGGCCGTGGATGTAGTACACCGTGCCCGCCTCCTTTGCCACCGCTATGTGGTGATTGATCTCGGTCACTCCGGCAGGGAATATCGGCAGTTGCATCTGCGGCATGCTCTTTCTTAATCCAAAGCAGCCCCTCTGGCAACAGTTTTCAGGATCATTCCGTTTTCCCTGCCCGACAGGATCTACGGGGCGAGATCAGGAGTTCTGAGGCTCCAATTCCCATCCGCCTCAACCTTTGCGGCCGATTCCAGTGTTGGATTCCGCAATAAACCTGACGCTCGCACGGTGAAAACGGGGTTATCATGTACTCTCCATGGAACTCTCACAATTGCGTTCGGAACAAGTTCTCCCCAAGTCTGTCCTATGTCTCAAGGATTACTCGAAGCGCATCTTTGCCGCCGATCTGGCGGCGGGCATCACCGTGGGACTCGTTGCGCTGCCCCTGGCCATGGCCTTTGCCATCGCCAGCGGAATGACTCCGCAGGCGGGCATTTACTGTGCGATCGTCACCGGCTTCCTCATCTCGCTGCTCGGCGGATCAAAGGTGCAGATCGGCGGCCCGACTGGAGCGTTCGTCGTAGTCGTTGCCGGAATCCTCGCCAAGCACGGAATTAACGGTCTCTTTCTATGCACGATGATGGCCGGAGTGCTGCTGGTCATCATGGGCATTACCGGCTTGGGCAAGGCTGTGCAGTTCATTCCGCGCCCGGTAGTGATGGGCTTCACCAACGGCATTGCGGTGCTGATCGCCAGCACCCAGATTCGCGACTTCTTCGGGCTTCGCCTCGAGCATAATCCCGGCGAATTTTTTGCCCGCATGAAGGAATTGATCGAGCACGCGAGCACCATCTCGATGTCCGCCACCATCCTGGGCGTGGTTTCGCTCGCAATCATTCTGATTACGCCACGCGTCAGCAAACGCGTTCCTGGGTACATCGTCGCGCTGCTCGCAGGAACCGCTGCGGCGGGGCTGCTGCATCTTCGGGTGGAGACGATTGGTACCCGCTTCGGGGGAATTCCCTCCGGCTTGCCGCACCTGCAGGTTCCTCAATTTCACGTCGGCCTGATTCTGCCGCTAATCTCATCGGCCGTAACCGTCGCAATGCTGGGTGCAATCGAATCCCTGATGTCGGCCGTAGTGGCCGATAGCATGACCAATGACAAGCACAATCCCAACGTTGAACTGGTAGCGCAGGGCGTGGCAAACATCGTCTCGCCGATCTTCGGCGGACTGCCGGCGACGGGCGCGATCGCCCGCACCGCAACCAACATCCGCTCCGGCGGACGCACCCCCATCTCGGGCATCATTCATGCCCTTACCCTTTTGGCCGTTCTCTTGTTCGCGGCCCCTATGGCCCGCTTCATCCCTATGGCAGTTCTGGCGGCGATCCTCTTCGTAGTCAGCTACAACATGGGGCAGTGGGGAGAAACGCTGCACCTGCTGCAACTCAACAAATCGGCGATCCTAGTCTGGCTTGTCACTTTCGGCCTCACAGTCATGGCCGATCTGACGACGGCGGTTGAGTTCGGCATGATCCTGGCGGCTCTTACCTTCATCCGCAACGTCGCCGAAACCACCTCGGTTTCACCCGTTACCAGGGATTACATTCTCACCGGACGTGCGCACGTTCTGCATGACAAGCACATCCCGGATTACGTTGAGATCTTTACAGTGCAGGGAGCGCTGATGTTCGGCGCCGCGCAGAAATTGGACATCATCATTCATCGTCTGGAAACCTTGCCGCCCGTCGTCATTCTCCGCTTGCGAGGCATGAGCGCGATTGACTCCACCGGGCTGGGTGCGATTGAAGACGTTGCCACACGTCTGAGAGCTTCCGGCCGTTACCTGCTTTTGTGCGGAGCCAAAGAATACCCCGCACGGATGATTCACCAAAGCGTCTTTGTAAATCAAATTGGAGCGGAGAACATCTGTGAGAACATCCAGCGCGCGCTGGATCGCGCCAAGCAGATCATGGTGGAGCAGATCCTGGATGAGCCGGCAGTGGAGAGCCAGCCTTAGACGTCCGGCTTTTGACCTGCCAGAACGTCGGCGGTGCAGGTTTGTTTACAGCAAGAGGGCGCCGCATCCGCGACGCCCTCTTTAGTTTTGACCCAAACTGCGAGTCGAACTACTTTCCTGCCGCGGCCTGCGCGGCCTTGGCACCAGCCGCGCAGAGCTTCGGCCTTGTCCGTCTTCTCCCAGGTAAAGTCCGAGTCGCTGCGGCCAAAGTGGCCGTAGGCAGCGGTCTTCTGGAAGATGGGGCGGCGCAGGTTCAGCGACTCGATGATGCCCTTGGGGGTCAGCTCGAAGTTCTTGCGCACCAGGTCGCCGAGAATCTCGCGGTCAACCTTGCCGGTACCAAAGGTATCCACCAGCACGCTGACCGGCTCGGCGACGCCGATGGCGTAAGCGAGCTGAACCTCGGCGCGCTCGGCAAGGCCGGCAGCGACGATGTTCTTGGCGATATAGCGCGCCATGTAGGCAGCCGAGCGATCGACCTTGGTCGCATCCTTGCCGCTGAACGCGCCACCACCGTGACGGCCCATGCCACCGTAGGTATCCACGATGATCTTGCGGCCGGTCAAGCCGGTGTCGCCCATCGGTCCGCCGACGACGAAGCGCCCGGTCGGATTGATGTGGTACTTGGTGTTTTCGTCGAGCAGGTTGGCCGGAAGCGTTGCCTGAATGACGTGCTTGAGGATGTCGGCGCGGAGCTGTTCGGTGGTCACCGTATCCGCATGCTGGGTTGAAATCACCACGGCGTCAATGCGCAGCGGCTTGCCGTTTTCGTCGTATTCAACCGTAACCTGGCTCTTGCCGTCCGGGCGCAGATACTGCAGCTTGCCGTTCTTGCGCACGTCGGTGAGCTTGTGCGCCAGCTTGTGCGCCAGCGAGATCGGGGTCGGCATCAGCTCCGGCGTCTCGTTGGTGGCATAGCCGAACATCATGCCCTGGTCGCCGGCGCCGCCGGTGTCCACACCCATGGCGATATCGCCACTCTGCTTGTTGATGCTCGAAATCACCGCGCAGGTGTTCGAGTCGAAGCCATAAAGGGCATTGTCATATCCAATGGAGCTGACAACGCCGCGCACCAATGACTGGAAATCGACATAAGCGCTGGTGGTAATTTCGCCCGCAATCACGACCAAGCCCGGTGCAGGTGAGAGTTTCACATGCCACACGGCTGTAAGGATCCTGCTCCAGGCAGGCGTCGAGGATTGCATCAGAGATCTGGTCTGCGATTTTGTCGGGATGCCCCTCGGTCACCGACTCAGACGTGAAAAGAAACCGGTTTTGTGACGACAATGTGTTGCCTCCTAAAGACTAGCCCCGTAACGATCCTGGACAGGAGAGGGTGCCGCAAGCCAGGACTCCGGAAGTTAGCTTGCCTCAAGTGTACAGTGCTCAGCAGCCGCTGAACAATCCGCTTCATACCCGAGGGCGATATAAGGCCGCTGAACGGGGAGTTCAAGGGGGCGAGCGGAACACACTTGGCTCGCACCTCTGAAACTTTGAAACCTTCGCGCCTCCGACTTGCTACAATCAGCTTTCACCACTTTTAGACAGGAATTCATCCATTCTATGCAACGCTGGTCCAAGTTGTTTATCCCCACGCTCCGTGAAGCGCCTGCTGACGCCGAAGTTGCCAGCCACAAGTTCCTGGTGCGCTCCGGATACATCCGCCAGTTGGCGGCTGGAATTTACTCCTACCTATTCCTGGCCCAGAGGACCATTCTCAAGATTACGAGCATCGTGCGCCAGGAGATGGACGCCATCGGCCAGGAACTCTACCTGCCTGCGCTGAACCCGCGCGAGGTCTGGGAGGCTAGTGGCCGCTGGGCCGTGATGGGCGACAACATGTTCCGCCTCAAGGATCGCAAGGGCGCGGACCTCTGCCTGGGCATGACCCACGAAGAGATCATGACCGACATCGCCCGCAAGGAACTGCGCAGCTACAAGCAGCTTCCCCAGATCTGGTACCAGATTCAGACCAAGTTCCGCGACGAACCGCGCCCTAAGAGCGGTCTGCTGCGCGTGCGCCAGTTCACCATGAAGGACTCCTATTCGTTTGACATCGATCGAGCCGGCCTCGACAAGAGCTTTGACCTGCACGACGCCGTCTATCGCCGCATATTCAAGCGCTGCGGCCTGGAGTTTGTCGCCGTCGAGGCCGACTCGGGTTCAATGGGCGGATCGCAGTCGCAGGAGTTCATGGTCTACACCGACGCGGGCGAGGACCTTGTAGCATCTTGCGGCAAGTGCGGCTACGCGGCGAATCTGGAAAAAGCCACATCGAAGCTGGAGTCCGTCGAAGAACTAGCGGCCAACGCCAGCGGAGCGCGCGAAAAGGTTTACACGCCGGGAACAAAGACGATTGATGAGGTCGCGGCCTTCCTCAAAACTCCGGTGAACAACAACATGAAGTCGCTGGCCTACATGATGACCGATGGCGCCGGTGCAGCCGGCAAGGCAATCGTGCGTCCACTGCTGGTGCTGATGCGCGGCAACGACCAACTGAACGAAGCCAAGCTTTCGTCCGCCATCGGCGGTCGCGACTTCCGTCCCATGGTGGAAGAAGAGATCGTGAAGTACTTTGGTTCCCCGGCCGGATACCTCGGCCCGGTCGGGTTGAAGCTGGTTCGAGTGGTCGAGAACAAAGGTAAGTCCGATTACGCGGGCGATGCCGATCAGTTCGTAGTGGTATTGGACGAGGCTCTGCGCGGGCGCAAGAACCTGGTAAGCGGAGCCAACGAACTCGATCATCACTTCACCGGACTGAACCTCGACGTGGACTTTCAAGTGACCAAATCCGCCGATCTGCGCAACGTGGTGGAAGGCGAAGGCTGTCCGCGCTGCGGCGAGCCGCTGAAGCTGGGCAAGGCGGTCGAGATCGGGCACATCTTCAAGCTCGGAACCAAGTACGCCGAATCGATGGGCGCAAAGGTTCTGGACAAGGATGGCAAGGAAGTCACTATCATCATGGGCAGCTACGGCATCGGCGTAGAGCGCATCCTGACCTCGTGCATCGAGCAGAACCACGATGACAACGGCTTCTGGCTGGCGCCCTCGATTGCTCCTTTCACGGTGGTGGTTGTGCCCACGAACGTAAAGGACGCGACGCTGGTGGAGGCCGCCGGAAAAAATTGCAGCGGAGCTGGAAGCCGCCGGATACGACGTGCTCCTCGATGACCGCGATGAACGCCCGGGAGTGAAGTTCAAGGATGCTGACTTGGTGGGCATTCCCTATCGCATCAACATCGGCAAAAAGCTGGCCGAAGGCAAGGTGGAAGTGGTCGAGCGCGCAAAAGCGCAATCAGTGGATGTTGCGGTGGCCGAGACGCTGACGTATCTGCGCAACCTGTACGATCCGCGAGCTTAGGAATGACCGCGTTAGGGGACATCTATGAAGGAACTGAAGTCGATCTTTGGACTGCTGCTGCTCCTGGTGGGTGGCTTTGTGCTCTACAAAGTCTTGCCGGCCTATTGGGGCGACTTCAAGCTGGGCCGTATGCTTGAGGAACAGGCTGTCAGCTACACCTACAACAGCAAGAGCGAATCCGAGATTGCGACCGACATTGCGCAGAAAGCGAACGAGTTGAATGTCCCACTCTCGCCCGAGCAGGTCACAGTGCAGCGAGGCGCTGGCGATCTGACCATCACGGCTGAATACTCCGTCCATGTGGACATGCCCTTCTACCCACTGGACCTGAACTTCAAGACAGCAAGCAAGAATAAAAACGTCATGATGAAATAGCGCAGGCCAAGAGCGGGTGGCGCACAACCATCCGCTGTTAGCGACGCTACTCCGAATCCAACTCGGGTTGTTCCAGGTTGCTTAATGCGTGCCGTCACCAACTTTCTCTGTTCAGTGATCAATGGGATACGGAATTCCAGCACAGCCTTTGCCTCAACTCTTCCTTGCGCCACTCCGGTGTCTTACAATACAAACAACTATTCATCGTGGCCATCAAACTGAAAATTCCGGCATCTTCCTCTGGAGCACGCAACTCACTGCTTCGCACTGCGGTCGCCGTCTTCCTCATCCTCGCGCTGTGCTGCTTCGGAGTCTTTGCTTTCTATTACGTTCGGTACGATCGCATCATCACCAAACGGATGAGCGGGCAGATCTTTTCGACTTCGGCAAAGATCTATGCGCGTCCGGTTACGGTGCATCCAGGAGACAGGTTCTCGCCTGCGCAGATCGCCACCATGCTGCGGCGCGCCGCCTACATCGACGCTGACAATGGGACCGACTCGCCGATGGGCAACTTCCGGATGATCCCTGGCGGCATCGAGGTTCACCCCGGCGCAGAGTCCTATCATTCGACCGATGGAGCCAAGATTCTGACCGGCCCCGATGGACGAGTCGATCGCATTCTCGGCGTGGGCGCGAATCCAGGCGAGACGCTGGACTCCTACGAACTGGAACCCGAGCTGGTCACCGCGCTCTTCCAGGGACAGGACCGCACCAAGCGCCAGATTCTGACCTATAACGAGATCTCCCAAGGTGATGGTGGATTCGGTGCTGGCAATCGAGGACCGCAAGTTCTTTGAGCACGGCGGCATCAACTGGTTCAGCCTGGTCGGATCGTTCATCACCGACCTGCGCGGCGCAGGCAGGCGCCGCGGCGGATCGACCATCACCATGCAGATCTCGCGCGGCTTCTTCCTCACGTCCGGAGAAGACGATCACCCGCAAGCTGACCGAAATGCTGATTGCGGTCGAACTGGAGCAGAAGTTCAACAAGCAGCAGATCTTCGAGCTCTACGCAAACCAGGTGTACCTGGGCCAGCGCGGATCGTTTTCCATCAACGGATTCGGCGAGGCGGCACGCTCCTACTTCGGCAAGGACATCAAGGAGATCACGCTGCCCGAGGCGGCGATGATCGCCGGCATCATCCAGTCGCCCAATAACATGTGGAATCCGTACAAGCGGCCGGAGAAGAGTGATGGAGCGGCGCAACATCGTGCTGGACTCGATGGTGGAGACCGGCGCGATCACGCGCGAGCAGTGCGAAGCAGCCAAGGCCACTCCGCTCAAGCTCACCGCACCCAATGTGGAAGCCAGCGATGCTCCCGTACTTTGTCGATCTGGTGAAGGATACGCTGGCCAGCAAGTACTCCGAATCCGACCTGAACGAAAACGCCTATCGCATTTACACCACCCTCGACCCGGACCTGCAACACGCCGCCGCCGAGGCGGTAGCCGATGGCATCAAGCTGGTGGACGAGCAGGTGGCAAAGCAGCGCACCCGGCGGGTAAAAACCGGCACGGGAAAGAATGCAACGGTCCAGGAAACGAAAGTAGCCGGTCCCATTCCCCAGGTTGCGCTGGTCGCGCTGGACCCGCATACCGGCGAAGTGCTGGCCCTGGTAGGCGGCAGAAATTACGGCTTCAGCCAGTTGAATCACGCTATCGCCAAACGTCCGACCGGCTCCATCTTCAAGCCGTTCGTTTATGCCGCGGCGATGAATTCGGCACTGACGGCGCAGGGCACCGACCCGGTGTTCACGCAGGCTTCCCTGATCGACGATTCGCCGACGACCTTTGAGTTCGACGGCAAGGTGTACGACCCGCGCAATTACAAGAATGAATATCACGGGCAAGTAACAGCTCGCTATGCGCTGCAGATGTCGCTCAACAACGCCACCGTCAAGATGGCCGAGATGGTCGGCTACGACAAGGTTGCAGAACTGGCCAGGAACGCGGGAATCGCCAGCGTGAAGGCAACTCCGGCAGCGGCTTTAGGCGCCTACGACGCTAGCCCGATCGAGATGGCCGGAGCCTACACGGTGCTGGCCAACAGCGGCGTGCGCATCGATCCCTTGCTGATCCACTCCATCCGCCAGGCCAACGGCGATGTGGTGGAAGACTTCCACAACGACAAGCGCTCGGTGCTGGACCCGCGTGTCGCTTACGTGGTCACCAACATGATGCAGAACGTGATCGACCACGGCACCGGCTACACGGTTCGGGCGCGCGGCTTTACGGCTCCGGCGGCGGGTAAGACCGGCACCTCGCACGATGCCTGGTTTGCCGGCTACACCAGCAACCTGCTCTGCATTGTGTGGGTGGGCTATGACGATTACAGCGATCTGAAGCTGGCTGGCGGTTCCACGGCAGGGCCGATCTGGGCCGAGTTCATGAAGCGGGCCGTCCGCCTGCCGCAGTACAGCAACACTACGGATTTCGCTGCGCCGGCCGGTGTGGTGACGGTTTCACTGGACAAGACAACCAATCTGCTTTCTACCGCGAGTTGCCCGGAGGCATACAACTCTGCCTTCGTGGAGGGCTCGGAGCCGACGGAGACCTGCGACCACGCCGATCAGCGCAACATCTTCCAGAAAATTCTTGGCGGCCCCGCGCCCGTGCCACCGCCGGTAAACCAGCCCGCACGAGTGATCTCCCCGAACCAGCCACGCCAGGCTTTCACTGCTGCTCCGCCCGCAGGGCAGCAGCCGTCTGCATCAGGCCAAGCCGCACCCGCATGAGAAGAAGAAGGGATTCTGGGGAAAAGTGACGGGAATCTTTCATGGCGACGGCGACGATAAAAATAAAAATCAGGACGGAAACGATTCCAACTCAAAATAGATGTAACATTCTCTGAAGCACTCGGAGCTAGTTTCCAGAGCCGCTTAGGAGGGTGGCAATGGCTCTCCTTTCGCTTGCGATCACTTGCTTCACGCTGCTGGCTCGCGCTCCCGCTCTGCGGCGCTCCTGTTCAGACTATCCCTTTCCACACCCGCTCAGGCGCAGCAGACGTCAGCAGCCCCGATCACCACACCCCCGGCTCCCACTCCGCCAACCCTCGGCGAGATGCGAGACATGACCGCCATGCAACTGGACGAGGCGGGCGATCAGTTGCGCCATGCCAAAGATTACCGCTCAGCAATGGTCTGCTACCGCGCAGGCAATCCGCAAACATGCCAGTGCCGCCTACTACAACAAAATCGCAATCTCCGAGCTGCTGTTGATGCATCCAGCCGAGGCGGAAAAGGCCGCCAAAAAAGCCGTGCATAAGGACAAGCGCATGGCCGAAGCCTGGAACAACCTGGCCGTGAGCTACTACATGCGCAATCGGTATGAAATGGCGATCCGCAGCTACCAGCGGGCCATTTTGCTCAAACCCAACTTTGCCTCATTTCACAACAATCTGGCAGCGGCTTTCATGGATTCGAAGCAGTTTGAGCGCGGAATGACCGAGTATCGCAAAGCCTTCGAAATCGACCCCTCGTTCTTCGAGCATCCGTCGCAGAACGGCGTCAGCGCACACATGAGCTCGCCAAAAGACCGTGCACAATTTTCTTTTGTCATGGCGCGGCTCTTTGCCGGCAATGGAGACCTGGATCGCGCCCTGCACTTTCTGCGTGCGGCGATGGAAGATGGCTATCCCAGCATCGACGACGTGTATCGCGACCAGGAATTCGCATCCGTGCGCAAGGATGAACGCTTCCAGGCACTGATGAAAGAGCGACCGCCGGCAGTGCATTAATGGTTAATAGTTAATAGAAGCTACTACTGATTTGCCTCCGGCGACTGATTCGACTGCGACGAGGGGCCGAGCAGAATCGACTGTGCCGGCGCGGCGGCTGCGCTCTTCAAGATGTCGCTGACGGAAATGAGCCAGGGCGCGATCTCCCCACGCCCGCACAAAGTAGTAATTAAGCACGGCACCAACCGCGCCGCTAAGGATGGGAACCGACGCGAGCTACCGCCTTCTCGGCAAATTCAGCGCTGAAACTCGCGGCCATTCGACCGATAACGCGCTGCACAAATCTCCTCAGCACGGTCCTTTCCAGCAGTTCCTTGCTGATGTCAACGCCAGCCGCGGTGGCAGCGGCGATCCAGAGCTCCGCAATTTCTTCTTCGGTGTTGAACTGGAAGCCGTAAATCAGGCTCAACTTCTGCACCATTCGCATGGTGATGGCCGACAGGATTCCCAGATCGGGCACGAGAGTGACGAAGCCTCCGAGTCCGAAACCCGCGCCTTCCGCGCCAGCCATCTTCATGGCGCCGCGTACGGTCTGCCCCGCAATCGAATCAAGCTCCGCCACCGGCACTGTGAACAATCCCTCATAGCTCGAAGCCGGAACTCCGTGGGCCATGCGGAGGTGCATGAGATACTTCTCCGGTTCGACGCGAACGCTCTCATAGGCGCGGGCCAGCGAGGCTTTGAAAGCCTCTTCCATACGCTGGGCCAGCCAGGAATTGCTCTCTGCAGGATCAGCCGCCATAGGGCACCAGTGTATTAGGATGCGGCACGGAGAAAAAGTGCAGAACACAATTTCGGACGGTAAGAATCGCGGTTCTTGCCTCTCCGCGTTCGCCGTGGCCAGCGCTCCGTCCGCCGACGCTCTCCGCATGTGCTAGCATCAAGGTTAATGTCAGCCGGAAAACTTCACATTGTGCCTCTTGGTGGTCTAGGCGAGTTCGGAATGAACTGCATGGCCATTCGCTGGAACGATGACATTATTGTCATCGATGCCGGAATGATGTTCCCTGAGGACGAGTTACTCGGCGTCGATATCGTCGTCCCTGCCCTCACTTACCTTATTGAGAACCGCGAAAAAGTGCGCGGCGTCTTGCTTACTCACGGGCATGAGGACCACATTGGCGGCATTCCCTGGCTGATCTCCGAACTGAACGTGCCGGTCTATGGCACCGAGTTCACCCTCGCCTACGTGGAAGACAAACTGGAAGAGCACGGCTTGCTGGAAAACGCGGAGCTGAACGAGATGCTTCCGGGCAAACGCTTCCAACTCGGCCCCTTCACGATTCATCCCATCCAGGTCACGCACTCGATCGTCGATGCCGTCGCCTTGGCCGTGCATACACCGCTTGGGCGTCATCATCCACACCGGCGACTTCAAAATCGATTCCACACCGGCTGACAATAAACTCTTCGACCTGCACGCCTTTGCCGAATACGGCAAGGAGGGCGTGCTGGCCCTGTTGCAGGATTCGACTAACGTGGAGCGCCCCGGCTTCACCCCCAGCGAGCGCGCCGTACGTCCCAAGTTCGAAGAAATCTTTACTCACGCCCGCCGCAGGCTCTTCGTCTCCTGCTTTTCGTCTTCGATTCACCGCATCAAGTTGGCAACCGAGATGGCGCACCAGTTCCATCGCAAGATCGCGCTGGTCGGGCGCAGCCTCACCGAGTCCACGGAAATCGCGCAGGATCTCGGTTATATCACCTTGCCTGCCTCGGCGTTTATCACTCCAGGCCAGATTCGCGACTATCCGCCCGAGCAGGTCATGGTAATGATCAGCGGGACGCAGGGCGAGCCGATGAGCGCACTCTCCCGCGCCGCCGTGGACAACCACCGCCACGCCAAAATCGAGCCGGGCGACACCGTAGTGCTCAGTTCGCGCGTCATTCCCGGCAATGAAAAAGGTATTTACCGGGTCATCGACCACCTCTTCCGCCGCGACGCCAAGGTGATCTACGACGACGGCTCCAAGCCGCCGGTTCACGTCAGCGGACACGCCAGCCAGGAAGAGTTAAAGCTGTTGATCAACCTCGTGCGCCCGCGCTATTTCATTCCGATTCACGGCGAGTACCGCCAACTGAAGCGCCATGCCGAAATGGCGGGTGCGATGAAGGGCGCGGTCGGAAACGTCATCATGATCGAGACCGGCGACATTCTGGAATTCGACGAACTCGGCGCTCGGCGGGTCAGGCGAGGCCCCGGTCGGCCGCATCTGCATCGACTCGGGCTCGAACTCCGATGTAGTCGAGGAACTCATCATCCGCGATCGCAAACATCTCAGCGAAGATGGATTCGTCATGCCCATTCTCGCCATCAACAAGCTCACCGGCAAGCTCGAAGGAGCGCCCGAGATCGTGATGCGCGGCTTTGCCGGAGCGCCGGCCGACAACGGTTTTGTCGAAGAGGCGCGCGGCACCGTGCGGCGAACCCTGGAGCAGTCAACCAAAGAAGAAGTTGCCGATTACGGCATGATCAAGGAAAAAATCCGGGTGGACCTGAAGCGCTACGTCAATCGCAATACGCAGCGGCGGCCGCTGATTATTCCCGTCATCGTCGAGATTTAAAGTAGCGAGCGGAAATTTAACCGTTCATCATCATTTCCGAACGCCTGAAATGATGATGAACGAATTGCTTGAAACTTCCCTTGCACCTGGCAAGCAGGGTACAAAGATTCTATGTCTGCTGTAACAGCCGCGCCGCAACCTGTGTCACGAGTTACTCCGCACCTTCGGCGCTACTCCCGCATTTCTCTCGTACTTCCCTTTTTGCCGCTTCTGTTTCTGGCCCTCACGCCGACAGTTTACGACCACTTGCGCGCGGTCTCCGTTCTGATGGTGATCGCCGACATGCCGCATTCGGCGCTGTCGGACTTCGATGCGAATCCGGTCGAGGAAGAGGAGATTACATTCCCCAGCCTGACCACGGAACCGGCGCGGCTTTATCACCCCATCGGAATTGCCCATCCCAGCCCGGTGGTCGTCGTTCCTGGCGTGCATCACCTCGGAATGAATGAGCCTCGTCTGCGGCGCTTCGCGCGGGCGCTGGCCTCGCATGGGTACCTGGTGCTCACGCCACAGGTGGACGAACTGGCCGACTACAACATCACGAAAAGCTCGGCGGTTGTGATTGGCGACGCCGTGCATGAGCTGGTTCGCCGCAGCGGCGCGCCGAAGGTAGGATTGCTGGGACTTGAGTTTCGCCGGTGGCATGTCCTTGATCGCCGCTAGCGATGACGCGGTCCAAAAGCAGCTCACTGCGGTGATCGCCATCGGTGCGCATGACGACCTGCATCGCGTGCTGGACTTCTATGAGACGGACGAAACCCATGCTCCCGACGGCACGTTGCTAAAGATGAAGGCGCACGAGTATGGATCGCTGGTTACGGCCTACTCCCATGCCTCCGCCTTCTTTGCTCCGGAGGATGTCGCACAGGCGCGCCTGACCTTGCGCACGCTGCTGTGGGAGAATCTGCCGGAAGCACACGCCGACGCCGCCAAGCTCAGCCCGCAAGGGCAGGCTCGCATGGCCCTACTTTTTGCCCACGACACCAAATCCCTGGTAGCAGATACCCGACGTGGTTTAGCTGCCGTGAAGCCGGAGCTCGATGCCGCCTCACCGCACTTCTATGTGGCAAAGATCCGCGTCCCGGTGATGCTGCTGCACGGCTCGGCTGATAACGTCGTGCCTCCAACCGAGACGCTGTGGCTCGAACACGACTTGCCCAAGGGCGTTCTGCGCGACGCGCTGATCTCGCCCGCCATCGGCCATGTCGAGGTCGGAGCCGCCGGCGCAATGGACCAGTTTCGGTTGATTCATTGGATGAAAGAGATGCTGGATCTGCTGGATACATCAAGCGCCGAACGCGGCTAAGGCAAGCAACAGCTCACAGCAGAATCACATCCGATATCAGGAGGAGCAGCAAGCGCGGGGTTGCAGGAGGAACGATGACAAAAGGTTTGCGGATTCTTTTGCGGATTGGATGGCCAATGATGTCATGCATCGTCTGCTGCGCACTCCTCGGGGCCGCCGCGTTTGCCAACGAGCGCGGAACCGTCATTCGCAAGATGGTGATCTACGTAACTCCGGACGTGAGCGGCGCCAAACTCGCCAGCACCGATCGCGGACGCGAGGCGGTTGTGCTGGAACGCACTCCCGGCTGGGTACACGTCATCGCAACCCTGAACGACGCAGCCTACAATCCCGATCCCGAGGCACCAAACACACGCAACGTAACCGGATGGATTCTGGACAAGGGATACATCAGCGATGCCACTCCCAAAGGCGACCAGATTCTCTTTGGCGAGGCCGCCGACTGCGAAGACCAGGCCAGCCGCAGCCACGGACGCAAGGGCGCCGCAGCGGATGCCCGGCGGCTTTACTTCCGCGTCTTCGACCTCTTTCCAAAATCGCCGCTGGCGGGCGAGGCGCTCTACCGCGCGGCTGATATCCAGTGGCAACTCGATCTGGACGATGTGCAGTCTCGCCCCTCCTACAAAGAGATGAGCCCGCAGGACCGGCAGCCGATCGACGAGAAGGCGATGCGCCTGGTACACAAGAAATTCCCCGGAACCAAGTGGGCCGACTTGGCAGAGTACCGATTGCTGGAAAACAAGATGTGCGGCGACTGGGAGGCAGCTTCCAAGTGTCCTGAGAAAGAAGCCGAAGTCTACGAGAAATATGCAAACGAGCATCCCGAATTCGCCCGACGCTGCCCGCGCTTATTACAACGCGGCCTACCGCTGGGCCGCGGTGATGACGATCTACACCGGCGAGGGGCAATCGGCGAAGATTCCCGAAGCCCAGAAGCGCGCGCGAGCGGCGGCACAGAAGGTGATCGAGAAAAACTCCAGCCAGGAATGGAATGCAAAAGCTGAGCGCCTGCTCTACATGATCGACCAAAGTGTTCCCGTCTATGGGGCGGCGGCGGAGTAAGCTGCGGATTAAGCAGTCCTGTCATTCAACATTCACCATCCATTCCGGACGAGCTGATACACTGGATTTACCGCCATCTCGCACCTGCGGATCTGCAGGTCGTAACTGGAATCGCCAACGTGCTCGCGCTAAACTCAAATATGCCCATTGTTAAAGTGATCATCCTTGCGATCGTGCAGGGTCTTGCCGAATTGCTTCCCGTTTCGAGCTCTGCTCATGTTGTCGTCGCCGAGAAGTTGATGGGGCTCAACCCTTCTTCGCCGCAGATGACCCTGCTTCTAGTAATGCTGCACACCGGAACCATGTTCGCAGTGATTGCATTCTTCTGGAACAAATGGAAGCAGGCCTACTTTTCAAGTGGCGAAGCTTTTAAAAGCTTTGCCGGCCTGGTGATCTGGGCTACGTTGCTGACCGGGATTGTCGGAGAGGCGATCAAGAAAATCATCGAAAAGACCTTGTTTCGCGGAGCTGAAAAGGCCGAGATTGAGCAGTTATTCAGCCATCTCGAACTGATAGCGCCCGCTCTGGCCGCCGTGGGCTTGGTGATTCTGATCTCCGGGCTGTTGGAAAAGCGCCAGCGCCAGATGAAGGACACGACTTCTACTTCACGCACCGAGGGCGCCGTGAGCACCAGTCAGGCCGGATGGATGGGCATTGTCCAGGGACTGGCGTTACCATTCCGTGGATTCTCCCGATCAGGCTCGACCATATCGGCCGGCATGTTGGTCGGGGCGGCGAAGGATCGGGCGGAGGAATTTAGCTTTGCCATGGCCGTGGTACTAACGCCACCGGTGGTTGCATTGGAGGTGGTGCGCCTGCTGAAGGCCTCGCACGCGGCGGCGGCGGTCGGCACGCCCATCGACCTGCATGCTTCGGTCGTGACGAGTCTGCTTGGCATGGTGTTCTCGTTCGTTGCCGGCATGATCGCACTGAAGTGGCTCAGCAGCTGGCTTGAGACTGGCCGCTGGTACCTGTTCGGGATCTACTGCCTGATAGCTTCGTCTGTGGTGTTCTATCTGCATGCGCGAGGCTTCTAAAAGCGCAAGTGCAGCAGTGCTCTGGTTCGCTCTGAATAAGGGCGAATCCTTCTCATAACCTTGCCGAGCCGATTGCGCTCCGCTTTTGCCCCAGATTGCGGCATAATGGTCTTGCTCTGGCGTTGATCGGACCGCTCAAGCGCGGGTAGCGCGCGCCGGGTTGAGTGTGTTCTGATCGCTGTTTTCCACGCCAATTATGACGATTCTCTCCCGATTGTTTGTTCCCACGCAAAGCAAGCGGCTCAATGAGCTGATCGGCATCCTGCTGTTTGCCACCGCCGTGCTCATGATTCTGGCGATGGCCTCCTACTCTCCTCTCGACCGCTCGCTCAATACGGCGGCCAATCCCCCCATTGGCCGGCCCGCTCATAATTGGATCGGCTTGGTGGGCGCATACTCGGCGGACCTGATGCTGCAGGCAATGGGCGTGATTGCCTTCCTGCTGCCGGTGATGCTGCTGTTTCTGGCTCTGCGCTGGATGCGCTCGCGTACGGTTGAAAATCCCGTGCTGAAGGCTGTGGCTGCGCTCTCGCTGGTGGCATTCGCCAGCGCCCTGCTGGCGCTGCTGCCCTGGCCCATGCGCTGGGTCCATGCGGTTCCTGTCGAAGGTCTTCTGGGACGAGTGCTGGGCGATCTGCTCGTGCACTACTTTAATTATGCCGGAGCCTGCATCGTTGTCCTCACCGCGATTGCTGCGGCGTTGTACATGGCGACCGCGTTTTCCCTGAGCAGCATCCGGCTCTGGAGCAAGACGCGCTTCACGTTCTTCTACGCCCTGCGCGATCGCTTTCAGGATTGGCGTACGCGCCGCGATAAGGCTCACGAGCTTAAGTTGCTGGCAAGAAAACAGCGCCTGCGCGAGCAGCAGGCCGAGGCCGAAGCGAAACGCCTTGCCGCGGCTCCTGCCAGTGTTGCGGCAGCCCCTCCGATCATGCAAGAGCCGCTCGACGAACCTGCGGCGTTCGTTGAAGCCGCCCCTCTATCCGCCGAGCCAAACGCGCGCCAGATGCAGCCAAGCTACCGTCCACCACGGCGCAGTGAAGGGCGACCGCTATCGGGAATCGAGCGCATGCAGGCAGCGTCTGCTCAAACGTTAGCATAGTCGGGAATTTGAAGCACTGCCCTCGGAACCAGCCGCGATGCAATCGAGTGAGTCGATTGCTATCGGATTGCGGGCCGACGTCGCGAGGACCGATGTGCGCACCTCCATGCCTAAACAGCAGGGTTCCTGGAAGCTGCCATCGAGCACCCTGCTGCAGCGTGCCGGAGCAAGGCAGGCGTACGACGAGCAGGAACTCAAGCAGCTCGCGCTCACGCTCACCCAGAAGTGCGGAGAGTTCGGCGTGCTCGGCGCCGTGGTGCAGATCAATCCCGGCCCCGTTGTCACTACCTTCGAGTTCAAGCCCGAGGCGGGAATCAAGTACAGCCGCATCGTCGGCCTGCAGGACGACCTCTGCCTTGCCATGCGCGCCGAGAGCATCCTGATCGAGCGGGTCGCGGGAAAATCCACCGTCGGCATCCAGGTGCCAAACGAAAAGCGCGAGACCATCTGGCTGCGCGAAGTGGTGGAGAGCCCCGAGTTCTCAGCTTCAAAATCAAAGATCACTATCGCCCTCGGCAAAGACATCAACGGCCGCCTGATGACCACCGAGATGAACTCCATGCCGCACCTGCTCATCGCCGGATCGACCGGCAGCGGCAAGTCGGTGGCAATCAATGCATTCATCATGTCGCTGCTCTACAAGAGCACGCCCGACCAGGTGCGCCTCATCCTCGTCGATCCCAAGCGCGTGGAGTTGACCAACTACGACGGCGTGCCGCACCTCTACACCCCGATCATCAGCGAGCCCAAGCTGGCCAGCAACGCCCTCCGCAACGCCGTGCGCGAGATGGAGCATCGCTTGAAGCTGCTGGCGCAGAAGGGCGTGCGCAACATCGACCAATACAACAAGCTCTTTGAAGATGGCTACACGCCATCGCTGTTTGAGGATGGCACCGAAGAAAAGCCTCTGCCCTACATCGTCATCATCGTGGACGAACTTGCCGACCTGATGATGGTGGACGGCGCCAATGTCGAAGAATCGATCACGCGCCTGGCGCAGATGGCGCGTGCCATCGGCATCCACCTCGTACTGGCGACGCAGCGCCCCTCCGTCGATGTCATCACCGGACTGATCAAGGCTAATTTTCCGGCGCGCATGTCATTCCGCGTGGCCACCAAGATCGACTCGCGCACGATTCTCGACGCCAACGGCGCGGAGTCTCTGCTCGGACGCGGCGACATGCTGTACCTGCCCAGCGGTTCCTCGCGCGTGCTTGCGCGTGCATGCCCCGTTCGTAACAGAAAAAGAGATCGCCGCCACCGTGGAGTTCTGGAAGGCGCAGGCCCCCGCACAGTACGAACATGGCTTCCTGGCCGCGCCCAAGGAAGAGGGCAATAGCGTTAAAGAAGACGGCGAACTCGAAGGCTAACGGCGACGACAACGATCCGCTCTTTAACGATGCTGTGCGCCTGGTGTTCGAGTTCGGCAAGGCTTCCACTTCCCTCATACAGCGTCGGCTTCGAGTCGGCTACGGACGCGCCGCCCATCTCATCGACCTGATGGAACGCGATGGCATCGTCGGTCCAGCCGACGGTCCCAAGCCGCGAGAGATACTAAAGCCTCCGGAGTGGATCTCCGAGATGGAGCAGTAGCAGGTTGTCAAGATTTCGAGGCTCAGGCGCGGAGTCGTCCGCGCCTTCTGCTTTCATCGCGATTTTTTCGTGCCGACGTAGCTCACTCGCCAGACGACTTCGCCGCCGTCGTCGCTGACGAGCAGGCTGCCATCGGCAGCTACGGCAACGCCAACCGGACGTCCCCAAACTTCGCCTTCTGGAGTAACAAAGCCGGTGAGGAAGTCCTCGTAGCTGGTTTCGCTGCGGCGTGCCGCCATGCATCGGAACACGGATCACTTCGTATCCCGTGCGGGTTGTTCGGTTCCAGGAGCCATGCTCGGCGGCAAAGATGTCTCCGCGATACTTTCGGCGGAAATTGCTTGCCTTCATAGAAAAGCATTTCAAGCGAAGCATTATGCGGTTGGATCAGAACATCCGGCGTAATCACGCGGTCTTTCAGTTCAGGATGCTTGCCCTTGTGCCGCGGGTCCTGCACGCCTCCCATGTACCACCACGGCCATCCATAAAAGCCATCGGGATCGAACGTGCGTGATGTAGTCGGGAACAAGGTTGTCGCCTAGCCCATCGCGCTCATTCACCGAGGCCCAGAGCTCTCCACTACGGGGATGAACGGCAATTCCCACGGCGTTGCGAATGCCAGAGGCAAAAATCTTCTGCCCGCTTCCATCGGGATTGAACTGCAGAATGTCTGCGCGGTCCTTCTCTTCCGGATGCGTGTCGGAATCATCGTCGTTGGAGTGCGAGCCCACCGAGACGTACATGGTTTTGCCGTCGAGTGAGAAAGCAATATCGCGCGTCCAGTGACCGCCTCCCCGCGACTGTCCTCCGCCTGGAAGATCGCAAAGCTTCTCCGCGGGGCCGCGTTCTTTCAGGTCTCCATTGCGATAGGGGAAGCGCACTACCGAATCGGTATTGCCACGTAAACCCATTGTGGCTCCGGCCCGAGCGGATAAAACGCGATGCCGAATGGTTTGTCGAGCCCGGTGGCGAAGTCTTCTATTTCCCGCACGCGGCCCTGGTTGTCGATGCCGCGCAGAACTTTAATGATTCCCGGTTGGCTCTCCGCCAGAAAGACATCGCCGTTGGGAGCCGCACGCAGAAGCCGTGGATTTTCCAATCCCCTGGCATAGAGCTGCACAGAAAATCCCTTTGGCGCATTGGGCCATGCGTTCGCCGGACGCGAGATCACCCGGGCGGGCTCATCGGCAGAGGGCGTGGCATAAGGTTGAGGGAGGTCCCGCAGCGGAATGTGATGCATCTGCCCTGGCGACTGAAGTGGATAACCCGAGAAGACTGAGAGGCCCTGTGCCGAGGCTCGATTCTCCCGCGAGTACAGCCATAGCGAAACCGCCGCAAGCAGGATAAGAGTGAGGTAATACCAGCGCAGCGCACGTGAACTCATATCCAACTTAGATGCGAGCGGGATGTGTGAGACTTTGGCTGTGCTTTCAATGCCAAGATTGAGGCCCAAATTCGGAACGTTTCGATTGCACCTTCAGCCAGAGCGCGGCCGCTGCAGACCCAGCCAGTCGCGCTGGTAGGCATAGGAAATCGCCAGCAGCAGGGCTCCCAAAATGATGAAGCTGAGAACTCGCCAGCCATGCTCGAGCGCGGCGGCATCGAAGAAAAATACCTTCACCACCATGGCCGCGATCAGCACAATCGCCTGCCAGCGCAGCAGCGCCGACCTTCGCACAAAGCCCGCCCACATCAGCCCTGCACCATACAGCATGAACAGCGCCGAGTACGAGAAATTGCGCAGCACCACAAGGCCGTGCCTCGCCATGCGCACATCGTAGGAGGCTGGATTTCCCGGCTGTATCACAGTTCCGCGAATGAGAGCCCCGAACGTATCGTGAATTTCCAGTCCGCCTGCCAGCAGCACCAGCAAGTTCACCACAACTGCCGCGACAAGCGTCGTCCCGTAATCAAAAGTCCCATGATCGAAATTGCGATCCGGCGAACGTGAGTCGAGATAGATAATCCACAGCAGCACCGCGATGGCGACGGCAAAAGTCGCGAGCCGTGGGTTCAAGATGAGTGGCTGTTCGCCCCAGTTCGAGAGATCGATGGCGAGCAGGCGCACGAGCCCGAGCGCCACCACCAAGCTGCCCAACAATTTCACCCGGTGGTGCGCCTTGCTGGCTCCGGCCCAGAACACCAGTGCACCTTCCATCAGCCAGGCTAGCGTGATCCAGTGCTCATGCAACCGCAGCGCAATTGCAATGGTGACGAACGTGACTGCCAATCCATAGTGCGCCATTGGCACCAAACGCTCTATCCCAGGATGATCGGTGGCGCGGCGATCCAGAGCGACCGCCAGCCCGGTATAGCCAACCGCAAGTACCAGCGCATATTCTGCGGCCCTGGGCTGCACTGAGATTGCCGAACTCTCAAGTTGCGCATACACAGCGGCAAAATAGGCCGCCGCGTTCATCAAGGCCAGCAGCACTCCCGTCAACTGCGTCCGGCGATTGCGCTCCGCATCGGGCATGGCATACATCGGAGCCAAGGCAAAGAGCGCGAAGAGCAAAGTGAAAAAGATCTGCGACTCGGCAAACTGATCGTTGCTGTAATAGCGGCTAAACCATGCGGCACCGAGCAGGAAACTGCCGACGAATGCTCCAAAAAGAATGCGCGGCCAGGGCTTTGCCCGCTGCAGCACGAATGCTCCAAGCGAGAGTAGCAGCAGATAGCAGAACAGAACCGCCTTGTGATTCTCGTCACCCCCGCAAAGCACAGGTGTGAGCAAGCCTCCGAGGAGTGCCAACCCGGCCAGCAGCTCCGCATCCTGCGCCACAGCAACTCCCGCCGTGGCTGCGGTCACCAGGGTCATGCCAAGGAAGGCAATCACTCCCGGAAGCAGATGATAAAGCTGAAATCCAGCCCAGAGCGAAAGATAGAGGATGCCGACTCCTACCGCCTTCAAGGAATAGGAGAACGCCAGTGAGTTCGGACGACGGAAGCGCTCGCTCCACCAGCACAGCCCCGCTCCGGCCAACAATCCGAGCAACACTCGAAGCCCCGGCCCAATCCATCCGCTGTCGAAAGCAAGCTTGAGAAAATAGGAGACGCCGACCAGCACGGCGACTACTCCGACTCGGTTCAGCCACTGCGAACCGATGCGGCGTTCCAGCGACTCCGCCTGCAATCCATCCGCTCCTGGATCTTGCGAGTCCGCCGCTTTTCGGTTCTCCATTTCGACGCGAACAGCGGCAGCCGTCGCCAGCGGATGCGGTACCGATTGCGGCGGAACCGCTGCGGTTGGTCTCGCGGAGGGGGTTTCCGACGCCTCAGCGCGCTGTTCCAGCCGATACACCCGCTCGGTGAGTTGCGCCACAAGCTCCCGCAGCCCGCGAAGTTCGTCCTGTTCGCTCATTTCGGGAATTATACTGCCCAGACACAATGCCCTGATTCAGGGCTGGATCGCCGATTCTGGCTTACACTTTTGAGCATGAAATCGCATACCGAATACCTCACCTTCAACACTCGCCACGAGCATGAGTATGTTCACATCACTCCGCAGGTGGAAAAGGCCGTGCGGCAGAGCGGCATTCAGGAGGGTCTTGCCCTGGTCTCGGCCATGCACATCACCGCCGGAGTCTACGTCAACGACAATGAGGAAGGATTGATCGAAGACATTGAGACCTGGCTCGAAAAATTAGCTCCCAGAGACCCCGCCTACAAACACCACCAAACCGGAGAGACCAACGGCGACGCGCATCTGAAATCCATGCTCGTACACCACCAAGTCATCGTTCCGATTACGGCCGGACAACTCGACCTCGGGCCATGGCAGAGAGTCTTTTATGCCGAGTTCGACGGACGCAGGAATAAGAGAGTGCTCATCAAGGTAATCGGAGAGTAACCAACGAGATCAGCAGCAGTACAACTCAGGTAACTTGACCCCGCTCTGTACAAACCGCGATGATGCTGCGAAAAGCAGAGACTTAGTTCTGCTCTAAAAGATTTCCTCCCTTTAATGGGAGAAGCCCTTTGATACACTCGATGATGATTAAGATTTACCTAGTCCGAAGAGCCTAAATCGTCTGATTCAGGTAAGTTAGGCTCCATTGCAACCCCGGGTCACGCCAATGCTGGATTGGCAAAAAGAGAGTGGAAAAGATAGATGAGTACATACGTTGCGGATCGGCGAATCGCAGACACCAGGCCCTTATTCCTGGATCTCCGGACATCTCGGGACGAGAGAAAGCGATGGGGATCGTTTGCCGCGAGCTACGTCGTGCAGATCATTGCGATAGTTGCACTGCTGGCCTACACCATACTCGCTCCCAGAATTGCTCCCGCTCCGGCCAGACACATCGGGTTGGTGGCCCCGGAAACGCCGGCAGAAGTTGCAGAAGCCAAACCGCTGCGTCATGTGGCCAAGGCTCAACCGAAACAAGTTGCGCTCCCAGTATTGCCTAAGATTCAGGCCCCGCCGGTGCAGATTCAGCAGCCACAGCGGATACGTCGGGCCACACCAGTCGAAGAGGTCGCCCGGCCTCAAATTGCCGTCTCGCCAAAGTTTGATTCCAAGCTGTTGAATGCGCTTCCCGAGCCGAAGGCTGCAACCCGGATCATTGCCACCAATACCTTTACCGGAAGTTCGGCCGCGCCGACGCTGGCAAAGGCCGCTCCCAGCAAGGTGCAGACCGGTGGTTTCGGTGATCCCAACGGAGTTGCCGCCAGTGCCCGCGGTAGCAGCAAGTCGAATATAGCCGCAGTCGGATCGTTCGACCTCCCCGCAGGCCGCGGCAACGGTAATGGAACCGGCGGCGCTTCAGGTGCGCGCGGAACGGTTGCCAGCGCCGGTTTCGGCAACACCGTTGCCGTTCAGAGCGGCGGACACGGACAGGCCCGTGTCCAAGCCACGAGCTTTGCAGTCTCTTCGGCGCCTGAGGAACACCACGCAAAAGTCGTGAACGCGGCAGCGAATTCAGTCCCAGTCTCAATCCGAAGCAAACCAACCCCCGTGTACACTCCCGAAGCCCGCCAGCTTCGCGTGGAAGGGGAGGTTTTGCTGAATGTGGTTTTCGGCGCAGATGGACAGATCCACATCCTGAACGTGGTACGTGGGCTTGGCCACGGACTGGATGAAGCTGCGCAGCGTGCTGCGCAGGGCGTCAAATTCAGTCCGGCCAAGCGCGACGGGCATCCCGTTGACTCCAACGCAACCTTACACATAGTTTTCCAGCTCTCGTAACCGAACTGAACCGAGGAATCCGATGGAACGACAACTGAAACATCTGCTACTAGGAATCGTGCTCGCGGCAACCAGTATTGCCTTTGCCGCCAAGAAACCAGCGGTCCCGGCCCCCGCAAGCACCGCGTTTGACCGCGTGGTGGATCGCGTGCTCGCCCGCGAAACCGCAAACACCAACGCCCTGCGCACCTATTCTCCATTGGTGGAAACCTACCTGCAGAACATGCGTCCGGACAAGGAACTCGGTTTAGTGCCTTACGGCGACCAGTACTACCTCACCCGCGTCTCATTCAAGAAGACGCTGGAAGACATTTCCTTTCAGCCACAGCCTGGGTTCCTTGGCCGCATTCTGCACGATGTGAAGGGACCGAAATCCGGCTTTGCTGCGCAGGGCTTCTCCTGGATGATGGTGATGGATCTCCGCGGGCTGGATCGAGTCCATTACAATTTCGACTACCAGGGTCGCGAATTCCTGGGTGATCTGCGCTGCATCGTGATCGACGTTACCCCCAAGCCGAATTCTGGCGAAGGCCGTTTCATCGGCAGAATCTGGGTTGAGGATCACGACTATAACGTCGTCCGTTTCAATGGCACCTTCGCTCCTGCCGGACATGGAAAGTACCTTAATTTTGATACCTGGCGCCTGAACATGGAGGCCGGCATCTGGCTGCCGGCTTACATTTACAGCGAAGATCACGAGACTCCCGGAGCCAAGGTTCGCGGCGGAAGCTACAAATCCGAGACTCGGATCTGGGGTTATAACGTCGGCAAAGGCCACGCCGAGAACGACTTCACCGAGGTCCTGGTGGACGACGCAAGCGCTGTGAAGGACGACAGCGACAAGGCGCAGGATCTTTCTCCCGTGGCGGCCGAGCGCGCCTGGCAACGGCAGGCAGAAGACAACGTCGATTGAGCGCCTGGAGCGCGGCGGCCTGCTGGCAAGAACCGGCGAAGTCGACAAAGTCCTCAACACCGTTATCAATAACCTGGAAATCACCAATAGCCTCGACATTCAGCCCGAGGTTCGCTGCCGCGTCCTGCTGACCTCTCCGGTTGAGAGCTTCAGCGTGGGCAATACGATTTTTGTCAGCCGCGGGATGTTAGACGTTCTGCCCGATGAAGCGTCTCTCGCTGCGGTGCTTGCTACTGAGCTGGCGCATATTGTGCTCGGCCATCCCACCGATACGTCCTTCGCTTTCAAGGATCGTTCCATCGTCTCCGACCAGCAGCTCTTGAGCCGCCTGCATTTCACCCGCTCGGTGCAGGAGGAAAAAGAAGCCGATTCAAGAGCTCTGTTGCTGCTCCAAAATTCGCCCTATCACGACAAACTTGAGTCCGTTGGCCTGTTCCTGCGTGAAGTGCAAGCCCGCCGCGATGCTCTGCCTCACCTGATCCGCGCCCAGCAAATCGGCAACTCGCTGACCAACGGCGACGCGCTACGCCTGCAGGGATTGACCACTTCGGCCCCCAGGCTTGAGCCGAAGAAGGTGACCCAAATCGCGGCGCTCCCGCTCGGCGGCCGTATCAAGGTCGATCCTTGGGACAACCGCATTGAGATCAACACCACGAAACCGGTGGCATTTGCTCACGGCTCATGAGAAGATGCCACTCGAAGTGACTCCGATCTTCCCGCATCTGACGCGCCTGTCATTCGACACAGCAACGCCCAAGGCGATGGAAGCCCCCAAGCCGGAGGAAGCACAGCCGGAGCCATCCGCGCCCACAGCTTCAATTTCGCAGGCGGATGCCGATGGTTCGATCAAATAGCGTTACCCACCCTTTAACAGAGGCCCGCTTCGGCGGGCCTTTTTGCGTGCACGCAATTCCCCCCAACTCTGGCGCGTTAGGGAGTGAGACAATATGTGCGTGCATTTTGGAAACGGCTCCATACCTCGAAACGGGTCCATACCTCACAGCGGTCGAACCAGCTCCGAACCCCAAACCCTGCCCCCGGTCTCCGTCTTCAAAGCTCTGCCTGAAGTCTGGATTCTGATCCGTCCGCGCCGCCGTCTGCTCGCCCTGGGATTCTTCCTGATGGTGATCAACCGCGTCACTGGATTGGTGCTTCCGGCATCGACAAAATTCCTTGTCGACGACGTGATCGGGAAGCATCGCGTCAGTCTGCTGATGCCGCTGGTAGGGTTGGTGCTGATCTGCACCCTGGTGCAGGGAGTGACCTCGTTCGCTCTCACCCAGACCCTCTCCAAAGCTGCCCAGCGCCTTATCGCCGAATTGCGCGGCCAAGTGCAGGAACACGTCGGACGTCTGCCCCTCAAGTACTTCGATTCCAACAAAGTGGGCACGCTAGTCTCGCGCATCATGACCGACGTGGAAGGCGTTCGCAACCTGATTGGCACCGGATTGATCGACTTTGCAGGCGGCTTGCTGACCGCCGTCATCGCCTTCATCGTGCTGATGCGTATCAGCCCCGTCATGACGGCTATCGCCTTCGGGTTCCTCCTCGTCTTTGGCGTCTTCCTGCGCAAGGCCTTCCGAACCATTCGGCCGATCTTCCGCGAGCGCGGCAAGATCAATGCCGAGGTCACCGGACGCCTCACCGAGTCCTTGGGCGGAGTGCGTGTTGTCAAGGGCTACCACGCCGAAGCGCGCGAGCACGAGGTCTTCGCCACCGGCATCGAGCGTCTTCTGCAAAATGTCTATCCGCACTCTCACCGCAACCTCGCTGCTGGGCCTCTCCTCGGCCATGCTGATGGGCGTGGTTGGCGCGATCGTCATGTTTATGGGCTCGCGGCAGATACTGGCGGGCAAGCTCACTCTCGGCGGATATCTTACCTACATCATGTTTCTCGGATATCTCGCTGCCCCGCTCTTTCAGGTGGTTGGAATCGGAACTCAGATCACCGAGGCATTAGCCGGACTTGAGCGCACTCGCGAGGTGCTCGACGAATATCCCGAAGATGAAGATCCGAAGCGCACCCTGAGCCTTGGCAGAATCGATGGCGAGGTCGAGTTCCGCGACGTCTCGTTCGGATACTCCCCGGACAAGCCTGTGCTGCACGACATCAGCTTCCAGGCGACGCCGGGCACGCTGACCGCGCTGGTTGGCTCCTCGGGCTCGGGAAAATCGACCATCATCTCCCTGCTGGCGGCCTTTCATACCCCGCAAGGCGGCGAGGTGCTCATCGATGGCGTTGACCTCTCCACAGTGCGGCTGGAAAGCTATCGCAGCCAGCTTGGAGTGGTCTTGCAGGATTCATTCCTATTCGACGGAACCATCTCCGAAAACATCGCATTCTCGCGTCCGCACGCCAGCCGGCAACAGATTCTGGAAGCCTGCCACATCGCGCGCGTTGATGAGTTCGCCGAAAGCTTTGAGCAGGGTTATGAAACCATCATCGGCGAGCGCGGCGTAAAACTCAGCGGCGGCCAACGCCAGCGACTTTCCATCGCGCGCGCAATTCTGGCCGATCCCCGCATCCTGATTCTCGACGAGGCGACATCGAGCCTCGACTCGGAATCGGAAGCCGTCATCCAGAGCGGTCTCGCCTACCTCATGCGCGGGCGCACCACATTCGTCATTGCCCACCGGCTTTCGACCATCCGCCGAGCCGACCAGATACTCGTAGTCGAAGCGGGCCGCATCGTCGAGCGCGGCACCCACGCCAAACTACTACTGCACGAAGGACGTTATTACGACCTGTACACCCGCCAGCACGGCCTCGAAGAAAACCTCTTCCTCGCTCCCGGCGAAGGCGATCCACATTAAGTCCCACTTCAAAGTTCATGCGAGTGTCGTCCTGAGGGCTTTGGTTGGGCACGACTCAGCGCTTCCCTGCCCCATCGGACTGCACTGTGGGCGTCGCTTCCACTGGAACCGCAATCACTTCCTTCGGATGCGCCGCCTCCCCAGCTAATGCCTCGAAGAGCGCGCTGGCACGCCCCACCTCATTCGCCGCGCCGCTCTCCAGAATCACGAACTCCTCTCGATCCGCGCGGTTCACGTCCATCTGGAATGCCCCTTGCGACTTGTGGGCTGCAATCACCCAGTTCACGATGATCTGGTAATCAAGCGCGTTCCTGAATCCAAACTTCACCGTGCGATCGGTCACAAACACCTGCGGCAACGTCTGAAACGGATGACGCTGCGCTCTGGAATCCCTGCCACGATGGCTGCGTCTGTTCGCGACTAAGCTCCCCACTGCGGCTGTCCTGGCAGCCCAGCACCACCGGCTTGCGGCTTGGGTTAACCCCGATGCCCTGCTGCACCGCATTCAGCGCGGTAATGGTCGCCGCCTTATGTGCGCCATGAGTTTCCGGCGACGGAAACAGCGTGAATACAAAATCATAGCTGCCAGCCGCAAGACGGCGCTGCACATTGCCCAGCACCACGCCCGGCGTTCCAGTGTTTGTCCAGAACCTCGTCGATATCCTGGGTATAGCGCAGATCGGGCTGATCGAGGAAAAAGTGATTTGCGATGCCTAAAATGCGCCCGGCATCCAGCGCCTCGCGCTTGCGAATCTCCGGCAGGGCGGCGCGCCCGATAGCTTCATCCGTGAGCGCCATGCCGTAGATGGAGTCGGCCAGCAGCGAGTAGCGATACCCGCCCTCGCCATTGGTGACCACCAACTGGTCGACCGTGCCGCCAAGATTGTGCGTGATCTCGTAGACCGTGGCCGCAAGGCAGGTCTCATCGTCCGGATGCGCCACCACAATCAGCGCGCGCACCGGCGTCTTCGACCGGAGGGCCGCGTCTTTGCCCATATGGCCCATACCCGGGCCCATACCCGCCGAGGGCGGCGCAACCGTGGCCGGAGGCTGCGCAACCGCGAAACCAGTCAGCAGAACGAACATGGCTACCGTACGCACGAAGCCGGCACGCACAACCACCGCAAGTGACTTTTTCATAGCGCGCTCCGAAGTAATTGAGATGAAACGCGAGTCTGAGTGTAGATGCAACCGGGCCTGCAAAGAAAGAGCATCATCTCCGGTTTGGGCCTGCACTACCCAAGGCTATATATTCGAGGCAATGCAGACGAGCCCACAGCAAGCGGCCAACCGCAATCCCGCACTGGTTCGCGGACTGACCCTTTTGCCGGCCACGGCGCTGAATATGGTGGACATGATCGGCGTAGGCCCGTTCATCACTCTGCCCTTGATGGTGGCGGCGATGCATGGCCCGCAGGCAATCTATGGATGGATTGCGGGCGCTGTAATCGCGCTCTCCGATGGCCTGATCTGGGCGGAACTCGGCGCCGCCATGCCTCGCGCCGGTGGCTCATACGAGTATCTCAAGGAGATTTATGGCCCGCACAAACTCGGACGCTTACTCTCCTTCCTCTTCGTTTTTCAACTCGTATTCAGCGCCCCAGTCTCCATGGCCACCGGATGCATCGGTCTGGCCGGATATGCTGCCTACGTCGCGCCTGCGCTGAGGAATATCTTCTGGCATTCGACCATTGCCTTCCCTCTGCTTGGCACGGTAAGGCTCAGCATCGAGATCTCCGGCGCAACCCTTTTGGCAATGCTCGCCGCGGCCTTCGCCACGTTTCTCGTCTACCGCCGCATCGGCGGAGTGGCGCGCATCTCTCAATATCTTTGGGTCGGTGTGCTCACCACCTTCGCCTTCGTGATCTACCTGGGACTCTCGCACTTCCACCGTGCCACTGCATTTCCGCCCGGCTGGACCCATCTGCCCGCCTCCGGCTTCAGCGGAGCTTTTGCCGCCGCGCTGCTCATCGCTCTCTACGATTATTGGGGTTATTACAACATCTGCTTCCTCGGCGAAGAAGTCGTAGAGCCGCACAAGACGATTCCACGCTCCATGCTGCTGTCGATTGCCGCCGTCGCCTGCCTCTACATTGCCATGAATGTCAGCGTGCTCGGCGTGATGCCCGCGCGTGACATCGCCGCCATGGCCGGCAGCACCGCGCAGAACTTCGTAGTTTCCCGGGCTGCCGAAATTGTCTACGGGCGCTGGGCGGGCACACTGGTTGCGCTGCTGGTGATGTGGACCGCCTTCGCATCAGTCTTCTCGCTGCTGGCTGGCTACTCGCGGATTCCCTTTGCTGCGGCGCGAGATGGAAATTTCTTTGCCGTCTTTCAGCGTCTGCACCCGCGCCATCGCTTTCCCACCGCTAGCGTCCTGCTGCTCGGAGGACTCGCTTGCCTCTTCTGTGTCTTTCAGCTTCGCGACCTGGTCGCTGCCCTGGTGGTGATTCGAATTCTTCTGCTCTTTCTATTGCAGGCCGTTGGCGCAGTGGTGTGGCGAATTACCAATCCTGCGCAACCTCGTCCTTTTCGAATGTGGCTGTACCCTCTGCCGGTGCTTATCACCGTGGCAGGTTTCGCCCTGGTGCTGCGCGACAAACTTCCCTTGGTTGGACGAGGGCTGCTCTTTACTGCTTTAGGCGTAGTGGCGTTCTTGTTGCTCTCGCTGCGCAAGCGCGAATGGCCGTTTTCAGCACCAACTCACTCCGGCGGATTCGACTCGTCGCGGCCACGATAGGCGTTGTTCAACACCTCGACCGGATGAAGAACCCGATACGGAAGCGCTTGATTGAACTGAATGCGGCAGCTCAGGCAATCGCTTACAAGTGTCTCCGGAGCAATGGCTCTGATCTTCTCCATCAAGGGCTTTCCCATCTCCAGCGAAACCGCGTGAAACTCTTTCTTCAACCCCATAATGCCGGAGAGTCCGCAGCAGTCGAAGGGGCCGCCAACGTTCTCGATGGAAATCTCCGGCACCAGACCAAGCAACTCCGCCCACGGTTGCCCCATGTTCTGTTCCTTCTGATGGCAGGGCGCGTAATATGCCATCCGATCCCGCACCGGAGCTAGGTCGCGATTGAACTTTCCCTGACGATGGAGTCCCCTTAGATACTCGCCCGCATCGTAGGTGTGACTGGCAATCTTGATTCGCTTCCGGCCATCAATGGCGGCGAAATAACCTTCGTCTTTGAGCAGCCCATCCACAATCATCTTGATTGGCAAAGGAAGCTTGCCACGACGCGGCGATGCGGCCGTAGCAAGTCCCTCCGGAGTAGCTTCCTCTTCCAGGATGTGCGCCCACACCTTTTGAAGATCGCCTCCAGCCTCGGCCAACATCTGTATCAGCTTGTTGCGGTACGCCTCGGAGAAATACGCACCCTCGTTCAAAACGCCCTTCAGCATGTATCCGCAGGTCGGACAGGAGCAGAGGATATCGTAGCCGTCATCGATTGCATCTTCGAGTTGCTGTAGATTGAAGCCGACACGTTCGAAGGTAAATGGCCGGTCACCCTCCAGCAGGCTCGGCATACCGCAGCATTTTTGATCAGGAAAATAAACCGCAATTCCGTTTCGCTCCAGCACCTCAACCGTAGCCTTGGCCACTGCAGGAAAAAGATATCGCGCGGTGCAGCCAACAAAATAAGCGACCTTGGGCCCAGCAGTCTCCTGCTTCAGATGAAGTCCGCGCTTTGTCGCCCAACTGTCGAAGCTCTCCTCGGGCAACTTCGGCAGCTTTCGCTCCGGATGAATTCCCGCCAGTCGCTTGGCCACATAGGCGGCAGGCTTGATCTCGGAAATCAGATTCGCCAGCCTTGGATACGCGCCGCAAATCTTCCATACGCGCTGCACATCCTCCAGCACACGAGTGGAAGCCTTCAGACCGTCCCGGGCGATGAATGCATCCTTGGCTTTTCGTATATCGGCGCGAACTGACGGACACGAACACAGACCGCACATGTTGCACCTATCTACCAGTTCCTTCAGTTCGTCTGAGGTGATCTGCTTGTTTTCCGCTTTCTCCCGATCGTGCAGACGGAATAATCCAGGAAAGAACAAGCATCCCGTGTCTGCCATGAACTCTCTGCACTGCTCGCAGTTAGCACACAACTCAACAACCTCGCGGGCTATGCGTTCCGGATCACTTCCTGACATATTCTTCCTGCTGCCTCCAACTCACCTTCACCGAAATGGGTCGCTCTGAAAATCATACAGGAGCGTCCCATTTCGGGAACAATCATGTGACGAAGATCCTTGTTTGCGGACAGATGCTGAGCTATTCTGGCGGCCTTAAAACCCCTTAGTCCTGCCGAGTCCGAGATACGGCTTTTGGCTCTTCGTGAAAACCGCAGTCAGTGAAGAGCCAATATTCAACTGTGCAGTATCGAACCGTCATTCTGGGATCATGGACGCGATCTATGTCAAATGAAAGGGGTATCGGCGGTTCCCCCACTCCGGACAGCAATACTTTCGATAGCTCTGATCTCCAGCGTTGGGAAGAGCAACGCGACAGGACCATCCAGTTCTCTCATCTTGTTAATGCCAGCACTGACCCGCGCAATCTGATCGATGCGGCACTGGGATTTTTCCAGCGGCAAAGCCACTGTGAGGCGGTTGGCATACGTCTGCGTGAGGGGGACGATTTCCCTTACTTTCACTCCGTTGGATTTCCCCCGGAGTTCCTCCTCGATGAAAACTCGCTTTGCTCCAAGGACTGCTCCGGCGATGTGCTCCGGGACGACCACAACGGTGCTGTTCTGGACTGTCTCTGCGGTGATGTCATCCGTGGCCGCTTCGATCTCTCGCAAGAGTTCTTCACCGCACAAGGAAGCTTCTGGACCAACCACGCCAGCGAACTGAGGGCAACCATCGCCGAGGAGCATCAAGTCCGATATGCCCGCTTCCTGCGCAACGATTACGAATCAGTCGGCCTGATCCCCTTGAAGGCAGGCGGCAAGTGCCTCGGCTTGCTCCAACTAAACGACAAGCGCGAGGGACTTTTTTCGCTCCAACAAATTGCGTTATGGGAAGGTCTCGCAAATCATCTGGCCATCGCTTTGGCCAGGTTCCTCGCCGAGGCGGCGCTCCGCCAAAGCGAGCAGCGCACGCAGGGCCTGCTCCACACCATTTCTGATGCGATTGTCGTCAATGAATTGAATCCGCAGGGTGGGGTCGGACGGTTTATCGAGGTCAATGACCTATATTGCGAGCGCGTTGGCTACAGCCGCGAGGAACTCCTTTCGATGTCTCCCAAGGATCTAGACGACCCAGACTCGGGAGTTTCCGCCATTGATGTTGGGGCTCAACTTCGTGAAAACGGCGAGGCGATCTTCGACCAGACTCTTGTAGCCAAAGATGGAACTCGAATTCCGGTGAAGATTCATAATTGCCTCATCACACTGCGCGGGCGCCCTTGCGTGATCGCCTCCGTGCGGGACATGAGCGAAAGCGTTCGCAGCCAAGAGGCGCTACGCCATAGCCAGCATCGCCTGACTCTGGCTGCAAAGGCCGCACAGTTTGGCATATTTGAGTTTGAACACGAGTCCCGAGTGTTCCACTGTTCACCAATCTTCAGGGCAATCTATGGATTCGGTGAAAATGAACAAGTAACAGTTGAACAAGTCATAGATCGCGTCTTGCACGAGGATCGCGAATCTGTACTCTCGGCCATTCGTCAGCGTGATGATCCAAATGGCAACGGCTTTGCTCGCACTGAACACCGCATCGCACACCCAGATGGCGTGCGATGGGTGCTGGTTCGCTCCGAAACAACTTTTGGAGGCGAGGCAGAAGCTCGGCATCCCATCCGGACCTTCGGCGCGTCAGTGGACACTACGACTCGAAAGGATATCGAGCTCAAACTTCGCGCCAACCAGCAAACGCTGCGTACCGCTCTCGATGCGGCGAAGCTGGGCGTATGGAGCCGCGACCTCGAAAAAGACATCATCCAGTGCGATGCGTTAGCGCGCTCCATCCTCGGATTGGAAGATAAACAGGTCTTCACCCTGGATATGTTGTTCGACGCTGTCGTCCCGGAAGATCGCGAGCGATTCCTTGAGAAACGCAAGAGCGTGATCAGCGGTCAGCAAGAGTTCGATCCGGACATCGAATATCGCATTCTGACCCCGGGCGGAGTTGTCCGCTGGATTGCCTCCCATCGCACGCCACTGCGCGACAGCACCGGAAAACCAACTCACATCATCGGCGTAGTTCAGGACATTACCCATCGCAAGCGGGCTGACGAGGAGCGTTTGGCACTGGAGCAGCAGTTCCTTCATGCGCAGAAGATGGAGGCCGTGGGCCGGCTCGCAGGAGGCACCGCTCACGATTTCAACAATCTCCTCATGGTCATCCGCAGCTACGCCGAAATCACCATGGATTGCCTCCCGCCGCATGACGGCCTGCGCAAGAATGTCCAGGCCATCATGAAAGCCGCAGACCGCGCGGCAAGCTTCACCACCCAGATGCTGGCATTCAGCCGCAAGCAGGTGCTGGCTCCGGTCGCACTCAATTTAAATGCCGCCATCACAGAATCGGCAAAGATGTTGCATAGACTCATCGGCGAAGATGTCGAGTTGCACCTCAGTCAGGAAGAGTCGATTTGGACAGTGCAAGCCGACCCCGACCAGCTCGCTCAAGTGCTAATGAATTTGAGCGTGAACGCTCGTGACGCCATGCCTCAAGGCGGCACACTCACGATTGCAACCCGTAACTTCACCACCGACCCAGCCTTTATCGCCGAGCACCCATACGTACAGCCGGGAGATTACGCGGTATTCTCGGTCACCGATACGGGCACCGGAATTTCGAAAGAAGTTCAGCAGCGCATGTTCGAGCCCTTCTTTACGACCAAGGGTGTTGGCAAGGGCACTGGGCTTGGCCTTTCCACGGTGTATGGAATTGTGAAACAAAGCGGTGGCTACCTGATTGCTGACAGCGAACTGGGACATGGCGCCAGCTTCACCATTTACCTTCCCCGGGTGCAGAGCGCCGTAGGTACAGAAGCCCAAAAGACGGACTGGTTCCAGCGCGGCGCCGGGACGCTGCTTGTGGTCGAAGATGAAGCCGCGCTTCGCGAGTCACTGCGTGAATTCCTCGGCGGTCTGGGGTACACGGTCCTAGCCGCTGAGTCAGGGCCACAGGCACTGACCGTCGCCAGCCAATTCGAACACACCCTTGACCTGTTGCTCACAGACCTTGTAATGCCGAAGATGAGTGGCCGGGAATTATCGCTGCTGCTGCAGATCGCGCGCCCAGCGATAAAAACTATTTTCATGTCTGGCTATACCGATGATGCGGTCGTGCGCCACGGGGTCCAGGATGCCGGCCTGACGTTTCTACAGAAGCCTTTCAGCCTTGCGGTGCTGGCGCGCAAGATACGCGAAATGCTCGACACGCCCCCGCGCGTTCCACAGAAATCAAGCTAACGTTTGTTGATGGCCGAGATCCGCGCCTTCGGCGAATGTGGGTTTCGGCCTTGGCGAACACGCCTACTGCGATTCGTAGGCAATCTCGGCGAGCACGTCTTCCGGCGCAATCTGGATTTCCATTGAGCCTTCCTGTGGCAGCGCATCTATCGGCAGATGATCCCGGTAAAGCACGAAACGAATGTTGAAGGTGTGTCCCTGTTGTGCGCCCACAAGCGCCATCGGAAGCTTTATGGCGAGTATCTTCCCAAAGGCGATTTCAATGCCTTTCGGTTCACTCTCCGACGCAAGTATCGCGTTGTCGTCTTTGCGCAGCTTCCAGCCGGTAATCTGTTTCTGCGCCAGCTCTGCCTCAAGACGGAAACTCCCAATCGTCTGCTCACCGTCACGCAGCGCAAAATGCAGTGTGATGGTCATATCGCCCTCTGGCAACTTGGCCGCGAAATCCAGGCGCGCATACAAGTGTGATTCATCAATGCCGGCGTAAATCGACTCAAGCACATAAAGTTTGCCATGCATGCTGCCGCCCCGCCGGTCGCCGGAGAACATAGCTGCGCCCATCCAGTCAAAGTAGCTGCTCACCTGCCCATCAATCGACAGGTCGCACATAGGCCGTTTGCGGCGCGATGACCGACCGGATCAACGCCGCTGAAATCGGCCGCGACAAATGATCGGGCGGAACTCCTCCCAGCGTGGTGTACACGTTGGAGAGATGCTTGCGATACAGTTCGTCGAAATCGCGATCATTCGCCGAGTGATGTTCCGGGCCGTACCACCAGTTCCAGTCGCTGCCTTCGGCAATCAGCAACTCTTCATAAGCCAGATTGCGTTGTTCCTCCTTGGACGCGGCTCGCGTTGTCATCGTAAAATTCGCGTGCCTGGCTCAGGTAATCCCATGACTTATTGTCCTCCGGCGCGCCTATCCAGACGTTGAAATTGGCGTTAATCCACGAGCCCGGAACCAGTCCGCGCAGTTTGCCGAAAGTCTCCGGCTTCTGCCGCGCAATCGCCTCGGAGATCGTAACCGGCTCGATCTGCGGCTCCCGCTGCAGGCTGTCATAGAAGCGACGCAGGAACTCGCGCCCGTTGCGCTCGTAGCCTTCCCACGCGTTTTCGCCGTCCAGAATAATGGACAGCACCGCATCGCGCCCCGACTCCAGAACCGGTGCGGCGGCGCGTTTGATGGTGTTCAGCAGGTGTCCCGCCGCCTCGGACGCGCCCATTCCGGAATAGACAAAGCCCAGCAAGTCGCTGATCCGGTGATCGCGGAAGACCATGTTCATCGCTGGCCTTCGCAACTCCCAGCGGTAAATGTTGTAGAGCTTTTCGGCGCTGCTCGGGTCAAGATAGCCATCGCCGTCGCGTCTCATCTCGTGGGCAAGGCTGCGTCCCAGCACGCCTTCATCCGTCGCCAGCCACTGCACGCCCTATGCTGCGCCGCAATGCTCACGGCTTCGTTGGAGACCGAACCTTCACTCGGCCACATCCCCACCGGACGCACCCCGAAGGTGCGCTCGTGCAGACTCCAGCGCGCGGCGAATCTGCTCCTCGGCGTCTTCCGGACGGCGGAAGCGCTCCGAGCGGCAGCGGCAGTCCAGGAACCGATTCGCGCCCCACGTCGGTGTCGCAGATCAGCGGAAGGATCGGATGATAGTACGGACTGGGCGACAGCTCCGACCGAGCCGCGCGCAGCCGCCTCGCGATAGGCCGGCAGCACACCCTTCAAAATCTCGTGCTGCTTGCTCATCACAAAGCGCTGATCTTCCTCGCTGAAGCCCTGCCCCTTTTCGATCAGTGCCCTCACCGCCGGGTCGCTCGAGGTAGTATTCGTCGAACCATGCAATCTGCGAGAGCACCTGCAGGTCGCGGTAGTCGCGCTCAGAGAAGGTGATGGCGGCATTGGCCGGGTCTGGCGCCGGCGCCGCGCACCTGCTCCCACAACTGGCGATAGCGCGGATAGCGCCCGATCATCCGCTCGCCGTGCGCCTGGAAAAAATAGGTCAGGGCGAAATGTCGTTCTTCCAGGCTCAGCTCTGCGGCTGGCTTGGCCGCAACATCCCAGAACGGATCTTTGAAAACTCCGGAATTGTAATCTTCAATCTGTGCCACCAGCGAAGGCACGATATTGAAATTCTGGTGAACCTGCGGAAACTCCTCCAGCAGTTTCACCATGCCGTAGTAGTCCTTGAGCGCGTGCAGACGCACCCAGGGCAGGCGGTATTCACCGCTGACCAGGTCCTTGTAGAAGGGCTGGTGCATATGCCAGAGAAGAAGAAGTCGAAGTTTACCTTGCGCCATCGAAGAACGAGTCCGCTTGCAGCCTCGTAAAGGAGCCTGCCTAGGATAGCAGCCCCAAGGCATTGCGGTCATGCTAGACTCGAAGAATTCAGTCATAATCAAAGGTGTCTCGGTCGCGCCGTGAAGATTTTTTCGCGCTACATTCTTAACGAAGTTGTGCAGCACGCCGCCATCGGCGTGGCCCTGTTTACCTTCGTCATTTTCATGCGCGACCTGGGACGACTTGCTGGAAATCGTCGTTCGCAACAGCGCTCCCCTGCCCAGCGTCGCGGAGCTTTTCTTCCTCACCCTGCCCGTAGCCTGCACCATCACCATCCCCATGGGCCTGCTGGTCGGAATTCTCATCGGCCTCAGCCGGCTGGCCGCCGACAGCGAAGTCACCGCCATGCGCGCCAGTGGCCTGGGCGCCTGGATGTTTGTCCGCATCATCGCCATTTTTGCCGTCGCCACCTGGTTGCTGGCGCTGGCCAACAGCATCTGGCTTGCCCCCATGTCTTCGGCGGCGCTTGCCCGACTGGAGAACAAGCTCAAGAGTTCGCAGGCCTCCTTTGAGATTCAGCCGCGTGTCTTCTACGAAGACTTCAAGAACATGGTGCTCTACGTCGAGGATGTGCGCTCTGGCTCCAACGCCTCGCAGTGGCGCGGCGTCTTTCTGGCCGATATCAGCGACCCTGCCGCGCCCAAGATTACGCTGGCGCAGAGCGGGGTGATCATGTCGGAGAGTCCCAACTCCATCCACATGCACCTCAACCACGGCTCGCAACAGGAGTTGCAGCCCCAGAACCCGGATCAGTACGAGATCTCCACCTTCGCTCAGACCGACCTGCCCATCGCGCTTCCTCCACCGGATGAAGGCAAGCAGGATCTGGTTCCGGTCAATGAAATGAGCACCGCCGAGCTCTGGTATCGCGGCCATCATCCGGAAACCGAAAACTTCAAGCCGCGCAATCCGCAGGACACACCCGCCGCGCGCGCCCGATGGTATCTGGTGGAGTTTCACCGCCGCCTAGCCCTGCCAACCTCGTGCCTGGTTCTCGCTCTGGTCGGAATCCCGCTCGGCCTGTCGTCGAAAAAGGGCGGCAAGAGCATGGGCTTCGTGCTCACCATCGTTCTGGTTTTTCTCTACTACTTCATTTCCTTAACCGGAATTTCCCTCGGACGCAGCGGCAGGATTCCGCCGGGCGTCGGCGTTTGGGCCGCCAATTTCTTCTTCTTCATCGCCGGACTGGTGCTCCTGCACCGCGTCGAACGTACCGTCATCGATCTTGGATCGCTGCGCGGCGCTTGGGATGCCATCCACGACGCCGTCCTCGACGCAATCCACCGCGGACTTTCCGGCGCGAACGGCAATTCGGATGCGATTCCCGAACGCATGCCCGCGAAAGCCCGCCGCGCTCTCCGCAACTCTCGGGCGTCCCGCTCCAGACGCCTCGGTGGGCGCTATCCGCTTCTGCTCGATGAAATGATCCTGCGCGACTTTGCCATGTATCTCGGCATGATCCTGCTGTCGTTCATCCTGCTCACCCTGGTCTTCACCTTCTTCGAACTGCTCGGCGACATCGTGCGCAACCACATTCCAATGCTCATGGTGGGCCAGTACCTGCTCAACGTGACCCCCTCGATGATCTACATCATGACGCCGCTCAGCGTCCTGCTGGCCGTTCTCACCACCATCGGACTGCTGCAGAAGACCAACGAGATCACCGCGATGAAGGCCACCGGAACCAGCATCTATCGCGTCATTTTTCCGGTCTTCGTCATCGCCGCCGCCATCAGCACCGGCCTATTTTTCTTCGACCAGTTCTATATCCCCGCCGCCAATCAGCGCCAGGAGACGCTCCGCAACCAGATCAAGGGCAAACCCGCGCAGACCTATCTCCGTCCCGACCGCAAGTGGATCTTCGGCGAGCACAACACCATTTACTATTACGAGTTCTTTGATCCCGACCAGAACACCTTCGCCAACATCACAGCCTTCCAGTTCGATCCTGCAACCTTCGAACTCACCGGCCGTGTCCACGCCTCACGCGCCCACTGGTCCGAGCAGTTGAAGAAATGGGTCTTCGAGCACGGCTGGGTGCGCACCTTCCACGGTTCGGAGTCGCAGGCTTTCACAGCTTCGACGCCGAAACCTTCCCAACCCTGATCGAGCCGCCCGGCTATTTCAAGAAGGAGGTGCGCCAGAGTTCGGAGATGAACTACCATGAATTGCGCGCCTACATCGCCGACCTTCAGCAGAGCGGCTTCGACGTCGTTCGCCTGCGCGTGCAGTTGCAGAAGAAGTTCGCCTATCCTCTCATCACTCTTGTCATGGCCGTGCTCGCCGTTCCCTTCTCGCTCTCCGCCGGACGCAAAGGGGCGCTCACCGGCATCGCCGTAGCCCTCAGCGTGGCCATCATCTACTTTGTCGCCGCCGGACTCTTTGAAGCCATGGGCAATGCCAGCCAATTGCCCGCCGCTATGGCCGCCTGGGCGCCCGACCTCATCTTCGGCCTCCTCGGCGGCTATCTCCTGCTCAAGGTTCCAACCTAGCTCGCCGCACCGCCCCAGAGAGGCACTGTGCGACTACCACTGCTACAATCGCATCTATATTCCAACTGCATTTCCAGGTGACTACCCTTGCAATTCTCCCAGCTCCGGCCCCTGTTCCCCTACATGAAGCGGTACTGGAAGGGATTTGTCGCCGGAACCGTCGCGGTCTTTTGCAATAACGGCATTTGGATTCTCACTCCGCTCATTATCAAGCGCATCATCGACGATCTGAACCATGGCGTCACGCATGGCAAGCTGCTGACTTGGTGCTGCCTGCTCGTCGCCGTTGCCGCCGGCAAAGGGATCTTCCAGTTCCTCACCCGCTGGATCGTCATCGGCATCTCGCGTGAGATCGAGTTCGACCTGCGCAACGATATCTTCCGCCATCTCGAAGCCCTCGACTTCGGCTTCTACCAGCGCACCCGCACCGGCGACATCATGGCTCGCGCCACAAACGACCTTAACGCCGTCCGAATGTTGCTCGGCCCGGCGATCATGTACTCGGCCAACACCCTGGTATTTACCACCGGCGCGCTGATCTTCATGACCCGCATCAGTCCCAAGCTCACCCTCTGGGCCTTCCTTCCGCTGCCCGTCGCCAGCATCATCGTGCAGTACTTCGGCACCCGGATTCACGAGCGTTTTGAGCGCATCCAGGCCAAGTTCAGCGACATCAGCGCGCGAGCCCAGGAGAACTTCTCCGGCGCGCGCCTCATCCGCGCCTACGCCCAGGAAGACGCCGAAATCGCGCTCTTCGAAACCGAGAATACCGACTACATCAACCGCGCCATGCCGCTCGCCCGCCTCATGGGAATGTTGTGGCCCACGCTTGAGATGATGCTCGGCTTTGCTCTCGTCATCGTGCTCTGGATCGGCGGCCAGGAAGTGCTCCGCCACCGCATTTCGGTCGGCGACTTCGTCGCCTTCACTACCTACATGATCCAGCTCACCTGGCCTGTAATCGCCCTCGGCTGGGTCATCAACATCTTCCAGCGCGGCACCGCATCCATGGGACGCATCGACGAAATCCTTCGCCAGAAGCCCACGATTGCGGATAATCCCGCGATGCTCGCCGTGCCCGAGAGCACCGAGATTCGCGGCGAAATCGAATTCCGCGATCTATCCTTCGCTTACGACTTTCAGCCCCATCGCCACGATGCAGCACTGTCCTCGACGGTCGAACCCGGCACGGCCGTCCTGCACAACTTGAATCTAAAAATTCCCGCCGGAACCAGCCTTGCCATCGTCGGCCCCACCGGCTCCGGCAAATCCACCCTGGTCTCGCTGATTCCGCGCATCAATGATGCCGCCCCCGGATCGGTCCTGATCGACGGACGCCCTATCCGCGAGTATTCGCTGGAAACTCTGCGTCACCAGATCGGATTCGTACCGCAGGAGACTTTCCTGTTCAGCGCAACAATCCGCGAAAACATCGCCTTTGGCGTAGAAGACGCAACCGACGAACAGGTGCGGCGAGCCGCTGAGATCTCACGGATTGCACAGGATGTGGAGGGATTTCCCGAGAAGTACGAGACCATGGTCGGCGAGCGCGGGCTTACCCTCTCTGGGGGCCAGAAACAGCGCACGGCAATCGCCCGCGCCGTTATTCGCGAGCCGCGCATTCTCATCCTCGACGACGCTCTCGCCAGCGTCGATACCCACACCGAAGATGAGATCCTAAATCGCCTGCGCGAGGTGATGAAGGGACGCACCACCATTTTCATCTCGCACCGTGTCTCCACCGTACGCAACGCCGACCGCATTGCCGTGCTGCACCACGGAGAGATCGTCGAATACGGAACTCACGACGAACTCCTGGCGCTCAACGGCTACTACACCGATCTGCACAACAAACAGTTGTTGGAAGAGGAACTCGAAACCGCCTAGCTAGCGCACCAGCAACACTTCGCGAATGTTCTCCTTGCCCAGGAAGAACTTGATCGAGTTGTACTCGTGGAAGAGGTTTTCCACGTGGCGGTTCTGGAAGACGCGCTGCAATTGGAATTGCGGCCCCTGCTGCAGTTCCAGCGTCTCCTCGTCTTTGATGTGATAGCGATAGTACGGTGCCTCTGCGCCCGCATCGCGTGTATGGAAGAAGCCCAGCAACGCTCCGTGCGGCTTCGTAATTCGGTAGATGCGCTCCACCACAGGCTTTACCAGCGGTTCCGGCAGGTAATCGCAAACATCCCACATCAGCACCGCGTCAAAAGACTCGGTCTCGTACTGCAGATCCTCGGCCAGAAAGCGCTCCACATCCACCGTCTCAGTCTCTGGTTCCGATCCGGGAATCACAAGGCGACCGGAAGTCGCCGCAATCAGCACGTCTTCATTGTAAGCCTTGTGCCCAAGCCCGGTTATGAAATGGATGTTGCTGCTGGAAGTCGGCCCAAGGTCGAGCACCCTTTGCCCATCAGGGCGGAGAATGGCCCTGGTGAACTGCTGGAACCCCGTCGATCGCCGCGGGATGCGAGGAGCGTTCTCACCGCTTGCCGATGCTGGCGCGCTGCCGCCGAATAAATTGCGAAGGAAACCCAATGGAGACCTGGCCAGTACTTAGCGATAAGACCAGCGCACTCACATGCGCCAGCCCCTATACGCTCATTCTACTTGTTTTCCGATGAAGCAACTGCCGGACTCGCGCTTGCCGTGGCGTAGCTACTCGATGCCGAAGCCCCCTGCGTCGCCGGACGTGTGCTCTCCACCTTGGAATCCACCTTGGAATCCGACTTGCGGATATCAATGGCGCCCTTAAAGAACGCTCCATCTTCAATCACAATGCGTTGCGTGTTGATGTCACCTGTGAGCTGCGCCGATTTCTTCAGCTCGACCTTGTTCACTCCCGTGACATTGCCATCCACCTTGCCGTGGATCACCACATCCTTGGCCTGCACGTTGGCGCGCACTCGGCCATTCGGACCGATCACCAGGTTGTGATTGTGGAGGTCGATATTGCCCTCGACTTCGCCATCAAGGAAAAGATCTTCACTTCCAGACAGTTCGCCCTTGATGATGACAGACTTTCCGATATGGGCAACATCAGCGCGATAAGTATCCATTTTTGGCGTCTCCACACTGCGGACTGGGTATGACGGGGGAGCCGGAACTACGGGTGCCGGCGGCTCCGGTTTAAGAGAAGTTGATGGCTTCTCGTCTTCTCTGCGTGATTTCCACATGCGAACACTCCCGTTGTTAAACTCGGGCAACCGCCAAATCATGGCAGTTCTCCGCTATCCCTTGCGGAACAGCAGAATTATTGGCTCACTTGACTATAGCGAACCAGCGAGCCAGCGGCAACGTCTAAGGCCACTTTCCACTTCCATTTTACGCCCTTTGGGATCCTCAATCTTGTTCTCTCTCCAACGCAGCCCGTACGCCCGATTCCGGATAGCAAATCTGCTTACAACGGCTCGCAGTACATCTGCTTCTAACTTCAATCAGTCTGGGGATTTGATGCTCCATCACATGTTCAACTTAATACTGCCGTGCCGCTCATTCAGAATGCGCGCCGTGACCTTGGCCTTCATTCTGCTCAGCTCCTTTGCCGTGCCCGCCTTCACAGAGCAACCCCCGCTCAAAGAGCAGGTGCGCACTGCCGTTCAAAACCAAATGAAAGATGACGCCCAGTTGCATCTCTTCTCATGGAAGCAGCGCAGCAACCTCGAACATGGCGGCACCAAGACCGAGCTCCTCGTAAACACTCCCAAAGGAACCGTGAGTCGCGTTGTGCTCATTAACGGCAAGCCACTCACCCCCGAACAGCGCAAAGCAGAGGACGAACGGGAGCGCAAGATGCTCAATCCTGCCCAGATGCGCCGCAAACATCAGGAAGAGAAACAGGACGACGAGCGCACCCGCACAATGCTCTCCACCATCCCAGACGCGTTCGACTTCACTTACCTCGAAAGCTCAACCGCCCCGAATGGCCACAAACTCACGCGCGTCAAGTTCACTCCTAGTCCCAGCTTCAATCCGCCCAGCCGCGAGACCGCGGTCTTCACCGGAATGGATGGCGAAATACTGCTCGACGACACCGTAGGCCGGCTAGTGAAAGTTGACGGCGTACTCTTCAAGGACGTTGACTTCGGTTGGGGAATTCTTGGCAGGCTGTACAAAGGTGGCCGCTTCTTCGTCGAACAGAGCGAAATTACGCCCTCTCACTGGGACACCACGAAGATGATCCTGCACTTCGACGGCAAAGAGCTCATTTTCAAGTCGATCCATATCAATGAAGAGGAGACTTCCTGGGATTTCCGGCCAGTCCCGCCTATGACAGGTGAGCAGGCTCTGAACTATCTGAACCACTCCGAGTCCGCCCAGAACGCACGGCTCGCGCCCTAAGCTGTGCCCGTGCCGCGGATCGTTTCCTTGCGCACCGTCAGACGCTCAATCAGATCCTCTTTGATCGCGTACCCACGTCCCACATCGTCGCTTACCGCGATCGTCCCCTGCCCGGAGACCGTCACTTCCGGCTCGACGATATCCTCACGCCAATATCGCGCCGACGCCGAAACGTCCCCTGGCAACGAGAAGCCGATCAATGTCGAGAGCGCCAGGTTATGCGCACGCCCGATCCCGCTCTCCAGCATTCCCCCGCACCACACCGGAATCTCTGCCGCCAGTGCCACATCATGCACCCGGATCGCCTCGCTGAATCCGCCTACCCGGCCGAGCTTTATGTTAAGAATCCGGCAGGCCTTCAACTCAATCGCCGCCAACGCATGGCGCGCGTTCAAAATCGATTCATCCAGGCAAAGGCTCGTCGCTAGCTCGCTCTGCAACAGCGCGTGCAAATAAATTTCATCGCTCCAAAGTGGCTGCTCGATCATCAGCAAGCGGAAGCGGTCAAACTGCTTCAGATGCGCGACATGATCCAGCGTGTATGCGCTGTTGGCGTCGCAGGAGAGCAGAATCCCCGGCCAGCGTGCGCGAATTTTTTCGAGCACCTCCAGGTCCCAGCCCGGCTTCACCTTCACTTTAATCCGCTGATACCCGGCCGCAACTTCGACCGCAATCTTTTCCAGCAGTTGCTCGTGCGAATCCTGAATCCCAATCGAAACTCCCGCCGCCAATTCCCTGCGCGTGCCCCCCACAAGCTTCCAAAGAGGAAGCCGCTTCACCTGCGCCTCGGCGTCCCACACTGCGTTCTCCAGCGCCGCCTTAGCCATGCGATGCATTCGCACCGCGGGCATGAGCAGCGCCGCCTCGCGACCACTCTGCAAGTCCCTGCCCGCAAAAGCCGGAGCCAGGTACTCGCGCAGCACATACCATGCAGTATCGGTGGATTCTTCGCAGTAAAACGGATGCTCGCCCGCCGTACACTCTCCCCAACCGTCCACGCCCTCGGCGTGAACCGTGACCAGCAGAATGCGGCGCTCCGTCGTGCGCCCAAAGCTGGTCTCAAAAAAGTGAACCAGCGGCATGCGAATTTCGCGCAGGGTAATCGCTTCGATTCTCATTCTGCGTGGACGGTATCAGAGCCACCGCTTACCGCGCAACTTTCGTGATCGACGGTGCGGTGCCCCACATCTGCCGTAGTCAGCAGATGTGGTGTTTGCCGTGTTCAGGCCGCGCGCGAAGCCGCTTCCAGCTCTTCCCGGTTCCAGTGCGCCAGCTCCGCCGCTGACTCATAAGTGCTCTGCAGAAAATCCAGCAGCATTTGCTCGGGCGACTCGGCTCTCCGCACCTCGTCGTACATCAGGATGAACTCCTTTAGATCGGGATGAAAGAACGCGGCCTGCGGAAGCACTCGTTGGCGTTCCAGCCCTTCCGGACGCGGCACCGCGTAGCAGTAAAACGCCGGGTCTTCCACTCCCGAGCCGCCTGGCCACCATCCCGCGCTGATCACTTCGTGCGAGTAAGCCTCGCGCGTAATCGCATCCGCACCTGGACGCTCCGGAGCACGGCGCCCCGAGAATCGACTCACCGCCAGATCGAAGCTCCCCCAGAAAAACTGCACAGGGCTGTTCTTTCCCAGAAAGCGCGCGCGAAACTGCTTGAACACCGCATCGCAGGAGACCAGAATCCGCCAGAAGCGATGTGCCGCATCCGCGTCGTAGGCGTGATACAAGTGGTCATCCGCAAACGGAATCGGGTCCGCAACTTCAACCGGCTTGGGATAAATCTTGATTTCAATTCCCAGTGAATGCAGCGCCGCCATAAACTCAGCATAGAACTCGGCCACCGTGCGCGGCACCAGCGCAAACATTTTGCGCACACCGTCCGAGCGGTCGATTCGCAGCAGGTGATCGATGAAATCAAACTGGATTTCAAAGACAAAGTTGCCGTAGGGAATTGGCGAAGTCGTCAAACCACGGGCATTCACGTAGAGCGGAACATTCCACCAGTGGTTCGTATTCTCCGTCAGTCCCAGGCGGACCTTGCCCACCATCTGCGTCCACATGTGAAGATTGTGATAAGTCTCCTGCCACTCCCGCAACGGCAGTGCAGGCCAGGCTTCAGAACGGGAGAGTGCGCGAAAGCGCGCAACATTCGTCTTTATTTCCATGGTGGGCTCCAGTAGCAGCGAGTAAGTAGTCCGCGCATTCGATGCGTGGACAGCCCCTCGAACATGAGATGCCCTTCCCCAGAGCTGAGTTCGCCGCGCTTTTTCGATAGGTTTTCCCGTCGGGGAGCAAAAGAAGTGTGTGTCGTTACGAAAAGCTCAGATGCCAACACAGAGCAGATTCCGCTCTGATATAGAATCTCCGCGAGGAGCACGCACGATTGAAACTAGAAATCGTACAAGCCGGAGAACGTGTACTCAGGCAGATCGCACGCCGGCTTCGCGCCGACGAAATTCAGAGCGCGGAGATTCAGCAGACCATCGCCAATATGCATGAAACGCTGCGTCTTGCTCCCGGCGTGGGCCTGGCCGCGCCGCAGGTCGGCCTCGGCCTGCAACTTGCCATCATCGAAGATCGCTCGGAATATCACAGCTCATGGACCGCCGAACAACTCCAGGCCCGAAGACGCGTGCCCATCGACTTTCACGTCCTCATCAATCCAGAGTTGGAAATCACCAATCGCGACGCTGAAGTCGAATTCTTCGAGGGCTGCCTTAGTATCAACGGCTACACCGCCGAGGTCCCGCGCCACACCGGCGTTCGCGTGCGCTACCTCGATGAACACGGCGAAAAACGGCAGGTCGAAGCCCAGGGCTGGTACGCCCGCATCCTGCAGCATGAGATCGACCACCTCAATGGCCATCTCTTCATCGACCGCATGAAACCGCGCACTTTCATGTCGGTAAAGAATTACCTCGACCGCTGGCGCAACGCCGAAGACGAAGCCCGCCGCATCTTCGGCGAGTGACAAAGCAGCGCATTTTAGTCAGGGCTGCGAAGGTTGGTTTGTTGCCAGTTCTCCAGCATCACCGCTCGCTCCAGCGCCCCAGCAAATAGCACCCGTCCCCGTTAGCCGCGCGCAAGTATCCGATCACGCTGAGCCCTTGTGCAAAGTGCCTCTGCAGCAGTTCGCGAGTTTGTCGCTGCACCTCGGCGGCACGCGTGCGCGTCTCCGCTTGCGCCTTCCATTCGTAAATCTCCGCCGGAATCTCAACCGTCTCCGCAATGGCTACTTCCGGGCGTTTTCCGCACGCCAGCGTCTCCTCGACCCGCGGCGACCGCAACCACCACTCGGCGACCAGGCGGTCGCTCGGTAGTCCGCCCTGCAGCGGAGATGAGGTGATTCCGTAGTGATTCACAACGTAGCGCCGCATCACCGCGCCCAGCTTCTCCAGGTTGAAATAAGCGTTCTTGATCTCCAGTGGATCGAAGGTCCACTCAATGAGATCGTAGCCCTCGCTTATTGCAAGTTCTCGCTGAAACAACTTCATCTCGCGTCCTAATCCCGTGTTGCGCAGTTCCTCCTTCACAGCAAGCATGTGCGAATGAATGTATGCGTGCCCGTCGCGCACTCCCGGCAATGCAAAGGCGAACGCCACCAGCTTCGTGCCGTCGTATGCCCCCAGCACATGACCACCGATCTTCTCCCCCACTACAAACAGCCGCGACGGAACGAGGTCGATATCTTCGAATCCCCAGACTTCTTTCTCCAGCGCCACCACCTGCCGGAACTCGCCCATCGTGTGACAGGTGCGAAGCACCAAACCGCTCCAGTTCTTTTCCATCTGTGAACTCAAAGCCTCTTGCCTCCATCAGCGCTCATACAATTCAGTCAGCATCCGCAGCCGCTGCACCATCTCCGGACGCAACTCTCTCCGCTCATAGCGCCATCTCCAGTTGCCGTCCATGCGTCCCGGCCGGTTCATGCGAGCCTGACTGCCAAGCCCCAGCACGTCCTGCATCGGAATCAACACGGTATCGGCCACCGAGGCCATCAGCGCACGAATCATCGCCCACTGAATCTCCTCGCCGCGCAAATTTAAATATTTGCCGGCAAACGCGCGTTCGCTTTGCAGATCGTCTTCGCTGCGCGTCGAATCCGCAATCCCGCTGGTCCACCAACCCACCGTCGTATCGTTGTCATGCCCGCCGGTGTACGCCACCAGGTTGCGTTCGTAGTTGTGCGGACGGAAGGTCGGTCCCTGCGGATCGTTCCCGAACGCAAATTGCAGCAGCGCCATCCCAGGAAAATCGAAGCGATTGCGAATCGCCTCTACCTCCGGCGTGATCACGCCCAGGTTCTCGGCCACAATCGGCAGAGCCCCGAACTCGCGTTCCAAGGCCTCGAACAGTTCCACACCCGGTCCCTTGATCCAAACGCCGTTGACCGCCGTCCTCTCGCCCGCAGGAATCTCGAAGTACGCCTCAAAGCCCCGGAAGTGATCGATACGCACCATGTCGAAGAGCCGCATCACGCCGCGCATCCGCGCAATCCACCAGCGAAAACCGTCATTACGCAAGCGATCCCAGCGATAGATAGGATTGCCCCACAACTGCCCCGTCGCGCTGAAGTAATCCGGCGGGACTCCAGCAACTTTCAGCGGATTTCCCCGTTCATCCAGCCAGAACAGTTCGGGAGCCGTCCACACATCGGCGCTGTCGTGCGCCACATAAATTGGCAAATCGCCCATGATTCGGATGCCGCGCTGATGGCAAGCCTGACGCAGAGCTCCCCATTGCCGGAAAAACTCAAACTGCCAGAACTTATACGCTGCGATCTCTGCCGCCAGCAGCTCGCTCCACCGCTCCAGCGCCGCCGGCTCTCGCGCCGCCAGCTCTGGCTTCCACTTCGTCCAGGCAATGCCGCCGTGCGAGTCCTTCAATGCCATAAACAGCGCGTAATCTTGCAGCCACGCCGCCTGCTCAATGCAAAATTGTTCGAACTGCGCTTTTTCAGGTGTGCAATCGGGAGTCCCTCTCATTGCCGTGAAAAACCGCTCGGCCGCCTTCCGCAGCTTCGCGAACCGGAAATCAATCACCGCGCCATAATCGATTGAAGAAGTTGGAAACTCTGGCACATCGGCCAGATCGTCCCGGCTCAGCCACCCCTGCTCCGCCAGCAGGTCCAGGCTGAGCAGCAACGGATTGCCGGCAAAGGCCGAAAAACACTGGTAGGGCGAATCCGCGTAACCGGTCGGATTCAACGGTAAAACCTGCCAAACTTTCTGTCCGGCTGCGACAAGAAATTCGAGGAACGCAAACGCCTCCGGCCCCAGATCGCCCGCACCGTACGGTCCTGGCAGCGAGGTCGGATGCAGCAATATTCCCGAGCTGCGCTCAAATCTCATCGGCTAGCACACTACCCGCAACTGGGTTTGTCGTGCAACCTTGAAACCCCGAAACTTGAGCTACTCCCGCCCCTTGGCTCCCTGCCAATGCTTCTCCATCTCCTCCAGCGAAGCCTCACCCAACTCTTTTCCCTCGGCCCGCAGCCGCATCTCCAAATGCCCAAAGCGCCGCCTGAACTTCCGGTTCGTCCGCCGCAGCGCCGACTCCGGATCGACCTGCAGATAGCGCGCCAAGTTCACCACCGTAAACAGCAGATCCCCAACCTCATCCTGCAATCTCTCCTGAAGCTCTGCCGGAACCTCTTCATGCCCTTCGGGAATTTGCTCGACCTCGCGCCGCAGTTCCCCGGCCTCTTCGTCCAGCTTCTCGAAAATTCCATCGATTGAAGGCCAGTCGAAACCCACATGCGCGGCTTTTTTCGATAGCTTCATTCCTTCCAGCAGCGCCGGCATCGCGCTTGAAACTGTCTCCAGCAGCGGCTTCGGCCCGTTCTCCTCCGCACCTACTGCCTGAGCCGAGCCAGCCGCTTTCTGCGCGCGCTCTCCCGCCTTGATCGCCTCCCAGTTCTTCAGCACCTCGCCGGAGGTCTCGGCCTGCACGTCGCCAAACACATGCGGATGCCGCCTCACCAGTTTGTCGCTCAAGGTCTCCAGCACCTCGTCGATTGAAAAATGCCCCTGCTCGCCTGCCATCTCCGCGTAAAACAGCACCTGCAATAACAGGTCGCCGAGTTCGCCCGGCAACTCCTCCCAGTCGCGATTCTCAATCGCCTCCAGAACCTCGTAAGTCTCTTCGACTGTATATTTCTTGATGCTCTCAAAGGTCTGTTCGCGGTCCCACGGGCATCCTCCCGGGGCACGCAGGCGATGCATAATCTCCACTGCACGTTCAAAGCGCTGGCCTGTTGTCATGCCTTTTAGTTTCCACGCGCCGCGCCTCAACTGGCAAGTTCCCGGCAGACTTTCACCGGCCCAGCAGTTCCGCTCTGCTCGAAACCTGCATCTAAACTGCTCGTATGCGAAGTTTTCCCGGACGCGGCCCGTTGCCGGAGCGCGTTGAAATCATCATCATTGGCGGCGGAATCAACGGTGTTGCGCTTGCACGGGAGTGCGCGCAGGCTCACAAATCCGTGCTTCTGGTGGAACGCGAAGACTTCGCCTCCGGCGCCAGCAGCCGCAGTGCCCGCATCCTTCATGGCTGCCCTCACTCCTATCGACGCTCATTCGGCATCATGCGCGAGTCCTTGCGCGGCTGTGCCACTCTGCTACGCGAGCAGCCGCATCTGGTGCAGCCGCTCGATTTCATCCTCGCCGCTGGCTCCAATTCGCGCTACTCCGGCCTTCAGCTCCGGGCCGCCCTCTGGCTCTATCGCAAACTCGGAAAACTTCCTCCGGCCAAAGCCCCAGCCGAGCTCGAATCCGTTCGCGGCACGCTTGACCCTTCTCAGCACTGGACACTCTATCCCTACCAGAACGCGCGTTGCGACTTCCCCGAGCGCCTTGTAGCCGACTGGCTGCGCGACGCCTGTGACGCCGGAGCCATCGCTCGCAACCACGCCGAGGTCCTCGCCATCCGCGCGGCGGAGGGCCGAGTCCGTGGCGTAATCCTTCGCGATCTGCTCAGCCGCGAGGAAAACTACGTGGAAAGCGAGTGGGTCATCAATGCCTCCGGCCCTTGGATCGATCTCGTCCGGGACTTGACCGGCCTGACCGCACCCTCCCCGCTCGCCCAATGCGTACGCTCCTCTCACCTCATGCTCCGCCGCTGGCCCGGCGGACCCACCTTCGGAATTCATGCGGCTCTGCCAACATTGCTTCGCAACGGATGCACCATCTCCATCGCGCCCTGGAATGGGATGTTGCAGGTCGGCTGCACCCAGGTCAGCCACACGGGCGACCCATCGCTGGCCTCACCTTCCGTCGAAGAGCTTGAGTTTCTCCTGAGCGCCGCTGCAGCACTGTTCCCGTCCGCCCGCCTGACCTCCGCTGCTGTTGCTTACAGTTACGCCGGCGTTCGCCCCATCGCCTACGATTCAGGCAAAAGCATTCTCACCGACTCCAATGCCTGCCGCCACGTCCTCCACAACCACGCGGACGAAGGCGCACTCGGCCTGCTGTCCATCTTCGGAGGTACCCTCGCCACTGCCGCCGAGCTCGCCCAAAAGTCTGCCCAAACCATGGGCCTACACTTGGATAGCCTTCCCGAAGCACAGACTACCTTCGGTGAGTCGAGCGGTGTGGAGAACACCTTGCAGCAGTGGGCCAGCGCCGTCCACGCCTCCACCGGAATACCCCAGGAGAGCACCGAGGCCATCGCCCGTTGGCATGGACGCCACGCCATGTGCGTAATTCAGACCGCTTTGCGCGATCCCATCCTGCGCCTGCCCATCGTCGAAGGCCGTCCTCAACTCGTGGCCCAGGCCGTCGAGGCCGTCGCCTACGAGCGCGCCGTCACCCTCGCCGACATACTCTTGCGCCGCGTCCCCATCGCCCTGGATCAAAACTGGAATGAGGACAACACCGTGCAGGCCGCCGCCCGCATCGCTCCCGCCCTTTACTGGAATGAGCACCGCATGAAAGAGGAAATCCAGGCCTTCGAAAAAGAACGCAGCAACTTCCTCTACAAACCTAAAAACCTCAAACCAACGGGCGTCGCCGCCTGAGAAGTGCTGCTATCTCACGGGTGCCGCGAGACGCCTTGAAGCCGCCAGCACCGCCGGATCATCCCCAATCATCCCATCCACTCCTGCCGCGCAGAGTCTTCGCATCGCCGAGGGATGATTCACCGTCCACGTCAGCACCTGCATTCCTGCAGCGTGGAACTGCCGCACCCGCGCCGGGGTCACCAGTTGCGCACTCGGCTTTACAAATTGAATGGGTAGCCCGCGCCAAGTCTCTTCCCGTGGCATCCGGTCGAAGATGAATCCCAGCGGTAGTTCAGGATCAATGTGATGGAGCTCAAGCAGAACTGGCCTTCGAAAAGACGAAACAACAAATCCCCGTGCCGGACGATAGTGGCGCAGCAACTCGACCACCTGCGCCTCCACCCCGCGCACCTTCAGCTCGATATCCATCCAGGCAACGTGCGCGTAGCGTGCGAGTACTTCTTCCAACCGGCAGAGCTCAATCGAACCCGCCATTTCTGGCGAGTGGCCAACGTGCGCCCTCATTTGGCGAATGCGGGAACCGCACCGTTCGCGAAGGCTTCCGAAGGTCTGCCGTGCGATGTAGCGTCCGCACAACTGGGCATCGTGCCATACCACTGGAATCCCGTCCGAACTCAGTCGCACATCGAGTTCAAAGCCATCGCAGCCGCACTCGATCGCGTGATCGAACGCAGCAAGCGTATTCTCCGTAAACTCGCCGCGACAGCCCCGGTGCCCCAGCAGCAGCATTCGTCTCTAGTCCAGGTCCCGCCAGTCCAAATCCCCGCTGGTCCAGATCCCACTGATCCAAATCCCGCTAATCCAAATCGAAGTCGCGCAGGAACGGCTTCGACATATCAGGAGCTTCCTTGGCCTTCTTCACTGCCTCGGCAAACTTCTTGTCCAGCAGATCGGCCTTGTTCTTCTCCGCCTCCACCGACTGCCGGAAGATCGATTCCTTGCGCACATCCTGTTCGCGCATGGCGCGCGCTGCTGCTTCCATATCGGCAAATGTTTTGGCCACTGGCTTCGGCGTGTGGCTGATGACCGCCCGGGTCACCGGGTCCACCCGCAGCGTCGCCTCGCAGCAAGGGCACATCACTTCAAAACCAATTTCGGGCGCGGAATTCTTCTGCTTCTTTGACATAGCGCCTCCATGGTAGCACTAGTCGGAATGGATGCGGGTGCCACAGATTCGCGCCGGCGCTTTTCAGCGATAACCGGGGAATCAACGCACTCCACCTCTGCAGACTTTCGATTCTTCGTCGTCCGAGCCCTTTTAGAGCCTTATAATCTGGTGCCCTGGACACTGCGGGGCCGCGGCCTTTTTCAGCTCCGTAATCAGCTCCGGCCCGTACTGCGCCAGAAAGTAAATTCCCGGCAGCACTCGCTCCTGCAGTTCTTTGTGGGGAAACAGCTCGGTCAGCACCCGATGCGCATCTTTGGTCAGCGCCTCGTTCCGCCGCAACTCCGCCCGCGCCGCCTTTGCGCCAATTTTTGAGAGCTGATACAGCATCTTCCTCTCGCTCCGCGCAGCCGCGTCCACCAGCGTCGGGTCCAGCTTCTGCAGCTCTGCCCGCAGCTCTTCCAGATGCCTCTGCAGCGACTCCCTGGTCTGATGCAGAGCCGCTTGCAGCCCCGGCGCCAGCACCCGCGATGCCAGCAACTCGCAAACCTGCTCGCTGCCATGAAACAGGTCGCGGAAGCTCAACCGGTAGCGCACCAGCAGATCGCTCATCGCCGGGCTGATAATTGTCGCCGAAAGCCGTGGCATCACCGGAGTCGTGCGCCCCAGCAGCTTTTCGTAAACCACTCCTGCCTGCGCAAAATACGCCAGCTCCGCCGGTCCGCCAAAATACACCGCCGTCGGAAATAAATAGTCCTGCATCACCGGCCGAAGCAGGACGTTGGCGACTGAACTGTTCCGGATGCGCCGCAATCCGCTCCAGCACCTCGCGCCGCGCCACCCGCTGCGCCCCCAGCATGAATCCATCGCCCGGCCCGATGCAGCACCGTACGCCGGTTGCCCTCCATCGAAAACAGCAGCGTGGACTCGGGTGTCACCCGCACCTGCTCGTGATATCCCGCCCTGCGCAGTGCCTTGCCGCGCTCCAGCAGCGCCTCGTCCAACTCCTCCGCGCGCTCGGCCGCCGCGCCGAACAGCGGTTGAGCAATCGCGTGCAGCTCATCCTCCAACGGATCGACCAGCACCAGCCCTGTCCCCGCCATCAGGCGCGTGAACAGCCGCGCAAATGCCGAGCCATAGCTTTCACCCACGCGATAGCTCTCGCGCAGCGCATCGCTCACCCAACCGGGCCCGAGTACCGCAGTCGCCCGCTCCACCAGACCTTCAATCCGCGACTCCAGTGCAAGCCGCCCCACCGGAGCATCCGAGTTGTTCTGCCCCGTCGCCGTCAGCTTCTCCAGCTCGCATCCAGCCGGAATCGTAACGCTGGCGATCTCTTCCAGGTCGTGATCCTCAGTCGCAAGCCAGAAGACCGGAATCGCCGGCACACCCTTCGCCGTCAATTCCTCGGCCATCTGCAATGCTGAGACAGCCTTCAGCACCGAGTACAGCGGTCCGCCCAGCACACCTACCTGTTGTCCGCTGATGCAGGTCACCGCACCTTCTCGAAACCTCTCAATCGAGGCCAGCGTAGCTTCCGTGGCGCCCCATCGCCGGTTCTGCTTGTCCAGCACATCGGCCACCCGCGCCCGCCGCTCCGCCGGAAACTCCAACCCACGCGCATACTCCAGCACCGCCTTCGAATCCGGCCGATGCGCGAAAAATCCCTCCACTTTGTCGTATTGAAAGAGAAAATCCAGAAACAGCCGCGAGCTGTGCGGGATCGCCGTGAACGGCATACATTCAGTCTTCACCAACCCACCTCTGTCCACAACTCAAGCATGTAAGGCACTTCCTTCGTTCGCACAATGTAAGTTTGATTTCCCAATTGGATGCTAAGAAACATTAGAAATAAGAAACGTTAGAAATTGGATGTTCCCGCCAAGCCTACGATGCACCAGCTTCACAGCCGGCGACTACCTTCAGCTCCAACGCACTCACCCCAAACTTCGATTGTATAAAACAATCCTGTCCCCGAGCATGGAAGCTTCAGACCAAATCCGTACACCTCGCACCCAATCCACTTTTTCTGCTTCTAAGCATTTATGACACGGCTTCTGCCAGCGACCTTCGTTCATTCGCTCTGGATCGCCGTGCTCCGCTTCGGTGCTCTCGCCTTCTTCCCTCTCGGGCTGCTCGACATGTCTGCCATTCCCGCCCCCGGCAGCTTTGATGCGCTTCTAATCGTGCTCACCGCCGCGCACAAGCATCTGTGGTGGTATTACGCCCTCATGGCCACCGCCGGCTCGGTCTTCGGCGCCTGCCCTACATTTCAACTCGGCCGCAAGGGGGGCGAGGAAGCCTTGGAAAAACGCCTCGGCCCCAATCGCTCCAAAAAGATCGATTCCGCCTTTGATCGCTGGGGTTTCTGGGCCCTGTTTGTAGGCGCTATCGCACCTCCGCCAATGCCCGCCTCGGCTTTTGTAATGGTCGCCGGAGCACTGCGCTACCCCTGGCACCACTTCCTCCTGTCGTGGACCTTCGGACGCCTGCTCCGCTTCTGCATCATTGCATTCATCATCGAACGTTACGGAGACAGCATCTTCCATTGGCTCCGCCGCTACTACGGCCCCGCACTGTGGACACTCATTGCCATCGCCGTCATCGCCGGAGCCGTCGTTCTCTGGCTCTACCTGCGCGAACGCCGCCGGCGCTCAAACAAGAAAGCAGACCAACCGCAGCACCGTGCCGCATAATCTCGCATACGCATCTCTCAGACCAGCCGGAGGCCCAAAAACTTCTGCTCCCCCACGTAGCGGATAGTTCCGGTATCATGAATTCTGTATGAGCCTTAGCCGCGAACAAGCTCTCGAAATGTTCCGCTCCGATGATCTGATCGGCATCGGCATGGAAGCCGACGCCATCCGCCGCAAGCTGCATCCCGACGGCATTGTCACCTACATCATCGACCGCAACATCAACTACACCAACATCTGCACCGAGTACTGCTCCTTCTGCGCCTTCTATGCGCCTGTGAAGGGTCCAGGGCGCGAGAAGGGCTACCTGCTCAATCTCGATCAGATCTATGAGAAGATCGCCGAAACCATCGAAATGGGTGGAACCGGCGTGCTGATGCAAGGCGGCATTCATCCCGATCTCAAGATCGACTGGTTCGAGTCGCTCTTCCGCGGCATTAAAGAGCGCTTCCCGCAGGTGCATCTGCACTGCCTCTCCGCCAGCGAGATCCTCGGCATCGCCGAGTACAGCAATCTCTCACTTGAAGAGACCATCCGACGCCTAATGGAGGCCGGACTGCAATCGATCCCCGGCGGCGGCGCCGAGATTCTCGACGATGAGGTACGGGCCAAGGTCGCCCGCCTCAAGTGCACCACCCAGGACTGGCTCGATGTCCATCGTACGGCCCACAATCTGGGCATGAAGACTACAGCCACCATGATGTTCGGCGTCGGCGAAACCGAGGAGCACCGCATCAATCACTTTGAGCACATCTACCGGCTACAGGAAGAGACCGGCGGCTTCACGGCCTTCATCCCGTGGACCTTCCAACCCAGGCACACCGCCCTCGGTGGACGTGGCTGGCCGGAGTCCACCGCCGTCGAGTACCTCAAAACGCTCGCCATCTCACGCATCTTCCTCTCCAACTTCCCCAACGTGCAGGCAAGCTGGGTGACGCAGGGCTTGAAGGTCTGCCAGATGGGCCTGCGCTTCGGCGGCAACGACGTGGGTTCGGTAATGCTGGAAGAAAACGTTGTGAAAGCGGCAGGAACCAGCAACTGCACCACAGAAGAAGAGTTGCGCCGCATCATCCGCGATGCCGGTTTTCGTCCAGTGCAGCGCGACACGCTCTATCGCACATTCTTCCTCAACTAGGGACGGCGAGGATTTTGCGAGGAGCGCAAGCCCGGCATCACGGGCTTGTGCAGCAGACTTTGATCGCCCATCGGCACCACATAATAGAAACGGGCTCGGCTGCGCTGCAGGGCCATCGCTCCACCTGCCAGCAGCGCGGCCACCAATACAAACACTCCCAGGCGCGGCAGCAGGCGCGGCTCGGGAGCAACCTTCGCAATCAGGCCTCCCATCACCAACCCCGCCAGCAGCCCGCCGAAATGGCAGGCATTATCGGTCATTCCGCTTATGGCACCGAACACAATGTTGTAACCGACAAACGCGATCAGGCTCTGCATCGTGGCCTTTGTCATCACCCCGGAGGAAAACTCACCCAGCTTGATTGACGCAATCACCGCCCCGGCGATGCCGAAGATCGCTCCCGACGCTCCCGCGCTCAGCACCGGCATGTTGTGCCACCAGATGCTGCCAAGACTTCCCGCGATGCCGCACAGAAGATAGACACATGCGAATGTAATGTGGCCGTAGAGCCGCTCCGCCAGCGCGCCCAACTCCCACAGGCACCACATGTTGAACCCGATGTGAATGATGCCGAAATGCACGAAGCAGGAAGTCAGCAGCCTCCACCACTGTCCGTGCAGCGTTAATGGCCAGTAGTTTGCACCCCATGCCAGCACGCTCGCCGCCGAAGGACTCATAAACGAGGCGCCCCCGAGCAACATTCCGATGAAAACCGCAACGTTGATGCCGAAGATTGCCTGAGTAACCAGCATCGGCATCGACTCCTGCCGCTGCCACGGAGTGGCCATCACCGGCTGATACTGACCCCCTTCGCCGCGCTGCGCCGCCTCGTGCTGCTTGCACCAGCCACAGATTTTTCTGCCGAAGGTAAACCCGGAAAGCGTACGGCCACAATGAATGCAATTAGCCATGATTCCCTATTATGAAGGAGTCCAGGGTCGTAATCATGTGAATTTGCGGTGGCTACTGCGTTTTGCGCTGGAGAAATTCCAAGAAGGATCTGTCAGTGATGCGAAGGTGCGCGTCCAGCCACAGAGCCAGAACACCGACAGCACTTTGTAAGGCTTCCTGTTTGGAGCGCATGTCCAATAGCCCGCGAATATAGGCCGCCAGCTGTTCGTGCTCTCGCTTGTGCATCTCCAGGCCTGGAAACGCAAGCAAACCCATCAACTTTTCTTCTTCGCGAAAATGGTTCAGGGTGAATCCATTGAGTTCCAGCAGAATCGCGTTCACTTCAGAGGCAGAAGCTTGACGGAAGAGAGCCTGCGTCACCGTTTCCAATAGTCTGATGATACGACCATGTTCGGCTTCTCCGGAACGGACGCCCTTGGCAGCAGCTCCGTCAGGCCCGGCAGAGAGAACAATCGATTCGGGGGGCGTATTCGGCTTAATTGTCATGGGCTTTACACCTCGTTGTGGCAACGTAGTCAAACGTCGCGGAAAATCCGAAGAGGACCGTTCCGCGTGCCCGCCTCAGTCACTCGCTATGGATTGAAATTAATGTACTGTACTCACGCCAGCGAAACTAGAAGAAAATACCGACAAAGCGTAACTATCCAGTGCCGGGGCGGTTCCGGACCGCAACTGCGCGGCCCGGAACCTCATTCGGAACCATTCAGTTTTGCTGAGTGAATTATTCCCACTCAATCGTGCCGGGAGGTTTGGAAGTGATGTCATAGACGACGCGGTTGATTCCCGTGACCTCATTGACGATGCGACTCGATATCGTTTTCAGCACCTCATGGGGCAGTGGCACCCAATCGGCAGTCATCCCATCTTCGCTGGTAACGGCGCGAATCGCGCATGTGTATGCGTAGGTGCGCTGGTCGCCCATCACGCCCACCGACATAACGGGCAGCAGCACCGCAAAAGATTGCCAGATCTGCTCGTAGAGTCCGGCGCGCTTGATCTCAGTGACAACGATGTCGTCGGCTTCCTGCAATAGGGCGACGCGGTCGGGCGTAACCTCGCCGAGAATGCGCACGGCAAGACCGGGGCCTGGAAAGGGTTGCCGCTGGAGCATTTCGTCAGGCATTCCCAGATCGCGCCCGATGCGGCGCACCTCATCCTTGAAGAGATCACGCAGGGGCTCGATCAGTTTGAGCTTCATCTTGGCGGGCAATCCGCCGACGTTGTGGTGACTCTTGATAGTGACCGAGGGGCCGCGAACGCTGACCGACTCGATAACGTCAGGATAGAGCGTGCCCTGCACCAACCACTGAACCTCGCCGTACTCACGCTTGATGCGCTGCGATTCTTCGTCGAAGACTTCGATAAACTCGTTGCCAATAATTTTGCGCTTGCGCTCGGGGTCGGTGACGCCGGCGAGCTTTGAGAGAAATCGGTCAGTCGCATCAACGGCATCGATGTTGAGCTTGAGCTTGGTGCGGAGATTGTGCTGAACCTTGCTGTACTCGTCCTTGCGCAACACGCCGTTGTTGACGAACACGCAGGTCAGGCGGTCGCCGATCGCACGGTGCACCAGGGTGGCGGCCACGCTGGAATCCACCCCACCGGAGATGGCGCAAAGAGCGCGGCCTTCCCCCACCGTCTCTCGAATCTGCGTGATCGTCGAGTCGATAAATTTCTTCGGCGTCCACGATGGCTGGGCGTTGCAGATGCCGAATACGAAGTTCTTCAGCAGGTTAGTGCCGAAGCTGGTGTGATGCACTTCAGGATGAAACTGCACCGCATAGTATCCGGCAGCAGTGTTTTCAATGGCCGCCACTGCATTCGACGTACGTGCGATGAGGCGGAATCCGGGTGCGAGTTTGTCCGCCTCGTCGCCGTGCGACATCCAGACCGACAGTGTTTCCGGCATACCGCTGAACAGGGCCGAGCTCTCCAGAACAGAGACCTGCGCGTGACCGTACTCACGCTTGCTTGCGGCGTGTACCGTGCCTCCCAGCGTGTGCGTCATGAACTGGAGTCCGTAGCAGATTCCAAGTACAGGGAGCCCGAGGTTAAGAATCTCAGGGTCAGCTGGGGGTGCGTCCACGTCATACACCGAGCAGGGGCCGCCCGAGAGGATGATGCCGACCGGATTGTAGCTGCGAATTTCCTGCAGTTTGGCCGTACAAGGCAGGACAGCGGAGAAGACGTTCTGCTCGCGAATACGACGCGCGATAAGCTGCGTGTATTGCGAGCCGAAATCCAGGACAACGATGGAGGGGAGCGCAGTATGTTCCAATGCCTCAGCCTTTGATAACGATATTGACCAGCTTGTTCTTGACCACGATGACCTTTATGATCTGCTTGCCCACCAGCGCTTCCTTCACTTTCTCGTCATTGAGCGCAGCCTGGCGGACGGCTTCGTCCTCTGCGTCATGGGCGACCGTGAGGCGTGAGCGCACCTTGCCGTTGAATTGCACGACAATCTCTACCTCGTCTTCCTTCGCCAGAACAGGATCAGCCTGCGGCCACGGATAGCGAAGCAGCGCGTTCGGATCTTCGCCGAGGGTGGTCCAGAGTTCGGCTGCGAGATATGGCGCGAAAGGATTGAGCAGCAGTACGAGCTTACGCTGCACCTCGGCACGGAATGCCTTGGGCGCGGCGGAGTTTGCGGCAAAGAGTTCCTGTTTGACCATGCAGGCGTTGAGCAGTTCCATCATCGCCGCGACCGATGTATTGAAGTGCCAGCGTCCCTGGAAGTCATCGGTGATCCGCTGAATCGTCTGGTGCAACTTTCGCAACACTTTTCTGGCGTCTGGAGCGAGCGCGGCTACGTCATAGTCGCGTGACTCGCCCGGCGCGAGGCGGACCGGATTCTCGGTAATAAAGCGGTAAAGCCGCGAAAGGAACCGATAGACGCCTTCCACTCCCTGATCCTGCCAGTCAAGGTCGCGATCCGGCGGGGCGGCAAAGAGCGTGTAGAGGCGCGTGGCATCGGCGCCGTAACGTGCCACCATGTCATCGGGCGACACGACATTGCCCAGCGACTTGGACATCTTGGCGCCGTTCTTGATTACCATGCCCTGGGTGAACAGCCGCTGCGCCGGTTCATCGTTGTGGATGAGACCGATATCGCGCATGAACTTGGTCCAGAAGCGCGAGTACATCAGGTGCAGAATGGCGTGCTCCACGCCGCCGATGTATTGGTCCATGGGGAACCAGTAGTTCGCGATTTCGCTGTCAAACGGAGCGGTGTTGATTGGGCTGGTATAGCGATAGAAGTACCAGCTCGAATCGACAAAGGTATCCATAGTGTCGGATTCCCGGCGCGCAATGCCTCCACACTTGGGACACGGAACTTCGTAGAACTCCTTGACGCGCGTAAGCGGCGAACCGCCGGCAAGAGTGATCTCGACGTTCTCGGGCAGCAGCACGGGAAGCTGATCCTCGGGCACCGGAACCAGGCCGCATTTTTCGCAATAGAGAATGGGGATGGGCGTGCCCCAGTAGCGCTGGCGGGAAATGCCCCAATCCTTCAAGCGATAGGTGATGGTCGCCTTCCCGAAGCCGTTCTGCTCGGCGTATTCGGCCATCTTTTTCTGCGCCTCTTCACAGGCCAGTCCGCTGAATGGGCCGGAGTTTATGAGCAGCGAATCCTCGGCGACAAAGGGCAGCACAGGAGCTCGGGCTGCCCGGCTTCAGGCGGCTCCTGCTCTCGGCGGGGCAGGATGACGATGCGCACTTCGATCCCATATTTGTTTGCGAACTCGTAGTCGCGCTCATCGTGGGCAGGCACCGACATGATGGCGCCGGTGCCATAATCCATGAGGATGTAGTTCGCCACCCAGATAGGCACGCGCTCCTGGTTGAAAGGATTGATGGCGAAGTGACCGGTGAAGAATCCTTTCTTGTCAACCAGGCCGATGTCTCCCGCTTCGCGCGCCTTCTTCTGATCCCAAAGCATCTGCTCCAGGCTGGCGAGCAGGGCGGGATCGTTGCCAACGAGTTCGGCGACGAGCGGATGCTGCGGTGCAAGCTGTAACGACGTAGCGCCGTAGATGGTGTCAATGCGCGTCGTGAAAACTGTGATCACGGTTTCGGAGCCACCGTCGAGTTTGAAATCGACATTCGCGCCTTCGCTGCGGCCGATCCAGTTGCGCTGCATGGTGCGAACCCGCTCCGGCCAGCCTTCCATCTTGTCGAGCCCTTGCAGCAGTTCTTCGGAATAATCGGTAATGCGCAATGACCACTGTTCGAGTTCGCGCTGCTCGACAACCGTGTCTTCGTGGCGCCAGCAGCAGCCGTTCACCACCTGCTCGTTGGCGAGCACGGTGGCACAGTTCGGACACCAGTTCACCTTGCTCTTTTTCCGGTAAGCCAATCCCTTTTCAAAAAGCTTGAGGAAGAACCACTGGTTCCAGCGATAGTACTCGGGCAGGCAGGTTGCGATCTCGCGAGACCAGTCATAGCTGAATCCGAGACGCTTCATCTGCGCCTTCATGGCGGCAATGTTGTGAAGCGTCCACTCGCGAGGCTGGCGATGGTGCTTGATCGCGGCGTTTTCAGCCGGCAGCCCGAAGGAGTCCCAGCCCATCGGATGCAGAACGTTGTGGCCGCTCATCCACATGTAGCGGGCCAGTGCGTCACCAATCGCGTAGTTGCGGACGTGTCCCATGTGCAGCGCGCCGGAGGGATACGGCAGCATCTCAACCACGTAGTATTTAGGCTTGCCGCTGGAGGGCGGCTCAGGCGCGTAACGGGTGAGATCGCTCTCCCAGAGCGCGGCCCACTTCTGCTCAACCGGAGTGGGATCGTAGCGGGTGTCGTCTTCCGCACGACCGGCAGCACGCAGGCGCGGCTCGGCGGAGACATCGGAGACGGCCTCCGGCGTGGACGCAGGAGGGTCAACAATGCCGAGCTCCTGCGCAACTCCTTTTACCTCTTCAACAAAGCCTTCAGCGGCTTCACGGACGACATCCGCGACTTGTTCAACAATGTCGGCGGGAGAGTCCGGCGACGGCTTCTGGTCGGATTTCTGATGATCTGCCATGAATATTTGATTCGCCCTAATAGTGGCGCAAATTGCGCAATGAGTAAGATTTCATTCTACAACTTGTGCAGCGCATCTCTACTACCCTGCCAATGACTTCAGCGTCACGATGTTATGAAGATCGTCGAAAGGCTCCTCGATCGGGGTTTCCAGGATGAATGCGGCGTGCGCATTGCGCGGGTCGTTGAGCAGGCGGCGGAAGGGTTCGAGGCCGATGCTTCCCTTTCCGATATTTTCATGACGATCCAGTTTGGAGCCGCAGGCAGCCTTGGCGTCATTGCAGTGCCACACGCGCACATTGGCGAGGCCCACGGTTGCGTCAAGCTGACGCATGGTTTCCGCGTAGCCTGCCTCGCTCACAATGTCATAGCCCTTCACGTGGGTGTGGCAGGTATCAATGCAGGAGGCGACAGGAATGTGAGCGGCGAGAGCGGCAATAAGTTCCGCAACGCTCTCAAAGCTTGAGCCCAAGGAGAACTCGGCTCCGGCTGTGTTCTCAATCAGCAACGTCACCCCATTCTCTGCCATCTTGAGCCCATCGGTTGCCCGCGCAATGGCCGCACAGGCGTTGGCGATACCTTCTGCGCGCGAGCAGCTACGAAAGCTGCCGGGATGCAAGACCACGTATTCGGCGTGCAGCGAGACTGCGCGCTCCATCTCGGCGCGAAAGGCGGAGACGGATTTTTCCAGTATCTCGGGATCGGTACCCGCGACATTAATCAGATAATTGGCATGGATCACCAAGGGCTTGAGATCGTAGGCAGAACGCAACCGGATCATCTCTTCACACTGATGGGGCGAGATGTCGTACGGACGCCACATGCGCGGGCTGGAGCTGAAAATCTGAAAGGTATTGCAACCCAGGCGCCAGGCGCGTTCGGCCGAGGTCTCAACGCCTCCCGCGGTGGAGGTGTGAATCCCGATCCGGCGCGACGAGTGCTGCGGCCTGTGCTCGGCGGCGGGAATGAGCTTCAGTATGTCTCTCTCGGGCGTAGTCGCGGACTTTTTGACGACTCGGGGCATGAGGAGATTGTAAGCCGCACCGCATTCCAGAGCCAACGCCCAGCTTGCCATTGCACTTTGCATCAAATTAGCCTACACAGCAAGACTCATGGCAGATTCCGGCACTCCTATAAGCGATCATTTCGAAGGCAAGCGATTTCACAATCCGCAACGGCGTCTGCGGGGATTTGCCGACCTGGTGCGCTGGCTGCGCACACGGCAGCCGGGGCCGTGGCCGAAGTGGATCGAGAGTTCGCCGGGAATTGCGCCTCCTGAACGCGTGCCGCGCGAGGAAGATTCAGCCGACGCGCTGCGATTGACGTTCATCGGACACATGACATTCCTGCTGCAATGGCGCGGACTGAACATCCTGACGGACCCGATCTGGTCCGAGCGCGCGAGCCCGCTGCAATTCGTAGGGCCTCGGCGAGTGCGTGCCCCCGGAATACGATTCGAGGATCTGCCCAAAATAGATTTCGTGCTGCTTAGCCACGATCATTACGACCACATGGATCGAACAACGATCCGGCGGCTCTGCAACCCACACCGTCCGCGTTTTTATACTCCGCTCGGCGATGGGCGCCGTTTGCGCAGCTTCGGCGTGAGCGATGTGGTTGAGATGGACTGGTGGCAGGAGTCGCAGCATGAGAGCGGAGTGCGGATCATATGCACCCCAGCACAACATTTCTCCGGACGCACGCCATGGGATCGCGACGCCACCTTGTGGAGCGGATTTGTGCTGCTACCCCCGACGGCGAGCGTTGCGGGCCAGGCAATCTACTTTGCCGGAGACACAGGCTTTGGGCCGCAGTTTGCGCAAGTGGCTGAGCGCTTTCCTCGTCCCCGGCTTGCGTTGCTGCCAATTGGAGCATTCCGCCCGCAGTGGTTTATGGGTGAGGTGCATTGCAGTCCGGCAGACGCCGTGGAGGCCCACCGAATCCTGCAGCCGGGACTCAGCGTGGCATCGCACTTCGGAACCTTTCCGCTGGCAGACGACGGATTTGACGAGCCACTCGCCCAGCTCTCCAGCGCACGGCGAGAGCTGGAACCGGAGGCAGCGGCGAGATTCATAGCTATGGCCGAAGGTGAAGGACGGATGATCGACTAAACCTTCCCACGCCAGCTCGGGTGCGGTGATATCCTAGTCGGCATCAACGCCAGAATGAGGCTTTTACCTTTCATGTCCAACCCGAAGAACCCTGAATCCCAGTCCACCTCCGAATCCACCGAGTCCTTCGAGAACATTCTTGCCCAGTACGAGCAGACGCACTCGCGCAAAGCTCCGGATGACAGCAAGCAGCTAGAGGGTACCGTCGTCGCCGTTTCATCCGAGTCGGTATTTGTCGATATCGGTTACAAGACCGAAGGCATTCTGCCGCTGGCGCTGTTCCAAGGCGTGGGCGAGGAGGTAAAGGTCGGCGATAAGTTACCGGTTTCGGTAAAAGGTCGCAATCCGGAAGGCTACTACGAGTTGTCTCGATTGAAAGTGGAGTTACCGAAAGACTGGTCGGCGCTGGAGCAGGCATTTGCCGAAAAAACTACGATCCTTGGCACGGTGACCGCCGTAATAAAGGGCGGCCTCAGTGTGGACGTAGGCGTGCGCGCGTTCATGCCTTCCTCGCGTAGCGGAGAGCGCGACGCCAACGCCTTGCAGAAGTTGGTTGGAGAGCAGATTCGCTGCCGCATCATCAAACTCGACGTAGCCGATGAAGACGTAGTTGTGGATCGCCGCGTCGTGGCCGAAGAGGAAGAGCGCAAAAACAAAGAACAGCGCTACTCCGAGATCGAAGAGGGCGCGACACTGAGCGGAACCGTCCGCAGTCTGGCCGAATACGGCGCATTTATCGACCTCGGCGGCGTGGATGCGCTCTTGCACGTCAGTGATCTTTCCTGGGGTCGCGTCAACAAAGCCTCCGACGTGCTCACCGTGGGGCAGCAGGTGGAAGTGAAGGTTCTCAAGATCGATCCCGAGAAACACCGCATTTCCGTCGGCCTGAAGCAGCTTCAGGCGCATCCCTGGGATGCGGTTCCGGAAAAATACAAGGTTGGCGACCGGATACATGGAACCGTAACGCGAGTGGTTGAGTTCGGAGCTTTCGTAGAGTTGGAGCCGGGTATCGAAGGATTGATTCATCTTTCCGAAATGTCGTGGACCAAAGTGAAGAAAGCCGGGGACGTAATCAAGCCGGGCGAAACCGTAGAAGCCGTGATCCTGGGTGTGAACCTGGGCGAGCGGCGTATTTCTCTGGGACTGAAGCAGGCGCTCGGCGATCCCTGGGCTCAGGCTGCGCAGAAGTTTGCGGCGGGCACAGTCATTGAAGGGCCGATCACCAGCATTACCAAGTTCGGCGCATTCGTGCAGCTGGCGGAAGGGGTTGAGGGCCTTGTACACGTCAGCGAAATCAGTGCTGAAAAGCGCATCGAACATCCGCAGGACGTGCTGAAACTCGGACAGATCGTGAAGGCCCAGGTACTCGAACTCGATCTGGAAAAGAGACAGTTGCGCCTCAGCATGAAGCAGCTAATTCCCACGGGGCTGGATGAATACATTGCCGAGCACAAGGTCGGGGATGTGGTAACCGGCCGCCTGATCGAAGAATCCGGCGAACGGGCGCGGGTCGAACTGGGTGAAGGCATTCAGGCCACGTGCCGGATTGCCCCAGCCGCCGCCAAGGAAGAATCGAAAGCCGCGGCGCAGAAGCTCGATATGTCGTCTCTCAGCGCCATGCTCAATGCGCGTTGGAAGAGCGGCCCGGTGCGCAGTGAGACGAAGCCTGAGGCGCTGCGCGCCGGGCAGATTCGCAGCTTCCGGATCGTAAAACTGGACCCTGACGCGAAGAAGATCGAGTTGGAACTGGCATAGCTCCGATTCTTGGGGTTGGATTAATTCCCAACCCCAAGAATCAACATTCCCAATCTCGATTCCGCTTGCTTCAGAGTAGCTTTTCTCGGACAATCACGCTGCAATCAGAGGTGTACCATGCCACTTCAGGATGCAGTCATTAATCCTATCGATCAGGCGCTAGAGAACCCCACAACTTTCGCGAGTGAAGCCAATAAGCGCATGCCCGAAATCCTTTTAGAGAGCGCATTTGAGATGATGCAACGCGCACTTAAAGAGATGGAGCGCGGCCTGCTGTTGGGAGCTTTACCGCTCGCAGATGCGCAGCGTATTGAATTCACCCTGAGCACGATTAAAGAACTGGCAACGATGTTGGAATCAACCGTGCCAGAGCAATTTTTAGATGAGGCGCGGCGAATCAGTGGACAGCGGTGGCCCTATCCAAATTGCGATGAGTGATTGAGCTTTTGGGAGTTCAGCCTGCGCCCCGGAATTCACCTGCATTGATAGAAACGTGCGTTGCCGGGAGTGCCGGGGCTCCGCTACACTGGTAACTATGCAGTCACGCGCAACGTGGAACGACCTTTGTGCCATTTTCGGGAACTTCCCACTCGTACATCGCACCCTCAAGGCCAAGGCACGCCAATCGACAGAAGCGTGGATGGCCCGCCTGTGAAAGTTCGGAAGAAAACCATATCCGGCCGAAGGTTTGCGGGTCTTGCGCTTGCAACCCTTGCAGTTGCAGGAGTCGCACTGCTGGCTGGATGCAGTAAGCACAACGCCGAACCGGCACACTCGTTCGCATACATCTCCAACTCAGGCTCCAATACAGTAAGCGTGCTGGATCTGTCCACCTTGAAGATTGCGCGCACGCTGGTTACGGGGAGCAATCCGACCGGAGTGACCCCAAGCCCCACCAAAGACGAAGTGTATGTGGTCAACACGGATTCGGGTACGGTGAGCGTCATTAATGCTGCGGCCAACAAGGTTGCGGGCAATATGACTGTGGGAAGAAAACCCTACACCATTTCCGTGACCGACGACGGCAAAACCGGATGGATTGCCAACTCAGAGTCGAATACGGTGACGGCCCTCAATCTCGATGCGCACAGCGTCATCGGACAAGTCGCGGTGGGAAAGCAACCCGGCATCGCGCGTGTCTCTGGAGACGGCAAAGTTGTTGCCGTCGCCAATCGCGGTGATGATTCTGTAACTCTGATCGACGGAGCTACCCTGCGGGTTCGCCGCACTCTGCATGTGTGCAGAACCCCGGATTCGATCGTCATTCTGCCCGACGACTCCAAGGCCATCGTCGGCTGCTCTGGTTCGCAGCAGGTTGCATCGGTGAACCTGAAGAACGCGATGGTCGAGGCGCTACTCAGAGTTGGCGGCACGCCGGTAGATCTTGGGCTGAAGCCCGACGGCGGTGAAGTTTTCGTATCGAACTACGAGGCGCAAACGATCTCGGCTGTGAACCCCTACAACGACGAGGTTGCCGAGAGTTTCCTGGCTGGCGATCATCCCGTTCGATCATTGGTGAGTGCCGATAACGGTACGCTGTACGTCAGCAACTTTGCATCCAACAGTGTGGCCGTCTTTGACGCGATCACGCGCAAGCTGATTACGACGGTGCAGGTGGGCTCAAATCCCGATGCGCTGGCTTTGACACCAGCCGGAGACATGTTGCTGGTTGCCGATTCTGGCTCCGGTGATGTGGCCGTCCTGCTGCTCGACAAGAGGCGCGACAAGAAGGTCCAGGCACCGCCGCCACGCCTCTTCATGATGATTCCAACCGGCGCAAAACCTTCTCAGATCGCTGTGATAACAGCATCGAAAGCTAAGTAGCAATGACGATTTGCGCGAGCTGCGGCCAGGTATTTGAGGGTTCCTCAGATATGGGCACGTTATGTCCGCAATGCCCCCCCCAGCAGTTCTCGGCCAAGCCTGCGGAGGCGTCACCGCGCCGTCTGCAACAGATGTTGCACTCGCCAACCATCATTCTGATCGCGCTGAATACGCTGGTCTATCTGTTGATGGCGTTGCAAGGCCACAACTTCCTCAATTTCGATCTGGACCTTCTGCTCAAATGGGGCGCGAACGCGGGAGCCTTAACCAGCGGTGGGCAGTGGTGGCGGCTACTCACATCCACCTTTGAGCACGGCGGCCTGCTGCACATCGCGCTGAACATGTGGTGCCTGTACAGCCTGGGATGGTTGGCGGAGTTACTCTTCGGACGCTCTCGTTTCACACTGCTCTACCTGATGTGCGGCATAGGCGGAAGTCTGGCAAGCATCTGGTGGCGCGGGAACGGCGTCAGTGTCGGCGCCTCCGGCGCGATCTTCGGCATTGCCGGAGCATTGATTCCTGCAATGTTGCTGCACAGCAATCAGCAGCTCCGGAAACTGCTCAAGGGGCAGCTCACCAGCATCGCGCTTTTTGTTATTTACAACCTTGCCTTCGGCGCCGCGTTACGAGGCACTGACAATGCCGCACACATTGGCGGACTCCTGACCGGATTAGTGCTGGGCGCAGCCTTTCCCACAGGCCCCGACCGCCATGAACCTCGCGGGCGCATGCGCGTCTTCGCTGCCACGCTGCTCACCATAGTGGCCTTCGTCGGAGCGGGACGTTTGGCAATACAACGCAACGAGCCCTATATCGAAACCGAGAAAGCCGCCGACGCCCACGAGCACGGCGACACTAATGCCGCAATTGCCCACGCACAGCGCGCCGCCACACTCGAACCGGAAGATGCACGTACTCAATTCATGCTCGGAACATTGCTTCTCGAAGCACATCGTTATCAGGAAGCGCTGGCACCGCTTACAAGCACAATACAGCTGCGTCCAAAGTTTGGTCCTGCTTATGTGAATCTGTGCGTCGCGCAACGTGAGTTGAAGTTGCTCGACGCCGCACTTGCCAACTGCGAACATGGTGCGCGACTCGCTCCCGGCGACCCAGCGTCATGGTTTAACCTGGGACGCATTCGGTACGAATTGCACAATGTAGTTGGCGCGCGTGACGCGCTGGCAAAGGCAGTGTCGCTGAACCCGGAAGGCTTCGACGAGAACCTGCAATACGGCTTGATGTTGATTTCAAATGGCGAGACCGGAAAAGCGATTCCCTACCTCCACAAAGCCCACGATCTGCGCCCTCAAGACGATGACGTTACAAAGTTGCTGATGCAAGCACAGGCCGAGTAGGAGCAGTCAATGGAGATACAAGAGAACATTCGACTCGCCCCCTACACCACGTTAAACGTGGGTGGCAATGCGCGTCACTTTGCCGAGGCAGCAAATGATGACGAGGTAATCCACGCTCTGCAATGGGCTCGCGCTCATACGCTTCCGGTTTTCGTGCTCGGCGGCGGCAGCAATCTGCTGGTTAGCGATGCAGGCTTTCCGGTCTCGTGCTGCACATGAGCATCAACGGCATCGATTCTGACGATCACGATGGCAAACGCATCTTCTCCGTCGGTGCAGGAGTAGAGTGGGACACATTCGTATCCCGCGCAGTAAACGACAACTGCGCGGGAGTGGAGTGCCTGAGCGGCATTCCTGGAACCGTGGGCGGCACTCCGATACAGAACGTGGGCGCATACGGGCAGGATGTCTCCGAGACAATTAGTGCGAGTTTGCGCCGTAGATATGACAACCCTGGAACGAGTGACGTTCGACAGCTCTGCCTGCGGCTTCAGCTACCGGCAGAGCCGATTCAATGGAAGCAATCCAGGACGCTACATCGTGACCCGCGTGGATTATGCCCTGGAACCGACCGGCGCTCCAAAAATCGCCTATGCGGACCTAAAGCGTCATTTCAGCGCCACGTCGTTTGAAGGCACTTCACCAGCGCTTTCCGAGGTGCGCGACGCCGTGCTGGCGATCCGGCGAAGCAAGGGAATGGTGCTCGACGAAAATGATGCGGACAGCCGCAGCGCGGGCTCTTTCTTCAAGAACCCAGTGGTGAGCCTCGCCGCTTATGAGCGGATTGCGGCCACTTCTGCGGTGCCGGTTCCGCACTTCGACGCCGGTCCCGGACACGTAAAACTGGCTGCCGCGTGGCTGATTGAGCAGTCAGGAATCTCCAAAGGATTCGCGCTCGGTCCTGTGGCGATCAGCAGTAAGCACACTCTCGCCCTTATCAACCGCGGTGGCGCCACCGCCGCCGACCTGCTGCGGATGAAAGATTTCGTGCAGCAGCAGGTACGCAGGTGTTTCGCAGTGGAACTGCTTCCGGAACCGGTGATGCTTGGCTTCGGCGCGCACAATAGCTTTAGCGCGTGAGCCGCTTGATTGCCCAGAAACTTTGCCCAGAAATTAGCTGCGCAGGAATTGAATGGAATGGGTTTTGATGATGAGCCACACGGCTTGCCCCTGCTGCAAACCTAAATTCTGCAGAGCGCCGCGCGTGATGTGAACGCAGAATTCAGTCTCGGTATCTTCACGTGATCCGGCAGCAGCAAACAGGACCCGCAGTTCAACCATCCCGGCGCGATCCTCGATCGAGCGAATCCAGCCCATCAGCACATTTCGCGCGCTAATGCCGGAAGGCCGGTCGACGGCCACCAGGATGTCTCCTGCGCGCAAGGCCAGGCACGCCGCTTCACCCTCGGGCTTATTCGTGAGCGGGGATTCCAACAACAGATCCGTTCCCGTAACGCGGCAGGTCATAGTGCCCAACGCGGGATGTGTCTCTTCAACAACCGCATTGAAAAGATTCTCATATCCGGAGAGCACGGCTCGCTCGCGGCTGACAGGCGCGCTGAAAATCCTGTGCGGCTCTCCATCTGCAACCACCCTGCCCATCTCCATCACCAGAACTCGCTGTGCGAGTGAATAAGCTTCCGACTGCTCGTGGGTAACGTAAAGCATGGGAACCGCGTGCTCACGTTGCCAATCGAACAGCGCCTCCAGGAGCAGCGACTTCAGCCGCAGATCGAGCGCCGAAAGAGGTTCGTCGAGCAGCAGTAATTCAGGCTCGCAGACCAGGGTCCGGGCCAGCGCCACCCGCTGCTGCTCACCTCCGGAAATCGCAGCCGGACGGCTCGCCCCCAGCTTCGCGATCTGGAAGTGTTCCAGAATCGCATCCACCCGCGAATCGCGCTCAGCGCGCGGCAGATCAAGCAAGCCATACTCAACATTCTGCCGCACCGAGAGGTGCGGAAAGAGCGCAAGATGCTGCGAAAGATATCCGACGCGACGCTGACGAACCGGAAGATTCACACCCCGCTCGCTGGAGAAAACAAGGCGATTGCCGAGCACAATCTGGCCGCGACGCGGCGAGCGGAATCCTGCGATACAGTCCAGCACCGAAGTCTTGCCCGCGCCGGAGTCGCCAAAGAGCACAACCACTTCGTTCCGCGCCTCGAAGCTGCACTCGAGCCGAAATTGTGGCAGCGGGAGGTGAATCTCAACCCGCAAAGTTGCGCCGGAGGCGATCATTGCATCCTCCAGTTCCGTTTGCGATTGAGCGCATTAATCACAACCATCAGCGCGAAAGAAATTCCCAGCAAGATGATCGACTGGCGCGCAGCGGTCGGATAGTCGAGCATCTGCACGTTGTCGTAGATGGCAATCGATGCGGTCTCGGTGCGGCCGGCAATGTTGCCGCCGAGCATCAACACCACGCCAAACTCGCCCAGAGTATGGGCAAAACTTAGAGCAAAACCCGTCACAATTCCCGGAAAAGCGAGCGGAAAGGTAATACGCCAAAACGTTCGCCAGGGTGACGCCCCCAAATTCGCTGAGGCAGCGAGCAAGCGACGATCCACCGAAGCCATCGCCGCCGTAAAAGGCTGGACTGCGAACGGTAGACTGTAAATGACCGATCCGACTACGAGCCCTTCAAAGCTGAAGGCCAGTGTGTGTCCGGTGAAGCGCTGCCAGAACGCGCCCAGCCAGCCGCGCGAACCGAACTCCAGCAGCAGATAAAAACCCAGCACCGTAGGCGGCAGCACAATCGGCAAGGCAACTACGGACTCAACCAGGAATCGCAGACGAAAGTGCGTAAAAGCCAACCACCACGCCACAGGCATCCCAAGCACAAGCAGCAAACAAGAAGTCACAAGTGCAAGTTCCACGCTCAACACAAGCGGCGAGGTCATCGATTACTCCACGGCAACTCCGCAAATAGCAGGGCTGGTTGGAATGGCATTGAGGCCATCGTCTCCTTCTGATGTGCCGAATCTATTCTGGACCGGCTGTCCCATCTAAACAATAAATGAGGAACATTCAATTGGCACGCGGAGCTCAGAGACCGACGAAAGGAAAAGATGTGAAGCGGTAAACATTTTAAGAGGATTGGAAGCCGGGCGCTTTCTCCGCTCGAAACCGCGCATTCATTTTGCGAACTTACCTCTGCGGAGAATCGCGGATATTCTTGGCTTTTAGGATGCTGCCGGGCATCCCGCGTGTTTCACTCAATACGGCGACGACAGCGAGCACGCCAATCACAACGAACAACGCAAACAGGATCACGGCGATAACAAGGAGCGGCATAGGACACCTCGCTGGTGATTGTCCGCCGATAACAACCATCGTTCGGTGACGTCAGTCACCGTCCCCGGTGAGCTCGCCGCTTATGCCAGCTTAGCTAGTTCGCTTTCGATCTGCTGCAGCTCGGTATTCAGCAGCAGAGTGTAGCGCTCATTGCTGGTGCGGGACAATTGCTCGCAGATGCGGGCGCGGGTCAACTTTAGTGCTTGAACCTTGCGCGCCACTTCTGCCTTCAATCGGCCCAGACGCTCTTTTTCGTCGACAATTTCCTGCGCGCGAATCTGTTCTTGTTGATCAATCTGCGGCGTTTCAACGGAGTTGCTTTCCCAGCCATTAGCCATGCATTAATTATAAGCGGGCGGGAGTGCCTTTCACAAAGCAAAGAGGGCCGGAAATCCGGCCCTCAGGTGAAAAAATCCGGAGTTGAACCCCTCATGCACCAGTCGCCGACTAGGATTTAGCCGTTCTGCTGCCTTAGAAGCGTATGACCAGGCCGCCGGTGTACCGAAATGATGACTGGCCGCTGCCGTAGTTGTGGCTGTAAAGGTAGTCCAGTTGCGCCAGTCGAACTGCTATGTGTTTCGACAGATTTCCATCGAATGTAACGCCCGCAGCGCCTGAAAAATCAGTATTCCTGAAGTCGAGCACAGTGGGAGTGCTCTCCGGTATGGTGAAGTCATCGTGATCAAGACCTGCGAGTGCGTGGACAGAAGGCGTGAAGAACAAGAAGTTGGGCAGGCGATAGCTGGGACCGGCCATGTAGGTCGATCGGGTGTACTTGATTCCTGTGTTGTCGACATAATTATTCGAACCACGGGAATAATCCGCCGTGAAACCAAAATTACCGCGGAAGTAATGGCTGAACTCGATGGCAAATCCGTTGAGGGTTGTGTTGCTGGAATTAACGCCAGGAAGGTTGTAGCCGGAGAGTCCAATGTATTGGAAGGTGTATCCAACGGACAATTCTGTTTTCGGTACTACCAGGGGCTGGGGCTCCATTTGCGCCACTGCAAACGCGCCAAGTGCAAGCACGGACAAAACAAGAACGGTGAGTTTACGCATGAATATCATCAATCCTCCGGGAGGTGACAAACCTTCCCGACAAGCCCGCAGCCATTGTTTTGCCCGGGAAACTAAAACTGAGATGAGTTGCTCGTCTGCACCCAACTTATCACGTCAGGGCCGTCAAACGGCAGTGGCGATTCAGCCGCGCCAATACGTTGCGATTTTCCTCAACTCAGGATAATGCATTCGTTCGGTTCCACGCTGTTCCAGGCAATCTTCCTGCGCAGGCGATATGAAAAAGGCCTTCCCGGGGGAAGGCCGATAGAAGTTGGTGAATCTTCTCTTACCTGCTTCTCCTCGCTAAGGCGGCGCTGTGCACAGGCGCTGCTTTGCCCGCGAAATAATTGTGCTCGTCCAGGTTGCGGTAAAAACGTCCGGCCAGCTCCGCGGCCTTGGGACCATACACAGCGTGATCGCCACGAAGGAAAATCACGGTGACGATGCGGCCATTCTGCGAGTTGGCAAATGAGCCGAACCAGCCAAAGCGCGTTCCGGCGTTGCTGCAGGTTCCCGTCTTGCCAAGCACCTGCTCCGAGGTGAAGTTGGTGCGCAGGCTTCGCGCAGTACCGTACTGGGTTGCACCCAACATGCCCACGCTCACTTGAGGAATCAAGGGCGCAATATCCAGATAGCGTTTAACCTTCGGTTGGAAGTTGGTAACCTCCGATGGCGATGACGGATGCTGCAGGTAATACAGCGTGCCGCCGTTGGCTATTGCTGCCATTAGCGAGCCAAGTTGCAAGCGGAGTCATGCTGATGCTTTCGCCAAACGAGCACATCTTGCCCACGCCGCCAAGTCTCGCAGGAAGCTCTTCGCTGGGATATACGCCCAGATGCTCGCCTTCGATATTCCATCCCGCCAGTTCACCCAATCCGAACTGGTGCGCATAGTAGCTCACCTTCTGGAAGCCGAGACGGCGGCCGAGCGCTTCAAAGTACTGATTGTTGGAGTGCGCCAGCGCCTGGTTCATGTTTACCTTCCAGCCACCCAAGTCCACTGGCGTATCCTTGGTCACGATCCCCTCGCTAAGGGCGGCCAAGGCTACAGAAACTTTGATCGTGGAGCAGGGCTCCGCGCCGCTGGAAAGCGCAAGCTTCTGGTTGACCATCGCAAGAATTCGGCCATTGCTGGGATCGATGGCTACCACGGTGCCATTCATATTTCCCAGGGCGCTGATTGCGGCTTCGCGCACGACCGGGTCTTCACCCGCGACGTTGTCGCCCGCTTCCGGATCGCTTGCAAACGAGGTGGCGGTAAAGCGTTCGTAATAGCGTGGCCTGCTTCGCTTGCCTACAGCAGCGACCGCTCTGCTGCTGCGCACTCTCCTGCCAGCGCGCGAACTGACGGCGCGGCTGTGCCGGGAAGCAGCCATGCGTTTTTCGGTATTCGCGCTTTCCTTGATCTTGCGATTGTTTCGCGACTCGTGACGCGTCGACACGGTGGCCGCAAAAGAGCTGAGAACGAGGAATAATGTCAGCATCGCCGACATTACAACTTTAATACCGCGGGTTTGGAATCCAGTAAACATTCTTTTTACCTACACTTCCGCCGCCGCTCCGGTGTTCCCGGCTTATGAATGAAAACATCTTTTTGCGAACGGTGAGTTTCTGAATGTTAAGTGAGTTGAACTCGTGTTTACAAGCTCAAAACGCTATCTCAGTGACTCTTTCCGGTAACTTAAGTACATTCCCGTTCAACCCTGGATGCGGCAGCACTTAACAGAGTTGTTAGGGACTGCCAGTCTGCCTCTGCCATTCGGTATCGGAAGTTCATACCGGCAGGAACATTCTGTTCACCTTGATTGTTAGCACAAATGGAATGCGACAGGGCTAACCGTCTTGAGTCCCCCAGCGACTAAATGTCGCAGCGGTAGAAAAAAGACACTCTTGCTTTCTTGGGAATGGTCAGCGCGATTTCTGTGTGGGTCCAGCGATAAAAACGAGGGCGTTCCTGGCGACTCTTCGCAATCACCAGGAACACCTACACTGCTATTCGAGGCTGGTATTCTTTTTCCGCAAGTACGCAGGGACATCGAGTTCGTCGCGCTCATCTTCTGCACTCAGAGCCTCCAGCGAGGGAGCAGGCCGCGTGGGTTGCACCGCTTCCCATACCCGCGTCTGGGAAGCCGCTGGCTGGGGGCTCTCCGCCACAGGCGTGGTAACCGGCGCAGGCGCCGGCGCAGCTTCGAGTACATCGCGAAGCTCCGCATCCTCGGTGTGCAATTCGTAGGCAGCATCGGCTCGGCGCGTGATCTGCGGCTCCGGCAGGGTCCACTGCGCCTGGCGGGCCTGCTGGATGGCGGCGGCTGTGGTGCTCATCGTGTCCCGCGATGCTGCCGGGCCTCGGAGCGAAAGCCGGTCGCAATCACCGTGATCTTCACCTCGTCCTTCATCTTCTCGTCGAGTACGGCGCCGAAGATAATATTGGCGTCCTCATGCGCGGCGCTCTGAATGATGGTGGAGGCCTCGTAAACCTCGGCCAGCTTCAGCGAACTGGAGCCGGTAATGTTCAGCAGGATTCCGCGTGCGCCGTCGATTGCGCCCGCCTCCAGCAGCGGTGACGCAATGGCGCGCTGCGCCGCCTCCAGTGCTCGGCGCTCTCCCTTGCCGGTGGAGGTGCCCATGACGGCATAGCCCATTCCAGCCATGATCGCCTTCACGTCCGCGAAGTCGCGGTTGATGATGCCGGGGATGGTGATGATGTCTGAAATGCCCTGCACGGCCTGGCGCAGAATGTCGTCGGCGACGCGGAAAGATTCGAAGAAGCCCGCGTCTTGCGCCACGGCCAGCAGCTTCTCGTTGGGGATCACGATCACCGTGTCCACCGAGTCGATCAGCTCGCTGAGTCCGCGCTCGGCCTGATTCATGCGCCGCTTGCCCTCGAAGGCAAATGGCTTGGTGACCACGGCCACAGTGAGCGCACCCATCTCGCTGGCCAGCGAAGCGATGATCGGCGCGGCTCCCGTACCGGTGCCACCGCCCAGTCCGGTGGTCACGAACACCATGTCCGCGCCCTCCAAGGCCGCGATGATGCGGTCGGTGTCTTCGAGCGCCGCCTGCCGGCCAACCTCCGGGTTGGCGCCCGCGCCAAGGCCGTTGGTGAGCTTCACGCCCAACTGCAGCTTCTTCGGTGCGCGCGACATCTGCAGCGCCTGCAGGTCGGTGTTGGCGGTGATGAACTCCACGCCCTCCACGCCCGTCTCGATCATGCGATTGACCGCATTATTGCCGCCGCCGCCAACGCCGATCACCTTGATCTTGGCGTTGTTGCGCGCTTCCTCGTGAAACTGAATCCGAATATCCTGCTCTTCCATGATTGCCGCCTCACCCTGACGCAAGATCGCGCCATATTGATGAATCCGTATATCTAGTTTTGGTACCCACGCGCAAACAGTGCTCGCAGGCGTGCGCCGAAATCCGCTCTCTTCCTTGCTCTTCAGCACGCGCGCGCGTTGCGTATAAAAAACCATTCCAATCGCGGTCGCATATTCGGGCTCCTGCAACTCCACGGGAAGTTGCGCCATGCCCATCGGCAAACCAATGCGCGCCGGACGTCGCAGTATGTCCTCGCAGCTTTCGGTCAGGCTGAGCAGCCGCGCTCCTCCGCCGGTCAGGACGATCCCTCCACCGAGCATTTCAAGAACTCCGGCATGACGCAGGTTATCGCGCAACAGCTCCATTAATTCACGGGCCCGTGGCTCCAGAATCTCACCCAGCTCACGCTGCCGCATCATGCGCGGCGGGCGGTCGCCTACCGACGGAACTTCGATCTCATTATGCTCGGCAATGCGCGTCACCATCGAGCAGCCAAACTGCCGCTTCAGGCTCTCGGCGTCAACCAGCGGAGTCTCCAGGCCATAGGCAACGTCGCGGGTAAAATTAATGCCTCCCAGCGGCACAACGCCCGAGTGGATCACCACGTCTTCCTGCACGACGGCGATATCGGCTGTACCCGCGCCAATGTCGATGACCGCCGCGCCCAATTCGCGCTCGTCGCGGCGCAACACCGACTCGGAGCAGGCCAGTGCCTCATATACCGTATCTTCCACGTGCATTCCGGCGCGGTTCAGCGCCGTCACTACGTTCTGCACCGCCGAGTGCGCCGCAGTGATCACATGCACCCGCACCTCAAGTTGACGGCCCAGCATTCCCACCGGCTGGCGCACGCCGTCCTGATCGTCCACCACGAATTCCTGCTGCAAAAGATGCAGAATCTCGCGGTCTTCCGGCATCGCAATTTCCCGCGCCCGGTCTCCGGCGGCCTGTACGTCCGCGCTGGTCAGCTCGCGCGCCCGCGAGCCCAGCGAAATCGCTCCATGACTGTTGACCGAACGGATGTGCGGGCCGCTGATGCCGACCACCGCCGAATCCAGCGCCAACCCGCAGGCTTGCTCCGCGCGAGCCACCGCCTCCGACACGCTCTTTGCCGCCGACTCCAGGTCAACGATCACGCCACGCTTGGTTCCCGCCGAAGGCGCGATGCCGTGACCGCGATAGCGCAGGCCCGCCTCCGTGGTTTCCACCGCCAGGGCCAGGGTTTTCGCGCTTCCCAGGTCGATGACCGTGATGATGTTTTCGTTTCGCTTGCCCATCTATTTCCGTTTCTTCTTTGGCCGATGCCAGCTTTGAACTGTCTTCGCCGGCGCAGGATTCTGCGACGAGGCTACTGTCTTCGCGGCATCTGGAGCGGGTTGCGGAGGAGCAGCGTGCATATCCGGATTCAGAATCACCTCGCGCCCATAGCGCAAATCCACTGATTCCAGCTTACCGCGCTCCTGCTCCCACTTTTGCACATTGGAGAGAAACACCATGAAGCGCTGCAGAAAATATTCATTGCCCAAGATGCAACAGAATCGGCCCGGAACCGCCCTTCGCCGTGACCTTCACGTCTTCCGGATCAGAAAGGTCCACCTCATCCAGATTGCGCGAGTATTGCACCTTTGCCTGTGTGCCGCCATCGCCTCCGTCGAGTTCATGCATCAACCGCATGAAGGTCTTCATGCGCGGCGCACGCGTGGAGAGCGGCTCATTCTCATTCATTCCCAGGATCACCGGAAACGAGTAATCGCTCTGCACGCCCGGGCGGAATTTCCATCAGCACGCCCTGGGCATCGATCAACTCGATGTGATCGCCAAGCGCAATAAATGCCACCGGCGTGCGCTCCTTCACGATCACGCGAAAGTGATTCGGCCAGAGACGAATGACCGTGGCCGTCTCAACCCAGGGAATCTTCTCCAACTCCTGCTTGCGCTCCGCCAGCGAAATCTGAAAGACATTCCGGCCAACTACCTCGTGCATCTTTTCCAGCACCTGCGCCCGCGAGTTCGGAGCGTCAGCCGGCGAGTTCAATATCGCTGTCACTGCGCACGCGGAAGCGCCACGAGTGCATGGCAAAGCTGTGGGCTTCATAAATCGCTCCGCCCAGCGCCGCCAACGCCAGCAGCAGAACCAGAGCAGTCTGCACTCGCGAGGCTGTCTTCCGGGGTAAAGCTCCACGCCGCACCGGAACGCGCTTGTTGGCGCGCCGGAACTGTTGCTGCTCCTCCTCGCCGTCGTCTTCGGTCAGTCCGGCATCAAGAGGCAGAGCGTCGTCCGCAAATGAGTTGCGGCTCGCCGGGCCACGGCGGTAGAACGGATCGTCGGAGGGTGGTTCCTGATTGCGCGCCATAGTAATGAAGCAGGCAGCGAGCGCCTTCTTCGCTCACTATACCTGCTTTTGCCTGGAATTCAGCCAGTGATATATCCCGGCTCTCCCGGGTGGTTCTTAAGTCGTCAACAGTGTGCGGCGGTATCGCATCGCAATTGCACCGCGCCCGGTGCACAATCTCAGGCTCCAGCCGCCTGCTCGCGAGCCCGCAGCTTCTCCAGAATCTGCGCACCAAGTTGCGACACGTTTCCCGCGCCCAAGGTCAGCACCACGTCGCCCGGTTGCGCCTGCTCCACAACCGCATCGACGGCGGCGTCAAAGCTGGCTGCAAATTCCGCCGGGTGGCCGTTCCTGCAGCGAATCTTCTGCGCCAGCGTCAGTCCGCTGACGCCCGCGATGGGCTGCTCGCTGGCTGCATAAATATCCAGCACCAAAAGGCGATCCGCATCCGGAAACGCCGAGACGAACTCATCCATCAGCAGGTAAGTGCGGGTATAGCGGTGCGGCTGAAAAACAACATGAATGCGTCCTGGCCCACCCAGCCACTGCCGGGCCGCCGCCAGCGTTGCCAGAATCTCCGTCGGATGATGCCCGTAGTCATCCACCACGCGCACCCCGGCGGCAGTCTCCCTTCTTCTGGAAGCGGCGGTCCACGCCCCGGAATTGCGCGATCCCTTCGCGAATGCGCTCCACCGGAATCTCCAAGCCCCATGCCAACCGCGATGGCCGCCGTGGCGTTCAGAATGTTGTGCGCGCCGGGAACAAACAGATCGAAGCGGCCCAGATCGCGGCCCTTGGAAGTTCACACCGAAGCTGTTGTGCATCGCCTCGGGCGCATGCTCGGTCAACACGTCGATGGCCCGGAAATCCGCATCTTCACGCGTGCCGTAGCTGAGCACGCGGCGTTCCACCCGCGGCAGCAGATTCCGCAGGGCATCGTTGTCCGTGCAGGCCACCACCGTTCCATAAAACGGCACCCGGTCCATAAACTCCACGAACGTTGCCTGCACGTCCTCCATGTCGCGATAGCAGTCCATGTGCTCGCGATCGATATTGGTGACCACCGAGAGAATCGGCGAAAGTTTCAGAAACGAGCGGTCGCTCTCATCGGCCTCCGCAACCAGGTATTGCGAGGTGCCGAGCCGCGCATTGGAACCCATCAAGCCGACTCGTCCGCCCACAACCACTGTCGGGTCCAGCCCACCGGCGGCCAGAACCGCGGCAACCATGCTGGTCGTCGTCGTCTTCCCGTGCATTCCTGCGATGGCGATGCCATATTTCAGCCGCATCAATTCGGCCAGCATCTCCGCCCGCTGAATCACCGGGAGATGCAGCCGGCGGGCTTCGGCAACCTCAGGGTTTTCCCGCGAGATAGCCGAGCTGGTGACCACCACCTCGGCCCCGTGGACGTTGGCCTCGGCGTGGCCCACGAAGATCCCTGCTCCCAGCTTGCTGAGCCGCTCGGTAGTCGGAGAATTACGAAGGTCGGAGCCGCTGACGCCGTACCCCAAGGTAAGCAGCACTTCGGCAATCCCGCTCATGCCGATGCCGCCAATGCCTACAAAATGAATGCGCTGAATCTTTGCGAACATGATCTCTCAATTGTACGGCGAAGCGGGTGCCCCATATCTGCCTGCCTTTGGCGAATGTGGGGCGCAGTCGGGCGATCACACGAGATGCGAGTTTTCTTCCTGCTCCGGAGCCACAATGCCCTTCCGGCAGCATGCCGCCGTTGTAGCTGGCCATGCGGTTCTTCCACTTCAAAAAATCGCCAATCCGCTGCGGCTCAATCCGCACCTCGACCCGGCGCAGACTCGCCAGCAACAGATTCATCTCGTTCATCAATCCTTCAGGCTGGCGCAGCTTGCGTTTGGACTTCTTCGCCACCTTCAGCTCGCGCCCCTGCGCCTCCAGCAGTCCCCATCCCTCAGGCATCTCCTCTGCCTTCAGCATCCCCTTCGGCGCCGCGAAGTATCGCTCGCAGCCAAGCGCAATCTCAGGATTCCTACGCCACGGCTTGGCCGAGTCTGCAAGAAAATCCGCGCGGCTGATCTTGCACTCGATCACGATGGAGTGGTTCTTGCCCTTCCAGCCGATTGCGTCCGGCATCTCTCCGCTGGAGCAACCCTGCTCGCTGAGCACAATGCCGCAGCGCGAGCGCCGCAGCCAAGCCTCCGCCATCTCGATCAGCCGAGCGTGTGTCATGAGCCTTTATCGCACGAAGGGCCCGCCGCTGGCGAGCCCCTTCTGAACCATTCGATGCACTACCACTCTACGTCGAGTAGTCCGCATTGATGTGTACATACTCCACCGTCAGGTCGCAGGTGAGAAACTCCAGTGAGCTTTTGCCCCGACCCAGTTCAACCTTGATCTCATATTCAGGCTGCTTCAAGATACTCGTGCGCCTGCTTTTCATCGAACGGATGCGCCGTGCCCTTCTTGCACACCTGCTGCGGGCCAAAGAAAATGTTGATCTTCTCCGGATCGACCGCAATTCCGCTCTTGCCAACCGACGACAGAATGCGTCCCCAGTTCGGATCGCATCCCGCCCAAGCGGTCTTGACCAGCGGCGAATTTGCAATCGAGCGGGCAATCGTACGCGCCTCGTCCACCGATTTCGCGCCCGTGATCTGCAGCCGAACCAGATGCTGCGCGCCCTCGCCATCGCGTACAATCTGCTCTGCCAACGAAGCGCATACCCCGCGCAATGCTTCGGCAAACTTCTTCGCCACACCGCTGCCCGCGAGCTTCACCTTGCTCGCACCCGAGGCCAGCAGCAGAACCGTATCATTCGTGGAAGTGTCGCCATCGACCGAAATCGCATGGAACGTCGTATCTACCGCGGCTTTCAGCGCCCCCTGCAATTCTTTCGGCTCCGCATCAAGGTCGGTAAACAGATACACCAGCATGGTCGCCATGTTGGGATGAATCATTCCCGAGCCCTTGCAGACTCCGGCGATATTTACCTTTTTCTTGCCCACCTCGAATACCGCGGAGGCCAGCTTCATGCGCGTATCCGTGGTCATGAATCGCCGTGGCAAAGGATTTCAGCGACTCCACATCGCCGCCACGTCCGGCCACCACCGCAGGCACGGCGGCAACCAGCTTCTCCACCGGCAGCGGCACGCCGATAATTCCCGTCGATGACGGAATGATGAACTGCGGCGCGGCTTCCAGGGCAGCGCCCAGTGCGGCACAGCTCTGCTCCGCCACCACGATGCCCTGAGCGCCGGTCGCGCAATTCGCGTTTCCCGCATTGACCAGCACGGCGCGCACGCGGCCCTTGCTCTTGCGCAGGTGCGCCCGGCCCACTTCGACCGGCGCGGCCGCCACTCGATTGCGTGTGAACATCGCCGCCGCACTAGCGCCCAGCGGCGCCTCTGCCAGCGCAACGTCGCTGCGCCCGCTCGCCTTGATACCGGCCTTTGTTGCCGACCATAGAAATCCCAGGGGAAGAAATACCGGTTCATCCGGCCCGTGCAGATTCATTTATCGAGTTTCACCAGCGGCTGTCCCAGACGCAGTTGCAGCTTTGCGGGACGAGGAAGAATCGCAAATTGCGGCAACTCGCCGCGATACATCGCCACCTCGTCGCACTGCATGCAGCTTGGGACAGTTCGCACAATCCTTATAAATTTTATCCGGCAGTTCTTCGCGCTTGGCTTCCGCAAATCCCATGTGGGCAAAAAACTCCGGAATGCGCGTGAACAGGCAAACGCAGTGTACATGATGCTGCTCAGCCTCTTCCAGCAGCGCATCCACCAGCAAACGGCCTGCGCCCGCGCCCTTGCAACTGCGGCCAAACAGCAATGGAGCGGATCTCGGCCAGATGCGTCCCGTAAAGATGCAGCGCGCCGCACCCGAGCAGTTCATCGCCTTCCACGGCAACCGTGAAGTCGCGAATGTTTTCGCAGATCTCTGCCAGCGAGCGCGGCAACAACGTGCCATCCCCGGAGAAGTCCGCGATCAACGCGCGAATATTCTCCGCATCCGGCAGAATCGCTTTACGCGCGTACATCGGCCGCCTCGGCTTTCTGCAACTGCATCATCCGTTGCTCCATCGCGGCCAGCGCCTCCGCAACCTTTTCGCGTGCCGTGCCGCCGGTTACATCATGGCAGTCCAGCACAGCTTCCAGGGTTACGCTTGCGTAAAAATCTTCGCCAAATGAAGTCGCTGATCGCGCGCAGATCGGTCAAGGCCATCTCGTGCAGTTCCACTGCCCTGCTCCATTCCGAGGCGCACCGCCTTGCCAATGAATTCATGAGCGCGACGGAATGGCACACCCTTGCCTACCAGGTAGGTGGCAGCGGCCATCGCATTCATGTAGCCCGAGGTCGCGGCGCTGCGACATCTGCTCGAAATCGAACTGCACTTCGCGCATGAATCCCGCGGCAACCCGCAGCATCATGCTTACCGTCTCGGCCACCACGAAGACAGGCTCCTGCGTCTCCTGCATGTCTTTGTTGTAGGCCAGCGGCAGTCCCTTCAGCGTAATCAGCAACTGCTGCGCTGCGCCAATCACCCGTCCCGCCTTGCCGCGAATCAACTCCAGCCCGTCTGGATTTTGTTTCTGCGGCATCGCGCTGGAACCTGTCGAGTAGCTCTCCGGCAGATGCACAAAGCCGTACTCCAGGGTCGAGAAGAGAATGAACTCCTCGGCCCAGCGGCTCAGATGCACCGCCAGAATCGACAGTACCTGCGCAAATTCAATCGCGAAATCGCGATCGCTCGTCGCGTCCATGCTGTTCGCCGTCGGAGCCGTAAAACTCAGTTCCCTGGCGACCAGTTCGCGATCCAGTGCCAGCGTCGCTCCGGCGATCGCTCCCGAGCCGAGCGGGCAGAAGTTCAACCTCTTGCGGCAATCTTGCAGCCGGTCGGCGTCACGCAGAAACATCTCGCAATACGCGAGCAGCCAGTGCGCCACCAGTACCGGCTCGGCGCGCTGCAGATGCGTATAAGACGGCATGGCCGCCATGCCCGCCTGCTTCGCGCGCTGTGCGGTTGCATTCACCAGTTCCAGCAGCAGAGCCAGCAATTTCGTCGCAGGATGCGCGCACGAACAAACGCAGATCGGTTGCGATCTGCTCATTGCGGCTGCGTCCTGCATGTAGTTTGAGCGCGGTCTCCCCAATGATCCGCTGCAGGTGTTTCTCTACGAAGTGGTGAACGTCCTCGGCCTCTTCGTCATTCAGAAACTCCAGCCCTGTAACGGCAAGAGTCTGCAACCCGCGCAGCATCGTCGCATATTCGTCCACGGAAAGAACACCAGCCGCGAGCAGGGCTTTCGCGTGCGCGCGGCTGGCTGCAATCTCTTCCTGGAGGAGTCGCTGATCAAAAGGAAACGACCTTTGCCAGCGCTCAAATTCAGGATCGAGCGGTTGCCTGAACCGCCCGGACCACATCTTCACTTCGTCACCTCAACTGCGTTTTTCTTTTTCGCGTTCAGCACACGGGCTCGCGCCGGCAGCGCCAGAATCTTGATGAATCCAGCAGCGTCCTTCTGATCATAACTCTCGCCCATGGTGAATGACGAGAGGTCGGCGTTGAACAGCGAGTGCTCGGACTTGCGGCTGCTGATGCCCACGTTGCCCTTGTACAGCGCCAGCTTCACGGTGCCGGTCATCTCCGTCTGCGTGGAGGCGACAAAAGCATCCAGCGAGGCGCGCAGCGGCGTGAACCAAAGCCCGTTGTACACGATCTCGGCATACTTCAGCCCAATATGCTGTTTGAAATGCGAAAGATCGCGGTCAAGGCAGAGTGCTTCCAACTCACGATGAGCCAGCAGCAGCAACGTTCCGCCAGGAGTCTCATAGGCACCGCGCGACTTCATGCCGACAAAGCGATTCTCTACCAGGTCGATGCGGCCGATCGCGTTGCGTGCGCCGATTTCGTTCAGCAGTTCGAGCAGTTGCACCGGCGGCAGAGACTGTCCATTCACCGAAACCGGAGCGCCCTTCTCAAAGCCGATCTCCACTTCCTCCACGCGATCCGGAGCAGCCTGCGGCGAATTCGAAATCTGCCACGTCGTATCCAGAGGTGCGTTAGCCGGATCTTCCAGCTCTCCGCCTTCGTGCGAGAGATGCCAGATGTTGCGGTCGCGTGAGTGAATCTTGGTGCGGCTGGCAACGATGGGAATATTGCGCGCTTCAGCGTAATCGATGCAGTCCTCGCGCGACTTCAGCGTCCACTCACGCCACGGCGCAATGATCTGCAACTCCGGCGCAAGCGCCTGGTAGGCGTGCTCAAATCGAACCTGATCGTTTCCCTTGCCGGTGGCGCCGTGAGCAACGGCCTCTGCGCCCTCGGCCAGTGCGACTTCCACCTGGTGCTTGGCAATGATCGGCCGCGCCATCGAAGTACCCAGCAGATACTTATGCTCGTACACAGCGCCCGCCTGCAGACACTTCCAGACGTACTCGGTCAGGAACTCTTCGCGCAGATCCTTCACCACAACTTTGGACGCGCCGGTCTTGATCGCCTTGACCGCGACCTCCTCCATGTCCTCGCCCTGCCCCACGTCGGCCACAAATGCGATCACTTCGCAGTCATAGTTTTCCTTCAGCCACGGAATAATAATGGAAGTATCAAGACCGCCCGAATATGCCAGTACAACTTTCTTCTTAGACATTAAAGCTCCTCGTTGGGAAGCGGCGCACGCCTCCTCCCAATAGCTGTAAAAGGATTGCCTTCTGAATATGCAGACGGTTCTCCGCCTGATCAAACACAACGGAGGCGGGCGAATCGATTACCGCCGCTTCCACTTCTTCGCCGCGATGCGCCGGCAGACAATGCATGAACACTGCCCCCGCTGCGGCGTTTGCAAATAGTTCTGAAGTCACCTTGAAGTCTGCGAAAATCCGCGCGCGCTCTGCGATCTCGGCTTCCTGTCCCATGCTGGCCCATACGTCGGTATACACCGCATCGGCGCCCTTCACGGCTTCCACCGGATCGTTGACTACCTGAATCGTCGCGCCCGTCTCGATCGCAATCTCGCGTGCCGCCGCCAGCACTTCCGCGCGTGGCTCAAACCCTTTCGGTGTTCCAACCACCATATGGCAGCCGAACAGCGCCGCCCCCAGCATCAGCGAGTGGGCCACATTGTTGCCGTCTCCCACGTACGCCAGGCGAACCTTGCTCAGATCGCCAAACTTTTCGCGCAACGTTAAGAAAGTCCGCCAGTGCCTGGCAGGGATGCTCGTAATCGCTCAGAGCGTTGATTACTGGAATCGACGCGAACCGGGCCAACTCCGTAACCGTGCTGTGCGCAAACGTGCGCAGCACCATCGCATCCACCCAGCGCTCCAGGTTGTGCGCCATATCGCTAAGCGGTTCGCGCTCGCCGATGCGGGAGGTCAACTGATCCACAAACATCGCGTGTCCGCCCAGCGAGTAAATCCCCGACTCGAAGGTCAGCCTGGTGCGGAACGAAGGCTTCTCGAAGAAAAGCACGATCTGCTTTCCCGCCAGAGCCGTGCGGAAATCCGCGGGCCGCGCCTTTACCAGCGCCGCCAATTCCAGCAGACCTTCGCCCGCATCCGGCGTCAAGTCGCTCATCGCCGTCAAATCGGTCAAGACCGGCGCTGCGGCGCCGCTGTCGATATCATCCTTTTCCACGGGGCGTGTTGCCATGGCATGTGTCCTCCTGGACTCGCGGATCCGGATCGAAATCCGGGAACTTCATTTCGCGCCGCTCGCTAATGCCTTGGGGAGCCTCTGCCGAGGGCTGCGCTTGGTTGCAGGCGCAGCGTCGCCAGATGACGCGCAGGAGGACAGAACTTGGTCGAGCGCATTCACTACAGATTCAACTTGCTTCTTCGTCACCACAAACGGCGGCAGAAAGCGCAGTACCGTTTCATGCGTACGGTTGATGATGATTTCCTTCTCAAGCATCGCCTTCTGCACGGCCTTGGCAAGATCAGCGGAGTCCAATTCCACTCCCACCATCAGCCCCATGCCGCGCACATCCACGATGCAGCCATGGCGCGCATCCAGTTGCTGCAGAAGGTCGAGAAAATGTCCGCCAACCTCTTTGACGTGGCCCAGAATCTTCTCGTCTTCCATGACCTTCAAGACCTCCAGCGCCACCGCGCAGGCCAGCGGCCCGCCGCCAAACGTCGTCCCATGCATGCCCGGATGAATCGCTGCGGCCACCTCCTCGGTCACCAGGATCGCCCCAAGCGGGAGTCCCGAGGCCAGCGGCTTCGCCAGCGTGACCACATCCGGCTTCACGCCGTAATGCTGGAAGGCGAACATCTTGCCCGTGCGTCCCAGACCACACTGAATTTCATCGAGCAGCAACAGCGCGCCGCTCTTCTGCGTCAACTCGCGAGCGGTCTTCAGAAATTCGCGGCTCACCGGATGAATTCCACCCTCGCCCTGAATCGTCTCAATACAAACCGCGCACACGTCGTCGTCAAACTTCTGCTTCAGATCCTCCACGTCATTGAACTTCACAAACGTCACGCCCGGCATTACCGGAGCGAATGGCTTGCGATACTTCTCTGTGAACGTGGTCGCCAGCGAACCCATCGTGCGTCCGTGAAAGGAGTTCTCCATCGCCAGAATCTTCGTGCGCTTCTTCAGCCCCTTGCCGCTCGCCACCACGCGCGCAATCTTCAGCGCGCCCTCCCACGCCTCGGTGCCGCTGTTGGAGAAAAACACGCGATCCAACCCCGAAAGCTTCGCCAGCTTCTGCGCCAGCAGCCGACGGATATTCGGTGTAGAACAGGTTGGAGGCATGCACCAGCTTGCCCGCCTGCTCCTTAATCACCTTGGTGATCGCCGGATGCGAATAGCCCAGGGCCATCACGCCGATTCCGCTCAAGAAATCGAGATACTTGCTGCCATCCTCGGCATACAGATATGCGCCCTTGCCGTGCGTAAGCAGTACCGGATGCCGGTCGTAAGTGTGGAGCAGATATTTCTCTTCTGCTTTCTGTACCTTGCTCAAACTCACGATGCCATAACCTCCGTACCGCACTCGATCTTGGTCTGGTAAAACGCCGGCAACATTTCAGCTTCAAGCGCCGGCAGAATGCGAACCCGATGCACGCCCGAACGCAGCGCATCCTGGCAGGCTTGCAGTTTGGGAAGCATCCCGCCGCAAACCACGGCGCTCTTCACAAGCTGCGGAATATCGCTGGTCGCAAGCCACCGGATCACCGTCCCATCCGCACCCTTCACGCCTTCCACATCGGTCAGGAAGATCAGCGCGTTGGCCTGGCATCCGGAAGCGCAGGCCGAAGCCATCTGGTCGGCATTCACGTTGTAGTACTCGCCATCGGAGCCGAGCGCAAGGCTGGAAATCACCGGAATTCCGTCGTTATCCCAGATCGCCTCGATCCAGCGCGAATCCACCGAACTGATCTCGCCGACAAAGCCCAGGTCGGCTCCAGCGGTCTTCTTCTTGCGCGCCAGAAATGCCGCGCCATCGCCGCCGCACAGCCCAACCGCAGCCTGCCCCGTAGCGGTAATCGCCGCCACCAGTTGCTTGTTCACGCGTCCGGCCAGAACCATCAGCGCGACGTCGCGCGTCTCTGAATCCGTGACTCGCAACCCGTTCACAAACGTGGACTCCTTGCCCATCTGCGCCAGCATCTGCGGTCAGCGCCTTGCCCCCGCCGTGCACCACGGCGACCTTGTGACCTTCGGCCGCCAGATCGGCAACCGCCTGCGCGCATTTCTTCAACAGCGCCTTGTCCTCCAGCGCCGCACCGCCAATTTTCACCACGAGCTTCATCACTAGAATCCTTCTTTCTCGCTCCACCCAAACATCACGTTCAGGTTCTGGAGCGCCTGGCCAGCCGCGCCCTTCATCAGGTTGTCCAGGCAGGACACCACAATGAGACGCTTTCCATCCGGAGCCAGTTGAAATCCCACATCGCAATAGTTCGTGCGCAGCGAATACTGAATCTGCGGCAACTTGCCGGCTTAAAAATCCGAACCCAGTGGCCGCCCCCGTAGAACTCGCGCAACACGGCTTCAATTTCGTCCGCAGTAACGGGCCTGGTTAGCCCTAAATAGATCGTCGAAAGAATGCCGCGTGGAATCGGCAGTAAATGTGGGGCAAAGATAAGTTCGTCTGCATGTAATCCCGCCTGTTCCAGAATCTCGCCGGTGTGGCGATGTCCAATCACCGAGTACGCCGAAAAATTATCGGCGGCTTCCACAAAATGCGTTTTTTGCGTGGGCTTTTTGCCCGCGCCCGAAACGCCCGACTTACAATCGCAAACCACGCCATGCGTGGTATCCACCAAGCCCGAGCGCACCAGCGGCGCCAGCGGCACAATCACCGAAGTTGCATAGCACCCGGGATTCGCAACCAACTTGGCCTCGCGAATCTCCTCGCGATGCAACTCCGGCAATCCGTAAACGGCTGTCCGATCCAACTCCGCCGCCACTGACGCATCCTGATCTTCAAATCCGTACACAGCGCGATTTGCCGCTTCCTTCAACCGCCACGCGCCGCTTAAATCGACAATCCGCAAACCCCTCGCCAGAGCCTCTGGAACTATCTCCCGCGAAAGTTCATGCGGCGTCGCAAGAAACAAAACGTCAACGCCCTGCGATTTCAGCAACTCCCACGAGAACAACTCCAACGGATAGCTTTCGCCGTTGGCAATCTCCGGGTAGTAACTCTCCAGCGGTTGCGCCGCCGCGTCGCGCGACAAAAACAAAGGCGTTGCCGCATGAGGATGCCGCAACAACAACTTCGCCAATTCGAAGCCCGCGTACCCCGTAGCTCCCATCACCGCGGCCTTCACTTTCGCCGCGCTCACTGCATCATCCCTTTAATCCGTAGCGAAATCCTGTGTGCGTTCTTCTTGTTCTGCGAAATCACCAAAATCGTATCGTCTCCGCCCACCGTACCCACAATCTCTGTCCAGCCCTCGGAATCGATTGCCGCCGCCACCGGCTGCGCCGAACCCGTCGCCGTCTTAATGACCAGCAAATTCTGCGCTTCGCGTACCTCGATCACAAACTCACGAACCAACCGTCCCGCCGAGTGATATCCCGGCTCCACCTGCTGGTCGCCGTGAGTAACGCTGTAACCTGCCGGCGTCTTGACCAAGGCCAGTTCATTGATGTCCCGCGATAGAGTCGCCTGAGTCACATCAAACCCCTGCCGCAGAAGCAACTTGCGCAATTGCTCCTGGTTTGCCACCGACTCCTGTTGCACGAGATCCAGAATCAGGTTTTGACGCGACAACTTCGACATTGGTTTCCCACTACAGAATGATTATTCAGATGACCGTATAAGTATGCATCCGTAAGTACCCTCAGTCAATCTCTTTGAGAGCGAAAATTTTCCTTTTCGCCCCAACTCCGTTTGAATATTCCTGCATAAAGCCGAGCGGCCCGCAGGCCGCCCACGCGCACATCCCGCTAATCAGTCATTAATAGGTCGCAACTGGAGCCAGGCGCGCTTTTCTACTCCGGGCCACCAACCAAAGCATGTAGCCCACCGTAGCCAATCCGCCCACAAACAAGAGCAGGAATAACACGATCACCCCGACCTGCGGACGCACCGCCAGCGCTCCTAAATTTGCGTAGGGCTTCAGGTAAGCCAGCCGCAGCAGATAGCGCAGGCAAACCATCAGAAACAGCGTGACCAGCGACATCGCAAAGCCCGCATGAACCAGCGAACTCGGCTTCTCCGCCAGGCTCCCAAGCAAAATCAGCAGCATGGCGGCGATGACCGATACCAGCGCCAAACCTAAGACGGTCCCGCCCAGCGGGTCCAGCAATAGCGCCAGCGCCATCGGGTCGCGGAATTGCCAGCAGCAGCCACATTCCAAGCAGGAATTGCAGCCCCGTGCACGCAGCAAACACCACCGCCGCTCGCTGCACGATCCACCGCCCGTACTCCGCGTCCGCCTTCATCTTCCGCATGCCCAGGTACGCCAGAATTGCCGAAAACACTGCAATCGCGCCATTAACCATATGCAGATAACGCGGAACCAGGCTGTGGTCGCCGAAGTTCAAATTCCATCCGTTCGGATGGGCGCGATACATCGACAGCCAGCGCTCAGGGCTTTGCATCAGCGTCATATTGTTGACGAAGATGAATGCGATGCCGAGCAGCAAGCAAAGTGAAATCGCCAGCACGCATCCGCTGATGCCCTTCCCCTTTTCTGCCGTGTAGGAGAAGTAATAGAAACCGTAGTAGGCCAGCATCACCAGCGGAATCACCGCCAGCCACAAGGCGCCGATCAGGATAGAGCTGGCATAAAGAAAGTTGCCGAAGAGCACCTGAACAAATAGCAGGGCCGCAACTCCCAGAGTTACTGTGAACGCCAGAAACACCGGCAGCATAGCTGCCAGTTCGGCGGCCAGCCTGCGCGAGTAAGGATGTGACGAGTGCCGTCCGCGGAGGTAGTTCCACAGCGTCCAGATGCCACCTCCAAGAGCGGAGTTCATGGCCGAAACATGCAGGGTGAAAACCACCAGCAGCAGAGCCGTGAATAACCACACCGGGCCGGGCAACGGCAAAGGATCGACGTGAGGAATCGGAATCGTCTGCATTAGCGCACCTCCGGTCGTGGCTGGGCTGGCGGCACCAGTTGCGAATGAGTACTGCCAGTTGGCATCTCTGCCGGTGCAGGCTTGTGCAAAAGCGGCTTGCTGGCCTCGTGCGAAATGTAGAAGGCCAGCGCCTGCGCCTGATCATCTGGCGCATTAAAGTTCGGCATATCGCTGCTCATCGCGCCAAGCGCCGGGAACATTTCCTGCACCTGGCTCCGGAGTCTGATTTTCAAAGTCTCCCCGCAGCGGGCGGAAATTTCCGTTGATGCTGTGGCAGTGTCCGCAGCGGGAACCAAACACCTTCTCGCCAATCTCCAGCCGATTTCCGTCCGTGATATCGAAATGCCACGCGGGATTCAACGAAGCCAAGATAGCTTCCCAGGGCTATGCGGTCCACTTCATTGCCCGCATAGGGGGGCATAGTCCCATGCATCATTGGAAGATGTTGCAGAATATCGGCAGCGAATTCGGCATCCCAGCCATCGACTCGCCGTCTTCATGCCGCGATATCCTCCCGCCGCATGGCAGCTTCCACATTGCAACTGGAAGAGATTTTTTCCGTACGTCGTGCTTGAAGTGTCGTCCGTCAACAGGAAGTTCGCGCTATGGCTCACTCCCTTGGCCTGCAGCGTCTCCACTTCCGCGGCGCGAATGTCGTTGGCGTAGATTACCTGGTTGATCACCCACGGCTTGCGCACAAATTCGCGCAGATACTCGCCCGCGCCAATCATTCCCAGCCCGCAGACCACCAGCAGCGCCACCACCGGAGGCCGCATCCAGCGCGGCTTCCAGATCCCGAACACCAACGCAATTCCTACCGCCAGCAGGGTAAAGCCCACGCCTCCGCGAACCGCGTGACGCACTCCGATCAGCACTCCATTCAAATACAATCGCGAGAATTGAGGAATGCGGACAAAGTACCACCACAGCGAAAGCGGCAGCACCAGAGCTCCGGCCATGATCCAAAGCGCCGCCCACCGAGCCACCTTCTCGCGCCCCTCATGCTTGGGCAGGGTAATGTAGCCAAAGATGCCCGCAAGAATCACGCACACTGCCGTACGCGCAAACAGCGAGGGCAGGAATGTCGGGTTGAACATTCCATCCCAGAAGTTGTGCGTCTCAATCCAGCGTCCGGGCGTGAGCATGAACGTAAGAATCCCGTTGATAACGAACAGGCTCATCCAGGCCGCGACAAAGTAGATCCAGCCCACAATCTGGTGATCGCGTGCCGGCAGGCTATCCCAGGTTTTGTAGTAGATGATTGCCGCCGCGATCTCAACGAAGAAGAAGACCCACTCGATCGCCCATGCCCATACAAAGGTGTGGATCAGCGACGATGTCGCCTCCGGGCTTACCAGTCCAATCGTGAACCAGATCCCTACGCCGCTGATTGCGCCGAATACAAGCGTAAGTAGCGCGAAAAACCTGGAATGCCGGCGGCAGTACGCAAGCAGAGCTGCGTCATTCTTGCGCCGCGCCAAGCTCTCGGTCACTACCAGAAAGAAGCCTCCGCCGACCGCAAACTGCGAGACGAAGACGTGCACCACCGCGACCAGCGCAATCAACATTCCGCCGGGAATCGCGAGTTGCCAGTGTGGATAATTCAAGGCTGATACTCCTGGCCAAGCATAATGACCGCTGCTGAATTTTCTACGCTTGCGCCGCATTGAAATGCAAACCGTAGAAACTGAGTGCGGGTCCGATTCATCCCGGCGCAAGCGCACTGGGATGAATCGTTTTATTCGCCGCAGACTAGCAGAGCGCACCAGAGGCGCTTATTGCACTTGTCAGGATTGATTCTCGTGTTAGTTGTAGAATTCCGCGTTCTTGGCTGCTGCTTCGGCTTTATCGGCGGGCAGTTCCTCAACCGAGTGAGATCGAGTCAGACGGGCACTCGGCTACGCACGCAGCGCAGTCGATGCACTCAGCGGGATTGATGAACAGCTGGGTTACAGTCGCGTGCGCGGGCTCATCCTTGGTCGGGTGGATCGCATCGCTCGGACAGGAATCAACACAAAGATCGTCTTTCTTGCAGGTATCGGTAATAACGTAAGCCATGGAAATCTCCTTATGCGCACTTCAGGGTTCGGCGAATCTCAAGCTGCGAAATCTAGCCCGCGCGCACAATGATCATAACTGGATCACATGCCCAAGACTCTGTGATTTGGGTCACTTTTTGTTCCAATCATCAGCAAATTTTCACGAATCATCGCCCGCACATGTTCCGGACTCTGCCCCTGTTCGCGTAATGCGCGCAGACTGAGCGCATCGTGACGCTTGGCCAGTCGCACTCCGCTCACATCCGTCAGCAATGCACAGTGGAAGTACTCTGGAGCTGGCAGCCCCAGCGCCCGTTGCAGCAGAATCTGGCGCGCGGTCGAGCGCAGCAGATCCTCGCCGCGCACTACCTCGCTTGCCTGCATCGCCGCATCATCCACTACCACCGCCAGTTGATACGCCGGAACGTCATCGCGGCGCCACACCAGGAAGTCGCCAAAGTCGCGCCCGGCCTCGAACAACTGCCTTCCCATTCGCCGGTCCACAAACTCGACAAACTCTCCATCGGGCACACGGAAGCGCCAGTTCACCCCAGCCGGTGACTCCGCCAACTTCCGCCGATTGCGGCAAGTCCCCGGATAGACCGCCTCATCGTTCTCATTTTGAGGCGTGTCGTCATGAGGCGCGCTGGCTGCCATCGCCAGTTCCCTGCGCGAGCAGTAGCACGGATAGATCCATCCACCCCGCAGCAATCGCTGCCATGCATCCAGATAGAATTCACGACGCTCACTCTGCACATAAGGGCCGAATGCGCCGCCAATATCCGGCCCCTCCTGCCACTCAATCCCATACCAGCGCAAGTCTTCGAACATCGATCGCACGAACTCAGGACGGCAGCGCTGCGGGTCCAGATCCTCGTTGCGAAAAATCAGCGTCCCCTCATGTTGCCGCGCCCGCTCAAACGCCTGCCAGAATGTGCTCGCATGCCCCAGATGCAAGTACCCGGTCGGCGACGGCGCAACGCGCCCGCGATATCGAAGAGCTGTCTCCATCGCATTTATTCTATCGTCAGGGATGTCGATGTCTGTCATCTTCAGGCGGAAGAATGATGCCTTCACTCGGGTTGGAAAACTGCTGCTCCTGTGGCGGAGTTTCCGGTCTGGTTGCCGCACGATTGGCGTAAATGACTGCGAGCAGCGGCGCGGCGAGCAACACTCCCCAGAATGGAAAGATAATGCCCAGCACGATTGGAGCCAGGACGGAGGCCCAGAAAGGCACGCGATTTTGCCGGTGCATCAGAAATGGTTGGAGCACAAGACCGTCAATAATCGCAATCGCCGCGTAGGCTCCGAGCAACCATAGCCAGCGCTCCAGCGGCGCCCTGCTGAAAAGCATGGCCATGGCTGGCCCCACAAGCGAGAGCAACGGGCCGAAGTGCGGAATGAACTGCAACCCGCCGGCCAGCAGCGCCCAGAACAGGGCCCATGGCACATGGAGCCAATGCAATGCGACCAGCCACAAACCGCTGACCAACAAAGAGTCATAGCACTGGGCGATCAGCCAGCGGCGCAATGCTTCCAGAGTGAGGTTCGCGTGATACTGAAACTGCATATTCCTTCGCTCAATCCCTATACAAAGCAATGTTACACTGTGACTAATCCTGCCGGATTCGAGAGCGTGAGATGAAGTTTGGCGTCATCATTTTCCCCGGAAGCAATTGCGACCACGATGCCTACTGGGCGTTCAAGGAAGTTTGCGGCCAGCCCGCAACGCTGCTCTGGCACGACTCGCAAGATCTGGAGAACTGCGACGTCATCGTGGTGCCTGGCGGCTTTTCCTATGGCGATTACCTGCGCACGGGAGCGATTGCACGCTTCTCCCCGATCATGCAATCGGTGAAGCGCTTTGCCGCCTCGGGCGGCTTGGTCATGGGCATCTGCAACGGCTTCCAGATCCTCTGCGAGGCCCACCTGCTCCCGGGCGTTCTGCTGCGCAACAAGAGCCTGAAGTACATCTGCAAGCCGGTTCACCTGCGCATGGAAAGCAACAAGACTCCATTCACCCAGGCCCTGGCGCCGGGAGAGGTGCTCGAAATCCCCATCGGGCACGGGGAGGGCAACTACTTTTGCGATGAAGCCACGCTGCAACAGTTGAACAAGCGCGATCAGGTGATTTTCCGCTACGCGACCCCGCAGGGTGAGCTGACAGAAGAGGCGAACCCGAACGGCTCGCTGGAAAATATTGCCGGCATCTGCAACGAAGGGCGCAACGTCCTGGGCATGATGCCGCATCCGGAGCGCGCCAGCGAAGACGTTCTTGGCATGAAGGACGGCCTCAAGTTGCTGCGCTCGCTGGTTCAAAGCGCGGCTTTGCTGCGGTAATGCGATGAGATTGCAATGAAAATTCAATCTCCACAGCCCGGAAAACCCAAGCTCACCGAAGCCCAACTCCGCCAATGCGACGGCGAATTGCTGCACATCCTCGACAACTGGCTAGAGCGCGCCAATGAGCGCGGCGGCGAACACATCGCCTGCCGCCCCGGCTGCGCCCAGTGTTGCGTCGGAGCCTTCGCCATCAGCCGCCTGGACGCCGTTCGCCTGCAGCAGGGCATGAACGAACTGGCGGAGCGCGACCTGGAACGCGCAAAACGCGTGCTGCGGCGTGCGGCTGAGTCGCTGGAGCGCACGGTAGATGAGTTCCCCGGCGACCCGGAGACTGGAATTCTCGATGACTCCGCCGAGGCGGAAGAGCTCTTCGAGGACTTTGCCAACGACGAACCCTGCCCTGCTCTCGATCCTGAGACCCTGACCTGCGATCTTTACGCGCATCGCCCCATGACCTGCCGCGTCTACGGTCCTCCCGTGCGCACCGAGGGCGGCCTTGGAGTCTGCGAACTGTGCTTCACCAAGGCAACACCGGAAGAGATCGCGGCAGCAGAAGTGCCGCTCGACGGCGAAGCGCTCGAAAGCAATCTCAACCGTGAACTGGAGAAGGCCACCGGCGGCGGCAGGACAATCGTGGCCTTTGCTCTGCTCAACGCCTAGACCATCAGGAACAACGACTGTTTTTTCTCATGAGCCGGGGACCACGGGAATTGCGGGCCTTGAGATTGTGACAATTGCCTCAGAACTGCCTACCGATACGATCTGCGCCGAGCTGTCTCGCAGGCCCGTCTGGTTCACGCGCAATCTCGAAGGGCCTGACTTTTTACTCAGAAACACGAGGGTGAAGATAACCCCGTCGCCGGAGATTCCAGGCGCGAATGATGGCCGCGAGATGGAAACATTGATACGGCCATCCACGGAATCAGTACGCTGAGCCAGAGCTGCATACTGCCCATCGCTGTCCAGCAGGCCGCCTTTCGTAATGTTTATTAATTCCAGCTTCTCCGGGTCGTAGAGAATCTGCACTGGCACAGACAAAACATCTTTCGCGCCTTTCAGGACAACTTCCACGCCAAAAGTCGTTCCCACTTTCTGATCTATTACCGCGGGATTGAACCCGATTTCCGGCTTCGCGTTCGACTTGGCGCTCGGCCCTGCAACAGCGGCATTGGACTGCCGCGCACCGCCTTGTGTGGAAATTGACGACGTGCTGATCCCCAAAGAATTGGTTCGCATCCAAACGCTGAACCATGCTATCGCAACAATGATGCCGAGCAATGCAGCCACCACGCCAACCGCAATGGGTCCCCAAGGTCGAGCGGCAAGTTGGGGGTAGGCCGCGGGATACGTCGCGCCAGGCTCCTCAGGCGTGACGATCTCGTCGTAACTGTTGACCTCGGTGTCCTGGGATGTCTCCAGTTCCGGCACAGTCTCCAGTTCTGGCAAAGTGGCCAGAACATTCGCTAATGGCAGCAATTGCTGCACATGGCGTTCGTCGAAGTGGTTTGTGTCTCCGGAGAACACCTCCAACAAACCCACAACGTTCTCCGCCATCGTGATGGGAACAATGACGATTGAGCGTGCATCCATCTGCCGGGCGGCCTCCATGTTCACACGCGAGTCCGTCCAGGCATCGTCGCAGAGGTTGACTGCCCCTGTGCGCAGGCTGTGACCGGAGATTCCACTATCCGGGTGAAGCCGTGTCCCCACCTCCGGCGCGCTCCCAACACTTGCCCGACATACCATGCCGCTGCTGTTTCCGAGGGCAATTGCTGCCCCGCTCGCACCGCTTAAAGCCATGGCGCTGCATGCGAACAGGTGCAACGTGGTGTCGAACTCGTTTGTGCTGGACTCTTTTCTACAGGCAAACAGCGTCGGCGCGGAATCTGAATCTGAGTGAGAGAAATCGTGCGCAACCAACTGGCGCAGCTCCGGCAAATTCTTGAGCGGCGCGTCCGAGAAGCGAATGCCGGCAAGCCCACCCTGTTTTTGCCAAGCCACCTGACTCGCGCCCTTGGACGATAAAGAGATTTGGGGAAATGAGACGCCGATTTCCGCAACGCACCCTTGCACAACGGGGCAGAATGTTTGGACAGCCATTCCACCTTTACTGATGTTGAGAATGACCCCGTGAGTTCTGAAGGCAGGCTGGTCCGAGATCAGGTCAACAATAAATAATTGGCCTGCACGGAGTTCGTCGCGCCTTTCCCGACGTTGTTCAGCGCTGGCATGGGAAACTTTCATCCCGGTTCTTTCTCAAGGGAATTGACGTATTGCGACGGAGCTCGTGCCCATTTCCTTCACGCGAGATTCGGAAGCCTGCGAACGTTCGGCGTTGTCGCCTTCCTCTGACACAAGTCGAATGGCAACTCGCAGCGCCTCGATCTCGACCTGGATTCGTTGCAGCTCCGTTTCTTTTTGCCTTAATACCTCGAAAATGTCCTTCATAACTCACACGCCGCCGTCACACCCTGCGTGTAGGTGGGAGCGTCCTTGCGCAAATCATCGCATTTGTGTTCGCCTTCCATAGTTCCCTCTCTTCCAGAGTTGGATGCCTACTCTGGTGCTCTGAAGCCGAAAACGTAGAAAAATTAGCAAGCGCTCCCGTTGGTCTGGCTGAAAGCTGCCGCAAGACATTGCCAACCAGCGGCGAAAGGCACCGCCCCGCCTACTTCTTAAACGCTTCCTTATTCACGACATACGGCATCTTGCCGTAGTCGCTGCCCTCCAGCATGTCGATCAATCCCTGAACACAGCGCCCAGCCATACCTACGTTGGGATCTGTCGAGAGGCGCGTGGCTACGCCTCCGCTGGCAAAATGGTGGAAGAGACGGCAGCGGTCCTCGATAGCCGGATCGCGCAAAGGCGAGTCCGCCGGAAGTGGCTCACGCTCGAAGACGTCAAGCGCCGCGCCCGCAATCCAACCCTCGCGCAGAGCCTTGGCCAGGGCGTTCTCATCCACCACCGGACCGCGTGAGGTGTTGATCAGATACGCGCTCTTCTTCATCTGCTTCAGGGTGCGCTCGTTGATGAGGTGCCAGGTGGGCCACTTGGTCTCGCCCTCGCGCAGCAGCGGCACGTGCAGCGAGACGTAGTCGGCCTCGCGCAGGCACTGGTCAAGCTCGGCGTAACGAATCAAGTTCCTGCGGCGCGAAATGCCAAGCTCGTGCTTCATATCCATCAGCTTCTGCATCGAGGCGGCAAACTTTTCATCCGCGTCTCCGGCGTCATAGCAGAGCACGTTCATCTCAAATCCGCAGCACTTGGCGACCATCGCCTGGCCGATGCGTCCGGTGCCAATCACGGCGATTGTCTTGCCCGTAACCTCGTCTCCCAAAAACGGCAGGGAGGGATGCCAGGAACCCCACCGATTCTCACGCACCAGCCGCTCGCTGGACCAAAGTTTGCGCGAAACATCCATCAGTATTGCGAATGCAAACTCCGCGGTGGCGTCGGTCAGAACGTCCGCGGTATTGGTGAATGGGATCTTGTAGCGGTTGGCGTCGGCGCGGTTGATGTTGTCAAGCCTACGGCATATTGCGCGATGCCTTTCAGCGTTCCCTTCCCGGCCTCAAAGACCTCCGCATCGATTTTGTCGCGCAAGGTCGTAATCAGTCCGTCGATGCCGCTGCGAACCTTCTCCAGCAGCAGTTCGCGCGGAGGCGCATCGGGGCCAGGATAGACTTCGACTTCGTATCCGCGGCTGCGCAGCAGCTCTAGGCTTGGGCCAATGTCGCACGTTGCAAACACCCGGAATTTCTTCTCTGCCACGTTGATTTCCTTTCTTCGCCGATCCGGCATCAAGGCCAGCACCGCACCTTCAACGAAATGGCCGCGCGCCTTTCGTAAACGCGCTCATTCATAAAAGATTTTCGCCGCACCCGGCCAAAGCGGCTATTCTACCCCGCACGTCGAAGGCGCACCATCCCCGTAAACAGAAAAAGCCTGCCATCGCGGCAGGCTGATTCAGAGATTTCTTACCTCTTTAACCGTGAATTTCGCTTTCTTCGCCCGCTTCGCTGCGGATAACCTTCGCCACGCGATACGGTTGGCCGGAGTGCGGCTCGTGGAAGTGGCGCACCTGCAACTCGCCGAGAAGTCCCAGCGCCAGCATCTGCACTCCTGCGACCAGCATTACCGCGCCAAAGACCAGTAGCGGCCCGTGGGCGTCCATCACGTTCACGTTGCGAACCGTCTTCTCGAAGACCATCCAGAGCGCAACCAACAGCCCTGTGCCGATTCCGCTCATTCCAATGCCGCCGAAAAAAGTGCAGCGGGCGCATCATGTACTTCAGCAGGAAGCGGATGGTGATCAGATCGAAAAAGACGCGTATGGTCCGCGAAATTCCGTAGTGCGACGTGCCACCCTGGCGGTCGATGTTGACGATGGGCACCTCACAAATCTTGGCGCCGTACCAGGAGGCCAGCGCCGGGATGAAGCGGTGCAAGCCCTCGCCATACAGCGGAATGTCTTCAATCAACTCGCGCGTGTAGGCCTTGTAGGTAGTGCCAAAATCGTGCAGTTCCACACCGCTGAGCTTGGACATCGCCCAGTTGGCGCAGCGCGACGGAATGCGCCGCATCCATAGGTTGTCGATCCGCTTCTCGCGCCATCCGCTGACGATGTCATAGCCTTCGTTGAGCTTGGCGATAAACTTCGGAATCTCCGCCGGATCGTGCTGCAGATCGCCATCCATGGCAATGACAAATTGGCCCTGCGCATGATCGAAGCCCGCCGCCAGAGCCGAGGTCTGTCCAAAGTTGCGGCGCAACTTCACCACCACCACACGGCTATCCACGGCGGCAATCTGCCCCAGCAGCTTGAAAGTGGCATCGCGCGAACCATCGTCAACGAATACCAGCTCGAAAGTCTCGCCCACCTGCTCCATCACCGCCTTGAGGCGGTCATAGAGTTCGGTGACACTCTCCTGCTCGTTGTGAAACGGAACGACGATCGAATATTTGATCACCTCACGATTATAACCCAAGCTGCTTATCAACACAGGCTGAGATGGTAGCCCCGGGCAGATTCGAACTGCCGACCTCCGGTTTAGGAAACCGCTGCTCTATCCATCTGAGCTACGGGGCCACACAGAGCGGTATGCCGGGCGGCACACCTACACGATGCATTGTAGCAACCTTGCGGAGTCTCTGTCTGTGGAAAGGATGAAACGAAAATTGATCGAGGATAACGACTAAAAATTGCGCACGCAGAAGCGAGCCGCGACTCAGAGGGTACGCGTGGCCATCGCGATCCCGCTCGGAGCTGTCACCTGGTCCGGCGGAGTGGCGCTTCCGTCACCATAGTCGTCCTCAAATTGGGCGGCGTGGTCGGCGATAACCTCTACTCGCGAGGCGGTCCACTCACCGCTGTTCGCATCCACCAGCGCGGTCACGCGAACTTCTGTGCCGGGAACCAGGGCCTTTCCGGCCGGCTGCCGGCGTTCTCTGCTTGGGCACTGCGGCGTCATACACAATTGCCGCACGCGCCACGATCACGCGACGCACATTGCCATCGCGTCCCATAAGGTAGAGCAAACCCGCCGACTGCTCTCCGCGTGGCGGGCGCACCACTTCGCCGCGAAAGGTTCCTTGCGTTTCGGCCCACAGTCCCGAGGCCAGCAGCAAAACCGGCAATCAGCGAAAGCAACCCCAACCGTTTCATGCGTAATACGATGCTTATTTCCCTGCGTTGGGGTGCCGGGTGGCGGCAAAATTCTGAGTTGTTGCTTTCTTTTCGCCTAGCTTGCGTTCACGAAAAAAAGGCAGAAGCCGAAGCTCCTGCCCTTCCCGCACAAATCGCGCGGAACTTAGTCGTAGTACTCCAGTCCGAGGTGAGTGATCAACTCCTCGCCCTTGATGTGGCGCAAGGTGTTCTTCATCTTGATCATCTGGATGAACAGATCGTGCTCGGGATAGAGTCCCGGAGCGCGTCATCGGAGACTTGAAGTAGAAGCTCATCCACTCCTGAATCCCGATCCCCTTCAGCTCGCTGGAACGCGCCGCCAGGTCGAGGAAGAGGACGATATCCAGCGCCAGCGGTGCCGCCAGAATCGAGTCGCGGCAGAGGAAATCGACCTTGATCTGCATCGGATAGCCAAGCCATCCAAAGATGTCGATGTTGTCCCAACCTTCTTTGTTATCACCACGCGGCGGGTAATAGTTGATGCGAACCTTGTGGAAGATATTGCCGTAGAGCTCGGGATACAGCTTCGGCTGCAGAATCTCATCCAGCACGCTGAGCTTGGACTCTTCCTTGGTCTTGAACGAGCCCGGATCTTCCAGCACTTCGCCATCGCGGTTGCCCAGGATGTTGGTGGAGAACCAGCCGTTCACTCCCAGCATGCGGGCCTTGAAGCCGGGCGCGAGAATGGTCTTCATCAGCGTCTGCCCGGTCTTGAAGTCCTTACCCGCGATCGGCGCGTTGTGCTTGCGCGAAAGCTCCTGCATCACCGGCAGATCGACCGAAAGATTCGGTGCGCCGTTGGCGAAAGGCACGCTCTCCTGCAGTGCCGCATAGGCGTAAATCTGCGAGGGCGAGATGTTCGGATCGCTTGCCGCCAATCCCTTTTCAAAGGCTGCGACCGAATCATGAACTTCGCTCGCCTTCTGGAAGCTCTCCGTCGAAGCGCACCAGATCATCACCAGCCGATCGCAGTTGTGTTCCTTCTTGAAGTTGCGGATATCGGCGCGGAGCTGCTCTGCCAAGTCCAGCTTGTTCTTGCCCTTCTTCACGTTCGGCCCGTCGATCAGCTTGACGTAGTTGTGATCGAAGACCGCCGGCATCGGCTTGATGCTGTCCAGGAACGGCTTGAGTTGGAGCAGCAGGTCCTTTTCGAGAACCTTGGCATTGGCAGCCGCCTCATAGGCGCTGTCGGTAAAAATGTCCCATCCGCCAAAGACCAGATCGTCGAGCCCAGCCAGAGGAACAAAGTCCTTAATCAGCGGAGAACGTCCATCCGTACGTTTGCCGAGGCGAATGGTCCCCATCTGCGTCAACGAACCGATCGGCACGGCGATGCCCTTGCGTACCGCCTCTACGCCGGCCACGAACGTGGTAGCCACCGCGCCCAGTCCGACAATCAATATTCCAAGCTTTCCTTTGGCTGCTGCAATTTCCGTTGGAGTATTCTTTTGCCCTGTCGCCATCGTATGTATGAACCAGCTTCCTTAGAGGAGTCAACGATCAATACCGCAAACAACTTATGCTCTCTCCTGCAACCCTGCTTTGGCAAACATGTTGTAGTATGTGGCGCAACCAGCCAATCGAATGGCGCGCAATGCGGGTTGTGATGCGCTTTTGCACAGGGAACGGCAATGAATGAGCATTTAGCGGTAAACACCGGTTCAGCGAGCGGATTTCGGCCAATCGCTGCCTCGGCAACTCCCGCCACTACTCCCGCCAACCAAGCTCTCTCCCGGAGAAGCCGTCGCCCAGCACACCATCACCGCCTACACCCTCACGCCCGAGCAGCTTCGCAAATCCGAGGGACTGCACCGCACCGGTGTAGTGCTCTCGCTGACCTCCACCATCTTCGCACTGGCCGTGCTGGTGGCGCTGATCGCCGTGCGCTTTGGGCCCAAGCTGCAGCGAGTGGCGGAGTCCGTCGCGCCATCCTTCTCCTCGCCCTCATTCTCAAAGCGCCGGCTGATCCAGGCATTCATCTTCGTTCCCGCGCTGCTGCTCACCCTCGCATGCTTTGAATTGCCACTGGAAATCTACGGCCACCACATCTCGCTCGCCTACGGACTCAGCGTGCAGGGCTGGGGCTCATGGCTGGCCGACTGGGCCAAAGCCGAGTTGCTCATCGTGATCTTTGCCACGCTGCTATCTGTGTGGACTCTACGCTTTCATTCGCCGCGCTCCCCGGCACTGGTGGTTCTACGCATGGCTGTGTCACCCTGCCCATCCTGGCTGCGATGGTCTTTGCCGCGCCCGTCGTCATCGACCCGCTCTTCAACCACTTCGAACCGCTATGCCAAAGACCAATCCCGAACTGACCGCGCAGCTCCGCGGGCTTCGCCCACTCCGCAGGACTGGACATTCCCGAGTCGCGCATCTTCCTCATGCACGCCAGCGACAAGGTGACCACCTACAACGCCTACGTCACCGGCTTCGGCGCAACTAAGCGCATCGTGGTGTGGGATACAACCGCCCGCGACCTCACCCGTCCGCAAATCCTCTTCGTCTTCGGCCATGAGATGGGTCACTACGTTCTCCACCACATCTATCTCGGCCTTGCTTATTCCGCGCTGCTGCTGTTTGCAGGATTCTGGTTGATCCAGCGCCTCGCCGAGGCCGCGCTCGCCCGCTGGGGGCAGCGCTGGCAGATTCGCGCCATCGGCGACTGGTCCTCGCTCCCGCTGCATCCTGGCCTCGCTTCCGTGCTTTCGTTTTTCGGCGAGCCGCTCGCCAACACCTTCAGCCGTTGGGAGGAGCATCAAGCGGATGTATTCGGCTTGACGGTCACAACTCCGGTTACAAAGGACGCCGACCAGGTTGCAGCCCAGGCCTTTCAAGTGCTCGGCGAGAATTCGTATTCCTACCCCAATCCCTCGCCCCTGCTCGTCTTCTGGAGCTATTCGCACCCGCCAATCTCGCAGCGAATCCAATTTGCCCTCACATACGGAGAGAACTCCACACCCCGAGTCCAGCAACCCAATTCGCTCATCGAGGCGGAACGCAAGTAGCCGGAATTGCGCCTCACGTTGCCATAAACGCGAGGCGCTCCATTCCCGGCCTTACTCCAGTCCAAATTCCTTCCAGCGCTGTGTGATCCGCTGCTTCACCTCGTCCGACATTTCAACCTCATCCGGCCAGGGACGATCAAAGCCTTCGGTCGACCATTTGCGCGTCGCATCAATCGCCCATCTTGCTGCCAAAGTTCGGCAGCCGTGAGGCGTGGTCCAGCGAATCCACCGGCCCCAGCATGAATTGAATATCGCGCTCCGGATCGATGTTGTTGAATGCTCGCAACGTGACCTCGCGCAGGTCTTTCACGTCGCAATCCTCGTCCACCACCACAATGCACTTGGTAAACATCGCCTGCCCCAGCGACCAGATCGCGTTCATCACCTTTCGCGCCTGTCCCGGATACGACTTGCGAATCGAGATGATCATCAGGTTATGGGCCACGCCCTCGGGCGGCAGATGAAAATCCACCAGCTCCGGAATCATCATCTTTGCCGCGGGAAGGAAGATGCGCTCCACCGCCAGCGCCATCCACGCATCTTCTTGCGGAGGCTTGCCCACAATCGTCGCCGCATAAATCGGATTCTTGCGATGCGTAATGCACTCGCACGTGGAACACCGGGTACAGATCCTCCAGCGAGTAGAATCCGGTGTGATCGCCGAACGGCCCCTCCACCTTCATCTCGCCAATATCGACATATCCTTCGAGCACGATCTCCGCATTCGCCGGAACCTCCAGATCGCTGGTCTCGCACTTCACCACCTCAACCGGCTTGCCGCGCAAGAATCCCGCGATCATGTACTCCTCGATCTCCGGTGGCGCCGGAACAATGGCCGAAAACGTCAGCGCCGGATCGGTCCCGATCGCCACCGCAACGTCCATCCTTCCCTGTACCGGCTTGCCCTGAATGGCGATGCTGCCGCCGCCGCTGCGCGCCATGATGTCCACCGAAGAGGTGCGTGCCCAGCGTCGGCCCATTCGCCACCGCCGCGCGCATCAACTCCCGCTGATGTTCGGCTGCGTTCTTATGCCGCTGCCAGTGCATTCCCGTCGTCGTCGCGTCATAAACGTGCATCCGATACATCCCGATGTTGCGCTTGCCCGTACGCGGATCGCGCGTCATCACGCAAGGCAGCGTGATGAACCGTCCTCCATCCTGCGGCCAGCACTGCAGAATCGGAAAATCGAGCAGCGAAAAATTGTCGCGCTTGATCACTTCCTTGCACGGCCCCGTCTTCACCCGCTTCGGAAACAGATTTCCCAGCTCCGCCAGCATCGGCAGCATCTTGATCTTTTCCAGCAACCCCTGCGGAGTCTTCACGTCCATCATCTGATGAATCCGCTCGGCAATCTCATCCAGCGAGTCCGAGCCCAGCGCAAGATTCATCCGCCGCTCCGAGCCAAACTGGTTGATAAAAATCTTGTGCCCCGGATGCCCCTTCACATTCTCAAACAGCAGCGCCGGACCGCCCGGCCCCTTGCCGTTCTTCGCGCCCCACTTGGAGACGCGGTCGGTAATTTCGGTAACTTCCAAAACCGGATCAACTTCGGCTTTAATGCGCTTAAGCTCGCCCGCTTTATCGAGCGCCGTTATCCATTCACGCAAATCGTCGTAGGCCACAAATGGCTCCATTGAAGAGTGCTGATTGCAAAAACGATTATAGAGGGATTGGCGAACGGGAACAGGAGTGTCCCGGTTCTATTATCCTTTGGTACTGATCCGGCCCCTCTCAACGGGATCAAACGGGGAGTCTTAGTTTGGATTTTCACTCAGGTGGAGTTGCATTAAGGACGCCTTGATAAACGCGCCCAACGTCTCACTCCTGTCGAAATCCGTCAGGAAGATGACCTTACCACCCTGGTTATAAGCGTCTCTGATTGGACCAGGTTTTGCGTCGAAGGAAAGGACAACCGAGTGAAACGAGCGCGCCGCCAGCGAGATATCTGCCTCTTTCGGGTATAACTTCGTCGGGCGTTTTTTGCTTGTACGCTGCGACGCCCTCTGCCTACTTATAAAGGCAATTTCTTCCTGGGTGACCCATCGACCAATGCCAAACCCTCCCACACGTTGCTCGCTCGGCGGAAGGCTGTCATCGTTGAACCCGAAGAATGAATCTGTTCGTATACAACATCTTACAATGCTTGACTCTATAAGGCCTTCAACTCGGCTTTTTCGGACGGGATTGGCGGAATTTCGAACTCGGCCTCGCGCGTGATGCATAATGTAAATTCCTCACGCGGCAATTCAATCTCCAGGTTGAGTTGCTGTTCAAAAAGATAGTGCCAGACGTTGTGGTCAATGTAGACGTCAATAGCCATATTGGTCAAATCTTTCCGATTTTAATCGTGTCCAGCTCCACGAGATTGCCAGCCCCAAACTGGTCGAGTCCAATCTTGATCTCCTGACGAAGCAGCTCCGCCCTTACCGGAACTCTTCCATCATCTCGTCCAGCACGCTCTTCGCAGGCCGCGTTACATTCTGCGGCAGCGTCCCCAGGGGCCGGTCCACCAGGTTCAGCAATCGGTAAAGCTCGGCTGCTCCGGGTTCACGTAGAACAGTCCGGTCAGCACCTCATTGTTCTCGCGAGCCTCAGCCAACCGCTTCAACGCCGTGATCCGTTGCGTCGGATTGAACTCTTCTTCCAACTTCGTCAGCCGCATCTTCGAGCCATCGTGCAGCGTAATTTCAATCCCGCTTCCCGGCTCGTACTCCACATCGATTTCTTCAAATGCCGGAACGAAGTTAATATCCTGCAGCGGCTCTTCGTGGTCCTTTATAAACTTGTAGCTCTTCGTCGAACCCTCGTGATCGTTGAAGGTCACGCACGGCGAGATCACGTCCAGCAGCACCGTTCCATTGTGTGCAATCGCCGCCTTCAGCAAGGCCAGCAACTGCTTTTTATCGCCGGAGAAGCTCCGCGCAACAAAGGTCGCGCCCAACTCAATCGCCAGCGCGCAGGTGTCGATCGCAGGCAATTCGTTGACGACCCCGGTCTTCAGCTTCGAGCCCACATCTGCGGTCGCCGAGAACTGCCCCTTGGTCAACCCGTACACGCCGTTGTCTTCGATGATGTAAATCAGCGGAAGATTGCGGCGCATCAGATGTGCAAACTGTCCCATGCCAATCGAGGCCGTGTCGCCATCGCCGCTCACGCCGATGTAAAGCATCTTGTGATTGGCAACCGCCGCGCCGGTCGCAATCGCCGGCATCCGTCCGTGTACGCTGTTGAAGCTGTGCGAACGGCCCAGAAAATACGCCGGACTCTTCGACGAGCAGCCGATGCCGCTCAGTTTCGCAACCTGCTCGGGCTCGATGCCCATCTCGTAAAAAGCGTCGATGATGCGCTCCGAGATTGCGTTATGTCCGCAACCGGCGCAAAGCGTCGACTTACCCCCGCGATAATCGATCACGGAAAGCCCGATGCGATTCGACTTAACCGGAGGATTCGGTGTTGTTGCCATTACTTCTGCTCCTGCATAGCTTCCTGCGAAACAATGCTGTCGGTGACAAAACGCGCATCCAGCGGATGTCCTGTGTAGTAGCAAACGCTGCGCAGCTTCACCACCTCTTCCGCCGCAATATCCAGCTTGATCAGTTGCAGCATCTGCGCATCGCGGTTCTGGTCGATCACATAGACGCGCTCATGCGCGGCAATGAATTCGTTTACCGCCGCACTGAACGGATACGCGCGCAGACGCAGATAATCCGCGGCAATCTGCTTCTGCCTTCAAGCTGGTCCAGGCTCTCCACCACCGCCCAGTGCGACGAGCCGTACGCGATGATGCCGACCTTTGCGCCGGGTTTTGCACCCGAAGCCGTGCGTTCGATGACCGGAGCCGGTACAAGGCTGCGCGCCGTCTCCCATTTGCGGCTCAGCCGGTCCAGGTTGTTAACGTAATCTTCCGGACGCTCCGAGTACTGCGCCTTCTCGTTGTGTCCGCTTCCACGCGCAAACCACGCCGCATTCGGATGCGCGGTTCCGGGCAGCGTGCGATAGCCAATGCCGTCGCCATCCACATCCTTGTAACGAGCAAAGCTTCCGAGCCGCTCCAGATCCTCTTTGCTCAAAACCTTGCCGCGATCCAGCGGCGTCTCCGGATAAGGAAACGGATCGCTGACCCAGTGGTTCATGCCGATATCCAGATCGCTCAGCACAAACACCGGCGTCTGCAGCCGCTCAGCCAAATCGAAGGCCGTCATGCCGAACTCAAAGCACTCCGCGACCGACGCCGGAAGCAGCATCGGATGCTTTGTATCGCCGTGCGAAAGAAATGCGGTCGAGAGCAGATCGCCCTGCGCCGTGCGCGTCGGCAAACCAGTCGAGGGTCCGACCCTCTGCACATCCCAGATCACCGCCGGAATCTCCGCATAATAGCCCAGCCCCGTCATCTCGGACATCAAAGAGATTCCCGGCCCGGAGGTGGACGTCATCGCCCGCGCTCCCGCCCAGGATGCGCCCAGCACCATACCCACGGCCGCCAAGCTCATCCTCTGCCTGCACCACCGCAAAAGTAGCTTTGCCCTCGGCGTCCACGCGATACTTCTTCAGATACTCCGTCAAGCTCTCAATCAGCGACGACGACGGCGTAATCGGATACCAGGACACCACCGTAACTCCGGCAAACAGCGCACCCAGAGCCGCAGCCGCGTTGCCGTCGATGATGATCTTGTTCGCGTTCTCGTTCATGCGCTCAACCCGAAAGCGAGAAGCGCAAAAGATTGCCGCTGGCGAACTCGTACCCGGCGCGCGCGGCGGCCACGTTCACTTCGGTCGCGCGCTTCTTGCCGCTGAATTGCTTGCTGATCGCCTCTTCCACCTCCGCCATCTCCAGCGAGAGCAGGTGCGCCATGACGCCCACATAAATCATGTTGCGCAGCAGCTTCTTCAGCTTCGGCTCTGGAGCCAACGGCCCCACCAGCTTGTCAAAAGGAACCGAGTAGAAGACCAGATCGTCGTCGCAGCGCTTCCAGCTTCAGCGGCTCGTCAAACACCACCACCGCTCCCGGATTCAGAGCGCGAACATCGTCGGCCGCCGTCTCCGGATTCATCGCAATCAGCAACTCCGAGATCGCGCTTGCGAGCCACATACCCATCCTTGCTGACACGAATCGTGAACCAGGTCGGAAGCCCTGCGATGTTCGAGGGAAATAGGTTCTTGCCGCTCACCGGAACGCCCATCTGAAAAATGGCGCGCATCAGAACGGAATTCGCCGACTGTGAGCCGGACCCATTCACGGTGGCGACTTGAATGCTGAAGTTATTTACAACAGGCTCACGATCGTGGCTGCTGTCAATCCCCTGCCCTGCGGCAACGCTGGTACTTACCATTGAAAAGCCATCCTTCGAGAGCACATGGTTCACTTAACCCGGGGTGCATCTCCTGCTGATATTATACGGCTGCCGTCAACGCAGCCCCGAATGAGAAGTAGATGCTAAAACAGGGGCACGGGCCCACTCTGATCAGCACTCAATTTCTGCCAGAAAAGAAAATGGGAGAATCATTGATCCTCCCAAATCCTACGTTTCTCAATTCTTCTCTCGCTACTCTTCCTTAAAATACTGTGCCATCTTCCTGAATTTCTCATAGCGGCCATCCACCAACTCTGTTGTACTCAGCTTCTTCAACTCTGTCAGATTTTCCACCAACACCTTGTCGAGGTTCTCCGCCGTCTGCACGTAATCCGTATGCGCGCCCTCGCCGGGCTCAGGAACAATTGCGTCGATGATGCCGAAGCCCAGCAGGTCCGTCGCGGTGATGTGCATGGCCTCGGCGGCAAACTCGCGTTTCATCGCATCGCGCCACATGATCGAGGCGCAACCCTCGGGCGAGATCACCGAATAGATGCTGTTTTCCAGCATGAACACCCGATCGCCCACAGCGATGGCCAGTGCGCCGCCCGAGCCGCCCTCGCCCGTAACCGTCACCAGGATGGGAACCTTCAGCCGCGACATCTCGCGCAGGTTATAGGCAATCGCCTCGCCTTGTCCGCGCTCCTCCGCGCCCAGTCCCGGGTAAGCTCCTGGCGTATCGACGAACGAAAATATCGGCCGCCCAAACTTCTCCGCCAACTGCATCGCGCGGATCGCCTTGCGGTAGCCATCCGGATTCGGCATCCCAAAATTGCGGATAGACCTTCTGCTTGGTGTCGCGTCCTTTTTGCGTACCCAGCACCAGCACTTCTTCGCCGTGGAAGCGAGCCATGCCGCAGATCAGAGCTGCATCGTCGGAAAAGGCCCGGTCGCCATGAATCTCCGAGAAGTCGGTGAACATGTGCTCGACGTAATCCAGGAAGTAAGGACGCTGCGGATGCCGCGCCATTTGCGTGCGCTGCCAAGCCTCAAGGCGCGGGACCTGCTTGCGCAGACCCACGACCCGCTCTTGCAGTGCCTTGATATGCTTCTGCGCCTCGCTATGGCGCCCGGTTACCAATTCCAGTTGTGCAATCTGGCGCTCAATCTGTTTCCAGTTCCTGATCCGCCTTGATTCCAGCTTTCATACTTACCTTCTATTTGTTAGTCGATAATTTTGATTGATTCAGGGCCGCACAACTGTTCCACGCTCTTGATGAAAGCCCGATCCGCACACACATTATAGCCTTCGGCTTCCATCACCACGACGTATTCCCCCGGCCGCACCAGGTCGAACAATACTTTAGCATCACCTTTGCAGCGCGTGAAGATCCCGTGTAGCGCGTCTACCGTCTCCGGCAGCGCCTCCGGCAGTTGAATCGAAATCCGCAGCGAGCGCGGCAGCCTCACCTTGGCTTCATCCAGAGGAGTAATCTCATTGATGAACAGCTTGGGCGCGGCATCTTCCTCCACCCTCACCGCCGCCTTCACCAGCACCGGAATCTCCAGCTTCACCTTCTCGTGCAAACGCTTGTAGGCTTCGGGAAACACAGCGGCTTCCACCCGCCCGTGCATGTCTTCAATCACCAGTCCGGCCATCAGGTCGCCCTTGCGAGTCTTGGCAATGCGCACTCCGGTGATCAGTCCACCGACCGCTATGTCCTCATTCTTCGCCGTCGAACTCTTCATCGCCAGCACGTCGCTGGTCTTGATCGCGTGCAGGTCCTCGATCTTGTCCTGGTATTTTTCCAGCGGATGTCCGCTGATCCAGAAGCCGAGAATTTCCTTCTCGTTCGCCAGCCGCACCGATTCTTCCCAATCCGGAACATTCGGCAGCCGGTCAGCCGCACTTGCCGCCGGCGCTAGCTTCTTCAAAGATGCCGAACAATCCGTGCTGTCCCGCATCGCGATCCCGCGCCGTCTTCTGCGCCTGCTCCATCGCCTTGTCCAGCACCTCCATCAATTGCGCGCGCCGTCCCAGCGAATCCATCGCCCCGCTCTTGATCAGCGATTCCACACACGCTTGTTGAGCAGGCGCAAATCCACCTTCTCGCAGAAGTCGAAGATTCCCTTGAAGTGCCCGTCCTTGCGCGCCTCGATAATCGAGCCAATCGCGTTGCCGCCCACGTTCTTCACCGCCGAGAGGCCAAAGCGAATCTTGTATCCTCCCTCCGGCGTAATGATCGGCGTAAAGTTCGCGGCCGACTCGTGAACGTCCGGCGCCAGCACCTCTATGCCCATCTCGCGCGACTCCGCGATGTACTTCACCACGTCCTCGGTCTTGCTCGTCACCGAGGTCAGCAACGCCGCCATGAACTCCACCGGATAATGGGTCTTCAGATAAGCGGTGTGATAGGCCACCAGCGCGTAGGCCGCCGCGTGCGACTTATTAAACCCGTATCCCGCGAATTGGGCCATCAGGTCAAAGATGTGCCCAGCCTTGTCCTTCGAAAACTTGCGCTCCTCCGCGCCTTGCATGAAGCGCGCGCGCTGCTTGCCCATCTCCTCCTCGTTCTTTTTGCCCATGGCGCGACGCAGCAGGTCGGCTTCGCCCAGCGAGTAGCCGGCGAGAACGTTGGCGATCTGCATCACCTGTTCCTGGTAAACAATGACGCCGAGCGTCTCCTTCAGCAGCCGCTCCAGCTCCGGCAGCATGTAATCAACCTTCTTGCGTCCCCACTTACGCTCGATGAAGTCGTCGATCATTCCGCCCTGGATTGGGCCCGGGCGATACAGCGCGTTCAACGCCGTCAGGTCTTCCACCGTCGTCGGCTGGTAACGGCGCAGCACGTCGCGCATACCGTCGGATTCAAACTGGAAGACGCCCGAGGTCTGCCCCTTGTGAAAGACCTTCTCGTAGGTCTCAGTGTCCTCCAAGGAAATCGTTTCCATCACCACGGTTTCGCCCGCGTGTCATCTTGATCAGCTTCAGGCAGTCGTCGATGATGGTCAGCGTGGTGAGCCCGAGAAAGTCCATCTTCAGCAGGCCCATCTTCTCCACCGCCGTCATGTCATAAGCGGTCACGATTTCGTCGTTCTTCGTCTTGTAGAGCGGCACCAGTTCATCGAGCGGCACCGGCGCAATGACCACGGCGCTGGCGTGTACGCCCGAGTTGCGCACCATGCCTTCCAGCTTCTTTGCCGTGTCCACCAGGTTACGAATCGCCGGATCGTTGGTGTACGCGTCGTTGAACGCCGCAACGTCCGCCATCGCCTTGTCTATGGTCATCCCCGGCGTGCCGGGAATCATCTTGGCGATGCGGTCCACTTCGTTGTAGGGCATGTCGAGCACGCGCCCGGTGTCCTTGATCGCCGCTTTGGCGGCCATCGTTCCAAAGGTGATGATCTGCGCCACCTGCTCGCGTCCGTACTTCCCGGTCACATAATTAATGACCTCGCCGCGGCGGTTCATGCAGAAGTCCACGTCAATATCAGGCATGGAGACGCGCTCAGGATTCAGGAAACGCTCAAACAGCAACTCGTTCTGGATCGGATCGACGTCGGTAATCCCCATCGCATAGCCCACCAGCGAACCAGCGGCCGAACCGCGCCCCGGCCCCACAGGAATTCCGTTGTCCCTCGCGTAGCGGATAAAGTCCCAGACAATCAGAAAATAGCCGGGAAACTTCATCTGCTTGATAATGCCGATCTCGCGATTCAGCCGGTCTTCATAGTCTCCGAAGCTGTGCTTCAACTTGCCCCGGTCTTGCAATTGGCGCAGCAGATTCATACGCCGGGCCATGCCCTCGCGCGCAATCCGTTCGAAGTAGCTGTCGATCGTCTCGCCTTCCGGCACGTCGAATTTCGGAAACGGATTCTTGACCTTTGCGAGCTTCAGGTTGCAGCGCTCGGCAATTCCAACGGTACGGGTCAGCAGATGCTCGTACCCCTGGAAGACCTTGCCCATCTCCTCGTAGCTCTTCACGTAGAACTGGTTGGTCTGGAACTTCATCCGGTTCGGGTCCGCAATCGACTTGCCGGTCTGGATGCAGACCATCGCGTCCTGCGCCAGGGAATCGTCATCGCAGATATAGTGGCTATCGTTGGTGGCCACCATCGGAATGTCGAGATCCTGCTCCAGACGGAACAGGTCCTTTGAAATCCGCTTCTCTTCTTCCAGCCCCTGATCCTGTATCTCCAGAAAAAAGTTGCCGCGCCCGAAGATGTCCTCCAGCGTCTTGGCCGCCAAGCGTGCCGCCTCGTACTTACCCTCGGTAAGCCGCTCAGCCACCTCGCCCTTCAGACACGCCGAAAGTCCGATCAGCCCTTCAGAATGTTCCGCCAGATAGCGCTTGCTGATTCGCGGCTTGTAATAAAAGCCGTGTAGCGACGCTTCCGAACAGATCTTAGTAAGGTTCTTGTAACCCGCCTCGTTCTCGGCCAGAACGATCAGATGGTTGTAGCTGTCGCCCTGCGGCTCCGCGCGATGATCTTCCTTCTTACAGACGTACAGCTCGCAGCCCAGAATCGGCTTGATACCCGCGGCTTTCGCGTCGTTGAAAAAATGCACTGCGCCGAAGATGTTGCCGTGATCCGTCATGGCGACGGCTGGCATATTCAACTCCTTGGCGCGCTTGCACAGCACCTTGGTGTCACATGCGCCGTCCAGCATGGAGTAGTCGGTATGAAGATGCAGATGAACAAAATCAGAAGACATGGCTATCGCCGATTGTAACCCCTGCAGGATGCCAAACTGAGGAAATCCGGCCAGCTCACGCTGACCATCAGAAACGTGTTACAGAACGCGTTAAAAAGCCGTTTCGGCCTGGTTTGCCGCAAAAATACCCAAAAATAATTGCCGCCTTCAACGTAAGCTGCTCATTTGGCGGCAAATTCAGTTGCGCCTGTCTGTCGAACCTTTCTGCCCAGCCGCGAATCTAAGTAACCGTGACCTTAGTACTCTGCATGTGAAAACCGAAGCAGGGACCAGGAGGTATTCAAATGTTTGCCAGTGTCTTCGACATGCTCTTCGGCTGTTGGCACCGGAACTACAGCTTCCCCATCTCCGCCAAGAAGGAAAATTCCCCTCCCGCTGCCCACCTCACGGGAACCTATGTCGTATGCCTCGATTGTGGGAAGGAATTTCCGTACGATTGGAACCAAATGAAGATCCTGTCGCAAGAACCAGAAGAAGTCAGGATCGCGCCGCTTGCCGCCGCTGCTGGTCTCGAAAAGGTCGCCTGAGTCTGCGCCAGCACGAGCAGCACTGGATTCCTGAGTCTCTCAGGAAGAGGAATTTCTGTTGTCGCCAGCCGCGTCGTGGCGCAGACAATTCAATCAATCCCTCGCATTTTTCAGCGAGGGATTGACTAAATGATAACTGAGAGCGAGACTTCGAACCTCAGGCGCCGTCCCGCCTCCACAGACGGAACCACGGATCATTCGCATACGTCTGGTCATGCTTCTGGTTCGCAGCTTTCCAATCCGACATCTGGAGCGGCCTTTTGTCTGGGAGCACGAAGATGTGTTCCAGCATCTCAATCTCGGCAATGGTTTTTTCAACATCCATAGTTGTGTAACTTCAGGGTTCTCAAGAGCGATGAGTGGCTTTGCTCATGCTCTTACGTGCGACGATTTTGCCGCTTTCGATACGAGGATTTTTCGGCAGAAATGAAGCGAGGTTGGTCCGCACCCAGCTTGCCGCTACCTGATTCGACTCGATGGCATTCGGCAACCCCTCAAAAACGCTGATGGAAAGCGTCGCCCCCTGCCCAAGGTCAACCCATAGATACTCGACAAATCCGGGTAATTTCGAGATGAGCGGCACGAAACCCTCTTGAACTCGCTTACCTGCTTCTTGTGGGTTAGTCACGTCCTCATATCGTCGCACTGTAGTGTACATCCGGCACTCCTCAGAGATAGTTTTTCTGCGATTTTTAGCGAACCATAATGCCGTTTTTCGTCTTCAACACATCTGCAAAGTTGAATACTACAACACAATTCATCTCTCGCCGCGGCTTCGAGTGACCAAAGTAATAAGTGCTTTGCGTCGTCCCTGGTGCGGTACACGCATGGCGGTCGGTGCATCTAATCATGGGACAGATCAGAAGGCAGATACACATGAGCCGCAGAGCAAAAGAGCGTCGCGATCTTGAGGCAGAGTTCGACGAGCTTGGGATGGATCCAGGTCAGGTGGGCGCGGAGAGTGGAGGGCAGTCCGGAGATGCGCAAGGATTACCTGCCAACACCGAAGCTGCCGATGAGAGTGTGCAGCAACTTTCCGAAGAAGATCAAGCCTACGAGGCAGAGATCATTGCGGGAGTCGAGGAGGCCGGGGATCGCCCGGAGCGTCCAGTCCGCAGCCGCGAAGACCAGCGGCCCGCCCGCGAAGACGAGCTTCCGCCCGATCCTGACTGGAAGTGAGTACCAAGTAGCCTTCCGGGCAAGTAGCGTTCCAGCGATAACATTGCAACAACGGGACGAATACGGCACAGAAAGATCGCTGAAGGCTACGCGAAGCACTTTGCCAGGTTTGGCAGACGCGCTCCGGTAGTCTTCAGCGATAGTCTAACTGTATCTGTGTGGCCTCTTACGCCTTGGCTGCAGTGGCCTTCACGGTCTTGGTGGCGCTGCTCAGGATCTCTTTCTGAGCGGCAAGCACGGTGTCGACGCCGCGCTGAACCGAGTCCGTCACGGTCTCAACCGGAGAGCCGGCAACGCCGGGCTGCTGCTTGACGGCTTCAGTAGCTGCCTTGGTCTGCTTCGCGGCGAAGTTCAGAACCAGGTTCTGGGCGGCAACGGTGCGATCAACCGACTGCTGAATCAGGTTGTTGATTCCAGCCTTCACGTTGGCATCGAAGCCATGCTGCGGGGCTGCGGCAACAACCGCGTTGCTCTGCTCAACTGCCAGATCCAACAGGCTCTTCTGAACGGCGATGGCGCCTTCGAAAGCCGAGCTGGCGAGATCGAACAGGAACATACCAGGAAGCGGGGTTCCCTTCAGAGCCTTCTTACAGGAGGCGAGAATCTCGGCGTTCTGCTCAACGGCCAGATCAAGGGAGGTCTTGCTCACCTCGACAGCCTTTTCCAATCCCTTGTTCAACAGGGTCGCGGCGTTGTTATAAATGCAGTTGCTTTCTTCGGTCTTCGTTGTCTTGGCGTCCATAATTCCCCTCCTTGATGGGGCCGATCGATGTAGTAGATCTCATGTTGCAAATCTTGCTGCAGTGCAGCATGAGAAGGATTATGCTCTCCTCGTATCTGCTTGTCAAGCAGGTCGGCAGTTAATTTAAAGAAAGTAAATGCGCCAATCCGGGCGCGAATGAAGGGCGGATTGGCGCAATTCCGTGTCTTGCTGATTTGCTGCGAGGCTACTCGCCAATATTGAGTGCGCGCTTGAACGAGCCACGTTCGTTTTTGATCTTCTCCTGCAGCACAGTGATGGCGTAGATGAGCTGCTCGGGGCGAGGTGGGCACCCAGGAACGTAAACGTCCACCGGAATCCACTGGTTCACGCCCTGCACGATGGCGTAATTATTGAAGATGCCGCCAGAGGTGGCGCAAGCGCCCATGGAGATGACCCATTTGGGCTCCGGCATCTGCATATACAGATTGCGAATTACGGGAGCCATTTTTTGCGAGACGCGACCCGCGATGATCATGAGATCGGATTGGCGCGGTGACGGGCGAAAAACCTCGGCTCCAAAGCGGGCGATGTCAAAGCGGGATGCGCCCATCGCCATCATTTCAATGGCGCAACAGGCCAAACCGAAAGTCATGGGCCAAATTGAATTCTTGCGAACCCAGTTTACAGCCGAGTCGAGCGTGGTGAGGACAAGTCCTTCCTGCTCATGGCTTCCGCCGTAGGTGACCTGCGCGATACGGGACGGACTCTGTGGATCGCCGGCCAGTGCTTGGAAGCGCTCGGTTCCACTCACATTCTTTTCCATTCTTCCCTCGCTGAGGCGATCATTGTAACCCTGAGGAAGGCAAATATTCCACTACGAAGAGAGCACCATGTGGGAATTCATGGTCCGGGGGTACATGAAATGGCATACTAAAGGAGGCGCAGCTCCTGCTACCTTAGACGTATGCATAGTCCTGGCATTTGCGGAGTGATTCTGGCGACCGGCCCGGAGACGCAGGCCGGCGATGTAACCTTGCGGAAGAGCAAGGCCGAATGCTTGAGTGAGCTGATTTCTGCGCTGAACGTCGATACAGACATGGTGCTGGTTGCGGTCGGAGCAGATACCGAGTCGCTAACTCCGGTGATATGGGCGAGGGCGGCCTACATGGTGCAGCTCTGTGAGACAGCAAGCGAAGCGGACGCGCTGCGGGTGATGCTGCAAGAGGTGTTAAATCGCGGCCGCGACACGGCACTGGTGACCTCAGTCGATGGGCACGGGCTGAGGGCGGAGACAGTACATCGAATGGTGGCCGCCTACTGCGCGGCTGGCGATGAGATCTGGGCGGTGGTTCCCGAGTCGGAGATGCAGCAGAGATATCCCGTGCTGATGGGACGCAAGATGATCGAATTGTTCTTGCGCGGGCAGAAAGGGAGCGCAGCCGACGAGATTTTATCTGCGAACCGGGAACATGTACGAACGGTGGCGGCCTGCGATGCGGCGGCGAGCACGGTTGCCACGGACACAGCGTGGAAAGCACCCTGGGATTAGCAGCCCTAAAAAGCTACAAGTTTTGATACCCTTTCATTCATAAGTAGGAGCCATAAGTTTTGAGCCATCCATCCCTCGGCCTTGCCTCAGTTAAGTTTGTTCAACAGGTGGTTGCGACGCGTCCGGCGATTGCGGTGTTTGATTGCGACGGCACATTGTGGTGGGGCGATTCCGGAGCGGATTTTTTCTATTGGGAGATGGAAAAAGGATTCATTGCACCGGAGATCGTTACTTCGATCCGGCATCGCTATGACGAGTACCTGGCGGGCCGGGTGGATGAGCTGGCGATCTGCGGCGAGATGATCCAGATCAACAAGGGCGTTCCGGTGGAGCAGCTACGTACAGCCGCGCGCGAGTTCTTCCGTGAAGTTGTGGCGCACAGAATTTTCCCGGAGATGCAGGAACTGACCCGACAACTGGCCGCGCAGGGCTGCGAGCTGTGGGCGGTCTCAAGCACCAACGACTGGGTGGTTCAGGCGGGCGCGGCGGAATTTGGGATTCCCCCCGAGCGGGTGCTGGCCGCTACGCTGGCGGTCGAAAATGGCCTGGTGACCGATCGGCTGCTGCGCGTGCCAACCGACGAACTGAAGCAAACAGCAATCGCAGAGGTGATTGGGCGTCCGGTGGATGCGGTCTTCGGCAACTCGATCCACGACTTTGCGATGATGGAAAAGGCCAAGAGCGCCTATGCGATTAACCCAAATCCGGAGCTTTGGCACAAAGCGACGGAGCTGGGATGGAATGTGTATTGGCCTGAGATTGGTTAGGAAGATCCCTTCTTGAAGTCACAAGGCCGCTTGGGGGCGGCTTTTTATTATGCGCATTGTTTCATTACAACCAAGCATTACGGTCACGCTGGCGGGGCTGGGCGCGCTTGACCAGGTAGTCGCATGCACCCGCTACTGCAAAGATATTTGTCCGGAGATTGCGCACGGCGGAAAGGCGATCATCGAGGATTCATGGTCGGCGGATGGCGCGCAGATTCTGGCAGCACGCCCGGACCTGGTGATCGCGTCGGTTCCCTACCGCATCGAGTCGCTGGCGACTATTTTGCGCACAGGAGTGCGGGTGCTGGCGCTGGCTCCGAAGTCGCTGGCAGATGTGTATGGCGATATTCGCACGCTGGCGGCGCTGGTGGATCGAAATGCGGCCGGGGGAAAACTGGCAAGAGGGCTGCAGGATGAAATTTCGCAGACCCGCGAGATTACTGCGGGACGCAAGGCGCAACGCGTTTTCTGCGAGGCGTGGGGCAAGCCGGTGATTGCCTCGCAAATGTGGGTGGCCGAGCTGGTGGAAGCCGCGGGCGGAGTCGCAGTGGGAGCACCCGGCGAGCAGACGACGGCAGAGTCGGTCGCGAAAGAAAACCCGGAGGTGATTCTGGCGGCGTGGTGCGGCGCTGGGGATCGCGTGCCTCTGCAAAAGCTGGCGGCGCGTGAGGGATGGGCCGGTACTTCGGCGGTGCGGGATCGGCGGTTGTACTGCGTGGCAGATGAGCTGTTCAACACTCCTGCCCCTACGTTGGTGGGCGGATTGAAGGCGATTCGCTGGGCACTGCACCCGGATTTATTTTCGCAGCCTGACGGAATTCGCGGTCTGGACGAGGCGGAAGAAGACATTGGTTGAAGCGATCCGATTAAAGCAAGTCGTGGCGGCGGTGATGGTGCGCGGGAGCCAGGTGCTGATCTGTCAGCGCATGGAGCATCAAGCTTTCGCACTGCAATGGGAGTTTCCGGGAGGAAAGGTCGAAGCGGGCGAGGACCTCCCTACTGCGCTGGTGCGCGAGTTGCGCGAGGAACTGGGTATCTCAGCCGTGGTCGGCGAGGAGATTGCCACCGTGCGGCATCAGTACGCCGAAGGGTTGGGTGTGGAGCTGCACTTCCTTCTGGTGCGGGAGTATGAAGGAAAGATAGAGAACCGGATTTTTCGCGAGGTGCGTTGGGAGGAACGCGAAAGGCTGGACGCCGAGAGCTTTCTTCAGGCCGACCGGGGAGTGGTGCGGGGGATCAGGAGCGGAGAGTTGGGACGGTAGAACGAATCGCGGAATCCACTTAAACCCGCCCTAGCTGGCGCTGGTGCCGAAGAGCATCATCAGGGTCAGCACGATCATGATGATGGTGGTGAGCCAGGCGATGATGTTGAAGAAATGCGAGTTTGTGTGGCGTCCCATGAGGTCGCGCTTGTTGATGAGCAGAAGCATGGCGATGAGGACAAACGGGAGCACTGCGCCGTTGACCACTTGCGAGAGGATGGTGATCTTCACCAGGGGCAGGTTGGGCCAGAGGATGACGCCGGCTCCGGCGACGATCAGGCCGGTGTAAAGCCAGTAGAAGAATGGCGCTTCGCTGAATTTCTTGTCGAGTCCGGACTCGACGCCAAGCCCCTCGCAGACGGCGTAGGCAGTAGAAATAGGCAAGATCGACGCCGCGAAGAGCGACGCATTAAATAGTCCGACGGAGAAGAGGATGTATGCGAATTTTCCGGCCAGCGGACGCAGAGATTGAGCGGCTTCGGCGCCATCCTTCAGGTCATGGTGTCCGGCGGCGAACAGCGTCGCGGCGCAGGCAACAACGATGAACCAGGCGACTACGTCGGTAAAGATGCAGCCTACGACGACATCGAGGCGCGAGGCGCCGTATTGCTTCTCGGTGATCCCCTTCTCGACAATCGACGACTGCAGGTAGAACTGCATCCAGGGAGCGATGGTGGTGCCGATAACTCCGATGACCATGTAGATATAGCTGGAACTGCGGAAGAGACGCAGGTTGGGCGGAACGAGAGTCGCCATTCCGGCCGCCTTCCAGTCGGGATGGGCAAGAACACCAGCCACGATGTAGGCCAGATAGATGAATGATGCAACGAGGAAAACCTTCTCCACCGATTGATAGCTGCCCTTGACGACCATCAACCAGACAAGGCCCGCGCAGAATGGCACACTGGCCCATATAGGAATTCCGAAGAGAGCGAGACTGCCTGCAATACCGGCGAACTCGGCGACCACGTTGCCAAAGTTGGTGATGACAAGGCCCACCATGAGGAGAAAGGTGATGCGGAAGCCGAACTCTTCGCGGATCAGGTCGCTGAGGCCCTTGCCAGTAACGGCACCCATGCGGGCGGTCATCTCCTGCACAACAATGAGCGCCAGGGTCATGGGAATCATGACCCAGAGAAGTCCGTAGCCAAACTGCGCACCGGCCTGGGAGTAGGTCCAGATGCCACCGGCGTCGTTATCGACATTGGCCGTGATGAAGCCCGGGCCAACAACGGCCAGAAACATCATGAGGCGGACTTTCCACAGCTTCGACTTCGACATGCACCCAACCGGTTTGGAGTGGAATTTACATCGGAAGCCTCAGCATAAATTGCACGGCGGGCGAAGCTCAAGTTGAGTCGGTGGAAATGCCGATTATTTTCTTACGATTAATATTTCGGGATGCGATGAAGTGCGCGAGGGGAAACACCGCGCAAGAAGATCGCCATTAAAGCAGGGAGCGGAGAATGGAGATTACGTCATCGGCGGTGATAACGCCGGTTAGCACGCCGTCCTCATCTACTACGGGAAGCGTGAGGAGATTGTATTTATCAAAGATTTCAGCGACCTCACGTTCATCGGCCTCGGGCGAACAGGAGATGAGCGGTTCGACGGCCAGATCGGAGAGGCGCGTCTCCGAATGGGAGACGATGAGTTTGGCGAGAGGGACGGCGCCGACGAGCTTTTCGTTCTCGCCGATGAGGAAGATCGTGCTCATGCTCTCCAGGCTGCCATCGAAGTGCTTCAGCATTTCCACCGCATCATGAACACGGGCGGTGGGAGCAAGCGCCATGTAATCCGTGGTCATGCGGCCGGCGGCGGTGTCTTCTTCGAATTCGAGAAGGTCTTCGACATCCTGACGCTCCTCGGGTTCCATCTCCTGAAGAATGGCGTCGGAGCGCTCGTCGGTGAGGTCGGCGAGGAGGTCGGCCGCAGCATCCGGATTCATCTCTTCGACAATGTCGGCGGCGCGTTCGGACTCCATGGCGTTGAGGATGTGGACCTGGAGTTTGGGATCGATCTCCTCCAGAGCCTGGGCGGCGACATCCTCATCCAGGGTCTGGAAGACGGCATCGCGCTCGGCGGGCGCGAGTTCTTCGATGATGTCGGCGATGTCGGCGGGATGCAGACGGGAGACTCGCTCGGAAGAAATTTTGAGGCGCACTCGGCGCGCCGGGTCAGTCTCAATAAGGTTGACGAACTCCCAGGGAATGTTGCGCGCGGGGATTCGCTCCAGCCAGGTAGAAAGCGCATGGCGGGGAAGCACGCCTTTCAGCAAGCGGCGGACGGCGCCCCTCGCACCGGCATCGACAAAGGCGATGCGCAGGCCAAGCGCGGAACCCGAGGACTCAGCATCGAGTGCCAACTCAATGTCATTGACCCGAACCACCTTGCGCCCGTGCACGTCGATAATCTGTTGGTCAAGCAGATCGCGTTCGAGCAACAACATGCCTTCGCCACTGGAATATTTTGGCAGTTCGGCGAAGTGGGCTGCGGTGAACACGCCTCCGTTGACGCGGCGTAGCAGATTGGTGCCAACGATTCGATCCCCGCTCGATGTACGCACGATGAGGGCAGCAATGCGAACGGGATCGTCCTGGGGAACGAGCGCGACCTCGCGCACGCGCCCCAGCTTTCCGGCATCGGAGTCATAGACGGTGAGGCCCAACAGATCGGATAGTGCAAGTGCCGTCATGACAACCTCATTCGCGAACGTTCTTGGCTCGCCATTCGCTACGTATTCGCAACATCATTCGCTACATTACTCGCAACCCAGCATAACGCGGGAACTCTTCCAGAGACAAACGAAAGCTGCATTACAAAAGAATCGTGGCCGCTATTCAGGCTACAATCTTTTTCATGGCACGCACATCGTTGGAGCTACGCACGCTGGCCGGTCAACTGCTTACTTTTGGATTTGATGGTCGCGAGCTTTCGAGTGGTTTGCGCACCACCCTCAAGACCCTGATGCCGGGCGGAATTATTCTGTTTGCCCGCAATATCGAATCGCCGAAGCAGACACATGCTCTGCTGAAGGCAGCACAGAAAGAGGTCGAGATTCCTCTGTTCCGCTGCATCGATATGGAAGGCGGCACCGTGGACCGGCTGAAAGATGTGATCGCTCCAGCGCCAAGCGTGCAGGATGTTGTGCGGGCCGGGCACAAGCCTTATTTCCGCCAACACGGGCAACTGATCGGCAGCGAGGTGCGAGCTCTGGGCTTTAACGTGGATTTCGCTCCGGTGCTGGATCTGCGTTTTCCGGCATCGCTGGGGGTTCTTGGATCGCGTACGGTCTCTGAGGATGCAAAGGCCACAATACGGTACGCAAAGGAGTTTCTGCGCGGATTGAAGGACGTGGAGATTGCCGGGTGCGGCAAGCACTTTCCTGGGTTGGGCGAAGGCGATCTCGATTCGCACAAAGGGCTGCCGGTAGTACACAAGAGTTGGAAGGCTCTGTGGGCGGAGGACCTGGTTCCCTACCGCGAACTGGCCAGGCAACTGCCGTTTGTCATGGTGGCGCACTGCGCTTTTCCGGAGGTGACTGGCGACGCGGTGCCGGCCTCGATCTCCAAGAAATGGATCGGAGATGTGCTGCGCAAAAAGATTGGTTACAAGGGGCTGGTGGTTTCCGACGACCTGGAGATGGGCGGAGTGCTGAACGTCGCCAGCATTGAAGAGGCAGCCGTGGGAACGGTGCAGGCCGGCGCGGATATGTACCTGGTATGCCACAACCAGGACCTTGTGCATCGTGCATACGAGGCAATTCTGAAAGAGGCGGAGCGCAGCAGCCGTTTCCGGACGAAGGTGGAGACGGCGGCACAGAGAATTCTGTCGGCAAAAAGGCGCTGGCCGGCACTGAACAGGCGGATGGTGGCGGCTCCGGGTGAGACAACAATATACCGGCTGCGCGAAAAGGTATGGGAGTTTACCGAAGAGCTCCGGCTGACGACGAACGCGGAGATGGCAGAGAGACAGGGGTAATATTTTCCGCAGATTGAAAAGTCGGGCGGCTTTTGAGGGCCGCCCGTGTCAGACAATGAGTGCAGTACAACACCTTTACGGCAGCAGCATCTGGAGCGAAGCGACGGAGCCTCCGGCCTTCTCGAACTCGGAGAGCTCTACGACGATTGGCTCGATGCCTTCCCTGCCTAGAATTTGCTCCAGCCGGCGGGTGAGCCGGGGAGTGATGTAGTAGCCATTAACCGCAACGCCGTTGCACACAAATTGCAGCGCCTCTTCGCGTGTGACTTCAAAGGTTTCGGCCCAGAAGCGAATGCGCGCCAGCGTCTCCGGAGCAAAGGCGCCGGGATAGATCAGCAGAGCCTCGGGCGCGAGCGGAGCAAGGCAAAGGTTGAGGTGGAAAAAGTAGGGATCCACCAGCTCTAGCTTCCGTACCTCGAAGCTCATCGACTCCATCAACGCGGCAAACTGATCCACCGCGGCAGCCGTTGAGCGGTGGCCGAATCCGGCCCACACCGATTCCCAATCGGGATTCCAGAGCAGGTCGCCGGCACCTTCGAGGAACTCCTCGCCTTCGAGTTCGAGATCCAGGATGCGGTAGCCCTGCTGGGAATACCAAGAGGCAAGATGCGCGACTTCATCGGAGCGGCTGCGATGCAGCATGCGCGATGGCACAGCGAAGGAGCGATCTTCGCGATCGATTCCTACGAAGGCCTGACTGGCTGTGAAGCACATGGTCTCCAGACTCGGACAGGGATCAACCAGCGAAACAGCGAGTCCGACCCGTTTGAAGGCCGCACAAAGATTTTCCCACTGCTGAAGGGCAAGGGGTAAATCGACTGTCGTGTCAAGGCGGGAAAAAGGGTTCCTGATCTCCGAGATTGCGAAGTACTCGGGGCGAGACATGAGGACGTTGGTGAGTTGTCGGGGTAGAGCCCCACCGCGGTACGCCTGCCGCAACTGATTCGAACCCGTTGCTGCCTTATCCATGATCGCTCCTGCGGCTGTGTGGCCATGTGGCCTCAATCAGCCGGGCCAAATGGACATGTCCCGTTTGCGCGCACATGATACTTCGGAGTTGGATTTACATACGGTGAGCGAAGTCACAGAAGAACGTGTGCTGTACCACATCTAATGTGGTCAGTGCGCAGTTAGAGAGAGGTTCCGCAGAATGAAATGAGAATGCAGGGCCAGAGTCACGACCCCATATCTGCCAGCACCAGCGCAGATATGGGGCAACAGATCTACTCTACTGTTACGGCTTACTTTTTCTTGAGGCGCTCGAGGACAGCTCCGGCGACCAAGGGCAGAGCAACGGTTGCGTCGTCGAAGACCTCAGCGAACTTGCCGCCCTCGGCGGGCGGAACGAACTTGCCCCAGGAGATGGCCTCGCTGTAAGGCGAGCCGCTGAGTCCGCCCCAGTGCACGGGCTCGGGGCAGATGCGCAGTCCGTAGTGGTAGCGCTTCAGAGGTATATCTTCACCGCCGCGGCGATGGCGCAGCTCGATATAGGGTCCGAACTGCTGGGTCCAGTTGCGCGGAACGCCGCCGCCGATGGTGAAGATTCCGAGGCGGGTTTGCAGAAGATTCTTTTCCGCAAAGTGATTGAGATCGAGGAAGGGATCGAAGCGGATAAGCTCGCGTCCCTGCTTGGCGCGCTTGCGATTGTGCAGGGCTACGTCAAGCCCCATCTCGGAGTCGGTGAACGCAGGAATGTAAATCGAGGCGCCCTGTTCGTAGGCTGAGCGCAGGATGCCGCGACCTTCAGCGTGTTCGGAGAGATACTTGCCGATGGCATGTGTGAACTTATAGGAGCAGAGGACTTCGCTAGCGTCCCAGGCTTCGAGTATCTGGGCAACGATGGCTTCGACGAAGTTGAGATTGGTCTCTGGCTCCAATGTGTCATAGACGCGGTTGTATCCGGCTTCGTAGAGCTCGACGTCGTTCATCTTTTCATCCCACACGAAGTGGGATTTACCGGCGGCCTCGACAAGACCATGTGCCATCAGGGCTCCGGTGGATACGACGGCCTTGACGATTCCTGCGTCGATGAGATCGGAGACGACGAGTCCTTGCTTGGCGACAGTCATGGCGCCGCTGAGGGTCATGATGACGAAGGCATCCTGATCGCGGGCCATGGCTTCGAGAACGTCGGCAGCCTGCCCGATCTGGCGTCCGGTGAAAGCAGTGCGGCCCATGGCGCGAACCATATCATCGACGGTGTGAATCTTGGAAAGGTCGAGTGGTTCGAGAGCTACGAGTTTGTCCGAGATAGGATCGTGCAGTTCGCGCTCAATGCCGGAGCCTTCGCCGCATGGATGACCATGATTGCCGTGATTCACTTACACACCTCTAGTGATTTCTTTTGCAGAGCTCAAGCATAAATTATGGACGTGGGGCGGGCAAGGAAGCCGCAGTTCGCAGCGCGGAGATGAATTGCCGGCCTACTTGTAAATAGATACCTGCGCGGCGGGAGGCTTGAGTCGGATCACGATCTCCTGCTCCGGCTGGCTCACTTCAATGTCATCGCCGTAGGTTTGCAGGTGTGGTGCAATCGCCTGCACGCGCAACGTGCCATAAGGAATTCCGTCGATGAAAGCCCGGCCATCGGTGTCGGTCTTGAGCTGGAAGCCGTCACTCTCCCGCTTGCCATCCTTGCTGAGGGAGTGAATTACTACACTGGCGTACTTGATGGGCTTGCCGTCGGAGTCCCTGAGAACGACAAAGTTGAGGGTGCAGACCGGCTCGGGCGATTGCTTCTTTTTCTCCTCTGCCGACAGGCCCAGAGGGATAGCAAACAGCAGAGTGATGAGGATGGCGAATCGCAGCTTCAGTTTGGTCTTCATGGGAACTCCTACCTCACGGCCTTGCTGGACGGATGATGGCTACCGATCTCCGGAATGGACTCATTGTATGCGGAAGCTGGCGGGTCACAAAGTTTGAGGGCTGATTGAAAGCCTCGGGACGGTGCTGACGATTTGGGCAGCACTGGGATGACACCCTGAAAAAATAAGAGCGAGCCCCATAATCCAAGAGCAAAAACCGCAGCCCCGGCAAAACAAGAAGACCTTTCAGCTCTGGATATATGAAATCTGAGTGAATTACGCTCACGGATGCTTGACATCGGGATGAAGAGCGAGATAAATTAGCACTCGTATGGCAAGAGTGCTAACAACATCCTCCACAGGTGTCGCTCTCGTCATCGTTTGAGATGCGGCGACCGCCGCAGCAGTTCCCCTCAATCCCGAAAGGAGTTCCAAGAATGGCGACAAAGACTGCAATTACCACCAAGCTAACCCCGTTGCATGATCGTATCGTCGTGAGCCGTATTGCAGAGGCGGAGACGTCTCGTGGCGGCATCATCATCCCCGATACCGCAAAGGACAAGCCGCAGGAAGGCGAAGTCATCGCCGTCGGCAAGGGCAAGTCCAACGACGAAGGCAAGGTGTTCCCCCTGGCCGTGAAGCCGGGCGACCGCATCCTGTTCGGCAAGTATGCCGGCACAGAGATCAAGATTGACGGCGAAGAGCTGTTGATCATGCGCGAGGAAGAAGTTCTCGGCATTCTGGAGAAGTAAGTTCTGGCGGCTTTTTTGGCCGCCATTTGAGTTTCCATCCACACGCGGCGCCATGGCGGCGCGGTGGAGCAGTTCAAAAGAAATTCGAAGGAGCTATTCACAATGGCAAAACAGATTGTTCACGGTGAGGAATCCCGTCAGGCAATTCTTCGGGGCGTAAACGTCCTGGCGGACGCAGTCAAGGTTACACTCGGCCCCAAGGGCCGCAACGTTGTTATCGAGAAGAAGTTTGGCTCGCCGCTCATCACCAAGGACGGCGTAACCGTGGCGAAGGAAATCGAGCTGAAGGACACGCTCGAGAACATGGGCGCGCAGATGGTGAAGGAAGTCGCCAGCAAGACCAGCGACATCGCCGGTGACGGCACCACGACCGCGACCGTTCTGGCGCAGGCGATCTTCCGCGAAGGCGTGAAGACCGTAGCTGCCGGAGCGAATCCGATGGCGCTGAAGCGCGGCATCGAGAAGGCCATCACCGCCGTCAACGGCTCGGTGGACAAGGACGGCAACCGGGTTCCGGGCGCTCTGGACAAGCTGAGCAAGCCGGTGGACCGCGAAGAGCTGATCGCCCAGGTGGGCACGATCTCGGCCAACAATGACGAGACCATCGGCCACATCATCGCCGAAGCGATGAAGAAGGTCGGCAAGGACGGCGTCATCACCGTGGAAGAAGCCAAGACCATGGAGACGCAGCTGGAAGTCGTCGAGGGCATGCAGTTTGATCGCGGCTACCTGTCGCCTTACTTCGTGACCGACGCCGAGCGCATGGAAGCGGTTCTGGAAAACGCCGTCATCCTGATCCACGAAAAGAAGATCAGCAGCATGAAGGATCTGCTGCCGCTGCTGGAGCAGGTTGCCAAGAGCGGCCGTCCGCTGGTGATCATCGCCGAGGATATCGACGGTGAGGCACTGGCCACCCTGGTGGTCAACAAGCTGCGCGGCACGCTGAACGTTGCCGCCGTCAAGGCTCCTGGCTTTGGCGATCGCCGCAAGGCAATGCTGCAGGACATCGCGATTCTGACCGGCGGCAAGGCGATCACGGAAGACCTCGGCCTGAAGCTGGAAAACATCACGCTGGCCGATCTTGGCCAGGCCAAGAAGGTCACCATCGACAAGGACAACACGACCATCGTCGAAGGCAACGGCAAGGCAGAGGACATCTCCGGCCGCGTGAAGGAAATTCGCGCCCAGATCGACAAGACCACCAGCGACTACGACCGCGAGAAGCTCCAGGAACGTCTGGCGAAGCTCGTGGGCGGCGTTGCGGTGATCAAGGTCGGCGCTGCTACCGAGACCGAAATGAAGGAAAAGAAGGCTCGCGTGGAAGACGCCATGCACGCAACCCGCGCTGCGGTCGAAGAAGGCATCGTCCCGGGCGGCGGTGTTGCCCTGATCCGCTGCATTCCGGCGGTGGACGCACTGAAGCTGCACGGTGACGAGCAGATCGGCGCCAACATCGTGAAGCGCGCCCTGGAAGAGCCTCTGCGCCAGATCGTCGCCAATGCAGGCGAAGAGGGTGCAGTGGTCATCGGCAAGATCCGCGACAACAAGGATCACGGCTTTCGGCTACAACGCCCAGACCGGTGAATTTGTTGATCTGGTGAAGGCCGGCGTCATTGACCCGACCAAGGTGACCCGCACCGCCCTGCAGAATGCAGGTTCGATTGCGGCCCTGATGCTGACCACCGAAGCACTGGTTGCTGAAATTCCGGAACCGAAGTCGGAAGCCGGCGATGCCTCACGGCGGCGGCGGCATGGGCGGCATGTACTAAACTCTGCAAACGCAAGACAGACAGAGCCCTGCGCGAAAGCGTGGGGCTTTTTTCGTCGTCGTGCGTGCGAAATTGAGGCACTCACAATTTCATGGTGTCCATCTCTGGCGAGATCGGGTGTATAAGTAGTCATGCAGTCGCGCGGACTCATCGCCTCCTGGTTGCTTGTCACGGTGCTCCTGGCGCCTGTGCTGGGGCTGGCGGTTTGCGTCTCCGGCTCCGGCGGCCAAGGCTTGTTGCTGCGCATATGCATGAACCAGCGTATGACGAGCTCCGCTGGCCATCCTGCTCCGGCTTCGGCTCCTGTGGCTCCCTGCTGCCAACGCAAGGCTCCTATGCCAGCCATGAGCGAGTCGTCGGCGCAGATCGTGGCTCCGGTGCAGATTGCGTTGATATCTGCGGCATCTCCGGTTGCAATGCTGCCGGCGATTGCCGGCGCACCGCGTTGAGAAGCTGGCTACACCTCCACCATTTATCCCCTCCCTTGTTACTCCTCTGCACACTTCTTATCTGATATCTCTTCCCTGCTGCTGACTTGCGCCTGGGCGTTTTGCCCGTGCGCGTGGATTGGCCATTGCAAGGAAGAGAGATGAACAATGTTTCGAAAATTATGGTTGGTGGTTTGTGCTCGCGCCGACTTGCGCTGGCGCCGATTGCGCTGGCACAGCAAGGCCCGGTTGGAGCAACGACTGGAGCCACTCTGGAGCGACGCAGCCCGCAGGTGAGCTTCGCCTGGAGGATGTTGTGCGCGAGGTGCTGGCGGCGAATCCTGCGCTGGGGCGCGCCTCAACGCTGGTGGCGGCGCAGCGCGCGCATGTCTCGCAGGTTGGCGTACTGCCCGATCCTACACTGACGGTTTCCTGGATGGGCAATCCGGTGCCGTTCGAGGTGAGGACAACGATCCCTCCAGCTATCGCGGGCTGACGGTGATGCAGATGGTGCCGCTCGGCGGCAAGCGCGGATTGCAGCGCGAGGTGGCACGCAAGGATGTTGCGGTCGAAGAGGTTTCCGAGAGTGCGGCGCAGCGGAACTCTGGTGACCGAGGCACGCGACGGCTTTCTTCGATTACTACTACTACGGCGTGGCGCTGGAGATCACGGCGCGCAATCAGCAGCGGCTGGAACAACTCGCCGAAATTACCGAGGCGCGCTACCGGGTGGGAAAGGCGATGCAGCAGGACGTGTTGCGGGCGCGGCTGGAGATTTCCATGCTGCTGCAACGCACGGCGGCCTTGCAGCAGCAGAAGCTGACCGCCGCGGCCCGGCTGAACACCCTGATGGGACGCGCCAGCAGGCGCGCCTCTGGCCGCTGCGGCTGAGCCTGCGCGCGAGCTCGCTGCCTGCGATCGATGCGCTTGCGCCGGTCGCCGAGGCCAACGATGTGATGCTGGCGCGCGAGGCTCGCATGGGTGAGCGCGAGAGTGCGGCGCTGGCCTTGAGCCGCAAGGACGGCACGCCGGACCTGAGCGTTGGCTACATGTATCAGCAGCGCACCGGATTGCCCGACATGTACGGAATGCAGTTCACGGTGAATCTGCCAAGCTTTCATCGCGAGCGGCTGCGGCAGGAGGTTGCCGAGGGCGAGTTGAGGGTGCGCGCAGCGAAGCAGGGAGAGCAGGCGCGGCGGCTCGAAGTGAGCTATGAGTTGCAGCAGGCTTACTCCGCGGCACAGACGGCGAAGCAGATGGTTGATCTGTACGACCAGGCAATTCTGCCGCAGGCGGAGCTGGCGCGAGACTCGGCTCAGGCCTCCTACACGGTGGGCAATGTGGACTTCCTGACGGTGCTCACCAGCTACACCGCAATTTATTCCTACGAACTCGACTATCAACCGGCAGCGCGCCGACTACGAAATCGCCATCGCCCGCATCCATGGGCTGACCGGCGACATGGATGCGCCCGGCGCGGCGGAGGCACACTGATGAAACATCGCATTCGCACGATCATTCGCGGGACTGCTCTGATAGCCGCTGTCGCTCTGATTGCGTTGCTGCTGATTCGGCAAACGCGCCGGTCTACGGCTGTTCGCCAGCGACGCGACGCGCCGCACGGGACCCAAGGCAGCTGCAACGAAGCCATCGGCAGAGCCGCAAAAGCGCATTCTCTACTGGTATGACCCGATGCATCCGGCCTATCACTCGGACAAGGCCGGCATCGCTCCGGACTGCGGCATGGCGCTGGTGCCGATGTACGAATCGAAGACTCCCGCAGAGCAAGCCAGCGCCGAGGCCGGACTGATCCACATGCCGAAGAGCCAGCAGCGCGCGCTGGGCGTGCGGCTGACCACCGTGGAGGAGCAGAGCGTAAGCCGCACCCTGCGCACCTCCGGCGTAGTGACCGCCGACGAGACGCGCATTGCCCACGTCCATGTGAAGACCGCGGGCTGGGTGGAAGACGTCTATGCGAACTTTGTCGGACAGCTCGTACACAAAGGCCAGGCGCTGTTTACCGTGTACAGCCCGGATCTGGTCGCGACGCAGCAGGAGTACCTGATTGCGCGGCGCGGGACAGCAGCAACTTGGTAAATCACAGTATGACGAAGTGGCAAAGAGTTCGCAATCGCTGCTGGAGTCGGCGCGCGAACGGCTGAAACTCTGGGATCTGACGGACCAGCAGATTGCCGACCTTGACCGCACCGGAGAGGTGAGCAAGACGATCACCGTGTACTCGCCCGTGAGCGGCTTCATCACGGATCGCAAAGCGTTTCCGAACACATTCGACCTAAGGCGATACGGAGCTGTACACGATTGCCGATCTGTCGCGGGTGTGGGTGACGGCCGATGTCTTTGAAGCCGACCTGCCTTACGTGAAGGTGGGCCAGCAGGCGGTGATTCATTTCCCGTATGAGCCGGGTAAAAGCCATCACCGGACGGGTTGGATACAGCTATCCGGTGCTCGATCCGCAGACGCACACGGCGAAGATCCGCATCGATGTTGCGAATCCGGGACTGGTGTTGAAGCCGAATATGCTGGCCGATGTTGAGCTGAGGATCAACTACGGACGCCACATGGTTGTTCCCGCCGAGGCAGTTCTGGACAGTGGCACGATGCAGACGGTCTTTATTGCGCGCGATGACGCGACGTTCGAGCCGCGCATGGTGACGATGGGCGCAACCGTCGATGGAAAGACGATTCTCACATCGGGGGTAAAGAAGGGCGAGACGGTTGTGGAGAGCGGAAACTTTCTGCTCGACTCCGATACGCGGCTGAACGCTCCGATGGATATGGGAGGCGCGAAATGATCGGCGCCATCATCGAATTCAGCGCGCGTCACCGTGTGCTGGTGCTGATCCTTGTAGCAGTGGCCGCCGTCTTCGGATATCGCGCCATGCGCAACACCAAGCTGGACGCGATTCCCGACCTGAGCGATACGCAGGTGATCGTGTATGCGAAGTGGGATCGCAGCCCTGACATCATCGAAGATCAGCTCACTTATCCCATCACCTCGGCACTGCTGGGAATGCCGAAGGTGAAGGATATTCGCGGCTTTTCCGATTTCGGATACTCGTACATTTACATCATCTTCGACGAAGGCACTGACCTTTACTGGGCGCGCTCGCGCACGCTCGAATATCTGAATGCGATCACCGCCCGCCTGCCCAAAGACGCGAGCGTAGAACTTGCGAAAGACGCGACGGCCGTGGGATGGGTGTATCAATACGCGCTGGTGGATGACAGCGGACAATACAGCCTGGACCAGATGCGCAGCTATCAGGACTGGTATCTGCGCTATGCGCTGCAGTCGCTGCCCGGAGTGGCGGAGGTTGCGCCGGTGGGCGGCTTTGTACGCGAGTACCAGGTGAACCTGGACCCGATCCGGTTGCAGGCATACAAACTGCCGGTCAACGCCGTCGCCGATGCCATCAGCAAGTCGAACAACGATGTAGGCGGGCGGCTGGTTGAGTTCAGCGGGCGCGAGTACATGGTGCGCGGACGCGGCTATCTGCACTCGCTCGACGATATTGGAAACATCGTTCTGCTCAACAACGCGCAGAGCGGCACTCCGGTGCGAGTGCGCGATGTGGCAACGCTCACCTATGGACCGGCGATGCGGCGAGGGGTCAGCGACCTGGATGGGCGCGGCGAAGCCGTTGGCGGCGTGGTCATCATGCGTGTGGGCGAAAACGCGGAAAAAGTGATCGAGCGCGTGAAGGCGCAGCTTGCCCTGATGCAGCCATCGCTGCCGAAGGGCCTGCGCGTTGTGCCGGTGTACGACCGCTCGGAGCTGATCGACCGCGCGGTGGACAATCTGCGCCACACGCTGATGGAAGAGTTGGTCATCGTCAGCCTGGTGATCTTGATCTTTCTATGGCACTTTCCGAGCGCATCGATTCCGATCATCACGATTCCAGTGACGATTCTGATTGCGTTTATTCCCCTGCAACTCTCGGGAATGACCGCCAACATCATGTCGCTCGGCGGAATCGCGGTTGCCATTGGCGCGATGGTGGACGCCGCGATTGTGGTGGTGGAGCAGACGCACAAAAAGCTGGAGCATTGGGAGGCCGGCGGGCGCAAGGAAGATTACCGGCGGGTGGTGATCGACGCGGTAAAGGAAGTGGGCGGTCCAAGCTTCTTCGCGCTGCTGGTGATCGCCGTCTCATTCATGCCGGTGTTTGCCTTGGAGGCGCAGGAGGGCCGTCTGTTTAAGCCGCTCGCGCTGACCAAAACGCTTGCGATGGTGATTGCGGCGCTGCTGGCCATCACGCTCGACCCAGCGATGCGCCTGTTGCTGACGCGTGTAAAGGATTTCAACTTCCGCCCGAAGTGGCTGGCGCGTGCAACAAGCGCACTGCTGGTGGGAAAGATTCGCAGCGAAGAAGAGCATCCTATCAGCAAGCCGCTGATGAAGATCTATCAGCCGGTGGTGGAATTCTCACTCGAAACACAAATGGCTGCCGATTACGGTGGCGCTGCTGCTGATGGCGGTTACGATTCCGGTTTACAACAAGCTTGGCTCGGAGTTCATGCCGCCACTGGACGAGGGCACTCTGCTCTACATGCCGACCACGACGCCAGGAATTTCGGTGGGCGAGGCGAGTGTGCTGCTGCGCGAGCAGGACCGCATTCTACGCAGCTTTCCGCAGGTGCAGTCGGTCTTCGGCAAGGCGGGACGTGTCGAGAGCGCGACCGATCCCGCACCGTTTCTCGATGATGGAAACCGTGGTGGTGCTGAAGCCACGCGAGCAATGGCCCGAGCGCGAGCGCTGGTACACGCATCGCATGCCGGAATGGACCCACACGGCACTACGGCGCATCTGGCCGGACCGGCAGACGACCAACGAATTGATCTACGGACCAGGCGGAATGAACGAAGCGCTCACCATGCCGGGAGTGACCAATGCATGGACGATGCCGATCAAGGGACGCATCGACATGCTGACCACGGGCGTACGCACGCCGCTTGGGCATCAAGGTGCTTGGCTCCAACCTGGAAGAGATCGAGCGCATCGGCCACGAGGTGGAGCAAGCCGCTGCGAGGCATTCCGGGAACGGCGAGCGTGTACGCCGAGCGCACCACTGGCGGATATTTTCTCGACTTCACTTTGAAGCGCGATGCGCTGGCACGCTACGGTCTTACGGTGGACGATGCGCAATCCGTACTGATGACCGCCGTGGGTGGGCAGACCGCAACGACTACGATTGAGGGGCGCGAGCGTTATGCGGTCAGCGTGCGTTACCAGCGCGGATACCGCAGCGATCTGCAATCGCTGGAGCGGGTTCTGGTGCAGATTCCCGGCGGCGCGCAGGTTCCGCTGGGCGAGTTGGCAACGCTCTCCATGCGCTCCGGGCCGGGGATGATTCGCGATGAGAACGGAAGGCTGAGCGGATATGTCTTCGTCGATGTGGCGGGGCGCGATCTGGGCAGCTACGTGGCCGACGCGCAGCGCGCGGTGGCGAGCAAGGTGAACGTGCCCACTGGATACCAGTTGGTATGGAGCGGACAGTACGAGTCGATTCAGCGCGTACGCGAGCGGCTGAAAATGGTGCTGCCGGTGACGCTCTTTGCGGTGTTTCTGCTGCTCTATGCCAACACCGGCTCGGTGGCAAAGACCTCGATCATTCTGCTGGCCGTTCCTTTCTCCGGCATCGGCGCAATCTGGCTGCTGCACTGGATGGGCTACAACATGAGCGTCGCGGTATGGGTGGGACTGATTGCGCTGCTGGGCGTGGATGCGGAGACGGCAGTGTTCATGCTGCTTTACCTGGATCTCTCCTGCGCCGAGGCCGCCGCACGCGGCGAGTTGTCTTCGTGGAGGCAATTGCGCGAGCGATTGAGCACGGCGCGGTGAAACGGCTGCGTCCAAAGGTAATGACCGTGGCATGCATGATCTTCGGGTTGCTGCCGATTCTGTGGTCAAACGGAGCGGGCGCAGACGTAATGAAGCGCATTGCCGTGCCGCTGGTCGGAGGAATCATCACATCCTTCCTGATGGAACTGGTGGTATACCCGCCATTGTTCGCCATCTGGAAGTGGCACTGGGAAGTAAAACCCGCAATGCGTCACGCGGCTAAGCTTTCCGCGGAGAATTGTAAACCGGTATGCACTACGAGTGACTAATAGTGACTAATAAGGAGAAAGCAATGAAGAAGATGTTTGCATCCCTGATGATTCTGACCGCTCTCTGCGCCATCCCCGCGATGGCCGCCACCACGACCCTGACTGGCGTGATTACCGACAACATGTGCGGCGCCAAGCACATGATGCCCGGCAAGACGGACGCGGAGTGCATCCGCGCCTGCGTAAAGCAGGAGCGAAATTTGCTGTGCTGAGCAACGGAAAGGTCTATCGTCCTGGATGGAAAGAGCCTCGCAGGTGAACGCAGCTGGCCGGCAAGAAAGCAACCGTCAGCGGGGAGTTGAAGGGCGACACGCTGACCGTAAGCTCGATTGCGGCCGCAAAGTAAACGTTACTAGGATGCTACGTCGGGGCCACCTTCGGAGTGCGATTCGACATTGCGAAACCGCACTCTCTGCTTGACACAGGAGTATGGTTCCGTTATCGTTAAAGGCACTTGCATGCGAATTACCAACAGATCCCGGACAACAACAACAGGCACAATTACAGGCCTGCTCCCGGGCGCATGCGAGTTCCGCGAAGAGATCAGCTAAGGCAAACTGATTCGCACCCTTCGAGAACCCATCGTCCGGCAGACGATGGGTTCTTTTGCTTTGTGCAAAAGTTTTATTAAGGAGCCGGTAATGATTGTAATGAAATTTGGCGGCAGTTCGGTGCAGGATGCTACGGCCATTCGGCGGGTCGCTTCAATTGTGGCCCCGCGCCTGGCGGAGCAGCCTTTAGTCGTGGTCAGCGCCATGGGTGGCGTGACCGATAAGCTGGTGCAGGTCGCCGAAACGGCGGCACGCGGCGAACCTCGCTGCGGCAATGGCATTGCTGGAGGCGATTCGTGCCAAGCACGTTCTCGGCCGCTGGCGAGATGCTGAACGAGACGGCAGCAGCGGCGTTTACCGTAGAGCTCGACGCGCGCCTTGCCGAAGCGGCGGCCTTGGTTCGGCAGATCGCCGAGCAGCGAGCAGCTTCACCGGCGCAGCACTCCGAGATGCTCACCTACGGCGAGGTGCTCTCAAGCGTTCTGGTGGCTGCGGCCTTCGCCGCGCTCGGTGTTCCCTCGGTCCACGCCGACTCCCGAAAGCTCATCGTCACCGATGCCCGTCATCCTGCCGCAACGCCTCTAGCCTACGCAGACCCGCACCAAACTTCTTGAAGCAATCCCCGCACTGCTGGAGCAGAACCTTGTTCCCGTGCTTGGCGGATTTATCGCATCAAGCGAGTCCGGCGAAGATTACGACCTTGGGCCGTGGCGGCTCAGACTATTCTGCTGCCATCATCGGCGCGGCGCTCACGGCGGATCGCATTGAGATCTGGACGGACGTCAGCGGCATTCTGACCACCGATCCGCGCATCTGCCCCAAGGCGCAGCGCATCGAGGAGATCAGCTTCCACGAGGCCACCGAACTGGCCTGCTTCGGTGCGAAGGTGCTGCACCCGGCAACCCTGCTTCCTGCCGTCGAACATGACATTCCCGTGGCGGTGCTGAACTCGCACAAGCCGAGCGAGGCGCGGAACCATCATTCGCGCCGTTGCTGCGCAGGGTGTGTCGGCGTTCCGCGCCATCGCGCTCAAGAAGAACATTTCGGTTTTCAATGTGCGCGCGCCACGCCATGTCGGTTCACTGCGCTTTCTGGACGATCTGTTCAGTCTGCTGCGCTGGCATCATCTGCAGAGCGAGATTGTTGCCATCTCCGGAGCTACGGCTTCCGTGGCAGTCGAGGGAAACCGCGAGCTTGGGAAGCTGACCACTGAGTTGCAGGCGTTGGGCGAAGTCGATTTCCAGCCCGAGCAGGCCATCATTTGCCTGGTCGGCGAGGACATTCGCGGACGCGTCGGCATTGCCTCAGAGGTCTTCGGGGTGCTCGCCGCCGATGGCATCAACATTCGCATGATCGCTCAAGGATCGTCTGAAATCAGCGTGAGCTTCGTTGTGGATGAGAAGGATGCGGTAAGGTCGGTGCAGGAGTTGCATCGTCACCTTTTCGAGGAGCCATCGCCCAGACCCGCGCGCGTTACATCGCTGTGAAACCGCGCAAGCATAACCTTGCGGATCACAAGATCGGAGAAACAGATTGGCTACTACCACTGCATTCGATCAGGCTTCGACGACGCAGGCTCCCGCGTTGAAGGTCGCCATCCTGGGATTCGGCACCGTAGGCAGCGCGGTTGCCCGCATACTCTGCGATCAGCCCGCAAACTCGCCTATTTGCGGCTGACCCATGTATTCAACCGCGATGTCGAGCGCAAGCGCGTGGACTGGGTCGCCGACGATGTACTCTGGTCCAGCGACGTTGAGCAGGTGCTCGCCTCTGATGCCGACATTAGTCGTGGAACTGGTCGGCGGCATCGAACCCGCCTACGACTGGATCTCCCGCGCGCTTGGCCTCGGGTAAGTCCGTGGTTACGGCCAACAAGAAGCTGATCGCGCAGCACGGCCCGCAACTCTCCGCACTGGCCCGCGAGCACGGGGGCGCAATCTCCTTTGGAGCCTCCGTCGCCGGCGGCGTTCCGGTCATCGATGCGCTGCAGGAAGGCCTGGCCGGCGACCAGCTCTACAAGGTCTGCGGCATCCTCAACGGAACCTGCAACTACATTCTCACCAAGTTGGAGCGCGAAGGCGTCTCCTTTGCGGCGGCGCTCGCTGGGGCACAAGCCGCCGGCTTTGCCGAAGCCGATCCCACCGACGACGTGGATGGCTACGACGCCCGCGCCAAGCTGGTCATCCTCACCCGAATCGGCCTCAAGGCGATTGTGCAGCCCGAGCAGGTTCCGTGCACCTCGATCCGCAGCATCCAGGCGCGGTGGACTTCACCTACGCGCACGAGCTCGGCTGCACCATTCGCCAGATCTCACGGGCCGAGCGGCGCGACGGAAGCATCTATGCTTCAGTGCAGCCCGCGCTGGTTCCGATTGATTCGCCCATGGCGCACATCACCGGCAGCCTGAACCTTGTGCTTTCCAGCGGACAAGTACGGCGGCCAGACCGCATTCAGCGGACACGGCGCGGGCGGACACTCGACGGCCGTCGCCGTTGTCAGCGACCTGCTGGACATCGCGCGGCGCCGGGCAGAACGGCGCGTCCGCAGGTTCGCTGGCCGACGTGCTGCCGGTCAGCGGAAACTTTGCCTCCAAGCACTACCTCCGCTTCACCGTGCGCGACCGTCCCGGAATTGTGGCGGCGATTGCCAATGCGCTGGCGGCACACGAGATCAACATCGACGCACTGCTGCAGAAGCCCGGCTTTGATAAGGACGAGCTGCCCTTTGTGGTCACGCTCGAACAGTGCCCGGCCGAACAGCTTGAAGCGGCGATGCGCGATATTTGCAAACTCGATTTTCTGGTTCACGCTCCACTGACCATGCCGATTCTTACGAAGGAGCTTTGATGCAACTCCGCTGTTTTGATCCTACTTGTGCAACCAAGCTTGACTTGCACGCGCCCGCGCTCGCCTGCCCCACCTGCGGAGGACTGCTCGAAGTCGATATGGACGGCTCCGCGTTCGACGCTTCCGCACTGAAAGAACTCTGGAGCGAGCGCCGAAAATCGCGCGATCCCCGCGATATCAGCGGCGTGTGGCGTTATCGCGAATTTCTTCCCGAGTATCCGGCAAATGAAATCGTAACTCTCGGCGAAGGCAACACTCCGCTGGTGCGCGGACATAAGAGCGCGGCATGGGCCGGGGTCACCGATCTGCAATTCAAGCATCTGGGATGGAATCCCACGGGCTGCTTCAAGGACCTGGGGATGACCGTCGGGATGACCGAGGCGGTGCATACCGGCGCGAAGGTTGTGGCTTGCGCCTCCACGGGAAACACCGCGGCATCGCTGGCCGCCTATGCCGCGCGCGCCGGCGTCATCGGCCGGGTCTATCTGCCCGCCGGGCAAGTCTCGCTGAACAAGCTGGCGCAGGCACTGGACTTCGGCGCGGAGGTTGTGGAGGTCGAAGGCAGCTTCGACGATGCGCTCAACACGCTGCTGGAGAAGACCAACGAGGGAATTTACTTCCTGAACTCGATCAACCCATTCCGCATCGAGGGCCAGAAGACGACGATGTTTGAGCTGCTCGATCAGCTTGACTGGAAGGCGCCCGACTACCTTGTGGTTCCGGGCGGCAATCTGGGCAACTCGGCCGCGTTCGGCAAGGCCTTTGACGAGCTGCTGCGTTACGGATTCATCGACAAGGCGCCGCGCATGATTGTGGTGCAGGCCGCGGGAGCCAATCCCTTCGCGCAACTCTGGCGTGATGGTGCGGAGGAACTCTCGCCGGTTGAGCGAGCCGGAGACGGTTGCGACCGCAATCCGGATCGGAAATCCGCGCTCGTGGAAGAAGTCGCTGCGCGGCGTGCGGAACACCGCAGGCCAGGTGCTCGACGTCACCGATGAAGAGATCGCCGAGGCAAAGGCGGTGATCGGACGCGACGGCATCGGCTGCGAGCCTGCGTCGGCCGCAACTCTCGCCGGACTGCGCAAGCTGCGCGCAAGCAATCAGATTCCGGAGGAGGCAAGCGTCGTCGCCATCCTCACCGGCCACGCCCTGAAAGATACGAACTTCATCATCCGCGCTCATCAGCGAGGAGGAAGCACATGCGCACTAATGAAGACGAAATCGTCATACGCGTGCCGGGCTCGATTGCGAATATCGGGCCGGGCTTCGACACGCTTGCGGTTGCGGTTCAGCTCTATCTGACACTGCGGGTGCGCATGAAGCCAGGCAAGGGCGAGTTGCGATTTCGAGTTCGTGAATCAACAGCTGGACGGCGAGAACTATATCGAGCGCGCGTTTCGCTTTATCGCCGCGCGCCACAACTTTCCACTTCCCTCTTTCGACGTGAGGGTGGAGAGCGATATTCCGATGAAGGGCGGACTGGGCAGCAGCGCCGCCGCTACCGTGGCCGGCCTGCGCTTGTTTGAAGCCGTGGCCGGTCCGCTCGATGAACGGGAGCTGCTGAACGCAGCCTGCGAGTTGGAGGGCCATCCTGACAACATTGCGGCGGCACTGCTCGGCGGCCTTACCGTGAGCTGTGAGACTCCGGGCGAATTGCGCGTGCTGCGCGCAATCTGGCCGGAGCCGCTTGCCATTCGTCGTGGTGACGCCCGAGCAACACCTGGCGACCAAAGCATCGCGCGCCGTGCTTCCGGACATGATCTCGCGCGCCGACGCAATTTACAACGTGCAGCGCGTGGCTTTTCTGCTGGAAGCATTGCGCACCTCGAACTTTGCGCTACTGCGCGAGGCACTCAACGACCGCCTGCATCAGCCGTACCGCGCTTCGATCGTTCCCGGTCTCAAGGAAGCTCTGGAGCTGCGCCATCCCAGCCTGCTCGGGGTCTGCCTAAGCGGTGCTGGCCCCTCGGTGGTGGCACTGGCGCAAGCAGAATCTCGAGGAAGTGAGCGCCCTGTTGGCTGAGATTTACATTCGTAAATCAATTCCCTTCCGAATCCAGACACTCAAGGTACACCCGGCCGACAGCAACCCGCAGTCAAGCCTGCCCGCGCGCACTTGGTGCGTGGAAACCGCGGGCAGTTGGAAGGCTTAGGGCAATACTCGCGCTTGACGCAATAAACTTGAGCGCAATAAAGAAGACGGCCCGCGAGCCGTCTTCTTTATTGCTTGAAACATCTGTTCCTGTTTAGGCTCCGGCAGACTTGGCTGCACTCAGGTACGCGTTGACCCCGGCAGCAGCAGCGCGTCCTTCGGCTATCGCCCATACCACCAGCGACTGTCCGCGCCGCATATCGCCGGCGGCGAAGACACCCTCCACCGAAGTCATGTTGCGCGCATCGGTCGCCACATTGCCGCGGCCATCCAGAGCGACTCCCAACTGCTCCAGCAAACCGTTGCGCACCGGCCCGGTGAAGCCCATGGCAAGCAGCACCAGATCGGCTTCGATTACGGTCTCGGTTCCGGCGATGGGCTCAAACTTCGGCGGCGGACCAACCTGCACGGCGTGCAGACGAGCCACATTTCCCTCGGCATCGCCCTCGAAACGCACAGTGCCAAGACTCCACTCGCGCGTACCGCCTTCTTCGTGCGAGGTCTCGGTGCGCAGTTGCAGCGGCCACAGCGGCCACGGCGTCTGTGCGGAGCGCGTCTCCGGCGGCTTGGGCATGATCTCAAACTGCCGCACGCTTGCCGCTCCCTGACGCAAACTGGTGCCCAGGCAATCGGCGCCGGTATCGCCGCCGCCGATGATGACAACTTTCTTTCCGGTGGCAAGGATGGAAAGCTCCGGGGGAACCGTATCGCCGAGCACACGCTTTGTCTGCTGCGGCAGGAACTCCATCGCGAAGTGAATGCCCTTCAACTCGCGCCCCGGCACGTTAAGGTCGCGCGGCGCCTCTGCGCCTCCGGCCAGCACAATCGCATCGAATTCACTGCGCAACTGCGCTACATCCACGTTCACGCCGATGTGCGCGTTGGTTACAAACTTCACGCCTTCGGCTTCCATCTGCTCCAGGCGGCGGTCGATGACATGCTTTTCAAGCTTGAAGTTTGGAATGCCGTAGCGCAGCAGGCCGCCGATGCGGTCCGCCTTTTCAAACACGGTGACTTCGTGTCCGGCGCGGCTCAACTGCTGTGCGGCTGCAAGTCCGGCCGGCCCTGAACCAATCACCGCAACCTTTTTGCCGCTCTTTTGAGACGCGGGCTCGGGATGAATCCAACCCTCTTCCCAGCCGCGCTCCACAATCGTTTTTTCAATCTGCTTGATGGTAACCGGAGGCTGGTTGATTCCCAGAACGCAGGCCGCCTCGCAGGGCGCAGGGCAAATGCGTCCGGTGAATTCCGGAAAGTTGTTGGTGCTGTGCAAACGCCGCACCGCCTCTTCCCATCGTCCGCGATAGACCAGGTCGTTCCAGTCTGGAATGTGATTATTGACCGGACATCCGGTGTGGCAGAAAGGCACGCCACACTCCATGCAGCGCGCGCCCTGCTGCTGCACGCTGTCGCGCGGAAACTCCTGGTAGATCTCAAACCAGTCCTTGACGCGTTCTTCCGGCGCACGCCGAGTCGGCAGCGTTCTTTCAAATTCCATGAACCCAGTTGGCTTACCCACGCTGCACCTCCACGGCCGCGGCGGCCATCTCGCGCGCTGCGGCTGTAATTGTATTGCCGTGCGTTCCACGCCCAGCACACGCTTCAATTCGTGAGGAAAGACCTTCACGAAATGCGGCAGTACGGACGTCCAGTTGGCGAGAATCTTCTTCGCCTGCGGACTGCCTGTGCGCCGCACGTGTTCCTCGATCAGCGCTGTTAACGATGCGCACATCCTCTTCGCTGCCCATCAAGGCTCCAGATCAACCGACGCGAGGTTGCAGCTCTTCTCATGGAAGTCGCCGCGCTCGTCATACACGTAGGCGATACCGCCGCTCATGCCGGCGGCAAAATTTCTGCCGCATGGACCCAGCACCACGACTACGCCCTTGGTCATGTACTCGCAACCATGATCGCCCACGCCCTCGACCACTGCCGTAGCGCCTGAGTTGCGCACCGCGAAGCGCTCACCGGCGACGCCGCTGAAGTACGCCTCGCCGCTGGTTGCGCCGTAAAGAACGACGTTGCCGACGATGATGTTCTCCTCTGGGCGGAAGCGCGATTCGCGCGGCGGATAGACCACGATGCGTCCGCCGGAAAGTCCCTTGCCCACGTAATCGTTGGCGTCGCCTTCCAGGGTCATTGAGATTCCCTTTGCGAGGAATGCGCCGAAACTCTGCCCAGCCGAGCCGTTGAGACGCAGCCGGATCGTTTCGTCGGGCAAGCCCGTCGGCCCCATAGCGTCGCGCTACCTCGCCGCTCAGCATGGTTCCCACCGAGCGGTGGATGTTGCGGATCTTGAACGACACATCGACTGGTTTGGCTTCATCTAGCGCAGGCTTTACCGCACTCATCAACTCGTGATCGAGCGCCTGCTGCAGTCCATGGTCCTGCTTGTGAATGCAGTGGCGCGCAACGCGAGTGAGGCAGCGCAGGCGAGTAGAGAATCGTCGAGAGATCGATGCCCTTGGCCTTCCAGTGATCGCTGGCCAGCCGCGCTTCCAGGCGGTCCACGCGTCCCACCATTTCGTCAAAGGTACGGAAGCCGAGGCGAGCCATGTATTCGCGCACCTGCTCGGCGAGGAAGAAGAAGAAGTTCACCACGTGCTCGGGCTGTCCGGCAAATCGCGCGCGCAGCACCGGGTCCTGCGTGGCAATGCCCACGGGACAGGTGTTGAGGTGGCATTTGCGCATCATGATGCAGCCCAGCGCGATCAGTGGCGTAGTAGCAAAGCCAAACTCTTCGGCACCGAGCAGAGCGGCGATCACCACGTCGCGTCCGGTCTGCAGCTTTCCGTCGGTCTGCACCCGAATGCGGCTGCGCAGATCGTTGAGCAGCAGCACCTGCTGCGTCTCGGCCAGACCAAGCTCCCAGGGAATGCCCGCGTGCTTGATGGAGCTGAGAGGCGAAGCGCCGGTGCCTCCGCTGTCACCGCTGATCAACACTACGTCGGCGTGCGCCTTGGCAACTCCGGCGGCAACCGTGCCGACGCCTACCTCAGAGACCAGCTTCACGCTGATGCGCGCCTGCTGGATTCACGTTCTTCAGGTCGTAAATCAACTGCGCCAGATCTTCGATCGAGTAGATGTCATGGTGCGGCGGCGGCGAAATCAGCGTGACGCCGGGAGTAGAGTGGCGAAGACGCGCAATGGTCTCGTCCACCTTGTGACCCGGCAACTGTCCGCCCTCGCCAGGCTTTGCGCCCTGCGCCATTTTGATCTGCAACTCGTCGGCATTGACCAGGTAGTGCGCGGTAACGCCGAAGCGCGCCGAGGCCACCTGCTTCACCGAACTGCGCCGCAGATCGCCGGACTCGTCGGGCTTGAAGCGCGCCGCATCCTCGCCGCCTTCGCCGGTATTGCTGCGTCCTCCAATGCGGTTCATCGCAATGGCAAGGGTTTCGTGCGCCTCTTTGCTGATGGAGCCGAACGACATGGCGCCCGTGGCAAAGCGCTTCACAATCTCCTTTGCCGGTTCGACTTCCTCAATCGGCACCGGCTTTTCGATCTCTTTCAACTGCAGCAATCCGCGCAAGGTGCAGAGTTGCTTGTTCTGCTTATCGATCAGATCGGTGTATTCGCGGAAGGTCTGTGAGTTGTTCTGCCGCACCGAATGTTGCAACTTGCTGATCGTCTGCGGATTCAGCAGGTGATACTCGCCGTCCGATGCGATGGCGGTAAGCGCCACCGACTTCCAGTTCCAGCTCCGACTCGGTGCGCGGGCGGAATCCGTGCTCGTGACGCAGAATCGATTCGCGCGCGATCACGTCCAGTCCAACCCCCTCGATGCGGGAGACGGTGCCGGAGAAATACTCCCGGACCAGCTCGCGGCTCAGGCCGATGGCTTCAAAGACCTGCGCGCCGCGATAGCTCTGCAGGGTGGAGATGCCCATCTTCGAGAAGGTCTTCAGCAATCCCTTGTCGATGGACTTGCAGAAGTTCTTCACTGCCTTTTCCGCGGTGATCTCAGGCGGAAGCAGGCCGCGCTGAACCATATCCTCCAGGGTTTCAATCGCGAGATAAGGATTCACCGCGCTGGCACCGTAGCCGATCAGCAGCGCAAAGTGCATCACCTCGCGGGGCTCGCCGCTCTCAACAATGAGTGCGATCTTGGTGCGCGAGCCTTCCTTGACCAGATGGTTGTGTACCGCGGCCAGAGCCAGCAGCGACGGGATGGGCGCGTATTCCTTAGTCAACGCCGCGGTCGGAGAGAATCAGCAGGGTGTAGCCGCTGCTCGACGGCGAGCGAGGCGCGGCGGCACAGGCCGTCGAGTCCGCGCTTCAGCCCCGCTCCGTCTTCATCCACGCGGAAGGCAGCGGAAAGCGTAGTCGCCAGCAGATCTCCGCTGGAGACACGGCGCAGCTTTTCCAGATCGCGGTTGGTCAGAACCGGCTGCGGAAGCTTGAGCGTGTGACAGTTCAGCGGAGTCTCATCGAGGATGTTGCGCTCGGTTCCAATGTAGCTGGTCAGCGACATCAGAAGGTCTTCGCGAATGGGATCGATCGGCGGGTTGGTGACCTGCGCAAAGAGCTGCTTGAAATAGTTGAACAAAAGCTGCGGCTGATCCGAGAGACAGGCCAGCGGCGTGTCGGCGCCCATCGAGCCGGTAGGCTCTTCGCCGTTGCGCGCCATCGGCTCCAGGATGATCTTGATGTCCTCTTCGGTGTAGCCGAAGACGCGCTGGCGCGCGATGATGGTCTCGTGGCTGGGGCCGTGGACTCGCGTGGGTTCGGGCAACTGCTCCAGCGTGATCTGGTTCTGCTTGATCCACTCGGCGTAGGGCTGGCGCGCGGAGAGCTGCGCCTTGATCTCATCGTCGCTGACGATGCGTCCGGCAACGGTGTCCACCAGGAACATGCGGCCCGGCTGCAGACGGCCCTTGTACTTCACGCGCTCGGGCGGAAACTCCAGCACTCCGACCTCGGAGGAAAGCACCACCAGATCGTCGGTGGTCACAATGTAGCGGCCAGGACGCAGACCGTTGCGATCGAGCGTTGCGCCGATCACGCGGCCATCGGTAAAGGCCATCGACGCGGGACCATCCCAGGGCTCCATCAGCGAGGCGTGGTACTCATAAAATGCGCGCTTGGCTGGGTCCATGTGCGGATTGCGCGACCAGGCTTCGGGAATCAGCATGGCCATCACGTGCGGCAGTTCGCGTCCGGCGTGCAGCAGCAGTTCCACGGCATTGTCCAGCGAGGCAGAGTCGCTTCCGCCGGGAGTGATGACCGGAAAAACCTTCTTCAGGTCCTCGCCGAAGAGCGGCGACTCCAGCAGGCGCTGGCGCGCATTCATCCAGATGATGTTGCCCTTGACGGTGTTGATTTCGCCGTTGTGCGCGACGTGATGGAAGGGATGGGCTAGAGGCCAGCTCGGGAAGGTGTTGGTGGAGAAGCGCTGGTGAACCATGCAGAGCGCGCTTTTCACCAGAGGATCGCTCAGCTCGGGATAAAACTTGGTGATCTGCGGCGCCAGCAGCAGGCCCTTGTAAACGATGGTGCGGCAGGAGAGCGATGGGATGTAGAAGTGGCCCTTGCCTTCGATGTCGGCGCTATGCGCGATCTCGTTTTCAATTCGCCGCCGCACCACGTAGAGCTTTCGCTCGAAATCGGATTCCGCCAGAGGCTGCAGGGCCTTGAGGAATATCTGCTCGATGTAGGGCTGCGAGCCGCGCGCAATGCGGCCAATGGCAGTAGGGTTGACGGGCGTGTCGCGCCAGCCCATCACCTCGAATCCCTCTTCCTGAATGATCTTTTCGACCACGCCTTCGCACTGCAGGCGCTCTGGCTTTGCCGACGGGGAGAAAGACCATGCCAACCGCGTAGCTGCCGGGCTCGGGCAGAGCCATGCCCAGGGTGGCGCACTCGCGCGCAAAGAACTCATGCGGAATCTGAATCAGCACGCCGGCGCCATCGCCGGTCTCGGGATCGCAACCGCAAGCTCCGCGGTGCTCCAGGTGGGTGAGCACCTCGATTCCCTTTTCCACGATGGAGTGGCTCTTTTCGCCGCGAATGCTGGCGACGAAGCCGAGGCCGCAGGCATCATGTTCGTTCGCTGGATCGTAGAGACCCTGCGCTGGCGGCAATCCACTGGCGTGCTGTCGCTGTCGATCCTCGTCGTGCAATTCGTTATTCTCTCGCATTGCTCTCCCGTGTGCGCATGCTTGCAGTTGTAACCCGCTGTAAATCTGTGCCAATAAACACGAAACCCGCCTGATTTGTGGTTGGCGGGTGATTAGTACTCGGGCTGTTTAAGATTGCCTGATTCTATTCCCCGCTACCGGGTGGTAATTCGCTTCGGTACGCATGTTGTGCGCACGCCGAGCGCCGGCGGTGTTGTAAGCGGGGCTGTAGCCAAGTGAATCATATTTGTGACTAAAGATTACACCGGGTATTGGTCCAGAGTCAACGGTAAGCAGGAAATAGCGTACTGATTTTTCGAATTCGATGCTGAATGCCGCACCAGAGTAGCGCAACAAGTAAGCCGCAACAAGTAAGCGCAACAAGCAAGAACGCAACCCCATGCCTATCGTTGAAACTGAAGTCGGCTGATATGGAATATGGAATATCGTTACGCACGTTGGGAATGATGACGCAATTAATATGCGATCCGGACGCATATTATGCAAGGTTCAGAGACAAACGTCAGAATACCCGGTGGCATAACTCACGGTTGTGATACTATGCAAACAGTATCTCGCGAAAGTTGGATGCGCGATTCTGAGTTGACCCCGCCGAGTAACTGCGATTCGATCTCAAAATCTCCTCCCGACAGACAAATTGCAGGATATGTGTTTCCGCGCGCACACATCCAACTCGCGCGCTCAGTATAGAGAGAAGAAGAAAACCATAGAATGAGTACATTTCAAGAAATGCCGCTCCAGGCGCAACTACAACAGGCGCTTGCGGCAAAGAACTTCGTAAACCCCACCCCAGTTCAGATTCAGGCGATTCCGCCGGCCCTCGAAGGCAAAGACGTGATTGCGACAGCGCAGACCGGTACCGGTAAAACGCTGGCCTTCTTGATCCCCGTGATGGAAATGCTGGCAGCAACGCCAGCGGGAAAGATCAACGCGCTTGTGCTGGTGCCCACGCGCGAACTCGCCATCCAGGTACATGAGCAGTATGAAGCACTGCGTTCGAAGAAAGCTCCGCCGGCAGCATTGGTCATCGGCGGACTAAGTGAAAAGGTTCAGATCCGCGCCCTGCGCGCGGGAGCACGGATGGTAGTGGCAACCCCAGGACGCCTGGAAGACTACATGCGCCGCAAGATCGTCGATCTGCGCAGCGTACGCGTTCTGGCGCTTGGACGAAGTGGACCGGATGCTGGACATGGGCTTCCTGCCCGCAATCACCCGCATTCTGGCCGCACTGCCCGCTAGAACGGCAGACACTGTGCTTCTCGGCAACCCTGGAGAAGTCGGTGCAGGGACTGCTGCAGAAGTGCACGCGATCCGCGGTTCGCATCTCGCTGGGCAACATTCTCAAGCCCGCCGAGACCGTGCTACTTGCAGGCCTATGAAGTTCCGGCGATGCAGAAGGGGAACGTTTTGCGCGAGCTTCTCTACAACGAGAGCGGCAAGACGCTGATCTTTGCCCGCACCAAGCGCGGCACGGAACGGTTGGCCAAGGACCTGATGCGCGACGGATTCGCCGCCTCAATGATCCACGGCGACCGCACCCAGAGCCAGCGTTCGGCGGCACTGGCAGGCTTTGAAGCAGGCCGGTTCCAGGTGCTGGTGGCGACCGATGTAGCCGCTCGCGGCATTCACGTCGGCGATGTTGCGCACGTGGTGAACTACGATCTGCCATCCATCGCGGAGGACTTCATCCATCGCGTGGGCCGCACGGGACGCGCTGGACAGACTGGCGTGGCACCACGATCGTCAGCGGAGCTGAGATGATTGAGTTGCGCCGCTTTGAGCGCACGCTGAAGCTGCGGATCGAACGCAAGGAACTGGGTAAGATGAAAGCAACACAGCAGCAAGATGCCGATTCCGATTACCCACGCACGCAAGAATACGAACACGCTTGAAGTCGCGCACGCTGAACAGCCTGCCGGGCGAGATCTTCGCCTAGTTTTCCGGTTGATCGGCATAGGGAGGAGAGTCACCTCTCCTCCTTTTCGCTTCATCCCTCGATCTGTGTTCGGCTTTACTATTCCCGTCTCAATCCTTTTCCACCATCTCCCGTGCCACCCGCACCGCACTCAATATTTCTTCAAACGAGTTGATTGCGAACAACCGCTTCTGAAGTTCGTCCACCTTCACCGTCGTGTTCAGCACCTCGGCAACATCAAAGCCCCGAATCTCGCATCCGCCCGAGAGCACGTTTGTACACTCCTGCTGTGAAGACGCAACTCCGGATCCGTACACCTTCACCTGCCCGTCCTGCCGAATCAACCCGAACTCAAACGTGTACCAGTAGAGTCGCCCCATCCGTTCCAGCTTCTCTTCGCTTTCCATCAAGTGGCAGATCCGTCCGTACTCCGCCACCGCGTCCGCAAAGCTCTGATTGGCAAACATCGGCAGATGCCCCAGCGCGTCATGCAGAAGGTCCGGCTCCGGTATGTAGTCCATCGACTCGCGGCTGCGCAACCACGTCGTCGTCGGGAACTGCCTCGCGTCGAGCATCTCGAAAAATGCGCGCGAAGGCATAAAGCCGGAAACCGGCTGCACTCTCCATCCCGTGCGCTTCTCCAGCAGTTCGCTAACCTGTGCCAGATGCGGAATCCGCTCCTGCTCCAGCCCGAGCGCGCGCCAACCCTCAAGGTATTCGCGGCAGGCGCAATGCTCCAATTGTGCCATGCGCCGCTCCACCATCTCGTTCCAGAGCGCATGCTGCTCAGATGTGTATTTTGTGTAGTCCTGTTCGATCAGAAAGGGTTTTGCCGCGATCAGCCCAGTATGCTCCAAGCTCCGCATCGCTCACCTCGCCCGTCCCAGTGGCACGGGGATAATATCTGAGATGCCGCAAACGCCAAATGTGTGCAAGAACATGGTTATCGGGGGCCCGCACCAGCCTTGCTACAGTGCCGCGCGTGCGATTCCGCGCCAAACTTGTTAGGCTGTTTCCCGGAGACTCTCCATGCCTAATTTTAACGAGCAGCCCGAAATTCGAATTCAGAACACCGAAGATTATCGCGAAGGCTATGCCAACAGCGTGCAGGTCCGCATGAGTGTGTGGGACTTCTTTCTCGCCTTTGGAACGGCAGTTCCGGGCAGCGGCCCAGGCATCGACCTGCGCAACTTCCAGGGAATCTATCTCAGCCCACAGCAGGCAAAAGCTCTGGCGCTCATGCTTCAGCAGAATTTAGCCAACTACGAACAGACCTTCGGCGAAATCAAGCTCGATCCGCAGTTTGCACAGAACGGGCCCATCCACTAGCACCATGTCGGGGAAGCCGTCGCACGTACACCCTGCAAAGTCGCAGCTCCCCGGCCCTGCTCGTCTTCGTGGCCATCTTCGCCGCGCTCTGGCTGGTGCATCTTCCGCTGCTCCGCCTTCCCTATTTCTGGGATGAAGCCGGATACTTCATCCCTGCCGCGCGGGACATTTTCCTCACGGGCGATCTCATTCCGCACACTACCCTGTCCAACGCGCACCCTCCCTTGGTGATGCTCTGGCTGGTCCTGTGCTGGAAGCTGGTTGCCTACTCTCCGCTGGTGACGCGCACCGCCATGCTGGTGGTCGCGGCCTTCGGATTCACCGGGCTGTGGCTGCTGGGCCGACACGTGGCCAGCGCTCCGGTCGCTACCGCGAGCGTGGTGCTTACGGCGCTGTCACCCACCGTGTTCTCGCAATCGGTGATGGCCCAACTGGACATTGCCGCCTTCGCCCTGGTGCTGTGGATGCTGTATTCGCATCTCCGTGGACGCTACTGGCAGGCGGCTGGCTTTGCTGCCCTGGCCGGCGGTGGCGAAAGAAACCACCGTCGCCGTCACCCTCACCTTGGCCGGATTCGGCCTGCTGACGTGGATCGCGCATCGATGGCGCCCTGCGCTGGCCGAGCAGTGGCATCTACCCCGGCGCACCTTGGGGCGCACTCTCGCAACCAGCGCGGCATACCTTCTAGCGCTGCTGCCGCTGATCGGCTGGTATGCATATCACTTCCACCGCACCGGCCACGTCTTCGGCAATCCCGACTACCTGCGTTACAACGTGGGAGCCACGATCACGCCCCTTCGCATTCTCCTCGCGGGACTGATGCGGTTGTGGCACGTGACCGGATACATGAACCTCTTCGTCCTCACCGGAGCCGCGGCGTTGCTACTCTGGCAGGCGCGCAAGCCCGGTGCTCTAACGGCTGATCCCGCTGCGCCCGCCATTGCTCCTGACGCGCAGCTTCTGCTGGCGCTGGTAGTGCTGGCGCAGGTAGTAGAGTTTTCCGTCATCGGCGGAGCCCTTCTGGCGCGCTACATGATCCCGGCGATTCCGCTGGTGGTCCTGCTTTCGGTGAACGTGCTGCGGCGGTACGCGCCACATTGGAAATGGTGGGTCGCCGGATGCGCGGCAGCGTTCGTGGCCGCACTGCTGCTCAATCCGCCATGGTTCATCTCGCCGGAAGACAATCTGACCTGGACGAGCTTCGTACACATGCATCAGGAGGCGGCAAGCTACGTCGAGAAGCACTACGCCGACGATCGCATTCTGACCGCATGGCCTGCCTCGGACGAATTGAACCGTCCATTCCTCGGCTACGTTGCGCGCCCTCTGACCATAGTCCGGCTGGAGAACTTCAGCGGCGAGGAGATTCTACGAGCCCAGCAGCAGCCCGAGAGCTTCGACGAGGTCGTTGCCTTCTCCACCAAGTACGAGCCGCCGCGCGGATTCTTCCGCCACATTCCCGATTGGACATACGTGCAGACGCGTTACTTCGACTTCCATCAGGATCTGCCGCCGGCATTGATCGCCCAAATGCTCCACGGCCGCATCGTCTGGCAGGACGCAACACCCGGCGAATGGATCGCAGTAATCGAAATCGACAAAACGCGGCTGGCGAGCGCGGGTACAAGTCCAGGTTTCAAGGTTTCAAAGTTCCAAGGTCAGACCTCCTGATCTGGTTGAAATCAGGATGACCCGAGTTTGAAGACGAGCGTGAGGTGTGTACCGGGGAAGATGGTTTTCGTGGCGTTGAGTTCCGCCAACAGTTTCTCGATGGCCTGATCGTGAGCCGCCTGGGTGAGATGGTGGAGGCGGACAGTCAAGGTGTTGGTGATGAGGTCAGGGGTAAGATCAGCCTCGGTATCGAAGATCTGGCGCAGCAAGGCGCGGGCATCGTCAGTGCGGGCGATATGTTCGCGAAGCAGGGAGGCCATGCTGGATTCGGCGCGATAAGCGATCATCTTGATGGTATCGACGAAATGCTTTCGTTCGGTACGCAGCCGAGTAAATCGGTCTTCCTCTGGCAATAGCTTCACGGGAATGTGATGCGGAGTGTCCTTGCGCGACTGTTTGAGTTGGTCGATCTGCAAATCGAGACTTTCGATGTCTTCCCGCAGTTGCGCCTTGCGCTGCTGAAAACCCTGAACTTCAGAGTTGGTGGGATCCTCCGATAAAGCAAGGGCTCCGAACTGAGCCGCCTGCCGATGGCGCTGGCCGATTTTGGAGCGGATCTTGCCGTCGAGTTTGCGCCACTCCGGATTTACCACCTGGATCGCATCAGGAACGGGTTCGGTTCCATACTCAATCAAGCTATCCAATCCGTAATGTTCGCGCATGTAGCGGAAGAAGTTTTCCTGAGACCATCGGGCGAATAACGACGGTGCCAGCGTGGTCATTGGCAGCTGGAAGTTGGTGGCTAAGATCGAAGTCTGATGGCCGCCGTCGCTGAGTTTGCGAATCTCGCGTACCCAGAACCGGTTCGACAACTGGGTACCGCGCTCGGCCAGTTTCATGGTCACGATTTCGCCGCTCACCAGCTGGACGCGGTGCGTGGTGAATTCTTCGCTGCGCCACTCGCCCTGGGGAAACTTGTGATAGGTCAGAATGGCAATCCGCTTCTGCCACAGCTGCTCGAATAACTCGGGACTGTAGCCTTCCCGGTCGAACACCATTGTGAACCAGTGGGTACGAGGATCTTCCGCCATGCGCCGCTGTTGCTCCGGCGGCTGGATCACATTCACTTCCAGCCACGGAATCACATCCTCAGACCTCCTGATCTGGTTGAAATCAGGATGACCCGAGTTTGAAGACGAGCGTGAGGTGTGTACCGGGGAAGATGGTTTTCGTGGCGTTGAGTTCCGCCAACAGTTTCTCGATGGCCTGATCGTGAGCCGCCTGGGTGAGATGGTGGAGGCGGACAGTCAAGGTGTTGGTGATGAGGTCAGGGGTAAGATCAGCCTCGGTATCGAAGATCTGGCGCAGCAAGGCGCGGGCATCGTCAGTGCGGGCGATATGTTCGCGAAGCAGGGAGGCCATGCTGGATTCGGCGCGATAAGCGATCATCTTGATGGTATCGACGAAATGCTTTCGTTCGGTACGCAGCCGAGTAAATCGGTCTTCCTCTGGCAATAGCTTCACGGGAATGTGATGCGGAGTGTCCTTGCGCGACTGTTTGAGTTGGTCGATCTGCAAATCGAGACTTTCGATGTCTTCCCGCAGTTGCGCCTTGCGCTGCTGAAAACCCTGAACTTCAGAGTTGGTGGGATCCTCCGATAAAGCAAGGGCTCCGAACTGAGCCGCCTGCCGATGGCGCTGGCCGATTTTGGAGCGGATCTTGCCGTCGAGTTTGCGCCACTCCGGATTTACCACCTGGATCGCATCAGGAACGGGTTCGGTTCCATACTCAATCAAGCTATCCAATCCGTAATGTTCGCGCATGTAGCGGAAGAAGTTTTCCTGAGACCATCGGGCGAATAACGACGGTGCCAGCGTGGTCATTGGCAGCTGGAAGTTGGTGGCTAAGATCGAAGTCTGATGGCCGCCGTCGCTGAGTTTGCGAATCTCGCGTACCCAGAACCGGTTCGACAACTGGGTACCGCGCTCGGCCAGTTTCATGGTCACGATTTCGCCGCTCACCAGCTGGACGCGGTGCGTGGTGAATTCTTCGCTGCGCCACTCGCCCTGGGGAAACTTGTGATAGGTCAGAATGGCAATCCGCTTCTGCCACAGCTGCTCGAATAACTCGGGACTGTAGCCTTCCCGGTCGAACACCATTGTGAACCAGTGGGTACGAGGATCTTCCGCCATGCGCCGCTGTTGCTCCGGCGGCTGGATCACATTCACTTCCAGCCACGGAATCACATCCTGCTTGAGCGTGGCGATCAGTCCCGGATCCACCTCTTTGTTGACATACAGAAATGGCTGGCCATCCATGGCATTGATCCAGTAATCGGTGGTAGCCCGTAAACACAATCGCTGGCGCGCCACGTAATGGCGCGGTAGCGCCGTCTGCTCCCCGTGATAGACGCGCACGTGGCCATCGCAGTAGAAAAACAGTTCCGAGGCATCTTGCTGGGCGATCCATTCCTTGGCCAGTGCGGCGTTCCAGCGCAGGGCTTGACCCAAGTCGTGGCACAGCAGTTTTAACTTCTCCCGCAGCGTCCTCACTTCGGGAATGCGGTCCAGTCCCAGCAGCTTGCCCCACTCGCCTGGCGCTTGATAACGAAGCTGTTCCAGAGACCGGATCCGCCCCAGCGCCATCAATGCCAGCAGCAGGAAGATGCTGTCAATGCCATAAAATCCGTTTGGGAGCTGGTACATCTCCGGCGTGTAGCGCAACAACCCGGTCGCCAACAGCGCAGGCAATGCCAGCAGCACGCCGCCCCGGGTTACATCGCAGGTAGCTTGAAACTCGATGGGCGCCGACTCCAGCTCTCCCATCGCGGCCGCTACTCGCTCCAACGAACGCGTCGCGGCGTTTCCCATCGGCGCTTGGCTGTCGATCTGACTGCGACCACTCTTGTTGCTTACTTCGGTGGTGGCGGGTTCGTTTTTTTTAGCTTTCGCAAGCGTCCAGCGTCAACCGCCTTGTGCAGCGTGTTCGCCAACACATTCAGTTCACTCGCCACTTCCGGAACGCTCTGCCCCTCGTCAAGCAACTTCTGCGCTCGCTGCAGCACTTCCCCTTTCAGCACCGAGGCTGAACTGTGACGGGGTTTCACCGCGTAGAACCCGTTGGCCCCCTGCTCCCGAAAAACCTTCACATACCTCTTCACTGCAATCATCGGAACGCCGAACGCCTGGACAATCTCCTTGGGCTTCACCGTCCCGTTGACGATCATCTGGCTGGTGAACATGCGAAATCCACGCACATCGTTCTCCGCGTGGCGGAACACCGGCAGGTGGCCGTGGATGTAATACACCGTGCCCGCCTCCTTTGCCACCGCTATGTGGTGATTGATCTCGGTCACTCCGGCAGGGAATATCGGCAGTTGCATCTGCGGCATGCTCTTTCTTAATCCAAAGCAGCCCCTCTGGCAACAGTTTTCAGGATCATTCCGTTTTCCCTGCCCGACAGGATCTACGGGGCGAGATCAGGAGTTCTGATCCTGCTTGAGCGTGGCGATCAGTCCCGGATCCACCTCTTTGTTGACATACAGAAATGGCTGGCCATCCATGGCATTGATCCAGTAATCGGTGGTAGCCCGTAAACACAATCGCTGGCGCGCCACGTAATGGCGCGGTAGCGCCGTCTGCTCCCCGTGATAGACGCGCACGTGGCCATCGCAGTAGAAAAACAGTTCCGAGGCATCTTGCTGGGCGATCCATTCCTTGGCCAGTGCGGCGTTCCAGCGCAGGGCTTGACCCAAGTCGTGGCACAGCAGTTTTAACTTCTCCCGCAGCGTCCTCACTTCGGGAATGCGGTCCAGTCCCAGCAGCTTGCCCCACTCGCCTGGCGCTTGATAACGAAGCTGTTCCAGAGACCGGATCCGCCCCAGCGCCATCAATGCCAGCAGCAGGAAGATGCTGTCAATGCCATAAAATCCGTTTGGGAGCTGGTACATCTCCGGCGTGTAGCGCAACAACCCGGTCGCCAACAGCGCAGGCAATGCCAGCAGCACGCCGCCCCGGGTTACATCGCAGGTAGCTTGAAACTCGATGGGCGCCGACTCCAGCTCTCCCATCGCGGCCGCTACTCGCTCCAACGAACGCGTCGCGGCGTTTCCCATCGGCGCTTGGCTGTCGATCTGACTGCGACCACTCTTGTTGCTTACTTCGGTGGTGGCGGGTTCGTTTTTTTTAGCTTTCGCAAGCGTCCAGCGTCAACCGCCTTGTGCAGCGTGTTCGCCAACACATTCAGTTCACTCGCCACTTCCGGAACGCTCTGCCCCTCGTCAAGCAACTTCTGCGCTCGCTGCAGCACTTCCCCTTTCAGCACCGAGGCTGAACTGTGACGGGGTTTCACCGCGTAGAACCCGTTGGCCCCCTGCTCCCGAAAAACCTTCACATACCTCTTCACTGCAATCATCGGAACGCCGAACGCCTGGACAATCTCCTTGGGCTTCACCGTCCCGTTGACGATCATCTGGCTGGTGAACATGCGAAATCCACGCACATCGTTCTCCGCGTGGCGGAACACCGGCAGGTGGCCGTGGATGTAGTACACCGTGCCCGCCTCCTTTGCCACCGCTATGTGGTGATTGATCTCGGTCACTCCGGCAGGGAATATCGGCAGTTGCATCTGCGGCATGCTCTTTCTTAATCCAAAGCAGCCCCTCTGGCAACAGTTTTCAGGATCATTCCGTTTTCCCTGCCCGACAGGATCTACGGGGCGAGATCAGGAGTTCTGAAGGTTTCAAAGTTGGCGCGGCGCGCTGATTTCTGCCTCTACCCACCCCCTATATTTCCCGGTAAAAATTTGAATTCAGGGTAGTTACGCCCTTCCTTCTATACTTTCTCCGCTTCTTCCTATTTCCAGAATAGCAAAAGCGGAAGGCGATTCCATCGTTTGAAGGCGAGCTCTATCTTTACTGGAATCAGGTGGTTAGGCGGAATGTGAAAGAAAGTTTGCTTGACAAGGTGCAAAATTGGGCGATTTTGAGGGAGAATATGCGATTTCCTGTGGCATTTGGGGGCGATTGGGGGCACAAAGTTTTGGATGATTGCACCTGCAATGGTGCACATAGTTGAAAGCCATTGGCGAGTTGGTTAATCGCTGGGAAGTGGCGGGTGGCCAATTCAAGCCCGCCTTTGGCTTGAGTGGGGCAGTTGACTTCCGATTGTCGGCCTGCTCCCGGTCCAGAAAAGCCACTACTCTGCTCGCGTCAGGGCTGGTAAAGTTGTTGGACAGCCATGAACAAGAATCAGCTCTACTACGGCGACAACCTCACAGTGCTGCGCGACCACATCAAGGACGAGTCGGTGGACCTGATCTACCTCGACCCGCCATTCAACAGCCGCGCCGATTACAACGTGCTCTTTGCCGAGAAGGACGGGACACGCTCGTCCTCGCAGATCACCGCGTTTGAGGACACCTGGGAGTGGAACATCGACGCCGAGCACGCCTACCAGTCGGTGGTGGAGGGCGGTGGCCGCTGAGGCGATGCGGGCCTTTCGCACGTTCCTCGGCAACAGCGACATGATGGCGTATCTGTCGATGATGGCTCCGCGCCTCATCGAACTCCGGCGCGTGCTGAAGGTGACCGGATCGATTTACCTGCATTGCGATCCGACGGCAAGCCACTATTTGAAAATTTTGATGGACGGAATTTTTGGTCCAAGCAACTTTAAGAATGAGGTCATTTGGAAGCGCACCAGCGCACACGCGAACCCCAAGAAATGGGGTCCGGTTCACGACGTCGTTCTGTTTTACGCAGAGTCTGAGTTGTCCACTTGGAACACGACACACCAAATTTACGAGCAGGCGTATCTGGATGTTAAATACAGGAACGAAGATGAGCGCGGCAAGTACCGGCTCTCAGACCTCACTGGAAAGGGCGCCCCTCCTACCGGGGATTCAGCAAAGCCTTGGCGCGGCTACGATCCGTCAAAGCTGGACAGACACTGGGGCGTGACGCGGGAACTGGTCGTCAGCCTTGTGGGGCAGGAACGTGCTGCTGAGATGAACACGCAGGAGAAGCTAGACCTTCTTGACGAACACGGATACATATACTGGACGCCCCGTGGCAAGTACGACGGAAAAGGCTTCCCCCAGTTGAAACGCTACCTGACTGGAGGCGTCCCAATTCAGGATGTCATCACCGACGTACCGCCCATTAACTCTCAGGCTCAGGAGCGTCTCGGCTATCCAACCCAGAAACCCGAAGCACTTCTTGAACGCATCATCAAAGCCAGTTCGAACGAAGGCGACGTTGTTCTCGATCCGTTCTGCGGGTGCGGGACTGCGGTCGCTGCGGCTCAGAGTCTCAATCGCCGTTGGATTGGGATTGACGTTACGCATCTTGCCATCGGCCTCATCAAGCAGCGGCTGTATGACAAGTTTGGCGAGTCGATCAAGGGGACGTACGAGATTCACGGCGAGCCGACTGACCTCGCCGGTGCCCGCAAGCTGGCCGAGGATGACAAGTTTCAGTTCGAGGCGTGGGCGCTGTCTCTGGTTGGAGCGCGGCCTGCGGGGCAGGTTCGGCGCGGCGCGGACAAGGGCATCGACGGACGGCTTTACTTCCATGATGACTCCAGCCAAAAGTCGAAGCAGATCATTCTCAGCGTGAAGGGCGGACACGTGGAACATTCCCAAGTGCGCGACCTGCGCGGAGTGCTGGACCGGGAACAGGCTGAGATCGGCGTCTTCATTACGCTGGAGCCGGCGACCAAGCCGATGGAGAAAGAGGCGGCCTCGGCGGGATTCTACAAATCTCCCGCGTACCAGGACCGGGCTTTTCCGCGTATCCAGATTCTGACCATTGAGGAGATTCTCGCGGGCAAGGGTATCGAACTGCCACGGTTGCTTGAGGTGACCTTCAAGCAGGCACCGAAGGCGAAGGCAAAAAGGGCCGAGAACCTGACGCTGGATTTGGGCTAGAGCGGTTTCATGGTGTCCGTGTCCGATAACCGCAGTATTGAAACCAAGCCGCGGAATCTTGGGCGGTGATAGCTGCCATGGCGGCTGTGATGGCGAGGTCGAGGGTGTCGAGTATTCGAGCTTTGCTTGCTCGTAAGTGTTGTTTGATCTTGGACCAGCACTTCTCGATGGGATTGAAGTCCGGTGAGTAAGGCGGTAGATAGAGCAGTTCGGCTCCGGCTTGCTCAATCAACATGCGAACCAGCCGATGCTTATGTGCCGACAGATTGTCCATGATCACAACCTGTCCAGGGCGCAATCGCGGACATAGGACCTGTTCCAGATAGGCCAGAAAGACATCACCGTCGGTGGGTTCTGGAATCGTCATGGTGGCCAGCAGGCCGTTCATCGTGATCGCTCCCAACAGAGTCACGGTATGCCAGTGCCCGCCCGGAGCATCCTCGCACACACGATCACCGCGTTCGCCGCGCCCGTAGCGACGGGTCATCTCGGTGGTCACGCCGCTTTCGTCCAGAAACACCAAGCGTTGCGGATCGATTCGAGCGATCAACTCCCACCACGATTGCCGTCGCTGCCGGCCTTCTTCCGTGTCCTGCTCACTGGCGTGCAACGTTTTTTTTACGCCGCAACCCCAGCCGCTGGAGTTCAAGACAGAGTCGCGTCTTGCTGAGCTTCACCTGCAGATGTTGCTCCAGCCGTTGCCCCAACTCGGCCAGCGTGAGATCCGGTTGATCCTGCAACTGCTGCCGCAGATGCCCTTTCACTGCGTCGGTCACCCGGCTCACCGGCCCATGTACCCGTTGCAGAGGCCGCTCCATTTGTCCCGACTTTAGCTGTTGCCGTCGAATCTTCTTTGTAAAACCGTAGCTGACACCAAACTGCTCCGCCAGCTGCTCCAGGCCGATCCCGGCCCTTTCGTATGCCTGCAGAAGCTTGCACCGCAAATCATCCGAATATGCTCGTGGCATCGATTTGTGTCTTCACAGAGAAATCGCCAACTGCAACTTACTCCAATCCCTCTTCTCTGGATATAACTACTTAGGAACCGCTCTAGCTTTGCTTCATCCCCCACAAGCGCGACAGGTGGCCTATTCAAGCCCGTATTTTGACGATTGCACCATAAGTGGTGCTTTCTGTCGAAACGATTGCCGAGTCAGTAACGGCTTTCGCAAAAACCTGTTACTCGTTTACCAATCCGTTCCTCGAAATTGGGAATCTCATCCCAAACGAAGAAAACGATTGCCCATGTAGTAAATATCTCTTCTATAACACTACATTTCACAGGCACTGGCGAGCGCGCGCGAAAACAGACTCGAACATGGCGACGGTGAGCTTTCCCGTGGCGGTGTTCTGGTTGGAAGGATGGTACGAGGCGAGCAGGATGATGCCGTCCGGCATCTGATATTCGGCGCCATGGCCAAAGCGGTAGTCGCCCTTGCGGGCAATCACCTGGCGTCGCCGCGCCGAGTCGAGATAGGCGTCAAGGGCATACTTGCCGAGAGCCACGACCACCTTGAGATCCTTGAGCGCGGCTACTTCGCGGTCGGTATATTCGGCGCAGTTGGCGAGCTCCGAGGGGAGCGGCTTGTTCTCCGGAGGAGCGCAGCGAACGGCGGCGGTGATCCAGAGGTCGTGTAGTGTGAGGCCATCGTCGCGGCCGCTGGCCTGGGGTTGCGAGGCAAAGCCAAGGCGGTACAGCACGGGATACATGAACTTTCCCGAGGCGTCGCCGGTGAACGGACGGCCAGTTCGATTGCTTCCGTGGGCACCCGGAGCAAGGCCAAAGATCAGGACGCGCGCCGCAGGGTCGCCAAAACCAGGCACGGGACGCGCCCAGTACGTGCAGTCGAGGTAGGCGCGGCGCTTCTCAATACCGATGCGCTCGCGGTACTCGACAAGCCGCGGACAGCGACGGCAGGCAATGACTTCTTTGTGCAGAAGCGTGAGGTCTTCCAGAACCTTGAGCGCGCTCTCCTTGCGGATTGGTATCGGTTGCATCGAGTCCCTACGCCAGCAATATACGCCTTGGACGGTGAAGGTAAGTAATTTGCGCGGTGGGCCGCAAGGCTGAAATATCGCCTTTGCTGGCTTTGCCCTGCGGCAAGGCTTTCAGCTCTCGAATTCCAGTGTACGTCCAGTTTTTAGGCCCAACTCAGAGAATGTGACGGGCATCACACGCACTGGACGGCCCGAGGAGGGACCGAAGAAATGTTGAAGCTACTCTTAATCGCTACACTTTCACTCGGTACGTTCGGCTTTGCCCAGACTATGGACACCGATGAGGGGCATATGCAAGGCGCCCAGCAGGATTGGTACAACCAACACCTGTCAACAGCGGTGCAGGGATTTGTTAACGCTGCCAATGCGACCACGCCGACGGCGGTAGCAACCAGTGAAGGCACCGCGCAGCCCGGAAGCATGGCCGCCAATCTTGGAGCGGTGAACCCGAACGAGGATTGGTATAATCAGGTACTCAGCAGACAGGTTAAGGCGTATGACCGCGTGAATAACGCTATCAAACCCGCCGCGGGGGCTGAGTTCAATCAGTAATCGCGCGCGACTATAACGCGCATTCTTTGCTCGGCAGGGGTGGTTTCCCTGTATGAGTGGTTCTGGTGGCCCGTATCGAATGCGGGCCACTTCTTTGTCGGACAATTTTATTTGGCATCAGTTTGACCCGCGCTTGTTCTGTCTCATACACTGAATTGTTCGCAAGTCGGCGTTTGCGCCGCTGCAGGTGCTCAGAGATTGAGCGAGGGCCTCTCGGGCTCCAAAAATCTTCAGAAGAATTTAAGGCTATCCCTTTGACATCCACTGATTTGACATCTACCGAAGCAAACACCGAAGCAACCAAGAACCCCTGCGAGCGCGAAGTCTCGATCGAGGTTCCCGCCGAAGACGTTACCCGCGAGTGGAAGAGCGCGGTTGCGCGCTTCCAGAAGCACGCCCGCATTCCCGGCTTCCGCAAGGGCAAGGTTCCGCCGACACTGGTCCGCAGCAAATTTGCCGATGAGATCAAGTCGGAAGTGGTGGAACACCTTGTGCCCGCCGCTTTTCGCGAAGAGACGAAGAAGCAGAACCTGATTCCCATTGGCCAGCCCCGGGTAGTCGAACTTGAACTTGAAGAGGAGAAACCGCTGCGCTTTAAGGCGGTCTTCGAGGTGCTGCCGCCGTTTGATGTGGAAGGCTACAAAGAAATCAAGGTAAAGCGCGAGGCCGTCGAGGTTGGCGACGAAGAGGTACAGAAGACGATTGACAGTCTGCGCGAGCAGAATGCGACCTACATCAACGTAGATGAGGATCGCGGATTGGCCGACGGCGACTATGCCTCAGTGGCGTTCAAGAGCACCAGTCTGATGGAGGGCGCCGAGCCCGTAGAAATGAACGACGTGCTGGTCGATATCGGCGGCGCCAATACGCTGCCTGAATTCAGCGACAACCTGCGCGGAGCCAAGGCGGGTGAGAACCGTAGCTTCGACGTGACCTATGCCGAGGACTTTGGCGACAAGCGCCTGGCGGGCAAGACACTGCACTATGACGTCGAGATCAAGGGCATCAAGACATAAGTCGATTCCGGAGTTGAATGACGATTGGGTGAAGGATCTGGGTCAGGAGGGCATGGCGACGCTGGACGACCTGCGCGCCCGGATCCGCGAAGGTATGGAGCACGAGAAGAAGCATCAGTCCGAGCACAAGAGCAAGGAAGAACTGCTGGAGCAGTTGACCACGAAGTTCCCGATCGACGTGCCCACAATGCTGGTGGAGAACTCGATTGACCAGCGCCTGGAGCGCGGCTTGCGGTCGCTGATCTCGCAGGGGCTACGGGCCGAAGACATCAAGCGCATGGACCTGAGCAAGCTGCGCGACGGCCAGCGCGAGGGAGCTGTGCGGGACGTTCGCGCCAACCTGTTGCTGGAGAAGATTGCGGATCTCGAGGGGATCGAAGTCACCGAAGAGGATTTGGACCAGGAGATTTCGGCGGCGGCACAGCAGTCCAAGCAAAACCCACTGGCTTTGCGCAAGCAGTTGAGGAGAAGAACGGACTGGATGGGCTTCGCCAGCAGTTACGCTGCGACCGGGCGTTGGATTCGTTGTACAAGCAGTCCGAGTAGTCAGGCTGGAAAATGTTTCGCAATTCACCGTTCCCGTAGAGCATCGAATATATCGACTGTCCTACGGGACTCGGTTTTACCTGTGACTGAGCTGCAAAAAGGCTCTCAGTCCGCAAAGGAGCCGGATAATTATGCTTGTGCCGATGGTGATCGAGCAGACCAGCAGGGGCGAGCGCGCCTATGACATCTACTCCCGGTTACTCAGAGATAACATCATCTTCCTGGGTACGCCGATCGATGACAACGTTGCGAATCTGATCATTGCCCAGTTGCTGTTTCTCTCCGCCGAAGACCCGGAAAAGGACATTTCGTTGTATATCAACTCACCCGGCGGTTCGATTACGGCGGGAATGGCGATTTATGACACGATGCAGTTCATCCGTAATGATGTGGTGACGATCTGCATCGGCCAGGCGGCCTCGATGGGCGCCATGCTGCTGGCGGCCGGGGCGGCGGGCAAGCGTTATGCGCTGCCGACTTCGCGTATACTGATCCACCAGCCGCTGATCATGGGCGGGGGGATCTCCGGGCAGGCGACCGACATCGACATCCACGCGCGCGAAATTCTGCGCATGCGCGAGTTGATGAACCAATTGATGGCCAAGCACACCGGCCAGGTGCTGGAGAAAGTGGAACGGGATACGGAGCGCGATTTCATTATGAACGCGCAGCAATCGAAGGAATACGGGATTGTGGATGACATCATCTACAAACATAAGTAACCAGGACAGGTAACCGGAGTGGCGCGGGGGACACACAAATGAACCCCGCCACTTTACTAGCCAACCAGTTTGGCGGAAGATGGATCATCAGGTTACCAAGGTGCTTACGTTATTGTGATGTTCCGGAACCTATTGCACACTGTCGGGCATCTTACCGATAGACTCAACCTTCCGAGTTGATTGCGGGAAGATTGAAGGAGTATTAAAGGAACCAGGAGAGATTGGTTCCGGGTGGCAGAATTGAAGTTGCCGCTTGATTCGGGGCAGCACTCAGAGCCCATGGCAAGGCCAGTTTTAACAACCGGGCGAACCGGAAAGCGACAGGAGTCCGTAGTGAGATCCAGGTCTGGTTCTGACGAAGTATTGCGGTGTTCATTTTGCCACAAGTCTCAGGATGCGGTGGCGAAGCTGATTTCTTCTCCATCCGATTATCCGCGTGCCTACATCTGCGACGAGTGCGTGGCGGTCTGCAACTCCATTCTGGAGGATGACCGCAGCGAGGCGCAGACGGCGGCGAGTCCCAACCACCTGCCCAAGCCGCAGGAGGTAAAGACTTTTCTGGACGAGTATGTGATTGGACAGGAGCGGACGAAGAAGAAACTCGCCGTCGCCGTGTACAACCACTACAAGCGCATCTACATGAACCGCCAAAAGCACCAGCGAAATCGAGCTGTCAAAGTCGAACATCCTGCTGATTGGCCCGACGGGAACCGGCAAAACGCTGCTGGCCCAGACCTTGGCCAAGATGCTGGACGTGCCGTTTGCGATTGTGGATGCGACCACGCTGACCGAAGCCGGGTACGTGGGCGAAGATGTGGAAAACATCATCCTCAAGCTGTTGCAGGCCGCCGACGGCGACGTTGCGCGAGCGCAGACTGGCATCATCTATATCGACGAGATCGACAAGATCGGCCGCAAGGACGAGAACCCGTCGATTACGCGCGACGTCTCCGGCGAAGGCGTGCAGCAGGCGCTGCTGAAGATTCTGGAGGGCACGGTTGCCAACGTTCCGCCGCAAGGTGGACGCAAGCATCCGCACCAGGAGTTTACGCCGGTGGATACCACGAACATCCTGTTCGTTGTCGGTGGCGCGTTTGTAGGACTGGAGAAGGTGATCGAGCGCCGCATCGGTAAGCGCGCGGTTGGATTCAAGACGGGCGAAGAAGCCCAGCGCGAAGAGGCGGCGGTGCCGAGCAAGCGCGACGACGAGTTGCTGCAACTGGCCCAACCCCAGGATCTGATCAAGTTCGGACTGATTCCGGAGTTCATCGGCCGCTTGCCGGTGATGGGTGTGCTCAGCGACTTGGATGAGGCAGCACTGGTGCGAGATTCTGACCCGGCCCCGCAACGCCATCGTGAAGCAGTATCAGCGGCTGTTTGAGTTTGAAAACGTGAAGCTGCGCTTCTCCGACGATGCTCTGACGGCGATTGCGCGTGAGGCGCTGAACCGCAAGGTGGGTGCCCGCGGATTGCGCATGATTCTGGAAGAGCTGATGCTGGACCTGATGTATCACCTCCCTGGTCAGAAAAAGATCAAGGAGTTTGAGGTTACACGCGAGATGGTGGAGCAGCGCGATGTTTCCATGCTGCGAGTCGAGAAGCAGGCTTCGTAAGCCGAATGAAGTTCAATGACGCCCAGCCGGCCCCGGCTGGGCATCTGTTTTTTTAGCTGCTTGCAAAAAGCGCATTCTCGATAGAGCACAGTCGCCGAGGCAAGAAGTCGACCGATAATGCCGGAAAGAAATTTTTCGCTCCTGTTCCGTTCTGGTACCTGCTGCAAGCGAATGGCAGGACGCGAGATAAGGCGTTTTCCCTACTTTCCGCTGCCGGACTTTTGATTTCAATTGAACCATGCGGGCGGAAAATTGATACAGAATGGCTTATCGTTCGCGCGTATTGCCGCCGATATGACGTTGTAGTAGGCTCGAAAACAATGCGTGGCCGCCAGCGAGTATGCGAATGTCCGCGTATGCAGCTGGCCACAGGGGAAGTGAGGCGGAGTGAGCCTGATTAAAGAGAAGTACGAAACCCGCAAGCTGCCGATGATGCCGATTCGCGATGTCGTCATCTTTCCATACATGATGACTCCGTTTGTAGTGGGACGCGAGTCCAGCGTTCGCGCCCTGGAAGAGGCTCTTGGGGGAGACAAAAGGATTTTCCTTGCCACCCAGCACGATCCCGGGATTGACGAACCAAAGCCGGACGAGATTTATCAGGTGGGCTGCATTGTCAACATCGTGCAGAGCCTGAAGATGCCGGACGGCAACATCAAGGTTCTGGTGGAAGGCATTGAGCGCGCGCGCATTCTGCAGGTGACCGAGACTGATGGCTTCTACATGTCCTCGGTGCGGGTGAACCGCAACACGCCGGAGCTGACGCCGCAGGTCGATTCGACGATGCAGCGCGTCTCCTCCCTGTTTGAGCAGTACGTAAAGCTGTGCCAGTCGCTGAACCAGGAGACGATTGCCGCCACAGTACGCATGGACGACATCGGGCGGCTGAGCGACACGATCGCCGCCAATCTCCAGCTCTCGATTGAAGAGAAGCAGGAGCTGCTGGAGATCTTCGATCCGGCTGACCGGCTGACCCGCATCTCCGACGTACTCGACATTGAGATCGAAAAGCTGAACATGGATCGCACCATTCAGTCGCGGGTGAAACGGCAGATGGAGCGGGCGCAGAAAGAGTACTACCTCAACGAAAAGATCAAGGCCATCCAGAAGGAACTGGGGCGGGGCGAAAAGAGCGAATTCGACGAGTTGAAGAAGAAGATCGATGCCGCCGGAATGCCGCCCGACGTACTGGAAAAAGCCACCCAGGAGCTGAAGAAGTTGGAAGCGATGCCGCCGATGTCGGCCGAGTCCACCGTCTCACGCAATTACCTGGATTGGCTGCTGGCGGTGCCGTGGAAGAAGAAGTCGAAGGAGATTCGCGATATCGACTTCGCTGAGCGCACGCTGAACGAAGATCACTATGGGCTGGAGAAGATCAAGGAGCGCATTCTTGAGTTCCTGGCTGTGCGCCAGTTGGTTAAAAATCCCAAGGGCTCGATTCTCTGCCTGGTTGGACCTCCGGGCGTGGGCAAGACCTCGCTGGGCATGAGCATCGCCAAGGCTACGGGGCGGAAGTTCGTGCGCATGTCGCTGGGTGGAGTGCGCGACGAGGCCGAGATCCGGGGACACCGCCGCACCTACATCGGTGCGCTACCCGGCCAGATTATCCAGATGATGAAGAAGGCTGGAACCCGCAATCCGGTGTTCATGCTGGACGAGGTGGATAAGACCTCGAATGATTTCCGCGGCGATCCTTCCTCGGCGCTTCTGGAAGTACTTGATCCTGAACAGAATTTCATGTTCGTCGATCACTATTTGGACGTGGAGTACGATCTGTCGCAGGTCTTCTTTATCGCCACGGCCAATGTGCTGCACACCATTCCTGGACCTTTGCAGGATCGCATGGAAATTCTCCGGTTGCATGGGTACACCGAACCGGAAAAGCTCGAGATTGCGCGCCAATACCTGGTGAAAAAGCAACTTGAGCAAGCCGGATTAACTTCGGCCAACATCATCTTCGAAGATGATGCTCTGCGTGGAATCATTCGTTACTACACGCGCGAGGCCGGGGTGCGGAACCTGGAGCGCGAGATTGGCAACGTCTGCCGCAAGATTGCGCGCTCGGTGGTTCGCGAGGGCGAAGGATTCTCCGCCACAATTACGGCAGAGAGCCTGAACACCTATCTGGGAGTGATGCGCTTCCGCGATACGCCAGCCAACGAGAAGAGCGAAATCGGCCTGGTCACCGGGTTGGCGTGGACCGAAGTGGGCGGCTGCATTCTGACCACCGAGGTTGCGATCATCGACGGCAAGGGCAAGCTGACGCTGACCGGAAAACTCGGCGACGTGATGCAGGAGTCGGCTCAGGCGGCGATGAGCTACCTGCGCTCGCGCTGGCAGCGGCTTGGCATTCCACGCGACTTCTATCGCAATGTAGACATCCACGTTCACGTGCCCGAGGGCGCCATCCCCAAGGATGGGCCGTCGGCGGGGATCACGATTGCGACCGCCATCGCCAGCGCGCTGAGCAAGATTCCGGTGCGGCGCGATATCTGCATGACCGGCGAGATCACATTGCGTGGAAAAGTGCTGCCGATCGGCGGATTGAAGGAGAAGCTGCTTGCGGCACACCGCGCCGGCATCCTGGAAGCCGTGTTGCCGGCGGAGAACGAGAAGGATCTGGCCGAGGTGCCGGAGAACCTTCGCAAGGAAATGAAGCTGCACTTCGTGGATTCGATGGATGAGGTGCTTCAGATCGCACTCGAACATCCCTTGCCTGATGTTCCGGCGGCAAGCCCAATTCCCGCTATCAATCCGCAAAACGAGGGAAGCGAGGCCCGGCAATAGACTCCCGCATCTGATTCGCAAAACAAAAGGCTCGCCACCCGCGAGCCTTTTGTTTTGTGTCAGTTCCCCTCCCTGCTTCGATCCGTAATGCGAATCAGTAATGGAAGCGGTAGCGAAGCTCGCCGTAGACTTGGCGAGGCAGGTTCCAGTGAAATCCGCCATAGGTAAGGCTGTTGTCGTACTCAACTCGTCGATTGGTTACGTTTAACGAGGTGACCGACACGGTGAAGCGTTCGCCGAAGTCCTTGCCTAGCGAAAGATCGAAGGTGGTGTGCGAGGGCAGATAGTTGCCCGGATACGGCTGGCCGGGGAAACCGTTGGTGAATCCGGAGCCGTAGTAAACGTTGGTAGAAGCATAGGAGCGCAAGGGCAGCGTAACGTCGCCGCCGACGTTGAGAGTGTTGCGCTGGTCATGATCGAGCGGGCTGAGTTGTGGAGAGGGTGTGACGTTGTTGAGGCCACCGGTGATGATGCTGCTGCCTTCGGCGATCTGATTGGAGTAGGCGAGGTGAAGCTGTACACGATGGGCGATACGCGGCGACCGCAGCGTAAGTTCCCACGCGCGAATCAAGGCATGGGAGACGGTGAGAGGAAAGAAGATGTTGGAAGCTCCGATATTGTTGTGGTCGAGAAAATTGGCAACGTCGGTTTTGAACGTGTCGGCATCGATGACCCATCCGCGGTAAGGAATGCTGACACCGAACTGATGTTCTTCGTCGCGCTCACCGTGGAGCGGCAGAAAGCCGCAGCTCGGCGGCTGACACAGGGCTTCGACTGGACCGGAAACGGTTTCGATTGGCGGTGCTTGATAATAGTGGCCGTAGAAGGCGCGGAAGGTCCAATGAATTTTAGGAATGGTGGCGGTGGCGCCGAAGCGTGGGCTAATGGCGGACTCTGAAATTGGAGGTTCGAGGGAACCAGCGGAAAAGTTACCTTCGGCGAAACGCGTGGGGCGCATACCGGCGGAGAGCATCAGCCAGGAAAAGGGTTTGAATTTGTCATCGATGTAGAAGGTTTCGAGATTGGCGGTCGGGCTCTCGCTAATAGTGAAAGGTGGATTTCCGCTGCCGTCATTGAAGATGGCGCCGAAGAGTTGGTTATCGCTCTGGTAGAAGCTGAAAAATCCAACCTGCAGATCGTTCTTCTTATAGTTGGCGGCGAAGCTGGCTTGTCCACCGACGTAGGTGGAGGCGCGGTTCTCCGTGGTGGCGATAGGAATGTCGTTGGGATTACTTGAGTAGTCGCCGCTGTTGTAGTGGTAGAAGGGCGACACCGTGGTTAGAAGATGAGAATTAAAGGTGTGAAGCCAGGTGAACAGAACGACGGCATCGGCCTCGGTTTGGCTATCACGAAGACCAATGCTGGGATATTGCGGGGAAAAGCCGTTGGCCGGGATTGATCCGTTCTCGATGTCGTTGGGATTTGGGTCGTACGGGATCTGGTAATAGTCACGGCGGAGCGAGGTAATCAGCCGGAGTTGGTTGGTGGGATTGACGTTGTAGATGAGGTTTCCGAAGCCGCCGACGCCGTTGACAGCATCATGCACAACTTGGGGAACGGGCGGTTGCAAGCCAAGGTCGCTGCGGTTGCCGTTTACGCTGGCGTAATAGGCGAAGCGTTCGGTGTGGCTGCCGAAGCTGAGTTGATCGTCGGTTTGGTAGAAGTTGCCGGCGGTCACGACGAGTTCTCCTTCGTTGTTGCGCTCGAAGCCGGTGCGAGGCACGACGTTGAAAACGCCATAGGTGCGATCACCGAATTCCGCGCCATAGCTGCCGCGATTGACTTCGACGTAGTCCAAGTCCTTGGGATCAAACTGCGGGCCTAGATTCTGCGCGATGGCGGTATTGATGACTGGAACGCCATCGAGCAGCCAGGAGATTTGGTGGCCACCGCGCATGTGAAGCATGTCATGAGTGACGTAGGTGCCAGGAACATAGTCGGTGATCATGGACATGCTATTGGTACTGTCGGCACCGGGTGTGCGCTCGATGTCGAGGTTGGTGATGAGGGTTACGGGAGTGAAGCTATCGGTGGGAAGCACTACTGGCGCGGCGGAGACATTGACGTTTTCATTTGCCGTGGCCACCGACAACTGGATGTGAACGACGGGCACAGATCCCGAGATGACGATGAGATTCTGTGAAACTTGCGCGAAGCCTTTACTGACGGCGCTGACTGAGTATTCCCCGAGCGGGACGGCGTTGAATTGGAATTCACCGTTGGCATCGGTGACGGTGCTCTTTTCCCAATCCGACGATTTGGCTTTGAGCGTCACCGTGGCGTTTTGAATGGGGCGATGATGAGGATCGTGCACAACGCCACGAACGGCGCCGTACTCGTTTGCGAAGGCGGCGCTTGCAATAAGAACGAATGTGAAGACTAACGGTATTAGGAAAACACGACGAGACATTACGGTTCTCCAAGATCGCGCATGCGGCCATACTGGCCTGGCGATCAGGCAGGCGGTTCGGTGATGAAGACCGGGACCCATGCGGCGGCCGGGACGATAAGACGCCACGAAATCCCACGCTGATTGTCACTGAATTCCGGCTACAGAGGCAGGCGAGGAGGGCTGCGTCCCGAGTTACGGATGCAATCGCGGAATACATTGGAAGCCCTCTCGGTTGGGGCATGGAAATCTGAAGTGGGCGACTGGATCGAGAAAAACTTCCGTACCTCGGTAAAGACGGAGCTGTGGATTACGGAGCCGAGCAGACGGCAGGGGCACTGCCGAGAATTCGCATGAAATCCCGGAGTGTCATCGGCGTTATGCCGCCCCATGCAGCAGGTGCAGCCGTGATGCTTGCCATGGCTGCGGCAGCAGGGGGGCAGGTCGAGCTCGGTTGCGCCCAACACTGCCGGAGCCACGTAGCCCCAGAGGATGACCATCAACACGAAATTGGCAAGGCTCCGCCGCATTTGCAGTTTCGACAGTAGCACACCCTATCATGATGTAAGTTTCAGCCTTCGAGTTGGAGCCTCTCCAGACTGCGCCCACCGGGGCCTTATTGGCTGATACGGACTGAAAGCCGGTCCATCGCGTGCTTCGGAATCATGAAACCAGGTGGTAGTACCCGTCCTTTTTCGTGACATGCACCTCGCATCCAAACAGCGAGCCAAGAGAAACTGTGGTCAGCAGCTCCGCCTTGCCACCATCGCCAATAATGCGGCCGTCACGCATGAAGATGACGCGCTCGATCTCGGGAACGACGTCGGGCAGATGATGCGTGATCAACAATAGGGCGATGCCCGATTGCGCCAACTTACTCATGATCTGCCGCAGTTCGATTTGCGCGAAGACATCGAGGCTGTTGCTCGGCTCGTCGAAGAGCAAAGCCTTTGGATCATGAACCAGGGCGCGGGCGATCATGATTCGCCGGCCTTCGCCGGATGACAGCTCGCTGACTACGCGGTCGGCTAGATGTCCGATCTCCAGCAAAGCCAGCAGTTCCTCGGTCTTTTCGCGCATATCGGGCTTGACCGTGTGGTGCCATGAGAGGCCAATGCTGCTGAAGAATCCAGAGAGAATAGCATCGCGACCTGTGGTATTGGGGCGCGAGTAAAACGCGTCGATGTCGTTTGTCACAATGCCCAACATCGTGCGTAGTTCGGAGACGTTCCACGATTCTTGCCCGAAAAGCTTCATTGACGAAGAATGGCTATAAAGCGGGTAAAGCTCACGGGTGATGGTCTTGATCAGCGTCGATTTACCGGAGCCATTCGGCCCCATGATCGCGACGTGCTCGCCGGCTTCAATGCGTAAGTTGAGGTCATGCAATACTACGCGGCCACTGCGAACGACAGAGACGTTGTTCAACTCAATTAATGGAGGGTTTTGATTGGTCATCATGAATTCAGAGAGTTCTCGTTTCCGATTCGCGTTTGATCCATTTCATTTTATTGTAATCAGAAAATCGCGTGCGACATCAGAGACGTCACGCTTCTCCCCATCGACAGCGTAATTCATGCGGCGCATGTCTTGGGTTGAAACGCGTCCGGTAAGCCCATCGAGCGCCGCTCGCATTCCGGCGATCTGTTGTAAAGGCTCTTGCCTGACGATTAGAACCGCGTCATAGGGCGGAAAGTAATGTTTATCGTCTTCCAATACGCGTAACCCGAGGGCGGCGATCATTCCATCAGTATTGTTACCGGCGACGACATCCACTTGTTTTGCCTGAAGCGCCCTGTACAGCAGACCTAGATCCATAACGGTTGGCGGCGCTGCGAATCGTAGTCCGTAGGTTCTCGCCAGCCCCGCGAAACCATCGGGGCGCTCAAGGAATTCATAACCGATGCCCATGCGCATTTGCGGTGAATGTGCCGCGAGATCGGATAGTTTTGTAATACCTGCGGCGCTAGCTTCCTCGTTGCGCATGACGATGGCAAAGGTGTTGTTGAATCCCAAGGATGGCAGGACGGTGAGATTGAAGCGACGCTGATATTCATCTCGCACAATCTCAAAGACCGCTTTCGGATCTGAGATGACCGGTTGCTTGAGTATAGCCGCGAGTGCGGTGCCAGTGTATTCGACGTAGAGATCGATCCGTCCGGCAAGAATGGCCTGTTGGCAGATGTAGGTTCCCGCGAGATAGAAGCGGCGCTCGACAGGAACGTGTGTGCGAGCTTCCAGTAGTTGAGCCAGAAGTTCTCCGAGCACGAGTTGTTCAGTAAAGTCCTTGCTGCCGACCGATATGCGCCGCTTATGAGAATTACAACCTGCAAGCAAGACCGCAGCCATGCCGGTTACAAACGCGCGACGATTCTTACCGGCGCCGCCATCGTGACGCTCTCTGCAGCAGGCCGATGACTCCGTCAGCAAGGAGCGCCATGAGAGCTGCGGGAACTGCACCGGCGAGGATGACATTGTTGTCCACCATAGCTAGTCCACGGAAGATAAATTCACCAAGGCCGCCAGCTCCAATTGCTGCTGCAATTGTTGCTACACCGATCGTTATTACAGTGGCAATACGTACCCCGCCGAGAATAACAGGCGAAGCGAGAGGAATCTCTACATGCCACAGAATCTGGCGCGGAGTAAGTCCCATGCCGGTTGCAACTTCGAGTACCGATGGGTCCACGCCACTGATTCCGGTGTAGGTATTGCGGACGATTGGCAAGAGGGCATAGAGCGTAAGAGCTGTGATGGTCAAGCGATCGGCGCGAACGCCAAGCCACGGCATGGGTAACAGCAGACCGAAGAGCGCGAGACTTGGGATTGTTTGAATGATGTTATTCGTCCCGAATACAACCGCTCTCAATCTGGGACGCCTCACTAAAAGCACACCGAGCGGGATGCCGATAAGAAGCGAAAACATCATGGACCAGAAGACCAGGCGGAGATGCTCCAGGGAGAGCGTCATGATCTCGATGCGATGCTTGACGACGAATTCCAGAAATGACATAGGTCACTCGTTCAGCAGTTGGGAGCTGGATCGAAAGATATCGACGTAGGCTTTTACATTTTTATTAGACGAACGGAGAAACTCTTGCGGTGTAAACACTCCGACGGATGCTCCGCTTTCGATGAGAGCAATGCGATCACCGAGCAGGAGAGCTTCGGTTACGTCGTGCGTGACAAAGACGACCGTCGTACCGAGGCGTTTCTGGAGCAGCTTGAACTCGCGTTGCAGTTCCGCTCGGGTCAAGGGATCGAGCGCTCCGAAAGGCTCATCCATAAGCAGAATTGGCGGATTTGCGGCGAGTGCGCGAGCAAGTCCGACGCGCTGCCGCTGGCCGCCGGAAAGTTCATGAGGATAGCGCCGTGCGAAGTGCTCATACGGCAATCCTACGAGCGAAAGTACCTCGGTTACGCGGCGTTCAATCCGGCTCGCATCCCAGCCTTCGATCTTTGGGATCAGGGCGACGTTCCCTTCCACCGTGTAATGAGGAAAGAGGCCGACCTCCTGAACCGCATATCCGATACTGCGGCGCAACTGAATGGAATCCCACTGATGGGTGGCGCGACCCTCGACGCGCACTTCTCCCCGAGTAGGAGAAAGAAGCCGGTTGATGAGCTTGAGAGTTGTTGTCTTTCCGGAGCCGCTTCTGCCGAGCAGGATCAGAATTTCAGAAGAACGAATTGCCAGATTGAGATCAGAGATGAGGGTGCGAGCTCCGTTAACGGTGTAGTTGACGTGGATGAACTCGATTGCTGGCTCTGATTGATCTTTCATTCGTCGCCCAGTCACGCACTTGACGCGAAAAGACACGGGAGACACGCGAGTGCGCAGGGATTAGCGTATCAGCTTCAGATGCAGGAGACGTAGAATTCTCCTGCCTGCGCGACCGCCAATTCACCACGTTATAGCCGTATATGCCCAGACAGAAAAGGTTGGCAGGTATAAACCCAGTTTGCGCGGTTCTCAGCCCTATCAGACAAATGATGGCGCTATTCGCCCCGGCTACAATCCATCCTTGCCAATAGCGGCGGCCAACCAGGATTGTAGATACTACTGTAAGCAGGCACGAGATGTAGTCGAGACGTAACATAACACTGCTTACATAGATATCGTGAGTGGCTGGATTTTGGAATCCGCAAGAAACCGTAGCTGCACGGGAACTGCTCCTAAGGTCTTCACCAGCAACACAGACCTTCGGCTCCTGGTTTTCAGTCGCTGGCGATTTTGTTTGCGATCATTTCGCCGATGGGAATGGCCGAGGTTGCGGCGGGAGATGGGGCATTACAGACGTGAAGCATACGAGGGGTTTCCAGGAACAGAAAGTCGTGCACGAGAGTGCCATCCTTCATGACGGCCTGAGCGCGAATCCCAGCCTCGGAGGGTGTGAGGTCATCGAGTACGAGGCTGGGACAATATTTTCGGCACTCCTGCAAATAGCCCGTCTTGAATATTGAATTCTTCATCTCCTTGATGCCGGTTGTGAGATTCCGGCCCATTGTTGTCCAGAAGCCAGGGAACGCGGCATACTCGGACACATCGCGAAGGTTAAAGGAGAATTTCGGATACCCCTCACGAGCAAAGCCAAGGACCGCGTTCGGGCCCACGGTTACGCTACAGTCCATCATTCGCGTTAAATGGACGCCTAAAAATGGCAAGTCCGGATCAGGGATGGGATAAATGAGATGCTGCACAATTTGGTTTTTCGAGGGCGGCAACCGGTAATACTCGCCGCGAAACGGGACAATCTGATGATCGGTTGCAATACCCGCCATTCTTGCCAAGCGGTCGGATTGTAACCCAGCGCACACAATGAGCTTCCTGGCCTGCCACTCATGCTCGCCGGCTGCGATAATCACACTGTTCTGGTTTTCGCGAATCGCGGTGACCTTGGCATCCATCTGGATGACGGCACCAGCATCACGAATGACAGAGGCCATACTTTCGCAGACTTTCCGGTATTCAACGATACCGGTTTCAGGAACAAGAAGAGCGCCAATGCCCGCTATGTTGGGCTCCCGCCGCCTCAGTTCGGCAGCATCCAAAAGTTCAACTTCGATCTGGTTAAGCCGGGCACGCTCGATGAGGGCGTTCATGCGCTCGAGCTCAAGGCGGTTGGTGGCGACGAGCAGTTTTCCGCACGTCTGGTATGGGATTCCATGCTTGTCGCAGAAGGCCTTGGTGGCCTTTGAGCCTCGGCGACAAAAGTCGGCTTTCAAGCTCCCGGGGGCATAGTAGATTCCGGAGTGGATGACCCCGCTATTGTGTCCCGTTTGATGTGCCGCCAGGCTGGATTCCTTCTCGATTAATAAGAGGCTGGCGCCTGGCCGTAGTCGCAGGAGCTCCATGGCCGTGGCGAGACCGACGATTCCGCCACCGATAATAGAGTAGTCGTAGATCATCTACAGATTTGTTTATACCTTCGGCAGCAAACCTGCAAGTCTGTTTTTGGATAAAGCGATTGGCAAATTCTTCGGCCGCTCACGTGGTGTCGACAACCATCTTGGCCATAGCAGAACGCATCAAGCAGAATGGCGCATCCTCCGCTCATGATGGTGAGCTGCGCCGTAAGCTACCGCGGATGCAAATTGACTCCCATCTGTGCTTCAGGATTCAGACAGTCATATGTCTTCTTCTGCTGGCGACGGCCGGCGCTTGGGGACAGGCTGCGCAAAGTCCACAGAACCACATGGTTGTGATAAAGGTCAGCGACGAGAACCAGTTGGCGGTTTCCGACGCGATTGTGACGATTTCAGCGGAAAAGAAGACACTGCAGCTGCACACAGATTATTCCGGCCACTGTGAGTTTCTGTCCAGTTTCTCCGTTCCCTACCAGATTCGCGCTGAAAAGAAGGGTTATTACGAGGTCGTTGAACACTCCGTGGCCCCGCAGACAAGCAGCGTGGAGTTGACGCTGACCCACGAGCAGCAGGTGCGGCAGGAGGTGAACGTAGCGGAAACACCACCGCTCATTGATCCTGAGCAGACCACCGATCTCAGCCGGATGGACACCCCGGAGATTGACAACATTCCCTATCCGACTGACCGCGATATTCGGAATCTTCTTCCCTTCAATCCTGGAGTCGTACAGGATCAAACGGGACAAGCACACGTGGCGGGTTCGAACACGTATCAGACAAAAAACCTGCTGGACGGCTTCAATGTTACATCCCCGGTCAGTGGCCTACTTGCCATGCGTTTCAGTGCTGACGCAGTCCGCAACATCGAAGTGGAAAGCACACGGTACCCGGTGGAGTACGGCCAGGCGACCGGCGGCATTGTGGCCTTTCGAAGCGCGATGGGTGACGACCACTTCCGGACGAACGCCACAAACTTTATTCCGTCATTCCAGGATAAAAACGGCATTCAGTTCGACATGTTTGTGCCGCGGGTTACTTTCTCCGGGCCCATCAAGAGGGGTAAGGCATGGTTTTTCGATGGAGCCGATAGCGAGTACGACAATATTGTGATCTCAGAGTTGCCCAGCAATGCCGATAGTAATCTGCTGTGGCGCGGCAGCAATCTGGCGAAAGTGCAGGTCAAACTGACGCAAGCGAATGTTTTGACCGCGGGGCTGCTGCTGAATGACTACCACTCACCGTATGATGGAATCTCGCCGCTCATTCCGAAGCAGACCACGACAGATCGCAACATCATCGCGAGTGACGCATACGTTATGGACCAGCATTCCTTCGGCGATCGAAGTGTGCTCAATGTCGGACTGGCGGCGGTGGGATTCCGCGACGGTTACGAACCGCACGGTACAGTTCCGTTTGCCATTACACCGGAGAACTCAACCGGGAGCTTCTTTGAAAATCTTACGAGCCACTCGCGGCGCGTGCAGGAGACTGCGGACGCCTATCTTCCACCAAGGCAACTGGCAGGCCAGCATTATGTAAAAGTTGGCCTGGAGTTGGATCAAATCAGCTACAACGAGAACGCAATGCGGCAGCCGATAAGTTACCTACGCGAGGACAGAACCCTTCTTCGGCAGAGTACTTTCGCTCTTCAGCCTTATTTCTCGCACGGCAATGTTGAAGTGGGTTCTTACGTTCAGGACCGCTGGTCGCCGAGTCATCTTTTGCTGGTGGAGCCGGGCCTGCGCTTCGACTGGGATGAGATCGTTCGCAAGCCGCTGTTTTCTCCACGCGTGGCGTTCACCTATGTTCTCTCGAAGGCGGCAAAGACAAAGATTTCCGGCGGCATTGGCGTGTACTACGACCACACACAGTTGGAGTACCTTGAGCGGGCGTTTCAATCGGCTCGCACTGACACCTACTATGCAACCGACGGGGTCACGCCGACAGGACAGGTGATTGTGAACCACTTTGTGCTACCAGCGTCTTTGCAGGAATCGCGGGTGATCAACTGGAGCATCGGATTGGAGCAGAAGCTGCCGGCCGCGATCTACCTGAAGTGCAACTTTATCGAGAAGCGCGGCAGCAACGGCTTTGTGTATTTGAACGAAGTTCCGGCTGACGTGCTGGGAGGTACCTACATACTTACCAACACACGTCGCGACAAGTACGACGGCGTGGATATCAGCTTGCGTCATGCCTTTGCGCATGGATACACGATCTTTGGGGCATACACGCGCTCCGCGGCGCGCACAAACGAGGTTCTGGAGTACTTCCCTACGCTCTCGATACTTGGCCCGCAAGGCAGCGGGCCATTGCCGTGGGACACACCGAATCGCGTGCTCTCCTGGGGATGGTTGCCACTGCCACTGACAAAGAAAATTGACTTTGTGTACACCGTTGAGTGGCGCACGGGATTTGCCTTCAGTGCTGTGAACGCCAATCAGCAACTGGTTGGCGCACCAGACTCGCACCGCTTTCCTGACTTCTTCTCATTCAGTCCTGGGCTGGAGATTCGTTTTCACTGGCGAAAATATTACTTGGGATTGCGTGGCGTGCTGGAGAACGCCACCAATAGTTCAAACCCGCTTACGGTGAATAATGTAACGGACTCTCCGCAGTTCCTGACGTTCAGCAATTTCGAGGGGCGCGCGGTTACCGGCCGGCTTCGCATCATTGGAACTAAGTGATTGCGGGGAAGTGATGCGGTTGCGAGCAATGCCGTCTCATGAGAATTTCGAATCCAATTCTTGAGACGACCATCTCACAATTACGGAATCGCCGTTCAGAGGAGATGCTCTATGCTACGGAAGCTTTTGAGCACAGCAAACGATCCAACCCTGACCGTTCTTCGCCTGATCTTAGGAACCGTGTTCTTTGCCCACGGCGCACAGAAAATGCTCGGCTGGTTCGGCGGCCACGGCTTCAGCGCGACCATGGGATTTTTTACGCACAACATGGGAATCCCGGCAGTGTTCGCGTTCTTAGCAATCGCAGCCGAGTTCTTCGGTGGCTTGGGTCTGCTGGTCGGATTGCTTGGACGAGTTGCGGCCTTCGGAATCCTGTGCGACATGCTGGTTGCAATCGGACTGGTCCACAGGCACGTAGGTTTTTTCATGAACTGGTCAGGAACCCAGAAAGGCGAGGGATTCGAATACCATCTGCTTGCGATAGGGTTGTCACTGGCAATTCTCGTTAAGGGATCAGGAGCGTTTTCCATTGACCGTGCTCTGACAGGATCGCGCCCGTCGAACGTGTTGGAAGTGGGAGCGAGCACACCCCGCGCTAAGTCGGCCTGAGGTAAATCAACTCTCCAGCAGGCGATGCTGAAGCCCATGGGCGGACGAAAACTGCTACGGAAATTTTCGTTCGTCAGTAGGACCAACTCCAGTTCTTCACTTCCGGCATATCCTCGCCATGCTCACGCTCATCAAAGCTTCATACTGCCAACTGGCATTCCACTCGAAATGGGATCGGGGAGGAGCTCGATGCAATTTGAATCATTTTCATTTGGTTCGATCCGAATTGACGGAACGACGTACCAGCACGACATAATAATCAAAGGCGGTGAAGTTCGGAAACGGAAGAAGAAGGAATCCAAGAAATACAGGAGCACGTTTGGACATACGCCGGTCTCGGTTGAAGAAGAGATACCATGGAATTGCAGCCGGCTCGTTATCGGCACGGGTACGGGTGCGCTGCCAGTGATGGACGAAGTGAAGCGAGAAGCCAAACGCCGCAAAGTCGAGTTACTGATCGTGCCCACAGCACGCGCGATCAAGTTACTGCAGCAAGAACACGAATCCACCAACGCCATCCTGCATGTGACGTGCTGAGTTAGGATTCTTCATCTTCATCACGACTCTAAAAGATTGCAGGAGCGCCGCGAACTCCCGGAATGAGCTTCCGTTGCGCCCACGGAGACCAGCCATGCTCAGCTAATCCCCAAAACTTTTAGCTCCGCCGCGCAGCTTGTTCGTGACCACCTGTGTCCAAATCCATTTTATGGCCCGCTCGTCGTTGTAACAGTAAGCGAGGTTGTGGTTGAGGGTTGAAAAGCAGTGCCGTTGGCAGGTTTTTTTCATGTCCGCAAGTTGCTGCCGTTCAAATTTGGGCTCATCGATATTGCCCCAGTCAAAGGTCGACGCATACATCGGGAAGCACGGCGCGACAGTGCCATCCGTGCGAATGATTACGTTGTTCTGTCCGGCCCGGCAGTTCCACTCCGCGAAATGAAGCTCACCGTTTGCCTCGCGGACGATGCCTGGCATAGTTCCGAGCAGCTTCGTGATCTCGCCGTTTCCGCTGCTTCCGTCGCCGTACCAGCCGTACTCGTTCAGGTCCAGGCCGGACGACATGCGCACGAACGCCTTGGTTTCCTGCAGTCGCTGCACGGAGTTGACCATCTGGTAGCCGGCCTTGTTCTTCTCGATCAGCCAGTCGAGCAGTTTGTCCACCTCGCGCCAATCTTCAGGACGAATGTAGGTGGGATTGTCGTAGAGGTGCTTGAAGTGGTCATCCTGCTCCAGCATCGGCGTTTCATTGATGTGGTAGTCGGTGGCGATGCGATGTTCATGCGCATACTCGGTCAGCATGCGCACGTCTTCAAGATTGTTGCGGCAAATGTTCATGTTGAAGAAAACCATGTAGCCGTAAGCGTACTGCTTGCGCATCACGTGTTCCAGATTGCTCCGCGCCGGAACGAGTGCCTTGGGAAGGCTCGGTTTGAGGTCCCATGAATCCAGCGCGAAATTAATGACCGCAACTCCAGCGTCGCCGAGGCGGTCGGCAACTTCGGGACGCAACAATCGCCCATTTGTGCCGATGTAAATCCAGAACCCCTTTTTCGCCGCATAGTACACGACCTTGTGTGCGAACTGCGGACGCAGCAGCGGTTCACCACCCATGAGCGCCAGCACGCGGCAGCCGTGGTCATGCAGCCAATCGATCGTGCGGAGCGCGACATCTTCCGTCATTCCCTTGACTTGGTTGTTGAAGGCCCAGCAGTACCAGCAATCGAGGTTGCACTTGTACTCAACAAACAGATAGGCAATGATCGGATGAAAGTCGCCCGGCAACACACGCGAGCGAATGTATGGAAACATCCATCCGCGCATCTTGCGGTACACTTCCTTCGCTCCCCAGCTCCTATGCTGGAGCGGAGCCGCGGGCCCGGGATCATTTAGCTTCTCAGGAAATTGAGGAAATATCGGCTCAGGCAACGTCAGACCTTTTGCCGCTACTGGCTCCGGAGGCCGGGGATTGGCGTTCATCAGCAGATCATGTATGGCAACATCGATGCGAAATTTCGCTGGAGTGGACATTTGCAATCCTTGGTCAGCCCGAATCGTTGGGGATGCCCCATAGATTTACAGGCGTGGCTGAAGGTTGCCCTCCGCGAAAGCGTAATACGCTGAATTGCCCGGAGCTGTCGCGTGCCGATGAGACTGCACGCTTTGAACCTGACTATCCGCCTGTTAATGGCGCGCGTGGACGTGCGTACCGTGCGGGGGCTGATGGCGCACAAGACCGTTCAGATGACTTGCCGAGATGCACGCCTGCGCCCAACTACAGATTGGCAGCAGTGCAGCGGCTGTGCGAAACTAGTTCTGGTTAGGACACTGGTGCCACCCTATTGCCACCGATGCTTCCGAGACCCAGCGCTCTTATGGTGCAGAAGTTGCAGTGCAGAGCCGGGATGGCGAAACTGGCAGACGCAGCGGACTTAAAATCCGCAGACCAGAAATGGTTGTGGGGGTTCAAGTCCCCCTCCCGGTACCATAACCACTTAATATTGAACAACTTACACACGACTCAAATACCTTTAATATTGGCATTCGTCAATATCCAAGTATCGAGTGTCCATAGAAGTGTCCTTTCGATTTCTGAGCCACCGTACCAACATGAAACTCGGCGCCTGCAGCTTTGCTGGTCCAGGCAACTGCGTGAAGGTAGAATCGGAATGGTCGGAGTGCAGCCCGTCTCCGAGTTGATCGATGCCAAATGGGCCTGGGATATCTCAGGAGCTGTCAACGATGCACCTCTGTTGATCGGACCGCGTAGGCGACGGCCGGGGTTCTACCTTTACGTCGGAAGCGCACTCGGGCCGGGAGGCATCAGTGCGGCTCACCACATACGCCCCGCTGACTGGCACATCGACTACCTTCGCCTACGCACGACAATTGAAGAGATTTGGTTCAGCTACGACCGGAAATCGCGGGAGCATGATTGGGCGAGGTTTTTCGCCGGGATGAAGGGGTGCCGATGGCCGGGTTTTGGGTCGTCGGACTGCGACTGCGAGTCGTTTTTGTTCTTCTTTAAGAAGTGTCCGGCGAGGGCAGAGGTAAACTCCCGCACGGACGTCGTGCTCGGCCAAACTTCAGCGCCTAATCAATTTCGAGCGGAGCTTGAATGGTATCCAGTGAAGGCGTGGCTGCATCATCTGGCCTGATGATCAAGCTTGGCTCCGCACTAGCAAGGCGCTGGAGTGCGTCATTGGTCGTGTCCTCGATGCGAGTGTTGCTCTTGTGGAGCAATCGAACGGCCTTAAAGGCTTCATGGCACAACACAAAGCGGTTCTTTGTTGCTAGCGCATCAAAAACGATATCCGAACGCATGGTTGACACCTTCCGTGGTACCGGGAGAGTTGTGGTGTGTTGTGATGTCCTCAAAGAGCGAAAGACATCGAGGATCATGCATCCACAGTAGCGGGTGATCGGGCTCCAAGCTAGGATTTGAATCACAAACGCGAAAGTTCTTTCGCAAAGGAGCCCTGATAGACACACCTCGGTCGGGGAATGTTTTGGCTGGGAAAAAGAAGGGGGATACTTCATTTGGAAGGTCTTCTCAACTACTCTTGAGGGTGGCAGTCCATCAAAGACTGCCACTATCCTAAATAGATGCTTGGCAGTTTCTGAAGAGTCGCAACGCTTTGGTGTTCAGGCTACTTCTCGGGAGTCATGTTCAACGCTGGCGACCTTTGCCAGCAAGTCCTTCGGGTGAATCGGCTTTGCCAACAATTCAAAATCGTATCCCCGCATGCGAAGCCCATCGAATATGTTCATAGTGGCGTTACCGGAAACCAGCAAAACCTTACACGCCGGGTGACGCTCTCGAATGAGCGCAGCCATTTCCATGCCGCTCATTACGGGCATCACAACATCGCTGATAACCAGCTCTGGGCAGCAAACTGCGACCTGTTCTAACGCGCTCTGAGCGTTATAAAACGCACTGGCCTCATACCCGGATTTGCGGAGTATCGTTGCCAGCGTGTCGGCTATACATTGCTCGTCATCTACGACAAATACCCGTTTCGCCATGATGCTCACTCTCGTTTTCTTTGACTCCTATTAACTGAAGGAGCACGACAGTCTTGCATCCCAGAGTGGCCGATGCAAGTTGGAATCAGAACAATGTCCGACTTCGCTTTCGGTTCGGGCTTTCGTGTACAACGTAGCGAGCAGTCGAGTGCAGGCGTAGACGCTCAGAGTGTTTCCCGACTGGTATCACCGTTCTCGGAGGTTCTCCGCCGCCATCTCCAACAAATGCTCAACGCCATCTTTGTCCGTGCCTTCCAGCGTCTGGACTGAGCGAAGGAGCGTTAGAACCTTTTCAATGGCGTTCAGGGCGGCTTGTTGATTGGATTTCGGTTTCGGCATTGTGATGTGATGATTTTAGCGGAACTCAAGAGGAGCATGGGGCTTCCTCCAGATCGTCGCCTTTCATTGCACTGTTTCAGTTCGCCCCAGTGTTTCGCGCACTTTGCGGGCAAGCGTGGACAGGTTAAACGGCTTTTGTAGGAATGTCGCATCCATATTGTGAATACCGTGCCGCAACACCGCGTCATCTGTGTAGCCGGACATATGAATTGTTTTCAGGTCAGGGCGCAGGCTTCCCAGCCTCTGTGACAACTCTCTCCCGCCCATCTGGGGCATCACTACATCCGTAATTAAAAGATCGATTGGGCCCGCGTGTTCGCTCGCTGTGGAAAGTGCCTGCTGGCCGGAACCCGCCTCCAAGACGGCATATCCCAAGCTGCGCAGACAGCCACAGATGGCCTCCCTCAAGGCTTCTTCATCTTCGGCTACCAATACGGTTTCCGTTCCTCGCGGCTGCACGTCGGACTTCGCCGCCATAGCGGAGGCGATCATTCCCTTTGCCCTTGGTAGGCAGATGGTGAAACATGAACCCTGACCAAGCTCGCTATCAACCCACACGTAGCCGCCGCTCTGTTCCACAATGCCGTAAACCATGGCGAGTCCTAATCCCGTTCCTTTGCAGACCTCCTTGGTCGTAAAGAATGGTTCGAAAATCTTTTCCTGCTCCTCCTTGGGTATGCCCATCCCGGTATCGGTGACCGAAATCTTCACGTATTCCCCCGGTGCTACGTATTGGTGACGCCCCGTACTCCCCTCCATGACGGTGATATTCTCGGTCGCGATGGTAAGCATGCCGCCCTGCGGCATAGCATCTCGGGAATTGACGCAAAGGTTCATCAGAACCTGAACGATATGATCCGAGTCCGCCGAAATAGTCCACAGTGATCCTGCCGGGGCTACTAGGAATTCAATATCCTCACCGATGAGCCGCTTTAACATCTTCGCGGTTTCATTGATGACCTCATTCAAGTCGAGCACGACCGGGGAAGTGATTTGCTTACGGCTGAACGCCAACAACTGACCAGTGAGGCTGGCAGCACGGTTTGCTGCTTTCAAAACCTGCTCAGTGTTGTTTCGTAAGCCGTCATGGACGGGAAGGCTGTATTGGAGCATCTCCGTATAACTTTGGATGACCATGAGGAGATTATTGAAGTCGTGGGCAATGCCGCCAGCAAGGCGTCCGACCGCCTCCATTTTCTGTGCCTGACGAAGCTGTTGCTCAAGCGCACGCCTCTCGGCCTCTTCCCGTTTACGCTCGGTGATGTCCCGGATAAATACGAGACCACCATCACGCCCCTCAAATGTGAACGGTATGGCGCTAATCTCGGAAGCAAAGGCCGCCCCATTCAGGCGAAGATGATGTAAATCCTCAAATGTTAAAGCTTGCCTCTCTTTCTTTAATCTTCGGATGCGCTCGTCCACGATAGGGAGGCTGTCCGGATGAATCCTATCGGCGAGGAGTTGACCGACAATTTGGTTTGTGGCTTCCGCACCGAACATAGTGAGGGCGGCAGGATTAAGATACCGGAACAATCCATCGGTCTGAATGAAAATGCCTACGGGTGCGCCCTCGACAACCTGCCGGAAACGTTCCTCGCTCTCGCGCCGCGCCTGTTCCTCGCGTTTATTCTCCGTGATATCACGGAGAAATACCATCGAACCCTCCCGCCCTTCAAAGGTGAACCGTCTAGCGTTTGCCTCTACGTCAAATACGGTTCCGTCCAGACGGAGTAATCGTTGTTCAATTGCTGGTACACTGCCTCGTTCTTCTTTTAACTCTCGGATACGTCCGTTCACGGCGGCGCGGTCATCCGGGTGAATTCTTTCGATCACCGAATTACCAACAAGCTCGCTCTCAGCCTCCGCACCGAACATGGCCATGGCGGCAGGGTTGAGATACTGAACAATCCCATTGACCTGAACTAAAATACCGACAGGAGCATCCTCAACCACTTGCCGGAAGCGTAACTCGCTCTCGCGCAGCGACCGCTCTATCCGCTTGCGCTCAGTGATGTCGATGAATGTCGCCAGAACCCTGTCTCCCAATGTGATACCGGAAACCTCAAGGATGCGCACCTCCCCGTTCTTGCAGGTTACGTCGGCTTCATCCGGCTGGATGTCCCTTCCTTCGGCAATTGCGGTCCGGACCCTCGTTTCCCACGTTCTGATTTTCCGCTGGCGGTATTCTGGATCAGGATACGCACGATGCCACCACTCAGAGAGAGTGGGAACATCCTCGGCGGTATAGCCAAAAACACTCATGAAGCGTTGGTTTCTGAAGGTAATGACACCCTCCTCGGTCGCGAAGGCCAGTGGCAAGGGTGCCAACTCCAGAAGTTTCCGGAAGCGTTCCTCGCTCTCCCGCAGCGCCTGCTCCGCCCGCGTGCGCTCGGTGATGTCGCGGAGAAAACAAAAAAATCGCCCGCCGTTAAAGTTCTGAAAGTTGACACTAGTCTCAATATTGATAATCTTCCCGTCCTTGTGGCGGTGGCGAGACTCAAATCGATCCACTCCCTCTCGGATAAGACGTTGGATGTGCGCAGCCACATCCTCCTCGGTCTCTGAGGCTTCCACATCCGCTACGCTCATCTGCAGCAATTCTTCGCGGGTGTAGCCGGACATTGCGCAATATGCATCATTGACCTCCAAAAATCTCCCGCGCATATCCACGAGATAGAAGCCATCCAAGCCACTCTCCAGAACCGATTTAAGGCGTTGCTCACCCGCGCTCAAGGCATCTTCTGCTTCGGCTTCCCGGTGTAACATCGTGATCGCCACAACGAATGCCGTGAGGCCAAAGAACAGGATGGTCAGGATGTGCGATCCCCAGATCGAGAGGCGCGGAATAAACGCATCTTTTACAATCTGGAACACCATCGCACTTATTATTGAAAGGAATGTGATACGAAAAGCTTTTGTGATCCGATACGACATTTAACCTCTGTGAACTCACACCTGAAAGAATTGCGTGTCATCATTCTTGAGGTTTGGTGGTTTAAACACAATCTGTATTCTTGACGGGCTCCATGACCAAGGTAACCCCTAAGAAAGTTCTCTGATAGCCGGAAGGCGATTAGGGAGACCGGAGGTGGATGTCAGACCAAGAACAGCACTTCTTGGTGGTCAATAAACCCCGCAGCACTTCCGCACCACTTGAACCACCCAATCCCCACCCCCGTCCCGCCGACCGCTGGAATCGGCTCTGGCTGCATTTTTGCCTTTCGGGGTCTGCACGACGTCCCACGGCACTTCGGACGGCCACTGCAGTTGATGCCCACGCTGCCGCTGATCACTGCCACTGCTAGCAACCGGAAGAGTTTGACCCACGTCGGTTGAACGTCGTATCATGGTTCTCGTGCACCCCTGCAGATACACCTCAGTCTGAGGTGTAATTCACCAACTTAGATACAACCTGATCAGTGAGGACTTCTTGTCTCCTCTTATCAGTTGCAATTCTGCCGCTTCGGTTGGAAATTCCAGCCCTTCGCCCCTGCAGTCTAGCGAACTCACAACCTCAAAACCCGAGCCCAGTTCAGATACATTTGCCGGGCTCGAAAGGTTCGTTGACGCTGCGGTTGTCGCCGATTTTCTGTCCATCCGCCGTGATGAGGTTCTCCAGCTCACCCGCGATGGCGTAATTCGCGGCTATCCCTACAAGGGTCGACAGCGGCACAAATATCGGTATCACCTCTCCGAGATGGGCGTAGATTTCGCCGCCCTCCTGCACGCCCGCCAAAGTACAATCACCGCAGCAGCCCCTGTGAGCCGAAGGAAGAAATCCAATGGCTGAAGAACAGGGATGGTTGAGGAAGCGGATGAGAGCGGACGGAAACACGTACTTCTGGTGTTACCAGAAGGTCAGGCCGAGCGACGGGAAAAGAGTTGAACAGCCCGTCCGTCTTGGCCTCGTAGCCGCCATAGGTAGCGATTCGGCGGCGTGGCGTGAAGTGGGACGGCTCACTCTCATCGAGAAGCACATCCTGAACCCGACGCAAGGCCAGCCAACATTTGGCTGGCTGGCAAACCACTATATCAGGGACGGACTGCCCTTCAACAAGCGCAATGGTAAGCGCAAGACGAAAGGTACCGTCTACAACTATCAACATTCTTTGGACGACTTCATTCTCCCTCGCTGGGAGAACGAAGTCGCTGCCAAGATAAAACCCCTCGCCGTCCGGGACTGGCTTTACTCAGTCCACGACGAACAGGATTACGACTGGCAGACGGTCACCAAACTCAAGATGGTGATGGGGCAGGTATCTAGTCATGCGGACATCTATGGCTTGGAGACCTGCCGCAACCCCATTCAGAAGATGATGATTCCGGGGTCAGAGGACACCGACCGGGAAGCAAGTGTGTTGCAGCCGGAAGAGACGCTGGAGATTGTCTCCCGACTGGACTTCCCCGAGAAGGTGCTGGTGGTGCTCATCGCGACCACCGCAGTCCGCATCAGCGAGGCACTCGCTTTGCAGTGGAGGCACATCAAGTTTACGATGATTGCATTCAGATTGAGCAAGCGTTCCGTCTGGCGGAGATCACCACCACCAAGACCAAGTCGTCCAAGGCGGATGTGCCGATGTGCGGACTGCTGGCTCCTCCACTACTGGAGGAGCCAGACTCCGTATCACCGGGACACCGACTATGTGTTTGCCAGTGACAAGCTGAAAGGCACGAAGGCCCGTTGCGGTCAGATGGTCAATCGGGACTACCTGAAACCAGCAGCGGTCGCGGCGGGCATTATCAAACAGGAGGAGAGGTTCGGATTTCACTCGCTCAGGCACAGCCTGAGCACTTGGGTGAATCGGAATCTGAAGGACGTGAAAATCGACCAGACCCTACTCCGCCACAGCAAACCGGCATCACGGCTGGTACTTACATCCATAGTGTGCCTGAGGAGAACCTCAAGGCGCAGGAGCAGTACATGGATGCATTGGCGTTCCAGAAGCCCGTGTCGGAGGCAGTACAGTGACTGTCATCGGGCTGGGCTTCGGGCTGGAAGTGATGAGGAAGGAGGCAAGAATGCTTGTAACTGTAAGAAAAGAAATGGTAGGCACGAGGAGACTCGAACTCCTGACCTCTACCGTGTCAAGGTAGCGCTCTAACCAACTGAGCTACGCGCCTACATCACTGATTACATGTAGCTTAACAGCACTTTTACTTTGACGCAACCTACTCGAAATACCCGTTGAATTACCCGTTGCAACCCTACATCCCTATTGCCTTCAGGTACTTCTGCTGTGCTTCCTTCTGTTTGGCACTGACCGCGTGAGTGTAAAAGTCAGCCGTGGTGCTCATCTTCTTGTGCCGCAGAATGGATTGCGTCACTGACAAGTGTACATCATTGGCCGACAGGAACGTGGCCAGCGAGTGGCGCATATTGTGCCAGCCAAACCGTCCTGCATACCCTTCTGGAATTACACCTGCCTTGACTGCTGCCGGGCGCAGATACGACTGGCTGCAGATCGACGCCGAACGTGGAATCGTTCCCTTTTTCTTGATGCTGGGGAAGAGCCAGTCGGATGGTTCCCGGTACAGAGTCAGACCGCGCCAGCGCTTGAGGGCTTCGGCCAGGACCGGCGACATGATCACTTGCGTCATGCTATTCCGGTTCTTGCCCGCCGTCAGCTCACCCTTGGACCAGGCACGCTGGATGTTGATCTGCCCGTTCTTCCAATCCACGTCCTGCCACTGCAAGCCAAACGTCTCCTCCGGACGCAGTGCGGTTGCTGCATGGAGCAGAGCGACCATCCACTCACATTGCGTCTCAGGCACGTTGAGTTCATTGAGGATGGTGATCATCTGTTCAGGAGTCACAACCACCGCTTCGTATTGGCTCGACTCGGGGCACCGGCTGAGCGTTACAGGATTCTCAGCTTTGTTGCCGGGGAGTAGGCCATGCCGATAGCCGTGGTTGAACACCTGAGACATCGCAGAGCGAATCTTGGAGATCGTCTTCCATGCCAGCTCCGCGCTCAATGATTCGTACCATGCCTCCAGTGCGAGAGGCTTGATATCCAGCGCCAGGGTTGTGCCCCAGCGCGGGATGCAATGTTTGTTGATGTTGTGCTTATCACGGGTGATCGTCTCGGTTGCCTTCCTGCCGATCCTGCCCTCGCTCTTATTGAGTTCATGACCGATGAAATGCTTCGCCAAAACATCAAACGTGAGCTGTGCTGCTGTTGGTGTTGCGGACAGCTTCGTCAACCCCAACCGCTCGGCTTCCTGCCAAGCGGCCTTCTCGGTCTTGAGCACGGAGATCAATCCGATGGTCTTCATCAGCTCGATCTTCTTGCCGTCTGAGATCCGGGTCGTGCAAAACCTGTACATAAAGCGTCCGTTCTTCTTGCTGATCCAACCGCTATTCGTCATGCCGTTTCCTGTCAGCGTGACTGCTGGTTGGGCTGCCAGGACGAACATTAACATGACGGGCAGCGATGTGACCGGTTATTTCCGATATCCGGAATACCCAGACATGTCTCTTCCGGCCTGTCAATGGATGGGCTGGTAGGTCACCCGCCCTGACCATTTGCAGGACCTGACGACGGGTGGTACCAAGAAATTCGGCTACTTTTTCAGCCGAAACGAAAGATTCAAGCTGTTCCAACATAGTTTGCCCTGCCTCCTAATTTGCATGAGTACCGCGTTGCTGCCACCGGATAACCTCGAAGTACCACAGGACCGCTCCAAGGCCCGACCAGAAAACCAGAGAAAGCAAAAGAGCTACCGCAATTGCTCTTGCCGGCATTTGCCCATCGAACTGTTCGTCTTTTTCACTTGCGTGATTCAGAGGGCACCTCCGGAGCGATCAAATTGCAATTTCCTGGTGTGCACCGCTGCGCGTGCGACAACGACCATTCCGGAGTAAATGCGCGAAAGAAATCTACGCCCTTTCCTCGCGCCTTTTTGTTGGTGACGAGAAGAGGCTGAACCGTGGTCTCGAACTCCTCAATCGCTTCACGAAATGCGAGATACGCCCGATAAGCGTCGAGGAGCGCCTCACACTCGTTACAGCCGCCCTTGATGCCCCCTTGCTCGTCCTTCACTGGGTTGTATGCGGGATGCCGGGAACATCGACCTTTGATGCGATATACAACCCGAAATGCCATCTTGAACATATAGCTCCTCCCGGTCCGCACAAAATCATATCATACATAGTAACAATATGAATATTATTATATCTTGAGAAACAGGTCGCACGAGAGGGGCGAGGTTGAGCGGCTGATCGAGACGGTTAAGGGGAGCCGGAACGAGGCCCGCGACCGTTGCCTGTTGCTTCTGATGTTCCGGCATGGGTTCCGCGTCTCGGAAGCCTGCCGGATGAAACTAGACCAGGTGGATACTGAAATCCGCGTGTTGCATGTCGCCCGGTTGAAGAACGGGCTATCGACGACGCAGCCGTTACGCGGCGATGAGCTGCGGGCCATCGGCGCGTGGCTTAAAGAACGCGCCCGGATGAAGCCGACCGGCAAGACATTCTTTGTAAGCGAGCAGCGGAAACCGTTGCACCGATCCACCGTGAATCTAGCCCTACGGAAATACAGCGTCGCGGCTTCCTTGCCCCTGCTTGCCCATCCTCACATGCTGCGCCACGCTTGCGGCTTCGCCCTTGCCGGCCAGGGTGCGGACACGCGATTGATTCAGGATTACTTGGGGCATCGGAATATTCAGCACACCGTCAGGTACACCGCCACCAACCCGGCCAGGTTCGAAAAGCTCTGGCGGTAGGAAGCCCCGCCGAGCACAGCCTATAATCTCTACCATGAATCAGCGCAACGACAACGACCACAACGGCTTCGAGAAACCGGCTTCCGAGACTTCGAAAGCGCGCCCTTCGGTTAGCTCCATCCTGACAGGCGTAGCCGCAGCGGCAACAATTTTAACGACTTTCAAAGATTGGACTAAGAACAGTCCGCAGACTAGCAGGGCACTCGTCGGCTGTGGCCTTGCCCTTGTGCTCACGATTGTTTACCCGGAAATCAGCAGGCACGTTCTCGAATGGAAAAGGCGACGCGTCCAACGAAAGCGGGCCCAACTCATCCAACAGGATCAAGCTGCATTCGTCGAACAGTGGCAGGCCAAATTTGACGAGCTGCAACTGCTGGAAAAACTTAACCAATTCGCGAGTTCCACGGGCGAGCTATCGATTATTTCTATAGTAAATTCTAGTGGTTCATACGACGGACCATTCGCAAGTTTTGTTTTCGATCCGGTCTACCTTGGGAAATGGCTCCCCTGCTTCACTGAGAGACCTCGCGTCCCTACAAGCGACATTCGTTCCTTTATAGCTCGGTGCGAAGAATTCATTGTCATCGTTGACGGGTTTTATCAGGACTACGCGTTGAAGGGGAAAGAGAAACTTGAGAATCTTGTGAATATTCAGGGTCGGCAAGCACTTTCGAAGAAGGGATGCGAGAGGTTCGAGATATTTCAGAGTAAGTTAAATTTCTATCTGCAACAAGTTGAGGATTGGAGGGCTGGACTTGAGAAAGGACGGAACAAGGTTGCAGGTAATGATCAATTCTCCAAGATGAAGCCACAGACGTTGTCTTCTTATCAAGTGGGTTCGCTCAGGCAGAATTCCGCCGAGCAACTCTCCCTAAAACCCGCAAGGGCAGATTCTGACTGAGGCGCGCATGATGTCTGAACAAACCTACACTGCGAAGTTGAAGGACAGAGATGTCAAGATCACGAGCCGGGACTTAGCGGTGTTTCGGGATATGTATGTCGCAACATCCGATCTTGCCTCCCGGATGTCGGAGCTAATCTGGCTCGACATTTACATTCTCGACGCAGTGTTCGGTGTCAGTCCGCACGATATCCTTAGCGCTATTAGGGAGATCGAACAGGGCGACCTGCCGTCAGGTATCAAACCTGCGACTCAGTTCAAGAAAATGCCTCTGAAAGGGCTATGGCATAAGCATTATTTTTCGGCTCATTTCCTGGTGAATAACATCCTTCTTGGACTCGGCAAGAACGGGGTTCAAAAGCTCGTCAACGAGGTGATGGACCCTGCCAAATCGGACGTGATCACCCAGGAGATGATCGACGAGCTGACGCACCGCGTCATTCACGACCCCGTGGAGACGAGGGAAGCCAGCAAAAAGCTAACCGGAGAATGGATCATCTATCTGCGACATGAACGAAAAAATTACTATCTCTGCTGCAACACCCATGATGCTGGCGATCAGTTTATTTATGACCGCATCATGGTGAACTGTGTGCGGGACTTTCCAGACCTTCCGGCATGGTTGAAAGCCGAACAAACCTGATAGCCGGCGAGGCGTTGCTTCACTTCCTGAGTCCGCAGCATCGCAAGCTTTGCTTCGATGGCCTCCGATTGAGTCGTGCCGGTATTAGCCGGGGCACCATTCCCGGATGTAGCCGCCGACGCGGGATCGGTCGTTTTCCGGGATGACTTCGCCGTCCTGGCGCGTGCCTCCCGTGCTTCGGCGAGTTCCGCCGGGTGAATGGCGCAATCCGGCAGAACCGAGAAGTGCGGACGATTGAAGTAGCCCTTCGCATTCACCGGAACCTTGCAGCTCCAGCCTTCCAGCTCGCGAAGGTAGCGGCCGAGCCCGAACTCCGCGCAGGCACGGCGGAAAGCCTGGGCCTGGGCGCGCGTGGTGCCGTTTTCATCATCGGCCCAGCCCTCGCCGGTGCTGGAGCGGGTGGCCTTTTCGTCGATCGGTTCCCATGACCTGCTCGTCAATCGCATGAGCATCTGTCATTGCATCTGGTTGGGGTGACTGTGCAGAAGCAGAATGTGGCATCTCCGACACGAGCGGACCGCGCTGCGCAATACGTGCGCATGTCCACAGAACATCAGCGCTACTCCACAGAAAATCAATCTGAGACCATACGCCGCTATGCCGAGGCACGCGGCTTTGAAATTGTGCGCACGTACGCGGATGACGGCAAGACCGGCTTGAACCTTGAAGGCAGGAAAGGTCTGCGAGCTCTACTCAGAGACATTGAGGCAGGGGAGAACGATTTCAGCTCGGTGCTTGTGTATGACGTGAGCAGGTGGGGGCGCTTCCAGGATGCCGATGAGAGCGCGTACTACGAGTTCGTGTGTCGGCGCGCCAATGTCAAGGTGCACTACTGTGCCGAGCAGTTCGAAAACGATGGCAGCATGTCGACGGCAGTCCTCAAGACAGTAAAACGTGTGATGGCTGGGGAATACAGCCGTGAACTGTCGGAGAAGGTATTTCAAGGCCAAGGACATCTGATCGAGTTGGGGTTTCGACAAGGCGGGGCGGCCGGATATGGACTGCGCCGGCTATTGGTTGACCAGGATTGTGCGGCCAAGGAGCTTCTCGCACGTGGCCAAAGAAAGAGCCTCCAGACCGATCGAGTCATCCTGGTGCCAGGGCCCGAGACCGAGATTGCGATTGTCCGAGAAATCTACGATCTCTTCACTCGAGAAAACAAGAAGGAACAGCAGATTGCGGATCTACTCAACAACCGAGGAGTTCGGACAGACCTGGACCGAGAGTGGACGCGCTCAACAATCCAACAGGTTCTAAAGAATCCCAAGTACATCGGCGACAATGTCTTCAATCGCACCTCCTTCAAGCTCAAGCAAAAGCATGTACGGAACCCTCCCGAGATGTGGATTCGGCGCAATGGTGCTTTCACCCCGATTGTGACTCTCGATCAATTCGGCGCCGCAGCCTCACTGATAGAGAGCCGGCATATCCGCCTTTCTGATGAAGACCTGCTGAAGCGACTGCGAGAGCTTTTCGACCGAGAAGGAACGTTGTCCGGCATTCTGATCGACGAGGCCCGAGACATGCCGTCTCCAGCCTGCTATCGATCTCGATTCGGAAGTCTAATGCGTGCGTACTCTCTCGTTGGATACACGCCTTCTCGGGACTACCGCTACCTCGAAATCAACCGAGTGCTGCGCGAACGCCACCGGGCGATATGCGAGTCCATCAATCACGACCTTCGATCACTTGGTGCTCAGATTCAAGAAGATGAGCGTTCTGGCATTCTGACCATCAATGGTGATTTCACTGCATCGGTTGTAGTGGCGAGATGCCACGAGAGCTATACCGGAAGCTGTCGCTGGCTGCTTCGGCTCGAAAGATCACTGAAGCCCGATGTCACGGTGGCAGTGCGCCTTCTTCCGGACAACGAGAACATCCTTGACTACTATCTGTTGCCGGCCGTCGATGTCCTGGCGCGAAAGCTACGTCTCGCGCCTGAGAATGCGGTAGTTCTCGATGTATATCGCTTCGAGAATCTCAGCTTCTTTTTGTCCTTGGCCCGGCGCAGTCACATTGAAGAGGCCGCATGAACGATCAGGAAATTGTCCGAATCCCAATCTCAGAAATCCGCGTTGTTAATCCACGCTCGCGTAATAAAGTTCGATTTGAAGCGATCATTACGAGCATTGCGGCGGTCGGATTGAAGCGACCGATTACCGTGGCCAGGAGAGATCCCGCCCGAGACGGAACTTCGTATGACTTGGTGTGCGGGCAGGGACGACTCGAGGCTTTTATCAAGTTGGGGGAGAAGTCGATCCCAGCAGTTATCTTGGCTGCGTCCCTCGAAGACCAATACCTGATGAGCCTTGTCGAAAACATCGCCCGCCGCCCGCCATCCAATCTCGGTCTCCTTCACGAGGTACGGGCTCTGAAGGAGCGTGGATACACGGCGGATGAGATTTCCCAGAAGCTCGGCCTCCATCGCACCTACGTGTTTGGGGTGGTTCGATTGATCGAGCATGGGGAGGATTCTCTGGTTGCCGCCGTCGAGGCTGAGCGTCTCCCTGTCACTGTTGCTATCGAGATCGCTATGGGCACGACTCACAGCATGCAACGGGCGCTGTCCGAAGCATATGAGCGCGGCGAGTTGCGTGGAGCGCGGCTCAAGGCGGCTCGCAATCTCGTCGCTAAACGTGCTGCTAAACAACAAGAGACGGGCAAAGTCCCGCGTTTGAAACGCGAGGTCACCAAGGATAGTCTCGTCCGTGATTATCAACAACAGGTGCGAGAACAGAAAGCCTTGATACGGAAGGCTGCAATGACGCGGGACCGGCTGCTGCTCATGTCGTCTGCGATGAAGAGCCTGTTGGCGGACGAGCTATTTGTTACGCTGCTGCACAACGAGGGACTCGCTGATATGCCGGAACAATTGGCCCAAAGAGTCAGGTAGGGGGAAGTATGGCAAAATCCGTGAAAGACGCATTCGAGCTCAAGGTAATCACCGTTCCAGTCGCCAGCGTTGTGCCGCAGAGAGAGCTTTCACCCGCAGTGCGCGCCAGCTTGACCTACAAACAGATCACGGCTTCCGTAAAAGAAGTCGGCCTAATCCAGGCCCTTATCGTCTTTCCCAAGGGGGTCGATCAGTATCTATTGCTGGATGGGCATCTTCGGCTAGATGTCATCCTGCATCTGGGATGGACGGAGGTCGATTGCATCGTTGCAACGGATGATGAGGCATACACGTACAACAAGAGGGTGAATCACCTCCCGCCAGTCGCTCAACATTACATGCTGCGTAAGGCGCTTTCAAAGGGCCTAACAGAACAGCGCCTCGCGGATGCCTTAGACGTCAAGATTGATGCGATACGCAGAACGACCACCATGTTGGATGGCATCTGTCCGGAAGTTATCGACATCCTGCGGGAAAAGGACCTGCCCGCTTCTGGCTTCGGGGTCCTCAGGAAGATGAAACCATTTCGGCAAATTGAAGCTGCCGAACATATGGTCGCGTCTGCGAAATATACGATGTCATTTGCGACCGCCTTGTTGGCAATGACGCCTCCGGAGCTTCTTGTTGACGCGCCTCATAGCCGCAAGTTCAAGGATAAGCCGGCCGAAGACCAGACATTACTCAGGGAGGAAACAGACTCGATCGTTCGTGATTTGAAAGATGCGGAGGCCTCGTACGGCACGGACATTCTGGCGCTCACTGTGGCCTGCGGGTACATGCGACGTGTGCTCCAGAACCGAAGAATCGAAAAGCATCTTGAGAAGCACTTTCCGGAGATACTCAGTACGCTTCGAAACCTAATCGCCGAGGTCAAGCCGACGGCTTCCGAAGCTATCGCGAGCTGATTGTGAGCGGTGCCATTTCCTTGACCACTATGGCGTTCTGCCGCTTTCGCCCAGTGCGGCCCCAGCTCGGGCGCCACTTGTAGCTCTACCGTGGCATCCACCTCCCGCTGATCGGGCGCTTGCTTAAATTTAGTGAATGCGGTACTAGTCGTCATATAATAGATATGGTTGCGGATAGGGAATGCCCTGCAAGGAAAGCCCATTTATGCCACGAATCAAAGATCCCAACGCGCCAACGCTCATCAGGGCTTGCCTCTCCCTGGACGACCCGACGCTGACGCTGCTTGAGAAGATCAGGCACAAGTTCCATCTATCTAAAGCAAATGCCTCGAAGATGATTGTGGGCCTCGCCCTGGAGAAGAAGATCAAGCTGGCAGAGGTCACGAAGTTTCAGCAGGGGGTCTGGAGCAACCTTTCCTTCGAGAACGGACAGCGCTTCTCGCAGCTGATCGTCGACTGGACTCCCGAAGAGAATGCTCTGCTCCTCATCTACGCGAAGCATCTCCTCAGCTCAAACAATAGAAGCGAGGCCCTGCGAATTTTGATCGCTCACTACGCGGTCCAGAGCAAGTTCGCCGCTGTTGCCCAAGTGAAGAAATTCACCATCATCCCAACCTAAGGGCCACCCCAAGAATGTGCACTCCCCCCGGGGAGTGTATGTCGAGCACGCCTCCTACCAGAAATCAGACATAGTAAATCCTGGCTACCAGTTCAGGGGCTCTCCCCCTTCGCGTGCTTCCCTTCCCATAGACTACATATCATAACTATGTATACTATGTACTTGATGGAACAGCCAACGCATGTCGTGCGGCAGCACGGACGTTCTCGGTAACGCCATCCGTTTGCAAATCAAAGGAGAAGTCCATTGAAACAAACTCTATTGCTCGTTGTTTTGCTCTTCACTGCAGCTTCGGCGCCGTGCCAAACCAACACTGGGCTGGTGCCGGGCGCTCCAACCTACCAGCAGCAGTTCGATTCCGAGTCCGGCAATCAGCAGCTACATGACATCCCACCGCAGCAGCCACCGGCTCAGCCCGGCACTGGAAGTTCGAGTGCGTCGGAGCGCTGGAGATACGATCCAGCGGTCAAGCCTGGCTCTATAGCGAAAAGGCCATTCCTTGAGTCGCCCATCGAGCGCGCACTGAAGGGAATTAATCCGTGCAATGTCCCCTATGGCCGCCTGCTCGACGAATGGCGCGCCATGGTTGTGCAGGAGACAATTGAGAACGTCAAGTTCTGGTTACTGCTCGTTCTCATCGCCAGCATGATGTTGTCTGGCTCCTACACTGTCTGGCTTCTGCGTGAGCGCGAGGATCGGCTACAGATTGCAGGAGGCATCGTCGCGCAGCTCTGGAATGCCCACGTGTTTGCGCGCGGTAAAGCGCTTGAGGCGACCGAGGCACACAAAAGGCTGGTCGAAGTGAACGCTGAGGATCGCGCCGCGAGGGAACGATCCGCACAACAGCGGGCAAATGCCTCTGATGCATCGAAGCCGCCACGGCGACCACACCAGGCACATATGAGCAACGGCGGGAGTTGGGTGAAAGTCTCGGTGAGCCCAACTTGGAAAGCAGTTTGCGCCGTTCTCGCCTCGCACGAAGGCATTCTGCCCGGTGAGGCGAGTGAGACGGAACCTTTATCCGTCACCAGGCCTGACCGGAGCCGGCAGCGCCTTCGGTATTCCCGCTGACGGTCACGATGATCTTCTCTGCCTTCGCGGCTTTGCTGGTGACGGCGGTTAGCACAGCGCCGTTGCGCTCGACGCGCCTGCATGCGGCACGTCAGGTTGCAATAACGTTGACCTCGATCACAATGAGGACAGATCCAGAAAACCGAGTAGCACTGGCCGCAAACCCGTTGCCGGAGGGCAGACTTCTTCTCGGGCGGCAACCCTGCATCGGTAGTACTGTTTGCCATCAAGGAAGCTCATCGGACGGCTGAGTTCGCCAGGGGGCGCGACTGCACCATTGCGCCCTCATGAAATGGAGCAACGATTGAGTCGATCGGAGCAGCGTCCTCCACAATGTGAATTGCGGAAGGACCGATTCACCCTCATGGGCGGAGACCGGTCGCTAGTTGGGCGCTCGAATCCGACAGGAAATATTTTTATCGCTTTGCCTAATTTATATGACATCATAAATATGCAAGGCATTGATCTTAGATCCTTTGCGATCCATATGCTCACAAATAAGCCATTTCGGAAGCTCTGCGATGGGCTGAAATCAGGCACACTGCTGCCGGCCACGGTGCGCGCGGAGATTCTTGCTTCGGACGAGGTGGTCCAGGTCGCTGATCGCAAGATCGAGGTTGATGCCGTCGTCGAATTCAGCGTAACGGACTTGTCCCAAAAGCCGATAAAAGCCGCCATTGAATTCAAGTCCCGCCTGACACCGATGGCTTTAGAAGGAGCGGTTCATCAGGTGCTGCGAATTCGCAACGAACTACGCAGTGTCGCAGAATACGGTGACTTGTACCCCATGATCGCGGCGCCCTACCTCTCTGATTCGGTACAGCAGCGGTGCAAGGAACTGGGAGTCGGTTACATCGACCTGAATGGCAACTTCCTGCTGGCGCACCAAGGCGTCTATGTCGATGTCGTTCGTCCTGCAACTGTCTTCAAGAATCCCCAGGGAGTGAAACGGATATTTGCCGGGCGGTCCCGCCGGATCATCCGGGTGCTACTGGTGAATCCGTTCCAGCCGTTTCGTCTTGAAGAACTCGCAGCGGAAGCAGAGCTCAGCGTCGGACAGGCATTCCAAGTCACGAAGCGTCTGCTGGAGGACGGGCTGCTGGAACGTACATCCGAGGGACGAGTCCTTACCAAGCCTCGCCAACTGCTTAGGCTTTTCGCCAAGGAACTGAAGAGCGACTATTTGGAGAATCGACAAGTCTTCCACGGATTCACTGAAACACCGCTGCGCGAATTCTCAGACCGCTTGGGAGAAGTGTGTGATCAGAAAGGCATACCGTGTGCATTCACGCTTACGAGCGGGCTTGAACCGCACGAGCGAAACCTTCGCGAAGACTTGGCCGCAGCCTACATCGGTGCTCCTGCAGGAGAAATCAGAGATGCGCTTCGCCTGGAGGCTGTTGGGAAAGGGGCAAACGTTCTGTTGATGACGCCGCCCGAGCCGGACAATTCCAACGCTGGCGGAGTCTTCTACCGCACGCGTAAGCTTACGAATGGTCTAACGGGAGTGAACTTGATTCAGCTATTCGTGGACTTCACACTGCAAAGCGGCCGTGGCGAGGAACAGGCGGAGTTCCTCATTGAACATGCGCTGGGCTTCCGAGAATAATGCCGAACGTTATCGAAATCACGAAGGATTTTCCTCCGACACGGGAGCGAACAGTATTGGTGGAACTCCTGCGCGTGGTCGGCGATTTGCAACGCGCAGGAATCAGCCTTGTGGTCTGTGGCGGGTGGGTTCCGTTTCTGAAAGAGCTTGCAAGGCAGAACCACACCGTCCACAGCATGAGCCTAGACATCGATCTGTTGTTAAGGGCAGCGGCCCGCGACCGAAAGAGCATAGATATCATGAGTTTGCTCCTGTCGCAGAGGTTGGAATTCCAACGCAACCAGGACTCAACTTTCCGCTATGAGAAAGAGGTCGAAGGGAACATCGTGCAGCTGGATCTCATGGCGGACCTCCCGCGTGTTCAGGAAGATGAATCGGTCATGAAGTTTCATGGCGTCAACACTTCGCTGGACCTGTGCCTGGTCGATGGCGGCGAGGAATTGGACGATCACGTGGAGACCATCCGAATCAACTGGCGGGATGGAGAGCGCATCGAGAGCTGCGAACTCACAATTCCTGACTCGGCCGGCTTCTTGATCCTGAAGACCGCAGTTTGCCTCTATCGAGAAAAACCCAAAGACCCTTACGACATTTACTATTACTGCCGCTACTCTGATGACCCTGTTCTGATCAGCCAGAGACTGGAGTCTTGCAAAGCACAACCAGCAATCGGGCGCACCATAGCGTCGCTGCGACGGATGTTTGGGTATGAAGACAGCAAATGGGTCGAGATGGTTCTTGATCACATGAACGTCACGGGCAATGACCGGGATCGCGAAGCGCGATTCATCGTTCGAGCCGTTATGAAAACCATCGATGGGCTGTAGGGCAAAAGGGCCCCGCAGGCGTGCGCCAATTCAGCTTGTGATCAGATTTCTGCTACGCCCCGGCCACGACTTTGTTGGATACCTCGTCGGAGGATTTTAGCCGAGCAGCGACCAGACGCGACCTGAGCGCTTCAGGTATTTCGGCGCAGACAAATTCAATCTCAGGGGGAACACGGCCACCCGTAACCTCTTTCTTGAACTGCTCAAGCATGTCGGATTCGGTGAGAACAATAATTCGTCTCTTCGCCTTTACCATTGTCAGGAACAACATATCTGAACGGAGCTTGAGCACCTTGCCAGAGGCATATTTCCCCCCTGCCGTTTTTGAGCCGCTCGTTGAAATCGTGGCAACGATGGATTGATCTTCGCTTACGGCATCGAAATCGAAAACGCCACCTGACCGGAGCGGTACGCGCTCACGCGAAAACTTCACGCCAAAGTGAGCAGTCATCCAGTTCCGTCTGACCCAATCCTCAACCTCAAGCTGAATGCGAGTGTCTGCCATATCGAAGCCATTCTACTCTGGCTATGTCCGAAAACGGCAGTGTCCCACAGAACCGTAAGACGAATCCTACCAAAGAGTTCGCTTTTCAGTAAGTTACGTGTTTTGAATGCCCGACCATTGTCAAAAATGTCAGAGTTGTCAGCGTGGACAGGTTTTCTGGCGAGATTTTCGCGAGGACAAAATGCCAGCCAATGAGGAGCAGCTGTTTTCACTATGCAGACACAGGTGACGGCTTAGAATTACCCTATGAACGAAAAGGCTCCCCACACTCAGGGCGAGGCTCTCTTTGAAGAATACTTGCACACTCAAGGCATAGCGTTTGAGTTCGAGCGGAAACAGGCCGGGAAGTCGAGAGTACCTGACTATGAGATCGAGTGGGGTGGCAAGCAGGTCTATCTTGATGTTAAGGACTTCGATGCCGTCAGGCTTGCTCCCGGTAGCGGAGCGTTCGATCCGTACCCGCGAATCCGCGAGAAGGTCGAGCAAGGGAGGGACAAGTTCAGGGAATATAAAGAGTTCTGCTGCGCTCTGGTGCTCTGCAATCTAGGCAATCCGTTCGTTATGCTGCAACATCCCGACGTTGTCCTCGGCGCGATGTACGGCGACTCAGGATTCACTTTCCCGATCAACATACAGACCGGGATTGGCGATGCCGGTCAGTTGAAACCTGCCTTCTTGGGAAGAGGGAAGATGATTCGGCCGAAGCGGCAACAGCCCCAGAACACCACCATCTCCGCGCTGATTACTCTCAGTTCAATTAAGCCGGACCACGTTCGCCTTGCAGAAATGATCAGAGCTAGGCCAGACTTGGAAATAAGCGAATGTGAGGCCGAGGTGCGGCGCGTAAAACCTGACTTCGATATGGATATTTCAATTCCGCGAGTGATCGTCTGGCATAGTGCAGTTGCTCGTATCCCCTTCCCCACGAACTTGTTCTGTGGCGAGTTCGATACCCACTTCGGCGTTCTCGTAGATGAGGAAGGAAATATTAATCAGGAAGTTACGTTTCGCGGAAACGCCCTCCCTGAGAGTGTAAAGGTCTAGCTGCGTACATCCGTATGGCCTAACGTCGGAGGGGCGCAGTGTGCCGCTGTTTGGACGTTCATTTTCCAATTTGAGTTGGAGCAAGGGACACAAGCTCTGGGGCGACAGTCACTGTCCCAGATGAAGTCTTAAGTGTTCGTTCCCAAGGGACGTAACCTGCTTTGGTCAGTTTGATAGAGTGATCTGCGCCGGATACAGACACCGTCGATGGAGTGTTGCCGATGAAATTCCCGTCCAATTCGATCTCTGCGCCTAGCGGTGTCGATGAAATCGCAAGAGTGGTCTGTAAAGGACTCGGCGCGTCTGCTTCGCAATAAGAGCCATAGGAAGTCGAAACCCTATGCTTCCCTGTAGGACACGGGGACGGCGGAGCAGCGGGTTGCCGCACAGGAACCGTCTGCCCCTGTGAGCTACTAATGGCGCTCTGCTGAACTACATCGAATCTTATCCACTCCTCTTTGCCCTTCGCTGACAAGGCGCTCACTTCAAGGACCCCTTTATCGAGTCGAGCGAAAAACTCACCAGGGTTCAGGGCATGACATTGGCTCCATCGCGTCTTCCGGGTACACGTCAGGATCATTCGGTTCGTTGCCGTCTCGGCGAGAATGAACAAGACGGGTCTCTGGATGTCGATTTCTTGATTACTCGGGGGCGTATAGCTTGTCGAGCAAGTATCGGAGCTTGTTCCTGTAGCCGAAAAGTTCCCTCCACCAGAAATATTTCCGCTCATGTTGGCGGTTCCATTACAGGATGTGTTCCCATGACCCGGCGAAGAGAAGCTAAACGTCTTGTGAGTCGTTATCCACTGGTAAGAAATTACGTTGAGACGAAATGCGTTTTCCTGCCCCGGTAAATATGGGCAGACAAGCAGCGTCACTAGAAGCAGGATAGCTTTTCTCATCTTGGCGCATCCTTAGCGGGAGAACCAGCAAAGCATAGCATACGGGTCAGTCCTAAGATTTCCCCTTTCAAGTGCTCACTGACTACGCGGGGCGCGGCTCCCGCTGAATTCCAATCCCGCGAATTTCCTTGTGTGGCAACACCGTGAATCTGTGCTGGACGAATCAGTTGATCACCGCCCATAATTCAAGTTCACACAAAGGACTTCTATGGCTCTATCTGATCTAACCAGCCCAACGGCGATAAAACCCGCGATTCAGGAGTGTGATCGGCTTGACCTACAGGGTTTCGGGGTTCATCGGCGTTCAATTGGTTATGCCAATGCCGCTGGAGCAGAGCGAGTGGTGAGCATCGTGGGCGTCGACGAGGTTGATCTCAACCGCAACCACATCAGTTGGGTGTCACCTCTGGGGCGCGCGTTGATGAAGTCGGCAGCGGGCGACAGCGTAGTTCTCCAAGCGCCGGGCGGTACAGAATACCTGACCCTGCTGGAAGTGTGTTACGAGCGCATTTCTGTGGAACCGTTCCGTGAACCACCTGGATCCGAGGCCTCGGCAAAGGGACTCCCTCGCCGACGCTAATCCACCTTTGGCTCGGAGCAGTACCACTCTATGAATTCGTCGATTGCGTGCCGGTATCCACGCTGTGCGTCCGCCGAACTCAAGGTGTTTAGAACGGCTGGATTTCGCTTGATCCAGGTCCGGAAGAGACATCGGACGCCTCTTGCGCTCTTTCGTCGATCCGCCATTGTCAGCGGCCTCCTTTCGGCGTGACGATGTTGCGCTAGTCGTGTCCGGATTGCCCGTTATTCGCCCGGAACTACTGCAATGGGTTGATAAACAGATCCCAATAGAACTCAGAAGCGCCCTGATAGGTGAGCTTTTCTCTGTCTCTCGTGCCGCTTTGCATTCCAAGAGCTTCAAAGTAGAGGATCTGGTCATCAGCTTTGACTGAGACGGACTCATTGAAGCCACCGGATGGAGCGTTGTCGCTCATCGAGTAAGCGATTCCATCAGTGAAGCCCCGGCCTCCGGAAATCTCTACTGAACATTGGCATACCTTCTTGCCGTCACGGTATGCTGCAGCCGTGAATCTATTCGCATCAATTCTTCGAAATGCCTGCTCGATTCCGGGATTGCGTTCTACAAGCTCCCTTAGGGAATTTTCAAAGAACTTTGCCATGTACTCGAACCCGTCGTGGCGAAAGCGGTCTTTATCGAATTCGGTAAAGACTTTTGCTACGCGGAGATTGCTCAACCGTACACTGTTCGAGGCAGAATCTTGAACAACACTGGCAGACATCTTACCAGGCACCACTTTTCGCGGCTCTTGCCCCATTTCTCTCAGGGCGTTCTTGATCGCTCTGACCACATCTAAGAATGCTTCGTCCATGTCCGGCCACTTTGTAATCGGACGTCCATCTTTAGGAGCCGCTAGCAATTTACCGAACGGCAATTCGTGCCAATCGCATGGCCTTAGTATTACCGGTATGACTCTCGCGTTGCCCTTACCTTGCCGTTCCATTGCCCTGTGCATCTCAATCTCATAACAGTAATCCGATGCAATGAAATCGGGACTGATAAGCAGGAGGATTACGTCCGCCAAATTGATATTTTCGTCAATTGATTCTGCAAAGTCTTTCCCCGCCGTGATCCGCCGATCATGCCAGGCTGTAATTACGCCTTGCCGCAGTAAAGCAGATAAGTGCCTCTCCAATAGGTCGCGGAGATTCTCATCTGCATGGGAATAAGAAAAAAACAGTGTGGCCACGGGTGTCCTATGTATGAGACCGGATAAAGTTCACATCGCCCAGCCTGAACGCATCGCCTCGGCGAACGCCAGCTTAGCTAATCAAACTTGATGTTCTTAGCGGCTTCACGCACGTGCTGTTCGTGCGCTTCCTGTTCACAGCGCGCTCTCTCTGCTTCGGCGTGCTGTTTCTCCAAAAGCTCTGAATATCTTCGATTAGTATCGTCGAGGGCAAGCTGGAGCGTAGCCTTATGCGTTTCGGCTACTTCTGCTAGGGTTGTGCCGTTAAGCCAAACTCGGTCATTGACAACTGTGCAGATTCCAGGACGGTGCATCGACGACCAACTTGAAGGGTGATCCCAAGCGTGAGGAAAGTACTCGGCCCATGCAGCGGGTGGGCGTTGCGACAGTTGGAAGGGAACGTTGTAAAGAGCTGATCCGCGTGTCCCATCATTTCTTGGTTTGGAGACGTCTTTCTCGACGACGCCAGTGATGCGTATCGGTTCAAAGTCGGCCATATACATTTAATTATGCACTGACGTGGTGGGCGTGTCTGCAAGAATGCGAAGTCAGCAATTGTATTTGCATTCATGCCGGGTGCATTGTCGCCTATTCGGAAGTGATCTGCTTGCGCGATTTTCTCGGTCGCTTACGCTCAGCTTTTGGCAACTGAATCTCCGCCAGAACCTCGATAATCTGGGGGTATTTCGGATCGTCATTCATTCGGACCCGGAATCCGCGCTGTCGATGAAGTTGGCAGCCAATCTCAGGCGCGCAATATGCAACGTACTTTGAAACGAACGTCTGCGCCGCTTCATCAAAGGTTTCGAAAACATATCGGTTCTCGTGCGTCGGCCCGACTGCCTTCGATCGAACGATTCGTATTGCTACTACTTGATTGTTCGCGGGAAAGAAAGTCGCAGTGCCCTTGATCTTTGCTCGTCCAATCTTCCCTATAACGAATCGATGGTCTTTCCGTGGGTGACTCTTGGCGGCTGCCTTCGCAAGTTTGTCGACGAACCTTAGAAGTGGAGTCAACTTATTTACAACCTTGATGATATCGATTCGGACTCCGGCTTTCGACTTAGCCGCCAGGAAGTCCAGGGCCGACGCATATAAATGAACACAGGTTGCTATATGCAGTGGGGTTGTAGTTGGGCGAGAAGGGGAGATGGACAATCCCCTGAAGTATTTTTCTGAGCTGCGCGATCCGCGGGTGGAGCGGAACCGGGATCATTTATTGGAAGAGATTCTGCTGATCGCGATTGCCGCGGTGTTGAGCGGAGCCGAGAGCTGGAACGACATTGCCGATTACGGCAAAGCCAAGCGGGAGTGGCTGAAAACGTTTTTGACGTTGCCGGGCGGCATCCCTTCGCACGATACCTTCAACCGTGTATTTGCGGCGCTGGACCCATTGGAAATGGAAAAGGGGTTCGCCGCCTGGGTTTCCTCGATTGCCAAACTGACGGCAGGCGAAGTGGTTGCCATCGACGGCAAGGCATTGTGCGGCAGCCGCGAGAGCGGCAAGAAGAAGCTGGTTCACATGGTTTCGGCCTGGGCCGAGGGCAACGGTCTGGTTCTGGCCCAGCGCAAGGTGGATGAAAAATCCAACGAGATCACGGCGATTCCGAAGCTGCTGGACGCCCTGGAGTTGGCCGGAACGGTGGTGACCATCGACGCCATGGGCTGCCAAAAGACCATCGCCGAAAAGATCGTCGGCAAGAAAGCCGACTACATTTTGGCGGTCAAGGAGAACCAGGGCCTTCTGCTGGAGGAGATCAAGGACTCGTTCCGGCAACTGCCCATCGAGTTCGTGGCCGAGGAAATCGATTGCGGCCACGGGCGGGTTGAGCAACGCAGATGCTCGGTGATTGCCGACCTCGGGCTCATTGAGAAAGCCGCGGAATGGGCGTCTTTACAGGGTTTGGTGCGTATCGAGGCCGAACGGTATCACAAACTCACGGGAAAAACTGAGCGCGAAATCCGCTACTACATTACCAGTCTCAAGCCTGATGCGGCACGGTTGAACCGCGCAATCCGCCAGCACTGGGGCATCGAAAACAAACTGCACTGGGTACTCGACGTGGGCTTTGGCGAGGACCTCAGCCGCAAACGCGCCGGCCACGCCGCGCAGAACTTCTCCCCGCTCAACCGTATCGCTCTCAACATGCTCAAGCAGGAGAAAACCAGCAAACGCGGCATCAAAGGAAAACGCCTCAATGCTGCTTGGGACCACCCCTACCTACTCAAACTGCTCGGAGTTTGATATGCGTCGGCCCTGCCAGGAAGTCGTCCCAGAGATCATGATTCTCGATTGGCCGCCCCGAAGCCGTCCGCCACTTCGCCTTCTTCCAAAAAGGCGCTGAGACTTGGTTGTTCACCACATATTGCGAGTCGCTGAAGATCTGTACGCGGCCGTACATGTTGCCAATCTGCTGATCGCGCACCCACTCCATTGCCGCAATACATGCAGATAATTCCATTCGGTTGATCGTGCTTTCCTCGAAACCTGCAAACACGATCTCTTGCTGAGCCGCTGAATCGTCTGGATAAACTACGACCCCGGCATAACCTGCCTTGCGCCCCTCGTTGGGGAAGCATGAACCATCTACCGAGATCTGAACCGCATGCGGATCGGCGATCATTTGACGGATCGATGGTATGCCGTGCAGTCCTACAAGCCTAGCGATTTGAAGCAGCAACTCGAGGATGGACGTCCCGTTACGAGACTAGGGCGCGGAGATTGCTTCTGGATTGCCCGTCACCCTCCCAGAATGTGTTCCTCGGCCATTCTGAATCCGGGCAGCACACTTTGGTAGCACGATCAATTTTCGGTCAACCGAATTGCCCAGTTTCGCCGACGACACACCCGGAAGCGTCTAGCATCAAAGCTGAAAGCGGCAGCTATCACATGGGCGGTTCGGTTAAACTGTTTATATGATCGTGAGTGTCTACGGAGTCGTTCAGCCTGCAGTGGGCCAAAAACCACACTGGGTCATGTTTGCGGAAGTACAGCAACATCTGGATCTCATGGGCCTCCTGCGTGATGGGATCGTTCGGGAGGTGGACGCGGCTACCGCGAATTGGCCAGCGCGCGATGCTAGCATCGACTCCTCGCGACTGGGTAAGAATGTCCTCGAGAACATCGGAAGTTGGTGGCATGGAGAGTTTCCTCGTCGGTTTCCGGGGTTTCCGAATGGTGCCGCCCGCGGGCTCGTAGGAATGGCGCTTTGGAACCACCTTGCGGATCCATCACGGGGGTGGTGGTCATTCACAGAAGTTGAGGATCGGCACGGCTACGGTGAGAATCACATGCTATACGTGCGCCTCAGGCCAGGAGATTCCTTGATTCCTGTCAACCTCTGACTTGCGACGCCTCGCACCGGAGGACGTGGTCTTACTGAACAGAGAGCCGCGGCTTGAGGCCGAAGTGAGTCTGCAACGTCCGCGCGGCAACTCCGGCTAGAGGTTCTGGATGGATCTTCGGCATAACGTGTACCGAGGTTGTGAGGCCATGGCATCGCCAGATCGATTTTGCGAGTGGCCCGTAATCCAGACAGAATCCGTCAGGGGTCGTCCCCTTGCCGTTTTCAGGCGTCGGTGAGCGGATTGGCGATTTCTCTTAAACGGCCGACCGGATCCTCGCCTGTACGGAGACTTCGCAAGCCTGCTCTATGTCATTGAAGTGAACGGTGCGGAGCGCAGGTCGCTTGGATGCGGCCTGCGCAGCCGAAACATGACAAAAGCAAGGTTAAGTTGCTAGTTTGCGATCTGTTGGTAGAGCTGGCCTTGTGTAAATGGTTGGAAGGGAATAGGGCCCTTCTTCTCTGCCTTTCTGTAGCCAATCGCTTCCATCCGGTATCGCACTATGGAGCCAATAAACTGCCGGTTGACTGCGGTAAGCTCGTTTCCGCCACGAACGGACAGCTGAACCACGCTCTCCGCAATTCCGGCAACTGCGGGTAAGCCCTTAGCCGTCGCCGCCCTCATGGAGTCGAGCGCTGCTGGCGACGTCAGAAAGCGGAATAGCCAGCGTCCTCGTGTTCTCGCGTAATTTTTGTAATTCCGGGAGCGCGTTGTGAAATCTTGAAGCGCCGATATGATGTCTTCGCTGGATTCGGAGTGGGGGTCGACTTCGAGCGGTGTCCCGCCGTTGGAGGACAAGGTGCCAAGTTGGTTGACGGCCTTAGCGAGCGCGAGTTGTTGTTGCGACAACGCGTTGATCTGCTCTTGCAATTCTTGGTTCGTCATGGGTTCCTTTCTCAAGGCGATTGGGGTTTAGATATCGCCATATACATATAGTGAGAAAGAGCGTTTTAATGCAGCTGAACGGGCCATTTTGTGAAAATAAAATGACGGCAATCGAGGAAGGACGGGACTCGAGCAGGCCTAAGTATGGCCCTGGCGATATAAACACAGGCAGTCGCGGTCGCCAAATACGAGCGATCATCCGAGGGATACAACGATAGTCGACAAGGCTCCGCTGGTCGTCAGGCGCTCAGCAGTCCGTTTACGCAATCAGGCCAATGACCGTTTCTAGCGCATTGACGATTTTGCCTAAACAGAGATATTACGGTCCAGGCCAGCGTTTTGCCAGACAACCAAGATTTGCCGAAGGCCGAAGGCCGCCGAACTTCTTGTCGAATCGCTCAAAACGCGCTTCTTCATCTGGTCCAGCACCAGTAAAATCTGATCATGCCTACGCCAACGAAAATGACGTCTGATCGCGTGAAACAGGTGCTATTAGCTGATGGTGTCAAGCCGGAGTCAGTCTCTATGTATTTAGCACGTGGACGTGGGCCGAGTCCGGCAAAGCCACCATCGGCCTTTCAGTTGCGACCGTCCGGACCTACGAGGCCGACGCCCGCCGAGTTTATCGACTTCTTGGCCAAAACCCTCCGCAGTAGCGCCCTAGTTGGTGTCCCGTCCTTCCGGGAAGTCGGCCAAGCATCCGCCCACCCTGGAGATCCGCGGTTTCCTAATTGGCAGGCCAGAGGGTCCAAGTCGGTGCCAAGTCAGTTCCTTGTTACCGATAATCAGCCCCTGAGGTTGCTTTTTAGCAAGAGCTCTGGAACGAGGTGCATATAACGACCCGACTGGAAGATCCATTCGTTCGCCGATAGGCCATTGCAGCGTGCGCGCCGATGTCCATAACGCTATCATTCAATGATTTTGCTAGCTTTGAGGCCTCCTTTGAGCTTGTGCTCCAGAGCGAAGAACTCGGTGTCCGAATAAGCGACAGGAAAGCCCTCTGCGAGATCGAAGGCACCAGGAGCAGGAAGCTGGGCACCCATAATCTTCGGCTGCCACGATTGAAGCATCGGCCAAGAGACCGGAGGTGTTAAAGCAAAGGAGTTCTGAAGTCCGCCGCAGATGCCTCTCGGTGCCTTATGTCGAACCGGGAAGACATAGTTGAATGCTCGATTTTGTGCCCTATCCATCGCAGCCAGTTTGGTAGAGAAGTAGCGGATTCCGTCGAGATCCTTCTCCCTCTGAACCCACTGAAGCAGGAACTGAGGAATGATGTACTCGGGTACGAAAGGTGTTCCAGGGTATCTTCGGATAAGGGAACACGCAGCGATGAGAGGCCAAATAATCGCTTGCCCCTTCGCAAATTCTCCAAACGTCTCCGCGCCATCTGAATGGCCGAACGTTGAAAGGCCTCCGGCAAGAGAAGTGCTCCATCCAAAGTCCAGAACTCTGAGGTTTCCCTTTCCTTCGAACCGCGAAGCGTGAATCGAAGCCAAGTCAGGTCGGCCGAGCTCTTCCCATGCGATCCAAAGCGAACTGGCAAGGTAGAGACTTGGCAGTCCAGGAATGCTATACCGCTGAGACGCAACTAGCTGTCGTTTTTCGAAAGGAATGTGAAAAAGGTCCCTCTGAGTCAACTGAGTGAGAGGACCGGTTCGAAGCCGGTACAAATCACCGTAGTGCTCAAACCCTCGTTTAGATTGATGCACTCCTAACAGGTCTACAAGCGGAACCACCAGGTTTTGAAGCCGATGGCGCACATGACCGATCGCATCACTAAACGTCTGAAACGCGTCGAATGTGTGACCGGATAAATATTGGTCAAGAGTTAAGAGAATTCCCTGAGATAGTGCCCGTATCGTTCCGATTTCGTTCCGGACGGCCCTTGCACCGGGGCCTTTCGTCGAAAGCCGAGCGACACCCTCTGCATAGTCATTGAATAGTTGTGCCAGACACCTCTCTATATCTTCGTCGTAGCGCTTCGGAAGACGGGCGGTGTTGCTGGACAACAATTCCGTTAATGTCACCGAGTCACCTGCACTGCCCGTCTCTGAGACGGTCCGCGACTTGGGTGCTTTAGAAGTACTTGTTTTGACGCTCGGTGACGCTTTCGATGCTTTGGAGGCGCGCTTCTTGGCGCTCTCTGCCAACTGGTCTGCAGGTGCTTTGCGCATCCCACTATTCTATGTCTTGGCTAAAGTCCTAATCTGCCGGTTCGGCTGTCAACTGTTGACTTCAGGGCAACGCGCTCATTGACATGGTTCTGGGCGGGTGGTCGGCCAACCGGAAGGAGGTCGATTTGCCGCTCAGATAGATCCCCTGAAGCGTGCAACGGCGCTGGCCAGACAGGATGAAAAGCGACTGACTCTCGAAACCCATTCCGGGACGCGTTCGCACTGACGCAATCGGCTGCTAGGCTTTTTTCTTCCCACCCTTGTGCTTAGGAGCAGCCTTCTGCTTAACTCGCGGACGCACATCGATGAAGCGCTCACCAATCGTGAATTTGCCGCATACCGGAGTGTCCAGTAAGGCTTTACCGAAATCATCCATGCGAGCATCGAAGACCACAAGATAGCCCCGGCTCGTGTCTCGATTAGCAAGATAGTGGACAATCTGTTCTTCGCCGGAGGCCGCGTAGGTGCTGCTATAGGTCTTACCGCACATCTTCAGCTCAAGTACCGCAGAGAGTCCATTCCCGAACTTCAGATAAAGATCGATGCGGCCCGCGCCTGCTCCAATCTCTTCGAAGACATCCATACGGTCCTGGAATCTTGCCTTCAGGAAGATGTGGAGGAAATCCTTACAGCGCCTTTCCGGCTGTTCGACCCACTTGTGATCGTTATTGCCGATGGAGGTCCACAAGGCCATCCTCTTATCGGCAGCGATGAACTTAGAGAAGTCAGCCAATGCCGATTCGAGCGCTTCGTATGTGATGGGATTCGCCGGAGTTGGAATTGGCTGGGGCGGCGGCACTGTTCCGCCCGATTCAAGTGCCCTGTCCCGCATCGCGCGTGATAATTCCTTCAGCTGAGGATCGTCTGTAAGAGCCATGGACTCGGTGAGCAGAGGTATCGCCGTGGTGAAGTCTCCGGCCTCGATCAATGACTTTCCGCGTGCAAACAGGAGCCCCGGAACCTTCCCCAATCGGTCGATCTCACCGCTCAAGAGCCCGGCTGCTTCGCCCCACTTCTGTTGATTCCAGAGACACTGGATCAATCTGTCGCGGACGGTGAAATTATTCAGGTTTGCCGCCAGGATCTTTCGATACCAGCCCTCTGCCCGCCCTTCCTGTCCGAGTCTCCCTAACCGCATAGCGAGCGCGAATCTTGCGGGCTCCTTCGCCCGATCATGCACGTCAGCGGCGTCAAGATCATCCAATGTGCGTTCCAGCAACCCAATACGCGCCGCATCGTCAAGGGTTGAGTCAAGCTCTGCGGTCGCACCCCTGACCGCCGCCACGATTTCAACGGCTCTGCTGGCTTCGGCGCGCTTCGCCAAATCCTCTGCCTTCGCCTTGTCAAAGCTGCCGAAGAGCGTTCCGACTTCGACCGCAAATCTGTGCTGAGGATCGGGGTTCGACTGCGAGAGGGCGTCGGCTTCAAGCGCCAACTTCTGCGCCTCTTCCGGTCGACCGAGATGTTCCGCTTCCATGGATGCCAGATACAGAGAATTTGCGAGTTGTGTTTCCATGCCAAGAATTCCGCGCCGGAGTTCCACAGCCGACATGGCATCATCGAACGCTTCTGGATGTCTGCCCAACTCGGCGAGACGGATCGCGCGTATATGTCTCGCGGCGCTGCCTAGATCCCGTTCATCCAGACCCTCTTCGGCTGCCAAGGCGGACATCTCATCAAGTGCTCTGATTGCGTCTTCCGGCTGTCCGAAGACCAGGCAATCGGCGAGCCGGACCAAGCTCTTTGCGGCTTCCTTCTTCTCCCCTGCCTGTAGAAATGCGTCCGCCGATTGACGTGCAGCAATTCGACCCTCTGCGTCGCTCGGTTCGAGCGCTAAAGATATGTTTCTCCAACACCATCCGCGTTTCTCTGCTGGCAGACCGCCTTCTGCACGCAGCAGCTCCCTTATAACCAAGAGCCCGGACTCCGTGTGTCCCCTCTTCAAAGCACCGGTCGCTGAGGCTAATCGGAGGTCAACGATTTGGTCTGCGGTGAGTGTGTCCTTGTCTTCCGCGAGAAGAGCATCTGCCTCCTTTCCGGTCACGTCCCACGCCCCGAGGCTGCCGGAAATGAATAGCCGTGCATCGCGAACCAGGCGTCGGTCCCCGTTATTCAAGCTAGCAACATCGATGGCAGTAACCGCCTTGAGCAGTGCTGGAGAAGGGGGAAACGCGAGCGTTCCTTTGTCGCGAGCATCCCTGATCGCTCGCACAGCACGGTTGGCATTACCTTGTGAGAGCGACTCTTCAATCTGACGAGCCAAGGTGGCGGCAGGTTCTGCGAAGACCTTGGTGATTGCATCCGCGAATCCCTTTGCCATAACATCGTTCGCGCCAGCGAACTCATGCATAGCATCTACAGATGAGAGCATACGTCCAGAAGACAAGTCGAAGCTCATGGTGAAGCGGTGATCGCTCTCCGGAAGCGGTCCCACTTCGAAACCATTCGCGCGCAGAACGCCGAGAAGATCTTCCCAACGCTTGAGTTGCAATCCTGCGACGGCTTCCGCCTCAGTTGGAACGCTTCCCTCTGGAACGGAATGAGCTTCGATCAACTGCCTAATCTCGATGACTTTCGGGCCTTCGCCGTGAATTTCGATTTGCCAAAGATCAGGCATCGTCCTGCTCAAATCCAAACGGCAGATGACGCCCTTCTGTGCTGAGTTAGACTCCAGCACGATAGCTCGCGCAATAGTTGTCTTGTCCTGACCGATCGCTAGATGAGGAGGGCCGCCTTCTTCATTGATTGCGTTCATCTCTAAAGTTTATGCCGCCAGCGTTCTCTCTCCAAATTCATGGTTGGGTCCACACGGGCGATGAACTTCACCGTTACGGATGGCAAATCGAGGCTAGCCGAGATTTGCCATCCGCAACAGACCGCTGGACGGTCCACCGGTTGCCAGGTGCCACTCGGACCGATTCAGGGCGACCAGTACCACGGCAATTCACGTTGTGTGATATCGCTAGGTGATGAACCAGCCGGGAATGGACACCTCCCGACCCGAGTGCGCACCCGATGTAGACGGAAAATCCCGGCCGGAGTTGGAACTCGCGAAGCCGCCCGACCTGGACTTAGGTATCCGTCGCTGAGCGGCATTTGAGAGCAGAGGGTTCTGATTAGACTATTGAGTGAAGAGGGACTCTGGCGCAGAAAAACCTCACTCAGCGTGAGGCTTTGTTGCCAAATTGGCGTACCCGTTAATTTACCCGGTGCTCTTTTGCCTCACTAAATAATTCAATGACTTAGGGGTGGTTGGCAGCCCACCAGTGCCACTGCAAGTTATTGATTCTATTAGTGTTTATGCTGTGTCAAGGTAGCGCTCTAACCAACTGAGCTACGCGCCTACGTCACTGATTAAATGTAGCTTAACAGTGATTGTACTTTGACGCAACTGCAGCAGGCGAGGCTTCGGGATGCTGCGCGAGAGTCTGGATTCTGAAGATGCAGCGGCTGCTGGTTGGGCAGCCAGTAATGATTGCGGCGATCGATACGGATCGAGCATCGAAGAGCACATGGCAGCAGAAACGGAAATCGCGGCAAAGGTGGAGCACAACGGACTGCGGCTGCCTCCGGGGCCAGGCGTAAACCTGCTGAGGTCCGTGCTGCAGCAGAAGAGATGGGTGGACCCGATTGCGCACTTCGGTCGGCTAGCGGCGAATTACGGCGACATTGCGCACTACCGCATCGGGCGCCGGCACATTGTATTCGTGAACCATCCGGAATATTTGCGGCAAGTATTCGTTGTGCAGCATGCAAATTTCGTAAAGGAGCGCACGCAGCAACGAGCCAAGCTGCTGCTCGGCGAGGGCATGATCACCGCCTCCGGCGTCCGGCACAAGCAACAGAGGCAGGCGGCGGCTCCGGCTTTTCATCGGCAGAAGATCTCAATGCATGCGGAGACCATTGTGCGCCGGGCTGCCGGGTTACGCGATGAGTGGAGCGCGGGCGAGTTACATGATATTCATCGCGAGATGATGACTTTGCAGCTAGGCATTATCGCGGCGACGGTCTTCCGCACCGAACTTGGAGACGAGGTGCATGCACTGAACGATGCCATGGCCAACATCATGGAGGTGTACAACGCGATTGTGCTGCTGCCCGGCATCCGTCTGCTGCTGCAGATACCGTTCACGCCGCTGCGCAAGTTTGTACATGCCCGGGCAAAGTTACACCGGGCGATGGAGCGGCTGATCGCCGAACACAGACGTCTGGGTGCAGACGCGAGCGCGACCGACCTGCTGACGATGCTAATGCAGGCGCAGAAGACGCAGGGCTGGAGCGATGAATACCTGCGCGACCAAGTAATGACCTTGACTCTTGCAGGATATGAGACGACGGCAATTGCGCTGACGTGGACATGGTATCTGCTGTCACAGAATCCAGAGGCCGAACGCAAAATGACCGAGGAGATTGACAGCGAACTGCAAGGACGGTTGCCCGGTTACGAGGATCTTTCGCGGCTGCGTTACACGGAGATGGTGCTTGCCGAGGCGATGCGCCTGTATCCTCCGGCATGGGCGATGGGTCGAATGGCGCTGCACGAATTCGAACTGGGCGAGTACCGGCTACCAGAGGGAACCACCGTGCTGGCCAGCCAATACATTCTGCATCGTGATGCGCGCTTCTTTCCCGATCCGTTGCGCTTCGACCCAGAGCGGCATACGCCGGAGGCGAAGGCCGCACGCGTACGCGGCGCGTATTGCCCATTCGGAATGGGTCCGAGGCAGTGCATTGGTGAGGCCTTTGCCTGGATGAGCGGCGTGCTGGTGCTGGCTACCTTGGCGCAGCGCTGGCGCCTGCGCCACGATGAGCGCCACGCGGTTGTGGCCGAGCCGTTATTTACACTCCGCCCGCGGGGCGGGATGCCGATGTACGTGGAGGCGAAGCGCCGAATTTAGAAGTTATGCCATGCCCATCTCATCCATGGCCATGTGGCGCATGATGAACTTCTGTACCTTGCCGGTGACAGTGGTGGGATAGGATTCGACAAACCTGATGTACTTGGGCACCTTGAAGCCTGCAATTTCGGCCCGGCAGTAAGCCTGAATGGCCTCGGCATCAAGCGTGACACCCTCGTGCGGGATGATCCACGCCATCACTTCCTCGCCGTACTTCTCGCTGGGCACGCCGATCACCTGCACGTCCTTAATGCCGGGATAGGAGTAGAGAAACTCCTCAATCTCGCGTGGATAAATGTTTTCTCCGCCGCGAATAATCATCTCCTTGAGCCGTCCGGTGATCTTCACATAGCCATGCTCGTCCATGGTGGCAAGGTCGCCCGAGTGCAGCCAGCCGTCGGCTTCGATGGTTGTGGCAGTGCCTTCAGGATCGTTGTGATAGCGGTTCATCACAAGGTAGCCGCGAGTGCAAAGCTCGCCGTTTTCTCCCAACGGCACGAGCTGGCCGCTTTGCGGGTCGATGATTTTGATTTCGGTATGCGGCAGCGCGCGGCCCACGGTGGTAGTCTTGCGCTCCAGACTATCCTCGGTGGTGGTCTGGGTGATCACCGGCGAGGCTTCGGTGAGGCCGTAACAGATGGTCAGCTCGCCGCAGTGCATGTCGCGAATGACCCGGCGCATGAGTTCGATGGGACAGAGTGAGCCGGCCATGATGCCGGTGCGCAGCGAAGTGAAATCGAATTCGCCAAAGCGCGGATGCGAGAGTTCGGCGATGAACATGGTGGGCACGCCGTACACGGCAGTGCAGCGCTCGTCGTGAACCGTCTGCATCGTCGCCAGCGGATCGAAATAGTCAGCGGGAATCACCATGGCAGAGGCGTGTGTAAGGCAGGCCATATTGCCCAGCACCATTCCAAAACAGTGGTAGAAGGGGACGGGAATGCAGACCTTGTCGCGCTCGCTCAACTTCATCGAGTCGCCGATGAATTGCCCATTGTTGACCACGTTGTAGTGACTCAGCTCGGCGCCTTTGGGAGTTCCGGTGGTGCCGCTTGTGTACTGGATGTTGATCGTGTCATGGCAGGTAAGGCTCGCCTCGCGTGCGCGTAACTCGGCCGCGCTGATGCGTTCGCCTTCGTCGAGCATCGCCTTCCAACTCAACATGCCGCGCGGTGGATTCTCTCCGATATAAACAATCTGGCGAAGATGGGGCAACCGCTCGGAATGCAACTGGCCGGGATCGCAGAACGCAAGCTCGGGAGCAAGATGGCGAAGCGTTTCCACATAGTTGCAGTCGCGGAATTCGTGCTGCATCACCAGTCCCTTGCAGGTGGCCTGCTTCAGCACGAAATCCAACTCGTGAGCACGGAAGCGGAGATTGAGGTTGACCAACACAACGCCGGCTTTCGCCGTGGCGAACTGCATCAGCACCCATTGCGAAACATTGGTGGCCCAGATTCCGACCCGGTCGCCGCGCTCAAAGCCCAGGGCCATCAGTCCTCGAGCAGTGCGCTCCACCTCCGGAACCAGCTCTCTCCAGTTCAGGCGCAGATCCTCCTGGCTAAAAATAAGCGCGGGAGATTCTGGATGGCGCTCAGCTATCCGGTCAAGGACCTGACCGATGCAGAGATTCGTAAGCGGAGGATTATCAACGCCTCGGGAGTAGCTGGCCGTGAGCGTTGGCAAAATCTGGGTCTCCATCAACAAGCTCCAATTACTGCGAAGGTTGACCCAAGGTCCTGCTAATAGTAAACCTTAATTCCATTCACAAAACTTATGTTCTGCTGAATAATTGGAATACATAAAAACCAGCTTCAGCGGCTACAATGCCCGGATATCAATTTACCAAAGGAAGCCATAATGAAAACACTGGAAGCGAACATGAAGACACTCGCAAAACCAAGTGCAAGCTACAGCCTGACTCTGCGCCTGAAGATCAGCAATGTCCCAGGCACACTCGGAAGAATCACGTCGAGAATCGGCGACCTCGGCGGAGATATAGGCGCCATTGATATTGCCGGAGTCGGAAAGAGTCACATCATCCGCGACATCACGGTCAATGTTCGTGACCAGGAGCATGGCGACGAAATCGTTAAGGAACTGCGAAAGATGGACGTGGCGGAAGTCGTCCATGTCTCGGACCGCACTTTCCTGATGCACCTCGGCGGCAAGATTCGAATCAACAGCAAGGTTCCGCTCAAGACCCGCGATGACCTGTCGATGGCCTACACTCCGGGCGTGGCGCGCGTATGCATGGCAATTCATGACAATCCTGAAAGCGTGTACAACCTCACGATCAAAGGCAATACCGTCGCCATCGTCAGTGACGGAACCGCGGTGCTCGGCCTCGGCGACATCGGTCCGGAAGCGGCCATGCCCGTCATGGAAGGCAAAGCAATGCTGTTCAAGGAATTCGGGAAGATCGACGCATTTCCGATTTGCCTGGCGACCAAGGACACAGAAGAAATCATCAAGACCGTCAAAAATATTGCCCCCGCATTCGGTGGCATCAATCTGGAGGACATCTCCGCTCCGCGTTGCTTTGAGATCGAAGACAGGCTGAAAAAGGAGCTAAACATCCCGGTCTTCCACGACGACCAGCACGGAACCGCCGTCGTCGTCCTCGCCGCTCTGATAAATGCAGTCAAGCTGGTCAAGAAAGAGATCAAGGACCTGAAGATTGTCGTGACCGGCATCGGTGCTGCCGGTGTCGCCTGCTCCAAAATGATTATGGCCGCCGGGGGCAGGAACATCATTGGCTTCGACCGTACGGGCGCCATCCACAAAGGCCGCACCGAAGGCATGAACTACATGAAGCACTGGTTCGCCGAACACACCAATCCCACGGGCTTTAATGGAACTCTCGCCCAAGCCCTCGAAGGCGCCGATCTTGTACATGGGATTGTCAGGCCCGGGCACCATCGAGGCCAAAGATCTCGCAAAGATGAACCGCGACGCCATTGTCTTTGCGATGGCAAACCCCACCCCCGAGGTCATGCCCGAAGAAGCCGCACCCTACGTGCGCATCATGGCCACCGGACGCTCCGATTATCCAAACCAGATCAACAACGTTCTCTGTTTCCCCGGCATGTTCCGCGGAGCACTCGATTGCCATGCCACCGACATCAACGAAGAGATGAAACTGGCGGCCGCCCACGCCATTGCCAATATCATCTCGGCAGAAGAATTGAGCGAGGACTACATCATTCCCGGCGTATTCAACTCAGCGGTGCCGGAAGCGGTCGCGAGAGAAGTCAAAAAGGCAGCCATCCGGACCGGCGTTGGACGCGAGAAATCCGGCTACACGGAAAAGTAACTCCCGCTATTCGCAAGTCTTTGCCGAGGTGCAGAGCAACTCTGCACCTCGGCTTAATCGTACCTCGGCTCAATAAATGTTCTAGAATGGCTTTGTGGGGACACCAGAAGACCATCTCTCCTGGGCGCATCCCGTCGTTCGCGAATGGTTCACAACGCGCTTCGGCACGCCCACTGAGCCGCAGATTGCCGGCTGGCCGCGCATTCTTGCTCATCGCAACACGCTCATCTCAGCTCCCACTGGCAGCGGCAAAACTCTCGCCGCATTCCTCGCCTGCATCGACTCACTCGTCCGCCTCGCCATCACCGGAGCCCTGTGCGAGCGCACTCACGTCCTCTACATCTCTCCCCTCAAGGCGCTCGGCAACGACGTGCAAAAGAACCTCGACCAGCCGCTCGCGCAGATTCAACAACTCGCAGCCGCCCGTGGTTTTCTCATGCCCGCCATCCGTACCATGGTCCGCAGTGGAGACACTTCCATCCGCGACCGCGCCCACATGTTGAAGCTGCCTCCGCACATTCTCGTCACTACTCCGGAGTCGCTCTACATCCTGCTCACCGCCGCCCGCAGCCGTGAAACCTTGCGCCACGTTCAAACTGTCATCGTCGATGAGATTCACGCTCTCGTCGGCAACAAGCGCGGAGCCCATCTCGCACTCTCCCTTGAGCGCCTCGACGCCATCACCCACCAGCGACCCAACCGCATCGGACTCTCCGCCACCCAGCGCCCCTTGTCTCTCGTCGCCGAATTTCTCTGCGGCCAGGAATCGAGTTGTCATCCTGAGATGGTTTGTCATCCTGAACGAAGTGAAGGACCCCAGCAGGGCTCAAATCTCTCGCGCCGCAAGCTTTTCAACCAGCAATCGATTCCGCCCTCCGCCCCCATTGATACATCGACGCATATCGATATCAATGATCCCGACGGTGCCCCATATCTGCCCGCCCTTGGCAGATGTGGGATCGATGGCCCGGAGAGCGAACGTACCAACGCTCCTGTCACCGTCCTCATCCCGTCCACCCGACCGCTCGATCTCGCCATCGAACTTCCCTCCACCGAGCTCGGTCCCATCGCCTCCAACGAAATGTGGGACGAAATCTACGACCGTCTTCAGCAACTCGCGATCGAGCACCGCTCCACTCTCGTCTTCGTCAACACCCGCCGCCTGGTCGAGCGCATCTCGCACCGCCTCTCCGAGCGCATGGGTGAAGAGAACGTTGCCGCCCATCACGGCTCTCTCGCGCGCCATCTCCGTCTCGAAGCCGAGCGCCGCCTCAAGCAGGGCGAGTGCCGCATCCTCATCGCCACCGCCTCGCTCGAACTCGGGATTGACATCGGCAACGTTGACCTCGTCTGCCAAATCGGTTCTCCGCGTGCGATCTCCGTCGCCTTGCAGCGCGTAGGCCGCGCCGGGCACTGGCGCGGAGCCATCCCCAAGGGACGCTTTTTCGCCACCACCCGCGATGAACTCATCGAGTGCGCCGCCATCATTCGAGCCATCCGTCAAGGCGACCTCGATCGCCTCATCCTTCCCGACGCGCCGCTCGACATCCTCGCTCAGCAAATTGTCGCAACCTGCGCTGCCGATGATTGGGATGAAGACGAACTCTTCGCTCTTGTCCGCCGCGCCCGCAACTACCGCGATCTCTCGCGCGAAACTTTCGACAAAGTTCTCGTCATGCTCAGTGAAGGCATCAGCGTAAAACGCGGACGCTTCGGAGCCTTTCTTTATCGCGACCAGGTCAATCACCGCCTTCGCGCCCGTCGTGGCGCGCGCCTCGCTGCCATCACCTCCGGAGGAGCCATCCCCGAATCCGCGCTCTTGAGTGTCGTCGCCACGCCCACCGAGACCGTCATCGGAACCCTCGACGAGGACTTCGCGATCGAGTCTCACGCCGGCGACATCATGCTCCTCGGCAACACCAGTTGGCGCATCCGTCGCGTCGAGTCTCGCACAGGGCGCGTCCTCGTCGAGGATGCCCACGGCCAGCCGCCCACAATTCCCTTCTGGCGCGGCGAAGCTCCGGCCCGCTCCTTCGAACTCTCTGCCCAGGTCGCCGAACTTCGCCAGCTTGTAAGTGATGAGTGCGAATGTGGGAACGAACAAAAGAAATCGGGTCATCCTGAACGAAGTGAAGGACCCCAGCCCAATTCAAATCTCCCGCACCGCTCTAAGCTTTCCAACCAGCAATCGATGTTGACCTCCGCTCCTGCTAACACATCGACACATATCGATCCTTCAGATACCGAGGGTGCCCCATATCTGCCCGCAGTTGGCAGATGTGGGATCGGCGAGGCCTCCCTCGAAAACTTCCTCGACTCCCACTCTAAACGCCAGCTCACCACCTACATCTCTGAAGGCCGCGCCGTCCTCGGAGCCGTTCCCACGCAGCGCACCGTCATCGCCGAGCGCTTCTTCGACGAAGGCGGCGGAATGCAGCTCATCATCCATGCCCCCTTCGGCGCACGCATCAACCGCGCCTGGGGACTCGCCCTTCGCAAGCGCTTCTGCCGCAGCTTCAACTTTGAACTCCAGGCCTCCGCTACCGACGATGGCATCAGCATCGCTCTCGCCGAGCAGCACAGCTTCCCACTCGCCGATGTCTTCCACTTCCTCCAGCCCGAGACGGTCGAAGACGTTCTTCAGCAAGCCGTGCTAACCGGCTCGCCCATCTTCGCCACCCGCTTCCGTTGGGACGCCAACCGCTCCCTCGCCCTGCTTCGATTTCAGAACGGAAAGAAAGTTCCGCCACAAATTCAACGCATGAGGAGCGACGATCTCCTCGCCGCCGTTTTCCCCGACGTTGCCGCCTGCTTTGAAAACATCCAGGGCGATATTAAAATTCCTGACCACCCACTCGTCCAGGAAGTGATGAAAGATGTGATGCACGAGGCCATGGACATCGACGGACTCCGTAAGGTCCTCGAAGCCATCCGCGACGGAAGCATCCAGACCATCGCCGTCGATACGCCCATGCCCTCGCAGTTCGCTCATGAGATTCTCAACGCCAATCCTTACGCTTTCCTCGACGATGCTCCGCTCGAAGAGCGCCGCGCTCGCGCCGTGCAACTCCGTCGCACGCTTCCCTCCTCTGTGCTCGAAGAAGCCGGAAAGCTCGATCCCGCGGCCATCGCGCAAGTCGTCGAAGAGTCGCTCCCCGATCTCCGCGATCCCGACGATCTTCACGATCTCTTGCAAAGTCTGATCCTATATCCGGAACCCACCAATGGCCCGCATTCGAGGGTGGCCCATTCAAGCCCATCCTTTGGACTTGAGTGGGGCAGTCCGACGGTTGGCCCACATCCGGACGCGGGTGGCCCACATCCGCCCTCCTTGGGCGAATGTGGGAACGGAGCAGACCAACTCAACCAGTGGATGCACCAGCTTGTCGAAACTCGTCGCGCCGTCATCGCGTCCGTCGGAGATCGCCAGTTCTGGGTCGCCTCCGAAAAGGCCAAAGACTTTAGATCGATATATGTCGATGCTCCATTTTCTCCCAAGCCACCCGAATTCCCCGCCAGCGCCTCAAGTCCTGAAGCAGTCCTCGACCGCGCCGTTCTTGGCTGGATGCAAATCACTGGACCATTAGCTTCCGAGGAGCTTGGTAACTTATTTCCGAATATAGAGGAAAGCAATCTCGAAGCCTCGCTTCTGCGCCTTGAATCCACCGGAGCGATCCTTCGCGGCCACTTCCGTAGCACCTCCGGCCCTCTCGAATGGTGCGATCGCCGTATTCTTGCGCGCATCCACCGCCTCACCGTCGCGACCTTGCGAAAACAGATCGAGCCAGTTACAGCGGCGCAATTCATGCACTGGCTCTTGCGATGGCAGCACCTCGCACCCGGCTCCGCTCTGCGCGGCGAGCACGGAGTGCTCGAAGCTCTGCGCCAGTTGCAGGGCTTTGAGATCCCTGCCAGCTCCTGGGAGCGCCACATCCTCGCACGCCGCGTCGCCGACTACGATGGTTCTGCACTCGATCGGCTCTGCCTCATGGGCATCGCAGGCTGGGGACGTCTTTCGCCGCATCCTGCAACCCTCGAAGACGCCACCGGACGCCACCGCCGCATCGTCCCCACCTCGGTTGCGCCCATCACATTCTTCCTGCGCGAAGATTGCGCATGGATGCAGCCGCGTTCGCACGATGATCTTCCCGAGGCCTGTTTAAGCGCCTCTGCGCAACTCGTGCTCACCACCTTGCGCCGCCGGGGAGCCCTGTTCTTCGCCGATCTCCTGCGCATCACCGCCCTTCTGCGCGCCGAACTTGAGACTGCCCTGTGGGAGTTGGTCGCCGCAGGTTTCGTTACTGCCGACGCTTTCGAGAACCTTCGAGGACTCATTACCAAGCCTCGGAGTTCTTCCTTCTCCGCTCGTCACAAGCGCCCGCCACACACTGCGGGACGTTGGTCTTTGCTCGGAAGCTCCGACGAAGTTGCATATGAAGTTGCGCAAACTACCGCGAAGGATAACGCGCACAGCGGCGGTGAATCCACAACTCCCATGCCCGAGCGCATCGAAGCCACCTGCTGGATGCTGCTGCGCCGCTATGGCATCGTCTTCCGCGAGTTGCTCACGCGCGAATCGAATCTTCCCAAGTGGCGCGAACTCCAGTGGGCCTTCCGTCGTCTCGAAGATCGCGGAGAAATCCGCGGCGGACGCTTCGTCTCCGGCTTTGTTGGCGAACAATTCGCCCTGCCATTCGCAGTCGAGAGTGTGCGTGAAATGCGCAATTTACCTGCTTCGAATGAGATCATCACCATCTCTGCCGCGGACCCTATGAACCTCGTCGGCATCATCATTCCCGGCGAACGTATCGCTGCCATTGGCTCACGTGCAATAAAATTGCGCAATGGAGTCTATCTTGCAGAGACTGCGTTATCCGCTCTCAGACTACTCCACAAAGAACCTCAAGAGTCGCGCGCGTCGGAAGCTGAATCTGCCGAGAGCGCATAAACCTGAATCGCTGATGAACCCTTATGCAGCAAGCAATCTGCTAAGTGAGCCGCCATGCACGTCTTCCCCCACTTGTTCTAGCGTGCAACTCTCCGGACGCTTCTCTGGACGCCATCGCAGAAATCTCGTGCCGTGACGAAACCGTCCTCGTGAAAAATGATCGTAGCTAACTTCAACCACGAGTCTCGGCTCCAACCGCTCCCATTCGCCGCTGCGTTCTGTGCTCCAGCGGCTCGGACCTCCCGGAGGATTGCCCGTGAAACCCTGCCCACCCATGTATGGATTCAAAGTCTTCACGAGTTCTTCGCGCTGCTTCCGGTTGAAGTCGAAGTGAATCCGACGTGATGCAGCAGACGATCTTCTCCGTACAAACCGAGAAGCAGCGAGCCAACCACTCTCGATTTACTCGCAAAACGAAAGCCGCCGACCACACAGTCTGCAGTGCGGATGCGTTTGATTTTGCGCATTGAACGCTCGCCCGGTAGATACGGGTCGCCGAGCGCCTTTGCCATTACACCGTCACACCCGCTTCCAGCCAACTCCGCCATCCAGCGCCGAGCCACGGCAACTTCGCGCGTAACAGTGGAGAGCTTGAGCATCGCGGACTCTTTCACTCGCGCATAGAATTGCTCCAACCGGTCGCGTCTTTCGCGCAAAGGTTTCTCAATCAAAAGGCTGCCGTCTGCATCCACCAGCAAATCGAAGAGCAGCAACGTGCAGGGAGTCTCTTTTGCGAGCTTGTCAATCCGGCTCTTTGCAGGATGGATACGCATCAACAGGTCATCGAAAGAGAGGCGGCCGTCGCGCACGATTACGATCTCGCCATCGAGGACGAAGTGCTCTGGCCGAAGTTTCAGCAACGCTGCCACGAGCTCCGGGAAGTACCGCGTCAGTGGCTGCCCTGCTTTCGATTGCAGAACAACCTGCTTACCATCGCGAAACACAAGGCAGCGAAACCCGTCCCACTTCGGCTCGTACTGCCACCCTTCCCCGGCCGGAATAGTTTCGATCAGCTTCGCCTCCATGGGCGCGAACGGTGCCTGAATCGGAAGCTGAAGGTGTGCAAAGCTGCCGTCAAGCACGTCGGCAGAGACAGCACCTTCCGCGACCCGGTCGGCAGCGCCTGATGATTGTCTTCGCGATCTTGGCATAGATATTGATGCAAGAGCATGGCTGCACTCGCAAAGCTATGCTGTCGCTTGTGCGCTCACGCGGCCTGTTGGTTGTCCTGCTGCTGTTTCTCTTTGAACTTCTTTTTCTTATGGCGCCACGTAAAATAGCCAAAAGCAAACAGCCCTCCAGAAACAATCCACGATCCGGTCTCGATGTAATTCAGCAGAGAATTGAATTCCTTTGCGAACAAATACCCGCTGACCGAAACCGCTGTAACCCAACTCGCCGCACCGAGAAAGTTGAACAACAGGAATCGCTCCCACTCCATCCCAAGTATTCCCGCAAGCGGACCAGCAATGGTTCTCAATCCGAAGATGTAACGCGCAAAGAAGACCGTGCGCCCACCCAGCCGGCGAATCAGGTCTTTTGCGGCCGCAACGTCTTCATCGCTAAGTCGAAATAGTTTTTTCATCCAGCGAAGAAGCGTCGTGCCAAACCTGCGCCCCAACAAAAATCCAATATTGTCTCCGAGCACTGCGGCCGCGATCCCAACCAGAATGACCAAGTAGAGATGCAAACTCGTGTGCTTATGAGCCAAGAAGCTGGCGAACATCAGAGTGGTCTCACCGGGAACCGGCACCCCGGCACTTTCACCCAGCAGGCCCAAAAGAACGGCCCAATATCCCCAAGACACTAGAAAGTGTCGGATGGCGTGGTACACCCAATGCACTGGCCGACCCCACTTCTATTTGAATCAAAACCGTGTGCATCGGTTGGCGGTCATGTAGTTCAATGCAGTGCGAACGTCGCGAACCGTGCTGCCAATCTCTCGTAATCAGAACCGTCAGGCAACTCATCCGTGGGCGGCACAACCCGCGCAGAATTCCTTCGCTTCACGGCTTCTACGCCGCAGTTTTCAGGTCCCTCGCTCCTACGTCCTCGATGCGTCCGCGCACAGCGTGATGATATTCCGGAGCCGGGAAGCGAGCCTCGCCGAACACATTCCGAATCATTCGGTTCGTGTCGAAATAAACTTGCCAGTAATGTTCGTTGGCGCAAAATGGACGGACAACCAATCGCGGCCCGGCTAACGTGAACTCGAACACTTCAATGACGGGAGCCGGGTTAGGGAGCACGTTCGCGATGTTTGTAATCCCGCCTTTCAGCAGTGCGATTGCCTGATTTGGATCAACCTCATGAGCGAGTTCAACCGTCAGGTCAACTCGGCGGTAATCATTGCGCGTGTAGTTCTGGATTGTATCTCCGAAAATCTTCGCGTTCCCGACGATTGCCACCACGTTTGCGGGCGTGTTGAGAGTGGTGGTAAACAGCCCGATTGCCTCGACCGTACCGGTTACTCCTCCTGCTTCGACATAATCACCCATCTTGAACGGCCGCAAAACCAGCAGGAAAAATCCGGCCGCGAAATTTGCAAGCAGGCCGCTCCACGCCGCGCCGATTGCCAACCCCACGCCAACCAGCAGTGCCGCGAAAGACGCCGTCTGAACCCCAAAGAAGCCAAGCAATGCAACAACCAGCACCACATTCAGCAGAATGCCGATTGCGGACTGAAGGTAGATTACGAGAGTGCGGTCCAGGCTCTGCCGATCCAGTGCCCGTCCCATGACTTTGAGCGCAAATCGAATCAACCAGCGCCCAACGAACCAAATAATGATCGCTCCGACGACCTTCATGGCGACTACAGTCAAAAGAGCAAGCCCGGTTTGTATCGTCGTATTCATGGTGTTCATACCGAACCTCCAGGGCAGAGTTGCGGTTCGCGCTGCTACGAACAGAGCCGCCGACCCGTCCTGTTTGATACAACTCCGCGAGAGAAGGTTTCCATCGTGAAGTGGTTTCGGAGTGACAGGATTTTTTGTGCAGCATCGGAAAAACGAACACTGCCGTCATGCTCATGGCTACCGTCCATCCCTCCTCCATCCTGCGGGCACCCGACGAGAAGACCAGAGAACATGAGAAGCAACTCTTTGTTGAAGATTTAAAGAAAGCAGCTCAAATAATTTCCGAACTCGCTTCTTAGCTCTATTGCCATGTCGCTGCCAATCATTCTAGATTAGCTCATGCGATGGCCGGAATACTGCATTTGTGTGCTCCTCTTTGGATTGTTGCCCGTTGCGTGGGCGCAGACCGCTCCAAAGACGATCGCTCTCACATTTGACGATCTCCCAGTGAGCAGTATTGGGCAGAATCCTGCACCAGAGCTTCGGCAGCAGGCCACGGAAATTACCGAAAAAACACTAGCAATCCTGAAAAAACATAATGTACGCGCCACCGGATTTGTTATCGAGATGAACCTGAACACGCCGAGTGCCCGTGACTTCTATGTGAGCCTGCTGGAGGATTGGCTGCGTGATGGACACCTTCTCGGCCATCATGGCTACAGCCATCTTGAGTTTTCGAAGGTGACGCTGTCGGCATATGAGGACGACTTCCTACGCGGCGATGTGATCGTTCCGTTGCTTCTGGAATATCGCGGGATCAAGGAGCGCTACTACCGCTACCCATTCAACGATACCGGTGACACGGCAGAAAAGAAGAACGGGTTCCTTGCCTTTCTTGCCGCACACGGCTACGCTCCGGCACCGATGACCTTCGAGAACGACGACTGGCTATATTCGAGTCTTTACGACGACGCACTGGCGCGCAAGGACGTGGATTCAGCGAAGCGTTTGGAGCAGGAATATCTGGCCGAAACTCAGCGCAGAATTACCTACGTAGAGAAACTCTCGGAAATGGATTTCCACCGTCAGATTCCACAAATTGCCGACCTGCATGTCACCCAGATGAATGCCGACCTGCTTGACGAATTACTGAATATCTTCGAACGCAATGGTTATAAGTTCATATCGATGCAGGAGGCTCTAGCTGATCCAGCTTACAAAACCGAAGATCAGTTTGTAGGGTCCGCTGGCATTTCGTGGCTTCTGCGCTGGCAGCCAGCTCTGGGGATGCCCATACAGTACAACGACATTCCTGAGGCACCGAAGTGGGTACAGGACGCTTACTCCGCTTTGGAAAAGTCTGGAGCTGCGATTTAGATCGAGAGACACACGTTTGAAACTTCGAGGAACTCTGAACCGTTTTACTCGTTGTTATCTTTCCATTCCTCGTACCATTCGGCTCTGATTGTTATCAACAGCTTGCAATTACTTCAATCACTCACAAATACTCAATCGTCCAGACTGACAGCATTTCCGTACAATTTCCGTACAGCACCCTGAAAACAGGTGATTTTTCCACTTCCACTGGAAAGACTTTTCGTGCAGTTTTCGTACATTTCCGTACAAGCCTGGAGTTTGCCCGGAGTCAACCGGAGCGGGCCTGTTATTGGCCGCATGGTAGATCGTCTACCTGAATATGTCTTGAGCGGAACTCGTTCGGTGAACTGGTAAGATCCGCTACCGCATCTGTTACTGGCTAAGGAACCTCTGCACAGGGTGTAATTCTGAGCAGGGGATTGCAGTTTTGGTTTGATCGCGTTCCTGTTTTGGTTGTTCGACAGCCGGATTTGCGGCTTCGTGGTGGTCTGGTGTTCTCTGGGCTGTACCCGGAGATACTACGCCCCTTGGGTGAACCAGCAATCCGCCTCCGCGAGTGGGCAAATCGCCATAAAAATTCGAAACACATTCCAGAATTTCTTCTTGAGGCATGGGGTTTCGAGCTTGACTCGACGCTATACAAGGATGACCGCTGATGGATTCATAAACACAGCGAGTGGAGCAGCCGCTTCATTCACGCGATGCTTCCTATGCTTTGAACGATTGTGCAAACGGTAAGGGGGGCTTTTCCCCACAACTGTGACTCAAATAGTGCTCAGCATCGCGGCACATCAGTTGGCACTTGTGACACCGCACCGGGCCTTTGACCTTGGATATCTTGTTAGCCCTACCTGTTTGCGCAGTAGTAATCTTCGTCATTTAAGATGAGTATACATGAGTTACCGAGAGCTGTCCGACAGGAGAGCGCGAATCTGCCTTTTCTGTTGTCCTTCGTTGCATGGTTGACGGCTCGGCTCCCATTTGTCCGATTCGCCAACCAACAAAGCCCCTCCCAGTCCCGCAACTCTCATTGCCTCCGCAGTGTCTACTCTGTTCGGACGCTCAGCAGTACTAACGACACGAGCATCAAACGAAGCGCTATTTCCGCCGCCTAACGGCAAATGGTAATAATGACGGAAGAACACGCCCACGGGCGCACACGAGGTCGAATGTTTCATGCGGAAGAAAATGGTAATCACTGCTCTTGTGGCGATGCTTAGCTGCGTAGCTTTCTCTGAATCCCAGTATGGCTGGAAAGAGCGCCGAGAAGAGAAATTTTCTCTCTCCAATCGAGCCAAGCGAAAACTGCCACTGGAACTCGCGCCCATCGGGGGTAGCGATAACGCCTTCATCAATCTGCAACTGACCTCAGAGTTCCCGGTCAACTTCTCAGTGCAGGATGCGCGTGGCGATAGCATTGGAAGTTGCCGCTACGCCCAAGTCACCGACCTTACAGCAAACTGCTCCCTCAGATGGGACAGCAGGCCGAAATACATCGTCGTGGAAGATGCAAATCAGGCGGAACTGATGGAGGGAGAGAGAGGCCAGAACGCCCTCAACAAAGTGAAACTGAGAATCAGTGACTTCACCTGCGAAAAGAACTGCCCGAAGCTTCGGTGAGGATGAAGTGGCACTGCGTGGCCTACTGGGTGTCGTAGAGGCAATGGTCGGAGCCTACTTGGCGTTGACTATCTTTGGCACATTCTTTACCGACAGCATCATCTTCCAGCCTCCCTCTCCGGGGTATCGAGATGGTGCGTCCGTGCTGAAGGTCACCAGTGCTGACGGCGCAGGAATCTCGGCGAAGTACTTCCCAAACGCGAATGCAACATACACGCTCCTCTTTAGCCATGGAAATGCGGAGGACATGGGCTACGACACTCCGTTTCTGGAAGCCATTCATGACGCCGGATTCTCAGTCTTCGCCTACGACTACCAAGGCTATGGAACCAGCGAAGGCAAACCATCCGAGGAGCACCTCTACGAGGATAGTGAAGCTGCCTATCACTACCTGACAAGTAATCTGCGCGTGCCCTCCGACAGAATCATTGCGTGGGGCCGCTCGCTGGGAGGAGCCGCAGCCGTTGACCTCGCCGCGAGACGCCCGGTTGCGGGTCTGATTATGGAGAGCGCGTTCACCAGCGCATTTCGGGTTTTGACGAGGTATGCGTTGCTGCCTTTCGACAGGTTTCCCAATCTCGCGAAAATCCGCTACGTTCGCTGTCCCGTGCTCGTGATTCACGGCAAGAGAGATGGTATCATCAGCTTCTATCACGGCCAGACGCTCTTCGCCGCCGCTAACGAGCCAAAGATGTCCTATTGGGTGGAACGGGCAGGTCACAATGACGTCGCGATGGTTGCCGGAAGCCGTTACTTCGAGGAACTACAAGAGTTCGCCAATTTGGTTGACCATTCTAAGATAGGCTGGCAGTAAACATAATGGCGGATGTGATTCTCGAATCGATGTTGACGTGCCCGGAGTGCGGCCACTCGAAACGGGAGGTCATGCCGACCGCCGCTTGTCAGTTCTTCTATGAATGCGAGAGCTGCAAGGCCGTGCTGCGTCCGAAACCGGGGGACTGCTGCGTGTTCTGCTCCTACGGTACGGTGAAGTGCCCGCCGATGCAGTCTCATGGTTGTTGTGGATAGAGTTCGGCTGAAAGGTCACGCCCTCGGCGAGGATGGCCGACGCCGGGTACTAGAGCGTTTCATTCAATAGATACGGAATAAGGAATGGGGCTAGCCGTGTGCAATTCCAGCTTCTCGCCATGCCTCCGCTACGCCAGCTTCCAGAAGCTTCTTGGCGATTGAGTTGATGCTGCAATCTTGTTTCTCAGCGAGCCGTTTTAGTGCTTTATACAGGGGTGCAGAAATCTTCAGGTGTACGGCTTCTGTCAGCGGTGGTTCGGGTGTGATACTCATAGCAAGCAAAGAGTTCTCCTCGTCCTTACCGTAAACCCCCGACCAGAGTCATGGTTGCGAGAGTATTGTTCGATGCAGAAGCTCGAATAAATCTTCGCCCCATGGTTTCGGTCGCGCTATGCATTCTGGCGCTTAGGGATTTAGATTCACGCCGTGGGCCGTAGTCTCAGGCCGAGCTTTGATGTGATGAGACTCAGAAGCCATCGCTGACCAAGACATCGGGCAAGCAAGTACTCGCTCTTTGCAAGGCTGAACGGGCATCGCAAAACGTCTCAACATCGGACGTTGCTCGGCTGTACTTCGGAAGGAGACCACATGTCGACATTAGGGCTGATTGAATACGAGGACGCGAGTCCTGAAGTTCGCGCCGTTTACGATGACATCATGACCACCCGCAAAGTTGACCGGGTGAACAATTTCTGGAAGGCCATCGCCCACGACCCTATCACGCTGAAGCGTACGTGGGAGAGTATCAAGCAGGTGATGGCACCGGGTGCACTTGATGCGCTCACCAAGGAACTGATCTACGTCGCCGTGAGCACTACAAACAACTGCGGATATTGCATCGCCACTCATACTGCATCAGCCCAAAAGAAAGGCATGACGGACGCAATGTTGGCGGAACTGATGGCGGTCATAGGCATGGCAAACGAAACGAACGCTCTCGCCACCGGATATCAGGTAGAGATTGACGATCAGTTCAAGAAAAAGTAATGCCCCCCAGTCCGATGACCGAGGAGCTCCAGAAAACCTGACCGGAAGGACTTAACTCCGCTTTGGTGCTGAGGACGCTGTTAGCGTACGAACTCGACGGCGTATTCACCGGGCAGCGTGGCCGAACCGCTGCGCTTCGCACGGATGATTCGGCCATCCTGATGGATGTTCTGACCTCCGTCGGTCCGTGGTTCGAGTCCACGCGCCGCCACCAAATACCCCTTGCTCTTCTACCTTACTGGCATCTTTCAGTCCCCACCACACTACAAACAGGCTCATAGTGGGGCGTGGGGCGGTTTTGGGCTAGCTGCGCCCCCGTAGCTTTGCAGTATTGGGCCGAGTCCCATATCGGCGAATTAAGGCAGAAGCGCATCACCGGACACAGGCCGTAAAGATTGCGCCAGAAGTATCCTGAAACCACCAAGGCACTGCAGAAGCGTACAAGGTGATTGCCACAATGCGGAACATCGGCCGTAACAATCATTGCCCATGCGGAAGCGGCAAGAAGTACAAGCAGTGTTGCCTGCAAGCTGTGGCAACGCGCATTGACTCACCGGATCTCTTGATTCATCAAAGCCTGTATGCTGCGCTGGAGCACCATCATGCCGGTCGCCTGCCGCAGGCGGAAGTAATATATCGCCAAATTTTGGAGCGCGAACCAAATCATTCTGATGCTCTGCACTTTCTTGGCGTGCTGGCCCATCAGGTGGGAAAAATCGATGCAGCCGTTGATTTGATCGGACTCGCGATCCGCGTCAATCCTCGTAATCCAACTTACTACTGCAACCTGGGATGCGTGCTCGAGCAACAAGGCAGGTCGTCCGATGCGGCTGACGCACTTCAGAAGGCGCTCTCGCTCAAGCCGGACCTGGCTGAGGCGCACTACAATTTGGGGTTAGCTCTTTTTAATCAGGACCGCCTGGATGAAGCGATTGCTTGCTATCAGCACGCGATTGCGATCAAGCCGAACTATGGCGAGGCGTACGGGAATCTTGGTTATGCGCTTTATCGGCAAGGGAGGGTGGCGGAGGCGTTAACCAACTACCGCACGGCTCTCACGTTCAAGCCGAATTATCCTGAAGCACACTACAACCTTGGAAACGCCCTCTATCGCGAAGGCAGCGTAGACGAGGCAATCGCGAGTTATCTTCTCGCGCTGGCTTTCAGGCCAGACTATGCAGATGCGCACAATAATCTGGGAAATGCACTGAAGTCGCAAGGTAAGCTCGATGAGGCAATTCGAAGCTATCAGGCAGCTCTCAAAAGTAAGCCGGATTACTCGGAGGTGTATATCAATCTGAGTATTGCACTACAGGAGCAGCGTAAGTTCGACGAAGCGATCGGGGCTTGCCAGGCGGCACTCTGCGTAGACCCGGACTTACCCCACGCGCAATACAACCTGGCAAACGCGCTGCAAGGGCAAGGTAATCTGGATGAGGCAGTGGCCGCCTATCAACGTGCGATTACGCTGAAGCCCGATTATGCCGAAGCCTATGGCAATCTCGGACGAGCTCTGCAGGAACAAGCAAAAATGCAGGAGGCCGTTGCCGCCTATGAAAAAGCGCTTGCTTTGAAGGCGGATCTCGCGAGCACCTTCAGCAACCTGATCTACCTACACGCGTTTGCGCACGACCTCTCTGGCGAAGAACAGTGCAGCTTGGCCGGGCGATGGGAGTGCGCCGTCCTCAGCGAGAAAGAGAGGACAGCAGCACGTCACCGGGAATTCGTCTGTGTGCCGCGTGCAAATCGGAAGCTTCGCTTCGGAGTGGTTTCCGCAGAGCTTGGGTCACATGCGGTGGCCGAGTTTCTTCAGCCTCTGCTGGAGCAATTGGATCGCGAGCGCTTCCATCTGGCGCTGTACCCCACCGTGGCGCGGTCGGAAACACGCGCAGAAGCGATGAAGGAGTTGGCGGATCAGTTTACCTCTTTGGCGGAACTCTCCGATGGCGATGCTGCGGAGCAGATACGTTCCGACGGGATCGACGTGCTTATGGATACCACCGGCCATACGAAGAATTGCCGGCTCGGCATCTTCGCCCATCGAGCGGCACCGGTTCAATGTACCTACATCGGTTTCTGGGCGAGCACGGGCCTGACGGAAATGGATTGGTATGTGTCCGACCTCAATTTTCCGCAAAGCTGGGATTCACACTTCCGCGAGCGTTTCTGGAGGTTACCACGGCTAGGGAATGCTTACATGGGCAACACATCGCTGCCCGAGAGCACATGGACCCCCTCCACGGACGGGACTGTCTGGCTGGGATCCTTCAACAAATATTCCAAAATTCGGGAAGAGAGCCTCGCGCTGTGGGCGAAAGTGATGCACTTGGTTCCGAACGCAAAGCTTCTACTGGAAGACCGCACCGCGTTCGATTACCAGTTACACCCGCGCGTTCTGGCAGAGTTGGCGCGCAATGGGATTGGCGCCGACCGGGTTGAGTTCTGGCCCTACACCCCGGGCTGGCGGTCGCACATGATGTTGTACAACCGGCTCGACATTGCATTAGATACCGTGCCTTTTAATAGTGGGACCACCGCTTACGATGCGTTGTGGATGGGAGTTCCTCTGGTCGCATTAGAGGGCGATTGGAGCGGCGGAAGAATGGGAGGCACTGTCCTCAAAGCTCTAGGAAGGCCGGAGTGGGTTGCCGGCAGCGTGGATGAGTACGCCTCTATCGTTGCCGCCTTGTCTCGCGATGTGGAGTGGCGTAAGTCCATCAGGAAGACGCAACGCGCGGGTATGGCGACCAGTCCGTTGTGTGACGGCAGAGGGTTGGCATGTGCTCTGCAGGAGGCATTCGAAGCGATGTTCGATCGGTGGGGGACGGAGCAGGCGGAGTAAGCATGTACCCCCTGCCGGAGAACCGGTCTGTGTAGCGGCAGACAGCTTGGCACAACCGATGCCAACGATGTGTGGCTCGGGTTTGGGCGTTTCTAGTTGCGCCAGGTTGCGCGCCCGGCCCTTTTCTGCCGCATTTTGCCGAGCTAGGCCCTGCGTATAGCGTTTCAGGGCGACGATTGGTAGATGCTCGTTAGTTCTGAAAGGTTTTCAACTCTTGAAAGCGAGCAATAGAAGGAGTGCTGATCCTCTTTCCGGCAGTTGGAATCCCTAAACCATAGAGGTCTGTAGACTGGAAGCGGGTTTGAGCTGAATGGAGGCATTCACCAGATGGGTGAGTCGCGTGGGGTGGAACTTTCCGTACGTGAGCAGGAACTGGAAGCATTTTCGGTGGACACGCCGGGTGGGCGGATTCATGTTCGCTGGGATTACGAAGCCAGCGCTACGCCGAATGCGCAGTTGGCTTTTTTCGCGGAGTTCCTTGCCACCACCGGGGTGTATGACTCTTGGCTGGAAAGCTGCCCGCTCAGTTATAGCAGCGGCAACGCCCCCGACAAGCGAGACGTTCTTGGAACCTGGCTTCTTTCGATTTTGGCCGGGCACAGACGTTATGCTCACATTACCGGGCTGCGGGGCGATGGAGTCAGTCCGCAGATCCTTGGCATGAGTAAGATCGTCAGCGAGGATTCGCTGCGCCGATCGTTAGCGCGGATGAGCGCCGACCAAAGCCAAGACTGGCTCCGGCCGCAACTGCTTGCGAGTGTGCAGGCTGCGCTGAACACGCCATGGATCCTGGACATCGACACGACGATTAAGACGCTGTTCGGCAAGCAAAGCGGGGCCGAGGTCGGCTACAACCCGCACAAGCCTGGCCGCCCCAGTCACGCACTGCACACGTACTGGGTTGGCAACTTGCGACTTGTGCTCGATGTCGTTGTCGCCTCTGGAAAGCAGCACAGTTCCATGCACGCGCGACCTGGACTGAGCGCCGTGCTGGATAGCTTGAGCCGGGATCAACTGCCAGCCTTGGTACGTGGCGACTGCGGCTATGGCAACGAGCCGTTTATCGGCGAACTGGAAGATCGCAGCCAGACCTATCTGTTCAAGCTACGCCAGACCAAAGGGGTGCAACGGCTGCTGGCGCGCCAGTTTGCCCGCAAGGACTGGAGTACGCCCGGCCCTCGCGATCAGGGTTGGAGTGCGGTGGAAGACACATTGCGGCTTGCCGGCTGGGATAAGTCACGCCGGGTAGTGATCCTGCGTCGACTTACAAAGTCCGACTTAGCGCTGAGTCGAAAGACCAAGGATGAACAGATCGAGCTACTGCTGCCTGACGAGGATGTGCAACTCTGGGAGTACGCAGTGCTGGTGACCAACAGCAGCTACCCGCTGGATGCGATGGCGCAGTTATACCGCGACCGGGCCGATGCGGAGAACGGCTTCGATGAGTTGAAGAACCAGTGGGGCTGGGGCGGCTTTACGACTCAGGACATGGAGCGCTGTCAGACCAGCGCCCGCGCCGTAGCGTTGGTCTACAACTGGTGGAGTTGGTACTGCCGTGCGGCAAAACCGGGGGCGAGGATGGAAGCCATTACCAGTCGCGCGCTTTTACTGGCGGCCGTGGGCAGGGCGACCAAACATGCCGGAAAGACAACGCTCTACCTGACGCCCATGCATGCTGCCAGGAAATCTCTGATGCTGATGATCGCCAATATCCACAAGGCTCTGAGTCATGTGAGAACAGTTGCGGAGCAGTTTCCTGCGACCGACCGATGGAAGACTCTGCTGGACTATGTCGTGGCTAAAATCATCCCAGCTCTACCACCAAGGCTCCTCCAAGCAAACGGCGTTTCGCAAAGTAACTGCCGTTTTTAGGATGATTTGACTGTCATAGGTGTAGGCATCTGTTTACGGCTTGCTAGTGTTGCTGCGTTACGTCGTTTCTGGCAGAAGAGACAACTCCGCCTGTGGGTGAGGAGTAAGCTCTTCGATAAAGGCTGGCAGCTTGTCCAATATCTTGTGGGTCGGGGGCGATGGCGATTTCGTGATTCGCCGCCCGGAAGAACGTCGGTGGCAGCATGGCATACACCCGCTCTTCAGCCTCGCGCTGGTCTTTCGCGTGGATGATAAGTCCCGTCTTGTTTTGTCCCCGGAAGTTCCAGCGGAGTAATACCAACCATCTCATTTAGTGCGGTTGACCTTTGCCGGGGAGCCCGCTTCCGCATTCTCTGGAAGCCCCCCGACGTCCATATGGTTCTTAACAGGAAGGAAGAAGCAAAACGCCGTCCCTTTTTCTTCCGCGCTGCGAATGCGAATGCTGCCATTGTGCTTGTGGATAATTTCTTGGCTGACCCAGAGTCCCAGCCCCGTGCCGACCGATTCTTTCGTAGTGAAGAACGGCTTGAAGACTCGTCTCAAATTTGCCGATGATGCTTCGAGGGGGTTATTGATTTCATCCTCTTTCCGGCAGTTGGAATCCCGAAACGATTGAGGGCTGTAGACTGGGAGCGGGTTTGAGCTGAGTGGAGGCAGTCACCAGATGGGTGAGTTGCGCGAGGTGGGGATTTCTGTACGCGGGCAGGAAGTGGAGGCGTTTTCGGTAGACACGCCGGGTGGGCGGATCCATGTACGCTGGGATTACGAGGCCAGCGCCACGCCGAACGCGCAACTGGCCTTTTTCGCGGAGTTTCTTTCCACCACTGGGGTGTATGACTCTTGGCTGGAGAGTTGCCCGCTTAGTTATATCAGCGGCAACGCGCCCGGCAAGCGGGACGTTCTTGGCACCTGGTTTCTATCCATTCTGGCAGGGCACAGACGTTATGCTCACATTACCGGTCTGCGGGGCGACGGAGTAAGTCCGCAGATCCTTGGAATGAGTAAGATTGTCAGCGAGGATTCACTTCGCAGATCGCTGGCGCGGATGAGCGCAGAGCAAAGCCGGGACTGGCTGCGTCCGCAATTGCTCTCCAGTGTGCAGGCCGCGCTGAACTCGCCGTGGATCCTGGATATCGACACGACGATCAAGACGCTGTTCGGCAAGCAAAGCGGGGCCGAGGTCGGCTACAACCCGCACAAGCCTGGCCGGCCCAGCCACGCACTGCACACTTACTGGGTTGGCAACCTGCGGCTGGTGCTCGATGTCGTGGTTTCTTCTGGAAAGCAGCACAGCTCCCTGCACGCGCGACCTGGACTGTGCGCGGTGCTGGATAGCTTGAGCCGAGAGCAACTGCCAGCTTTGGTGCGCGGAGACTGCGGTTACGGCAACGAGCCGTTTATCGGCGAACTGGAAGATCGCGGCCAGCCCTATCTGTTCAAACTACGCCAGACCAAAGGGGTGCAACGGCTGCTGGCGCGCCAGTTTGCCCGCGAGGACTGGAGCACGCCCGGCCCTCGCGATCAGGGTTGGAGTGCGGTGGAGGACACCCTGCGGCTGACCGGGTGGGATAAATCACGCCGGGTCGTGATCCTCCGTCGACGTGCAAAGTCCGACTTAGCGCTGAGTCGAAAGACCAAAGATGAACAGATCGAGCTACTGCTGCCTGACGAGGACGTGCAACTGTGGGAGTACGCGGTGCTGGTGACCAACAGCAGCTACCCGCTGGATGCAATGGCGCAGTTATACCGCGATCGGGCCGATGCGGAGAACGGCTTCGATGAGTTGAAGAACCAGTGGGGCTGGGGCGGCTTTACGACACAGGACATGGAGCGCTGCCAGACCAGCGCACGTGCCGTAGCCTTGGTCTACAACTGGTGGAGTTGGTACTGCCGTGCGGCCAAACCGGGGGCGAGGATGGAAGCCATTACCAGCCGTGCGCTTTTACTGGCAGCCGTGGGCAGAGCGACCAAACATGCCGGAAAAACAACGCTCTACCTGACGCCGATGCACGCTGCCAGGAAAACCCTGATGCTGATGATCGCCAATATCCACAAGGCTCTACGCCATGTAAGAACAGTTGCGGAGCAGTTTCCTGCAACCAACCGATGGAAGACCCTGCTGGACTATCTCGTGGGTAAAATCACTCCACCTCTAACGCCGAGGCTCCTCGAAACGAATATCGGTTTCGCAGAGTAACTGCCGTTTTTAGGTTCATGAGCTACGGTCGCGGCCATGCGTCCAACGGAAGCCAATTTCTCGCTCCTGATAAGAGCCTCTTCCGACCGTTTCCGCTCCGCCAGTGCTTGGGTCAGGGTGAGATTGCTGTAGCCCATGGACGATACCATTTGGGCAAGCTTTATCAGGAATGACATACCTCGATGAACGGTTTCACGGCTGAGGCGAGGCACGTTCAGAACTCCTGATCTCGCCCCGTAGATCCTGTCGGGCAGGGAAAACGGAATGATCCTGAAAACTGTTGCCAGAGGGGCTGCTTTGGATTAAGAAAGAGCATGCCGCAGATGCAACTGCCGATATTCCCTGCCGGAGTGACCGAGATCAATCACCACATAGCGGTGGCAAAGGAGGCGGGCACGGTGTACTACATCCACGGCCACCTGCCGGTGTTCCGCCACGCGGAGAACGATGTGCGTGGATTTCGCATGTTCACCAGCCAGATGATCGTCAACGGGACGGTGAAGCCCAAGGAGATTGTCCAGGCGTTCGGCGTTCCGATGATTGCAGTGAAGAGGTATGTGAAGGTTTTTCGGGAGCAGGGGGCCAACGGGTTCTACGCGGTGAAACCCCGTCACAGTTCAGCCTCGGTGCTGAAAGGGGAAGTGCTGCAGCGAGCGCAGAAGTTGCTTGACGAGGGGCAGAGCGTTCCGGAAGTGGCGAGTGAACTGAATGTGTTGGCGAACACGCTGCACAAGGCGGTTGACGCTGGACGCTTGCGAAAGCTAAAAAAAACGAACCCGCCACCACCGAAGTAAGCAACAAGAGTGGTCGCAGTCAGATCGACAGCCAAGCGCCGATGGGAAACGCCGCGACGCGTTCGTTGGAGCGAGTAGCGGCCGCGATGGGAGAGCTGGAGTCGGCGCCCATCGAGTTTCAAGCTACCTGCGATGTAACCCGGGGCGGCGTGCTGCTGGCATTGCCTGCGCTGTTGGCGACCGGGTTGTTGCGCTACACGCCGGAGATGTACCAGCTCCCAAACGGATTTTATGGCATTGACAGCATCTTCCTGCTGCTGGCATTGATGGCGCTGGGGCGGATCCGGTCTCTGGAACAGCTTCGTTATCAAGCGCCAGGCGAGTGGGGCAAGCTGCTGGGACTGGACCGCATTCCCGAAGTGAGGACGCTGCGGGAGAAGTTAAAACTGCTGTGCCACGACTTGGGTCAAGCCCTGCGCTGGAACGCCGCACTGGCCAAGGAATGGATCGCCCAGCAAGATGCCTCGGAACTGTTTTTCTACTGCGATGGCCACGTGCGCGTCTATCACGGGGAGCAGACGGCGCTACCGCGCCATTACGTGGCGCGCCAGCGATTGTGTTTACGGGCTACCACCGATTACTGGATCAATGCCATGGATGGCCAGCCATTTCTGTATGTCAACAAAGAGGTGGATCCGGGACTGATCGCCACGCTCAAGCAGGATGTGATTCCGTGGCTGGAAGTGAATGTGATCCAGCCGCCGGAGCAACAGCGGCGCATGGCGGAAGATCCTCGTACCCACTGGTTCACAATGGTGTTCGACCGGGAAGGCTACAGTCCCGAGTTATTCGAGCAGCTGTGGCAGAAGCGGATTGCCATTCTGACCTATCACAAGTTTCCCCAGGGCGAGTGGCGCAGCGAAGAATTCACCACGCACCGCGTCCAGCTGGTGAGCGGCGAAATCGTGACCATGAAACTGGCCGAGCGCGGTACCCAGTTGTCGAACCGGTTCTGGGTACGCGAGATTCGCAAACTCAGCGACGGCGGCCATCAGACTTCGATCTTAGCCACCAACTTCCAGCTGCCAATGACCACGCTGGCACCGTCGTTATTCGCCCGATGGTCTCAGGAAAACTTCTTCCGCTACATGCGCGAACATTACGGATTGGATAGCTTGATTGAGTATGGAACCGAACCCGTTCCTGATGCGATCCAGGTGGTAAATCCGGAGTGGCGCAAACTCGACGGCAAGATCCGCTCCAAAATCGGCCAGCGCCATCGGCAGGCGGCTCAGTTCGGAGCCCTTGCTTTATCGGAGGATCCCACCAACTCTGAAGTTCAGGGTTTTCAGCAGCGCAAGGCGCAACTGCGGGAAGACATCGAAAGTCTCGATTTGCAGATCAACCAACTCAAACAGTCGCGCAAGGACACTCCGCATCACATTCCCGTGAAGCTATTGCCAGAGGAAGACCGATTTACTCGGCTGCGTACCGAACGAAAGCATTTCGTCGATACCATCAAGATGATCGCTTATCGCGCCGAATCCAGCATGGCCTCCCTGCTTCGCGAACATATCGCCCGCACTGACGATGCCCGCGCCTTGCTGCGCCAGATCTTCGATACCGAGGCTGATCTTACCCCTGACCTCATCACCAACACCTTGACTGTCCGCCTCCACCATCTCACCCAGGCGGCTCACGATCAGGCCATCGAGAAACTGTTGGCGGAACTCAACGCCACGAAAACCATCTTCCCCGGTACACACCTCACGCTCGTCTTCAAACTCGGGTCATCCTGATTTCAACCAGATCAGGAGGTCTGAAAGTCGGGACAAATGGAGCGGCCTCTGCAACGGGTACATGGGCCGGTGAGCCGGGTGACCGACGCAGTGAAAGGGCATCTGCGGCAGCAGTTGCAGGATCAACCGGATCTCACGCTGGCCGAGTTGGGGCAACGGCTGGAGCAACATCTGCAGGTGAAGCTCAGCAAGACGCGACTCTGTCTTGAACTCCAGCGGCTGGGGTTGCGGCGTAAAAAAAACGTTGCACGCCAGTGAGCAGGACACGGAAGAAGGCCGGCAGCGACGGCAATCGTGGTGGGAGTTGATCGCTCGAATCGATCCGCAACGCTTGGTGTTTCTGGACGAAAGCGGCGTGACCACCGAGATGACCCGTCGCTACGGGCGCGGCGAACGCGGTGATCGTGTGTGCGAGGGTGCTCCGGGCGGGCACTGGCATACCGTGACTCTGTTGGGAGCGATCACGATGAACGGCCTGCTGGCCACCATGACGATCCCAGAACCCACCGACGGTGATGTCTTTCTGGCCTATCTGGAACAGGTCCTATGTCCGCGATTGCGCCCTGGACAGGTTGTGATCATGGACAATCTGTCGGCACATAAGCATCGGCTGGTTCGCATGTTGATTGAGCAAGCCGGAGCCGAACTGCTCTATCTACCGCCTTACTCACCGGACTTCAATCCCATCGAGAAGTGCTGGTCCAAGATCAAACAACACTTACGAGCAAGCAAAGCCCGAATACTCGACACCCTCAACCTCGCCATCACAGCCGCCATGGCAGCTATCACCGCCCAAGATTCCGCGGCTTGGTTTCAATACTGCGGTTATCGGACACGGACACCATGAAACCGATCTAGCCCCGGCTCCAGCGGTGGCCCGTTCTTCAATACGCACGGTGAGGTTGTCGGTATTGCACTGTCTGCAATCACCGATGCCGAGAACCTGAACTTCGTGGTGCCTATCAATTGGGTGAAGAAATATCTGCACAACGGCACGGTCACCACGTTGGCTGATCTCAGCAGGGAAAATACTGTAGTGCGGGAACTGGTGAACTCCACAATTTCAGTGCCAGCGAAGCAGCGTGTTTCGTGGCCGCTGTCGATTGACCGCAATCACATGGCAAGCCCCGAGTTGCAGGGCACGTTCAATTCGACTGGTGGTTTGGGCGGGAACATCCGCGTCGTTGTCGCCAGTCAGCAGGGCGGGCTGGTGTACGACTCCGGGCGTACGACTTCTGGGACAGTCCATATGCCGCTCAATGCCGGACGATATGTAGTCGTGGTGGACAACACGGGGTCAATCATGTTCCCCAGAAGCGTGACGGCAGATTTCAGTTTGAAGTATGTGAAGTAGCGGGCGCTTGGCAAGAAAGAGAAAAGAGGAAACTAACAATGAACAGTGACGGAATGGTGTTCTTCGAATTGTGGTACTTCGTAGCGTCGATCATCGCCAGCTTTGTGATTGCCGGGATTGCATCTGAACGTAAGCGCAATACTGTGGGCTGGTTTCTCTTCTCTTTCACCTGTTCTCCGTTGATCGCTGGCGTCTGCCTAGCCGCGTGTAGGGAACCAATAGGGATGGTGGCAGGGGCCCAACAGGTGCCCAACAGCACCGCAGAGGTTGTCATGACCACGGAGAATAATCGCACGCCGCAGGTCAAGCCTAAAGCTGAGGCTGAACCGCCGATCTCGAAGGAAGAAACTGACCGCCGTTACAACGAGTGGTTAGCCAAGAAGAAATAGCGGGTGGAAGAACTTCTAACGCCAGTGTTCCGGCCTTTCCGCGCCTTGCTTGAGGTTCTCGACAGCCATTTCCAGCAGATGCTCGACGCCATCTTTGTCGGTACCTTCCAGCGTTTGGACTGAGCGCATCCGGGCGAGTGCTTTCTCGACGGCTTGGAGAGCGGTCTCGTGATTGGATTTCATTTTTGGCATGGTGGATGGCTCCGGGCTGGAGCAGTGTACGCTAGTTTTTTCCTTCCGCCTGTGACATATTCTTGCATTCGCTGCTGGAGCACACTGCGTCAATCAGCGTTGCGCGATTGAATGGCTTCTGGAGGAACTTCGCAGACGGGAACTCTTCTTGATGAATTGCGCCAGCGGCGTACCCTGACATAAACACGACGCTTAGGCTTGGGTGCTTCGATAGCAAGGTTCGAGCCAGTTCTGTCCCTGTAAGTTTCGGCATAATCACGTCGGTAATCAACATACTCAGCCCGTCGCCTATCTCATCTGCTATCCGGATAGCCTCGCGTGCGTCCCCAGTATCGACAACTTTCAGTCCTTTATTCTCCAAAAATGCCCGCACACTCGAACGGACGAGGTCTTCATCATCGACCAAGAGCACGGTTCCGTGAACTGGACATGCGCTCCCGTCCACGTTCCGGAATCCACAAGCAACACTGCGTGCCTGCTCGGCTATTTGGGTCTCGGTCGAGGCGAGATACACGGACATCGTGGTTCCCACATTAACACCGCTTTTTACGCGAATGTGTCCGCCACTCTGAGTCACGATTCCATAGGCCATCGCAAGCCCGAGACCCGTGCCGCGCCCCTTCGGCTTCGTTGTGAAAAATGGCTCGAAGATTTTATCTGCGATGTGCTTGGGAATTCCAAATCCTGTATCGGCTACGGTAATGAGGGCGTATTCACCTATAGGTACGGCTCCATGCAGGCCGACATCATCGTGTCCCACCATTACTCCTGAGGCACGCACCACCAACTTGCCGCCATCCGGCATTGCATCGCGTGCATTCAGAATCAGGTTGAGCATGACCTGTTCCAGTTGGGTTCGGTCTGCCATAACCCAACAGGGGGAAGCAGAGCGATGCACCTGAAAGTCGATGGTCTTCGGAAGCAGGCGGCTGACAAGGTCAGCACTATCCGACAGTAGCTCATTTACATCGAAGGGGCTGATGGCCAACTCCTGCTTGCGACTAAATGTCAGCAGTTTACTGGTTAACTGCGTACCCCTGTCCGCTGAAGCAAGAATGCTTGAAGCCGATTTTGTGACCCGAGGAATATCATTACCAGCATCGAGAATTAGCTCAGCGTGACTGCTGATGACCATCAAAAGGTTATTGAAATCGTGGGCGATTCCTCCAGCAAGTTCGCCGACCGCCTCCAGTTTCTGTGTTTGTAAGAGTTTAGCCTCAAGTTCCTTCTGCCGCGACATGTCAAGCACCCATGCAACCCGCTTTCCCGGTTCTTCGTTTTGGGCGAACCCGACCAAAGCGGGGACGTAGGTGCCGTCCTTGCGACGAAGTAGTGATTCGTGTGTCTGGCATAACCCTGTCGCCTCAAGGCGATTGATTGCCTCATCCCTTCGACAAAGATAGTCGGGAAGGGTAAAGTTATCTGAATGGAGCAGCCCCTGTTCAAGTTCCTCGCGAGTGTAGCCGAGCATCGTCAGGAAGGTGTCATTTGCGAACTCGATTTGTCCCCGGTTCGACAGAACAACACCAATCAGTTCGGCGTCAATAAATCGGCGCAGAAGTTTCTCGTTTTTGCTGAGAGCCTCCTCAGATAGCTTGCGTTCCGCTAACGCTTCGGACAACTTCAGATTGGCGTACCCCATTCCGGATACGATTTGGGCAAGCTTCATCAGGAATGACATACCTCGATGAACGGTTTCACGGCTGAGTCGAGGCACGTTATTGAGGGCGTCAAGGTATTGCTGCTCGTTGAATCCGTACCGCCTCGCTTGCTCACGGAAGAAGTCATAGTCCAGTGGCTCGTCGTCAAAGAAAAACTGTCCCGTGAAGATGTTGCCAACATGCTGACCATCCACCACCAGCGGGGTAGCCACGTCCCACATGTTGTTCTTGCATCGGTAGAGTTTGTACTCGCCTACAGGAACACCTGCCGACGACTGGGTGTCGCTCTCTATGCAGTTCTTGCAAGCCTCCGGATGAACCCGGTGAAACTCCGTACAGATTTCCTGCCATCCGACTCCAACCAGTACCTTTCCGCTAATGTCGATTACCGCCATTGGGATGTTCACTATGGCGTGAAAGTCGTTCATCAAGGACTGAATCGGCGGCACGTCCAGAATCTCTGAAAGTTGCAGTTCGCGCCGGGGAGTCTGCTCGGCATCTGAGGAGCTTAATTGAACAAACCTTCGGTCGGAGGGCAGGATTCGGTCGGGCACACGGTGACCGAGGAGATGGCGGTTCAAGCTGTCAAAATCGGGGACTGAACGCATGTAAGTTACCACTGAGGCGCGGCGACCACATCCGCCGCCGAAAGATTTCCGGGTCGCAAGGCCCCCAGAGTAGGAGCAGTATAGCCGTAATCGAGAACCTGAGTCATCTAATTGAATCGCTGGCCACTTGAAGGAAAAGTTGGCAACGGCGGCAGTGGCTGGAGCCAGCTATCCCCCGACAATCCCTCGCCGGGGCTAAGCAGAATATCCTCCGGTCACTAAGTGCTCCTGTGCATTTCCGTACGAGCGAGGTAGGAGCAGACTGCTCTTACAAACCTGAACGATAGATGTTTGGATTGAAGCCCTTCGCTGAGCGCAAACTCCTCCTCAGGAATACACGCAGGGCGGGCGGACATCCGTGAACACGCAGGCCGCGACTTGGACAAACCAGTCTTCGCGGCCTGTTTTCATTATTGGCTCCATCGCGGGCGAGGTTGCGGGGATTCATCAACCTCCACACGTTAGCGTTTCTTATTTAATCAAACGAACGAATCCTTCTTGCACGCCAAGCGGCTGTCTCGTTCCGGGTAATCGACCAAACAAAGTCCCAAGCCCTTCAGCGCACACTGAGTCTCAGACGTCCCCGGCTCCAGTGAACACATGCAAGGTCTTGCGGCGTTGGCTAATACGCTTTTCAATGCGTCCTCCACAGCCTTCGGCGGACAAAACATGAAGCTCTGGACGAGTTTGATGCCCTGAGCCTTGAGTTCCAGCAGGTCGTCAATGGTCTCGACTCCCTCGGCTACGACCGTCCCTCCGAAATCTGCCGCCAGTTTGGCGACCGAACCTACCACCGCCCTGCGGTATTGATTCGTGCTACATCCATTCACGAGGTAGCGGTCTAGCTTAAAACAGTTCGGGTGGGCGTCAATCATCATCTGGTAATTAGAGTGCCCTACCCCAACATCATCGAGCGCGATCTTCACGCTTAATTCGCGTAGCTTTGCCAGCGTTTGGAAGAACGCATTCTGATTTAGTGCTGGGGAGTGCTCGACAATCTCTATTGTGATGCGGTTGATATCAACCCCAGCAGCAGATGCCGTCTCGGAAAGCCATTCTGCAAAGTCCGGTGGCTTGCAAAGCGTCGTAGCATGCACATTCAGGGAGAGCCGAATCTCTGCCGGAATTTGCACGGCGGCTGTCAGCGCCAGTTGAATGCAGTGGCGGTCGAGGATATCCTCTGCGTGCGCCTCGCGGGCGTAGGCGAAAAGAACATCGGGGCGTTCGAAGAGTGAGCCAGCGGGGCCGCGAGTCAGGAATTCAACCGACGTCAGCACCGCTGGAGAGCAATCAATCCGGTATATCGGTTGCAGGTAGGCCCGCGTGCTACCTTCCGTTAGCAGTTCATTCAGACGAGGCGATGCACTTAACATCGGGAACCGAGGCATTGACAGCTTTGGGTCTTCGAGAATGTCTTCCAGTACACAGCAAATCTCGTCCAGCGGTATCGGTTTCGGCAGAAAAGTATCCGCTCCCTTGGAAAGAGCCATCGGTCGGGTGTCCTCGTATCCGCTGTAAGCGATGAGCCCCGGACGAAATGGCGTTGCTGCAAGCTCTTCAATAACGTCAAGTCCCTCCAGTCTGCCACGAGTGAAGGACAGGTCTGTCAGCACCAGAGAATAGGAGTAGCAGCTAAGCAGGGCACGCGCCTCGGCGCGGTCGGAAGCCTCATGTACCTCACAGTCAATCCTGCTGCGAATCGACTCTGCCAGAATATTTCTTACATCTTCGTCGTCATCAATAATAAGGATACGGCGTTTCACTAATACCTCAGTCGTTTCTTCGATGGTCTGGCCGCTTACGAACAACTCAAAGAGGGTCAATGAAATTGTGTTCTGCTTGCTCGGAACAGAGCAAGTTACTCAGGTCACTGCTTTAGTAGTGGTGCATAAACTCCGCAGCACCTCCGCACCACTGGAACCACCCCACCGCCCATCCCCGTTCCGCCGACCGCTGGAATCGGCTGTGGTGATTCTACTGGCGCACTGCCGGAGATAAAATCCTCGCACCTTACGCTCGCATCACCGCCCCCCGGCGAAATGAAACGTAGTCTGTTACGTGCCCTCCGAATCGGGCGGATGCTCGCCGTGGTCGATTTTGAGCTGAGTCTGCTGCTGCGGCCTTGGACTCCGAAGGGGATACCAGATAGCTCAGTCGTGAACCATGCCGCACGCGCCAAACCCCAGCTCAGATGTCGGAACCGCCGCGAATATCTGCCGGGACGCTGCATAGGACTGCCCCCAACATTTGGACTTCTCGAAAGAAATTCAAGGTGATCGACGCCAAGCGGCGGCTTCCGCTGGACTGGTTACCTAACAGATTTGAATCAGCGTGGGCGAGGGCTGAGTCAGAACTGGCTTCGTCCTAATATTGTCAATGGAGGTAATGTGCTATGCCACAATCGACTGAATTTGTTTTGCGAGTAGAGGATCGACCGGGGACGCTGGGCAAGTGCTGCAAGGCGCTCGGCGAGCGAGGCGTAAACATAATGGCTTTCCAGAGCGGCTTCGACAAGGACGGAGAGAATGTAGTCCGCCTCGTGGTGGACAACGCTGCCACCGCTAAGACGATCTTTGATAACCAAAGATTGGACTACAAAGAGAATCAGGTTGCACAGGTCGGCCTTCCAAACAGGCCGGGAGAATTAGGCCGTGCTGCTTCGCAGCTTGGCGATGCCAACATCAACATCGATTACGCCTATTGTGGAATCGAGACAAGGACGAATTCCCCACTAGTAGTCTTCGGCGTTAAGGACGTTAGCAAAGCTGCACCGATATTAGACGAGGTCGCCCAAAAAGCCGCATAGTCACAGCTCAAATCGACTTCTTCGGTGATTGCCCAAGCTTTTGGCTTGGGCTTTCTTTCGCACAAAGGGAGGTCTTTCCGCCCACTCCGGCTGGCGAGTCCGATGGCGTGACGTTCCCCGTCTCCAGCACCAGAACTGTAACCGAAAGTACTCTGGCCTTTCGGGTCGAGTGAGGGTAAAGTTGTCCACTCAGGGGTGATGCTCATGGACGGCAGCAAAAACCCGGACATCAACGCGGTCTGCTTACAAAATGCTGTGCTCTGCGCCGATTGCGAGGTAATCAGTGACAGCCCACATGACACATGCGCTGTCTGCGGGAGCCGCTCGTTATTGAGCATGTCCCGCGTTCTCGGCGGGATGCTACCCGTGCAGAGGGCGCAGTTGGTGAATGCTTGGGTGTCCAAGTCTGAAAGGCCAGCTTTCTCACTGGAAGTTCGAATGCCGCACAAGAGTGTTCGGCGTCCGGTGGCGTAGAACCCCGTGGCATTGACGTAGCGTCATGCGGCCTTCGTTCCAGCGCCGTCTCTGAGCCATTTCAACGCCCCGCCCCACGCGATCACCTCGTCTGCAACCGCATGCAGGGTCTTCTCATGGTGTTCGCGCGGCTTAAATATCGTGAAATTTTCGAAGTCGGTGTACAGCGACAGCATCACTTGCGCCCTCACGGGAGCAACCTTGATTTCCCCCATGACAAGCCTGAGGTTCTCCACCGCTCGGACACCGCCCGCGCTTCCATACGCGATAAATCCAGCAGCTTTGTCGTTCCACTCCCGGAAGAGAAAATCAATCGCATTCTTCAACGCCGCCGAGGTGCCATGGTTGTACTCGGGGGTGACGAAAATAAAGGCATCGAGTGAGGCGATTTTCGCGCTCCACGTCTTCGTATGGGGTTTGCTGTACTGACCCATCAAGGGCGGTACTGGCTCGTCCAGAAGCGGCAGCTTGTAATCGTCAATATCGACAATTTCGAACTCCGCGTCCTTGCGGCTCTTCAGGAGGTCATAAGCCCACTGTGCCACAGCAGCGGCCTTCCGTCCCGGTCGCGTACTTCCGACGATGATTCCGGCCTTCAACATGTTGCCCTCCATCTTAACTGGCTGATTTCATAGATGCAGGACTGCTCACCCGGTTGCAGGTTGTTTTCGCTTCACAGCAGTGGGGAAGTCCGCAGAAGAACGCCGAGCCCGGCAAACGTCATCGATACCGCCCCCCACCATCTATTCCGGGAATGGCGCGGGTTCCGGAGAGCGGATGGCGGGTCAATAATGCGGTTAGATTCCCCAAAACTGCGCCCTCCTGTGATCTGCATGGCCAGAAGATAAAGTCCTATCGCCCGCCGTTCCGACTCAGGTAAGCTGTCGGCAGCAATCAAACCAGACCACGAGAAGGCGTATGCCTATACCGGATTACCAAACCATCATGCTCCCGCTGCTAAAGGTTGCAGCCGATGGCAAAGAGCATCACGCCCGAGAGGCAGTAAATGTTCTCGCCAACCAGTTCGGTCTCACGGAAGAGGAACTGAAGGAGATGCTTCCTAGCGGCGTTGATGCCGTATTCAGGAATCGGGTCGGTTGGGCGCAGACCTATTTGAAGAAGGCTGGACTCATTCAATATCCGAAGCGCGGCTTCATTCAAATCACCGACCGTGGGAAGTCGGTCATCGCCCAGAAGCCGCCGAAAATCGACGTAAAGTTCCTTCGCCAGTTCCCGGAGTTCGTTGAATTTCAGCGCCCCAAGAAGTCTTCCGGCGATGAACCTGCCATCGAAACATCTGGGGAATCCGACGAGACCCCCGAGGAACTCTTGGCCTCCGGGTATCTGAAACTCCGGAAGCAGTTGGAGAACGACCTGTTGGCTAGAGTGAAGGCGTGTCCGCCAGAATTCTTCGAGAGACTCGTAGTGCGGCTGCTGACCACCATGGGGTACGGCGGCTCCCTCGCTGACGCCGGAAGAGCAATTGGGAAATCCGGCGACGGCGGAATCGACGGCGTCATTAAAGAAGATAAACTTGGCCTCGACCTCCTGTTCATTCAAGCCAAAAGATGGGATAACACCACAGTAGGCCGACCGGAAATTCAGAAGTTTGTCGGTGCTCTGTACGGGCGCAAAGCGAAAAAGGGCATCTTCATTACGACCTCCGCATTTTCCAAGGAAGCGAAAGAATATGCTGACGGCCTCGACAGCCGGGTCATTCTCATAGACGGAGCGAGTCTGGCAGAACTCATGTTCGAGCACAGTGTGGGTGTCTCGACCGTAAGCAGCTATGCGGTGAAGCGAATAGATTCGGATTTCTTTGAGGATGAGGGCGGCTCCGAAACCGCAACCGAAGTGGCGGCAAAGTAGCACATCGGGATTGCGAACTTTGGGAGGCTTTGAATGCGCGACGACTTCACAATTGTAGAGGCATTGCTTCAGGTGGGGAGGCATTGGCGAACCATCAACGGCGACCAGCCAATGCACCGTGCTTACATCAAAACCGAGGTGGTGAAGCTCGGCGGAAATAGATGGAGACCGGACAGCGTCATGCCGTCTGATTTCTGTTATAACCTCCAAAACAAGGGCTCCTACCCAGCTAAAGACCGGATGTTCCTGAAATGCAATCCAGAGATACGCGATGGATTGTATGAGTTCGCAGACTTGAACTATCACTACGCTGGCGTGGTTTATACAAATCCGAGAAAGAACTAGGTTACGCCGCAAACTCTTCCTCAGACTGCCCAAGCTGCAATTATTTGGCGGCAGTGCCAGTTGCGGCAGTCCCGCCCTTTTTAGTTCCGAACACTATCCGCCAGCAAACCACCACGAGAACTGCAACACTCAGGCCAATCGACAGGACAGGGTGACTGAGAACGCGCATCGCGGGGCGGAGAACTGCGGGTAACCAGTGCAGCGCATCGACGACCCCAAGACAACCTCCGAGGAGCAGCCATCGATATGCTTCCCGCAGCGACTTGTTCGTTGGTTCATCCAGCCAGCGGCGATATGAGTGGTCGTACTTGTCGAACATAAAGCCGATTAAAACCAGCGCAAAAATCCACTGCCGAGTGCAAAGCAGAAAGAGAAGTCCGGCACAGCAGGATACACGGAGCAGGATGACTCGCAAGTGGGGCGTGAGGAGTTCCGGAATCCAAACGACCGTGAGCTTTCGGCAGGCGTGCATGATTTGTGAAGGCGTTCACTGGTAAATTCTGTCAATCGCAGAAGGAGCGATTGACTATGGGTTCCAGCAACGATCCGGTTCCGGATTCAATCATTCAGTTACAGCAGCAGTTTGAGGAATTCCGTAGCACGCATACGGCGCGGGCGAAGCTGCCGGATGGGCTGTGGAAAGCGGCCGTGGAGCAGGCACGTCAGTACGGAGTGAGCGTGGTTTCGCAGCGGCTACGGCTGGACTACACCGCGCTAAAGAGGCGCCTGGGCGAAGTTTCAAAACCAGATCAGCAACCGGCACGGACCGGCTTCGTTGAACTGATGAGCGCGGTCCGTGGGCCGAGCGAGGAATATATTCTCGAATTTGAATCCGGCCCCTCTCCTCGAATGCGGGTGCAGTGGAAGAGCTCGGCACCGCCCGACTGGAGCGCACTTCTGCATGCTTGGTGGGAAGTGGCGGGATGATCCAGATCACGCCGCAGATGCGCATACTGTTGGCCGTTGAGGCCGTCGATTTCCGTAACGGCATCGATGGCCTAGCGAGGGTGTGCAAGCAACAACTGCGAGCCGATCCGTTTTCGGGAGCGTTATTCGTTTTCAGAAATCGCCGGCAGACCGCCCTGAAAGTTCTTGTCTACGATGGGCGGGGTTTTTGGATTTGCCAGATGCGTCTCTCGATGGGACGGTTTCGCTTCTGGCCGAGCAGTACGACTGCGGCGGCGCAGACGGTGGAAGCCCACGAGTTACAGGTTCTGTTGATGGGCGGCAATCCCGCGTCGGTAGCAACGATGGCAGCATGGCGTCGAGTGCCGGTGGGGTGAAACAAAAGGCACCCCTGGCGAAAGAGGACTTACCTTCTTCGTATGTTCTTGCTACTCTGCCGGGCATGAAGGATCGGCACCACCGCCAAACACGCAAGCCCGTCCTGGGGACCTCCTTCGCGGAGATAACCCAACGATGAAGCCTCCTGTCCCACGGCTGGAGGTGAGTCGCGAAGAATTGGGCAGTCTTTTGGAACATGCTCGGAGCGGGCTGTCAGACTCCGAGTACCAGCAACTGCGTGCGGCGCTGGATACGCTGGTGTACTTGACTCAGTTGGTGGAAGACAAGAGCACGACCATCGCTCGCCTTCGTCAGATACTGTTCGGAGCCACGACCGAGAAGACCAACAACGTGGTGCAGACAACGGCAGGCAACGGCTCCACCTCGGTAACGCCAGAGGGCGGGAAGGCTGCGGCGCCGCCGGAGAAACCGGAATCGGCACCCAGCCCAGGACATGGGCGCAACGGCGCCGAGGAGTATCGTGGTGCCCGCAAGATCAAGATCGAACACGGTTCCTTGCAATCGGGGAATCACTGCCCGGGATGTCAGAAAGGAAAACTGTATGCGCTGGGTACACCGGGAGTACTGATCCGGGTAGTGGGGCAAGCCCCATTGGCGGCGACCGTGTATGAGCTGGAAAAACTGCGCTGTAATCTTTGCGGCGAGGTATACACCGCCGAAGCGCCGGAAGGCGTAGGAGCAGAAAAATACGATGCCAGTGCCGCCAGTATGATCGCACTGCTGAAGTACGGCACTGGGTTTCCTTTCCACCGCCTGGAGGGATTGCAGAAAGACATGGAGATTCCGTTACCCGCGTCGACGCAATGGGAGATCGTGGCGGAAACGGCGCAATGGATCGAACCGGCGTATCAGGAACTGATGCAGCAGGCTGCGCAGGGTGAGGTGTTGCACAACGACGACACCACGATGAAGATCCTGTCGCTGCTGGGGGAAAGTCCGCCGCGGGAACTGGCAGACGAGGAGTCAGAAGCGCAGTCGGAGCGCAAAGGAATTTTCACCTCCGGGATCGTGTCCACGCGGGCGGGGCAAAAAATCGCCTTGTTCTTCACCGGACGCAAACATGCCGGGGAAAACCTGGCGTCGGTGCTGGCGCGCCGGGCCCAGGAGTTAGGGCCGCCAATCCAGATGTGCGACGCGTTGTCGCGCAATCTGCCCAAGAACTTCCAAACTGTGGTGGCAAACTGTATCGCGCATGGAAGGCGCAAGTTTGTTGAGGTGGTGACGAAGTTCCCCGAGGAATGCCGTTATGTACTGGAAACTCTGGGAGAGGTCTACCGGCACGACGCCTTCTGCCGCGAGCAGGGGATGTCGGCGGACGAGCGCCTCGGCTACCATCAAACCCATAGCGGTCCGTTGATGAAGGCGCTGGAGAACTGGTTCTCGGAACAGTTTGCGGAGCACAAGGTGGAACCCAACTCCGGCCTTGGCCAAGCTATCACCTACATGCAGAATCATTGGACAAAGCTGACGTTATTTCTGCGCCAGGCTGACGCTCCCCTGGATAATAACCTCTGTGAACGGGGATTAAAGAAGGCCATCCTGCATCGCAAAAACGCACTCTTTTACAAAACCGAAAATGGTGCCCATGTCGGTGACCTGTTCATGAGCCTGATCCACACCTGCCAACTCTGTGGCGCCAATCCCTTCCAGTACCTAACCAAACTGCAGGTACACGGCGAAGACGTCGCCCGCGCTCCGCAGCAGTGGCTGCCCTGGAATTACCAGGAAACCCTGATGCACCTCGCCTGATCAATTATTTTTGTCCGCACAGGCTTGCCGGAAGGACACAAACGACCATCATCAGGGTCAAGCCAAGGCAAATCAGTAGGCACGATGCCCAGAGCGGTACATAGATCGCCAGTTTCAGGAGCATAGATCAAATTGAACCACATAGCCGCTGCCGCACGCCACTATGCCCGGCACGAACCGCCAGCATCGCCGGGGCACCTCGGGCGCAGCGGTCGTGCCCCTGCCGCCGATCTTGCCGCTAAGTAACCGAAGCGATTGGGATGCCGCCCTTCGCGCATCCCTTAGCTGGGCTTCATCGATGGCAGCGGCCAGAAATGAGTCCGTGGGAACCATTGTCCTTGAGGTGCGGTTCGGTTGGGAAAGTACCATCGGCCTCAGGCTTGGCGCGTATGCATGGAACTGCGACGGGAAGCGGGCGGCCATGCACCGAACGAAGGCGCATAACTCCCGTAAAGTTGCGAGGGACAGAACTCCTACTTGTCATCTGGATGATCGTGACGCCAGTTCCAGTAGGCGGTCTGCTGCTTACTGCTCAACTGATCGAAAGCACGCTTCTCGTGGTGCTCTGCTTGGTACCGCTGGTACGCGCTATCTTCCTTGCTGTCCCATGTGTGATATTGCTTGTGGCTCTTGTCATAGTAACGCTTGTTGTTCTCGCCTTGCCTGTTTTCTTGGTTCTTGTGGTCTTGGTTCTTTTCGTCTTGCGGATTGGCAGCGGCCATCAGGGCAACTGGGGAAGCAAGGGTGGCGGTCAAAAGAAGTGAACTGAGAAGTCGGTATCCACGGTGCATGAAGTTCTCCTTTGGTGCGAGACCCACATCCCATTAGAATCCCGCCGTATATCGTTAGTCTCCGGTGGCCGAAGTCTCATTGATAGGGCACCGTTTTCTCGATAACTGGATGCGACGTGTTTCTGCGGAGGTATCTGACGGGATGCTTCCGTAATCATGAAGCGCGGAGTGTTCACGCTATGCAGCGTCCTTGAGTTCCACGCCGTATCGCTTTGCAGCCGACTGTATGCGCTTCCAAGCTGCACGTCGCTCTGCTTCCGTGACGCCCTTCACCTGATTGAAGCGGGCGGCAGCATTGCGAACGTGGGCGGAATTCTCCAGCGGCTCCTTGCGTTGTTTGGGGAAAGCGAACTTCTCTGCGGTTATTCGGTCGCGAGTTGCCGTGGTGAGCTTTGCCATTATTCTTCTCTCCTTTACACTCTTTTTGTCGCTAGGGCTGGCTGACTCTCTTCCTCATCCTGCGCTGAATTAGCCTTCCGTGGGCTCTACCTTTTGGACGTTATCGAGTGTCGCCCGGTTGGATTCAGGCGAGACTGGTCTATATGAAACAGGCAGCTTGGGCGTAGGCGGAATTGCATCGCCCGGAACCACGCAGTTTCCAGTAATCTTCAGATTGTTTAAACGGGCTATGTGTGTTGAGATCGCCGGACATGTGAATTCTGGGGTTAGATTCCCCAAAAATGTGCCCTCCTTCGATCTCAATGAAATCTGCAAGCTGGAAGAGGACGAGTTCCTTTCTTCGCGACGTCGGTTCGACTAAGCTGGAGGCGGAGCGATAAACCTGTGCGGGAAGCCCGGCACTCTATTCTCAGTCGTGAAACCGGAAACGGAGGCCGTGATGGCATCAACAACAACTGAAGCTCGGCCTCCGGTTGAACTTTGGACGACCACATGTCTGCTGATTGTGGCACTCCTCACGTTCTTCTTTCCGCTGCTGACCATACAAATCCCGCTGATGGGAACGCAATATGTCAGCGGCTACGACATCTTTTCCAAGACCAGACAATTCGAGAAACAGCTTTCTTCAATTTCGAAGGGTTCCAAGAAGCCAACTGCGGAGCCGGGAGAGCGGCAACGACCAGATCAACCCTTGCCAAGGTTGTCTCTCCCACAGAACCCTGAGCATCCGTTCCCGCTGTCGGTTCGATTTTCCCCTCTAGTCCCGATTGAAGTCACCCTTGCATTCGTTTCCTGCTTGGTCGCCCTGCTGGCGTCTCGCTGGGGAATTGCCACATCGAAGGTGGCCGCAACGGTCGGCGCGGTATGCGCGTTGGTTGCGACAATCCACATAACCATCCTCAATGCTGATTTGCACGCTTGGGCTCAGGAGTCGATGGAGTTTCCGCTGCACGGCAATTTCTTCGCTGGGTTCGCGCAACAGCTCGGCAAGGTGGTGGCAAGCAAAATTCAAATAATACCCGGCGTTGGACTGTACGTTCTTGCCGTTGCGCTGGTGCTGGTGGCGCTTGCGTATCACTCGCGGCTGCTTGCGAGACTGCGGTTGGGGAAGTGATTGTGCCACGCTCAATCAGACGGGATGCGTGCACCGCATGTGTCCCGCAGCTCATCACTCCATCACCTGACCTGCAGCCCCCGGAACCTTTCATCCTGCGCCCAGATGCCGGACGCGATGACCGCGTGCACCGGGAACCACCAAGCGACAGATCATCCTTCCGCTTTCTCGTGGTCTTTTCGCCCAAAAGCGGAGTCGTACTTGCGGGCATGGTAACCGGGGGCGTGGTGGTTATGGCTACGACCGATGACCTTGCCGCCATGCGCGAGAACCGAAGCGTTTGGGATATCGCCTTCGCGCATGCCTTGCTGGTCTTCTTCGATGGCTGCTTCGAGAGACATGTTCATGGCGATTAACCGACGACTTTCAGCGGCTTGAGCCCATAGAATCAAAGATGCGCTGAGCTTCCTCTATGCTCTCGCGCATTTCCGGCTCCAAATCCTCGACAGTTTCCGGTCGTGCTTTGCGGCTCCAGCTCTTGCCGGACTTCAACCCGCTGAAGTAGATGCCCCACAATCTTTCAACCTAAAAACGGCAGTTACTCTGCGAAACCGATATTCGTTTCGAGGAGCCTCGGCGTTAGAGGTGGAGTGATTTTACCCACGAGATAGTCCAGCAGGGTCTTCCATCGGTTGGTTGCAGGAAACTGCTCCGCAACTGTTCTTACATGGCGTAGAGCCTTGTGGATATTGGCGATCATCAGCATCAGGGTTTTCCTGGCAGCGTGCATCGGCGTCAGGTAGAGCGTTGTTTTTCCGGCATGTTTGGTCGCTCTGCCCACGGCTGCCAGTAAAAGCGCACGGCTGGTAATGGCTTCCATCCTCGCCCCCGGTTTGGCCGCACGGCAGTACCAACTCCACCAGTTGTAGACCAAGGCTACGGCACGTGCGCTGGTCTGGCAGCGCTCCATGTCCTGTGTCGTAAAGCCGCCCCAGCCCCACTGGTTCTTCAACTCATCGAAGCCGTTCTCCGCATCGGCCCGATCGCGGTATAACTGCGCCATTGCATCCAGCGGGTAGCTGCTGTTGGTCACCAGCACCGCGTACTCCCACAGTTGCACGTCCTCGTCAGGCAGCAGTAGCTCGATCTGTTCATCTTTGGTCTTTCGACTCAGCGCTAAGTCGGACTTTGCACGTTAACGGAGGATCACGACCCGGCGTGATTTATCCCACCCGGTCAGCCGCAGGGTGTCCTCCACCGCACTCCAACCCTGATCGCGAGGGCCGGGCGTGCTCCAGTCCTCGCGGGCAAACTGGCGCGCCAGCAGCCGTTGCACCCCTTTGGTCTGGCGTAGTTTGAACAGATAGGGCTGGCCGCGATCTTCCAGTTCGCCGATAAACGGCTCGTTGCCGTAACCGCAGTCTCCGCGCACCAAAGCTGGCAGTTGCTCTCGGCTCAAGCTATCCAGCACCGCGCACAGTCCAGGTCGCGCGTGCAGGGAGCTGTGCTGCTTTCCAGAAGAAACCACGACATCGAGCACCAGCCGCAGGTTGCCAACCCAGTAAGTGTGCAGTGCGTGGCTGGGCCGGCCAGGCTTGTGCGGGTTGTAGCCGACCTCGGCCCCGCTTTGCTTGCCGAACAGCGTCTTGATCGTCGTGTCGATATCCAGGATCCACGGCGAGTTCAGCGCGGCCTGCACACTGGAGAGCAATTGCGGACGCAGCCAGTCCCGGCTTTGCTCTGCGCTCATCCGCGCCAGCGATCTGCGAAGTGAATCCTCGCTGACAATCTTACTCATTCCAAGGATCTGCGGACTTACTCCGTCGCCCCGCAGACCGGTAATGTGAGCATAACGTCTGTGCCCTGCCAGAATGGATAGAAACCAGGTGCCAAGAACGTCCCGCTTGCCGGGCGCGTTGCCGCTGATATAACTAAGCGGGCAACTCTCCAGCCAAGAGTCATACACCCCAGTGGTGGAAAGAAACTCCGCGAAAAAGGCCAGTTGCGCGTTCGGCGTGGCGCTGGCCTCGTAATCCCAGCGTACATGGATCCGCCCACCCGGCGTGTCTACCGAAAACGCCTCCACTTCCTGCCCGCGTACAGAAATCCCCACCTCGCGCAACTCACCCATCTGGTGACTGCCTCCACTCAGCTCAAACCCGCTCCCAGTCTACAGCCCTCAATCGTTTCGGGATTCCAACTGCCGGAAAGAGGTTCAATGATCGAGTCTGGTAAGTGCGCTCCGGGAAAATGCGGAAAAGCATGCGACAGCTTTTCCTTTTCCGTCATGGCTGACCGCATCTCAACACGTCGCCGCAGCTCTTGCTTCAGGTCTGCGCCCCAGATGAAACTGTTAATTCCCGACGTAGCTGGCCACATTGCCCGGTGTAATTTGTCAGCGGAGACGAACACTGAACAGAACGGAGCGTAGAAAAGGTACTCAAGGTCTATGAGATTAGAGCGGTTCCTAAGTAGTTATATCCAGAGAAGAGGGATTGGAGTAAGTTGCAGTTGGCGATTTCTCTGTGAAGACACAAATCGATGCCACGAGCATATTCGGATGATTTGCGGTGCAAGCTTCTGCAGGCATACGAAAGGGCCGGGATCGGCCTGGAGCAGCTGGCGGAGCAGTTTGGTGTCAGCTACGGTTTTACAAAGAAGATTCGACGGCAACAGCTAAAGTCGGGACAAATGGAGCGGCCTCTGCAACGGGTACATGGGCCGGTGAGCCGGGTGACCGACGCAGTGAAAGGGCATCTGCGGCAGCAGTTGCAGGATCAACCTGATCTCACGCTGGCCGAGTTGGGGCAACGGCTGGAGCAACATCTGCAGGTGAAACTCAGCAAGACGCGACTCTGTCTTGAACTCCAGCGGCTGGGGTTGCGGCGTAAAAAAAACGCTGCACGCCAGTGAGCAGGACACGGAAGAAGGCAGGCAGCGACGGCAATCGTGGTGGGAGTTGATCGCTCGAATCGATCCGCAACGCTTGGTGTTTCTGGACGAAAGCGGCGTGACCACCGAGATGACCCGTCGCTACGGGCGCGGCGAACGCGGTGATCGTGTGTGCGAGGGTGCTCCGGGCGGGCACTGGCATACCGTGACTCTGTTGGGAGCGATCACGATGAACGGCCTGCTGGCCACCATGACGATCCCAGAACCCACCGACGGTGATGTCTTTCTGGCCTATCTGGAACAGGTTCTATGTCCGCGACTGCGCCCCGGACAGGTTGTGATCATGGACAATCTGTCGGCACATAAGCATCGGCTGGTTCGCATGTTGATTGAGCAAGCCGGAGCCGAACTGCTTTATCTACCGCCGTACTCACCGGACTTCAATCCCATCGAGAAGTGCTGGTCCAAGATCAAACAACACTTACGAGCAAGCAAAGCTCGAATACTCGACACCCTCGACCTCGCCATCACAGCCGCCATGGCAGCTATCACCGCCCAAGATTCCGCGGCTTGGTTTCAATACTGCGGTTATCGGACACGGACACCATGAAACCGATCTAGACGTTCTGAGGCCGATGAATCCACGACTCAAGCCGATCATGAAAGTCAGGTAGAGTCGCATAACTGATGCTGCGTATGGCGCGAGGTCCTTGATTCGCGGCATCAGTCCAGCATTGAACAGAGCTATGGCGTGCTTGCCCTGAGGCGGTGGACATTCAAGAACTCCAAGGAGCAAGAGAAGCAGCTTACGTTGAACGCTCGGATCGAAGTCGTCCAATGTGGCATTCACTTGCGCTATCAGCTCCGGGAGGTTGCTGGATGTGTTGGCTACTCCAAAGTGATCGCTGGCAAATCGTTTCCATTGGCAATACCGCCAGCCAACTGACTTGATCTTGACGTACTTGGAAAGAGAAACCCGTCCAGATTCACGCACCAAAGAAGCCATAACAATCCACACTCCAGCAGAGTTATGGTATCGATTATGGTATGTAAGTGAGCTAAATGAAAGAAAAATAAAGTGCTGGCGGAGAGAGTGGGATTCGAACCCACGTTAGAGTTTCCCCTAAACACGCTTTCCAAGCGTGCGCCTTCAGCCACTCGGCCATCTCTCCGCTTAACAGGCGGGATTCGCTGACGCGAACATTTCCATTGTAACGTATGCAGACGGCTTCGTGCGCCGGATGTAAGCTTGCCGCCGATCTAACCTGTGGATTATTCCTCGCTGTATCTTCGCGGCGCGATTCCCGTGCCACCGAGGGGAGCGGCGGCGGCCTGCCCGAGAGTCGGCGGGGCCATGCTCTCCAGCTTGGAATAATTCTCCAGCAACCGGTGGTGCATGCAATAAAGTGCCAATTCCAAACGGTCGGAGATGCCCAGTTTGTCGTAAACCTTTCGCAGATAGTTCTTCACCACCTGCTCCGTCGTGCCCACCTCCTGCGCAATGTCCTTATTGCGCAAACCTTGTGTCACACCGGAGATGATATGGAGTTCCTTCGTGCTCAACTTCACCCTGGTACTTGGGGAGGTTAATTGCGCAGCCTGTGCCCGGTAGGCCTCAATCACCCAGTTCACGCCTTTGTTATCGAGCCAAGTTTCGCCAGCGTAGACCTTTCGAATGCACTTCACGAGCAAATCCGGAGCGATTGAGCGAGTCACAATGCCGCGCACCCCGCGGCGCAGAAATTCGACCGTATCTTCCTCAGTCGGCTCGACAATCACCAACACGATTTTCAGTGCCGGAGCCACTGCGAGCATACTGCTCACTATCTCACGCGGCGATTCGCTCAATCCACACTCGAACAGAATCAGGTCGGCGTGGTAACGCGCAATCGCTGTCAGCGCACTCGCCGCCGACTCCACCTGCGCAACGATCCGGATGTCGTCCTCGACGGCCACAATTTTCCGCACGCCCACGCGAAAAATCGGCTCGCTGTCAGCCACGATCACTCGGATCGCATCTGGTGAGCCGTCGTCTTTTTCGGCTTGCGCCGTTAAATTGGCCTCATCGTTGGCCATCAGCGATTACCGCTCTCTTCAGAGTTCATTTCCGCTTAGCTTAACGGGAGATGCGATATTCGTCAATGATTGCGCCGACTGCAATCCTGTCGCCGGCGGGAGCACAGCGTACAACCCGCCCCACGCAATCCACCTGTACATCCTTCTCTGCGCCCAACGTTTGTGCCGGCATGCAGATCGAAAACTGGATGGTCGAGCCCACGGGATAGTCCACTCCACAGTGAATCAGAACTCCGCCCGCAGAGATGTCCTGAGTTTCCGCGCTCCCATTGTGCTCGTGCAAGATAACGGGCAGCCGTAGTGGGAAGCGCACAGAAGAACGTAAATCGGTTCTTGTCTCGGTCGCGACTTTCACGATATTTACAATAGACCCTCACCCGAAAATTGAATAATTACCAAAGTTTTCCCCTTTGGTTTACTTGGGTTTTCGCCCCCGAATAAAATCATGAATGCCATAATGCAATCGGCTAAAACCGCGTAGTTTCCGTGAAGTGGAATCCATCCACCCGCATCGCCGGCGCAACCATATCAAAAGCCTCCTCGCCGCACGCCCGCACCGGATGACCTAAGTCCAACACCTGCCGCAACATCTGCAGCACGCTCTGGTTAAACCGGAAGTTCCGTATACCCCTCCCGACCCGGCCATTCTCCACCACGAAAGTTCCGTCGCGAGTCATTCCGGTCAGTATCTTTTCGTACGCATCCACCTCCCGGATGTACCACAACCGGGTAACCAGCAATCCGTGCTCGGTCGCGGCAATCATCTCCTCGACTGTCTTCGCCTCGCTTTGCGCCACTTTGAAGACGATGTTCGCCGCCGCCTCGCCACCCTCATTCGGCAATCCGAAGCCATGACCGGTCGCGCGCACATCGCCCAACTTCTCCGCCAGTTCCGATCTCCTGATCCGCGCCGCCGTGCCGCGTGCCATCGCGACTTCCCGCACCACGCCGTCGGCCACCAGCGTCAGTCCTTGTCTTGCCACGCCCTCGCCATCAAAGCCCGGCCCGGTCTGTTCGGGATGGCTCACATCGTCTGCAATTGAAATATTTTCTCCAAAAATTTTTATTCCCAGCCGTTCATTCAGGCAAGAGCGCTGCTCCAACAGCGCAAGACCACTGAAGTCCGCCACCAGAAATCCGATCAGATCCACCACCGCCGACGGCTCCAGGATGACCGTGTACTTCCCCGGCGGCAGTTCTACCGGCCGTGCCGAGCCCAAGGCTTTCTGCGCCGCAACCTCCGCCAGCGCCCGCGCGTCCAGTCGTTTCGCGCTAGTGTAGTTCTGCTTCTGCCAGCCCGAACTGTCTGGGGCCTGCATCGTGATCGACGCCTCGGCCAGCGTCTGCCGGTGCCACCTCGCCACCCCATGCGAGTTGAACAGCGCCTCGAAGCTCTCCCCACAGGAGTAGATTCCTGCCGCATTCAGCCTGTCGCGCTCGGCAATCTTCACCATCGCCGCGACCTCTTCCGCGCGCTCGCCCGCGCCCATCGCCGCCGTCTCTTCGCAATAGCGGTCCAGTTTCACAGCGCTGCCCTGCTCTGCGGACGTTAACATTGGCGGCAGTTCAGCATCTTCCTCCTGCACCCGCGCCAACTCTTCCGCCTGCCGCACCACCCGCCGCAAGCTCTCATCGTCGAGCCGGTTCGTGGTCGCCCGCGCCGTGCGTCCGCCCATCTGCACCCGCACGGAAACCTCAAACCCCTCTTGGCTTACGTTCTGCGTGATCGCATTGTTGGCGAAGCGCGTCAGTGCCGAGTGCCCGCCCTCCACCGTGACCTCAACGTCGGCGACCTCAGCGGCGCGCCGCACCCGCTCGAAAATCTCCGCACACCGTTCCTGATCCATCGCAACATTTAAATTATTCACATTCATCGATCTAGCTCCCGTACGCTCCGCCCACCTTCACCTGCCGGAATCTCGCCGGAGCCGCGCCATGTCCGGTCCCCATCCCCTGCTCCGGCTGTCCTTTGCCGCAGTTCGGAGTTCCCCACAATGTCCAGTGCCGCCGGTCGCAAATTGCGTCCATCGAGTTCCAGAACTCCGTCGTAATCCCCGAATATGACGGATTGCGCAGCATCTGTCCCAGCTTTCCGCCCTTGATCTCCCACGCCGCCTCGCAGCCGAACTGGAAGTTATAGCGCTTGTCGTCAATCGACCACGAGCGGTTTGTCTCCATGTAGATTCCGTCGTCGGTCGAGCCGATCAGTTCATCGAAGCTCAGCGGCTTCTCTCCCGGCAAAATGCTCACGTTGCTCATGCGCACAATCGGAACCCGCGCCCACCCCTCGGCCCGCATGTGCCCTCCCGAGCGATTGCGCCCGATCATCGCCGCCGTATCGCGCGATGACAGATATCCCTCGAACTGTCCCTTGGTGATGATCGGAACGCACTGCGCCTGTACACCTTCATCGTCATAGGCAAAGGTTCCCAGTCCCGGCCCGTGCTCCGGACGCGCGTCGGCAACCACGTTCACCAACTCGCTCCCGTAGCGCAGCCGGTGGAGTTTATCGAGCGTGAGGAACGAGGTGCCAGCGAAATTCGCTTCATATCCCAGCACCCGGTCCAGTTCAATCGGATGTCCTATAGACTCGTGAATTTGCAGCCCCAGTTGCGATGAATCCAGCACCAGGTCGCGCCGCCCCTCCGGACACTGCGGAGACTTCAGCAGCGCCACGCACCCCCGCGCCACCCGCTCCGCATTCTCCAGCAGCCGAAGTTCACCGACCAGTTCGTACCCCTTGTTCTGATACTGCCCGCCAAACGAATTAGGATAAGAGCGCGTCTGGATCGTGTCACCCTCGAAAGCATGTGCCGCAAATCCTGCACCCGTCGTCGTCCTCGTCTGATGGATCGCCGCACCTTCCGTGCTGTAAAACCACTGCTCGTAACGCCGGAAGATCATGCTGGTCTCCGCCAGCGTCACTCCTTCCACTGCTGTAAGAGTCGCGTCAATCCGGCGCAGTAACTCGAAGTTCTCCTCCATCGAAACCGCAAAGGGGTCAATCTCACAAGGCGAACTCCACTCTGCTACCGCCGGAGGCTCGTCCACCAGCCGCACCGGCTCGCGCTGTACCCGCGCGGATGCCATCGCAATCTCTACCGCCAGCCGCGCGCAACGCTCCACGCCCGCCCGCGTCAGCTCCTGCGTGGCGGCAAATCCCCAGCCGCCATTCGCCAACACTCGCACTCCCAGGCCCAGCGACTCGCCCTCGGAGGCCACCGCAACACGCCCGTTTCGCGTTCCCAGCGAACGCACGCGCTCATCCACAATCCGCGCCTCGGCATGGCTTGCGCCCTGCGCCACGGCCATCCCCAACGCCCAATCGGCAGTTTGTTTCATCAGATCTCCCCTTGCACCCGCGTTGGCAGCGCAGCATTGCCCGTCAACCTTCCAGACTAAATGCGGGCCGGTCAAATTCTAACCGCTTTCGCGCCACGCTGTTTTTCCGCTGCAACGAATGCGTAGCACATACTGAATTCGAGCTCGCGCAAAACAACAAAAAGCGCACCCAAAATCCAGGTGCGCTTTTTCGATCTTCCAGCCTGTGCTCTTTTATTTTATGTCCAGTAACTCCACATCAAATAGGAGGTAAGCATTGCGCGGAATTACCGGCGGCGATCCTCGCCATCCGTAGGCTAGATCCGGTGGAATCCTGAGTTGCCGCTTTCCGCCGACCTTCATCCCGGCGACACCCTGATCCCAACCTTTGATCACATTTCCAGCTCCGATTGTGAACTCAAACGGCGTCCCGCGGTCGTACGAGCTGTCGAACTTCGTACCTTCTTCCAGCAACCAGCCAGCATAATTGACCTTCACCTTGCTGCCGTTGAGTGCCACTGCTCCTGTGCCGACCTTCAGATCCCAGTACCTCAAGCCACTGGACAGCGTGACCCCAACTCCATCCACCGGGGAAGGATGCTCCGGCTTCTCTTGCGCCGCCAGCCAGATTGCAGATGTCAACAGCAGCGCCAGCACGAGTATTTTCCTCATCGCCTCTACTCCTTCACTACCGCATCGCGCTTCATCACGTCGTGCGCAGCGTGCAGTTCCTGCAGATTGCAGACATTGACCACTCCCGCCTGCAGTACCGGAATTCCTTCCACCACGGCCCGTGCCGCTGACAACGTGGTAATGGTCGGAACGCGTGCCGTAATCGCCGCCCGCCGGATCGCCTTCTCATCAAACCAAGGCTCGCCGCGCGCCTGCGGAGTGTTGATGATGAGCTGAATCCGGTCGCCTTTGATCAGATCGACGACATTCGGCCTTCCCTCTTTCACCTTGTAAACTCGTTCCACCCGCATCCCGCCCGCTTCCAGTGCGTCGGCCGTTCCATGCGTGGCCACAATCTTGAAGCCCATGTCCACAAACTTCCGAGCTACCTCCGCCGCGTGCGGTTTATCGCGTTCGTTCACGCTGATGAAAACCGTTCCCTTTGCTGGCAGCGCCTGTCCAGCGGCCATTTGCGCTTTGGCGAATGCTTCGCCAAAATTATCCGCAACTCCCATCACTTCACCGGTCGAGCGCATCTCCGGCCCCAGAACCGTATCTACTCCCGGAAATTTATTCCACGGGAAGACCGGAGATTTCACGTAGAAGTAATCGCCCGTGTCCAGTTCCTTTCTCGCCGCGATGTTCTCAGGCAAGAACTCCTTCAGCTTCCGTCCCGTCATCAGCCGAGCCGCAATCTTCGCGCATGGCACGCCGGTGGCCTTCGACACATAAGGCACAGTGCGTGAAGCTCTCGGGTTCACCTCGATGACGTACACCTTCTCGCGCTGAATCGCATACTGAATGTTCATCAAGCCTACGACGTTCAGCGCCTTAGCCAGCTTGAACGTGTACTCGCGAATCGTGGCCAACACCTGCGGCGATAGATCGACACTTGGCAATACACAAGACGAGTCGCCCGAGTGAATCCCGGCCTCTTCAATGTGCTCCATGATGCCGGCGATCACCACGTCTTCGCCGTCGCTCAAGGCATCCACGTCCACCTCGGTCGCAGCCTCCAGGAAGTGATCCACCAGGATCGGGCGGTCCTGCGAGTACTCCACCGCCTGCCCCATGTACTCCTTCACCGCCTTGGCGTCGTAGGCAATCACCATCGCGCGTCCGCCCAGAACATACGAAGGACGCACCAGCACCGGGTAGCCAACCTTCTCAGCCGCAGCCAGCGCCTCATCCACCGAGGTCGCCATACCGCCCGGCGACTGAGGAATCCCAAGCCGGTTCAGCAGCGCCTCAAAACGCTTGCGATCCTCGGCCAGATCAATCGACTCCGGCGAGGTTCCAATGATCTTCACCCCTGCCTTCATCAACGGCAGCGCCAGGTTCAGCGGAGTCTGTCCGCCGAACTGCACAATCACTCCAATGTCGTCCGTCCCCTTGGCCTCATGCTCATAAACCGCAAGTACGTCTTCAAAGGTCAGAGGCTCAAAGTAGAGCCGGTCGCTGGTGTCGTAGTCGGTCGAAACCGTCTCCGGATTGCAGTTCACCATGATGGTTTCAAAGCCATCATCGTGCAGCGCAAACGCCGCGTGGCAGCAGCAATAGTCGAACTCAATTCCCTGCCCGATGCGGTTCGGCCCCGAACCCAAAATCAGCACCTTCTTCTTCGCCGTTGGCGCGGCCTCGTCTTCATCTTCAAAGGTGGAATACATATACGGCGTAAAGCTCTCGAACTCGGCGGCGCAAGTGTCCACGCGCTTGTACACCGGAGCGATTCCCATTTCTTTGCGCTTTTCGTAAACCTTGATCGCGCCTTCGCGCGGCGGTAGCTTCCAAAGCTCGCTCATCCGCGCATCGCTGACTCCCTTGCGCTTGGCCTCGCGCATCTCCTCGGCCGTAATGGTCTCCAACGAGCGGCTCTGCAAGAACGCGAGTTCATCGCTCACTTCCTTCAACTGATACAGGAACCACGGGTCCATCGAGGTCAGCCGCGCCACCTGCGGCACCGTCCATCCGTGGCTCAATGCGTAGCGCACGTATTGCAGCCGCTCAGGATGCGGCGATACCAGCCGCTTGGTGATGATCTTCGGCTCTACAGACTCCGACTCCAGCCGCTTGCCCGTCTCCAACGAACGCACCGCCTTCAGCAGCGATTCCTTGAAGGTGCGGCCAATCGCCATCACCTCGCCCACCGATTTCATCTGCGGCCCCAGGCTCTCGTCCGCGCCTGGGAACTTCTCGAACTGCCACTTCGGAATCTTCACCACCACGTAATCCAGCGTCGGCTCAAAACATGCCGGAGTCTTCAGCGTGATGTCGTTTGTGATCTCGTCCAGCGTGTAGCCCACCGCGAGCCGCGCGGCAATCTTCGCAATCGGGAAGCCCGTTGCCTTCGATGCCAAGGCCGAGGAGCGCGAGACGCGAGGATTCATCTCGATCACGATCTGTCTACCCGTCGTCGGATTCACCGCGAACTGCACATTCGATCCGCCGGTCTCCACTCCGATCTCGCGCATTACCTTGATCGCACCGTTGCGCATGCGCTGATATTCGCGGTCGCTCAGCGTCTGTGCCGGAGCGACCGTAATCGAATCGCCGGTATGTACTCCCATCGGATCGAAGTTCTCAATCGAGCAGACAATGATCACGTTGTCCGCCATGTCGCGCATCACTTCCAACTCGTATTCCTTCCAACCCAGCACGCTCTCTTCGAGCAAAACTTCGTGTACAGGAGAAAGGTCCAATCCGCGCGCCAACAAGTCCAGCAGCTCTTCGCGATTGAACGCAATGCCGCCACCCGAGCCGCCCAGTGTAAACGACGGGCGCAGCACCACCGGAAAGCCGAGTTTGGTTGCGAAATCCAGTCCGTCCTTCAGGTTGTTGACCAGAGCCGAGCGCGGCACATCCAATCCGATGCGCGTCATCGCGTCCTTAAACAGCAGACGATCTTCCGCCTTCTTGATCGCCTCCAGTTGCGCGCCAATCAGAATCACGCCGTACTTTTCCAGCACGCCGCTGTCGGCCAACTCTACCGCCAGGTTCAGCGCCGTCTGCCCGCCTACTGTAGGCAATACAGCCATTCCTTTGCCAACTCCGCGCTCCACTTCCTGCCGGATAATCTCTTCCACGTACTGGCGCGTCAGCGGCTCCACATACGTCCGGTCGGCCATCTCCGGGTCCGTCATGATCGTCGCCGGATTCGAATTCACCAGCACAACCTCGTACCCTTCGGCCTTCAGCGCCTTGCATGCCTGTGTGCCGGAGTAGTCAAACTCCGCCGACTGTCCAATCACGATTGGACCCGAACCAAGAATCAATATCTTCGAAATATCTGTGCGACGTGGCATCGAATATGCTTTCTCACCTGAATGATTACCGGGCTATTTCCAACCCGTTTTTGCCTATCTCTTCACCAGCGGGTAGAACGGCAACTGCTCCACTCTACGAATCCCGAACACCTCCGGGAATTCCTTTGCCGAATCCGGCGCCGCGATTTCTGCGCCCGTTTCCACACTATTGAACTTCTGCGACCGCCGCACCATTCTGCCGCTCGGATCAAAAATCTGCACCGTGGAGCGCAGGCAGGCGCATTTCGGAATATCCATGTAGTTGTCGATCAGGATCACCAACTGTCCATTGGCCCCGAAGCACATCTGCCCCGTGTGCATCGTGGTTCCGGGCGCATCATGCATGTCCACCATCCAGGTGTTCTCATGCCACACCCGCGCCGCCGCGTCGTCTCTCGGCCCCGGACGCTGCCCCGCCATGACTACCTTCCACTCGCCCTCTGGCGAGCGCGAAAGCCGAATCGCGCTCTGCAGCGCAGTGTCCGCGATGCCGCATCGCTGGCCAAACAGAATGCGGCTCGCCTCTGCGCCATCAGAAGGACTCTGCGGTACCGCCTCATCGGCTCCGATTGATTGCGGCTGCAAAGCGATCTTCTGCGCCACGCACATCACGGACAGCATCAGCACAGCAGCAGCCACTCCCAATCGCTTCACAGCTCGCTCCTGAGCTCTTCGCTCCCGTTCTGAACCTACGGTCTGTAGCGAATAACTCCTCGCTCGCCGCCCACTACCTTCTCCACTCGTTCATCATGGTCACAAAATCGTCGAACAGATAATGCGAATCGTGCGGGCCCGGCGATGCCTCAGGGTGATATTGCACGCTGAACAGAGGATAGCTACGATGCCGCAGCCCTTCCAATGTATTGTCGTTCAGGTCCACGTGCGTCAACTCCACCTCGCTCTGCTTCAGCGAATCCGGATCGACTGCATAGTTATGGTTGTGCGCCGTGATCTCCACCTTTCCGGTCTTCAACTGCTTCACCGGATGGTTGCCGCCGTGATGCCCGAACTTCAGTTTGTAGGTTTTGCCATCCAGTGCCAACCCAATCAACTGATGCCCCAGACAGATGCCGAAGATCGGCACCCGCCCCGCCATCTGGCGGATCGTCTTCTGCGCGTATACCACCGCGTCCGGATCGCCCGGCCCGTTGGACAGAAACACTCCATTTGGATGCAGCGCGAGTACGTCCTCGGCCGAAGTCTGCGCCGGAACGACCGTCACGTCGCAACCCGTACTCACCAAACGTCGCAGAATGTTGTTCTTGATGCCGTAGTCAAAGGCAATCACCTTCTTGCGCTCGGGCGCATTGCGATCTGCCACTGCCTCGCTGGTCAGCACCGAAAGGTTTGCTGCCGAACCGTGGGGTACGGCGATAATCCGTTCCTCCACGTCGCCCTTGGTCCACTGATATGGAACCTTGGTGCAAACTTCTTTCGCCAGGTCCAATCCGTCGATGGTCGGCGTAGCCTTGGCCATCGCAATGAGCTTCTCCACATCCATCTCATTCGTGGAGACCACGCCGCGCATCACTCCTTTGTCCCGCAAGTGCCGGACGAGGGCGCGTGTGTCGATGTCCGACAGCACCGGAACCTTGTATCTTTCCAGGTATTCGTCCGTCACCTGGTGCGAGCGGTAATTGGACGCATACGGCGAAAACTCGCGCACAATCAGCCCTTCAATGTAGGGCTTGCCCGATTCATCGTCGTCGGGATTGGTGCCGTAGTTGCCGATTTCAGGATTGGTGAGAACGACGATTTGTCCGGCATAGGAGGGATCGGTGAAAATCTCCTGATAGCCGGTAATGGATGTATTAAAAACTACTTCGCCCGTACGTTCGAGCCGCGCTCCGTAGCCTTTGCCGCGGAAGACTCTGCCGTCTTCCAGCGCAAGGATAGCTTGCATCGCATCCTCTGGGAGTGGATTTTCTAAATGATATCAGCTATTCAACCCACGTGCAGTTCCAAGTACCAGGAAATCCCGTCTGCGATGTATACAAATACATCAAACCGCATAATATGCATTCGCAACGAGCAAATGGAAATCCCGAATAACGAACTGCTCTCACTGTTGAAACTCTGAAAGCTTGAAACTTTGAACCCCGAACTTATCCCCCCGTTACAGTCGGCGATTCCCCAATCCAGAGTCGCTCTTCCACCGCACGCAGCATCGCCGCCGCCACGTCTGCGCGTGAAACCCTTGAAGCTGCCGGACGCCCCGCCGTCACCACATAGCGACCCGTCAGTGCTCCTTTGGTCAGCACCGTCGGACGCAGGATCGTCCACTCCAACCCGCTCGCCTTCACCTCTGGTTCCAGCACGTTCTTGTCCTGATACGGAGCCCACAGCAGCGTTGCGAACAGTAGCCTCTCCAGCGCGTTGGCCACTGCAAGACTTTCGCCCGCGCCAAAGGCCGACTCCACCACCAGCCTTCGCACGCCCATCCCCTTCATCACTTCGATGATCAGATGCGTGCCCACCGAACACACTCGCGTATTGCGCAGCAGATTGCGCTGTCCCAGGCAGCTCAGCACCGCGTCTGCGCCGAGCACGGTCTTTCGCACGCTCTCGTGATCCAGCACATTGCCCAGCACCACCCGCATATTCTGGTCTGACAGCGGCATCCGGTTGGGATTCCGCACCAGCACCCGTACGCTGTGGCCCTTTTCCAGCGATTGCCGCGTCAGTTCTAATCCTGTACCGCCGGTTGCGCCGAAGATTGCCAGTCTCATCTTGCCGTCCTGTTCCAATCTGCTTTGGTTCTAGTGCAGTTTGCCCATCATCTCCGTAGGCCAGTACGCGAAAACCGCCTTGCCGAAGATTGCGTCTCGCTGCACCACTCCAAAGTCACGGCTGTCACTGGAAAGATTTCTGTGGTCGCCCAGCACAAAGTAGCTTCCTTTCGGAACCACAATCTCGCTCATCGAGCGCTCGTCGCGGAACTGCGCCGGCACATAGGGCTCAGCCAACCGATTGCCGTTCACAAGAACCGTCCCGCGAAGGATCTCAATCTGGTCGCCAGGTACCCCCACGATGCGCTTGATGTAATTCTTGCTCGGATCGCCCGGATATCGGAACACCACCACGTCTCCGCGCTCGATGGCCTCAAAGCGGTAAACGAACTTATTAATGAAGATGCGCTCATGGTCGGCCAGTCCCGGCATCATGCTGGTGCCCTCCACCTTCACCGGCTGGTAGAGGAAGACGATGATGAACATCGAGATTCCCAGCGAGATCGCAGTCTCGCGCAACCAGTTCCATGAGCCTCGTCCAACCTTCGATTCCACCGTCCCGCCATCCTGCGCCGGGCTTTGACTCTCGTCCATCTTCCACACTCCACCTAATTATACTAATAGACTTGTAACCGAGCTGCAGGTTGAGCCAAATTCCTCATTTCCTGCATCCGCCGCCCTGCCTCGGGTACCCACCCGGTTGACGCTGCCTCCTGCACACGGTATAAAGCAGTATTCTGAACTAATTACCGTTTCCAAAGCTTTGTAGCTCCGGAACGGATGGATGAATCGCGTTTCTGGAAGGGCCAATGACCAAAAAAATCGAAGTCAAACCGAAAAGCACCTCTGCTAAACCCAATGCGGAGTCGCGCAAAGACGCAGCCAATGAGCTACATGCGCGACTCCCAGGCCGTGCAGAGCTACGAACAGGCTCTCAAGCTGCTGCAGACCCAGAAATTCGACAAAGCCAAGGCACTGTTGAGAAGCGTGATCGGATCCGGAATCAGCGAGTTGGCCGATCGCGCCAAAGTTCATCTCAATATATGCAAGCAGCAGCTGGGGCAAATTCAGAACACCTTCCAAACTCCCGAAGAGCATTACGATTTCGCGGTTTCGCTCATGAACCTCGGCGACTTCGTCACCGCTCGCGAGCACCTGGAAGCCCTTTGCCTTCAACGTCCTGGCCTTGATTTTATCTGGTACGGCCTAGCCGTGCTGGAGTGCCTCACCGGACGAACTTCGGAGAGCCTGAAACATCTTGAGGAAGCAATCCGCCTTAACCCGGGCAATCGTTTCCAGGCCCGCAATGACTCGGATTTCCGCAACATGGCCGACGATCCGCGTTTTACCGAGCTGCTCTATCCCGAAGGGACAGTTGGAGCATAACCTCGGTTGAGTCGTAAGGAAGCACGTTCTCCCGCTTCCCTGCTCCTGCGAGAGCGATGACAACAGCGAACGTCGTGCCAAACCGTTTGGAAAGTCTCCGGGTCGTCGCCCTCGGTGGCGGCACTGGCCTGTCCACGCTGCTCCGCGGACTCAAGCGGCACGTTCTTTCCATCTCACCGGCTGACTCTTCTGCGCCCGCGCCCCTTGCGCCATTCATCTCGCGCCTCACCGGCATTGTCACCGTAACGGACGACGGCGGCTCCAGCGGACGCCTCCGCAAGGAACTCGGCGTTCCTCCGCCGGGTGATATCCGCAACTGCATGACCGCGCTCTCCGATGATGAAGAGCTGCTTTCGCAACTTTTCCGTTATCGTTTCGGCGGCAACGGCGGCAGCCTTGAGGGCCACAGCTTCGGCAATCTCTTTCTCACCGCCCTCGCCGATGTCTGCGGCGATTTTTCTCTGGCCGTCAAGCTCAGCTCCGCCATTCTGAAGACCCGTGGCGAAATCTATCCATCCTCCACCAGCAGCAACGTGCAGCTCGATGCGCTCATGCACGATGGCGAGCGCGTTCGCGGCGAAACCAATATTACCGCCAGCCGCAACGGCATCGCCCGCCTGCGCCTCGTTCCGGCCAATGTCCGCCCGCTGCCCCAGGCGATCGATGCCATTCTTCATGCCGATATCATCAGCGTCGGCCCCGGATCGCTCTTCACTAGTTGCATTCCCAACCTCCTCATTCGTGGCGTGCCCGAGGCGATTCGTCGTTCCAACGCCGTTCGCGTCTACATCGGTAACCTCATGACCCAGCCCAACGAAAGCACCGGCCTCTCTGCCTCGCAACACATCCAGGCCATTTTTGATCACGCCAAGTGCCGCGTCTTCGATTACGCCATGCTCAACTGCGCGCCTGTTCCCGGCGAGTTGCGCGCCCGCTACGCCGAAGATAACTCCGAGCCCCTGTTTAACGACCTCGAAGCCATTCGTGCCCTTGGCGTCACACCTATTCTCGGCGACTACCTCGATGCCAGCCACTTCGCGCGCCATGCCGCCGACCGCGTCGCTCTCGATCTACTGAACCTCCCTGCGCGCCTCCTACAGGAAAAACAATTGCCGGCCCCATCCCTCTGAGTATTGATTTTTCCCTTTCGGAGCGAGTTCCGAAAGGTTGCCCTGAAATTTGCAACTTCGTTGCGCCACGATTGCATCGGACTATTCAGAAAGGCCTTGGCAATGAAACTGCAAAAGAAGATCTTCAGAAGTTTTGCGGGCCGGGCAAAGTGGCGCAAGCAGACTTTAATTTACTTATTGCCGCTGGTTCTGTTGATTGCCAGCTGCGCGCATCCCGCGCCTTCATCCGCACAAGTCCCACCCCCGCCAGAGCCCGAGGAGGCGCAGGGAGCGCAGGGGACTCCATACATCCAACAGTCTCCCGAGCAGTTGCAGCAACTGGTAGCCCCGATTGCGTTATACCCGGATTCGCTTGTAGCGCAAGTTCTTGCCGCTTCCACATTTCCCGACCAAGTCGTCGAGGCCGACAGATGGTTGCAAGCGCATCCTGACTTAAAGGGCGACGCCCTGGCAAAAGCTGTGGACCAGCAACCCTGGGATCCAAGCGTAAAGGCGCTCACTGCATTTCCAGACGTGCTTGGGAACATGGACAAGAACCTTTCCTGGACATCCTCTCTTGGTGATGCCTACTACAACCAGCAACAGGCCGTAATGGATTCCATTCAAGTGATGCGCCAGAAGGCGGAACAAGCCGGCACTCTGAAGAGCACGCCGCAGCAAACCGTGACCACGCAAGACAACACCATCGAGGTTCAACCCGCAAACCCCACTGTCGTCTACGTCCCTGCTTATGATCCATGGTTGGTCTACGGCTACCCCCTGCCGCCGTGGCCGGGATGGTACGCCTATCCCGGAATCTGGTTTGGCGGCCCGTACCTTTCATTTGGAATCGGCTTCGGAGTCGGCTACTTCGGAGGCTTCGGCTGGGGCTATCCACATTGGGGAACCGATTGGCATCACCACGCCATCCTCTTCAACCACGGCCACTACTTCTCCCCCACCCGGACGTTTTATAACCGTAACGCTTTTTATCGCGGCGGTGGTACACGCGGCGTAGAGAGAAACGTACAACACGGCGGTGTTTTTAACCATCCCGGCGCAACATCCCGTCCTTTCAACGGAAGCAACTCTGCGGCGCGAGGATTTGCTGAACCTCGCGGTCAAACTGGTGTCCACTCTGGAGCCTTCAGCGGCATCGACCATGGCGGGCAGGTGCGGAGCTTTTCCTCGCGCGGAAGTTCCAGTTTCGGAGGTGGAGGATTTCACGGTGGAGGCGGAGGATTTCATGGCGGAGGCGGAGGGTTCCACGGCGGCGGAGGCGGACACCGCTAATCGAGGCTTCGTTCTGTTCCGGGTAGCTTGTGGGATATAGAAGGAGAAAGACAATATGCGGCAATTGAAGCTGAACAAATCTCATTGGACCAACTTTCCTCAATTAGCTGCGGTGGCGATCCTTTGTGCAGCCTGCTTTCCCGGTCATGCCCTGGCTCAGCAGGCGGGACAGAAAACATTCTCCTCGCCGGAAGATGCAAGCAACGCACTCGTAACAGCAGCCAAGAATAACGACGAAAAAGCCATGCTCGAAATTCTCGGACCTAATGCAAGGCGGATCGTTTCATCGGGAGACCAAGCCGAGGACGCCCAGAACCGTGCGACGTTCGCGCAAAAATATCAACAGATGCACCGTCTGGTGAAAGAACCCGATGGCACTACCGTCCTGTATATCGGCGCCGAGAACTGGCCCACGCCCATCCCGCTCGTGCACAAGGGGAATTCCTGGTTCTTCGATACCGCAGCCGGAGAGAAAGAGATTCTGTACCGGCGCGTCGGACGCAATGAAGCGTCGGCCATTCGCGTCTGCGAAGAACTCGTCTCTGCGGAAAAGGAATATTCCTCCCAACATCACCAGTACGCCCTGAAGATCTCCAGCGATGACGGGAAACAGGATGGTCTCTATTGGAAAGCATCCGGAAGTGAGACGCAAAGCCCGATCGGCCCACTGGTTGCCGCCGCATTCGTTTCGGCTCACGGCGAAGGCTCACCGAGTGCCGCGACTCCGTTCCGCGGCTACTATTACCGCGTTCTGACAGCTCAGGGGAAAACTGCCCAAGGTGGCGCGAAGAGTTACATTGTAGATCGCAAGATGACCAAGGGCTTTGCCTTCGTCGCCTATCCTGCCGAGTACAGATCGTCGGGTGTAATGACGTTCATCGTCAACGAGAATGGAGTCGTGTATCAGAAGGATCTCGGCAAACGAACCGGAGAGCTTGCCCAAGCCATGAAGGAATATAACCCCGGACCAGGCTGGCAGAAATCTGAACTGCCGGCGCAGCAAGTTGCGAATAAACAATAGGCTCGCTGTCGCTGACAAGTGCAAGCCGAACCGCCCGCATCTTGCGAGCCTCGCCTGACAAGATTGTTCCTGAACGCGTCTTCTGACTCACGCGCACTACCACGCGCCTGCCCGCTCCCCTGCATTACAATAATTACGACATGCCGAACTCACGATTTGCCATCGCCATTCTCGCCGCCGGCAAGGGTACCCGCCTCAAATCGAAGCTGCCCAAGGTGCTGCACCAGATCGCCGGACGCCCCCTGCTCGGCCACGTTGTCCGTGCTGCCAGCAGCATCGTCTCGCCGACCGATATCTTCTGCATCATCGGACATGAGGCGGAGCGCGTTCGCACTGAGTTCGCACCGCTTGGGACCCGGTTTATCGAGCAACTCGACCAGCGCGGCACCGGGCACGCCCTCATGCAATGCCGCGAGGCGCTCGCAAGCTACGATCATGTCCTCGTGCTCAGCGGCGACGTGCCGCTCATTTGCCCGGAGACTATCGCCGCAGTGCGTGACTTCCATCTCTCCCGTGCAGCGGCCATGACCATTCTCACGGCCGAACCTCTCGATCCTTTCGGCTACGGACGCATCGTGCGCCGCGTCGAGCACGGCGTCTGCACCGATGAAGTCGAAGCCATCGTCGAGCAGAAGCAACTCACTCCCGCGCAGCAAAACATTGGAGAGATTAACTCCGGCATCTACGCCTTCAATGTCGCCGAACTATTCTCGCGCATCGACCAGCTCTCTACCGACAATCCGCATGGCGAGTTCTATCTCACGCAGATTGCGTCCATCCTGCAGCGCGATGGCAAACCCGTGCTGGCTCTGCGTGCTGCCAACCCCAGCGAGGTACTTGGCGTCAACACACGCCGCGAGCTCGCGCAGCTAGACTCAATCCTCCGCGAACGGAAAACACGCGAGCTGATGGACGACGGCGTCACTATCTTCCAACCGGAAACAGTTCTCATCGACGCTGATGTCAAGGTTGGCGCGGATACGGTCATCGAGCCCTTTGTGCAACTGCTCGGCAAAACCAGTATCGGGGAAGATTGCCTCATCCGCAGCTACTCGGTGCTCACCAACATGCGTATAAGCAACCGCGTTCGCATCAACCATGGAACCATTGCCGAAGACTCCATCGTGGACGATGAGGCGATCCTTGGCCCTTACTCAAGGATTCGCCCAGGCAGTGAAATCGGGCCTGAGGCGCATGTCGGCAATTTCGTGGAGACCAAGAAGGCGAAGCTCAGACGCGGTGCAAAGGCCAATCACCTCACCTATCTGGGTGATGTCGAGGTCGGCGAACGCAGCAACATCGGCGCGGGCACCATAACCTGCAACTACGACGGAGTGAGCAAGCACAAGACGGTGATCGGCGCGGGAGCCTTCATTGGCAGTGACACCACGCTGGTCGCACCCATCAGCATCGGCAACGGAGCCTATGTCGGCGCGGGCTCCTGCATCACTCGCGATGTTCCCGACGATTCGCTCGGACTCAGCCGCCCCGAGCTAATCATCAAAGAGGGATGGGCTGCCGCAAAGCGGGCCAAGCTCGATGCTGCGAAAGCGAAGAAGTAAGCTCAGACCTCCTGATCTGGTTGAAATCAGGATGACCCGAGTTTGAAGACGAGCGTGAGGTGTGTACCGGGGAAGATGGTTTTCGTGGCGTTGAGTTCCGCCAACAGTTTCTCGATGGCCTGATCGTGAGCCGCCTGGGTGAGATGGTGGAGGCGGACAGTCAAGGTGTTGGTGATGAGGTCAGGGGTAAGATCAGCCTCGGTATCGAAGATCTGGCGCAGCAAGGCGCGGGCATCGTCAGTGCGGGCGATATGTTCGCGAAGCAGGGAGGCCATGCTGGATTCGGCGCGATAAGCGATCATCTTGATGGTATCGACGAAATGCTTTCGTTCGGTACGCAGCCGAGTAAATCGGTCTTCCTCTGGCAATAGCTTCACGGGAATGTGATGCGGAGTGTCCTTGCGCGACTGTTTGAGTTGGTCGATCTGCAAATCGAGACTTTCGATGTCTTCCCGCAGTTGCGCCTTGCGCTGCTGAAAACCCTGAACTTCAGAGTTGGTGGGATCCTCCGATAAAGCAAGGGCTCCGAACTGAGCCGCCTGCCGATGGCGCTGGCCGATTTTGGAGCGGATCTTGCCGTCGAGTTTGCGCCACTCCGGATTTACCACCTGGATCGCATCAGGAACGGGTTCGGTTCCATACTCAATCAAGCTATCCAATCCGTAATGTTCGCGCATGTAGCGGAAGAAGTTTTCCTGAGACCATCGGGCGAATAACGACGGTGCCAGCGTGGTCATTGGCAGCTGGAAGTTGGTGGCTAAGATCGAAGTCTGATGGCCGCCGTCGCTGAGTTTGCGAATCTCGCGTACCCAGAACCGGTTCGACAACTGGGTACCGCGCTCGGCCAGTTTCATGGTCACGATTTCGCCGCTCACCAGCTGGACGCGGTGCGTGGTGAATTCTTCGCTGCGCCACTCGCCCTGGGGAAACTTGTGATAGGTCAGAATGGCAATCCGCTTCTGCCACAGCTGCTCGAATAACTCGGGACTGTAGCCTTCCCGGTCGAACACCATTGTGAACCAGTGGGTACGAGGATCTTCCGCCATGCGCCGCTGTTGCTCCGGCGGCTGGATCACATTCACTTCCAGCCACGGAATCACATCCTGCTTGAGCGTGGCGATCAGTCCCGGATCCACCTCTTTGTTGACATACAGAAATGGCTGGCCATCCATGGCATTGATCCAGTAATCGGTGGTAGCCCGTAAACACAATCGCTGGCGCGCCACGTAATGGCGCGGTAGCGCCGTCTGCTCCCCGTGATAGACGCGCACGTGGCCATCGCAGTAGAAAAACAGTTCCGAGGCATCTTGCTGGGCGATCCATTCCTTGGCCAGTGCGGCGTTCCAGCGCAGGGCTTGACCCAAGTCGTGGCACAGCAGTTTTAACTTCTCCCGCAGCGTCCTCACTTCGGGAATGCGGTCCAGTCCCAGCAGCTTGCCCCACTCGCCTGGCGCTTGATAACGAAGCTGTTCCAGAGACCGGATCCGCCCCAGCGCCATCAATGCCAGCAGCAGGAAGATGCTGTCAATGCCATAAAATCCGTTTGGGAGCTGGTACATCTCCGGCGTGTAGCGCAACAACCCGGTCGCCAACAGCGCAGGCAATGCCAGCAGCACGCCGCCCCGGGTTACATCGCAGGTAGCTTGAAACTCGATGGGCGCCGACTCCAGCTCTCCCATCGCGGCCGCTACTCGCTCCAACGAACGCGTCGCGGCGTTTCCCATCGGCGCTTGGCTGTCGATCTGACTGCGACCACTCTTGTTGCTTACTTCGGTGGTGGCGGGTTCGTTTTTTTTAGCTTTCGCAAGCGTCCAGCGTCAACCGCCTTGTGCAGCGTGTTCGCCAACACATTCAGTTCACTCGCCACTTCCGGAACGCTCTGCCCCTCGTCAAGCAACTTCTGCGCTCGCTGCAGCACTTCCCCTTTCAGCACCGAGGCTGAACTGTGACGGGGTTTCACCGCGTAGAACCCGTTGGCCCCCTGCTCCCGAAAAACCTTCACATACCTCTTCACTGCAATCATCGGAACGCCGAACGCCTGGACAATCTCCTTGGGCTTCACCGTCCCGTTGACGATCATCTGGCTGGTGAACATGCGAAATCCACGCACATCGTTCTCCGCGTGGCGGAACACCGGCAGGTGGCCGTGGATGTAGTACACCGTGCCCGCCTCCTTTGCCACCGCTATGTGGTGATTGATCTCGGTCACTCCGGCAGGGAATATCGGCAGTTGCATCTGCGGCATGCTCTTTCTTAATCCAAAGCAGCCCCTCTGGCAACAGTTTTCAGGATCATTCCGTTTTCCCTGCCCGACAGGATCTACGGGGCGAGATCAGGAGTTCTGAAGCTGCGCAAAGCCGCATAAACACACGGCGAAGCCGATGCTTCGCCCTGTTGTACTTCTTGCCGCTGCTCGCGCCCGAGGCTGTGACCACTCCAGGGGTTACACCTCTTCCTCGGGCTTCCCAATGCGGGCAGCCAGTAATCCCGCAGCGATCAGCACCGCCGCCGCGATCGGCTGCCCGTAGGTTCCGGCCTGTAGAGACATGCCCCAAAACAAAATCCAGAGTAAGCCCACCACGACCAGCACAGCTCCGACCGGACGCAGGACCGGGTCGCGGGTGACTCCAACAATTACTTGCTCACCGTTTTGGTGTGTGGGATGAGCTGACATGGTCCTCCTCTTTGTAGCTTCGATGTCTCAGAAGCAGAGGCGGATTCTAAAGATCCCGTGTACCTTTTCGTTAATGGTTTAGGAGGTTTTGCAAGACATTGACACCTTGATTACTATGTCACTACTGAACCATTATCTTTTCCGTTAACCGTCTGACTCAAGGCATGCATCAAACTTGGCGGAGAGGTGTAAGCGAGGGTGGAGGGAGATGATCAACAAGAAGATTCACGACGAATTGGCGGAGCTACCTGCCGTGGAGAACCCGAGCGTTCAGTCTTCGCAGGATGAAATCAATCCACCGAACCCTTTGAGCACGCCGGATGAGCGCAGAGAGGCGAGCGAGGCCGATCTCGAAAATTGGAGTCCCAATGCGCGGGGCGCGGGCGATGTGCGCTTCACTTCCTATCCACAGGATGAAGCGGCGCAGAACCCGGCGGCTTGGGAGGGTGCGCCGACGCACGGCGACCGCAGCCTGAGCTGTCCCGACTGCTCCTGGAGCGTTTCCGGCAAGAGCGAGGAAGAGGTTTTAGGGTATATGCGGTCGCACGCACGCCAGGCACACGGTAAAAACGAGTTCACTTCCGCAGAGTTGGAGAATGCACGGCGCGCAATTCATAAGCGCGCCGCCTGAGACGCTCCCCACAACAACGATAACGACTCGTCCGCTGAGCGCGTTCCAGCATGCGTCCGGCAATGGTACACTGCGGTTCATTCCTACAATTATGATTGGACGAGTGAACCTTGCCTGATAATTCGAGTAGCCGTTCCGCAGTGTTATTGATCAGTTGCCCGGACCGCAAGGGTCTGGTTGCTGTGATTTCCGATTTCGTCTTTCGCCATAATGGAAATATTCTGCACGCCGATGAGCATCGCGACGAGCAGACGAGCCTGTTCCTGATGCGTGTGGAGTTTGATCCGTCTGACTTGGACGTGAGCCTGGACGAGTTGGGCGATGAGTTTGCCGAGATTGCCGAACGCTTCGAGATGCGATGGCGGCTGGCCAAAGGCAAGCGGCGTCCGCGGATGGGTATCCTGGTTTCGCAGTACGACCACTGCCTTGCCGATCTGCTTTACCGTCACAAGGCGGGCGAGTTGGACTGCGACATTCCGCTCGTGATCTCCAACCACACCGACACCGAACGGCTGGCGGGATTCTACGGCGCCAACTTTGTGCATACGCCGGTAACGCGCGAAACCAAGGCAGAGGTGGAGCGGCAACAGGTCGCCATGCTGCGCGAGCATGAGTGCGACGTGGTGGTGCTGGCGCGTTACATGCAGATTCTTTCGCCCGCATTTTTAGCGGAGTTTCCCCATCAGGTCATCAACATTCATCACTCGTTTCTGCCGGCCTTCGTCGGAGCGCGTCCGTATCATCAGGCGTTTGAGCGCGGGGTGAAGTTGATTGGCGCGACCAGCCATTACGTGACGGAAATTCTGGACGACGGTCCGATCATCGAGCAGGCGGTGGTGCGCATCTCGCACCGCGACTCGGTGCAGGATCTGGTGCAGAAGGGACGCGACCTGGAGAAGGTTGTGCTCTCACGCGCAGTAGGCTGGCATCTGGAAAATCGCGTGCTGCTATATGGAAAGAAGACCGTGGTATTCGACTAGGAAGTTGGTCCACCTCTTGTGTCGATGACCTCTTGAAAGCATCAGCAAAATGTATGACTCTCTTCGAACGAGCCTAAAAGTCAATCCTCATGGATGCCGTGACGAGGCGCGGTTCTCCCAGGTGGCCGAGGTAGCTTCCTGTGCTGGCTCCGGTAATGCTGCCCGGCCCCAAGGTGGACCAGTAATGCACATCGGAGATGTTGTCGACCCAGACACGCCAGTTGCTTACCTTTCCCGCGATCCTTCTCGTGTAGCGAAAGCCGAGATCGAAAGTGTTGTACTGGGGTGTGAAGGCGCTGTTAATGTCGTCGACCGCTCGCCGTCCGACGTGCCGCCAGTCGAAGTTCAGGAACAGGCCAGTCGGTTTGGGCAGAGTGTACTCAGCAAGAATATTGGACTGCCAGTCGGGAATACCCACGAAGTTCTTGTCGTTTGTCGCGGCGAAACCCGTGTCCGTGAGCTTTGGATGCAACGCCAAAAACCCACCGACCAGCATTAGTCTTTGGATGATCCTGCCGGAGAGCATCGCCTCAGCGCCGTAATTTACCTGGTTGCCTACGATCTCAAGTTCCTGACAGTTAGCGGTGCCTGACTGAGCGCCGCATACTGGGCTAACAACGTTGGTGACGTAGGTTGCAAACGGCCGGTTAATGCGGAAGACATCGGTGTAAAAGTTGAGCTTGCGCAGTACCAGTTTGTAGCCAATCTCTCCTTCTTTGCTGCGATAGGCCGGAAGCACCTGGTTGGCGTTGATGGTGATTGCAGGAGCGGAGGCGGCTGCCGCGATGTCCGGGGGCTGGATACTTTGGACAAAGGTTCCATAGATCGTCATGTTCACACGAGGCTTGAACATCAAGCTGGCGCCGGGGCTGACGCCCTGGAACGAAGAGTTACCCGTGGGGCTCGGAATCGTCGCGAAGTGACTCGCGGCGTTGTGTTGGTAAACGTTTACCCATGTCCAAGACTGGTTGACAGTCAATCTCAAGAGCCAACGCGGAGTGAGGGTAATGGTATCGGCCAGGACAAATCCCTGCTGATGGATGATGTTGTTCACGTAGATCCCATTCTCAGGGTTGGTCTTAGTGTAGGAAATCAGGCCGGCCGGAGGCTCGACAGCGATAAACGGGTTGGAGATGTTACCTGTGCAAGGCGCCTTGACCCCTGCCGGGCACAAAGTGGTTAAGGCATAAGGTGTGCCGGTAGTGGGGGAAGGGATGGAGGGTTGCCACGTCGAAAATTTGTAACCGTTGCTTCCGATCACCACGTTGTGGGCAACGCTCCAGGTCTTGAAATTGCCAGTCAGATAACCCAAGTCGCTTTTTACCTGAAAACGAGGGGCAAGCGTATTCTGGAACACGTTCTCGGGGTACTGTTGGTAATCACCCTTGTTGTCGATAAATGAAGAGACTGGAGTGCTGACAAGCCGATCGGAAAGCTGGTTCAGCACTCCGAGAACAAGCTGCCATTGGCCGAAAGTCTGCAACACCCGCACTTCGCTAATCTGGCTGTTAAGATCCGGACCTGCAAAGGTTTGGCCAAAGCCCCGGACAGTCGGGTCCGGCGCATTCAACGGCAACAAAATACTCTTGGACCCAGGCACAGACGGCGCGGTCTTGGTCGGCAAATAGGCAAACCATCCCGGATATCCACGCATGAACAAGTTGTAGTAGCTGAAATTACCTTGGATGACAGTGTGTTCAGCGGGATGCACATCGAGTGCGATGGCGGCCAGTTGGCGGCGCAGTTCACTAGCGGTGACGTAGCCGGTACCATCCGCAATCACCAGGTTCGTACGGTAGCCAAACATATGGTTCGGCCCAACGCGTCCACCCAGATCGAGATGCGCTGTTCCAACCGATTTGCCCTCGTAATCCAGTTCGAGTTCGCGAAACTGTTCGTCGGTGGGGCGCTTGGTTACGAAGTTAAACATGCCCGATGGATTTGCGGGACCATACATTGCACCACCGAGACCGGTGAGGACCTCGATCTGTTCATATTCCTCAAGAGCCGAGGGCGTGGTGACTGCGAACCCCATCCCATCCTTGAGGTCGTTTTGCATGTTGCTTCCCTGCATGCCGCGGGACTCGGGGCGTAAAATCTCCGGGCCTTGCATCTCCTGGTACTGGACCAGGGGCAGGTACTTGGCGACTTCCTTAAAGTTCCTCGATATCGTGTCATCGATCAATTGGCGCGAAATTACGTTGACGCTGTAAGGCATATCTACGATTGGCAGCTTGCCAAGCGGACTACCTGGCGCTACGTTGTCCACGCGGTAGGCATTCGCTGAGTTGGCGGAGACGGTCATGGTTTCCTGCGCTCCGGGAATTTCCAGCGCGAAGTCGGAGGTGACCGTCTGGCCCGCTGCCACATTGAGTTCCGGACTGATGCTCGGCTTAAAGCCCTTGGTATCGACTTCGACGACATAGCTGCCGGGTTGCAGGTCCCGAAACGTGTAAGCGCCCTGGGTATTCGTGGTGGCCATAATTTTCGCATTGGTCTGCGCATTCGTAAGTGTCACCTGAGTGCCAACCACTACCGCCTGGCTGGGATCTCTCACCACTCCGGTAATTTGTCCGGTGGTAGCGTTTTGCGAAAATGCGCAGAGCGGCAAAAACAGACTTATACCCAGCACCGCAATCCTCAGTCGCCTGCATGCAAACAAATTGCACGCAGAAATCGAAAGTGTGGAAACGACGGAAATCGACGTGCCTGCAACATGAGCCCAGGCTTTCAACATTAGGGTACTCCTGTTTACGTGACAGCGTAATCTGTAAGCAACAGCACTAAGACGCTCCGTGTTGAATCAAGGTTTGCCGGACCATTGCATTCAATATAAGAATCCCATTTGCAATGTGAAGACTTCGAGGGTCTCTGGCTGATTTACCTGCTGGATCGGACTTCGCTTCTTTCGATGTAGAGCGCGTAGGATGGTAGCCGGCAAATCGGCCAGGAATATCGTGGCGGATGATCGCTTTGAGCGAAAGACAGGGGCTCGCAACCGCCCGCTATGACGATTTTGTTCATACGTGACATGAGGTTCCGCAGAACGGAGGAGGACGAATGCAGCAAACGGCGAAGTGCTTGGTAATCGCAGCGGTAATGCTGTCGAGCGTTATCACGATGGCGCAGCTTACACTCGAGGTTGAGGGCGGCGCTCAGAAGACGATCTCGCAGTCCGAGTTTCAAAAGATGCCGCATCAGACCTTGACCGTGACAAATCCGCATACAAAGAAACAAGAGAAGTACGAAGGCGTGCCGATACGTGCACTGCTGGATCAGGTTGGAGTCCCTGCCGGAGAGAAACTGAGCGGTCCCGAGATGCGCAACTACATCGTTATTAGCGCAAGGGACGGATACGAAGTGGTGCTGGCGATCGCAGAGGTCGATCCGATGTTTCAGCAGAACCAGATTCTGGTGGCCGACACGCTGGATGGCAGGCCGCTGGATGACAAACACGGCCCACTGCAATTGATCGTGCCAGAAGACCAGCGCCCCGCACGATGGGTGCGGATGATTAGCAAGATCAGCGTGCGCCGGGCTCCGTGAACCATATGCGTGTTCACTACTGTCCGGCTACAAGTCGAATAGAATCAGTTGGTTGCTGTTTTCATAGAGGGCGTCTTGGGAAGAATTTCGCCCGCCCGCATATTCACTCGCTCGCATAATTCCGGCGCATATGCTTCGAGTGCCCGTAGAATGGGCGTTTTCTCGAAGAGCGATACGCTGAGAATTTGTAGAATCTGGTAAAGGCTCGCCTCCAACTCCAGCCGCTTGCGCACGACGGCCACCAGCACGTACATCGATACTGCGATCCATATCTGAGTCTTCACCGCGTTCTCGCTGGTGCCATAGAACTTCTTAATTCGAAGATGCTGCTTGACCCACTTAAAAAATAATTCAACTTCCCACCTGGCCTTATATATTTGGGCGATGGTCAGCGCTGGAAGCGCAAAGTTGTTGGTCAGGAACTTCAGTCGCTTGCCGGTTTTCACGTCGAAGTAACTGACTCGTCGCAGAGTGTCCGGATACGAGGTAGCGGATTCGAAGGATGTGAGAACAACGGTCTGATCGGAGCAAACGCCAGTGCTCTTATCGACCGGATGCGAGTAGCGCCGCTGAATCAAAATGTTGGACTTGGTGCGCACGACGAAGAAGGCCGAGCTGAGCGTGAACCCGAACAATCGCTCGAAATCTATGTATGCTCTATCCATGACATAGAAGGACCCAGCTTCCGGAATGATCTCGTCGAGTATGTTGACGTCATGCACCTTGCCATCGGTGATGCGGATAAACGTAGGGATATTGCCGTGCAGATCCAGCAGCGTGTGCATCTTAACTGCGGCTTTGTGCTTGCGAAACTTTGCCCACGGGAACATCGACAGACATAGATCGATGGTAGTCGAGTCCAAGGCGTAGAGGCTCTGATCTAAGTCCACACCGATCGGATCGTTCGCATACAGTGGCCGTGCGATACCGATCAAGACCTGCGCGAGATCGGCGAAGATCCGCCAGTCGTGGGTCTCGTTGGCGTCGGCCAATGTTGTACGCGACACCTTGCCGCGCAACCCCATGTGGTATAACTTTCCACCAACAGAACGTAGGCACGCTTCAATGTCGCGCAAACTCTCGCGATAAGTCAGCTGTGCGAAAGCCATTGCCAAGTACTGGTCCAAGCAGGAGAAACCGCGTGAGTGAGAGTCACCATGATAGCGAGCCACGCACTTTTTAAACTCGTATGCGGGCAGGTGCTCCATGATCTGGGAGAAGACGGTGCGCCCAAGGTTCATTCACCATTCTGCTCCGGCGCTGGATAGCCAAAGCCGCCAAATGGTCCTTCTTTCATTTCAAATCGAGAAATCCTCTACACCGTCTATCGCAATGATTTTATGTGCTTTATATGAGCGCCTCACATTTTAGCCGGACAGCAGTGATGCGTGTTGTTTGCCCAGCCGGCAATGCAACTACGCACTTTGCAGAATCGCCGCCGTTCGGGCAAACTAAACACACCTTGAGCATCTCAACCGCTACACGCCCGACTTGTTCCCAGTTGTCGCTGAACTCTGGCTGGGCAAGATTCTTCTCCTCGGAGTGGGTCAAGATTTTCGCTCTGGCGGTTCTCTTCTGCTGGTATCCCCTGCAGTACATGCACTTCGCGACGGTTGCCGACCCTGACGTGTGGTGGCACATGCGCACAGGGGAGTGGATTCTCCAGCACCATGCGTTTCCGCGCGTCGATCCGTTCTCTGCTACAGGTATGGGCAAGCCCTGGGTCGCGTATAGCTGGTTGTTCGAAGTGATGATCCACCTCTTCACTTTGCGTTGGGACTTGCTCGGCATCGTGATCTACAACGTGGTGATGTGCCTCGGCATTACGGCCGCACTGCTCAAGTTGCTGCACGGCATCACCGAGAGCTTCTGGCCTTCCGTCGGACTGACATTTGTTGGCGCGATGGCGATGGCACGCGTGTACGCGCCTCGTCCAGGCATGTTCTCCACACTGCTGTTCATCGTTACCCTTGACGTGCTGCTGAAAAGCCGTCGCACCGGCAACACACGCATACTGTGGGTTCTTCCTGCTTTGTTTGCGGTGTGGGCCAACCTGCATGTGCAGTTTGTTTACGGACTCTTCATTGCAGGTGTGTTTTGTGTCGCACCGCAGTTGAACCGAATTTTCAAATCAGTAGACGCAGGGACTCAGTCGCAAATCTCTGCATCGACGCTGTGGGGCGTTTTGGCCGCCAGCTTCGTCGCGACGTTGCTGAACCCGTATCGGGCCGGCGTGTATCGAGTGCTTTGGGAGTACAGTCGTCAGCCACAACTGGCCAAACTCGTGTCGGAGACTAATCCGATGGACTTCACGCAGTGGCTGAACTGGGTCGCGCTTGCGCTGGCGATAGCCGCGATTGTGGCGCTTTGGAAGTTGCGCAGAGATCGCGGCGTGTTTGCAGTCCTGCTGCTGTGGGCGTTGGTTTCGGCCCTCCGGGTCGAGCGCGATGTATGGGTGCTTGTGATAGTCGCTTGCACGGTGCTCGGCACCGCATTGGCAAAGCGCGAACAAGCAAAGACTCCTCCCCTGCCTCGCCAGCAGGCATACGTAGCGGCAGCGGTGATCGCGCTCATAATTTTCCTTGGCCTGCAGTTCGTAGCACCAAGCAACGAGGACCTACTGGCGCGCCTCGCGCGCGTCTTCCCGGTCGGCTCAGTCGCATACCTCCATGAGCATCATCCGGCGAGTCCCATTTTTAACGACTTTAACTGGGGCGGATTCCTAATTTATGCCGTTCCCAACCTGCCACCTTCCATCGATGGCCGAACGAATGTGCATGGCGCGCAGGAGATCGAGCGATCATGGGATACCTGGAATATGGCTCCGGGGTGGGACCAAGATCCCAACCTGGCGAAAGCCAATATCATCCTAGGGAACCCCAGCCGCGCACTCACAAAGGCTTTGCAGCACGACACGCGCTATCGTGTCGCATTCAATGACGGCGTTTCCGTGCTGTTCTTGAAAACTCAATAATATGTTTCAGACGGTAACGGCAAAATTCAACCGGGAAAGCGCCTGATACCTCCTCGGTCGATTTGTCGAACTGTGAGCTACTGGGCCTGTTTGCCGACAACGATCGTGTTTGCTGCTGCTATTCTGATAAGCGCGGGTGTCGCGAGATCATCTGGTTCCGAGGAAGCGAATGCGGAGAGTTCTCTGGCAGGTCAAGGAGTTTTTTCGCCGTCATCTGCTGCTGTGCGCCTTGCTTTATCTGCTTGCCGCCTTGGCCGTAGCCCGGGTGGCTTACTTGAACTGCTCGCAGGGCCATACGTTGCAAGCCCTATGCCTCGACTTTCCGTTTGTTGTAGTGGGTCTCCTTGCCGCGTTTGGTTCGGTGATCGAATGGAAGATCCGTCCCAAACTCTGATCTCTGCCCTACCGATTACCGGGGCTTGACAATCCAAGCCCCAGAGTTGGAACTGAACAAACTGAACCAACTCTGGGCCACCCGCCTGCTTCCAAAACTGGTTAGTATCTCGGCACCTGAGGGTCAATTTCCAGCGACCAGCGCTCGATGCCGCCGGACATTGATTGCACCTTCTCGTAACCCTGTTTGCGCAGCCAGGCTGTGACCGAGAGCGAACGCACGCCGTGGTGGCAATACACGACGATGTGCTGTTCGGGATTGAGTTCCTGCAGGCGGGATGGTATGTCCGCCATGGGGACGTGCAGGCTGAGGGCGATGTTTGCGGTTTGGCGCTCCCAGGGTTCGCGCACGTCGAGAATGATGAGTTCCTCGTTGCGCTGCTGGCGCTGCTGTAGTTCCTTCGGCGTAATTTCGTAATCCATGGCTTCCTCAGGTCGTGCCGGACCGGATCAAAGTTAACTCAAATTGCAGCTTCGTGCAGAGCTGGCTTGAAGGCTCCGGTTGCGGGTACGTCCAGTTGCCGGTTCCTCGCATCTGAAAAAACGAAAAAAGGAGAGTGGGCATGAAACTAAGTGTTCGAGCTGCCGCGATCTCATCTGCACTGATGTGGAGTGGGTGTGTATTCTTCGTCGGAGTTGTGAATGTGGTTCAGCCGCGATACGGCAGGGAGTTCCTGCGATTGGTGTCATCGATCTACCCTGGCTACAAGGCGCGCCCCAGGCTCAGCCAGGTCGCGGTGGGAACTGCGTATGCTGCGGTGGACGGAGCCGTTGGAGGAGCACTCTGCGCGTTACTGTACAACCGTTTGGTGTCAAAGTGTGAGCACACGAGGTTCGATGATGAGAGCGAGCACGTGAGAGCTGCCGGGTAGGATTTCCGTGGCGTTCAGTGATACGTTTTGCGCATGGCGAAGAGACAGTGCGCGTCCACGATCATGTCAGGAGTGGAGATGACGACGTTATCGGAGCCGCAGCAGGGGCAGACCGGAGTCTCGCCATCGTCCCAGAAGTCGGCGATGTCGGCATAGGAAAAAAGCCGGTAACAAATGGTGCAGCCGCAGGGTGTGTCGGGAGATTCTGGTTGGTGGGCCATGCCTAGAGCATAGCACTGCGGACGGGTTAGAGACGGGTACGAACCAACGGATAGCCTTCTGGATTTATGGCGCTGGCCCTGGCATCCCGCCGGTCAATTTGCGCAACAAAACCGTAAAAATGCGTGTGCGCAAGACAGGGCTCGATCTATGCGCGCCCATTTCCAGAGAGGCAGAATCCATGGCGAGCTTTATCAAGGACGTCGAAGAGATTCGGCAGCGGGCGATGCGCAAGTTGGATGAGGGAGCGGTGACCGACAGCTATCAGCTCGACAAAGAGCAGTCAATTGCAATATTGAACGAGGCGCTGGCGAGCGAGATTGTTTGCGTTCTCCGCTACCAACATCACTACTTTATGGCCTCCGGCGTGCATGGGCGGAGCGTGGCGCAGACTTTTAAGAGACATTCCGACGAAGAGCGCGACCACGTGGATGAGATTGCAGAACGCATCCAGCAACTGGGCGGAAAGCCGGATTTCAATCCGGGAACGCTGGTTGGGCGCTCGGTTTCACAATACGTAGAAGGCGAATCGTTGGGGGAGATGATTCGCGAAGACCTGATCGCAGAACGGGTTGTGATCGATGTGTATCAGCGATTCATCGAACACTTTGGAGTGAAGGATCCGACGACGCGGACGATGTTTGAACACATCAAGGGCGAAGAAGAAAATCACGCCAACGAACTGAGCGAGTTGCTGTTTATCGTCGATCCGCGCACCGGGGCCGAGCGCGTGGCCGATCCGGGGACTGAGCTTTCAGCTCAGGGCGCAGCGCTGGAGCCGGAGACTGAAGAAGAATTCGTGCTGGTGGAGCGGGCGCTGGCCGAACATCGCGAGCAACGGTTGCGGCTGGAAGGCGAGTCGGAGGCTCCCGGCAGGTCGATTGGCGGCGTGGGCGGAAGACCGATGAACAGGAGGAACCAGCCGGCAGAGGTCGACGACAGAGAGGCCGCAGAACACGCGAACGAAGGCGGTATGCGGGCAGCAATCGTTCGCCAAAGGTGCTGGAGAAGCAGAGGAAGAATCGGGTAGCGTAAGGAAAAGCAAGGTTGCAAAAGTTTCAAGGTTGGTTGGTTGCGGGGGACGGCATTCTGACATTGTGAAGAAATGGCGGACCGATCCACCAGTGGGCCGAGTGACTATCTTGCAGCGGAAAGAACTTTTCTGGCATGGATTCGAACCGGCTTGGCACTGATGGGATTCGGCTTTGTCGTCGCCCGCTTCGGGCTTTTCCTGCAGGCGCTACGAACTGGGCAGGAGAGTCTTCCGAAACAGGCGTACGGACTCTCGTTCTGGTTCGGCACGGCGCTGATCGTGCTTGGAGTCGTCGTCAACTTGGTCTGCGCGCGAAATCACATACATCTGATTCAAGAGCTGAATCGGGGCGGAACCGGGTATAACCGTCCCTCTTCGCTGGCAGTTACCGTCGCTGTGACGCTGGCAGTGTTAGGGGTGGCGATGGCGATCTACCTGATCGCGGTCCGATGATCCGTGGGCGCACAGAGAGTGAAATTCGTACGATAAAGATTAAGAGGCTTAAGACCTAGTTCTTCACATCCGCTATGAGACTCTCGATCTCGTGGCGTTGGGTGGCTGTGAGCGGAAGCAAGGGCAGGCGTGGATTGCCGCCGTAGAAACCATTGAGGTCGCAGGCGTACTTTACTCCGGCAATGCCCAGCTCGTTTGCAATGCGAATGCAGGCGGCCTCGATGCGCTGCTGCTTCTCGTCGGCGAGTTTGTGATCGTGGTCCTTGAATGCAGCATAGATTTCATAACAGGCGGTGGGCGCGCAGGCGGCAAAGGCCAGCACGCCTCCGACGGCTCCGGCATTGAGCAGCGCGTGCAGTTTGTGGCCTGAGCCGACCAGCGTCTGGAAGCCTACCTCTTTGCGGCGCGCGCGCAGGCTGCCGATGACCTCAATCGCCGCCGATGAAGGCGCAGACGGAGCCGCAGGCTTTGCTGCAGTAGCAGCGAGGGCGCTGGAGGTGACAAATTCGCCGGTGGGAGCCTCGGTTGCTTTTTGGATCATGCGCGAGGTGAGGGCGTGAAAGTCGTGGGTGACGCGGGCCTCGCGCTGGATGTGACGGGTGCGCTGAACGATGCGCTCGATCTTCGCCAGATCGCCGGAGGATTCCTTGATGCCGATGATGTTGCGGTGTGCGGCGAGTTCGGCAATCAGTTCGGCGCTCAGATCATATCCGGTACACTGCGGGAAGTTGTAGAGCAACACGGGCAGCGGCGAGCGGTCGGCTACGGTGCGGAAGTAGTTGAGCATGGCGGGCGGAAGCATCTGCGCGCGGTAGTAGTGCGGAGTGCGCACCATGGCAACGTCATAGCCGAGCGAGCCGCGTATTCACAGGCCTCCACGGTCTCCTGCACGGACTCATGCCCACAGCCGGCGATCATCACCTTATCGGGCGCAGCAGCGGCGATGGCGGTGCGGAAGACCTCGCGTTGCTCATCGCAGTTGAGCAGCACGGCCTCTCCGGTGGAGCCGAGAACGACCAGCCCGGCGATGGGGCCTTTGCTGTAGCGCTCGACATTGTGCTCCAGCTTTTTGAGATAGAGACGTCCGTCGGCGTAGTAGGGGGTGGTGATGGCAGGGAAAATTCCGTTAAGCAACATGGTGACGATTGTAGTGCAAAGCAGGGCTCAGGCAAAAAGGGAACCCGGCGAAAGAGCCGGGCTAAAGTGGATCAATTTGAGGGGAATCTCAAGGAAAGAATGACGCAGATCGGCGCCAGTGGGAAATTGATTCTTTTGATGGGGTTGATAAACGGGAAGAGCGACGCATCGTTCGCTGGGCAAGAGCATCGAAAGTTGTTATGGCGAACACGAAAACAGCGGTGCTCGGCGGAGGGTGCTTCTGGTGCGTGGAAGCTGCGCTGCTGCAGTTGGAAGGCGTGCTGAAGGTGGAGAGCGGCTACATGGGCGGGCACACGGACCAGCCTAGCTACGAACAGGTTTGCGGCGGAGACACCGGGCACGTAGAGGTGGTTCGGGTGGAGTTCGATCCGGCGGTGATCTCGTATGGCGAGTTGCTGGAGGTGTTTTTTACGGCGCATGATCCGACGACACTGAATCGTCAGGGCAACGATGTGGGAACACAATACCGCTCGGTGATTTTTGTCTTGGACGAAGCCCAGCGGGCAGAGGCGGAGCGTGTCATCGCGGAGTTGGAAAAGGAGAAGGTCTTCGACGCGCCGATTGTGACCTCGATAGAGCCGGCGCGGACTTTCTGGAAGGCCGAAGGGATACCACCAGAACTATTTTGCAAACAACTCACACCAGCCCTACTGCCTATTTGCCGTGGCCCCCAAGGTGGTGAAGGTGAGAGCCAAGTACGCGGATCGGGTCAAGCGTGCAGGATAAGCGGCTGCGTTCGCGACGCGCGCTCCCCACGCCTCTCAGACAAGCGAGAGAGGTTGGGCGGAATGGCAGAGTTCGCCGGCACGCCGCACAATGGCTTCGATGAGGCCGGGGATCGTGTACTCGGCGGCTTGCACGTCCACACTGAGCTGGTGTTGGCGCAAGGTTTCCGAGGTGACCGGGCCGATCGAGGCATTGAGCACGCCTTCTACCAGGCGGGAGCGACCGGAACGAATGCCGAGCAATGCGACATAGCTATTGACGGTGGAGGAGCTGGTGAAGGTGATGATGTGCGGACGGCGCTGCGGATCGCGCAGCGCGGCACGAAGCTCAACCCGCGAAGCTCTGCGGAATAACCGTCTCGTAGGCTTCTACCACATCGAGAAACGCTCCCAGATCTGGCGCAGTTCGCGCGGAATTACATCGCGTGCGACTTTGGCGCGGCAGAGCAGAACGCGTTTGCCGCGAACTTTGTCGGAGAGCGACTCCACGATCGATTCGGCGACGTACTCCTTGGGGGTGATGGCGACCTTCAATCCTTCGCGCTCGATGGCCGAGCGAGTGGCGGGACCGATGGCTGCGATGTTGAGGTGAGCCAGCACACGCTTGGGAATATTCAGCAGCGCCATGCGATCAAACATGGCACGCACACCGTTCACACTGGTCAGGATCAGCCACTCGTACTCGCCTACGAGTTTGAGCGACTCGTCCAGAGACTTGAACGAGCGCGGCGGACGAATCTCAATGAACGGAATCTCATAGACCTCGGCGCCAAGCGCACGAAGGCCCGACGAGAGCGCTCCAGCCTGCTCGCGGGCGCGTGATACCAGGATGCGCCACCCCTCTAGGTGGTAGCCCGGTGTTTTCATTTCTCATTCATATGCTCTGGCCCGGCGTTAGCGCGGCGTGGTGCTGGCCGCGTTTTCGCTGTAAACATCCTTTAGAATCTGGTCTCCGCCACGGCGGAGAATCGCGTTGCCGAGGCGCTGGCCAAGCTCGACCGGATCGGTGCCGGTACCGACTTCGCGCAGCAGCTCGCTTCCGTCGGGACGGGCGCAGATCGCCGTGAGATTGATCTCGCCATTGTTGACCACCGCATAGGCTCCGATAGGAACCTGGCATCCGCCGCCAAGCTGGTTGAGCAACGCACGCTCGCAAACCGTGGCAAGGCGCGAAGGCTCGTCGTTGAGAAAGGCGAGGTGCTCGCGCATCTTGGTGTCGCCGAGGCGGATTTCGATTCCGAGCGCGCCTTGTCCGGCGGCCGAGCACATGATTTCCGGCTCGATGATTTCCTTGATGTGCTGGGTTTTTCCGAGGCGCTTGAGTCCGGCGGCCGCCAGAATCACGGCGTCGTATTCGCCCTCTTCCAGCTTGCGCACGCGGGTGTCCACGTTGCCGCGCAGGGGGAAGATCTCAAGATCGGGGCGGAACTGCTTGAGCTGGGCCTGACGGCGCAGGCTGCTGGTGCCGACGCGCGCGCCCTGCGGCAGCTCTTTTATGCTGTTATAGCGAATCGACAGGAAGGCATCGCGCGGATCAACCCGCTCGGTAATGGCCGCGATCTCAAACGGGCCAGCCAGCTCGGTGGGAAGATCCTTGAGGCTGTGCACCGCAAGATCGACGCGGCCTTCTGCCAGCGCCTCCTCGATCTCCTTGGTGAACATTCCCTTGGTGCCGACCTTGGCGAGAGCCACGTCGGTGATCTTGTCGCCCGTGGTCTTGATGATTTCGAGCTCGACCTCGTGCCCTTGTTCGCGAAGCAGGGCCGAGATGTGATGGGCCTGCCAGAGAGCAAGCTGTGAACCACGGGATCCAATACGTAGCAGGGCCATTCCAAACTTCCTTTACTTGCTGAGTTTGCCTATCTCTTGATTTTGATGCGCCGTTTCCAACGAGGCAGATGCCGTCACTCGCCTCTGGCTGGCGGCGGTGCGATCACAACGGTCGGTACCGGCTCCGCAGCACTCTCTGCGCGCAGGTTGAAGAGCTTGCGTACCACATCGACGACCGTGGTGGACTCCGGATCGCGCGCTGCCGATTTCAACGTGGTAATCGGCGTGTGCATGATCTTGTTGATGATGCCGCGGGTGAGCGCCTCGACCGCCATCTCCTGCTCGGGTGAAAGCATCTCCCAGGCGGCTACGCACGCGGTCTAACTCGGCCTGACGCAAGGTTTCCAGGTGCTGCTGCAGCGAGACGATGGTAGGAACGACTTCGGCGGTCTGGGCGCGCTGCTCGAACTTGCGCACCTCTTCCTCGACCATCAGTTCGGCGCGAACCGCTTCCTTGCGCCGGTCTCCGATGTGCGACTGAACGACCTGCTGCAGATCGTCGATGTTGTAGACGAAGATTCCATCCAGATCGTTGAGGCCGGGATCGATGTCGCGCGGCACCGCGATGTCGATGAAGAACATCGGACGATTTTTGCGAGCGTGGAGAAACTTCTCGCCGTGCTCCTTGCGGAAGATGGCGTGAGGAGCGCCGGTGGAGCTGATGATGATGTCGGCCCAGGGCGCGGTGTCATACAGGCGCTCGAACGGAATGGCTTCGCCGTCGAACTTGTTCGCCAAGGCCACGGCACGATCGTAGGTCCGGTTGGCAACGTAGATTTTCTTTGCGCCGTGGGCGATCAGATGGCGGGCGGCGAGTTCGCACATCTTGCCGGCTCCCACCAGATAGACGGACTTGCCGTTCAGGCTGCCAAAGATTTTCTCCGCCAGCTCCACGGCCACAGAGGCGATGGAAACCGATGAGGTCGCAATCGTGGTCTCGTTGCGAACCTTCTTGGCAACGGCAAAGGCGCGGGTCAGGAGTTGGTCGAGCTGCGAGGTCACGGTGCCAAGAGCGCGCGCGGTGGCGTAGGCTTCCTTCACCTGTCCCAGAATCTGCGACTCGCCAACCACCATGGAATCCAGGCTGGAGGCGACGCGGAAGACGTGCTTGACGGCCTCAAGACGACTGTGTTCGAAGATGTAGGACTCGTACTCGCCGGTGGTGAAGCCGAAGTAGTCGCGCACGAACTTCTGCAGGTCGCAATGGCCGTTCTGCGAGCGCGCGAAGATCTCAACCCGGTTGCAGGTGGAGACGATCATGCCCTCCTCGATTCCCTCCATCGACGTGAGCTTGCCGAGAGCCTCAGGCAGACGGGATTCAGAGATGGCAAAGCGCTCCCGCACTTCCACCGGCGCCGTTTTGTGATTTACACCCAAAACGAAAAAGTTCATGGGGCAATGAACCTATGCAGTCTGCTCAGGTAATTCGCACCCCAGGCACAGACAGCGACAGCGAATGCAAAACTGGCCAGATAGGCGGCTTTCTTGCCGCGCCAGCCAGCACTCCAGCGGGTGTAGAGGAGAATAAGATAGATCCCCCACATCAACAGTGAGAGCAGCACCTTGGGGTCGGAGAAATAGGTCGGTCCGTAGCGCTCCTGGGCGACTACCGAGCCAGCCAGCAGTCCGACAGTCATAAAGGGAAAGCCCAGCAGCAGCGCTTTGTAACCAAGCGCATCGATCTCCTGCAGGGCTGGCAGGCGGGCGGCCCAGGTCACGGTCTGCTTGCGCTTAAGCTGGCGTGACAGCACCAGGTACAGCAAACTCGAAACAAAGCTCAGGAAGAGCATGGCATAGCCGAACAGCAGGCTGCAGACGTGGAAGATAATCCAACCGCTGCGGAATGCAGGCGAAGGGAACGCCACCCGTCTGCTGCGAAATCGCGGACGCAAAGGTGAGGAGGAAGATAAGAGGAAAAATGAATGCCGCAGGAGAAGCCGTCTTATAGCGCACGAATAACACGGTAAAGATAAGAGCGATAATCAGCGCAAGAGCCGACTCTGCATGGCGGATGGTCACCAATTCGGCGTATCCGTAAAGGACTGCGGTCTCGACCAGGGAGACAAAATGAAAGATCATCCCCAGAAATACCGCAGGTGCAGCGATCTTCCCCGAACGTTCTCCGCGCTGCCGGAGCATCAGGATCGCGTGAACCAGACCCACTCCGTACAGAACGGTCGCAACTCGAAGCCAAAGCAATGGCATATTCAAAACGTCCTCACCAACCTCTCACAATGTACCGAACACGGGGCAAGGACATTCATGATTATACAAACGAGGGGTTGCATCCTAAGTGTGGCTGTCACGATGGAGTGTGATTCTCGTCACAATAATAGGACAGATTGGGAATCCTGACCAGTGTGTTCCGCGTTAGGACATCCAGAGAAGATGGCCGCTTTCTTAGCCCGCATCTTAGCCCGCAACATGGGCAGGGCAAAGGTTTGTAATTCCCAAACCCCGGTGCTACCATTCAGCACCTAAGGTATTTTAGGAGGCAATTTCATGGCTGACGAAAGCTGCAGTGGTGGCGGAATTCTATGGTTTCTTGCAGGACTCGGAATCGGCGCGGCTGTTGGTGTACTTTATGCGCCCAAAGCTGGCCAGGAAACTCGCGAGTCAATTCTGAATGCGGCTGAAGAAGGGCGCGAACTGGTTCAGGAGCACGCACGCAAGTACAAGGAACAGGCGCAGGAGTGGGCCGATCGCGGTAAGGACGTGATCTCGCAGCAGAAAGACAACATTCGTTCGGCGTTTGAGGCAGGCCGTCAGGCGTATCGCGATGCCAGCCAGGAGCCGGCTCCCGAATCCGAGACTCCCAACCTGTAGTTTTCGTTGAAAAGAATTCGCTGGGGCCATCGGATGGATGGTTCCGCGAGAGCCAAATGGACGGGCCATCATGAATCAGAACTTACTCATCGCCTTTGTCGGGGTGACCTCGGTTGCGGTTGTGTTGCAGATGCTGATCCTGGCGGGGATGTATTTTGCCACCCGTAAGGCGAGCCAGCGCATTGATGCGCTCTCGACCCAGGTGAACGAGCAGGTGCTGCCGCTGGTGACAAAAGTGCGCGGCATTGTGGATGAAAGCGCACCGGCGATACAGACCGTGGTTACGAATCTGACCGAAACCTCGAATTTGGTGCGGGAGCAGGCCGGCAGAATCAACGAAACCGTCACGGAAATTGTTGAAAAGGCGCGAGTTCAGGCTGGCCAAGCCGAGATACTGGCGAACCGCACGATGCAGCGCGTGGACCTTACGGCAGCAGCCGTGCAGCATTCGGTTCTGTCGCCGGTGCGGCATCTTTCCGCACTGGTGGAAGGCGTGACGGCAGGAATCGGTGAGTTTGTGGGTGGACGCAAGGCTCGCCGGAACAAGGCAGTACCGAACGACGAGATGTTCATATAGAAATCAGACGAAAATTGATCTACAAAGCTGGGGTGGAGGCTGATTCTCTGCTCCATTTTCTTTTGCGGGGAATCGGAGAGGGTTGCGGGCAGGCAATTATCCCTGCAAATAATACAAAACTATGACTTACCCCAAGGTAAATGCCTGCCACAATTGCAGAATGAGTGAGCATCCAGTACTGATCCAGGGCGGCATGGGCGCAGGCGTTTCCGATTGGCGTTTGGCGAGGGCTGTTTCCCTTACCGGGCAGCTTGGGGTTGTGTCCAGCGTGGCACTGGACACGATTCTTGCGCGGCGCCTGCAAGACGGTGATCCGGGCGGCCATATGCGTCGAGGGCTGGCGATGTTTCCCTTCCCGGCGATGGCCGAGCGCATTCTGGAGAAATATTACATTGCAGGTGGACGACCTGCAGGCTCGCCCTATCGTCTGGTGCCGATGCCGGCGCGGGTCAATTCGCAGGAGCTACGGAACTGATCATTGTCGGCAATTTTGTCGAGGTGGCGCTGGCGCGCGAGGGACACACGAATCCGGTTGGAATCAACTGCATGGAGAAGCTTCAGCTTCCTTTGCTTGCTTCGCTTTATGGCGCGATGCTGGCCGGAGTAGGCTACGTGCTGGTCGGCGCGGGAATTCCGCTGAAGGTTCCGGGAGTGCTGGACGCATTTGCCGCCGGACAGGCCGCCAGCTATCCGCTCTCGGTTGCCGGGGCGCAGCCTGATGACGATTGCCTGATGCGCTTCGATCCGGCGGAGTGTTTCGGGCAGCCGATGCCGGCGCTCAATCGTCCCTATTTCCTTGCGATTATCGCCTCCAATACTTTGGCCACCACTATGGTTCGGCGCGCCAACGGCAAGGTGGACGGATTTGTGATTGAAGGCCCAACGGCGGGCGGACACAATGCGCCGCCGCGCGGTCAGATGGTGCTGAATGAGCGGGGCGAATGCGTGTATGGCGAGCGCGACCGCGTGGATCTGGAGAAGATTCGGCAGATGGGCGTGCCGTTCTGGCTGGCGGGAGGCTTTGGGACAGCGGAAAAGATCGTAGAAGCGCTGGAGTTGGGTGCGGCGGGCGTGCAGGTGGGCACGGCGTTCGCGTTCTGCGAGGAGTCCGGCCTCCGCCCGGAGTATAAGAGCGCTCTGTTGCAGAAGATCAAGCGCGGCGAAGCTTCGGTCTTCACCGACCCGCTCTCTTCGCCGACAGGCTTTCCGTTTAAAGCGGCACAATTGGAGGGCACGACCTCCGAGCCAGAGGTATACCTGGTCCGCAAGCGCATCTGCGACGTTGGCGTGCTGCGCGAAGCTTATCGCACCGATAGCGGCACAATTGGCTATCGCTGCCCCTCGGAGCCTGAAAATGTCTACGTTGCCAAGGATGGCGTCTTCGAAGAAACCGTAGGACGCAAATGCCTATGCAACTGCCTGCTGACAAATATCGGACTGGAGCAGGTGCAACGAGATGGCACGGTGGAACCGGGAATGGTGACGACCGGAGACGATCTGGCCGCAGTACTGCACTTCCTGGGTGAGAACGAGAACTCCTACACGGCGGCGAGCGCGGTTAAGACGCTGATGAGCAAACTTCCGGCGCGGGCTGTGTCAACGCCAGTGGCAGCGCCGCAACCTCAGTTTCCGGTAAGCAGGCGCGAGTGCAGCCCTCGTAGGTGAGTGCGCGGACAGGCAAAATTCTTTCTCCTAATTGCGAACTGCCGCGCTATGGCTTCCGGAGTACTGCAATCAGGTGAGTCCGAAGGAATGGCACGGCACTCAGCACTTGAGCCAGCATCCAACTGCGAGGTGCGACCCATCGTAGCAAAGGCATCGCCAATGTCACGGATTTAATTTCACCGGACAAGTCTGGAAAGAGCTTCTTCAGTTCTTCGCGCGTAACCTTTCGCACGTTTGGATTTTTGGGATTATTGCAGCGGAAGTCATACCAGAGTAAAGCGCCGCCCGGCGCCAACACGCGAGTAATCTCGAATGCAACCATGCGGCGCACTTCCGGCGAGAGTATGGATGTGAATAGCGTGGATGCGACGACGATATCGAAGGTTCCGTCGTCCCACGGCAATGCGGCGGCGTTTCCTTCACGCAGGTCAGCTACGGGAAACACCTTGCGTGCCTCCTCCACGTGTTGAGGGTCCAGTTCGATACCGTGCAGATCGGATTCCCTCGCTCCCAGGCCTATCAGATTGTTCAACCAGCCGAAGTATCCAAATCCGACCTCCAGGCAGGGATGCCCTTTCAGGGAACCAAATCCCGCACGCGCCAGCAAAGACGCGGCACGGCGCTCACGTTCCTGCCGTGCAACCATGAACCAAGGTTCGCTGGGCAGCAAACCAGGTATTAAGCCGTTCCTGCGCTGATTTTCGGCGAGCATACGCTCGCGCTCGATCAGGACAGGGTTACTGTCAACCATTCGCTCCTCCGCGGGCCACAAAACCATCTACTCTGACAGACGGTTAGAGGCCGGTGTTAGCCGGAACGGTTGCACGCACAGGAGAGAGTAATTGAGAAACACGACGGCCGCTCACGCCGGTATAAAATGGCTGCCGTTCTCGAATCGGACAATAAGTTTCGAATCAATCGTCTGAAGATCATTGTGTCAACCGCTCACTGCTGAAAGCGAGGTTGCGAATGCCGCCCCTGGCAAGCTTTGCATCGGAGATGCGGCGCATCGTTGAAGGCGATGTGCGCTTTGACGCAGGTACGCTTGCGGCTTACTCCACCGATGCCTCGAATTACCGCCGCATTCCCGTAGGCGTGGTTAGTCCGCGCCATCACGAAGACGTGATCCGCGCCGTGGCATTGGCTCGCGAGAACGGAGTGCCGATTGTGGCGCGCGGCGGGGGGACGAGCCTTGCCGGACAAGCCTGCAATGCCGCGCTGGTCATGGACTTTTCCCGCTATATGACGGCCGTACACTCGATTGATGCGGAGCGCAGGAGCGCCAGCGTCGAGAGCGGGGTTGTGCAGAGCAGGCTGAACGCGCTGGCCGGGCAGTATGGACTGTTCTTTGCGCCCGATCCGGCGACGAAAGATCGATGCACGTTGGGCGGCATGATCGGTAACAACTCGTGCGGCGCGCACTCGGCTGCGTACGGAAAGACAGTTGATAACATCATCGCGCTCGATGTGTTGCTCTACGACGGAACACGCCTGCGGCTTGGTTCGGATAACACGGGGCCAGAGAGCGCTGAGAACATACAGGCAGCGATAGATTCCGGCGGACGCGTGAGCGAGATATATTCGCGGACGAAGGCGCTGGTCGAACGGTACGCAGAGCTGATCCGCGGGCGCTTTCCGCAGATTCCGCGGCGCGTGTCGGGATATAACCTCGATGAGTTATTGCCGGAGAATGGTTTCAATCTGGCGCGCTCTTTGGTGGGGTCGGAAGGTACGCTCGCATTGGTGCTCGGCGCGACGGTGAAGCTTGTGCCACGCCCCAAAGAGTTGGTGCTAGTGGTGCTGGGCTTTGCCGATATCTTCGAGGCCGCCGACCATGTGCCGTGGTTGCTGGAGCATCACCCAGAGGCATTGGAAGCCTTTGATCACAACCTGGTGGAGTTTGGCAGAGACGAAGCGAATGCCTTCGCTGCGGCTGCTTCCAGCAGGCGGCGCTTACTTGATCGTGGAGTTGGGCGGTGCCAGTCTGGAAGAGGCGCGCGAACGCGGTGAGGCTCTGTTGAGCCGCGCGCGGCAGACGAAAGGTGTGGCGGGCGGCAGCTTGTTTGCCGATGCGAAGGAGCGCGCCGCGGTGTGGGGACTGCGCGAGTCCGGCCTGGGTGCGGGGGCTCCGCGCGAAGGATCTCCGCGGGTGTGGCCGGGAGCAGAGGATTGCGCCGTCGCTCCCGCGAAACTTGGGCAATATTTGCGCAGCTTCGACCGGCTGCTACAGCGCCACAAGCTCTCGGTCGCCATGTATTACGGCCACTTTGGGCAAGGCTGCATCCACTGCCGAGTGAATTTCGATCTCACCAGCGCGGCGGGCATTGCGACTTTTCGCAGCGCGATGCTGGAGATCGGCGATCTGATTACCGAACACGGCGGATCGATTTCAGGCGAACATGGCGATGGCATTGCGCGCTCGGAGTTGCTGCCCAGGATGTTTGGTCCCGAGTTGATGGGGGCTTTCCGCGAGTTCAAACAGGTTTTCGATCCTGAAGGGCGCATGAATCCGGGTGTGATCGTCGAGGCTCTGCCGATGGACTCTCATCTGCGCCTTGGGGCTGACTACCGTCCGAAGCAGATTGCGACACACTTCGATTTCAGCGCCGACGGGGGCCTCGGCGGCGCGGTTTCGCGATGCATTGGCATTGGGAAGTGCCGCAAGCTGGAGAGCGGGGCGATGTGCCCTTCGTACATGGTCACACGGGATGAGTTGCTCTCTACGCGCGGGCGCGCTCACATGCTCTTCGAGGCGCTCAATGGCGAACTGCTTCCCGGCGGGTTCGGCGACGAGGCGCTGCATGACACGCTAAAACTTTGCCTCTCTTGTAAGAGCTGCAAGTCCGAGTGCCCGGCCTCGGTGGACATGGCTTCCTATAAAGCGGAGTTTTTCTCGCACTACTACCGCGAACACCGGCGTCCGGTACGCGATGCACTGTTTGCCGAGGTCTTCCGCTGGGCTCCGGTGGCTGCGCGGTTTCCTGGGCTCTCAAATTTCATCTCTAACTCGGCGTTGGGTGGGATGGCGAAGGGGATGCTTGGAGTTCACAGCGAGCGGGCGCTGCCTCGATTGGCAGCGCGCGGCTTCCGCCAATGGTTCGCCCGCAGCAGGCGCTCGCGGCAAGGGAAGGAGGTTGTGCTCTTTCCCGACACCTTCAACAACTTCTTCGAGCCCGAGGTGGCAATCGCGGCGGTGGAGGTTCTGGAGCGCGCCGGTTTCCATGTGACGATTCCGCCGAAGTATGTCTGTTGCGGACGGCCGCTTTATGACCAGGGGATGCTGGACGAGGCGAAATTGCAACTGGCAAAGGTGATGCAGGTGCTCCGGCCATATTTGGAGCGCGGCACCCCGATCGTGGGGCTGGAGCCGGGATGCATTCTTACGTTTCGCGATGAGTTGCCAAGGCTGTATCCCAACGATCCGCTTGCTGCGGCGCTGGCGCGGCAGTCGTTTATGTTCGAGGAATTCATTGCGCGCGAAGCGCCGGGGTTCACTCCGCCCGCGCGAAGCGGGACCGCGCTGTTGCAGGGGCATTGCCATCACCGCGCGATTGTGGGGATGGAAACTGAGATTGGCCTGCTGCAACGCATTGAGGGACTGAAGCTGGAGGTGCTCGATTCGGGTTGCTGTGGGTTGGCGGGCGCTTTCGGTTATGCGAAGGAAAATTACGAGATGTCGCGCGCGCTAGCCGAACGCGTGCTGTTGCCGGCGATCCGCACCCGCGGGCCGGAGGCGCTGGTGGTGGCAGACGGCTTCTCCTGCCGCTCGCAGATACGTCACTTCTGTCCGGGCACTCGCGTACGCCACCTGGCGCAGATGCTAAGTGAAGGGTAGATGATTCGCTCCAATTGAATCCGTGTTGACGGGCAGGTACACTCGTCTTTTCCGGATGCGGAGTGAATCACTGTGCCTTCGACAAAAAGAGTGCCCCTTCTTTTGCTTATGGCGGGGCTTATGGCGGGCTGCGCGACGCGTCGATACCAGGCGGTTCCTCTCGTGCCTGCGGAGACCGCATCAAGGCTGGAGGGCAGAACAATCGCGGATGCGGGACTGCGCTCCTATGTGGAAAAAAACTTAGGTCAGCCGGTTTCGCCGTGGCCGCCGAAGGTTTGGGATCTTCGAATGTTTTCGCTCGCGGCTTTGTACTTCAATCCTGCAATTGATACGGCGCGGGCGAGGCTGGCAGAGGCGGAGGCAGCAACCGTAACTGCTGGCGCACGTCCCAATCCCACCCTGAGCGTCGCGCCCGGCATACCGAGTCCATACCTGTTCAACCTGGATTTTGCCGTGCCCATTGAAACTGCGGGAAAGCGTGGGCATCGGATTCAAGCGGCGCGGAGTCTGGATCAAGCTGCGCAATTCGATCTGGCAGATTCGGCATGGAAGGTCCGCAGTGGGGTTCGCGCGGCGCTGCTGAATTGCGTGCTTGCGGCTCGAAATTTGGAGTCGCTGCATTCGGAAGAGGAGTTTCGCGGGGAGCAAGTCAAGCTTCTTGAGCAGAGGCTGGCTGCGGGAGAGATACCGAGGCCGGAAGTGGATCTCGCGCGCATCGAGCTTTCAAAAGTACGTTCTGCGATTGCCGCGGCGGAGGGTCAGGTTTCCGAAAGTAAGGCGGTACTGGCAGCTTCGATTGCGATTCCAGTGGCGGCACTCGAGGGCATCGAGTTTTCGTGGACGGATTTAGAAATGCCGCCGAGTGCGGAATCGCTTTCGCCAAAGGCAATACAGCGGGATGCGGTGTTGAATAGGCTGGACGTTCGTCGCGCATTGGCACAATACGCGGCGCCGAGGCCGACTTGCAGTTGGAGATTGCGAAACAGTATCCAGACCTGCAGATCGGACCTGGGTACACGTATGAGGAACGAAACAGCTACTTCACGCTCGGACTCTCGGCCACGCTTCCGATCTTCAACCGCAACCAAGGCCCGATTGCAGAAGCGGAGGCACGCCGCAAGGTAGCAGCAGCAGCCTTTCTGGAGGTACAGGCGCAAGTGATTGCGGAGAGCGAACGAAGCCTCGCACGCTACACCGCCGCGCTCAAAGAACTGGCCGAAGCCGATCACTCCCTACGAGGTCTTCAGGATGCTCAATTGAAGATGATGCAGCGGGCAGTTCAGCTTGGTGAGGAGGATCGACTGGCGCTGAACAGCGTGCAGATTGAAAGTTCCGTGTTGGCCCGCTCGCGGCTCGATGCCCTTGCACGCGCGCAGAGCGCTCTGGGCGAACTTGAAGATGCTGTACAACGCCCGCTTGATCCGGGCGATGCGTTTCCTGTCACTTCCGCGAATTCTCCGCTGAAGCAATTGCCAAAGGAGTTGCAACGATGAGATCGCGCGCCACGGCTGCGTTGAACAGTTTGGATGGGATTCGATGGACCGGCATTTTTGTCGCTGCGCTTGCGATGCTGATGCTGGGCGGATGCCAGAAGAGCACGGACAAGAGCGGACAGACAGCGGCTGAGAAGAAAGGGCCGGCTCAGATCACGGTCGAGAACGGACAGACCTTGATTACTCTCGACGAGCCCACGCAGAAGCGACTTGGAATTACCGTTGCGACACTTACATCGACCGTCTCGCGCGCGCAGGCTACGTTCCCAGCAGTCGTGCTTCCGGTTCAGGAACTGGCGACGTTTCGCAACACGTATGTTACGAGCGAGGCGCAACTGCAAAGGGCTCGCATACAGGCCGATGTTGGCGGCAAAGAGTATGCGCGGTTGAAGGCTCTGTTCGGAGAGAATCAGAACATCTCGGAAAAATCGCTTCAATCTGCGGATGCTGCTTTGCAATTGGACGAGGCGGACGTACGCGCGGGAGAGCAGCAGTTGGATTTGCAAGCGTCCTCACTGCGGCAGGAGTGGGGCCCGGTTGTGACGAAGTGGGCGACTGCAGGCTCGGCGGAATTTCAGCACATTCTTGATGGCGGCGTGGCGTTGGTGCAGATGACGCTGCCTTCAGACAGCGCGTTTGCGCCGCCGAAGAGCATTTCGTTTGAGGTACCGAATGGAAGCCGAAGCCGCGCCAGTTTCGTCTCGATGTTTCCCAGGGTCGATCCGCGAATTCAGGGCAGGAGCTTTCTCTACGTTGCATCCGCGCGGACGGGACTTGCTCCGGGGCTGAACCTTGTTGCTCGTCTTTCGATTGGTGATCCGATGAAGGGTGTGGTGATTCCGGCCTCGGCGGTGGTGTGGTCGGAAGGAAAAGCCTGGGTTTACACGCAAGTTTCCTCTGCCGGGTTTACGCGCCGTCCTGTGGCTACGGATCTTCCGGTCGAGGATGGATTCTTTGCCGGGGAAGGATTCGCAGCCGGGGACAAGGTTGTGACCGTAGGCGCGCAGGCCCTGCTTTCGGAAGAGATGCTTCTGCATGGTCAGGGCGGAGGAAGCGATGAGAACTAGAGGCATCCGATGCTGAATGCCATCGTTCGCTTCTCGATCCGCTACAGGGGGATTGTCGTCGCGCTGGGGTGCGCGTTCCTGGCCTATGGAATTCTTTCCGTCTATCGCGTGCCGTACAGCGACTTTCCGGACTTCGCTCCTCCGGAAGTTGCGATTCAAACTGAGGCGCCGGGGCTGTCGTCCGAGCAGGTGGAGATTCTCGTCACTCAGCCGATTGAAAACGCGATCAATGGCATCTCGGGTATCGACGCGCTGCGCTCACAAGTCCATTCAAGGACTATCGGTAATCACAGTCGTATTTCGCTTTGGGACCGATATTTACCGGGACCGGCAGGCGGTGAGCGAACGCTTATCAACCGTAGCAGGGGAGTTGCCGAGCGGAGTTCAACCTCCGCTGATGACGCCGCTGACGACTACGACAAGCTGGGTAATGCACGTTGGATTGACATCGGACAAGCAGTCGCTGATGAAGTTGCGAACGGTCGCCGACTGGACGGTCAAGCCGCGTCTGTTGGCCGTGGGCGGCGTCGCCGAGGTAGAGGTCAATGGAGGCGAGCGGCGGCAATTGCAGGTGCAGTTCGAGCCGCAAAAAATTGTCCAATATGGAGTAAGTGTTGAGGATGTGATCGCCGCGGCACGGCAAGCGACCGGGGTTCGAGGGGCGGGTTTTGTCGAGACGCCAAACCAGCGAATCGTGCTGGAGACCGAGGGCCAGTCGCTGACCGCCGCGCAACTGGCCGGCACCGTGTTGCTTCATCACAACGGAGGCAACGTGACGTTGGGAGAGGTCGCGCACGTGACGGATGCCCCGGCCCCGGCTATCGGCTCTGCTTCGATCCGTGCGACGCCGGGAGTCATTCTGGTGGTGGACTCCGCCTATGGAGCTAACGCGCTGGAAGTCACACGCGGGCTCGATGCGGCGCTGGCGGATCTGCGTCCGAGTTTGGAAGCGCAGGGGATTTCCGTTCACTCAGACGTGTTTCGCTCGGCGGATTCGATCGACATCGCTCTGCACAATGTGCGGCAATCGTTGATCGTCGGCTCGATCCTGGTGATCGTGGTGCTGTTTCTGTTTCTCTACAACCTTCGCACCGCCGCGATTTCATGTATTGCGATTCCGCTGTCGCTGCTGGCTGCGGTGATTGCGCTCGATCACATGGGACTGAGCTTGAACATGATGACGCTGGGCGGGCTCTCGATTGCGATCGGCGAGGTGGTGGACGATGCCGTGGTCGATGTCGAGAACATCTATCGGCGGCTGCGTGAGAACCGGGTATTACCACACCCGAAATCAGCGTCTCGCGTTGCGCTGCACGCTTCCATCGAAGTGCGCAACTCTGTTGTCTACGCGACATTCGCGGTGATGCTGGTGTTCGTGCCGGTGCTGAGTATGTCCGGACTGGCGGGGAGGCTTTTTTATCCGCTGGGTATTGCGTACATCTGGGCAATTCTCGCCTCGTTGATTGTGGCGCTGACGGTTACACCCGCGCTTTGCATTCTGTTGCTTGGCAAGGCCGATCTCGCATCGCAGGAGCCACCGGCTGTCCACTGGTTGAAGCGTGGATATGAGAAAGTCTTGCTTGAAATCGAAAAGACGCCTCGGCTGTTAATGGGAGCCGTGACAATCCTGGTTGCTCTGGGGATCGTGAGCCTGTTCTTTTTGAGTCAATCGTTTCTGCCCGAATTGCGCGAGGGAGACGTTACGGTTCACATGACGGCTGCGCCGGGGACTTCACTGCAGGAGTCGATGCGAATGGGAGGGCTGATCACGAAAGCCCTGCTGAAACTTCCATCGGTGAAAAACGTGGCGCAAAGGGCCGGACGGGCCGAGTTGGGAACCGACACCCTCGGGACGCATGAGAGTGAAATCGACGTGAACATGCAAGCTCTGAACGGAAAGCAGGTGGCCGCAACCCATGCGGGTATCCGGCAAGTCTTAGCGGAGTTTCCCGGCCCGACTCTGACGTCAAACGGCTTCTTGACCGAGCGGATTGACGAGACTTTGTCCGGCTATACGGCGCCGGTTGTGGTCAATGTCTTCGGGAGCGACCTTGACCATCTGGATGATGAGGCGGCACAGATCGGCAGCGCGCTGAATCAGGTTCCGGGCGCGGCCCAGGTTCAGATCCAATCGCCTCCAGGAACGCCTGAGATCGCTGTGCGATTGCGCAAGGACGACGTCGCCCGGTGGGGCTTTGATCCGGTGCAGGTTCTTGACGTGGTGCGGACCGCGTATGGCGGCGAAGTTGTGGGACAGATTTACGAAGAGAATCGGGTCTTTGACGTCTCTGTCGTTCTCGCCCGTGGCCATCGGTCGGCGATCAGCGAAATAGGCGCTCTGCCGCTGCGAAGCCCAGATGGAAACTTTGTGATGCTGAGGCAGGTCGCCGATATCTATCAAACGTCGGGTCGCTACGTGATCCTGCATGATGGGGCTCGCCGCGTGCAGACCATTACCTGCAATGTTGAAGGGCGGTCGGTGGAATCTTTTGTGAAAGAGGCGCGCACACGCATCTCCCGACTGCCGCTCTCTGCGGGCAGCTACGTGGAGTTCTCGGGGACGGTCGAGGCACAGGCCCAGGCTCGGCGTGACCTTTTGATGAACTCGTTGCTGGCCGGACTGGGAATCATTCTGCTGTTGTCGATGGTCACGGGAAATCATCGCAACCTGTTGCTCGTTCTCGCCAACCTGCCGTTCGCACTCGTTGGAGGAGTGGCTGCCGCGCTGCTCACGGGCGGCAATCTGTCACTCGGTTCGCTTGTTGGTTTTGTGACGTTGTTTGGAATCACGCTGCGAAATTCGATCATGCTGATCTCGCACTATGAGCACCTGGTCGGGGTGGAAGGCCATACGTGGGGATTAGAGCGGTTCCTAAGTAGTTATATCCAGAGAAGAGGGATTGGAGTAAGTTGCAGTTGGCGATTTCTCTGTGAAGACACAAATCGATGCCACGAGCATATTCGGATGATTTGCGGTGCAAGCTTCTGCAGGCATACGAAAGGGCCGGGATCGGCCTGGAGCAGCTGGCGGAGCAGTTTGGTGTCAGCTACGGTTTTACAAAGAAGATTCGACGGCAACAGCTAAAGTCGGGACAAATGGAGCGGCCTCTGCAACGGGTACATGGGCCGGTGAGCCGGGTGACCGACGCAGTGAAAGGGCATCTGCGGCAGCAGTTGCAGGATCAACCTGATCTCACGCTGGCCGAGTTGGGGCAACGGCTGGAGCAACATCTGCAGGTGAAACTCAGCAAGACGCGACTCTGTCTTGAACTCCAGCGGCTGGGGTTGCGGCGTAAAAAAAACGCTGCACGCCAGTGAGCAGGACACGGAAGAAGGCAGGCAGCGACGGCAATCGTGGTGGGAGTTGATCGCTCGAATCGATCCGCAACGCTTGGTGTTTCTGGACGAAAGCGGCGTGACCACCGAGATGACCCGTCGCTACGGGCGCGGCGAACGCGGTGATCGTGTGTGCGAAGGTGCTCCGGGCGGGCACTGGCATACCGTGACTCTGTTGGGAGCTATCACGATGAACGGCCTGCTGGCCACCATGACGATCCCAGAACCCACCGACGGTGATGTCTTTCTGGCCTATCTGGAACAGGTTCTATGTCCGCGACTGCGCCCCGGACAGGTTGTGATCATGGACAATCTGTCGGCACATAAGCATCGGCTGGTTCGCATGTTGATTGAGCAAGCCGGAGCCGAACTGCTTTATCTACCGCCGTACTCACCGGACTTCAATCCCATCGAGAAGTGCTGGTCCAAGATCAAACAACACTTACGAGCAAGCAAAGCTCGAATACTCGACACCCTCGACCTCGCCATCACAGCCGCCATGGCAGCTATCACCGCCCAAGATTCCGCGGCTTGGTTTCAATACTGCGGTTATCGGACACGGACACCATGAAACCGATCTAGCCACGGCTCTGCGCGGCGCATCCGAACGACTCGCACCGATCCTGATGACGGCTCTGGTGACTAGCCTTGGCCTGTTACCGCTGGCGATCGGCAGTGGCGATCCGGGACGCGAGATCGAAGGGCCGATGGCGATTGTGATCCTGGGAGGACTGGTGACATCCACCCTGTTAAACCTGCTTGTATTGCCCACACTGGCCCTGCGTTATGGCAAGTTCGATGGAAAGAAACGGGCGTGATGGCAGGGAAAAAAGGCCACCGGCAGTTAAGCCGGTGGCCATGGAGTTAGTAGCACGAAGGTGGAAGGGTTAGCAGCTTCCCTCTGCGTAGCAGGGATCGACAATGATCAAATCGGTCGACCAGTTGATTCCGGCAGGCTTCCAGGTCGCAGGAGGATTGTTCGTTTTGTCCCAGGCAGCTGCGGGGCTGGTTCCGCCAAAGCTTGTAAACTGCGTCGAACGACTCCCACTTGTAGGTCAGGTAGCCGTCTCCGCCCGTATCCAGAACGTAGAGGCCGTAGTCATGCAGCTGATGCAGCAGGGTCTTTTCCCATGCCGCCTGGCCGGTCATGGCGTCAATCTGAGCATCGGTCCACTTGAGTTGGACGCGGGCCCCGATGGGAATAGAGCCGCCCTGAGCGGCATTGGCCGTACCGGGGTAGACATAACCATTGCTGCTCGGAATGACCACAAAGAGCGCATGAGAGATGACACCGTTCTGAAGCTCGTTAGCCCTAAGATTGCCCGCCGACAAAGCCGCCCCGCTGGTGGCCGAGTAGGTAAGCGAACCGGTGCCGGTAACAATGTTGGAATACGCGCCTGACTCCGAACAATGCAGCGTGCTGCCCGTCGTCCAGTTCCCTGCCGGATTCGTAACGTCCCAGAAATCATATTCGTCGCCATTGGGCTGAATCACACCCATGTGGGCATCGCTCGAGGTGGTAGGTCGCGCCTGGGCGGGAATATGAATTTGCGTACCTGAAATCCCGGCGCTGGTTCCGCAGCCGGAGCCGATCGTCACCATAGGATCGGTGCTCGCGGCCAGATAGACGGGGTGGGAAAAGTCATTGCTGCCACTCTGTCCGCCATCGGGCAGTCCGGTCATTCCGCCACTCGAACCGAACAAGCCGGAAATCATGCTAGCCGAGTTCGACATCAGAGTCGGACTGTCCGGAAGTGGATTGTTCCACGGACACTCTTGGCCGGCGCCGATGCAGAACGGGACGAAATTCAGCGGCCACGACTGACCATTGACGATGTTGACATAGTTGCTGGCGCTGACGGCACCCGCAGCCGAGGCAGCGGCAGCGATGGTCAGGCTAAAGGTGGACGTTGCAGCCTGGGGCGAGCTGGCCGAGTCCTTGACAGTAAGGCTGAACGAAGAGGCTCCACTGGCGGAGGGCGTGCCGGTGATTGCCCCGCTGGTAGAGAGCGTTAGTCCTGCAGGCAAAGAACCGGAAGCAACTGTCCAGGTGTAAGGCGAAGTTCCACCGGTTGCGGTCAAAGTTGCCGAGTAGGCGCTGCCCACGGTTCCACTCGCAAGCGAAGAACTGGTAAGTTGCAGCGGCGTGACTGTTGGAGTTGAAACGGGTGTGGAGGTTGACGTGACTGTCGGAGTCGACGTTGAGGTCGGAGTTGCTGTCGTGCCTGGATTGGAGGTCGGCGTGTGGGGCGAAGTTGATGTGGCAGCTTGGGTCTTGGCAGAACCAGTGCCGCAGCCCGTGATCACCGCAGAGAAAAAGATCAGGGCAATAAAAAGAAGAGGCAATTGAAGAAGTCGTTTCATGAGCCAGATGGTACCTTCCTGGCTGTGCCTGTCATATCGGGAAAGATCTTACATGGCGCTTAAAATTAATATTACCCTAGTTCTAAGTAACAGAGGATAACTGTTTAATATTGAGCTGCTTAGAACACTAAGTATTGATCGAGCAGCTAGGGTCAGAGTACGTTTTGTATTCTCAATCAGATCGAGCTCGAGCTCGGACCATAAGCAAAAAATCTCGCCAGGCTCAGCCCGGCGAGATTCAATTCACAAAGTGCGCGTAACGTGCCTTGTCGTTCGGATAGACGGTTAGCAGGTTCCTTCTGCGTAGCAGGGGTCGACAATGATCAGATCGGTTGACCAGTTGATTCCGGCAGGCTTCCAGGTGGCTGGCGGGTTGTTCGTTTTGTCCCAGGCAGCGGCGGGGCTGGTCCCGCCAAAGCTTGTAAACTGCGTTGACGACTCCCACTTGTAGGTCAGGTATCCGTCTCCGCCTGTATCAAGAACGTAGATGCCATAGTCATGCAGTTGATGCAGCAGGGTCTTTTCCCATGCCGCCTGGCCGGTCATGGCGTCGATCTGAGCATCGGTCCACTTGAGCTGGACGCGCGCGCCGATGGGAATGGAGCCGCCCTGAGCAGCATTGGCCGTACCAGGGTAGACATAACCATTGCTGCTCGGAATCACCACAAAGAGCGCATGCGGGATGACACCGTTCTGAAGCTCGCTAGCCCGCAGATTGCCCGCTGATAAAGCCGCCCCGCTGGTGGCCGAGTAGGTAAGCGAGCCGCTGGCAGTTACGATGTTGGAATAAGCGCCTGACTCCGAACAGCCGAGGGTGCTACCGGTGGTCCAAGCTCCATTCGGTCCAGTTGTGTCCCAAAAATCATATTCGTTGCCGTTGGGCTGAATAACACCGAAATGATGATCGCTGGAGGCTGTATATTGTGCCTTTGCTGGAACATGAATTTGCGTACCTGAAATCCCGGCGCTGGTTCCGCAGCCGGAGCCGATGGTCACCAGAGGATCGGTGCTCGCGGCCAGATAGACGGGGTGGGAAAAGTCATTGCTGCCACTCTGTCCGCCATCGGGCAGTCCGGTCATTCCGCCACTCGAACCGAACAAGCTGGAAATCATGCTAGCCGAGTTCGACATAAGAGTCGGGCTGTCCGGCAGCGGATTGTTCCACGGGCACTCTTGGCCGGCGCCGATGCAGAACGGGACGAAATTCAGCGGCCACGACTGACCATTGACGATGTTGACATAGTTGCTGGCACTGACGGTGCCCGCAGCCGAGGCGGCGGCAGCGATGGTCAGGCTAAAGGTGGACGTTGCAGCCTGGGGCGAGCTGGCCGAGTCCTTGACAGTAAGGCTGAACGAAGAGGCTCCACTGGCGGAGGGCGTGCCGGTGATTGCCCCGCTGGTAGAAAGCGTCAATCCGGCAGGCAGAGAGCCGGAAGCAACGCTCCAGGTGTAAGGCGAAGTTCCACCGCTTGCGGTCAAAGTTGCCGAGTAGGCGCTGCCCACCGTTCCACTCGCGAGCGAAGAGCTGGTAAGTTGCAGCGGCGTGACCGTAGGAGCTGGGGCCGGCGTTGGAGTTGGGGTTGCCGAGGCAGTGACTTGTAAGGTCAGGCTATCTGAATAGGTTTTTCCCGAAGAATCCGAGGCCTTCACGACAACCGAGTGCTGGCCGCTGGACATGGCAATGCTTGTGCTCAAACTCGACGAATCAGTTGAATACACGTCGTTCGAGTCAACGTAGATTGCAATTTTCGTGATCTGGTGCCGGGCACTGGCGCTGGCTCTGGCAACAAAGTTGACGGGCGACTGAACTGTGGCCCCGTTCGCTGGTGACGAAACAGTAACGCTTGCAAAGCTCGCAATCGTCATAGCAGTAAGTAGGATTGATAATGCGAGATAACGCTTCATGGAATCTCCTGAACAAACGATATGTTTCAGGCTCCACTTGTCATATCAGTAAAACTCCCCTGTTTCTGCCTATTAATTACCGCGCTCATTCTAAGTATATTTCCATAACGCGAATGCGATCAGTCGGTTACGTAGCTAAGTGATTTGAAAACCTAAGGTCAGTGTACCTGCTTCGCTTCCACTCCCAACAGAAGGCGTGGCGTCCGTGCAATTTTTGCGACCTAATACCTTCCGAAGTCATCGTATTTAGCCGGTTAAGCGGTGACCGTACAACCAGCACACAATCCTTCAGCATCTTTACCTTTGTTTACAAATGAACTCTCGCGTAAGTCGAGCGAGTGGCAATTATGTGCGAGGGCACCTGCCTCTTGGTTAAGCGAACGGATTGACGCAGGAGGGTGGAATAGCCTCTGAATAACCATAGCCGGGGATGGCATTTGCCATTCTGCCGATTGCTGTAAGAGACACTTCGTTGAAGTAGCAGTCACATTTGTGCAGGAAAGCATTCATTCAGCATCCGGAGACCAAGGGAGTTTGTTATGTCAGGACTCCTGCTACCTCATTGTCTGTGAACTTTGGTGTGCACACGTGCGCGATGTTGGTTGTCTATGAACGTTGCGAAGGGGGATTCTGAGATGATTGGATTTCTTGTTCACGACAACCGCCTTTTCTCTAGCAATATGGCAGTTGGTGCATGCCGTGCGCTCCGTACTTATGGATACGAAAACACTCTGCAAATAGGTGAGTTGAGTATTCATTTCTTTCGTAATGGGTGGGCAAATAACTACTATACGCAGGACGACCGCTACACGCTCTGTGCCGCGGGCACACTCATCTTCGACAGCATGCATGGCATCAGGGCGCTTCAGAACGTGCTTGAAGAGGTTTCAATCGGCAAGACGATCACCGACCTATTCGACCGGTTTCGTGGACCTTACACGCTGATTCAGCTTGATCACCTGTTGGGAGAGGTAACGATTCTGAATTCCCGTGAAGGGCTGCGCAATTTGTATCTGACCGAGCAGCATGGTCTGAAGGCCTACAGTACAAACCTGCTTTTGCTTGCCGCGTTGACCGGTGCCGCGCCAGACCGAGCAGGTGTTCGCGAGTTTCTGCACATCGGCACGGTCCTCGAGCAAAAGACGATTTTTGAAAATATTGAGCTGGTTCCAGCTGCTTCCGTCCACACATATAGCGGCAATAGCTGGACGGTCCGCCGCCTCTGGCGGCTGAGCACATCAACGCCGGATCACAGCATTACCAGGGAACAAGCGACGAATGCCGTCACGAACTCGTTCGTACACAACCTGCAGTTCACTAGTTCTGTTCCTGCCGGGCGAGTTGCTGCGGATCTGACCGGTGGGACTGACAGCCGCACCGTATTGTGCTGCCTAATGGAAACCTTCCTGACGCCTGTGGCATCCACCAGCGGCTCAGCGGACTTTGTTGACGTTCGGATTGCGAAAAAAGTTGCCGAGAAGCTTGGCATTGAGCACTACTGGTATCAACCGGCGCCGATCAGTGTGACGCAGGAACAGATTGCGGCTGCGGTCGAAATCGCGGATGGGAGTCGCGAGATTGTAGATGTAGCTAAGTTGTTGCCATATTACGAGCAGAAGGCACAGCGATTTGACTTAATTACCGGCGGGGCGGGCGGACCGCTTTTTAAGGATCACTATTGGCTCTACGAGTTCAACCGCGTCGGCTTGCGCAGAGAGCCGCACTGGGATCGAATCGCGAATTTTTCCATGGTCAAGTACGCCGTGCGAGATGACTTTCTGACGGATTTTGGTGATCGCATCATGGATTATCTGGCGGCGATGCTTCGACGACGCTCGTCGGAGGCGAACGGAACGAATAACCAAAAACTGGACTTTGTGTATTTTGATTTGAAGGTTCCTGCATTCGCCGGACAGGATTTCTCGCTGACAACACAGTTTATGGACGCATACCATCCACTTCTGGATTGGAAGAACGTGCAGTACTCAATTAATCTTCCTCCCGAGATACGCATTCGGAACACATTGCTTTTTGGCATCATCGAGCGCTTGCGGCCAGAGCTCCGATGGGTTTTGACCGACAGTGGGCTGCCCGCAATTCCTCCGGTAGGAGTGAATAGCTGGTTGCGATTACTGCGGGGGCGACGCTACATCGAAGCAGGGATGCGGAAACTTCGCAGGGCTGTAATTGGGGCCAGTGGCGAGCAGACAAATCAGTCGGACGATATCGCCCAATTGCAAAAGCTGGGTTACTTCGATTTCTTGGAGCATAGGTCATTGGCGATCTCATCTTATGTCTCAGCTCCTACATTGACCGCTTTTAAGAACGAGCCACATAGACAACCTAATCAGCACTATTTAATTGGCACTCTGTCGCTTCAACTGTTCTTCGATCGAGCCAAGGAGCTAGCGCGTGAGGCGCGAACGGCGGGCGCTGTAAAAGCAGTCAGTTAGCCTCCAACGGTCGGAGAACGTACATCGTCGCGATGGGGAACATCGCTGTGAGTACGCGACAGAGATGTTATCGTTACAGGAGTATGAGGAACCTCGGAAAACTCACGGTTTCAGTTGCTGCGGTGGCTTTGTCCATTGTTGGGATTGGCGTGCTGTCGAGATCCGCACGAAAGGTCAGCGCGTCTTCAGCAGCGCTGGACGTTGGTTCGCGAGCTGTAGGAGCGATCAGCGTCAGCTCCGGCAACTATGTCAACATCGTCAACGGTCAACCGTGGCCACTTAACTTCGACCCATTTTGTAATAACTCAGCCAAACAGTGTCCTTGGAATAACCCTCTGCCGGATAACCCAACTCTTATGGCGAACTCGGCTGGTTTGGTTTCCGGCTTGTTCGCTTCGAGTGGCGGCGGTTTGATTTCCAGCTTGTTCGGTTCTCGTGGTGGAATGACCGGACTGCCCGATGCTGCGATAGAGGGCGGCTCACGCGAGGACTTTGCTCACCCTGTTTACCTTGCGAGTAAGAATGATCCTTTGGTTACTCTGGGCTTTACTTGCGGAACTGGGGCCGGTACGACAGGGGCGCGAATTCATATTCCAGCTAAGGCAAGGCCTACTGCTTCCAGTGACGCCCACATGGGTGTGATTCAACCCGATGGCGAGGAATGGGATTTTTGGAGCGCGACGGGACCGGGACGGGATTGGCAGGATGGCGACACTATCAACTGTAAGTCCTCGGGAGGCCATTCCAACATCGTCAGCGGCAGCGGATCTCTTCTTCATTCGGCAACCAGCGGTGCGGCCCTGTCTGCGGGCAATCTGCGCGTGAATGAGTTGAACAACGGTTGGATTCCTCATGCGCTGTTTGTGGTCGTAAAAGTTGGCACGAATGGTTATGTCTACCCCGGCCAAAGCAACGCAACACAGGGCGGGTCCATTCCGATCGGCGCACGGCTCCAACTCAAGTACACCGATGCACAGATTGACGCGATGGCAGGACTGCAACCGTGGGAAAAGACTTTACTTCATCAGATGCACGACTATGGTTTGTACGTGCTGGATACGGGTGGAGACGGTTGGGTTACTTATAAGTGGGAGTCGCCGACGCAATATACAAGTTTTGGCGGGACGAACCCAGGAGAAGCGTGGGTTAGTGCGAACAAGCCTCCGGCAACATGGAGACCGAATGGAATTAACTGGGCAACCGATTTAGTCATCGTTGATCCATGTTATGCAGAGGGTACTTGTACGCAGTCTCACTCGTCTAAGAAACGGGACCATTGAACAGAACAGGCTCGATAAAGATGAGTTGACTCGGGAGCCTCGACGAGCAGTGATTCACCAAGGCTGTAGAAGCAGTACAGTTTGTGCTATCCGCAATAACTCTGCACTGTGACAAGTCCGATGTTGGAAAAACGCATCATGGCAGGAAATAAAACGGCCACCGGCAATTAGAAGCCGGTGGCCGTTTGGTTAGTAGCGGACCAGCGCAGGCGGAGAATATTCTCCGCCTGCGTCGTCAGCTTATGATCCGCTGATGGTCATCGCTTGCGAGACAACCTGTGCTGTCCCCTTTGGATAGCCGGAGCGGAACGGGCCGGAAGAAGTTTCGCCTGTCACATCGGCTGTCGCGTCTGCCACAGCTTCTATGACGAAGACGTAGATTCCTTTGGGCAATATCCCCGTCGGTACCGTGAGTGATGTGTTCGCCGTGTACAGCTTTGCAACTGGTTCGCCCCAAGCGCCCGAGGTCGGCACAGCGTACACCTGAACGTCATATCCAGCGAGTCTTGCGCCGCCGTTGGTTGTGGGTGCCGTCCAGGTGAGTGCCAGCGGCGCAGTAAGCGTAGCGGACGAAGCCCAGTTACCATTGATCTCCGGGCTCCCCACAAGCTCGACGACTGGCTGAACAACTGTCTGGGTTGCCGGGATTGTAGAGAACTCCACAGCAGAGTTGGAATACGTCACGAAAGCTTGCGTCGGGTAGGCCGCAATCGTCACGGAGTCCTCCTGCTGGCTCCAGAGAACATAGGGCCAAGTAGTCGGGAACGGATTGGAGAAGCTCAGCGTTACCGAATCACCTTCAGAAGCGCCAGCGCAGCCATCCGGCCCCCCAGCGCCGGAGCAATTTTCTGCCCACGCCACGTACAAAGGACCTGGGTTCCCGTCTTGCCGGTTGTCATGTGGCGCGTTGGTGAGGGTCGCCGGTTCCGGTGCGCCAATTGCGGACCAGCCATTGTAGCCAGTGGGGCATGTTAGGGTGCCACCACAACTTGGCATACCACCGCCTATCGCCGCTAATGGCGGCGTGGTATAGGGCTGAGCCGACAGGTAGGTGCCGAAGAACGTGCCCGTTCCGCCGGACTGCACCAGCGAACTCCAGCCGCTCATCTTCAGGCTCAGCGGTGTCGGGGTCGCTGCCGCTACCAAGGCACCGTCAATCAGACTCGTATAGTCAAAGGGGGGTGTGGTTTCAGGCTGAGAGGCCGTAATCGAGAGCCCTAGATAGGTACCGCCGGGGCTGCCCCAATCGTACTGCAGGACGTAGCTATTCTCAGCAGTATACGAAAGTGACGGCAGGGTGCTGGCCGGGATTATGTCAGCGACATCGGTGTAGACCTCGGATGTTGCACTTACCGTGGGCTGGGTTGTAGGAGCGTACCAGGAATTTACGTCCGCATTTCCAATCCAGAGTGTGTCTCCCGCAGCAAACGAAGGAAGCGTTAATCCCGTAGCTGGCGGCGTGGCGCTAATGTCGAGGGTCATCGCGGCGGGGTTGCCGCCGATTTGTTGGCCGACATAGTCCGTGCCGACGTCAAAGGTGCTGGTGTTGGTGTAGTACTTTTCTGTTGGGCCAACCTCCAGCCAGTAGTTTCCCGAAGGTACATTGTTGATCGTGTAGTAGGTGCCATCGCTGCTAAGCACGGAGGGTAGAGTGGTGGAACCGGCAATTGCGTCCACAGGAGCGGGTATAGCCCCGATCGACAACTGAGTGAAGCCACCCGTATAACTCGGACTCCAGAAGTTATCGAGGATATTCAGCTTAACTGTGCGCACCGGTGTGACTGCCCAGGTTTGCGTGGTCGAGCCACCCAGCTGAGTCGTGGCCTTAACGCTAAAGGTAGTCGGGCCATTGGTCAGTTGTGTGCCCGTAGGATTCCAAGTCAGCGTACTGCCGCTGATCGAAGCTCCCGTTACGGCAGAGGTGAGCGCATAGCTGACCGTGGTTCCGGAAGGATCGCTGGCCGTAAACGGGTAAGAGTAGGTCGCGCCAACCGAGGAGAGCGTTATAGACGGCGGAGCGGGGAATGTCGGATTCGGAATCGTGACAGTTACTGCGGCACTCTTTGACTTCGTGGTATCCGCCTGACTGGTCGCGATCACGTGGTAGGTTCCGGCTGTAGATGGCGCGGTGTACAAGCCCCCGGCGCTGATGGTTCCGCCGGATGCACCTTCCTGAATCAACCAGGTTACGGCTGTATTTGTGGACCCTGTAACCGTAGCCGTGAATTGATCTGTCAATTTGGCGTAAACACTAGCTGACGCGCCAGTAACAGTGACGCCAACAGTACCTGGGGCGGCGGTGACTGTGACAGTTATCGGTACAGTCTTGGTTGGGTCAGCCACACTGGTTGCCGTACAGGTGTAACTCCCGGCGGTGGAAGGAGCGGTGTAAACACCGGCTGCGGTGATTGTGCCGCCAGTACACGCCCAGGTCACGGCAGTATTGGAGCTTCCTGTAACTGTTGCAGTGAGCGTCACGTTACCGCTGGTGGCCACTGACATCGAGGAAGCAGTGGTGCTGATAGCTACGGAAGTCGGAGTCGTTGGAGTCGTCGAGGAGCTCTTTGAACCCCCACCACAGGCGATGAGCGATATGCAGGAGACGGCCAGTACGGCCACGGTGATTGCTCTTGTTCGCACACGAGCGCGAGCTGCGGCGACTGTCCTGGCCAATGACAGAAGGTCAGGGACGACCGACAGCGAGGACACATGGGAGTTTTTCGATGAGCGGTGAATCATTTTTTCTCCATCCCCAGAAGCGTTACTTGCGAGAACCAGCGACTTACGAAGCGACGACTGAACGAAAATATCGGTTTCAACTTGCGCCAATTACGAACAGCTCAAGTCGGCATGGACTTGGGCCACTAAACAACAACACGTGGGTCTTATGATGCAGAGCTGCCGATGGAGAGTTGCTGGCTTAATGCGGCTTAATGTTGTTCACGCGCGAAAAGTATTTCTGCGGCGAGTCTTGTATCTATATATGGATTTTGCGCGATAGCTTGATTACGAGGTCAAGAAAGAAAGGCGTTTGGGAAGAATGGCGGATCGCGGAAGAATGAAGAGAGGGCTGCAGGCGCGTGTGAAATCGCGCGCCTGCAACCGAAGTAAGTGCCTAGCCTTGCGTGGGATGCAAGACGCGGAAAGAGCTTCCGCCGTTGGACCAGACCAGCACCAGCGCATCGCTGTCCTTGGGAACGCTGGAGAGCGCTTTCTGCACGTCGGCGGCGGAATGCACGGGGTGGCGGTTGACTTCCGTGATCACCTCACCACGCTGCAGACCGGCGTTATCTGCCGAACTGCCAGGCGTAACTTGTTCGACAACGGCTCCGTGAACGTCATCACCGACTTGCAGTTGCTGACGAAGGTCGGGAGTGAGATCGGCGAGGCCAAGACCCCAGCGCGGTTTACCGTGATTAGCATTGGCGCTTTCGCTGTCGGCCTCACCTTTGTTAAATGCCTCGAGCGTGACTGGCAGATTCTCGGACTTACCATCGCGCAGAGCTTTGACGTGAAGGGTGGTTCCGGGCTGATACTGCTCGACTGCGACTTGTAACTCACCGGCGTCGCTTACGGTTTTTCCGTTGAGTTCGGTGATGACATCGCCAACCTTTAGACCTGCTCTTGAGGCCGGAGAGTTTGGCTCGACCTGGGTGATGACGGCTCCCGAAGCGTTGTTGAGCTGGAAGAACTTGGCTTCGTCGGGTGTAACATCACTGATGCCGATGCCGAGATAGCCGTGGCTTACCTTTCCATACTTGATGAGACTGGCAACGGTCGGCCGCACGATCTGCGTGGGGATGGCGAATCCCATGCCAGAGAAACCGCCGGTTTCTGAGACGAGAAAGGTGTTGATTCCGACGACTTCACCATGGGCGTTGACCAGCGGGCCGCCGGAGTTACCGGGATTGATGGCGGCATCGGTCTGAATGAACTCGCCGGGGGAACGACGGTTTTGGGCGTATGGATTGGGCCGGTTCAGCGCGCTGACAATGCCGCGCGTCACGGTGAATTGGAATCCCAGGGGATTGCCGAATGCGAGCACGGTTTGGCCGGGATGGAGTTTGGTGGAGTCTCCAAGGGGCACGTTGGGCAGGTTGGTTGCGTCAACCTTGATGACGGCGAGATCGGTGAGTGGGTCGGCGCCGATGAGCTTCGCGGGAAGGATTCGGCGGTCGGTCATGGTGACGTGAATGTCCGTTGCACCGTCGATGACGTGGTTGTTGGTGATGATGTAACCATCGGGCGAAATGATGACACCGCTGCCTAGACCATGCTCGATTCGGGACTGCGGCTGCATCTGTTGACCGAAGTTGAAGCCGAACTGCTTACCGAACTGCTGCATGGGATCGTTATCGTTATCGTTGTCTCCGGGCGCGCCCATGCTTGCCTCGCCGCTGGACTTTTTGGAGGTAACGGTTACGTTGACGATGGCCGGAGTAACGCGTGCGGCCAGAGTTTCCATTGCGTGATCGAGCGAAAGCAATGCGCTGACGCTATTATCTTCGAGAGGCGAGGACGTCGCGGCCGACATCGGTGCCGCAGCCCTCGCGGGGCTGGCAAATTCATAGGCGGCCAGTGAAAAAGCCATCGCAACTGCTGCCAGAGCGATGAGGGGGCGACGGCTGAACACTGCCGGGCGATACTTGACCCAGTTTTTCATGTTGCTGATTCTCCTTGTAACAAACGTTGCAAACTCAGGTTACGAACTAAAGATTTAGTTAATGGGGACAAAAAAACACTGCCCTCAGAGACTTGAGACGATCGCTGATTCCAACTCTTTCCCGGCCGTGTGCCCGCCGTCGAGCTTCCAGACGCACAGAGTCCAGACACCGGAGCTGGGATCATACTGCACGGTTTGCAGAATGAGGATCGTCTCCTGGCTGTGAAGCCTTCGCTGCTCTTCTCTCCCGCGCATTCGTACTGGCAGCACATGCGGCGTAGCGCCGGATACTGATGAAGCCGGTGCGCGGCGCGGCTTGAACTCGTCAGCGATGGCTCTCGGACGGGAGGCAAAGTTAATGCCTTTCACAACCGGAGGCACGGCTCGACTACCGGTCGCAACGGCGGCGATTGCTGGCTGCTCCTTTTCCTTTACGGCTTGAATTTGCCGCGCCTGAACTTGCTGCGATTGATTTTGTTGCTTCGCTTGACTCCGCTCCGGTTGATTGTGGAACGCCACCAGTTGCGGAACGTAGGGCGCGGAACCAAAGACGAACGCCAGCAGTACCGCGTTCACACCCAGAAGCGGTATCCAAAGTCCGGTATGCTTAGTCCGCTCTGCATCAAGGATTTGCGTTACGCGCAAGGACATTTGGCGCATCCTGCTTACCAACGCCTGCACCAGCGCGAGACTTCGACTGTTCTGCAATTTCTCGGCAAAGGAGATCAGAAAGGATGCGTAAGCTCTCGGGCTTTCACTGTGAGCCAGAACAATGTCATCGCAGGCCATCTCACGCTCCAGAGTGAGGCGGCTCTCGATCCACCAGACAGCGGGATGAAAGAAGAACAGAGCCTTCACAATCTTTTGGACGAGATTGGACCATTGATCTCGGCGACTGAGATGGGCGTTTTCGTGAAGCAGAATCACCTCAGTCTCAGCGGCTGAGAGCTGCGGCAACAGCCATGCTGGGAAAACGATGGCAGGCTGGAAAAAGCCGATGGCTGCGGGAGCAGTCACCTGCGTTGAAACGCAAAGCTTCGCATGACAGCGGGCGCCGAACTCTCGAAACAACGCCGCAATCGTGGGGTCGAGACTAGCCAGTTCCACTTCCCTGCAACCCCTCCGCAAGCGAAACACGTGCCAGAGCCCGAAGCCCAACCTGAAGAGCAATAAGCCGGCTCCGATGGCCCAGGCTGCAAAGAGATAATAGGCACAGGAGCCTGAAAGAGTGATTTCCCCACGCAGGTTTGCGGGAGCAAGAGATGGCAGACGCGAGGCACCGGAGACTGACGCGCTGAACAGTGGAAGCGCAACAATCGCCAGCAACGCCAGGAAGTAGATCGCGAAACGTGTTCCGGAGTTATGCCGACGGCTGAGGCGAAGCAACGCCCACACCAAGCATGTGAGAATCACGCCATCCACTGCGGTATTTAACAGCCGCTCGGTGAAGATTTGTACGAGGGTCTGCAGGTCGGGAGCACTCATTTTGCATTGCTCCGTTCCAGCATCTTGCGCAAGCGCTTGAGTTCCTCGGGATCGATGGCTGCATCTTGCAGAATGTTCAGCACCAACGCCTCATGGGAGTTGCGGAAGAAGCGGCCAACCAGAGTGCCGAATCTCTGAGCGCGAAGCTTCTTCGCGTCCGATGATCGGTGTATAGATGTGCGCGCGGCCATCCTTTGCGTGCTCCACATATCCTTTTCTTTCCAGAATGCGGATGGTGGTGAGAACCGAGTTATACGCAAGAGGCGAGGAGAGCCATTCCAGTACCTGTTGAACAGTGCCGGAACCCTTGCGCCAGAGCACATCCATGATACGTAGCTCAGCTTCTGTCAGGGTTACGGATTGCTTTGGCGGCACCGTTAACTCTCCTTTCCGCTGTTTAGACGCAACAACGAGAGAAAAGGTAACTAATTATTTAGTTATTCGAAACTGGTAAAAGTGAGGACACCTAAGCAGAACCAATTAAGACTCCCGAATAACTGTGACTAGATGCAGGCAAGTATTTACGATCATAGCCAGAATAAGGGGATAAGGCCGAGTGCAGCGAGAATCGCCAGCAGCACGAGGCTCTGCACTCCGGTTTTCCGGCCCGCAAGACTGTATGCGTAAATGCCTTTCACGAGGTTGTTACTTGCGGCGGAGATTAGAATTGCCGAGGCCGCAACTTTCAGTGGTGTAAGCGAACCCGCTGTCTGGGTCATACCCAAGATGAACGGATCTACATCTGTCACACCCATGATGGCAGCCAGAGTATCTATTCCCGCGCGTCCAAGATAGGTGACGGCCAACTGGGTTGCTATCAGCATGGCCAGAAACAAGGCGGCGAATGCAAACGCCGCGCCGAGTTCGAGTGGATTACTGGGCTCGAACTGATGCACTACCGGCTGAGCGCTGACGTCAGTTCTGCGACTCCAAAGCCAGCCTGCGCCGACCGCTACGGCTGCCAGTGTCAGAAAGGGTAGCCAGAGCACGGACAATAGATGCCGGCTAAACAGGAACAAGAGCGCGATCAGACGGAGGTACATCATGCCAGAGGCGATCAGGATTCCTCCGGCAAAGAGGTGCGGATGCTCTTCACGAACTGCCCGGCGCGCCATCACAATCGTTGTGACCGTCGATGAATACGCGCCGCCGAGAAACGCTGCCAGCACTACGCCACCCCGTTCCTTTGTTACCTTTTGCAGAACATAACTGCCATAGGAGATCGTGCTTACTGCGACCACGACGAGCCAGGTCTTGAAAAGATTGATGTGAAATCGGGTGAATTCCTGATGCGGCAGCACCGGAAGGATAACGACGGTAAGAAAAAGAAATTTTGCGAATGTAAGTATTTCGTTTGGAGGAACGCGCGTCGTAAGTTTCTCAAGAGCTGATTTGAGATCGAGCAGTAGAAGACTGGCAACGCCGAGCGTAGTGGCAATCCAGAAATGGCCGTAACAGACCAGCGCACCCACCAGGAAGGTCGTGAGACCAGACATCTCCGACGTGACGCCTGCGGTTTCCGTTTGGGTGAGTTTGTGCCAGTAAGACAACAGCAAGAAAGCAGCGACTACGAGAAAACCTACGGTTACCGGCAGCAACTGCGTGCCCGAGAGAAGAGCAATGGAATAGCCTATCAACCCGATGAGTGGAAAGGTGCGGATACCTCCAAATGAATACGAGCCGGGCGTCGCTTTGTGCTCTTCCCGCTCCAGTCCTATCAGGAATGATAGAAACAAAACGAGAACAATCTTCAGGGCGTCGGGCGGCAGTTGTTGGTATAGTTCCACTTGCGATGAGCCTCCCAGAAAACTCCTGCACGGAATTCGTTTGGCGTGCTGGAAATAATGCGGCCGGGATTACTAACACTTCGACAGCAGAAAAGATTGTACGCGTACTCTCTTCGCCGCGAAGTTATTTTCGCCCGGACTCTATTGATGTTTGACTTTGAGTTGTTTTATGAATGGTGGCCAGGGAGGGAGTTGAACCCCCGACACGCGGATTTTCAGTCCGCTGCTCTACCAACTGAGCTACCTGGCCATCCTGAATGCACTGTATAAAGTGCTTACGGAAGGGGTTGCAGAAGCAAACATTGCTTGCTGGAACGAATTGATTATAACAGTACGGTAACCGTTCGCAAACCTCGACTGTGGATAAACGGCTCGCCACACGGCTCAGAACACATCCGCAAAACGCCCGGCCATCATCACCGCCGCGCAGTGGTTTCCGCCAAACCAGTACGCAAGTTCGCGATAGTCGTCGAGTTCAAAGAATGCGAGATCGGCATCCTTGCCCACCTCCACGCTTCCCTTCCGGTCGCCCAGTTCCAGCGCGTGGGCGCCGTTGATGGTTGCCGCCGTCAGCGACTCCTCCACGCTCATTCGCATCTGCGTGCAGGCCAGCGATAACACCATTGGCATGCTGATCGTCGGCGACGTTCCCGGATTGTAATCGGTTGCCAGCGCCACCGGCGCACCGGCGTCAATCAGTTTGCGCGCAGGCGGATACTTCTTTGTCGCCAGAAAATAATTGGCCCCTGGAAGCAGCGTAGCCACGGTTTCACCCGCCGCCAGCGCTTCCACGTCGGATTTCTCCAGGCAATCCAGATGGTCGGCTGATATCGGATTATGGGCGAGAATCGTTGCCAGCGGAGTGTTCGTCAACTGTCCCACGTGTACCCGCGAGCGCAGTCCGTGGCGCTCGGCCTCGCGCAGAATCCGCTCCGTCTGCGTCAGCGTAAACGCACCGCGCTCGCAGAAAACATCCACATATTGCGCCAGCTTCTGGCGCGCAACTTTGGGCAGAATTTCCGCGCACAACAGCTCCACGTACTTTTCCGGCCTTTCCTTGAACTCCGGAGGCGGCACGTGCGCGCCCAGAAAACGTTGCCACCACGGTTCCTTGCCACTGCTGGGCCGCGCGCCGGATAGCCTTCAGGCTTTTGATCTCCGACGCGGCGTCCAGCCCATAGCCGGACTTCGCCTCCAGCGTCGTCGTTCCCTGCGACTGCGCCTGCCGCAAGCGCGGAGAAGACGTGGTCCGCCAGGGTGGCTTCGCTTGCCGCGCGCACGCCCGCGATGCTCGGCGCGAATGCCGCCGCCCGCTGCCGCGATCTCCTCATAGCTGGCGCCGGCCACGCGCTTTTCAAAGTCGATCAGCCGCGGCGCTACAAACACCGGATGGGTATGCGAATCCACAAAGCCCGGCAGCACCACCTTGCCGCGGCAATCCAGTTCGATCACCTCGGCGCGATGCTCTTTCAGCCACGGATTGCGCAGACACTTCGCGTAGTCTTGCCCAACGCCGCAATCTGCCCGCCGCAGATCAGCACCGCCGCATTTTCTATCACTCCGATCTCGCGCATCTGCCGCCCGCGCCGCGGCCCCGGCTCGCCGCTCATCGTCACCAGTTGAGAGATGCGATGCAGCAGCACCGCCGGTTCCTGTGCCACCGCTTCTCGCAATCTTCTTCCTTGCCATGGCTTGCCTCGTACTCTTACTCTTCTCTCGCATCGGAATGCGCACGCCGGTCTTTTTGGCAAAGCTCTTGGCCTCGTCGTAGCCCGCGTCCACGTGCCGCATCACGCCCATTCCCGGATCGTTGGTCAGCACGCGCTCGATGCGCCGCGCCATCTCGTCCTGCCGTCGGCCACCGTCACCTGCCCCGCGTGTTGCGAGTATCCAATGCCCACGCCGCCGCCGTTGTGGATGGAAACCCACGACGCACCCGAGGCGGTATTCACCAGCGCGTTCAGCAGCGGCCAGTCGGCCACCGCGTCGCTGCCGTCCTTCATCGACTCGGTTTCGCGGAAGGGCGATGCCACCGAGCCGCAGTCCAGATGATCGCGCCCAATCACAATCGGAGCCTTGATCTTTCCCTGCTTCACCAGTTTGTTGATCGCCAAGCCGAACTCCGCGCGCTCGCCATAGCCAAGCCAGCAGATGCGCGCCGGCAATCCCTGGAAGCGAATTCGCTTGCGCGCCAGATCGATCCAGCGGGTCGAGTTTGCGATTCTGCGGAAACAGCTCCAGCACCAGGTCGTCGGTCACCGCGATGTCCTGCGCATCGCCCGAAAGCGCGACCCAGCGGAACGGCCCCTTGCCTTCGCAGAACAGCGGCCGAATGTACTCCGGCACAAAGCCCGGAAAATCGTAGGCGTTCTTCACTCCCTGTTGGAAGGCGAAGGTGCGGATGTTGTTGCCGTAGTCGAAGGTCACCGCGCCCATCTTCTGCAGCCGCAGCATCCCTTCCACGTGTCGCGCCATCGCCTCCAGCGAACGCTGCTCGTAGGTCTTCGGATCGCGCGCGCGCAGCTCCAGCGCCGCTTCGAAGCTCATCCCGTTCGGCACATATCCGTTCAGCGGATCGTGCGCCGAGGTCTGGTCGGTCAAGAATGTCCGGCACCACGCCGCGCTCGGCCAGCTCCGGAATCACGTCGGCGCAATTGCCCACCAGCCCGACGGAGATGTTCTCCTTCTTGCGCAGCGCGTCGTTCAGAATCCGCAGCGCCTCGTCCAGCGAGTTCACCATGAAGTCGCAGTAGCCGCTCTTCAGCCGCTTCTTGATGCGCTCGGGATCGACCTCAATGCCAAGAAACGCCGCGCCGGTCATCGTCGCCGCCAGGGGCTGCGCTCCGCCCATGCCGCCCATGCCGCCGGAGACGATCAGCTTGCCGCTCAGGTCGCCGCCAAAGCTGCCGCTCGCCCGCCGCCATAAACGTCTCATACGTCCCCTGGATGATTCCCTGCGAGCCGATATAAATCCACGACCCGGCGGTCATCTGCCCGTAGGCCATCAGCCCCGCGCGCTCCAGTTCGTTGAACTTTTCCCAGTTGGACCAGTGCCCCACAAGGTTGGAGTTGCAGAGCAGCACGCGCGGCGCATAGTCATGCGTGCGCAGGATGCCCACCGGCTTGCCCGACTGAATCAGCAGCGTCTCGTCGTTCTCCAGCGCCCTTCAGCGAGCGCACGATCGCGTCGAAGCACTCCCAGTTGCGCGCCGCCCTTCCTGTGCCGCCATAGACCACCAGATCGCGCGGACGCTCGGCCACCTCTGGATCAAGGTTGTTCATCAGCATGCGCAGCGCGGCCTCCTGCGCCCAGCCCTTGCAGGAGAGCTCCAGCCACGAGCCGCTTTGATCGGAGTGTAGCTGCGCACCGCTCGTTCCACTTCGAGTGACATAAGAGTGCCTCACGCGCCTTCGTGCAGGAAAGCGTAACGCAGAATCGTAGTTCGTAGGAAGGGTGGTTGGCAAACGCAAATGCAGAAGCGAGTGAAGTGATTACGCTATAATCGGCGGAGGAGCGAAGCCATGATTTTTCACGTCACGTTGGAACAAGCCGAAGATGGCTGGTTGGTGGCCGAGTGTCCGGCTCTTCCCGGCTGTGTCTCTCAAGGCCGCGACGAAAAAGAAGCTCTGGAAAACATCAAGGAAGCCATCACCGCCTGGATGTGGGCTGAAGATCAGAAGGCCGTTTAGGTGTGCTTATTCCATTCGGGCGGGCCTCCAACAATTAATCCAACACCTTGAAGTGGGCTGAGCCAATAGCAATACCTTGTTTCATGCTCCTCCCGCGTTATTAGATCGCGATACACAATATGCCCGTAGAAGACAAGCCGCTTTCCTTCAGCGTTTACCTCGTCCCACCGCTCATTTCCAAAAATACTGCAATCGAAGCCATTAATGTCACTGATTGCCATATGGCCGTCCGTAGTCAGGTACTGCTTGTGGGCCAACTCGTACGCAGCCATCGGATATTTCGGCGTCCAGTCCATAGCGTCTGGGTCAGCGAACGTAAAGCTGCCGCTGATGGCCGTCACTTCTGCTGGCGTGCGGCCCCGGTTAGTGGCCGTGAAGCTAATGAAAGCATGACGTAGGTCCTGCCCTTTAACCCTAGCGCTAGTAAATATCCATGGACGTTCCGAGTTGATGACGGCTTGCGCGTTCAGCAGGGCGGCTTTAGCGCTATCCCTTGCCACCTCAACGCTCTCCCTTGATATCTCGTCCTGTCTTCGCATCAGGTACGCTTGGGCCGCAATGGCTATCAGAGTCATCCCGGCAAAAATCGTATACACACCCGTGACCCATACGATGACCCATTCGGGCTGCTTAAACCATGGCTGGGGCGCACATGGAGCCCAAAGCAGAACTATTCTGGAGACAGGAGCTGTCAGCAAACCTTTGAGCATGATGGCCAAAATGTAGCACAATCAGCTCGCGTTTTTCCGCACTCACTCAATCCACCCGCCGCCCACTACCTCATCCCCGCTGTACATGACCACAGCCTGTCCGGGGGTCACCGAGCGCTGAGGCTCGTCGAAGGTGACGAGCACCTCGTCGGCGCCGATTGGTTCTACGGTGGCTGACGCCGCTGGATGGCGATGGCGGATCTTTGCTTCGACGCGCATAGGGGAATCGAGCTTGGCGATGGAGATCCAGTTCATGTGCTTTGCGCGCAGGGTCTTTGAGAGCAGCGCATCGGCGCCGCCGACTACGACTTGCTTGCGGTCGCCGCGGATTTCGACGACGTAGAGCGGTGAGCCGGTGGCCACGCCGAGGCCCTTGCGCTGGCCGATGGTGAAGTTGTGGATGCCTTCGTGACGGCCAAGCACCTCGCCGTCCTCGGTCACCAGGTCGCCGAAGAGATCGGGCAGACGCTCGCCCTGCTCCTCCATGTAGGCGTCGAGGAAGGCCTTGTAATCGCCGCCGGGCACGAAGCAGATCTCCTGCGAGTCGGGCTTTTCGGCCAGCACGGTCAGGCCCTGCTGCCGAGCCTCTTCGCGCACTGCGGGCTTGCACATCTCGCCCAGCGGGAAGAGGGTGCGGCTCAACTGCTCCTGCGTGAGGCCGAACAAGAAGTATGTCTGGTCCTTGGCGCGATCTGCGGGACGCTTCAAGATCCATCGGCCGCGCTCGGCGTTCCATTCATTGCGCGCGTAGTGGCCGGTGGCGATCACGTCGGCACCTACCGAACGGGCCGTGCGCAGCAGTTGGTCGAACTTCAGGTGATTGTTGCAGAGCGAGCACGGAATCGGCGTGCGTCCGGAAAGGTAGTCCTGCACAAACGGACGCACCACGTCGCGCTCGAAGCGGTCTTCCTGATTCACCACGTAATACGGAATTCCAAGCCGCTGCGCAACGGCGCGAGCGTCGTAGACATCGTCGAGCGAGCAGCATCGGCCTGCTTGGGGTTCGCCGGATGGGTTGACATGCGGCAGACGGCGCTGATTCCACAACTGCATCGTCAGTCCGATGACACTGTAGCCATCGCGCACCATTAGCGCGGCCACGGTCGAGGAGTCCACCCCGCCGCTCATGGCCACCGCAACTGTCTTCTGCTCTCGCAACAAATGCTCTTCCAAACTATGCCCCACTACTGTTTTCCTGCCCATGCCGGACTAAGCTCCCGCAGCTTCGACACCACCTCTGGAACGCGCGCGCGCACGTAGTCCACTTCCTCTTCCGTATTCTGCTTTCCGAGGCTGAAGCGAATCGATGCGCGCGCCTCCTCCGGAGTGAGTCCCATGGCGGTCAGCACGTGCGAAGGCTCAATCGCGCCGGAGGAACACGCCGCACCGGTCGAAACCGAGATTCCCTTCAGGTCCATGGCGATCACAAATCCTTCGCCCTCGATGCCCTCGAAGATGATGCTGGACGTGTTCGGAACCCGCTCGGCTGCGGCAGAATTAACCCGCGAGCCTGGGACCGCGTTCAGAATTGCGCGCTCCATCCGGTCGCGCAGCGAACTCATGTGTTCTGCTCCGCCGGTGGCCAGCCATTCCATCGAAAGCTCGGCGGCTTTGCCCATGCCAACGATGCCGGCGAGGTTTTCCGTCCCGGCGCGTCGTCCGCGCTCATGGCGTCCGCCCACTTGCGATGCGCGCAGCAGAGTTCCTCGGCGCACAAAGAGCGCGCCTACGCCCTGCGGCCCATGCATCTTGTGCGCCGCGATGGTCAGCAGGTCGCAGCCGATCCGCTCCACGTCGATCAGAACCTTCCCCGCTGCCTGCACCGCGTCGGTGTGGAAGTACACGTCCGCCTCGCGCGCAATCGCGCCGATCTCCTGCACCTTCTGCAGCGCGCCGGTCTCGTTATTCGCCATCATCACGGAGATCAGTTTCGTTTCCGGCCTCAGCGCCGCTCGGATGTCCTCGGGTTGCACCACTCCATCGGTGCCGCAGGCAACGTAGGTGACCGCTACGCCGATCTCCTCCAAGCGCTTGCAGGAGTTCAGAACCGCGTGGTGCTCGATGGTCGAGCTGATCACATGATCGCCCGCGCCTACCAGTCCAAAGAGGGCGAGGTTGTCACCCTCAGTGCCACCAGAGGTGAATACGATTTCGCTTGGCCGCGCACCCAGCAGCCCGGCAACCTGTTCACGCGCGCCTTCCACAGCCGCCCGCGCCCGCTGACCCTGCTGATGAATTGAACTGGCATTGCCAAAATTCTCCAACAGATAGGGACACATCGCCTCAAAGACCTTGGGCAGCAAAGGCGTCGTCGCATTATTGTCAAAATAGATTCGCTGTATCACTCCACTTATTCTATATCCGCTTCCGGGGAAACGAATTTTCAAGGCATGCATCAATAGAGTAGTGATGTCGCCACCGTCTCCAACCCTACCTCCGCGCCCGCAACACCGCCCTACTCCGCCGCGTTTCGCGAACCTCTGCTTCTGGGTCGTTCTCCTGCTCTGGATCACGGCAATCGTCTTCGTCTGGCTGCTCGCCTATTCCCGAAACGTGAGTCACTGGCAGCTTGGCATGGTCGGCAATGACAACTCCGCTTTCGCACTGATCTTCAACCGCATTGCACACCTGCACGGATGACGTCTGATAAGGCTGCTTTGCAGCCAAACCGGCGCCTAAAGGCGAAAAAGCCCGGTCGTGTCCCTCCTGGTTTGGAGCGGCACGCCCGGGCTTTTCAACTTCTCTTCGCGCCTACTGACTAGCGGCGCTCGTCAATGGGGATCCACTTTGCAGGATAGGCTGGCCCTTGGTACTCGGCCCGCGGACGAATGATCCGGCTTTCGGCAAACTGCTCCATGATGTGTGCCGCCCAACCCGAAATGCGGGAGACCGCAAAGATCGGCGTGAACAGGTCGACGTCGATTCCAAGCGTGTGATAGGTGGAAGCAGAATAGAAATCCACGTTGGCATACATCTGCTTCTCGGCGATGATGAAGTCCTCGATCGCCTTCGAGTATTCGAACCACTTAATCTGTCCGCTGGAAAGGCCGAGATCATGCGACATGCGGCGCAGGTGTGCGGCGCGGGGATCTTCCGTCACCGTGTACACGCGATGTCCGAACCCTGGAATCTTTGCTTTCTGTGCCAGCATTCCCTTGATGTAGCTCACCGGGTCGGCACCGTTGATGTCGATCTCCTTGAGGAGCTTGAACACGGACTCATTGGCGCCGCCGTGCAGAGGTCCTTTCAGGCATCCAAGGCCCGCAGTTACGGCCGAATGCATATCGCTCAGCGTGGCCGCCGTTACGCGTGCCGCAAAGGTCGAGGCGTTCCATTCGTGGTCGGCGTGCAGGGTTAAAGCGATATCAAATGCGCGGATTGCCGTCTCGCTCGGACGCTCACCGGTCAACATCAGCAGGAAATTTCCCGCGTGCGAAAGCGAGCGGTCCGGCTCGATTACCGGCAGCCCCTTGCGAATCCGGTCATAGGCCGCAACGATCATCGCAATCTGCGAAAACAGCCGCTGCGCCTTGTGGTAGTTCGCGTCCTTGGTATTCACCTTCTCTTCCGGATCGAAGAAGGAAAGCGAGCTTACAACGGTGCGCAGCACGTCCATGGGCAGTGCGTGCTTCGGAATTTGCTTCAGGAAGCTGAGGATCTGGGCATCCAGTTTGCGCTCCCGTGCTAGTTGCAGGCTGAACTCTGCGAGCTCAGCGCGTGTCGGCAGTTTGCCGCGCCACAGCAGATGTGTCACTTCCTCAAATGTTGCGTTATCCGCGAGTTCATGAATATCGATTCCGCGGTATGCCAGAATTCCCTTTTCGCCATCGATGAAACAAATAGACGACGTGCCTGCGATCACATCTTCGAGACCCCGATTTTGCGTATTAGTAACAGTCGTGGACATCGTATTCCTCTCCGCATTAAAAGTAGTGAAAAGATTCCGAATGTAAACCACTCCCCCAAGGCTATGGGAGCACGGATGCTCTGCCACCCACCCTTCTTCCCGACGCGGTAGGTGATCGCAGCGCACCTTTTATATCACAAGGTTCTTAAACAACCCCTTACTTTTTTGCACTAGCAGGGTATTTTCCAAACGGTCCGCCCATATGCATCCCGACGTAGAGCCAGAATCCAGCTCTGGCTGCGAAGCCTTTCCCATTCCCAGCCGACGAACTGTGACCTTTTTTCAGGTTCCGAAGCGACGGCGCAGATGCCTGCCAATTCCACGCCTTGCCTGCGGAATCATTATTCTGCGCGAGTATGCTCGGGTTTCCCGGGAAACGTCCGCGGGAATAGTACTCCGAAACGCAGTTCGGTTCAGGAAAATCTTTTGACTTTTGCGTCGCGTGCCCGCCATTGGTTTATTTTCTGTCGCCATCTGGCGGATTCATGGGCATGGCTCCGGTACAATGACAAACTCACTGGAGGTTTTCGTGCGCAAACTGCTCTCCGCCGCATTGCTTTTCGCTTCGATGCTCCTGCTCTCCGCTTCCGGGTTCGCGCAGGCTCCGCCCGCCCCCAATCCCGATGAACCCTATGTAATGGAGTACTACTACAAGACGCACTGGGGGCATCAGGAGGAATTCCTCGAACTGTTCAAGAAGAATCACTATCCCCTTCTGCAGAAAGAGATCGCGCAAGGCCGTATTTTATCCGTGCGGATGGATACCCCCGCCTTTCACATGCCGGAGCAGGAGCGATGGGATTATCGCGTCACCATCGTCTTCAAGAACGCGCAAGCGGCTTACACCCCGGTTGATGAGCACGCGCTTCAGCTTCAACTCTTCCCCGACCAGGCGGCTTTCAAGCGAGAAGAACAGCGCCGCTTTGAAATCCTGGAAGCCCACTGGGATCTTGCCATCTCGCAGATTGCGCTCGACCGGAAGTGAACACAGACCGGCAGGCGGGCGGTTTCCCTAAAATGAAATGCCCCTCGATAGGAGGGGCTTTGATTGGCAACTTTGGAACTCGCGCTATGCTGCGGCCTTCGCGGCCTTGGAATTCACCAGTTCACGGATGCGGAGCCGTGCCTGGTGCAATCCATGGCGCGATTCGTTTTCGCTGATGCCGAGGGTACGCGCGATACGTGCGTGATCGTAGGCGTCCCCATCGTGCATGCAGAAAATCATGCGTTCGGTGTATGGCAGTTGAATGATTGCACGTTCCAACTCAACACGCTTGGTATTGCGCCGAACACAGCTCATTTCAAGCACCGGAGCGCATTGCAATTCCAGCGGCCCCATCTGAACCGACGCTTCGTTCCGCAACTCGCGCAGCAGCGCCCGGTCAATCACTTCCTCGCCAGGGCGATCGCTCAGCGAGAATGCCCGCACAAATGTCTGTTCGGAGACGTGCTCCGCCATCGGTTCGCTATCCGTCATCCAGAATGCGAACGAGTAGACGCGGTGGCGGTTTGCCTCGTAGATTGCCCGCTGAACCTTTAGTCGCTTACTCTTAGCACTAGGAAGGAATTGCACGATAGCGGTTGGCAAAATACCCCCGATTGAGTTTGACACTTGCGTCCCCCTTTGATGGCTGCGCTCACCCGCAGGAACGGGCTAAAATGCCTTGCGACCTTCGCTTTGGCTAGTACCGCTCATGGTAGCCTTAGCCTGGAATCCCGAAAATAACGGAAGACAATCGCGCTCCTATAGTGCAATCGCCCTGCCCAAATGCTCCCAATAAGCTTCTCTGCTTGTGGAAAATCATATAACCCTTATTAAGCAATTGGTTTAGAGATCCAAGATTTTTTGACCGCGAAGTAGTTTATTTACCTTACGCAGTACTATGCACCTTACTACTATGGCAATCCAAGCTCGAATAGTGGCACTCCGGTGCTCATATTGGGTCGAGCTGTAGAAGATCTACCCGCACCAGGGATGAGCCAAATACCTAAGTTCCCCACAACTTAACATGAAACTGAGGAATTTCACGCTCGCCGGCGCTCACAGCCCTGTCTCGCTCAGGGCAGAATTGCCGCCCGCCTTAGCTTGTTTGCAGGATATCTGAGGGCCTGCAATCGGGAGTTTGATCTGGAATACGGCCCCTCCCTGGCTGTGGTTGAAAGCAACGATATCTCCACCATGCTCCTTCACCAATCCGTAGCAAATGGAGAGCCCGAGCCCGCTTCCCTTGCCTATTTTCTTGGTGGTGTAGAAAGGGTCGTAAATTTTACTAAGGTCCTTTAGCCCCGTACCGGAGTCCCGGAATTCGACGCAGGCGCGGCTGTTCTCCGCATACATTCGCACCCTCAAGGTGCCGCCCTGCGCGGAATCCATAATTGCGTCCACGGCGTTATTGATGATATTGAGGAAGACCTGCTCCAATTGATTTGCATCGCCAGTAATGAATGGAACGTCAGGGTCATAATCCCGTTCCACCGTCACATGGTTCAGCTTCAGATCGAATTCACGCAGCGCCAGCGTATCCTCAACCAAGCACCGCAAATCTACCTTTGTCTGCATTGGCTTGCGTTGTCGTGAGAAGGAGAGCAGGTTCTGCACCACACGATGGGTGCGCTGCGTCTGCTGATAAAGTTTGCGCACATATCCCTGCGCGCGTTCCTCAATCGGCTCTGTTTCGAGCAACTGTACGTAGCCAAGGATAGCCGCGAGCGGATTGTTTAACTCGTGCGCCACCCCGGAGATAAGCTGGCCGACGGCAGACATTTTCTCGCTCTGCAGCAATTGTTCCTGCGCGTTGCGAAGATTCTCATAAGCCAGCGCCATCTCCTCGTAGATCAGCACCTTTTCCACCGAACTTCCGAGCTGGCGTGCGATGGCGATAGCAAGATTGTGATCGTTCGCGGTGAACTGATTCCGATTTCGGCTGCTGATTAGCAGAATTCCCATGGTTCTGCGCTGGGAGTACATCATTACGGCGACGAAGGACTCCGTGCCTTGCTTTGCGATCCATGATCGCGCCGCTTCAGGCAAGCGCGGCAAATCCTGCTCCGTAAAGATTTCACTCTGCACCCGGGCGATGTATCCCGCAAGTTTCTCCTGTACAAGAGCTCGCAGCTCCGCGCGCTCCTCTTCCCTGTTTGGGCGGTTGGTTTCACTTCGCATCACGTTGCCGGATTCGGGATCAAAGAGCAGGATGTCGCATTGCTGAGCGAACAATTCGGTGGTCCAGCGCAGGGTGTTCTGCAGAATCTCGTCGAGGTCGAAGGTCGTGGCTGTGATTGTCGCCATGGCGTTTAGCGCGGCCAGATCCCGGTTGTGCCGCCGCGTCTCATGCTCCAACCTCTTCTTCTCGGCGACGTCTACGAGTTGGTTCCCGGCAGTCGTCAGAAACCGGAGCTGCCCCGCGGTAAATGAGCGCCTGCCGGTGAGGCCAAAGGCGAGGATTCCCACGAAAGCCGTATCCCCCACCACCGGAACCAAGAGCAGGAATCGCATCCCGGCACGCTGCAGGTCATCGCGCAATTCCGGAGCGAGGCTCCTAACGCTCACGGTTCGCGCCTCGCGTCCATTCAGCAGCGGCAGGATAACGCTGGTGCGAAGAGGCACGGTGCGGCGGTGCTCGGTGATCCATTCAGGGAGTCCCACATATTGTTTGAGAACCAGTTCGTCTGATTCCACCATTTGGAACCATGCGAACTTGGCGCCATTGAGGCGGCACAATTCCCGCATGGACGTCAGCATTACGCCGTTATGGTCGCGATCTCCCACCGCGACGCCTGCAATCGCGTTCATCACATTGAGACGCCGGGCTCGCACCCATGATTCATCCAGTACTACGAGCAGAATACTGATCCGGAGCAGACCCGCACTGGAAAACTCGAACGCATCGGCCATCTGTCCGCCTGGATGCGCGTCAGAATGCAGCAGCAACAAGGCCAATGCAAATAGCCAGGAACCAATCTCCGGGCGTCCAAGCACAAAACGAATCAGGCGCATCGCCGCCAGCACAGCCATAGCGTGGTAGAGAATCTGAAAGCATATAGATAATGGGACCGAGGACGGAAGCCAGATCGCTTGCACGACCGCCGCGCCCAATGCGAATGGGCAAAGCACGCCGATCCATGGCAGGTAGCGTCGTGAGTCGCTGTAATACAGAGCCGAGACGGTGAACAAAGCGACGGCGAGGACAAAGCACAAATTGGCCCAGAGAAAATGCTCGTGGATGCCATCTGCCACAGCGGCGATCGTCGCTTGGCGGCTGAGCAGGAAAAACGCCCATCCCCCCAGCCAGATGATCAGATAACGCTCGCGAACGCCCAAATAGAGCAGCAACCCGGTAAACAGCAGGCTCAGTACGGTCGCCTCTGCAACGTGCAACAGAGGTGCTGCCGCCGGAATGCTGAGCCAGCCGAGGTAAGCGAGGTGGATCATCTTCTCTCCATTTGCTGTATACCACATCGAAGTTAATGTGCTATTCAGGTTTTTTGTGGATATGAGCTGAATAAATTCAGAGTACAATATGCCATTATCCCAGCAAAGACGGCTGTTACGGCACGTACTGCGAATTCCACGAGGCGAACAACCCATGCCGGTTGAGCGAATTCTTGTTGTCGACGACGAAGAGTCAATCCGCGACGTCGTCTGCGCCATGCTGCAACACGCTTCTTACAGTTGCGAGCAGGCCTGCTCGGGAGTTGAGGCGCTGCGGATTCTCCAGAAGGATAGCGATTTTCAGCTCGTGCTCACCGACCTGATGATGCCAGATCTGGATGGCGTGGGGCTGCTGGAAAAGATCGGGCAGCAATATCAGGATCTGCCTGTGGTGATGGTCACCGCCGTACACGATATTTCCGTGGCGCTCGCGGCAATTCGTAACGGAGCCTATGATTACCTGCTGAAACCATTCGAGCGCGATCAACTGCTCGCCGTCGTACGCCGCGCGCTGGAAGCCAACCGCCTACGGGTGGAGAATCGCACTTACCAGTCCAACCTGGAAGCGCTTGTGGATCAGCGCACCGCGGAACTTCGCGAGAGCATTGCAGAACTCGAACGTTCCTATGACGTGACGTTGGAAGCACTCGGCGATGCCCTCGATCTGAAAGATGCCGAAACCGAGGGCCACTCCAAACGCGTCACCGCCTTCGCAATCCAAATCGCGCGCGCCATGGGACTCGATTCGCAAACCATCCAGGTCCTGGCACGGGGCGCATTCCTGCATGACATTGGAAAGATGGCGATCCCTGATGCCATCCTGCGCAAGCCGCAGCGCCTGAATGGTGAAGAAACACTCACCATGAAGGAGCACAGTTATCTGGGCTATCGAATGCTGAAGAAAATTCCATTTCTCACCGAGTCCGCCGATATCGTGCATGCGCACCATGAGCACTGGGATGGCAGCGGATATCCGCGAGGACTCAAAGGCGAGGAGATTCCGCTGGGGGCACGAATCTTTTCCATTGCCGATACCATGGACGCGATTACCTCAGATCGCCCATATCGCGCCGCTCGTGGTGTGGAGGCGGGCCGCGAAGAGATCGCCAGATGGTCGGGCAGGCAGTTCGATCCCGCCATCGTCAGCGTTTTTCTCTCCATTCCCGTTTCCGCCTGGGAGAGGCTGCATACGGAAATCAACTCTAAAGATAACCGCTTCTGCCCTAGTGAGCATCTTTCCCAGCAGCCTGACCAGGCAGAAGGAGATCTAGATGGCAGTGAAGTTGGAAAGGCAACAGGTAGCCGAGGGGTTGCAGAAGCTGCATCACTGGACTCTGCAAGGGAACCAGATTGAGCGCCTCGTGACGTTTGAAAATTTCGTCGACGCCATGATTTTCGTGAACAAGGTCGCCGAAATTGCCGAAGAGGAAGGTCATCACCCGGATATCAGGATCGTTTACAACCGCGTCACTCTCGCGCTCACAACCCATGATGCGGGCGGACTCACACAAAAAGATCTCCAGATGGCGCGCCGGATCGACTCACTGATGTCTCCAGAGAGCGCCGGGTAAACACGCCGCATCCACTGCTCCGCGTGCCCTCCGCACAGATCGCAAGACGCTAGTTTCGGGCTGCGCGATCATGCTCCACGGTGATGGGACGCTCCAGCACCATGTCCACCAACGTGCCACTCTCAATGCGTACATCCGGCCCGCGAGTCAGCAGAACCGAGGCCAAACCTGCTCCCGCGCCTGCCAATCCGCCGATGCCTGCTCCTCCGGCGCCGCCTGTAACCACCGCGCCAAGAGCTGCTCCCGTACCCGCGCCGGTGGCGATGGTTTTGGCATCCTGCCCCTTCGTGCTCTGGCTTTCGATGCCGCCTTCCTGCTTGTCTTCCATCTTCGTCTTCTCCGCGCCGGGAACGCCTTCAATGGCGCCGGGGAGTCGCAAGGTATAGCCGGAGGGGAAGATCAAGGTATTGAAATGAATCACCAGTTCGCCGCGCCCTCTCACCCGTCCCGGGCGCTTCGAGCGCTGAACCACTCCCTGCACGTAGGTTCCGACTGGAATCACGATATGTCCGTTCGAGACAACGGGGAACGAGGTTTCTGCATAGACGGGGTCGTTCTCCCGCGCGGTCTTGGTGGAGATGGCGTGCTTGATGGTCACGGCAATCCGCGTCCCCGCCTCCAGAGTGTATGCCTCGGTATTGGGTGAGGAGGCCGGAGTGGAATGCACGGTGGGCGATGGGACCGGGGTTGCCGCAGGATCGACCAGCGCCGGGGTCACAGGCATGACTCGTGGATTCACTTCGGACGAGGGAACCTGCTGAGCTGCGGCCAAAGTTGAAAGTAACAACAGGACGAGAAGTGTGCGCATCGAGATCACCTCAAACTAAGCGTTACGCGTATAGCCGGCGTGAAACCAATACACGATGATTTGTACCGCCAGTTCCGCGCTTTCGCAAGCTCGATCAAGCGTAATGCCGGGCATGGACTCCCAACTCGATTTCTCCGCAGAGGCGGCGCTGTGGCACTATCGAAGCTTGCAAGCGAAGGTTGCACATGCAAGGAGAGCCATGCCCCAAGTCATCATCGAAGTCAGCGGCACAATCGGAACGATCACGCTGAACCGCCCCAAGGTCAACGCGCTGAGTCAAACGCTGATCGAGGAGATCACCTCGGCGCTCAATTCCATGAAGACGGACAATCTGCGCGCCGTCATTCTACGTGCCCAGCGCGGAGCCAAGGTCTTTTCCGCCGGACACGAGATCAGCGAACTGCCGACCAACGGCCGTGACCCGCTCACCTACAACGATCCTCTGCGCCAACTGGTTCGCGCCATCCAGTTGCATCCCTGCCCGATCATCGCCATGGTGGAAGGCTCGGTGTGGGGCGGTGCGTGTGAGATGGTGATGAGTTGCGACCTGATCGTGGCCAGTGAGGATACTACTTTGGCGATTACTCCGGCCAAACTCGGCGTGCCTTACAATCTTTCCGGCATTCTCAATTTCATGAAAGTCTCCGACATGCACTTCATTAAGGAGATGATGTTCACCGCACAGCCGATAGAAGCAAAGCGCCTCATGGAGTGCGGCGTCATCAACCATGTGGTTCCCCGTGCAGAGCTGGAAAGCTTTACTCTCAAGTTGGCAACTCCCATTGTGGAAACCTCGCCACTTGTACACCGCATCCTAAAGGAACAGTTGCGCGTGCTGGCCGCGGCACATTCTATTTCGCCTGAGGCGTACGAGCGTATTCAATCTCTGCGGCGTGAGGTGTACGACAGCGAAGATTATCAAGAAGGAATCCGGGCTTTTCTGGAGAAGCGCAAGCCGGATTTTCAAGGGAAGTAGCAGGGCTAACCATCAGACGCAGGCCGGAGCTGAGGCGAGTGTTTGCCATTTAGCAACCGTGTGCACAGCTTTGGCATCCTAAATGGTATCGAGCGCGAAAGTCTGGAGATTTTGATTCGATGGCCAAATCGGACGCCAGGAACGAACTACCAGAGCCGGAGGGATCCACGGATAGTCGAACGAAACAGCAATCAGCCCTTGCAGAACTAAGCCAACTTGCGCTCCAAAGCGGTGAGTTGGCGGGTTTGCTTGAGGACTCCATGGCGCTTGTCGCGGAGATATTGCAGCTTCGTTTCTGCGAGGTGTTGGAGTTTCAGCCTTCAAATAATCAATTCATACTGACCGCCGGGCTTGGCTGGAAACCTGGGAACGTTGGAGTGACCACGTTTCCGGTGAGTCGCGAGTTCCAGGCGGGATACACCTTCCTGACCAAGCGTCGGGTCGTGGTCGAAGACTATACCTCGGACACGCCTTTCATCCTCTCTCCCCTGCTGGAGAAACACAAAATTCGGAGCGGTGTCACCGTTCACATTCCCGGTCACGAGGGCACCTATGGAGTGTTGGGCGTCTACAGTTCGACACTGCGTAGCTTCAGTTCAGACGACATAACTTTTTTGCGCTCCATCGCAAACATCATTGCGACCGCCATGCAACGGAAACGAGATGAGGAAGCAGTGCGACGCAGTGAAGCCTATTTTCGCGGTCTTTTGGAATCCGCGCCCGACGGCATGGCAATTATTGACAGCCGCGGTTGCATCCTCCTGGTGAACAAGGAGAGCGAACGGCTCTTTGGCTATGAGCGCTCTGAGTTGATTGGAAAGAAAATCGAAACTCTCGTTCCCGAACGCTATCGCCAGTATCACACGGGACACCGTGATGATTTCTTCGCAGCCCCTCGGCCCAGGCCGATGGGAGTGGGACTGGAGTTGTTCGGCGTGCGCAAGGATGGCTCGGAGTTTCCGGTTGAAATCAGTCTGAGTCCGATGAAGACGCCGGAGGGTACGGTCGTCACCGCGGCCATTCGCGACGTCTCCGAGCGCAAGAAGGCCGAGGCACAGATCAAGAAGTTGAACGGTCAATTGGAGGAAGCTCTGCGCCGCTCCGAACGGCTGGCCGCGACGGGACGCCTCTCCGCCAGTTTGGCGCACGAGATTAACAATCCACTGTCTTCACTGACAGACATTCTCTACGTGCTCAGTTCGCAGGAATGCATGACGGACGACGCCAAGACGCTGCTCCAGTCGGCGAAAAAGGAAGTGGACCGGCTTGCCACCATTGCCAAGGAGACACTTGCCCCGCATCGCACCACGGGGGAACGGGTCAAGATCAAGGCTATCGATCTGGTGGATGCCTCGCTCGAATCTTTCCATCGTCAGATCGATCAGGCGCATGTTCAGGTTGAGCGCCATTACGACACCGATGCGATGATCGACGTTACACCGGGAGAGCTACGACAGGTCTTCACCAACCTCATTTCAAATGCGATCGACGCCATGCCGAAGGGCGGTTCTCTGAATCTGGAGGTAGTTGCCGACGGGCAGGATGTGAAACTGATTTTCTCCGACACTGGCACCGGCATCGCTGCGGAGAAGCTGGATCAGATCTTCGAGCCGTTCGTTACCACCAAGGGCGAAAAAGGACTGGGAATCGGTCTCTGGATTTCACGCAACATCGTGGAAAAGCTGGGTGGCACCATTCACGTGCGCAGCACCACCTCGGAAGTCGGCCACGGCACCCATTTCACGATTTGTCTTCCGGTGGCCACGCCTGCGCGAAGCGCGACTCCAGCAAACATTCGCTTGGTCTCGTGAGGAGCGCGGCCACCGTCGATCTGCACAGAATTGCACAGAAAAGAGCGCGAGCATGAAGCCCGCGCTCTTTTCTTGTCTCGATGTTGTCCTACTTTTCTCCGCCGTCCTGTTCTGAGGGCTCGGGCGATGCAGCCGGGGGTTCAGAATCCTTCTTGCTCTTCAGGCGGACCACAATCACTTTGGCAAAGCCCTCGTCGAACTTCGGTGGCCGCAGCTTCTGCGCCATGCGCAACATCACGTCATCCGGAACGTTGCGAAGACGCTTGCGGTTGCGCTCCATGCAGACCTCGGTGGGCACATCAAAGAATACGGCATGGGCCTCATAGCCGAAATCGTGCGCCATCTTGATCCAGCTATGGCGCTCCTTGGGCGAGAGGTTGGTGGCATCGATGAAGTTCATCGGGCGGCCTGCGATCAGACGCGCGCGCAACAACGAACGCAGCGACGAGAACACCAGATCCTGAAAGCGTTGCTCGGTGGCGTCATCGAACAGCAACCCGCGAACCAGATCGCTGGAAAGCGGAATGATGTTGTGACGCTTGAACCACGAACTCTTACCCGAGCCGGGAAGGCCGATTGCAAGAACAACCGCGCCCTTTTTTCCCTTTGGGGGAGAGACTTTGCGAGGTTCGGCCCCAGCGGCGTCCACATCCGGAGCCTCCGTGGCCGCCTCTGGTTCATCGATTTCGGCAGCTTCGCCGGTCGCTTGGCCGGGCACAATCGGAAGCACAGGAGCAGCCGACGACTGTGCGGCCTTCTGCTGCTGATCGGTGCGATTTCGCCCGCGTCCTCCGCGGCCTCTGCGTCGCGAGCGCTCGCGGCGACCCGCAACACGGTCGCGGGCAGCACCCTCTACGTCGCCGTCAAATGGATCTTTTTCGGGCTGGGCCTCGTACACCGGTTGCGGTGCGCTCTCTGTTGGAGCATCTGGAGCGTCGCCTGAGGCTTCGCCATGCTCTGCCCACGGACTGGCCCGGTCCAGAAACGTCGGCTGAAGAGGCGCAAGCCCCTGCTGTGGTTCATCGGACTGCTGCGGATTCTTATTCTTCTGATTGCGACGCTTCACGCGATCGCGCATCCATCTGCGCATAAGGGACTTATACCACGTCCCGCGAGTTCGGGCGAGTCTTGCTTGTTAAAAATAAACGATGCTGTGAGTTACTGATTATGCTCACCCGATTGGTTGCCTCACCCCGGCCGGAAATCATGTATGTAAACACTGCGTCCTTTATGCGTTCCAACCGCGGAACTGCTGTGCTCTTGTGGGAATTTACTTCGAGTGCGGGAAGTAGACCTCATGATCTCCGTTTACAGTTTGCTCAGGGAAGGAGGCAGTGCTAGCATTTCCTTCGGTTATATAGATCGCGGCGGAGCTGTGCATCGACATCGCATCTGTGCGTCTGAATAATGCCTGGAGGCAAGAATGGCAATTAAAGTTGGAATTAACGGCTTTGGCCGTATTGGCCGCAACGTGTTTCGCGCATCAATGAACGATGCGAACATCGACATCGTCGCAGTAAACGATCTGATGAGCCCGAAGACTCTGGCCCACCTTCTCAAGTACGACTCGATCCTCGGCAATCTTAAATGCGACATTCATGCTGACGGCGATTTCATCGTTGCTGACGGCAAGAAGGTGAAAGTTTTTGCGCAGAAAGACCCCGCCCTGTTGGACTGGGAGTCGCTGGGAGTGCAGGTCGTAGTGGAATCGACAGGCCGTTTCACCAACGCCGAAGATGCAAAGAAGCATCTGCGCGGCACGGTGAAAAAGGTCATCATCTCCGCTCCGGCGAAAAATGAAGACATCACCATCGTTCTTGGCGTCAACCAGGACAAGTACGATCCGGCGAAGCACAACATCATCTCCAATGCATCCTGCACCACCAACTGCCTGGCGCCTGTAGCCAAGGTTCTGCAAGACAGCTTCGGCATCGTCGGCGGCACCATGACGACCATTCACAGCTACACCAACGATCAGGTGATCCTGGACTTCCCGCACTCCGATCTGCGCCGCGCCCGCGGTGCCGCGCTTTCGATGATTCCGACCTCGACCGGCGCCGCTAAAGCAATTTACCTGGCTATTCCTGAGTTGAAGGGCAAGTTGGACGGCTTCGCCGTGCGCGTCCCGACTCCGAATGTCTCGGCGGTGGATCTGGTTACCCAGGTGGGCCGGAACGTAACCGTGGAAGAGGTGAACGCTGCCCTGAAAACCGCCAGCGAGACGGCTCCGCTGAAGGGCTACCTGGCCTATACCGACGAGGAGCTTGTCTCCTCTGACTTCAAGGGCGATGCGGCCTCCTCGACTCTGGACTCCAAGCTGACTCGCGTCATCGGCGGCAACCTAGTGAAGACCTTCGCCTGGTATGACAACGAATGGGGCTACAGTTGCCGGGTGAGAGACCTGATCACTTTCATCGGCAAAAAGGGACTGTAAAAACGGAATGGGTCGCAGGCAGTTGCCTGTGACCCGTTGTTACCGCAACACGCACGACAAATGTCAGCAGTAACGAATCACTCAGGTAGGCACGCAATGGCCAAGCTTTCGATCCGCGACCTGCAACTCAACAATCACAGAGTTTTAATGCGGGTGGATTTTAACGTCCCCCTCGATAATGGCCGGGTTACGGATGACACGCGCATCCGCGAGACGCTGCCCACCATTGAGTACGCGCTGCGCCACGGCGCCAAACTGATTCTCGCTTCGCACCTGGGCCGCCCCAAGGGGAAACCCGATCCGGCATATAGCCTGAAGCCGGTGGCCGAGCGCCTGCGCATTCTGCTGGATGAGCGCATGGGCCGCGGTCAGAACGTCGGCTTTTCGCCGGACTGTGTCGGCCTGCAAGCCTGTGAAATGGCCAGCCAGTTGGAGCGCGGACAGACCCTTCTGCTGGAGAACGTCCGTTATCACGCCGAAGAAGAGAAGAATGATCCGGCGTTTGCGAAGCAACTGGCGGGGCTCGCCGAGATCTACGTCAATGACGCCTTCGGCTCAGCTCACCGCGCCCATGCCAGCACCGAGGGCGTAACTCACTTCATCTCTAAAAACGCTGCCGGCCTGCTGATGGAGCGCGAGTTGGAGTACCTGAGCAAGGCAACAGAGAACCCGGCCAAGCCTTTCCTGGCGATCCTGGGCGGCGCCAAGGTCAGCGACAAGATCGGCGTTATTCGCAATCTGCTGCCCAAGGTGGACGCACTCATCATCGGCGGCGGCATGGCTTATACCTTCCTGAAGGCTCAAGGTCAGGAGGTAGGTAAATCCCTGCTGGAAGCCGATAAGATTGATCTCGCCGCCGAACTGCTCGCGGAAGCCAAGGCAAAACACGTACGCCTGCTGCTCCCGGTGGATCACGTGGTGGCCGACAAATTCGACGCTTCCGCCATGGGCACCATCATCCCCGAAGGCAAGCCGATTCCCGCCGACAAGATGGCGCTCGACATCGGCCCGGCGACCATAGAACTCTTCTCCGATGAGATCGCCCGGGCGCGCACAATCGTCTGGAACGGTCCCATGGGCGTGTTTGAGTTTGACCAGTTCAGCAAAGGCACGAAGAAGATTGCTGAAGCTGTGGCCGACAATCCGGGGGCGACCTCGATTGTGGGTGGCGGCGACAGCGTAGCGGCGGTACACAAAACCGGCGTTGCCGAAAAAATCACTCACATCTCCACCGGCGGCGGCGCCTCGCTTGAATTTCTTGAAGGCAAGAAGCTCCCCGGTGTGGAAGCGCTGAGCAACAAATAGTCGTGAAAAACCTCGTTCGGCTCGACCTCGAAGAAGGTGCGCAGATCTTCTTCGAAGCTGGCGACATCACGGAGCAAGCCACCGACGCCATCGTCAACGCGGCGAATTCCACCCTAATGGGCGGAGGCGGAGTCGATGGAGCGATCCATCGTGCCGGCGGTCCGGCCATTCTCGAAGAGTGCCGCAAAATCGTTGCCCGCCATGGTCACCTGCCTCCCGGCGAAGCAGTGCAGACCACTGGCGGAAATTTGCGTGCGGCCTTTGTGATTCACACCGTTGGCCCAATCTGGCGCGACGGAATGCAGGGCGAAAGTGGCGTTCTGGCCAACGCTTACCGCAACTCAATGCGTCTGGCCGACCGGCTTGGTTTGCACTCGGTGGCATTTCCGGCGATCTCTACGGGCGTGTACGGATACCCGGCTGATGCCGCAGCAGCCGTTGCGGTTCGCACCGTAATCGATGAGTTGGGCCAGGCTCGCAGCATTCATCAGGCGCGCTTTGTGTTGTTCAGTTCTGACATGTTGTCTCTTTTCATACAGGCTGCGAAGGACGAACAGCGGCGGCGCAATGCCACCCGCTGGGGCTTCGTAACCGTGCCATCCCAAGAAATCACTCCTTCAACGAACGAGGAACTATGAGCCGCCAGAAGATCATTGCAGCCAATTGGAAGATGTACAAAACCCCGCAGCAGTCATGTCAGTTCATGCAAGAGTTCGTGCCCCTGGTGGCCGGGCACACCCGCGACTTGATCGTAATCTGCCCGCCCTTCGTTGATATTGCCGCAGTGGTCGAATGTACCGATGGCACCGGCATCGAAGTGGGCGCACAGAATATTTACTGGGAAAAAGAAGGCGCATACACCGGCGAAATCAGCGGCGAAATGCTGGTTGGAGCCCAGTGCAAGTGGGTCATCATCGGCCACTCCGAACGCCGCCAGTACTTTGGCGAAACCGATGACACGGTCAACCGCCGCCTAAAAGTCGCGCTCGAAGCCGGACTCGCCCCGATCGTCTGCATTGGCGAGGTCAAAGAAGAACGCGAAGCTGGAATCACCGAAGACGTGCTGCGCCGCCAGTGTTCGCGAGCATTCAGCGGCATCTCCGCCCGTAAGGCCGCTAAGATGGCCATTGCCTATGAGCCGGTCTGGGCGATCGGCACGGGATTGACGGCAACGCCTGAGATGGCGAACGAAGCGCACCTGCTGATCCGCCAGGAAGCCGCCAATGCTTTCGGCGACGACTTTGCACGCCAGCTTCGAATTCTTTACGGCGGCAGTGTCAAGCCGGAAAACGCTCATCAACTGCTCTCGCAAGAGGAAATTGACGGCGCGCTGGTGGGCGGCGCCAGCCTCCAGGCGGAGTCGTTCGCGAAAATCGTGAAGTGGTAGGGCCAGCGCCCCGCCGGAGCGGCCTCTGTTCGCCAGCAACCCAGATCTGCTACCCACATCTGCTAAAGACGGCAGATGTGGGGCACCTTCGGCTGCGAAGCTACGCAATTTGCGATCAAACCCGGCCGGAATTCCACAGTTATGTGCGATCTCGGCGGCCCGAGGCTTCCCAACTGCTCCGAGTTTGTTATACTCAATTTGCCTCTGTATACGTTCTTTGGAAGCTGATGAGTCGTTGCGGCCCGGACACTTTGCCCGGCGTGCGCGGCGATGGCAGTGCGGAAGTGGTGGAATTGGCAGACACACCATCTTGAGGGGGTGGCGCCGAGAGGCATGCGGGTTCAAGTCCCGCCTTCCGCACCATACGTCTTCCCGGCTCATCAATGCCGGAGTTGTACGTTCCAAACCGTCCCAGGCACCTATAAGTTTCACAATGTCCGGCGTGCAAATCCGCCGGGAAGGATAAGCATGATTGTCGTTCTGGTCACCATCGTTCACGTTATCGTTTGCCTGTTCCTGATCGCGGTCGTTCTGCTGCAGAGCGGCGCGAGCTCTGACCTCGCGGGTGCCTTCGGCGGAGGACTGGGCAGCCAGACAGCCTTCGGACCGCGTTCGGGAGCCAACCTGATGACTAAGCTCACCACCTGGTGCGCGGTTATCTTCATGCTCACCTCGTTTACGCTTGCCATTGCCTCTGCCCGCCACGGTAGTGGCAGCGGCTCTGTGCTTGATAACAGCAAGTCCGCTCCGGTGAAGACCGCCCCGGCAAAGTAGATTGTTCGATCCTGAAAAATTCCCCGCCATGGCGGGGAATTTTGTTCGCGCTCAGCTTCCCTACTTCTGCAGAAACGGATTCTCCTCGCGCTCCTCGCCAATGCTGGTCAGCGGCCCGTGCCCCGGAACCACGATTACGTCGTCGGGCAATGCAAGCACCTGGGTATGCAGCGAGCGCAGAATTTTCTCATAACTTCCACCGGGCAGATCGGTACGCCCAATCGATCCGGCAAACAGTGTGTCGCCCGCGATCAGTGTCTTCTCCGGCGCGAAGTACAGGCAAAGCGAACCCTCGGTGTGCCCCGGCGTCAGCAGTATCTCTCCGCTCAGCGTGCCAGCCGAAACCTTGTCTCCGCTCTTCGGACTGCCATCGATCTTCACCCTGCCAGGATCTCTCATGCCCAGCCATTGCGCCTGCACCGGCAGCATGGCCACCAGCGCCGCGTCATTTTCATTCAGCAGAATGGGCGCGCCGGTCGCCTTCTTCAACTCCATCGCTCCGCCGATGTGGTCCATGTGCGCATGAGTTACCACGATCTGCTTTACCTGCAACCCATGCCGCGCCACGATGGCCAGAATCTCGGAAACATCTGCACCGGGATCGATCACCATCGCCTCGTGCGACACCTCGTCGCCAACGATGGAGCAATTGCACTGCAGCGGCCCAACCGCAAGAATCTCGTGAATCATGCAGTGATGATAGACGCGGAGAAGACAGGTTTCAAAGTTTTCAGTGCGGAACCATGTTGTGAGTCGCTGACTACCGAACACAATCGCTGGCAACCCGGCGGGTTCGTACCGCACTAACTCCCCTGTGAGATCTTCCGTTCGTCTCAGGAGGCAATATGCGCAAACTGGCGTACCTCGCCATCATCTTTCTTGCGACGTTCTCGATCGCGCAACAGACCGCTGCGCCCGCGCCTCCTGCGGCTCATCATGGACACGCGGCTCAGCTGGCGCAATCGCCAGACGAGATCTGGTCGAACCTTGCGGAAGGCAACAATCGCTTCGTAACCGGGAAACTGAAGCAGCGTGCCGTGGTTCGCGTTCGCGAGTCGCTGACAAAGTCACAGCACCCAAAAGTGATCGTGCTAAGTTGCTCCGACAGTCGCGTGCCTCCTGAGACGATCTTTGACCAGACGTTAGGCGACCTGTTCGTGGTGCGAGCAGCCGGAAACATTGCCGGCCCATTGGGGCTCGCCAGCATGGAGTACGCCTACGATCACCTCGGCAGCACGGTGCTAGTGGTACTGGGACACACGAAATGCGGGGCGGTATCCGCCGCCTGCTCGGGCAAAAAGATGCCGACGGCAAACCTGCAGGCCATGGTGGACCAGATCGATCCCGCAGTGATGAAGGTGAAGGGCTCCGCGACGGGAGACGCGCTGATCGAAGCCGCAATCAAAGAGAACGTGCATGAAAGCGCGAAGGATGTGCTGGCACATAGCGAAGTCCTGCAACACGCCAAAGAACAAGGCAAGTTGACGGTAGTCGAGGCGGAGTATCAGTTGGATACGGGAAAAGTGATCCGGCTGGACAAGACCGCGCCGTAGAGACTAAGCGACGGCCTACCGCCTCAAATGTCTGCATCCAACGCCCTTAACACCCGTCCGATTCCTTCGCGGAATTCATCTTCCGGCGCGATGAGGCTGGCAACCAGATATCCTGCGCCGGGAAAGTCGAAGAAGTGTCCGGGATGGATGAGCACAGATTCCTGCTCCAGCACCGCGATGGCCACATCCTCGTCGCTGCGCGTGGCCGGAGTGCGCAGGACGGCGTACCATCCGGCATCGAGCGCGAGCCGCGTCGTCATCTTCGCCTTTGCAAGCTGCGCATCGAGTTCGCCCAGGTTGCGCAGCGCGCGGCTGCCCAACTGCCGCTGAATTCCCTCACGGGTTGCGAGCAGTTCGGCAATCGCCCACTGCACCGGCGCGTTCGGCGACAAGTAGGTGTCGGCGATGACTTCGAGGCGTTCCAGCGCCGTATGCACCAGCTTCGGCGGGCCGCTGGTGGCGATCCACGCAACCTTGATCTGAGGCAACGCGCAGATTTTTGAAAGCCCGCTCAAGGTAAACGTCAGCGCGTCCTCGTTCGCGGCGAAGCTGAGCGGCGTCTCTTCGTTGATCCCGTAGTCGAGAAAGACCTCGTCGGCCACCAGCGCCAGCGCGTGTTCGCCACAGAGCGCGTTGAGCCGCTCCAACTCCCAATTTCGCGTAAAGTGCCCGGTAGGGTTATTGGGATGCACCACCATGATTGCCCGCGAGCGTGGCGTAATCGCCCGGCGCAATGACTCGAACTCGATCTGCCAACCGTGGTCATACACCAGTTCGTAAGGCACCAGCTTCACATCCTGAATGTCAGCCAGGAACTCGAAGAGCGGATAGCTCGGCGAAGGCACCAGCACCTCATCTCCCGGATCGCACAGCAACCGGAAGCAGTACGAGTAAGCCTCGCTTGTGCTGACGGTGAGGATGATCCGCTCCGGCGAGAGCGTGATGCCGCGCTGCGCGTAATAGGCAGCCACGGCCTCGCGGGCCGGGAGAATTCCCTTGCAGGCGGGTTCGTATTCGAGCGCTTGTGGATGCTGCATCGCGTGCAGAATGCGCTCGCGCTCGTAATGCAGGCCCACGGTGGTCGGGTTCCCAGCGGTCAGGTCGAGCAGTGTGCGCCCGCTGCTCACTGCGAAGCCCCGCGCCCGCTCCACGGCAAGCGAGTAACGGTTGGCGGAAAGATTCCAGTTTGTTCTGCGGGCAAACATGCTCTCTCACGTTATCGCGCAACCAGATATCGTGCAAACCAGTGATCGCGCGATCGAGCATCGGGCAAGCAGCATGAGCACTTTGCATCGCGCCCTCATTGCGGATTGACCGCGCATGGCCGGAAATGTACGCTGGGCGTGAACATTCCTCAGCAACGGATTTTCAGGACACGGTGCCAGGACAATACGTCCGAGGACAAACGATTGAACGCTCTTCGCCAGTTCTTCCAGATCGAATCTCGCGGCAGCAGCTTCCGCCGCGAGATTTTCGCCGGCATAACGACCTTCACCACGATGTCCTACATTATCGTGGTCAACCCGGCGATCCTGAAGACAGCGGGAATTCCCGCCGGGCCTTCGATGACGGCGACAATTCTTACGGCCGTTTTTGGCTGTCTGGTGATGGGCCTCTATGCGAATCGGCCCTTCGCCATTGCGCCCTACATGGGAGAAAACGCATTCATTGCCTTCACCGTCTGCCTCGGACTCGGCATTCGCTGGCAGACCGCACTGGGCGCGATTTTTCTCGCCGGTCTCGCATTCATTCTGCTTACCGTGCTGCGCCTGCGCCAGTGGTTGGTAGAATCGATTCCGACTTCTCTGCGCTACAGCTTCGCCGTCGGCATCGGACTCTTTCTCACCTTCATCGGATTGAACCAGACCGGCATCGTCGTGCTCGGAGTGCCGGGTGCTCCGGTCAAGGCGGGCGCGCTGACGGCGGCTCCGGTGCTGGTGGCCATCTTCGGATTCCTGCTTATCTCTGTGCTCGTGATCCGCAAAATTCCGGGCGCAATACTGATCGGAATCGTCAGCACTGCGTTGTTGGCTTTCGCAACTCGCGTCGCACCGTGGCCCTCCGCATTCTTCGGAGCACCCGTCAGCGTCGCGCCGATCTTTGCGCAAATCGACCTACGCGGCGCGCTCTCGCCCAAGGCCCTGCCGGTCGCGCTCACAATCTTCATCATGGCCTTTGTGGACACCATGGGCACGCTCATCGGACTCTCTGCCCGCGCCGGATTTCTCGATGAGCAAGGCAATTTGCCGCAGATCGAGCGCCCCATGTTGACTGACGCCCTCGCGACCACGATTGCGCCCCTGTTCGGCACTACCACCGCGGGGGCCTTCGTTGAATCCGCCACTGGCATCGAAGCCGGTGGACGCACGGGTCTGACTGCCGTGGTCGTCGCCATTGGATTCGCACTCTCGGCCTTCACCGCGCCCTTCGTCTCGGCCATTCCTGCGCAAGCCTACGGCCCGGCGCTGATTATCGTCGGCCTCTTCATGCTCGCGCCGATCGCACGCATTGACTTTAGCGACTACACCGAATCGATCCCGGCCTTCGCCGTAATCTCGCTGATGTGCTTCACCTACAACATCGCCGTCGGCATCACCGCCGGATTCCTGCTCTATCCGTTCTGCAAACTGGCGCAAGGCAAAGCCCGCGAGATTCACCCGGGCCTTTGGGTGCTGGCGGCACTATCGCTGCTGTTCTTCGTTTTCTATCCGTACAGGTAAGCGTTCTTGGCGCACCGTTTTTTGCATCGAGAGCATCTGTACGCACAGCGGTCCAGAGAGGAAAGGTCAGAATATATGCGCGGATTTATTTTCGGGGTCTTCACCACCATACTGATACTTGTGGTTGGCGGTTACCTGTTCGTGCGTAGTGGAGGCGTTTCCTTGGCGGCTACCGCTGCGACGCTTCCGCTGGAGAAAACGATCGCCGATATGGCGCTGCGCGCAAGTATCGGGAATGCAGCCCAGCAGAAAAACCCGCTGCCGTTCGATGACAGTAACATGGTGGCTGGTGCAAATACTTATAAAGGGCACTGCGCGGGTTGCCACGGCGCTCCAGAACGGCCCTCGAAGATTTCGAAAGCAATGTTCCCCTCACCGCCTCAGCTCTTCGAAAAAGACGACATGGTGACCGATGATCCGGAGGGCGCGACGTATTGGAAGGTGACACACGGCATCCGGCTGTCCGGCATGCCAAGTTTTGCGAGCAACTTATCGGATACGCAACGCTGGCAGGTCACGATGTTGTTGGCGCACGCAGACAAACTTCCGGCTGAGGCGCAGGCCGTTTTCCAACACTAGGCAGCAGGACGTGCGTTACTCCGTCTCTTCCAGCGCCTCGCTCAGTTCGGCCCATTCGCTCTCCAGAGCCTCCAGGCTGCGCCGCTTTTCTTCGATTCGCGATGATACCCGCTGCGTCTCCTCGGCGCTGACGTAGTTGCTCAGCGACTGCTCGGACTCGGCAATTATCGCCTCGGTCTGGACCACCTCGGTTTCCACCTTCGCTAATCGCTCAGCCATCTGCTTGCGCTTCATCGGATTGACGCGCTTCTTTGGTCCGGAAACCGAATCTGTGACCGGCTCGGCAACCGCCGCCGCAGCCACAGTCTCGGCACTCGCGACAGAGCCCGCGCTTATGGAAGCGCGAAGCGATTCCTCCATTGCCTGCGCGCCATTCTGCTTGCGCCAGAGGTAGTCCTCGTAGTTGCCCGGATAGATGTTCACCGCGCCGTCAGCCACCTCGAAGACGCGGGTAGCCAAGCGGTCGATGAAGTAGCGGTCGTGCGAGACGAAGACACAGGTGCCGCTGAATTTCTGCAGCGACTCCAGCAGCACATCCTTCGCCCGGAGATCGAGGTGATTCGTCGGCTCATCGAGCAGCAGAAAGTTCGAAGGGTGCAGCAGCATCCGCGCCAGCGCATAACGATTGCGTTCGCCGCCGCTGAGCACGCCAATCTTCTTGAACACGTCGTCCGCGCTGAACAGGAAGCTGCCGAGCAGGCTGCGCAACTCGGTTTGCGAGCGCGGTGCAATCATGTTCAGGTCGTCCAACATGCGCGCCTCTGTGTCCAGTTCCTTGTACTGATCCTGCGCGAAGTAATCGACATCAACGTTGTGGCCCAGAGCGTATTCGCCTTCGGTCGGAGACTCGATCTGCGCCAGCATCTTGATCATCGTGGATTTTCCCGCGCCGTTCACGCCGACCAGTGCAATGCGCTCGCCGCGTTCGATGGTGAAACCCACGTTGCGCAGCACATGCTTCTCGCCATAGCTCTTGCTGACGTTCTTGAACTCTGCGACGATGCGACCGCTGGGCTTGGGTTGCGGGAAGGTGAAGTGGATCGTCTTCTCATCCTCGGGCACTTCGATGCGCTCGATCTTCTCCAACTCCTTGATGCGGCTCTGCACCTGCTTGGCCTTTGTCGCCTGATAGCGGAAGCGGCTGATGAACGCCTCCAACTGCTCGATTCGCTCGCGCTGATGGCGGTAGGCCGATGCCAGAGAATCGCGCCGCTGCTGCTTATCGCGCAGATACTTGTCGTAATTTCCGCTGTAGAAGTGAACGCCCTTGTTCCAGATCTCAACAATCTTCTTCACCGTCACGTCGAGGAAGTAACGATCGTGCGAGATGAGAACGTAAGCGTATGGATAGTCGTTCAGATAACTTTCGAGCCAGTTGCGCGTTTCAAGATCGAGGTGATTGGTGGGCTCGTCGAGCAGCAGCATGTTCGGCTTTTCCAGAAGCAGCTTGGCCAGCGAAATCCGCATCTGCCAGCCGCCGCTGAACTCTTCCGTTTGCCGCAGCCAATCCTCTTTGCCGAATCCCAAGCCGGTCAGCACGGTGCCGACCTGTGATTCAAGGGTGTAACCGTCGCGATGCAGAAACTCGCTTTGCACGCGATGGAATCGATCGCTCACCTGCTCGTACTCAACGCTTGCCGGATCGATCTCGCTCATCCGATGCGTCAGCGTTTCCAGTTCGCGCTCCATGGCATGAACGTCGTCAAAGACCGAGAGGCATTCGGCGAAGACCGAGCGCCCACTCAGGTTCAACCCGTCCTGCGGAAGATAGCCCGCGCTCACACCCTTGCCGCGAGTGATGTTGCCGTAATCGAGAGATTCGATCTCGGCTAGCACCTTGAGCAGGGTGGACTTGCCCGTACCGTTGGCGCCCACCAAGCCGATCCGGTCCTGGGGGGTGATCAACCAGTTCAGATTCTCGAAAAGTAATTTATGGCCGAAGCGTTTACCGGCCCCTGTAAGCTGAATCATTCAGAAGTGAACCGCACCGTGAGTTGTCTTCTTATTCTCTCATGGATGATGGTTTTGTTTGTCGGCCTGTTGCCACAAGCGCACGACGAGAGCCTTCTCGTCATCTGCTTCCGCTACCCGGCCCTGTTCGCGCAAGCTTCGTTCGAGGGCCATGTGACTATGCGGGTCTTTAGGATTCAGGGTGACTGCGATTTGCGCGTAGTGCTCGGCTTCCGGCCAATCCTTCGTGGAAAAATCCAACACCGCTAACTCATAAGCAGCTACGGTTCGCATTGAAGTAGCCACAGCTCGTTCAGTGGGAGCATCGGCCGCATCCTGCGGCACGGTTGTCGGCTCGGTCAGTCGCATCACGTTGAGATACCCTGCCCGCGCCTCGTCAAGTTGCTTGTCTGCCTGAAAAATTTGGGAGCGCACCACCCAGAGATTCGTATTGTTCGGGCGATAACGCAATCCGTCATTTAGAACGCCGAGAGCTTTGACCGTATCTCCGGCCTCTCTATAGATCACAGCCGTGTGCAACTGCGCCATGAGACTGGAAGGAGAAATTTCCAGTGAGCGGGGCCACAGCGTCGCTTCGGTATCCCAGTAGCCCATCTCATGCCAAGTCATACCAGACCAGAGAAGCACTACGCAGAGCGCAACCATCACGCACGCCTTCGCGGAAAGATGTCTCAGTTGCAAAATCATCCATGCGACCAGTGCGCAAAAGGCGTAAGAAGCAAGATAGAGATAACGGTCATGCTCATGCACCATGGGAGCCACGATCACCGGCGGCGCCAGCGTGAGCACAAACCAGAACATCAGGAAGGCTGCCACCTTCGAGTGCCAGCGACTCCAAAGCCACAAGGACGCTATTAGCAGCAGGAGCAAGCCCACTGCGGGCAGAACGAATCCGGACAGCGTCGGATGTTCCAGAGTGTTTTCCGCATACTCAACGCTCAATCCCCACGGCATGACCAAGTGCCGGATGTACCACAAAATCGCATACGGTGCCGTCCACACATTCGTGAGCGTGAAAGTCGGACGATAGTATTCGGCACTCGCGCTAGCAGGACGAATGACCACATGACGGATCGCCATGTAGACGCCCCACACCATCCCATATGGGAGCAATGTTCTGACTATCCGGGGAATGCGTCCCTCGCGGGGGATCGTCAACCAGAGATAAATCGCGAGCAGCATGGGGATGCACACCATCGTCTCTTTGGTGAACATCGCGCCCGCAAAGAAAATCACGGATGCTGCCATCCAACCGGCGGACTTACTCTCACACCACTTCAGAAATGCGATCAGTGTTGCGAAGAAAAACACCGCGCCCAGCCCATCCACATTGCTGGAGCCGACCCAGGCAACGCTTTCCACCTTGGAGGGGTGCAGCGCGAACAATATCGCCGTCAAAAATGCCAACCGGTTGTCTCGGAACAAGTGCCGCCCGAAGACATACGCCAGCGCCATCACTGCCATGTGCAGCAGGATCGCGCTCAGGTGCGGCCAGGCAATTGCGCCATTGCTAACAAGGCCCACCAGCAATCCCCACGTCATCGGCAGCGGACGGTAGTAAACCGAGTGCGCATGTCCGTCAAAACCGAAGATGTCATGAGTAAAAAACTTTGGCACGTCGCGCAACGAATTCCATGGACTGGCAACATTGTCGTCATAGACCGCCGCGAATCCGACCGCACGCACGTAAAGTGCGAAGACCAGCGGCAAGGCAAAGAGGAACCAGCGCCCGGTTGCAGCAACTCCCGACCGGCGCGAAACACCCACACCGGCGGCAACATCGGCGCACCGCTCCACCCCACGCGTCGCTGTGCAGGTAACAGTCTGCTCTGCTGAAAGTTTTTCGGTTGACATGATTTTGTATGCAGTTTAGCCCAGGCTACGTCTGTTTCCGAAGCAGATTCGCCACCGCCACGGCATTCGTTTTGTTACCAAAGCTGCGGTGCGTGGCGCTTCGCGATATAATTGATGCAGCATACCTGAGTTTTCGTTCCCTCGCTTCCTAACCGAATCGTGCAACGGACTCGCGGCAGAGTTCTCTGCCTCAATTCGTGCGCCGCCCGCACAGCGCCGACACGCCACCAGCTTGCCAATTAAGGATGAAACGGTTTGACCACGCAGATTCGCAACATCGCCATTATCGCCCACGTCGATCACGGAAAGACCACGCTCGTTGACTCCATGCTGCGCCAGAGCGGCGTATTTCGCGCCAATCAGGAGATGGTGGATCGCGTCATGGACTCCAACGATCTCGAACGCGAGCGCGGTATCACCATTCTCGCCAAAAACACCGCCGTGTTTTACCACGACCACAAGATCAACATCGTGGATACTCCCGGCCACAGCGATTTCGGCGGAGAGGTCGAGCGCGCGCTGAAAATGGTCGATGGCGTCATGCTGCTGGTCGATGCCAGCGAAGGCCCGCTTCCCCAGACCCGCTACGTGCTCGCAAAGGCACTGGAAGCACACCTGCAGCCCATCGTCGTCATTAACAAAATTGACCGTCCCGATGCCCGCGCCCAGGAAGTGCTCAATGAGGTCTATGACTTGTTCATCGATCTCGATGCCGAGGAATCGCAGCTTGATTTTCCGGTGCTCTACACCAATGGCAAGCTAGGCACCGCAACCGCCGACCTTGCCGTACCCGGCACCGATCTTCAGCCGCTCTTTGAAACCATCGTCAAGACGATCCCCGAGCCCGCAGGAGATAGCGCCGCTACCCTGCAAATTCTTGTCGCCAATCTCGATTACAGCGATTACCTCGGCCGGCTCGCCATTGCGCGTGTCTTCAACGGCACTCTGCGCACCGGGGAAGAAGTCGGAATTGCCAAGCTGAATGGTGAGATCGAGAAGGTCAAGATCACCAAGCTTTTCAGCTTCAGTGGACTCAAGCGCACCGACATCACGGAAACCGAGCTCGGCGATATCGTTGCCATCGCCGGCGTCACCGGCATCACCATCGGCGAAACCATCACCAACTTCGAGACTCCCGATCCGCTGCCCCGTATCCTCATCGACGAGCCCACCATTGCAATGCAATTCATGGTGAACACCTCGCCATTCTGCGGACGCGAAGGCCAGTACGTCACCTCGCGCAATCTGGGCGAGCGTTTCGAAAAGGAGTTGCTGACCAACGTCTCTATCCGCGTCGATCAGACCGCGCCGGATACCTTCACAGTTATGGGACGCGGTGAGTTGCAGCTCGCCATCCTCATCGAAATGATGCGCCGCGAAGGTTTCGAACTCGCCGTCGGCAAGCCTGAGATTGTTACTCGCACCATCGACGGCAAGCTAATGGAGCCGGTCGAGATGCTCACCGTTGATATTCCCGAGGAGTACATCGGGGTTGTCATCGAAAAGCTTGGAGCCCGCAAGGCTGAGATGCGCAAGATGCACAACCATGGCTATGGCCGCGTCCGCATCGAGTTCCGCGTCCCAAGCCGTGGCCTCATCGGCCTGCGCAGCGAGATGCTGACCGAAACTCGCGGAACCATTGTCATGAATTCGCTCTTCGACGGCTACACCGAATGGCTGGGAAGCATTCCGCATCGCGCCGCGGGCGTTCTCACCTCGGATCGCACCGGAGCCACCACCACTTACGCCCTCAACGGCCTGCAGGAGCGCGGCGAACTCTTCGTCGGCCCTGGCGTGGAAGTCTATGAGGGCATGATTGTCGGTCAGCACTCACGCGAGAACGACCTTGACGTCAACGCCGTGCGCGAGAAGAAGCTGACCAACATGCGAGCCTCAACCTCCGATGAAGGGGTTCGCCTGATCCCGTTCCGCACTCTCAACCTTGAGCAAAGTCTGGAGTTCATCGCCGACGACGAACTGGTGGAAATCACGCCCAAGTCGCTCCGCCTGCGGAAGAAGATCCTCCAGGCTGGCCGACGCCCCCGCAAAGGAACCGAGCCGGTCGCCACCGAGGCATAACTGTGACAGAATTCGCCGCAAAAAATCTCCCGGCTCGCCGGGAGATTTTTTTATTCCTGAGAAACAGCTAAATCTTTGGCAAAGCAGCAATGTGTTTCAACCAGTGCCGGTTTTCCCCTCGCACTTATCGCCGCACTCTCTCGCCTCTCTTGCTTCCTTACGCTCGCGACGATTTTCAATCAGAATCCGCAGGATATACAGAACAACCACGATATTTCCCAGGAAGACCCCGAACCTGATCCAGTGGGGATGCGTGATCACCGCGATTAATTCAAACGGCAGATAAATCGCACCAGAAATCACCGCAAACCACTCCGCCCAGTGCCGCTCATGCCATAATCCGTAGCCTTCCACGAATCGGCATGCGGAATAAGCTAGCCCTACCGACACCGCAGTCCAGATTCCCCGGCCTGTGGTGCGGTCAGCCAGATCGTAAAACCAGTCCGCAACCCGCGAGTCTGGATTCAGCCGCAGCAACTCTGTTAGGTGATCCACTACCGTATCCAGGTCTTTGTGCAGCAATGACAGCAGCACAATGCACAGCGCAATCACCGCCGCGCCCTTCAATGTTTCCAACACGGCCACCGTCCGCAGGCCGTATTTGTGGCTCAGCTTTGCCATTCGCTGCACTTCACCGGGAAAATTGTCACCTGGGTACTAAGTCCAATTTACACGAGTGCGCCAAACTCAGCACGCAAGAATGCGCACACTCCCGGCCATTGCTTCCAGCCTATGCTTCGGCCGGTTTTGGGAATTCGCACTCGCGTGATCCGGGCTATACTCCCAATCTAACATCCGAGTTCCGAATCCAATGGGGGCGAATCCACCCGTTTGATCTTGTCCCGTGATCGTGACCGGCTTTCAGGCTAAGATAAATGCATGAAGGTTTTGACTAAGTTTCTGCTTTCGGCATACGCGCCTGAACACTTTCCTCCTGCCGAGTTGCCGGAGATCGCTTTCCTTGGCCGCTCCAACGTCGGCAAGTCCAGTCTGATCAACTCCCTCGTGAGCGCCAAAATCGCCAAGACCAGCAACACTCCCGGACGCACCCAGGCAATCAATTTTTTTGAGATTCGCTGGCCTGGCCGTCCTCGTCCGGAACTTATCTTCGCCGATCTTCCCGGCTATGGCTACGCCCGTGTACCACGCGAGATCTCCCGTAGCTGGCCCACGTTTATTGAGCCCTATCTCGCCGAGCGCCGCTCACTGAGCCTCTGCCTCTGTCTGGTAGATGCCAATATTCCCCCGCAGGCCTCGGACACGCACATGATCGACTACCTGCGCCAGACCCAGCGCCCTCTGGTGGTCGTAGCCACCAAGGCCGACCGCGTTGGAACCCGCCTCCAAAGCTCGCTCAATGCCCTCAAGGGAGCTCATGGCGTCGATTTCATACTCCCTTATTCGGCAAAAAGCGGCCTCGGACAGGACGAACTCTGGAAACGGTTGCGCGCCACCAGCTCCGCCGCGACAGGTGAGAGCGCCTGAATCGAAAAGTTCCCGCCCGAAGCGGTTTCTCTGCATTCGCTCAATTCCCTTGTCCAGGAATCCGCTTCTGATATTGCTACTTGTGAACTGTCTAGCCTTGGTTACCTGTAAGCGACTGATATAGTTCGCGTTATTCGACTCAGCAGAGGACCACGAGCTTGGCACCCGAATATGCCTAGTAATTCTTACCGATTTCGTAGTATCATGAGTCGATATTGTGTCCCGTCGGACTCATTAGAGTGGGTGGTTTTAGCGAGATAGCGACGCACGGAACCGCGCAAGGTCGTGAGCAGACCGGCGCTGTATCCCCTGAAGTGCAAAGTGAAGTTATTCCAGCGCACTGTTAATTAAGAACCCACTCGGATATCGGAAATCCATCGCAGAGGTAAGGACAACTTCCATGGCCAAGAGACGTGGTAATCCCAACTGGGGCAAGCCGGAACCGATCGGCCCCGTAACTCCCACTATCACCGAATTTGAACAGGTCGTCCGCGAATTCAAGCTGACTCCGGATCAATACCTGCGCTCCACCCGCCTGCGTGAGTGGGCACGCCGGAACAAAAATTCGAAATACATTCCCGAGCCGCTTCTCGAAGCCTGGGGCTTCGAAATCGAATCCACACTGTAACCACTGAATTCCCGAGTTCAGCCCTGAAGAGGCCGCCTTTGTGGCGGCCTCTCGCTTGGCCACCGCACGCCGCAGAGGCATTATGCATATTGCCGGATCTTGGATTCTGTTGATCTTTGTCAGCCTGTCAACCGCTCTGATCCTTCTCGTGCTGCACCTGACGAAACTCGGCCTGTTGATCCATCAGCACATTCCGGAGCGGCCCCACCGGCGGCTATTCCTCGCATCTGTCAGTTTTTTCATTACATTTCTTGCGGTGCGACTGTTGGTGGCATCGATCACTCATCACATTGGGCCGTTCGGATATGTTGAAGTTGGTGGGCGGCACATCCATCACTTGGTCTGGGGAATTCTTCTGCTGCTCATTACCGGCTATGCAGAGCTTGCGGAGGTCGGGACTGGAAACAGCTCCGTCTCGATTCTTCTGAGCCGGTTGCTGGCATTGAGCTATGGAATTGGCGCGGCGCTCACGCTCGACGAATTTGCGCTTTGGCTGAACCTGGATGCTGCAGCATACTGGTCGCGGCAGGGCCGGGAGAGCATTGATGCGATCGTGCTTTTCGGGGCATTGCTCGCGATGGGAACATGGGGCGCGCCGCTGTTTCGACACCTGGTGTTTCGCCGTTTTGCTCAGTCCGGCGCAAAAGCAGGCCTGTGATCCCGAGGAGCACCGGTATTCCTTTGATGAAAAATCAGCAGCTCCGCCGCAAGTGCTAGAATCCAGAGTATATGAGTCCACATCCCCCATTCTGTGATGTTCCCGCTGCGCTGGAAGAGATGCGCGCCGGACGCATGGTCGTCGTCGTCGATGACGAGGACCGCGAGAACGAGGGCGACCTGACCATGGCCGCCGAAAAAATTACTCCCGAGGCCATCAACTTCATGGCCCGCTTCGGCCGGGGACTCATCTGCCTCTCGCTCACCGAGGAGCGCTGCGATTACCTTCGCCTGGGCCCCATGACTCGCGCGAACGAGTCGCCCTTCGGCACAGCTTTCACCGAGTCCATCGAAGCGCGTGAGGGCGTCACCACGGGAATCAGCGCCGCAGACCGAGCCCGCACCATTCAGGTTGCAGTTGATCCCGCCTCGCGTCCCTCAGACTTGGTGCGCCCCGGACACATCTTCCCTCTGCGCGCCCGCACCGGCGGCGTCCTCATCCGCGCTGGACAGACCGAAGCATCCGTCGATCTCGCCCGCATGGCCGGACTCGACCCCTCCGGCGTCATCTGCGAAATCATGAGCGATGACGGAACCATGGCGCGCGTCCCCGAATTAACCGAATTCTGCCGCCAACACCAGCTCAAGATGATCACCACTGCCGAGATCATCCGCTACCGGATGGCGAACGAGCGCCTCGTCCAGCGCCAGGGCGAAGCCATCGTGCCCACACGCTACGGCGACTTCCGCATGATTGCCTATCGCTCGGCCCTTGATGGTCACTCCCATGTGGCACTCGTGCGCGGAGATATCGAATCCGCTGGAAACTCTCCGGCACTCGTCCGCATGCACTCACATTGCCTCGTCGGCGACGTCTTCGGTGCCACCTGGTGCGAGTGTGGCGCCGTCCTTAATGAGTCTCTGCGACGTATCGCCGAAGAGGGCCGTGGCGCAATCATCTACCTGCACCAGACCTCGCTCGGCTTCACCGTCGAACGGCTTGCGGGCAAGCCCACCTTGCAGTTCCACCAGGACCACGCCCTGCCCACGCTGCCCGAAAACCAGCGCACCCGCCAGCGCGACATCGGCATAGGCGCCCAGATCCTCGCCGACCTCAACCTGCGCCACATCCGCCTACTCACCAATCATCCTCGCCGGGTCGCCGCCCTGGAGGGCTTCGATATCGAGATCGCCGAGCACGTCTCCCTGCGCACCTCCGAGACGGTTAAGTAGCACTCGCAAATTTCAGCACAAGCCAAAGGCCACGGATCTCCACCGTGGCCTTTCAGTTTTAAATCCGTTCCTGCTCTACTGCTTCTTCACCCGCAGATCGTGCCCTGTCATCTCTGCCGGCTGCGGCACGCCAAGAATCCCCAGCACAGTCGGTGAGATATCCTGCAGCGCGCCGTCGGGACGCAGCGTGAACTGGCTGGCCGCCTCCGCAACATAGAGAAACGGCACTGGATTCGTGGTGTGCGCCGTCAATGGCCCGCCTGTTATCGGGTCGATCATCTCTTCGGCGTTGCCGTGGTCGGCGGTCACCAGCATCACGCCGCCGCAGCGTTTCACGGCTGCATAGATCTCGCCCAGCCCCGCGTCCACGGTCTCCACGGCCGTCACCGTAGGCTCAATCCTGCCCGAGTGCCCGACCATATCCGCATTGGCAAAGTTCACCACGATCACGTCGAAGGTGTTGTCCTCGATGTTCGTCACCACCTGGCGGGCGACCTCCGCCGCGCTCATTTGCGGCATCAGGTCGTAGGTGGCAACCTTCGGAGACTGCACCAGCACGCGGTCTTCACCCGGAAACGGCTTCTCTACCCCGCCGTTGAAGAAGAACGTAACGTGCGCGTACTTTTCAGTCTCGGCCACCCGCAGGTTGCGCATATTCTGCGCTGCCATCACGTTCGCCAGAATGTTGTTCAGCCGCTCCGGTGGAATCACCGTCGGCAATTTGAAGCGCTGGTCGTATTCAGTCATGCAGACATAGAACAGGTCCCTCGGTAACTCGCGCGTCGGAATCTCCGCCTCAAGCTTTTCCGCATCCGGCAGGTCGCGTCCTCCCTGCGGAGTGATACCGCTCTCCCGCGTCAACACCTGCGTAATCTGCCGTGCGCGATCCGCGCGGAAGTTGAAATTGATGATCACGTCCTCGTCGCGAATCGTTCCCACCGGCCCATTCTTTTCATCTACACAGACGAACGGAATCACGAACTCATCGTTCACGCCGCGATTGTAGGACTCCTTCACGGTCTGCACCGGATCGATCGACACCCCGCCTTCGGCCTTGCCGCGCACTATTGCATCGAATGCCTTGCGCTCGCGCTCCCATTTCTTGTCGCGATCCATCGCATAATAGCGTCCGCTCACCGTGGCCACCTTGCCGAGGCCGTACTCGCGCATCTTCTGCTGCAGCTTTTCGAGGTATCCGGCACCGGAGTCCGGCGGCGTGTCGCGTCCGTCCAGAAATGCATGAACAAACGCACGCTCCACGCCATTTTGCTTCGCCATCTGCAGCAACGCATACAGGTGATTTTGATGTGAGTGGACACCACCATCGCTGAGCAGCCCGATGAAGTGCAACCGCCGCCCGTTCTTCTGGGACTCCTTCATCGCCCTCAGTAGCAGTGGATGCTTGAACAACTCGCCGTTCTCGATCATCAAATCGAGCCGCGTAATATCCATGTACACGATGCGTCCGGCACCGATGTTCAGGTGCCCCACTTCGCTATTGCCCATCTGCCCTGTCGGCAGTCCAACAAAGCGCCCGCTGGTATGCACCAGAGTGTTGGGAAATTCGCGCAGCAGTTTGTCATAGGTTGGCTTGCGCGCCAGCGAGATTGCATTCGATTTGGATGGTGGAGCATAGCCCCATCCATCCAGGATGATGAGCACCAGCGGTTTCGGTCGAGCCATGATCGTTCGAAAACTCCCGGTCAGATGGTGAAGCTGCCGCGCGCAACGGCGCGCTACTTGGACTTCTCGTCCGTAGTCTTTGATTTTTCGTCCGCGCCCGTGGCAGTATCCGCCGCCGGCGTTTTCTGCTTGTCCTGTTCTGTCTCGAAGGCCTGCAGCTTGCGCTCCAGATCTTCGCTATACTCCGCCAACTTCTTCTGCACCAGTTGCCCGCCGCTCTCGTTGGCCTCGTGAATGATTGCCGGCAACTTCTCCAGCAGCCGTTTACCGGCATCCGAAGAGTAAAAATCGATTCCGGCCTGCACATCCGCGGCGCTTAGATTCTTCTGGTACGCCGGGATCAGCGACTCTGAAATCGATTCAAAGTCGAATAATGGCGTGCTGTCAAAAACCTCGTCAAGCTTCTTCAGAGTTGCCGCATCGGCATCAGGATTCTTTTTCAGGAACGAGTTGCGCGCCGCCTGCTTCATTTTTTTCTGCGTGTCTTGCAGCGAGTGATCAATGCCCTGCTGCACTCCCATCGCCGATATCAGCTTCAACACCTGTGCCCGCGATGGCGGGGTGCTATCCAGTGTTACTTGCTGTCCCATTCCCACGCCACACATTGCGGCTGCCAGCAATACCAAAATTCCCATGCGACGAATCATCAAGATTCTCCTGAAGAAAACTTTTCTCGCCGCATCCCACGCTCCGCGCGAGGAACTCAGCACGATTGTAAGTCTCCGGACCCTCCGCCGCTCTGCCTCGAAGAGTCCGGAAGCCTGACACGTTATTCTGCGTCGCCTGCCGTCTCCAGCAGTTCGCCGCCGTAGTTCAGTGCATTGAAGCCTAGGAAATTCGCGCCCGAGCCCAGCTCCTCTTCGATCCGCAGCAGTTGGTTGTACTTCGCAATACGATCGGTGCGGCTAGCCGAACCGGTCTTGATCTGTCCCGCGCCGGTCGCCACTGCCAGGTCGGCGATGAACGTGTCCTCGCTCTCGCCGGAGCGATGCGAGATCACCGCCGTGTAGCCGTTGCGGCGTGCCATCTCAATCGCCTCCAGCGTCTCCGTGATGGTTCCAATCTGGTTCAGCTTGATCAGAATCGAGTTCGCCACGCCAGTATCGATGCCGCGCGCCAGCAGCGCCGCGTTGGTCACAAAAATGTCGTCGCCCACAAGTTGAATTGTGCCGCCCAGTTCATCGGTCAGAAGCTTCCAACCATCCCAGTCGTTCTCAGCCAGGCCGTCTTCCAGCGATACGATCGGATACTGCCGCGCCCAGTTGGCATAGAACTTCACCATCTCTTCCGAGCTCTTCACCGACTTGTCGCTCTTCTTGAAAACATACTTGCCGTTCTCGAAGAACTCGCTCGACGCCGGATCCAGCGCAATCGCAATGTCCTGTCCCGGCTTGTACCCGGCCTGCGTAATCGCTTCTAGAATCACTTCGATGGCTTCGTCATTCGACTTTAGTGATGGAGCAAATCCACCCTCATCGCCAACCGCCGTGCTGTAGCCCCGCTTTTTCAGCACGCCTTTCAAGCTGTGGAAGGTCTCCGCACCCCAGCGCAGCGCCTCGGAAAAAGACGGCGCGCCTACCGGCATTGCCATGAATTCCTGGAAGTCCACACTTGAGTCCGCGTGCGCGCCGCCGTTGATGATGTTCATCATCGGCACCGGCAGAATGTTCGCGTTCACTCCGCCCAGATAGCGGTACAGAGGAATGTCATAGTGCGCGGCCACAGCGCGGGCCGCCGCCATGCTCACTGCCAGAATTGCATTCGCCCCCAGCTTTTCTTTGTTCTCGGTGCCGTCCAGTTCGATCATCTCGGCATCCAGTTCAGCCTGTTGCGAGGCATCCAGCCCCTCAAGATGCGGACCGATCAGGGCGTTTACATTTTCCACCGCCTTCAGCACGCCCTTGCCCATGTAGCGCGAATTGTCGCCGTCGCGCAGCTCCATCGCCTCATGTTCGCCCGTCGAGGCGCCACTCGGAACAATGGCGCGCCCTTTGGCGCCGCTGCCCAGCGTTACTTCAGCTTCCACCGTTGGGTTCCCGCGTGAATCAAGGACTTCCCGTGCATGTACCAGATCGATATCGGTCATAGATTCCTCTTCGCTTTAATTGTGGGGAGACAGACGAGTTTCAAAAAATAAATGCGTTCGCGCGCAGGAGGGACTGCACTCCGGCGCCATCTGTGAATCGGCAAATTGGAGAGAGTTCGCCAAACCTAGAGAATTATATGCTAATCACAAGTGTGCGGTTTGGCCCACTGCGCAGAAAACATCGCCATTCCGCACCGTCACTGCGAAAGCAGCTTCGCATTTTCCGGTGGGGCGCCCCACGAGCATCGCCCCACCATTCGTGCAGATCTGTTGGCCCTCGATCGCCAACTCACGTCAGAAGCGAATCACTGGGCCCGCCGTGATGCGAAGGTTATTGTTCGCTCCGTGATCGAAGTAGATTTCATCGCCTACTTCAGCGCGCGCTCCCAGCCAGCCCGCGAATAACTCGACTCCGCCCGCCGGATACAGCACTGCATCCGTAACCCCGTTGGGAACATTGCCTATCTGATTGGCGAAATTCCTGTTGGTTGAGAAGTTTATCAATCCACCCTTCACAGTCACAAAAAAGCGAATTGGACTTGATCCACCGATCTGGAACTTGGGACCAGCCATGAAATGAACCATGCGCAACCCGCTGCTCACGCTGGTGGCGAAACTACTGCCGCTAGTGGGGCCCACACTCACGGTCACATTGCGCGAGAAGTCATACGCACCCTCGGCCTCGATCTGAACGCTCGGGGATACATTGAACCCGAACCGCCCGCCTGCGCCGTAGAAATTCTCGTTGTGCGCATTCGACAGCCGCGTGTAGTTAAAAAAAGCGCCGATCTCGGCGCTGTTCTGTGCAAATGCCCCGGTTGCCAACACACTCAGCGTCAGCACCGTTCCCAAAAGGATGCGTCTCAACATATCTATCTCCAAGTCAACTTCCATTCCGCGTCGCGCTGAAAACCTCGGTTCAGCCTGCTGCCCCGGGCGGATTGCTCGGGCAGTTCACCGCAATATGGAATGCTTCGGGGTGAGATGGCCGCGGCCCACATGGGGTGGGCCGCCATCCTGCTATTGAATCCCGCCTATGTCGCGCAAACCTGCAAATTCCGTAGCTTCGCCGCTACCCTACAACTTTGCCCAGCGCTTCAAAGAACTCCGGGAACGAGACTGCGACGGCCTCCGCGTTTTTAATCGTGGTCTCGCCTTCTGCGCGCAACGCGGCCACTGCAAATGCCATCGCAATCCGATGATCGTCAAAGCTCTCGACTGTGGCGCCGTGCAGCTTCTGTCCACCCGGAATCAGCATTCCATCCGGATACTCTTCCACCTCCGCGCCCATCGCGCGCAGATTGCGAACCACGGCATCGATACGATCACTCTCCTTGACGCGCAACTCGGCCGCATCTCGTATCTCAACCCCTTTGGCGCTGTAGGGAGCCACTGCGGCAATCGCCGGCAACTCGTCAATCAAAGCCGCACTCTGGGAACCGCGAATCACTCCACCCTGGAACACTCCGCCTTCGGCCTGCATCGTCCCAATCAACTCGCCGTACTGCTCTTCTACTTTGACGAAGTTGATCTTCACTCCCATGCCCGAGAGCACATCCAGCACCACTGAACGGGTCGGATTCAGCAGCACTGAATCTACCACCAGGTTTGATCCCGGAAACAGCGCCACCGCGCACAAAAAGAACGTGACCGAAGACAGGTCTCCCGGAACATAACCCTTCACAGCGCGCAGCTTCTGTCCTCCGCGCACAGTCACCCGCTCGCCGTCGCGCACAGCCTCTCCGCCGAATGCCTTCAGCGCAAGCTCGGTATGATCGCGCGTGCGCACCGGTTCAATCACCGTTGTCTCGCCCTCGGCAAACAGTCCTGCGAGCAGCACGCAGCTCTTCACCTGTGCGCTCGCCACCGGAGGCTGATACTCCATCCCCTTCAGCTTCGCGCCGTGGATCGTCAGTGGCGCGCAACCGTCGTGCGACTCGATCCGTGCTCCCATCTTCTGCAGAGGTTCGATCACGCGCCGCATCGGCCGCTTGCTCAATGATGCATCGCCGGTCATCACGCTGGTGAACGGGTGCGCCGCCACAATGCCGCTCAGCATGCGCATCGTCGAACCGCTATTACCGCAGTCCAACTCCCGCGACGGAGCCGACAACGCACCGCCAACTCCATCCACCTCCACATGATTGCCATTGCGGCGCACTTTTGCGCCCAGAGCTTCCATGCATCCCAGGGTGCTGGCGCAATCTGCCGAGGATGAAAAATTCTCAAACTCTGACGTACCTTCGGCGATCCCTGCCAGCATCGCGTAGCGGTGTGAAACCGACTTGTCTCCCGCGGTCCGAACGCTGCCCCGGATCTGTTTTGCCGCGCTTACTTTTACATCCATTGAGTTGTCCTCATCTTCGCTCCGGCGGGGCTGATTGCGTCCCCATAGGTTGGCCACATGAATGAAATATAAATCCTGCTCCGGCTTTCTAAAAAGCCAACTCTTGCCGCCCGCGCATTCTCCAACGAACCACCGCGATTGAAAACATTCGCGGCGAACGCAACCCAGCTCCAAAGCCAAGCGGTTTGCACGTCAAAGGCTTTGCAGTTCAGGGCGCGATGTATGTCCTATCGTTTAGTTCGTTCGGTTGTAACCTTTCTCCTTCTGTGCTTCACGACCTCGCTCCCGGCCGTAGTAGCTGCTCAGAATCATCCTTTTTCCCGGGAAGGAGCACCAGGCTTCGCTTCCTCCGATCCTGCCGCCGATCCCTCGGGTGGCGATGTGGGCTTCGGCTGTATCACCGGAAGCGTCCACACCTTTGACGGGCACAGCGTAAGCAACGCCAACATACAAGTTCGCGACATCGGAGCAGGAAACCACTTCTACATCGCCCGTTCGGATTCCAGCGGCTCCTTTGCACTCTACAACATTCCGCCCGGCAACTATGAGGTCACTGCATCGACCGGAGTCGATGAGGCCCACGAGCAGGTGCAGGTGGGCTCATTGGCTGGCGATACCAATGTTGATCTCCGCATCAGAAACAAGTCTGTCGGCGACCCCGGAGCCGGAAGCGCTCCGAGCGTCTCAATCTCGCAATATCTCGTTCCTGCAAAGGCCCGCTCGCAGTACGAGAAGGCAGTCCGCTCCATGAAACGAGGTAAACTCGACGAGGCCTTCAAAAACGTGAATGCGGCCCTGACCATCTTTCCTCAGTTTGCCGAGGCCCTGACCCTGCGGGCAGCATTGCAGGAAAATGCAGGCAAGCAAGCCGAAGCCATCGCAGATCTTGATAAGGCGACGCAGTACGACCCCAACTATCCCCTCGCATACCTAACGCTGGCATCGATTTACAACTCCAATACACGATTTTCCGATGCGCTTTTGATCCTCGGTGAAGCAGAGCGGTTGGCACCCAACGCATGGCAGACTTATTACGAGCTTGCCCGAGCCGATGCCGGTACAGCCAAATTTGCAGACGCTCTACGCAACGTGGATCGTGCCTCCGAGCTTCAGGGCGGACCGGAAAAGGAATTACCCGAACTGCACCTGATACGCGCAAATGCATTGATCGGACTCAACAAGATATCCCGCGCCCGCGTTGAACTCCAAGCCTACCTAACGCGTGAGCCCAATGGCAGCCTCGCTGATCAGGCCCGCACGGTTCTCAATAAACTGAGCACAGGAAGCGCCAGCGCGAGCCGGTAAATCGCCATTCACTCCCCCTTTGGCACGTTCTGCGACAGCGACTCTCTAGCGCCCGTTCCGCTCCAAAAAGTCGCGTACCAGCCGACCCACTTCGTCGGGCTGCTCAAAGGAGGCGTAGTGTCCGGCTCTGCTCACAATCTTCAACTCGGCCCCGCGAATCCCGCGCGCCAGCCGTTCCAGTTCGCTCACGGGAGAAAGTACATCGTCTTCTCCGCCCAGCACCAGCACAGGCAGATCAATCTCGGTCAGGGTCGCGGTGCTGTCGAGGCGCTCGGCCATGCCGCGCTGGAAGGCGGCGATCCCAGCCGCGCTGGCCTGCCGCATGGTTGCCTTCGCTTGCTCGACGACGTCCGGCCGCGAGTTCATCGTCACCGGCCCCAGCAGCTTCGGCATGAGCTGATCGATCGCCCACTCCGGCCCCTTTTGCAACACCTCTTCCGCGTTTTTCAGCCGCGCCGCGCGACCCTCGTCAGTATCCGCGCTGGCCTTCGTATCCATCAGCACCAGAGCCTTCACCCTCTCGCGCGACTGTCGCCAGAACTCGAAAAGGACATACCCTCCCACCGAACAGCCCACGAACGCAGCGCGTCCAATCTTTAACTCGTCGCACAGCCGCAGCACATCCGCGGCCACTTTGGCCATCGTAGTTGGCCCCGCGCCAACCCAGGAGCGCCCGAGCCCACGCAGATCCGGCAGCACCAGCCGGAAGCGCGATTCCAGATGCTGAACTATCGGCAGCCAGTAACTGTGGTTGGATGGAAACGGATGCAGCATCACCACATCCGGTCCTTCGCCTCTTACCTCGTAAAATAACTCCACATCATCGCTTTGCAGAATCATGCGCAACATTCTACCTGCCCGCGACGTGAGTTCCTAACCTTTTAGTGATTTCGCAAACGACTGGGATGCGCGTTCTCAGTACGAGCAAACAGGATCATCGCGGAACGTGTCTCAATATCCACGGCACCCCCATCGCCAGCAACGCCGTGGTAATACCCGCCATCGCCATAGCAAGCGAAGCAGTGGAGCCCTGCACCTCGGAGTCGCGCAGTACCCGCGCCGTTCCCAAGGCATGGGACGAGGTTCCCATTGCCGCGCCTACCGCCATATGGTTGGAGATACGCGCATGGCGGAGCAAGAGCGGGCCGATCAAACTCCCGATGATTCCAGCCATCACAGCCATGGAGGCAGAGACCTCCGGTACACCGTGCAACTGCCGTGAAACTTCGATGGCGATTGGCGTGGTCACCGACTTCGGCAAGGCGCTCATAACCAACTGCGGCGAGGCGCCCAGCAAAGCTGCGGTCACCCCTGCGGTCACCATCCCCACCACGGCACCCGCGATCACTCCCACGGTAAGCACGGGCAATGATTTTCTCAACTGACTCGCCTGCTTGTACATAGGCACGCCGAGCGCGATGGTTGCCGGTCCAAGAAAGAACGAGATCATATCGCCGCCCATTTGATACTGCTGCGGCTGAACCCGTAACAGACGAAGCACCAGAACAAGCGTGCCGCAGGTGGTGAACAGCGGATGGGCCCACTTCACACGAGAATGCAACGCAATTGCGAGTGCATAGACGCCAACCGTGAGCGCAGCACCGAAGACGGGGTTACCTGTGATGTCATTCATCTTTGCCTCCGCGAGTCGCCGGCTCCAATAAATGATGGGTCACCAATCCTGTTGTGAGCATAACCGCCAGCAGGCTTACCAGAATCGAAGCCGCGATCGCACCCCACTCGCTTTTCAAAGGGGCAAGCGCACGCCCGCTGAACACGATAATAGGAACAAAGAACAACAGCATATTTCCTAGCAGCAGGGCGGAGACGTCTTCTACCCATGCCAGCTTGATAAGACCAAGGAAGAGACTGGCGGTGAAGAGAATTAGCCCCAACACGGTGCCGGGGATGGGAATCCCGACCGCGTGCAAGCACAGACCGCAGAACTGAAAGCCAAGCAAAACCGCCAAACCACGCATGCAAGTACGATAGCCTAACTGGTCTTACCAGTCAACTATGAATACGGTGTGCTAGAATTGAAAGCATGATCTCCGAGATTCCCGCCTTTGCCAAAGTGCGCTCCACACGCGCCCACGAACACATCGTCGAGCAACTGCAGCGCCTGATCCTCAGCGGAAAATTGGCGCCGGGCATGCGGCTGCCCTCCGAACGCGCCATGATGACCGAGTTTCAGGTCAGCCGTCCGACGGTACGCGAGGCGCTCAGGGTGGCTGAAAGCATGGGCTTGATCTCAGTGCGACACGGCGATCCTGGAGGCCCCAAGGTGCTCGGCACTCCGAGCGTTGGAATCACGCGCGTATTTGAGAGCTTGCTTCAATCAGGCTGCACGTCTGCTCTGGAGCTACTGGAAATGCGTGTTGTGCTCGACTCATCAGCGGCTGCGCTGGCCAGCACGCAGCCCAAGAACCGTCTCGCCAATCTGATTGATGTACTTCGGCGGATGAGAGAGACCTCTGACCTGCATTCCTTTGCGGAACTGGACACGAACTTTCATGAAGCTGTAGTTGTGGCCAGCGGAAACCGTCTCTTCCATTTAGTTTTTCAATCATTGAAGGAGCCGATCCATTCTCTGATCGAGAGTAGCCTCAGAGCTGCTCCAAAGCAGAGCTGCGCAGGAACCCTGCAGCACCACGCAGACATCGTCAAAGCCATCCAGAATGGCGACGCAAAAGGCGCGGCAAGTGCCGTGCGCACCCATCTCAGCGAGTTTTATCTTCCCGTTCTGCCCGCCCGGGACAAGCTACGCATAAAAGCTTTTATGCGAGCCATGGAGAGTTAATAAAGTTCCTGCCTGCTTCCAAAATGGTGGCTTTTCTCAAAACGGTATTACCAGGATGAGAGTTCCCGTCCGTCACGCACAAATAGAGCAGCGGTCGCCGCGAAGGATGGTACATCTTGGAATGTGAGCACCTCTCCACAATCCGGTTCCGATTTTTCCAGCTCGGACCATGCTCTCATCGGCAGCGAATCCCCTGCTTGTCTGCGCTACATTGCGCGACAGCCGATCCTGAATCGCGATCAGGATACGTATGGTTATGAACTGCTCTTCCGCTCCGGCCCCGACAACTTCTTTCACTGCGACGATCCTGATTTTGCGACCTGCCAAACTATTGACCTCTCTCTGCTCGTCGGCCCCTCGGCACTCACCGGCGCTCACCCTGCATTCATCAACTGCACACGTAACGTCCTGCTGCGCGACATTATCACCCTGCTGCCGCGCGACTGTGTCGTGATTGAGATACTGGAAAATGTGACTCCCGACGAGGAGGTCATCGCTGCCTGCGACCGGCTCCGTCGCGCGGGCTATGTCATCGCGCTTGATGACTACGTTCCCACCCCGGAGACGATGCGCCTGTTGCCCTTCGCGAACATTGTGAAAGTGGATTTTCTTGCGACCAACGCGGCGCGGCAGGCCGCGGTCGCCGCCGAGATGCGAAGCCGTGGCATCCGCCTTGTGGCGGAAAAGGTCGAGACCCGCGAGCAGTTCCAGTTTGCGCTGAGCCTCGGCTATCACTACTTCCAGGGATATTTCTTTTGCAAGCCGCAGTCGCTCAAAATGCAGGACATTCCCTGTGCCAAACTCTCCTACATGCAAGTGCTCTGCATCGCCAACCGCGAGTGCTATGACGTGGATGAGTTAGAACATGCGATCCTGCGGGAGCCCTCGCTCTGCTACCGCCTGCTGCGTTATCTGAACTCCGCCGCATTCGGTCTTTTTCCCGTCCGTTCCATTCGGCACGCGCTCTCGCTGTTGGGCCAACGCGAAATCAAAAAGTGGGTGTCGATCGCAGTAGCCATCTCCGTTGCTGGCAATCGTCCCGGAGAATTGATCTCCAGCGCTCTCACGCGTGCACGAGCCTGTGAAGCTTTCGCCATTGCCTCGTGCGATGACTCCAGCGGCGCATTCATGATGGGACTCATGTCGCTGATGGATGCTATCCTCGACTGCCGGATGGAAGTCGTGATCGCGCAGCTCCCGCTCATCCCACAATGCAAGGACGCGCTACTCGGAGGGGACAACTCCCTCGGCAAGCTACTGCGGATTGCCATTTGCTGCGAGCGCGGAGCATGGGAAGAAATATCGGCCATCGCCGATGAGCACGAACTGCCCGAAGAAAAGATCTGGGAGATTCACCGTGAAGCCTGCTGCTGGAGCAGCGAGATTCTAAAGGAGAACACCAGTCGACAGTAAAGGCTATTGTTCGCGCTTTGCCCGTGGCTCTTTGCCCGGAAGCGCGGCTGGATTTTCTTGAGTGCGCTCGCGAAATCGCGCACTCATTCCGCTCGCCAGCGAAACCGCCGACTCACCAAAGCGATCGCGAAGCAAGTCGACGGCATTCATCGCCTGCTTCAGGCGCGTCTCCTGCGCACTGGGCAGCAGATCCAACTGTTGGCTGACGGCTTCAAACGCGCTGGTCTGCACGCCTATCAGGCGCACCGTGCGACCACGCTCCCAGTTAGCTCGAAACAACTCGCGCACGATCTCCAGCACATCGGCGTCGATTTGCGTAGGGCGCTCCAGTGTGTGCCCGCGCGTGTAGGTGGTGAAGTCCGAGTAGCGCAGCTTGATCTGCACCTTGCGCGCGTGCAGTTGATGTTCGCGCAGACGACGGCAGACCATCTCTGTCAAGCGCGCCAGCATGGAATCGAGCGCCGCAGGGTCGCGCTCGTCGCGGTTGAAGGTGTGCTCGTGGCTAATCGATTTCGGCTCGTCGTTGCAACCGACCTCCTGGTCGTACCATCCACCTGCGTCGAGTCCCTGCGCTTTTTCTATCAATGCCGCGAGGCCTTCGCCGATCTTGCAGCCTAGCGCGGATTCGCTGAGCCCGGCCAATTCGCCGATTGTGCGCACACCGAATTGGAGCAGCCGTTCCTCAGTGACCTTGCCAACGCCGGGAAGTCGGCGCACGTCGAGAGGCGCAAGGAAGCTGGCTTCGAGGCCGGGAAGGACCTGCAGCACTCCGTTCGGCTTGGCCTGATCGCTGGCGACCTTGGCCACCACGCGGGCCGAGGCGATGCCGACCGAGCAGTTCAGCCGCGTCTCTCGCTTCATCGTTTCATGCAGTAAATCCGCGGCCTTCATCGCTGGGCCGTGCAACCGCTCGGTGCCGGTCATGTCGAGATAGGCTTCGTCGATGGAGGCCATCTCCACCGCCGGGGTGAACTGCAGGAGCACGCGGCGCACAGCGGCAGAGGATTCGCGGTAGCGCTCGGGATGCCCCTCAAGAAAGATCGCCTGCGGGCAGAGCCGGGCTGCATGGCGTAGCGGCATCGCCGAGTGGATGCCGAACTTGCGGGCCGCGTAGGAGGCGGCGGCGACCACTCCGCGCTGATCGGCGCGTCCGCCCACGACCACGGGTTTGCCCTTCAGTTCAGGATTGTAGAGCTCCTCCACTGAGACGAAGAAGGCGTCCATGTCGACATGAAAATAGGTGCGCTGCATAAACGGCTGTCATCGATTGTAGCCCGGAGCGGAGTAACTAGTTGAGCAATCGTTTGCGCGAAAGCGGAGACGAAACGGAAACGATTGACTGCGAAGTAACAGAGCGGCGGCAAATGATTGGCTGAAGAGTTAATCCCCTCGAAAAAACGGACCGCCCGCTTCCTGACGGTCCGAGTTGAAGCCGAAGCCGAGTTGCATCTCAGCCGAGTACAACTCTACTTCGTGGCAGATGCGGCCTTGGTATGTTGACCGTTCACGAGTTCATCTGCGAGCGCGTTTGCGTGATAGATTTTGCGAAGCGCCTCGATGATGGCTCGTGAGTCCACGGAGACCGCGCGGCCTTGCCGGTCGTCGTAGGCGAAGTCCCAGGAGAGCGATTGGATGTCGCCGTCGAAGATGATGCCTACCACTTCGCCCTTCCTGTTCACCGTGGGCGAGCCCGAGTTGCCGCCGATAATGTCCGAGGTGTGGACAAAGTTCAGCGGCGTCTGCAGATTGAGTTTGCTCTTGGCGTCCTCCCAGCTCTGGGGTAATTCGAAATCGCCGTTGTTGCCGTTGGCGGCGGCGTGTTCAAAGGCTCCGCCGATGGTGGTGTAGGGCGCGATGAACTTGCCGTTCTGCTCGTAGCCCTTGATCGTGCCGTAGCTGAGGCGCAGGGTGAAGGTCGCATCGGGATAACTGCTGGTGCCGTAGATGGCGAAGCGTGCTTTCGCGATCTTGGTGGAGTTCAGGCGAATGACGGCGTCCACTTTGTCTTCATACTGCTTGCGCAGTTCGCGGGCACGAGGGTCGATGTCGCGCATTAAGACGATGAGCGGATCGGTGCTCTGCGCGATGGCAGCGGGTCCGCCCTCGAAGAGTTGCTTGCGCACCGCAGGGTCGGCCAGTTTGCTGCCGTCGATGTATTCCTTGGCGGCTTCGGCTGGAGTCTTGCCGTTGAGCGCGCGTTTTACGGTTGGATCATCGGCGCCAAGTTTATCCCGCATCAGCTCCAGCGACTCGGTAAGCGTGACCACCTCAAGCGAAGGGTAGATGGGAACGTGGGAGAACAACTGCTGTTCGAGAGAGGGCAGACGCGCTTCGGTGTATTCGCGCAGACGTTGTGAGTTCGGCTTCTGCTTCTCGGCTGTCACGCGGACGAGGGTGCGCGCATAGTGCGCGAGTTCGGCGTTGAAGCCCAGGGCGCGCTCAACGAACGTGTATGGAAAGTAGAGTTGCTTGCGAACTTCCACGGCTTTGGCAATGTCGTCCCAGGCGGGGGCATCGGTGGCCTTGAGCTTGGGGTTGGCATTGACGGCGGCGCGCAGCTTCTGCTGGGCTGCGGCCTTCTTGTCCATCAGATCTTTGTCGTCCAGTCCGGCGGCGCGTCCCTTGTACGCCTTGAGCGAGTTCTCTACGCCGAAGATCTCGTCGGACGAGACGCGCGCATTCTCTGCCGATTGCGCGGCGTATTCGTGCAGCACTTTGTCGCGGCGGGTCAGCAGGTCGATCACGAATGGGGTTTGCACGTCCCTCAGGAAGTCCAGCTCGGCCATGGTGAGCTGGCGCTCGGTGCCGCCGGGATTGCCGGAGACGAAGACCAGGTCGCCAGCCTTGCTTCCTTTTGGCGACCACTTCAGGTAGTCGGTGAGGTGTACCGGTTTGTCGTGCTCATAAATGCGGAAGTAGGTGATGTCGAGGTCGTAGCGCGGATACTCGAAGTTGTCGCGGTCGCCGCCGAAGAACGCGATCTGCTCTTCGGGCGCGAAGACAACTCGCACGTCGGTGTACTTTTTATACTTGTAAAGGTTGTACATTCCGCCGCCATAGAGAGTTATGACGTCACAGCGAAGGCCGCTTTTTTGAACACAGTCAGTCTCGATGGCGGACATCTTCTCACGCTGTTTTTTCGCGACCTCGGCATCGCTCATGCCGGGCTTGGCAACGGACTGCACCGCGGATGTCACGTCCTGAATGTCTTCCAGTAGGTCGAGTTCGAGGTCAGGACATTTGCCTTCTTCGGCCTGGGTCTTTGCGTAGAAGCCGTTCTTGACGTAATCCACCTTTTCGGTGGAGAGCTGCTGCAGGCACTCGCGGCCAACGTGATGATTGGTGAAGGTGAGTCCGTCGGCAGAGACAAAGGAGCCGGAGCCACCGTTGTTGAAGCGCACCGAGCCGAGGCGGAGATGATTGAGCCAGGGATCGGTGACGGTGAAGTCGTACTTTTTCTTAAGCTGCTCTTTGGGCGGCTTGTTGAAGAGCCACATGCCTTCGTCAGCAGTGGAGAGTGCAGAAAAGGTGCATAGTAGCGCGATGATTATGAGAACGCGACGATTCATTCACTCACTCCTGGGGTGAATCAGCAAACTGGACATCATAGCAGGAGAGAAGAAAAGGGGGAAAAGCAGGCATGGCGGGAGGCCAAAAACGGTCTCGCCTTCCGCCATCCTTGTACCTGAATGCCTATCACTGGAGTGATGGGTTGGCGGCCATTGGAAATGGCGATCCGCCGAAGTAACCAGGTCCTTCAAACGAGGGTCGAATCCACGAGTTCGTGGTAGGTGACGGGTTGGCGGCCATTGGAAACGGCGAACCGCCTTCCAGCACATTGCGCCGCTCCCGCTGCGGGAACGCGTTCAAGTTGCTTTGGATGGCCATGGCAGATGGCAAGTTCTGTTGCCCCGTTACCGATATTGAGTTATGGAAGTATGTCCCGTTTTGCACTGCTGGATTTGCAGGCTGGGGAAATTCCAATTGCTGGCCTACGGCCACTGTTGCTGCGAGCAACAGCGCGGCAAGCACTCCGAGGGTACTCTTCATAACGAACTCCTTCCTGTTTCACAAACCGCGCCTCAAAACGCTGATCAGAGGCGACTTGCATCGCATGTATGAGTTCATACGTAAGGGCCATACAAGGATGGTTCTGCAAATATGGATGCATTGATGCAGGAAAAAGGTGTCGCAGACCAGTTCGCAAGGTGTGGCCAGCTCGGCGCAAAGCAAGCTGTTGGGAGCAAAAGCTAGAGGAGCGGCACGGGGCCGCTCCTCTGGTATTGCAAACAGGCTAATCCTCCTTACCGCGCGGCGTAGCTCGAGAGCACCTTCATGTAGTTGGCGCGCTGGAAGGCTTTGGGGTTTGGAACGTTCTTCTGGCTCATGCTGCCCTGCATTTGCTTGATGCTTTCATACTCGTGCAGTTCAAGCCAGACTTCCAGTTGATTGCGCAGTGGGCGCAGGTAGCCGATGCCGTTCCTGAAGAGAGCTGAAGTGAGCATGGTGACCTTGGCGCCGGCCATCATGGACTTGACCACATCCTCCGCCGTGTGGACGCCGCCGGTGATGGCGACATCGGCGTGGAGATTACTTTGAAGGATGGCCGCCCAATGCAGGCGGAGCAGCAGTTCGCTGCTGTCAGAGAGTGTGAGCGAGGGCTTGACCTCAAGTGCATCGAGATCGAAGTCCGGCTGGTAGAAGCGGTTGAAAATGACGATGCCGTTGGCGCCGGCAGTTTCCAGCTTCTGCGCCATGTTGGCGAAGGAGCTGAAGAACGGACCGACTTTTACCGCGACCGGGATGGAGACGGTACGGCGGATCTCCGTAACCAGATCAACGTAAAGTTTTTCCACGTCTTCGGCAGTGGAGCGCGGATCGGCGGGAATGAAGTAGACATTTAACTCGATGGCATCGGCGCCGGCCTGCTCTGCTTCACGCGCGTAGCTGACCCAGCCTCCGCGCGAGACGCCGTTGAGCGAGGCGATGACCGGAATCGAAATCGCCTGCTTGGCTTGGCGAATGTGTTCGAGGTAGCCGTCCGGGCCAATGTTGTAGCTGTCGAGAGCGGGAAAAATCGAGGTGCTCTCGGCACTGACATCGGCTCCGTCCCAGAGAAAGCGGTCGAGTTCGTTGGACTCGATATTGATCTGCTCCTCGAAGAGGGAGTGGAGAACGACGGCGGCGGCGCCGGCGTCCTCCATGTGGCGCAGATTCGCGATCTCCCTGCACAAGGGCGAGGCAGCGACGACGAGCGGATTGCGAAGGTCAAGTCCTAGATACTTTGTGGAAAGATCGATCATGACTGGACTCCCTTTCCGGTGGGTGCGGTTGCGGCTTCAGCGGTGGCAGCGGCAGCGGAGGTCTTCGCCAATGCCTCGTAACTATTCCAGCGCGCAGCAACATCCTTCTGGGCTTCGTCGAGCAGTTCCTTTGCGGCCTCTGGATTGCCCTGGCGAAGCATGGTGTAGCGGGTTTCATTGTAGATGTACTGCTCGAGCGGAATGCTGGGCGCACGGCTGTCGAGGACGAAATTCGCGTGGCCGGGCGCGGCATCCGGGTTGTAGCGGAAGAGCGGCCAGTGACCACTCTGCACGGCAAGCTTCTGCTGCTCGAGTCCGTGCACAAGGTCATAGCCGTGAGCAATGCAATGGCTGTAGGCGATGATGATCGACGGACCATCGAAGGCTTCCGCTTCGTTGAATGCCTTGAGGGTCTGCGCGTCACTGAAGCCCATAGCAATGCGCGCCACATATGCCGGGTAGGTGGCGGCGATGAGGGCGAGATCCTTTTTGGGACGGCCCTTGCCGCCGGCTGCGAACTTGGCAACGGCTGCGCGCGGAGTGGCTTTCGACATCTGTCCGCCGGTGTTGGAGTAGACCTCGGTATCGAGAACCAGGATGTTGACGTTGCGACCGGAGGCCAGGACGTGATCGAGGCCACCGAAGCCGATGTCATAAGCCCAGCCGTCGCCACCGACGATCCAGACCGACTTGTCGACCAGTTGATCGGCAACGTCAAGCAGGGCGCGGGCTTCGGGTTGATCGATACCCGGCAGTGCCTTCTTGAGTTGGACGACGCGCTGGCGTTGCGCCGCAATCGCGGCTTCGCTACGGTCGGACTTGGAGAGCAGAGCCTTGACCAGTTCCTCGGGGAGCTTTGCGGCGAGCCGAACCAGCAACTCGCGCGCGTATTCGCGGCTCTTGTCGATGGAGAGGCGGATGCCAAGACCGAATTCGGCATTGTCCTCAAAGAGGGAGTTGGACCATGCGACGCCACGGCCATCGTTGTTGGCAGCGTAGGGCGTGGTGGGCAGATTGCCGCCGTAAATCGAGGAGCAACCGGTGGCGTTGGCGATGACCGTACGATCTCCGAAGAGCTGGGTGAGCAGCTTGAGGTACGGAGTTTCGCCGCAGCCTGAGCAGGCGCCGGAGAACTCGAAGAGCGGCTGGAAGAGTTGGACGTCCTTGATCTGGTTGACCGAAAGCTGCTCGCGCGGCGTCTCGGGCAAGGTAAGGAAGAAGTCCCAGTTGGCGGCTTCGCGCTCGCGAATCGGAGGCTGCGGGACCATGTTGATGGCCCGGTGCTTGGCTTCGCTCTTGGACTTGGCGGGGCAAGCCTCGATACAGAGAGCACAGCCGGTGCAGTCTTCAGCCGCGACCTGCAGCGTGTACTTGGAGTTTGCAAACTGCTTCCACTTGGGCTCTGCGGACTTAAAGGATGCCGGGGCCGAAGCGAGCAGTTCGCCGGAGTAGACCTTGGCGCGAATGACGGCGTGCGGGCAGACGAGCACGCACTTGCCGCACTGGATGCAGAGCGCCTCGTCCCATTCGGGAACTTCGAGGGCGATGTTGCGCTTCTCCCACTGCGCGGTGCCGACGGGATAGGTTCCATCGGCGGGCAGCATGCTGACCGGGACATTGTCGCCATTGCCGAGGATCATGCCCGCCAGAACATTCTGCACGAAGGCAGGAGCCTGGGCGGGGACCGGCGGACGGAGCTCGATCTTGCTGGAGGCCTGGGCCGGAACCTCGACGCGATGGAGATTGGCGAGGGTGCTGTCAACGGCGGCGAAGTTCTTTTCAACCACGGCCTCGCCACGCTTGCCGTAGGTCTTCTTGATCGCTTTCTTGATGGCCTCAATCGCCTCTTCGCGCTCGAGCACACCGCTGATGGCGAAGAAGCAGGTCTGCATGATGGTGTTGATGCGCTGGCCCATGCCGGTATCCTTGGCCACGCTGTAACCATCAATGACGTAGAACTGCAGCTTCTTGCTGATGATCTGCTGCTGCACGGGACGGGGCAACTGATCCCAGACCTCATCCTTGCCGAACGGGCTGTTGAGGAGGAATACCGCGCCTTCCTGAGCAAGCTTGAGCACGTCGATGCGCTCAAGGAAGTTGAACTGATGGCAGGCGACGAAGTTGGCGCGCGAGATCAGATAGCTGGAGCGGATCGGCTTGGGGCCGAAGCGCAGGTGCGAGGTTGTGACGGAGCCGGACTTCTTCGAGTCGTAAACGAAGTAACCCTGAGCAAAGTTTTCCGTATCTTCGCCGATGATCTTGATGGAGTTTTTGTTGGCGCCCACGGTGCCATCGGCGCCGAGTCCGAAGAAGAGGGCGCGAACGGTGCGCGAATCTTCACTGGAGAAGCTGGGATCGAAGGCGAGTGAGGTGTGGGTGACATCGTCATTGATGCCGACGGTGAAGTGATTCTGCGGGGCCGGTTTGGTCAGGTTGTCGAAGACGGCCTTGACCATCGCGGGGGTGAATTCCTTGGAGGAAAGACCGTAACGTCCGCCGACGATGCGCGGCATGGCGGCGAGCTTTCCGGCGACGACGCTCTCGGCGAGGCCGGTCAGAATCTCCTGATAGAGCGGCTCGCCGACGGAGCCGGGTTCCTTGGTGCGGTCGAGTACGGCGATGGTGCGCGCCGAGGCAGGAAGCGCGGCGAGGAAGTGCTCGGCGGAGAACGGACGGAACAGGCGAACTTTGAGGACGCCGACCTTTTCTCCCTGGGCGACCAGGTAGTTCACGGTCTCCTCGGCGACATCGCAGCCCGAGCCCATGAGAATGACGACGCGTTCCGCATCCGGTGCGCCGACGTATTCAAAGAGTTTGTACTGGCGTCCGACAACCTCAGCGAAGCGGTCCATTGCGTTCTGCAGAATTGTGGGAACGGCGAGGTAGTAAGGATTGACGGTCTCGCGCGCCTGGAAGTAGACGTCGGGATTCTGGGCGGTGCCGCGAAGCACTGGATGATCGGGCGATAGAGCGCGTAGACGCTGCTGGCGGATGAGATCGTCGGACAGCATGGCGCGCATATCGTCCATGGTAAGCTGCTCGACCTTTGAAACCTCGTGCGAGGTGCGGAAGCCGTCGAAGAAGTGCACGAAAGGAATGCGCGCTTCGAGGGTTGCGGCCTGGGCGATGAGAGCGGTGTCCATCACCTCCTGAATGTTGTTGGAGGCCAGCAGAGCCCAGCCGGTCTGGCGTACGGCCATGACGTCCTGGTGATCGCCGAAGATGGACAGTCCCTGGGCGGCGATGGAGCGGGCAGCCACATGGATGACGCAGGGGGTGAGCTCGCCGGCAATCTTGTACATGTTGGGGATCATGAGCAACAGGCCCTGCGACGAGGTGAAGGTCGTCGCAAGACTTCCGCCCTGCAGGGCTCCGTGGAGCGCACCTGAGGCGCCGCCTTCGCTCTGCATCTCGATGACCTGGGGAATCGTACCCCAGATGTTGGGCTGGCCCTCGGAGGACCACTGATCACTGAGCTCGCCCATGTTAGATGACGGAGTGATGGGGTAGATAGCGATGACTTCGTTTGTCTTATGCGCAACGTATGCGGCGGCTTCGTTGCCGTCGATGGTCACTTTGATCCGATCCATGAATCGGGCCCTCCAGAGAAATAAGCGGAGATGCAGACCAGAACCACTCAGGGGTGACTACCCATAGCTGGTTTTGCGCTTCTTTGTCCGCGTGCGTCTTGCTTCGCAACGGTCATTCGACTACGACAGGAGCACATTAGGCTGTGACGTATCTCACAAACAGGCAGGAGATTTCAAAAATTCCGTAGTAGGCATGAAAAGCAGGGCCACGAATGGATGGGGGTGCCGGGGGCTTTTCTGATTAAACGCTTCTGCCAAGAACTAAACCAGCTGCCCCCGATTTGGGATAGTGAGGTCGCGGTAGGGATATCAGTTGCCTGATACCCCCCGCGCGGATCCGCACTGGCGCTCATTAGCGCATGCGGCTCTTATCTCGGATGGTTGGCGGCGAAGCGCTGCGCGGGATAGGGATGGAGCACGCGTGGAGAAGGAAGCCAGCGTCTGGCTATCACGAGCATGCGCTCCCAAGTCACCCCACGCTTTTGACTGCGGCGGCACAGAACACGCCACCACATGCTAAGCACCCGTTCGCGGAACATGCCGAGGCTGTCCAGGTTCCCGGGTACTGCGTAGTAGTTGAAGTGGCCTTGCATAACTGCGCGGAGCCAGTTGCCAGTTTGCGGCACTGTATCGTGCATGCGTGCGCGGAGGTGCTGCTTGATCTCTTGCAGCTTTGCCCGCATACGCTTGCGGATCGTCATGCGCTTTACGCTGAAACGTCCGTTCCGGTCTTTTCCGCTGATGTGCGTAAAGCCCAGAAAATCGAACGTCTCCGGCTTGCGTTCCCCTCTTCGCGTCCGATTTTCTTCGGCAAACCGCCCGAACTCTATCAAACGCGTTTTGTCTGGGTGGAGTTCCAGCCCGAACTTCGTCAGCCGTTCCCGAAGGTCCTTCAGAAAACGCTCCGCTTCAGCTCGGTGTTGGAAACCTAAGGCAAGATCATCGGCGTACCGCACCGCGATCACGTCTCCCTGTGCGCACTGTCTGCGCCACTTGTCCAACCAGAGGTCAAAGACGTAGTGAAGGTAGATGTTCGCCAGCATCGGTGAAGCCACTCCCCTTACACAAAAGGTAATGTTGGTTGTCAGTCCTGCCTGGCGGTAGACCGCCTTGTGGGGGTCCCGGCGGGACTGGAATGCTATGGCGAATGGTGATGGTGTCGTCTCCTATTAGGATGTCTTTCACGACGAGCCGTACGATTCGCTGTCGCTCAGTGATACTCAGCGTATCAGCAGCACCGCGCAGCCGGGCGAGGAACGCCGTAAGTGTCTCTGCCAGGCGTAGGAAGGCCGCCCGATCGTTGGCCTGATCAGCGATTGCCTGCAACTCAGCCCTGAGCGCCTGTTCTCGCTGGCGCAGTGCAGGCATACGCTCACGCAACTGCTCGATTGACATCAGTGCTTCTTGGTAGGCGTTGAGAAGGCGTTCGATGCCCTTGCCAACATGCGCCAGTTCCCTCTGCAGACTCTGCTCACGCTTTTGGGTCGGATCGGACGAGCGCGCTGCAGCCAGTCGACGGTCAAGCTCCTGCTGTATCAGCATCGGATCTTCCAGCAGCCGGATCACTTCGGCCCAGACGATCTGATCGAGCAGATCCTGCTGGATTAGGCGGCCGTTGTCGCAAACAGGACCGCCCAGTTTTCGCCAGCCATCCGAGCCAATACATTTGTAGTAGTGGATCTTGCGTGCGGTCGTGCGCGTTGATGTACGCGAGAAGGCGTAGCCGCACTTCTGACAGCTGACCAGCCCCTGCACGATACTCGGCTCAATAGTGCGACGGCGAGATCGTATTTTGTTCTCCTGCAGAAGCTCCTGGGCACGGGCGAAGCTATCATCACTAACCAGTGCCGGCACGGGAATCTCTATCCATTCTTCGCGTGGGCGCTCGTGGCCTGCTGTGGTGCTTGGTGTGATCACGCCCCGCCGACGCAATGGACGGACTACGCGCGTCCGTGCAGAGACGCGCGTCTTGCCGAAACAGGCGACACCACGATAGGCCGAGTTACGCAATACGGCCCACACAGTCGAGCGTTCCCACCGGGCGCTTGCTTTGCGAGTTGGGATGCCTTCGCCGTTGATCCGGCGGGTGATCTCGCCGATGCTGATTCCTTCAACCGTGTACATCTCATAGATGCGCCGCACCACACGAGCCTCGGCTTCAATCACGGCGTACGCGGCAGGAGCCTCATCGGTCTTGCGGATATAACGATAGCCATACGGAGCGCCGCTCATTACGCTGACCTCACCCGACTGGGCCCGGTGTCGCTTACCGCGGCGCGATCGCTCCAGAATCTGCGCCCGCTCATATTCAGCGATCATTCCCTGGAACTGCACAAGCAGTTGATCTTCCGGGCTGGAACCCTGCGGTGCTTTGATAAACAGCGTCTCGACTCCGTTGCGGGCCAGTTCCTCAATCAGCAGAATCTGGTACGCGTACTTGCGACTGAGCCTGTCTGGCGAATACGCGAGCACGACCTGGATCTGCCCTTCGGCGGCAAGATCCCTGACACGTTCAAGACCCGGCCGTTCCAACGTCGCTCCGCTATAGCCGTCATCTTCGAAGACCCATTCTTTGGGCACCTCCAGATCGTGCCTCTGGGCGAACTCGATCAGAGCCGCCGTCTGGCTTGCTATCGTGTTCGCCTCGCGCTGCTGCTCGGACGATACCCGTGCGTAGATCGCCGCCATCCTCATGATCGAGCTCCTTTACAATGCCGCCGACGGGACGCTCCCGACCGGGCACCAGAATACTGTAGGCCTGAGCGAGCTTCGAATCGTGCAGGCGATCAAACGCATAGTCAACGTGAATTTGAAACTGGCCGTGTCTCGCGCGCCGCTCAGCCATGCTTTTTCTGAGTGTTTAGGAACGCGGCCAACGCGCGTGTCACGATCGCCCCGATAGTTAGCCCACTGCTTCTCGCGTAAGCCCGCAGCAGACGTGCCATTCCCGCCGGGAGCTTGAGCGTGATCGGCACCGTAACCTCGGACACTTCGACTGGTCGATCGAGCTTTTGCGCTTCTTCGAGGTACCGATACGCCTGACGTTCTGACAAGTCGAAATCTCGGGATAAGCGCTGCATAGCATCGGGCAGAGAAACACTTTTCCGGAGCAGGGCGTAAGCGGCATTCAGCTGCCGAGCCTTGTCCGCTTTGGTTGATCGCGTCATCCGTCATAAACATATTACCTCTTACGGCGCACGTCAAGAACTGGACGACTAGCCCGCCAGCCCTTTATTGCCCTTTCAAATTCGAAGTTACCTTTTGTGTAAGGGGCGTGATCACCGACCCTTGCGGAGTACCCGACGTCGCCTCCGACCATATGCCTTCCTCCAGAACCCCGGCACTCAACCATTTCTGAATGAGACGCAGGATTCTAGAATCGGCTACGCGATGCTCAACGAACTTGGCCAGCCAGCTTTTATCGAGGTTATCGAAGAAGCCCCGAATGTCGGCGTCCAAGACGTAGTTCACCTTCTTGTATCGCAGCGCATACGACAGCGCGTCCAGCGCTTGATGCTGGCTGCGCCCCGGTCGGAAACCGTACGAGAAACCGAGAAAGTCTTCCTCGTATATCTGGTTGAGGATGGTGACCACAGCCTGCTGGACGATCTTGTCTTCCAGCGCCGCGATCCCCAATGGACGTTGCCGTCCATCGGCCTTCTTGATGTAAACCCTTCTCGACGGCTTGGCCCGGTATGCGCCGCGATGCACCTGGCTGTGCAGGACAATAAGGCGCTCCTGCAAACCGGGCTCATACTCCTGCCACGTTACGCCATCGACTCCGGGGGCGGCTTTCCGCTTGAGGGCATAAAAGCTTTCCCGCAGCCGATCGACGGTCAGGTGGTGAAGGAGTGCGGTGAACCGCACCTTCTTATCTTTCCGTGCTGCTTCCCGCACACTCGCCAGCCCCTGGGACACGCTACACCCCGCTCTGTGTCGGGAACGTGTGAGATTGATGAGTGTTCTCCTTGATCAGCGGTCTTCCCTCCTCACTCTCCGCCGACAGTCTCCCGTCTTTGTTCGAGTGATTCATCGGTACTACACCGCTGTCCGACTCCTCGAAGATGTGCATGCGGGCAGTACAGCCTTGGCCTTTTCCCGCCGTTCTGCAATCAGTTTCGATCACAGATATCCCCGAGGTCTCCCGGTTCTCGTGCATGAAGTTTCTAGGCGTGTTCTGGGGTCTTCGACTACGCAGGATCGTCCGGGAACTCGCGCTATCGTTCCCGTCCATGTGGCTTTCCGCGCTAGTATAGGGCGTCAGCATCCTGATTGCCAGTTTTCGGAGCTCAATATCCCAGCCCACCTATCCCCTGTTTACGCTTCACCCTGCTCCTCACGGAACATGGCGCAAAACTCGGGGCCGAGTGGTTCGCTATTCCTTTCTCGTAAGGCTCTTTCATCCTCTGCTTCATGCCGGTTTATCCCGGCGCACATACTGGCCCTGTTTTCATCCCGGTATTCCAAAGATCGCTTCTGGTTAGGCCTTCCTCTACGGGGCGTCGATCCTCCAAACTGCCCAGCTTGAGGACTTCGGGCTCGCGTCACAGCTGCATTGAAGTTCTGCCATCGGAATCCTACGCTAAGCAAATTCCTCTTATTGCCTTTACCCAGGCATCGCAGCCGAGGCCGACCGCATCCGACCAACCGCCATCCGAGAATGGGAGTCCCCGCTCAACGGCCTAATGCCGTTGACATGAGGAGGAGGGAAGCAATGAAATTCTCAACCCTGACTCGCGGATTGCTGCTCGGCATGGCGCTTGCCGGACCGGGGCTCGCGCAATCGGCTCCGCAAACTTCCGATTGTCTGGCGGCGGAAAACTACATGCAGATGCACCAGATTGAAGCCGACTTCCACCAGGCGGCCACCAATCACAACATTGACCTGATGATGTCCTTGTTTGCCAAAGGCGCGACCGTCGTCGCGTTCGGCAAGACTTACACCGGAGCCGATCAGATTCGCCGGTTCTGGCAGTCGTCCGGTCCGTTCACGCATCACTGGGTGGGCTATACGCCCGCCTTTCGCATCGCCTACAAGTTAACCGGCAATACAGGACATCTGCATTTCGAGTGCTTCTACGCGGACACCCAGGACAAGAAAGTTACCACCCACGTCGACCTCAATGCTGTGGTCGTGCTGCAGAACGGAAAATGGTTGTTGCACGACGTAACGGTCACGCCGCATCGAGTCTAGATAACCGCAGTATTGAACTCCGGGGGTTTAGTAGGCGGCCTGCATCGCCACATTTGTCAACAGAGGGCAAATATGGACCACCCGTCACAGATGTGAAAATACTTGGCGGGAAATCCTTAGTCACTCACAATCCCGAATCGAAACCGCAACGCGCCAACAGCCCCATATTAGCTAAACGATCGCTAATATGGGCCACCTGTCAGGGCCATGGAAAGATGCTGTCCGGGAGACGCGGACGTCCGGGCGCAGGACAACTTTCATTTGGCCGGGATCGACTGGGGCGTTCCGATGGTGATGTGAGAGGCGAGTTCGCGCTGGGCAGCAGAGCTGGGTGCGACGGAATAGACGAAGATGAGCCAAGGGCCGCTGGGCTTGATCAAGACGCGCAGACTAAGCCTACGGTAGAGCGTCTCACCGGGAAGTTGGTAGGGGAGCGCGCCATCGAGTTCAAAGACGGGGCGGCGGTCGTCGGATGCGTTCGGTGACGCCCGGTAAAAGCTGCCGTGGTTGAGCAGAGGCACACCAAGCGAGTGGAGCGCCGAGTTGGCAAAAAGATTGAGGTTGGTGGCGGAATCCTCTGGCGTGGCGGGCGGCACCATGTCCGGGACGCAGCCCTGGGGCATGGCGAGGACGGCCAGGGCGGGACGCAGCCCTGGAATCTCGGGCTGCGGATCCAGAGCCGCGGCTGGACCGTCCGCGGTAAAGAGCACCCGCGAACAGGCACGGAAGAGGGCGCGGCGGAGGTCATCGCTTTCGGGGTCGATGGGGGCGCGCATGAGTTCGATGATCTGATCGGCCCGATCATCGGACTGCGGGTGCCAGTCCGGCGGAAGAAGGACACGCAGCCCAAGCTCTGGATCGACAAAGACGCGCTGGGAGAACTGGCCGGTGGGAACGGTTCTCCCTGGCGACTGGCTCACGGTCGCTGCGACCAGAGCGGTGGGAAGCGCGGGTCCGTAGTAGAGTTGCGCCGGCTCAGGAGCGGCGGGCTGGGATGCGGACGATGATGCGGGCTGGGGTGCGATCGACGATGCGGTTGGCGGTGCGGCCATCGCGGCGGGTGTGGCAGGCGGCATCACGGTCGGGGTGGCGGCGGTGCAGGCTGATTGCTCCGTATCGAGGAACTCCAAATGCTCCACGGCGGAGTTGAGGCGTGCAAGGAGATTTGGCTCCTGCGAGAGGACTGCAATATGCACGATGTATCCGCGCAGAGTGAGGTAATAGCTGGTCTCTTGTCCTCCGGCGAGATTGGCAATGCGAACGCTATAGAGTTTGTGCTGCTGGATGGAGAGTTCTTTGGGTCCGTGGGTGAAAAGACCTTGGCGGTGAGCGTCGAGCACGCGGGCTTTGGCAGCCAGAAGAGCGGGATCGGGATCACCTGAGCCGTTTTGCATGGCGGAGATGAGGAGATCGGCGGTGCTGTCCAGACGCTGGAAGCGCTGGGCGAGCAGCATGTGGTGTTCAAGCGGCTGCACCGGAAGGTAGAGAGGCCCAGACTTGAATTCAGAGGGCAGGGTGAGCCGGATTCCGAAGTAGGGATTGCAGTAGCTGGATTGGCCGAGCCAGGCGACCTCCGGATATTGCGGCAGGGCGGAAGTCTGCGGACGTGCGCCGGCACAAAATCCGCACAGGAATATAAACGGCAGAAGAATGTGAGCGGCCCGACTACGAAGGTGGGGGGTGCTTCGGGTACAATCGACTTTTCCGGGAAATTCTCGCATCCGGCTTAATCCAGCTTTTCGGAACCCGCCTTGATCACTCAGTTTGCGGCAATGCTCGCGATCACACCTCGACCGAATCCGGTTGTACAGTTCCTGCAAAAGCAGACGAACCCTGTGTTCCAGGGGCTGTACCACGCCAACGGCTTCGACCTCGCACTGCTCATTCCTTACTTCATCGTGCTAGTGATTCTGGCCAGCTACGGCTTCCATCGCTATCAGCTTGTCTGGATGTACTACAAACATCGCAAGAACAAGACGACCACGCCAAAATCGACCTTCATCCAGTTGCCGCGAGTGACGATTCAGTTGCCCATCTTCAACGAACAGTTTGTGGTGGACAGGCTGGTGGAGTCGATCTGCAACCTGGAGTACCCGCGCGAGTTGCTGGATATTCAGTTGCTGGATGACTCGACCGATGAGACGGTGAGGGTTGCCGAGGATGTGGTGGCACATTACCGCGCGCTGGGACATGACATTGTTCACATCCATCGCACGGACCGCACCGGCTTTAAGGCTGGCGCGCTGGAACATGGGCTGAAGACGGCCAAGGGTGAGTTCGTCGCCATCTTTGACGCCGACTTCACTCCGCCCAGCGACTGGATCATGAAAGTGATTCACCACTTTGCCGAGGCCAACATCGGCATGGTGCAGACACGCTGGACTCATATCAACCGGCACTACTCGTTCCTGACCGAAGTGGAAGCGATCCTGCTGGACGGGCACTTTATTCTGGAGCACGGCGGACGCTCGCGCGCGGGGGTGTTCTTCAACTTCAACGGCACGGCGGGGATGTGGCGCATCAGGGCCATCGAAGAAGCGGGCGGCTGGCAGCATGACACGCTGACCGAAGACACGGACCTGAGCTATCGCAGCCAGTTGAAGGGCTGGCAATTTCTCTATCTGCAGGACGTGGAGTGTCCGGCGGAGCTGCCGATTGAGATGACGGCGTTCAAGACTCAGCAGGTGCGCTGGGCCAAGGGTTTGATTCAGTGCGCGATCAAGGATCTGCCGAGGCTGCTGAAGTCGAAGGTGAGCGTGCGGGAAAAGATTGAGGCGTGGTACCACCTGACGGCGAATCTGAGCTATCCGCTGATGATCATGCTATCGGTGCTGCTGCTGCCGGCGATGATCATTCGTTTCTATCAGGGCTGGTTTCAGATGATGTACATCGACGTGCCGCTGTTCATGGCTTCGACGTTTTCGATCTCAAGCTTTTATCTCGTCTCGCAGAAAGAGTTGTACCCGGGGCGCTGGTGGAGGACGTTTTTCTATCTGCCGTTCCTGATGGCGCTGGGAATTGGATTGACGATCACGAACTCAAAGGGAGTAATTGAGGCGCTGATGGGGAAGCAGACGGCGTTTGCCCGGACTCCGAAATACAGCGTGCAGACCAAGGGGCAGAAGAGCGTTGCGGCGCAGGCCGCGAAGAAATACCGCAAGCGCCTGGGGGCGATTCCGTGGATCGAACTGGCGGTGGGTTGCTATTTTGCAATGACCGTGTGGTATGCGATCACCAACGAAAATTACATTACGGTTCCCTTCCTTGTTCTGTTTGTGTATGGCTATTGGTACACGGGATTAATGTCGCTGCTGCAGGGACGCTTTAGCCTGTTCGCGGGCGGAACAGGCAGCAATGCGGAAGAGCACATCAAGCCGTTCCCGGTGGGAGTTTAGCGGGCGCATCTGGCCCCTCCCTGCGCGCGGGTTTATACTCGGCTCCCATGAAACTTCGCGCGCTGGCGCTACTGATTCTCTTGTCGATCACTTCCCTGTTCGGCGTTTCCGGACTCACAACAAAGCTATTTGCACTGGACCGGCAGGCGGGAGCGGATTATCGCGCGCGCCGGGTTGCGCTCTCCAAAAAGCTGGATGGCGGCGTGGTGGTGTTGTTTGCCGCGATGGAAGCAGAAGGGCCGAATGCGATCTATGGCTTCCGGCAGGACAATGATTTCTTTTACCTGACGGGCTGGGCAGAGCCGGGCGCGGCGGTGGTGATTTCGCCTGCGGTGGAGGCCAAGGGCGAGACTCCGGCACGCGCGTACACGGAGATTCTCTTTCTCCCGGCGCATAATCAGACGCAAGAAAAATGGACGGGGCCAAAGCTGGGTGCGGACGATCCAAATGCGGCTGCGATCACAGGGTTTGATCGCGTGGCAAACCTCGAACAGATGCACGACCTGCTACTGCAAATTGTGCCGCAACCACGAGCTGTGATTTATTCGGCGATGGCAGAGGCGCCGGAGAGTACGCCATCGACGGCTCCGCTGGAATGGCTGAAGCGGAGCAACTCGTTTCCTAATTACGTGAGCTTTGCGGCGGTTGAGGACAAGATTGCGGAGCTGCGCAAGCACAAGGACGCAGGCGAGATCGAACGGATTCGCCACGCCACCCAGGCTTCGATTGCGGGACAACGGGCGGCGATGAAGGCGATGCGTCCGGGACTGTTCGAATATCAGATTGCGGCGCTGATGCAGTACAAGTTTCAGGACGGCGGCTGCGAGCGTCCGGCGTATGCTCCGATTGTGGGAGCGGGATTCGATTCGACGGTGTTGCACTACTCGGAAGACTCTCACGAAATCCATGATGGCGACATGGTGCTTATGGACGTGGCGGGTGAGTATGCGATGTATGCCAGCGACATCACCCGCACGGTGCCTGCGAACGGACATTTTACGGCGCGGCAGCGCGAGATCTACAACGTTGTACTGGGCGCGCAACGGGCGACGATGCAGGCAGTGGTGGCGGGTAAAAGCGTGTTGAGTGGAACGGGGCCGGATTCGCTGTACCAAGTCGCCTATGATTACATCAACAGCCACGGCAAGGATCTGCACGGCGAGTCGCTTGGCAAATACTTCATTCACGGGCTGGGTCATCGCGTAGGCCTGGAGGTGCATGACGTAGGCACAGGGCCGCTGGACAAAGGCGACGTGTTCACGATTGAGCCGGGGATTTATATTCCCGAAGAAAAAATTGGGGTGCGGATTGAGGATATTTTGATGCTGGATGAGAGCGGTAAGCTGGTGAATCTGACCGCCGAACTGCCGCACACGGCCGAGGAAGTGGAAGCGGCGATGCACAAGTAGGCGGCCCGTGCGGAGACTACTCTGATTTTTTTGTAATGCTTCGTTACCTGTACGTTTTGCTATCCGGGAAAGTGGAAACGCAGTTGTTGGCGCGAGGCGATGGCCATGCCATTAATTTTGGCCGGCACGAAAATCCACCGGCGAAGCGTTTCCACGATCTCTTTCTCTACTCCGTTTCCCACTCCTTGCACAACTCCGACTTCGACTATAGAGCCCTGATCATTTATCACCACGTCCATGATGACGTCTTTTCCGCGGGCAAACTCGGGAACCTCGCCATGCAGGATCGGCGGGTCAGGGGTAAAGACCGGTAGAGCAGCCTTGATCTGATGGTGCATGAAGCCGCCGGACATGGCGTTGGTCCCGCCCCAGTTGGAGAACGGCGCCAAACCAGCTTCTTCACCCTGGCCAGAGCTGTCATCGGTCGTTCCGGCTTTAGTATTCGCTTGCGGCGCAGCATCCGGAGTTACGGCCGCGGATGGCTGAGGAGCGGCGTGTTGCGGTGCAGAACGGGCAGGTGATGGCGCTGGTGCAGGGGCACTGGCGACGGCAGGCACGTCTTCGTGAAAATAGATTGGCGTGACCGACGATGAGCGCATTACGCTCGAGCGTAGCGAAGCTCCAGAGATCTGCGAAACAGGGATGCGGCAGAGAACTGCGAGAACCGCACATTGCAAGCAGAGAGAAGCAAGAAACGTAGCAGACTGCTTTACGTTGGAATCAGGATGTGAGTACGTGAACATATGAATCAGTGCGATACTTAATCTGTTGGTTAGGTGAAAACACTGCAATCCAACAAGCTGAGTTGTTTTGCAGCATCATACCACTTTTTCCCTCAATCTGGTTGCGCGATGCGGGCCCGACGGCGGGAATCAGGGGCGTTCCGGGTTAGAATGTTTCCAGCAGCGGGAATCGTGGTGAGCGGTTCAGGTCTATGGATAGACTTTGAACTGCGGACACGAATACGGCCTCTACTCTGATATGCTAGAACCCTGTGATCATCAAAGTTCTTTTTGCGCTTCTGGCATTGTCGTTGGCTGCCTTGATAGGGGTGGCGATTGCAGTGTTTGTTCGCGTCTGGTGGCAGATGCGGTCGCGGCGGGCACAGGCACGGAACTCCGCGGAAGCAACGCAGGAGAGCAGCCGTGGGAGTTTGCCGTAGCGGCTACAGAGCTATGATTTTGTCGGACCCGAATAGGGCCTGAAGGGTTATCGTAGAGTTTCGACATTCTTCGCCGCGCTTGCTTGTCAGGCGGCAATTCTTGGCACTCCATTGGGCGGGCCGTTTGGGCCCCGGAAAAAAAGGGTTATGAGCTCCAGCGCTTCTGATGCGATCGAAATCAAAATTGCGCACAGTCCGGATTCGGATGATGCGTTCATGTTCTACGGCCTGGCAACCAACAAGGTTCGCGTGCCCGGTCTCAAGTTCACCCACGTTCTTTGCGATATCGAGACGCTGAACCACAGGGCAATTGCGGAGGCCTACTTCGAGGTGACGGCGATCTCGTTCCATGCCTATCCGTACCTGCAGGACCGGTACGCCCTGATGCCGAGCGGCGGCAGCGTGGGCGATGGTTACGGGCCGATGATTGTGGCCCCCAAGGCCTACACGCTGGACGAAGTGAAGAAGATGAAGATTGCCATCCCCGGCACACTGACGACCGCGGTGCTGGCCTTGAAGCTCTTCGCGCCTGGGATTCAGACTGAGGTGGTGCCCTTCGACAAGATCATGCCCGCGGTCCTGGAAGGCAAGTACGACGCGGGGCTGATTATCCACGAAGGCCAGCTTACCTATGACAAGAGCGGACTGCACCGCATTGTCGATCTTGGCAAGTGGTGGCGCGACTTGACCGGCCTGCCGCTGCCGCTGGGCGCTAACGCCATTCGCAAGGATCTGGGTCCGGAGACGATCGCCAGGGTTTGTAAGGCGCTGCGCGACAGCATTCAGCACGCGCTGGACAACCGCGAGCAGGCGCTGGAGTACGCGATGCAGTTTGCCCGCGATCTGGACGCACGGGATGCCGACAAGTTCGTTGGCATGTACGTGAATGAGCGCACGCTGGACTACGGCGACGATGGGCGCGAGGCAGTGGCCAAGCTACTCAACATGGGCCACGAAAAAGGCATCATTCCGCAGGAAGTGAAGCTGGAGTGGGTGAGCGAAGAAGCCTCCGCAAACAGAGTGTAGCGAGATAACAGCTCTGATAAAGCTCCACGTTATGCGTGGGGCTTTTTCTATTTCTGGTAAAACTGCGCAGCTTCATGTAGCTTGAGGTGCAGTTTGGTGTACAGCTTTGTGTGAAGCTTCATGTGTACCCCAGGAGAAATTGGGGAAGATATCCACGGGAACGTCTTTGGTGGACTCAAGCGCGGAGGCGAGACTGGGCGAGATGCTGCCGTAGCGGGTGAACCACTGCTCGGCGCGGGTGCGGTCTCCGGTGGCTTCCATCTCAAGCAGCTCTTTGTTCAGCGATTCGATGGCGGCGGGAAACTTGGCGTAGTCGAGCGAGAAGACCACGCGGGCGGTGCCGCGGCTGAGGGTTCCGGCGTGCGGCAGGATTGCGCCTTTCTCGAAGAGGTAGTTGAATTCCATGAGCTGGGCGCGGCCGTGGGCCTCGGCGGCACCGAAGCGCACGGAACGCAACATGCCGGCGAAGTAGGACGAATCGAACTCCTGCTCGCGCTCGCGCGGGAGTACGTTGTGATCGATTAGCCAGCGCAGGGCGTACATTCCGGTGACATCGGCCTTGGCCTCTTCGAGCGCGGAGTAGATGGGGCCGAGCGACTCGCGGATGGAGAGTTGCTTGCCACCGACGCGGGCCGAGGTGGGTCCGAGGTCGTGGCTGATCTCATGCATAGCGACCACGGTGAGATAGCCGCTGGCGGTGGGCGCGCTGGATTGCGATGGGTCCATCATCTTTCGCGACAAGGGCAGCAGGACGTGGTTGACGCGCGCGTCTATGAAGTTTTTGAAGAAGATTTTCTTGGTGCCGTTTTCGGCCTTGATGCGCGGGTCGATTGGTAGGCTGGCGGCGACCGCTTGATAGCCGTGGAGGAAATCTCCGCTACGGAAGGGCGAATCGACTACCTCCATGGGCGAGAGCTGGCCGTCTTTCGATGGCTTGTCTGGGGCGGCGAGCGGAAGTGAGAGCTGGATCTGCGGAATGTATTGCTGGAAGAGTTCGAGCTTGCGGCTCTCCTCATCATCGCGAATCAGAATGGCGGCGCCGTAGGATGTCTTCACTCCGAGAAGCTGATCGAGATAGACGAGGCCAGGCGCAAAGATCAGGTCGATCTTCGGGGACTTTAGATCGAGCCAGAGGCGGTCGCTTGGAAGGTAGTCATCGCTGAGCAGGGCGTCGGCGCGGGCGCGCAGAAAGTCGGCGAAGGCGGCATCGTCACTGAGCGCGGCGGCTGCACGCAGATCTTTCGAAGCCTCCGCAAGCTGGGTGCGGAAGGCCGAGTTGTAGGGGAGCCCGACCAGATCCGCGCCCATCTTGCGAACCAGCGTGTAGGGGCTGTAAAGTTCGGCGCGCGAGCCGGGATGCGCGGCGGTGTAGCTCTCGATGCTCTGGCGAGTGACACCGGCAGGATAGAAGGCGCGTCCGGCGGGCGCGGGGTCGTGGGTGATGAAGCTGCGATTGCCGTCGAGGAGATCGTACTGGCCGCCATTGATGAAGAGATAGCGCAGGATCTGCTGATCTTTTGCGGCGTGAGAGCCTTTAAGCTGCGACTGAAGTGTGAGCGCGTAGGGATCGCTTTGCCGCCAGTAGATGGAGTCGAGCTGGCGCGCGGCTTCGACGAGTTTGCCGATCATTTTGACTTCGCGCGGAGTGAGCCCCTTGCTGCGGAAAGGCATGTCAACCGTACGCCATCGCGCAATGCGGCTGGCGAGGTCGGCGGGGGTTTTGAGTTGCGCACCGCTGGGAGCCGAGCCTCCGATGGGAAACTTTTTGGGCGTGTAGGAATGGCGCGACTGAGCGAGGCCGGGAGTGGAGAGCAGTGCGACGGCCAAGACGGCGGAGAAGAGTGCGGATTGCATCGTGAGCGACACTTCCTTCAGCCAGATTGTAACAACCGGAGAGGCTGGCATCGACGGTGGGGGCTGGAATACGCAATGCACAAGACGACGCGGGGCGGTTTGCCTGAACCACGCGCGGCGGATTCTCGCGCTAAACTGTCGGTATGCAGATGAGCGACGCATGGAAGACCTCGCGCCAGACGTTGATGATCGATGCCGACGATACGCTGTGGGAGAACAACATCTACTTTGAGCGCGCGATCGCAAATTTCATTTCGTTTCTTAATCACCGGCACTTCAGCGCCGCCGAGGTGCGGCAGAAGCTGAACGAGGTGGAGCACGAAAGCATTGTGAAGCTGGGCTACGGGCTGCACAGCTTTGCGGCGGCGCTGGTGGAGACGTTCGAGCGGCTATCGGTGGAGCCGCTGACGCCGGCGCTGCATGAGACCATTCACGGCATTGCGCAGACGATTGCCGAGCAGCCGATTGAGTTGCTGAAACACGTCTCGCCCACGCTGGAGGCTTTGCGCAGCCGGCACCGGTTGCTGCTGGTGACCAAAGGGGACGTGAAGGAACAGACGGGCAAGGTAGAGCGCTCGGGGCTGAAGACGTATTTTGAGGCCGTGGAGGTGGTGGCGGAGAAGAACACAGAGAGCTATGACGCCATCGTCGGCAAGTATCGGTTGGAGCGCAGCACAACCTGGATGGTCGGCAACAGTCCCAAGTCGGATATCAATCCTGCCATTGCCGCGGGATTGAATGCAGTGTTCATTCCGAACGCCGATACATGGATTCTGGAGCATGCGGAGCTTTGCGTTGCGCCTGAGCCGCAGAGGTTGCTGACGCTGGAGCGGTTTGGGTTGCTGAGCGAGGTTTTCTGAGGGCGGCCAAGGCCGGTAGAGTTGGAGGGCGCTGACTCCCACATTCGCCAAAGGAAGGTGGATGTGGGCCACCCTCGGCGGATGTGGAGCCCAGCGTTTCGGTTTCCTTAAAAGTTGAAGCTGAGGCCGGCGCGGATGCAGCGGATTCCCTGGACAAGATAGACGGTACTGCCGTCGGCGCTGAGCACGGGTCGGTATCCCTGTGCGAGCAGGTTGCGTACGTCGAGTAGAGCTTCCGTACCTTTGGGGAATCCATGGTGGGACGAAATAGGTTGGCGGATGAAGAGGCTTAGGTAAGGGTCGGTTTCACCGGGAGAAGCGTTGAACAGATCGACTGCAGTGAGGGCGCTGCCGCTGAGCCATCGGTAGCTGGCGATGACCCTGGTTCCTGTATGCGGTGCGGTGCCGGAGAGCTTTGCGGCGACAGAGTGGCGCTTGACGCTGAGCAGCGCGGTGGAGGTCTGGCTGACCTGGACTAGATTTGCGGCAGCAGTTAGCACTCCGCCGTAGGCATAGTCGAGAGTTGCGTCTGAGTCCGCTGACGACCGGATGGGAGTAGACGGCGCGCACTCCCTGGGTGTGGAGGCCGCCGCCGTTGTAGTAGAAGTTTCCTGAGTAGGGATCGCCGACCAGGAAGTCGGTATCCGCGGTGAAGGCAGCGCCGGTTCCGGTGAGAGCGGCGTTGTGGATGTTATCGGAGAAAAGTGCGAGCTGAAATTTGTTACTGCCGAGGCGCTGGGAGAGCGAAATTTCGTTGTGGCTGGCGCGCTCGATGCGCTGGCCGCCCGGGGTCATGGTGACGTGAGGATTACTCTCGCTGAGGTCGGCGGGCGCGGTGTCAAAGCCCTTGGCGGCACGCAGGTCGGGAGCACTGGTTGCGTAGCGGTATTGCAGGATCGTGTTTTTGCCAGGATGAACGCTGACGTTGGCAAAGGGATGGTAGGCTGGTGGCGCGCTCCTTGTACTGAATCGTCTGGGTCTCGCCGCCGTAGCCGAGTTCAAGGAACTGCGCCGAAGGTCATGGTATTGGCGACGGAGAGAGCAAGAGCCTGGATGGCAGGCTGATCTGGACCGAACGAGGCGAAGTGCTTGGCCGAGAACGCAAATTCAGGATTGGAGCCGTCGAGCATGTCACGCGAATAGGCGGCGCGGATTACGGCGTTGGGATTGGTGGAGCTGCCGAGTCCGCCGTTGAGCGACCACTTGGCGGGCATAGAACTTCCCTTGCCGAAGATGGATTGCTCGACCTGGAAATCGGCATCCATTCCGCCGGAGCTGACGGATTCGGCGTCGGCGAGTGATGAAGGAGACGCGCGCCTTGAGTTGGCCATCCGAATCGTCATCGCCTGTTTGAACCACGACGAGCGGAGTGTCATCGTCGAGGCGCAGGATGGGACGGTTGGCCATGGAGCGCAGCGCCCATCGCCAATCGTCGTCTGCATCGGCGGCAGACTTGTGCCGAGGCACGAACTGGATGGCTTCAAAGAGGGTGTTGAGGGTGATGTTGAGCCGCAGACTGGCGCCGGACTGCAGGTGAACACGTTCGCGAATGGTGGGCAGGAAGCTGGGAGCGGTGACCTTGACGGTGTAGAGGCCGGGAAGCAGTCCGGCGATCGCGAACGCGCCCTTGGCATCCGTATATGCTCCGGCTGCGGGCTTGGGAATTGGCGAGGACTTCGATGACGGCGCCCAACTGAGGCACCCCGGCGGTGTCGCGCACGGTCCCGGTGATGGTACCGGGATTGATTGTTGCGGCTGCTGCCAGGGAGCAGAGGAGTGCAAGCGCCGGAATTCCGAGCTTACGCGTCATTGAAGCCCTCAATGGTTACGGGCCGTTTCTACTTGGATACGGCCTGACCGCAATCACTTCGGCGACGACACTGCGGCTACTCAGGCGTGCCGGATTGGCACGCCTGAGTAGCCGTTCGAAATTCTATCCTATTCCACCTGAAAACGGGCGCTAGGATTGATCGTTTGTTTCGTCACCTCGTCATTGACGGTGACTTTGAGATTGTATAAACCGGGTTCGAGGTTGGCTAACTGCATGGACTTCTCGATGGTGATCTGGTCGCCGGTATTGCCGTATGCCGCCGAGGACTCGTCGGCGTGCAGTACGGATTTATTGGTCTGCATATTGACGATTTCGTAGCTGATGCTGGCCCGAGTCTTTTTGCTCTGCTGATCCTGCTGCAGGTTGTAGACCTGGAGCCAGATGTTGAGGCGCTGAGTCGCGACTGAAGATGGCGGGCTTGCCGTCGGCGCTATCGAGGCGGGGACGAACCTTGGTGTCACCGATGATGAAGCTGCCGGCGCCGATGCTCTTGGCCGGGACGTGCTCCATGAGATCGGCGAGGATGAGCGAGGAGGCTGCAAGCTTGTCGTCGTCGAACTCCGGAACACGGATGGAGCGGACGAGGGTTCCGACCCGATCGCCATTGACGTCTTTTACGGCGACATCGAGTTTATACATTCCGGGCTTGAGGGGAACGGCCTTCCAGTAGAGTTGGGTGGTGAGCAGGGCTTTTTGCAGCAGTTCGTTTGGTTCGTCGACGCCGACGGTGTCTTCAAAGGTGGTGGCGACGCGGCCGGTGATGGTGGAGATGCGTCCGAAGATGTTGACGGCGGCGCGCTGGATTCCATCCTTCTGAACGAAAGTCATGTCCTTGGTCTTGATCTGGATCGTGATCGGGACCAGTACGGTGTCCGATGTGATCTTCACAAAGTCGGAACGCAGATCGAAGGGCATGAGGTTGTAGCGAATCCTGGTATTGACCTTCTCTTCGAGATCCTTGAACTTGACGGGCGGTGGCGCGGTGAGTTTGGCGTAGCGCTCGAGGGCGTCGAACTGTTTGCCGGTGCCGCCAATTCCATCGGTTCCGCCAGGAATGCCCATCATGCGATCGGAGCGACTGCTGCGGCCCATCTGTTCATTGAGCGTGGCGCCAGCACCGGGAGTATGGAGCAGGGCGTCCTTTTCATTGGGATCGGTGGAGATGTGGTAGTCGTTGCACATGCAGGTGTCAACGAACTCGATGTTGACATCGTTGCCGATGCCTTCGAGGTAGCGGTAACGCCATCGCTCGAAGGGAACCGTGGAGGTGGAACCGCCGCCCTCAGAGGAGTCACGCTGATAGTTGCCGCCGGAGGGATGAGACTCGATTTCATCAGGCGGCCCCCACACGATGTAAATGCGTCCGCGATCGGTTCTCCATCCGGGGATGCCGGCGGCAAAATGCTCATTCGCATACTGAATGCGACGGTAGTGCTCTTCGCGGAATTCGTTTTCCTCGGTATCAGGCGTGGGGTCACGACGCTGCCAGAATTGCTCGATGAATGCGTCACGCTCTTCGTCGGTGCCGAGAAGTTTGAAGGCTTGTTCTTCCTCCGGGGTGATGATGTAGCGAACGTCTTCGTCGAGCCAGGTCTGGTAGGTCTTGCCGACTTCCTTCTTGAAGCTGCGGAGACGCTCTTTGCGCTCCTCGTCGGTAAGCTCTTTCGGCGCGGGGGGTTCGTTTTTGTCCTTCTTCAGATCCTTGAGCGAAGTACCGGCATCCTGATTGTCGGCGGGGGAATCTTGCGCGAGGACAGGCAAAACCAGCATGGCGGCGGCCATTGTGATCAAGAAAAAATGACGTATGGAAACAAACCGCATGGATAGTCTCGCTCCTGAGGACATTAGGGCTGGAGAGATTGTAAGTATTCGCAAGGGCCAAGGCAAGGAAGCCGAAAGCGGGAGTTCCAGACTGAGAGAGGCGGAGAAGATGATGGCAAGTCGGAATATGAAGCGAAACAGGCGATGGAATGACGGTTTACAATCAAATAGCGGGGATTGTGCAGCAGGGTTGCTGAATCAGAACTGAAGCCAGGCTGGCCGTTGGTGGACAGCAGTGATGTTCGTATTTATCCGGTTCGACTAAGTTCGTGGCCATTGTCATTGAGGCTGCTCTGCTTTCCGCTTGGAAGTTTCTAGTTACTCTGCTGGTAGAGACATGCGCGACCAAAGGGTTTGCCGCCGTTGGCGCCTGCGTTCTCCGAGTGCAGCCGGGTAACCATGAGGACTGATGAAGAATTGGAAAAAAGTTTGGCTTGCTCTGGGTGGAGTGGCCCTGGCTGCGGGAATTACTCTCTTTGCGATTCACGAGAGCCGGAAGGGCGTGGTTGACGTGCAGACCGACAGGGTGTCTCGCGAGGATCTGACGTCGCTGGTTACTGCCTCCGGCGAGATACGGCCAAAGACGTTTGTCAATGTTGGCGCGAATGCCTTTGGCAAGATCGTGCGTCTGTATGTGAAAGAAGGCGATCATGTGACCAGGGGTCAAATGCTGGCGCAATTGGAAAACGTGCAGTCGGCGGCAGACGTAAGCGCAACCCAGGCGTCACTGACGGCGGCAGAGGCCGATTACACGGCAGGCGTGGAGACATTGAACAGCAACATCGCCGACCTGGACCGGGCGAAGTCCGATCTGGAGCAAAAGCTCTCTGACTGGAAGCGCGCCGAGGGGCTCTTCAAAGATCAGTTGATCGCACAGAAAGACTATGACGCGGCGAAGAACGCATACGAATCGGCGGTCTCCGGATTGGCGCTGGCGAAGGCTCGCATTGCCGAGGCAAAGGCTGCGGCAGAGGCTTACAAGCGTCGCATCGCGGTGCAGAAGGCGAACCTGATCCACAACACCGATGTGCTGAGCAAGACCGAGTACCGCGCGCCCTTTGATAGCGTTGTGACGAACCTTCCGGTGCGTGAGGGCGAGACGGTGGTGATGGGCATTCAGAACTCACCTGGTTCGACGCTAATGACGCTGGCCGATGTTTCTGTTATCACCGCCGAGGTAAGGGTGGATGAAACCGACATTGTGAACGTGAAGCTGGGTCAACCGGCGGAGGTGAGCATTGACGCCATTCCAAAGAAAACCTTCAAGGGCACGGTGACCGAGATCGGCGACAACGCGCTGGTGCGCTCGACCGGCGTAGCTACTTCGCAGTCAACCGGCGGCACGCAGGAGGCGAAAGACTTCAAGGTGGTGGTCACGCTGAATGATGTGCCGGAGAATCTGAGGCCGGGACTGTCAGCCACGGCGAAGATCACGACCGCGAGCAAGGCGAGTGTGCTGTCGATTCCCATCCAGGCGCTGACGATAAGGCAGAAGGGCGATCTGGCTCCGAAATTTAGGGACAAGGGCGCGGTGGAGGCAGCGGAGATACCGGAGGACAAAAAGACCGCCAGGGAAGAGGTGCAGGGGGTGTTTGTGATCCGCAGCGGCAAGGCGCAATTTGTACCGGTACAGACGGGGATCACGGGCACCACGGACATCGAGGTGCTCAATGGCTTGAGTCCGGGCGACGAGATTGTGACTGGAAGCTACAAGGTGCTGCGCACACTGAAACCTGAAACCAGGGTGAAGATCGACAACAGCGCGGAAGACGGGAACTAGCAGGAGAAGAGATGGCAACGCAAACGCAAACCGCTGGGATCAGCCAGGAACTGAAGGCACCGCCGCTGGACTGCATCATTTGTACGCAGGATTTATGGAAGACCTACGACATGGGCAGCGAGCAGGCAGTGAATGCGCTGAGCGGCGTGGATATCTCCATCTATCGCAATGAATATGTCGCGATCATGGGGCCGTCGGGCTCGGGGAAATCGACACTGATGAATTTGATCGGCTGCCTGGATACTCCGACCGATGGTGTGTACTGGCTGAACGGCCATCTGGTGAGCGAACTGGATGACGACGAGTTGGCGCGCATTCGCAACCGAGAGATCGGATTTGTCTTTCAGACCTTCAATCTGCTGGCGCGGGCTACAGCACTGCACAATGTGGAACTGCCGCTGATTTACGCAGGCGTTCCCGCAGAAGAGCGGCTTGCGCGGGCGCGGCAGACGCTGGACAGCGTGGGCATGGGCAAGCGCATGATGCACAAGCCGAACGAACTCTCCGGGGGACAGAGACAGCGCGTGGCCATCGCGCGCGCACTGGTGAACAAGCCTTCGATCATCCTGGCCGACGAGCCGACGGGCAATCTGGATTCGAAGACCGGAAATGAGATCATGGCGCTGTTTGACGATCTGCACGAAAAAGGAAATACCATCGTGCTGGTTACGCACGAACATGACGTGGCGGAGTTCGCACATCGCATTATTCACATTCGCGATGGCAAGGTTGCCAGCGACGAGAAGACGGCGCGAGCGAAGGCGTAGGGACAGGTTTCAAAGTTTCAAGGTTGCAAGGTTTCAAAGTTAGGGACCCTCGGATGTGTCTGGGGGGTGTGGTTGAATTTCGTGTTTTGAGGATGGGTATGCATTTCGCCTATGTTGTGTATATGCTGACCTTTCCTAACGGGAAGATTTATGTTGGTAAGGATATCGGTGGAACTGGTCACTCAATCCGGTATTTCGGCTCGTGGTCTAATCAGCTTGTCGAAGCCGATTTCAGTAAGGACGATCTAAGAGACCTCACCATCCGCAAGCAAATCCTTTTCGAATCCAACGATAAGGCGCGAGTCACTAGCAAAGAGGTGGAGTTCATACGGGCGTTGAATTCGAGCGATCCGTCAATCGGCTACAACCAGTGGCCGAGAAAACGAGCGAGCAGGTCCTGAAAACCCCAGCGGAATAATCCTTTCACCTCGTTTAATACAACCTACCTGAAGCTCTTAACCTTGAAACCTTGAACCTCTGAAACCTCGCTTTCAGTGATAGGCTTGCTGCGATGAATTTGGTTTCCAATCCGATTGACGAAGCCTCGGACCGGACGCGGCCACTGGCTGACCGGATGCGTCCGCGCGACCTGGATGAGTTCGTGGGGCAGGAGCATATTCTTGGGCCGGGTAAGGCGCTGCGAGTGCAGATCGAGCACGACGACATCGGCTCGATTATCTTCTGGGGACCGCCGGGGGTGGGCAAGACGACGCTGGCGAAGATCATTGCGCACAGAACCAAGGCGGTGTTCGTCGAGTATTCGGCGGTGATGGCCGGGATCAAAGAGATTAAGCAGGTGATGCTGGAGGCCGAGCGGGCACGGCAATATGGGACGCGCACGATTGTCTTTATCGACGAGATTCACCGCTTCAATCGTGCTCAGCAGGACGCATTTTTGCCTCATGTGGAGCGCGGAAATATACGGCTGATCGGGGCGACGACGGAGAATCCTTCGTTTGAGGTGAACTCGGCGCTGCTCTCACGCTCGCGGGTGTACACGCTGAATCCGCTGAGCGAGGAGCAGATTGTTTTCCTGCTGGAGCGGGCGCTGGCCGACGAGGAGCGCGGGCTGGGCTCGCTGCGATTGACGGCGAAGCCAGAGGCGCTGGCGCGGATTGCTGCGTATTCGAGCGGCGACGCGCGGGCGGCTTACAACGCGCTAGAGATTGCGGCGACGCTGGCGGTCGAGGGCCAGGACAAGAGCAAGGTCAACGGACCCACATCTGCCAACGACGGGCAGATATGGGGCACCTCGGAGCCTCCGACCGGAGGTGGAGGTGGCGGTGTCATCGGGCAGGCGGAGGTGGAGGACGCGCTGCAGCGGCGCGTGTTGCGCTACGACAAGGCGGGCGAGGAGCATTACAACCTGATCTCGGCACTGCATAAGTCGGTACGCAACAGCGATCCGGATGCGACGCTGTATTGGCTGGTGCGGATGTTGGAGAGCGGCGAAGATCCGATGTATCTGGCGCGACGGATTGTGCGCATGGCGGTGGAGGATATTTCGCTGGCCGACCCGCACGCGCTGGAGATTTGCATTGCGGCGCGCGATGCGCTGGACTTTATGGGCTTGCCCGAGGGCGGGCTGGCGCTGGCTCACGCGGCGGTGTATCTGGCGATCGCTCCGAAGTCGAATGCACTGTACAAGGCCTATGGCATGGTGAAGCGCGACGTGGAAGAGACGGCGGCAGATCCGGTGCCACTGCACTTGAGAAACGCTCCGACGCGGCTGATGAAAGAGCTTGGCTACGGCGCGGGATACAAGTACGCGCACGACTTCGAGGAAAAGGTCACGGACATGGAGTGCCTGCCGGAGAACCTCAAGGGCAAGCAGTGGTACTTCCCTACCGAGGAGGGCGTGGAGAAACGCATTCGCGAGCGGCTGGCGGGGTTGAAGGCGAAGAAGGAACGGATGCGGGAGTAGGGGGAAATTTTTCGAGTAGTGTGTGTACTCCCGTCAGCAGTACAAGAGGCGAGGTTGAAAAACTTGGGAGGGCGCATATGATGCCATCCCTGCTGGGGTCCTTCGCGTTGCTCAGGATGACACCTGAAAACAAAAAATCTGCCCCAAAACGAGGGCAACATCTACACCAAAGACAAGTGCAAGATCCGCAGGCAAAAAACGGCACCCGACATCCACACCACAAGCTACAGCCTATTTTCCCCTCTGCCGTTGTGCCTCGTAGAGGAGGATGCTGGCGGCGATGGCGGCGTTGAGGCTTTCGACCTTGGGGGAGTGGGGGATGAGGATGGCTTCGTCGGCGGCGTCGAGGAGGGCGCGGGGAACTCCCTGGCCTTCGCTGCCGATGAAGATGGCGGTGCGCTGGGTGAGGTCGATCTCCTGCACGGGACGGCCTTTGTGAGAGCTGGTTACGGCGAGGCGGATGCTGTTCTCCTCAAGCTCGGCCAGGGCCTGAGTGGTGGAGAGTTTAATGACCGGGAGGCGGAAGACCGATCCGGCAGAGGCTCGGGCGACCTTGGGATTGGCGGCGGAGACGGTGCCCTCGGTGGTGAGCACGCCGCTGGCTCCGAAGGCTTCGGCGCTACGGAGGATGGTTCCGAGGTTTCCGGGGTCCTGCAGACCGGCACAGCCCAGGATTAAGGGATTGGCGGGGCGGAAGAGGTCTTCCAGGGTGGCTGCGAGGGGGTGAACGAGCGCGGCTACGCCCTGCGGGGTCTCGGTGGCGACGGCACTGTGGAAGATGTCGTCGGGGAGGAGAATGGTTTCGGTGGCGTGGCTGAGTTGCGGGAGCAGGCGGTTGGCGCGCTCGCGAGCCGACTCAGAGAAGAAGACGGCGCGCAGGCGCAGGCCGCTGCGGATGGCCTCCTCGACCAGTTTGACGCCTTCAATGGCGACCGAGCCGTCATCGGCGGGAATGGCCTGGGAGAATGCTTTGCGAAGATCCTTGACGAGAGTATTCTGGCGGCTGACGATGGAACGGAGGCGTTCGTGCGGCGGGTTGGAATAAGCCTGGGACATGTTCCTCCGTATGGGTGGGCTTAAGCATTGTAGAATGATTAAGTACCGGCACGGACATGATATCTGCCCGTAATGGCCGAGTTAAATGTCCGTCGCTTACAACTGGGGTAAGGCTTGCAGGTTTGAGCCTGGAAGAAGAGGTAAAAGCGGGTGCGCCCGGAAATTATTCGAGTCCATGCAGTTGAGCCTGAGCCGTCGCTGGTGAACTATGTGGCGGACAGGATTCGCCAAGGCAGCGTGGTCGGGATGCCGACCGATACTTTTTATGGCCTTGCGGTCGATCCCTACAATCTGCACGCGGTGGAACGCGTGTATGAGATCAAGGAACGCGGCCGCCATAAACCTCTTTCGCTGTTGATCGAAAGCTCGGAGCAGGCTGAGGAGCTGGCAAACGAATTGCCGGATGAGTTCCATCTGCTAGCCGAAAAATTTTGGCCCGGGCCGCTGACGATCATTCTTCGCGCGGCTCCGCGGCTGCCGCTGAAGGTGACGGCGAACTCCGGCAATATTGCGGTGCGGATGCCGGATTCGGCGGTGGCACTGGCAGTGGTTCGAGCCTTGAAGTGCCCGATTACCGCGACCTCGGCGAACCTGGCCGGAGCCTCGGAATGCACCACCGCCTCGGCCGTGGTGGAGCAGATGGGCGAACGAGTGCAACTGCTGGTAGATGGCGGCACAACGCCGCGCACCGTGCCGACGACGATCATCAACCTGAGCAACGGACAATGGTCCCTGTTGCGCGAGGGAGCGATTGCACTGACAGAGATTGAGGACCTGCTGGGCGATCAATGACGGATGGTGTGCGCCGGGGATGGCTAAGGCCGGGCAGAGTTTGCGCCGCGCTGCTGGCTGCCTACGTCTGCTATTTTGGATGGAGTTGTGCGCGAATTGTGGCGCAGTCACGGCGGGATGAGGCGCGAACGGCGGACGCAATCGTGGTGTTCGGCGCGGCGGAGTATTTCGGCAAGCCCTCGCCGGTCTATCGTGCGCGTCTGGATCACGCCTTTGAACTCTACGAACGCAAACTGGCTCCGGTGGTGATTACCACGGGGGGCAGCGGCGGCGAACAGCTATTCACTGAAGGCTCGGTGGGACGCGACTACCTGATCGAGCGCGGCATCGGCGACCGGCATCTGATCGCCGAGACACAGAGCGAGAACAGCTCGGAGAGCGCCGAGCGCATTGCGGTCATCATGGCGGCCAACAACATGCGCTCCTGCATCGCGGTCAGCGATCCGTATCACGTCTTCCGGATCAAGCAATTGCTGGAGGCGCAGGGGCGGGTCGTGTATGTTTCGCCGCGCCATCCGGAGATAGAGCCGGCAATTGCGGCGCAGGGGCTGAACGTGGCTCGCGAGGCGGCAAGCTACACGCTGTGGCGACTGATGCACGTCATCCGCTGGTAGCTTGGTTTAGGATAAAAAGAGAGATTAACCAGGAGGATTTGGAATGGCGTATCAACCGGGGAGCGAAGCTCCGCAGACGGGTATCTACTGGTGCAGCGTGTGTAAGCTGCCGGTGCAATTCAAGGAAGGGCAGACACTGCCGACTTGCGCGAATCTTTGCGGGCGTGGGAAGTGGGAGTTTGTGCGGGCGGAGAAGTAAGAACCCAGCTATTTTGGAATTCACCACAGGGGCCGCGGCCCCTGTTTTTGCGTTCAGTCGGACTTCCGGTAACGCGTTAGCGCCAGCCTTGCAGGAATAGCACGACGATGGCGAGGGCGGCGGAAAACGCGGTGCTGGAGAAATTAACGGAGTCGTTGCCGAGGCGTCCGGGGCGCTCGATGGTGGCGCCGAGCAGGCTATCGACAACGGTCCCCAGGAAGCCTGCACTTAACACCGTCCAATAGAACTGGGGAAGCAGGAGATTGGCCGACTCGCAGGCGATGCAGACCAGGATCACGGCACCGAGAGAAAACAAGGTGCCAACCAGAGTGATGGCGCCATCCTGGCCAGGGGCGGCGCGGCGAAAGGTGGAGATCAAACGGGGGCTGCCGCCGAAGGCTTGTCCCAGCTCGCTGCTTACGGTATCTCCGGCGGCTTCGGCGAGAGCAGCGGAAGCTCCGGCGAGGAGAAGATAGCGGGCATGGCCGACGTAGATAAGGGGAGCAGCGCAGATGGCCGCGACTCCGACGTTGGCGAGGATTTGCACGGAACCGCGCCCGTGGCGCCGCTCGGAGGTGCCGAGGCGCTCCTTTTTGCGGCGGCCGATGCGGGTGGTGACCAGAGTCAACAGGAAAACGGTCACTATCGGGATCAGCGCGGCGGGACCGGCAGCCAGGCAGAGAACCACGCTGAGACCCACTCCGGTGAGCGCGGCCCCGGCAGTTACGGCGCGCATGCCCCAGGCAAAAAAGGCGAAGGCCAAGCAAAGGCCCAGGACCGGGAGCAGTGGAAGGATCGTGAACTGCCAGCTCTGGAAGAGAATCATGCCCAAACTGTCGTACTCCGAAGTAGCCCGCTTACGGCAGGCGGCCCTGTGGCAGCGGAGCCTCCCGGAGAGCGCATCGTAACAGATTGGATAGCAGAAGGGGTGCTCTGGGCGGAGCAGCGGAGGCAAAATTATGGCGGCATCAGTCTGGTCCGGGTATCTGACGTTTGGTTTGATCTCGCTGCCGGTGCGGCTCTACAGCGGAGCGCGCGGCAGCCGCATCTCCTTCCACATGCTGCATAAGACGGATTTGTCGAGGGTGAAGCAGCAGCTATGGTGTCCGGAAGACAAAAAGGTGGTGGAGCGCAATGAGATCGTCAAAGGATACGAGTACCGCAAGGGCGAGTACGTTGTGGTGGAGCCGGAAGAGCTGAAGCGGATTGAGCCGAAGACGGCCAAGGCGATGGAGATTGTGCAATTCGTAAAGGCCGAGGAGGTCGATCCCATTTACTTTGAGTCGAGCTACTACGTGGCCGCCGAGGAGGCTGGCAAGCGTCCCTATGCGCTGCTGGCGCGGGCGATGCGCGAGAGCGGCTACATGGCTATGGCGAAACTGACCATGCATAATCGCGAGTACACGGTGTTTCTGCGGCCGTTCAAGGACGGGCTGGCGCTGCACACGATGTACTATGCCGACGAGGTGCGAGCGATGGAACACTTTGGCACCGAAGCAGTCGAGGTGAAGGAAACGGAGCTGAAGGTTGCGCATCAGTTGATCGAAGCCCTGGCGGATAAGTTTGAGCCGGAGCGCTTTCACGACACCTACGAGGAGAACCTTCGCAAGCTGATCGACGCACGGCTGGAAGGCAAGGAGGTTTCCGCCGTGGAACGGCCGCAGAAGTTGGCTCCGGTGGTGGATCTGATGGACGCGCTGCGGCAAAGCGTGGCACGGATGGAAGGCAAGAAAGCCTCGGAAGTAGCTGCCGACTCGCAGAAGGCATCCGAGGTGGAAGCAGTCTCGGGGGCAGAGGCGAAGAAGTCGCAGGCACGTAGCAAGCCGAAGCGCAAACGTGCAGCGTAAAACGGGCGCGCGCGGAGCGGCGGTGCAAAGTTCGCACAATATTCGTTCTTGCGTGAGCCACAAGATATTGGCCCGCGCGTACTCGATTCCTTTACAATGGTCGCACCCGAACAGAGCAGCTGAAATTGCATCGGCAGGCCGGAGTGCGAATGAAAGTTATGTGGAAAGCCGCGTGCGCGGTTGTCCTTTTAGTTGCAACGACGATGATTGTTGGATGCGGCGATACCTATCGACCGATTGCGTCTCCCCTGCCGACGACGAGCGGCAATCCGGCGGGTGCCGAGACCGAAGTCGTGCTCTCCTGCTGCCTGGACCCATCGAGCCAAAACGCCATCGGTCCCAACCCCAGCAGTGTGCTCACCGCCGTCAACGTCAGTGGCGACAGCAACATGGGCAACAAGGTGCTGGCGAACATTGTGGGGACCGTGGTGAGCAACGTGCCTTCGCCGGTCGCACCCTCGGCAGCGCCGATGGCATTTGATTACCTCCGCACCTCGGTGTTTACGGCGAATGCGTCGACGGACTCGGTGACGCAACTTCTGCTGAACAGTTCGACCGCCGGTTTTTCGGCCAACACCACGACGATGTCGCTGGAGCTGGGCTCGGCGCCAATTGGCATGAGTTTCCAGTACTTTGGCAGCACCTACACGCAGGATTACGTGGTGAACTCCGGAACGACGACAGCGACCTGCCCGGGAACAGGCTCGATATCGGCCATTACACAGCCGACGGTGTTGGTGAAGGGTAGCATCTGCATCGGCACGAGCACGACCCCGGCGCACCCGGTCTTTGCCTGGATTTATAAAGATCAATCCAAGGTGTTCGTGCTGGATAATCAGGGAACCGGCGTCACCGGAAACGTTTATGTGGTCAACGCCAGCAAGTACCTGGTGACGAATACGATTCCAGTCGGCATAGGTCCGATCAAGGCAGCCCAGAGCAACGACGGCAACTACATCTACGTGCTCAACAGCGGCGATGGGTCAATCTCGATCATCGATGGCCAGGGAACCGCCGCGGGGGCGGAACAGGTGGTGAATACGATTTCCGCCGATCCGAACCCGGCATGCGGTGCGATTTGCAGTTCGCCAATCATCGACATTGCGCAGGATACGAATTTCAACGACACCAGCGCGAATACGCAGATCAACCATGTTTGGCTCCTCCACGCCAACGGCACGGTGAGCGTTTTCGATGGAACGACGCCTGGCCAGTTGACTTGGATCACGTCGCTCCCAACCACGGCTACGATATCGCCCACAGCCACTCCGACAAACTTGGCGCTGATGCGGGATGGAACTGAGGCTTATGTCGGAGTCAGCGGTACGGATCAGATCATTGGGATTGACACCAGCAAACTCTCCAACGGGACGCTCACGACGAGTGCTGCCAGCATTATCACGGTCGGCGTGCACCGCTCGATCACCCAGACGATCAATGGTACAAATTTGGTGGTGGAAACAACGACCCCGGCGGTAAATTACGTTGCGGTTTCGCGCGGCGGCAACTCCTCCGATCTGTCGAAGGCATACGCGACCACTACGACGACCACGATCTACAACTACTACGACGCGAGCGGGAATCCTACGAGCGCGCCGGCGGCACCTGCGGGGTGTACGAATAACGGAAACCAGACGACCTGCCCGAACCTGTACAACGGCACTGCCGTGGTGACAGCGGCAGCTAATGGCTCCACGCCGATCAACACCTATGTGACGACGATTCCGGCGCCATCCGTGGTGACTTATTGCACGGCACCGACGGGAGAATTCGACGGGCAGAAGAATTGTCCGGCTCAGATTCCGGTGATGGTATTGGGACGCAGCTAGGCTTGAAGTATAAGAATTTAAGGGCGAGCCCGATCGCGGGCTCGCCCTTCTTTTTGCCGAAATTATTACGGCTGCTTTACGTTTGCGGGTTGCGCGGCTTGAACCTAATTGCGGTCGGCGCGACGCCGTTCGTTGTAGCGCACGGCAACATTCAGGAAGACCTTGCCCACGGGAGAGGAAAAATCCATGACCAGCGCTTCCATATCCTCAGAGCCGCTAAAGCCCTGCTGACAGGGATGATCGACCGGGGGGTGAACCCGGAATCGGAATCCCTGATCGTTCAGGGTGGTCACGGCATTGCCGATGACGAGATTGGCCAACTCGGCGACGGCCTCGCGGATGATCTGCGGGTCCGCATCTATTTCCCCGTCTTCCATGCCCGCGCTGGAGCAGGCGACCTTCATGGCCATGCTGTCCTCCACGTCAAGGATCACCCGTCCCTCGATGTCGCCCGTGATCTCCACCATGGCGGCAGTAGCATGGCGCTCGTAGGCTTCCTCGCCCATGGAAATATCGGCAACCGTCAATGGGCAGGCAAGGGCCTGAGAAAGCACCGCGTCGGCGGCATTGATGAATGGCTGAATCAGCTCCAGCTTCATGAGAGCTACTCCCCTGCGACGGCGCTGGCGGCGGTAACGGCAGCATCGCCCAGCACGTATTTGATGACGTCGTACAGCAGCTCGGGCTTTACGGGCTTCTGCACAAAATGGCGCGCGCCCTTCTGCAAGGCGGCGACAATGTTCTCCTGGTAACCGACGCTGGAGACCATGATGATGCGGGCATCGGGATGCTGGCGCACGATGCGCTCGGCAGCTTCAATGCCTTCCATCTGCGGCATGGTGATATCCATCAGCACAATGTCGGCGCGGGTACGGTCATACTCGGTGATGGCGGTGCCGCCGTCGGCGGCCTCGGCGGCCAATAATCCGCCATAGGAGTCGATGATGCGCGCGAGGTTCTTACGCGCGAAGATCGAGTCGTCTACCACGAGGTAGCGTACGGGCTGGTGATCGGTGGCACGCAGTAGAGCTGGAAACTGCTCCATAATATTCCTCACATCTGTCCGACTGGGCGGACTGGGCAGTGTTCTCTGGCCGGCACGCTGCGGAGAATACCGCAATGCGCGATCAAAGTGTTCGGCAAAGCTTCTAAAGCAACAACTCGACTGGCATACCCACGCTCAATAGCAGCGCGTGGCATACCGAAAACAATCGAAGACGCCTCATCCTGGGCAATGGTGAGCGCACCGGCTGCCTTCAACTTTCCGAGGCCCTCGGCGCCATCTTCTCCCATGCCCGTCATCAGCAGGCCCACGGCATCAGCCCCGAACTCATGCGCGACGGAGTGGAACAAAATATCGACCGACGGGCGATGGCCATTGACCTTGACATCATCGGAGAGCACAACCACATCTCCAAGTGGCATTCGCCGAACCCGCATATGACGGTCCCCTGGGCAGATTAGCACACGTCCGGCGGCAATGAGATCCCCGGATTGTGCCTCCTTGACCTCGAGGCTGCAGGATTCATTCAAGCGTCGCGCAAAAGGTTCGGTGAATCCGGCGGGCATGTGCTGCACCACCAGAATGGCTGCCGGAAACTCGACCGGGAGCTGGCTGAGCATGTACTCAAGCGAATTGGGACCGCCAGTGGAGATACCGAGGGCGACCACTTTGGAGGCGGGACCAGGAATGTTGCAGCGCCTGGGCTTGGGTTTGGCAATCGGCCCATCGATGAGGATGGGACGACGCACGAAAGGACTCTTCACCGCCGCTTTGATCTTGGCGATCATCTCGGCGGCAATTTCATTCATGCCCTCGCCGAGGACGTTCTCCGGCTTGGCGACGAAGTCAAAGGCTCCCATGTGCAGAGCCTTGAAGGTGGTGCTGGCACCCTCGCGAGTGTGAGCGCTGACGACCACGACGGGCACCTGTAGCTGATGCATGATCCGGCGCAAGGTCTCGATGCCATCCATGCGCGGCATCTCAAGGTCCAGGGTAATGGCGTCCGGCTTGAGTTCCTCGATCTTCTTGAGCGCAAACGCGCCGTCCATTGCGGTGCCGACAACGTGAATGGAATTGTCCCGCTCGAGCAGTTGCGGAATCAGTTTGCGCATGAGCGCGGAGTCATCCACAACCAGGACGCGAATCATCTGTGGGTTCACGGTCACTGGCGCGCTCCCGAAAACTCGGATTCCGCGAGGTTGCGGTTAGATCCGCCGCCTAGCTTTGTCACCACGTCGGAGATGCTGAGAATCAACACCACACGGCCGTCGCCAAGGATGCTGGCGCCGCTGACCAGTTCCGTGTGAACCAGGGATTCATCGAGTCCCTTGATGACCAGTTCCTGTTCGCCGATCAGGCGGTCGACCACGAGGCCGATCTTGCGCCCGCCGTGGTTGACCACGATCACATACAACTTGGGTGTGCGCACGCTGCCGAAATGAATCCGGCTGAGCCGGATGAGCGGCACCACTTCTTCGCGGATCTGCAGAATCTCCTGACCGTCGGCAACGTGAATTTCGTCCTCACGCGCGCGCAGGATCTCCATGACATTGCCCAGTGGCACGGCATACAGGCGCTCAGAGACTCGGAACAGCAGGGCTTTGATGATGGCCATGGTGAGCGGCACCATGAGGCGGAAGGTTGTGCCTTCGCCGGGGATGCTGTTTATCGCAACGCTGCCCTTCAGCCGGTCCATCACAGCCTTCACGATATCCATGCCAACGCCGCGACCACTGATCTCCGTGACCTCGCTGGACGTACTGAGTCCGGCGTGGAAGATGAGATCGAGGGTATCACTGTCGCTCAGGTGCAAGGCCTGTTCAGCGGTGATGACGCCGCGAGAGACTGCGGTCGAGACGAGCTTTTCAAAGTCGATGCCTCTTCCGTCATCACTGATCTCGATTACAACCTGATTGCCTTGGTGAAAAGCATTGAGGCGGATGGTTCCGACGGCTGATTTGCCGCGAGCGATACGTTCATTCGGCGGCTCAATCCCGTGATCGACGGCGTTGCGCAGCAGGTGCATCATCGGCTCGGCGAGAGCGTCGAGAATGCTCTTGTCCAGATCCGTATTGCCGCCCTCGACGACGATTTCGACCTCTCGTCCGAGCTGCTTGGCAGTGTCACGCACTACCCGCGGGAGGCGGCGAAACATCTGTTCAACCGGCACCATGCGAATCTTCATCACCGCGCGCTGGAGTTTCTTGAGGATCTGCGATTGAAAGACGACAAGGTCGGAGGTTTTGGCTCGCAAATGCGCATTGGCGAGACTGCGATTCATCTCCGCAAGCAGTTCCTGCATCATGCTCTTGGCAATAATGAGTTCGCCCACCAGATCCAGCACCACATCGACGCGCTCGGCTTCCACGCGGATCACGGTTTCGGTTGCTGCGGGCAGGCGCTCTTCGCGCGCCTTGGAACTCCCCGGGGCATGGCGCACGGTCTGCGCGGCACGAACTTCGTCCTTCTCCGGTTGCGGGACGCGAGGCGGAGTCGCAACTGGCGCGGCCGCTTGTGCTGCACATTGTGCCGCGAATTGCGCTACGGATTGCGTGGCAGCCGGGGCAACAGGTTGCGCGACAGATTGCGCAGCAGATTGCGCAACCCAGGCTTCCGCTGGCGGTTCCGGCTCGGCGACGCTCTCGGCGAAGATTGATTCAACCTCCGCACTGGGCGCCGCCACAGCATACACCCTTGAGACCACGGTTGGGATCTTGCATCTGCGCTCCACCCACGCGAGTTCGCGACTCGTGGAGAGGACGGCTTCGATGACTTCAGGAGCGTCGGCGATGCTTTCCTCGGGCCGCATCACCAGGATCGTGCCGACTTCCTCCAGAACATTACGGACCAGTTGCACGGCGGCGACCCGCATGGGACAGGCGGGGTCGACGGCCATCGCAACGTAGTAGACCGGCTGGCCGGGAACGGCGTTTTTGGCAATTCGCAACTGCTCGTACTCGGTCCAGCTGAACTGCGGCGCGAAGCTGGCCTCCGGATGCGGATTGCGGATCGCCTCGATGAGGGCAAATACGGCTTCCGTAGTGGGAGGCTGCAGTTCATTTCGATAGGCGGCTAGCAGATTGTCAAACACGTCGGCGCAGACCATCACCAAGTCGGCAAGGGCTTCACCGTCGCGGGCCGCAGTCTCCGGGGTGAGCACGTCTTCCACGGCGTGTGCGAGTTCGCTGAGATCTTTGTAACCGCAGGCGGCGGCATCGCCCTTGAGGGTATGGACACTGCGCCGCAGATCGCGAACGACATCGGCATCACGCGGGGATTTCTCCAGCAACAGGGCGTCCTCATTGAGGGCCTGGAGAATCTCCTGAGAACTTTCGAAAAAGATGTTTCGAAGTTCGTTGGCGCGATCGTCGGAAAATATGCCCACGTTATGCCTCGATCTTGCAGTATGCGGTGCCGTTGTCCTGGTGAACCATCCGGAACTGATCGGTCAGTCCGAACAGACTTTCGGCATGCCCCACGAAGAGATATCCCTCGGGATTCAGGCACCGCCAGAATTTCTGGATAAGCCGCTTCTGCTCCGCAGCGTCAAAGTAGATCATGACATTGCGGCAAAAGATGAAGTCGTTGTGTTGCGGCAGAAATTCCGTTTTCAGATTGTGAAAGTCGAAGTGGACCAATTCCTTGACCGCCGGCTTGATGGCGTAGCGCTCCGGGCCGACCTTGTCGAAATACCGCAAGCGGTAAGGGTAGTCCACGGTGTCCATGTGACGCTCAAGGTAAATCCCCTCCTGCCCGGCGCGGAGCACGGAGTAGTTGATATCCGAGGCCAGAATCTCCACCTTCCAGGGTGGGGGAATCAGCGGTTTTGGCGACGGCATTCCAAAGGGGATCGGATTGCGCAGATAGTAGTAGGCCAAGGCGTCGGCGATCATCATCGCCAGGGTGAACGGTTCCTGACCGGTGGAACAACCGGCGCTCCACAGGCGCAGGGTCCAGTCGCGGCGCGCCTGCTTGCGATGCAGCATCTCCTCCAAAACGGTTTTCTGGAAGAGCTCCAGTTGCGGACGGTTGCGGAAGAAGCTGGTCTCATTGACCGTGAGGTTCTCCAGCAGCGCCGACAACTCCTGCCTACCTTCGCGGCTGGTCAACAGGCGGTAGTACTCGTAGAAGGAGTTGAAGTTGCAGAGGCGAAGGCGCCGCTGCAGACGATCCTGCAGAAAATGGGCGCGGCGGTCATCGAAGTACATACCGCATTCCTGATAGATCAGGGTCTGCAGCAACTTCAGTTCGGACTCGCTAAAGGCGATCGGTGACGTTGTTGACGACATTCTTGTTTACGCTCGCGCCGGCGAAATCGCGCCCACGGTTTCGGCAATGTCAGAGATACGGCGCAACTCGCCCATCTGCATGATCTTTGCCAGGTCAATCAGGATAACCAGCTTGCCGCCCAGTTTGCCGACGCCAGTCACATAATTCAATTCGCCCTGCTCAAAGATATTGGGCGGGGGCTCAATCAGTTCGGAATTGACCTTCATCACTTCATTGGCAGCATCGACCACCAGTCCAACCAGGTGGCCGTCAAGTTCGGCAACCAGAATACGGTTGCGTCGATTGGGTTGGATCTCTTCGGCAAAGCGCTTTCTCAGGTCCACCACGGGAATGATTTTGCCGCGCAAGTTGATGACGCCCTCGATATAGGTGGGCGAGTCGGGGATCTCGGTGATGTCCATCATTCGCACGATCTCGTGAACTATGCCAATGGGAACGCCGAAATTCTCTTTGCCAACGCGGAAGCCGACGATCTGCTGAACCTTGGCCATCATTGTCTCCAACCTTCTAACGGGTGCTTCCTGCCAATGCAAACTTGGTGCCGGCCAGCCGACGGGTGGCCTCTTCGTGATGTTCGTCGAGGACGAAGCGGTCCATGGTTTCGAGCAAGGAGCGCGCCATCTTGGACATTTGTTCGGCGGATGCAGCCAACTCGCTGGAGCTGGAGGTGGACTGCTGAACTATCTCACGCATGCGCTCCATGGCGCGGACGACAGCCTGCGCGCCGCCCGCCTGTTCTTCTACCGAAGAATTGATTTCATAAGTGATTTCGTTAAGGCGCGAGGTGGCTTTGGCTATTTGCGATGAGCCGTGGGACTGCTCGTTGGTTGCGGCGCCGATCTCCTGAGCGAACTTGAAGACTTCGGTGACAACGTTGGAGATCTTGCGCAGAGCGAGGCTGAGATCGTTGCCCAACTCCAGTCCCTCGTTGACGATCGTCGTGCTCTTTTCCATGTTCTCCACTGCCTTGCGGGCTTCGGTCTGAATGCTACGAATCAGATCGCCAATCTCTTTGGTGGAGGTTGCGGATTTTTCAGCCAATTTGCGAACTTCATCGGCAACTACGGCAAAGCCGAGGCCGTGTTCACCGGCGCGGGCCGCCTCAATCGCGGCGTTCAGCGCCAGCAGGTTGGTTTGCTCGGAGATATCGTCGATGACCTCGATGATTTTACCGATATTGTCGGCGCGCTCGCCGAGGCTGCTGATAATGACGGCCGAGGAACCGATGGAGCCGTTGATGCGGTTAAGTCCTTCGGTGGTCTTCTGCATAGTGCCGATGCCGCTCGTCACTTCGTCACGGGAGCGGTTGGAGATATCCAGCAGCACTCTGGCGGTATCGGCAACACGCTGAATGCTGGCTACCATTTCATCGATGGATGCCGAGGTCTCGCTGACACTGGATGCCTGCATCTGCGTGTTCTTCACCATATTCTGCACGTTGATGCTCATCTCGTGCATGGTACTGGTGACCTCGTCGATTGCGGACGAAGATTGCACGCTGACCTTAGCGGAATCCTCCGAGGCGTCGGCGACCTGATTGGAACCGGCGGCGACCTGAGCCGCGGCGTCGCGCACCGAGCGGACGAGCGTACGCAGGCCATTGGTCATCTGGGAGAAAGCCGCAGCCAAGCTGTCGCGGTCGGAACGGGGGTTGACTTCGACCGAGAGATCGCCGACGGCGACGGCTTCGGAAACCGTCGCGATTTCCTTGAAGTACAGAACCATGTTGCGGAAGGTCTGCGCGAGGGTTCCGATCTCATCCTCGCTCTCGAAGTTGACTTCCTGGTCGAGGTCACCATTGTCGCCAATTTGGCGGGCCACGCCAATAATGTGCTCGAGCGGCTCAGTGATAGACCGTGCGGTGCGCAGGGCGACAAAGATGCCCACACCCAAAGCGACGAAGAAGCCAATGACGTCAATCAACATAGCCCAGCGGGATGCTGATTCATCTTCATCGTGGCTTTTCTGGATCAGGAGCCGGGCTTCGTTCTGCACCTCATCAATGACCTGATTTGAGCTTTGGAGTTGCTCAGTGGGTCCCGTCGCGGTGTACTCGTCCAGCAGGTCCATTACCTTAACGTTGCCGCTAAGCACGCTCTTGTGTTCCTCGATAAAGCGCTCGGCAGTGGTCGAGTACCACTCATGCTCGATGGTTTCAATGCGCTTCAGGCCTGCGAGCAAACTCGGGTCGCTGGTTTTGGTCTGCGCATCGCGCAGAAGCTCGTAGATATGGTTGTTGCCATCGTTCAGGCGATCCAGTTCGGCAGGTGTGGCGGTGATCAGGTAGTCGCTGAGGGCGAGGTGGTTCTCCACCATCTGGTGACGAACATTTTCCGTGGCCAGCGAAATTTCATAGGCGTTACTGAGAGCCGCTTTGGTCCCATGCTCGCGGAACGAGGCGCCAATGCTGAAGATAAAGCCCGCCAGCATTAGAACGAGCAACAATGCAAAATTCAGGAGCAGCCTATTGCGGATTTTCATTCCCTATTGCCTCCGGCACCGTGAGATCCGGTTCGCCTCGCCGTGCCGATCACCTCAGCCTGAACCGCTTTCCTCAAGTGATCCAATTCGATGTTCTACCTTCAACCATGCAGAAAACGTTTGCAAGTAACCACTTAAACTCTCCGGCAGAGGCGAAATCCAGGTTCGCGGTCGCAGACGAAACGAGACGAAGCACGCCTTCGCTTAAAGGCAACCCGATCACGCAAGAGACACATCCGGAACTGTTCTTATCTCATTGATAGCAATCTTTTGCACATTACGAAAGGGGCAGAAGGTCTAGTACTAAAGTTTTTCTCGATTTACTTCGTCGGTTACAAATTGGCAGATAAAGCGCAACACTGGTGAAATATCAGGATTAGAAATCAGCGAAAGGGGGCTTCTGAATCAAGCTTGACTCATATTGAGACATAGCCTACTCTGGTTGCAATCTCCCCCAGAGAAACGCATAGCTCCGGTACTTTGCCGGTACCTGCATGAGAGCCGTAGAGCTCCAACGCCGCGGTGTGGTGTGTGTATAGCGAGAAGGATATGAGCGATTTACTGCCGGTGCTGCTCGTGGAAGACGAGGACATTCTGCTCGCTTTTTTGAAGACGGCACTGGAACGCGGCGGCGTGAAGGTTACCGGTACTACATCAGGAAGCGAGGCGCTGGAATTGCTGGAGCGTGGAGAGTACGCAGGCGTTGTCTCCGACCTGAGAATCTCGGGCGACATCGGAGGCGCGGAAATCTTTGACTGGGTTCAGAAGAATCGTCCGGCGCTATCCTCCCGCTTTTTATTTATTTCAGGCAATGTCAGCGATCCGCATGCGATTGAGGTCCGGAAGCGCACGCGGGCAATGTTTATCGAAAAACCGTTCCGGATCGCACAACTGATTGAGTTGATTCATAAGGTTACGTCGCCGCAAGGGCAGTCACATGTCTGATCCACGCCGATCCGACCGCTGCCGCGCACATTGCAACCTTTGTGCAAAAATAGGATTGGTGTGTGTGCTTTCGGGCTCAGAGCGCCGAGTCGCGCTGAAGGAAGCAACTATTTAATCACTTCCGCGCAAGCGGCATTGCCTGTTAAGTTACGTCTTAACTCCGGGAATCGGTGCCTTCGCGGCAGCACTTCCGGAGATGAGCTTTGGGACTGGGCACGCGGTCAGTTTGGATACCGAAGTGCGAAGAAATCGAGGTGCGTCGTGCTGAAAAAGATTTTGATCGTTGACGATTCACAAGCTGAGAGCCGATTGATGCAGTCTTTTTTGCAGGGCGCGGGATATTCAGCCGTTTCATTGAGCGACCCGCTGCGCATCGAACAGACCGTTGCCTCCGAGCATCCGAATCTGATTCTTCTGGATGTGGTGATGCCGGGGAGAAATGGGTTTCAGGCCTGCCGTGAACTGAAGCGGAGCCGGGAGTTCGGCGGCATCCCGATTGTGCTGGTGAGTTCGAAGGACGGCGAAAGCGACAAGTTCTGGGGCATGCAGCAGGGCGCCGACGGATACGTGATCAAGCCGTTCACCGGTGAGCAACTGGTGGGCGAAGTGCAAAGGGTGATCGGATAAGCGATGGCTACACCACCAAATAATCTGCCGGAGCAGGAGCCTTATCCGGTGGATCTCGTAGCCGAGAACGAGCCCGCGCTGCCGGAGCAGCAATACTGCATCTTCCGCTCGGGGCGGGAGCGCTATTGCCTGCACGTGCTGGAAGTGGACGAGGTGGTGGAGTGGCCGCGGTTGACGAATCTGCCGCTGTCGCCGCCGTTCTTGATGGGCGTTTTCAACCTGCGCGGAACTATCGTGCCGGTGGTGGACATTGCGTTTACAGAAGTGCGGCGCGCAGACCTGCCGCCGAAGCAAGTGGTAGTGGCATGTTTGCGCGGCGGCGCGAGCGCACCCGACGTGCGATTGGGATTAGCGGTGGATGAGGTGATTGGCACCCATAGCACCAGCGAACCGTTGCTGAAGGACGAAGCACCGCGCGACGTTCCGCACTGTGGCGGAATGTTGCGCCACGGAGACCGGTTAGCGTTGGCACTGGATTTAAAGCGCGTACTGGAATCGTTTCCGGTGGGAGTGATTTAAGGCGGAGTCATTGCCAAAAGTTTCAGGGCGCTAGGCGCTCGAGTGTAAGGCGAAGCGTGGGTGTATATGCCTGTCGCGTTGTCCTGGAGGTTTTATGAAAGGTCGTCTGAATTCGGCAATCATCGCTTTGGTAGTGGTCAATCTGCTAGCCACCTTTGCGGTGTTTGGGCTGGCCTACTCGGCTGGCGCTAAGTCTGCGGGCAAATCGCTTCTCCAGTTAGGAGCGCTGCCATCGGACGCCTTGATTCCACTGCTTGGCGCGGCTGCCTTCCTGGTGATTGGCTCGCTATTCGTGCTCTTCCGGCTCTCCAATAAGGTTTCCGAGCCGATGAAAAAGCTGACGGAGTTTGCTGAGCAGGTGGGCGCCGGAGACTTCAACGCGCGCCTTTCTCAGGACGGCGACGACGACTTCGGCTACCTCGGGGCACACTTGAATCAGGCGGTGGAAAAAGCTGCTCAGGCGATGCAGGACGAAGAGGCACAGCGCAACCTGCAGCGCTCGGTAACCGAGTTCCTGACCGTGGTAAGCCAGATTGCGCGCGGCGACCTGACCCTGCGCGGAGCGGTGACCAGCGATGCGCTCGGCAACGTGGTGGACTCGGTCAACTACATGCTCGACAACTTTACCCAAGTGCTCTGCCAGGTGCGTGATGCCGCCGGAGATGTCTCGACCAGCGCCAACCAGATTCTGAACGCCTCCGAGGCGATGGCCAAGGGCGCCACCCAGCAGGATCACGAGATCACCAACACCTCGTCGGCGGTAGAAGAGCTGACGGTTTCCATGAAGCAGGTGAGCAACAACGCCGAGGCCAGCGCCGAGGCCGCCCGGCGAGCACTCGACGCCGCCGAGCAGGGCAACCGCTCGGTGCGCGACACCTTGGAAGGAATGCAGCGCATCCGCTCCAGCGTGCAGGCCACGGCCAAGAAGATCAAATCGCTCGGCGACCGCTCGCTGGAGATCAGCGAGATCATCAACGTGATTAATGACATCACCGAGCAGACGAACCTGCTGGCGCTCAACGCTGCGATCGAAGCGGCGCGCGCCGGCGAGGCGGGCCGCGGATTTGCGGTGGTCGCCGATGAGGTCCGCAAGCTGGCTGAGCACTCGCGCACCGCAACCAAGGACATTGCAGCATTGATTAAGGCCATTCAGGCCGAGACCAACGAGGCCGTGGTGGTGATGGAAGAAGGCACACGCGAGGTGGAAGTGGGCGCGCGGCTTGCCGACCAGGCCGGCAAGGCTCTGGAGGCGATCTCCGCCGTGGTGCGTCAGTCGGCAGAGCTAGTGCAGGAGATTTCACTGGCCAGCAAGCAGCAGGTGCGCGGCACCGAGGGCGTGGCCAACGCCATGCAGATCATCTCCAACATTACCCATCAGACCTCGCAGGGCGCGCGGCAGACGGCGCGCAGCACGGAGCTGATGGTACATATGAGCGAACAGTTGAACGAGGCGCTTTCGCAATTCCGAGTGCAGGCGGCGGCCGCGCAGCAACCTCAACGGAAAGAGTTGCAGGCGGGCACGGCACGTAATTAAGCAATCCTGAAGTTTTGTGGGAGACAGGTGGCCTGGCAGGCATGAACGACGCAGGCATCAATCCGGTGCTGACCTCGCACGAGGTGCGGGAGTTGCAACTGCTCATTGAGCAGCGCTCCGGCATGGTGTTCGATGAGTCGCGCGAGCGCTTTCTTACCTCGCGCGTGGTCGAGCACATGCATAGCAAACGCCTGAGCTACGGCATGGAATTGCTGCGCCTGGTGCGCAACTCCAATGTGGAATACGACACCATGCTGGAGCGGCTGCTGACGCAGGAAACGCGCTTTTTGCGCTATCCGGGACTGTTTTCGGCATTCCAGCAACACGTGGTTCCACAAATACAAGAGCGCAAGTTCTGGGAGAAGGATTCGGCAGTACGCATCTGGAGCGCGGGCTGTGCCACCGGCGAAGAACCGTACTCGATCGCACTGAGCATCTGCGAGGCAACTGGCTCCGGCACGCCGCCGGACGTCAGCATCACGGCTACCGACATCAGCCGCGAAGCCCTGGAGCGCGCCGCCCGCGGAGTGTATAGCGAGCGCGTGCTGGAGAATCTTTCGCCGGCCCAGATCGCCAACTACTTTACTCCCAGCGCTGACGGATACAAGGTGAAGCCGATGCTTCGGGAGATGGTGAAGTTCTCCCCGATGAACCTGGCTGAGCCGCTCTATCTGGGACGCTTCGACTGCATCTTCTGCATGAATGTGTTGATTTATTTCAGCGAGGAGTTGCGCCGCCGGTTGATCCAGCGATTCTACGAATATCTGGAGCCGGGTGGTTATCTCTTCCTCGGCCACGCTGAATCTGCGGCAAGCGCTCCGGTGAAGTTCAACCAGTCGATCATGAACGGGACGAGGCTGCTGCAGAAGCCGCTCGTGCGCGCGGCAAACGCGGGGGAGGAGCTATGAACGGCGCCACTCCTGAGATGATCGAACTGTTTCTTGCCGAGGCCAGCGAGCATCTCCAGTTCCTTCGCGAGTACTCGGGCATTCTGCAAGACCCCTATCCTCTTTATGAGGACATTGAGCGCCTCTATATCTCGGCTCACGGCGTCGCCGGAACTGGCGGAACCTATGGATACGAGTTCTTCCAGGAGGTAGCCGGAAAACTCGCGCATATCTTCCAGTACGCCATGAACGCGACCATCAGTCCGGAGGCGACCGCTCCTCTCGTGGAGTTTATCTACGAAGCCATTGCGGTGCTGGAAAGCGACCTGATTATGATCGCTGCCAGCGGTGCCGAATCGGTGGACGATATCGCCGCCTTCCGGCAACGCTATCCCTTCGCCTTTCAAGCTCCGCCGCCCGCCGAGGAAACTCGGGCTGAACAGCCGCACGCGCCCGAGCCCAAGCCGCGGCCAGCCGCGGTACCGCCTTCGGCGCCGGTGGAGGCACGTCCCACGACTCCGTCGGGAGCGTTATCCGCACAACCATCTGTGCCACCCACGCGCAGGGCTACTGACGGGACGCCCTCATCGCAACCTACCGCCCCCCCCGCTGTACCCACCGCCGAGCCGGTTTCCGCTCCCGCCGACGCGGCGAAGCCGCCCGCATCGTCCGCACCGCCGGCCAAGCAAACCCAACCTGCTGCTCCCGCGCTGCCCGCGAACTTGGCGCAGCCTGCGGTCACGGCACAGTCCACGGTCGCACCACAACCGACGACTGCATCACAACCGCCCGCTCCCGCGCCGCAGCCTGCGCCCGCACCCAAGCCGCCCGCAGCGGCAAAGATTTCCATCGAGAATGTTCCGGAGTTGGAAACCGATGAGGCAATTCCGGCCGAGGTGCTCGAGTTCTTCGTGCCCGAGGTCGAAGAGCATTTGCAGGCGATCACCGATTGCCTGCTGGCGCTGGAGGCGAACGCGAATTCGGAGGACATTCACCGCCTCTTCCGCTCCATGCACACCATTAAAGGTTCGGCCGCACAGGTAGGATGGCAGCGCATCGCGACCATCGCGCATCGCGCCGAAGACCTGATTGGACGGCTTCGTGACGGCGAACTGAAGCCGAGCGCAACGATTATCGACCTGTGCCTGGAATCGGTGGATGTGCTCAAGAAATTGATCTACCGCCAGTGGGAGGACGAGTCCAGCTTCCAGCTTGCAGCGCGCACGCTGATTGCGCGGCTGGATCGGATCGCACCTGCCGAGAACGAGGACGGTGCCCGGGCTACGGATACTGCGACCGCTCCCCCCGTTGCCACCGTTCCTGTTGCCACTGTTGCAGAGGCAGAGCCGCTAGCCGCTCCTGTCTTCTCGGCGGAGAGTGCGCCGATATCGCCGCTGAACTCATTAAGCGCGGACATCGGCGCTGAAAACGCGCAGCAAGAGGCAGCGGACGAAGGCGCGGAACTTTCGAAAGAAGATTCGAAGGAACTGCCGAAGGAAGAACCGAAGGTGGAAACGCCGGAGCCGTTGCCGTCGCTGAGCACGCCTGTCGGTATGGCGCAATCGAAATCGGTGCGCATCGGGCTGGAGCGCCTGGACCGGATGATGAACGCGGTGGGCGAGCTGGTCATCAACCGCACTCGAATGTTGGGCCGGTTGGCGGAGCTGGAGAGGCTGGCCGAGGTTCTGAATTTCTCCAAGGGCCGCATGAGCGACAAGATCTGGGAATTTCAGGACAAATACGAATTTATCCGCATCAATGCCGCGCCCGCGCTCTCCTCCATGTCATGGCCGGGGGCATCGATGGAGATGCAACACATCGGCGGCTTTGATGGATCGAGTTTCGCGGCACCGGGATTTGGCGCGCCGGGCTTCGGAAATTCAGGATTTGGGGGTTCCGGCTACGGCGCTCCGTATAATGCCGGGCATCCGGAGTTCAGCGAGTTGGAGATGGATCGCTACGATGATTTCGGCATCCTCTCGCGCTCGCTCACTGAAATTTCGGCCGACATATCGGAAGTGCTTACGCAGCTCGACGGCTTTGTGCGCCGCGTGGATGGCGATATCGACGAGTTCACCAAGCTGGCGCATCGCCTGCAGGACGAAATCACGCAAGCGCGCATGGTTCCCATCGGCAACCTGTTCACGCGCCTTGCCCGCACCGTTCGCGATGCCGCCAAGGCCAGCAACAAGCAGGTGGAGCTGACCCTTGGAGGAGCCGAAACCGAGCTCGACAACAACATCATTCAGCAGATTGCCGACCCCTTGCTTCATCTGGTTCGCAACGCTGTGGCGCATGGCATCGAGCGTGCGGATGAGCGCTATGAGGCCGGCAAGCCCGACCAAGGCAACATCGCGGTTCGCGCCTACCACAAGGGAAATCATATCTATGTCGAGGTGGAAGACGACGGCCGCGGCGTGGACTTCGAGCGCGTGAGGGCTACGGCGGTGGAGAGCGGATTGCTCTCGACCGATGAAGCCGCGGGCCTGAGCCGCCGCGAGGTGCTGGACCTTCTCTTCCGACCCGGCTTCTCCACCGCACCGCGCCGCACCGAACTGGCGGGCCGCGGAGTGGGGCTCGACGTGGTGCGCTCGAATGTGAACATCCTCAATGGCGAGGTCGAGATCGAGACCGAGAAAGGGATCGGCTCGCGCTTCACGCTCAAGGTTCCGCTCACGCTAATCATCTCGCAAGCGCTGTTTGTGCAGTGCGGCGGGCAGACCTTCGCGTTCCCCCTGGGCTTTGTCGAGGAGATTCGCCGCATTCGTCCCAGCGAGATCGAGGAGGTCGGCGGCAAGCTTATCACCAAGGTGCGCGACGTCGTCACGGAAATCGTGCGCTTTGACGAGGCGCTGCAGCTTCCTCGCCTGGAGCCGGTGAATGGATATCTGCGTCTGGTGCTGGTGAATGTCGCCGGGAGACAGGTGGGCGTCGTAGTCGAGGAAGTGCTGCGCAAGGATGAAATCGTAATTAAGAATCTGGGCGAGTATCTGCGTCATGTGAAGATGTTCCCCGGCGCGACCATTGCGCCCGATGGCAGCCTGATTCTGCTGGTCGATCTCAACCGCCTCGTGATGGGCGAAGCCATTGAGCGCCGCCCATTGACCACCGCGCTGAATGCGGCGCGACTCTTCTTGCCGGGCGCAATCGCCGTGGCGCGCGGTGAGATTCCCGCTGCTGCCGTCGATATTGTGGAGAAGGAAAAGCTGGTAGTGCTGGCAGACGACTCGATCAGTGTACGCAAGTTCGTGGGACGAATGCTTGAGAAGGCGGGTTATCGCGTCAAGCTCGCTTGCGACGGCCTGGAAGCCCTGGAGATTGCGACCACGAACCAGTGCGATCTGGTAATCACCGATCTGGAGATGCCGCGCACCAACGGTTATGAATTGATTCTGCATCTGCGGCAGACGCCGAGCACAGCCAAGGTTCCGGTGATGGTGGTGACCTCGCGGGCCGGCGCCAAGCATCGCGACCGCGCCATCAAGGAAGGTGCGGCGGCCTTCATGGTCAAACCGGTGCAGGAGGAATCGTTTATTGCGCAGGTGGTGGAGTTGATCGGGACCTCGGGACAGGCGACGGCCGCTGCGCCCGTGGTGCAGTGAGAGAAAGACGATGACGAATATCGACAAAATTCGGGTGTTGGTTGCCGACGATTCAGCGTTCATGCGCAAGGTGCTGATCAGCATTCTCGACTCCGATAGCGGATTCGAGGTTGTAGGCGAGGCGCGCGATGGGCGGGACGCAGTGGAGAAATCCGCCATTCTCAAGCCACACGTCATAACCATGGACATCAATATGCCGCACATGGATGGACTGCAGGCAACGGAAGTCATCATGTCCACCGAGCCGCGGCCAATCGTGATTGTCAGCTCGGAATCAAAGGACGGGGCCAAGGCCACCCTGCGCGCGCTGGAGTTGGGCGCCATCGATTTTTTGGCCAAACCCACCAGCGCCATTGATCTTGATATGACCAGCGTGCGCGACGAACTGGTGCGCAAGTTGCGCATCGCCTCCAAGGTTCGAGTGATTCGCAACCTGGCACGCTCCTCGGCCGAGCCGGTCGTGGCTGCTCCGGCTGAGCGCACGACGCTGGATTATGCCCCGGCGCCCGCGGTGCCTGGTGCGGGATTGCCGGTCGTGGTACTGGCCGCCTCCACCGGCGGCCCGGCAACGCTGATGCAACTGGTGCCGCAGTTTGCGGTGGGTTTTCCCGCCGCTCTCCTGGTGGTGCAGCACATGCCCGGAGCTTTTACCTCCCAGTTTGCCGAACAGCTTGCGTCGGTCTCACAGCTTCCGGTAAAGCAGGCCGAGAACGGCGAATTTTTGCGCGCCGGACAGGTGTATGTCTGTCCCGGCGACAACCATCTGCGGGTAGTTGCGCCCGGACGCGTCGCCCTCGATGGCGGCCCGCGCATTGGCGGCTATCGGCCAAGCATCGACGTGGCGCTGGAGTCGATCTCAGCCCTGACGGGCCGCAATGCTACGGTTGTCATCCTTACCGGAATGGGGAACGACGGCGCGCGTGGCGCAATGGCGATTCAGGAAAATGGCGGACTGGTATTGGCGCAGGACGAATCCACATCAGTGATCTTCGGAATGCCCGCCGAGGCCATCAAGACCGGCGCAGTGGAGCAGGTGTTGCCGCTCCAGCAGATTGCGTCGGTGATCTCCCGCCGGTTGACGGGTTACCGAGCTGCGGCGCGGAGTGCGGCACTATGAAGTCATGGCGAACGCGGTGAAAGAGAGCGAGCGTCGTCCATTGTTCATCTCGCGACCAGCCAAGCCGGTTGCCGCCGAGGCGGGGCCGGTGATCCTGTTTACCGCGGGCGGGGTGCGATTCGCGGTGCAGTCGAGCGAGGTCGAGGAGATCCGCGATCGTGACGATCGTACCTCAATTCGAAAACTAAAGGGTCCCGAGGTGGTTGATTTCGCATTGCAAGTCGGGCTTGGAGCCGGGATACTGGATCGTTTCGTGGTATTGAAGCCGGGCGAATGTTCGCTGGGCGTGACCGATGTGGAGCGAATGACGAGTTTGCCCAGAATGGTGCCGCTGCCGACCTTATTCCGCGGCGCGGAACGTCAGTGGTATCGCGGTCTGTTGTTGCTGGAGAACGAAGTGGTTCCGCTCGTAAGAGCAGAGTATTGGCGCAATCCTCTGCTGCCGAAGCGAAAGGACATGGCAACGGCGTATGAATGACATGACTCGATTCGTGACGTTTCCCCTGGGTGAGGAGCGCTATGCGCTGGACTCCAGCCAGGTGAAGGAACTGGTCATGCCGAGCCGCGTTCACTCATTTCCGCATACCATGCAGTCGCTGAAAGGGGTGCTGGTACGGAGCGGAACGGTGATTCCGGTCTGTGATTTGGGCAAAGCCTTTGGCCAAGGCGCCCAACCCAGCCTCTACCTGGTGGCGCAATGCAACCACGCGGGCCGCGCGGAAACCGTGGCCATTCCTATCAGCGGCGGCTGCGAACTGGTACAGGGTGAGCGGGTCGAAGCTCCGGAACAGGTGCCTTTCGGCTCTGGCCTATTGTGTACCGCGAGCAGCACTGTACCCCTGTTGGATCTGGACCAGGTTGTGGCACACTGCATTCAACCCGCCAATGAGTTGGCCGGAGAGGCAAAGCGATGAGCAGCAACACAGCGGCTCTCAATCATCGAATTCTGGTGATAGACAGCAACGTTTTCTTTGCGCGGCGCCTATCCGACGCTCTCAAGGCGCAAGGATTTGACGTGGTGCACAGCACCCAGGCCACCTATGCGCTGACCATGCTGGAATGGCAGGCACCGAACGCAATCCTTTGCGCCACGAATCTGCGCGAGCTCAGCGTTTTCGATCTGCCGAAGATATTGCATAACGATGCCGCCACCACCAACATTCCGATCTTAGCCATGGGCGACGGCGGCGATCAATCGCTGATGGAGGCATTCCGCGCCGGTTGCGACGATTACATCGACCGCCGACGCGGTCCAGACAATATCGCCGCCCAGGTGCGAACCTTTCTGCTCAGCCGCGAAGAGGGATTTCATCCCACCCAGATGCTGGAGTCGGAGCAGACGGTACTCGAGGGCAGCCTCTCGCATCTTGACCTGCCCGGGGTCATTCAGATGCTCGCCCAGTCGCGACAGTCGGGCGTGCTCTACATTAATGCGGAATCGCTCGATGGAACTGTCTTTTTCGGCCGCGGCGAGGTGCTGCACGCAGAAGTGGGCGAGATCATCGGAAATGACGCAGTAATCAAAATCGTCAAGAATTGCAACGGCGTGGAGCGGGGCGTGTACAAGTTCGTGCCCGGCTTGCTGGCCGCCACTCGAACTGTCTTCCGTTCTGTGACTGAACTGATGCTGGAAGCGTTGCGCGAAATCGACGAAGAACGCGCAGCCAACGATGGAGGCTACAAATGAGCGCAAAGCCGGTGGTTTATTTTATCGACGACAGCGCAACCATGCGCGAGGTGATTAAGATCGCCTTCCACCGCGAAGATCTGGACGTCATCACCTGCCATGATGCCAGCAGCGCCATGGATCTGATGGATCACAGCGCGCCCAACGTGGTGATCACCGACGTGATCATGCCGGGCCGTGATGGCTACGAGGTCTGCCAATACATCAAACAGCATCCGCGCTTTTCGCAAACCCCGGTTATTCTGATGTCAGGTGTGGTTAACAAGGGAGTGGCCGAACGCGCCTTTGCCGTGCAGGCCAATGAACTAATCCGCAAGCCATTCCAGCCTCAGGACCTGATCGCTCGCGTGCGCCATCTGCTCTCCGCCCCAGTCGAGGCCGAACCGGAGAACGTCCAAGCGCAAAACGACGCCAGCGCGGTACTGAGCAGCATCTTCAGCGGTCCTATGCCGACCCGCGCAGGTCATGGTTCATCGCGCATCACGGGACCGGTGCCGGTGCCGCCGCGGGTTACGCCGCGTCTGCCGTCGCCTTCCATTGCCGCCACTGTGGCGGCCGCGTTGCAACCGCCCGTGGTGGCGCCCCCAGTCTCCATTCCGGGCGCGCAGATCACTGGTTCGACACAACTTCCGGTGCCGCCGCAGCAGCCTGGACGCGTACCTCCGCCGCCGATGCCCGGTAACAGTTCAGACGCGGGTAAAATGCGGCTGGAACTTCTGCGCTTGCACAGCCAGATCAAGAAACTAGAGAGCGAATTGCTCGCCGAACGCGAATACTCAAAGGCACTGGAGCAGCACGTCACGACGTTGCAGGAATACGAATAGTCTTACGTAAACAGAATTTCCTTGGTCTTCAGTTCCTTTACCGCGTCGCGCAGCTTCGCCGCGCGCTCGAACTCAAACTTCTTGGCGGCCTCACGCATGTCCTCTTCCATCTTCGAGATGAAGGCGTCGAGCTGCTCCTGCGAGTGGAACTCCGGCAGGCCATCGCTCTCCACCGGAATCTCCGTGTAATCCGCCTCGATCACGTGCGCGAGCGACATATCGGCCGAGCGGCCCACAGACTGCGGCGTGATTCCGTTCTCCTCGTTAAATGCCTCCTGAATCGCGCGGCGGCGGTTGGTCTCGCCGATGGCGTTGCGCATCGAGTCGGTCATGCGGTCGGCGTAAAGGATCGCGCGGCCCTCGATATGGCGGGCGCAGCGGCCAATGGTCTGGATCAGCGAGCCCGCCGAGCGCAGAAAACCTTCTTTATCCGCGTCCAGAATTGCCACCAGCGAAACCTCGGGCAGATCCAGCCCCTCGCGCAATAGATTGATACCAATCAATACATCGAACTCGCCTTTGCGCAGATCGCGCAGAATGTTGATCCGCTCCAAGGTCTCGATCTCCGAATGCATGTAGCGGCAGCGTACCCCGACCTCGCTGTAGTATTCGGCAAGGTCTTCGGCCATGCGCTTGGTCAGCGTGGTCACCAGTACGCGCTCGCCCTTTTCGGCGCGCAGACGGATCTCTGCCAGCAGATCGTCGATCTGCCCCTTGACAGGACGCACCTCCACCTGCGGATCGACCAAGCCGGTGGGACGAATGATCTGCTCCACGATGACGCCCGCTGATTTTGTCAGCTCGTAAGGACCGGGTGTGGCGCTCACGTAGATCGCCTGGTTCACGCGCGCCTCGAATTCCTCGAAGGTGAGCGGGCGGTTGTCGAGCGCGCTTGGCAGGCGGAATCCGTAGTCGATGAGGTTCTGCTTGCGCGAGCGGTCGCCATGCCACATGCCGCGCACCTGCGGCGCGGTCTGGTGGGACTCGTCCATGAAGAGCAGGTAGTCGCGCGGCACGTAGTCGAGCAGCGTCGGCGGAGGCTCGCCCGGCAACCGTCCCGTGAAGTGCCGCGAGTAGTTCTCAATGCCGTGGCAGAAGCCCATCTCCTTGATCATCTCCAGGTCGAAGCGCGTGCGCTGATGAATGCGTTGCGCCTCCACGATGCGGCCCTGGTTCTCAAGCTCCTTTTCCCACCACAGCATCTCCTGCACGATCGAATCGACCGCCGCGCTCTTGGTCTCGGGCTTCATCACGTAGTGCGACTTCGGATAGATGGGCAGGCGCTGGTACTTCTGCTTCACGGTGCCGAAGAGCGGATCGATCTGCGCGAGCGACTCGACCTCATCGCCCCAGAGTTCGATGCGGTAGGCGTTGTCCTCGTAGGTCGGATAGACCTCAATGACGTCGCCACGCACGCGGAAGGTGCCGCGCTTGAAATCGGCGTCGGTGCGCTCGTAGAGGATCTCGACCAGTTTGCTGGTGATCTCCTTGCGCTTGATCTTCTGTCCCTTTTCAAGAAAGAGCAGCATTCCATAGTAGGCTTCCGGCGAGCCAAGGCCATAGATGCAGCTCACCGAGGCGACGATGATGCAGTCGCGGCGCTCAAAGAGCGATCGGGTGGCAGAGAGCCGAAGCTTGTCCAACTCATCATTGACCGTCGATTCCTTCTCGATATAAATGTCGCCGGCCGGAATATAGGCCTCCGGCTGATAGTAGTCGTAGTAGGAGACGAAGTACTCGACGGCGTTGTGGGGGAAGAAGCTCTTGAACTCGTGATAAAGCTGCGCTGCCAGCGTCTTGTTGTGCGCCATGACGAGCGCCGGTCGCTGGCACTCCTCGATGACCTTGGCCATTGTAAAGGTCTTGCCCGAGCCGGTCACGCCGAGCAGCACCTGATGTTTTTCGCCCTCGCTCAACCCGCGCGTAAGCTGCGCGATGGCAGAGGCCTGATCGCCTTGCGGCTTGTAGCTGCTGTGAACTTTTAATTCCATGATCTCAATTCCGCGATTCCGCAAAAGCACCGAACGGCTCCCAGCGAGCAGCGGCGGGCTCTGGGTAACTTTTGATTATATCGCGTGGCGTGCAGGAGTTCGCACGTTCAGCAATACGAACAACAAGAAAAGCGCCGCACCTCTCATCGAGTGTGCGGCGCTTATTTCAGTGCTGTTTTCGGTTTACGCTTTCGGCGCAGCCTCTTTTGGTTGGGTCTCCCACACGCCGGTCGTCAGGTATTCGTGGATGGAGACGGCGGCCTTGCGGCCCGCGCCCATGGCCAGAATCACCGTGGCGCCACCAGTTACGATATCGCCACCGGCGAAGACGCCGCGCTTGGAGGTGCGCGTGGTTTCCTCATCGATGACGATGTAGTTTTTCTTGTTGGTCTTCAGGTCCGGCGTGGAGCTCTGGATCAGCGGATTCGCCGAGGTGCCAGCTCCGATGACGACCATGTCGGCGGGCAGAACGTACTCCGAACCCTTGATTTCCACCGGGCTGCGACGGCCACTTTCGTCCGGCTCGCCCAGTTCCATCTTCATGCACTTTGCTCCGGTCAGCCAGCCTTTTTCGTCCCCGAGCAGCTCAATCGGGTTGGTCAACATACGGAATTCCACGCCCTCCTGCTTGGCGTGGTGTACCTCTTCGATACGGGCCGGCATCTCCTTTTCGGAACGGCGGTAGACCAGAGTCGCCGTTTTCGCGCCGAGGCGCAGCGCCGTGCGCACTGCATCCATGGCGGTGTTGCCGCCGCCAACCACGACCACGTTGCGATCGCGGCAGTCATACACCGGCTCATCGTATTCGGGAAAGCGGTAGGCGCGCATCAGGTTAATACGGGTCAGGAACTCGTTAGCCGAATACACCCCGTTGAGGTGTTCCCCAGGAATCCCAAGGAACTTCGGCAGTCCGGCGCCGGTCGCCACAAAGACCGCGTCGTAGTGCTCCTCGTTCATCAACTCGTCGATGGTCACGCTCTTGCCGACGACGACGTTGGTTTCAAACCTCACTCCCATCTTGCGCAGGTTTTCCACCTCGCCGCGCACGATGTCCTTGGGCAGACGGAACTCCGGGATGCCGTAGATGAGCACGCCGCCAAGTTCGTGCAGGGCCTCAAAGACGGTTACGCGGTGGCCCTTCTGAATCAGGTCTCCTGCAACGGCGAGTCCGGCGGGACCGCTGCCGACGATGGCGACGCTCTTGCCCGTAGGCGGATCGTTGGTGGGCAGGCCAAGCTGTCCACTCTCGCGCTCGTAATCGGCGATGAAGCGCTCAAGGTTGCCGATGGCGACCGGCGAGCCCTTCTTGCCGATGATGCATCCGCCCTCGCACTGGTCCTCCTGCGGACAGACGCGGCCAGTGATGGCTGGCAGGGAGTTGTCTTCGCGCATCTTCGCCGCCGCCGCCAGATAGTCGCCCGCGTAAATCAGGTCCACCACCTCGCGAACCTTTACTCCTACAGGGCAGTCGATTACGCAACCGGGCTTGCCGCAGGCGATGCAGCGCGAGGCTTCGATTTGCGCGTCCTCGGCTGACAATCCCTGGTTTACCTCTTTAAAGTTGTGGGCTCTTTCCTGCGGGTCCTGCTCCGGCATGGGTCGGCGCGTAATCTTCATCCGCTCTTTGGCGGGGATAGTATTTTTCTCAACCATGTTGCGCCTCCTGCTTGGCGTACTGTGCCCGAACTTCGGCCAATTCCTTTTCCTTTTCTGCTTCGAAGCGCTTGAGCGATTCGCATTCTTTATCGCGATACATGGTATTGCGCTGCATCAGCACCTCAAAATTGACCATGGATGCGTCGAACTCCGGCCCATCCACGCAGGCGAACTTGGCCTGATTGCCCAGCAGAACACGGCAACCACCGCACATTCCCGTGCCGTCCACCATGATCGAGTTCAGGCTCACCATGGTCTTGATGCCGAGTGGTGCGGTCACCTGCGCCACGACGCGCATCATTGGCACCGGGCCAACCGCCAGCACAAAGTCGATCTTGCGCCCATCGGCCAGCAGGTCGTTGAGCTTCTTTGTGACCAGGCCTTTTTCCCCGTAGGTGCCGTCATCGGTCATGATGTAGGTTTCATTGCTGGCATCGCGCACTTCGTCTTCAAAGACCACCATCTCGGTATTACGCGCACCCTCGATGAAGACCACGTGATTGCCGGCATTCTTGAGCGCGTGCGCCGTCGGAAGTGCCATCGCGGTTCCTACGCTGCCGGCCAGAATCGCAACCGTGCCGTAGTTTTCAATTTCAGAGGGATGTCCGAGCGGCCCAACGATATCCAGAATGTAATCGCCCGTCTCAAGAAGGTTGAGCAGCGACGTGGTTTTACCGATCGACTGGACGACGATCGTGACCGTTCCAGCTACAGGATCGGAGCATTTGATGGTGAGTGGAATGCGTTCGCCCGTATCGATCAGGCGTAAGATGATGAATTGACCGGGCTTTTGCTTGCGCGCGATCCGCGGTGCCTCAATCTCGAACTGCTTGATTTTAAAGCCCACACTGCGGGCTTCTACGATCTTATACATAAGTACCGACCTCATGTCGTCAAACTTAGTAACTAAGCGAAGCTACAGGGAACAGACGTTCTGATGCGGTGACTCAGCTTTCATATCGGGTTGAAAGAAGATAAAAAAGGATACTGAAGTTTTCCGGATTCGTCCAGTGACGAAGCATAAAAAGAGGGATTTTAGAGAAGGAAAATGCGCGAGGTTAGGCGTGCGCGCCGTCGCTTAGACCAAGAAGATCCAGCAACTCACTAGGGTGGTCGATCATCGCATCGGGCGGATGAATCTTCAGCGACTCCGGCGAAAATCCGTAAGTTACGCCAACGGAATACATTCCCGCGTTATTGGCTGTCAGCACGTCATTCTGCGAGTCGCCGATCATGATCGCCTCGTTCGGCTCGACGCCATGTTCCTTCAGCAGTACGCGCGCGCCGTGCGGATCTGGCTTCTTGGTCGTGGAAGCTGTTGCCGCCATAAATCTGGGTCATGAAGCCGGAGAGTTCCAGACCCTCGCAAATTCCACGCGAAGGGTTGACCGGCTTGTTGGTCAGCACTGACATCTGCAGATTGCTGCGCTCGCGGATTGCCTTCAACGTTTCGCAGGACGCCGGGATAGACGTAGGTGTTGTCCAGCTTATGCTCGCGATAGTGGCGCATAAAGTATTCGAGCCCGCTCTGTACAAGGTGTTCGTCCGGTCGGATCGCCCAGAGCGCGGCGCACCAGCATGGGCGCACCGTCGCCAATGTAGCTGGCGACCACCTCAAGCGGCAGTTCGGGGCGCTTCCAGTGGCGCAGCATGGCGTTGATGGCGTGGGCCAGGTCCAGTTCGCTGTCCACCAGCGTACCGTCCAGATCCCAGAGAAGCAGTTTTATCTGTGCGGCAGGAATCGGCCGCTTAGTCTGAATCATCTTAGTCTCAGTATATGCGTAAGGCGGCCACTCGTCAGATGCCGCAGCGGTTTCATTTACAATCGGTTTGGCCGTGCTCCACGGGCATCCCGAACGAGCCGCCGGCATCTCCATCGAAGGAAACACGAATGTCGTCGAAAGTTGTGCAGAGCGTGCCAGCATCCATGGCGGAAAAGACGTACGAAGGCCTTATCCCGCAGCAGTTGCTGGAACTCTACCGCCTTATGATTCTCTCGCGGCGCATCGACGACCGCGAGATCCTGCTCAAGCGCCAGCAAAAAATTCACTTTCAGATCTCCTGTGCCGGCCATGAAGCCCTGCTGCTGGCCGCCGCGGCCAATCTGCGCTCCGGCTACGACTGGTTCTTTCCTTACTATCGCGATCGCGCCCTGGTCTTGGCCCTCGGCGTCACCCCGGCAGCGCAGTTTTTGCAGGCTGTCGGCGCCGCCGCCGATCCGGCCTCCGGTGGCCGCCAGATGCCCTCGCACTGGGGCAGCCGCGAGCACAACATCTTTACCACCTCTTCGCCCACGGGAACTCAGTTTTTGCAGGCCGATGGGCTGTGCCGAAGCTGGGCGCTACTTCACCCGTCATCCGGCGGCAGACGCCAAAGTGCAGGGCGACTATCGCGAGTTCAAGGATGTGCAGCATCACCCGGACGAAGTCACCTACGTCTCCACCGGAGACGGCGCGACCTCGCAGGGGGAATTCTGGGAGTCGCTGAACACCGCTTCCATGGAAAAGCTGCCGGTCCTCTACGTGATGGAGGACAACGGCTATGCCATCTCGGTTCCGGTCAAGTACCAGACCCCGGGTGGCAACATCAGCCACCTGGTGGCGAATTTCCCGAATTTTCACTTTGAAGAATGCGACGGCACGGATCTGCTGGAAAGTTTTGCCGCCATGCGCCGCGCGGTGGAGCACATCCGCTCCGGCAACGGGCCTGCGCTGGTCCACGGACACGTCATCCGCCACTACTCTCACTCGCTTTCCGACGACGACAAACTCTACCGTCCCGAGAGCCGAACGCAAGCAGGATGCCGGAGCGCGATCCCATCGTGCGCTTCCAGAAGTTTCTGATCGCCGAGGGCATTCTCGATCCCGCCACAGTGCAGAAAATGCAGCGCGAAGTGGATGCCGAGGTGCACACCGCCGTCGATGCCGCGCTCATCGCCCCCTTGCCACGGATCTGACAGCTACTCGCGCTACGTTTATTCCGAGCATCTGAAGCCCACCACGCAAGCACTTCGAGACGGCTCCGGCACCCGAGGGCGGCGACCGCACCATGGCCGACCTCATCAACAGATGCCTGCAGCGATGAAATGCAGCGCGATGAGCGCATCGTCATCTTTGGCGAAGACGTCGCCGACTGCTCCCATCAGGAATATCTGGAAGACAAAAAGTTCAAAGGCAAAGGCGGAGTTTTCAAGCTCACCAGCGGCCTTCAGCGCGCCTTTGGCTCTGACCGCGTCTTCAATTCGCCGATTGCCGAAGCCACCATCGTGGGCCGCGCTCTCGGCATGGCAGCGCGCGGACTCAAACCGGTGGTGGAGATTCAGTTCTTCGATTACATCTGGCCGGCCATGCACCAGCTTCGCAATGAGCTGCCGTTGATCCGCTGGCGCTCCAACGATACGTTCTCCTGCCCGGCGGTGATCCGCGTCGCAATCGGCGGCTACCTCAATGGCGGCGCTGTCTATCACTCGCAGTGCGGCGAGAGCATCTTCACCCACACTCCCGGCATGCACGTGGTCTTTCCATCCAACGCGCTCGATGCCGCGGGACTGCTGCGCACCGCCATACGCTGCGACGACCCGGTGCTATTCCTCGAGCACAAGCGCCTCTATCGCGAGCCCTTCGGACGCGCACCATATCCCGGCCCGGAGTACATGATTCCCTTCGGCAAGGCGCGCATCTGGAAAGAAGGAAGCGACGTCACCGTCGTCACTTACGGCGCCACTGTTCCGCGCACCTTGCAGGCCGCTCAGCGCCTGGAGCGCGAGCATGGAATCAGCGTCGAAGTGCTGGATCTGCGCACTCTCAATCCCTATGACTTTGAGGCCATTGCTGCATCGGTCCGCAAGACCAGCCGCGTGCTCGTCGTTCATGAAGACATGCTGAGCTGGGGATATGGAGCCGAGATCGCCGCCCGCATCGGCAGCGAACTCTTCGACAAACTCGATGCCCCGGTGCAGCGCCTCGCCGCTAAAGACATATTCGTCGCCTATCAACCGCAACTGGAAGACGTGATACTGCCCCAGACCGCCGACATCTTCGCGGCGATTCAGAAGCTAATCGCGTATTGACCGGGCAAAGAAAACGCCGCGAGCGCCCTTCAAATAGGCTCGCGGCGTTTTCATCTCTCATGGTCCGTTAGCTCTCTTTCGAAATCCCCTTGGGCTCCGGGAGATAGTCGCATGATTCTCGGCACTCCAGGCAGTAGTAGCAGCCATCCACCACCAGGCGGACATCGTGCTCGCCCATGCAGAGAAAGCAGTACTTTTGACACTTGCATTTTTCTTCCACCAGATCGCAAACGTAGCACCGGAACCTTTTGGCCATGGGCGCACTTTAACGCGCATTGTCTCTGCGTGCAACTGCCGAGGCGACGGCGGACGGAAGCGAGGCATCCTTGTCCGTCGGTTGCGCTTACGTGCGTTGCTTGCCATGCCTTCCGCGTGTTAACTTTTGGGGTTACTTTTGGCTGCTTGCGGCCATACGATTACCCTATCTCTTCGAGGTTACGTCATTGCCGCTGAACGCCGAATCCGCCACTGTCCGTAAGACTGCTCTCAACTCCGCGCACCGCCGCCTTGGCGCGCGCATGGTGGACTTCAACGGATGGGATATGCCGGTCGAATACCCCGCCCAAACGGTCGGAGCATCGAGACGTCCCGGCGGCCTCATCGCCGAGCACAAGATCGTCCGCACCTCGGTCGGACTGTTCGATGTCAGCCACATGGGAGACATCCGCGTCCAAGGCCCTGCGGCGCTCGCGGCCGTCCAGCACATGACCTTCAATGACGCCTCGCACCTTGCCATCGGCCAGGCACAATACTCTGCCCTGCTCTATCCGACAGGAACCTTCGTCGATGACGTCATTGTGCACCGCCTTGGTGACGATGACTTCCTGCTCGTCATCAATGCCGGCACTCGCGAGAAGGATGTCAACTGGGTCCGCGATGCCGCGAAGTCCTTTGATTGCACGGTCGAGGACCTCAGCGACCAATATACGCAGATCGCCATTCAGGGCCCCAACGGTTGGCGCACGCTGCAAAAGCTGACGGATGCCGATCTCACGAAGGTAAAGTTCTACTGGTTCACCCACGGCACGGTCTGCGGATTGCCTGACACGCTGATCGCCCGCACCGGCTACACCGCCGAAGACGGCTTTGAGATTTACATTCCCAGCGACGAAGCCACGAGCGTCCGCGTCTGGAACGAGTTGCTTGCCGCCGGTGAAGAGTTCGGCATTCTGCCTTGCGGCCTCGGCGCGCGCAACACGCTGCGGCTGGAAGGTGCGCTCTCACTCTACGGTCACGAGATTTCAGACACCATCACCCCGTGGGAGGCGCGTCTGGACCGCTTCCTCAAGATGGACAAAGGCGAATTCATCGGCCGCGCCGCCTTGGCCGAGCAGAAACAGCGTGGCCTCGAACGCATTCTGGTCGGCCTTGAAGCCATCGAGCGCGGCATCCCCCGCGACGGCTATAAGGTCATCGGTCCCGATGGCCGCGAAATCGGCTACGTCACCAGCGGTTCGCCCGCGCCTTTCCTCAACAAGAACATCGCCCTCGCCTACGTTCCTATCGCGCATTCCGATGAGGGCACCGAGTTGGGAGTTGAGGTTCGCAATCAGATCGTAAAGTGCAAAGTGGTGCCCACTCCGTTTTACAAGCGGCCGAGAGCTGTGAAGGCGGCGCAGTAGAATACAATTTCAAAGTTCATCATGGAGATCACAATGGCTTATCCGCCGGAATTCAAGTACACCAAAGAACACGAATGGCTCGCAGTTGATGGCACCACCGGAAGCGTAGGCATCACGGATCACGCGCAGAACTCGCTGGGCGACATCGTTTTTGTGGAGTTGCCCAAGGTCGGAGCCCAGCTCGTCGCCGGCAAATCCTTCGGCAGCGTCGAGTCGGTCAAGGCTGTCAGCGATCTTTACGCACCGGTCTCCGGCACCGTCACGGCCGTCAATCAAGAGCTGGCCACCGCGCCCGAGAAGGTCAACAGCAATCCGCACTCTGCCTGGATGGTGAAGATCACACTCGCCAATCCCTCCGAAACCGCCGCGCTTCTCTCCGCCGCCGACTATGAGAAGTTCATCGCCGAGGAGCAGTAGCGAGGTTTTCAGACGTTCTATTTTGGTTTAATAGTCACGCACCGCATTCGTAATCTGGCGGCTGAGTTCTGCGCAGCCGTTCGCTAGTCGCGGCCCACAGTGGCCGCATTCAGGACTGACCGTCATGCGTTATCTTCCCAAGTCTCCCGCCGAACGCGAGCACATGCTGCGCAAGATCGGCGTCGCAAACATCGACGAACTCTTCTCCCATATCCCGGCCCAGTTCCGCCTCAATCGCGACTTGGCGATTCCGCGCCAGATGGCCGAGAGCGAGATCGTTGACTGGTTCCGCGCCCGCGCCGATGAGAACGGCTCTGGATACGGCATCATGCTCGGCGCCGGTGCCTATCATCACTACCGCCCGCTCGTCATCGATGCACTCATCTCGCGCGGCGAGTGGTTCACCGCCTACACGCCATACCAGCCGGAGATCGCGCAGGGCACTCTGCAGGCCATCTTTGAATTCCAGACCATGATCTGCGAACTCACCGGCATGGAGGTCGCCAACGCCTCTACCTATGACGGCTCTACCGGCGCCGCCGAAGCCGTGATGATGGCCATGCGAATCACCGGTCGCCACTCCGCCATCCTCGCACGCAGCGTTCACCCAGAGTATCGCGAAGTCATTGGTACCTACGCGAAATACCAGGGCCTTCCGCTCACCGAGGTGCCATTCATCAGCAACGGACGCGTCGATCTCGCAGCTCTTGACGCCGCCATTACTCCCGAAACCGCGTGCGTGCTGATCCAGTCGCCCAACTTCTTCGGAACGATCGAGGATGTTGCTGCGATCGCCCAAGTGGTTCACGCCAAGGGAGCGCTGCTGGTCGTCGCCATCGCCGAGGCACTTTCTCTCGGCATCGTGCGCCCACCGTCGGAGGCCGATATCGTCTCGCTGGAAACCCAATCCTTCGGCGTTCCGCTCAGCTATGGCGGCCCCTATGCCGGAGTTATCGCCACCCGCGAGAAGTTCGTCCGCCAGATTCCAGGCCGTCTCGTGGGCCAGACCACGGACCGCAACGGCAAGCGTGGCTTCGTGCTCACGCTCTCCACCCGCGAGCAGCACATCCGTCGCGAGAAGGCGACCTCCAACATCTGCACCAACCAGGCTCTGGTCGCGTTGATGGTCAACATCTTCATGGATGTGTATGGCCGCAACGGAATCCGCGAACTGGCCGAGCAGAATCTCGCCAAGGCCGCTTACGCACGCAAGGCGCTCGGCACAAAGGCAAAAGTGCTCTTCGACGGTGCGCCGCGCTTCAATGAATTCGTACTCCAGACCAGCCGCGACTCGTATGAAATCTCGCACCGACTGGCCACCAAGAGCAAAGTCATCGGAGGCTTTCCTCTACGCAAGTTCTATCCCGAACTCGGCAACGCCGCCGTCTGGTGCGCCACCGAACTCACATCCCGCGCCGCCATTGACGCCGCCGCCAGCGAGGTGAATGCATGAGCGACAAAAACATTAAAAAGGTAAGTCCCCATATCTCGCAGAACGAAGGACTCATTTTCGAGCACTCCTCGCCGGGCAAGAAAGCTTATCGCCTCGCCAAACTCGACGTGCGCGAAGTGGACGCAGGCTCCGAACTCGGCTCTGCGCTGCGCACCACGCCCGCCGCGTTGCCTGAAGTCAGCGAAGTTGAGATCATCCGCCACTTCACTCGGCTCTCCACCTGGAACTACGCCGTGGATCACGGCATGTATCCGCTCGGCTCATGCACCATGAAGTACAATCCGCGCGTGAACGAGGCGGTTGCACGCCTCGACGGAATCGCCGGAGCCCATCCCTATCAGCCCGAGCAGAACTCTCAGGGCGCGCTGCGCATTATGAAGGCACTCTCCGATCAACTCATCGAGATCACCGGCATGGATGCCATCACCCTGCAGCCCGCCGCCGGAGCCCACGGCGAACTCACGGGAATCCTGCTCATGCGCGCCTATCTTGAATCCAAGGGCAATCCGCGCAAGAAGGTGCTGATCCCGGACTCCGCCCACGGCACCAATCCCGCTACCGCCGCCATGGTCGGCTACCAGGTCGAAAACCTTCCCAGCAACGAGAGCGGTATGGTCGATCTCGCCGCTCTGGAAGCGCAGATGAACGAAGATGTTGCGGGGCTCATGCTAACGAACCCCAACACCCTCGGCATCTTCGACGAACAGATTGCGCGCATCGCCGAAATCCTCCACCGCAAGGGCGGACTGCTCTACATGGACGGAGCCAACATGAACGCCCTTGTTGCCAAGGCTCGCCCCGGCGACTTCGGTGTTGACGTGATGCACCTCAATCTGCACAAGACGTTCTCTACACCGCACGGCGGAGGCGGTCCCGGCTCCGGTCCCGTTGCGTGTAAAAAGTTTCTTGAGCCATTCCTACCCCGGCCCGTCATCGAGGAAGCCGCTGATGGCACGCTGCGCCTGGACTATGAGCGTCCGCAATCCATTGGGCGCGTGCGCGCCTTCTTCGGCAACTTTGGCATGTTCGTCCGCGCCCTCGCCTACATCATGGCCAACGGCCCCGACGGCCTCCGCCAAACGACCGAAGATGCCGTGCTCAACGCAAACTATCTGCGCAAAAAACTCGAAGGCACATTCGACCTTCCCTACTCGACTCCCACGATGCACGAGGTCGTATTCAGCGACAAGCTCCAAGCCAAGCTCGGTATCAAAACCGGAGACATCGCCAAACGCCTCATTGACTACGGCTTCCATCCCTACACTGTCAGCTTCCCGATGGTCGTTCACGGTGCGCTGATGATTGAGCCTACCGAGAGCGAGCCCCTCGAAGAACTCGATCTCTTCGTCGATGCCATGAAGTCCATTGCGCAGGAAGCTATCGACTCACCCGAGTTGTTCAAGAACGCTCCGCACTCCACGCGTCTCTCGCGCCTGGACGAAACCGCCGCCGCCCGAAAACCAATTCTGCGCTGGAAGCCGGAGGCAAAATAGTTCGAACGCGCTCACCACGATCAGAGTTGTTGTCCGACCCTGCGTGCGCGCCGCAACACTCGCGGAGAGAGTTGTGGCGTTGCACTCTGTGCGGCTAGGCCGATCCAGAGCTTTGCCACCGGACGCGCTCCGAGGCAGTTGGCCGCCAGTCGCAACGCCTTGGGAGCTCCGGTGGTGAGCGGCAAAAGAAAGCCAGGAGCCGCACAAGAGGCGATGAGCACAGCCTTCCGAGGCAGCGACTTCGATCGCGGCTTCGGAGACGCCTGCCCCCAGGGCCAATACACGCAACCGAGAAGCCGCTCTAGAAAAGTGCGGAAGGCAGCGGTTACGTTGTAGAAGTTTACCGGCGAGCCCAGCACCACGGCGTCAGCGCTCTCGATCTCAGCAAGGATCGGTGCCATATCGTCGTGAATCGCGCATTCACCTCGCGCCTCGCCCTTCGTCTGGGTGCATGTGCGGCAGTTGAGACAGTACTCGATACGTTTGTCGAGGAGGTAGATTTTATTCGAGTCTGCCCCGCGCTCTCGTGCGCCGGCCAGCACCGCATCCACCACCGTATCCACCGTGCCGCCCTTGCGATAGCTCCCAACGATTGCGACAACTTTCTTCGCCATAGCCTCTCCTCTGCGCGGCGATTGTATTCCGGACGAAGCAATTTCTCAGTGACGTATCCGTCTGAGTCTTCCCGGTATAATCTAAAGTTACAAATATCGAGTTCAGGACAACTTCCTTGCACATGCATGCACATTCAAGCGGTCCGCAGCCTGAGGGGCCGCAGTCGATCCCCGGTGTCACGTCCATCATTGCGGTCGGTTCCGGCAAAGGTGGAGTCGGCAAAACCACTCTCTCCGTAAATCTTGCGCTGGCCCTGGCGCGTCTTGGATTCAAGGTCGGCCTGCTGGACGCAGATATTTATGGCCCCAACGTGCCCCTTATGCTGGCCACAGACGCCGAGCCTGGACTCACATCGGGCAACAACATCGTTCCGCCCGAAATTTATGGTGTTCGCGTCATCTCCGTCGGATACCTGAACCGCGGCGACAAGCCGCTGGTATGGCGCGGTCCCATGTTGCACGGGGTGATTAAGCAGTTCCTTGAGCAGGTGGCCTGGGGCACGCTTGACTATCTTGTCATCGATCTGCCTCCCGGCACGGGCGATATAGCGATCTCACTGACGCAAACGGTACCGCTGACCGGCGCGATCGTGGTCACGACGCCTTCGGACGTATCGTTGCAAGACGCGCGCAAGGCCATTGAAATGTTCAAGCAGGTTCGCGTCGAAATCCTCGGTATTGTCGAGAACATGAGCTATCTCGTCTGCCCGCATTGCAATCATGAGATTGATGTTTTCTCCTCTGGCGGCGGTGAGCGCACGGCCAAGCAGTTCAATGTGCCATTTCTGGGCCGCATCGAACTCGATCCGACCATTCGAGAGGGTGGAGACTCCGGTCATCCCGTGGTCCTGGCCGGTGAGCAGGCCAACAATGCCAAGAGTCTCTTTGCTTTTGCGCGCAAAGTCCTTGCACGAGTGGAAGAGCTGAAGAGCAGCGGCGGCGGCAGCGTTCTCAGCATCGACTAATTCACCGGCTCAATCGCGCAAGGAGAAGCATGGAGAGCACCACGCCGCCCGACGGCACACCTAGTGGTACGTCCGACGCGCTGCCCGAGGCCATGCCCGGCAGTGCGCCTGGTGGTGGCCTCAACGCCACGCTGTCGCTTCAGAGCCCGCCGATTCCCTATTGGCATACCGCTCTGCTGCTGCTCGTGCTTGGCAGCTTCAGTCTGCTGAATATGAAGAGCGGTCACGGCCTGCACTCCGGCCAGGCGCCCATACGCATCTACATTGCAACCATGATTTACGAGTGGCTCCTCACCGGATACGTCTGGTGGGGGCTGCGCCGTGCTGGTATCCCTTTGTACGAAATGATCGGTGGCCGCTGGAAGCGCATCGGAGATTTTTTCTTCGACGTTGCGCTTTCGGTCTCCGTCTGGTTTGGCACTCTGCTGGTAATTGCCATGGCCGCCATCGCGATGGGCATGGACCACTCAGGCAGCATCGAGAGCGCGCGCAAGCAGATGGGCTTTCTGGCACCACAGAGCGGGCTTGAAGTGGTGCTATGGATTTGTCTCAGTGCCACCGCCGGCTTCTGTGAAGAGATCCTCTTCCGTGGATATTTGCAAAAGCAGTTTTCGCGATTACTGCGCAATCGATGGGTTGCAGTGGTCGCGGTCAGCATTCTGTTCGGGCTCGGCCACGGATACGAAGGGCCGCAGCGCATGGTCCTGATTGCTTTGCTCGGCCTTGCCTTCGGCATCATGAGCCTACTGCGAAACAGCCTGCGCCCGGCGATGATGGCGCACACCATGCAAGACACCATCTCCGGATTGCTGCTGAGAGCGTTGCATTAGACGTTGCAAGCGAGACAATTTCGATACGCGAGCGTGAAAGATACACTCCCATTTTCTTTTTTTCTCTTGACATGGATTTGTAATCAACATATACAACTACCAATTGCAACGTTTGCGTTGCAATTACAATCCAAGATTGTTCAAAGGGAGAATAGTCATGGCAACGAAAAAAGCTGCGAAGAAGGCCGTAAAGAAAGCCGCCAAGAAGGCCGCAAAGAAAAAGTAGCAACATTCAACGAAAAGGCTACACCATAGGGGAGCGCGAAAGCGTTCCCCTTAGTGTTTATGCGGGTAAAACGCACTTCATCGCCGTCAATCCAGAATCGCTGCCACTGCGGCCAGCGCGGCGATAGCAGCGGTCTCGGCACGCAGAATCGTCGAACCGATGGTCACGCTGCACCAGCCCGCTTCGCTGAATTGTGAGAGCTCCTCTTCCGTCCATCCGCCTTCTGGTCCAACGGCGAAAATGATCGGTGCGGCCGCTTCTTGCAGCGCCTCGCGAATTTTTTTACTGCGCTCATTTTCGTTGAGCAGCAGCCGCGTAGGAGCCTCCAAAGCCAGCGCGGATTTCAACTTCACCGCTTCGTCGATCTGTGGAGGACGTAATCTACGCGATTGCTGCGCCGCCTCATGCGCAATGCGACGCCATCGCTCCACTCGCTTCGCCGCCGCCCCTGCCAGGTGCGCGTCGGTGCGCCGCGCAATCACCGGAATGATCCGCGTCGCGCCCAGCTCGGTGCATTTTTCAATCGCCCACTCCATGCGGTCGAACTTGTAAATGGCCATCACCAGCACGATCTCGCGCTCGCATCCTTCTACTACCAGATCGCCCAGAGCAAACTCCACGCGCTCTTCGGAAACCGATGCGATGGTTCCAATTCGCACCTGTTCGCCGCAGACGATGTCGTACTCCTGCCCAACGCGCGCCCGCAGCACTCGCGCCAAATGGGCGGCGTTCGCTCCCAGCAGTGAAGCGTGATCGGCAGAAAATTCGTCGACAATCCAGCGGCGGCGTGTCATGCCTCCAGCCTAAAGCAATCAGCGGGAGCTTTCAAAGATAGACCGCGAAGCTGATTGCATAAGAAAGGGCGCGGAAAAATTCCGCGCCCATCTGATTGCTGATGAAACCTGTTAGTTGAAGATGTCTTTCATTTTATTGAGCAGGCTGCGCTTTTGGGGCGGGTTTTCCTGCCCCAGCGTCTCTGCCAGTTGCTCCAGCAATTCGCGCTGCTGCCGCGTGAGCTTCTCCGGAGTAGTGACCTTCACTTCGACGAACAGATCGCCGCGGCCGCTTCCGTTCAGCACCGGCACGCCACGCTTGCGCACGCGGAAGCTGGTTCCGCTCTGCGTTCCTGCGGGAATATCGAGGGTGGCTTCTCCCTCCAACGTTGGAATGGTTACCTTAGCGCCGAGCGCGGCCTGGGTGATGGAGATCGGAATTGCGCAGTGCAGATCCTTGCCATCACGCTCGAAGAACTGATGCTCGGTCACGTGCAGCACAACGTAGACGTCGCCGGCCGGACCGCCGTCGAGTCCGGCATTGCCGTGTCCGTTGTAGAGAATGCGCGTCCCGTCCTCCACGCCCGCCGGAACCTTCACCTGCATCGTGTGGCTCCGGTTCACGACGCGCTGCCCGCTGCACGCCGAACACGGATTCTCGATCATTGCACCTGTGCCCTGGCAGACCGGGCAGGTCCGAGCCACGCTGAAGAACCCCTGCTGATAGCGCACCTGCCCATGACCGTTGCACTGGCGGCATTGGCTGGGCGCTTTACCTCCAGCGGCACCGGTGCCATTGCAGGCGTCGCATAATTCGCGGCGCCGGATCGTGACTTCCTTCTCAACGCCGAATGCCGCGTTTTCAAAGGTGATGGTCAGGTCTTCGCGGATGTCTGCCCCACGCTGCGCGCGCGACCGCCGTCCCCCGCGTCCTCCGGCGTTGCCGAACAGATCGCCGAAGCCAAACATCTCTCCAAAGAGATCGCTGAGATCCACCTGCTGGAAACCACTCTGCGACTGTCCGCCACCGCCGTTGGTAAACGCGTCATGGCCGAAGCGGTCGTAGGCGGCGCGCTTCTGCTGATCGCTGAGCACGGAGTATGCCTCGCTGCACTCCTTGAAGCGCTCCTCCGATTCATCGTCGCCAGGGTTGCGGTCCGGGTGATACTGCAGCGCCATCTTGCGATAGGCGCTCTTGATTTCGGCATCGGGCGCCGTGCGGTTGACGCCGAGAATTTCGTAGTAATCGCGTTTCACGTTGGTAGCCAGTTGTTCAAAAGACCGCCGGAGCGGTCGTCCTCCGTAGCGCAATGCAGCGCCTAATCCAGTTTACTTGTTCGGTTTCTGAGCTACACGCACCATTGCGGCGCGCAGTACGCGGTCGCGAAGGCGGTAGCCGCGTTGCAATTCATCAATCACATGATGGTCCGGAACCTCGTCGGTCTCTACCATTTGAATCGCCTGATGCTGACTGGGATCGAAGGGCTGTCCCTGCGCTGCAATCGGTTCCACACCAAGACGCGTGAGCACGTCGTGGAACTGGCGGTCGATCAACTCCACGCCGGAACGAAAGTCCTTGGCGGAGACGCCTTCGCTCTTCAGCGCGCGATCCAGGCTGTCGAGAATCGGAAGCAGTTGCTTCAGAGTATCGGTGAGCGCATATTCGCGAAACTCCTGCTGCTCGCGCATGATTGCGTTTGCGGAAATTATCGAACTCCGCCTGCAGGCGCGCCAGGCGGTCGAGATAGAGAGCGTTCTCCGATTTCAGCTTATCGATTTCGGTCGGCTGCGTGATGACCGTATCGTCGCTTGTATCGCCCTGCGGAAGCTCGTGCTCCACATCTACCGGAGTGTTCTGAATGTCTTCTTCTTTAGTCATGATGTTTGTTTATTCCGAGTCATTTAATAACTTGTCGAACAGCCGTGCGATGTAAGACACGGCTGTAATCGTGTGCTGATAATCCATTCGCGTAGGTCCGATGACGGCCAGCCGTCCCAGAATTTCCTGCCCGCTGCGGGCGGGTGCGCCGATGAGCACAAAGCTGCTCAGATCCGGCATCTTCTCCTCCAGGCCGATAATGACGCGCACCGCTTCCTGGCGCGTATCCACGTAGGAGGAGAGCAACTCAACAATTCGTGTCTTCTCTTCCAGCGTCTTCAGCAACTGGCGCAGGCGCTCGGTGTCGTTCTCGCTGGAGACAAGGTTGGCCGTGCCTTCCACAAAGACCTCAGCGGCTTCATCCTTTGTGGCCAGCGCGCCACTCTGGTAGAGCTGAGCGACCGAGTTCATCAGCCGGTCGTACTCGCTTCGCTCCTGTTCGATGCGCCGCTCCAACTCCCGGCGCACGTCCTCGATCAGCCAGCCGCGGAAGTTGTCATTGATGTATCGCGCCGCCAAGTCGAGTTCCGATTGATCCACATCGCGCGGGATACGCAGCACGCGGTCATGTACTACGCCACTCCGCGTAACCACAATGGCCAGCACGCGCTGCTCGGCCATCCGCTGAAAATGAACGTGCTCCAGAGCCTTGCGCGGGCCGGTCGAAGTCACAGCCACGCCCACACCCGAGGAGATCAGCGAGAGCACATGCGAGGTGCGCTCCATGAAATCCTGAACTTCATTTACGCCGTGAAAGTAGCGCTGAATGGTCTGTTCGTCGTCCGGAGTCAGAGCTCGCCTCGCCGGAAAGTCTCTCGGCATAGTAGCGATAGCCCTCCACCGACGGTACGCGCCCTGACGAGGTGTGCGGCTGTGCCAGCAATCCGGCCTCGGCCAGATCCGCCATCACATTGCGAATCGTTGCCGCGCTCAATCCCTCGCGGTTGCGCCGAGCCAGCGTGCGCGAGCCTACCGGCTCACCGGTCGAGATGTAGGTCTCGACGATGGCGGTCAGAATCTCCTGCTCACGTCTGCCGATGCTCGCCATTGCGTATACCTCACCGTCATCCTGACGAGGACGTTCCACCAGGAGCGGTCATCTCATTTAGATGCAGCAGGTTAATCTGCGGTGCGGGTTGAACGCCCGTTCTGGCTAAGGAACTGCTTCAAGTTTAGCAAACTCGGCTCAAGTTTGCGACGAAGAACCACGTTTGACGCTCGCCGCCTGCCCGACAACGTTGACGCACACAAGATCACGTCGAGAGTTGGTGCAGTGGCCGGGAACATACCGTAGAATTACCAACGAACCTCCAGAGCACAAACGATTCGCGGGCAAGGACTTTACGGCCTGCACGAGGGTGGCATTTTATGCTCTTCAAGACCCTGAGCGCGGCCGTGTACGGCATCGACGCGAACCTGATTGACGTGGAAGTCGATGTCTCCGGCGTCAAGATGAACGAGGACCACTTCACCACCGTTGGCCTGCCGGACACGGCGGTGCGCGAGAGCCGCGAGCGCATTCGCGCTGCCCTGAAAAATTGCGGCTACGACATACCTCCCACCCACATCACCATCAATCTGGCTCCTGCGGATTTAAAAAAAGAAGGCTCAGGCTTCGATCTGCCGATGGCCTTGGGAATCCTGGGCGCCTACGGCGGGCTGAACAAGCGCGAGCTCAGTGAGTTCGTCATCGTCGGCGAACTTTCGTTAGACGGCGGCCTGCGTCCGGTACGCGGCGCGCTGCCGATTGCGGTCGCGGCGCGTGCGCGCAAGATTCCAAACCTGCTGGTGCCGGAGGAGAATGCGCGCGAAGCCGCCGTGGTGGAGGGCGTGAAGGTCTTCCCGATGAAGAGCCTGCTCGATGTAGTGCGCCTCATCAACACTGGACAAGGCCCCGAGCCGCTGGTGGTGGACAGCCTGGCGCTGCTCGAACAGGTTGAGCATCATCCGGTGGATTTTAAGGACGTGCGCGGCCAGCACACGGCCAAGCGCGCCATGGAAGTTGCCTGCGCAGGCGGCCACAACATTCTGATGATCGGACCTCCGGGCGGCGGCAAGACGATGCTTACCAAGCGCATGCCGACGATCCTTCCGCCGCTGACCTTTGAGGAAGCGCTGGAGACGACCAAGATTCACAGCGTTGCCGGAGTGCTGGACGGAGGCTCGGGACTGGTAGGCGTGCGCCCGTTCCGCTCGCCGCACCACACCATCAGCGATGCGGGACTGATCGGCGGCGGCGCGGTGCCGCGTCCGGGAGAAGTTTCACTCGCGCACAACGGCGTGCTGTTTCTTGACGAACTTCCGGAGTTCCCTCGCAATGTGCTGGAGGTGATGCGGCAGCCATTGGAGGATGGAACGGTCTCCATTGCGCGCGCGTCGATGTCGCTGACCTTCCCGGCGCGTTTCATGCTCGCGGCGGCAATGAATCCCTGTCCCTGCGGCTTTTTCAACGACCGCGCCCGCGAGTGCAAATGCACTCCACCGATGATTCAGCGCTACGTCTCGAAGATCAGCGGCCCGCTGCTGGACCGTATCGACATTCACATCGACGTTCCGGCGGTGAATTACAAAGAACTGCGCTCCAAGGTGCAGGCCGAGCCCTCGTCTGCAATTCGCGACCGTGTGCTGCAGGCGCGTGACCGGCAGTTGCAGCGCTTCCGTGCCGCAGGAGAGAAGTTCTTCGCCAACGCACAGATGGGATCGCGGCAGATTCGCACCTTCTGCGATCTTTCCGCGGACTGCGAGCGCCTACTTGAACGCGCGATGACGCAGCAAGGCTTGAGCGCCCGCGCCCACGACCGCATCCTGAAAGTTTCGCGCACCGTCGCCGACCTCGAAGGCGCCGAACACCTAGAAGTCAAGCACATCGCCGAGGCGATCCAATACAGGACGCTGGACCGGACGTATTGGGCGTAAGGAGCAGGCACCATGAAAGCGAACGATTTGCGCGCGGCGTTGTGGGCTGGAGTTATCGGCTCTTTGCTTGGAGTCTATGCTCAGTTCTTTGAGATTGCTCTACAGACGCCTTCGTCAATAGGAAACGACCCTGGGATCTATGCGGAAATTGCACGTGACCAATTGTCGATTCGCGCTGGCGTGCTCTGTTTCTTTATGGCTCTTCTTTTTCGCCTCTACAGGTCTCGCAAGGGTTCGCATTCTGACGCCAAGGCAAGGCCGCCACTGCACAGAAAAATCGCGTGCGTAATGATTCTGTCTTACCTTGTTCCCCTAATGAGCTTGGGCTGGATACAGCGGCATCAGAGCGGGCATGATCTTGCGGTAATGTATTACTTTGTCTCTGCTGGGCTCGTATCTTACATTGGCGTGCTCATTCTGGCCGTCTCGCTGATCTGGCAGGGATTATCGTGCGCCACGAGTTCGATTAAGAGTTGGGCGAAGCGACAATCAACGTCGTGATGCTACTCAATCCTTGCCATGCCCAACCTCCTCCGCCGCATCCAAAATTAGCCTCCATGCCAGTTCAACATCCTGCAATCCGGTGGCGATGTTGCCGATGGCGATACGGATGACGAATTGGCCGTTGAGCGCGGTGTGCGAGAGGAAGATGCTCCGGCTCTCGTTTACTTTTTCGAGCAGCGTTTTGTTTACTTCATCACTGCCGCGCAGGCGGAAGCAGACCACGGAAAAAGGTACGGGGGCGACACGTTCGAAGCGCGCGTCGGCATCCACCCATGCGGCGAACTGCTGCGCGAGATGATTGTGGCGGCGGAGAAATTCCATCACACCTTCACGCCCGAAGTAGCGCAGGGTGAACCAGAGCTTGAGTCCGCGGAAGCGATGGCCGAGCGGCACGCCGTAGTCCATCAGGTGGACGGCGCGCGGATCTTCGCTGGCGCGCAGGTACTCGGGGACGAGTGAGAAAGCCTGGCGCAGAATCTCCGGCTTGCGAGTGTAGAAGGCGCTGAGGTCCATCGGAGTCATCAGCCATTTGTGCGGATTGGTGACGACCGAGTGAGCGCGTTCGATACCGACGAAGTATTCGGCGCACTCGGGCAGCAGGGCGCAGGGACCGGCGTAGGCGCAATCGACGTGCAGCCAGAGGCCGAATTCCTCCGCGAGTTGTGCGCACTCGGCGACCGGGTCCACGGATGTGCTGGAGGTGGTGCCGATGGTGGCGACGATACAACAGGGCTGCAGTCCGGCGCGGATGTCGGCTTCGATCAGCGAGCGCAGGGCCTCGGGCCTCATGCGGAACTGCGCGTCGGTTGCGACCTTGCGCACATTCTGTTGGCCCGTGCCGATGGCAATGGCTCCCTTTTCGACCGAAGAGTGCGCTTGCTCGGAGGTGTAGACGACGAGGTTTCCGCGGCTTCCCTGCTCGCGGCTCTCGGGCTGAGCGAATTCGCGGGCGCAGATGAGCGCGTGCATGGTGCTGGTGGAGGCGGTGTCGTAGATGATTCCGAAAAATTCCGGCGGCAGACCGAGCCATTGACGAAGCCAGCCCAGTGCTACCTGCTCCAGTTCGGCCACGGCGGGCGAGGTCTTCCAGTGCAGGCCGTTGGTGTTCATGGCGGCGATCAACAGCTCGGCGAGAATTCCGGGAGTGGACGCCGTGGTGCCGAAGTAAGCCATGAAACCCGGGTGGTTCCACTGCGTGACCGCGGGAAGGATTTTACTGCGGAAGTCTTCGAGGATGGCATCGAAGCTCTCGCCCTGCTCGGGTGCGTGAGTGGGAAGTGCGTCGATGAGTTCGCCGGGTTGGACGGTTGACAGAACAGGATAGCTGCGAATATTGCCAAGGTACTCGGCAATCCATTCTACGCTGCTGTGCGCGGATTGGCGAAAGTCTTCGACGTAGCTGGTCCAGGCTTGAGGGTCGTTCGGATCTGGAAGATGATTGTGCAAAGAATGTTCCGACATGTGCGCTCCGGGCAAATCTGAATTCTACCGCGACGGAACATCCGCCGAAGCTGTGCGCGCCATCACAGCCAAGGCGTTGATGAGAGGATGAGAATCAGCAGAGCGCCTGCGGCCGGCAGCGCAGCGTTACCCGGCGCCAGGAATTTCAGCGAGGCATTGATGCACGAGTTATCCATTGTTTCTTCAGTTCTGGAGCAGCTTGACGAATTAAAGAAGCAGCACGCGGGCGCGCACTTCTCCAAAGTTGGATTGCGGGTGGGAGAGCTGGCGGGCGTGGATGTGGACTGCCTGCGCTTTGGCTTTGAGTGCGTGATAAAAGATACGGATTGGGAATCGCTTGCGCTGGAGATCGAACAGATCGCGCGGCGGCAACGCTGTCCTGGATGCAATGCGGAGTTCAGGGCGGAGAACTGGGCCACGGCCTGCCCCGCGTGCGGCGAGGCCGCAACCATCACCATTGCTGGAGAAGAACTTCAGATCGCATACGTTGAGGTGGAAGAAGAATGAGCCAGATTGTGGTTGAGAAAAAAGTGCTGAACGAGAATCAGAAGATTGCCGCGGAGTTACGTGAGAAGTTTCGCGAGCACAAGATCCTGGTGGTTAACATCATCAGCTCACCGGGCTCGGGCAAAACCACTCTGCTGGAGCGCACTCTGGAGCGGCTGGACAAGAGCAAGCGCGTGGTACTGCTGACCGGCGACTTGCAAACGGAAAACGACGCGACGCGACTGGCGCAGTGGGGCTTTCCGGTCAAGCAGATCATCACCGGAGGCACCTGCCATCTCGACGCGAAGATGATCGAGCGGCACCTGGCAGAGTGGCCGTTGGAGAGCTTCGACCTGCTGATTATCGAGAACGTTGGCAACCTGGTGTGCCCGACCAGCTACGATCTGGGCGAGCATTTCAAAATAGTGATGCTGTCTGTGACCGAAGGCGAAGACAAGCCGCTGAAGTATCCGTCTATCTTTGTGAAGTCCGAGCTGATGATTCTGAGCAAGGTGGACCTGCTGCCGTATGTTCCTTTCGACGCCGAGCTAGCCAAGAGCCACGCGCGGTCGGTGCATCCTGGAATTCAGATCATCGAGACCTCAAGCAAGGGCGATGGCTTGGATGAGTGGATGAAGTGGCTGGAGGAAAAACTTGCGGCGGTGAAGTCGGGCGAATTGGTTCCCGCCTGAGCTGGTTTCACGGAGAAACCGAGACGCGATCTGGCCGGGGAGTTACGCTTCCCGGCCTTTCTGCATTCCCGTTATCGCGCTGCGGGCGCAGGTATGGAGTTGCTCGCCAAAGGCCACTGAGCGTGGCGGAAGACTAACACCCACTTTCCATTTTCTTTGCGCCTGTAATCGCTCCAGACGACGACGCGCTGGTCGGTTACACCGTTCTTGAATTGGCGATGATAGGTGACCTGACCGTAGGCGATCACGCCATCTCCGGCAGGCAGGTAGGTGACATGATTAATCACTCCCGTCATCGATGCCACTCTGGTAAAAAACTTTTCGATGGATTCGCGGACCTGCTCGCGGCCCTGGTAGAGAATCCCGGTCGGCCCAATGAAAAAGATGTCTGGGCTGCTTGTAAACAAGACCATGATTTTGTCCACGTTGGGCACCCGATGCGCTTCAAGAAACTCCCGGTCGATTTCCTGATTGGCCGCGAGAACATCTTTCGGCAGGGCGTTGGCGGTCTGCGCGCTGGCAACGCTCAGGCCGGTGAGCAAAAGAAATGCCGACAAGATGAACGTCACGGTTTGCAGGAATCGTCTTTGCATCTGGATTTCTCCCATTTCAGAATTGCAGAATTATATCGCCGTCAGCACACGCTATTCGATCTTCCTCACTTACAGGTGCGGTCCGGGCTTCGCATCTGCATTTGAATCGCCCTACTGTTACACACATTTAACTGCGCGTGCCCACCTGCCAGGGCCATTTCCCTCTCCTTGCAATTACAATCGATACTAGGTCCAGAATCTTACAATCATGGCAGCGCATCTTTGATAGAAGATCTGGGAGGAGATCAACTCACGATGAAACGGATTTACATAGCTGCTTCTCACCAATCAAAGTTCGGAAAACTACTAGGGATGACGGTTCCCGACATTGCCCGGAACGCCATCGAGGGTGTATGCCGTGAAATCAACACCGATCCCTCGTTGCTGGATGTGGGTGCGGTAGGGGCAGCCTGCAATATTTCCCTTAACGAACAGGGATTGGTCTCCGGGTTGATTGCAGCGGTCCCAGGTATGGAGGGCAAACCGATTGAGAGCGTTGAGAATGCCTGCGCCTCCGGCGGGCAGGCCATATTGTCCACGATCCTGAAGTTGCAGGCCGGATGGGGCGAAACCGGCGTTGCGATGGGCTATGAGAAGATGCGCGACGCCGAGGGCAAAGCGAACGGCAAGCTCGTCGGCCACGCGCTGGGCATGTATTCGCACCCCGACGAGCGCCCGGGCAAGGAGTACGTCTTCCCCCAGCTGTTTGCTGAAATCATGTCCTGCTACATGAAACGTTACAAGGTGACGGAAGCCGATCTGGGGACCATTGCCGTGGAAGAGTATGCCAACGGCAATAAGAGTCCTCTGGCACAGATGAGCAAGGTGAAAATTACGCTCGATGACGTGTTGAAGATCGAGGGGCTCAATCGCTACATTGTCGATGGCCTGCCGCTGAAGACCTACGACTGTTCTCAGGTCACCGATGGCTACGCAGCAATCATTCTGGCCACGGAAGAAGGGCTGAAAAAGTTAGGTGTCAGCAGAGCAGATGCGGTCGAGATCGCAGGATATGCGCAGGCCACTGATCCGCTGCTCATGACAGGACGCGACGTTCTGCGCCCCGCTGGAGCTTACAAGGCGATGCATAAGGCATACGAGATGGCCGGAATCACCCCGCAGGATGTAAACGTGGCAGAGGTGCATGACTGCTTTACCGTGATGGGCGCGATTGCCACCGAGGTGATTGGCAGGGCAAAGCCTGGTGAAGGCGCAAAGTATTGGGTGGAAGGAAAGGCGCGCCCGGATGGCCCGGATAACGAGTGCGGCATCAATCTCTCGGGCGGACTGATCGCCAAGGGTCACCCGGTTGGAGCAACCGGCGTTGCCATGCTGGCGACGTGCTTCACACAATTAATGGGCCGCGCATCGCAAGGCTTGCAGAAGAAGAACGCGAATGTGGCAGCTACGTTCAACATCGGCGGCGCGATTTGCGCTTCGGTCTGCACGGTTCTAAAACGGTAGAGTCCTTCTTTGCAAATGCGGCTCGGCCGGCGCCTCCGCGCCGGCCGAGCCTGTTGATGCGAAATAATTCCCGAGAAGCCTATTCCTCCTCACGCGAAGGCACGATCTCGCCTTCGCCGGGGATGAAGTCGTCGGTCGAATAATCTTGAAACTCGTGACAATGGGGGCACTCGAAGCGCCCCACCGGTGTATTGCGGATCAATGAGTCAGTGCTTTTTCCGCTGACCGCATCACGCGGCAGCAATGGGAAGCGCAGGGCGCAGATTTTGCATTCAACCAGCCATACAAGAGACATGGATAAATGTTACCGCGAAGCGGACAGGAAAAGCTCGCGCGGAGGCGCTCGGATAACGCTGCGCTGCCTGCCACTGCTCGGCTACTGAATGCGCTCGAATTGGTATCCGGAGCTGGCGAGGGCGGTGAGCAGATTCTCGACGTGCTCGTTGCCGCGAGTTTCCATCGTCATATCGATAGCGGAGTAGCCGAGATCGACGCCGAACTTGCGGTCATAGGAGGTCTCGACGATGTTGGCGCGGTGCTCGGCCAGAACTCCGGTGAGAGTGTGCAGCGCACCGGGATAGTCGGGTAGATGTATGCGCAGACGGATGAGGCGCCCGTCTTTAGCAAGGCCGCGCTCGATGATGCGAGAAAGAATGCCGACATCGATGTTGCCGCCGCTGATGATAGCCGCGATGCGTTTGCCGGTGCAGTTGATCTTGTGATGCAGGATGGCGGCGACGGCGGCGGCACCCGCGCCTTCGGCTACGGTCTTTTCCCGCTCCAGCAGAAGCAGAATTGCGCTGGCGATCTCTTCCTCTTCTACGGTGACGATTTCATCCACGTACTTGCGCACCATAGGCAGGGTACGTTCACCGGCACGGCGCACGGCGATGCCGTCGGCCAGGGTGGAGGCGACGGGCAGCGTGACGAGGTGTCCGGCATCGATGGCCGCCTTCATCGAGGGCAGGCGCGAGGTCTGCACCCCGACGACTCGGATGCGTGGATTGATCTCCTTCAATGCGCAAGCCATGCCGCTGATCAGCCCGCCGCCGCCGATGGCGGCAATGACCACATCGATATCAGGATTTTGTCCCAACAGTTCCAGACCAAGTGTTCCCTGTCCGGCAATCACTGCATCATCATCGAAGGCGTGGATGAAGGTGAGGCCGGATTCCGACGCTCGACGCTTGGCCTCCTCGCAAGCTTCGTCGTAATTGGCGCCGTGCAGTACCACCTCTCCGCCGAAGCGGCGGGTCGCCATCACCTTATTCAGCGGCGTCGCGATGGGCATTACGATCTCGGCCGGGATTCCGCGTTTGCTGGCGTGATACGAGACGGCCTGTGCGTGATTGCCCGCCGAGGCCGCGATCAGTCCACGATCCTTTTCCTGCGGGGTCAGCTCCAATATGCGGTTGAGCGCGCCACGCTCCTTGTATGCTCCGGTCATCTGCAGGTTTTCAAGCTTGAGAAAAACCTGATTACCGGAAAGCTGTGAAAAGGTCTCGGAGTGCGAACATGGCGAGAGAAATAGCGACTCACGGATTCGCGCGTAAGCACTTCGCACGTCGTCGATTGTGACCATTGTTGCTGCCGCGTCTGCTGGCATAGGAATGTTTTCCTCGAATTACTTAGTCCAATGGAATTAAGCAAGTCGCGAGAGGATGTACAAGTATAAGCCATTCCATCACGAGGACGCTGAGCAGCTAAATACGTTTGCGGGTCAACGTACATTCGTTTCTTGGCATCTACCTACCCTAGGCTCAATTCGCAAGCTGCTCCGGAGAACGCTTTTCGGAAGCGAACAGGGGAAACACGCAATGGGGACGAATAAGTCAGAGTTCCGGTCCATCGTTATTTTTGGAGGAGCAGGATTCATTGGCTCCAACTGGACCGAACGACTACTGAAGACCACCGAAGCCAAGATACACGTGTTTGATAACCTTTCACGGCAGGGCGCACGCCATAATCTGGACTTTCTTCAAAAAGTGGCAGGTCGTACCGGGCGGTTGCAGATCACCGTGGGAGACGTTCGCGATGCAGTGATGGTCGGCCGGGCGGTGAAGTACGCGACTGAAATCTATAACTTCGCGGCGCAGGTAGCGGTTACTACCTCATTGGCGGACCCCAGGCTGGACTTCGAGGTGAACCTCGGCGGCACCTTCAACATTCTGGAAGCGGCGCGGCAGCATGGGCAGAAACCGTACATGCTGTTCACTTCAACCAACAAGGTTTATGGCAACTCTGGCTATGGCGACGTGCGCGTCGAAGGCGCTCGCTATGTGGCGGTCGGACGCAAGGGAACCGACGAGTCGCAACCGCTGGATTTCCACTCTCCCTATGGCTGCTCCAAGGGCGGCTCCGACCAGTATGTGCGCGATTACGCGCGCATTTATGGCCTGCGCTCGGTGGTCTTTCGGATGTCCTGCATTGCGGGGCCGCGCCAGTTCGGCAGCGAAGACCAGGGCTGGGTTGCGCACTTTTTGTACTCCGCGCTCGAAGGCAAGCCGGTCACGATCTACGGTGACGGCCACCAGGTGCGCGACATTCTCTATGTTGAGGATCTGTTGTGCGCCTTCGAGTCCGCGTACGCGAATCGCGAACGCACTGCAGGCCAGATTTTTAACATAGGCGGCGGAGAGAAGAACACGATCTCACTTTTGGAGTTGATGGACCGCGTGGAGGAGATTACCGGAGCGCGGATCGCCTACAACTTTGGCGAGATGCGCGCCGGCGATCAGATGATCTACATCACCGATCATGGCAAGTTCACGCGCGCTACGGGATGGCAGCCACGAATCGATCTGGATGACATTGTGAAAGGAATCTGGAAGTGGTATCGCGGAAACCGCGAGTTGTTTGCGCCCGCGCGCGTTGAGCGGCTGGCAAGGCCGGAGTTGCTGACTCCTGCGCGGAGGACGGCGTAGTGGCGCGTTACGCCTTGGTCAATCCGAATTGGGACTTCGTCGGCTCCACATATTTCGGCTGCCGCGATCCGCACATCCCCCTGGAACTGCTGTTCGCTGCACAGAAGATTCACGCCAAAGACAATCAGGCGCTGGTCATCGATGCTCAGACCGACGATCTTTCGCTGACGGAGACGCGAGAGCGGGTCGAGCACTTCGATCCGGATTTCCTTGTGATCCCTTCGACCCCTTCCTACCTGTTCTGGCGCTGCCCGCCGCCGGAATTGCGGGTTCCGCGTGAATGGATTGCTGGAATCGGGGGACGCGCGACGAAAGTACTGATCGGACCGCACAGCTCCGCAACTCCACGTGCTGCCCTGCGCAAGAGCGGCGCTGATATTGTGATTCGTGGCGAAAGCGAAGACGCACTTGCAGCACTGGCCGGCGAACCCTGGGAGTTGATCGACGGCATATGCTTCCGCGACCGCGCTGGGCGAGAGCACTTGAGCGCCGGCCTTGCCGTGGTGGACATGGCGACCCTGGGCGCGCTCGACTTTGCCGACTACAACGTGGAGAAGCACTGGCACCGGCATCACGTATTCAATCAGGGCAGCGGGCGCGGCGCCGAGATTGAGTTCGCCCGCGGCTGCCCATGGAATTGCAGCTTCTGCAACAAGCAACTCTTCCGCAACAAGTTCCGCGAGCGCAGCCTGGATGCGGTGCTGCTGGAGATCGATCGCCTGATTGCGCGCGGCGTCGATTACATCTACTTCATCGACGAGATCTTCGGTGTTGGTAAAAATGTGCTGCGGCTGCTGGAAGAGATTTCGCGGCGCCAGGTCCGTATCGGATTCCAGACCCGGATTGACCTTTGGGATGAAGAGAAGCTCGACCTGCTCGGGCGAGCCCACACCATCTCCATTGAGTGCGGTGTGGAATCAATTACCGATGCCGGACGCGACGAACTAAACAAGAACTGCCGGATGAGTACCGCTCGGATCAGCGAACTGCTGATTTACGCCCGGCAGCGCATCCCCTGGGTGCAGGCCAACCTGATCCTCACCGAGCACGACGATCGCGACGAGATTCGCCGCTGGCAGGAACAGATGAAGGCCGAGGGAGTTTGGGTCAGCGAGCCCGTGCCGATGTATCCCTTCCCCGGTTCGCCGCTCTATCTGCAGACGTTCGGCGCACCGCCCGACGACGAGGCCTGGGAGCGGGCGCATCATTATTACACTGCGACCTTTGATCCCAAGGGCTACAGCGACATCCAGGAACAACGGCCCGCAGCATTGGAAGACCTCGAAAAGCAAAGCTCGCGTTAGCGCCCGGACCGCATTGCCTGCCCCATAACTCCACGCGCTCCGTTTAGCAGCTCACGTCTGAGGAAATTCTGCACGCTCTTGTCCTTCGCAGGGTTTAGAGCGGTTTCATGGTGTCCGTGTCCGATAACCGCAGTATTGAAACCAAGCCGCGGAATCTTGGGCGGTGATAGCTGCCATGGCGGCTGTGATGGCGAGGTCGAGGGTGTCGAGTATTCGAGCTTTGCTTGCTCGTAAGTGTTGTTTGATCTTGGACCAGCACTTCTCGATGGGATTGAAGTCCGGTGAGTACGGCGGTAGATAGAGCAGTTCGGCTCCGGCTTGCTCAATCAACATGCGAACCAGCCGATGCTTATGTGCCGACAGATTGTCCATGATCACAACCTGTCCAGGGCGCAATCGCGGACATAGGACCTGTTCCAGATAGGCCAGAAAGACGTCACCGTCGGTGGGTTCTGGGATCGTCATGGTGGCCAGCAGGCCGTTCATCGTGATCGCTCCCAACAGAGTCACGGTATGCCAGTGCCCCCCCGGAGCACCCTCGCACACACGATCACCGCGTTCGCCGCGCCCGTAGCGACGGGTCATCTCGGTGGTCACGCCGCTTTCGTCCAGAAACACCAAGCGTTGCGGATCGATTCGAGCGATCAACTCCCACCACGATTGCCGTCGCTGCCGGCCTTCTTCCGTGTCCTGCTCACTGGCGTGCAACGTTTTTTTTACGCCTCAACCCCAGCCGCTGGAGTTCAAGACAGAGTCGCGTCTTGCTGAGCTTCACCTGCAGATGTTGCTCCAGCCGTTGCCCCAACTCGGCCAGCGTGAGATCAGGTTGATCCTGCAACTGCTGCCGCAGATGGCCTTTCACTGCGTCGGTCACCCGGCTCACCGGCCCATGTACCCGTTGCAGAGGCCGCTCCATTTGTCCCGACTTTAGCTGTTGCCGTCGAATCTTCTTTGTAAAACCGTAGCTGACACCAAACTGCTCCGCCAGCTGCTCCAGGCCGATCCCGGCCCTTTCGTATGCCTGCAGAAGCTTGCACCGCAAATCATCCGAATATGCTCGTGGCATCGATTTGTGTCTTCACAGAGAAATCGCCAACTGCAACTTACTCCAATCCCTCTTCTCTGGATATAACTACTTAGGAACCGCTCTAAGAACGAAATCCGCAAAAAATCAAATAAAAAATGTCGGATAAGGCAATTTCGCCCTTGACAGAAAGAGGAATGTACGTAAAGTAGACTACAGTGGATCAAAAAGGACCGTAGTGGAGTAACTTTAACTATCGGCCAAGGTTCCCGAACGACCTACAACCTCCTTGCTGGCCCAGCCAGCCTGTGAGAGCCAAGCCCACGAGAGGGCTTTCTGAATGTTTCGCGGCAACTGTCCAACCCGACTGGATGAAAAAGGCCGCCTCAAGATGCCTGCCGATTTCAAACGTGAAATCGACCGGAATTATGACGACCAATTCTATATCACCAGTCGTGATGGAAGGGTTATCGAGCTGTATCCGCTGAAGGAATGGGAAGCGATCGAAGAGCGGGCAGCGGCCCAGCCGATCTCGAACCAGACAGTACAAAAGTTCTTGAATACTACGAGTTATTACGGACAGGAAGTGGCGCTGGACAGCCAGGGCCGGTTGACGATTGCGGAGTGGCTCCGCAACAAGTTCGGGCTGAAGGGTGAAGTCTCTGTCATCGGCAAGTTGAAGCACCTTGAGATTCGCATCAGGGAGGAATTTGGCTCGGACGTGGAGAACAATCCGCTGACGCCTGCCGACCTTGATGAGTTGGCGCGGGTGGGAATTTAGTTGGTGGACGACCTTGAGTCCGAAGGCAGTGAAGGCGCTCTGACGGGCGCGCATGGCGGGGGACGATTCAGCCATGCACCGGTTCTTTTAAATGAGGCAATCGACTTCCTGGCAATCAAGCGCGGGGGAACTTACATCGATGCCACTCTCGGGTTGGGCGGACACAGTTCGGCCATCGCAGCAATGCTCGGTCCCGAGGGCAAGCTGATCGGATTCGATAAGGACACCAAGGCGCTAGAGATAGCAGGCAAACGTTTGACGGCTCCGCAAGGGCGCGAGCAGGACTGGCCCACGATCACGCTGCACCACGCCTCCTACGCCGAGATGGCCGAGCGCGTGGCCCCTGGCAGCGCGGACGGCGTACTCGCCGATCTTGGAGTCAGCTCGATGCAGTTTGACGATGCCAGCCGAGGATTCAGTTTTCAGGCGGAAGGCCCGCTCGATATGCGCATGAACCCGCATGCCGAGCTCTCCGCCGATCAAGTGGTAAACCAGTTCGACGAGAGCGATCTCGCTGATCTGATTTACGAATTCGGTGAGGAAAGGAGGTCACGGAGAATAGCCAGAGCCATTGTACGGGCACGGCCGATAAAATCAACCGCTCATCTAGCACAAGTTATATCGGCCGCCGCCCGGCCAATGAATCAGCCGCGAGGCAAAGGCATTCATCCCGCGACCCTGACTTTCCAGGCGATCCGGATTTACGTGAATCGGGAACTGGATGATTTGCGGGCACTGCTGAAGGGCGCGCCCCAGGTAATAAAACCGGGTGGAAGACTGGTCGTCATCAGCTTTCACTCACTGGAAGATCGCATGGTGAAGGACGCCATGCGCGAAGGAGCCCGCGATGGAGTGTGGGAGCCTTTGACCAAGAAGCCGGTGATTGCCTCCGACGAAGAGACCGCGAAAAACTGGCGGGCACGTTCGGCGAAATTACGCGCAGCGATACGGATGGAAGTTCGCGGGCGCGGCGGGAAAAGATAGATTTTTTGGAATAGTTCTGAACATCATGTGGAAAAACCTGTGCATGCTGTGCAGAACTTTGGAAAAGTAGGGAGTGAAATATGGCGATCTGGGCAGCGGCATTGCCGCAAAAGATGGGCGCAACATTGAGCGCAGCAATGGGCTCCACGATGAGCAACGGGTTGCAAAACACCTCTCCGGCCGCGCCACGCCGGTACATGCCTGGGGCGCCGGAAATTTACTTTCACAAGGCCATCGATAACTCCCGTCTGGTGCGCTCGGAAGATCCTGTGCGCAAGCGCGAAATTCGCGTCTTCAGCGCGACCGTAGTCGTTTTCTTCATGATGGTGTTGGTGTATCTGTGCCAGCACTGCAGCTCGATTGAATACGGCTACAAGATCGAGGATTTGCGCATGCAGCGGGAGCAGTTGTCCGAGGTGAATCGCACTCTGAAGCTCGAAGAGGCGACACTGAAGGAGCCGGGCCGGATTGATTTCATCGCTCGCCAAATGGGTATGGCGTTACCTGCGGTGGGCCAGGTGCAGCAGTTGGACGAGGCGGACACGATCGATCACAGCGCTCCGGTAATGGCGCGCGCCACCAATATCTCGGTAATTTCAGTTCCAAACTAAGTACGAAGCCAAAGCTTGGTTCAGGCGAATGACGGCACCATACAGGTTTTACACAATAAGCACCTGTACGGGCCGTCATCGCTGTATTACCTTGGAAAGGTACAATTTTCCGGCCTTATTCGGGTATTCCGGAGTCTCCATCGCTCTTCTGCAGCGTCGTGGAGTTCTCTCCGCCGTTCCGGTATTGCTGGCAATTCCAGTGCCGGGGACTTTCCACGCTCCCCGGCGGCGCGGGTGTGAGTGATGGCGGCAGGCGGCAGGGCTCCAATTGATGCAAAGGCGCGCCTGCTTAAGTTTGGTGCATTCCTCTTTTTTTGGGCTGTGCTGATCGTGGGTCGGCTGGGGTATCTGCAGGTGCTGCACTACGGAGAATGGGTGCATCGCGCGCAGCGTCAGCAACAGCGCACGGTGGAGATCTCTCCACAGCGCGGCATCATCTACGACCGCAACGGGCAGGAGTTGGCGATGACCGTGCAGGTCGATTCCGTCTTCGCCGTGCCTAGCGAAGTCCCCGACCAGAGAACCACAGCAACCCTGCTGGCAAAATTGGTTGGTGAAGATCCCGACAGTTTGCTGGAGCGCATGCAGTCGCAGAAGAATTTTGCCTGGATTGCGCGTAAGGTGGACGGCGAAACCGCCGACCGCATCCGGGCGCTTGGCCTTCGCGGCATTTATTTTCAGAAGGAACTGAAGCGCTTTTATCCCAAGAAGACACTGGCCGCGCAGGTACTGGGCTACGTCGGCATGGAAGACGCCGGGCTAGCCGGCATCGAACATCAGTACCAGGACAAGTTAAACGGCGTGATGGGCCGGGTGGTGATCACCATGGACGCGCGTCGCAAATGGTTTGGACACATGGAGCATCCTCCCGAGCCGGGAGCGAACATTGTGCTCACCATTGACGAAAAGATTCAGTACATCGCCGAAAAGGAGCTGGAGCAGGCGATGGAGGAGACAAAGGCGGTCAGCGGCACTGTAGTGGTGCAGAATCCGCGTACAGGCGAGATACTCGCCCTGGCCAATGCGCCCTCCTTCAATCCGAACCTCTCGCGCGAGATCACGCCGGAAAAGCTGAAGAACCATGCGGTCAGCGATGTCTACGAACCTGGCTCGGTTTTCAAGACAGTCACGTATTCTTCGGCCTTCGAGGAAAAGCTCGCGCGCCCCGAAGAGGTCATTAACTGCGATCCCGGCTACATCATGGTGGGCGGAATTCGCATTCGCGATTCGCACCACATCGGCACGGTGACGCTGGAGAAAGCCTATGCAGAGTCCAGCGACGTGGGCGCAGTAAAGATGGCCCTGCGTCTCGGCCCCGACCGCTTCTACAAGCATATGCAGTTGTACGGCTTCGGACAGCTTACGAATGTGGAGTTGCCGGGCGAAACGCGAGGGCTGGTGCGTAAGCCAAGCCGTTGGGCAGCGTCTTCGATTGGCTCAATGGCAATCGGGCAGGAGGTTGGAGTAACTCCGCTGCAGGTGGTTTCGATGATGTCGTCGGTCGCCAACGACGGCATATACTCGTCACCGCGCATCGTTGCCGGAGTGACTCCGCCGAACCAGGGATACCAGCGCATCGAGTTTCATCCCCAGGGACAACGGCGCGTCATCTCGTCCTACACCGCCGCGGTGATGCGCCGGTTGACCGAAGAGGTCGTGCTGGAAGGCACGGCACGCCGCGCCATTCTGGATGGCTACACCTCGGCAGGAAAGACGGGTACGGCGCAGAAGATTGATCCGCGCACTCATGCATATTCGAAGACGGATTACGTTGCGAGCTTTGTTGGTTTTGCCCCGGTCAATAATCCTGTACTGACGATTGCGGTTATCTTGGATTCTCCACGCGGCTTGCACCAGGGCGGTCAGGTCTCGGCGCCGGTGTTCAAGCGCGTGGCCGAACAGGTCTTGGCCTACTACGGCGTGCCGCACGACGTGGAGCCGAAGTACAATCCCGCGCGCCACTTGCTTCAGGCGCGTGCTGCCGAAGGCGATACAGAAGATACGCAGCCACATGCCTCCGGCGGGATGTTCGACTTGGAAAGCACAGGTGTTCCGGCGACGCTTCCTGCCACGGCAAAGGCTGACTTTGCCACCTCACCCACGCCAGCCTTGCAGGCACCGGCAGCGGCGCAGATTGATGCTCGGGGTGGAACCGTGGTACTCGATATGGGAGGCGCTTCCACGGTACCATCATTGCTGGGCTTGTCGATGCGCGAAGCGATTGCGGCGGCGCACAAAGTTGGATTTGAACTACAGGTTGTGGGCAGCGGAACGGCCCGCGAACAGCAACCTCCGCCGGGTGCTTATTTACCGCCGGGATCGAAGATCGCGGTCCGCTTCTCGCGTTAGATCTGCCTGCCGCGAGCGAGTTTCGCATTTGGCGCAGGCTTCGGACAAAATTGACGTGATGAACTTTCTGGAAATTCTCGACGGTGCAGAAGTGCTCTCTCAGAGCGGCGATTGCGCCGTGAAGGGGCTCGACTACGACTCGCGCCGGGTGCGGCCGGCGTGGGTGTTCGTTGCCATGCGCGGCGAAAGCACGGACGGCAACCGTTACATCGACACGGCCATTGCCGCCGGAGCCGCAGCGGTGGTCACCGACTCAGTGCAAGAGACTCCGCGCGAAGGTGTTGCCTGGGCGGTGGTGCCGCACGGACGGCGCGCCCTGGCCCGCATGAGCGCAAACTTCTACAAGCGCCCCGGCGAGCGGTTGCGCGTAACCGGAGTGACGGGTACCAACGGCAAGACCACGACGGCGTTTATTCTGGAAGCGATCCTGCAAACCTCGGGGCGCAAGAACGCTCTGGTCGGTACGGTTGAGTATCACCTGCCCGGAGAGATTCTCGCCGCGCCTCACACCACGCCTGAGTCACTGGAGCTGAATCAGATGTTCGCCCGCGCGCTGGCCCGCGGAGCCATGGAGGCCGTGATGGAAGTCTCCTCGCATGGGCTGCAGCAGGCGCGTATATTCGGCATTCCATTCGATGTAGCCATCTTCACGAATCTCACGCAGGACCACCTCGACTACCACGGAACGATGACGGAGTATTTTGCCTCGAAACGCATTCTCTTCGAGGGCTGCGGCACCGAGCCGCCCCGCGTGGCGGTCGTGAATGTAGACGACGAGTACGGACGCACACTTGCGGAGTTTTCGCGACGGCACTCCCAACTGTTCACCTATGGGATTGAGCAAGGCGACTTCCATGCTGAGCACTTGGAGATGACGCCGCGGGGAAACAGCTTTGCGCTGACTACACCCGATGGCCGCATTGATCTACACTCGCCGTTGATTGGACGGGTGAACGTGTACAACGTTCTTGCAGCCTGTGCCGCGGCTTACGCGCGCGGCTGCACGGCGGAGCAAATCGCACGCGGAATCTCGGAAATGAGCGCCGTTCCCGGACGCTTTGAGCGCGTGGATGAGTCGCAGCCCTTCGCCCTGGTGGTGGACTACGCGCACACCGACGATGCGCTTAAGAACCTCACGCGGCTGGCCCGCGACTTCGCCGCGCGTAGCAATGGAAGAGTAATCACGGTGTTCGGCTGCGGCGGAGATCGCGACCGCAGCAAGCGACCAAAGATGGGACGCGCCGCCGGAGAAGGAAGCGACTTTGTGGTTGTCACCTCGGACAATCCGCGCAGTGAAGATCCGGCGCTGATCATCGAGGAATCCATCGTGGGACTGCGCGAAACCAGAACGCGCTTTGCCGCAGAGCCTGACCGCCGCAAGGCCATTGCGGTCGCTCTGGCCGAGGCGCAACCGGGAGACATTGTTCTGCTTGCAGGCAAGGGGCACGAGCGTACGCAGACGACGCGTGAAGGCGTTGTTCCCTTCGACGACCGCGAGGTTGCGGCCGAGGAACTCAACAGACTGGGTTACAACAGACTAGATAAGAAGATTGGACACAGACGAGGAGGCGAAAACGCATGAAGCTTCCATTAAGCCGGGTTGCGGAATTCATTCAAGGCAGCGGCGGGTTCACTCATGATGCAATGGCCGAGGGCTACTCCATCGACACGCGCACGCTGCGTCCGGGCGAGTTGTTCTTCGCCATTAAAGGCGAGCGGCTGGACGGTCATGACTATGCGGAAGCCGCGCTGGCAGCGGGTGCGGTGGCCGCCGTGGTTGAGAGCCGTCAGCTTGCCCGCTATACCGATCCGTCGAAGTTAATCGCCGTTGGAGACAGCACCCTGGCGCTGCAACACCTTGGCGCAGCGGTGCGGCGTCTGTGGGGAAAGAAGCTGATCGCAGTGACCGGCTCGGCGGGCAAGACCACCACCAAGGAATGCATTGCGCACGTGCTGGGCGCTCAGTTTCATGTGCTAAAGTCGCTGGGAAATCTGAACAATCATTTCGGGCTCCCGATGCAGTTATTGCGCCTGGAGCCGCAGCACGAGATCGCGGTCATCGAAATGGGGATGTCGCACGCGGGCGAGATCACCACCCTGGCGCAGATTGCCGCGCCCGACGAAGGCGTGGTGACCAACGTCGGCCTTGCCCATCTGGAGAGCTTCGGTACGCAGGCAGGGATTGCGCGCTCCAAGTACGAGTTGATCGAGTCGCTGCCCGCTGGAGGCCACGCTTTTCTCAACGGCGACGATCCTTATGTCTCGCAGTTTGGTCGCGATTTCCATGGCAAAGTCACGCTCTATGGCATCGAGCATCCGGCGGACTACCGCGCAGCCGACGTTGAATCGCGAGGAGTGCTGGGCTCGGAGTTTGACATCATTGGCCCCGGCTTCCGCGAACGCGCGGTGATGCCGCTGATCGGACGTCACAACGTGCTGAATGCGCTGGCTGCGGTCGCCGTAGCGGCCGAGCATGGCGTCAGTCCCTCGGATGCGGTGGCGCGGCTGGCCTCGCTCAGCGCCGGAGACAAGCGCGGCGAAGTGCGCGAGATAGCAGGCGCAATCCTGATCAATGATTGCTACAACTCCAACCCGCAGGCGCTGGACAGCATGGTTGCAGCCCTGGCGCAGACCCCGGCCAAGCGGCGCGTCGTCATCGCCGGTGAGATGCTGGAACTAGGCCCGAGCGCGCCAGAATTACATCGCGAGTGCGGCCGGAAGATGGCTTCGAACAAGGCAGACTACGTGGTAGGCGTGCGCGGCAACGGTGAGATGATTGCTGAGGGAGCAGCCTCGTCCGGCGTGGCGGCCGAGTTTGTAGAAACTCCCGAGCAGGCGGGTGAGTGGTTGGCGCGAAACCTGCGCGAAGGGGATGCGGTATTGCTGAAAGGTTCGCGGGGCGTGGGCCTGGAGCGTGCGCTGGCGGTGTTTGAGGCGCAACGAAAAGTTTAGTTAACGGCGGGCACAAGCTCGCGCAAAAATTGAGGACTCATTGCTCTACTGGCTGTTATACGAGTACATTTTTCGCCACTTCAACGTGGGGCCGTTCCGGATCTTCCGGTACTTGACCTTCCGCACGGCCTTTGCGAGCCTGACCGCGCTGTTCATGTCGCTGATTATTGGACCGGCGGTGATCCGCCGCCTGCGTGAATTCCAGATTGGGCAATATATCCGCGAGGAAGGACCGCGCTCCCACCAGAAGAAAGCAGGCACGCCAACCATGGGCGGACTGTTGATCGTGGTCTCGATTGTGTTGCCGACGATACTCTGGGCAGACCTGTCCAACCCATTTGTCTGGATGGCGGTCTTCTCCACCCTGGCTTTCGGCGCCATCGGCTTCGCGGACGACTACCTGAAAGTGGTGCGCAAACAGAATCTGGGATTGAACGGACGCAGCAAACTGCTACTGCAAACCATGGTCGCTTTCGCCATCGCCGTGTCGCTGATCGTGATGCAGGCGAACGGCGAATACTCCACGCACCTGATGGTGCCGTTCTTCAAGCGATTCCGTCCGGACCTAGCCATAACTTCGCTGATATCACATCCTCATTTATGGCTCATCGCGTTTCTGCCATTCATCGTTTTTGTGATCTTCGTTCTCGTGGGCTCGACCAATGCGGTCAACCTAACGGATGGGCTCGACGGACTTGCAATCGGATGTACGCTGATTGCTGCCGCCGCTCTGACGGTGCTTACCTACGTCAGCGGCCATGCAGTCTTCTCCGACTATCTTGAACTGCAGAAGATGCCTATGGTGGGCGAGTTGACGATCTTCTGCGGCACCATGGTCGGCGCCTCGATTGGATTTCTCTGGTACAACACACATCCGGCCGAGGTCTTCATGGGAGACGTGGGATCGCTTGCGCTGGGCGGCGCCATTGGCACGGTCGCGGTCATCATCAAACAGGAGTTGCTGCTGCCCTTCATCGGTGGAATTTTTGTCCTGGAAGCTCTCTCGGTGATCCTGCAGGTGGGCTCGTTTAAGCTGCGCGGCAAGCGCATCTTTCTGATGGCGCCGCTGCATCATCACTTTGAGCAGCTTGGCTGGTCGGAGTCGAAGGTGATTGTGCGATTCTGGATCGGTTCGCTGATCTTCGCTCTGTTTGCGCTCACCACGCTTAAACTGAGATAAGTTAAAAGGCAAACTGCCCGAAGGCAGGAAAGAACTTATGGACGTCAAAGGCAAAAGGGTTCTGGTAGTTGGACTGGGCAAGTCGGGCGTAGCCTCGGCGCTGTTCCTGGAGTCGCGTGGAGCGCGCGTGACCGTAAGCGATGCCAAGAGCGAGGAGCAACTCCGCGATGAAATTCCTGCGCTGCTCGACCGCGGCATTACCGTGGAAACCGGCAAGCATGGCGAGCGCACATTCCGCGATCAGGATTTGATTGTGGTGAGCCCCGGCGTCCCCTCCGATGTAGCTCCGCTGCAACAGGCACGCCGGCTTGGCATTCCCGTGATCGGCGAAATCGAGTTGACCGCGCGCTTCCTACAAGGAAACGTCGTGGCCATCACGGGCTCAAACGGCAAGACCACCACCACAACCCTGACCGGCGAAATTATTGCCTCCGGAGGGCGCAACACGCTGGTGGGAGGAAACATCGGTACCCCGGCCATCACCTTCGTCGAACAGTCCACGCCGGATACCTGGGTAGTGCTGGAAATTTCCAGCTTCCAGTTGGAGTCGATCGAGAGCTTCCATCCGCACATCTCCGCCGTTCTCAACCTCACGCCCGATCACCTCGACCGCCATGGTTCGATGGAGAGCTACGTTGCGGCAAAAGCGCGTATCTTCGAGAACCAGACCGCGGACGACTACACGGTCCTCAACGCCGATGATGAAATCTGCCACCGGCTCGCCGAAGGATTGAAGCCGCGGGTGCTGTGGTTCAGCCGCCTTCATGCAGTAGAGCGTGGCGCCTATGTGCTCGGCGAGGCAATCGTGTTTCGCGCTCGAAAAGATGAAAAAGAAGTCGAGATCATGCCGGTCTCAGAGATTACTCTGAAGGGCGCGCACAACGTGGAGAACGTGCTGGCCGCTGTGGCAATCGGCATGGCCGCGGGAGTCGAGCCGCAGGCAATCCGCCGCGCCGTCAAGGATTTCCGCGCCGTGGAGCATCGCCTGGAGTACGTTGCCACCCTGCGCGGCGTGCAGTATTACAACGATTCCAAGGCGACCAACGTGGACGCAACGATGAAGGCGCTGCAATCGTTTCCCTCTAACATTCACCTCATCCTCGGCGGCAAGGACAAGGGCAGCGACTACGGCGAACTCAATGCGCTCATTGCAGAGCGGGTGAAGTACGTCTACACCATCGGCACCGCTGCCGCAAAAATCGAATCGCAGATCGGCAACTCGGCTCCAGTGATCAGCGCACAGACGCTGGAATCAGCCGTAAGCAAGGCCGCCGATCTCGCAGTCGAAGGCGACATCATACTGTTGGCCCCGGCATGCGCCAGCTTCGATCAGTTCCCCAGCTACGAGCACCGCGGACGAGTCTTCAAGGAGCTGGTGCAATCGCTAGCGGCCTTGCAGTCGGCTTCGCCCACGGGAGGACGCTAGTGGCCAAGCGGGTGAGCGTGGACCGCTGGCTGTTTGGCGTGACCATTTTAATGGTCTTCGCCGGACTCGTCATGGTCTTCAGCGCATCGGCCATCGTAGCCAAGGAGAAGTTCGGCTCTGAGACCGCTTTTCTGGTGAAGCAGGGCATTTTTGCGCTTGCCGGCCTTGCGGCCATGTTCGGCCTTATGAAGCTGGACTACCGCAAACTCAACCGGCCGGCTCTGGTCTTCACCACGCTCGGGGTCACGTCGCTGTTTCTGGCTGCGGTATTTTTTCTGGACCGCTCCCACAACACGCATCGGTGGATCAAACTCGGCTTTCTCTCTTTTCAACCATCGGAGCTTGCCAAACCCGCAATCATTCTCTTCATGGCACATTTCCTGGAGAGCCGCTTGCGTTCGATTACCGACCTGCGTCATACCATTCTGCCCGCAGTCGCACCGACCGCCGTATTCTGCGTGCTGATTGTGCTGCAACCCGACTTGGGAACGGCTATGACCTGCGCCTTTATCACGGCCGCCATCCTGTTCATCTCTGGAATGGAGTTGAAGTATTATGGCTGGGCGCTGGGCCTTTCGGCGGTGCCGCTTTACTTTCTTCTCTTCCGCACAGCTTGGCGTGCGCGCCGTCTGGTCGCCTTCATCCATCCCTTTGCCGACCCGCAGGGCGCAGGATTCCACATCATCCAATCGCTGATCGCAGTGGGCACCGGTGGCCTGACCGGGTTGGGCCTGATGGAGGGCAAGCAGAAGCTCTTCTACCTGCCTGAGCCGCAAACGGACTTTATCTTTGCCGTGATTTCCGAAGAGCTGGGAATGATCGGAGCGGTCTGCTTCGTCGCTGCATTTGCATTCTTCTGCTTCCGGGGATTGCGCGCGGCCTGGAATACGCGCGACAATTTCGCCCGCCTGCTTGCCGTCGGCATCACGGCCATGATCGGCATTCAGGCGTTCTTCAACATCAGCGTGGTGCTCGGACTGCTGCCCACCAAGGGAATTCCGCTGCCGTTCATCTCATACGGCGGCTCGTCGCTTTTTGTCACGCTGGCCTGCGTGGGAGTGCTGCTCAACATCACGCAGCAGACGGACTGACATGAAAATCATTCTCGCCGGAGGCGGCACCGGAGGCCACGTAATTCCCGCGCTTGCCATCGCGGAGGAGCTCCGGAGAAACGGACACGACGCAGCCTTTGTCGGCACCGAGCGCGGCATCGAAACGCGTCTGGTTCCCGCGGCTGGCTTTCCATTACATCTGGTAAAGGTCGGCGCGCTCAATCGCGTCAGCCTGGCGACCCGCCTACGTACACTGCTGGATTTACCAATGTCAATCTTTGCCGCGATGCGGATTCTGCGCGGCTTTCAGGCGCAGGTGGTAATCGGCGTAGGCGGTTATGCGGCAGGTCCGGCGACGATTGCGGCTGTGCTGTTGCGAATCCCGGTGGTGCTGTTTGAACCGAACGTAGTCCCCGGCTTCGCCAATCGCGCAGTGGCCCGCTTTGCCGCAAAAGCCGCGGTTCATTTCGAGCAGACCGGGCGCTGGTTCCGGAGCTTTGAGGTGACAGGAGTTCCGGTTCGTCCCGACTTTTTCGCGCTGCCGCCGCGAAAAAGTCAGCCACCGACACTGCTTGTCTTCGGCGGTAGTCAGGGCGCTCGCGCATTGAACCGCATCGTTCGCGACTCTGCCGCGCAATTGCTCGAATGCATTCCGGATCTGAAGATTGTGCACCAGACCGGAAGCAGCGAGTTCCCCGACACATGCAGCTTCTACGCAGAACATCACATCGCGGTCGAGGCGAGCGCGTTCCTCGACGATATGCCGCAGCGCTTTGCGAATGCCGATTTGATCGTCTGCCGCTCCGGCGCATCCACGGTTGCCGAGGTTGCAGCGGCGGGCAAGTGTGCGCTGTTCGTGCCGTTTCCCCGCGCCGCCGACGATCATCAACTACGCAATGCCGAATTGCTCGCGCAGGCAGGCGCCGCGCTGCTGATTCCAGAGAGCGAGCTGAACCCGGAACGATTTATGGAGGAAGTGACCGCGCTGCTTCAGTCGCCGGAAAGACTTGCTCTGATGGGCGGCAAAGCCCGCGCGCTGGCGCATCCCAATGCCGCCGCGCACATTGCGGCGATGGCGCTCAGCGTGGCAAACAAATCATAGCGTCAGATATTCGCGAATATATTTGTTGTTGGAGTTCGCGAATTCTGTCGCGTTGCCTTCGAAAAATTTTACGCCATCCTTCAATACAAGGAAGCTGGTTTTCGAATCCCAGTCCCATGCGCGAGGCACCGGAACCATCTTGTTTTGTTCGCGGTCGAAGTAGTGCGTCGCCATGATAAAGGCGTCCTGCAGACGGTGCGTAACCAGCAGCGCGCTGTTCTTGTAAACGTCCCGCTGCTTTACCAGCAGCTCGATGATAGTGGTCGAGGTCACCGGATCGAGTCCCGCCGTGGGCGAATCGTAGAGCATCACCTCGGGGTTCGAGATCATGGCACGCGCGATTGCGACCCTCCGCCTCATGCCGCCGGAGAGTTCAGCGGGAAACAGGTTGAGCGTGTGCTCCAACTCAACAAAGCGCAACGCTTCCTGCACCCGCTTTTCGAACCTCTTCCTCCGGAACGTGTTCCTCATTGAGGCGAAAAGCAACGTTGTCTTCCACCGACAGCGAGTCGAAGAGCGCCGACTCCTGAAAGACCATTCCGATCTGGCGGCGGAGTTCGAACAACTCGGTCTCGCGCATCGCCGTCACCTCATGGCCAAGAACAAAGATGCGCCCGCCGTCGGGCCGCAACAATCCCATGGTGAGCTTGAGAACCGTGGTCTTCCCGCTCCCGGCTACTCCCAGCAATACCTTGGTTGCACCATGCTCCAGTTCAAAGGAAAGGCCATCGAGAACAACTAGTTCATCGAAGCGCACGCTTACATTTTCAAAAACCACGGCCTTCTGCGTTTCATTGGTCTGCGTATTATTCTGCGTTCCATTGCCGCTGGCTTCGCTCATGGCTTATAGAGGCCCCAGCATCACCATCAGCAGGCGGGTTACAAAGAGGTCGACGGCGAGGATGAGCACGCTGGCGGCGACCACGGCCTGGGTTGTTGCGCGGCCCACGCCCTGTGTGCCGCCCTTGGCGTTCATTCCGTAGTAGCAGCCGACTGTGGCAATGATGAAGCCGAAGAGCACCGGCTTGATCAGGCCCATGAAGACGTCAGAGTATTGAAGCGTCTGCCAGGCATTGGTCCAGTACTCGTGTAAGTTAAGGCGCAGCAGCAAGTGTGCAATTACCGCGCCGCCGGCAAGCCCCACCAAGTCAGCAAGAATGGTGAGGAAAAACAGCATGAACATGGTGGCGGCCAGGCGAGGCGTTACCAGCTTGCGGCTTGGGTCAGTGCCGAGGGCGCGCATCGCATCAATCTGTTCCGTCACCTGCATCGATCCCAGTTCGCTGGCCATGCCGCTGGCGTTGCGTCCGGCAACCATCAGGCTGGTGAGTACCGGTCCCAACTCGCGCACCATGGACATGGAAACCAGTTGCCCCGTAAATGAAAGCGCTCCGAAGCGCGCCAGCGAATTTGCGCTCTGCAGTGCCAGCACCGCGCCGGTAAAGAATCCGGTGAAGACCACAATCTGCAGCGAGCCCACGCCAATGACGTCCATCTGTTGCAGGATGTCGCCCAGATAGCGGGGATGACTGAAGAGATTGGTAATAGCGCGCAAGGAGAGCAAGGAATACTCCTGCACCGCCAGAACATTGCCCTTCGCGTATTCAGTAAGAGAGAATGCCATTCGGTACGGGAGGGCGCACGAAAAAGTTTGTGGCGTGGCGCGCGGCTCTTAACCGACTATATCAAAACGCAAGGTAAACACCTATGACATGGGCGCGAACTATTCTCTCTGTCCGCGTCGCTTGATCTCGATATTCAGCCGCTTGATCTTCTGATTCAGCGTCGAGAGCGGTACATGGAAGCGCTCGGCCGCTTCGGTCTGGTTCCATGCACAGCGCTCCAGCATCGCGGTGATGATGCGGCGCTCGCAGTCTTCCACAATTTCAAACAGCGAAGCATCCGGCTGGCTGGCGAGCATCGGCAACGCATCTCCGCGGCTGAAAATGTCTTCGGGAAACAGGTCGGCGGTAATTACCGGCTGAGAGGAGAGCACCACCGCACGTTCAATTGCATTTTCCAACTCGCGAACGTTGCCCGGCCAGGCATAATCCATCAGCGCGCGCAGCGCCTCCGGAGCCAGGGTTCGCGCGGGTTTTTCGTTTTCCTCGCAATACTTGCCGATAAAGTGTTGCGCCAGCATCGGAATATCTTCCTTGCGATTGCGCAGCGGAGGCAGCTCGATGGTAATCACGTTGAGGCGGTAGTAGAGGTCTTCGCGGAACTTCCCGTCCTTGACCGCCTGCCGCAGGTCGCTGTTAGTGGCGGCGATGACGCGCACATCCACCTGAATCTCCTGCACTCCGCCCAGGTGCATGAAGCGCTTGTCCTGCAGCACGCGCAACAGTTTGGACTGTGTCTCCATCGACATGTTGCCGATTTCGTCGAGGAAGATGGTGCCCCGGTCGGCCATCTCGAACAGGCCCTTCTTGCTGCTGATCGCGCTGGTGAATGCCCCTTTGACGTGGCCGAAGAGGGTGGATTCCAGCAGGTCGCTCGGCATGGAGCCGGTGTTGACCGGCACAAAGGGACGGTCTTTGCGCGGCGAGTTGGCGTGAATCGCCTTTGCGATCAGTTCCTTGCCGGTGCCGCTCTCGCCCTGCAGCAGGATGGTGGAACGCGAGGGCGCGACCTGCGCCACCAGGTCGAAGGTGCGCAGCATGAGCTCGCTTTTGCCGATAATGTTTTCAAAGTTGTAGCGCTGCTTGAGCTGGCGCTTGAGCTGTATGTTCTCCTCTTCCGCGCGCTGGCGTGCCAATGGCAGCGCGTACATCGGCTTGCAGCTTTTCGTTTGTCCATGGCTTGGCGATGAAGTTCGCCGCGCCCCCTTTGATTGCGGCCACCGCGTTTTCCGGCGTGCCATAGGCGGTGATCATGATGACTGCCATCTCCGGGTCGCGATCGCGAATCTCCTGCAGAATCTCCAGTCCATTGCGTCCGGGAAGCTGAAAATCGAGCAGAACGAGATCGACCGCCTGCGCGTCCAGACAGGCGTCAACCCCTCTTCGCCATCCTGCGCGTTAACCACCTCGTAGCCGTCCTCTTCCAGCAGCAGTCTGCAGCGATTCGCGGATCGCCGCTTCGTCGTCGATGATCAGCACCGTGCCCGCGCTTGACTGTTGCCGCAGCGTAGATGTGCGCTTTACTCCGGCTGGATCAGACATGGGTTGCCCTTCTCGACATCGGGAACTCCATCAAGAAGCTTGTGCCTTCGCCGGGGCGGCTCTCCACACGAATCTTGCCGGCGTGCTCCTGGATGATTCCGTAGGTCACTGCCAGTCCCAGTCCGGTGCGCCGCTGCCGCCCTGCTTGGGCCGCGACTTGGTGGTAAAAAACGGATCGTAAATACGATGAATGTGTTCGGGAGCGATGCCGGTTCCGGTGTCGATGACCTGTACGCGCACGCCGTGATCGTGCAACGGTGCGGACGGTCAGGGTTCCGCCGTGGGGCATTGCGTCCTTGGCATTCAAAAACAGATTCAGAAAAACCTGCTGCAGCTTTCCCTGGTTGCCGTGAATCTGCGGCAACGCGGGATGCAACTCGCCAACCACGCGGATGCGCGCCGTCTTGAACTGGTGCTCCAGCAGCGCCAGCGTGTCATGAATAATGCGATTCAGATCGACGCTGCCGAATTCGGTGCCGCTGGTGCGCGAGAAGTTTAGCAGGTTGTTCACGATCTCAGAGGCGCGGAAGGTCTGCTTGGTGATCTTGTCCAGCATCTCCGAACGCTTCTCATCGCCTTGCAATTGCTTGGCCAGCAACTGCGCGTAGGAGCTGATGACGGCCAGCGGAGTGTTCACCTCGTGCGCCACTCCGGCCGCCAGCAGTCCAATCGAGGACATCTTATCGGCCTGTGCCAGTTGAGCTTCCAGATCGACACGCTCGGTGATGTCGTCGACGATGACCAGCCGTCCCCACGACACTGCTGTCCTTGCTGATCAGCGGCGCAATTGCCACGTTGACCACGCGAGTATCTCCCGCCGTTGTGCCCAGGCGGAACTTGTACAGATTGTGAATGCCGGGATTGTCGCGCACCCGGAAAAACTCCTCGCAAAAAGCGGAGGGCAGGACGTCGAGAATGGACTTGCCGATGGCACTGGCGCGCGCCAATCCGTACATCACCTCCATCTGCGAGTTCCAGGACTCGATCTTGTCCTGCAGATCGGCGGCAAAAACGCCCACGTTGATCGATTCAACGATGTTCTCGTTGAACTCCTTGAGCCGCTCATACTCCTGCGCTTTCTCTTGCAGCGATGCGTAGAGCCGCGCGTTCTGCAGCGCGATGCCGATGTAGCCCGCCAAGGTTTCCAGCAGTTCCACGATCTTCGCTGGAAAGAAAATCGCCCTCGCTCGTCTTGCCCAGTCCGAGCATGGCAATCGTGCGGTTCATCACCGTGCAGGGAATGTAATAGTTCAGATCGAGCGCCGCAATCGTCTCCTGTGCCGAGGGCTCCTCGCGCACGGCCTGGTGCGTGTTGTCGAAGAACAGATGGCCTTCGGCGAACTCCGGCCGCTCGCTGCTCAGAAAGCTCAGATCCAGACCGCCCGCCGACGCGATGCCGCTGGACTTCACCAGTACGAAGCCGGGTTTGTCCACATCGGCTAGAAACACGGCCATGCGGTCCACCAGCAGAGTGCGCTGAATGCGCTCCAGAATCGCTTCCAGCATCTTTCCCAGGTCGCGCTCGGAGTTCAGCTCGCGGCCAAATTCGATCAGCGTTTTGCGATAGTCGTAGCGCTTGCGGTAGAAGAACTTGTCAATCCGCTCCTGGGTCCAGTTCTTGATCGGATCGAACAGCACCGACGGTGACCACGATGGCCGCAACCAGGCCGCCCGGGCCGGTGCTGGGAAAGTGCTTGTGGAACAGCTCCGCGGATGCGCCGACGGCGGCAAAGTATACCGCGGCAATGGTGCCGGCGGCGATCGTGTAGGCCATGCCGCGTTTGAAGATCAGGTCCACGTCCATCAGCCGGTAGCGCACAATGGCGTAGCCGAAGGTGAGCGGCAGAAAGACCAGCGAGAGCACGCTGATCTTCATGCCGCCGACGGCCCCTGCCCGGAGAGGAAGGGGATGACGTAGAAGATCGTGAACGGAACGACCGCCAGAAAGGTTCCCCGCGTGACCCACTTCATCTGCTGGCGCAGGATCGGAGTGCGGGCGTGCTGATAGGTGTGCCAGAGCACGAACGGTTGCGGTCAGGAAAAACACCGCCACGTAGCCCATCTGCATCCGGTCCAGGTTCCAAAGCAGCAACCCGCTGGGTTCGGCTGCCGTCACCAGCAGCACCCAGATGCTCAGCAGCAGCAATCCCGGCAGATAGACCAGCGGCAGAATCCAGCTCCGCTTTTGCAGGAAAGACTTGCGCTCCGGAAAGCTCAGCGACGAAGTGCAGGAACATCGCCGGCTGCAACATTCCCGCGACTACGTTGGACCAGTAAATGGTCCAGTCAAACTGGTTCAGTTTGCCCGTGAACTTGAAGGAGTAAAAGATGAACGAAACCAGGCAGAAGAGGTAAAAGTGGCCGGCCTTCGGCGCGGTCCAGCGGCGCAGCAGCACGTAGACTCCAATGCCCAGGTACACCAGCGCAATCAGCCGCAGTCCCTGATTCAGGCTCTTGTCCACCGGCTGCAGGATCACCGGAACATCCAGGCTGACGTCGATCCCGTTTCAGGGTGTAGGAGAGCTTGGTCCAGATGCCGGAGCGGTACATCTGGCGCGCAACATCGATATTGCTATGCACCGGGTTGCCGCCGACAGCGACCAGCGCGTCGTCCTCCTTGATGCCGCCACGATCGCCAGGGCCAAGCGGATCGACCCGCTGCGCTACCAGTTGGCCGTGCGACTCCACCCACCAGACCCCATCTGTTGGGGTGGAAAACGTCGCGCTCCTTCTGGAAGTTGATCCACGCAAACACGACCGCCGTCACGGTCAGCAGACCGAAGACAACGGCGGCAAAGCGGATTTGTGTTTCCTTGGTCATGGGCGATCGCACCGCATCCTGCGCGCTGTTGCCGCCCGTGCGCGGAGGTAGGCCACTGCTTTCCTATGCAAGTCAGTTGCCACCACTCCCATTCATCATAGGTCGCCCAAACCTTGGTATTATAAGGACGTTTTTGACGATTGTGCATTCGCGCGGCACCTCGAAAACTTCTGAAACAGGAACTTGCCTATGATTTATGGGATGCCATCAAGGAAATCGGACGTTTTGGCTCCCCGAGAAGCGACAGAGGAAAATCACTTGGATTCTCTGTGGACAATACGGTTGCATAAGGGGGATGACAAGATATGCGCGAGGAAGCGATGCTGCACCATCCAGCGATTTTTGCAGGAGCGGGAATCTGGTTCCTGGGGCGTATCGGATGCGCTATCTCCATCTGCCCGCCGCCGCCCCGCATCGCTCCCGCCTGCCGTGGTATTCGTCCACGGACTGATGGGCTACAGCTTCAGTTGGCGGCATAACCTGGATTGTTTTGCGCAGCACCGTGACGTCTACGCCGTTGACCTGCTTGGCATCGGACATTCCGATCGTCCGAAAGCAGGTACAGCGGATTTCAGTTTCGCTGCGGCCGCCGCGCGCCTTCTTGCTCTGCTGCGCTCCCTCGGCCATTCCCAGATTGACCTGGTAGGCAACCTCGCATGGCGGAGCCGTCGCCATGCTGGCAGCCAGCATGGACCGAACCTCTCCCGCACCGCTCATCCGCCGCTTGGTGCTGGTTGCGCCAGCCCATCCTTTTATGACCGATGCCCGCCTGCGTCTGGCATTTTTCCGGACCTCTATCGGGCGCAAGGTGCTGCACGGACTGGCTTTCTGCGCCTGGCCCCTGCGCGACCAGGGCCTCGGCAGGCTGTACGCGGACGATTCACGAATCACGCCCGAGACGCGCGCCGGATACGCCGTCAACCTCGACGATGCGCGCTCCTACGAGTACGCCCTGGAAGTGCTCCGGACCTGGCATGACGACATGCAACAGCTCAAGGCGGCGCTCCCCTCCATTGCCATCACCCCTGTGCTCCTGCTCTGGGGCGCGGAAGATCCAGCCGTATCACCTGACTCCGGGCTACTTCTGCGCCACTCTTTTCGCCACGCCGAGTACGTCATACTGCCGCACGTGGGCCATCTTCCCTACGAGGAAGCCCCGGATGAATTTAACCGTAACGTATTGCACTTTTTGGAATCGTAAGCCTCTCACCAATGCGCCCTTCGCGCCGGTTGCGATGTCATAATGAGCACATGAGCTTGCGCCAGCAGTTCGTGGATGCGCTTCGCGGGGTCGATACTGGCGCCTGGGTCCGGTTCCTCGTCGCCATCGTCGGACTCGCGCTGGCATTTGCCTCGGCCCTGCTCTCCACCGCCTCACGAGAGGCTGGGGACGCGCTCTTTACCGTGGTCTTCGCCTCGGCAGCCCTGCTGCTGGCCGCAGTGGTTGCCGTCTCGACCGTTCCCTACCTCGCGCGCCGCGTGGTGATCGCATCGCGTCCGGGACGCGCTGAATTACGAAGTCACTCGCGAAGGCCTCGTCTATCTCGTCCTCACACTTCTAATCGGCGTCGCCGCGCTGAACACCGGGAACAACATGCTGTTCATCGTGGTGGCTGCCATGCTTGCAGCGGTGCTGGTCAGCGGGATTGTTTCGGCGATCATGCTTAGCGGCCTGGAAATCGGAGCTGCACCTTCCCCATCACGTCTTCGCCGGGCAGAGTTATGCCGGAGCGGTGCTCGTCCATAACCGCCGCTGGCTGCCCGCCTTCTCTATCTCAGTGGTGCCGCCAAGTCACAGAGCAGATCGCCCAAGCTGGCGCTGGCAGCGCACTGAATTCGTCTATCCCAAGCCGCTCTCGGGACGCAAGGCTATCATTCGATGGCCGGACTTCACGTATAAGAAGGTCCAGCCGCCGCACCAGACGCCGCCCATCTTTGAGCAGAGTGTGTATCTACCCTACCTCCCAGGCGGGCATCGACAGAGCGCGGAGTTGAATCTCCGGTTTCCGAGGCGCGGGCTGTACGCGCAGCGCGGTGTCGGGATCTCCACCCGGTTTCCGTTTTCTTTTGTCACCAAGACGCGAATGATCCCCCTCAATCAGGAGGTGCTGGTCTTCCCTTCCGTCGAGGCCACGGACGCAATGTTCGAGGTGCTGCCGATGATCACCGGCGAGTTGGAGACCAACCAGCGCGGCCGCGGCTCCGATCTCTACCGCATTCGCGACTACGAACCCGAGGACAGCGCCCGCCACGTTGATTGGAAGGCCACCGCAAAGTCCGGTGAACTCAAGGTGCGCGAGTACACCCGCGAGGACGAGCGCCGCGTCTGCATCATCTTCGACAATCCCCCACCCGGAGTCTTGGATGACAAGCATTACGAGCACGCCATCAATCTGGCGGCCTCCCTGGCATGGCATTTTTTCGAAGAAAACGCCGATCTCAGCTTTGCCGCTCCATCCCTCTGTGACGATGCGGATGTCTATGCCTTTTTGGAGTATCTTGCACTCGCCGAGCCATGCCCGGATACGGACTTCCTTGCCATGCTCGGGGCATCGGGACAATACAACATCATCATCACGGCCTGCCCGCGCGGCCAGGTTCCTACCGCACTCTGGGAATCCTCGTACGTACTCTTCGCACAAGACTAGCGCACTCGCGTGCCTCAAAAACAACGCGCCCAGCCGAAGCCGGGCGCGTTGCATTTAACGCAAAACAGTTGAGAGACGACTGGCTACAGACTGCTCATGTTCGAAAGGAAGTCGCCGTTGACCCGCGTCTTGCCAAGCTTATCGATGAGCAATTCCATGGCTTCGACGGGCGAGAGCGGATTGAGAACGCGGCGCAGAACCCAGATGCGCTGCAGATCTTCCTTTGCCTGCAGCAGCTCTTCTTTACGAGTGCCGGAGCGCTGAATGTCAATGGCCGGAAAGACCCTCTTGTCGCTGAGTTTGCGATCGAGGATGACTTCCATATTGCCGGTGCCCTTGAACTCTTCGAAGATCACGTCATCCATGCGGCTGCCGGTTTCGATCAGTGCCGTGGCAATGATGGTGAGCGAGCCGCCCTCTTCAATATTGCGGGCGGCGCCGAAGAAGCGCTTCGGACGCTGCAAGGCGTTGGAGTCCACGCCGCCGGAAAGCACCTTGCCCGAGGGCGGAACAATGGTGTTGTAGGCACGTGCAAGACGCGTAATCGAATCTAACAAAATCACTACGTCGCGCTTGTGTTCGACCAGGCGCTTGGCCTTTTCAATCACCATCTCGGCGACCTGAACGTGACGGGCGGCCGGTTCGTCGAAGGTCGAGCTGATGACTTCGCCCTTCACCGAACGCTGCATGTCCGTAACTTCTTCAGGACGCTCGTCGATGAGCAGAACGATCAGCACAACTTCCGGATGATTTGCCGTAACCGAGTTGGCGATATTCTGCAGCAGCATGGTTTTGCCGGTGCGCGGCGGGGCGACGATGAGACCGCGCTGGCCTTTGCCGATAGGAATCAGCATGTCCATCACGCGAGCGCTCATATTGTCACGCACGGTTTCCAGCTTCAGGCGCTCCTGCGGATACAGCGGCGTCAGGTTGTCGAAGAGAATTTTATTGCGGGCTTCGTCGGGCGACTCGAAGTTGACGGCCTCGATCTTGACCAGCGCGAAGTATTTTTCTCCCTCGTGGGGAGGCCGCACCTGACCGCTGACCGTGTCACCGGTCTTCAGGTCAAACTTGCGGATCTGCGAGGGCGAAACGTAGATATCGTCGGGGCCGGGAAGATAGTTGTAATCCGGAGAGCGAAGGAAGCCGTAGCCATCGGGAAGGATTTCAAGCACGCCTTCGGCGAAAATATGGCCTTCTTTTTCGCTCTGTGCCTGCAGGATTTTGAAGATGAGATCCTGCTTGCGCAGGCCGCTCGCACCGGGGAGGTCGAGTTCGCGAGCGATCTTGGTCAGCTCGGTAATGTTCTTTTCTTTGAGTTCAGCGATCGTCATGTCCACCTACGGAATGTTTTTCGAGAGGAAGGATTCAGGTGCGCCGCAAAGCGCCGGGAATGTGGTTGCCGTTAATCCGGGCTCGGCTAACGTGCAACCATTTGGCTGGAAAACCGGCCGAAGCCCTTGGTGGCCGGTGGGGGGTTCACGGCTGATGCTGCGAACTGATCCTGCAAAACTGCCTGTTATGTTGCCTTACTTACTTTTGTTGCTATCCCTTGCGGCTGCCGCTTTCGCGGCATGCCACAAGATGAAATTCTGGATTTTCCGCCACTAAGCGGCGCGACGCTGCGCCTCTTTTGCATTCACCGGATCGGCCATCACATTGGCACGCTCATTGTCGGAGATGCGGTTCAGAACATCATTCGTCGTGTCCTGAATGCGGGTGTTCGGCTTGTGAAACTTGCGAGTCGCCTTGGAAGCAATCTGGCAGAGCATATAACGATTCTGTAGGGTATGTAAAGCTTCAAAGACTTTATCTGAACGCATGACTTCTCCTTCTGCGTCAACCTTGCCGGCGTTCAACACCGTTCCAAGGTCAACGTAACTGGCTGTAATTCCTGCTGCACGTTTGGCGAACTCTGCCGGCCATCTCTTTGCTTCCTTCGGTAGATGCGAAGCAAACATAGTGTGTCGCTCAATATCGAGCAGAACATCCCATCGAGCCGACTCCGACTCTTCCCCGTCCGGCTTTCCGGGCGCGACAACGGGATGACCTCCTGATCAGTAACCTGAAGCTGTTTTGCTTTGGAGGATCTTAACCCTGTGATTCCGGGCCTGTGATGAACGGCCGCCAAACAGTGCCGACAACTTGTACATTAAAACTTTGCAGAGCTCAGGTCAACATTATTTTTCGTAACTTAACTTATTGATTCTTATGGAATCCTGAAAATTGCGCTAGGAAAACTCCCAGCCCGCTGCGCTGCTGGCGAGCCTGAGATGGGTCGGAGGTGCTCGCCACATTCACATCCAGGTGCAGTTTCTGCCTGGCATTCACATTCGGAGCGTAGCAGTTCTGGTCGGCGTTGTAGCTATCGGCGCAGGCAGCGGTAAACTGCGCTCGCCGTGGCGATTGCGCGAACTGCCAGATCTCGGCAAAGGACGCTCCACTCATCGCCGGCAGGGGAGGCGTTTTGGGAAAAGCACAACCCGGCGAGGGCGGACAGGCATCATTGGCGACCCAGAAGACTAGTTCCCGTCCCGCTGCGGAATCATGCAGATCGCGCGCCGTGCTGATGACAGCGCCACCGGGCTCCGTAACTTCTATACCCGAGCAATAGACTCCCGGACGAAATCCGCCTTGCTTCACCGCGTCGGCCCAGGCAAAGACGTATTGCTTCTGCTCGTCGAGCATTCGCCCGCCCTCCTCCTGGTCAAGAAAGATCACACTTCCACGGCGAAAGCCCTCGGCCTCGGCCGCCCGCACTGCGACCGCCCCATCGGCCGCGCCGGGATTGGCCCTACCCTTCAACTCGGCGTAGGCGCGCCCATTAAAGAGCAGCAGAAAACCAAATCCCGCGCGCTCGACGGTTGTGCGCTTGCCCTGCCAGCCGTTGACGCTGGCGCCGGGTGGATTATTCAACCAGTAACCAGTGAAGGCAAACGTCTTACGCAGCGCCGGAAGACTCCCATCGCCGGGATAGTCATTGCGGTCGAATCCGAGATAGGCCGCTGGAGTTTGGGAGCTATGAAACGCACGCGCCGAGATCAGCGTCCCGACCACGATCAGCAGCAGCAGAGCCGCATACACCGTCTTCATGGAAATAGTGTACGGCAGCCCCGGCCCGGCAAAGAGGGATCAACCCGTCGCGCTTCCCTTCTGCACGCCTGTCCCAGTTCCATTCCCAAAACTGCGCCGTCGCACCGCGGTTTGTGCAAGGTGGAGAATGGCTAGGAACAACAAAGGTTTGCGGCGCGTCGATCCCCTTTTCACAATGGCATTTCCACATTCATGTTGAAAACTTATCCAAAAATCGCTATTGACCGCTTGACAGCAGAGCGCAATCGAGCACCGGAGTGCTGATGACTCAAAGTAATAGTTCTGTCATAACCCGTCACAACTTCAGCAAACCGAACGTTTCCATTGCTCCCGGCCGCCAACTGCGTTTACACTTCGGAGCATTGACCCGCTGCGACCTGCCGGATCGAAAACATCGAGCCTGTTCTAACCCGAGCTCCAAACGGCCGGAATAAGAATGGCTTGAATGCGCTAGTTTGGGCGCTAGTTTCCGCAGGACACACACAGGAGAACGCTTCTTGCTGTACCTCCACGCTCTTGGCCATTTTCATCCCGAGACGGTTCTGGACAATCACTTTCTGTCATCCCTGGACATTGGGGTGGATGTGAAATGGATTGAGGACCGGGTTGGCATTGTTGAGCGGCGCACCACGCTGCCGCTGGACTATCTGCGCCAGACACGAAACCAGAACCCTCGCGCCGCAGCCGAGGCGGCACACACCACCGCCAGCCAGATGTCCGAGCGAGCCACGCAAATGGCTCTGAAACGTGCCGGAATCGAGGCCTCACAACTGGGCATGATCGTCTCCGGCGGATGCTCGCCGGAGATGCAGATCCCCGCCGACGCTAGCCGCATTGCAAGCGCGCTTGGCATCTCCGCAACCTGCTTCGATCTGCAATCGGCCTGTTCAAGCTTCGCTTCTCAGATTCATTTCCTGAACCAGATGCGGCCCGAGGCCCTGCCCGATTACGTGCTGGTGGTCAACAGCGAAACCTTTACCCGTACCATCGACTACAACGACCGGCGCCAGGCCGTGCTATTCGGCGACGGGGCAGCAGCGGCAATTGTTTCCTCGCGCGTCCCTGCGCCTTCCGAGATCTCGGAAACCAGCTTCAGCAGCGACCCCTCCGGGCAGCACCAGATCATCATCCCCACCGGCGGACACTTTGCGCAGGAGGGCCCTGCAGTGCAGGTCTTCGCCATCCGCACCACCACCGACATACTGAAAAGCTTGCAAACTTCGGTACCGCCGACGGAAACCCGGCGCCAGGTATTTATCGGTCATCAGGCCAATCTGCGCATGCTGGAGAACGTCTGCAAGCGCACCGCAACTGCCCCGGAAGATCACTACGCCAACATCGCTATGTTCGGCAACTGCGGCGCTGCTGGCGCGCCCACCGTGCTCTCGCAGCACTGGGACGATTTGCGCAATACGGTCATTCACATGGCTGTGGTAGGTTCAGGACTGGCCTGGGGCGGAATGCGTATCTCCCGCGCTTGATTGCATTCAAATTCGAAAGTAAGGCGCAAAAAAGTCCCGAGAGTTTGAGCTCTTGGGACTTCGCTTTTCAGCCGTGCTGTGCGCCTACGCCTTGGCGGGCTCGCCGACCGGAGTGGTGGGCAGCGCCTGCGCTTCCTTGCGCAGTTCCTCAAACAGAACCGTGCTCAGGTAGCGCTCGCCGAAGCTGGGGATAATAGCGACGATCAGTTTGCCTGCGTTCTCCGGACGATTCGCAACCTTCAAGGCCGCACAAACGGCGGCTCCCGCAGAGATGCCGACCAGCAGCCCTTCCTCCTTTGGCAACCGGCGCGCATATTCGAGCGCCTCCTCGTTCGTTACTTGGATTACTTCGTCGATCAACTTGGTATCCAGCACACTGGGGATAAAGCCTGCGCCGATCCCTTGAATCTTGTGCGGTCCGGGCTTGCCACCGGAGAGCACAGCAGAGTCAGTCGGCTCCACGGCAATTGCCTTAAACGACGGCTTTTTCGGCTTGATATAGCGAGCGATGCCGGTCAGAGTTCCGCCGGTGCCCACGCCAGAGATCAGAATGTCCACCTTACCCTCCGTGTCGTTCCAGATCTCAGGCCCGGTGGTCTTGAAATGAATCTCCGGATTGGCAGGGTTGTCGAACTGCTGCGGCATGAATCCATTCGGCGTATTGGCAAGAATCTCTTCGGCCTTGGCGATCGCGCCCTTCATGCCGTTGGGGCCGGGAGTTAGGACGATCTTTGCGCCGAACGCCAGCAGGAGCACGCGACGCTCCAGGCTCATCGTGTCCGGCATGGTGAGAATCAATTCGTAGCCCTTCACTGCGGCTACGAACGCCAGCGCGATTCCAGTATTGCCGCTGGTCGGTTCAATGAGAACGGTCTTGCCGGGATGAATCTTGCCATCGCGTTCGGCAGCCTCGATCAGGGCAACGCCGATGCGGTCTTTTACGCTCGCCAGTGGATTCTGGCTCTCCAGTTTTACGGCCACCTTTGCCGCCGCGCCCTTGGTCATTTTGTTCAGATAAAGCAGTGGCGTATTTCCGATCAACTCGGTGATGCTGTTTGCAATTGCCATATCATCTCCATCCGGCCCGCGTCGGCGAACCACGAAAAAGTTCACTACGCCTGGAGGCGGCTTTTGTGATTGCAAACCGCACGGCAGGAAAATTGTACAGCGCCTCACATATTCCGATGCGCAACAACCGCTTGGGATCAAATAAAAACCGCCTGCCATGATCCCAGGCGGCGGTTCGTGAAATCCTCTTCAACTAAGCTGCTATTCCACGATCTCGTCTTCGCCAAGGGGCCGCATCCGGCAACAACAGCCGGTACAGGTGCGACAGATCTGGCAACCGAGCATCATGATGGTTTCGTTTATAGCCCGTTCCAATTCTCCAGTCAACTTCGTTCGCTTATCGACACTGTTCCCTTCCCAAGCTATCTGGTGTAATTGAGCGGGAATTCGACGATAATTGAGTAGCTTCACCCCGTCTTATGTTGGAGAAAGAGGTTCCTGTGCTCCGTTCCGCCCGCCTTGGCTTTCCTGTTCTTGCTGTCGTGATTCTGAGCACGGCGTTTGCGGCCGCTCAGCTCTCCACTCCGGCGCCGAAGGCCGTCCAGACTCCTGTGCGGCACGGCCTCCTGGCTCTCGATGACGACCTGCAGACCTTGGCCGAACGCGTCGGACCGGCGGTGGTGACCATCGAAGTCAGCGGCCTAGCCACAGTGCAGGACCCCAATATGCGGCAGACGACCTATATCGCAAAGGAGCAAGGCGTCGGCTCCGGCATCGTCGTCGATCCTTCCGGGTACATCCTGACCAATGCTCACGTTGTGGAGCACGCGACCTCGGTTTCGGTCCTGGTATTCCGCAATCGCAACCAGCAGGCGGGTGCGATTGAACATTCCGAGCGATTTACCGCCAAGATTCTTGGGCGCGACTCGCTCACCGACCTCGCCCTGCTCAAGGTGGAGGCCAACGGCTTACCCTCTCTGAAGCTAGCCGACTCCGACAAGGTACACGTTGGTCAACTTGCACTGGCCTTCGGCAGCCCGCTCGGCCTAGAAAACACCGTGACCCTTGGCGTTATCAGCTCAACCCAGCGCCAGCTCAACAGTTCCACTCCGGTGGTCTACCTGCAGACCGACGCCGCCATCAACCCCGGCAACTCCGGCGGACCGCTGGTCGATATCGCTGGCGAAGTCATCGGCATGAACACCATGATCGCCTCGCAATCGGGCGGCAGCGAGGGAGTGGGCTTTTCAATTCCCTCCAACACCTTGCGCCTCGTCTACGAACAATTGCGCAAGCACGGCCGCGTCCGTCGCGGATCGCTCGGCATTATCGCCCGCGACATCACGCCAACCATCGCCGCCGGACTTGGCTTGGCGCAACAGTCTGGGATCATCCTCGAAGACGTGGTGCCAAACTCCTCGGCCGACCGCTCCGGCCTGCGTCCGGGAGACATTCTGATGACCGTGGACGGCAAGTCCTTTGAAGATCCGCGGGCTCTCTCGGCAATACTGTTCCAGAAGCGAATCGGCGATATAACTGCCTTTAAAATCCTGCGCGGCACCGAAACTCTGTCCTTCAACGTCCCGGTCACCGAGCGCGAGGGCGATCCGGAGAGTATCCTCGATCCCACACAATCGGCGAGCAACATCATCCCCAAGCTAGGGATCGTCGGCATTCAAGTGACGGCTTCGGTTGCGCAGCTAATCCCGCAGACGCGCATTCCGGGAGGCATTCTTGTAACGGCGCTCACCGCCGGAGGCAACGCCTCACTCTTCGGGCTGCAGCCCGGCGACGTGCTGCACATTCTGAATCGCACCCCACTCGATTCGCTGGAGACCCTGCGCAAGTCGCTGGCCGGATTGAAATCCGGCGATCCGGTGGCCCTCAGCATCGAACGCGCCGGAGAGCTCTACTTCGTCGGGTTCAATATCCCTGAGTAATCCCTGCGTAGCCGGCCCCGCCATCTGAGTCCCGCTGGCATGGCAATGTGGCATACTTGACTCCATTGTGCGCCTTCATCTGGCCACGCTCATCGACGATTACCGCCGTCACGGAACTCAGCGAGCCGTCGTCGTCCACCGAGGCAATCGCCAGCAGGTTTCCACCTACGCCGATCTGGCAGCATTATCCGAACGCTTCGCCGCCGAGTTGATCCGGCGGCAGATCGCCCCCGGCGATCGAGTCGTGCTCTGGGGACAAAACAGCGCGGAGTGGATTGCGGCGTTCTTCGGCTGCGTGCTTCGCGGTGTGCTTGCCGTCCCTCTTGACGCCTCAGGCGGCCTCGATTTCGCGCAGCGCGTTATCGCCGAAACCCAGCCCCGCCTGCTCGCCGGAGATCAACTGTTACTCGCCCGCCTCGCCAACTCCGCCCAGCCCGATTCCGCCAGCATCTCCCGCATTCCTTTCGAAGATTTCGCGTCCACACTGCCCTTCCCACCCTTTAACACTCCATTGCAGGAGCCAAGCCTCGGGCCGGATACGCCGCTGCAGATTCTCTTCACCTCCGGCACCACAGCCGAGCCCAAGGGCATCGTCCACACCCACCGCAACGTACTCGCCAGCCTTGAGCCCATCGAGCGCGAGATGCAGCACTACCTTCCCTACGAGCGTTTCTTTCACCCTTTGCGCTTCCTCCACACCCTCCCCTTGAGCCATGTCTTCGGCCAGTTCATGGGACTGTGGATTCCGCCGCTGCTTGCCGCCGAAGTACATTTTGAAGACCGCCTCCAGGCGTCTCGACTGCTGGATCTGATCCACCATCATCGAATCTCGGTGCTTGCGGCCGTGCCGCGCGTCCTCGATCTGCTCAATTCCCATCTCGAAGCCAACTTTCGCGATCTTCCCGCGCGGCTGGAGTCCTCGCGCGGCCAGCGCATATGGCGGCGCTGGTGGAGCTTCCGTGATGTGCATCGCGCCTTCGGCTTCAAATTCTGGGCCTTCGTCTGTGGCGGAGCCTCGCTGCCTCCGCCACTCGAACGCTTCTGGAGCGATCTCGGATTCGCCCTCATCCAGGGTTATGGAATGACTGAAACCACCGCACTCATCACCCTCAACCATCCCTTTCACATCGGCCAGGGAACCGTCGGAAAGCCGCTCCCCGGCCGCGAGATTCGCATTGGCAACGACGGCGAGATGCTGGTCCGCGGTGAGATGGTAGCCTCCTCACGCTGGCAGAATGGCCGGATGCAGACGCGTCCCGAGCCATGGCTGGCCACCGGAGACCTGGTCGAGCAGGACTCCGAAGGCCAGCTTCACTTTCTCGGACGCAAGAGCGAAACCATCGTCACCCCAGCAGGACTCAACGTTCACCCGGAAGACGTAGAAGCAGCACTGAACCAGCAGCCCGGCGTTGAAGCCTCTGCGGTTGTTCCGCTCGAAACACCTTCCGGCACCGAAGCCGTGGCCGCTCTGATCTTCCGCGGAAGTTCCGAGCAGGCTCAAGCGGCAATCGACGCGGCAAACACCCACCTCACCGAATATCAACGCGTTCGCCGCTGGAAGCTGTGGCCGCAACTGGATTTTCCACGCACCGCAATCGGAAAAATCCAGCGCCAGAAGGTCACGCAATGGGTAGCTCAGGAAGCCGTAGCCACTCAGGAAGCACACGCAGCTCAACCAGCGCAGGCAGCTACGCCCACCGCCACGCCCGACCCCTTATCCAAACTCATCATCGAGATCACCCGCACCCCGCCCGCAAGGCTCGACGACGACGCCCGTCTTGATCGCGACCTCAATCTCGACAGCCTTGCCCGAGTGCAGTTGCAGACCGAACTCGAGCAGCGCCTCGGCGTCAGCATCGCCGATGAGGAGTTCGAGCACATTGCGACCCTCGGACAATTGCGTGCCCGCCTCGGCTTCCAGCCTTCCGGTCTCAATTTGAGCGCCGAGCCCAATCCGCAGCCCCATTTCGCGCCGCCGGCTGAAACTCCGACGCATGCAACGCCCACGAAACAGCTCCGCTTCCTCTATCCGGGATGGCCGTGGTGGTCCGCCGTCCAAGCTCTGCGAGTGCTCTTTCAGGAGACTGTCATGCGCCCGCTGGTCTGGTTTCTTGCTGCCCCCGCGATCTCGCAAGGCGGCGAGTTTCACGGCGCAGATGAGCCTTTACTGTTGATCGCAAACCACGTCACCACCTTCGATGCGCCGCTGGTGCTCTACTCTTTGCCCGCCGCAATGCGCCGAAGAATCGCCATTGCCATGGCCGGTGAACTGCTTGAAGACTTGCGGCACGGGCGCAATCAGGGCAACTGGCTGCTAAACCTTTTTGCCCCCGTCGAATACTGGCTTGTGACTGCGCTCTTCAATGTCTTCCCTATTCCGCGCGGCGCCGGATTCCGGCGCAGCTTCGCTCACGCAGGCGAAGCCATGGACCGCAGCTATCACGTGCTCGTATTTCCAGAGGGCCACATGTCCGCCGTCGGTGAGATGCAACCTTTTCGCGCCGGAATCGCTCTGCTTGCCCGCGAATCCAGAGCCCGGATTCTGCCAATTGCAATGAAGGGCCTCGGCGAACTCAAGCAGCACAAGCGCAGTTGGTTCCGCTCGCACCACCTCGAAATCCGCATCGGTGAACCAATTACTCCCAACCTGCAACTCGCGCCCGAAGAGCTGGCAAAATCCCTGCACGATGCACTCTCCGCCCTGCTCCGGAGCTAGTGATCCCAGTCTTCGTCGCGCTCGTGCGCGGGCGCAATCCGTTCTTCTTCCGCGCGCAGTTCCTCCGGCGTATTCACATTCTTCCATCCGTCGGCCAGCTCTGCCGGGGGCGCCAGTACCAGCGTACGAGGCGAATCCAGCAGGACCGCCGCACGCGCATTCTCCTCCTGGTCTGCCTGCGCCTGCCGCTCCAAAAGCTCCAGCGCCTGTGGTTCATACAGCGCCAGCATCGGGTACGGATGACCATCCTCCTGCATCGGAACTACCGCCCAACATCCAGGTTTCCGCTGTGCAGCGAGCCATTCAATGTGCCTGGGGCGCAACCACGGATGGTCGCAAGCGGCCACAATCCACGCCGCCTCCGGAGCCCAGCGATGGGCCGCGATCATGCCCGCTGCCGGCCCTCCAAAGCCCGGCGAATCCGGCAACCGCACACGATTTTGCAACCCCTCCGGCAAAACTCCCGGCCCCAGCATCACCACTCGCGAATCCTCCCGTCCCGCGGCCAAAGCCTCTGCCGCAATCTCTCCCAGCGCTCGTCCGCCGAAGCGCAAAACCTGCTTCACCGAGCCCATCCGCGAACTCGTGCCCCCCACCAACAATCCCCGATACAGTGGCCGCGCATTCCACGCCGTCGGCAGCCAGCGGTCAATAAATTCCATGAACGCGTCCAGCCGGGCGCTGTTCCACGCCAGCCTGCCCACAATATTGATAACGCTCTCCGGCACATCCGGCAGCTCTGCGCTTTCCAGCCAGAACTTCGGCAAAGGAATATCTTTGTGCCCTTCCACCAGCAGCAGATCGTGATCCCGCCCGAGGCGCGCCAGCACGGATTCAAGAGAGAGCTTCGCCACGGCCCCTCGACGCTCGAACTGCTGCTGCTCGCCGCTCAGCATCACCGTGGCTCCGGCGCGAAAAAACCGGTCGGAATCCTTTCCCGGCCTGTCTACTTCAAAGCCATGAGCGTCATGCTTCACCACCGCAACCGCAAGCCCGCGCTCCACCAGTCTCGGGATTGCCGCCTCCAGCAGCGTGGTTTTTCCCGAGCCCGAAAATCCGCACACGGCCAGCACTGGAGCGCCGAATCCGTGAACCGCGTCGCCGTTCAATCTCACCGAATCCTCCTGAAGTGATTGCAAGTCATGCCAGCGCACTTTCATGTCACTGCACTAAATCTGCTACTTCGTATCGAGCCTAGCACTCGCCGACTTAAATCGAATTCTTCTCTTTTCCATTCCGCTTCTTGAGCGCGCGCCCCACATCCTTGATAATCGGAGAAGATGATTTTTCATATTTCATACAGCCGCAGGAAGCTGCGGACGGCAGGGCTGTTTTTTGTCATAACCATCGCCCTGGTCTGCCCATCGCTAGCCAGTCCTGCCGATATGGTCGAGCCCACCGCGAACGATCTGCTCCGCCAAGCTATCGCGAACGAAAAAATCAACGGCACAGAAGATTACTACGCCTGGATGAACCGGGTGCAAAGGCCACGCGGCAGCATAACCAAGCTGATGGTGAACACCCCCGAAGGAATCCTGGCCCGCGTCGTCTCATACAATGATCGCGCACTAACCCCCAAAGAGCGCCAACAGGATGATGAGCGCATCAACCGACTCCTCGACCCGGCGCTCATGCGAGAAAAGAAAAGAAAGCAGCACGAAGATCAGCAGCACATCGAACGCGTCTTCCTCGCGCTTCCGGATGCCTTTCGCTGCGAATACGCCCCCGCGCATGATAATCGTGACCTGCGCCTGGAGTGTTCCCCGAATCCACACTTCTCTCCACCAAACTACGAATCGCAGGTGTTGCAGGGGATGAAGGCGGTCTTTCTAATCAACCGCCAGGACAAGCGAATCGCCGCGCTCGACGGAACGCTCTTCAAGGATGTCAGCTTCGGATGGGGCGTTCTTGGAAAGCTCAATCGCGGAGGCAGCATTGAAATCACGCGATCCAGGGTAGCGGACAAGCGCTGGTTCGTTACACGGATGCAGTTGAATTTCGAAGGCCGGATCCTCGTCGTCAAGTCGATGAAACTGGCAGAGACTGAAACGTCATGGGACTATCGCCCGGTACCAAAGATGACCGTCGCGCAGGCACTTGAGTATCTGCGCAGCACCCCCGTCAGCGCCTCTCAATAGAGCTTTTGTTCCTGACGCATGAAAGCCCGGCATCGCCGCCGGGCTCTCATGCAATCCTCCCGCACGTCGGCTAGTACGCCCAGAACGGGCCTGCCTGCACCCCGCTCGGAGGCGTTACCCCCGAAATCGCCGTGTAGACATTCCGTCCATAGAAGAAAGGCAGTCCCCAATCGAAATACCCATCCGCCGCCTCCTGCGCCGGGGAAAGGGAAGCTCCCAGTGCGTTCGGCCCGGCCAGACCACTGAAGGCAGAGCTACCTGATACCAGCATCGCCGCGTCGAATACGGTGAACTGAACCGTACTGTTGTTGCCGTTCACCGACTGATTTTCTGCCGTAAGGTTCAGGGTAGATGTGGGGCAATAAAAATCAACATTGATGGAAGTACAATCTGGAATCCCTGAAGTGGATTGATCCAAAAAGAAGATCCCATTCGATCCGCTGTCAAGAAAACTGCCGAAGCCGACCACCGATGTGCCAGGGTATGGATGCCCATTGAATACGGTTGTGATTCCCGACCAGTCGTCGTTGTTCGGATTGGAATCAATCGCCAAAATGGTGGCGCTGCCCAGTCCGTTGTTGGACTGAGTCCCGATGCCGAAGACCAGCGCCGCCTGGTTTGCGGAAACGCCCGATTGACCACCAGGAGCAACCGGCGGCATTTCAAGGATCACGCCATTGTTGTCCTTTGCAAACAGCGATACCGGATTGCGAATCTGCTGATTGAGCGGTACTGCAGGGGGCGTCGGACTATCACTGCAACTCGACCCCGAACAGGCGTAATAAATAATGTCTGAGGTAGGCGCAGTCTCGGATGACGTGCAAGCGTTACTGAAGCCGAGGGCATCGCAGTCATACTGCAAATTGCCTACGCCGAGCCGGCCATCTTCGCCCAAAGCTTGGGCCGTATCCTGCGCGGTTCCAGTGCAGTTACTTGGTACTGTAGGGAAAGCAGAATCGCCAACCACATGGATCGGCACCGAAGCCGCCACTTCGCCTGTGTTAGTTGGCCCGCCCATTTTCACGTCGGCAGATTTCACGCTGCCCCACAAGAAGGTGTTATCGAGGAATTGCACACATTCTGCGAGTGGCGCAGCCGGATTAACGTTTTGCATCGCGGCGAGAACTGAGGCCCAATTGCCGCTCGCCGGAGTGGCGTTCGATGGAATCCTCAAACCTGTCGAGCCGGTGTCAACCGAGATATGGTCGAAGGTCGCACAATTCGAAGTTCCCGGCGCACAAACCACCACGGTTGTATAGGAGACGTTCGAAGTAATGCCGTACGGGCCGCTATCCACCAGCAGCGGCGCGACGTTGTTCGCACCGGCCGCAGCAATCGGGTTCCCGCCCGAAGCCGAGGTGGAAGTGGTACTGTGGCTACCGCTCCCGCAACCCACGATGCATACCAACAATGAGATCGAAAGTCCAACTACAATTCTTCGCACGTTTCTACCTCACCGTATCTCTTGTGCATCAACCCCTGGAGGAATCATTCCCGGTACGTAGGCGTGTCCGGCATAGGCCCTCGTGTGCCCTCCCGAAAACATAACCAGGTCCGGTTGCTGCACCGTCAGCGGCGCGTTGCGCGAACGCCTGGGCTCTGTCTGTCTGGCCTGCTGAGCTGCTTGAGCAAATTCCCCATAGTAGGTTCCCAGCAACTGCTGGAGGTTGGGCAGAAAAGGTCCGCGCCATGCCACCCCGAAGACCGTTCCAGACGGCGAGACATATTCCCGCACCACAGTTCCGTATGGTGTCGTGATCTCCTGCACCGAGTAATTTGCGTGGGATTGAACTGCGCGCGCAGCCTTCATCCGCGCCTGGTCGGCCTGAACCGAGTCCACATTGCCACCCAGCGCCGCTGAAGCGCGGGAAGGCAGGAACAACGACGTGAACAAAAGTCCTGCCATCAAAACCGTCAGCATCGCACTCTGACTGCGGCTCCGAATGTCAACTCTCATAACCTCACTCCTACATCTTCGTGAAAAATATATGATTCGGCTCACGCCCGGAGAACCCCAGCTCACAGTGATGCTCTGAACAGAGCTCATGGTTTGCTGAAAAAAGGAAATTCGCAATCTGGAAAACTCCCTTCCGAATAACTCTCCTGCTTCGCGCAAAAAGCCCGGCAGCGAGTGCCGGGCTTGTGAGCTTCTTCTGTTTCGCGTTCTGTTTCGCGCCGTTATTTGCGCTTCGGGCGATAAAGGTCCGTCGAGGTTCCATAGAAGATCTCTGATGCCTCCATGACGGTCTCGGAAAGCGTGGGATGAGGATGAATCGTGTGCTCCACATCGTATGCCGTGGCTGCCATCTCGATCGCGAGAACCACCTCGGCGATCATGTCGCCTGCACCCGCCCCCACGATCGCTCCGCCCAGCACGCGCTCGGTCTTCCTGTCGATCAACAGCTTCGTCAGCCCCTCGGTGCGATCCAGCGTCACCGCGCGTCCGCTTGCCGCCCACGGGAACCGGACGATCTCAACGTCCATGCCCTTGGCCTCCGCCTCTGTCTGCGTCAGTCCGGCCCAGGCAATCTCTGGATCGGTGAACACCACCGCGGGAATCGCATACGGCGCAAACTCCACCTTGTGCCCTGCAATATGCTCCATCGCCGTGCGCCCCTCGTGCGACGCCTTGTGCGCCAGCATCGGATCGCCCGCCACATCGCCAATCGCATACACCGCCGGATCGTCGGTCTGCAGTTGCTTGTTGATCGAGATGAATCCGCGCTCGTTCACCTTCACCTTGGTGTTTTCCAGCCCCGGAATCTTCGAGTTCGGCCGCCGTCCCACCGAGACCAGCACTTTGTCATAGCTGTTTTCCTCCACCGTACCGTCAGGATGCTTGAAGGTGACCTTCACGTTTGCGATCTCATCCTTCAACGCTGTCACTGCCGTGTTCAGCATGATCTTGTTGAACAGCTTCTCCAAACGCTTCTGCAGCGGCGGAACCAGATCGCGGTCGGCGCCCGGCAGCAGCCCCGGAGTCATCTCGACCACATCCACCTTCGATCCCAGCGTAGCATAGACCGTTCCCAGTTCCAGCCCGATGTAGCCTCCGCCGATGACCAGAAAAGTCTTGGGAACGTCCTTCAGATCCAGCGCGCCGGTCGAGTCCAGAATGTTCGCGCCGCTCGCAGCCAGCGGCCCCGGCCGCGCCGGAGACGATCCGGTGGCAATAATCACTTTGTCGAATTGCAGCGTCTCTTCCCCGCCTGCAGCCTTCTTCACCTTCAGCGTGGTCGAATTCACGAAGCTCGCTTCGCCCTGGATATAAGTAACCTTGCGCTGCTTGGAGACCATGCCAAGCCCGCCGGTCAACTTGTTCACCACACCTTCCTTGAACGCGCGCAGCTTCGCCACATCGATCTTCGGCTCGGCGAATTCCACGCCCCAGTTCGCCGCGTGTTTGGTCTCGTTGATCTGCGCCGCAACGTGCAATAGACGCCTTCGACGGAATGCAGCCGCGATATAGACAAACTCCGCCCGGATTTTTTTCAACATCGATGAGAGTAACGTCGAGGCCGAGGTCGGCGCCGAGGAAGGCGGCGGCATACCCACCGGGGCCGCCCCCTATCACTGCAACTTTTGCGTTCGTGTTCGCCATGTCTCGCTTCAGATGTCTCGCTTTCAGATTCGTTTTGAATCATCTCTGCGTCTACTTCGTTTCACCCTCTGTGCATGATTATCTCAGGCCGCTAACCCTGCACCGAAAGCAGGAACGGCTGCTCGAGTGCATCCACGACCCAGCGCGTAAACCGCGCCGCGTCGGCCCCGTCGATAATGCGATGATCGTACGACACCGAGAGCGGCAGCATGGTGCGCGGTTCAAACTTATCATTCACCCACACCGGCTCCACCCGCGACCGCGACATTCCAAGAATCGCAACCTCCGGGTAATTGATGATGGGATTAAATGCCGTACCGCCCACGCCTCCCAGATTGGTGATCGTGAACGAGCCGCCCTCCATCTCTTCCGCCGCAAGCTTCTTATCGCGAGCCTTGTTGGAGGCCGCCGTTAACTCAACCGCCAACTCGATGATGTTCTTCTTGTCCACCTCGCGAATCACCGGAACCAGCAGCCCGCGATCGGTATCCACCGCCACTCCGATGTTGATGTAGCGCTTGTAAACGATCTCCTCGGCTGCTCATGTCGATCGAGGCGTTGAATTGCGGAAACGCCTTCAGCGCCGAAGCCACGACCTTCAGCGCGATCGCCGTCATCGTCATCTTGCCGCCGGCCTTCTCCGCCTTGGGAGCAAAGCGTTTGCGCAACTCTTCCAGTTCGGAGACATCCGCCTTATCGAACTGCGTAACGTGAGGAATGACATTCCACGCCAGCGACAGATGCTCGGCCGTCTTGCGCCGCACTGCGCGTAACGGAACCTTTTCGACCTTGCCCCAGCGGCTGAAATCCGGCAGCTTCACCACCGCAGTCCCCGCCAGTGAAGCCACCCGAACCGAAGCCTCCGTATCGGCCATCCTTGCAAACTCGCCCTTGGCAAAATCCTTCACATCGGCTTCGCTGATGCGTCCGCCCGGCCCACTTCCCTTCACCTGGTAAATGTCCACTCCGATTTCGCGCGCCAGTTTGCGTACAATCGGCGCCGCCGGAACCGTGCGGTGCTCGTCGCCCGCGCGCTTGCCCAGGCCCACCGGATGAAGCTTCCAACTGCGTCTCCGGCGCGAGCGTCGGGCGGAAACGCCTGTTGCTCGCTCTTGCCTTCCGCCGTGCGCGCCGTGCGGAAGCTGTGGCGTGTGATCGCCATGTAACCGTCGTCGGAGGGATTGTCCACCGGCTCGGCCTCGCCAGCCTGAGCCGCTGATTCCGCGCCCGCTGTTGCCGCGTTCTCTTGTGCCGCCGGAGCAGGGGCTTCCGATTCGGCCTTTGCGTCGACCGTAAGTACCAGATCGCCCACCTTCAGCTTCTGCCCCACCTGCGCCTTCACTTCGCGGACCGTTCCGCTCACCGTTGAAGGAACTTCCACCACTGCTTTGTCGGTCTCAAGTTCCAGCACCGTCTGGCCCGAAGTCACTTCCTGCCCCGGCTGCACCGCAACTCGAACCACATCGCCGGATTCAATATTCTCGCCCAGCTCCGGCAACCTGAACTCCGCAACTGTCGCCTTCGCCGCCGCCGCACGAACTTCCGGCACCGCGGCAGCCGTAGCTTTCGCCGCAGGCGCCTTCGCAGCAGGCTCCTTCACGGCAGGCATTGTTGCCGCGGGCTCTTTCGCGGCGGCTCTTTCGCGGCCTTCGCGGCCGGGGCTTTCGTGCCAGATTCTTTCGCGTTATAAGTGAACAGCACATCGCCCACCCCACGCGTTGCGAGGGAGCCACGATCACTTTTTCAATCACGCCGTTCACCGTCGAAGGCACTTCGATCACCGCCTTGTCGGTTTCCAACTCAACCACGGTCTGGCCTTCGTTGATCATCTCACCAGCGTTGACCGCGACTCGAACCACGTCGCCAGACTCGATGTTCTCACCAAGCTCGGGGAGTTTGAATTCTTCTGTTGCCACAGGTTTCCTTTCAACGAATGCGGCCCAACCCGCCGCGCGCCCGGAATCTCAGCCCGGAGCACGCCACATTTGCAAGTGACTGCTCTCAGGCGCTCTGAACTACCTACGCCATCACGAGGCGAACGGATCGGCTTTTTCGGAATTGATTCCGAGATCGGTGATCGCCTTCTTCACCTCGGCGGCTTCGATCTTGCCCTCGCGCAGCAACCCAGTCAGTGCAGCCAGCACAATATGTTTGGCATCTACCTCGAAGAAGTCGCGCAGCGCAGCCCTGCTCTCGGAACGTCCATAGCCATCGGTCCCAAGCGCAATCAATGGCCTCGGCATCCAGCGCGAGACCGACTCCGGCAGCGCCTTCACGTAATCGGAAGCCGCCACCAGCACCCCTTCCGTACCCTTCAGTTGCGAAGCCACAAACGGCTCGCGCTGTTTGTCGCCAGGATGCAGAATGTTCCAGCGCTCGCAGGCGTTGCCGTCCCGGTACAGCTCCTTGTAGCTGGTGATGCTCCACACATCGGTAGCAACCTTGTAATTCGTTTCCAGAATCTCGGCGGCTTTCAAAGCCTCCAGCATCATCGCACCTGAGCCAAACAACTGCGCCTTCAGCTTGAACTCTGTTTTCTCGGAGGCACGGAAGCGGTACAAGCCTTTCAGAATGCCCTCGCGAACGCCCTCCGGCATCCCCGGCTGCGCCCACACCTCATTCATCACCGTGATGTAGTAGAAGATATCTTCCTGCTCCACGTACATGCGGCGGATGCCTTCCTGCACAATGATCGCGATTTCATATGCAAAGGCCGGATCGTAGGCCAGCAGGTTCGGCACCGGATACGCCAGTAGATGGCTGTTGCCGTCCTGATGCTGCAACCCCTCGCCTGCCAGCGTTGTGCGTCCCGCCGTACCTCCGCAAAGGAAACCTTTGGCGCGCTGATCGCCCGCCGCCCACACCAGATCGCCCACTCTCTGCAGGCCAAACATCGAGTAGTAGACGAAGAACGGAATCGTATTGATCCCGTGATTTGCCGGCGAGGTTCCCGCAGCGATGAACTCCGAAATTCCACCCGCCTCCGTAATGCCCTCTTCCAGAATCTGCCCGTCCTTGGCTTCCTTGTAATACAGCAAGGTGTCCATATCGACCGGCTCATAGTTCTGTCCCACGCTGGAGTAAATGCCCACCATGCGGAACAGCGCTTCCATGCCAAACGTGCGTGCTTCGTCCGGAATGATCGGAACGATCAGCTTGCCGATCTTCGGATCTCGCAGCAGTTTTGCAATCAGCCGCACCAGCACCATCGTCGTCGCAACCTGGTGATCCCCCGTGCCGCTATAGAACTCCTTAAACACCTCTTCGTTCACCGGCTCCAGCTTCGGCGCGCGCATCTTGCGCTCCGGCAAATATCCGCCGAGCTGCTTGCGGCGCTCGCGCATGTACTGGATCTCCGCCGTCTCGTCAGACGGACGGTAGAACGGCGCATCATGCAGATTTTCGTCCTCGATCGGAATTCCAAAGCGCGAGCGGAAGGCTAACAACTCCTCGTCGTTGATCTTTTTCTGCTGATGGGTAATGTTCCTGCCTTCGCCGCTCTCGCCCAAGCCGTAGCCTTTGATCGTCTTGGCCAGAATCACCGACGGCGAGCCGGTATGTTCGACCGCAGCCTTGTAGGCGGCATAAACCTTGATCGGATCATGGCCGCCCAGGCGCATCTTTTCAATCTGCTCGTCGCTCAGGTGCTCCACCATCTTCAGCAGTCGCGGATCGCTGCCGAAAAAGTTCTGACGGAAGTAGCTGACCGCTTTCGATGAACAGCTTCTGGTACTGCCCGTCGCACAACTCGCCCATACGCTTCACCAGCAGACCGTCGCGGTCCTGCTGAATCAACTGATCCCAGTCGCTGCCCCAGATCACTTTGATTACATTCCAGCCCGCGCCGCGGAAGATCGCCTCCAGCTCCTGAATGATCTTTCCATTCCCGCGTACCGGCCCGTCCAGCCTTTGCAGATTGCAGTTGACGACGAAGATCAGGTTATCGAGCTTCTCCCGCGAGGCCAGTGTAATCGCGCCCAGCGACTCCGGTTCATCCGTCTCGCCATCGCCCAAAAACGCCCAAACCTTGCCCTGATTGCAATGCTTCAATCCGCGATTCTCCAGATAGCGATTGAAGCGCGCCTGATAGATCGCCTGGATCGGGCCAAGCCCCATCGAAACCGTTGGAAACTCCCAGAAGTCCTTCATCAGCCAGGGATGCGGATACGAACTCAGTCCACCCCCTTCCGCCAGCTCGCGGCGGAAATTCTCAAGCTGCTTTTCCGTGATTCGCCCTTCCAGAAACGCACGCGCATACATCCCCGGCGAGGCGTGTCCCTGGAAGTACACCAAGTCGCGATCTCCATCCGGAGTCTGCGCCCGGAAGTAGTGATTGAACGCAACCTCGTAAAGCGTGGCGGCTGAGGCATAAGTCGAGATATGCCCGCCGATGCCAGCCGAACGCTTGTTGGCCCGCATCACCATCGCCAGCGCATTCCAGCGCACCAGGCTCTTGATGCGGCGCTCCAGCTCCTGATCGCCCGGAAACGGCGGCTGCTCCGCCGATGGAATCGTATTCTCGTAGGGAGTGGTTGCGGAAAACGGAAGACGATAGCCCGAGCGTGCCGTGTGCAGTTCCAACTGCTGCAGTAAACGCCCCGCCCGCTCTGTTCCACTATTCTCCAGAACGTAATCCAGCGAGTCCAGCCATTCGCGCGTCTCTAAGACTTCCTGCCCTACTTGTTCGCGATGATCGGTGGGATTCACTCTGCGGTTCCTCTATCGTGCGGACTTGAACCGTCAATAGTACAACCATTCGCCGAGGCGAATGCAACTCACCTCATCTCTTCCGCAGGGCCGACGCATATAAATGAACACAGGTTGCTATATGCAGTGGGGTTGTAGTTGGGCGAGAAGGGGAGATGGACAATCCCCTGAAGTCAGACCTCCTGATCTGGTTGAAATCAGGATGACCCGAGTTTGAAGACGAGCGTGAGGTGTGTACCGGGGAAGATGGTTTTCGTGGCGTTGAGTTCCGCCAACAGTTTCTCGATGGCCTGATCGTGAGCCGCCTGGGTGAGATGGTGGAGGCGGACAGTCAAGGTGTTGGTGATGAGGTCAGGGGTAAGATCAGCCTCGGTATCGAAGATCTGGCGCAGCAAGGCGCGGGCATCGTCAGTGCGGGCGATATGTTCGCGAAGCAGGGAGGCCATGCTGGATTCGGCGCGATAAGCGATCATCTTGATGGTATCGACGAAATGCTTTCGTTCGGTACGCAGCCGAGTAAATCGGTCTTCCTCTGGCAATAGCTTCACGGGAATGTGATGCGGAGTGTCCTTGCGCGACTGTTTGAGTTGGTCGATCTGCAAATCGAGACTTTCGATGTCTTCCCGCAGTTGCGCCTTGCGCTGCTGAAAACCCTGAACTTCAGAGTTGGTGGGATCCTCCGATAAAGCAAGGGCTCCGAACTGAGCCGCCTGCCGATGGCGCTGGCCGATTTTGGAGCGGATCTTGCCGTCGAGTTTGCGCCACTCCGGATTTACCACCTGGATCGCATCAGGAACGGGTTCGGTTCCATACTCAATCAAGCTATCCAATCCGTAATGTTCGCGCATGTAGCGGAAGAAGTTTTCCTGAGACCATCGGGCGAATAACGACGGTGCCAGCGTGGTCATTGGCAGCTGGAAGTTGGTGGCTAAGATCGAAGTCTGATGGCCGCCGTCGCTGAGTTTGCGAATCTCGCGTACCCAGAACCGGTTCGACAACTGGGTACCGCGCTCGGCCAGTTTCATGGTCACGATTTCGCCGCTCACCAGCTGGACGCGGTGCGTGGTGAATTCTTCGCTGCGCCACTCGCCCTGGGGAAACTTGTGATAGGTCAGAATGGCAATCCGCTTCTGCCACAGCTGCTCGAATAACTCGGGACTGTAGCCTTCCCGGTCGAACACCATTGTGAACCAGTGGGTACGAGGATCTTCCGCCATGCGCCGCTGTTGCTCCGGCGGCTGGATCACATTCACTTCCAGCCACGGAATCACATCCTGCTTGAGCGTGGCGATCAGTCCCGGATCCACCTCTTTGTTGACATACAGAAATGGCTGGCCATCCATGGCATTGATCCAGTAATCGGTGGTAGCCCGTAAACACAATCGCTGGCGCGCCACGTAATGGCGCGGTAGCGCCGTCTGCTCCCCGTGATAGACGCGCACGTGGCCATCGCAGTAGAAAAACAGTTCCGAGGCATCTTGCTGGGCGATCCATTCCTTGGCCAGTGCGGCGTTCCAGCGCAGGGCTTGACCCAAGTCGTGGCACAGCAGTTTTAACTTCTCCCGCAGCGTCCTCACTTCGGGAATGCGGTCCAGTCCCAGCAGCTTGCCCCACTCGCCTGGCGCTTGATAACGAAGCTGTTCCAGAGACCGGATCCGCCCCAGCGCCATCAATGCCAGCAGCAGGAAGATGCTGTCAATGCCATAAAATCCGTTTGGGAGCTGGTACATCTCCGGCGTGTAGCGCAACAACCCGGTCGCCAACAGCGCAGGCAATGCCAGCAGCACGCCGCCCCGGGTTACATCGCAGGTAGCTTGAAACTCGATGGGCGCCGACTCCAGCTCTCCCATCGCGGCCGCTACTCGCTCCAACGAACGCGTCGCGGCGTTTCCCATCGGCGCTTGGCTGTCGATCTGACTGCGACCACTCTTGTTGCTTACTTCGGTGGTGGCGGGTTCGTTTTTTTTAGCTTTCGCAAGCGTCCAGCGTCAACCGCCTTGTGCAGCGTGTTCGCCAACACATTCAGTTCACTCGCCACTTCCGGAACGCTCTGCCCCTCGTCAAGCAACTTCTGCGCTCGCTGCAGCACTTCCCCTTTCAGCACCGAGGCTGAACTGTGACGGGGTTTCACCGCGTAGAACCCGTTGGCCCCCTGCTCCCGAAAAACCTTCACATACCTCTTCACTGCAATCATCGGAACGCCGAACGCCTGGACAATCTCCTTGGGCTTCACCGTCCCGTTGACGATCATCTGGCTGGTGAACATGCGAAATCCACGCACATCGTTCTCCGCGTGGCGGAACACCGGCAGGTGGCCGTGGATGTAGTACACCGTGCCCGCCTCCTTTGCCACCGCTATGTGGTGATTGATCTCGGTCACTCCGGCAGGGAATATCGGCAGTTGCATCTGCGGCATGCTCTTTCTTAATCCAAAGCAGCCCCTCTGGCAACAGTTTTCAGGATCATTCCGTTTTCCCTGCCCGACAGGATCTACGGGGCGAGATCAGGAGTTCTGGAAGTATTTTTCTGAGCTGCGCGATCCGCGGGTGGAGCGGAACCGGGATCATTTATTGGAAGAGATTCTGCTGATCGCGATTGCCGCGGTGTTGAGCGGAGCCGAGAGCTGGAACGACATTGCCGATTACGGCAAAGCCAAGCGGGAGTGGCTGAAAACGTTTTTGACGTTGCCGGGCGGCATCCCTTCGCACGATACCTTCAACCGTGTATTTGCGGCGCTGGACCCATTGGAAATGGAAAAGGGGTTCGCCGCCTGGGTTTCCTCGATTGCCAAACTGACGGCAGGCGAAGTGGTTGCCATCGACGGCAAGGCATTGTGCGGCAGCCGCGAGAGCGGCAAGAAGAAGCTGGTTCACATGGTTTCGGCCTGGGCCGAGGGCAACGGTCTGGTTCTGGCCCAGCGCAAGGTGGATGAAAAATCCAACGAGATCACGGCGATTCCGAAGCTGCTGGACGCCCTGGAGTTGGCCGGAACGGTGGTGACCATCGACGCCATGGGCTGCCAAAAGACCATCGCCGAAAAGATCGTCGGCAAGAAAGCCGACTACATTTTGGCGGTCAAGGAGAACCAGGGCCTTCTGCTGGAGGAGATCAAGGACTCGTTCCGGCAACTGCCCATCGAGTTCGTGGCCGAGGAAATCGATTGCGGCCACGGGCGGGTCGAGCAACGCAGATGCTCGGTGATTGCCGACCTCGGGCTCATTGAGAAAGCCGCGGAATGGGCGTCTTTACAGGGTTTGGTGCGTATCGAGGCCGAACGGTATCACAAACTCACGGGAAAAACTGAGCGCGAAATCCGCTACTACATTACCAGTCTCAAGCCTGATGCGGCACGGTTGAACCGCGCAATCCGCCAGCACTGGGGCATCGAAAACAAACTGCACTGGGTACTCGACGTGGGCTTTGGCGAGGACCTCAGCCGCAAACGCGCCGGCCACGCCGCGCAGAACTTCTCCCTGCTCAACCGTATCGCTCTCAACATGCTCAAGCAGGAGAAAACCAGCAAACGCGGCATCAAAGGAAAACGCCTCAATGCTGCTTGGGACCACCCCTACCTACTCAAACTGCTCGGAGTTTGATATGCGTCGGCCCTGATCTCTTCCGCGCAACCAGCCAGCAATCACCACTGAAGCTGCACACACTACCTGCCGATAAAACTCTCAATGGCCAGAACACTTCTCTCTAATTTTTTCCGGATTTTTCGGCCAGGAGCATTTCCTATGCGAGTACATCCGAGTCAACCGCATCTGCGCCTGTGCTCTGATCACCACGGCGGAAAGGACGGCCAGTGAACAGCCCCCAGCTTCACTCTAATCCGCAGCCACCCCCGTTCTTTCCGCTGCCGGCTTCGGAACCACCGCCGAGTCCAACTCTGCAGCACGCAACTCTGCCCCATGAGGTTCTGAGTGAAGCCGAGCAGGAGAAACTTGTGCTCCTCCACATGGAGGACGTAAAGCAAGTCGCGCGCTCCATCATTCGCCGCCTTCCCGCCTGCGTGCAGCTGGACGACTTAATCCAAGCCGGCTCGATTGGCCTCATCGACGCCGCCCGGCGCTACAGCTCGTACCGCAATCTGCCCTTCCGCCAGTACGCCCGCATCCGCATCACCGGAGCCATCTTCGACAGCCTCCGCGAACTCGACTGGGCCTCGCGATACTTCCGCACCCGTCAGCAGAAACTCGACAATGCAACCCGTGCCCTCGAATCCAAACTGGGACGCAAGCCGGACAGCGAAGAAGTTGCCGACTCCCTCGGCATGGACCTGAATACCTTCTATGAATTCGCCCAGGCCGTGCAGGATCTCCACGAGGTCGAGTTCGAGCCACAGCAGGATAGTGAATGCATCTCCGTACAGGAGAGTGTGGCCGACGATCCCGAAAAACGTCCCGACGCCATCTGCCATCAGAATGAATCACGCAACGAGCTACGCAATTTAATTGCCCAGCTCCCACCTGATGAAGCCAACGTCTTGATTCATTACTACTTCAAGGATTGGACCATGCTGCGCATAGCCCGCTCAATCGGCAAGACCGAGTCCCGTGTCTCACAGATTCACGCCAAAGCCGTGGAGCACCTCCGCGCCCGCCTCGGCCCTCGTGCCCGCGAACTCATGACCCGCCTGCTCTAACCGCGCCGTTTCTTCTCCGCCGAAAACAAAATCGGGTGCCTAATGAAAACGGGTGCCCCATCCTAGCCCTCATTTGGCTAGGGTGGGGATTTCGCCTTTTTGAACAAACAAAAATGCCGAGGCCGCATCGCAACCGCGGCAAAAACTACATGCCTCGTTACGCACTTCGTGAGTTGGATGCGCGATTTGCCACCAGCTTTTGCCTGCGTTCTCCCGCGGCAACCAGCGAACGCCTCAGATGCTCGCGCGCAGCGCTGATATCGGCATGAACCTGCTCCACATTTCGCTCCATGATCGCGGCAATCTCAGCCAGCCGGAATCCCTCCAGCGTGAACAGCAGAAACGCCTCGCGCTGATGCGGCTTCGCACCTCGCAACGAGCGCTCCACCATGGTCATCAACTCCTGCCGCGATGCCTCATCTTCCGGCGTGCTGCTGTGCTGGTCCGCAACCAGATCGTCGTTGGCCGGAATTTCGTCGGGATGATAAAACTGCAGCATCTCCTCGTCGCTTGCATCCAGCGATGGATGTATCTCCTCGTGGCTCCTCCGCGAAGGATGCGCCCCCGAGTCGATCTGATTTGCCAGCCTGTCCATCGCCGAGCGCGACAGCCGATACAGCCATGGCTCCAGTGCAATCTTCTCCGGGCGCTCGCGATGATCATCCAGCGCGTTTGCAATCACCTCGTCGATAACTTCTTCGACGCTGACTTCCTCCAGTCGCCGCTGTCCGCTGTCACGCCGGAAGCGCAACTCACGGTCCACGTAACGGCGCAGCCGCTCCAGATTCGCATTCACAAATCCAGTCACGTCAAGGTTGGAAACCTTCTCCGGCTTCACGGCCGCAACCGTGTCCTCGAATGCGAACCTGAGTCTCGATGCGGTGCCGTTCCACCCCGCGCACCCTGGGATAGCGATACTGGCTCCGCAGGTGTTCCTTATGTTTTCGGAGCTGCTCAGTAAGGTCACCAAAGACAATCCGAATTGCCTCGTGAAGGCTTTCAGCGCTCGCCTGGGCGGCCATCTGCCCGGCAGGCAAGCGCAGATTCAGCCCCACCCTGAAACCTGACTTCGGCGCGAGTTCGATCGAACCGCGCAACGAAATCATGTCCGGGTTGAACACGTGCAACCGTGGACCTAGTTTGTCAATTTGCGTTTGGAGATACTGCTCGGCGGTGGGAGATTTATCCAGCTTATAGGTAAAATGGACGTTCATCTGCGAGCCTCGTAAAGATCGATGCCTTCGACAGGTACGGTCCTAAACCAAGAATTTATCACTCTTCTAAGAAAAAAAGGCGAGGAAAAGCGGGGTTAAGGCAACGACCTTGACCCAGCATAGGAGTGTTGTTTTTCGATTCCCGAAACGAAGCCGCCGGCTTATTCCGCTACCGTCACCGAAGTCGCCGTGCGCGTCACCGGACGGTACAACGTATCGCGCTCCACCGGAACCCGGCCCGCCGCTTCAATCAACCGGATCAGGTCCTGGCGGCTCAATCCCTGCGGCGTAGTCGCCCCAGCGTCGTGATAAATCTTTTCTTCCACCACCGTGCCGTCCAGATCGTCGGCGCCAAAGCGCAACGCAATCTGCGCAATCTTCGGCGTCAGCATCTGCCAGTACGCCTTAATGTGCGGAAAGTTGTCCAGCACCAGACGCGCTACCGCAATCTGCTTCAAATCCAGCACCCCGGTCGTCCACGGAAGATGCTGCAATACGGTGTGATCAGGATGGAAGGAGAGTCCAATGAACGTTTGGAAACCCTTCGTCTCATCCTGCAGTGCGCGCAATTTCAGCAGATGATCAACCCGGTCCTCATCACCTTCGATATGCCCATACAGCATCGTAGCGTTTGAGCGAATCCCGAGCAGATGCGCCTCGCGCGCCACATCCAGCCATTCGTTTCCGTCGATCTTGTGATCGCAGATGATCGCCCGTACCCGCTCGGAAAAGATCTCCGCTCCGCCGCCCGGCATCGAATCCAGCCCCGCCTCTTTCAGCTTCAGCAGCACCTCGCCAGTCGTCATCTTGTTCAGCTTGGCGAAGAACGAGATCTCCACCATGGTGAAGCCTTTCAGATGAACCTGCGGAAAGCGTTCCTTCAGCCCCTTCAACATATCCAGGAAATACTGCAGCGGAAGATCCGGGTGCAGTCCGCCCACAATGTGGAACTCCGTCACCGCCTCGGTGTAGCCCGACGCTGCCGAGTTGAAAACTTCCTCCAGCGCCATCGTGTAAGCGCCTTCGGTTCCCTTCTTGCGTCCAAAGGCGCACAACCGGCAGGCGGCTACGCACACGTTGGTATGGTTGATGTGCCGATTCACATTGAAGTAGGCGACGTTGCCATGCATCCGCTCCCGCACATGGTTGGCCAGCCAGCCCAGGGCCAGCATGTCCGAAGTGCGATAAAGCGCCAGCGCGTCGCTCTCATCAAGACGTTCGTTGGCAATGACTTTGTCATGGATCGGGTTGAGCCGCGCGTCCTCGCTAAAGAAACTGTGACGTGGCGCCGCGATGGGATAATGAATTTCCGGCATCTCCCTATGATATCCCAAGCCGACGGGTCCCCACGTTCGCCTTCCTTTGGCTAACGTGGGGTTAGTTGCCCCTGCCCTTGCTCCTGCCCTTAACTTTGAAACCTTGAAACTCTGAAACTCTGAAACCTGCTCTCACGCCGCCACCGTCTCCGAGCTTGCCTGGTTCAACTTTTCCACCGCCTCGTGCGGCAGTTCCAACCGCGTAGCCCCCGCCAGTTCGTGCAATTGTTCCACCGTGGTCGCACTTGCAATTGGAGCCGTAACACTGGGCCGTGCGATCAGCCATGCCAGAGCCACCTGTGCCGGCTTCGCCTCCAGTTCACGCGCCACCTCCACCAACGCCTCCCGAATCCGCATCCCGCGCTCGTTGAAATACTTCTTCAGCATTGCCGCTCGCGGCCGGTTAGCCGCCTCTGCCGCCGTGCGATATTTTCCACTCAGAAAGCCGCTAGCCAGCGAAAAGTATGGAATCACGCCCAGCCCATACCTCACGCAAACCGGCTCCAGTGCGGATTCATATCCCGCGCGATCGTAGAGGTTGTACTCCGGTTGCAGCGATTCATAGCGCGAAAGGTTCCTTTTGCGGCTCACCTCCAGCGCCGATTGCAGCCGCTCGGCCGTAAAGTTCGAAGCTCCAGTCGCGCGCACCTTGCCTTGGCGGATAAGCTCGGCAAAGGCTCCCAGCGTCTCCTCCTGCGGCGTGCTCTCGTCGTCGCGGTGCGCCTGGTACAGATCGATATAGTCACCCTGCAACCGCTGCAACGAAGCATCCACCGCCTGCCGAATGTAGGAGGCCGATAATCCCTTCTTGCCTTCGCCCATAGGCATCCCAACCTTGGTCGCCAGAATCACCTTGCTCCGATTCCCCCGCGCCTTGAACCACTTGCCCAGGATCGTCTCCGACTCGCCACCATGGTTCCCCGGAGCCCAGTGCGAATAGACGTCCGCCGTATCCACAAAATTCAGCCCGCTCTCCAGCATCGCATCCAGCACTTCAAACGAGCGCGTCTCATCCGCCGTCCAGCCGAATACATTTCCGCCAAGGCAAAGCGCAGGCACCTCGATTCCAGAACCCCCGAGCTGTCGTTTTTTCATAATCGCAATCTCCACATTTCTTTTTTCTTTTCAGATGATGCCTCATTCGCCAAGGTGCATAAGTTTCCCAGCACCGGATACAATAAGCCTTGCCGGAGTTTCACACGAAATGCTTCGTAAGGTTCTTCACAACACGCGCGTAACCCTAGAGATGATCAAGTGGGAGCATTCCTTTCTCACGCTCCCCTTCGGACTCACCGGCGCCGTCATCGCCGCCAACGGCATTCCATCGCTGCGCACCCTGGGCTGGATCTGTGTTGCCATGATCGCCGCCCGCTCTGCCGCCATGGCCTTCAACCGCTTGGTCGATGCCGATATCGACGCGCTGAATCCACGCACCTCCATCCGCGCCCTTCCTGCCGGATTGCTCACCCGCAACTTCGTTCTGAGCTTCACCATCGCAGCTTCGGCCCTGCTCTTCTTTGCCGCCTGGATGCTGAACCCTCTCGCCTTTCATCTCTCGCCACTGGCGCTCATCATCGTCTGCGCCTACTCCTACACCAAGCGTTTCACCCGCTGGGCGCACCTCTTTCTCGGACTCGCCATGGGCATCGCTCCCGCCGCCGCCTGGGTCGCGGTTCGCGGAACCCTCGACGCGCGCGTGCTGATCGTCACCGCAGCGGTCATGTTCTGGGGCGGAGGCTTCGACATTCTCTACAGTTGCCAGGACTACCACTACGACATCGCCAGCGGACTTCACTCCGTCCCACGCTACTTCGGAATCGCCGGTGCGCTCCGCCTCGCCCGCGTCTTCCACATCGTCGCCCTCGCCTTTTTCGCCTGGATGCTCTTCAGCTTCGGCCTCGGCCACCTCGCCGTCATCGGCGTAGCCATCACCGGAATCGCTCTGCTCTACGAGCACACCCTAGTCAAAGCCGATGACCTCAGCAAACTAAACGCCGCCTTTTTCACCACCAACGGCTTCATCTCCATGCTGATCCTCTTCGCCGTCACCGCCGACCGAATTATGCTCGCCCACAAGTAACACATGGCCGCACACACCCGCGTCTCGGGTGGCCCATTCAAGCCCGCCGTTGGCTTGAGTGGGGCTTTTGGCCTTGCGCTTGCAAGTGCCCCAGAGTTGGAACTCACCCGCGTCTCGTCTGAATAGGCAATTTTCGGCAGATATCCTGCTGCCGCTCTTGCGTAATAAGAGATTGGCCACCACAAACGCGGGTTCGCTGCATCTATGACTGCACGAGGTACGTATTGTGAAGATCATCATCATGGCCGAAACACTGCTGTTGGCTTACTGCCTTGCCGCAGCGGCGCAGACGAAGGGCGCGCCGGGTCAGGCTTCCTCCCCAAACAACGACTATCCTCATGCGACGATCGAGGGTTGCCTGCGGCAGGTGTCGGAGGGGAATTTCGTGATCGTGCAAACCTCGGGCAAAGGCTATCAGCTAAGCGGCGACACGTCGAAGCTCGCAGGCATGATTGGCACCGAGATTCGCGTATTCGGTTTCCTCATGGCCGGGGATGTGTCGCTGCCAAGTGCGATGGCATCGCGGACCGACTCGGATTCGGGTGAACAGATCAGCGTGAGCGAGGCCAACAAGATCGCCGAAACCTGCTATATCGATTCCCGCCCATAGGATAGAACGTGCGAAGAATAGAACGTGCAGAAAGCAAAGCGGATCAACTACCCCACTCAACGAGAAGAGCGTTGAGTGGGCACCTGTTCGGATTGAGGAATACAGTCCGGCTGAGGGCAACGCTCTAATTGGCCAGTTTTCGCAGATATTCTACATACAGTGCATCGCTCTTGAGCAGGTGCCCGTGCATCCATGTGTAGAGCTCCGCCGCAAAGTCATAAGCTGCGACTCCATTACCGTACTCGCAGCTTCCGGCAACATCTTCGAGTCGCGAAAGCAGTTGCCGGTGCTCCGCGCGGTGCGCCTCTATTTCCGGGAATCCGGCAGCTTCCATGGCGTGCTCCTCTTCGGCAAAATGGAGCTTCGCGAAGTCGATGGTTGCGCGAATCGTGGCCGTGCGATCCTCCAATGACTTGCGTTGCTCGGCATCACGCAGTTGCACAATCAGGCGGACCAACAGCGCATGCTCCTCATCCAAAACGCGAATACCAACCAGCAATGGCAGCCCGGCAAACTCCGTCTCTGTCTTCATACGGAAATGATACTACTTTGCACTGAGCCCCCAATGGGAGCGGACCAGTCCGATGAGGTTCGATCAGTTTAAGAGCTCGACAAGACGAGCTGAAGAAAGATCATGTTAACGCTTGAAAGGATTGTGGCAGTCCGCCAGTTGCTCCCAATTTGAGATAGTGAGGTCGCAGTAGGGATATCAGTTGCCTGATACCCCCTGCGCAGATCCGCACGAGCGCTCACTAGCGCATGCGGCTCTTATCTCGGATGGTTAGCGGCGAAGCGTTGCGCGGGATAAGGGTGGAGCACGCGTGGAGAAGGAAGCCACCGCCTGGCTATCGCGAGCATGCGCTCCCACGTCAACCCACGCGTTTGGCTGCGGCGGCATAGAACACGCCACCACATGCTAAGTATCCGTTCCCGGAACATGCCGAGGCTGTCCAGATTACCGGGTACTGCGTAGTAGTTGAAGTGGCCTTGCACAACTGCGCGGAGCCAAGTGCCGGTATCAGGCGTAGCGTCGTGCATGCGTGCGCGGAGTTGCTGCTTGATCTCTTGCAGCTTTGCCCGCATACGCTTGCGGATCGTTATGCGCTTTACGATAAAACGTCCGTTCCGGTCTTTTCCGCTGATGTGCGGGAGAGTAGCCCCGGGGAATCTCACCCCGAGGCTCTCGCAGAACCGTACGTGAACCTCTCAGCTCATACGGCTCCCATCAGGCAAACGTGCCGGTCATACCGATTTTCCAGTGAACGAAGAGAGCCGCTCGCTCCGCTGCGAGCCGTTGAAGGAATTGGCTCGCACAGATCTTGTGGCTTTTAAAGCGCTTGAACTTTCGCATCACCCAGGCCAATAACGTCTGATTGACGTACCGGAGCAGGGGGTACAGCGCCGAGGGAGCATATTTCCCGTAATACTCTATCCATCCCCGAAGGAGTGGATTGAGCTTTCGGGCAATATCGGCCAACGACAACTGCGTTTGATGGCGAATATTCAATTCCCGAATCGTTGACCGCATGGCTTTCGTCGCCGAGGCGCTGACCGCGGGATTGAATCCGCAGAACAGCGTGTTATCCCGGAAACGTCTAACCAGACGGGGTCGAAAGCAGTACCCAAGAAAGTCAAATTGGACATTCTGATACGTGCCTGTGCGCTTCCCGTCTTTGCAGTACACGATCTTGGTTTTTGTCGGATGTAGTTCCAGGCGGCACTCTGCTAAGCGGGCTTGAAGTTCGACTTGGAGAGTCTGGGCTTCTCGCTCACTCCGGCAGTGGACCAACCCATCATCAGCATATCGACACCACGGGAGATCCGGGTGGGTCCGCACCATCCAGAGATCGAACGCATAGTGGAGGAACGTGTTCGACAAAGTTGGGCTAACCACTCCCCTTACACAAAAGGTAATGTTGGTTGTCAGTCCTGCCTGGCGGTAGACCGCCTTGTGGGGGTCCCGGCGGGACTGGAATGCTATGGCGAATGGTGATGGTGTCGTCTCCTATTAGGATGTCTTTCACGACGAGCCGTACGATTCGCTGTCGCTCAGTGATACTCAGCGTATCAGCAGCACCGCGCAGCCGGGCGAGGAACGCCGTAAGTGTCTCTGCCAGGCGTAGGAAGGCCGCCCGATCGTTGGCCTGATCAGCGATTGCCTGCAACTCAGCCCTGAGCGCCTGTTCTCGCTGGCGCAGTGCAGGCATACGCTCACGCAACTGCTCGATTGACATCAGTGCTTCTTGGTAGGCGTTGAGAAGGCGTTCGATGCCCTTGCCAACATGCGCCAGTTCCCTCTGCAGACTCTGCTCACGCTTTTGGGTCGGATCGGACGAGCGCGCTGCAGCCAGTCGACGGTCAAGCTCCTGCTGTATCAGCATCGGATCTTCCAGCAGCCGGATCACTTCGGCCCAGACGATCTGATCGAGCAGATCCTGCTGGATTAGGCGGCCGTTGTCGCAAACAGGACCGCCCAGTTTTCGCCAGCCATCCGAGCCAATACATTTGTAGTAGTGGATCTTGCGTGCGGTCGTGCGCGTTGATGTACGCGAGAAGCGTAGCCGCACTTCTGACAGCTGACCAGCCCCTGCACGATACTCGGCTCAATAGTGCGACGGCGAGATCGTATTTTGTTCTCCTGCAGAAGCTCCTGGGCACGGGCGAAGCTATCATCACTAACCAGTGCCGGCACGGGAATCTCTATCCATTCTTCGCGTGGGCGCTCGTGGCCTGCTGTGGTGCTTGGTGTGATCACGCCCCGCCGACGCAATGGACGGACTACGCGCGTCCGTGCAGAGACGCGCGTCTTGCCGAAACAGGCGACACCACGATAGGCCGAGTTACGCAATACGGCCCACACAGTCGAGCGTTCCCACCGGGCGCTTGCTTTGCGAGTTGGGATGCCTTCGCCGTTGATCCGGCGGGTGATCTCGCCGATGCTGATTCCTTCAACCGTGTACATCTCATAGATGCGCCGCACCACACGAGCCTCGGCTTCAATCACGGCGTACGCGGCAGGAGCCTCATCGGTCTTGCGGATATAACGATAGCCATACGGAGCGCCGCTCATTACGCTGACCTCACCCGACTGGGCCCGGTGTCGCTTACCGCGGCGCGATCGCTCCAGAATCTGCGCCCGCTCATATTCAGCGATCATTCCCTGGAACTGCACAAGCAGTTGATCTTCCGGGCTGGAACCCTGCGGTGCTTTGATAAACAGCGTCTCGACTCCGTTGCGGGCCAGTTCCTCAATCAGCAGAATCTGGTACGCGTACTTGCGACTGAGCCTGTCTGGCGAATACGCGAGCACGACCTGGATCTGCCCTTCGGCGGCAAGATCCCTGACACGTTCAAGACCCGGCCGTTCCAACGTCGCTCCGCTATAGCCGTCATCTTCGAAGACCCATTCTTTGGGCACCTCCAGATCGTGCCTCTGGGCGAACTCGATCAGAGCCGCCGTCTGGCTTGCTATCGTGTTCGCCTCGCGCTGCTGCTCGGACGATACCCGTGCGTAGATCGCCGCCATCCTCATGATCGAGCTCCTTTACAATGCCGCCGACGGGACGCTCCCGACCGGGCACCAGAATACTGTAGGCCTGAGCGAGCTTCGAATCGTGCAGGCGATCAAACGCATAGTCAACGTGAATTTGAAACTGGCCGTGTCTCGCGCGCCGCTCAGCCATGCTTTTTCTGAGTGTTTAGGAACGCGGCCAACGCGCGTGTCACGATCGCCCCGATAGTTAGCCCACTGCTTCTCGCGTAAGCCCGCAGCAGACGTGCCATTCCCGCCGGGAGCTTGAGCGTGATCGGCACCGTAACCTCGGACACTTCGACTGGTCGATCGAGCTTTTGCGCTTCTTCGAGGTACCGATACGCCTGACGTTCTGACAAGTCGAAATCTCGGGATAAGCGCTGCATAGCATCGGGCAGAGAAACACTTTTCCGGAGCAGGGCGTAAGCGGCATTCAGCTGCCGAGCCTTGTCCGCTTTGGTTGATCGCGTCATCCGTCATAAACATATTACCTCTTACGGCGCACGTCAAGAACTGGACGACTAGCCCGCCAGCCCTTTATTGCCCTTTCAAATTCGAAGTTACCTTTTGTGTAAGGGGCGTGGCCACCGATCCTTGCGGCGTACCTGACGTCGTCTCCGACCATATGCCTTCCTCCAGAACCCCGGCACTCAACCATTTCTGAATGAGACGCAGGATTCTAGAATCGGCTACGCGATGCTCAACGAACTTGGCCAGCCAGCTTTTATCGAGGTTATCGAAGAAGCCCCGAATGTCGGCGTCCAAGACGTAGTTCACCTTCTTGTATCGCAGCGCATACGACAGCGCGTCCAGCGCTTGATGCTGGCTGCGCCCCGGTCGGAAACCGTACGAGAAACCGAGAAAGTCTTCCTCGTATATCTGGTTGAGGATGGTGACCACAGCCTGCTGGACGATCTTGTCTTCCAGCGCCGCGATCCCCAATGGACGTTGCCGTCCATCGGCCTTCTTGATGTAAACCCTTCTCGACGGCTTGGCCCGGTATGCGCCGCGATGCACCTGGCTGTGCAGGACAATAAGGCGCTCCTGCAAACCGGGCTCATACTCCTGCCACGTTACGCCATCGACTCCGGGGGCGGCTTTCCGCTTGAGGGCATAAAAGCTTTCCCGCAGCCGATCGACGGTCAGGTGGTGAAGGAGTGCGGTGAACCGCACCTTCTTATCTTTCCGTGCTGCTTCCCGCACACTCGCCAGCCCCTGGGACACGCTACACCCCGCTCTGTGTCGGGAACGTGTGAGATTGATGAGTGTTCTCCTTGATCAGCGGTCTTCCCTCCTCACTCTCCGCCGACAGTCTCCCGTCTTTGTTCGAGTGATTCATCGGTACTACACCGCTGTCCGACTCCTCGAAGATGTGCATGCGGGCAGTACAGCCTTGGCCTTTTCCCGCCGTTCTGCAATCAGTTTCGATCACAGATATCCCCGAGGTCTCCCGGTTCTCGTGCATGAAGTTTCTAGGCGTGTTCTGGGGTCTTCGACTACGCAGGATCGTCCGGGAACTCGCGCTATCGTTCCCGTCCATGTGGCTTTCCGCGCTAGGCAAGGGCGTCGGCATCCTGATTGCCAGTTTTCGGAGCTCAATAACCCAGCCCACCTATCCCCTGTTTACGCTTCGCCTTACTCCTCACGGAGCACGGCGCAAAACTCGGGGCCGAGTGGTTCGCTAATCCTTTCTCGTAAGGCTCTTTCATCCTCTGCCCACCGTTTTCGTGACCAGGGGTGAACGCGAAGCGGTCATGAAGGTTTTATCCCGGCGCACTGCCTGGGCCTGTTTGCGCCACCTAACGTGGAGAGCGTGTGAAATCGGGCCCTAACATTGGACAAAATGGATCATTCTGTCCAATGCGGACTCCACTGGTCCGCATGATCAACACTGCATCCAAGCAAACTGTGGAGTTTTCAGTGGATTTTTCCTTTCGCCAAAATCTGTCGAACATCAGTCGTTACCGTCCTGCTGCTCCTCTGTTCCGCGCTGAATGCAGTTCGCATCGCTGGAAATAACGGTCAGATCGGCGGGTTCCAACTGGTCACTGCCGATTTCGGCTGGGTTGAAGCGAGAGGCAAGCTGTTTCGGACCAGAGATGGCGGCACGACCTGGAGCGACATGACCCCTCCGGTTGCGGCCGACGAGCTTATGGGAAACGTCTTCTTCCTCGATCCGCAACATGGATGGGCAGAGACTTCGCGAGAGAAGCATGACGGGAGCGGAGAGAGCGTTTTCCGGACCTTCGCTACCGCCGATGGCGGCACAACCTGGACAGCCTATCCGATGTTGCTGGACTGCCGCGCCTGCATCGAAAACAGTTTCGCTTCCGACGTGATGTTTGTTGACCCGCAACACGGCTGGATCGTCTTCGACATCGGAGGAAACTTTCGTGGAGGCGTGCTCTTCGCGACTGCCGACGGCGGGCGAACATGGGTCAAGCAAGATTTTTCGCTCTGGTCTGGCCGGCTGCGATTCATCAATAATTCCGACGGGTGGATAGTCTCCTCGAAGATGACCGGGGCTCCTCTTGAGCTATACGCCACGCGCGACGGCGCGCGCTCTTGGCAGAAACAGGCGTTCGCGGCCCCACCGGGACTGGCAAAACGCGCTAGCGGCTGGTTCAACCCACCCGTGTTTACTTCCCCAAGCACCGGCAGTTTGGCTGTGAGTTTTTCGGATCAATACCGCTCGATTGTCGCGCTTTATAACACCGAGGACGCAGGCCTGCACTGGACAAAGCAGCATGTGTTTCCTCCCGTCAACGCGAAGGTGACCAAGCCGGTTATGGCGGAGGGGCACGTCATTTTTGCCTATTCCAAGGCTGGCCGACTTGTTGTCGCGCAGGATGGGATAGACCGCCCTCCGAGCCAGCGATACCCACTCGAAAATCCGGTCGAAGTGCAGTTCACGGATGCCCAGCACGGCTGGATTCTGCTCGTAGCTGGCGAGTGCCGGGGATTCAAGTGCGACTGCTATCAGGCATCCACGCTCGTCAGAACCGCGGATGGCGGCAATACGTTCATCGTGATTGATCCCGGCATTGGTCCGCCAGCAATTATCTCCGCCTGCGGTGCGAACAGAACAAGGTGATAGGCGAATGCGTCCAAGAGGCGCAGACTCGAATACCTTATTGGACAAAACGATGGTTATGACGGATAGGCAACGAAATATCCGTAGTGCCGTATCGCTAGTGCTCCGCAGATAAATTTGTGCTGAAGGCGAGCAGTTGAGGCGGAGCATTGGCGATAGGGCGATTTGGACTAAGCCGCTTCCGAGAGCCCACGCCCTATGGGTTTTGAATGGGTTTGTTGTGATGCGGGCAGTGAAGAAGCGCATTGCGCAGGATGTGAGTTGATGGTTGAGATGTGTGTGTAGGGACCGATTGCGGATCGAGTGGAACGGTGTTTCGCGAGATTTGCGATGGGTTCAGAGGGATGCGGACACACCACGGCATCTGCGCGCACAACGCGCATTGCAGCAACGATCCGGGTTGGACGCGGCAAGAGCGAGATCATGGTCATGACGAGTTGATCTCCGCGGGCTGCAAGACAGGGGTTGCTGGCACAAGGGTCCTGAAGCGACCGACAACATGCAATGTGCCGTGTTTGCACTTGGGGCAGCGGCGGTTGATGGCCGACTGCTGCTGGGGCGTGACGAGGTCAGTGCCTTGCGGAACTGTGGCCTTGAGGTGCTGCCGGCAAAGAGCCAGCGCCTGACGGCGATTGCGGTTGGCGAGCAGACCGAAGTGGCGGATCTTGACGAAGCCACCAGGCAACACGTGAAGCAGGAATCGACGGATGAACTCAACCGCATCGAGGCTCATGACCTTGATGCGGTTGTTGTCTCTGGAGTCGCGCCATTTAAAGCGCACCTGCCCGTTGTTCAGGTCGAGGAGCCTGCCGTTGGCGATGGCAACACGATGGGTGTAGCGGGCCAGGTACTTGAGCACATACGCCGGGCCGCCGAAGGGTGCCTTGGCATAGACGACCCATTTCTTGTGGCGCAGCGTGGAGATCATTGCGTGGAATGGTCCCGGCTTCGCGTATGCGGCTAGCTTACCCGGGAAGCGCAGTTGGTTGTTGTCGTAAGCGTGTTTTAAAAAGGCGAGCATCTTGCCGCGGAACATGCAGCTGAGCACCGATGCGGTAAGAAAGTAGCGAGGCCGGCAAGAGACCCACCGTGAGGAGTCAGGTGCAAGCCCGCCGGCAGGAACCAGGCAGTGCAGGTGGGGATGATGTTGCAGTTGCTGATTCCAGGTATGGAGCACGGCGAGAACGCCAATGCGGGCGCCGAGGCGGCGCCGGTCGGCGGCGATCTCCATCAGGGTTTCAGAGACGGCACGGAACAGCAGAGCGTAGATGAGACGCTGGTTTCTGAGTGCGAGTGCTGCCAGTTGCGCGGGCAGCGTGAAGACGACATGGCTGTAGGGCACGGGCAACAGACTCGACGCCTGCTTCTGCAACCAGCGATCGCGAGCAGTCGACTGGCACTTTGGGCAGTGGCGATCACGGCATGAATCGAAAGCCACGTACTCATAGGGGCAGCTATCACAGCGTTCGAGATGGCTGCCAAGTGCAGCAGTACGGCATCGACCGATGGCTCTGAGCACCTTGCGTTGCTGGCGGGAGACAACATCGCCCCAACGTTCGAGAAACTCCTGCTGGTGAGCATGAAAGACATCGGCCACTTCAAGCCGATGATCTCTCATTTTTTCTTGGGTGCTCCTTCGCGAGCCGGCAGCTCATCGAGCGAACTTACAGTCGAGTGCAGCCGCTGCTCGGAGACGTGGAGATAGCGCGCGGTCGTCTCCAGGTCGCGATGTCCGAGTAGCAGCTGAATGGTACGCAGATCAGTTCCGCTGTCGAGCAGATGGGAGGCGAACGAATGTCTCAACACGTGGGCAGAAAGCCGTTTTTTGATGCCGAGCTTGTTGCGCAAGTAATGGCAGCAAGCGTTCACCGCGTTGGGGGACATCGGCCGGTCCGGGCGCATTCCAGGAAAGAGCCAGTCCTTGGGCTTGCGTCGGTTCCAGTGTGCACGGAGCATCTCCAGCAGCTTGGGCGAAAGCATCACCTGACGGGGATAGCCGCCCTTGCCTTCGCGGATGTTGATAATCATCCGCTTGCTGTCGATGTCGGTGACCTTCAGATCCAGGGCTTCCTGAATGCGCAGACCGGCCCCGTAGAGTGTGGCCAGCACGGCGCGATGCTTCAGGTTCCGGGTGATGGCGAGCAGCGCGGCGATCTCTTCCCGGCTCCAGACCACCGGCAGCTTGCGGCGTATCTTCGGCTTGGTGACCTCGGTGTCGAACCAGCGTTGCTTGAGCGTACGGACATACAGAAACCGCAACGCCGAGACGTGGACCTGAATGGTCTGCCAGCCAAGCTTGCGCTCGTTCAGCAGGTAGAGCTGATAGGTACGGACATGTGCAGGCCCGAGCTTGTCAGGGGACTGGTGAAAGTAGCGTGCAAAGGCAGCTACGGCGGTAGTGTAGGTACGAATGGTTCGAGGAGTAAAATTACGCAGTCGGAGTTCTTCCAGCATGCGTTCGCGAAGTGCAGTCATGAACACCTCCTTCAAGGCATCCATCACTGTACTTACGTACCGTCGCTACAACACCTGCCGCGCCAGCGGCTTAGTCCAAATCCGTCAAGTCACTCACTAACTCCAAAAACAGAACTGTTAAGCGAACCTGCTTGCCCAAACTTATTAGGCAAAGATGGGGGCTAATATGGGGCGACTGGGGAGATAATCTGCTTATGGCCACCCACGACAGCAACGAGGTAGAAATCAAGTTCCTTGTGCACGATGCCGAAGCTCTCGTGCGCTCCCTGCAAGCCGCCGGATTCCACGAACGAACCCCCTCAACCTTCGAGTCCAATACCCTCTACGACCTGCCCTCCGGGGACCTTCGCCGCGCCGGTGTAGTCCTGCGCCTCCGCCTCTATGGCGACCGCTGGAAGCTCACCCACAAATCGCGCGGAACCGCCGGCAAGCACAAGGAACGAATCGAGCACGAGACCTCGCTTGAAAACGGTGAAGAGATGCACGCCATCCTCACCGCCCTCGGCTATCGCCCGTCTTTCCGTTATGAAAAGTACCGCGCCGAGTGGAGCGACGGCACCGGCGATGTCGTCATCGACCGCACACCCATCGGCAACCTTGCCGAGATCGAAGGCGCCTCCGAATGGATCGACCACACTGCGAAAGCCCTCAATCTCAGCCCGCACTACTACATCACCGACTCCTACCCCGAACTTTTCTCTAAATGGAAGGAGCGCAACGGCAGCCGCGCCCAGAACATGACCTTTGAGGAGTGCGGAACTCCGCGCCCGGGCCTGTAACTCTCAAGAAGCATCGCCACGCCTATCACGATTCCACCGCACAATTACACAAAAAAGCGGGCCCGTCGCCAGACCCGCCGTTTCTGCCAAATCCTTTTAGTGTCCCTTCGGATCCCGACCTTTGTCCTTCTCCTTGTCTTTCGGAGGAGGATTCTTGTGCTGCGGTGGAACGGGCTGCATCGTACGCGGCTGTGCCCCGGGCGGAGTCGCCGGACGCACTGGAGCAGCCGAGCCAGCGGGCGGGCGGGCAACTTCGTGTGCCTGCACTGCAGGAGGAGTCGCTGGGCTGGTACCCGGAGCATGACCGACATTCTCATTCGTCCATACCTGAGGCCGTTGAGAATTCCCTGGCGTCGGAGCAAAACGCCCGCCCGGCTGAGTCCCACCAGACTGATTTCCACCCAGTCGATTCCAGGCCGGTTGGTTCCCGCCGGGTCTAACTGACGGTGTAGGTGCGGGATTTGCGGCCCTGAGATTCGCGCGTGTCTGCACGCTCAGCGGGACGCCTTTGGATTTCTCCAGCAACGGACGCTGCTGCTCAAAACTCACCGGACGCGGCGGTGGCGGCCTCCTAACCACGATCTGCCGCAGTGCAACCAGATGCGCCGGAGCCGCGACCGGAGCGTGTCCGCCGAGAACTGCCGCCCTAACCGGAACCACGTTGGCCGTAGCGACAAAGCTCCCCCGTCCCACTGCGCTCACCGGCACCACGACGGCAACCTTTGCCACCGGTCGGCCGGAGGCGAACGCGGCGCTCGGAACCGCCACTACCGCTCCATTCACCCTTGCGTTCTCGTATTGAATGTTGGTGATCGTCGTGTTCCGCACCATCACGTTGGTCGTCGAGTAGTAGTTGTTGATGACGGTGACGTTCACCACCCGCGAGTTCGAAATGTTCACGTTGCGTGCGTAAACGGGGCTGACGTAATACGTGGGAATAAACGGATCATGCCATCCCAGCGCAACCCATCCCACTCCACCGCCGCCCGCGATTCCAAACGAAACGCCAAAGCTGGGGCCACCGACCCAGGCTACCAGCGCCGGAGCATACACCGGACGCACCCCCGCCGGTCCCGGAATCCATCCCCAGCGGTTCCGCACAAAAACCCAGCGTCCATAGTGGAAGGGAGCAAAACCCCAGGGCGCGTCATCCACCCAAGTCCATCCCCACGGCTCCACCCACGCCCAGTGGCCCTCGCGATAAGGCGCCCACCCCGGACGCACGTTCGGATACCAGACCGTGCCATAGATCGGCGAAGGTTCCCAGTAGCCGTTGGCGTCCAGGTCTTCATAACCCACCGTTCCGGGTGCCACATATTGGGCTGAAGCCGATTCAGTCTCCTGCCGCTCGCGCACCTCGCTCCACTGGTCAAATTCATCGTGTCCGGGCGAAGTCGGCTCTGTGTGATAAAGCGATTGTCCCTGGCTGAAGCCAATGGCCTGCCCGCTGAACACTCGCACGGCATTACCTGCGTCCCCGGTCGCTTCGCCATCGCCACGGCGCACCGAAATCCAGCTCTGATCTTGATCCGGCGGCACATCAAAGCGGTACTCGCCCGGCTGGAACACCGTATAGGCAAAGTTCGGCGTATCAACCTCAACGACGTCGCCCGGATTCAGGTATCGCACCGAAAGGCTCAGAGTTCCCTGGTCCAGCTCGATCTGCGCCGTGTTGTCATTCAGATTTGTGATCGTCACGCTGGTCTCGCTTCCCATGCGCAGGGCTGCCGAAGCCATCGTCAGTTCCGCACGCGAGTCGCGATCCGTCCAGACCCGGTCCGCCGTCGTCAACGGACGATTCAGGCTGGCATCGACCCAATCATCCACTCCGCCCGGCTGCAGCGAGACTTGGCCTTGGACAAACTGCAAGCGCGCAACCCGGCTCGGCGGATCGTTCTGGGGTTCGTCCTGAGCTTCGCTTTGGAGATCATCACGGGAAGCATCCTGTGCGCCTGCCAATCCGCCGACTGCCAGCAAGGTAAGTGCAATAAAAAGCGTGAAGCGCAGCGATGCCTTCATAAGTGTTCTGTTCTCCTCTGCTCATAAACCCTGAGCTCAGACATGGGTTTCGTTCTGTCCCAGAAAATCCGTCCGATAGGGTGCAGTATACCTGCTTCGAATCAGCCGCATTCAATGCGGAACAACTCGGCAATCATCGCGCCGGAGCATGAATTGCACAAAAAGATCGCTCCGCCCATAACGGACGGAGCGCGGCGAACTCCTCTACGTGCTTATTCGTTTGCTCCGTGGCACTTCTTGTATTTCTTGCCGCTGCCGCATGGGCAGGGATCGTTGCGCCCGACCTTCTCTCCGCGAACCACTTGCTGCACGGCTGCGGCTGCCTGTCCGGACCCGGCGCGGCGTGCCTGCTCCAGTTCGCGCGCCTTGCGCCGCTGGAATTGCTTCTCCACATCGTCCAGCGAAGTCTGCATCCGGCGTGGCGCCTGGTCTTCCACATCGGCGTCTATCACCGGAGCCGAGCGCTGCGGCGTCTCGTTCGCCATCGGAGCGCGCGAACGTCCGCCGACCGTAGCCGCGTAGCTGACCTCGTCGCCGTTTTCGTCCACCACGCGCATCAAGTACAGATAGCGCACCGTCTCTTCCTCAAAGTGCTCCATCATCTCTTCAAAGAGGGTGAACGATTCGCGCTTGTACTCTACCAGCGGATCGTGCTGTCCGTAACCGCGCAGCCCAATGCCTTCCTTCAAGTGGTCCATCTGCAGCAGGTGGTCTTTCCATAGCTGGTCCAGCACGCTCAGCATGATGACCCGCTCGTGCTGCCGCATCGCCTCGGCGCCGATCAGCTTTTCCTTCGCATCGTAGCGAGCAATCAGCCGCTCGAAGATCGCGTCCCCCAGCTCATGATGGTTCAGCGACTTCGGATCCACGCCTTCGGCGAGGAAGTCCACCCCGAATCGGCCATAAATCTCGTTCTTCATCCCGGCGATGTCCCAGTTTTCCGGACGTACTTGCTCGCCTGCAAACTTCTCCAGAACTCCGCCCAGCAGGTCGCGCACGTAATCCTGCTGAATCAACTCTTTTTGCTCATTCCCTTCCAGCAGCTGGTGGCGCAGTCCATACACCGCCTCGCGCTGCTTGTTCATTACGTCGTCGTACTCCAGCAGATGCTTACGGGCTTCAAAGTTCTGGGCTTCCACAGCCTTCTGTGCCGCTTCAATGCGCCGCGTAATCAGCCCGGATTCAATCGGAATCCCCTCTTCCATGCCAAGCTGCCGCAGCAGGTTTGAGACCCACTCCTTGGCAAAGATCCGCATCAAATCGTCTTCCAGCGACAGATAGAAGCGCGATGCGCCCGGATCTCCCTGACGTCCCGCGCGTCCGCGCAACTGGTTATCGATGCGCCGCGACTCGTGGCGTTCCGTGCCCAGGATGAACAATCCGCCTGCGGCAATCACCTTCTCGTGCTCTACGTCCGTCTCTTGCCTGGTACTTGGCCAGCAGCTCTGCCCAGGTCTTCGCAGGAATACTGAACTCCTGCCCCTGGTAGTACCAATACGCCGTCGTCGGATCGTCTGGACGCGCTTCCACGTCGCCCGCTACCGCCTTCACGGCCGTCGCCAGTTCCGCGCTTCAGCGCCTCCTGCTTGGCCATGAACTCCGGGTTTCCACCCAGCAGAATATCGGTGCCGCGGCCTGCCATGTTGGTCGCAATCGTCACCATCCCGTAGCGTCCCGCCTGGGCAACAATTTCGGCTTCGCGCTCGTGGTATTTGGCGTTCAGCACCACGTGCTTGATGCCTTTCTTCTTCAGCAGTTCGCTCAACCGCTCCGACTTTTCAATCGAAGTGGTGCCCACCAGCACCGGCTGGCTTGCCTCGTGAATGCGCGCAATCTCATCGGCTACGGCAAAGTATTTTTCCTTCTCCGTGCGGTACACCACGTCCTTGTTTTCCTTGCGCAGACATCGGACGGTTGGTCGGAATCACCACCACTTCCAACCTGTAAATGCTTTTCGAACTCGGCCGCTTCCGTCTCCGCCGTGCCCGTCATGCCCGCCAGCTTCTTGTACATGCGGAAGTAATTCTGGAAGGTGATCGTCGCCAGCGTCTGGTTCTCGCGCTCGATCTTCACCCCTTCCTTGGCTTCCACCGCCTGGTGCAATCCATCCGACCAGCGCCGTCCCGGCATCAGGCGTCCCGTGAACTCGTCCACGATCAGCACTTCGCCGTCTTTCACCACGTATTCCACATCGCGCTTGTAAAGATTGTGTGCCTTTACCGCAACTTCCACGTGATGCTTCAGATCCCAGTTTTCCGGGTCTGTAATGTTGTCGATCCCGAGCAGCTTTTCGACTTTTTCCCAGCCTGCCTCGGTCACCATCGCCGTCTTGTGCTTTTCGTCAATTACGAAATCGCCGGTATAGATCTTCTCCGTCGGCTCTGCGCCCGGCAGTTCTTCGCCCGCCTCCAGCCTGGGAATCATGACGTTCACGCGCGCATACTTATCGGTCGATTCCTCGCTCGCGCCGCTGATAATCAACGGCGTACGCGCCTCGTCGATCAGGATCGAATCCACCTCGTCCACGATGCTGAAGTTATGTCCGCGCTGCACGCAGTCCTTCATATCAAACTTCATGTTGTCGCGCAGATAGTCGAAACCGAACTCGTTGTTCGTTCCGTAGGTAATGTCGGAGGCGTAGGCGGCCTTGCGCTGCTCGTCGTCCAGGTCGTGGACGATGACGCCCACGGTCAGTCCCAGGAAGCTGTACAGCTTTCCCATCCACTCCGAGTCGCGCTTTGCCAGGTAGTCATTCACCGTGACCACGTGTACGCCGCGTCCGGCCAGCGAATTCAAATACACCGGCAGCGTTGCCACCAGCGTCTTGCCTTCGCCGGTCTTCATCTCGGCGATCCGGCCCGAGTGCAGCACCATTCCGCCGATCAACTGCACGTCAAAGTGACGCATGTTGAGAACGCGCCACCCGGCCTCACGCACCACCGCAAACGCCTCTTCCAGAATCGTGTCCAGTACTTCCTCGATGGCGCTCTGCTGCTCTTTCTCCCACAGCTTGCGGCGATCCGCATCCATCTCTTCTTCCGCCGGTTCCTGCAACAGGTCCATGCGCTCCTGCACCCGGCGCCGGAATTCATCGGTCTTGGCGCGCAGCTCTGCGTCGGTCAGCTTGCGTATCTCGGGCTCCAGCGCGTTGATGCGCTCCACGCGCGGCTGTAACTTCTTCACTTCGCGCTCGTTTTGAGTCCCGAAAACCTTGGCAATCAGAGAATTAATCAATGCTTTGTCCTTCAGATACTTACCGGCGGAATGGCTCGGTCAAAAATCACATCGTTGCGAGGGGCCAACCGGCACACACCGCACCAGTAAAAAGCGTACCATATCGGCTGCCAATCGGGGCGGAGCCGTCGTTCTCCGGGCGACCTCACCATCGCTTCCGTGTACTTAGGATCTCTGAACCGCTGCTCTCAGCCCACAAACCAAGTAGAATGTAAATGAGAGCTCCCGGAGGTTTGCACTTGGCACTGACGATTCTAGTGACAGGCGGAGCCGGTTTTATCGGCTCAAACTTCGTACTGCAGCGCATCCAGGCGGGCGACCGCGTGGTCAACCTAGACAAGCTCACCTATGCCGGCAACCTCGGCAACCTCGCTTCGATCAAAAATCACCCCGACCACATATTCGTCCAAGGGGGCATCGAAGACTCCGCCCTCGTCGAATCGCTGCTGCGAACCCATCACCCCGACGCTCTGGTAAACTTCGCCGCCGAGAGCCACGTCGACCGCTCCATCGTTAGCCCCGAAGAGTTCATCTCCACCAACATCGTCGGAACCTTCCGCCTGCTGCACGAATCGCTCGCCTACTACCGCGCGCTGCCCCCTGACGCTCAGGCCCGCTTCCGCTTCCTCCACGTCTCCACCGACGAAGTTTACGGTTCCCTGGCCAAAAGCGATCCGGCCTTTGCCGAGACTAACGCCTATCAGCCCAACAGTCCTTACTCGGCCTCCAAGGCCGGCAGCGATCACCTCGTCCGCGCCTACCAGCACACCTACGGACTCCCCACGCTCACCACGAATTGCTCTAACAATTATGGCCCGTTCCAGTTTCCCGAGAAGCTAATCCCGCTCGTCATCCTCAACGCTCTCAATGGCAAGCCGCTCCCCATCTACGGAGACGGACTCAACGTCCGCGACTGGCTCTATGTCGGAGACCACTGCGAGGCCATCGCTCTGGTGCTCGACCAAGGCACCCCCGGCGAAACCTATAACGTGGGCGGTGACAGCGAAAAGGCCAACATCGACGTCGTCACCACCATCTGCTCCATTATGGACGAGTTCCACCCCGCCGGTGCTCCGCACAACCGCCTCATCACCTTCGTCAAGGACCGCCCCGGCCACGACCGCCGCTATGCCATCAACGCCACCAAACTCAGCCGCGAACTCGGCTGGCGCCCGCGTGAAACCTTCGCCACCGGAATCCGCCGCACCGTCGAGTGGTATCTTTCCAACTCTGCCTGGATCACGGAAGTCACCAGCGGAGACTATCGCAAATGGATCGCGGCCAACTACGAATCCCGTGGTGCCAGCGGTGCAAAATGACCCTCTGCAAACTGAAGACCTGCAAAATTACGGACGGTGCAAAATGAAGGGCATCATTCTCGCCGGAGGCTCCGGCACGCGTCTCTACCCTGCGACCCTTGCCGTAAGCAAACAGCTCATCCCCATCTACGACAAGCCGATGGTCTACTACCCGCTCAGCACTCTCATGCTGGCCGGAGTCCGCGAAATCCTGCTCATCTCCACTCCCTGTGAACTGCCGCGCTTCCGCGAACTGCTGGGCTGCGGCGGGCAGTGGGGCCTCAAAATCGAGTACGCCGAGCAGCCCAAGCCCGAAGGCCTCGCCCAAGCGTTCCTCATCGCCGAGAACTTCATCGACGGCCAGCCCAGCGCCCTCATCCTCGGCGACAACATCTTCTACGGCCAGGACATGTCAAAGCTCCTGCAAACGAGCGCCAGCCTTTCGAGCGGCGCCACCATCTTCGCCTACGCCGTGCAGGACCCAACCTCCTACGGCGTCGTCGAGTTCGATGCCGAAGGACGCGCCGTCAGCCTGGAAGAGAAGCCCACCCACCCGCGTTCGCGCTTCGCCATCACCGGTCTTTACTTTTACGATCCCCAGGTCGTCGCGCTCGCAAAATCCCTGAAGCCCTCCGCCCGTGGCGAGCTTGAAATCACCGACCTCAACCGCCTCTACCTGGAGCGCAACCAGCTCAACGTCGTCACCTTTGGACGCGGCACCGCCTGGCTCGACACCGGAACCCACGACTCCATGCTCGAGGCCTCCAGCTTCATCGCCACCCTGGAAAAACGCCAGGGCCTCAAAATCGCCTGCCCCGAAGAGATCGCCTACCGCATGAACTTCATCACCGCCGCCCAACTCGAATCCCTCGCCCACCCACTGGTCAAAAGTGGCTACGGCAAATACCTCCTCCAACTCATGGACGAGTGAGCCAGCCCCTTGTTCGCCTTCTTTTCGCCAACCAGAGCAGTTGAGCTTGCTATGCGTTAATCGGTAACACGCCTCTCCCCAGTCGCCAATGCGGAGCGACTCGGCAAAAACCAAATTACCTACCTGTAATTTATTAACTTTTCAGTTACTACAACCTTGAAAAGTGGGAGAAGCGAGGAGAGGAGAAAAGAAATGGTGCGCCCGGCGAGATTCGAACTCACGACCTAACGCTTCGGAGGCGTTCGCTCTATCCAGCTGAGCTACGGGCGCGCAGAAACCATTATACCTGAGCAGATGCCGCGCGCACCCCCAACTGAAGTAGATTGCTAACGCAGCAGCAGATACAGCGCGAGCCAGACAGGAGTCGCCAGCGCGCCAGCAATTAGCAATCCACGCACGGCACTCACGCGATGCTCCGAACTCGACTCCGAAATCCGCACTAAACCGCCCGATGCTGACTTGTGAGAAGGATTCGGGAACTGTTGCGCGTGCATATTCACCTTCCTTTTTAAAGTGCTGAGGATTATGCGCTCAATTTGTAAAACCTGCAATTCCTAAGGTTGCTCATCCGGCTGTATATCCGAAGAACCAAAGATGCCAACCCCACTGCCACGCGCAAACAGTCATACTCTAGCCGTGAACTCTAGCGCTCAGGATCGAGCCTTGGCCAGCTTTGCCGTTTACCTTCGGGTGGAAAAAGGTTTGGCCCCGCTCACCGTCAGCTCCTATGGCGGCGACCTCGAACTCTGGGCGGAGTTCCTCTCCAATCGAGACAGAACGGTTTTCACTGCGCAGCGCGAAGATCTCAAGGAGCTAGTGCAGCATCTGCTCGGCCATGGCATGGATTCGCGTTCCGTAGCCCGCAAGCTCTCTGCCCTGCGCCACTTCTACCGTTACCTGCTGCTGGACAAACTGATCGCGCACGATCCCACGCTGGACATCGACAGCCCCAAACAGTGGAAGGTGCTTCCGAAGGCACTCTCGGAAGAGGAGATTACCGCATTGGTCGAGAAGCCCAGGCCAGCGCGAAACCGAATCCGCCCATTCGCGCCTCTCCCAGGCGCTCGCCCTGCGAGATCGCGCCATGCTGGAGGTCCTCTACGCCGCTGCCGTGCGTGTCAGCGAATTGGTGGATGCGCGTGTCGAAGACACCAAGCTGGAGCTCGGCTACATGCTGGTGCGCGGCAAGGGTGACAAGGAGCGGATTGTTCCCCTCGGCGCTCCCGCGCAGCAGGCGCTCGGCTCCTACCTGCGCGAGGCCCGTCCTCTGCTTGCCGGTGGCAAAAAGATCCAGGAGCTTTTTCTCGCGCGTGGTGGACACAAGCTCACCCGCCAGCGCATCTGGCATGATCGTGGATGAGGCTTCCAAAGCCGCTGGCCGCCACGCTTCACCGCACATGCTGCGCCACTCGGCTGCCACGCACATGGTTTCCCACGGAGCCGACCTGCGCACGGTGCAAACCGTACTTGGCCACGCCGACATTTCCACCACGCAGGTCTATACCCACGTCGCGCTGGACCGTCTCCAGAAGGTGTACACCGATCATCATCCACGCGCCCATGCGCGTACATCGCAGGATCGAAACAAGTGAGAGCCGAATCCGCCTTCAGCGCTGATTCGCCGCAGACTCCGGCCTCTGCTGCGCTCGCTGGATTTTCTTCGCGTGCTCGACTCAGCGCAACGCATCCGCGCACACGGTCAAAGCCTATCGAACCGATCTGGCGGAGTTCGTCGTCTTCGTCGGTCCGGAAGAACTCAAAGGCATCGATCATCTTCTGATCCGCGCATTTCTTGGACAACTTTATGAGCGCGGGTTGAGCAAGGCATCGGTGGCGCGCTCGCTCTCCTCGGTACGCTCATTCTTCAAGTGGATGGGGCGAGAGCACATGATTGAATCAAATCCCGCTCTGCTCGTTGCGGCTCCAAAGCTTCCCAAGAAGCTGCCCCGCGTGCCCACCATAGAGGAGATGAACTCCGTGCTCGATGCGAAGATGCCGGAAGAAGCGGCCTTCGCCGAGCGCGACCGTCTGATTCTCGAACTGCTGTACGGCTGCGGCATTCGCAACAGCGAACTTACCGGCATCAACCTCGATGACATTCATCTGCGCCAGGGCTTGATTCTGGTGCGCGGCAAAGGCAAGAAGCAGCGCATGGTTCCCTTTGGAGATTCAGCGCAGATGGCATTGCGCGGATACCTGCCGCAGCGCACCCGCACGCTGGAGCAGCATAGGCGAACAGGGGAATCCGCGCTGCTGATCAACCTGCGCGGAACCCGCCTCACCACGCGCAGCGTGGGGCGCATCGTCAAGTCCATCGCGATTGCCGGTGGTCTTCCCAGCGAAGTCCATCCCCATACCCTGCGCCACGCCTTCGGCACTCACATGCTGGAGGAGGGCGCGGACCTGCGCGCCATTCAGGAACTGCTCGGCCACGAGCGCCTTTCCACCACACAGCGCTACACCCAGCTCACCACCAAGCAGGTTCTGGATGTTTACGACAAAACGCATCCCCGGGCAAGGATGGATTAGCCCTGCATAAAACCGCTGAGCGCGGATGGATGCAGGGCTTCTTAGCTTACGCGTGAGTCAGTTCAGCAGGATCTTTCGCCTTGGGCTTGGACTCGTTGTCCAAATCCTCCCACATCTTCACCACCCGGCTGCGCAGTTCCTCGGTGAGGCGATCGTAAGCCTGCTCCGGCTGCTCATTCAGGTCAGGATAGATCGGCTTGCCAATGCGAATTCGCCAGTGGATGAAAGCCCTGGAACCCCTTGCCGCGCGGCCATGAAAGATGGAAGCCGTACTCTGCCACCGGGACGATGGGAACGTTGAGGTGATGCGAGAGAATCGCCGCACCCTTCTTGAACTTTTTCGGCGGCCCTTCCATCGAACGCTCGCCCTCGGGATACATGACGAGGATTTTTCCGGCGCGTAGCCCGTAAGCTCCGGCCCGCATGGCCGGCACCAGGTTTGAATTCGGATCGACCGGAATGAGATGGAGAAACTGCGCGAATTTGCGCATCAAACCTGTCGCCGAAAATCTCGCTGGTTCCCACGTAGAAGACCTTGTGGAATGCCCGCCACGGCAGCGCAGCGGTCAGAATCGGCGCATCCAGATAACTGGAGTGATTGGGACAAATTATGTACGGCGCGTCGGGCAGATTTTCCATGCCTTCCACGCGCAACTTGAAGAGAACGTGCGAAGCCCACTGCACGCCTTGCCAAAAAGCCACCAGAGGAAGCTCACCACCGGGCGCTCATGGGTAATGGCGAGCACCTCCGGATCGGTGGTTTCTGCTTCAAAAACCGTCTTCCAGCCGGGTGCCTGTCGCGCCGCTGTGCCCATGTTCTGGCGAACCAGATCCACCAGTTCACGAACCGTATAGACCTCGCTGGCGGCGGAGTCCTCGACCTCGGCTCCCAGACGATGGGCCAGATCGGTGAGCAACTCGACCCGCTCCATCGAATCCAGTCCAAGATCGAGTTCCAGGTTATCGTCCGGATGGATTTCTTTCTGACGTTCCCTGCACGCGGCTTCGGCGATTACGGCCAGTGCGCTCTGCACGTCGGGAGAGGCGAGCCAGATGCGATCCTCGTCGGAGAACGTGCGCTCTTTGGGCGTGATCTCTTCGGCCTTGCCGCTGGCATAAAGCGCCACGCAGCTTCTTCTCGATCTCCTGACGGCGCAGCTTGCGCGTGGTGGTGCGCGGAAGATCGTCCTGCCAGATGTCATAGGAGAGTATTCGCTTGGTGGCCGGCAGGGTTGCGGAGATGCTCTCCACGTCGAAGCGAATGACCTCGCGGATGTTGACGATCCGGTGCTCGCGCAGCACCTCAAAGTTCGGCACAATCACGCCGTGCAGGCGCTCGCTGAGCGGCTCGCCCGGCTTGCGGCTCTCCAGACCAAGCACGCATAGCTCCTTGATCCAGGGCGAGCGCAGGTAATAGGCTCTCGATCTCTTCGGGATAAATATTTTTGCCGGAGCTGAGAACGATCACATCCTTGGCGCGTCCGGTGATGAAGTAGTTGCCCTTGGCATCCACATAGGCGAGATCGCCGGTATACAGCCATCCGTCCTTCAGAACTTCGGCGGTAGCCTCCGGGCGGTTGTAGTAGCCCTTCATGATCGTCGGACCGGCAAAGGCGATCTCACCCACTAGGTGTCCGTTCTCGTCCACCTTGGTATTCACCAGCTTGGCCTGCAACCCCGGCAGCGGAGGGCCGATGGAGCCGATTACGTTGGCATCCGGAGGCGTGCAGAAGCAACCGCTGGTGGTCTCGGTCAGGCCGTAGGCTTGCAGCATCGGAAAGCCGAGCGACTGAATGTCGCGCCCGATCTGGGCGTCAAAGCGCGAGCCGCCAGTGCAAAAGTAGCGAATGTTCGGCCCGAGTTGAGCGTGGACCTTTTTGAAGAACACCTTGCCCAGATTGAAGCCCAGCTTCTGCGATGCCGTGCTGAGGTCGCGCATCATCGCCAAAGATGTTTTGCGCCAGTCGCCCTTTTTTGGCAACCTCGCCGAAGATGCGCTCATGGATGAGATAGAAGAACTGCGGAACGCAGCAGAAGATGGTGATGCCGCGCTCACGCAGCGCGATCATCAACTCCTGCGTGTTCAGCGAATCGAGAAAGACAACCTTGCCGCCATTGCCCAGCGGCAGGAAAATATTGACCATCTGCGCCAGCACGTGGAAGAGCGGCAGCACGCCAAGAAAACCGTCGCCCGGGCCGATGGGAATGAATTTGCGGATGCACTCCAGTTCGGCAGTCAGGTTGCCGTCGGTGAGCATCACGCCCTTGGGATCGCTGGTGGTTCCGGAGGTGTAAATGATGGCCGAAACATCGTCTGGCTTCACCGTAACCGGAACAAAACCGGGCTGCGCCGCCAGCACCATGTCTGGCACGTAAGGCAGGCCCTCGTGCGGGGCGTCCAGCATTGCCAGTTGAACCGGACGGCCTGCGACGGCTTCCTTGGCCACCGCAAGGCTGCGCTCGTCCACAAAGAGCAGGGTTGCGCCACAGTCATCGAGCAGCTTTCCAACTTGGGAGGCGGTGAAAGCCGTGTCCAGTGGGACTGCGGTATTGCCGCTGGCGATGATGCCAAGATAGGTCGCGACCCAAATCGGACTATTGAAGGCAAGGACGGCACAGCGCGTGCCTCCGCGCGGCTCCGATGCCGGAGCGAATCAGCCACTGTCCCACGCCGTCGGAGACGCGGCGAAGCTGCTGATAGGTAAAACTCTCGACGGTGTGGCCATCGGCGGCGGTGGTAATGCTGGATAGCGGCGATTGCAGCGCGGACGCTCCGGGCTGCCGCTGAATCGCCACTGCGGGTGCCGTCGGCCAGCGCTCCACGGATTCCAGGAAGCAACTGTAGAACATAGAATCTCTCCGCTCCAGCATACAGGCCGGAAGGCGTGTAAGCCCTGTCCTGTATGTGACAAACTTATGATAGACGATAGAAGCAGTACAGATTCTGGAGATGTCTCCTGCTGAACCGCGTGCCACCGCATCGCGAAAACATTCAGACACTCCGTTCCAACTCAACAGGTTCTATGACAAAAAATTATCGGCGACAAAGTTTTTTCTGGGACTGTACCCGTCTCAGGGTAAAATATTTTTCGTTACACTGTTTACCGATCAACTCATAACACAGGAGATCCCTTTCCATGAAGCGTTTTATGATTGTTCTGGCTGCTCTGGCAATGATGATGTCTACGGCTGCGTTTGCGGAAGATGGCGCGGCTCTTTTCAAGTGCGAAGTGCGCAGGCTGCCACGGCGCAGAAGGCCAAGGCAAGATGGGCCCCTCCCTCAAGGGCAAGACCGACTGCCCATGTTCTTGATGTGCTTACCAACGGCGGCAAGAAAGGCCCGCACGCGAAGCCCTTCAACGTGACCGCGGACCAAGCGAAGGCGATCGCCGGCTTCGTCGCCACCCTGAAATAGTTTTGAGTTTTCTGCATGACAAAGCCGATGCCTTCGGGCATCGGCTTTGTCATCTTGGTAAGCTAAAATCAGGCAGTGACACGACATTCAGTTGGCAAATCCCACCGTGCGAGTGGCAGAATGGTCTCGCAATTCATACCACATCTAGGAGATCTGTCTAATGAAGCGTTTTACGATTATTCTGGCCGTTATAGCAATGATGATGTCTACGGCTGCGTTTGCGGAAGACGGCGCGGCTCTGTATAAGGCAAAGTGCGCAGGCTGCCACGGCGCGGCTGGCGAAGGCAAATCCGGCCCGGCCATCAAGGGCAAGGATAACGTTGTTGATGTGCTTACCAATGGCGGCAAGAAAGGCATCCACGCGAAGCCTTTCAAGCGTAGCTCCGGACCAGGCCAGAAGGCGATCGCTGCCTATGTTGCCGGCTTGAAGTAGTTCTAATCTAATAACAAACAATCGCCGATGCCTCTGGGCATCGGCTTTTCTTATGCTCTCGCACCACTCTACATCCTTGAGGTGGGAGAGCCTTCGGCGAGTTCGCGAAGACAATCGAAAATAGCCAGTTCGCCACTCGGATGCTGCAGCGTCTCTTCAGCGAGAATGTCACTGAAAACTGAGGTGGGCGGGGTCGGAAACGATACTTCCTAGAAACTCGAACTCGCGGCGTCGATACCACGCTGCTCATACGGCCGGAGATCTCCGGCTCCCATTCAGGCTGGTTGGAGATGAACAGGGTCGCAACGGTGTGGGTAGGCCAATCGCCGGTATTGCGCATCCATCGCCGGGTGAGCCCAGTACAGCGGGTGCGGCCGATTTCCACGCTGAGGCGCGGCGGGCAGGTGAGATTGGCTTCAAAGGTCAGTGTTTCCTGCCGACGGCGCCAGCCCCACAGAGCCCATTTCAGAGGCATTTGACGCGGGGCCATATGTCACTTCGAGAGAAGGTTGACGGAAGGCGCACCCGGATAACCGCAGCCGCGCACGAAAGCGCGATGGGCTCGATCCATTCGACGCCACTGATCTGGCCATGTGCGGCAAGCGCTCCCTCCAGCCAGCGCAAAACGCGCAATCCGCGCCGCCGATTGAAGCGCAGAAACCACCAGTACCAAACGGCGACGATCAAGACTCCGAAACCAACGCTGATGAGTGCGGACTGCACCATGACAACTATCTGGGATGCAGCAGACAGCGCCGAAAGATGCTATTGCCGATCTCTCTCTGCAACTCGCTAGAACTACTTTTGTGACGGAGTGCTCGAATCCAGAACAAAGAAGCGGTTCTGGCCTCCTGGCTGGATCTTGTTCTGCTCAAAGCAATCCTTAATGCGGCGGCGGAGTTCGCGGCTGACTGCGTATTGCTCGCCGGGGCGGGTCTTTACAAGCATCAGGTAGTCCACCTCGTTTCCTGTCACATGGTCAATGCCAGGTACCATCGGATCGGCCACGATCGCGTCGCGGAAGCGTTCATCGCTGATGCAGCTCGGCGCCGAGCTGCTGCAATAGCTCGATAACCCGATCGCTGTTCTCCTTGTAATCCACGGCTACGTGCATCGCGACCTGGGTCCAGTCCCGGGTCATGTTTGTGACCGCCGTGATGGTGGAATTCGGAATGGTATGTACCGAGCCGTCGGCATCCCGCAAAACCGTACGGCGAAGGGTCAGCATCTCCACCGAGCCCTGGAATGCTCCGATTTTGATGACATCTCCTACATCGAACCAGTTCTCCACCAGGATGAAAAATCCATTCAAGACATCATGCACCAGGGTTTGCGCGCCAAAGCCCACGGCAAGGCCGGCGATACCGGCACTGGCCAGCAGCGGCTCCACATGAATCCCGAGGTCGAACAGGATGGTGACGACCGTAAAAAAGATGATGGCGTCAGTCCGAAGCTGCGGATAATCGACGAAATGGTGTGAAGCTGCTGCACTCGAACGCTGGAGGTGGTCAGGTTCGCCTGATTGACCCGCGCCAACCGCTCACTGACCAAGGTTCAGAATGCGGATCAGCACGAAGGCAATGAGAACCGTGACAACGATCTTGGGAAGCTTGTCATGCACCAGAACGAAAATATCCCCGTACCAGTTGTTCAGCCGGAACAGATCATGCCAAGTGTGCGGAAACTGTAATAGGATTCACGATGGCGGATTATAAATCGTAAGAGGCTTGGAAACGGCTATTCTATAACTTTTACTGTAATCCGGCTGGCGTTCTCCTAGCGAGGTCGATGCCATGTCTTGCTTCCGTTTGGTTGGGGTAATTACACTTCTGTTTTCTTTTTCCCTTACGCCGGAATGGGCTCAGCATATCCCGATCCAGGACTCCAGCCGCCCCCGGCGAACGCGCCGAGTGGAACGCGGAAATGCAAAGTAAGTTGCAAGCAGCTGCAGAAGAAACGATTTGAGGACATGAAGCGCGACTCGCAGAAACTGCTGGAACTGGCTACCGAATTGAAGCAGTACGTGGATAAATCCGGGGAAAACATTCTTTCCCTGGAAGTTGTTACGGAAGGCCGATGAGATGGAGAAGCTGGCGCGGCAGGTCAAGAACAATATGCGTGGCGAATAGATGAGCAAAATGTCGCCGTGCCGTCACGAATCCGGCATCGCTACGTGCGCAAGGTCATTGATCTGAAAATCCCCCGCATGGTATAAATTTTTGCCCCCTGGAAGAGGACTGAATTTGATAGTCTACCGGGGAAAGGAGCGCCTCGCAAGCGGCTCCTGTAGCACCCAACGCGGCCAAGCCTCAACATTCATTGAAGTGGAAGCGCGTTTCGGGTTCGGTTGTTGCCCGGAAGCGTACGTGTGCGGCCCTGCCGCATCGTCGTTTTGCGCGCGTGGCCATCATAGATATGTGCAGTAACCCGTAACGAGTTTAACTTGGAGGAATCGTATGAATGTGTGGCTCTCGCAGAGCCTCAATTACCTGGGCCGGATGAGCAAGGTCTCTCTGCTCCGTCGCGGTATGTCGCTGATGGCCCTCACCCTTTTCACCTCTCTCGCAGCACTGGCCGAGCCCGCAGGCGGCGAGGCTGCACTCAAGCTTCCCGACCTGAGCAGCGTCAGCTTTTTCAATGGCGCCATCAATGGCCACAACCTGCTGCTGATCGGCATTCTGTTCTGCATCTTCGGACTGCTGTTTGGCCTGGCGATCTACATCCACCTGAAGAACCTGCCGGTCCATCGTGCCATGCTCGAGATCTCGGAGCTGATTTACGAGACCTGCAAGACGTATCTGGTCACCCAGGGCAAGTTCATCCTGATCCTGTGGGCGTTCATTGCCGTGATCATTGCGGCCTACTTTGGCTGGCTGGCCCCGGTTCCGGGCAAATCGGTCGCGGTCACTCTGCCCATCATCCTGGGCTTCAGCCTGGTGGGTATCGCCGGCAGCTACGGCGTGGCCTGGTTCGGCATCCGCGTCAACACCTTTGCCAATTCCCGCACCGCCTTTGCCGGCCTTCGCGGCAAGCCCTTCCCGGTCTATGACATTCCGCTCAAGGCGGGCATGAGCATCGGCATGATGCTGATCAGCGTCGAGTTGCTGATCATGCTCTGCATTCTGCTCTTCATTCCCGGCGATTATGCCGGTCCGTGCTTTATCGGCTTTGCCATCGGTGAATCGCTGGGCGCGGCCGCGCTCCGTATCGCCGGCGGCATCTTCACCAAGATCGCCGACATCGGCTCCGACTTGATGAAGATCGTCTTCAAGATCAAGGAAGACGATGCGCGCAATCCCGGCGTAATTGCCGATTGCACGGGCGATAACGCGGGCGACTCGGTTGGACCTTCGGCCGACGGCTTTGAAACCTACGGCGTCACCGGCGTCGCGCTGATCACCTTCATCCTGCTCGGCGTGCACGATCCGGTCGTGCAGGTGCAGTTGCTGGTCTGGATCTTCGTCATGCGCGTCATGATGCTGGTCGCCAGCGCCGGTTCCTACTTCCTGAACCATGCCCTCGCCAAGGCCAAGTACGGCAACAGCGACACCATGGACTTCGAGGCGCCGCTGACCTCGCTGGTTTGGCTGACCTCGGTGGTCTCCATCGCCTTGACCTACGTCGCCAGCTACCTGATGATTCCCACCCTCGGCGGCGATTCAGCACGCTGTGGTGGAAGCTGGCTTCGATCATCAGTTGCGGCACCCTGGCGGGCGCGGTCATTCCGGAGCTGGTAAAGGTCTTTACCTCCACCTCCAGCGACGCACGTGCAGGAAGTTGTCACCGCGTCGCGTGAGGGTGGCGCTTCGCTGAACATCCTCTCCGGCTTTGTGGCGGGCAACTTCTCCGCCTACTGGCTGGGTCTGGCGATGGTCGGCCTGATGTCGGTCGCATACTTCGTGAGCATTGATATTCCGAGCGCGCTGATGCTGGTTCCGGCGGTCTTTGCCTTCGGCCTGGTGGCCTTCGGCTTCCTCGGCATGGGCCCGGTAACCATCGCGGTCGATTCCTACGGCCCGGTCACCGATAATGCCCAGTCGGTCTATGAGCTTTCGCTGATCGAGCAGATTCCGAACGTGAAGGCGGAGATCAAGAGGGACTTCGGCATCGACGTGAACTTTGATCGCGCCAAGGACCTGCTGGAAGAGAACGACGGCGCGGGCAACACCTTCAAAGCGACCGCCAAACCGGTGCTGATCGGCACCGCCGTGGTCGGCGCTACCACGATGATCTTCTCGATCATCATGGGCCTCACCGGCGGCCTTACCCATGACGTTAACAAGTTGTCCCTGCTCTACGCACCATTCGTGCTCGGCCTCATCACCGGCGGCGCCATGATCTACTGGTTCACCGGTGCGGCGACCCAGGCGGTCTCTACCGGCGCCTACCGCGCGGTGGAGTTCATCAAGGACAACATCAAGCTGGAAGGCGTCGAAAAAGCCAGCGTGGAAGACTCCAAGAAGGTCGTTGAAATCTGCACCCAGTATGCGCAGAAGGGCATGTTCAACATCTTCCTCGCCGTCTTCTTCGCGAACTCTTGCCTTCGCCTTCATCGAGCCGTTCTTCTTCATCGGCTACCTGTTCTCCATCGCGATCTTCGGCTTGTACCAGGCCATCTTCATGGCCGATGCCGGTGGCGCGTGGGACAATGCCAAGAAGATCGTGGAGACCGAACTCAAGGCTAAGGGCACTCCGCTGCACGATGCCTGCGTGGTGGGTGACACGGTGGGCGACCCGTTCAAGGACACCTCTTCGGTGGCCATGAACCCGGTCATCAAGTTCACCACTCTCTTCGGATTGCTGGCAGTGCCGTTGGCAGTGACACTGGGTTCGAGGAGTGCACTGCTGACCCACGTGCTGGCACTTTGCTTCTTCCTGGTGTCGGCCACCTTCGTATGGCGCAGCTTCTACAAGATGCGCATCGTCAAGGCGATCGATGCAGTCGAGGCAGCGGGAGCTACGGCAGGCCGAGTAACCAGCAGAACGTAACCGCCAGAGCGCCACCCTTCGGGGTGGCGTTTCTGTTTTGCCGGCGCGACTCTGCGCTCCTGCTATGCTGTTGCCATGGACCCCGTCGCCCTGACCCGTCAGCTCATCGACATCGAATCAATCACCGGCAAGGAAGGCGCCGCGGCCGCTTTTCTCGCCGGATATCTGGAGGAGCTTGGCTACGTCGTCGAACGCATGCCGGTCGAGGGCGAGCGCTTCAACCTTTTCGCAAAGCCTGCAAATGCCGATCAACCCGCGCTGGTCTTCTCCACCCACATCGACACAGTTCCTCCGTTCCTGCCCTCCCGCGAGGACGCAGACAACATCTACGGGCGCGGAGCCTGCGACGCCAAAGGAATCATCGCGGCCCAGATTGCCGCCTGCGAACGCCTCCGCATGAGAGCGGAAAATCCGTCGGTCTGCTCTTCGTCGTCGGCGAGGAGCGCGACTCGTTGGGTGCAGCCGATCGCCAATCAGAACCCGCGCGGCTCGCGATTTCTGGTCAATGGAGAGCCCACCGACAACCGCATCGCGCTGGCCTCCAAAGGTGCGTTGCGCGTCGAGGTAGTGGCGCGCGGGCGCATGGCGCACTCGGCCTATCCGGAGCTGGGCGAGTCGGCAATTGACAAGCTTCTGGACGCGCTCCAGGCCTTGCGCGCCATGCCGCTTCCGCACAATCCGGAGATCGGCTCCAGCACGGTCAACATCGGCATCATCGAAGGCGGGCGCGCCACCAACATCATCCCGGATTTCGCCAAGGCGCAGCTGCTCTATCGCCTGGTCGGCCCGTCCCAGGAACTCCGCGAAGCCATCGTCTCCGCCGTGGGTTCGCTGGCCGAGGTGCAGTTCGTTCTCGACCTTCCCTACATGCGATTCCTCACCGTTCCCGGCATTCCCACCATGACCGCATCGTTCACCACGGACATTCCACAGCTCTCGTCCTGGGGACAACCCGTGCTGCTGGGGCCCGGCTCGATTCTGGTGGCGCATACGGATCGGGAATTTGTCGCCAAAGCGGAGCTGATGCGGGCGATTGAGCTGTATGTGCAGATCGGAACATTTCTGCTGCGCTGACTCGCCTTGTCTCGCGCTCCTCGCATCCAAGTCACTGGAGGTGTGTAGTACTTATACGCATACTTATATGACTATTACTGCGATACATCCTACTTACAAAACAGGAATCTACCTGAGCGAAGATATCCGTGAGAAATTCATCGAGCTTCTCAATGTCCGTCTGGCGGATTCGCTCGATCTCTCAACACAAGCCAAACAAGCACGCTGGAATGTGAAAGGGATCGACTTTTACAAACATCATCTTCTCGTCTTTCTACTCGACAAAATTGCCATGCACGCGGAGGAATATGCGGACATGATTGCCGAACGCACCACCGCGCTCGGCGGCATCGTAATGGGAACCGCGCGCCTGGCGGCAAGGTTCTCTTTCCTTCCCGAGTACGACCTGAACGCAGTCACCTGCGAAGAGCATCTGAAATCGCTCTGTCAATCTCTCGCAAAATACGGCAACCTGATTCACGAGGCGATCGACGAAGCGGATAGCCTGGGCGACAAAGGAACAGCGGACCTGTTCACTGAAATTGCTCGCCGGGCCGATGAAGACCTCTACTTCCTCGAAATCCATCTGGACACGTAAACGGGAAACTGGAAGAACTTCACCCGCCCGGAGAGATTCCGGGCGTTTTCTTTTGCCGCTGAGGCCAAGAAACCTTCATCGCTTCGCGTTACACTTGTCGGCATGAGCACGAGCCAGCCCAACGCTCTCGTCCACGCCTCCTCCGCTTACCTCCGATCTGCCATGAACCAGCCCACGCAGTGGCATGAGTGGGGACCGCAGGCATTCGCGCGCGCCAAGGCAGAGGACAAGCCAATCCTGCTCGACATCGGCGCCGTGTGGTGCCATTGGTGCCACGTCATGGATCGCGAGTCGTACGAATCCGCCGAAATCGCAGCGCTGCTGAATGCTCACTTCATCCCCGTAAAGGTGGACCGCGACGAGCGTCCCGATGTGGACGCGCGTTATCAGGCGGCGGTCGCCGCCATCAGCGGACAGGGTGGCTGGCCGCTCACGGTCTTTCTGACGCCGGAGGGCAAGCCGTTTTTCGGCGGAACCTACTTCCCTCCTCAGGATGCTTACGGACGTCCCAGCTTTCAGCGAATCCTCCTTGCGATCTCACAAGCCTTCCGCGAGCGGCGCGATGAAGTGGAGACTGAGAGCGATGGACTGATGCACGCGCTTGCGCACACCGAGGGAATGCCTGGACAACGCGGCGAGTTCTCTCCCAGGATTGTGGAGCAGATGGTGCAGGCGGCGCTCGGCGCGTTTGACCGCGAAAACGGCGGCTTCAATCATGCTCCAAAGTTCGCCCATCCGCCCGTCATCGATCTGCTGCTCGACTGGTACGCCCGCACCGGTGAGCCGCAGGTGGGAGACCGTTGTAAGCACCACGCTTGAAAAGATGGCGCGCGGCGGCGTCTATGACCAGCTCGCCGGAGGATTTCATCGTTACTCCGTCGATGAACGCTGGTGCGTGCCTCACTTCGAGAAGATGGCCTACGACAATTCCGAGCTGCTGAAGAATTACGTGCACGCCTGGCAGAGCCACCGCCAATCCGTTCTTCGCCGATGTGGCGCGCGGCATTTTACGCTGGCTGCGCGAGTGGCTCAGCGACCGCGAGCGTGGCGGCTACTACGGCTCGCAGGATGCAGACATCGATCTGCATGATGATGGCGATTACTTCACATGGACGCTCGAACGAAGCTCGCGCCGCACTGAGCCCGGATGAACTCGCGGTCGCCGCCGCGCACTATGACATTGGCGAGCGCGGCGAGATGCAGCACGATCCCGAGCCAAGAACGTGCTCTGGGTGCGCGAATCCGTTGGGCAGATTGCAGCCAGCCAGAATCGCACGGTCTGAATGCACAGTAGAGCTGCTGGCTTCGGCGAAGAAGAAGCTTTATGCCGCGCGGCTGCAGCGGCCCGTGCCATTCATTGACCGCACGCTCTACACCAACTGGAATGCGCTCTGCATCTCAGCCGTTTTGCAGGCCGCACGTGTGCTGGGAGACGAGGCAGAGCAGGAGTTTGCCCTGCGCTCGCTCGATCGACTTCTCTCGGAGGCCTATCAACCCGCACAGGGACTGCTCCACGTTATCGCCTACGCGGAAGGGGGTGCGAGCCAACGGCCAGCCGGCGTGCTCGACGACTACGCCTTCACGGTTCTCGCCTGTCTGGACGCCTACGAGACGACCAGCGATCTGCGTTACTTTACCAGCGCACAGGAGATTGCGGGGCGCATGATCTCCGGCTTCTACGATGAAACCGAAGGCGGCTTCTTCGATCTCGACAGTGCGTCGATTACTGATTCCGTTGGAGCCCTGACCTCGCGACGAAAGCCGTTTCAGGATTCGCCAACTCCCGCCGGCGACTCCGCTGCGGCACTGGCATTGCTGCGCCTCCACGCGCTCAACGGAGACGCGCAACTGCACGAACTCGCCGAGGATACGCTGGAAGTGTTTGCCGGAGTCGCCGGACAGTTCGGCATCTACGCCGGCACCTACGGACTGGCCTCGGTTTGGATGGCGCGACGCACACACGCAAGTGGTGGTGATCGGTGAAGGCCCGTCGGCGGACGAGTTGTATGCGGAGGCGCTGGCTCCCTTTGCGCTAAACAAAATTGTCCTGCGCGTCAAAGACGCAGCGAGCGTGAATACAACTCTGCCACCGGCGCTGGCGGAAACCATCTCCGCCGTTCCTGGGTTGCAGCAGGGCGGCGCGGTTGCCATGCTCTGCAGCGGCTTCACCTGTCAGCCGCCGATCCACAACGCGGGCGAGTTGCGCCAGGCACTTCGCGCCGCCATCGCGCATAGCGACTAATCGAAAAACAAACGTGGTGAATATTTGAACCAACAACATCTCTCAATAATTCGACCAGCAGCACGGCTTCGCGCTAGAGTGAGATATGCCTAAAACTGCGAAACACATGAAGAAGACCGCTTCGGAAAAGAAATCGACAGCAAAAGCGGCGAAGAAGACCTCACCCAAGACTTCGACCCGGGCTTCAGCCAAAACCTCGGCCAAGAACTCAACCGCGCAAACTCCAACGAATGGCTTTCGTCCTGGAACCTATATCGTGCCGCGCGGACATGTGAGCATCGCGGTGCCGACCTTCTGGAGTTTGCGTCAGACCAATGACGATCTCCAGGTGGAGTCGGAGGCCAGCGAAACCACGGTCATCGTGACCGCTTATCACCGGAATGCGGACGTGAAGTCGTTGGACGCACGCGACTACCTGAAGCACTTTCTGGATACCGCTCCCGTAGCCGGGCGCCTGCAGACTGGAGACAGCAGCAAGCAACGGGCCAGCGCGCGTTTCCGCGACGAGGAAGGCGACAACTGGTTCGTCCGCTTCATTTCGAATGGAGAAACACTGTTGCTGGCGACCTGTCACTCCAATCGTCCTCTGACCTCGCGCGAGGGCAAGACCGGAGTTGCGGTTCTCGACTCAATCAAGTTGAAGGCGCGGGGGTGAGTTCGCGCCGCGGGAGCATTGAATCGTTTTTTCTGGAGGGCGAAGCCGGAAAGCTCGAAGCACTGCTGAACCTCGGCGTGCCTGATGCACAATATGCGTGCTTGGTCTGCCATCCGCATCCGCTCTTCGGTGGAACCATGCACAACAAGGTCAGAACTCCTGATCTCGCCCCGTAGATCCTGTCGGGCAGGGAAAACGGAATGATCCTGAAAACTGTTGCCAGAGGGGCTGCTTTGGATTAAGAAAGAGCATGCCGCAGATGCAACTGCCGATATTCCCTGCCGGAGTGACCGAGATCAATCACCACATAGCGGTGGCAAAGGAGGCGGGCACGGTGTACTACATCCACGGCCACCTGCCGGTGTTCCGCCACGCGGAGAACGATGTGCGTGGATTTCGCATGTTCACCAGCCAGATGATCGTCAACGGGACGGTGAAGCCCAAGGAGATTGTCCAGGCGTTCGGCGTTCCGATGATTGCAGTGAAGAGGTATGTGAAGGTTTTTCGGGAGCAGGGGGCCAACGGGTTCTACGCGGTGAAACCCCGTCACAGTTCAGCCTCGGTGCTGAAAGGGGAAGTGCTGCAGCGAGCGCAGAAGTTGCTTGACGAGGGGCAGAGCGTTCCGGAAGTGGCGAGTGAACTGAATGTGTTGGCGAACACGCTGCACAAGGCGGTTGACGCTGGACGCTTGCGAAAGCTAAAAAAAACGAACCCGCCACCACCGAAGTAAGCAACAAGAGTGGTCGCAGTCAGATCGACAGCCAAGCGCCGATGGGAAACGCCGCGACGCGTTCGTTGGAGCGAGTAGCGGCCGCGATGGGAGAGCTGGAGTCGGCGCCCATCGAGTTTCAAGCTACCTGCGATGTAACCCGGGGCGGCGTGCTGCTGGCATTGCCTGCGCTGTTGGCGACCGGGTTGTTGCGCTACACGCCGGAGATGTACCAGCTCCCAAACGGATTTTATGGCATTGACAGCATCTTCCTGCTGCTGGCATTGATGGCGCTGGGGCGGATCCGGTCTCTGGAACAGCTTCGTTATCAAGCGCCAGGCGAGTGGGGCAAGCTGCTGGGACTGGACCGCATTCCCGAAGTGAGGACGCTGCGGGAGAAGTTAAAACTGCTGTGCCACGACTTGGGTCAAGCCCTGCGCTGGAACGCCGCACTGGCCAAGGAATGGATCGCCCAGCAAGATGCCTCGGAACTGTTTTTCTACTGCGATGGCCACGTGCGCGTCTATCACGGGGAGCAGACGGCGCTACCGCGCCATTACGTGGCGCGCCAGCGATTGTGTTTACGGGCTACCACCGATTACTGGATCAATGCCATGGATGGCCAGCCATTTCTGTATGTCAACAAAGAGGTGGATCCGGGACTGATCGCCACGCTCAAGCAGGATGTGATTCCGTGGCTGGAAGTGAATGTGATCCAGCCGCCGGAGCAACAGCGGCGCATGGCGGAAGATCCTCGTACCCACTGGTTCACAATGGTGTTCGACCGGGAAGGCTACAGTCCCGAGTTATTCGAGCAGCTGTGGCAGAAGCGGATTGCCATTCTGACCTATCACAAGTTTCCCCAGGGCGAGTGGCGCAGCGAAGAATTCACCACGCACCGCGTCCAGCTGGTGAGCGGCGAAATCGTGACCATGAAACTGGCCGAGCGCGGTACCCAGTTGTCGAACCGGTTCTGGGTACGCGAGATTCGCAAACTCAGCGACGGCGGCCATCAGACTTCGATCTTAGCCACCAACTTCCAGCTGCCAATGACCACGCTGGCACCGTCGTTATTCGCCCGATGGTCTCAGGAAAACTTCTTCCGCTACATGCGCGAACATTACGGATTGGATAGCTTGATTGAGTATGGAACCGAACCCGTTCCTGATGCGATCCAGGTGGTAAATCCGGAGTGGCGCAAACTCGACGGCAAGATCCGCTCCAAAATCGGCCAGCGCCATCGGCAGGCGGCTCAGTTCGGAGCCCTTGCTTTATCGGAGGATCCCACCAACTCTGAAGTTCAGGGTTTTCAGCAGCGCAAGGCGCAACTGCGGGAAGACATCGAAAGTCTCGATTTGCAGATCGACCAACTCAAACAGTCGCGCAAGGACACTCCGCATCACATTCCCGTGAAGCTATTGCCAGAGGAAGACCGATTTACTCGGCTGCGTACCGAACGAAAGCATTTCGTCGATACCATCAAGATGATCGCTTATCGCGCCGAATCCAGCATGGCCTCCCTGCTTCGCGAACATATCGCCCGCACTGACGATGCCCGCGCCTTGCTGCGCCAGATCTTCGATACCGAGGCTGATCTTACCCCTGACCTCATCACCAACACCTTGACTGTCCGCCTCCACCATCTCACCCAGGCGGCTCACGATCAGGCCATCGAGAAACTGTTGGCGGAACTCAACGCCACGAAAACCATCTTCCCCGGTACACACCTCACGCTCGTCTTCAAACTCGGGTCATCCTGATTTCAACCAGATCAGGAGGTCTGAAGGTTGTATTCCACGCAATGAAAGCGTTGAACGCATTCGGATTTCCAGTGCTGCGCTTTAATTTTCGGGGCGTTGGAAGCAGTGCTGGCGAGCACGATTACGGGCGCGGCGAAATCTCAGACACGAGAGTTGCACTCGACTATCTTGTCGGCAAGATTTGCCGTGCCCATCCTATTCGCTGGATTCTCTTTCGGTGCGGCCATCGGCTTGCGAGCGGCGGCACCGCATCCCAGGGTTGAAGCCCTGGTCTCACTGGGCACCCCGGTCAACGCCGATGGACGCGAATATGACTACCCACTGTTACAGGAAAGCGAAAAACCCAAGCTCCTGCTCAGCGGTGATCACGACGAATTCGCGACTCCGGCCCAACTGGCACAGATCTATGCGAAGGCAGCAGAGCCCAAACGCCTGATCCTGATTCCCGGAGCCGACCACTTTTTCGCCGGGCACCTTGACCAGATGCGTGCCACGCTCAGCGATTGGGTGCGCGAAGTTGTGGGGCCAACGGCAGTTCCTGCCGTATAATCTTGGCGCATGACTGTGCCTGACAAAACTGCCTGTGATGAGACTGCAACGCGCGAGATGCGTGCCATCGCACGCGAGATTTTTCAGCACACGCTGGAAGAGAGCAGTATAGAGCGAGGCTTCAGCCGTAGCGTGCACTATGAGCGCAGCATTCTGCAGGTGGGCGAAGATCTCTACGACATTGGCACCTTCTCGCGAGTCTTCGTGATTTCCTTCGGCAAGGCTGCGCACAGCAGCCTGGAGGCACTGATTACCCGCCTCGGTGCCGGCACCGGCGCAACCGGGATTGTTTCTGCGCCCACTCTGCCAGGAGCGCAGCTTTTCGGCTTCCGTTATTTTCAGGGCGGCCATCCGATACCGAATTACGAATCGGTACGCGCCGCTGAGGCGATTCTCCGCGCCCTTGATACTCATGAACGCGCGCTCGCTTGTGATCTACCTGATCAGCGGCGGCGGCTCGGCGATTGTCGAAAAGCCGGTCAGCGAAGATATTTCCTTCGACGACTTGGTGCAGACCTACCGCGTGCTGGTACACTCCGGCGCGCCAATTGCGCAGATCAATGCTGTGCGCAAACATCTTTCAGCAGTGAAGGGTGGGCGCATGGCCGTAGCAGCCGCGCCGGCTCACCAGATTTCCATTCTTGATCTCCGACGTACCGGAAAACGCTTTGGATTCGCTGGCCAGCGGGCCGACGATGCCTGACACCAGCACCTGCGCGCAATGTTATGACATTGTGCGGCAATACGACCTGCTGCCGAAATTACCCAGAAGCGTGAGCAGACTGTTCCAGACACGCGGCCTGGAAGAGACGCCGAAGGCCGGGGATTCTTTTTTCGAGCGGGCGCGCTGGTGGGCCGTGCTCTCCAATGTTTCCGCACAAAAGGCCGCGGTGGAGCGCGCAGCAATGAAAGGGTTCGCCATACAGATCGACAATACCTGCGATGACTGGGATTACCGAAAAGCCGCCGATTACCTGCTGGATCGATTGCGCGAGTTGCGCAAGGGAGTTTCACGGGTGTGCATGATCTCAGGCGGCGAAGTTACCGTCGCGGTGGACGGAGCGCCGGGAACGGGCGGACGCAACCAGCAGTTCGCGCTTTATTGCGCCCAGCGCATACAAGGAGAAAACATCTGCGTGCTCAGCGCTGGAACCGACGGCATCGATGGGAACAGCCTGGCCGCCGGAGCGGTGGTGGATGGAACCACAATTGCCCGCGCCATGGGGAAGGGATTGTGCGCCGAAGCCGCACTTGCGGCCTTCGACGCCTACCCATTCTTCGACGCCTTGGGCGATACGATTATGACGGGATACACCGGAACCAATGTGCGCGACGTGCGAGTGCTGCTGGCGTGGTAACCGAGACGCGGCCTAGAAAAACTCTGCGACGCCCTCTTCGAGCACATGCACGCGATCAGCGATGCCGAGGCGGCGGGCTCCGGAGAGCAGGCGCTTCACCGGTTCATCGATGGGCTCCTGCGAAAGTTTGAAGGTTCCGAAGTGCATGGGGATCATGTGCCGGGCACCCATGTCGACGAAGGCGCGCAGGGCGTCTTCCGGGCTGGTGTGCACCGAGCGGAAATTCTCCGGATGGTAGGCTCCGATCGGAAGCAGAGCGACTTCGGGATTCAGCCGCTGCGCCGATCTCATGAAAGCCGCCAAAGTAGGCGGTGTCTCCCGAGTGATAGATCGAATGGCCGCCGCCGCTCAGACAGTAGCCGCCATAGCCGCGATGCATGTCTCGAATGACGCGCGCCCCCCAGTGCTTGGCCGGCGTCGCGGTAACCCGAGTCCCCTCGAGTTGCAATTCCTCCCACCAGCTTCAACTCCACGATGCGCTCAAAGCCGAGATCGAAGACAAGGTCGGTGACGTTGTCAGGTACGATGAGCAGCGGGGTGCGGCCGTTCTTGATGCGGGTGGCGCGGGCGATCGCGCGCAGCGAGGGGCGATGCAGATGATCGAAGTGCGCATGGGTTACGAGGACGGCGTCCAATGGCGGAAGATCCTGGATTCGCAGGCCGGGCCGACGCAGACGTTTGAGAACGAAGAGCCACGGAGCGAAAATGGGATCGATGACAACGTTCGCCCCGCCGACCTGCAGAAAAAACGAGGAGTGACCGATGAAGGTAACTCCCATCTGGCCCTGGGCGGCGAGCACAGGGCGATGGGTTCGACCAGTGCGCTTGGCCATGGCAGAATGTTTCACCAGCCTGCCGAGCTGGCCAGCCTTCTTACTGATACCGATGTTGAGCATCCTGCTCCATTGGACGCGCAAGGCGCCGTCAACGATTCCATAATGGTACGCTCCGGCCTGAGGCTTGCAACATTGGCGCAGCGGGCTTTTAATCAAAATTTTTCGTTTTGGAGAAAGGAAGGAATTCTGATGAAGATCGCGTACTTAGGATTGGGAATCATGGGACGTCCGATGGCCGCAAATTTTGTAAAGGCCGGGCACGATGTGACGGTGTGGAATCGGACGCCGAAGAGCGTGGAGGGCGCACGCAGCGGCAGCAACTCCGGCGGAGGCGGCAAAGGACGCGGAAGTCGTCTGGATCTGCGTTGCCGATACCAAGGCAGTGGAGACCGTGCTGTTCGGTCCAAACGGCGTGGAATCGGTACTGCGGCCCGGAGTCACAGTGGTCGATTCGAGTACGATTGCGCCGCTGGCGACGCGCGACTTTGCGGCTCGCGTACGGGCCAAAGGCGCCGAGTTCGTGGACGCGCCTGTGACGGGATCAAAGGTGGGTGCCGAGACCGCGCAACTTTTGTTCATCGTGGGCGGACCGGAAAAGACGGTGAAAGCGCTCGATCCACTATTTATGGCGCTGGGCAAAAAAGTAATTCGCGTCGGCGAAACCGGTGCAGGCGAGAGCGCGAAGATCGGCATGAATCTGATGATCGCATCGATCTTCGAGGGCTTCGCCGAAGCTCTCGCTCTTACCGGCAAACTGGGCGTGCCTCCGGAGAAGCTGGTCGAGTTAATCCAGTCTTCGATGATTCGCAGCGGGGTGACCGACTATAAGGCCAGCTTTGTGTTGAAGCAGGACTGGTCTCCGAATTTTCCCCTGCGATTGATGCTGAAGGACATTCACCTGATGCTCGATGCAGCCCGTCAAGAGAAGCTCGAATTGCCTGCGCTGAAAGAGATCGAGAAGGTCTATCAGAAAGCCGTCGAAGCGGGTCATGCCAACGACGACTACGCCGCGACCGTGGAAACGGTGAAAAACCTCCAAGCGAAGACATAAGGAAATTTCTCGCGATATGAAGCTCCGGCTCCTACTCATAGCAGGAGCCGGACACGTTCGCAAACACTTTGAACGGGAAATAAATTGCTATCGGCGATTCAGTTCGCGGCTTTCTCGCCCAATGCGCTTACCGCGGCTCAAAAGGGTGCAAGCATAGACGCTGTGAACGACCCATACGATGATGTAGGCGGCGTAGAGATAGGCGTCGTGGTTGGCAACGTTCATTGGGCGTCCTCCGTTTCGAGCGAGGCCTGCGCGTGGGCCTCTTCCAGCGCGTGCTCGGCCAACGCCTGCTTGTAGCGTATCGAGACGAACATGAAAGCGAGCATGGCGAAAGCCACAAGGTTCCAGAGGAGAGCGATCCACATGCGGGGGTCGAGACCCGATCCCTCGCCGCCACCGATGACCGGCTGAGGATGCTGGGTGCGGAACCAGCGGATCGCCATGTATACAATCGGAACATCGACGAATCCGAATATACCGAGCGCGGCCGCCAGCACCGGGACCTGCCCTCCAGTGGCGTAATGGCGCAGCACCAGGTAGCTGACATAAATCAACCAGAGAACCAGCGTACTGGTGAGGCGCGCATCCCAGGTCCACCAGATGCCCCAAATAGGACGGGCCCAGACGGGGCCGGTCAGCAGAACGATGGTGCAGAAGCTGACGCCGACCTCCGCCGAGGCAAGGGCGAGCGCGTCCGCGCCAATGTTGCGGCGGATGAGATACCAGATGGAGGCCAGAAAGTTGACGAAGAACAGCAGAAAAGCCACCCATGCCGAGGGCAGATGGTAGTAGAAGATTCGCTGCACGTCACCCATGGTGGCTTCGCGGGGCGCGATGAACATGGCCTGACAGAAGCCGTATCCGAGCAGCACGGCCGTAAGCACTGCGAGAGCTTTGAATAGAGTTTTCATTCCGCGTTCAGCACCGGCTCAAACAAAACGAGGCTGACGGTGGTGAAAATCAGATCATACACCGCCAGCAGGCGTATCCAGAACACGGGCGAGTTATCGCCCGTGAGGATTGAAGTCGTAGCGTCCACCATCGCAAGCAGCGCTGGAATCGAGATCGGGAACAGAATCAAAGGCAGCATGATCTCGCGACTACGAGTGCGGATCGAGAGCGCCGCAAAGAAGGTTCCGTTGACCACCAGAGCCCACGTTGCCAGCAGCGCGACCACCAGCAACTGCCAAACCGGGCCGACCGAACGCAGGTTATAAAAGACCACGAAGAGCGGAACCATCAGCACTTCAAGAATCGAAACAAAAAGAAAGTTACCCACTGTCTTGGCTAGAAACAATGCCTGTGGCGGCGCGGGCGATAGGCGATAGACGTCCAGCACCTGGTTGCGCAACTCCCGCGTCCAGGTCTGGTTAAGGGCTACGACGGTCGCAAACAGAATCGCAACCCAGAGCAAGCCGCCGGCGATTTTGCGCGACTCCTCCGCCGTGGGGTCGAATCCAAAACTGAAGATCACGACCACCAGCAGCGCGAAAAACAACATGCTGTTAATGGCGTCTTTGGAGCGCCACTCCAGTCGCAGATCCTTCACCAACGAGCGGCGGGTGATCGCCCAAAGGCCAGGAGCCGAGGTCATGGTTCAACCTCAAGGCCACCGCGAAGGGCGTTCGTTCGCAATGCCGCGCGCTCCTCGGCAAGATAGGGTGTGAGCAGGCGGGCGGGAATTCCCTTTTCCCGCGCAACCAGGCGACCGGCATCGAGCACGATGCACTCGTCTGCAACCGGCTCCATCAGTGCGGCCTGATGCGTAACAACGAAGACGGTAGTTCCAGCATCACGCATTTTGGCCAGCAGGGTTGTCATCTGCTTGGCCGAGCGCACATCCACGTTGGAAAACGGTTCGTCGAGAAACAGCAACTCGGGGCCATGCACAATGGCCCTGGCGAGCGAGATGCGTTGTCGCATGCCCTGCGAATACTGGCCGACGCGGCGCTCCAGAGCAGGGTCCAGGCCGACGGTTCGGATGGCGTCTTCGCAACGTTCTCGATCGTTCATTCCATACAGCGCGGAAAAATATTGAAGGTTTTCAAGGGCCGACATTTCATCGTACAAGAGTGGCGCATGGCCCATGTAGCCGAAGCGCGTGGCAACCTCGCGGATATTTTCCGACCCAAGAACGCTGACCTTGCCGCGCGAGGGCGCAAGCAGTCCGGCGATGACGCGCAGCAGAGTGCTTTTGCCCGCGCCGTTCTCTCCGAGCAGAACATAAAGCTGCCCAGGAGCGAAGTCCGCAGTAATACCTCGCAGGGCGGCGAAGCGTCCAAAGTGGCGCACCACGTCGCGCACGGAAACAGCCGGTTGTTGTTGAACGGTATCGGTCACAAGTTGGAAGTGTAGCGCGTTCTCTCCAGGTTGATGTGCACGCGAGAAATCCTGGGTAACACGGAAGCTCAACCTTTTTCGGCTAATTCATTGAAGCCGTGGCAGCTTGCGCTTTCTCCGCTGGAGTAGCCTGCGGAGCGCCGGTTTGACCGGGCTGCGCTGGAGCATACTTTGATGCACATTTTGCCTGAAGTTGTTTGGCATGGAATACGCCGTCGTGGCCGTAGCTGCCTTCCGCAAGAGCCTGTGCGTTGTCCTTGAACGTATCCGGAGGAGCTTCGGTACCGGAATAAACGACGTTGAGAGTGCGCCCCAGCTCTGTAAGCGTGAACTCGACGTGGGTGCCTTGGCGATGAATGGATCCGGGCTGTACGTTTCCGGCTACACGCAAGCGCTTGCTGTAAACGCTGTCACCCATTTGTCCGATTTCTTTTATGGTGACGTAGTAGCTCTTGCTCTCCTGCACGCCGCTCACGGCCAAATAGGCGAGGCCGGATACTATTACCAATATCGGCACGCCAAACTTCAAATACTTATTCATTTTCCATCCACAAGAAAAACAGCAGGCCAAAATGCGACCCAGAGCTGCCATCCTTTTTCATTTCGAAGAGGGTACTTCGTCGCAGCCGCCGGGTCAAGACGCAAGCTTTGCTGCACTTCTGATTGGATGCAGAGAACGGCTAAGAGATTCAGGCGAGATGCACGTCATTGCAAAGGCTCGCGTCGTATAATGAGCCCTTACCGATGCCATAAGGGGTTTACAGGTATGAGCGCAACAAATGGGTCAAGCGGCAACGACAGCAAGAGCATCTCGCCACATGGAATTCCCACGGAGGGTATCCCCAAACTGCGCCAGGAGTGGATCACCCGGCGCCGCGAAGAGGCGGCACGTAGCGGCGACAGCAACCTAACCCAGATGCATTTTGCCCGAAAGGGCCAGGTCACGGAGGAGATGCTGTACGTAGCTGAGCGCGAGAAACTTTCGCCGGAGTTGGTGCGCTCGAAGATCGCCGAAGGAAAGTTGATCATTCCCGCAAACATAAACCATCCCGAGTTGCAGCCCATGTGCATCGGCGTGGATTCACTCTGCAAGATCAACGCCAACATCGGAAATTCAGCAGTGTCCTCGAACGTGCAAGAGGAGCTAAAGAAGCTGCACACCTCGGTTCATTACGGCGCCGACACGATGATGGATCTGTCCACCGGCGGCGACATTCACGGCATTCGCGAAACCCTTCTGCGGCATTGTCCGGTGCCTATGGGTACGGTGCCTATCTATGAGGCCGTGGCGCGGGTGAAACGCATCGAAGACCTCTCCGCCCCCCTGATGCTGGAAGTGATCGAAGAGCAGGCGGCGCAAGGTGTGGACTACATGACCATCCATGCCGGCGTGCTGGTGCAATACCTGCCGCTAGTAGCCTCGCGTATTACCGGGATCGTGAGCCGCGGAGGCGCGATGCTGGCGCAGTGGATGGCCCATCATCACAAGCAAAACTTCCTCTACGAGTGCTTCGAAGACATCTGCAAGATCATGGCGAAGTACGACGTGAGCTTCTCGCTGGGCGACGGACTGCGGCCCGGCTGCATTGCCGATGCCAGCGACGAAGCCCAGTTCTCGGAGTTGAAGACCTTGGGCGAGCTGACACGAATCGCCTGGAAATACGATGTGCAGGTGATGATCGAGGGGCCGGGACACGTGCCCATCGACAAGATCAAGGAGCAGGTGGACAAGGAAGTGGAGTGGTGCGACGGTGCGCCGTTCTACACCCTGGGGCCGCTGGTCACGGATATCGCGCCTGGTTATGACCACATCACTTCTGCGATTGGCGCTGCCATGATCGGCTGGTATGGCGCGGCGATGCTTTGCTATGTAACTCCGAAGGAGCACCTGGGATTGCCCAACGAGAAGGACGTGAAGGATGGGATCATCGCGTACAAGATCGCGGCCCATGCTGCCGACTTGGCACGGCATCGTCCGGGAGTGCAGGACCGCGACAACGCACTCAGTCATGCGCGCTACACCTTCGACTGGGACAGGCAGTTCGAGCTATCGCTGGACCCGGAGACCGCGCGCTCGATGCATGATGAGACGCTGCCCGATAAGTTCTACAAGGAAGCTGCTTTCTGCTCGATGTGTGGACCGAAATTCTGCTCGATGAACTACTCTTCCAAAGTGGATGAGTACAACAAGCAGGTTCACGGCTTGGAAAAGAAAGATTACTCAGAGCTGGTGAAGCTGGTTACGCCGAAGTAGAAGTAAGTCATGTGTGCAACTAAAGGCCGTTGCCTGCGGGCGCGGCCTTTTAGTTTTGATCCACGTACGCGTTGCCGTTAGCAAACTGTATGCATGCGATGCGCCTTGCGTGGCACTGAACTTCCAAATAGGCTTCCAGGATTTTGATGTGCATGAACTCGCGTTGCGCGGGACTGGTGCATTCCGTACGCGCCCGATCCAATGCAAGGTAGCGGTCATGGGCCTGGATGAAGCCGTTCATCTCTTGAAACATTTCGTGAATACCTCGTCAATAACATCTCACAGAAACAAGCTGGACAAACAATTTCAAACCAACACCAGAGTACCATTACCAGCGCTAGACCTTGGGATTCGCCTGAGTTACCTCAGCGCGCTCGCATCGCCTTTATATAAGGCCTTCTTCCAATCCTTTTACCGACGGTTTCGCCAGCCCTTTAGCTTAGCGTCGACGCCCATGCGCTCCAGTTGCGCCTCGGCAACCAGTTTGCCCGCGCTAGAGCCGCTCTCTGTACCGATGATGTGAATCAAGTAGAGATACTCTCCGGCGAGGCCGGAGAGACACCAAACATTGTGGCAACCTTCAACCGGGATCGCAACTCTGTCTTGCAGAGCGAGCAGCAGTTCCAGCCGATGGCGTTCCCATTCAAAATCCTCTTCGCTGGCAAGGCGCAACCATGCGCGCAATGCCACCTCAGGGGATAGGCCGCAACCCTGGCGGACATAGGTGCCACCGAGGAATTCAAGTACAAAAGTGTAACGGGTTTTCTTGCCCTTCATCGTCAGAGTTCCACTCGCAATATCGAATTCGACGGCTTTTTACAAGGTATTCTCGATTCGAAGAGATCGAAATTTCCCAACAATCAGTATCACTACTAATTTGGCCAAATGCACACGATCTCCATCACAGGTGCTTGTGATGGATGTAACTCATTGGAGAGCTGATTTGAGCGTGAGAGCGGCCCGCTCCAGGGCTGCCGTTACTTCGTCAAGCGAGGCAATGGCCCCTGCAAGATCGTTGCGATCCATGGATTCGTTGACGCCGGGAATGACCACCGCGGTATAGCCGGTGTATTCGCCGGGAGCATATATGGTGTGGCGGAACCATGGCCGATGTGGCAATCCCTTGCCCAACATGGCGCGCTCGGCTTCCATCAGTGCCGTGTTGATTCGCGACAATTGCGCGCCGTTGGCCGACCCTGCCGCCAGACGCACTGCTTGTCCGGCCGCCACCAGGTGATCGGCGGCCCGGAGGGAGGGGGCAAAGTCCAGTTGATTCTTCCACCCTAATTCCTGGGCCCTTTGCTGCGCTCTTTCCAGGTGCTGGTGCACCTCGCTGCCATAGCTCTCGTAATCGAACGGAAGTACGTCGGCCTGGGCCATGCGTAGCACCTCAAGTCCAAAAACGCGGGCCATCTGCTGCTCATAAGCGAAGGTGGGATCGGCAAATCTGGTAAACCATGCGTAGTTGTCGAAAACCGAGTGGTAAACACCGTAAGGCCCGTTGGAGCCAATGTCTGTGGAGGGCACGCCAAGGTGCTGCAGGAACGCGGAGTAATCCGAGCCGCTGCCGAGATCACTAATGTGAACCTCTCCATGATTGGCCTCGCCACGGCGCTCGGCAAATGGCCCCTCTTCGGCGCTTTCACGTCGGCCCCGCTCGCTCTGCAATTTCCAAACGTCATAGACGGTGCCACCCTGGGGGCTAGACACGACCCGGGCAATGTCACGCAAAAAAACCTTGAGGCTGGGCACACTGGACGCACCGAAATCCGGCCCTGCCACTCCCACGTCCATGTTGAAATACGCAACCGCGTTTTTCAGCTCTTCCGCATACTGCTCGGCGTACTCCGTAGAGCCGATCAGTCCCTGCTCCTCGGCGTCCCAACTGCCGAATATGATGGTGCGCTGAGGACGCCACCCACTCTTGAGCAGCGTACCGAGACCATGCACGGCTTCCAGCATTGCCGCTGTGCCGCTGTTGGGATCGGCCGCACCGTAAACCCATGCGTCGCGATGATTACCGGCGATCACGAGCGACTCCGGCTGAGTGCTTCCCGGGATGCTTCCAATTACATTCCAGATCGTGGTGTAGCTGTAATCCTGCACCAGCTTTACATGGACGCGGACAGGCCCCGAGCCTACGTGATAGGTGAACGGCAACGCGCCCTGCCACTCGCGCGGGCTGTCCGGCCCACCCAGCTTCTCCAGCAGCGGCGAAACGTCCGCATAGGAGAGCGGAGTCACCGGAATCCTTGGTAGATTCCCCGCCTTCTCAGGCGCAAGACGCTGCGACTGCGGAAGATCCAAGGTGGATGCCACGCCGGGCGTCGTCGCGTCGCCCGGATACTCAAAGGTGAACTGAACCGAGCCGCGCTGCACGCCGGTCGCCGGGCGATACGGCCCAGCCGGGTAGGGATCGCCGCGGAAATATCCATCGTCAATCGGGTCCGAGTAAAGCAGCAGCGCGGCGGCACCGTTCTCCTGCGCCAAAAGCGCCTTCACGCCACGAAAGTTCTGTCCGTAGCGCGCGATCACGACCTTGCCGCGAACGTCGATTCCCATCTGCTTGAGCTTGCGGAAGTCCTCAGGGCGAGCGTAGTTGGCGTAGACGACCTCAGCCTCGACTTCTCCGGAGGGCGAGCCGGCATTGAACGGCGTAACAACTCGCGGGTCATCCTGATAGGGATCGCCTTCGACGTGCTCGCGGGTGGGACCGCGCATCTTAAGGCCCTTCGGAGCGGTCGCCTCCACCAAAATCTCACGCGGCAGGTTCAGCCAAACTCTGTAGGAGTCGATGCGCGTATCGAGACCGGCCTCGCGAAATTTTCTGGCTACGTACTCAGCGGTTTTGCGATCCTCGGGCGAACCGGCGATGTGAGGTTCCGCCGTGAGGATTCGCAGGTGTTCCTGGGCGAGCTTCGGTTCGGGAACGGAGAGAAACTTCTCCTCCAGTTTCTGCTCGGCTACTGTGTCGCGAAATCCTGCTATGGCTCCGGGATTAAGGTTCGCCTGCTGAGCCGGCGCGGCGGTTGCCAGCGTGAGAAGCAGTATCCAGACCCGAATCGTCTTGACCATCGCCGGAGATCCTTTGCGCGTGCCTGCCTGCGAGAAGCACAAGGTGAACATTGCAGCATAACACCGCCGGCAGCACACGTTGGATCGCCGGGAGCTACTTCAAATTGCTGGCGGCTTCATTCACCATGGCGATGTCCAGCCAGTTGGATATATCGGTGTGACCGGCCAGGGTGTCACGGGTTTTTCCATCCACCAGAAAACGCACCCGGGTGAGTTGCGGAAGGGCGGCCTTCAAGGTGAGCGCCATCGAGAAGATTGTGAGCTGTTCGACTTCGACGCCGCTTGGGTGCGAGTCCGCAAACGCCGCATTGAGATTTACCACCGCGGAAGCCGGGTCGAGCAGATACACGTCATGAACGTCGGCTCCTGCTCCCAGCAAATGCGTGGAATCCTTCTGCTGGTAGCGGGTGATAAGTGTATGCAGGGCGAGCCGACCGCGCTCGCCAGGATCGCTGGGCTCCACCGAGGCGATCGTGCTGGAACTAAGCGAATCGTTTTCATCGTTGGCCAGATAGAGGGTCATTTCCCCCGCAGGACCGCTGAGCGGGGCCGTCAACGTCTGGGTCACAGGTGGATTCGCAAGTGTCTCCGCCTTGCGTTTGAGATGGACGAGGTAGGCGCCCATGCCCAGTATGGCCAGAACCAGGGAAGCAACTACGTACTGCAATTTGCGCGGGATCACTGGGCGGCCTCCAGCTTTCCTCTCGCGGCGGCAATGCCGGATGCGAGAGCTGTGGCGACCTTCTGCTGATACTCGGGACTCCCGAGTTCGTCGGCTGATGCGCTCAACGGCGCAACCTCAACCGCAACCGCCGCCAGCGCAATGCTGTTCAAAGGCCGCAAAGCGACGGCCGAACTGCGCACCGGCAAGCCTCCGCTTGCACACTCGGCGGCCAGCGCCGAGGCCGCCATGCCTGATTTTTCCAGATAGGGCGATTGCGCCAGCTCCCAAAGCAAGAAGCTGCGATTCGTCTGGCCTGGCTGCGCTGGAGCAATCATCGAGGTGTACACTCGCACGCCATGTCCGGTGGTGGAAGAGTGCAGCGCAACATAGAGCAACGCATGCGAGGTGTTGGCAGAGATTGCGCGCTGATCCCACGTAAGTAGATTGTCGGCAACCCGTGTGAGCACTACGGGAATCCCGCGAGCCTCCAACTCTTTTTGCAGACGCCGGGCAAGTGCCAGATTCACCGACTTCTCCAACAACGCGGGCGAAAGGACCGATCCGGTTTCGCTGCCACCATGAGCCGCGTCCAAAATGACGAAAGGGCGTGGGCGCGGAGCCGGGTTTGCGGGTTGAGCCGCCGCTTGAGTCATCGGAGACGCCGGCGGAGGAACTTGGTTTGCCGTTGGCTGGGCCTGCGGCGCCGCAGAGATAGTCACGGTATGCCCGCCATCTCCGATCGATACAACGGCTGGCTGCGAGACGTTGGCGATGAACTCGGCGCCACCTGGAATCTCCGCGAAGGTGGTGCTAAGAAGAAATGGATCGCCATAAGTAACGCCATCCATCCCGTTGCTGACTACTGGCTCGCGGCGGAAGAGCAGGTGTACGCGGTTCCTTTCGATGACGCTGGAGGGATTGACCGCAGCCGGAAAAGTGAGCACAAGGCGGGATGGTGTGTGACGCAGTTCGGCGGAATAGCGAACCTTCGTTGAACCGACAAACAAGCGCCGCGACGCCGCATGAAACTCCGCGTTCAGAGCCGCGAGTTGCGATAGTACATTCGGAATCGACGCAGCCGGAATGTAGCCCCGACCATCGATCAGAAGAAAGTTTGAGGGCAACTCCAACTTGTTGTTAGCACCGGTGCGATACTTCCGTTTTCCATCCTGAAACTCGGCTGCGCCAACGTTGAAAAGGAGCGTGAACTTGCCGGCAGCGATGCGCGACTCAACCCGGCCCAGAGGCTCAAGTAAATCGGTTAGGCCAACGTAGTCCACACCATCGCGGACCAGAATATCTATCTGATAGCTCGTCTGTGGCGCATAGACAGAGATACGGCGCGGCGCGGCGGCAAAGCCCACAGCCAGCAAAAACAACAACAGAACCGCGATTCGAGCGGAAATGGAATGTACTTTCGGCATCAAGAGATCGTGAAGAGGGTTCGTCTTTATCCTACGATAAAATTCGCCTGCCCGCAGGATGACCCACCCGTCTACTCGCATCAATATGTCTGAATTCCGTATTTGTGATTCCTCTGGTGCAAAATGCGGGTTGATCTTTTCTGTCTCGCCGTTTTACGCTGAAAGCGGAGTGCATGGAAACTCTATGCGTCGATGCCTGTTTACGTTGCTTTTTTGCTCTGCGTTGACCTCCGCCACCCTGGCGCAATTTAACTCCGCTCCGCAGTCCGGCGTCAGATTGGGTGGCCGTAGCTTCAGCGAACTCTATGCTGACCAGAAGATACTCCTCTCCAATTATTGCAGGCTGGATTTTGAGGGCGCACGCCTGGAAGCGGCGGGCTGGAGTCGCTTCAAACCCTATACCTCACTACGGGAAAATCCGGATTTCAACCGTGTCGTCATCGTGACCCGCTTTAACATCGACACGCCCGACCAACCAAGCGAAGAGTTGAGCGCCAGCTACCAGACTGTGGGCTTCTATCAGGAGGGTGAGGGCTACACAGCGCTAGCAGGCAGCGACGAAGTCACCTTCCACATAAAGGAGCAGAACAGCGATTTGCTAGTGACGGAAGTCCGGCCCGAGTCGCCCCATGTCTCGCCACGCGCTGCCGCAGCATGGATAGCCCTGCGCCTGGCCGACCCCAAGACCAGTGACATGGATCGCACTTATCTGAAAGACGCGATCAAGCAGTTGAACAAATTCCTCCCGCAACCTCGCCCGGCTACGACGCCGCCACCTGCGCAATAACGGCTAGAGCGGTTTCATGGTGTCTGTGTCCGCTAACCGCAGTATTGAAACCAAGCCGCGGAATCTTGGGCGGTGATAGCTGCCATGGCGGCTGTGATGGCGAGGTCGAGGGTGTCGAGTATTCGAGCTTTGCTTGCTCGTAAGTGTTGTTTGATCTTGGACCAGCACTTCTCGATGGGATTGAAGTCCGGTGAGTAAGGCGGTAGATAGAGCAGTTCGGCTCCGGCTTGCTCAATCAACATGACTACCTGCCGATGCTTATGTGCCGACAGATTGTCCATGATCACAACCTGTCCAGGGCGCAATCGCGGACATAGGACCTGTTCCAGATAGGCCAGAAAGACGTCACCGTCGGTGGGTTCTGGGATCGTCATGGTGGCCAGCAGGCCGTTCATCGTGATCGCTCCCAACAGAGTCACGGTATGCCAGTGCCCGCCCGGAGCACCCTCGCACACACGATCACCGCGTTCGCCGCGCCCGTAGCGACGGGTCATCTCGGTGGTCACGCCGCTTTCGTCCAGAAACACCAAGCGTTGCGGATCGATTCGAGCGATCAACTCCCACCACGATTGCCGTCGCTGCCGGCCTTCTTCCGTGTCCTGCTCACTGGCGTGCAGCGTTTTTTTTACGCCGCAACCCCAGCCGCTGGAGTTCAAGACAGAGTCGCGTCTTGCTGAGCTTCACCTGCAGATGTTGCTCCAGCCGTTGCCCCAACTCGGCCAGCGTGAGATCCGGTTGATCTTGCAACTGCTGCCGCAGATGCCGTTTCACTGCGTCGGTCACCCGGCTCACCGGCCCATGTACCCGTTGCAGAGGCCGCTCCATTTGTCCCGACTTCAGCTGTTGCCGTCGAATCTTCTTTATAAAACCGTAGCTGACACCAAACTGCTCCGCCAGCTGCTCTAGGCCGATCCCAGCCCTTTCGTATGCCTGCAGAAGCTTGCACCGCAAATCATCCGAATATGCTCGTGGCATCGATTTATGTCTTCACAGAGAAGTCGCCAACTGCAACTTACTCCAATCCCTCTTCTCTGGATATAACTACTTAGGAACCGCTCTAAATTCAATTCATGAAGGTCTGCCGGTCGGAGTGACGGGCGAGCCACCAGCAAGCGGGTTGGTCTTCATGCGGAAACAATGCCCTCACGCAGGGCGTCGCCTGTGGCGGATTAAAGAAGTATTCCACCTTGCCGCCCTTCTCTTTGACTACATCGGCATTGTCCACTACTACCGAGCCGTGCGCTGTGCCACTGCGCTCGCGAACACGCAGCACAACCCAATCAGCCACATAGGCGAGCACGAAAAACGCGATCAATGCCATGAGTAACTTCAAAGACCAGCGCCGCATTTGTAGCTCCTCCTCCCTTGTAAAAATACAACTAATTTCCCGAACTTCAAGAGCACATCACTCTGTCCCGCAGTATCCGAGCCCAGCTGATGAGCATCAATTGTAATTGACGCAATCGAGAGGTTTTATTCAATGAATCGCATGGGCATGGCTGCTCTGTGCGTGGGCGCTTGTTTATTGTCCGCGATTAGGGCCAAGCGTATTCGTGGAGGATTCGGCGCTTTTGCGTTGGAGCAGATGGAACACGTGTTCGATATTGCGGAAAAACATATGCGCCTGATGTAAGCCTAAGCCTACGAGCCAGGGCGGCGCAAGAACCGCCCCAGCCTCACTAAAAAGAGTATCTTCCTGCATCAAGCGCGCGCGCGGCAATTTTCTCCCGCGCGGCAAAAACATTCAGCGGATCAGATTTCAGCAGTCGGCGCAGAATTGTCATCTGCGTGCGCAGCATATCTCCCTCGGCAACATCGGCCAAAACCTTCTTGGCAGCTGTCTCCACCTGGGCGAAAGCTCTCTCCAGATATACTTCGCTAATTGCAATGGCCACCTCGGACGCACCTTCGCCCTGGCGTTCAATCAGCTTCAACGTGCGTGCCAGCACCGAATCCATCGCGTACACTTCAATCACGATGTCGGCAATTGCGCCCATCACCTCTTGGTGATCTGCGATCTGCTGCATGTACTTCTGCGAAGCCACACCGGCCACCAGCAAGCCGATCTTCTTCGCGTTCTCAACCAGCCTGCGTTGCGGCGTCAGCGTTCGCTCGTCGGTTTCGGCAAAACTCGGGCCAGCCATCATCTCGTCCATCAACTTCTTGATCGCAGGCAGCAGCGGCAGTTGACCACTCAAGGCACGTTTTAAAAGCCATCCAGTGATGATGAGCCGATTGATTTCATTCGTGCCCTCGAAGATGCGGTTGACCCTTGAGTCGCGATAGGCGCGCTCGGCCGGGTACTCCTCGACGAAACCGTATCCGCCAAAGATCTGCACCTGATTGTCTACAACTTTGTCGAACATCTCCGACGCCCATACCTTGATGATGGAGCACTCGACCGCATACTCTTCAATAGCCTTGCGAATAAGTTTAGATTCGTCTGGTGCCCCCTTTTCAATGTCTGCGGTTGCAGCATCCATCATGCCCACGGTGCGATACACCAGAGCCTCGCCCGCGTAGATGCCTATTTCAATGTCGGCCAGCATCGCGCGAACCATGCCGAACTCTGCAATCGGTTTTCCGAACGCCTTGCGCTCCTTGGCCCACTTAATCGAATTTTCGAGACAAGCACGCGCGCCTCCGACGCAAGCCGCGCCCAGCTTGAACCGGCCCACGTTCAGAATGTTGAACGCAATCGTGGCACCTTTGCCAACCTCGCCCAACACGTTTTCAACCGGAACCTGACAATCGTTGAGAATCAGTGGACAAGTCGAAGAACCGCGAATTCCAAGCTTGTGCTCCTCGGGGCCAATGCTGAAGCCCGGAAAGGTACGCTCAACGATGAACGCCGTGAACTTCTCGCCGTCCACCTTGGCGAAGATCACGAAGACGTCCGCAAGCGAGGCGTTGGTGATCCACATCTTCTCGCCATTGAGCAGGTAGTGTTTGCCATCGCCGGAGAGAACGGCTTTGGTGCGGGCATTCATCGCATCCGAGCCCGAACTGCTCTCCGACAGAGCGTAGGCGCCCACCCACTCCCCACTGGCCAGCAGTGGCAGATATTTTTTCTTCTGCGCCGCAGTGCCGAACCAGACAAACGGCAGGGTGCCTATGCCGACATGCGCGCCGAAAGTTACGGCAAAGGAACCTTGCTTGGCGATTCGGTCAGCAATAATGCAGGATGAAACCTTGTCCATCTCCGAGCCGCCGTACTCTTCTGGAATATCGACACTTGTCAATCCAAGCTCGGCGGCCTTTTTCAGCAGCTCGCGGCTGAAGGCAAAATCCTTACGTTCGATGCGGTCTGAGTTGGGCACAATCTCCTGGACCGCAAATTCTTCGGCGGTCTGCTCGATCATTTTGTGCTGGTCGTTGAAATCCTCCGGAGTGAAAACTTCCTGTGGATTGGTCTCTTCGATCAGGAAGTTCCCGCCAATGATTTTCTTCATTGCCGGTGTGACGGTGGTTTCCATCCTGTCCTCCACATTTCTTGAATGATGCGCTCGCCCGATCACAGATTGACATTAATCGATATTTTCGAAGACTCCGGCAGCTCCCATGCCGCCGCCGACACACATGGTGACGATTCCATACCGTTGCTCGCGGCGCTTGAGTTCGCGTAGCAGAGTCGCCGTAAGCTTCGCGCCAGTGCAGCCCAGCGGATGGCCCAGTGCGATGGCTCCGCCGTTCGGGTTGATCTTCGCGGGATCGAGTCCGGCTTCCTGAATGACCGACAGAGCCTGCGCGGCGAAGGCTTCGTTCAACTCGATAATGCCGATCTGGTCTAGCGTGAGCCCTGCTAATTTCAGCGCCCTGGGAATCGCAAACACCGGGCCCAGCCCCATCTCCTCCGGCTTGCAGCCTGCCGTTGCGAAGGCGACAAAGCGCGCCATAGGCTTGAGTCCGAGCGCCTTCGCCCGCTCCGCGCTCATCAACACCGCAGCGGCTGCGCCATCACTCATTTGCGAGGAATTTCCGGCAGTCACCGTTCCCTTCAAATGGAACGCGGGCTTCAGCGCGGCTAGCGCTTCCAGCGTGGTATCCGCCCGTGGGCCATCGTCCACCTTGAATTCAATGGCCTCTACCGCAGTTTTGACCGCCGCTGCCCCTCGCGTGGCTTCTGGCGCCGGTGTGCGAAAGGTGACGTGCACCGGAACGATCTCATCCGCGAAGGCTCCCGACTCAATCGCCCGAAGCGCCTTTTGATGGCTCTGGTAGCTGAATTCATCGGCTTGCGGACGCGTGATTCCGAAGCGCCGCGCCAGCCGCTCGGCGGTCAATCCCATCGAGAGATACGCATCGGGATAGTTCTGCACCAGCGATGGATTGCACGAAATCTTATTTCCGCCCATCGGAATCATTGACATCGACTCTGTACCGCCCGCGACGATCACATCGGCGCCGCCTGCGGCGATTCGGTCGGCGGCAATCGCGATGGCCTGTAAGCCGGACGAGCAAAAACGATTGACCGTCATCGCCGAGGTTTCCACCGGCAGGCCCGCACGCAGCCAGGCGATGCGCGCAACGTTCATTCCCGATTCCGCCTCGGGCATGGCGCAGCCGAGAATGACATCCTCAACCTCATGCACATCAACTTGCGGAACGCGCGCCAGCGCGCCATGGATGGCAACCGCGCCTAGATCGTCGGGACGCGTGGCGCGTAACGTTCCTTTGTTGGCTTTGCCGACTGCGGTGCGAACGGCGCTTACGATAACTACTTCTCGCATGACTCGCTCATCTCCCGGTCGAATCTAGTTCCGCAGCGGTTTGCCAGTTTTAAGCGTGAACTGAATTCGCTCCTGTGTCTTGCGCTCGCCGCAGAGGCTCTTAAATGCCTCGCGCTCCAGGTCGAGCAAGTACTGCTCGTTGACTGGAGTTCCCGGCGTCAGCGCGCCACCGCAGAGCACCTCGGCGACCTTGGTTGCAATCGTCACCTCGTGGTCGCTGATGAACTCTCCCTGTCGCAACAGATGCACGCCGAGCTTCAACGTTGCCAGAATGTTTTCGCCGGGTACGGGAATGTCCGTACGCGGCACCGGCGCGCGATATCCGGCACGCGCCAGCTCCAGCGAGCGCGCCTTTGCATCGTTCAACACGCGTTCGCGGTTCATCGTGATCTCATCGCCCCGGCCGACTAAGCCCATACCGCGCGCCTCGAAAGCCGAGGTTGAGACCTTGGCCATCGCGACCGTCTCAAACGCCATCTTCATGGCCTCCATCATCTCGACGGACTCGCCGCGTCCCTCCGGGCGAATGGATTGTGCGGCATCGACGGCGCGCAGCGTCATCTCCTTGCATCCGCCGCCGCCAGGCAGCAGGCCGACGCCAGTCTCGACGAGTCCCATATACAGTTCGGCATGAGGCTGGCGCGCGGCCGCGTGCAACGCCACCTCACAGCCTCCGCCCAGCGTCATGCCAAACGGTGCAGCCACTACTGGCCGGGACGAAAACTTGATGAGCTGGGTCATGTTCTGGAACTGGCGCACCATCATGTCCACCTCATCCCACTCCCCATCCTGCACCGCCATGAGCAGCAGCATGATATTCGCGCCCACGGAAAAATTCGCCGCATCATTGCAGATCACGAACGCGTCAAAGTTTTCGCCGACCCCACCCGGCTTGAGCACCTGTGAGGTGAGTTGAATAATGTCAGCGCCAATCGCGTTCATCTTGGAGTGGAATTCGATGCACCCGACTCCGTCGCCAAGGTCGATCAACGACGCGCCGGAATTGGTCTTCACCACGCCATTGGATTTCTTTGCCACCGTAACGCTCCAGACCCCGGGCGCAACTTTTTCTTCCTTGCGTGAAGTCGTGGCGAAATCAAAGTAAGTATGGCCGCTCGCGCTGTGAGGAGCGTCCGCATACCAGCTCGTAAATCCGGAGGCGAGAAGCTTCTCCACATTCGCCGAAACCGGCCTGCCTTCCTGCTTCATGCGTTCCACCGAGGCTGGCACGCCAACTGCGTCCCAGAGTTCGAACGCTCCCATCTCCCAGTTGTAGCCCAGCCGCATGGCACGGTCGATCTCCACTATGTTGTCGCTGATCTCCGGGATCCGGTTTGCCGAGTAGGTGAACAGCTCCGACACCGCGCTCCAAATGAATTCTCCGGCCTTGTCGAGCTTTTCGCCACCGAAGCCGGTGAGCATTCTAATCCGTTCGCCTAGAAAATCTACGTTCTTCGCCATCTCCAGCGAAGCAAATTTGGGACGCTGCGTGGGGCGGTATTCCAGGGTTTTCCAGTCTAGCGCCAGGCGGGTTTCGCCTTCTTTCTTGTAAAAGCCAGCTTTGGTTTTGTCGCCCAGTAACTTGCGCTCGATCATCCGACCATAGAAGGCGGGAAGCTCGAGATCGCCGCGCTCATCGAGCAACTCGGTCTTGCCGGCTCCTGCCCCAGCCAGCACCGGGCGCTTGGCATTCCGTACCACGCGGTCCAGAACATCGAGGCCCACCATGTCGAGTGTGCGAAAGGTTGCCGACTTCGGGAAGCCGATGATTAAGCCGGTCAGCGCGTCCACCTCCTCGATTGATAAATCGAACTTCTGCATCAGCCGCATGATATTGAGCACGCTAAAGGTGCCAATACGGTTGGCGATGAAGTCCGGCGTGTCTTTGGCATAAACGATCCCTTTGCCGAGACGGACACTCGCAAACTGGGCCACGGCCTCAATCGCCGCAGCGTCGCTCTCCGCTGTGGGGACGATCTCCAATAGGCGCATATAGCGCGGCGGGTTAAAAAAATGAGCGCCAAACCAATGGCGGCGGAAATCTTCACTGAAGCCCTCGGCAATTGAATGCACCGGCAAGCCGCTGGTATTGGTCGTCACGATGGTGCCGGGCTTGCGCACCGCATCCACCTTGCGCAGCAGAGCGCGCTTTAGATCAAAATCCTCGACCACGGCCTCAATGATCCAGTCGCAGCCGGTCAGAACGCTGAGATCGTCCTCAAAGTTGCCGGTGGTCACCAGGCTTGCCAGCTCCGGCTCCATAAAGGCGGCAGGCTTAGATTTTCGCGCTGCGTCCAGTCCGACTTCGGCAATGCGGTTTCGCCCAGAACCCGCCGCATCCGGTGAAACCATATCCAGCAGGTAGGAACGCACACCGGCGTTGGCAAGGTGCGCGGCGATGCGAGAGCCCATGGTTCCCGCGCCCAGGACGACTACTCTCTCAATTCTTTTCAGCATCAGAAAGGCTTCTCCAAAAACCGACAGCTTCGATTGCCGTCCAGAGATGACGCTAGCGCCCAAGTCGCGGTGGGCGGACCTGCCTCTCACGGCTCGGCAGATATCTCTGGCCTGCAAGAGTTCGGATGCACAAAAAGGGTGATTCTGGAAGATCGAGCAGGAAAGTTTCTGATACTTGAATCAAGAACTGCACCCCGGAGCTTCCGAATCAGCTCGAACCTAAACTCAAAAGACGGGGAAAGAGCCGGGAAATAGAGGTGGCGCGCGTCGAGAATGTGGGGGTGAGGATGGCAACGACGCGCGCCTTAATGAATTGAGTCAACCTTACTGAATGAATCGCCATCCAGTCAAGCCAAATCGTTAAAAATAATGAAGATACTTTATTTGTTATAGAGACCGTTGTGAGCGCGGACACGCAAGTACTTCGGTCACGGCTCTCTGTGACATCCGCTGGTGAGAACTACGATTGGGGCCGGTGATGGCCATCCGGCGCGGATGCGCGATCCTGACGCGCCGCCCCCCCACGCTGTGGCGTCATGCGCGACTGCGGTAGAACACGCGGCTGCGGCACTCCGCGCTGCGAAGGGCCGCGCTGCTGCGCCGTCGGGCGCTCCACCGCGGGGCCGCTGATGGATTTCTGTGAAACCGGCGGAGTCAGTCGCTCGGGATGTTCCCGGACAATTTTCTGCGCCATCTTCAGCACTTCGCGCTCGCCGCGATAGGTAAGTTTGCGGTGAGCTTTGTCCAGGGGAAACCAAAAAGCCCTGCGGACTTCATCGCGCATGTCCGGATGAATCTGTCCCAAGCGTCCGGAGTGGTAAAGAAAGAGGTAGAAACTCACCGCCTTGGAGACGCGCTCGCGCCCTCCCCAGGAGCGCACGTACAGGTAACGAATAGTGGTCAGGCGGAACAAACGCAAGCCGCGTACCCCCGTCTCCTCAAAAACCTCACGATCGGCGCTCTGCTCCGGCGTTTCGCCCTCGTCCACTCCCCCCTTGGGCAGGGCAAAAACCGTACCTTCAGGCCGAGCCTTGGCGCGCCGGGTAATCGTATCCGCGTTGATGATATTGGGCTCAATGATCGCAACCTGCCAAGCGCCGCGAATGTGTCTGAGCACGACTCCGCCCGCCGATGTCTCACAAACCAGCTTTTTGGCTGTCGGCGAGGCGCTGGCGTCCGTGGCCCCCTCCGCCTCATGCGCTATTTTCTTATGTGCTGGCACGTTGGACACAGTTATCAACCTATGGCTCCATGTTCGCAAACTATGAGCCTTGGGGCAAGCCTTTGCTCACCCAATCCTGGGCATTGAGGTAGCTTTCCGTGATTAGAAGTAAGATTGCGAGCAGCGAGCTACAACTCCCTTTGCACAATCGCGAATCTAAGTCATGGAGGGTGGCAGTTACCCTCGACCATTGGGGTTTGTAGTTTATGAAGGTGTTTTCCCAGATCTCACGCTCCCTCCAGGTGTTCTTCCGTGAGTTGAACGGAACTCCAAAAATAGAAATGGAAACCGTGATGCCCCACCTTTCGCTGGGCGTAGCCTTGGGCGGGGGCTTTGCGCGCGGCATGGTCCACATTGGCGTGCTCAAGGTGCTAGAGGAGGCAGGAATTCCCATTGTCGCTATCTCCGGGACCAGCGCCGGTGCCATAATTGGTGCCGGTTTCTGCAGCGGTCTTCCTGCCGCGAAAATAGCAGAGATCGGCAGCCATGTACGCTTTAAGGATTGTGCCCGCTGGACGCTTGAACGCGGAGGCTTCTGCACCAACGATCGCCTGGCGGCGTTACTCACCCGCATCTGTCCCGTCAAGGACTTTTCCGAGTTACGCATTCCCTTGCAGGTGGTGGCTACCGAACTTCTCACCGGACAGCCCGCTATCTTCAGCCAGGGACCGATCTGTGCCGCGGTGCGTGCCAGTTGTGCCTATCCCGGAATGTTCACCCCGGTAGAGATCAACGGCGTGCTACATGTGGACGGCATGTTGAGCTATGAGGTGCCGACCACGCCGCTCAAGCAGATGGGCATCGATTGCGTCATGGGGGTACATCTGCGCACGCGCTGGACCCAACCTGCGGCGCCACGGCATTTCTTCGAGGTCATTGGCCAGTGCTTCGCCATCGCGCAGACACGCATGAGTACACAGTGGATCAATGACGCTGATTTCCTTTTGGAACCCAACGTGGACGGCTATGCCTACGATGATTTCGCCCGCACCGAAGAGTTGATTGCCATCGGTGAGGAATCCATGCGCGCCGCCCTGCCGGCATTGAAAAAGAAACTGCAGATCGTAGACGAGAGTTCAACCCGACCCGCAATAGCGGAAGTGACCAAGGCGCCCGCGGTCGAAGCGGCAACGTAGCCGCGCTCTGGATCGCGTGGAAGGACCACATCCGCGCCATTCGCCTTTACTCCATCCCTCCCAGCTCCGGACTTCTGCGATAGATCACAGTGTTGATCACGATGCCCAAGATCGCCATGGCGGCAATCGAAACCGGGGCGGTGAAGGTTCCGGCCAGCGAGCCGGCCAGCAGGCTTCCGAGCGGCGCGAAACCCAGGAATGCCGTGGCATAGATACTCATCACACGTCCGCGCATTTTGTCCTCTGACAAGTGTTGCAACATCACATTCACCGTGGCAATCATCAGGACCATCGAGTATCCGCTACCCACCAGCATCAGCGTGCTCAGCCAGTGGTTGTGAGACACGGCGAACAGTGCCACAAACACGTTCAGCGCCAGCGAGGCCAGAAATACAACGCGTCCGCGACGCTGAGCCGGATGAGCAAAGGCCATGGTGACCGCAGCCAGGAATGCGCCTCCACCGTTGGCGGCCATCAATAGCCCGAAACCGCGCGCGTCCAGATGAAGTATCTGCTTGGCGAAGAGTGGAACAAAGGTGATGTAAGGAATCACCAGCACGCTGGTAACGGCCGTCATGGATAGTAGGGTGAACAGATACTTGCGCTCGAAGACGTAGAGCAGACCCTCCTTCAGGTCTTCCCACATCGTGTTCTTTTCGGCTGGATACAGCGGTGGATAGCTGATGCGGGTTAGCGCAACCAGCACGGCAACAAAGCTGAGAGCGTTAAGCAGAAAGTTTCCCTGCACCCCAAACCACGCCATCGCAAAACCGCCGAGCATAGGCCCAACCACGCGTGACATGTTGAACTGCGCTGCATTAAGCGCGATCGCGTTGGCCAGATCCTCTCGCGGAACCAGTTGCGGCACCAGTGCCTGATAGCTGGGCGTATTCAAGGCCATCGCGATTCCCGTGGTGAACGACAGCAGCACCAGCAGCGGCATCGTCATCCAGTGCAACGCCGTCAGCCCCCAGAGGATGAAGGCGAAAATCATCATCGCCGACTGCGTCACCAGCATCAACTTGCGGCGATTAATGCGGTCGGCGATCACCCCGCCGAGCAGCGAAAAACCAAGCATGGGTGCGCTGGAGGCAAAGCCCACTACGCCCAGCCAGAAGGCCGGATGGTTCGTCGCCAGCTGCAGAACCAGCCAGCCCATGGCAACGTTCTGCATCCATGTCCCAATGTTCGAGAGAAAGTTGCCGCCCCAGAACCAACGGAAATCGCGGTGACGCAGCGCCCGGATCATGTGCGGCATATCGCCGGTCGTGCCGCCTACCTGCGGCGCAAATGGCTCGCTGGCAGCTACCGATTCCAGCGGCTCGGCTGCGCACTCCTCGGCCTCGCGCTCACTCATTGAATTCTGCTTCCGGTCCATCGCTCTCCCGGGACACCTCGCCCCAGCCCGCATTTGAATGTGATAACGATTGGATGTGATAACGAAAAGAGCAGGAGATAGGCTCCTGCTCTGGCGCACGCCACTCGGTGGCGGCTACTTTACCCGTTGCAGTCCTGCTGGCACCTCGGCCTCGCGGAGGAACCTCGCACTCTCCTCCGGCGGTGTTGGATTGATATAGAAGCCAGTGCCCCACTCGAATCCAGCCGTATTCGTCAGCTTGGGAATGAACTCGATGTGCCAGTGGTAATAGTCCAGCGAGCACTCCTGCACCGGCGCGGTGTGCAGAGCGAGATTGTAAGCAGGACTGTCGAGCGCGACCTCGCACTTCATCAGCAGCTGCTTCAGCGCCGCCGCCAGATTGATCATCTGGTGCGACGAAAGATTCTCAAAGGCCGACTCGTGGCGCTTGGGCAAAATCCAAGTCTCAAACGGAAAGCGCGGCGCGAATGGCGCGAGGCTGACGAAATCGTCGTTCTCGCTCACAATGCGCACGGGATTTTCCATCTCCTGGCGCAGAATGTCGCAGAAAATGCAGCGCTCCTTCATGGTGAAGTATTGCCTGGCGCCCTCCAGTTCTTCGCTCACGTGCTTGGGCACGATCGGCAACGCGATCAACTGCGCGTGCGGATGCTCCACCGTGGCACCAGCGGCCTCGCCGTGGTTCTTGAAGATCATGATGTACTTGAAGCGGCGGTCCTGCTTCAGATCGACGATCCGGTCACGCCAGGCCCATAGCACGCTCTCGATGTTTTTCTGCGGCAGGAGCGCAAGGTGGGCGGCATGGTCCGGCGTCTCCACGATCACCTCGTGTGCGCCCAGGCCATTCATCTTGTCAAACATCCCTTCCGCCTGCCGGTTCAGAGTGCCCTCAATTCCAAGTGCCGGAAACTTGTTCGGCACCACGCGCACCGTCCAGCCGGAGCCGTTCTTTTGTCCGCTGCCGTCGCCATTCGGACGGTAGGCCAGCACCTCGGAGGGAGTTTTGGCTTCGTTGCCCGGACAGAATGGGCAGAAGCCGCCCTTCTGTACCACCTTGTTGCGGAGAAAGTCGCTGGGCCGCTTGGCACGGTCCGTAGAAATGATGACCCACCGTCCAACTACCGGATCTTTTCTCAGTTCAGGCACAAACATTCCTCTTGCGCCGCTAGAACGGAGGGCGGCGCTTTCCACTCATAGTACGCCAAGGAAAGGCCTCTTTGAAAAGATCAATTTGCGGCGCTGTTCCCGGAACCAGATAGACACTGACCACGTCAAAACGGGAGTGCGGGAGAGGGTGTCGCCCGCGTAGAAATTCCGTCGCCATCCGTCGTAGCTCAAACTGCTTGGCGCGATTGACAGCAGCTTCGGCCGACTTCACCGCATGACTGCTTCGCGTCTTCACCTCGATGAAGCACAGCACCCCTCCGTCCCAGCCGATCAGATCGATCTCCCCTTTATGCCGCGCGCAGCGCCAGTTGCGGGCCACCATCGTGTAGCCCCGGCGGCGGAGAAAGTAGTAAGCCATCTCCTCGCCCTTGCGTCCGGTGCGCAGATGCGCCGGGCCGCCGCGCTCGCCACGCAGCAACCGCGCCACCCACGCCAGCCCCGCAGTAATAAGCTCTGGAATTCTCCCGCTCGGCATATTCAGCAAAGTGTATCGCACAAGCGCCAGCGATGAATCCAAAAGGCAATCAGCGGAAACTTTGATTTAAGATCAGAAATGCAGGGGGAGAGAACTTTGAAGAAGCTGATCGTGTTCGATCTGGACGGCACTCTTGCCGAAAGTAAGTCGGCGCTGGATGCCGAAATGTCTGTACTGCTGGCCGGCCTTCTCGAAGTCGCCAAAGTCGCTGTGATCTCAGGCGGTGACTGGCCACAATTTGAGAAGCAACTGGTCTCCAATTTGCCACAAGGCCAGCGCATGGAAAACCTGACCCTTCTTCCCACCTGCGGAACCAAGTTCTTCCAATTCAATGGACAGTGGAAGCGGCTCTACGCCGAAGACTTCACCGCTGAGGAAAAAGAGAAGATCATCGCTTCGATGAATCGCGCCCTTGAAGTCACAGGTTTCAAACCGGAGCAAACCTGGGGCGAGATCATTGAGGACCGAGGCAGCCAGATCACATTCTCGGCCCTCGGCCAACAAGCCCCGCTCGCAGCAAAAGAAAAGTGGGACCCCGATTTCGCCAAGCGCACCAAGATCAAAGCCGTCCTTGACACCTACATCCCAGAGTTCTCCGTGCGCATGGGCGGCACCACGTCCATCGATGTAACCAAGCCCGGCATCGACAAAGCCTACGGGATCCGCAAACTCCGCGACATCCTCGGCATAGCTATTGAAGAGATGATCTTCATCGGCGACGCAATCTTCCCCGGCGGTAACGACTACCCGCCGAAAGAAATCGGCGTTCTCTCCATCTGCGTCCGCGACACCCATGAAACCAAGCGCGTCGTGGAGGGAATCATCGCCTGCCTGGGGTCGGACTAGCTCCTACCCTCCAGCACATCCTCCGCCGTGCACACATCCACCATGCCCTTGCAGCCATAGATTACCGGCAGCACTTTTTCCGCCGGATACTTCCTGCGCCACTCCGCCACCTTCTCGGTGCCCGCGCGGTATGCAGGCAGGTACATGCGTCCCAGCAGCGGATGCCGTCCCCACGCGCCGCTCAACTTGTCGGCACGCTCTTCTGCTGACCAGGAACTCATCGCGCAGCACCCGCGCAACCTCCGCCTGCGCGCGTCCTTCGCCCCAGGTCAAATAGCTCGACTGATTCTTTCGCATCGTCCTGCAGCAGCGCCAGCAAAGCGCCAATCTGCATATCTTCATCGGGCAACTGGTCGAGTTCCGTCGCGCCGTGTGCAATCAGGATTGCATTGTTGGCGATGCCTTCAAACAGCGCTGCGGCACGTGTGTTCATCGTCAGCACCGTGGCCTCAAAGCCCGCCAGCCCGCGCACATAAAGATTCTGCAGATACGCAAAGGTAGTCACGTGCCCAGGCACCACCTCGTGGCTGATCAACTGATAGAACTCCGGCACTGAGATTTGCTAGCGAGGCGTTGATCTCATATGTCGCCTCGTACTGTGGCGAGCCATCGGCATTGCGCGCCCGCCCAACATAGTTCATCGAACCCGAAAACCACGCATCCTTGATCGGCAGAAAATCGATATTGGCGCGCGGAACCCCTGCCAACTCCTTCGGCAGATAAGGCGACAGATGCATTGCGCTGCACTGGTCAAAGTACGCGATCACCGCCGAACTGAGCGTGCGAACGCTGGCCATCGGAGTCACCCGATCCTTGCGCCACGCATCCACCGCAGCCAGCAATCCGGCCCCATCGTTCGAGTTGTGTCCCGCGCGGCCCAGCAATTCCGCCACGCGTTCGCGCTTGGCCTGCGGCGCAGAAGGCTCGGGCGCGCGACCGGTCGAAGCCACGACGCAACGCTCATACGCCACCGCCGGCCCCTTGCCGAGCATCTCCATTGCCAGCTCCCACATCACCTCCAGCGACACGCCCAGCCCCAGCAGATACTTGCCGCGCAAGCCGCCAATCTTCCCTGCCTCGCTCTTCAACCCCGCAATCGCCGCCGGTAGATCGACCTCCTTCAGGTAGGCTTCCACCGCCGCGGAATCGACCTGCTTGGCGCCGACGCCGCCCGCCTCGCGCACGCGCGCCGCCGATGCGACTTGTATAGGCTAGCGGCAGCGGATCGTCGCTGAACCACGAATCGGCGATGAAGCGTCCCGTGCCCGAAGGGCACATCACGTCGCCGCCCCACAGCGTGTCGATGCCAAGCACCGCATCGGCGCAATAACGTCCTGCTGCGTCCATAGCTTTCTCCCTATTCCCTAACTTTCTTCAGCGAACTAAACCACAGGTACACGCACAGAGCCACAAACATCAGCGCCGAAATCGACTCAGAGACCGGAAGGTTGTCATACCACGGCAGCTTCACAAGGTCTTCGCGATACCACGGAAACAGGCGCAGCGCAGCGCCAAACACTCCGCCCAGCGCGCCTCCCGCCATCAGTCCCGAGGCAATAATCACGCCGCGTTCGCGGATCGTGCGTCCGGCCTCGCCGTCCCGCTGATCCGCCTTCTTGTTCAGCAGATGCGAGAGAAATCCGCCCACCAGCGCGGGAGTATTCAACTCCAGCGGCAGATACATGCCCAGCGCAAAGATCAACGACGGCTGCCCCAGCATCTCCATCACAATCGTGATCATGGCGCCCACGCCGAAGAGCACGTACGCCACCGGCTGGCGGCTCATGAATCCCTCCACCAGCGCCTTCATGATCGAGGCCTGCGGCGAAGCCAGCACCGGCCTGCAGATCGCCAATCGCTGCTTCGCCAAACTGGAATGTCCGCGCCAGCATCACGATGGTCAGTCCGGCGGCGATGGCGGCGGCGATCACGCCCAGAAACTTCACCTTCTCCTGCGCCGCCGGAGTCGAGCCGATCCAGTAGCCCGTCTTCAGATCGGTGATGGTCTGTCCGCTCACCGAGAGCGCCGTGCATACCATGCCCGCAATCGCCATCACAAAGAACATGCCCGTCGTGCCAGAAAGTCCAAAGCGCAGCAGCACCACACGAAGAGATGATGATCGTCAGCATCGTCATGCCGCTCACCGGATTGCGCGCCGTCGTCGCAATCGCGTTGGCCGCAACCGAGGCGAAGAAGAACGAGAAGACCACCGTGAGCAGCAATCCCAGTCCTAGCACTGTCCAGGAAACCTTCAAGCTCCCCAGCAGCAGCGCCACCCCAATCGCGCTCACCACCACGCCCGCCAGAATCGAAATCATCGGCAGGTCGCGGTCGGTGCGCTCCACGTCTCTTATCCTCGCCGCGGGTAAAGCTCTTGAACGCAATCGCGAATGAACTGGCAACGATCTTCAGGCTCTTGACGATTCCGAAGATTCCCGCCGTGGCGATGGCGCCCACGCCCATAAAGCGCACATAGCTGCGATAAATCTGCACCGCCGTCATCGCAGAAATCGGCACCGTTCCCGGATAGACCGTGCCAACCATGTGCTGCCCCACAAAGAAGACCAGCGGAACCAGTACGAGGTTTGCCAGCACTCCTCCGGCGCAGAGAATCATCGAGCTGCGCAGCCCCATCACGTAGCCCAGGCCGAGAATGAAGCTGATCGCGTCAAAGCTGAGCGCAATCCGCGCCTTCACGTCCAAGCGTCTTCACCAGCGGAATCCACTGGAAGCTTACGAACTCCTTCCAGACCTGGAAGGTGGTGACAAAGAAATCGTAGACGCCAGAGATCAGCGTCGCCTGCAGCAGCAGCTTGGCCTGCGAGCCGCCCTTCTCGCCGGTCACCAGCACCTCGGTGATCGCCGTTGCTTCCGGATAAGGAAGCACGCCGTGCATCTCGCGCACGAAGTAACGCCGCAGCGGAATCAGGAAGAGCACGCCCAGGCATCCGCCCGCCACGCAGATGAAGATGGTCTGCACCGGCTTGGGATCAAGTTTGAGGATGTACAGTGCTGGCAAGGTGAAGATTGCGCCAGCCACCACCGAGCCGGCCCCGCCGCCGATGCCGGTGATGATTACGTTCTCCAGCACCGTCGAGCGCCGCGCATACACTCGCGCCAGTCCGATCGCCAGAATCGAGATCGGGATCGCGGCCTCCATCACCTGCCCGACCTTCAATCCCGAATATGCCGAAGCGACGGTGAAGATGACGCACAGGAATGTGCCCCATAGCACGGAACGCCAGGTCAGCTCCGCTTCGTGAGCCGAGGCTGGAACGATGGGACAGTAAGTCTCGTTTTCGCCCAGCGGCGTGTAGGCGTTGGCTGGAAGTGATTCTTGTCTCCGCTTCGGTGGCCATCAATGAACCTTTCATGGCAAACTTCTGCTCCTGAACGCTGCCTCCGGAGCGACATTCTCACAAAGCGTCTGCCGCAACCCACATCCGCCAAGTTGGCGATGCGGGCTAGCGGCTGACGAGCCCTGCACTCAGCCTCGACCTAGATTTCGAATACCGCTCCGGTGTCCGCGCTGGTGACGTGCTGCAGGTAACGTGCCAGCCAGCCGCGCTTCACCTTCGGCTCAAACTTCGGCAGAGCCTTAAGCCGCTGCTCGATCTCGGCGTCGCACACCTTCAACTCCATCTGGCAGGTCTTGGCGTTGATGTAGATCCGGTCGCCCTCGCGCTACCGCGGCAATCGGGCCGCCCGCTGCGGCCTCCGGCGAAACGTGGCCGATGCACAGACCTCGCGTGCCGCCCGAGAAGCGGCCATCGGTGATCAGAGCCGCGCGAACTCCCGCTCCCACCAGCGCCGCCGTCGGCGAGAGCATCTCCTGCATCCCCGGACCGCCGCGCGGACCTTCGTAGCGGATCACCACCACATCGCCATCCTTCACTTCGCCGGCCAGAATGCCCTGCAATGCTGCTTCCTGCGACTCGTAAATCCGCGCCGGTCCCTCGAACTCCATCATGTCCGGCCAGCAACGCCTGCGACCTTCACCACCGCACCCTTCGGCGCCAGGTTCCCAAACAGCACAGCCAGTCCGCCAGTCTGCGAGAACGCATTTTCCGCCGTGCGGATAACATTGCCATCGGCATCCGGCGCACGATGCACCGCATCGCCCAGTTGCCCGGTCACGGTCGGCACGTCCAGCTTCAACTCGGTTGTGCCCGCCGCGGTTCAGCTCTTTCAGAATCGCCGGAATTCCGCCTGCGCGATGCACGTCCTCGATGTGTACCTCCGGCCGGCTTGGCGACACCTTGCAGATATTCGGCGTCTTTGCCGAGATCTCGTTCAGCCGTTCCAGCTTGAACGGAATTCCCGCCGAGTAGGCCAAGCGCCAGCGTGTGCAGAATGGTGTTCGTCGAGCCGCCCATCGCCATATCGAGCACAAAGGCGTTCGTCAGCGACTGCTCGGTGATGATGTCCAGCGGCCGCAGGTTCTGCTCCAGGCAACGCTTCAGAGCGTGCGCCGCCTGCTTTGAGAGCGCGATGCGGTCGGGGTTGGGCTCGGTGTGAGCGAAAGTCCCATCGACCCAGCGTTCGGCAGGAATCGTCCCTGTCCCGGGCACCGATAATCCAATGGCTTCGCCCAGGCAGTTCATCGAATTCGCGGTAAACATTCCCGGCGCAGCTTCCGCATCCCGGGCAGGCTTTCTGCGCCAGCGACCGCAACTCGCCCTCACTCATCTGGCCTACGCTGTGTTTGCCCACGCCCTCAAACACCGTGATCAGGTCGGTGCCGCCGGGTCCGGCCAGCATCGGGCCGCCGCTCAGGTAAACCGCAGGAATGTTGATGCGCGCCATGGCGTTGTACATCGCCGGAACGATCTTGTCGCAGTTGGCGATTCCGATCCAGGCATCGCAGGGATGCGCGCCGATAATCGTCTCAATCTCATCGGCAATCAGCTCTCGCGAGGGCAGCGAATATTTCATCCCATAGTGCCCCATCGCGATGCCGTCGCATACCGCGCCGCCCACGTTGGCGTACCAGACATTGAAGCCCAGCGCCTTCAGTTCGTCGCGTACAATGGCGCCGATCTTATCCAGATGCGCGTGCCCGGGAATCTGGGTTGAATAGGAGTTGATTACCGTGACGAACGGCTTATTCAAGTCGTCAAGTGAGCTGATTAAGCCCTCGGCCATCATCAGCGAAGCCGCCGGAAGCATGTGAGCGCCATCGGCAATGATGCGGCTGCCGCGTTTGCGAATGTTCTCTATTCCTTCATTCATGACTTTTCAGTTTACTTTACCGAACCCTTCGCTGGCATCTCCAAGGCTAAAAGATTGCCCATCCGCCCCTCACAAATTGAGCCGGCGCATGCATCGTCCCACTGCCGCGAAAATCCCAGCAAAACGCCAGAAAGGAAATCCCAGATGAGCGACACAAAAGTCATGCAAGCCACCGGATTGCTGGCTCCGGGCGCCAAGGCTCCCGACTTCACCCTGCCGATAGCACCCCAGCAGAATTTTTCACTCAGCGAACTGCTCGGCAAACCCGTAATTCTAGCCTTCTATCCCGCCGACTGGAGCCCGACCTGTGGCGACCAGATCGGCCTGTACAACGAAATTCTTCCCGAGTTTCAGAAATTCGGAGCCGAGTTGCTGGGCATCTCCGTCGATGGTCCCTGGTCCCACAAAGCCTACAGCGAGTCCCGCAACCTGCACTTCCGGCTGCTCTCCGACTTTGAACCCAAGGGAGCCGTTGCCAAACAATACGGCGCCTACCGCCATGCCGACGGATATACCGAGCGCGCCCTCTTTGTCATCGACAAAAACGGCATCATCGCATGGAACTATCTCTCGCCAATCCGGGTGAATCCGGGCGCCGATGGAATCCTGGAATCTCTGGAGAGGTTGCCAAAATAGGAGAAGGTCATGACCGTTCTCAAAACGCCAGTCTCCCCCGAGGACCACGCGCAAGGTCCGCGCGATGCATCCGTGACGCTGCTGGAGTACGGTGACTATCAGTGTCCTCACTGCGCCCACGCCTACACGATTGTCAAGCATCTCCAGCGGCGCTTCGGCGGCCAGCTTCGCTTTGTATTTCGCAATTTTCCACTCAGCCAGATGCACCCCGAAGCGCAGGCCGCCGCTGAAACCGCGGAGTTCGCCGCAGCTCATGGAAAATTTTGGGAGATGCACGATCTGCTCTTTGAAAATCAGCAGCGACTGGGAGGCGCGCTTTATCTCGAACTTGCCCGCAAACTCGGACTCTCTGTTCCTGCACTAACCCAGGCGCTTGAAGAGGGACAGTTCACGGATCACGTCCGTGCCGATTTCAACAGCGGAGTCCGCAGCGGAGTCAATGGCACCCCAACCTTCTTCATCAATGGCCATCGCCACGATGGTTCGTTCGAGTTTGCCGAACTTCTGCTGGTCTTGGACGCGACAATAAATTCGGCGCGCAACCCTGCCGCATGAAAGGAAATCCCCCCAGTTCATAAAACTGAGGGGATATGCTGATCGTTAATCCAGTGGGTCGATCCCACTAGTTCAGGCTGTTTTCTGCCGCTCCCGGTGACTTGCCATCTCGTGCGCGGCACGCTCAGTTTGCTCTGCGTGTCTCTTCGCCGAGCCGGCAAGTTCATCACTCTGCCCTTCGATGATGTCCAGAAACCTCTTGCGCAGATCGATAAAATTCCCAACCGTCTGCTCAGTCAACGTGAATAACGGCTCAGCTCCGGGGATGCTTCCATACATTCTCCGCCACGTCTCAGCGGCTTCAGCATTTTGCTGGGACGCAGCATCAAGCATCTGCTTCTGTACCGTAATCGTGCGCTCCATTCCTCTTCGGAAGAGATCTATGCCCGTCTTGTACGCGTCGGTTGCAGCAGATCCAGCTTCTTGGAATGATTTCTGGACGTCTCGGTTCTCGAATTCAAGTTTATGCTCTGCCATCACTTCCTCCGTTATGTGAAGAACTGTTCAGGTCATCGCGCGGTTTCGTGGTGACTTGAACAGTTGTTTAAGCGATGACAGTCAGATGGCGCCGTGTGGAACCGTGATGCATTGCCAAGCCATTAAAAACCTCGATAGCAACTCAAAAGAGAATTAATGTTTTTGCAACTGATGAGGGTTGACAACGTGCAAAGCGAGAGTCCGTACGCTCAATTTTCCTTCGCCGCGAAGTTGCACATCGATCTTGGGCTTCGGGGCTTGCCCGTCGGTCAGCACCGAAATAAAATCGACAACATGCATGACGTAGTTGTCTATTCGCGAAACCGATGCCATCTCTGCGAGGTGGTGAAGAACACGCTGCGGAGCCTGGAGCACCTCGCCACCTTTCAGTGGCGCGAAATCGACATCGATCAGGATCCAGAGTTGCGGGCTATGTATAGCGATTCAGTTCCAGTCGTGTTCGTAGACGGACGAAAGTCATTCAAGTACCACATGACGGAGCGCGATTTCCTGCGGCGACTGGAAGGCTGAAACCTGTAATATTCCTTGCCATTTAAAGTCATTGCATTCGTCTCGTCCTTTCCATGCTCTTTCGAGACTCTTGCTCGTCGTGTATCTTATCCGCGCAGAACTCCAGGAATTCCATGAGCTCTTGCGGTTCAATCTTCACAGTCTCCATGTAGCTCAACGCTTCAGCCGTCGCCCGCTCACTTGTTCCGAACGCTTCGCTCGCGAACCTTCCCGCCGGACCGTACATCGCCCCTCCCCATCGCGTACTCCGCAAGTACGCGGTCCCGAGGCTGAATCGACCCAACCCCCGAACCTCCAAAATCTCCAAAAAGTACGAAACCTATCCGAAAAAAAAAGTTGTTCGGCCATTTAAAGCGTTAGTGATTAGTCTTCAAAAAACAGTGGTTACAAACATTCACTTCGACACACGTTTACAAGCCGAATTTTCTGTGGCATCCTTCGTTCTGCGATCGGCTTCCTATTACATCACTGAATATTTCGGTCCTTGCTTGTGCTAAGCGGTCTAAACGCTGGAACATCCGTTTCTTCTAGGTTTAGAAAGAGGCTCCACGCCATGCCCGAGATTTGTGCCAATCCTTCCTGTTGCATCCCACGCCATCGAGACCATGGAAAGCTTTTCTGCGCTGAGATTGAGATCAGCAGTGCAACCGACCTGCATCAGCGGCAGACTGCATACGTCTGGCTGTGCGATGGCTGCGCCCGGCAGATGAAACCGGAAAGCCAGGTCGCTGGGGATATCATCCGCGTGCTGCTTGCGCGATGCTCCTTTACCTCAGAAGTTGAATGTCGGCATCCGCAGGCAAGGTCAATTCATTAGGAACTCACAAGCGGAAGCATGCCTTTCGGCGGACTCGACTCGGACGCCTAAAAAGGCCGGGAATCAAAATAAGTATTTTCCTTGACTCTCCCTTTGGTGGCACCATCTAATCTGGAAGTGCTATGAGGTGCCATGAGGTGCCGCGTTGCGATTCTCCGGCCGTTCTCTCCGATGGCTTCTGCCTGTCCTATTGATCCTCTCGACCACCACTGGACTGGTCTCTCAAATTACAAATCAAGCTCCCTCCGGGTATGCAGCCACACTCCTCAAGCGAGCCAATCAAGGAGACGTACAGGCCCAGGTCTACATTGCCTTGATGTATGCCACCGGGGAAGGTGTTCCGAAGGATGAAAGCCAAGCCGTTCGCTGGTACCGCCAAGCCGCTGAACATGGGAATCCAAGGGCGCAGTTCCTTCTCGGCTCGATGTATCACAGCGGCCAAGGCGTTCCGAGGGACGAAGCCGAAGCCGTTCGCTGGTACCGCAAGTCCGCAGAACAGGGGAACGCAGGGGCGCAGTTCAACCTTGGCTCGATGTATGACATGGGCCAAGCTGTTCCCAAGGATGAAGTCGAAGCCGTTCGCTGGTATCGCAAGGCCGCAGAACAAGGGAACGCAGGGGCGCAGTTCAACCTTGGCTCAATGTATGACACTGGCCAAGCTGTTCCCAAGGACGAAGTCGAAGCCGTTCGCTGGTATCGCAAGGCCGCAGAGCAGGGAAACGCGGGGGCACAGTTCAACCTCGGCTCAATGTATGACAGTGGCCGGGGTGTCCCAAAGGACGAAGACGAAGCCGTTCGCTGGTATCACAAGGCCGCAGAGCAGGGGGATGCGAAGGCTCAGTTCATTCTCGGCGTGATGTATGCCACCGGCAAAGGTGGCCCGAAGGACGACACCCAAGCTGTCTTTTGGTACCGCAGAGCCGCTGAGCGGGGAAATGCAAGTGCGCAATTCAGCCTTGGCCTCACCTATCAGTTTGGCCTTGGCGTAGCAAAAAGCGAAGCCGAAGCCGCTCGCTGGTATCGCAAAGCCGCCGAGCAGGGCGACGCCGATGCTCAGAACAGCCTTGGCGTGATGTACACGAACGGGAAAGGTGTTAAGAAAAATGATGCCGAAGCTGTACGCTGGTACCGTAATGCCGCCGAGCAGGGAAATTCGGAGGCTCAGAACAACCTTGGCGTAGCCTATGCCACCGGAATAGGTGTCCCGAAGAACGCTGCTGAAGCGATTCGCTGGTTTAAAATGAGCGCCGAACAGGGATATGCAGATGCTCAGCAGAATCTTCATCTAATGAAGAAACAGTCAAGCCAACGCGCGGCAAAGTAGTTGTCGCAATCGCGATCTTGTCAGGAACTCGTTCGATTGCGAGCCCTTTTCTTCTGCGCTGGAGCCTTGCTCTTCTTCAGAACCAGTGCTTCCAGTTCGTGAATGCGTTTCTTCAACTCCTGCAGTTCCCTGTCGTCCTTCGATTCTGGCGTTCTCACATCGCGTCCTTCGCCAGACTCTGGAACGGGCGGGGGCGGAGCAGGCTCAACCTGAGCACCGGAAGCGGAGTTCATCATATTCTGCACAATCTCGAAGGGGCTCATGGTGTGCGAGAATCCGCGTAAGGCGTTCTTGTACATGTCGGCAACGGCTCGCATGTAATTCAACGCGCTCTCCTGGCTTGCCTTTCCGGAGGCGACCACCATCTCCCTCAAGATATCGAGCGGAAAGACGGAATCGGCTGTCTTAGCGCTTTCGGTGATGATCTGCGTCATCACAAGGCGGGTGAGATCTTCTCCGGTCGAGGCATCCAGCACCTGGATGTCATATCCATCCTGAACCGACCTGGCTACTTCGTCCAGATTCACGTACCTGCTGTGAGTCACGTCGTAAAGCCGCCGGTTTTCGTACTTCTTAATAATGATCTTCTTGTCCATAATTTAACGTTTCCTGCTTGACATGCGCGCACCAAAGGAACCATAATCGCTTCATGCTGCAGTGCAGCACTAATTGCAGCAATGGACCTACTACGCGAGAGTTAGCCCATCAAGGAGGGAAACATGAGCACCAGCACCAAGTCAAATAAGGCTGAAGGAACCATTGAAGGCGCCTGCAACACGGCCGCCTATGCGAGTTTGTTCAACAAGGGGCTGGAGCGGGTTGCCGAACTGAGCAAGAGCTCCCTTGATCTGGCCGTCGAACAGAATGCCGAGATTCTAGCATCTTGCAAAAACGCTCTGAAGGGAACGTTCCCCGGCATGTTCATGCTTGACATGGCCGGCTCGGCCTTTGAAGGCTATGTTGCCCTTCAGAAGAATCTGTTGGGTCTGGCCGTTCAGCAGAGCGCCGCTGTGATCGACGTTGCTCAGGAATGCCAGGATGCCAGCAAAGCGAGGGATGGAATCAACGCCCTGATTCAGGAGTCGGTGGATCGCTCTGTTGCCGCCCAGAATTCGGTGCTGGATTTTGCCGCGAAGCAGACCAAGGCAGCAGGCGAGACCGTAAAGCAGCAGCCCGGCGTAACCGGTACCCCGGTTGAGACGGTCACCGAGTCAGTTCAGCGCGGCGTCGATACCGTGATCTCTGCCCAGAAAGAGATCCTGAACCTCGCCACCAAAACCGTGAAAGGTACGGCAGCCAAGGCGTAAACCGCCTTAAAAAGTGATCGCCAAGTACTCACTGAAGGCCATGCGGAGTGCCTTGATCGTTTTAGGTGCTCCGTGTAGTCTTCAGATATATGCATGTGGCGAAAGGAAGCGTAAATGAGCGATCGACCAGCAGAAGGCAAGACCGTGGATCCTCTTGAACAGTGGCGCGCATTGCGAGACGTTTATCTGGACGCTTGGGCAAAGACGCTGGGCGAAGCCGTGAACTCAGAAGCGTACAGTCAGGCCAGTGGTGCCGTCCTTGATACCTGCCTGACCGCCTCGTCTCCGTTCCGCGATGCTCAGAAGAAGGCGATGATAGCGGCGCTGGAACAGCTGAATATGCCCTCCCGGGCTGAATTCGTAAGCTTGGCCGAGCGGTTAGCGAACGTTGAATTGCTGCTCGACGATATGGACGCGAAACTGGATCAAATCCTCGCAGTTTCCGCCAGAGCGGCCTCGCCGGAAACCAAGTCCGAGACATCCAACGGCGCAACGCAGCCCATCTCTGAAGTCAAGCCCGAAGCATTCAAGAGCATAGCGCAGCCTTTATCCGAAGTTAAACCTGAAACGACAAAGGACGCATCACAGGCTGCCGCCGAGACCAAGTCAACCAAGTCCGCAGTTCGCAGAGAAGCTGTCAAATCTGCGAAGAAGGGATCCAAGTAGATTATGTCCACCGAACCGGTTGCCATCCCACAGTTCACGGACATGCAGGAAAAGCTGGAGACCCTCACCAAGGTGCTGACGACGCGCGCCTCCATTGCGCAGACACCGAAGGAAGTAATCTGGAGCCTGAATAAAGCAAAGCTGTACCGTTATACTCCGGTGCTACCGAAGGAGAAACGACACCCAGTTCCGCTGCTCCTGGTGTTCGCACTTATGAATCGGCCTTATATCCTCGATCTCCGGCCGGGGCATAGCTTTGTCGAGTTCATGATTCATCACGGCTACGATGTGTACCTGCTGGATTGGGGAGCGCCTGGGATTGAGGATAAGAATCTCAAGTTCGACGATTACACTCTCGAATACATGCCGCGGGCGATTCGCAAGTTAAAAGCGGTATCGGGATCCAACGAATTCAGCATGCTTGGCTGGTGCATCGGCGCCATTCTGACCACAATCTATTCAGCCCTGCGGCCCGACGACGGATTGCGAAATCTTATTCTTCTGACTGCTCCGCTGGATTTCTCAAAGAAAGAGAACATCACCTTCGGACGCTGGACAGACGAACGCTACTTTGACGTCGAAAAGATTCTGGCCGCATTCGGCAATATGCCACCCGAGATGATTGAATACGGGGCGAAGGCACTGAAACCGGTGGAGAACTACATCGGCAACTATCTGCGCCTCTGGGATAATCTCGACAATCCACAGGTAGTGGAGGCTTGGCATGCGATGAACACCTGGGTCACGGATAACATCCCCCTGGCCGGCGCAGCCTTCCGTCAACTGATTGTCGATTTCTACCAAAACGACCGGCTGATGCAGGGGACGCTGATGATTCGCGGTCAAAAGGTGGACCTGAGCCGCCTGCGGGCCAACCTGCTGACGGTGATTGCTGAAGGCGATCACATCACTCCGCCATGTCAGTCAGAAACGGTGATCCCAAAGGTCGGCAGTAAAGATAAAACAGTAATGAGGATTCCTGGTGGCCACATTGGAATCATGGCGGGAAGCGGCGCAAGCAAGCGCACTTGGCCGCAGATCGATGGATGGTTGGCTCCCCGCTCCGAATAGTTGCACCGAAAGCAGATCCCTGGGATTCGCAAGCGTCCCAGGGATTTTTTTGCGTAATTTTCGAGAGCGCACCTAGGGCTATCGCCGCAGTTACTGGTTCAGCTGCTCAGGTGTGACATAAGACACCTATCTTAGTGATAGCGACTTCCGGACCGGATAATCTCAGGCAATCTCAGGTTACAATGTCGCCAACAGTTCTTCTTCCGAAGGGATGTGTCCTATGTCTCACGATACCGAAATCAAATATAAGAATGGAAACACGAATACGCGGCCACAGGTGACTTCCTACGACTCTGGCTACGAGCACAGCTACGAGCACTGGATTGAGGTTCGGCGGTTGGTGGAAGAATCTGAAGAACAGATTACCGTGATCGACGAAACCCGTGAGCTAGTGTATTCGGTATAGTCGTCCATCTTTCTGCAATCGGAACACTAGTGGCCGATCATTGGGCCTGCGGAGGGCGCTTCATCGCGCTCGCTCCGCAGGCCCAAGTTGATACGGCTTGTGGTGTCTGCTAGAAGTGGAATCCTCCGCCGCAGATCAGCACTTCGCCGGTAACGTAATCGGAAAGCGGAGAGCAAAAGAAGAGCACCGCCCCTGCGGCTTCGTCCGGAGTGCCCAGCCGCCCAAGGGGACAGGCATTTTTCACCGATTCCAGCATACTCGGTTGCACGCCGAGTTTGATCTCATGTCCGTGCATCTCCATGTGCGCTTCGCCGCTGGTCAGTGGCTGAGCCAAGCGGGTATTAATCAGGCCGAAGCCAACCGCGTTCACGTTGACGTTGTAGCGTCCCCACTCTTTTGCCAATGTCTTAGTGAGTCCGATCACCCCAGCTTTACCCGAGGAGTAACCCGCCTGCCCGGGATTCCCGTCCGTGCCCGCAATGGAAGTAATGTTGACGACCTTGCGCATGACTGTCTTGCCAGCGGCAATCTCCGCCTTGGCGGCATCTCTGATATACGAAGACGCGGCTCGCAAAATGCGAAACGGCGTTACGAGATGAATTTCGAGCATGGCAAGGAATTGCTCGTCGGTGGTCTTCTGAATTACTCCATCCCAGCTATAGCCTGCGTTGTTGACAATAATGTCCAGTGAGCCAAAGGTTTCTACGGTCGCCTGTACCAGTTTATCGGGTGTAGAGGGATCTGTAAGATCTCCGGTCGCGTGGTCAACCTTGTAGCCGGACTTGCGAAGACTCTCTTCGGTTTCGCAAAGTGCCGCTTCGTCGAGATCATTGACCATCACCTTGGCTCCTGCGGCCGCCAGTTTCCCCGCGATCGCTCGTCCGATGCCCCGCCCGGCACCGGTCACCAACGCTGTCTTACAGCAAAGACTAAAAGACATTGCTATTCACCGCCTTTCCAATTCCACATTATCAGAGACATCTACTCCGGTCACGGCATTTTTGTGCAGTGCAGCATAACTCCATATAGATGCGTGGAGATCTGAAATCGGAGCACCGGAAAGAAATTTTCCCTTGGAAATGAATCTATGGATGTGCTTGAAAAGGCAGACAAAAGCTCGTAAAAAAGCCCGATTCGGCACGCAACGGATGCGAATCAAAAAAATGGGCAGCCACGAATGGCTGCCCAACCCACTTATTTCGCAATCCTACATATGGCATCCGCCGTTTACATTCAACTCCTGTCCGGTGATGTAATCGGCATCCGCAGCCAGGAATCCAGCAGCTTTTGCCACCTCCTTAGGAGTGGCAAAACGTCCGAGCGGGATCTGGGACCTGATCTGCGTGGCGACCTTTTCAGGAATTTCCTGCACCATATCAGTCGCCGTGTATCCGGGAGCAATTGTGTTCGCGGTGATGTTGTACTTTGCCGACTCCAGTGCGATGGTCTTGGTGAAGGCCGTGATTCCGCCCTTGCTGGCAGAGTAGTTTGCCTGGCCGAACGCTCCGGTCTGGCTGACTACCGAGCCAATGTTGATAATGCGACCGTAGCGCTGGTTGATCATTGCCGGTAGTGCGGCGCTGGTGGTATTAAAGGTGCCGTTCAGATTGACGGCGATCACCTGCTCCCAATCTTCATCCGTCATCTTCTGCAGTGATCTATCTTTGGTGATTCCGGCGTTATTCACCAGCACGTCAATGCGCTGCCACTTCTCAAGAACGCTGCCAACCACACGTTGCGCATCGTCACTCTTGGAAACGTCGCCTTGAACTAGCATGCAGTCCACGCCCAGTTTCCGAATCTCCTGGGCAACGGATTCAGCAGCTCCGGTATCAGCCCGGAAGTTAAGGGCAACGGAAGCGCCGCGGCGCGCCATCTCCAGCGCGATCGCCCTGCCGATTCCGCGAGCCGCGCCGGTCACGAGCGCCACTCTCCCTGTCAGCGACATACTATCGTTATCTTCTTCGATGGAAACGCATGGTTGGGCAGCGCAGCAGACAATCGCTGGATCTACCCGCATCACGAGATAACCGGCCACAGCCCCTGCTCCGAAACCGGGCGCAAAGACACGCATCGGCCGATCAATCCGCTTATCGACAACCGCATCACGAATGGCGATGAGAATACTGGCTGCAGAGGTATTTCCGACGCGATCAATATTGAAGTAGAGGTGATCGCGCGGGACGCCTGCCAATTCGGCCAGTTTCTCCACCATGGTCTTGTTCGCCTGATGCGGTATCACGATATCAATGCTATCGATCAGAGAACCTTTTCCATCCTCAGTCTTCAAGGTTGCAAGATCCACCATCATCTGCGTCAGGTAGCGTTGCGCGAGCGACTTCACCTCTGGTCCATAAACGGTAATAGCGTTATCGAACTCCGGATTGGGCCAGATAATGGAATTCACCTCAGACCAGGGACCGCCCGCATAGGTTTGCATCACCTCGATATCCGGTGCTGCGCCCTCCGGGGCAGGTCCGATAATGACAGCGGCGGCACCGTCGCCAAAGATCATGCGAGAGGTGCGTACGGTTCCGATCTTGTCCGAGAACTTTTCGGCACATACGACCAACACCGGCCGATTGATTTCCTGGAGCAACCGCACCGCCTCGGAAAAGCCGTAGGACATGCCGGCGCAGGCCGCGATAATGTCATTAGCGGCATAGGCCTGGCTGATTCCAAGTTCGCCGCCAATCCAGCACGCGGTGGATGGAATGATTCTGGCGGTGGTACAACTGCAGAATAGGATGGCGCCGATTTCGGATGGTTTGCGACCGGACTTTTCCAGAGCCGCACGCGCCGCAAACAGTGCCATCTGCTCAAGCTTCAATTCGGTGTAGAGACGCTGCTGAATTCCGGTCTTCTCAGCGATCTCTTTCTCCGTCATACGTGACCAGCTGAATGCATGGTTGCGGATCAGATCGGCATTGCTGCAGACCACCTCACCCTCATACACAGCAAGCCCTTCCAACCGCGGCATTACCTTGAATTCCTTCCGCACCTCGACCGGCTTGTATGGCGCCACTGGTGCAGAGAGTGCAAAAGTCGGCGGCATTACGAAACGGTTCGCGTGCGCTTCGCGTTTCTGCTTTGCCCGGCGAATGAACTGAAGCACTTCGTTGTTACGCGGATACAGAGCAATCACATAGTCGTCAGGTTGCAACTGACTCGCTTCAACACACGCGCAGGTCGACGGATCCCACCGGTACTGGTTGTGCAGGATCATCGCCTGCCGCATCAATGCTTCCAGCTCTGGAACGTCATGCGCGTACTGAATCACATCGTCATAGGTGTACCCCGGATAATCCGGGTTGTAATGCACGAGGCGAAACGTTCTTCCCTTGGGCGAGGCCAGCAGTTCGCCGACGGTCGGTTGAATCGCGCGCAGATCTCCACCCGCACTGGGCTTGCTCCGGAATCCATTCAGCAATAGATCGAAAATTTCGTCCTCTGTATCACACTGCCATTGCCGTTGCAGGAGGTTGTAACCGTCTTGAATTGCCTCGGCCGAGCGGGCTGAATCCCACGGCTTGCAGGTGGGCAGGAACACATCTTCGCGTTGGCGGGGAAGGTCGGCCCAACGGGTAGGACGCTCTTCGTACATAGTGAGCGCGTAGCGATTCACCCAGTACAGGTTCAGAGCGAGATCACGGCAGAGTTCGTAACGATTTTTGTACTTCCCTGCAGTCAGCCGATCCGTTATGTCTTTTTCGGACGGTGCCTTTTCGCCGAAATCTCTGGAGATTATCGTCTTCAGATGTTCAAGAGTTTCAATGACAGAAAAGTCTATCTCGGGAAAAAAGTTAAACGGAAGAACAATTCGACCATGCGAATTAATCACGAATTCTTTCATTGGTTTCCTGGCTTCCCCCTAGGTCTGGTCTAGCTGATTCGTTCGTTCCGCACTGCGAAGATCCGTAATAAGGCAACTTCCATCAACCGGCAACTTAACCAAAATTGATTGGATTTCGCGCCAGCCAGTTCGCATCGCGGACTGCGTCAACACTCTTCTTTGCGCCGCGCATTGCCACCTCGGTCAATGGCCGGGTGTTCCATAATAATCCTGTGCTGAGTCCAAACGCCGCACCAATCAATGCACCGGAAACGGCAGAATCGGACTCAGTCTCTTGCTTATTACAAATACGCGCGCCGGCTGCACCTGCGATGGCTCCCATCACCGCCCATCCAAAGGACTGAACCGTGGACCTCGCCATTAACTTACCCATCGCCTGGCCATCAAATGCATTCTCTTGAGCCGAGCGCGCACCGCTATATGCGGCAAAAAGCAGGTTCCGGGAGTAATCAGTGTTCGATCTTATAAACGTCGTGAGTGTCATCTATCCTCGACTCTAAGTAGCGCGGTTAAGCAATCGTAGCGAGCGCCTCTTCTATTTCGACCGGATGAGAGGGCATGCTGCTTACGACTGATATTGATGTAATTTCGGCTTCGCACTCTCCGTCAGCCAAGCAGGAATCGAGCAGACTATTGGCCTCGGCCAGGCACACACATCCCTGCTCCGAGTTTCCTTCTGCAAACAAACGCAACGCATCGTTGAGAAAGCCGATTACTTTGTCGAACGACACTGCGGATTCAGTTTCAACTACAGCTACAGCCAGGTTTGCCTCGGTGTTCATTGGAACCTCCCCACTTATGAAAATTCGAACAGACTTATAGAAAACTGGCGGCCGCGAACAGCAACAGATGGACGTTGACCGCCGACTCGATTTACATGTAGACCCCACCGTTCACATTCAACTGATGGCCGGTGATGTAGTTTCCATCGGTGACCAGGAACGCTGCGGCTTTAGCGATTTCCTGCGGCTCAGCAAGGCGCTTGAGCGGAATGCGAGATTCAATCTCTCCAAGAACGCGAACCGGGATGCCGGCAACCATCTCCGTGGCCGTATATCCCGGTGCAACTACATTGGCAGTAATGTTGAACTGTGCCATTTCTAAAGCGACGGTCTTGGTGAAAGCGATGATCGCGCCTTTGCTGGCTGCGTAATTTGCCTGCCCGAAGGCTCCCGCCTGACCGACGAACGAGGCAATGTTGACGATGCGGCCAAACCTCCGCTGAATCATTGAGGGCAGAGCGGCCCGAGTGCAGTAGAACGTGCCATTGAGATTCGTGTTCAGGACGTCCTTCCATTCCTCTTCTGTCATCTTGCGAACCGTCCGATCACGCGTGATTCCGGCATTGTTTATCAGAATGTCGATTTGCTTGAAGTTGTCCAGAACGGCTTCCATCACGTGCCTGGAATCTTCTTTGGAAGAGACATCGCCTTGGATCAGAACGCTTTCGACGCCCATCTCCTGAATTTCGGCAGACAGCTTTTCAGCCTCCGCAGAACTGGAGCGGTAGTTAATCGCAACGGATGCACCCCGGCTGGCAAGCTCAATCGCGATCGCACGGCCGATGCCGCGCGCGCCGCCAGTGACGAGGGCAACTTTGTCTTGGAGGGGTTTGGATTGGAGAAGTCCCAGTTCTTCCGGAAGTGTTATGGCTGCCATTTCCTGATCTCCTTCTACTCGGGTTGTATGAAAACGAAAACAACGCTTAGAGCACTAGAACCTATACGATTTCGATTGCACCTTCGTTACAAACAAGAGGCGGTACTGAAAAATTATTTACTCTTTCACACTTCAAACCCTTGACAGAGTCGTTGCCTCTGCATAGAGTAAGTGGAACCTTACTCCGAAATGTATCAATGCCTCGGAACCGTTCGCCTCTGGTTCGTTCCGACGACCGTGCTGTTTAGATGGGGCGTACTGTCGGCGGTTGCTGAGCAGGGGACGCAAACTCGTCTGCCAACATCACCAGCAGTTTCTCATGGACTAAATCCCAACTACTGTGATATCAATCACTTTTTCAAGTGATTCACTTAGGCAACTCTTCGTCTCTGACAGGCATCTCACGCAGAATTAAAGTCTAAGCCAGAAGCAGAGATGGACTAAAAGGACCTTAGTCCAATCCGGCGCTGGTTCCAACTCCAACCTCGATCTCCGCTCCAAGTCTCACCGCTTCTACAATCGGCTGTTCGTGCTTTTCCGTATCCCTTGCAAAGGTGCTGTCCGATGCTGCGCCATGCAAGAGTTTTTCCGATCCCAGCTTCGCGTACGGAAACATCAGGGTAAGCCAGCTCATTTGGAGATCCATGAAGAACGCGAACGCCTTCGCTGCCCGATCAAGAAACTCGCTGTATGCAGGTGCAAAACTCGTATAAATTTCGAGTGCAGATGAATTCAGCCGAGCAATTGCGGAAACCGATACTTTCTCCAGCCCCAACGCCTGATCCATTGCGCAACAGCCCACATCCTGAAAATCAGCGGGCAATCCTATGTTCGCGGCTTGACTCTCATTAGTTGCATCGAAAAATGCAGATGTTCTGGTCACGGCTTCTCCTTATGACATGACGAATAGGAATAACTTCTTTGCTTGTTCACGACCTGAACTTCTTGGCGATTCTAGCAAGTGATCGGCTGTATCACGTACTTTCGTGGCAGAGACTTAGATTCCGTTTGCAATCCGCGGGATGTGAGCTCACCTTCAAATTCCGGCAGCCTAGAGCCCAGTGGCTAAGCAGAGTAGCTGGAGCCGGCCCGACGAAATCAAAAGCTCCTGGACATCCATTCTGCGATCCGCTCCATCTTATCCACAACCTACAAGCACCCGCGCTCCGACGGCGAGGGCATTGTAGAAGGTACGAGAACTTTCCTGGAAACCCCATGTAGGGGGGAAGGAGGGTACCGTAGCGACGGCAATTGACGAACAACAAATGTGTAGCTGTGGTGCCACGTCCTCAGTCGGCACCTGAGCTCTACCACACGATTTTTAACAGCCGGGCGTACAAACACACGTCCGGCTTTCTATTTACCGGCTATTTACTGAAAGCAATAAACCGAACATTTGCTATGCGTTGTACCTGCTGCGGCACTGCCGGTAGTCCGAGTCAGTCACATTCATCACAGGTAGATGTGAGCAACGTCACGGTGAGATCAACACCGAAGCATTGATGCTTTTATAGGGTCCGCATGGAGACTGGTATATTCCTGTCCCTGTGTCCTCAATCACCCGCCCGCCAGCCGCACGCGGCTGGATTCTTCCCCGCTGGAGGGTATTGCAGACAATGACAATCAACACCATGAACTCTGGCGAATCCAGTCCAAACATCGAAATCATTACCGAAGAAGAGATCGTTTCCAAACTGACCGCAGAACGAGAACGGCTGGAGAAGGAGGCCGGATTCGCGCGGCCCCAGGTGCAGCACTTCCGCCGCCCGGACGAGCGGCCCTTCACTGCCGAAGAACGGGATCGGGTCACCATCCTCTTCGGTGGCCTCACATGGAAGCACGAAAAGCTGATCCAGTCCGTCTTTCGCGGAAGCGGCTACCGCTGCGAACACCTGCCGAATCCGAATCTCGCCGCCTATCACCTGGGCCGGGAGTTCGGAAATGCGGCTCAGTGCAATCCAACTTACTTCACGGTGGGCAATCTGATCCGCTACCTGCGCGGGCTGGAAGCAGGCGGGCTCAGCAAGCAGGAGATCCTGGACAACTACGTCTTCTTCACCGCCGGTTCGTGCGGGCCGTGCCGTTTTGGAATGTACGAGTCCGAATACCGCATGGCGCTGGAGAACGCAGGATTCGGAGGCTTTCGCGTCCTGTTGTTTTCGCAAAACCAGGGAATCGGGGCCAAAACTGGTGAACCAGGATTGAAGTTCAACGTAGATTTCGGCATGGGAATGTTGAATGCGCTCAATCTGGGCGATGTCATCAATGAGATGATCTACGAGCTCCGTCCTTATGAGGTGGTTCCGGGCGAGACCGAACGCGCCTTCGCCGAAGTGATGGACATTCTGGACGCTTTTCTCCGCGAGCGCACACGCTTTGAGATTCTGGAGCGGGCGCCAAGACCGATTCGCACCTACCTGGCTAAGGCCAAGAGGAAAAAGTTGAAAGATACGCTCAACACCTTGGGCAAGGTGCGCGACCATCTGTACGGCACCGAATATCGCGATGTGCTGCGCCAGTGCCGTGAGCGCATCGACAAGATTGAAGTGGATCGGCTTCGAGTCAAACCGATCGTCAAGATTACTGGCGAATTCTGGGCGCAACTCACCGAAGGCGATGGCAACTTCAATATGTTCGCCTTCCTCGAAGCAGAAGGCGCTCACGTCCTGGTGGATTCGATTGGCAACTGGGTGATGTACCTGATGCATCAGGGAAAAGCCAATGCCGACAATCGCAAAGGCCTCGATGCTCCTCACCCGCGGCCAGCATGGTGGGACGTAAAAGGTCTATTGGGCAATGAGTGGAAGCACTTCCGCAAGAAGTGGCTGCTCCTCACTCTGGGTGAGCGCATCTGGAACCGCCAATACACGCGAGTCGTAGAGGGACTCGGCAACGTGGCCCATCTGCTGCCTTCGCAACCGGAGTTGGCGCAACTGGCTCATCCCTTCTATCACTCCCTGGCCCGCGGCGGTGAAGGCCACCTGGAAGTCGGCAAGAACGTTTACTACACCGTCCACCACCTCTGCCATATGGTGCTCGCAGTGAAGCCGTTCGGCTGCATGCCATCATCGCAGTCGGATGGAGTGCAGTCCACGGTCGTCAGCCGTTTTCCGGAGATGATTTTTCTCCCCATCGAAACTGCCGGAGAAGGCGAGATCAACGCCCACAGCCGCGTGCAGATGGCCTTGGGGGAAGCCAAGGCGAAGGCCAAAGCCGAGTTCGAACGTTGCCTGCAAAGCACCGGGCGGAACCTGGAAGATATTCGAGCCTACGTTGCCGAGCACCCGGAGCTGCGCAGCCCGCTCTACCAAGTTCCGCACAGCCCTGATGTTGCGGGCGTGGCCGCCAATTTCGTATTGCATGTGAGTGACCTGATGAAAGCAAAGAATCATAGCTCCAGCGCCAAGGAGCGCAAACTGGCATGAGCAACAGCATCGCCTACATGGTCGGTCTTGATATCGGTTCCACAACGGTGAAGGCGGTGGTGTTTGATCTGCGCACAGACCAGATCATTTGGCGCAATTATCAGCGCCACGAGACCCGCCAACCGGAAAAGCTGCTGGAGTTCCTCTTGAGCATGGAGAGTGAGGTTGGAATCGCTCCCGACAACTGCCGTGTGTTTATCACCGGCTCGGGCGGCCACTCGATGGCCTCACTGATCGGCGCGAAGTTCGTGCAAGAGGTCAATGCCGTTTCGCTTGCAGTTGAGAAACTGCACCCCGAGGTGAACTCTGTCGTCGAACTCGGCGGACAAGACGCAAAGATTATCATCTTCAAGGAAGACACAAGCAGCGGGCGCAAGAAGAAGATCCCCAGCATGAACGACAAGTGCGCGGGCGGGACCGGCGCCGTCATCGACAAGATCGTGGCCAAGCTGAAGATTCCGCCCGAGCAACTTTGCAATCAAGGCTACAACGGTATCAAGCTGCACCAGGTGGCCGGCAAATGCGGCGTCTTTGCCGAAACCGACATCAACAGCTTGCAGAAACAGGGCGTCCCAGCGGATCAGCTTATGGCTTCGCTTTTCGACGCGATCGTCTTGCAGAACTTGACTGTGCTGACCCGCGGACACACTTTGCGTCCGAACGTTCTGCTGTTGGGTGGGCCGAATAGTTTTATTCGCGGCTTGCGCGAAGCGTGGCAGCACAACATTCCGCGCATATGGAAAGAGCGCGAACTAGAACCTGCCGAAGGCGCGCGCCCCGAAGATCTCATCAAGGCGCCCGCAGAAGCTTTGTACTTTGCTGCAATTGGCGCCGTCGAGTTCGGCCGAGATGAGGAAGAATCCGTCGGACGCTACCTGGGAACGGAGTGTCTTGCGAATTATCTTCAACAAGGAAGACAAGAGGAAAAGTCGAAGGCGGGTAGCCGCGCTCTTTGGACCTCCGCCGCTGAATTGCAGGAGTTTCAGACAAAGTACACACGCTCGCCCTTTGCTCCGGCAACTTTCCAACCCACCGAAAAAGTAGGCGCGTTCATCGGTCTGGATGGCGGTTCCACGTCCACAAAAGCGGTCCTGCTGTCGGAAAGCGGAGACATATTGTGCAAGGCGTACCAGCTTTCCGAAGGCAATCCGATTGAAGACACCAAACAACTGTTTGAATCTCTTCGCCGGCAAGTGGAGTCGCAGGGAGCGTATCTCGAAGTGCTCGGTGTCGGAACAACCGGCTACGCCAAGGACATTCTGCGCGACATTCTTCACGCCGATGTTGCGCTGGTGGAGACCGTAGCCCACACTCAGTCGGCGCTGCGTTTTTATGACGACCCCCACTGCATCGTTGACGTGGGCGGGCAGGACATCAAAATCATCGTCCTGCACGACGGACGCATCAAGGATTTCCGCCTGAATACGCAATGTTCGGCGGGCAACGGCTACTTTCTCCAATCCACAGCCGAGGGACTCGGTATCCCGGTCGAGACTTACGCTGAGACGGCTTTCTCAGCCGAAGCCATGCCGGTCTTCGGATACGGCTGCGCCGTCTTCCTGCAATCGGACATTGTCAATTTCCAGCGCCAGGGCTGGCGTGCCGAAGAAATTCTGGCTGGCCTGGCCGCCGTGCTCCCAAAGAACATTTTTCTCTACGTCGCCAACGTGCCGAACGTTGCCAAGTTGGGCACGCGCTTCATCCTGCAAGGTGGTACGCAGAAGAACATGGCGGTCGTGAAAGCGGAGACCGACTTCATCCGCTCCAACTTCCGCGACTCACGCTGCGAGCCGGAGATCGTCGTTCACCCGCACTGCGGCGAAGCCGGTGCCATCGGCGCTGCCGTAGAAGCCCTGCGTTTGTGGCAGAATGGCTGGCGTACGAATTTCATCGGAATGGATGCGGTTCGGAGCGTCACCTACCGTACAACGCGCGACGAATCTACTCGCTGCCACTTCTGCAAGAACAAATGTCTGCGTACCTTTGTCGATGTTCACACCGGGCGCCCGGCAGAATCGGCTGTGCCGCACTCCCCTGCCACAGTTCCACTGCAACCGGGTGAGCAAAGGTTGATCCTCGCTACGTGTGAGAAAGGCGCGGTGGAAGACCTGGACAGTATGCGCGAAATCAAAGCAGGATTGGACGCGATCAAGGATGCCAACCCAAATCTTGTCGATGTTGCAGCGCGAGAGGTGTGGCATGCGCCCAGCCCGGCCATTGTCGCCGACCCAGTCCCAAGTGCGTCGTGGCGAAAATCGGCTCAGGAGCGCATTGCGCTCATCAAGAATCGACCGAACCTGCGCATTGGAATCCCACGCGTGCTCAATATGTACGCCTATGCGCCGCTTTTCAGCGCGTACCTGCAGAGCCTCGGCGTCCTGGCAGAGAACATCGTCTACTCTGATTTCACAACCAATGAAATGTATCGCGCGGGTTCCAGCCGTGGGTCGATTGATCCCTGCTTCCCGTCGAAAATTACCATCGCGCACTTCAGCAACTTGATCTACGGCAAGCACGTTCGCCAGCCACTGCACTGCATATTCCTTCCCATGTTCGACGTGTTGTGTTCGCCTCTGGTGAAAACTCGCGCCTGGAACGCCTGCCCCACCGTTGCCGTGACCCCCGAAACCGTGGAAGCAGCCTATACGAAGGAAATCGACGTTTTCGCGCAACACAACATCCGATATCTTCACCCGATGGTGAACCTCGCGGACCGCAAGCTCTTTGCGCGGCAAATGCTGCAGTGCTGGGATCCGGTGCTGGGCCTCTCGGAAGAGGAAAACGAGCGGGCCATAGAAGAGGGTTTCAAGGCATGGCACGAGTATGAGAACTCAATCCGAAGCCGCGCACGTGAGACCCTCGACATGCTGGAGCGGGAGAACCGGCTCGGCGTGGTCATGCTGGCACGCCCGTATCACCACGATCCCGGGCTGAATCACGGCATCATGGAAGAGTTCCAGAAACGGGGCTATCCGGTGTTTTCGCAAAGCACTCTTCCGATGGATGAGGATCTGCTCGATCGGCTATTTGGGGATGAAGTGCGCGCCGGTGTCATCAGCCATCCCTTGGATATATCAGACGTGTGGAAGACGTCTGCCGCGGCCAGCAGCAATATGAAAGTTTGGGCGGCCAAATTCACAGCCCGCCATCCGAATCTGGTGGCGCTGGAGTTGTCCAGCTTCAAATGCGGTCACGACGCCCCGGTTTACACGGTGGTCGAGCGCATTGTGGAGCAGTCCGGCACGCCCTATTTCTGCTTCAAGGATCTCGACGAAAATAGGCCAGCCGCGTCCATCAAAATTCGCGTTGAAACCATCGATTATTTCCTGCAACGCTATGGCGATGATCTACTCCGCAAAAAACAGCTTGAGGCGAACATTGAAGCGCGAATGGGCCAGTATGAACGTTGGTTGCGAGAGACGCACGGTCTGCAACCAGGGCCGGGAGGACCAGCCTGCCTATGAAACCAGGAGCTTGGAGTTCAAGATGAAGGTGTAAGCATTTCCCACCGCTTCAAGCCGCGTGCTTTCCTGACGCGACTAACTTCATCTGCTGCCAATCGTAAGGAAACTCCTTGCCGCAGTCCAGGCATACGACGTATGTAGTCTTGGATGGCCTACCATCCGATGTCACTGGCCCAGGCTTTTTGGCCGTTATCGGAAACGTGCAGTGGCGATGAGCGCAGCCGAACAGTGAAGTGACAAATTGGAACATATAGCCCTCCATGACGCCTCTTTACGCCGGGCTTCGTTGTATCTTCGATGCAAACCCGGAAGTTTTGGCCGGCCTACTTCGGAACCTTTGCTGACGAATGTTCGGACTAACGCTCCACGATAGGAGCCGTTACCGACATCAGGTTCGTCAAGTGCTGAGTTCCGCTCAGAGTTCCAGGTCTCTGGTTTGCCTCGTCGCATCCAGTACAACCAGGACAACGCACGATAATTGCAACTTCCGGGTGATCGGTCTCAAGTTCCGAGACGATGGATTCGTGCTCTCTCTCAGACCATGAGTGCTTGCAAACGATCACGCCTTTCACGTCATGAATGACGCGACGGGCCGCCATCAAGCTGTCGGCATTCACCAACTTGATTCCGGACGCGCGCAACAGGGACTCTGTGCCGCAGAGTTCTGCGCTTCGCTTGGTGATCGCCAACACTTTTCTTTGATTGAAACTTCCTTGACTCACCCCAGGAACCTCTCGGCCTCATTTTCCCCCACAATGACGCCATTCGCAATGCCAAAAGCGTTAACCTAATCGGTTCTCAAAAGCAGATATCAAAAGAGAAATTTCGCAGGATCTGCTTCGATCATGACATTGCGATTGACGGGCGGGGTTAATTCGGATATAAATAGTCCACGATGAAGATGTGTCGCCAGACCGGACGAATGAGCTGCTGTTGTTGCTGCAGCATCCAATCTGGCGCACGTGAGATCATGGTGTAGCATTTTTCTAACCAGGATTTAGATTTAACACCACCCGCCAGAAGTTTGAGGCGGGTTTTTCCGTTTAGGAGGAAGTAATGGCGGAGCAGTCCAAAGAAACCAAGGCACAGCGGGCAGAGCGCCTGAAACGCGAGAAGAATCCGTGGGAGTGTCTTGATGAAATTCGTGCTTTCGCCCGAGGCGGACACGACACCATCCCTCCTGAGTGGCTTGGTACTTACTTCAGGTTCTGGGGAGTGTACACGCAAGGCGATGGCGCGGGTGTGACCGGCGGCAAAGGTGGAGAAGGGCTTTCCGTGCCCTATTTCATGGTGCGCATCCGGATTCCGAACGGCCTGCTGCAAAGTCATCAGCTTCGGGTGATTGCCCAGGTCGCATCGAAGTACGCCCGGGGATTGATCGACATTACCGTGCGCCAAAACATTCAACTTCACTGGGTACGCATCGAAGATCTGCCGGATCTGCTGGAACACCTATGGCGGGCGGGATTGACGACCATTGGCTCATGCGGCGATGACACGAGAAATGTTACCGGATGCCCGCTGGCGGGAGTAGATGCCGACGAGGTTTTCGACGCCTCCCAACTTGCGCTGGATGTAAGTCGATTCTTTGTCGGAAACGGCGAGTTCTACAACCTGCCGCGAAAGTTCAAGATCTCGCTTGCCGGTTGCAGTGCGTGGTGCTCTTACCCGGAGATCAATGACATCGGTCTTACGGGCCTGCTCCGGAAACGGAATGGTTTCGAGGAGCGCGGTTTTTCGCTTCGCGTCGGCGGAGGACTTTCAACACAGCCGCATCTTGCGCAAAGGCTCAATGCGTTCGTCGGCTGGAACCAGGTGATTCCAGTTGTGCGAACGATTGCGGAGATATTCCGCGATGCCGACGTGCTGAGGCAGAGTCGCGAACAGGCGCGGCTGAAGTTCCTGTTTTTGAAGCACGGCTGGAATGCTGAGACTTTCCTCTCTGAGATTCATCGCCGGCTCGGATTTCAACTCGATGCAGCGGAAGAAGAGACGCTGCCTTCCGACCTCTATCGCGATCACGTCGGAATACATCAACAAAAGCAGCCCGGCTATTTCTACGTCGGAGTTTCGGTATTGCGCGGCCGGCTCAACGCCGAGCAACTACACTCAGTGGCGGAACTGGCGGATCGCTTTGCTGGCGGAGAAGTGCGCACCACTACAATGCAGAATTTGCTAATCGTGAATGTCCGCAAGGAGAACACAGAGGCATTGCGGCGCGAGTTGGAAAACATAAACTTGCACGTGGAAGCTTCGCAATTCTGGCGCGGAACCGTCGCATGCACGGGCACCGAGTTCTGCAAACTTGCGATCACCGAAACCAAGAGCTTTGCGCGATGGGTGGTGGAAGAACTCGAAAGCCTGGTGCCGGGATTCAACCAGCCGCTCAAACTGAATATCACCGGCTGCCCGAACAGTTGCGGCCAGCATTGGATTGCCGATCTCGGACTCGAAGGCAAGAAGATTAAAGTGAACGGGCACTTCGCCGATGCCTACTACTTCTGCGTCGGCGGCTCGGTTGGACGCGTGCAGTCGATTGCGCGACCGGTGGGATATCGCTGCCTCGCAACAGAAGTTCCGGAATCCATCAGCCGCCTGCTCTCGCGCTATATGGAGCTGCGAGACTTTGGAGAGAGCCTGCAGCAGTTCCTCGCGCACAAGTCGAACGATGAGATCCGAGGCTTTCTCGCCGGCGGCGTCATCGAGGTTGCGGCGCGAGATCTCCCACTGGCTGCACCGCCGCATGGAGTGGAGGGCTAATGGCGGCGCTGTTTCCCATGTTCGTGAAGCTGGACGGCCGCAAGTGCATCTTGGTCGGGGCCGGAAAGATCGCCGGACAAAAGCTTGAGAGCTTACTCGCGTCCGGCGCCGATGTGCTCATTGTCGCGCCTGCTGCGAGTGACGCGATTCAGGAGCTTGCGCAACATGGCCGCGTCACCTGGACACAGGCAGAATTCCAAGCCGAGCATCTTCAGGGGGCATCGCTGGTGATTGCCGCGACCGGGAATCCAGCGGTGAATCAGGCAGTGTACAGCGCTGCTCAACAGCGCGGTATTTTTTGCAATTCAGTCGATGAGCCGGAGAGGTGCGACTTCTACTACCCTGCCTTGGTGCGCCGAGGTGATCTGCAAATTGCAATCTCGACGGCAGGCAAAAGCCCAGCACTCGCGCAGCGTATCCGCAAGGAGTTGGAAGAGCAGTTTGACTCGAGCTACATCAGTTGGCTGAATTGGCTGGGAACGGTTCGCGACTCGTTGTTCAGACGGCAAATGGACCCCGAACTGCGCCGCCGCACCCTGCATCGAATCGCGGGTCGCATCGTCTTTGAGCGCTTCAAGTCTTCACGTGAGCAGAAAGCTGCAGGAGGCCATCATGGGTAAGGTGTACTTGGTCGGCGCAGGCCCCGGCGATCCTGAGCTGTTGACCATGCGTGCCGCGCGGCTGTTGCAACAGGCAGATATCGTGTTGCATGACGCGCTGGTCAGTGCGGAAATACTTGCCATGATTGGCCCCGCCAAGGTGATCGACATCGGGAAACGGTGCGGCACAAAGCTGCTGACCCAGGAAGAAATTAATTCGCTTTTGATCGCCTACGCCTCAAAACATAACGTCGTGGTCCGGCTCAAGGGTGGAGATCCATCGATTTTCGGCCGCGCGGGAGAAGAAATCGAAGCCCTGCTGCTGGCCAACATCGCATACGAGATTGTTCCCGGCGTGACCTCCGCCATTGCAGGTGCCGCTGCCGCAGGCATCTCGCTCACCGACCGCCGCTTTGCTGCAAGCGTCGTATTCGCAACCGCGCATCGCGGCCAGGGCGCCGAGGCAATCGCATGGGACACCCTGGTCACGTCGCATTCAACGCTCGCCATCTACATGCCAGGAAGCGACTACGAACTGCTCTCACGCCAGCTTTGCGATGCCGGATTGAAGGCGCAAACACCCTGCGCGATCATCTCCCACGCAGGACGCCCGAGCCAGCAAGTACGATGGTCCAATCTCAATTCAATGCGGCTGCTGGAACCACTTCCCGCGCCGACCCTGCTGATTGTGGGTGAGTGCGCAAGACCACTGCACGAAGCGGATCACTCCGTCCAGAAGGATCTGGCCGTGGTGGAAGCTGCTTCGGTTCAGGTTTGAAAAAGAGTTCCGATACCAGCTCTCGACCGTGACTCAGAATTTGGCCGGCGCTTCCCGGGCCAGGGCCGACGCATATCAAACTCCGAGCAGTTTGAGTAGGTAGGGGTGGTCCCAAGCAGCATTGAGGCGTTTTCCTTTGATGCCGCGTTTGCTGGTTTTCTCCTGCTTGAGCATGTTGAGAGCGATACGGTTGAGCAGGGAGAAGTTCTGCGCGGCGTGGCCGGCGCGTTTGCGGCTGAGGTCCTCGCCAAAGCCCACGTCGAGTACCCAGTGCAGTTTGTTTTCGATGCCCCAGTGCTGGCGGATTGCGCGGTTCAACCGTGCCGCATCAGGCTTGAGACTGGTAATGTAGTAGCGGATTTCGCGCTCAGTTTTTCCCGTGAGTTTGTGATACCGTTCGGCCTCGATACGCACCAAACCCTGTAAAGACGCCCATTCCGCGGCTTTCTCAATGAGCCCGAGGTCGGCAATCACCGAGCATCTGCGTTGCTCGACCCGCCCGTGGCCGCAATCGATTTCCTCGGCCACGAACTCGATGGGCAGTTGCCGGAACGAGTCCTTGATCTCCTCCAGCAGAAGGCCCTGGTTCTCCTTGACCGCCAAAATGTAGTCGGCTTTCTTGCCGACGATCTTTTCGGCGATGGTCTTTTGGCAGCCCATGGCGTCGATGGTCACCACCGTTCCGGCCAACTCCAGGGCGTCCAGCAGCTTCGGAATCGCCGTGATCTCGTTGGATTTTTCATCCACCTTGCGCTGGGCCAGAACCAGACCGTTGCCCTCGGCCCAGGCCGAAACCATGTGAACCAGCTTCTTCTTGCCGCTCTCGCGGCTGCCGCACAATGCCTTGCCGTCGATGGCAACCACTTCGCCTGCCGTCAGTTTGGCAATCGAGGAAACCCAGGCGGCGAACCCCTTTTCCATTTCCAATGGGTCCAGCGCCGCAAATACACGGTTGAAGGTATCGTGCGAAGGGATGCCGCCCGGCAACGTCAAAAACGTTTTCAGCCACTCCCGCTTGGCTTTGCCGTAATCGGCAATGTCGTTCCAGCTCTCGGCTCCGCTCAACACCGCGGCAATCGCGATCAGCAGAATCTCTTCCAATAAATGATCCCGGTTCCGCTCCACCCCCGGATCGCGCAGCTCAGAAAAATACTTCAGGGGATTGTCCATCTCCCCTTCTCGCCCAACTACAACCCCACTGCATATAGCAACCTGTGTTCATTTATATGCGTCGGCCCTGCTTCCCGGGCTAGGAGATTTCCTCTCCCTCGGCATACTCTGATATCCTCTTTCCTCAGCTTACTCGGTCGGATAATCCATGAAGAAACTTTTAGCCCTCAATCGCAGCGAAATTGCCATCCGTATCCTTCGCGCCGCCAACGAACTCGACCTGCGCACGGTAGCCATCTACTCGCAGGAGGACCGCCTCGCCCTTCATCGCTCCAAGGCCGATGAAGCCTACCTGATCGGCGCCGGAAAAGGCCCCGTCGAGGCTTACCTCGATGTTGAAGGCATCGTCGCTCTCGCCAAGGAAAAAGGCGTCGACGCAATCCATCCCGGCTATGGCTTCCTTTCTGAAAATCCGGCGCTGCCGCGCGCCTGCGAACGCGCCGGGATCACCTTTATCGGCCCCAGTGCGGAGTTGCTTGATCTGCTGGGCGACAAGACCGCGGCGCGTAAGCTCGCGCAAAAGGCGGGCATTCCAGTGGTTCCCGGCACAGAGGAACCGGTCACTGACACGGAACACGCAGCCAAGCTCGCCGAAGAGATTGGCTTTCCTCTCATCATTAAAGCGGCATTTGGAGGCGGCGGCCGTGGCATGAGGGTGGTCGATCACCCTTCCGAGTTCGCGGGAAAATTGGAAGAGGCGCGCCGAGAAGCCGCAGCCGCCTTCGGCAACGACGCGGTTTTCATGGAGCGATTTGTCCGCCACGCCCGGCATGTTGAAGTTCAGATTTTGGGCGATACGCACGGCCACATCCTCCACCTCTATGAGCGTGATTGCTCCGTACAGCGCCGCCACCAGAAGGTGGTCGAGGTCGCACCCGCGATTTCGCTCGATCCCGCGGTTCGCGCCGCGCTGGCCGATGCAGCCGTCAAACTCGCCCGCGCCGCCGGCTACTACAATGCCGGGACGGTCGAGTTCCTGGTTGATACCGATTCCGGCGAGTGGTTCTTCATCGAGGTCAACCCTCGCATACAGGTAGAGCACACGGTTACGGAGATGGTGACCGGCGTCGATCTGGTGCGCTCCCAGATACAGGTTGCGCAGGGCCTTTCTCTTCATGGCGACGAAATGAAGCTGCCACTGCAAGAGAAGATCCCGCTCTATGGTTATGCGCTTCAGTGCCGCATCACAACCGAGGACCCGGCCAGCAATTTCGTCCCTGATTACGGCAAGATCTCCACTTACCGCTCTCCTGGTGGTTTTGGAATTCGCCTCGACGGTGGCTCGTCCTTCAGTGGCGCGGTCATCACTCCTTACTATGATTCTCTGCTGGTCAAGGTCACTGCATGGGGCAGTGATTTCCACCAGGCGTGCCAGCGCATGGATCGCAGCCTGCGCGAGTTCCGGGTGCGTGGTGTCAAGACCAACATTTCTTTTCTGGAAAATGTAGTCAACAACGCAGACTTTCAATCCGGACGGGTCACGACCCGCTGGATTGAGGAAACGCCGACGCTCTTCACCTTCTCGCATAAACGCGACCGTGCGTCCCGGCTGCTTGCCTATCTCGCCGATGTGATCGTGAACGGCAATCCGGCGGTTGCGGGCAAGCCTGCCCCAAGGCGACTCGATCCCGCTCCGGTGCCGCTGCACATTTCTGCCGCGCCGCCGGATGGAACGCGCCAGCTTTTGCAGCGCCTCGGCCCGGAAGGCTTCGCCAAGTGGGCGGTCTCGCAGCCTCAGTTGCTGCTCACCGACACCACCTTCCGCGATGCCCACCAATCGCTGCTGGCAACCCGCGTTCGAACGTATGACATGATGGCGATCGCCAACTTCGTCGCGCATCGCCTGCACAACCTGTTTAGCTTGGAGATGTGGGGAGGCGCGACCTTTGATGTCGCCCTGCGATTCCTGCACGAGTCTCCCTTCGCGCGTCTGCGCCAGCTTCGCGAAGCCATTCCCAACATCTGTTTTCAGATGTTGCTGCGCGCTTCTAATGCCGTCGGCTACACCGCCTATCCCGATAATGTGGTCGCGGAGTTTATCAAGGAATCGGCTGCACAGGGGATGGACATCTTCCGCATCTTCGACTCGCTGAACTGGCTGCCGAACATGAAGGCTTCCATGGAAGCCGTTCGCAAAACCAGCTCCGTCTGCGAGGCTGCCGTCTGCTACACCGGAGACATTCTTGATCCGGCTCGCGACAAGTATTCGCTCAAGTATTACGTCCGCATGGCCAAGGAACTCGAACGCATGGGCGCCCACATGCTTGCCATTAAGGACATGGCGGGGCTGTGCCGTCCCTACGCAGCCGAGAAACTGGTGAAGACTCTTCGCCAGGAGGTTGGCATTCCGGTCCACTTCCACACCCACGACACCAGCGGGCTGAATGCTGCCTCCATTCTGAAGGCGTCCGAAGCCGGCGTGAATGTCGCCGATGGTGCGATTTCTTCCATGAGCGGACAGACCAGCCAGCCTAACTTGAACTCCGTGGTCGCCGCCCTTGCACATACCGACAGGGATACCGGAGTCGATCTCGGCGCGCTCAACACGTGCGCCGACTACTGGGAAGTCGTGCGCGAGTACTATCTGCCATTCGACACCAGTCCCGCCGCGGGCACCGCCGAGGTTTACATCCACGAGATGCCTGGCGGCCAGTACACCAATCTGAAAGAACAGGCTGAATCCATGGGCCTTGGCGCGCGCTGGCACGAGATTGCGCAAACCTACGCCGAGGTCAACATGGCTTTCGGCGACATAGTCAAAGTCACGCCTTCCAGCAAAGTCGTCGGAGACATGGCGATCTTTCTGGTGAACCACGGCATGACGGTGAAAGAGTTCAGCCGTCTTACTCCCGATCACACACTCACCCTCCCGACCTCGGTCATCGAGATGTTTATGGGATCGCTCGGTGAGCCTGAAGGCGGTTGGCCGAAGAAGCTCCAGAAGATCATCTTGCGCGGTGCCAAGCCGCAGACCGGACGCCCTGGCGCGTACCTCCCTGACGTGGACCTCGCCGAAACCTTGACGGTAATCGAGCGGAAGATAGGCCGCAAGCCTGCTCATGACGAGGTACTCAGCTACCTCATGTATCCCGATGTGTTTGTGAAGTACGCCCATAACCGCCAGAATTGGGGCGATATTGACGTGCTTCCAACACAGCAGTTCTATTACGGCATGAAGCGCGATACGGAAGTAAGTATCGAGCTTGAACCCGGCAAAGCGCTCATTGTGCGCTTCCTCACCGTGGGCGAAGCCCGGCCTGATGGCACGCGCACCGTCTTCTTTGAGCTGAACGGACATCCCCGTGAAGTCACCGTCCGCGACCGCAAACTGGAAGCCAAAGGGCCAGTGCGCACCAAGGCTGACCCTGCACATCCTGGGCAGATAGGCGCACCGATTCCCGGAGTAGTTTCAACTGTAGCCGTAGAGCTGAACCAGAAGATTCACAAGGGCGACCGGTTGCTGGTGATGGAGGCGATGAAGATGCAGAGCACGGTCTATTCGCCCGTTGGAGGAACGGTGAAGCAGGTGCTCGTGAAATCCGGCCAGCACGTCGAATCCAAGGACCTGCTGCTCGTCATCGAGGAGTAGCAGCACACAAGCCGCGCAAGGTGGGTTGAGGAACAGCACCATGCCACAGACGAGCTATCGTACCGGTTTGTTTAACGAGTCTGTCATCCGCCGCATGACTCGGGTGGCCAACCAAACAGGGGCGATTAATCTCTCGCAGGGATTTCCGGATTTCGATCCGCCGGAGTCCCTGCTCAAAGCCGCCGAGCGCACCGCGCGCCAGGGCCCACATCAGTACGCCATCACCTGGGGAGCCCAGGACTTCCGCGCCGCGCTGGCGAAAAAACAATCGCGCTTCATGGGCCTGCCGCTGGATGCGGACGAAAATTTCGTAGTCACCTGCGGCAGTACCGAAGCCATGATGGTTGCAATGATGACCGCCTGCAATCCGGGCGATAAGGTCATCGTTTTTTCGCCCTTCTACGAGAACTATGCGGCTGACGCAATTCTTTCCGGCGCGCAGCCGATTTATGTGCCACTCCACCCCCCGGAGTTCAGCTTCGATCCCGACGAGTTGCGCCGCGCCTTTGAACAGCGGCCAAAAGCGCTGGTTCTGTGCAATCCTGCGAACCCTTCAGGCAAGGTGTTCACGCGGGAAGAGCTGCTGTATGTCGCCTCGTTGGCTGAGGAGTTCGATACCTTTGTCCTGACGGATGAGGTTTACGAGCACATCGTTTACACGCCGCATCATCACACGTACTTTGCGTCGCTGCCTGGAATGTTTGAACGCACCATCTCCTGCAGTTCGCTATCCAAGACATACTCCATCACCGGCTGGCGTCTGGGATACGTGATCGCGCCTCCGGCAATCGTGAACGAAGCCCGCAAGGTACACGACTTCCTGACCGTGGGCGCAGCCGCGCCATTACAGGCCGCAGCCGTCACTGCACTGGAGTTGCCGGACAGCTATTACGCCGGATTGATTGCCGAGTACAGCGAAAAGCGCGACATGTTTCTCGGCTATCTCGATCGTGCCGAATTAACCTACAGTCGTCCGCAGGGCGCCTACTATGTGATGGTCGATATCGCAGAGTTCGGATGGAGCGACGATGTCGAGTTTTGCGAGTGGCTGGCGCGCGAGGTGGGAGTCGCGGCCGTCCCCGGTTCGAGTTTCTTTCGCGAGCCGGTGCGGAATCTGATTCGCTTCCACTTCGCCAAGCGCTCTGAGACGTTGGCCGCTGCCGGTGAGCGTCTGCTCAAGTTGCGAGAGAAAGCGCGAAGACAATCCGCCTGAGTTGCGTGCGCTAATAGGGCGGCTGAAAAGCAGAGGCGCGCCGAGTAGGCAAGCGCGCCTGCAATTGTCCTTCTTGGCTTCAATCCGAAGACAGCCTCACGCGCTTTTCTTTGAAGTAACGGGATAGAAGGTCGTAAATTCCTGTCCCACATTCTTGCTGCCGCACTTTGGGCAAGTGACGGGATCTCTGTCGTGCGCTGCCAATGTTAGAGTTTTTGCAAACGACTGGTGACAATCCTTGCATGAATATTCGTAAGTAGGCATTTCGTTTTCGCCTCCCGGGCAGATTGCGGAAGGCATTCTATCGCGAATCCAGCTTGGGATGTACCGAACTCCCGAAGCTCTTTTTCTCTATCGCACGAGGATCGGCCCCGGCGCCGACAGATCTATCGGGCGCGATCCGGATTGCGCAAGCAGGTGCCTTCGGGCTTCATCCACGTTACTCGTAATGGTCTGCAAAGAGCCATTCTGCAGTACCAGCACCGCGTCGCATCGCTCCAGTGTGCTCAGCCTGTGCGCGATCATGAAGGCCGTCCGCCCCACCATCAGCTTGTCCAACGCTTCCATGATGAGCTGTTCAGTGCGCGAATCCACTGCACTGGTCGGCTCATCCAGAATCAGCATGGGAGTCTTTTTCAGAAACGCACGCGCAATCGCCAGTCTCTGACGCTCTCCGCCGGAAAGTTTCGCCGCGCCGTCTCCCATCGGTGTGTCGTATCCCTTAGGCAGTCGTTCGATGAATTCGTGCGCATTCGCCATCTTCGCCGCAGATACTACTTCGGAGCGCGAGGCCTGCGGATCGGCATATGCAATGTTGCCCGCCACCGTCGTCGAAAACAACATTGGCTCCTGCAATACGATTGAGAACTGTTGCCGCAACTCGGCCAAGTCGTACTCTCGCAAGTCCGTGCTGTCGATCAGAATCGCCCCGTGCGTCGGATCGTAGAAGCGCGTCAGTAGATTCACCAGCGTACTCTTGCCCGATCCGCTCGGCCCCACCACTCCGACCCGCATTCCCGGACGAATGTGGAACGATATGTTATTCAATACATTGCGCCCTCCCGCCGTGTACTGGAAGGAAACGTTGCGGAATTCCACTTCACCGCAACTGCGCAGCGACTTTGACGCCTCCGGCTGCACCTCCAGCTCCGGAGTTTCTTCCAGCAGGGCGAAGGCGCGATGCAGACTCGCCAGCGACGATTGCAACTCTGGCATTTTTGTGCTCATCGTGCGTAAGGGTTCATAAAGTTGCGCCATGTACGCCATGACAAGCAGAAAATCGCCCACCGTCATCAACTGCTGCCGAACCTCGGTGACGCCCATTACCAGAGCCACTGCCGCCGCCATCGCCACGCAGAACCCGATCAGAACGTGGAAGCCAGCCTGGATCGAGGCCAGCTTTACCTGTTCGGTCATCCGCTGGCGCGATTTGCGCCGGAACTGCTCGTCCTCATACGCTTCTTGCCCAAACGCTTTTACCGCTCGCAAGCAGCTCAGCGCCTCGTGCAACACCAGCATCGCCGAGCTATCAAGCTCGCGCACTTCGTCATAGCGTTGCCGCACTTTGCGGCTCGAGTTGCGCGCCAGCACAAACAGCACCGGCGAGAGAATTGCGGCGATCGATGCAATATGCCAGCTCATCCGCATTGTTACCACCAGCATGGCAACAAAGGTGAAGGCCGATGACAGAATGGGGATAATCCCCTGTAGAAGCAGGTTCTGGATCGCAGGGGCGTCGTACTGAATGCGATACGCGATATCGTTCGCGCCGCGACGGTCGTGTACGGACAAACTCAATCGCTGCGTGTGGAAGAGCAACTGCCCGCGGAAGTCATGAACCAGCTTCTCTCCCGTGTACGTGGAAAGCAGCCAGCTTGCCAGTGACTGAAGGCAGTTCAACAGCGCAATCGATACCAGCATGATTGCGCACATGACCAACCCGCCATTGGCCGCGCTGAACCAACGGTGCGGCCAGGGCAACATGTGCAACCACGCCGGCAACGGCCGTGTTCCCAGAACGCAGTCCACCGCAATTTTCAGTGGCAGCGGTGCCAACAGCGTCACCGGTGTCGCGAGCAAGCAAAGCAGACTGATCCCAGCCAGATGCAACCAGCATGGGCGCGCCACTTTCAGGGCTCGTCCTATCAGAGACGGATTAGGATGTTGCTTCGTTCGAGATCGGTGCAAGCCTCATCGCCTCTGAATCGGGATTGCAATCAGCATAGATTCGAATTCGGCCCTCCACAATCAGGTTGAGCTACTAGCTCCCGAAGTTTGGACCTTAGTTCTCGCGCCCCACGCATGTACAAGTATTACGGACTCCATTCTTTGGCACCCGACAGCCGCAACCATCACGCAAGCCGCGCAAACCAGTGCTATTCCACTCATTAACAAAAAGCTCATAACGGGAATCCGTTCAGAACAGGAAATACCGGTTCACCTTAATTCCTAAAAGTCCAATCAGTGCTCAACAATGGATTCGCGTCGCGTCATGCTTTTCGGGTCGCAATTTCATTGGAGTTCAAGGTATGCGTATTCTGGTAATTGAAGACGACTCGGCGCTCGCTTCCTATGTTCGTAAGGGCCTGGAGTCGGAAAATTATGCCGTTGACGTAGCGCTAGATGGAGAGCAGGGTGCGCTCATGGCATCGGATCTTGAATACGATCTACTCATTCTTGATCTGAACCTTCCCAAACTCGACGGTATCTCGGTGTTGCGTGGTGTGCGTCCCGGCAAACCCCAGCTACCGGTTCTCGTACTCACCGCCCGTCCGCGTGTGGAAGACCGAGTTCATGCTCTGGACAGCGGGGCGGATGACTGCATTATCAAGCCTTTTTCTTATTCCGAACTTTCCGCCCGAGTTCGCGCTCTGCTGCGGCGCGGCCGTCCGTGTGTCGAATCGGTCCTGCAGGTTGCCGACCTCCACCTCAATCGCATCGAACGCAAGGTGGATCGCTCTGGCCGCAACATCGAGTTGACCGCCAAGGAGTTCGCCCTGCTGGAATATCTCATGCGCAATGCCGGGCGGCGAATCACCCGCTCCATGATCATCGAGCATGTCTGGAATATCAGCTTCGATACCTGCACGAATGTTGTTGACGTTTACATCAATTACGGAGTCGGGTTCGCCAACTTGGGCGCGCTCCCTATCGCAGGCAAGCTGCGCCACAGACTGCGCTTTCGCCAGATTCTCCGTGAGCTCACCCTCGAAGGCGCCGTTTCCATCCTCGAAGGCATCAACCCCCGTATGTTGGAGGCCAAGCTCAACGGATTCCTTCAACAGGCCGAAAACCGCGACTCTAACTCCAAACCCGACTCACAATCCAAAAAGCAGCGTGCGTGAAACCGATGAAAAAACGACCAAAACAACACAACAACCAGGAACGATGGCTGGTCTCCTACGCCGATTTCATGACCCTTCTCTTCGCCTTCTTCGTCGTCCTCTATGCTTCCGCTCAAGTGGATAAGGCGCGCATGTCAAGCCTGTCCAACGCCATCACCGCCGGATTTCAGCAGCTAGGCGTGGGTCCTGGCCCTGGTGGCAATGCCGCCGTCCTCACCGGCGCACCGCCAGCCGACACAGCCCATTCTCCTCGCTCCGGAGAAAGCGCCGAATCTATTCGCCATAAGCTTGAACTCGGTCTCCCCGACGAACTTCAACATCATATTGTCTCTTTGCGCGATACTCGCGAGGGCATCGTGCTCAGCCTTCGCGAGGTCGGATTCTTCCAGAGCGGCTCTGCAACCCTGCGTGCTAATTCCATGGATGCATTCAACCGTATCGGCTCTCTCCTCGCCTCCATCACGGCCAATCTTCGCATTGAAGGCCACACGGACAATGTTCCCATTCACACTCTTCACTTCAACTCCAACTGGGAGCTCTCCACCGCTCGCGCCACGGAGGTCATTCGCCTCCTGCTAACACGCGAAGGCATCGCCCCCGACCGCCTCTCCGCCGCCGGCTACGCCGAGTATCATCCCATCTCCGACAACTCCACCGAAGACGGGCGCCGTCTCAATCGCCGCGTTGATATCGTCATCATCGTCCCCCATCAAATCACTCCCGCACTCCAGCCTCAGAGCACTCCCGCACCATCTCCCCATTTACCAGCGCTGTTGCAACCTTGAAGATACGCCACAAGAGAAGCGGGTCCGACAATTCTGAACGATTCGTGATCGACTACCCAACCTTCGCGACGCGTGTCACGGCATTGGTATCACGTTTAGAAAATTATTTAGGCGCTGAGCACGCCAGGTAGTCGCGGCTTCGAGATGGCGGCAGATCGACTGCCGGAACTGTTTTCTTCTCCGCTAGATTGCGGCTTCTGGCCTTCTGAGCATCGCGTCCTTCAACATCCACCAGAGAATTCGCGGGTTCTTGCGCGCCTGCGACAAACTGTAGGGAAGCCATCCGTAGCCATAGGGAACATAAACGCGAGTGCTAACTCCCATAGCGATGGCAATTCTCCGTACCGCCTTGGAAGGCAATCCGAAGAGCAGTTCCAGTTCGCAAGGAGTACCCGCCTTCATCAACCGCTCCAGCGCGGGCACGGCGAGGGTGGGGTTGTGCGTTGCAACCGCTACCGAGCGAGCGCCTCCGGCAAGCCGCTCAATGACCTCAAGAAATCCCTTGTGCGGATCGCGTTTCGGCATCGACGGATCTTCCCACTGTCCTTTGACCACACGCACGCCGAGCCCGCGACTGACGGCCCATTCCGCATCTTGCAGGCTGCGCGCCCAGCGCCCCGGCAACGTAAAAGAGAGGTTGGAATAACGCGGCAGTAACTCCTCCACCAGCGCGCGCGTGGGCTCGGCCGAATCCATTCCAAGCGAATCGAAGTGCAGCCGCGTTTTGCTGCATTCACATCTGCTGATCACCCGCGACAATGCTTCCGCAGAGTACTGCACCGACGGCGCCTTTACCGATAGATAGCAATTGAGCATCTCGCTACCCAGCGCCTCAGCCGATTCCAAACAAGCCTTGAGCACGTCACCAGGCGCGGCTTCGGCTTCATCCCAGAATGCGATGGTACTGCCGATGCCCTTCGTACCCAGAGCTCGGGCCATCGCCAGCGCATCACTCAGTTCAGGCCCTGCGATATAGGATCGCGCGGCACGGCGCAGCACAGGAAATAAGAGCCGCCCTGCCCGATGGCGCAAGGAGGGATTCATTTTGATTCCCCCATTCGACCGCGCAACTGCGTTCTGATTGCACCCTTCGCATGTTCGGCGATGACATTTACCCAGCCTCGAACGGTCGGTGTACAGAGACTTAGGCTGACCGCCTCGTGCATCCGTGGCGTCCATATCTGGTTCCACGCCTCGCTCTTTCCCATCAGTTCATATCGATTGCAGCCTCGCTGGCGCGCGCTGCGCAGGCTTTCCACCATCAGCAAAGTGCCCGGAGAAAAGCGCGCGAAGGATTCGTCGAAACCCATTTTGAAAAGCCAGAAGCATCCGTCCTGTTCAATGGCAAGTTGCATGGCGGCCGGCTGATCGCCAATGCGCAACATGCCAATGCGAAGGATACCGAGTTCGCAAGCCAAATGCGCAAATTTGGCATAGAACGCTCCCACCTGCGGATCGGTCGCTAGCGCCGAGCCCTGACTTCCCTTCCAACCCGCCGACTCAACCAGAAACGCCTCCCGCAGCAGCGGTGCAAGGTCCCCCGGAGTAGGGGCCGTGATTTCGCAACGCACCTCGCCTTGCTTGGCAGCATTACGCCGCGCACGCCGCAGATCCGAACGGCGCCCCGCGTTCAGATGGGACTCGGCTTCAAGCCAACTGTCATCTAATTCCAGCCACGGATGACCCGCATGTGGCTGAGTGACGAGGCGCCGTCCGCTAATGCGCTTTAGACTTTCCACAATGATGGAATCGGCCAATATGTCTCGAATCAACACCGGCACCTCAAGCCGCGCGATCGATTCGCTGAGTGCCTCGGCGGCGCTGCGATCCGCATAGACAAATTCCGTGGGCTCGTAGAGTTCCTCTCCCATCGGAACTAAAGCGCGGGAGTCAGGGATCGCGATAAACGCTGCAATCGCGCGGGGAGTTGGCTCGCCGACGGTCACAATCTTTAATCCATTATTCGGGAACGCATGCGCGCAGGCTCGCGCCCAGGCGTAGCTCTGCATGGGGCTAGACGTGGGCAGATTCTCCCAGGCCGAGCGCAGTTCTTCTATCGGCAATCCGCGCTCCCCGCGCTTATCGTAGTGCCCTGAAACGAGCGATTCTCTCCGCACAAGTTGTGGAGTGAAAGTTGCTCGACTTGCGCTCATCCGGCTCACCTCATCCAGAGTTCTTAGAAGCAGCGATTCACGTTATGGATGTATCGCGGGCAATTCCAACTCTGACGTAAGTGCAAGGCATCCAAAACGCCTTCAATCCCAACTAATCGAGAGTGACTGAAAATCTCTTAAGCCGCCCGTCAGGAAGTGTTTTAAGCGCGGAACCGTGCGTTTCACCTGCAGAATCGTATCCGCTGGTAATTTCGGAGTATCACCAGTGGGACCAACTAGAGGGCATACGAGCTTCCTGGAGCAACCTTGTCTCCCAGGTTCCAGAACTTAGTATTTTTGTAACTCCGGAGTGGATGTTCTCCTGGTGGCGCGCTTACGGCGCGAATAAAGAATTGTGCGTACTGCGTTTCACCGATCCGAAGGTCGGAGTTGTGGGAATCGCTCCCTTGTATTGGGAGCGCCGGAAATTATTGGGCTTCGCGGAACTCCGGATACTACGGTTGATAGGGAATGGCTCGGGGGACTCTGACGATTTGGATTTCATAGTCAAGCCAGGTTATGCATCTGCGGTTGCAAAATCTTTTCTCAGCTGGATGCGCCAAACACGATGGGATGTGTGCCAGTTCGACTTCCTTTCGTCGAAATCCGAAATTGCAACTCTGCTGGACGCTGAGTTGCGCGGATCAGGATGGAAGCGTTCGGTCACACATCGCCCATTCACCAGGGTCACGCTTCCAGACACTTGGCCTGAGTACCTGAAACAACTCACCGCGAAGGAGCGACAAAAGGTAGGTATCCGGCTTCGCCGACTGCAATCGCGGCGCAAAGTGTGCTTTCGGCGTTGTGAGCGCCCCGATGAGCTACCCGCCTTCTTGGAGACATTGTATGCGCTCCATCAAAAGCGATGGGAAGCCAGAGGCGAGCCGGGAAGCTTCAGCCTGCCGGCGCGGCGACACTTTTATGAAGAGATGACGCGGACATTGCTCTTCCGTGGCTGGCTTGGGTTATGGCAACTGGAACTGGATGACGTACCGGTGGCTGCGCAGATTGGCATGCGCTATGGACAGGTAGTTTGTGCCCTGCAGGAAGGCTTCGATCCGGATTACGCCAGCGACAGTGTCGGATATGTATTGAGAAGCCACGTCCTACAGGAGTGCATCGAGAGCGGCGTTCGCTTCTACGACTTTCTTTGCGGCGACCAAGACAGCAAGCAACGCTGGGGTGCCGATGTCGGCCACTATATCGATCTTTGCTTCGCGCAATCCGGTAGTATCGGAGCTTTTTATCTGGCGAGCGTCGAAGGCCTGAACACCAGTAAAGAGTGGCTTCGAGCCCATATACCTGCAAACTTTTGGACAATGTTGCAGGAATTGCGCCGCTCTTGCACGGCAGTGTTCAAAAGACGAAGGAATGTAAGTGAGTAGGTATTTTGTCTTAATTTGGCATCGCTGGATGTAATTTGCTCATCCTACTCTGCGTTACGTGTGGCATTCCGCATTCTGTTTGATATTTGCAGGAGCGGCGGGATAACAGAACAGCGCGTCCACAGCGGACTGTTCTGGAACACGCGTTTCACAATTTCCGTTTTACCGGGATCGATAGATGCGGTTCAGAGGGCGAAGCTTCGCCCACCTTCCATCCCAGCTTCCCTCAGGTGCCATCGCGACATCTCCTGATTAATCCAGACCTTTCACAGTTTCGCTATCGCTCTTTCAGCTGTAGTTGGAGAAAAGGCAATGAGTTTTCTTTTCGAACCACCCGACTCTCATCCGGTTAAAGCCAAGATCGATTCGCCCGCAGCGCTGATTGCAAGGCCAACGCACGGCGCCTTATCTGGAAGCTCATTCCATTCCGAGGTGTCCGATGCTTCGCGCTTATGGTCGAAGCTGCGGAAGCAGTGGAAGATCTCCACTCTGTTCGCAGCCACGGTCTTCATGGCGGTGGTGGTAATAACCATGGCTATACGGCCAACCTACGAGCCGGTTGCACAGTTGGAGATCGATCCGCAGGGCGCGCAGATATTCAATAGCCCGGGCACCGCCTCCGATCCAGGCAACGATCAGTACATTGGCACCGCAACCCGGAAGTTGGAGAGCGATGAGTTAGCTATCGCGGTGATTCGAAAACTGCATCTTGATCAAGCTCCGGAATTCACCGCTCCACCAACCCCACTCGAGCGCCTGATTGCGTCGGTAAGGAACTGGGCGACCCCTGTGCCGGTTTCCGGCATCAACGCGGATGGTTCGGTCCTGCTTACGCGTGCCGAAAGTCTCGCGCTCGATCGATTCCATAAGCGGTTGAAGGTGCAACGCGATTCAACTAGCCGAATTATCAGCGTCAGCTACTCGAGCACCGATCCCGTGTTAGCTGCAAACGTAACTAACACGCTGTTATCCACCTTCATTCAGATGACCTACGCGCAACGAGAGGCGGACATCGCACAACGTTCCAGTTGGCTGGAAGTGCAACTGAATGACGTGCGAAGCAACCTCGACGCATCAACGCGCGCACTCTCAGCCTTTCAAAACCAGACAGGAATCGCCGACGTCGATGGCGCCAAAAACACCGTTTCTGAGCAAATGGCTGAGCTTAGCCACCAGGAAACACTGGCCGACTCCGAGCGAATCCAGTTGCAGTCGCTGTTCAGCACCGTATCTAACCCCGATGCTGTCGCCGATGTACAAAAAAACCTTGTAGTTCAGGAACTATCGAAAAACCTGGCAGAGACTCAGGTCGAGTTGAAAAAAGAAGAAGTGATCTATGGCGATAATCACCCTAACGTGCTCAAGCTGCAAAACCAAGTGGCAGAGTTGCAGCATCAGTTGAAAATTCAGACAGACTTGATTATGCGGCAGCTGAAGACCAGTTACGCCGCCGCGCAAACGCGTCAGCACGCCATGGCCGCTGAAGTTAAAGCCGCGTCTGGGCAACTCGGCAAAGTTGCGAGATATAACGAACTGAAGAAAGATGTTGAGACAAATACCACTCTCGCAAATGACCTTTATCGCCGTATCAAAGAAGCCGGAATTGAAGCCGGCGCGCGTGCCGCAGACATGGCAGTCGTCGATCCGGCGCGCGTGCTGAACCGGCCAACTCGTCCGAACTGGCCTTTGAATCTATCGGCAGGAGCATTGATTGGAATGCTTGGTGGAATTCTGATCGGCTTCGCCCGCGAGAGCTTCGATTCCAGAATCCACGCCATTGAAGACCTCCGAGGCGTGACAATCGCATCCTCTATTTCCTTTATTCCGGAATTTGGAAGCGACCTGACATTTCGCGAGCGAGCTCGCATACGCAAGCTTTCCGCAGCCGGCGCGCCGGAGATGTATTTGCAGAAACGGCCTCGTTCTCCGGAGGCGGAGGCACTCCGAAGCCTGGGTTCCTGCCTCATGCTCGCGCGTTCGTCAAAATCGCTGCGCGTAATACTGGTCACCTCGTCACTTCCCAGAGAGGGTAAATCGACGCTTGCAGTAAACTTCGCCAGTGCGCTTTCACACCACGGCAAAACCTGTCTGGTGGATGCCGATCTTCGTGCACCAAAGGTGGCAAAGGCCTTTGGCATTACGCCTGGAACCGGATTGACCGAATTGCTGACAGGACAGCAGTCTATGCATCTGAATCCCGTAACCGGGCTGCCCAATTTAATGGTATTAACCGCAGGAAAACCAGGCATAACCTCAACAGCTAGCGAGTTATTGTCTTCCGACTCTATGCGACAAATTCTGGAAGCCCTGCGCCTACAGTTTGATTCTGTCGTGATCGACTCGCCACCGCTGCTGCCCTTCGCGGAGGCTCGCGTGCTTTCCACTTTGGTAGACGGAATCATTATGGTCTGCCGCTCCGGAGTAACCACTCGCGCCGCGCTAGCTCAGAGCGAAGCAGTTCTAAAGACAGTCAATGCGGCTCCCGTCATCGAAGTAGTAATGAATGGCGCTCTGATCAACAGCGGAGATTACTCGTATTACGGCTACGCCAAAGGCTCCTCGCAGGCCGCATAAGCTGCTCTCGACTGACTATTTGCATTTTCAACCGGCAAGAGAAGGTGACACTTAAATTGGCTGCGCCGATGACTTCCTCCGTTGAAGCACCTTCGACGACAACTTCAAACGATCATCAATCCAATCTCCACAATGTCGCGAAGGCCTTTGCATGGAGCGGTGGAGGGATGTGGTCCACGCAGCTATTTACCTGGCTGGCAACATTCACTGTGGCCAGGCTGCTTACCCCGGCTGATTTCGGCCTTGTGGCAGTCGCCTATCTCTGTGTTGGAATTATCGTAGAGATTAACGGATCCCTCATTGGATGGGCGGTGGTAAATCTCCGCGACCTCACTGACGCGCAGATCGGACAACTAAACACTTTAGCTGCACTGCTGGGTGGGCTGGCATTTACGCTGACCTGCATTCTTGCTCATTCCATTGGCGTGTTCTTTAGAATGCCGCGCATGCCGATGATCCTATTCTGGATGAGCATTATTTTTCTGCTCACGGCGGTAAAGACGGTGCCGTCTGCGCTGTTACTAAGGGATCGCGACTTCAAATCGCTCGCCACGATCGAAGCGCTCTCTTACCTTTCTTATGCACTCTGCACAGTAGGACTGGCAGTATCGGGCGCAGGGTACTGGAGCCTGGTAGCAGGGATGGTTTCCATGGCGACGATTTCGGCATCGTTAACGTTGCGAGTACAGCGCCACCGCTACTGCTGGCCAACCCGCCAGGGATTGCGCTACCCGCTCCGCTACGGCACCCACATGTTGACCAGTAGCGTGGCGTGGTACATCTACTCGAACTCAGATTTTTTCGCGGCGGGCCGTATGCTCGGCCAGGCAGCATTGGGTGCCTACACGTTTGCATGGACCATTGCTAGTGCTCCGGTGGATAAGACGGCAGGTCTCGTTAATCGCGTCATGCCTTCATTCTTCGCGGCTGCACACAAAGAGACACCCGCCCTGCAAAGTTATCTGCTGACCCTGAGCGAAGTCGTCTCGGTCGTTGTGCTGCCGATGAGCGTTGGTGCCGCAATCGTTGCGGACCAGTTTCTGGCGGTCGTGGTCGGAGCAAAGTGGGCAGTGGCGGTCGTTCCACTCCGCATTCTGCTTGGGTTTGCTGTGATCCGCGCATTGACCAACATCACCTGCCCCTTGCTCAATGCAAAAAAACAGACCCACTATACAATGTGGATGAACATTGCTGCCGCCATCTATTTCCCAATCGGATTCATGATTGGCGCGCGCTGGGGTACCTCCGGCATCGCCACCACCTGGGTTCTGCTATATCCCGCGCTGGCTTTCCCGCTCTTTCGTCGAGCGCTTTATGAAATTGAACTCTCATGGGTTGTGTTTCTGCGCACTCTCTGGCCCGCGTTCAGCTGCGGATTTGTGATGGCCGTGGCCCTCCTCCTTGCGCGAGAGTTCCTGCCCGTGCAATGGCCGGAGATGGTCCGATTGATGCTCGAGATTGTGATCGGAATCTGTGTCTACGGATGCAGTCTGCTGCTGTTGCATCCCGGGAGCGTTCGCAAGTTGTATCACATCGTTCGACCGCCACACCCACAATGTGCATGAACGAAAACTCGTTACCTAAAAAGCTGCTTTTCGGTTTCATCCTTTTCCTGATCGCCACCGTGACGGGATGGCTGGTTGCGAAGGAAGCCTGGGTCGCACTTAGCGGAGTTATGGGACTCGCTCTGTTGGCGCTTTGGCCCGCCTACATGTGGCTTGGCGTGTTTGTATTCCTTGTTCCCTTTGATGACGTATTAGCAATGCAGTCGGGGCCAAGCGGAGTAACACTGACTTCACTGATCGGACTCATTACCTTATTCATTGCGTTCGGGTCTTTTCTTGCTCTGCGCCGGCTACGCCTTCCTCTGAATCCAACCGTCGCCTGGTTCACCTTTCTTACCTGGGAAGCATGCACGGTGTTATGGGCTGTCGATAAAAGTGTAGCGCTTCAACATTTGCCCACCATGCTCAGCCTTTTTGTGTTTTACCTCATCATGACCTGCTGCCATTTTTCGGAAAAGGAGACTTCGCGCATAGCCCGGTTCGCAATCTTTGGAGGATGTGTAGCGGCGGCCATTACGCTCAATGAATTCTGCAGCGGGATCTTTTATCACGAGCTAAATATGCGAGGCTCGCTTGTCTTCGGCGACAGGCAGATGGATCCCAACATCCTCGCGGCAAGCCTGCTGCTCCCGCTTTCGCTAGTCGTCGGAGAGCTTCTCGGATCAGCGAAACTACAGGTCAGGCTTCTTTTCTCATTCTGCGCAATGCTAATTGTGTCTGGAATCTTTGTTACTGGATCGCGCGGCGCACTACTTGCAATTGCGGTAATGCTTATGTTTTACCTGCGCAAATTGGGCATCCACTGGCGTGTGCTCGTACCGTTGACGCTGTTGGGCGGCACCCTGATGTTCGCTCCTGCGTTTCTCATTCATAGACTGGAACAGGCGGAGTCATCGGGAGGAGCAGGCCGGATCTATATATGGCAGACCGGATTGGCCGCACTGAAAGATTACTTTCTGGCAGGCGCGGGCGTTGGCAACTTTACTGTCATTTACAACGACTATGCGGCACACGCAGCTGAGTTCGTTGGTTTGAATCGCGCACCACACAATATTTTTCTGCAAATTGCGGTTGAATCGGGAATCATCGGACTTGTTCTGTTTGGCTGGGCGATCCTGTCTCACTGGCGTTGCGCAGTTCGGCGCGATGTATTGAGTACGGGCGCTCCACGATTCCGCATTATTGCGTGCGAAGCCGCCGCCTGTGGGATGCTGGTTGCATCATTTTTTCTCGGCACGCTTTGGACCAAAGCGTTCTGGATGGTGTGGATAATGATGGCAGTATGCTCCCGCGCACCTCGCGTCGACTTTCTGCCGCCCGCGCCGGTTCCCAACAACATCGACGATACAATTGCAACCTCGCAGAGCAGCGAGCAACTGGTAGGCTCCCTATCGTGACGGGAACGGGTTCGCATAGTCTGAATCGTGAATGGCCCTCGCTTATTCGCTAGTTAACCGCAGAAGATTGCTCGCTAACAGGAGGCATCGTTACCGGCAGCAAAGCAAGTGACTGGTTCAGCACTGCTGGAAAAGTTGACCGAATGACGATGAATGTACGAACCGCGCACTTGCAGGAAGCTTGACGTTATGGCATCTGTCGGATGTTTGAAGGCTTAGGAAGGGTTTCGATGAAAACAGTTTTTGGGAGCCTTAGGAGAGGTGAGATGAAAGCACTTCCGCAACGCTGGTTGATCCTGACTCAGTACTACGCCCCGGAGATGGGCGCGCCACAGATACGGCTTCGCTCCTTTGCTAGCGAACTGCGTAAACTTGGCATCGATGTTTCTGTGCTCACAGCCATGCCGAATTATCCTTTGGGAAAGATATTCGCCGGATATGCTGGACGCTGGTCGGTACGCGAGGAGATCGATGGTATTCCGGTGAAACGGCTTTGGGTCTTCGCCTCGAACAGCCGTTCCGGACTGGCGCGAATCGCCAATTACTGCAGCTTCGCGTTGAGCGCGCTAAGCGCGCTGTTCGGACCACGTCCGGATGTTCTGTTTGTGGAGTCGCAGCCGCTTCCACTCGGAATCGTGGCACTGCTGATGAAATGGCTTCGCGGCGTGCCCTACGTGTACAACGTCCCGGACCTACAGGTGGATGTGGCGGGACAACTCGGATATTTGCGCGGACCAATTCTCGGCTTGGCATTGCGCTTTGAGAATTTTCTACTACGAAACGCGTGGACAATTTCGACTGTGACGCATGCTTTCGTCGAGCATTTTGTATCGCGTGGGCTGCCTGCCGAGAAAATTACTTTTCTGCCCAATGGAGCTGATACGGCGCTGTTCAATCCGCAACCAGCCTCCCAGGAATTGCTGGATCGACTGCGCCTCCACGGAAAAAAGGTCATCGTTTCCGTCGGCACGATGACCTATTACCAAGCCCTGGATACCATCATCGAAGCAGCGGAGCGGCTTGCCAAGCATCCGGAGTTCGTGGTTCTGATGGTCGGCTACGGTCCGGAAAGGGAGCGCATCGAGGCGTTAGTTAAGAGCAAGGGACTGACCAACGTGCGCTTTCCGAGAATCTCTTACGAGGAGAGCCCCCAGCTTTATTCGGTCGCGTGCGCGGCAATCGCTACTTACCGCGACATGGCCGTGGCACGCAGGATGCGCCCGGCAAAACTGTTTCCTGCTCTCAGTTGTGGCGTGCCGGTTATCTTCTCCGGAAGCGGCGAATCAGCGGAGTTGATCGCACGCAACGAATGCGGAATCGCCGTACCTCCGGAAGATTCCGCCGCGTTGGCCGAGGCAATGATGAAGCTGGCAGATGATGCCGCGCTGCGCCAGCAACTGGGCCGCAATGGCAGGCTTCTGGTTGAACGCGAGTACTCCTGGTCAGGGATCGTGGGGCGCTGGCTTGCGGGGATAAAGAGCGCAAGGACCGTTAGTCAAACGGAAGACGCGTCGAGAAATGAGGTGGCTTTGAGGGTTGCCGGTCCAGAGCAGCCAGAGTCCCGCATCTAGACGTTAGTATCTTTTTTCGCAACACATGTACTTCCCTTCCACTTCAGCTTGATTATGAACGCCACAAATCCAGCGCAAATTGCGACACCGATTGACGAGCCTCAATTACACGCTCACTTCCGCATGCGCCCAGATAGCAGCCTCGCCGTCTGCCACCTGGTTTCTGCGGATCAGTGGGCGGGGGCAGAGGCCCAGATCGCGATGCTTCTTCGCGAACTCGCCGTAGATACTGCATTGTCCCTAAGCGCGATTGTCTTGGGCGAAGGGCGGTTGGGAGACGAACTGACGAACTCCGGGATCGAGACAGCTCGAATACCACGCGCCAGTGGAAGGTTCCTAACCTCGTTCCGTGAGGCTTCCCGGGTCCTGCAAAATAAACAAATCGATGTGTTGCACTCGCACAAGAGTAAGGAAAACGTACTCGCACTGCTCTTGGCGAGCCGGTTCGGAGTCCCTTTCCTGGTGCGCACTCAACATGGAATGCCTGAGCCATTGACCCTGAAGGATCGTGTAGTTTACCGCATGGAGAGCATGACCGCCCGCTATGCTAGCCACGTTATCTGCGTAAGTGACGACCTGAAGCAAAGGCTGCGAAGCAAAGTCTCCAGCGATAAGCTCACGGTGATTCGCAACGCAATTGACTTAGCGAAAGTGCGCTCCCGGTTCACGGTCGAGGAGGCGAAGAGAAGGCTGCAGATCAGTCCGGAGTGCCAGGTTATCGGAATGGTCGGCAGGCTTGAGGCGGTCAAGCGGGCGGATCTTTTTCTGGACGTCGCGCGCTGCCTTTCACGCGAATCTGATTCTTATCGCTTTGTAATCGCAGGCACTGGTAGAGAAGAGGAGGCACTGCGGAGATCCTTGCGGGGCGGCGACATGGAACCGCGGGTACTCTTTGTTGGTGAACGCGAGGACATCTATGACGTTTTGCGCGCGATGGACATGCTGCTCATTACCTCCGACCATGAGGGTTTGCCAACGGTGCTGCTGGAAGCGCTCGCACTTGGAGTTCCAATCGTATCTCGGAACGTCGGAGGAATCAGTGAGGTAATAGCAAATGGCATCAGCGGACGACTGGTAAACTCCGCTGATGCAGAAGTGATAGCAGACGCGGCTCGAACATTACTAAGTACAGGGTCCTTGCGCAACTTTGTGATCTGTAATGGAATAAAAACTGTAAGTAAGTTTTCATCCGCGCAGAATGCCGCTAACTACATGCGCATCTATCAATCTGTTCTCGGCTATCGATAGGTTGCTTATGTCCGCTCAACCTCTGTTGAACTTCGGATCTCGTCGTAGCATTGCTGCTCCCTCAGACACACTTCGGGTAGTTATCGTTGACCCAGCATGCTTCACGCTCCCCTACGACTACTCACTGTGTGAGGGCCTTGCACGGCAGGGTTTAGTAGTCACCCTGGCGAGAAGTGAGTTCCTTCACTCATCTTGGCGCTGGCCCACGCGAAGCTTCGAGGACTGGGAACACTTCTACCCTCTGTGCCACGGCTATGCCCGCAAACACCGGCGCGGTTGCCTGTGGAAATATGCCAAAGGCATCGAGCACGCACTAGGGATGGAGGCCTTCGTAGCGGAAATGACGCGTTCGAAGCCCGATGTTATCCACTTCCAATGGCTCCCACTCCCTCTGGTAGACGCGTTCTTCTTGAGAAGGCTTGCACGAATCGCTCCGCTGGTATTGACCACGCATAATACCAACAGCTTTTTCCACGGCAGCATATCGCGATGGCAAACGTTGCAGACTCGATCCGCGTTTGAACAATTCAGTGCTGTCATCGTCCACTCCGATTTTAGTCAAACGAGAACTCTTGAGCGCGGTTGGATAACTCCGGAACGGCTTCATCTGATTCCGCATGGTGTGCTGAGTTATTATTCCTCGTTAGCGCCGGTTCGGGTCACAGCTGCCGGGGAGCAGCAAGTTATTCTGTTCTTCGGCTCGATTGAATACTACAAAGGACTTGACATCTTAATTGAAGCTTTTGCTCTGCTTCGCAAGGATCTCCGCGAACGTACTCGCTTGCTGATTGCCGGAAAGCCAGGCATCAACATGGAACCCATCCGCAAGCGTGCGCAGGCGTTAGGTATCGATCAGAACATCCAGTGGGAGCTGCGTTTTCTCGATGAGGAAGAGATTCCTCGGCTTTTCAACGAGGCTACGCTAGTCGCTTTGCCGTACACCGAGATTGACCAGAGCGGGGTACTCATGACCGCGCTGGCATTTGGCAAACCGGTGGTAGCCAGTCGGATCGGCGGAATTGCAGAAACGATTGTGGACGGAGTTCACGGACGGCTCACGCCACCGGGCGACGTACCGGCCCTCGGCGCCGCGTTAGAAAGTGTTCTTCTCGATAAGGCGGCGCAGAGATCGATGCAAAACGCAGTTGGAGAGCTCGCTTGCGGAGCCTTATCCTGGGATTCGATTTCGCAGAAGACAATCGAGGTCTATTCGCGAATTGTAAAGCAATTTAATGACGGCAAGGCTAGTTTGCTTTTGGTGCGAACGTCGCCCACTTTATGAGAGAGCTGTCTCACGCGGAACTACCTCTGAGAGTTGTTCTCAGGTGCAGCCCGCCGCAATTGCGACTCGGTTTTCGCGAGTCGGCACCCATACTCTCAACCACTCAGACCACTACCAGGCGACCGACGCGCGGATCCTATTCTTCCAGTCGAAGATGATTCCAATAAGCCAATAAGACTGTGGCGGTCGCTTTGCCAACACTCTCTGAAAACCAAACGCGTGAGGTTCTAGTTATGCGGCTAGCATATTACAAACAAATGGTAACCCTACTTTTCTTTAGCTTGGCGCTGCCCATATCGGGCCAGAGTGTTGCCTCTCTCGCAACGGTTGCCCCAGTACAACAAAGCTCGTCTGCTGTGTTGCAGAGTCAGATGCCTTCAGAGTTGCTGATTGGAAGCGGAGATCTTTTGCAGGTCAGTGTGGAAGGCGCACCGGAGTACGTGCGCGAAGTTCGAGTCAGCCGCGAAGGACAAATTGCCTTACCTATGATTGGAAACGTAACCGTCGCAGGCCTTTCAATAAGCAAGGCACAGGACCTGATTGCCTCACGCCTGCGCGAAGGTAAGTATTTTCGCGATCCTCAGGTAAACGTGTTTGCAAAGGAATACGCGACTCAGGGTATTTCCGTACTCGGAGAAGTAACTAAACCCGGGATCTACCCGTTGCTGGGGACGCACACGCTCTTCGATGCCATTTCTGCGGCGGGCGGAGTTACTCCAAAGGCTGGCAAGAAAGTCATGATCATGCGCCGGGGTGAGACCCAGGCCCAAGTGGTGGAGATGCCCATCGGAGTGAAGGACTGGAGCCAGAGCAATGTCGAAGTCAGACCCGGAGACACTGTGATGGTTTCCAAAGCTGGAATCGTTTATGTCGTCGGCGACGTTAAGCTTCCTGGCGGATTCGTAATGGAAAACGCAAACATGACAGTGCTGCAGGCGATCGCTCTCGCCCAGGGCACAAATCCAACCGCATCTCTTGGCAAAGCAAAACTCATTCGCAAGTCCCCGTCCGGAGCGCAGCAGGAGACTCCGATTGCACTGGATAAGATCTACAGTGCGAAAAACTCCGACATAAACCTTCAAGCCAACGATATTCTTTTTATTCCAAACAGCAAGGCCAAAACCGGGATCCGCAAGGGGTTGGATGCGATCCTCAGCACCGCGTCTGGCATGGCAATCTATCACCCGATCTAGACAGTTCCATACGGAGGCGCGTGACAACTAAGCCGCCCAGCAATGGGCGGCTTATTGTTTGTGCGCAGATTGCTTGTTGTTAAAAGATGGCGGCCACGGTCCGGAGCAAAATCATCAAGTCACTCCAAAAAGAGGCACGCGATGCGTAGTCCAGATCTAGGTCACTTTTTTGGGGCAGCACCTGGTGGACGTAGTGGGACCGCAGTTGCTCCGGCGCGACATCCGCGAGTAGCTCTTCCTCATGTCGGAAATTCAAGGTGGCCCAACCGGTAATGCCGGGTGTGAGTAACGCCAAGCGCTTGCGCCTCGTTGAATCCAGCTCAACGATAAACTCCGGCAAGTCGGGACGAGGTCCCACCAAGCTCATATCCCCACGCACAACATTAATGAGCTGCGGTAACTCATCGAGTTTCCATTTTCTGAGCATGCGTCCCATGCGCGTAACACGCGCATCCCCGGCCTGAGTTACTTTCACGCCGGCGCTTCGCACCATAGTGCGAAACTTAACGCATTCAAACTCGCATTCATTGCGGCCGAATCGCTTTTGCCGGAATAGAACTGGACTACCAGACGTGAGTCGGACTCCGACCGCGATAAGCAGCATGACGGGCACAACAGCAACCAACACTGGAATTGTGCAGAGCAGATCGAAAGCGCGTTTTCCCGCCGCGCTGCACCAATTGCTGATCACGCCAGCGGCTTCGGGCGTACTTGACTCTAATTCGAAGCTGGCCCGAAGAGGATTCATGCTGCCGTCGATTTTCGTTTGCGATGTTCTCTTACGATCTCCCCGACAGCTCCGATGACTCGCATCTGTTCCGCTTCGGTCATGCCTGGGAAAATCGGTAATGAAACACAGCACGAATAAGCAGCCTCAGCATTGGGGAGTTGTCCTCGCCGATATCCGTAGGCGCGTTGATAAAATGGGTGCAGATGCAACGGAATAAAGTGAACGCTGCTTCCGATGCCACGCTTTTTCAGTTCCTCTACAAACTCGTTGCGACTGAGATCGAGCAGTCCGGGACGGATGCGAAGGATAAACAAATGCCATGCATGTCCTGCGGGGTCTTCGGCCGTCGGCGGATTCTGCAATTCATCAAACGCGGCGAAGGCCTCCCAATAGTGCTCGGCTATGGCGCGCCGCTGCTCGGCAAACTTGTCGCACTTGGCTAATTGCGCCGAACCGAGTGCTGCGAGCAGGTCGCACAAGTTCAGCTTATAGCCAGCATTTTCGACCTCGTAGTACCATGATCCTTCCTTCGAATATCTTTTCCAGGCGTCGCCGCTAATACCGTGCAACCGCATCATCGAGATCCGCCGGGCATAATCATCACGATCAGTTACTAGCATCCCCCCTTCAGCGGTGGTAATGGTTTTGGTTGCATAGAAGCTGAATGCCGTCAGATCGGAAATCGTACCAATGCGACGTCCCCGGTAGCTTGCCGGCAACGCGTGGGCAGCATCCTCTATCACCTGTAGCTGATGCCGCCCAGCAATGCTATGAATTGCGTCAAGGTCGCACGCCTCGCCCGCAATATGGACCGGAATAATTGCGCGAGTTCTTTCGGTGATCCGTCTTTCAATGTCGGAAGGATCAATATTGAAAGCACCTGGTAAGCTGTCGCACAACACCGGTCGTGCACCAAAGTAAGTCGCAACTTCGGCCGTCGCAGTGAAAGTATACGAGGGCACTAGTACTTCATCTCCCTCCTTAATTCCAATCGCATCCAGAGCCAACTGCAGTGCCGCCGTTGCCGAGTTTACGGCCAAGGCGTGCTTGCAACCGATGTACTCTGCGAACTCGCGTTCAAACCGCTGTGCTGCCGGACCGGTGGTAAGCCATTGCGATTCGAGCACCTGACGTACAGCGTCGTACTCCTCTTGCCCAAGCGACGGACGATGAAATGGAATAAAGGTCGAATCACTCATAGTTAGCTCCCCGCAATCACCCCATGAATCATGAGATTGCCTTTGCCCTAGGCCGCCCGGCTTTCCTCGCTTGCCAACGCAGCCCGTGCGCGCCTGTAAGGCAGCAGAATGTCGTATCGGTCTGTTTGGGAGAGCGCAAGTATCTCCTTGCTTGGCTTGTATTCCGGAACAATATTGCGGATCGTAGCAACCAGCGCATGAACATTCTTTGCCTCGCTGTGGCTTGATAGTTCATTGAGCCATGACTGCACCTGTTCAAAACTCGGATGCATGCCATTTAGAACGCGGATTTTCTGATGCGTTGTCGGAGCCATTCCCTCAGCTTCCAAATGCAACTCTTCAAAAAGCTTCTCTCCCGGCCTCAGCCCAGAGAACACAATGGGAATGTCGCGATCGGGCTCATATCCGGAAAGCCGGATTAAGTTACGCGCGAGCTCTACGATCTTTACTGGCTCCCCCATATCCAAAACAAATATTTCCCCGCCGCATCCCATACTAAGCGCCTGCAACACCAGTTGCGCCGCTTCCGGAATTGTCATAAAGAATCTTTCGATATCTGGGTGAGTTACAGTTACTGGGCCTCCACTGGCGATCTGTTGTTTAAACAGCGGAAGAACGCTACCGTTGCTGCCCAGTACATTGCCGAAGCGCACGGCCATGAATCGCGTATGCTGCTTCTGCAGCGCGAGAATGAGTAACTCCGCAATTCGCTTAGTTACGCCCATGATATTCGTGGGGCGAACCGCTTTATCGGAGGAAATCATCACAAAGTCATCCACCTCGTACTGCCGTGCAACCAGGGCCACATTGTAAGTACCGAAAACATTATTCGTGACTGCCTGGAAGCAGTGCTGCTCCATCATGGGAACGTGTTTGTAAGCCGCGGCGTGAAGAACTGATTGCGGCCGGTGCTGCGCGAATACTTCGCGCAACAGATTAACGTCCAGAATGTCTCCAATCACGGGCACATAGTTGAGATTCTTGTGTGTGGCTGCAAGTTCCATACAGATTTTGTAGAGATCGTTCTCTGAGCGTTCAAAGAGAATCAGGCTTCTTGGTTGCAGCGTCGCAAGTTGGCGGACCAACTCGGAGCCAATGGAACCACCCGCGCCAGTAACAAGAACAGCCTTGTTCTGGATTTTCGCTCGAATGTCATCGAGGCTATTCTGAACTGGTTCCCGACCAAGCAAGTCTTCCACCCGCACTTCTCGCACCTGGCTTACCAGGTCGGAGCGGCCTATCTGCGCTCTGAAGGGAGGGAGAATTTTGAATTCCACGTTGCATTCGCGGCAACTGGTCACGATACGTTCGATCTCCGACCCCTTGGCGGAGGGCAACGCGATCATCACGCAGGCGACCTGATGGCGCTCGACAAGCAACCCGAGAGCCTCACTGGTTCCTAACACTGGAACGTTATGGATTCTGATACCTATTTTGCTGATATCGTCGTCGACAAAACCCACGGGGCTGTAGTTCAACTCCGGCTGTTCAAGCAACTGGCGTGCAATAGAGCTTCCCTCCCGGTTCGCCCCCACCAACAAAGTCCTGCGCTGTTTGGTATCTTGCCGGACTGTTTCTGTATAAACGCGAACCGCAAAACGCGCGCCTCCCGCAACCACTATGGTAAGCAGCATGTCGATGAGAAACACAGAGCGCGGATAGCCTGCCGGGCGAAGCAGGTAATGGATCACGACAACCTGGATCGCAGCGCTGCAGAAGGCGGCCTTGGCGATATTGATAAGGCTGTGCACTCCCACGTAGCGCCACCATCCGCTAAGGAGGCCAAAACAGAGGAAGACAATTAGCTTAATGGCGATGACGTACAACAACGTCTGCGTGATGAGAGAATGATTTTCCGCATTCAGCCTGAGATCAAAGCGCAGCAGAAAGCTGAAGCAGTACGTTAACGCGAACAGAATTGTCTCGCACGCTACAATTAGTACCCGCCGGTATGAAAGTAACGCGGCAGTCGTAGTCGAGTTGTACTGCGTACCACCGGAAACATTGTTCGCCATATACCTTCCAATGGACTTAAACAAAGTCCAGCTATTCCCAATACCTATGCCTTCAACCGAAGCCCTGACTTAATAAACAACCAAACATCTCAGGCTGCAGCAGTATTGGCAGCACAGATTCGCTCTAAGCGCGAAGCGTCGATTTTTACTGCAACGGATCGCATGATCAGGTCCACAGAGAGAACGAACTGCGTCTCCCCATCGCTTCGGATTACCTTTCCCTTCCACCCTTTGAGCGGTCCGTCGATAATCCGCACCGCATCTCCAGAATGCAAATAAGGCACCGGCTCTGCATTGAGACCAAGAGAAAGACAGGCGCGAAGCTGCTCCACTTCGGAATCCGGCAACGGAATCGGCAGTCCTCTCGAGCCGACCAGTTGAATGAGGCTGGGAGCTTCCAGCACACGCAACCTGTCCTGCAACGAGGTACGAACAAAGACGTAGCCAGGAAACAGCGGCAGATGCAAAACTGCCCGTCTTCCGTTCCAGACATGAGTGGTTTTGTATAGGGGAAGAAAAACCTCTACCTGTTTCATCTCCAGATGAGCAGCAACTTTTTTCTCGTGGCGCGCCTTTGTGTAGGCAACGTACCACCGCGCAATGCTGTAGTCGGCGGTGCCCTTATAGTTTTTGAGGCCTGCGGTTTCTCTTAGTTCTGTAAGCATAACTTTGGCTTCTATGCATCCTCGCGTTTTGCTATCGTGAAAATCATTGCCTCGATAACTTGCAGCGCGACAAGTCAAGCACGTACATAGCTCGGACGCTCCAGAGTAGGTTTGGGTTGTTCGAAATGGAGCGATGATGGGAATTAAATGCAGGGTAGTGAAGTATTGACACGCTTGGTCGAGAGTTGATGCATTCCAGCGTGCGAGGATGCGATTATTTTCTATGCTTTTGTTTGTTTTGTATTGGATTTTTGCGGGGCTGCCGTGGCGGCAAAGCCCCCGCATAAGACTAAGTACGTATTCGTAATCCTGAGTAGTTCAGCAGTTCGCGTTAACGCCCCGCCTTCACCGCCGCAGCCAACTCTTTCAACAGTCCGTACGTTTCGTCCCATCCGATACAAGGGTCCGTAATGCTCTGCCCATAAGTCAGGGGCCGGCCTTCCGTCAGCGGCTGCGAGCCTGCGACCAGGCTGCTCTCAATCATCAGGCCGATGATGCGTTTTTCACCGTTAGCAACCTGTGCGGCGACATCGCGGCACACCACAGACTGCCGGGTGTGATCCTTCTGGCTGTTAGCGTGGCTGCAGTCAATCATTACCTGCGGCTTCAGCTTGCTCTTCTCCAGCCGGGCGCAGACCTCCGCAACGGCATCGGAGGTGTAATTCACCATCTTGCTGCCACCGCGCAAAATAACATGCGTGTCCGGATTGCCGGTGGTTACAAAGATCGCCGACTGCCCATATTTCGAATGGCCAAGGAAAGTGTGCGGATAGGCTGCTGAGAGCATCGCCTCAATGGCAATCTGCACGTCTCCTGACGTCGCATTCTTGAAGCCGACCGGACAAGAGAGCCCAGAGACCAGTTGACGGTGAATCTGGCTCTCCGTGGTGCGAGCACCAATCGCTCCCCAACTCACCAGCGCGGCCACATACTGCGGCGAAATCATATCGAGAAATTCGGTTCCCGCTGGCACGCCCATTTCGGCCAAGTCCAGCAGAAGGCGACGGGCCAGGCGTAGGCCGTCGTTAATCTTATACGACTGGTCAAGGTAGGGATCGTTAATCAAGCCCTTCCAGCCGATTGTGGTGCGCGGCTTTTCAAAATACACCCGCATCACCACGATCAGTTCATTTGAGACCTCGGCGGTGACTTCCTTCAGCCGCGTCGCGTATTCGCGCGCAGCCTTGGTGTCATGAATGGAGCAGGGGCCTACAACCGCGATGAGGCGCTTGTCCCGGCCCGCCAGCACGTTGCAGATTGCATTGCGAGTCTGGAAGACGGTTGCCGAGGCGGCATCCGTCATCGGCAGCTCCTCCTCCAGGAAAACCGGCGGCAGAACCACTTTCGTCCATTTAATTCTCAGATCATCGGTTGCGTAGAACATAGCCAATTGTCAATACACACATCGCCCCGCAAGAGATTCCCGTACGCTGCGATGCTCACCTTCCTCCGGCCACCCGGCCCGGAACCTTAATTAGCAGGATGTAACGAGCGTAAAACGGATTGGCATTGTCCGCAAGCATTTACGAATCTGAAGCGCGCAGTGGCATTTCCTGCGGCTGTGACTTTGGTCGCTGTCACTCGCTGAATCCTCCGGTAGCCTCACTAATGTAGTCCGACATAAGGGAGCTCTACCAAATGTTCTGTTACCAGTGTGAACAAACCGCCAAAGGCCAGGGATGCTCGCAGATTGGCGTCTGCGGCAAGGATGACAATACCGCGACCCTGCAGGATCTTCTCTTGCACGCCCTCAAGGGCGTATCCATGTTTGCCCATCGCGCAGCCCAGCTCGGGGTTCGCGATGCCTCCATTGACGAGTTTGTGGTCGAGGCGCTCTTCGCCACTCTTACCAACGTAAACTTTGACCCCGTCCGGGTCGCCGCTCTCATCGAAGAAACCGCGAAGGCCCGCGACCGCGCCCGCGACCTCTATGTGGCAGCCGCTGCCGCCAAAGGCTTGCAGCCAGAGCAATTCAACGGCCCCAGCAAGTTCCAGCCCGCGGGACACATCGATGGCCTGATCTCACAGGGAAATCTTTACAGCATTCCCGCCGCCAGCCAGAACAACGGAAGCGAAGTTGCCAACTTGCAGGAGCTGATCCTTTACGGCATCAAGGGAGTTGCGGCCTACGCCGAGCACGCCCGCCAGGTTGGAGGCACCGACGCCGGAATCCACGCCACCATTCACGAGGTTCTCGATTTCCTGACCCGCCCCACGCCCTCTGTTGAAGATCTGCTGGGATATGCGCTGAAAGTGGGCGAGTTGAACATGCGTGTCATGGAATTGCTGGATAAATCACATACCGACACCTTCGGCAATCCTGTCCCCACCGCAGTTCGCCTCCACCCCGTCGCAGGCAAAGCCATCCTGATCAGCGGGCACGATCTTGCCGACCTCGCCGCCCTGCTCGAACAGACCAAGGACACCGGCATCCAGATTTACACCCACGGTGAAATGCTCCCCGGTCATGGCTACCCCAAACTCAAGGCTTACAAGCATTTGGCCGGCAACTACGGCGGCGCGTGGCAAGACCAGGCCGTAGAGTTTGCCGCTTTCCCCGGCGCCATTCTCATGACCTCCAACTGCATTCAGCAGCCTAAGAACAGCTATGGCAATCGCATCTTCACCAGCGGCGCGGTGGCTTGGCCGGGCCTCACGCACGTCTCCCGCAAGGACTTTTCTCCAGTGATCGAAGCCGCGCTTGCTGCGCCGGGCTTTGCCGAAACCGGGCCTGATGACACCATCCTCACCGGCTTCGGCCACAACGCCGTGCTCAGTGTTGCGGACCAGGTCGTGGGCGCCGTGAAGGCCGGCAAGATCCGTCATTTCTTCCTCATCGGCGGATGCGATGGCGCGAAGAGCGGCCGCGACTACTACACCCAGCTCGCCGAATCCGTGCCCGACGACTGCGTGATTCTCACTTTGGCCTGCGGCAAGTATCGCTTTAACAAGCTGCAGTTCGGCGACATCGGAGGCATTCCCCGCCTCCTCGATATCGGCCAGTGCAACGATGCCTACTCGGCCATTAAGATCGCCGTCGCGCTCGCCGGAGCCTTCGATTGCGGCGTCAACGACCTGCCGCTCTCGCTCGTGCTCTCCTGGTATGAGCAGAAGGCCGTGGCAATTCTGTTGACTCTGCTACATCTCGGCATCAAGAACATTCGAATCGGCCCATCGCTGCCGGCGTTCATCTCGCCCGCCGTCCTCGGATTGCTGCAGCAGAATTACAACCTGATGGCAATCACCAACCCGGAGCAGGATCTGGCTGCGATTTTGAAATAGCTCCTAGCCTCAAACACGACTCTCCTTTTAGCCCCAGGAAACGACCTGGGGCTTTTTTTGTCTCAAGTCCGCGTCACTGGCGGCCGTACTAAATTCATCCTAAAAACGGCAGTTACTCTGTGAAACCGATATTCGTTTCGAGGAGCCTCGGCGTTAGAGGTGGAGTGATTTTACCCACGAGATAGTCCAGCAGGGCCTTCCATCGGTTGGTTGCAGGAAACTGCTCCGCAACTGTTCTTACATGGCGTAGAGCCTTGTGGATATTGGCGATCATCAGCATCAGGGTTTTCCTGGCAGCGTGCATCGGCGTCAGGTAGAGCGTTGTTTTTCCGGCATGTTTGGTCGCTCTGCCCACGGCTGCCAGTAAAAGCGCACGGCTGGTAATGGCTTCCATCCTCGCCCCCGGTTTGGCCGCACGGCAGTACCAACTCCACCAGTTGTAGACCAAGGCTACGGCACGTGCGCTGGTCTGGCAGCGCTCCATGTCCTGTGTCGTAAAGCCGCCCCAGCCCCGCTGGTTCTTCAACTCATCGAAGCCGTTCTCCGCATCGGCCCGATCGCGGTATAACTGCGCCATTGCATCCAGCGGGTAGCTGCTGTTGGTCACCAGCACCGCGTACTCCCACAGTTGCACGTCCTCGTCAGGCAGCAGTAGCTCGATCTGTTCATCTTTGGTCTTTCGACTCAGCGCTAAGTCGGACTTTGCACGTTCGACGGAGGATCACGACCCGGCGTGATTTATCCCACCCGGTCAGCCGCAGGGTGTCCTCCACCGCACTCCAACCCTGATCGCGAGGGCCGGGCGTGCTCCAGTCCTCGCGGGCAAACTGGCGCGCCAGCAGCCGTTGCACCCCTTTGGTCTGGCGTAGTTTGAACAGATAGGGCTGGCCGCGATCTTCCAGTTCGCCGATAAACGGCTCGTTGCCGTAACCGCAGTCTCCGCGCACCAAAGCTGGCAGTTGCTCTCGGCTCAAGCTATCCAGCACCGCGCACAGTCCAGGTCGCGCGTGCAGGGAGCTGTGCTGCTTTCCAGAAGAAACCACGACATCGAGCACCAGCCGCAGGTTGCCAACCCAGTAAGTGTGCAGTGCGTGGCTGGGCCGGCCAGGCTTGTGCGGGTTGTAGCCGACCTCGGCCCCGCTTTGCTTGCCGAACAGCGTCTTGATCGTCGTGTCGATATCCAGGATCCACGGCGAGTTCAGCGCGGCCTGCACACTGGAGAGCAATTGCGGACGCAGCCAGTCCCGGCTTTGCTCTGCGCTCATCCGCGCCAGCGATCTGCGAAGTGAATCCTCGCTGACAATCTTACTCATTCCAAGGATCTGCGGACTTACTCCGTCGCCCCGCAGACCGGTAATGTGAGCATAACGTCTGTGCCCTGCCAGAATGGATAGAAACCAGGTGCCAAGAACGTCCCGCTTGCCGGGCGCGTTGCCGCTGATATAACTAAGCGGGCAACTCTCCAGCCAAGAGTCATACACCCCAGTGGTGGAAAGAAACTCCGCGAAAAAGGCCAGTTGCGCGTTCGGCGTGGCGCTGGCCTCGTAATCCCAGCGTACATGGATCCGCCCACCCGGCGTGTCTACCGAAAACGCCTCCACTTCCTGCCCGCGTACAGAAATCCCCACCTCGCGCAACTCACCCATCTGGTGACTGCCTCCACTCAGCTCAAACCCGCTCCCAGTCTACAGCCCTCAATCGTTTCGGGATTCCAACTGCCGGAAAGAGGTTAATTTCCCCCAGATTGCCTCAAGTTACGCCCAACCTTTTCCGATAGGTGAAATTGAAGAAGGTTGTGCACACGCCAGTCCTGGCAGTACCTGGGAGCCAACGCAAATGGACGAGTTCATCCCGGACTTTTTAATCGAAGGCAGTGAGCTGCTTGACCAGCTTGACCGCGACTTCGTCGAGTTTGAAAAGAATCCAAGCTCAAAAGAATTAGTTGCGCGAATCTTTCGCGCCATTCACACCCTCAAGGGAACCAGCGGAGCAATCGGCCTTAAAAAGATCGAGGCGGTCAACCATGTCGGAGAAAGCATTCTTTCCCGCATGCGCGACGGCAAGCTCAGCGTCAATGCGGAGATTACCTCCGCACTGCTCCGCATGATCGACGCTGACCGCCAACTATTCGCATCACTTGAAAGCACCGGACAAGAGGGCGACCTTGATTTTAGCGACGTAATCCAGTCCCTCACTGAAATTTTGACCGCTCCGGAAGATGCCTCAACCGAACCGGATCTTCTCAATGCCGATGCGAGCGCCTCAAATCTGCTCGGCGAGATCATGGTCGAACAGGGCGCCGTCGGTTCGGCCGCTGTTGTGGATGCTCTTGAAGTTCAGCAGCGCGGCGATCAACGTCGCGTCGGCGAAATCCTCGTGCAGAGCGGAACAGTCCCGCAGAAAGCCGTTCAGGATGCACTCCAGGCCCAAGGTGAGTTGCGCGAAGACACCGTCGCCAGCAACATCCGGGTTGACGTAAATCTTCTCGACAAGGTGATGAATCTCGTCGGCGAGCTCGTGCTCGCCCGGAATCAGATTCTGCAATTCACTTCCAACCAGAAAGATCCAGCGTTCCTGAACACTGCTCAGCGCTTGAACCTGATCACCACCGAGTTGCAGGAAGGCGTCATGAAGACGCGTATGCAGCCGATCGGAAACATCTGGAACAAGTTTCCGCGAGTCGTACGCGACCTCTCAAACTCAACCGGAAAACTGGTACGGCTTGAGATGGAGGGCAGCCAAACCGAACTCGACAAAACCATCATCGAGGCAATCAAAGACCCGTTAACGCACGTCGTTCGCAACTCGCTCGATCACGGCATAGAAACACCCGCGGAGCGCGAAGCGGCAGGAAAGCCACAACAGGGCTTGCTCTACCTGCGAGCCTTTCACGAAGGCGGACAGGTCAACATCGAGATCTCCGACGACGGTGCCGGACTCGATCTGGAGGCAATCAAGGCCAAGGCTATCGAGCGCGGGATTGTAACCCCGCAGCACGCCGCTGCAATGTCTGACCGCGAGATCGGAAACCTCATTTTTCTCGCCGGATTCTCCACCGCACGAAAGATCACCAACATCTCCGGGCGCGGCGTGGGCATGGATGTCGTCAAGACCAACATCGAAAAGATCGGTGGCACCGTCGATGTCACTTCGTCGCGTGGCCGCGGCACTACACTGAAAATCAAGATCCCTCTTACCCTGGCGATCATTCCTGCCCTCATCGTCACAACCGGAGCCGAACGTTTCGCAATCCCGCAAGTCAGCCTGGTGGAACTGGTCCGCCTCGAAGGCAAAGCAGCGGAGACCGGAATCGAGATGATTCAGGAAGCGTCCGTGTATCGCCTTCGCGGAAACCTTCTCCCGCTCATCTATCTCAACCGCGAGCTGAAGCTCAGCGGCACAAGCAGCAACACCGCCGATGAGTCCATCAACATCGTCGTGCTTCAGGCAGACGGCCGCCAGTTCGGCCTGGTCGTGGATGAAATCAACGACACCGAAGAGATCGTAGTCAAACCCTTAGGCAAACAGTTGAAAAGCATTTCGTGTTTCGCCGGAGCCACCATTATGGGCGACGGCAAAGTCGCTCTGATCTTGGACATCCTCGGCCTCGCGCAACTGGCATCTCTGGCAGGAGAGTCCCGTGATCACGCAGCCGTCGCCGCCCAGTCAGGCTTGGGTGAAAGTGCCGAGCAACGTGAGTCGTGGCTGCTCTTCCGCGTCGGCGACAGCGGAAAACTCGCGGTGCCACTATCAATGGTCTCGCGGCTCGAAGAGTTTGATCCGGCCACGATTGAAATGTCCGGGAGTCGCCAGGTAGTTCAGTACCGCGGCGAAATCATGCCGCTGGTGCGCGTCGCCGACGCTCTGCAATTGACAGCCCGCACCACTCGCGAAGGTCCCATGCAAGTCGTCGTGCATTCAGAAGGCGGCCGCAGCGTGGGGTTGGTCGTGGACGAAATTCTCGACATCGTCGATCAACACGTCTCGGTGAACAAGTCTGACAACGCAAGTCTGCTTGGTTCCGCCGTCATTCAGCAGCACGTCACGGATCTGCTCAATGTACCGGAACTGGTGATGTCCGTCGCGGGCGCAGGGAGGATGGCATGAGCGCAACTCAGCAGCAGTTCTGTACCTTCATCATTCAAGGCCTTCTCTTCGGCGTCGAAGTCGAGACAGTCCAGGAAGTCATACGGCATCAGGAGATGACCGGTGTTCCGCTCGCCCCAGAAGTTGTAGCCGGGTTGATTAACTTGCGTGGCCAGATCGTCACTGCGATTGATCTTCGCCGCCGGCTTGGCGTGCGCGACCGGCTCGATGGAGGGTTGCCGATGAACGTTGTGGTCCGCACCGCGGATGGCGCAGTGAGCCTTCTGGTCGATGAAATCGGGGACGTAGTGGAAGTCGAAGAAAAAGATTTCGAAGAGGCGCCCGAGACGCTGGCCAGCACCAGCCGAGAACTCATCCGGGGCGTTTACAAGCTCAAAAACGAACTGCTGCTGGTCCTTGACACGCAACGGTCCGTGAACATCAGCGCAGCCGCAAGCGCAGGCGGACCGGGCGCTCACTAATAGAAATCCACAAACAAAGGGGAAGCGAATATGGCAGCAAAAGGATTGGCAGTCGGAGCGGGTCGCACACAAAACGGGAACGGAGTTTCACACACTATGGGCGGCGAATTAACTCACGCCGTCGCCTCCGAATTCGATCGTTCCATGCAGAAAGCCAGCTACGTTGACGACACCCCGGTGCCGGTCATCGTTTCAGATTGTGACCACACGATTGAGTACCTCAACCGCGCCGCAGCTTTGCTCGCGGGCATCGCGCCGGAATCGTGCGTCGGACTCAAACTGTGGGATGTGTTTGATAGTGATGCCTGCCGCAATGGATCGTGCCTTGCAGCTCGTGCGATGCGCGAAGGGCGCACACTGGCCGGAAATAGCGCATATATGATCAAGGGCCAGAATGTTTGGCTCAATGTTTTGGCGTCGCCGCGCTACGACGACCAGAACAAAATCGTCGGCTTCGTGGAGGTCATTCAGGACAACTCCGAGGAGAAGCGTTTCGCGGATGAGATCTCCAAGCTCGTACGGGCCTCTCACGACGGTCAACTAAGTGAGCGCGGCAAGCCCGAGGGTTTCCAGGGACGCTATCGCGACCTCGTAACCGAAATCAACGCCATGCTCGACGCAATCCTGCTACCCATCGGCGAAGGCAACCGCATCCTGGCGCAGATTTCCAACGGCAAGATCGACGAGTTGATCGCGCAGACCTACAAAGGCGATCACGAAAAGATGAAGCAGGCCGTCAACACCGTGGCCGTGGTCCTCCAGGACCTGCAAAAAGAACTAGCTCGCCTAACCGACGCATCAAGAGATGGACAGCTCTCCGAACGAGGCAAGTCCGAACAGTTCCAGGGTGCTTATGCCGACGTGATCAGCGGCGTCAACCAGATGCTCGACGCAATCCTGCTACCCATCGGCGAGGGCAACGAAGTAGCCACGCAAATACAGCGCGAGCCCAGCATGCTCGACGCAATCCTGCTACCCATCGGCGAGGGCAACCGCATCCTCGCGCAGATTTCCAACGGCAAGATCGACGAGTTGATCGCGCAGACTTACAAAGGCGATCACGAAAAGATGAAGCAGGCCGTCAACACCGTTGCCGTGGTCCTCCAGAACCTGCAAAAAGAACTAGCTCGCCTAACCGACGCATCAAGAGATGGACAGCTCTCCGAACGAGGCAAGTCCGAACAGTTCCAGGGTGCTTATGCCGAGGTGATCGGCGGCGTCAACCAGATGCTCGACGCCATCCTGCTACCCATCGGCGAGGGCAACCGCATCCTCGCGCAGATTTCCAACGGCAAGATCGACGAGTTGATCGCGCAGACTTACAAAGGCGATCACGAAAAGATGAAGCAGGCCGTCAACACCGTAGCCACAGTCCTGCAGAACCTGGTGACTGATACAAACATGCTGACCAAATCCGCTCTGGAAGGCAAGCTTTCCACCCGTGCTGATGCCAGCCAGCACCACGGCGACTTCCGCAAGATCGTGGAAGGCGTCAACTCCACGCTCGACGCGGTCGTCGGACCGATGCAGGACGTCAGCGCAGTGCTCACCAAACTCGCTGGAGGAGATTTCACCAGCATCGTCACAAACAAGTACGCGGGCGATTTCGAACTGCTCGCCAATGCCGTCAACACGCTTTCCAACTCCGTGCGCGCTGCTCTCGAACAGATTGGGCGCAATGTCTCACTATTGGCGAGTGCGTCAGAAGAGTTGAACAAAGTCAGCCAGTCCATGGGCTCCAACGCCGACGAGACGGCGACCCAGGCCAGCGTAGTCTCCGCGGCAGCCGAACAGGTCAGCAACAACGTTCAGACCGTTGCAACCGGCGCTGAGGAGATGAGCGCCAGCATCAAAGAGATCGCCAAGAACACTGCCGAAGCGACTCGTGTTGCAACCTCAGCCGTTCGCACCGCCGAGGTAACGAACGTGACCATCTCGAAGCTCGGTCAAAGCAGCGCCGAGATCGGCCAGGTCATCAAGGTGATCACCTCCATTGCCCAACAAATTAACCTGCTTGCGCTCAATGCAACCATCGAAGCGGCGCGCGCAGGCGAAGCCGGCAAAGGCTTTGCCGTGGTCGCCAACGAGGTGAAAGAACTCGCAAAGGAAACCGCGAAAGCCACCGAAGACATCAGCCGCAAGATCGAAGCCATTCAAGGCGATACGAACGGCGCCGTCTCGGCCATCAGCCAAATCAGCCAGGTGATCGGTCAGATCAGCGACATTCAGACCACGATCGCCAGTGCCATCGAAGAACAGAGCGCAACCACCAACGAGATCGGGCGCACCCTCGCCGAAGCGGCCAAAGGAAGCACCGATATCAGCAAGAACATCGGCGGAGTCGCAGACGCCGCACGCGCCACAACCGTGGGTGCAACCGACACCTCGAAGTCCGCACATTCACTCGAAAAGATGGCCGCCGAACTGCAAACCTTGGTCTCGCAGTTCCGTTACTAGCTGCATCGTTCGAGCACAGCCGTAGGATCTGTACCTTCGGCTGTGCCTCGATTCGATGCCGTGAAAGGAAACATCATGCAGGCCTTGGTTGTTGATGATTCGTCCACAATGCGGAAGCTGCTCAAGTCCATTCTTGTCGGCGCGGGCTTCGAGGTGATCGAGGCCAAGTGTGGCCCAGACGCACTCGACTGCCTCAAGCAAAGCTGCGCCGACCTGGCGCTCTTCGACTGGAACATGCCCGAGATGAACGGAATCGAACTGCTCGAAAAGGTCCGTTCTAATCGCGTCTATGACAACCTGAAGATCATGATGGTGACCACCGAGAGCGAACAATCCGAGGTGGAACGGGCGCTGCGCGAGGGCGCGAATGAGTACATCATGAAGCCCTTCACCAAGGAATCGTTCCTGAACAAGTTGCAGATCATCGGACTCATCCAATGAAGTATCGAGTGCTCGTCGTGGACGACTCTGTTGTCATGCGCCGCATCGTCATGCGCTTGAAGGCGATCCCGACATTGAAGTTGCTTGCGTTGCGGCAAATGGAAGAATTGCGCTCGCCATGGTTGAGCAGTACACGCTTGACGCCATCACGCTCGACATTGAAATGCCCGAGATGGACGGCCTGCAGACACTTCGCGAACTGCGCAGACGCGGCGTCATCACACCCGTCATCATGTTCAGCACACTGACCGAGCGCGGGGCACTCGCCACACTGGACGCCTTGGCTGCCGGCGCCGACGACTACGTCGCAAAACCCGCCAACGTGGGCAGCGTGCAGGAGAGCATGCTGCGAATTCGTCTGGAAGTCATTCCCAAAATCAAAGCTCTCTGCTGGAAGCTCAAAACTCCTCGATCTCCGCTGCCTCCGGATGCTCCGGCGGGCATCATCCATTCTTCCGCCAAGCCCTTTGAATTCACAGCACCCCCCGCGCCATCGCCTCTGGTCACAAACCAGAGAGTGGACGTCCTGGTAATCGGGACTTCGACTGGTGGGCCGAACGCGCTGGCAGAAGTAATCCCGCACCTTCCAGAACGTTTCCCGGTTCCGGTTGTCATTGTTCAGCACATGCCGCCTACGTTCACGCGTTTTCTGGCCGAGCGTCTCGGTGCAACTTCTTCGCTCATCGTGCAGGAGGCGGTATCGGGCACGCTGATCGAGCCGGGACACGCCTGGATCGCCCCCGGCGATTTTCACATGATTCTTCGCCGCGAGGACTCATCGGTTCGCCTCGGCGTATTTCAGTCTCCACCGGAAAACTCCTGCCGTCCCTCCGTCGATGTGCTGTTCCGCTCAGCCGCAGATGTATTCGGCCCCAACGTACTGGCATTAATCATGACCGGCATGGGACAGGATGGACTGCGTGGCTGTGAACTCATCAAGGAAGCTCAAGGTCAGATCATCGTTCAGGATGAAGCAAGCTCCGTAGTCTGGGGAATGCCCGGGTACGTGGCCAAGGCTGGCCTCGCCGACTGCATTTTACCTTTGACGGAAATCGCGAATGAGATTGTGCGCCGGGTCCAGCGCGGGCGCCGCGTACAGTCGCAAACCTCTCCTCGCGATCGCGTTCTGCAACCCAGCGCGCAAGGCGGTGAATGTGGGGCTTGAATCACAGGAATTCGAATACTTGCGGCAATTTCTGGCGCATCACTCCGCCATCATGCTGGATGAAGGTAAGAGTTACCTTGCCGAATCCCGCCTCACGCCGCTGGCGTATCGGGAAGGTATGGATTCGGTGCAGGAGTTGCTCGCGCACATTCGGCAAACCTCATTCTATGATCTTCACCGCAAAGTGCTCGACGCCATGATGAACAACGAGACTTGGTTCTTTCGCGATCATCTTCCCTTCGAAGCACTGCGCCAGGTCATCATTCCGGAACTCACGGCGGATCGCGCCGCACTGCGTCGGCTCAACATCTGGAGCGCCGCTTCATCCAGCGGCCAGGAAGCCTACAGCATCGCAATGATGATCCAGGAAGAATTCGGAGGGCTGCCCGGTTGGACTATTTCGATCCTCGGAACCGATCTATCTTCGGCCATCCTGGAGCGTGCGCGCTCGGGCCGTTACAGTCAGCTTGAAATTAACCGCGGTCTTCCCGCGAAGTATCTCGCCAAGTATTTCACCCATGACGGACCCGACTGGACCCTCTCACCAAGTATTCGAAGCATGGTGGAGTTTCGCGAGTTGAACCTCGCCGAGCCGTGGTGCACTCTGCCCAGGTTTGACGCTGTTTTCTTTCGCAACGTCTTGATCTACTTCGATGTCGCAAAAAAACGTGAAATGTTCAGCCGCCTTTTCTCCGCCATGAAACCAGATGGCTACCTCCTGCTCGGTGCAACCGAGACAACATATGGCTTGAGCGATTGCTTTGCCAGAATCTCATGGGATAAAACCGCGTACTTTCGTCCAAAGATGTGAGCGGCTCATGACAAGTACGTAACCCGCTCTTGTGCCTGTGATCCAGGAAAGCCAAAGATTCTCCTGATTCTATGCACTACATAAGGCACACACTAGCGGCCAACCTTTACTGAGTGGAGTTATTTCAAACTGCAGAAGCGGCAACCGGAATTCCTGTGCCAGCCCTTAGAATTAAGGAAATTCCGCAGCAACGCCGCTCATGTTGGCCGCCGATGTTAGATGTTAAATGTGTGTAATAATATCGCGTGCCGAAATCTTCTCGCCGCGCCCGCGCAAGGCGGTGCCCGCATGATGCACACGGCAAATGAAACCGTTGTAGCGTTTGAGCCGCAGATCCGCATCGGTTCCTCAACAAATCCGGTTCCGGCAGTGGCCGCCGCAGAGCTGCGACGGATGATCGTAGATGAGCGATCAGGATTAGGGCTGGCTTTTTTTTCCAGCCGCTACGATTGCGACGCTCTGGCCGAAGATCTGCGGCGCGAGTTCGTTGGCCTGCCGCTCATCGGTTGTACCACAGCAGGCGAGATCGGCACCCTTGGTTACATGGAAGGCGGGATGTCAGGGCTGACCCTCGGGCGCGACGACCTGATCTTCGAGATTGGCCTCCTCGAGGGTGTTTCACAGTTGGACAGTCGGCGCGGGCAGGCTTTTGCTTACGGACTGCGCCAAAAGTTGGCCCAGCACTTTGAGACGTTTGACCCCAGCCGCTGCTTCGCCCTGCTGCTCATCGATGGCCTGTGCGGACACGAGGAACACGTTGCGCGCGCAATTAACGATGGATTGGGCGGCATTCCGATGGTTGGCGGCTCGGCCGGTGACGGCCTGAACTTCCAGAAGACGGCGGTGCTCTACGAAGGCCATTTCCACAACGAAGCGGCAGTGCTGCTGGTGGCCTCTACGCCGCACCCGTTCACCACCTTCAAAACCCAGCATTTCATCTGCGACAAGGAACGCATGGTGGTCACCGGCGCCATACCGGAGCGACGCATTGCCACCGAGATCAACGGCTTTCCCGCCGCTCAGGAATATGCCCGTGCCGTCGGCTTGCGCCTCGACCAGCTTAATCCGCTGGTCTTCTCTGCTCACCCAATGGTGGTCAAAGTCGGCGGCGCCGATTTCGTGCGTTCAATCCAAAAGGTCAATTCCGACGGCAGCATGACCTTCTTCTGCGCAATCGACGAAGGGATAGTCTTCAACATTGCCCGAGGCGTCGATCTGGTGGAGAACCTTAACACCTTGTTCAACGACATCGAACAGCGTATCGGCCCCCCACGGCTGGTGATCGGCTGCGACTGCATTCTGCGGCGGCTGGAACTCCGGCAGAATGGCACCATCGACAAGGTCTCAGGTATCTTAAGCGAGCACAATGTGGTCGGCTTCAGCACCTATGGCGAGCAGTTCCGCGGCCTGCACGTGAACCAGACATTCACCGGAATCGCCATCGGAGCCAAGCGGGTTCCAGCATGAACAATCCCGACGACATCCGCTGCGACCCTGGCGACCCCGCTGGATTGCTGCGCGAAATCAGCCGGCGCGACAAGATCATCACTGCCCTGATGAACCAGGTGCAGCGCAATCTAAACAACCCGGACAACGATTTCAGCCTGCTTCAGACCACCTTCATGCTGGAAGAGGAAGTTCAGCATCGCACCCGTGAATTGGAGCGCGCACTCGACGCCCTTGCAGAAGCTAATCGCGCCGCTGAGGCCGGACGACACTTGCTGGAAGACCAGAGAGAAGAGTTGCAGAAAGCCTATTCCGAACTGGAAGAGCGTGTCTCTCAACGCACCGCAGAACTCTCGCAGCAACTTCATTTCATGCGGCAATTAATCGAGGCGATCCCCGGTCCGGTTTTCTACAAGGATGACCAACTCCGTTACCTGGGCTGCAACAGTGCCTTTGAAGCTTTCATCGGTCTGCCCGCCCGCGATTTGATCGGCAAGAAGCCGCTCGATTTCTCCCCCGGAGAACTGGCCGACCAGGCTGTAGCCGCAGACCGCGAACTTATCCGCACGGCGGGGTCGTTGATCTATGAAAGCCAAGTCCGCTATGCCAATGGCGAGATGCGCGATGTCATGTTCCACAAAGCTACTTTCACCAGACCCGACGGATCCGTCGGAGGACTCGTCGGCCTGATGATCGATATTACCGAGCGCAAATTCGCCGAAGCCTCGGTGCGTAAGAACCGGCAATTACTACAGGACATCATCGATAACTCAACTGCACTGATCTATGTAAAGGATCTGGAAGGCCGCTTCCTTCTGATTAATCGTGCCATGGAGGAACTGCTGCGAGCGACCGCGTTCTCCGGGCTTCGCATGACCCGGCAATCCATACTCGGCAAAACCGGCTACGACCTATTCCCCAAGGAGCAGGCGGATACTTATCGCGAATTCGACCAGCAGGTGTTGGTCTCGGGAAAAGTCATGGAGACCGAAGAGACTGCCCTGCACGAAGACGGGTTGCATAGCTACATCGCCATCAAGGCGCCACTGCGCGACGAACAGGGCAGGACCTACGCCATCTGCGGCATCTCGACCGACATTACCGAGCGCAAGCGCCTCGAAGCACAGCTGTACGAAGCTCAGAAGATGGAAGCCATGGGGCGACTGGCCGGAGGCATCGCCCACGATTTCAATAACCTGATGACCATCATCACCGGATACGGAGATCTGCTCCGCACTGCACTCGATGATAATCCCCCGTTGCGGGAGAAGGTGGAGCAGATTCTAAGGGCTGGGGAGCAAGCCAATTCGCTGACACGGCAGTTGCTGGCGTTCACCCGGCGGCAGATACTTCAACCCAGGCTGCTGGATTTGAGGAACGTGCTCGCCGAAATGAGCGACATGCTGCGCCGTGTGGTGAGCGAAGATGTTGAGCTGGTCATTCTGAGCGACACCGGGCCGTGCCTCATCCGCGCCGACGGCGGCCAGATCCACCAGGTGATCCTGAACCTGCTCATCAATGCACGCGATGCCACCCCCAAAGGCGGAAGGATTACCTTGGAAGTCAACAACATCGTGCTGGATGCGGACGAAGCGCGGATACACGCAGGATCTCACTCCGGCCCATATGTCCGCCTCGCCGTCAGTGACACGGGACACGGCATGGACGCAGAGATCCGCGCGCGTATCTTTGAGCCATTCTTTACCACCAAAGAACAGGGCAAAGGCACTGGCCTGGGCTTGTCCACCGTCTATGGAATCGTGCAACAAACAGGTGCGCATATCGAGGTTGAGAGTGAACCCGGCCGCGGAGCCGCTTTTTACATCTACTTCCAGCGAGCCGAAGGCGCACTGCAGGAGGAGGCGGCGCAAGCACTCACCTCCGAATCGACGACCGGATCCGAAACCATATTGGTCGTAGAGGATCAGGAGGGGCTTCGCACCCTGATGTGTGAGATCTTGCGCAGAAATGGCTACACCGTGTTGCCGGCCGCCAATGGAGACGAGGCTCTCCTCATCTCCGCCCATCACTCTGCCCGAATCGACCTCATGATCACCGATTTGGTAATGCCGAAGATGGGAGGCCGCGAAGTGGCCGAAGGACTGCCTGCTTCGCATCCGGAGACAAAGGTACTTTATATGTCTGGATATGTAGAAGACCTGAAGGAACTGCTCGCTCTCGGCCATTCCTTCATAGACAAGCCATTTTCACCCGATGCCCTATTGCGCAAGGTGCGCAAAGTCATCGACACCCCTCCGGGCTCGCTGCGCTCCGCTGCCTGATACAACTTCCAACATTTTAGGAAATTAAGTGGGCGTCAGCCGGTCCGTCCGCGGCGTTCCGGCGCTCTTTGGACTGCTTACGCCGCATCCAGCTGTAGGTGCCCATCAGCACCGAGCAGACTGCGACGAAGCTGATCGACCACTTGGCCGAACGGGTAAACATCGCCATCCAGTCAAAGGCGCGCATGGAGAGCACGCCCGCCAGCAGCATAACTAGAATCCAAACCAGCGAGCCGATTCCGTTATAGAGATGAAAGCGCAGACGCGGCAATCGCGCGGCCCCCGCCACCGGAGGCGCCAGATGCGCAACTCCCGGAATCCACTTTGCATACAGCAGCGAGATACCCTTGAACCGGTCCAGCCCGCTATAAGCCTTCTGTTCCAGCGAATCCGGTACAAAGGAAATGCGGCACATTGCCGCGATCACCCTGCGCCCCCGCCAGCGTCCCAGCTCATACCACATCGCATCGCCGATCAGGCAAGGCACAGCCGTCGCCGCCAGCACCAGCCAGAACTGAACGGGATTCACCGCCACCATGGCTCCTGCCGCAAGCAGCAGCGGAGAAATAAACACCGGCACCCCCAGCCGCTCGCCCAGCGTTGCCAAAAACATCCACAGTGCGCCGTGACGGGCAAGTAAAGTTGTCTCTGCCGGTAAAAACATCTACTCGCTTCTCTCTCCACGACCACCTACGGCTGCACGAACAGTGCTAGCGCAAAAAGCCATGGGGACACTGCTCCTCAAGCGAAATTAGCGAAAGCTATTCGCCCCGCGAAAGCTGCATCACTCCTTCAGTGTACCGGGAAACTGGCCCACTTTGGTCAGGCTTCGTACCGCTTTGCTGAATTTTCCTACCCAGCCGCCTTAACTGTTTTAGCGATAGCTGCAAATCACGGTGCCGTATACCGCAGAACACCTTAGCTTCCCCTCCCCGCACCGCAGAGGATATGATGAAGCTTCCGTTGGTGAAAGATTTCGGAGGGTACGCATGATTCCCCTGCTCGTATTCGTTGCCATTCTGGTTGTCGCCGCCCTGATCACGGCCGGAATGTACAACGGGCTGGTGCAGCTTAAGGTTCGCGCAGATAGCGCATGGTCCGACATCGATGTTCAACTGAAACGGCGTCATGATTTGATTCCGAATTTGGTTGAGACCGTAAAAGGCTATGCCGCGCACGAAAAGGGTACGTTTGAAAACGTAGCCCGCTACCGAGCCGCCGCAATGGCTGCTACCTCCACAGAGGATCGCGCCCAGGCCGAAGGCCAACTCACCCAAGCACTTCGCGGACTGCTCGCGGTCGCCGAAGCCTATCCGGATCTGAAGGCCAACACCCAGTTTCTGTCACTGCAACAATCGCTGTCTGAAATAGAAGATGCCCTGCAGAACTCGCGGCGTTACTACAACGCCGTCGTGCGCGACTTCAACACTAAGATTCAGTCGTTCCCGACCAACATCATTGCGGGAATGTTCAACTTCCAGCTACGGCAGTTCTTTGAGATCACCGATCCCACCGAGCGCGCCGTTCCATCCGTGAAGTTCTAATATGAATCGGACTCTACGCTTAACCCTGAACCCCAGCCGCATCCGCTGGGGTTTCGTGCTTGCCGCCTTGCTTTTGTTGGCGCTGCCGTCGTTTGCCCGCTCCTGGAAGATCGCCCGCTTTGACGCCCGCTACACCATCGCCGACAACGGCGAGGTGCTGATCGAGGAGGAGATTCATCCCTCGTTTGAAGGCACATTCCATGGCATCCTGCGCGAGATTCCGGTCGAATATCCCGGCCCCAACGGGACCGCCTACAAACTTTTTCTCAAGGTGGATTCGGTCACCGATGAGACTGGCCAGAAAATCAAATACGAGCAGAGCACGCGTACCGAGGCCACCCGCGACAGCTCCTACCATCAGTTTCTCGTGCTCAAGATCTACGCCGGAGGCACCGACACCGAGCGCACCGTGCGCGTCACCTATCGCGCTGAAAATGCTGTTCGATTCTTCGATGACCACGACGAGTTCTACTGGAACGTAACCGGCAATGACTGGAAGGTGCCCATCGACGAGGCCTCGGCATTCGTCGCCCTGCCCGGTGCCGCTGCCGGACAACTCAAGGCGCAAGCCTTCACCGGCGGCTACGGATCGCGCGAACAGGACGCCACCACCAACATCGACGGCAGCAACATCAGCTTCGCAACCTCTGCTCCTCTCGCGCCCCACAGCGGACTCACCATCGACGTCTACATTCCCAAGGGCATCTTGAACGAGCCCTCTTGGTTTACCCGTTATTTCGTCTGGTTCATCGGCGGCAACCCTGGCGTACTGCTACCAGTTTGGGCCTTCGCCGTGATGTTCGGCCTTTGGTGGTGGAAGGGACGCGACCCCGACCCAGGCATCTCCGTCGCACCGATGTACGAACCGCCGAAGGGCCTCACTCCAGCCGAGGCAGGCACTCTGCTTTCCGACGCCATCGAAGCCCGCGACATTACATCGACACTCATCGATCTTGCAGTTAAGGGCTACCTCAAAATCATCGAGAGCAATGAGAAGACGCTCTTCATCACCCACAAGGACTACACCCTGCGCCTGATGAAGCCGCGCACTGAATGGCAGAATCTAGCTCCTCACGAACTCGAGGTGCTCAACAACATCTTTCCTGAGGTGACGGCCGAGGAGACTACCCTCTCCAGTCTGAAGAACCGCTTCTATATCGCGCTGCCGTCCATTCGCGAGGAGATTATGGACTCGCTGAAGAGCAAGGATCTTTACTCCACCGATCCCGAGTCGGCCAAAGGCCTTGCGCTCGTCGGCGTGCTGATGATCGCTCTTCCATTCGCCTGGCTGCAGATGACAGGGGAGATCCAGCTCACTAACTCACCGGCTGTATTGATAGTGGGCGTACTGCTCACAATCCTCATCGTCTTTCTCTTTGGCCGCAGACTCAGTGCCAAAACCGTGCGCGGCGCGCGTACCCGGGTCGCCTGCCTCGGCTTTAAGGAGTTCATGACCCGCGTCGATGGCGACCGCATCAAGCGCATGCCTCCAGACACCTTCGAGCGCTTTTTGCCCTATGCCATGGCCTTCGGAGTTGAGCAACACTGGGCCAAAGCCTTTCAGGGATTGCTCACCGAACCACCTTCCTGGTACGTCGGTTCCGGCTACGGAACTCCGGGAATGCTCTGGACTCCGCTGCTATTCACCGAGGCCATGAGTTCGTTCTCCAACTCGGCGTATCAGTCCTTCTCCGCCACACCGCAGGCCACTTCCAGCGGCTCAGGCTTCGGAGACGGCGGCAGCCTCGGTGGTGGCGGCTTCTCCGGTGGTGGATTTGGCGGTGGCGGCGGCGACGCTTTCTAATTACATCCGCACCACCCGTTCACAGACGCCCCGCTTCTAGCCTGCTCTGGTTAGCGTGGGGCGTTGTGTTTGGCATCGGCCTGCCAACACGATAGCGATTTCGCACATCGAAAAACCTAGTAACCCGAGGTATGCGATGTCTGAAGTTTCACCCAACAACGACAACGGTTCGCCTGCTCCCAATCCCGATGTGCGGCCCTCCGTATCTCCTCGCGTGCAGGGCATAACTCCTGCGTGGGAGCCCACCGAGCACCTCCCGCTGAGCGAGCCACCGGCTCTCGAAACCTATGTCGTTGACGCAGCACGTGAACTCCCTCCCAACCGCGGCAGTATGGCTGATACCGCCGAACGCATTGGAAGCGCCGTCGGCACTGCACAGCGACAGGTACGGCGCGGACTTGAACTGGTTCGCCGGCTCCCTTCCTCCGGCTCCGCGCACGCCACTCACATGGAACAGGAAATCCTGGATCACGCTGCCAGCACCTTGCACGAGATTGGTGAGGACGTTGAAGACATGCGCCACCAGGCCGCTCAACGATTGGATAAATGGAGCGAGCAAGCTGAAGAGAGCTTCGAACATCTCCGCTCGGAAATAAGCAGCGCACTCCCCCGATTGCGGGAACAAGCGCGGCAGTTGGCAGATCAAAATCCGTTGCAGACCATAGCCGCCGCTGCCGCGGTTGGTTTTGTTCTCGGCGCGGCGCTTCGAATCAGCAGGAGGTCTCACCGTGGCTAGCCGCCCTCATCTTTACCCGCCTGAAAAGCCTCTAGCGCAGGTACTCTCAGAATTCAAGGACGAGTTGAAGGAATTTGCAGCAACTCGTATCGAGATGCTGCGTTCCGAGATGAGCCAAAAAATCGCCGTCGCAGGCATCGCCCTCGCAGCCATCGCCGCAGGATCGGTTTTCGCCCTCATCGCTGTCTTGTTTTTCGGTGTTGCCTTCGTGGCTGCGATTGCCATGGCCTTCGGCGGCGGCGAGGCAGCCTGGGCCGAAGCCTTCGCCATTGTGGGTGCCTTGTCCTTTCTGGTCGGCGGCATGGCGCTTGGGTTCGGCATAAGACAACTCAAAGAGCGCGGACTCAAGCCCGAGCGCACTCTGCGCGTTCTGAAACAAGACCAGGTCTGGTTGCAGAACGAAACCAGGAGCGAACGATGACCGATCCGATCCCGAGCGATGCCTTAGAATCTCGCGCTGCCAGGCAGCGTCAGCGCCTGCATGAGTCGGTAAGCGAACTGCGCGAACACTTGGATGTACAGAAAACTGCCCGAAACTATATCTGGCGGGCTTCAACGGCCGCCGCTCTCCTGGCTCTCGCCCTCGGATACGGCATCGCCGGCGCGTTTACGGAGTGAATGGCCATCGCGGCGCTTCCTCCTTTGGATAAAGCATTGATTCTCCGGATACTAGGGAATTTCCTCTCTTCCGCAACCGGTCAACTTCATGACATAATCCAATTTTCGAGGTTGTTGAGGTCTGACTAGCAACTTTGGGGGGAGTTAATGTGACTGATATCCGGACAAGTAGACGATTTCCAGTGCATTTGCCGCTCAAGGTTCTGGGAGAGCCGAACATAACCATCGGGAGTACGGCAAACATCAGCGCTGCTGGGGTATATCTTTGGATCGATGGCGAACTCGAAATTGGTTCGTCCATTGAATTTGAGGTGACGATTCCCCGCGATTCAATCGCCGCGGGCAGTGATGTTCACCTGCACTGCAATGGTCGAGTCCTGCGGTGTGACCCGAACCCGGAAGACGGACGCACCGGCGTAGCCTGCGTCATCGAAGGTTACGAATTCTTGCGCACTGCCGAAACCGGAGGCGAATAGATGTTGAAGATTATTCTTGCTGACAATCAGGCAATCTTTCGCGCCGGCATCGCCAAAGTTCTCGCCGTCGAGGACGATGTGCGTATCGTAGCCCAGGCTCAGACCGTCGAGCAGGCCATGATCTCCATCGAAAAGTTTCGCGGCTCGGTGATGATCTACGCATCCAGCTTTCTTCCTGACACATTGCAGTTGGCGGCACTGGCGCGAGAGTCCGGGATTCAACTCGTGGTCATCGCCGAAAATAACGAACCGCCGGAACGCTACCTGAGTGCTGGCGTACTAGGCTTGATCTTCCGCTCCGTGGAAAGCGCCGAACTTTTGCGTTGCGTACGCAAGGTCAACGTCGGCGAGAGCTACGTGCAGGATCTGCGCACACAACCCAGCAACCCGGAGACCGACGACTTCGTCGGCGCCCGCGTGCGTGATCGCCTTACGCCCAAGGAATTGAAGATCGTCGCCCTCATCGTACAGGGCTTCAAAAATAAGGAAATCGCCAGTCTTCTCGGAACCACCGAGCAGGTAGTGAAAAACTATCTGCGCAACGTTTATGACAAGATCGGCGTCTCCGACCGTTTGGAGCTTGCGCTTTTCACCATCCATCATCGAATCCTGGCCGAAGCCGCCGCAGCCAGTGCGGCGACCATGCGGGCGACCCCGTCCAACCCCGAGCGAAGCATGTAGCCACACGCGGAACAAATAAAAAGCGCGGCCCATGAGCCGCGCTTTTTACGGGTCGAAACTTTTCTAATGATGCGACGCCCGTTCGCTCGCCTTCAGCAATTCATTCACGATGGTTACCAATTCCTCCGGATTCACCGGCTTCTCCAGGTAGAGATCGGCCAGCGGCTCCGCTGATTGATAGGCTTCGGCAACGTATCCCGAGACTACAACGACCGGCATCGTGGAGTGCGTCTTTGCCGCTTGCACCACACCTCGACCGCTATCGTCTCCGAGCCGCCAGTCCGTGACGATCGCATCGTACTCATTGGCGTTCATCATTTCAATCGCTTCATGTGCTGAGGTTGCAGCGGTCACCACGTGTCCGGCCTGCTCAAGAATCGCGCACTTCAGCTGTACAACGTGCGGCTCATCGTCGATACACAAAATTCGCGCCATGCAACCCTTCAAATCACGGCAATGGTCGTTGGAGCCAACCAAATCGGCCCTAACCTATCCGCCACCATTCTCAGCAGCCAATGTCTGCTTGTCAACGACGCCAAGTGAATACCAGCTTAAAATTCACGAGGGGTCTCGTTTTACAACTTGCGTGCGATCGACTTCGCCTGCGTAAACAGCAGCAGGTAGTCCGGTCCGCCCGCCTTCGAATCCGTACCCGACATATTGAAGCCGCCAAACGGGTGCGCGCCTACCATCGCCCCCGTACACTTGCGATTGATGTACAGATTGCCGACATGGAACTCCTGCCGCGCCAGTTCAACTCTCTCTTCCGAATTGGTGTACACCGAACCGGTCAGCCCAAACTCCGTGTCATTGGCAATGCGCAGCCCTTCAAAGAAATCACGGCACCGAATCACCGCCAGTACCGGCCCGAACACCTCTTTCTGCTCCAGCGTATCGCCCGGCTTCACCTCGGAGATGATCGTGGGCTCGATAAAGAAGCCTGCCTGTCCCTCCACCGCTCGTCCGCCGCTGATCACGCGCCCACCTTCCGATACCGCCTGCTCAACATAGCCGAGGATCGACTTACGGGCTGCTTCATTGATCACCGGGCCGACGTCGGGGTTTTCTTCTGCAGGCCCCACGGTCAGCTTCTCTGCGCGATCCTTAAGCCGTTCTACAAACTTCTCATACACGCGCTCGTCCACGATCGCCCGCGAGCAGGCCGAACACTTCTGTCCGCCGAAGCCAAAAGCAGAGGTCATCACCCCTGAGACAGCCTCGTCCAGATCCGAGTCGGCGTCCACCACGATCGCGTCCTTGCCGCCCATCTCTAGAATCGCACGCTTAATCCAGATCTGCCCCGGCTGCGCCTTCGCCGCAAGCTCATTAATCTCCAGTCCAACTTCTTTCGACCCCGTGAATGCAACGAAGCGCGTCTTGGGATGCTTCACCAACTCGCTACCGAAGCTGCTGCCGCCGCCGCTGACGAAGTTCACCACGCCATCGGGAATTCCACACTCCTCCAGCACCTGGAAGAACTTCGCCGCGATCGTCATTGCATCGCCGCTCGGCTTCAGCACCACTGTGTTGCCGCTCACAATTGCGGCCATGGTCATGCCCGCCATGATCGCCAAAGGGAAATTCCACGGCGGAATCACTGCGCCTACTCCCAGCGGAATGTAGTGCAATTCATCGCGCTCGCCTGGCAGTTGAATCGGCGGTTTGGACTGCTCCATGCGCAGCGCCTCACGCGCATAGAACTCCGCGAAATCAATCGTCTCGGATACGTCGGCATCCGCCTCGGCCCAGTTCTTGCCCACCTCAAAGACCAGCCATGCCGCCCATTCAAACTTGTGCTCCCGCAGGTTATGCGCTATCTGAAACAACAGATTCGCGCGATCTCTGACCGGAGTGCGGCTCCAGTTTCGGAATGCTCCGAACGCAGCGTCCACAGCCGCCGGAACGTCCTCCGCTCCCGCCTTCTGAAAAATTCCAACCACCTGCTCCGGGTGCGAAGGATTGATGGACCGCAGCTTCGCTTCCGTCCTCACCCGGTGACCGCCAATTACGTTGTCGTATTCGCGGCCAAACTGCAGCCGCACATTGTACAGCGCCTCGCGCATCGCACGTATATTCTCCGCACGCGAGAAATCCACCAAGGGTTCATTCATGAACGGCGTGTAAGCGGAGCTTTCAACCGTAGTTGCTGCCACACTGCTTTGCATGGTCACCATGACAGTCCTCTCGGAAATCCCAGACCTTCTATAATTGCCAGACTTCTATAATTCCAAGCTGCTGAATTCCAGCCCTGCACGTTGCCCGTCTTCCAATTGCACGGACAACCGATGATTTTACCACCTCGACGTGAAGCAGGTTGGCCGCCTGGTGGTTTAGCAAGAATCGCTGTTCCCGAACCGCCTTGAATTTTCTGAGCACCGGCTCAGCCGTAAGACTTGCATCCAATCCACTCCAGAAAGAATCTACAACTCCGGCATCGGCCTCTGCGGCACTGATGTGCCGTGTACTCACGCCGTCCGTTCGCGAACTGTTTAGCAGCTCCGCAACCCTTTTCAGCAATTGATTTGGAACAAAATCGAGGAGCACGTATGGCCACCATCACTGCATCACATCTTGACGCATCAGCCCTGAAGTTCGTTGATCGCACGCACAAACTTCTGATCAACGGCCGATGGGTGGAGGCCGCATCCGGCCGAACCTTCCCAACGTATAACCCCGCCACCGGGCAGGTGCTGTCGCGAATAGCCGAAGGCGACAAGGCCGACGTGGACGCAGCGGTGAAGGCGGCCCGCGAAGCCTTTGATCACGGCCCATGGCGCAGACTCGCCGCCTCCGAACGCGGACGCATGATCTGGAAACTCGCCGACCTTCTGGAACAGCATACCGAAGAATTCGCAACACTTGAAAGCCTCGACAATGGAAAGCCGCTCGCCGTCGCACGCGCCGCCGACGTCCCTCTAGCCATCGACCTTCTGCGCTATATGTCCGGCTGGACCACCAAGATCGAGGGCAACACGATTCCGATCTCGGTTCCCTACACTCCCGGTTCCCGCTATCACGCCTTCACCTTGCGCGAACCCGTCGGCGTCGTCGCCCAGGTCATTCCCTGGAACTTCCCCTTGCTGATGGCTGCCTGGAAGATTGGCCCCGCGCTGGCCGCTGGCTGCACCATCGTTCTCAAGCCCGCCGAGCAAACGCCTCTCACCGCGATCCGCCTGGGCGAACTGATCCAGGAAGTTGGCTTCCCCGAAGGAGTGATCAACATCATCACCGGCTTCGGCGAAACCGCGGGTGCCGCGCTGGCAGCCCACCCGCAGGTAGACAAGATCGCCTTCACCGGCTCAACTGAGGTCGGCAAGCTGATCTTGCACGCGGCTACCGGCAATCTGAAAAAGGTGACGCTCGAACTCGGCGGCAAGTCCCCCAACGTCATCATGAGCGACGCCGATCTCGACGTTGCCATTCCCGGCGCTTCCAGCGCGATCTTCTTCAATCAGGGACAGTGCTGTTGCGCCGGTTCCCGCCTGTACGTACACAAATCAATCTACGACAAGGTGGTCGATGGCATTTCGAACGTAGCCAAGAAGATCTGCGTCGGCCCCGGATGGGAGCCTGGCACGCAACTCGGCCCGCTGGTCTCGGAAGAGCAATTGCACCGCGTCAAAGGCTACATCGACGCTGGATTAGTCGAGGGCGCATGCGCCATGACCGGCGGACACCAGATCGGCACCAAAGGCTATTTCGTCGAACCCACCGTGCTGGTGCACACAAACAAAGACATGAAAGTTGTCCGCGAAGAGATCTTCGGTCCCGTCGTCGCGGCCATGCCCTACGACAGCATGGATGAACTGGTCGATCAGGCAAACGATTCTCCGTACGGCCTCGCCGCCGGCATCTGGACCAATAATCTCTCCAAAGCGCACACGTTGGCCGCGGCCATGCGTGCCGGCACCGTCTGGGTGAACTGCTACAACGTATTCGACGCGGCGCTTCCCTTCGGTGGATACAAAGAGAGCGGCTGGGGTCGCGAGATGGGCCACAACGCGATCGATGCCTACACGGAAACCAAGTCCGTCTGCATGAAAGTCGCGTAATCGAAACCTTGAGGTGCGTAAGGAAACCTTGAAGTAACGAAACCTTGAGAGTAACGAAATTTGAGGGTGCCCCGTTCAAGCCTTCTGTCGGCTTGGGCGGGGCTTTTGACTTTGACTTTGTCGTTCTTTCCAAGACAAACGCGAACAAGAGACGAGAATACACCTCGTTCCTTGTCCGCGATCTCTTGCCGCCTTGGTGCCCACATTGGCCAGCAGTTGGCGAATGTGGGGAAACTCAGCGAACTACTTTACGCGATCGACTTCCTTCAACCGGGCAGCCTTGCCGCGCAGTGCGCGCAGGTAGTACAGCTTGGCGCGACGCACCTTGGCCGAGCGAACCACTTCCAACTTTTCGATGATCCGGCTGCCCAGCGGGAAGATACGCTCCACGCCCTGCCCAAAGCTCATCTTGCGAACCGTGAAGCTCGGCTGCTGGCCGTTGGCCTTCTTGATGACGATGCCTTCAAAGATCTGGATGCGTTCTTTATCGCCTTCCTTGATCTTCACGTGAACCTTGATGGTGTCACCCACCGCGAAGCTGGGGAGGTCGGTGCGCTGCACTTTCGCAAGCATCCGGGTAATGATGGGAGATGACGACATGACGATTTCCTCTTCTCTTCTCGGGTGCCGGGGCAAGCAGCCCTGGTGCATCCCGTAATCTTTCTAATTTTTTTCGGCCTCGCGCTTAAATTCGCGAAGCAATGCCTTGTCTTCCGGACTGAGCGCCACCTTCTCCAGAAGGTCAGGGCGGTTTCTCAGCGTTTTTTCCAGTGCCCGCCGCCGTCGCCAGCGCCGGATCTCTTCATGGTTCCCGTTCATCAGCACATCCGGAACCGCGATTCCGCGAAATTCCGCCGGACGCGTGTAGTGCGGATAATCCAGCAGGCCGCCGGTTGCAATCGTCGAATCCGGCTCCAGCCTTCCGCGCTCGTCGAACCTTGCTTCTGCTTCCACCCCGCTGAAGCTTTCGGTTTTCGCCGAAGCCTCATTGCCCAGTGCTCCGGGCAGCAGCCGTGTGATGCAGTCCAACATGAGCGCGGCTCCAAGTTCTCCGCCGCTCATCACAAAGTCGCCGACCGATACCTCGCGATCCGCCAGGTATTCGGTCACACGCTCATCCACGCCCTCGTAGCGTCCGCACAGAAACGTAATGCGCTCCAGCCCGGCCAGCTCCTGCGCCATCGCCTGGGAAAACATCTTTCCCGACGCCGACAGCATCACCACCGATTCCCTGGCCGCGCCGCTCACCCGCTCTGCTCTTGCCGCAACGCCCAGCGATTCGACGCACGCAAACAGCGGATCGGGTTTCAGCAGCATTCCCTCGCCGCCGCCAAATGGACGATCGTCCACCGTGCGGTGCCGGTCCTGCGTAAACGCCCGCAGGTCGTGGATTCCGATTTCAATGAGCCCGGCGTTGCGCGCCCTGCGCACAATGCCGTAATCCAAGGGACCACGCGAAGAAGTCCGGAAAGATGGTAACGATCTCGAACCGCACTTCCTGCCCTCTGTCCAACGCCTCTGCCTATTGCTTCGGCTGCCGTTCCTTCTTCCCCGCGCTGAGCGGAGCGTCCAGTTCCAGCATGCCTTCCGGCAGTTGCATCTCAATCCGTTTTCCCTTCAAGTCCAGCTTCTTCGTAAAGCCTTCCACAAAGGGAATCATGAACTCTTTGCCGCTTTCGTTATTCACGATCAGCAGCGGGGCCGTTCCCGCCCCAAAATTCACATCCACAACGGTTCCAATCTCGCGCTCGCACGCTGCCTCTACTTCCACCACCAGGCATCCCAGCAACTCGCTCACGTAACAGGCGCCCGGCTTCCAACTCCGCGCGCTCTTCCGCAGGAATCTGAATCTCCGACCGCAGCAGCTTCTCCGCCTCTTCGATCGAGTCCACGCCCTCGAACTTGAACACCATACCGCCCTTGTGAGGCCAGTACTCTTCCAGATGCAGTTCGCGTCGCTCACTGCTGCCCGGGAGTCCACGCATAGAGGGTGCGCCGTTGCTCGAATCGCTCGGGAAAATCCGTGTGCAACTCCGCTGCGACTTCTCCCACGCGGCCTTGCACTTTCACCACGCGAGCAATCGTAATAAATGCGGCGTTGCCGGAATCCTCTCCCATAGCGCCTGCTGACTCGACCTTTACTCAACAATGTCGAGCGAGCAGCGCTGCCCGTTCTTTTCCGCCGCAGCGGAAAGAATCGTGCGCAGCGCCCGGGCCGTACGCCCCGAGCGGCCAATCACGCGGCCCAGGTCGTCTTCGGCAACCTCCAGCTCCAGCTTCACGTACTCGCTGTCGCCGGAGGCGACAACCGAAACTTCCTCGGGAGAATCCACGAGAGCCTTGGCCAGCTCTTTTGCGAGTTCGGGCAGATTGGCGGACATTGGCGTCTGCTCCTCGCCTACGCTACCGGCTCAACCGGAGCCGGAGCAGCAGCGGCAGCATTCTTGTAAAGGCGCGCCAGCGTCGGCGAGAACTGTGCTCCCTTGCCGAGCCAGTACTCGATGCGATCCTTCTTCAGGTCCACCGTTGCAGGGTTGGTGCGCGGATTGTAGAGACCCACAACTTCAATCGAACGGCCGTCGCGCGCGCGGTCCTTTTCGATGACAACAATGCGATAAACAGGCTGCTTACGCGCCCCACGGCGCGAAAGACGAATCATTAACACAGGCTTATTTCCTCTCTTCGTTTAACTCCAGCGCTCGACATCCCCGGCAGGCTTTTCGCCTCCCCGGAGACCGGAAATCGCAACCGGCTACGCCAGCCTCGATTCGAACGCTGTGATGCCCGCTGCGCCTCGGCGCTCGGCGGATCGACATCCGCCACGGGCTCTACCACAAAGGAATAACCAGACACACGTCCAGCCAACACTTGCAGCACTTTTTATTATCGCGGAACTTCCCCTCACTATGGCAAGCCGCGAAGGGCGGCTCACTCCCGCTCAGGCGAACATGCCGGTCGCATCCGCGCTTTGACGTCGGCGCCTCCACTTGAGCATCCTACGTCCGTCTGAGCCCGCCTGCGCCTCGCCACACCATTTGCACTTGCGCGCCGCAATCGCGATCGACTCCAGGCAAGCCGGGCAGGTCTTTGTCGTCGGATCGGGCGCGCCTGGCCGCGTGCCTGCCGCGCTTTCCAGGCATTCATCGGCAGCCACCATCGCGAAGTACACCGCGCCGGCGATCAGCAGGAATGAGATCAGCGCATTCAGAAACAATCCGTACTTGATCTCGCTCCCATTCAGTTCACCGCAAGTGCGGAGAAATCTGGCTTACCCGACAATCGCCGCAATCAGCGGCGTCAGAATGCTGCCGACAAACGCTGTAATCACGGCTCCAAAGGCAGCGCCAATCACCACGGCAACAGCCAGATCAATGACATTGCCCCGCAGAATGAACTCCCGGAATCCCTTGAACATAGGCCCCCTCGACGCAGTTGCCAGGCACGTTCGTGCAATCAGCACCTTCGATCCATAAGATGCACGGCCGTGAGCTCCCTGCGCACAGAATTCGCCCCGATTCATATCCTTCGCGGCCTCTACTCCTCGTCCGGCAGACGGTGCCGGCGGCGTCGTAACCTTCGGCTCGAAGATGTCGCTCAGCATGTCCGGCTTGCTGTTGTCGCGCATCAGGTGCGGATGCCGCGGGCCATCGAAGTAGTCGAGCGAAACCGTGCGATAGTACTCGGTGTTCTCCACCAGCAACTGAATCGGCTGATGCGAATTCTGCGCCTCGCGCATCGCCGCCACCAGGAACTCCTGCGAATACTTCCGCCCGTTGACGGCAATGATCTTCATTCCCGGACCGATGCCATTCTTCGCCGCAATCCCATCCTCGATCGCGTCCACCACCACGCCATCCTTGCTGAGCACCAGTCCGATCGACGCGCTCGCATGGCATAGCCGCGCCCCTCCTGCTCGCGCAGCTTGGCAATCGTGTTCGGCTGATCGTTATAGACCACCATCCATCCACTGTTTGCAATGCCTCCCAGCGGCGCATGTTCGGCTATCTTCATCACCCGGTCGTTAAGGAAGCCGCGCCAGTCATAGGGCTGCACCTGGTTCAGCGCGTTCACCACATCGTCGAAGGTATAGGTCTTCACCTCCGGCGCCGTGTTATGGCCGCCGTAAAAGAGATGGGCAAAGTCGTCCATCGATTTCTTCCCGCCGCTGCTTCTGCCGAATGATCGTGTCGGCCTCCAGCCAGATCAGCGCGCCCTCATCGTAGAAGTCCACCCCGCGCCGGTAGTTACTGAACGCCTCCGGAGCATCGTACAGAATCTGCGCAGCGGTTGCCGTATCCTCCAGCGGACGCCACTTGCGCCCCGGACGATGCGAGTACGTCATCGCAATCTCGGCAAGTTCTTCGCGCCACTGCTCCGGCGTCTGCAAGTCCGCTGCGCTCGGCCAGCACGTAGCCAAAGTATTCGGTCAGTCCCTCATAAACCCAGAGCAGATTGCCTTCCATCGGCGTTTCGAAGTCCGGCGTCGCCAATCCCGCCGGACGCCGGTACTTGCCGTTCCACGAGTGCGTGTATTCATGCGGCAGCAGCGATGCCCCCAGCGTCCACTGCGCTGGGATCGGTCAGATATCCCTCGCCCACCCGGCTGTCATTGGACTCATGATGCTCCAGTCCAAAGTGCGCCACATGATCGCTCAGCGTGAGCAGAAAGTGATAATCCCGGTAGTGCCGCGCCCCATAGAGCGCACCGGCCTCGGCCACCAGATTGTCAAACGCCTTGGTCTGCTGCGGCTCTATCTCCAGAGCCGCTGCGGAGTCGGCCGCGATGTCCAGTTCGTGCTCCGGACTCTTCCCCGCCTGCAGCGGAATCTTCTTCATGTACTGGCCCATCAGCACCGGCGAATCCACCAGCGTCGTCAGCGACGCCAGCGCAAACTCAACCCGCCCTCGGCAGCCTTGGACGCCTGCGGCAGCGCGCTTGCCCACTGCCAGCTCGTCCGGCACTTTCAGCGAAGCCTTCACCCCGATATCATCCGAGCCATACCCCTTCGGATAAAGAACCATCCAGTTCCAGGAGAGCACCGCAAGCTTGTCGGTTGCCGAAGAGCCGGCGCTGAAGTTGCCCGGCATCTCCACCGGGCTCAGGTAATCCATCGCGGCTTCAATCGAGGTCACGCCCGGCGGCACCTCCACGTGGTACGCATACATATCCACAGGATCACGATGCCAGTTGAGCGCGCGGCCATCGGCGCGGAAATAGATTCCGGCGGTATCCACCACCGGCCCGGTCGGGCCATGCTCTCCAGGAATCCACTTCGGATACAGCAGCACGAAATCGCCCGGCTTCGCCGGGATCGTCAGCCGGGCATGAAACACTTTGCGCGGTGCATCGGTGGCATCCACCGCAAGGGTTTCCACCAACGCGAATCCCGAGGTCCGGATCGAACTGCTCTGGGTCGGACCGCTCTGCGCGAACACGGACGCAGCTCCCAGAACCACGACCAGCCATGCACAACGCAACTGTCGCATTGCAACTCCTCAAATGAATTCGCGACGGACGCAAAATCCCGCGCGTCTGCAGGCCAAACCCACTCCTTATCACGGAATGAAAAAACCCCATCCGGCTGCCGGTTTTCGAGTGTAACAGACGCCGGACGCCTGCAGCGGTAAGGGCGTCCGTTTGCCACTTTTCCGATTACGAAGTATTTCGGCATGGATGAATTCAAGCAGCACCTCCCGCTTTGTTATCATTTCCATGTGCGGCACCTGGGAAAAGACGGACGCTTTATCACCTTCGAGGGGCTGGATGGCTGCGGCAAAAGCACCCACCAGCAAAGACTCGCCGACGTTCTGCGCGACGAGGGCGTGGAAGTGCTCACCACGCGCGAGCCCGGAGGCACCGAGATGGGAGAGCGGGTTCGCGGCATTCTGCTCGATTCGCGCACCCGCGGACTGGCTCCAATGGCCGAGCTGGCATTGATGTTTGCCTCGCGCGCACAGCAGATTTCAGAGGTGATTCTCCCGGCGATAAATCGCGGCACATGGGTCTTGTGCGACCGCTTCACCGATTCCTCCGAGGCCTACCAGGGTGCCGGAAGGCAGCTCGGCGTCGAAGCCGTGCTCACCCTCCATCGCGTACTCTGCCTAGGGCTTCAGCCCGATCTCACCCTTCTGCTGGACAATGACGTGGCAGCCAGCGTGGCGCGTGCCCGCCGCAGGAATCTGGCCGCCGGAGGCGAAGGCGACGAAAATCGCTTCGAGCAGGAAAATCGCGCATTCTTCGAGCGTGTGCATCAGCAGTTCCAGGCCATTGCGCGCCGCGAACCCGAGCGCGTCGTAACCGTCGACGCGCGCCGCCCTAAGGACGTGGTCCATGAAGAAATTGTGGCTGCGGTGCGCGAGCGTCTTCTGGTCAGGCAGGAGCTAGCCATGGGATTCGATCAGTTTCGCGGAAATGCCGCAACGGTTACACGCCTGCGCGAGATGATCGCCCGCGACCACCTGCCCCACGCCATCATCCTTACCGGCCCGCGCGGCGCAGGAAAATTCACCCTGGCGCAGATGGTCGCAAAAGCCATGAACTGCCTCGAGCGCCCCCTTGCCGCCGATGGCCTGCCTGACTTCTGCGGACCTGCCGCAACTGCGAGCGAATCGCCCAGGCCGACGCCCTCGACCAGCGCTTTGCCGAAGCCGTCGAAGCCCGTGAAAATCTGCGCGAGAGCGACAAGCGCGAGACCCGCATCTTCGTGCAGACCCATCCCGAAGTCCTGGTCGATTCCTCCCGATCCGCCGCAAATGCTCGTCAAAGTGGACCAAGTAAGGCACGTCATCGGAGAAATGTACTACCGTCCCTCCGAAGGCCGCCAGAAGTTCTACATCTTCTCCGAATCGAATTTCATGAAAGAAGCGGCCAACGCCCTTTTGAAGGTCTTGGAGGAGCCGCCCGATTTTGCCACCCTCTTTCTGCTGGCGGAAAACTCAAACGCCCTGCTGCCCACCATTCGCTCCCGCTGCATCACCCTGCGGCTGGCTCCCCTGTCTGCCGACGAAATCGGGCAGGATCTCGCCCTGCGCACCGAATGGACAGCCGCGCAGAAAACTCTCGTCGCGCGGCTCTGCGGCGGCGCCCTGGGACGCGCCCGCAGCTTTGATCTCACCGGATACCTCACCGCTCGCAAAGACGCTCTGCTGCTGCTCACCACGGCCTTAGGCGACGACGACCACTCGGCCCTCTTCCGCGCCACCGAAGCCTATCGCGCCGGAGGCGAGGGCAAAGCCAAGACCGACCTGCTGATCTCCGTGCTCTACTCGATCCTCGAAGATCTGATGTTTCTCAAGGCAGGATCTGTCGAGCTGATGCGCAACCAGGATCTGCAAACCGAGCTGGCCGCCATTGCCGGGCAGGTAAGCTTTGATTGGATCGTCCGCGCCAGCGACGGTCTCGGCGAGGTGCAGAACGGCATGCGCCGCAACCTGCTACGCTCGCTCTCTCTGGACGGGTACTCCAGCTCGATCGAACTCTAGCCTTCCGCAAAGTTTTTTGCCGCGATGCAGCAAATTGCTGGCATCCCGGAGCCACCCACCTTCGTTCCAATCATTGGGCTAAGACAATTATTGTTTTTCGCCCTGAGCGTGTGGTACGGTTTAGGCACGAATCACTGTAACTCTCTCTCAGGAAATCAGCTCCGCATGTTTTTTCGTGCGTGCGCTTTTGTGTCCTCGCAGGAGAGTCTCAGTGCCTATCGCATCGCCTTTTTCAATACTCCCGACAGGGAGGGGACTCATATGAGAAACGGACCTGACTCTACCGCAGCGGTTCGCGCGCCTGAACCGGAGAGCTTTGGAAACCGGAAATTAATCCGTCCTTCACTGAACCGCGAGCAGGCTCGCGTGATCGAAGCCGCCACCGAGCGCCGCGAACGGTCGCTACGCCCCGCCGAACGCGCCCCCGGAACAGCCAAGAAACCTGCGCCCGCGGAACAGACACATGCGGAAAATTTCTACTACCAGAAACAGATGCAAGGCAAAACGCCGATGGTCGTAGTCACCCGCGAGGGAGAAGAACTGCGCGGGATCATCGAGTGGTACGACAAGAACTGCATCAAACTCAACCGCCCCAGCGGTGAATCCAATCTTCTAATCTATAAATCCAGCATTCGATATATGTTCAAAGAAGGCGAAGAGACACGGTAAGAGCAAGATAGGAAATCGCACTAAAGCCCGCCTTTCGCGCGGGCTTTTCTACTTGGCCGCCTTACGCAGCCGATCCCGTATCGCCAGCCCAATCCCGTCCGCCGGCGGCATCGGACAAACAATCACATCGACCCCGCGATCATCGAGCGCGCGCAGTTTTCCATACAACTCGCGAGCCAGAGATTCCGGCTTGCTCCAACTCCCCCAAGGCAGCGCGATCACGCCCTCGACCGGCGTAGCCCATCCTTTTGGCAGCAAGACTCCCACCCGATGTTCTCGCGCCTCCCGCTCCAGCACCCGGATGAGTTCGCCTTCACTCTCCACCAGAATGATCCGTGCGCGCGGCGCATAGTGACGGATTCCAAGTCCGGGCGACTCCAGCGTCTCCGGCGGCGCTTCCGCCGAGATTCCGCGCTCCGCCACCACCACATCGCCCAGTACGCGGCGAATCTGCTCCGCAGTAATTCCTCCCGGACGATAGATCATCGCCGGATCGACCGTAGGATCGAGCACCGTGGACTCTACGCCGACCGCGCAAGCCCCTGCGTCCAAGATGGCATCAATGCGCCCTTCCAGATCAGCAAGCACATGCTCCGCCGTCGTCGGGCTTGTATGTCCGAATCGGTTGGCGCTTGGCGCTGCAACCGGCACTCCCGCTGCCGCTGATCAGCGCCAGTGCCACCGGATGCGCCGGCAGACGCACTCCAGCCTTCTCGCGCCCCGCCGTGCAAACATCTGGAATCCTCGCCGTGCGCGGCAGCAGCATCGTCAGTGGCCCCGGCCAGAAGGCTGCGGCCAGCCGTTCTGCGGCCTCCGGCCACGCCAGCGTCAACCCGCGCGCCCCTGCCACATCCGCCACGTGAACGATCACCGGATCCCAATGCGGACGTTGCTTGGCGGCAAAGATCTTCTCCACCGCATCAGCATCCAGTGCGTTGGCGCCCAATCCATAAACCGTCTCGGTAGGAAAAGCCACCAGCCCGCCGCCGCGAAGAATCTCAGCCGCCTGCGAGCAGCGCCGGGTCCGCCCCAAGTGCGGCAGAGTTCTCAACCGCATCAGAGCGAAGGCGAAGGCGCAGAGTTTTCATCACTGTCTACAGCTTTGGCAGTACGATGCCGGTCTGGTTCTGATACTTGCCCGCCTTGTCCTTGTAGCTGACCTCGCACGTCCTCGTCGCCCTGAAAGAACAGGATCTGGCAGAGCCCTTCGTTGGCATAAATCTTCGCCGGCAGCGGCGTCGTGTTGCTGATCTCCAGGGTGACAAAGCCCTCCCATTCCGGCTCAAAGGGAGTCACGTTGACGATAATTCCGCAGCGCGCATAAGTCGACTTGCCCACGCAAATGGTCAGCACATCGCGCGGAATCTTGAAGTATTCTACCGAGCGCGCCAGCGCAAACGAGTTCGGAGGAACCATGATGCTGTCGGCGCGGACACTGACAAACGAGCGCTCGTCAAACTTCTTCGGGTCCACCACCGCTGAGTTTACGTTGGTAAAAATCTTGAACTCGTCGGCCACCCGCAGGTCATAGCCATACGACGAAAGCCCAAAACTGATGACACCCTCCCGCATCTGCTTCTCGCAGAACGGGCTGATCATCTCCTGCGTCTGCGCCATCTCCCGTATCCAACGGTCACTCTTTATCGCCATTGCCGCGCCCGGTCCTTTTTTCTTGTGGTTGTAAGCTCATCTTAACATTCAGCGTTCCCGCCTGCGAGACCGTGGTACTATTCCGCCACTGCCTTTGATCACATACTGTCTTCGCATCGGGCAGGCGAGGGCGCAGGACGCGTTTGACAACGCCCCCCGTATTTTCTAGCATCACTGGGTAAGCCTTTGATTTTCAATCTGAAGCGCCGGAGCCGATCGCTGTGATTAAACTCGACATCATCAACGAAGTGGTAAACCGCACCGGGGTCACCAAGACCAAGGCCGAGCGCGCCGTGGAAACCGTCTTCGAGAGCATGAAGAAAGCACTCGCCGATGGCGACCGCATCGAACTGCGCGGCTTTGGCGTCTTCAACGTGCGCCCGCGCAAAACCGGCATCGGCCGCAATCCGCGCACCGGCGCCGAGGTCAACATTCCTCCGGGCAAAGCCGTTCGCTTCAAGCCTGGCAAGGAGTTGCAGTCGATCGATTAGTCCGCGGTGCCGGGCACCTGCTCCGGTACCGCCTGTGTCCGCGAGCGTCTCTCCCGATGTCTGAATTCATCTCCGACTCTTTGCCCGAGAATGCTACCGGCGCTTTCTCGCGAGCCTACGCTCCCCGGCTTCGCTATCGCCTGCCGCTGCTCTTGCTGCTTCTCACCTTCTGCACCACCGTCCTGGTCGGCTCCCGCCTGCAGTACAACTTCAACCACCACCTGGAAGCCTTTGCCACCGGAGACGAACTGCTGCCGCTGTTTCCTGTGCATTGGCTCTGGCAGAATCCGCGCCAGCTTCTGCTCGGCATTCCTTTTTCCCTCGCGCATCATGGGCATCCTGCTCTCGCATGAGTTGGGACACTACTTCTTTTGCCGCCGCTACCGCGTGCGCGCCACGCTGCCTTTCTTCATCCCCGCTCCCACCCTGATCGGAACTCTCGGCGCGTTCATCCGCATCGGCGGCTTCATCGAATCGCGCGCCGCGCTCTTCGATATCGGCATCGCCGGCCCCATCGCCGGCTTCGTCGTGGCCGTGCCCACCATGTTCGTCGGACTTGCGATGTCGCATCCCGTCACGGGCACCTCAGACCCGGATTTGCAGTTCGGCTTCCCGCTGATCTTCCATCTCGCTCACGCCCTGCTGCATCATGGCGACGCTGGCCTCGCCCACTATTATCTGCATCCGGTCGCGCTCGCCGGATGGGCCGGAATGCTGGCAACCGCCCTGAATCTGCTTCCCGGCGGACAGCTCGATGGCGGACACCTGGTCTTTGCCGTCTCCCCAGCCCTGCACAAGTTTCTCTCCTGGGCGATGGTCGCCGCGCTGGTCGCAATGGCCTGGTTCTTCTGGGTGGGATGGATGATCTGGGCGATTCTGCTGGCCCTGAGCGGCCTGCAGCAGCCCAGCGTCCCGCAGTGGCCGGCCGTTGGACGCGGCCGCCGTTGGATGGCCCTGCTCGCGCTCGCCATGCTAATCCTCACCTTCACCCCCGCGCCGGTCGCAAACTCCACTTTCCCCCAAGTAGCGCGCATCATCAAATACGGCAACCGGTAGAGTAACCGGCCGCTGCTTACGTCAGCGACATCGCATCCACATCCACAATCATGTTTGTCCGCGGAATCTTCTGCTGCTGTGCCGTGGCCAGCATCGCGCGCAGCACGAAAGTTCAGCCGCTCGCGGCTTCCCGCCTTCAGCACAAAGTGAAATCGGTAATCCTTTTTCAGCCGCGTAATCGGAGCCGGAGCCGGTCCCATCACCCGCACTCCCTCATGCCGCACCTGCTCAAACCACCGCCCCAGCAGCCCGGAGTAGCGCAGCGCCTCCTCCTGCTTATCGCTGCGCACCACAATATTCGCCAGCGAGTCGAATGGCGGATAGTGCATCCATCCCCGGAAGCGCAGCTCCTTTTCCGCAAAGCCGTGGTAGTCATGCCGCGCCGCAAACTGCACCGCGTAGTGATCCGGAAAGTGCGTCTGCAGCACCACCTTGCCGAGCATCTCACCGCGCCCGGCTCGCCCGGCCACCTGGGTCAGCAGTTGAAACGTCCGCTCGGCGGCGCGAAAATCCGGCAACCCCAGCGCCGTATCCGCGCCCACCACCCCCACCAGCGTCACGCCATGCACGTCGTGTCCCTTGGCGATCATCTGCGTCCCCACCAGCAGGTCGATCTCGCCCGCCTGGAACTGCGCTCAACATGCGCTCAAAATCGTCGTGTCCGCGCACCGTGTCGCGATCCATGCGCCCAATGCGCGCCTTCGGAAACGCCGCATGCAGCATGTCTTCCAGCTTCTCCGAGCCCGTCCCCAAAAACTGCACATACTCGCTGCCGCACTTCGGACAAGTCTTCGGCACCGGCTGCTGATAGCCGCAGTAATGGCACAGCAGCCGATGCTGACGCTTGTGATACGTCATCGCCACCGCGCAGTCGCGGCACTGCAGACGTATCTCCGCAAGAGCGGCACATCACCCACGCCGAGTACCCCGGCGGTTCAGCAGAATCATCGCCTGCTCGCCGCGCTCCAGGCTCGCCGTCGTCTCCTCAATCAGCCTGCGCGACAGCACGCTCTCCTTGCCCGTCTGCCTGAAACTCCGCGCGCATGTCAACCAGTTCCACCTCCGGCAGCGGACGCTCCTGCACCCGGTCCGGCAGTTCGATCAGTCCATACTTGCCATGAGTCGCGTTGTAGTAGCTCTCCAGCGAAGGCGTAGCCGAGCCCAGCACCACGGTCGCATTCAGCGCCTTGGCGCGCACCACCGCCACATCGCGGCCGTGATAGCGCGGCGTCTCCTCCTGCTTGTAGCTGTTGTCGTGCTCCTCATCCACGATGATCAGCGCCAGGTCGCGCACCGGCGCGAAGATCGCCGAGCGCGTGCCTACCGCAATGCGCGCTTCGCCGCGCCGGATGCGGTGCCACTGCTCGGCGCGCTCCGCATCGCTGAGCGACGAATGCAGAATCGCAATCTCATCGCCGAAAATGTTGTGCAGATCGGCGGCAACCCCCGGAGTCAGCCCAATCTCAGGCACCAGCAGAATCGAGCCGCGCCCCGCGGCCAGCACCGATTGCATCGCCGCCAAGTACACCGCCGTCTTTCCCGATCCCGTAACCCCGTGCAGCAGCGCGACCTGAAATCGCCGCTCCTCCACGCTGCCGCGAATCTCCCGCAGCGCCTCTTTCTGTCTGGCGGTAAACAGAAACTCGAGCGTGGTGCGCGGCTTCATCTGCGGCACCGGCTGCTCGGCCGCCTCCTCCACAATCTCGACCACGCCCGTGCTTCACCAGCGTCTTCAGCGAACTCGGCGAAGCCCCCGCTTCGCGCAGTTCGTCCATCCGCATGCGGCCCTGCGCCTCGCGCAGCAGATCGACAATGCGCTGCTGTGCCGCATTGAGCTTCTGCGCCTTCGGTTGCTCCTTGCTATCTGAGGACGCTTCGGATGATTTTTCAGATGACGCTTCGCTCAACGCCTCGCGCGCCGTCTCTTGCAACGCCTCGCGCAGTACCGCACTCTTCACCAACCTGCGCGCATCCCGCACCCCGGAGAGATCTTCGCGCACAATCCACTTCTTCTGCAGCAGCGTGCGCAACACCTCGCGCGACGCTCCGGTCGCCGAGCGCAGCCGCTCTTCGCGCACCAGGTCGCCCTCGGCCAGCGCGTCCAGCACCGCGTATTCGACTCATCTGATGTTCGGGATCTTTCTGCGCGCGCAGCGAAGAACCCACCTCCGCCGCGTCGTACAGCGCCTCCGCGCCAAGCTCAGTGATACGGTAGCCGAACGCCTGCCTGAACTCAGCCTGCAGCGGCAGCATGGTGCGATAAACTTCGCCGATCGGCGCAAGGTAATACTGCGCGATCCAGCGCCCCAGCGCGAGCAGCTTTTCGTCCAGCACGGGAACCGTGTCCAGCACCTGCAGCACCCGCTTCAGCTTGCGTTTTTCAGGAGGCTCGCGATGAACCCGGGTCACGATTCCGGAGAGTTTTTTCTCCGCGCCCCGGCCAAACGGCACCACCACCCGCCCGCCCGCAACCGGCTCCAGCGGGCCTGCTTCATAGGTGAACATCGCGTCCAGCGGCACCGGCAGCGCCACATCGCAATACAACGTCTGCGTCTCAGGCAGCAGCGCGGGTGGCCCATTCAAGCCTTCTTCTGGCTTGAGTGGGGTTGTTGCCCTTGTTTTTGTACTTGAGCTGTAAACGATTTCCGGCGTGTCCATCAACCCTCTGGGGTGTTGCGCTTCGGCAGCGCCATTCCCAGATACTTCATCACCATCTGCAGATCCGCCCACGTTTCCTTCTTCTGCCGAGGATCGCGCAGCAGATAGGCCGGATGATAGGTCACCACCAGCTTGGTCGTGAAATCAGGATCGCGCTCCGGCGCATCCTGCGGCACAATGGGATGGAAATCGTAAATACGTCCGCGCAGATTCGCCATCGAATCCGTGCCGCCCAGCAGAAACTTTGCCGCCGTCGCCCCCAGCGCCACGATGATCTCCGGCCGCACCACGGAAATTTGCCGCATCAGGAACGGCCCGCAGGTCTCAGCTCTCATCACGCTCCGGGGCGCGGTTCTGCGGCGGACGGCACTTCACCACGTTGCCGATGTAAACGTCTTCCCGCCGAATCCCCATGGCGGTGATCATGTTGTTCAGCAACTGTCCGGCGCGCCCCACAAATGGCTCGCCCTGCGCATCTTCATCCGCGCCCGGACCCTCGCCCACGAACATAATGCGCGCGTGCGGATCGCCCACCCCAAAGACAATGTTCGTGCGTCCCTGGCACAACTTGCAGCGCGTGCAATCGCCGATATCCTCGCGAATCACGCGCAACGCGGCGGGTTTGTCGTTGAGAATGGCCTCAATCTGCTCGGCATTAGCTGGCGCTTCAGCCGTAGCTGTCTCCGCCGCACTCACTTCCTCCGCAGCTTCTTCGGCGATCGCCGCCAGCTCCTCGCGCGCAATCGTCTGCCCGAAGCTCACGCCCTCCGGTACTTCGCGGCGGTAGAGATCGTAAATTCCAAGCTCGCGATAATACCGTACTCGTGGCCGCAACGGCCTTTCTGCTTTGCTCGTCCAAAACCTTTGCCATGCCTATGCGGTCACCTTTGGAGTCTGCTGCCGTGCGCGCAGCTTTACCACCTCATCGAGAATGCACTCTGCCATCTCCCGCTTGCTCATCTCCGGAATCGTCCGCGCACCATCGGCGGTAAGAATCTCGCCCGCATTGCGATCCGAACCAAAACCCAGCCCCGGCAATGAAACGTCGTTGAGCACAATCGCATCCAGATGCTTGCGTTCGAGCTTCCCGCGCGCATTCTGCCACCAGATTCTGCGTCTCCGCCGCAAATCCGATCAGCAACTGCCCAGGCGCGCGCTTCGAACCAAGCTCGGCAAGAATATCCGCCGTCGGCTGCAATTCAAGCTTCATCTCGCCTTCGCGTTTGATCTTCTCTCCCGCAACCTGCGCCGGAGCAAAGTCCGCCACCGCAGCCGTCATAATCGTGATGCTCGCGCCTCCGAAGCGCGCCAGCAACGCCTCGCGCATCTGCGCACCGCTCTCCACCTGCACAAACTCTCCACTGGCGGAGGCGTCAGCGCGGTCGGTCCGCTCACCAGCGTCACCTGCGCGCCGCGCCGCAATGCGGCCTCGGCCAACGCATATCCCATCTTCCCACTGGAGCGATTTCCCAGAAAACGCACCGGATCAATCGGCTCATACGTCGGTCCGGCGGAGATTAAAACATGCTCGCCCTTCAGATCTTCCCGACGCCCAATCCGCGCCAGCACAGCTTCCACGATCACATCCGTATCCGCCAGCCTTCCCTCGCCAATCATGCCGCAGGCAAGATATCCCTCGCCCGGCTCGACAATCGTAACTCCGCGCGCGCGCAAGATTTGCAGATTCGACTGGGTCGCCGCATGTCGCCACATATTCACGTTCATCGCCGGAGCCACCACCACCGGAGCCGTGGTCGCAAGATACAGCGTCGAGAGAAAATCGTCCGCCAATCCGTGTGCAAAGCGAGCCAGCGTTGCCGCCGTCGCCGGAGCCACCAGCAGCGCATCAATCGACTGCGCCACACCAATGTGTTCCACCGAGGAATCCAGCGTCGAGTTCGAATCGCGCTGCGAAAACATCTCGGTGATGACCTTCTCGCCCGTCAGCGCCGCAAAGGTCAGCGGGCGCACAAACTCCTGCGCCGACGTTGGTCATGACGACCTGAACGCGCACGCTCGCGCTCCTGCAGCCGACGCGCAATATCAGCCGCCTTATATGCCGCAATGCCACCCGTAACTCCCAGTGCAATCTTCATTGAAGTAATCTTCTAGTTGGATTCGATGCTAGCAAGCGCAAGAACGTCTGCGACGGCAACTCCCGCCACAATCCGCCCCAATCCTGGTAACCCACATCCGCCTTCCTTTGACGAATGTAGGAATCGACAACCTATGCCGCGCCCGTCTTCGAGTCCGGTACTGGAACCGGCCGCAGTGTCGTCTTCTCCCACTTCACCTTATCGGCCTGCAACTCCTGGGCGGCGATCCGGCACGGCTTTGTGGAATCCGTGACCACCAGTGGGCTTGCGCCTGACTGCAACTGGCGCGCCCGGCGGGCGGCCACAAGAATGTATCGATAATTGCTGTCGAACCCGTTGTATAGATCCACTTCAGTACCCCTCTGTGAATTACACGGTAGTCCTTCGAAAGCTCTCCAGAATCGGACCCAGATGGTCCCGCACACGCTCCAGCCTGCGACCTTGCGCCAGCTCCGCGAACTTCTCCTCCTCGGCTCGCGAAGGCTCGCGCCCCGCGGCCCGCAAGACGCTCGGTGAGAATAATCGCCTTCAGCGCGTCAATCGAATCATCCAGCCGATCGTTCACCAGAATGTAGTCGTATTCCTGGTATTTTTCAATCTCCCGCGTAGCGGTTTCCAGCCGGCGTCGGATTACCGCCTCGTCGGTCATGCGTTCAGCCGAACTGCGCCGCCGCAAACGGTTCTCCAACTCCTGCTTGGTCGGCGGCAAAATAAAGATGCTGATTGCCCCCGCCAATTTGTTTTGCAGCTGCGAAGCCCCCTGCACATCGATATCGAGCAGCAGGTCGTGGCCGCGCACAATCGCATCATCCAGAAACTTCTTTGCCGTGCCGTAGTAGTTTCCAAAAACATCGGCATATTCAAGAAATTCGCCGCTTTTGATCATGCGCTCAAAGACATCGCGGCTGGTGTAGTAATACTCGCGGCCGTTTTCTTCGCTGCCCCGTGGGGGCCGCGTCGTGTAGGAAACCGAGAAGTCGAGCCGGTCCACCAGGCGCTTGATTTCATTCACCAGCGTCGATTTACCGCTGCCCGAGGGCGCTGAAATAATAAAGACTAGGCTCATCCGACGTTTCTCATTCGACGTTTTTCATTCCACGTTTCTCACTCAATGTTCTGCACCTGTTCTCGTGATTTTTCAATATCGCTCTTCAAGCGCCAGCCCCAGCTCGGTGATGCGCATCGCATCTCCCGCCAGGCCGCTGGTTTTCGACAGCATCGTGTTCGCCTCCCGATTCATCTCCTGCAGCAGGAAGTCGAGTTTTTTGCCAACATCCTCGCCCTCCTCCAGCAAGCCCCGGAAGTGCTTGATGTGGGTCAGCAGGCGCACAATCTCTTCCTGCACATCGCTGCGCTCGGCCAGCATCGCCGCCTCTTGCAGAATGCGGTCAGGATCGGCTTTGCCTTCCAGCAGCTCCGTCATGCGCGCGCGGATGCGCTCCAGATGCGCTTGCAAAACCGTGCCCCGCAACTTTTCCACCTCGCCGGTATTGCGCTCCAGTTGATCCATTCGCGCCTCCAGTTCGGCGCGCGTATGGTCGCCCTCCATCCGGCGGTTGGCATTCAACTGCGTCGATCAGTCCGGCGGCTGCCGTCAGCAGCGCCGCCTGCAACTCCGCCTCATCCGGCATCTCGCTAGAGGCCGAAAGCACTCCATTCAAGCCGGAAGACCGCATTCAGGTCAACTTCGCCGTGCAGATCGAGTTCATCCGTCAACTCGTGAAATGCCTTTACGTACCCATGAACCAGTTCATGATTCACGCTGATTCCGGAGGCTCCCGCATACTCCAGCGTCAGCGTCAGTTCCACGTGTCCCCGGTGCATCTTCTCTTTGAAAAGCTTGCGTAGCTGTTGCTCAAAGAGCTCGGATCTTCCCGGCAGGCGCAGGTGCAGATCCAGAAAGCGATGATTCACCGACTTGGCGCTGAACGTGTATGCGGTCTTTCCGTGCTGGCCCTTGATCTGGGCAAAGCCGGTCATCGAGCGGATCGGCATAATCAGTCTCTGCCTCCGTCCACGCCCGCATCCTGCTTGCGTGGGTCGCGATCTAGATCTACAAACTGCAGTTCATACAAACGGCGATACGTACCCAATCGCGTCAGCAGATCCTCATGCGAACCCTCGTCGGCAATCATTCCGTTCTCCAGCACAATGATGCGATCCGCGCGGCGAACCGTCGAGAGACGGTGCGCGATCACAAATACCGTACGCCCTATCATCAAATTCTGCAGTGCGGTCTGCACAAGCGCCTCGCTCTCGGAGTCCAGCGCCGAGGTAGCTTCATCGAGGATCAGCACCGGCGCATTCTTCAGCAGCGCGCGCGCAATGCTCAACCGCTGCCGCTCGCCGCCGGAGAGCCGGAATCCGCGCTCGCCGATCACCGTGTTGTAGCCATCCGGCATCCGCAGGATAAAATCGTGCGCCAGCGCCGCCTTTGCGGCCCGCTCCACATCCTGCATCGAAACGTGCGGCTGGCCGTAAGCAATGTTGTTGCGCACCGTGTCATTGAACAGCATCGTCTCCTGCGCCACAATGCCGATCTGCCCGCGCAGCGATGCCAGCGACAGGTCGCGAACATCGATGCCATCCACCAGAATCCGCCCCGCCGTCACATCGAAGAAGCGCGGAATCAGATGCACCATCGTGGACTTTCCCGCGCCGCTTCCGCCCACGATCGCCAGCATCTCGCCCGGCTTCACTTCCAGGTTGATGCCCTTCAGCACCTCGCGCGAGTCTTCCCCATCGCCGTAGGAGAAGCGCACGTTTTCAAACCGGATCGACTCGTGAAATCCTGGCAGCTTGCGCGCGATGCGGTTTCTCTCGCACCTCGTCCTTGGCGTCCATAAACGTGAAGACCGATTCCGAAGCTCCCAGCGCCTGCTGAAAACTGTTGTAGAACATCGCAAACTTGCGCACCGGCTGATAGAGGCTGATCGTCGCTCCGATGAACACCACGAAGCCGCCCATCGTCATCGTTCCGCGATTGATGCTGTCGCGCCCCAGCTTGATCAGCAGCGCAATCGCCACCGCTCCCAGCAAATCCATCAGCGGAGAACTCACCGCCATCGCGACCACATAGCGCATGTTCGCCGAGAACAGCCGCTTCGCCGCCGCCTTGAAGCGCATCGTCTCCCAGATCTCCATGCTGAACGCCTTGACGATGCGATTACCGCGTGATGGTTTCGTGCAGAATGTTCTGAATCTCGGCCAGCTTGTCCTGTCCGCGCCGCGTGGTGTGCCGCACCTGCCGCCCAATCTTGCGTGAGCTGAACAGAATCACCGGCACAAACAGCAGCAGAATCCACGCCAGCTTGCCGCCCGCCGAAATCACCAGTGCAGCCGTAAACACAAACGTGAAAAACTGCTGCAGAAATTCCGCCAGCACGCTCGACATCGCAAACTGCACCTTGTCAATGTCGTTGATGATCGCCGAAACCAGCGTCCCCGTCGGATGCTTATGGAAAAATGCCGCCGAGCGCCGCAGCACGCTGCCGTAAATCTCATTGCGCAGATCGGTCACCAGCCCGAACCCCGCATAGTTCACCAGGTACGTGCCGACGTAATCGAAAACGCCCTTGAGCAGCACCGAAAAAATCAGCGCAAAAGCAACAACGGTCCAGGGATTATGAAAATGGCTGGGAACAAGCTGCTCAAGATAGATCGTGTGCTGGGTATGCGGAATCGTAAACAGCGCCATCGACCGCCCCGGCGTCCCCGGAGTCAGCACGCGATCGAAGATGGGGCGAAACAACGCAAGACGGAACGCTTCCAGTAGTCCGACCAGCGAAAACAGCACGACACTGGCAATCAACTGCAGCCAGTACGGCCGGACGTACCACATCAAGCGAATCAGTCGGCGCATGAACTACTCATTAGATGGCGGCCCATCTGGCATCAGGATTTGGGGTTCAAACTTCGATTCTACTGGAATCGGCTTGCCCGAAAACAGACCCATGCCTCCGTACTTTGCTCGCTCTATCGCGGGCTGTCCCGATGCTCCACCTTGACCCGGTAGCCTGCCTTGGCCAGCCGCTTCTTGATCTCCTCGGCCATAAACACCGAGCGGTGCTGGCCGCCGGTGCAACCAAAGCCCACCGTCAGATAGCTCTTGCCCTCCGCCACATAATGCGGCAGCAGAAACAGCAACAGGTCCATCACCTTTGCGATGAACTCCTGCGTCTGCGGAAACGAGCGGATGTACTTTGCCACCTGCGGATGTTTGCCCGTGAAGGGACGGAATTCTGGAATAAAGTGCGGATTCGGCAGAAAACGCACGTCAAACACCAGGTCCGCGCTCTCCGGCACGCCGTTCTTAAATCCAAAGCTCAGCATCGAAACCAGCAGCGGCTGGCGCTCGTCCCCGCTTTTGAATAGCTCAACCAGATGCGTGCGCAACTCATGCACGTTGAACTTCGAAGTGTCGATCTCCAGATCGGCAATGTTGCGGATCGGCTCCAGCCTGCGCCGCTCGCTCGTAATCGAACTCGGCACCGAGTCCGCCGCGCCCAAGCGGATGCGGGCGCCGGGTCTCGCTGAAGCGCCGCACCAGTACCTTGTCGCTGGTGTCCAGATAGATCAGCGTCACGTCCAGCCGCTTCTTCAGATCGCCAATGATCGCCGGAAGCTGCTCCAGCCGGCTGCCCTCGCGGATATCCACCACGATGGCAGCGTTCTTGTTGTCGCGGGTATCTTCAATGAGCTGGGCAAAGCTGGGAATCAACTCCGCGGGAAGGTTGTCCACGCAGTAATACCCCATGTCCTCAAAAACCTTCAGCGCGGTGATCTTCCCCGAGCCGCTCAATCCGGTGATCATCACCAGCTTTGTCTTTGAGACTGGGCTCTTGCGCTCCAGCTCTGCATTGGCGGGTGTTAGAGGTTTACCGGAACCAGCTTTGCGATCCGCGCGGGCCATAGCCGTAATTTAGCAGCAGAGGGTGATCTGGAGAAAGCCTCATACTACACAATCATTCGATACGATTTGTAACGTCAATCTGCATCGCAGTTACCCTCGGCCACAGCCTCGTCACCCACAAAATGAATGAGCGTGCGCACCGGCCTCTCTTCGCCAGCGCGCACGCTCACCCGAATCTCTCTTTTATTCCAGCGCCATCTTTACGGCACTTCGATCAGTTCCAGCTTGCCGTCCTTGCGCCGATGCAGCACGCGCACGATGCCTTTCTTATCGCGGAAGATAAAGACTCCACGGTCGCGGAACTCGCACTCCTTCACTGCCTCTTCAATCGTCATCGGCTGCAGCGCCACCGATTCCTGGCTCTTCACCAGGTGAGCTTCCGTCATCTTGGGCTTGGCCGGAAACTTATGCACCACCACCGGAACCACCGCCGTCACCGCCGCAACCGCCAACCGCCATCGGCAGCTCCACCTCCGGAGCCTCGCGCTTCCAGGTTGGCTTCTCCGCCCGCTTCACGTCCCGCTTGCGCGTGTTCAGCTTCAGGCCTGCTTTTCAATGTGCTCCAGAGCTTCGTCAATGGCCACCAGCACGTCGGTGGCTTCGCCGTGGCCCACCAGCTTCTTGGTCCGCCGCGTCAGCGTGATCTCGGCGATGCGGCGCTGTTTTTCCGCCGTCAGAATCACCTTGCTGCTGCAGTTGTCGCCCACTATCTTTGCAAGCTTCGCCAGTCCTGCCTCTACTTCCTTGCGAATCTTGGGAGTGATGTCGAATTGCCTACCGGTATAGTCCACGTATCATTCGATTTCTCCTCCTTGGTCCCTTCCAGCTCTTTTCAGTGCTGGAGTCTACATCGTCCAGAGCCAAACCATCGTTACTATCGGCTCAATCAACGCCCACAGCCGCCGAATCCGGAGACTTTCGCCCCCGGCTCGCGCCACGGAAAAAATTACCGTGGGCGTTTGGTTATATCAGATGTGGGGAGGCACTGCCAGTGTTCAGGAATCTAAGAAGAAATGAATTTACTTTTTTACCCGCCGCTGATGGGTCGAGGGAATCTTCATGTCCTCGCGATATTTTGCCACCGTGCGCCGCGTCACCTGGATTCCCTGCGATTGCAGAATGCGGGTGAGCTGCTCATCGGTCAGCGGCCGCGAGGAATCTTCTTCCTCGATCAGCTTCTTCACCCGGCGCTTCAGGATCAGCAGCGACGTCGCGCCGCCCTCGGGCCCGTTCACGCTCTCGCTGAAGAAATAGCGCAGCTCGAATACTCCCTGCGGCGTATGCGCATACTTGCTGGCCACCGCCCGGCTCACCGTCGAGGGATGCACCCCGATCTCTTCCGCCACTTCCTTGATCATCATCGGCTTCAGGTAGTCGATGCCAAAATCCAGAAACTCCGTCTGCCGCCCGATGATCGCGTAGCAAACCTTCAGAATCGTCTGCTTGCGCTGCTCGATGTTCTTGATCAGCTGAATGGCCGACTTGTAGCGCTCCTTCACATAGGTGCGCACGTCCTTCTCGTTGCCTTCCGGCTCAGCATCTTCTTGTAAGTCGGGTTCAGCCGGAGCTGCGGCATATCGTCGTCGTTCATCACCACCAGGTACTCGTCGCCCTGCTTGATGATCGCCACGTCGGGCTCAATCAGCCGCGTCTCCGGGACGTTGTAGCGCAGTCCCGGCTTCGGGTCCAGCGTGCGAATCAAGGCCACGCAGCGCTCCACCCGCTCCATGCTCTTGCTCATCGCCCGGCCAATCTCGCGGATCTGCTTGTTCTGCAGCACGTGCAGATGCTTATCGGCGATCACCATGGCGTCTTCCAGCAGCTCCGGCATATCCGGCTCGCCGCCGCGCTCATCGTGTACCCGCATCAGATCCTTCAGCTGCGCCATCAGGCACTCGCGCAGGTCGCGCGCGGCTACGCCCACCGGGTCCATCTGCCGCACCAGGTCCAGCGCCTCGTGCAGTGCGTCGCGGCCAAACAGCGCCTTGCCGGCTGCTCCGGCTTGGCAACCAGCTTGGGACGCGCACCGTCTCCGCTCGCCCGTCCACCGCTGCCCGGCGCCCAAGCTCCTGCTCCAGTGCCGCACCGCCCTCCAGCGCGCTCAGCGAACCCGCGCCCTGCTCCAGCAGCTCCTCATCGCTGGACAGCAGGTACCCGTCATCGCCCAGGTTCCCGATAATCAGCTCTGCCGCCGCCAGCACGTCATCCTTCACGTGCACCGCGCCGAGCTGCCACATCAGGTGGTCGGTCAGGGTCGTCGGCTTGGAAAGGAAGTTCTCAAACGAAGGCTTCTCGATCGACTCCAGCTCGGTGTTGCTGCGATACCCAGGGTCCAGATAGTCGTTGAAGAACGAGCCGAAATCGACTTCCTCGAACGGATCGCGCTCCTCCGGAGTGGTCTTGGGCTCTTCTACGGCGGCGGCGGCGCTTTCGCGCTCGCGCTGCTCCTCGCGGGCCGCAATCTCGTCGATGGTCGGAACCGGTTCCAGGTACTCGTCCAGCACCGGATTCTCGACCATCTCTTCGTTGATCATGTCCTTCAGCTCAAGCTTATTGAGCGCCAGGACGCTGACCATCTGCACCAGTCCGGGAGTCAGAATCTGGCGTTGCGTGACCTTGAGATTCAGCTTTGTCTGCAGAGATACCATGCACCAGCGACTAAGGGGAGGTGTCCCCAAACTGATTCTAAACCAGAAAGTTCGGTTCTACGCGGAGGTTCGGCAATCAAAATGCTCTAAAAGACGCTTAGCCGTTACCTAGACCAAAGTGAAACTCTCACCCAGGTAAACTCGCTTGACCTCCGGATCGTTGCCGAGCTGCTCCGGAGTTCCGGTGCGGAAGATGCGGCCCTCGTTGATGATGTAGGCCCGGTCCACCACCGAAAGCGTTTCGCGAACATTGTGGTCGGTGATCAGAACTCCGATCCCGCTCTCCTTCAGCGCTGAAGATGATCTTCTGCAGATCCAGCACCGCAATCGGGTCGATCCCGCTGAACGGCTCATCCAGCAGGATGAACGTAGGATTGATGCACAGCGCGCGCGCGATCTCCACCCGGCGCCGCTCGCCTCCGCTCAGCGCATAGCCCTTGTTCTTGCGGATATGACCCAGGCCAAGCTGGTCGAGCAGGCTTTCCAGCTTGCTGCGGCGCTCCTCGCCAGCGTGGAGCTTTGCGTCTCCAGCACCGCCAGAATGTTCTCCTCCACGCTCAGCTTGCGAAAGACCGAAGCCTCCTGCGGAAGATAGCTGATGCCGTGAATGCGCGCCCGCAAATACATCGGAACGTCGGTGATATCCACGTCCCCGATCATCACCCGCCCCGTAGTCCGGTGGAATCAGCCCGACGATCATGTAAAAGCTGGTAGTCTTTCCCGCGCCATTGGGACCGAGCAGTCCCACCACCTCGCCGCGATTTACCGCCAGCGAAACGCCATTGACCACGCGGCGGCCGCGATACGATTTGCCGATCTCTTCGGTGGAAAGGGTCTGCATTAGCGGGAAACGTGGGTGTGCGTCACGGCTCGCGAAGAACCGTCGCCCTCGACGACCACCCTATCATCGTGGCTGAAGAAGGTCAACGAATCGCCCCGCACCGTGCCGTTGACCGGATCGCTCAGCATCGGCGAGCCTCCGCTCATCACAAAGCTACCGTTCGCCGCCGTGTACACCAGCTTTTCGCCCTCGGCGCGCCGCTCCTGCTGCTGCACCAGCACATGCCGGTACGGCGATGATATGGTCCAACTGGCTCGGCCCTGAGTTCTTCAGCCCTTCGCCTGTCGAAGCGCTCGCCGCATTCAAGAAAACATCGGCGTGGTCCGCTGTCATCACCCCGTCCTGTCCACGTGCCGTCACTCCGCCGGAGTAGCGCGCCTCGCGTTCGCTGTCGGCATAGTTCAGATTCGGCGCGGTCACCAGCATGGTCGAAGCCTTGCCCTTGCTTGTCCACCTGCAGAAACACGCTGATCACCGGACGCTTGCGGTCGCCCTGGGCCACGATGGTGCGCGCCTTCTGGTCAAAGTCGATGGTCTGCGCCTCCACAATGTTCGATCCCTGCCACAACCGCGCCCCGCCGGTGTAGTGCGCCAGCCCGGAGGATTGCAGCGCATTCATCGCCCGCGCCGTCACATGAATCGGGTCCGCCGTCGCCAGCAGTGCCCCGTTGGGCTGCACCTTCAGCTCGCTATAGGTGGTCTTCACGTTGCCCTGCGCAAACGCCTCGCCGCTGCGCCGCAGCAGCCGAATATTGTCCGCCGTCACCGTCATCCCGCCGTCCACCATCCTGCGGATTTCCCTGCAGCGTCACCGAATCATCCAAGGGAGAGTAAGTGGCGCGCTCGGCAAAGCTGGTCCGTCCGCCCGGTTCATTCTTCGAGCTCTCGCCCTCCCGGTAGCGGAAATTGCCCTCCTGCACCACCCGCGAAACCTCGCCCCCCGGAGTGAACTGCGCAACCATCGTATTGCTCGTGCTCACCTTGTCGGGCAGCCCCGGCGTGTGGCTGGTCACGCGAACCGCGCCCACTCCATGCGCCGTGCGCAAACGGTTCTCCTCGCCAAACTCTGCCGTGAAATGCTGGGCGTCGATCACCGTCTGCTCGCCTGTGCTCTTGGGTCCGGCAGCACTGACCACGATCTGCCCCGCCGCCTCGGTCTGCGCCGAGTTCAGCAGCCGCCCGTCGCTGAGCACAAATGTCATCGCGTTGGAGGTCATCGCCAGAGCCTGCGGATTCTCGCTCGCAGCCTTCGGCGCTTGCCGCAGCGTCACTCCGCGACTGGCATAGATCGTCTTCAGCAGCGCCGTACCGCCGCTTCCCTTTCCGCGTCCCGCGGCATGGCTCGCGGAATTCTTCGCCGCCCTTCCCCGCACAAAATGCAGCAGCATCTCGCCCGAATGTCCGCTAGCGCCCTGAGTCTCCGACTCAAAGTCCACTCCGCCGGTAAACAGCGCCGATTCCACCGTTTGTTCGCGCCTACCTTCATCTCAGCCGCCGGCGAACGCAACCGCATTCCGCCCGGCTCGCTCAGGCGCACATTGCCCGTGGCGTGAATTTGCTGGATCGAGTTATCCGCCGCCAAGTCTATGAGCGCATGGTCGGCCAGCACCTTACGCTCACTCCCCTCCATTGCGCCGACTCCAGAATCACCACATGCGGTTCCTTGCTGATCGTTCCATGAGCCGCCTGAATGTGTGTCGGATCGGCTCCCGAGGTCTGAATATCGACCGCCGAATGCAGCGTCAGTTCGTTTTTCTTCGAGTCGTAGGTCGCACCCTGAGCCGTTCCCGCTGGCCTGCGGCACACGGAAATCCACCAGCCCATCGGTCTCGGCCAACCCGCTCTGCTGATGAAAGGTCATCCCCTGCGGTACGAAGATGGATGGGATTCTGCGTCATCGCGCGGCGTTCCCTGGTCGTCTAGCTTCTGCCCACCCGTATTGCCCTCCAGGTCGATGTGAACCTCGCCGTTGGAGATCACCGTTCCCTGCCTTCTGGTCATACTCAAAGTCACTGCCGTAGATCTGGTCAAAGCGATCTGACTTCCGCCCATAAACGACGATGTTCACATCGTGCAGCTCGGCCCGTCCGCCTGCTTTGAACTGCGTTGCCTTGGAGGCGTGGATCGTGAACAGCGTGCGTCCACCGTCGCTCTTGGAAAGCGAAAATCCTTCGCTCGTCTGCTGAATCTCGATCCCGAGCTTTCCCGGAAGATTTTTCATCGCGCTGCGCATTTCCATTCGCGCGCGAACGTAGAATCCCGCCACCACCACAACGGCCATCAAGGCCATCAAGGCAAACCAGATTCGTAGGCGAGGGATCGAGACAGGCATTACCAAATCAGTGTACGCGAGCCGACCCTAGCCCGCACCATTCCCCAATTACGAATTCATACTGTGCTCTGAAGAGAGACCTCATTGTGCGGCAACCTCTTTCCGCAGAATGTGTTCCAAGGGAGTGAACCTTCTTTAAGCCCGCTTAATGGCTTACAACATGCACCGCCTTCGGCTCACCTATCTCCTGATTCCCGCACTCCTGATATTGGCCTTTTCCCCCGCGTTATTTGCGCAAATATCCTTCTCCATCACTGTAGCTCCACCGCCCATCCCCGTTTACACCCAGCCCGTCTGCCCCGACCCAGACTACATGTGGACGCCCGGATACTGGGCATGGGACGAAGATGGCTATTACTGGGTACCCGGAACCTGGGTGCCCGTCCCTCAACCCGGCCTGCTCTGGACGCCGGGATACTGGGGCTGGGACAACGGTTATTATGTGTGGCATGACGGCTACTGGGCTCCTCAGGTCGGCTTCTACGGCGGCGTCGACTATGGTTATGGTTATTTCGGTCAGGGATTCGGCGGTGGCGAATGGCGCGGCAACCATTTCTTCTACAACGCCGCAGTCATGCACGTTGACCGAAGTCGAATCAACTACGTTTACGTGAACAAAACCGTCATCGTGAACAGGACCAACAATTTCGTCAGCTACAACGGCGGTCCCGGCGGCATTCACGCCGCACCGACTCCGGCTCAACTGAAGGTGACACAAGAGCGTCACATTCAGCGAACGTCGGAGCAGACGCGCCAGCAAACCCTGGCAGCCCACAACCCTCAGCTATTCGCAAAGAACAACCGCGGCAAGCCTGCGGTCGCGGCAACCGTCAAACCCGGCGATTTCTCTCCCAAATACGTTGTGCCCGCCAAGGCTCCTGGCGGCAAGGTCAATCCCGAAACGCTGAAAGCCTCGGCGAAATCCATGCCCCCGCCGGCCAAAACCGCGACTCATCCAGGCAAAGCCACCCCAGGAGCCCCGCAACCAGCCAGGCCCAATGCCGCCACCCCACACCCGCCGCCCGCGCCCCGGACCACCGGACATCCCGAGGCCACCGGACACCCCGGACACCCCGAGACCACCGGACACCCTGCTCCGACTCCGCCGAAACCCAGCGCCAGGGCACCAGAATCCGGCTCCAACAGAACTCCTGCTGCACGCCCGGCTCCAACGCCGCCCTCCCATGCGGAAGCCCCACATGCGGCTACGCCACCACACGCGCACGCTCCGGCCCCACGCGAGTCAGCCCCTCACAATCCAGCTCCGGCCCCACGCGAGCCAGCCCCGCACAATCCAGCTCCGGCCCCACGCGAGCCGGCCCCGCACGCCCAAGCCGCACCGGCGCACGAACACGCCCAAGCTCCGAAACCATCAGCACCTGCCCCGCACGCTCCACCGCCGCACGCCCAAGCCCCGCACCAACAGAGTGCGCCACCACCTCACCCGGAGAACGGGAACGAAAAAGAAAGGCACTGATCTGTGAACAAAACGCTCACCCATTCCGTGGGACTCAATACCAAATAGCTGAAAACACAGAGGCGGTCCTGCTCTTTTTCGCAACATCCTTCTACTAAGCATGTCTCCGCTCAGCCGCAAGTCATTAAAAAACAATGAGAAAAATGAAACGGCAGTTCTGAATCGGCAATCAAATCCCCATATCGGTCCATCGTTCCTGTTTTTCACCCTCTGTGCATCTTCAGAAGCGCTAGTTTCATCTATTAGGTTGATATTAAGTTGACAGTAACTCACTCAGGTTCTATCATCGCCATCATATTAGGTCTGAGTAGAGCGCGACGTCGGGTTCGGTAGCTCCTGCGGGAGTGCCAACCTCAACATTTTTCTTTTCAGCGTTTCCGCAGGAGGCAAGAACAATGGCAAAGATTATCGGAATCGATTTGGGAACCACGAACTCGGTTGTAGCCGTCATGGAAGGCGGCGAGCCGAAGGTAATTCCCAACGAGGAAGGCGGACGCACTACGCCGTCCGTCGTCGGCTTCACCAAAACCGGCGAGCGGCCAGTCGGCCAGGTCGCCAAGAACCAAGCCATTACCAACCCGGAGAACACCATATTCTCCATCAAGCGCTTCATGGGTCGCCGCTACGACGAAGTCAGCGAAGAAATGAAGATGGTGCCCTACAAGGTCGTGCAGTCGGGCGACCATGTAGCCATCGAGGCCCAAGGCAAGGAATACACTCCGCCCCAGATCTCGGCCATGATTCTGCAGAAGCTGAAGAAGGCCGCCGAGGACTACCTTGGCGAGCCCGTCACCGAAGCCGTCATCACCGTCCCTGCGTATTTCAACGACTCGCAGCGTCAGGCCACCAAGGATGCCGGCAAGATCGCCGGTCTCGACGTCAAGCGCATCATCAATGAGCCCACCGCTGCCGCTCTGGCCTACGGACTCGACAAAAAGAAGGATGAGACCATCGCCGTCTATGACTTTGGCGGCGGCACCTTCGACATCTCGATTCTTGAGGTCGGCGAGGGTGTAATTGAGGTCAAGTCCACCAACGGTGATACCCACCTTGGCGGCGACAACATCGACCAGCGAGTGGTCGGTTGGCTGGCCGATGAGTTCCGCAAGGATTACGGCTTGGACCTGCGCAGCAAGGGCAACGAGATGGCGATGCAGCGGCTCCGTGACGCAGCCGAGCGCGCCAAAATTGAGCTTTCGACCACCATGCAGACTGAGATCAATCTGCCATTCATCACCGCCGACGCATCAGGCCCCAAGCACCTGGTCAAGACCCTGACTCGCGCCAAACTCGAAGAGATGGTGCGCGACCTGATCGACAAATCGATCCAGCCCTTGCGAGCAGGCGCTCAAGGATGCCGGCATCACCGCCAGCAAAATCGATGAAGTCGTGTTGGTCGGCGGCCAGACCCGCATGCCGATGATTCAGCAGAAGGTGAAGGATTTCTTCGGACGCGAGCCGCACAAGGGCGTCAATCCCGATGAAGTCGTTGCCATCGGCGCGGCCATCCAGGGCGGCGTCTTGCAGGGAGAGGTCAAGGACCTTCTGCTGCTCGACGTAACTCCGCTCTCGCTTTCGATCGAAACCTACGGCGGCGTTGCCACCACCATGATTCCGCGCAACACCACGATCCCGACGCGCAAGAGCGAGAACTTCTCGACTGCGGCCGACAATCAGACCTCGGTAGAGATTCACGTCCTGCAGGGCGAGCGTCCAATGGCGGCGCAGAATCGCACCTTGGGCAAGTTCCACCTCTCCGGTATTCCGATGGCTCCGCGCGGCGTGCCGCAGATCGAAGTCACCTTCGACATCGACGCCAACGGCATTCTCAACGTCACCGCCAAGGACGTAGCGACCGGAAAGGATCAGAAGATCGCCATCACCTCCTCCAGTGGTTTGAGCAAGGAAGAGGTCGAGCGCATGGCCAAGGAAGCCGAAGCGCACTCCGCCGAAGACAAGCAGAAGCGCGAAGAGGTCGAAACCCGCAACCAGCTCGATGCCATGGTCTACCAGGTCGAGAAGATGCTGAAGGAGAACGGCGACAAGATCTCCGGCGGCGAGCGCGGCGAAGTCGAAAACGCTCTCGGCGATGCCAAGAAGGCATTGGAGAGCGGCGACCACAAATCGATGCAGACTGCCCGCGACCGCCTACAAGCTGCATCTCACAAGTTGGCAGAGGCAATGTACAAATCCGCTCAGCCCAATCCCGAGGCCGGCGCACAGCAGACCGAGGCGCAGCCCAAGGAAGAACCGAAGAAGGACGAAGGCGTAATCGACGCCGAGTACGTGGACGTGGAGGATAAGAAGTAAGCGGCGGCTCTCGGAGCTGCCGTGGGCTCATCTCGCGGTTGGAGCGATCATTGCTCTGGCCGCTTCGCAGGCGGGCAGACTGAGTGCAACCAGGCTCACTCTGGCTCGCGAAAGGGGGATCTATGAATTTTGAAGTCAACGGCATTCCGTACTTTCTCACCTTCGACAGCAGTGAGGAGCAGTGGTGTCTACTGACGCCCTCTCGCACTGGTGTCGAGTCCGTGGAAATACACAATGACGGCACGCTGCTGACTGGTCCGGCTCAGTTTTCACTGTCCGGCGGCGGCGCGCATCGCGCGAACTAGGATCTCCCTGAGTCCGTAACTGCTGCCCCTGCCGGCGGCCCGCCAGCAAGGTGGGACCGCCGCAGGGGCAGCGAGCTTTTAGAAACAAGAAAAAAGTGGCAGAGTTGCTGATGCGCAAGTATGCTGGGCGCAGAAAATATTTCGATCAACGGGACGAGCGAGAAGAAGAAAACCAATGGCCGCAACAGACAAGAAAGACTATTACGCCATCCTTGGCTTGAAGAAAACCGCCACAGCTGACGATGTGCGAAAAGCCTTTCGCAAACTCGCGCGCAAATATCATCCCGACGTCAATCCCGAGAAAAAATCGGAAGAAAAGTTCAAGGAGCTTTCCGAAGCCAACGAGGTTTTAAGCGACCCAAAGAAGCGCAAGATTTACGACCAGCTCGGCTTCTACTCCGACAACATCGATCCCAAAACCGCCGAGGCTTACGCCAACAGCGGTGGCGGCGCGGGTAATCCCTTCGCGGGAGCAGGCGGCAATCCTTTCGGCGGAGCAGGCACAGGCGGCAGCCCGTTTGGCGGCTACAGCACCCCGGGCGGCCAGCGTGTGGAATTCGATTTCCGCGACTTTGATTTTGGCGGCGCGCAACCGCATGGCGGACGCGGGGGTGGCAGCTTCCGTGACATCTTCTCCGGTATGTTCGGCGGTGGCGGAGTTGCGCAGGAGCCAGCCAACGCCGCCGGTTCTGACATTGAGTACAGCGTCACGGTTCCCTTCTGGGAGGCGATCCGCGGCGGCGAAATGAAGCTCAACATTCAACGTCCGTCTGCGATGGGACGCATGACCCCGGAGCCCGTCTCCTTCCGCATCAAGCCCGGAACCCGCGATGGCCAGCGCATCCGCCTTGCCGGCAAAGGCAGTCCTGGCGTTCGCGGCGGCGCTCCCGGCGATCTCTATATCATCGTGCACATCGCTGAGCACCCGGTCTTTCGCCGGGATGCCGACGACATCATCATCAACCTGCCCATCTTCCCCTGGGAGGCCGCGCTCGGAGCCAAGGTTGAGGTGCCAACCATCGATGGCCGCGCCGTGTTGCGCATTCCTCCTGGCACTCAGACCGGACAGAAGTTGCGTATGAGGGAGAAAGGCGTACCGTCGGCCACCCGTCCCGGCGTCATCGGAGACGAGATCGTCGAAATCCGCATCGTCGTCCCCGAGATTCCCAACGTCGAAGCCAAAGAGCTCTGGCAAAAGCTCGCAAAGTTGCACCCCGAAGATCCACGCAAAGATCTATGGAGCAAGGTGTAGCCGCATGACGAAACGTAAAGGCAAAGGCGCGTACATGATCTCGGTGGTGGCCGAAATGTATGAAATCCACCCGCAGACGCTCCGCCTGTATGAGCGTGAGGGCCTGCTCAAGCCATCGCGCAGCGAAGGCAACACCCGCCTCTACACCGAAGACGATCTCAAGCGCCTTGAGTTCATTCTCTCCCTCGCCCGCGATCTCGGAGTCAACATCGCAGGCATTGGCATCATCCTGAACATGCGCGAACGCATGGAGCAGATGCAGTTGCAGATGCAGGAGTTCGTGAAGTATGTGCAGCAGGAAGTGATGACCCGCGCCAACCAGGCCATGCCCAAGGAAGGCTTGATCCCGGTGCGTCGCCCGGTGGTAATTCCACCCGGCAAGAAGAGATAGACCATGTCAAAGCCCCGCTGAAGCTTACTGCAATCAAGGAAGCTTCAAACATAGCTTCGCCCTTGATTTTTGATAGACTCGAATTTTCAGGCAGCTCCTGGGGCGCGTCACCGACCAACGTGAGTGCAATCACATCCCCGGCGGCGGCCATTGCGCCAGACTCATTTCAGTGACACGGTGCGGAGAGTTTTATGCCCCAGGATTCGCGCGAGCTGCTTCAGATACTCCGCTACGAGCTGAACTATCTCGAGCAGGGGGGCTATGACCGCGACCGTGTATGGCTTGGAACTCAATCTCCGTTTCTGGGAACCTTCGCCTGCATCAACTTCGGCGACCCGCTGCGAGCTCACGCCTGCCGCGAATGCCTCCTGCATCAGTTCGTTCCCGAGGACAAGCAGATCGAGGAGTTCCCTTGCCACTACATTCGCCTGAACGCCGCAGGTGAAACCATCGTGGAGCTGATCGAGAAGAACGATCCTCACCGCCTGGTGATTGCCCTGCAGCACTGGCTTCGCGCCACTATTGCGCGACTGGAAGCAACGCAGGAGCACAACTCCGAGTCATAGTTTTCAGCCCCGGCGGGAAACATTCCAGCCGGAAAGACATCTAATTCTTCTCACCCACCGCCACAACGGCGGCACGCAACACGGGCAGATTGGGTATCATGAAGCGCAGTTTCCATTCTCTTTCGCCGCAAGAAGCTCTCCACGTAGCCGTCTTCATCGAAGAGCGGAACGCGGAGATCTACCACCACTTCGCGGAGATGTTCGCCTCTTTTCAGGACTCGGCTTCGCTTGAAATTGCCGGCGTTCTCTGGGACATGGCCGCCGAGGAGCGCCATCACAGCACGCTGTTGCAGGAGCGATACACCACTCAATTCGGGCAGTCCGCCTGCGCCCTCACCGAGGCTGACATTCAGGAAACCATCGAACTGCCCCAGTTGTCCGACCAGGAAATCTTCGAGTCCTCGACTGAATCGGCCACCACGCATACTCGTGCGCTCAGGGTAGCGCTCCAGGCGGAGAATCAGGCGCGCGACTTTTATGCGGAGCTGGCCAGAACCGCCGAAAACGCCGAACTCCGCGCCCTCTACGTTGAACTTTCCAGCTTCGAGGCCTGCCACGTCGAGTTTCTCCAGCGCAAACTTGCCAACAGCACCCCGCGCGGCTGAGTGATCGCGATATAATCCCGCCACATAATCGCGCCTCCGGCAACCGTGCGAACCACTCACAAATCCCGAAGTCCGAAACGCGATTCGGACTGTACTCCGTCCGAGTCAGCATCTGACGCCACGTCTTACGACACCTCCAACGCCGCGCGCGAGCTACGCCTTCTCATCGCCTGGCCGAACCCGCTCGCCGTCTTCGCCAGCAATCTCTCCGATCGTCTGCGTCGGCGCGTGATTCCCGGACTGGTCACCACCTCCGAGCCCGACCACGGATTCTGGTGCGGTGTCGATCTGCGCGCGCCCTTTCCATATCGTGGGCTGATCGACTCTGTCTTTTCTCATGCTGCGTTGCTGGCGTTGCTCTATGCCATCTCCATCTGGCCCACCGCACGCCTCGCTGATCCATACTCCCGGCAGGCGATCGATACCTACGTGCTCAGCCCATATCTGCCCGAGTTGCATGGTGCTCTCACGCACCGCCAACCTCGCGGAAAGCACGATCCTGTTCTGGCGAAACAGGAGATTCTATCACTCCCCAGAAACCCCGATAACCTTCGCCAGACCGTCGTAACCCCGCCAAAAATCAAGCTCAACCAAAATGTTGATCTCCCCAATATTGTCGCCTACGCGCCAGCCGCGCCGCTGCAACCACTGGCCGCCAGCGAGCGTGCCCCAGCCAGCCTGCCCAGTTTGATCCCGCAAGTGATCGCCCCGGCAGCCGATACCGGCTCGCTTCGCTCCAGTCACAAGCTGCCTATCTTTGAGCCGCAGGTTGTTGAACCCGCCCCTGATCTTGGCGAACTCAATCCCCGCCTTGCCCTGCCCGCCTTCCAGCCAAAGGTGGTAGAACCTGCGCCCGATCTTGGCCATGTCAGCCGTGCTTCCCCGGCTAACCTCGCACAGCTCGTTCCGCGCATCGCCGAGCCCATTCCAGAAGCTCCGAACGTAGCCGGTGCGCAACGCGCCTCCGCCCAGATCATCGCCCTGAACCTTCATCCCGCCGAGGTCCACGCCCCCATCGAAGTTCCCGCCGGGAACCGCAGAGGGAACTTTGCGGCCTCGCCCACCGGACGCGCTCAGGCCAGCGGAACCCCCGGTGCTGATGCCCTCGCCGGAAACAGCGCCAACGAGCCTAAAGGAGCCATTAACGTCCCAGCCGGAATCAGCGTAACCACCACAGCGAAGCCTGGCACGCCCATCGCCGCACCCAATGCGCCCGATGCGCACCAAGCCGCGCCCGCCGACCCCGATGCGCGTGCAAAACTCATGGCTGCCATGCACAACACTCCACCGGCCCCGTACGTCCCGCCTCGCCAACCCTTAGCGCACGAATCCACCGGACAGCGCACGGAATTGGAGAACCGAATCTTTGCCGGGCGCCGCTCCTACACGCTTTCGGTCAATATGCCGAATCTCAACGCCGCAACCGGCAGTTGGATCATTCACTTCGTCGAGCGTAATGCCGACCCGCTCCCGGTTCCCATCGCCGCGCCCGAGGTGCTCAGCAAATCCGACCCTGCCTATCCCGGCGACCTCGTTCAAGATGGCGTGCAAGGCACAGTCGTGCTCACGGCCATCATTCACGCCGACGGCAGCGTCGGAGACATCTCGATCGTCAAGAGCCTTGATCCGCGTCTCGATCGCAACGCCGCCGAAGCTTTTTCGCACTGGCTTTTCCGTCCTGCTCTCAAAAACGGGCAAGCCATCGACCTCGAAGCCGTCATCACGGTGCCATTCCGCGCCAAAGCCGCAAAGTTTTGACTACTTCAGAATTTTTATCCTCTTTCCGGCAGTTGGAATCCCTAAACCATAGAGGTCTGTAGACTGGAAGCGGGTTTGAGCTGAATGGAGGCATTCACCAGATGGGTGAGTCGCGTGGGGTGGAACTTTCCGTACGTGAGCAGGAACTGGAAGCATTTTCGGTGGACACGCCGGGTGGGCGGATTCATGTTCGCTGGGATTACGAAGCCAGCGCTACGCCGAATGCGCAGTTGGCTTTTTTCGCGGAGTTCCTTGCCACCACCGGGGTGTATGACTCTTGGCTGGAAAGCTGCCCGCTCAGTTATAGCAGCGGCAACGCCCCCGACAAGCGAGACGTTCTTGGAACCTGGCTTCTTTCGATTTTGGCCGGGCACAGACGTTATGCTCACATTACCGGGCTGCGGGGCGATGGAGTCAGTCCGCAGATCCTTGGCATGAGTAAGATCGTCAGCGAGGATTCGCTGCGCCGATCGTTAGCGCGGATGAGCGCCGACCAAAGCCAAGACTGGCTCCGGCCGCAACTGCTTGCGAGTGTGCAGGCTGCGCTGAACACGCCATGGATCCTGGACATCGACACGACGATTAAGACGCTGTTCGGCAAGCAAAGCGGGGCCGAGGTCGGCTACAACCCGCACAAGCCTGGCCGCCCCAGTCACGCACTGCACACGTACTGGGTTGGCAACTTGCGACTTGTGCTCGATGTCGTTGTCGCCTCTGGAAAGCAGCACAGTTCCATGCACGCGCGACCTGGACTGAGCGCCGTGCTGGATAGCTTGAGCCGGGATCAACTGCCAGCCTTGGTACGTGGCGACTGCGGCTATGGCAACGAGCCGTTTATCGGCGAACTGGAAGATCGCAGCCAGACCTATCTGTTCAAGCTACGCCAGACCAAAGGGGTGCAACGGCTGCTGGCGCGCCAGTTTGCCCGCAAGGACTGGAGTACGCCCGGCCCTCGCGATCAGGGTTGGAGTGCGGTGGAAGACACATTGCGGCTTGCCGGCTGGGATAAGTCACGCCGGGTAGTGATCCTGCGTCGACTTACAAAGTCCGACTTAGCGCTGAGTCGAAAGACCAAGGATGAACAGATCGAGCTACTGCTGCCTGACGAGGATGTGCAACTCTGGGAGTACGCAGTGCTGGTGACCAACAGCAGCTACCCGCTGGATGCGATGGCGCAGTTATACCGCGACCGGGCCGATGCGGAGAACGGCTTCGATGAGTTGAAGAACCAGTGGGGCTGGGGCGGCTTTACGACTCAGGACATGGAGCGCTGTCAGACCAGCGCCCGCGCCGTAGCGTTGGTCTACAACTGGTGGAGTTGGTACTGCCGTGCGGCAAAACCGGGGGCGAGGATGGAAGCCATTACCAGTCGCGCGCTTTTACTGGCGGCCGTGGGCAGGGCGACCAAACATGCCGGAAAGACAACGCTCTACCTGACGCCCATGCATGCTGCCAGGAAATCTCTGATGCTGATGATCGCCAATATCCACAAGGCTCTGAGTCATGTGAGAACAGTTGCGGAGCAGTTTCCTGCGACCGACCGATGGAAGACTCTGCTGGACTATGTCGTGGCTAAAATCATCCCAGCTCTACCACCAAGGCTCCTCCAAGCAAACGGCGTTTCGCAAAGTAACTGCCGTTTTTAGGTTTATTGGTTTTGTGAATCTGACCGGACGCTTACGCGGAGTGCTGCTTTTCGATCCTTGCGATCAGCTCCGGGTTCGCACACACTTCGTAGTAGACGTGGTCGGCCCAGCGCACGAAGCGGAAATCGCGCACCTCCACCTGTGCGGCTCTTCCCTCGCGCACCAGGATGGGATGAAAGACCCCGTCGCTCACCGGAACCAGTCCCCGGAACAGCTTCACTCTGTCCGAGCCCCATGGCATCGGCAGCTCCATCTGGAACTCTTCCAGTGAAATCTCTCTCCGCATTTTTTCGAAACCAGCTCGCGGCAAGTGAATTCCACCCACGTTGTAGCTGAGCAGAAAATCTTCCAGCGCCCCGCCGCAGCTTCCTCATCCGTCGTCTGGAACACGAAGACGTTAAAGTTCGGGTTACCGTCCTGCAAGTGGCGCCGTGCGCGCTTGTTGCAGGCGCTCAGCCGGTCGCTAAGGTTCAGTGCATCGGAGATCATAATCCGGTGCGTCCCGTCCATCAGGTAAAGCGGCGCTGAATTCTGATACGCAACGCCGATTCCAATCTCCAAAGGAGGCAATCCGTTCTCCATCGACGCATCGTTGTAGGCACGTACGATGTTCAGAATCTCGCGCGCCAGCACGCAGGTGCGCGCCACGCCGAGGCCGCGCTGCCCCTCGCGTTCCAGCAAGGTCAGGATGAGCGCGTCGCCTTCGATGAAGACCTTTTCTGCTCCATACTTCGGCAGCAGTTTGTTCACCGGCTCAAAGAAGTTGAGGCTGAAGAACGAAGCCGGATTCAGCCCGCGCTCCAGCAGCGAACGTGTCAGCAACGTTGAGTCGCGAATATCGGCCTTGATCACCACATGATCGCTCACCCGCTCCTCGACCGGTTTTTTCTCTTCCGGCAGCAGAAACTCGTAGAGCGTCCCATTGATCTCCGACAGCTCCCGCAGGCGATCATTATTCACCACGTTCACCGAATCCAGAACCTGCTCCAGAACCTCGATCTTGCGCAGGTCGCGATAGAAGCGCGACAGGTCGGTGAAATAGCGTGCCGCATATCTCATGCGCTCAGGTTTTCCCGCCGAGCGAACTCGCTGCACCGCCGCGTGCAGCCTCTCCCGCGAGCCCCCGCCATGCACTTCCAGCAATTCCTCCACCCGCCGCAGCTCCTGCTTCTGAATCAATGCGCATTTCAACTGTTGCGGCGGGACCACCGCTCCGTAGTCGCCCAGGATTGGAACTGTTTCATACGCGGCTATCGCGTACTCCATCACCCCGGTCTCTTCCAGCTTCGCCATCCATGCGGCTGTGATCGCCCGCTGCGCCTTACCGCGTGGAGTTTCATCGGCCAGCCCGCTGAACATCAGCATCTTGGCGTTGTCCGGCACATTCAGCAGCGCGTCCGCCTCCCACTCATCGCGAGCCAGGCCCAGCTCCTGCAAAAAGCCTTTGGCGATCACCACCACCTTATCGAAGAGATCAGGATCGCGATCATATCCGCCAAACAGCGCATAGTGTGTCGCCCGCAGAAATGGATCTTTACTCGAATCCGGGAAGAGAAGCCGATTGGTCAAAACCTCATAGGCAGCCGCCTCGCGCTCCCCGAAAAGAGAGTGCCGCGTGCTCGCAACCGTCCCCCGTTCCACCTCCCAAAGCGTGGCCAGCACATCCTCGGAGACCTTGCGCAGCACCAGCCGCTTGTTGACCTGGAAATGCACAAAACGGTCGCGCAGCACCATCTGATGCAGTTCGAGGCGCCGCTCGTCCCGTTTCTTCAGATTCTCCTTGCAACGTTCCAGAACTTGCGTGAACTGCTGCAGCAACTCCGTGCGCAGAAACTTCACCAAGCCAACCCGGCACAGCAGATCCAGTTGAAGATCGTCGGCTTCGCGCGCGTGCCTCAACGATGCCAATTGCAATCCGCTCAGGCCCCGTTTGAACTCCGCCGGATAATCAACCTCTTCCGCCGGCAACACATCGTCCTTGATATGAGCGCGTCCATACGGCGAGTCGCCGAATGGATTCTCCTTCGGAACACGACTCAACTGCTCCACGTCCCCATGCTGCTCGATCAGGTTGGCTAGATGCGTACGCGCAATTTCGGTAAATTTCTCGCTCAGAAAAACGTCAGGATGCAGATTATCAACACCGGCAACCAGCCCCTGCAGGGTGAGCTGCGGTACATAGCTGGTCAGTGTGAACTGCCTGGCCACTTTCGCGCAGATTCACGTGTCCAAAAAACAACGGAGACATTCGGACTCGGACGTTCAAATTCATTGAATATGTGAGCTGACTTGCGACTTTACCACAATCGCAGAGCCAAACGGGAGAGCGGATTATCATCTCACGTGCTTCTCGTCACCGGCTGAAAAGTTACCCGGTAAAGAAACGTCGGCTGCCCCAGGTTCGCGCCGGCGCCTTTCCGGCGATAACCTGGGGCAGCAATGACCTCTCGGCAGCCGTTCGCAGTTGCTGTTGCTCTTTTTTCTACCCCAGATCTGCCATCAGCAAATCCACTCTAAACATCGTGCACGCGAGCCCTCATCCCAGTCCCTGCTTGCGCAGAATCTTTCGCGTCAGCCCCGTCAGCGGAAGCGCAAAAATTTCATCACGCTCCACCCATCGCCCCACCTTCCCGCCTGCCACGCCCAAGACCTTCAACCCCGCGCTCACCACCTGCACCTCGTAATCCGTGTCGGTAATCGAGTGCCGCACCACGCACAATTCCTTTGCTCCCTCACCTGGAACCTCCGGAAACTCCCACATTCCAGCCATCTTCGCCGCATCGGCTGCGCGCTGCACCAGGTACACGCAACGCCTCCGCTCAATCAGAGCCCGCGTCATCCGCACTCGCTTGCGCGCCGCCTGAGGCTTGCGCGTATCCGCTCCCGGCGACGCGCACCAGCGCAGCACGGGACACTCCAGGCATTGCGGACTCTGCGGCGTGCAAACCGTCGCGCCCAACTCCATCATCGCCTGGTTCCAGTCTCCAGGATGTCGTCGGTCCAGCAGTTCCTGCGCCCGCTTCCAAGCCGATGCGCCTCCGCGCTCCTCGCCGTCCATACGGCTCAACACCCGCTCCACGTTGCCGTCCACCACCGCCGACCGGCTCGCCATAAGCGATGCTCGCGATTGCCGCAGCCGTGTAGCGCCCAACTCCCGGCAGCTTACGCAGGTCTTCCACCTCGCGCGGAATCACCCCGCCCATCTCGCTCGCCACCACTTTGGCCGCCCGATGCAGCATCCGTGCCCGCCGGTAATATCCCAGCCCGCTCCACAGCGCCAGCACCCGCTCCTCCTGTGCCTCGGCCAGCGCCTCAACCGTCGGGAACGCCTCCAGAAAAACTCGATAATGTTCCAGCACCGCCGCCACCCTCGTCTGCTGCAACATAATCTCGGAGACCCACACCCGGTAAGCATCACGGTCCTGCCGCCAAGGCAACTCGCGCCTGTGCTGCGCGTACCACTTCAGCAGCGCCGCCCGCAGCGCCTCGTAGCCATTTCTGTCCTGTGTCTCTGGCGTCATTGAGCCGATTGTAACAATCCTTATCTTGCCTTACCTTCTCTGCGCAACACCCACCCGCTCTGCCCTACCCCGTGCCGCGCCGGTTTGCCGTCTGTGCCGCTTTATGTTCTGATTCTAAATATGACCAAAAAACTGACCACGGCCGTTATTCTTCTCGCTGCCGGCACCACGCTGACCGCCAGCATGGTGGCCCAGCAGACCGATGCGTCGAAGCCGAAGACAGCTTCGTCCTCCACCTCCACCACCCATAAGGCAGCAACGGCTAAAAGCGCCAGCGTTGTGCTGAAAACCGAGAAAGAGAAAGCCAGCTACGCCATCGGAATGAACATCGCGCACGAGCTTGAAGCGCGACGGAATCGATGTCGATACCGCCATCCTTCTGCGCGGAATGAAGGACACACTCGCCGGAGACAATCCCCAGCTGACCGACGAAGAAGCCAAAACCGCAATCATCGCACTCCAAAAAGAAGTGAAGAAAAGCCAGGAAGCCAAAATGAAGAGTCTCGGCGAACAAAACAAAAAGGAAGGCGAAGCTTTCCTCGCCGCCAACAAGTCCAAAGAGGGAGTCGTTACCCTCCCGGACGGATTGCAGTACAAGGTTGAAAAGCAGGGCGACGGCCCCAAGCCGACCGCCAGCGATACCGTCGAGTGCAACTATCGCGGCACCCTCATCGACGGCAAAGAGTTCGATAGCTCCTACAAGCGCGGCAAGCCTGCTTCCTTTCCCGTCAACGGAGTCATCCCAGGATGGACCGAAGTCCTCCAACTCATGCCTGTCGGCTCCAAGTACAAGGTCTTCGTCCCCTCCGAACTCGCCTATAAAGGGCGCTCGGCCGGTGCTGACATCGGCCCCAACTCAACCCTCATCTTTGACATCGAACTGCTCGCGATTAAGCCGCCCGCTCCGGCAGCCCCACCAGCCGTCAAAGTAGCACCCCGCTTGCAGCAACAAAAGAGCCCGCCATCTCCCGGCGGGCTCTCTCTTTTCCCAACTCAATCCAGCTACTTCTTGATTTCCACAAACTCAAAGCGCTCCAGCTGCGCCTCAAACGGAATCGAGAACTCCTTCTCGATCTTCTCGCGGTAGGTGGGCCCGGAGTTATAGGTGCAGAACGGATACAGCTTCCCGTCCGGCGCCGCGTAGTGAATCACGCACCGCTTTACCCGCTCGATGTCGTAGTTGTAGTTATCCTGGAAGTGCATCCCGGCCACCAGCAGCGTGCGATAAGTGAACGTGCCGTCCATGCCGTCGCGGCCCAGCTTCTTGTTCGTCATGCCCTGGATCGTGTTGAGGAAGCGCTCAAAGGTCAGTCCCTCTGGCGCCAGCTCGGCCTTGAAGTGCTTCTTCAACTCCATCCAGCCCATCGCGCCGTTGTAATACTTCATCAGCCCGCCAAACGACTTGCGCGACAGCAGTTCGATATCCTGCAGCATCGCCGGAATATCCACAAACTGCGTCACCGGCACCGCCTTGCGCGACTTCTCATCCACGAACATGTACGTTCCCAGCGAGCAGTGCGCATGGCTGGAGATCGTCGGCACCCCGCGATGCTCCACCGCCGCAATCAGCTTGCTGAATGGCGTAATCGCCGACAGCGGGAACCAGTCGTTATACTTGTCGAACATCCCCGTCTGCTCGCTCAGGCAGTGCGCCAGATCGGTCAGCGTGAAGCGCTTTTCCTCCAGCTCTTTCTTCGAGATCCGTCCCGTAAACGCCACCGGCTGGAAGCTGATGCCGCTGACCGTGTCCACGTTATCGATCGCCACCTTCAGGATGTCGCCAAGCTGATGATCGTTGAGCCCCTTCACGATCGTCGGCACAAACACAATCTTCATCCCCGCCTTGCGGCAGTTCTCGATGCACTTCATCTTCATGTCGAGCATCGCCTCGCCGCGCGTCTTCAGATAAATGTCATCGCTGATGCCGTCGAACTGCAGATACAAGGTCGCCAGTCCCGCCGCCTTGCATTTCTGTGCAAACTCCAGGCTGTTAGCGATCAGAATTCCGTTCGTCGCCGCCTGCAAGTGGGTAAAGCCCATCTCCGAGGCCATCGCCAGAATCTCGATGAACTTCGGATGCACTGTCGGCTCGCCGCCTGAGAACTGCACCACGCGCCCATCCACCGGGCGCTCGTTGCGCAGTGCCATCAGCATCGTGCGCACCTGATCCATATCCGGCTCATACAGATATCCCGCGGCGTTCGCGTTGGCAAAGCACACTGGGCAGGTCAGATTGCAGCGATTGGTCAAGGTCCACATTGGCCAGTGCGCTGTGCGAAGTGTGCAGCGAGCACAATCCGCAGTCGTCCGGGCAAACCGCTTCCGCGCCCTTGTCGATCGCCGGATTGCTCAGCCCCGTGTTATCGCCAAATTCCCATTCTTCCATCTTCAGATAGAGCGCCACATCCGAGTACACGCAGTCCTTGAAATCGCCGTGCTCCGGACAGGTCTTCTCCATCATCACCCGGCCATTCTCTTCAAAAATGCGCGCCGGAATCTTGTTCGCCGTCTCGCACTCCGGACACAGCGACATGGTCGTCTTCGGAAGTCCCTTCTGCAACGGCTGAATTGGGCCACCAGTCAGGGTCTTTTCAGGTTGCAAAATCTTGAGGTCCGACCGCTTCGTCGATGCAAATGGGGTGCTCAAAGGCTCTCTCCGCTCAACGTTGGAATTTGGTGGGAGGAACACACACTCCCAGTCTATTCCACAGTAGCATCCGCTACTCCCCTAAGCAGGGCCACTTTCAGCGAACCGCCGAATCCGCGCATCCAGCGGTAATTTCAGGAACCCGGCATCAATCTAATCTTTTTTGCAAAAGTAGTGGAACTAAATCCCTCCCCGGGTGAATACAAGTATGAGCTGAGGTCGCACACGACCAGACTCGCATTTCGTCTCCTCCCGAACCAATGTCCGCCGCGAAGCACGGCGGACGTTTTTTGCCCCAAAACAAGTACGCCGTGTCGCACCGACAGTCGCCATCTCTACGGTTGCCGTTGCCCTCGCTCGCCGCCGCCCCGCTTCTAATCCCCCATTACTTTTTCTTTTTTCTCTGCCGCCTTTCCCAGCGACTCCAGCGCCACAAATCCGCCCACCTCCGGAACCTTTTCCCCGAGCACATGCTGCCGATACAGCGCCATCATCCTGGCGTTCTCGGCCTCCTGCTTCACCATCGCGTTGGCATCGCGCGCCCGCAGCTTTTCCTCGCGCGCGTTTCTGGCGATGCCCTGCTCATCGAGCGTCGTATTGCGCCCGGCCCGCACGTGCTCCTCATTCAGCTTCAGCGAGTGCTCTTTGCTCTCCAGCGCCACCTGCCTACCGCCAGCGAAGATCTCGTGCCGGCCATGCTCCTCGTACCACTTCGTCAGCGTCGCCGTCATGTGCATCTTCTCGATGATGTTCCGCCAGCCCACCCCCGTGTTATACGCGCAGAAGCTGATCTCACCCTCCTGCGTCGCATACGGAATGATGCACTGCTCCGTACGCCGAAAGTCGTAGTTGAACAGATCCTGGAACCACATCCCCGCCACGAACAAAAAGTTCCAGCGGTCTGCCCTGCGCTTCTGTACATCTTCCAGCGTCCGGTCCGGGCTCGACTTCCCGTACTTCACCTCCGCCTTCTTCGTCGCCGCAAACGTCTTGTCGAACTTCTTCAGCAAATCGGCAAACTTGAAGTGCGTCGGCGACTGAAAGGGATCGTAGTTGCGCGCCAGCGCCAACGCCATCCCCAGATTCGACCACCATGCCCCGCGTCCCCCATCGCTCACCCTGGCCACATCCTTTGCCACTTGGTCGGCATAGATGAATTTCGTCACCGGAACCGCTTCCTTGGTCTCCTTGTCGATCATCAGCGCCATGCCCACGCCGCAGTTTGGATGGCAGCCGCAGTTCAGCGAACCCCATTCCTTGTTCGGCCCATGCACCACGTCGGCCCAATCGCTGAACGTCCCCATAAACGAGATCGGAAACCAATCCCTCGCCGGCTCGCCCAATCCCGTCTGCGCCTTCACGTCATGCGCCAGATGGCTCAACGTATAGCGTTGCGCCTGCCGACGCTCATCCGTAATCGCCTCATCTCTTCCCGTAAATGAAACCGGCTGGAACGACAAAAACGAAATCCGCTTCGGATTATCCAGCGCGAACTGAATGATGCGTCCCACCTGCTCGTTGTTCACTCCGTTGACAATCGTCACCACCGGAACGATCTCCACTCCCGCGCTGTGCAGGTTTTCAATCGCGCGCAGCTTCACATCAAACAGGTTGCCCACCGCCCGATGCGAGTTCGCCGCGTTCCCGATCCCGTCGAACTGCAGGTATGCATAGCGCAGCCCCGCCTCGGCCGCCTTTCGCGCAAACTCCGCAGACTTCGCAAACTCAATCCCATTGGTCGCCGCCTGCACCGAGTTGTAGCCGACCTTGCGCGCATACGCCACCGCCTCCAGAAAGTGCGGCGACAACGTCGGCTCGCCGCCGCTGAACTGAACGCTCATCTGCCGCCGGGGCTTGATCGTGATCGCGTTGTCCAGCAGCGCCTTGATGTCTTCCCACCCCAGCTCATGCACAAACCCAACTTGATTCGCGTCCATGAAGCACGGATCGCACATCATGTTGCAGCGGTTCGTCAGATCGATCGTCAGCACCGAGCCGCGCCCGTGCTGCACCGTCGAGCTGCCATGATTGTGCAGCTTTGCGTCGTTGTGCGCCCGCATATCGCGCCCCGGAAACATCTCTTCCAGATGCCGGAAGAAATCCACGTCCACCGACATCACATCTTCAAAGTGGCCGTGCTTCGGGCAATCCTTCACCATCAGAATCTTGCCCTCGCGCTCGATAATCTGCGCCTTGATCTCGCCGACTTTTTCGTTCAGTAAAATCTCATACGGCAGCTTGCCATCCACAATCTGCTTGCGAATCTCCGGTACGCACTTCGGGCACAGCGAGTCGGTCGTGCGCGGCCACCCCAGCGGCGGCTTCGTCTTCTCATACGATTTCAGCAGAGGCTTGTCCGCCCACTTCGGCGTGATCGATGGCTTAGGATGAATACTGTTCAGCTTGTCAAACATCACCCAGGCGCCCTTTGCCGCATACGTCAGCACCTTCTCCGCATATTTGATCGGCTTATGCATGATTCTGCACTCTCCTCGTCGAACCTCGGATAAACAAGAAATGTCGGGTGCCCCAGGTTTGCGCCGACGCTTTTTTCGGCGATAACCTGGGAAACAGCAACGTCCACCCCTACAGACTCTCGCAGTTGCCGTTGCTCTTTGTTTCTCGGCACAAAACGCCGCAGCCCCATGCTAGGAGCCGTCCCCCAACATCCCCAATGCGGATTCCATGAATGGCGCCATTCCGCGCCTGACTGGCGAGATATCACATCAAGCAGTGACCTGCATCACACGTCTAAACACATGAAAGCACACGTGTTCCGATTTCAACAATGTAAGTTACAGGCGGGATTCCAGCGCGGTTTCATGAAAGCGGCAGGCAGGCATTTCAGGAGAAACGTAAGGAAACCAGCCCCAAGTCTCCTTACGCGCAATGGAGCCTCAGTAGCGGAACGACGCGGCGACGAATGATTCGTCCGGCATATTTTGCCGTGGCAACGGATACGCAGTTCCCTTATGCAAAATGGTCTGGACGGCAATCATGTTCAGCAGGTCCTCATGCCCGGATTGCTGATCGTGATGAAGTTGCAGATCATCATTCTCGAAATCGAAGTCACCCCATACATGAATCCCCGTTTCGATGAAAGCAGCTTGCACGCGCCCTTGATGAGCCGCCAGGAGAATGTCGTGCAGGTCCTTTGAGTTTCTACCAGCTCCTCGCAATATCTCGATGGCCCGCTGCTTCTCTTGATCGAAGTAAGCGCGGGCGACCTCCCAACCCGCCTTATGCAGTTCACCTGAACTCACCCGGTCGGGATTGCCGTGCACACCATGCTCCAGGAGACCACGATATCGATTTACCTTCCTATAAATGGCCTCAAGATCTTCCACCGAGGCGAGAAGGAGTGGTTCGCCTTCTCTCAGTAGGCGACGAACCCCACGCTCGACCGCGTAAACATATTCCAGCGTGCGTGTCTGCTCGTCATCGACTCCAACGCCCTGGCCCGTGAAAACCTCTGATTCCTTACCGCGAGCGGAACCGCGAGCACCGGAATGAATCTGCATTATCGGCTGGCGGACATCATACTTCAGAGCCTCAGCTTCGCTGCGGGGCACGTTCGGAAGATCGAGCTCCGTCCACGCATAAGGAGTGCCTTCAATGAGCCTCACATGATTCCGGCTCAGCGCCAGAATATAAAAGCGGCCGCCAGCAGCGAACAGGGGAAGCAACGGGCTGATTTCAAACCGGTCCGTAACCGTGACCAGTTCCTCAAAACTGATCGGAAGCCGAAAATACTGAAAAAAGCTGCTGGAGAGAAAAACTGCAAGACCATCCGCCGCCCCACCCCAGAACCCCTCTCTTTCTCTTTCGATCAACTCGCGGACAGGAGCCAGGATCTCCCGCACCTTAACCGGCCGGAGCCCCATGTCTTTCAATCCGCACTCGGCTTTCCGGACAAGATCTTTTAAGCGAATCGGATCCTGCTTGCTTTCAGGAACAGAGCGATGCACCGGCAAAAAAATCGAGACGCAGACCGGGTGGCGCTCCCGTGAGAGAAACTCGAGTTGGTTGCGGCTGATGAGTTCGGTAGTCTCTGCAGGACGTTGCTTTGTTTCTAGCTTTAATTCTTCTAAATTTGCTCTGAACGCTGATTCTGGCATTGACATGAGGTAATCCAAAGAGAAGATGTAGTAAGGAGGCTCGGCTGAATGCCACTGTGCCCCGGAACGCGAATGCGAGCCACGTCGAGCCGTCTTAGTTTCCATTTAGATGCGATCGCTCTTCAACTAGAACTAGTCGAGTGAAGATTCAGCGAAATTTCCCCTCAGTAACAATGGGACCGGCAATCTGCGCAACGTCCGAAATATAATCTTAAATATAATCAAGGCAATTGATTTCCTCAGCGAACCAACACACTCATTGCCCGTCACAGCGCTTACGGAGAGATCATGTACTGCACAAATTGCGGCAAAAACATCGGCGAAGACCCAATCTATTGTCAGTACTGCGGAATCCGTGTCGCGCCCCTGCCGCCCGTCGTCAAACGTCCCTTCGCCCGCTTCCGCGCCGACAAAAAAATCGCCGGCGTCTGCGCCGGAGTTGCCCGCTACTTCGACCTCGATGCCAACCTCGTGCGCGCCATCTGGCTGTTCTGTGTCCTCTTCGCAGGCACCGGACTGCTCGTCTACCTCGTCCTCTGGATCGTCATGCCGCTCGACCCCGAAACTCCCATGCTGCCCGCATAAGGCTGCCCGCATTAGCCCGAATGTTTTTCGCCTTAGTGTTGTCTGCCTGAGTTCCACCCCGTTGACCATCCCCGGCCCATAACTCAGAATCGAACTTCGGAAGTCGAAATACCGACGACCCTTTTCTCTCACCATGACGGTGCCCCATATCTGCCGCATTTAGCAGATGTGGGCGGGTGGCCCGTTCTTTTGGCTTGGGGGTAGGGCAGTTCGCGCGAGCAATTCAACTATGATTCGAGTCGAATACAACCACGACAGCATGGTTTGCCATCGGGCCAGAAACCACAATCTAGCGATCAAGCCTGCGGCCACTCGTCTGCGCTGGGCCTCGCTCTGGGTCGCACTTTACGCGGCGCTGCTCGCGCTCGTTCTCTCCTCCACCGGATGCGCCGGCAAAAAGCAGACCGCGCGCAACGTTCCACCCCCGCCAACACTCACCGAGAACCCAGCCGAGAGCACCACGCCAGCCAAGCGGCACAAATCCAAGCCGCAGGACGACGAATCCGATCCGCTCTCCGTCCCCGGAATCCACGTCGATCCCAACGCTCGCGTCATCTGGACCGAAGTCGGATACGCCAGTTGGTACGGACCCAACTACCACAACAAGAAAGCTGCCAACGGCGAACTCTACAACCAGAACGAGATGACCGCCGCGCACAACACTCTCCCGCTGAACTCCATCGTCCGCGTCGTGAATCTCGCAAACAACGAGTCCACCGTGGTTCGCATCACCGATCGCGGCCCCTTCGTCGGCGATCGCATCATCGACCTCTCGATGGCTGCCGCCAAGGCCGTCAACGTCTACTACCCCGGCACCGCGCAGGTCCGCCTCGACGTCCTTGAAGCCCCGCGCCCCATCGAAACCGGAGGCCGCTGGTGCGTTCAGATGGGCGCATTCGCCACCCAATCCACCGCAATCCGCTTGAAACAACAACTTCAGGATCGCTACCTCGGCGCGCAGGTGCTGGAGTTCAAAGGCCCTACCGGCTACTGGGTCCGCATCCGAGTTCCGAAAGACGATAAGCAGAAAATCCGCGAAATCTACCAGCACACCCGCGTCCCCGAGGGCGAAGTCTTCATGGTGCGCCTCGACTAGCGACAGCTTTTCACGCATCTCCTTTGACTGTGCTAAATTGGCCTTCGCAAGGAGTTGCTTATATGAGCGACTGTCTGTTCTGCAAAATCATCGCCGGAGAAGTTCCCTCGAAGAAGGTCTATGAAGACGACCAAGTCTATGTCTTCGAAGACCTCAAGCCCGCCGCGCCCACCCACGTTCTCATCGTCCCCAAGCGCCATTTCGCAGGGCTCGACAAGGCCACTTCCTCCGACGCCGAAATCATCGGGTACTGCCACCTCATCGCCGCCAAACTCGGACGCGAGCGCAACATAGAAGACGGATACCGCACCGTCCTCAACGTCGGCCCACGCAGCGGCCAGTCGGTCTTCCACCTCCACCTCCACCTCCTCGGCGGACGCGATCTCAAGTGGCCTCCCGGCTAGCCAACTTGGGTTTAGCGGCACCGCTAGGTTTTAAGGGTGTCATCCGGGGCGTAGCGAAGAACGCCAGCGCGTCTCAACCGTCTCAAGCTTTTTCAACCAACAATCGATTTTTGCCCCGTTGGACATCGAGAAAAACGACATCGGGAGCCACAGGTAGGAATTGTGTACCCCTTCCGCGAAATGCTTTCGCCGCGCAAGGGGCATGGGGAAAACCGCGCCAGCATCGCGGCGCGTCTCTCATGAAAGCCAACTAACTATTTTCCGGTCAGTGTTCCTGAAGTTCGGCCTCGCTGGTGGCGTGGCGGCGCAGCAGTTGCGGCAGGTTCTGCGAGAACGCCGAGCGCGGCAGCACCATATCGCAACCGGCCTCCTGAGCCTTCAGCTTCAGCTCTCCCTGCAAGTGCGAGAGGAAACCGATGATGTTGGTTTCCTTCTTCAGCTTCGCCTTCAGCTTGGGGATAATCGTCAGCGGCTTCACCGTGTGGTGGTTCAGGTCAATCATAATCAGCGAAGGCTTCTCTTCCCCCGCAGCCACCGACTGCAGAACGTCCTTCTCGCTCTTGACGAAGTTCACCTTCACGTTGAGCTTCCGAGCCGTCTCCTGAATCTTCGCCATGAAAAACAAGTCATCCACGAACGCGAAGATCGGCTTGGAGCTGGTGTTGTCCACCACCGGCATCGCCTCGTAGCCCGTTCCGCCGGTATTGCCCTCGTGCTGCAAAGTTCGGTAGGAGTGGTCCATCGGTGCGCTGTAAATGCCGGCGTCTGGTGTCTTTTGATTCACCACCGAGCGGAATATGCGCTTATTGCCGCCGCCAATCCCGTTGCCGTTGGCCTCGGCGAAGTTCTTCCGAACCGCTGGCTTCGGCTTGAATTGCCTCTTCACAGGCTTCCCGTGAGCCACTGGTTTCCCCTGAGAAGCGTGTGACACAGTCTGCTTCGGCTGTCCCGATCCAACTTGGGCCTGGGCTCCGGATTGCGCTCCAGACTGCGCTCCAGTGTGCGGCCCAGATTGTGTTCCAGCTTGTGCTCCAGACTGCGTTCCGGCCTGCGTTCCCGCAACCGGACCCCCGCGACGCCCACGGCGACGCTTGCGTCCTCTCCCGCCGTTGCTGGCAGGATGGTTCGTTCCACTATTCATATTTGTCAGGCTTCTCTTGTGTTTAGTAGCTTCTTGCGATCCACTCGGCGCGCAGCCTGTTCTGTTTCCGGCCGCCAGCCCGTTCTGGATGTCTTTTGTGTTGCTGGTCTTGCGGCCATGCTTTGGATCAGCGCCGCGACCCCGAGATCATTTTTCTGACTACGGAAAGTGACCCGATACTACTCAATGCTCCCCGTTCGGGCAAGCCGAAACTTCTCCCGGCTGTGAATATGGATGATTCCAGACAACCTCGCCGACCTCTCTTAAGATGCCAAATCTTCGATGTGGGCCGCTGACGAGCTGCATTTATTAACGTTCTCTTCGCTTCCCGAACCGAACCATTTTCGACTTTGACCACTCTACCGGGGGATGGGAGTGGTGGGCGCTGTAGGATTCGAACCTACGACTTCCACCGTGTGAAGGTGACACTCTACCGCTGAGTTAAGCGCCCACTCTGTCTGCTCACATCGGATTGTAACAAACCAAGGCGATTTCTCCAATCTTGCCTCTGATCTCGGCTCGCGCCACTTTCCCAAGTGCTCCTGCCCCGCTTCGGGCATAATAAGCGCTGTAACTGTTTCCACCACCATGATCTGGAAGCGCCGAAAATCCGACAACCCGGAAAACCCCGAGACCGGCGCTGAATCCGGTGAATCCCCGCAACTTTCGCCCAGCGAAGGGGTTCCAAGTGACATGAGTAGTGTGGCCATTCGCGGTGCTTTCCCTGCTTCAGCCGGCGCCGCCGCCGGCCAGCAACTCCGCTTCAGCGATCCCCCAAGCCTTGGCTGCGCTGGATGACGCTCAGGTCATGCTCCGGGTACGCGATGGCGACGATGCCGCTTTCAACTACCTGGTCGAGCGCTACCGGCGTCCAATGATCAGTTTCATGTTCCGCATGGTGCATAACGCCGCCATCGCCGAGGAACTCTCGCAAGAGGTTTTCCTGCGCGTCTATCGCTCTCGCGCAAGCTTACTCGGCCGATGCGAAATTCACAACCTGGCTCTACCGGATTGCAACCAACCTTGCGGTAAATCATGCCCGTGACAACAAACACGAGCGCCCCGAGGTGAAAGCCAGCCTCGATGAGACTAACGAAGAAACCGGACTCTCGATTGACGTTGCCGACGACCGGCCGACCATCGAGCAGGAGATTCTCCGCCGCGAGCGCCTCATTGCCATTCGAAAACACGTCGAGGCCTTGCCCGAACGTCAGCGCATGGCCGTCATGATGCACAAGTATCAGGAGTTGGATTATCGCCAGATTGCCGAGGTCTTGCACCTCAGCGAGTCTGCCACCAAAAGTCTGCTCTTCCGCGCATATCAAACACTGCGTGAGAGCCTGAAGGATTTCGTTTAGGGGACTTTATGAATTGCCGGAATATTCACGATCAGTTGCCGGACGTTGCCCTGGGTATCACCCCAGCGCCGCCCGAGGTCGAAGTCCATCTTGCAGAGTGCCGCGACTGTGCCGGCGTCCTGCAGGCACTTCGCTCCACCATGACGCTGCTCGATGAGTGGAAAGCGCCCGAGCCCTCGCCCTTCTGGGATATCCGTATGCAGGCGCGTTTGCGCGAGGAGCAGCAAAACACCTCCTCTGGATGGTTGCAGTCGTTCCGCCGTCCCGTGTTCAGTGTGGCTGCCGCGCTCAGTCTGCTCATCGGCATCGGCTTCTACCAGGCCGAACGTTTCGTGCGTCAGGGCGACGACGTGCCAGCCGGAACGATAGTGTCGGTTCACGCTCCCACCGGGACGGCAGTCTCCGACCTGCAATATCTGGACAAGAATTCAGACATGCTGCAAAACTTTGACGCCCTCGACGATATGGACGGCGATGCGGATACAGGCACCAACTAGATTTCACGGCTGCAACTGTAATTTGGAACGAAGCGGAGAGGAACAATTCTTTCAAAGCTGTGCTGTGTGGTTTCAGAATTCGTGATGTGGTTTCAATGATTGTCTCTGCCATGCTAACGATGCGCGCCACCTACATTCCGGCTCTTCTGGTCACCTTTGCCTTGGCCGTGCCCCTCTGGGGCCAGCATGGGCGTGGCGGAGGCGCGCCGAATCCCGGAGGTGCATCGCATATCGGAGGCAACGCCCATTTTGCAGGTAGCCCGTCAAATTTCAGAGGCAACAGCGCCGGCGCATCGCATTTCAGAGGCAACAACTCCCGTATCGCTGGCCGAACCAGCAACGCCCGTTTCGTAAGCACCGCCCCGCATTTCGCAAGCGGCCCGCGTCGGCAGGTGGAGGCTCGACCACAGCCTGCGTTTGCCTCGCCGCATTCCGCTGCCTCAATGCGGCCCCAGTACCAGGCCGCACGTCCACCCGAATTTGCCCAGCGCACCGCTGCGCCGATGCCCCAGTTCCGGGCCGCTCCTGCGGTGCCCCATCAGATCTATCGCGGACAAGGCCCGCACAATGGCGATTGGCTGCGCAACACCATGCGCCTCCCACGCCAGGAGCAGGAGAGAAGGCTGGAACAGGATCAGCGTTTCCGTCAGCTTCCGGCGCAGCGCCAGCAGCAACTTAGAGACCGCCTGCAGAAGTTCAACTCCTGGCCTCCGCAGAAGCAGCAGCGGGTGCTCAATCGTATGGAGATGTTCGAGCACCTCCGCCCCGAGCAGCAGCGGCAGGCAATGACATTGTTTGGTGAGTTCCGGAACATGGACCCGCAGCGCAAGGACGCGATTCGAAGTACCCTGCGCCAGATGCGCACCATGACTCCTGATGCCCGCCAACAGATGTTGAATTCGCCCGCGACGCAATCGCGCTACTCGCCCCAGGAACTCCAAATGCTGCGAGGCTTCAACGAGATCGGCTTCGCCGGCCCATAACCGCCCTTTCGTCTCCGCTCTCTGTTGCAACTTCAATTGCAAAGCGCGCCCTCTCCAGCGCGCTTTCTTTTCACTTGGTTCGTCTGCAGCAGCAGATCGTTTAGTCCACTCCCACAATCACGCTGCTCGCCTTGAAAATCGCATAGGCCTCTTCGCCTTCTTTGAATCCCAGCGAGTGGCTGCTTTCACGAGTGATGACGGCCGTCACCTCGCTGCCGCCCTTCAGCTTCAGCACGACTTCATTATTGACCGCGCCTTCATGCACCTTGGACACCGTCCCCTGAAGCACGTTGCGCGCGCTGATCTTCTTCGCGTCCGTCCCCTTGCCCAGCATCACCCAGCTCGCTTTCAGGATGGCGTAGGCGTGAGCGCCTTCCTTGAGCCCGAGGTGAGCCACGCTCTCGTTTGTGATGATGGCCACGACTTTGTCGCCGCCAGTCAGGGTCAGGTCCACTTCGGAATTCACCGCGCCCTTCATCACCTTGCTAACGGTTCCAGCCAGCGTATTGCGCGCACTGATCTTCATCGTCCACTCTCCTTGCATTACTTCTGATACGGCACTACAGGTAACGCTACAGATTACCCCTTTAACCAACTATCCCTTAAAGAAATTTTTCATCAGGAACACCACGTTCGCCGGACGCTCCGCCAGCCGCCGCATAAAATACGGATACCACTCCGTTCCAAACGGTATATAGCAGCGCACGCCCCATCCTTCTCTTGCGAGCTGCTCCTGCAAATCGCGCCGTACCCCGTGCAGCATCTGGAACTCGAACGCCGTCTTCGGCACGCCCTCTTTCAACGCCCAACCCTGAATCGTACGGATGATCGCTTCGTCATGCGTAGCCAACCCGTGAAACACCCCACTCCGGAGTATCTGCTTGGCAACTGTGACGTAGTTCGCATCCACATCCTGCTTGCGCGGAAACGCAATCGACGCAGGCTCCTCGTACGCCCCTTTGCACAACCGAATCCGAATTCCCTCCTCGCACAGCAGACGCGCGTCTTCCTCCGTGCGATACAGATATGCCTGCAGCACCGCACCCACATGCCCCGCCGCCTTCGGACGCCGGTGCAGCTCACGCACGATATCGAGCGTCTTCTGCGTGTACCGCGATCCCTCCATGTCGATCCGGATAAAACTCTGAATCGCGATGGCATGGTCGAGCAGCTCTTCCACCGTCTCCCGCGCCAGCCTCTCATCCAAATCCAGCCCCAGATGAGTCAGCTTCAAACTCACATTCGCGTCGAGCTTGCGCCTGTCAATCTCATCCAGCAATCGGTGATAGAGAGCCTTACTCTGCAGCACCTGTTCGCGATTGCGTACATTCTCGCCAAGGCTGTCCACCGTCGCCCGCACTCCCAGGCGATTCATAGCCACGGTCGCCGCGATCAGATCCTCCACCGTCAATCCCGCGACAAAGCGCCTTGAAACCTTCCGCCCAATCGCGGAATGCTCCGCCATCGAACGAATCCCCTTACTCTCGGACAAAGCTATAAACAAGGAGCGCAGCATCCCTAACATGCCTTAAGAACCTTGAAACTTTGAAACCCTGAAACCCTGAAACCTGCCCTTCTAGTGCCCCATCTCTTCCAAATACCTCTCCACCTCCATCGCCGCCATGCATCCAGTCCCGGAGGCCGTTATCGCCTGCCGGTAGCGACGGTCCGCCACATCTCCGCACGCATACACGCCCGGAACCCCCGTATGTACGTAGTCGCGCACCATCAGATATCCATCCGCGTCGCTCTCCAGAGTGCCCCGGAATATCCCCGCGTTCGGCACGTGTCCAATCCCCAGAAACATCGCCGAGGTCGGAAAGTCCCATACTTTTCCGGTCAGCACATTGCGCAGCTTCAGCGCCGTCACTTCCTTGGAAGCCGGGTCCAACACCTCTTCCACCACCGTGTCCGTCAGGAACTGAATCTTGTCGTGAGCCCGCGCGCGGTCCAGCATGATCTTGCTCGCCCTGAACGCGCTGCGCCGGTGAATCAGCGTCACCTTGCTGGCAAAGCGCGTCAGAAACAGCGCCTCTTCCATCGCCGAATCCCCTCCGCCGATCACCGCAATCACCTTGCCGCTGAAGAAAAATCCGTCGCACGTAGCGCACGAAGAAACGCCATGGCCAATCAGAGCCTTCTCGCTCTCCAGCCCCAGCCAGCGTGCGCTCGCCCCGCTGGCGATGATCAGCGTCCGCGTCTTGATCTGCTCCTTGCCCACCGTCAGCACAAAAGGACGACACGTCAAATCCGCCGCCGTCACATGCCCCATGCGGAACTCCGCTCCGAAGCGTTCCGCCTGCTTGCGCATCTTGTCAATCAGCTCCGGCCCCTGGATTCCCTCCGGCCAGCCCGGAAAGTTCTCCACCAGCGTCGTCATCGAGAGCTGTCCCCCCGGCTCGTGTCCCTCCAGCAGCAGAGGCTTCAGATTCGCCCGGCCCGCATAAATCGCCGCCGTCAGCCCCGAGCACCCCGAGCCCATAATCACCACTTCACGAATTTCCTCTTCCATCGCTCTCTCTTTCGTCTCTCTTTTCTTCTAATGATTAGTGCCAGCCGCCTTTGGCTTCCGCTTCGTCAGATGAGCCATCTCCGCCGGAACCAAAGTCTCCACCGACATCGCCGCCCGATACTTCTCCAGAATTCCACCCGCCGTCAAAAACAGCGGCTCATAAGCCGACTGATCGACCCCGCCGCACCGCGCCAGCACAATCGAAGCCTTCCCAAAGCGCTCAATCCGTATCCGGTCCGGCGGAGTCGCCGCCTTCACCACCTGCGCCGCGCTCCCCGTCACCGTGTCCGAGATCAGAATCTGCAGCACTTCCCTGCTATCGCGCAGATGCAGCGCCAGCGCCTCGCTGGCCGAATCCCCCTCCACGCTCAGCGAATACTGCGCGTCGGTCAGCACCGCCTTTTCCGGAAATTCCTTGCGAATCCGCACCCACGAGGACGGCGTCGCACTGCTGCCCTCCGGAGCTCCCACCGCCCGCGCCTCGGCCTCACTCAAGGTCGTAACCCCGCGCGAGATCTCAAAGTCCGCCCCAAACCTCGGCCGCTCCTTGACCTCCGCCAGCGCCCGTCCCATCGCCTCCAAATCCCCCTGCGCCGGACGGCAAGTGTTCAAAAAGTTCACCTGAATCTTCGGCTGCCCTGACGCACCGCTCGACGAACTTCCAGAGGTAGCGCCTGTTCCGCTCGTCGTCCCGCCCGAAGCCGATGGCGCCTCCTGCGCCCAAGCCGCTCCCGCCAGCACGCAAACCAGCACGCCGCAAAGCAGCGCATCCACCGCCAGCCTCTTCCACATCAATCTCATCCGAAGTTTCCGCCCCGACGGGTGGCCCATATTAGCCAGCAGTTGGCTAATGTGGAGCAGTTGATCCCGCTCTTGCCTTTGAAGTTTCCGCACCGCTGGATTGTAACTGACTGGGCCCGCAGAGCGCATCGCTGCTTCCAGAGGTGGCTCGCCAAAGTGATTGAATTGATTTTGTTCTTAAGGGCGGGTGGCCCACATCCGCCTGTTGTTGGCGAATGTGGGAGACGATGAGGCTTACACTGTAGGCTCTTTATCGCTACACTGATCTTCATGCCGACCGGACTCCGACGCTTTCACCACACCGGGCATTCGCATTTTGTGACCTTCACCTGTTACCACAGGCTGCCGCACCTTGCAGATGACATCACTTGCCAGGCATTTGTCGTCGCACTGGAGCGGGCGCGCAGGCGGGTGGCCCAGAGTTGGCGCAGTTCCAACTCTGGGGCTTTAGTAGGCGGCCTGCATCCCCACATTTGCCAACAGAGGGCAAATATGGGCCACCCGGCCTATTCAGGATTGTGAGCGAATAATCCTTAGTGCCGTATCGCTAGTGCTCCGCAGATAAAGTTGTGCTGAAGGCGAGCAGTTGAGGCGGAGCATTGGCGATAGGGCGATTTGGACTAAGCCGCTTCTGAGAGCCCACGCCCTATGGGTTTTGAATGGGTTTGTTGTGATGCGGGCGTGGACCTGAATGGTCTGCCAGCCAAGCTTGCGCTCGTTCAGCAGGTAGAGCTGATAGGTACGGACATGTGCAGGCCCGAGCTTGTCAGGGGACTGGTGAAAGTAGCGTGCAAAGGCAGCTACGGCGGTAGTGTAGGTACGAATGGTTCGAGGAGTAAAATTACGCAGTCGGAGTTCTTCCAGCATGCGTTCGCGAAGTGCAGTCATGAACACCTCCTTCAAGGCATCCATCACTGTACTTACGTACCGTCGCTACAACACCTGCCGCGCCAGCGGCTTAGTCCAAATCGCCATGTAGCTCACCATTTGCGAACCGGATGCGCGGATGCAGGTGCCCCACATCTGTCGCAGTCAGCAGATGTGGGGCTTTGCAGTCGGCGAAAACTCGTTGCCACTCCCAAAACGATTACCAACGCAGTAAGCCGCGCCTTGTAAACGATTAACCTCCTCGCCAACAGTTCTCCACAGATCGCACCACTTACGGTGCAACAATCCGAACCCCAACCGCACCTTTAGCAGCTCACAATCGCACTTTCCGCCCCAAAACCGCCCACCCAGTACCGTTGTCAAGCAATATTTCTTTCCATTTCCTTCCAACCACCTGATTCCACAGCAGATACAGTTCTCCCCCGACTGAGGGTTTCCCCACCCAATTTTGCTATTCTGGAATTAAGAAGCCCGGAAGCCAGGAGTAACTCTCCTGTTTTCAAATTTTTACCCGGAAATATAGAGGGGGTACACACCGCGCCGAAAGCGCGGCTTTCCTATATGCGAAACAAAATGCGAAGCTGCAACCACGTCCTCACCAATGGCGAAGTCTGCAACGCCATTCCCATGCGCGACTCCAACTTCTGCTACTGGCATCACAAAGCGCGCGCCCGCCGTCGCCGATACGAGCGCATCGGCGGACCCATCGCCATGGAAGCCAACTCCGGACTCGAACTCCCCTTACTCGAAGACGCCAACGCCGTTCAAGTCACCATTCAGGAGATCATGCAAGCCATCCTCGACCGCCGCATCGACAACAAACGCGCCGGACTTCTCCTCTACTCGCTCCAGCTCGCCAGCTCCAACATCCGCAATCTCACGCCGCTCCCGGCCGACAACTCGCACACTATCCGCATCGGCAGCGACGACGAGCAAGTATTCAACGACTGCCTCGGCAGCGACAACCGCGACAACGCCTGCCACGACGACTGTCGCGATTGCGTCGAACCCGACTGCGACACCCGAACCGAAGAAACCGCGATCCCAGCTCCAACTCCTCAAACAGTTCCAGATCCAAAGGCTCCTCCCGCCTCCGAGCGCGCCAGTTAGCGGACTTAAGTGCTCTCTGAAACCCCGTTTACTGCGTAATTACACCGCAAGCGACGCGGGCGCCGGCATTACCCGCCGGTTGGCTCATCATGTCATCGGGTTTGGCGTGGATCACGAGCGCGGTGCCGCCATTGGCGAACAATGAGTTGGGCTTGCCGGGAACAAGGGTTACACGCTCATCAATCACCGTCTGTTTGGTCGTGCCGTTCGCAGAAACGGTGATGTTCTCCATGTCTCCGGCGTGAGGACCGGCAGGATTCTTCAGGCCATGTTCTTTGCCCGTGGGGTTGAAGTGTCCACCCGCGGATTTGAAGTCAGGCGGAGTACACATGGCGACCTGATGAAAATGGATGGCGTGCTCCCCAGGGGTAAGGTTCTTGAGATCAAGATGAATCACAACACCCTGACCTTTCTCCTTGATGGTGGCGGTTCCTATGTCCGCGCCCTGAGCATCTTTGAGGACAACTGTCTTGGACGGCGGGTTCTTACTGGCAGCAGCTACCGCGCTCAGCATAATAGCCGCGAAGAAAAAGCTTATCCAAATGCGTTTATACATGGCCGATCTTTCCTTTCTTTCATAACTCACCGGAGAGCAGCGCCCGATATTGCGCTTCGGTCAGCGGAACGACCGAAAGCCGTCCCTGGCGCAGCAGTGGTGAATCGGAGAACAATGCACTCTGTTTGATGTCAGCCAGCGCGACAGGATGCGCAATGGCCTTGCCAACCGCTATGGTCACGAGAGGAACTTTGGGGTCGGAGGCATCAACCGAGAGCACGTGAGCGGTCCCGACCGCGCGGCGCTCATCGCCAGTGTGATAGATGACCAGCTTGTCTCCCTTGCGCATCTCGCGCAAGTGCTTAACGGCCTGAGGGTTGGTCACGCCATCCCAGACAGTTTCCCCATCCGTTTGTAGCTGCTGGAAGGAATAGACGGCAGGCTCGGTCTTAAGCAGATAGTGCATAGGCATGGTGCGCACCGGGTGTGGCAAGTAACGCCACGCCGCCACAATCGGCACAAACTGTTAGTTGTAGCACAGCTTGCAACGTTGCGCATGCCCATCTTTCAGCGCGAGAGCTATTGCAACAGAGTTTTCGGCGTAGACATTTCGAGCATCAGATGCTGCACCTGGGGGACAAGAAGCTGAAACTGCCGTTCGAGGCGCTTCCATTCGCGCTGCGCCTGGCGTGTGCGTCTGGCGCGAACAGCGGCTCCCAACATTTCCGCCGTGAACGAAATCTGACCGGAACCAAAGACGAGGAGGCGGTTACCCAACTGCTGCAAGGCGAGTCCCGCAGCAACGTGATTGCGTTGATTGATCGCACCGCGAAGCGACTGCAAGTGGATGGGAAGTTCACGCAAGAAATTGCCGCAGAGCTGCATCAAGAGCTCCGGATCGCCCCCCGCATAACTCAGAACGTGATCGCAGTCGAGCGTAATATCTTCGACCAGAGCAGATTTCGTTGAACTTTGCATCAGCTTCGCAGACGGCTGGTTCATCGCAGATTCCACCCTAAGGCCCGCCGACGGCCCTTCCGGGAGGAAGAGCCTGACGTGTGTGGCGGATAACCTTCCCTTGAGTTATCGGCAGAGCGGAGAAAAACCTCAAGTTTAGAGATAAAAAATAGCCGGCATTTCTGCCGGCCAGTTTCACTCAGGAGGCTTACTGCATGCGTACTCTGCGACTGCGCTGCTGCAACAGCGAAGGCGGCATTCCAAACTTGGCGCGAAACAGATTCGAAAACGTAGGTGCGCTGTGATATCCGACGGCGCGGCAGATTGCCGAGACTGGAGTGTCCGTGGTCTCCAGAAGTTTGTGCGCCATCTGCATACGGCGGTCGGCCAGAGCGCGCAGAGGAGTGATTCCATAGACTTGGCTGAAGACGCGATGGAAATGATGCGGCGACATGCAGGCGACGCGGGCGATCTTTTCCAGGCAGAGCTCTTCGTTATAAGCGTCCTGAATGCAGATGTAGGCACGCTGGATGCGCCGGTAAAGTTCGGCGCGGGTTCCAGGACGAACGCTATCTATGGATTCGATCTGGCGGCTGGCTGCGCTGTAGACGAGCACAAGGCATTCGGCCACATCGCGGAACTTGTCGGCGATGCTCTCGATGTTGTCCCCGCGCAAGCAAGCGGCGCTCAGCGAGCGCAGCTTGGGGCCGATCTCAAAGGCCGTATCGTGCTGAATGCATTCGGGAAAACGCACCACGACCCCATCCCGATCCATATCAAGCGCTGAAACCAAGGGAGCGCTGAAGCTGCGGGCCACATCCGACATGTACTTCTGCTCAAAAACCAGGGTCACGGCACGCGGATTGGAATTGGCTTCCACGCTGATATCGCCCCGCTGCCCTTCATTGAGCACCACGAAAGTAGTGGGAGATACAATGTAATGGCCGCGCTCCGTGCGAATTGTGTAGTGATCCTGCAGCGAATAACGCAGCGACAGAGGGCTGACAAACGACTGCGTACCCGGACGAAGAAGCCCACTGGCGAAAAGATTCTTACCCACAAGGGTTTGCTCAGCGACCTTCTTTGGTGCCGCGTGCTCATCCACACACACCATGCTCAGATCATTCATCCGCGACGCTTCAATCTCAAGTCCGTTTAGCATTCCGTAACTCCCATGCTTCTTGTTCATTTCTCTCTACCCTTTGAATTGCCACCAAGGGTTGTCAAAGTTCCCGGAAGAATCGATCAAATGCGCTTCTTTACAAAGCTTTACAAAAGCCAAGCCGGTTGCTGAAAGTGAGACGGGTGAAAACGGAAAACGTTTGCGACACCGGAAAATAAACCATCACAGGCCAGAATGGAACACGTCGCCGTGAGCCAAATCCACTCTATTTCGCCAGAAATGCGTTCTTCAGGAACCGAAGCTGCTCAGTGACCCTGATGTACATCTCCGGACTTGGGCTTCTGCGCGAGTAAAACCAAGGGCATCACGAGTACGGTCAGGATTGCCATCGCCATAACGACATCTTTGTAGCTGAGCACGGCTGCTTGTTGCTGCATCATTCCATAGACACTGGCGTAGGCGCGCTGCGTAGCTCCAGGGCCTGAGCCGTAACGTAATGCATAGACTGAGCTCATGCCGTGCAGCAAGTTCTGCATATGATTCGAGTTGCTGGTGTGGGCGGCGAGGTTGGTCTGATGAACCTGCATGCGGCGGGCAAGCATGGTGGTGACAAACGAAATTCCAAAGCTTCCGCCAAGGTTGCGCATCAGGTTGATCATCGACGAGATCTGATTGTTCTGCTCCTGCGGCACACCTACGTAACAAAGAGTGTTGATGGGCACAAAGAGGAAGGCCAGTCCCAGCGACTGGAAGATGCGATACATCATCGCAGTCTTGAAGTCGATGCCGAGATATATAGAGGACATGTGGAACATGGCGACAGCAAGAGCGATGAAACCCAAGGTAATCAGTTTTCTGGAATCTACCCGCGAGACCAGGAAACCCACGATAGGCATCATTGCCATCACCACCAGGCCTCCGGGAGATAGCGCCATACCGGCCAGTTGCGCCGTGTAGCCCAGCACCGTCTGCAGAAACTGCGGAATCAACACGGTGGTTCCGTAAAGTACAAAACCAAGGGTGAACATCAGCACGTTACTGACGGCAAAGTTGCGGTTCCTGAGCAAACGCAGATCCAGGATCGGATGCCGCTCATGCCACTCCCAGACCAAGAAACCAAGCAGCGCGACAACCGTGAGGAACGTAAAACCCTGAATAAAGTGTGAGGCCATCCAGTCTTCGCGCTGCCCCTTGTCGAGCACTACCTGCAAGGCTCCCAGACCAACGGCGATCAGGCTCAGGCCCATATAGTCGACCGGCGTGTATTTGGCGCGTTCGCGTGCATCGTCGATCCAGGGTGGATCCTCGACCATGCGAGAAGAGAGAAGCAGCGAGAGTATCCCGACCGGCACGTTGATGAAGAAGATCCAATGCCAGGAGTAGTTGTCGGTGAGATAGCCGCCGAGGGTTGGACCAATCGCGGGCGCAAGGACGACGGCCATGCCATACATGGCAAAACCCATCCCGCGCTGCTTAGGTTCGAAGGTATCGGCCAGAATCGCCTGCTCGCTCGGCCCCAATCCGCCGCCGCCTGCGCCTTGCAGAACGCGGAAAAAGATCAGCATCGGCAGAGTGGTGGAGAGGCCGCACAGCAGCGAACTGAGAGTGAAGAGAAAAACGCAAGTCATGTAGAAGCGCTTGCGGCCAAAACGATCACTGGCCCACGCAGAGATGGGCAGCACGATGGCATTCGAGACTAGGTAGCTCGTCAAGACCCACGTGGATTCATCCTGCCCGGCGGAGAGTGAGCCGGCGATGTGAGGCAGCGCCACGTTCGCAATTGATGTGTCCAGCACCTCCATGAAGGTGGCCAGAGTCACGGTCATGGCTACGGCCCATGGGTTGTGACTCGGGCGCCATCGTGGGCTGATGCCGAGCTTGGGTGAGCTCACCGAACCCTCACACTTGGATCGACGGAAAGGCCAGGGCGAAGCCTGCCATCCTGATTGAATATGTCTTTATCTCTGCCTTCAAAGTCGATGCGAACCGGAACGCGCTGCACAACTTTGACGTAGTTGCCGGTTGCGTTCTCGGGTGGCAGCAGACTGAACTTGGCTCCGGTGGCACCGCCAATATTCGTTACCCTGCCCTTGAACTTCTGTCCGCCGAGCGCGTCCACGCTAATTTCGACTGGCTGACCGGGCGTCATATGCTCTAACTGCGTTTCCTTGAAGTCAGCAGTTACCCAGACATCTTTGATGGGCACGATCGAGAGCAGTTCCTGGCCGACCTGGACGTTTTGTCCGACATCGGCGTTGCGGGTGCCAATCACGCCATCGACGGGCGCGACAATCTTGGTGTAACTAAGATTCAGCTCTGCCTGATCCAGCGAGGCTTTGGCCCTCGCGGCCTGCGCTTCACCTGCGCGAGCACGCGCCTGGGTCACGGAAACCTGCTTGGGAGTGATCTTTGCATTGGCCAGCGCCGCCTCCGCCTGGCCAAGGCGAGCCCGGGCCTGCTTCACGACTTCCTGCGCTGAGCGAACGCCGGCCTGTGTGGCAGTGACAGTAGCGTTCGCGGCGGTAGCTGCGTCAACAGCCTGATCATATTGCTGCTGCGAGATCTCTTTCTTTCCGACAAGCGTCGCGTAACGTGCGACATTGTCGTTGGCCGTCTTGGCATTGGCCTGGGCCTGAATCAGTTCAGCCTCGGCTTCCTCGACCTGTTTTGTGGCAGCCGAGATTCCGGCCTCGGAATTGAGAACATCAGCTTCTGCGGAATGAATCTGGCTGCTGGAGCCCACCTGCGAGATCGGCACATTGAATTGCGACGCCTGCGACGAGGCAAGCGCATCCATATAATCGGCTCTGGCGTGTTCGACGGCGACTTGGTAATCGCGATCGTCGGTCTCAATGAGCACAGTTCCCGCCTTCACGAACTGGCCTTCCTCGACGTTGACCTTGATCACATGTCCAGCGACACGGGCGCTAATGGGATAGATGTGGCCATCGATTTCGGCATCGTCGGTGTCCTCGAACTTGCGGCTATGCCACCAGAACAGCACAACTCCGATCAGGGCGAGCACCACCACCACGCGCAACAAGGTGGAAAGCCACGGCTTGCGCTCAAACAATCCCGCCTTATGCTCTGCCACGACCACTTTCTTCTGTTCTTCCGTCAACATTCCAGTTCTCCAAAGTTTCTCAGACGATTCGCAATTCGATTTCTATTTGGCCGGGGCAGGAGTCGCCTGCGGGCCGGTCGTGCCGTCGCCTAAAACTTGGCGCAGCGTCTGCTCGGCGGCGCCGACCGCGCGCGCCAGCAGTACCTTGGCAATGTTGTGGGAGTAAAGGCTACTAATGTACTGTTCATTCGCCGTGGCCAAAGCTTCCTGCGCCTGTATGACTTCAATGTTATTGGTTACGCCGGCGGAGAAACGGTCCTGCGATTGGCTCAGCGTCTGCTGCGCATAGTCGAGGGTAGTCTGTGCGACCTCAACCTGTTCCGCGGCAGCAGTTACGTCCAGAACGGCGTCAGCAACGTCCTGCTCGATGCGGCCTTTGAGGTCATCGCGCTGGGCCCTACGCTGCTGAAGGACCGCCTCTGCCTGGCGAATGTCTGCCTCAACTTTGCCGCCTTGAAAGATAGGAACTCTTAGTCCGGCAGTGGCGGTCCAAGTAGGAAACGCATTGTCGGGACGGGTTCCGAGCACACCGTAGTCACCACTGAGTCCAACTGAGGGCAGGCGTTCGGCTTCCGCGGCCTTCATCTGCAACTCGGCGGCTTTCACCTGCTGCTCGGCGGCCAAATAGTCGGGACGCTCCACAAACGCACGCTGCAGCGCCTCCTCTTCGGAGATCTTGGGCACGGGTTTGTAGGGGACACGGCTAATCAGGCTGACCTGTTGATGCGCCGGCAGACCGATGACGCGCACCAGAGCTATACGCTGCTTGGCGAGGTTGTTGTTGGCCTCAATAAGATTCTGACGGCGTGCCTGCAGCTCAACTCGGGCGCGAAGCCTATCGATGTCGGGCGTGAGGCCGGCAGACTCGCGATCTTGGGCCAACTGATATAACGCCTGCGCGGTATTCAGTTCGGCAGTTGCGGCCTCGACCTGACTTTCCGCGGCGATTACCAGCAGATAACTGGCGGCAACCGCGAGGGTGACGGTCTCTTTGGCAGAGTTGAAGGTAAATCCGGCGGCACGAACCGTGGCACTCGCGGCCCGCGTGTTATCGATGTCGTGCAGATCAACCAAATTTTCGGTCATGAAGACGCGCGCGTCGGAATTACCAAAGGCGACGGCAGGGCTGATATTCACGCCTGGGATACTGAAGATGAAGCCTTCCGCCTGAAGATTGATTTTGAGTGTACTCTCGCGCAAGCTGCCGTTGAGCTGAGGCAGGATGTTGCTCAACTCCTTGAGGCGCGCCGCCTTGGCCTGGGCTGTGGCCTGTCCGCTGAGGACGATTCCGAGGTTGTACTTCAGGCCGCGATCAATCGCGTCACCGACGCTGAGATCAAGAACGCCGGGCGTAAGTTTGGCGGAGGGAACGCTGCCGGAAAATGGACTCTGAGTTCCCGAGGCGAGTAACTGGTCGAGAGACTGGGGAACATTGAGCGGAGATGGACCGCCGCTCAATTGCTGGGCGCAGGCGGGAATCGCCAAGAGTGAGAGCAGCAGCCAGCGGTACATATGTCGAACCTGCATGATTGAATCTCCACCCGACTTCGATTACTATACCTAAGAAATCATACGGTTGATTTATTTGTCAATCGATGTTGTTGAAAAGTGTAAAAATGACGAACCCAGTGAAAACCAAATGCGCCATTGGAAGGCCCGGCTGCCAGGACCGGAGCGAACGAACCCGCCAGCGCCTGATCGAAGTAGCGGTTGAGGTCTTTTCCGAACTCGGATTTGAGGGCGCGAGCACGCGAACGATCGTGGAGCGGGCCCACGCCAACCTGGTTTCGATTCCCTATTATTTCGGCAGCAAGTTAGGACTTTACCACGCGGCGGCCGAGTACATCGGCTCGAACATAGCCGAGCGTTTCCGTCCGGCGTGCGAGCGCGCCCGGCAGAGACTGACCGAATCCGGACTGCCCCATGACGAGACGCTGCGCGCCTTTACCGAGTTCGTCGTGGAATTTGCCCACATCATGCTGGGCTCAGATACGCCGCGCTCATGGGGACAGTTCATCTACCGTGAGCAGTTTGATCCGACCGAGGCATTCGAGATTCTGCATACTAAATTTGCACCAATGTTGGATCTGGGCTTCGAATACGTCTCGCGGCTGACAAAGCGTCCAGCAGATGCCCCCGAGGTCCGCATCCAATTTATGGCAATCCTTTCGATGGTCAAGTTCACCCGGGTAGATCGCGCTTCCGTGATGCGCTCGATGGGATGGAAGTCGATTGGCGAAGACGAAAGCCGGATTGTGGAGACGATGTTGCGGAACAGTATGCACGCATTGTTTGCCCATTCAGGCTGAGATTGCGGGTCTTTAATTCGGGATTCGCCAACCGGACGCAGCATCCGGCCCGGAAGGGTTGCGAATCAGTTACGATATAGAACAACGGAGGATGGCTCTCAATGGCGGTTCCGGTCTCTCAAATGTGGGCGGTGAGCAGTTATGTGCTCAAGAACCGGCTGCAGGGGCGTAAACAGTACCCGTTGGTGGTAATGCTTGAGGTGTTGTTCCGCTGCAATCTGGCCTGTGCCGGTTGTGGCAAGGTGCAGTATCCGGCGCACGTGCTCAAACGCCAGATGACGCCGGAAGAATGCTTCCGTGCGGTGGAGGAGGCCGGCGCTCCGATTGTGAACATCCCCGGCGGCGAACCTCTGCTGCATCCCCAGATTGGCGAAATCGTCGCGGGGCTGATCGAGCGCGGCAAGTACGTGTACCTGTGTACCAACGCGCTGCTCCTGAAAGAGAAGATGCACCTGTTCAAGCCGAGCAAGTACTTCACCTTCACAGTGCATCTGGATGGCGAGCGCGACCATCACGATTTCGCTGTCTGCCGTGAGGGCGTTTACGACATCGCGGTGGAGGCGATGCGGGAAGCGGTTGCCAAAGGCTTTCGAGTAACGACCAATTCCACTTTGTTCGACGGGGCAGATCCGGCCAGTGTGCGCCGCTTTTTTGACGACATGATGGAACTTGGCGTGGAGAGCATGATGGTCTCTCCTGGTTACAGCTATGACAAGGCTCCCGACCAGTCCCACTTTCTCGGCAAAGAGCGGACTCGGGAACTGTTCCGTCGGATTTTGAGCAATCGCAAGCGCAGTTGGAGATTCAACGCCACACCATTGTTTTTTGAATTTCTGATGGGCCTGCGCGATTACGAATGCACCCCCTGGGGCATTCCAACCTACACCATGTTCGGCTGGCAAAAGCCCTGCTACCTGCTGCAGGACGGCTATGCGGATACCTTTAAGGAATTGATCGAAGAAACCAACTGGGACGGATACGGCCAGAAAAGCGGCAATCCACATTGCGCCGATTGCATGGTGCACTGCGGCTTTGAACCTTCGGCGGTGAACCACACGTTTGGCTCGCTCGGTGGAATGTTGGCCACGCTGAAAGGCATGCTCTCCAGCTATGACGATGCGGAGGCGCTGGCAGCCCTGCAGACTTCGCCCTCGCAGAAACAACCGGGTCCGCTGGTGCAGATCGCATCGCAGATGGAATCCCATGTAGACGAGGAAGCCACGCCGCAGGCGACGCGATGAGCACATCGGAGACGGAGGCAATGACCCGCGAAACCTTGCAGGGATCGGTTCCGGCGCTCGCCACTGAGAGCGAGCTGCGCGCCGCACTGGAACAGGCTTTCGATTACAGGGGTGACGTCACGATCACCTTGAAAAGTGGGGAGTCGGTGGTCGGCTACGTCTTCGATCGCCGAGCCGGCCAGTCACTATCCGATTCCTATGTGCGTGTGCTGCCGCAGGAAAGCGAACAGAGACGCGACATCGCCTACGCTGAGATTGCCGCTCTGGCTTTCAGCGGGCGCGATACTGCCGCTGGCAAAAGCTGGGAAGCCTGGGTAAAGAAATACTGGGAAAAGAAAGCTGCCGGCGAAACCAACATCGGGCTGCACCCCGATGAACACGAGTAGAACAGATACGATCGCCACACCTCGCACGAAAGCTCTGCTCAGTACGATGAAGCTCTGCTCAGTTTGGCGATCGCCGCTCGATTTGTTATATTGAAGCTGGTTCTCGTGGCGCTATCGTCTAGGGGTTAGGACGTGAGATTCTCAATCTTAAAACCCGGGTTCGATTCCCGGTAGCGCTACCAGTTAACACCCGCTAAAGCCCGCTAAATCAGCGGGTTTTATTTTGCCCCGAAAATGCCCCTAGCGGGTGCTGACAGCAAAAAGCGGTCACAGTGGTACACAAAATGGTACACAGTGCATCCGTGCGGTCACTGGTGGACGAGCAGTCAGATTCCCCAACTTCCCCCCTAAAACGCCGCCCCGCTCCCGCTCCGGCTGCTTTAACTTGTCCACCACGGCGCGGCGTCTGCGCTTGGCCGTCCTTCGATTCGGTTGCGGTGAAATCGGAAAAGTCGATCATCGGTGTACACTTTTGGTGCATACTGACAGCATGGAAATCAAGCAATGCGAGCGATGCGGGGAGGAATGGTGCTTCCGGGGCAAGGGACGCCCTCTGCGGTGCGGCAAGTGCAAAAGCCCGTACTGGGACCGAGAGCGGGTGCAGGATGGGCCTGTACTCAAACTCCCAGAAATGCCCACCAAGCAGTGTCACGAGTGAAACGGGATGCAGGGCACCCGCCAGAAAGGGACAAGCGTTGAGGAAATTAAACTACTACGGAGGGGTCGTGTTGGCTGGGGCATCTGCTGGGGCGGCTGGTATTGGTCACTACGACATCGCAATCATGCTGGGGTTGTGGTCGATTGCCGAGTGGCTTGATGGTGTGTGTCGGGCCATGAAGAAGCCAGACTACGGTGATGATAGCGGCATATTGTGATTCCATGAGCCAACGGCGCTCTCGGATCGCACAACAAGCCGTCATCATGCACGGATCATTGCGGCATCATCTGGCTTCGTGAGTGAACGACCCGGATGGAAAAGGATGCAAAACGCGCAAAACCAGCAAAAACCGACACTGACAGGGCGGGGGTACGGGCCGTTTTCCGGGCATGATTCTATAAAGTAAAACTTTTCAGAGATAAATCGGCGGGAAGTCCTCAAAGTCCCTTCAGAATCTCTGACAGGCTGGTCTCCAGAGCGGCTACAATCTTGGCGAGAGTCCGCAAGCCCGGTTCGCGGGTTCCACGCTCCAAATCCGAGATGTGAACCTCATGGACGCCTGAATGCTCGGCAAGGTCGATCTGCCGCCAGCCCTTGGCCCGCCGCAACTTCCGTATGCGCTCGCCAGTCGCCTTGCAGATTTCCTTCGCCATGCGTTCATCATGGAATTAGTCTTTCCGCTATATTTAGTGCATCCACTCTCTGTCGTCTTGAAAGGCGGAACGACCTGATGTCAATGCTCAATAAGAATGCATTTCTCTCGATTTTCCCGATAATCCTGCTCTGCGCTGCCTCCTGTGGCGGCGGTGGCGGAAAGACGAGCAGCAACTCCGCCATGAACATGGCGGGAAACTGGACAGTACAGGCAGTGTCCACCCAGGGTCGTGGGAATTTTTCCGGCACAGCACCTGTTGCGCAGTCAGGCGTTGGTCTCGGCAACAATGGGACAACGACACTTACCGCTGCTGTTGGCGCAATTGCGGTCTCGGAGTCCGGCACCGCTTTGACCGGCACACTCACAGATTCGATAAAAGGAATCAACTATAGCTTTATCGGTACTCTTTCCGGAGGCACCGTTACAATCACAGCGTCAGCTCCTTGCAGCGACACAGGTGGAACGCAGTCCGCCAGCATAACTGGCACAATCACTTCGGCGAACATGCAGGGGAACTACACTATAACGCGCAGTTCGAAATGCTACTACTCCAGCGATGCCGGAACTTGGGTGGCCACGAAACAGTAGGGACAAAACTTCGCGGCGAACGGCCCACAACGCGAACCGGCGTGGGGACAGCCCCATTGACGATCTGGCGTTTTTCAAACCCTTTCGAGGGTTTGCCTAACTGTCGCCAGAAATACGTCGCGCTGCTGTAGCGGGACGATTACAGGCAGGGCCGTTCGCTTTTCCTGTCTGGTGATTCTTGAATCCGAGTTAACATTTTATTGAATCGGCTAGGGTAGCTCCCGAATGGGCAGGCTCTCCCGGCTTGCCCCGCCGATCTCTCTAAGACCGGGATGCCACTCGGGAGGTGGCAAATAGTGAGGGCACGCAAGAGTACTACTCATTCCGTCGATAAGCCTGTGGACGAAACATCGAAGTCTGGGTTCTTTTTCCCACTGCTCGAAGGGATTCCAATTGACGATCCTCAACACGAAAAGAACATCTTTGAAAAGGGCGACGACCTTCGAGAACTAAATCCGGTTCATACTTCCGGCTCTCCTGTGGCGTTTTCATACGCCGACATGGACAAGCGGATCATCGAGGTCTATCGACTCTGCTTTGCTGAGGCTACGCCAGATGGGCAATCCGGCGTACTGAGTGACTTTGTTGCACACTTTCCATATCTCGTTTTTGAAGCTGATTGGGTCAGACAGTTAGCCCTCAAGAATCGACCTCCTGGCTTTACAAGCGAGGAGCGCAGGCAAACGTTCTATGCTGCGCTCGCAAGCGGTTTCAGAAGTGCGGCAACAAACAAGGAAAAGATTAAGGCAAGTGCGAAACAGAGTCGCCTATTGGCTTGCCGCGAGATGCTCAAGAACATCCAAGACGAAATATCCACTTGGGATGCAGCCTTGGAAAGGCCATTGAGCACTCCCCCTGAAATTTCAAAACAAGCGGCCCAGAAGGCCGAGAATCTCATTCAAGCCTATTCGTCAAAGCTGGGCCCGCGAGACAAGCCCAAACTTACGAAGATGCTAGAAAAAGGCCAGGCCTACGATGCGGCGTGTTACACCGTTTGGAAACTGATGGGTGTTAGAGAGCGCGATCTTCAGTCAAGACCCAAATAGCGATGTACGCGAACCGCCAAAATTCGAGCGAGAATTGGCGGCCCCTATGTATTAACTTCAATTCACGTCAATGGCCTAATGGGTCTGTCAGTTAGATTTTACGAGCGGACAGAGAGGAACATTCGACCATGACTGAGCAGGAAAGCACACTCACCCCTATAAAAGCGGGACGGTATCTCGGAGTCTCCGAAGCCTCATTGAGACTTTGGCGCTCGGAAGGGCGCGGGCCGCGCTGGTTCCGTGCCGGGCAAAAATTGGTGAGGTATCGCAAGACCGACCTTGACGCATGGGTGGAATCCCGCCTTGTTTGCGCTGAACAGTACGGGCCTTTGGAGGGGCGGCGATGACCGGAAGCGCTGCCCCTTTGATCGTGTGGGATGGCGCGGAACGTCCGCGCATCCCGCCGGGAGAATACACCGCCCGATGCACGGGCTACCAAGGGCCGGAATGGGTGCGAGCTTTTGGCCGATGGGGACTGCGGTTGGACTTCGCACTTGACCCGGACGAACAGATCGTCTGCGCCTTCTACTCTTTCGGTGAAGACCGCAATGCACCACAGATGAGCACCCGGAGGAAATACTACCGGGATTGGGTGCGGGCGAATGGCGGCCCGCCAAAACACGGCCAAGAGATGCGCCCTGAAGTTTTTATGAGCGAGGAACTTGCGTTCACCGTCCATGTGAGCGATGCCGTGAAGGATGCCGAGAACACTGTGAAGCATGATGCGGAAGTGTACAGCCGGATAGACAAAATGCTTGAGGTAAAGCGCCTAAGCACCCAAGAGGAGACGCAAGCAAGCGCCCAAGAGGATATGCGGGCAAGCTGGTAAGCAGGTTCATCTTCCAAGCCGTAAAGCCATCATGCAGTGAAGCGCCCAAGCTGATAAGCAGGTTTCACCTTCCGCGAAAGCCTTTAAGCCTTCAAACTGTAAAGCCATTACGCAGCTAGGCAGGAAAGCAGGTAAGCAGGTTTCATCTTCCGCGAAAGCCTTTAAGCCGCCAAGCAGGAAAGCCTTCAGGCTGTAAAGCCATTACGCAGCTAGGCAGGAAAGCAGGTAAGCAGGTTTCATCTTCCGCGAAAGCCTTTAAGCCGCCAAGCAGGAAAGCCTTCAGGCTGTAAAGCCATCACGCAGCTAGGCAGGCAAGCAGGTTTCATTTTTCGCTTGCACTATCCAAGCGTGTTAGGTATTGTGCTTGACATGAAATGTCCGATTCACCACGTCGAACTTATCTGCTACTGCCCCGCGTGCCGTGGAAGTGTAACCACAGAGCGCAAGGCCGAATCATCACGAGAGAACGGCAAGCTAGGCGGAAGGCCCAAGGGCAGCAAGAACAAACCGAAGGCCAAACCCGCAAGCAAAGGAAGGCGCTGAGATGCTCTACAAACGCGGCAAAGTGTACTGGTACAACTTCCGCTGGTCACTCAAACAGGCAGACGGAACGGTGGAGAGCTTCCGCATTCGGCAGTCTGCCAAGACACAGAACAAGAACGTCGCCAAGAACGTAGAAGACGAACACCGGCGGGCGCTGAGGCTTGGCGAGATTCACCCGAACGATTCTTGGCCCAAACCTGCTACCAGCGGGCCGCCCATCTTCCGCGCATTCGCCAAGGAATTTCTGCAATACGCGAAGACGCATACGAAGCCGGGAACGCACACGTTCTACGATGTGTGCCTTGATAGGCTGCTGACGTTCGCCGCTATCGCAGATGCCCCGCTGGACGCCATTACGGGCGACGTGGTGAGCCGATACGCCCGCCATCGGCAGGAAGTAGCCAAGAACTCCGTCGTGACCGTCAACGGCGATCTGCGCACCTTGCGGCGGATTCTACATCTCGCCGTGGAATGGGGAAGGCTGCCCCATGCGCCCGCGCTCCATGAACTGCCACAGTCCAAGGGCCGTGACCGCGTGCTGAGTTTTACAGAGGAAGCGTTCTATCTTGCGAAGGCTTCCGAGAATCTCCGCGATGCCGCAATTCTGGCGGTAGATACCGGGATGCGTCCGAATAGCGAATTGTTCCCGCTAAAATGGGCCGATGTGGATCTGACGAAACGCCCCGAGTCTCCGAATGGAGTGATTCACATTCACAAGGGCAAGAGCGATGCCGCACGGCGTAGCGTTCCCCTTACTCCGCGTGGTGCTGAGGTTCTACAGCGGCGGAAGAAACAGGCAGAGGCGAAGCCGAAGCAATCCGCGTTTGTGTTTGCGGGCGCGGGCAATTCGGGGCACATCGTTTCAATGCAGCACCCGCACGAAGACGCGATTGAAGACGCGGGCCTGCCCAGCTTTGAGTTCTACTGCTGGCGTCACACGTTCGGCACCCGCGCCGCGCAATCCGGCATGGACAGATTCACGCTGGCCCGCCTGATGGGGCATAGCTCGCCTTCAGTGGCCGCCCGCTATTACATCCACGTCACAGAGACACACGTTGCTGCTGGCTTCGGCAAGTTTGCGGAGTACCAGACGGAGAACACGGCAAAGGGCTTGGCTGAAGCCTTCCCGGAAGCAAGCGAAGCTGTCCAATAGGCTGTTTTGAGGTTTGTGGTACACACGGCGGTACACAGTATGGTTGAAATTGGCTGTAAGTTACTGAGGGTGTTAGCTACGTCGCTAGATTCTCAATCTTAAAACCCGGGTTCGATTCCCGGTAGCGCTACCATGCAGCTTCTATCCTGCTGATTCGTAACGACTTCCAGAAACATCCTCGCTCGTTGAACTACCTTGGGTACTACATTCGCAGGATGGCTTCGGCACTAGCCGACAGCTTTCTGGCGTTTGCAAATTCATAGTTCGCCCGGAAACCACGTATTGGAATGCCGGGGTTTTGAATTTGATTACTGTAAGTATCTACGAACGAGTAAAGCTCAACGTCAAGTGGAGTACGGTACCCGTCGAGCTACCGAAACTCCGCAAGAAGGACGGCCTACCGTCCTTGCAGGATAATCGCCAAGGCAAGTACCGCCTCTCGTGGTATGAAAATCGAAAGAAGCAGTGGCAGACGGTCACGAACCGTGGCGGCGCGAAACGCCTTCCCTTTCTCTCGGACGCTATCCGGCAGGCTGAAGACAAGGCTTGGTTCCTCAACAATCGTCACCGCAACGTTCCCGACCCGACGCTGGTCGAAAACCGCAAGGAACTGCACGCCGAGATTCGCGCCTATCTCAATGAGAAGTCGGGTTGCACGAAAACGGTCTCGGCCCATACTCACGCGCTGACGGAATTTCAGAGTTGGGCGAAACACAAAAAGCGCGGCATCTTCTTCGTCGATGAAATCACCAAGGCACTTTTGAAAAAGTTTTTTGAATACTTGGTGGACGGAGATGACGATGACGATGGGCCGGAGAACTCTCCATTTACCGCAGCCCACAAGTTGATGAAGGTCAATTCCTTCTACCGGGCGGTCTTCCACCTCGAACAGGGCAAAGGCGTCATCAAGAAATCCGATTATAAGCGCGAGCTGAAGTCCAGCAAGGTTCCTGAGGTCTATACGCGGCAAGAATTGGACGCCATGTTTGCAGTCATGGACGAAGATGAACATCTTCGGTTCTCCGTCTTCGAAAAGGCGGGCATCCGTAAGCGAGAGTTCATGTTCCTCGAAGACACAGACCTAATCTGTGATGAATTGGTGCCGGGCTGTTTCAAATGTGAAATCCGGGTGCAATCCAAATCGCACTGGAAGTTCCAGACCAAGACCGGAGCATCGCGAAACATCATGGTTCCCAAGGAGCTCATGGACAAACTCCTCGCTTTAAAGGCAAAGTCCCGTGCGTCGAAGCTGCTCTTCGGAGCGTCCACTGGAAAGCCGGATTACCACATGTGGGACAAACTGAAGAGCATCGCCAAACGTGCGGAGCTCGAACCCAACCACTGTGTGGCTTCACAAATGGCGGGCAACCGCCGCAACGAACTGGCTCCGCTGTAAGGAGCTCGGTGGTGAAGGTTGGGACATAAGGGTATGTGCGCCAGCGTCTCGGGCACGAGGACATGAAATCCATCGAATATTACATTGCTACAGTCAGCAACGAGGAAATGGCGCTGCGGGAATTCATGCAGAAGAAGGCCGAAGTCCTTCCGGTACCGCCAACCGCAACAACTACGCCGCTGAAACCGGGATTGGCATCGAATGTCTTCGACATCAGTGCTGGGACGCGAGATTGGCACCAACCCGAGGGTCGCCGAACCAATGCCGCCAGCGTAGGCAAACATCAATCCAAATAGAACGAGCCCCCAAATCGGGGGCTTTTGCTATTTGGCGGGTCATGACACCGAAGGCAATCGAGGCCGGGTACTATAACTCCGAGGCGGAAGTAGACTACTCGACTTCGAAGTTGAGTTTGGCCGTTATTCGGGCGTAAAGAACGAAATTGGATATGACGGGATTTGGCACTCCAAAGAGTTTGATATTGTCGCAGAAGTGAAAACGACGGACGCTTACGCAATCAACACCGCTACTTTAGTCGGCTATATCAACCAACTCATCTCTGACAAACGGCTCCAGAATTGGGATAGAACACTCGGGTTGTACTTGGTTGGCCGACCAGATGCTGACCTGAAGCAACTTGAAAATGCGATTATTGCCGAAAAGCGTACGAATGAACTGCGGGTTGCAACAATTGATTCCCTACTTGTACTCGGTGAACTTCTTGAGAACAAGCTGATATCCCACGAGGAGATTGTTTCACTGCTGAGACCCAGCGGCGTATCGGCAGATAGCACTGTGCGCTTACTCGCCCGTGTTGCCGCAAGCTCGTTGGAGCCTGAACCCTCGCCAGAGGTGGAGCATACAGGCCCGAAAGCGCCCGAACCACAAGGAATGGTGGCATCGCCTAAACCCGGCGAACGCCACTTTCTATTGACACCTGTTGCCGATGACGAGATTGACACAGCCGAGGCGACAATTCGTAGACTGCTCGATTCTGGCTGGTACGTATTCGGCGAGCGTACTCCGGGACGGAAGAGTCTTAAACAGGGAGACCGTATTTGTTTTTATAGCAGCGGTGTTGGCGTTGTCGCGGATGCCGATGTTGTTTCAGAGCCAGAGCTGAAGACTATACCTCAGGTCAAGCATCCCGATAAATTTCCGTGGAGATTCAAGGGTAGCCATTCGGGAAACTACATGGTTGACGGATTCAGGCAGCCGGGAATTAGGTTACTTCGCCAGCTTTGCTGCGTAGGCGGTGGGAGTAAGGCCAGCTAGGGACTGGATGGAACGATCGGCCAAGCCCGGCGGCACCTCGGCCAGGTACTGGCGGACGGGGATGTTCAGTTTGCGGCAGCTCTCGATCACGCTGAAGAAAGCCGCGATCTTCGGTCCCGCCTCCTTGCTGCCAAGGTGCAGCCAGTTCCGACGACCAATCGATATCGGGCGCATCGAGTTTTCCGCCCAGTTTGTCGAAAGTTCGATCACCGGGTACTGCATGAATCGCGTCAGCTTGCTCCAGCGCGTGAGCGTGTAGAGGACTGCCTTGCCCGCCGCGGACGTCGGCAGCACACGATCCTTCATCTTCATGAGCACAGCATGCAACTCATCAAGCAGCGCGGGCGCACGTTCCTGTCGCAGCGCATCGCGCTCTGCGATCGACAGGGTTTGCTCGCGCGCCTCGCGATCGATCGCAAACAACCCGTCCATGAGCACGACAACGCACGCCGAGTCGGCGTCGGTCGTCTTCAACTTGGCATTCACCTTGACGACTTCGATAAACTTTCTTCTTGCATGAGCCATACAGCACGCATGGATCATGCCTTCGGCACCGACCTTTTCGCCGTATGCGGCATAACCATCTGTGTGTAATATGCCGCGGTAATCTTGGAAGATCTTTCTCGGCACCTCGCCGCGACGCGTCATCTCGAAGTCGAAGACTACGCCTTTTCCTGGCGAACTGTACTGCCAGAAGTACGCGGTATGGTTCTTGCCCTTCTTCTCTTTGGTTTGCACTCCGACGTAGGTCTCGTCTGCCTGGATGTAATTCCCGGCAAGCAGATCGCGCTTCATCAAGTTGCTAAACGGGATCAGCAGTTCGCCTACCCGCAGCACCGCATCGTCTATCGTTGTCAGCGCCACCTCGATGCCGAGATCACGCAGGAGCATGGCGCGCTGGCGATAAAGCGGCAATGCATCACAATACTTACTCACAACGAAGTCGATGATCACTTCGTCCGAAAAGATCGACTTGGGCGCAATGCGCTCAGGCACAGTGGCCGTTGCAACGCCGTGCCTGACGCACGCCGCACAGGCACGCTTCTCGCGCTTGATGACGCGAACGAAATGAACCGCTGGCTTCTTGCTCAGCACCTCGGTCTGTTCGTAGCCGATTACGCTCGTCTCGCCGCCGCACTGGCCACACTTGCACTGCTCCGGCGTGCAGGCAATGATCTCCTCAACACGTTCCAGATGTGCAGGCAGTTCGTTGCGGCCAGGATGATGCTTCCTCTTGCGCTGTTGCTTGTTGTCTTCCGTGCTGTTCTGCGCGGTGTCAGGCAGCGGCCCGCTGTTGATCTCGGATTCAATTTCTTCGCTCGATACCGCAGGCTCAAGATCCAGCATCTGCAATTGCAGATCCGAGAGCTTCTCGCTGCGCTTGCCGTACTTGCGGATGCGCTCCAGACGAAGCTCCTCTTTCAGCTTCAGCACCAGCATCTCAGTAGTCGCAAGCACTTGCTGGCCGCGCATGATCTGCTGATCCTTCGCTTCCAGTTGCTGCTGCAGTTGCGCGATGATCGCCGCCGCAACCGGATCCAGTACGACCGACAGAGGCGACTTGGAAGCAGAATTCATCTGCGTTCATGATCGCAGATCACGCTGTGGATATGTCATCGAATCGCCTGTATTTATGCGGTTTTGTGCGCTTTTTCCGGATCGCTTCCCACTGGCTTGCGGTACCACTTTCGCTTCTTGGTTTCGTTCAGATCGATACCGCCGATTAACAGCGCAAACTCCTCGCGGCTCAACTGCACACGCCCATCCTCGGACACCGGCCAATGCAATCGGCCTTGTTCCATGCGCCGTGCGCAGACCCAAAGGCTATTGCCATCGAAGAAAAGGATCTTCATGCGATCGCGACGTTTATTGGAGAACAAGAACAGATGGCCGCTCTGCGGATTCTCCTGCAACTGGCCAATCACAAGCCCATACAGGCCATCAAATCCCAGCCTCATATCGGTTTTGCCGGTGGCTACATAGATGCGCGTCGCCGCGCCTAATCCCCACATCGCTTCACTCCTGTTCGAGCACCGCAATTAGGCGCGTCAACGTGAACGCATCGAAGCCGCTGAGTACACCGATGCGGCGGGCGCCGGCCAGCTCGACAAACAGAGTCGCGCCGTTGCACACCTCCTGACGTGCTACCGCGGGTCGTTCCACAAATTCAAGCGGAACAAATGTAATGCCAGATTGGTGCGGCGAGGATGGCGCGGCATCGGGAACCGCCGCATCAGGGGAAGAACTGCGCTTGCGGTACCTGTCGAGCGTCTTTAACGCAAGACCATGCTGACGGCAAAATGCCTGGCGCGTGAGACCGCTCTGTTCATATTCCGATACCAGCCGGGCAGCCTCTTTCCGGCTCCGTCGACGTCTCACTTCATGCTCTGGTTCAATCATGAACCAAGTACATCACCTTCACGCACTCAGCAAAAGAATGGACTTGCCCGGACGGATACGGTTGACCGCTCGGAGGCGGTGATGTAGCCCCAAAACAGTGCTGTTTGGAAGGAGACCACATGGCGACATTAGGGCTGATTGAATACGAGGACGCGAGTCCTGAAGTTCGCGCCGTCTACGACGACATCATGGCCACCCGCAAAGTTGACCGGGTGAACAATTTCTGGAAGGCTATCGCCCACGACCCGGTCACTCTGAAGCGTACGTGGGAGAGCATCAAGCAGGTGATGGCACCGGGGGCGCTCGATGCACTCACCAAAGAACTGATTTACGTCGCCGTGAGCGTTACAAATAACTGCGGGTATTGCATCGCAACTCATACCGCATCAGCGCAAAATAAAGGCATGACGGACGCCATGTTTACGGAACTCATGGCGGTCGTTGGCATGGCAAACGAAACGAACAACCTTGCCACCGGATATCAGGTCGAGATTGACGCTCAGTTCAAGCAAAAGTAAAGCCCCTCAGTCCGGTGACCGAGGGGCTTAGGAAAAGTTCGCGGAAGTCTTAACGCCGCCACCCGTGCTCATGCCGCCACTCGTGGTCACGCCGTTCGTCATATCGGTAGGCGTACGGTCTCGCGTACCCCAGACCAACCACAACATTTCCCGGATAAACATAGGGCGGATACGCATAGCCCGGCGCATACGCCACGTACGGCGCGGGAGCTACATAAGCGTAGGGGCGCGGTCGTGCGACAACAACTCCGAACGCGGGACGGGCAGCAATCTACCTCATCGTCGAAAACGGCATTCCCATTCCAGTCCTCAAGCCTCCGTCTAAGAATCTTTAAAGTGCGACGGTATGAACAACCCGGCACGTCGGTGAACCGGGTCGTCAATACTGGTTTCCCCAGAGCATCTAACCCGACATGAACAGACGAACAACTGGTTTAACAGATGTACACGGGCGCGAGATTTTCGAGGGCGACGTGGTAGAGAACGAAGCTATACGTGACAGAGTTGTACAGCGTGGCGGGAACTGGACTACTGAACTCAATGTTGGCGACCAGCCCCTAACCTCGCTGATGCCGCTGGAGGTAGTTCAGTCCGGGGAGTCTCGAAAGGAAGATGCTGCTTAGGTTCCAAGCCCCGCTGCCGCACTCGATGTTGGCTCCGCGCACGCCGCGTCATCGTTCTTCACCAGATTGACCCGGTTGCTCACTTCATATCGACGCATCAACGCCGGGTCGTATGGCTTCAGCAGGTCGCATACAGCGTCCGTCTTCTGCACGCCGGGGTCGAGCCACAGGTCGTAGGCTTCGTCGGGGAGAATGACGGGCATTCGGTCGTGAACGTCGGCACAGAGAGCGTTCGGGGTCGTGGTGATGATGGAGCAGGTCTCGACCAGTTGCCCCGCTGGATTCTTCCACTGCTCCCAGATTCCGGCGAAGGCGAATATTGATTCATCAGCCATGGTGAAACAGAACGGCGTTTTGGTCTTACCCTCCTTTTTCCACTCGTAGAACCCGTCCGCTGGAATCAGGCAACGGCGCTTCTTGAGAGCCTCGCGGAATGAAGGCTTGGTGGCCAGTGTCTCCGCACGGGCGTTAATCATCTTGTAGCCGATGCTTGCGTCCTTCGCCGATGACGGAATCAGCCCCCAGCGCATCTGAGAACCGGACCGCTTCGGTTCATCGGTATGCTGGCGGATGAACGGGATGTTCTGAGTTGGGGCAACGTTGTAGCGCGGAATCCAGTCGTCCTCGGGCTCAACGGCGAAGCGTTCGGCGAGTTTATCGACGCGGGTGAGGCGGAATCGTCCACACATGGCAATGCAGTATAGATGAACAAAACTTTCTTCCGGACTCGCGAACTCCGGAACGGCATACTACCGATAGTGCCGCCAGCTACACAATCGACCTAATGACTCCCCCATCCACGCGAACCGACGCCCCGGTGGTCGCTGAAGCTGCTTCGCTGCACAGATAAACCACCATTGCAGCAACTTCATCCGTCGTCGCAAAACGCTTTATCAGGCTGCTGGGGCGGGCATGTTCGAAGAATTCTCGCTCGACATCTTCTTTCGTCTTGCCCTGCTGCTTCGCGAGACCCTCTACGAACGTCGATACTCCCTCGCTCTCCGTAGGGCCAGCCAACACGGAGTTCACCGTAACGCCACTCGCCGGGAAAGACTCGGCAATGCCGCGTGCCACCGCTAGTTGAGCAGTTTTGGTCATGCCGTAGTGAACCATTTCCGCTGGAATCTGCAACGCGGACTCACTCGAAATGAAGACGATGCGCCCCCACTTCTTCTCTAGCATTTGCGGCAGGTAGTGGCGCGTCATGCGAATTCCAGAGAGTACATTCGCTTCGAAGTACCTCCGCCATTCCGCATCCTCGATTTCGAGAAACGGCTTCGCTTCGAAGATTCCGAGGTTGTTCACCAGAATATCGAGCTTCTCCACGCGGGTGAAGAGCTTCTCTGCGCCCTGTTCTATTGTCAGGTCTGCCGCCACCCCATCGACCTTGCCCTCAATCTCGGCGACGGCTTTGCTGACGCGCTCTTCCGTGCGTCCATTGACATACACGAAAGCACCCTCACGAGCCAGCAGCTTGGCTATCGAAAATCCAATCCCCGCCGTCGAACCCGTCACCAGCGCACGCTTACCGCTGAGTTTTAAGTCCATGATTCACTCCTGCAATCTACGAATACGCTATTGATTCCGGTCGAGGAAGTCAGGATTCGTCGGTTGAAGAGGAACAAGCACGAAGTAAAGCGGCTGCATCGGGCGTCGTTGGTGAAGCGCAAGGCCGAAGCACATGCCGGACGATAACCACCATCTATTAGCGCAGTGTCTTGCGAGCTTCCGCGATTGCTTGATCGAATACCTCGTCCAGTTTGCTGTTTACGCCTTTGCAGGCATTCACGACCCGAACGCTCCAGTCCAAATACTCGGAGCGGCGTTGTAATGACCAGTCCTCTGGAGGGCTGTTTGAGATGTCACGAATGTTGCAGATTTTGTCTGCAATCTTGATTTGCTTCGCTTGTTCAGTCGCATTGGCTGCGTGTTTAATCTGAAGCTCTTTTCGAAGGGCTTTATCGAGACTCTTGTCGTCGGTCACTTCAGCAACTAGGCCAGCCACATGCTTTCCGAAACGGCATTCAAGCTCTTCGAAGGTTGTTTCGGTGTCCTCAACCGTATCGTGCAAGATGCCTGCCAGTAGGGTTTCTCGGTCTGTGACATCTGCCTCTACCGCGAGGACGGTAGCGACGGCTATCGGGTGATTGATGTAGGGCGAAGCTTCAGCATCTTTTCGCCGCTGGCGACTATGTTTATCAGCAGCAAACGCAATTGCCTGAAGGAGCTGCGCGGGAGCTACAGCGCTGGTGACGGCGTTTGTTTTATCCGGCATGGAACTATCCTCCAAGAATTTCCAGAGTATCGGATGTAGGTACCCACCACCACAGAAAACAATCGCTTGCGCTTTCGCCATCCATTCGCCTACCATGAACCCGTGGAGTACTCACCCGGAGCTACGAAGAAGGATGGCAGGATTCTCGTTTTGGCTGCTGCCATCATCACTGGCCTTCGGCTGGCGCGTGACCCGAGGGCAGGGTGTCAGACCGAACGTGTGGTCAACGCCGTCGAGGACGGCATCTGGCTGGCCAACCAAATTTATGAGAAGGCTCTGCTGCGGTTCGGTCAGGGGAATATTGATTTCAGGTGGTGAGGGATGCTATCAGCTCAGATTGTGTCGTTACCGCCCCAGTCCCGGATTGACTATCGGAGGCTGGGCAGGTGGGCGAGAGCAGGCTCAATTTGTGAACTGATAGCCGACCTGCGATTACGGCTTCCTACGCTGTGGCAGCGAACGTACACGGCTGCGGCCACGCACACCCCAAACATCGTTCACGTCGAGTACAGGACGTTCGATTACATCTGCGACTCCTATTCAGGAATGGAGGCGCTGGGCGAGGTGGCGATTGACCAGCGAGTGCGAGACCGCGTGGTCGGGGTTCTCGGAATTTCATTGCCGATGCGCGGTCGTCGGCGCGGCTCGCTGCCGAAGGGCTGGGTGGAGCACCCTGAAGAGGTCGATGGAAGTAGCCGGGACAAGGGGCACTTCATCGCCCACGCGATTGGGGGCGGGCTCGACATGAACGTCTTCTCGCAAGCGCGTGCCCTAACCCATGAAAAAAGGACGCAAACAAGGTATTTGTAAAAATCCACAATGTGGGCAACGGGGAGAGCTGCGTGCCCACGACCTATGCTCCAAGTGCGAGCCCAAATTTCGCGCTAAGGAAACTCTGATTAAGTCCTCTGTTTTCCACAGTGTCATTGTGTAGATTGAGTTGAGAGACTCTGAAGGCAATGAGACAGCGGACACTGGCGATGACAACTGGATTTGAGCGGTCAGCAAGAAGACGCGGCGTGCAGCATTCCTAGAAGAGATGGAGCAGGTGGTTCCGTGGGGCGAGTTGTGTTCGCTGGCTGCCTGAGCGGTCACTATCATGCGGCCTGATACTCACTGCGCCGTCTTTCCCATTAAAGTCAGCTTACGAATTTTTGAGTGCCGCTACTGGTGAGTCGGAAAACGCTCGCAATTTCGTAGCAGCTTCACAGCTTTTCAGTATTGAGCTGCATGTTAAGTGCAGCCGATACCAACCACTCCTCAACAGTCCTTGCTTACTCTGCGGCAATTCGCTGACTTCTGCAGACCTTCCCTAGGAGTGTGTCTGGAATAAGCAACGGCCACGAGTTTGATATTCGACGTGAACACATCCAGATGCCGCCCCTCCCTGTTCCTCCGGGGTGAAGCGATGTTGGGCTGGCCGTTCCACACCAGAAAAGCGCCATTTCATTGGTGCATAGCCGGCTTTTGGCTGTTTTCCTTTATGCCGCCATCTGGAACTGGCGCCCAGAGCGAAACAGCTTCAGCAGATTGTGGGTGAGGCAGACCAGCTTCCATTCGGCTCGGACCTTCTGCAGGCCGCGTAGAGAGAAGCGCCGGAACCCACGCCACTCTTTGATCTGACCAAACACTGGTTCGACGATTGCTTTGCGCATCCGGTACAGATTCCGCCCTGCATCGCTGTCCAGCTTCTGCTTCATTTGTTGCCGCAGCGAGATCTCTTCCCCGGAGTGGATTGCATGGTCTTCCAGGCCCGTTTCCCCGTGCTTCTGCTTGCACGTGGCCACGTGCAGATCAATGCCCTGGGCTTGGACTTTCTTCACCTGTTCCGGGTTCCAAAAGCCACTATCTGCGCTAACCGCCTGCGGCTTGGCTCCCACATTCTGTTCCACCTGCTCCAGCATCGGCGCCAGTTGATCATTGTCAGTGGTCTGCTGGATTACATCGACGGCCACGATCACCTGCGATTGGCTGTCCACGGCGGCCTGTGCGTTGTAGCCCTGGAGAAAAGCACCTTTTTGACTTCCACTCGGCATGATCCGGCTCTCCGGATCGGTGAAGCTGCGCTGGGTTTTGGGATCAGCCTCCGCCTTCTCTGGATCGGGTACCTGCGGGTCATGCCCGCGCGCCTTCTTGCCCGTGCGCGCCTCTTGCTGCCGACGATCGGCGATCTTGGCCTCGGCGGCGGCTTTCTTCGCCTCAGCGTTTTGCTTGGCTTCGGCTTCTAACTCCGCCTTGGCTTCCCGGATTTTCTTGAGTCGGCTTTCCCGTCGCCCTAACTCGTCGGGGATGTCGTCTCCGCTCTGTCCTTTGCCGTACTTCTCATCCTCGTCTGCATCCACCGCAGCGGCGCGCTGCAGCAGTTCGTCGACTTGCTCCTGCAGTTTCTTTTCGGTCTCGCTCATGCGCCCATAACTCATCGCCTTGTGCTTGCTGGCGTTGCCTTGCAGCTTGGTTCCGTCGATCGCTACATGCCCCAGCTTGACCAAACCTGCCTTCTGACATAGCTGCAGCGCCTGCATAAACAGGCCAGCCAGAGCTTCCAGATGTCGCTTGCGAAACTCCGCAAGCGTGCTATGGTCCGGATGTTCGTCGGCCGATAAGAAGCGAAACGCCACATCTTCAAATGTCTTCGCTTGGATCTTGCGTGAGCTGTAGGTCCCCGTGCAGTAGCCGTAAAGCAATACCCGCACCATCATCTCTGGCAAATACGCGGACTGCCCTCGGCCATCCTTCTCATCATAAGAAGCATAGATCGCACTGAGATCCAACTCATCGACCACATCAACCAGAAACCGGGCCAAGTGCTTTTCCGGCAGCCAGTCATGCAGCGACGGTGGCAGCAACAGCAACTGATCCAGGTCGTCGGAGCGAAAACTCTTTCCCATACCCAAATCGTAACCCGAAGCACCTACAGAAAATCCTGTGATCTTTGTGCAATTCGGCAGAATCTATTCCCGACAGACTCCTAGAGTAAAACGATGGCTATCACTTCTCGTATTTCATTTTTTTGCCCGGTATTATCAATGGCTGTATCCTGAGATGTTCCGGCAAAGTGAGTTTTAATGCAGGCACAGCACGCAGGGATATGCCGTTCCATTCTTGTGCGTATGCTGATATTCGGGTCTGTTCAGATGTCACGATATTTTGCGGTCTCCGTGACAAGGGATAGTTCTATAGTTCTATAGTAGGTTGGTAGTAAGACAAGCAGCGCCTGCGGCCTAAAATGACCTGCTACCTGCCAAACCCAGCCTTCGCAAGCCCTGCACTCCGCAGAAGTTCGAGTTTTCGCAACCAAATTACGACGTCTTTCCACTCTCCAGCCACGGTGCGGGAGAGTTCGATTTGAAGGGGTAGTTGGACTACCAACTACCCTCTTTCATTTGTTTTCAAGCGAATATCAAGAAGTCCTCAGCCGTGTAACTATTCGCGGCACTACTCTATGAGCTGGCCGGGCTCTCTGCTTAGGCTTTTGGATTTTGCTCTGGAAGTCCGGGCAACTCTGACCCATGCATTCCTCCTCTGTATTGAGAGGCATCGTCTTTGCCAAGGGCGGTCGTATGCATCAGGGAACAAAGAAACAGACAGATTTGGGCGCAGTCCCGCTGCAAAATGCAGTCTTATGTGTTGACTGCGAGTGTGTCACTGAAGGCCGATCCGATGAATGCCTGGTTTGCGGAGGCCGTTCGCTTCTCAGTATTGCTCGGATTGTAGGCGGCACTCTGTCTCATGAGGCCGACTGTCCGAAACCGGAAACTCACGTGCTCTACAACCTGGAAATCACAGTTGACCTAAGGCTGATCGAGCCAAAAGACTTGAACGCCACCGTGGAAGGCATTGCCAGTCTGATAGGGCCGAGGCTCGGGCGAGGCCGGGCAGGCTTCCACATCAAAGTTGAACCCGTTATTGGTTGCAACGCGGATGAACTGAACGCGGCCTGAATCTTCTTTGGCAAACACGAATCCGGGCGCAGTCGATGACCACGCCCGGTCGAAATAAGGAAGCTGTCAAGCGCCGTCTGAGGGCACGGCAGCTAGGCTGAATACTGGTGTGATCTCACTGGTTGTCGTCGCTACGATACCCTCCTTCACCCGCTTATGGGTTTCTGAAAAAGTCCTCGTGCCTCGACGGTGCCCTCATCTCGCGCTGGCACGAGAGCGTGCCCGTATGTTTTATTAAACGCCGTTTGGAAATTGTTGCAAGCGGAAAATTGCTTGAAACGTGACTGCGGTAATGGCCGTACACTCGCCACTCTGGCCAAATCCGGTTGATGCGGTTGGAGAGCATACATCAGCCAAGGTTCTCTGCTGCAAACTCCCAATTTACAAGGTTATCCAGCACTGCACTGATGTAGTCGGCACGGCGGTTCTGGTAATCCAAGTAGTAGGCGTGCTCCCAGACGTCGAGGGTTAACAACGGTTTCACCCCTGCGATAGCCGGTGAGTCCGCATTAGCCGTCTTGACCACCTTTAGACTTCCACCATCCAGCACCAGCCACGCCCAGCCGCTACCGAACTGCGTCAATGCCGCGGCTGCCAGCTCTTTTTTGCAGGCATCCACGGTGCCGAACGACGCTTCGATCTTTTGCTTCAACACCGAGGGTATTTCACCCGCGCCTTTGGGCCTCAGACTGCGCCAATAAAACGTGTGATTCCACGTCTGCGCTGCGTTATTGAAGATTGCAGTCTTATCAGCTTTGCCGGCTGTGGCGCTGATGATTTTCTCCAGCGGCAGTTCTGCGAACTCGGTGCCTGCTACCAACTTGTTGAGGTTGTCGACATATCCCTTGTGATGCTTGCCATAATGAAAGCCAATTGTATTTGAGGAGATTACCGGGCTCAGCGCGTCTTCTGCATAAGGCAGCGCCGGGAGTACATGCGGTGCACTTTCGATCGTTTCATTGCTCTTCATGTTTTCTTCCTTCTAACGATGTAAAAAGAACCCCTACGAAGCGAACTACAGAGTACATGATTGACTCCTCTCTGCGCTTCGGGTTTTCAAACCGGGATGAACTGATGCGCCTGTGCTGGGCTGCCTTTGCCACAAGGGAATGGCAGCCGTTCTTTTCAATCTGGCATCTCAGAAACGACTGTCAGTCAGCAGAGCAGATTCGAGGGCGTAGGACGTTATGGGGCTTCACGGTTCTTGCACTGAATTCCAGTTGAATCACGAAGATCCGGGGAGAACCGCGAAACGCATCAGCCGTGGAATATCCAATCCCCATGCATCATCGCGCATATTCTTTGTTGACCTTGCTCGAGCCATGTCAGTCATGTTCATGGTGCAGGGGCATACCCTCGATGTTCTGCTGTCGCCGGACTACCGGGTCGGTGCCGGCTTTAACTTTTGGCTTTTTCTGCGCGGCATTACTGCGCCGATGTTTCTTACGCTCTCTGGTTTTTCCTTCGCGATCGTAACCACGAGGCGCTGGGAGCCATACCCGCACGACTCGCCTGAAACGCGGCGCCGCATCATCCGCTTCTGTACGTTGATATTCCTGGGATATTTGATGCACATGCCCGTGCCCTCCCCGCTCAGTATTCCCGCGATGGATGCCAGCGCGTGGCATACATGGTTCCAGGTAGATGTTCTGCAGTGCATCGGTTTCACCTTATTGGTTCTTCAGCTATTAATGATGGCCACCCGCGCGCCGCAACGGTTCGCTGCCCTTGCGGCCGGACTCGGATGCTTTATCGTCATATGCGCCCGCTTCACCTGGAGCACGCAGTGGGGCAGTCATGTACCGGCCTTTATCGCCGCTTATTGCAACGGCCTGGGCGGATCCTTGTTCCCATTATTTCCGTGGTCAGCGTACGTGTGTGCCGGAGCGTGGCTCGGCGTCTGGTACCTGCAGCGGCCATCAGAATCGGCATCTCGCCTGCTCGCCTTTTCCGGCACGCTGATGATCCTTGCGGGAATTTCTCTGCAAAAGCCCATGATGGAGCTTTGCGGGAACTCCTTTTGGAAGACGAGCCCCAGCCTGTTCATTCTGCGAGTTGGATGTGTGAGTTTGTTACTGTCCATTGTCGAGCGGATGTCCCGCCTATCGTGGATTCCACGCAAACTTCCACAGGCGGTAGCGCAGCAATCTTTATTCATTTACCTGGTCCATCTCTGCATTCTCTACGGATCGGCTTGGAATACGGGATTGCGCCGATGGTTAGGCCCCACGCTCGATCCATTGCATACGTTTCTGTGGATCGTTCTTCTGCTGGGTTTCGTAACTGCACTGGCCTGGGGCATAAGTCAGATCAAGTCAAAATTCAGGAACTGGGCGGAGAGAACAAAACCGGCTGGTCTTTCACCGCAGTCGAACATAATCCCCACATCACCGTTGGCGGAGTGAAAGCGAGAACCGGCGCACCGCCTGGCAAAGCCCCGGAGTTGACCTCCTGCCTGCTCGCTGTGTTTCATGGCGACCGTTCTTCATCACCGGCCGTGGTAGGCTGTGATTTCACGTTAGTCACTGCTTCCGGCATTGTGATGCGAGGGCCGTATGGGACTTGTCAATGTTTTATTTGGGAGGCCGCTGGCGTCCAGTGAGGACCAGGGACAAAGGATCACGCCCGCGCAGGGCGTCCCAACCTTTGGGCTGGACGCATTAAGTTCGGCCGCTTACGGCCCCGAGGCGGCGTTGACGATTCTGTTGTCCCTCGGCCTCGCCGGCGTACGTTATGTTGTCCCTTTGACCGCCGCCATCATTACTCTCCTGCTTATCGTCTACTTCAGTTATCGGCAGACGATTGCAGCGTATCCCGGCGGTGGGGGCTCCTACACGGTGGCCAAAGAAAATCTGGGCCCCGGCGCCGGCCTGCTCGCAGCCGCGGCGCTTATGATCGACTATCTGCTCAATGTGGCCGTGGGAATTTCCGCCGGAATCGGAGCCCTGGTTTCGGCAGTACCCTGGCTGCAGAGATACACACTGATTCTGTGTCTGCTCGTTCTGGCAATCCTGACCATTGTGAACCTGCGCGGAGTTCGCGAAGCCGGATCGGCATTCATCGCGCCCACCTACTTATTTGTCGGCACCCTGGGCGTGGTGATCGCAATCGGTATTTACCGGGTGCTCATGACTGGAGGACATCCCCACGCCGTGGTATCCCCCCCGCACGTACAGGCAACCGCCGGAGCCGTGGGACTCTGGTTACTGCTAAGGGCATTTGCCAGTGGTTGCACCGCGCTGACCGGCGTGGAAGCGGTGAGCAATGGTGTCCAGGCGTTCCGTGAGCCCGTCGTGCCCGCAGCCCGCAAAACTTTGACCATCATCGTGATGACCTTGATAGGCCTGCTGGGCGGCATCGCAACCCTGGTTTACTACTACGGCATCTCGGCGACAGATCCGGGCCAACCCGGCTATCAGAGCGTTCTTTCGATGGTCGCTGCGGCGGTGATCGGCAGGGGCACGTTTTACGGTCTCACGATGTGCTCCGTTCTGTTGGTACTTTGCCTTTCGGCAAACACATCGTTTGCCGATTTTCCGCGGTTGTGCCGCGCCGTAGCAATGGACGATTACCTGCCGCATTCACTTACCTCACGAGGCCGCCGATTGGTGTACTCACAAGGCATCTGGGTGCTCGCGGTGTTTGCGGCTATCTTGCTGATCATCTTCGGCGGTGTAACCGACCGCTTGATCCCGCTCTTCGCCGTGGGCGCCTTTCTGGCTTTCACTCTCTCGCAGGCCGGGATGGTGGCGCATTGGCGAAAAAACAGTGGATCATTGCATCACATCCTGATCAACGGAATCGGAGCGACCGCAACTGGAGTGACCGTCATCGTGGTGGTTGCCGCGAAGTTCACGCAGGGCGCATGGATCGTAGTGTTATTGTTGCCTTCAGTGATCCTGCTGATGACGCGGGTACGGCGTCATTATCGGCTCGTAACACGGGAACTCGAAGCCAGAGGGCACCTTCTTCTGCAGAACCATTATCCGCCGATCGTGATTGTCCCCATCGAGCGATGGAACGCGGCGACCCAGAAGACTCTGCGCTTTGCGATGACACTTTCTCCGGAAGTGCATGTCGTGCACATATCCTGCGATGAAGACGACAGCATTGCCGCAGACTGGCACGCTGCGGTGGAACAACCGGCGCGCAGAGCCGGTGCTCCTGTTCCGCGTCTGATCACCTTGCGTTCCCCTTACCGTCTGGTGTTGCGGCCTGTAGTGGACTACGTGTTGCAAATCGAAAAGGAGAATCGCCATCGCACCGTCGCGGTAACAATCTCAACGATGGTCGAGCGCCACTGGTATCACTATTTCCTGCATAACCAGCGAGGTGAGGTGCTGACAGCAAAGCTGCTTCTGGAAGGAGATCAACGCATCAACATCATCAACGTGCCGTGGTATTTAAAAGCGTGACCCAGGCCATTATGGCGCACAACTGGCCAGAGCGTCTTCCAACAGTGCAAAGTTCGGAGCATCAGCCGGACAGCAGCTTTTCAGTTCAACCAGGGCGGGATAAAGCCTCGGGTCGCGAATGGCCTCCGCCGCCTCCAGCGTAAGGCGTCCCGCATTTCCCGAGGACAACTCCGAGATGAGAGGCTCGATTACTTTGTCGTCCTTTCGCAACGCTAGGCCAACCAGCGCTTCCCCGCGGGTTTCATCGTGTGGGTCGGATAGACGAGCAAACAATGCTTCGCGGATCTCTGCCGTGTCTGCCGAAATCATCGTGCCGAGCGCGAATGTCGCCCAATCTCGCACCATCTCCTCACTGTCTCGCGAAAGCTCAATCAACGCCTCAATTGCATCCGGTCGATCGTGGCCAGTCAGCCCCAGTACAACGCCAAAGCGCACATCGGCATTGCCGTGCCGTTTCAGAGGGAGCAGCAATTCGATCGCTCTGGGATCTTTCAAATGGCCGAACGCAACCCCAATACACTCCAGAACGGTGGGTTCGGTTTCCTTGGTAAGCGTTGCCGCGAGGATTTCAAAACACTCGTCCGCGAACACCCTCTCTGGCGTCCCGAGTTGGCCGAGGATGTTTGCTCCAAGCTGACGCTCGTCCGCACTTTCGCTGGCGCATAATCGCTTGGCGGCTTCAAGAACTTTTCTGCTCCCCTTGTGATGCAATACGGTCACGGCTTCCCACGCAGCATCTTCATCCTGCTCCGTCAGAGCAAGCCTGACTAGCTCCTCAATGTTGCGAGAGTCATCGCGCCTTTCGTGACCGCAAGCGAGATCGTTGCTCATTTCAGGCCAACATACCCGCCGCGATGTGATGTGAGGTCGATGTGTCGACGGCATAGAAGCGCACGCTGGCCTCTCCATCGATATGCGCCTTCAACAGCCCGATCAATTGCGAGTAAACATCGCGGTGATGATTTTCAGCATGATCCCTGGTCTCCCAGAGAGTGATAACAAGGAACTGGCTCGGTTCGTCGCTAGATTGCAGAATCATGAGATCGACCAAGCCGCGCTGTGTGCGAAGCACTGGGATGATTTCTTCATGGATGATCTCACGGGTCAGTTCGCAGGTGTCGGGAAGGACGGTAAACGATGCGATGCAAGTGTACATGGAGCGCCTCCAGGCGGATTAACTCCTGAACACGGATTTACCACACCCCCATATGTTAGTCGGTAGCAACCATCACACCAGATTGTGACGGTCGGCAGGCGGACAGTAGTTTGACGGATAATAACCAGAAACTCGACACTACTCCGGGGACACCAGCCCCATATTGAAAGATTGCTGAGCGACGGGCTCTCCAGCGACCCACGCCAGCCGGAGGCTGGCCGAAATCAGTTGCAGATCACTATAGTTTCTCGGCTGCGCGAGTCACTGCATCCAGAGCTGGATGCTTGAAACTTCTGCTGCTGGTCACCACAAACACTCGCCAGCGCACGCTTTCCACCTTGCCCACAGGCAGCAAACCATGAGATTTCTTCAGCGACTGACGCAGCAACGACGGTGCGAAGATGGCTGCGCCAGCCTCGGCCGCACACATCTCCGGATGCGGTAACTTAGCCAGCTTTTCGACGCGCTGTTTACGAATGGCGAGCCAGCTCTCCACTTCGCTGCGCAGCGAGCCAGCGGAAGGAAGCAAAACGGGCACTCCGGCCAGCCGCGCCGGAAAATCCTTACCTACTTTGCGGACCAGCGCCGCGGGAGCGAACACCTCCACCGTGCTCTCCAACAACAAGCGGCGATGCAAAGGCGCGGTGCCGTTTGGTTGCAGGCCCAAGGGCCATTCATCGGAGAGCGCAAACTGCAAGGAGCGCGAAGCCAACTCTTTGGCGAGCATCTCGCCCGCCGCTTCGACAACGGTCAACACCGGCCTGGGATTCAATTCAAAGGCGGATTGGAACAGAGCTGTTACCAGCGCTGGCGGCAGAGACGGAGTGACCCCCACGGCCAGCTCCGGCAATAGGTTGACCTGTCCGTGAGCATCAAGCGCCGACAGCAACTCGCCGCCGAGGGCAAAGATGCTGGTCGCGTAGCGCAGCACCATCTCTCCGTCGGGAGTCACTTTCAGACCGCGTCCGCTGCGCTCCAGCAGCTTACGCCCTAGCTTCTTTTCCAGGGCGTGGATTTGTGCGCTTATCGTGGGTTGCTTCAGACCCAGCCGTGCGCTGGCTCGTGCCACCGAGCCCTCGCGCGCGACCGTGAAAAAGTACAGTAGGTGATGGTAGTTCAACCGTTCCATTCAGGATGAATGTACATCATCGCAGTCGTGCAAGCTGCAGGATTTCTTAGTGGAAACGATGTTCCGGAATACTTTTAAGTGTGGGTAGAGAATTGGAGGCGCGGGGCGGAGTCGAACCGCCGATAAAGGCTTTGCAGGCCTCTGCCTTACCACTTGGCCACCGCGCCTCACTGCACCGTGATGAATGCACGAGATCGCTTGATGCTATCGTAATCTGCGCAGGAGCGCAACGCTGGCTAACCTACGGCTAAATGCCTGCGCCGTAATCGGCAAATCCGCTCTTATCGAATTCGCTGCGGTACTCGCGGCGCTCCTCGTCCTCGTTAGCTAAGCCGCTGACGGTACCATCGCCGGGCACGGTTAGCGGTAGGGCTGCCTCCAGGTGAGCCAGCTTATCCAGACGCAAGCGTAGCCCTTCGACGTCCTTTGCCAGCGCGATCAGAGCGTCACTGAGCGGGTCCTTGATCTCGCGCGGATCGGTAATAACCACCCGCTTGCCGTCGCGATAGACGATGTGTGCGGGCACTCCCACCACGGTAGAGTCCGGCGGCACATCGCGCAACACCACGGAACCGGCACCGACGCGCGAGTTGTCTCCCACCACGATGTCTCCCAGGACGCTGGAAGTATTGCCGATGACGACGCCATTGCCGAGCGTAGGGTGGCGCTTCTTCTTCTGCAGGCTGGTGCCGCCCAGGGTCACGCCGTGGTAAAGCGTCACATCGTCGCCGATGATTGCCGTCTCGCCAACCACCACTCCCATTCCGTGATCGATGAACAATCGGCGTCCGATGGTTGCGCCGGGATGAATCTCGATGCCGGTGAAATGGCGTGATGTCTGCGAAAGAAAGCGCGCCAGCAGGCGAAAGCCTCGCCGCCAGAGCCAGTGATTGATGTGATGCATCCACACCGCGTGCAGCCCTGGGTAGTTGAGGAGCACGGAAAACGTGCCGGTTGCGGCCGGATCGCGGTCCAGTACGGATTGAATGTCTTCTCGAATCGTTTGCAGCACGCTCGGGCCTCATGTACCAGGTTTTCGCACAACCGAGTACCGTTGTGTAACCACCTATGTAACTACGACTCGCATCCCGCTGTCCACTTTGCTCTTTCGTGAATGGGTGTAAATCAATTTTGTTTTGTGCGACAGTGGTGATCGCGCGATATTCATACCGTGCAGAAGGGGCTTTCGATTGATGAGCGGTTCTCCCGCAGCTCCCTCGAATGACGTCCCGGCTTCCAACCCCTGGCTGGTGGCGATCTCGGTCATGCTGGCCACCTTCATGGAAGTCCTGGACACCTCGATTGCCTCGGTTGCGCTGCCCTATATTGCCGGATCTGTTTCCGCCACCAACAGCGAAGCCACATGGGTTCTGACCAGCTACCTGGTGGCCAACGCGATCATTCTTCCCACCAGCACGTGGTTCTCGCAGCGCTTTGGACGCAAGCGTTTTCTGCTGACCTGCATCGTGATCTTCACGGTTTCATCTTTCAGTTGCGGTGCAGCCAACAGTCTTGCGGTGATCCTGATTGCGCGAGCGGTGCAGGGCGCAGGCGGCGGAGCGTTGCAGCCTCTCTCGCAGGCCATTCTGCTGGAGAGCTTTCCGCCACACCAGCGCGGGCAGGCTATGGCGCTGTTTGGACTGGGCGTGGTGGTAGCCCCGGTGCTTGGCCCCACCGTGGGTGGCTGGCTCACCGAAACATACTCCTGGCGCTGGTCTTTCTACATCAACATACCAATCGGCATACTCGCAATTTTCATGATCATGCGCTATGTGCATGACCCGATCTACATTCGCGAGGCCAAGCCGGGACGCTTTGACGCCATCGGCTTCGGCCTGTTGGCGATCTGGCTCAGTGCCCTGCAGATCGTGCTCGACAAGGGGCAGGAGGATGACTGGTTCGGAGCAATCTGGATTCGCTGGGCAGTGGCGATCCTGGCCGTGTGCTTCATCGCGTTCCTGGTCTTGGAGTTGAGACGGCGCGAACCGTTGGTGAAACTGCGCGTCTTCCTCAACCGGAACTTCACGCTGGGCTGCGTGCTGATTGCAATGTTCGGCGGAGTCATCTACGGCCTGATTACGTTATTACCGCTCTTCTACCAGGAGTTGCTCGGCTACAACGCATTCAATGCGGGTATGGCGGTGAGCCCGCGCGGCTTCGGCGCAATTGTGGCTATGCCGCTGATTGGGATTATCGGCAGCCGCATCGACAACCGCTATCTTTTGGCGATCGGATTTGCAATCTTCGGCTTCTGTGGGCTCTGGTTTGCCAAGGTGAACCTTGAACTCTCGCAATGGAGCATGCTCTGGCCGGTCATCATCAGCGGCTTTGGAGCCGGCATGGTCTTTGTGCCGCTGGCCACGACCAGCATGGCAGACCTGCCCAACGAGGAGATCGGCAACGCAGCGGGACTGTTCAACCTACTACGCAACGTTGGAGGCTCGATCGGAATCTCGATCGTGAACACGGTGGTTGCTCGCCACGAGCAACTCCATCGTGTCAGGCTCGCCGGCCACATGAACGGGGCGAGCACGGTTTTTCGGCACGCGCTGAGCGCCGCGATGGCGCTCACCGGACGGACCGGCGGCTCTCCGCTGGAGGCGTATGCACTCCTGAACGCAACACTCTCGCAGCAGGCGCGATTGCTGGCCTATGTCGATGATTTTCAGTACCTCGCAGCCATCTGCTTCGCCTGCATACCTATCGTATTCATGCTGCGCAAGGCAATTGCCAGAAAAAGCGGGGCTGGCATGGCACATTAAGATTTCCACGTAAACGCCCGATTATTTTAACCTTCGAGGCACCGTGCTCAGATTTTCAACCTAATCCTGCAGCGATGTGACGACGCTTTTTTTGCGGCAACCACCCACCCCTTTTACTGATCTAAGCACCCGAAAGGAGCACATATGCAAACGGTTAACGATGGGCAGTGCGGCCTCTGTAAACACTTTGGAGAACCCCACTCGAATGACAAGAAGCTGATTGAAATTCGATCCTCACACAAAGCGCCCGAGGTCATGTTGGACGAGTGTGGCCTCGCACGCAACGCCAGTTTGCACTTGAAGGTCACGCCTATCAGCGGGTGTGATGGTTTCGAGAAAGCGGCTTAACGCAAGCTGCAGATAGCGCTACAACAATTCCAGGGTTGGTATAACTTTCTGCTCTCCCAGGTTAAGAAAAAAATGCAACCTGGGGCACTGACAAAGCATTCAGAAATGAAGTGACCGGTTTGTTTTCGCCGGTCACTTTCCCTCGCCTCGCTAGCGCTGATCCTGCTCTAAAAAGTGAGCTAACCGGATCATCGTCGCTTCATCGAAGTGCTTGCCCAGAATCTGAATTCCAATCGGCAGCCCTTCCTGATTATTTCCGCATGGCAGCGAAATGCCCGGCACGCCGACTAGGTTTGCGGTGACCGTGTAAATGTCATTCAGATACATTGCAATGGGATCTTCCGTCTTCTCGCCTAGTTTGAAGGCGACCGTCGGTGTGACCGGAGTTACGATTGCATCGACATTTGTAAATGCATTCTGGAAGTCACGGGTGAGCAGGTTGCGGACCTGCTGAGCCTTGCGGTAGTACGCATCGTAGTATCCGGCGCTCAGCACATACGTTCCCAGAATGATGCGGCGCTTGACCTCAGCGCCAAAACCTTCATCGCGGCTGCGCCGGTACATATCGGAGAGCGTCTTTGCCTGGGGCGAGCGCGTGGTGTAGCGCACGCCATCAAAGCGTGCCAGATTCGCCGAAGCCTCGGCGGTGGCGACGATGTAGTACACCGGAATGGCGTACTCGGTGTGCGGCAGCGAGAGGTTAACGATCTCGCACCCGGCCTTTCGCAGCGCATCAATGCGGCGCTCGATGGCCTCGCGAATTTCCGGGTCGAGTCCTTCGCCGAAATACTCTTTGGGAATCCCGATGCGCAAACCCTTCACTTCACGCCCGCACTCTGCCGAGTATTTACTTACCGGCACATCGGCCGAAGTCGAGTCGTGCGGGTCGCGCCCGGCGATCACCTCTAACAGCGTTGCCGAATCCTTTACCGTGCGCGTGAGTGGGCCAACGTGGTCGAGCGAGCTGGCAAATGCGATCAGGCCGTAGCGCGAAACGCGTCCGTAGGTGGGCATGAGTCCCACCACGCCGCAGAAAGCCGCGGGCTGACGGATCGATCCGCCAGTATCCGAGCCGAGGGTTGCGACCGCAAAACCAGCGGCAACCGCCGCTGCCGAGCCGCCGGAAGATCCTCCGGGTACGCGCGTGGTGTCTCGCGGATTACGCACCGGAAAGAAAGCCGAGTTTTCGTTCGACGACCCCATGGCGAACTCATCGCAATTGAGTTTGCCGAGACAGACCGCGCCGGCGGCCTCCAGCTTTTCGACGGTGGTTGCGTTGTATGGTGAGATAAACTTTTCAAGGAAACGCGAAGCTGCCGTGGTGCGGTCGCCACGCGTCATCAGCACGTCCTTGATGCCGACGGGAACACCGGCGAGCGGCGGGAGCGGATCGCCTTTTTCGGCGAGGCAGTCGATGCGTTCGGCTTGCGTGAGCGCGCGCTCGCGGGTCAGTGTCAGGAACGAGCCGATGGTGTTATCGCGGCTGACAATTTCAGAGTAGTGCGCCTCGGCCAGTTCGACCGCGGAAAGCCTACGGCTCTCTACCATCGAGCGCGCGGCGTCAATCGTCAGTGTATCGATATTCGTCGATCTCTTATTCATCGATCTTTCTCCTCGGCCTCGGCCTAGCGCTCGATAACCTTGGGAACCTTGAAGCAGGTTCCATCAGTGTCTGGCGCGTTGAAGAGAGCCACGGCGCGGCTCAGTCCTGGTTTCACCTCGTCGGGGCGCTGCGCGTAGGCGAATTTCTCGCTGCCCTGGCGCTCGGCGGAGGCGAAGGCGGAGACCACTTCGGCGAGCGGCTCCACGTTGCTCGTGTCCAGTTCGTTCAACTTGCTGATGTGATCGAGGATAGAGTTCAGATCGGCGACCATGCGCGTGCTCTCGTCAGGCGTGAGTTCGAGATTCGCCAGATCGGCGACGTAGGCTACGTCTTTTTCTGTGACCTTCATAGCTTCCTTTTTTCTTCCGAATGCTGCGATGAACTTTTCGCGCCCGACGGGCTCGCGAGTTTGAATTCGATACGCTCAATCCGCGTAAACTGGTTGAGCCGCGCGAGAAACTGCGGAGTCATGGCATAAAGTTGCGCGCGCCAGTTGGCGTCAGGAACCTCGACTACCAGGGTTTTCTTCTCGCCTTTGGAATCGCAAATCAGATCGCATCCCAGCACACGCGTCTTTTCCGCCACCGCTTTCCCGACGGAAAAATCCCAGGCAGCAGCGGGGAGTTCCTCGGCCGGCAAGCGCTGCAGCGCCTGCGCAATGATGCGCTGCAATGTGCTGGAAACCTGCTCCATGGATCGATTATAACGGAGAGCCGCGCCAATCATTTCTCCCCAGATTCGCCGACAGAAGGCGGATGAGGGCCACCGGCCACCGAGCGACCAAACGGCGGCGCAAAGTTGCTCTCGGCGAATCCCATTGCCTCTTCGCGAGTGGTGATCGCGCCCTCCAGTTGCGCATCCTCCACAGCAGAGAGGATTTCGGCAAAGCGCAGTCCGGGCTTGTATCCAGCGGCAATTAAATCATGGCCGTTGATCAGCAACGCGGGACGCACTGCACCGGCAGGGATGGATGCCAACCGCTCCCGTGTGTAGTCGTAGAGATCGAGTTTCCCGTGACTAGCGAGGCAGTCCAGACGATGAATGGCCAGGTGTTCATCGAACTCCGGCAGCCGCACGAAACGCTTGAAGGTCGAGTCCTTCATCTTGCGAACATCGGCGAAGCGCATATGATTTTCCACCAGCGCAAGGATCTGCTCGCGATCGCGATTGCTGAAGCGCAAGCGTGTGAGAATCTCGTCAGCAATACGCACGCCGATCTCGACGTGTCCATCGAAGCGAATCCGGTCAGGCGCGCGCCGGAAGGTCGCGGGCTTGCCCACATCATGCAGCAACGCGCCCCAGGCCAGTGTCAACGAGCAGCGCGGCGGCAAGCCTTGCAGCAGCAGAAGAGTGTGAACGAAAACGTCGCCCTCGGGATGGAACTGCGGAGGCTGCTCCACGCCCTTCATGCGCGTAATCTCCGGCAGCACCTCGCGCAGCAACCCGGTTTCATCGAGCAACTGAAAAGCCCTCTGCGCACGGCCTTCGGTCAGCATCTTCGAGAGCTCGTCGCGGATTCGCTCGCACGATACCTGGTGGATCTGCGGTGCGAGCGAGCGAATCGCTTGCATGGTCGCCGCGTCGATCACATATCCGAGTCGCGCCGCAAAACGCACCGCACGCAACATGCGCAACTTGTCTTCCGCGAAGCGTTGCTCGGGCCTTCCGATGGTGCGCACAATCCCGCGCTCCAGATCGCGTCGGCCTTCGACGTAATCCAACAGCTCTCCATGCGGAGTGTTGGGATGCGTGGAGAGTGGGTCGAGCAACAGTCCGTTGATGGTGAAGTCGCGCCGCTCGACGTCATGCTGCGGCGAGTCCGTGTAGCGCACCGAGTCAGGATGCCGTCCATCGAGATAGGCTCCGTCGGAGCGGAAGGTGGCAACCTCGATGTGCCCGCGTTGATCGGCTTCGTCAACGCCGTGTCCATCGCCGGCACCCAGGGCTTTCATCGGCACCAGTACCACTCCGAACTTTGCGCCCACGTCATAAGACTCAGGAAAGATGCGCATCACCTCATCCGGAGTAGCCGAAGTAGCAACGTCGTAATCGGCGGGATCGCGCCCGAGCAGCAGATCGCGCACGCATCCGCCCGCCCACAGAGCCTGGTGGCCGCGCTGGCGGAGAACGCGAAGCGCCTGGAGTGCGGCATCGCGGTGCTTGTCTCCCTGCATATCTCGGTTATCTCGCCGCGTATCTTGGCACATCAGGACATTGTAGATCGGAGGCGGTATTCTTAATGTGTGAACAAGCGTGCTTTGATTCTTGGAATTGAGAGCTCCTGCGACGAGACCGCTGCTGCCCTGGTGCGCGGCGGCGATGAACTACTGTCGAGCGTGGTCGCTTCGCAGATTGCAACCCATTCCGCCTATGGCGGCGTTGTCCCGGAGCTGGCCAGCCGCGAGCATCTGCGGAATCTGGTTCCGGTAACCCGCGCCGCGCTGGCCAAGGCCTCCCTGACCTATGCGGACGTGGATGCAGTTGCCGTCACCAATGGTCCCGGATTGGCAGGCGCACTGCTGACTGGCGTGAGCTTTGCCAAGTCGCTCGCCTGGGCGCTGGAGAAGCCGCTGATCGCGGTCAATCACATTGAAGGCCATATCCATGCCGTGCTGCTGGAGCGGCGGCAGAACAGCTCCGAAGATCTGCAATTTCCCGTGCTCGCCCTAGTCGTCAGTGGTGGACACACTCACCTGTTTTTGGCTGAGCAGCACGGCGATGGCTGGCATTACGAGAATGTTGGGCACACCCGAGACGATGCCGCCGGCGAAGCCTTTGACAAAACCGCAAAGCTGCTAGGTCTGGGCTACCCCGGTGGGCCGATCATCGATCGCGTTTCGAAGTTCGGAGACCCCAAGGCCATCAAGTTCACCTTTGCCCAGCTCAAGCATCAGGCGCGCAACGGATCAAAGCGCGCCGGGCGAATCGAGCAGGATCGCAAGCGCTTCGATTTCAGCTACAGCGGAATCAAGACGGCCGTTCTGCGCTACGTGGAAACCCACAATATGCTCGACGCAATCGCCGCGCGCCGCAGTGCGTTAATGCAAATTGAAGTGCCCAAAGATGAGGATTACAAGGCACTCTGTAATCGCGAGACTCTCGATCTGATTGCCAGCTTCCAGGCAGCAGTGGTCGCCGACCTGACTCAGCGGACGATGGCAGCCTGCGAAGAGTATGGCGTGCAGACTCTGCTGGTCACCGGCGGCGTGGCGGCCAACAGTGCCCTGCGAACCAGCCTGGAGCAGCGCGGCCCACACGGCGGAGTCAGAGTTCACTTCCCTTCTCGCGTCATGTCCACCGACAATGCTGCCATGATCGCCGCCGCCGCCTATTCAAAGTGGATTTCGAGGGAGTTCGCCGGGCTGGACGTGTCGGCGCAGGCAAACCTGGAGTTGCGCTGACCTGAGTTCACAGATCTGCAGTGTGGATTGCTAGTGGACGCCTAACTGAGGGTGGCTGCGAGCGCACTGCCGAGTTGCGTCTCTATATCGATGTCTTTGAATATCACGGCGGCGGCTCCGCTCGGCAGATCATTGCTCTCGCTGGCGCTGCGGCGTGCCGCCAGCACCAAAATGGGAGTATTCGCAAAAATTGTAAGCTGCCTGATTCTGGAGATCAATTCAGCCCCTCCCATGCGTGGCATGGAGAGATCGGTAATGATGATGTCCGGGACAAAATTGTTCAATACCTCCAGCGCCTCAATTCCATTCGTCGCCGACTCCACGATAAAGCCGCGCTCCTCAAGGAAGCGGCAGACACTATGGCGTATCAGCATGGAATCATCGACGACCAAGGCAGTTTTCGGAATGGAGGGTTGAGTGGACATGAGCTTAGCACCGCGTTTTGGTCCCGTGCTTTGACCCGGTGGATCGATCCTATGTATAGCATTTTCAGGCAGGTTGTGTCTTGCTTGCGGGAGTACAGGTAGAAGACACACGACGGCGGCGTTCCAAAGACAATCGCTTTCCCGACGGCGTCAGGCTTCGCCGAACGCGGAATCTTCGATCGCCATATCTTTGAACTCGCTGCTCTCGAACACCTCGCGGCATTCCAGACACTCAACGAATTCGGAATCCTCTTCGCGGGCGACGATCTGCACGCGGGGATGACGGCATTTCTGGGTTGTGGGCGTACTCATGGGTTGCACGGATTGCACGGTGTTGCGTTGTGATTGCGGTGAGGGCATAGTCGAAATTGCTCCGCCGAGGCGGTAGGTGCGGGTATTTTAGCGTGGCCGCCCCGGAAGTCAAGAGGCGAATACCGGGATTTCCGGACAATAGTCAGCGCGGCAAACGGCGAAAGCGGGGGTGAACTTTCTCCCCCGCAAGCAGCAATTCGGAGCCTTTTGCCTAGTTACCGTATGTCTTTCATGGCCAGCAGGGTTCCATAATCCTGGCCGTTCGCGGTGGTGGCACGCGCAACAATACCACTGAAGGCCGAGCGGAGTTCCGGATATTTCTCGACCAGAGCTTTCATGACCGCAGTGTTGTCCTGAAAGGCCAGCGCGGTATTACTCACGTCGGCGGCCTGATACTTAACCACAAGTGAAAGCTCTCCCTTTTCGTCAGGCACGGCAAATTCCTGGATCAGATCGTAGGTGTGTCCGTTGGAAGCCAGCAGAGACATCGGCTGGGAGCTAGGAATATCGGCCGGGCGCGCCGCCTGAATTTCGTTCGAGAGCTTGTCTAGTTGTAGGCTGTTCATGAAGTCCACGGGAGAATAGATTTCCCAGGCAAGAACATAGTAAAACCAGGCATTGTGCTGCTCGGCCGATCGTTTAAACTTGCGCGCCTGCTGCACGTACCAGGTCGCATCATGGCCGGAAACTTCGGTCGGCTTGGGATAGTAGCCCGCCAACTTCCATTGATTCTGCAGATTCTGCAGAACGACCGTGACCATGTAGGGAACCTTCCCCCCGTTCGCATTGGTCAGAACCAAGGCATACATGCCTGGGTTAAGATTGGGAATTACGAAGCTGGCACTCGATGGCGTAAACCCATTCGACCCATACACGCCGCAGAAGAACTCAGCGCGAGGTATGGATGCGGTTGCCTTCGAGGCATCGAGAAGGTAATCGCGGCGAATTGTGACCTGGTCTCCTATCTGACCTTTGTCCTGGGTGATAGCCCGCTGAACGCCGTCAAACGAGGCGGCCAGCGTAGGGATCGACGCCATTCGGAGACTCTGCACATCGCCATGAGCGGCATATTGAATGAACTGAATAGCTGCGTTGTCTAGGGCTGAACGCACAGGAGGTTGAATTTCGCCCGCCTGTGAACACTCCTGGGCAAAAGCTGTGGCCGAAAGCAGCAGGCAGACAGCGATGGCAAGCCGCTGAATCCATTGCATCGAGTAGGAATTGCGAGACATGCTCTCTCCGGTGAAAATATCTTGGCTGGGCTGTGCCCATACTTACTCCGCACACAACACAACCTCGGCAGAATAGATGCCCGGCAGGCCAAGGCAGATGTTCGCGCCAGGTGCGTGCGCTCTCTCACACAATCTCACAGAATCCCCGCTGCAGAGACAATCCCCGCAGTTTGCGAAGGCGGAAAACGTATCCTTAATCGGGAACTGCCACGACCTGGTGCATCTGGAACGCCGAAAGGATAGAATCGCCCAATGAGTTGCCGTTTAAGGCGGAGCCTGCAATGAGACGAGCAATCGCGACAGCGTGTGTGCTGGCAATGATGGCGGGCGGAGTCCGGGCACAAACGTCCAATCCGCAGTCGCCCACGGTGCATAGCTCGTCCAAGGTGCATAAAGCGCATAACACGACTGCGGCAAAGAAAAAAAAGCACAAAACCGCGAATGCAAAACAGAAGGCCGAAGCTCCAGCCCAGCCGCTTCCAGCACAAACAATGCCGCCGGTTCCAGCTACCCTGATGAACAGCGCGCCGGTAAAGCCGAATGTGACAATGGAGGGTGGGCTGCTCACCATTGATGCTCCGAATTCTACTTTGAGCGATGTATTGAGTGGAGTGCAAAAGGCGACTGGTGCGCGGATCGAAGGAGCGTCGCCGACCGAGCGGGTCGCAGTGCGACTCGGCCCCGGCGAGCCCGAGCAGGTCATCGCTGCGCTGCTGCGCGGCACTCCCTATGATTATGTAATCCTCGGCTCGTTGGAGCACAAGGACGTAGTAACGCGAGTGGTGCTGACGCAGTCCTCGACATCGTCATCGTCTGCATCATCCTCGCCCGCGCCCCCGCCTGCCACTAGCGACACCGAACCCGAACAAGAACCAGATGTATCGGGTCCAGTCTCGCCTGGGCGACGGACAGGCATATCACCTCACCAGCCGCAGACGGGCAACACTCAGGACGCAGCCCCACAACCGAATGCGGAAAGCGAGCAGCCGCAAGCACAACAGCCGCAGCCGCAAGCGCAACCAGCGCAATCTCAGCAGGACCAGTTGTTAAAGCAGTTGCAACAGCTGGGACTGGCAGCGCCAAAGCCGACGCAATAATTCCGCAAACGAAACAGGGTTAGAAGATTTCAAAATAGGAGAGCTCCACCGATAAAACCAGGCGGGGCGTTTTCATTTGTGCGCGACAGGTGCCTATCAAGTGGCGGGTCGGGCGCTTAGTCGTGGCCTGCGGAGGTGGTGAGCACGCGTGCTGGAGCGGCTTTCATCGACCGGCGGCTACGGTCGAATGCATCGAGAATTCCAAAAATAATGACATAGCCGAGGCCAACTCCTGCGGCTAGCGACAAGACAATCACGGCGGGCAATACAAGCAACATGAGAAGCGATAGCACTTTGTACCTTCTAATTGAATGCCGGGCTCCATGCCCAGGCTGAAACCGGCGATCCTGCCGGAACTACTGAAATGGTAACTCTGTTGCGATCACGATGCTGTGACTCTGAATACCGAAAATCGTAAATTTCACGATTTTTTCAGTTACTCTGCGCTCGGCCATACCCCCGCCACCACTGAAACCACTATGCGACGGTTTGACCTGGAACACTATTGGCAAATAAGATACCTGAGTTGAACTATCTCTTGCCCTTTTTACCCCGTCCGTGTGGGTTCGTCCAATTACGAGCGGCCTTGTACCAAAACACGGCACCGGCGAGCGACGGATAGCGGAGTGGTTCATCTGAAATCAATCGACATGGTCATCCGCAACATCACGGTGCGTGGCGCGCGCCAGCACAACCTGAAAAACATCGACGTTGAAATTCCGCGCAATACTCTGACGGTGATCACCGGCTTGAGCGGGTCAGGCAAATCCTCGCTGGCCTTTGACACGATCTACGCAGAGGGACAGCGGCGCTATGTCGAAACTCTCTCGGCGTATGCACGGCAGTTCCTGGATCAGATGGAGCGCCCCGACGTGGACTCTATCGACGGATTAAGCCCAGCCATCTCTATCGAGCAAAAGACTACCTCGCGCAGTCCCCGCTCTACCGTCGGGACAATCACCGAGATTTACGATTATTTGCGCCTGCTCTACAGCTCCATCGGCATTCCCCATTGCCCGAGTTGCGGCAAGGAGATTACGCGCCAATCGGTGGAGCAGATTACGGCGCGGGTGATGGATATGGCCGGCAGCGGCGGTGCCGGCGCTGAACCGCGGGTCATGCTGCTGGCTCCGATTGTGCGCGGACGCAAGGGCGAGTTCTCCAAAGAGATGGAGAAGCTGGCAGCACATGGATTCAGCAGAGCGCGGATCGATGGCGAACTGCGCTCAATTGACGAAGAGATCAAGCTGGACAAGCGCCGCAATCACACAATCGAAGTCGTAGTGGATCGCCTGCTGGTGAAGGAAGGAATCGAGAGGCGGCTGGCAACTTCGGTTGAGACCGCAATGAAGCTGGGCTCCGGACTACTGATAGTCAGCGTGGTGGGAGGTGAGGAGCATATGTACTCCTCGCGCATGGCCTGCCCGGAGTGCGGCGTCAACGTGGCTCAACTTGAACCGCGCTCGTTCAGCTTTAACAGCCTGTATGGCGCCTGCCCGGAGTGCAATGGGCTGGGCTCGAAATATGACTTCGACCCGGCCAAGGTGATCGTGGACTGGTCCAAGCCGCTGCTGGATGGCGGCCTTGGCCCCGGCGCTGGCTCGGCCTCTCTGGTGGCGATGATCAAACGCGCGGCGGAAGACAAAGGCATCAACCTCAGCACACCTTTTGAGCAACTGCCGGAAGAACAACAGAAGTTTCTGCTTTACGGCGATCCGTCGAAGCGTGCACGCTCCGGCTTCAAGGGCATCCTCGCCTTCCATAAGCAGACGCTTGAAGAGGTGACCACCGAAGGCTATCGCGAATACCTCATGCAATACATGTCCGCTACTCCCTGCCAAGTGTGCCAGGGGCGCAGGCTGCGCCCGGAGAGCCTCTCGGTCATGGTGAACGGGATGAGCATCGCGGAGTTTACTGCTCTTCCCATCGCGCGCGCATTTGAGGCGGCGGCGCGGATTCAGTTAAACGGACGCGATGAAAAAATCGCCGGACGCATCGTGTCCGAGATCCGCGAGCGGCTCGGCTTCCTGAACCACGTCGGCCTTGGATACCTATCACTGGATCGCTCGGCGGCGACACTGAGCGGCGGCGAGGGTCAGCGTATCCGCCTCGCAACCCAGATTGGCTCCAAATTGCGCGGCGTGCTGTATGTGCTCGACGAACCTTCTATCGGCCTTCATGCGCGGGACAACGAGAAGCTGTTGCAGTCGCTCGAATCGCTGCGCGATCTGGGTAACACCGTGCTTGTGGTGGAGCACGACGAAGAGACGATCCGCCGCGCCGATTATGTGATCGACCTGGGACCGGGCGCGGGCAAACTGGGTGGAGAATTGGTGGCTGCCGGCACTCCCACCGAGGTCGCCGCCATCCCCGACTCGCTGACTGGGCAATACATCTCGGGACGCAAAACGATTCCGGTGCGCGAGGAGCGGCGCCAAGTCAACGGACACTCGATTGCTGTGCTGGGGGCACGCGCAAATAATCTCAAGAACATCGACGTCAGCTTTCCGCTGGGTGTGATGACGGTGGTGACCGGCGTCTCTGGCTCCGGTAAATCGACACTCGTGAATGACATTCTGTACGCTGCGCTGGCGCAGAAGATTTACAAGTCGCGCCAGGAGCCGGGTGCGCACAAAGCAATCAGCGGAGCCGGTGAGATCGACAAGGTGATCCGCATCGATCAGTCGCCGATTGGCCGCACTCCGCGTTCGAATCCCGCGACCTACACCGGCGTGTTTACCCAGATTCGCGAGTTGTACGCCATGCTGCCGGAGTCGCGTGAGCGCGGCTACAAAGCGGGTCGCTTCTCCTTCAACGTCTCCGGCGGAAGATGTGAAGCTTGCCAGGGCGAGGGCGAGCGCCGCATTGAAATGAATTTTCTTCCGGATGTTTACGTGCTCTGCGAGGTCTGCGGCGGCAAACGCTACAACCGCGAGACGCTGGCCGTACACTACAAGGGATACACCATCGCCGACCTGCTCGACACGCCCATCAGCGAAGCCCTGAACGTGCTTGAGAACATTCCCCAGGCGCGGCAGAAGCTGCAGACGTTGGTGGACGTGGGCCTCGGATATATTCACCTCGGTCAATCTTCCGTGACCCTGAGCGGCGGCGAGGCACAGCGAATCAAACTGGCCCGCGAGTTAAGCAAGCGGCAGACCGGACGCACACTCTATCTGCTGGATGAGCCGACCACCGGGCTGCACTTTGAGGACGTAAATCGCCTGCTCGAAGTCTTGCACCGCCTTACCGATCTGGGCAACAGCATCATCATCATCGAGCACAACCTTGACGTGATTCGCAACGCGGACTGGATCATCGACCTGGGCCCCGAGGGGGGCGAAGAGGGCGGAAGAGTTGTGGCACAGGGAACTCCGGAGCAGGTAGCCAGGATGAAAAAGAGCTACACAGGACAGGCGCTGAACGCTGTGCCCAATCGATAGCCTGAGCGAAGAACGAATCCTTCCGAGACAAAACTTAAGAAATCGATGCCGTATCCGGCGGCAGCGTGCAGAGCCGGTCAGGGCGAGTGGCGGCCAAGGTCATAGCACGTGCAACCCGGTTAATCCACTCCGTGGCGGCGTCTTCAGGCTCAAAGCCCGCGATGGGGCCAGCCTGCGCGATTCCAGCGGTGACGGTGATCGCGATCGATTCGAGAGCTTCGCGCAATTGCCCCACCAGAGCCTCGGTCCCGGCAACATCCAGCTCTGGCAACAGCAATGCGACGGTGTCGCGGTCATAGCGGAACGACATCGCCTGATCCTGGGCCACCGCGCGCAAGGTGCGAACCAGCTCGGTGACAGCGTACTCGATATCGATCTGCGAGGTGAGAGGAGCGACCTGAAGCAGCGCCAGTGTGCTGCAGGGCTCTGCTCCGGAACGATTGCGGCCGAGTTCGGCCACGACGGCATTGATATACGAGGAGCGATTCAGCAGCCCTGTCGTCTCCTCAGCCGCACCGAGGGTTGAAACCAAAGAGCGCAGGCGGGCTCCGTGAACCGCGAGCGCGACCTGGTCCACAAGCGAACGCAGCAGCGCAAGGTCATCCGGTGACCAGCGGCGGCGCGCTCCGCACTGCTGCACGATAAACAATCCGATAGGCTGATCCTCGCTGAGCAGCGCGAGAATCACCAGCGAATTCACGTTGAGACGGGCAAGCTCCTGACGTATCGGCAAAAGCGGCTCGGAGAGTTGCACGTCAGCGGCGCGGAAGACAGGCTCGATGGAGGTGAGGCGCTGGCTCAGCGCAAGCAGGCGCACCATCGCGCTGCGCTCGGACTTCGTCACCTCGGGCGAGCAGTACTCCACCACCAGCGAAGGCGGTTTGCCGGGCGTGGCCAAAGCGGCCAGGCAGCGGCTGTAATGCCAACGTGCGCCAATCTGGTTGACCGCCGTCACCAGGACGGAGCGCGGGTCGCTTTGGCGGGCAATGAGGCGGCTGACTTCAGCAGCGCGCACCACAGCGTCGGAATCGCGGTTCTGCTCGACCGGCTCCCGGTTAGTGGCTGGAGCCGGTAGCCCGGCGTTGAGGAAAAGCTGCCGCACGCGCGCATTGCCCTCAAGATCAGCGACAAAGGATTGTTTGAGCTGCTCGATCTTGACCAGAGCTTTGTCTCGCATTCCGTACTGCAGGAAAATTTCAGCCTGCAGAATCAGATCCTCAAAAATGCTTGGAGCCGGTCCTTCGACGACTTTTTCCATCTCGGGCGTAGCCGTAACCTGCTCGGGCGGCTCTATTCCGAGACGTCTGGCGACCGCTTGTAAACGGTCCTCCGGGGCGTGGCTGGCTAGCTTTTGCATGCGTCCCTTGTGTTCGGCCTCGTAGGGATCAATATCGACGGCGCGGTCCAGAGCGTCCACCGCCTTTGCAAAGTTGCCCGCCTCAAAGTACAGATCAAACAGCCGCGAGAGTACCTGGGCGTAGTCAATCTCGCGATTGGCGCTGTTGTAGAGCTCCGCGAGATATTCGAAGAAAGCAATGCTGGGCTTACCCTTTTCGGCAAGTTGAGCCATATCCCCCATGAACTCATTGCGGCGCCCTGCCTTCCGGTAAAACTCTTCCAGGCGGCGCGCCAGACCAAGGGCCCGATCCACACGGTCACGATTCACCAAACCTACGATGATGGAATGAAGGGACGCGAGATTTCCGCCAGGATTGCGCTCGAATAGTCGCCATGCAAAGGGTTCAGCCTCTTCAACGCGCCCCACAGCCAGCAGGGCAAGCGCGTAGGGTTCGCGAGCCTCTTCCGGGCTGGAAGGATAAGTAGCAAGCGGCTGTAGTAGTTCAATCGCCTCTGCCGGCCGGCCATTTGCAATCAGGCCACGGCCATGCCCCAGGCGCGCCGCCATGTTGGCGGGATTGTTGGCGTAGGCGCGCTCATACGCCTCAGTGGCATTCTGGCCGGCCCGTTCCAACATGACGCCAAGCTGCACCAGCGCCTCTGCGGCCAGCACAGGCTCGTGCAGAGCTTCCGAGATGCGGGCCTGCTCGCGGTAGTCCTCCATCCGTGGATCGAGTTCCAGCGACCGGGTGATGCACTGCAGAGCACGCCGCGGATCGCCGAGGCGTTGAAATTCCTGGAATGCGACACGATAGGCCTCGGCCGCGTCCTTGCGATGCGTGCTGACACACAATTCGGCGTAGCGGCTCACCATCTCGGGGTCCAACACCTTCATCCGCTGCAACTTGCGGAAGACCACAGCGGCGTCGCTGATCTGCTTGCGCGCAACGAAAAGGCCAAAGAGGCGGCGCAGCATATCCGATGCCGGCCCAAGCTGTTTTATTGACAGAGCAAGGTCGGCGGTCTTCTGCAGCAGATGTTCGTTCTCCGGCTGCAATTCAATCGCGGCGCGGTACTCCTCCAGAGCAAGCTCCGGCTTCCCCTTTTCCAGGAGCTTTTCAGCGCGCCCGATTAACTTGGCAGGATCACTCATGGTTGCATAGCGATTTTAAGCTGCAATGCAAATCGGCGCACATTTTGTTGAGGAACCAATGGTCAACAGCGATTTCCGAGTTGACGATTCGCTTTTTATTCTCCAAACTGTTCGATTAGGAATGAGGATGGATGGCTATGGCTCTGACAAAGCGGCAACGGCAAATATACGACTTCATCGCTGAATTCGTGGAAAGCAACGGCTACTCTCCTTCGTTTGAGGAGATCGGCGCAGCCTTGGGCCTCAGCTCGCTTGCCACCGTACACAAGCACATCAACAACCTCGAGTCGAAAAAGCTTTTGCGCCGCGATTATAACCGCAGCCGCTCCATAGATATTCTGCCATTGCCGGAGGGGGTCCCGGATCGCGCCCGCGCCACCAGTTCATTCGAACTGCCGTTGGTGGGACGCATTGCCGCAGGCAAGCCGATAGAACAGGTGGAGACTCCGGAGACAATTTCGCTCACCGATTTCACCCGCGCCAAAGACGTATTCGTGCTCCAGGTGGTGGGCGAAAGCATGCAGGACGAGCACATCATGAACGGCGACTACGTTCTGGTCGAGAAGACCGAGAGCGCCCGCGAAGGCGAGATCGTGGTGGCGCTGGTGAACGGCTCGGACACCACTCTGAAACGCATCTACCATGCCGGGGAGCAGATTCGCCTGCAGCCCTCGAACGCAGCGATGCCGCCAATCATGGTTCCCGCCGAAGCAGTGCAGGTGCAGGGGCGCGTGGTTGCGGTGCTGAGAAAATACTGAATGAAAAGCCCGGCCATCGCCGGGCTCAATAACGCGCAGGTAAACGGTAACTCAGGCGAGTTTGTTCAACGCGCTCTCGATCGTTTCCTTCGGGACATAGCCGACAATCTGCTCCTGCACCTGGCCGCCCTTGAAGACAAGCAGGGTTGGAATACCACGCACCCCATAGCGCTGTGGAGTCGCGGTGTTGCGGTCAACGTCCATCTTGGCAAACTTGACCTTGCCTTGATAGGCCTTCGCAATCTCATCCACCACAGGGGCGAGAGCGCGGCAGGGGCCGCACCAGGTAGCCCAGAAATCAATCAGCACAGGCTGCTCACTCTTGAGCACCTCCTGATCGAAATTTGCATCGGTTACTTCCAGAATTCCATCGCTCGCCATTCTTCCTCCCAGTACTGGTAAAAGCTTCTCTGCCGCAAAATCGCCGGAGCGCCACGGCCAACACGATATCGTAACACTTCGATTCGATGCGATGGCATGGCTTTGGACGCAGAAGCCGTTCAGAGAGCGGAAAATCGGCTTCCGAACCTGGGTAACGCGGCGAACGCCAATCCCGCAAAGGCTCGGCCAAGTGGTCACACTACCCACCGAGGCCGCCTCTGCATACAATGGAGTCATGCGCTATCTTATCGCCCTGCTTGCCTTGGCCGGACTAGTGATTTCCTGCTTTGCCCTACGCGAACACTTCCGCACCGACCCCTCGCCGTGCAGCATCAATGAACGCTGGGATTGCGGCGTGGTGAACCACAGCCCGTTCGCAGAATTCGGCGGAATACTTTCTTTGGATCCCCCGATCGCTCAAGCGGTCAACCACAGTCCGTTCGCTAAAATCGCCAACGTTCAAGTGGCTATCTTCGGCATTCTTGGCTATGCGGCAATCGCAGGCTTCGCGTTGGCGCGGCGCTGGTGGATCGTGCTGCTGCTTACCACTGTAGCCGTTGCCTTCTCAACCTTACTGACCTATGTCGAGGCGCGAGTTCTGGAGACTTACTGCATCTGGTGCGTGAGTTCGGCGGCAGTCATTGTGATCACGGAAATTGCAGCCATTGTCGCCGTGGCCAGAAGGCACAAAGTGGCTGCCTAGAGCCGGATTATTGCGATGTCCTTGCTTGCGGAATTCATCAAACAGGCGGCGCTCGATGAGGGCTTCTCGATCGCTGGGATCGCACCCGCCGCGCCATTACGCGAGCTCGACTACTTCCCTGCTTGGATCGAAGCTGGATTCCACGGCGAGATGGATTATCTGGCAAAGACCACCGATGCGGGCGAGTTGCGGCGGGCGGCGCTTGCGAATGTCGCTCCCTGGGCGCACTCGGTGGTGGTCTGCGCCGCAAACTACAACTCGGCCACGCCATACTCCACGCAGTGCACAGACCCGGCGCGAGGATGGATCTCGCGCTACGCATTCGTCGACTCCGACTATCACGAGCTGTTGCTGAAGCGCCTGCGCCGCATCGAAGGCCGCATGGTGGAGCGCATCGTTGCCGACGGTCACGCCGCGCCGCGCACCTGGTGTTATGTCGATACCGGCCCAGTCGTGGAACGCGTACTGGCCCAGCACTCCGGCATTGGATGGACGGGCAAGAATGCCTGCATCCTCAATCAGCAGCTCGGCTCGTGGCTCTTTTTAGGAGTGATTCTCAGCGGGCATGCGCTGCCGTCTGATCTTCCTGCATCGGACCGTTGCGGCTCCTGCACGCTTTGTCTGGACGCCTGCCCCACCCAGGCATTCGTCGCTCCGCGCCAACTCGACGCGACCCGATGCATCTCCTATCTGACCATTGAGCAGCACGGGGCTGCGCCGGAAGAGCTGCGCGCGAAGATGGGCCGTCATCTGTTCGGCTGCGATATCTGTCAGGACGTTTGTCCATGGAACCGCCGCGCTCCGGCCTCATCCGACCCGGCCTTTGCGCCGCGTACCGAACTCGTCAATCCCTCTCTGGAGTGGATTTCAGGTATGAACATGGAGGGGTTTCAACGCACCTTTCGCGGGTCGCCGGTGAAACGCGCCAAACTCAAAGGACTGTTGCGTAGCGCCGCCGTCGCGATGGGCAACAGCAGAGACACCAAATATCTTCCACGCCTGCGCGAGCTGGCACAACATGAAGACCCGGCGGTAGCCGAACACGCGCGCTGGGCGATTACGAAACTGGAGACGACTCCGGATGAACGCACTCCCCGACCGCTCGGCGATCTATGCTAGCCGGCTATTTTTTCGCCGTCGTCTCGATGTGCGCGCGCGGCTGGTTGCGCTGCGCTCTATGAGCGAGCACGTCACCCCTGAGCACGCCGTGATCCACGCGCGCACCCACGATATTTCACGTAGCGGTGCCGGTCTGACGCTCACGCGTGAACTGCCTTCGGGGAGTGAAGTGGTCCTCTGCTTACGCCTTCCTGGCAGAGGCACTCCACTCTGCCTGCACGCTGTAATTACACGGAGACAAGGATTTAGGGTGGGATTGCGCTTTGTGCAGCCTACCGCCGAGCAGCGCCTGCTGCTCTGTGAACTCTGTTACGGCTGACCCGCCAGAAGCAGCATCCAAAGGAAGTGCCGGTTCGATCTGGCTGGAGGAATCGCGATGCGTGCGCGATGGTTTTGGCTGCTACTTCTGTTGTCTGGGGTGACGCACCCGTTGCCAGCGCAGCAGTGGTTCTCAGTTGAGACCACTCACCTCGTCAGCTATTCCGCCAACGGCAGCAACCGCGATGCACGCGAGGCCGCCGAGCGCAGCGAACAACTCATCGCCGTCTTCAGCGAAATCCTTCATCGCAATGAGATCAACTTTTCGCCACCGCTACGCGTGCTGGTAAACCATACTGCGGTAAACAGCGCGGCATTAATTCGCACGCCTGACGCTGACTTTATAACCGTAGATTTCTCGCAGCCGGATTCGTGGCCGCACGCGGCAAAGTTAATCGCTTCGCTGACTCTCGACGATAATTATCCGCGCGCACAGCCATGGTTTGATTGCGGCATCGCCAGCTATCTTGCCGGAGTGCAATTCAACAAAGACCAGATGCAGCTAGGCGGGCCGCCGCCGGGAACCCATCTGCCTGGCTCCGGCGAGTGGATTCCAATCGCAAAACTTTCTACCATCAACGACCTTGCGCAGCTTCCCGCCGAGCAACGTACAATTTTCGAAGCCGAGTCGTGGGCGGTGGTGCGATGGCTCATCGACAATAGCCGGTTAGCACAGGCGGGCGCTTACTTGAATGCCGTGGAGACGCGGGGCGCGACTCCGGAGCAAGCACTGGCCGGAAACTTCTCGATGAGTCCGGCGGCCATTGATCTCGCAGTGCGCGAGTCGCTCGAAAAACTTTCTGCGAGGAGTACGTCCGCGCCGTCACGCATCGAAGGCAGCCTACTTAAACCGCGAAAGGTCTCTGCGGTTGACGCTCACGTAATCGAGGCGCACCTTTCGCTCTTCGGCCCCGAGCAGGATCGCACGCTGAACGAATTAATAAATTTTATGCACGCGCACCAGGAGAATGCAGCGGTGCATCGCGCGCTTGCCTGGGCGTTCCTGAGTCGTAACGATCCTGGAAATGCAGTGGAACATATTCGCCGCGCGCTGGCCCTGGATGACTCCGACCCTGCCATGCACTACCTTTACGCACGATGGGCGAACCAGGGCGACGAAGATAAAATCCGCATTGGGTCCGCGGAGGCCCGCATGGGTACGGAGTTGAAAGCCGCGCTGAAGCTCAATCCGAACTACGCCCCCGCGCTGGAGTTATTGGGCCTCGCAGAGTTGAGCGGGGATAACACGAAAGCGGCTCTGGCAAATCTTCAGCACGCCTCGGCCCTGTGTCCACGAAGCAGTCGCTACTCTTTGAACCTGGGCCGCGCTTACGAGGCATTGGGCAATCTGGAGGCCGCGCGAGACCTGATGCTCTATGCCCGCGCGAGCGGCGATGCCGCAGTCTCCAAAGATGCCGAAGAGTCGCTCAATCAACTGGGCAAGCCACGGAAGCAGCAACCGCAATGGCTCGCAATGGAAATGGATTCGGAGGCGGCCAACGTGGAGCACAGCAAATACGACAATCTGCAAGATGCCATTGCGGAGGACGAGAAGGAAGAAACCCAGCGTAAAAAATCAGTGGCTCCGCCTGACCTGCGAAAGACCGAATACATGAAAGGCCGCATCGTCGGCGTGGAATGTGGATCACCGCCCAGCGCGACCCTGCGGGTGCGCTCTGCCGGGCGCATCTGGCAAATGCATGTGGCTGATCGCAATACGATCGTCCTCATCGGAGCGGACCATTTTGATTGCGGCTGGCGTGATGAGGCTGTGACGATCAACTACAAGCGACGTGGAAATCTCCAGGGTGACCTGATTTCGCTGGAAGCAGATTAGATCGGTTTCATGGTGTCCGTGTCCGATAACCGCAGTATTGAAACCAAGCCGCGGAATCTTGGGCGGTGATAGCTGCCATGGCGGCTGTGATGGCGAGGTCGAGGGTGTCGAGTATTCGAGCTTTGCTTGCTCGTAAGTGTTGTTTGATCTTGGACCAGCACTTCTCGATGGGATTGAAGTCCGGTGAGTAAGGCGGTAGATAGAGCAGTTCGGCTCCGGCTTGCTCAATCAACATGCGAACCTGCCGATGCTTATGTGCCGACAGATTGTCCATGATCACAACCTGTCCAGGGCGCAATCGCGGACATAGGACCTGTTCCAGATAGGCCAGAAAGACGTCACCGTCGGTGGGTTCTGGGATCGTCATGGTGGCCAGCAGGCCGTTCATCGTGATCGCTCCCAACAGAGTCACGGTATGCCAGTGCCCGCCCGGAGCACCCTCGCACACACGATCACCGCGTTCGCCGCGCCCGTAGCGACGGGTCATCTCGGTGGTCACGCCGCTTTCGTCCAGAAACACCAAGCGTTGCGGATCGATTCGAGCGATCAACTCCCACCACGATTGCCGTCGCTGCCGGCCTTCTTCCGTGTCCTGCTCACTGGCGTGCAACGTTTTTTTTACGCCGCAACCCCAGCCGCTGGAGTTCCAGACAGAGTCGCGTCTTGCTGAGCTTCACCTGCAGATGTTGCTCCAGCCGTTGCCCCAACTCGGCCAGCGTGAGATCCGGTTGATCTTGCAACTGCTGCCGCAGATGGCCTTTCACTGCGTCGATCACCCGGCTCACCGGCCCATGTACCCGTTGCAGAGGCCGCTCCATTTGTCCCGACTTTAGCTGTTGCCGTCGAATCTTCTTTGTAAAACCGTAGCTGACACCAAACTGCTCCGCCAACTGCTCCAGGCCGATCCCGGCCCTTTCGTATGCCTGCAGAAGCTTGCACCGCAAATCATCCGAATATGCTCGTGGCATCGATTTGTGTCTTCACAGAGAAATCGCCAACTGCAACTTACTCCAATCCCTCTTCTCTGGATATAACTACTTAGGAACCGCTCTAATCAATGTAAATGATTCAAACTCTTCGAGAATTGAAAATGGCCCTTGATGAACAAGGGCCAACTTCTAAAAGTGAACAATGATTACTGACCGCGACTCACGTTTTGAGCCTGAAGTCCCTTTGGTCCTTTTACGCATTCAAACTCAACCGTCTCGCCCTCGTTCAGGCTGCGATAACCGTTTTCCTGAATTACGGAATAATGCACGAATACATCTTCACCCGTACTGCGCTGGATGAAGCCATAGCCCTTTGCGCCGTTAAACCACTTGACCGTGCCCTTTTCTTTCACGACTTACTCCTTTCACATCCTGCAACGAAACAGTATTCATCGCTCCGGTAGGTGGAATACCTGTCAGCTTCTGTTGCAGCCCGAACCAGCCCACCAAACAAATCCGGATTCCAGCATCTTGCTCGCAACGCGGCTAATAGCCGTGGAGTGAGAAAGATGCTGGAATCCGGATTTGAATGCCGCACTGACTGCCGACTGCACATCTACTTATCCCTAATACCGCACCGCAACAACTAGCCACTGAACTTTCGATTTAGTGGTGTGGAATGTTTATCCCATGCTGACTAGATTGACAAGTGAATGTTGCATAACGTCGTGATCTTTGTGCGACACATTTCCCGAAAAGGGAGAAACTTAGCTTTCAATCGCACGTAACCGCAGAAGAAAACGTTTCAAAGGCCGGGGAGACTGATCGAAGTGAGCCGATTTCGCTACAATGGAAAGAGACATCATGACAACCGACAGCACATCTGCCGCTGCGGCGACTGCCGCAGCCACCGGTATTTCTTCAACTAGCGGCGATACCCTCCAGGAACTGCGCAGTTCGATGCTGCAAACATTGCGGCGCAACGGCATGTCAACGCTGAAATATCTGGGGACTACGGAAGTGCATACTTATGCGTTTTCCGTGGCCGCAAATGCCATTCTTTCTTTCTTCCCCGCATCGGTTCTTCTGCTGACAATCAGCCGGCGCTGCTTTCATTCGCCCTCGATGGTAGGTGCGATCAAGCGGATGCTGGCCGCGTATCTGCCGAGCAATCAGGGATTTATCATCTCGACGGTGGACGCCATGTCGGCGACGCACAAGATCCAAATATTCTCGATTGTGATGCTGTTCATCAGTTGCACAGGTGTGTTTGAGCCGCTGGAAGTGGCCTTGAACTCAGTGTGGGGATTCAAGTCCCGCAACTATCTGATGAATCAGATTGTGTCACTGGGACTGGCGCTAGGCTGCGGCATCCTGGCTCTGTTGAGCGTGGCGGGGACGGCTGGAGTGTGGGCTCCGGCGGCGGAGGCGCAGGTTTGGCTTGGGCACCACATCGGCACCGGCGTGGTGTACTCGCTGGTGGACCAGATCAATGTGACCGTTCAGTTTATTGCGCTGAAGATTTTTGGAATGATTGCGAGTGTACTGATCTTCTTTCTTATCTACTGGTTGCTACCCAATGGAAAGGTGCCGTATCGCGCGGTTTTACCTGCGGCAGTGATTACGGGCGTGGCTTGGGAAATTGCGAAGATCATCTTTGTCGCGTGCCTGCCGTTGCTGGATTTTCATGAGGCGTATGGGCCTTTCTATGTTTCTGTGACGCTGATTTTTTGGGCTTTCTTTTCGGGGTTGCTGCTGCTGGCAGGGGCGCATCTCTCGGCTCAGGACTCGAAGACGGCGCAGAGACTGTCACTGCTGAAGCCGGAGCCGACAGAGGCGAAGACGGCGTCGGTTGACTAGATCGGTTTCATGGTGTCCGTGTCCGATAACCGCAGTATTGAAACCAAGCCGCGGAATCTTGGGCGGTGATAGCTGCCATGGCGGCTGTGATGGCGAGGTCGAGGGTGTCGAGTATTCGAGCTTTGCTTGCTCGTAAGTGTTGTTTGATCTTGGACCAGCACTTCTCGATGGGATTGAAGTCCGGTGAGTAAGGCGGTAGATAGAGCAGTTCGGCTCCGGCTTGCTCAATCAACATGCGAACCAGCCGATGCTTATGTGCCGACAGATTGTCCATGATCACAACCTGTCCAGGGCGCAATCGCGGACATAGGACCTGTTCCAGATAGGCCAGAAAGACATCACCGTCGGTGGGTTCTGGGATCGTCATGGTGGCCAGCAGGCCGTTCATCGTGATCGCTCCCAACAGAGTCACGGTATGCCAGTGCCCGCCCGGAGCACCCTCGCACACACGATCACCGCGTTCGCCGCGCCCGTAGCGACGGGTCATCTCGGTGGTCACGCCGCTTTCGTCCAGAAACACCAAGCGTTGCGGATCGATTCGAGCGATCAACTCCCACCACGATTGCCGTCGCTGCCGGCCTTCTTCCGTGTCCTGCTCACTGGCGTGCAACGTTTTTTTTACGCCGCAACCCCAGCCGCTGGAGTTCAAGACAGAGTCGCGTCTTGCTGAGCTTCACCTGCAGATGTTGCTCCAGCCGTTGCCCCAACTCGGCCAGCGTGAGATCCGGTTGATCCTGCAACTGCTGCCGCAGATGCCCTTTCACTGCGTCGGTCACCCGGCTCACCGGCCCATGTACCCGTTGCAGAGGCCGCTCCATTTGTCCCGACTTTAGCTGTTGCCGTCGAATCTTCTTTGTAAAACCGTAGCTGACACCAAACTGCTCCGCCAGCTGCTCCAGGCTGATCCCGGCCCTTTCGTATGCCTGCAGAAGCTTGCACCGCAAATCATCCGAATATGCTCGTGGCATCGATTTGTGTCTTCACAGAGAAATCGCCAACTGCAACTTACTCCAATCCCTCTTCTCTGGATATAACTACTTAGGAACCGCTCTAATCAGGTAATCATTGAGTAGTCAATCGTTTGGGGCTTTGTAAGGATTGCAGACAGGGATTCATTTAAATGACAACAGGCACCCATCGATGGGTGCCTGTTTGGTTACTGGAGGGGCGAGGTTAATCTGCGGCGGGCGGAGCGTCGTAGGGATGCTTGCCCGGAGTCCCGATGTACCAGTCCACCCAGTCGTCGACGGTCTTGTACCAGAGCTGCGAGTTTTGCGGTTTGAGAACCCAGTGTCCTTCGTCGGGGAAGTAGAGCATTCGGCTGGGAACCTTGAGACGCTGCAGGGTGGTGAAGAGTTGGAAGCCTTCGCTGACATCGAGGCGATAATCGAGCTGGCTGTGGATGACGAGGGTTGGAGTTTTGAAGTTGGACGCCGCAAGCCCAGGCGACCAGCGGCGATAGAGCTCACGATTGGACCAGGGAGTTCCCTTGAACTCCCACTCGTTGAACCATAGCTCCTCGGTGGTGCCGTAGGCGCTTTCGGTGTTGAACATGCCGTCGTGGGAGACGATGCACTTGAAGCGGTCACTGTGGCCGAGAATCCAGTTAGCCATATAGCCGCCATAGCTGGCGCCTAGAGCGCACTCGCGCTGGCGGTCGATGAAGCCGTATTGATTTTCGGCGTAGTCGAGGCCGAGCATGAGGTCCTCGAAGGGCCGGCCACCCCAGTCTCCGTTGATCTCGTCGATGAACTGCTGACCGTAGCCGGTGGAGCCGCGCGGGTTGATCATGATGACGACGTAGCCGGAGGCGGCGAAAAGATTGGGGTTCCAGCGGAAGCTCCACTCGTCTCCCCACGCGCCTTGCGGGCCGCCGTGGATGAGGAACTTGACGGGATACTTGGCGGCGGGATCGAAGCCGGGGGGCTTGATGATGAATCCCTGCACCTGTTTTTTCTCGGCTCCGGTGAACCAGAACCACTCGATGGGCTGCATCTGGATCTGCGCCAGAAGCGCATCGTTCATGTGAGTGAGCGGGCGGGCCCCGGAGTCGGGGGCGATTGAATCATCCTTCTCTGAATAGACGGCACGCGGCGCGCTGGAGTGCGCTGAATGCCTTCCGTCCCTCGGAGGCGGAGGTGGAAGAACAGTGCCAGCCGAGGTGGAGACGGTGAACAGTTCGGTGGGAAAGCGCACGGAGCTGCGGGCAAAGACCAGGGATTTGCCGTCGGGGGTGGGGATGGGCGAGTCGTTGTAGCCGCGCACGACCTCCTTGGGCTGGCCGCCGGGAACCTCAACGCTGTAGATGGGAGATTCGCCGGTGTCCTCGGCGGTGAAGTAGAGCTTGGTGGAGTCTGGCGACCAGGAGATGGAGTCAACCCAGCGGTCGAAGTTCTCCGTGACGTTGATGATGCGTCCGGTGGCGCGTTCGATTAGCTGAAGGCGGAAGCGGTCACTCTCATATCCGGCGCGGAATTGGGAGCGGATGGCGAGGTAGCGGCCATTGGGCGAATAGAGGGGCGTGGAGTCGGCGCCGAGATTGGCGACAGTGAGATTTTTTGCGCGAGCGTTGGGATCGGTGAGAGAGAGCGTGAACACATCGCTATTGGTGGACGTTGCCTGCACACGGTCGAGGTTGCTGGTGTAGGCGATCTCGTGGCCATCGGGAGAGAACTGATATTGGTCCTGGCCGCCGAGGGAAAAGGGCGGAACGTCGTGGTCGCCGGGGGTGAGATCGCGGGCGGGCGGGCAGGTTTGAGAGCCAGCGCAGGCGGCGCTGATGAGGAAGAGGTGCGAGCGCTTGCCGCTGTCATAGGCGTTCCAGTGACGGTAGAGCAACTGGTCGAAGACCCTGGCCTTGACTGGAGATTTCTTCTCGGCATCGTCCTTTGCTTTGTTGCAGGCATCGTCGTGGCAGTGGGGCCAGACCGAGGAGAGAAAGAGTACCTGCTTGCCGTCGGGGGACCAGATGCCGCCATCGGCTTCCGTGGAGAGGGTGGTGAGCTGGTGCGGATCGCCGATGAGGGTTCCGGTCTCAGGGTGGAAGAGCTGCACGTAGAGCTGCGAGAGGCCGTCGCGCGTGGCGGTGAAGAGAACGTGCTTGCCATCGGGCGAGAAGCGCGGGCGGTCTTCGGTGCCCTGGCCGGGCTCGGTGAGGCGGTGCGGGACGCCGCCTGTGAACGGGATGATCCAGAGATGTGACTGCTTGGTGTTGTCGGCCAGGGAGACATCGACGGCAGCGAAGGCGACCCAGTGGCCATCGGGAGAGATGGTGAAGTCGCCGACGCGCTTGAGGTTCATCATGTCTTCAAAGGTGAACGGGCGCTTCTGGGCAAAGGCGGAGAACGAAAAGGCGAGCAGGATTGTGGCGATAAGGAAGCGGCGCAGCATTCAGGGCTCTCCAGAGGGAAAAGAAAAGTTTAACTTAGGGAATGGAAACGGGATAGGGTACGTCTTGCCACGGATAAAAAGAGAGCATTGGAACCGGACTATTCAGCGAATCTGTCGGCTTCGGCGACCGCGCTGTTGGCGGCAATGTAATGCTGCCAGGCAGTGAAACGCAATGCTGTCGGATTGAAGAATGAGCGCAGCGCAAAGCTGCCAGGCGTGCAAAACAACTCTGCCGTTTGCCATATTCACCGCGTCATATGCAGCGAACTCCACAATCTATTCCGACGCTTTCCCGAAGGCCACCAGCGCTCCCATTCCAAGAAATATCAAACCTATCACCACCGGAGTTGCCTTTTGGACGAGCTCTGCGAAATCAAGCTCCCCCCTATTAACATAACGAGTGACGGACCAGCCACGCCCCGTGCTGACCTGAACACGATAAATTCTACCAGCCACGGGTTGGGGGGATTGCGGCATAAAATCCATATAAGCTGCATTGACGCATAAATTAGAACCCAGACAAAAAAAGACGCCGAGAACAATGAGAGCCAGCAATATTTTTCCCGACCTTCCGAGCTTCAATGGCGCGCGTGTGTTGGGATTATCCATGCGTTTCCTTTCGCTGCCGTGTCTACAAAGCCCCGGATTGGCTGCTTCCTGTTGCGCTTATTCTCCCTGTCGCAATTGCATGTCGTGATAGCAGATAGAATCAATGCCTTCAGGTGACGAACTGGACCGTCGGCACTCACGCCTGATTAGACACCAACTTCTTTCCATGTCGTAGTGTTCTTGCAGATACCTGTTGACAACAGGGCCAGTATCTCACTATCCTATTGCGGGAATTGTCGGCCGTAGCGGTTAAAGTCGCTTTGCCCCTGCGGCAGCATTGTTTTGCACTCACTGGCAGCATAACTTTGCACTGGGTGGCAGAATTGATTGCCGTCAGCACGCGCCTCGCAGAACCTCTTGGGCTAGATAGTTTCGTCCGGCCTCCAGAGCCTTTTCATTCATCTCCGCCAGCTTGGGATTTTTTACGAGGCCGCTCAGGACCGCCTGCGCGGTAGTGAAGGGCAGGCAGTCGGTCGCCTCGAGCAAGGCGCCCATCATGACCACATTGGCGACCTTGGCCGAGCCTATCTGATTCGCAATCTCATTGGCGGGAACGCAGGCCACGGTTACGCCATTGAAGTTCAAGTCTTCCGGCAAGCTGCGGCCGTTGTAGAGCAGCACTCCGCTGGGCTTGACGGTTGCTCCGAACTTGCGCAGCGAGGGCTCGTTCATGGCCACCAGCACCTCGGGGTGTGTGACCAGAGGGGTGCCGATGCGTTGATGAGAGAGGGTGACGTGGCAGTGGGCGCTGCCCGAGCGCATCTCCGGACCATAGCTGGGCAGCCAGCTCACTTCCATGTGCTCGCGCATGCCCATCTCGGCGATGAGCTGGCCGAGCAGGAGAACGCCTTGTCCGCCGAAGCCTGCGACTTTGAGGGTCGTGGCGCGGGTGTGGTTTTCGTTGCGTATGGGGCTCATCTGTCCGATTGGCTGCGAGGCCGGCGATGTCCAGCAGTTCGGCCACGCTTTTCTGTGGTACGGCCACCGAGACGAACTCTGGCTTGCGGTCGCGGAAGACGCCGAGCGGGAACTGCTTGGTCAGAGTCTCGCCAACCCAGCGCCGCGCCACCGTCGGCTCCATCTTCAGGATCGTTGGACAGGGCGAGAGGATCTCCACCATGAGTGAATCCGGCGTTCTGCTTCTGCAACTCCAGAGCCTTCTTCACCGCCTTGCGGGCCTGCAGGATGTGCTTGCTGTCGCAGAGGGCGACGCGCTCGACGTAGACCGGAGCTTCTAGGGTTGAGATCAGTTCGGCCATGCGGATCGGGAAAGCCATCGTTGTTGGCGCGGCGTCCCCAGGGAGTGGTGGTGCTGGCCTGGCCGACCATGCGTGGTCGGAGCCATCTGGCCTCCGGTCATGCCGTAGATGGAGTTGTTGACGAAAAAGACGGTGATGTTCTCGCCGCGATTGGCGGCGTGAATGATTTCCGCCGTGCCAATCGCGGCCAGGTCGCCATCGCCCTGATAGGCGACGACCATCGCCTCGGGTTGGGCGCGTTTGAGACCCGTTGCCACGGCCGGCGCGCGTCCGTGCGCCGCCTGCACGTTGCCGGTATCGAAATAGTAGTAGATGAATACCGAGCAGCCGACCGGGCTGACCATGATGGTGCGATCCTGCACACCCAGTTCGTCCGAGCGCTTCGGCAATCAGCTTCTGCGCGACGCCGTGGCCGCAGCCGGGGCAGTAGTGCGTCTGGTGCTGGTTCTCATCCTTGCGCTCAAAGCGTTCAAAGAAGACCGGCGGCTTGGATTGCGCAATCTTGTATTCACTCATCGCCGCCTCCTATACCTGCACTTCCATGCGCGCGAACAACTCCGCTTTGCACTCTTCGGCCGAAGGCGCGTTGCCGCCAACGCGCCCGTAAAACTCCACCGGCTTGGCTCCGTTGAGAGCCAGTTTTACATCTTCCACCATCTGTCCGGTGGAGAGCTCGACCACCATGACCATGGCTGCGGGCTTGGCGGCCTCCGCCAGCGCCTGCGAGGGGAACGGCCATAGCGAAATCGGACGGAACAGTCCTGCCTTGACTCCCTGCTCGCGCGCCGAGATCCACCGGCGGAGCGCAAGACGCGGGAGACGATGCCGTAGCCCACCAGCAGCACTTCGGCATCTTCGGCGCGGTAGCTCTCCCAGCGGCACTCGTCGCGCTCACACTGTTTGTATTTGTCTTCCAGGCGGCGAATATGGGCTTCCATCAGATCCGGCGTCAGATGGATGGAGGCGATCAGATTCTGGCGTGTCTCGGCCGTGCCCTTCACCGCCCAGGGTTTTTCCGGCGGGCTCGGCTTCGATCAGCTCAAGATCCAGCGGTTCCATCATCTGTCCGACAAATCCATCTGCCAGCAGCACCGCCGGATTGCGGTATTTGTCGGCCAGTTCAAAGGCCAGCATCGTCAGGGACGCCATCTCCTGCACGCTGGACGGAGCCAGCACGATATTGCGATAGCAGCCGTGGCCGCCGCCCTTGGTCATGGCGAAGTAGTCGCTCTGCTCGGGTGCGATATTGCCCAGCCCCGGCCCGGCGCGCATCACGTCGGCAATCACGCAGGGCAGTTCGGCTCCCGCCAGGTAGCTGATCCCTTCCTGCATCAGGCTCATGCCCGGACCGCTGGAGGCGGTCATCACCCGCTGGCCCGCTGCTGCCGCGCCGTAGACCATGTTGATGGCCGAGACTTCACTCTCGGCCTGCACGAACGTTCCACCCGCCTGCGGAATCAGCAAGGCGGCATACTCGGCGATTTCGCTGGCGGGGGTGATCGGGTAGCCGTAGAAGGCGCGGCAGCCTGCCATGAGCGCCGCCTTCACCACGGCCACGTTTCCCTTACACAGTTGCCGCATCGCGCACCTCGCGTTTCTCCACCACGCGCCGGTACACCTTGATCGCTCCAGGCTCCGGACAAACGTAGTAGCAGATGCCGCAGCCGGAGCAGAGATCAGCCTTGAGCGCGCGCGGTGAGCACTCCGTAGTGATTCAAGTTCCGGGCTCAGTTCCAGCGCGTGCGCTGGACAGGATTCGACGCAAAGGCCGCAGCCCTTGCACTCGTCCTGGTTCATCTCAACGTTGCCTTTGGCTTCTGCGGCCATCTTCACCTCACCGTATCGGCGAAATTCGTTCGGACCCAATCCCATCTCGCGCAGATATTGAGTGAGTTCTTCGCGGAACTTGGGATGAGCGATCTGGATGAGGGCTTCGGCGCGCTGGCGCACGTTTTTTCCGTGCAGATAGGCCACGCCGTATTCGGTGACAACGTAGTGCATATCGGCGCGCGTGGTCACCACGCCGGCGCCGTTGCTGATCTGCGGCACAATCCGCGAGACCGATCCGTTCTTTGGCCGTGGAGGAGATGGCGATCATCGGCTTGCCTCCGCGGCTGCGGGCGGCGCCGCGCATGAAATCCAGTTGTCCGCCGAATCCGCTGATGAACCTGGTGCCCACCGAATCTGAGACGGCCTGCCCGGTGATGTCGATTTCGACGGCCGAGTTGATCGCAACCACGTTGTCGTTTTGCGCGATCACGAAAGGATCGTTGCAATAACTGCTGGGCTGAAAATCGAATAGTGGATTATCGTCCACGAACTCGTACCATTCGCGGGTGCCAAGGGCAAAGCCCAGGACAATCTTGTTGGGATTGATCTGCTTCCGGGCTCCGGTGATCACGCCCTTTTCGATCAGCGGGATTGCGCTTTCGGTGAGCGTCTCGGTGTGGATTCCGAGATCCTTGCGGTTGATCAAGAAGGGCAGGATGGCGCTGGGAATCCCGCCGATGCCGACCTGCAGGCAGGCGCCGTCATCGATCAGCGTCGCGACGTGGCGCGCAATCTGCTATGCTGCTCCGGTCGTCGGTTGCGGAATCACTTCGGGCAAGCGGATGCGAGCACTCCACGATGGCGTCGAATTCGCTGACGTGCATGAAGGTGTTGCCGAAGGTGCGCGGCATCTGATCGTTGACCTGGGCGATGCGGATACGCGCGCAGCGCGCCGCCGTCAGCGTCGTCTCAACGGCCACGCCGAGGCTGCAATATCCGTGACGGTCGGGAGTCGAGACGTGCAGCAGCGCCACATCGAGTTCCACGCTCTGGTCGCGAAAGAGATCCTCGATCTCGCTCAGATGGACCGGGATATAATCGGCGCGCCCCTCCTGCACCGTCCGGCGCATGTTGCTGCCGATGAACAGGGCGTTATGCCGGAAGCTCTCGGCAAACTCCGGCCGATTGTAATGAGGCATCGCCGAAGCCCAGCACGTGCATCATCTCGACATTGCGAACCTGCCCGGCGCGGCGCGTCAAAGCCTCCAGCAGGACCAGGGGAAACGCCGCGTTGCCGTGGACATAAACGCGCATATCGCTCTCGATTGCGCGCACGGCCGCGTCCGCCGTCATCAGCTTCTTCTTGTATTCAGTTTCCCACGCCATCTAAAACGACCTCTTGAAAAGGAGCCACCTACTCTGCTAACTCGTGGACGACGGCGTTTTACTTGTTCAACTCGATTTGCTGAGTTCGCCCAGCCGCGCTTCGCGCACCTTCTCATGTCCGCGCACGGCGTAGTACATGGCACGGTCAAAGAACTGATCCACCATCTCCATCAATTCCAGTTTGCCGAAGATCTCAGAGGTATTCTCAAGACCTTCCATGTCCTTCAGGTAGTCCCAGAGGTTTTCTTTGACCAGCACGATGCACCACAACAACTGGCTTACCGGAACGCACTGCTCGGCGCGGCGCATTCCGACCATGGTGTAGGCGCGCTCGATATCTTGCTCCGTCTTAGTCACCAGCCATTGCCCTAGATGCCCGTAGACTCCGCCTACCAGCTTTTTCAGCTCTTCGGGGGAGACACGGCTGTAAGTCGCGCAACGCTCGAGTTCGCGATCTGTGACTCCAGCGTTCTCTGCCAGCGCGTCAGCGTGCGTCTCGATCAATCGCATCAGTCTGTGAGCAAGCAAGCTCATTGCTGCCTCCGTCCCGTTCTGGTTAAGGAATGCCCGCCCGCGACGGCTTTTAAGCACACCGCAGGACGCGTATAGTCTGTTCGTTTCCCGGGGCTCCAGCCGTGATCGCAGTCACCTCCTCTCGTGACAACAATCACCCGCCTAAACTGTGTGCATTCAGCGAATTAACCTCACATCAATTGTGAAACTCGCCGTCGGTATGCACTAAAAACCCGGGGGGATGTGCCCTCCGGGTGAGTTGCTCAAGGGGCTCCTGTGGTTGCAGGAGCCCGTTTCGAGTCATTCAGGCCAGGAAGAACTCTTTGGTGATCTCGACGTACTTGCCCTCGGGCAGATGTTTGGCGATGCCGCCGTGCGCCTTGCCACCGTCTTGCGCCAGAGCCATGTTGCTCCAGCGGTGGCGTAGGCGGCCAACCGCTTGGCGCTGTCGGCGATCAGGTTGCGGGCCATGTTGCCGCCGAGCAGGTTGCGGAAGTTGGTCTTGGCGTCCGGACTCTGCACGGTCATCAGCCAGCCGTTGCCGTACGGATCGGCGGTCAGGCTCTCGGGGTGGCGGACCACTTCGTCGTTGACGTCGCTGACCGTGCCTTCGATCGGGGAGACCATCTCGACCAACTCACCGTTGACGCGGAAGCTCCACACTTTTTGTCCCTGGCGAATCCACTGGCCGCGTTGCGGGAGGTTGACTTCCTCGGCGGCGCCGATCAGTTTGGCGGCAAAGTCATCGATACCGGCGCGGACCAGGTTCGGGCTCTCGCCCAAGCGCCCAGGCATGACCCTGGTGGAAGCGGAGGTGTTCGGGAATCTCATAGCCTGCGACGATGGGCTGCGCTTTGCGGGGGCCGGCTTCGGCATGAGGCGCGGTTTGCAGAACGTATTCAGGGGCCGGCTTGTTGATGACGCGCTCAATCACGAGAAACGTAACGAAGAATGCGAGAACTAGGATAACCGTCATTGTCTGATCCTCCGCCCCTTTGTCTGGGGCCTTGTTTGAAGTTTCGCGGCTCTCGGCTTTTTCCTGGCTTGCCGCGTACGCACTCTATAAATGCAGTCCGGTGGCCATTGCGGGGGAGAGAATCTATGGTGCAGAAAACAAGCAGGTTAAAGAGGATGGGGAGCTAGTGCGGAAAATCGCAACGGGGGTAGGTTGTGGTGAATCACAACACAGAGAAAAGCGACCGAGGTTGTGCTCTGGTTTCTCGGGGATGAGGAATCAACAACTTAGGAGGAGATGTCGCGAAAAAGAGGAATTTCGTTACAGTGTTGCGCTTTGCAGCAGCGAATTAAGAGTTTTCCACAGGGGGACGGTGTTGCTTCAGGTTGGCACCGAAGATTTTTGTGTTATCCCCTGCCGCGGAAGCGGATGATTTCGCGTCGGTCGCGTTTGGAGGGTCGGCCTTCGGGGAGGGTTTCGAAGCTTCTCAAGGCTTTGCGCTCCTCTGCGGCCTTCTGGCGCGCCTCGCGGCTGGCGTCGGTCTCTTGATAGAGAGTCTGCGCGACGGGGGCAGGACCGCGCACCTCACTCAGAAGCAGGATCTCTACTTCGAAGTCGCCGCCCTCGTTGGTGATTCGCAAGCGGTCGCCAATCCGAACCTCGCGCGCAGCCTTGGCAGGCTGGCCGTTGGAGAGAATCCTGCCGAGCTCACAGGCCTTTGCGGCCAAGGAGCGAGTTTTGAAGAATCTGGCGGCCCAGAGCCACTTGTCTATTCGTACGGAGGTCATGAATCTATTTTGCAATAGGCGCGGCTTGGAAGGGGGCGAAATGAATGAACAGGAAGGTGCAAGTTTAAACATTGGTGCATCAAAGCAAGCTGGTACGAGATAGACAGGTACAAGGGGCGGCGATGGTTTGCTGGCAAGAGCGGACATGGAGTTGATTCCGTTCGATAAATCGACGATTCCTGGCACGTTGATGCCCGCTCGTGCAGAACGCAAGCGGCGCGATCTGCTGGAACTTTCGGTGGGATATGGGCTGGTTCTGCTTGCGTGCTGGACGCCGCAGCCCTTGCAAGGCGTGTGTTACTGGGCTGGGCTGATCTGGGTGTTCCTGGTTACCGGATTGTCATTCGATGGTTGGGGCGTGATGGGGCTGCGGTTTTCGGGCTTCGTGCGTTCGCTGTGGGTGGTCGGCGTCGCGCTGATGGTGGCGGGGATTGCCGGGTTTGTCGCTTTCAACCTGGATACTTTGCACCTGCCGGGCTCACCTGCGCTGTTTTTGAAACGCTATTGCGGCTATACCATCTGGGCGCTTCTGCAGGAATTTCTACTGATGGACTTCTTCCTGCTACGCCTGTTGCGATTGCTGCCTGAAAAAAAGATGGCAGCGATGGCGGCAGCGGGGCTATTCGCATTCGCACACCTGCCGAACCCGATACTGACGCCGGCGACACTGCTGTGGGGAATCGCCGCCTGCTTTCTTTTCCTTCACTACCGCAATCTCTACACGCTGGCGATTGGGCATGCGATCTTCGGTATCTGCATTGCCACTACGATACCGGCTCCGGTCAATCACAACATGCGGGTTGGGCTTGGATATCTGTACTATCGGCCACCGGGACACGCGCAGGGAGACCATCAGCGCAGCCAGAAGGACCATATCGTGTCCACGCAGGCGTGCGTGATCGCAGATGCTCCGACGCGGCGCTGTTGACGCCAGGCGCGGCCATAGAAGATTCCTGCCACGGCGGCCAGCAATACGTAGCGCCAGTTGAAATGCACGCTGCGCTTATTGAAGTGAGCCAAGCCGAACAGCACAGAGGTGAGCAGAAGCGCCGGATAGCGCCCGATGCGGCGCTCCAGCAGGTTCTGCATCCATCCGCGAAAGAAGAGCTCTTCCGGAATGGCAATGAAGAAAAAAGTGAAGACAAATGCCACGGCCAAGCCCGGCGGGGGCGGCCAGAACGCGTGTAGTCGCAGGAAACCGATGTTCAATCCAATGGCAATAGCGATGGGAGCGTAGAAGGCGCACTCGCGCAATCCAATGCCGAGGTCGCTCGGACGCAGGCGCAGATCGAATCCCACTCCATCGAGCTGCCGCAGCATGAGCAGGCCGTAGATTCCCGCATCCAGCAGCAGCATTTTGTTAAATACGGCTAGGTGCGGAGGCCAGGCGTGCTCAAACCAGCGAAGATCGACCGCCAGCCCCAAGGTGACGAGCACCAGAAAATCACGCCAGTTGCCGCGTTGCTCCCGATCGACGCGGCGGGCCTGCCACATTAGCGCGGAGAGCGCGACGGGCAGCAGCGCGTACAAGGCCAGCCAATCCCAGTGGAAGGTTCCGGTGGAGCAGGCTACCAGCAGATACGGAACGCACAATACAGCCGGGCCGAGGAGTTGAAGGGGCGCAGGGAGGGATTGCGCCATACCAGCGAGGCGATTGCCGAAGAAGGCCGCTGCCAGGAGCGGTAGAAGGGTCAATATCGCCGCGATGATGATGGCAGGGGTGAGCATCGGAAAGTTCCAGTAGTTACAATGTACCCATAAGATGTATCGCTACAATGTACCCCAAGGCACCGAAGCAGAGGAGAGAGACCGATGAACTGCGCACAACACCCCGACACGGCGGCGGCTGCCTACTGCTGCAACTGTGGCAAGGCGCTTTGCGAAATCTGCAAGCGCGACGTGCAGGGGAATATATTTTGCGAGCCCTGCCTGGCGTCGCGGATGCGTCCGGAGGGGATGCCCAATTCTGCAAACCAGCCGGATCACGAGCGCAGCCTGGTGGGAGCGGTGGTGCTGATTGGACTCGGAGTGCTGTTCCTGCTCAACAACCTGGGATTCTTCAGCTTTTTCTGGATCAGACGTTATTGGCCGGTGATTTTGATCGTGATCGGCGTGTGGCTGTTTATCACACGCCAGCGCGGCCAACGGTGACAAACTGCGATAACGATGAGGCGCACAATGGGTAGCACTGCAACATCTGTACGTCCGTCACGCCGGTATTCGGTGGTGGGCCCGCTGATTCTGATTGCGATCGGATTGCTGTTTCTGCTGAGGAATTTCGGTTTCACGATTGCGCTGTTCCGTAATTTTGTAAAGTTCTGGCCAGTGCTGCTGATATTAGTGGGATTGGTGCGCGTGGCGGAGTTCTTCGCCTCACGCAAGGCCCGGCGTCCGATGCCAAGGATGGGCGGGGTAACGGTGTTTCTGCTGCTGATCGTGATTGTGGTTGGAATGGGGTTGAGCGCGGTGTACAGGAGCAATGCCCTCGGCTGGGGCCCGTTGCGGGATAACGAGGATGCGGATGAAGGCGTGATGCATCTGTTCGGCAGCGACTACACCTATGACGGCGAGTTATCGCAGCCGTTCCCTGCCGGAGATGCGGTTCACGTGAGTTGCGAGCGCGGCAACGTCACGGTGAACAAATGGGACCAACCGCAGGTTAAGGTGGTTTATCACAAGCGGGTTGTCGCCGAAAGTCAACGCGAGGCGGATTCAATTAACAAGTCAACGACACCGAAGTTTCAGGCACAGGGCGCAACGGTGGAGGTGCAGGCCAACACCGAGGGCGCGGGCGAAAGAGGTGTGGTCAGCGATATTGAAGTGTATCTGCCGTTGAAGGCAAACCTGGAAGTGACGGCGCGACACGGAGATGTTGAGGTGATCCAGCGCACCGGGGATGTGAAGGTGGTATCGCAGCGAGGAGACGTGAGCCTGGATCAGGTGACGGGGAACGCGAACATCACGACCAAACAGGGATCTCTGGAGGCCAACAACGTCTCTGGGAACCTGACGGCAGATGGACGGCTGGATGATCTTACGTTGGATTCGATATCGGGTACGGTGGCGGTTACGGCGGAGATCTTTGGCGAGGCGCATCTGTCAGAGCTGAAAAAAGGGGCGACGATTCGAACCTCGCGGACGGAGTTGCAGTTTGCCAGGCTGAATGGCGACCTGACTATGGACTCCAGCGATCTGCAAGGGGATGGATTGCTTGGTCCGCTGTCGATTTCGACGAAGTCCAAAGATGTGAGTTTACGGAATCTGAGCGGCGATGTTCATATCAATGACGACCACGGGAATATCGATCTGGAGAGCACTTCGGCGACGGCGCTGGGGAATCTGGATCTGACAACGCATCACGGGGACGTGCAGTTGAGTCTGCCACCGAAGGCGAATTTCCAGTACCAAGTGGTGACCCATCATGGCGATATCTCAAGCGACTTCGAGAATATGCGCTCGGAGAGCCACACTGGCTCGGCCAGCGCTACGGGGGCGGTAGGCAGAGGCGGAGTGAAGATCAATGTCACATCCGACAACGGCGATATTGACATCAGCAAGACCGATGCTTTGGCCTTACCTCCGGGAGCACGGCCGGCGCCAGAGCCTAGGACGCAGCCGGCGAAACCATCACATGGAAATAGAGTGGGCGATGTGGAAGTGATGTAACAGACCAAGGCCCCGCAACTGCCCCGTTTTCAGATGAACTGGTCACTGCGGGAACGGGTGCGGCGGGCGGGGCTGAAGGCCTGAAAACCTGTATCAACCGAAGTTGATGGGGTGCTTGCCCAGCCAATGCGAGTCGCGTGTGGAACCGATGCTGCGCATTGCACCACGGGCGATACCCGAGGAGAGTTGGCGGGTCTCCCAAGCGACTCCGGCGGTAAATCCGACGAAGCTACCGACAAAGCTCAGGGCAATGACGACGGCGGTATTGGGCTTTCTTCGCTGCGCGATCAGAGCACATAACGCGCCAACGCCTGCGCCCATCACCGACGGAGCCCAAGAATCGCGTGCGGATCGCGAGAGAACCGTGCCCACGTGTTCGCCCTGTAGCATTGAATCGCGTGCGGTACGTGCCCCCTGCAATCCAGAGTCAGCGAGATCGCGTCCGTATTCTACTTCCGACTTCAGCCAATCACCTATTTTTACTACCATATCATCCTCTTTGTTGCGTAAAACATACGACTGAGGTTGATAGTAACTCTGACCGAAAGAACTCGCGCACAAAAATTTCTGCTGTTACGTCAGATGACAATAGGGGCGTCACGCGAATGGCGGACGGAGATGAAAATTGGGAGAAGCCCCGGCCCAATACACAGGCCAGGGCTTCTCCCGGGAGAGAAGTTCTAGGGCTGCTGGCTGACCAGCATGCCTTGCGCTACGTTGTACTGCTCAGCCGAAATGACGTACATGGTGTTTTGGTCCACCGTATAGATGACTACGGGGAAGCCGTTGATATTTCCGCTGGCGTTGCGTCCGAGGGTGGGATCGACGGTGTAGGTGCCGCTGGTAGGTATATCAAGGCTGAGACCATTGATATCGGATTGCATATCGTAGGTGCCGCCCAGGCCGCCGGCTCCGTTGGCATAAAAGTTTCCAGTCAGTTCGAAACTGCTTTGGGCGCTGGAGTTATAGCCAGAGAAATCCTGAGCGTAATTGCCGGCGACATTGGCGTTGGTAAGAGTGGAAAGGCTGGTGGTCTGGGCGCGCATGGTGCCGGTTTCCACAATGGTGGGGCTGGTGGTGAGAACAACCGACTGCTGCGGCGAGACTTGCCATCCCACCAGGCTCGTGGTGGAACCGGCAAGAGGGGTACCCACCAGACTGGCGGTCCAGCGGCCACCTGAGCCGACGGTATAACTGCTTCCGGTGAGGCTGACACCGGCGTAGTAGGCGCCCTCGGTATTGACATCCTCGATGGCGTTGCTGAGGGTCCCGGCACCGTCCGGGGTCGCCCGTCCGGTCTCCACGCGGAAGCCGTTGGTGTCATAGCCGGAGATGGAGAATACCTGGCCTCCGGTGAAGGCCGCGGCGTTGGCGCTGACGGAGGTCTGCAGGTCGGCGTAGCCGTGGAGGAAGAACTTCTGGTCGGTGCTGAGAAGTTCGAGATGGTTGGGCGAGACGTAATAAACGATGAAATTGTGGCTTCCCGGAGGAAAGAGGGTGGTGGCGGTGGAGTTTGGGGTGACGTAGCTTAAAGTACCGCGACCGTTCGCAGAGAGACCGTAGCCATTAGGTGTAGTGGTGGTGGAGATGGGGAGCAGCGTGTTGACGGCGCCGGAGTCGTTTTCGTCGATGGTGCCGCCGATGCTGCTTCCGCTGATGGTCAGTCCGCCGACGGCTCCGTAGATACTCCTGTTGCTATCCTCGCCATCGAGGCGGACGGCGTAGGGTCCGGTGAGCGTGGTGGACGGGGGGGATTGCGCCTCAATTCTTCCGGTTCCGTCGACGATGACGTTATTGGAAGTAGTGCCGTCCTGGAAGAGCTTGCCGATGATGGGGGATTGCAGCGACGAGGAGGACTGCAGAACAAAGCGGTAGATGACCTGGCCGGAGCCACCGTTGAGAACCACCTGACCTCGCCCGTCCTGATTGACGCTGTAGTTGCCGGTGATGGATTCGTTGAGAGTCTGGCCGCCGCTGTCATTGACCGTGTCACGAACGCCACCGGTGACGTTACCGTTGCCATCGGCGGTGAAGACTCCGGTTACGGCAAAGTTGTTGTTCTGGGTGCCGCCACTGACGGCGAAGACGTAGTTTCCGGTAAGGCTGGCGTTGGAGAAGCCAGCGCTGTTTCCGCCGGAGGGCGGCGCTGGAACGGTAACGCTGTTGGAAGATCCTCCGCCGCAGGCCACCAGAGCTGAGAGAGCAACGAAACTGATCACTGTGAGAAGCATTTTTCGCATAGCTATCCACCCGTCCAGAGAAAGTCTCACAAACTTTAAACTTTAAACACGAGTGCGGAAAGTAAAGTTGTGCAAAGTCATTAAAATAGAGGAATGGATAGTCCGTTAGTCGCATTTCCGCCTAAGAATCTCAATCGGGAGCTATATTTGATCGGCTTTCGCATGGACCCGGCCGCAGAGGGGCCGCAATTTTATACGCTGATCGGCTCAGAGGGCGAGAGCGAGCGCCCTATCACCCGCGAAGACCGGATACTTTTCTTCCGCCATCCGGCGGACGGATTGAAAGCCTTGATCGCGAGCGACAACGGCTTCAGCGACGTGCGTCCGGTGCCGACGGAGTTGGAGTTGCTGTGTGACATCGGCCAGGCGCTCTATGTTGCCAACCAGGAAAACGAAGACGATGATGGATTGCTCTTCGAGCTGATCGCCGTCTTTGACGACCTGCTGCGAGCGGTGAAACTGAACGTCCCACCCGAGTACACGATGGTGCTGGCGGCAATGGCCGAGCGGCTGGGCGAAGGTCCGGAGTTTGCCAGCTTTCTGGCAGAGAGCGGATTGAACCGGGAAAAACTAGAAGATGCGCTGCTGTGGTGTGTGGGAGCAGTGGCGGTAAAGAGTAGTTGGGTGGGGTAAAGGACGTCAGCCGCGGGTCCTCAGAGCAACAACAATTACAAAAGCCGGAGCACCAGCAACTACAAAAGCCGCAGAGTGGAGTTGATCCTTCCCAGGTTATCGCCGAAAAAACCTCGGCGCGAACCTGGGGCCCACGGTCACTTATTCGTTTCTCATTCGTGGCGGAAAAACACTACAGTGATTCGCGTCAGCGCCGAGTGCTGGCGATCTCCGGTTGGAAGCGCTTGGCCTGCGGTGGCGACTGGAGATGGTCGCGGATAAGATTTTCCTGGAGTTTGGCGAAGGCCGCTTGGGGAGTATCGACAAACTGGAAGAGGTTCACGTCCTCGGGGGCGATGGTTCCGGCATCGGCCAGCATTTCCAAATTGAGCACGCGACGCCAGTATTCCTCACCGTAGACGAGCACGGTCATCTTTTTGGCGAGCTTTTCGGTCTGGGCCAGGGTCAGGATCTCGAAGAGTTCGTCCAAGGTTCCGAAGCCGCCGGGAAAGACCACCAGGGCTTTGGCCAGGTAGGCGAACCAGAGCTTGCGCATGAAGAAATAGTGGAACTCGAAATTGAGCTCCGGAGTGATGTAAGGGTTGGGCTCCTGCTCGCAGGGTAGGGCGATATTGAGGCCGATGGTTTTGCCTCCGGCCTCGCGGGCGCCACGATTGGCGGCCTCCATGATTCCGGGGCCTCCGCCGGTGGTGACGACGAAGCGATGGCGCTTGCCGGGGAGGGTCAGGGTCCAGTCGGTGAGCATGTGCGCGAGGCGACGGGCATCCTCGTAATAGTGAGCCATGTCCACGGCACGATGGGCGCGGTGGGCTACCTGCTCATGATCGGCAGCCGGTTTTTCGCAACCCGGGCCGGGGAGCAACTGCACAGCTTCCTCGGCGTGGCTGAGGCTGTGGAAGCGGGCGGAGCCGAAAAAGACTACCGTGTCCTGAATCTTCGCGCGGCGAAAGCGGGCGAGTGGCTCGAGATATTCGGCGAGGACGCGCAGGGGACGGCCATCGGGCCCATTGAGGAAAGCGTCATTCTCATAAGCGAGCCGTGAGCGGGTCGAAGTGAATTTCGTCTGATCATTCATAAAATAAATTGTTTACAGTCCGCTATTGGAGATCGCGGTAGTGCAGGGCATCCCATATTCCCATGCCAAGGTCGGCTATACCTATGCCGGAGATCATTCCGCGAACAAAATTCTGAGTGAGGAGGAGTTTGAGAACGGGCCATCCGGCCAGCAAGGGGTTCTCGGTCCATAGACGCGTCCAGGGAAGCACCATGACCAGAAGACCGGCCCAGACGGCTATGACGACCTCAACCACGAGCAACAAGCGCTGCGCCCACACCGGGGGGTGGGCGCCTGGTGGGAGGAGTTGGCCGGGATTATCCTCCGGCACTGGCGATTGTGAAGTCTGCTTCAGCGGTCCTACTTCCATCGTCAATTCGATGCGTCCCTGTTTTCTCGCGATTGGCAAAGCGTAGCCGGGAGGCGATTTGCCGCTCCAGGTTTTTCTTAGCACAAGCCTGATTCTACGCTGAAGAGAGCAAAAGACAGAATCGAGCAGCGGGAAGATAACGAAAATCAGAAGAATCCTTATCCGGCACGGGCCAGATATTGCCACCGTATTTCAATTTCCAAAAATTATACGGCAGAGCGCAATTCATGGATGCGGGATGCGACGTCACGATAATCGATGTTGCTGCCATAGACTTCCATAAAGTGCTCGAGCGCCTCACGCTTGCGCCCGGCAGCTTCATAGGCGCTGGCAAGCTCATAATTCAGGGCGGTACGCGATTCTTCATCCGGCGCCGACTCAAGGGCGCGCAGGAACCACTTGAACGAAGCCTCGGGAACGGACTTCTCGACAAAACAGGTGGCGAGCCAGATGAAAGCCTCCTGAGCCCGGGCTTTGCTCAACCCGTGTCCGGCCATTTTGCAGACCTTCTGCAACTCACCAATGGCTTCATCTAGCAAGCCCATCTCTCGGAAAGCGATGCCGAGATTGAAGTGGGTTTCCGGATCGTTGTTCTCGTCCTGCGGCGCAGCCAGTTCCTCTTCAAAGCTCTGCAGAAGATCGCCAAAGACGCTGGGAGTAAGAAGCGGTTCGGGTTCTGCTGCAGCTTCGGCGGCAAAAAGGCTGGGCACTAATTCATGCGCACCCTGCGCACGAGCGGGGAGAGCCTGGAAGGGATCGTCTTCACCGAAGACGTGTGGCGGAGGCGCAAAGGGCGCGGCAGGAGGCAGGTCGAAGACGGGCGTAGGTACGGGAGCAACCGGGCGCACTGCTGGGGAAGAGGCTTCGCGCCGGGGCTGGGGGATGGGAGTAAAGCTGTCTCCCAACTCGGCATCGAGTTCGGCGGCCAGCGAATTGAGCGTAGGTGCAGCAGTTCGAGGCGCAGGCAATAGCGGCGGAGGCTGAAGCGTGGGAGACGCCGGGAACGATGACAGATCGTCAACTAGCTCAATGACTTCGAAGGAGGAGGAACTCGGAGGCTGCGCTAGAGGCGCTGGCTTGCCTTGGAGCAACTGGCTCCGCAGCTTAGGCAATTCGGGGTGCTCAGGGCAGGCCACGGCAAGGCGCGAGATCCCTGTTTCGGCCTCCGACCAGATCTGCTGTGCGAGACAGAAATGCACCTCATCCAGCAGTTCCGATATATGCGCAGAGGACGTGACCGGAGAATCCGGAGTGGAGGACGGAGATGGCGTGGGCGGAGGTGCCGGGGAGTCTTTCCAGACGGACTCCCACTCACTGGACAGATCGATCTCCTCGGCGCTGCCGACGCTCCCGGAATTGTCTGAAAGGTCGAAGTCGGTAAATTCGCTGCCTTTTACCTCCCAAGTGGTGGTCTGATCGGATCCGGTAAGTTTGGCATAATAACCGGCAGCTTCGGTTTCACCCAGGCTCTCCAGAACACGTTGCATGGTTTTGTAGCAACGGGCAGCCTGGGAGGTGTCGCCTTCCTGTCTGTAGAGCATGGCAAGAGTGCGATTCAGGCGCAGATCCTCAGGGGCGCTTAGCAATGCAAGTTCCAAGGCGTCAATGCCGCGCTTCTTGGACGAGAAGGACTCGCACAATTCGGCTTCGGTGAGGGCGCTGGAAATCTGTTCCTCTGTTTCGGGCGGATAATTCTGCGGAGGCAGAATAGGCTCATTGCCGGTGAGAAACTCCTCCAAGGTGCGCGGCTCGGCTTCGGGATTGATTCCGAGCGAGGCTGCGGGTGCATCCGAACTGAGGCGAGCGCATACCTGTCGATAGCCCTGAATATGAGTGGCGTTGTCCGGCTCCAGCTCAATCAGTTCCTTGTAGGCGTCGCGAGCGCGCTCTAACTGGTCGTTTTGCACGCAGGCGTGGGCTTGGAGTTCGAGAATCTCGGCGATCATGGAACTTTCGCCGGCGCGCTGGAAGAGGCCATACAGGGTCTGCAGGGCTTGCGGGTCGGTGCGCACACGGGAGACGGCTCCGTGCAGGTGCGCCATCACGTCTTCCTTGTCATGAGCAAGGACTTCGGTCGAAAATTCATTGTAGAGCGTGAGAGCCTGAAGGGTTTCGTTCGCCTTGTAAAGACGGGCCGCGACCTTCACGATGCCATCGGCATCGTGGTGAATCGAAACCAGTTTGCGGGCTACGGGGACGGCGCTTTCGAGATTGTCCAGGCTTAAGTATGCAGCCAGAAGATTGCGCAATCCGTCGGAACGAGAGTCAAGATCAGGGATAGCTTCGTAGAGTTCGGCGGCGCGTGCGGCATCGCCCAACTCCAGAGTGACCTGGGCGCGGAGTTCGTGGGCACGCAGGTTGTCGTTATCGAGGGCGATGAGGCGTTCGAGGACCTTCAGCGCGGGATCGAGGGCATGGCGCTCGACGAGCGTGGAGGCTGACCGCGAAAGCATCTCCTTGGCTTCTTTTTTCTCGCCGCTTTTGTTCATCAGATCGGCGGTGCGGGTGATGACCTGCACGTTTTCCGGATCGAACAAGACGAGTTGCTTGAGCAGCCGAAGAGTTTCCTTGGACTGGCCCTTGCGGGTGTAGGCCTCGGCAGCCTGAAGCAGCATAGACCTTGCGTCACTGACCAACCCCTGCTTGCGGTAAAGCTCGGCCAGCTTTTCCATGGCGGGCAGGCCGTTGGGATCGAGCTTGGTGATCTTTCTGTACATCGCGATCGCCTTCGGGAGGAAGCCGTCCGCGATATAGGATTCGCCGATGATGAGGAAGCGCTCGACCGCCTTTTCGTTCTGTCCCAGCCTGGAATAGATATCGCCAACCGTATTGAGAATGGCGAGATCTTTCGGCTCCACCTGCAGAATCTTTTCGTATTCGGAGATGGCGTTCTGCAGTTTGTTCTGCTGCAAATAGCGTTCAGCGTTGGCACGCGATTTTTCTTTGTTATAACCAAATCCGAACATGATTGCGCTCCGATGCGTTTGCAAGTTGAAGGCCGATTTCGGCCGTGACCGCCGAACGCAGGATTACCGCTGTATTTGGGTTACGGTAACACAGCTTCAGCAAAGCCTGAAACCATCCAAAGCCCTTGAATTGCAATTTAGGGGACATGTCCTATGGGGTGCGGGCGTAAAGATTTGACAGTAAGTAAAGGATGCTGTGGAAAAGCGGCGCGATGGCTCGCAGGAAAGCGGTGATCTTTGCGACCAGAAACCGGACAAATCTGGTGCGCTTACGTCATAATCCGACGCTCCGGGAGGTTAAGAACGAGGATTAAAAAAAATATTTTCCTTGTTGATTCAGTTACTTACATTCTTAGTGGGTTTTACTGATACTGAATTCTGAGTACAGAGTGCTACAATGGCCGCGCTTTATGATTTGGAAGGACGCTAGAGGTAGAGCCGCCCTGAGAGCGACAAAAAAAGCGCTGCTCCGGAACACGTATCTGCAGACGAACTCCCTCCGATTCACTCAGCCTGATTTCAATTCACGAAGGAACACGTAACACCATGGAACAAGGAATCGTTAAGTGGTTCAATGACGCGAAGGGCTTTGGTTTTATCAGCCGCCAGAATGGCGAAGACGTTTTCGTTCACTTCTCGGCTATCCAGACAAATGGCTTCCGGAGTCTCAAGGAAGGCCAGGCCGTGCAGTTCAACGTCGTCAAAGGACCCAAGGGCTGGCAGGCAGAGAACGTGACGGCCGTTTAATTTCGCGTCCGAAAAGTTCGTGTGGGATGGGCAGCCAATTGGCTGCCCATTTCTTTTGTTTGCAACTTTAGTACATCTCCTTGGTACTCTTGCGCCCCATCCAGAATCTCCGTAGCATGGTTTTTCTATTTGCTAAGTACGATGGTGGCACGGTCCCGACGATGCCGGGCCGCAGTCCAACTACCGTGCGGCGTTGGAGATTGAATTGAATAAGAGCTTCTTGAAGCAGTTTGCGGATGTGAATCGTGAGCTCTGGCTCATTCTTTCCTTGTTTGTCATTGCCGCGTTGTGTAATTTTCTGATCACCAATCGCGGCATACTGCTCAGCTTTTATACCTTCCCGACGTTGTTCTCTGCCTACTGCTATGGGCGACGACATGCGACCCTGACTGCCTTGGCAAGTGTGTTGCTAGTCGTCCTGATCACATTTCTAAATCCGAACATATTCGGACATAGTGTGGGCACGATCAGCTCGCAGAAGTGGTTTGACATCACGGTATGGGGTGGGTCGCTGGTGCTTACCGGATACGCGATGGGTACGCTGTACGACCGCAATGCTGCACGGTTACGCGAGTTGCGCGAAACCTATCACGGCGTGCTGATGATACTGCGACAATTTATTTCCAAAGATACCTACACTCAGAACCATTCCTATCGCGTCTCGATTTACGCCGCGCGTATCGCCGAGGAGATGGGATTCAACGATGAACGGGTGGAAGACGTTCGTGCGGCAGGGCTGCTGCACGATATCGGAAAACTGGACATCAGCCGCGAGATCCTCTACAAGGCCGCACGTCTTTCCTCGAGTGAGTACGACGAGATGCGCGAGCATGTGACTCGTGGAGTGAGCCTGCTGGAGCCAGTGGGTGGTTCACTGCGCCGTGTGCTGCCCATCATCCTGTCCCACCACGACCGCTTCGACGGTACCGGCTACAGCGATCGCGCGGGAAATGACATTCCGCTGGAGGCACGAATCCTCTCGGTGGCTGACGCCTATGACGCCATCACGAGCGACCGCCCTTACCGCAAGGGAAGTACTACGTATGAGGCGCGTGAGATTCTGGAACGCGGCGCCGGCCACGAGTTTGACCCCGAGGTGGTGGTGGCGTTCGTAAGCGCCTTCCGCAAACAACAGATGGAGATCCCCGAGGTGGTGGTCTAACCGGCTACGACGTATGGCAGAAGAAAGGCTCCGAAGCTAACGTTCGGAGCCTTTCATTTTGGTCGCTCGCTACGCCAAGAATGATCTAATCGCGATCGTCATCCCGATTTGTGGAGGCTGAATGTTTATTGGCTGCGCCTCGCCAGCCGTCGTCTGGAAAGGTGGGGCGCAGGCGATGATGTCAAAAAAGATATTGACAATCATGCATGAAAGGCGATGATAGACACTTCGGCCGGAGTGCCTTTTCGCCACTCCAAATGGCATTTCAGGAGCCCACGCATGTCGCAACGCAGCCTTGTCCTTGTGGAAAAAGCGTGGAGCCAATATGTCCAAAACGGTGAGCTCGACCTGAAAATTCTACGCCCTGAGGTGGCGAATTCATGGCAGCGAAGCCGGAATCTGAAGGTCGATCCCTTCCACGAGGTGCAGAGTGGCATCAACCAGTCGGAACTCCGGGAGCGCCTTTACGCAAAGCATCGCCTGATCAAGGTGGCGCGACCGTTCATTGAGAACCTCTACAATTTTGTCAGAGGCTCGGGCTTCCAGGTAACTCTTACCGACGAGTTCGGCTTTCTGTTGGATGTGCTGGGCGACCCGGAGATCACTGCACAGACAAAGCAGGTTCATCTTTGTCCTGGCGGCGATTGGAGCGAAGCCAGCAAGGGAACAAACGCCATCGGTACCGCGATCGCCGAACGTAAACCTGTGCAGATCCACGCCTGGGAACACTTTGCGCAGAAGAATCACTTCCTCACCTGTTCGGCGGCGCCGATTTTCGATGTCGAGGGCGCGATACTTGGGGTTCTCAATATCACCGGCGATTATCGCGTTGCCAATTCCCACACACTCGGGATGGTTGTGGCGGGAGTGAATGCAATCGAAAACCAGCTTTGCCTGCAACGAGCGACGCACAAGCTATACATGGCCTATCGCTATTCCAACACGCTGCTGGAAAGCATGTCTGACGGCCTTATCTCCATCGATAACAATGGGCTGATCACGGAGATCAATGCGAAGGCCGGAGAGATTTTCGGCGTAAACCCTGCGTTGGTAAAGGGACGCCATGTGGCTCAGGTTTATCAGCGTCCGCCGGTTCTGCAACTGCTTGCCGACAGCATTGAATACGAAAACAAAGAAATGACCGTCGAACGGACGGGAAAAAAGATTCATACCTCGGGTTCTCTGCTACGGGATGATAGCGGCGCGGTGATCGGTGCGGTTGCAGTCTTCCGGGAGAATACGAGTTACCTCCTGCAGCCGGTACGGCGCGCCTTGCCGCCTCAGCGCTACACGTTTGACGACATCATTGGGCAAAGCTCTGCTATCACGGAACTGAAGGAGTGGGCGCGGCTAGCGGCCGGCAGTCCTTCCACTGTGCTCATCAAAGGCGAAAGCGGGACGGGCAAGGAACTTTTCGCGCAGGCGATTCACAATGCCAGTCCCAGAAGAGAGCGTCCGTTTATTGCAATCAACAGCGCTGCCCTGCCCGAAGCACTGGTGGAGAGTGAACTGTTCGGCCATGACGAAGGCGCGTTCACAGGAGCTAGAAAAGGTGGACAGGCCGGCAAGTTTGAGATCGCCGAGGGCGGCACGGTGTTCCTCGATGAAATCGGCGACATGCCGCTGGGCGTGCAGGCGAAGTTGCTGCGGGTGATCCAGGAAAAGAAAGTGGTGCGGGTGGGCTCGGCGCGGGAGCGGCAGGTGGATATCCGCATTATCGCCGCCACGCACAAGGACTTGCATGCAGAAGTACAGCGCGGCACTTTCCGGCAGGATTTGTATTACCGGCTGAACGTGCTCGAGATTCGCGTGCCGGCTCTGCGCGAGAGGCTGGACGATATCCCTGCGCTGACCGCGCACTTGACGCGGCAGATTGCGGCAAAGTTGAATCGCGGCGAGATTCGAACCGATATCAATTTTCTGAACACGCTCCAGGCGCACACCTGGCCGGGCAATGTCCGGGAACTTGAGAATACGCTGGAGCGCGCCATCGTGCGGGTCGGCGAGGATGAGGTCTTGAAGGCCGAGATTCTCAATTTCTCAGCAAGCGAACAGCCCGGCGCGTTTTTTGCTGCGGAAAAGGCCGAGAAGAGGGCTGTTACCGAAATCAAGTCCTTGCGCGAGGTGGAAAGAGACTTAATTTGCGAAGCTCTGGCCGCTTACGAAGGGAATATCCGGCAAGCCGCCGCCAAGCTCGGCATTGGCCGCAATACGTTTTACCGCAAGATGAAAGAGTACGGGATCTCAAACTAAACGCTTCTGCCCAACCAGTTGCTTCCAATTTGGGATAGTGAGGTCGCAGTAGGGATATCAGTTGCCTGATACCCCCTGCGCAGATCCGCACGAGCGCTCACTAGCGCATGCGGCTCTTATCTCGGATGGTTAGCGGCGAAGCGTTGCGCGGGATAAGGGTGGAGCACGCGTGGAGAAGGAAGCCACCGCTTGGCTATCGCGAGCATGCGCTCCCACGTCAACCCACGCGTTTGGCTGCGGCGGCATAGAACACGCCACCACATGCTAAGTATCCGTTCCCGGAACATGCCGAGGCTGTCCAGATTACCGGGTACTGCGTAGTAGTTGAAGTGGCCTTGCACAACTGCGCGGAGCCAAGTGCCGGTATCAGGCGTAGCGTCGTGCATGCGTGCGCGGAGTTGCTGCTTGATCTCGTCTGACCGTCCACGCCGGCCGCTCCTTTATTGGATTTGACCGCTTTGTAAGCTTCGTACACCTGCTTCTTAGCGATATTGAACGGCTTGCCTGTCGCACGCATCGAGGTCCTCCTGTTTCCAGTTGCTTCGGTCGTACGACCACCTGACCCGACCCCTTTGCTCCAGCCCCATTACGAGCTTTCCTCGCTCCTACGAGTCGGTCCGCCCCAGTGCTCCGTATCGGTACGCTCGCCTCGGGTTTTCGCCGCTTGGGCTTCTCCCTTAACATCAGAGCGACTGGTTCCTGCAGTTCCGCGCAACAGCCTGCATCCGCTTCACGCCCCCTCTACGCCGGTCGCCGTCCGCTCTGTCATCAGGCACCCAACGGACTTGTCCCAGGCGGGTTTCACGCTCCTGGTTTCGACGACATTTGTTTTCTTAACGACGCGTCTTCGAAGGGTTCACTTTCGTTCGTCTCTCGGATGCTCACCTGCACGAGTTTGCTCTCGCGCTTTTGCTCCAACGCTCACCACCACGGCCTTTTACCGTAGCAGCTTGAAGCTGGTTTGAGATCTGCTCCTGAAAGCCGATCCCGAGGGGCCTTCCCTCATCTATCGCGCAGCTTATTCACAGAGTTATTTAGTTCATGGTGAACTCCTTATCCGTGCAATTCTGCAGCACACTAAAGCCCAAGAAGTCGAACGTCTCCGGCTTGCCTTCCCCTCTTTGCGTTCGATTTTCTTCGGCAAACCGCCCAAACTCAATCAAACGCGTTTTGTCTGGATGGAGTTCCAGCCCGAACTTCGTCAGTCGTTCCCGTAGGTCCTTCAGAAAACGCTCCGCTTCAGATCGGTGTTGGAAACCTAAGGCGAGATCATCGGCATAACGCACCGCGACCACGTCTCCCTATGCGCACTGTCTGCGCCACTTGTCCAACCAGAGGTCGAAGGTGTAGTGCAGGTAGATGTTCGCCAGCATCGGTGATGCCACTCCCCTTACACAAAAGGTAATGTTGGTTGTCAGTCCTGCCTGGCGGTAGACCGCCTTGTGGGGGTCCCGGCGGGACTGGAATGCTATGGCGAATGGTGATGGTGTCGTCTCCTATTAGGATGTCTTTCACGACGAGCCGTACGATTCGCTGTCGCTCAGTGATACTCAGCGTATCAGCAGCACCGCGCAGCCGGGCGAGGAACGCCGTAAGTGTCTCTGCCAGGCGTAGGAAGGCCGCCCGATCGTTGGCCTGATCAGCGATTGCCTGCAACTCAGCCCTGAGCGCCTGTTCTCGCTGGCGCAGTGCAGGCATACGCTCACGCAACTGCTCGATTGACATCAGTGCTTCTTGGTAGGCGTTGAGAAGGCGTTCGATGCCCTTGCCAACATGCGCCAGTTCCCTCTGCAGACTCTGCTCACGCTTTTGGGTCGGATCGGACGAGCGCGCTGCAGCCAGTCGACGGTCAAGCTCCTGCTGTATCAGCATCGGATCTTCCAGCAGCCGGATCACTTCGGCCCAGACGATCTGATCGAGCAGATCCTGCTGGATTAGGCGGCCGTTGTCGCAAACAGGACCGCCCAGTTTTCGCCAGCCATCCGAGCCAATACATTTGTAGTAGTGGATCTTGCGTGCGGTCGTGCGCGTTGATGTACGCGAGAAGGCGTAGCCGCACTTCTGACAGCTGACCAGCCCCTGCACGATACTCGGCTCAATAGTGCGACGGCGAGATCGTATTTTGTTCTCCTGCAGAAGCTCCTGGGCACGGGCGAAGCTATCATCACTAACCAGTGCCGGCACGGGAATCTCTATCCATTCTTCGCGTGGGCGCTCGTGGCCTGCTGTGGTGCTTGGTGTGATCACGCCCCGCCGACGCAATGGACGGACTACGCGCGTCCGTGCAGAGACGCGCGTCTTGCCGAAACAGGCGACACCACGATAGGCCGAGTTACGCAATACGGCCCACACAGTCGAGCGTTCCCACCGGGCGCTTGCTTTGCGAGTTGGGATGCCTTCGCCGTTGATCCGGCGGGTGATCTCGCCGATGCTGATTCCTTCAACCGTGTACATCTCATAGATGCGCCGCACCACACGAGCCTCGGCTTCAATCACGGCGTACGCGGCAGGAGCCTCATCGGTCTTGCGGATATAACGATAGCCATACGGAGCGCCGCTCATTACGCTGACCTCACCCGACTGGGCCCGGTGTCGCTTACCGCGGCGCGATCGCTCCAGAATCTGCGCCCGCTCATATTCAGCGATCATTCCCTGGAACTGCACAAGCAGTTGATCTTCCGGGCTGGAACCCTGCGGTGCTTTGATAAACAGCGTCTCGACTCCGTTGCGGGCCAGTTCCTCAATCAGCAGAATCTGGTACGCGTACTTGCGACTGAGCCTGTCTGGCGAATACGCGAGCACGACCTGGATCTGCCCTTCGGCGGCAAGATCCCTGACACGTTCAAGACCCGGCCGTTCCAACGTCGCTCCGCTATAGCCGTCATCTTCGAAGACCCATTCTTTGGGCACCTCCAGATCGTGCCTCTGGGCGAACTCGATCAGAGCCGCCGTCTGGCTTGCTATCGTGTTCGCCTCGCGCTGCTGCTCGGACGATACCCGTGCGTAGATCGCCGCCATCCTCATGATCGAGCTCCTTTACAATGCCGCCGACGGGACGCTCCCGACCGGGCACCAGAATACTGTAGGCCTGAGCGAGCTTCGAATCGTGCAGGCGATCAAACGCATAGTCAACGTGAATTTGAAACTGGCCGTGTCTCGCGCGCCGCTCAGCCATGCTTTTTCTGAGTGTTTAGGAACGCGGCCAACGCGCGTGTCACGATCGCCCCGATAGTTAGCCCACTGCTTCTCGCGTAAGCCCGCAGCAGACGTGCCATTCCCGCCGGGAGCTTGAGCGTGATCGGCACCGTAACCTCGGACACTTCGACTGGTCGATCGAGCTTTTGCGCTTCTTCGAGGTACCGATACGCCTGACGTTCTGACAAGTCGAAATCTCGGGATAAGCGCTGCATAGCATCGGGCAGAGAAACACTTTTCCGGAGCAGGGCGTAAGCGGCATTCAGCTGCCGAGCCTTGTCCGCTTTGGTTGATCGCGTCATCCGTCATAAACATATTACCTCTTACGGCGCACGTCAAGAACTGGACGACTAGCCCGCCAGCCCTTTATTGCCCTTTCAAATTCGAAGTTACCTTTTGTGTAAGGGGCGTGGCCACCGATCCTTGCGGCGTACCTGACGTCGTCTCCGACCATATGCCTTCCTCCAGAACCCCGGCACTCAACCATTTCTGGATGAGCCGCAGGATTCTGGGATCGGCTACGCGATGCTCGACGAACTTGATAAGCCAGCTTTTGTCGAGGTTATCGAAAAATCCTCGAATGTCGGCGTCAAGAACGTAGTTCACCTTCTTGTATCGCAGCGCATACGACAGCGCATCCAGCGCTTGATGCTGGCTGCGCCCCGGGCGGAAGCCGTACGAGAACCCGAGAAAGTCCTCCTCGTATATCTGGTTGAGGACGGTGACCACGGCCTGCTGGACGATCTTATCCTCCAGCGCCGCGATCCCCAACGGACGTTGCCGCCCATCGGCCTTCTCTATGTAAACCCTTCTCGATGGTTTCGCCCGGTATGTGCCGCGATGCACCCGGCTGTGCAGGTCTATCAGACTCTCCTGCACACCGAGCTCATACTCCTGCCACGTTACGCCATCGACTCCAGGGGCGGCTTTTCGCTTGAGAGCATAAAAGCTTTCCCGCAGCCGATCGACGGTCAGGTGGTGAAGGAGTGCGGTGAACCGCACCTTCTTATCTTCCCCTGCTGCTTTCCGCACACCCGCCAGCCTCTGGGACACGCTATACCCCGCTCTGTGTCGGGAACGTGTGAGATTGATGAGTGTTCTCCTTGATCAGCGGTCTTCCCTCCTCACTCTCCGCCGACAGTCTCCCGTCTTTGTTCGAGTGATTCATCGGTACTACACCGCTGTCCGACTCCTCGAAGATGTGCATGCGGGCATTACGGCCTTGGCCTTCTCCCGCCGTTCTACGATCAGCTTCGATCACAGATATCTCCGAGGTCTCCCGGTTCTCGTGCATGAAGTTTCTAGGCGTGCTCTGGGGTCTTCGACTACGCAGGACTGTACGGGGACTCGCGCTATCGTTCCCGTCCATGTGGCCTTCCGCACTAGGCAAGGGCGTCGGCATCCTGATTGCCAGTTTTCGGAGCTCAATAACCCAGCCCACCTATCCCCTGTTTACGCTTCGCCTTACTCCTCACGGAGCACGGCGCAAAACTCGGGGCCGAGTGGTTCGCTAATCCTTTCTCGTAAGGCTCTTTCATCCTCTGCTTCATGCCGGTTTATCCCGGCGCACTGCCTGGCCCTGTTGTCATCCACTATCGTGGAACTCTGCGGAGAATCGGTGTAAATTGCTGCTGTGAAATACATGTCTCGTGTCGAGTCCATTAATGCCATGCCCTCACATCCGATTGCGGATTTGCGATTTGTCATCGCCGCCTTTCTGGTTTGTGGAACATTGTCGGCTCAGACCACTCCAGCTCCCCTAGTCACCACCATCGAAGCCCCAAAGTCATGTGTAAAGTCCGGCTCACCAATTGAACTGAACATCACATTGACGAACACATCCGACCACGATGTCTCATACAGGGTCGTGGCTACCGGCTGGTGGTCTGGCTGGGAAGGCATATCTGTTCACGATTCAACTGGCAGGTTACTTCCAGAGAAGGGTTCCCCGCACGGTGGCAGCGTTTTTTTCGCTAAATTAAGCTTAGGTGCTGCAAAATCGATTCATTCGAAGGTAGATGTTGCTAAGGAATATGACCTCAACAAACCCGGCAGGTACACGATTGAAGTGTGGCCGCTAACTGAGGAGAGGTTCAAATCGGGTAACGTCAACGTGTGCGTCACTGAGTAACGACTGTAAAATCCAACACCATTACTGTGACCGTGACTCCGTAGCTGACGAATTTGGCCTCATGTCAGTGACGAATCCTTAGGAGCAATCATGAAAAGTACAGCAACACTGTTCTTGTCTTTTGTGCTCGGCATAGTTTCTGTAGCAGGTGGACAGATTTCCGCTGGTGCTCAACCGCCATTTTCAATCAAGATTCGTTTGCTGAGCGAAGTTGTGAAGCTCGGGTCACCGGTCACCATCGAGGTTACAAAGACAAATACATCAAATCACGATCTCAGCTCGATGTCTGAAAGCGAGTTCAGCATAGATGTTAATGATAAGAATGGGAGCCCTGCGCCCGAGACAGAGGCCGTGCGTAGACAGAAGGAGGCTCAGAAGGAGGCACAATGGACGAGATCGTCTGGCAGCGTAATGGGTAACCCTTTGAGACCGGGCGACTCGGACCGTCGAATAATTGGAGTGGATCGATATTATGATATGGATCAACCCGGCAAGTACACGATCCAGTTGAGAGGAGGACTGCACATCGACGGCAATGATTATATTGTGAAATCCAACACGGTTACAGTTACAGTGACTCCTTGAATGAACGTACCCGCTATGAAATGGTGTCCGGTGATCCGCGCCAGCGTCCATTCGGATTTTGGACGAGGTCGTACGGGTACCTGTACGAAAATCGCCCAGGGTCTCACTATCCCGAATCGGAATTGTGAAATGCTTGGCCTGTAGTAGACAGGTATCGTGCTCGAAGCATATTGCTCGTTTGGTGACGCTATATAAAAATGTTGCCCGGTTGGATCGAAAAGCTTTCGTAACGCTCAGAGCTATCGAAGATCGTAAGAGTATGCCCTGATACGAACGTGAGCGAAAAAGAGAGTGGTGCATCTATAGAGAAGGCTTGTACGCTCTTTCCCAACAGAACGTGCAGGTAATATGCGAGTCGCTCGGCATTAGGTCTCGAACCGTCAATGACCGATCCGCCCGAGTCCCTCAACTCCCAATTGCCTTCCACATAAATAGAGCAGGCGTTTGCGTTAATTCCGCCTACCCGGTGAAAATGGAATTGGACCTGGTACTCTCCAAGACCCACCTGCGTCAATAGCGCATCCTTGAAGCGCGACAAATCCAAGTCTGGTGGAACTCCATACATGAACTGTCCTCCCCGTTGGCGAGTCGACTAGAGTTGACGATGTATGGTATCGGAGTTACTGGCGGATTGTGAACGAATAATCCTTAGTGCCGTATCGCTAGTGCTCCGCAGATAAAGTTGTGCTGAAGGCGAGCAGTTGAGGCGGAGCATTGGCGATAGGGCGATTTGGACTAAGCCGCTTCTGAGAGCCCACGCCCTATGGGTTTTGAATGGGTTTGTTGTGATGCGGGCAGTGAAGAAGCGCATTGCACAGGATGTGAGTTGATGGTTGAGATGTGTGTGTAGGGACCGGTTGCGGATCGAGTGGAACGGTGTTTCGCGAGATTTGCGATGGGTTCAGAGGGATGCGGACACACCACGGCATCTGCGCGCACAACGCGCATTGCAGCAACGATCCGGGTTGGACGCGGCAAGAGCGAGATCATGGTCATGACGAGTTGATCTCCGCGGGCTGCAAGACAGGGGTTGCTGGCACAAGGGTCCTGAAGCGACCGACAACATGCAATGTGCCGTGTTTGCACTTGGGGCAGCGGCGGTTGATGGCCGACTGCTGCTGGGGCGTGACGAGGTCAGTGCCTTGCGGAACTGTGGCCTTGAGGTGCTGCCGGCAAAGAGCCAGCGCCTGACGGCGATTGCGGTTGGCGAGCAGACCGAAGTGGCGGATCTTGACGAAGCCACCAGGCAACACGTGAAGCAGGAAGCGACGGATGAACTCAACCGCATCGAGGCTCATGACCTTGATGCGGTTGTTGTCTCTGGAGTCGCGCCATTTAAAGCGCACCTGCCCGTTGTTCAGGTCGAGGAGCCTGCCGTTGGCGATGGCAACACGATGGGTGTAGCGGGCCAGGTACTTGAGCACATACGCCGGGCCGCCGAAGGGTGCCTTGGCATAGACGACCCATTTCTTGTGGCGCAGCGTGGAGATCATTGCGTGGAATGGTCCCGGCTTCGCGTATGCGGCTAGCTTACCCGGGAAGCGCAGTTGGTTGTTGTCGTAAGCGTGTTTTAGAAAGGCGAGCATCTTGCCGCGGAACATGCAGCTGAGCACCGATGCGGTAAGAAAGTAGCGAGGCCGGCAAGAGACCCACCGTGAGGAGTCAGGTGCAAGCCCGCCGGCAGGAACCAGGCAGTGCAGGTGGGGATGATGTTCAGACCTCCTGATCTGGTTGAAATCAGGATGACCCGAGTTTGAAGACGAGCGTGAGGTGTGTACCGGGGAAGATGGTTTTCGTGGCGTTGAGTTCCGCCAACAGTTTCTCGATGGCCTGATCGTGAGCCGCCTGGGTGAGATGGTGGAGGCGGACAGTCAAGGTGTTGGTGATGAGGTCAGGGGTAAGATCAGCCTCGGTATCGAAGATCTGGCGCAGCAAGGCGCGGGCATCGTCAGTGCGGGCGATATGTTCGCGAAGCAGGGAGGCCATGCTGGATTCGGCGCGATAAGCGATCATCTTGATGGTATCGACGAAATGCTTTCGTTCGGTACGCAGCCGAGTAAATCGGTCTTCCTCTGGCAATAGCTTCACGGGAATGTGATGCGGAGTGTCCTTGCGCGACTGTTTGAGTTGGTCGATCTGCAAATCGAGACTTTCGATGTCTTCCCGCAGTTGCGCCTTGCGCTGCTGAAAACCCTGAACTTCAGAGTTGGTGGGATCCTCCGATAAAGCAAGGGCTCCGAACTGAGCCGCCTGCCGATGGCGCTGGCCGATTTTGGAGCGGATCTTGCCGTCGAGTTTGCGCCACTCCGGATTTACCACCTGGATCGCATCAGGAACGGGTTCGGTTCCATACTCAATCAAGCTATCCAATCCGTAATGTTCGCGCATGTAGCGGAAGAAGTTTTCCTGAGACCATCGGGCGAATAACGACGGTGCCAGCGTGGTCATTGGCAGCTGGAAGTTGGTGGCTAAGATCGAAGTCTGATGGCCGCCGTCGCTGAGTTTGCGAATCTCGCGTACCCAGAACCGGTTCGACAACTGGGTACCGCGCTCGGCCAGTTTCATGGTCACGATTTCGCCGCTCACCAGCTGGACGCGGTGCGTGGTGAATTCTTCGCTGCGCCACTCGCCCTGGGGAAACTTGTGATAGGTCAGAATGGCAATCCGCTTCTGCCACAGCTGCTCGAATAACTCGGGACTGTAGCCTTCCCGGTCGAACACCATTGTGAACCAGTGGGTACGAGGATCTTCCGCCATGCGCCGCTGTTGCTCCGGCGGCTGGATCACATTCACTTCCAGCCACGGAATCACATCCTGCTTGAGCGTGGCGATCAGTCCCGGATCCACCTCTTTGTTGACATACAGAAATGGCTGGCCATCCATGGCATTGATCCAGTAATCGGTGGTAGCCCGTAAACACAATCGCTGGCGCGCCACGTAATGGCGCGGTAGCGCCGTCTGCTCCCCGTGATAGACGCGCACGTGGCCATCGCAGTAGAAAAACAGTTCCGAGGCATCTTGCTGGGCGATCCATTCCTTGGCCAGTGCGGCGTTCCAGCGCAGGGCTTGACCCAAGTCGTGGCACAGCAGTTTTAACTTCTCCCGCAGCGTCCTCACTTCGGGAATGCGGTCCAGTCCCAGCAGCTTGCCCCACTCGCCTGGCGCTTGATAACGAAGCTGTTCCAGAGACCGGATCCGCCCCAGCGCCATCAATGCCAGCAGCAGGAAGATGCTGTCAATGCCATAAAATCCGTTTGGGAGCTGGTACATCTCCGGCGTGTAGCGCAACAACCCGGTCGCCAACAGCGCAGGCAATGCCAGCAGCACGCCGCCCCGGGTTACATCGCAGGTAGCTTGAAACTCGATGGGCGCCGACTCCAGCTCTCCCATCGCGGCCGCTACTCGCTCCAACGAACGCGTCGCGGCGTTTCCCATCGGCGCTTGGCTGTCGATCTGACTGCGACCACTCTTGTTGCTTACTTCGGTGGTGGCGGGTTCGTTTTTTTTAGCTTTCGCAAGCGTCCAGCGTCAACCGCCTTGTGCAGCGTGTTCGCCAACACATTCAGTTCACTCGCCACTTCCGGAACGCTCTGCCCCTCGTCAAGCAACTTCTGCGCTCGCTGCAGCACTTCCCCTTTCAGCACCGAGGCTGAACTGTGACGGGGTTTCACCGCGTAGAACCCGTTGGCCCCCTGCTCCCGAAAAACCTTCACATACCTCTTCACTGCAATCATCGGAACGCCGAACGCCTGGACAATCTCCTTGGGCTTCACCGTCCCGTTGACGATCATCTGGCTGGTGAACATGCGAAATCCACGCACATCGTTCTCCGCGTGGCGGAACACCGGCAGGTGGCCGTGGATGTAGTACACCGTGCCCGCCTCCTTTGCCACCGCTATGTGGTGATTGATCTCGGTCACTCCGGCAGGGAATATCGGCAGTTGCATCTGCGGCATGCTCTTTCTTAATCCAAAGCAGCCCCTCTGGCAACAGTTTTCAGGATCATTCCGTTTTCCCTGCCCGACAGGATCTACGGGGCGAGATCAGGAGTTCTGATGTTGCAGTTGCTGATTCCAGGTATGGAGCACGGCGAGAACGCCAATGCGGGCGCCGAGGCGGCGCCGGTCGGCGGCGATCTCCATCAGGGTTTCAGAGACGGCACGGAACAGCAGAGCGTAGATGAGACGCTGGTTTCTGAGTGCGAGTGCTGCCAGTTGCGCGGGCAGCGTGAAGACGACATGGCTGTAGGGCACGGGCAACAGACTCGACGCCTGCTTCTGCAACCAGCGATCGCGAGCAGTCAACTGGCACTTTGGGCAGTGGCGATCACGGCATGAATCGAAAGCCACGTACTCATAGGGGCAGCTATCACAGCGTTCGAGATGGCTGCCAAGTGCAGCAGTACGGCATCAACCGATGGCTCTGAGCACCTTGCGTTGCTGGCGGGAGACAACATCGCCCCAACGTTCGAGAAACTCCTGCTGGTGAGCATGAAAGACATCGGCCACTTCAAACCGATGATCTCTCATTTTTTCTTGGGCTCTTCTTCGCGAGCCGGCAGCTCATCGAGCGGACTGACGGTGGAGTGCAAGCGGCGCTCGGAGACGTGGAGATAGCGCGCGGTCGTCTCCAGGTCGCGATGTCCGAGTAGCAACTGTATCGTGCGCAGATCGTTTCCGCTGTCGAGCAGATGAGAGGCGAATGAATGTCTCAATACGTGGGCAGAAAGCCGTTTTTTGATGCCGAGCTTGTTGCGCAAGTAATGGCAGCAAGCGTTCACCGCGTTGGGGGACATCGGCCGGTCCGGGCGCATTCCAGGAAAGAGCCAGTCCTTGGGCTTGCGTCGGTTCCAGTGTGCACGGAGCATCTCCAGCAGCTTGGGCGAAAGCATCACCTGACGGGGATAGCCGCCCTTGCCTTCGCGGATGTTGATAATCATCCGCTTGCTGTCGATGTCGGTGACCTTCAGATCCAGGGCTTCCTGAATGCGCAGACCGGCCCCGTAGAGTGTGGCCAGCACGGCGCGATGCTTCAGGTTCCGGGTGATGGCGAGCAGCGCGGCGATCTCTTCCCGGCTCCAGACCACCGGCAGCTTGCGGCGTATCTTCGGCTTGGTGACTTCGGTGTCGAACCAGCGTTGCTTGAGCGTACGGACATACAGAAACCGCAACGCCGAGACGTGGACCTGAATGGTCTGCCAGCCAAGCTTGCGCTCGTTCAGCAGGTAGAGCTGATAGGTACGGACATGTGCAGGCCCGAGCTTGTCAGGGGACTGGTGAAAGTAGCGTGCAAAGGCAGCTACGGCGGTAGTGTAGGTACGAATGGTTCGAGGAGTAAAATTACGCAGTCGGAGTTCTTCCAGCATGCGTTCGCGAAGTGCAGTCATGAACACCTCCTTCAAGGCATCCATCACTGTACTTACGTACCGTCGCTACAACACCTGCCGCGCCAGCGGCTTAGTCCTAATCGCCTAGTGCCTTGCTATCCCAAAATAGAACCGCTAAACGAACCTGCTTGCCCAAAAAGTGGATGTTCTGCCGAACTTATTAGGCGACAGCGGGGCACCCATTCCACTCTACGGTTCACGCATGACCGTATTGTTTGAAATCACCCGGACATCGATCTCTTCACCGGCGGAGAACGATGTCCGCTCCGCGGGAAGCAGCGCGATTCCGTCTGCGCGGATCAGAGTCTTCAACATGCCGGTCGTCTGATCGCCCGCGCTGAACGCAAGCAATTTGCCGTTGCAGGATTCCAGCCGGACCCGCATAAGCCGAACCGGGCCTGGTTTTTTAGAGACGTCTTCTTGCAGGATGGCGCGAACGCAGGGGCGCAAGATGCGCTTGTATCCCATCGTCTTGAGGATTGCCGGCCTTACCAGCTCATCGAAGATAATCATGGATGCGACGGGGTTTCCGGGCAGGCAGAAGACCAGCCGTCCGTCTTTCACGCCGAACGTCGTCGGGCCACCGGGGCGGACCTCGATGCCGTAGAACACCTGCTTCATGCCGAGTTCGGTGAGTACCTCGCGCACCAGATCGCGGTCGCCGACCGATACGCCGGCGGAGGTGATAAAGATGTCGGCCTGAAGACCGACCGTCATCTTGTCAACGTGACTGGCACGCGTATCCCGCGCGATGCCCAGCCGTTCAACGATTGCGCCACACCGCCTTACCGAAGCCGCCAGAGACATTCCGTTGCTGTCGATGACCTTGCCGGCTACGACCGGCTCGCCAGCGGCTACCAACTCATCGCCGGTGGAGAGAATGGCGACCCTGGGTTTGCGAAAAGTCGTCACCTGGCTGCGTCCGAACGAGGCCATCATGTTGATCTCCGGCGCGCGAATCACGGTGCCGGAGGAGATGACAACCTCGTCGCGGTGCACGTCGTCTCCGGCAAAGCGGATATGCTGATGAGTCCGCACCGGCGCTTGAATCGTTACGTACTCCTCGCGGCCCTCTGTCTCCTCGAATGGGACAACCGCATCGGCTCCGGGAGGAATCCGCCCGCCAGTCATGATCTTGACGGCGCAGCCTTGCTCCACAGGTACGATTGACGACCCGCCAGCCGGAATGAATCCCGTGATGCGCAAACGAGTCGCGCCATTGCAGTCGGCCACGCGGACTGCAAAACCATCCATGGCAGAGTTATCGCACATCGGCATCTCAAACGGGGCGACGATATCTTCGGCAGTCACCAGACCAAGCGAGTCGATCAACTCCACCGCTTCAGTACCTAGAGTCTTGCTGTGATCGAGAATCAACCGCCGTGCTTCTTCAAGCGTGGGCATTGCGCGCTCCCTCTGTCCGGCGCTGCGAAGCGCTGGTTGAACGTGGTTCGGAGATCCGGTCCAGCTTTCCATCTTCAAGGTAGATCACTCTTCCGCCTAACCTCGCGCCGAGGCGCTCGTCGTGACTCGACATCACGACAGTCATTCCCCGAGCGGCAAGCGAGGCGATCAGCGACTCCAGAATCCCGGCGCTGCGGCGATCTACGTGGGCAATCGGTTCGTCCAAAAGCAGGACCTCGGACTTACAGGCCAGTGCCCGGGCCAGTGCCACTCTGCGGCTCTCGCCTCCTGACAACTGCCGGGCGTTCCTCAATTCGAAACCATCCAGGCCAACCATCGCCAGCGAATCCGCCACCAGGCTCTGTATTTGATCCTTGCTGAAGCCTCTTGCTGCCGGTCCAAAGGCCACGTTTGCAGCCACGGTTCCGGCGAACATGTAGGGATGCTGATGAAGCAGTGTGACTCGTTTGCGCAGGAGAGCGCATTCCTGCGCCTCCCATTTTACTGGCACGCCTTCGAAGAAAATCTGCCCTCGATTGGGCTTTGTAAGGAAAGCCATGACGTTCAGCAGCGTGCTCTTGCCAGAGCCGTTCGGGCCGGTCAAGAGATGAAGCCGTCCGGCTTCGAAAGTGAGGTCATCGATGGCGACTGCGACTTCATTTTCGTAAAGCACTTGAATGGATGAGAGTTGGTATTTAGCGCTGCTCATGCCCGATGGCTCTCTTGCGCGACGGTCAGGAAGACATTGATCGTAAACGACACCGCCATGAGGATAACTCCAAGTGCCAGGCCAAATGCAAATTCGCCCTTGCTCGTCTCCATGGCAATGGCTGTGGTCATGGTACGGGTAAAGAAGCGGATATTGCCGCCGAGCATCATCGCCACACCGACCTCGGATATCACCCTGCCGAATCCGGCAATGATGGCGGCCATGATTCCGAAGCGAACCTCGCGCGCCAGCTGGAACATGCTCTGCACTCCACTGGCCCCCAGTGTCAGCGCGGTTGGGAGGATTCTCTCATCGGCGCCCGCCATGGCGCTTACGGTGTAGTTGGCGACGATCGGAGTAGCGAGAATTGCCTGGCCGATGATCATGGCCTGGGGCGTGAACAGCAGCCCCATAAATCCAAGTGGCCCTTGTCGGCTCAGGAGACCGTAAGCCAACAGTCCAACCACCACGGTGGGCATCGCCATCAGGCTGTTCAGAACAACCCGCACCGTACGTTTGAATGGAAACTTGCCCAAGGCGACCGCGATCCCAATCGGTACGCCGACGGCAGAGGCAAATAGAACGGACCAGAGCGCGACGCCGAGGGAGGTCTGAACCGCCGACATCACATCCCTGTCTCCGGAAAGGATCAGCGAGATGGCTGTTCGCAACGATTCCGGGATTGAACCCACTTGCTACTTCCCCTTAAAGGTGAAAAACACAGGGTCGCCCTGCACCTGGTAGTTGGCGATGATACGCTGGCCCTCGGCTCCGGTGATCCACTCAACGAACTTCATCGCAAGGGCATAATGCACGTACGGGAATTTTTTCGGGTTCACCGCAATGACTCCGTAGGGATTGAAGAGGCCCTTGGAGCCGGTTAATGCCGTGACTTGCTGGACGGTGAGCCGGCCTTTCTTGGCGAAGTTCTTGTTGCCATCGAAAACGATAACCATGTCCGTCTTTCCGTGGCGGAAGGCGTTATAAGTACCACGGTCTGCCAGCGTGTAGCCGCGCAGTTCGGTTGCCATGTTGATGACTTCACCCATGCCCTGACCTGCCGACCGGTACCACGAACCCGAAGGCTTGATTCCTGTGGCTGACCAGATTTCTTTTTCTTTCTGGTAGGTGCCGGATTCGTCTCCGCGCGAGATGAAGGTGGAGTGAGTTGCGGCGATACGCTTGAAGGCATCTGCCGCAGAGCTTGCTTGTTTGACGTGTGCGGGATCGTTGGCGGGGCCGATGATGACAAAGTCGTTATACATCACATCGCGGCGATTGATCCCGAAGCCTTCGGCGACAAACTTATCTTCCAATGCACGCGCATGCACCAGGACCACGTCAACATCTCCCATCTCGCCGAGTTTCAGCGCCTTGCCTGTGCCCACGGCGATGACGTCAACCTTGCAGTTGCATTCTTTTTCGAATGGAGGCAGCAGGACGTTCAACAAGCCTGAGTTGTCGGTCGAAGTTGTGGTGGACATTTTGAGCCGATCCTGTGCTGAAGCAGCGGAGCACACCAATGCCACCAAAAGAGCGACCAGGCCAAATCTAAATTTCAAGGAAGGCCCTCCAAATGGACCAGCTTTCGCCGCGAATTCTCAGTTGCCCGGATTGTTGCCCGTATCCTAATTGCCGATGTACTTCGCATAGAGACTGCGGGCGACACCGACGTCGGTTGTTCCCTTGACGATAGCGCGGCCGTCGGGAAAGACCGTCAGATCGAAATTCTCGATCTGCGCTCGCAGAGCAAATTCATTCGCTTTCACGGCGCCAACGGATTCAAGACGGGCGGCCAACTCCTTGAGGTCCAACTTGCGTGCACGATCATGGATCTGCACTGCGTTTCGTCCGCACAGGCTGATGGGCGCGCGCTGCTTGCCCGTCAGGTAGCTGAACTCGCGACGTCCACAGGCAGGACAGTCCGGATTGGCTTTGGGTTGCGATGCCTGCTGAATCTCGCCTGCCCAGAGGTCAATGATAGTGATCTTGCGGGATAGTTGGTCTTGGTGGCCGGTCAGAATGATGAGCGCATCGGCTACCTGCATCGCCGCGATGGTAGCCGTAATCGGACCCAGCACGCCGGCGGTTTCGCAGGTGGCCTGGGCACCGCTGGGCGGCTCCGGCAACATGCAACGCAAGCAGCAAGTCTCGCCCGGTACAATCGCCATCTTCATGCCGTAGCTGCCGACCGCGCCGCCGTAGATCCAGGGCAAGTTGTTGCTGAGGGCAAAGTCGTTGATCAGGTATCGCGTTTCAAAGTTGTCCGTGCCGTCCATTATCAGTTGCACGTCACCGAGCAGGTCATCGGCGGTCGCAGGAGTGAGATCGCTGATGGCAGGCTCGACTTCAATGGACGAATTGACTTGACGGAGGCGAGTGGCCGCAGCTTCGGCTTTGGGCCGGGCAGCTTCGGCATCTTTCTCATCGAACAACATCTGGCGCTGTAGATTGCTCCACTCGATGTAGTCGCGGTCGATGACGCGGATAAATCCCACGCCTGCACGTGCCAGCAACTCGGCTTGGGCGGAGCCCAGAGCACCACATCCCACGATTGCGACGCGGGATTTGGAAAGCCGGAGCTGGCCTTCCTCGCCAATCTCGGCAAAACGAATTTGACGCGAGTAGCGGTCGCGATCCGATGGAGCCATCACTTTATTCATCACTCGTCCTCACAGGGATGCATCGCGAGATTGCATCCTCCAGCTTGCGGTTAATGCCAGTATATTCGCAAAGCCCGAAGGTGCGCACCTGCTCCGGCACAGCGCTTCACTGCCTCGGAGGTGGCGATAAATCTCACCCGATGTGTGCTTGTGCGGCGCGCGGCGATACGAGGAAAATGCGGCTGGTGGTACTCTAAATACACGCAGAAATCCACGTTGTAGGATTTTCAGTATGGTCCTCACGGATCTCCATAATCGTCGTATTCAATATCTCCGGCTCTCGGTTACCGACCGGTGCAATCTGCGCTGCCAATACTGCATGCCTGCGGAAGGCGTGCGCAAGCTTCAGCACGAAGACATTCTGAGATTTGAGCAGATGCACCGCATTGCGCGGCTGGCTGTCTCGCTCGGCATTGAGAAGATCAGAATCACCGGAGGCGAGCCGCTGGTTCGCAGGAACCTGGTCAGTTTTCTGCAGGGTCTGGCCCAGATCGAAGGACTGAAAGAATTGGCGCTGACTACCAACGGGCTGCTTCTGAGGGAGCTCGCTCCGGAGCTTCGCCGCGCTGGAGTTCATCGGCTCAACATCAGTCTTGATTCGCTCAAGCCGGGCACGTTCGCCATGATTACCCGCGGAGGCGATCTGGGAAAAGCCCTGGACGGAATTGCGGCGGCGGAAGAGGCTGGCTTCCCGCCATTGAAGATCAACTCGGTTGTGATTCGCGGGGCAAACGACGATGAGGTCGTGAACTTTGCGGCCCTCACCATTCGCAATCCCCACCAGGTCAGGTTCATCGAGTACATGCCAACGAGGCTTGCGCCGGGCTGGTCTTCGGCATTCGTCTCGGGAGATGAGATCCTTCACCGAATCAGCAAGGTTTACCCGCTACAGCCCTTGCCTGCTGCCGAATCCGCTGGGCCTGCGAAGGTTTATAGAATTCCTGGAGCGAGGGGAACGATTGGGATGATCGCTCCGATCTCCAAGCACTTCTGCGAAAGCTGTAATCGCGTCCGGCTCACCGCCTCGGGATCAATCAAGGGATGCTTATTCGGTAACAGCGGAGTTGATCTGAAACCGTATTTGGATCGCAGCGACGACGAGCTGCGGGCTGTCCTAATGAAGGCGATGCACGGCAAACCGGAGCGGCATCGCCTGCTCGATGGCCAGCCGTTGGTCAGCCCGTTTGCGATGTCGGAAATCGGCGGCTAACCTTATGCCGCGAGATGGGCTGCGAATTACGCCGCGAGATGTCCGACAGGAGGGCTTTGCTGACCGCGTGCCAGTGGAGACCGCACTGCAATGGGTCGATAGGCATTCCGCTCTGAGCGATTCCGAAGAGATTGCTGTCGAAGATGCCGCCGGACGCGTTCTTGTCGAGGCGTTTGTTTCCCCTGCAGATCAGCCGCCGGTTGATATGGCCGTCGAAGATGGGTATGCGTTGCGATCGGCTGAAACGGTCGGTGCAGGCAGCTACAATCCTCTTCCGTTTCGTATTCAGAATGGCCATGATTCACTCCAGCCTCTTTCTGCCGCTCTCGTCTCTTCCGGCACTCCGCTGCCGCCAGGTACGGACGCCATTGCTCCTTTCGATCTGGTGCGGGTTGGTCCGAAGTCTGCCGAAGTGATTGGTACCGTTGCGCAAGGCGCCGGCGTAAGCCTTCAAGGTCAGGAGGCAAGGCAAGCAACTACGCTGATCGAAAGCTCGCGGCCGCTGCGGCCAGCGGATCTCGGATTGATGGCTTCGTTTGGAATCGAGCAGGTGCGCGTGGTTCGGCGTCCCAGAGTGCAGATCATCCTTGCCGGATGTAAGCCATACCGCGATGCCACCGACGCAAATGGACCCGATGCAAACGGACCAATGCTGCGCGCTCTAATTACGCGCGATGGTGGCGTGATCGAGCTTTGCCTATACGGAGTTGCAGATCGCGCCGCTATGGCCGAGTTGATCGCACGTCCGGGCGCGGATTTAATCCTAGTGTGTGGGCGCACGGGTACGGGAGCCGATGATGAGGCGCCGCTGGCTCTTGCCGCCGCCGGCACGATTGCGATTCACGGCATTGCCTTGCGACCGGGAGAATCAACAGGCATGGGTGCGGCGGGAGAGGTTCCGGTGATCCTGTTGCCGGGCAGCCCGTTGGCCTGTCTCTGCGCTTACGATTTGTTTGCTGGACGATTGATCAGGAGGCTTGGGGGACGCAGCTCACAGTTGCCTTATCCGGTTCGCAATGCCATAGCCGGACGTAAGATTGTTTCGTCGATTGGCAACCTGGAGCTTTGCCGGGTGCGGCTTGTGGCGGGCGAGGCCATTCCGGTAGGGTCGGCTGACTCCGGCGGACTTGCTTCTACGGCCCGCGCCGATGGCTTCGTTTTGGTTCCTGCCACGCTTGAGGGTTATGCGCCGGGAAGCTCCGTTGCCGTGTATCTGTATGACGGGGCGCCATACGATGGGGCGGGGAGCGTGGAAGGTGCTCGGATATGACAGCCAAAGACTCCAACTCGGCTTTGCTTCACGCGGCGCAACAGCACCAGTTTCTCGAGGTCATTGAGCGCGACGAAGCCGAGGCGCGATTCCGCCAATACCTGAAGTTGTCGCCACTGGGCGAAGATGTGGTTGCTTTGGCAGAGGCGCTTGGGCGCGTTCTATCGCGCGATATCGTCTCCAACGTTGATGTGCCGGGATTCGATCGATCGCGGGTGGATGGTTTTGCGGTGCGCTCGGCTGATACCGCAGGTGCCTCCGATGAAGCGCCGCGCACGTTGAGACTGAATTCTGAAATTCTTACTCCCGGCGTGACGCCTGCGACGGATATCGTCGAAGGATCGGCGACCATCGTCGCCACCGGGGGCATGATTCCCCGCGGCGCTGACGCGGTCATCATGGTCGAACACACCGAGGCGCGCGAGCAATCCGGACAGGTTGTGGTGGACCTCTTTCGATCCGTGTCCTCCGGCGCGTTCATTGCCGCAGCGGGCGGCGACATTGCACAGGGAGAGACCATACTGCGTGCGGGGCAGATTTTAACTTCTCGTGAAATCGGCTGTCTGGCGGCAATCGGGCTTGCGGACGTGCATGCCTGGAGCAAGCCAACGGTGGCCATCTTCTCGACGGGAGACGAACTTGTCACCCCCGGAGAAGCGCGTCGCATTGGCGGGGTCTATGACTCCAATAGCGCGATCTTTTCCGCAGCAGTCGAAGAGGCCGGAGGCAAAGCTGTACCGCTGGGCATCGTCCGCGATAACGAAAGCGAAATCGCCACGCTCCTCCAGAAGGCGCTGGAATGTGACATGGTGCTGCTCTCCGGCGGCACATCCAAAGGCGCAGGCGACCTCGCCTATCATGCGGTGAGTAAGCTCACCGATCCCGGCATCGTCGTCCACGGAGTTGCGCTGAAGCCGGGTAAACCGCTGTGCCTCGCCGTCACGAATGGCAAACCGGTCATCATTCTTCCCGGCTTTCCGACCTCGGCGATCTTCACCTTCCACGAGTTTGTTGCACCTGTGATTCGAGCCTTTGCCGGACTGCCGCCGGAGCGTCCTGAGACCGTGAGCGCGACGCTGCCAACCCGCGTCACCTCGGATCGGGGGCGCACCGAATATGTCATGGTTTCTCTGGTCCGCGATCTTGACGGAAATCTTGTGGCCTACCCGACAAATAAAGGATCGGGATCGGTGACTGCCTTCGGCCAGGCCGATGGTTTCTTCGCCATCGGGTCGCAGTCAGAGACCGTTGCCGCGGGAACAGAAGTGGAGGTCACGCTGATTGGCGCGCGACACAAACTGGCGGATCTTGTCATCATTGGAAGCCACTGCGTGGGCCTCGACCTGCTGATCGGACGGGTGATCGGCGAAGGCTTTTCGGTGCGAAGCCTGAACGTTGGCAGCAACGGCGGGCTCACGGCGGCGCAGCGCGGCGAATGCGATATCGCTGGAATTCATCTGATGGACCCTGATACCGGCGAATACAACCGTCCGTTTCTTACCGATGATATGGAGCTTGTGACCGGGTATCGGCGCCTCCAGGGGATTGTCTTTCGCGCGGGCGATCCGCGTTTTGAAGGACGGACGGCCGAGCAAGCGGCGGCAGCGGCAGGCGAGGATTCTTCCTGCCTGTTCATCAACCGCAACCCCGGAAGCGGCACGCGGATTCTGATTGACCAGCTTTTGAAAGGCTCGCGGCCCGCAGGATATACCAACCAAGCGAAGACGCACAACGCGGTTGCAGTGGCCGTGGCACAGGGCCGCGCCGACTGGGGAGTGGCGATCCGCACCGTCGCGCGGCAGTACGGACTTGGATTCCTTCCGCTGCAGGCAGAGCATTACGATTTCGTGATCCCGAAGAACCGCGCCCAGCGGCCTCCGGTGCTACGCTTCCTATCGTTGCTGCGCGACCCCGCGCTCCGCGCCGACCTTTGCCAACTCGGCTTCGAGTTGGAAGATGTCGCGGCACAGCGCGACGCGTAGAAACGCTTTTCCATCCTGCCCGCACGAATTCTGATCTTTTTTCCGCACAAATCGGCCTCCACGTAATGTGCCCGCTTTAAAAAGTACGATATGATATGTCTTGCATAGGCTACACGCTAACTTTTACGTGACTAGAATATCCCGACAGTTAGCGATTCGTTCCATCGACTTCATACCAAGACAAGAACACGACAAGAAAAGGACCAAGAAAACTTCAATGAAGAAATTTCTGCTGTTCGTTTTTGTATTTGCATTTGCCTCACTTGCTGGCTTTGCGCAAACCGCAAGCACCGGCCAGATCACCGGCGTGGTAAAGGACCCGAATCAGGCTGTGCTTGCCAATACGCAGGTGGTTCTTACCAATGCGCGGAGCAAGGCTAAGATCACGGCGACCACCAATAGCCAGGGTATTTACGCGTTTCAGGCTTTGCAGCCGGGCGCCTATGTCGTCGAGGTCGATGCCAAGGACTTTAAACCGAGCGTGAGCCCGGAACTCAACGTGGCGGCGGGGCAGACCGTTAACTCCGACTTTGCTCTGGCGATGGCCGGAAACGTGGAGACCGTCAATGTCGTAGCCGGTTCGGTCGAGAACTCCTATCGCGTCGATAACATGAAGCCGGGCAGCCCGCTCGGTACCGTTCCCATCGTGAATCTTCCCTATTCGATCAACGTGATTTCGCGCCAGTTGATTGACGACACGCAGTCGAGAAACTTCAAAGAAGCCGCCAAGTACCTGCCGCTGATCTCGTTCCAGGAGATGCAGGGACCGGAGGTTCTGCGTCCTGAGAGCCGCGGAATGCAGGGCAGCAACATGCAGAACGACCGCAAGGATGGCATGGGTATCGCGGTCACCACGCCCTCGGCTCTTGAAGAGTACGAGCAGATCGAAGTCGTAAACGGTTTGGGCGGACCAATGTATGGTCCGGCGAACCCTTCCGGCATGTTCAACTTTGTGACCAAGCGCCCCACCGACGAACAGTATCGCCAGGTTGAGCTGGGCTACGAGGGCGACACGGTCGCCACCATTCACTCCGACCTGGGCGGCCGCGTTGGGCCGAACCACATGTTCGGGTATCGCACGAATTTGGTACTTGCGGATGGCAACGGTTACGTCACCGATAGTCAACTCCGTCGCCAGTTGGCCGCCGTGGCACTGGATGTACATCCGTTCGCCCATACCGTCGTCGAGGGTAACTTCAGCTACTACAACCTGTTCCAGCACGGATATCCCGGCTGGTTCGCCTATGCACCTACCACAACCGCTCCGTGGGTGGCCGGATCGAAGAGCATCTTGTTGCCGGTGAATGCGCCCGATCCGACCCGCGAAGGTTACGGACAATCCTTTGCTGGCGTGGACCTTAACAACCAGATCGGCGAAATTCGTGTGAAGCAGGATTTCGGACGGAACTGGCAGCTCGTCGCCGGGGCGTTGAATCAGATCGCTGACCGCAACATCAACACGGCGGTCAACCAGTTTACGAACAATACAGGAAGCTACCAGACCTATCTCGCCAATAGCTTCTCTTCGCTGGCCCCGCGTTTCCAGGTTAAGAGCGACTTGGCTTACCTGACCGGCAAATTCAAGACATGGAAGTTTGGCCACGAAGTAGTGATCGGAAGCACGGGCTATAGATTTGCGTCCTGGTCACCCATCACCAGCCCCGCCAAGACCGCCCTGTGTCCAGAAGGAGAAACTACTTGCGCGCCCAGCATCGCTGATCCGCTTATCGATGTGCCACCAGCGGCAGGCATCTTTTCCTACACCAAGACCAGCGCATCGACTGGCATCTACACCTCCAGCATCATCCATCAGCAGGGATTCAACCTGGGCGATACCATCACGCTCAGCCCGCGTTGGATTTTGAGAGGGGCTGCCAGCCAGGATTGGACCTGGACCAACAACTACACGACCACGGGCAAGCCGAACTATTTGTTTGACCCGAACACCGCCCTCAATTACATGAGCCAGGGCGTCAGTCCCACCGGCAGCATTATCTTCAAGCCCCGCGTGAACATGACGATTTATGGGACCTTTGCCGATAGCATTCAGGCGCCTGACACGCCCGTCGCAAGCACCTTCGGCAACTCCAAAACTCCAACTGTCTGCACAATTTGCGTTGTCAACAGCGGCCAGGCCCTGTCACCGTATCGCAGCAAAGAAGGCGAGATCGGCTACAAACTGGCATTGCGCAGGATTAACTTCTCGACCGCCCTGTTCCGTATCGAGCGGCCTTTTGCGAATACCGTCGCCAGCGTCGTCAACCCATCGGCCTGCGGTTCGCTGTCGGGAACAGCAAGCTGCGAGGAATACGAGATCGTCGGCAATCAGCTTAACTATGGCGTGGAGTCCATGCTCTCCGGCAGGATCTTCGATAGCCTGATGGTTACTGGCGGAATCACCGTGCTGAACCCGAAGCTCACGGACACCGGTGTCGCAGCGACCAACAACCGGGACTTCGTGGGTATTGCCGCTTACCACTCCAACATTCTGGCCGAGTATCGCCTGCCGGTGCTAGTCGGCGCCTTCTTCAACTTCGACTGGCAGCACGTCGGACGCCGCCCAATCGACGACATCAACAGCACCTACACGCCGCAGTTCAACACCTTTGACGTTGGCGTTCGCTATTCTGCCAAGGTCCTCGGAAAGATAGCGACTTGGCGCGTTATGGCCAACAACGTGTCGGATGTGCATTACTGGTCGACTCTGGGCCCGGGCGGCATTACCGGACAAAGCACCGGCAGCTACCTTGGCCACCTTGGAGAGCCGCGTCTGATTACGGCCTCCATGCGGTACGACTTCTAAATGGAATTCAGACGCTGTGCCTTCTTGGCGGCATAGCGTCTGACTTTTCTTTTAGGCCTGTCAGGAGGGCTTACCCCAGTAAGCTCTCCTGATCGCGTCGCCGATGCTTTCAGTCCTGGACCGAAAGCACGGGCAACACGATCAGAATTCACAATCAAGAAAGTCGATATGTCGAGATCCTTACTGCTGCAAGCTCGCATTACTGCATCTGCGTTCGTTCTGCTCACGTCTTCGCTGATGTCAACGGCTATCGCGCAAACGCCTGGTGGGCAGACGCAAAGCTGCGTGCCACCGAGCGGCCAGCAACTCATCATCTATCGCGCCGGCAGTCTTTCACACACGTTCAAACCTCTGGTGGCTGCCTTCACCTGCCAGACCGGTATTCAAGTGAAGGATGTGACGGGGGGCAGCGTGGATATGGGCCGGCAGGTCACCGCCGGAGGCCATGCCTGCGATCTCTACGCACCGGCCGATTATTCGGATATCGATCTGTTCATGAAACCAGCCGGGTATGCGGACTTCAACATTGTCTTCGCGCAGGGCAAGATGGTGCTGGCGTATTCGGCGCACAGTGTCGCCGAAAAGAATCTGCCGCCCATCGTCGCAGCCAACAGCGTCGAGTTCAATCCGCCGAACTCGATTCCAGAGGCCTCAGCAAAGTGGTACGAGATTGTCAATATGCCTGGAGTCAGGGTTGGCGGAGGGGTTCCGTTTCTCGACCCGGGCGCCTACCGCACCTATCTGATTTTTCAACTCGCGCAGGATCATTACAAGGTTCCGAATCTCTACAACGATTTGATGGAGCACATCGTAATTGCGGGGCCGCAGCAGCACTCTGTTACGACTACGCCGGCGCTGGGCAGGCTGTACGATTTTCAGCTCATTTATGAGCACAGCGCGCAGGTGATCGCCAGCACAAATCCGGACTTTCACTATGTGAACCTGCCCGACGAGATCAATCTGTCGGATCCCGCGAAGAATCCGTATTACAGACATGCGGTGATCGTGTTGCCAGGCTTGGGAACTCCGAAAAGTGCTCAGAACATAGCGGTTCCGGGTACCCGTGTGGCTTGGGGAATCACCTTGATGAAAGACGCTCCGAACCGGGAGAACGCCATCAAGTTTCTTCAGCTATTGCTCAGTCCTACGGGCGCCGCGATGCTGAAAGCAAACGGACCAGCGCCTATCGTCCCGGCCCTGGTGAGCTCGGGAGATTTTCGCAGGCTCCCCAAGTCCTTGCGCCCGCTAGTCAAAAGAATGGACTAGCGCGACAGGAGGATAGCAGTAGAAACGGACCTGAGAGACGGACTTGGCGAGTTATCCACTCTCGCCATAATTCTTAGCAAAGCTCCCCGCATCGAGGGCACTCGACGGCGTTGACTTGTTGTGTTCGCGTTCCAAGACCAATTTGGAATATAATTTTATTGCTGTGGCCAGAAACAGGCAATACCAGAGTCTCAACCACTGGGTTTGATGTATGGCTTGCCCGTGTTCTTGTTCGCAGAAATTTCGGATTATCCCTGACCTGATCGGGTGGGAAAGCGAGCGAGATGAGTAGAATTCTTCGCATCAACATGTCGGATCTCAGCACGAAGATAGAAGAGGTACCGGCAGCCTATGCCGGGCTTGGCGGTCGCGCTCTTACGTCAACCATTGTTGCCGCGGAAGTGCCGCCCACCTGTCACCCAACAGGACCAAACAACAAGCTGGTGTTTGCTCCCGGCATGTTGACCGGTACGATGGCAGCAAACTCGGGCCGATTCTCTTGCGGCGCCAAGAGTCCGCTCACCGGCGGCATCAAGGAATGTAGCTCCGGCGGCACCGCCGGACGGCAGATTGCGAATTTCAATTACTACGCGATCATCGTTGAGGGCCAGCCCAAAGAAGATAAGTGGTACAACATCCACATCTCGAATGATGGCGCGACAATTTCGGAAGAAACCGAAACGGTCGGGATGTGGAATTTCGAGCTGATCAAAACTTTGGAAGCTCGCCTTGGCAAGAAGCCAGGCCTGATTATGTGTGGGCCCGCCGGCGAGATGAAGATGAACATCTCCAACATTTCGGTCAAGGACTCCGATGGTCATATTCGCAGCTTTGGCCGCGGTGGCCTGGGCGCGGTGATGGGCTCGAAGAAGATCAAGTTCATCAGCGTTTCGGATGAGGGCGGCTCCAAGGTTACGATTGCCGAGCCGGATAAGTTCAAGGCGTCGGCAAAGATTTTCGCCAAGACGCTGCTCGATCATCCGGTCAGCGGGCAGGGGTTGCCACAGTATGGCACCTCGGTGCTGGTCAACATCCTGAATGAAGCCGGCGGTCTGCCGACCAAGAACTTCACGCAGGGCCAGTTCGCAGCACATGACAAGTTTTCGGGCGAAACCATTCGCGACACCATCCTCGCGCGCGGCGGCAAACCGAAGCACGGGTGTACCGCTGGCTGCGTTATCCAGTGCTCGCAGGTGTACAACGATGACAAGGGCGACTATGTAACCTCCGGCTTTGAGTATGAGACCGTCTGGGCACTGGGCGCTGACTGCTGCATCGAGGACCTGGATGATATCGCTCGTGCCGATCATGTGTTTGACGATCTCGGCGTGGACTCGATCGAAACGCCCGTGATGCTCGCCGTTGCTATGGAAGCCGGCATTCTGCCTTTTGGAGACGGCAAAGGCGTTCTACGCGTACTGGCGGAAGAGATTGGCAAGGGTACGGCTCTCGGCCGCCTCCTTGGTACTGGAACGGCTGGGGTAGGCAAAGCCTACGGCATGCCTCGTGTTCCTGTGGTCAAGGGGCAGGCAATTCCTGCTTACGACCCGCGTTCGGTCAAGGGCATCGGCATCACCTACGCAACCACCACGATGGGCGCCGACCACACTGCCGGCTACACGATTGCCACCAACATCCTCAACGTCGGCGGACACGTTGATCCGCTGAAGAAGGATGGCCAGGTTGAGCTGTCGCGCAACCTGCAGATTGCAACTGCAGCCATCGATTCCACGGGCATGTGCATCTTCATCGCGTTCCCGGCGCTGGATATTCCCGAGTGCCTGCAGGCGCTGATCGACATGATCGGAGCCCGCTATGGAATAAAAATGACCGGCGATGATGTTGTTGCGCTGGGCAAGCGTATTCTGAAGACTGAGCACCAGTTCAATCTGGCTGCCGGCATGAACGAAAATGACGATCGTCTTCCCGAATTCTTCAACCTCGAACCGCTGGCACCTCACCAGGCATTGTGGGATTTCAGCAACAAAGAGATTGATGAGTTCTGGAATTTCTAAAAAGGGCTGCTACACAGGCGCGGACCGCAGTCCGCGCCTGGCCCTTCGCAGTACCGGAGCAATACAGCCGGGTGAAGATTTATGCAGATTAATGTGAAGCTCTTCGCAAACTTTCGCTTAGGCCGCTTTTCTTCCGCCACTCGCGATTACCCGGCCGGGAGCACGGTCGTCGATGTCGTTCGCTCGCTGCAAATCCCGGAGTCGGAAATTGGCATCATCATGGTGGATAATAGGCATGGTGAGGCGAATGATCAGCTTCGGGATGGATCTAACGTTTCATTGTTTCCGTTGGTTGGAGGAGGTTAGTTTTGCTCGGGACACAAGGAACGAGCCGGAAAACCTGCTCCCCGTATTCTGAGAGTTTCGGAGGTGGCTATCGAAAGATAGCCTTGAATTGTGAAGCACCGCACAGCTTCCACAATTCTCAGGAGCTAACCTCAGCCATGTTCGTGACGTACACCACCGCACTTTTTGGAGGCTTTTGATGTTTGAAGGATTGATGCAACCCATGCACTTGATTGTGATTCTGTTCATTGCCCTGCTCGTGTTTGGCCCGAGCAAGTTGTCAGAGCTTGGCAAAGGGCTGGGACAAGGAATCAAGAATTTCAAGGATGCAGTGAATGACAACGCCGGCAAGGATGCCGTAGTGGTGGCCAAGGACGCTGGAGTTAAGAAGGACGGCCAGCCCGCGGTTTAGTGTTCAGAGCCCCGGGTTCAGATCAGATCCCGGTATTGTTCGAGCGCAATCCTGACCAGTTGACTTCGGGTGCGGACCCCTGTCTTCTGAAATAGTTGCTGCAGTGTAGCTTTTACGGAACTCTCCGACACCTGCAAGCGGTCGGCGATCTGTTTGTTGGCTAATCCCTCGAAGACACCGATAAGCACCTGCTGTTCGCGATCGGTAAGTTTGCGAGTCCGAGGCGATTCCTGCGTAATTGCGCGACCGGCAATTCGGTGCAGATCATCCTGCTCAAACCAGACTTTTCCGGATAGCACCTGCCGAATGGCATCGACAAGCACGGCGGGCGGATCGTGCTTGAGGAATACCCCGGCAATGCCGTGTCTCACCAGATTCGCGGCACTGCTCTCGTTCACGCCAGCGGTGACCAGCAGGACCTTTCCTCGGTAGCCAATACTCTCAGCCACGCGCATGAAGTCCGTGCCGTCGCGCTGACCGAGGTCGAAGTCCAGGAGTACGAGGTCCACGGGGTTTGTTCGCAGGAATTCTGCCGCTTCATCAATGGTCGCGCAGCCACCGACAACTCTCAGGCCCGGTTCGCGGTCAAGAAAGCGGGCAACGCTTTCGCGGAACAGAGCATGGTCATCGATAAGCAGGATGTTTGCCCGTTGCTCAGCCATTGACAGCCTCCTCGTCCTGACTCACCTTCTCCAATACCACGGCAAAGCAACAGCCGCACTCCCGTGGTTCATACACGAGCTCGCCTCCAAAACTCTTGACCATGGCGCGCGAGACGTACAAACCCAACCCGCTGCCCTCCGCACCTTTTTGAAACGGCCGGAACAGATTCACGGGATCGGCGATTCCCACGCCAGTGTCCTCGAAACGCACCGCAACCGTCTCCTGGTAAACCGTTGTTGTGATGGTCAGGCGTTTGGTCTCTATGTTTTCCATGGCTCGAATGCTGTTCTTGACCAGATTCAGGAAGACCTGCATCAGACCATATCGATCGGCCCAGACCAGAGGAACCTGCCCGGTATCGCCCCATTGCATGGTGATTTCGTGTTCGTGACCAATTGTATCGATCAGGATACGCAATTCGTCGAGCACGGAGGTTAATTCAATGGCCGTGCGCCGTTGCTCGGTGCCGCGCAACTCCATGGATGAGATTTGTTCGAGGCCGTGAATCAGGGTTCCGAGGGCTTCGAAGTCGGCATTGCCGCGCAGCTCGCTCACTTTCGTGAGGTTGTCGTGCACGATCAGAGCCGCGCCGCAGAGATTGCGGATCTCATGCGAAACGGCACTCATCAGTATTCTGGTATTGGTCAGAAGGTAGTCGAGGTTCAGGTCCTCGCGGCTACGCAGATCCTCTGAGAGATCGACGAAGATGGCGGCCAGCCGATTGCCGGAACTGGATGAATAGGTGGAAAACCAAACCCCGGCGAGAAAGACCTCCCCGTCACTGCGGCGGCCTTTGCACTGAAGAGTGGTTCGGAAATTCTTCCAATTTTTTGACTGGACGGCCGCGTAGAGCGAGGGCAGATACGTGGAGGTGTTCTGGCCTTGCAGCTGCGCCCCCCCAGGAGCCAGCATCTGCTGGGCTGCTTCATTGGCCAGGAGAATGGTTCCATTGGCATCCAGTGTGATGATCGCCGCCGGACTGCTCTCCACTAATACCTGCAACTGCTCCTCGGCCTCGCGGCGCGCCTGGACCTGGGTCTCGACCTCGTTCAGATGATCGAGCACCATGTGGCGGTTCCGCAGCAATTCAGAGATGAACAAGCCGGTGCCGATAAATCCGGCTGAGGAGAGGACCAGCAGCGGCCAGGTTTCACCCGGCGGAAGGTTGCTGAAGGGCTCCTGGAGGACAGCACACAAGATGGCGAAACCGACGATCTGGGGGCGCGAGAGGAAGCCACCGGCAATCATGATGGGGAATAGATAGAGGAAGCCTAGCGACAGATAGGGCTCGGTCCACCAATCGATTCCAGCGACAACTGCCACCATCAAGGCTGCGAGAAGCAGCAGTCTCCGCCGGTTGGCCGGGGTGTAGATGGAAAGTACCCCTGAGAATTGCATATCGCTATCCTAAGTTCTTCGGAACCACTTTCTCACGCGTGCTCACAAATTTCCGCAAATCTTTCGATCTGCGATCAGACGCTTCGTACTTCCTGCGCAAGCTGGGCAAGCGAGGCTTTCGCGTCTCCGTAAAGCATGCTGGTCACGGGTTTGAAGAACAGAGGATTTTCCAGGCCGGAGAAGCCGCGTCCCTGGCCGCGCTTGAGAACGATCACCGACTTCGCCTTGTCCACTTCAAGGATGGGCATTCCGGCGATCGGGCTGTTGGAATTGTCGCGCGCATCCGGGTTGACCACGTCATTGGCGCCCACGACAACGACGACATCGGTGATGGGAAACTCAGGGTTGATCTGATCCATCTCGTACAATTCGCCGTAAGGAACATTGGCCTCGGCGAGCAATACGTTCATGTGTCCGGGCATGCGTCCGGCCACGGGATGGATGCCGTACTTCACGGTGACGCCGCGCTCTTCCAGCGCCGTGGCCAGGTCGCGCACGGCGTGCTGCGCCTGGGCGGTGGCCAGTCCGTAGCCGGGAACGAAGACGACCTTGTGGCATAGGCCAGGCGCATGGCGGCATCATCCAGCGAGTAATCTCGTGCATCTCCCCCGTTGCTCCCGGCCCCGCGGCGTGCTGCACCGCGCCGAAGCCGCCGAACAATACGTTGGTGATGGAGCGGTTCATCGCCTTGCACATCAGGATCGACAGGATGAAGCCGGAGAAGCCATCCAGCGTACCGGCAATGATCAGGATGTTGTTGCCCAGCACAAAGCCGGTGGCGGCAGAAGACAATCCGGCATAGCTGTTCAACAGCGAAATCACCACCGGCATGTCGGCCGAGCCAATCGGGATGACCAGCATGACTCCGAAGAGGAATCCCAGAGCAGACCATGCCGTAGAAGTAATATGACGCCGCCGGATTGTAGAGCGAGTAAATGAAGCAGCCCGCCATGCCGATAAAGATCAGCAGATTGAGGTATTGCTGTCCCTTGAACTGGACCGGGGTTCCCCGGATGACGCCCTGCAACTTGCCGCAGGCGATCAGCGAGCCGGTGGTCGTCAGCGAGCCGAGCATCACCTCCAGCCCCAACGCGCTGCGCGTGAACAGCGGCATCGCGTTGGCGTGCATGATGAACTCGGCGATGCCGACAAGGGACGCGGCAATCGCGCCGAAGGCGTGTGAAAGCGCGGTTCGTTGCGGCATGGCCGTCATCGGAACCCAGATGGTGAAGGCCACGCCGACTAGCGAGCCGAGGATCAGTCCGGCGATGATCCATCCATAGAAGTGGATGTCATGATGGAAAAGCGTACCGATGATGGCCGCGGCCATGCCGCCCTCGGCCAGGAACATGCCTCGGCGCGCCGTGTCGGGGTGGCTGAGCCCTTTCAGGCCGAAGATGAACAGAATGGACGCGACCAGATAAGTGAATTCAAGGACGTAGTTCGGGCTCTGCGCAAAGTGCTGAACCGCCTCGCCTGTCGGGTCCATTATTTATGGGCCTCCTTGCCTTTCACGTCCTTGCGGAACATTTTCAACATGCGGTCGGTGAGGCCAAAGCCGCTGACCACGTTGACCGTAGCAGTGAAGACCGCGACAAAGCCCATCAGCGTTGCCACGGACGGGTGGGCCCCCGTGCCTCCGGCGAGCAGCTTGTGAAGGTCAAACTTGTAGGAACCGGCGATGACCAGCGAGCCGACCAGCGAGATGCCGGAGATTGCGTTTGTGGCCGACATCAGCGGGGTGTGCAGCAGCGGCGGAACGCGGGAGATCACCAGATACCCCAAAAACGCGGCCAGCGCAAAAACGTACAAAGCAGCGATCAGAACCATCGGGTCCATGGCTTCGGATGCGGGTGGTTGGCTGACTTGCATGGCAACTAATACCAGTGGACTCACAATGTGCCTCCATTTACGGCTGGCTACGCGCGAGCCTTCAGGGCAGCCGCCGCGCGTTCGTTGACGATCTCGCCGCCAAAGGCGACGCAGGAGCCTGCAATGATCTCGTCGGCGCGGTCGATGTTCAGCTCGCCTTTCTTGAGAATCAATTGCAGGAAGTTGATCAGGTTGCGCGAGTACAACATGCTGGCGTGAACCGGCACCTCGGCCACGATGTTGACGTGGGCCGAAGATGGTGACTCCGTGATAGACGATGGTTTCGCCCGGCTTGGTGACTTCGCAGTTTCCTCCGGCAGGCGCGGCAAGATCGAAGATGATCGAGCCCGGCCGCATCTCTTCCACGGCCGCGGCGGGAATCATCAGCGGAGCGCGGCGTCCCGGAACCTGCGCCGTGGTGATGATGACATCGGTGGTCTTCGCGGCCTTGGCAATGGCTTGGCGGCCCAGCTCCAGCGCCTCCGGACTCAACTCCTTGGCATAGCCTCCCTTGTCTTCGGTCTGCAAACCACCCAGATCGACTTCGATGAACTTGGCTCCCAGTGACTTGACCTGCTCACCGGCGGCGGCCCGCACGTCATAGGCCTCCACCACCGCCCCGAGGCGGCGTGCGGTGGCGATGGCCTGCAATCCCGCGACGCCCGCGCCCAGCACCAGAACCTTGGCCGGAGGAATGGTTCCTGCGGCCGTCATCAGCAGTGGAAAGAGTTTGGGAAGGTGATTGGCGGCCACAATCACGGCCTTGTATCCGGCTACCGTCGCCATCGACGAGAGCGCATCCATGCGCCTGAGCGCGAGTGATGCGCGGCACCAGTTCCATGGAGAACAGCGTGACTCCGCGCTTGATCGCCGACGGCCAGCGCTGCCGGTTCGTCCAGCGGGCGCAGGAAGCCGATCATCACGCTGCCGCTTTTCAGCTTCTCCTGGTCCACGGCGGGCAGTGCGTTGTACCACCGGAAGAACGTCGGCAGAGGCGAGAAGCTCCGCACGATCTGTTGAGATGCTCGCGCCGGCGGCCTGGTAATCCGCGTCGCTTGGCGCCGGACTGCAATCCAGCGCTGCTTTCAACTGCAACCGCGAAACCTTTTCCGGTCAGCGTCTTCACCGCATCCGGCGTAAGCGCCACGCGGGTTTCGTCCTGCCTGGCTTCCTTCAGAACGGCGACAAGCACCACTGGCCTCCGCAAGAATCGCTGCAGGAAAATGTCAAAACATTCGATGCTACAACGAATGCGGCTTTTTCGCACTCTTCGATTCTGGGATAAGCGTGATTGCGCGTGACTTTGCTTATCTCATCTGGCTTGGTTCGGCAGCTTGGTTCAGCAGCTTGGCTCGGCAGCGACGAATGCGTGCTTCTTACTGCTGCTCGTCGTAGAGTTGCGAAAATGCACGCTGAATTTCGGCCGGCGATCTCGCGGGCGGCTTCGATATTCACCAGCGGGCCTTTGTTCATTCCAGGACAGTACTGCGCGGCCTCACGACGCTCAGCAGGCATCGGCGAGGAGTTCCGGCCAGTAGGGGAAGGAGCTGCACTGGAGCGGCTTCACCGAATGTACCGAGCAGCCGTCGGCGAGCAGGAAGGGACATTGCTTATGACGCTGCTTACGAAAGCGCAGCAGCGGCGCGGTGCCGCAAAGATAACGCCGCTTGAATTCCGCGCGGGTGATGCCGAGATGCTCGGCGAGACGCGCAATGTCATCGCGGGTCACATACACGAATCCCTTTTGCTCACAGCAGCGAATGCATCCGGGTTGGCACAGGAAGCGCATAGCCAGAGTGTATCGTAATCTGGAAATCGATTTGGGATAGTGCGACAGACGATCGTGTTTCGTAGAAGCTGCTGCTATTCTGATAAGCGCGAGTGCCGCCGATCATCTGGTTCCGAGGAAGCGAATGAGGAGAGTTCTCTGGCAGGTCAAGGAGTTTTTTCGCCGTCATCTGCTGCTGTGCGCCTTGCTTTATCTGCTTGCCGCCTTGGCCGTTGCCCGGGTGGCTTACAGGAACTGCTCGCAGGGCCATACGTTGCAAGCCCTATGCCTTGACTTTCCGTTTGTTGTAGTGGGTCTGCTCGCCGCGTTCGGTTCGGTGCTCGAATGGAAGAGCCGCCCCAAACTCTGATCCGACTAGCATTGAATCAAAACAGAGTAGGATGGATCATCGCGGTTTCTAGGAGCATTGAATGGCGAAAGTTCTCATCATGCTGGTACGCATACTCGGGCTGACGGCTATCGTTGTCGGAGCACTGCTCTGGAGTGGGCGCCAGAATCTTCTTGGGCCGCATATCGGCCTCGGCTTTGTAGTGGCTACGGTGGTGTTCGTGATGGCGATCATCGCGATGATAAGAAAAGCCGTGGTTCCGGGCATTCTTGGCGTGGTCTTTGCAATGCTGCTGCCGGTGGTCGGGTTTATGCAGCTCCCGCTCATCCCGCATACGATGGGAGCGATTCAGGTGGCGCATATCTTTCTGGCGTTGGCGATCATCGGCGTCGCTGAGAGACTCTATTCGGCAATCCAACGCGCCGATTGAGACGGCGGACAGCCTCGTTTTAGGATGCTCATCTTTCGTTACTGGCGGTGAAAGATGGCGCGGTTCAGATCAGGCCAAAACTCCTTGAAGACAAACGTTGTCGAGTCGAGACCGACATTCAAAACCCAGCGCTGGCCGGTTTTGGTCCAGCCCCGGCCCGAGCCCGGATAGTAGAGGTTGGAGATCCCCGCAGATGCTCCGGCGCCCACCACTTCGCTGAAGTTAAAGGTGTCTCCGCCTGAATCTGTGCGGGTTACAAGAATGCGGCGTAAAGGCGTATCCCGCCCGCTTCACGAATCCGTTGTGCTGGTTTTCAGTCCCGCTGCCCAGGGTGTAGTAACGCGGGTCCTGGTGCAGGGCAACCGGAAGCAGGAAGCCCACCAAGAGGTTCTCGTCCGTCTGGTCCACGAAAGTGTGCCAGTAGTAGCGGGCATACGCCGGTGCGCCCGTGTGGAACTCCGGAGTGGAACCCTGAAGTTGCGATATGCCGGCGAGCATGCCGACGAAGACAAATGATGAGTAGTCAAAGCTATTTTGGGCGAAGCCGATAAATTTCTCTTTCGGGGTCTGGGCCGGCGGGTGGCAGTTTGTGCTCACCGAGAGAAAATTCGGCATGAATACAAGAATTCGCTTGGTTTGCTCACCTTCCTCCGGCGCCGTTGGTTGCACGGCCGTGGAGGAGGCCTGCTCGCATGGCGTCGGTGCATCCGGTAACTCCGGCGCGGGTGCAGACGAGTTTGTGTGCATGGAAGTAGCGGCTGGCGCGCTCTGGGTTTGAGCGCTGGCGGGTGTGCCTTGCAGCATGAACATGCCAGCGAAAAACAAGGGCGCCAATACGAGAGCGCGAATGAGAGACATTTCTGGTTGGATGCCGTTCTGCGGCCTGCGCGGCATTTCTGGGGACTCTCATTCTCGTCACACAGTAATGTGACAGCCAATAACTTTATGAGAATTTGCTTGCGCTCAGGTTTGCACACTCATTACTATCAGAGTCCCCCATTCCACGGCAGTTTACGCGTCTGTCCGCGCGTTAGAGAAATAGCGAACAAATGAACATAGGCGAAACTATCCGTAACTTTCGTATGCAGAAGGGTATGTCACAGGGCGACATTGAGAAGCGCACTGGTCTCCTGCGTTGCTACCTTTCGCGTGTTGAGAATGGGCATACCGTGCCTTCGCTGGATACTCTGGCTAAGATCGCCAGTTCGCTGGAGATGCCGCTCGGGCAATTCTTTGCGGAAAACCCCGATGGCGTTGGCAATGCAAAGAATCTGCCACAACTCAGCGAAGAAGAAGTGCGCTTTCTCTCTCAGATTCGCCGCTATTCCAGCAATCTGAATGACAGTGACCGGAAACTGGTGTTGGCAATGGTAAAGAAGATGGCGGCTACGATCGGCCGGTAGTTAGAAAAGGCTGATCGCAAGCTAGGCTGCGCTCGGGCTCTCGGTTAAGGCTATCACGGCCAGTTCAAGCCGGTCGCGCGCGCCTGTCTTGCTGAAAATGCTTTGCAGGTGCCGTTTTACCGTGTTTTCGCTGATCGTTAGCTGCAGCGCGATGTCCTTGTTTTTCATTCCCCGTGCCACCAAGATAAGCGATCTGTTTTTCGCGTTCGCTTAGGCGGTGCAGGTTGGCGGCCCGCTCCTGCTGGGTTTCCACCGACATCGCCAGTGAGCACTCCCTGAGCCACGTCATCGCTGAATGCCAGTTCGCCATCGGCTACGGTCCGGATTGCCGAGAACAGCCTCTCCGGAGAATCGCCTTTCAGCACCAGTCCCCGGGCACCCAGACGAACCACCTGCACGTAGTCGGGCTGGCTTTCCGAGCCGGTCAGCACTACGCTGGCTACCTTGGTGCTGCTACGGTCGAGCTGGCGCAGTACCTCGAATCCATCGGTTCCGGGCATGAACAGATCCAGCACCAGCACGTCTGGATGTTCTCTTTCAACCAATTCCAGGGCCTCCGCGCCGTTGCTGGCCGTGCCCACCACTTCGAAATCGCGATGTGCGGATAGCAGCGCGCCTAGAGACTCCCGCAACACTGCATGATCATCGGCAATGGCAACGCGGATTTTTTCGCCCCGAAACATATGAACTTAGATGCGAGTTAAGGTGCTTTCCGTCGTACGTTACAAAACAAATTATTTCATTCTGCCGAAAATGGGTGGCCGCAGTGGCCTTTGGCACACAGGCGCTATGCCTTTGGAGACGCCGGACTGCAGAGCTGCTTATGCTATATTTTTCCAGACCATGGCACCGGCTTTCGTAATTGCTTTGCTCTACTCCAAATGGCTGCCATTCGTGTGTGCCCGTGACTGTTGATGAGGAATTAGCGCTGCTGGAAGATTCCTTCCGCCGCCTTAAAATCGAATTCGACATTTATTTCGCCGGAGGAGCCAAGAAGCCCCCGGTGGATACCGAGTCGCGGGTGACGGGGCTGATCCGGCGGAATATGGAGAACTCCCGTCTTAGCTTTGCCCAGCGTTATCGCCTTACCAGCGTGGCACAGAAGTATTCTGTTTTCAGCGATCTCTGGCGGCGCAAGACCAGAATCAAGGAAGAGGGCTATCGCCGCCCGGAGGACACCCTGCTCGGGGTTGGCGGCTTTGGCAGCTTGGAACCTTCGAAGCATGGCACGAGCTCTCATTCGGCGATGGCCGATGGCGAGCCCGAGAGCTTTCTGGTCTTCACCGACGATGTCATTGAAGTGGTGGCGCTGTATGAGGCAGTGGTGCGTGCCCGTGAGACGGCGGGGCAACCGCTGGGTGCATTCGATACCTTCGCTGCCTTTGTGCAAAACAAGTCCGCTCAGATTCGTGCACAGTTCAACTGCCAGGCCGTCGAGTACACTGTAATGGTGCAGAGCGGGCAGGTGCGACTGAAGGCGCGCGCCCGCAAGGACATCTAGTTCCGTGCCGTCCCCGGGGCCGCTGCGGCCCGACTCGGATGTGCAATTCACTGAAACCCGCGTGGCAACCGTGTGCCGTCCGTTGGCACGGTGTCAGGAGTTCGCCGCACACAATGTTCGCATAGCCAAGGCGAATTTCGAAGCGCGGCCAACCCCTTCCGGAGTTTTCCGGTAGGTCTCATTTTGCGAGGAAAGAAGCGAGGAAATCATGGCGAAAATCAAACGTGCCATCCTGAGCGTCACCGATAAGACAGGGTTGGTCGAATTTGCCCAACGGCTTGCCGCCCAAGGGGTGGAGCTGATCTCCACCGGCGGGACCGCCCGCGTGCTGCGGGATGCAGGACTGAGCGTGCGCGATATTAGCGACCTGACCGGCTTCCCGGAGATGCTCGATGGCCGGGTGAAGACCCTCCATCCCAAAGTTCACGGCGGCATCCTGCATGTGCGCTCCAACCCGGCGCACGTCGCAGCCGTCAAGGAGCACGGCATTGAGCCGATCGACATGCTGGTGGTGAACCTCTACGCCTTTGAAAAAACGGCCGGTAAGCCGGGCGTGCATTTTGAGGAGATCATCGAGAACATCGACATTGGCGGACCTTCGATGGTGCGATCGGCGGCCAAGAATTTTCAGGACGTTGCGATCGTAACCTCGGCTGGCGACTACGAAGCCATTGCAAAGGAGATGGAGCAGAACGCGGGCGAGCTTTCGCTGAAGACCAAGTGGGTATTGGCGCAGAAGGCCTTTGCTACCACATCCGCGTACGATACTGCCATCGCCAACGCACTTGCCGAGATCACGGTGGACGATGCTGGACATTTCGACATAAGCCAGATTGGTGCCAGCGCGCAGTTCCCCGAAACGCTGCGCCTGCAGTTCCAAAAAGCCTTCGATCTCCGCTATGGCGAGAACCCGCACCAGAAAGCCGCGCTCTACTCTGACCGCAGCGGCAAGGGCGTCGCTAATGGCCAGCAGCTACAAGGCAAAGAGCTTAGCTACAACAATATCGTCGATCTGCAGGCGGCATGGGACCTGGCCCAGGAGTTCACCGAGCCGGTCTGCGTCATCATCAAGCACACCAATCCTTGCGGAACGGCAACCGGGGCCACGCTAAAAGATGCCTACGTCCGCGCGCTGGAGTGCGATCCGGTCTCGGCTTTTGGTAGCGTTATCGGCGTCAACGGCGTGATTGATGGCGAGGCCGCCACCGAGATGGCCAAGCTATTCGTCGAGGCCATTGCCGCGCCTGGCTTCACGCCCGAGGCCCGCGAAGCCTTCGCTAAGAAGAAGAACCTGCGGCTAGTCGAGATTGCCGACCTCAAACAGAAATGGGTGCTGAAGAATGTTTCCGGCGGTGTGCTGGTGCAGGACAACGACATGTATCCGCTCACCGAAGCCGACCTGAAGGTTGTCAGCAAGCGCCAGCCTACAGCCGAAGAGATGCGGGCCATGCTCTTCGCCTGGAAGGTCTGCAAGCATGTCAAGTCAAACGCGATTCTGTACGCCCGCGATGGGCAGAGCGTTGGCGTGGGGGCCGGCCAGATGAGCCGGGTTGACTCTGCCCGGATCGGCGCTGAAAAGGCGGTGCTGCCGCTGGCTGGAACCGTCGCCGCCAGTGACGCGTTCTTCCCGTTCCCGGATGGGGTCGAGGTCATCGCCAAGGCTGGTGCCACGGCGATCATTCAGCCCGGCGGTTCGGTTCGAGACCAGGAGGTCATCGACGCAGCCGACCGCCTGAACCTTGCCATGGTTGTGACCGGAGTGCGGCACTTCCGGCACTAAAAATTTGCTGTTTGGCATGGCGTCAGCCATCGGAGCTGGCGCCATGCTTTTCACGTCTTCCTGCGAGCCCGTCCGTGACTCGTATCACAAGCGGAATTTCCCTCTCTCTGATAAACTTTTAGCTCAATGTCTTCTCCGAATTCGATCTTCGTCCGTGCCTGTAAAGGTCTTCCCACCGACTCGACCCCGGTCTGGTTTATGCGCCAGGCGGGCCGTTATATGTCCGAGTACCGCGAGGTCCGCAAGCACCATTCTCTCGTCGAAATCTGCAAGAAGCCCTCGATTGCCGCCGAAGTCACCATCACGGCCGCCGAGGCTCTGGGCGTCGACGCCGCCATCATCTTTGCCGACCTTCTGCTTCCACTGGAAGTCATGGGGCTGCCCTTTCACTTCTCCGCCGGAGAAGGTCCGGTGATCGAGAAGCCGATTCGCACCGCGGAAGACATAAAGGTTCTCACCACCGATGGTGCTCCCGAGCTGATGTATGTCTCCGAGGCGATTGCCGAGTGCGTTAAGCATTGGGGAGACAAACTTCCCATGATTGGCTTCTGCGGAGCGCCTTTCACCCTCGCCAGCTACATGATCGAGGGCGGTGGTTCGCGGAATTACATCGAAGTCAAAAAGTTGATGTACAACCAGCCCGCAGTTTGGGACGAGTTGCTGCGCAAACTCAACATTGTGCTCGCCGCCTACGTCGCAGACCAGGTCAAGGCCGGTGCCGACGTCATTCAGGTATTCGATAGCTGGGTGGGCTGCCTGAGCGTGGAGGACTACCGCAAGTACGTTCTGCCCCGCACTAAGGAACTGATCTCCGCCATCAAGAAGACAGGCGCCCCGGTCATCTACTTCGGGACCGACAGCACGACTCTGCTGTCTTCCATGAACGAGACGGAAGCCGATGTGATCGGCCTGGACTGGCGGGTTCCGCTCGATGAGGGCTGGAAGCTGATGAACAATCGCCCCGCCGTACAGGGCAATCTCGATCCCGTCCTGCTGTTTGCGGAATGGAGCGAGTTGAAGCAGCGCGCCAAGAACGTTCTGAACCTAGCGCAGGGCCGTCCGGGACACATCTTCAACCTCGGTCACGGCATTCTGCCGCAGACTCCGGTGGAGAACGTGAAGAACCTGGCCAAGTTTGTGCAGGAGTATTCGGCGCAGCATCGCGGTGCCGTCGCCGGAAATCGATAGTTATGCTGAAGCCTGCCGTCCTGCTGCTTGCTCATGGAACTCCCGATTCTGTCGAGGAGATTGCGGCCTATTTGGCTAACGTGACCAGCGGACGGCAACTTCCTGCCGCCGTCGTCGAAGAGATCCAGCACCGCTACTCGCTGATCGGCCGTTCTCCGCTCACGGAAATCACCCTGCGACAAGCAGCGCGCATCTCGCAGGAGTTGGGCTTGCCCACCTACGTCGGGATGCGCAACTGGAACCCCTACATCCGCGAGACGCTTGCGCAGATGGCCGTCGACGGTGTCACCCAGGCTCTCGCCATCTGCCTTGCTCCGCATAACTCGCGCACCAGCGTCGGCCTTTACCGCAAAGCCTTGCTGAGCGAGTCCGGCTTGGCTCCGTTTACCATCGATTTTGTCTCCGAGTGGCATGCCGAGCCGCTGCTGATCCGGGCATTCTCGGAGAAGCTGCGCGACGGCTGGTCGCACGCCTGCCTTGAGGCTAATGCTCCGGTGCCGGTTCTGTTCACCGCTCATAGCGTTCCGGTGCGGACCATTGAAGCCGGCGACGACTACGAGCGCCAGACTCGGGAAACCGCTGCGCTGGTGGCTGCCAGTGTTCCGGAGATTGCCGGAAATTGGCGCTTCGCCTTCCAGAGCCAGGGGATGAGCGGCGGCGAGTGGCTCGGTCCCACGGTTGAATCTGTTATCGAAGAGCTTGCGGCGGCGGGGCACAAGCATCTTTTCGTGCAGCCCATCGGCTTCGTATGTGATCACGTCGAAGTGCTATATGACATTGATATCGCCTTCAAAAAGTTTGCCGCTGCGCGTGGTATCGCGCTCTCGCGCGCCGAGTCGCTGAACGATTCGGTGCTCTTTGCCCGCGCCGTGGCACAGCTTGCGCGTACACGCCTTGCGGCTGCGGCTCAGCCACGCGGGTAACTGCGGAGATCATCCTTTATACTTTCATTCGACCCATCCAATCCGGCGCAGTCAGCTAGTTTGGATCGAGGAGACTTGTGTATGCGTATCGCAATCATAGGTGGCGGCATCTCCGGACTTAGTGCCGGTTATTATCTGGAGAAGGAGCGCGCTGCGGGTGCGCCGGTCGAATACACTCTCTTCGAATCCAGCGCGCGCCTAGGCGGCGTGATGTTCAGCGACAAAATTGGCGACTGCGTGGTCGAAGGCGGTCCCGACTCGTTCCTCACCGAAAAGCCTTGGGCGAATCAGCTCTGCGCCGAACTTGGCATTGCGGGCGACCTGATTGGCTCCAACGATTCGCAGCGCATCACCTACATTGTGGTGAAGGGACGTCTGGTTCCCATGCCCGATGGACTGATGTTCATGGTGCCCACCAAGCTGATTCCGACCGCGCTTACTTCCCTTTTCTCCTGGAGCACGAAGTTCAAGATGCTCGGCGAACTGGTGCATCCCCCACACGCGGCGCATAAGGATGAAACTGTGGCGCAGATGGTGGAGCGGCACTTTGGCAGCGAGGTGGTTGATCGTCTGGCCGATCCGTTGCTCTCTGGCGTGTATGGCGGCGATGCTGCTTCGCTCAGCGTGCGCGCCGTGCTTCCGAAGTTTGTCGAGATGGAGGAGAAATACGGCTCACTTTGCCGCGCCATGCTGGCCGGACGCAAGAAGCTCGCGGCCATGCAGAAGGATACAGGATACAAGCCCAAGCCGCTGTTCAGTTCGCTGAAGGGCGGCATGCAGCAGATGATCGACGCCATCGTCGCGTGTCTTGATCCGCAATGCCTGCGCACCTCTACCACCGTGAGCAAGCTGTCGCAGAAGAACGGCGGGTGGGAGCTGATTACGCCGCGCGGTGCCGAGTTCTTTGACGCTGTCATCTTCGCCACGCCGGCGCGCATTGCATCGACGATGCTCGAAGGGGTTGACGCTCAACTCTCAGACGACCTGGGGGCGGTTCAGTACAGCTCCTCGATTACGGTGACGCTTGGCTATCTTCGCGACGAATTGAAATCCTGCCCGCCGGGGTTTGGCTTTCTGGTTCCCCGCAGCGAGGGGACGCGGATGCTGGCCACGACCTTCGTACACACCAAGTTCCCCTTCCGCGCGCCTGATAATAAAGCACTGGTGCGATGCTTCCTCGGTGGAGCGAAAGACCAGGATGTGCTGAAGCTCAACGATGAAGAGATCACGGCGCTGGTTCGCAAGGAGCTGAAGCAGATTACCGGGCTTGCGGCCGATCCGTGGTTTGTGAAGGTGTATCGCTGGAACCGCGCCATGGCGCAGTACACGCCGGGACATCTGGAGCGGATCGAACGCATCGGCGCGACTCTTCAAAAGATGCAGAATCTCTCGATCGCCGGAAACTTCTACAAAGGAATTGGCGTGCCGGATTGCGTCCGCACCGGCAAGGAAGCCGCGCTGCACATGGCCGCGCTGGCGCGCAAAGGGCAGCCTGCTAAGGCGTGATCGAAGGGCTGATGCTCTGCTGCGTGCAGACGGGCCAGAGTTCTGTTTTCAGATTGTGAGCGACTGGGCGATTGATAAACAGTTATCCACGATATGTCACTCCTTCATGGCTCTCTCCGCTTGAGCAACAGTGCAGGATTGCCGCTGGCTGTAGGTAGTCTGGCTAGACAAGGCGAAAGCGAGCGGAACGAATAGCAACTTTCTCATTGGGCAATAGTAAATTGACCGCTGATTTCATACTCATAGACGAACGCAGGTGCCCACATCCGCCCGCAATTGGCGAATGTGGGAAGCCGTCTCTCGCCGCCCATCCCGCTTTTGCGCTACATTGATTCAGGTGACTGCCAACTCACATCGTCCTGCCATCGGAGTCTTTGACTCCGGCGTCGGCGGGCTAACCGTCCTCCGAGCCATTGCCCGGCTCGTACCCAACGCCGACTATCTCTTTTTCGGCGATACCGCCCGGCTCCCCTACGGAACCAAGTCGCAGGAGTTCGTCGCCCGCTACACCTCGGCCGCAGCCCGCTTCCTCGCCGCGCGCGGGATAGACCTGCTGGTGATCGGCTGCAACACTGCCTCCGCCCTGGCGCTCTACGATGTGAAATCCGCGGTCGAGATTCCTGTCATCGGCGTCATCGAGCCCGGAGCCGACGCCGCAGCAGCCATCTCCAAGAGCCGCGAGGCCCTGGTCTTCGCCACCGAGGCGACCTGCGCCAGCCACGCCTACCAGCGTGCCCTCGCCCGCCGGGGCTTTGCCACCCATGAGAAAGCCTGCCCGCTGCTCGTGCCCTTGGTCGAAGAAGGCTGGGTGGACTCGCCCGTGGCCGAGCAGGTGGCCCGCATCTACACCATCGAGGCCTTGCGCACTGCATCGACAAATACCGATGTGTTGGTGCTCGGCTGCACCCATTACCCTTTGCTGCGTCCGTTGCTCCGGCGCGTAGTCCCACAGCGCATTCAGATCGTCGATTCCGCCGAAGCCACCGCCCGCGCGCTCCTGCACTATCTCGACGGACACGACCTCACAACCGGAGAGCCGACCTACAAGTTTTTCGTCACCGACTCGGTAGAAAAATTCCGCAAGCAAGCTCCCCTCTTCCTCGGCTTTGCCGCCGAAACCGTGGAGCGTGCCGACCTCGACGGAGTACGTTGAACCGCAATCGTGACGGAACTCTCTTCAACCATTAGCATATAAGTAAATAGTTGCCGCAAATTAGAATCCAGTGTCACCACCCAAAGCCACTGCAGGAAGTAAGGAATCCAAGATGATTTTTCGTTCTGACAATCGCTCGCTCGACCAGATGCGCCCGCTGACGTTGACCCCTGAATTCATTCGCACCGCCGAAGGCTCATGCCTGATCGAGGTAGGAAACACGCGGGTCATCTGCACCGCCACCATCGAAGAGAGCGTTCCCGGATGGATGCGCAACCAAGGCAAGGGCTGGATCACCAGCGAGTACGGAATGCTGCCGCGCGCCACTCTCACCCGCACCGCGCGCGAATCCACCAAGGGTAAGCAGGGCGGACGCACCCATGAGATTCAGCGCCTGATTGGCCGCTCCATGCGCGCCGTTGTTGATATGGCGAAGCTCGGCGAGCGCACCCTCTGGATCGATTGCGACGTGATCCAGGCTGATGGCGGAACCCGCACCGCGTCCATCACCGGAGGCTTTGTCGCTATGGCCCTGGCGATGCAGAAGCTCGTTGCGTGCGGAACTCTCAAGCGCCTTCCGCTGAAGGACACCGTCGCCGCCATCAGCGTTGGCATCGTCGATGGCGTGGCGATGCTCGACCTGGCCTATGAAGAAGATTCCCGCGCCGAGGTGGACATGAACTACGTGCTCACCGGGGCCAACAAGTTCATTGAGATTCAGGCCACGGCCGAGCACGAGCCTTTCAGCGATGAGCAACTCGCACAGATGACGGCGCTGGCCCGCAAAGGCATTGCCGAGCTGGCGGCGCGGCAGCGCGAGGTGCTCTCCTCCGCCGGGATCAAGCTGTAACGCTGTAATCTCGCCCGGATTGCGTTACAGTGTGTTGGCAAACGCAGTCGCACTCTGGACGATTCGCATCTGAGAGTTGCAGGAGGATGAACGTGAAACTTACTCCCGGAAAACTAGCTGGATTGAAGGCGGTCTCAAACGAGCGGGGCGTAATTGCCGCCGCGGCAATGGATCAGCGCGGGTCGCTGAAGAAGGCGCTCGGCCCCAAAGCAACCGATCAGGAGTTGATCGATTTCAAGATCGCGGTGAGCGAAGTGCTCACCCGTTACGCCAGCGCAATTCTGCTGGACCCCGAGTGGGGCCTGCCTGCTGCGAAGGCGCGCAACAAGAATGCCGGTCTGCTGCTGGCCTATGAAAAGACCGGCTACGACAAGCAGACGCCCGGACGCCTTCCCGATCTGCTCGACCTCTGGAGCGTGCGCCGGCTGAAGGAAGCAGGCGCGGACTGCATTAAAATTCTGCTCTATTACGCGCCCTCGGACCCGAAGCACATCAACGAACACAAGCAGGCCTGGACCGAGCGCATCGGCGATGAGTGCGTCTCCAATGACATTCCATTTTTCCTTGAAATCATCGGCTACGAAGAGGGTCTCGATGAAAAGAGCCTCGCCTACGCCAAGAAGAAGCCCGAGATCGTGATGGCCTACATGCGCGAGTTCAGCAAGCCGCAGTACAACGTGGATGTGCTGAAGCTCGAGGTGCCGGTCAACATGAAGTTCGTCGAAGGCACGAAGAGCTTCAAGGGCGAAAAGGCTTACACCAAGGCCGAGGCCATGGAGATCTTCCGCAAATCCGCCGAAGCGACTAACAAGCCTTTTATCTATCTCTCAGCAGGTGTCAGCAATGCGGAGTTCTCCGAGACCCTGGAACTGGTGGGCGAGAGCGGCGTGAAGTACAATGGCGTTCTCTGCGGCCGCGCCACATGGGCCGACGGCGTTCCCATCTTCGCCGAAAAAGGCTTGGCGGCCTTCCGCGAATGGCTGGAAGACGAAGGCGTGAAGAACATTCAAAACGTGAACGCTGGACTGAAGGCGGCTTCGCCGTGGTATCCGATTTACGGAGTGGGAGCGTAAGTGCGATTGGTTGATGCGGCGCGGGCTAAGGCTCGCGCCGTTTCTTTTGGTGGTGTGATTCTTAACGGCGGAGGAGTCCTAACTCCTCCGCCGAATGCTTAGCGAACTACTTCGCCGCGACAGCCTCTTTGGCGTAACGCTTCTTCATCTCTTCAATGGAGATGGGCGCGTAGTCGCCGGCGTGGCCGGCTTGGCCGAACTGGGTCATGCGCTGGGCGACGACTTTCTTCATCGCCTCGCGGGCGGGCTTCATGTAGTCGCGCGGATCGAACTTCTCCGGCGTCTCGGCGAAAACCTTGCGGATGGCTCCGGTGATGGCCAGGCGGTTGTCGGTATCGACGTTGATTTTGCGCACGCCGTTGCGGATGCCGAGTTGAATCTCTTCCACCGGAACGCCCCAGGTCGGCTTCAGCTTTCCGCCGTACTGGTTGATAACGTCCTGCAGTTCCTTGGGCACGCTGGAGGAGCCGTGCATCACGAGGTGTACGTTCGGCAGGCGCTTGTGGATTTCGATCAGGCGGTCCATCTTGAGCACCGAGCCATCCGGCTTGCTGCTGAACTTGTATGCGCCGTGGCTGGTGCCGATGGCGATGGCCAGGGCGTCCACGCCCGTCTTTTCGACGAACTCCACAGCTTGGTCGGGATCGGTGACGTGGTCGAGGCCGCTGCCGCCCGCGCCGTGTCCGTCTTCAATGCCGCCGAGCACGCCGATTTCGCCTTCCACGGTCACACCCTTTGCGTGCGCGATCTCGACCACGCGGCGGGTGACTTCGACGTTCTGCTCGAAGGTGGAGGGCGTCTTGCCGTCTTCCAGCAGCGAGCCATCCATCATCACCGAGGTGAAGCCGAGGTCGATGGCGGACTTGCAGGTTTCAAAGCTGTTGCCGTGGTCCAGGTGCATCACCAGCGGAATCTCGGGATAGAGTTCGGCGGCGGCCAGCATCAGGTGATAGAGGAACTTGTCCTGCGAATAAGCGCGTGCGCCGCGCGAAGCCTGAATGATCACCGGCGACTGGGTTTCGCGGGCGGCCTCCATGATAGCCTGAATCTGTTCCATGTTATTCACGTTGAAGGCGCCAACGCCGTAACCGCCCTTGGCGGCCTCATCCAGCAACTGCCGCATCGAAACCAGTGGCATACCTTTTTGCTCCTTATGAAATTAAAAAGTGATCGCGTCCTCATCGGTAGGAATCGCGGAAACTCTTACGAAGCCGGTCGCGCCAGCTCCGCCGCGAAAATTCCAAACAGTTGAAGCTACCACGCTGCGAATGTGCTGATCAACCGGTCGATAAAGCGTCCCAATACAAAGAGCTGGCGGATTTTTTGCTCGCAATTCACCTCTCAGGATTTCAACGATGGGGGGCAATCCATTCCGTCCAGACGAAGAGAGCATTGGCGATCAGCATGGCGACGAATGCAAAGGAGAGGCAGAAATCGTCGAGAGACGCTGTTAAAGGAGCGAACCACGTCGCGACTGTGTCCTAGCAGCAGGAGGAAGCCAAGGATGGGAACCACCAGCGCTCCGGCACCAACCTGCGACCAGTAGAGGAGCTGGACGGTGTTGACTCCGAACAGCGAAATGATGACCGAGAGGACAAGAATGCTGGAGATTGACGATGTAGAAGTAGCGCGCCTCCCAGACTTCCATGTTCAGACCCGACTCCCAGCCAATGGCTTCCGAGATGCTGAACGAGAGCGAGGCGGCCAGCAGCGGCAGGGCAACCATGCCGGAGCCGAGGATGCCAAGCGCGAACAGAAGCGGACCGGCAGAGCCAAGAAAGGCCAACGATTGCGAGGCCGAGCGAGTGGTCATCAGCCGCCGGATCGGAGACGTGAAAGCTGGCCGCAACCACAATTGCCGAGAGCGAGATCAGCGTGGCAACAAAGGTTCCGGCGTGCGACTCGGTGTCATGCGAAGGGTCCGGGCTACGCGGCACGTCGCGCTTGGAACTGGTCTGCCAGACGATGACATCCGGGGTGAGCAGCGAGCCGAAGACGGCGATGACCGCCATCGAGTACGCCGCCGTCGCTTCGATATGCGGCAGCAGGATCGCGCCTGCAACGTGGAGCGGGGAATGCACGGTGTAGCAGGCGGCAACCACGTATGCGATGAGGAAAAGCGAGAGCAGGCCCAGTCGCTCCATGCTCTTGCGCGCGTTGCCCACAATGAGCATGTACCAGACGACGAAGGCCAGTGGCACCAGGAAGAATGCCCGCCACTGGCTGGTGACAATGGACAGCGCATCGCTGACCGCGACCAGATCTCCGATGATCATGGCGAAGTTGACGGCGAAGACTCCCAAGGCGAGTGTGAGCGCTGTGTTGCGTCCGTACTGCTGCGCGCACCAGCTCAACCAACCCTTTGCGGGAGTCGCGGCCAATGCGTGCCGAGACCGAAAAGACACTCCACAACACCGGGATCGAGAGCAGCACGACCCAGCCCACGCTGTATCCGAAGGTGGCCCCGGCAACGGTTGCGGTGAGCACCGCGGCTGGGTCCAGATCGGCTGCCCCGGCCACCACGCCGCGCACAAACGCATATCGGCGACGGTGCTTCTCCGGAGGAGGGAGCGGCTCGAGCGGCGGAATGAGACGATGGGGCATGCCGAGGTGTTTCAGCCTCGTGAGGGCCGACAATCGAGAGATGCGTTGGGAGGAGCTCTGGTTGGCAGGATGAGCAAGGAAGTGTGAGAGGAAACGCAAAGGCGCACCACACAGGTGCGCCTTCACGCTTCAAGCCGGATTCAGAGCCCGCTCGAAGCTAGCTACCGGCCGAAGTACTTGGCGTTGCGCTCGGTGTATTCCTTCCACTTTTCCGGCAGGTCGTCAACGGCGAAGATGGCCGAGACTGGGCAGACCGGGACGCAAGCACCACAGTCAATGCACTCGACCGGATCGATGTAGAGCATCTCTTCGGCGGCGTGGGCTGCTTCGTCCTTCTTGGGGTGAATGCAATCCACCGGACATGCATCCACGCAAGCAGTGTCCTTGGTTCCGATACACGGTTCTGCGATCACGTATGCCATAAGTTTTGGAGATCCTCTTCCTGGTGGTTCGTGAAAATGCCACCTCAAACCGGTCGATTGTAACAAAACGACGTATAGGAACTGTTTGGATGCTCCCAGAGCTGCGCCGGACTTAACGTCGGGCGCCTTGGCGGGTGACCGGGGGTAGCGCTTCAAGACCGCGCCCAGCAAAGATTTCGCGGAAATTCTCCAGCAGTTCCTGATGAATGAGTGTGTTGGAGGCGAGGGTCTCGCGGCTATCGATGCTGAAATGGCGAGCCATCAAAGCGGGTCACGGTGCCTCCGGCCTCCTGCACCAGAAGGACTCCGGCAGCCGTATCCCAAGGGTTCAGGTTGAACTCCCAGTAGCCGTCGTAGCGGCCTGCGGCGACGTTGGCGAGGTCCAGCGCGGCCGAGCCCGCGCGACGGATGCCATGCGAGCGCAGCGTAATCTGGTGGTAGAAGTGGATGTTCGGATTCTCGTGGCGCTTGAAGCTGGGAAATCCGGTGCCGAGGATGGATTCGGCTAGAGTGGTGGTTGTGGAGACGTGAATGGGCCGCCCGTTCAGCGTCGCGCCACTTCCCTTCGCGGCGGCAAAGAGTTCGTCACGGGTGGGGTCGTAGATGATGCCGGCGATGAGTTGACCATTCCACTCAAGCCCCATGGAAACGCAGAAAACCGGATAGCCGTGGGCAAAGTTGGTGGTGCCGTCGAGCGGGTCCACATACCAGCGGAAGCCGCCGCCATGGCGTGTCGCGCGTCCCCTCTTCCCCGACGATGTCATGATCGGGCCAGGCGGTGCGAAGCCGCGAGACGATCAACTGCTCGCTGGCGCGATCGGCCTCGGTGACCAGATCCGCGTCTCCCTTGTACTCAAACTTGATGCGGCGCTCGAAGTACGGCATGAGCAGTTTGCCCGCTTCCACCGCGATGGCAGTGGCTTGCGGCAGAAAACCGGCAGCGTCGGTGGCGGTCATGCTACTCCGCGGATTCCGGCGGCGGTGGCGGAGCGGCCTTGGTGCGGCGCACCCGCGGAGCTTTGATCTCACCTTCGGCGATGTACATGATCTCCGACTTGAAGATGAAGAGATTGGGCGCGCCCTCACGGGTCAGGCGCAGCATGTTGCGGTCGTAGTACTCGATCCAGCCGCGAACGACCTCGCCGCCCTGCAGCTTGATGCTGACCAGCTTCTGCTTCTCGCCAAGCGACTTTGAGGTACGCTGCTTCTTCGAAGGTCTCCTCCGGAGGGGGCGTTTTGCTCTTGCTTGTTGGATGAAACGGCATGAGCTGATTCTATCCGAAGACGCGGGCCGAGGCGATTGCAAAAAATGGGCGGCCTCATCGGGCCGCCCATGAAAAGCAAGTAAACAAGTTAGAACGTTACGGTTGCACGCAACTGGATCTGACGCGCTGAAGCGTCCGCTCCAAGGAATGCACCGTACATGCTTGTCGGCGTGTTGACCGTACGCTGAATCGTGCCATACAACGAGCTCGCTATGTCACCGATCGGCTGGTCAAAGTTGGGATGGTTCAGGATATTGAAGAACTGAGCACCCAGCCCCAGTTTGCCGGCCTCCCAGTGCGGGAAGGTGAAGTTCTTCATGACGGTCAGATTGGTGTTGATGTAGCTCGGGCCATAAATCTGGTTCCGCCGCTGGTCGCCCCAGGTATTAGCAGTGCCCGGCCCGTAAGAGGTAGGCGTGTACGCAGTCGACATGATCGGACAGGGAGTGACGGCTGCTGCTGCGCCGCAGCTGAATGACCCCGGAGTCACCTGATTCGCGAATACTATGGGACCAAGGCCAGAGAAGAAGTTTTGCCCGAACAAGGTGGAGCTTGCCCCGCTATCGACCACAGTGAATGGATAGCCGGTCCTGGCAAAGACGTTTCCGGCGATTGTCCAACTGGCGATCGCAGACAACCACGAATTGTTCATCTTCGGTGTCGTCCAGACGTAGTTGAGGCTTGCGTAGTGCCGAGTGTCGTAGTCGGCATTGCCGTAGTTGAACTCCCTCAGGTTGAACGGGTTCTGCGGATTCAACACGCTGAGGTTGTCGCCGAGATTGTACTCGAGGATGCCGCCATTCGAAATCTCATCCAGCGCGTGGCTCCAAGTGTAGTTGAACTGGAACTGGACTGATCTCATCCTGCGCTGCAGGCTGACGGTAAGTCCGTTGTAGTTTGAAACCGCACTGGTATGAATCTCCTGCACCGTGCTGAATCGTGAATCGGGTGCACTGGTGGGCAGGCCGCCAAACCCGCCCGGATCATATCCGTTAGGGCCAATATTAGTCCAGGTCTCGTGTATCCCATGGTTCCCAACGTAGTTGATGGAGAACGTCATGTTCGGACCGATGCCCTGTTCGATCTGCAGATTCCACTCCTGGTACTGCGGCGAGTGCAGCGAGCTGCCAGGACTGAAGAACGACGGAGGAGCGAAGAACGGGTTGCTTGAAAGACTTGTGGAGGTTGCACCGCTTGCAAAGCCGCCGACGAACGCCGCGTTTGCCGCTGCGGCCGTCGCCGGTGCAGCGCTTAAAGGAACAGGTACCCCCGCTGGGAACGCAGGTGAAGGCGGAATGTTTCCAACCACGAATCCGTTGTTGAATGGCGGGTTGGTCAGCATGTCATCGGCAACCGTAGCCGGGAATCGGTCAAAGAAGTAGCCAATTCCACCGCGCACCACAAAGCTCGATCCCGAACCGTACGGTGTCCACGCAAAGCCAAGGCGCGGGCTCCAGTTGATTGAGTCAAAGCTGCTGAGCGCCTGGTGCTGGTTGAACAGGATCGCCTGATTGTACGGCTGAGCCGGATCATGTGAAATCTGGTCAAAGCTGCCGGCAAACCTGGCGAAGCAATTGATCTGGCAAACAGGATTCGAATAATGATCGGCCCGCAGACCAATCGTAATCTTCAGATTTCTCCGGATGCTCCATTCGTCCTGGGCGTACAAACCAAGGTTATAGAGTGCAATCGGGGCGCTCTGCCTTCCGTTGGCTGGAAACTGCTGCATATATCCAAGAGTGGCATTGCCTGCCTGGAAATCAGAAATCGTTTCGCCGGGCTCCAATCCTATAAGCGAGAATTGAAGAAGTTTGTAGTCAGTCACGTCATTCCGCACAAAATTGACGCCGAACTTCATGTCGTGCTTCCCAAAATGGCGGGCATAGTCGTCGCTAATCTGGTACTGGGTTACATTCCGTCCATTCTGGTTGGAGTCGGTAAAGACAGGCGCGGGGCCACCGATTGGGTAGAAGATGCTACCTGCGAAATTCAGACTGAAGGGAAAGGCAGCGATAGCCGCGGTTTCACTAGGCACGGTGAAGATCGCCCTGTAATAAGAGCCAGCCAGAATGAACTGATTGACGGCATTGCTCCCGAACGTATGGTTCAAGTTCAACTGCCCTTCGTACTGCGGCTGGAAGCTCTGTATGTTGAACGCCGGATTCAAAGGATCGGTGTAGGTAGCCTGTAGGCCGCGGTCCATGCGGAAGTGAATGAAGGCTCGGTCATTGTTAGTGAGGTTCTGGTCATAGCGGCCGGAGATGATCCACTCATGAGTATGGTTTCCCGCGGTGCTGCGGAATAGCAGAGAACATGGATCGCCGGCTGCATCCAGCACATATCCAGTGGGACACCCCGAACTGGTACCTGCGGACCCGGTCGCAGCCGCCCTGCTCGCACCGGGTGCATTGTTGTAAAGACTGAATATCTGATTGTAAGTTGGCAGCTGGGCGGCAGGGAGTTTCGCTAGTGTCACCGACTCGAAAGCCGGGCTAGGAATCAAAACGTCCGTGCTGGTCGGAATCGCAAGGTACAGCCCCTCGGTATTGACGAAGAAGAAGCTCTTGTTCTTTCGGATCGGTCCGCCAAACGATGCCGCCCACTGATTAGCAACCGCGTGCGGTTTGGGCGTGCCGCTATTGTCATTGAACCAGTTGTTGGCGTTGAGGCCATCCCAATTGTAGAAGTACTGTGCGTTGCCGTGCCACTGGTTGCTGCCGGACTTGCTGACGATATTGACATTCGAGCCTGCCAGACCGCCGTACTCCACCGAGTAGCCGTTATTGACCACCGTCACTTCGCGAACGTCGTTTGTGCCAAGCATCTGGTTGGTGGCACCGGAGTTGTTCAAGTTAAGGAATGGATCGTTATCATTCATTCCATTGGACGTGAACAGATTGGAAGTGGCAGGCAAACCGAAAGTTGAAAAATTTCCGTATCCGTTCTGAGTGTTCATCACCGCACCCGGAGCGGTTTGCGCGAGGTAAGTAAGATCATTGCCTGGGTTCGGCTGGTTTTCAATCAGCGCCTGGTTCATCGTGGTAGAGATGTTTCCGTTATCAGCCTGAATGCCTGTGCCTTCAGCCGTGACCTCGACCACCTGCTCCGCGCTTGCGATCTGCAGATGAATGTTTGCAGTCGTTGACTGACCTACTGCAACAGTCGCCTGGACAGTCGCAGGATTAAAGTTTGGACTCGATACGCTAACCGTGTAGGGTCCTGGCTCCAATAATGAAAACCGGTATGTTCCGGCGCTGTTCGTCGTGGTAGTGCTGGTGCGGCCTGTATCGACGTTTTTCAGGGTCGCCGTCGCTCCGGGCACAATCGCGCCACTCGGATCCGAAACTACTCCGGTCACGTCGCCCGTCGTTGTCGTTTGGCCACAGAGGCTAGCGGCGGTTAACAAAATCAGCGCAGCGGTTAAGAACCAGCACAGCAGGGGATTGTGACTCTTCCGGATGGAAACCCTCTCATTCGGTGACATATCGATCTCCTAGCAACGGTAGAATTACCGTCAGCTCACGCGAAGGCAAAAAGAGCTTAAGAACGCCCCTGCTCTCGCACGCGGAGTTCCAAACGAAAACTGAGCCAAATCCAGCAAATTTCGTCAATTCCAAAAGATCCGGTTGGCCTGAAATACCAAAGCCGGAATATTTCCAGGTTGGAATATGGAATTTTGAATATTCAGAACGGGATTAATATTCAGAACGGGACCGACTGCTAATCGATTTTGCTGTTGTAGTACCCGGCACGGTGGCGGACGTATAGCTCGCGCTGGGCGCGCTGTTTCGCCTCGGGGGTGAGCTCCACGCTGATACGGCGGAAATCGTTTCCTGCCCGGCTGGCTGGGTAATAGGCGAGCAGATATTGGGTGCGCAACTCGTCGCTGATCTGGCGGAAGGCATCGTCGAGTTGGGCCAGCGAGGTGGCGTAATAGAACTTGCCACCAGTATCGCGCGAGAGCTGGATAAGGGCATGTTCCCCGCCCGTGTCTCGCCCCGCATCGGCCTCGATCGGCACCATGATGATCGAATAGATAATTGCCTCGGAGATTTGCGCCGCACGCAGCGCCTCCGGGTAATCGACCTTGCTGGCGGTGTCGCCGCCATCCGTGATGAGGACGATGACCCTGCGCCCCTGCCTGCCGCTGCAGCGATATGGCACTCAGATAGATGGCGTCATAGAGAGCCGTGGCCGCTCCGGTGTGCAAATGGCTTAATGCCTCATCCAGACGGGCCTCGTCGTTGGTAAAGGGCAGAGCCTGCGAGACATAAGTGGAGAACTGGTAGAGCGAGATGGAATCCACAGGGCGCAGTATGATATGCGCAAACTTGCGGGCCGAGGCTATCTCAAGCGGCAGATCTTTGCGGGTGCTCATGCTGGTGTCCAAGTGCCATGGCAATGGAGAGCGGCAGTTCGGACTCGCGATTAAAGATAGAGAGCTTCTGCTCGATCCCATCTTCATAGATGCGGAAGTCCTCCTTTTGCAGACCGCCGTAAGGAGCCCCGGCGCTATCCTCGACGCTGGCGAAGACATTCACCAATTTGACATTCACCGAAAAGGTTGGGGAGGACTGACGCTGACCGTCGGATTGCCCCGGCGCAGCATTGCGCCGCACCGGGGACCACGGAACCTTGGACATGTCAGGCGTTGCCGGCAGGCGCAACCTGCGCTAAGGCGGGAGCCAGCAGCACCAGCAGAAGCGAGAGTGCGAGGCGGGCGAACATGCTAGGCCATTATAGGGAAAGTCAAATGGCGGGGATTCCGAAGTTGGCTACGGAGTTTCACCTGCCCGCTCGGTGTCACAAGGTTAAGTCTGATGGGAATGGTTCACCGTCGGCCCAGATCGCTCCGCCCTCAAAGAATTCCTTTTTCCAGACTGGCACGGTGCGCTTGAGCGAGTCGATGATCCAGCGGCAGGCGTCAAAGGCTGCGGCGCGATGGGCGCTGGCGACGGCGATGATAATGCTGGTCTCGCCGATTTCCAGGCGTCCGACGCGGTGTACGATGCGGAGATCGCGGATCGGAAAACCCGCCAGCGCCTCCTGTGCCAGCGCCTCCATTCCGGCCAGTGCCATGGCGGGATAGGCCTCATATTCAAGATAAAGGGTGCGGCGGTTGCGGCTGTGGTTGCGCACGATCCCGTCAAACAGGCAGACCGCTCCGTCTTCGCCCTCTTTGATGTGGGCCAGGACGCGGCGCGGTATCGATCGGCTCTCGCTGCAGGCGCGCATGGGCGGAAACTAGCGGCAACTCCGGCTCCGCCAAGCCTCCGCTCACCGGCGGCAGAAGCGCAACTTCATCCCCCTCCGCCAGCGGCGTGGACAGACGATGCAAAGGACTGGTTGACGGCAACGGCGATCGCTCCGTCGTAGGCAGCCAGCGCAGGATGCTGCTCGCGCAGAGAGCGCCAGAGATCGGCAACGGTGGCAGGAGAAGAAAGCTCGGCAGCAATTTCCGGCGCGATCAGCTCGCGCAGACGGCCAAAGCAGAGGACTCGAAGTTGCATGAGAAAAGGATAGCAGTTTCCGCGGAGGATGCGATGCGTGCGAAATCTCATGGCGTCTCTGAAGCAGCGGCGCAGAGACGCCATGAGTCGGATTACTGCGGGCTCACCACCAAGCTCAGGTTGAGGGTCTGCGAAGCGTTTGCACCCGATGTCGCGGTTACCGTGACCGGGTAGGTACCGGGCGCCAATTCCCCGCTGCTGCTGCTGCCTGAGTTCGAACCGCAGCTCACCGATCCCAGCACCAGACACAACGCCACCAACGCGAGTCCGAGCCAGCCGCCGCGCCGCTTTTTGATGAGCAGCATCCCCATCATCGAAAATGGAAGCACCGCCAGGAAGAACGGCTTTGCTCCAACTCGCGACTTGGCGGTGCTCCCGTTCCCGCCCGTGGTGTTTACCGAGAGCGTCGCTGTTTTAGTGTTGACTCCGTCCATGGTCAGCGGGTTGGGCGTGATCGAGCAACTCGAACCGCTCGGCCCCGAGCAGGTGAACGTGATTGAGCTGTTAAAGCCGTTCACCGGAGACACTGCGAACTGGAAAGTAGCCGTGCCGCCCTCGGTGGTCTGTATGCCCCCCGTTGCAGGGATGGTAAAGGGAGCCGAGCTGCCTGAAGATCCCGTGCCTGTACCTGTGCCTGTACCCGTCCCCGTACCAGTGGACTGTGAGGTTCCGACTCCTGTGATGTTTATCGTTTGCGGAGAATTGGTAGCACTCCCTGAGACCGACAAAGTGGCGGACTCGTTTCCAGCAGTGGTTGGCGAGAACGTCACGATGATCGTGCAGCTTTTACCCGCCGCCAGGCTGTTGGGACTGGTGGGGCAACCACTGGAGTTCACGGTGAAATCACTGCTCCCTGTGAGCAAGATCTGGCTGATCGTGAACACGGACGACGTAGACGAGTTGGACAGAGTCACCGACAGGTTTGCGCTTGAGTTCAATGTCTGATTGCCAAATGCCAGTGGTGTCGGAGAGAGCGAGATCGTGGCCAATCCTGCGATGCCAGTTCCGCTAGCAGCAACCTTGGCAACAAAGGCATCGGTAGCCACCCCGCCCCCGAACTGCGTTTGAGGGGCGGTATAGCCCACCGGATTGAGCGATTCAAGATCGGTCGAGGTGGTATTGCCCGCCAAGTACATATCGCCTTTAGCTTGGTCTACGGCAATGGCGTTACCCTGGTCGATGTTGGACCCGCCTAGATAGCTGGAAAAGGTTAGTGTCGAACCGTCCGCGCTGAACTCGGAAATAAATGCGTCCATCGTGCCGGAAAGCGTGGTCAGCAACCCATTGTTGCTGGGGTTGACCAATGGATTGACCGTTGGGAAGTTCGTAGATTGAGTACTGCCGGTGACATAGCCATCTCCGCCCGCGTCCACTGCAACGCCCAAGCCTTGGTCATTGCCACTGCCGCCTAGGTAGGTGGCGTAGTCAATGTTCGACCCGGAGGTGGTCATCCTGAGCAGAAATGCGTCCGTGCCGCTTCCATTGACCGCCAGCTGGTAGGCATTTCTGGTCGTCATGAGGGTTCCGGTCATGGTTCCGGTCACATAAGCCCGGCCTTGGGAATCGACCGCAATGGCAGTTGCCGTATCCGCCGGGGGGACGCTGGGTGTGGTTTCCAGGACTGTCCCGTAGATATACGATCCGTCGATTCCACTGACCTTCAGCACCCAAGCCCCGCTGCCCACGTAGTGGCTATACGGGGCGAGAGTGGGGGTATCCGTGCCGCCGGCAACAAAGATGTCACCCTGAGGATCGACGGCCACGCCGTTGGCCGTGGAGGTGTGGTAGATCGGAAGCTGACTCGTCGCAACCGGACCGAGGTCCTCCCACACGATGGGTGTGCCGCAGTTCTTCAGGTCGCTAGCGCTGCCGTCGGTGGTCATGCCGTACAGGGTCCCATTCCAGGCGGGAAGGGGAATATTGGTCTGGGTGGCCGGTGGGGGGACGTATGGTCCGGTGCAACCGGTGTTCGTCGCAATTTGGCTATGAGCAGGCGAAAGATTATCGTAGACAACGGCGTATTGCGGGAAATTAGTGTAAGCGGACCAAGTGGCCGTGGCAGCGGGCCCGACCACCTGAATTTGCCCGCCGAAAAACTCCGAGAAGAAGAAACAGGGCCCAGAAGCCGAAGAAACACAACTCTCCGCGCCGGCATACGGGGGAGCAGGAGCGGGAGCGGGGGCGAAGGCTGAGACTTCAGGGTCGATGTAGCCAGGCGAAACTGGACTCAGCTTGGGCGATGCGATATCGAGGCTGTTGTCCAGTTTGGTGACGAAGGCGACGTACGCTTCAATCTGAGCCTCGAAGGCACCGTAGCCAGGGAAATCGGGAGACTGGGTCTGGCCAACAACAATCACATTGGGCGGGGTGGCCTGATCGAGGGCGATGGCATTCGCTGAGTCCGCATAGCGGCCGCCAAGATAGGACATGCGACACAGGGTGCCGTTGGCATTAATGATGACGATGAAGGCGTCGCTATCACCACCTTGATAGCTATGAGGGCCTGAAAGTCCGATGCTTCCCGGCAAATTCGACATATTTGTAGTACCGGCAACGTACGCCTGATCGGAGGAGTCCACCGCAACTCCGTTTCCGGTAGCATTGGCGCCATTAGGGGTTGATCCGCCCAGAATCGTGGTGTAGAGGTAGGCCGTGCCATCAAGGCTGTACTTGGTGACGTAGGCGTCGCAGTTTCCTTGAAGCGTGTAGCCGCTGTAATTCGGGCTGGCGGGCGTGCCCTCGGGAAAATTGTTAGAGCAGGTCTGTCCGGTCACAAACACACCGGGATTTAGGCCGGTGATGTCAACGGCAATGCCGTTGCCCGTGTCGCCCTCGGAGCCGCCGAGATAGGTTACATACGAAACAACGGGGTCGATGATTAGTTCGGAGCTTTTGTCGTAATCTCCTACGTGGAGATGGACGCTTCCAGTCGGCTGATAATTCATAATCCACTTCAACGGGCTTGGAAACGCCTGCAACCTTCTGATAAGCATAAGGCTTGCCAAAACGCGCGGGCTTGCCGTTAAGTTCTGCAACCAGATCGCCGCTTACATCTTTGTAGAGCTTTTCCATACCGGCAAACGACAATGCGATGACGCCGGGGTCTGCCTTTGGAGCAACCACAAAATCGAATTCCAGGCGGCGGCTGTCGCCATAGTAGACAACGTCCACCCCAGGATACACACCCTGTTCGCGCAGCTTTGCGTAATGCTTGACCCCGAGCCGCCACTTGCTCGAATCCTGACCAAGGTAGTAGTTGGTCACACCGACCTGCTGTTCGAGGGGCTCCAGCGTCGCGGTCCGGTTTGCATTCTCAAACGCAAAGCGGAGCGTCTGGCTCTTGCCGGCTGCGGTAACTGATACCGAGGATTCGTGGGCGCCAACCGACACAGAGTAACTGCCGCTGTGCGCCAAAAAGCGCCCGGAACTCTCCGTGGGCTCAAAGCTCAAGGGAAGTTTGCCGAACGAAGCCACCGCAGCGCGTTTCGCCGCGGCAGGATCCTGAGCCTTTTCGGCCATCACAGAAAGCGGTGCGAGAATGGTAGCGGCGGTGAGCAGAGCGGTGCAGAATTTCAGCTTCATCTTCGGGCCTCAAGTGCAGCAATCAGAAAATCAACTACCAATCCCGGTGCAAACAACTAACAAAACTGTCAACGGCCTGGAACATACATACTGATCCGGTGCTTGCTTTCAAACTTGGCGCCTACCGAACTCCGGAAGGCGGCCAAGCTTTCACCGCTACTGGCCAGTGCACCCAGGAGCCGTGGCGACATTGATCGAAACAGAAGCCATCGCGGTGATGCCGTTGTTTGTGTAGGACGCCTGCGCCTGGTACGGACTAGGCGTTGTCCCGCTCCATGTGCATGCCACCGCAGCACCGCTAGCCGTCACGACGCCAGACTTGTTGACGGTGACGGTCGGCACGCCATTGACACTCATCGGGGCGGTAGTACTGTCCGACGAGGCCAACATCTCGTACGTGCTGTTCGCCGTCACGTCTTCCGTCTTCGAGTTGGAGTAGGTGGCCGTGACCGTGAGCGCACCCTGCGGGGTCGTGTTATTGAGGCTGTAGCCCGCAGCAGGAGAAATGCTGATCGACTCCAGTTTGTAGGTCTGGCCGCAACTGGCCAGCAATACCGTCATAAAACCTAAACACAGCACTACCAATGCGCGGCGCACCATCTCAGCAGTCTCCTATTCAGGAATGTTGCACAATCTTCGCAACATCAACTCTGCAATTCAAGTGAATTCGGGTTTGCGAACTTGATACCCTAGTGCTAGACCCTTTGGACACACAATAGTGCGTAAGTATAGGAACTGGCGCCGCTAGGTTGGTTCACCTATTGCTTTGGCATGCACCTGTCGGACACTTTCGAAGCCATACCTTTGGTGCGGGCACACCGCCCTGCAGCAACAAAAAAGGCCAGCCCCGGAGGGCTGACCCTACAAAACAAATGTTACCGGCTTAGTTCTGCGCGTCAGCCAGAACCTGCTCGCGGGTTTCAGCATCCTGACGGACTTCCGCCGGACTCTGCGGCAATGCGATTTCCAGCACTTCCTCGATGCTTTCGACGTAGTGTACCTTGACGCCTTCCATCTGCTCGGGAAGTACATCCTCCTCGACGTTCATCTGATTCTCCGCCGGGAAGATGATGTCGGTGACTCCGGCTCGCTTTGCGGCCAGGAATTTCTCCTTCACGCCACCTATCGGAAGCACGTTTCCGCTTAAGGTGATTTCGCCGGTCATCGCCATCTTCGGACGCACCTGCTTATCGGTGAGCAGTGATACCAACGCGGTCACAATGGTGACGCCAGCAGAGGGACCATCCTTTGGAATAGCTCCGGCGGGCACGTGAATGTGAAGATCGTACTTGGTGAAAATATCGTCATCGATCTTCAACTGCTCGGCGTGCGCCCGCACCCAGCTATAGGCCGCCTGCATGGACTCCCGCATGACCTCCTGAATCTGCCCAGTGATGCGGAACTCGCCCTTGCCCTTCATCTTCATCGCTTCGATGAACAGGATGTCGCCGCCCGTCGGAGTCCAAGCCAGTCCCACCACAACTCCAGGATGCTTGGTGCGCGCCGCAATTTCCGTATCGACGCGAACCTTGATGCCGCCGAGCATCTCCTGAACCACCTCGCGGGTCACAACCAGCTTCTCGGTTTTGCCCTCCACGATGCGGCGCGCCTGCTTGCGGCAAATCGTGCCGATCTGCCGCTCCAGAGCTGCGCACTCCAGCCTCGCGCGTGTAGTGGCGAATCAGGAAGCTGACCGAGTCCGGCGTAAATTCAATCTGCTCCGCATTCAGACCGTTCTCCTCAAGTCTGCCGCCTGATGAGGTACTGATACGTGATGTGCTGCTTGTCCTCTTCCGTGTAGCCGTGCAGGTCGATGATCTCCATGCGGTCGCGCAGCGGATCGGGAATCGTATCCAACTGGTTGGCCGTGGTGATGAACAGCACCTTCGACAGATCGAACATTACGTCCAGATAGTTGTCGCGGAAGGTTGCAGTTCTGCTCCGGATCGAGCGCCTCCAGCAGCGCCGCCGTGGGATCGCCGCGATAGTCACGTCCCACCTTGTCGATCTCGTCCAGCATGAATACCGGGTCGTTGGCCTCCGCGCGGCGGATGCCCTGGATGATCTGTCCCGGCATCGCTCCGATGTAGGTGCGGCGATGACCGCGAATCTCCGCCTCGTCATGAATGCCGCCCAGCGACATGCGAACGAACTTGCGTCCCAAGGCGCGCGCAATCGATTTACCCAGCGAGGTCTTTCCAACTCCCGGAGGCCCAAAGAAGCACAGGATCGGCCCCTTCATCTTCGGGTTCAGGTGCCGCACCGAGAGATAGTCGAGAATGCGGTCCTTCACCTTCTGCAAATCGTAGTGATCTTCGTCGAGAACTTCCTTGGCCTTGGTGATATCCACCTCCGCGCCGCTCGACTTGACCCACGGCAGCACCACCAGCCATTCCAGATAGTTGCGCGTCACCGAGTAATCGGCCGCCATCGGAGACATGCGCGAGAGGCGATTCAACTCCTTCATCGCCTCTTTCTTCACATCTTCAGGCATTCCGCTCTGGTCGATCTTTTCCTTGAACTCCTCGACATCGCGAGTTGCGTCGTCCTGCTCGCCAAGTTCCTTCTGAATCGCCTTGAGCTGCTCGCGCAGGTAGTACTCGCGCTGGGTCTGCTGCACCCGGTCCTGCACTTCGCTCTGTATCTTGTTGCGTAGTTGCTGAACCTCCAGCTCCTTGGCCAAGTGCTGGTTGATCTTGTCGAGCCGCGAGCGCACGTCGTAGGTCTCCAGCACATCCTGCTTGTCGCGGGTAGAGAGCGAGGGCAGCGAACTGGCCACAAAGTCCACCAGCCGGCCTGGCTCCTCAATGTTCATCGCAACCGTGGAAAGCTCATCGGAGAGCGTGGGCGAGCCCGCGACGATCTGCTGGAACAGGGTGAGAATATTGCGCTGCAATGCCTCAACCTCGGCGTTCTGCTCGGGAACAACCTCGGCAACCGTCTCGACCGTCGCCTTCATGATAAGGAGCGAGTTGCGTGTACTCAACCACACTGACGCGCTCCAGCCCCTCGGCAAAGACAAACAAGCTCTGGTTCGGCATTTTGACCACTTTGTGAACCGTGGCCAGAGTTCCAATCGGATAAAGATCGACTGGCTGCGGCGAATCCACCCGTGCCTCGCGCTGCGCAATGACCACAATCGTCTTGTCTTCGCCGAGTGAATTGATCAGTTGTACCGAGCTTTCGCGCCCCACCGTCAGCGGAAGTACGGCATGGGGAAACAAGACCGTATCTCGAACCGGCAGAACCGGGAGATCGCGCGTCGGCGCGGAGATCGCTTGCGATAGGAATGCCTTCAAGATTGCGCGTTTCGTTCGCCATAAAACTCCTTGAGTCCAATATACTCAACTTTGATGACCCTATTATAGGTAAAGATTCGCAGATCGGTATCTCCTTGATCGGCACTGGCTTATCCAGCCGTGCCAGAACCGGAATCAACCTCTCTCTCTGGCCGCTCCTTCTTCGATGCCAGACAAATCGTCCGGCGCTCGGCAAATTATCAAGCGCGCGATTTTATTCCTTGGCCGAGCGGCGAAGCAAGAAGGATTTAACTTTCAGGTCCAAAAGCTCGCCGCGGGGTCTCTAAACGGGCACCCGAATCCGAATCAACGCCCCAAATGGGCAGCTTCCGATTTGCGCCAACTCTTGCCTTCCGTTTGCACTCCAATGGGTTAGTATCCGCAATCGAGTTCGGGATCGAGTTCGACCGAGGAGATCCAATATGCTTTGGACTCTGTTTGTCGTCCTGCTCGTGCTCTGGCTGATAGGAGTCGTGAGCAGTTACACGCTGGGAGGATTCATCCACATTCTGCTGGTGCTGGCGATTATCGCGCTGGCATTCCAGTTAATCAGTGGACGAAGGCCTACAGTTTGAGAACGATGTTAGGCACAAATGCAACTCTCTGGGAGAAAACCATGGATAAAGATCGTGTTGAAGGCAAAGCAAAAGATGTAAGGCCGCGCCAAGCGCCAAGTCGGAGAATGGACCGGCGACGAAAAAGCTCAAACGGAAGGCGCAGCCGAACAGGCCAAGGGCAAGATTCAAAATGCCTGGGGGAAAGTGAAGGACGCAGGGCGCGACGTACTGGATCGCAGCAAACAGGAAGCAAACAAGCCCAAGGTGGAGCACAAGAAAGATGACGCTGCCTGAGACGTAAACGGCAGAACGTCGTTCCTACTCGTTTAATCCAAGTTAGTCGATTTCGGTTCCGGATCGTATGGAGTGCGATCCGGAACTACCTGCAACGGTTCTCCAGTGAAATCTATTTAGCTTCGGCTCGTAACGCTGGCCTTCCGTTCGGCTTCCGCCCGGCGCAACTCACGGCGTCGTCCCGCATCCTCAAAGCGGCGAATCTCCTCTGGCGTCTCCGGAATAACCGGCGCGACTCGCAGCTTACGGCCATGGCGATCCACCGCCACAAAGGTGAGATAGGCGGAGCTGACATGGTGGCGCTCGCCGGTGAAATAGCTCTCCACCCAGACCTTGATTCCAACTTCCATCGACGTTCGATACACCCGGTTCACCGATGACTTGAATATCACCAGGTCGCCGACCCGTACCGGGATCAGAAAATCCAGATGATCAGTAGAGGCGGTCACCACATAGCTGCGCGAATGGCGGTGCGCGGCCAGCGCACCCGCAAGATCGATCCAGTGCATCAGCCGTCCGCCCAGTAACGAGCCCAGCGGGTTGGCGTCGTTGGGCAGCACCAGTTCCACCATCTCGGAGATCGAGTCGGCGACCGGGCGCGGGCTCAAGTTTTCAGACAGATCCATGATCTTCGTTCCTCGCTCCTCGTCGTGCCCTGTCCCTGAGTCGCACGGCGGGTTCGTGGTTCAGTATTTTTTGACTTCTGCAGAATGCAATCGATTGCGCTTCAATTTGTTTAATCGCAATTCAATGCGATACACCGCGCCTTAGCCGCTTGCGTTCCGGGCAATCCAGGCTCGTACGGCTGCCTCTGCAAGCGGCAGAAGCGACACATCGGGCGATCCCAACCAAATCTTTGCGCATTGATCATAACGCAGCTCTCCCCAAAGTGCGGGCTGGTGCGCATACTCGCAGGCGAATTGCACGCGCAGCACGGCCAGACTCTCACGCCGCACCCGGAAACGAACCGCATCGAAGGCGCGCTCGGCGGGAAGATGAACGCACCCTGCATGATTTCCTGCATACCCCAGATTGCAGTGCAAGCGCAGGGTCTCGTCATTGCAGCGCATCATTGGCGCGTGCGCCCCACAGCCGCCGCCGAAACCATCTCCCAACGGCAGCCGTTCGCGATGAGGCCAGAGCTCACGCTCGTGAACTTCAGCCGGAATGAAATAGGGACAAGCCACTCGCTCGCTCCTCTGCAAGAATTTTAAACCGATGACAACCCGAGCGAACACAAGCCTTTGGCCTTAGCTTTGAAACTTTGAAACCTTGAAACTTTGAAACCTGCCGCCTGTGGTATGTTCTGTCTATGTCCATCGAGCGTTTGGAACAATTGAAATCAATCCTGAATCAGGAGTCCAACAACACCTTCGCCCGCTATGCGCTCGCCATGGAGTACGTCTCCGCCGGCCAGACCGACTCGGCACTGCAGGAATTTCGCACGCTGCTGCAAGTGGACGCCAATTACACCAACGCATTTTTCATGGGTGCGCAGGCGCTGCAGCGCGCCGACCGCGTCGACGAGGCCATCACGTGGTTGCACGATGGCATCGCGTGTGCGCATCGGGTCGGCAACCACCACGCGGAAAGCGAAATGCAGTCGCTGCTTGAGGAATTGGAAGCCTAGCTCTTCTCCGCACGATCCATCCTGCGCAGCATCTTTATCATTCCCCAGTTAAAAACGCCGGGCAGCACGCGATACAGTCCTACCACCAGATTGCCGCTCCAGGGCACCACCACCTCGCGACGGTTGCCGCGATACGCCCGCCATACTGCGTTTGCAACCCGCTCGGCGGTCACTCCATGCTTGCGGTTACCAGCCATGCGCAGGCTCTCGACTTCCCCGTACCGCATGAATGTTGAAATCAGTTTGCACATATCCGGGACAGACCGTGTTGACGTGAACTCCGTAGGGAGCCAATTCCAGGCGTGCTGCGCGCCCGATGCAGTTCAGCGCGTGCTTGGTCGCGCCGTAGGCAGACATATAGGGAATGCTGATCAGTCCTGCCATGCTGGAAATGTTGATGATCGCCCCTGAGCGCTGCTGTTTCAGCAGCGGCGAAACCACCTGCATACATTCAATGGCGCCGAAAAGATTGGTGTCGAACATGCTTCGGCAGGCACTCATGTCCATGCGTTCCACCGAATCCACCAGCCCAAAGCCGGCATTGTTCACCCACACGTCCACTCGTCCGAACCGCTCGATTGCCGCCGCCAACAGACCTTCAATCTGCGACCGCACAGTCACATCGCAGGCTACGGCCATCGTACGTTCTAGGGCTCCGCTGCGTTGACGGGCAGCCTCCACCCGCACCAGATCGCGTGAGGCGAGTACCACGGATGCGTGTTCGCGAAGAAATCGATGCACGATGGCCTCGCCAATGCCCATCGAGGCCCCGGTGACCACCACAACTTTCCCCGGAATACTCATGCCGGGAACTATGATTGCCGCTGCAACGAAAAGTCAAGCAGGCGTACGTCACAGAGCAATTATCTGCGCAACGTTCGAGCTCGTCCGCGCGTCAAATGAGCAACTTGTGACAACGCCCTCCCACCTTAGGTGCATGAACCAGAGTGGGCGCTGGCAGAGGTTGGAGGCCATGATGACTCTTCCCCATACGTTGGGTGAGCTCCGTACCAGCCAATTCAGCGAGAGACGCCTATTGCGGCGCGGTGTGAAAGATGAGTTGCGGGAAAACCTGCTCGCGCGACTCAAGTCTACCGAACCTGTGTTTCCGGGAATCGTCGGCTATGAAGACACGGTAATTCCGCAGTTGGTGAATGCCCTGCTCTCGCGCCATAACTTCATTCTGCTCGGTCTACGAGGGCAGGCCAAGAGTCGCATCCTGCGCGCTCTCACTCTGCTGCTCGATGAGCATTCTCCCTACATCGCCGGCTGTGAAATCCGCGACAATCCCTACGCGCCGCTCTGCCGCCATTGCAAGGACCTGCTGGAGCGCGAAGGCGATCGCACTCCGATCGCGTGGATGAAGCGCAGCGAGCGCTACGTGGAGAAGCTCGCTACTCCCGACGTGACCATTGCCGATCTCATCGGAGACATTGACCCGATTAAGGCGGCCCGCGGCGGCCACGAACTCGGAAGCGAGCTGGTAATTCACTACGGTCTGCTGCCTCGCGCGAACCGCGGCATCTTTGCCGTCAACGAACTACCCGACCTCGCCGGAAAAATCCAGGTCGGATTATTCAACATCATGCAGGAAGGCGATGTGCAGATCAAAGGCTTCCCGGTTCGTCTGCCGCTGGATGTGGCCTTGGTATTCAGTGCAAATCCAGAGGACTACACCGCGCGCGGCAAGATTGTGACTCCACTCAAGGATCGGATCGGCAGCGAAATCCGCACCCATTATCCGGCCACCATCGAAGAGGCAATGGCCATCACAGAGCAGGAATCATGGTGCGAACGCGGAGGTTTCAAGCTGATCGTTCCTGCCTACGTTCGCGAAACCGCCGAGCAGATTGCGTTCGTCGCCCGCGCCGACAAGCGCGTGGATAAGCGGAGCGGCGTCAGCCAGCGTCTCCCTATCAGTGTTGTGGAGAACGTAATCTCAAATGCCGAGCACCGCGCCTTGCGCGAAGGTTCCACCATTGCCGTGCCGCGCATCTCCGATATCTACGCCGCCATGCCCTCCATCACCGGCAAGCTGGAACTCGAATATGAGGGCGAGATCAAAGGCGCCGATACCGTTGCGCGAGAGGTCATTCAGACCGCCGTGGCCAAGACATTCGACCGCTACTTTGGCCCCAGTGATCTCAAACAGGTCGTGCAGTGGTTCGAACTAGGCGGTCAGATCACCTTGACCGACAAAACCATTACCCGTGAAGGACTCAAGAGCATGGAGAAAATTCAAGGACTGCTGGAGAAGACTGAAAAGGTCGGTGTAGGCGAGGGCGAGCCCGCCGAGTCGATCATCTCCGCCGCTGAATTCATCCTCGAAGGATTGCACGCGCACAAACGCATCGGCCGCACCGAGGATCGCGTATTTACCTCCGGAGAAAAGCAGCCACGGCGCGCCGAGCGCGAAGACACGCGCGAGGACTTTGAATCCGAGTGGGAGCAGCGCCGAAAGAATCGCAGCCCCTTCAACTAGCCTCACGGCTTAGCGGTGGCTGACGCCAGGGAGCAGCAATGAAGCGCGTCAAGTACAGCAAGTACATCCCGAACCTGGCCGAGGAGGTGAACCTCGACGATCTGATGGACGCTCTCTCCGACTTTCTTCTGGAGAGCGGATTCGAAGACGAACTCGGCCGTTATTTCCGCCCTGGCGATGGTCACGATCAGATGGAAGCCTTGCGCGAGGCCATCCGCGACGCGCTCCTGAACTCCCCTCTGCTTGATGAAGAGTTGCGCGAACAAATGCGGCAGCTACAAAGCGAGGGCCTGATCGATCAACTCATCGATGAAGTGCTGGACCGCCTGGAGCAGGAGGGATTTGTAAGCATCTCTCCACCGCATGATCCCACACGTATGTCGAGTACCAGCGGAAGTGTGGGAGCAGATCAATCCCACAGGCCGGTCAAGTTCGAAGTTACGGACAAGGCGCTCGACTTTCTGGGCTACCGCGCCCTGCGCGATCTGCTCGGCTCACTTGGCCGCGCCAGCTTTGGACGCCACGATACCCGCGACACCGCAACCGGTATCGAGACCAGCGGATCGAACAAGCTCTATGAGTTCGGCGATACCATGAATCTCGACATCAACGCGACGCTCGCTTCGGCGATCCAGCGCGAAGGACTCACTCTGCCGTTGAACATCGAGTACAGCGATCTGCACGTTCACCAGTGCGAGTATCAGTCCTCGTGTGCCACCGTGATGATGCTCGATTGCTCGCATTCCATGATTCTCTATGGCGAGGATCGCTTTACTCCGGCGAAAAAAGTTGCGATGGCACTATCGCAACTGATTCGAACCCAGTATCCCGGTGATACTCTGTCGCTCGTTTTATTCCATGACTCGGCGGAAGAGTTGCCCGTGTCGCAGCTCGCGCGCGTCCGCGTCGGTCCTTACTACACCAACACCCGCGAAGGACTCCGCCTGGCGCAGCGCATCCTGCAGCGCCAGCGCAAGGACATGAAGCAGATCATCATGATCACCGACGGCAAGCCCTCGGCCATCACCCTGCCGGACGGGAGAATCTACAAGAACGCCTTCGGATTGGACCCCATGGTCGTAAGCCAGACCTTGGAGGAAGTTGCCAAATGCAAGCGCGCCGGCATCCTGATCAACACCTTCATGCTCGCCTCCGACCGTGGCCTGGTGCAGTTTGTGCAGAAGGTAACTCAGATGTGTCGCGGCAAGGCATACTTCACCACCCCATATACCCTCGGCCAATACCTGCTGATGGATTACATGAGCCGCAAGACCAAAACCGTACACTAGAGCGGTTCCTAAGTAGTTATATCCAGAGAAGAGGGATTGGAGTAAGTTGCAGTTGGCGATTTCTCTGTGAAGACACAAATCGATGCCACGAGCATATTCGGATGATTTGCGGTGCAAGCTTCTGCAGGCATACGAAAGGGCCGGGATCGGCCTGGAGCAGCTGGCGGAGCAGTTTGGTGTCAGCTACGGTTTTACAAAGAAGATTCGACGGCAACAGCTAAAGTCGGGACAAATGGAGCGGCCTCTGCAACGGGTACATGGGCCGGTGAGCCGGGTGACCGACGCAGTGAAAGGGCATCTGCGGCAGCAGTTGCAGGATCAACCGGATCTCACGCTGGCCGAGTTGGGGCAACGGCTGGAGCAACATCTGCAGGTGAAACTCAGCAAGACGCGACTCTGTCTTGAACTCCAGCGGCTGGGGTTGCGGCGTAAAAAAAACGCTGCACGCCAGTGAGCAGGACACGGAAGAAGGCAGGCAGCGACGGCAATCGTGGTGGGAGTTGATCGCTCGAATCGATCCGCAACGCTTGGTGTTTCTGGACGAAAGCGGCGTGACCACCGAGATGACCCGTCGCTACGGGCGCGGCGAACGCGGTGATCGTGTGTGCGAAGGTGCTCCGGGCGGGCACTGGCATACCGTGACTCTGTTGGGAGCTATCACGATGAACGGCCTGCTGGCCACCATGACGATCCCAGAACCCACCGACGGTGATGTCTTTCTGGCCTATCTGGAACAGGTTCTATGTCCGCGACTGCGCCCCGGACAGGTTGTGATCATGGACAATCTGTCGGCACATAAGCATCGGCTGGTTCGCATGTTGATTGAGCAAGCCGGAGCCGAACTGCTTTATCTACCGCCGTACTCACCGGACTTCAATCCCATCGAGAAGTGCTGGTCCAAGATCAAACAACACTTACGAGCAAGCAAAGCTCGAATACTCGACACCCTCAACCTCGCCATCACAGCCGCCATGGCAGCTATCACCGCCCAAGATTCCGCGGCTTGGTTTCAATACTGCGGTTATCGGACACGGACACCATGAAACCAACCGCGCGGCCGGAGCGAGATTGTTGGAACTTGGCGATGTTAGCCAACTGATGCCTATTCGATTCAGCATGATTCCTTCTCGCCTTGTGGCCGCCAGGTAGGCTACCATCGTTGGCGATGGCGCGAATTCTTATCGTTGAGGACGAACTCCACCTGGCGCAGGGGTTGCTGTTCAACCTGGAGGTTGAGGGGCATGAGGTTTCGGCAGTGGAGAACGGCGAGGCTGCGCTCCAAATTCTGATTGAGCGCAACGAAGCGTATGACGTGGTGGTGCTCGACATCATGCTGCCGGGAGTGGATGGCTTTGAGGTCGCCGATCGCCTGCGCGCGGCGCACAACTATGTTCCCGTACTTATGCTCACGGCACGTTCGCGTCCTGAAGATGTGCTCAAGGGATTTGCCTGCGGCGCCGATGACTATCTGCCAAAGCCATTCGAACTCAATATTCTGATCGCGCGCGTTCATGGACTGCTGCGGCGCACGCAATGGCAGCGCGAACTAGCGGCTCAGGAGCGCCAGGCGGCCCTCAACTTGAGGACCGAGGCCGGAGACAACGCCGAGGCGGCTCCGCTGGGCAACCATGAAATTGTCTCGGCGGGTATTGCCGCTCCGGCGCCTCACGACGTGTTTACCTTCGATGGCCGCACGCTGGACTTCAGCACGTTGGAGCTCAAGGCTCCGGCAGGAAAGATTCAACTCACGCTGATGGAGGCCTCGCTGTTGCGCTACTTCATCGCTCATCGCAACCAGAACGTGAGCCGGAAGCAGATACTCGAAGAGGTTTGGGGACTGCACGAGGACACCGACACGCGCGCCATCGATAACTTCATCGTTCGGCTGCGCCGCTATATCGAGGACTCGCCAAGCGTCCCGAAGTACCTGATCACGGTTCGCGGCGTGGGGTACCGATTTCTGCCTGAAACGACTGATTAAGCTAGGAGTGTGGCCCGCAAAAGCTACCAGCGGTCGCCCCATCCGAGGCGCTTCAATCTGCGCCAATCTTCTTTCTTTGAGCGCGTGATGGTGGTGGCTGCGATCTCGCCTTCGCGGCAGAGGGTGAGCTGCGTGTATCCGCTGAAGATTTTGGGATGGCGCACGATGCGAGCGGATGAAATTTGTACGTCCGGGTTGCGGGAGAACGCCACGTAGCTGAACTTTTCGTCTTCGTGGCCGAGAGTTGCGTTCTTGACTCGGCGATGTTCGGCGGTACGCTCGACGCGCGCGGCGAAGTGGCACCAGTCTCCACTGCAAGCCATGGGACAGGCGAGCGCGTTGGGACAGGGAGCGGCGAGAGTTGCGCCTGCGGCCAAAAGGCGAGTTCGAACGTCGAGAATGTTGGCGAAACCGGTTTTAGTTCCCGGCTCGATGATGACGAGAAGTTTGCCGGTTCGGGCCCAAGCCTGGCGAATGAACTCGGTGCGCCGGGCTTCGGGTAGTTCGTTCAGCGTGTAGGAGCAGACGACCAGGTCCCATGCGGCTTCAGGAACGGGGCTGGTCGCGGTGAGATCGCCTTGAAGCCAGGCGGCTTGGCGCAGGGCGGAGTGCGCTGCATCGCTGGCGAGGCGGCGGGCGATTTCGATCAGCTTGGGGTCGCGCTCGATGGCGGTTGCGGCGGTGATGGTGGGAAAGACCTGCAGTGCTGCCCAGAGAGCGGTTCCGGGGCCGCTGCCGAGATCGAGCATGGTGCGGATTTCGGCGGCGCGGCGCTCGCTCGTCCAAACCTCGGAGGCCCAGGTGAGCGCGGTGACGACGGCGGCGAAGGTTGCAGGCACGCGCACGGCGAGGTAGGCGGCGCGCTCTGCATCGTCGTTAAAGAGTGTGCGGGATGCGCGGCTCTGGTAGGACTCGGTGAGGCGTGCGGAGGCGGCGCGCAGCCTGCTCCCGTCGCAGCAGAGTAATTCCTGCTCGATGGCCTGACGCAACGCGGGAGGCAGTTGCATCAGCGGGCCTTCGAGGGTACGCGGGTGAGGATGGCGCTCTGGTCTCTGGTGCTGGAGGGTACGCGGCTGGCAACGCCGCTCCTGCCGCTGGCGCTGGCCTTGCGATAGGCGATGACGTTGCGCTCGTGCTGCTCGAAGGTGGTGGAGAAGTTGTGGCGTCCGGTGCCATCGCCGGCGGCAACGAAGAAAAGGTACGGCGTCTGCGCGGGTTGCATGGCGGCGCGCAGGGAGGCCGCGCCGGGATTGGCGATGGGGCCGGGTGGGAGTCCGACGAATTTGTAGGTGTTGTAAGGCGAATCCGACTGCAGATCGCTCTGGTAGATGGCGCCGCGATATGTGCCTGTGAGCAGGGCGGCGTAGACCACGGTGGGATCGGCGGCGAGGGCCATTTTCTTCGCGAGGCGGTTGGAGTAAACGCTGGCGACCTCGGGACGCTCGTCTGGGGCGGCAGTTTCCTTCTCGACGATGGATGCGAGGGTGACGAGACGATGCGTGTCTCCGGCGAGGCCGAGGGTTTGCGACTCTTTCTGGAAGCGGCGAACCATGGCCGCTGCCATCTCTCGCATGGTCATGGTGCGGGTGAAGAGGTAGGTATCGGGGAAGAGATATCCTTCGAGCGACTTGGCCTGTGGATCGATGGTGCGAATCAGCGCGGTGTCATGGGTGGCTACGTCGAGGAAGTCTTTGCTGCTGCCAAGGCCCGCGGCTTGGACGGCGGCGGCGATATCAAACATGTTGTAGCCTTCTGGAACCACGACGGTGTGTACCAGAACGTCTCCGCGGGCGATACGCTCAAAGATCTCAAGCCCATTGGCGGTGCGGTCGAAACGGTATTCGCCCGCCTTGAGCTTCTTCTTCGGCAGCGCGTAATGCAAAAGTTCAAAGGCGAGCCGGCTGCGCACAACTCCGGCGCGCTGAAGGTCAGCGGCGATGGTCTTTGACGACGAGCCGGTTGGGAAGAGCAGCACCTGCGGCGGCTGGGGAGTAAGCGGAATCAGCAAGGCCCAGGCAAACCAGACCGCGGCTGCCAGCAGAAGAATTGCGATGAAACGAAGCATATCGTCTTAGTGTAGATGAGGCGGTTTTGCGATGTCGATACGGCGGGGATGCACACGCGTTCGAGGGCCGAGAGCTAAGAGAATATCGATTGCTGGTTGAAAAGCTTGAAACGGCGACGGAGGGATTGAGCAGTGCTGGGGTTTTCGCTACGCTCAAGATGACCCTTCAAAATCAAGAGCAAATCAAATCAAGAGCCATTCAAAATCAAGAGCCATTCAAAACCAAGAGCTAACTCTAAAACCGTTTAGCGGCTTCCCAGATTGTGAGAAGCCGCTTTTATGCGCGACTTATGCGCAATCCTGGATAATCAACCGCACCAGAGTCTGATTCAGAAGCTGGTAGGCGATTTCGCCGAAGGTGATTGGACCGGTGATCGATCCGGTGGACTTGCCCTCGAGATTGGCGTGCACGTAGTTCATGATGCAGTTGCAGTCGAAGGCGGCTGGGGCAAGCTGTCCTCCCAGAACGGAATCAAATGCCGCGACGTAATCAGCAATGGGAGCGGCGAAGCGGTACTCGATTCCGGCAAAGACGGGCGCGTAAAGCCGGACCTGAGCTGCGTCCTGATCCACCGATTGGATGCTGACGTTGACCACGCTGCCGTTGTAGTTGGCAGTCAGCGGAAGGCGGGTATCTGCCTGAACACTGGCGATGTACTTGGCGAAGTTGGTAGGTTTTCCGTTCACCAGGCACTGCGACTGGGTGAAGCCGGATTCCGGGAATGTGATCGTGTCTCCCGTGCCGGGCTTGAAGATGTTGATGATCTCAACATCGGCAACCTTGTTCGCAGGAAGTGCGACGTGCATGACGATTGCGCGCGATGTGGAGCTTTCTCCGGTTTGCCCGTTGAATACCTTGGGCTGGGTCTGGCCGATCTCCGCGAGAGGCGCGCCGGATACCCATCCGGCCACCGGTTTGAGAATGAATCCTTCGTAAAGCGGAGCGCCCTCGGCATACGCATGGTGAACGGTGCTTCCGGCGGGGAGGATCAGGAATGAGAATCCATTTTCGGGCGCGTCTTTGAAGATGGACGGCAAGGTCTGCGGCGTATATTCGGCGATCTGAAAGCCTAGCGCGTAATCCGGGATTTCGTGCACGAAGATACGCGACCCGGAGCAGGTGCATCCGTTGACGTCCATGAAGTAGGAGGTCGTTCCCCCAATCCAGTTTCCCTTAGGAAGTTGGGAGAGTGCGGATTCGCTGCCAGCCAGCAGCAGAGCTTGTCCACTTGCGATCTTCGTTGTGACTTCAGCGATTGAACGGAGCAATGTAATCCTCTTTGAATATTTGTTTCAGTTCGGGCTGGTACAGCTTCTCGTGCTTGGAAAGGAAGGCGTGCGTTTGCTGGATCAGCTGAGCCACGTTGGTATGGGAGCTGTCCTTCTGGTAGTAGTTTCGATTATTCGTCAAGAGCAGGTTGAAGCCAAACTTAGTTGAGGTGACCTCAACTTTGCCAATAATGAGCTCTTGCCACGCCCTGTGACCGATCGGCGGGACCATGTGCGACTCCAAATCAGAGAACTTTTTAATGGAACTGAAACATAATATCAGGCTTGCGGCGGTGGCTAAAACACGCTATCGGCGCAGAGTGAGCGTGTTTTAGCCAATCTTGCGAATTGCTGCGGACTTGCCGACTAGCTGAGCTTTTTCGCCAGCAGTTCGTTGAGGACGGCGGGGTTGGCTTTGCCTTTGGAGGCTTTCATGACCTGGCCGACGAAGAAGCCGATCATGGTGGTTTTGCCGGCGCGGTACTGCTCGACCTGCTTGGGGCTGGCGGCCAGGACTTCGTCGATCATCTTTTCGATTTCGGCGGTATCGGTAAGCTGCTGCGGCTTCTCGCGTTCGTAGATGACGGGGAAATCAACCTTCTCATCGAAGGCGTGGTCATAGAGTTCCTTGAGGATCTTAGAGCTGATGGTGCCGTCCTCGAGGAGGTCGGCGGAGAGGCGCGCGCCGGCCATGGTGATGGGTGAGTCTTCGAGTTCGAGTCCGGCGGCTTTGAGGCGGCCTTGCAGTTCGCTGATGACGAGGTTGGCAAGACGTTTGGGAGACTTGGCTTTCTTGGCTTCGGTCTCAAAGAGAGCGGCGCGGGCCTGGGTGGCGGTGAGGGTTGCGGCGTCGCCTTCGGTGAGGCCGTACTCGGCGATGAGGCGCTGGCGCTTGGCCTCGGGAAGCTCAGGCAAGGTGGCGCGGATGGCGTCCTGCTGGGCCTGATCGACGATGAGCGGGAGCAGGTCGGGCTCAGGGAAGTAGCGGTAGTCGTGAGCCTTTTCCTTGGATCGCATGGTGTAGGTGCGACCCTCGCCGGGGCTGTAGAGGCGCGTCTCCTGCTGAATCGTGCCGCCTTCTTCGAGGACTTCGGTCTGGCGCTCGATCTCATATTCGAGGGCCTGCTTGACGAAGCGGAAGGAGTTTACGTTTTTAACCTCGACCTTTGTGCCAAGCTGCTGCTGGCCGCGCGGGCGGATGGAGATGTTGGCATCGCAGCGGAGCGAACCCTCTTCCATGTTGCAGTCGCTGACGCCGGTGTAGAGGACGATCTCCTTGAGGCGGGTGAGGTACTCGTAGGCTTCGTCGGGGGTGCTGATTTCGGGCTCGGAGACGATCTCGGCGAGCGGTGTGCCGGTGCGATTGAGGTCCACGTAAGTTTTGGTGGCGGAGTCGGCGAAGCCTTCATGCATGGACTTGCCGGCATCCTCTTCGAGGTGCAGGCGGGTGATGCCGATGCGCTTTTTCTCGCCGGAGCCGGTGGTGACCTCGATGTAGCCGTGCTCGGAGAGAGGCTTGTCGAACTGGCTGATCTGGTATCCCTTGGGAAGGTCGGGGTAAAAGTAATTCTTGCGGGCGAAGATGGAAGTCTCGTTGACCTGGAGATTAAGCGCCTGCGAGGCCTTGACGGCGAACTCGACCACCTGCTGGTTGAGAACCGGAAGTGCGCCGGGCATTCCGAGGCAGACAGGACAGACGTTGGTGTTGGGCTCAGAGCCGAAGACGTTAGGACAGGCACAGAAGATCTTCGTTTTGGTCAGGAGCTGGACATGCACCTCGAGACCGATCACCGTTTCGTACTTGGACAGAACGTCTACTGATTTTTTTGCCGCGATCGCCATATGAAATCTGATTATAAACGGCGACAGGCTTTCAGCGGCAGGTTTCAAAGTTTCAAGGTTTCAAGGTTAAGAGCAGGAGCAGGAGACGTTTACGGCTTACCGAGGGGCACCTCAAAGTACATCAGTTCGTGGCCGTTAGCGTCAGTGACTCCGGTGACGAAGAGGCTCGCGCCCTGGGTGGGATTCTCGAGGTCGCCGACATCGAAGAAGAGAAAACCCTGCTGTCCGGAATGGGGCTCGATGGCCTGTGCAGCAAACGAGGCGTGCTCGAGCTGATCGCGGTCCTGCTGTGAGAGTCCGCCGTGGGCTTTGTTCTTGCCCGGAAAAGGGATTGGTATCTGGTCCTCGGCGCGCGAGCGGGGGGCGCGCACGGAGGTGAGGACGCGGCGGAGATCGTCGAGCGAGTAGGGGGCGGCTTTGGCGTGGTCGCGAGTGACCAATTCGAAGTGGGCCTGGCTGAGAATGATGGACTGGTCTCCATCGTTGGTGAAGACGACGAGGATGGGGAGGACGGAGTGCTGGAGCATAGCGGGATGAAAGAGCGATGCCTTCTGCGGCGTGTCGTAGGAATCGACGCCGAGGGTGACCTTCTCTTGTGGGTGATCGTCGCGGCAAGCCATGGTGATCGCCGGAACGAGCTTGGGCATGGCAAAGTCGCGGGCATATGCGGTGAGGACGAACGCAGTGAGGATTGCGGCGGCGAGCAGGCCGATTCGCTTCATGCGGGGAATTATAGGCGGGAAAAGCGCGGGTGAGCTGCGGAAATTAGATTTCGGATTGAAAACGCATGGTGGAAGACGGCTCGGGTTCGCGACTCTGCGTTTGTGCGGGTCACTCATCTACAATGGCTGGCGTGTACTTTCTCTACAGCGCGACGCTTACTCTGCTGCTGATACTGACGCTGCCGTGGTGGTTGCTGCAGATGCTGCGGCTTGGCAAATACCGGGCGGGATTACGAGAGCGGCTGGGCATGATTCCGGCGCGCATCCAACTGCGTGCGGAGGATGCGGAGGCGGCACGTCCGGTGGTATGGATTCACGCGGTGAGCGTGGGCGAGGTGCTGGCGATTGCGCCGATAGTGGCCTTGCTGCGACGAGACCCACATCTGCTAACTACGGCAGATATGGGGCACCCACAAGACCCACATCTGCTGGGTGCGGCAGATATGGGGCACCGGGAAAGATGCGGCGAGCAGGGATACCGGGTCGTGGTTTCGACGACGACGCACACGGGGCAGCGGCTGGCTCGCGAAAAGTTTGGGGCGCAGAACGTCTTTTACTTTCCGATTGATCTGGGGTTGTGCATTCGGCCCTATCTCCGGGTGCTGCGGCCGGAGTTGGTGATTCTGGCTGAGACCGAATTCTGGCCGAACTTTTTGCGGCTGGCCAAGGCAAGCGGGGCGCGGCTGGCGGTAGTGAATGGGCGCATCAGCGACCGCTCGTTTCCGCGCTATTTGCGGTTTCGCGGACTGCTGCGCAAGGTGCTGGAGCCGGTGGATCTTTTCCTGGCGCAGAGCGAAGGCGATGCGGAGCGGCTGCGTGCGGTGGGTGCGGCGGCGAACCGAGTTGAGGTCACGGGGAATTTGAAGTTCGACGCGGAGCCGCCGGTTGAATCGGCGACGGTGACGCAGTTGGGCGAACAGCTAAGGGCATCCGGCGCGCCGATTCTTGTGGCTGGCAGCACGGTGGAGAACGAAGAGGAGCACGTACTGGCGGCGTTCAAGATGGTCCTGGTAGAGCATCCGGCGGCCTCGCTGGTGCTGGCACCAAGGCACAGGGAGCGCTTTGAGGCTGTGGCGCGGCTGCTGAGCGAGCGACGTGTGCGTTTTGTGCGCCGCTCGGCACCGGATGCGACCGCGCAGGATCTTCGCGGAGCGGTGCTGCTGCTGGACACGCTGGGCGAGTTGGCGGCGATCTATCGCTACTCGAATATTGCGTTTGTGGGCGGTTCGCTGGTGCCGCGGGGCGGCCACAATATTCTGGAGCCGGCGTTTTTCGCCCGCGCGATCCTGACCGGGCCGCATACGGAGAATTTCCGCGATATACTCTCCTGCTTTGAGAGCCGAAGGGCGGTGGTGCGCTGCACCACGAAGAATCTTGGGATCACGTTTCTGCTGCTGCTGCGCGAAGGCGCGGAGCGTGAGGCGTTAGGACAACGAGCGCAACAGGTGCTGATGGAACAGCGCGGCGCAACGGCTCGCAGCGTGGCGCGGCTGCGTGAGCTGGTAGAGAAAGGGCGCACATGACCTCCGACCCGGCCGGCTGGCTCTTTGGGCAGATCGTGCGCATACGCAACGCGCGCTATGACGAAGGGCGCGCGCTGGTTCAACGGTTGCGCCTGCCGGTGATCAGCGTCGGCAACATCAGCGTAGGCGGCAGCGGCAAGACTCCCTTTGTGCAGACCCTGGGGCGCTGGCTGGAGGCGCAGGGGATTGCATACGACATTCTGTCACGGGGCTACGGACGCACATCGCAGGGGGTGCTGCGGGTGGACGCGGCAGGCAATGAGGCCGGCCATGCGGCGGCGATCTATGGTGACGAGCCGCTGCTGCTGGCGCGGACGCTGAAGGCTCCGGTGTTTGTGGGGGAAGACCGCTACGCGGCAGGGCTTGCGGCGGAGGCGTTTGGTGAGAAATCGGCGCGACCACCGCGAGTTCACATTCTGGATGACGGCTTTCAGCACCGGCGGTTGCATCGCGATTTCGATCTGGTGCTGCTGGCGGATCGCGATCTACGCGGCGGACTGCTGCCGTTTGGACGGCTTCGGGAGCCGCTCTCCTCGCTGGCGCGGGCTCATGCGGTGGCCGCTCCGGAAGAACTGGCCGCGCTGCTTTCAAAGCCGAACATCTGGCACATACGGCGGCGGCTGGTGCTGCACGAACCGGCTCCGACGCGCCCGCTGGCCTTTTGCGGATTGGCGCAGCCGCGGCAGTTCTGGGAGTCGCTGGCCGATATAGGAATTTATCCGGTTGGGACGTATGCGTTCGGCGACCACCACCGCTACAACGCGAAGGACATTGCGCTGCTGCAACGGCTGGCTCGGCAGCACGATGCGAACGGCTTTTTGACCACTGAAAAAGATTTGGTGAAGCTCGATGGCTCGGCGCTTGCGCCGGTCTGCGCTCCGTCCTTGGTCATTGAGGTGGAGAACGCGAACTCGCGGTTTAATGGGATGCTGGAAGCGGCGGGGGTGCGATGAAGCAAACTGAGTGTGTGCAATAATTCGCGTTATGCTGCTCGTTCTTGACATCGGCAACACGGAAACGGAAATCGGAATTTTTCCGGTGCGGGAGGACGGCACGGTTTCGCCTGAGCTGACGGCGCAGTGGCGGATTTCAACCTCGCAGAAGCACACCGCCGACGAACACGGGGTGCTGTTTCGGCAGTTGTTTGCCATGCGTGGGCTGGAGATGGGTGCGGTGCGCGGGATCATCGTGGCCTCGGTGGTGCCGCCGGTGGAGTCGATGGTGCGGCAGATGTGCGAGCGCTACTTCGGCGTGAAGGCGATGTTCATCGAGCCGGGAATTAAGACGGGGATGCCGGTGCAGTACGACAATCCCGCCGAGGTGGGCGCGGACCGGATTGTGAACGCCATTGCCGCCTACGAGAAATGCAAGCAAAGCTGCGTGGTAGTGGACTTCGGGACCGCGACGACGTTCGATGCGGTTTCGGCGAAGGGCGAATATCTTGGAGGGGTGATCGCGCCGGGGATCGGGATTTCGGCGGAAGCGCTGTTTGTACACACGGCACGGCTGCCGCGAGTGGATATCAAGCGGCCCCCGCATGTGATTGGCAGCAACACCGTACACTCGCTGCAATCCGGGCTGTTTTATGGATATGTTGGACTGGTGGATGGGATTCTGGAGCGCGTGCTGAGCGAACTGGGGCCTGCGCGGGTGATCGCCACGGGAGGCGTGGCGCAGTTTATCGCCAGCGGCTCACGCTTTCTCTCCGAGATCGACGACGCGCTTACGCTGACGGGGCTGCGCATCATCTGGGAGCGCAATCTGCATAGCCGCAGGAAGTAGAGGTAGTCTGCCTAGAAGTTAGAAGCAAAAGCACAAGATCCAAAGGCAAGGTCAACTACCCCACCTTAGCCGCAGAAAACGCGGCGAAGATGGGGCACCCGGGGCACCCGCGGTGCTTCGTTTCCAGGTATAGGCAGAATTGCACCCCTGGAAATGACAGCAACTTTATACGTTCAGAAAGCTGGAGCTGGCATCGGTTCGTGGAACACTTCACATATTTTTCCGAGATTGAAGAGCACTTTCAGCGGCGGCGCGGGAGCATACTCATCTGCTCTCCGCTCGACTGGGCGCTGATGGAGGTGTGGAAGGAAGCGGGGATTCCGCTGGAGGCGGTGCTGCGCGGAATCGATTCGGCATTCGACAAGTACGACCGGCGGGCAAAAAAGACGCGCAAGGTGAACTCGCTGGCGTATTGCCAGCAGGAGGTTCTCTCGGCGGTGGAGGCGCTTAAAGAAGCGGCGATTGGCTCGACGCGCGACCCGAAGGCGACGAGCATTGCAAACGCCGAGCTGGCCCGGTACTTTGAGCGCAACGCACAGCAATTGGAAGCGTGTAAGCATCCTGCGGCGGCGCTGCGGGCGCTGACGGCGGAGCAGGCGGCGACGCTACGGGGATTGGCCGCGGGGCTGGCGCCCGCCCCACATTCGCCAACTGCAGGCGGATGTGGGCCACCCGAGACTCACGCTGACTTGGAAGAGTTGGAACGGCGGATGACCGTGATGGAAGAGAAGCTGTTTGCAGCGCTGTGGAGCCATGCCAGCGACGAGGAACTGATGGAGGCGAGGGCGCAGGCCGAACGCGAACTGGCTCCCTACCGGGGAAAGATGAGCGGGGCGCAGATCGATCAGTTGCTGCGGCAATACGGCAACAAGCAGTTGCTGGAGCGGCATAATCTGCCGCGGCTGAGCCTGTTCTATTTGTAGGATTCGGAATGATTGCTTTCCCCTGCGGTCACAACCCGTTATGCTCATAGAGTGCAGTTCACTATAGAAAAACTCATCTACGGCGGGGACGGGCTTGCCCGCATCCCTGCCAGCGGCGACGAACGACGCGGGAAAACCGTCTTCGTCCCCTATGTTCTTGCCGGAGAAGTCGTGGAAGCCACGGTGGTGGAAGAGCGCAAGGGCTACATGCGCGCATCGCTGGACAAGGTCTTGACCCCCTCGACTGCGCGGGTTGTGCCCCCCTGTCCGCACTTTGGCGTGTGCGGCGGCTGCCATTACCAGCACTCCGACTACACGGCGCAACTGGAAGACAAGCGACAGATTCTGCAGGAGACGATCTTGCGCGGCGCGAAATTAGCGCTGCCGCACATCGAAGTACATTCCGGCGAGGCGTATGGATTCCGGAACCGCACGCGGATGAAGATCGAGATGGAACCGGAGTTTGCGCTCGGCTACTACCGTCATGGCTCGCACGAGCTGGAGCCGGTGCGCCATTGCACGATCAGCTCGCCGCTGATTAACCGGGCGATTGCTGCGTTTTGGGAGCTTGCGCCGGAGGCGGCGAGTTATCCGTCATTGCGTGAAGTTCAGTTCTTTGCGAATCACGATGACAGCGAGATGCTGGTGGAGTTGTTGATTCATCACGCGACTACTCCGGTGCTGCTGGCGAAGTTTGCCAAGCTTTTGCGGGAGCGGATGCCGGAGATTGCGGGAGTTGCGGTATTCGCCAGCGGAGCTATAGCCGCCAGAGGCGCGGAGAGCGACCTGGAAGACGGCAACATTGAAGCTTCGCGGCGGCTGAGCCGGGCGGGAGTGCCCTACATTGAAGGCTCCGCGAGCATGACTTACAAAGTGGGCAGTCAGAGCTATCGGGTTTCGGCGGGATCGTTCTTCCAGACCAACCGCTTTCTGGCCTCGAAGCTGGTGGAATTGGTGACGAGGAATCGCAGCGGACGCGCGGCGCTCGATCTGTTTGCCGGAGTGGGACTGTTTACGCTGCCGATGTCGCGTAATTTTGAGCGGATTACTTCTGTGGAAATTGCGCAGAACTCGTATGACGATCTGGCGGCCAACGCTGCGGTTCCGCACATTCAGGCAGTACACAGCACCACCGAGGATTACCTGAATGCGGCACGGGGGCGCTGGGATTTTGCGATTGTCGATCCTCCGCGCGCAGGATTGGGCGAGCGCGCGACGAAATCACTGGCGGCGCTTTCGATTCCGCGCGTTGCTTATGTTTCGTGCGATCCGGCGACGCTTTCGCGCGATCTGGTGACGCTACTCGCGGCTGGATACCGGGTCGAAGAAGCTCATCTTGTGGATCTGTTTCCGCAGACATATCACATGGAAACCATTCTCCATCTGGCTCGCTGAGAGCGGGCGGAGAACTAACTAAAAAGGAGTGTAATGTACGCACTGATTCTGATTCGTTACCGGCTTCCGATGGAGGAAGTTGCAAAGGTCACAGAGGAACACCGCTCCTACCTGCGGGAGTTGAAGGCCGATGGGACGCTAATCGCTTCCGGTCCCATGGACCCGCGCACGGGAGGCGCAATTCTGGTACGCGTTCCCGATGACAACGTGCAGCAGAACCTTACCGACGTGCGCGACGAAGATCCGTTTTACAAAAAGAATGTCGCCAACTACGAACTGATTCCGTGGAACCCGGTGATCGGGAAAGAAGATCTGGACAAACTCTAGGTTTCAAAGTTTCAAGGTTTCAGAGTTTCAAAGTTAAAAGCAGAAATGCGGTTCTTCCACCTTGACGCAAAGCTGCGGCCAAGGTGGGAGAACAGGGACATCATAACCCTGCGACATAACCAGCAAGCACCTAACCTATTTCCGACGCGTCCACGATATGTCCGAAAGTTCCACCAACCCGGAGACACCTCGGCGTCCCCCTGCCGCTCCGCTGTTTGCCGCTACGATTGCGTTTTCGGCGGGCATTCTTCTGCAGAGCTACTTCTACAAACCCGTCATTCTTTACTTTGTTTGCACGCTGGCTTTTGCGCTCTGCTCGCTGCTAACGCTGCGCTTTGCCAAAGGTAGCCGGCGCGCGGTGCTCGCACACATTGGCGCGGTGCTGGCGTTTTTTCCGGCGGGAGCTTGGTTCACCGCCGCGCATCAGTCGCAACCGTCGCCGGTCGCGACCGTCCTGAATTATGCGGGCGGCGATGAAGTGACGCTGACCGGATATGTGTCCCGCCCAGGTTCAATGCGCAAGGGACGCGATGTTCACGAGACGCTCGACTTCGCGGTGGAGGATGCGCAGTTCGATGGCGAAGCTGCGCAAAGGGTGACCGGAAGCGTGCGCCTGAATCTCTACGTGCCGGGATCGCGCTCCAACTTTAATTGGGAGAGTGAACAGGATGAGGCGGACGATAAAGCCGAGGCGCCGCCGGTCTTCGAATATGGACAACGGCTGCGGCTGAGAGCGAAGCTTCGTCCGCCGGTAAACTTCCGGAATCCGGGAAATATGGATTACGTTGGCTGGCTGCGCGGGCAGGGAGTGGCGGCGCTGGGTTCGGCGAAATCGACGAGTATCGATGTTCTTCCGGGGCTGGGCGGCAGCCGAGTGGAGCGCATCCGTTGCCTTGTAAGGCGCAGCGTACTGGAGCACATGGAGCGGCTGTGGACTGCGCCCTATGCAGGGCTGTTCCAGGCGATGGTGCTGGGAGAGCGCGGTCTGGTTGGTCGCGAGCAGCGGCTGGAGTTCCAACGCAGCGGGACATTTCATCTGCTGGTGGTCAGTGGGATGAATGTAGCGATTTTCGCGGTGTTTCTGCTGTGGCTGATGCGCTGGCTTCGCTTGCCCAGGGAATATGCGATCATCTCCGCGATTTTGCTTACCTGCAGCTATGCATGGCTCACGGATTTAGGCGCGCCTATTTTGCGATCGGTGCTGATGATTGTTGCCTATCAGATTTCGGCGCTGCTCAATCGCAATCGGGCTCCACTGAACACGGTTTCATTGGCGGCGATGGCGCTGCTGGTATGGAATCCGCAGGAACTGTTCGATCCCAGCTTTCAGCTTACGTTTTTGGCCGTGCTTACGATTGCGGGGCTCGGGGTGCCGCTGATGCAGCGAACGACCACGCCGGTTCGCGAAGCGCTCGAAGGCATTGACGACAAAAGGCGCGACCTGACGTTGAGGCCGAAGCAGGCGCAGTTCCGGCTGGATGTTCGCGCAATCTCGGCGAGCCTGGGGCAGTTGATCGGAAGGCGACTGGCAAGATGGCTTGTGCCGGCGCTGATCTATGCATCGATTGCTGTTGCTGAGTTGGCGATGCTGTCCGCGCTGATGCAGGCCGCGATCATCCTGCCAACGATCTGGTACTTTCACCGGGTTGACGTTCACGCGCTGTGGGCCAACATTGCGGTGCTTCCATTGACGAGCCTGCTGATGCCGGCCTCGATGCTGGCGGTGGCGTTCTCCTACGTTGCGCACTGGATGGCTGCGCCGTTGGCGCTGGCCGCGCGCTGGGCACTGCAAGGAATTTTATTTGCGGTTCACTGGTCGGGCGGGGCGCAGGTTTCGGATCTGAGGGTGGCGATGCCGGCCATGGAGGCGATCGCGGCGGTTGTTGCGTGCTTTGCGCTGGCGCTGCTGCTGGCGCGGCGACACCGCGTCCTGGCGGTGGCTTCGCTGGTGCTGCTCGCCGGCTCGGCGTGGTTGGTGTGCGCGCATCCGCGCAAGTTCGGTTATAAGCCGAACGAGGTGGAAATTACCGCAATCGACATTGGACAGGGCGACTCGTTCTTTATTGTCACGCCGAACGGGCGCACGCTGCTGCTGGATTCCGGCGGGTTGCTGGGGATGAGCCATAGCGATTTGGACATTGGCGAGGACGTGGTGTCCCCGTATCTGTGGCAGCGAGGGCTGAGTCATCTGGACGCAGCGGCGTTCAGCCACAGCCACTCGGACCACATTGGAGGAATGCCGGCGATCCTGCGCAACTTTCATCCGGGTGAACTCTGGTACGCGCCGAACTATCCCTCGCACGAGGTGGAAGCGCTGTTTGCGGCAGCCGATGGGTTGCAGGTTCGCCGGATCGAGCGGCACGAGGGAGAAAATTTCGACTTTGATGGAGTCCAGTTCGAAGTGCTTTCGCCGCCGGTGAACTGGGAGTTGACGCCGCGCGGACAAGACGATGCTTCGATGGTTCTGCGCCTGACCTATGCGGGGCACAGCGCGCTGCTGTTGGGCGACATTCACAAGCGCATGGAGAAGATGATGGTGGAAGAGGCGGAGGAACATCATCAGTCGCTGCACGCCGACCTGCTCAAGGTGGCGCACCACGGGTCGAATACTTCGTCATGCGAGGAATTTCTGGATGCGGTGCGGCCGCGAGTATGCGGTGATTTCTTCGGGAATACGAAATCCGTTCCATCACCCGCGCCCGGAGGTGGTCGAACGTCTGGCGGAAAATCACGCAAAAACGTACCGAACGGATATGCTCGGGCCAGTCACGTTCTACATGGACGCGCAAGGGGTTCACGCGAGCGTGGCGCGGTAAAAAATCTCTGTCATCCGAGCCCTCTCGTCATAGCCGCACGGGAGTTCGGGGCAAGTTCATCCTTGGGCTTCGGATTCTGTGAGGCCCTTGTTCTGGTATTCGGCCAGGATTGCTCGGGCCTCTTCGGCCTGTTCCTCGCGGACCTGCAGTTTCACGCCTCCGACACCGGGCAATATATCCTGCGGGGCGTCCAAATTAGTCACCATGACGTCGATGCCAGCAGACTCAAGAAGGCTCTGCACGACCATGGCCTCGGATTCCTGCTCGCTCACGAATACGACGACGAGCGCCTCATTTGGCTCCTCTTTTGCGGTCTCCGGCATAGAATGCCTCCTCTACCTTGGATGCGAACTGATGAGCGTAATACCGGCCGGGCTTAAGGTCAATCCCAAGGAAGGGACCGTGTCGGCGGATTTTTCAGTTACCGAGAGGCCGCTAGCGTCATCGAACACTAATGCAAGCCGGAGCGAGGAGGATACTGAATGGAAGAGAGGACAGCCGATTCCGTCGAACAACTGGATGAAGTGCGCCGGATCCGCCGCCTGCAAATCATGATGAGCCTGGTGATGCAGGTGATCGCGCAGGATCCAAAGCTGACGGTTGAGGAAGCGTCGCAGATGGTCGCCGATTCGCGCACGGCGGCGTTGGCGATGTTTCCGGGCAAGGAGTTGGCCTACGATCTGCTGTATCGCCCGCGCTTTCAGCGCCTGATGAGTGAACGCTTCCGCCTGCAATGAAGGGGCGCGGCTAGGATTGATCGTTCCGGCCGGGCTATTTCTCCGCCCGGGTAGTCTCCAAACGGGTGAGGCGCAAGGTGAGAGTTCCCCAGAAGAGACGGGAGCGCATCTGCACCGGCAGATGTGAGGCGTCATCGGTGTACCAGACCCATACTTTTCCGCGTCCCTTCAGGGCTCCGTCGCCGGAGTAGACGGCAACGCGGACGGTGTGAAAGGTTCCGGCGTCGGTTTTAACATCCTCGCGGCCTTCGACGAAGGCGGTCACATTGATGCTTTTGCCACCGTCATTCACCGGAAAGAGCAGAGCCGTCCCCGGTTCCAGCCGCTGTGCGCCGAGATAATAGATTCCGGAAAGCACGTCGGTAACGCAGGCGGGCGAGTCGGTTTCCTGATGCTTGGTTTCGCCATTGCGAAGGTTGCGCTCGTCGAGCACGCTCTTGCCGCGGGCGGCGTCAAAGCGGAGAGAGGTCTCGCGCTTGTGCAATCCTTCTTCGGAGTGCTTCAGTATGCGTTCCGAGCAGAGGGTTTTGCGGTCGAAGTACGACTCGATACGGTCCTCGACGCGATAGAGGAGGGCCACGGCGCCGGAGGCTTCTGCAGTTGCCGCGACGTGCTCAAACTCGCCGTTCTGCTCGATTTTGAGAGTTCCAGTGCCTGCCTTCCAGAGCCGCCACTCGGCCTCATAGTGCAGAGTCTCGTTATTGGAAAAGTGATAGGACTCACTTGCGGGCTGGATTGAAGCCTTTGGTCCGGCGGAGATTGAGGCCTGCTGCGCCGTCAGAATCGGGGCCAGCACCGCGGCAAGGGTCAAGAGCAGTATTCGTTTGAAATTTTGCATCCGCACCTAGCGAGCCATCCAAATCGGCCTTGCTACTTTTAAGGCCACCAGGGCAGCAATCACCGCCAGCGTACCGAGCAGGGCATTGTATTCACGATGCTTCCAATAAAGCTCGCGAGAGAAGCGGGAGCAGCCTTGACTGCCTGCGCGCAACCGGGGCAACAATCTGGGCACTTGGGCGCTGTACTCCGTGTAATTGGGAAAATGCGCGCTGAGAAAGCGCTCTTCGCCACGAATCACCGGGACGTAGATGGCCGCGAACATGACGACCAGAGCCAAGGCAATCTCCCAGCGTAGCGAGGCGAGGGCAAAGCCCGAGGCAATTACGATGGATCCAAAGTACAAGGGGTTGCGTGTGTAGGCATAGGGACCGGTGGTCGCAAGTTCCTCATTCTTTTTGACATGGCCGCTGGAGATGGCTCGTACCCATACTCCGGTCAGAGCAACGGCCGACCCGATTGCGAGCGACCACCATTCGGGCCGAGCACGCCATAGGAAAAACGCCGCGAAGAGGAATCCCAGCGGCACACGAATTCTTTTGGCGGTACGTCCCCAGTCCAAACCCAAACCTTTACCCCTAACCTCTTGCGCGGAGTTGCTTCTGTATTCTACGGCATTGGTGGCGGGAGAGGCTGACAGGGGTATATCGGGAAGGGAGGAATTCGACTGGTGCCGGAGTGAAGGCGTTGTTCGAAGACGGAGAATCAGTCCAGCAGGGCGTCAACTTCGGCCATGACACGGGCGACGGTGATCTTCTCAAGTCCAGCGTCCTCAGCACGTTTGTGGCTGTAGCTGGTGACGCTGGCGGGATCGCGCAGGACCCGGGTTCCCGCCCAGTAAGGACCGTTTCTGGCGGGATCGGTCGGGCCGAAAAGGGCGACGGTTTTCACGCCGAGCAGGGCGGCAAGGTGCATGGGCCCGGTGTCTCCACCGATGAAGAGTTGCGCACGGCGAGCCAGCGCCATCAGTTCGCTGAGCGAAGTGAAAAGTGCCACCACGCTGCCGCCGCTGGCGGCTACGGCTTCACGCGCAAGACTCTCCTCGCCTGGACCGTAGTTGATGACCGGACGCAAACCACGGGCGGCGAGCCGGGTCGCCAGTTCTCCGTAACGCGCGGACGCCCACTGTTTGGCGCCCCAGCCCGCGCCGGGGTTGAGGATCGCAATGGGCGAGCGCAGCAGGCCATTGGATTGGAGGACTGCATCGAGACGGGCTTCACTGGCTTTGTCCCGCGGCAGCAGGGCGGTGCCAGGATGCAGAGTGGAAGTGGCGCGCGATAGACCGATCTCCTCCAGCCAGGTCTGCACCAGCTCCAGATTTTGCTCGATTACGTGCGCGGGGTAGCCATCGACCTTGGAATCGTATAGGCAGCGGGCCAGGCGCTCGCGCGGCTTACGGAAGCCAAGGGTGGTGCGGGCCCCGGAGAGCTTCGCGATTACCGCCGACTTGATTGCGCCTTGCAGGTCGAGGGCCGCGTCGTATTCGCGTGCCTGCATGCCCTGGATGGCCGCCTGAAATTCGCGCCTGGTTTGTTGGTTGAGGAGGCGTTTGCGCCAGGCGCGGGTGTCAACGAGATGCACTTCATCGACCAGCGGGCGTCCAGCGCAGCGCGAGCCGGAGAGTTCGACCTCCGGGGCACACAACAGTTCGCGCCAACGCCGCTCCACAACCCAGCCGATGCGCGCCTCGGGCAAGGCGCGGCGCAGCATGGCCACGGCGGGTAGGGCGTGCAGCACATCGCCCATGGCGCCGAGGCGAACCACCAGCGCCTTGGGCTTTGGATGTGAATTGGCCGGCTTTATCCGCAAGGTTGATCCAGACAGAAATTGAGGTAGGGATTCCATTGCTGTGCGGTGAAATCAGGGAATTCCGGCCTCATGAAAATCATTTTCCCATTCTTCCCAATAGCTCGGTGGTGGAGTGGTCCTTGGGATCTCCGACGATCTCGACGCGACCGCCGTAAGCTATGACCTCATCGCGCTCCGGCACATTCTCGCGAGTGTAGTCGGTTCCCTTCACCTGGATGTTGGGCTTGATCTCGCGAATCAGGGCGCGGACATCAGGTTCATCGAAGATCACGACGGCGTCCACGCACTCAAGGGCGGAGATGATTTCGGCGCGCTCCAACTCCGGCATGGCGGGACGCCCAGGCCCCTTGAGGCGAAGCACACTTTCATCCGAGTTGATGGCGACGACGAGTTTTCCGCCCAGAGCCTTGGCTCCGCGAAGATAGCGCACATGGCCGACGTGCAGCAGATCGAAGCAGCCGTTGGCGAGGGTCACGGAATCACCGGCTGCCCGCCAATTGGCGACCACTTGCGCTAACTCTCCACGCTCAACGATTCGTCCCAAGAAATGCTCTCCGGCGTGATGTGTTCGGTATCCCACCTTAGCCGCAAAAGCGCGGAGAAGGTGGGGCACCCGAGCTATGACTCCAATGCCGCCAGAAGTTCTTCACGGCTGACGGTTGCGGTGCCGCGTTTCATGACGACGATGCCGCCGGCGTAGTTTGCAAGTTTGGCCGCGCTGACCGCGTCGGCACCTGCGGCGAGGGCGGCGGTGAAGGTGGCGATCACGGTGTCGCCGGCGCCGGTAACATCGACTACCTGGTTGGAACCGAAGACCGGAATTTCCAGCGGCGCTTTTCTTTTCTCAAAGGCCACCATGCCATCGCTGCCCCGGGTGATGACTAGCGAATCGAGCTTCATCTGACGGATGAGTGCGGCACCGGTTTCGTGGAGCTTTTCGCGACTCTCGCCAATCTTTGTGTGCATCGCCTCTTCGACCTCCCCTTCATTGGGAGTGGCGGCGGTGATGCCTTCGTAGTCCAAGAGGCGATAGCGGCTATCAAGAGCTATTGGAGTGTCGCCTAGCGCGCCGCGTGCGCGGACAAAATTGAAGAGACGTGGCGAGACCGCGCCATAACCGTAGTCGCTGAGCAGGACGGCGTCGGCGGCGGGCGCGTACTCACGCGCGGAAGCCACCAACTCGACCAGCGCGGGATGGGTGTCCTTCAGGATCTCGCACTCGCGATCGATGCGCACTACCTGCTGGCGCGAAGAATGCGCGGAGTAGGCCAGGACGCGGGTCTTGGTGGTGGTGATGTGACCTTTGAGCTTGGAAATTCCGCTAACGGAAATTTTGTTCTTGCGGAAGATCTGCAGCAAAGCCTTGCCGGGCTCGTCATCGCCGACCAGTCCGACGGGCAGAGCGGTTACGCCCAACGAGGCGAGATTCATCACCGCGTTGGCTCCGCCGCCGGGAATCAGCTTTCGCTCGCGATGCTTGAGGATCAGCACCGGGGCCTCGCGTGAGACGCGGGCGATCTCGCCGGAGATGAATTCATCGGCGATGAGATCGGCCATCACCAGAACGCTCACCTTGGAGAAGGATTCGACAATGCGCCGAAGCTTCTGCTGCTCCGTCAGGCCCTGATTGGAATGCTTCTTATTAGCAATTGTTTTTTGTGTGCGCGCCATTTCACAAGAATTCTCTCATGCCGCGTGCGAATTGCGGCAAGAGAGGTCATATAAGGTTTGCGCTTTACTCCGGGTCTGGTTGCGCCAGGAAGTTGGAAACCATTTCCTCTGCGCGGCTCGCGGCCTCGGCACCGAAGTTTTCAAGCCACTGCATTTCCGTTTCCCGGCGGAACCAGGTCAGCTGGCGCTTGGCGTAGTTGCGATGGCCCTGCTGGGCGCGTGCGATGGCATCTTCCAGCGACGACTCACCGCTAAGGTGTTCGGCCGCCTGACGGTAGCCCAACGAGCGCATGGCAAAGACGTCGCGACCGAAGCGCTCCAGCAGGCCACGAGTTTCTTCGAGCAGGCCGTTTTCGAACATCTCCGCGCAGCGCCGGTTGATGCGGTCGTAGAGCGCGCTGCGCTGGGGGTTGAGCCCGATGCGAAGCACGCGGTAGCCCTGGATGGGGTCGCGGCCCACGCGCAGTAACTCGCTCATGGGACGGGTTGAGGCGGCGCAGACTTCGATGGCGCGGATCAGTTTGGGCTCATCGTTGGCGTGGATGCGGGCTGCGGCTTCGGGATCAAGCCGGCGCAGCAGACGCCAGAGTGCAGAGGGGCGCTTGCGGCGGCGCAGGCGTTCGCGCAGCGATTCATCGCGCTCCGGCCCGGCGAAAAGACCGTCGAGCATAGCGCGCAGATAGAGGCCGGTGCCGCCACAGACGATCGGAAGGCGGCCGCGTGCGGTGATCTCACGGGCGGCGCTGCGCGCCAGTCGCGCGTACTGGCCGGCGGTGAAATAGGCATCCGGGGCGACTACGTCGATGAGGTGGTGCGGCACCTGAAGCCGCTCATGAGGGGATGGCTTGGCGGTGCCAATCTCAAACTCGCGATAGACGGCAACAGAGTCGCAACTGATGATTTCGCCACCGAAGCGCAGCGCCAGATCAATGGCGAGCGAGGACTTGCCGCTGGCGGTGGGGCCGGCGATTACGATCAGCGGAGAATGGGCGGGGCTGGCACCCTCCCCACATTCGCCAAAAGAGGCTTCGCAGCCGGGTATGCGGCGAATGCTGCCGCTCCGGCCGCGGGCGCTAGGCGGATGTGGGCCACCCGCGTGCTTACCAGGCATCATCGCACACCGAAAATCTGGTGCAGGAAGAAAGGAAAAAAGCGAAGCGTCGCGACGGCCACGATCAGCCCGAGGACAATCAAAAGGCCGAGCGTGTGCGGCGTTTCCGGCTCTCGATTGAGAAGTGGCATCGGCCTCATTTTACGCGAAGGCAAACGTACTGGCCCCGGGTGCACCGGGACTATTGATATTGTTCCAATTCACCAGTTTTGGGGTTGTAGAAGAACGTGATCCTTAGCGCCAAATAGGGGCCGTGGAACTCATGCGGCAGGGGCGAGAACGGGTCCGAGGCGGTAATGCCGCCATAGGCGGCGCGGTCCAGAGGGACGTCTCCGGACGGCACTTCGACGAACATGCCGGCAACCTTGCCGCTGGGTGTGATCAGGAAGCGGATTGCGACTTTGCCATGCTTGAGCAGGGGGGCACGCGCCTCCTCGGGGATGAGGTTGTACCAGTTGCCTTTGATAGATTCCAGAACGCGCGACAGGTAGGGGCCAAAGTCCACTCCCTGGGTGTCGCTCAGAATGTCAAACGGCCCCATGGCGGCATTGCGGTCCACCGGTCCCGTTCCGTAGCCTGTGCCACCGCCGCCGTTGCCGAAACGTGGGCGCGCATTTCGGGCGGCCTGCGCGATGACATCACCGGCAGAGCTGGGCACCCGGAAGGGATTTGCCGCAGGCTGCGACTCCTGCGGCTGCACCTTTGGCTGCTGAAAGGTGTTGGTCGCCGACTGCGAAGGGGGCGCTTGTTGCGACGGCGCGGCTTGCGGCATAGCCTGTTGCTGTTGCGGCATTTGCGGTGATGCCTGCGGCCCCGGCGGCCTCTGGTTTCCGCGCAGCCTGGCCTCCTCGCGAAGTCTATCGAGGGTCTTGCTGTCGATTCGCGGATGCGGGGTCTGGGCGATGCGGTTCTTGTCGCTCAGTTTGTTGGCATGAACCTTTGGCGGAGGCTTTTGCGCATCCTGCGGCAACGCCAGGTAGGTCGGCTCTTTGGTCCGCGCCAGATCTTCGGCTCGCAGCAGGTGTGGCTGCGCCCAGTTGGGCAGCAGATCCGGCGAGTAGATCACCAGCAGGACCAAAGCGATGTGAACGATGACCGAAATCCAGAAGGCTTCGCGCTTGCGCGAGCGTGCCAATTCATCTTCGAGTTCCGCCAAAACGTGCGGCACAAAGTCGGAGTGATCTTCGCCCTGTTCGCGCACCCGTACCCGTACCGGAAGCTCGGGCTCCGGGGGCGCAGAAGGCGGTGGCGGCGCTATTGGATTGTTGCCCTCGATCTCGTACTCCTCCGACTATTTGGATGAAAGAATGGGCGGCCACAAGCAGGAGTTACCGCTCCTGTGTGGTCCATTGCTCACGCTATCATCCCTGCTTCCGCCTTCGGCGGACGAGCACAGCTCTGATTCAACAGCTCTAAGTTGCACGGTCACAGATTCACAGCTTTGGATTCGTAACTCTAATTTTCGCATCTGAGCGGAGATTTTCACACCCAACCAGCGTTCAATCTGGCTAATCGACCGTTTTTTTCCCTGCTGCAACTCCGTCGGCGCCCGTATCCGCCATTCTGTCTGTCGGCAGACCCGCACTCCAAGCGGCGGATTTGAGCATTGCCGTGGCCACTTCGTCGAGGTGGGCCCGCTGGTGGTGCTCGGCCATTTGCTGCTGAATATCGATGGCCAGCGCCAGGGCCGCGCGTCCGTCCTCCAAAGTTACCTCGGGGGTTTTGCGCTGGCGCACGACTTGCAGGAAGCTGCTCAGCTCGGCCCGGAGCGGTTCCTCAGTGCTCACCTGCGGCTTGTAAGGCGCAACCTGTGGCATGCCCCCCGCTGTGGGCTTCACGGTAAGGGAAAACACATCGCGGCGGGAGTAATCCAACGAAACGTACTGGGCGGGCTGAAAGAATCTGAGCTTGCGTACCCGCTCGGTACTGATCCGGCTGGCGGTGAAGTTTGCGACGCAGCCGCTCTCAAATTCGATGCGAACGCTGGCGATATCCACCATGCCGGTCAACACTGGCAGTCCGACGGCGCGCAGTTCACGCACCGGAGAGTTGGCCATCTTCAGCACAATATCCAGGTCGTGGATCATCAGGTCAAGCACGACATCCACGTCCAGCGAACGCGGGGTAAACACGCTCAGGCGATGCACCTCGAAGAACATGGGGCGCGAGAGCAGCGCCCAGGTGGCCCGCACGGCGGGATTAAATCGCTCCAAGTGACCGACTTGCACCACCCGCCCATGCTGTTTGGCCAGAGCGATGAGGGCGTCGGCCTCGGCGAGAGAAAACGCCAGCGGCTTTTCGATCAGAACGTCAACGCCTCGCTCCATGAGTTCGCGCGCGGCCGGAAGATGGGCCACGGTGGGGACGGCGACGCTGATGGCCTTGACCTTCGGGAATGCGTTCAGCATCTGGCTGACCGAGCCAAACGCCTGCCCGCCGAACTCCGCGGCCACGGCCTGGGCGCGCGAAAGGTCGGCGTCCACAATGGCGGCGAGTTCCACGCCTTCGTCGGCAAGTTCTTTGTAGACTCGGGCATGGTTGCGGCCAAACGAGCCCACGCCTACTACTGCTACCTGCATTTGTTCATTGTTCACAGCTCAATTCTCGCAGATGCGGAGGCCGGGGAGAAGTGCTTCAGATCACCATCGGGCTGCTGTAACAAATCTTCACCCTTCGCGGCGGCTGCCGTAATCCCTTACAATCGCGCTATTCTTCGGAACCCCAGGAGCCCAAACTCTCACATGGCCGTCAAGTCTAAATCTGCAAAAACTGTTTCAGCATCAAAGTCGCAGCCAAAGCTTTCGCATTACGACGCCGCAGGACGGGCCACCATGGTCGATGTTTCTGCAAAGCTACCCACGGCCCGCACTGCCGAGGCCAGCGCAAAGGTGGTCATGAGCGCGCAGGTTCTCGCCGCCTTGCCCAGGAATCCTAAAGGCGACCCATTCGAGGTTGCCCGGATCGCTGGTATTCAGGCGGCCAAACGGACATGGGAGCTAATACCTATGTGTCACCCGGTGGCCCTCAGTTTCGTAGATATCTCGTATTCCTTGTGCGAAGATGGCGTTGATCTACTCTCCCGGGCCTCGACCACAGCGGGTACGGGGGTGGAGATGGAAGCACTGACGGCAGTCTCGGTGGCAGCTCTTACGATTTATGACATGTGCAAGGCTTTAGATAAGGGCATCGAGATCCGTTATATCCAGTTGGAGCGCAAGAGCGGCGGAAAGAGTGGACAGTACCGACGTCCATCAGGTCCGCAGGAACGCTGATCCTGAGCGAAATGGAAGTACAAACGTTATGGGCAAACGTACAAATGTTCTGCTTGTAGACGATAATCCGGCGATCCGCGAGTTGCTGATGCGCTCGCTCTCTCCCTTGGCCACGGTGCAGGCCTGTGCCAGCGCTGCCGATGCGTTGCGATGGGCCGAAAACCAGAAGCCCGACCTGATCATCTCCGATTACCGGATGCCGGGCTTGAGCGGCCTGGAATTGCTGGCCAAGCTGCGGAGGTTTTTTCCACACGTAGCGGTGTTGATGCTGGCATCGCGCGCCGACATTCTCGGACCGCTGGCTGGCTGCAGTGCCTGGGTGGAAGAATTTATCGAAAAGCCGTTCTTCCTTGACGATGCGATCACCCGTATCCAGCGCGTGCTCAATCGCGTAACTCTCAGCGAAGAGGGGCGCAGAGACGCCTCCTCCACCACGGTTCGCGGCACGCTGGAGCAGATGTCGGTGGTCAACCTGCTGCAGACTTTCGACATCGGTCAAAAGAACTGCCGTCTCGAAGTTCACCATGCGGGCCAGCAGAGCGAAATGCAATTCCGTAACGGCCAATTGGTTCATGCCACGCTCTGCGATCTCGCCGGCGAGGCCGCGATCTACCCTGTTGTGGCTTGGACGGAAGGCCTGTTTTTAATCGACTTTGAGCAGGTCGAGTGCCCGCGAACCATCACGCGCAGTACGCAGTCAGTGCTGCTGGAGGCATTACGACGCTTTGACGAGGCACAACGCGATGCCGAGTCGCAAACCTCAGATCCTTTTGAGACGAATGCCTTGCCGAAGCCGGGATGCGGAGCAGCGTTTGCTCCAACTCTGGCGCCAGCCATGTGATTTCGACCACACTGTTTGCGATTCTCCGCATCAGGCAAACGTCGAAGTTGTCACGCTGCCGTCAAACGGCTGCGGTATACTCCACTCTCGACCGGCTACTCTCGAGAGGCTACCTCATCTAAACGATGCCCGTTTCCCACGTGATGCCCGTTTTTCGCAAAGCTTTGCTGCTGTTTAACCCTGTCTCCGGTGCGCAACTGGAAGCCCGCACGGCTACGATGCGGCGGATCGCTGAGACATTTCGCCGCGCCGGAGTAGAAGTTGTGGTGGAAGCCACGCAGGCACGAGGCTCTGCGGGTCGGCAGGCGCGCGAGGCCATCCGCGACGGCTGCGACGCGGTGTTCGCCTGTGGAGGCGATGGCACGGTCTTCGAGGTTCTACAGGGAGTGGCGGAGACCACCGCGATGATGGGCGTGATTCCGCTTGGCACGGGCAACGTGCTGGCGCAAGATCTGGGGCTGGCAGTACGCCCTGAACTGGCGGCGACGCAGGTCCTCGGCTTTACCCCGGAGACGATTGCACTGGGACGCATCCAGACGGCGGGGCGATCGCGATTCTTCACGGTGGCGGCGGGGGTTGGAGTTCATGCAGAGCTGCTCTACCGCGCCAACGCCCGTGCAAAGCAGCGTGGTGGATACCTGGCCTACTACTCGCATGGAGCTAAGCTGCTGTTCCGCCACGCCTTTGTGCCGTTTCCGGTGGAGATCACCACTAGCGAGGGCGCCGCGATTCAGACTTCCGCGCTGGAACTGGTGGCCATGCGGGTGCGCTCCTTCGGAGGTCCGCTGCGCTATTGGCGCCCGGGCGGTTCCCTGCTCTCACCCGACCTGCGCCTGATGCTGCTGCGCAATCCAAACCGGGCGAGCATTTTGCGCTACACACTGCAGGCGCTGACCGGTATTGCTCCCTATGACGAACTCGACAAGGTGGACGCGGATTTTGCATTTGTCTCGGCCAGAACGGTCATTTGTACGGCTCCGAGCGTAGGCGCTGGGCGGCTGCGGGTGCAAGCCGATGGCGAACTGCTGGGACCGACGCCGGTCGAGATCTCGATCGTACCCAAGGCACTGACGCTCTTGATTGCACCCGATGCGGCATCCGCCACCGCGCAATCCGCCACTCGTCTTTGACTTTGAGCGCAACTTTGAGACGAAGACCGGGTGCTTGCGCGCCGTTTTTGAAGTTGCTGAAAACGACTGCGAGATCGTGTTTCTCACCGACGCGCGCCAATGCGAATTCAGGGCCTCACGTATTTGTTCCTCTTGCATCGACTGCTCTGAGTGCTGTTCGGTTTTCATGTTGATCAACCTCGTGAAATGAATCCCAACTTTGTAGTGACAAAAATGTCTTTGCGCGTGATCCCCGCAGCGGCGAGTCCTGCCTGCAATGCCTCGCCCCACCTCGCGTTCATTCCGATCTCGCTCGGCACAATCGAAGTGTCGAAAACCGGATTCCAGCGCGTCTCTAGTCGCAGCTATCGGCACGGCTGCATCGGGAATCAGGGCGCCAAAGCCGAGTGCAGTCCGGCAATTTGCCGGTCACCCCTGACCGAGCCGAGCTCGATTCCGCTGCGAGCGTTAACTGCCGGCCGAATCCGCTGCTTACAGCCTAGATATTGTCCGGTCGTTTGGGAGTCGCGAGCTGCTCCAGGAAGACCGAGCGAAAAGCTGTCTGCAAACAGGCCCACAGCGAACCCCAACCGTCAGAAATTCGTCAATTACTAAGAACTTGCGGCTATGAACCAGGCGGAAGAAAGCCCGCTGCTCTAGTGATGAAGGGAATTCTTAAGTTCCGCGGCTGTGGCCTGTTTTACGAGGCCAACCCTGAGCCGGCTCGCCCGCAGGCACCGGAACCTTCAGAAGAGTAATGGATGCCCTGCTGCGCAGGGCCGTGATGACTTAGCTGTGCTTGCAGGCGCACTGACGTCGGAGGGAAGAATGGGTAATGGGGGACGCAAAAAATCTGGCGAACTGGCGGTCATCGTCGTGGCCGTACTTGCGGCGGCTGCAAACTCCGGATGCGGACGCCAGATGACCGCGGCGTCGCCTGAGGCAGCGCCAATGGTTGAAGTGGCGACGGTCATTCAAAAGGAGGTGCCGATTGAGGGGGAGTGGGTGGGAACTCTCGATGGCTACGTCAACGCCCAGATTCAGCCCCAGGTGAGCGGCTATCTGATCCATCAGGACTATCGTGAAGGAGGACTGGTCCGAAAGGATCAAATTCTCTTCGAAATCGATCCCCGCCCGTTCCAGGCAGTGCTCGATCAGGCGAAAGGACAATTGGCTCAAGCCGAGGCGCAGAAGGTCAATGCTGAGCTCAACGTAAAGCGCGACATTCCCGAGGCAAAGGCTCGCGCGATTCCCCAGAGTCAGCTCGACAACGACACGCAGATGCTGCGTGGGGCGCAGGCGGCAGTCGAGGCGGACCACGCGGCGGTGGAACAGGCTTCGCTGAATTTGGGATACACGAAGGTCCGTTCTCTGATCGACGGAATCGCTGGCATCACCACCGTACAAGTGGGCAACTTGGTGGGACCGGCTACCGTGCTTACCTCGGTTTCCCAAGTGAATCCGGTCAAGGTTTATTTTCCGATCAGCGAGCAGGAATACTTGCACATGGCGGGCGGTGGCGCTCCGGGCAGCGTGGACTGGCTAACACATGCGTCGCGCATTCCGTTGCAATTGATCCTGGCGGATGGCAGAACGTATCCCGATCATGGCAGGATTATTTTCGCTAACCGTCAAGTCGATCCTCAAACCGGGTCCATCACTATTGTCGGTGAATTTCCTAACCCCAAAAATCTGTTGAGACCGGGCCAGTACGCGCGCATTCGGGCATTAACGGAGATCCTCAGAGGGGCGCTCCTGGTGCCGCAGGCGGCGGTGACCCAACTACAGGGAAACTATCAGGTTGTTGTGGTCGGTCAGGATAACCGGGCTCAAATCCGCATGGTCAAGGTGGGCCCCACGGTTGGTTCCCTCTGGGTAATCACTGCGGGTCTGAAGCCGGGAGAGCACGTGGTGGCTGTGGGAATGGAAAAGGTCAAAGAGGGCCAATCGGTGCAAGCCAATCCGTATAAGGAAACGGAGGGCGATTGAGCCATGTCGAGGTTTTTCATCGATCGGCCGATCGTAGCAATGGTGATCGCCATCATCACCGTGATTGTCGGCACAATCACGATTCTGACGTTGCCGGTGGCGCAATTTCCGAACATTGTCCCACCAGAGATTCAGATAATTGCCACCTACATAGGCGCCGATGCGGAGACGCTGGAGCAGGCGGTGGCCACGCCCATCGAGGAGCAGGTCAATGGCGTGGACAACATGAATTATATGTACTCGCTGAACGCCACCGGCAACTCGGGAACTACCCTGATCACCGACTTTGACGTAAAGACAGACCCCAATACGGACCTGATCCTCACCCAAGCGCGCGAGAACCTAGCCGCTTCGCAACTTCCGGCCGCGGTGAACAACTACGGCGTGACAATTCGAAAATCCGTAAGCGCGCCGCTCATGCTGGTTGCGCTCTACTCTCCGCGCGGCATGCACGACGCGAAGTTCCTCTCGAACTACGCGTACATCAACCTGAACGACCCGATTTCCCGCTTGCCCGGCGTCGGTCAGGCGCAGGTTTTTGGCGCAGGACAATATGCCATGCGGATGTGGCTGAAGCCGGACCAATTGGCGAAGCTAGGCATAACAGTTTCCGATGTTGTCAACGCTATCCAGGTGCAGAACACCGTAAATCCGGCCGGTCAGGTCGGCGGCCAGCCAGCTCCGGCCAATCAGCAATTTACGTATTCCGTGCTTGCTCAAGGTCGCCTGACTTCGCCGGAGCACTTCGGCAACATCGTCGTGCGGGAGAACCCAAGCGGTGGGATAGTTCGAGTCAGAGATGTCGCTCAAGTCGAGCTTGGCGCCCAGGACTACAGCATTATCAGCCGCTTGAACGGCAAGCCGACCGCTGTTATCGCCATCTATCAGTTGCCGGGCTCGAACGCGGTCAAAACCGCCGAAGGCGTCCGCACGCTGATGTCCCAGATGAAATCCCGCTTCCCTCCGGACATCGACTACACCGTCTCTCTGGATCAGACACGCCCGGTCACAGAAGGAATAAAGGAAATCATCGAGACCCTCGTGATTGCCATACTGTTGGTGATCCTGGTGGTCTATCTATTCCTTCAAGATTGGCGCGCCACGCTCATCCCCATGCTGGCTGTGCCCGTCTCGCTAGTGGGCACCTTTATCTTCTTTCCACTGTTCGGCTTCTCCATTAACACGCTTTCGCTCTTCGGGTTGGTGCTCGCTATTGGCCTTGTGGTGGACGATGCCATCGTGGTGGTCGAGGGAGTACAGCGCCACATCGAAGAAGGTCTTGCTCCAAAGGACGCGGCTCGAAAAGCCATGGACGAGCTTTCGGGCCCCGTTGTTGGTGTCGCGCTGGTCCTCTCGTCGGTTTTCGTACCAACTTCCTTCATCCCAGGCATCACTGGAAGGCTTTATCAGCAATTCGCAGTCACCATTGCCATCTCCGTAGTTCTATCGGCCTTCAACGCCCTCACGCTAAGCCCAGCTCTCGCTTCTCTACTGTTGCGACCCAAACACGAAAGCGGTGGCCCACTCAGAAAATTCTTTGGCTGGTTTAATCGTTATTTCGAGCGTTCTACCGATAGTTTTGTCCGCCTGTCAGGAGGCATGATTCGAAAGGGCGCACTGGTGCTGGTGCTGCTTGCTGCCTGTGCTGCAACTGCATTTTTTATTGAGCGCCGCCTTCCTTCCAGTTTTCTGCCCGATGAAGACCAAGGCTACATCTTCGTCAATATGCAGCTTCCGCACGCGGCGTCGCTCGATCGCACAAGCGCAGCGGCAAGGGATGTAGAAAGGATTCTCGCCAGCACGCCGGGTATCGAGTACACCACAAGCGTGGTTGGCTTCAGCTTGCTCAGCTATATCCGGGCCAGCTACAACGGTTTCTTTTTTGTCACGTTGAAGCCGTGGAGTGATCGCACAAGCAGGGCGGAACAGTATAAGGAGATCACGGCGCGGCTGAACAAGGAACTCAGCCGTCTTCCACAGGGTACCGTCTTCAGCTTTTCGCCGCCGGCAATACCCGGCGTCGGAACTTCGGGTGGGTTTACCTTCGTTCTGGAAGACCGTTCCGGTGGCAGCATCCCATTTCTGGCGGCAAACGCCGACAAGTTCCTCGCCGCAGCTCGCAAACGGCACGAGATCGGTTCGATCTTCACCACTCTCTTACCCGGCGTGCCGCAAAAGTTCATCAATGTGGATCGGGACAAGGTGCTGAAGCAGGGCGTCGCCATAAATGACGTCTACCAAACCATTCAGGCATACATGGGCGGCCTGTTCGTGAACTACTTCAACGAGTTCGGCCGTCAATGGCAGGTTTACGTGGAGGCGGATGCGCCTTACCGGGCGACAACCGGAAATCTCGGACAGTTCTATGTGCGAAACAGCCAGGGCCAGACGGTGCCGCTTTCCACCGTCGCAAACTTCGAGGCCCATTCCGGACCGGAATTCGTTATGCGCTATAACGAGTATCGCTCAGCGGAAATCGTTGGCAGCGCCGCGCCAGGATACAGTTCCGACCAGGCGAGAGCAGCCCTGGTGGACGTTTTCAAGCAAACCATGCCCCACCAAATGGGTTACGACTGGATGGGTATGTCCTTCCAGGAGGTGAAGGCCGAACAAGGGATTCCTGCTGCGGCTATCTTCGGTTTCTCCCTGGTATTCGTTTTCCTGATTCTGGCCGCGCTCTACGAAAGTTGGTCGTTGCCCTTCAGCGTCCTGCTCAGTACTCCGGTCGCGGTATTTGGCGCCCTTGCCGCGCTCTGGTTGCGCCGTGTCGTGGTTGGGCTTTTCCTGCCTGCCTACATGGTTCAAATCGAAAACGATGTTTACACGCAGATCGGCTTGGTGATGCTGATCGGGCTTGCTGCCAAGAATTCCATTTTGATCGTCGCGTTTGCCAAGGAGGACTACGAGGGAGGCATGTCCCTGGTTGACGCTGCACTTACAGCGGCTAGGGTCCGTCTCCGGCCCCTTCTAATGACCTCGTTCGCATTCATTCTCGGGGTCGTGCCGCTCTGGATGGCTTCTGGAGCGGGTGCGGTGGCACGCCAGATTATGGGGACGACGGTGATTGGAGGCATGGTGGCAGAAACCTTCATCGGCAGGTTCTTTGTTCCGGCAATCTTCTGTGTGGTCGAGCGCTTCTCGGGAGCGGCGCGGGGCGGCGCGCCACGATTGGCGCCCGGATCATCGAACGACGGTGACTGAAATGAGAAAGCTCGCGTTTTTGGGAGTTATGGTTCTGCTGGCCCTGCTGGTCGGTTGCATGGCAGGGCCAAATTACAAGCGTCCGGCGGTCAGTGTTCCACCGGGCTATCGCGCCGCTCCGCAGATGGCCTCGGCATCCTCGCTCGGCAACGAGAAGTGGTGGCAGGTGTATCAGGATCCGGTGCTTGTGCAACTGATTCACACGGCCCTTCAGCAGAACTACGATGTGCGGATTGCCGCCACTCGCGTGCTGGAGGCCCAGGCCCAGGTAGGCATCACTCGCGCCAATCAGTTCCCCTCGGCAAGCGTCGGCGCGGATATCTTCAGCCAGGAGAACGCGAAGACTTCCAATGTATTTCCGTCCTTCCAGGTCAACGCGGGCCAACTCAACCTATCGGTAATTTGGAACCTTGATTTCTGGGGAAAGTACCGGCGACAGACGGAACAGGCTCGCGCCCAATTGCTCGCCAGCGAGTGGGCGCAGCGTGCGGTGATTTCCTCATTAGTTGCAAACGTAGCGGCGGCTTATTTCCAGCTACGCGCGCTCGACGGCGAGTTGGAGATCTCGAAACGCACGCTGGCGTCGCGGCAAGAATCGCTGCGGTTGACCCAGGTACTTAACCATCATGGCTCAGCCTCCGATCTCGACGTGAGCCAGGCACAGCAGCTCGTCTACACTGCTGCCGCAACAGTTCCCGACCTCGAACGCCAAATAGGGCAGCAGGAGAACCTGCTTAGCGTTCTGCTCGGCGAAAATCCCGGTTTTGTTCCCAGAGGCCGCCCGCTCACGGAACAACCTGCGCCTGCGAGTATCCCCGCCGGGCTGCCATCGGAATTGCTCGAGCGCCGGCCGGACATTCGCGAAGCAGAAGCAAATATGATCGCAGCCAATGCCCAGATAGGCGTGGCAAAGGCCTCCATCTTTCCCAACTTTTCCCTCACCGGGATGGGAGGATTCGAGAGCAACACCTTAAGCAGTTTCATCAGCGAGCCGTCACGCACCTGGTACGGGGCTTTTGGCGTGACTCAACCGGTCTTCGAAGGTGGAGCACTCCGCGCTGGACTACGGCTCACACGGGCACAATGGGAGGAAACGGTGCTCTCCTATCGTCAAAACGTTCAGAATGCGCTCGAACAGGTTTCGAATGCGCTGATTGCTTATCAAAAAAATCGCCAGTTTCGCGAGCAGCAGTTCCTGCTCACGCAGGCGGCGCAGCAGTCGGATCGGCTCTCCCAGGTGCTTTATCAGCACGGAGGCGCGAGTTACCTTCAGGTGCTGACCAGCGAAACAAACTATTTTGGCGCGGAACTCAATCTGGTCCAGGCGCAGTTCAACGAGCGGTTAGCGCTCGTCCAGCTTTATCAGGCGCTCGGAGGCGGCTGGCAGGAGAAATAGCGTTTGCGAAACCTCGCTCATGCCGCGTTACACATTGAACTTGAAAAACAGAATGTCCCCGTCTTTAACGGTGTATTCCTTCCCTTCCGAGTTGTATAGGCCCTTTTCCTTTACCGCCTGCTCGCTGCCCAAGGCAAATAGATTTTCGCAATGGTAGGCGTCGGCGCGGATGAAGCCGCGCTCGAAGTCGGAGTGAATTACGCCGGCTGCCTGCGGAGCCTTGGTGCCGTTGGGAATGGTCCAGGCGCGCACTTCCTGCACGCCAGCGGTGAAGTAGGTGATGAGTCCGAGCAGTCGATAAGCGGAGTGGATCAACCGGTTCAGCCCCGGTTCAGTGAGGCCCATGTCGGCCAGAAATTCCGCCCGTTCGTGGGGTTCGAGCAGGGCAATTTCGGCCTCCATCGCACCGCAGATACGCACCACTTGAGCGCCCTCTTGCGCAGCGCGTTCTTCGACGGCAGCCACCCACTCGTTACCATCTTTCAGGCCCGCTTCATCGACGTTGGCCACAAAGAGCACCGGCTTGCCGGTGATCAGATGGAGATCGTAGGCGGCAGCCCGTTCGTCTGCGGTTAGTTCGACGACGCGGGCGGGACGGCCGGCCTGAAGACCTTCGAGAAGCTTTTTCAGGGCCTCGGCCTCGAACTTGACCTTCGCGTCCGTAGTGTTGCGAACGGCTTTTTCAATCCTGGCCCATCGCTTTTCGACGGTTTCAAGATCGGCCAGCAGCAGTTCGGTGTTGATGATGTCAATGTCATGCAGCGGATTGACTCCGCCAGCCACGTGGATCACATTGGGGTCGGCAAAGCAGCGCACGACGTGGCAGATGGCGTCGGTCGAACGGATGTGTCCCAGAAATTGATTGCCCAGCCCCTCGCCTTTGCTTGCGCCTTCGACCAGGCCGGCAATGTCGACGAACTCCATGGTTGTCGGAACGATGCTGTTGGGTTTCACGAACCCGGTGATGCGGTCAAGCCGCTCGTCGGGAACGCTGACGACGCCCACGTTTGGATCGATGGTGCAAAAGGGGTAGTTGGCCGCCTGTGCCTTGGCCGCCGTGAGGGCATTGAAGATGGTGCTCTTGCCAACATTGGGCAGGCCTACAATTCCACAGTTCAAGGGCATTTCAAAAATCCTTTTCAGTTAAATGGCAGGGAAATCCCTCAGCCCGGTGGGCCGTCTTCTTACATTTCCATGAGGTCGGGGAAATATCAGCGAGCCGAATATCGGTCTTCCTGCGCTGGGACAAATCCGCAGTATGCATTTGCCGCCATGGCCTGCAAAAGACCCACTACTATTATGCCGAAAAAAGCGGGGCGTGTCCCGTTTTCTCAACAAACCGTCGATGAAGTTTCTCGATTAAGGTTGAGGGCGAGTACCACGCCGCTGCGGCACCTTGCTCTCGGGCCGTGCTGTAGCCTATCTTTCTTATCGCCAACTCCCGCCGACAAGGGGAGCATCTATGCTGGAATTGGGTTGTGCAAGGAGAGGCAAAGTGCGCATGAACAGATTGGCTGCGGCATGGATCTTGGCAGTCGGGCTTTGCGGTGTGGCATTGGCTCAGGATGGAGCACCGGCGCGGCTTCAGGGCGAGGCCGGGATGGGGCGCGGCATGAGGCGGGAGTTTCATGGCGTCGGCGGCCAGATCACCGCGATCGAGGGCTCCACGATCACGCTACAGACATTCCGCGGCGATGTGGCAACTGTCAAGGTGACCTCCTCGACACAAATACTGAAGGATGGCGACGCGGCAAAGCTCATCGACTTCAAGGTCGGCGACCGGGTGTTCGCCGCGGGCGATCAGGACGCCAATGGCGTATGGACAGCACGGATGCTGGGGCAGCGCCGCGGAGGCAGGGGTTCTCGCGGCGAGGAGATGGGCGGAATGCAGGCAAGGCCGGAAGACAACGGCAAGACCTACATTCGCGGAGAACTGATCAAAATTGACGGCACCAATTTGACCGTAAAGAAACCGGATAATACCGAACAAGTGATTGAAGTGGACGATGACACCTCATTTCGCAATGAGCGCCGCGAGAGCATGACCTTTCCCGACGTAAAGATTGGGGATTTTGTGCGTGGGCGGGGAGCCGTGAAGAGCGGCGTCTTCGTGGCGGCGGAGTTGTATGCCGGCAGAGCGCGCGGGGTCCGGCAGCCGACGGTGACGCCAACACCGGACGGAGCGATGCAAGGTCAGAACCAGACGGCACCGGACTCTCACGCAGAAACCAAGTAGGGAAATTCGATGAAGCTCTGCCGCTCCGTCACTGGAATACTGCTCGGACTGTGTTTGATGGTGGGAGCGGGATGGGCGCAACAGGGCGCGCCGCAGAGTGCAGCCCCGCAGGCCGGCGCTGGAGCTACGAATGCGCCCTCTGCCGGTTTTTCCATTCAAGGGGTGGTCCGCTCAGGGACCACCATGCTCCCGGGCGTGAGCGTTGCGGCGGCGCATTCGTTGAGCGGCCGAAAGGTGATCACATCGACCAATGTCGACGGATCTTTCCGCCTCAATCTGCCTTCCAAAGGACGGTGGGTGCTGCACGTGGAGTTTGCAGCTTTTGCGACTCAGACAGCGGAGCTGGTGCTGACGCCCGCGCAGCCTGAGGCGACGCATGATTTCGAACTGGTTTTGCTCTCCCGTGTGCCGAAGGCAGCGGAGCAAGGGGGCGTTGCAGGAGGCATGAACGGCAGCGGCCACCGGGGAGAGCTGGGCTCGACCTCGGCGTTTGGAGGTGGCGCGCAGAGATTAACCATGAAAGCGGATGACGCTGCGCTGGCGCAGTCCGCGACGTTGGGAGAGGTCGATACATCGCAGGCCAATGTGAGCGGGCTGGCGGCGAGCGAGGATGCGACCAATCAGTCGGTCTCCGTCAATGGCCGGATAGGCAATGCGCAGAGCCTCGGGCTGCAGAACATGGATGATCTGCACGACCGCATCGACCAGATGCGTGCGCGCGGGCAGTTGGGCGGGAGCGGCTTCGATAGCGGCAACGCGGGTGGCGGCGGCTTCGGCCTGGGCGGTCAGGGTGGCGGTGGCGGCGGCCGTTTTCGTATGGGTTCGCTGACCCGGCCACATGGGCAGATCTACTACAATGCAAGCAATGCGGCGCTCGACGCTGCACCATACTCGCTGACCGGACCGTCGGAGAAGTCGGCGTATGGCTCCAACAAATTCGGCGCAATGGTTGGCGGGCCGCTGAAGATTCCTCATGTTTACGACGACGGCGGCAAGACATTCTTCTTCATGAATTATTCGGGGATTCGCAGTTCGACGCCCTACGACATGTTTTCGCATGTCCCAACCGAGGCAGAGCGTGCCGGCGACTTCAGCGGCACCCTGGTGAATGGCAGCCAAGTGCAGTTGTACGATCCGCAAAATGCCGGGGCTCTGCTGGGCGGCGGAACGAGTGTGCCTGCGAATCGCATCAGCGCACAGGCGTTGTACCTACTGGGCGCAAATCCGCAGAATATTAGCTACATTCCTCTGCCGAACGTGCCCGGCGCCGTGTTGCAGAACTATCACTTCAGCTCGGCGGCCGAATCCGATCAGGACATCTTCGCCCTGCGGCTTACACACAACTTTGGCGCGCCAACGGGGCGCGGCGGTTTCGGCGGCGGCGGACGGAGCGGGCGACCGCGCAATAACCTGAGCTTAGGACTGAACTATCAGCGCAATGAGTCAGGCATTCTGGAAGCTTTCTCCACCGTGGGCGGCGAGACTCACACTAACGGATACAACGCGAACGTGGGCTGGGCGATAAGCCGGGGCAAGCTGAGCAATCAGCTTCGTTTTACCTGGAACCGCAGTCGCGCACACACCGACGGTTACTATGCGGGAATCAGGAATGTTTCGGGAGATGCCGGGATTGGCGGGGTTTCCGGCGGTGACCCATTGAACTGGGGTGTGCCAGGACTCGTATTCTCTGACTACACCAGCCTCAGCGATGTGGCGCCTTCGCAGAGAGATTCGCAGACCTTCACCTTGAGCGAGAGCTTCGGCTGGGTGCGTGGCAAGCATCACCTGCACTTCGGCGGCGACTACCGCTGGATCGACAACAAAGCCTACGCGAGTTCGAATCCGCGCGGCACTTTCACATTCACTGGTTCTTCGACCGCGCAATACATAACCAATCCGCAGACCGGCCTTCCGGCGACAGTGACTGGGACCGGCTATGATTTCGCGGATTTTTTGCTGGGCTACGCGCAGCAAACATCGCTGGCGTATTCCGCGGTGCACAACCAATTCCTTGGGGACAGCTACGACTCGTTCGCTCAGGACGACTGGCGTGCCAGAGGCAATCTCACGCTGAACATCGGGCTTCGGTATGAGTTCATCTCGCCCTTCCATGAAGCGCACGACCAGCTGGAAAATTTGATTCCGCTCTTCGACGCGGCGGGTAACTTTCTGGGCACCTCCGTGGTGGTTCCGGGCGGGGCATATGGGCGCACGTTGATGTATCCACATCGCGAGAATTTTGCGCCGCGCATTGGCATTGCATGGAAGCCTGTAGCTAAGACCGTGGTGCGGGCCGGCTACAGCATCAATTACAACCTGGGGCAGTATGCATCGATCGTGCAAAAACTGGCTGCACAGCCGCCCTATGCCGTGACCGAGACAAATGCGGCCCCCGCCAACGCACCGAACACTTACCTGACACTGGGAAATGGATTCCCCAGTCCAACTGCGAACATGATCACGAACAATTACGGCGTGGATCCCCATTATCGCGTGCCGTATGTGCAGATGTGGAATCTCAATGTGCAGCATGAGCTGACCTCGACGCTGCTGGTGAATGTGGGATACACGGGCAGCAAGGGAAGCGCGCTGGACATGCTGCGTGCGCCGAATCGTGGGCCCGAAGGGCTGATCATTCCAACGGTGGAACCGTTTAACTGGGAGACCACGCAGGGATCTTCGATTCTGCATGCCGGCTCGGTGCGCGTGCGCAAGCGGATGACCAATGGATTCTCGGTGGGCGGGACTTATACCTACGCGAAGTCGATCGATAACGCGTCTTCGATCGGCGGCGGCGCTCAGGTGGTGGCACAGAACGACAAGGATCTTCGTGCCGAGCGCGGGCTTTCCAGCTTCGATCAGCGGCACAAGCTGAGTGCGGATTGGTTGCTGGAGTTGCCGTGGGGCACAGGACGCAAATGGCTTACCAGGCCCAGCATTAAGCAAACGGTGCTGGGGAGCTGGATGCTGCAAGGCAGCGTGGCGGCGGCGTCCGGTACGCCCTTTACGGCACGCGTGCTGGGCAGTCTTGAGAATGTGGCTGGCGGAGTAAACGGTACGCTGCGCGCCGACTATAACGGCGAGCCCATCCAACTCAGCGACCGCAGCATCAAACGATGGTTCAATACTGCGGCTTTCACAGCGCCGGCGCCGGGAACATACGGAAGCGCGGGTAGGAACACGATCATTGGCCCGGGCAACTGGGCAATGAATCTTGTGCTCTCCAAGAACATTCCGATGAAGGAATCAATGGGACTGGAGATGCGCGCCGAGGCGGACAACGTGCTGAACCATCCCAACTATTCAGGGATTGACACGACGGTGAACTCGCCCACCTTCGGACAGGTGACCAGCGTGGCATCGATGCGAAAAATGGTTATGTCGCTGCACTACAGGTTCTAGACAAGGCGGTTGGAGGTTGCTAAAGCCGCCGAATAACGCAGCTGAATGATGCAAGAGCAAATCGGGATTTCGGCAATGATAACGTGCAGAAAACAATTCGTCCGCGGGATGATCGCCGTGCTGGTGTGCTGCTCAATCCTATTCCAGGAGGCAGCGCTGGCTCAGGCAGAGCGCGCAGGCGAAAACGGCTTCACCTTCAAGGTGACGAGCGACCTGGTTCTGGTGAGCGTCACCGTGCGTGACAACAAGGGTAACCCGGTCACTGGACTGAAGCAGAGCGACTTCACCGTCCTGGAAGACGGCAAGACCCAGCACATACAGAGCTTCGACGTCGAGGACGTAGATCGCTACGCCGAAACCGCTGCGCCGAGCGGCCCGGCACAGGCTGAGGTGGCGGCTGAGACCAATCTGTTCACCGGCCGGAAAGCGATTTCGCACGAAGCACTGCGGGACCGCCGCTTAATGGTGCTCTTTCTCGATCTGAGTTCGCTTGAAAGCGACGACAGCGACCGCGCGGTGGAGAGCGCAAAGAACTTTGTCATCCGACAGATGATGCCCGCTGATCTGGTGAGCATCGTGAGCTTTGACACGTCGCTCAAGGTGGTGCAGGACTTCAGTGACGACAAGAAACTGCTGACGGCGGCGCTGGATCGTATCGCGGGAAACGAAGGCAGCGGGCAAGAGATGGGCACAACCGGCACCAGCGAGGGCACACCCGATGATGCCGGATCGTTTGTAGCCGATGACACGGACTACAACATCTTCAACACCGACCTGCGCTTGCAGGCGCTGGGCACGATCGCCAAAAACCTCGCGGCCATCGATCAGAAAAAATCGATTCTGTACTTCAGCAGCGGGATGACCAAAACCGGGGTGGAGAATCAGGCGCAACTGCGTGCCGCGGTGAACGCCGCAGTTCGCGCAAACGTCTCGATTTATGCAGTGGACTCGCGCGGCCTGGAGGCTTTACCGCCGGGCGGAGTAGCAACGGCGGCGAGCCTGCGCGGAGTTTCGTCCTATAGCGGCGCGGCGGTGCAGAATGATTTAGACTCCAACTTCAGCAGCCAGGAAACTCTGGTCACGCTTTCCAACGACACCGGCGGCCGGGCATTCCTGGACACCAACGATTTCAGCAAGGCCTACGCGAAGGTTCAGGCAGACACCCAAACCTATTACGTGCTCGGCTATCGCAGCTCGAATCCAAATCAAGATGGGCGCTTCCGCCGGATTCAGGTGAAGGTGAACCGGAGCAACGTCAAGTTGGAATACCGCACGGGCTACTACGGTCCACGGGATTTCCATCACTTTACGAAAGAAGACCGCGAACGGCAGTTGCAGGAAGAGCTGATGTCCGACCTGCCGAATACCGATCTTCCCGTCTATCTGGACACTGGCTATTTCCGCGTACAGGATGGCAAGTTCTACGTGCCCGTGTCGATTGTGGTGCCAGGCTCGGCGCTGGTGGTGCAGCGCGAGAAGGACAAGGCATCGTTCGACGTTCTGGGCGTGGTGCGCGATAAGAAAACAAAATTTCCGGCCGGCAACATTCGCGATAACATCACGCTGACGACGGAGCAGACGCAAAGCGTGATCGTCGGTGTCGCCACGCCCGCCGCCGGAGCAGAACGGAAGCCAACCTCAGGCAGCGGCGCACCACCTGCGAATCCCCCCGCAACCAAGCACAAAAATGTGCAGTACAACACTAGTTTTTTGCTACCTTCGGGACACTATCATTTGAAATTCGTGGTGCGCGAAAATGCGAATGGACGGGTGGGAACGTTTGAGAGTGATCTGGTAATTCCGGACCTGCGCAAAGAAAAGTTGAAGATGAGTTCCGTGCTTCTTTCCAGTCAGAAGGTTCCGGCCGGAAAGAAGTCGGCGACCAATCCTCTGGCGCGCGAAGGGCAGGAGATGATTCCCAATGTTGCGCACGTCTTCACGCCGGAACAGTCGATGACTCTCTACTACGAAGTGTACGACCCGGCGAAGGGTGCCGAAAGAAAGGACTCGATCGACCTCTTGACCAACATTGATTTCTTCCGCGGCAAGGTGAGAGTGTACGAGACACCGCTGGTGGAGGCACAACAGTTGAACGCCGCGGGCCGCAAAGCAGCCTCGTTTCAATTCGAGGTGCCCCTGAAGGGGCTGACTCCCGGCTGGTACACCTGCCAGGTGAACGTGATCGACACCGCGGGCGCTGCATTCGCGTTTCCGAGAATGCAAGTGCTGGTGAAGCAGTAACAACAGTCTGCTTGCCGCACACCGTGCAGTCCCTGCGATCTCCTTAATCTGTGCCCTTCCCTCCGCGGCTCAGTGTCTGATGCTGAGCTACTCGGCATAGTGTTTCAGGGACCGCATGCCCAATTTTCGACGTCCATTGCAGCCTGATGCAGTTTTCAAGTTTGGTTCGTATTACAAAAGTAACTTGCCAGTTAGTTCTACCCAAGCGTAGTCTGCGCACGTCTCACAGTTCTCTTAAAATCTGGGCCTCAGGGCCATTCGGAACAGGGGGAATCGATGCGCTGTTCCAGTTCTTATATATCTTATATTTCTTATTTTTTGGCTCGGCGTGTTTCGCTATTATTAATCGCAGTATCGTTCATTCTGGTAGTTACAGGCTCCATCTACGCTCAGGTATCTCCTGACACGGACGTTATCAGTCTTGAAGATCTACTGAGTGCGAAGGTATACAGCGCCTCCAAGTATCAACAAAATGAGGCGGAAGCGCCTTCCTCCGTCAGTGTGATTACTGCGGAGGATATTCGGCACTACGGCTACCGCACCCTGCAAGAGGCTTTGCAGAGCGTTACGGGACTGTATGTGAAGAATCACCTCACTTACAGCACGCTGGGCGTGCGCGGCTTTGCCCCGACAGGGGATGCCAATGGCCGCATTCTGTTTCAGGTGAACGGCCACGCGCTCAATAACAATATCGATGATTCGGCGCCGATCGGAGATGACTTCCCGATCGATATGGATCTTATTGATCGCATCGAAATTGTGCGTGGCCCAAGCTCGTCGTTGTATGGCGCGGACGCCTTCATGGGTGTTGTGAATGTCATCACCCGGACGGGGAAGAGCCAGGGCGAGGTGATATCCGGCGAGGCGGGCAGCCTGGGCACCTACAAGCAAACAGCTATTTATGGGCTCAACCGGGGGGGCACGCAGGGCATGTTTTCGGCAACCTACTGGGACAGCGCCGCTCCCAGCCACTTGGACAGCATAGAAAATCCAAGCGGATATCACGGAGAACATGACCAGACTCGTCGCGCTATGGCACTGGTGACAAGCCACGGCTTCACCTTGCAAGGCGTCGCATCGAGCGCGGAAGACAAGACGCCATCCTCGGCGCAGTGGTGCGGAAGTTGCCATCAGACCGATACCCACAATACCAACTTCTATGGATACGCCGATGTGCAGTACGATCACCGCCTCTGGAAGGGAACGCAGTTAACCGCGCGCACTTATTACGATAAGTATGAGTCCAATGGTTCGGTGAACGACCTTCGGGGTTGCAGCGAGGCAAAGTGCCACGGCACGCTCTACGACTACGATAGCGCCCATGGCGACCGGGCCGGTGCGGAGTTGAAGTTGACCAGGGTCTTCTTCGATAAGCACCGCATAACCGTCGGCTCCGAGTACCGCGATAACTTCCATCAGGCGCAGCAAAATTACATCCTGGACAACATTCCAGTGACATCTACAACGTATGTGAATTACAACCGCACTTCGGCGATCTGGGGGATCTACGCGGCAGGCGAGTTTCATCTCCTTCCCAAAGTGATCTTGAACCTCGGCGTACGGAATGACCGCTACAACTACTTGTTTGGAAGCAAAACCAGTCCGCGCGCCGCACTGATTTACAGCCCGCGGCACACCACTACTTTGAAGTTTCTGTACGGAACCGCCTTCCGCGTGCCCAGCTTTTCCGAACTGTACTATGAAGGAATGGCAAGTGTGTCGGCTCCCAACCTGCGGCCAGAGACCACTCGCTCCTTCGAGGTGGACTGGGAACAACAACTCAACAATCGCATTACGCTGAGCGCCGCAGGTTTCTATAACAACATCGGAAGTTACATCCAAGAGCAAACAAAGGTTGTCAACCAAAACATCGACCAAACCACATTTTCCAATTCCAAAGCGACTGCCAAGGGTGGGGAGCTGGAACTGAAAGAAACCTTCTCATCGGGGGTCGAAGGTCGCCTGAGCTACACCTACCAGGATGCGCGCAACGATCTAACCGGCGCCTCATTGCCGGATGCTCCGAGGCATCTGGTGAGGGTGAACATTGCTGCTCCTGTGTTTCGCCGGATGGTGACGCCTGCAATTGAGGCCGAATATATGAGTAGAAGCGCGACCGTATGGCCGGCGATAGGTGACTCGGCGCCTCCCGTGCTTTTGAATGTCAGTTTGTCCAGCCGGCAGTTCTGGCGAGGGTTCTCTGCCTCGGGAAGTGCTTACAACCTCGTCGGCCGAAGCATGAGCGAGCCGACATCCGGGTACTTCGAGCAGACCCACGACGTCGCCTCGACTTCGTTGCTGCCCGACGACCGGCGAAGCTTTCGTTTCAAACTGACCTGGACCTCAGGCGAACATGGCGACAAGGATAAAAAAGCTGAACCGCACTCAGCAGGGATAAGGTGATGCTTATGCGAGTCGGTATTTTATTGTGCAGGCAGATGAATAAGGCCACTCCAAACAACCCGCGCAGGGTATGGAGACAACGTGTACAGGTGAGCGTCCGCCGATGGCTGATTGCAGGGATCCTCGGCTTAGGATTGATCGCCGCGGGTGGGACTACCGGGGTGCAAGCGCAGTCTCTGGGAGAGAATGACGCCAAAGCTGCTTTCGTGCTCAAGCTTGTGAATTTTGTCCAGTGGCCGAGTGAATCCAGTCAACGGGACCTGGTAATCGGCTTTATCGGCGCCGATTCGACGAGCGACGCACTGCAGCGGCAGGTTTCCGGCAAAACAGTCAACGGCAGGAGAATCGTCGTTCGCCGCTTAGGGCTCGATGGCGATCTCAAGGCGTGTCAAATAATTTATGTAGGTGACTCTGAACGCAAGAATGCCCTGTCTGTGCTGGAACGCGTTCGCGGCACCAGCGTGCTCACGGTCGGAGAATCTGACGGATTTGGCCACCATGGGGGGATCGTCAATTTGTTGCTCAATGAAGGCCGGATCCGCTTCGAAGTGAATCCCCATGGCGCGGAGCGGGCGCACTTGCAAATAAGTTCCAGGCTACTCTCGCTGGCGACCATTGTCGCGGACGGCAGCTAATGAGGATGACTTAGAGTTAAATTCGCCATCGTAGGCGCAATGAGGTTCAGGAACTCCGAGTGACAGGGTATCATTTGTGACCGAGAGGCGGTGATCGCTCCGATTCAGCTTGGCGCTTGTCTGACGTTCTAAATTCAACCTCTTTCCGGCAGTTGGAATCCCGAAACGATTGAGGGCTGTAGACTGGGAGCGGGTTTGAGCTGAGTGGAGGCAGTCACCAGATGGGTGAGTTGCGCGAGGTGGGGATTTCTGTACGCGGGCAGGAAGTGGAGGCGTTTTCGGTAGACACGCCGGGTGGGCGGATCCATGTACGCTGGGATTACGAGGCCAGCGCCACGCCGAACGCGCAACTGGCCTTTTTCGCGGAGTTTCTTTCCACCACTGGGGTGTATGACTCTTGGCTGGAGAGTTGCCCGCTTAGTTATATCAGCGGCAACGCGCCCGGCAAGCGGGACGTTCTTGGCACCTGGTTTCTATCCATTCTGGCAGGGCACAGACGTTATGCTCACATTACCGGTCTGCGGGGCGACGGAGTAAGTCCGCAGATCCTTGGAATGAGTAAGATTGTCAGCGAGGATTCACTTCGCAGATCGCTGGCGCGGATGAGCGCAGAGCAAAGCCGGGACTGGCTGTGTCCGCAATTGCTCTCCAGTGTGCAGGCCGCGCTGAACTCGCCGTGGATCCTGGATATCGACACGACGATCAAGACGCTGTTCGGCAAGCAAAGCGGGGCCGAGGTCGGCTACAACCCGCACAAGCCTGGCCGGCCCAGCCACGCACTGCACACTTACTGGGTTGGCAACCTGCGGCTGGTGCTCGATGTCGTGGTTTCTTCTGGAAAGCAGCACAGCTCCCTGCACGCGCGACCTGGACTGTGCGCGGTGCTGGATAGCTTGAGCCGAGAGCAACTGCCAGCTTTGGTGCGCGGAGACTGCGGTTACGGCAACGAGCCGTTTATCGGCGAACTGGAAGATCGCGGCCAGCCCTATCTGTTCAAACTACGCCAGACCAAAGGGGTGCAACGGCTGCTGGCGCGCCAGTTTGCCCGCGAGGACTGGAGCACGCCCGGCCCTCGCGATCAGGGTTGGAGTGCGGTGGAGGACACCTTGCGGCTGACCGGGTGGGATAAATCACGCCGGGTCGTGATCCTCCGTCAACGTGCAAAGTCCGACTTAGCGCTGAGTCGAAAGACCAAAGATGAACAGATCGAGCTACTGCTGCCTGACGAGGACGTGCAACTGTGGGAGTACGCGGTGCTGGTGACCAACAGCAGCTACCCGCTGGATGCAATGGCGCAGTTATACCGCGATCGGGCCGATGCGGAGAACGGCTTCGATGAGTTGAAGAACCAGTGGGGCTGGGGCGGCTTTACGACACAGGACATGGAGCGCTGCCAGACCAGCGCACGTGCCGTAGCCTTGGTCTACAACTGGTGGAGTTGGTACTGCCGTGCGGCCAAACCGGGGGCGAGGATGGAAGCCATTACCAGCCGTGCGCTTTTACTGGCAGCCGTGGGCAGAGCGACCAAACATGCCGGAAAAACAACGCTCTACCTGACGCCGATGCACGCTGCCAGGAAAACCCTGATGCTGATGATCGCCAATATCCACAAGGCTCTACGCCATGTAAGAACAGTTGCGGAGCAGTTTCCTGCAACCAACCGATGGAAGACCCTGCTGGACTATCTCGTGGGTAAAATCACTCCACCTCTAACGCCGAGGCTCCTCGAAACGAATATCGGTTTCGCAGAGTAACTGCCGTTTTTAGGTTCAAAGGACCGCTTTGTCAGCGCCACCTGGAAAGATCACCAGCACTACCTCGCTGACCAAGAAATGTCGTGCCCGACAAAAAATGCGCACCCGAAGGCGCGCGTGATTGCATGCGCCCACCTCTCTGCCGCAGGCTAGAGAGGTGGGCGTTTGAAATGTGAGAACTACGCTGTCGGCTCTTCGCCGCCCTCGCCCGCCTGGGCCTGGGACTCTTCCATAGCCTTACGCGTCTCTTCGGCGCGCTTGGCACGGAGTTCGGCGCGCTTCTCGCGCTTTTCATCGACAACCTTCTCGCTGCCGAGAATCTCGATGAATGCCTTTTCTCCGCCGTCGCCCTTGCGGAAGCCGGTGAGAATGATGCGCGTATAACCGCCGTTCCGGTCGCCGAAGCGCGGGCCGATGGTCGCAAACAGCTTATCGACAGCCTCCGGAGTCATCAGGAACGACGCTGCCAGGCGGCGCTCTGCAACCCCGCCTTTTTTGCCGAGCGTAATCATCTTCTCGACGTGGGACTTCATGAACTTGGCCTTGGTGACGGTGGTCTCAATGCGCTCCTCGATGATCAGAGAGGTGACGAGATTCCGCAGCAAAGCGCGCCGGTGGGAGGTGTTCCGGCCTAATTTCCAACCTGCTACACGATGACGCATGATCAATCCTTGATATCGCCGGAGCCGCTGACAATCCGGCTGAACTTGACTCCTCGGCACCGCCGGGGAGGATTGCGGACGGTGTTTTTATGCACCGCCCACGAAAACCGAGCGCAACGTCCGGAGCGGCATCATTTGCCGCGTACCCGACCGCAATGCTCACTTAGTAGCCCGGAGTACCGTCCCCAGGGCCGTACGAAGGCGGCACACTTCCGCTCATAGTCGACTGACTGGTGGCAACGGCGTTGCCGTGCTCGTCAATCTTCATGCCAAGGCCCAGACCCATCGAGCCAAGGATTTCCTTGATCTCGTTGAGCGACTTGCGGCCAAAGTTCTTGGTCTTCAGCATCTCGGCCTCAGTCTTGCAAACCAGCTCGCCGATCGTCTGAATGTTGGCGTTCTTCAGGCAGTTGTAACTGCGAACGCTCAACTCAAGCTCTTCCACCGAGCGGTTGAGATTCTCATTGCGAATCTCCGGCTTGTTGTCGGCCGAAACTCCGGTGGCCTCAACTTCTTCCTCGAAGTTGATGAAGATGTTCATGTGGTCCTTGAGCAGTTTGGCAGCCAGTCCGATTGCATCCGCGGGCGTCACCGAGCCGTTGGTCCACACTTCCAGGGCAAGTTTGTCATAATCGGTGATCTGACCTAGACGCGCCGCCTCCACCGAGTAGTTCACCTTGCGCACCGGCGAGTGAACCGAATCGATCGGAATAAAACCCAGTCCAAGGTCCTCGTCAAAATTCTTGTCCGCCGAAACGTAGCCCCGACCCTTTTTGAGGCGAAGCTCCATCTCCAGCTTGCCGCCTTCGCTCACGGTGGCAATGTAGACGTCTTTATCGAGAACTTCGACGTCGCCGTCCGCCTCGATCATGCCGCTAGTGATAACACCCGGCTGATCGGCGCGAAGATAAATCATCTTCGGCGCATCGCCCGAAAGCTTAAACGGGATCTGCTTCAGGTTAAGAATAATGTCGGTCGCGTCTTCAACCACACCGGGAATCGATTGGAATTCGTGCAGCACGCCTTCGATCTTGACTGCTGTGATGGCCGCGCCCTCAATCGAGGAAAGCAGCACCCGCCGCAGCGCATTTCCAATCGTGGTGCCGAATCCGCGCTCGAACGGCTGCGCCCAGAAGTGACCATACTTATCAGTCAGCGACTCAGAGTCCATCGCCAGGCGCTTAGGTTTTTGAAATCCCTTCCAGAGCATTCGTTTCTCCTCTTTCTTCGGCCCGTTTGGCACCGCGGCAACACTCATCCGCGGGCGGATCTGGTCCGAGACAGGGTGATGCGACACGGGTTACGGGCCGTGCCGCTGTAAATAGTTGCTCGATAGCGTCAGCGACGGAGGGCCATCGAATGGCCCCGACCATCGCTCCACCAACTCCACATTGCTACCGGCGAACCTGCGACTCCCCGGAAGCAAATCAGAAAGCGCACCAGGCAGGCGCGAACGCCCGCCTCGCTACTTGCTGTAAAGTTCGACGATGAGCTGCTCGTTGATCGGCAGACTGATGTCTTCGCGACGGGGCAGCGACAGAACCCGGCCCTTGTAGTTCTCGCGATCGATCTCAAGCCAGTTCGGAGAAGTCTGATGTGAAGCAAAATCCTTCGCCGCTTCCAAAACGACCAGCTTACGGCTGCTCTCGCGAATCGCGATCTCCTCGCCCACATTCACCTGGAACGAAGGAATGTTCACCTTGCGACCATTCACCGCGATGTGGCCGTGGCGCACCAGCTGACGAGCCTGACGGCGTGCAACCGCGAAACCAAGGCGGTAAACCACCGAATCGAGGCGGCGCTCCAACTGTTGCAGCAAAAGTTCGCCGGTGACGCCCTTCGCACGGGCAGCTTTCTCGAAGTAATTGCGGAACTGGCTCTCCTGCGCAAAGTACATGCGCTTAGTCTTTTGCTTTTCACGTAGTTGGAGGCCGTAACCGACAATCTTCGCCTTGCGATCTTTGCCATGCTGGCCAGGCGCGAAGTTGCGCTTCTCCACCGGGCATTTTTCCATAAAGCACTTTGCGCCCTTGAGGAAAAGCTTGGTTCCCTCCCGGCGGCAAAGGCGGCATACTGCATCTTTATAGCGAGCCAACTTATATCTCCTTCGGTCTATGAGCGGTTTACAGGAGTTGGAATCCTTTCCATCCCGCTCGAATCTTTGTCAGCCGACACTGGCCTTGTGTTCATCACACACGCAAAGCGTCATGAGCAAACCATGCCGGGGCGCCACCACAATCGGCGGCTACGGTGCTGCAATCAGACCCGGCGCTTCTTCGGCGGACGGCAACCGTTGTGCGGAACCGGGGTTACATCCTTAATCGTACGGACTTCGATTCCCGCCGCGGCCAGCGCGCGAATCGCTGATTCACGACCCGAACCGGGGCCCGAAACGCGAACATCCACAGAGCGAAGACCGTGATCGCGCGCCGTATTGGCGGCGTTCATCGCAGCTTGCTGTGCGGCAAATGGCGTACCCTTGCGAGAGCCGCGGAAGCCCAGCGAGCCGGAGCTCTTCCAGGAAATCACGTTGCCCGACGGGTCGCTGATGGTGACGATGGTGTTATTGAAAGACGCGCTGATCATCACAAGCCCGTGAGGGATGTGCTTGCGCTCCTTCTTCTTGAACTTCTTGTTCTTGTTCTTCTTGTCCGCCGCAGAGGCGCCAGCTGCTTTTGCCATATTCCGTTCTCTATTCCTGTTCTGGGGTTACCAGTAAGCGCTTTCCCTGCTTGCCGACAAAAGCTGCCGACGGAGGCGGTTTGCGGAAAGACGCGACCTTTGCGGCCCGGCGAAACTACTTAGTCGCCTTCTTCTTGCCTGCCACTGTGCCCTTGCGCGGACCCTTCCGGGTACGGGCATTGGTATGCGTGCGCTGTCCGCGGACAGGCAGGCTGCGACGGTGACGGTTGCCGCGATAAGAGCCGATTTCAATGAGCCGCTTGATGTGAAGCGAGATCTCTTTGCGCAGGTCGCCTTCGACCTGGCCTTCGTTCTCGATCACCTGACGAATGCGATTCACTTCCTCTTCGCTCAGGTCCTGGATCTTCTTGATCGGATCGACTTCCGCAGCGCCGAGAATCTTGACGGCGCGGGGCTGGCCAATTCCGTAAATGTAAGTGAGCGCGATGCGTGCCTGTTTGTTACGGGGCAGATCGACGCCTGCAATACGTGCCATGTGGTTGTCCTACTCCGGGTTTCCTACGTGGTTGAGCAGCCCCGGGTTTTAGCCCTGGCGCTGCTTATGTTTCGAGTTTTCGCAAATCACCCGCACCACCCCATGGCGGTGAATGACCTTGCACTTGTCACAGATCTTCTTGACTGAAGCTCGTACCTTCATTGTGCCACTTCCTTGTTCTACTCTTCAGCGCTCTACTCATCTGGCGTTCAACTCATTCGCCAAACTCCTCCGACCCAAAACATCGCGCCGGAGAAAGCTTCCAACCAGAGCCTTGCGGCCCTCCCTGCAAAACGCGCAAATGCCCGCTAGTCCCTTCGGACCATCGCGGGTTGCGCGAACTTTGCCGCTACTTGTAGCGGTACACAATGCGACCGCGATTCAGGTCGTAAGGGGACAGCTCCACGGCCACACGGTCGCCCGGAAGAATTCGAATGAAGTTCTTGCGCATCTTACCCGACACGTGCGCAAGCACCTCGTGATCATTCTCAAGCTTCACCCTGAACATCGCATTCGGCAGCGGCTCGATCACCATTGCCATTACTTCAATCGCGTCTTCCTTACTCATCCAACCTCAATTTCGATTTCCAGCTTCCGGCCTCACAACCTGAAATCTGGAACTATTCGGTCAGGATCACTGGACCGTCTCTCGTAATGGCAACACAGTGCTCGAAATGAGCGCTAGGTCTTCCGTCCTGGGTTACCGCCGTCCACTTGTCGTCCAACACTCGAACCGACGCGCCCCCGGCATTCACCATCGGCTCAATCGCGATCACCATACCTTCGCGCAACTTCAATCCGTGATCTCGCAGACCGTAGTTGGGCACCTGCGGATCCTCGTGCAACTTGGTCCCGATGCCGTGGCCCACAAACTCGCGAACCACGCTGAACCCGGCGGCTTCCACGTATTCCTGCACCGCCGCGCCGATATCGCCGAGTCGGTTTCCGGCGCGCGCTGCGTCAATTCCCTTATGCAGCGATTGCTCGGTCACATCCACCAGCGTGCGCACTTCGTTACTGATCTCGCCCACCGGCACCGTCACCGCCGAATCGCCGTAATAGCCGTCCAGCACGACTCCGCAGTCTATGGAGACAATATCTCCCTCGGACAACTTGCGTGTCTCCGAGGGTATGCCGTGCACCACTTCCTGATTGATCGAAGTGCAAAGCACGCAAGGATAATCGTAATATCCCTTGAATGCGGGCTTTGCCCCCAAATCGCGAATCTTCTTTTCGGCCGCCCGCTCCAACTCCATCGTACTGACGCCAGGAGCGACCATGGCCTTTACTACATCCAACACCTGGCGAACAATGCGGCCGCTGCGCCGCATTTTTTCAATTTCGCCGGCAGACTTACAAACGATCGCCATCTTCGATTGCCTTGAAGGCTTCGGCCGTGATTCGATCCAACTCGCCCCCACCGTCCACTTCTCGCAGGCGATTCCGCTGCCTGTAATAGTTCACCAAGGGTAGGGTCTGCAACTCGTAGGTCCGCAGGCGCTCCAGGATGACATCGTCCCGATCATCCTTGCGCGTCACGAGGACTGAGCCGTCTATGTCGCAGACGCCTTCCTTCCGCGGTGGTTGAGTGTGAACGTTGTAGATCCGTCCGCATGTGGGACACGTCCGACGTCCGGTAAGCCTTTGCAGTAGCTGATTATACTCCACCGCGAATAGGATCACAACCGGAGCATTGTTGCCCTTCTCTCTTTCAAAGATATGATTCCCAGCAAGATACTTGTCGAGCCATTCGGCTTGTGCCACCGTCCGCGGAAATCCGTCCAGAATAAAGCCGCGTGCACAATCCGGTTGAGCAAGACGGTCGGCAACCATCTTGCAAACTAATTCGTCGGGAACAAGCTCACCGCGCTCCATCCGGCTCCGCGCTTCCATGCCCAACGCGGTGCCACGGCTAATATTGTCCCGCAGTAGATCTCCAGTCGAGATCTGCGGAATCCCGTAACGTTCCGAGATTCGCTTCGCTTGTGTTCCCTTGCCGGCTCCCGGTGCTCCTAGAAGGATCACCGGGCCGACATTCTCACTTTTTGACTTCTCTACAGGTATCTCGGAGATAGTCGCACTCTCCATCGCGCAGCCTCCTACAGAGGGTAAGGTATAATGCCACGGCGAACTACTTTACCACGCTCTGCGTCCCCTGGTGCGACCACTTTTTGGGGTAAATCCGTCATAGTGACGCATAATGAGCTGAGACTCGATCTGGTTCACCGTGTCCATCGCCACACCCACCACAATCAGCAGCGAAGTTCCACCAAAGTAGAAGTTCACGTTCAGGCCGTGCAGTATCCAGTTGGGCAGGTGATCGAACATTGCGCCTCCCAACCAGACCGGCAGACTGTTGAGGTGAATACCCGCAATCATCCACTCCGGAATGAGCGAAATAATAATCAGGTATAATGCGCCAACCAACGTGATCCGGGTCAGCACGTCATTGATGTAGTTACTGGTGCGAACGCCAGGACGGATTCCCGGAATAAATCCGCCGTACTTCTGCATATTGTCGCTCACGTCCTTTGGATTGAAGACGATGGAAACATAGAAGTAGGCAAAAAACAGAATACCGACGGCATACAGGAACGTATGCAGCGGCTCGCCCCAGCCCATAGCCTTGCTCATTCCCGCAAAGAATGAGCCAAAGTAGCGGTTGTTCTGCAGCGCATACCCGAGCGTCTGCGGCAGGGTCAGCACCGAACTGGCAAAGATGACCGGCATCACACCGCCGGAGTTCACCCGCAGCGGCAGGTGCGTGGATTGACCGCCCATCACCTTGCGCCCCACTACCCGCTTGGCATACTGCACCGGAATTCGGCGCTCTGAGCGCTCCACAAACACGATAAACGCAACCACTGCAACCATCGCCGCCAGCAGAAGCACGATGCCGATCGGATTGAGTGCGCCGCCGCTGCTCGCCTTCTGGAACAACTCCACCACCGCACGTGGCAGCCCGACCACGATGCCGGTGAAGATGATCAGCGACATCCCTTCGCCGATGCCCCGCTCGGTGATCTGCTCGCCCAGCCACATGACGAACGTAGTACCCGTGGTCAGCGTCAGCACTGTCATCAGCACGAAGCCGACTCCAGGGTTGCGCACCAGTTGCTCGCCACCCACGCCGCGCTCCAGCGTCATCGCAATGCCAAACGATTGCATGGCGCTGAGAACAACGGTCAGGTAGCGGGTCCACTGCGTGATCTTTTTCCGGCCAAGTTCGCCTTCTTTTTGCAGGCGCGCCAGCGGTTCGTAAACCACGGTCAGCAACTGCAAAATGATTGAGGCGGTAATGTAGGGCATGATGCCCAAGGCGAAGATCGTCAGCCGGCGCAGATTGCCGCCGCTGAACAGATCGACGAAGCCCAGCAGGCCGCCGCCGGCGTTGGCAAACAAGCGCGCCAAGGCCGCAGGATCGACGCCGGGCGTAGGTAGGTGGCCGCCGATGCGGTAAACGGCAAGCAAGCCAAGCGTGAACAGTACCCGCTTGCGCAGGTCCGGAATTCTAAAGATGTTCGCCAGCTTCTCGAACATGGTAACAGAGCCTCGATACCTATGCTGTTCGGGCCGCGACCTTGCAATCTACCGCAGAGCCGGACCCAGCCCGCCTGTTCGCTGCAGGCGGGCTTTCGGGTGATCTTACTTCTTACCGCGCTTGATCGGCGCAGGCTGCTTGACTTCGATTACCTCAGCCCTGCCCCCGGCAGCGGTGATTTTCTGCTGTGCTGTCTCGCTGAACTTGTGGGCATACACGGTAATGGCCGTGGTCAGATCGCCCACGCCAAGCACCTTGATGAGTCCGCCCTTTTTGCCGATGACGCGCAGTTCATAGAGAACTTCCGGAGTCAACTCCGTCACGCCCAGCTCGGCCAGCCGCGATAGGTTCACCACCTGGAATTCCTTCTTGAAGATGTTGACGAAGCCGCGCTTGGGCAAACGCCGGTGCAGCGGCATCTGGCCGCCCTCAAATCCACGCATGCTGCGCGAACCCGAGCGCGAGCGCTGTCCCTTGTGTCCTCGGGTCGAGGTCTTACCCATGCCCGAGCCCATACCGCGGCCCACTCGCTTGCGCTTCTCATTCGCCTTGGCCGGCTTGCGAATCGTTGTCAGATTCATTGTCTTATCCCTGGGCGTGGTGCCAATCATGCCAATGGGCTGTCTGCGACAGCCGAACGTCTTCAATTGGTGAAGCTCGAAGCGTTCCCCGTGGCGAGCGGGCTGTTTCCTGGCGCCGCCTGGCTTCCGCCCGGCGACTCGGTTTGTGTTCCGATCCGGCCTATTCGCCGACGATCTCGATCAGGTGCGGCACCTTGGCCACCATGCCACGAATCGAGAGCGTATCTTCGCGCTCGATTACCTGGTTCAGATGGGTAAAGCCCAGGCCCTTGATCACCAGCCGCTGCTTGTACGGCGTGCTGTTGCCAGAGATCACCCACTTCAGCTTCATCCGGGTGCCCGGCGCAGCCGGCACCTTCGGGGTCTTTGTACGTGTACGAGGCATGGTTTAGAGCTCCTCCACGGACTTGCCGCGATTCGCCGCCACCTCGGCACGGTCGCGCAGCTTCTTCAGCGCGTCAAACGTGGCTTTGATGACGTTATGCGGATTGGTGGTGCCGATTGATTTGGTCAGCACATTCTGAATGCCCACCGAATTCATCACCGCACGCACGGCGCCTCCGGCGATGACGCCGGTGCCTTCCGGCGCCGGCTTCAGCAGAACCCGCCCGGAGCCATAGCGGCCCAGCGAGATGTGCGGAATCGAGGTATGGGTCAGGTTCACTTTAATCAGGTTCTTCTTGGCCGATTCAATTCCCTTGCGGATCGCCTGGGGAACTTCCTTGGCTTTGCCGGAACCATAGCCAACCACTCCGGTCGCGGGATCGCCGATCACGACCAGAGCCGCAAACGACATGTTTTTGCCGCCCTTGACCACCTTGGTCACGCGGTTGATGTTGACAACCTGATCTTTCAGGTTGTAATTCCCGGCATCGAGCTTCTTCTTGACGATTGCCATTTGCTATCGATTCTCCTGGAGACCGCGCCTGCGATCTCCGAAATCATGCGGACTAACGGTTTGCACCTCGCCCGCTCTCTGTCGCGTCCCTTGCGTCAACCGCCGGAACTAGAACTTCAGGCCGCCCTCACGAGCCGCATCCGCAATCGCCTTGATGCGTCCGTGGTACAGATAGCCGCCGCGGTCAAACACCACCGATTCGATCCCCTTCGCCTTGGCCCGCTCCGCAATCAACTTGCCGACCTGCTTGGCGGCGGCGATGTTGCCCCCGGCAATGTGCTTTTTGCCATCCTTGCCCTGCTCCAGCGAGCTGGCCGAGACTATCGTCGCGTGCTGGGCGTCATCGATAAGCTGCACGTAAATGTGATTGACTGAACGATACACGTTCAGGCGTGGGCGCGCAGTGGTTCCGGCGAGCTTCTTGCGGATCCGGGTGTGGATCTTCTCGCGCGTCGCGTTCTTGGAGCTCTTGATCAGCATTCTTTGTGTCCTCGCTCCGGCCTTATTCCCGGGTTGCAGTGCCGGGGACCGGTCTGTCCCAGCGAACTCCTTCGCCAGGGTTATGCGGACACCCGTCGGATTCTCGTCCGGCAGGCACCTATCGCCAGCGACCGCATCGGCATTTGTTGCCGCCGACCGGCTGCGAGCTTCGCAGGTTACGGCAGAGATCTAGCCATTCCGCCGTTCGAATCAGGCGCGCATCGCATGACACGCGCCTCATCCTAAAATCTAATTCGCGTCAGAAGTTACTTCGCGCCGGTCTTGCCGACTTTCTTCTTCAACTTCTCGCCCACGTAGCGGACACCCTTCTGCTTGTACGGGTCGGGCGGACGCAGCGAACGCATTTCAGCGGCGACCTGGCCAAGCTTCTGGCGGTCGATTCCGCTGAGGGTCAACTTGGTCATCTTCGGATCGATTGCCATTTCGACGCCGGACGGCAGCGGGTACTCGATCGGGTGCGAAAAGCCCAGACTGAATACCACAATTCCCTTGCCCTTCATCTCCGCGCGATAGCCGATGCCTACGATTTCCAATTCGCGAGTCCATCCGGTGGTAACTCCAACTACGGCGTTATTCACCAGGGCGCGAACCAGACCATGCACCGCAGCCTTGGAATCGTCTTCGCGCTTGACCAGCAAAACTCCGTCTTCGGTGGTCAGTGTAACTCCGCCCGGAAGGTGATTGGTAACCGTACCCTTCGGACCCTTCACCGTGATGAGATTGCCCTCTACAGTGTACGTGACGCCCTTCGGCAACGGAATGGGCTTCTTGCCAATTCTTGACATTGATCTCTCCTGCACCGCCGTGAGCCTTTTGTCACGGTGGGCTTCCGGACCGGTCTTTCACCGGCCTCGTCTGCTCCAAGCGCCCCAGCCTGAGCGGCCCGGCGTCAGCGACCGGAGGGCCATCAGTTGGCCCGTACCCGTCGCCGAGCCGTTAACCCGGCTGCGAAGCTTGTGACCTTAGTAAACTTCGCAGATCACTTCGCCGCCCACGCCTTCCTTGCGGGCCTGCTTGCCACTGCGAACCCCCTTCGGAGTGGTCAGGATCGTAATCCCCAGACCGCCCAGAACGCGGGGAATCTCATTGCGGTTGACGTACACACGGCAACCAGGGCGCGAAATGCGGGTAATGTTCGTGATCGCGGCAACATTGTCCGAGTTGTACTTGATGTAAACCCGAACCACCTTCTTGCCATCTTCCTCGGTCGCCTTGAAGTTGGCGATGTAGCCTTCTTCCTTCAGAACGCGGGCAATCTCCAGCTTCAGCTTGGAGACCGGGGCATCGACCTTCTGGTGCCGGGCCTTGATGCCGTTGCGGATCCTGGTCAGGAAATCTGCCACTGGATCGGTAAAGCTCATCTTCTGTTCTCCTGAATTCGTTCGCCCGTTCTCTTTCTTGCGCGTGCTGGCCTTGCGCAATACTGCACCGGCTTGGGCCGGCTGCCCTCCATCTTCAAGAGCTGCAGTGGAAAGAACCTGCGGCGACGTTCTGTTCCCGCTTGCGCGGGACGGTCCGGCGTGCGGACCACGTGCCAGCCATTGCGGGGTTCACCCCCGCGGGTCAGGGTTCGACTTCGTCTACCAGGACGACTTCATTACCCCAGGAATCTCGCCGCGCAGAGCCAGTCCGCGGAAGCACAGCCTGCAAAGGCCGAACTTGCGCAGGTAAGCGCGCGGGCGTCCGCACAGCTTGCAGCGATTGTGCTGACGCGAAGAGAACTTGGGCTTCTTATTGTCCTTGGCGATGCTTGATGTTCTGGCCATCGTTTCCTTTGTCTCTCACACCTTCTCGAAGGTGCCTTTACATCTCAATTATAACTTTAATTTGCAACCGTCCTCCCGCCGGCGTTGCCGCCAGCGGGAGGCAGGAACTTTAGCTCGCACCCGGAATTCGGAAGGGCATACCCATTGACTTCAGCAGCGCACGCGCGTGTTCATCGCTCGTAGCCGTGGTGACGATGGTGATATTCATACCCTTCTGGTGTTCCACCTTGGCGTAGTCGATCTCCGGAAAGATCAGCTGGTCGCGAAGGCCGAGCGTGTAATTGCCGCGTCCATCGAAGGACTTCGTGGGCACGCCACGGAAGTCGCGAACCCGGGGCAGCGCGACATTCAGGAGGCGGTCCAGGAATTCGTACATGCGGTCGCCGCGCAACGTGACCATACAGCCGATCGGCATCCCTTCGCGCACCTTGAAGGCGGCAATCGACTTCTTGGCCCGGGTCACAACCGGCTTCTGGCCGGTGATCTGTGCCAGTTCTGCCACTGCCGGATCCAGCACCTTGGCATTCTGCGTTGCCTCGCCCACGCCCATGTTGATGACGACCTTCTCCAGCTTCGGAACCGCCATCTGGTTCTTCAGCCCTAGCTCTTTCTGCAGCGCCGGACGCAACTCTTCAAAATACTTCTTGCGTAGGCGGGCCGAAGCGGCGTTGTTCAGCTTCGGACGGGCAGGCTTGCTGCCCTGCTCGGGAGCCTCGGAAACCTCAGCCTTGGCCTTCTTGGCCGGCTGTTTCGCTTTCGCGTCTTTTACTTCCTTTGCTGCCATGCTTCCATTCGCTTTCTCTCACGGTCCCGGAGTGGTTACCGTTGCGTGAGGCGGTCAATTGAAGAAGCCGAAGCTACTTCGCGGTTACTACTTCTCTTTGTCGAGCGACGTGTCGCACTTGGCGCAGACGCGAACTTTCTTCTCGCCCCGCACCTCGTGACGAACCCGCACCGGACCGCAGCTGCCGCAGACCAGCATTACGTTGCTGATCGCAATCGGCGCTTCCTGCTCGGCGATTCCGCCCTTGATAGCCTTCTGCGGATTCGGGCGCACGTTCTTCTTCACGACACTGACGTGCTCGATCAGCACTCTGCCTGCTCCAGGGAGCACGCGCAGCACCCGGCCTTCCTTGCCCTTATCGCGGCCGGCGATCACCTTCACGGTATCGTTCTGGTGGATGTCAACGGTTGCCATGTCTTCCTCTCAAAAACCTTTTCAGCACTCTTGGGGCCGCTCCGCAATCGGAGCTCTCCCGAGGGCGGCCGCTGAAGCCGCCCAGGGAACTAGATAACTTCCGGGGCCAGGGACACAATCTTCAAGAACTTCTTCTCACGAAGTTCACGGGCAACAGGGCCAAACACGCGGGTTCCAACCGGTTCGCCATCGGCGTTAATCAGAACCGCGGCATTTGTATCGAAACGGATATAGGAGCCGTCGCGGCGCCGTGTCTCCTTGCGGGTCCGCACAATCACGCACTTCACAACCGTTCCCTTTTTCACGCTACCGTCCGGCGAGGCTTCCTTCACCGCAGCCGTAACCACATCGCCGATCCGGGCGCGAACGCCAGTTGATCCGCCGATCGGCAGGATCATCTGCAGCTTCCGTGCTCCGCTGTTGTCGGCCACCTCGAGGATAGACCTCATAAACACTGCCATGGTGCAATCTCCTTCAGTCGTCTGTCATGGTCGTCGGCCTGGCTGGGATTTCGTCCCAACCAGGGACTGACGACTGCTTTTAGCTGGCCTGCTCCGGGGTTTTCGTGGCAGCGGTCTCAGCGGCAATGGCGGCGGCGGCAAGCGCCGAGCGCTTCACGATTTCCTTCAGCGTCCAGCGCTTCAGGCGAGACAGCGGGCGCGTCTCTTCGATCTTCACAAAATCACCAGTGCGCGCCGTCTGCTCTTCATCGTGGGCATAAAACTTCTTGGTGCGCTTGACCACGCGCCGGTAGAGAGGGTGGGCCTTCTGGCGATGCACCTCGACCACAATCGTCTTCGCCATCTTGGTCGAAACGACCTGGCCAACCAGAACCTTGCGCTGTCCGGCGGTCTTCTCGGTATTCGTCGCTTCTGCCATGGCTACCTCTTCTCCGTTCCGCTCTTCGCTGCGGCCAATTGCTTTTCGCGCTGAATCGTCAGCACGCGCGCGATGTCTTTCTTCAACCCGCGCAATTTCTTCAAGCTCTCCGTCTGTCCCATCTTGAGCTGGAACTTCAACTTGAAGAGTTCCTCACTGAGTTCGGTCTTTTGATGGACCAACTCAGCATCTGTCAGATTACGAATCTTTTCCGAAGTCATTGCTCTCTTCTCTTCACCCCCGACGGACTGCGCCGCCGGCGCCGGAATCCCGGAATTAATGTAAAACGCTGTGCTGGCGCTTAGTGCGCCAGAACCTCGCGCTTCACGAACTTGGTGATCAAAGGCAGTTTGTGCGAAGCCAGGCGCATTGCTTCCTGCGCATCGGCCACACTCACTCCCTCCATCTCAAACAGCAACTTGCCCGGACGGACAACGGCAACCCAGTGATCCGGTGCGCCCTTGCCCTTACCCATACGAGTTTCGGCCGGCTTCTTGGTGACCGGCTTGTCGGGGAAAACGCGGATCCAGATCTTGCCGCCGCGCTTGATGAAACGGGTCATCGCCACGCGCGCCGCTTCAATCTGGCGGTCGGTGATCCAGCCCGGCTCCATAACCTTCAAGCCAAAATCGCCAAACGACAGCTCGGAGCCGCGCCAGGCTTTGCCGCACATACGACCGCGTTGCTGCTTGCGGTACTTTACTTTCTTCGGCATCAACATAAGCAGTTTCCAATTGCCAGTTTCTAGTTCTGGCCACCCAATCTATGGGCACGCCTGCCGACTTTCTGTGAATGCCCCTTCAGGAACTGGCGTCTGAAGAAGCTGGCCGGCTTGCTTGCTTAGAGTCCTGCCGTCGCCGTCTGCGGCTCGCGGCGTTTCTGGGGAAGGATTTCGCCTTTGTACACCCAGGTCTTCACCCCGATCAGCCCATAGGTCGTGTGCGCTTCAGCAAAGCCGTAATCAATGTCGGCGCGCAGCGTATGCAGCGGCAGACGCCCCTGCAGATACCACTCCGAGCGCGCGATTTCGTTGCCGTTCAAACGACCCGACACACGAACCTTGATCCCTTTGCAGCCAAAGCGCAGCGCGCTGTCCACGCTCTTGCGCATTGCGCGGCGGAAGCCAACGCGCTTTTCCAGCTGCAGCGCAATCGATTCGGCCACCAGCTGCGCATCCAGCTCAGGCTTGTGAACTTCCAGAATATCGACAAAGACGTCGCGGCCGGTCTTTTTCTGCAGATCAGCCTTCAGCTTGTCGATCTCGGCGCCCTTGCGGCCGATGATGATGCCCGGACGGGCGGTGCGGATGATGATCCGCAGCTTGTTGCCCGGACGTTCGATCTCAATCGAGCTCACTCCCGCCGACTTGAGCTTGTCCTTCAGCTCGTCCTTCAGCTTGATGTCCTCGATCAGGAACTTGTCATAGTCGCGATCCATATACCAGCGCGACTTCCACGGCTTGGTGTAGCCGAGTCGGAATCCGTAAGGATGGACTTTCTGTCCCATAGTTGCTTCGTCTCTCTGCCGGTGGCTTACTCGGGCCTAAACCCTGGCGCCGCCGCTGAATTGGATCTCGCTCGATCCCGTGAACCTGATGGCTTACTTCTTCGCCTTCGGTGCGGTTTTCTTAGCCGCCGTCTTCTTGGCCGCCGACTTAACCGCCGACTTCTTCGCCGGAGCCTTCTTCACTGCCGGCTTACGAACGGCCTTTTTCGCCGGCGCTGCCGCAGTTTCGGCTTCGGTCGAGGCCGCGACCTTGTGCTTCTCGGCCAGCTCGATTTCGATGTGCGCCATGCGACGCTGGTAGCGGTACGCGCGACCCATCGGAGCCGGACGAATCCGCTTCATCCGAGGACCTTCGTTGGCGATGGCGTTCTTGACATACAAATTGTCGAGATCGACATCGAGCCCCTTTTCGGCGCTCAGGTAATTGGCGTTCTCCACGGCCGAGCGCAACAGCTTCAGGACCGCAGGCGCAATGCCTTTGTTGGTGAACGCCAGCGTGTTCAGCGCCGCTTCAACGCGCTTGCCCTTGATCAGGCCGAGCACCAGGCGCGCCTTCTGCGGAGATACCCGCATATACCGGGCTTTCGCTGTGAATTCCATGTTCTCTTCCCTTCAGATCTCATTCGCGGACGCCCTCAGCGGGCGCCCATACTTTTCATGTAACCGGTGAACCCGATCCTGCCCGGCCGCTATCTTGCCGGCTTGGCCGAGGTCTCCGCGGCGGACTTCACCGAGTGCCCCTTAAAGGTGCGGGTGAAGCTAAATTCGCCGAGCTTGTGTCCCACCATGTTCTCCGATACGTACACCGGAATGAACTTGCGTCCGTTGTGCACCGCAATGGTGTGGCCCAGCATCTCCGGAGTAATGGTCGAACGCCGCGACCAGGTGCGAAGCACCTTCTTTTCGTTGCGCGCGTTCATCCCCTCGATCTTTACGATCAGGTGCGAATCTACAAACGGCCCTTTTTTCGTAGAACGTGCCATGATTCCCTTCCCTACTTGCCGCGACGCGACACGATAAACTTGTCGGTCCGTTTGTTGTTACGCGTCTTGTAGCCGCGCGTCGGTTGTCCCCAGGGAGTCACCGGATGACGGCCGCCGGAGGTCTTACCCTCACCGCCGCCGTGCGGGTGATCCACCGGGTTCATAACCACGCCGCGGTTTGTCGGCTTAATGCCTAGCCAGCGGGTACGGCCAGCCTTACCGAGCGAGATGTTCTCGTGATCGGTATTGCCCACCTGACCTACCGTTGCCATGCAGTCCACCAGCACCTTGCGGGTTTCACCGGAAGGCAGCTTCAGCAGAGCGTATTCGCCCTCCTTGGCCACCAGCTGCGCCTGCGCCCCGGCCGAACGCGCCATCTGCGCACCCTTGCCCGGTTTCAGCTCAATGTTGTGCACAATCGTGCCCGCCGGAATGTTCTTCAGCGGCAACGCGTTGCCCACCAGGATGTCGGCATCGGCTCCGCTGATGATCTTGGCGCCCACCTTCAGCCCAACCGGCTGCAGGATGTAGCGCTTTTCGCCATCGGCGTAGCTGAGCAGCGCAATCCGCGCCGAGCGGTTCGGATCGTATTCGATCGTCGAAACGGTAGCCGGAATCCCCTGCTTATCGCGTTTGAAGTCGATCACGCGGATCTTCCGCTTGTGACCGCCGCCGCGATGCCAGATCGTCAGGTCGCCGGAATTGCGGCGGCCGCCGGTGCGCTTCTTCGGTTTCGTCAGCGGCTTATGCGGCCGGTTCGTCGTCAGATCGTCGTTGACCTGCGAGGACTTGAACCGCAGTGTCGGTGTGATCGGTCTGTAAGTCTTGATCGCCATAGTTCTTCTCTTCCAGATCCCAACCGTTTTCTGGCGGGATCGCTTTGGCCGGACAGATAGGGTTTCGTTCTCCCGTCCGGCGGTGCCGCGCTACAATTTGCGGCCGCTTCGGCTCATGCCGCGCAGGAACTAAACGTTCTGCGCGTACTCGGGCATTTTTTCGCCCTCGGCGAGCCGTACATAGGCTTTCTTCCAGTCCGGGCGGAAGCCGGTAAACTTACCCCGGCGGCGCTCCTTGCCCAGGAAGTTGGCCGTGCGGACGCCGGCGACCTTCACCTTGAAGGCCTTCTGCACCGCTTCCTTGATTTCCGTCTTGGTCGCATCCGCGGCTACCTGAAACACCAGCGTGTTCTCGGTCTCCTTGACGCCCAATCCCTTTTCCGTGATTACGGGCTTACGGACGATCTGGTAAGGGGACTTAGACATTCTCCACCTCCGCCTTACGCTTCGGCGCCGAGGCCTTCAGCGAGCTCTGCAGCTTTTCCAATGCCGCCTGCGAGAACACCGCCAGTTCATGGCGAAGCAGGTGGTAAGGGTGAACCTCGGGACCGTACAGCATCTCAACCCCTGCAATATTGCGGGTCGAAAGCTCCAGGTTCGGATTCAGGTTCGCGCCGGCTTCCACTACCAGTGCGGTCTTATTGAACTTCAGCCCGGTCAGCGCCTGGCGGAAGGTCTTGGTCTTGGCTTCCTTCAACTCCAGCGAATCGATCACCACTAGATTGCCGTCCTGCAGCTTCGCCGCCAGCGCCGAGCGCAACGCGCCCAGCAGCTTCTTGCGCGGGAACGAGTAATCATACGAACGCGGCTGAGGTCCATGAACCGTGCCGCCATGTCGCCAGATTGGCGAACGGACGCTGCCCACACGGGCGCGTCCCGTACCCTTCTGCCGCCACAGCTTCTTGCCAGAACCAGAAACCAGCTTCTTGTTCTTGGTGGCGTGCGTGCCCGCTCTTAGAGCTGCACGATAGTGCTGGACGGATTCCCAGAGCAGATCCTCGTTCACCGAACCGAATACTTCCTCGGCGAGTTCGAGCGATCCTACTTTCTGGCCGGCCAGATTCAACACATCAATGGTAGCCATTTCATTTCCTTTGCCAGATCCGCATCTTCGGCGAACCTTGTCAGTTGCCTTCCGTCAATATGCAGCCGCAGAAGGTTTGTTATGAATCAAGCGCTCTCCAGCGGCAATCTTCCACCGGAGAAGCGATTTACTTACCCTTGTTTACTTGCTTGGTGCCCCACATCTGCCGTAGTTAGCAGATGTGGGAGACCGTTACTTACCCTTGGCAGCGCGCTTGGAGGCCTTCAACGGATTGATCGCCGTACCCTCGCCGCTGAATCCACGACGCTCTCTCGGTGGCTTCTTGGCCTTGGTGATTACTAGATAGCCGTCTCGGTGGCCCGGCACCGCGCCTTCCACCACCAGCAGATTCTCTTCCTTATCCACGCCCAGAACGCGCAGGTTGCGCACCGTCACCGTAACGTCGCCCATGTGGCCGCTCATGCGAGTGCCAGGAAATACGCGCGAGGGGAACGATGAAGCTCCGATCGAGCCCTGCACCTGGAACATGTGACCGTGGGCCGCCGGGCCGCCGCCGAACTTGTGGCGCTTTACTACGCCCGCGAAGCCGCGTCCCTTGCTGGTGCCTGCGATGTCAACAAACTTCGTGCCGTCGAACAGATCCACCAGCACTTTATCGCCAACCTTCACGCCACCATCGGCGCCATCAGCATCCTCAACCGCGAATTCCTTGATGAACTTCACCGGCGGAAGATTGTGCTTCTCGAAGTGGCCCTTCATCGCCTTGGTCAGGCGCGAGTCCTTCACAAACTCAACCAGCCCGATCTGGGCGGCGTCGTACCCGTCCGTGAGAGCCGTCTTGAGCTGAGTAATTACGCAGGGACCAGCTTGCAGCACTGTGACCGGGCGAACGTCGCCCTTGTCGTCGAACAGCTGCGTCATGCCCACTTTCCTGCCCAGAATTCCGTTTACCGCCATTTTCTCTTCTCCATCATGCCTGCGCTTAAGTCGCGTCAAGGCACTGTGAGGACTTCGCGCTTAGGGCGCGAAGCCGCTTTATTTATGTTCTTTACCGTAAGCCTTGATTTCAACGTCGACACCGGCGGGAAGATCAAGCTTCATCAACGCGTCGACCGTCTGCTGCGTCGGTTCCAGAATATCAAGAAGACGCTTGTGAGTGCGAATCTCAAACTGCTCACGCGACTTTTTATCGACGTGCGGCGAACGCAGCACGCAATACTTGTTCTTTACCGTCGGCAGTGGAATCGGCCCGGCAATCTGTGCGCCCGTGCGGCGCGCTGTTTCGACGATTTCGCCGGTCGACTGGTCCAGGACGCGGTAATCGTATGCCTTCAAGCGAATGCGAATTCTTTCTTTGCCAATCACGTGTGAACCCTCAAAGATCGTGCGGTCTTGTAGTCGCCGCGACTTCTTTATTTATGCAGAGTGAAAGTTGCGGGCGCAGCCCCAAGGCAGCGCCCGCCTGAATTCCTTTACAGAATTTCCGTAATCGTGCCGGCGCCCACCGTGCGGCCGCCTTCGCGGATTGCAAAGCGCAGGCCTTTTTCCATCGCCACCGGGGTGATCAGATCGATCTCCAGGGTCACGTTGTCGCCCGGCATCACCATCTCAACGCCTTCCGGCAACTTCGCCACACCGGTCACGTCCGTGGTGCGGAAGTAGAACTGCGGACGGTAGCCGTTGAAGAACGGAGTGTGACGTCCGCCCTCTTCCTTCGACAGAATGTAGACTTCGCCCTTGATCTTGGTGTGCGGCGTAATCGAGCCGGTCTTCGCCAGCACCATGCCGCGCTCCACGTCGTCCTTGCCGATACCGCGCAGCAGCAGACCGGCGTTGTCGCCCGCCATGCCCTCGTCCAACTGCTTCTTGAACATTTCCACGCCGGTCACAACCGTCTTGCGCGTGTCGCGGAAGCCAACGATTTCCACTTCCTCGCCCACCTTCACCTTGCCGCGCTCGATACGGCCGGTCACCACCGTGCCGCGGCCCGAGATCGAGAAGATATCTTCGATCGGCATCAGGAACGGCTGGTCGATGGCACGCGCCGGCAGCGGAACATAGGCATCGACCGCCGCCATCAGTTCATCCACCTTGGCTTCCCACTCCGGCTCGCCGTTCAGCGCGCCCAGAGCCGAGCCGCGAATCACCGGCAGATCGTCGCCCGGGAACTTGTACTTCGACAGCAGTTCGCGGACTTCCATCTCCACCAAGTCGATCAGCTCGGGATCTTCGACTGCGTCGCACTTGTTCAGGAAGACCACGACGCAAGGAACGCCAACCTGGCGTGCCAGCAGCACGTGCTCCTTGGTCTGCGGCATCGGACCGTCGGTCGCGGCCACCACCAGAATCGCGCCGTCCATCTGCGCCGCGCCGGTGATCATGTTCTTGATGTAGTCGGCGTGCCCCGGGCAGTCCACGTGAGCGTAGTGACGGTTGCCCGTCTCATACTCCACGTGCGCCGTGGCAATCGTGATACCGCGCTCGCGCTCTTCCGGCGCATTGTCGATCGAGTCAAACGAGCGGAACTTGATGTTCGGATTGTGCTTTGCCAGCACCTTCGTGATCGCCGCCGTCAACGTTGTCTTGCCGTGATCAATATGCCCAATCGTGCCAACGTTCACATGCGGCTTGCTGCGGTCAAATTTCTCTTTCGCCATTGCTTTCAAGCTCCGTCTTAGTTATCGCTGCTGGCCGCTGCCCGGCCCGCTTATGGCCCATGAATCGGGCGCTGTGCTCCGCGCATTTCGGCCGCGCGGAGCGGTTGAACTTTATCTCGCCTTCGTGCCCTGCGTCTTGGCCACGATCTCTTCGGCCACCGAACGGGGAGCTTCCTCGTAACGCGCAAAATGCATCGAGAACGTCGCGCGCCCCTGCGTATTGGAGCGCATGTTGGTTGCGTATCCGAACATCTCAGCCAGCGGAACCATCGACTTGATCACCTGCGAACCGGCGCGATGCTCGATACCCTCGATGCGCCCGCGACGGCTGTTCAGATCGCCAATGATGGTGCCCATGTACTCTTCCGGAACCACGACTTCGACCGACATCACCGGCTCCAGCAGAACCGGACTGGCCTTGCGAGCCGCTTCCTTGAAGGCCATCGACGCCGCAATCTTAAATGCCAATTCGTTCGAATCGACATCGTGATAGCTGCCGTCATACACCGTGGCCTTGATGTCCACCATCGGATAGCCGGCCAGTACGCCGCCCTCCATGGCTTCCTTAATGCCCATTTCGATCGGCTTGATGTATTCCTTGGGAATCGAACCGCCCGTAGTCGCGTTCTCGAATTCAAAGCCCTTGCCGGGCTCATTCGGAGCCAAACGCAGCTTAACGTGACCGTACTGACCGCTGCCGCCCGTCTGACGGATGTACTTGCCCTCCGCCTCCGAGTTCTTGCGCAGCGTCTCGCGGTAGGCCACCTGCGGCTTGCCCACGTTCGCCTGCACGTTGAACTCGCGCATCATGCGGTCCACGATGATCTCCAGGTGGAGCTCACCCATGCCGCTGATGATCGTCTGCGAGCTGTCCTCATCGGTGTGCACGCGGAAGGTCGGATCTTCCTGGGCCAGCTTGTGCAGCGCTACGCCCATTTTTTCCTGGTCCGTCTTGGTCTTCGGCTCCACCGCGACGTGAATCACCGGCTCTGGAAATTCAATCGTCTCCAGCAGGATCGGCTTATCTTCGTTGCAGATCGTGTCGCCCGTGGTGACGTTCTTCAGCCCCACGCAGGCGCAGATGTCGCCCGCCCGGACTTCCGTGATTTCCTCGCGCTTATTGGCGTGCATGCGTAGCAGGCGGCCAATGCGCTCGTGCTTCAGACGGTTGGCGTTGTAGGCCATGTCGCCCGTCTTCAGAACTCCCGAGTACACTCGGATGAACGTCAACTGGCCGACGAACGGATCGGTCATGATCTTGAACGCCAGAGCCGCAAAGGGATCATTGTCATCCGCATGGCGCTGCTCTTCTTTTTCGTTGTCAGGATTCTTGCCCGTCACGGGAGGCACATCCAGCGGCGAAGGCAGGAAGTCGACCACCGCGTCCAACAGCGGCTGCACGCCCTTGTTCTTGAAGGCTGTGCCCAGGATCACCGGGAAGATCTTGATCGCGATCACGGACTTGCGCAGCGACGCTTTCAAGGACGCCACCGAAATCTCGTCGCCTTCAATCCACTTCGACATCAGCTCGTCGCCATCGTCGTTTTCCACGATGGTTTCCACCATCAACTGGCGCATCGCCTGGGCCTTCTTCATCAGATCGGCCGGAATCTCTTCCACCGAATAGTCGGCGCCCATGGTCTCATCGTGCCAATAAATGGCCTTCATGTTGAACAGATCGATGCAGCCCTTGAACTTCTCCGCCTGCCCGATCGGCATCTGGATCGGCACCGGCTTGGCCGACAGCCGCTTGCGAATGGTGTCGACCGCGTGATCGAAATCCGCGCCCATCTTGTCCATCTTGTTGATGAAACAGATGCGCGGCACCGCGTACTTGTCGGCCTGCCGCCACACCGTTTCCGACTGGGGCTCCACGCCATGCACCGCGTCAAACACCGCCACCGCACCATCCAGCACGCGCAGCGAGCGCTCTACTTCCGCGGTGAAATCGACGTGACCCGGCGTGTCGATAATGTTGATCGTGATGTCTTTCCAGGCACAGGTCGTCGCAGCTGACGTGATCGTAATGCCGCGCTCCTGCTCCTGCGCCATCCAGTCCATCGTCGCCGTGCCTTCATGCACTTCGCCAATGCGGTGCAGGCGCCCGGTGTAGAACAGAATGCGCTCGGTCGTTGTCGTCTTGCCGGCATCGATGTGCGCCATGATGCCGATGTTCCTGCAACGTTCTAATGGAACTTGTCGCGCCAAAGCTTCTACCTATTCCCTTTACGTCATCGCACCGGCGCTGGGGATTGCCCGTGCTGGTTTGTGTTTGATGGCAGCTTTTACCCTGCTCCCGCCGCAAAACGCCCGCGGCCGGAGCGGCATCAATTGCCGCCTACCCGGCTGCGAACTTATTCCTACCAGCGATAGTGCGCAAAGGCCTTGTTGGCCTCAGCCATGCGGTGTACGTCTTCCTTCTTTTTCATCGCCGCGCCCTTGCCATTGGCCGCATCCAGCAGCTCATTGGCAAGCTTGTCGATCATGCCCTTTTCCGGGCGGCTGCGCGAATACGAGATCAGCCAGCGAATCGCCAGCGAGGTCCGCCGCTCCGCATTCACTTCCACCGGAACCTGATAGTTGGCGCCGCCCACACGGCGGGTCTTCACTTCCAGCAGCGGCTTGCAGTTTTCAACTGCCTTCTTGAACAGCTTCAAGGCCTCGTCGCCACCCTTCTGTTCAAGCTGCGTCATGGCCTTATAAAAAATGCCCTGCGCCGTGCTCTTCTTGCCATCCCACATCAGATTGTTGACAAACTTGTTGGCCAGCGTCGAACCGTAAATCGGATCCGGCATTGGTTCGCGCTTGGCAATATGGCCTTTTCTCGGCATTCAGAAACTCCTCTTCCCTGCCACTTCGGCGGTACTCCCGGCCGTCTCCCAATCGAGCCGCCGGGTGGTTAACGGCGTCAACGACCGGAGGGCCATCTGTCGGCCCGTACCCGTCGCCTAAGCCAAAAATCGTTTACGACTTCGGCCGCTTCGCTCCGTACTTGGAGCGGCTCTGTCTGCGGTTGGCAACCCCCACCGAATCCAGCGTTCCACGAATCACGTGGTAGCGCACACCCGGAAGATCCTTCACGCGGCCGCCGCGAATGAGCACAATGGAGTGCTCCTGCAGGTTGTGGCCGACGCCAGGAATGTAGGTTGTCACCTCGATCCCATTCGTCAGGCGCACACGCGCAACCTTCCGAAGAGCCGAGTTCGGTTTCTTTGGCGTCTGGGTATAGACGCGGGTGCAGACGCCACGCTTCTGCGGGCATGCCTGCAGAGCAGGACTGGCCGTCTTGTAGCGGGGCGACTTGCGGCCCTTACGCACCAACTGATTAAACGTAGGCACTCTTGCAGCTCCTTTATTCGCACGCACTCTGGCGCCACTGGCGGCCCTTCGCCGCGCAAAATGCCGGCGCATGACCGCTCAGAACCCTTTTTTCCACTCAGGGCTGGTAAAGCGAACCCGCTCGCGCGGCGCCCGACCATACTCTCCGCAATCACAACCCGCGGGGAAAGTTCACGTTTCCTGGATAGAGGCGGCGACGGTGATGCTTGAATCCCCGGTCAATCGCCAAAGCCTAGAGCTTCGGTCTCCGCCGGGAGCATTCCGTTTCGCAGCCTGAATCTGCATACCCTGCAACCAAGCGCCGCAGGTAGCGCAGATTCGTTTCAGCGAGGAAGCCCATACAGCAGGCGCCGTGAAGCGCCATTGGGCTGATCTTACCTAACAACTCGACCAATCCTACACAGATAAGCCAGACAGACTCGCAGAACCTCTAAACTATATCAACACCATCGCCAAGCGGTCAACCAGCCCTCGAAGACTTTTTCCAGCCCCGAATTTAGCTAGGACACGTCCGCATCTGATCGTGCTCATCATATCTTTTTATTGGGAACCGACGAGGCTCTCTGAATAGAATCAGCAGATGTATAGCCGCTTGGACAGAGCCCATCGGATGATCGCGGTAACTAGCGGCGTGATCACCCTCGCAAGTTGCGGAGTGCTGCTGATATGGGACGCCTTTCCTGGGTGCTTCCCCGCAAAGGCGCACGACTATCTCGGAGCATTTCCGCTGGCCATGATCGCCGTCGCTTATCTGGTTTACCAGGCTGCGCACCGCCCCCCGGTACGAGAGTTCTTTAAGGCGATCATGCTGGCGATCGCCTTCCTGTTCTGGGCAGCCAATCAACTCTGGCCCAACCTTCCTCAGGCAACCCTGTTCAACGACATCGCGATCGCGCTCTTTGTACTCGATGTGTTTCTGGTCATCGTCGGCTGGCCTCCGAGTTCGCCGGACGAGTCCTTTGCCGAGACCTATAGCGAATCCGATCCATCCGAATAGAGCCGCATCGAGCCCCGCCAGACTGGATGGCGATCACTGATTGGAGTCTCGAACGTCTAACTTGCCTGACCGCCGAGCGCTGCCACCGCGTCGTGGCGCGCACGTTCCAGCGACTCCTGCATCTGGCGATGGCACTCGTTCATCTGCTCATTGCTTGCCTCAGGCGGGAGATGAATCTGCTTGGTCCAGCGCACATGTACCTTCGAGAAAGGACGCGGAATCATCAACGCATCCCACGAGCGCAGTATCCAGGGATGCTCGGCCGCCAGATAGAAGCACAGGATCGGCGCGCCGCTCATTCGCGCCAGCATCACCGGCCCAGGCTTGGCCACAAAGCGTGGACCGCGAGGTCCATCAATCGTGAACGCCGCGATGTGTCCATTGGCGAGCGCGCGATTCATTCCCAGCAGCGCACCCGATCCGCCGCGCGAACTCGAACCGCGCACGGCAACAAACCCAAAGCGCTCGATGATGCGGGCAATGTATTCGCCATCAAAGCTGCGGCTGGTCATCACCGCAATCCCACGGCCGCGGAAGTACCACGTCGCGAGAATCACCGAGCGGTGCCAGAACGGGCCAATGACAAACGCCGGAGGACCTTCCCCATCCGGCACACCGCCCGGCTCCGACGAGGACTCGAAGCGCAGGGTGCAGCCAATCAGCGATATCAGCAGGTAGCCCGCCCAGGAGATGCACCACAAGGCAAGTCGCTGCTTCAGCGTAAAACGCTGCGCTGCACCGGATTCCTGAGATAGAGATGTGGTGCTCACCCTGAAATTGTATCCTGCCCCGGAGGTACGCTCGCCGAAGCTACTCTTTCCCGCGCCCTTGCGAATCCGACCACCCCAGCGCGCTTTTTATCCGGCGCCCGATGGGGGGATGGGAGTGGAAGAGAATCTCCACCCAACGCGAAGGTTCCCGCTCGGCGAGATTTCGCTCCGCAAGCTTTTCCATCGCCGAGCAGAACGGCAACACCGAATCCAACGACTTCCATGCATACAGGTCGGCTTGGCGCTCATTAAAGCGCGAGTAGGCGTTCATCACCGGCATCAGCATCACGGAAATTGCGGTCGCAACCAGGATCATCAGCGGAAGATTGGCAAAATCGATCTGGTCATAACGCTTCCAGTCGAACGCTGCCCAGCGAATTACGAGGTCCACACACCAAAAGCCGAATAGCGTAATGCCTCCCTGTACCGCGATTCCCTTCACAATGTGGCGATGGACGTGGTGCCCCAGCTCATGCGCCAGAACGGCCTCAATCTCATCATGATTGCAGGTGGAAAGCAGCGTGTCTGAGATTACGATCCGGCGGGTGCGCCCCAGGCCCATCAGGGCAGCGTTTGCCTTCTTCGTTTTCTCCGAGAGCATCCACTCGTAAACTCCGCGTATTTTGGCTCCCGCTCTTTCGCTCATCCGCGTCAGCCGTGCCGTCAGTTCCTCATCGCCGAGCGCACGGAAACGGAAGAAAAGCGGAAACAGCAGCACCGGTGCGATATGTGCCATCAGCACGCTGAACAGCATGAACATCGCCCATACTGTCACCCACCACCAGCGCGGTTGCAGCCGGATCAGAAGGTAAACCATCTGCACCAGAAGTTGACTGAGCAGGAATGTGAGGGCAAAGCCTTTGGCCTGGTCCCATGCCCAGGTGCGAACGTGCTGATTGCTGAGGTGGTAGCGATGCTCAAGACGGAAGCCATAGTAGTCCAGGCCAAGGCTGAAGAACTTTGTAAGCAGCAGCAGGATTGAGGTGTAAACAAAGAGTGCGAGGGCGTGATGGTCACCGGCTACCCGCACCGCAAAATTGCGAAAATCACTGGTCCAGTCGGCAGCCAGGATCACTACCATCAGCAATAGCGCCAAAGCCATGTCGGCAACGCCGATTCGCCGGAGGAGGCGATTGTAGCGGCGAGCCTCTCCTCCAGGCGTACCGCCATCGCCGATTAACTCCAATGCGGAAATCATGGATTTCATGCCAGTTCTACCCAGTGTACAAGAGCGCTTTTGCATTACCCGAAGTACATTGATGACGAGAGATGAATGCTATTTCAGTTCCGTAACCGTCGCGCCCGGCGGCACACCCAGTTGAAACTGTTCAGGCTTCAGAGGCTCGTTCAAAGTCATCTTAATTATCTTTAGAACAATGTTGTACTCCTCCTGCGGCCGCTCGATTTCAATCAGCGAAGGAAACTCCACGCCGTTATATTCCTGCCGCTCGGAGTAAGTGACATCGGTCGCGATTGCGCCTTTGTCGTCATAGATGGTCTGGCGATAGGGCAACAGATCGGCGCGACTGAAATAGATTTTGCGATGAAGATGCCAGGTATTGTTCGGGCCGTGCCGAATCACCACGATGTGGTAGTTCGACTGGCTCACGAACTTATGCGTCTTCTCGTCCATGACTTGCTGCTTGCCCTGTTCGATCACGGCAATTTCATTGTTCGAATCGATCGCAGGCATAAGCAAGGCTTCATAGATTACCTGCGGACGCAGATTCTCCAGCGCGTGGCCCTGAGTTTCGTGAGTTGATTGTTGCCGGTAATGAAGCGGTTCTTAGGCGGAATCGACAACTCAAACCGTTCGCCGTTGCTGACCATATCAAAGGCGCGGTTACGCACGATGGGCAGCAACCCAATCATTCGGAGCATCGCCGGTTTTTGCAGCCAGGATGTACCCCCGAATCTGCTGATACTCGATAACCTTGCCTTTTTTCTCGCCACCCACCGTGGTGTCAATGTCAACCGTGGCATTCATGGTCTGAACGCTGGCGGCCAACTGATCGATCTTCGCGATTAGTTCTTGTTGCGTGGCGCTCTTCAGTGGCACATTAGAGCGTTTTACTTCCACTCGATGCGAGCGGAACAGGCAGCCGGTCATGCTGCACAAACACAAGGCCAGTAGAGCTATTGTCAGACGGGATCGTTCCATTGCGTACGAGATCTACTCCGATTTGATTAGGTCCCAGTATATAGGCTGGAGAACCCGTTGAGCGCGGCGCAAGGCGTATGCATCGTAGCTGAGCGCGATTGCCGAAGCCGGCGTTCGGAGCGGAAATGAGCAGGATTGAGATCAGTGAGATTCGCCGTCGGAAACATTCGCGGCGAGCGTTTTCTGGCGTCGCCCTTGCGCCCTGCCAGCACTTCCTGGGCGAGCGGCTCGGGAAATTGCTCGTCGTTCTTGCCCGCAATGGCGGTCTTCATAAAATCCATCCAAATTGGAAGCGCTGCCCGGGCTCCGGTTTCCTTATCGCCAAGCGTCTTCTTTTCGTCGAAGCCCACCCACACGCCACAACTGATGGAAGGCGAAAAGCCCACGAACCATGCATCGGTGAAATCGTTGGTGGTGCCCGTCTTGCCCGCCAGCGGATGGTTCAACTTGCTGGCGGCAAATCCGGTTCCGTGCTGCACCACACCCTGCAGCAATTCGACCATGACTCGCGCTGAATGTGCGCTGATCACGTCGCGCACGTCGGCGAAGTCCTCCTCCATGATGTGGCCGTCGTAATCGGTCACTTTGCGAATGGAATGCGGGCTCAGCCGCACTCCGTCATTGGGAAAAGTCGAGTAGGCCGCGGTGTGCTCCAGCAACGTGACTTCAGCCGATCCCAGCGCGACCGGCAGAAATGGTTGAATCTCCGAGGTGATCCCGAATTTGTGCGCGTACTCGATCACCGTCTTGATGCCGACGCGTTCCGCAAGTTTGATGGCCGGAATATTGCGCGAGTCCGCCAGCGCGTGACGCAGCGAGATCGTCCCTTCGTATTTGCCGTCATAGTTGTGCGGCGACCAGGTTCCGGAGACGCTGGGAAAGCTGATGGGAGCATCGACAATCGTGTCGTCCGGCATCGCGCCCTGCTCCACTGCCGCCGAATAAACGTAGGGCTTGAACGACGAACCAGTCTGCCGCAATGCTTGCGTGGCGCGATTGAATTTCGATTCGTCGAAGTCGCGGCCTCCCACCATCGCGCGGATTTCGCCGGTGTTGTTGTCGATGGCGACCAGCGCGGCCTGGGCTCCGGAGTCCTGCTCCAGCGCCAGTTGCAACTTATGATCCGGCTCAACGGCAGTGACCCGCACATAGATGATGTCGCCGGTTGCCAGGATCTCATTGGGCGAGCGATGGCCGGTCCAGGCCATATCAGCGGCACGAATCTGGCCGTGATATTTGCCAATCTTGATCTCGGCTTCGGTCTGCGAAACACCGGTCACCAGGGCGTGGAAGTAACTGCCGGGCTCCGGCGCATGATTCCAGTCGGGGTGCTCGTAAAGAGAAAGATCATCGCCGGCCGCGAACAGGTTGCGAACGTGGCCCTTCCATCCATGGCGCCGCTCGTAGGCGGCAAGGCCATCCAGCACGGCGCGCGTCGCGGCCTTCTGCAATTCCATGTCGAGCGAGGTGTAGACCCGCAATCCGCCTTCGTGAACCTCATCGGTTCCGTACTTCTTCTCCAGATAGCGCCGCGTCTCCTCGATGAAGTACGGAGCCAGGTTGTTGGGGTCGGACTGGAGGTGAAGATTCAGCGGCCGGCTCTTTGCCTCCTGCGCCTGCTGCGCGGTGATTCGTCCGTCCTCCATCATGTTGTTGATGACCAGATTGCGGCGGCGCAGAGCCTTCTCGGGATTGTTGATCGGAGAGTAGGCGCTTGGCCCCTTGGGCAGGCCCGCCAGCAGAGCCGCTTCCTCGATGGTCAAATCTTTGGCAGGCTTGTTGAAGTAGAACTCCGAGCCCGCTTCGAATCCGTACACTCCGTGCCCCAGAAATATCTGGTTGGCATAGAGCGTGAATATCTGTTCCTTGGTGAAGCGGCGTTCGATCTGGATCGCCAGCATGATCTCCTGCACCTTGCGCCCGAATTTGCGATCCGGACTGAGGAACAGGTTGCGCGAGAGCTGCATGGTAAGCGTGGACGCGCCCTGCGCCCGCGATCCGCTGACCAGGTCGCGGTAGGCGGCGCCCATGATGCGCCATAGATCGATGCCCCAGTGCCGCTCAAAATCCTTGTCTTCAATCGAGATGACGGCGTCGCGCAGCACCTTGGGATAGTCCTCGTACTTGGCAATGACGCGGCGCTGCAGGGCAAAAGTGCCGATTACGTTTCCCTTATCGTCATAGAGTTCGGTGATCGAGCTGGGACGGTAGCGCTCCAGGTCGGTGACCTGCGGAAGATCCGCCGAATAGACAAACAGAAGCTCCTGCCAGCGTGCCGAACAGCGCCGCCGCAATAATCGCCAGGGCGAAAATCACGCGATGAACCGTCGCGCGTACGATCCGCGTGAACAATGGGCGTCGCCTGATGGTTGAGAAGCGTGGTCATTTCAGGTGAGGGTCAGCGCAAGCATAACACCTGGCAGCCACCCTCGCGACGGCAGAGCGTACCACAAACGACATGCCTCGAAAGGACACTCGGGCTTAGGGTTCCATCGGATGGTGGCGCGCTTCCATCCAATTCTGCAAGATGAGCACGGCGGCTAATTGATCGACCACGGCGGCGCGTTTTTTGATCGACATATCGGTTTCACGCAGGAGGCGGTTGGCCTCCACCGAGGTCAGCCGTTCGTCCCAGAGATGGATCGGAAGGTCAAAATGGTCTTCGAGAACGGCAACAAATTCGCGCATCCGCTCCGACTGCCGGCCTTCGGCGCCGCTCATGCGCAGAGGCAGACCGACCACCAGTTCCACCACTCCGTAGTTGCGGATGACCTCTTCCAGCGCGGCCAGGTCGGTGCGTTTGTTCTTGCGGCGAATCGTGATCAGGCCCTGGGCGGTGAAGCCGAGCGGGTCGGTAACTGCCAACCGATGGTCCTGGAACCAACATCGAGGGCCAGGATGCGTCCTGACGGCTTTTCATTTTCGTTGTGCGGCACAAGCGCAAGTATAGTTCGAAGAGAGCAAGTTTCACAGCCAGCGGCTTCGCAACTGGCCGGGAGAAGAGCGAATGGAGCGGACAACGGGCAGGTACAAAGGCGAGGCCAGGGAAAGCGGAGACTTGCAGGAGCCGATGCCAAATCTGGAGAGCAGCAGCACAGCCCGGCTATGCTCAGCGATGCCGAGCGGCGGCGCCATGCCCGCATCCAGAGTGGCTCATTGGCGGTCATCGCCGTGGGCGGCGTGCTCACCATGATGTACCTGGCCAAGACCGTGCTTATTCTTACGCTCATCTCCGTGCTGATCGCTTTCATGCTCGCGCCCATCGTCGAACTCTGCCAGCGCATTCGCCTGCCCCGCTCCATCGGTTCGGCGATCGCCGTCTTGGTGATGTGCGCCACGCTGTATGGAGTTTTTTATGTCTCCTACAATCAGGCCGACGAGTTTATGTCCCAGCTTCCAAAGTATTCCGGACAGAATTCGCAACGTGTTGGATGAAGTCAGATTGCGCGCCGAGCGCGTCCGCCAAACCACCCGGAACGTGCTGCCGGAGGAGAAGGCCGAAAAGGGTACGCTCACCGTTCGCCAAACCAGCAACTGGATGGAAGACCTGACCAGCGGGGCCGTCGGAGCTACCGAAGTCCTGCTGATGGCGGCCTTTGTCCCGTTCCTGGTTTTTTTCATGCTGAGCTGGCAGGACCACGTCCGATCCTCGACTGTGATGCTCTTCAGTCCGGAGAACCGCAACACCGCTTACACAACCCTGGGCCTGATCTCTCAGATGATTCGCGGCTTCATCGTCGGCAATGTGGTCATTGGAATGATTCTGGGAATCACCAGCACCATCGCATTCTGGATTCTCGGCGTGCCCTACTTCTACGTGATCGGGATGATCAGCGGCTTCGTCAGTCTTCTCCCTTATCTTGGCATTGTGCTGGCGATTCTTCCGCCGGTGGTGGTGAGCATGGGCTTGCTATCCGCCAAAGCTTTATTGCCATCGTGGGCGTGGTCGCAATCAGCCACGTAATCGCAATGAATGTGCTCTATCCCAAGATCATCGGCCGCCGCTTGCAGTTGAATCCCCTGGCGGTAACCCTGGCTTTGCTGTTCTGGGGATGGCTCTGGGGAGCGATGGGATTGATTCTGGCGGTTCCGCTCACGGCAGCGATCAAGATTATCTTCGACCACATGGAAAGTCTGCGTTCATGGGGGGATTGGCTGGGAGAAGGGGAATAAAGCAGGCAATAAATTCGCGCAGCCCGCAGGCTGCGCTTCTATTTGCTGCAACTAGTCTAGACTTCGATGGTTGCGGCTTCGGGCCAGCGCAGGCTGCACTTGCACAAAGCCTTGACGAAGTTCCTCTTCCACGTCTTCCTCTTCGCCGCCTCGCGCCATTGCCATTTCACTGATCAGCAGGAAACGCGCCCGCTCAAGCATTTTCTTTTCGCGGAAGCTGAGTGGCTTTTGAGCCGCCAGAATCAGCAACCCCTTCAGCACGATGGCCACATCCAGCAACGAACCGGTCCGCATCTTATCCGAGTTTTCCTTGAACCGATTCTTCCAATCTGAGCTGCTTTCGCATTTCCCGTCCGACAAATACTCAAGGATCTTCTGAGCTTCCGAATTTTTCACGATGCGGCGCAAACCGACCGCCTCGGCGTTTTGAAACGGAACCATGACCTTAAGGCTGCTGGAGCGGATACGAAGCAGGTAAAAGCGCTCGACCGAGCTGCCGATCGTGCGGCTGGAAATCTGCTCAATTACACCTACCCCATGATTTGGGTAGACTACCTTTTCGCCGACGCTAAATTGTGTTGTGCTCATTCATAGACCCGGGTGACCGGGCGAATTACATCTTTGATTATACGTTGCGCGCGAAAGCAGGGTCAATCGGAGGAATCACAGCCGTGCTGCAGCCGTCTAGGCGCGTTATAATGTTCACTTGTACCTCCCGTGCGCGGTTCGCCGCGCACAAAGGTTTTAGGAAATGCCTGAACACGTAAAGAAGAAGCTCCAGGAAGAAATCGATCTGCTCGAACACGAGCTGAATCATGAACTTCCCGCCGAACTCAAGAAAGCCGTGGCGATGGGCGATCTCTCTGAAAATGCCGAGTACCACATGGCAAAGCAGCGCCAGGAGTTCGTCCGTGCCCGCTTGGGAATGATGAAGAAGCGCATGGCCGAGCTGTCGCTCATGAATCTTGCCAATATTCCCCGTGACCGGGCAGCACTGGGTTCAACCCTGGTGGTTTTCGATTCCACCAAGGACGAAGAGATCGTCTACAAACTGGTGACCAGCGAAGAAAGCGACGTCACAAAGGGAATGGTCTCCACCACCTCGCCCATCGGCCGCTCCCTGATGGGGAAGAAGGTCGGGGACGTGACCACGGTCGTCACTCCCGGAGGCACTCGCGAGCTGGAGGTTTTGAAGCTGACCACCATGCATGAAGCCGCTGATAACGGATCGGAATCGCGGGCATGACCTGGACCAGCGCCGTCGGCAAATATTGCGGAGTTCTGCTCTACAAGATCGTGGACGGTCTTGCGCTCACCCGCATCTCGCCCAACATGTTGACCTTCATCGGCTTGGTCATCAACGTTGGGGCGGCGCTGTTCTTCGGTTTTGCCAGCTCGGACAATAACCAGCCTCGCCGCTTCATCTATGCCGGACTGGTGATTATCGGCGCGGGCATCTTCGACATGGTGGACGGACGTGTGGCCCGTGCCACCAACCAGGTCACCGTCTTCGGCGCATTCTTCGATTCGGTCATCGACCGCTACTCCGACGTAGCGATCTTTTTCGGCTTGCTGGTTTACTACGCCCGCGCCAACCGTTTCTTTTACGTGGTGCTGGTCGCCTTCGTGATGACCACCTCGGTCATGGTCAGCTACACCCGAGCCCGCGCCGAGTCGCTCATCCCGAGTTGCAAGGTGGGATTTATGGAACGCCCAGAGCGCATTGTGCTCGTGATTATCGGCGCACTCTCCAACTACATGGCTCCCGTACTGTGGGTACTCGCCGTGCTCTCCACGATTACGGTTATCCACCGCATTCGCTTCACCTACGTCGAAAGCACCGCGCGAGAAGCCGCGCAACGCCAGGCCGCCGCGATCTCCTGAACTTTCCGCCTAGCGCGCCGCTACAACCTTGCGAACGAAGGAAAAAATCCTACCTACTTCTTTCCGCTATGCAACCCTCTCATTGGCCGCGCCAACTCAATACCTGAAAACGGCAAAGGAGAATACGATGAAGAGAATACTTCTGCTCAGCTCGATCCTCTTGCTTTCAGCAGTGTGGGCGGTAGCCCAGAACGATAACCAGTCCAGCACAAGCAGCCAGAGCAGTCAGACTAGTTCAACTGCAAGCGAAACCACCATCCAGGGATGTCTGTCCGGGGCCAATGGAAACCTCAGCTTGACCGACAAATCGGGCACCACATATCAGCTCACCGGAGACACGGCAAAGCTGCAGAAACATGTGGGACACACCGTGGAACTGACCGGAACAGAAGTAACCAGTTCGGCTTCGAACACCAGTGAAACTCCATCCGGTGCCATGAGCGGATCTGCTGAGACGCAGCCGATGTTCAACGTCACTTCGTTCAAGCATGTCTCGTCTAAGTGCAGCAGTAGCGAGACGATGCACTGAGTTAGCTAGGCACCGCAAAACTAGTCGCGCCCTTGTTGCTCGATCCGGTAGCTGAACCAGATTACGGCGGCTACACACACGCAAGAGGTTGACCATCTGCACCTGGTTGAATTCCCCGAGGCAACAGTTCGCCTCGGGGCTCAGTGTCGAGGTGAGACGTGCGTATTTACTGATGTGTTAATCGTTCCTCGGTTTTGATTCGGGATCGCGATGCTCGCCGCATTTCCCGCGTTGGTTCACTCCGGCAAATTCTTTCGTACACCGCCATCTCCTTCCTAATTTCATTCTAAGGGACAATAGATTAGTCATTAAACCCGTACTACACTGCTTGGCTGTCGTATGGAGGTATTCACTGTGCGCGGTCGAATCGCCTGCCTTCTCCTGCTGGTCCCTGCCCTGCCCTTAAGCCTCTTCGCTGACTTTCAATACACCGAGACGACAAAGATTACCGGTGGCTCCATGATGAGCATGATGAAATTTGCCGGCAAGTTCAGCAAGGGGGCGCGAGAGGCTGGTGCTCCGGTCGTCCACAGCGTTTACGTTAAGGGAAATCGCATGTCGCGGAATGACCCCGACTCCTCCGAAATCATCGATCTCGACAAAGAGACTGTCACACATATCGACCATCAGAAGAAGCAGTATTACACCATCACCTTCGAGCAATTGCGGGATCGAATGCTGGAGGCCGAGCGCGAGGCGGCGCAGCAACCGCAGCACAAGCCTGAGCCTGCGGAGGCCAAGCCTGAGATCGCCAATCCTCCTCAGTTGAACTTTGACGTAGCCGTGCGCCAGACCGGAGCGACAAAGCAGTTCAGCGGCGTGGATACCAGCGAATCAATCCTCACTCTCACCCTCAAGGCTACCGACCAGCAGAGTGGACAGAGCGGCACGCTCGCCATGACGAACGATCTATGGCTCACTCCGGAAATTCCTGGCTACGAGGAGGTGCGCGAATTCAACGAGCGCTATGCGAAGAAGATGGGCGAGATTTATGGCGCGGCTTTCTCTTCCATGGTGACGTCCATGCGGCAGCAAATGCAGGCCGCGCCCATCGGCTCCAATCAGGGCTTCGGCGAGATGGCGAAGGAGGTTTCCAAACTCAAAGGAGTTCCCGTTTATACCGTGATGCGCATGGGAAGCACGCCCGATGGGAAACCGCTTGCAGCTGCATCGGAAGCTCCACTCCCCGATGATCAGAGCGCTCCGCATCCCTCCGCGAGCGACGCGGCCAAACAGGGAGCCGACAATGCCGCCACCTCTGCCGTCGCCAGCAAACTCGGAGGCTTCGGCTCCATGCTGGGCGGATTTGGCCACAAGAAAAAGAATGAGCCGCCGCCGGCTGCCGCCAGCAATAGCGATGCGGGGCCGCAGTCCACCAGCATGGTGCTGATGGAAACCACAACTGAGATGGGAGGCTTCTCCTCGGCCTCCATCGATGGCTCGCGCTTCTTGCCGCCAGAAGGTTATCAGCAGGTGCCAATTCCCGATCTTCACCCGCGACATTAGAGCGCTCCCCCGAGAGCGCTTCCCGCAACTCCAGTCAGGCGCGATGCATCCGTTGAGATCTGAAGCCGAAAGGATTGGATCTAGTCATCGGCGAAAGCAAAAGCACTGATCTGACGCGCGCGCAGGAATGGAAGCGATGAGTATTGTCATGGGTTGGCGACTCTGGTTGATTGCGGTAGTTCTGTGCATGTCCTGTCAACCAGCGGCGCGGCACGCGGCCACTGAAGAAACGCATTCGATCGCCCGCAAGAGTAGCATCCTGACGCAACGAAACGACAATGCCCGCTCGGGCGCAAACCTGACGGAAACGATTTTGAACGCGAAAACCGTGGATGCGAAGGCCGGCTTATTTGGAAAGTTATTTTCAGTGGCAGTGGACGGGAACGTCTACGCTCAGCCTTTGTATGCGGCCGATTTGAGCTTTGAGAACGGCGCCCGTCGTGATGTGTTGTATGTTGCGACAGCGAAGAACAATGTGTACGCCATTGACGCAAACACTGGCGAGCAGATTTGGGCCAAGCACCTTGGACCATCTATTCCTGCGACCGACGTTACAGCCTACGCGCGCAGGCACCTGAATGTGGAGCAGAACTGGGATTACAAGGATCTGTATCCCGATATTGGAATCACCAGCACGCCGGTCATTGATATTCAGTCTGCAACGATCTTCGTGGCGGCTAAAACGAAAGAACGAGGGGCGGCTCATCCGAAGTGCCATTACCGGTTACACGCCTTGGACATGCGGAGCGGAAACGCAGTGCAGAAGCCGGTCGATATACAGGGAAGCGTTGCAGGCGGTGCCGCAGATGCCAAGCATCACAGGATTGTCTTCAATCCATTTCTTCAATTGAACAGGCCGGGACTACTGCTGGTAAATGGAACTGTGTATGTTGCATTCGGTTCCGTTGGCGATCCTGGGCCATTTCACGGATGGGTCTTCGGTTACAAAGCATCGGCTATCGATCAACCTCCTAGAATCTTTTGCACCACCCCGGTTAAGCGTTCGCTGGGCGAACCGGGAGATGCGACTGAATGGAACAGGGGTGGAATTTGGCAGTCTGGTACGGGTCTAGCGGCAGACGAAAACGGAGCGATCTATCTATCCACAGGTGACGGTGCTTGGGATGGCAAACGTAACTTCAGCAACAGTTATCTGAAACTGAGCGAACAGCTTGAGGTTCTCGACTGGTTTACGCCGTGGAATCACCAACTACTCGATGATCAGGATATTGATCTTGGCTCGGGAGGTCCGGTTCTATTGCCTGGAAACTTGTTTGTGGGTGGCGGCAAGGAAGGAAAGCTCTACCTGATAAAACGCGATCACCTAGGGCACTTTAGTCCGACACCTCAGGCGCAAGATGCTGAGATTGTTCAGCAGATTCAAGTGACAAGCCAACCGCTTGAGCCCACCTGCGGCGACCGCCTCCATCACTTGCATGGTGCCCCGGTGTTTTGGCCGGCATCGGATGGATTCCGCGTGTACGTTTGGCCGGAGATGGAGAGACTTAAGACTTTTAAGCTGGTGGATGGAAGACTTGTTCCTGATGGAGAAAGCTGGGCGACTGCTCCGATGCCGATCTCCAGGGTGCAGACGTCGATGCCAGGAGGGATTCTGGCGCTATCTTCCGACGGCGCCAAAACTGGAAGCGCGATTGTTTGGGCGTCGATCCCGATCAAAGAGAATGCGAACCGTCAGAATGTTCCCGGCGTGCTCCGTGCTTTTGACGCTTCTGATGTGACCAGGGAATTGTGGAACAGCGAGATGAATCCATCGGACCGGTTGGGCTATTTCGCAAAGTTCTGTCCTCCAACGGTCGCGAACGGAAAGGTGTACATGGCGACTTTCGCTGCGGAGGCTGGATATCCGGCGGCCGTGCAGACAGGGCCCGCACACATTGTTGTGTATGGAGTCAGGGCTTCCCGCAAGCCTCCGGCGGAGTATCGAACTTTCATAAGTTCAACTTCTTGACCTTACGAAGTAGTCGCAGCGCGTACACTACACTGTTTGCGGAGGTTTGCTTTGCGCGTACGTATTTTTCTTCCTGTTTTTTTGCTGCTGTGCATCTTGGGCTGCAAATCTCGAAAGCCAGCAGCGGCCGAGCGCCGATTTCCTATCGAGGGGCGCGTGGTTGCCGTCGATGCGGGCGCACACACGATCACACTCGATCATCATGAGGTTGTCGGATACATGAAGGCGATGATCATGCCCTTCGATGTGCGCGATGCCTGGGTCTTCAACGTTGTGCATCCGGGCGACACGGTGCAGGCGACGCTGGTGGTCTCCGACGACGAGGTGCATCTTGAAGACATCTCGATCACCGAGTCTCGCGGGGCTGCGGATCTCTCCAGCACTTCACCCATACACCTTCCGCAGAGAGGCGAGGCGGTTCCCGACCTTCACTTCATCAACCAGGAGGGGCGCGCGATTCATCTGGCGCAGTTTCGCGGAGAGCCTCTGCTGATCACGTTCTTCTATTCCCGCTGTCCGGTCCCGGAGTACTGCATGCGGATGAGCACTAATTTTGTGGAGATTGCGCGCACCCTGAAGACGAGCAATCCTGCGGCTTTTGCCAAGTTGCAGATGCTCTCGATCAGCATCGACCCGGAGTTCGACGATCCCAAGGTCTTGCGCGGCTATGGCAAGGGCTATGCGGGTGACGTGGACCCGGGGCTGAAGCACTGGAGCTTTGGCACAGGCAAAGCGGCCGATATCCGCAAGGCCGCTGAATTCTTCGGCCTGTCGTACGAGACGCAAAACGGTCAGATCATCCACGACCTGCGCACGGCTTTGGTGGACGGTGACGGGAAGATCGCAGAATTCTACACGGGCAACCAGTGGAAGCCTGCCGATTTGGTTGTGCAGATTCAGGAGCTGCAGAAATAATGCGAATGAGCATACGAACAAGGTGAACAAATATGTAAATCATTTATCGATGCTTGCGCATCCATCCTGCATGGCGATGCAGGAGGCGAGCGGACGAGCGGTTAAGCTGGCTTCGGGAAAGCGGGCGCGCATCGCTCTGCGGCTTCTGTTTCCCGTGGCGCTGATTGAGGTGGCGCTGTGGTCTCCGCTGCGGCTCGGGATCCTGTGCGGCATCTGCGCGTTGTGGTACATCGTGTGGAATTTGTGGAAGGCTGCGGACAATGCGCGCTCGCTTGGGCTGGATCTGAGCGGATTGGTACGCGAGTCGTGGCTGCTGGGCATAACGGTGGGAGTTGCGCTGGCGATTCTGGGCGCCGCGTACTTTTCCGGTTCGCTGCACCGCCTGTGGGGACTTCGGCATCCGTGGTTTGCGGTGGGCGCCTATGTGTGTTGGGCGTTCGTACAGGAGTTCATGCTGCAGTGCTTCTGCCTGCGAATGTTGCGGGCTCTGGTTTCACGGGCCAGTTCGCTGATCCTCTCCGGAGTGGTCTTCGCGGTAGCTCACCTGCCGAATCCTAGCCTAACTTTTGTGACGTTCTTCGCGGGAGTGGGGTTCACCGCTATTTATGCACGCAAGCGCAACCTTTATGTGGTGGCGCTGATCCATGCCGTGCTTGGCCTGACGCTGGCGGTGAGTGCGCCGGAGGCGTGGTTCCACGAACTGCGCGTGGGCCGGGACTTTCTGCACGCACATTCGACTATTGCAGCCCATTTAACTCTTTCTCGCTAGGGCTACTCTTCTTCCTCAATTTTTTTCTTATACTTTTCGCCCCGCTGTTCGGCCTTGGTTTTTGCATCCGGAATTGCGCGAGTTGACTTCGGAGGGCCGATGTTGACGCGGGCTGCATCTTTTACGGCTTTTACTTTGCTGAACACCTTTTTCTTTTGCGCCATGGTCGCTTACCGTCCCGGAAATTTTTAAGAATAATTACTAAAAAAGAATCGATATTGATCAGCTCACATCTATTGGGTTATGGCGCATGCTTTCGAAGGTGACTTTCAAAGACTCTGTCACAAAAAGGGATTGACTGTGACTCATCAGCGACTGGTGCTCTACCGGGCGTTGATGCAGATGACGGACCATCCCAATCCGGAGCAGATCTTCGAACGCGTTCGCGTCGAGCTTCCTTCGATTTCACTGGCCACGATTTACAAGACGTTGCACGTGTTTCTGGAAGCGGGAATGATCCACGAGGTCAGTCCGTTTCATGGTTCGCTGCGCATTGAACCGGATGCGCAACACCATCATCACTTCATTTGCCTTCAGTGTCACGCTATTACCGATCTCGCGCTCAACGAGATCGATGCTTCGCCGCTGAAGAATTCTGTTCCCGAAGGTTTCCAGATCGAGCAGGTTTCGATGGAGGTTCGGGGTTTGTGCAGGCGCTGTGTGGAGAGCAATCTCTCCGCCCCACGGGCCTGAAACGTAAGCTGTTTCACATTACAACTTAATTGCCATTAGGAGATTACTCAATGCTGGGTGTCGGAGAAAAGTTCCCGAATTATTCGCTTACCTCGGTTGTCAGCCTGGAAAAGGGCAAGGAATTCACCACGATTACGGATGAGAGCTACGAAGGCAAGTGGAAGGTTTACTTCTTCTGGCCAAAGGATTTCACCTTCGTATGCCCGACGGAAATTGCCGGCTTCGGCAAGCATGACAAGGACTTTAAGGATCGCGATGCACAGTTGCTCGGCGCATCGATTGACTCGGAATTCGTTCACCTTGCCTGGCGGAAAGATCACGCCGATCTGCGGAATCTTCCCTTCCCGATGCTGGCTGACATTAAGCGCGACCTGACCTCGGAGCTTGGCATTCTGGACCCCGCGGCGGGTGTGGCGCAACGCGCCGCCTACATCGTCGATCCTGAGGGCGTGATTCGCTTCGCGTATGTCACCGACCTGTCGGTGGGACGCGAGCCGAAGGAAGTTTTGCGCGTGCTGGATGCCTTGCAGACTGACGAACTCTGCCCCTGCGGTTGGCAGAAGGGCGAGGAAGTTCTGCACGCTTAGTTTTTCTTGGTTTGATCTTGTTGTTTAATCTCCAGAGCAGGCGCGGTGTCCGAATCCGCGCCTGCTCCATCCGAGAAAGCTGATATGCCTGACCTGATGACGATCGAAGCAATGCTCGACACTCTGCCCGAGTACGCCAAAGACTTGCGCCTTAACTGGTCATCTCTGGCCAATGCCACCGAGTTGACCGAGAACCAGAAGTGGGGATGCTTTGTGGCCGCCGCCTATGGAGTCCGCGGCCCAGAACTGCTGGCCGCGGTAGAGGCCGAAGCCGCAGCGCACGTCTCGCCCCAGGTCATCTTTGCCGCCAAGGGAGCGGCGGCGGTGATGGGCGTGAACAACATTTATTACCGCTTCCATCACCTGACCAGCAATGAAAAGTACGCCACGCTGCCGGCGCGATTGCGAATGAACATCATGCGCAATCATGGCGCCGATCCCACGGACTTCGAACTCTGGGCGCTGGTAGTGTCGGCCCTCAACGGCTGCGACAAGTGCGTCAGTGCGCATGAGAAGGTGCTGCTTGAGAAGGGCATCACTGAGGAACTCATCCTCGCCGGAGTGCGCATCGCAGCCGTGGTTCACGGAACGGCTGCGGCACTGGATGCGCTGCGAGCCTGATAGATCCGCATTACGAGCAAAGAAAACGGCGGGCCGATTAGCGCCCGCCGTTTTCTTTGCCTGAGTATTTCCGGCAGCAATCAATTGCCGCATCAGGGCGGGGGATTTAACATCGCTGGATGGCAGGAAATCAGGAAGAACGGGCGCGACTGGTGGCCGGTGGGGCACTGGAGGGCGAAGAAGGATTTGAGCTGAAGCTACGGCCTCAGCGGCTGCAGGAGTTTATCGGCCAACCGAAGGTGAAAGAGAACCTGGCGGTGGCGATTGCGGCGGCGCGGGCGCGGGGCGAAGCGCTGGATCACATTCTGCTCTATGGGCCTCCGGGACTGGGAAAGACGACGCTGGCGACGATTATCGCCAATGAGATGGACTCAGCGTTTCAGCAGACCTCCGGGCCGACGCTGCAGATTAAAGGCGATCTGACGGCGATCCTGACCAACGTGCAGGCGCGACAGGTGCTGTTTGTGGACGAGGTACACAGGCTGCAGCCGGCGCTGGAAGAACTGCTGTATTCGGCCCTGGAAGACTGCCGACTGGACATTATGGTTGGACAAGGGCCCTCGGCACGGACGCACTCGTTTGAGATTCCGGCGTTTACGTTTGTGGCGGCGACGACGCGGATCGGACTGCTGTCGGCTCCGCTGAGGTCGCGGCTGGGGCTGGTGCTGCGGCTGGAGTTTTACTCGCACGAGGACTTGAAGGTCATTCTGAACCGCTCGGCGCAAATCTTGAATGTTGGGATCGACGACGACGCGGCCTTGGAAATTGCGACGCGCTGCCGAGGGACACCGCGAGTCGCAAATCGGCTGCTGCGGCGGGTTCGGGACTATGCGCAGGTGCGCGGGACGGGGCATATCGACCGCGCGACGGCCAATGCGGCGCTGGAGATGCTGGAGGTGGATCAGCACGGCTTTGACGAGGTGGACCGGCGCCTGTTGCTGACGATCATTGAGAAATACCAGGGTGGCCCGGTAGGGGTGAATACGCTGGCGGCGGCGCTGGCGGAAGAGCCGGACGCGATCGAGGAGATCTATGAGCCGTTCCTGATCCAGATTGGTTTTTTGGATCGGACTCCGCGGGGACGAGTGGCGACGCAATTGGCGTACAAGCACTTTGGAGTGGAGCCGCCGAAGCGACAGAACACGTTGTTTTAGCTAGTCTGGATTGGCGAGGTTTCCACAAGTTACCCCAGAGCAGTAGAAACTTGTGGGCTGAAGTTGGGTTTCTAGTGGAGAAGCTGGATTAAACCTTCCACCGAATCTGACATCGCACCTGGAGAAGTATTGATGATGAAAAGTGCAAAGCTGTTTCTGATGGCCGCATGCGCGGTTCTGTTGCTGACTACGTTTGCTGCAGCCGACTTACCGGGCGCGCATCCCGCTTATCTGCACGCGTTGACCGACCTGCGCCACGCGCGGGCACACCTGGAGCGCATGACTCCGAACGCACGGGTCGATGCCAGTGAACAACGGGCGATCGACGAAATCGATGCGGCAATCCGCGAGGTAAATGAAGCCGCCATCGATGACGGGAAACCTTTGAACGACCATCCTCCGGTGGATGCGCGGATGGACAGGCAGGGGCGCTTGCGCCGGGCAATGGAACTGCTGGACGAGGCGCACATGGATATCGACCAGCATGAGTCCGATGGCTATGCCCGAGGATTGAAGCATCGCGCACTGCACCATATCGATGAAGCTCGGAAGGCGATTCATCAGGCGATGGACGCACGCTGGCACGAGTAGCACACTTTCAAACGAGTGAAGAAAAGGGCAGCCTCAGCGAGGTTGCCATTTTCGCGTGATTAGAACAAAAAGCAGATGAATAGGACTGCTCGCCAACGCGGTAGAAGTTCGGAGGTGGATGGGTTCTCTTAAGGTGAAACGTTTTGCGATGGGTTGCATCAATATAGGTATCCAGCAACTTACGTTTCAAAGAAAGGCAATTATCAAATGAGAAATGCGAGGCTATTACTGATCGCGTTATGCGCAGTGTTTTTGACGAGCGTGGCGGCCACGGCCGACACGGCGGGAGCGCTTCCTGCCTACCGGGATACGCTCGCCAATCTGCGCCATGCGCGGGCGTACCTGAGTGTGGAGACTCCCGACGCGCGATTGGACGCCGACGACGCCGAGGCGGTTGAGCAAATAGATGCCGCGATCCGGGATGTGGAGGAAGCGGCGGTCGATGATGGCAAGTCCTTGAACGATCATCCCCCGGTGGATGAACACGCGGCCCGGGCTGGCCGGCTGCGTCGTGCGCTGGAGCTGCTGGATAGGGCCTACGAGGAGAACTACCAGCGCTCTCAGGTCAGCTTCCTGCAGGGGCTGAAGGCAAATAGCGCGCAGCAACACATTGACGAAGCGCGAAAAGCGGTTCAACACGCGCTCGCGGAAAGGCGCGAATAATCCTAAAAACGGCAGTTACTCTGCGAAACCGATATTCGTTTCGAGGAGCCTCGGCGTTAGAGGTGGAGTGATTTTACCCACGAGATAGTCCAGCAGGGTCTTCCATCGGTTGGTTGCAGGAAACTGCTCCGCAACTGTTCTTACATGGCGTAGAGCCTTGTGGATATTGGCGATCATCAGCATCAGGGTTTTCCTGGCAGCGTGCATCGGCGTCAGGTAGAGCGTTGTTTTTCCGGCATGTTTGGTCGCTCTGCCCACGGCTGCCAGTAAAAGCGCACGGCTGGTAATGGCTTCCATCCTCGCCCCCGGTTTGGCCGCACGGCAGTACCAACTCCACCAGTTGTAGACCAAGGCTACGGCACGTGCGCTGGTCTGGCAGCGCTCCATGTCCTGTGTCGTAAAGCCGCCCCAGCCCCACTGGTTCTTCAACTCATCGAAGCCGTTCTCCGCATCGGCCCGATCGCGGTATAACTGCGCCATTGCATCCAGCGGGTAGCTGCTGTTGGTCACCAGCACCGCGTACTCCCACAGTTGCACGTCCTCGTCAGGCAGCAGTAGCTCGATCTGTTCATCTTTGGTCTTTCGACTCAGCGCTAAGTCGGACTTTGCACGTCGACGGAGGATCACGACCCGGCGTGATTTATCCCACCCGGTCAGCCGCAAGGTGTCCTCCACCGCACTCCAACCCTGATCGCGAGGGCCGGGCGTGCTCCAGTCCTCGCGGGCAAACTGGCGCGCCAGCAGCCGTTGCACCCCTTTGGTCTGGCGTAGTTTGAACAGATAGGGCTGGCCGCGATCTTCCAGTTCGCCGATAAACGGCTCGTTGCCGTAACCGCAGTCTCCGCGCACCAAAGCTGGCAGTTGCTCTCGGCTCAAGCTATCCAGCACCGCGCACAGTCCAGGTCGCGCGTGCAGGGAGCTGTGCTGCTTTCCAGAAGAAACCACGACATCGAGCACCAGCCGCAGGTTGCCAACCCAGTAAGTGTGCAGTGCGTGGCTGGGCCGGCCAGGCTTGTGCGGGTTGTAGCCGACCTCGGCCCCGCTTTGCTTGCCGAACAGCGTCTTGATCGTCGTGTCGATATCCAGGATCCACGGCGAGTTCAGCGCGGCCTGCACACTGGAGAGCAATTGCGGACGCAGCCAGTCCCGGCTTTGCTCTGCGCTCATCCGCGCCAGCGATCTGCGAAGTGAATCCTCGCTGACAATCTTACTCATTCCAAGGATCTGCGGACTTACTCCGTCGCCCCGCAGACCGGTAATGTGAGCATAACGTCTGTGCCCTGCCAGAATGGATAGAAACCAGGTGCCAAGAACGTCCCGCTTGCCGGGCGCGTTGCCGCTGATATAACTAAGCGGGCAACTCTCCAGCCAAGAGTCATACACCCCAGTGGTGGAAAGAAACTCCGCGAAAAAGGCCAGTTGCGCGTTCGGCGTGGCGCTGGCCTCGTAATCCCAGCGTACATGGATCCGCCCACCCGGCGTGTCTACCGAAAACGCCTCCACTTCCTGCCCGCGTACAGAAATCCCCACCTCGCGCAACTCACCCATCTGGTGACTGCCTCCACTCAGCTCAAACCCGCTCCCAGTCTACAGCCCTCAATCGTTTCGGGATTCCAACTGCCGGAAAGAGGATAATTCTGTAGGGGATGGAAGGCAAGGGCAGCCTGGCGGCTGCCCTTTTGATTGTGCGGAGTTGGAGGGCGCGGCGTTCCCACATTTGCGTCGAAAAATCGCGACGCAGATGTGGGGCACCTGTGCTTTCTGCTACTCTTCTTCCTCCTCTTCGGCGCCGGCTCCGGCGGCTTTGGCGGCGGCGATGATTTTTTCCTGTTGGAGCTGGGGAACGAAGTCGTAGTGATCCATCTCCATGTTGAAGGAACCACGGCCCTGGGTCATGGCGGTGAGATCGGTGCCGTAGGTGAGCATCTCCGACATGGGGGCGTGGGCGCGGATGATGGTGTTGCCGGCCTTGTTCTCCATACCCTGAATGCGTCCACGGCGTGAGTTCATGTCGCCCATGATGGCTCCGGCGAACTCGTCGGGGACGGTGATTTCGACCTGCATGATGGGCTCCAGGAGCGTGGGCTTGGCGACCTCCATGGCTTTTTTGAAGGCGATGCGACCGGCGGTTTTGAAGCTGAGTTCGTTGGAGTCCACGTCATGATAGCTGCCGTCGTATAGGCTAACCTTGAAATCGACGACTGGATATCCGGCGAGGAAGCCACGGGCTGCGGCTTCGAGGATTCCCTTTTCGACGGCGGGGATGAAGTTCTTGGGGATGGCTCCGCCGAAGATGTCATTGACGAACTCGAACTGCGCGCCGCGGGGCAGGGGCGACATTTTGATTTTGCAATCGCCGAACTGGCCGTGTCCGCCGGACTGCTTTTTGTGGCGTCCCTGGACGTCGGCGGTGCCGCGGATGGTTTCGCGGTAGGGGACCTTGGGCGCTTTGAGGACGACCTCGGTGTGGTAGCGGCGCTTGAGTTTGCTGACCACGACTTCGATGTGCTGCTGGCCGGTTCCGGCGATGAGGAAGTCCTTGGTTTGAGCATCGCGGAAGAAGCGCAGCATGGCGTCCTCTTCCATGAGTTTGTGGACGCCGACGCCGAGTTTGTCTTCGTCGGCGCGGGTTTTGGGCTCGATGGCGAAGGTGATGGCCGGCTCGGGCAGAGTGATTGACGGGTACTGGATCGGCGCAGATTTGTCGCCGAGGGTATCGCCGGTGAGAGTTTCCTTGAGCTTGGCGACGGCGCCGATGTCTCCGGCAGAGAGTTCGGGAACCGGGATGAGCTGCTTGCCGAGGACGGCGGAGATGTGGGCGAACTTTTCTGCGGTGTTGCGGGTGAAGTTGGTGACCGAGGCGTCATTCTTGAGCACGCCGCTGACGACCTTGAAGTAAGAGATGCGTCCGGCAAAGGGGTCGCTGACGGTTTTGAAGACGAAGAGCGAGAGCGGCTCCGAGGTGGAGACTTTGCGCGCCGGAGGCTCGGCATCGGGAGTGGCAGGGACGCCGGTGATGGTTTGGCGCTCGGTGGCCGAAGGGACGTAGTCGAGGATGAAGTCGAGGATTTCGTCGGTGCCGATGTTGCCGAGGCCGGAGGCGAAGAGAACGGGAAAGAGACGATCTTCACGGATGGCGTTGTGAATGCCTGCGACGATGTGCTCCTCGCCGATGGTGCCGGTATCGAAGAACTCGCTCATGAGCTCGTCATCGCCTTCGGCGACGAGTTCGACGAGGGCTTCATGCGCGGCTTTGGCTTGCTCGGCCATATCGGCGGGGATGTCTTCGACGCGGGCGCGTCCGTTGCCGCCGATCTCGTAGTAGTAGGCCTTCATCTTGACCAGATCGACGACGCCTTTGAAGGTCTTTTCAGAGCCGATGGGAAGCTGGACGGGAACAACGGTGCGTCCAAAGATGGAGGTGAGAGACTCCATGACACGCGTAAAGTCGGCGCGCTCTCGATCCATGCGGGTGCAGACGACGATGCGCGGAAGTTTGAGTTCGTCGGCGTAATTCCAGACCTTCTGGGTGACGACCTGGACGCCGGAGACCGAGTCGACGACGACGAGAACGGCATCGACGGCAGGCATGACCAGCTCGGCTTCATGCACGAACATGTTGAAGCCGGGAGTGTCGATGAGGTTGATCTTGGCCTTGCTCCACTCGAAGCTGGCAATCGAAGCGGAGACGGTCATCTGGCGGGCGATTTCTTCTTCGTCGTAATCGGTGGTGGTGGAGCCGTCATCGACCCGGCCGAGCCGGGGAGTGCCGCCTGCGGTGAAAAGCAGGGCGGAGACAAGAGAGGTTTTGCCGGAGTGGGAGTGGCCAATCACAGCCACGTTGCGGACATTCTCACCTTCGTAGGTCTTCACAAAATAACTCCCGGGAGTTTTGATTTGAAAGCCTGCGTCGAGTACGCGAAGTTGAGCCCGAAGCGGCGGCGGCAACCCAGCGTGCGCGTTGCAGGAGCATTCGCCTACGGCGTCCGTCCGAAAAGGCACGGACGTCTTGCTGCGAAAAACAAGAAGCACTAAAGCAGAGCATCGTAGCACAGGGGCGGAGCAGGCTCAATTTTTCACGGGAATGTGACAATTTTTATTCATAAGGTGTGATAACGGAGGAAGAGGCGGAACAAACGAAACGTCAACTACCCCACTTCTGCCAAAGGAGGGCAGAAATGGGGCACCAAAAGCATTCGGGAGATGGGGCGGGCGGGGTCTGGTAGACTTCGGGTACTGGTGTCCGCCACCGCATGAATACACTGGAAGCCATTCGAATCGCGCTGCAATCGCTGTGGGCCAACAAGCTGCGCAGCGTACTTACCCTGCTGGGGGTGATGATCGCGGTGGCGACGCTGATCGCGGTAATGACGTTCGTCAACGGCATCAACGGATTTGTGGCGGAGAAGATCTTCAATCTTGGCGCGGACGTGTTCATCGTCTCCAAGGCTCCGAACGTGATCACGAACGTGGACGAGTACCTGGAAAGCCAAAAACGCAAAGACATTACGCTACGAAGACTTTCTGGCGGTGTCAGGAGAGCTGCACGCTGTGCCGCAACGTGGGCGCTTCGGCGCGCCAGGAGAACGTACAGGTGAAGTACAACGAGCAGAACAGCGACGACACCTCCGCCCGCGGCTGGACGCCGGGTATGACGGCGATCTACGACCTGAACCTGAACTCGGGGCGCACGCTGACGGAGGCCGATGTGAATGCGGGCTCGAAGGTGGCGGTGATCGGCAGCGATATTGCCGAGAACCTGATGCCGGGGATCGATCCGCTGAACAAGGAGATCCGGCTGAACGGAGCAGGTTTATACCGTGATCGGCGTGGCGCTGCCCAAGGGCAAGGCGCTGGGACAGAGCCTGGACAACTGGGTGGTGATTCCGCTGACGAGCTGGTACCGGCAGTTCGGCTCGCAACGCGTGCCGCTGCTGATCTGGGCCAAGTCCGAGGGAGTGGGAACGCTGGATGCGGCGATCGACCAGGTGCGGGTAGTGATGCGCACGCGGCGGCACGACGCGCCGGGAGCTCCGGACAGCTTTGTGGCGGAGACGAACCAGAGCTTTCTTTCCATCTGGGCAAAGCTGAGTGGAACGTTTTTTATGGTGGCGGTGGCGCTGGCTTCGATTTCGCTGATTGTGGGCGGCGTGGTGATTATGAACATCATGCTGGTTTCGGTGACCGAGCGGACGCGGGAGATTGGGATTCGCAAGGCGCTGGGAGCACGTTCGGGGGACGTGATGCGGCAGTTTTTGATCGAGTCCTCGACGCTGTCGCTGGTGGGCGGCGCGATGGGCGTGGGGCTGGGGATCGCGGTGGCGAAGTCGGTGACGATCATGATCGGAATGCCGAGCGAGGTGAAGCCTTGGACGGTGCTGGCGGGAGTGCTGATGGCAGGGGCGGTGGGCGTGTTCTTCGGGGTGTATCCGGCGCACAAGGCGGCCAAGCTGGACCCGATCCAGGCGCTGCGCTTTGAGTTGTAGGGGATTGGAATGGAGCGGGGCGGCGACGTTAAGGAGATCTTCCGGCTGGCATTTGAGACGCTGGTGCGCAACAAGATGCGCTCCGGGTTGACGATCCTCGGAATTGTGATCGGCGTGGCAACGGTGATCACGATCTCATCGGTGGTGCGCGGGCTGAACCGCAACGTGCAGGGCATGGTGCAGCAGATGGGGTCGAACATCATCTTCGCATTCCATATGGACATGATGACCTTCGGGCGTCCCTCGGCGGAGATGCTGAACCGGAAAGAGCTGACCTATGAGGACGCCGAGGCGATAAAAGAGCTGCCGCACGTGAAGGCCGTGTCCCCGGGAATACGATTATTTCTGCCGCAGTTCGGCACGGGCAGCTATGTGGTGAAGTACGAAGGACGCTCGGCGAAGAACACGATTCTGGAAGGTGATACGGCCAACTCGATGGAGGTGTTCGACTACACTCCGGCCAAGGGGCGCTGGTTTACTGAAGCGGAAGACGAGCATCGGATGCCGGTGATCGTCATTGGCAACGACACGGCCAACGCACTGTTCGCAGAGACGGACCCGATTGGCAAGGAGCTCAACATCGAGGGGCAGCTATTTACCGTCATCGGCGTGGCCGATAAGAAAAAGAGCGCCTTCAGCGGCGGGTCGAATCCGGAAGACAACATCGTGATGTTTCCCTACTTCACGTTTCGCAAGCTGCATCCGGAGCTGAAACAGAATTGGATCTCGATCAAAGCGACCTCGCAGCCGGACATGGCGAAAGCCGAGGACGAGGTTCGCGAGCTGCTGCGGCGGCGGCGCAGGCTGAAACCGGATCAGCCGGACAATTTCGCGGTGTTCAGCCAGGATTCGATTGTGCAGGTTTGGAACCAGGTGACGGGCGGAGTGTTTGTTTTCATGTTCGCCGTCTCCAGCGTGGCGCTGCTGGTGGGCGGCGTGGGAGTGATGAATATCATGCTGGTTTCGGTGACCGAGCGGACGCGCGAAATTGGTGTGCGCAAGGCGGTGGGCGCACGCAAGCATGATGTGCTGCTGCAGTTCACGACCGAGGCCGTGGTGCTGACGGCGGTGGGCGGCGCGATCGGGATTCTGCTCGGGCGGCGTGCTGACTTTATTGATTGCGGCGACGGTGCCCGCGCTGCCGGCGACGATGAGCTTGGCAATGGACGGTGTTCGCGTTTGCGAGTTCGGGATTCATAGGGCTGGTGTTCGGGATTTATCCGGCATGGAAGGCAGCGAACTTAGACCCGATCGAGGCGTTGCGGTACGAGTAAGGGATAGATTACTGGTGGAGATGCTTTGAGCTGCACGGAGGTTTGAACGGGACCTGGGTCGTTCGCTGCGCTCACGATGACACTTTAAGAACAAAGGCAAGAGCAAGGAACAGGAGGAACAGGAGCAACAGCAGAGTCAACTACCCCACATCTGCCAAAGTCTGGCAGATATGGGGCACCAGTACCGGTACGGATTCCTTGCAATACAAAGGGCACGGCCGAGGCCGTGCCCTTTGTGTTGCGGGAAACAATTAGTCGTGTACGCCGTCCATGAAGGCGCGGAGTTTGCGTGAGCGCGAGGGGTGACGCAGCTTGCGCAGAGCCTTCGCTTCGATCTGGCGGATGCGCTCGCGGGTGACGGCGAAGGACTGGCCGACTTCCTCGAGGGTGTGCTCGCTGCCATCTTCAAGGCCGAAGCGCATCTTGATGACCTTCTCTTCGCGCGGGGTGAGAGTGCGAAGAACTTGCGAGGTCTGGTCCTTGAGGTTGACGTTGATGACGGCCTCGGCGGGCGAGACGACGGCGCGATCCTCGATGAAATCTCCGAGGTGCGAATCTTCCTCTTCGCCGATGGGGGTTTCGAGGGAGATGGGCTCCTGGGCGATCTTCAGGACCTTGCGAACCTTGGCGACCGGGATGTCCATGCGGCGGGCGATCTCTTCGCTGGTTGGCTCGCGGCCCAGCTCCTGCACTAGCTGACGGCTGGTGCGGATGAGCTTGTTGATGGTCTCGATCATGTGCACCGGGATGCGGATGGTGCGGGCCTGATCGGCGATGGCGCGGGTAATGGCCTGACGAATCCACCAGGTGGCGTAGGTCGAAAACTTGTAGCCGCGGCGGTACTCGAATTTATCGACGGCCTTCATGAGGCCGATGTTGCCCTCCTGAATGAGATCGAGGAACTGGAGGCCGCGGTTGGTGTACTTTTTGGCGATGGAGACGACGAGGCGCAGGTTGGCCTCGATGAGCTCGCGCTTGGCGTGCTCGGCATCCATGTCGCCTTGAATGATCTCGCGCTGGGTGCGCTTGAGCTCGGTGAAGACGGCTCCGGCTTCGACCTCGATGCGCTCCATATCGGTGCGCACGGTGCGGATCTGCTTGCGGATTTCCTTCTTCTGCTCTTCGTTCTTGGTGAACTCGCAGCGCTTCTCAAGGTTGAGAACCTGGCGGTCGAGCGCCTTCATGTTTTCGACCGTTTTGTTGACGCGGTCGATGAGGCGCTTGCGCTCCTGGTTGGTGAAGCGAAGGTTGCGGATGGAGCGGCTGACCTCTACCTGAGCGCGGCCGAGACCCCAGTGCAGTTTGCGATGATCACGCTGCTTCTTCTTGTCCTTGCCGGGAACTCCGACCTCTGAGAGCTTGACGGCGAAGGCGAGGCCGCGCTTGTAGTGGCGGCCCAGGTCGTCGATCTTGCCGGAGATTTCCTTGAGGCGGCCTTGGAGGACATCGTCGGTAATCTCTTCCTCGTCGAAGACCACAACTTCTTTGACGGAGCGGACGCCGCGCTTGAGATCGTCGCCGATGGCGAGAACCTCTCGAATGACGATGGCCGAACGCGACAGAGCCTTGAGGACGCGAATCTGTCCACGCTCGATGCGCTTGGCGATTTCGACTTCGCCTTCGCGGGTGAGCAGGGGGACGGTGCCCATCTCACGCAGATACATGCGGACGGGATCGTTGGTTTTTTCCAGGGCGCCGGGGGTGAGGTCGAGTTCGACGTCTTCCAGATTCCTCATCGGAATCAAACTTTTTTTCCGAGGGGAGCTTGGTGTCTTCCAGGACATTGATTCCCTGGGTTCCGATCATTCCGAGCAGGTCGTCAAGATCGTCGGCGGAGTTGATATCGTTGGGCAGCAGGTCATTCACCTCGTTGTAGGTGAGAAAACCTTTTTCTTTGCCGGTATCGATCAACTTTTGAATGTCTTCGTATTTATCGTCGAGAGCCAAGAGCAATATCCTTCACTGGCGCCGTAGGCAGCCGAAAAACGTCAGAGGCGGCGAGGAAGCCGCCAAACAATCACAATTCGGCTTAACGGTCTGCAAAGACCGAAAAAATAAGCCGAAACCTCGAAAATTTTATCACGCAGTACACAAGAAAGCCCGCTCCGCTACGGGCAAGTCGCCAAAAATTGGGCGAGGAGGCATTAAGCCTTTAGATGGCGGAGAGTCGTCCCGAGTTTCGGGAACACAACTATTTTTGCAGAGAAAGCGTGGGAACGCAAGGGGGAAGAAGCCAGTCAGAGCAGGCCGGAGCGGTAGACAACCCACCAGCTTACCCACAGGGCAAGAAACATCTCCGCGACGGCCCAGCCGAAGGGCAGGAAGTAGCCAACAAGGCTTAGAACCGTGAAGAGAATCCAGAAAATTTTGCGGTTCGCAGAGTCCATGCTTGATTGTACGGGAAACTCCGGCGCAGACAGGATATTCAGCTTGACTGAGTTGCAAAGATCAAAAACCACCTATTGCGGTGATGGTGTACCCCGTTTCGTCAGAACTGACGAAAAAAAATTGATGGCTGGTTGAAAAGCTTGGGGGCCATACGGAAGACTTGGGTGCTATGGAGGTCCTTCGGCTACGCCTCAGGATGACACTCTAAAAAACAAGAGCAAGGGCCAACGGCAGAGCAAGAGCAAGGGCAGGAGCGAGGGCAGAGTCAACTGACCCACATCTGCCAAAAGCGGTCAGATATGGGGCACCAGCAACGGCCTGTGCTGATCTCGGAAAGGCTAGACGCTTGCGGCGTGGAGCAGGGCTCGATCCACGTCCTGCTTTTCCTGCATGAGGCGAGCTACGGCGAGGGGATCGTTGTTGCGCGCGGCTTCTGCGATCTGGCGGCGGAGATCGCGCTGACGGTGCTCAAGCTGACGGCGGCGCAGGGCTTCGATGGCTCCGTGGAGAAGCTCGGCGGTGAGCGGCTCGTGATCCTGCATGAGGACGGACATGAAGAGGGCGCGATCGTCTTCGGGGAGCGGAATGCTCATGAGGTCGGCGCCATCGGCTAGGGCCTGAAGAACGGAGTTGATGAGCGCTTCGGCGCGAAGCCCGCTGTGCAGTTGCTCGGAGGACAGGGTGTAGTAGGCCTGCTCGGCGGGGTTGTAGACCTGCTCCTGACCGTTCTCATCCTGAAAGGTGAAGGCGAGTTCGCGGCCTGAGGCGAGCGCCTGCAGCAGAACGCGCTCAGCTTCGGTGAGCGGTGAAACGGGGGCAGGCGCGAGCTTGGTTGCGGTGCGGGCTCCGGCGACGTGGCGAAGTTCCTGGCGCAGAACGGCGGAGTCGATCTGCAACTTTTGCGCGACGTCGGCGGCGAGTTCGTCGCGAACGATGCGGCTGGAAATGCGCTGGATGTGCGGCAGGAGATAGTTGACGGCTTTGACCTTGCCATCCGCGGTGCGCGGGAACTGGGCCTGGGCGCGTTCAATCAGGTAGTCGAAATACCTCTGCGAAGCCTGCAGGGTCGCTCCGTAGGCGGCGGCTCCCTTGCGGCGCACGAAGAGATCGGGATCGAAGCCCTGCTCAAGGGTGACGATGCGGATCTCGAAATCCTCGCTGACGAGCAGGGCAAGCGAACGCTCGGCGGCGGCGGCCCCGGCAGTGTCCGGATCGAAATTTACGACAATCTTTTTGCTGAAGCGGGCGAGCAGGCGGGCCTGGGGCTCGGTGAAGGCGGTGCCGCTGGAGGCTATGACGTTGTGGTATCCGGCGTTGAAGACGGAGATGCAGTCCATCTGTCCTTCGACGAGGATGATGTAGTCGAGACGGCGGATCGCATCTTTGGCGAGGTGGAGATTGAAGAGCACGCGCGACTTGCTGTAGATGGGCGTCTCGGGCGAGTTGAGGTACTTGGGGCCGGATTTGTCATCGGTGGCGAGGGTGCGCCCGGTGAAGGCGATGACTTTACCGCTCTCATTGCAGATGGGGAAGACGATGCGGTTGCGGAACTTGCTGTAAAGGGCAGCGGGCGCGGGCTTGGCGGGCTCAAGCTTCGCAGCCGGGTACGCGGCAACAGATGCCGCTCCGACTGCGGGCGCATGCTCCTTCCAACTGAATAGGCCGCTCTCGCGGAGCACGTCTTCGTCGGCCATGCCTTTGAGTTTGTCGCGAAGGAGGAAGCCGGACTCGGGGGCGAAGCCGATGCGGAAGCGCGCGATGGCTTCGTCGTCGAGGCCGCGGCCGTGAAGATACTCGCGGGCGGCGGCGGCTTCGGGACGGCGGAGCTGCTCCTGGAACCAGAGGCAGGCGGCCTCGTGAAGATCAAGCAGGAGACCGCGGGTGCGGGCCTCGCGAGCTTCCTGGGGCGAGTTGAACTGCGCCTTAGGAGCGGCGATGCCGAGCTTCTGGGCGATGGCGCGGACGGCCTCGGGGAAGGTGATGTTCTCGATCTTCTGAACGAAGGAGAAGACGTCTCCGGAGACTCCGCAGCCGAAGCAGTGGAAGTATTGGCGGCTGGCGTGGACGGAAAACGAAGGAGTTTTTTCGCCATGAAAGGGGCAGAGGCCGGAGTAATTCTGGGCTCCCGCTTTGCGCAGCTTTACGTACTCGCCGATGATGCGGACAATGTCGGCCTGCTGCTTGACGGTGTAGGCGAAGTCTCCGGGGTTAGCCACAGCACTAGTCTGCACGATTGCGCAGGATGGGCGGAAAGGATTGCTTGCATCTCTGTGGAAAAGTTGTGCGTAAGGGCATTTTGGCCCTGATCTAGGTGTGGAAAATGCAGCGTGATTGGGGCAGGGCTGCGCCACCTCTGCAAACAAAGCTTCCCTCTCCGGTAACGAGCTTTTGTGAAACGATAGACCTTGAAGGTCTTCGGCGATGTGGATAGCTCGAAATGCTATCGTTTTTTCCTTGCTCTTACGGAGTACGCGACACCGAGGAAAAAGCGCGCGCGGCTCTGACCGGCATCGGCAAAGTGAGTACGAAGAAGGTCGAGCTTAGCGCGAAAGTCCCAATGCGGATTTAATCTGACATCCGCCCCGCCACCCAACTCCCATGCAAAGGCAGTGCCTGAGGCTGACATGCTACCGGTGCTTACGCTTGTGAGAGTCGAACTCAAATGGGATTCGCCGAACTGTGCTTCGATAAATGGCACGAGAGAACGCACACTACCCCAGGACTCCGGTAATTTGCCTTCCTTATTTTTAAAAACGCCTGGTAAATAGATGCGCGGACCAACGATCCAGTCTTGCAGATGAGACTTCGAGGAAGTCAAGCCCACTGACGTAGTTTGAAAGAGACCGAGAGTGGAGGTATTCCATCCGGAGTCGTAGTCAAAGGCAATCGTAGCCGGGTGCACCACGGCCACTTCCGCACCGACATCGAAGCCATTCAGTCCTTGATTGCCGGTGATGTGCGAGTAACCGCCGTTGAATCTTACGTCCGTCCAACTTGGCATCTGCGCAGATGCAGCCAAGCCTAGAGCGAACATGACAAATATCGTGCCAGCAACTTTCCTCATCGTTCTTCTTCCTTTCTTTCGCATTCCTGACTAGGCCCACAACCTTTGCCTAACAAAGGGGTTTGAGATAACACCTTGTCGGAATTAGGAAGTTGGAGATAACACTCATAGGGAGGGTTGCCCGGACGGGCACGTATTGGAGTTCTCTGGATTTGCGGGTATGGGATGTGAGCTGCGGTTTAGGGCTATGAGCAAAGACAGCGAAGTTCCTCGACTGAGGCTACACCCCTAAACCTTCAACTCCACTTCGGTGGCTCCGCCGCCGCCTTGGTTTTGCGGAGGCTCGGTCACTCCGATTACCTGGGGGTGGGTTTTTAGGTATTGGCGGAGGGCGCGGCGGAGGATGCCCATGCCGGAGCCGTGGACGATGCGGATATGGGAGAGTCCGGCGAGGAAGGCGCGGTCTACGAACTTTTCGACCTCGGCGGTGGCTTCATCGACATTGCGGCCGATGACGTTGAGTTCGGTGGGGGCTGAGGCGTCTTCGTCGCGGAGGCGGACGTTGATGCCTTTGCTGCGGGCGGCGTGGAGGGACGGGATTGTTGGCGGCCTGGGCGATGACGGCGGCGATGTCGTCAAGGGGGACGCGCATCTTCATGGGGCCGACCTGGACTTCGAGGGCTTCGCCTTCGAGTTTGCGGACGACCCTGCCGGTGCGTCCGATGGATTTGAGTTGGACGGTGTCTCCCTCGGAGACGCGGGCGACGACGTGGGGGCGTGCGTTTTCGTCGCCGCGGTCGGCTCCGGTGGTGTGGGCGACGACGGTTTGATTGAACTGCTCGCGGAATTCGCGGCGAGCCTTGGCGATGCGGCGCTCGGCTTCCTTGCCGAGCTTCTGGGCGGCGGCGCGGTCCTGCACGGCGGCGACGGCCTCGCGGGCGTGGTACTCGAAGTCGCGCATGAGCGAGTCGAGCTTCTTCTCTAAATCGCGAATCTTTTCGCGCTGCTCTTTGAGGCCCTCGGCTTCGAGGCGGCTGCGCTCGCGGGCAACCTCCTGCTCACGCTGGCGGAGGTGCAGGCGCTCGGCTTCGATCTGGCGAAGATCGGAGTGGAGGCGGTCGAGGAAGCCGGCGATGTCCTGGGTCTGGGTGCTGAGACGGCGGCGGGCGTCGGCGATGATCTGCGGATTGAGGCCGATCTGCTGCGCGATGTTGATTCCGGCGGAGGCTCCGGGGACGCCGACGCGAAGCTCGTAGGTGGGCGCGAGAGTTTTTTCATTGAAGCCGACGGCGGCGTTGAGGACTCCGGGCGAGTTGGCGGCGTAGATCTTGAGCGCGGTGTGGTGGGTGGAGATGATGGTGAGCGCCTGGGCGCGGCGGAAGTGCTCGGCGATGGCGACGGCGAGCGCGGCTCCCTCTTCGGGATCGGTGGCCGAGCCAAGTTCGTCGAGCAGGACGAGCGAGCGGGCGGTGGCGGTGTGGGAGATGAAATCGATGTTGGTGACGTGGGCGGAAAACGTGGAGAGATTCTGCTCGATGGATTGCGAGTCGCCGATGTCGGCAAGGACGGCGTCGCAGATGGGAAGATCGGCGCGCTCGGCAGGGACGGGGATTCCGGCCTGGGCCATGAGGATGAGCAGGCCGACGGTTTTGAGGCCGACGGTTTTGCCGCCGGTGTTGGGGCCGCTGATGATGAGCTGACGGTGAGCGGCGTCCATCTCAAGGGTGAGCGGGACGACGGACTTGCCGCGCGAGCGCAGATTGCGCTCCATGACGGGGTGGCGGGCGTCGATGAGGAGCAGTGAGTTGGTGCTTGGGGAGCAAAGACCCACATCTGCTAACTGCGGCAGATGTGGGGCACCTGCCAGAACTAGGGAGTCGCTTCCCCCACATTCGCCAAAAGAAGGCGGATGTGGGCCACCCGTGCAAAGCCCCACATCTGCTGACTCCGGCAGATGTGGGGCACCCAAGAGATTGACGCGGGTGCAGTGGTACTGCTCGGCGAAGCGGGCCTTGGCGAATTGCAGTTCGAGTTCGCGCAGGACCTCGACGGCGATGAGGATGGCCTCGGATTGCTGGCCGAGGCGGGCGGTCATTTCGACAAGGATGCGGTGAATCTCGCGCTGCTCGTCTTCGAGGAGGCGGACGAGTTCATTGTTCTGCTCGATGGTTTCGAGCGGTTCGACAAAGACGGTCTGGCCGCTGGAGCTGGCTCCGTGGACGACGCCTTGGACGCGGCGCTTCTGCTCGGTTTTGACGGGGATGACGAAGCGGTCGCCTCGGATGGTGACCAGTTCGTCCTGCAGGGCGTCGCCTTCGGAGAGACGGCGGAGATAGCTGCGCAGCGAGTTCTGGATGGAGCGGCGCTGCTTTTCAATCTCACGGCGAATGCAGGCGAGGGCGGGCGAGGCATTGTCATCGAGAGTTCCGTCGGGCGCGAGCTTGTTGGCGAAGTAGCGCAGGAGCGGGGTGAAATCCTCGATGGCCGAGCTGAGCTGCTCGATGGCAGGCCAAGACTCGCGCATCGCCTGCGGCGGATGAGCGGCGGCTTCGCGCCACTCGGCGGCGCGATCGACGAGGAGGATGACGTCGCGGAGCTCGGTGGTTTCCAGAGTGGCTCCGCTGATGCGGGCGCGGAGGACGAGCTGGCGCGGATCGATGAGCCCGCCGAAAGTCGAAGCGTCCGCCGGCGCGGAGGAAGGCACGCACCTCGGCGGTGAGTTGCTGCTGGCGGTCGATCCACTCGGCATCGGTGGTGGGAGCGAGCGCGTCCACCGCCTGCTGGCCGAGTTCGCTCTGGCAGCAGCCGCGCACGATCTCGCGGAGGCGGTCGAACTCAAGCGCAATGGCACTGGTATGAAGGAGCGGGGTGGGCATGAGAGTCAATCTAATTATCGCAGAGAGAGTGCGGATCGGGGGCTCTCGGCTGGTCGGCAGCAAAGTCCCACATCTGCTAAATGCGGCAGATATGGGGCACCTGCACCTATTAAAGATCAAGAGGTATTGATGATCTGAAATCAGGCGAGGTGGATGTCGTCTCCGGCGATGCGGCGCTCGGTCTCGGGGGCGCGGGCGGGAGTGTCGAGCGGTTCGGGCGCGGGGGATTCGGCTTCCGGGGAGTTCTCCGGGATGAGGTCGTGGATGGATTCCAGCCAGAGCATTTGGGAGTGGAACAATTCACCGAATGTGCGTGAGGCGATGGTCATGACCTCGTCCAGCGAGGGTCGCAGGCCGGTTTCAAACTCGATGGAGGTGACGGGCTTGGCGAGGCCGCAGGGGACGATGAGCTGGAAGAGATCGAGGGCGGTGGTGACGTTAAGGGCGAAGCCGTGCGAGGTGACTCCGCGCGAGATGTGCACACCGATGGCGGCGATTTTGCGCTCGGGCCAAGCTGTGGCGCTGCTTTCAATGGCGGTGCTGCCACACGCGCTGGTTCCCAGGTTATCGCCGCAAGGAGCGCGGCGCGAACCTGGGGCACCTGACATTTCTGTACTGCAATCCTGTAAACCCTCGTTTCCTGCGGCATCTTCGTCAGCGGGGATGTAGTCGCGTCCCGTCGGGCGGGCGACGAGGCGCGGCGGGATGGTGGGGTGGGTCCAGACGCCGGTCATGCCGGGGATGCGCTGGGTTTCGATGGAGTACTGGGCGCAGATGCGCATCAGGACATCTTCGAGGCGGCGGACGTAGTCGATGACTCCGAGCTTGGGCGAAAAGGAGCGCAGGTCGAAGATGGGATAGGCGACAAGTTGTCCGGGAGCGTGAAAGGTGACGTCGCCGCCACGATTGATCTCGTGAATCTCGATGCCCTGCCGGGCGAGAAGCTCGCGCGGGGCAATGATGTTTGTCTCGCGCGCGTTGCGGCCAAGGGTGATGACGGGCGGGTGCTCGACAAAGAGGAGCACGTTGGCGACGCGGTCCTGCTTGCGTAGCTCGACCAGAGTTTCCTGCAGGCGCAGAGCGGTCGCGTAATCGCAGCGGCCGAGATTGAGGACGGCGATCATGACTATCACTAGGATACTGCGTTAGGTTTCAAAAATTCAAAAGACAGAAGCAAAAGCAACTACCCCACCCTAACCGAAAAACGCGGTTAGGATGGGGCGCCCGCCGACCTGCCGACGAGATCATCAGGGGTACCCGGCTTCAGTTCAAACCACGCTAGAAGATGAACTTTGCGGCCAGTTGGACTTGGCGCGGCGGCATGGCGTTCACGATTTGTCCGAAGCCGGCGGTGCCTGTGCTGCTGATGTTTCCATTGACGGCGGCGGGGCCGAAGAATTGGGCGTGGTTGAAGACGTTGAACGCCTCGACGCGGAACTGCAGCGATTTTTCCGCCGAAAGTACCAGCTCTTTTTGCAGCGACATATCGAAGTTGTTCTGGCCGGGACCATAGAAGAAGCGACGCGGGACGTTGCCCAGCGTACCCAACGAAGCGGGACAGGGAGTGTTGCTGCCGAAGAACGTTGCGCCCGGAACGCAGAAAAGCGCGGTATTGAAGGCCGAGTCGCGCGCGCCGTCGGCGGCCAAGCCGCGCGGATTGCGGTTGGTCTCCAGGTTGCCGGGTGTGTAGTAGGGCGTATCGACGCCGTTGTTGTTGATTCCGTTTGGCATGGAGCCCAGCAGCGAGCTGTCGGTGTTGTTGTAGAGCGTAACCGGAAGTCCGGTGGAGAAACGGGTGATGCCGGAGATCGACCAGCCTTCGGTCAGACGATTCTGCGCATGGAGGAATTGCGCCAATGGCAATGCGTAACGATAGCTGGCGACAAAGTTATGGCGAAGATCGAAGGCGGAGATGGCCTTGCTCAGTGCCGCGCCCATGGGGTAGACGGGTTCAGAGAGACTGGAAGAGTCGTCGATGGACTTGCCGTAGGTGTAGGCGGCCATCAGTTCCAGCGACTTGGTGGTGTGGCGGACCGACGCCTGGAGCGAGTTGTAGTTGGAGAAGCCAATGGTCTTCTGATAGGTAATGCCGGCAAAGGCCGGTCCGAACGGCCCACGGGCACTGCCTTCGGCAAAGGGACCGCAGCCCGGCGTGGCCAGGCATAGGGCGGGGTTGCCGGGATTGGCCGAGGTGAGCACCAGGAGGTGGTGCGCCTGCGAGCCTACGTAGCCGAGCTTGATGAAAGTGTTGCGAGCGACTTCGCGCTCGATGGAGAGGTTGTAGCTCTCGGTGTAAGGCGAAGTGTTGCGATAGTAGAAAGCCGGGTCGCCGGTGATGGGAGTGTAGTTGGACCAATTGACACTGCTGTTCGGATGCGCGGGCGAGGCTCCAAAGGCGGGAATAGGCGAAGGGAACGGTTGCGGTGCCCGGACCGTTGGCAGTGATGAAGGGCTGGTTGAACAGTGGATGTCCGCCGGTGCTGTCGTAGTCGTATCCGTAGGGCGGATTGGCGCTCATGATGCCAGCGGAAAGGCCCTCGAATGCGGAGTAGAAGATGCCGAAGCCCGCGTGAATGCTGCTCTTGCCCGAGGGGCCGAAGAGCGCGCCGAGGAGTCCGCCGTCGAAATCGGGCGAGTAGGTGAGGCCGATGCGTGGGGAGAAGTTATCCCACTTGGTCGGCGCAAGGGTCTTGGGGATTCCTGGATCGCCGGGGAAGACGATGCCGGTGGGAGCGCCCGGATAGACAACCGACTGCTGGCCGAGAACGAAGGTCTGAAGCTGGTTGTACTTCTCGCGCCAGGGCGGCAGAACATCCCAGCGAACACCGTAGTTGAACACAAGGCTGGGACGCACGCGCCAGCTATCCTGAGCGAAGGCGCCGATGTATTTATTGCGAATGTAGAATGCGCTGGCATCACCCTGCTCGTAAGTGCTGGCGACTCCGAGGAGGAAGTCGGCAAAGTCGGAGCCGGTCTCCGCGCCCTGGAAGACGAACGAACCATTGTTGATGGAGTTCGATTGGATGTTGACCTGATCGAGATGGAAGCTGCCGCCAATTTTGAGGGTGTGGTGGCCGATGATGCGGGAGAGATTGTCGCTCCACTGGAAGGTGTTGTTGACCTGCCGCTCTCCGGTGACATCGACGCCGATGGTGTAGTTGTTGAAGGCGACATTCTCGATGCCTTCCGTGCTTGGGTCGAGGGGAACGATGCCGAGGCAGCTGGATCTTTGCCATTGCACTCGATGAAGCCTTGCGAGGCAAGAGACGGACCGACGCCGCCCGCCGGCTTTCCGATGACATTGAAGTCACGCATGTAGCTGAAGTGCGCCTCGTTGACGGTGTTGGAGCCGAGAGCCTTGGTCAACCCGATGCTGAACAGTTGTGAGCGCCCGTTGGAGAGTGCATTGAAGCCCGGCAGGTTGGCGCCGCCCTGCGCGGTCGGGTAGGGATTGTTCAGGTTGTACTGGTCGATGAAATAGTAGGCGGAGAGATTGCCAAAGCGCGTGTTCTGGTCGATGCGCGCTCCGGCTTTGTTGTCGCCGACGGTTTCATTCTGCGCGGCTGTGGAGAAGCCGTTGGGAGTGTTGGCGGTCGGGATGTACTGCATCAACGCCCTGGCAGGCGCAGACCAGATGGACTGAGGAATGATGCCGTTAGGAAAGACCTGGGAATACGGTTCGCCAGCCGTGACCGTCTGGCCGAGCTTGGACGAAAGCTGGGCAGCCAGATAATCTCCGCTCACCTTACCGGTGAACTGGCTGCCAGGTCGCTGAAGTTGCCATTGCGTTCGGCAAGGGTGGGGACGGCGATGTTTCCGGTCTCCTGGCCTTGGGTCATGCTTGGTGCCCTGGAAGTCGAGGAAGAAGAATGTTTTGTCTTTGCGGATGGGACCGCCGAGGGTTCCGCCGTACTGGTTGCGGTCATAGGTGGCGCGTGTGGGAGCGAAGTAGTTGCGCGCGTCGAGGGCGGTGTTGCGGAAGAATTCGAAGGCGCTGCCGTGGAGCTGGTTGCCGCCGGATTTGGTAGTGACCAAGACCTGGCCGCCGCTGTAGTTTCCGTATTCGGCGTCGAAGTTGCTGGTGAGGACCTTGAAATCCTGGATGGAATCGAGATTGGGGACCACGGCGGTGCCGTTGTTGAAGTCTTCTTCGACGACGGAGCCATTGACGGCAAAGCCGTTGCTGGTTTCACGCTGTCCGCTGACGGATAGATTGCCGGGGTTGAGATCCCCCGAGGGCGGGGTTGCAGTACAGCCCGACATGACAACCGCATTCGGCTGCTGCGAGCTGGCGGGAATCACGCCCGGCTGGATGGCCAGCAGATCGGTAAAACTGCGGCCATTCAAGGGGACCGAAGTCATTTTGAGGGCAGAGATGGTTTCGCCAACCTGCGAGCTGGTGGTCTCAACGCCGGGGACTTCCACGGTGACATCGAGCGACTGGGTTTGAACTGCGAGCGGCAACTGCACGTCAATGACGGCCTCGGCGGCTACATCGACAGCGGAGCGGACGACGGTCTGGAAGCCAGTTTCGCTGAACTCCAGGTCGTAGCGGCCAGCAGGAAGCGAGATGGAGTAAGCTCCGTCGGGGCCGGTGGTGGCTGCGGTAACGGCGGAGGTGGCGAGATTGCGCGCACGCACGCTGGCTCCGGGGACCAGGGCGCCGGTTGGATCGGCGACGGTGCCGCGCAGGTGGGCGGTTTCAGCCGGTGCGGCGATCAGGAGGGCCGTACCGGCGATGAGGATGATGGCGAGAACGAGGGATTGGCGAAGCTTATGGGAAAAGCTGGAGAAGAGCTGAAAGTCAGAGATGGGCACGGCTTGCCGCCTTATGAAAGTGAAAATGATTTTCAATTTCTCAAGTGTACATCTCTTGCCTTGCTCTGCCCAGTGACATAGGTCACTGAATGGCGTGACGGAACTGCGAGTTGAATTTGGCGGAGGCCCTGACCGCCTGGAACAGTTCGCTGGTTGAAATGTGGAACACAAAAGTCGATGCAACTAAACGAAAGTGGTTGCAATCGCCGCTGCTGTCGGAGACCCAGTCTCTGCGACAGGGCCGGCCTGTTGCGCAGTATGGGTATAATTTGAGCAGATCAGCACTGAATAAGGAAAACCTATGTCTAGCGACAGCCGACTCTGTCGAACGATTCGGACTACTGCTGCCATTAGCTGTTGGCTGTCGGTGATGTTCTTCCTGACGCTTCTCGTTTTCCTCTCGCGATTCAACCGCATGACAATGGATGACTTTGTGTATGCCCGGTCTGTTCAGGTTCATGGCTTCTGGGGAGCACAGGCTTTTTGGTACAGGGAATGGTCCGGGCGAGTGGTTTACACGTTTGTCGCCTCAGCGGTTCATCTGCTCGGGTGGCGAACGGCACAAATTATGCCCATCGTCGTCTACGCCATCTGGTATTTGGTTGCGGTCTGGTGTGCTCACCTTCTCGCGCGTCGACTGCATTGGCGATATACATGGTTGTATTCGCTGCTGCTCGCGGCTGTGATTATCTACTCCGCGGTGATTGCAAACGCGTCGTTGGGCGAGGTGGTGTGGTGGGAGACTGGTGTGCTGACTTATCCGCCCGGTCTTATCGGTGTAACCGCACTGGCGGGAGTGCTTCTGACGAATTGGTCTGATAGAGCCAAGATGATCGCCGCGGCGGTGCTGGCATTCATTTCCGGTGGCTTTTCTGAAGCGATTGTCTCGACAGAGATTGGATTGCTCCTGGCCTGCATTGGTTTAACATTCGTCTTTCCAAGCGAGTTTATGTCACGTATTAGGAAGCCGTTATGTGCGGCTTTCATAGGCGCAGCGTTGATCTTTGCTATCACCTTAGCTGCACCCGGCAATGCGCACCGTACCGCTACTGAGGGAGCCGGTCACACGCCGATACTGTTGGCGGTTTATCGGTCGTTTAGATTTTCTTCGGGGCATTTTGCACGCTACCTCTATCTAAACGGTGTTGCCGCACTCCTCACTTTCACAGTAGGAGTGCTAATCGGCACAGAGCGTCCGGCCCTTGTTTACCCTCTCGAGTTTTCCCGCAAGCGCGGTGTGCAAGTAGTAGCGTTGTTTGCGGCAGCATGGGTTGTGATGAGTGCGTACTATGCTCCGATGGTTTTTGTCTATGGCGCCGGGGGATCGGTCGGACGCCAGACAATTATCGCAGATTTCCTTATGGCGATCTTCACAACGGCTTTTGGTTACAGGGCCGACGCATATAAATGAACACAGGTTGCTATATGCAGTGGGGTTGTAGTTGGGCGAGAAGGGGAGATGGACAATCCCCTGAAGTATTTTTCTGAGCTGCGCGATCCGCGGGTGGAGCGGAACCGGGATCATTTATTGGAAGAGATTCTGCTGATCGCGATTGCCGCGGTGTTGAGCGGAGCCGAGAGCTGGAACGACATTGCCGATTACGGCAAAGCCAAGCGGGAGTGGCTGAAAACGTTTTTGACGTTGCCGGGCGGCATCCCTTCGCACGATACCTTCAACCGTGTATTTGCGGCGCTGGACCCATTGGAAATGGAAAAGGGGTTCGCCGCCTGGGTTTCCTCGATTGCCAAACTGACGGCAGGCGAAGTGGTTGCCATCGACGGCAAGGCATTGTGCGGCAGCCGCGAGAGCGGCAAGAAGAAGCTGGTTCACATGGTTTCGGCCTGGGCCGAGGGCAACGGTCTGGTTCTGGCCCAGCGCAAGGTGGATGAAAAATCCAACGAGATCACGGCGATTCCGAAGCTGCTGGACGCCCTGGAGTTGGCCGGAACGGTGGTGACCATCGACGCCATGGGCTGCCAAAAGACCATCGCCGAAAAGATCGTCGGCAAGAAAGCCGACTACATTTTGGCGGTCAAGGAGAACCAGGGCCTTCTGCTGGAGGAGATCAAGGACTCGTTCCGGCAACTGCCCATCGAGTTCGTGGCCGAGGAAATCGATTGCGGCCACGGGCGGGTCGAGCAACGCAGATGCTCGGTGATTGCCGACCTCGGGCTCATTGAGAAAGCCGCGGAATGGGCGTCTTTACAGGGTTTGGTGCGTATCGAGGCCGAACGGTATCACAAACTCACGGGAAAAACTGAGCGCGAAATCCGCTACTACATTACCAGTCTCAAGCCTGATGCGGCACGGTTGAACCGCGCAATCCGCCAGCACTGGGGCATCGAAAACAAACTGCACTGGGTACTCGACGTGGGCTTTGGCGAGGACCTCAGCCGCAAACGCGCCGGCCACGCCGCGCAGAACTTCTCCCTGCTCAACCGTATCGCTCTCAACATGCTCAAGCAGGAGAAAACCAGCAAACGCGGCATCAAAGGAAAACGCCTCAATGCTGCTTGGGACCACCCCTACCTACTCAAACTGCTCGGAGTTTGATATGCGTCGGCCCTGCTTTTGGTTACGAGGTCGGGCGCAACTTGCCGCAGCTTACAAAACGCTGGTCTGTAGTTCCCATTGTTATGCTCGCTTTGGCCTTGGTGACACTCTCTATTCCCCCCGCGCTGAATGGGGTCAATGTAATCTGTCATGACACAGCGAGGGCTGCTGTGATGGCGAGCGATTTCGACAAGCAGCAACGTCAGCTCGCAGCGCTGGCGGCTAACGGCGCGCCTGAAGCTCATGTTGAGTATTTCGTCTTTTGGGATCAGGTGGACGATGCCGAAGCGCATAATCCGAGTTCACTCCATAACAGATCCATTGCTGACTATTACGGCTTCCAACGTGTTGTAGGTCGATAGCCATGGCATTGCTTTCGAGGCGGCGGTTTGGGCAGCACAGGGATCCTTCGCTGTGCTAAGGATGACACTCTAAAAAAGAAAGCCCACATCTGCCGCGTACAGCAGATGTGGGCTTTGCTCTCGACTTGCTCACCCGTTTAGGGCAACAGCGTGTTGCTGAAATCCGGTACGCTGACACTCTTGCCCAAGCTGGGCGTGAATCCCAGTTGCTCTTGAATGAATCGCGACGCACTGTCGTGGTTAGCAGATGTCACATCATCGTTGTTGGCCTTGATTCCCGGCCCAATCACCAGCATCGGGATCTTCCCGCCGCAACTCGTCCCACCGGGTCCGCCGCAACTGTTGTCGCTTAACGAAGCCTCATCCCACCAGATGATGAGAACGCCGTCGCCGCCCGGCTGGAAATATTTCGATGCGAGCAGTGGAGTCAGCCACTTCTGCATGAACGCATCTTCCTGCGGCAATGTGCCGTCGTGCCCGTCGCTTGTTCCGTCGGGCGTCATCCAATTCAAGTATCCGACGTTCCCGCTGGCCAGATCGCTGGTGAACTGGTTCATCGGCCACCAGCCGTTCCCACCACTTTTACAGGTTGCTATGGTCGCAGTTCCCACTGCATACCAGGGGAATCCGGTGTGGCGCTGATAATAGTTCTGGCTGCCGTTAGAATCCGGGTTGACGATCCAGTTCGTGGCCTGGGGCGCAAGTTCCCCGCAGGTGCTCACTCCGTCAAAGTATCCTTTCCAGGCCATCCCCTTGGCATTCATCAGGTCCATCACGCTCGGCCCAGTTAGCGATCCGCTGGCTCCGCAATCATTTCCGTTACAGGTGAACGACGTCCCACTGAGCGTCTCGATATAAGAAAGCATCGACCCATGCGCGTTGGAATAATAGTTCGACCACAACGTCCCCTTGGAAACCAGGCTGTTGTAATAGGGCATCTGGCTGGTATTGCCCACCACGTCGCTAAAGCTGGTATTTTCTTCCGACATGACGAAGATGTGGTGGGAAGCGGGCGTGGACGCAGCGGTCGCGGTTGGCGTGGTACTGGCCGGCGTTGGATCGGTACTGGTTGGCGCAGTACTGGTTGGCGTCACGGTACCACCCGTGGAACCTGTTGCGCCGGTCTGGGCAGTTTGTGGAGCGGTATTCGCCGAATTGTGGCTGCTTCCACAGCCTAGATAGAAAGTACATGCAACTGTCACGACAACAAATGAACCGATCCTAAGCAACGCTTTGCGCATCCTGCAACCTCCGGGGGTGTTTCGAACTGAACGGAGATTACGTCGCTAATTACTATTTCAATATCAGCGGTTCGACTTAGAGGTTTCCGTCTTATCTACGTAGTCGCGATCCGGGATACACCTTAGCGAAGGGTTATGCCGAAGCCGTCTGAATCCGATTGTGTATGTTTAATGAATAGTTAAGTAGTGTAACAACGTTAGTTATCGTCATCCCACTAGGACATCGCAATCCTAATCCCCGCCCGGTTCATGATTGTGAAAATGCGTTTTGAACGATTGTGAATTTACGGTGAACAGGTGGTTAATACGGGAAAATACTCATGAGTGTTTTAACGACATATTACTACTTGGTACTCACCTTCGCAAAAACTCCACGATGCCCATTAGCAACGTGAAAATACAGAACGACGACAAAGGCCGCTCGCGGGCGGCCTCGTCGATAGGAAATTTCGCTAGGGAATCTAGCAGTGTTTTCCGAGGAGTTTGGCGGCGTCTTTGGCGAAGTAGGTGAGGATGATGGAGGCTCCGGCGCGCTGGATGCTGAGGAGCGATTCGAGCATGACGCGGTCGTGATCGATCCATCCGTTCTGGGCGGCGGCCTTGATCATGGCGTACTCGCCGCTGACCTGGTAGGCGCCAAGGGGGACGTCAAACCTCATGCGGGCCTCGGCGATGACGTCGAGGTAGGCGATGGCGGGCTTGACCATGATCATGTCGGCACCCTCCTGGAGGTCGAGTTCGATTTCACGGATGGCTTCGCGCGCGTTGGCCGGGTCCATCTGGTAGCTGCGGCGGTCGCCGAAGGATGGGGCGGAGTCGGCGGCCTCGCGGAATGGGCCGTAGAAGCCGCTGGCGAACTTGGCGGCGTAGCTCATGATGGGAGTGTTCTCAAAGCCGTGAGCGTCGAGCGCGGTACGCAGGGCGTCGATGCGGCCATCCATCATGTCGGATGGGGCAATGATATCGATACCGGCCTTGGCCTGTGAGACGGCGGTTTTGGCCAGCAGGTCGAGCGACGCATCGTTGACGATCTCGTACTCGGTCTCAGGGGTCGGGCCGCAGACCTTTTTGACGATGCCGCAGTGACCATGCGACATGTACTCGCAGAGGCAGACGTCGCCCATGATGAGCAGATCGGGGACGGCGGCCTTGATGGCGCGGGCGGCGCGCTGCACGATGCCGTCTTCGATCCAGGCTCCGGTGGCGAGTTCGTCCTTTACCTCTGGCAGGCCGAAGAGAATGATGGCAGGGACGCCGAGGGAGTAGGCCTCTCGGCATTCCTTGACCGCCTCATCGACGGACAGGTTGAAGACTCCGGGCATGGAGCCGACCGGCTTGCGGACGCCTTCGCCGGGACAGATGAAGAGAGGATAGACGAAGCCGGAAGGAGTAAGCCGGGTTTCGCGTACGAACGAGCGCAGGGCTTCCGTTCGGCGCAGACGGCGCTGACGATTGATAGGAAATGCCATTGGAAAAGTATAGTCCCCCGGAGGGATTGATGGGCTGTGATGAGGGTCACAGGAGACGAGGGTGCGAAGTTAAGCAGAATGGGGTGGGCGGGGTTCGTGGGATAATTTGCGGCATGGAATATAAAGACGTTAACTCCGAATTGGTGGTAGTGGCACGGTTCCTGATGGAGCAGGAGTTTCTGTTTGCCCGGGGACGGCTGGAGTCAGCAGGAATCCAATGTTTTTGCGCGAACGAATATTTGAGCCGGATCACGTCCGGGATCTATAACGGCTTGACGGGAGGGATTGAGTTGAAGGTGATGCGGGGAGATCTGGCCGACGCGCAAGCGATTCTGAATGATCCGGGCACACCGTATCTGGTGCGCTGAAAGGCTTACACTTTTAGCATGAGCAAACATGAACGCCGCTTCGATCCCAAGAAACTGCATAAGTTAGAGTCGCCAGAGCGCGGGCAACAATTTCCGGTAGATGCGATTCTTGACGCCGCCGGAGTCTGCGGATTGCTGAACGTGGCCGACATTGGTGCGGGAAGCGGCTACTTTACGCTGCCGATCGCGCGGAGGGTGATTCCGGGGAAGGTTTATGCGGTCGATCCTTCGAGCGAGTTGCTGGAGGTGATCCGTGGCAAGTTGGCAGTGAACGGCGCGCCGAAGAACGTGGAGTTGGTGCTGGGCGAGGATTCGGCAACCGGAGTGGCAGCGGCATCCTGCGATCTGATTTTTCTCTGCGCGGTGTGGCATGAGATCGACGATCATGCCGATGCGTTGCGAGAGTTCTCGCGTATTGCGGCCCCGAACGCCAAGCTGGCGATCGTGGACTGGAGTCCGGAGGCGGTGATTCCGCCGGGACCGCCGCTGGCACATCGCATTGCGCGCGCCGAGGTGGAGCGCGTGCTGGAAGAAGGCGGTTGGGGCGTGGTGAAGAGCGACGTGGTGACGGACTGGACCTACATTGTGGTGGCGCAGAGATAAGAGAGCGCGCGTATATAATTTCCGGGTTGATGTGGTGAATTGTAGAACCAGCAATTGTGCGGAAGGAAGATCATGCCGATTGACGTAGTTATGCCGCAGATGGGCGAGTCCATCTTTGAAGGCACCATCACAAAATGGCTCAAGCAACCGGGTGACAAGGTTACTCGGGACGAACCTTTATTTGAGATTTCAACCGATAAGGTCGATGCCGAGATTCCCGCACCGGCATCCGGTGTGCTGAAAGAGATCAAGGCCGAGACGGGGAAGACGGTGCAGATCAACGCCGTGGTGGCAGTGATCGACGACTCGGGCGCAGTGCCGAGCGCGAGCGGATCGTCGAAGGCGGCGAGCGCGCCGGCCCAGGAGGCGACTCCACCTGCGTCCACCACTCAAGCTGCGCCCACAAGCGGCGGAGCGGCTACCGAGGTCGTGATGCCGCAGATGGGAGAATCGGTTTTTGAGGGCACAATCACAAAATGGCTTAAGAAAGTGGGCGAGCAGGTTCGGCGCGACGAACCGTTGTTTGAGATCTCGACCGACAAAGTGGATGCCGAGATTCCGGCGCCTGTTTCCGGCGTGCTCACCGAGATCAGGGCAGAAAAAGGCAAGACCGTGCCGGTTAACGGCGTGGTTGCAGTGATCGGCGGAGCGGGTGCGGCGGCTGCGGGTGCCGGGAAGGCTGCGGCGGCTCTGGTGGCGAGTGAAGCGGCGCCAGCGCGTGAAATGGAGGCGGTGGCCATCGAAGGGACTCGCGGCGAAGAGGTTCGCACCTCTCCACTGGTGCGCAAACTAGCCACCGAGCACAATGTGGATCTGCGGCAGGTCACTGGCAGCGGTGCCGGTGGCCGCGTCACGAAAGACGACATTCTTGCCTTTGTGGAGCGCGCCAAGAGCGCACCGGCCGCTGTTGCGCAGGCTGCACCTGTGGCCGAAGAAAAAGTCACGGCAACTCCGGCTGCAGCGGCGGCTCCGATCACAGCCAGTAAATTTGCGGGCACTCCGGGCGTAGTGGAACCGATGTCGGTGATGCGCAAGAAAATTGCCGAGCACATGATCGCCTCGCGGCGCACCAGCGCGCACGTGCATACCGTGTTTGACATTGACATGACGCGCATCGTCAAGCTGCGCGAGATGAACAAAAACCGCTTCCAGGAATCGACCGGACTCAAGCTGACTTACACGCCATTCTTCATTCGCGCTGTGGCGCAAGGGTTGCGCGCGTGGCCGGTCATGAACTCGTCGGTGGAAGGCGACAACATTCATTACAAGCGCGACATTAATATTGGCATCGCCGTGGCCTTGGACTGGGGATTGCTGGTTCCGGTGATTAAGAACGCCGACGAACTGAGCTTCGTGGGCCTGCAGCGAGCCCTCAACGATCTGGGCGAGCGCGCACGAACGAAGAAACTGAAGCCAGAGGAAGTATCGGGCGGCACATTCACGATCACAAATCCAGGGATCTTTGGCGCGAGTTTCGGGCTGCCGATCATCAGTCAGCCGCAGGTCGCAATTCTGGATATCGGTGCGATCGTAAAGAAGCCGGTAGTGCTGACAGATAAGGACGGCAATGACACCATCGCCATCCGTTCGATGATGACGACCGCAATCGGCTTCGATCATCGCGTGGTGGACGGCGCCGTCGCCGATCAGTTCATGATGATCGTGAAATCGGCGCTTGAGAACTGGGCCGAGCCGCTGCTCTAAAGTGAGGAGACGTTTCCAGGCGGCGGGCTTCGGCTCGCCGCTTTGTTTTTCAGAAACAGCGTTTTGCAGAAACAGCCTTCCACAAGCACAAAAAAGGCGGCAGACCCGAAAAGGTCTGCCGCCAGCAATCAGGAGGAGTCGCACTCTTTTTTTACTTCGCCTTTGCCCAAACCGATGCGTTCATACAATCCACCACGCCGTCGATCACTTTGCTCAAACCGGCGCTAAACTTACCCTGATCCATGATCTGCTTATTTGTCACCGCGTCGGTGACACCCAATGCTGCGCTCACGAAGGACAGCACCGCTTGCTTTTTCTCGCCACCGGTTTTGTTTCCCAGCAGCGCTTCAACACCATGCACAACTGAGGGCACGAACGAGATACCTTGTAGCAGAGTTGCTAGAAAAATCATTGGATGATTCCTCTTACTTCATGCAGTACCGTCTGAAGTTTCGTGGCCTACTTGGGATCTGTGGCCCAGTGTTTTGCGATCTCAGTGATGAACGCGGCTTCATCTCCACGCTTCTCTCGCGCGCCCGCATTAACCGCAAGTCGCAGAAGAATTCCATCCCTGCACTCGAAGCAGTCCAGCATCGAGAGATACTTCGCAAACTCAGCTTTGATTTCGACGTTCGCGCCGCCTTCGCATTCATGGGTACACATCTGAATGCGCTGATGAACACCGTGCGCCTTGATTCCGAAATAGTTGTTTGCCTCTTGTGAGAGCTTCGACTCGCCCCAGTTGCTCTCCAGCGCGGCCTGGGCCACAGTCACCATGGCGGGCATTCCGCTTCGTTTGGAACTAAGCGATGCCGCCGCGTATGCTTGCTGCACAAATTCATGTTTTGTCATCAGTGATGTACCACCCTCAAGGAATCAATTGCGATATGCATAATGGTCAACAGAATCCCCAACGCCACGCCGATCCCGGCCGTGCGTTGCAATGCCGCCTCGTGCTGATTCTGCATTCAAGTTCCTGAATTTTTCCGCCGTTGCCGTTGCCTACTATCCACCGCATGTGTGCTTTTAATTCAATATTTTTCGGCCCGCACTCTGATTCAAATTGACGCTGCGCCAGGTTCGTCTCCAGCTTTACCAGTCGTCCACGTTTGTTGCGGATCTTCAGCAAACTCGCCGCCAACACCTCGCGATAGCTCCCGCTCTTCGTCCGCTGGTCCAGCCTCTTCCCCAGAGCGATCAGGGCCTCCAAATCCATCCCCTGATTCTTCGCCTGGTTCTTCGCGTTTACAGCTCTCGCCTCCGTCGTCTTTGCCAACCCACGCCTCGCCCTGCCCTTGGTCTCAGGTGTCATCTCGAGCGAAGCGAAAGCAACGCTCAATTGGTTTTAGGTGTCATGCCGTGCTCTTGGTTTTAGGTGTCATCTTGAGCAAAGCGAAAGACCCCAGCAACGCTCAAATCTTCCGCGCAATCTCAAGCTTTTCAACCAGCCATCGATTTTCATTTCCTCGTTTTCAAACTGCGCGCGACCCCCAAATGTGGGTGGCCGAACGCGCCGCGCCTAGAATCCCAATCTCATCTCTGCAGCTTCCAACTCCTCGCCCCGACCGCCCGACGCGCGCTCCACCCTCTGCCAATCCTGCCCGCTCCAACACCGCGCAACCGATTGCAACTTCACCGTGCGCTGCGCCGCCGCGGTCTGCGTCTGAGCCGGGCTCCGGGCCGCCATCAGATATCCGTCTAAAACATGAACCGCTGCATCCACCGCGCTCAGCGCAGCCTTCGCCTTCGCCTGGCTCGCCGGATCTTTAATCGCCAGCGCCGCCAGCAATCCCTGGTCTGCATCGTTCACCAGAGAATCCACCGCCGCCCCCAGGCTCGCCCACCCATCCGAAGAAGGTGCCGCCACATACGCACCGCTGACTGTCTCCAACCCTTGCAAATCCGTCTGCACCTTCGCGCTCAGCGCCTGCAAAGTCGGCGCCGCCGCCGGATCGATTCCTTCCGCGACCGCCAAAGCATCGTCGGCTAACCCCGTCACCACCGGCAGATATGCATGAATCGTGCTCGCCGCCTTCATCGCATCGGCCTGCGAACAGCCCACCAGACAAACGCTCAGCCCCATTGCCGCCAGCAACGCCACCGTCATCTTCCATCTCTTCGTCATCACATTCCTCCGCGCAAAACAAAGACGCCGCCATCTCTGGCAGCGTCTGTTCTGACTTTTCTCTTGTTCGACTTAGTCCTTCGCCAGCAGTCCCAGCATCGCCGTCGCCAGCGCGCTCCCCAGCGAAATCACACTCCCCGTCCCCACGTGACCCAGCGAAACCCCCTGCGTCTGCAGTACTCCCAGTACGGTTGTTAAAGCAACCAACAGTCCTGCTGCACTTGTCTTCGGTTGTTCAAGGATTCGTCCCAATAGCTCCATCATTCTTTCACCCTTTCCGATTCTGAATTACCCGTTCACTTGTTAAAAAGAATCAGCCGCCCGAAGGCGGCCTGTTGAGAACCACAACCCGATGCCGCATTACCAGCACTGATAGTCCAACTCCACTGTCTGCCCCGCACCGAGCGGATTGCCAAGAGTCAAGGTCAGCACGGTCGAAGTCGACGACCAACCCGGAGCCAGGAAGGCGGTTGCAGTCGAGTTGTTATAGTTGACCGTCACCGGGCACACCGGAATATTTGCGAACTGGTTGTGAAAGGTGAACGTCGCCTGCGTCCCTGCAGCCATGCCGGACGCTCCAGCCGTCACCAGTATCCTGCCGCCGTTGTTCAAACAAGATGTCCCGGAGACACACGCCGCCGCGCCGCCCGTTCCCGCCCCCGCGCCCACCGCCACCGTGCCGGTGCCACTGCCACGCATAAAGGTTTGCGCATAGAGGTTGCCGGAGATGTTCATCGTGCCAGTACCGATCAACTGCGCCGTTCCATAGTTGATGTATTGCGATCCGCCACAGCTAGGAGTGATGTTGAGGTAAGAGGCCGGCGAGGTTCCCGTGCCCAACGTCATCGCCATTGTCCAGGTACAAGGTGTAGCCGCACTTCCATTCCAATACGACCCAGCCCACGTCAGCGGGTTTGAGCCATAATTTCCGCTGCTCGAAGTTGCTGTCCCTAGCGGCCCAACATTCGCGGAACTGAACGAACCCGAGGCTGAAATCTGCCCATTCGAGTTCTCCGTAATCGTCACCCCATCGGGATACAGCAGCCCCGGTGTCGATGGCTGCGGTGACGCGTTTGCAGCCGTGGCCAAATAGCCCGGAGAGTAGTAGTCCCGCGCATAACTATCAGAGTTGGCATCCGTCACCAGCGTCCGTTGAACACCATGCTTCAGGTCATCCAAGCCATAGGTCCACATGCCTGAGCCATAGAAGAAATACTTCTGCTTCGGCATCAGCACGTTATTGCTGTTGGCATCGATCACCACCGCCGCCGCACCGCTCGGCACCGCCGCCGGATGAGCCTCTAGCTGGTCGATAGTGAGTCCGAGAAGTTTATATGTCCCTAAACACTCGTAACTACCCTCGCAGAAGACCTGGTCGATGTGAACATCCGAGTTCGCCTCAACCTGAATCGCCGGGACCGGCTTCACCGCCGAGTTTGTCGTCGGCGCAAGAATCTGCGATGTGTCCTGGTAATAGATGCGAATCGGCAACCCTTCTTCTGCCGCATTGAACGTCAACACACCACCCGCGCCTTCTTCGTACTGTCCAACCGCAGGCGAAGTCGTAACCTTCTGCATGAACGCCATCACCGGATAGTTGATATACGGGCTGCCCGAGATTGCCGCCATCACCTGTACCCGCGATGAGCCGCTCACAAAGCCGCCCACATACGGGATGGTGTAAGTCACGGTCCCGGTGCCGGTCGGAATCGTCGTCTCCACCTGCCCCAATGTCCCGCTCACATTGTTGCCGCCCGTATTAATAAAGCCAAACGACGCCTCGCCCGCAATCGTCACGTTCGGACCTGTGAACGTATCCGTGCAGTCCATCATGTTCGGATTGTTCGAACTCGGCGCTGCCATGAGCACGCAACCGCGCCCCCACGCCTTTTGTGCCCCAAAGTTAGACAGCGACGTGCCCTGCACCAGCGGCGCAAAGACACCGGAGACGTAATTCGTGATGGAGCTTGAAGAGTTGCCGTCCACCACCACCTTCACGCCCTGAATCAGCGTCGAAAACGCCTCATTGATTTCCATTGCCCCGCCCGCGCTAGAGGCTGGTGGATCAATGAACCAGGCAAACGTCTCCGTTGCAGGCGGTGTCGGCACCGCGCCCGCCTCCAACTCCAGCCACGCCACACCGTCCGTTCCGCCCGTCGTGTTGCCAATCGTATAAGCCACGCCGTACGAGCACGTCCAGGGATGCGAGTAGGTGTAATACATCGGCTGAAACATAATGGTGCCGGTGCGCGCATTCGCCCCCGAGTAATTGATCTGTCCTGTCCGCATCGGAAGCGAGTTGCACGCCGAAACCAACGCCGGATACGCATCCGACGCGTAAGATGTCCCGCTCGTCGGCAACAGATTCGGCACCGCGCCCCACCACTCCGGATACACAGTGACAGGCACCGAAAACTGCACTTGCCCCGCACCACTGAAGATCGAATACAGCCCCGCCTGCGGAGCCTTCGCCATCGTCACCGTAACGCCAGCGCCCGGCGAAAGCTTCGCCCCTTGATTCACGATCCACTGCGAGTTCAGCGCAATCGAAGACTTAATGACGCACGCTCCCGCCGTCCCGCTCGGCACCAGCACCGAAACCCCCAGCGCATCCGCCGCCGTAAACGCCGCCGAATCATCCGTAGCCCCATCGCACTTCGCGCCATAGCCCAGCACAGACGGCACTTCATTCGCGCTCGGCAGTGCTGCCAGTGCTGAATCCACATAATCCCGGCTCACAAACTGCGCCGCCACAGCCTGCGGCACCACCTTCGCCCGAATCGCCGCCACCGTCGTCGTCGCGGTTGCCGGAACGACCCACATCTCTTCGCTCGTCGTCCCATCATCCAGGTTCATGACAACCCTGTAATAGCTGCCCGAAGGACTCGCCCCCGTATTCGGAATCAGAGGGATCGAGATTCCGCCGTTCGCGTCCGTCTGCACCGTCATCTGCCCGGCCGCCACAGCTTCCCCTGCGCTGGTCGAGAACGCATTCCAGCGGATCGTAATGTTTCCCTGCGCAGTGCTCCCGTCCGCCCGGTACAAGGTGTCCTGCACCAGCGTCTTCACCGGAGCCGCCTTTACCCCGGCCGCGCCCACAAAAATCACCGCCCACGCAAAAATCAAAAGCCGCCTGATCAGGCGGCTCGAACTTCCCATCATCCCCGTATTCATCTTCATGCTCTTCCGTCGCCGTCCTTTCGGCTGATTCCCGCCGCGCCGTTGTAACTCTTCAAAAAGCGCTCCACACTCCGAACATAAACCTCGGCAAAGTCCACAACATAACGCTTGGTCTGGATCAAGTGCTTTGCCTGCTCCAGCGAATACCCCGTCGCGCACAGCACCGCCAGCGCCATCATCGGAGCCCGGTGTATCCCCGCCGCGCAATGTACAAACAGCTTCGCCTGCGGATCTTCCAGCGCCCGCAGCGCAAAGTTCACGCCGCGCTCAAACACCTCTCGACCCTTCGGCTCAAAATCATCGTCCACCGGATTCCAAAGCACTTCCACGCCCGCACGCCTGCCCAGCGGTGTGTCGTCGAATTCAAGCTGCATGTCGATGACGTGCGTCACTCCCGCGCGCACTACCTCGGCCATTTTCTCATCCACCCAGATCCCGCCGCCCACCGCGATCCGGTCAGTCACCCACGTCATATCCATGCCAGCGTTCGCCTTTTTATCGCACCAGGTTCACCGCACAATGTTTATCGCACCATGTTTATCACACAAGGCTTATCGCACCATTGTTTATCACATAACGCTACGTGCCTGATCCGTGCCCGTCACCCTCTACTGCTCGGCCGCAATTTCCTGCTCGTCTTCGCCCACGCTCCCCGGCTCCGCTTCGGAATCCGCTTCGTCCAGTCGTTCCAGAACCAGCTTCGCCCACGGCTCGCCCTGGTCCACTTCCCCCTCGCCGTCGAACATATGCTTGGCGCCCGTCATCTCCAGCAGCGTCTTGGCGTGCGTGCAGCTTCCCTTCTTTGCCTTCTCCACCATCGCTTCTACAATCGCCGGAACCGACCCCTTCACCGTCTGCTTCGCAACCTCAAACGGATCCAGTTCCGCTTCCGCTTTCGCATCCGTTCCCTTTCTGCGGACCGGAACTCGTATTTTATGACGCTTTCCAGAATCGCGCTTTGTCTCACGCTCTTCGGCGACGTCCTTGTCCGTTACCTTGGTCTGTACCTTCACCGCCTTTGGCTTCTTTTTCGCAGCCTCGCCCGGATCGCCCCCTCCAAGTCCTTCTTTTTTCACCTTTGCCTTCGGCTCTTTCTTCGATGCCACACCCACCGCCCCTCTTTTTCTTTGCTCTTATTTTCAGGATATCAATTTCACCCCCCTCATCCCCTCACCTGCCACTCCAACTCTATTCCTCATAAAATCAACTACTTACTCTACAATTTGAAATTTTCCGCTCTTGACAACAAAAATCCGCTACCTATTCTGGCAGCTCCGAAACGGATACTGAGTGCCTGTGTATGGTCCGCCGCCTGACCGCAACCTGTGTATGGTCCGCCGCCTGACTGCAACCTGTGTATGATCCGCCGCCTGACTGCAAAGGGATTGTGAGAATCACGCGCGGGTGGCGGGTGGCCCATATTAGCCATCCTTTGGCTAATGTGGGGCTTTTGACGTCGTGCGGTTGGTGACACATCGGCAACGGTTGTCGACGCCCGCTTCTCACGTTACAGCCACAGCGCGCATGCAATTTCGGCAGGGGTCTCGGTGCACTTCCAGGCTCTAAGTCTGAAGGACCAGTCAGTTGCTACAACGGTCGCGCAAGCCGCTGAACGAACCGGCCTTCGCTTTGAGAAGATGAGCGCTGGCTTTGCGGCTAAGTCAAAAGGATCTGCTATCTTGCCGCCCGAAGAACAACCCATCGATCCGCGCCTGCAACCGCCGAGCGCTGAAGACCAGTTGAATGTCCTGTTCAGCTTCGATGAGGCAATGGCCCGAGCCTCCGATCAAGTTCATGCCGTCCCCGATGACCTGAAGGACATACCGCTGCTCTCTGGACCATGGAACGCATTTCAAAAGCGCTTTGGCGACGTCATGGCAGGGACGAAGGAGAGCATCAATTTTCCTTCACACCTCAAACGCTTCATGCGTGAGCGCTTCCCCGCATTCCGCCCAGACGAATCAGATATTGATGAGTTGTGGTTTCGAAAGTCTGTCGCGCCTACGCTCGATCTGCTGCTGAGGTTCGAGAAGATATTTCAGCAGGGGCTCGGCAAGACGTTCACCATCGAGTTCGCCGCTGACTTTCCCAACGCGCCCTTCGGCGGTTTGCACAAAGGCAGAGGAGGCACGCGTAAAAGTATCTTCTGGATGTTCCATCAGGAGCTGAACAGGCCAATGTGGACGTACTCCACATCTTCGGAACTCGCCACCGTGCTTGCGGGCTGCGGAAGGCTCCTCAGTCGCATCCTCCCGGCTCTTGAGCAGCAATGCTCTCAACTTCTTCTTCCGATTCCAGCAGCACTGCCGCCCGGCATTCCCCAACTCGGAGCACTAAGCGCGCATGATGCCTACGATGTGGTCTTGCCGTTGGCTCGCGAGTGGGCTGACGATGCGCTTCTACAAAGCATGTACGCATCTCCATCTCTTGGAATCCGTCAGTTCAGCCCAGGTTTCGTTTCAATTACCGAGGACGGACGACTAAGACCAAGCGGAAGTTGGGGAACAACCTTTGTCTCTCAGAAGCTCCAGCAAAGGTGCTGTTTCGTCGTCCCTCGCACCGGGCGGGTGTGGTGGAGCTACTTCCCCTCGATTGAAGACCCGAAGTACAAGGACGGCATCGAGCTCGTGTCAGGGCAGTGGGTTGACTCAACCGTCGTCGTGCCGCGCGCTTTGCAGGCCATACAGCAGCAACTGTCCGGCTATCGCATCGGGCAGGTCTTGCTCTCTCTGCTCGACCCAAATATGCCTCATCGCAACCCAAAAGGCTTCCCGGGGCCTTTCGGGCTGGACTTTGTATGGGAAGCACACTGCATCTCGCAAGGCGAGTACCAACGCGACCGGCGCGACATCATTGTGCAACTTGATCCAAAAACGGGTGAGGTGCTGGGAAGCGTCACGAGATAGTGCTGGGATAAGAAGAAGAGCGTCTCTCAATCGTTACCTGTCGCAAACAGGCCCAGGCACTCACTATCCCACAACGGAAATCGCTACGTCTCAATCGAGATGTGCGCCACTCGCCCCACCACGTAATCCGCAAAGGTCTCGCCCTTTCCTAGCTGCACGTACCCCAGAGGGAAAGTTTGATTCTCCGGACGCAACGTGAGCTGATTCCCCTGCAACTCCACATACCGCACCGTACACATCTCGCCGCTCTTCACCACGTAGAGATTCGGCTCGCGCCTCCGATAGCTGTGTAGCGAGTTATAGTGGCGATCGATCAGCAGCGTCGCTCCCGGCAACAGCCTCGGACGCATCGCCATCCCCGAATCCTTATCCGCCTTCATCAACACAAACCGCTGCCAGCTCCCGCGTTGGTTCGCCATCTCCGGACGAATCCGCCGCAGAAAGCTCTTCTTGAAACGCAGGTACTCAATCACGTCTTTCGCGCCAAAATCGCTCTGCAACAGCGCCCCAGTCCCCACCACCGGAACAGACTCAAAGCCGGATTCCTCGCAACCCTCCGCCGGCACTCTTCGCCGCTCCTCCGGCATCAGGTCGCGAACGTCCAGCCGCAACACCTCCATCACCCGGTCCATCGCCTCAACGCTCAACCCCCGGCGCTGGTTCAGGAAATTGGAAACGTGCGCCTGCTGGAATCCGGCACGGCTCGCCAGCTCCGTTCCAGTCAACTCCTTCGCGTCAATGCGCTCGCGTACCAGAGTTCGCAAACGATTTTGTAAATCTGAAATCAACATCGCACTGCCCCTTGTGGCCAGCCCGCAATATAGCTATAAGAAATGACAAAACTTTGGTAACAACTTCTAGCAACTTTTCTATTTGACTTCCCTGCCCCGGTACTCAATGATTCATCCAACAACTCATTTCCAAACACGCAGGAGAAGTAGGCAATGGAGCACGACGTTAATGCTTCGCGCGAGACTACGTTTGTCGAGTTTCGCCGCAAGGTTCGCAATTCCGAACTTCTTTCCATGGGAGTCTCGCAGCTACTCCGGGAGATCGCTTTCACTGGTCGACTCAGCGTTGTCATCCAGAACGGCACAATTCTCAAATCAGGTTACGAGGAAGGCTACTTTACCCGTAAGGATGACCGTCGGCTGACCTGATTCTGGTCACAGACAAAGTCACACTTCGGTTAAACGGCGATTCCGGGATGGGGATGCGCCGATTTCAAAATAAAAACGAACAGGTCATCGCAAATAAAACGAGCCCTGTCGCTGGCACTGGCCTGATCCTTGCCCGGAGTCTCCAACTCCCGCAATCATCGCCCGCTGCCGGTGGCGGGCTTTTTTTTATTGGGAGCAAAAACAGTGAAAGCAACATCCGAGTCACCACAATTGCGCAACATGGAACTCAAATACTGTGAACGCTGCGGCAACATCTGGCTGCGCCGTTCCGGCAGCCAGCGGACACAGTGCGCACCATGCGCAAAGGCGGAAGCTTCGCTTCTGCTCGATGGTCCAGCTTCCTTTCTCCAGCTCTGGACCCGGCTTCGGGCGGAGGTGCAGGCATGAATAATTCCCCCGTTAACTCCAAACTGCAACTCGTTTCCAACGGACGCTCCAAACAGCCCCGGGACGAGAACTTGAACGCCTACCGTCCTTACACGCGCGCTCTGCTGCGGCGATACTTCCGTGTCTCGGTCGATATAGGGCGGCTGCCCAGCATCCTCGGAGGACTCTGCTTCCGCGCTCGCGTCAGCTCCTACCGGCTGAACACCTTCGAGGACGCCGTGATCTTCGTCCATGACATCGAGCGCGCCTTCGAACGCGTGGAGCGTCATTTTCTGGAGATCATCGCCGGCGTCATCCTGCTCGATCACAGCATCCCGGAGGCAGCACTTCGCCTCGGCATCACCGTGCAGAGGGCCGAGCGCCGCTACTACGCCGCGCTCGACTCCCTCTCCGCGGTCCTGCTCGAGGCCGGCTTGCTGCGCCCTATCTTTACCGGCGAAACCAAGGAGCAAAGCGGTGAAGCCGAGGCGCAGCGTCATTCCATTCAACCCGGGACGGCGCTCCCCCCCAGGAAGCCCCCGCTCCCGGCGCGCATCGAGGCTGATCCGCCGGCTCATCGCCAGGCTTCCAGTCGAGTAGCTCCCATATGTGAAATTCCATAGCTGCGGAAGAGGAGCGGACACTCTGCTCCGCTCCTCTCATTCCCCGACTCTTCGGTTCTCTTCTTCATATCTGTTATGATCGGCACCGCGCCGCTTTTTCTGAAGCCGGCGCGGTATTATTTTTCAATTCAGCCTCGGAGAATTCCCGTGAGCGATACCCCAACCAATTCCACTCCTGCGGCACCACCCCTGCGACGCGACGAGGAAATCGCGCTGGAGATGATGAAATTCATCGCCACGACCACCGGCTTTGGCCGTACCGGAACCCCCGGCGCAGGATTCCAGGGCGGCACCGTTTCGCGAGCCGAAGATTACGCCAAACATCTCATCGACCTCTATGGCCAGTGCCTCGATGCCACACGAGGAAAGCGCTAGGCCTTCCTCGCACTTCGCACAGCGCGGAAACTCTTTGCAATGAGAGTTTCCGGAGAGAATTTGCACGTCAAGACCGCGATTCGTGCCGGCGCACTTTCTTGTGCAGTCAGCGAAGCCGTACGGCTTTGAAGACGCTTAAAGTGCGGACGAGGAGCCTCCGGAAACGGCTCTTGCCTCCCGACTGTCTCTTGCGGACGCGAAGGCACAACCGGGTCTCCCGGTACTCTGAAGCGAGCTTCTTGCCAGCGTCAATAGATCAGTTATCGCAGGTTGGATGGTAGTATATGGTTCTGAGTCGCGCAACCATTGCTGAATGAGTAAATATGAATTTTTGCAAACGATTGACCCTTTCCGTGAATCGTTCGTAGATTTGAGAAAGCGCGTGCTCCGGTGGTTGCAACCGAACTCCCTGCCGGAAACACTCCGCACATACCGATGAGTCTTTTGGACCGCACAATCCTGCCGCTGTTGCTGGTATCCAGCCTGCTCCTCGCCTCCTGTGAACACACTAAGGACGCCGCCTCCACATTGCCCGGGCCGCAAGCTACGGCACCGACTCTTCCAGCCCCGGCAATCCCAGTACCAGCTACCCCGCAGACGCCCCCCGCACAGCGCACCGCCGCGCCGCAACCTGTCGCCGCAACCGTCGAGCAGTTGATCGCGCAAGCCGAAGCCGAATACGCCCGCGGACAAGCCAACTACACGGCCGGACACCTGGAAGCCGCCAAGGACAACTTCGACGCGGCATTCAATCTTCTGCTGCGCGGACCGGCCGGCGTGCAGAGCGATGAGAAGTTGCAGAGTGAGTTCGACAAGATCGTTGAGGCAACGCACGAATTGGAGATGCAGGCACTGAAGGCCGGCGATGGATTCACCGAACAAGCGCGCCGAGCCCGCGCCCATCGATGAGGCCAACAACATCACCTTCCCCGTCGATCCCTCAATCAAAGCGAAGGCGCAAGCCGAGTTGGCCAACACCCATAGCGATCTTCCGCTGATGTTGACCGATCCGGTGGTGAGTTACATCAACTACTTTTCCACCCGCGGGCACGGCACCATCGAGCGCGCACTGATCCGTCGCGGCCGCTACAGCGATATGATCTCGCGGGTCTTCCGCGAGGAAGGCGTGCCGCAGGATCTGATGTTCCTGGCCCAGGCGGAATCCGGCTTCGAACCGCTGGCATTGTCTCGCATGGGAGCGCGGGGAATGTGGCAGTTCATGCCCTGGGACGGCGTCCACGCAGGCTTGCAGCACAACTGGTGGGTGGACGAACGGCAGGACCCGGAGAAGGCCACCCGCGCCGCCGCCCGTCTGCTCAAGGATCTCTACAACCAGTTCGGCGACTGGTACCTGGCGATGGCGGCCTACAACTCCGGGCCGGGCACAGTTCAGCGCGCGGTGCAGCGCACCGGCTACGCCGATTTCTGGGAGCTCTCACCGGCGCAACGTATTGCCGGAGGAGACGCGCAACTACGTGCCAATTATTCTGGCCATGACCATCATGGCGAAAAATCCCTCCCAGTACGGGCTAGATCATCTTGGCACTGGACTCGCCGCTGGCATCCGACACAGTTCGCATTCACTACCCGATCGATCTCCGACTGGTAGCCGAGTGTACCGACTCATCCACAGCAGTGCTGCAGGAGCTGAACCCAAGCCTGCTGCGCATGACCACCCCGAAGGATATGGATTTTGACCTCCACCTGCCCAAAGGAACGGCCGCGAGATTCGAAGCCGCCGTCGAGGCAATTCCCGAAGAGATGCGAGTTTACTGGCGGTACCACCGCGTGGAAAACGGAGAGACGCTGAGCGAGATCGCGCGCCGCTACCATACCACGACCACCGCCATCGCCGAAGCAAACAATCTGGACGGTACGGCACTGGTAACCGAGAGCAAGCTGATAATTCCCGTTTCCCCGGCCAAGGCCGCGCCAACCCGCTCCGCGACGGTGAGCTACAGCAAGCATCCGGTGCATTACACGGTGCGCAAAGGAGACACGGTTCTGTCGGTGGCGGATGATTTCGGCGTTCCAGCGGAGAAGGTTCGACAATGGAATCACCTGAAAGGCAATGCGTTGCGTGCCGGACGATCGCTGACGATCTTCAAAGCCGACGACGAAGCGTGAGGGAAAGGCCAAGTCTGAAACTTCCCGTAGCCGCCCTCACGCGGGAACGGCCCAGCACACGCCACGCACCGCGCACGTATCGGCGAAGATCGCAGGCAAGAAGAAAGTGAGTCGCAGTGTAACTTCCGCAAGAGTCCCTACCGCGAAGCACCTACGCACGATTCGGGCAAGCACCGTGTCCTCCCGAAGCAAGAGACATAAGCGACAAGACTGACATATCAAAATAGATTAGCGTTCGGCGCTTCGATCACCGCATTCCATTGCATCGCAAACGAGGCTGAGTTATTGTGTTCGAGTGCAGGGGCGCGCATGATTTCACGCGTCCTGCCCGCATCAGCCAAAGAAGCGGCAGCAGTCGTGTTGTACCTGTGCTCAGCGGTCCGCGGGCGCGGAGTGGAAAAAGAATCCAGGAGGAGACATGACGTTCGACGAAACTCTTTACGGTCGCGGCAATGATGATGGCGATGAATTCGGCGATAACGAAGCATTTGACGATGTAATTGACGAAGAGGAAGAAGAAGAACTGGAAGACGAGGAGGAAGAACCGGAAGAACAGGAACAGGGCCACGTTGAAGACGAAGCAGTAGCTCCTTCCGCCAGCCGTGCTCAGCGTGACGAAGAAGCAGCCGCTGCCGCCTCCTCCGGCAAAGAAGCCGGCGAAGAAAGTAGCCAAGAAGGCGGCTGCGAAGAAAGCGGCTCCCAAGAAAGCCGTCGCTAAGAAAGCTGCTGTTAAGAAAGTCACTGCGAAGCAGCCGACCGCCAAAAAGGCGGCCAAGAAGGCGGCCGTGAAGAGCGTGGCGAAAAAGGCTGCGAAGAAAGCGGCTCCAGTGAAGACCGCCAAAAAGGCAGCAAAGAAAGCGGCCAAGGCGGGCAAAGAAGACAAGAAGCTCGCAAAGAAAGCTGACAAAAAAATCGAGAAGAAGGCCGACAAGAAGAAGGCTTCCAAAAAGCCTGAAAAGAAGGGCAAGAAAGGCAAGAAGGGCAAAAAGTAGGTAGGTGTCCTATTTGAATTCATCAGCAACAAAAGGCAAATTAGGACGTTGCCGAAAGTAGACATTGGTGTTCTGTTTCAGGGCCGCGGCTGCCAATTCGCGGCCTTTTTTTCCTCACCTCAACCAATTCGTCCGGGCAGGAAAAAGCCCCAACCGATTATGGTTGGGGCTGCATCCAGTGACGACCGCCCGCTATGCGCCTGCCGCGGCGGCCTTCACTTCCTGCTTGGTGAGTTGTTCGATGGCACGGCGAAGCTGCTCGTCGGGCTGATTCTTTTGGGCTCGGCTTCTCGTTCTCATCCGGTGTCGATATCCGAATCTTCTGGAGCGATGAAGTCGTCAGTCTTGTCCGCCACCAGAACATTGGGAGTGATGGCGGCGTTTTGAATCGCTTTGCCCGCCGGAGTGTAATACTTGGCAATGGAGAGGATCAGCGCTCCTCCGTCCTGAAGATCGATCGTCTTTTGGATGGAGCCGGCGCCAAAGGTCTTATCGCCGAGAACGTCGCCGCGCGCATTGTCCAGAATCGCACCAGCCACGATTTCAGCGGCTCCGGCAGTCGATTTATTCACGATCACCACCAACGGCAAACTGGTGATTGCCTTGGACGGATCGGCGGTGAAATTCTGACGCGGATACTTCTGCCCTTCCACGTAGGCGATCTGCCCGTGATTCAGAAACAGGTTCGCGGTCGAGATGCCCTCGTCGATATCGCCATCGCCGGAGTTACGAAGGTCGAGGATCAGCTTCTTTGCACCGTTCTTCTGAAGCTCGCGGACATGCGAGGCGATCTCCTGGGCGCGGCCTTTCGGAAAGCCCTCGGCGCGAATGTAACCAATCTGGCTTTCCAGCATCTTGGAGGTGACCGCCGGATACTTCACCGGCTTCGCGGGTGATGGAAATCTTTTGTCGGCTGAGCCTTGGTGGGGCGCACCACGCTGAGATTGACGACGGAGCCAACCGGACCTCCGAGCAATCCGTTGAATTCGGCCACCGACATCTCGCGGGTGCTTTTATCGTCCAGAGCTTCAACAATGTCGCCGGCGAGAAGGCCAGCTTTGTCGGCCGGGCCTCCGGGCACAACCGAGATCACGTCACCGTAGCCGAAGCGCTTGGAGACTGCCGCGCCAATGCCCGCCGGCGGCTGGCCGAACTGCTTGTAATGCTTGTACTCATCCGGGCTCAGATAGCTGGAGTCGGAATCGAGCGCCTCCAGCAACCCGTGCAGGGCTCCATTGCTGACCTGTGGAATGTTCGGATCTTCGACATAATCGGACCGAATGCGCGAAAGGACTTCGCTGTACACGCTCATCTGGCGATATGCGCCATCATTGCCGCTGCTTGCCTTGACGCCAACCGCGCCAGCGACCGCGAAAGCCAAGGATGAGGAACGACAACAGGAGAAGTGAGGTTTTTACGCTTTTTGACATGGATCCTTTGAACACCAGCCGGAACTAGAGTCATTATACGGCGGAAGTGAAATGGCCGCCGCGGCCCGGCTCTGCTTTGTTTAGACGCGCCAGATAATAGCAAAGGTGAAAATGATTTTTCCCTATCCGTGATTAGGTGATCGATCAGGGTAATCGCCAGAGAGAGTTCCCGAATCGGTTTTTGCTGGATCTTTCTGCCCTCCAATTTTCCTTCGGGCGGGATCGCGCAAATGCGGCAGCTTCGGTTCGCGACAGGGCACCTCGCGGCATCTGAAAAAGGTAAAGAACCGCCGAAAATTGAAGTGTGGCTCGACTTGGCACACTGGCGCACGGCATTATTGTTGATGTGACTTACCTGGGTACTCTGCCCGGAATTCCTAAAAGTTTTGCGTAGCACCCGGCACGCGCCGGGGCAGAAAGGCAACTCAAACATACATGTCAGCAAATGTGCAGCAGCTTGAAACCACGAAGCCATCGGCGCTCGACCAATTGTGCGTAAACACCATCCGCACGCTCTCCATCGACGCGGTTCAGAAGGCAAACAGTGGACATCCCGGAGCCCCGATGGGGCTGGCTCCGGTCGCGTATGTGCTGTGGGACCGCTTCCTGCGGTATAGCCCGGCAAATCCCCGCTGGCCGAATCGCGACCGGGTGGTGCTCTCCGCCGGACACGCCTCCATGCTGCTCTACTCGATGCTGCACCTGACCGGCTACGACCTTCCGCTCTCGGAGATCGAAAAATTCCGCCAGCTTGGCTCGAAATGCCCTGGGCATCCGGAGTACAACATCACCCCCGGCGTGGAGACCACGACCGGACCGCTGGGACAGGGAGTTGCGAACTCGGTGGGCATGGCCATCGCCGAGCGCTGGCTGGCAGCTCACTTCAATCAGGCCGAGGACAAGATCGTCGATTACCGGGTGTACTCGATCTGCTCCGACGGCGACATGATGGAAGGACTTTCGCACGAGGCGGCGGCGCTGGCCGGCCATCTGAAGCTCTCGAACCTGGTCTGGCTCTATGACTCGAACCACATCAGCCTGGATGGTCCAACCACGCTTGCCTATAGCGACGATGTGGAGTCACGCTTCAAGGGCTATCACTGGAACGTGCTGACCGTGGAAGACGCAAACGACCTGGAAGCGGTGGAAGACGGCGATCCGCGAGGCGCAGCGGGAGACCGCGCGGCCCACGCTGATCATCGTGCACTCCCACATCGGCTACGGCTCGCCCCACAAGCAGGACAAGAGCGCGGCGCACGGCGAACCGCTCGGCGTCGGAGGAAGTGAAGGCCACCAAGCGCTTCTACGGCTGGCCGGAAGATGCGCAGTTCCTGATTCCGAAAGAGGTCGGCGCCCATATGGGCGAGGCCGTGGAGCGCGGCAAGAAGCTGGAAGCCGAGTGGAAGGCAGGATACGAGCTCTGGGCGAAGAAGAATCCTGAGCTGGCAAAGCAGTGGGACGGAATCATGACCGGCAAACTGCCCGAAGGCTGGGACAAGGATGTTCCGGTCTTCCCTGCCGACGCCAAAGGCATTGCCACGCGCGAGGCCAGCAACAAAGTCATGAACTCGATTGCGAAGAACCTGCCTTGGATGCTGGGCGGCTCGGCCGATCTTGAAACCTCCAACAAAACGAAGATCGACGGCGAGACGAGCTTTGAGAGCCGGCAGCTACGGCGGACGCATTCTGCGCTTTGGCGTGCGCGAAATGGGCATGGGCGGAATCCTGAACGGGATCGCCGCCAGTGGCCTGCATGTCTTCGGCGGAACCTTCATGGTATTCAGCGACTACATGCGCGCGAGCGCTGCGGCTGGCCTCCATCATGGAGTTGCCGGTGACCTATGTCTTCACCCACGACTCGATTGCGGTGGGCGAGGACGGCCCGACGCACGAACCAGTCGAGCAGGTCATGTCGCTGCGCGCTGATGCCGTATATGCGGCTTATCCGTCCGGCGGATGCGAACGAGACTGCGGTGGCATGGAAGATGGCGATCGAGAGCAAGAAGCATCCGACGGCCCTGGCGCTGACCCGGCAGGCGGTCCCGACCTTTGACCGCACCAAGTACGCCAGCGCCGAAGGGCTCCGCAAGGGCGCATATGTTTTCAGCGACGTGCAGGGCGACGTCCGGATGTGATTCTGATCGGCACCGGAAGCGAGTTGCAGCTTGCGCTGGAGGCCCAGGAAAAGCTGGCAGCCGAGGGCGTGAAGGCGCGCGTGGTCAGCATGCCCTGCTGGGATCTTTTTGACGACCAGAGCGCGGAGTACAAGGAGAGCGTGTTGCCCAGCGCGGTGCGGGCGCGCGTCGCCGTGGAGGCCGGGACTCCGATCGGCTGGGAGCGTTACGTGGGACTGGAAGGACAGAGTCGTGGGGCAAAAGCAGTTCGGCGCCTCAGCTCCGGCGAAAGAGGTGTTCAAGCACTTCGGCTTTACCACGGAAAACGTGGTGGAGCACGCCAAGGAGACGATTGCGGCAGTGAAGGGCCGGGAAAGAGTAGATGAATTGCGGCTGGCGACGAGAAGTGCTGCGGCAAGGAAAGTAAAATAGATGAAAGTTGCCATCGCGGCAGACCACGCGGGCTCGCTGTTACTGAACCCCGTGTTGGACGAAGTACGCAGGCTGGGGCATGAAGCCCTGGATCTCGGCACCCACGATGCCGTGACGCCCGATGACTATCCGGACCGCGCCGCCGATATTGCGGCGGCGCTGAAGGAAGGCCGGGCTGAGCGCGGCAGTTCTCATCTGCGGCAGTGGCGTGGGCGCATCGGTGGCGGCAAACAAAGTGCGCGGCATTCGTGCCGCGCTTTGTCACGACACGTATTCTGCGCATCAGGGCGTGGAGCACGACAAGATGAACGTGCTTTGCCTGGGCGGGCGAGTGATTGGCGAGGCACTGGCCGTGGAGCTGGTGCGGGCCTTTCTTGGCGGCAAAATTTGGCGGCGAGGAACGGCATCGGCGGCGGCGTGGAGAAGATCACCGCCATGGAAGCAAAGTTCTGACGCAACAGTTTGACGTATAGAAGTCACGAGGAGATGAGTAATGGCCAGCAATCCTTTAGCGCAGTTAAGCAAGTTGGGACAAAGCCCGTGGTACGACCAGATGACGCGTTCCCTGGTCTCCCAAGGCACACTGAAAAAGATGATCGAGGAAGATGGGCTCCGGGGACTGACCTCGAATCCGACGATCTTCGAGAAGGCAATCTCCGGCAGCAAGGATTATGAAGACGCCCTGCGCGCATTGGTGGGCAAAGGCGCCGGACTTGGCTGAGATTTACGATGCGCTGGTGGTCGGAGGACATCGCCAGCGCAGCCGACGTCTTCCTGCCCGTATACGAGAGCACGAAGGGCGAAGACGGATTCGTGAGTATTGAAGTATCTCCTTTGCTGGCGCGGGAGACGGCAGCCACGGTGAAGGAAGCCAAGCGCTTGCACGCCAAGCTGGCCCGGCCCAACGTGATGATCAAAGTTCCGGCAACGCCCGAGGGGCTGCCCGCGTTTGAGGAGCTGATCTCGGAAGGCATCAGCGTGAACGTGACCCTGATCTTCTCGGTGGAAGTTTACGCGCAGGTGGTCGAGGCGTATCTGAAGGGTTTGGAAAAGCGCATTGCCAAAGGTGGAGCGGTGAACCGTGTTGCTTCGGTGGCTAGCTTTTTCGTCAGCCGCATCGACACGGCGGTGGACAAGAAATTGGAGGAGATCGCCAAAGCGGGGCGTCCGGAGGCGGCAGAGCTGGAGGGCAAGACCGCCATTGCGAATGCGAAGCTGGCGTATGAGAAATTCCAGCAACTTTTCAGCGGGCCACGCTGGGAGAAGCTGGCAGCCGCCGGTGCCCACGTGCAGCGTCCGCTGTGGGCCTCGACCGGCACCAAGAATCCGAAGTACTCCGACGTGCTCTACATCGACACGCTGATCGGACCGCACACGGTGAACACAATGCCTCCGGCAACCTATGAAGCCTTCCGCGACCACGGCAAGCCGGTTGTGACCATCACCGACGATCTGAAAGGCGCGCACGAATTGTTCGACAAACTGAAGGAGATCGGAATCGATCTGAAGGCCGTGACCGACGAGTTGACGGTAGCGGGCGTCAAGAGCTTTTCGGAATCCTACAACAACCTGATTGCGGTCATTGAACGGCGTCGGCACGAGGTCGCGCATGTCTAAAGTAAGTGAAGAGGTATTGTCCGGAACGCGGCAGGCGGAGCTTCGAATCTGCACTGGATGAGCTGAAGTCGAAAGATACGATTGCACGGATCTGGAAGAAGGACGCGAGCGTGTGGTCCGACCAGCCCGAGCACCAAAAAATCATCGCCAACTCGCTGGGGTGGCTGACGGTTCCGGGACAGGTCCTGGAGCGCGTGGCGGAGTTGACATCCTTTGCGCAGGAGATTCGCACTGCTGGATTCACTCACGCCGTGGTGCTGGGGATGGGCGGCTCCAGCCTGGGTCCGGAGGTTCTGGCACACAGCTTTGGACGGCAGCCCGGCTACCCCGAACTGCTGGTGCTTGATTCGACGGTTCCGGCGGCAGTGGCGCACATCGAAGCGCAAGTGAAACTCGAAAGCACGCTCTTCATCGTAGCCTCCAAGTCGGGCTCGACCACCGAGCCGCAGATGTTCGAGCGCTACTTCTACGAACGCGTGAAGCAGTTGAAGGGCGCGAAGGCGGGCGAAAATTTCATCGCCATCACCGATCCTGGAACACTGCTGGAAAAGCAGGCGAAGGAACAGGCTTATCGCAAGACGTTTGTAAACTGGCCCGATATCGGCGGCCGCTACTCGGCGCTTGAGCTTGTTCGGCATGGTTCCATTTGCGGTGATGGGCGGCGACGTGAAAGCGCTGCTGGAGCGCGCAGTGGCTGCGGCCAAGACCTGCCAGAGCGAGGATGCATCCGCGAATCCGGGAGCGGCGCTTGGCGCGCTGCTGGGGGCACTGGCAAACAAAGGCGTGGACAAACTGACGCTCGTGGCCTCAAACGAAATCGCTTCGCTCGGACTCTGGATTGAGCAACTGGTAGCCGAGAGCACGGGCAAAGAAGGAAAAGGAATCGTGCCCGTTGCCGGCGAGGCTTTGGGCGACGGCGAAAGATTATGGCAAGGACCGCGTCTTTGCTTGGATCGCCGTGGGCGCGGCGACGCGGAGACAAGCGCAAAACTTTCGGCGCTGGAGAGTGCGGGATTCCCGTTGGTGCAGCAGCAATTGAGCGGAGCGCTCGACCTCGGCGCAACGTTCTTCGTCTGGGAATTTGCGACCGCAGTGGCGAGTTCTCTGCTCAAGATCGACGCCTTCGATCAGCCGAATGTGCAGGAATCCAAGGACAATACAAAGCGGTTGTTGAGCTGAGTTTGTGGCCAAGGGTTCGCTGCCGCAGCAGACGCCGCGTGGTAAACGAGGGCGACGTTAAAGCTTTACGGCGAAGACAAAGCTTTGGGCGCGACCCTGGACGCAGCGATTGCCGCTCACCTGAAAAAGGTGCATGCCGGAGATTACGTGGCGATCACACAGTATTTTCAGGAGACTCCCGAGGCCGAAGCGCTAGTGCAGCAACTGCGCTTGGCCGTGCGAGCCAAGACCGGCGCAGCCGCAACAACAGGATACGGGCCGCGATTTCTGCACTCCACCGGGCAGTTGCACAAGGGCGGCGGAAACAACGGAGTGTTTCTGCAACTCACTTCGCAAGATGCCAAGGATGTGCCGATCCCGCGTGAGCCGTTCGGATTCAGCGTGCTGAAGCAGGCACAGTCATTGGGCGATCTTGAATCGCTGGTGAAACACGGACGGCGCGCAATACGGGTCGACCTAGGGCTGGACGTATTGGCCGGACTCCGGCGATTGCTGCAAGCAGTGGAGAAAGCGTAAAGACAACCGGCGCGTCTGAAAGGTGGCGCCGAATTGTTGAGGCCGAAAGCCGGTGTAAAGCATCAATACACTGGTTTTCAGGACAGACCACAAACATGAGCACTGTGACCGCGATTCCGACCGCACCTACCGAAGTGCAGCCGCTGCCCGTGGCTGAGCCCTGCATCCTGATTATCTTTGGCGGCTCCGGCGATCTGACACGACGCAAGCTGCTGCCTGCCGTTTTTGATCTGACTTCGATGGGCTGCACCAAGCGCGGCCTCGACATTGTTGGCGTGGGATTGCCGGCGATGAGCGATGACGAGTTTCGCGCCACGATGCATCAGTCAGTCGAGATGTCCAATGATGCGCGCACGTTCAACCAGGAAAACTGGCAGAAGTTTGCGGGCAAGCTGAGCTATCTCTCTGGCGATCTGGATACACCCGAGACCTATACGAATTTGGCGAAGAAGTTGGAGGAGATGCGCGCTGCCGGAGCCAGCGGCAATCATCTCTTTTATCTCGCGGTGCCCCCATCCATTGCGCCCAAGGTGATTGCCGGATTGGGCGGAGCGGGGCTGAACCATGATGAAAATGGCTGGTCGCGCATCGTGATAGAAAAGCCATTCGGACGCGACCTGGAGAGCGCGCGGAGCCTGAACAAAACACTGCTGGCAGTCTTTGAAGAGAGTTCGGTCTATCGCATCGACCACTATCTCGGCAAAGAGACGGTGCAGAACATCTTGATGTTCCGCTTCGGAAATTCACTCTTCGAGCCGTTGTGGAATCGCAACTTCATCGACTACGTCGAGATTACGGCTGCCGAACCACTTGGCGTGGAGAATCGCGCAAAGTTTTATGAGGAGACGGGGGCTCTGCGCGACATGGTCGCCAACCATTTACTGCAACTGCTGTCGCTGACCGCGATGGAGCCGCCCTTCAGCATGGATGCCGACGCCGTGCGCGAACAGAAGGTGCAAGTGTTGAAGGCAATCCGCCCGATGACTCTGGAAGAAGTGTCGCGGCGCACCGTGCGCGGGCAGTACGGGCCTGGCGTTCTGGACGGGAACCTGGTGCGCGGCTATCGTCAGGAACCCGGTGTGGCCGAGGGTTCTATGACGGAAACCTTCGTGGCTTTAGAGTTGCACGTCGACAACTGGCGATGGTCAGGCGTGCCCTTCTGTATCCGCACCGGCAAACGGCTGGCGGCTCACCTCACCGAGATCCGGGTCCATCTCAAGCCCACGCCCGAGGCTCTGTTTGGCAGTTCCAATCGCCAACCCGAGCCGAACGTCATCGGCATCCGGATTCAGCCGGACGAAGGCATCGCAATTTCATTTGCGGCCAAGCGGCCCGGAATCGGCATGAATGGCATCACCGTCGAAGCCGATTTCAGCTATCGCGACTCCTTTGGAGTCAACACTCCGGTGGCTTACGAGACTCTGCTTCTGGACGTCATGATGGGCGACGCAACGCTGTTTACGCGCGGCGATGAAGTGGAGGCTGAGTGGCGCATCGTTACTCCGATTGAGGAGGCTTGGGCGCAGTTGCCGAAACCGCAGTTTCCAAATTACGCTGCGGGCAGCGAAGGACCAGAGATCACTAAGGCGCTGATGTGGGGAGAGCGGCGCTGGAACACGCTGCGAAGCACTAGGCGTTGACGATGTACCTTCACCTGCCGCGGAATTCTCGAAGGGTTTGACAGTGCCGTGAGGGCCCAATAGAATCAGTGTTGTCGGTCGCATCCTGACCGCATGATGTCCGCCTATCCTGCGCCCGCAGGCTCTGCTGACAAACTTTCCGTGGCGGCGTAGCTCAGCCGGTTAGAGCGACGGTCTCATAATCCGTAGGTCCGTGGTTCGAGTCCACGCGCCGCCACCAAACAAATCAACAACTTCCAAAGGAATCTCGGTCTCGGCATTTTCGCGTGGTTGCGCGGGGGTTGCAGGTGGTTTCGTGTCCTTTGCCACTTTCTTCGGCTTCTCGTCGAGGCGATCGACGAAGGACACGTCCGCGCCCGGGATCAGGTGCCCGTATATGTCCACCGTAAGTTGGATTGACGCATGGCCGAGCTGCTCTTTCACGTAGGTCAAAGAGGCACCCTGCTGGATGAGCAGCGATCCGAAGGTATGACGCAGATCGTGCAGGCGGATCTTTCGAATGCCTGCCTTCGTCAGCGCCGGAATGAACAGGCGATGGTAGAGATTGTCTGGATCAAGAATGCCGCCATTAGACGATGGAAACACCAGCTCGTTCGTGATATCCGATTCTCCTTTCATGTAAGCAGCAAGCAGTCTGGCGTCGCGTGCCTCCATCAGAACACGGCGAAGTTCCCGTGACATGTCGACGCGGCGCGGTTTCTTGCTCTTGGTCGTTGTGTGTTCGCGCAGAACGTAGTTGTGCTGGACGAATATATACCGGTTGGGATCATTCTCGTCTTTGCCGAAGTTCAGGTCTCCGAATTGAAGTGCTACGAGCTCTCCCCGGCGCATTCCAACCCGAACGGCAGTCAAGAAGAGCGCGTAGTAGTCGGGACAGACATCCTTCACGGCATCCAGAAAGCACTGAACCTCCTGCTGGGTCAGCGCAATACCCTTCTTGTCGCTCTGACTTGCGGCCCGCGTCATGCGGCCCAGGCGGGCCGCAGGATTTGACTCCGCCATGCCAGCCTCGATTGCCTGGTTGAACATCCCGCGGATCACGGCGATCGCGTTCTTGATGGTGCTGCGGGAGAGCTTCTTTTCTATCATCTCGGCGATCATCAGTTTCAACTCGTCGCGTCTGATAGCATCCAGCAGCTTCGCACCAAAGCGGGGTCGCAGATAGTTGCGGAGGACACCTTCGCAACCTTCCTTGGTTGAGCTTTTGCACTCGATACCGGCATACTCTTTCAGCCAGCGATCGGCGTACACGTCGAACGTGGGCACCTGCGCATCAGTCTCCTCAAACATCCCCACATCGCCGAGCGCCAGTTTGGCTTCGAGAATGCGTTTGACCTGCTCGGCGGCAGCCTTACTGGTTCCAACGCATTTCGCTTTGCGGCGGCCATTGTGGTTCACAAATACGAACCACTTGCCCCTTTTCTTTCTTACGCTTACTCCCATCAATTCACCCTAAGTTCCTTTATGACGTCGTTGACGATCTGGCTGACATCGATCGCGTCAGCCGATATGTATGGATGTGTTTCAAGCCAGCGATCAAAATGGCTCCGTTTGATGAGGAGCTTGCCCTTTTCCACTTGGACGGCCGGAAGTGGATTCTGTGGCCTGTGAATCCAATCGCGCACAGTTCGCTCGGACACACAGGCGTACCGCTGGACGGACTTCAAGTCCATCCACTCCGGGTAGTGTTCGAGTTTTGTCGGTTGCGAGATCACGGTCACTCCAGACTAGCTTTTATCGCCGATGAGCCAAACGCTCGATGGCGGAAACGATCACCGCCATCGAGCAGTTTGGGTGTTTCGGTTTACTAGATTGCTTGATTCATCCCGGCATCATCGTTCTGGACAGGCTGAATGCGTGCAAAGAACTTGCAAGTTGTCGAAATTGCTTTCCAGCCGCCGATAGCCATGACAATGGTCACCGGAGCCCCGTAGTTCACCAAGCGTGAGAAGAACGTGTGGCGCAACGTGTGCAAACCCAGGTGGCGCACGCCAATCTTCGGAGCGATAGTCGAGAGCTGATGGTCCACGCGGCGAAACAGGCCCTCGCGGCGCTCACCAAACACATACTTCGAGTTCGGATCGCATTGGAGGTTGAGGAGAACGGTGAGAACTTCCGGCCCTATGGGGATGAAACGCGCTGGAGAACCCTTGCGACCCGGAATTGTAATCCTGAGATTGTCGAGATCGACATGATCCCAGAGGAGGTTGCACGCCTCCAAGCGGCGAAGGCCGGTGTTCAGGACGAGCTTTACAACGTCATCAACGTACTTGGCTTCCGGAGTCTCGCTGGTGAACTTCAGGAGAGACTGGACCTGAACTTCGTTGAGGGGCTGAGAAACGGGAGAGGTGGAACCTGTGGTGCTCATAATTTACTACTCCTTTACGCGGGGTCTCCGCGCTTGGTTCTAACGTTATGACGGGTGGTTAGATCTGTATTGATCGCGCTGGTACGTTGTACCAAGGCGATCTGTTCTACCAAAGCAACCCTAATGCGGCCAGTTAGACGGCTCTGAATCTGAGCTCAGCATCAGTCGAGCGCCGGTGAACACTGCGTACAGGTAGCCGGCCAAAAATGCACGCTTGACCGTCTCGCTAACCTCGTCAGGGATCTTGCTGCAAGGTTTATCTGTGTCCATGGAACCTCCTTCCTAGTGCGACGTTGGGCGATAAATTTCCATCGCCGCGAAATAACCTTGTGCAATTTTCTCTTCGTTGATCTTGAAATATCCAAGAGTGGTTTGGAAGTCGCTGTGCCCCATCAGATCTTTGAGTTGCAGATGATCGATGTCAGCGTTGGCTAACCTAGTCGCATAGCTGTGCCGCAACTGGTGAGGATGGATATGCGGGAGATTGAGCTTCCGACACCACTCAGAGAGCGTGTACTGTATCGCCCGGGGTGACATTCTCTGTTTTCTCTCGCTCAGGAATAAGGCTGGGCTGTCGTCTTTTCGCGTATCCAGGTACTGCGCGTAAAGGGGCACGGTTTCTTTGTCAACGTAGAAAAAACGCTCCTTGTCACCTTTACCTATTACCTGGCCGCTCCCCGTGACGTATTCCCTGCCCTTATCATTGACGCGCAGCTCAAGCGCAATGCTTCCGCGATCAAGCTGCTGAAGTTCAGAAAGCCGGAGGCCAGTTGCAAGATACAAGGCGAATAGTATTCTGTCCCTGAGCACCGTGATTCCTGAAAGCAACCGGTCCAAAACATCTTCATCGACGGCCTTTACCAATTTCCGCTTGTACTTTGACTTCCTCTTTATCCTCTTCATTTCTTTGATTGGGTTTCTCAGCTCCGGCAGGGTTGTTGCCCGCGTGTAATCGAGAAAGCCAGAAATTGCCGTTAAGCGTCGAGCGATTGTGGCATCACTCAGACCGAGCTGGTCGAGTCGGCCGGCTGTACTCTGCTTCATGTATTCAATGAACTCAACAATCGCTGCACGATCAATGTTAGCGACGGTTGATTTTCCAACCCCTTCTGCGAATCTAGAGAAGATGTCCAAGTCGTTTGCGTATGCGCGGATGGTAGTCGGGCTGAGGTTCTTTTCGAGTTTTAGACTGCTTACGAAGCACTGAAAGTCCATTCCGGTTCACCTTTGTTTTGTGTTGTTTGTGGGTCTTGTTTCTGAACGTTGCGTATAAATTCGCTTTCACGCAACGTTCAGAAACCGTGGATCAGAGTGGGTTATGCCGTCTTCCTTGCCCGTTCCAGGTACTGCTCGAGGCTGAGAATTATGGTCTTCGAAGGGCTCCGAGACGTCTGCTCGAACTTCTGCATAGCCTCTTCATAGCCCCGGCGTGAATCCTCAGGATCGACGCCTGCGTAGCCGACCATCGCGCTAAAGGTGGTCCACCCGCCAGCACCCATGATGGTGGAGTAGTTGGCCCCGCCTTTGGCAAGGCGTGTTGCCATCGTGTGCCTCATGCGATGGATCGACCAGCGATCAATGCCTTCATCATTGAGCTTCTTGCCGCGCAACGACTTGCAGAGCACATTCACGAATTCCAGGTACATCTGGAGGCCCTTGACGGGATTTCCCTCCGTGTTATGAAAGAGAAAGTCGTGACCGCAGTTCGGGTCCCGCTCCTCGAGCCAAGCGGAGATGAGGCGTTTCGCCTTTTCTCCGAATCGCGCATAACGCTCCGTCATAGTTTTATTCGGCAATCTCACAAAGATCTCGTGCCCATCGAGATTGACGTCTTCGAGGCGAATGTTTGCAATTTCGTCGCGGCGCATCCCTGATTCTTCGGCGATACCTGCCTCTGCATGCAGGCGAGTATTGCCCCGCTTCATCAGCAACTGCCAGATGAGCGCAAGTGTCTCGTCGTCATAAGGACGGGGTAGCCTCTTAGGCTGCCGCTTCCGGTGAAATGATGCGATGACCGGATTGGGCGCTTTTCTAAGCCCCATCGAAAGCAGCCAGTCGAAAAACATGGAGACATGCGAGATGGTGGACATCAAATTGGGGCTTCCGTTCTCGGCTCCCCATCGGCCGTACGCAGATATCGTGGCGGGCGTCGGGTCCTCGAGGGAGCTAATTTCGGCTTCGTTGAGGAATTTCAGGAACCTGACAACCGCGTGACGGTGGGTCGGAATTGATTTTCCTCGGTAGTTATCAGGTACGGTTAGAAGATAGGTGTCCAGGGTTGGCCTGAATATGCCGGAGGTCTTGAGGTTCTCTTCCACCCTGAACAGTTCGGCGTGACCATCGCAGAACTTATTTCCGCTCTTACCATGCGTGATCTGGCCATATATGTCCTTGCCGCACCATGCGCAGATGAAGTGAACGCTCCCCCCGTACTGCTCGTAACGGAGCTTTTCCCAGCACTTACCGGAACAGACAAAATGCTTTGTCCGATTGCCGTATGAGCCTTCTGGAATGTATTTGTCGCAGCCCGGTGCCTGACACCGGACATCGTTACCAGCTATGTAAATCCCTCCGGAACGAGTTCGTTCAGCAAGGTTGCACTCTGGCTTGGCGCAGTAGAGGTGGATGCGACCTTTCCAGGTTTCCACTGGCTCGGTAAACGGATCTCCGCAGTGGTCGCAGGACTTTTCGCCCGCTGGGTAAAATCGAGGATTACTCATGGTTATTGCACCCTTCGTGATGCGGTGTTTTTGTAGGTATCGATAAGTTGGTTGATGGCACGCGAGTCGAATCGCGACTCGCCGCATATTTTCAATGGTTGTAGCTGGCGGGTACTCACCAGCCAATCGATCTGCTCCTGTGAAAGCTGGAGCAGGGATGGAAGTTCTGCCGGCGTGTACAGCCGGCGGTCGGCTTGCAAAGTCACGTATTTCTCCTGATCGCATGTTTGCGTCAGGACGGTGAGTTACCAAAGCGATGGCCCGCAAACTTGGTGCGCGGCTCGGATCGTGGATCTCGCCGTCCTTGATTGCACAGTGCAACATTGAGCAGGAGGAACCGAAAATCTGTTCTGGCGCTTCCTGCTTGTTTTGCGGCAGGACGGAGAAAGTGCTCAGGATGTCCGCGTTTGTTGGCGCGCTACATTACTACTGAGAGTTCGCCGCCCTGATTTCACAGTGCAATACAGGGAGGAGTGTGCCAAAGCATCAGAGAAATTCTTAGATCGCGGAGGTCCATCATCCTTGCGGGACGGGCACAGATGCATCTGTGTTTAGGCGTGGAGGCGTGGCGAACATGTTCTATTCCGGGTGGAATATATACGCGCACCAACTTCCGAATGTATTCGAGTCGGAATACATTCCTCTTCGAGACTTTTCATTCCACTTGGAATAGATTGTTAGTTGCGCTTGTTCCAGCGAGGTCAGCCGTGGGTGAGTTCGCAGCAATTCTTGAAGTGTTCTCCAAGTGGAGGACAACTGTTGGAACGGTTCTGGCGGGCGAAGATCCCAAAATTCTGGTCCGGATTGTTGAGCTCGCTTCCACCGAGGGGGGAATCTCGCAGCGCGAACTCCAGCAAGAGCTGAAGATCAATCAGCCAAGGCTGAGCAAACTGACGAAGCGGTTGGTTAGCGCCAGGTGGGTTGTGGTCCGGAAATCGTCAGCCGATCGACGAGTCCTGCTGATGCGTTCGACGGATCATGCCAGGACCAGAGTGGAGTGGCTTCGGAAGGAACTGTCAGCGGTATCGGTAGTGATGGTACCGACCCCGCCCCGAACCGCGGCGAAGACGAGGAAGGCTCTCAGGGCGCACCCAGATCAGGAGTCTCTCTTGTAGGAGGCCGGTGCCTAAACCTCTTTATTCGCGGGGTGCTCCGAGTGAGACCTGATCTCTCCGAGCTTCCATCCGTTTTTTCCAGAGCCCGCAGACCCGGCGCTCGCTGACCACGTACTGCTCCCGCAGCCAGCTCGCATCCGTCCTTCGGTCACCCCCGGCAAGGTTCTTCAGCATCTGAATGTTCCTCGATTAGGGCAGGGACTTCCAAGTTCGGTTCGTTGCGGTTGGCAAACTCTTCGTTAGATCGGCGGATTGCCTTCTGTTTTTCGAGCTCTCCATCCCTCTGTGCATCTCTGGTTGATTCACGCAAGAATAAATAACCAAGGTAGTTACAATAAGCATAGAAGAGAACAACAAACAACATAAAACCCGGCTCTTCAAACATGCGCGAAGCCATGATTGAAAGCAGAAAGACAAATATGTTGATTATGCCAAACCACCAACCACGTTTATCTTTTACTACAATGTTTCCAATCCCGCTCCAGAGGATGTTTAATCCACACATTGCTACCATTGAGCCCATAATGGGGCTAATAGCGGGAACAGTGAAGGGTTGGGGTTGCTGATAGGGTGGAATACCCGACTGTCGGCACCCACAGCCGGGACAGATCTCCGCTCTCTCCATGATCAGCTTGCCGCAGTCACGGCAGTACTTTTGATTAGGTCCACGCACCACGGTGTCCATCGATTTCTCCTCGCTTTGACCTTCCTGAATCATTTAGTTGCCCAGCGCAGGCATCGCCCGAAACTCGCGGCGGCCCCAAGTTCTCGTGTGTAAGGTATTCGACTTAGCGATTGATGCCAGCCTGAATTGCGCAGCCTAGAGCGCGCAAGACAGAAAATCCGTAATCTCATTCGGTGGTTGACGTAGCGAGCTTACGACATGGTTGAGAGAAGGTCAATATGCCTTCTCTCAGAAAGAAGTTCGGAAGCCATCTACGGTCTATTCGGAGGGCGCGCGATCTGTCGCAAGAGCAGTGTGCCGAACTGCTGGGAATTTCCGTTGATTTTCTGAGTTTGATTGAGCGGGGAATAAATGCACCGTCATTCGAAACACTCGAACAGATTGCCAGGAGGCTACGTCTGCCGGTGAAGGACCTTTTTGACTTTTCGACAAAGCGGGGAGAGTAATAGGCCATTCCACGAGGTCGTCAGCCACAGACAAAGCAGTTCAACATGCCGCTAAGGCAAGGTACGGACGCTAAATACTTGCTCATTCAGCGTTCCAATTGAGCGGGTGCTCCGAGTGTGGCCTAATCTCCTCAGGCTTCCATCCGTCTTTTTCCTCCAAACACTCATATCTTTGCAATATCGGATCCGATTCCTATGTACATCGCCTTAGTTCCTGACTAGTGTGAGTACTGCATAATTTATCGAGGTCATTTTATGTTTATTGGTTTCCGAGTCAGACACTGGTTAAGGCCATTGGTCGCGGTAGCTGCGCTCGGCGCCGTGGTTGTCGCCAAGAGCGATGCTGGCAAGGTGATCGCCGCCGCCAGCAAAGGCGCCTGGAAATTGGGTAAAGAGAAGCTCCAAGAGGTACGCGAAGAGCGCCGGGTTCGAGAAAAAGCCTACCGTGAGTACTCCCAAAAGACTTAGAGATAGCCAGCCAACGGCAAGTGGACACATAGTCGATGTTCCTCTTGGGGTTGGCCCGCCGTCCTGGAGGTGCTGCCGGTTTCAAAAGACGGCATTGATCTGGAAGGCGACTGTCGCAGAATTTAGCAGCGATTTCGACGCGATCGAATCGCGTAACAGAAGAAAATTGACAACTCTTCGCCACAGGAGATAGCGGACGTGTTAATCGGGTTCATGGTGTTTTTGTTGGTGGCGAGTTCGTATGCCACATGGCGGGTGCGGCGCGAAAAAGAGGGTAAGGCAAAGTACGGGGCGATGATGCCACCGCGATTTCAATTGGGGTGGAAAGCGCCCAGCCAGTTAGCCGTCGCTAGCTCGAATGCTCTTGCTGCATCCGCAGGAGCGGGAGGTGGATCTTCGTCAACTGAGTGGACTGTCACGGTGGGGCCGACCGAACCGGCGAACGGATTCAAGGGCTCCGCTTTCATGAAAGATCCGATCACCTGGGCCGCGGCAGCAGATGGTGCTTTTGCCGGAAGTCTGGTATTCGAAACGATCTCCAAGATCGACCCTCACGTAATAGATGCACTCCAGTTCTCAACAGCTCAGGAGCTTCATAGCCTTGCGGGCATGCAAGACTACGTGGATGCTCACTTCTTCCACGCGCCGCTGCAATCCGCCGATGGTTGGTTCGAGCGATTGACTGGATATGTTGCTGAGCAGAAGGCAGCAGCCTTCCTGGAACATGCAGGTCATCATGTGGTGTTCGCCCCAGTGGCGAACCAACCGATATGGGATCTGATGGTGGACGGTCATCCGGTGCAGATCAAAGAGGGGCTGTCCGGCGTGAAGGACTTCCTGGCTCATCACCCCGGCGTGCAAGTGCTGACGGGACCGGACGTGGCGGCGGCGGTGAAAGATCCCGTCGTTCACGGCCTCGATGTGCTCAACAAAGATGCGATTCATGCCGCCACAAATGAAAGTGTGGATGCCCTTCACGGGGGATTTACGCCAGAGTTCCACTTCCCGGCAATTACCCTAGCGTTTTCGTCGTGGCGAGAGTCGAAGCTGTTGTGGGATGAGAAGACCACGATTGAGCGCGCACTCAAGAACGTCGCCTTCGATGTGGGTGGGGTTGGCGTAGGTGGTTTTGCCGGGGCAAAAGCTGGCGCGGCAATAGGCTGCCTTATCTTACCGGGGCCAGGCACGGTGGTATGCGGCATTGTCGGTGGAATCATCGGGGCCGTTGGCGGAAAGCTGGTTTCGACCAGCATTCGCAAGGCACCGTTCAAAGCCGCGCGCGACGCATACAACTCAGCCATAGAGAGCGCACAGACTGCGATCAACGGAGAGATCGGTAGTTCTCAACAACGCGTACACGAACTTCAGGCTGAGTATCAGCAAAGATTCCTGCAAGAACGAAATGAAGTAGAACGCGACGCGAAGGACAAGATTGCGATAGTGAACAGTGCGTTCGATGGCAGGCTGTTGACGTTCTGCGAAACGTTCCCACGATTCCTGGTGGAATTGGAGCATCAGCTCAGCGTGGAGGAGCAAGCCATTCTTTCGCAGGTCAGCGGCTCCGGGATCCTCAGATTCATCTTTCCGTCCGACGCAGACCTATACCGCAATGCTGTAAAAGCGTGGTTTGCTAGAGCGTGCACGTTCGTATCGGATGAGCAACTTAAGTTTGCCGCAATCCAGCCAAGGAGCGTGGCGAGTCTATATCCAGAGATCCAGCGATTCCTGGGAGACTATACGCTTGAACTGGCAAGCCTCAGCGCGGAATTGGCTAGAGTGCAGTCCATGTTGAGTGTTTCGTTGGGAGAGGCCGAGAAGATTAAGGAGCAGGCAGTGGCGAGAGTTGAGATTACGCGCGACGGTTTAATCAAGGAGTTCAGCGCCCATGTAGAGAGAATGCAGGAGCGCATGGTGGAACAGGTGAAAACCTGGAATACCGTGATAGAAGGAAAGAAGATCTCCTTGAAGACTGAAGCCGCCGCTGTAGGAGTTGATCTCTAGAGACCCGAGGTGACGCGAACGTGAGAATCATTCATCACGCCATCAAACATGGGCTGAAGCCCCTAGTGAAGTATTACGCCAAGAATCCACACCACGCTGTCGCGCATGGCATTGCTGCTGTTCAGATCGGAAGCATGGTGTGGACACAGGGACACCACGTCGCGAAGCACACGGCTAGTTTCATGAAGAAAGCTGCACTCAAGGGTTTCAACTTGTTTAATGGATAGCGTCGGCACCGTGAAAGGCCGCACTGGTTACTAAGAAATCCATTTTGAAGAAGGCAAACGATGTTGACCGAAGAGGAAAAAAGGAAGTTGAAAAACGCGGCTAAGACCGCGGCTGAGGTAGGCCTAACCTGCGTTGTCTTTGGCGGGATACTTGCGTTCAAGGGAGCAAAGAAGCTCTACAAATTTGCAACCAAGCCGCCAAAACCGCAGCCGGAGGGTCGGGTCACATGCTCGCAGTTGTATGAAAGCGTAGGAGTGATGGGAATAGAACGCATTTCCGGTTGTTCGTCCGAAGGCGTTTCCAAGTGCGGGCGTTGTGGAGGACACTTCTGCGCCAAGCACATCGGCAGTCACGACAACTGTGCCCCAAGTAATGCGGAACTGGATTATCTAGACGACCCGGAGGAAACTAGCCGCGTGCTTAGCCAGTGGTACCAAAATTAATTGCCTCAATCCTTTTACTAACATTGAGGGTGCCGAATTTTCGGCACCCCTTTTGACGCTCAAGAGTGGTTGCGCGGGGGTTGCAGACTCTGCCGTGCTTTGCTGGATTCTTCCGAGCTAAGTTGTTGATCTCCTTTGTTATCAACATCGGTTGAAGCACTCATAATCCGTAGGTCCGTGGTTCGAGTCCACGCGCCGCCACCAAACAACCTCCTGAATCATCTATCGCTTACGACCAAGGCTGAACCGCCCCACGCGGGTTGATCAATGGGAGTTCCAACGATTGAATTCATCAGGCGAATGGTATTCAATGGCGATGACTGGGTGCTCCGCCAAGATCACAGTTAAAATTGCGTAAGGAAGCTTTGAGCGGGAGGGTAAAAACATGGCAGGTTCGCTTCATCACGGAGGTCACGCGCCGCGAGACTACTCGCAGACGCCGCTAAATATCTACTGGGAGATGACACAGGCCTGCGCGCTAACCTGCCGCCATTGCCGCGCCGAAGCAATGCCAGGGCCGCATTCCAATGAGCTGACATTTGAAGAGAGTGTGCAATTTCTGCGCCAGATCCCGGAGTTTGGCAACCCGCTGCCGCAGTTGATCCTGACCGGAGGCGACCCACTGGAGCGGAAGGACCTGTTCCCATTGATCGACGAGGCCCGCCGACTGGGAATCGGTGTCTCCATCACGCCCGCCGCCACGCCAGTCTTCACCCGCGAGGTGCTCGTGCGACTGAAGGAGCATGGAGTGGAAGGCCTGGGGCTCAGCCTCGACGGATCTACGCCGGAGCGGCATGACTCTATCCGCGGCGTGCCCGGAACCTTTGAACGCACCTTGAACGCGATCCGGTGGGCACAGGAACTGGAGATGCCCTTGCAAGTGAATACGCTCGTGGCTGAGGAGACGGCCGGCGATATTCCCGCCGTTTTCGAGTTGCTGAAGCCCTACGCGGTCAGCCGCTGGAGCCTTTTCTTCTTGATCTCGGTCGGCCGTGGGAAAGTGCTTCAGGCGCTTTCTCCCGAAGAGGGCGAGAAGCTGATGGGCTGGGCTTTCGACATCTCGCGCACAGCTCCATTTGTGATCGCCACTACGGAAGCTCCTTCATACCGCCGGGTGGCCCTTGAACAGATGCGTGCCAAAGGCATGACCGGTGAAGAGATCAAGCATAGCGGTGCTTACCGCAGCTTCGAAATCCGCGATGGACACGGCATCATGTTCGTCTCTAACACTGGCGACGTCTGTCCGGCTGGTTTCCTACCCCTGGTGGTTGGCAGTATTCGGAAGGATCGCGTCGCCGATCTGTACCGGAACGCACCGATCTTCCGGTCACTTCACGATCCCACCCAATTCGAAGGCCGTTGCGGCATCTGCGAGTACAACGCACTATGCGGCGGTTCGCGCTCCCGAGCCTATGGTGCCACTGGCAACCTGCTGGCCACGGACCCACTTTGCGACTACATTCCGCAACCTAAGAAGGCAGAAAAGGGCGGAACGAAAAGGTAGTCAACCGCCCATAACAGACTGAATCCAGTTCGGGAGCAGGTGGTCGGCGGCTACGCGCTAGTTGCGCGCCCAGGTTGCGCGCCGGCCCTTTTCTGCATCAACCTAAAAACGGCAGTTACTTTGCGAAACGCCGTTTGCTTGGAGGAGCCTTGGTGGTAGAGCTGGGATGATTTTAGCCACGACATAGTCCAGCAGAGTCTTCCATCGGTCGGTCGCAGGAAACTGCTCCGCAACTGTTCTCACATGACTCAGAGCCTTGTGGATATTGGCGATCATCAGCATCAGAGATTTCCTGGCAGCATGCATGGGCGTCAGGTAGAGCGTTGTCTTTCCGGCATGTTTGGTCGCCCTGCCCACGGCCGCCAGTAAAAGCGCGCGACTGGTAATGGCTTCCATCCTCGCCCCCGGTTTTGCCGCACGGCAGTACCAACTCCACCAGTTGTAGACCAACGCTACGGCGCGGGCGCTGGTCTGACAGCGCTCCATGTCCTGAGTCGTAAAGCCGCCCCAGCCCCACTGGTTCTTCAACTCATCGAAGCCGTTCTCCGCATCGGCCCGGTCGCGGTATAACTGCGCCATCGCATCCAGCGGGTAGCTGCTGTTGGTCACCAGCACTGCGTACTCCCAGAGTTGCACATCCTCGTCAGGCAGCAGTAGCTCGATCTGTTCATCCTTGGTCTTTCGACTCAGCGCTAAGTCGGACTTTGTAAGTCGACGCAGGATCACTACCCGGCGTGACTTATCCCAGCCGGCAAGCCGCAATGTGTCTTCCACCGCACTCCAACCCTGATCGCGAGGGCCGGGCGTACTCCAGTCCTTGCGGGCAAACTGGCGCGCCAGCAGCCGTTGCACCCCTTTGGTCTGGCGTAGCTTGAACAGATAGGTCTGGCTGCGATCTTCCAGTTCGCCGATAAACGGCTCGTTGCCATAGCCGCAGTCGCCACGTACCAAGGCTGGCAGTTGATCCCGGCTCAAGCTATCCAGCACGGCGCTCAGTCCAGGTCGCGCGTGCATGGAACTGTGCTGCTTTCCAGAGGCGACAACGACATCGAGCACAAGTCGCAAGTTGCCAACCCAGTACGTGTGCAGTGCGTGACTGGGGCGGCCAGGCTTGTGCGGGTTGTAGCCGACCTCGGCCCCGCTTTGCTTGCCGAACAGCGTCTTAATCGTCGTGTCGATGTCCAGGATCCATGGCGTGTTCAGCGCAGCCTGCACACTCGCAAGCAGTTGCGGCCGGAGCCAGTCTTGGCTTTGGTCGGCGCTCATCCGCGCTAACGATCGGCGCAGCGAATCCTCGCTGACGATCTTACTCATGCCAAGGATCTGCGGACTGACTCCATCGCCCCGCAGCCCGGTAATGTGAGCATAACGTCTGTGCCCGGCCAAAATCGAAAGAAGCCAGGTTCCAAGAACGTCTCGCTTGTCGGGGGCGTTGCCGCTGCTATAACTGAGCGGGCAGCTTTCCAGCCAAGAGTCATACACCCCGGTGGTGGCAAGGAACTCCGCGAAAAAAGCCAACTGCGCATTCGGCGTAGCGCTGGCTTCGTAATCCCAGCGAACATGAATCCGCCCACCCGGCGTGTCCACCGAAAATGCTTCCAGTTCCTGCTCACGTACGGAAAGTTCCACCCCACGCGACTCACCCATCTGGTGAATGCCTCCATTCAGCTCAAACCCGCTTCCAGTCTACAGACCTCTATGGTTTAGGGATTCCAACTGCCGGAAAGAGGATCAATGATCTCCGTTGCAACGCCTTCCGCAGAACCAACCCGCTCGCGGCGGGTACATAACCACGCCTAATCGCAAGCATAAATACTTTCAATTTCCGCTAGGACCGGGAGTGGGATAGGGTACTCGAAACTCGGTTTGTTGGTAGATCAAGATGAGCGACGGACAACCATGCAGAAATTTCGCAGGCATCCGGGCCCTGATCAGCATCTGTTTAGTGAACCGAATCACAACTACCTGGGTGAAACCGATGTGCTTCAACCATAGGAAGGCGATCAGCGTGAGCATCTTGTTGGTTGGCTATTCCGCGCTCATTGCCGGATTGTTTGCCTTGGGGGTTCAGCCACTCGTCGGTGTACTCATGGTACTAGGTGGGATGGCTTTGTCGATCTGCTCCGCCGCTGAACTGGTTCAAGATCGTCCAGAGCCAGATTCACCTTCCCACGGCAAATAACCATGAAACACTAACGCCAACAGCACTTCGAATCGCCACGCTTTGAATGGTTTACATCACTTTACAATCTTCTTGTCACGCCTGCAGAATGTTGAATCGACAGGATTTCTAGCCAGCGGGAATAACCAGAATAGAAGGTTCAGGAACCCTGCGCGAAACTACACGTGCGAAACTGGGTTTGCAGGAACAATACCCGTCAGTGTCGGGAAACGTGCAGAGCGAGTATGCTGCGCCTAGGAGTGAGTTCATGAAATTCGATAAAGGTACAAAAAGTACCGAAGGATTCAAAGAAATCCTGCACGGCGTTCTTCAAACGGAGCAGGCTACGGCGGCGATTGAGGGGCGAATTGGACAACTGATTCGGCGGGGGTTGGCGGTCGTACTCAGCGCGCTGATGATTATGGTTCCCATGGGGCAAGGTACGGCGTTTGCGCAATCCGAGCCATTGCCCAGCGGCCCTCCTCCAGCCGCCGATAACGGACAGCCAGCTCCGCAGGGACAGCCGCTAGCCCCTGACCAACTTGATCAGTTAGTTGCGCCAATCGCTCTTTATCCGGATGCGCTGGTGGCCCAGGTTCTTGCCGCCTCTACTTATCCTACCCAGGTGGTGGAGGCAGATCGCTGGCGGCAGGCGCAGGGTAACGCCACCCCGGAACAGATTGCCGCTGGTGCGAATTCCCAAAATTGGGATGCCAGCGTGAAAGCGCTAACAGCGTTTCCAACGGTTCTCGCGCAGATGGACCGGAACATTCAGTGGACGACGGATCTGGGCAACGCCTATTACAATCAGCCCCAAGATGTAATGGACTCCGTGCAGGCGATGCGCCAGAAGGCGGAGGCTGCGGGACAGTTGCGCAACACGCCACAGCAGACCGTCAGCAACAATGCTGGCCAGGTCGTGATTGCTCCAGCCAACCCGGCGGTGGTCTACGTCCCGGTCTATAACCCGTGGACGGTCTGGGGCGCACCGATCGCGGTGTTTCCTGGGTTCTATTGGGCTGCGCCTCCGGGAATTTTCTGGGGCGGATTGGCGATCGGCTTCGGCGTTGGCATCGGCATCGGCATCTTTGCTCACTGGGGCTGGGGATGGGGCCACTGGGGCGTTGGGTGGGGCAGCCGCGCTGTCGTCTTTAACCACAACACTTACATCACCCACAGCAGGACCGTGTACAACCGTGGATTCAACCGTCCGGGTGGCCCTGGGCGCGGATTTGCAGCGCGAGGAGCTTACGCACGGCCCGCCGGCAACTACGGACGGCCAGGTGGAAGTTATAACCGCGCAGCCGCGAGCAGACCTGGCGGAAGTTACGGACGGCCTGGAGGCAATTACGCACGGCCAAGCGGCAACGCCGCACGTCCGGCCGGAAGCTATGGACGTCCTAGCGGAGCGATGAACCGTTCTGCAGTTAGTCGTCCAAGTAGCGCCGCTCGGGCATCGACTGGCGGCGGACGCCCAAGTGGTGGCGGCCATCCCAGCGGTGGTGGACGGCCCAGCGGTGGACACGCAAGCAGTGGACACGCAAGCAGTGGACACGAGGGCGGGGGCGAGCACAAACGCTAGCCTAGCATCAAAGCATTGAATCAAAGGGAGGTCCCGTATGGGCCTCCCTTCCGCATTGGCCACTTTCTGCAACTGCATCACAACAGAGCTCCATTCTTCCTACAGGTGGGGCTATTCCTGTGCTTGCGCGTAAATGCGCACACAACGAATCATTCAGCTTCGGGCTACAATCTTTTATTGCTACAGCATCCGAGTGAGGCTCTTCTGGAAACGCCGCTGGTCGTGAGGCCATGGTTTGATCAACTGCGTGTAGTGCTGGTGCGCTCGCGTAATCCGCTGAATATCGGCGCGGCGGCGCGTGCGATGAGCAACTTCGGCTTCCGGAATCTTCGGCTGGTAACGCCGTGGGAGCCTTCCTACCTTGGTGCCCGCTCCGCCGTCGGCGCCTCACAGGTGTTGCTGAATGCGGAGGTGTTCGGCAGCTTGGCCGAAGCAGTCGCCGATTGCAGCCTGGTGGTGGGCACTTCCGCAGTCGGCGAACGCGAAGTCCAGCATCCTCTGCATGCGCTCGAGCAAGGCGCTGATTTAATCCGCCAGGGACTCGCGGCGGCTCCGGTTGCGCTGTTGTTCGGTTCAGAAAAATTCGGATTATCCAACGATGATCTGAGTCACTGCGATTTCTTAACTCGCATTCCTACTCGCAACGAACACATCTCGATGAATCTCGGTCAGGCGGTTGCGGTATGCCTTTACGAGCTGGTACGCAGCGGCGCCAATGCCATCCCGGCAAGCGCGCAGGCCCAGGCGGGCAGCACGGAAATCGAGCGCATCACGCACGTCTTGTTCGAGGCTCTGTGTGTCAGCGGATACATTCAATCCGCGGGCGAGGCTGCAGCCCAGGAAAAAGTCCGTCGCCTGCTGCACCGCTTGGACCTGGAGAAAGGCGATGCCGAGCTCTTGCTCGGCATGATGCGTCAGATTCTTTGGAAGGCGAAACATCCGGGCAAGGAGTAATGGAACGCCGCTACGCCCGGAGCAGAGTTACGGTGAACCACTTGCGCTCATCGCTCCAACTTTGCTCGATCTCGAAGCCGCCGTTTTTGGCCATTGCTTGAATCATTGATGGAGTGAACTTGTAACTGTTCTCGGTATGAATTGTCTCTCCCGAGGCAAATGGAACCGAGATCTCCAAGGCCCTGATATTGACGAAATGATGAGCGCGGCTCATCAAATGCATTTCGATACGGGAGTCGCGTTGATTCCAGGTAACACAGTGCTCAAAGCGCTCCAGATCAAAATCAGCGTCAAACTCCCGGTTGATGCGCGCCAGAATATTCAGGTTGAATTGCGCGGTGACTCCGGAAGCGTCGTCATAGGCGGGCAGTAACACATCCGCCGGTTTGCGCATATCAGTGCCGAGCAGAAGAGCGTCGCCGGGAGCGAGCGAGGAGCGCAGCCGTCGCAGTAGCGCGCTTGCCGCCATCGGCTCAAAGTTTCCAATGCTGGAACCGATGTAGAGAACGAGCTTGCGTCCAGGCAGTTGTGCCAGTGCGGGGGAATGCTGAGTGTAATCCATCACAAGCGGTTGCACCACAACCTGCGGCAGTTCCGTGCGAACGCGACGGTACGCTTCGTCCAGTGCAAAGCTGGAGACATCGACGGGAATAAACCTGACCGCATGATGCGCAGCGAGCGCGGCGCGTAAAACCAGCATGGTCTTCTTGGCTGTTCCGGCTCCTAGCTCGATGATGGTGGGAGCGCGTCCGGCGGCGCAAACCATATGGCACGCATGGCGCTCGAAGATTCCCTGCTCGGTAGCGGTGAGATAGTACTCCGGCAGTTCGGTAATCCGCTCGAAGAGAGCGGAACCGGCGGCGTCATAAAACAACTTCGGCGGCAATGTCTTGGGCCGTGAGGTAAGCCCATGCAGCACCTCGCGTGCATTGCCGTTCAGCAGGAGCTCCCGCGAATTAACGTTCATGAATTGCTAGCCTGATGCCCATGAACTGCCAGCGCACATGGGGCGGAAAGAAGTTGCGGTAGGATGCGCGAAGGTGCGAAGCGGACGTTGCGAACGATCCTCCTCGCAGAACAAACTGATTGCACATGAACTTTCCGTTGTACTCGCCGACAGCGCCCGGCGCGGGACGGAACCCCGGATATGCGAGATAGGCGCTGGCCGTCCACTCCCAGCAATCACCGAACAACTGATCCTCTTCCGCTCGGGCGCTACCCTCGGACGATTTCTCGGACGATGCCGTGAATGGACGCGTCTCCAGTGTCCAGCTCTCAACCAGATTTCCGGCAATTGTGCGATCCTTCGCCGCCTGCTCCCATTCGCTTTCCAGCGGAAGCCGCGCGCCGGACCATCTGGCGAATGCATCCGCCTCGTAGTAGCTGACATGCGCGACGGGAGCTGCGGGATTCAGGGGACGCATGCCGTGCAAAGAGAATTCGCGCCAACCCTCATCCGTTCTCTCCCAATAGAGAGGAGCACGCCAACCTTCACGACAAACCGTGTCCCATCCGTCGGAAAGCCAGAGTTCAGGACGTTGATAACCCTTGTCGTTGATGAAGTCGAGATACTCGGCGTTAGTGGTCAGCCGTGACGCCAGACGGTAGGGCAAGAGCAGTGCGGCATGACGGGGCAGCTCGTTATCAAAGGCAAAACCTGAATCGGGTGCGCCAATCTCCACCGTCCCGCCTGGGTGAGCGATCCATTGCAACGGTGGTGCTTCTACATGCGAGTCCGCCGCGTCCGGAACTGCAGCGGCGTACGTGGGGCGCAGCGGTTGCGTCCAGAAAGCGTGCAAGATATCGGTGAGAATGAGTTCCTGGTGTTGCTGCTCGTGGTGAATGCCGAGTTCAACGAGGGCCAGAGTCTCAGCAGACGGCTCAGATCCGAGTAAGCGATGCATCGCCTCATCGACGTGCGCGCGATAGCTCAGAACATCGCTGAAAGAGGGGCGAGAAAAGGTTCCTCGCTGATGACGCAAGGGATGGCTGCCAAGCGTCTTGTAATAGGAGTTGAACAGCAGGCGATACTCGGGGTTGAAGACATGATATTTGGTAAGTTGCTCGGCGAGGATGAACGTCTCAAAAAACCAGGTCGTGTGTGCCAGGTGCCATTTTGCCGGACTCGCGTCGGGCATCGACTGCACCATGGCATCGTCAGCAGATAACGGACCGGCAAGACGTAACGTTGTGGATCGGACCTGCTGAAATCGTTCGAGGAGAGTTGCTACGGAACAGACTGGCGCATGAAGGGAAGTGACGGTTGCCAAACCAGAATCCTCCGCCCCGCGAACAACATTCCTTTTGGGGCCAATTATCAGATGCACCTCAAGCGTCCAATGCTTCCGCGAGACCTAGACGAAAACGATGAGAGTTGTTTCCGCGGAAAGGTGAGCAGCGGAAATTTCGGCAGATCTGGATGCTGCCACATGGCAACGCGCTTGGGTCATACCCTCATCCATTCCTCTAAACACCGAAAGAATAGAGAGATGGAGTTGAGAGGTAAGTCTATGGCCATAGACAGAAAATGTATGCGCAGGATTTTACTAGTCGCGAGTCTTTCGTTTTGTACTCTCGCGCTGGCCGCACAGAATGTTCAGCCGGGCGAAGTAACAGTCATGGAAAAGACTCCCGTGTACCGGGTTAACGTGGTGGCCCGCACGGTGGAGGCGATCAACTACCGCCATGGTTCGACCAAGGTCGATTTCCAGGGAACCAGCCTGATGCCGGACGCCTCTGGCCAGGCCAAGGTGGAAAGCAAAGCGGGGCGGCTCGAAGTTAACGCAGAGTTCAAAAACGTTCGCAACGCCAACTATTATGGGCCGGAATACCTGACCTACGTTCTCTGGGCGGTGACGCCGGACGGACGTCCGGTGAACCTGGGCGAGGTGGTGCCGAATGACAAGCACGAGGTTCGCATTCACGCTCTCGCGCATTTGCAGGACTTCGGAATGATCGTGACCGCTGAGCCCTACTTTGCCGTGACTCGCCCAAGCGACATGACCGTACTGGAAAATGCGATAAACAAACACACCAAGAGCTTGACGCAACCAATAACCGCCCGCTACGAAGCTACGGAAAAAGGCGAGTACACCGTGGACCTGGCCAGCAATCAGCTCCCGGCGTCCAACATGAGTATTGAGCAGAAGAAGGAGACTCCGCTGGAGTTGCTCGAAGCTCGCAATGCGGTGGCAATCGCGCAGGCCACGGGGGCCGCGCAGTATGCACCCGAGGTGCTCTCACGAGCACAACAACAGGTGGGTCGAGCGGATGAGGACCTTCAGCAGAACGAGTCCACATCGAAGATCACTGCGTCAGCGCGGAGCGCAACTGAGGCTGCAGAGGACGCTCGCGTGTTGACCATCCGCAAAAAGGAGGAAGCACGAGCGGCAGCCGAACAACAGGCGGCTGAGGAGCGCACCCAGTTAGCGCAACAGCAAGCATTGACCGAACAACAGCGCGCTCAAAATGCACAAGTGCAGACTCTGCAGGCCGAGCAGGCGGCGCAGCAAGCACAGCAGGAACGACAGGCAGCCGAGCAGGCCAAGGCTGAGGCGTTGCAGCAGCAGCAGCAAGCCGAGGCCGCTCGCCAGGCGGCTCTACAGCAACAACAGGCGCTAGCCGCACAGGCGCAAACCGCACAGGCGGCAGCACAAAACGCACAGGCACAGGCGCAAACGGCCGAGCAACGCGCCCAGGCGGCCGAGCAGGAGAAAGAGCAGATGCGGCAGCGTCTGACGGCTCAGCTCAACCAGGTTCTGCAAACCAAGGACACCGCACGCGGATTGATTGTGAATATGAACGACGTACTGTTCGCCACCGATCAGGCGACTCTGAAACCAACGGCAAAGATGCGGCTCGCCAAGGTTGCAGGCATCATCGAAGCCTATCCTGACTTGAAACTGCAGATCGAGGGCTTTACGGACTCGACCGGCAGCGAGCAATACAATCAGGAACTCTCCGAGCGACGCGCCGCCGCGGTACGCGACTTCCTGATTTCGGAGGGAGTAAACGTCAATAATGTCACCGCGCAGGGTTTTGGCCCTGCTGACCCCATTGCCAGCAACAGCACTCCACAGGGCCGTCAACTGAATCGTCGCGTGGACCTCGTAGTAAATGGCGAAGCGATCGCAGTGCAACACAGGCCAGCGATAAATCAGAGTGGCGCCCCCGCTGCCATGGCAGCGCCGACTTCCTCTGATACGCAGCAGCCGGCGGACAGCTCGCAACCCAACGGTTCGCAGCCGAACAGTCCTGAGCAACGCTAAAGCTGCTCCCGATCTGGCGGGACGAAAAGAGGATTGGAGCGGGAGCTTTAAAACTCCCGCCTTTCCTTTGCAATTTCTTTGCACTTGAAAGTTCCCGCCCAAAACTTGAAACTGAATCGATGAACGCTGTTGCGATTATTCCCTCCCGCATTGCCTCAACGCGCCTGCCGCGCAAACCTCTACGCGAGATACTCGGAAAACCCATGATTCAACGAGTGTACGAAGCAGCTTGCGCCTGCCGTGGATTGAGCGATGTCATTGTCGCCACCGACTCCGATGAAATTTTCGCGCTTTGCAAGCGGCACGGCTGGAACGTCCGTATGACCTCCGAGGAGTGCCGCAGTGGCACCGATCGCGTGCGCGAGGTCGCACAGAGCGTGCCGGCGGACATCTACGTAAACGTGCAGGGAGACGAGCCACTCGCCCGGTCCGAGCATCTGGATGCGTTGCTCTCCGTGATGAAACCAGGAGTGGAGGTAGGTACCGTCTACACGCCCTGTCCAGCCGCAGACGTGAATAACCCGAATGCAGTGAAGATCGTCACGGCGCTCAATGGACGGGCTCTCTATTTTTCGCGCGCAACCATTCCATTCGATCGCGATCATCGCGGCGATCTGCGCTACTTCAAGCATCTGGGATTTTATGCATACACGCCAAAGGCGCTGGAGCAGTTCTGCGGCTGGCCGGAGTCGGAGTTGGAGCGCAGCGAGCGACTGGAGCAGCTTCGCTTTCTGGATCATGGCGTGGACATCTATGCCGCCGAGACGCCCTTCGACACCGTGGGTGTGGACACTGAGGCCGATCTGGCACACGTGGAACAGATCTTGCGCAGCCAGGTGCGCGAGTAGAACCGGGAGAGAAAGCAAGGCTGCGAAAGCATTCAAGGAGAATCGCTGCATGAAACAGGAGAAGAAACTGAGGTCGCTGGCCACTCTCTACAGAGTCGATGATGGCAAGAAGTTTCGCTTGAAGGATTGCGATCCAGCCGAAACCAACCAGCTTCCCAAGGAGTTTAAGAAGGAATCCGAAGAGTTATTGCAGCGTTCCAAGGAGCAGCTTGCCGATTTGCAGGACAAGCTCTACGCGCAGAATCGATGGGGGGTGCTGCTGATATTTCAGGCGATGGATGCGGCGGGCAAAGACGGCACCATCAAGCACGTAATGAGCGGGGTGAATCCGCAGGGCTGCCAGGTGTGCTCTTTCAAAGCGCCTTCCGTGGAAGAACTCGACCACGATTACATGTGGCGAACCTCAAAGAACATGCCGTCGCGAGGAAGAATCGGAATATTCAATCGCTCCTACTACGAAGAGGTGCTGGTGGTGCGTGTACATCCGGAGCTGCTGGCTGCCGAACGTCTGCCGGCCTCTTGCCGCGAGGGGAATATCTGGAAGCAGCGCTTCGAGGACATCTCCGCCTTCGAGCGTTATACCACGCGCAACGGAATTGTAATTCGCAAGTTCTTCCTGCACATTAGCAAGGAGGAGCAGAAGCGCCGCTTTCTCGCGCGCCTCGATGAGCCTGAAAAGAACTGGAAATTCTCCGCTTCCGACATTCGTGAGCGCCGCTTCTGGGACGATTATCAGCAAAACTATGACGAGATGATCCGTCACACAGCCAGCAAACATGCCCCTTGGGTCGTAGTTCCAGCCGATAACAAGTGGTTCGCGCGACTGGTTGTTTCCTCCGTCGTCGTACACGCGCTGCAGGATTTGAAGCTGACTTATCCCGAAGTGAGCGCTGATAAGCGACGTGAGTTGGCAACGGCGCGGCAAGAACTCGAAGGCAGGGTGAAACCGAAAAAGCAGTAGGGACATAAGCTCCCGCCCACTCCGCGGTGCCGTGGCGCCAGTGGCCATACTCACCGTAAAGTAACATATACGAGAGAAATCAGATGAGCACAGAACACGAGATGGAAGAGTTGCAGGAGGCGGCCGAGCACGGCCGCGAACAGTCCAAACTGGCCCCAGTCAGCTTCACCATGGCCATCCTTGCCGTACTGGTGGCCGTAGCCGCACTGCTGAGTCATCGCGCCCATACGGAAGAAGTTCTATTGCAGAACAAGGCCACGGACCAGTGGGGCTACTATCAGGCAAAGAACATCCGCCGCCACACTGCGGAACAGATGGACGAACTCCTGAAGGTGTTGCCGTTGAAGGACGCCGCAGGAGCCCAGGCACTGATCAAAAAGAATGAAGCGGCAATCGAAAAGTCCAAGGGAGAACAGGAGAAGATTCAGGAAGAGGCGAAGGGCTTGGAGGCCGAGGTCGATCTCTTTACCCATCGCGCCAATCGCTACGACCTCGGCGAAACTCTCCTGGAGGTGGGCCTCGTCATCTGCTCCATCACGCTGCTCACAAGGCGACGACACTATTGGATCGCCGGAATCATATTTGGAATCGCGGGAGTTGTGCTGACCGCGACAGGAGCAGTGCTCCGCTGAGACAAACATCTCTGCTCACCAGATGACGCCGAGGCTTCGCCCGGCGTCATCGTTGTGAAATTGTCAGCGAAATGTAACATTTCTTTGCGATTGCCTCTTTGCAATCCGCCACGCTCTGAGCCGCTCCGGACTTACACAAATCTTACAATGCGTGCGTTCCGCCATTGCTATCTTAAGAACAACAGTGGCGTGGTCTTCCCTTCCCCCTGCCGCATCCGCGGCGCGTACCGAAGGCTACGAAAGGATGGCGTCGGGTGATCGCAACAAAGGAAACAATCAAGGAAACAACCAAGGACAACAGAATCAATTGGCTTACCGCTATCGTGATGGCGATTTATCACATCCTGGCGGTCGTGGCGCTATTCCACTTCTCGTGGAAGGGAGTTGCCGTCGCCGCCGTCCTATGGTGGATCTCCGGATCGCTGGGCATTGGCGTTGGTTATCACCGTCTGCTTACGCATCGCGGCTTTCGCTGTCCTAAGTTGCTGGAGTATTTCTTCGCCATCTGCGGAACCCTTGCGCTTGAGGGCGGTCCCATTTTCTGGGTTGGCATTCACCGCATTCATCATCAACTGACCGATCGTGAAGGTGATCCACACTCGCCGCGCGACGGCAAATGGTGGTCACACATGGGATGGATACTTTCCGGCAGGGCGCTTCATCAGGAAACAGAAAAACTGTTCCCCTACGTTCCCGATCTGCGCCGCGACAAGTTTTATCTTTTGCTCAGCAAATATCATTGGATCACGCAGGTCGTAGTGGGTGCTGCCCTGCTCTATTTCGGCGGATGGAATGTGGTGCTCTGGGGCGTGTTCCTGCGTACGGTGATCGGTCTGCACGCCACTTGGGCGGTAAATTCCGCCACTCACCTCTGGGGCTCGCAACGTTGGGCGACCGGCGACGACTCCACCAACAATTTCTTCATCGCGCTACTCACCTTTGGCGAGGGCTGGCACAACAATCACCATGCTCATCCCAGTTCCGCGCGGCACGGGCTGCGCTGGTGGGAGATTGACACCAACTGGTATGTCATCTCCGCTCTGCGCGCCGCCGGATTGGCGCACGACATTAAGCTTCCCAGAGCCGACAGCCGCATCAAGGAGATCCGTCCTAAAACGGCCTCCGCACTTAAGCCCCTCGCAGACGAAGCCGATACTCGCAGCGAACGCGCCGTTGCCGGTGATTAGTTCCCGCGAGCAGCAACTTAAATTCCGGGCCTCGGCTGATTGTCGGGGCTCGTTTTCCTGTAAACCATCTCATCCGCCCACATTGCTTTTTGACTAACCTCGTCCGCCTCACTACTATCTAGCTGTCCTATGCCGATCACCTCCCGCAACAAGGCCATCGCGTTCTTCATCGTCCTCGGAGCCTGTTCGGTTGCGTTCGCACTGGCTCTCAACATCACGTGGCTGATTCGCTGGCGTGACGTTGGAATGATTGTTCTCGGCGTTATTTTCTTCGGATTCATCATTGCCGGAGTTACCTTGAACACAATTTTCCTCGTGCGCGAGATGCGCCGCAGCGAACAGCACGACAGCTTCATCAACGCGGTCACGCATGAGTTGAAGACGCCGATCGCCTCAATCCGTCTTTACCTGGAGACGCTGCAATCGCGTGAGCTCAGTGAGGCGCAGCGCAAGCGTTTCTACGGCATCATGCTGGAGGATACCGACCGCCTCATCAATACGGTGGAACAGGTGTTGCGAGCTGGGCATCTCGGACAGAAAGGCACAAAGAATTTCCAGCGCCTCGATCTCGGTGAGATTGTGCGCGACTGCGCATCTCTCGCCCAAACCCGCCACCATCTTGCGCCGGAAAATGTTCGCTTCATCAACTACTCACTTTCCTCGCCATTTGTGCAAGGCGATCCTGAAGAGCTGCGATCGGCAATCAACAACCTGCTGGAAAACGCAGTCAAGTACTCACCTGGCAAAATTGCTATCACGGTTGAAATCCTCGACGAAGCTACCGACCTGCTGGTGCGAGTCACCGACAAGGGCCAGGGAATTCCGCAAAGCGAACTCAAGCGGATATTCCGCCGTTTCTATCGCGTCAATGAACGCTTGCGCCAGCGCATTAAGGGCACTGGACTGGGACTGTTTATCGTGCGAGGCGTTGCCAGGCGCCACGGCGGCAGCGCCTACGCCACCAGTGAAGGCGAAGGGCGCGGAGCCACCGTCACGCTCCGCCTGCCGCGCGATTCCTCATAGATTCTTGCGTGGTCCTGCTATCCGCTGCCCTGCTTTCCGCGATACCATAAAGCGGTCGCCCGCTACTCGGGCAAGGATGGCGCATTCAATGAAAGAGTTTTATATTCGCGACGCCGCGCAGCAGGAAAATAAGGTCGTCACCACCAGCTACGTCATCAGCACGAAACAGATAAAGTCGAAAAAGAGCGGCGAGCCGTACCTCGATCTCACCCTGATGGATCGCACCGGAACGATCCAGGCAAAGATGTGGGACAACGTCGAGGAGTGTGCCTATACCTTTGAGCAGGATGACATCGTAAAGATCAAGGGACTGATCAACAAGTACAACCAGCGCTGGCAGCTCACCATTCACAAGGTCCGCAAAATGGATGAGCCCGAGATCGACTTCTCCGATTACCTGCCCAAGACATCGAAGAATATCGATGAACTCTGGCTTGCTCTCGGTGAATTCGTCGCCTCGATTGGAGAACCTCATCTGCGGCTGCTGCTGGAGCTGTTCATGGCCGATCCTGTGATCGCCCGCGCTTACCGCAACGCTCCCGCCGCAAAGACCATGCACCACGCCTTTATCGGCGGACTGCTGGACCACGTAGTTTCGCTCTGCCGCTCCTGTGATCTGGCCGCGCGCAACTACCCATTCATCAACCGCGACCTGCTGCTCACCGGCGCGTTCCTGCACGACATTGGAAAGATTCAAGAGCTTTGTTATGCACGCTCCTTCGGCTACACCACTGAAGGCCAGCTACTCGGCCACATGGTTATCGAATTGGAAATGCTGCACGCAAAGCTGGCACAGGTTCCCGGCTTTCCTCCGCAGCTCAAGATTTTAATCGAGCACCTCATCATCAGCCATCACGGCCAATATGAGTTTGGCTCTCCCAAACTGCCCATGTTTCCCGAGGCACTCATGCTTCACTACCTGGACGATCTCGATTCCAAGATGGAAGCCATGCGGGCGCAGTTCGAGCGCGATGCCGACCTGGATTCACCCTGGACTGCCTACAACTCCGCGCTGGCCCGTCCTCTGCTAAACACGCGCAAGTTTCTAAAATCCTTGGAAGCAACCAACGCTGAGGCGGAACCAGTCGCTGCGCCGATTGAGTAAATTGGCGAACCAAAGTGTCCGCGATTCCGTTCCTCGCACCACAGAACGAAGAGCCCGCACCTAGCCGGGCTCTTGTTTTGGGGTATTTCTTTGGCGCCTACTGGTTAACCGGGATCTTTATAATTTTCTTCTGAATCGCGTAGGTTACTAACTGGGCTTTGTTGTGGATATCAAGTTTGCGCATCAGGTTGAACTTGTGGGCTTCGACGGTCTTCACGCTCAACCCAAGCAGGACCGCGATTTCCTTAACCGAATTGCCCTCTGCCAATAACTTCAAGATCTCGCGCTCACGCGGAGTGAGGGTGGAAATTCGCGGGCGCATCTTCGAATCGCGAACGCGGGCGCGAAAGTCCTCTACCAGTTTGCCCAGCACCTGCGAACTCAAGTATTTCCCACCCTTGTACACATCGCGAACCGCGGTCACCAGTTGCTGTGCAGGAGTGTCTTTGAGAACGTATCCGGACGCACCAACTTCCAGACACTGCACCAGATAATCCTCGTCTTCGTACATGGTCAGGAACAACACCTTGGTCTCTGGACGGGTCTTGCGGATGTGCCGCGCCGCCTCAAATGAGGACAGCCCCGGCATTCCGATATCCATCAACACAATGTCGGGCCGCAGCTCGCGGGCCTTCTCAACCGCATCACCCGCATCGGGCGACTCGCCTACCACTTCGCAATCGCTCTCGCTCTCAAGCAGGCGGCGAACGCCCTGCCGGAACAACGTATGATCATCCACCAATAGACACTTAATCTTCGGCATTGCGCCCGCTCCTTGCTCTCAATTGCACAGCCCCGCTCCTCAAAATTGTTCTCAAAATTAACTTCCCGTACCCTGCAGCGCCCTTCCTGCCTTCGCTTCCTCGTTCAACTCCGCCACCTTCTGGCGTGCCGGCACCGGCACAGTAACGGATATCTTCGTCCCCTCGCCCTTGTGCGAGACCACTTTCATCTCGCCCCCCAGAGTGATCACGCGCTCCTGCATCCCGGCCATTCCGAATGAAGGCCGGAGAGGATTCGAAACCGCGCGAATGCCCACGCCGTCGTCTTCGATCACCAGCTTCAGAGTCTCGCCCTGGCGATCCATCTGTATGTTTACGTTCTGCGCCTGCGCGTGCTTGGCAACATTGTGCAGGCTCTCCTGCACGACCCGATAAATCGCGGCTTCAATCGCGGGATCGAGCCTGCCAACGTTGTCACTGATGGCAACCCGCGACTGCACGCCCGCGTTCTTGGCCAGATCCTTTGCTTCTTTGCGGATCGCCGAAACCAGTCCCAGCTCCTGCAAAACAAGTGGTGAGAGCCGACCGATAATGCGCCGAATTCCTTCAATCGTCCGGTCCACCACTGCAAACAACTCCCCGATCTTCGCCTTGCCCTCGCGCGTCCGCACCGTGCCGTCGAGCATTCCCAGGTACAGACGAATGACCATCAGCGCCTGTCCCGTCTCGTCGTGCAGTTCGCGGCTGATGCGCTTACGTTCTTCCTCTTGCGCCTTCAACAAGTGCCCACTCAACTCGACAATGCGTATCTCGCGTTCGCGTAGCGCGTCGGTCATGTTGGCGCGATCGATTGCCAAAGCGGAGCGATCCGCCACTGCGCGAAACAATTCCAACTCCGTGGGCAGCCAGTGATAGACCTTCTCAAACCCAATGATCAAAACCCCGATCACCCGCTCATTGAACTTCAGCGGGACGCCCCACAGCGCCCGTGCCCGCTCGCGCAACTCGGCATTCAGCAGTCCCGACGAAAGAGTCAGGTCTGGAAGAATGTCAGCTTCACCGGTTTCAAAGATGCGTCCGGTAAAGCCCTGCCCTGGAGCGATTGCGATGTCCTCGCCAAATTCCGGAGAGAGTCCCGTGGCACTACGCACGCGCAGTTTGTTTGTGTCCGGATCCGCGAGCAGAATGGCCCCCACGCTCGCGCCGAAAATGCCCGCCGTTACCACCAGCACGCGCTCCAGCAGTGCGGTCAGGTTTTTGGCCGAAAGCTCAGCGTCCAGAACCTTCAACAGAGCGTCGCTAGCGTTTTGCTGCACGTCAAAGTAGGCCCCGGAAACAGCGACAAAACTTGCCGAGGTCAGCGTATCCAAGGCTGCCATCACCTGGAACCGCCGCTCGCCAAACTCCTGTGCAAGGAAGGGTGCGGCAATCTTCTGGTAGATCTCCAATGAGCGCGCCACCTGGCGGGTATCGACGCGCAATTTCGCAAGACGTCTGCCGTAGTAGCAAAGGTTGTCGTTAAACTCGGCAAAATCAGAGTGGCTGAATAACATGAAGCCCACGCCAAGATTCAGCCTTTCCAGTGCCACCATCGCGCGCCCTTCAAATTGAAACTCCTCGAACATCTGCTGTCGCCATGCAGCTGTCATCTCTGCAAGGTGAGGTTGCAATGCGTTGGTCGCCTCAAGAATCAACTCTCGGGCCGACTCCTGAATGGGCAACACAGTCGACACCATGGCTCCTTAGATGCTGGAATTACGTGCAGCTTTGTATGTAGATATAAGTAACTAATGGCTCTACGCGATGCCGCTCGCATTCCATGCGATGGAAACATTCTAACCCTTTTTCCCTAGTGATTTCGCTACTTCGTCTGGTTAATTGCTTTGGACATATTAACCAAAGCATAAACGCGCTCGCAACCGATTGATCTTAACCCGCTGAATAGTTCTTCCTTGTGCAAGGTGAATCCGCCTTCCCCGGCAACGGAAAACGCCGCGCCTTCCGTTACAATTCTGTAATGCTCCGTTTCTTTACTGCAGGCGAGTCGCATGGCGAAGCGCTGGTTGCCAACATCTCAGGTTTGCCCGCTGGCATTAAGGTCAGCGAGGCGTATATCGATCGCGAACTCTGGCGTCGCCAGCAAGGCTTCGGCCGCGGCGGACGCATGAAGATCGAACACGACCAAGCGCGCATTCTCAGTGGAGTGCGGCAAGGTCACACGATTGGATCGCCGATTGCCATGCTGATTGAAAATCGCGACTGGCAGAATTGGAAGGATTCACTGCCGGTCGGCGAAGGCGATCCGGAGAAGCACAAGGCGGTGAAATCTCCGCGCCCGGGACACGCCGACCTGGCAGGAGCGCTGAAATATAACCTGCCAGAGGCGCGCTACATTCTGGAACGAGCCAGCGCCCGTGAAACCACGGCGCGCGTCGCCGCCGGCGCGGTGGCAAAGCAGGTGCTCGCGGCACTGGATATTGAAGTGCTCAGCCATGTGATTCAGGTAGGCGGAGCACGGCTCTCGCGTGCGGTTTCGTTCGACGAACTACGCGCGCTGGCCGCCAAGGATGATGTTTTGCTGAACTGTGCCGATCATGAATCCGAGCAACGCATGAAGGCCGAGGTGGATGAGGTTCTGCGCAATGGCGACACAGTCGGCGGAATCTTTGAGGTGGTGGCGCACAACGTCCCGCCAGGACTTGGCACCTATGCCAACTGGGACGAGCGCCTGGATGCGAAGTTTGCCGCGGCCGTGATGTCGATTCAAGCGGTGAAGGCGGTTGAAGTTGGGGATGGCGTGATGGTTGCCGCATCGCATGGCTCGCGGGCACAGGACGAGATTGGCTACGCTCACGAGACGGAGCAGAGTGGCGGAATACTGCGTTCGAAGTTCACGAATTTCACACGTGCGGGCAATCACGCCGGCGGCGTTGAAGGCGGGATCTCGAATGGTTGCGACATCGTGGTGCGCGGGCATCTCAAGCCGATCTCCACTCTTCGCCGCCCCTTGGGTTCTATCGACTTTGCCAGCCGCGAGCCGGTGAAAGCCGCCTATGAGCGCTCCGATGTGTGTGCGGTGCCAGCGGCGGGCGTGGTGGGCGAAGCCATGATGGCGCTAGTGCTGGCCGCAGCAGCGCTGGAAAAATTTGGCGGCGATTCGCTGATCGAGCTTCGCCGAAATTATGAAGGATACTGCGAGCAGCTTCGCAGCTACTAAGAACCGGAACGAACGATGATCTATTCAATAGTGAAGTATGGCGATCCCGTGCTGGAAACTCCGGCGCCGCCGGTGACTGCCTTTGATGACAAGTTGAAGCAACTTGTCGAAGATATGTTCGAGTCGATGTACGAGGCGCAGGGCGTCGGCCTCGCGGCGCCGCAGATCGGAATTTCGCTGCGACTCTCTGTGATTGATACTTCTTTTAAGGAAGATCCGGAGGCGCGGCTGGTATTGGCCAACCCGGAGATCGTCAAGGTTGAGGGCAAGCAGACCGGCGGCGAAGGATGTCTTTCCCTGCCCGAGTTTCGCGAGAATCTTGCGCGCGGCAAGCGCGTTACCATCCGGGCGCAGGATATAAATGGCAACTGGTACGAGAAGACTGGCGAAGACCTTCTGGCACGCGCCTTCCAGCATGAGATCGATCATCTCAATGGAACCCTATACATTCACCATCTCTCCTCACTCAAACGCGACATGATGCGGCGCAAGATCAAGCGTTTGATTCGGCAAGGTGAGTGGTAGCAATTCACGCCAGCGCTGTGCCGCATGAAACGCGGCGCTGACGCGGACTGGTCCTAGCCGCTACAATCAAAACCGTGAAGCTTGTCTATTGCGGTACTCCCATGTTTGCCGTTCCTCCGCTGCAGGCGCTGGTGCGCGCCGGGCAAGACATTTCTCTAGTGGTGACACAACCGGATCGCCCGAAGGGGCGCGGGATGGAGCTGGCTCTTTCGCCAGTGAAGCAGAAGGCCGGTGAACTTGGGCTGCCGATCACGCAGCCTGAGAAGATCAAGAACAACGCAGAGTTCCGCGCACAGCTTGAGGCTACGGCGCCCGAGTGCATCGTGATCGTCGGCTATGGGCGCATCATTCCGCGCTGGATGCTCGACCTGCCTATGCATGGAAACATAAACCTGCACGCCTCTCTGCTGCCGAAGTATCGCGGCGCGGCGCCGATTCAGTGGGCAATTGCGTCGGGCGAACAGGTCACCGGCAACACTACCATGCGCATTGACGAAGGGCTCGATACCGGAGACATTCTGCTGCAGGAAGAGATGGAGATTCGCCCGGAAGACACAAGCGTGAGGCTGGCTCCGCGGCTTGCGGCGATGGGGGCTGAACTGCTGGTGAAGACGCTCGAAGAAATTGCGCAGCAGAGATTACGTCCACGGCCACAGGATCATGCGCGTGCGACCTTGGCGCCGATTCTGACGCGCGAAGATGGGCGCATCAACTTTGTACGCGATACCGCGCAGACGATTTGTAATCGCTATCGTGGCTTTCAGCCGTGGCCGGGAGCGTTCACCAACTTTCATGGCAAGCAGCTCACGCTTCATGCAATCTCCGTCGTTGCCGGAGCACCTGCGCTGGCCTGCGGAGAGATTGCGGTTGCTGGCGAGCAATTGCTGGTGGGCTGCGACGCAGGCACGGCGATTGCGATCGACGAGTTGCAACTGGAAGGCAAGCGCCGCATGAGTGCTCGCGAGTTCATCAACGGTTACCAGCCTAAGCCGGGCGAACGGATGGGGGCGTAGATGGCGGTCTCGCCTGCTCGAAATTTCGCTTATGACATTCTGATCCGCGTGGAGCGCGATGGCTCCTACGCCTCCGAGTTGCTGAACGCGCCGCGCATGGATACGCTCTCGCGCGAGGATCGCGCACTTACCTATGAACTGGTGATGAGCACGCTGCGCTGGCAATCCGAGTTGGATGCGCGAATTGCGAAGTACTCGTCGCAAAAAGTTTCGCGCCTGGATGGGGAGGTGCGGGTCGCGCTGCGATTGGGCGCGTGCCAACTGAATCACCTGGAGCGCATCCCCGCGCACGCTGCGGTGCATGAGAGCGTGGAGCTGGTAAAGCAATCGGGGAAGCGTTCGGCTGTGCCCTATGCGAACGCTGTGCTGCGCAAGCTGGCGGCGAATGCGAAGGTTCCGGTGGTGAATGTGGAGGCTGTCGAAGACCCACATCTGCTGACTGCGGCAGATATGGGGCACCATGCAGAGGTGGGGCACCGTGTACCGGAGCTAGCGGTAGAGTTCGCGCATCCAAAGTGGATGGTTGCGCGATGGATCGACATGTATGGATATAACGCCGCACGCGCTATTTGCGCGGCTAATCAACATGCGCCGGTTTCTGCACTGCGGCTCTGCACTGCCGAAGCGGAAGAAGAACTCGTCGAGGCAGGAATACGAATTGCTCCGGGAGTGCTGCTGACGAGCGCGCGACGATTGCTGTCGGGCGACCTCGCACACAGCATTGCGTTTCGCGATCATCACGTGGCAGTGCAGGACGAAGCATCGCAACTGGTGGCCGCGCTTGTGGGTAAGGGGACGCGGATACTGGACTGCTGCGCTGCGCCGGGAGGAAAGACCGCGGCGATTGCGGCGCGCAATCCGGAGGCGCAGATCACTGCGGTGGAAGTACACGAACATCGCGCAAGAGTGCTGAAAGAGCGGGTCGTGGCGATGAACGTGAAGGTTGTGACCGGTAACATTACGGCGATGGAGTTCGGCGAGAAGTTCGACTGCGTGCTGGCGGACGTGCCCTGCAGCGGGACGGGGACGCTGGCGGGCAATCCGGAGATCAAGTGGCGGCTGAAGGCTGAGAATTTGCAAGGGCTTAAAGATTTACAAGTCTCGATATTGCGCTCGGCGGCGGCGGCGCTGGCTCCTGGAGGAAGGTTGGTGTACTCCACCTGCTCACTGGAGGCGGAAGAGGGCGAGGGCGTTGTGGAGCAGGTTTTATGCGGCTCAGACGCACTTACGGTGATTCCTTGCGAGCAGGTACTTGAGGATTTGAAGAACTGCGGCGAGCTGGCTTGGGCGGAGCCAGGTGGGTTGGTTCGTGGAGAGTTTTTGCGGACTCTGCCCGGAATTCATCCCTGCGATGGCTTCTTTGCGGCGGTGCTGCAGCGTAGCGGCAACTGACGGAAAAGATCGTCGTTGGCGCGAAGGACGTTACCTTTTAGGCAATCGTTTAGAAGGTTTCAGACCATGGTTTCTGCTCGATTCAAAACGATTCACCTCTTAGTAACGATTCGAGAGCGCGACGATTCTCAGTTTGGCAATTGTGTTAACGATTTGATCAGCTACGAGCGAGTTACCTCTAGCGCGATGCTGGTGTCGGAGGTGACGCGCGTGCCGGGGGGCGGGGTCTGGCCGGTGACGATCGAACTGGTTGGGTGTACGGCTGGGGTGATCGAAGAGATGAAGGGGCTGGGGCTGACGGCAGAGGATATGGACGCGATCTTGAACCCCGATGCGGTGACGACGCTGGTGGCCTCGGCGAGGGTCATACCGGTCAGGTCGGGCATGGCATAGGCCGGTGCGGGTGGCGGGACGGCGTAGAGAAGGCTGACGCAGGGCGAGGCGACGCCTTGGGCTCCGGGCGCGGGCGTTTGAGCGATGATGGTTTGCGGCGCGGCAGCGGTGGGGAGTTCGGAGGCGGCTCCGAGTTCGAGGCCGCGGCGGCGAATTTCGATTTCAGCGGCGCGCGGGCTGAGTCCGATGACGGCTGGGATTTCGATGAGCTGAGGGCCGAGGCTTTCGGCAGCCTGCACCTGCCAGCCTCGACGGACGAGGGTTCCGGGCTCGGGTTGCTGGGAGACGATGTGTCCGGCGGGAATGACGGCGGAATAAAAATGATCGCTGCGGGACAACTCCAGGCCACGCTCGAAGGCGGCATGCTCGGCTTGGGCTGGAGCCATGCCGCGCAGATCCGGCACCGCGACCTCGCGGCCATGAATGGCGAACCTCATGCTGATGAGGGCGAAGGCGAGAGCGACGATGATGAGCACGAGAACTTGGGCGAGCAGACGGAAAAAGCGAATCATCGCAGGATCAGGGTAGACGCTAACGCGAACGAGGACAAGTTACGATGCGGGAACCTGGGCAGACGCTGCAGGAAAGCGTCACATAATGACGTGACGTGCATCACACCATAAGGGTTGACTGGTTGATAGAAGTAAGGCAAGAGGCACGGCGTATATGGATGGAATGTTGCAGGAGAAGCGATGCGGCGAGGCAGCCTGGCCCTACCGGCTGGAGGATGAGCTGGCGCAGGCGCTGACCCCGGAGGGCGAAAGGCGCAGGCTGAACTGCGGAGAACGCCTGTTTTCTTTCGGCGACTCGGCCGAAGGAGTGTACCTGATCACGCAGGGCACGGCGCGGGCAACGCTTCCTGGCGAGGCGGGATGCGAGCTGGTATGCCACACGGCGGGCGCAGGTTCGGTGCTGGGTTTGCCTTCGGCGCTGTGCGCCACCAGGTACCAGTTCGACGTTGAGGCGCTGGAGGCGATGGAAGCGGTGTTTCTGTCGACTGGTTTGGTGAACGAGATTCTAAGGCGGCAGCCTGAGCTATGCATGCAGGTAATGAACATGATGTGCGACGAGTTGAACGCGTTGAAGCAGACACGCGATCACATGAATAGTTGCGCAAAGAAATCGTGTTCGCTGCACGGGCAGTGCAGGAAGAAATCCAACTTACAATAAGGAAAGTTGAAGATGGTCCGTGGCCGTGCTCCAAAAGGGCACGGCTTTTTTCATCACGCCAAAAATTCTCTCCGCCAAAAACTATCTTCTTGGCTTCAAGCAGCAAAGCACGGTAATGTTCATCGAGAGACTCTGGGCAGAATACGCTGGAGTACGCCTGAGATTCGGTTCGCATTTTCCCATTTTTCCCAGAGGCCTGCCTGGAATGAGAGTGAATAAAGCCTGGAGTGGAGTGTCGGCGCAGAAGGTGATCAGCCGGAAGCGATGGAGCGCGGTGTGCGCGGTGGTTCTGATGACGGCGGCGGCATTGGTTTCGCAGACTGTGGGATCGCCGACGCCGAGCCGTAACCGGATCACGCAGGAGGTGACCTCGGGCGCGATGGTGACGATCGCCGGCACGGTGCATCCGCTGACGCGGCGGGCGACCGACCTGGGCGAGGTGAGCTCCGAGATGGCGATGGATTCGCTGACGCTGAACGTTTCGTTGAGCGCGGACCAAGAGACGGCGCTGGATGCATTGCTGGCGGCACAGCAAGATCCGAAGTCGCCGCAGTACCACCAATGGCTGACGCAGGAAGAGTACGGCGCACGTTTCGGACTGACGGATGCGGACCTGAGCAAGGTGACCCAGTGGTTGACGTCGCAGGGCTTCACGGTAAAGGGCGTAGCGCCTTCGCGGAATCTGATCACATTCTCGGGGACGGCGGCACAGGCGGAGCAGGCTTTCGGGACCCGGTTGCATCAGTACGAACTGGACGGGAGGACGCATTTTGCGAATGCGACGGAGCTGAAGATTCCAGCAGCGCTTTCCGGGATGGTCACACACGTCGGCGGCCTAAGCAGTTTCCGTCCGAAGCCGCATGCGATCAAACGTGCAAATCCGGACTTTACCTCCCAACTGTCGGGAAATCATTACCTTGCGCCCGGCGACTGGGCAACGATCTATGATGTGACCTCGATTTACACCGCTAGCGCAACCTGCTGCACCGGTGCCGGTATACATGTCGGCATTGTGGGGCAAACGTACTTTCCGCAGGCGGACATCGACAATTTCCGAGCGGCCGCCGGGCTAAGCGCAACGAAACTGACCATGGAGTGTATCAGTACTTCTTCGCTGTGCGGCGCTGCGCACTCGCCGGCGAACGAGGACGTTGACGACGTTGTCGAGGCGGACCTCGACGTGGAGTGGTCGGGCGGCATCGCCAAGAATGCGACCGTGGACTTCATCTATGCCGCTGCAAATGACCCGAATTTAGGCGTTTTCGATGCCTTGACCTACGCGATCACAACTTACAAGGTTAGCGGCGCAGTGGTGCCGGTGCTCAGCATGAGCTACGGCGTCTGCGAAATGCAGGAGGAAGCCAGCTTCGAGACCTCGTTTGACATGACATACTCGGAGGAAGCTGCGGCACAGGGGCAGACGATCCTGAACTCATCGGGCGACGACGGAGCGGGTTGCGTTTACACCACAGACAACGAACCACCCCCTACCACCGCGGATGGCCCCATCGTAAGTTGGCCGGCTTCAAGCCCGAATGTGACCGCCGTGGGTGGGACGACCTTCAGCGGGGACGGAAGCGACCTCTACGGAGATCAGTACTGGAATGGCAGCACCACGACGGACATCGTCAACTCAGCAATCAAGTACATTCCGGAAACGAGTTGGAACGACACATCGGAAAGTCCTCACTTATCTTCTAGTGGCGGGGGGGTGAGTGCGACCTACTCCATTCCGAGTTGGCAGGTTGGGTTGATCAGCGGCCAGACAAGCTGGCGCCTGGTACCGGATGTTGCATTTTCGGCTTCGCCCAACCACGACGGCGGACTGGTGTGCACTGAGAATTTTCCTTCGACCGAGACGGGTGCCCCGACATCCAACCCTGGATCAACCTGTTCAAAAGGCTTTCGCTTTGCCTCCGCCAACCCCAACCTCAACAATAGCCTGAGCGTCTACGGCGGCACTTCTTTTTCGACGCCCTCGTTCGCCGGCATGCTGACGCTGCTGGTGCAGAAGTACGGTCCGATGGGGAATGTCAATCCGACGCTGTACAGTTTGGCGAAGAACCCGACGACCTACGCGGCCGTGTTCCACGACATCACGACTGGCAACAACGAACAGCCCTGCAACACGGGCACGCCGGACTGCGTGAGCAATTTAGTGGGCTATGCGGCGACGACCGGCTATGACCTGGTAACGGGGCTGGGCTCGATTGACGGCGGGGCGCTGTACACCGCCCTGGCTTCGGGTTCGGGCGGCACGGTGACGTCGGGAAATTTCACTCTTTCGTCTGCTACGACTTCGATTTCGCTGGCTGATGGAGGAAGCACGCCAGTCGGTCTCACGCTCGCATCCTCCGGCTATGCGGGAACGGTTACGTTTCAAACCAGCGTGACATTGAATGGCGTGACCTCGATTCTTGTAACGGCGAGCGCACCGCAGGTCACACTGGTCAGTAACGGATCTGGGAATGCGACGCTGACGATCACGGCGGGTTCGAGCGCGGAGAAGTACGCGCCGGGGTTGCCGTGGCGGAGCGGCGGGGCGTTGGCGTTCGCGGTGGTGCTGGGTGCGCCGTTTACGCTGCGGCGGAAGAAGCAGGCGCTGGCTGTGCTACTGGTGGCGCTGACGATTTCGGCGGCGGGCATTATGATGGCGTGCGGCGGAGGCGGCAGTTCGTCGCAGGCATCGAAAACACAGACGCCCTCGGCCCGGACTTACTATGTGACGGTGACGGCGACGGGATCGGGTGGAGTGACGAATCCTCAGCCGGTGATGATTACGGTGACGGTGCCGTAGATCGCCGCGTCGCAGGGCGCTGCTTGCGTTGCGCGGAGTGACAACTTGCTCGGACTGATGAACTGAGAGCGACTCGGGAGTTGGATATGGACACAGGGGCGGGACACAAAGGGATTGCGGCGGAATTGAAGGATGTGCCGGGATTTTTGTTTATCGACCATGTTGCGATTTCGGTGCCGCAAGGACAACTTGAGGCGCAGGTTGCGAGCTATGAACTGCTGGGCTTCCACGAGATTCATCGCGAGGAGGTACACGGCAAGGACATGGTTCGCGAGGCGCTGCTGCAGATTGGCGGCGGGCCGAATCTGATTCAATTGCTGGAACCGCTTTCGCCGGAGAGCCCGGTGCAGAAGCTGATTGAAAAAAACGGCGGACGCGGCGGTTTCGCGCATGTGGCATTCCGGGTGAAGAGCGCGCAGAAGGCGTTCGAGTACATGAAGGACAAGGGATTTAATGTCATCGACCCGGCACCGCGGCCGGGTTCGCGGGGAACCACGGTATTTTTTGTGCATCCGAAGTCGCTGGGATTTTTGGTTGAGATCGTGGAAGATCCGGCTTAGATGAATGCTCGTAAAACCCGATGCAGCTCAGGTTGATAACCTGAGAACAAGAGCAAAGACAGAGTCAGGAGCAACGACGAGGGCAAGGTCAACGACAAGGGCAAGGTCAACTACCCCACGTTAGCCAAAGGAAGGAAGGCTAACATGGGGCACCCGCGCAGCACCCGGCGGCGCACTGCCGCTCAAGATAACAATCAATAAACAATCAAAATTGGTCGAGGGCTTGGCGCAGGGCGGTGAGGACTTGGGCGGCGGCGGCGTCAAGGGGGCCGTCGATGTCATGGCCGCTGGCGCAGGCGTGGCCTCCGCCGCCGAAAGTTTTGGCGATGCGGGCGACGTCGATGCGGCCTTTGCTGCGCAGGCTTACACGGTAGCGCCCACCGTCGATCTGGCGGAAAAAGGCGGTGGCCTCGATGCCGTGGATGCTCAAGGCCCAGTTGACCAGGCCCTCGCAATCCTGCTCGGTGGCGCCGCTGGCGAGCAGGTCGGCTTCGGAGATGTGCATCCAGGAAATAGGGCCCTGACACTGGAGGTTGGAAAGCGCGCGGCCAAGCAGGAGCATTTTGGAGACGGGGTTGGAGAAATAGACCTGCTGCGCGATGGCGGCGGGCTCGGCTCCGGCGAGGACCATCTCGCGGGCGATGGCAAAGGTCTGGGCAGTGGTGCAGGAGTAGCAGAACGATCCGGTGTCGGTGAGCAGGGCGGTGTAGAGGCAGGTTGCAATGTCTGATGTGATGGGGACTGCGGCAGTCTGAGCGAAGTGATAGATCAGCTCGGCGGTAGCTGCGGCAGAGGGGACGACGTAGTTGACGGTGGCGTACTCGGTGAAGGTTTCATGGTGGTCGATGCTGACGGAGAAGAGACCGTCGAGACCGTCGAGGTTTGTGCGCGCGAGAGTGCCACACTCGAGGACGACGACGCCATCATAGCAAGCGGCATCGACGGGGCCGGGACGCAGGTCGGCGGCGCCGGGAAGGTGGCGGTAGATGTAGGGCACGCCGTCGGCCAAATAGCCATCGGCTTGCTTGCCCATGGAGCGCAGGATTTGAACACAGCCGAGGACGCTGCCGACGGCATCGCCATCGGGCCGGGCGTGGGAGGTGACCACCCAGCGCCGGCGAGAGCGCACCGCGTTCAGCACCTCGGCGAGGGTGTTCATGGAACCTTTTTCTTGCTGCGCTTGTCGATTCGCTGGAGAAGCTCGTCGATGCGCGAGCCGTACCTGTTGGAGTTGTCGAGAACGAAGTGAAGATCGGGGGCGACGCGGAGGCCGAGCGATTCGGCGAGCTGATGGCGGATGAAGCCGACGGCATCGTTGAGCGCGGTGACGCACTCCTTCTGTTCGCGCTCGTCGCCTTCGACGGCGACATAGACGCGCATGGCTTTGCCGCCGGGATTCATGACGGCTTCATTGACGGTCACGAGGCCGATACGCGGGTCGGAAAGCTCTCCGGTAACGATGATGACTAGTTCTTCTTTGATCGCCTCGACGAGGCGGTCCTTATGATGCTGCGCACTGCGGTTTTCCAAAGAATCATACTCCTGCGCGTGCGGTGAAAAACCTGCACGGGTAAACCGTTTAATTTATCACAAGTGGTGATGATTCTTCGATGGGATAAAACTGATGGTTGAGGGGACTCTGGGGCGGTGCGGGAGATTTGTAGCGGAGTGGTGGCGCATTCAGGCCAGGCAAAGGGGCTTAATTGTCACGGTTGCGCTTTGAAGAATCTTTTCTTGAGCCAGAAGACTTTCCGTTCAGGAACTCCGCAATCTCTGAATCTGCAAACACGCGGGGAATCACGCGTCCCCAGATGAACTTGCCGGTTTCGATAAGATGCACGCCAATTTTGCCGGGCTTGTCGCCTTTTGGTTTTTCAATCCAAGTAACGCGATAGCGGGCGCGACTGGAACCATGCTCGACGCCGATCACGCACCCGCGCTGCAGCACATGTTTTACACCGAGAATGTGCGCACCAGTCGTGGTGACATCGACGGTGGTCGCGTACTCTTCGAACATCTCTCCATTTGCGTCCATTCCCCAGATGCGAACAGGAAGGGCGAGACTGTGACGTACATCCAGACGCTTTTTCGTGGGTAAGCTGTCGGTAACGCTCGGGCCAAGGCCGTTCGTTAGGTCCAGAGGCTTTCGCGCGGGTGCGCCGTCCGGTTCGTTCGTACTTTGCTCCTCTACACGATTTCGTCCGTTTTGCTTGGCTCGATACAGCGCGACATCGGCTCGGTGGAGGAGGTCGGAAAGTTCCTGGCCGAACTGTGATTCGGATAAGCCAATGCTGACCGTCATCTGAATTTGAATGGTGCCAATCGTTATAGGTTCTTCGGCAATGTGCTGCCGGACGCGTTCGGCCACTTCCCGCGCTGCTTCGACGGTACAGTTGGGCAACACCACGAGGAACTCTTCGCCGCCACATCGCCCCACATGGTCGTACTCGCGAACCGCTCTTGACAGTTTTTTCGCTATGCTGACGAGCACTTCATCACCGATCGGATGACCGTAGTTGTCGTTGACGAGCTTGAAGAAATCCAAGTCAATGAAAAAGACGCTGAGCGGAGTTTGTAACCGCATCGCCCGACTTAATTCCGTTTTCAACAAGTCGAAGATAGCTCTTCGATTCCAAAGCCGCAGTAAGGGATCGTGCGAAGCTTCAAACTTAAAAGCCTCACGGGCCTCGATTAACTCTTCGTGGTTCCGCATGATCCGTTCGCCGACTTTGATCCGTGCTCTGAGCTCGAGCTCCTTGAACGGCTTGCAAAGATAGTCATCCGCCCCCAACTCAAATCCCTTGAGGATATCGTCCGGGTGATCCGCCGCACTCAACAAGATCGTGTACACATAGCCATCAGTACGCGCACGAATAAATTCGCAGAGGTCGAGTCCGCCGAGTCCCGGCATGTAGCAGTTCAAAATGGCCAAGCGAGGTGCTTCGTCGCCGGATAGAATGGTTTGCGCTTCATAGCCGTTTGCGGCAAGCACAACCTCGTAGCCCCACTTTTCCAGTAGGCGCTTCAACACCCTCCGATACATATCTGAGTCATCGGCGACGAGGAGTTTCATGTGACCATCACGGCTCGAAGGGTACAGAGACATTGAAAACTGGTCAATGTACGAAAGTAACCACGAAGCTGTAAGGAAAGATCAGATGGGGGACAATTTGAAGTTGATGCGATAGAAACCCCACCTTGGCCGTGCAAAGAACACGCGTCGAAGGTGGGGCGTCCGGGGGCTTTGCCTGATTAAACGCTTCTGCCCAATGAAGGGATATGTTTCGTCCTGCCGAACATTCTGGTCATGCACTTTATCGTCGGTCTGTTTCGGTGGTATTGGGGGTACCAGGAAGGTGGCGCAGGATCAGAGGAAAGACAAATGCCACGATAAAGTAGGTGAATGTGACAAACAGTGCGAGCAGCAGCAGCCCCGCCCCACAGGCCATGCCAACTCCTGTAACGAGCCAGACAGTAGCCGCGGTCGTAAGCCCTTGCACCTTGTCTTCCCGCAAAAAGATGAGACCGGCGCCAATGAAGCCGATGCCAGTAACGATCTGCGCAGCAACACGAGAGGGATCCAGAACAATTCGTCCTTCAACAAGAACATTCGTAAAACCGTACTTCGAGATCAGCAGAAAGAGCGCCGCGGTGGTGCCAACAATCGTATATGTACGGAGTCCTGCACTCTTGTGTCGCAGTTCACGTTCCAACCCAATGGCAGCGGAGAGCAGAAATGCAGTGCCAAGTTCCACGAACTGTTTGACGCCCTGCCCATCGATCTCGGATATCAGCATCGAAGCATTCTAGACCGCCGTCCGACTGGAAATCGAATCACAGTGGACGGCAGACGAAAGAGATATTGCCTGGGCCGAAGGTGTGCTGATTGGGTTCTTGCTTCTCGCTGTATCTCTGGCGATCATTTGGGCTGCCGGATTCAACACTTGTTCCAGCATTAGCTGTCAAAAATCGCCAAGGCACCCCTATCCCAAAACAGAACCGTTAAGCGAACCTGCTTGCCCAAAAAGTGGATTTTTCGAACTTATTGGGCGCAGAGATGGGGCACCGGGATGCTTCTTGATGCGAGACTGGTTGAGAGGACTCTGGTGCGGGGCGGGAATTTTGAGCGGGGCGGGGGTCCTTCGCGTTGCTCAGGATGACCCCTCAAAAAAATTAGAGTTCGATGAGATCGCCTTCTCGGGCGGCGCGGACGCGGGGGCAATGGTCGGAGGCGGATTTTACGATTGCATCGAGGGACTGGTCGTCGTGGTCGGGGTCGTGGTGGTAGAGGACGAGTTCTTTGGCGCCGCTGGCGGCGATGATGTCGGCGGCTTCGCGCCAATGGCTGTGTCCCCAGCCGCGGTGCCGGGACTGGTATTCCTCGGGGAGATATTGCGCGTCGTAGACGAGGATGTCAGCGCCTTCGGCCAGCTTGCGCACGTTGCGGTCAAAGACAGGGTGGCCGGGCTCGGTGTCGGTGGCGTAGACGAAGACCTCGTTGTCGGTCTCCAGGCGGAAGCCGAGGCATCCCTGGGGATGGTTGAGCCACATGGATTGAACGGTGCAATGGTCGAAGGCGACTCGCTCCTCCTCCATGTCATAGAAATTGCAATGGGCGGCCATCTCGCTCATATCGACCGGGAAGTAGGGGTCGGTCATCTGCTCCTCGATGGCGCGCTGCAGGCCACGGGTGCGGCTGGAGGAATGGAAGAAGAAATAGTTGTCGGGATTTTCATACAAGGGCTGGAAGAAAGGGATGCCCTGGATGTGATCCCAGTGAAAGTGGGAGAGGAAGACGTGGGCGTAGATGGGGTTGGGGCCGTACTCGGCGATGAGGCTCTTGCCTAGATTGCGGAAGCCGGTGCCGCAATCAAAGATGTAGATGTGCTGGTTGATCCGCACTTCGACGCAGGGGGTGTTCCCGCCATAGCGCAAGTTCTCCGCCTGCGGCGTAGGAGTGGAGCCACGAACTCCCCAGAACCTGATCTGCATGCGTCCCTTCCGGAGTTGCGAGCACAATCCACAAAACAGCAAAAAAGAGTAGCAAATCGGCGCCGTGCATCACAAAGTATATGGCAGCTGGGGCTAAAGACAGTTATGGAAGTATTGCAGGCGAGATGTTCTGCCCTAGGGGTGGTGTGCGATGGGGCTACGCCGATTTCCAATTTAGAGTAACTTCCTGCAAGGGAAAAGGGATACCATTTTCCGCCTCGGGACAAACTACTAGCTTGACACTTCCGGCTGGACACGTAAGCTGAATGCACGCAAAGGAGTCTGCAATGGAATATCAAACGGCCGCAGCAGAGAAGCGGGCGATCCGGCGGTTTGCGATTCAACTGCCGGTGACGGTGAATGCGGTATCGAGTTCCGGCGAGGTGCTGCAGGCGATGGCAGAGACCCGCGACGTCAGCTCGCATGGAATTTGTTTCCTTACTTGCGATGCGGCGATGGAGCCTGGCGCGGCGATTGAGTTTACGGTGACGCTGCCCACCGAGGTCACGATGACGGAGCCGATCAATGTGCAATGCCGCGGCACCGTGGTTCGGGTGGAAAAGAATCTGGACGGCAAGTTCGCGATTGCGGCCACGATTGAAAGTTACGAGTTTGTGGCCAGCGATGAGGAGCAGAATTTCGACGCCGTTAATGACGCGGCGGCAACTCTGTGATTCAATAACTTATCGTGAAGAAGATCTTGGTTGCTGCTTGGCGTGTTACTGGCCGCGGCTCCGGCAGCGAACGCGCAGAATGCGATCGGCGAGGTGTTTTCCGCCGATGCGAGCGTGCGCGGTACGGTGCTTCTCTCCGGAAGCGGCACGCATGTGCTCAGCGGATCGCAGGTGACGGCCGGGGATGGAGCGGCCTTGCTGAAGCTGGAGCGCGGCGGCGAGTTGCGCATCTGCCCCAAGACAAATGTATCGTTGAGCGCGGACGCGGCGGGCAAGTCGCTGGTGCTGGGGCTGAACGCGGGCGCGATGGAGCTGAATTACCCGCTGTGCGAGCTCGGCGGATTTGCTGATTACGCCGGATTTCCGGCTGCAATTGATCAGCCCGGGCAATTTTCACCTGGCGGTTTCGGTGGCTCCCAATGGGGATACCTGCCTGCGCTCGCTGCCGGGCAACGATGCGTCGGTGTTCATCTCGGAGACGATGGGGTCGGACTCCTATCAGCTCTCGCCGGGAAAGAACGTGTTGTTCCGGGCGGGAAAGATCTCCGGGGCGACGGAGGCGCCGGAGGTGTGCGGCTGCCCGGTGGTGAAGCCGGAGATGATGCGGACGGCGCTTCCGGAGACGGTTCCGGCGGAGCTTTCGGCGGAGGCTCCGGCGAAACCAGAGACGGCTGTGGGTAGCGGCATCGGCAGAGCGATCCGGCGCACATGGAAGTGGACGAGCAATTTTGTTTATCGGGGAGATGAGGCGGTGCAGGATATTACGGGCTCGGTGGCGCGGCTCTCGCTTTCGACCGACAATTCGAAGCTGACGCTGGCGCTGCTGCCCAGGTGAGGCCGGTGCCGGTGGCGCGACTGAAGCCCGCGGCGAAGAAGGAAAGCATGCTGCGCCGCTTCCGTAAATTTTTGGGGCAGGCTGTTCCGGACTGAGGCGGGTGAATTCCGTGCAAAGTCTGCCTGTTTTTTGGTTTAGGCGTGGTAAACTCCCATTTGCCAATGTTTTAACCTTCGGTTGCGACGCCCGGCGACGGGATTTTAAAAATCCGCTTACACGGAGAAACAGGAACATGACGAAAGCCGATCTCATCGAAGAAGTCTCGCGACTGGCCGAGTTGACCCGCAAGGATAGCGAAGTGATTGTGGAGACGATATTCGACAGCGTAGTGCGCGCTCTGCGCACGGGAGACAAGATCGAAATTCGTGGTTTTGGCAGCTTCCGAACGCGGCAGCGCAAACCACGGGTTGGGCGCAATCCGAAGACCGGAGACCGTGTCGAGGTTCCTCCGAAGAAGATTCCTTTCTTCAAGCCCAGCAAAGAGCTGAAGGACATGGTCAACCAGAACGGCGAAAAGCCACAGGCTGTTGCCGCCGAGGTTGGTTCGCTCGAGTACGCCGGCAGCTAAGCCGGAGAACTAAAACACGACTGGGCAAAAGCTGGTTGCGAATTGAATTTCGCCGATGCTAGTTGCACACCCAAAGCACCTTGAAACCGGCTGGTGCAGGCCGCATAATCGTAGCGCTGGCAGCGATTTCGCCAACTTGTCTTCCCGTGAATCTGCCTAACTCCATCACGCTGGCGCGCATCGGTTGCGTGCCGCTGTTTCTCTGGATTCTTTCCAGCCACGCCTTCCATGCGGTGCATGGCAGGCAGGAGTTGCTGGCGATGGCGGTGTTTCTGCTGGCTTCGCTGACGGACGGAGTGGATGGGTATCTGGCGCGGCGGAGGCGACAGGTGACTACGCTGGGAACGCTGCTTTCTCCGCTGGCCGACAAACTGCTGGTGGCGACCGCGTACATTGCGCTGGTGCGCTTTGCTCCGACGCTGGTTCCGGGCTGGATCGCAGTGCTGATCGTGGGACGGGAGTTTCTGGTGACGGGACTGCGCTCGGTGGCAGTGCAGGAAGGCATGAAGCTTGAGGTTCGCGATATTGGCAAGCTCAAGACCGTTTTGCAGGCCACTTCGGTGATGGCCGTGCTGATGGCACATGCTTGGAAACACTGGCCGGTGGGCGGGATGGTGCTGCCAGGCGAGGCGATCGCCGTAGGCGCGATCTGGCTGATGCTGGTGGTATCACTGCTTTCGGCGTGTGTTTATTTCCGCGCGTTCTGGGCTGCGGCATTGGCGCAGAGCAGACAGCGCAGCAAGCCAATTCCGTTTGTGCTTCCCCGGCCGGGCGATACGAACGTTCACGCATAAGAGAACAACCGTGGATTTAACCATAAAAGACTTTACTGCAAAAGACTTCACTGCCGAGTACTCCGCTGAAGAACGCCGCTGGCTGCTGCGGTTGGCGCATGGGAGTATTCGCGCGGCGGTGACCGGGCAATCGCTGCTGCAGAGCCGAGGCGAACGCGCATCTGCGTGAACCGCGGGGTGCGTTCACAACGCTGCATGGAAGGAGCTCTGCGCGGATGCATTGGAATGGTGATTGCGATGAAGCCGCTGGACGAGACGATTTGCGAGATGGCCTGCGCAGCCGCCTTGGAGGACGCTCGCTTTTCGCCGGTGACTGAGGCGGAACTCGAAGGATTCAGATCGAGATCAGCGTGCTGTCTCCGATGTTTGAGATTGCGGCAGAGGACGTGGTGGTGGGGCGGCACGGGCTGATGGTGAGCTATGGCAAGCATCGCGGACTGCTGCTGCCGCAGGTGGCTCTGGAGTGGGGCTGGGATCGGGAGATGCTTCTGGCGCAGACCTGCCGCAAGGCCGGACTGGCTGCGGATAGCTGGAAGCGCGGGGCGAAGATCGAGGCGTTTACGGCAGAGGTGTTTGGAGAAAAAGAACCGGGAGACAGTTTGAGAGAGTAGCAGCGCCGTATCCCCCACGTTGGTAAAACAAATACAAGAGCGGAAAACAAATACAAGGTCCACGTTAGCCAAAGGAAGGCTAACATGGGGCACCCGCAGGACACCCGCAGCGCAGCGCGATCACCTATGCAGCATCCCCACATTCAGCGAAAGAGGGCGGATGGGGGCAACCCGTTTGCGGCGCTTATTGTGCGCTGCAGGCGTGAGGGTGCAGGAGCAAGAGGTGGCGGATGCGGGAGGTAAGACCGCAATCCTGTGCTGGTGGCTTTGCGGCGGCGATGGCAGACTGACCGTTTTCGTTCTCGATGAGGTCTCCTAACTGCATCTCCGCGAAGCTGCGGGTGATGATGGCGGTTGAGGAGACGGGGTTGGAGTTGAGCACCAGCATTTCGCCCACGACTCGTTGCGGAATGTGGGAGTCGGCGTCAGCTTTGATGTGGGCGGGATTGACGACGGAGAAATCGGCGTCTGCGCCCCTGGGTAACACGTCGGAAAGGCGGTCGATTTTATTCAGATCAGAGGGGGCGTATCCGCGCAGGACGACGAGATAGTCTCCGGTTTTGACTCCCTTGGCGTTGCCGAAATCGGTATAGACGATCTGGCCGGTGCCGAGAAGGCCCATAAAGTCGCGGGCGCCGAGGATGTGTCCCTTGGCAGCGGCGGAGGGTTCGCGGAAGGCATCCATCGGAGACTCAACGGTGCGGTAGGCGATGGGAAGCTTTTCCTGAAAGGGCACGATGATATCGCCACGCAGCGCGGCATCGCAGGAAAAGTCAAAGCTGGCGATGGTGGCACCTTTCATGACTGAATTCACGGTCACCCAGCCGACTTCCTGGTATAGCGCGCCGAGCTTTTCGAGGCGGTCACGCTGCTCGGGCGAAGAGGTCTCGCGGTCGGGATCGACGATCTGCCGCAGAATGCTGTAGCGCTGGCCTTCGACGAGGCCGGGGCCGCCGAGGAAGAGCGTGGCGCGGCCGGGAAAGCTGTCGGCGAGTGGGCTCTCTTTGGAGCCGAGGATGAAATTGGTGCGGGGAATCGCCCGGCGGGTGACAAAGCCGGAGCAATAGAGCTGACTATAGCTGGGTGTATAGGCGGGAGTGGAGCCTGGCGGAACGCTCAGTTTTTGGGCAGACTGGGGAGTTGACTGCGCCAGCAGTGTTCCGGACAGCAGGGTGATTGCAACCATCAGACGTTTCATTCCGCGCTCTCATTTCCGCCGCACAGCGGGGCTCCTAAAGAAAAGATCGCCGTGCATAAATATGAACCGGAAGCTAACAAAGGCTGAGGTTGCGGTCAAGTGACGTTGGACCAACGTAGTTGACTGAAAGGGCACACCAACCTTTTTCTTGAATATATTTATGGACGAAAACGCATTGGGCCATTGCAACCAGCCGAGCGCATAATTACCATGTGCCCATAAATGATTGGTTCCGCCTATGAATTACGCTGCACGTTCCCTGCGCCTTCGCATTCCGCGAATCTGCGTCTCGATTACCGGTACTGAGGCCGCCGAGCTGCTGGAAAAAGCCGAGACGGTCTTACGCGAAAATGCGCTCATTGAGCTACGGCTCGACTACCTGAAAAATCCATTGTCATCGATGCCAAAACTTCGGCGTCTGATGGAGATGCGGCCCGACGCTATCGTCATCGCCACCTGCCGCCGTACTGCGGCGGGAGGTAAGTTCCATGGCTCGGTGGAAGAAGAACTGGAGGTGCTGCGCAAGTCTGCAGACGCCGGTTGCCCCGCCATGGATGTAGCTATCGAGAGCGCCGAGGCGATGACCAGCGCGGACTGGGAAGATCTGCGCGCGCGCGCCGCGATTGTGCTCTCCAGCCACGATTTTAAGGGCACCAGCAAGCTGGAAGAGACGTTTGAGCGAATGCGCTCTTTTACCTCGGATTTTTACAAAGTGATCAGCACGGCGACCTGCCTGCACGACAACGTTGTGATGACGCGCTTTTTGCAAGAGCACAGCTCCGAGTACTCAATGGTGGGAGCGTGCATGGGCGAGCAGGGATTGCTCAGCCGCATTCTGGGTATTCGCGCGGGGACGGCGTTCACCTTCGGCTCTGCCGGACAGGGCAAGGAGACGGCTCCTGGGCAGCCCACGTATCGTGAACTGCGGGATTTCTACCGCATCGAGCAGATTGAGTCGGTGACCAAGGTTTACGGCATTGCGGGCGATCCGGTCTCCCACTCGATGTCGCCGTGGGTGATGAACTCGGCCTTCCGCAGGGAGAACGTAAACGCCGTTTATGTGCCCCTGCACGCCAAGACCCTGGAGGATCTGCTCTCGACCGTGACCGATCTGCCGCTGGATGGGATGAGCGTGACGATGCCCTACAAACAGGCGGTGGTGGAGCATCTGGACAACAGCGACGTGCTGACACAACGCACCAAGGCGTGCAACACCATGGTGCGCGGCAAGGACGGACGGCTGTTCGGCTTCAACACGGACGTTTACGGGATCGTGGCTGCGATTGAACCACGGATTCCACTGCAAGGCGCGCGGGTACTGGTATTGGGCGCAGGAGGCGCGGCTCGGGCTGCGGTTTTCGGGCTGCGTGCCAAAGGAGCGGAAGTTTCGATTCTGAACCGCACCCCGGCTACGGCCCAGGCGCTGGCGAAGGAATCCGACTCGAAGGTGGTGAAGCACAGCGAACTACCGAAGATGACATTCGACATGATTTTCAACGCCACTCCGGTGGGGATGGCCGGGGACAAACATACGCCGCTGGAAGAAAACGAGTTGAACGCGCTGTGGGTCTTTGACTCGGTGTATAACCCGATCGAAACCCGGCTGCTGAAATTGGCGCAGACGAAGGGCTGCGGCACGATCAGCGGGGCAGAAATGTTCGTCCATCAGGCGGCACGGCAGTTTGAAATCTGGACCGGGAAACCGGCGCCGATCGACGCCATGCGGCAGGTTCTTCTGCGGCAACTGGGGGCGGTGGGGGCGGAGAACTCCGCGCCGATTCCTTTGGTGGTTCCGCCGAAGAACAGGGCTGCGGCCACGAACGCCACGGAAGCAGAGGCTCCGGCGAAGGTTGAGGAGGCTACGGTCGCCAAAGCTGTTGCGGAGCCTGCAGGCAAGACGGTGGAAAAGACATCGGCCAAGGCTGCTGTTCGAAAAGCTGCTTCGGCGAAGGCTGCGGCGGTGAAGAGCGTGGGGACGAAGGCTGTGGCGGTGAAGGCTGAAGCAGCGAAGGCTGCCGCATCGAAAGCCGCCCCGGCAAAGGCTGCTCCCGTAAAAGCCGCGCCTGTAAAGGCCGGGAAAGTTGCGGCGAAAGCTACAGGCAAGGCTGCAGCGAAGCCGACGGCCAAGAAGCGTTAGGGCGAGGAGGCGAGGAGAAGACGAGAAGCTGAGGAGATTCCGGCTATGAGGCTTCTTTATGGCTCCGAGAAGCTTTCAGGTTGGCGGCACGCGGTTTCCGAGACTTGATGAGGTCGGCGTAAAGAACGACGCGGTTGCGTCCTTGAGCCTTGGCGGCGTAGAGAGCAGCGTCGGCAGCTTCGAGCAGGTCAGGTTTCAAGCGAGCCTCAGTGGGGAAGAGTGCAACCCCTATGCTGACGGTCACGCGTTCGATTTTCCGACCGGCGGGAAGGTTGGTGGTGGCGAAAAAGTCGTTCTGCTCGACGGAAGAGAGCAGTCGTTGCGCGACCAGTTTTGCGCCTGGGAGATCGGTTTCGGGAAGCAGGAGGATGAACTCCTCGCCGCCGTAGCGGGCTGCGGTGTCGATCTCGCGCAACTCATGGGAGAGGATTGCGGCGAGGTCGCGCAAGACGATGTCGCCGATGTGATGACCGAAGGTGTCATTGAGGCGCTTGAAGTGATCGATGTCTAGCATGAGGACGGCGAGGGCCGTTCCACGACGCTCGGCACGAGCCATTTCTAAGGCGAGTTGCTGCTCGAAGAAGCCGCGGGTCTTGAGTCCGGTAAGGAAGTCGGTGAAGGCAAAGCGCAGCAGCGTTTCGTTGGAGTAGTCGCGCGCCAACATGCTTTCGGCGATGAGGGAGAGCATCCAGAGAAGCTGAGCGTCCTCGCGCGAGAAGCTGTCGGCGTGGTCGCCGAACAACTGCAGCGTGCCCATGACCCGATCCCGCACGAAGAGCGGCACTACGATGGCGCTGGCGGTATCCATGGTGTGCAGCAGCGCGTCAATCCCAGGCTGGCAATCGGGGGTGAGCAGCAGAGGTCGCCCCAACTTGGCGGCCCAGTAGTTGAGAACGTTGGTGCCCGCCAGGGCTCCCGGCGACATGTTGCGGGTGACGCGCACACGCATCGCCGCGCTGTCGTCCTCCCAGAAGAAAACCGCCCCACGCGCATAGCTGACAACCTCGGCGGCCAAGTCACAGATCAGGTTCAAAGTGGAGGAGAGCTCCATGTCCAGACCGGCGAGCACGCTCATGCGGAGCAGCACGTTGACCTCGCGGGAGCGGCGAACGACGGTATCCTCGTGCAACTCCGAGAGTACCTCGACGGCACATCGCTCCAACGACTCGGGTTCAGGGGACACGGAAGGCGACGGCATGGGACCTTGCTTATAACAGCGATGTCCCTCATTGGATGCGCCGGGCGTGCTTGTCGCTGCCCGGGCAGGGCGGTTGAGCCGTTGAATTTCTGATTGATGCCGCTCAATGAGTTTTTTCGCACGTTCGGTTGCCAAATTCAGCATTTCGTCTTAGGATTGAGATGGTGAGTACCACCTTATTTTGCTGCAATTATTTAGGCTTAGGCTGAGGGTTGGACTCCATGAAGCACGCTTCTTGACAAAGAAGTGGAACACCGTCTCCCCCAGAAGCAGAGTGCCGGATCTTTCAATTCAGTTTATTGCTGTGCCTGAATCCCCGGAACCCCCACCGGGAATGGTTGGAGAGCGAAGATGGCGTGGTATGCGTACTGCATCAGCGAACAGGCGAACTTCCAGCAAGGCCGGGTTCGCCGCCCGTTTCTCATCGAGTCTCTTAAAGGCGTGAACGCGAGCCCGGTGCGGGGATTTCCCTGCGGTGAGTTTGTCGTGATCGTGAGCGAAGTTGAACACGGACAGCCTCTGGATCAACAGTCCGCCATGCAACATGCCCGAATTGTGAGCGAGTGCTTCAAGGTGGCGACCCTGCTCCCCTTCAAGTTCGGCACGGTATTTGAATCCGACGAGGCGCTACGCCATGCGGTCCGGAACAACAAGAAAACCTTTGCGGATTCCATAGCAAAACTGCGCGGCAAAAGCGAAATGCACATCAAGGTCACGGTTCGTGGCGGAAGCGCGATCGCCGAAGTACTTTCCGTGTTACCGCACAAGGCGGGCGGCGAGTACCTGACCAGGCTAAAGGAGCAGGCCAGCCGCGATCGCGAGCGGCAATCGCGCGCCCGCGCCCTCACCGTACAGGTAAGCAAGCTGCTGAATCCTTTACAGGAGGAGGTTACCTGCAAGAAGGTGGAGACCGGGATCGTGCTCGACATCGCACACCTGATCGACTCCGATTGCGTGGAGCGATATCAGAGCCGGTATTCGAATGGGCTGCGGCAGTTCAAAGATGTAGAAATCTCACTCAGCGGGCCGTGGCCTCCGTATCACTTTATGCCCAGCCCTGGCAAAGTCCGAACGGTGGTTAACAACTAAGCGCGACTGTGCATTTTCTTGCATTCGGGCGGGCGGGGAAATTAAATGGGCCTGTCGATGAGGAGCGGTAAGACTTCCTGATCCACAGGCCCACTTCGATCCGGATTGGATCGGAGGCGATACCTGCATGTTAACGCTACGGTATGGGTAGTCAAGAAAGATCGAGAGCTGCCGCAATTTTTTAGGCGTTTTTCGCCAAAATGGATTGGTTTCAGGGCGAACCGGCAGGCGTTGACATTGCCGCTGTGGCGTGTTACTTTGAGAGCTCCTTTAGATCCCTACACTTCTGGGCTATTGCACTCACGATATTGAAATGGAACAAACCCTTAGGCAATTAGGTGAATTACTGCTCGGCGCCATCCCCACCGTGGTGCTACTACTTATGCTCTACGGTCTGTATCACGTAATCGTGCACAAGCCGTTGGAAGCCGTGTTGGCCGAACGCCGCAAGCGAACCCAGGGAGCGGCCGAGAAGGCCCGCGCCGATATCGCGGTCGCCGCACAGCGCGCCAATGAATATGAGGCACGGCTGCGTGAAGCGCAACTGGCCATTTTCAAGAGCTTGGACAATCGTCGCAAGCATGCGCTCGAGGCCCGTGCGGCTGCGGTTTCCGAAGCCCGCGAACGCGCTCAGCAACAGATTGCGCTAGCCAAGGCCCAGATTGAGCGGGAGTCTGCTGCCGCCCGTGGCACGCTGGAAGCGGACAGCGACCGTATCGCAAGCCAGATCATCGGTACGATCCTTCAAGCCGCCGGCTCCGGCCCGGTTGCAGTTGTAGGCGGACGATAATGTCAAAACAAATCCGCATCTGTCTCCTTGCCACGGGGTTGCTGTTAGCCTCTGGTTCCCTGTTTTCGCAATCCCAGTCCTCTGCTCCCGCCACACCGAAAGCCACGGTCGTCGGCCAACTTAACAAAGAGGCCGAGCGCGATCTTCGCAACGCTTCCGTGCGGGCTGGAGAAGGACGCGCTCCTGACAATACGGAAGAAGCGGAAGAGAATTCGCAGTTCAAGTACTCCGCAGGGGTGAGGTTCGTAGCTTCCAAGACCGGGCTCTCGAAAGAGGCTGTGTACTGGTGCTTCCTGGTCATCAACTTCGTTATCTTGTTCGGCATCGGAGTGTGGATTACGCGCAAGGTGCTTCCCAACGGCTTTGCTCCCCGCACCGCTGAAATTCAGAAGGGGATTGAAGAGGCTCGCAAGGCCAGCGCTGAAGCCAACGCGCGGCTGAGCGAGATTGAAAACCGTCTGTCTAAGCTGGACGCCGACATCTCCACGATTCGCGCCACTGCTGAGGCTGATTTCAGCGTTGAAGAGCAGCGCATCAAAGCTGCCGCCGAGCAGGATGCAAAGAACGTCATTGCCGCCGCCGAGCAGGAGATTAACGCCGCGACTCGAATCGCGCAGCGCGAACTGAAAGCCTTTGTGGCCGACCTTGCCGTCGGCATGGCGGAAAAGAAAATCAAAATCGACGACGCTACCGATCAGGCGCTGGTTCGTACCTTTGCCTTGCAGGTCGGAAAGGATGGTCAATAATGGCAGCCGTATCCAGCCGTTACGCCCGCGCTCTGGCCGATGTGATTGCCGACTCGAAACTGGATGTGTCCAAGGCGGTTGCTCAATTGCACTCGCTGGTGGCCGCCTTCGTGGAGAGCCGTGAGCTGCGCGAAGTTTGGGAGTCGCCTGCAATCCCGGTAGAACAGAAGCAACAGGTTCTGGATGCACTGGCGGCGCGGGTTGGCGTTACCGATCGTGCGGTGCGCAACTTCATCGCCGTGCTGATCGATCAGGATCGCATCGGGCTTCTGCCTGAGATTGCCAAGTTGGTGGAGATCGAACTCAACAGCCGTGGCGGACGCCTAGATGCTGAAATCGTCAGCGCACGCGAGCTTGCCCCGGAGCAGCGCTCAACGCTGCTCGAAGAGCTTTCCCGTCTGACCGGCAAGATCGTTCTGCCGCGCTATGCCACCGATTCGAAGTTGATCGGCGGCGTCACGGTTCGGGTGGGCAGCACAATTTACGATGGATCAGTGCGCGGCCAGTTGCAGCGCATTCGTCAGCAGTTGACCGAGAACTAGACTTTTCATTATTTAAGTGCCCTGCCGACGAATAACCGGTAGATGGTAGCTGAGAGCGGACATGGCCCAGATTAAAGCAGACGAGATTACACAGCTCATTCGTGAGCAGATCGAAAACTACGAAAACAAGATCACCGTCGATGAAGTTGGCACCGTGATCTCCGTCGGCGACGGCATCGCCCGCATTCATGGCCTGGACAAGGTCATGGCTGGCGAACTGCTTACCTTCCCGCATGGCATCGCGGGCCTGGCCATGAACCTCGATGAGGATCAGGTCGGCTCCGTGCTTCTCGGTGAAGCCACTGAAATCAAGGAAGGCGACGAGGTCAAGCGCACCGGAACAATTATGAGCGTGCCCGTCGGCGACGCCATGATTGGCCGAGTCGTCAACGCTCTCGGTCAGCCCATTGACGACAAGGGACCGATTGTCACCACCCAGTTCAATCCGGTCGAGGCTATCGCTCCCGGCGTTATTGACCGCCAGCCGGTGCGCGAGCCCATGGCTACCGGCATCAAGTCCATCGACGCCATGATTCCCATCGGCCGCGGCCAGCGCGAACTGCTGATCGGCGACCGCCAGACCGGTAAGACCGCGATTGCCCTTGATACGATCATCAACAACAAGGGCGGCGATCTGATCTGCGTCTATGTTGCCATCGGTCAGAAGCGCTCCACCGTTGCGCAGGTGGTCAAGACGCTGGAAGAAGCCGGTGCCATGGCTTACACCGTCGTCGTTGTCGCTTCGGCGTCCGACCCGGCCCCTATGCAATACATCGCGCCCTACTCAGGCACGGCGATCGCGGAATACTTCCGCGACACCAAGCGCCACGCCCTTGTTATCTATGACGATCTTTCCAAGCACGCCGTGGCTTATCGCGAAATCTCGCTGCTGCTCCGCCGTCCTCCGGGGCGCGAAGCCTATCCGGGCGACGTGTTCTATCTTCACTCTCGCTTGCTGGAGCGCTCCTGCAAGCTCAATGACAAGCTCGGCGGTGGTTCGATCACCTCGCTGCCCTATCATTGAAACCCAGGCGGGCGACGTCTCGGCTTACATTCCGACCAACGTCATCTCGATCACCGACGGTCAGATCTTCCTGGAAGCCGATCTGTTCAACTCCGGTGTGCGTCCTGCCGTGAACGTCGGCATTTCGGTCTCGCGCGTAGGCTTCTCGGCGGCGGTCAAGGCCATGAAGCAGGTTGGTTCGAGCCTGAAGCTGGAACTGGCGCAGTACCGCGAACTGGCGGCATTTGCGCAGTTCGGCTCCGATCTCGACAAGGCCACGCAGGCACAGTTGAATCGCGGCGCGCGCCTGGTTGAACTGCTCAAGCAAGGACAGTTCGAGCCGCTTCCGTTCACCCATCAGGTTCTGTCGATCTATGCCGGCACCAACGGCTTCCTCGATGACCTGGCGGTGGAGGATGTGCGTCCCTTCGAGAAATCTCTATATACCTACGTTGAGACCATCAATCCCGCGCTGTTCAAGAACATTGCGGATAAGAAGGCGCTCACCGATGAGATCAAAGCCGATATCGCCAAGACTATTAAGGAAGCAAAGGAACGCTTCCTTGCCGAGCGCCAGCGCCGTCGCGGCTGCTCACTAAGGGGCAACTGCCAGAGTGACCGAATATGCCTAACGTTCTGGACATCCGGCGCCGTATCCGCAGCGTGAAGAGCACGCGGCAGATTACCAAGGCCATGAAGATGGTCTCTGCCGCCAAGCTCCGCCGCGCTCAGGAGCGCGCCCTGGCCGCCCGTCCCTATGCGCAGATGCTGACCAACGTACTGCGCTCACTGGTTACCCGCGCCGACGTCATCGACCCGGAGACCGGCAAGGCCAAGCATCCATTGCTGGAGACCCGCGAAGAGCAAAACATCGTCGTCGTCGTCGTCACCGGTGATCGTGGACTGGCCGGTGGCTTCAACTCCAACCTGCTCAAGGCCGCACAGCGCTTCCTTGACACCAAAGTCGGGCATGAATGTGGACGTGGAGTGCGTTGGCCGTAAGGGCCGCGACTACTTCCGTCGCCGCTATCCTGCGCAGGCCGCCGAAGAAGTACGCACCTCGGCGGTGCGCGTCACCGGCGAGCACCTTGGCATTCTGAAGGCGCCGCAGTTCAGCCACGTTGCACCAATCGCCGAGAAGATCATCGAGCGCTATGCCGATGGTGAAATCGACGCGATTTATGTGGTGTTCAATGAGTTCAAGTCGGTGATTGCGCAGCGCCTTGTGGTCGAGCAGGTTCTGCCGATCGGCTCCATTGGCGATCGCGACATCGAGCAGGCCATCGAGCTCTCTGTTGAAGAGCGCGAGCGCGCCGGCGAAGCCGCAACCACGGCCGGCGTCGGACTTGCACCGCAGGATACCAGCGAGATCGACCGGCAGGCGGCCGACTTTGCCGTCTCGCAGGTGGACTACATCTACGAACAACCCGCCGCACAGTTGTTCCAGCGAGCTGCTTCCGAAGTACGTCATTGCGCAGATCTACCGCGCCATGCTGGAGTCTGTGGCCGCCGAACACGCCGCCCGCATGACCGCCATGGATTCGGCCACCAATAACGCTGGTGAACTGATCGACTCGCTAACGCTCACGATGAACCGCGCCCGTCAGGCCGCTATCACCAAGGAAATCATCGAGATCGTCAGCGGAGCCGCAGCGCTGTAAACAAGCTTGTGGGCCGCCCGGCTGCACCGCCGGTCGAGCGACCCGAACCGTAATCAAAAATTCCGCTAGCCGGGCAGCTCCAAGGCCCGGCAGCTATAGAAGCTGATATATGCCTGAAAACATTGGACACGTCATTCAGATCGCCGGACCCGCCGTGGACGTGCAGTTCACCGAGTCGGCCATTCCGCTCATCTACACCGCCCTTCGCGTCGTCAGCGATGGCTTCAAGGTTCCCCAGCCCATCGACGTTATTCTCGAGGTGCAGCAGCACCTTGGCGAGGGCCGCGTTCGCTGCGTCGCCATGCAGCCCACCGAGGGCATGGTTCGCGGCATGAAGGCCATCGACCTCGGCGGCCCGATCAGCGTTCCCGTTGGCCGTCAGACTCTGGGCCGCGTGATGAACGTGATCGGCGAGCCGGTCGATAGCCTGGGCCCGATCAACTCCGAGACCCGCATGCCGATTCATCGTCTGGCTCCGGCCTTCGATGAACAGTCCACCCGCGCCGAGATGTTCGAGACCGGCATCAAGGTCATCGATCTTATCCAGCCCTTCCTCAAGGGCGGCAAGATCGGACTCTTCGGTGGCGCCGGCGTCGGCAAGACGGTCGTCATTCAGGAACTCATCAACAACGTCGCCAAGCAGCACGGTGGCTACTCGGTCTTTGCCGGAGTCGGCGAGCGCACCCGCGAAGGAAATGATCTCTGGCTCGAATTCCAGGAGTCGGGGGTCATCGAGGCGGGCAATCCCGACAAGTCCAAGGCCGCGCTGATCTACGGCCAGATGACCGAGCCTCCAGGGGCGCGTCTCCGCGTGGCCCTCACCGGCCTCACCGTCGCCGAGCACTTCCGCGACGCCGAGGGCGCCGACACGCTGCTGTTCATCGACAACATCTTCCGCTTCACCCAGGCGGGCTCGGAGGTTTCCACGCTGCTCGGCCGTATGCCGTCGGCCGTGGGCTACCAGCCCAACCTGGCCAGCGAAATGGGCGAGTTGCAGGAGCGCATCACCTCGACCAAGAGGGGTTCGGTTACCTCGGTGCAGGCCATTTACGTGCCCGCCGACGATTTAACCGATCCGGCTCCGGCCACCACCTTTGCTCACCTCGATGCCACCACGGTGCTCAACCGCGCCCTGACTGAAATCGGCATCTATCCGGCGGTCGATCCTTTGGCCTCTACCTCGCGCATTCTCGATCCGCGCATCGTCGGCCAGGATCACTACGACGTGGCGCAGAGCGTCAAGCGCACCCTGCAGACCTACAAGGATCTGCAGGACATCATCGCCATTCTCGGCATCGACGAACTCTCGGAAGAGCAGAAGTTGACCGTGTCGCGCGCCCGCAAGGTTCAGCGCTTCCTCTCGCAGCCCTTCCACGTCGCCGAGCAGTTCACCGGCTTCCCCGGCAAGTACGTCAAGGTCGAGGACACCGTCCGCAGCTTCAAGGAGATCATCGACGGCAAGCACGACGCCATTCCGGAGCAGGCCTTCTACATGAAGGGCTCCATCGATGAAGTTCTGGAAGCCGCCGAACAGATGAAGGCGAAGGCGTAAGAAACACGAGCGCTCCGCCGCGTTGGCGCTTCGGGCTAGGGCGGAGACTCAGGACATCCCCATGGCAGACACCATCGAACTCGAAATCGTTACGCCGGAGCGCCTCGTGGTAAAGAGCCGCGCGGAAGAAGTCCAGATTCCGGGCCGCAACGGCTATCTCGGAATTCTTCCCGGTCACGCACCGCTCATCACCGAGCTTGCCGTCGGCGAAATCTCCTACACCAACGCTGGCGTCTCCACCCGTCTCTCCGTCGCTTGGGGCTTTGCCGAGGTTCTTCCCGACAAGGTCACCATTCTCGCCGAGACCGCCGAACTCGCCGAAGACATCGACGTGCCGCGTGCCGAAGCTGCGCGCGACTGGGCTCAGCAGCACATCAAGCAGGCCGAGGACGGCGCCGCCTACGAGCAAGCCGCTGACGCTCTGGCTCGGGCGGAAGCCCGCATCTCCGTCGCCAAACAGCAATAGCACTCGGCTTTAATAGCAATCGGCTTTGCAGCGATCCGATGCCCCGGAGAAATCCGGGGCATTGTTTTGTCGCGGAGTCTTGTTGCGGAGCGCCGATGGCTGGTCTTCGCCGGAACGCTGGGCGGATTCTGATACACTCATGCGTTCGTTCCTCTGTGCTTCGATGCATCGGGAGGCAAAGCACGTATGAGCATCGAAACCATCGGCGTCGTGGGCGCCGGAACCATGGGCAACGGAATCGCCCACGTCTGCGCCAGGGCCGGATTTAAGCGTCATTCTGGTGGAGGTGGAGCAGCGATTCCTCGATCGTGGCCTGGCCACCATCGCAAAGAATCTTAACCGCGAAGTGCATGCCTCGAAGCTGTCAGCCGCCGAACGCGATGCCGCTCTGGCCTGCATTCATGGCACTCTGTCGCGCGAACTTCTGGCCGCCATGCCCACTGGTCATAGAAGCTGCCAGCGAGCGCTTTGAGATCAAGCAGCAGCTCTTTCAGCAGCTCGATCAGCTCTGCCCGACGCGGCGACGATTCTCGCCTCCAACACCTCGTCCATCTCCATCACCAAGCTGGCGGGGCAAACCAAGCGCCCTGACCGCATCATCGGCATGCATTTCTTCAATCCCGTCCCGGTGCTGAAGGTGGTGGAGGTGATCCGCGGCCTGGCCACCAGCGATGAGACTTTTGCGGTCGTGAAGGACACCGCCGAGCGGCTCGGCAAAACTCCGGTTGAGGTCAACGACGCCCCCGGCTTCATCAGCAACCGCATTCTTATGCCGATGATCAACGAAGCGATTTACGCCGTGATGGAAGGCGTGGCCTACGCCCGAGGCCGTCGATGAAATTTTAAAGCTGGGCATGGCGCATCCGATGGGGCCGCTTACGCTCGCCGACTTCATCGGCCTTGATATCTGCCTCGACATTCTGCACGTGCTGCACACCGAATTGGGCGATTCCAAGTATCGCCCCTGCCCGCTGCTGATCAAGATGGTCGATGCGGGGTGGCTCGGTCGCAAGTCCGGTCACGGTTTTTACAAGTACGAATAAGCCGTGTCGGGCGCTCCGGTTGTGCGAGGCGGATTGAGGGAATAAAATTGCTCCGGGCTAGGAAAATGGTTCGATGACCGCATCCACTCCTGAACGATTCCCGCTGGCATTTCTGCTCTTCGCTATTCTTCTTGGCGTGGGCTGTGGCGCGCTTCATGTGCTGGTGGAGACCATGACGGAGCCAGACCCTCTGCTCTCGGCGCTGGCCGTGACCATGGCCACGATGCTGCTCGGAGTTCTGCGTCCGGCGCGCCCTTGGCGATGGGTTCTGTGCGTCGGCTTGCCGGTGCCGCTGACGATTCTGGTTGCCGAATATCTCATCCCGAACGCGCACTTCACACGCGCCAGCATTGCCGGTTCCATTCTGATCGCGCTGCCGGGATGTGCGGGGGCGTTTGGCGGATCGGTGCTGCGCCGCAAAGTTTCCGAGATCTTTTTCGAAGGCAAGGCTTAGCCCCAGAGGGCTGTGCAAGGTTTCAGCTCTCCAGGGCTGGTGCCTGCAGTTCGCCGCGCTCCAGCTTCTCCTGGCAGGCGATGCAATGCCGCGCCCACGGAACGGCCTCCAGACGCCGCTCGTTGATGGCACTGCCGCACAGTTCGCACTCGCCGTAGGTTCCCTCTGCAATGTTGGACAGGGCGTGTTCTACCATCTGAAGAAATTGCCGGTCGTTGTTGCTGCGCGCGAACAGAAACTCCTTTTGATAAGAGCTCGAGGCGCGATCGGCAATGTCCTGCGCGGTATCCACGTCCTGCGCGGCGCGCCCATCCTCCTCACATCGGGCAACGCTTTCGCACAAATGGAGACGCCTGCTTTCCAGCAATCTCCTGTAATGTTCAAGTTTTTCTTTCTCCATGGTCTCAGCCCACTTTCGCAGGGGAGCACAGTTCGCTGCCTGCCAACAAACCGAAGATAATAGTCCCGACTGCTGCAACGGTCAATCCGATTGCGCTCTTATCTCTTGCTGCTAGCGAAAACTTCGATATGCGAACATCTTGGATGCGTCGCCACGCCAATATGTGATCGAGATTTGCGTACTCGCGAGACGGAATTCGGGGCGCAAAAAAGCGACCCTAGTCGGGTCGCTTCTTGAAAGAGGCAAGGGAGGGAGGATCAATAGGCGAGAGAATTTAGACGCCGCTCCCATTGAGACGGAGCAGCTATGAGAAGACGGTACTTCTTGAGAGGGACTTTCATTGAATGTGCGGCCTCTTTGTTACAGTCTTTGATGCACGTTTGTGGCCAGGGAAGCGGGAATTTCTGATAAGTTTCTAAAAACGTCTAAGGTATTAAGCAAATGGGACTTAAATGGAACTAAGTTTTGCGGGGAAAAAAACTTAGAAGCCCATCTTGGATCAGAGACGGGGACGGTTCGCGCCTGTTGGTATATTGGTGCCACTATTTAGCAGCGATATTCTTCTTGTTGACATGGTCACTCCCTTCCATCAACTTCATCTTGTTGAGAAGAGCCTTATAGCTGACCTTCAGAATCTTTGCAGCCTGACGCCGATTCCAGCGCGTCTCGTTCAGTACTCGCTCGATGGCCCCCCGTTCGGCCTCCATGGCGGCCCGGCGGCCGATTTCCAGCAATGAGAGCGAGCCGGAGTCAGCTGTGGCGGGAGATGGATCGCCCGCCGACAGCAGCGCATCTTCGTTTTTTGGAGGCGCGCCGTTCCCTTTTGGTTCCCATACTGGATGTGCGCTTCCGGTTGTGGAAGAAATCAGCGGCTTGTGTGTAGAAAGTTCACGGATAATCTGCGATTCGTTGCCGACGATGACGTAGCGCTTCACCAGGTTCTCAAGCTCGCGAATGTTTCCTGGCCAGCTATACTCCATCATCCGGCTTACGGCGTAGTCGGTGAATGGCGGCGGCTGCTTTCCGTAGTATTCGCTGTACTTGCGCATAAGGAAGTCGAGGAAGATGGGAATTTCCTCCTGGCGCTCGCGCAGCGGGGGAATGTGAATGGTCACCACGTTCAGACGGTAGAACAGATCCTCACGGAAGGTTCCATCTTCTACTGCGCGCTCCAACTGTTTGTTGGTGGCCGCCAGGACACGAACATCGACCGCGATGTCGCGCTTTCCGCCAAGGCGGGAGAATTCTCCATCCTGCAGAACGTGCAGCAGTTTGGCTTGCAGCGACGGATGCATCTCGCTGATTTCATCGAGGAACAGGGTGCCACCGTGGGCAAGGTCAAACTTGCCGAGTTTCTGCCGGTTGGCGCCGGTGAATGCTCCGGGCTCATAGCCGAAGAGTTCGCTCTCCAGCAACTCGTGCGGAATCGCCGCGCAGTTCACCTTCACGAAGGGTTTGTCGCGGCGCAGGGAGTGGGCGAATATCATCCGCGCCACTACTTCCTTGCCAGTGCCGCTTTCGCCGCGGATCAGCACCGTGACATTGGTGTCTGCCACCTGCTCGATGGTGTTCTTCACGTCCTCCATCTTGGGGCTGGTGCCGAACAAGGTGCTGAAGTCGTTTTGCCGCCGCACCTGCTCGCGGAGCTGAGTGACCTCGCTGCTCTGCCGCTGCCCTTCCAGGAGATGGTTGATGTGCTGATCCAGAGCGGCTAAATCAACGGGCTTGGAGAGGAAATCATCGGCACCGAGCTTGGAGGCGCGAAAGATCAGCTCCGGCGCGCTGCTGCTGGCGGTCATAATCACCGAGACTTCCTGCTTCATCTGCTTCAATCGCTCGAGGGTCTCCATGCCTTCCATGCCACGCGCGTCGGCATCCAGCATGACAAGGGCAGGGTCGAAGACCCGGAACATGCGGATGGCTTCGTCGCCGGTTGTAGCCGCACTCACGTCGAAACCGCGACGCGTGAGATGCGCGGTGAGAAAGTTCGATTGGGCACGGTCGTCGTCCACAATCAATATTCTCGTCCTGGCCTGCATGGAAATACCTTTCTCGGAGTTCCGACTCACGTCCCGAAGAACCTCAAACAGTCAATCTGAGCTCTTTCAGGGGCTTCCGAAGTTCTCATCCGGCGAGACACGTAACGAAGTCGTGTGTTACCTAAGAGCGTGCAGTTCGGGAAACGGTTGCCCTCTATGTCAGCTTGATGCATCTTTTATGTCCTATGCACCATGAAAAAGGTGTGGGCATGCTCAGCCCATGGTAGCTCAAACCCCTAAAGATGGCATCAGAATATTAATTGTGAGTACATCAGTTCCCATTTTGATGGCGAAATGGAATTTTTGAGTAGGTCGGTCTCTAAGACTGGTTTTTGGAGACCGGAGTCCTTAGGGCTGGCTTGCCGGCGGAGCGGCGGTATCTGGCTGGAGATACCACGAAGCGATGGAGGCGGCGCAGGAGCGACTCCGGCGCATCCACTTCCAGCTCTACGGTTTCATTCTCGATGTATTGGCGCGAAAGGATGATGGCGCGGGATTCAAGCATCGCCAGAGCCTTGCCCTCTGACTGTGGAACTCGCAGCAGAGCGCGCTCGATGGGGTCCTGATCGAGATGGGCATCGATGGCGGCGAGGAGACGGTCCAGGTGCAGCCTGCGCGCGGCGGAAATATGTACGCTGTCCGTGGTGTCCTTGAGGGCGGCGCGGGTGGGCTCATCGAAGAGATCGATTTTGTTCAGGACGTGAATTTGTGGCTTGTCGATGGCATCCAGTTCGCGGAGAACGGAATCGACCTGGGCCATCTGCTCGGCGGCGGTGGGGCTGGTGGCGTCGGTGACCTGGAGCAGGATGGACGCACGATGCACTTCTTCCAATGTGGCGCGGAAGGCGGAGACCAAGGTCGTGGGCAGGTTGCGGATGAATCCTACGGTGTCGGAGAGAAGCACGTTGCGACGCGATGGCAGGGTGACGGTGCGCAGGGTCGGGTCCAAGGTGGCGAACATTCGCGAGCTTTCGACGACTCCGGCGCTGGTGAGCGCGTTGAAGAGCGTGGATTTGCCCGCGTTGGTGTAGCCGACCAGGGCGACGACGGGAACCGGGACGGCTTCACGGCGCTGGCGCTGCTGCGAACGAATGCGGCGCACGTCTTCGATCTGCTCCTTGACGTGCTTGATGCGGCGATGAATTTTGCGGCGGTCGGTTTCGAGCTGAGTTTCGCCCGGTCCGCGGGTGCCGATGCCGCCGCCAAGCTGGGACATCTCGGCGCCGCGTCCGGCGAGGCGGGGCAGCATGTACTCAAGCTGCGCCAACTCGACCTGGAGCTGGCCTTCACGGGTGCGCGCGTGGCGGGCAAAGATGTCGAGGATCAACTGCGTGCGGTCAACCACGCGACAGTGGAATTCGCGCTCGAGGTTGCGGAGTTGAGAGGACGAGAGCTCGTGATCGAAGATGACGATGCCGGCATCGGCCATTTTGGCGGCGGCGGCGATCTCTTCGACCTTTCCCCGGCCGATCAGGGTCGCGGCGTCGGGGCGATCACGGCGCTGCAGGATCTCTCCGACGATGACGGCTCCGGCGCTGGAAGTCAGCTCGCGCAACTCGGCGAGAGACTCTTCGGCGTTGAACGGAACGGCATGGTCATCGGCTTCCAGATGTAGCGTTTTGGAGGCTGACTTGGCTTGGAGCGCCTGCGGAGGAATACGGGCGGGCTTGCGCGCGGAATCTTCCGCAGCCTCGGCGCCGGCTTCGGCACGGACGTGAGGACGGCTGCGGAATTCTACTCCGACGAGAAATGCACGTTCTGGTTCGCCCGGAAGACGGGGCCGCTCAGCAGCGGCGGCGGCGGTTTCCAGGGGACTGGGCAAGCGACGCTCAGCGATAGCTCACCCCTGTTGCGTGATCGGCGTGGCGGAGGCCACGGGGGTGGGAGAGCCGGCATGAGCAGCGGGGCGTTCAAGATGCGGCGCACGCGCCATGACGACGGTGGAGATGGCGTGCTTGAAAATCAACTGTTCCTGATTGTTGGTTTCGAGGACGACGGAATACTTATCAAAGGACCGAATGCGGCCCGCCAGTTTGACTCCGCTGAGCAGGTAGATAGTGATGACAGACTTATCTTTCCTGGCCGTGTTAAGGAATGAATCTTGTATGTTCTGTGCCGGCTTGCTTTCCATCGGTCACTATCTCCTTCAATCAAATAGAACAGCCAGATAACACAACGCCGTCTCGGCTTGCGAGAAAGACGGGTGAGCCCTGTCCGGCGGGGAAATTCGCGTCACCCGGACAGCCATTACGATACGGCCTACGACGTCCAATTTCAACTTAGATGCGAGTTAAAGCAGCAGAGTTCGTCGTGGAAGACCGGGAGAAGGCGATTCGGTGGCGCGGTTTTGTTTACTCATATGGAAAAAGGATGATGGATTCCATTCGGCTGAAAGCGAAAGATCATTTAAGGAAAGCAAAATATGCCGGGCAAAAGAATGGACCGGGGCTGCGAATCCGCGCCTATAATTGGCTTCATGGAAGAACGGGAGTTTTACGACGAGCGGCAAGAAACCAAAAAGCATCTGCTGATCTGCCCACACTGCCGGCAAGAGGGCGAATACGAGGTTGGCTGGATTGTACGCATGAAGAAGAAGTCGCTGCCACCCCGGGCCGATGAGCGTGACCGGGCAAAGTTCGCCAAGGCGCAGAGCTACATGGTGCGCAAAGACGATCTGCTGGCCTGCAAGAACATGCGCTGCCGCAAGCGCTTTGAGATTGCCGGCATTCAGACGGTGGCCTTTCTATAAAGCCAAGGCACCGGCGATGGGATTCAGGAGGGACGCTCACAAAAGGGCGTCCCTCTTTGCGTCGCCGCTGGATTTTGGTTGGCATGGCACTGATTGCAAGCCGTCATTCCCATTGCTGCTAAAGCACAACACAAATAGAAAATAGAATGCATCGGGTTTCATTCACTGGGAGAAAGACATGAACGAAGAGAGTGGCATGACGGAGCTGAAAAGCTTGCTGCAGGAGATCGTCAATAACATGGAAAAACAAGGACGCGCCATATACGAGTTGCAAAACAGTGCGGCGGTTGACCTCGGACGAGCCCGCGAGGCAAGAGAGCTTGCTGGTCCGAGGCTTCGTGGAACCTACGACTCTCTGCGCTCGAAGATTGACGCTTTGCCGTAAGATGACTTCGCCTGGAGAAGGAGCTTGCAGGTAAGTAATTTATAGACACTCCCGAGGCTTTGAGCGCATCTTAGTTGCTGGCCAGAGAAGAAGCTTGCGTGGCTTGTTTCTGCCTGTTCCAACAGATCCGTCGAGGTGAAAAAAAAGGTGAAGATCCTGGTTTGCATGAAGCAGGTACCGCAGAAGGACGCGCCGCTGAAGCTGAATGAGCGAGCAACCTGGATTCGTGAAGACGTGGGCTATGAAGTGAATGAACCGGACGCGTATGCGCTGGAGGAGGCGCTGCGACAGAAGGAAGCCCACGGCGGCGAAGTGGTGGTGATCACGGCGGGTCCGGCGCGCGCGCAACAGGTTCTGCGCGAGGCTCTGGCCAAAGGGGCCGATCGCGCGATTCACTTGGAAGACGAGCGATTTGTAACGCTGGACGCCTTCAACATTGCTCGCGCATTTGCCGAGGCGATCAAAGACGAATCCTTCGATTTGATCTTCACCGGATTGCAGTCGGATGACTTTGGATATGCGCAGACCGGGGTGCTGCTGGCGGAGTTGCTGGGCTGGGTGCATGCAACGATCATCATGCAGATTGAAGCAAAAGCAGACGGCATACGGGTGAAGCGCGAGTTGGAGAACGGCTACTTTCAGTATGTAGAGATGCCGCTGCCTGCAGTGCTGACGATTCAATCGGGCATCAACAAACTGCGCTACGCCACACTGATCGGCATCAAGCACGCCAAGAACAAGCCACTGCGCAAGGTGAGCTTCGAGGAAGTTTCTGCGGCTTTGAAGCCGAACCAGTTGACCATCGAGCGGCTGTACGTTCCGGTGAAGACCAAGCAGACGGAAGTAATTCAGGGCTCGCCGCAGGAGGTAGCGAAGCGGCTGGTAGCCAAACTGCGCGACGAAGTGCGCGTGCTGTAAGAAGGAGCAACGATGACCGCAGGGACGGCAAAGCACGAAGACCGCGAAGAGGCGCGAGAGAGATTCAACACGCTGCGCATTATCGGCGGGCTTTTTCTGGTGATGGCGCTGCTGCTGTACTTCTTTCATATGGCAGAGGCGCCGCAGGGGCGTTCTGCGCTGGGTGTTTTGTCGGCGATATTTGCGGTCTGCGGCGTGGCGCTGCTGTGGGTTGGATGGCGGCGGCTTCGCGCGCTGCGGTAAGGCTGTAAAGACCCACATCTGCTGACTGCGGCAGATGTGGGACACCGTCACGGGGCACCGTCACGGAGAAGAAGATGTCGGCAGGCGAGCGAGGATAGACGCGATGGGCGAGAAGATTCTGGTGGTAGCAGAGCAGCGCGGAGGCAAGCTGAACCGGGTCTCGTTTGAGACATTGGCGGGCGCACAAATGCTGGCACGGCAGAGCGGATGGACGGTGGAGGCCGCGGTGGTGGGCAGCGACGTTGCATCGTTGGCGGCCGAGATCGCAAAGGCGGCGGTGGCGAAGGTGTACGCCATCGAAGACAAGGCGCTGGAGATGTACACTCCGGATGGCTTTGTGAGCGCGCTGAAAAACTTTATCGAAGTCAACAAGCCGAAGCTGGTGCTGCTGCCGCACACTTATCAGGTGCGCGACTTTGCGCCGAGGCTGGCCGCCGCGCTGGGTACTGTGCTGGTGAGCGATACGGTGGGCTGCAAGTTCGAAGGCGGAAAGCTGATCTTTACGCGGCAGATGTTCCAGGGGAAGTTTGCCGCCGATGTTTCGCTTGCGGGCGATGGGCCGCGGTTTGCGAGCTTCCAGACAGGCGCGTTTCGCGGCGATCAGGTGGAGGCGGGCGAGGCGCAGATAGAGCAGGTGAAGGCCACGGTGGGCGAGATTCGCACGCGACCTGAAGCTCCGTTCCAGGAGGCAAAGCAGGCGGTGGACCTGACACAGGCGGAGATCATCGTCGCCGTGGGGCGCGGGATTAAAGAGCAGAAGAACATTGAGATCGCCAAGGCCCTGGCCGATGCGTTGGGCGGAGAGCTTGCGGCATCGCGTCCGATTTGCGACGCGGGCTGGCTGCCGATGGAGCGTCAGGTGGGATCGAGCGGGCAGACGGTGAGCCCGAAGCTGTATCTTGCGCTCGGCATCAGCGGCGCGATTCAGCATCTGGTGGGCATGAAGGGCTCGCGCAACATCATCGCGGTAAACAAGGATGCAGACGCTCCGATCTTTGAAATTGCGGATGTGGCCGTGGTGGGGGATTTGTTCGCGATTGTTCCGGCGTTGACGGAAGAAATTAAGAAGGCGAGAGTGTAGTCCCCATGATCTTCCGCAGGCCGCTTGAAGGAATTGCGCATCCCGAGATGGAGGCCGACGTTGTGATCGTTGGCGGCGGGCCGGCGGGGATGGCTTGCGCGCTGCGGCTTTCGCAACTGATCGATGCGCACAATACGGAGCATCCTCAGGCACAGATTTCCAAGGAAAATATATATGTGCTGGAGAAGGCGCGCGAGGTCGGGCAACACTGCCTGTCGGGCGCTTTGCTTGATCCGCGCTCGATGGATGAGTTGCTGCCGGAGTGGCGGAAGGAAGCGCCGATTGAGGCCGAGGTTGCAAGCGACAGCCTTTACTATCTGACGCGCAAGTCTGCGTTCAAGTCTCCGGTGACGCCGAAGCCGATGCAGGATCACGGCAACTATGTGATCAGCATCAACCGCTTCGTCAAGTGGCTGGGCGCAAAGGTGGAGGAGACGGGGATTACCGTCTTCAGCGGCTTTGCGGGGAGCGAGCTGCTGATGGATGGCGAGCGCGTGGCGGGGGTGCGCACCGACGACAAAGGGGTGGACAGGAGCAACCATCCGAAGGCGAATTTTGAGCCGGGATACGATCTGAAGGCGAAGGTTACGATTCTGGCCGAAGGGTCGCGGGGCTCGCTGACGAAGCAGCTTTCGGAACGGCTGGGGCTAATGCACGACCGCAATCCGATGACCTTTGGCTTGGGAGTGAAAGAGCTGTGGGAGCTGCCTTCGGGACGCGTGCGGCCGGGCGAGGTGATCTACACCATGGGCTATCCGCTGACCACGAAGGAGTACGGCGGGGCTTGGATTTATGGGTGCAAAGACAATATGGCTTCGGTTGGTTTTGTCACTGGGCTTGACTATCCTGATCCGCGCACCGATCCGCAGCATGTATTGCAATCTTTCAAGCAGCATCCGTTTGCGTCCAAGCTGCTGGAAGGGGGCAAGCTGGTGCGCTATGGCGCGAAGACCATCCCGTATGGGGGCTGGTGGTCGATGCCACCGCTGGGCGGGGATGGATGGATGATCGTGGGCGACTCGGCCGGCTTTCTGAATTCGCAGCGGCTCAAAGGGATTCATCTGGCGATTAAGAGCGGAATGCTCGCGGCCGAGACCGCTTTCGAGGCATGGATGGCGAGCGACAGCAGCGCACGCCAGCTAGGAAAGTTTCAACAGAAGGTGGAGGCGAGTTGGATCAGAGAAGAGCTGTATCCGGTGCGCAACTTTCATCAGGGATTTGAGCACGGCTTCCTGAGCGGAATGCTGAACACGGGGCTCCTAATGGCAAGCGGCGGACATGGCCTGCGAAACCGCTATCCGGCACACGCGGGGCATGAGCGCATGTTGCCGCTGTGGGATGTGATGGGGCATCCGGGCGGGCGCGAGCAGATTCTTGGCTGGGCCAAGGGCGATGGCAAGCTCACCTTTGACAAACTCACGGACCTGTATCACTCGGGAACGCGGCACGAAGAGGATCAGCCTGCGCATCTGATCATTCATGACACGGATATCTGCAGCAATCGCTGCACGAGGGAGTATGGCAATCCGTGCCAGTTCTTCTGTCCGGCAAACGTTTATGAGATGGAGGAGGTGGCGGAGACTTTACCCGAAGCTTTACCTGAAACCCAGGGCAAAAAGCGCATCCACCTCAACCCTTCCAACTGCGTACACTGCAAGGCCTGCGACATTATGGACCCTTACCAGATCATCACCTGGGTTCCGCCCGAAGGCGGCGGCGGGCCAAATTACGATGGAATGTAGGGGTTTCAATGTTTCGAAGTCTCAAGGTTTCAAAGTTGACGGCCACATGCAGCTCTGCCGTGATCTCAAGTTACATCGTCGTGGAGGTCCGTCCAACAATGTTCCGCCTGAGTCCTTGTCACACGGTGAGCATCTAAATGAATAGCATTTTCAACACTTAGCTTCATTTAGTGATTCATGGTTTAGTCATTCATGCCGTTGCTGGATAAATTCGGGCGCAACATACACGACCTTCGCATCTCGATTACCGACCGGTGCAACTACCGCTGCGTTTACTGCCGGACCGGCAATCAGGGCGCTCAGTTCGCCGAGCTTTCGCTGGCAGATTACCTGCGCATGGCGCGGGTGTTTGTTTCGCTCGGGATTACCAAGATTCGCCTGACCGGGGGCGAGCCTCTGCTGCGGCATGATGTGATCGAGATGGTGCGCGAGCTTTCTACGTTGCGCACCCATGAGGGCAAAGCTCCGGAGCTGGCGATCACCACCAACGGGCATCTGCTCGCAGAGATTGCCGAGCCTCTCAAAAAGGCGGGGCTGGACCGGGTGACGGTGAGCATGGATGCGGTGGACCCCGAAGGATTTGCGCGGATCACGCGGGTGAAAAACGGTTATGCGTCGGTGCTGAATGGGCTGCGGGCGGCGCGGCAAGCGGGGCTGGGGCCGGTAAAGGTCAACTGCGTTTTGCTGCGCGGCTTTAATGAAGATCAGATCGAGGCCTTTGGACGCTTTGCACAGGAGGAGCAGGTTTCGGTCCGCTTCATTGAATTCATGCCGCTGGAAGAAGGGCGCGTATGGTCGCCTGAGGTGGTGGTTCCGCTGACGGAGGTGCTGCAGAGGATGGCACGCTTTGCGCCGTTTCACGAGATTGCGCACGAGCCTAGCTCGACCTCGCGGCGCTATCGCTTTGATGATGAGAGCGCGGAGTTCGGGGTGATTGCGCCGGTGACGCTTCCCTTCTGCGGAGCTTGCTCAAGGCTGCGGCTGACCAGCGATGGCAAGATTCGCACGTGCTTATTCTCACTGCGCGAGCACGACCTGCACGCAGCGATACGCGCAGGCGGCGGCGACGAAGATCTGGTGCGCGTGATCGAATATGCCGTGGCGCATAAGGAAGAGCGGCATCACATCGGCGAGCCGGGATTTGTGCAGCCGGGGCGGACGATGGTACATATCGGCGGATAAGGTGAAAGGGAGGGTGGATTCAGCTACAAAAAACTTGATCCATTGGTCCTGTTCATGCATTATTAACAATAGTACGAACTACGGCTTCAACATCCCCGCGGGTGGGGCCTGTAATTAGGTATGTGCATCCGCTGGAGCCGGCGCTTGGCGCTTTCAACATCCCCGTTTTCGTGCCGATGGATGGCAGCGAAGACTGAAGGCAGATAAAAATTGGCTACAGCAGTTAGTACGAACTCTACGTGTTCCCTGGACAATTATCTCGTCCTGCCGGATCACTCGATGGACGCTCGCATTCGTGCCGCTCGCGAGATTCTTGGCGAGCAGTGTGTCGTGCTGGGGCACCACTATCAGCGCGATGAGGTGATCCAATTTTCCGACTATCAGGGAGATAGTTGGCGGCTCTCGGAGTTGGCCTCGCGAGCCAAGGGGCGCTACATTGTTTTCTGTGGCGTACACTTCATGGCCGAGTCTGCCGATATTCTGGCACGGGCGGACCAGCAGGTAGTTCTGCCGGACCTGAACGCCGGCTGCTCGATGGCCGATATGGCCGAGATCTCGCAGGTGGAAGATGCCTGGGAGCAATTCGTGCGGCTGGGGTTGACCAGCGACGACGGGCGCGGCATTACGCCGCTGACGTACATGAACTCGACGGCGGCGATCAAGGCCTTTGTCGGCGAGCGCGGCGGTGCGGTCTGCACCAGCAGCAACGCGCGCGCGGCGATGCAGTGGGCTTTCGCACGCAATGAGAAAATCCTGTTTCTTCCCGACCAGCATCTGGGACGCAACACCGGCTACGGGCTGGGAATTCCGCTGGATGAGATGGTGGTGTGGGATCCCTATCAGTTGCAGGGCGGCCAGTCGGCGGAGTCGCTGCGCAGGGCGAAGGTGATTTTGTGGAAGGGGCACTGCTCGGTCCATATGCGCTTTTTGCCTGAGCACGTGGACAGCATTCGCGAGCGGTATGAGGGAATCCAGGTCATCGTGCATCCCGAGTGCCGGTGGGAGGTTTGCCAGAAGGCCGACGACACGGGTTCAACCGACAAATTGCGTCGGCTGGTGGCAGAGGCTCCGGCGGGAGCGAAATTTGCGATTGGAACCGAGATTCACCTCGTTAACCGCCTTGCCAAACAGCATCCTGACAAGACGGTGGTGACTCTAAACGATTCAGGCTGCCTGTGCACGACGATGTATAGGATTTCACCACAGCATCTGGCCTGGTCATTGGAGAACCTGGTGGAGGGCACGGTGGTGAACCAGATCAAGGTGAGCCCGGCGGTCAAGCACTGGGCCAAGGTCGCACTGGACCGGATGCTGCAGATCAAGGGCTAGGCGAATCCCACATTCGCCAAAAGGATGGCGGATGTGGGGCACCTGCGTTGCGGGCCTGGTGATCGGCTAGAATGGAAGTACACCATGCGAACTTTTACTCTGCGCGAAGCGCAGTCGATGCTACCGGTTCTGGAAAGCCTGCTGCGCAAATCGATCGAATCGAAGACGCTGATTGAGCAGATTGATCAGGAATTCAATGAGCTGAGCGAGCGCATCTTTCTCAACGGCGGAACCCTGGTGGACGTGCGCGCCTGCGTCGTCCGCAAGGCGCAGCGCGAGAAAGCCATTCAGGCCGCCAAGGATACGCTGTCGGAGATCAACGCCATTGGCGTGCAAGTAAAAGATCTTGATATCGGACTGCTGGATTTCCCATGCATGGTGGACGGCGAGATCGTGCTGCTGTGCTGGAAGATGGGCGAGGAGACGATCTCGCATTGGCATGGGACCGAGGAAGGCTTTGCCGGACGCAAGCCGATCGACGACCGCATGCGACGGGAATGAGGAGTACAGGTTTCAAGGTTTCAAGGTTAGCGGAACCCGTTGGTGTAGCCCGACGCCATTCATCAACTCGGGAATAATGAGAGACAAGATGGCTGATTGTAAAGCCTGAGAACGCGCGGAAAGTTGAAGAGTACTTGGGGTCTTTCGCTGCGCTCAAGATGACCCTCCAGAGCGAGAACAACAACGACAAGAGCTCGGTGCGATACAAAATTCAAGGGTGCCAGCGATGGCACCCTTGAGTAGTTTTGGAATCCCGGAAGCTGAGGTTTTCAACTTTGAAACCTTTGAAACTTTGAAACCTCGTTCTTACCGGCTTTCCTTGATCGCCTCGTCGAACTTTGCGAGGAAGCGGTCCACGCCTTCGTCGGTTGCCAGCGGGCCCATGATGCCGATGCGGAAGATCTTTCCCGCCAAGGGGCCGAAGCCTCCCATGATTTCGATGCCGTGTTTTTCCAGCAGATAGGCGCGCACCTTGGCCTCGTTCACGCCTTCGGGAACGCGGGGGGTGTTGAGGTTCCAGATGCGGTGCCCCTCGGCGACGTGCATGGTCATGCCGAGCCGCTCGACTCCGGTGACAAAGCGTTGATGCGCACGGTAATGACGTTGTTGACGCAGCGTCAGACCCTCCTCCTCGATGATTGCCAACGCCTCATGCAATGCGTAAAAGAGGGTTGCCGAGGCGGTGTGATGATAACGATGCGAAACGCTGAGGTAATCCTGAATCAGCGTCAGATCGAAGTACCAGCTACGGTTCGCCTGCTTGCGTTGACGGAGCCGCTCCTGCGCGCGGGGCGAGATTGTGATGGGGCTCAATCCCGGAGGCGCACTGAGTCCTTTTTGGGTGCAGCTATAGGCGACGTCGATGCCGTTGGCATCCACGTCAACGGGCATTGCGCCCAGCGAGGTCACGCAATCGGCGATGACGATGGCATCGACTTCGTGCGCGGCATCGCAGAGCACCTTGCTCTGCTGGAAGACGCCGGTCGAGGTCTCTGCCTGCACGAAGGCCACAACCTGCGGACGCTCGCGGCGGATGAAGTCGGCAGCCTCGTCGTCGCTGACGGCTTCGCCCCAGGGCTTTTCGAGGCGCACGATGTCGGCGCCATGGCGCTTGGCCATCTCGCCGATGCGGTCGGCGAAGAATCCGCCGGCAAATAATGCCAGCTTGGTGCCCGGCTCAATGAAGTTGGAGACTGCTGTCTCCATTCCGCCCGAGCCAGTGGCCGAGATCGGCATGGTCAACTCGTTTGCGGTACCGAAAACCTCGCGAAGGCCCTTCTGAACGCCTTGCGATACCTGGAAGAAATATGGATCGAGGTGGCCGACGACTGGCTGGGCCATCGCTGAATAAATGCGTGGGTACACCTGACTGGGACCTGGTCCGTAGAGCAGGCGCTTGGGCGGATGAATTGAAGTCTTTACGCAGTGGATTTGGGTTTCGCTGATTGTGCTCATCTTCCCTTTCCCGAACCTTGCTTCGTCTAGCTAGATGCTACGCTGCTGGCCAGAGATTCGAAAGCGTCAGGATTCGAATTGGCCACGGAAATCTGCAAACTGCTGGCGGAGGGCTTCAATTTCAGCACGCAGCCGGGTAATTTCGGCCTCGAGTGTGGTGATGCGATCCTCGCGCGAGGAGGTGGCGGCGATGGCTTCGACAGGTGCCTCGGAGCTATTGGTCCAACTGCTGTCGTCTGCGGAAAAGAGATCGGTATAGCGCGCTTCCTTGGTTCCGGGCTGACGCGGCAAGAGCTTCACCAGCGGCGGATCGTGGTCGATGAGCTTTTGCAGGACGAGATTGGTTTCGTCGAGATCTTCCAGACGGTGCATGCGTTCGCTGCGTCCTCGCAACTCGCCGGGGGTCTGCGGGCCGCGCAACAGGAGGGTGCAAAGCAGGGCGCTCTCGCGGCGGCCAAGATTGAGGGCATCGCCCATGCGGTGCTCAAAGCGAGGCACTCGGCCTTCAACCCGCGCCACTCCTGCCAAGCCCTGATCTTCCAACGAACGCAAGGCGGCGCGCGCTGTCGTTTCATCGACTTCCATGACCGGTTCGCGATTTGATTTTTGATTGCATGCAGCCAGCAGGGCGTTGAGCGTAAGCGGATAGTACTCCGGGGTGGTCATCTCTTTTTCCATCAGCGAGCCCAAGACTCGCTTCTCTATCGTGTCCAGATGCAACTCCAAAGCTTCCTCCAGGATGTATTCTGCGCTCGTCGCAGCAGCGGGGCAAGCGGCCTCGATTGGGGGATGGAGGCGAAAAAATCCTGAGTAGAGTAGAATCTCTCAATCCGAGATAGGAATATTTACCTGAAATGCTGGTTGGCCGAAGGGTAAATTCCGGTCTGCGCCAATTATGATTGGATGGATTCATCTTTCGAAAACGGGCGGGCACATTTCACCGCTCTGGGAGCTTGCATGAAGCGCTTTATCGGCTATACGGCCGCACTTTGCCTTTTGGCAATTATGGTCGGCTGTGGTGGAGTTACGAGCACAGGAACACTGGCCTACATCGCCAATTCCACCGGCACTGGCTTCACTGTTTTCAGCGTGAATACGGATGCAACCCTGACCACGGCGTACATCTCGCCTTTGCCCACTCCGCAGCCACCCAAAGTTATGCAGTTTTCACCCAGCGGCATCTGGATTTACTTCCTGGACGCCGCTGGCGATAACATCTACGCATACACACGCGCGGGCAACGGCACCTTTGCGAATCCGGTCACGAACTCTCCATTCCCGGTAGGCCCTGGTGCCAGTTCACTGGTGGTGAGCCCCAACAACTCGTTTGTCTACGTGGCCCTGCCGAACACGCTGGGAGGCTCGCTTGCGATCTATGCGATTGATCCCGCGACCGGCATTCTTTCGCAGGTGGGCAGTAACCTTCAGCTCTCTTATCCGATCACGCAATTGCTGATCTCGCCCAAGGGCGATACGCTCTACGCCCTCTCCCCCAGCAAGGCGGCGATACTGGCCTGGAGCTTGAACGCGACCTCCGGCCAAGTAACTGGACCGATCACGTGGCCCGTCGGCCAGGATCCCGTGTACATGGTTTTGTCGGCAAACGGCTCTTACATGTACGTGATGGATCACCTTGCGACGAACACCATTCCCAATGCGTCACCGGGGCAACCGGCAGGCCCGAGCCCTGACATCTTCGGCTTCAACGTGACCGGGACCACTCTGACGCCGATGGCAGGCTCGCCATTTAACGAAAATGCCGATTTGATCACTGGCATCTTCCCCTCCGGACCGATTGGCGGTGTGACCTCAACCGACTCGCGCTTCCTGTTCGTTGCCAACCAGAACTCGCATGACATCTCCGTCTTCAGACTCTCCGCGACAACGGGCGAACCGACCGAGGTTCTCGGCGCCGTGACTGCGGTCAACGGCGTACCGACTTCAACGGCTTCTCCTTTTGATTGCGGCACCGGTTGCTCGACGCCATCGTTTGTGGACATTGCTCCTGGAAACAATGGGTTGTACCTGATCGATACACCTGCGGGCAAGATTTTCCAGTTCGCTATCAACCAGAGCACCGGCCAACTACGACCGCTGAATCCGGCCTCAGTTGGCGCTGAAAGCGCTACCAGCAATCCGACTTGGATGGTAGTGGCGACGTTCAAATAGGTGCGGTGCATGAATCGGTTGTTCACCCTCGCTCTCCTTGGGCTTGCCGGCTTGCTGGCAAGCTGCGGCAGCTCGGCCACAAGCAGCACTCAGGCCGACTACAACTATGCGTATTTGATGGCCGTGTCGCCAGTTCAATTTACGTTGAACGCCGGTGACTGGGCCTCGATCGCGGCGACGGTGGATGTAACTTACGAAAACGGTGCTCCCAAGCCGGTGTCGCCACAGCCGACGGTCAAGTTCTACAGTTCGGACCCGCGGGTAACGATTTCGCCCGCGGGAGAGGTTTGCGCCGGACAATGGGACGTCCGCTACCTGACCTGCACGGCGACCAGCACGCTTCCCACCGGATACGTGACAATTACGGCATACGACGGCTCGCACAACGTCAGTGGAACGGTGCTGCTGTCGATCCACCAGCGGGCCGCCAGCATTACCTTGAACTCGCCCGGTTGGGGAACGCAAACGTGCATCTCGCAGACTAAGCAGGTGCAGTACGTTGCCGCCCCCGTGAGTGGCAGCGGCAGTGCGGTTGCAAACGTATTTGCCAACGACTACACCTGGTCCGTGGCCGACACCAACGTGGCTACGGTCAGCGAATATGGATATGTGGTTGCGAACAATCCTGGGGTGACCAGCGTCTTCGCGACGCTGAACGGAACGGTCAGCGCACCGCAGACGTTTGTCACCTGTCCGCCGGCTTCGATCGTGCTGGCATCGTCCACGTACACGAGTGCGACCCCGACGCCACCCTACTCGACTGCCGATCTGGACACTCTTCCCAGAGGTTCTGCGGAATACATTACGGCAAACATGGTGGACATCAATGGCAATACTTTGGTGGCTTCGCCACTGAGCTATATCACCTCGGACCCGCTGATCGGCAGTTTCACCTCGGTGCTGCCGCTGACCTCAAAGCTGACGGCGAACACCTCCGGGCGCTTCACCGTGATTGCCTCCTGCGAACCATCCAACTGCAATTCGTCGGTTGCAAATTTCGTATTGCCTTCAGGAGTACTGGAGACAGGGCAGGCGGCAGGCTTCGGTTATCCGATTTACAGCAATGTGATCGGCGCGACCGTGCAGGGCATTGTCGGCAGCACGGTGCTGGTCACCAACTCTGACCAGGTTACAAACGCTTTGTACCGTCTGGACGCCTATGACAGTGAGTCGCTGTCATTGGTGCAGAGTGTCGAGGTGGCGAATCTGCCGAACTCCCTGGTGGTTTCGCCCAATGGTGCGACGGCCTACCTGGGCAGCAGCGCGGGGCTGGTGGTGGTAAACCTTGCGACCTTTCAGCCATCTCTACAGACCTATCCGATCGTTGGTGGACTCAGCACTGACGTGATAACCGGCAAGGTGCTGGGAGTCTCGCAGGACAGCCGTTACGTCGTAATTTCCGATGTGACAAATGGCTACGTCTTTCTGATCGACACCACCGGAAGTAAGTCCGCCACGCGTTATGTCATCCCCGGCATCGACACCGTCACCTTCGCCGACGATGGTTCCAATATGTGGATCGGGGGGACAAAAGGGGTGTACGTGTTTTACGGGGACACCTTCGTGCCCACCGCAACCAACGTCAGCGCGAACGTGAATTCGCTGGCATGGCTGCCGGATGGACAGTCTTATTTTGCCAGCGGCAGCACGTTGACCGACTACTCCACCTGCAACGACCAGCATCCGCAATCGCCCACAGTCAATCTGCCGACGTCGGTCGTGGCGGGGCTATCCACAACCGCCTTGCAGGGTGTGCCTCACCTGTTGGGTCTCGATGGCAGCCAGTGGTTTGACTATTCGGTTACCACTTCTGCGCAGGTTGCCACTCAAACCGTCAACTCGCCCAGTGCTCTGACGCCCACGGGGCCGGGTAACGTCTGTCTGTCAACGGTCACGATCAACACACCGATCGCTACGGCATCTTCGTCACCATGCACCGCAACTCAGGTCACATTTTCGCCCACGCTAGAACAGGAATTCGTGACCGGCGCAACCTGTGCAACCCCGGAGCCGCTTATTTACGGCTACGACGTAGTTGCCCAGAAGGAAATTACATTTTCGACCCTCAGCCCGACTGGGTTTATTCCGCTCAGCGGCAGCGCCCTGAATGATGGCCGCTATTTGTTCGTTGGCAGTTATGACACCACAAACGGCGGGGTACTACATCGCATTGACTTATCGGCGGACACGCCCACACCAGGCTCGGAAGACACGTCAGTCTCCCTTGAACTGGCCCCCAGCTTCGTTGCGGTTGTCCCCAAGTAAAAGGAGAGACTTTTGAAAGCTAAACTGTTAGTCATTACCGTATTGGCGTTGGGCTGTATGGCTCACGCGCAGGGCTTTGCGTCGAATCTTTCGATCGGCGCCGGCTTTGAAGGAATCTTTCCGGCGGCAACCTTTAACAAGTCCGCAGCGGAAATCAGCAGCACCAACGCCACCACCCAGGACACCACGAAATCGGTGGGCGCTGTGGCTGACGCGCGTTATGACTTCGGCCACCACAGCGCACTGGACTTGTCCGTTACGGTCAATCGAAATACCGAACTCTTTGAAGGCGCAACCCAAGACCTGACCCGCGTGCAGACCAACAACGCCGAGATCATCGGAAGCTACATCTTCCGCCTTCCCTCGACTGAGAAGGTGAAGCCCTATGCACTGGTCGGTGGCGGCATGGTTCGCTTCTCCCCGAACAGCAACTTCACCACCCAGACGCCTTCGACGCAGATGAAGCCCACATTCGCCTACGGCTTTGGTTTCGACTTCAAGGCCTCTGCGCACTGGACCGTGCGGGCGCAGATTCGCGACCTGATTCGCGGCGATCCTGATTTCAAGCTGCTTAGCGCGGCGGAGCCTTTTGGAACGGGACTGAAGACACACGTGCCGGAACCGGCGATCCTGTTGGTGTATCACTTCTAGTTGAGGGCAGTTGAAAAAGGAAGGGCCGGAGCGTGATGCTCCGGCCCTTCCTTTTTGCAGCTTCGTGTAATCAACTCAGTGCAGGTCGTATTCCGAATACAAAATGCTCAAGGTCGCGGTGCCGCCCAGGCGGAGATTCGCGACCGTCTGATCGGAAGCCGGAAGCCAGAATGGTCCGATCTTTTCGTAACGATGTGCGATGCGGGTCTTCTTGATCCAGAAAGACGGATTTTTGGCTGGTTCGGCGTCAATACTCTCCACCGCGAAATCTGCTGCATTCACGCAAATCTCCCCGCGGTAGAGGAATTTATCGTCGCGCCGCGGCTCCACGGCCAGGAGATAACAGCCGCCATATGGACTGGGACGCGAGCCCAGCAATGTGAACGTATAATTATCGGTGGTAAGCGCAATCTGGCGCTGATTATTAGGATCGGCAGCTTCACGCTCAACTTCCAACAACTTTGAAAACACCTTGGTCTGCATGAGCTTGGAGCCGCTGCCGGAGACCACGTCGAAGCTCTTGCTCTCTGGGGCCTGATAGTGCGCCACCACTTGCATCTCCGCATCCCGATCACCAGGGAAGCCGCGATAGGTCAGGGTATAGGAGCGGATCCCCTGATAGGACCGGAGGGAGGCGGCGCGCTGTTCATTGCTCCGGGTGAGGCGGGCGACAATCTCTTCCACGCTCATCCCCGACCTGACCGCGCTGCTTGTTTTGACCAGCGCCGGCTCTGCCGCAAAGACGGGCAAAGCCGACAGAATGAGGGCCAACGCCGCCGTAGGAAGAATATATCTCCGAAGCTGAGCGTTCATCACAAGCTCCCTGTTGCTACGCGCCGGGGTGCAATCCAATCCCGCGGCCTGATGAGACGGGGGTCGATCCCAGCCGCGATGCCGACTCTTCCCTTAGATGCAACCACGACGAACCAGGAGATAAAATAGCTCGCTGCCACTGGATTCGCAAGCTTGCCGAATTTGGCCTGTTCCATGAGCCTTATCCGTTGTCTTGCCATATGACAGAAGTGTGATGGTGAGCGTGGTGAGGTGGGAGAGAAGCTTGTAGTTCTTTGTCGAGCTATGGGATTGCACATGGCGGATTGAAAGCCGGTTGCCGTTGCTCGTCAGGGTTCAACGCGGAAGCACCAGGCTAACGACCAATTTTCCGGCGAATTGCTCAAGGACCGTGTGCTTGTATCTCGACGATGCGGTCTAGGCGAGATGTCTTGGAGAGGATCTGAACCAATAGAATAGAAGGTTGTGAATGCCAGTGATTTCGGCAGTGACCCTCTCCCGGAGTTCCTGGTCAAGCACCTCATTGCAAAAAGCGCCGACGAGCGCGGCCGGAGGCTTGCGGCATTCTTTCGGTATCAGGCAGACTTCAGTCATGCGCTCGTGTGGCTCGATGAAGATATAAAAATCATCGTCAAACGCGTAGGCAGCCTTCTTGATGGCATTGAGCCCGTAGACAGCCGCATTGAAACTCATAACCTGAGCGCCGTCGTCTACCATCTCGTTCAACATGCCCGAGTACCTCCATGTTCACAAAAACTATAATTCTATAGTTCCGACCTGTTGATTAGACGAGCAGCTTACGAGTAAGTGAGCGGACTCAGTAAAGAAAGCTTCGCTTAATTTGTGAAGCAGAGGATTGCACGAGAGGCCGATCAGGAGAGATGGCGCGTTTTGCCGCGGATAAGAGTAACGACGAGCACGAGGGTAGGACTGCCGATAATTCATCTGCTTTTAATGATCTCTACTGGCCGAAATGGCAAGCGCCGGAATGTTTTTCTTCCGCCATCCTGAGACTGGTAGGAGTAGGACTGCCGATTGACTTCATGCAATTCAGACAAGTCGAAATGACAAGCCCATTTGCCAACGTTCTATGAGCGAAGCCGAAAAGAGGCGAATGGGCGCCGCTGGCATTTTTGTCCGTCATTCCTTTATCTATTACTCTTTTATCTATCATTCCCTAAATCCAAAGATGTCAAAGACGGGCAGCAATTCGTTTTAGTTCACCCGCTGCGAAGATGCATTGGTTTCCGCCATCTGAATGGCGTCGTTCTTTGAAAGTCGCAGTTTCACAGTATCCCCGCAGACTTCAACTTCGGGGTGCACCTCCCGAGCACAGCGCGCGCATAGCCATATGTACTCGGTTTTCAACTCACTCCCCCCAGCTTTATTGCCGAGGTCAATATCTAAACGGAACAGCTTTCCCTCATGGTGATGACGGATAGCCGGACACCATCTATTGACGCATTTGCTGACCATGGGCCGTTGCTTAGGCATGGCACCACAGGAATTGGTCGAGTCTGATTCGACGGACATACATGGCCTGGTCGCCCACGCAGACCGTGATGGTTCGATTGAAGTCCAACTGCCGGAGCCTTACCTGGGTCTCTTCCGGAAACTCCTTGAGGGTCCGCGGGCGGGGCTGCCAGTCAATCTCTTGTCGAAGCATCGGACTGCCTTTGAGAGGGGTTGTCGGGGAGATGTTATACACCGGCTTCTGGCGGTCAGTAATGTCTTCGACCATTACGAGCGCCAGCTTCTTATCAGCATCCGGAATCGGGCTTGCGGTTATGAGGACTTGCAGATCCTGTGCTTCGTGTTTGTTAACAAGCTGGAGCTTCGTTACTTTACGACTGATTGTCTGCCCATCCAGGCACTTTGTTATTGAATTCCGAATTACACAATCCTTGCAGGACGGCCCACGGCCGCAACCCTCGGGCACATCGGTGGCGTGCATACACTGAAGCGCCTCGCCGCCACGGATTGTAAGCACCGCCTCGCGCTTCTGACCGCAAAAGTTAGCGGCAGCCTCGTTCAGGTCCAATATCTGCGCGTCGCTATTGAACACAAACACAGGTATCGGGAGCGCGTTCAACGATGTCCGGTAGTGTGCGCTACCCAATTCTATCGGCATAGTCTTAAAAACCCTTTGATCTGAGCTTCGGTGGAAGCCGGTGTTCTGATGCTGCCTGCTTGCGGTGCTGGCCCGTTGAGTTCATCAAAATCTTCGTTAATCTCGTCAGCAATTCAGGCGGAGAGACTGGCTTGTCCAGAGCTTCGAAATTGAAACCCATCGCCTGTGCTTTTCCTAAAAGGTTTTTATAGCCAGGATTCCCAGAGATAAACAAGATCTTGCACTGGGGCAGAAAACTCAAAATCTCTATTGCTGCTTCCACGCCGGTCATCTCTTCCATCATTACGTCACTCACGATGCAATCGGGATGAAATGAATAGGCCACCTGAACCGCTTCTTCTCCGCTATAGGCAATGGATGTCTCGTAGCCTTGAGATTCAAGGATTGCGGCACGGAGAGAGGCTATGGCTCGCTCGTCATCGACTACTAGAATTTTGTGCCGCTTGTTCAGCACGAGACTTCCCCTTGTTATCGGCTAACCATTATGACAACTCATCTTCTATAAGTGTTTCGAGCGGTGCTGGCTAAACAGAATATTCACGCTCCGGCTCTTGCTCAGCAGCCAGATTTGTTAGCAGATCGACCAATTGCTGGAATTCGTTCGACTTATCAAAGAAATAATCTGCGCCAGCTTTCATGCAGGCGCGCTGCATTGGAGGTTGAGCGTAGTTGGTAAAGATGATGAATTTCGTGGCCGGCATCGCTGCCCGGAAGCGGGCAAGAATATCCAATGCGTTGTCATCCCCGAGATGGAGGTCGAGCACTACGGCGTCGAATTCCTGCTGTTGGAGCGCCCAAGTCGCGCTGGAGCTGTCCACAGCCCATCCTGTGACATGGAGTCCTGGGATTTCGCCCAGCATCAGAGTCAGCCGCTCGATGATAGCCGGAGCGTCATCCACAACCAATACTTCTATCGCGTGCTTCATGATGGGGATCATAGGAGTGCCGCGAGGAAGTAAGTATCCGGTGTGCTCTGAAAAATTTGTAGGAAGGCGGCGCGAATACGTGTAGGAGAATTCCTACAACAAAGCTCAACACGAAGCAGGCTGGCTAACGGTCAAGTCCGTGGTTGACGGCGTAGCGGATCAACTCCGGAGCGGTCTTCAATTGCAACTTCTCAAGGATGCGAGTCCTGTAGGTGCTCACGGTCTTCACGCTCAGGGACAATTGATCGGCGATGGCGGTGGTGGTTTTGCCGGCAGCGATGAAGCGCAGGATTTCAAATTCGCGATCCGACAGTATCTCGCTTGGCTCCAGCAACGGGTCATGGGCCAGGTCCGCTGCCAGTTTTTCTGCCAGGGCCGGGCTGACGTATTTGCCGCCGCTGAGCACCTTACGGATCGCCACAACCATTTGATCGGGAGCGCTCTCCTTGGCGAGGTATCCTGAAGCTCCGGCCTTCAGCGCGCGAATTGCAAACTGTTCCTCGGGATGCATGCTGAAGATGATGACCGGCAACTTGGCGACTTCAGCACGGATCTGTTTGAGCACATCGAGACCACCGCGTCCGGGCAGGCCCATGTCGAGGATTACCACATCCCAGCTTTCGCGCGAGACGAGATCAAGAGCCTCCTGCGAATGGCGCGCCTCTCCGAAGGTAACTCCCTGGAACTCATCGGCTAATATCCTTCTGAGGCCATGGTGAATGACGGCGTGATCGTCAACAATCAATATCTTCATGAGCTTTACTGTTCCGTATTGGCGGCGGCTTCCAGGGGGATCCGCAGCGTGATCGTTGTGCCACTTCCCGGTGAACTCTGCAGCCGAAACTGACCGCCCAAAAGAAGAGCCCGCTCGCGCATGCCCATCACTCCGAGAGACTGCGTGCGTTCGAGATGGTCCATAGGAAAGCCGACGCCGTCATCCTGAATGGTGAGTATTGCATGGTCCTGTGCTCGTTCGAGATTAACAAAAACATTCTTTGCTTTGGCGTGGCGCGCAATGTTTGTTAATGCCTCCTGGCAGATTCGGAAGACAGCGATCTTCTCGCCATCGGGAATCCCAAGGGGACTTTCAGGTAGATGGACAGTACACGAGATTCCAGTACGACGCTGGAATTCTTCCATATGCCACTCGATTGCCGCACGCAGCCCGAGGGCATCCAGCATCTCGGGTCTCAGCTCGGTCGCGATCTTCCGCACCAGGGCAATGGTGGAATCGACAACCTTCATCGAGTTCCGCACCATGGGCACCCAGGGGTCCTCGCCTGCTCCGTGCTTCCGGACGATCCAGTCGAGGTCCATTTTCATACCGGTCAATGCCTGTCCTAGCTGGTCGTGCAGCTCGCGTGCGATGCGGAGACCTTCTTGCTCTGCGGCGGTTTGCAGGCGCATCGCAAGAGCACGTAGCTGATCTTCCGACCAGCGCCGGTATTCTTCGGCCCGCTTCCTGTCCGTAATATCGCGCCCGACACCAAGACAGCGGATGGGCCGTCCGGCATCATCGACGATCCCTTTGCCGAAGATTTCAACCCAACACACCTCACCGTCTGCTCGAATGATTCGGCATTCAGCATGAACGGGCTTGCCAGCAATCATGCGAGCGAATTGCTCTTCGACCAGCGAACGGTCTTCGGGATGGCACATGCGCAGTATGTCTTCACCGCCAGGTTGGGGACTGCCGGGGGCACGGCCAAAAATCCGAAACATCTGCGGTGACCATGTCCTCTTGCCCGACTTCAATTCCACGTCAAAGACGCCCAGACTTGCCGCGTGCTGGGCCAGCCTAAGCCGCTCTTCGTTCAGGCGTAGCGCGTTTTCCGCCTGCTTGCGATCGGTGATGTCGATGAACGCGCCCACCGCTCCCCGACTTTTGCCATTTTCATCCAAGAGTGGGACGGCATTGCCAAAGATGATCCTCGAGGTGCCATCGGCGAATTCAATCGTATATTCACAGCCCCGGATCTCGATTCCAGTTGCCGCGGCCAACTGTACCGGCATTTCAGAAGCGGAAAGCTCCCTACCGTCTCTTAGCACGCGGTAGCCTGATTCTTTTTCGCCGCATGGCGCGAACTTTGTAGTATTGATGCCGGGCTGTGATCGCAGGAGTTCACAGGCCGCACGGTTACTTGTCATCCGCTGACATTGCGGATCATGACCGATGAACATAGCTGCCGGCACGGTATCCATGATGACGGCCAGTTCCTTGGCTTGAGCGCGTGCCGCCGCTTCGCGTAACTCCAGCTCTGCGTTAAATCGTTTGAGGTCGTCGGCCTCACGGCGCGCCGCCTCGGCACGCGCGCGCTCCTCGGCGCGTTGTTGAATCAGCTCCGATGCCTTGAGCAGCGATTCGCCGACTTCGCTGGTTTCAGAGAGTTCGAAGCTCCCGATGGCGACCGGCTCGCCGCGCCCTAATGCCAATGCGGGGGCAACAAGCCCCTGGATGGAGGCAGCGATGCTCTGTGCCATGAACAGTCCCAGCCCGAGGCCGGTAAACGACAAGAGAACCGTTCCAATGATGGTCAACGCCAGCCAGCGCCATATCTCCTCCAACATGATTTTCTTGGGCACGCCGATCACCACGGTCCAGCCGGAGGTCCGGGAACGGCTGAAGCAATCGAAAATCGGGACACCCCCAAAATTGACGACCTGGGCTGTGCCTTCCGCAGTATTCTCCATGCGCTGCCTGAGAGCTGGGACGAATGTCGGATCAATTAGCCGCTCCGTGGCAGGAGTTCGGGCTACAAGAAACTGATGGGAGTCAAAGACAGTACCGACCCATTCCGGCGGGAGATGCAGCTCAAGGAGAAATTTGGAGAAGCGATCGGGAGGGACGGCCAGAGCTAAGTCGTAAACCACTTGCCCATAGCGGAAGACCGGAACGTCCACGGTGATTTTAGGTCGATCTGACGAAGAGTCTTCCGTGGCACTAACCGGGCTACCGGTGGCAAAGACCTGGCGGACTGACTCCAGCGAGCCGCGCTTAGGTAAAGGCGCGCCAAATGGGAGGGATGTATTGATCAGTTCCTGGCCGTTTGCATCCGAAAGAATGATGTCTGCGCCGGGTTGAGCTACGGTCAGAAAAATCTGAGCCTCGCGATAGAAGGCAGGCAAGTCGCCACCGACGACAGCAGTTGACGTGGCGAGATTTCCCAGGCTGGCCTGCATGTTGAGCAGTTCCCGGTCCACGTCCAGCGTGAGCGCTTGCGCCGTTTCCAGCGTGCGCTGTTCGGTGAGCGCGCGTTGGCTCAGATAATTATGGTAGACGAGGAATCCGGCTGCGATCCATACCGGCACCACACATGCAAGGACTAGAGATGCAAGCCAGAATCGAATGGAAACCCTGTGCCGGTTTCCGGTGGAGGCGGGGAGTTCCTCTTCCGGACCCGGGCGCAGAGTAACGGAGCCATTACTGCGCTCGCTAGTGACTTGATCCGTGGTCCCCATAATTCGCGATCGCACCTATGCTGCATCGAATGTGGAAATGGAAGGTAACAGGGTACATAATTCGCCTGTGAGGGTCTATACGAAATTCTACCTAGAACTTTGGGCCACATCTTAGGCAGCTTCTACTCGGTATTCCACAATATATATATAGTTCGAGGAGGAGTCAGGAGGCGGGAAAATCGACGATCCGGCAGACTATTTCTACCTATGCCGACCGGATAATTTGCTGCGTGCCGGTCGCCTTGCAACACGGGACCTAGTCTCAGAAGAAAATGGTGGGCCTGGTAGGATTCGAACCTACAACCAAAGGATTATGAGTTCCCCACTAAAACTGTAAACTACTAATAAATAAGAGAATGCGTCCGTAGTTGAGAGAAACGCTAGGTAACTGAGTGACCGTAGTTTAGACGCGTTTAGCGGAGGGCAGAAGAACTGGCGAGTGTACCGCTGCTGTACCTCCTCCGTGTGCTTGTGCCCCCAGCGTGTAGCGGCTAAGCGCAGGTCAGCTCCGATGCTGCCCCCCCACTGGGGCCGATCCGATCTGCTTTTAAAATAGCTCCGGATACGTCTTACTGACTAATTCAACCCAGCCTCGGCTTGTGTGCGAGACACCTCTGTCGAAGAGCTTGTAGACTTCTCTCGTCGTAAACTCGATGAGGATGGTCAAGTGAGAGATCGAATTCGCCCAATTTCGCGACAATTAACCCGACCAGAAGGACTCCCATAGAATGGAATGCACGTATATCAAATGCAACGTCTGTGATCGCAAGTTGTGGACCGACGACCGAGGGGAATGGCCGGAAGAGGGCATTGCGGCCGTCGCTGTTGAAAAGACCGCCACGGAATTCCGAGCCGTCTCCTTCCAGCAAGATGTGGCTGGAACTCCGTTGAGGGGCAACAAATATAAACACTACTGCGTTGGCGAGTGCGCGGAGCAAGCTTTCATCTGGTGGTTGAAGGCGATTCTGAATCCAGGGAGTCCCTACTCTGTCGGTCTCCCAGCAGGAGCCAAAGCCGCAGGCATACGAGAAAAATTCTCGGAGGAAGATGGAGAGCGCTTATGCCCTGGCTACAAAGAGATGTTGAACAAAATTAAAGAGGCTTACGCGCGCAGGGAACAGGAGTTTAATGAACAGTATGCCACAGCTAAGGCTTCTGAAAATGCTTCTCGGGCGGAGAGGGCTGCAAAAAGAGCAGCCGCAAAAACGGCCAGAGCCGCTAAATCGAAAGAGGTTATCCCGAATTTGACAACTCAAGTTGACGACACAAAATGAAGCCATCTCCAAAGCCGCTCGAACCTAGCTGGATAGGTGGCGATAAAAGCGAATGGCGTGCTGAATGTTCCGGTGTCCTGTATGAAGCTTGGTGTCTGCTCCCTGATCGTTCATGCCGAGGCCGGTATCTCGCTGAACTTAGCTCGATGACTGATATGGTTCTGTCATCATCATTTGCCTAGTGCTACACGATCGCGGTAGTTCTTCCGGAGATATTCATTCCGTCTCTCCCGATTTTCGGGGTCGGAATTCCAATTATTCTGGCGGCACTTCCGATCACAGAATCTCTGGTCATGGCGACGTCGCAGGTACCAACGGAAGCATTGTTTGCATATGTCAAAACTCAGAATTTGTCCGCTCTCCACCACACCCAAAAGAGCCTGCAGTGCCCGCGTTTCGCTGATAGTTTTCTCAGAAGAGCGCCACTCGACCTTGATTATCCCAGCAGCGGTACGATCAATGAACGGCGACAGATGCAGTTTCTCATTCATCTGCAGCCCCAAGAAATAAATGTCGTTGCTGAGGGCGGTTTCGTCATAGCCTTCCCTCTCCTTACTCAAGCAGCTAACACCGCAGGCTTTAGCCTTTTCATTCAAAAAGACAAGACGCTGGAAATCCTTAAAGAACTTCTGAACGTCTCCCCCGAACTGAGCATTCATGTAGTGCAGTAGCACGTCGGCATCTGAATCATCTCCACGCTTCAATCGACGCTTCATTGCAACATCCTCGTGAGAAGAATGTCGGAATAGCTTTTTGCCATTTTGATGCATACTGCTTCGAGTATATCACCGTAATTTACGCCAAAGGTGGGTAATCGACGCAATATGACAGCATGCACGCCGGATCTGTTGCTTAGTGGAATAGGGCGTTATTGCAATTTCAATCTACGCTTGATGCCACAACTTAATGGGGTGGCAATATGACGATCGAAGAAACGCTGACCAAGCAATATGGACCGTTACTGAGCATTGCTCAACTCGCAACCTTGCTCAGCCGCTCCCCTGAGGGCTTACGGATCAGCCTACGGGGCCGCGCCGAATGGGTTCAGCAGATCAATGCCGGGAGATTGCGGCTCGGTCGGCGCGTCTATTTCCGCACGTCGGCGATCTCCCAACTTTTGTCCGGCGACAAAACGGAAAGCTAATGACAGGCAAGCCCTATAAGCGGAAACCCCGCCACATCGAAAAACAGGATGCAATTGAGCACCGAGCCGAGGTTTTCGCGACACTCCGCGAACAGCGCGACGCCGAGATGCGCGACGACGAATTTTTTCAGGTCGCGCAGGCACTCATCCTGTGCGGTCTTTCGTATGTGCCGACAACGGCTACTCGCATCATTCGCCGCGCTCGCGTGGCAGACGGCAGTGAGGTCGTTGTCGTCTTTTCGTCCGCTTCCGATGCGGCCCTGCCGTATGGTTCAGATCGGAGCTTGCTTCATTTTTTGTTAGATCGAGCTGTTAAAAACCAGTCGCGTTTCGTTGGCTGGGATAAAGCAAAAGAATTTCTGCAAGCGATGGGCATGGCCACAAACAGCGGCAAGAACTACCGCGACCTCCGCAAGCGCTTCGAACGGATCCGAGGCCTCTCGATCTATGTTCGGCGCATTGGAGCTGGCAGTGACGACAGCCTACACATGCCCGTCATTCGGCGTGCGCATCTCCCAAGCAGTATTGATTTGCTGCACGAAGAAGTAGGGCAAAAGCGGTTGCCCATAAACGATCAGGTTATCTTCGGCGTGGAGATCGGCGAGGATTTCTATACCGAACTGGTTGCCCACCACGTGCCCGTACCCGCAGAGATCATACGTTGCACGCGCAAGGCCTCACAGCTACAGGACCTGATGCTGTTTTTGTACTGGCGCTGCTATGCAGCACAAGCCGAAAGTCTAATTCCGTGGAAGCATCTGCAGGCGCAGCTCTGGCACGACGACCAGACGATCCGACGCATCAAGGTGCGATTTGCAGTAGCAATCAGAGCACTCAAACTTATATGGCCCGAGATGCAAGCTGAGGCGCGCCCAGACGCGCTTTGGGTGGCACCGCCCATCAATGGGCGCTACTTGCACGTCAAAAGCGGAAACAGCCGTAGGCTTCGGAAATTGGGAACCAGTGCTCCCTAAGTAGTTCGCCAGATCATCGGGGAGTCGGTAGGTGTTCGTCGCAGCAAATTCAAAAAATTGAAAGGATCTCTTTCTATGCGCCTGCGTTGTTGGCTCGGGTTAACTTTTGTTCTGGTGCTTGCGATTACAGCAGGCGCTCAAACAGTCACGACTCTCACTGCTCCGTCCACGGGGACAACGGCACAACCGCTTACGTTGGTCGCAAGTGTGACGGATGGAGGCGGTCTTATTCAAAGTGGCTCAGTGACGTTTCGTGACGGTACGAAGTCGCTTGGAGTGGTGCAAGTCGTCGGTGCTTATCCGGCAACTGGGTTTAGCACTGGCACGGCCACTCTAAAAACTCGGCTCTCCGCGGGAAATCATTCAGTCACTGCGCAGTTCAACGGCACCAATGCTTACGCGTCTAGCACATCTGGGCCGGCTTTGGTGGTGGTGTCCGGCTCGGCTATCTCAGCGACGGTGCTAACGGCCACCCCAAACGGCAGCAACTTCGATTTCACGGCAACGGTGCAGGGGTATGGCCTGACTATTCCGACTGGCGCGGTCAACCTGAGTGATATAACCGTGCCATCCAGTCTAGGGCCTCTCTCGTGGCAGCCGTCCAGTAGCTCAACGCACATTACCCTTGGCCAGACATATTCGGTTGGGGGATATGCGGGGTATGTCGCGGTTGGCGACTTCGACGGTGACGGCATTGCCGATCTTGTTATAGCCAACGGATCTATGGTCAATGGATCGCCCGCGAGCTTAATGCTGGGCAATTCCGATGGCACATTTCAACCGGCAGTCCCAATCAATTTACCTTCTGGGCAGACTTCGATTGCGGTTGGCGACTTCAACGGCGACGGCAATTTAGACCTGATATTTGCGGTTGATCCGTACAACATAACTGGCAACGGTGGCGTGTACGTCGTGTTGGGCAATGGTGACGGCACCTTTCAGCCCGCACAACGCCTTGGGGTGGCAAATGCCTGGACAGTTGCCGTGGCAGATTTTAACGGGGACGGTTTTGCGGACATTGTTACCGACAGCTCAAACCAGACTGGTGTGAGAGTGTTGCTGGGCAATGGCGACGGCACCTTTCAACCCCCAATAATGACAAGTGTAAGTGGCGCCGGTGAGGGCCTAACCGTAGGCGACTTCGACGGTGACGGTAAGCCAGACGTGATTGTTCCGGTGGCGTCCGATAGTAGCCCGTCCGATAGTGGCTATCTTGCGAAGGTATTGCTCGGCAACGGTGATGGCACTTTTGAAGTCACCCAGCAAGGCATTCCGTCGAGCGAGCCTTTCCAAACGGCTGCTGTAGGTGATTTTAATGGCGACGGCAAACTCGATGTCGCGGTGTTTCCCTGGTGGGGAACCTCCGGTGTGAGTTATGCCATCGTTGCCCTGGGCAATGGCGACGGCACGTTTCAACCCGCACAGACATACACTGCTGGAAAATATGGTCGCACGGGAGTTGTGGGTGATTTTGATGGTGATGGCAACATCGATTTGGCTGTGGCTAACGAAAATGAATCAGTAACAATTTTAAAGGGCAACGGTGACGGCAGCTTCCAACAAGCGGTTGAGATTCCTGTTAACTCATTAAATCAGCCTTCCGCCGTAGCGGCTGGCAAGTTTACCGGCGACGGCTCAGATGGGTTGGTCGTCAGTAATGATGATCCTGGTTCGATCTCGGTCCTCCTCCATTCAGCTTCGATCACGGCAACGGCAACAAATATTGCGATAGTTGGTGCGGGCACGCACACAATTCAGGCAAGCTACTCGCCAGATAGCGCGTCGGAGTATGCGGCTAGCAGCGGCACCACAAACGTCACTATAGCGCAAGCGACACCCTCGATCTCCTGGGCCAACCCTGCCGCGATTACTTACGGAGCGGCTCTGGGTGCTGCACAGCTCAACGCCTCATCAGGCGATGTGGCTGGAACGTTCACTTACAGCCCGGCTGCTGGGACGGTGCTCGCCGCTGGCGCGCATACGCTCTCGGTGATTTTCACGCCAACCAATTCAACAAATGACATTACGGCGACGGCCACCGTGCCTATCACGGTCAATCAAGCCTCGCCCTCGATCTCCTGGGCGAACCCTGCCGCAATCACCTATGGCACAGCACTGGGGGCAACACAGCTCGACGCGAGTCTAAGTGTACCTGGCGAGTGTGTTTACACTCCGGCTGCCGGCACGGTGCTGAGTGTTGGCACATACAGCCTTTCCGTGAGCTGCACGCCAACTGATGCGCTTGACTATTCTACGGCCACAACAACCACTGCGATCACCGTGAACTCCGTGGGAGCAGGGGATTTTGAAATAGATGTCAGTCCAACCAGCGGAACCGTGCCGCTTGGTTCCGGGCAATCGTGGACCTCAGTTCTTTCGGTAAAAAGCCTGAACAGCTTCGTTGGAAACGTTACGCTTACCTGCCAAGGAATTGCCCCCACAATGGGCTGTAACTTCTCGCTGCCGACCGTCGCTGCCTCGAATGCCGGAACGCCATCGACTCTCGTGGTAACCACGCAAGGCCGGACTCTCACAATGGTCGCAGGTCTGTTCGGGGTGTTTGGCGTGTGCTGGCCACGAAAAAAGCGCGCACGTCGCGCAGTCTGCGTAATAGCAATCTTCTTAGCAACTGTATTTACCCTCGGGATGCTCGCGTGCGGAGTAGGCACTCGCTATTTGCAAAACGATGGGACACCCCGCGGAACGTACGGGATAGTGGTCACAGGCACGTCCGGAAACATAACGCACTCCAAAACCCTGAAGGTGTCAGTTGAGTAATCGCATGTCGCACGTGGACTGAAGAGACCGGTTCTGAAGAGGACCGGGCCTCTTCAGCGGCTTTGATACCCGCCTAAATCACTAAGGAGTGTGAATGTCACGACGATGCGTAGAACGTGTTTTGCTTTGCGTTGTTCTGCTGTTGTGTGTGTGCGCGTTAGCACAGAATGAACCAACGGTTCAGCCTGTGCTAATTGATTACCGAATCGGAAATCAAGTTTATGTCGGATTTCAGCATAACTGGATCGACTACCGTCTGCAGACCGGGGAAACTACCACGCGGGCGGAAGGAAGCGGGTTCGATGCACAGTACCGGGTCAAGGAGTTCGGGAAAATCGGCGTGCTTGGATCGGCGCGTATGTCATCCGGATCTCCACTCGGTCAAAAGCTCCTCACAGTGGCTGGCGGCGCATCTTTTTCGTTTCCGATGCGACGGTACCGTCCATTTACCCAGGCCCTTCTCGGGTACTCGCGGGTTACGTCGAAGGACGATATGTATCTCACCAAAGGGTCAAGTAACGGTCTCACAACTCTCTTAGGGATCGGTGTTGACATTGACGTTTCACACCATTGGGGGGTACGTCCACTCTATTTGGAAAATCAATATGTCACAGTCGGTTCTAACGGTAAGGGGTCCTTTGCGTGGAACGTTGGCGGAGGCCTCACGTACCGATTTAAAGAGATCTTTTCTGAAAAGTAAAAACGTAAACAAATGGGAGAAATTATGACCTTACGAAGTGACACATTGACATTGAAAATGGCTGCTGTCGGAGCGTTGATGCTCGGTATGGCGTCCCGTGCTCATGCTACCACTAGTACCATCGCGTCTTTGGAGACCCCACTTCAGAACCTGCAAAAGTCTTTGTCTGGTCCTGTTGCGCTGTCTATTGGTGTGATCGCGGTGGTGATCACGGGTGCGATGCTGATTTTTGGCGGTGAAATCTCCGACTTCGGCAAACGGATGGCTTATGTGGTGTTGGTGCTTGGCGTCCTGCTAAGCGCCAATACGATCGTCACAACGTTGTTTACCAACACGTCGGCTCTGATTCTCTAGGAAATGCAACCTACCCCACCACTTAATTAAACCCTGCTCGATTCTTTTTTGGAGGTTTTCTCAGTGACACGAACAGCACGATATAGAAATTCGTGGCCGCGCATTATCCTCTCGCTTCTGAGCCCTTTGTGCTTGCTAGCTGGATTAGCTGGCGCACAAACGATCACCACTCTTCAAGCTCCTGCGGCTGCTACTACGGGCCAGGCGGCGACGTTCACAGCGTCGGTGTCGGGTAGTGGTGGTCAGCCGGTGACCGCGGGAACTGTGACGTTTTTGAACGGAGCAAAAACTCTAGGCACGGTTCAACTCGTGGGTAACAATCCCGCTCCTGGGTTTACGACCGGAACCGCGGTATTAAAAACGCGCCTTGCGGTGGGACAATACTCGATCTCGGCCAAATTCAACGGAACACGATTCGCCCCAGCAAGCACGTCAGCCGCATCATCCTTGACGGTCTCGGGTTCCGCCGTGTCCTCAACCGTGCTCACGGTAACTCCGGACGGAAACAATTATGACTTTACTGCAACGGTGATGGGGTACGGTCTCGCAGCTCCTACAGGTATGGTCACGCTCACCGACACGACAGTACCGATTGATCTTGGGTCGCACACGTGGCAGCCATCTACAAGCTCGCAGAGTGTAGCACTCGGCCAGATGTATCCCCTCGGGAACGAGGCGGGAAATGTGGCCGTGGGTGATTTCAATGGGGATGGAATTATTGATCTTGTTGTTGTGGGCTATGGCGACGCCGCCTATCTGATGTTGGGCAATATCGATGGCACGTTTCAGAACGCCCCCACAATCAGTTTGCCTGCGGCACAACAGTCGGTTGCCGTTGGTGATTTCAACGGCGACGGCAATTTAGACCTGATATTTGCGGTTGATCCGTACAACATAACTGGCAACGGTGGGGTGTACGTTGCATTGGGGAACGGGGATGGCACTTTTCAGGCACCCAAGAGTCTCGGGGTATCAAATGTGTGGGCCGTGGCTGTGGAGGATTTCAATGGCGATGGATTAGCTGACATCGTTGCAGTTAGCAGTATGGAAACCGGTGTGAGTGTGTTGTTGGGTAACGGGGATGGGACATTTCAGGCTCCGGTAGCAACATCTCTGCCCGGCATCGGTGACGCGCTCGCCGTGGGTGACTTCAACGGCGATGGCAAACCTGATTTGATTGTTTCTGCGTGGGTCAATGGCAATTATGGTACGACGGTATTGTTAGGCCAAGGCGACGGCACGTTTCAGTTTAGGCAAGGCCAGGGCATACAGTCGAGCATGCCCGCTGAAGCTATTGCCGTGGGTGACTTCAACGGTGACGGAAGGCTCGATGTTGCCGTCTTTCCGGGGTGGGAGTCTGGTACTGGTATAAGCCCCGCGGTTATTGAGCTAGGAAATGGCGACGGGACGTTTCAGCCCGCGAAAACGTATACAGCGGGGCTCTATGGTCGGACGGGTGCGGTGGGGGATTTTGATGGCGACGGCATCCTTGATCTTGCTGTGGCTAACGAGAATAGTACCGTGACCCTCTTGCGGGGCAATGGCGACGGCACCTTTCAGCCTGCGGTGGGTATTGGCGTGGCAGGGCTAAATCAGCCTGTAGCGGTAGCGGCGGGCAAATTCACAGGTGATGGATCAGATGGGTTGGTTGTGAGTAATACGAATCCCGGCTCGATCTCGGTATTATTGCACTCAGCGTCTCTCAGTGCGACAGCGACAAACGTTCCTGTAGTTGGTGCTGGCGGAAATCACACGATTAAGGCGACATACACACCGGATGCTTCGTCGTCGTATTCAGGTAGCACTGGCTCAGTAGATGTGTATGTGAATCCCATAACTCCGACGATCACCTGGGCAACCCCTGCGCCGATCACTTACGGAACGGCCCTTTGGGGAGCGCAGTTGAACGCCTCCTCCAGTGTGCCGGGAACCTTCAGGTACTTTCCCCTTAGTGGAACGCAGCTTCCCGCGGGCGCGCAAACGCTAACGGTTACTTTCTTTCCAACTGATCAGATCTCGTATAACGTCGCGACCACAACGGTGCCTCTGATGGTCAATCAGGTTACGCCGGTATTGAAGTGGAACACACCGGCGGCGATGACCTACGGAACCGCATTATGGGCGGGTCAATTGAACGCCAGCGCCTCCATACCGGGTAGCTACGCCTACAGCCCTGCGGCTGGCACAGTGCTTCCGGCGGGCACGCAAACGTTGACGGCCACATTTCTTCCAAATGACGCAATGGACTATGTTGGGGGTTCGGTGACGACAACGGTGAATGTGGCTCGGGCGACGCCTGTGATTACGTGGTCTCCACTGGCGGCGGTTCCTGTTGGCACTGCTCTGAGCGCGACGCAGTTAAACGCTAGCGCCTCTGTATCGGGAATCTTTACGTACACACCTGCGGCGGGCACGGTGTTGTCAACCAGCGGCACACAGACTCTATCTGTGAGCTTTATTCCCACAGATACAAACAGCTACACGGCTACCTCGGCCACAAAAACCATTGCTGTAGTCGGCGCCACTGCACCGATTGCGAAGACCACACCGGTAATCACGTGGGCGAAGCCGACAGCGATCACGGCTGGCACGCCGCTCAGTTCGGCGCAGTTGAACGCCAGCGCTTCAGTACAAGGCACCTTCACTTATAGCCCGGCAGCTGGCACCGTGCTCCCAGTTGGAACACAGGTACTCGTTGCGGCTTTCACCCCAACTGACACCACTCACTACAATGTCACGGGGGCTATCTCAATGTTAACTGTCAATGCCGCTCCTGTTGCTCCCAAGGTAACGTGGAATCAGCCGGCGGCGATCACATATGGAACCGCACTGTGGGGCGCGCAGCTCAATGCCAGTTCCAATGTAGCCGGAACCTTTGCTTACACGCCGGCATCAGGAACTATCCTGCAGCCCGGCACGCAGACGCTATCGGTCACATTCGCCCCAACAAATACGGCATCCGCACCGGTGACCGTGACGGTCCCTCTGGTTGTCAACAAGGTAGCCTCAGTCTTGAAGTGGAATACGCCTGCCGCTATGACCTCAGGAATGTCCCTCTGGGCTGGTGAGTTGAACGCCAGCTCCTCCGTGCAGGGCACCTTTACCTACACGCCAGCAGCGGGCACAGTGCTCACCACTGGCACCTATACGCTTTCGGCAACATTCACACCCACCGATTCCGTCCATTACACTGGCGGGGTCGTCACAACGGTAGCAACCGTGAAATAGAATTAGCAACCGAGCAGTTCGCAACGCAGAGGCCCTCTTCACCGAGGGCTTTTGTTTTCTTTTTTAGTGCCAGACATATCCGTTGGAAACGGAGCAATGGTGAGGACTTTGAAGTTTGGGAATTTGCATTTGGGCTGCGGTGAAACCCCACGGGTAGATGCTGACACAGCAACGGCCACTGCACACGCGGTGGCCGTTTTCAATAGCCGAGCAGCCGCCGGTGCGAACCAGTACTGCGGGTTGGTAGCAACTACGAATTACTTCGCAAATTCAGGATGGCATTCAATCGCGAGATGGGCAAGGTGTTGAACGAGTACCGGGCCGCAAGGGTGGAGTTTCTGCCGAACAACGGGGGCACCCGGTTGCTTCCATCCAATACACACGTCCCGAAGTCCCTTAAGGGCTAACCTAGAGCCGTCTCGATCCTCGCCCAGGGCTGACGCCTTGGGCCTCTTCTGCCGGAGACCGAGGGTCAATTCAATGAAGGCGTCTGAGGAAAACGCCAATTAGACCGTTTCGAGGAGTTGGGCAAAAATAGCCAAGGTGTGCTTTACGCGCGGTTCTGAGCTGGGGCGTCGTAGCGGCTAAGCGGAGAGCGGGGTTGCCGTTGGGGTTGGGGCAAAAAAGATGTTGCAACAGGACAAATCGGTAATCGACTTGTACAATCACAAACGTTGCGTTGCGGACCGTCTAAAGATCCTTTGCATCGTTCACCCCTTCCCGAATGGTCCAGTTTTGGCGAACTGGACCATTCTTCGTATTTCCGCGAGTAACTCCATGATCTATGAAGTGCAGCGCGGATTCCGTTGATGGGCCAGCTCCGAAAAGCTGCGTGGAAGGGAACAAGCAAAGCGTTCGAGCCGAAAGCAAGGACATGAGCGAACCGAAAGCACAGAGGGCAAACCAAGGGCAAACCGAAGTACATATTGAATGAGCTGCTGGCTAACTCGGACTATTCAGCTCCTCAGTCGCCGGAAGATCGCGAGTGGATCGACGCGGCCCCGGTAGGGCGTGAAATCGGCAGCGGCGAATCTGAAGATGACAAGCCGCCTCAGAAACCCGATTGGGATGACCAATCGGGAGGTGCTGAACAAGCGCCGGAGCCCTGGTGACCATTTTCCCGGTAGGAAGCCCCCGGCGCGGGTCATGCGTTTTGTGAATTACTGCACGTCTGCCACAACCGAATTGGTAAAGATCACCTTCACATCTTTGTAGACGAAGATCGTTTTAGGGCCGAGGTTCATGACTTTGTCTGGATTACCAAGGGATTGCTTCACCTGGTCGGCAGTCATGCCGAGGTCCACGGTTTTGGTCTGGCTATTATTTGTGGCAGTAACTGCGGCAGGATTTGTGGTTGCAGCATCGGCCAAAACCGCGTCGATGAGTTGCTTAATTTCCGCTGGTTTCGCTGTGCTGAGATTGTTTACATGAATGTTAATGTCTGCGCGATAGCGCGTCGCGGGGCCATCTCCTAAAGCGGTGTGCTGCACGGAAAGCTGTGTGGTGATTAACTCGAAGAAAATCGTATTCCTCTTGGCTTCCGCGCGTGTGATGTACACCGTCTGTCCTGGAGTCAATTGCATCGATTCGCCTGTGGTGTTGGGGGCTGAAGAAAAATCAACGCCATTGATGACATGGCCATTCTCAATCTCGGTCGGGATAATTTTTGCTGGGGTATTTGCGAATTGCGCATAGATACCGGGAATAAGAACAACGAAGGTTTTGCCGGCTTCAGTGACGTTGTTGTAATCGGGCGCAAAACTATGGAGTGGACTCGAAGCGTGCGTTCCTTGTCTGCCCGTCTTCGTCGTACCATAGTAAGTGTGAAGTAGATCTGTAACGGACATAGAATCTGTGGGGACCTGCCCCACAACGGGCAGGGTTAGGGCGAGAGCGGCGCTGGCAATCAGGACCACTTTGTGCATAAATGAGGTGAATTGCATGGAGGTAAATCCCTTTCCTATTTTGTTTTTTGGTCTGCTGGCCGGGTAGGCATCAGTTCGTACTCGGAACCCTGTAAAATCCGCATCGAACATTCCTTTTGTAGAAACACCTACTTACATGCAAAGTCGCGCTCTACTTCCCCGGCAAAAGAGCGGGTTACCTGCCGCGCCGGACAAACCACAAAGAGAAGTACGATTCAATTCCTTGCTCTTGTTTATTCGCGTTCCACGTCTCTCTGCTGCGTCGCCCTTACCTGTCCCTTTTTTCTGGGTTGGTGTGCCCTGCGCTCGTTGGCAAGCAATTGCGTCAGCCTGTGCTCAAGGATCGGCTTCTCGGCCCGGTCTAGGGACGCGTAGAACTGTTTGAGGTTTTGTTCATAATCGAGCGCAATGCTCTCATGCATGATGTCAACCGGTCTGCCCTTGACGACGATGTTGTAGAGTGCGGTGGTCTGCGCGCGGATGTCGTTGGGATACTCGGTTGAGATAAGGAGGCGAGCCTGTTCCTCTGTGAGCGAAACAGCAATTAAATCTTTACTGGTCGGCGGTTTCGTGGTCTGTAGCTGGGCAACATTGTCTTGTCGAAGTTCCTGTGTCGGCTCTTCAGGCATCTGGGCATCGGCTGCCTGCTCGCCACTGTTGTCGTCGCCGTCGGTCGGTTGGCCCGTTTTGGTAGTCAGTTCGGCTTGCAAACTGAGATGATCGAGCATGTTCTTGGGTGCCATCTTAGCTCCTCGGATTAGGGTTCAATCCCCTGCTCTCTTAGCCACTTCTCGAACAGTTCTTCCACCAAGCTGACAAATGACCGGTCGTCATGCCCAAGGAACAACTGCTGTTTCACCTGACGGTGAAGGCTTTTGCGAATGGCGATATTGAGCTGCTTGGTAGGCTCCTTTACCGCCGCGATCGGCGCGGGGGGAATTGGCCGTTCCGATTGTGTCGTGTCCAGTGGCGTCTGGGTGTCGGCGTGCTGCTGCTCTCCGCCGTTGCTGTCTGCGTTCAGGGGAACGGTCGTTTGGCCCGTTTTGGTCGCCCGTTCTGCTTGCCTCCGGATATCATCGAACATACTTTTAAGTGGTGCTGGACGTGTGTTGGTAGCCATAGTTACTCCTTCGCCGCTGGAACCGCAGGCTGCGTGAGAGTTGGAGCTGCAGTGCTGGCAATGATTGCGTCAATTTCTTTTCCAAGATTCTCGAAATCGAGTGCCCCGCTGATGGCTCGGCTGTCGTCCCGAAGTTGATCGACAAAGCAGCCGGTCGTCAGGGCGCGTTTGAACGCCTTATAACTGCGAATCTGGGTCTTCAAAACGGGAAAACCCAGCTCAGTAAGCATCTGGGCTACTGACTCGGCCTCATGCTGCGGTGGCGGTGGAACATTGGCCAGCAGCAGCCGATAATTGATAGCTCCCAAGGTACGAAAGCTGTTGGCGAGTGAAATTGCCGATTCAACGTAATTGCCTTCCCAGAACGTGGGAATGACAATCAGTTTCGAGCCGCGAATAACGGCCTTCAGATCCTCGGTCTTCGGCGTGCCGCGAGTATCAATGACGATGTAGCGATATTTCCAGCTTTCCATCGCCGCCTCGCTCTGATGAATGACGGCAAAGGGTTTAGCATCTCCGCGTTCAGCCCAATTGAGGGCCGTGCGATTTGCGTCGTCGGCATCTACCAGGAGAGTAGGCCCTTTCTCGCTGAGATACTGGGCGAGATGAATAGCTGTCAATGTCTTGCCGGCCCCACCTTTGAGACCGGTCACGGTGAGTACAATGGGCGGGACTCCTCCTGTGTTCATGGTCCTAGGCTCCTATGGTCCTATGCTGTAGAGGTGTTGACTGTCGAAAAACATAGTGACATAGGACCCGATTAACCTATGTGGCTATAAACGTATGTATACAGCGCGCGACAGACATATGTCAATATGATAGTAGTTGCCTATGTGAATATGAGGGCCATAACCAGAAAATGGCGAGACCGGACGGAAAAGAGCGCCACTCAAAACGGACGCGCGCGAAATCGCCACACAACGGGCCAGCAAATCATGCGGCAATACAGGAAACGCGCTACACAAGTTAGCGAAATGAATGCGGGGGCTAGCGGACTATGGGACTGGCGACCTATGTACCCATCCCTGGGGGATAGTACAAACTAAGGGCGCGAGAGTCGGTGGGCGTTCGGACCATCAGAGTCTCGATGATTTTCCATCGCCCGTCCGAGCAGCCTAAGATCCTCAAAACCATATTTGACGTGGCAGGAGTGCAACCAATATACTTATTAGGAAGTCTAACAGGAAAGGTACTGTTAAACCTATGGGGACGGTTGCTATGCGGCCATCTGTACGACAATCCAGATCGTTTTCACTAGATCCTGATGTTCTGTCCGAAGTAGAGCGTACCAAGGGAAACACGTCGGCAAGTGAGCGTGTGAATCACCTGCTGAAGTCCGCGCTAGACTTGGAGCGCAAGGCCAATCTGTTTCAGGAAGCTGCTCACTTTTTCAGTGCTTCACCCGATGACCGCGAAGAAAGGCAGGCGTTTCAGAAGGCAGGTATCCGGACCTGGGAGCGCGAATGACGGCATGGAAAAGAGGGAGCACCCCTTCAGGCTGGTATCCGCGGCGGGGCGATATATGCCTGATTAGTCTGGATAAAGAACGTCCTGCGGTCGTTCTCTCCAGCGACGTTTTGAATGCTCATTCTCTCGACGTTTGCGTCCTCCCGATCTCCACGGCGGAACATAAGGCATTCTCTCTGCGTCCGAAGCTGAAGGCTGGCGAGGCTGGATTGAAGTACGACTCCTGGGTGAAATGCGATCAACCTATGACGGTAGAGAAGAATCTAGTCATTTACCCGCCATTAGGCGCACTACCGTTTACGAGCATGCAGCAGATCGAAATTGCGGTGAAGGCTTCACTTGACCTGCCGTAATGAGGTAGACCGCCATCAGAGTCTCAAGGTCTTTTTCCATGGCACGGTTGAGCCAGTCCCAGCTTGGTCAGAAGATCCTCAAAGCCCCTGCCTTGTTCGCTCCGAAACCTGGGCTAAGAGTTCCGCTCGCGGTATTAACGCGGTCCTGCCCTGCTGTTCGCCGGCCTGGTAGCCGCCATACTGCTGCATGAGGTAGAGGGCGCTGCCGCGCGGCTGACATTTATCGCCCCACCACGAGCGCCGGTGAGGTCTATCTGAAGCTGACCGTCATCGACGACGTGCTGATTGTGTCCGTTCAAGGAGCTATGAAGATGAAGTGTCCAATTTGCGGAAAGGCGGAACTGGTTCGGGATACCCGTGACATTTCCTACACCTACAAGGGCGAGACTACAACCATTCCTGCGGTGACAGGCGAGTTTTGCACGGCCTGCGGCGAGGCCATTCTTGGAGCTGCCGACTCGGCGCGTACCGGTGCGTTGATGCTGGAATTTAATAAGCAGGTCCAATCAATGACGGCGGCGAAGATCAACGTGCAGCCATTTCCACGTACCTCTAGAAAAGTTGTCAACGGCTGACCTGAAGGGGTGTGGTTTGTGGCGTTTATAAGCGAAGCATGCGAGATTTTTTCCGCTTTCCCTGCGGTTTATGTCCTTGCACAGTTGGAACAAATGTACTATGGTTGTTAGTATCGATAATGCCTCTTATCGGGACGTAACAGTCGAGGACCGCAAAAAAGGCTTGACGCGGCCATGCTATGCAGCCACGCTATACAGCATAGGAGACTGAATATGTCCCATACCGCCAAAGCTCGCGTCTTTATGAGTGGCCGCAGTCAGCATGTGACCATCCCTGCTGATTTCCGCTTCCGTTCCTCGGTGGTGTCGATCCGGCGTGATCCCACGACCGGGGATGTGGTCTTGTCCGAGGTTCCACCCATCGCTGAAGTGTTCGCTGCCCTCGACGCGGCCAAGCTGCCGCATGATTTCCTTCTCACGGAAGCCGACCGTGACCGCCGACCGGCGCAGGAACGCCCGGAGCTGGACAAGATGTTTGAAGGAGAATGATATGACTTTTCTTCGTTCCTGGCTGCAGGGTAATGATCGCCGTCGCCTGATGGTGCTCTGTGTCGCTTCTTTCTGGATCTTCGTGATGGCTCCGCATTTCTTGCATCTCCAACGCACGCCTTCCGTGCAAGCCGCCCGCGCCTTCGTTGGCGTCATCACAGTGGTCGGCTTCGCGATCCTGGTCCTAAAACCGCAACCAGAACCAAGAATCAAGTAATCAAGCAACAGGGCGCTGTCGATCGGCTCTATCGTGCGGATATGCGAGGCTGAGTTGCCGTCTGCAAAGAGGAAGGTCGTAGTGCCAGAGGGTTAGCACTCGCGCCGTGAAGCACAGCTATCGTGCGAATATGCGTGCGGCGAGCTTCCCAGGAAACTGGAGTTGGCAGCTTGAGGTAGCTTAACCGGCAGGTGAGCTGACCGTAGATGTCGAGCCCCAGAGCGGACCTTTCGTCGCGACAGATCCCGTTCACAACGCCGACAATCCAAGGGAGTCGGGCGCCGTACGAACCATTACCCTCGACTTCCCAGCTTAATATGCTTTATCTGGAGAAGTCGCGTTGCGTTTGCTTTTCAAGCTGAAGCTGCTTCTGTATTGCCCGCAGCTGCAGTTCCTTAACAATATCTCTTCCTTCCAACTTTCCCCACTGTTCCCTATACTTTGGGCCAAGAGCGTCGGATTGCCGATCTGCGCGGGGAGTGTGGGCGCTGTTGGCCGCACGCCTGGCGTAATCATCCCACTCACGTTCTTCGCGCTTATCGAGTGGCCGACTTTGTGAAGCGCCGTCCTTTATTGCCGCCTTGATTGCGGACTCGTTGTGGCCTGTCATTCGCATACGGAGGGCAATCATGCTGTCCACTCGCGAGTAGTCGATAACGCCCTGGTGTCGCGCCAGAATATCGGCTTTATGCACTTCGTAGACCTGGGCCAAAGACTTTGGCTGTGTCGAGGTTACCTGCGGGTTTTGAGGAGCATGTGTGGCCTGTTGCTTGGCCTGACGCGCATACTGAGCATCAATCACGCGAGACATTTCCAAGGTTTTCTCACATTGGCTGCGTTCGGCACTGACTACCCGGACTTGATTAGTGCTGCCGTCGCGCTGGGATTTTGGCGGGCGGATCTCGAAGCCGGGGGCCGGGTGCGGGTGTAGGCCGCTGGATAGCTTCGGATTGCCGTACTCGCGGTTTAAATTCTCGGCTAGCCGGTCGCCCACTTCCTGGTCATGGGCCATTCCCAGCTTCGGCACCGTGATGATTGCCAGGTAGTTGTTGGGGCCGATTTCCAGCACGGCTGCGGGCTTATATCCATCAGCCTTGAGCCGGTCGAGCTTTGCCTTGTCCATGCGGTCGATGACAAGGTGATGCAGCTTGTTTGATATCGGCGCGAAGGAGATTTCTTCCCCTCGACCTTGGAAACGTAGCATGTTGGGAGTCTGCTGCGCGATTTCAGCCGAGGTGAGCCCTTTCCCGTCTTGCTTGTCCAGAATGACAGTCTTTTTCGTGCCGTCTTTGAGTATTTTGCTGGAAGTGACGCGGTAGCGCTCAGCCTGAACAGCTCCGTGATACTTCTTGAATTGCTCGGATTGCGGTGTCTTGTGGGTAGCTTTCGTCCTCTCATCTTGCAAGCGTTGTTTCTCGACCTGGATAGCGGGCTGTAGCTCCGGGTTGAGAATGCGGAAGCCGTGCTCAGCCGCAAGACGCGCACAAGCCGTCTTGTATTCAGCCGGTCCGGTTACAGTAAAGCCCTGGCCCCACTTCTGAGAGGAGAGCTGCATTGCAGCCATGAGGCTGTCGGAAGCGCGCCAATCGTGAATGGCGATGTTCTTGCCGGTATCCACAAAGGACACGCCCTGCGCTCCGCGGTCGGCACTTCGCATGTAGTACACCGCGTCGCCGTGGATCTGGTATTCAAAGTCGCGAATATCTCGCGCTTGTTTGTCGCTCGTGTTCCCCTGCATTCCTGCGGCTTGGTCGTCGCGATAACGCACTTGCTTCGCGTGTTCCGGGTCTCGGCTCTGTGCCAGCCACTTCTCGTACTGGGGAAACGCGCCGTACCGTTGCTGAAGCTCCGTGCGCTCCTTCCGGTGACGGTCCTGCAACTCTGCCTTTTGCCCCGCGTGTTTTGCCGCTAGCACGCTACGCACCACGTTCAGCCTGCCGCCCTTCCCCTTCCACTTCTCCTTAAAGATGTCTTTCCGTTCCTGCTTCTGGGCTTGCGATAATTGCTTACGCTCACTCGCGATCTTCAGTCGCAGCTCACTTCGTAAGGATTCTTTCGTTGCATACTGCTCCCGCCGCGCCTTTGCGTAGTCGCCCCATCCCCTCTGAACTCCGTCGTGGTCAATAGCCTCTTTCTGGATTGGTTCTACTTCCTTCGTTTCTTGGCTCGCCTCAAAAGGGCCGAATCTCTTTTCCAACTTGGCAAGACTTCCACCTCGGTCGGCTGTGCTTGCCTTGATAGGCTGCTCGCCAACATATAACAGGGCGCCACTGCCCTTCCGTTCATATCGCATCCCAACATCCGCGAGCCGCTTGTGCAAGTCGGACCACCCTGTCGAGTTCTTCACTATCTCGGGTACGGCTTCGATTCCCATCCTCTGCGCCGACTTCTGACCGGTTAGTAATTCCATATCTCGTGCTTTAGTTGCTGGTTGGCTGCGTGGTTCCTGCCATTGTCGTGCAAGCTCTCCATTTTCCTGCACGGCATACAGTCCCTTTCGTTCTCGTTCCCATCCCTGTTCGTGTTCGATCCTTGCTACCGCCTTGTGAAGCGCTTCTATATCAAATCCGTTATTCACGGATACCACTCGCTCGGTGTCCGGATTCACCCTGTTTACCATCACATGAAGATGAAGGTGATCCGTGTTCGAGTGCAATCCATAAATGACCTGATGCCCCTCAAGTCCTAGTTCCTTTTGCAGGGTCTTAACAGCGTCGTCACATTGTCTCGGCATCGGCTGTTCACCCTCGCGCCAGCTCAACACATAGTGATTGATCGGGTCTTTGCTTCTAACCGCAGAGGCCGCCAAGGAATGCATCTCAAGATGTTGCGCCTTCGCGTCCAGCGAGATAAAACCAGCGGACCCAGAATACAGACACTTTTCGGTGCCATCCTTCGATGTTGGATTGCGGATATATTCGGCTAGGCGGTTCACTCTTGTTGCCTTCGATGCCGACTTTTTCGGATTCGTAATCTTCTTAGCGATCACGGGCGATTGTCTCCATGTAACTGCTGAGATTCCGTAAAGCTACCGCCGTCGTATGGCTGTAGGCCCCGTCACTATCGACGTGAACCTTTTTAAGCAATCCGCCCAGTCGCCGTAATTCATTCATAACCAGCACATCAGTGCGGGCGATCACGGTAACACCTAGCGCCCGACGCCGCATATACTCGCTGAGGCTCATGTTGGCAAGTGCTGCCGCCTCGCAAAGCTCGGCTTTTTCAGATGCGGTCAATCGGACATTGCAACGCGCGTTAAGCGGTTCGGACTTTGTGCGTGTAAACGGCATAGCGGTTCACCTCACGGGTATTGTCTGGGTCAAGGGGCGCGCCCCTTGCAGGATGAGCTAGGGGAAGTGAGAAGCGAAGCGCCGAACACCCGTAGCGCGGTTTGTCATACACATGCGCAGCATGTGTATGACAAACCCCATCCTGTTGCAACAACAAACAGTGTACGTGTACTATTGCGACGCACAACGACTCAGAGAATAGGAGGACACGCGATGGGAAAGGCACCGCAACGAGTATTTGATATTGAAGAGTATGCCGCCAAAGCACGAGCAGCACTGGCAAAGCTAAAAGAGAGTCAGCGACCGGGTCAGCAAACCGGTAAGGGAGGCAAATCAGATGTTCTACTCGCCGTGAAAGACGAGGTCACCAAGATGATGGACGAGGGCTATAGTGTGAAGCAAATAGCGGAAGCCTTCCAGACTGACGTGTTCGGTATTCTACCTAAAACGATCACGGAGTTATTTGGCAAGATGGAGAAGCCAAGAAAGACGAAAGGTACACAACGAGTAGGGAAACAAACGACAGGACAAGAAGACGCAAAGGCGAGCCACAATACAACAGGGAAAGGTAAGACAAGAAAGGAACAGGAACTTCCACAACGTGCTGCGAGTGTGCACGCTACGAGTAAGGCAACGACCAAAGCGCCAGGTGAGGCTGGGGGATTCACGGTTAAAGAAGATTCATCTGACCTATGAAAGGAACGAACAGGACAATGAACAATATTCATGTAATTGGCGGCGGTAAGGGTGGGGTAGGGAAGTCCACAGTGGCAATGGGACTACTTGATGGGCTGATGCATGCAGAGCATCCAACAGTCTACGTCGAAACTGACGACAGCAACCCGGACGTGTACAAGGCCGTGCGAGAACTGGTCGTGAGCGAGATATGCAACCTTGATACCGAAGCTGGTTGGGTGAAGTTGGGTGGCATCATAGAAGCTCACCCAAAAGAATCTATCGTGGTGAATACGGCGGCGCGAGCCACGGCCAGCATAATTGAGCACGGCGGGATTCTGGGAGATGTGGCAAGTGAACTCCAGCGGAAACTCGTCATGCTGTGGCCTCTCAATCGGCAACGTGACGGCCTCGAACTTCTCAAGAATTTTGTTGACTCCGGACAGGGCTACGCCGCAACCTACGCCATCCTTAACACCTACTTTGGCACGTCTGACAAATTCACTCGATTCATGTCGAGCAAACTCAAGGACCGGATAACGGACACAATTATTTTTCCGGAACTGAACGATTTAGTTGCAGACAAGATTACAGATAACCGGCTAGCCACCTGGAACGCAGATCAAGGGCTTACCATCGCGGAACGGTCGGCACTTCGCAGATATCGTGACGCGGCTCGGTCTGCTCTGGAGGCGGTATATGAGTGATAACAAGACTAACTACGGCGTCGGAATGACGCTTATTATGGGCGAGAAACCATCGCCGGAACGGCTACAGCGCGTCGGTGCGATCGCCCATGCCTTTGACATTCCACACACTGACCCAATGATGGCGATCATTGCTGCCTTTGAATGCTACTACGGAGCGTTTTCGCAGTTTCCAAAAGAAATCACCGAACGGATAACGAAAGCGGCGGATGAGGCAGCCAATAGCGCAGCAGTGCAGGCAAAAGCGCAAATCACGGAAGCAGTCGCGGCCTTGGTGCCGTCCGTTGAACGGGCTGTTGGGAATGCGGCAGCGACAACGGTAAAGCGACTGCAAATAGGGAGGAGTATATTTACGATCTGGGCGGGGCTATGTGTGTTGGGCCTGGTGTTCGGCTTCGGATGGCTGGCGGGATCGCACGTGTTTAGCTCATTGCAAAATCACGTAATTTCTCTGGGAACCTTCTGGGAAGAGACGGGCTGGGGAATCGGCGTGGGGATTGTCAGTCTTGGCCTGATGGTCTTCGGGTTAACTTACTATCTGAGCGATACACAACACGACGCGAAACTGAAGCAGATCCAGTTGATAATGGCAGGCGTGGGTTTTCTTGGGTTTCTTGCGCTGGTCTTGCACCAAGTTGGACTTATGGGAAACCTATGATGTACTCGCTCTTTCGGAGAAGCAGTAATGAGAGAAGAGGAAAAACAGCAAGTCAGGGATGAGTTGATCCGTCGTGGCCAGCTAACCCTTGCCCAGCGCCACGAACCCGGCAGAACTGTGACCGCGACCTTTGCTAAGGACGGTTGGGTGTATCAGGAATTTCCAACCGGGTTGGTCTATCGGTGTTGTCCGCTAGACCAATACGTGGCCGCTGACTGGCCGGAACTCGATGTTGACGCACCCTGGGTCTAGCCCAGATCTATTCGGATTTCTCACGATAGGTGAGGAATCCGAACTAGCAACTTTCAGAGCGCCCATTGCCGCAAGATTTGCTCCTCTGCCCGTTGTGTGACGATTTCGCACGCATCCGTTTGAGCGCTCTCTTTTTCACTTTCGCCGTTTTGCGGCCGTCTTCATGCCCCAGCAATCAGCGTATCCCTGGGGGTGGCCCCTTCCTGACCAGCGACGGAAGTTCACGCATCTGTACCGCACATTAGAGGGGTCAGGCTGCTTGCTGGCCGTAGGCTACCGCGTCTGCGGCGCGACGCGGCCTTTACGCCTCGGAGAAACAGGTTTTGTGAAATTGCGCTATGATGGCCTTCGTGAGAGATGAGCTATCCACCAGAGCCGTGTCTTCGGGCACAGCTTTGGCCGATCCTATCGCGACTGTCGGAATCAGTGAACTATACAACACTACAAACTTGAGGTGGCTCATGGGTTCATGTGCCATTTGCAACAGACTGAAGAAGGATATTGCCGAGGTGGAGCGCTGTCTCAGAACCGTTGTGGGGTTAGAAGGACAGAACGGTTTAAATGCTGGAGTATTTCAGGAAAGACTAAAGGCCCTAAAGTCTGACCTGGCGAGACATCATGGTTCCCGAGATTGCGAGCAGTTGAGCAGAAACTGAGGGGAAACACTCCCACATCCCGGGAAGCGGGGTCTAGCGGAGAGGGGTCAAGGCTGGCCGTAGGCCACCGCGTCAAGCGGCGCCCAGACTCGGAAATGGTTTGGATTCGAGCGAACGCAATGACATCCGGACCATGACAAGCAGGTTTCTCGGGTCTGCGCTATGATAGAGGCCTTAGTCAGGGATGTTGAGCTATCCCCAGAGCCGTGCCTTCGGGCGCGGTTTTGGTTATTGGGGGTGGCTCCACCGCGCATCCGTGACAGGCAAAGTGTTTAGGCTTGCGCTATGATGGGGGCTCGTCATGGATGTTGAACTAATCGCAAGAGCTGTGCCTTCGGGTACAGCTCTTGCTGTCAGGGGTGGGTTTTTAAAACGTCGATTCCCTGCATTTGCATCAAAGTTGCAAGGATTACTTACAAGTTCGCCAGGAGGGTACGCGCCGGTCAAAGCGTTCGAACCGAGAGCAAAGGGGGCAAGAGCATGAGCGAACCGAAAGCACAGAGCAAGGGAAGACCGAGACACACGCTGGCTGAGCTGCTGGCGCAGTGTGACTACTCGCAGCCGCTCACAGAGGAAGAGCGCGCTTGGTTCGACCTAGTGCCAGTAGGGAGGGAAATCGGCAGTGGCGAGTTTGACGATGACGAGCCGCCTCAGGATCGCGATTGGCTGCTCGCGGACCGGGACCGTAGCTTGCCCCAGGAGCGCGAGAGCCTCTTGAATCCGGCGGACTACGACGATCCGCGAAACTTCGGACTCGATCCGCAGCAGCAGGAAGCCGCAGCCGCGGCAAAGCAGCGGAAAAAAGAGGTCCGGGAAGCCGCCGAAGATGTCATGGAGCAATACCGCAACACGCTCAAAAAACTGGCCGAGTAAACAGCCGTGCAAGCCGAGGGACACACACGGCGCAGAAAAAGGAAACCGGAGCTTAAACCAAAATGCTTTTCAAGCCAGCACATCCGGGGGAAGTTTTGCGGGATTACTTGAGCGGGATGACCATTACGGAAGCGGCGACGCGGCTGGGGGTGGATCGCTCATACCTGTCGCGGATTCTGAACGGTCGAGTTGGTGTGTCGGTAGCCATGTCTGCGCGGTTGTCGGCTGTGCTGGGCACCTCGCCGAACTTCTGGTGGAAGATGCAGCGGCAGTATGAGCAATCGGGTGGTGCTGAACAAGCGCCGGAGCCGACCTCTCCCTTGCTGACAACGAATCGCCGTGGGTTGTTGGTCAAAGCCAAGGCGGGCCGGGTCGTTTCCCCTGAATTGGTCAAGGAACTCTCGGAGGGGTAGGTGATTTTTCCGGGCTTTACCCCTCCGGGCTATAATCTGGGTGCTTCGTGAGAGCGTGGAGCGCTATGTAATTGCGCTTCGTCAGAGACGTGATACTGAGCTACCCCCCAGAGCCGCACCTTCGGGTGCGGTTTTGGTTTGTTGGGGTTTGGGTTTGGGGTTGGGGTTAGAACTGGCCGTTCCTCGCACGTAAAGGCCGATTCTAGGCGTTGCTGAAGGTAAGGTGAGGCAGGTGTTGGTTTGCTCCTTCCCTTCCTCAGGCGCTTTTGTTTTTGGGGTTATGGTTCAAACGGGAACAGGGCGTAGCCCGATCGCTGCGAAGCAGCGCTCCTATGCCTTTGATCTTCTCTGCACCAGAAATCCACGTTTGCACAGGCCTAACATCTTGCTAAGCATCTTGTTTTTCTTGAACATCTTGCTTCCTTATATTGGCGTGCCCGGAAGTGCAGTAATTCGTGCCGGGAAGTGCAGTAATTCGTGCCGGGAAGTGCAGTAATGCGTGCCGGGAAGTGCAGTTCGGAAGTTCATGATTCACAAGGCGGATGAGGAAAAGCGTGCCTGGAAGTGCAGTGAAATTACAGAGGAGCCGCAGAGCAACTAAGATGCCAAGCTCTTTAATTCGCCGCTCGATCGAGACGCTGCCGAATATCCCAGAGCCGTGATGTTTGCTTACTTTTGCCAAAAAGTATGAAGTTCCCGATCGAAGCGGCAGCGCAACAAAAAAAGCGCCGCTGTTGGAAACATTGGCCATCTCTCCCCCAGTGCACTTCAGCTCGATCATGCCTTTGCCTTTTTCCTTTTCCCCGACCTCGCTGATTTCCGAAGTGCCGCAACATCATCAAGCCGAGAAACTAAGTCCTCGGCCCGAAGATGCGTGTACCGTTTCAGCATCTGCATGCTCTTGTGGCCGCTAATTGCGGCTACTTCCTGATCCGAGAGGCCCGCCTCGACAAAGCGACTCACGGCCTCATGGCGCAAGTCGTGGAATCGAAACTCCGCCAGTCCCTGTTCTCGTTTGATGTCCAACCAAACCTTATGGAAGTTGTAGGGGCGCCGCTTTCGGTCACGCCCAGGCTCTCCGTAAAAGATCAAGTCTGTGTCTTTCGGGCGTATCGGATGGCTCAGCGGTTTCTTGAACAGCTGGGCTGCTTCCCTGCTCAGTGGAACGGTTCGAGGTGAAGTGTTCTTGGTTTCATAAAGGCGCACAATGCGGCGTTTGAGATCCACCTGCCCACGATGAAGGGTTGCAATCTCCGATGCTCTCATGCCGGTGAGAAGTGCAATTCGGACGATCCAGCCGAGCATCGGATTCGAGTGTTTGTCCACCGCCGCCAGTAGTTTTTTTTGCTCGCTGTCAGAAAGGCGTCGATTGCGTCCGGGGCCGGGTAAGGGCTTACGAATATTCAGCACAGGATTCCATGGCAACGCGATGCCCCATTCTTTGATCGCAATGGTGAACACATGCCCGAGAAGCGCAAGATCAAGGCGGACCGTGTCGTTTGCTCTCGGAATGGGAGTGCCATTCTCATCCGCACGATCCTGACCAGCCAGCCGCATGTCCCGATATCCGGCGATGAGCTCTGGCGTCACTGCTGCGAACGAGTACTTCCCCAAATGTTTAACAAGCGGCTTTGAATGACGCTTGTCTGAGAGCTGAGAGAGAGGGCGCTTTGTAGGAGAAACTTCCTCAAGGTAGCGCTTCAAAGCCGCTTCCAACGTCATCTTTTCTGCGGGCGCACGGTGGATGTAGACACCCCGAATCATCTCATCTTCGGTTGTGCGAGACCAGTCTTCAGCGTCCCGCTTAACACGAAACGTCTTAATGGTAGTAGGCCAGCCGGTCCTACGAATGACGGCTTTCCACCTTTGAGATGGTGTCCTAACAATCGTCGCCATCGGTTCTCCGGTATGCTGCTTCGTACCAGCACTGTACCGAATTTGTACCGAAATCTCAATCAGAAGTGCAAGGAGTCGCGGAAGCACCAATCCATGATCAACCGAATCAACGTATAAGTTATTGTGTAATGGTGGCTTACAGGACAAGCTGGAAGGGTGTTTTTTGGTGGGCCTGGTAGGATTCGAACCTACAACCAAAGGATTATGAGTCCTCTGCTCTGACCGTTGAGCTACAGGCCCAAAACTTCTTGTTGCCGGGTAACATAGCCGTCATCGGGCTGGCGCCCTCGAGGCTGATTGAGCGCGCCGATAGATGCCGACGCCGCTTATGCCAGCTTATCACAGCCTTTTTATCGAATTGCAGGTAGTGTTGGCGGGTGGAAGCGCAGCCTGGATCGCGCCTGGCATCGAGTCGCAATGAAATTGCTTCAGGCGGAGCGGGTCGATTGAAAACTTGGCCCAGATTTCTTTGCCATTACAGAGCTGAACGCAAGAAAATGAGAGCGACCAAACACGAAAGGGTATGGATATGACCATCCTTACGCGTTGCGCATCATGACGCAGACACCGGAACGGAGTTTTATTCTTGGGCTCGATAGCGACGGCTTTCACCGCATCGTCTGGTATCGATGGCCGTGTACGCGTGGGAAGGCGCAGGCGACGGTGCTCTGCGTGCATGGGCTGACGCGTAACGGACGCGACTTCAACCGTCTGGCGGATGCGCTGGTGCAACGTCTGCCGGTCGATGTGGTTGCGGTCGATATCTCCGGACGCGGGGAAAGTGAATGGCGAAACGATGTCGCCTGTTACACCTATGCGCACTACATGGCCGATCTCACCGTATTGATCGCGCGCCTTGCTCCGGAACGGCTCTTCTGGGTCGGTACCTCGATGGGCGGACTGCTTGGCCTGATCATGGCGGCACAGGCCAATACTCCGGTGGAGCGGTTGGTGCTGAATGATATCGGGCCGTTCATTCCACAGGCGGCGCGGGCGCGGATTGCAAGTTATGTCGGCATCGACGCGCGATTCGCGTGCGAGGAAGAGTTCGCGGCGCATCTCCGCGGACTCTATGCTAGCTTCGGCGTGCCAGACGAGGCGGGCTGGCAACACCTGATCGCGCACAGTCAGCGCCGCACTCCGGAAGGGATGATCGCCTACAACTATGATCCGAAGATCGCCGCAGCGATTCATGCGGCCACGGCCGATTTTGATCTTTGGCCGCTCTGGGACCGGCTAAGCTGCCCCACGCTGGTGCTGCGCGGAGAGAGCAGCGATGTGCTGCTTCCGGAGACGACTGAGGAGATGACCCGGCGTGGGCCATGCACCACGTTAGTGGTCTGCCCGGGCTGCGGCCACGCTCCCTCTCTGATGCGCGCGAATGAGATTGACGCGATTGCCGGATTCCTGGCGATGGATGAATGCCTGCAGTAAAGCGCGAAGGCCGCCTGGAGAGGCGGCCTTCGCTGACACAAATTTGGCAATCGTTTAGCGATGGAAGAGGCTTGGGAAGGCCAGCGAGAGCAGGGTGTGCTGCTCCATCTGGTGAGCCTTGGCCGAGCCGGTAGCGGGGCTGGCCGCCGCCTGACGCTTGATGGAGAGCACGGGAAGTTTGGCTCCCACCAGGCGGCGCAGGCGCGGCATCACAAAGCTGTGTGCGCCCATGTTGGCCGGCTCTTCCTGCACCCACAGCAGTTCGTGCGCGTTCTTGTAAGGGGCGAGGGCGTCCAGAATGTCCTGCTCCGGGAAGGGATAGAGCTGGTCCAGGAAGAGAATCGCCGTGTTGGCATTGTTCAGGCGTTTGCGCTCGGCCTCCAGGTCGTGCCCGATCTTGCCCGTACAGAGCAGGATGCGGGTGACCTCGGAGGGCGAAACGTGCAGTGTCCGGAATGACGGTTTTGAAGCGCGGGGCGCTGAGGGCGGCTAAGTCGCTGGCGGCGTCAGGATGGCGCAACATGCTCTTGGGCGTGAAGCAGATCAGCGGCTTGCGCCATTTGCGCAGAGCCTGACGGCGCAGCAGATGGAAGAACTGAGCGGCCGAGGAGGGCTGGCAAACCTGCATGTTGTCGCGCGCGCAGAGTTGCAGATAGCGCTCGATGCGGGCGCTGGAATGCTCCGGTCCCTGGCCCTCATAGCCGTGCGGCAGCAGCAGCACCAGGCCTGAGAGCAATCCCCACTTTTCTTCTCCGGCGCTGATGAACTGATCGATGATGATCTGTGCGCCGTTTGCGAAGTCGCCGAACTGCGCCTCCCAGAGCGTGAGCGCCTCGGGATAGTCGCGGCTGAATCCGTACTCAAAGCCGAGGACGGCGGCTTCGGAGAGCTCCGAGTTGTAGATCTCGATGAGGGCCTGGTCGGGCGAGAGGTGCTGCAGCGGCATGTATTCGCTCTCGTCCTCAACGTCGATGAGATAGGAGTGGCGATGGTTGAAGGTGCCGCGGCGCGAATCCTGTCCGCTCATGCGAATCGGAACGCCGGTGGTGACCAGGCTGGCAAAGGCCAGGGCCTCGGCCATGCCGTAGTCGATGGGGCGCTTGCCTGCCGCCATCTCCTGGCGCTGTTTGAGCAGGGCGGCGACCTTGGGATGGATGTGGAAGTCGGCGCGGGTATTCGCCAAGTTTCATGCCCAGGCGCGTGAGCTCCTCCTGCGCCACTCCGGTATCGATCTCGCGCTCGGGCTGTCCATCTTGCCGCCGACGAATCCATTCCAGTAATCGGGAAGTTTGTAGAGCATCGGCTTCTTGGTCATGGCCTTGGCATCTGCCTTGGCCTGCTGATAGCGCGCCTTGGATTCGGCAACCTGGCTGGTTACATCGATGCCGAGCCGCTTTGCGTAAATCTGATAGAGCGGCGGGTGAGCCTTGATTTTGGCGTACAGAATGGGCTGGGTGATGGTGGGGTCGTCGATCTCGGAGTGGCCGTGGCGGCGGTAGCCGATGAGGTCGATGAGCACGTCAGAGCCGAACTGGTAGCGGTATTCCAGCGCAAGCCGGCCGATGCGAACCACCGCCTCGGGGTCTTCCGCGTTGACGTGGAAGATTGGAATCGGCAGGCGCTTGGCGAGGTCGCTGGCGAAGCGTCCGCTGGCGTAGTCGCTGGGATTGGTGGTGAAGCCGAGCAGGTTGTTGACGATGATGTTGATGGTGCCGCCGACCTCGTAGGCGGGCAGGCAGCTCATGTTGAGGGTTTCGGCCCAAATGCCCTGGCCGGCAAAGGCCGAGTCGCCATGCATGAGGATGGGCAGGGTCTGACGCTTGCCTTCTGTCGCCGCGCCGGGTCTGCTTGGCGCGCACGCGTCCCAGCGCGACCGGATCGACGGCTTCGAGATGGCTGGGGTTGCTGACCAGGTGAATCCTCATGCGCTGGCCGTTGAACTCGCGAAAGGCGGTGGCGCCCTGGTGATATTTCACATCTCCGCCGCCCAGGGTGGAGCGCGGATCGACGTCTTCAAAGCCGGCATAGATATCGGTTGCGGGACGGCCCACGGTGTTTGCGACGGCGGTGAGGCGTCCGCGATGGCTCATGGCCATGACGCATTCCACGGCGCCATGCGAGGCGGCTCCGGTGAGAATCTCCTCCATCATCGGAATCAGGGCGGTGTTGCCTTCCAGCGAGAAGCGCTTGGTGCCGATGTAGAGCGTCTGCAGCATCTGCTCGAAGATGTCGGCTTCGAGCAGTTGCTTGAGAATGGCTTCGCGATTGACCTCGGGTTGCGGGCCTTCCAGGCGGTCGATGATCCACTGGCGGCGCTCGGGGTCGGGAATGTGCATGAACTCCGCGCCGACGGTGCCGCAATAGATTTCGCGCGCGCGGTCGGCCTCCGGGCCGCTGATTCTCAGCTCGGGGTAATCAAGACGGGGAAAGTGACCGAGCGGATCGAGGTCGGCCTGCAGGTATCCCCAGCGGCGGAAAAGATCAAAGGTGCGCTCTTGCGATTGATTATCAGGGCTGACTTCAACAGAAGGAGATGACTTGAGCTTGTGGCACTATGCTCCTGGCCCGGATGGAGTTCCGGGACTTTGCTGAATCAATTATGTTAGCCCAATATAAATAAAAGGGTATCGACAAACGGAAAAGACTTCCGTGACATCTGGGCTACATAGATTGGATTCGCAACGCAGGGCGAAGGATTGACAAATTTCGCGCAAGGCTCTGCCGTTTCCCGCCTGGGGATTCCAGACGGGATTTAAGCAGAACGTATTTGCTAGGCTTTCAGCGCGCCGGTGTACACGGCCATGCCTACTACGGCGTCCACGCCCTCGGCGTCGAGGCGGTTCACTTCATCCATGGATTTGATTCCGCCGGCGACGATCAGCTTGCGGGTGGTTGCGGCCTTGAGGGTTGCGACCACCTCGAAGGGAAAGCCGCTCATGGTGCCTTCCGTATCGATATGGGTGTAGAGATAGCCGGAGCAGTATTCATCGGTCTGCCGCATCATCTCGGCGGGAGTCAGCGCGGTGCCTTCCTTCCAGCCTTTGATCGAGACTTTGCCGCCACGGGAATCGACGGCGAAGAGCAGGCGGTTGGGCGCCGCGTAGTGCGCCAGGTCCTGCGCCATCTGGAGATCGACTGCGCCGTTCTTCAACAGCGCCGAGCCGATGATGACCTTCTTGGCTCCGGCCTGCAGCATCTTCGAGGCGGCTTCGACCGAACGGATTCCGCCGCCGACCTGCACAGGAAGGTGCTCGCAGATGTGATGGATGAGTGCGGTGTTCTCGCCTTTGCCCATCGCCGCATCAAGGTCGATGAGCTGCACCATCGGGTAGGGAAGAAAGCGGTCGATCCAGTATTGAAGGTCGTCGAACTCCAGCGCCTTCTTTTCGCCTTGCACAAGCTGGACGACCTTGCCGCCCATAAGATCAATTGAGGGAATAAGCATTATTCAGTCCTTGAAATCGGTGTCAGTCGTATAGGCGCGTGCCTAGCAAGGCAGCCGCATCGGAATGCCTTCACCCTGCAATTGCGCTTTCAGTTGGCGCACGTCGTGAATGCCGAAGTGGAAGATGGAGGCGGCGAGCGCGGCATCGGCGCATCCGGCTTTGAATACATCGACGAAGTGATCGCCCGAGCCCGCGCCGCCGCTGGCGATGACCGGAATGTTTACGGCTTTGGCCACGGCAGCGGTGAGCGGGCAATCGAAGCCGGCGCGGGTGCCGTCACAGTCCATCGAGGTGAGCAGAATTTCGCCTGCGCCGCGGGACTCGGCCTCGCGCGCCCACTCGACGGCGTCGAGTCCGGTGGCGATGCGGCCTCCGGCGAGATAGACCTCGGCGGCGACGGTGCCTTCGGCAGAGACGGCGGAGTTGGGCTTGCGCTTGGCGTCGATGGCGACGATGACGGCCTGTGAGCCGAAGCGTTCGGCGATTTCGGTGATGATTTCCGGAGCCTTGATGGCGGCGGAGTTGATGCTGATCTTGTCGGCGCCCGCGTCGAAGAGTGCACTGGCATCGGCCAAGCGAGCGCACGCCACCGCCCACGGTGAAGGGCACGAAGAGCTGGCGCGCGGTGCGCCGCACCACGTCGATGAGGATGGGGCGGGCATCGCTGGTGGCAGTGATGTCGAGCAGCACGATTTCATCGGCGCCGCTGGTGGCGTGCCGATGGGCAAGTTCGGCAGGGTCTCCGGCGTCGATCAGATCTACAAACTGCACGCCTTTGACGACGCGGCCGTTGGTCACGTCGAGACAGGCAATGATGCGCTTGGTGATTCCCGTGCTCAGGCTTCCCGCGTTCATAGCCCGCTCCTTTCATCTGCGTAGTCGCAGAAGTTCTTGAGAATGCGCAGGCCGATGTCGCCGGATTTCTCCGGATGGAACTGCACTCCGAAGACATTATCGCGCTCGACGGCTGCGGCAAAGGTCTCGCCATAGGTGGTGAGAGCCGAGACTCCGTCGACGACCGGCGCACGATAGGAATGGGTGAAGTAAACGAAGCTATCGTCGGGCACTCCTTCCAGCAATCGCGAGGGCGCGCTCTGCGGGGCTCGGCGAATCTGGTTCCATCCAACGTGCGGTACCTTGAGCGTGGTGTGGAAGCGCTCGCATTGGCCTTCAAAGAGCGCGAGGCCGGGCGCGTCGGGCGCTTCGGTTGAGCCCTCGAACTCCCACTGCAATCCCACGCAGATGCCAAGGAACGGCACGCCGCGCTCGATCGCCTCAGTGATGGCCTGGCGCACGCCGCTGGAGGCGAGGCGCTCGGTGGTGCAGAAGTGGCCTACGCCGGGGAGCACGATGGCATGCGCCTGGCGCACCAGCGCGGGATCATCGGTGACCACGGAGTCCTGCCCAAGAAAGGTAAACGCTTTGCGAACGCTGGTCAGATTGCCGGCTTTGTAATCGACGAGGGTAATCATCTACAGAAGTCCTTTGGTGGACGGAAACATCTCAGCCAGGCGCTGGTCCTTGCTGCAGGCAGCGCGAAGAGCGCGGGCAAAAGCCTTGAAGAGCGCCTCGATCTTGTGATGGTTGGAGCGGCCGTACATGGTTTTGAGATGGACGTTGGCCCGCGCTCCGCGCGCGAATCCCTCGAAGAAGTCAAAGACCAGCTCGCTCTGGAGATCGCCCACGAGGCGCACGCGCACCTTGGTATCTACGACACAGGCGGCGCGTCCGCTCAGGTCCACGGCGGCAATTCCGAGGGTCTCATCCATTGGCATCAGGAAATATCCGGCGCGAAGGATTCCCTTCTTGTCGCCGAGCGAGCGGTCGAATGCTTCGCCGAGGGCGATGCCAACGTCTTCGACGGTGTGATGCTGATCGACGTCGAGGTCGCCGCGGCAGGCGAGCGCCAGATCGAATCCACCATGGCGGGTAAACAGCTCCAGCATGTGGTCGAGGAAGCGAATGCCGGTGTCCACCTTGTAGATTCCGGTGCCGTCGACGTTGAGCGCGAGCGCGATCTGGGTTTCGGTGGTGATGCGTTCAAGCTCGGTGCCACGGAACTTCGTCTGGGGTGCGGTTTTCGCGGCTTTGGTCATTGCGCCTCCTTGGCGGCGAGGGTGGGACGCGGTTGCGGCGTGAAGCCAATGCTGGCCAGCGCCTCGGGAAGTTCTTTCAAGAGGCGCGCGGTCTGCTCACGATTGCCGAGCGTAATGCGCACGCAACCGGCGCAACCGGGATCGCTGTTGCGGTCGCGCACGAGAATGCCGCGCTGGCGCATCTGCTCCACAAAAGGCTTGCGATAGTCACCGAAGTAGGCGAGAACGAAATTTGCCTGCGAGGGCCAGTAATGAATGTTGCGCTCGCGGTAAAAGCGTTCCAGAAGACTTCGTCCTTCAAGCACCTGTGCGACGTAGCTGGCGATGTAGTCGCGATCGTCGAGCGCGGCGTTGAGGCAGGTGAGCGCGATGCCATTCACGTTGTAAGGCGAGGCGACGCGGCGTAGCATCTTCAACTGCGAGGCGGAGCCGAGTAGCGCGCCGAGGCGGAAGCCCGCGAGTCCGTAGGCTTTGGAAAACGTACGGCTGATGAAGAGATTGTCGATGTGGCCGAGTTGATCGAGCAGGCTTTCGCCGCCAAAGTGAATGTAGGCTTCGTCGATCAACACCGCTGCCTGTGGCGCGGCCTGCAGAATCGCCAATAATTGCTCGCGCGTGGCAATGGCGCCGGTGGGGTTGTTGGGATTGGCGATGCAGATGAGACGGGTCTGCGGGGTGATCGCCCGCAGCAATTCGGCGGCGGGAAAGTCAAGAGCATCGCCCGATTGCACGCTGCGAACCACCGCGCCGGTTGCCAGCGCGTAGATCTCATACATGCTGAAGGTGGGCACGGCGATCAGCGTCTCGTCGCCCGGTTCAAGATAGGTCTCCGCCAGCAGGTGGATTGCCTCGTCCACGCCGTTGGTGAGCAGCACCTGCTCGGAAGCGGTTCCAAGATGGCGCGCAACGGCACGCTCGCCGGGCTCGCGCTCGGGATATTTATTCAGCAACTCGGCGGTGATGGAGTGCAGAGTCTGGAGAACGCGCGGCGAACATCCATCCACGTTCTCGTTGAAGTCGAGGCGCAGTCCGTCGCGGCCTCCGAGAGGCGGGTGATACTCCTTCAGGGTTTCGACGGTGCGGCGGGCGCGCAGGCGGTTACTCATTTCTTCAACCTTTCTTCAGTCTAACCCGCACGCTCGCGGCATGGCCCTTCAGTCCCTCTGCTTCCGCCAGCAGCGTGACGGTGGGCGCAATTTTCTCCAGGCCTTTGGGGGTGGCTTCCTGCGTGGTGATGATGCGAACGAAGTCGATCACGTTGAGGCCGCCGCGGAAGCGCGCCACATTGCCTGTGGGCAGGGTGTGGTTGGGGCCGCTGGCGTAGTCTCCCAACGACTGTGCGGTGTGGTCGCCGAGAAAGATCGAGCCTGCGCAGGTGACTTCGTCAATGTCTTCCGATGGCACCGTGACGTGCTCCCCGCCGAGTTCGTTGGTCCACTGCATGGCCTGCTTGCGGTTCTTGGCCACCAGCACCACGCCGCGCGCAGCCAGTGATTGCTTGGCCAGTGTGTTGCCTTCGGCCATGGCGGTGACGTGCTTGATTACGGATTTTGCGAGACGAGTGCTGGTGGTGACGAAGATGGCAAGCGCCTCCGGGTCGTGCTCGGCCTGGGCTATAAGGTCGCTGGCGATAAACTCCGGGTTGCCTTCGCTGGCGCAATAGACAATTTCAGTTGGTCCGGCGAGAAAGTCGATGCCGCAGTCAAAGGCCACCAGCTTTTTCGCCAATGTGACGTAGATGTTGCCGGGGCCGACGATCTTATTGACTGCGGGAACGCTCTGCGTGCCATAGGCAAAGGCCGCAATCGCCTGCGCGCCGCCAATGCGGTAGAACTCGGTGACGCCGATGAGGGCGGCGGCGGCCAAGGTCTCCGGAGCGGGATTCGGCGAGGCTACGGCGATGCGCTTGACTCCGGCGACCTGGGCGGGGATGGCCGTCATCAGCACCGTCGAGGGCAAAGGGTAGCGGCCTCCGGGGGCGTAGCAGCCCACTGACTCCAGAGGGCGGACCGCCTGGCCCACGCGCAGCCCCGGTTGAATGGTGCGAACCCAGGGGCGGGGCAGTTGCCACTCGGCAAAGCTGCGGATGTTTTTTGCCGCGCTCTCAATGGCGCGAATGAAGCCGTCGCTTACCATGCCGACTGCCGCGTGCAATTCCTCTGCCGGGACGCGCATGGGCGCGCCCTTGGCGAGCCCATCGAACTTTTGCGCGTACTCCAGCAGCGTGGCGTCGCCGCCGGAGCGTACCCGGCTCACGATCCCGGCGACGGTCTTCTCCACGGCGGGATCAAACGACGCGTAGCGATGAGCGAGAGAGGCGACCGCTTGCGCCGCCTCCTCGCCACTGAGCAGTTTCATTACATCACCACCTTGTTCAGCGGATACTCGACGATGCCGGTGCCGCCGGCAGCCTTGAGGCGCGGAATCACGTCACGCACAACCGTCTCTTCGAGGATGGTGTTGAGCGCGACCCACTCGGAGTCACTGAGCGCGGAGATGGTGGGAGAGTTGAGGGCGGGCAGCACGGCAAGTACGGCCTGCAGATTCTTTTGCTGCACGTTCAGCATCAGTCCAACGCGTCCCTGCGCGGAGATGGCGCCTTGCAACATCAGAGCAATGTTGTCGATCTTCTGACGCTTGCACGGGTCGGCATAGGCGTTCTTGTTGGCGATCACCTGGGTGTTGGATTCGAGCACGGTCTCCACGATGCGCAGGCGATTGGCGCGCAAAGAGCTTCCGGTCTCGGTGACCTCGACGATGGCGTCGGCCAGCATCGGCGGCTTCACTTCGGTGGCGCCCCAGCTGAAATCAACCTGCACTGGAACCTTCTTGGAGGCAAAGTAATTCTTCGTGACCTCGACCAGTTCGGTCGCAATCGTCTTGCCTGCCAGATCCTCGGCGCGTTTCACGGGCGAATCTTCCGGTACTGCCAGCACCCATTTCACCCCGCCACGGCTCTGCTTGGAGTAGATCAGATCGCAAACGGCATGAACCTGGCGTCCGCTTTCGATCACCCAATCGAGGCCGGTGAGACCAGCGTCGAGAACGCCGTGCTCGACGTAACGCGCCATCTCCTGGGCGCGGATCAACATGCATTCCAGCTCGGGATCGTCAGTGGAGGGAAAGTAGGAGCGGCCGTTGGCGTAGATCTTGAATCCAGCGGCGGCAAACAATGCGATGGTCGCATCCTGCAGCGAGCCCTTTGGAATTCCGAGTCGAATCTTAGCCATTGGAAACCTCCGAGCCTTTGATGTCCGAAGCGGCTGTGAAGCTCATGGGTTTGGTGAAGCAGGAGCGGGTGCCTTCGTGGCAGACCAGGCCGTCGCCTTCGACGCGAACCTTGCAGAGAACGGTGTCGTTGTCGCAATCGGTGGCAGCGTAGGTGAGGCGCAGGCGGTTGCCGCTGCTCTCGCCCTTGGTCCAAAGCTTGTTGCGGGTGCGGCTGTAGAAGGTCACATACCCGGTCTGGAGCGTCTTCTCGAACGCCTCCTGGTTCATGAAGCCAACCATGAGAACCTCGCCATTGTCGGCGTCCTGTACGATGGCCGGGGCGAGTCCGCCCATTTTTTCGAAATCAATCTGCATTGTCTTCTTCCTCTCCTCGGACTGGCTTTGCTGGAGTGATCGGGCGCAGCGGTCACAATAAAAAACCCGCTGGCTTCGATTGCGCCAGCGGGCCAGTGCTTGGATGATTACCTTTTATCGGGATCCACGCGCCTCCGCCGACACAATCGCCGTATGGTGATGATGGTGATGGCGGTGCTCTAGCAGAGATGTCATGGTGCAATTATCCTAAACAGAGAATGCAGCCCAGGTCAACGGCAAAAAGCAGCAATCGGCGGGAAAAAGCAGAACAGGAAAGATGGTTGCACCGTATCCTCTTGGGTTGCGTCCAATTAGGTTACCTCCGATTAGACTGGATGACTGCGAAGGGAGCGGGGCAAACATGCGGGATGAGACAGGCGCGGCGATTGAAGCACGCGGCGCCAGCCGTTACTACGCGATGGGTGAAACCATCGTGCGCGCGGTCGATGACGCCAGCTTTACCATCGCGCGCGGAGAGTTTGCCGCCTTGCTGGGGCCGTCGGGATCAGGGAAGTCCACGCTGCTGAATCTTCTGGCAGGACTCGACCATCTGAGCGCGGGCAGCATTGTTGTAGCCGGGCGAGACCTGAGCACGATGGACTCCGAGGCGCTGGCCCGCTACCGCCGGCTGAGCGTCGGCATGATCTTTCAGTCCTTCAACCTCGTTCCGACCATGACCCTGGCCGACAACATCGAGTTGCCGCTGCGCTTTGCGGAAACGCCTCGCAGTCAGCGACGCGAGCGTGTGATGGAGTTGCTCACCAATGTCGGCCTCGCCCATCGCGCCAGTCACAAACCCACCGAACTCAGTGGAGGCGAGCAGCAGCGGGGCGCAATCGCTCGCGCGCTGGCCAATCGTCCCGGACTCTTGCTGGCCGACGAGCCCACCGGAAACCTCGACAGCCGCAACGGTCAGGAGGTCATGACGCTGATGCGCGAGTTGAACGAAAAGATGAATGTGACCGTGCTGATGGTGACGCACGATCCGGCACTGGCCGCGCGCTATGCCCGCAAATCTCTGCACATGGCAGACGGAAAGCTGGTTGCCGTTGCTCCTCCAAGAATGGACGCGGAGGCGCTGCGATGAATCGCCAGGATCTGTTTGAACTTGCGGCTCGCAATATGCGCAACGCACGTCTGCGCAACGCGCTTACCACGATGGGAATCGCCGTCGGCGTGGCCTCGCTGGTGGCGATGCTTTCGCTCGGCATCGGATTGCAGGGATTCGCCAATCATCAACTGATGAAGTCTGGAATGTTTCAGACAGTTTTTGTCACCAGCAAGCAGGACATTCGCAACCGCCAGGAGAATGCCGACGCAAGCGCCGACGGCAAGCCCGAAGAAGTTGCGGTGCTGGACGAGGATGCGCGCAAGAAGATTGCTGCGCTGCCCGGAGTTGAGGAAGTGGTTCCCGAGGTGCGCGCCACGGCCGAGGTGGTGTATGGCGATAAAACGAATTTCACTCTGCTTGGCGGGACTGCCACAGTCGGCGCGCGACGAGGATGCGGTAGAAGGTGTGAAAGGCAGATTTTTCAGCTCCGCCAATGCCGATGAGGTTCTGCTGCAGAGCGACTTCGCAAAGAAGCTGGAGAAAGATCCGGATTCCGTGCTGGGAAAAACTCTGACCGTACGCTATGCCGAGCGCCAGAATGGAGATGACACCAGCTTCAGCATCGAGCGCAAGGAAAAGCAATTTCGCATCGTTGGGATATTGGATGCGGAGCCGTTCGGTGGCATGCGCATGATCAGCCGCGCGCGTGTTTTTCTGCCCACCCAGACCGCCGAGGCCATGAACCTGATGCTGCCCGCCGATACGCAGCAACTGGTCCGCTCCGCCCCCGGCGCGCGCACCTATTCGATACTGACGGTGCGCATGAAATCCGCGGCTTACGCAGAGAGGGTGGAAGAGTCGGTGAAGCAGATGAATTTCTCGGCCTACTCCTACCTGGACGCGACCAAGAGCATTCGCCGCTTTTTTGCCGTGCTGGATATGTTCCTTGGAATCTTCGGCTCGCTGGCGCTGGCGGTGGCTTTTCTGGCGATCGTGAATACGCTGGTGATGGCAGTTTTGGAACGGCGGCGCGAGATCGGAATCATGAAGGCTCTGGGCGCCAGCGATGCCGACGTGAAAAAGCTCTTCTTCGCCGAAGCAGCGACGATGGGATTGATCGGCGGCGCTCTGGGCGTGACGCTTGGGATGGGTGATCGGCCGCATTATCAACTTCGGCAGCAACCTCTACCTTCATAAGATAATGAAAATGCCGGCGGAAAATCTCTGGACGGTCCCGCTGTGGCTGGTCGCCGGAGCGATTGGATTCGCAGTGCTGGTCAGCGTGATCGCCGGTATTTATCCGGCAGCGCGCGCCGCCCGGCTGGACCCGGTGCAGGCGCTGCGTTACGAGTAGATCAGGAAGAGTGTATCGACATATGTCAATCCATTGTGACGGAGTGAAATGAAATCTGTAAGCCGCTGGATGGCGATGCTGGGGTGTGTTTTTGTTTTGTGTGCGATGAGCATCGCTCAACCCACCTTGGCTCAATCGCCTGCCGCTGAATCCAAGGTGGAGTGTTCCACGCTGCAGAGCCGGATTCTGGCGCGGCAAGTTCCTTATTGCGTGATGCTTCCTCCGAGCTATGCGCAGGATAGTGTCCGCCGTTTTCCGGTGGCCTATTACTTGCACGGGTTGGGAGACAACGAGCAGTCGCTGGTGAACCTGGGCGGGTGGACGATCTATGACCAGCTGATGCGTGAGAAGAAGATTGGCGAATTCGTGCTGGTGGCTCCGGCGGGCTTCACATCGTTTTACGTGAATTCGAAGGACGGACAGTTCCGCTACGAAGATTTTTTCCTGCATGAGTTTCTGCCCGCGATGGAGAAGAAATATCGCATCGGCAACACTCGCTCGCAGCGTGGAATCATGGGAATTTCGATGGGCGGTTACGGGGCGCTGCACTATGGCTTCGAGTATCCGGAGATGTTTGCCGCCGTCAGTGCGAACATGCCCGCGCTGATTGAGCATTTGCCCCGCGACTTCTCTCAGGATTGGCAGCGAAGGTTGATGGGCGCGATCTTTGGCGATCCGCCGGATCTGGCGTTCTATGAAAAGAACTCCGCCTTTCATCTGGCGCGCACCGCGCCTGTATCGGAGCTCAAGGGAATGACGATCTATTTCGACTGCGGTGCAGACGATCGCTACGGCTTCAATACCGGTACGCTGGCGATGGACAAACTGCTCACCGGGCGCGGGGTTCCGCATGAGGCGCACATCTATCCCGGCGGACATAATTGGCAGTTTGCGCTAGCTCATTTCGCGGCATCGCTGGAGGCGCAGTCGAAGGGCCTTGGGGTAACGAAGGACGTCGCAACGAGAGACGTCGCAGCCAGGGCGGTCGCAACGCGGGATCTCGCGAGACATGGGGCGGCAAAGCAGTAAGCCGCAAGATAGGGCAAGTCAGGATGAAGCACAGCAAACAGATTGTGATTCGCGGCGACGACAGGGTTTTCGTGCTCACCGGCGCGGGCATCAGCGCCGAGAGCGGGCTGGCAACGTTTCGCGGTACGGATGGCCTTTGGGAGGGCGAGCGCGTGGAAGACGTGGCCTCGCCGGGTGGATGGAAGCGCGATCGCGAGCGCGTCTGGCGCTTCTACTCGATGCGCCGGAAGGCTGCGGCCACTGCCGAACCAAACCGCGCACATCTCGCACTGGCGGAGCTGGAGCGCAAGCTGGACGCAGCGTTACTTTCTGTGCACGCAAAACGTAGATGATCTGCATGAGCGCGCGGGCTCGCGCAACATGGTGCACATGCATGGAGAACTCTTCGAATCGCGCTGCGATCGCTGCACGCGCGTACCGTTTCGAGATACCCGTCTGTACGAAAGCAAAACGGAACACATCCAATGTGAGTGTGGAGGATGGATACGGCCGAACATCGTCTGGTTTGGCGAGATGCCATTCCATCTGGAACGCATCTTTGAGGAACTGCAGCGCTGCACCGTGATGTTGGTTGTTGGAACTTCCGGCGTAGTGCAGCCCGCGGCAAGTTTTGTGCACATGGCAAAGGAGCGTTATCTCGTCGGCGATACGGCGGTGCGCACCTATTACGTCGGGCCGGAGCATCCGGCCAATGCCGCGGCTTTCACCCATGCCTTCGTGGGCAAGGCCGGCGAGGTGCTTCCGCAGTTGTTCGAAATGCTCCCCTGAACCGCTGAATTTGTTCTGAATGAGGCGATTGCACAGGACAGATTGCGTGAGAGAATTGCGTGGCAGCCAATAGCTCAATAGGCTGCGCAGGTCGAGATCGCGCTAGAGGTGATGCATGACGGAAGACGGAAAGAGTCTGAACCCACGGACGATCGAGGGAACGAGACGCCGTTTTGGATTTGTGGCGTTTCTGTGGTGGATTGCCGCTCTCTCTGGAAGCATCGGCCTGGAACAGGGGCTATCGGCTGGATGGGTGCGGGTGCTCTTCGTTGCAATCTCCTGGGTGCTTGCGCTTTTTTTCAGTTACGCGTGGTGGCAGGTTCGCCGGGGACGGATCTCGCAATGAACTCAGGCAGCAGCAGGTGCGCATTCTGCTGCCGTCCGATCAGTCGTTGCGCCATCGCGTGCATCTCTTCGCAGAATTAAATTCCATCCATACTGATCAGCTAGAGTATGAGTTCGGCGACGACGATGTTGTCTTCGAGGTCGGGCGGGCTCAGGCGAAATCCTAGCTTCTTGCAGAGGTTCTGCATCTCCCGGTTTTCGCCGAGGATGGTGGAGTGTACCTCGGTCAAATGCTGATCGCGAGCCACCTGGATGAGGCGACGGTAGAGTTCTACGCCCACTCCCTTGCCGTGGAATTGGTCTTGCACGATGGCGGCTAGTTCAGCGTGCGGGCGGCCATGAATTTTGCTGAGACGGCCAATGCCGACGATCTCCGCTGTGCCATCGGATTTCCGGCGCTCGGCCACCAACGCCATCTCGCGATTGTAGTCAATAAAGCAGATGCGGGTGAGGCGCTCGTGCGCGGTGCGCTGGGTCAGCTTCAGGGATTGGAAATACCGCAGGTACACGCTGCGCTCGCTGAGCGTCTTGTGGAACTCGATCACCAACGGTTCGTCCTCGGGGCGGATGGGGCGAATGGTGACCGGCTCGCCATCCTTCATCGTCCACTCGGAGACGTAGCGGGAGGGATAGGGGCGAATGGCAGAGCGAGGGAGCTGATCGTCCGGCACGCTTTGGTCGTGAACCACGACGTGGGCATCGAGGGCGAGCAACCGCTTGGCAGAAGCGAGGACCGGGTTGATGTCGATTTCCTTGATCGCCGGGTTCTCGATCACCAAATCGCTGAAGCGGACCAAGAGCTCTTCCAGCTGCGGTCAGGTCCACGGAGGTGTGGCCGCGCTCGCCATTCAACGCTTTAAAAATGCGGGTCTGCTCCATCATTCGGCGGGCCAGGGTCGTATTGAGTGGCGGCAAGGCCAATGCGCGATCCTCGAAGACCTCTACCAGCAAGCCCCCGGTGCCAAACAGCAGTACGGGGCCAAACTGCGGATCGAGCGAAGCGCCGAGAATCAGTTCGTAGCCCTCCTCCATGGCGAAGGGCTGAATCGTTACACCCTGGAAGTGTCCGGGGCCGGCCTTGGCTTCGACCGATTCACGAATTTGATTGAAGGCGCGGCGCACTCCGGCGGCATCGGCGATGTTGAGAATGACTCCGCCTACGCCGGTTTTGTGGATGATGGTGAAGGAGTGGAGCTTGAGGACGACAGGGTATCCGATGGTGGCTGCGGTCGCGACGGCGGCTTCTTCTGTCTCGGCGATTTCGGTAGGAACGATGGGAATGCAGTAGGACTCGAGCAGCTTCTTCGATTCGTACTCGGTAAGGATGGTGCGGCCGCTGCCGCGCACCGTGTTGAGAATTTCCGAGGCGCGGGCGCGGTCGGGATGAAACGCGGCGTTGGGCGAAGGCGTCTCATAAAGGCCGCGAAGGTTGTAGGAGTAGCGCCACAGGTAGTTGAAGGCGCGCGCGGCAGTATCGGGGTGGTAGAAGCTTGGAACTCCGGCACGGTTCAGAATATTCTCGCCGGGGTCAACCGATTCACCACCCATCCAGGTGGCCAGCAAGGGCTTTCCGAGTCCGCGAGCATAGGGTTTAATCTGCTCGGCGATGCGCGTTGGATCGGTCATTCCCTGCGGCGTCACGATCACCAGCAATCCATCGACATTGGGATCTTTTGCGACGATCTCCAGCGAAGCGGCATAGCGTTTGGGATCGGCATCGCCGACGATATCCACCGGATTGTTGTGGCTCCATGCAGTCGGGAAGGATGGCGTTAAGAGAGGTGATCGTCTCCGGTGACAATTCGGCGAGTTCGCCTCCGCCTGGAATGAGCGCGTCGGTGGCAAGCACGCCCGGACCTCCGGCGTTGGTGACGATGCAAAGGCGGTTGCCCTTGGGGCGCGGCTGTTTGGATAGCACCTCGGTCATGAAAAAGATTTCCGAGATGGAGTTGACGCGCAGGACGCCAACGCGGCGGAAGGCAGCTTCCAGAACCGCGTCGGATCCGGTCAGCGTGCCTGTGTGCGAGGCGGCAGCCTTGGCTGCGGCGGCGGTGCGTCCGGCCTTGATGACGATGATCGGTTTGGAGAGCGAGACTTCGCGGGCGGCAGAGAGGAAAGAACTCGCGTCTCCGATGGATTCCATGTAAATGACAATGGAGTGGGTGCGCGGGTCGTTGCCGAAGTAATCGATCAGATCGCCCCAGTCCACATCCAGCATGGAACCGACTGGAGACGAATCCGCTGAAGCCCACGTTTTCACCCTTGGCCCAGTCCAGGATTGCCGTACAAAGGGCACCGCTCTGACTGATGAAGGCGACATTGCCAGGGCGCGCCATCGAGTTCGAAAAGGTGGCATTGAGGCCGAGCACCGGATTCATCACACCGATAGAGTTGGGACCGATGACGCGCATGGAGCCCTGGACGGCGTTAAAAATCTCGGTTTCAAGCTGTTTGCCACGCTCACCGGTTTCCTTGAATCCGGCAGAGATGACAATGGCACCGGGAATGCCGAGCGCGACACACTCGCGGAGCAGGGCGGGAACTCCTTCGGCGGGAATGCAGACGATGACGAGGTCGGGCACCTCGGGCAGCGCCTGCAGCGAAGGATAGGCGCGAATGCCGAGAACGTGGGCGCGTTTGGGATTGACCGGATAAATGATGCCGCCGAAAGGGTTGCTGATGAGATTCCAGAGCACGGTGCGGCCCACCGAGCCGGCGCGCTCGCTGGCTCCGACCAAAGCTACTCGGCTGGGTTTGAAGATTGGATCAAGTGGGTGACGATCCTCGCGCAACTCATCAGCCGTGAGAGAGGCATTGGAGGCGGAAACATTACCTGTCGAACTCATGAGAACGCACCTTTCCAGCCGCAGTCATGTATGCCCAGAATCCTACACTGGGAGCGCAGCTTGGGTGAACGGAAATCGAAAAATCGCAAGCTGGCGCAAGAAGGCGAGTATTACGGCGTAAACCGGGGCCCGGCAGGTAGAGTTAGCGGAGTTCGAGCATCTTGCCTGGCAGCGGGGATTGCTGAGTCAGGCGCTGGGGCCGGCGCTGCTGGCGGCGAACTCGGGCATAGACCAGCATAACGGCGGCGCTGGCAGTGATCATCCCTATGATTGTTCCGATCCACCATGCGCAACCGTATGAGGTCGATGGTCATCTGCAGCGCAAAAAAGCTTCCCATAAAGAGGAAGCAGCCACCGAGCAGGCGGATCTGCGCGAGTTCGGCAGAATCGATCTGCCCGTTTGGGAGCTGGCGAGGGCCGCTATGACCAGGGATGATCCGCTCCGGGTGGAGCTGAATCCAGCATCCGGCGAACGCAACCAGCGCGCCGAAAAAGACAAAAATCCAATCCAGATAATCCATGACGTGTGAATCACTGCCCCGGAATGCTGCGGAATGCAGAGAATGTCTTACCTGTTCATTCTGGGGTGAAGGTGCAGCCAGGGCAAGCTGGGGTAAACTTTGGAGTAAACCTTAAAAATTCCGCTGCACGGGCGCAGGAAAAGCGAAAACGAGCCCGGAACAACCGATTCCGGCCCGCCGATGTTACAATCTTAAAACGCGGGATCCCCTCGAAAAATTTCCTCCACGGACGGATTATTTTGGTTGACCAGACCGAACAAAAGAGCCTGACTTACGCCGATGCAGGCGTGGATATCGAACAGGCGAATCGCACGAAGCAGCGCATCAAGTACCTGGCGCACCGCACGTTCAACAAGAACGTCCTTAGCGAGATTGGCGGCTTTGGCGGCCTTTTCCAGGTGGACAAAAAGAAGTTCACCGATCCCGTTCTGGTCAGCAGCGTTGATGGTGTCGGCACGAAGCTGAAGCTTGCCTTTGAAATGGGCGTGCATCACACCGTTGGTGGAGACCTGGTGAACCACTGCGTCAACGACATTGCCGTGCAGGGCGCCACGCCTCTTTTCTTCATGGACTACCTCGCGGTGGGCAAACTGGAGTTGGAGATCGCCGAAAAGGTGATCAGCGGCCTAGCCGAAGCCTGCAAACACAATGGCTGCGCGCTCATCGGCGGCGAAACCGCCGAGATGCCGGGCTTTTATCCCGACGGCGAGTACGACTTGGCCGGATTTATTGTGGGTGCCGTGGAGCGCGAAAAGATTCTCACCGGCAAGGACGTTGAGGTGGGCGACGTGCTGCTCGGCTTGCCATCCACCGGCCTGCATACGAATGGCTACTCGCTGGCTCGCAAACTGATGTTCACCGTGGCCGGCTATACCCCGGATACCTACGTCAACGAGATGAAGGGCAAGGTTGGCTCCGAACTGATGAAGCAGCACAAGAGCTACTGGCCGATCGTTCGCCGCATGGTGGATGGAGAAGTCGTCTCTGCGATGGCGCACATTACCGGTGGTGGCATTACGGAAAATCTGCCGCGCGTGCTGCCCAAAGGTGTGGGCGCGCTGGTGGAGATGGGAAGCTGGCCGGTACTGCCGATCTTTGAGCACATGCAAAAGATAGGAAATGTCGAGCAGGCCGAGATGATGCGAACCTTCAACATGGGCATTGGCATGATCCTCGTTGTCCCGGCAAAGAAGTTCAAAAAGGCGCAATCGATTCTGGATCGTGCCGGCGAAAAGGGATATGTCATCGGCCGCATTGTGAAGGGTGAGCGCAAGGTGCAGTACAGCTAAACCTAGCGACAGGAATCAATCACGCGGAAAGTAATCGCGGGCTCGGCTAAATTCAATGCCGCCCGCGATTTTCTGTTGTGCAGATCAGTGCACGGGCCAGATGTCGAGCAGACGCCGCAGGGCCAACAACTCTCCTACGTGGTAGGACGTGTGATCGACGACGAGGATCGCCTGGCGAACGATGTTCTGGCCGTCTCCCCAGGGAAAGGCGGCGGCGAGATTGTGACGCGCATCGCTCACGAGTTGAATTATTGCCTCCCGATCCGACAGCATGGACGCTATGGATTTGTCCCATGCGTGGGCGCTGGGTGGCGCGGCAGCTTTGGGCCAGTAATCGTCAGGAAAATTCAACTCCCGGTAGCTGCCGTCCTGATTCTTGCAAAAGCGCAAGATGTCATTCTGCGCGAGGCGAATGTGCTCCAGCAGTTGCCATCCGGAGTAGGGCAAGCCAGCCTTTTCGCCGCGCAGGTGGGCAGGAAAGTCCGCTACGACATCTTCAAAGCGGACGTGGGCGTTGCCGCCCTTGAGCGCAGCAATCAATTCCTGACGGAGCACGCTTTCAAGATCATCGCTGGTCATTCGGGAAACTCCTGGTTGCACTGGAATGAATCGCGCAACAAGAGAAAACGGACGCGTTGAAAAGCGTCCGTTGGATGGATGTCCGCGGGTGAATTACTTCTTGAGCGCAGCCTCGTAGCGCTTGTTGACCTCGGCCCAATTGACGACGTTCCACCAAGCTTTCAGGTACTCGCCGCGGCGGTTCTGATACTTCAGATAGTAGGCGTGTTCCCAGACGTCGTTGCCCATGATGGGAGCAAGACCCTGTGAAATTGGGCTGTCCTGATTGGGTGTCGAGAGCACCTGCAAGCCACCCGAACCGAGCGCGAGCCAAGTCCAGCCACTGCCGAACTGCTTGAGCCCGGCGTCGTTGAGCTTCTCCTGGAACTGAGCGAAGTCACCGAAGGTCTTGGTGATGGCATCGGCGATGGCTCCGCTGGGCTTGCCGCCCGCGTTAGGGGCCATGATGGCCCAGAACATGGTGTGATTTACGTGTCCGCCGGCGTTGTTGCGAAGGGCTCCGCGCACCGCCTCCGGCACCGCAGAGAGGTTGGCGAGAATCTCTTCCGCAGACTTGCCCTTCAGCTCAGGAGCTTTCTCAACGGCGGCGTTGGCGTTATCCACGTAGGCCTTGTGATGTTTGTCGTGATGCAGGTGCATGGTCTCTGCGTCAATATAGGGCTCCAGCGCCTCGTATGGATATGTGAGAGCAGGAACTTCGAAGACTGCTGTCTGTAGCTCCACTGATAGATTCCTCCCCATGGATGGATGACATCGGCGGGGCGCGGGTTTCAAAATGTACTCGCGTTCCGGCGGTGGAAGCCGGATATGGCATGAGGCAGAGTTTCCGGATGTGGCGTTCCGACGGGTAAAAGCCAAGGTCAAACCGCAACTGCAACTACCCCACTTCTGCCAGAGGAGGGCAGAAATGGGGCACCAAGCGTCAAGGTGTTGAAGCTACAAAGCTATCTCTTGATAAACCACATGACCCAACCAGCCACCAACAATCCGCCGATGAACCAGGCGAAGCAGTACAGGCCGTAGCGGATCATCTGACGAGTGTTGTCGCGCTGAGTGATTCCGAAGACGATAGAAGCGCAGAGCGAGAAGATGAGCGCCGCTGTAAAGTGAGAAAAGTTGAGCGTCATTGTTTCTTCCCGATGGCAATGTGGTGAGCGTCGATGGCCGCGATCACATTGAGCAGACCGCCGCAGACCAGGAACTTAGTGCCGTAATCGGCCGTGGCGCGAAAGATGGCGCCCTGGCCCCAGTCCATGGAGCGGGCGATGAAATACAGTACTCCATTGCCGAAGTCGCCCACGAAGCCCAGCATATCGAGCAGGTCTCCGGCATTGAAGCCGTAAACCTTGCCCTGCATTCCGAGCCCGCAGAAAAACATCACGATGACGCTGAGGAAGATGAGTGAGCCGCGCACCCAGCGCTTCTGGATGAAGTGTCCGGCGCCAGGGATGAGCCAACCCACGAGGGGGGCGACCACTGGCATGATGCCTGTTTGCGGCTCAGCCGCATTTGCAATTGTTTTTTCGTTGGCCATTTAGAAAATCACGTTCTTAGAAAATCTCATTCTTAGAGAATCACTAGCTCTTCCTGCTGCCGCCCGGTCACTTGCGCCCGTCCGTTGTGGACAAGGACGTCAACTTCGCTGCGCACGCCGAACTCCGGAAGGTAAATCCCCGGCTCTACTGAGAATAGCGTATTCGTCAGAATCTGTCGGGTATCTTTTGTTTCCAGATTATCCATATTCGCGCCATTGCCGTGAACGCTGGTTCCGATGGAGTGCCCTGTGCGATGCACAAACCATTCACCGTATCCAGCCTTGTCGATTACGTCGCGGGTGGCCTGATCGACCTGCCAACCTTCAATGCGGTGCGAGGCGGCGAAGGCGGCGATGACCTTCTGCGAGCCGGCCTTTCGTGCATCGCGCACGATGCGGAAGACCTCCTGATGCTTCGCCGATGGCTCGCCGAGGACGCCGGTCCAGGTGATGTCGTAATAGACTGCTCCGGGCGTATCCTTTTTGGCCCACATGTCGAGCAGCACGAAGTCGCCGGGACGAATGCAGCGGGTACAGTCGGCGGTAGGTTCGTAGTGCGGGTTTCCGGCATTTTCGTTGACGCCCACAATGGGCAGATCGTCGGTGACGAGATTCTCGCGCTGGAAGGCTTCGCCGATCCATTGGCGCACGCCCCACTCATCCCATCCACCGTTGCGGACGCGATGCCCGATCTCCTTGAAGGTGGCCGCCATGATTGTATCCATCACATCGCGGGCGGCAAAGTGAGTTGCAATCTGCTCCTCGGTAAGCGTGGCCTCGAAGCGCGAAACCAAGTCTGCGGAGGAGCCGACCTCGACGCCGAAGCCGCGGATCAGCTCAAGCATTCCACCATCGACAAGCGAGACGTACATGATGTCGTTGTTCGGCGAATACTGCATGGCGATACGCCGGTAGGGCTTGAGCATCGCCGCGAGCTTTTCGTGCAGTTCGCGCCATCCACCGTAGTGCTGCTGCACACCGGGAAGCGTGGCAAGGTGGCGGGGCTCGACACGATGATTCAACTTGACCGGCTCACCCGAGGCGGGGATGAGATAAAACCAGCGCCGGGTTACGTGCAGTTCAGGCAGGCCAAGAATGGAATACGCAATCTCGTCGCGATGATGATGGTCGTAGAACAACCAGGCATCGAAATCCTGCTCCCGCAAAGCCTGCTGAATCGCCTTTAGATCCATACTCTCTATTGTACAGCGCAGCGCACGCCTGGACTGGTGTACCCACATCTGTTAGCGGTCTCTGCAGCTATAAGTGACCCTCTCGTGCACACCTAACGGCTCTCGATTTCTCTTTCACCGCGGATTTGGGCGCACCTGCTGCCGTCGCCACTCATCTAACCGTTTTTCCTGACAGGTCTTTTTCCTAATGGATCCCGAGTTGCAGCGAGCTTACGCGAAATATCGCAGCATCTTTGAAAATGCCGTGCATGGTCTCTTCCAAACCACGGTCTCGGGAGAGATCATCGTCGCTAATCCAGCCCTGGCGCACATCTTGGATTACGACTCCCCTGCGGAGCTTATGGCTGCAGTTGCCGAAGTTGAGCAACTCTACGCTGAGCCAAGCCGGCGAAACGTCCTCCGGCGCATGCTGGATGAGCAGGGAGTGGTACGGGGATTTGAAGTCGAGGCGCGTCGCAAGGGCGGGGGCACGATTTGGGTATCCGTGAGTGCTCGCGCCGTGCGCGACAGCAGCGGGAAGGTTCTCTATTACGAGGGCACCGTTGAGGACGCCTCCGAGCGCAAGCGGGCCGAGGCCCTGCGCAACGGGCAGAACCGTTTACTCGAGATGATCGCCAAGGGTGAAGAACTGGAAGAGGTGCTCACCACGTTGGCCCGCTTGATTGAATCCGAGTCTCACGAGATGCGGTGCTCAATCCTGCTGCTTGATGAAGACGGCATCCACTTGCGGCATGGCGCCGCTCCCAGTCTCCCCGAAAGCTACACGAAATCCATTGACGGCGCTGTTATCGGCCCCTGCGCCGGCTCCTGCGGCACTGCGGCTTACCGCGCCGAGCCAGTGATCGTAACCGACATCCTCACCGACCCGCTCTGGGCCGACTGGCGTGATTTGGCGAGCGCGTATGGACTCCGGGCCTGCTGGTCCACGCCGGTCATGTCGTCGCAAGGCAAGGTACTGGGCACCTTTGCCATGTATTACGGCGAGGTGCGCAGCCCCGGTGCCGAAGAGAACCAACTGATTGCGGTTGCCACCCACATCGCCGGGATGGCGATGGAACGTAAGCGGGCTGAGCAGGCCCTGCATGAAAGCGAGGAATTGTACCGGCTGATTACGGACAGCTCGAACGATTTGATCTGCCTTATGGATTTTGAAGGGAAGGCTGTATTCACTAGTCCTTGCACTCGGACCATGCTGGGTTATGACCCGGCCGCTGTGCTGGGCCGCAGCGGGTTCAACTTTATACATCGCGAAGACGTGGCAGCTTCCAGGCATGCGTTTGAACGGGCGCTGGCGGGAGAATCGGCGACCTTCGCTCACCGCGTCCGCCATGTCGATGGCTCCTGGCGATGGTTGGAGGGATGGGGGCAGGTTGTCCACTTCCACGGCCAGCCTCATGTGCTTGCGGTCTCCCATGACGTCACCGAGCGCCGTCGATTGGAAGAAAAGCTCCGCTCCGCTCAGAAGATGGAAGCCATCGGGCAGTTGGCCGGCGGGATTGCTCACGACTTCAACAATCTATTGACCATCATTATCGGCTACTGCGCACTGCTGCGCTCGGCGCTGAGCGGCCGCCCATCACTGTTGAAAGAGGTCGAGGAGATCAGCGCAGCGGTAGAAAAAGCCACCATCCTCACCCGCCAGCTCCTTGCCTTCGGTCGCCGCCAGATGCTCCAACCCAAAGTCCTGAACATGAACGACGTCCTTACCGATATGTTGAGCATGCTGCGGCGGCTACTGAGCGAGGATATCGAGTTGACAATCCGGACTGATCCTGACCTGGAGATGATTCACTGCGACCGCGGGCAGATCGAACAAGTGATCATGAACCTGGCGATCAATGCGCGCGATGCTATGCCGGACGGCGGAAAGCTCATCCTCGCCGTCTCCAATGCTCGGCTCGACGATTATCCGCTCTCGCAGGCGGGGCAGCCCGAGCCTTGCGTCCTGCTGTCAGTAACCGATACCGGAAGCGGCATGGATGCCGAGACTCAGGCGCATATGTTTGAACCATTCTTCACCACGAAGGAACTCGGCAAAGGCACAGGACTAGGCCTGGCGACGGTGTATGGAATCGTTGGGCAAGCAGGCGGTCAAATCACCGTGGAAAGCGAAGTGGGAAAGGGTTCAACCTTCCGCGTGTACCTACCCCGCGTTGTGGAAGAAGTTCTGAAGGAGCCACCCGCTGCAGCCTGCGGGCCCACTACCGGCACGGAAACCATCCTTGTGGCGGAGGACCAGGAGGGGCTCCGCACGCTCGTCTGCGAAGTATTGCGCAGGAGCGGTTATAGCGTGCTGAACGCAGCCAACGGACGCGAGGCTCTGCGGGTCTTCAGACAACATCCCGGGCTGGTTGATCTCATCATCACTGATGTGGTGATGCCGGAAATGGGAGGCCGCGAACTCGGCACCATACTGGCCGCTTCTTGCCCATCGGCCAACGTGCTTTACATGTCAGGATATGACGACAAAGCGGGAGAAACGAATTCGTCAGTTCTTGCCGGCCCTGCCTTTCTCGCCAAACCTTTTCAACCCGAGGCGCTGCTGCTCAAGGTACGCGAGGTACTCGATCGCTCCAAGCCTAGCGATCGGGGCCCCTTTGGCCTGATGCTCAAACCATTGTCCAATCAGTAACCCCGCCCTCCCAAACCGTAGCTCAACACGGCCCAAGTCTCGACGCCAGTTATGGCGGATGGCAAAAGTACCAGACTCTCTCAATTTTGTTGAAACAGTGCCCGGCTCTTTCTGATCACGCGCCTTTGCGACACAAGCGGCTACGACGCCTGCTCACCGCGCTGGACGTGGCAAGCCGTCCGGGTGAGTGGGGACTTATCGATCTGTCGATGAGTGACGTGGCGGTTGGAGCCCAGGCGTGCTCAGCCTACTGGCAGGTCTTTGGGAGGGCGGCGGATGAGTAGGGTGAATTGTGACGATGCCAATCCGATTGATGCAGTCATCGTGGATTACACGATGCCGGGCATGGACGGAGCTGAGGTCGCGGCGGAAATAAAGCGGCGAAATCCCAGAGTAAAGATTCTTTTGTTGTCCGCCTATGTTCACCTTCCTGAGGAGGCACTGAAATGGGTGGATAAGCGAGCTGTGAAGGGCGCGGCACCAATCTCGTTCCTGACAGATCTTAAGCAACTCCTCTCTTGTTAAGAAGAGAAATCTCAAAATGTCATGTTCAGGGAAATGTCTGTGGGCAACACGTAAGGCGAAACCCGCGTTGTTGCTTGCCATCATTGCGCTAGTTCTTGGGGGCTGTGGCCGGAGCGCTAGAACTGACGAACCTACGTATACGTCCCAAAGTCAAATCGGGAGAAAGGTTCCCGAGTACAGCTACGGCGTCTTTCCCATCCATAACGCATCAGGGTTGCTCGATATATACCAACCGCTTGTGGACGCTATCAACCGTCAGGCAAACGGCTTTACTGTCCGCATTCAGTCGTCGCGGGACTATCCCGCCTATGAAGCCAAACTGCGCGAGCGGAAGTTCGACTTCGCCATCGCGAACCCTTACCAGGCCTGCGCCGCCGAAAACTTGGGATATCGGATTCTCGGCAAGATGGGAGGCACTGATGGCTTTCGCGGCGTTGTCATCGTGCGCAGGGATTCCAGGATTAAAACGGTCAGTGATCTCCGTGGTAAGACGATCAGCTTTCCTTCGCCGACCGCATTTGGGCCGACCCTCATGACCAAGGTTCTTCTCATCAAAGCTGGCCTGAATGTCGAAAAAAGTGCCAAAGTAACGTATGTGGGTTCTCTGGATTCAGTTGTGATGAATGTTTACTCCGGACTGGCTGCAGCCGGAGGCACCACTCTTCGCAATTGGGAGGTGATGAAGAAACAGCACCCGATTGCGAAACGCAGATTCGGCGAACAGATGGAGAGATTCGTTGGATCTGGGCGCGCGGCTGTTGTTTACTGGATGAGACGGGCGAACCTGCTCGGATGTATGGCACTGTCATGGACATCACCGGGCGCAAAGAGGCCGAGAGCGCGCTGCAGACCACGCTGCATCGCTTCTACACAATCCTCTCTAATATGTATTCCGGCGTTCTGCTTGTGACGGATGCGGGAAAGATCGAATTTGCCAATCAGGCATTCTGCGATCGTTTCGGACTACAGGAAGACCACTCTGAACTGGTGGGGCTCGATGCCGGTGACATGATAGACAAGATCAAGAATGCTTATCGGCAGCCTGACGACGCGATGGCTCGCATCCGAGAAATACTTGATCGAGGCAAACCGGTAACTGGCGAAGAACTCGCCATGCAGGGTGGCAGGACATATTTGAGAGACTTCGTTCCCTTGCATGTAGATGCAAAATCATACGGCCGGTTATGGCTTCACACAGACATCACCGAGCGCAAGCAGATTGAGCAGCAAATCCATGAACTCAATCAGCAACTTGAAGACCGCGTTCGCCGACGCACCGCCGAACTGGAATCCGCGAACAAAGAACTAGAAGCCTTCAGCTACTCCGTTTCCCACGATCTGCGTGCTCCACTTCGCGCCATTGACGGATTCTCTCAAGCCGTGATGGAAGACTACGGATCGAAGCTGCCACCGGAAGGTCAGGAATATCTTGAAACGATCTGCCGGGGCGCAAAGCGGATGGGAGAACTGATCGACGATCTGCTGGCATTCTCGCGCCTGAGCCGCCAGTCGATCTCGCTCTCACCTGTCGATACGGCGAGTCCGCTGCCCACGATCATCAGTACACTTGCGGAAAAGCATTTTCTCGATGCCAATCCTGCATTCCTGAAGATGTCCGGCTATGAAAGCAGCGAGGTGATCGGACACAGTGCAGACGAGCTTGGCCTTTGGGTCGAGCCGCACGCACGGGAGGCGATGCTCAAAGCGCTCGAGCACTCCCCAGCGTTAGAACCGGTTCAGACTAGGTTCCGAACAAAATCAGGAGAGATTCGAGATGTAGTTGTGGTCGCCGACAGCATAGAACTGGATGGCGTTCCATGCCTGCTGGGAATTGCACATGACTTAACCGAGACGAAGCGGCTGGAGGCAAAGTATCTTCAGGCCCAGAAGATGGAGGCCGTTGGCCGTCTTGCAGGGGGAATCGCTCACGATTTCAACAATCTGTTGATGATCATGGGATGCTCTGCTGACCTCTTGCAGGAGAACAGGCTGGATGGCTTGAAGGTCGATAAGTTTTCTCAGCAAATACGCGACGCGGTGGATAAAGCTGCTCGATTAACAAGGCAGTTGCTGGCGTTCAGCCGTCAGCAAGTACTGCAGCCATCGGTTCTGGATCTGAACGGAATTATCCGGGACCTCATCAAGATGATGTCCCGGTTACTCGGAGAAGACATAGAGGTTGAACTAAACCTGGAGCCCGGACTGGGACGAGTGGAGGTGGATCGAGGGCAGATCGAGCAGGTAATCATGAATCTGGCGGTCAACGCCCGGGATGCCATGCCCGATGGCGGAAAGCTGACCGTTACAACTGCTAACGTTGACATGGACTCAGATCACCCAGACCTTCAGCAAATGGGGCTCACGCCGGGTTCCTTTGTGGTGCTGTCGATTATTGACACCGGCATCGGAATGAGCGCAGAAACGCAGTCTCATATGCTCGAACCCTTCTTTACGACCAAGGAGCTTGGGAAAGGGACTGGACTCGGGCTTTCAACAGTTTTCGGAATTGTGAAACAGAGCAACGGGGCAATTGGGGTCCATAGCGAGCCTGGCAAAGGAACCGCCTTTTATATCTACCTGCCACGAATTCCAAAGCCATTTGCAGCGACGAGCGATGTGGGAGGAGCAGAACCCCTTGATGGCAAAGAAACGATTCTTCTTGCGGAAGACGATGACGCACTGCGGCATCTGTTTGCTAATTATTTGAGGTCGAAAGGTTACCGCGTGATTGAGGCTGTGGACGGACCAAATGCGCTCCAAGCTAGTGAAGAGGAAAAAGGCCTCATTCATGCGCTTGTCACGGACATGGTCATGCCCGGCTTTGGAGGGCACAAACTCGCCGAGTTATTGTTAGCGCGACGCCCGGATATTCCTGTGATCTTCTTATCTGGATACACTGATCGGACCGTTAAGAGTTCAAGTTCCCGTCATCTTTCTTGCAGAAACCATTCAGCTTGGATGCTCTTGCCCGAGCAATCAGAACCACCCTCAAGGATCAGCGGGGTTGATAGGAGCAGCTTCGACGCTGCCGCCGCGCACGTTTGGCTCGAGGGTTCGGAGTTAGCGTCGGCGGGCGTTAACGTGATTCTGCAACGTCCGCCGGGCGCATCCCGCCTACCTCCGCGTGCTGTGCTCCGCCGCGAGAGTTGTTAGGAGAGACGTCTCCGTTTCAGATGGCGACCAGTCCTTGGCGAGGCCTCCCACAAGCACGCCATCCACGAGGATCTGGCCGTAAATTTCGTCACCCGAGTGCTGGGTGAACTCCACGTTCATCAGGAGCGGATCGAGCCCGAGGGCCTCGACACAGGCATTGAGGAGCGCTTCGCCCAAGCGAGCCCGCTGCTCGGGCGTGCGACCGCGGCGAATGTCGCAAGTCAATACGGCAGCGGGGGTGACAGGTTCGCCGGCAGTGCAGTGCCAAACGCCGCCTTCGCGGAGTTCGCGAAAGGTGACATGGACTAGGTCGGCTGTGGTTTGCATGATTTCGGCGTAGTGGCGTCCAAGGCGGCCTGCCAAGTCCCGCTTTACGGAAAGAGGATAGTTGTTGGGTACATCAAGCTGTAAATGTGGCATAAGTCTCCTTTTTTGGACCAAGCGATTGAAGGCGCAAGGTAAATGTGGACACTGTCAATATGGCTGAGAATGTAGACAGTGTCAAGATCATCTGCGAGAATATTTTTGTGAAGGCCAAACAATCCAAAATTAGCGAGCCGCTGCCCTACCATCACGGCGATCTTCGCCGTTCCCTCATCGACGCGGCTCTGACCATGGTTACTGAAGAGCAGGACTGGACATTCTCTTTGAGGGCGGTCGCTCGCCGCGCGCGTGTGAGTCACAATGCCCCTTACAATCACTTCGCAGACAAGCGGGACTTGTTGGCGGCTGTGGCTGCGACTGGATTCGCACAACTTGGTGAGCGTATCCGTGCAGCCATTTCAGGAATTGAGAATGCGCAGACTGCCCTGGTGAGGAGTGCTTTGGCGTATGTAACCTTCGGCGTTGAAAATCCCGCGCTCTATCGTTTGATGTTTAGTTCCGCTCTGGTCACGGCGCAGGAGGGCCGTCCGGAATCCGTCGCGGTTGCGGGTGCTGATACAAGGGCCATATTGGCGGGAATCATTCGGCGCGGAGCGGCGATGGGTATTTTCGATGCCGCCCTCTGCAGAGACGACGAACTCCGCGTTTCTGTCCTCACTGCCTGGTCGGTCGTGCACGGCCTCACGATGCTGACGATTGACGGTATCGCAGATACGCCACAATTGAGCACCGAGGAGGTCGCAAGAAAAGTAGCGAATCTGGTCTGTGACGGCCTACTCCGGCGCTGAATGGCACCACCAACTAGAAAATCGCAAACTCAAATTCGATGGAGATAGATTTCTGGCGGAGGCGATGGATCTTTTCGAGCTGGCAAAGCAAGTGACCAGGAAATTTGGCAACGTGCTGGGGTAGACGTCATTGCTCTCTAACCTGTAACAGCGAGCGGCTCAGAGGCTCCCACCTCAAATCCACAGCTGCGCGCAGGCCAGAATGAATTGGGCTGGATCCGTTGTTGAAACTGATTGGGCCTTTGAAGCACAGGCCAGTTCCCGGAACACCGTTCTGGTCTTCCAACCTCTTCTTTCCGATGAGGAGGTTGCCTCCATCCTTGTCCTGACACTCGACTGGCTCCGTTCCCATGCCGACGAGATCCCCGGATTCAAGCGTCTGGTGGGATGAACGTGTGGACGCGGTGACAAGGATTGTCGAAGCCGTGTTTGCAGAACCAGAAGAGAAGGAGGAGAAGAAGATCACACTCCGTTGAAGGCCCTTCCCAACGGCGGATCTGGCGTTGAATGGGAACCCTTTGGGAACCCCAGGGTGCAAAACCCGACCAGAACTCGATGTAAGTTATTGAGTTTAATGGTCGGGGAGAGAGGATTTGAACCTCCGACCCCCTGGTCCCGAACCGGATTCGGTAAATTATTGAAAATAAGAGATTTCTGTTTATTCTAAGTGATTGCTGTTGAACCGTTTGCGGCGAGGCTGTTGAACGATATTGAAAATTGGTGAAGCCCGTTGCTTTGACCGCTACGAAATCATCTACAGCCAATTTTTCACTTGTGCCCATAATGGGCACAATGATACGCTCGTTCGCGTGAGAGTGATCGCCCGCAGTACCTTGCGCGAATTCGTCGAGACGCTGAAGGGCACGAAGAACTACGCTCCCGTGAAGTCGTCATTGGATGCCTGGTTCCATGAGGTTGAAGCAGCGAGTTGGAAGAATCCCGCCGAGGTAAAGGCTGCTTACGCCAACGCCAGCATCATCGGCAATGATCGGGTTGTTTTCAACATCAAAGGCAATTCATTCCGGTTGGTGGTAGCTGTCGATTATCTCCGGCAGGTGGTCTTCATCAAGTGGGCTGGGACTCATGCAGATTACGACCGCATCGACGCGGCAAAGGTGAACTATGCAGGTAAAGCCGATCAGAACTAAAGAGGACCACACCGAAGCACTCCGACGGATCGAGGCGCTTTGGGGCGCGCCGCAAGGAACCGAGGATGGCGATCTCCTGGACGTGCTTGTCACGTTGGTCGAGGTCTATGAGCGTGAGCACTTCCCCATTGATCTGCCTGACCCCATCGAGGCGATTAAGTTTCGTTTGGAGCAACAGGGAAAAGACTTTGGGGCTCTGATCGGGATCATCGGGCAGCGCACTCGCGTCTACGAGGTGATGCGCCGCGACCGGCCTCTGTCGCTAGCAATGATTCGGAACTTGAATACAAAACTCCGAATTCCAGCGGAGGTGCTCATTCACCCGGGCAAGCTTCGCAAGAAACGCACCGCAACTGCGTCGGCAAAACCAAAGCGCAGGACAGCGTAAACTCTGTCGCCTCTGAGCTGATTAACATTGCATCCCTTATTCAGTGCCGTTATTGTTCGAAGCTAACGCGGACTGCAGGAAAGCCGCCTTGGTTTGAGACAAGCTGGTTATGTCCAGCCTGCGCAACAGTTCCAATTTATTTGCCTGCCGGAGTATGCCGACAAATTCTTTGAAATCTTCGTTCCTATGCACCCGGGATAGAGCTTGTCCGACGGCCTCCTGAGCGTCCGGCGTGTCTAGTTCCACCAGGAACTTGAAACACTTCACCGCGATGCCGGAGCTGACCGTAAAGGAAAACAGAAAATAGGACATAAGCTTCACGGGCGTAAGCGCGACTGGGGCCGGTTCTTGTTTTGAAATTTCCTGTAGTGCTTCCATAGCCGCAACTCTGACCCCTTCTGCGTGATCCAAAAGACCGCAATGCAGGTCCAGGAAAACTTCCAAACTCCACTTCGCTTGGCCTAAAGAAGACATCGCTTCTGCGCGGTCCTCACGCGCGCCCCTCAGCAATCCATCGCTCCTGAACATGCCTCAGCCCCTTCTTTCGGTCTGTTCTACATAAACCGAATCTTTTTCTGTTTTTCCCGTCGCGCCGAATTTCCGAATTTATTACCAGCCCTCCACATTGAGAAGCTTCATCAAGTTGCGGCGAGCCTTGTATGTCGAGCGGATGGCCTCCAGCAGCGCGGCAAACTCAAGTTCCTTCCCAACTCGCATCTTTAGCCGATGAATCTTTCGGAGAATCTCGACCGCCTCTTGGTAAGCCCGTGGCTCCGCGTGCCGTAGCGCGCGGTTGAGTTGTTCTCCGTAAACGGCAATGGCGTCCTCCGGATGGTCTTTCCCTCGCGCCTCGGCGAGTTGAAACCAAAGACTGTCGCAACAGCCGCCATGCTTCGCCTCAGCCCAGGCAGAATCCGGGTTTCCTTCCCAGAGATAGACCCTCACGATCTCGCTGTAATTGGCGCCTGCATGTGACCCCGAGACGCTTTTCGATTGCCTGTTCTTCGTGGCAGCGATTTCGTCATGCAGCAGTTGGATGGCTTTAGTGCGCCATTCGGGCCATTGTGTGGCGCGGCTGGCACTTTTGTATAAGATCACGTAGCTATCGAGTCTGGGTTGCTCGCGGAACTCCAGCCAAGCTACTTCAACGGCTTCGTCGTGACGATTCCGGCAGTGATATTCCTCCATAAGGAACTGGCGCAGCCGACGGTCGGTGTGCTCAGGAAACGCTTGCGCGCCCCGCTCCGCCCATCGCAAGGCGGCGTCATTGTCGCACGCCGTCTTGTAGACCTGAGCGATTTCGAGAAAGTCGAAAGCTTGGGACAGGTCGCGCGACTTTACCGCAACCAGCGAGTCGATATCGCCGGTTTGCTTGGCCAATGTCTCCATCATGTGCGTGATGCGCCAGCGCCTGCCATATTGTTCCGGATCTTTTTCCCCCGGAGCCAAGAGCGGTACTTTGGCCCACCTCGCTTCTGCCAGCCGGCGATACTCTGCCATCCCGGCTTTGCCAAGCACGTCGGAATAACTCTCCGCCGCGCACAGAAAGACTTCCCAGTCGCTGCGGACTTCCCATTCGAAGAGGAACTTAGCGAGTGCCACCGGATCGATTTTGGCGGCGTGGCATGAGGCCAGATGCAGTTCCTGTAACCGGCAAAGAATTCCTCCCATCATGCCGTCGGAGTCATCTACAGCGTTCATCGCTGATTCCATTTGCCGGAGCGCCCGTTCGACGAGCTCGCGAACTGCCTTTTTGTGCCCGCGCTTCAGCAGAGCATCGAGGGAATCGATAACAGTTTCGATGCCGCGCGCGTATGCCGGCATCCGGGCGTACTCCACAAATCCGCGATGGCGAATTGCCTTATCAATCACCGCGCGAAACGCTGCGAGATCAGGCCCGTCCCCGTCCTTTTGCGCAGCCAGCAAAACCAAGCGGTCGCGAAACTCCGGATCCCGTTCGCACTGTTCCAGCACCAACTCGATCAGTGCATCTTTGTCTTCCTGAATCAAATGGGAACGGATTTTCTCGTCGGTCACCGCGCGCTTGCTCTGCCGCTGGGACGCACCGCCCTTGTGCTCGCATAGGTCGAGCCAGGCCAATCCCACTGCGACGCAATGCTTGCAGAAAACACGGTCCTGTCCGACCGGGCAATTGCAGTCGAACGCCAACTCGTCTTCGGGGGCCCAGAGCTTCACACGATACTCGTGAGTACCGCGAACCCTGGCCGTAATCACCCCGTTTTGCTCCTTAATCCCGGCGACGTGCCCTTCCTCAAAGTAATTCACACCGCGATCAAAGGCGCGCTCGCCCGCAAGCTCCTCAAGTATGGACTCGTTCAGCAGTTCGAGAGGCATATTCCTGATCAATATTGCCCGTCGCGTCGCATCGGCGCAACAGCGCAATCTTCGCCCGAGTTATGTGCTCACGATTTCAATACATTTCATCCAGGTTCAATCGCTCCCTACCGGCGACTTGGGACGTCGCAGACTAACTGTAGACGTTTGTGTAGGCGGTCGTTGCATTCTGAATGGAAGGAAGAAGCAATGTTCACGCGGGCTTGCGAGGCAGGTCACCTGGTACGATCCCAGGTGGCTTAACATACGTTCTTGTAAGTGGTTGAAAATAATGGTCGGGGAGAGAGGATTTGAACCTCCGACCCCCTGGTCCCGAACCAGGTGCTCTACCAGGCTGAGCCACTCCCCGACTGTTGAAAAGACGCAATCTTCACTGCGTTGAAAGAATTATAACAGAGCAGCAAGATGGATTTCATCTTCAAAGAAGCGGCACTGATTTAACTGCTCAACCTACCCAATCCGATACCGATGACGTAGGTTACAATTCCTTCCACCGCGCCGACTGCGGTCATCTCAAATCCGCTGCCCCACCAGGAACGAACCGTGATCAGCGACTTCGCCGCACCCACCGCAAAATGCGCCGCAAGAGAGATAACTGCTGAGGTAATCACCGCTGGGTATCCACTCAAGAAAAAGAACGGAATGATCGGAACGAAGGCTCCGACCGCGGTCGAGAGCGCGCCGGAAAATGCTGAGGTCATCGGATTACTCAAAGCCTCTTCGGTTGAGTTCAAGCGTTCGGTGGCCAGAGCGCGCAGCATCTGTTCGGGATCTTTGGCGATGTGTTCCACGACCCGATCCGCGTCTTCTTGCGGTAGGCCTTTGACCTGGTAGTAAAGGGAGAGCAGTTCGCGGGCCTCCAGGCCGTTCATTTCAAGGGCTTCGCGTTCACGCGCCAGCTCCGCCTCGTAGATTTCGCATTCGCTCTTGGCTGCCAGGTACGCTCCGGAGCCCATGGACAGGGCGCTTGCAACCATCCCGGCCATTCCCGCCAGCAGCACGTAATGGGAATTACCCAGGGTTGCGCCGGAGACTCCGGAGACGATCCCGAAGATTGCGCCCAGTCCGTCGTTCACTCCGTAGATAGCGTCGCCAATCCATCCGGCGGCCTGCTTGCCGGAGTTCGCGCGCTTTGCCAGCAATTCGGCGATTTCGGTTTTGGGATCGGCCGCCATTTCGGCGATAGCCGATGCCGGGTAGTGATCGCGGATGAGACTGCCGAGCTCGCGGTAGTGCTCCTGCTCGTCTTGAATGACCTGGTGCAGAATGTCGATGCTCGGCTGATCGCCTAGAACCTCCAGTTGTCTGCCATAACTGGCAATGTGACGACTCTCCTCTATCTCCTGCCGCCGCAGCGCCATGCCGGGAGCGCCCACGCGGTTCGCCAGTTTGTCCGCATCGCCCCCGGCGGTGCCATTGTATTGCGGCATCTCGCCGCCGAGTTCCAGAATTCGCTTTGCCCATAGTGAGGCGTGCCGCGCCTCGGCTTCGGCCAGGTTGCGCAGGATGCGCTTGCGGATCGGGTCCGGATCGCGCTCAGCGAATGTATTGTAGGTATGGAAGCTGCACATCTCCGCCTGCCAGTTCGCGGAAAGCGCCTCCAGAATCTTGCCATTGGCGGGGTTGGTCATCAACGGTCATCATAATCTCGCGCGAGCCGACCGGACAATCCACTTTCACCAGAGTGGTTGCTTCCGCTGGTTCGCAGCTCTTGGATTATGTGGTGTGCAAGCAGATTTTATGCAGCGATCAGGCGGCGTCCGCATGGGTGGCCGAGGGGTGTGAGTGGCCTTTTTCGGTTGCTCGCGCTGCTTCATATCGCGAGGCGATCAATGTGTCCAGCGCAAACCATCCCGGTCCAAAAATCAGTATCAGCACCGAGGCGAACAAAAACGTGTACGGAGTAGCGCTGTAGAATTTTCCGGGGTCGCTGAGGATCGACATCAACGCATCGCGGTCGGCCGTAAAATAAGCGACCAGCATATTTCCAGTTAGCAGCAGTGCCACCAGTCGCGAGCCCAGTCCGATGACCAGCAAGGCGCCGCCAAAGAACTCAAGGCAGGCAATAAAGAACGCAGTTACCCCCGGCGCAGGAATTCCCAGCGAGGTAAAAAACTGCGCCACATGAGCCAGGTTGTGCAGCTTTCCCCATCCCGTCTGCATGAACTGCAAGCCCCAGTAGATGCGCACGAAAAAAAGGAATGGTGACTGCGCCCAGGAGGTTAACCAGCTGAATCCGCGGTAAGCTTTTGCGAATGCTCGCGTGATCGTAGTCATAATGCTTCCTCGCTTTCTAAGCAGCCAGATTTGCAGAACCAGCCGAGCGTTGCAAATAGCACGAAGCTACTGTGAATGTGTCGCTCGCATTGTTCGGCCGTCAGCTTCGAGTCCGCGTACGCAAATTCGAGGGCGTCTGCGATAGAGGCTCCCTTCGATAGTGCACTGATCAGCCGGAACATCTCGGCATCGAGCCGCTTATAGTGCACCACCAGATCAAGGCGATGGATCGCAATGTAAACGGGGCTCGCGGTTGCTGATAGGGCTGCTGATAACGCTGCGAACGACGAAGCGCGCGCGATTCTCTTTTGTTCGTCTCCGCCCGGCAGGCCGCCATTACGCTTGCCAGCTTCGCGGATCTCAAGCAAAAGCGTATCGATTTCATGCCTGACGTCGATCAAACGCAAATGCGGCTGAAGTTGCATCGTGCTCTCAGGGGCAAGCGTGGCAACGTCGGCAGGACTTAGGGGCTCATGCTCGGCGGCGTCGAATGACTCGATATGCGCCCACTCCAGCTTTGCCATGTCCAGCGCAATCGCGTAATTCGCCCCGGCCAGCGCTTGATTCTCCTCCATCCACGCGACCAGATGCTTTCCCAGGTTGCGCATGGTGAATGACTCGGAAGGACAATCCGCCAGGTATCGACGGCGCAGCCGGTCGAATTGCTTTGCGCCCAGCAATGCGCGCACTCCCGGAAAATCTTCGCCGAAAGCGTCCAGAACGCGTGACCAGTAGGAGCGGCTATATATCTCGAGCCGCTCGAAACTACTCAGCCGCGAATTCGGTTTCACCAGTGCAACGCCATGCTGGGTTTCGCCGTTGGCACCGCGTTTCATGTTGTCGCGCGTACTCAGGGGATGCATCACCGCCCGCGCCAGTGTGCGTTGGAATTCGAGCAGGTCGGTCACGTCCGTACTCCCACTAGCGGCTGCGCCTCGTTCGCCATCGTCGTCACTGCGTCCAGATACTTCTTCGCCTTCATCGCCTCGTTGTGAACCTCTTCGAAGGGAGGAATGCGATCATCCCACTCCAACAGCGTTGCCGTCGGTCCCGTTCTCTTCAGCGCTCGCTCATAAAGCTTCCACACCGGATCGATCACCGGATGATCGTGCGTATCGAGAAGGAATCGCTCGTATCGTGAATGTCCGGCAATGTGCATCTGCGCAACCCGCTCGGCGGGGATGTAGTCCACATACTCTGCGGGGTCGAACTCGTGATTGATCGAGCTGACATAAATGTTGTTGACGTCGAGCAGAATCCCGCAATCGGCGCGCTCCACCACCTCGGTTAGAAACTCCCACTCCGTCATCTCTGAGTCGTAAAACTCCGCGTAGCTGCTCACGTTTTCAATCACCACTGGAACTTCCAGAAAGTCCTGCACGAGACGTATGTTTGCGGCCGCGACCTTGGCTGCCTCCCACGTATAAGGCAGCGGAAGCAGGTCGTGGGTGTAGCGTCCATCCACGCTGCCCCAGCACAGATGGTCGGAGAGCCATGGCGTTCCGGTGCGCCGCACCAGCCGCTTCAAGCGCATCAGGTGCTCCCGGTTCAGCGGCTGACTCGAACCGAAGTACATGGAAACTCCATGCTGCACGACCTTGTACTGCTCCAGAATCTGGTCGAGGATCGCCAGCGGCCGCCCGCCATCGATCATGTAGTTTTCCGAGATGATTTCAAACCAGTCCACCACCGGCTTCTTCTCAAGAATGTGCTGGTAATGCGGGATTCGCAGCCCGATTCCAATCCCGTATTCGGTGAAGCCGTTAAATCGATTTGCCGGCATATCGCGTACCTTTTTGTGGAGTAGAAAATGGGAGGACCGGAGCACCGGTCCCCAAGGTTTCACGTGCCTGTAAACTACTTCGTGGCGCAACCGCCCTTACCTTTGCAGGAGTTCTTGCCTTTGCAGCCGTTGTCGCCCGACTTGCAGCCGCCTTGTCCCTTGCAGGAGTTCTGGCCTTTACAGGAGTGTTTGTCCGTCTGCGGGTCGGCAAAGCTCGACGAAGCCGACAGGCCCATGGCACGCGAAATGCTATTTGCGCCGGAGTTGTTGTTGGTGGTGGCCGAAACCGCAGTGGCGCCGGTAAGCAGGCCGGACATGGCAGCGGTCATCAGCAAGGACTTCATCGTAGCTTTGGTCATCTGAGTTTTCCCTTTCGGATAAGTTGTGATGGTTGCTCGGCAATCGGCGTTTTCTGCGCGATCCGAATTGCGTCGTTGCACCGTATGACTCGCCCGAGGAACGGAAGTTACAACGCAAGATAAATTTTTTTGGGCTTTACTATTCAGTGATCCAGCATGAGCTGTGAAATGAAAACGAAGCTGCACGATTCCACATTTTGATCCGTTCGGGATCGCCTAAAAATCTCTACGCAGATCCATTCCCTTGTACATGTCCGCGACAAAGTCTCCATAGCCATTGAACATCAGCGTGTCGCGCTTGAAGATCTCACCGATCCGGCGCTCCTTTGCCTGGCTCCAACGCGGATGATCCACCTGCGGATTCACGTTTGAATAGAAGCCGTATTCGTGCGCATTGGCCTCGTTCCAACTCGTCGGCGGCATGTAGTCTGTCAGCTTGATTTTCACAATCGACTTCGCGCTCTTGAAGCCGTACTTCCAGGGCACCACAACCCGCACCGGCGCGCCGTTCTGGTTTGGCAGCGTCTCTCCATAAAGCCCCACGGTAAAGAGGGTCAACGGGTTCATGGCTTCGTCCATTCGCAGGCCTTCCTGGTATGGCCAGCGGAGCACATCGCGTTGCTGGCCCGGAAGCTCACTGGGACGCAAAACGGTGGTAAATGCCACGTACTTTGCCTTTGGTTTGGGTTCCACGCGATCCAGCAGCACCTTCAGTGGGAAGCCGATCCAGGGAATCACCATCGACCAGCCCTCCACGCAACGGTGCCGGTAAACCCTCTCCTCCAGCGGAGCGAGTTTCATCAGCGAATCGTAGTCGAGCTTTTGCGGCTTGTTTACCAGCCCGTCAATCTCTATTGCCCATGGCAGCGGATGAAACTTGTCCGCGATCTTGGCCGGAGTCTCCTTGTCGGTAGAGAGCTCGTAAAAATTGTTGTAATGAGTGATGTCCTGGTAGGGCGTCAGCTTCTCTCCGGTGGTACTGATCGGACTCTTGGAAGCCTGCAGTGCGGTTGCGGCAAATGCCTTCTCGGAGGGCAAAAGCAACTCCGCAATCTTTTCTCCGGTTAAAGCGAGGGCACCGAACCCCGCGGCTGCGGCCAGAAAACGGCGGCGATCAAGATAAAGCGATTTCGGCGTGATCTCGGATGACTTTGGCGAGTCGATTTTCACCTTCACGGCGCGGGCCCTCAACTTCGGCGTGCCTTTTCCATACTGTTCGATTGAAAACCGGCGAGAAAGTTACAGGGAATTTCGCTCATAACGTCGCAGGCGATGCGCAGAGCGCAATCAAGGCCACGCATTTCACGCGCGGTCTGCGAATTGAGCTGAAAAATTTCAGGTGAGAAAATTGGAAATAGACAGAAGGAAACAGCGGCTCAGGACTTTTTAAGTTCGACCAGAACCTGCCGGGCAATCTCTTTCAGAGTTTCGAATACGCCCTCGCCCTGTGATGCGATGGATTCAAAGACCGGTTCCTCGCGGCGGCACAACTGGCGTTTCATCTCCTCGACCGGGAGCACGTTGGGAAGGTCGCGCTTATTCAGTTGCAGCACATAGGGAATGTTGGCGAAGTCATAACCGTGCTCTTCCAGATTATGGACCAGATTGTCCAGCGCTTCCACGTTGGCGTCTGCGCGCTCGGCCTGCGAATCGGCGACGAATACCACACCGTCCACGCCGCGCAGAATTAACTTCCGTGACGCGTCATAGAACACCTGGCCGGGAACCGTGTAGAGGTGGAAGCGAGTTTTAAAACCGCGAATCGTGCCTAGATCAAGCGGGAGGAAGTCAAAAAAGAGCGTACGATCCGTCTCTGTCGCCAACGAGATCATCTTGCCTTTTTGCTGTTCGCCCGTCTTGTCAAAGATGTGCTGCAAATTCGTCGTCTTCCCGCCTAAGCCCGGGCCGTAATAGACGATCTTGCAATTGATCTCGCGCGCGGCGAAATTGATAAAGCTCAATGATTCCTCAACCATGCCCAGAAACGCCCGAAAAATCCGGGGGCGCCGCAATCGGTCGCATCCTTGCAATGCCAGGCTGCGCGGGTAGTTCCGATTCCTCTGCTGCCTTCGCAATGTCCAGCGAAAAGAGCAGACACTTGGGTTATATCACACCAGCGGCGCCAACTTTCTACGATTGTCGCCTACGGTCATCCGTGTAGTACCGAAGATCGGTTACGTTTCGTTAAATTTCGATTACGAAAGTGCGCTGTCCTGCGCTGGAGGTTGAAATTGCCTCCAGCGGCGGCAAAAAACAGGGCAACTTCAGCCCTTTTTCTATTGCTGCTGCGGCACCGGATAGTAACCGTCGCGAGCGTACACCTTCAGGCTCGGTCCGTAGCCGCTGACGCGAACCTCGATCTTGCGGTAACCGGTTGAGACCGTTGCTGACGAGTTGTACACCAGCGTGTACTGGCTTCGCGACTCTTCCATCGCGACCCCGTAAGCGGACTCAACTGCCTCCCTGGTGAACTCCCGGAAGATCTCGCCCCCGGTAGCCGAGGCGTACTTCGGCAGGACGTTGCTGTAGCCCTGTTTGGGCAGCCGAATCTTCTCCAGCTTGTCGTACGCCGGGATGGCACCAGAATCCACAGCCACGCCATACACGCTTACGTTGTTGGCCTGCAGCGCGTTCAAAACGTCCTTATAGCTGGCGTGCGAGCCACTCTCGCGTCCGTCGGTTACGATGAAGATTACGTGGCGACGTGCCCGCGGCTGGTGTCCCAGATCCATGGCAGCGCGCACCAGCGCGTCATTGAGCACGCGTGAAGGCTCCGCATCCTTGGGTGGGGCAAACTGAATGTGACCGCGCTGGGCTGGATCGAAAGTCTCTCCATTGACCGTCGGCCCAACCGTCATCGGGTTGTATACCTCCGGCCCTGCACCGCGTCCCTGCAACTGCTCCACGCGTGCCAGCGTCCGAGTTGTGGTCTCGCCCATTGCAGATACAAAGTCCTGTTGCTGCTTTACCGTGTTGCCATAGGTGTAAATCGATATCGAATCAAACTGGCTGAAGGCCCCGACCATCGCGGGGAAGGTTTCCTGCACCTTGCGCAGCGCAATCTCCGGCATACCTACGTCGATGATGACGGCCGCGGAAACTGGAAAAGGATCGCTGGTAAAGAAGTTGATCCGCTGCTTTACGCCGTTTTCATAGACTGAAAAGTTATCCTTCGTGAGCCCGGGAAACAGCCGTCCCGTAGCGTCCTTCACCGTCACCGGAATGGGAACCGCATTGACGTTGACTCGAATGAGTCCCTTTGTCTCGTCGTATCCACTGCTGGGCGTGTTAGCCACACGGTTGGAGGGCACGACTCGCCCCACCGGAGCCGGCGGAGGCATCGCGTTCTCCTTTTGGCCTTCCGCAGCCGTGTCGGCGGAGCTGGCCTCTCCCGTGGGCGCCTGGGTCTGGTCAGACGGGCTGACCGGGGCTCCATTCAACACCGGCGCTTGACCATTGGGTTGCCCGGTCGCGGGTTGGGGATGGGGAGCCTCCGGCAATTCCTGCTGCGCCATGCCAGCCAGGGAAACCGAGAGAAGAATCGACAGCAATGTTGCAAAACGCCCTGGGCGCCGCATATTAGGAAACCCTCCCCGAAAAACTGTAGCCGGCTTCAGAATTGCTAAACCGCCCGCTTAAATCACATTTTGATGCTACAAATTCACTCTCACAGGCAACTAATGCTAGTAGTCCTGCGGGTAAGTACATACTAGACTATGCGCGGACGGTCAGAGAAGCTATGCTCACTCTAAGGCAATTCACAATACCCGCTATCTTGTTACTTTGTTTGATGTCTTGCACCGCTGTCCAGGCGCAACGTCCTTACACGGCTCCACCCAAGGCGTCCAATGCCCCGGATGACGACAGCATTTCGATTCCCGACCAGCCCAAACTCCAGGACAAAACCGCACAACAGGATCACTCCGTCGAAACCCTGAAAGTCAACGTACAGGTAGTCAGCGTTTACTTCAACGTGAAAGACAAGCACGGAGCGCTAATCCCGAACCTGAAAAAAGAAGACTTTCAGGTCAGCGAGGACAACAAACCCCAGACCATCAAGTACTTCGCGGCAGAGTCCAACCAGCCCCTCACGCTGGGCCTGCTGATTGACACCAGCGGCAGCCAGACCCGCGTGCTGCCCATGGAAAAGGAAGTCGGCGCAGCCTTTCTGCGCGATGTCCTGACTCCCAAGGATCTGGCCTTCCTTATCAACTTTGATATCCAGGTGGACCTCATCCAGGACTACACCAGTGACGCTGCCCAGCTACGTCGCGCAATGGAAAAGACCCAGATCAACGACGGAGGCGGCAGCGGAGCTGGCGGAATCGCGGGCGCCGGACAAGGTACCATCCCGGTCATGCGTCCCAAAGGAACCCTGCTCTACGACGCCGTCTACCTCGCCTCAAACGAGAAGCTGCAGAAGGAAGCCGGACGCAAAGCCATGGTACTGCTCACCGATGGCGGCGACCAGGGCAGCGACGAGACTCTGAACAACGCCATTGAAGCCGCGCAAAGATCCGAGGTCATGGTTTATGTCATCATGATTGCCGACCGCGCCTACTTCCGCTCCGGAGACAGCGAGATGCACAAACTTGCCGAACAGACCGGCGGGCGTGTCATCGATGTCGGCAACGATCCCAAGAAGCTGCGCAAAGCCTTCGACCAGATCGGCACCGAACTACGCAGCCAGTACATGGTTGGCTACGTACCAACCAACACCACCGCCGACGGAAAATACCGCAAACTGGAAGTCAAGCCCACCAATCCGGAGTATAAGATCCAGGCGCGAAAGGGCTATTACGCTCCCAAGCAATAGCCAGCGCAGCCCAGGGTGGCCCGACTTACTTTGCCGAATGTGGCGTTGTTGACGTTGCGCATCGTGAGCTACTCGGCAATCTCTCGAAAACGCGCTGGACAACCCTGTTTCACACGGGTGAATCTGCTCCGTCCTGCTGCCGATTCGCAGCCAGGAAAGGTAAGTACATGGCGAAGTTGCGCCGAATATTCTTTCTGACGTGCGTTTTGTCTTTGGCGGTCTCAACGGTTCTCGCCCAAGATGTAATGAAAGTCGCCGGAGGACCAGAGACCCACAAAGTGCTTCTCGACAATGACCAGGTTCGCGTGCTTGAGGCTCGAATCCAACCCGGACAGAAAATAGCAATGCATTCGCATCCGGCGAACGTTGTCTACTACTTCACCGATTACAAGATAAAGACCACATCCCCTGACGGAAAAACTGCAATACGCGAGGGCAAAGCCGATACAGCCGTTTCCTACGGGCCAGTGACCCACGCCGTGGAAAACGTAGGCACTACCGAGGTCCATCTTGTGCAGATCGAAATGAAACGAAACCCCAAATAAGGAGCAAGAACGCCGCAGGGTGGCCCACATCCCTTCCGTTGTCGAATGTGGGCACGGCGCCGTTACTGTGCGCTCTTCGGTGCGTAGTACCCCTTGCGGGCGCGGATTTTTACATTTGAGCGGCCAGGAACGTCGATCGTGATTGCGCGGTAGCGTCCGTCAGACTCAAAATTCTGCGGCTTGTAGGCCAGCACGTACTGGCTGCGCAATTCGTCCTGAATCTGGGAAAATGCGTTGGAGACTTCTTCGATGCGTAGCGGGAAGAACACCCGGCCGCCAGTGGCTTCGGCGTAGCGCATCAGAATCTTGTCGCCTTTCTTGTTTCCGTCCGTGGTACTCGTGCTGATCACGTAAATGATCACTTCCGAGCGAAGTGCGGCTTCAATGGCTTCCTCGCGGGTATGCCGGCTCTGGTTGTCGTCGCCGTCGCTGAGCAGGATGATGGCGCGGCGCGTCGGGCCATGCATGGGCGTGTTGGCGAGCTTTTCGCACGCTTGGTAGACCGCGTCATGCAACGCAGTGCCGCCGCCCGGACGAAGAACCCGAACTCCTCGGGCCAGATCCTCCGTGTTGTCGGTGAAATCCTGGGTCAGGTCGGAGATCGAGTCGAAGCCGATCACGAACGCCTGATCCGAATTCGGACGCACCACCTGGTGCAAAAACTCCCCGGCGGCATCCTGCTCAAAGCGGAAGCGCTCCCGGATCGAATTGCTTGCGTCGATCAGCAGCCCGACCCGAAGTGGCAGTCCGGTTTCGCTCTCGAACGCCTCAACATTAAGCGGTGGTTTGCCCTCGTCGAGCAGCCGAACGTCTTGCTTCTTCAGATCCTTGATGAAGTGGCCGTGCTTGTCGGTCGCGGTGAAGATCAGATCCACCAGGTTGACCTTCACTCCGATGCGGAACTCGCCCGTCTCGTCCGGGTCCAGTGGCTTCTCTGCTTCCGTCTTCACTGGCGTGGGCTGCACGTTCATTGGCGCAAATGCTGGTGCCGGCCGCGCCCGATTTCGGCGTCGCCTGACCACCCTGGCTTTGCTGCTCCGTCGCTGCGGCTGCCGCGCTCGGTAAAACCCCGGCTTGGGTTGGCTTCAACTCCGCCGGCGCGCTCGGCGGGGTCGGCGGTTGGGCCGGTGCACCTGGAAAGCGCGGCTGTACTGCCGAAGGAGCAGTAGGCAAATCCTGCGGATTCTGTGCGAAAGCCGCCGAGGTCAGCAACAGGGCGCCGAACAGCGCCGCAACCAACTTATTCATATCTCAAGTGTATAACGGCGCTGCACAACTGCGGCTCCGTCCATCCTTTTCCAAGGTGACGATAATCCAGTGAACTAAAGATCACCTAATCCCATTGGCCAAAACATCAAGCCGGCTCTGCCACCCGCCGCAGCTTCTCTAAAAATGATTCCAGATCTTCCGGCAGAGGCGCGTCGAACTGCACTGCGCGTCCGCTCTTGGGATGGGTGAAATTCAAATGTGCGGCATGAAGAAAATTGCGCGGCAGTGACAGCGTAGCCGCGCTTTCGCCCCGGCTGCGCGCCTTCTTTGCCTCGGTGCGAGAGCTGATCGCATTGCCATGACGCTCGCGGGCCAAAGTGTTCGGCAGCAGAACCTTCGGCGCACCATACAGCGTATCGCCCACAATCGGGTGCCCGATCGATGCCATGTGTACGCGAATCTGGTGCGTGCGTCCGGTCTCGATCCGCACCTCGACCAGCGCAAAGCGTCCATACGGAGTAAGCAGGTGCTCAACCACCTTGTAGTGCGAAACTGCGGTTCGCGAGTCGATTCCACTGGTGCTCATACGGGTGCGATTGCGCGGATCGCGTCCAATCGGATCGTTCACCGTTCCCGTTTCAGTCTTGGGCCAGTTGTGAACCAGCGCGATGTAGGTCTTATGTACTTGCCGTGAGGAAAATTGCTCCACCAGCTTGCGATGTGCCACATCGTTTTTGGCGACCACAATCAGGCCGCTGGTGTCTTTGTCCAGGCGATGCACGATGCCGGGGCGCAGCTCGCCGCCCATTTCGCTGAGTTTGTTAAATCGGAAAAGCAGCGCATTCACCAGAGTTCCGCGATTGCGTTCATCCTCGGCACTGCCTGAGCTGGCGTGAACCACCATCCCCGCCGGCTTGTTGACCACCGCCAGCTCCTTGTCCTCAAAGACCACGGTCAGCGGAATGTCCTCGGCAAACGCCTTGAGCGGAGCTGCTTCGACCGTCCCGGTGATCTCAATCTGCTCATTGCCTTTCAACTTGAGGGAAGCCTTGGCCGGGCGCTCATTCACCAGCACCTTGCCCTGCTCCACCAGTTGCTGCACCCGCACCCGGCTCACATTCGGAATGCGCGCCACTAAATAGTGATCCAGACGCAGACCGGCGTCTTCCTCGGAAGCGTTGAAGACCGTGGGCATGCTGGCTTCTTCAGCCGCCTCAATCTCCGTAAGAATTTCTTCGGAGTCAATCGGCTCGGGCTCGACGGGAGCTGTAATAACGGGGGTTGTAATTTTTCGCGCCATTTACTTGAGGATAGCAGGGATGGAGGTGGCCCACATCCGCCTTCCTTTGGCGAATGTGGGTGCGAATGTAGGGGTAGCCCTTTACGCCGGTGAGGACGTCGGTGCTCCCGCCTTCGGCGTTGCTGCCGTGGGAGATCGGAAAGAGCGCAGAGGGGTGCGGCGAAGATAAATCAGGAAGCCGCTCACCACCAGTCCCAGCGCAATCAGTTGCGTCCCGCTAATAAGCCCGCCCAGCACGTCGCCGCGCCCCGGATCGCCACGGAAGAACTCGAAGATGAAGCGCTCAATTCCATAGAGGATCATGAACAGCGATATGATCTGGCCCTCGAACTTCTTGCGCTTGCAGAGCCAGTAAAGGACGGCAAAGTTAATCAGTTCGGCCACGCACTCATAGAGCTGTGTCGGATGCAAGGGCCGATTCAGTGGCGTGCCGGAGATCTCCGCGGCCAAAGGATTGTGAAACGTGACCGCCCAAGGCACGTGAGTCTCGCGACCATAGCAGCATCCTGCTGAAAAACAGCCAATCCGCCCAAATGCATGGCCCAGCGCAATTCCCGGTGCAAACACATCGGCCGCCGAGAGAAATGGAATCTTATTCCGCCGCACATACCACCAGCTACAGGCAATCGCCAGCAGCAGTCCGCCGGAAAAAACTCCGCCCGACTGCAGTGTCTCCATGCTGAAAATGCGTCCTGGCTCGAGCCAGGTAATCGCGCCAAGTCCACCAGAATCATCAGCAGCTTGGCGCCGAGAATTCCGCTGAACGCGGCAATGCCGCCGAGGTTCCACATCTGGTCTGGATCGAGCCCGCGAAAACGCGCCAGATGGAAAATAACGGTAAGACCAGAGATCATGCCCACTGCGGCCATAAAGCCGTAGGTGGGCACTGCGAACGAGCCGATATGAAATAAATGTGGGAACACGCTTCTATTGTAGATGGAGACGCCCGCACTCCGGTCGCAGACAGATGAAGAGATTGCAAAAAACGATCTCGCGAAAAGCAATCTCAGAGAGGAAAGCTAACGGTACCGCCCGCGTGGCCGTGCGGGCCGGGGGTGCTGTGAACCCGATTCACCAGGTGGGCGCCCTCCGTGGTCCTTTAGGCCGATCCAACTGGGGATCAGCACACCAGACCAATTGTCGAGTCGGGCACCCGATATAGAATTATCGGTCCGCAGTGGTGTTCCGCCCCGTCACCAACTTTGCAGGTCGGCACCGTAGTGAATTAGATGCTATGAGAGAGCAGCCGGTAGCGCAAGAGTCGCGGAGCGAAATGTTGGCAATCGGCGTGCGAAGCGAAACTGTCGCGCAATCATGGTTTTACTTTGAAACGTTGACCGAAACTTACCGGGAAATCTCACCCGCGGCCCCGACTGAAAAGCCGTACACTCGCGATGCATTTTCGAAGAGATAGGCCCGCTGCGCTGCAGGACTCAGCGGCAGTCTGAGCGCCTGCTCCACTGCCGCAGGCCAATCCTGCGAGCGTGAGCAGAACAGCGCACGCTCACGTCCCTGGAGTTCGATGCACTCGCACAACTCTGCATCGATGTGCTGCGGACACAACAGAAACGAGATGCGGGGAAACCGATGCAACAATGCGAGAACGCTCGCATTTTCCGCACCCGCAGGCGGTGCAAGCAAAATATCAAGCTCGGGAAAATCCGCCGCTACGACTTCCACTTCCGGCAGGTGCTGCACCCATCGCTCAGAGCTGTGAAAGCCGAACACGACCGGCGAAGCCAGCTTTGCACAAAGTCCGTACATCGAATACATGCGTGCCGCGTCGAACCCTGAAACGCAGCACTCGGCCTCCGTATAGGCTCCGCTCAGTCTGCCTTCGGTGATGCCATCGTCCATCCATCGCAAGCTCTCCCCAATCCGCAAAGGATCGAAGGAAGCAAGTCCGCGCAACTGCCTGGGATTTTGCGCCACTGCATTTTCAAGTTCATGCGTTCTCCGGTCGGCACAGTTCCAGTGGTGCTGGCATTCCCAGCAGTTGCCGTGAGCAAGTACCGCCCCTGCGATCCCGCTTGAACTCATCAGCGGCGCGAGATTCTGAGTGAACGGAACACAGTCGGAGAGCTGCATGACTTTAGGCTTCTGCGGGATGAAGAAGAGGGCATCGATAATCGTTGCGCTTGCTGCCATGGCACACTCCTGTACGCCCCGAGCTTAGTACCGAAATCTTCCACTGCGCAGTGATAGCGGTCACCTGAGTTCATCACGCATGACCATCTGCTCACAGCAGCAAAAGGCCCGGCGAGAGATCACCGGGCCATCACAATCTTCAGTCAAAGCTAGTGCTTATTTGTCATAGTGCAGCAGCGAGAACACGTCATAGGGCGCCAGCCGCTTGCGTCCGTTCAGGAAGTCCAGCTCCACTACAAAAGCTCAGTCCGCAGATGTTGGCTCCGAGCTTGGTGGCCAGCTTGGCCGTGGCTTCCGCCGTGCCGCCCGTGGCCAGCAGGTCGTCCACGATCAACACCCGCTGTCCGGGCTGAATCGCGTCCTTATGAATCTCCAGCGTGTCGGTGCCGTATTCCAGATTGTAGGTATAGCTCACCGTCTCGCCGGGCAGCTTCTTCGGCTTGCGCACCGGAATGAATCCCGCGTTCAGCCGATAGGCCATGGCCGGGCCAAAGATAAAGCCGCGCGCCTCCATGCCCAGCACCAGGTCCACGTTCTTATCCAGGTACGGCGAGGTCATGAAGTCCACCACGCGGGCAAAACCGGCGCGGTCCTTGATCAGCGTGGTGATGTCATAAAAGAGAATGCCCGGCTTGGGATAGTCGGGAATCTCGCGAATAAGTTTCTTCAGATTCTTCCGCAGCCGTAATGGTCTGGGGCTAGTAGTAGTAGCAGTAGTGATCACCGGGTATCTTCCACTTGAAATGTCTCGTATCCGCTAAACGGCGCGGCGTCCTCAACTTCGACCTGATCGATGCGTGCGGCGCGCGGTCCTTCCTTCAGCTTGTCATAGAGCGAGCCCAACTGCGCGTTGGTTCCCGAGGCCAGCACTTCCACCGCGCCGTCGTCGCGATTGCGCACCCACCCGCCAACCCCGATCATCCGTGCCTCGCGCTCCACAAACCAGCGGAAGCCCACGCCCTGCACGCGGCCGGTAATCAGATACCGGCGGAAAATCTGAGTGGAAGCCATCGCTCTCCTCGAAATCCACCCTACTGCGCGTGAAACTCTATGCGCGGGAAAGGTAGGTGCCTTCGGCGGTATCCACGCGAATCTTGTCGCCCTCGTTGACGAACGGCGGAACCTGCACCACCAGTCCCGTCTCGGTCGTCGCCGGCTTGGTCACAGAGGAAGCGGTTGCCGACTTCAGTCCCGGCTCGGTCTCCATCACCGTCAGCTCCACCGTCTGCGGCAGATCCACGCCCACTGCCTTGTCGTCGAAGAACTCCACCGTAACCTGCAGATTCGGCGTCAGATAATCCACCGAGTCGCCCAGCACGTCGCGGTTCAGCGCCGTCTGCTCGTAGCTCTCAATGTCCATGAAGAAGTAGTTGTCGCCGTCGTTGTACAGATACTCCATCTTGTTCTCATCGACGATGATCTTTTCGATCGCATCGCCCGAGCGGAAGCGGTGCTCAAACATCGCGCCCGTGCGCAGGTTGCGCAGCTTGGCCTGGATGAAGGCGCGCAGGTTGCCCGGCGTGCGGTGCTCCACGGTGAACACCGAGTGCAGTTCATTGTTGTGCTTGATAATCATGCCGGGACGCATTTGCGTGGCAATAATCGCCATGGAGGTGATGCTCCAATCTCTTCTCTAGAAAATTTGTGGCCTCGGGCGGACTATGCCATCCCAACAGGCGGGTCGTGCCCCGGCCAGAGAACCCAGCCACGGCGAACAATCAATTTTACCTTGCACGGCGAGAGAATGGGAACGCCCCTGCCTTGCCTGGGTCACTTAGCGCAGCGAAAGATCCAGCACAGCTCAACTCCGCTCCGATTCAATTCCATTAGCCAATTCGAAGTTCACTTCCTCCCGCTCGATCCAAACCCTCCATCCTTCCGCCTGCTCTCCGCCAGCTCCTCCACCACTTCCACCGGAGTCGTCAGCACCGGGTAGGGAATCAGATTCACCAGCTTGTCGCCCGCATGAATCTCTGCCGCCGCATCGCCCAGATTTTCCATCAGCACCCGCACCTCGCCGCGATATCCCGCGTCGATCACCCCTCCGGTGCAGGTCAGCCGCCGCGCCGCCATCGAGGACTTATCGCGCAGCAGAGCCCCCAGCGGCTCCCCCGCCGCCGTGGTCAATTCAATCGCGACCCCGGTCGGCACCACCGCGTGTCCGCGCGGCGCAATCGTCACCGCTTCGCTCGCATAAAGGTCATACCCCAGGTCTTCGCCCGGATGTGCAATGGTCGGCGCCTTGGCCGACGCGGACAGCAATTTCACTTTCAGCATTCGCTGAATATATCAGGCCAGCGCCGGAGGAAACTTTGAAACCTTGCAACTTTGAAACCTTGAAACCTTATAATTCAAAGTCATGTCCCCATCCCGTCCCAATTTCCGCCCCGTCGACGAGCAACTGGCCTACCTCCGCAAAGGTTCGGTCGAAATCATCCGTGAGAGCGATCTGCGTGAGCGCCTCGAAAAGTCCTTGCAGAGCGGCAAGCCCCTGCGCATCAAGGCCGGCTTTGATCCCACCGCGCCCGATCTCCACCTCGGCCACACCGTCCTCATCCGCAAGCTCAAGCACTTTCAGGATCTGGGCCACACCGTCATCTTCCTCATCGGCGACGGCACCGGACTCATCGGCGACCCCACGGGACGCAACGCAACCCGCCCGCCGCTCAGCCGCGAGCCAGCTCGACGCCAACGCCGAAACCTACAAGGCGCAGGTCTTCAAGATTCTCGACCCGGAAAAGACCGAGGTTCGCTACAACACCGAGTGGCTCTTCAAGCTCGACTTCGAAGCCTTCGTGCGCCTCGCCGCCAAGTTCACCGTCTCGCAGATGCTCGAGCGCGAAGACTTCCACAAGCGCTTCCAGGAAGAGAAGCCGATCAGCGTCCACGAACTGCTCTACCCCATGATGCAGGGCTACGACTCGGTCGCCCTCGAGAGCGACGTCGAACTCGGCGGCACCGATCAGAAGTTCAACCTGCTCATGGGCCGCAAGCTCCAGCAGGATTACGGCTTCCCGCCGCAGATCGTGCTCACCATGCCCTTGCTTGAGGGACTCGACGGCGAGCGCAAGATGTCGAAGTCCTACGGCAACTACGTCGGCATCACCGAAAGCGCGCAGGAGATGTTCGGCAAGCTCATGTCGATCAGCGACTCGCTGATGTGGCGCTACTACGAGCTGCTCACCGACCTCACCATCGCCGAAATCGAAAAGCTCCAAGCCGACGTCAACGCCGGCACGCTCCATCCCATGCGCGCCAAAAAAGATCTCGCCAAGCGCATCATCGCCGACTTCCACTCCGCCGCCGAGGCCGAAGCCGCCGAAGAAAACTGGGCCAAACAATTCCAGAAAGATGAAGTGCCGGAGAACCTCGAAGAGTTCGAGATCGACGCCGCCGAAGTCGGCACCATCACCGACGGCATCGCCAACATCAAGCTCGACAAAGTGATCGCCACGCGCCGGACTCGCCGAGTCCAACAGCGATGCCCAGCGCAAAATCAAAGCCGGCTCCGTCAAAATCGACGGCGAGACCCACAAGGAGCTCTATCTGCAAACTCGCTTCCCGGCAGAATAGATCTTCCGCGTCGGCCGCAAGATGAAGAAAGTTCGTCTCCGCTAAAAACTGGCGGCGAGGGTTGGCCCAGCCTCAACCTTCGCCGCCGTGCTGCTCTAAGACCTCGACCGGCCTCACTCGAATCCAGCCCACGAGAAGGCTCTCCATCGCATCTAACTCCAATAGAAACCTCAACATATCAGGAGCCAAACCATGCCATCCAAGGCAAAGGCTACGTTCACGACAGATCACGATGAAATCAGAAGATGGGCCGAAGAGCGCGGAGCCAAACCAGCCTGCGTACGCGGCACTGGAGACCCCCACGACATAGGCATCCTCCGCTTGGACTTTCCCGGCTACACCGGCGAGGATAAGCTACAGCCGATTGATTGGGATGACTGGTTCGAGAAGTTCGACGAACGGGGTCTCGCCCTGCTCCATCAGGAAACCACTGCCAAGGGCCAGAAGAGTAACTTCAACAAACTGGTTAGTCGCGAGACCGCAGAAGAAGCCGGCAATCAGGAAAGTGCTCGCCAAACCTCTGCTACCAAGGCCCGCAGCACTGAAAAATCGGCTTCCCAGGGCAAGGCCGCATCGAGCAACGCTCGGCGAAGCTCGCAGACCACGCCCGCTCAGAAGCAGAAGAAGAAGGTAACGAACATTTCACGCAAGCAGGAAGGTACAAAACCCTCGCCGCACACCCGTCCCAGTGGTGGGCGCGCTGCTTGACCGAGAGGCGATTCTACCTCTCGCGGGTGCCCCACATCTGCCGTGGTTAGCAGATGTGGGTCTGTTGATTCGCCGTCAGTCTCACCGGTCCGGATCATCCGGGCCTTATTTTGCTGCTCGGGATGAGCTGCTCTGTATAATCTTCACAGGGCACACCGTCGAGATATGCACGTCATCCAGCCCTCATCGCAAATAAGCATGAATTCTCTTGGAATGATGTACCACGAATGATGCACTCAGCCCAATTCTCATTGTCCTTTTTGCTTTCCGCCATTCCGGTTCTTGCCCTATGGCGGGTGCTGATGGCTCTCGCATTGCTTGGCACTGCTTCCTCCACGGTCTTTCTTGGCATGGTTCTCGTGGCCGCCGTCCGCAACCTGCGCCTGGCGCGAGCGCAATCAAAGGCCATCGCTCCCATTCCCACCTCAGCGCTTCCCGCCGTCAGCATCTTCAAGCCGCTGCACGGTGGCGAGCCCCGTCTGGAAAAAAATCTCGAAAGCTTTTTTCTTCAGGACTACCCAGCATTCGAACTTGTCTTCGGATGCCGCACCGCCAACGACCCTGCGCTCGGGGTGGTCGAGAGTCTCTGCGCCCGCTACCCGCAAGTTGCCGCCCGCGTCGTGCTTTCAGGAGATCCGCCATGGCCCAGCGCAAAGGTCTGGTCGCTGGATAAAATGATCTCCACCTCCAGCAACGATTTTCTGGTTATCAGTGACAGCGATGTTCTCGTTCGTCCTGACTTCCTGCGCAACGTGATCCCGCCTCTGTTTGAATCCACAAACGGCCTTGTCACCTGCCTCTACGCAGGCGTCCCCGCGCCCGGTTTCTGGTCTCGCCTGGAAGCCTTGGGCATGTCGGTGGAGATGTCCTCCGGCGTGATTACCGCCGACATGCTGGAAGGAATGCAATTCGCTCTCGGCCCGGTAATGGCCGTTCGCCGCGACGCGCTGGAGAAGATCGGCGGCATCGCCAGCACCGCGCAGTACTACTCGGATGACTTCGTCCTCGGCAACCTCGTCTACGCCGCCGGATATCGCGTCGTGCTCTCGCACTATCGCATTGGCCACGTTCTCTGTTCCCATGCCTTCCGCAAAACCTATGCCGCCCAGGTGCGCTGGATGCAGAGCACGCGCTACTCTCGCCCCAAGGGACACTTCGGCACCGGCCTTACCTTCGCCGTTCCCTTCGGAGTCCTGGGCCTGTTCGCCGCGCTCGCGCTCGGCCATCCCGCGCTTGGCATCGCGCTACTTGGCTGGAGTCTGCTCAACCGCATCCTTCAATGCCTCGCCGTCGGATACGGTGTGGTCGGCGATCGACGCGCACTCGCCCTATGCTGGCTTTATCCCGTGCGCGATCTCCTCGGCTTCATCCTGTGGGTGAGCAGTTACTGTGGAGGCAGCAGCTTCCATTGGCGCGGCGAACTCTACCGCTTCACCCCCGGCGGCAGAATCATCTCCATCCAGCGCGCCACCCATCCCCAGCCACAGTAAAATATCCGGTGGCCCACATCCGCCCCCGGGTGGCCCATACCAAGCCAGCCTTTGGCTTGTGTGGGTAGTTGCTCTTGCCGTTGTCTTCGCCTTTGTGAAACTTTGAAACCTTGCAACTCTGCAACCTTGAAACCTACGCCCTTCTCAGCCGTCCATCCTTCAAATGAAACCGTTCCCCGCGCCACACGATCGTATTTCCCCCAAAGCTCGCAAACCAGATCGCAACTCCCACCACATCACGCGCCGGAATCAGCCACAAGTCGCGTAGCGTCTGCCGGTCGTTGAGAATCGGCCCGCACAGCACGTATCCCGAGGCAAAGCGCGCCGCCGCCACCGTTCCCAGCAGCGCCAGCGACCATACGGCTCCGCCCGCACACAGCGCCGAGGCCATCGCCCACGGCAGTCCAAAGGTCAGCATCACTCCAACGTAGCCCCACTTGCGCAGGTCGCGAATCGTCCTCGCCCAGCGCAACTGGTGCTCGAACATCGCGCCAAAGCTGTACTCCGGCAGAAATGTCTCCACCACCGCATCGCAGAGCACAACCTCGTACCCGGCCTCCCAGATCATCCGTCCCAACTCGTGATCGTCGGCCAGATAGTCCATCAGCGTCTCCAATCCGCCGATGGCCTCGGCCGCCGCGCGCGGAAACGCCAGGGTCGAGCCCAGCCCGAAGTGCAGCCCGCCCTCCATCTCCATCGCACACAGCACGCCTCCGGCAAAGTCGGTCGCAATCGTAACCGCCTCCATCCGCGACGCAATACTGCGTCCGCCTTCGGCACGGTAGAGCGCCGTCACCATTCCAATCCGCGCGTCTTCCATCGGTGCGACCACGCGGCGCAGATAATCGCGCTCCACGCGAATGTCGCTGTCGTTGATAACGATGTGGTCGTACTTGGCCTCGCGCATCATATGCGCCAGGTTGCCCACCTTGCGATTCGCACCTTGCGCCTCGGAGCAGATGACAAGCCTTATCTCGTGCCCCGGAAACTCGCGCTGCAGCCGTTCCACGTCCGCAACCGCGTCGTCGCCCGCCTCGTTCACGCCGAAAATAATTTCGTGCTGCGGATAGTCCTGCAAACAGTGCGAGCGAAAGCTCTCGTACATCTGCCGATCGCTGCCACGCAGCGGTTTCAGAATGCTTATCGGCGGCGTGAACCCTCCCACCGGCTGCCGCACGCCTCTGCGTCCCAAAGCTCTACGCCGGAGATAGCGCCACTCACTCCACAATGAAAGTCCCAGATAACCCAGCCCGCAAAGGGCCAGCAGTGCGAACGCGTATGCGGCGAGATGAATAAGGGTTTTCAGCATGTCTGCTTAGAGATTATCGGAAGAACCCGCACTGCCGGAAGTAGCGCACTCGCAATCTTCTGGCTTTTCGAGCAATCCGCAGCGTATCCGCCGCTTCGGTGCCGGAAACAAATCCTCAATCTGATTCCACTGCTGATCGGTCAGCATCATAACAACAGCTAACCTCAATCAGCAGCATCTCTTGAAGTACCAACTGAAGTACCAACGGGCTAATGTATCCTTAGTGATCCTTATGAATCATGCGCCACGCCACCGCGGCGCTTGCTGCGGACAAGCTAGCACAAATCAACATGATGATTCGAAATCCAAATACAAATGACTTCTTAACCGATCCTTCGACGGCGGCTCTCGTAACAGCATCCAGGTCAGTGGGTACATGCAATCCAGCGAGCTTAGTCTCGCCCGCTTGAACCTGTTCCAAAATGCCGGGTTGGAGAGAAAGGTAACCCAGGCCGTGATTTAGGCGAGAAGTAAAGGCGCTCACCATCAAAATTCCGAGGACCGCAATCGCGAGGACACCCGCGACACGGGCTACCGCATTGTTGATTCCGGAAGCCGTACCGACAAGATTCTGGCGTACTGAATTCATCACAACTGTGGTAAGAGGAGCTACGGTGACCGCCATCCCGAAACCTAGAACAAGCACCGCCGGAAAGAATGCCGTCCAGTAGCTGTCTCCGACGGAGGGTCGCGCGAACAGCGCAAATCCGCACGCTGCAATGACAGGTCCGAAAATCAACGGATATCTCGCCCCGTAACGTGCAACGAGTCCGCCAGACCAGCGTGAAAGAAGGAACATCAGCAGAATTAGTGGAAGCACGGCAGCGCCGGCCGCAGTTGCCGAGTACCCCTGAACTTGTATCAGGTTCAACGGGAATAAGAAGAAGAAAATTCCAATCGCCGAATACAGAAACAACGTGAGCAGATTAGCACCAGTGAAGCTGTGAGACTCGAAGAGCGTGAGCGGCACCATTGGTGTGCTGACACGAGCTTCGGCGAATGCAAACCCGATAAGGCAACCAAAGCCGGCGAGCAAACTCCCATAAACCAAAGGATCTTCCCAACCCCGGTTTGTAGATTCGATGAAGCCGTAAACCAAGCCGCTTAAGCCGACGCTGGCAAAGAGAGCTCCTATCCAATCAACACGAGCTGTTGCGGCGCTGCGGCTTTCCGGAATTCGCCAGATGGAAATTGCTAGCACGGCTGCCGCAATCGGAACATTGATAAAAAATGCCCACCGCCAGGAAGCGTGCTCAACCAGCCATCCCCCAAGAACGGGCCCAACCGCCGTTGTAATCGCCGTAAAACCAGACCACGTCCCGATCGCTTGACCGCGGCTGTTCTCGTCGAACGATGCACCGATGATGGCAAGGCTGCCGGGCACGAGGAGTGCAGCGCCCAAGCCCTGGATGCTTCTCGCGACAATCAGTTCATGAATGCTCGTAGCAACTCCGCATCCGGTCGACGCCAGAGCGAAAATCGCCACGCCGGTCAAGAACATGAATCGGCGGCCGAACAGATCGCCGAGAGAGCCGCCTACAAGGATCAATGCACCCAGAAACATGCCGTATGATTCAACGACCCATTGCACGCCCACCAGGGTTGCGCGAAAGCTGGCTTGAATTGCAGGCAAAGCGACATTGACAACTGTGCTATCAATAAAGGCCATGCTGGACGCGAGAATGGTGGCAGCGAGTATCCATCTCCTCGCTTCTGCTGCACACGGAACCTTGATGATGCCGGAGCGGATTACCGTCTCATCACAGGGCGCTCTCATAGACGCTTTCGATGCGTTTTGGTTTGGAGTGCGCTTCGCCGAGCCTACGAAGTACTATAAGGTCTATGCGGAATCTCGCCCTGGCGACCGACTACGATGGCACGTTAGCCACTCACGGCACAGTGGACGAGCAGACACTCTCTGCTCTCAATCGGTTTCTGTCTTCCGGACACAAACTGTTACTTGTTACGGGTCGCGAACTTCCAGATCTGAAACAAGTATTTCCTCATTTAGACTTGTTTGCGCGAGTGATAGCTGAAAACGGAGCGATGCTCTACCGTCCAGCTACCGACGAAGAAGAGCTGCTGTGCACGCCAGTGCCGCACGCGTTCATAAGCACACTGCATGAGCTCGACATTCCTTTTTCTGCAGGTCGCGCGCTCGTTGCCACTGTGGATTCGCATTGCGATGCGGTGCTACAAACGATTGAACAATGCGGCCTGGATCTGCAGATATCGCTCAATAAGGGGTCAGTGATGGTGCTGCCCGCAGGCGTCAACAAGGCCACTGGCCTTCAGCGTGCGCTGGCTGAACTCGGGCTTGATGCGAGCAGAGTTGTCGGCATCGGTGATGCTGAAAACGACTGCGACTTCCTAAGTGTGTGTGGCTGTTCAGCGGCGGTAGCCAACGCGCTGCCATCAGTTAAATCATCCGTCGATGTGGTAGCCATTGGTGCGCATGGCGCTGGGGTGGCCGAAATCTTAGATCGGATGCTCGCTGGAGATCTCCTCCCTGGCACCGACTAGCGCCGTCGAGATCTCTGGACGTCTCAACGAGTTCGTATGTGCCAAGCGGATATCGCAAACTTCACCAATCAGGGTTCCCGCCCAGCGATAGACGTTTTGTTCTTTCACAACCGCGCGCATGCGAACCATCCGGTTCCTTCGTTCGGCAGAGTTCATATTCAGAGCTGTGAAGATCGCATCCGCCAGGCTTTCCGTGTCATATGGGCTCACGATCAACGCGTCGGGCAGTTCGCGGGCCGCGCCTGTAAACGGACTCAGGAGAAGTACACCATCCTCGTCATGGCGACTCGCAAGGAATTCTTTGGCGACCAGGTTCATTCCGTCATGCAACGACGTAACGACGCATAGGTCGGCGGCGCGGTAAAATCTGTCGACTTCCGCGTGACTATGATGCCAACTGCGGAGGAGAATGGGGCGCCATTTCCCGCGTGCAAACCGATGGTTAATCCGCTGGCTTTCTTCCTCAACCGAGTATTGAAATTCCTTGTATTGCTGGATATCCGTACGGCTCGGAGCACCGATTTGCACCAGCGTGAACTTCCCCTGGTACTGAGGATACTTCTCAAGGAAACGCTCGACACCGCGAAAGCGCTCAAGAATGCCCTTCGTGTAATCGATCCGGTCAACCCCGACAGCAACGTACAGCGCATCTGCTCCGATTTCTTGCAGCAGTGCTGCTTGATGCGAATGGAATGGTTCCATCTGAGCCTTTAAAGGCGCATCAGGGAACGCAACACTGATTGGGAAAGGCCGAACCAACGTGGCATGGTTGTGACGGTTGACTGCGAAACGCTCCCACTCAATGCGGGACTCTAAAACAGAGTTCACGGTCTCCAGAAAATTATTGCAATGTGCCTGAACATGGAAGCCGATGAGATCGGCCCCGAGCAGACCTTCCAGCAACTCGTGCTGCCACGGACAAATCCCGAAGGCTTCCGCATTCGGCCATGGGATATGCCAGAATATCCCGACCCGAGCGTCAGGGCGCCGTTCTTTGATTAGCTTTGGCAGAAGCGCGAAATGGTAGTCCTGAACGATTACGACCGGGTGCTCCGTCTCTGCCATCTCGTCCAGTACGGCCTGGGCAAAGATCATATTCACTTCTTTGTACCGCTGCCAATCCGCCGCTCGAAACGTAGGTCGCGTGTGGGCGATGTGGCACAACGGCCAGAGGCCTTCGTTTGAAAAACCGAGATAATAGCCGTCTTCCTGTTCACGGCTCAACCATACCCGCCGCAGGGTATAGCGTGGATTCTCAGGTGGCACACGAAGGCAGTCCCGCTCGTCCACGGTTTCAAGGTCTGCGTTGCCGCTGCCATGCGCTACCCATATGCCATCGCACGCACGTAATATGGGTTCAATACCCGTAACCAGGCCGCTAGCTGGAACCACTGCATGGATTCTATTGCCTTCTCGCACGTGCATGTACGGTTCACGGTTTGACACGACGAACAGCCGGCTGCCCTTGAGCTTGGTTTCCAGCGACACTGCCAGGCGCTCCGCTGTCCAGGATGACTCGCCGGTTTCGCGCAGGCGAGCTTCCGCTTTAGCCGAAGCCTGCGCATCAGCCAGACTCCTTGCAAAATGTGTGGCTTCGAGCGCCAAGGCCCCAAACATCTCCGTCTCGGGCGGTTCACCCCCTCCAGGTGCACGTCCGTGGCGCAAATCGCGCATCCAGGCAGTAGTACGGGCGATCGGTTTCATCACGCTACGCTGAAAAATGACGACTGTCGTCAGCGTCAGGAAACAAATCTGCACACCGACTCGAACCGCCATCTCACGCCACGAGCGCCTTGTCGCCGAAGCAATGTAGTTGGCGTCGTGCGCTACCAACAGCCCTCCGATTACACGCCCATTACCATGCAATGGCACGGCATAAAGGTGCACCAGCCCGTGAGCCATTCGAACAAATTGTTCGGTTTCGCGGTCGTTGCCCATCGCTTGGGCCACAATTGCGGGCCTTCCCGCAAGTTGCGATTCAAGCGGCGTGGTGACGAATAACGGTACAGGCTGTCGCCCATACACGGCCACCCCGAGGAAGTGCTCTTTATTACCGATCCACTCAACCTTGCGCCTGAGATCGGTCGCCGCCTCCTGTTGAAGAGATCCAATATCACGCCGAAGACTGTCGGCGAGTAATTGAGCATGCTTTTGAAGCTCGCTCCGTAAGGCGCGCTTTTCACGTCGGATTTGGTAGTAGGACGAAGCGATTGAAACCAGCAGTACACATGCCACCAGTGAACAAATAAGGCGGATGACTAACCGCATGCTCCCCCTCTTCACAATGCGATTCAGCAAATGCAACTGCTGAATCAGCGTCGGCACAGCTAGCTTGATTTCAATGGGCAACCGTGATGTCCATTGCCGCGGCGGCATGGGAGAACAGGTTGAACGACGATTACGGGCCCGAAATCTGACAGTCAATGGGCGCCATGGAAGATTAGGTCAATACCGCTCTGGTATCGCTCAATTGAACTGCTTACTTGCACCTTCGTAGTTACCCTAGCAAGTAGTTCTGCCCAAGAGCATCATCAAGAAGTTGAGCGATGAGGAAATGGAGGCTTACCTGCGCAATACCAGGATCAGGAAGCTCGCCTTCCAACGCTTCTACGCCGCGCGAGTTGCCAATAGAGGGCGCTCGCTCCAGCCGAAGCCGTCAAGATCGTCGAAAGCTATGGCGAATGGCTCACCGGGAACGATCTCCCAAAGCTCTTCGTCAATGCAGATCCTGGAGCCCAGGTCGTCAGGCGTATTCGCGACTACTGCAAAATCTCAGACATCTCTCCGGGACAACATCATCGTCATCGCTACCTATCGCCAGAACAGCTCAACGGGAGCTTACATAGTGCTGATCTATGGCCTGATCCAGTGTCGTTAAAAACGACGACCATGAGCAGGACAAATCCTGCTTGCTGCAACCAGGCAGGAAGATCGGTACACGTTGCGGAGGATCGCTAAGTGTCAGGCTCGAAGCTGATCGCATTTGCTCAAGGGTTTGAGCGGAGTAGTAGGTTCGCACAGAGTAGCTTCCGGTGGCGCCTGACTTCCAGAGTTCAAATATGAGCACACCGCCCGGAGGGGTGTCATCCCGACGGCCATCCACAATCCAAGTTAGATTCAATAGGCCAGCGATATTGGTCAGGTTCGTGTCATGTCCAATTAAAAAGAGAGCGCGATCAGCGGGCGTGCTCGGGGCGCCGGAAATTGGCTTGCCTGTGACTGACTGCTCCATGGCCCGGCGGATGTGGTCGAGCAGATTGGAAGCTTGCATTCCGGCAATTGCCTTTGTGCGCTGTGCAAAGTCCGAAGCCGCAGTGTGCAGATCAACAAGAGAGCGAAGTTTGGCGGCGTCTACGCAACCCCATCCTACGCTGGAGGCGTCCAGACCTTCTGTGTACTCCAACAGAATGTTTTCGGTCAGCGTGGATGCGGTGTTCAAAGGACCGCGTAACTCAGCAAGTCGATCGCCTTTTCCGGGAGCGAGTTTCGCCGGAATTTCAAGAAGAGAAGTGCGTTTCGCTTCGCGTTCAGCCGGAGTGCCACAGGTGGCGAGGATCTTATCGAGTACAGCAAGCTGCGTACTGTAGGCTTCGGTGATCTTGTTCGGATTGCCACCGATTCTCCCTGAAAGCGCAGCGACGGCCAAGGCAGAGTCCGGATGGCCAACACCCGCTGGGATTGCATGAAACAGCGGGTCTTCAATGCCTTCAGGCAGGGCATGCACCGGAAGATCACATCCGGGAAAGAGACCTTCAGCGAGCGCTTTGCCGGATTCGCGGGTGCGCTGGTCAGAGTCGGCTCGAATGGCGATATGGGATGCATCCTCGCATCCGGTTGCGCTCAGCAGTCCCTGGCTCGCTAGCTCCATTCGATCGTATGCGCCAAAGAGTTTCATCAAATGGTAACCGTGCTCTGTGAGATAGCCGGGAGCAACGTTCCACGATGGCCAAGTTGCGATGGAATACGGATTGTACTGTTCTGGCTTTCCTGTAGGGGAGCGCACACCGTGACGACTAACGTAAACCACGAACTTCAGCTCAGCATCCGCGTTTTTAATGACCCTAGTCGCAGTTTGCGCACTCACCGATGAGGCAATAAAAAAAAGCAAACAAGCTATATGAAATTTTCGAACTGTCATGTAACTCCTCAGGATGTGAACACAGCGGTAACTCAATGTTCGTCTTATCTTTTTTAGTGTGACGCACAAACACATCGGTATGCAAAAAACGGAGCACATGCAATAGCGCCATGTGCTCCACGGAGCAACAACTTGCTTACACGAACGTCGACTTACCGCTCCCCGAGGGTATAACGGAGGCCGCCACCGTAGCTGGGCTTGTAATACTCGCGCTGGTTCACGAATTGCGTGCTTCCCTGATAGTAGCCGAAGACTTCGTTCGTGAGGTTGAGCCCGTAAGCCATTACGGTGAATCCGCGGCCGATCTTGTAGCTACCCTGTGCGTCGATCTGCATATGCGAGTAGGTGTAGATATCGCCCGAGGGACCATTGGCGCCGAGGTGGCTGGCGTCATAGCCGGCCGTTCCCGGAGCACACTCACCACACCAGGTGTAGGTGTAAATGCTTGCGTCAGTGTATTGCAGACCCACGCGCATGGAGATGCGTTTGGTGTCATAGGTTGGGCCCAGGTTCCAGCTGTTAGGAGTCTGGCGCTGCAGAGCCGGATGATCGGCGCGAACCCCAGCGATACCTTTTAACTGCGAGCCCGTATAGGTGTAGTTGCCGGAGAAGCCCAGACCTTTCATTACGCCGGGAAGCATGGTCCAATGCTGCTGATAGGCGGCTTCGAAGCCGTAGACATAGGCGTTCTCACCATTGACATACATGCTGATTGCATCGCCGGAGCCGTTGTATGACTGGACCACCGACTGCATGGAGGCCGGGACAAGCGAGGCCGGAGCGTTGGTGAGCTCGATTTGCGGATTGGTCAACTGCTTGAAGAAGCCACCCACCTGGAACATGCCGAGGGGATGCAGGTAGCGTTCATAGAGCAGGTCATAGTTATTGGCGTGCTCAGGTTTGAGTGTAGGGTTGCCGATGGCGAGTGCAACCGGACTGGCCGTCTGGTCTTCAGTCACATAGGGTACGAGCTGGCCGGGATCCGGACGAGCGATGCCGCGGCTATAAACCGCACGGAGCACTGAGTTATTCGAAAGCGAGTAACGCAGTTGCACGCTGGGCAGAGGATCCAGGTAAGAGGGATTGTTGATGGCCGGTGTGGCGACGCCGCACCCAGTGCCGTTAGTAGCACTGGTACAGGAGCCGATTCCGGGGACACTGCCGCTTCCGGAGAAAAGAGCCACGGTGTAGCCGGCGGTATCCATCTGCGTACCTTCGAAGCGGACGCCGGTCTGCACGTGCAGCTTTCCGAAGTCGATGGTGTTCATCGCATAGCCGGCAGTGATGCGCTCCACGGTGTGGAAGATGTTGGGATAGGTGTCAGCTGCGGTCTTGACTCCGTCCACGTTTCCGCCCAGGTTCGCCTCAACATAGCTCTGTACCTTATTGAAGTCTGATACAGGTCCGAATTTCCCGCCGAAATAGTTACCGTGGTAATAGTTTCCATTATTCACGAAGCCGCTCTCTAACGAGCTCATCAGAAGCGCGGAGTTGCCCTTCGCGAAACTATCATAGACGGTCTCCGTGGCATCTTGAGATTGGTGGCCATTGCGGATCTTGAAACCGGTCTCAAATGTTGCGAAGTGCCCGCCCGCATAGTAAGTGCGCGCATACGAAGCAGCAGCGGAGAGTGCGAGGTTGGAATTCAAGCCTCTGGAGGTGGTTATATCCTTCAGTGTCCAGAGCGAAGAGTTCAACAATGGAGAATTAGCCTGATCGCATATACCGAACGTGGGAGTGTTGACGTTCGTTTGTGCTAACGGATTGTAGTTGCAGCTCAGCTTCGGTCCAAGCCAGCTAAAATCTGCCTTCGGATTGCCCGCCGAATCGACCTCGTAGGACCGCGCCGCCGCCACTTCCCACGTAAACCATGACTTCTGCTGGATGTGTCTTCCGCCGAGCGAGAGGCTGCCGATGGAGGCATTCGGACGCTTGCTGGAGGTGTAGAACTTGGGGCTCGGTGAGGTGCCGGCGTCAGCTGCTGCCACTGCGCCGGTGGACGTGAGGGCGTTGGATTGCGGCGAGTAATACCACTTGTCACCCCAGTCCTGCAGGTCTGAGTAAAGACCATGGGCGTAAAAGCTGTTGTTGTCGTTTAGTTTGTAATCCGTGCTGCCGGAGATACCTTCGCGCGTACGGTAATAACGGTACTGGCGAATCGTGTTGCTGTCGTAGAAAGGCTGAGCGAAGGTGGAGTACTTGTCGAGGGCCGGCTGAATGTTGTCGATGCCGCGGCCGTTGTAGTCGTAGGTACCGCCGATGAGAATGCCGAACTTCTTCATTTGGCCAAAGCGTTGGCCCCAGGCGCCGCCAAACTGGTCCATGGCACGTCCGTTCATAATCGGCGTGTAACCGCCGTTGGCGTACATGGTGAGGAGCGGTTGGTCGGTTGCCGTCTTGGTGCGCAGATTCACCGAGCCGGCGATGCCGTCACCATCCTGATTGGCTTGGAGTGTCTTGTTGAGTTCGACAGCTTGCACTAGGTCGGAATTGATCACGTCGAGACGGATCTGACGTATGCCAGGTTCGGGAGCTGGGACAGTAATGCCGTCGATGGTGGTATTGGTCAGGCGCGGCTCCAACCCGCGAATGTCAACGTATTCGCCTTCGCCTTCAGCACGTTCGAGTACGACTCCAGGCAGACGTCCCAGAGCGTCTGCAACATTGGCGTTAGGCAAGCTGGTGATGATATTGGCAGGAAGCACATCAATAAGGTTATCCGCCGTACGCGTCTGATTGATAGCTTCGGCCTCACCGGAAGCGCGCGTTGCGCCGACGACGATTTCCTCGCCCTTGGAAGCTACTTCAAGCTTCAACTTCAGGTCGAGCGTTTTCTTGGCAGTCACATCGATCTCTTCATTCTGAGTCTTGAACCCGATGTAGGATGCGGTCAGCGTATAGTGACCCGGCACAATGTCACGCAGCTCAAATTCGCCCTGATTGTTCGCGCTGGTGGCAATGCCGGAAGGAAGCAGTTCAATTCGCGCCCCCTTGAGGACTGCTCCGGACCTGTCCACAATGGTACCCGAGACAACTCCACTTCCGGTTTGGGCAAACATCGGTAAAGCAAGTAATAACAAGCTGACTAGCAGCAAGCTCATCTTACGAGCGTTCCAATTTCGTCTTATTGAAAACATACGGTTTCTCTCCCGAAACAAATCCTGCGAAGCAGGCAGTGCAGATGTTGGTGGTGGTGGGTTGCGCAAGAAGTATGGCAAGGCAATCTGAGCGCAATCTAAGCAAAGACCGTATTACAGGCTAATTTCATCAGGAATTAATGTTGCTCAAGTACGATGAGATCCATGCGGGTTCTAATTGTCGAGGACAAACGTAGTATGGCGGAGCATCTGGGCCGCGCCCTGGAAGGCGAAGGCTATTCGGTGGGCTTTGCCTACGATGGCGAAGAAGCCTTACGTCTCGGCAAGACGAATGAGTTCGATGTGATGCTTCTGGATGTCATGCTTCCGCGCATGGATGGCTTTACGGTGATCAGAAAAATGCGCGAGGACCGTCTCCATACCCAAGTCATTATGGTTTCGGCACGCGACTCGATGAGCGACGTCATCTATGGGCTGGATGCAGGAGCCGACGATTATTTGACGAAACCATTCGCCTTGGACGTGTTACTGGCGAAAGTGCGCGCGGTGACGCGCCGTGTTCCGGTGTCAATGTCACCGGGAATGCAATTCGAAGATCTCATTCTTCGCCCCAATAAATATGAGTTACAGCGCGGAGAGCGTATAGAGACACTTACACGCACGGAGTGTGCATTGCTGGAATCGCTGATGCGAAGGGCACGAACCGTGGTTCCTCACGGTGTGCTCATCGAAGAGGGCTGGGGCGACGAGTGTGATGTCAGCTTCGACAGCCTGTATGTCTTCATTCGTGCTCTACGCTCAAAGATTACCCGGCCTGGTGAGCCGGAGTTGTTGTACACCATTCGCGGTGTGGGGTATTCGCTGCGAGCCGAGTCCTGCTGATGCGCCGCTGGTCAATCTCACTCCGACTGACGCTTTGGTTTGGAGGCATTTTCTTCCTCGGATGGCTGCTGTTCGGCGCGGCAATGTGGTTCAACCTGAAAAGCACTTTGACCGGTGAACGGCACCAAACACTCTCGCGCCGCGTGGACCGCCTGCAAGACTTGCTGCGTAACAACCAGAACGAGAACGAAGAAGATCGCCAGCAGGACTTTCATGAATTTGCCCATGCAACCGGAAACGGCCTGAACGAGGTGTTCCGTATGGATGGCGGTCGCGATTACCCGTCGCCCTCGTCCGCAGCACGTGTCTTCCCTTGGCCCGCGGTGAAGAGCGACAATGCGGAACGCTTCCTGCAAATCGATTCTGCCGGTCAGGCCTATTGGGTGCTGGTGCGGCCGTTCTCTCTCGGCAATCAATCTCTCTTTCTGATGTCGGCAGCCCCCGAAGCGGGAAATCTGCTGGTGCTCAACCGTTTTCTAGCCGGATTGCTCGCCTCAGCGCCAATCCTCTTACTGGTCTCATCGGCGGGCGGCTACTGGGTTGGACGAAAGGCACTTATACCGGTGGGCCGAATTACGTCTGCGGTTCAGTCCATCAGTATAAAAAATCTCTCTGAGCGATTGCCCGTGGCCGACACAGGCGATGAACTGCAACGGCTCGCCGAAACCTGCAATGACATGCTCGCGCGCTTGGAATCGTCAATCAATCGAATCAAGCAGTTTACCGCCGATGCTTCGCATGAACTTCGTGCTCCGCTAACCTTCACCAGGACGGCGGCAGAAGTGGCTTTGAGAAACCCGCAAATCGATCCCGAGAGTCGGCGGGCATTTAAAGAGATTGTTGATGAGGGAGCCAAGGCGGCCGTGCTATTAGGCGATATGCTCACCCTGGCTCGCGCCGACTCAGATTATTCCGACGTGGTTTGGGAACCAGTTGACCTCGTTTCAGTGATCGAAAATGTATGCGAGAAGGCACGTCCACTGGCCGATGAGCGGAGACTAGTGCTGTCAGTTTCAATTGACACAGAGCAACCGGTTGATGTGATGGGAGACTTCCCCACACTCCGCAGGCTGTTCTGGATCCTCCTCGACAACGCACTGAAATATACTCCAGCGCCGGGCCACATCGATGTGAGTCTAAGCACGAGCTCAGGACGGGCAACCGTGGTGGTGCACGACACCGGAATGGGCATTGCCCAAACTGACCTGCCTTATATTTTCGACCGTTTCTATCGGGCGGATACATCGCGCAGCCAAGTGGAAGGAAGTGGCCTGGGATTGTCAATCGCCAAGTGGATCACGGAGATGCACCACGCCAAACTTTCTGTGGACAGTGCGCACAACAAGGGAACGACTTTCTGGATTGTGTTTCCACTTTCCCAGCACAGGCAGCTCACACCCACAGCTTACGAACTGTGGCGGACGGTGAACAGTTAGTGGTGACCTCTTATTCGGGTGTTTACAGGTTGACCTTTTGAATCTGGGGGCAGCTTGCAACCAGCAAGCCTTCCCCCGATACAATGGGCCAAGGTCAGAACGCGGTCCCCGAGTACGTCGAGTCGTTTGCCTCGTTCGAGTCGGAAAAGTGGCATTGGCGGCAGAACTGCGAGGTGGAGGCAGCCGAACCGGATGGGGGGTTGACGTTGTTCACGTTGTAAGGGGAGCGTATGAAGAAGTACGTCGCATATGTACCGCTAGTGCCTACAACCGGGTTGTACGTCGTCGTTGCAGAGAATACGTTCATTTTGTGCTGATCGTGGCAGGTGGTGCAGAGAATATACGGCACGCCATTAGCATTAACCGGCAGATTGTAAGTCCAACCACCAGCCGAGTTCACGCGACCCGCCATCAGCGCCGGAGCGCCATAATTAGTCATAAACGTCGCATATTCACCAACCGGCTGGATGCCGATTGGGCCGTTACTGATCGCCTGCATTGGAGATGTACCGGTAATGGTGAAGTTGAGGCCGTCAGTGGCGTTCCCGGTTCCGTAGTAAGTGCCCAGCGCTGCTTGAACAGTGGCGTTCTCGCCCACCGGATGATCGTTCTTATATCCGGAGCCCGAACTATCAGCAGCTAGCAAGGTTGGGATTGCGCCGGAGCCGTAGCTCGAGGGCAATGCACCAATCTGCTGTTCATAAACTTGATTCTGCATCATAGCGCCCTTGGCAATCGAGCCGTCATGGCAAGCCAGGCACATCAGAATGCCACGGATGTCCTTTGATCCCTGATAGGTCGCACCGACCAAGCTACTGGGAGCCACAAATACATAGCTGCTAGGGACCGTGCCGTTAATATCGCCACCCATGCTATTCGAGAGTTCGCCGAAGTCAAAGGTCTGGCCATAAAGCGGCCCCATATCCTGCGCAAAAAGCGCATTGGCGCCAGTGTAAGGGTCAGTAGTGGTGCCGCCCGCGGCAGCGTTACCGCCTGAACCATAAGCTCCACTGTGAGGAGCGTGACAGCCAGCACAACCGCGACCGTAGTTATTGTGGCCGCCCAGGACGTCAACGGTCGGGAAAACGGAGCCCGCGGTGCCGCCTGATGTTGGAGTTCCGGGGGTTATCTGTGCCATTGCAAGAGAGGCGTACATCAGGGCCATCAAAAGAGTGGGGATAGGCCTTATTATGTGAAGCATACTAATTCTTTATCACGCCTCCAATGGGTTGCTTACTGCTGGCGGAGACTGTTCCCGGTAATCCGCTTTGTCCCTTGACGCAAGCCCATTCAGCCACAGATCAAGCAGGCTGCATCCGTGGTGCTGAATGATTGATCCGCAGCCTTGCTTGCAACCACCGCGCGTGCCGGACAGGGCCTTTGCGGGAACAAATATTGCGTTTACAAGTTCTCTCTGCTATATGCGCAAATAGAGCTATCTGCGCAATAGCTTAACATAGTGGTTTCTCGATTCCCAGAGACTTTGGGCTTTAACGCACGCCAAGCGGCTTGTGCTGTCAATTTCCGCGATTTGGATATCAAATGACCGAATCGATTTCGAGAGGAAGTGTCAAAAAAGGCCACCGGCATTTAAAAAACCGGTGGCCATGGAGTTAGTGGCACTAAGGTGGAAGGTTAGCAGCTTCCCTCTGCGTAGCAGGGATCGACAATGATCAAATCGGTCGACCAGTTGATTCCGGCAGGCTTCCAGGTGGCTGGAGGGTTGTTCGTTTTATCCCAGGCAGCTGCGGGGCTGGTTCCGCCAAAGCTTGTAAACTGCGTCGACGACTCCCACTTGTAGGTCAGGTATCCGTCTCCGCCTGTATCCAGAACGTAGAGACCGTAGTCATGCAGCTGATGCAGCAGGGTCTTTTCCCATGCCGCCTGACCGGTCATGGCGTCGATCTGAGCATCGGTCCACTTGAGCTGGACGCGGGCCCCGATGGGAATAGAGCCGCCCTGAGCGGCATTGGCCGTACCGGGGTAGACATAACCATTGCTGCTCGGAATCACCACAAAGAGCGCATGAGAGATGACACCGTTCTGAAGCTCGTTAGCCCGCAGATTGCCCGCCGATAAAGCCGCCCCGCTGGTGGCCGAGTAGGTAAGCGAGCCGCTGGCAGTTACGATGTTGGAATAAGCGCCTGACTCCGAACAATGCAGCGTGCTGCCCGTCGTCCAGTTCCCTGCCGGATTCGTAACGTCCCAGAAATCATATTCGTCGCCGTTGGGCTGAATCACACCCATGTGGGCATCGCTCGAGGTGGTAGGTCGCGCCTGGGCGGGAATATGAATTTGCGTACCTGTAATCCCGGCGCTGGTTCCGCAGCCGGAGCCGATGGTCACCAGAGGATCGGTGCTCGCGGCAAGATAAACGGGGTGGGAAAAGTCATTGCTGCCACTCTGCCCGCCATCGGGCAGTCCGGTCATTCCACCACTCGAACCGAACAAGCCGGAAATCATGCTAGCCGAGTTCGACATCAGAGTCGGGCTGTCCGGCAGCGGATTGTTCCATGGGCACTCTTGGCCTGCGCCGATGCAGAACGGGACGAAATTCAGCGGCCACGACTGACCATTGACGATGTTGACATAGTTGCTGGCACTGACGGCGCCCGTAGCCGAGGCGGCGGCAGCGATGGTCAGGCTAAAGGTGGACGTTGCAGCCTGGGGCGAGCTGGCCGAGTCCTTGACAGTAAGGCTGAACGAAGAGGCTCCACTGGCGGAGGGCGTGCCGGTGATTGCCCCGCTGGTAGAAAGCGTCAATCCGGCAGGCAGAGAGCCGGAAGCAACGCTCCAGGTGTAAGGCGAAGTTCCACCGGTTGCGGTCAACGTTGCCGAGTAGGCGCTGCCCACCGTTCCACTCGCAAGCGAAGAGCTGGTAAGTTGCAGCGGCGTGACCGTCGGTGTCGTCACGGCGGCAGCGATGCTAATTTGCAGCGCGGACGTAACCGCCTGTGGCGTGCTCTCGGCATCCTTCACGGTGACACTGAAGGAGGATGTCCCGCTGGTGCTCGGCTTGCCGCTGATTGTTCCGCTGGTGGAGAGCGTCAGACCCGCAGGCAGGGTTCCGGAAGCGACGCTCCAGGTGTAAGGCGAAGTTCCACCGGTTGCGGTCAACGTTGCCGAGTAGGTGCTGCCCACGGTTCCACTCGCAAGCGAAGAGCTGATTAGTTGCAGCGGTGTGACTGTCGGGGTCGTCACGGCGGCAGCGATGCTAATTTTCAGTGCGGAAGAAACGGCCTGTGGCGTGCTCTCGGCATCCTTCACGGTGACGCTGAAGGAGGATGTCCCGCTGGCGCTCGGCTTGCCGCTGATTATTCCGCTGGTGGAGAGCGTCAGACCCGCAGGCAGGGTTCCGGAAGCAAGGCTCCAAGTAAAAGGCGCAGTTCCACCGGTTGCGGTCAAAGTTGCCGAGTAGGTGCTGCCCACGGTTCCATTCGCAAGAGAAGAGCTGGTAAGTTGCAGAACTGGTACAGATACTGGTGTCGGCGTCGATACCGGCGTAGTAGGCGTTGGTGTAGATGTCGATGTTGGTGAAGACGTTGTTGTAGATGTTGGTGTAGACGTTGGCGTGGTCGTCGTCGTCGCGGCGGCAACGATGCTGAGTTGCAGTGCAGAAGTGACGGCCTGCGGCGTGCTCTCTGAATCCTTCACAATCGCGCTAAAAGAGTAGGATCCACTGGCGCTAGGGGTGCCGCTGATCGTACCACTGGTCGAGAGCGTTAATCCCGCGGGCAAGGAACCGGAAGCTAGACTGAACGTGTAAGGCGCAGTTCCGCCGCTAGCCTGCAAAGTGAGCGAATAGCCGCTGCCCACGGTTCCACCAGAAAGAGAATTGCTTGTAAGTTGCAGGACCGTGACTGTCGGTGTCGGAGCAGGCTTCAGTGTCGAGGCCGTTGGGGTTTGGACCTTCGCAGAGCCGCTTCCGCAGCCTGTGATGATAGCAGTTATAAGCACGAGTAGGGGCAGTGCGAGAAGCCGTTTCATGGAATCCACGATACGGTTCTCCCCACGCTTATCCCATCGGGAGATGTTCTCAGATTGCTTAGAATTAATGCCGCATTAGTCCTAGGTAAGTACAACTATATTATTGATAACAAATTATTTCCCTAACTAAGGTATTTTCATTCGGTTTGCCACGAGCGCTTGCACCGCTCGCAAGGGTCAGAGCCAAGATGCCGCCCAGCGTGATGCCGGATGGGGAGCTTTTGGCCCATTGCAGTTGTTATGCCGCTTCGTAGCTCCAAGGCAAGCCGGCGCGGTCTACTTCCTCAGCGGCTCCACTTCGGGTGAGGCACCACTGGTGTTATCGTTCGCAATTGACTCCGGCTTGAGGGCATTGGGATTAGCGGGGGCATTCGGATCTACACCAAAATCCCATACATAGGAATTGAACTCACTTTGGCCAAGCATCTCCACAAGCGCATATTCGCCCGGTTCGAGAGTCTCTAGTGGAATAATTTTCAACCAGCCTTCTCCGAAGCTTTCAACGCGCGTCGATACAGCCTGCTGTGATTGGTTCTGTTTACCCAGCACACTTACCTCCACGCTGGCGAGAACACGCGAGTCGTTCTTCGATTCCAGGCGCAAGACGCGGAAACGGTCGGCCAACGTAATCTGCTGCGCAATCGGATCTTTCTTAGTATCGATGTTGACGAAGATCGCCGATGCCGAAGCATGGGCCTGCACGCGCGCATGTGGCCCTCTCAATTCGAATTCTTGTTTGAAGTAAGCTTTGCGGTTGATGGCCGAACGCAAGTCGCCGTTCACCTTACTTTCGTTCTGCGTTAATTCATTCAGTGATGGCTGACCAGCAAGCATGTCGAGCATGAAAACCCCGCCTGTAAGCGGAAGCTTTAACCCAGGCATTACCATGGGTCCCTTTGCTGCTTCGGCTTTGGCTTCTTGCTCGTCGCCGGCATCATCGGCGTCGAGTTGACGCAGTTCCTTGGATTTATCCTTTAGTCCTGCATTCCATTCTTCTGTCGCTTTCCAATCGACGAGTTCCTTGGGTAGTTCCTCCCATTCCCCACGCTGGGAGCTAAAGTAGCGTGCGCGATCTCCTTGCACTTCGTATTGCGTGATGTCTTGCCAAGTGCCGTCCTTTAAAATTAGACGCTTGCCTGATTGCGCAAGGGCGTAGGCAGTAAGTAACACGAGTACGAAACATATCGCGGCGAAAAGCCGAAACTTCCGGGCACACACTCTATCTACAGTTTCAACGTCAACCATCATTACATCCTTACAGCAAATTGTAGCTCGGCGGTCTTGTAACTTCATAAGCATCGAATGTTCAAAATCTATTCGGCGCTGGTTATTTCTGCGCTGGTTTGTCCATGCTCAAAATGTACGTGGTCTCCTTAATCCGAGCGGATCATTTCATTTGACGAGTCTCACGGAATTCCGGAAGCACTTGATTGGAAGCCCTGATGGAAATGTCTCTATTGTTGCGCGTTTTGACCCGCTTCGCGGCTACGCCAAAAACCTCAGTTCTGGTTTGGTTGATCTCTTAACACTCTCTCGACGCCCCAAGCAGGGACCCGTTTCAGGGCAAAAGGCTGCCTTGGAGGTCGAAGGTCTGCAACTCTCGATTTGGGTAAACATGGCGACTTAACTGCAACACACATTCTTACTAGCTAGCGGGTAGAACTATCGACCGGAGCCTCTCCGATTGCCGACGAGTTCAACATGAAGATCGAGAATACAACCGTCGCGAATCTGCGCTTGGGGTGAGTTGCTGTACATGCACGCGGAAAAGATTACGTCCGTCAATTCAGATATCCCTGTTATCAGCTGTGCTGTTTTCAGGATGACCACCGTCCTGTTGTTTGGCTTAGTGCTGCTGGCCACGAGCGCGTTGGCCGCTGGAGGCAAGTCGCCCGACGCCGCGACACAAGCAGCAGAGCAGACAGCAGTCCGGGCATTTCCACGAGTGGCTCTCGATGGGAGCCGCCAATTGGAATACGTTGGCTCATTTTCCGCCGATGGGAAGTTCAAGCCCCTGACCAAGTTCGGCATGTTCATTGACTCCATGAAGACCGCGTCGATCACCGATCAACCTCCACCCGCTGCCGCATTACCTACCGCAGCTAAATTGAACGAAGACGATGCTACGAAACAGGTGCCACCGAGCATAGAACTTCATCGCGACGAGCAACTGGTTGAGGACTTTCAACCACCGGAACACGCCGTAAAAGTCGCAAAAGGGAACTCTGTAGTTCAGGAGCTTCGCGATTCGATTGTTTCTTTCGCGTATGGACCTGAAAAGGTTTTATTGGTGCCGCAATCTGTGACGACCGACTCGCGACAGCGCGTTATCGTCACCGATGCCGCCGCACACAGTCTGCACGTGCTTGCCTATGCTGCAAAAGACTCGTTTCAAATCGTTGGCGGGCCGGGCAGACGACTCCAATCACCGAACGGTGTCGCCGTGGACAAAGACGACAACATTTATGTCTCTGATTCTGAGCGCGGCGTGATCTTGGTATACGACCCGGAGGGAAGATATCTCCGCAGCATTGGGAACCTCGGGGACGAAGGGCTTTTTGTGCGTCCCGCGAGCATCGCCATAGACCGCAAGTCTGGTCACCTATACATTCTCGATCCACCTCGCCATATGCTTTTGATTCTTGACTTAGAAGGAAAGGTGCTGGCGCGCGTTGGAACAACCGACACCGGGTCGGGCTTTAGTACAAGAGGCGGAAGCACTGAGCCAGGTCGATTCCAGAATCCGCAAACAGTTCTAGTCCACAACGACGAACTAATCGTGCTTGATGGGACGCGTATTCATACCTTGGACTTACAGGGGAAATTCCTAAACGAATTTAGAATCTCAAGCAGCATTACTTCGCGTCCTGATGCGACACCTGGCTTATTCATGGACTCGGACAATCGCATTTACGTCAGTGACCCTGGAACTGGAACTATTCGAATGTACAACCACGACGGGCAGTTTCTGCGGGCCTTTGGGCGGCCTGGGATTAGGATGGGAGAGTTCAACGCACCGGCAGGGATGTGGGCTGATTCGACCGGCCGTGTCTACATTGTCGATGCCCGCCGAGTCCAGGTTTTTCAGTTCAGTGGCACGAAGTGAGACTTTCTCTCTGAGCAAGAAGAAATTGATAGTTCCCTGTTACCCGGCGCCGTTCTTTTCGCAAACAGCGTAGCTCGCAGATGCGAAGGCATCACAACGGCGAAGCGCCCCATGAATCCTGCCCATAGACATCTACGGAATCGCATTTCTTCGATGATGGCTGCCTAGGCAGGGCAGCGGACTGTTCGGGCCTGCATCAAGCAGACATAGGCGGGCAAGAACTTACATCAAAAATAGTGCCCCCACTAAAATCGTCAGCATCGAACCCTCGAAACACATTCAGGCATACACCTTCTGGGACTAAGGAACAGGTAATACAGTCGGCAACTTCGGTGTGACTTCTATTCCCATCAGAGCCCCCCAGAGAAGTTCCCCAAGTGGCTGAAGCGGCAGTTCGCACCTACAACTAACGCGCCTTCGCGCATAAAAGAAAAAGGCCGTCGCGACGGAGCGCGACGGCCTTCCCTATCCAACCAAATCAACCGGCCGCATACGCATGCAAGCCAGGCAGCAGATAGGTAACGCCGAAGAAGGTGAAGATCACCACGGCGAAACCGAGGATGGCGAACCAGGCCGCGCGGCGTCCCTTCCACCCGCGCGTGATGCGCATATGGAGATAGCCGGCATAAACCAGCCAAGTGATGGCCGCCCAGGTTTCCTTCGGGTCCCAGCTCCAATAGCTTCCCCAGGTCTGATTGGCCCAGTAAGCACCGGCGGCGATCATCAGGGTCAACAATGGGAAGGCAATGCAGATGATCTTGTAGGTCACGCGGTCGAGGTCGTTCGCCGGAGGCATCATTCTCTGCAAGCCTTCACGTCTCCACAACAGCAGCAAATAAAGCAGACCGGCTACGATTCCGCCCACCATTCCCGAAAGCAGGAATGGATTTGCCGGAAGCGCGGTGGCGAACATGCCTTCTGCATCGGGCGAGCTGTATTGTCCGTTTTTCACCCGCGCGATAAAGATTGCCAAGCCGACGACCTGCAGCAGAATGGAGATAAACATTCCTTTGCTGGCTGCGTCAAAGAGCGAGGAGTCCTTCTTGACTCGTCCGGCGATGTACAACAACAGAGGGGCGAGCGTCGAGAGCAGGACCAGCAGGTAGAGCCAGCCCAAGTCTGGAATCTGAATGAAGAGCGGATGCCCACGCGAAATCATCACCTCGGTTTTCTGTTCCAAATCGTAGGCGGTGACAGCAAGCGCGCCGGCGCGGAAACGCGTCAACAGGAGACCAGCGTAAACCGCAAACATTCCCCCCGAAGTGATTGCCTGAATGGATTCGGTTGCCATGTTGTCCTGGATCAGGAACATCATCGCGAGGGCAAAGCTGACGGCGCAGGCGGCGTAGGAGAGCATCGCCAAAGTCACGTGTACCTGCAACCAGGTGGACTGCAGCGCCGGAACCAGGGGACGGATATCGCTGGGCAGCAGTTGCATCAGGATCACGGAGACCACCGTGATCGGCATGGTGATCGATCCGATGATCTTTACCTTGTAGGCCTTCTCGGCGATCAGCGTCAGTAAGGCAAGCGTCCAGACAAAGCTCAGCAACATCTCGTACATGTTGGAGAATGGCGGACGGCCTGCAACCGACCAGCGATGCGCCACCGCAGCGGTGTTGGCGGCAAATCCCAATGCGGTCAAAAGCGAGGCGGCGTTGACATAGCGATCAATGCCAGTAACGCCATATCCCATGTACAGCGTTCCCGCGCCGGCGTAGAGGACCAGTGCGGTGTACAGCATATTGGCCTCGCCATAGATGGGGCCGGAATGCGTTTTGGCCGCAGCCAACAGCGCAACCAGCAGCGCGAAGGCGATGCCAAGTCCTACTAGAACCAGCAGCGCGGCTCCGCTTGCCGGCTGTTGCCGTTCTACTCGTGCTTCTGACATATCTTTATGACTCCTGCGCTGCCTTGGACTATGCCTTGGTCAGCGTATTCTCTGCGATCTTAACGTTATTGTTGGCCGCGGCCTGGCCACTCAGTTCCTCTTGCAGGGCGGTCTTGATCTGCGCAAATTTAATATGGAAGCGGTCGCGATTCTTATTGGTCGTGCCGCCTACCCAAAGAAGCTTGCCGCCTTTGCCGTCTTCGGCAATCGCGGCCCAAACTCGGGAGTGCTGAGTGTAAAAGGCAATCACCAGCCCAATCGCCATCAGCACGACGCCAATCCAAACTCCAGACTGCCCAGGATGATGCGAAACCTCAAGGCCCGTAAACTGCGCCCAGCTTGCCCCTTTGAGCGCAAAGTCAAAGGGCGCATCCTGTCCTTTGGTGCTGTTCAATTCCCGATAGAGTATCCAGAGCTTCTTGGTCTCGCCCTTGGAATTGGTCAAGCCAAGCTGAACCGCTGGATTCTCAGGATCGTCGGATTTTTTATAGACCTCGTTGTCCTGAACGTAGTAATCGGGAACCCAGCGCAAAACACTCAGGCTCTCTCCGTCAGCCAGCGATGCTTTGCCGTTCATGGGAACCTCGACCATCGTCGCGTCTCCCCCAGCGGTTGGCGTCACTGCGAAGGTGAGTGTCTTGGGCGTGCTGGACTGGCCCATGCTGGACTGATAAATGCGAATTCCCTTGTACACCAGGGGATCGTTGACCACGATTGTCTTGGTGGCAACTTCTTTGCCGCCTTCGATCAGGGTAAGCTTGGACCACCATTTTTTCGGACTGCCATCCGCGTAGGTCTCTTCCCCGGCACCATCGCAGCGGATGAGGAATGGAAGCTCTTTCTTGGCCTCGGCACCTTTATCGTCGCGCACCGACATCTGGCTGAGCGCCTGGCCCTCAGGAACATTGATCGTTCCGCGATAACCGACGATACCGTCCACGATATATCCGGCAAAGATACACAGCAGGCTCAAGTGGACCAGGTAGACGGCAAGGACTGAATATCGCTGCTTCTGTGCAAACAAACCAGTGGCGCCGTTTTCAGTCACCCGTTCCGGCTTGAAGCCGAAGCGGCTCAGAACACGCTCGGCAACCGACAGTGCGCCAGCTTCGTCTTTTACTGCAATGTTCACCTTTTCGGGCAGGCTCAAGCGGAAGTTCGGCTCGGCAAAGCGGACCGGCTTCGTATAAACCTTCCACGCATTGGGCCAGCGGTCGAGCGAGACAAAGATCAGGCAGACGCAGAACGCGCACAGCAAGGTGAGGAACCACCAGGAATGGAAAATATCAGTGAGCCCGAGGCGGTCGAGCCAGAGCAGAGTCTCCGGCGAGTACGAGCGCTGCAAATCTTCCGGCTCCGAGGTGGGGCGCTGCAGGATGACCGTACCAATTGCCGAAAAAATACCAACAACAATAATGAGGAAAATACCCGTTCGCACTGAAGCGAGCGTCTGATAAACCTTGGTCCAGATAGACTTCAAACCCATTTCGGGCTCCTACTTTCAAGGGAAGCTATAGTTTTGACTGCAACTGTTGTGCCAATTGGCGCCAAATCGAGCAAGCGGTTTGTTTCGAGTGAAGTAAGCGGATATTCGGAATTGTCTCTGGCGGCAATTCATGGGGCATATCGCGCATGATTCCCCATATTTCGAGTCTGATCACTCATGATTCCAAAGCTGAAGCACAACTCGCGGCGAAGCAATCGGACTTCCACCTTGCCTAGTAGTTTACCCTCGGAGACAGCCCCCTCCTGTGATCGAAATCACCCCACAGCAGGAATCCGGACGCCTTTCGAGTTTTAGAGAGTCTCATGGGATATCCGCGGCTATTTTTCTTTGCTCTCGTGGTAATCCGGTTCGGTGTTCACACCCCAGATGTTCTGCTTATCGCGCCGCCCCGCGGTGATGTTGTCAACGGCGGTCATGGCCGTCAGCATCGAGTGATCCTGTGTCGGTTTACTCATAAAGTCGGACCTCGGCAGCTTAAGGTGAGATTCGACACACCATAAGCTGGGCTAGAACACACGTTCGGCACCCAGTCAGCTCTTTAAAAGACTACCCTAACTCCTTTCGTATGTGTTTGGTATGTTTAGTCGAACAAATGCGTACCAGGAAGGCTATTCGGATCAACAGACATACCCATTTGCAATGATAAGTACCGTGTTATCAATTGATACAGAGAGTTCGGCCTTTACGTCGAAGAATTCTGACCTTATGCGACACTTCGGAAGAAAATCCCATCTTTTGGGGGTTGAGGATTCCAGCTTATGATGCCGGATGCATTGTAAGTTGTTGATTCTACGAATACCAAAATCTCACTTTATGCGAAAACGCACATCCTGTGTCGGTTTACTCATAAAGTCGGACCTCGGCAGCTTAAGGTGAGATTCGACACACCATAAGCTGGGCTAGAACACACGTTCGGCACCCAGTCAGCTCTTTAAAAGACTACCCTAACTCCTTTCGTATGTGTTTGGTATGTTTAGTCGAACAAATGCGTACCAGGAAGGCTATTCGGATCAACAGACATACCCATTTGCAATGATAAGTACCGTGTTATCAATTGATACAGAGAGTTCGGCCTTTACGTCGAAGAATTCTGACCTTATGCGACACTTCGGAAGAAAATCCCATCTTTTGGGGGTTGAGGATTCCAGCTTATGATGCCGGATGCATTGTAAGTTGTTGATTCTCCGAATACCAAAATCTCACTTTATGCGAAAACGCACAACGGATCTCGACCGGGTTTGTCGAGTCAGCAGTGAACGAGATTGTCGCGAAACGGATGGTGAAGAAGCAGATGAGATGGAACCGCAATACCGTCCAAAGTTTCCTCGACGTTCGCACTGAATGGGACCTTGGAAGATGCGTTCAGCCATTGGCACAAAGCCTTCCGGCCAGTCGCGGAGGTCGCGGCGTCAGCGTGATCACCCCACAACTTTGCAAGCTCTCCTCGACGAGAAGGTTTATCGTGCCAGAGCCAGTTTGTACAAATGGGATTCAAAATGGGTGGGCGCTCAACCTATGGTCAGTTCAACGTTCGGATTTATCGGTGATACTTACAACCCTTGCCAGCAAATCTGTCGGGTGAATCGGTTTCGCCAACAGTTCAAAATCATACCCCAGCCGTCCGACCACCTCGAGAATATTCTGCGTGGATGCCATACCTGAAAACAACAGAATTTTACACCTGGGGTTACGTTCTTTGAAGAGAACGGCCATTTCCACACCGTTCATTACAGGCATGATTACGTCGGTGATAACCAGGTCAGGAGAGCAGGAGGTGGCTTGCTCTAACGCGGTCTGAGCGTTGTAAAACGCGCGTACCTCATATCCTGCACTGCGGAGTATCACTTCCAGTGTGTCCGCTATACATCGCTCGTCGTCCACAACAAATATGCATTTCGCCACAGCTTCTCCCTGAACTGTTTGATCTAGGACACATTAGCGGCAAGATCTGTAATGCTGTAAAACTGGCTACTTTGAACAACAGGTTGTGTTGCTTCCTTTTCGTTATATATCTGGTGATTGTAAAAGGGGATTTGGCTAAAATTTCGCTCGCAAGCGTTCTGTTCTGAAATCAGAACAGGCGCTTCTCAATGAGACTACCGATGCAAACGACTCGGTGGCGAGAGCGCAAACGAGGCTACGAACCGCTCTGGAGCTGGTTGTCCTAGAGCCTCCAACGTCGGGGACACCTCAATAAACGGAAAGTTACGTACCTTAAGGACTTCTGAAGGCGATTCTGGGGTACGGAGAGGTCGATACCCACGCTTGGCTTGCACAGGTTTACGGTGCGCTCGGAGAACGCGAAGCCGCATTCGAGGAGTTGAGAATTCTGGAAAAGATTGATCCGGTCATGGCCAGAGAAACTGAACAACATGTTCAGGAAAAGCTGGAGAGTTCTCCTCCGGCAAAGTAAATTCCGGGGATCGTTCTGACTACTGTCGAATAAACGCGTACTGTTGAAAACCCGGTTTTCCGTTCTTATGGAGCCGCCGATCTCTCCTTAGCGATCGCGGTAGGGACACTCATTGCTGAGCGCCCCCCGCACAAATCCCGGCGGGCGCAATTCGCGCACCGGGCTTCCACCTTGGGTGATTGACGGCAAAACGGTCATGTGGCCAGGGATGAATTATTCGCACAGAGGGCAGAAATGCTGCCACGAGTTGCGCGGCACGATCCCACGTTGTGCCATCCCGCTGACTGCGTCGCCGAAGCGAGTGCCGCCAGAGATCAGTAACGTGGTGTCGAAACGCAGACAAGCTCTTGGTGTTTGTTGGCACCGCGTGATACGCGAAATAGCCACGCAGCACTTGGCCCAACCATCGGCCCTGCTCTGGAATAGGTTCATGCATCCGTCGCCGCAGCTCTTCTTTAATGGCTCGTAGCCTGACCCGCATCCGATCTCGACGCGTTTTGCGCTTGAGAAGGAAATAGCCAGCCCGTGACTGCCCACAGATGTGGGTAAAGCCAAGAAAGTTGAACGTCTCCGGTTTACCAAGGCCGCGTCGCGCTCGACGCTCGGCCGCAAAGCGGCCAAACTCGATCAGACGTGTCTTGTCCGGATTCAGCGATAATGCAAACTTCTCCAGCCGTTCGCGCAGATCCGCCAGAAAACGCCTGGCGTCGGACTCATGCTCAAAACCGGCGACAGTATCGTCAGCGTAACGCACGAGCACAACATTCCCCCGGGCGTAGCGGCGTCGCCACTGGTCGGCCCAGAGGTCGAAGGTGTAATGAAGGTAGATGTTAGCGAGTGTCGGTGACATCACTCCCCTTACACAAAAGGTAACTTCGAATTTGAAAGGGCAATAAAGGGCTGGCGGGCTAGTCGTCCAGTTCTTGACGTGCGCCGTAAGAGGTAATATGTTTATGACGGATGACGCGATCAACCAAAGCGGACAAGGCTCGGCAGCTGAATGCCGCTTACGCCCTGCTCCGGAAAAGTGTTTCTCTGCCCGATGCTATGCAGCGCTTATCCCGAGATTTCGACTTGTCAGAACGTCAGGCGTATCGGTACCTCGAAGAAGCGCAAAAGCTCGATCAACCAGTCGAAGTGTCCGAGGTTACGGTGCCGATCACGCTCAAGCTCCCGGCGGGAATGGCACGTCTGCTGCGGGCTTACGCGAGAAGCAGTGGGCTAACTATCGGGGCGATCGTGACACGCGCGTTGGCCGCGTTCCTAAACACTCAGAAAAAGCATGGCTGAGCGGCGCGCGAGACACGGCCAGTTTCAAATTCACGTTGACTATGCGTTTGATCGCCTGCACGATTCGAAGCTCGCTCAGGCCTACAGTATTCTGGTGCCCGGTCGGGAGCGTCCCGTCGGCGGCATTGTAAAGGAGCTCGATCATGAGGATGGCGGCGATCTACGCACGGGTATCGTCCGAGCAGCAGCGCGAGGCGAACACGATAGCAAGCCAGACGGCGGCTCTGATCGAGTTCGCCCAGAGGCACGATCTGGAGGTGCCCAAAGAATGGGTCTTCGAAGATGACGGCTATAGCGGAGCGACGTTGGAACGGCCGGGTCTTGAACGTGTCAGGGATCTTGCCGCCGAAGGGCAGATCCAGGTCGTGCTCGCGTATTCGCCAGACAGGCTCAGTCGCAAGTACGCGTACCAGATTCTGCTGATTGAGGAACTGGCCCGCAACGGAGTCGAGACGCTGTTTATCAAAGCACCGCAGGGTTCCAGCCCGGAAGATCAACTGCTTGTGCAGTTCCAGGGAATGATCGCTGAATATGAGCGGGCGCAGATTCTGGAGCGATCGCGCCGCGGTAAGCGACACCGGGCCCAGTCGGGTGAGGTCAGCGTAATGAGCGGCGCTCCGTATGGCTATCGTTATATCCGCAAGACCGATGAGGCTCCTGCCGCGTACGCCGTGATTGAAGCCGAGGCTCGTGTGGTGCGGCGCATCTATGAGATGTACACGGTTGAAGGAATCAGCATCGGCGAGATCACCCGCCGGATCAACGGCGAAGGCATCCCAACTCGCAAAGCAAGCGCCCGGTGGGAACGCTCGACTGTGTGGGCCGTATTGCGTAACTCGGCCTATCGTGGTGTCGCCTGTTTCGGCAAGACGCGCGTCTCTGCACGGACGCGCGTAGTCCGTCCATTGCGTCGGCGGGGCGTGATCACACCAAGCACCACAGCAGGCCACGAGCGCCCACGCGAAGAATGGATAGAGATTCCCGTGCCGGCACTGGTTAGTGATGATAGCTTCGCCCGTGCCCAGGAGCTTCTGCAGGAGAACAAAATACGATCTCGCCGTCGCACTATTGAGCCGAGTATCGTGCAGGGGCTGGTCAGCTGTCAGAAGTGCGGCTACGCCTTCTCGCGTACATCAACGCGCACGACCGCACGCAAGATCCACTACTACAAATGTATTGGCTCGGATGGCTGGCGAAAACTGGGCGGTCCTGTTTGCGACAACGGCCGCCTAATCCAGCAGGATCTGCTCGATCAGATCGTCTGGGCCGAAGTGATCCGGCTGCTGGAAGATCCGATGCTGATACAGCAGGAGCTTGACCGTCAACTGGCTGCAGCGCGCTCGTCCGATCCGACCCAAAAGCGTGAGCAGAGTCTGCAGAGGGAACTGGCGCATGTTGGCAAGGGCATCGAACGCCTTCTCAACGCCTACCAAGAAGCACTGATGTCAATCGAGCAGTTGCGTGAGCGTATGCCTGCACTGCGCCAGCGAGAACAGGCGCTCAGGGCTGAGTTGCAGGCAATCGCTGATCAGGCCAACGATCGGGCGGCCTTCCTACGCCTGGCAGAGACACTTACGGCGTTCCTCGCCCGGCTGCGCGGTGCTGCTGATACGCTGAGTATCACTGAGCGACAGCGAATCGTACGGCTCGTCGTGAAAGACATCCTAATAGGAGACGACACCATCACCATTCGCCATAGCATTCCAGTCCCGCCGGGACCCCCACAAGGCGGTCTACCGCCAGGCAGGACTGACAACCAACATTACCTTTTGTGTAAGGGGAGTGACCACCGCCCCTTGCGGGGACCCGATGTCGCTCGACTTCCACTCTGCACCGTCCATCACTCCAGCCTTCAGCCACTTGCGAATCAGACGAATTATGCGCGGATCGCCGATGCGATGTTCAACAAAACGGATGAGCCACTCGTGACTCATCGAATCGAAAAATGATCGGACATCGGCGTCTACTATCCAGCTCACCTTCGTGTGCGTAATCCCGACTGCGAGCGCGTCTAGCGCATCATGCTGGCCGCGGCCCGGTCGGAATCCGTATGAAAAGCCGAGAAAGTCTTGCTCGTAAATCGCATTGAGCACCTCCACCACCGCTCGCTGGACAATTTTGTCTTCCAGCGCAGCAATCCCAAGCGGCCTTTCTTGCCCATCCTCTTTCTGGATGAACTTACGCCGCGAGGGCAGCGCCCGATAGGCGCCGCGATGAACACGTCCATGCAACTCCACAAGCTTGGCTTCCAGGTCATGCCCATACTCGCTCCACGTGATGCCATCCACTCCTGGTGCCGCGTCTCGCTTAAGCTTGAGATACGCTGTTCGGAGCAGATCAACCGTCACGTGATGTAGCAGAGCGGTGAACCGTTCTTTCTTCCCTTGCCTTGCTCGCTCTCGTACACGCTCAAGCCCCGGTGACACGCTGGTCCGGCTCGGTGTCCGGCGCGTGTGCGGCTCAGGCGTGTTCCCCTTGGTCCCTTCCCTTGGCTCCGCCGACTCCGCGTCCGGTCGCCCGGGCTTGTTCGCCAGCTTCGCAGCTACTATGGAAGGGTCTGACTTCTCAGGTTCGTTCATCATCGGCTACGGCTTCTCGCCTTCCCGACGCGGACCATCCCTTAACTGAAAATGGTCAAACCGGAGATCTCCCGGTTCCCGAGCAAAGAGTGTCCGTGCATGCCAGGGTCTACGACCACGCAGGACCGTTCGGGCGCTCGCGATGTCGCACCCGTTCGTTTTGCCTTCCGCAAACGTAACAACGTCGGCGTCCTGGATGTGAAATGTTTCGCGGCTCAATGGCTGGCCTGCACGCTCCCCTGTCAACGCTTCGCCGCACACCTCACGATGTACTGCGCATGACTCGGGGCCGGTGTGGTTCGCTATACCTTCACCGTAATGGACTTGCACCATCTGCTCCTTGCCGGTCTCCCGGCGCACTACGTAAATTTCCGTTTCTTGAGGTGTCCCCCAGTAGCTCACGATCCCGTTCCGGGATTGGCAAATGCTTTGTAGTCCTGTTAGCGGCAATCATCCTGTAACCGCCAAAAATGTAGCATTACATATATATGTAATATAATGCTTGCCACAGAGGCACGAAGATGGCTGGCGCTGAACTCAGAGCTCTACGAAAGAAGCACAAATGGAACCAGAACGAACTGGCCCGGCGTCTTGGGGTTTCGCAGACCCTCGTCTCTCTCTGGGAGCACGGAACTCGTCCGGTTCCTGCTCAATGGTTAAAAAAGCTGCACAAGCTCGGCCTACAGTTTGACGCGACCAAGCTCCCTATGCGGAAAGATGCGGATTCAGTGCGCGTGGATTTTGCCAAGGAGTTGTCGAACCTCGGCTATCCGGCCTATGGCTACTTTCGAACTGGTTTGCCATCCTGGAACCCAGCACAGTTTCTCGTTATGGCTTTGGCCGAGCGAGACCTGGACCGGCGCGTCGCCGAAGGACTTCCTTGGTTGGCCAGGCACTTTGTCGGAATGAATTGGGAGTGGGCGCGGCGCGAAGCGAAGGTCCGGGATTTGCAGAACCGGCTTGGATTCACGGTAGCTCTGGCGAGAAAGGTAGCGGAGGAGAGAGGCGAATCAGACGTTGCATCGCAGCTCGCACGGGAAGAGGAAACACTGCGGGAATCGCTGCTAGCAAAAGAAGATACCTTCAGCCGCGACGGCATGACTCAGGCAGAACGGAACTGGTTGCAAGCGCATCGATCACCAGAGGCACGAGCCTGGCACGTACTGTCCGACCTAGTTACGGAGCACCTGGCCAATGGCTAAGAAGGATCGCATTCCCAGGCCCTGGGGCGCATTTCTTCGCGAGCTCGATGACATCGCCACCGCAGCCGTGGACTTCCACTGCATTGGCGGATTTGTCGTGGGCACCAAATACGGATTCTCGTCGCGAACTACGTTTGACCTCGATGTGTTGGCAATCACTCCCAACGTGCAGAGGCAGGAGTTTCTTCAGGCTGCTGAAGAGGGCTCGGAACTCCACCGAAAGCATGGTGTGTACCTCGATCTGGTCACTGCTATTCAAGCCTACCCCGAGAATTATGATCAGCGGCTGAGCGAGATGTTCGCGGGAGACCTACGAAGGATTCGACTGTTCGCTGTCGATCCATGCGATTTGGCGCTGATGAAACTCGGAAGGAACGCCGAGCGCGACCGTGTAGACTTGATGTTCCTTGCTCGCCACGGGTTCATCACGGCCGCAGAATTAGAGCGCCGCTATCGAGAAGAAATGCGTTCATACATCGGCGTGCCTGAGCGCAGTGCCGACATCACCCTTAGATTGTGGCTGAGCATGATGGAAGAAGATGCGCCGGCGCGTTGATTCTGACCCAAGATAAAGCAGGTCGAATCCAATTGATACGGCCGGAATCCGGGCAATTCCCCTCAAAGAGCCCGCTGGCGTCTTCCCCAATTCCTGCTTCCAAATAGTGAGATGAAGGCCCGTTTGCTGCATGTATCTGAAAGCCGCACTGAGGCGCGTACATCTTTCACACGGTCGCCCAGAGTGGCCTTCATTTTATCGAGCAGCGGCTTGAGTGTTTCGGCTGGTTGCGGCTTTGTTCGGCCTTGATGTCCCCGGCGCTCACGAAGAGTTACCCAGTAATGCTCGATTGAAGTAACCCACGTCAGGAACAGGATTCGTAACAAGCAGAGAGTCGTTATGTTCTTTCCGCCCTGGCTGGTGTCGTCCTGTGGCTTGCACCTGCGGCGGCAATCTCTGTGCCTTCCGCGCAAGCCGCCGGGGCTGCGGCTGCCGTGAGCCGCCAGCCCGGCATCTCCCGACTCGCACGCCTCGTGAAGTATGCAACCGCGCTGCGGTTGGGCACAGCCGAGCCGGAGGACATCCTGCAGCGCTTCACCGGAACAACGTCCAACACCCCACTTATAAAGCGCTGGCCGAACTTGGTAAAGCGCGCAAGACGATATTTCTATGCCGCTATCTACACTTGCTTCCATTGCGGGCGAGATCCATGAACGATTGAACGCAGTTGAAAACTGGAACAGTGCCAACGGCTTCATCCTCTATGGGCGGGGCGGCGAAATCGCCCCCAATCGTACTGAGGGCCAGGAGATAACGATGCTTACACTTCACCTGCTTCAGGTAATCTTGGTTTACATCAACACGCTCATGATCCAGCGCGTACTGCAGGAGCCACCTGGACCGACCGACTGACGGCGGAGGACCGCCGGGCACTCACGCCGCTGCTCTGGGGCCATGTCAATCCGTATGGACTGCTCCAACTTGATGGCGTGAGCAGTCCGAAGATTGGCAGGCCCGGAGGCCATGTGCGGACCTGCTGCAAGGTGCGTTCGGCGACTCCCGGAGTGTCGTTATCCATGCCGAAGATGAACGAGGTGATCGCATAAATATTGCGTTTTGCCAGACGCTCAAGCACGGCGGCAAACTCGCTGGGCTTACTGAATCCTTTATTCACGTCCTTCAGATTTAGGGGTAATGGGATGGTCCGTCGTCTTCAGAAATCACCTTGGTCAGGATGAAGGCGAGCAAAGGAGGATCGTCCATGACAGCACATGTTTGCGGCATCGACATCGGCAAAACCGTTTTCCATCTGATTGGCTTAAGCAAGGAAGGCCACATCGTCGTCAAGAAGCGTTTCAGCCGGAAGCAGCTGATCAGGCATACCGTGAACATCCCAGCGTGTTTAATCGGCATGGAAGCTTGTCCTGGCTCCCACTTTCTCGCCCGGCTCTCGCAGCACAAGGACACACAGTAAAACTCATGCCCGCCGAGTATGTTCGGCCCTTCGTCAAGTCGAACAAAAACGACTACGTCGATGCGGAGGCGATTGCTGAAGCTGTGCAGAGGCCCGGTTCGTCCCAATCAAATACGAGGCACAGCTGGACCTTCAGGCTTTACACCGTGTACGCGATCGGTGGATCGGTCGGCGAACCGTCGTAATCAATCAGAGCCCTCTGGCACTCGCGGGACCACACGATCCTCATACCCGCCGCAGAAATCACAAGAGAGTATCGGCCGCAGCCTGCGCGAGCGTGTCGGCGCGTTCGTTGCCGGGATTGCCGTTGTGACCGCGAACCCAATTCCACTCGATCTGGTATTTCTGGACCAGGGCGTCGAGTCGCTGCCACAGGTCCTGGTTCTTAACCGGCTTCTTGTCTTTCGTTTTCCACCCGTTCCGCTTCCAGCCAGCTATCCACTTCGTAATGCCATTCCGCATGTATTCCGAATTCATAGTGAACTTTTATAGTGCATTCTTTTGTGAGAGCTTCCAGACCGGAGATTACAGCCAGAAGTTCCATCCGGTTGTTGGTTGTGTTCGGCTCGGCTCCGCTCAACTCCTTCGTCCTGCCATTGCAATTCAGAATTGCTGCCCAGCCGCCGCGACCTCCATCAGCACGGCCATTTCCTTTGCATGAACCATCAGTGTACATCTCCACGTGTGTCATTTTGTTCTCCCCAGGCACAGACAATCCGCCGGCTGTGCGGACTTTGTTCAAGGTGATCGTTCGGCGTCCGCGTTGAGGGCTTGCCGCCCCTTCCATATTTAGAAATTCATTAGTAAGTTCTGATCTCCTCCTCGAAGGACTGGATCTCAGCCTTAACCCTGTTGTGAACACCGCTGAGGTCGTGAACCACCCTGGTAGTGCACACAGTGATGGCCAAGAACGACGTCGGCTCGGCCACTCCCAACGGGCGTATGAGACTGCGATCAAGGAGTTCCTCAGTTAGAGCCTGCACAACGGCAAATCCGGATCGACGCCTCCCAGCTCCGCGCCTAGCAGGCCCAACTCACCGCACGCACCCGTACCGTAGAGTATTCGTGAGGATGAAGGCTCGCCAGTTACCTTGCTGTCGATGGAATGTGGTACTCAGAATAGCCCGTCACGGGTTCGTTTCGGTACAGATGTGCCGCTACCCTGGAGTTTTTAACCGAGCGACAATGCACTATAAATGCTGAAAATGGTACAGTTTCCAGCCGTGAACCGAGGACTACAAAGCGTGCGCGAAATTATCGAGGAGTTGGAAGAAGAAGATCGTCTCGCGGAACAATGGTGGCAGGCTACCCTGGCGCGCTTAGAAGAACAAAAATTGGAGCTCGCTTCTAAGAAACCACCAGTACCCGAGAAACCAAAGCAGCACAAAAAAACAGGGTAACGGCTACGATAAGCGTTTGCGCCCGGCTGCGGTGATGCCGCCTTTGGCTGGCTTCGGTGCGCTCTGCTTCGCCTCAGGATTTTTCGCGCTGGCCTGCGACTCGACGGCCTTCTTCCGTGCCGCCCACTTTGCCCGTTGGGCTTCAGCTATCTTCTTTCTCATGGCTGGACTCAATTTGCGCTTCCCGGTTTTGCCGGCTTGCTTTACGCCCAACTTCTTTTCTGGAACGGCAGTTGAGGCCGGAGCTTTTAACGCGGCAATCGCTTGATGCGGACGCTTTGGCTTTGACGGCAGACGACCAGCCGGCGTCCCACTGGAACTCGAGTTCTGAGCCATGTCCAATCCAAAGAGCGCAGAGAGGTCCTCGCCGTCGCTGAGCACCTTGATCTCCGCTGGCCCCTTTTTCGATAGTGGAAGTTCATTTCCGGCCTTGGCGATCAGTTCCATTTCGTCAACCTTGTGAAGCCTGAAAAGCAGTTCCGGCTGTTGATCGAGCCGCGCGCCGATGCCATAAAGCACAGCGGCGACGTGCTTGCACATATCTGCCCAGTCCGGACAACTACAGGAGAGTTTGATCTCGTTGGGCGACGGGAAAAGGCCGCTTTTCTGCTGACATACGCGTTCCATCACGCCCTTAGAGAGGCGTCCCTGGAGAAGTTCGACCAGTGAGTCGATGGCTCCGGAGCAGTCGGTGCAAATGGATTTCCAGCGTGCCTTTGAAACCGGCACCACGCTCAGCGTCACTGTATAAATGTCCGAGCCGCTGACCAGCGCCTTGACCTCGCCGGGCGCAATCTGAAGATCGATCACCGAGCCGTTGCGCACGTAGGTTCGGCCGCGCGGCAAACGGTTTGCATAGTCGCTATAGCGCTCGAGGTTGTCGCACCAGGCCTTGCCCCAGAAGGTTCTGGCAATGGTCCGCCCTTCGATCACGACGGGCGAAACGGGGTGTCCCTTTTTCTTGAGTCCGTCCATTTTGCGCATCGCTCGTAGCCGCCGCTCTGCCACCGAGACGTACGGTCTCCATCCATAGTTGTCATACATGAATCACACCTCCTGGAGCGCAGTGTTGATATCGAGTGCGACGAGCTTCAGCAATTCATCATCTTTCAATTCTGTGAGCATCAGGTCCGCGCCGCCTTCGAACAAGTCCGTTGAGAGTTGGCGCTTCGATTCGATGAGTTGGTCAATCTTTTCTTCGATCGTTCCCCGGCAGACAAACTTGTGGACCAGAACGTTCTTGTGCTGCCCGATGCGGAAGGCGCGGTCCGTGGCTTGGTTTTCCACCGCCGGGTTCCACCAGCGGTCAAAGTGGATGACGTGCGAAGCGGCCGTGAGATTCAGTCCCGCGCCTCCGGCCTTGAGCGAGAGAACGAAGAACCCCACGGCCTCGTCTTCCTGGAAGCGGCGCACCAACTCCTTGCGCTTCTTCACTTCGATTTCCCCGTGAAGAACCAATCCGGGCCGCCCAAAGACCGATCCGAGGAACGCCGCGAGTGGAGCAGTTACTTCCCGGAACTGCGTGAAGACCAGTACCTTCTCTTGCTTGGCGGCGATCACCTCGGCGATGTCATGCAAGCGCGTCCACTTGCCGCTATCCTCCTCGCTCCATGCGCCATCTCCCAGCCATTGCGACGGGTGATTGCATATCTGCTTGAAGCGCATCAAGAACGACAGCACCAACCCCTTGCGCTTGATGCCCTTGGCGTCATCAAGATGCGCCGCCAGTTGATCGACTGCCTCCTGGTACAGCGCTGCCTGCTTGCGGCTGAGCTGGCAGAACGCTTTGATTTCGGTCTTGTCCGGTAGGTCCGAAATCACCGCCCTGTCGGTCTTCAACCGCCGCAAGATGTACGGCCGCACCAGTTCACGGAGAGGAGCATACGGATTGTGAGGCCGGGCCGCAAGGCGCTTAGTGAAGCCGGTGAACTGCTTTGCCGATCCGAGCAGTCCTGGGTTGATAAAGTCGAAGATGGACCACAGATCACCGAGGCGGTTTTCAATCGGCGTGCCGGTGAGCGCAAATCTGGATCGCGCATTGAGTTTCTTGGCAATTCTGGTCTGTTTGGCGTTTGGATTTTTGATCGCCTGCGCTTCATCGAGAACAACGAGGTGCCAGGTGGTTTCCGTAAGCCAGGGAATGCGCAGCAGCGAGCCGTAGCTCGTAATCACCAGATCGACATCCTGCAGCCGTTCCCGGGAAAGGTTTTTGAGATCGGGCGCGGGCATTGCCGATGGATGGGCAATCAGCAGCTTCAGGCCCGGAGTGAAACGCTCCACTTCCGACGCCCAGTTGGCCAGCAGCGACGCCGGAGCGACGAGCAGACTTGGCTGCCGGTGGACATTCGTCTGTCTCTTCAACACGAGCAGTAACGAAAGCACCTGAATCGTCTTGCCCAACCCCATATCGTCAGCTAGGCAAGCACCGAGGCCGAGTCTCGCGAGAAGATACAACCAGCGCAGGCCAATTTGCTGGTAAGGACGTAATGTGCCATTCAGCGCCGCGCCGGGATTGATCGGCTCCAATCCCTCGTGGCTGCGCAACCCTTTCAGCGTTTCCGCCAGCCACGGCCCAGCGACCACCTGAGACCAGTCGGCTTCAACATCACCGTCGTCTTCTCCCGTAGTGACACTGGCACCGGCGAGCATACGCATGGCCTCACCAAAACCGAGGCCAGTTTCGGCGGCGGCGCGCTCGGCTTCGCCAAAGCGTTCGATCATGCGCTTCAGCCGCTCCCGGTCAACTTCAACCCAGCGGCCACGAACCAGCGCGAGCCCATCGGATTGGGCCAGCAATCGCTTGACCTCAGCCGCGGTCAACGTCTCGCCGTCGAGCACGACCTCCATGCGGAAGTCGAGAAGCGCATCCTGGCCGAGCTGTGACGGTGCGCTGGCGCCCACCTTCGCGGTCACCTGCGGGCGTGAAGGCCTATTGGCCCGCCATGCTGCCGGCATTCGCACCACCACGCCCGCACTTTCCAGTTGCGGGAGGTCTCTCAGCATGCGCGTAGCCTCACGGGGCGACCAGCGTAGCGGGTGGAAGATCTCGCCCGCGTCGACCATCTCCTTCAACCACGGACAGTTCGCGGTTGCCCGCTGCACGGGAAGGAGCAGCGACAACAGACGGTCCTTGTTGGCCGCACCTGCATATTCGCGCAGAGCTTGACCCAGCGGAAGATGTTGGGCCTTGGCATGGGCTGAGAGCCGGGTGGTATAGGTCGCAAGGAAAGCAAAAGGCGCATTCTCATCTTTGCGATTTTCGGCAAGATTGAAATGCACGCGGCCGACCAGATTCCACGCGGGGTTGCGGCGTTTCAGGAAATCCTGAACTCCGCACTTCGATTCGGACAGCTCACGCCGAAAAGCACTGTCCAGTTCTTGCCACAGCGCGTGAAGCACTGTTCCCGTTAGATACTCCGCCCCGGTCATTGGCGGCGCAACCAATGCCAACGAATCCAGTTCCGGATCCGATGGTGCCGGAAGTCGCGCATCCAGTTGCGAAACCTCTAAATCCGGCTGAGTGCAGACGGCGGTCACATACCGCGCGGCGAACTCTCGCCAATAAGAGAAGACCGAAGGGATCACCGTCCCAACTTCTCCGGCTCCAAGTTGGAGAAGCCCATGACCCGATCCACGCGCAAATGCATTCCGCAAACGCTGCGCAAGCTCGGGATCAAGAGCTGGGGCGTCACAATCCTCGGTCAAGGTGAGATGACCATGAGGAGTTAGAGCCGGAACAAGTAAGATCGCACCCATGCAAAAAACCTACCAGCTCAGATGGCCAAGCCGCAACGGTTTAGCGTTTGTGTGATTCAAAGAACTATTTTGAGAAACGCTGTCCTTATCTGTTATCACCGTCCGGCGCAAGTAGCGAGAGCGTCAAGAGGCCGGGGGCAGGCGGCTTGCGCGCGGTAGCGTGGGTACGGTCTTGCCACCTGCACGTGTCATCGCGGCGACAGGCGGAAACTGAGTCTCCGTCCCGCCAAGGTCTGAGGCCAGAGACGACTAAAGAATTGCTCATCATAGGCGTCGAGCCGTAGGCGTCGAACAGAAACTCGAGGTCGCCCTGGGATGAATCGCTGTAAAGTCCGACTCCCGCAGGTAGTGCGAATGAGCAAGCAAATCCTGGTGAATCCGGCGGACACGTTGCTGGATTAATTCCTCCGGCCAGTCGCATCGATCCGGGGCGCGCTGGGGAGCCAGTTTTGAATCGCGCACCCACGAGAAACCTTGGGCTTCTTATTGCCTACGACAATGCCCGTTGTCGTAGGTTAGATCGATTCAACCACCGAGCGTTACCTCGGCCAGGAGCTGGGGCGCGCTGTCAACGACGATCTCGGTCTCGAGTAGGAGCGATTCCATACCGCGAGGGGAACCATCATCCGGAGTAGGTCTTCCCGGCGCGCCGCAGTGTGCTGGAAATCATGGTCGCCGAAGGATGCGCAGGACGGCCAGGCTGGCCTCGGTATCGTGGGGATCAGACGCAACCGTACCCTCGGCGTCGCCGTCCTGAACCACCTCGCCGCCAGCGACGATCAGCTTCTGCCGGGACCAGGCCCAGCGGCGGGTGATGGTCACCGCCAGCCGATCCTCGTTGTGTTGATAGATACACCAGCCGCTTTCGCTGACCACCGCATCGTCGTCGCCGATTGTGCTCAGTTTCAGACGGTAGTCATGTGCCCAGGAGGTCAGGTCGGTAGGGCCGGAAAATTTCAAATACATAACTGAATTCCTCAGGGCCGACGCATATAAATGAACACAGGTTGCTATATGCAGTGGGGTTGTAGTTGGGCGAGAAGGGGAGATGGACAATCCCCTGAAGTATTTTTCTGAGCTGCGCGATCCGCGGGTGGAGCGGAACCGGGATCATTTATTGGAAGAGATTCTGCTGATCGCGATTGCCGCGGTGTTGAGCGGAGCCGAGAGCTGGAACGACATTGCCGATTACGGCAAAGCCAAGCGGGAGTGGCTGAAAACGTTTTTGACGTTGCCCGGCGGCATCCCTTCGCACGATACCTTCAACCGTGTATTTGCGGCGCTGGACCCATTGGAAATGGAAAAGGGGTTCGCCGCCTGGGTTTCCTCGATTGCCAAACTGACGGCAGGCGAAGTGGTTGCCATCGACGGCAAGGCATTGTGCGGCAGCCGCGAGAGCGGCAAGAAGAAGCTGGTTCACATGGTTTCGGCCTGGGCCGAGGGCAACGGTCTGGTTCTGGCCCAGCGCAAGGTGGATGAAAAATCCAACGAGATCACGGCGATTCCGAAGCTGCTGGACGCCCTGGAGTTGGCCGGAACGGTGGTGACCATCGACGCCATGGGCTGCCAAAAGACCATCGCCGAAAAGATCGTCGGCAAGAAAGCCGACTACATTTTGGCGGTCAAGGAGAACCAGGGCCTTCTGCTGGAGGAGATCAAGGACTCGTTCCGGCAACTGCCCATCGAGTTCGTGGCCGAGGAAATCGATTGCGGCCACGGGCGGGTTGAGCAACGCAGATGCTCGGTGATTGCCGACCTCGGGCTCATTGAGAAAGCCGCGGAATGGGCGTCTTTACAGGGTTTGGTGCGTATCGAGGCCGAACGGTATCACAAACTCACGGGAAAAACTGAGCGCGAAATCCGCTACTACATTACCAGTCTCAAGCCTGATGCGGCACGGTTGAACCGCGCAATCCGCCAGCACTGGGGCATCGAAAACAAACTGCACTGGGTACTCGACGTGGGCTTTGGCGAGGACCTCAGCCGCAAACGCGCCGGCCACGCCGCGCAGAACTTCTCCCTGCTCAACCGTATCGCTCTCAACATGCTCAAGCAGGAGAAAACCAGCAAACGCGGCATCAAAGGAAAACGCCTCAATGCTGCTTGGGACCACCCCTACCTACTCAAACTGCTCGGAGTTTGATATGCGTCGGCCCTGCTGAATTCCTAAAGGGATAACTGGCATTTGGATTGGCGATGCCGGCGCGATTGCGGTCAGGAATCGGTGCCCGGCTCGGTCGCCGCAGGGGCGGATTCCTCCGGCCACAGGCGCGGCTGCACCGCAGCCACTCCCGCCCGGTCCAGGTTGGCAATTTTGGTCTGCCACTTCGCGACGAGCTTCTCTGCTCTCGTCCGCTGTCGTTGGGCCCGCTTGAGCATCCGCTCCGCGTGCTTGCGCTCCCGATTTGAGTTGGACGTCGTCATCTTCGCCATGCATGGATTGAAGATTGAAACTAGAATCGGCCAGAGGCAATCAGCTCTTCAGGTTCTCCAGCGCCATTTCCAGCAGATGTTGGACACCATCTTTGTCCGTGCCTTCCAGCGTCTGCACTGAGCGCAGCAGCGCGACAACCTTTTCAACGGCGAGCAGGGCGGGTTTGTGATCGGATGTCGGCATGGATTGATTGGGTTTCTCCGGGTTGATTGTAGCCGAACACGTGGCGGAGGTGGATCCCCGGATGAGGCTTAGCTCCCTTTTTGATAACCGTTGGATAATGACCATTGGAGCAAAGTAGCGATTGCGGTTCGCCTTGAGTTTGTCCTCAACTTGAGTACAATTGTTCTCGATATGAGAACGAATCGGGACGCTTTGGCGGATGTTCTTTTCGGTCAGACGCGTGGCGGGATTCTGGGCTTACTCTACGGCCACCCCGCCCAGTCTTTCTACGTCCGCCAGATCGCGCGTCAGGTCGGGATCAGCGTCGGTACCGTGCAGCGCGAGCTTGGGAAGCTGGCGCAGGCAGGATTGATTGTCCGCTCGGAGAGCGGCAACCAGGTGTTTTATCAGGCCAATCCGAACAGTCCCGTGTTTCCCGAGATCCATGCCCTGGTGGCGAAGACCGTCGGTGCATTCAGCATTTTACGCTCCGCTTTAGATCCGCTGGCAAAGCAGATTGCCGTGGCATTCGTCTATGGCTCGATGGCCCGTCAAGAGGAGAAGGCGGAGAGCGATATCGACCTGATGATGGTCGGCGAAGTGGGTCTCGACGAGGTTCTCTTCCACCTCTCCGAGGTCGAGAGTATTCTCGCACGGCCGGTGAATCCAACCGTGTACACCGCAGATGAATTCCGGTCGAAACTCGTCAGTGGTAATCATTTTTTAAATGCCGTGCTGCAGGGCAAACTAGTGTTCCTGTTCGGAGATGAAGATGAGCTTGGAAAAGTGGGTGGAGATCGGGTGGCTGAAACGCGAGCCCACCAGTCGCGATGAGACCCGCGGTCTGCTGAGCATTGTGGAGCGTGGGCTGGCCGACGCCAAAGTGCAGGCTATCTCGGTTGACCTGAGATTCATTTCAATGTCGCGCTGACGGCCGCCACAGTGGATTTGCGTGCTTCGGGCTATCGCACCGCGGCCCAGGCCGGACATCACGTCCGCACCATCGAGTCGCTGGAATTTACGATGCAGGCCGATGCCAAGCTCATCCAGAAATTGAAGGTGTTCAACAACAAGCGCAATAAATCGAGCTACGACGTGGCGGGAGCGGTTTCCGAGCAAGAGCTGCAGGCGATGCTGGAGCTGGGGGACAAACTCGCGAGCGATGTCCGGGGATGGTTACAGAAATCGCATCCGGAGTTGCTGTAGCGAATTCATCCGCTGCAGCGGGGGACTCCCGCTAAATGCCCTTATCGCAAGTGAAATGAGCTCAGGTGGCGCAGCAGTCCTCGCAGTTAATTCGATTCTTACTTCATCTGACGTTCGCTGCAGCCAAACCCTGTCAATATAGTTCATAAATGGAATGGTATTGACAACCTTTGCCGGTTAACGCATACTCGCATAATGCCGCGTACCCGAATGGACGAGTTGTTCGCCCTTGCCGAGGAGAACGATGGCCTATTTACCTCCCGGGAGGCACGAGAGTTAGGCATTAAGGATTCGGTTCTTGTCCGCTTGGCTCAACGGGGACGATTGGAGCGGACCGCTAGAGGGGTATATAGAGTCGCGCATTATCCGGCGGACCGATTCGCCCAATATCGGGAGGCTGTGCTGTGGGCGCAAGCGAGTCAAGGGCCGGAGCGGATTGCGCTGTCCCATGAGACCGCGCTTCTACTGTACGGAATCTCAGACGCGAACCCCGCCAGTGTCCACTTAACCGTCCCCAAGCGGGCCCGCCTACGTCGCGAAACTCCCGGCTGGATTTCGATCCACAAAGACGATCTGGCTCCGCAGGAATTAACTGAATACGAGGGTATGCCGGTCACCTCGGTGGAGCGAACTCTCCTCGACATTCTGACTACGAGCCATCGCATCGATTTTGTTCGGCGGTCCATTATTGACGCTCGTCGTGGGGGGTTCTTAAACAGCGAACAGGTAGCGCGTCTTCGGCAAGCAGTCAACCGCTATGCGCAGAAGATAGAAAGCAACTCGATTCAGGGAGAGGGAGCAAATAGTGACAAAGCCAGTTGAGCGCCTCGAAAAAACGCTGGCGCGAGTTGCTAAAGAACAAGGGCTTGACCAGGAGCGCCTACGCCGATGGGTGTCGTTCTTGGCTCTCTGCGGACTGCTGGAACGTGCAGTCAACGAGGGCATCCTAACCACGTACTACCTGAAAGGCGGAGTGGCGATGGAACTTCGTTTTGCGGGGGCCGCGCGTGCAACCAAGGATATGGACCTCGGGCTAGATGGGAACCGCTCGGAACGATTGAGAGTCTTTGAGCAGGCGCTGGCCTTCGGGTTTGATGCGTTTGCGTTTCGGCTGAAGTCCCAAACCAGAAGCATGGATCTTGCCGACACGATTCGCATCGAGGTGGCTGTGCAGTATCGCACTCGTGCGTGGCAGACGATAGAGGTCGATCTGGGACCGGCGGGCGCAGAAACCATCGATTTAGTTGAACCTGCCGTTCGCGGCCTGGCCGAGATGGGATTACCCATTACGTCGCCAATTCGATGTTTGGGTTTGAGCGAGCAGCTTGCCCAGAAGCTCCATGCCTGTACGGGGCCTCATTCCAAAGGTCGGGCGAGGGATGTCCTCGACGTTCTTCTGATGGAACTCTTGGGAAAGCTGGATTATGCCAAAGTGCGGACGGCAGCCGAAGCCGTGTTTACGCAACGAGCGATGCACACATTCCCTCCCAACACTGCCATACCGGCGAGCTGGCGGGCGGAGCTTCAGGCATTGGCGAAGGAATTGGGTTATCCGGTGACCGATCCGGACGAGATTGAATTGAGGTTCCGGACCATCGTACAAAAAATCGAGAAGGCAACGCTGCCCGGTGAATATGCCGTCGAGTTCGTACGCTAACAGCGTCCTCAGCCCAAAGCCGAGTTAAGCCATTCCCGTCAGGTTTTCTGGATCCCTCAGTCTGTTGGCGGGGGGCTTTACTTTTTCTTGAACTGATCATCAATCTCGACCTGATACCCTGTGGCGAGACCGTTCGTTTCGTTGTATCCGTTCGAGCGACTACATGGTTGACGTGTTCTGGAAGTTGGGAATAGGCTACTTTGCCAATTTGGCGGCGTAGGCGGTGGGGGTGAGTTCAGCCAGAGATTGGATGGAGCGATCGGCCAAGCCAGGCAGCACCTCCGCCAGGTACTGGCGGATGGGCAGGACGAGTTTGCGGCAGCTCTCGACGATGCTGAAGATGGCGGCGATTTTGGGGCCCGCTTCCTTGCTGCCCAGGTGCAGCCAGTTCCGGCGACCAATCGAGATCGGGCGCATCGAGTTCTCCGCCCAGTTTGTCGAGAGTTCGATCACCGGGTACTGCATGAAGCGCGTCAGTTTCTCCCAGCGCGTGAGCGTATAGAAGACCGCCTTGCCCGCCGCGGATTTCGGCAGCACACGATCCTTCATCTTCATGAGCACAGCATGCAACTCATCAAGCAGCGCGGGCGCACGCTCCTGCCGCAGCGCATCGCGCTCAGCGATCGACAAGGTTTGCTCGCGCGCCTCGCGATCGATTGCAAACAACCCGTCCATGAGGACGACAACGCGCGCCGAGTCGACGTCGGTCGTATTCAACTTGGCATTCACCTTGACGACTTCGATAAATTTTCTTCTTGCATGAGATGAGCCATACAGCAGGCATGGATCATGCCTCCGGCACCGACCTTTTCCCCGTAAGCGGCATACCCATCGGTGTGTAATATGCCGCAATAATCTTTGAAGACATTTCTTGGCACTTCGCCGCTACGCGTCATCTCGAAGTCGAAGACCACGCCTTTTCCTGGTGAACTGTACTGCCAGAAATATGCGGTATGGTTCTCGCCCTTCTTCTCTTTGGTTTGCACTCCGACGTAAGTCTCATCTGCCTGGATGTAATCACCGGCAAGCAGATCGCGCTTCACCAGATCCACCATGGGGATCAGCAACTCGCCTACGCGCAGCACCGCATCGTCGATCGTTGTGAGCGCCACATCGATGCCGAGATCGCGCATGAGTATCGCGCGCTGACGATAAAGTGGTGATGCATCACAATACTTGCTCACCACGAAGTCGATGATCACTTCGTCAGAGAAGATCGACTTGGACACGATGCGCGCCGGCACAGCGGCCGTCGCAATCCCGTGCCTGACGCACGCCGCACAGGCACGCTTCTCGCGCTTGATGACGCGAACGAAATGAACGGCTGGCTTCTTGCCCAGCACCTCGGTCTCCTCGTAACCGATTACTTGGGTTTCACCGCCACACTTGCCGCACTTACACTGCTCCGGCGTGCAGGAAATGATCTCCTCAACACGTTCCAGATGGGCAGGCAGTTCGTTGCGGCCAGGATGCTGCTTCCTCTTGCGCTGTGGCTTGTTGTCCTCCGCGCTATTGGGCAGCGGGCCGCGGACAATCTCGGATTCGATTTCTTCGCTCGATACCGCAGGCTCAAGATCCAGCATCTGCAACTGCAAATCCGAGAGCTTCTCGCTGCGCTTGCCGTACTTGCTGATGCGCTCCAGACGAAGCTCCTCTTTCAACTTCAGCACCAGCATCTCAGTCGTCGCAAGCGCTTGCTGGCTGCGCATGATCTCCTGATCCTTCGCTTCCAACTGCTCATTCAACTGCGCGATGATCGCGGCGGCAACCGGATCAAGAACGACCGACAGAGGCGACTTGGAAGTTGGATTCATCTGCGTTCATAATCGCAGATCACGCTGTGGATATGTCATCGGATCGCCTGTATTTATGCGGTTATTTGCGTTTTTCCTGGATCGCTTCCCACTGGCTTGCGGTACCACTTTCGCTTCTTTGTTTTGCTCAAATCGATACCGCCGATTAAGAGCGCAAACTCCTCGCGGCTCAACTGCACACGCCCATCCTCGGACACTGGCCAGTGCAATCGGCCTTGCTCCATGCGCCGTGCGCAAACCCAAAGGCTGTTGCCATCGAAGAAAAGGATCTTCATGCGATCACGCCTTTTATTCGAGAACAAAAACAAATGGCCGCTTTGTGGATCCTCCTGCAAGTGGCCAACCACAAGGCCGTATAGACCGTCGAAGTCGGGTACGCATATCCGTCGCGCCAGTGGCTACATAGATGCGAGTCGCCGCGCCTAGGCCCAACATCGTTTCACTCCTGTTCGAGCACAGCAATCAGCCGCGTCAACGTCAGCGCATCGAAGCCGCTGAGTACACCAATGCGGCGGCCGCCAGCCAGCTCGACAAATAGAGTCGCGCCGTTGCACACCTCCTGCCGTGCTACCGCGGGTTGCTCTACCAGTTCAAGTGGAACGAATGTAATGGCAGTTCGGTTCGCTGAGGATGGCGAGGCATCGGGAACCGCAGCACCAATGGAACAACTGCGCTTGCGGTACTTGTCGAGCATAGTCAACGAAAGACCATGTAGGCGGCAAAATGCCTGGCGCGTCATACCGCTCTGTTCATATTCCGATACCAGCCGGGCCGCCTCTTCCCGGCTCCGCCGACGCCTCACTTTATGCTCTTGCGGTTCAGTCATGAACCAAGTACATCACCTTCACACGCTCAGCAAAAGAATGGACTTGCCCGAACGGATACGTTTCGCTCGCCATGCCTATGACCGCCATCAGCTCCGAGAATATGGCGTCCGACATCCCTTTCTCTTGGGCTGAGGCTGTGTGAGATGCGATGCAATACCCGCAGCCGTTGGTGACGCTGACGGCGACGTAGATCAGTTCCTTGGTGAGCGCATCGAGCGCACCCGGTGCCATCACCTGCTTGATGCTCTCCCACGTACGCTTCAGGGTGACAGGATCGTGGGCGATGGCCATCCAGAAATTGTTCACTCGGTCAACTTTGCGGGTAGCCATGATGTCATCGTAGACGGCGCGAACTTCTGAACTCGCGTCCTCGTATTCAATCAGCCCTAATGTCGCCATGTGGTCTCCTTCCGAATCATCCTGCCTCTAATCCGGTTCGATCATAGTCGCCGGATGCTGCCTGAAGAAGAACAGATGGGCCTCGCAGTTGCAATCTGACGAACCAAACCCGGCCATCGGTACCGATGGGAGCTTGATTTACGCCCGTAGTCCGACCGCCGATTTCTCTCCAGCGGGGGGCGATTCTGGCGATTCCGTTCTACGCCGCCAAATCAGGTTTTGCTGACACGAGGGGCATCGCCGGAAAAGCTATACGAAAGACCGTGCCTTTGTCTTTTAGGCTACGTACTTTGATCAACCCGTTGTGCTTCCGAACAAGTTCTTCGGTAATCCACAGTCCGAGACCAGTGCCAAAGGCCAGCTTTGTTGTAAAGAAGGGTTCGAATATGCGCTTGAGGTTTTCCACCCGGATACCACAGCCATTGTCGGCAATTGTCAGATATACTTTCTGGCCACTTCCTGTGAGGTTTGTTACCCGTGATACTCGTACGTACAGCGATCCATTGTCAGGGAGAGCATCGATACCATTGACCAACAGATTAGAAATGATCTGGCGCAACTCACCAGCGTTAACAAGGAAGCACTCCGCACAGGCTTCTTTACAGAGGCCGCACTTGTAGCGGCTATGAACCGTGATATTACGATTCTGCAATTTCCTCGCGTACACGGCTAGTACTTCCTCGATCAACTTGGGAAGGTCGACAGATTTCGGGCTTTCGGTTTCTCGATAAAAGCCCAGCGTTTGCTGGGTTATGTGGGCAGCACGACGAAGTTCTTGGTCTGCAATCGTTAGATTGTGACGGGTTTCCGGCGTTAGAGTCAGGTCAAGGCACGCCAGATACACAGCATTCATTACCGCTTCCAATGGATTATTCACCTCGTGCGCAATCGTTGCCGCAAGTCGTCCCGCTGCTGCTAGCTTTTCACTACGGATGAGTGCGTCTTGCGCCAGTTTCCTCTCGGTTATATCGTGTGCGAAGCTGGATGCTCCGACAATGTCTCCCTTCACGTCCTTTAACGGAGAGACCTTCAGGAGTACGGGAATGACGGTGCCGTCCTTACGCACCCGTAAGGTTTCGAAAGGCTCGATACTTTCTCCGTTACGGAGCCGCTCCAGTATGTCAGGTAATTCGTCTGATCGATCCTGTGGCATCAGAATCGAGATTTGCCGTCCCAACACCTCCTCTTCGCTGTATCCGTATAGCTGCTGGGCTCCGTGATTCCAACTGGTAATCACGCCATCAAGAGTTTTGGCGATGATCGCTTCATCAGAGAATTCAACGATGGCTGCAAGCCGCCGTGCCGTGTCTTCGGCTCGCTTACGGTCAGTGATGTTGTTGAAAAGAACCGCCACCCTGTGCTGCCCCGGCTCTCCGACCTGAAAAGCATAGACGTCAAACCAACGATTGAACGCCTGAGAGAACTCTACAAAACGGATGGGAGCCCCGGTGACAGCAACACTTCCATAGATATCTAGCCAGCGGGTTTCAATACTTGGCACCAGTTCCCGAATGGTCTTGCCCGTTGCGTGCTCCAATCCATTATGCCTTTCGAAGGCTGGATTGACCTCCAGAAACCGCCAGTCGCTCGGCTTCCCCTTCTCGTCAAATAGCATTGCAATTATGCAGAAACCCTCATCGATGGATTCGAACAGCAATCGGTAGCGATCTCGCGATTGTCGCAACGTGTTTTGACTTCTACCTAATGCGCCAACAATAATCGATACAAACACGCCGATAATGGTGAAAACTATTAACGACATCCACGCTAATTGTTGGCCGACCACAGGTAGGTAGTGTGGCCCTAGACCTACGTATAGGAAGAACAGTGAAAGCGCGACTGCCATAAGCCCCGGAAGCAGTCCGCCAAGCAGTGCGCTCACGATTACTGCAAGAGTAAACAGCGGGTACAGCGGGACGAGGTGACCGCTACGTTGCAGTGCCCAGACCAGTAACAATACGGAGGATGGGCTCATGACAGCCACTGCATAGCCAAGCCAGCGGCTACGAGCGATTCGGCGTAGAGACGACGAAATTAGGAAATCAACAACAGCCACTTTGGTTTTGTGCAGCCCCCAGAATTGTTAAATCAACGCGGGAGAGGAGAGACATTCCCGAATGAAGCTTGCCGCGAAACACCTCGATTCCGCTCTGCCTCCCGAGTAGGATGAGTCCTTCTTGTATTCTCCTCTCTTTCCAGTGCTGGTGCGCTACCCCGGTCAATGCGCAATTACTGGGTGGAGTTCCGGAATTTGCAGTACTCCCAGAGCTAACCTTTGACCCTCTTCTTCAAGACATAATCGAAGAATTGTTCTGTAGTGCCGTCGTCGGACGTCCATTCCGAGTGGAGCGTCGTTCTCTTCTCAACCTTTCCGACTACGCGGGATTCGTTCGGTGGAAACGAAAACCGCGGGCTGTACCTGAAAGTACCCCTATCGTCATTTCGCGTTTGTAGGGCATTCGATCTTTCGAATGCTGTTCGGATCGTTGTTGTAGGCGCTCTCCCTTGTGTTGCTCGACCCCGCCAGCGAAGACGTGCGCACCCGAGGCGTTTCTCGTCGGCAGCCTTGTGAGAAACGCCTCAGCAATCTCGTCCTTGGTGCTCTCACGCGTCCGCAGTTGGGTAGAAATCAAGGGGTACTTCCGGGTCCAGTTAGGCGCACAAACGGAAGATGCAAGAGATTTAATTTCATCGGTTTCTACGGTAAGTGATTGTTTACTCGATACTTAACTGTGATTTTATTGGTTCAATAAAAAGGTACTTCTGGGTACAAAGTTTCGCGCCACACGGGTCGGCAGGCTGCTTCCGGGAAGAACGCGGTGATTCCTTTTACCGTGCCGCTTCATCCAATAAGGTATACAATGTATATACGAGGTGGTTGTATGGCTTCCAGCATGGTTCATATTCGCGTTGACGAAAAGGTGAAGGCAAAGGCTGCGAAGACTCTGGCCTCAATGGGCTTAACGGTTTCCGATGCCGTTCGTCTTCTGCTTACTCGCGTAGCAACAGAGAAAGCCCTGCCGTTCGAAGTACGGGTTCCTAACCGCGAGACTCGGGCCGCGATTGCAGCCGGCGAAAGGGGCCAGGTGCACAGAGCGACAAATGTCGCCGGGATGATGGCCAAGCTGAATGAGGACGATTGAGTGGACGACAGCTTTCAAAAGCGACTACAAACGCACAAAGAAAACGCCTCAACATAAGAACATCGGACCCTGCTTCCGGAAATCGTCGGCCGCTTAGCCAACGATAGGCCATTGGAAGCGAAGCATCGCGATCATGGTCTGGGCAACAACTGGAAAGACCATCGCGAATGCCATTTGAAGCCGGACTTGTTACTCATTTACAAAAAGCCGGATGACAAAACGTTGGGCCTAGTACGTATGGGATCCCACAGCCAACTCTTCAATTAGTCTTCTTCGCGCGAGAATTGTTGGCATTTAGCGCAACAAGAGAGAAGATTGCATCCAAGGAAGCGGTACCCAGTCCTCTGCCAAGGACCGGATCACCTCGTTCTCAACGCTTGCGCGGGAACGTCCTTACCAGAAGCAGAATTACAACCACAGATCGCCAGAATAGACGGTCCGTCGATCTGAACATGCAACCAGTGGTGAGCATCCATAGAGTGCCACCTCCATCCAGTGATCCAGCCCGTAGGCCGTCGCGCGACTTACGGGCTTTTAAACGCAAACACCTGGCGTTGAAAATATGCCGCACCCCGGTGCCCCCGCCGAAACGTCCTTTGGTGCCAGGAATCACATTAATTGCCTGAGGACCGCTGGAGGCGCGTTCTACGTCATCTCTCGTTGCCTCTGGCTGTGGCCTTGCGGAGTCTGGCTGGAATTTTGGTGCAGACCAGCGTAATCCACTTTGTGGTTATCCATTGTGGTCGACCCAGGGCCAGCCAACTCCGATAAGAGTCACGAGACAACCATATGATATACAAATTAATACTAAGATGGTTAGCCAGAGTGGGGCCACTTTACCTGGATCCAAACTATCGAAGTTGGCTGGCCCGAGTATTCCGCGCGTTTGGCCGATAGCGAGGTGGGTTGGCCTTCGTACCTGAGAGTACCCTTATCAACCATGCATTCCCGCCAGACTACGCAGGCAGAGGCCCCGTATCCATCCGAAACGTCCTTTGGCGCTAGGAATCACATTAATTACCTATGTTTCTCCATCTAAAATCATATGATGTTGATATGATTTTGCTTGCAAGGAGAAACTCGTGATTATTGTCGGTGGCGGTATCAAAGGCGGGAGCGGAAAGACGACATTCACAACCAATCTGGCCGTGATCCGAGCAGCGCACGGTCAGGAGGTTGTGCTGATCGACGCGGATGAGCAGGAAACTAGCAACGATTTCACCCAACTACGGGCCGAGCACCTGGACGGTAAACCTGGCTACCTCTGCAACAAGCAGAGCGGCATGGGTGTCAGAACCGCCGCGCTCCAGCTCGCACAGAAGTATGATGACATCATCATCGACACCGGCGGTCGAGACACGGCCAGCCAAAGAGCTGCCCTCTCCGTCGCAGATGTCCTGATCGTTCCATTTGTCCCGCGATCCTTCGATGTGTGGACGCTCGAACGAGTAACCAACCTCATAGCCGAGATCAAACCCGCCCAACCCGAAGCTACGTGCGGCTACGTTTTTGAACCGGACCGATTCTCGAGGCCAATTCCCTGCCCTCTCAGCCGAAGCACTAAAAGACACTGATCTACTTCTGTACTTCTCTGGGCTTTCCCTGGGAAACCGTATTGCGTTCGGTACGGCCGCATCGGAAGGGCTCGCGGTGACCGAATTGAAGCCAGCCGACCCAAAGGCGGTCGAAGAAATGATGGCCCTGTATAACTATGTTTTTGATGGCAAAATCATATCAAAATCAAGTGAAGAAGCTATGACTCAGGCAGGAGAAAATCAGTGAAACCACAACCGCAGCTTCGCAAACCTAAGCCAACGGCAGCGTCCAACAACGCCGTGGACGTGGAAGCAATCATCAATCGCGGTGGATCTTCGCCGGCCACGCAGTCTGCCCAGGAACAGGAGACCCCAAAGACTGGTCGCAAATCCGTGATCGTCTACTTCGAACCTGAAATGTTGAGCAGGGTAGACAAGGCTGCCAGTTCGCAGGTCATCAAGACCTCGCGGCAACGCTGGATCATGGAAGCCATCGTTGAAAAGCTCCAGAGCCAAGAAACTACGCATTCCTGATCGCACTGCTATTGATGAGCAAAAAGGAAGAATGTCGATGCCACCAGTTAAGATCAACCATACGCGACTGGAGTGGAACGCGATCATCGAACGGCTAATTGAGAGCTCGGGGGAAGACGCAGAGGCACGCACGGCCATCGCATCCCTGGGAGCTTCGCTCCAACCGATGAAGGGCCTTTCCCTCGATGGGTCCATCAGCCACAAGGCCGACCATGTTTCGGGCGCAACTCCAGAACATGGCAACATCGAGATCGATCCAGATGGGACCCAAGATCAGTCGCTTCGGCTTGGCCTCGGCACGGTAGAGCGCATCGGATATTACAAAGTCTCTCGCTTGCGGCACAAACGATTTCTTTCTCTTCCTTACGAAGACCTCATTCTGATAAACCACCACTGGAAATCGGACCTCGCGACCGGCTCGGACACCGAGCCTCCCAAGGCATGGTGTTTATGCTGCGGCGCGCAAATGGAGCCGGTCTGGTTCGGCCGGGTGGGATATAGGACGGTGGCGCGTTGGGGGTGGCTCTCAGTGATCAGCTCGCAGATTCAGGAGCTATGGGGGCCTAACCCCGGCACATTGCACCCCCTGAACATGCGGCTAGCCTTGAGAACCAACGATTGAATACAAGGCGACACAATATATTATTTTAATTGTAAAATCATATGATGTTGATATGAGGACTTGGGGCATCTCGATCATAGGCGTGCGCCATAGCGTCATACTACGGTATAGCCGTACTGGACGCCTCGCGGCATCACTCGATGGTCTGCTGGCATTCGTTCGCGAGGGCGATACCGAGGTGGTCCATTCGATGGACCGCCTCGCACGCAACCTCGATGATCTCCGGCGCCGGAGGGCTCCTGGCCTGTTTAAGGGTCAGTTCACGGTTCCGGACGACTTCCACGAGGCAGGGCGCGAGGAGATCGAGCGCCTGTTCGAGGGCGACAAGCCCGGAGGCACCAGAGCATGACGACTGACACGCAACCGGCATTATTGTCCTGATGACTCCGCCGGTATTGACCGCAAGCTGAAGCTGATACCCGCACAGCCGGAGGATCAGTTAAAAAGCCCCGTAAGCACGTTAATAAAAGCGGTGGGCGGTGTCCTTAATCAATCCGTAGATACCCGCACAGAGGCCCAAGCTGGAGATGTGAGGGGACGCCCAGACATTGCCGTTGCTGTGGGCAAACTGCTTACCGGGTACATCGAACTAAAGGCTCCCGGCAAGGGCGCATCTCCCGACAAGTTCAGCTCGAAGCAGGACAAGGATCAATGGCGACGGTTCAAGCAAATTCCTAACCTGATCTACACGGACGGCTCCGAGTGGGCGTTGTACAGGTCTGGAGAGCGGATTGGCAAAGTCATTTCTCTGACTGGTGACGTTACAGAGGACGGCGCGAAAGCGGTCTCGCCCCTTGATGTCGTCAACCTAGATGCAATGTTTGCGGATTTCCTGGTCTGGAAGCCCGTGGTCCCAAACACTCCGGTCGCGCTCGCCGAAATGCTTGCTCCTCTCTGCCACATGCTTAGGGAAGACGTTCTTGGGGCTGTGTCATCCCCCGCCTCCAATCTCCATCAGCTCGCAGGCGAGTGGCGAACAGCTCTCTTTCCGGACGCTGACGACGCGCAGTTTGCCGATGCTTATGCGCAGACAATCACATACGCCCTGCTACTGGCCCGACTTAGCGGCCAGTCGAAGATTACCCCCGCCAACGCCGCTACGACCTTGGACAAGGGGCACGGGTTGCTCGCACAGGCGCTCAGAGTCTTAGCAGATGTGGCGGTAGCCGATGAGATTGGCATTGGCCTGGAATTGCTCGAACGCTCAATTGGCGCCGTCGACGCTGACGCGTTGAAGAAGAAAAGTGCAGACCTCTGGCTCTACTTTTACGAGGATTTTCTCGCAAAATACGACCCGAAGCTGCGCAAGGACCGAGGTGCGTACTACACTCCTGTCGAAGTCGTTCGCACCCAAACGCGCCTTGTATCGAAGCTGTTGATCGAGAAATTTAACAAGGCAATGTCATACGCAGATGAGGGCGTCACGCTGCTTGACCCCGCCTCCGGAACGGGAGCGTATCCGGTCGCGGCCATTCAGCATGGGATTGACCTCATCGAATCCAAATATGGCCCCGGTGCAGTAGGAGGCCATGCCTCCCAGTTGGCTCAGAACACTCACGCGTTCGAAATTCTTGTAGGACCGTACGCCGTCTCACACCTGCGAATCTCGCAACAGATACTGGATGCTGGTGGCAGCCTGCCAAAAGACGGAGTACACGTTTATCTGACCGATACTCTCGAATCCCCGTTTGCTGAGCCAAAGGGAACCATTCCGCTTTTCCAAAAGAAACTGGCGGAAGAACACAAGAGAGCGCGTGCCGTAAAGGAAAAGACCAACATTCTCATCTGCATTGGGAACCCTCCATACGATCGGCAGGAAATTGCTCCGGAAGAACAGGGATTTGTGGAGCGTAAGGGAGGCTGGGTCCGGGTAAGAGATGACGGAACGCCCGGTATCCTTGACGATTTTCTCAAACCAGTGCGGGATGCGGGCGCGGGCATTCAACTCAAGAATTTGTATAACGATTACGTCTATTTCTGGCGTTGGGCGATATGGAAGGTCCTGGAGCAGAACTCAGGATCTGGAATCGTTTCGTTTATCACGGCGTCATCATTCATGCGCGGCAAAGGTTTTGTGGGTATGCGGCAGATGATGCGCCAACTGTTCGACGAGATTTGGTTCATCGATCTTGAAGGCAGTAATGCTGGTGCTCGTAAGACCGAGAACGTCTTTGCAATCGAAACGCCCGTCGTGATTACGGTAGGCATCCGATACAAACAAGCACATCTTAGCGTTCCTGCCTCCTGTCACTACGCCAAACTGACCGGTTCCAAAGAAGAAAAATTGGCGATCCTGAACACGGTGAGCGCTTTTACCGATTTGGTGTGGCAGGACTGCCCCAGTGAGTGGAGTGCGGTTTTTCTTCCTGCATGTGTCGTAGCCTATGGCTCTTGGCCTAAGCTAACTCAGATCTTTCCTTGGCAACACTCCGGCGTCCAGTACAAACGCACTTGGCCGATCGCGGAGACCAAAGAGTTACTTGAGCGGAGGTGGAGCACCTTCACTGCAATGTCACCAAGCGAGAAGGCCGTGGCATTCAGGGAAACGCGGGACAGAAAGATAACCAAAAATTACCGCGATGTGTTCTCTGGTGAGAAGCTACCAACCTTGGCAGACGCAGATTCCAAAAGCGAGGCGTTGAATGTTGTCCCTTATGGATTCAGGAGCTTTGACCGTCGGTTTGTTCTTGCAGACTCCAGGTTAGCTGACTTCTTGCGGCCCGTGCTTTGGGCCTCCAATGGCCCAAAGCAAGTATTTCTAACATCACTTCTCAGTGACATGCTAGGCACTGGTCAGTCGGCAACGGTCAGTTCCCATGTCCCCGACCTCCATTATTTCTGCAACCGCGGCGCCAAAGATGTCATACCACTTTGGCGCGATGCTGCAGGTACCTCAAATGTTACGAATGGCTTATTGAAGCGACTAAAGAAGGAATATGAGACGGATGCGACGCCAGAAGATCTGTTTGCATATTGCTATGCCGTTCTTGCATCGCCCGATTACGTCAAGACATTTTGGGACGAACTGGCAACGCCTGGCCCACGAATTCCCATCACCAAGGCTCCAGATATCTTCGCTGAGTCAGTAAAGCTCGGGCGTGCCCTTATCCACCTTCAGACATTCGGGACTCGTTTTATCCCGAATGGAAAAAAGGCAAACGCAATTCCTGAGGGCAAGGCCAAGGCCATAAAAGGAGTGAGTCCCAGCTCATACCCGGAAACCTTCGAGTATTCATCCGACACGGACACTCTAGGAGTGTGTCTGGAATAAGCAACGGCCACGAGTTTGATATTCGACGTGAACACATCCAGATGCCGCCCCTCCCTGTTCCTCCGGGGTGAAGCGATGTTGGGCTGGCCGTTCCACACCAGAAAAGCGCCATTTCATTGGTGCATAGCCGGCTTTTGGCTGTTTTCCTTTATGCCGCCATCTGGAACTGGCGCCCAGAGCGAAACAGCTTCAGCAGATTGTGGGTGAGGCAGACCAGCTTCCATTCGGCTCGGACCTTCTGCAGGCCGCGTAGAGAGAAGCGCCGGAACCCACGCCACTCTTTGATCTGACCAAACACTGGTTCGACGATTGCTTTGCGCATCCGGTACAGATTCCGCCCTGCATCGCTGTCCAGCTTCTGCTTCATTTGTTGCCGCAGCGAGATCTCTTCCCCGGAGTGGATTGCATGGTCTTCCAGGCCCGTTTCCCCGTGCTTCTGCTTGCACGTGGCCACGTGCAGATCAATGCCCTGGGCTTGGACTTTCTTCACCTGTTCCGGGTTCCAAAAGCCACTATCTGCGCTAACCGCCTGCGGCTTGGCTCCCACATTCTGTTCCACCTGCTCCAGCATCGGCGCCAGTTGATCATTGTCAGTGGTCTGCTGGATTACATCGACGGCCACGATCACCTGCGATTGGCTGTCCACGGCGGCCTGTGCGTTGTAGCCCTGGAGAAAAGCACCTTTTTGACTTCCACTCGGCATGATCCGGCTCTCCGGATCGGTGAAGCTGCGCTGGGTTTTGGGATCAGCCTCCGCCTTCTCTGGATCGGGTACCTGCGGGTCATGCCCGCGCGCCTTCTTGCCCGTGCGCGCCTCTTGCTGCCGACGATCGGCGATCTTGGCCTCGGCGGCGGCTTTCTTCGCCTCAGCGTTTTGCTTGGCTTCGGCTTCTAACTCCGCCTTGGCTTCCCGGATTTTCTTGAGTCGGCTTTCCCGTCGCCCTAACTCGTCGGGGATGTCGTCTCCGCTCTGTCCTTTGCCGTACTTCTCATCCTCGTCTGCATCCACCGCAGCGGCGCGCTGCAGCAGTTCGTCAACTTGCTCCTGCAGTTTCTTTTCGGTCTCGCTCATGCGCCCATAACTCATCGCCTTGTGCTTGCTGGCGTTGCCTTGCAGCTTGGTTCCGTCGATCGCTACATGCCCCAGCTTGACCAAACCTGCCTTCTGACATAGCTGCAGCGCCTGCATAAACAGGCCAGCCAGAGCTTCCAGATGTCGCTTGCGAAACTCCGCAAGCGTGCTATGGTCCGGATGTTCGTCGGCCGATAAGAAGCGAAACGCCACATCTTCAAATGTCTTCGCTTGGATCTTGCGTGAGCTGTAGGTCCCCGTGCAGTAGCCGTAAAGCAATACCCGCACCATCATCTCTGGCAAATACGCGGACTGCCCTCGGCCATCCTTCTCATCATAAGAAGCATAGATCGCACTGAGATCCAACTCATCGACCACATCAACCAGAAACCGGGCCAAGTGCTTTTCCGGCAGCCAGTCATGCAGCGACGGTGGCAGCAACAGCAACTGATCCAGGTCGTCGGAGCGAAAACTCTTTCCCATACCCAAATCGTAACCCGAAGCACCTACAGAAAATCCTGTGATCTTTGTGCAATTCGGCAGAATCTATTCCCGACAGACTCCTAGAGCGGTTCCTAAGTAGTTATATCCAGAGAAGAGGGATTGGAGTAAGTTGCAGTTGGCGATTTCTCTGTGAAGACACAAATCGATGCCACGAGCATATTCGGATGATTTGCGGTGCAAGCTTCTGCAGGCATACGAAAGGGCCGGGATCGGCCTGGAGCAGTTGGCGGAGCAGTTTGGTGTCAGCTACGGTTTTACAAAGAAGATTCGACGGCAACAGCTAAAGTCGGGACAAATGGAGCGGCCTCTGCAACGGGTACATGGGCCGGTGAGCCGGGTGACCGACGCAGTGAAAGGGCATCTGCGGCAGCAGTTGCAGGATCAACCGGATCTCACGCTGGCCGAGTTGGGGCAACGGTTGGAGCAACATCTGCAGGTGAAGCTCAGCAAGACGCGACTCTGTCTTGAACTCCAGCGGCTGGGGTTGCGGCGTAAAAAAAACGTTGCACGCCAGTGAGCAGGACACGGAAGAAGGCAGGCAGCGACGGCAATCGTGGTGGGAGTTGATCGCTCGAATCGATCCGCAACGCTTGGTGTTTCTGGACGAAAGCGGCGTGACCACCGAGATGACCCGTCGCTACGGGCGCGGCGAACGCGGTGATCGTGTGTGCGAGGGTGCTCCGGGCGGGCACTGGCATACCGTGACTCTGTTGGGAGCGATCACGATGAACGGCCTGCTGGCCACCATGACGATCCCAGAACCCACCGACGGTGACGTCTTTCTGGCCTATCTGGAACAGGTCCTATGTCCGCGATTGCGCCCTGGACAGGTTGTGATCATGGACAATCTGTCGGCACATAAGCATCGGCTGGTTCGCATGTTGATTGAGCAAGCCGGAGCCGAACTGCTCTATCTACCGCCGTACTCACCGGACTTCAATCCCATCGAGAAGTGCTGGTCCAAGATCAAACAACACTTACGAGCAAGCAAAGCTCGAATACTCGACACCCTCAACCTCGCCATCACAGCCGCCATGGCAGCTATCACCGCCCAAGATTCCGCGGCTTGGTTTCAATACTGCGGTTATCGGACACGGACACCATGAAACCGATCTAAGAGTTGGCGACGGCCAATTTCAGCCGATTTCCCAGCAGGTCTGGGATTTTTCGGTGTCTGGTTTGCAAATCGTTAAATCGTGGCTAGGCTACCGCATGAAAAAACCCGCAGGTAAGGGCACTTCCCCGCTCGACAGGTTACGCCCGGAAAAATGGTCGGCACAGCTCACGAGGGAGTTGCTTGAACTCATTTGGGTTCTGGAACAAACTGTCGAGCTACAGCCAGCTTTGAACACAAACCTCAAACATGTTCTAGATGGTCCTCTGTTTTCCGAAAGCGAGTTACCGATGCCCACGCTGGAGGAAACGCAAGCGCCAAAAACGGAGGACGATACGCCTGAGCACCCAGACCTCTTTTCCTAAGAGCGCAGGGGTGTACACACTGCGGCCAGGAAGCGGCCGGAGCTCCATCGAGGGGAAGCGCAACAAGTGAACCTGTTATTCACTCCGATGTTCGCTCGACTGCGCATTGCAATCTCTAGACTCGGGCTATAATCGACCGCAAGAACGGTGGCCTACCCGCAAGAGCAGACCATCATTCGGGATGACGCCCAAATGGGAGTGCGCCAAACACTTCCAAGCCCGTAGGCCGTTTCAAGCGACCTACGGGCTTTCTGCGCTTCAGAAGGCGTAAACCCCAACATTGTTGCCACCAGGGGCAGATCCGCGCGGTGGCGATGATGATGTATAACTATGTTTTTGATTACAAAATCATATCAAAATCATTTAAGAAGCTTGCCACAATTAACCAACTAGGTTAATATGCGGCATGGAGAAACGCACGCCTCACTGTCAGCTTTCCATCGTCAAAGCGCTGATTGGTGAGGGGAAGGTCCGATCAACCTACTCGGCGCTTACAGGTGGAGCGGCGTTGGGGTTTGATTTTGATGGAATTGTGGCAGTGGTCCTGGCTCTGACGCCGAAGGATTTTTACAAATCCATGACCACCCATGCGGATCATCGAATTTGGCAAGACGTTTACCGCCCCACTACGAGCGCCGGTGAGGTCTATCTGAAGTTGACCGTCATCGACGACGTGCTGATTGTGTCGTTCAAGGAGCTATGAAAATGAAATGTCCAATTTGCGGAAAAGCGGAACTGGTCCAGGATACCCGCGACATTTCCTACACCTACAAGGGTGAGACCACGACCATCCCTGCGGTGACTGGCGAGTTCTGCCCGGCCTGCAGCGAGGCCATTCTCGGAGGTGCCGAATCGGCGCGTACCAGTGCGTTGATGCTGGAATTTAATAAGCAGGTCAATGCCTCAATTGTCGATCCTGAATTCATTGCGACTGTGCGCAAGAGGCTTGCGCTCGACCAGCGGGAGGCCGGTGAAATCTTCGGCGGTGGAGTCAATGCGTTCTCGCGTTATGAAAACGGGAAGACCAAACCACCGCTGGCCCTGGTGAAGCTGCTCAAAGTGCTGGACCGGCATCCTGATTTGCTCGCTGAAATCAGAACGGCGTAGGCCCAGCCGGGGCGTTAGAAAAGATCGGGATCTGAGACGAACGGCCCTATAATCAAACGCAAGAACGGTGGCCTGCCCCGCAAGAGCAGACCATCATTCGGGATGACGCCCAATATATGGGAGTGCGCCAAACACTTCCCAAGCCCGTAGGCCGTTTCAAAGCGACTTACGGGCTTTCTGCGCTTTAGAAACAGAATCCCTGCCCGACCAGGAATCACATTAAGTACCTATATTTTTACAAGTAAAATAATATGATGTTGATATGATTTTACCTGCAAGGAGATCATCGTGATTATTGTCGGTGGTGGTATTAAAGGCGGGAGCGGCAAAACAACGTTCACGACCAATCTGGCCGTGATCCGAGCAGCGCACGGCCATGAAGTTGTGCTGATCGATGCGGACGAGCAGGAGACCAGCTACGATTTCACCCAATTAAGGGCCGAGCACATGGACGGTAAGCCTGGCTACCTCTGCAACAAACAGAGTGGCATGGGCGTCAGGACCGCCGCGCTCCAGCTCGCAGAAAAGTACGATGACATCATCATCGACACCGGCGGTCGAGACACGGCCAGCCAGCGAGCTGCACTCTCCGTCGCAGATGTCCTTGATCGTCCCCTTTGTGCCGCGATCCTTCGATGTCTGGACGCTCGAGCGAGTAACCAACCTCATAGCCGAGGTCAAACCTGCCAACCCAAAGTTGCGTGCCGCCACATTTATGAACCGGACCGACTCTCGAGGCCAGTTCCCTGCCCTGTCTGCGGAAGCCCTAAAAGACACTGATCCAGACCTTCTGTGCTTCTCTGGGCTTTCCCTGGGAAACCGTATTGCCTTCGGTACGGCCGCATCGGAAGGGCTCGCAGTCACCGAATTGAAGCCTGCCGATCCAAAGGCGGTCGAAGAAATGATGGCGCTTTATAACTATGTTTTTGATTACAAAATCATATCAAAATCAAATGAAGAAGCTATGACTCAGGCAGGAGAAAAACAGTGAAACCGCAACCGCAGCTTCGTAAACCGAAGCCAGCCGCCACATCCGACAATGCAGTGGACGTGGAAGCCATCATCAACCGCGGCGGATCTTCTCCGGCCACTCAGTCCGCCCAGGAACAGGAGCCCACAAAGACTGGTCGCAAATCTGTGATCGTTTACTTCGAACCTGAAATGTTGAGCAGGGTAGACAAAGCGACGAGTTCGCAGGTCATCAAGACCTCGCGCCAACGCTGGATCATGGAAGCAATCGTTGAAAAGCTCCAGCGCGAGGTCGCAAAATGAAGACGCACATCGAGTTGGAATTACCCGAGGGGCAGGCCTGGGCCTTTGCTCAATTTCTGAAACGGATCACCTCTACCGCCGTGCGGGAACTTGCGGTGGACCAGGCCGAGACCGACAAGATGATGGACGCGGTACGCACGGTCCAAGCTGCCTTAGCAGAAGCCGGCTATGCACCTCGCTAGGTCAGCACTAAGCTCTGGTTCCGGTAGGGGACGCATACCTTGCGGGGAAGTGCCAGCGATCGTGCAATTTCCCAAATGCGGATTGTGAGTTACTAGGGCTGTAGTCGTCAATAATCCAAAGTAGCTCATTGACGATACAATCTTGCGATGCTGTTCAACCCCGCATATACGCCCGCATTGCTGTGGCTCGTGCTCATCGGTTCCGTGATTCCGCAAGCGCGTCCGATACGCCTGGATAGCTCCGATTGGTGGTCATCTACGCGGACAGAAGAGCTCACGGACCCTGAAACCAGCCCGATAACGGTTCAACATAGAGAACCAGCGGAAACCAACTTCAAAATCGCTGGTGTCACACTTGGTACCCCGTGGGATTTCTCAGAGATTCGTTCCAAGTTCGGCGAAGGGACTGAAATTGAACGTGGGGATGCGGCCAGTGGCCGGCACCAGATGTGTTATTTGTCCCCTTCCGGCAACGTGCACCTGATTTTTGAATTCGGCGAAGTAAACTCGGCTCTATATCTGTTTGCGGACGGGCCGAAATGGAACGGAAGCGAGTTCTGCGCAGTTTCCCCGACGATTTCAGGGAACGACGTCTCAACTGGGAGTGGGCTGAGATTGGGGATGACGCCCATGGAGGTGGAAAACATCCTTGGTAATCCGAGTATCGCTACGCCCCAAAAGGTCGTCTACCACTTCAGCTTCAGAAAGAAAACGATGCCCGAAGCTCTGGCACAGCTTCGAAAAGACAACCCAAACATGAGTGACGCCGAATTTGCCGAGAACTTCAAATACGTCGATGTAGAGGATTACATCGAGGCTCGATTTGCTGCGGAGAAGCTGAACTATCTGGCTATCTCCAAATCCGAGACGTATTAATCTTCGTTGAGTAAAGCTGATAAAGCTCAACTATTAAGAAATCCGTAGCGTTGAAGAATCCAGGGTCGAGATAGTCAACGGCTGACCTGTGATCGCCAACAATGGTGCGCAGCGGAAGGAAGAACTTATAATGCGCAGCATGGCGATGAATCAGAAGTTCGTGCGCCGCGACTCCATTATCGCGGCGCTTGCATCTGCTTTGATAATCGCAACCGTCCTTACACCGGCACTGCTGAACCCTGACCTGCTGTTGTCGAAACGATATCGCGGCGTTCTCATACTCACATCCGCACTCGCTTCCCCGCTGCTCGATGCCGTGATGCTCTCGTTTCACTCGGATAAGACCGCGTTGATGGCCGCCGCGGCGGTCACATGGTTAATCAACGCCATTGCGTTATTCATGCTGATGGAACTTGTACAGTATTTTCTTTCGCTCCGCACAACGAGCCACGACCGGGACAAACAGAGTTAGTTCGCGAATTACTGGCGCGTAATCGCCTAGTGCCTCACAATCCCAAAACAGAACTGGCGTGGCACAAGTGCGGCCAATAATTCAGTTTGCCTCGGCTGTGACGGCGCCGCCGGATGAGGCAGCAGTACCATGCTCGGGGCGGCGAAGGAGGCCGCGCTCGATGAAACTAAGGACTCGTCGCCGCCCCAAGCGACGCTCCTCGTCGCTCTCTCTTCCAGAACTACAGCAATCCAAAACAGCCGTACTCAACAGCCTGACCGCAGTCCAATCCCGCAAAACCTACGGCCATGCCATCGATGAATTTGTCGAATGGTACTGCTCAGAGCCAAGACTCGCTCTCAACCGCATTGTCGTTCTGCGATATCGGCAGTTCCTGGAAGCAGGAACACTGGCTCCCGCAACCATCAACCTGCGCCTCGCCGCAGTTAGGAGACTTGCCTACGAGGCCGCCGACGCCGGATTACTCAGCCCGGATCTGGCGGCTGGCATTCGACGCGTCAAGGGTGTGAAGCACCTTGGTTTTAGGGTAGGAAACTGGCTGACGACCCAGGAAGGTCAGCAATTGCTGCAATCGATCCCTCGCGACACGATTCGGGGCAAAAGAGATGCAGCCATGATCGGGTTGCTGCTGGGCTGCGGATTACGGCGCGCCGAAGTTGCCACGTTAAATGTCAATCTCATCCAGCGCCGCGAGGACCATTGGGTCATCGTTGACCTGGTCGGAAAGGGCGGACACGTCCGCAGCGTGCCCATGCCGTCGTGGGTGAAAGATGCGATCGATCAGTGGGTGTCGGCGTCTGGAATCATCAGTGGGCGGCTACTCCGATGCGTGCGCAAGAATGGCGACGTCTGGGGTAACGGGCTTTCACAGAATGTGATCTGGTACGTGGTCAAGGAGTGCGCCAAACGAACGGGGATACGGAAGCTAGCACCTCACGACCTGCGCCGCAGCTGCGCGAGGTTCTGCCATTCTGCTGGAGGTGAGTTGGAACAAATCCAGTTTCTCTTAGGCCACGCGTCGGTCCTCACAACTGAGAAATACATCGGTTGCAAACAGCGGTTTGCTCATGCGGTAAACGATTGTTTTCGTTTCGTGGACAACGCTCTTTAGTCGCGAGCCGTTGCCTATCTCTCGTGATGTTGGCCTCAGGCTGGTGGTACGATTTCATCGAATGTCTTCTTGGCGGAGGACGGCAACATGGACTATGACAAGGACCGGGTTGACGAGGCTGTACTGGCACTCCTATCACTGACGATGTTCGATGATCACTCAGGAATGCGGGCATGGAAAGGACACGATTGGGACGCCATGGACAGACTCCATGCGAAGGGCTACATCTCTGACCCCAAGGGCAAAGCGAAGTCGGTGGTCGTCACGGAAGAGGGCGTGAAACGCTCGCTAGAGCGGTTCCTAAGTAGTTATATCCAGAGAGGAGGGATTGGAGTAAGTTGCAGTTGGCGACTTCTCTGTGAAGACATAAATCGATGCCACGAGCATATTCGGATGATTTGCGGTGCAAGCTTCTGCAGGCATACGAAAGGGCTGGGATCGGCCTAGAGCAGCTGGCGGAGCAGTTTGGTGTCAGCTACGGTTTTATAAAGAAGATTCGACGGCAACAGCTAAAGTCGGGACAAATGGAGCGGCCTCTGCAACGGGTACATGGGCCGGTGAGCCGGGTGACCGACGCAGTGAAAGGGCATCTGCGGCAGCAGTTGCAGGATCAACCGGATCTCACGCTGGCCGAGTTGGGGCAACGGCTGGAGCAACATCTGCAGGTGAAACTCAGCAAGACGCGACTCTGTCTTGAACTCCAGCGGCTGGGGTTGCGGCGTAAAAAAAACGCTGCACGCCAGTGAGCAGGACACGGAAGAAGGCAGGCAGCGACGGCAATCGTGGTGGGAGTTGATCGCTCGAATCGATCCGCAACGCTTGGTGTTTCTGGACGAAAGCGGCGTGACCACCGAGATGACCCGTCGCTACGGGCGCGGCGAACGCGGTGATCGTGTGTGCGAAGGTGCTCCGGGCGGGCACTGGCATACCGTGACTCTGTTGGGAGCTATCACGATGAACGGCCTGCTGGCCACCATGACGATCCCAGAACCCACCGACGGTGATGTCTTTCTGGCCTATCTGGAACAGGTTCTATGTCCGCGACTGCGCCCCGGACAGGTTGTGATCATGGACAATCTGTCGGCACATAAGCATCGGCTGGTTCGCATGTTGATTGAGCAAGCCGGAGCCGAACTGCTTTATCTACCGCCGTACTCACCGGACTTCAATCCCATCGAGAAGTGCTGGTCCAAGATCAAACAACACTTACGAGCAAGCAAAGCTCGAATACTCGACACCCTCAACCTCGCCATCACAGCCGCCATGGCAGCTATCACCGCCCAAGATTCCGCGGCTTGGTTTCAATACTGCGGTTATCGGACACGGACACCATGAAACCGATCTAGAACTGTTTCAGAAATGCTTTGTGACGAAGAAGTGAGCTGGGGCGCCGCGAGCTTCGGAGTGTGTCGGGGCGCCCGCAGCTCGATCGTCTTCAATATGCGATATAGGCAAAATTTATTTTGGCCCGAATTGCATTCGCCGCGGTTGGATATTACAGTCCGGGAGGCTCGTCTCCCGTGAAGTAAGGATCATATCCGCTAAACACGAGACATTCCAAGCGCTCTGCATCTCTAACAACGTTTTCGGGCACGCGCTTGCGCTCCACCGTTATAAAATCCACGAGTCCATTTACTGCGACGACGACCTCCCTGTGAACCAGAGGATCTGACTTTGTTAATTCGGCGTACCGCTTGGTGGCTGCCCAAAAGGCTCGAAACTGCTGGATAGGGTACTTCCGCTTACCATGTAGGCCCTCTTGGAAAGCTACCCAACATTCAATGGCCTCTGCGGCAGACCGGTCTTTTTCTGAAGCCGACATGCTCTCTTTGCTCTCCTTGCCTTCGATCACCGCAGTGTACTACTCGAAGTTGTTTTCCATTTGGCCGTGACAGATGTCACGAGAAAAAGCCCTCACAGCGAGGTTTGCTTTTCCGAAACGGGATTGTGAGACCCTTGGCGATATTTCGTCCGCTATTGTTTGCCATCATCATTGAAGGAATCCGATGGCCTAGAGCACGCTGCCGAGGCGAGCCCTTGAAGCATACTCGATCAGATGAGGCTTGAGGTCTTTATGCCGCGTGACGAACGCATCCACGATCTGCTCAACCCGCTCCGGGTGGTTTGAATGCCAGTGGCCGAGGCCGTGGAGGGCGCTGAACTGGCAGAGTTCGGAGGGCAGTTCGAGCACGTCGGCCATCACCCTCAGGGTTGCCTCATGGATTTCAGGCTCAATCTCCATCTTTCGTTGCAGGTGGGGCGGCATGTTTTCTTCCGGGTTGGGCGGCAGGGGCGGGCCGTACGCGGGTCGCCAGAGACGCATTGGAAAGATGTCCCACCACATAAAGGCTGCGCATTCGACGGGCTTCGCGGTATTGTCGCGAGGGTCAAAGTCCACGGAGGTTGCCGCAAGAACAAATTCCCGAAAGAAGCCCGACATTGCGTGAATGCATGCCACACGGTTCGCGAGCGTCGCCTTGCGCCTGAGGAGAGCTTGGCTTGAGTGGCCCGGCGAGGAATCGCCGATCAGAAACCACAAGCCCTGCTCTATTTGGTCTAGCGAATAGGGCCTCAGAGCATCCGGCTCTTCGAAAAGCCGTGTCATGTACTGGACGATGAGGGTATCTGGGAGTTCGAGCGCCTCCCATAGGGAGTCGAAGTCCTCATCCCAATACCACTCGGGCTCACGAACGGGGTTGTTGAAGACGAATTCAAGCCACTGCTCGAAGGTCGCGCTCATAGTTGCCCATTGTACCGGGTGAGGGTCACGCAAAGGCACTCGCTATCTCACCGTGAGATAGTGAGCTACTTGGCGATTCGCCAGCTATCGTGTCCCCAGTCGTTTCACACACACGAGAACCAGCAGAGCGAGCAGCAGTAGTGGTATCAGCCACAGACCGGGCGCAATGAGCAGGTACCATCCGCCATAATTATGCACCCACCAGAAAATGGAATAGATATCACACACGGCGTACGCGAGGTATAGAAATGGCGCGAGAGTTATGACGAACAGCACCATGGAACCAATCCTGACGGCGCCGGGGGTGCGCCACGTAAGGACCATAGTGATGATCAGTAGAATGAAGCTCGTACAGACCATAGACAAGGAAGCGACCCGCCAAATCACTTGATTCCAGGAACTGTCGATAGTTGGAATCGAAGGGGTGACGTTCAAAAGCGCCGATGCAGTGAATGCGTAGAGCGGCCCTCGGTGGGTTCCCTTCCAATCAGAGAATGCGCTTACCCACGCCCAAAGTAAAAGAGCGCCACCGACAAGCGTCGTGCTTACACCTAAAAGCACGAGCGGGATGCCGACGTCCCAGCTAGTGAGAACACTAATCCCCGTGCTTTGTATGATCTCGAACAAATCTCCCCAGCGCCGATGATTGTAAGGAGGGGGTAGTGGCTTCAGGTTGGCGGCCCCATAGCTTGCATACACATGCAATGTCCGTAAGTGGTGCTCTTGCTTGCTGGCGGTGTATTGCAACTCGTATGCGACACCGTCGTGCTTCTCATTCACCCAGAATGCCGTCAACCGAAGCGACCCATCGCGGAACTCAGTCCAATCACTCCTCGAGTAAAGGGGCTTCCAGTGTTTACGCTGCACCTCTTCGCCTATGTAGGCAAGCACATCCTTGGCAGGATACGGCTCTTCCACGGTATAGGTGAGGTGATCAGTCCCGTTGGGCCACTGAGCATACTTGACCTCGGCTGCATCGGGCGCGACGAGGAAAAAGTCGTGATGCTCCGTCTTCCAGGGTGCTCCTTGAGCAAAACAGGCGATCGTCAGCAGAACGCCGAACGCGATCACAACGACGCGCTTTTTCATTGCGCCATTCTGCCTGCAAATAGGCTTGAACTCAATTCCTGTTTGTGCGGAGCATACCTGACGACAGGGCGAGGCGCTCAGTATCTCAGTTTGAGATACTGAGACGATATATAAACAGGTATCGTAAAGCGAGAGTTATTGAACGCTTCTTCTGACTCGCTCTGGAAGCTCGGCCGAATAGGCAACCACCTCTGTGAACAAAGCAAAGACATCATCAACATTCTCTTCCACAATGAAGTCCCAATCCCTAAACCCAAATCCGAGCGCGCTCTCGAACCCAAATCTGTTAAGGTGGCGAACCTTCTGGAATTCAGGAAATGAAACATCGTAGCGAAGTTGAGCGGAACGCCCGCCGAAATCGACGTAAACGGAAAAGTCCCGGCTAACGTGGTGACAGTGGTACTCGCCAAGGTCGTCAACTCTGGAGTAGCCGAGGGGCTTCAAAGCGGCGCGAACTCGGCGGCGAAGTTCGGGTGCTTTAATAGAGCGGACTGAAGAGGCCCGCGCAAATTGCTTTGTCGTTACGCAACTCGGGGTGCCGCGATACTTATCGATTTTGTATTGCTGAACCATCGCCCTGAAAAGCGGCACGCTCCTTAGGTTCTCGTCGTCAAGCAGCGGGCGACGAATCGCACACCACTGGCGGAAGTAGGGGTGTGCGGTGTGGTCGATTTCAGGGGCCCCGACCAGAACTGAGTGTCCGCCATATGCGAAGTGTGCGCAACAGTCCGCGAAGGCATCTTTCTCTTCTTGCGTGCATGAATTGTAGTAGTTCAACCGAGCCGTGACACGGGAGTCTGGAACGCGGCCAAGACGGGAAAACCCTGACTGCTCTTCTGCTCGGAGCTCGCTCCGCAAGAAATCCAGCAGTCTCTCCTGCGTCCGCTTTTGTGCTGAGGTGGTCAGAAGCCCCTCCCCGATGACATTGAATTGTCTACAGTTGCAAACAGAATAATAGACGTTCTCAGGATACCTGTCGCAAACAGGGCATTCCTTTGCCTATCCCGGTTCGGGATTACTTGAGGAAAGGCGATTGTTAGCTCACTATCTGAGACGGCTTCCTAAAGGCAGCCTTCCTCGCGATATTCGCCCCTGATTAGTAGCGGCAATGAAGATCATCATCAACCATCATTACGAGGGAGCCATCGAGAGAGCCATAGAGATGAGCACAATCAGAAACGACAGTGAGCTTTCGGCGAGCATGCGTGACGCCATCTGACTTGCCCTGTTAAGTTCATTCCGTCGCCAGGGGGCGGCTGAATGTGAACCGCGAAAGCACAGCACTTATTCCCGAGCCAATCGCGCAGTTACAACGCCAGTTGGATCAGTTTCGCAGCACCCACGCGCGGCGGGCTAAGCTGCCAGAGTCGCTATGGCAGGCTGCGGTCGAACCTAGCCCGGCAACACGGTGTGTATTGCGTCGCGCATCCGCTACGGCTGGATTACATGGGGCTGAAGAAACGGCTCGGCGGAGTTCCAAGCCCGCGACAGAAGGCAACGAAGTCGGCATTCGTGGAGTTGATCGGGCTGGGGACGGTGAAGCCCGAAGAATTTGTCGTCGAGTTGGAATCCTCTGGCGGGAGCAAGATGCGCATCCAGTGGAGGAGCACCGCTTCGCCAGACTGGACAAACCTGCTACGCGCCTGGCGAGATACCGAAAGATGATTCAGATCACTCCGCAGATGCGCATTCTGGTAGCGGTCGAGGCGGTCGATTTTCGCAACGGGATTGATGGCCTGGCCCGGGTATGCAAGCAACAACTCCAGGCCGATCCATTCTCCGGCGGATTGTTCGTCTTCCGAAACCGTCGCCGGACTGCCATCAAAGTTTTGGTGTATGACGGGCAGGGTTTTTGGCTTTGCCAAAAGCGTCTCTCAATGGGACGATTTCGTTTCTGGCCGACGAGTACGAATGCGGCCGGGCAAACGGTGGAGGCCCACGAGTTGCAGGTTCTATTGATGGGCGGCAATCCCGCATCGGCACAGACGATGCCAGCTTGGCGTCGAGTCCCGGTGGGGTGAAACAAAAGGAACCCCCTGCAAAATAAGACGGATTCTCTTTGCATGTTCTTGCTACGATGCCGGTCATGAAGGATCGGCGGCACTGCCAACCACGATTCCGCAAGCCCGTCCTGAAGCATGTTTTGAATCATTGCTTGCGGCCTTCCCTGGATACACACTTCGCGGAGATAACCCAATGATGAAGCCTCCTGTCCCACGGCTGGAGGTGAGTCGCGAAGAACTGCGCGGTCTTTTGGAACATGCCCGGACCGGGCTGTCAGAATCCGAGTACCAGCAACTACAAGCAGCGCTGGACACGCTGGTGTACTTGACCCAGTTGATGGAGGACAAGAGTACGACCATTGCTCGCCTTCGTCAGATTCTGTTCGGGGCCACGACCGAGAAGACGAGCAACGTAGTGCAGAAGACGGCCAACGGCACCACCTCGGCATCGACGGAGCCGGCCGCGCCGGACAAACCGGAACCGGCTCCCAGTCCAGGTCATGGGCGCAACGGCGCAGAGGACTACCGCGGTGCCCGCAAGGTCAAGATTGAACACGGTTCCTTGCAGTCGGGGAATCACTGCCCGGGATGTCAGAAGGGCAAGATGTATGTGCTGGGGACACCGGGAGTACTGATCCGGGTGGTGGGGCAAGCCCCATTGGCGGCCACCGTGTATGAGCTCGAAAAACTGCGCTGTAATCTCTGCGGCGAGGTCTACACCGCCGAAGCTCCGGAAGGCGTAGGAACAGAAAAATACGATGCCAGTGCCGCCAGTATGATCGCACTGTTGAAGTACGGCACCGGGTTTCCTTTCCACCGCTTGGAGGGTTTGCAGAAGGACATGGAGATTCCGTTACCCGCATCGACGCAATGGGAGATCGTGGCGGAAACGGCGCAATGGATCGAACCGGCGTATCAGGAACTGATGCAGCAGGCTGCGCAGGGTGAGGTGTTGCACAACGACGACACCACGATGAAGATCCTGTCGCTGCTGGGGGAAAGTCAGCCGCGGGAACCGGCAGACGAGGAGCCAGAAGCGGAATCAGAGCGCACCGGGATCTTCACCTCCGGGATTGTGTCCACGCGGGCAGGGCAAAGAATTGCTTTGTTCTTCACTGGGCGCAAACATGCCGGGGAAAACCTGGCGTCTGTGCTGGCGCACCGGGCCCAGGAGTTAGGGCCGCCAATCCAAATGTGTGACGCGTTGTCGCGCAATCTGCCCAAGAACTTTCAAACCGTGGTGGCGAACTGTATCGCGCATGGAAGGCGCAAGTTTGTTGAGGTGGTGGCAAAGTTCCCCGAAGAATGCCGTTATGTCCTGGAAACTCTGGGAGAGGTCTACCGGCACGACGCCTTCTGCCGCGAGCAGGGGATGTCGGCGGACGAGCGCCTCGGCTACCATCAAACCCATAGCGGTCCGTTGATGAAGGTGCTGGAGAACTGGTTCGCGGAACAGTTTGCGGCGCGCAAGGTGGAACCAACTCCGGCCTTGGCCAAGCCATTACCTACATGCAGAATCATTGGACAAAGCTGACGTTGTTTCTGCGCCAGGCTGACGCCCCCCTGGATAATAACCTCTGTGAACGGGGATTAAAGAAGGCCATCCTGCATCGCAAAAACGCGCTCTTCTATAAAACCGAAAATGGTGCCCATGTCGGTGACCTGTTCATGAGCCTGATCCACACCTGCCAACTCAGTGGTGCCAATCCCTTCCAGTACCTGACCAAACTGCAGGAACACGGCGAAGACGTCGCCCGCGCTCCGCAGCAGTGGCTGCCCTGGAATTATCAGGAGACGCTGCGGCACCTCGCCTGATCAATTATTTTCACCCACACAGGCTTGCCGAAGGGACACAAACGACAGACCAAATATGGCCAGGAAAACGTAGTGGAAGTTGTACATGCGAGGGCTCTCCTCATATGTAACTTTCCCGCCCCTAGTCGGCACCGGAGCTCTCTTCTTGTAGTTATCCCAAAGCACACTGAGGTAAGCCGCGCCCCAAATAGTGGCACCAACTAGAGTCAATGGCCGCCAAGTTTGGTAAGGAAGGAAAAAAATGAGCAGAAAACAACATGCCCCGGCAATAAAGAGTCCCAAAGAAACTGACATTTTCGGCATTCTTTCTTTTCTCCCGCCGCGCGGTTCCGATTATCGCGTACATACGAAAGCCATTATGCAGGATCGTTGGCGATATCAGCCCTAGTAACTCACAATCCCTAATCGGGAAACACCGTGACGTGTTTTCAGCAGAAAGCAGCGCGATTGCCGTAGTTTCCGTCGGACCGCAGCTTGTCTAGGTGGAAGCATTCGACCGGAAAAGGCGACATCAAACTACCGGGAACGGCCCCTCAGACCCAAATGGCCCATTTTGTCGCGAATCGTTGCCATACCCCCAGCCGTGCCTTCCAACGGCATCGTCCGCGAGGCCGATGGCACCATGACCGCTTGGGTGACGACCGACCGCCGTCACTTTACGCAGCGGATCGTCGAGTAGGTTCTACGCAAAGACGATCGGGTCCAGATTCTCGATGGTGTTCAACCGGGAGAGCTTGTGGTGAGCGACGGAGCCATTTTTCTCAGCAACATGCTGCAAGCACCGACCGCAGACTAGGCCGCACCGGGGCTTAGAGTAAAGACGAGACGCTGTCATGTTATCCGCTCGACCTCCTTCTACGAGCTTTCTTTCGTGCGCGTCAGCTTTAAGTACGGGGTCGACTATTACTTTGCCTACTCTCAGGCGGCAACCGCATTGGCCCAGAACGTCAGTTTGCCGGACGGCCAAACGCCACCGATCCAAGCGAACAGCTCAACCGGAGAAATCTATCGCTACCAGGTCGTGGAGCCACCGCACTGCGGAATCAGAAACCTACGCACGATACAGGACTGGATCGTCGCACGTCGGCTGTTGACCATTCCTGGCATTGGCGCGATCAACAGTTGGGGGTGGGCCCACCAAGGAGTTTCGCAATGTTATACTCCGAGGCTGTTGATGATTCCATTTAAGCCCGTTTCTGCGGGTTTTGCGGGCACTTTCAGGGAAGCCTGGGGAGAAATTTCCCATTTTAAAGGATTGCTATGAAACGGTTCCAATGCGTTTGCCTGGTTCTGCTAATTGCCATTTTCGTTTCGGGTTCAGGCTACGCCGGCAAAGCAAAAGACAATGTCAAGTCGCTTTACTCCCGGGGACAAATGGCAGAGGCCCGGCAGGATTATCAAGAGGCCTACAAGGATTACAAACAGGCCTACGAGCTGCATCCGGAGGAAACCGAGTACCGGTCCGCGTTTGAGCGCACCAAGTTTCTCGCGGCCGCCGCGCACGTGCATCAGGGAAAGATGCTGCAGGAGCAAGGCAAGCTGAGCGAGGCGCTGAAGGAATTCCAAACGGCTGCGATGATCGATCCCTCGATCGCAATTGCCGGCCAGGAGATCGATCGCACCCAGAAGCTGATCGAGAAGGCACAGCAACCCGCAAATTGATTACTGGGGGCAGCACCGGTGGCAGGGCGACGCCGCAGGCTTGAAAGACCTTGCCTGCTACGTCGGACCACCAAAGACGTACCCCTTGCCGCTGACCGCAACTTCCATCTCAACACGGTTGTCCAGATCGCGGATCACGTCAGCCCATTCCAGCTTCCACTCTCTGCGCGCCAGACGATCGGCGTAGCTGATCTATTCCGAATTCGGCATAGCGCAGCTACGCTGCTGGCGGGACAATTTTTACGTCGTCTACGATAAAAACGCCGCCCCGCTCACAACGAAGTTGAAGTTCATACTCGCATCACGTGCTAATCCCTATTTCGGGTGCAATTCCCTTCTGCGCACTTCGCAGTTTGTTCGACCGCCGTCTCAACGTTTGCCAATTTAGTCGTACGCTTGGTGCTGTGGTTCGCCGGCCCAAGCTCGCGAATCGCGGTCGCTCCGGTTTTGGCCAACTCGTCATTGGTTTTACCGAGCTTTTGAATCTGTTGTTTCAGTTCGGCATGCTGTGCCTTGGTGAGGCTGGCGACAAAATCGTGGTAGCCTCGATTGCTCTTCTCAATGGCTGCTTGCAGTGCGCTCAACTGACCGGAGAAGTCGTTGGTTGCGACTGCGAGGCGAAGCTCCTGGAGCCGAAGTTTCACGGCTTCAGTATCTTGACTCCAGGAGAGAAACTGGGATCGCTGTTCTTCCGTGGCTTGGACTGCAATCGCGTTTTGAAAGTCTTGTACGGCAGTGTCGGTTTCATGCGCGGAACTTCCACCGCTCGTGCCACCTGCGTTGCGTCCGCCACGCTGCGCTACAGCAAGTTGGGCGGTAGCGAACAGCAGAAGTGTCACCCAGGTTGCTAATCTGCGCATACTATGACCTCTTTTCGAGACTAGTGTAGTCCGTCGCGGCCGGGAGATGGAGAGGCAGCCGCAAGCGAAGTTGAGCAGGACCGTCCGATCCGCAACCGGCGATTAGCTGATGTCGGCGACTTTGCTGACCTCATGCCGCCCCGTGCCACTTCGGCAGCTGAGCCGGCGCTCGGGTTGCGTCCCCTATCCTCCGCTCAGCCATGGCTACGATGGGCGACAACAACCTCGCCGCGCAATGATTCTTCATCGAGCGGCGATTCCCCCTTAACTTCGTGTCTCACTCCAGGGGTTCACTTCAAACCGCTCGCCCCCTCGACGGTCAACGTCAAGATGGCGGCGGTGCGCTCGCTCGTCCACTGGGCCGCCTCCGAGGGCTGGATCAGCGAACAGGACGAAGAGCAGATCCTCTTGCGGGTGAAGTCACGCCCGGCGACCGGCCGGCGCGAGGGGCAGCGCATGCCGCTCGCCGACGTCCAGCACCGCCTCCGCCTCCATCCTTCGACACCCTGCTCGATCTGGATGTGCAGGTGTTGATCGTTGACCCGGAGACCAAGCATTGGGTCCGTTTCTCTGTCCACCGCGTTCATGTGAGCGAGGCGAAGCCCCATGGCCTGGATTATTCGTTAACACTGCACGGCTCTGATGGCGAACGTTTGGTTGGATTCGGCAACGCGCATGTGTGAAGAACCATTCGGGTCTGGGCGGAAAAGGCGGCTCGACGTTCGATCACAAGCTTCGGCTGAAGTACGGTGCGCCCATACGAATACCAAGACGCAGCGACTTTACTCGCCGACTTCTGGTCAGCGGTTGATGCGTTTCTCCGCGAGAAAGGAATAGCGAGGAGCGAGGACGAGTCCGCCCGGAAGCGCCTTATCAAGCAATCTCGCTGGAACTTCCTTTCAGTGCTTAGAACCGAACGGGGGCGCGACCAGAAGCTTCCGATGTGCTGTTGTGTTCCACGTGGTTTCAATCCACGCGCCCGTACTGGGCGCGACTAGCTAACGCTGGCTCGCAGGAGAGCGGGCGGAAATAACCTTTTGCGCCAAAGGAAAGCCCAAGCCAAAAAGCTTGGGCATCACCGTAGAAGTCAATTTGAGCAGCCCACTATGCGGCTTTTTGGGCGACCTCGTCTTATATCGGCGCAGCTTTGCTAACGTCCTTAACGCCGAAGATTACTAGCGGGGAATTCGTCTTTGTCTCGATTCGACAATAGGCGTAATCGATGTTGATGTTGGCGTCTCCAAGCTGCGAAGCAGCGCGGCCTAATTCTCTAGGCCTATTCGGAACCTGACCTGTACAACCTCGTTCTCCTTGTACTCCAATCTTTGGTTATCAAAAATCGTCTTTGCTGTGGCAGCGTTGTCCACCACGAGGCGGACTACATTCTCCCACTCCTCATCGAAGCCGCTCTGGAAAGCCATAATGTTCACGCCTCGCTCGCCGAGTGCCTTGCAACACTTGCCCAGCGTCCCCGGTCGTTTCTCCATTCGCATAACAAATTCAGTCGATTGTGGCATATCACACTACAAGCCAGTTCTGACTCAGCCCGTGCCCGCGCTGGTGCAAATCCAGGAAGCGACCAGCCCGAAGGAAGTCACATTGAAGTCCTTGCGGGCGTTGGTGACCACGGTGGTGATCGTGCCTGCACCAGCCGCGCCGATGTTTGCATTGGGGAGGCCGAAGTTGGCCCGGTTCAGCAGGTTTAAGAATAGCGAGTGAAGCTTGAAGATGAAGGCGTCGCCGAAGACTTGCTCAACGGCGACGCCAACGCACTGCGAGATTACTCTTTGTCGCTGCTGCCCTTCAGTTGCGGCATGGTCGCCCCCGTGCTCAGTGTGAGCAGACCGATCTGGGCGTAGGTCAACAACTTCTCACGGGTGTCCGTGATATCGAGATTCCTCATCGTGAGCTGGCCGATGCGATCTCGTGGAGAGAATGTCGATTCGCCTTTCTCCATGGTCAGACGCTCAGGCTTGAAGGTTAGATTTGGCGACACCGTGTTCAGAATGGAATAGTCATTTCCCCGGCGCAGTTCAAGGGTGACCTCACCTGAAATGGGCCTTGCCACCCACCGTTGTGCACTTTCCCGGAGCATGATTGCCTGTGAATCGAACCAGCGTCCCTGATACAACAGGCGGCCGAGCTTCCTGCCGTTCTCGCGGTACTGCTCAATTGTGTCTTCGTTGTGGATTCCAGTGATCAATCGTTCGTAAGCGATGTAGAGCAACGCCAACCCCGGAGCTTCGTAGATTCCTCGGCTTTTTGCCTCGATGATCCGGTTTTCGATCTGATCACTCATGCCGAGTCCGTGGCGTCCGCCGATCCTGTTGGCCTCAAGCATCAGCTCCAGGCAATCTCCAAACTCGGTTCCATTCAGAGCCACGGGCCAGCCTTCATCAAATCTGACCGTAACCTCTTCCGGCTTGATCTCGACATCTTCGCGCCAGAATGCCGTTCCCATGATCGGCGCCACAATCTTCATGCTAGTGTTCAGGTGCTCGAGATCCTTTGCCTCATGCGTGGCGCCCAGGAGGTTCGAGTCCGTGGAGTAAGCTTTCTCGGCGGACATCTTGTATTCGAAGCCCGAACTCCGCATAAACTCGGACATCTCCACCCGCCCGCCAAGTTCCTCGATGAAGGCCTCATCAAGCCACGGCTTGTAGATTTTCAGGTCAGGATTTACCAGCAAGCCGTAACGATAAAAGCGTTCGATATCATTCCCTTTGAAGGTGCTGCCATCGCCCCAAATGCTGACATCATCTTCCTTCATTGCCGACACCAGCATGGTTCCAGTCACGGCACGTCCAATGGGAGTGGTATTGAAATAGGTCACGCCTGCGGTCGAAATATGGAAGGCACCGCTTTGCAGTGCGGCCAGTCCTTCCTGAACCAGTTGTGCGCGGCAGTCGATCAGGCGAGCTTTCACAGCGCCATATTCAAGAGCTTTGCGCGGAATCTGCTCATAATCCGTCTCATCCGGTTGTCCCAGATTTGCGGTGTAGGCGTAAGGTAGCGCCCCCTTCAACTTCATCCAATGGAGAGCTGCGCTTGTATCAAGGCCGCCAGAAAACGCGATTCCAACCTTCTGGCCAGTCGGGAGATGTTCGAGGATATTAGACATAGCGATGTGCGGCCCCTAAGATTCGGTGTATCTGCGAATACGCATCAATCCATTCTACTCGGGCGAGCCGCATTCGTCGGGGAGCGCATGCAAGACCAGTTGCTTCAAACATTTCCAGAGACCTGCTTCCTCAGTGGCAAACGAATCCATTGCGGGTCCACCAATTGGTCGAGCTCGAAATATTAGATCTACCGTTTTGGCGAATGCCCGTGCGAATCGACGGCACAAATTGAAATTGGCTGATCCGCGGCGCATTCTAGTTCCATTGCACACTGAGCGGCTTTCTTGGAGGTATCCAACGATACGAGTACTTACGCTCTCCAAGCATGAGGCCGCCGTGCACTACATACCCTTCAGGCACCGCTAACGCCTCGCGGAGCGGAACATGAACGCCGGCCACACGGGTCAGGTATCCAGCCCAGCAAACGCCCAGATTGCGAGCCTCCGCCGCTAGTTCAAGAAAGGTCAGAGCAATGGCGGAATCCTGTCTTCCCCAAACAGAATCGTAGGAGCACAGGCCACAACGACTGCGGGAGCCCCCCGCAATATAAAGTCGTATCCCTTCTCCCAGAGCTCCAACATAGCCAGACTGATTTCTGAAGTGCGCATCCAATTCATCGTCTCTTCAGACAAAGCGTGCACCTTCGTTCTGTCCCCCACGACAATCCAGTGCAGCTTCTGAGAGTTGGAAGCTGTCGGAGCCCGTCGGGCCACTTCCAGCAGTGCCTCCAATGTCCCCCTTTCAATGGGCTCCTGCTTGAACTCCCGCACAGATCTCCGGCTCATTAGAAAGCCATCTATCACGGTCGGAGTTGGCAGCTCTTTTGAAACAGGCAGAAAGGTTTCCTTCGGCAGATCAGTGTGAGTCAAAGCATCAAAGCCACACACCGCAACGCAGTGGCCACAGAGAATGCACCTGCTATCAGAAATCTCTTCTGGAAATCCTTCCTCATTGACAGTAAGGGTTCTGGATGGGCAGACCGCCACGCAGGCACCGTCTCTTTGGCATAGACTCGTGTTGACTCTGATCTGGCTCACGATTGTTATTCCTCCTTAGCTTGTCTATATCCCGCTGATCGGCCATAACCAAGCTGCTCCGCGCACACCGCTGGAATCGCCGTGCATGGCGCGCACGATTGGTGTGCCAACATCTGCAGAAAAAGTATAGGTCCCGACAAGGGCGGACAGCGCCGGGTAGAGACGCGTTAAATTGGAGAGTCCCCCCCCAAGCACAATTGCGTCTGGGTCGAGCACATTGATAATCGAAGCCAAACTCCGCGCCAACCGATCGATATAGATGTCGAGACACTCGTTGGCAGCTGGGTCGCCTGTTACGGCGGCTTCGGCAACTGCAACAGCTGTTCTCTCTTAGCCGCTGCGTGCGCGGTAGTCGCGCGTCAGGCCGGATCCCGAGAGAAAAGTTTCGATGCAGCCTCGGTTCCCGCAATAGCAGTCAGAGCCAGGTAGCTCATCTGCGCGGGCCCACGGAAGCGGATTATGACCCCATTCGCCGGCGACCTTGTTCCGTCCTACATGGAGCTGCCGATCTATGACCACGCCTCCGCCTACACCTGTCCCGAGAATCACGCCGAATACAACGCGGGCGTCCACAGCGGCGCCATCGACAGCCTCCGAAAGTGCAAGACAATTCGCGTCGTTTTCCATACGTATCGGTCGTCCCAACCGGAGCTCAAGATCGCGGTCGAGGGGCTTGCCGTTTAGGACAGTGCTGTTTGAGTTCTTTAGGAGGCCTGTTGAAGGCGAGATGGCTCCTGGCGTGGCGATGCCCACCGTACCGGTTTGGCCTGTCTCTCTTTCCGTGAACTCGACGAGCTCCGCGACGGTGTTCAAGATGCCGGTGTAATCTCCGACTGGCGTTGGTACGCGACGCCGCGAGAGCGTCGTGGCGGTGCCCGTCGCGTCATCGGCAAGCGCGATCGCCTCGATCTTCGTACCGCCCAAGTCAATCCCGATTCTCATTCAAGGCTCCACCGAACCGCAACCGAAATCACCGACTGACCGCCGTCTACCTCGGATTGTACAATCCCACGTGGAAGATGGGATCGGTTTCAATCGGGCACCGGCGACAGAAGACTGCGGATCAACCTCTCATTGTTGGCGGTAGCATCAATCTGCGATCGTCGGGTATGCCACATACAATCCAGCGGGAATCCTCCTTGCGCCAGATTGCCTGACGCAACGCCAGCGACGTGTGCAGCGCGGAGGGGGCTTCAAAAGAGAGGAATATCCAGCCACAGCTCGGCTATAGTCGTCGATAACGACCGTGAGCCAGGGCTTGGCAGCTTGACCATCCAGCAAGATATCGAGTGGCGTGTGGTCGGCTTGCCAAATTGCGTTCGGCCGATCAGCCTCTCGCCGATGAATCAATTCGAGGGACTCGCTGTATGCCTTGCTGCCTTGATGAGCGAGGGTGACGAGATCAGCGCGCAGGCCAGAGGCGATGCGATAGACCACCCAGTAGCTTGGAGGGTCTTCTCCGAGCACTGAAGCCAAACGCCTGATTTGGCGGCAAATCGCCGTGATTGGCAGGGGAGGCTTCTGTAAGGCAAGGCCTTCGATGGCTTCCCTGATCTTCACGGAAACCGCCCGATGCTCGCCGTTATCCGCTCGTCTTTTCCGTGCTAGCGCGGCCAACCCAAATTGATGATAGAGCGCAACCCAACGCTGCGCAGTTCGGAACGGGATTCCCGCTTTCGCCGCAACCAGCTTTAGTGGACAGTCATCTTCCAGGTGGGGTTGCAGCAGACGATACCTATCAAGAGCGAGCCTTCGGATCTCTTCCGAAAGCCCCGCCAGTTGGTCCATACTCGAAGCGTACGCCAAATGGCGTGCAAAGTTTTACGCCAAATACTTTGCAAAGTGACACGTAAGGAGCCAAACGAGGATGGCCAACGGACTCAAGAGGGCGCACCGCTCCCGCTGTGAGCGCAAACAGGGGTTTGCCTATGTCTCTGTTGCCGTCAGGGTCGCCCGCGAGATGTCGCGCAAAAAAGGCGAACTCTTTATGGCTTACGAGTGTTTCGATTGCGGCCAGTGGCACATTGCCCATGCCGACAACACCCAAAAAGCGCTCCTCCCGCCGCTTAATGAAATCCTTTCTCTCACCGAGGAGATGATCTTTTGTCCAGAATGTGGCGCCGTAATTACCAAGAAACGCCTCCATCAGCTCAAAGCTAGCCAAGAGTCTCCTACATGTTCAAAAGCGTGCTCGGTAAAGCGGAGCAAGCGCGGCCAGCGGGGACGGCGAGCTAAGCGCCGGCTTGAAGAGCGCGGTGCCGAGCAGGCAACGAACAGCACGGCACTCGGAAAGGAGCCTGGAGATGGCAACACGCAGTGAGGATGCTGCCGGTATCGTGATCACGGGTGCGCCAGCGTTGCCCGCCATCTTCGCCACCCGCCCCAACGCGCGCCGGCGCCTGCGCGACTTCTTCAGCTCGCACATCCGCAACCGCAATACGCGGCGGGCATACATGGAAGCGGTGCGCCAGTTCGCCGCCTTCTGCGCCGAGCTTGGCATCACCGATCTATCCCAGGTGGAGGCGGTTCATGTGGCTGCCTTCATGCTCTACTACTTTTTCGAGCGCATCACGCACTTTGCGTGCAAGCGTACCCAAGCTGAATGGCTTCTGCAAGAACATCGCCCCCGCCCCAGTCTCTTGGATGCCGTGCCGTGACAATTTATCGTCCGCATAGCCGGACATATAGATCGTCTTCAGGCCGGGAAGTAAGCAGCGGAGCTTTTCGGATAACTCCTTTCCGCTCATCGCCGGCATCACGAGATCCGTAAGTAGCAGGTCGATGTGTCCCTGATGTTCGACGGCCAGCGACATCGCCTCTTTACCGGAGTCGGCGGCGAGAACCGTGTATCCCACGCTACCCAGGTATTCACACATCCCTTCTCGTAGGGCTGCTTCGTCTTCAGCGACGAGTATCGTTTCCGATCCTCGTATCAACTCTTCGGCCTCCGTTGCCATCGCGGGGGCAACGGCCTGCTTAACCCTGGGCAGGTAGATTGTGAAGCAGGAGCCGTGTCCCGGTTCGCTCTCGACCCACACATAGCCGCCGCTTTGCTTCACAATGCCGTACACGGTGGCAAGTCCCAATCCCGTCCCTTTGCCGACTTCCTTGGTGGTAAAGAAGGGCTCGAAGATGTGCTCCTGTAATTCCCTGCTTATGCCTATACCAGTGTCGGCGACCGACAACCAGACGTAGTTTCCAGGCACGACAAACTGCCGCCTACTAACATCTGCCTCCGCCACCGTGACATTTCCGGTAGTGATAGTTAGCATGCCACCTTGAGCCATTGCGTCTCGGGCGTTTACACAGAGGTTCATCAGAACCTGAACTATCTGGTCTGGATCGGCTTCAACCGCCCAGATTGAAGCCGCCGAGCTGACACGAAATTCAATATCTTCCCCGATGAGTCGCCTTAGCATCTTCGCGGTCTCATCGATCACTGCATTCAGGTCGAGCACGACTGGGGAAAGAACCTGCTTGCGGCTGAAAGCCAACATTTGGCGCGTAAGGGAGGCCGCGCGATTTACAGCCTTCATGATCGCTTCCGTGTTTCTTCGGAGAGTATCCTGGGCAGGAAGCTTGTCTTGTAGCAACTCAGCGTAACTCTGTATGACCATGAGGAGATTGTTGAAGTCGTGGGCGATGCCGCCAGCGAGTTGTCCCAGAGAAGCTAGTTTATCGCTGCGCCGAAGCGCGTTCTCAGCCCGCTTTCGCTCTGTGATGTCCATGGAAATACCGCGGAGGGCCACCACCTCACCCGTCGAGTCGCGCTCCGGCTCGCCCCGTGTCAGCACCCATCCCTTGTTCCCGTCGGGACGCACTGTCTCCAACTCCAGTTCGTAAGGCATCCCAGTGCGCTTGGTCTCTGCGACCTCGCCGGTCAGTCGCATCCAACTTTCAGGCGAATACAAGCACTCCAATTCCAGAAATTGCAGCGCATTTGGGGACGAAGGATCCAGCCCCTTCATGCGGCACGTTTCGTCCGACATCGTGACCCACCCTGTCCTCAAGTCCACTGTCCAAGAGCCAAGATGGGCAATACGTTGCGCCTCGGAAAGCTGAGTCGTCCTTTGGTCGATCAACTCTTCCAGAAACCGGTTCCGCGCTGTCAGCTCCTGCAAAGGATAAATCTCGCCTTCACGAACCAAGTTATAGGGGATGGAAATGCTGCTGTGTGAAATTTTCCACCCTTCGGATTCCTTGCGGAAAATCAATACCAGGCGGGCCGTCTCTCTCGACAGGATGTGGTCTTTGATTGGCAGGTGGATGAGGAAAAAACCGGTAGCTACAGCGACCGTATCAGCTAGGCTCTGAATGGCCAGATCCTTGAGTTCGATACGGATTGGATCCTTAATTTGGGCGAAGTCCTGGCGGGTAATCGCGACCCATCGCTCCCTGTCTTTGACCAGGAAATCCCCGCCTCCCGTAAAGCCGGAAAAGTTCTCGCTGAAGTATGTGGTCAGCCGATCATCGCGGGTTGAATACATTCGCAGATAGTCGTCGAACAGTTGTCGGATTATCTGGTCGTCGGTTACATCCATTACAGGTGCCCCCCTATCGGCCAGACGCGAAGCGTCTTTTTATCAGTACGCCTAAGTTATCGGCCAGACCCTTCCGGAAGTTAGGATGTCATTTTCGCACAATAGCTGGTTTGGTTTCTCGGTCCGCCAACGGCCTCAGCACCCTCGCACCCGAGTCGAATCCGCCATGGCCAGAGAGCGACTGGCCAAAGCACCTGTATCAGGGAAGCTACCGCGAAACCTACCCGCAAGCTAGGGTCGAACGAATCGCTCCAGCTGACACGAATAAAGAGCGTTGCTGCTCTCACGCGCAACAATTATTGCAAGCGGCAGCGAGGAAGGATGCTTGTCATCGGAGGTGCTCGACTCGTTGAAGAAACAGCTTCCTTTGCCCCTTGGGCCACCTTCCGCAATAGGCGGGCTTCTGCTCGACTACTCGCTTTTGGCAAAGCGCACACCCAGGAACACAAGGATTGATCGGCTCGGTCATATCGCCTCGCGCTTTGCGCGGCCAGAGGGGATCAGCAAACAACACGCGTCCTAGTCCTACGAGGTCGGCCATATCATTCTGAAGAACGGACTCCGCAAGATCCGGGTGCTGAATACGTCCAGCGGCGATAACGGGGATCTCCGGTACCGCCTGCTTGATCGTGTGTGCGAAGGGTGCCATGAATGCTTGTTTCGGATCGTCCTCAACATAGCGGGGCAGGTGAAAAGAGTCATAGCAGCCGGTCATGACAGAAAGATAATCAACGCCAGCCTGCCCAAGCTTCTCTGCAAATGGCACCGTATCATCCAAACTCAAGCCCCCAGGCACATATTCGTCCGCCATGAACCGGTAACCGAGTGTGCAGTTATCTCCCACCTCTTTTCGGACAGCGGCAAGAACCTCCATCGGAAATCGCATACGGCGTTGCGGATCACCGCCGTAAGAGTCTTGACGCAGGTTTGTACGAGGCGATAAGAATTGCGGCAGCAGATAACCAGTGCCTCCATGCAACTCGACTCCGTTAAATCCAGCTTCTAGTGCGCGGCGAGCCCCGGAGGCGAAGGCACAAATGACGCGGGCAATGCATGCCTCATCCATTTCATTGGGTCGCGCACCCCAGGTTTCAATTGGGGATGGCGCGATCCGGTCCGGGCGCTTGGCATAACGGCCAGCATGGTGAAGCTGCAATATAGCGGGAACGCCATGTCGGTTGATTGTGCCTGCCAATCGAGCGAGTCCGGTGATGTAGCGATCTTCGGAGATGAGCATCGTGCGGGGATTGCCCAATCCGCACGGCTCGACCGTAACGTTTTCGACCACAACCAGACCCACACCTGACGCGGCGATCTCGTCGTAGTAGTCAAGCACAAGTTGGTTCACCTCATGGTCATCGTCAGGGTACGCCAGATACATCGGAAGACTTACAATCCGGTTCTTCACAGTGATGCTGCCGATTTTGAAAGGAGAAAAAAGCAACTCGCGCATAATGTTCCCCTGCATTGATCGCGCTGATCGTATTCGGGCTGGCGAGAGTCTGTCAATTGTTTGTCAGCCCTCCAAAATGGAGCCGCGCTCTGCACTTGACAATAATAAACATATGTTTAAAACTTACGTTTAAGATGAAAGCTTGCGATGATTCCGGAACGCACGACGAAACCCCGCATCGAGTGATTCAGGCTGCGGGGGAAGTTTTCGCCGAAATTGGTTTTGAGCGGGCCACTGTGCGCGAAATTTGCGCCCGTGCGGAGGCGAACGTCGCCTCTGTGAACTATCACTTCGGAGACAAACTCGGCCTCTACACTGAGGTACTGAAAGAGGCTGTTCGCACGAACCAGCAGGACGCCATCTCAGCTGTCCAGGACATCGCAGACCCTGAAAAAGCGCTGCGCGCTTTTGTTCGCGGCATGCTCAGCAAGATGTGCGAAGCGGATCGTCCGGCCTGGCACGTCAGGGCAATGATGCACGAATTGGCGCAGCCCACGCCCGCGCTCAACGAAGTGGTTCAGCACGTGATGCGTCCCAACGCTCGCGTGCTCTGCGCCATCGCGGGCAAGCTTCTGAATCGACCACCGCAAGATGAAGTTACGCGCCTTTGCGCGGCAAGCATCATCGGGCAGGTGGTGCACCAGGTCCATGCTCGCCCCGTTTTTGCCATGCTCTGGCCGGATTTAAAGTTCGGGCCCGAGACGCTGGAAAAAATTGCCAATCACATCGCAGATTTTTCGCTTGCGGGCTTAAAACCATTCCGTGTGCCCGGTGCTTCCGCCAAGCCGACGCGTAGGAGATCAAAGTGAGCAACGAACAAAGTCAGGTAGCACAAGTTGACGTCGCACAGCAGAGTGCGCCGGTTGCGCCCAAACAGCAAGCGCCTGAGCCTGTCGATGTGTCTAACGCTCGCACGCGTCGCATGCGGCGTGTGGTTGTGATCGCCGTCCTGTTCGTCGCGGCCTTTCTCGTCTGGCGATTCGTGCTCAGCGCTCCCGAAGTCCCTGAAGGTGTTGTGGCCCTCAGCGGCCGCATCGAGGGCGACGACTCCGCAGTTGCCAGCAAAACCACGGGGCGCATTCTTGAGGTCCGCTACCGCGAAGGAGATCACGTTAATCAAGGCGATGTGATTGCCGTTCTCGATGACGAGCAAATACGGGCGCGCGAGAACCAGGCACAGGCCGCGGTGGAGCAGGCGCAGGCGCGGGTTATCTCGGCCCAGCAGCAGATTACGGTTCTCAATCAGCAACTGCTTCAGAATCAGCTTCAGGCTGCACAAGCCAAGGAAGACGCACTCGCGCGAGTGCGTCAGGCCGAAGCCGATCTCGCCGCTTCCCAGTCCGATCTGGCGCAGCAGAAATCGAATCTCACACTCGCCGAGTTTGATCGCGAGGCTTACACCCGCCTGGCCAAAACCGGTGCGGTATCGGAGCGGCAAGGCACGGAGGCCGTATCGAAAGCAGATGCGCAGGTCGCTGCCGTAGAAGCTGCGCAGCGGCGTGTCGAGGCCGCCAAAGGCGCGCTCGCCCTCGCCCGCTCCACTCTGGCCAACCCCGCCATTCGCAAGGCGCAGACTGCGGCGGTCGAGCGCCAGATTCTCCAGCAGAAGGCAGAGGTCGAGAGCGCTAATTTCCAACTTAATCAAGCCAAAGCTCAATTGGTCGAAGCACAGGCAAATCGTTCGGACCTTACTATTCGCGCGCCGTTCGAGGGTTCAATCGTGACCCGCACCGCCGAACCGGGAGAGGTAATCGCCGCCGGAACTGCGATCGTAACCATGCTCGATCTCAACAAGGTTTACCTTCGGGGATTCATCCCGGAAGGAGAAATCGGCAGGATCAAACTCGGGCAGTCCGCGCACGTCTACCTTGATTCGGATCCGAAGAAGCCGCTGGATGCGGTCGTTTCCCGCATCGATCCTCAGGCGACGTTCACGCCGGAGAACACATACTTTCGCAATGACCGGGTGAAGCAAGTGGTTGGCGTGAAACTGCAACTGACAACTGGCTTCGGTTTCGCCAAGCCCGGCATGCCCTCGGATGGCGAGATCCTGGTAAAAGGCGACAAGTGGCCGAAGAGCCGCCGGTAACTCTGCGACTTAAACCACGTCGCGATAAAACGGCAAGGCTGCGGAAGAAAGTTTGCGAGATCTGGAATGAGCACGCCACTCCTACAACCCGGTGCCGATACGTTAGACGCCACTTCCGAGCAGCTCCCGGCCGTTCGCGTCGAGAATCTTTGGAAGAGGTATGGCGGAGTCGAGGCAGTGCGCGGCATCGCGCTTGAGGTGCGCCAGGGAGAAATCTTCGGTCTGATTGGGCCGGACGGAGCGGGCAAGACCACGAGCTTTCAGATCCTTGGCGGAGTGATGCCTGCCACCGGCGGCGTTGCCGAAATATACGGCAAGCCCTCGCGCGAGGCCCGCTCGCTGGTCGGCTATCTTACGCAAGCCTTCAGCCTGTATCCCGACCTTACCGTCGCCGAAAACATCCGCTATGTGGGCGACCTCCGCCGCGTACCCGTCGCGGAGATCCAACGCCGTGGCGACCAGTATCTGCGCATGTTTGACATGCATCGCTTCGCCGACCGCCTTGCCGGACGGCTCAGCGGTGGCATGAAGCAGAAGCTTTCGCTCGTTTGCGCTCTGGTTGCGCAGCCCCGTGTTCTTCTGCTTGATGAGCCGACCACCGGCGTTGATCCGGTCTCACGCCGCGAATTCTGGGATACCCTTGCGCACCTTGCCGCCGAGGGTCTCACCATCGTTGTTGCTACGCCCTATCTCGACGAGGCCGAGCGCTGCCATCGCGTCGCGCTCATGCACCTCGGCCAGATTCACGATACAGGCACGCCCGCCGAACTGCGCAACAGGCTGGGCATGTATCGACTCGAAGTTCGCACCGACAACCTGGGAGTCGCCGAGGAGAAGCTGTCTGGCGATGGTCGCGCCAGCGGCGCCATCGCCGACGTGCAACGCTTTGGCGACCGTCTCGATGTCATGGTGCGCAATGTCGAAAATGGGCGCCGCGCAGTCCGGGAAGAACTGGCAGGCATGCGGCTCGATGACATACGCGCCGGCGATCCTACACTCGAGAACACTTTTGTCGCTACCCTCCGCTCGCTCGGTCAGGAGATACAGGTGCCGCCTTATCCCGGCGAACATCCACATCGAGAACTGCGCGGGCAGGTCGCCATCGATGCGCGCAACCTGACCAAGCGCTTCGGGGATTTCACCGCCGTTCACAACATCAACATCCGTATCCATTACGGCGAAATCTACGGCCTGCTCGGAGCCAATGGCGCGGGCAAGACGACCGCGATCAGGATGCTCTGCGGTCTGCTGGCGCCGACCCAGGGCGAGATGATGCTGGCGGGCGAAAGTGGCAGCCTTCGCTCGCAACTGGTACGCGAAAAAATCGGCTACATGTCGCAGAAGTTCTCGCTATATGACGATCTCACAATCAACGAAAATCTAGACTTCTTTGGCGGCGTTTACGGGGTTGCGCCGAGTGAATTGGCTGAGAAAAGGAAATGGGTGCTGGCTTTTTCGGGGCTCGAAGGCAAAGCGAATATGATCACCGGCAGCTTGCCCGGAGGCTGGAAGCAGCGCGTGGCCTTCGGCGCGGCTATCCTGCACGAGCCAAGCGTGCTATTCCTTGACGAGCCCACCTCCGGCGTTGACCCGCTGGCCCGCCGAGCCTTCTGGCGCATGATCAACAAACTCGCTGACATGGGTACTGCGATTCTGGTAACGACTCACTATCTGGAAGAAGCCGAGCAGTGCAATCGCCTCGGGTTCATGGTCGCCGGAGAACTGGTCGCTGAAGGCGCGCCCAGCGGCGTGAAGCACCAGCAGAGCGGACATCTGCTCGAGTTCACGGTCGACCAGCCGCAGCGCGCCACCGATCTGCTGAAGCAAACCATGGATCGCTGGCGTGTCTCGCTGTTCGGCTATCGCCTGCATGTCATCGTTGATGATTCCTACGAAGCCGGCCGGCACCGCGTCACGCGGCAACTCGAAGAGAGCGGGATACAAATTCAAAGCGTTCGCGAAGAGAACTTCTCGCTGGAAGACGTCTTCATCGCGACCGTCGAGCAGGCACGCGAGCGTGGAATGTTCGCCAAGGAGGACTGACCGATGCGACGAATTCTGGCCCAGGCACGCAAGGAGCTAACACAGATCATGCGCGATCGTCTTGCTCTCGCGCTGGCCTTGCTGTTGCCTATTCTCCTTTTATTGCTGTTGAGCAACTCGATCTCGCTCACCGTCAGTGATCTGCCCCTCGTTGTGCAAGACCTCGATAATTCACCCGCCTCGCGCGCCTACGTCGACGCATTCCGGAATTCGGTTACCTTTCATATCGTTTCCTGGCCCACAGATCGCCAACCGGAAAATGCACTTCGCGCGGGCGCTGCTCGCGGAGCATTGATTATTCCCGTGCATTTCGGCCGCGACCTGGCCCGCGGCACGCGCGCAAACGTGCAGTTGCTGGTCGATGCAACGGACGCGAACACCGCAAAGCTGGTCAGCGGCTATGCAGGCGAGATCAATCGTGCCTTCGTTCAGGAGCAGACCGGCTCCAGCGATCCGGGCATGGTTCAAGCGCAACTGCGTCTCTGGTTTAATCCCGGCCGGGATTCCAAAAAGTTTTACGCGCCCGGAATTTTCGTGCTTGGCATCTCGATGTTTCCGCCGCTGCTAGCCTCGCTTGCCATGGCCAAAGAGGGCGAGCAAAAGACCATCCTCCAGGTGTACGTTTCGAGCATTTCAGCACACGAATTCCTGCTCGGCAAAATTCTGGCCTTCATGACTATCGCGCTCGCCGAATGGTTTCTCGGTTTAGTCGTGATGATGAGTGTCTTCGGTCTGCGCCTGGCCGGCGATCCGACCGTGCTCGTCGTGGCCAGCGTCTTCTACGCCTTCTGCGTATCCGCCTTTGGGACTCTGATAGGCTCTGCGATTCCAAACCAGGCTGCCGCGATCCAGGCCGTCGCGCTGGGCGGCTTCTTGCTGGTGTTCCTGCTCTCCGGGTTGATCTATCCGGTGGAGAACATTCCGCCCGCCCTGCGGTGGGTCTCCAACATCGTCTGGGGGCGCTACTACATCGCGATCGTGCGCGACGCTCTGCTGCAAGGCGGAGGCTGGCCCGCCATGTGGTTCAGCGTGGTGATGATCGCCATTATCGGTGCCGTCTTCTATTTCATCGCCTGGCGAAGAATGCGCCACATGCAGGTGAATGCATGAAATCCCGACTCTTGAAAATGCCCGGCTTCTGGCAGCGTGTGCTGTCACTCATTCGCAAGGAGTTCAACCAGATTCGCCGCGACCGGCGCTTGGCCGTCTCGCTGATTGTGCCACCGATTCTTCAGCTTGTGCTGTTCGGCTTTGCCCTGGACTCTACCGTGACCAATTTGCGTCTAGGCATTCTCGATGAGAGCAGAACTCCCGAGAGCCGCGAGCTGATTGCCTCGCTCAGCGAGAGCAATAGCTTCCGCTCCGGCGGATATTTCATCGATCACCAGGCGCTTGACAAGGCCATCAGCCGCGGCGACGTTGATGCCGGAATCGTCGCGCCCTACGACTTCGCTCGCGACCTGCACCGCGGCCGAAACACCAACATTCAATTCATCCTGAACGCGGTGAATGCCAACACCGCTGCCATCGGACAAGGCTATGCCGAAGGTGTGTTCGCCAGTTTCAACCAGTCGCTCGCATCGCGTGGAATTCATCCCGAGATTCGGACAGTGGCGGCCGACGTCTCGCGAAAGGGCGCGGTCGCACTGATTCCTGCATATCTCTTTAACCCAGGACTGGTCACTACGTGGTTCATTGTGACCGGAACGTTGGGCACGCTTCTCACCCTGAACGGCTCGCTTGTCGCCTCGACCGCAATGATCAAAGAGCGCGAAGCCGGCACGGTCGAGCAACTCTTAATGACTCCGGCCGGAACCATGGAAATCATCATCGCCAAGATCACGCCGCTGTTCCTGTTACTCAATGGCATGATCCTTTTGGCGATGGCAATCATTCGCGTCATCTTTCAGGTTCCTTTCCGCGGCAGCTTCATTCTGGTTTTCGCGGGAGCCTCACTTTGTGTGCTTTGCGGTATAGGTATCGGAACCTTCATCGCAACCTTTACCCACTCGGCACAGCAGGCCCAACTATTGAGCTTCTTCGTCAATCCGCCGTTGGCGACGCTGTCTGGCGCGCTCTCGCCGATTGAAGCCATGCCGAAGTGGCTCCAGCCTTTCACTGTTATCAACCCAATCCGCCACTTCGGCATAATCACGCGTGGTGTGATGGTGAAAGGAAGCGGCCTTGTCGAACTTTGGCCGAATTTTCTTGCTCTAATCGCAGTCGCCATGGTGCTGGTTGGACTCAGTGTATGGAGATTCCGCAACCAGCTCGGCTAAACCTGTTGGAGACGATTCATGAGATTCGATTGCATTGTTCTACCGGGCTTCGCCCTATTGCTAACAACGGCCGCCCTGGGGCAGCAGACCGGGGGCACTTCGAACACGACGCTCGCAACCCAGTTGCCGCTCTCCGGCAGAACCGGCCAGAGCAGCGGCGTCACCGTGCAGCAGGCCCCCGTCGCCGGCACCACGCAGAGTGTCGACACAATCAACTCAACCGTGCTCATTGCTCCGCCATATTCCGAGAGCGTTCTTTCAGGCAAGCCTGTTGAAGGCAAACTCTCTCTGCGCGAAGCGATTCGGCGTGGCATCGTTTACAACCTCGGCGCCATTGGCCTGAACAACGGCGTGACGCAGGCCCACGGCCAGTTGCGCGTCGCCCGCAGCGTGCTGCTTCCCAACCTGAACGGGTACCTTCGCGAAGCGGCGCAGCAGACAGACCTCGCAGCCGAGGGACTTCGCGTCCCTTTCATTCCCCGCATCGTCGGCCCTTACAACTACTTCGATCTGCGCGCCACGCTTACCCAGACCGTCGCCGATGCGACTGCCTTTAACAATTACCGCACCAATGAGGAAAACGTTAAGGCCGCGCAGGCCGCCACTCGCGATGCGCGCGATCTGGTAGTTCTTGGCGTAGGCGGCGCCTATCTACAGGTCATCGCGGCACAGGCGAGGGTGAACTCTGCAATCGCGCAGGTTGCAACCTCCAAGGCGTTGTATGAGCAAACCCAGCAGTTCCGAAAGACAGGACTCAGCGCGCAGATCGATGAAAACCGCAGCCAGGTCGAATACCAGACTCAGCTCCAGCGGCTCACCACTTTAAAGAACGATCTTGCCAAGCAAAAGATCAATCTCTCCCGTATCATCGGCCTGCCCGCCACGGCTGAGTACGAACTCGCCGACGACGTGCCATTCTCGCCCGCGCCTCCGATTACCTTCGACCAGGCTGTCCAGTCCGCGATGAAGAAGCGCGCCGACCTGCAATCGGCCGAAGCCGCTTTCCATGCGGCTCAGCACGCCTACAACGCCGCTAAGGACGAGCGTCTGCCCTCCATTGTCGTAGCCGCCGATTACGGCGCAATCGGCATCAACCCCGCGCAGTCCCATGGAACTTTCGACGTGAGCGGCACCTTGCGGATTCCCATCTGGCAGGGCGGCCGGACCGAAGGCGACATCGAGCAATCGGTCGCCGCGCTCCGGCAGCGTGAAGCCGAGGTAAGCGAACTGCATGGACGCATCGTGAGCGATGTTCGCAACGCCTTCCTTGATCTCGAAGCCGCAACCAGCCAGCTGCAGGTGGCAGAGAGCAATCAAAAGGTCGCAAGTGAGAATTTAGTACTGACAAGGCAGCGTTTGGAAGCCGGCATCGCCCAGTCTGTCGAGGTCACGCAGGCGCTGGAAACCGTCGCCACATCCGACCTTGACTACATCACCAGCTTGTTCGCCCACAATCTCGCCAAACTCAGCCTGGCGCGCGCCATCGGCAATCCGGAGGAGGTGCTGTCGCAGTACCTTGCCGTGCCGTGACATCACTTGCTTGGGGCCTTGCTCTGCGTGCAATTGAGAGAGCTCTTGTCGACCCAGTGGATCACGTCCAAGGGAATATGGTACGCGCAACTATGGCACCGCCAAACATTTCCAAAACGGTTCCCTCTCAAGCGAAAGATCTGGCGGTCTTTCGCCGCCCGCAGCCATTCGTCGATTCCCTGCTTGATCGGAGCCTGGAATCAATCTCTTTCGAGCTTCACGCGGGTGCGTAGCCATGGGACAAGCTTGTCAAAGTTGAACTGGTTGCTTTCGTATAGAGCGGCAATAAAAGCGTAGGTCACCTCCGCGTCAGCGGTGAGACGCCCGCCGTTGATGGCGAGAAAAGTATAGTTGGCGGCAAAAGCCGTCCGCTTGTTGCCGTCGATGAAAGCATGATTCTGAGCGAGGCTCTCCCACAACGCGGCGGCTTCCTCGATCAGGTCGGCGTAGTAACCGGTCTGCGGCCGATAGAGGGCAGATTCCAGCAACCCTGGATCTCGGACGCCTTGGGAGCCTCCGTAACGCTCGATCTGGTCAGCATGCATGGCCAGCACTTCAGCCACCGTGAGGTAATCCGTCATTCAGCCAGTTTCTTGTAAAGGGTGCCATACTTTTCGTGGCTGGCAAGATAGGCCCCCATCACATGCGCGCGCGGAGTGGCGTTTTTGCGCTTCTCGATAAGATCCGCGAAGGCCTCATCCACGAGAGCCTGCAGTTGGCGGCCTTCCTTCTCGGCGAGCGAGCGCACGGCCGTCAAAATCTCTGAATTAACCTGGGTAGCAAATTTCTCGCGAGTCTGCGCCATGACAAGCACTCCATTTCGTATGGTTTCACCATATCATGACGTATCATGATACATCAAGCACAATCGGTTGATGGGTGCCAGTCCGTGTCTTTTTGTGCTAGCCGATGTCGGCTACTTTGCGACCGCCTCCCCGCCGAACTTCTGCTCGTCGTCAACGTAGCGGGCGGTGGTGTCGAGCTTGTCGTGGCCCAGGAGGAACTGAATCTGCTTCAGCGGAGCTTTGGCGTCGTAGTAGATGCGGGCGCACGAGCGACGGGCATCGTGGGGGCGAAGGTCTCGTGCCCTACCTGGGCGGCGTAGTGGCGGACGATGCACCAGATCGCCGACTCGTTCAATCCATTTCCCAGACCATGCCGTTCTTGCGGATGGGCGGAAGACGCGGCCGCTGGAGATCTTCGCCGCCTGGAGCCATTCATCGATCGCAGCCTTGATCGGGGCCTCCAGCGGAATCGAGCGCACCTTCTGGCGCTTGCCGACCAGATCGATCAGCGCCCAGCCCTCGTTTAACCGGCCGATCGTCTTCACCTCCAGATTGCAGAGCTCGGCTCGGCGCAGTCCGCAGGCAAAGAGCACCCCCAGCAGAGCTGTCGCGCTGTACCTAAGCTGTAGACAGCCAACCCTGTGTTTTTAACGACTTGCCTACAAGTTAAGTGCCGTAAATTGCACTTGTCTACAGGTACCGTACAGCGCGACATCTGGTGCATAGGTCAGTTATAATCCCTCGTGAATTGCTTGTGGCCCGGAGGCTGAGAGCAGAATTCTGGTTCAATCGACAGAACCGACCAGGACGTAATAGACGATGCGTCAAGTCATGAATCTATATTGTTGACCATGGCATTGGTGAGTTTCGGCATTAGCGCGCAGGGAGAATAAGGTCCTCCTGGTGGACCATACCTTCCGGTTCGGGTTGAAGGGCCGTTGACATGAAACTGCCGGCCCCCGCAATTCAGTTAACCGGATCTGTTCAGAGAAGCATCGGGGGACGCTTGACGCATGGATGATTACTCCGAAGAACTCGAACTGCGTTCTTACAGTTTGCGGTTCCCGCAGATTTCGACGTCGTCCGTCCAGGATCTGCTGCTGAAATCGATCATTATTGCGGGTCTTTGCGCACTGGTTCTTGTGAATATTCGCCTCCACACGTTCGCCCCAGTTCTGGCGTCGGCGGCGGCGCACAGATTCAGTGCCATGCTGTTGCGCCCAAGCATCCTGTGGTTTGCGATGGCATCTATGTTGCTGGTCTTTCGTACGACGCTTTGGGTTGCCTACCAGCCACACCCTTTGGCAACGTTGGAGGGAGCTCCGCGTATGACCGTGGTTGTCCCCGCGTACAACGAAGGCGCCATGGTTGCCAAAGCAATCGACTCTCTAGTAAATGCCAAATATAACGAGGAACGGCTGGAGATCATCGTTGTGGACGATGGCAGCACGGACGACACCTGGAAGCACATTCAACGTGCCGCCGCACGTTATGGCGATCGAATCCGGGCAGTTCGTCTGGAGCGCAATCGCGGAAAGCGAGAGGCGCTTGCGGTTGGTTTTCGTCAGGGCAAGGGAGAGATATTCGTGACCGTAGACTCTGACAGCGTTGTAGATTCCGACGCACTGCTGGCGCTGGCAGGGCCATTTGTCTCAGAACGGGTCGGCGTTGTCGCAGGGAGGGTTCTGGTCTATAACCGGCATGAGGGGATCATTCCGCGAATGCTGCACGTACGTTTCGCGCTGTCGTTTGATTTCTTGAGGGCATACCAGTCCACATTCGGAACCGTTTATTGTAGCCCTGGCGCCCTTTCTGCATATCGCGCCAGCGCAGTCAAAAGGGTGCTGGATGCGTGGCTAAAGCAGAGCTTTCTTGGCGCGCGGGCCACGATCGGCGAGGACCGCGCGCTTACCAATGACATCATGCGCCTTGGCTATGACAGCATCTATCAGCGGACGGCCATGGTGCTCACCATTGTCCCGATCACTTATCACAAGTTGTGCCTCATGTTCTTGCGCTGGGACAGAAGTTATATTCGGGAGGAATTACGCTTTGCAGCCATCGTATGGAAGCGCCCGCCGGCTGCCCGGCTGGTGGCGCTAGTGGACGCAAGCATCAGCAACCTGCGCTTTCCGGCAACGTGTATGATGCTTGTGCTATTGGGAACCGCGCTTTTCGACGATCCATTGATTCTGCCCAGAGTTCTTCTGTCACTGGGAATGGCTTCGTTTATCTATTCGCTTTTCTACCTCCACAGCGAGCGATCATTCGACATCGTATATGGAGTTCTTTTCGGCTATTTCTCATTTTTCTCTCTGTTCTGGGTCTTTCCCTGGGCACTGCTCACGGTGCGCACGCGAGGATGGCTAACGCGATAAGGGGATAGGCGCGACGGAGCCACCCTTGGCAGAACATTTTGCGTGGTGCACAGCGCGGCTTTCGAAGGTGAGGCAAAACTGCTCCAGACCAGGCGGAATTTTGGCTAGCCGGACTTCCGCAGTTGAAGAGGTAAGTTCTTGTTCTGCAACGCGGAAATAGTGAAGTCTTCAACGAATTCGATGTTGGTGGGGAGTTCAACCCCCGCCGATGGAGCAGAATTGCCTGACTGATCTTCCTGAGGCAAAAAGGGGTAAGCGTCTGAAAAGTCTGGGGTAGGTGGCATTTTGCTATTAACTATACTTGCCATGTGTTGTATTTATGTCGCATGTATATCGCGGTCGTCCCCAACCGCAACTCGCCCCCCGCTACCCTCCTGCGCGAGTCCTTCCGCGAGGACGGCAAGGTCAAGAACCGCACCATCGCTAACTTGTCCCACTGGCCTGCCGCACGCATTGCCGTTCTGCGATGTGCCCTGCGCGGTGATTTCGACCTGGCAGCCGTGCCGGGCCCGCCCACGTTGGGACCAGTCTTTGGATTGCTCTCCGTCTGGCCAGCATCAACAAGGGTTTCAATAAGCCAGAGGAGTATACGGGTGTACTGCAGGCGCTGGCGCGGCGCCACATCTATGCGATAACGTCATTTATCTTCGGATCGGATCACGATACCCCTAGGGTGGCCGAGCGCACACCGGCCCAGATGCGCGAATGGCCGCCAGTTCTGCCCGTTTTCGGGCAAATTACTCCGTCCCCCGCAACTCCCCTGTACGCCCGCCTGGAAAGCGAAGGACGGCTGACGCGGTCGCAGCATTGGCTTGAGTTCGCACCATTCCAGATGGCGCACACACCTCTGCAAATCACCATACCGCAGGTGCAGGACGAGGTGCGATACGCATGGACAAACTCCTACAGTGCTGCCGCAACCGAGAGAGCGCTGGATTCAACCTAAAAACGGCAGTTACTCTGCGAAACCGATATTCGTTTCGAGGAGCCTCGGCGTTAGAGGAGGAGAAGACACGAAACGGAATTTAAAGCACGTTAAGGACTGCGGCGTGAGTATCCGGGGCGACGACAATTACGAAGCGCGGTCGCGTTTGACGATATCCAGGACTGTATTCTTGCTCAATCCTAGCCGGTGGCTTATTTCCCGGTACGACTGGCCTTCGCCGACGAGTTTTAGCACTTTGGGGGCATAACGGTCAGCCTTGACGCGCTGACCAGGCCGACGGCCGAACACGACACCACGCTTGCGAGCTGCTGCGATTCCCGAACGGACCCGCTCGCACAGCAGGTCCCGCTCAAACTCCGCCAGCGCCGCCATCAGCGAGGCGATTAATTTGCCCTGTGCGCTGCGCAGGTCGAACTGCAAGCCGGTCTGGGCGATTAGCGAGACACCCCAAGCTTGTAGATCCTGCAGCGTGTGGAACAGATCGAGCATTGAGCGGCCCCAGCGGGTAAGTTCAGTGACGAGGATTACGTCAACTTTGCGGGCCTGCGCCAATCCAAGGACCTTCTTACGTTCAGCGCGATCATCCTTGGCCCCTGAGGCGGTTTCCTTCCAAACCCCGACGACTTTATAGCCCGCCTTTTTGGCGAAGGCCCGTAGGTCCCGTTCCTGACGCGCACAGGTCTGGTCGGCGGTTGATACCCGGCAATAAATCGCTGCAAACTGTCCCAATTGAACCCTTCGTGCCAAAGATTGAATCCACCACGAAAACACCCCGGAAAAGGCGCTTTTCGTAGGGTAGAGTGTTGGTCTGTTCAAACTATACTTCAACAGGGACAACATGCCACACAGAGAACTGCTCACTGAGTCGCAGCGGCTCAGTCTCCAAGCTCCCGCGAGCGATGAGCGCGGGATGGTGCGCTACTACACTCTGAGCTCTGAGGATCTGGCTCTGATCAATGGTCGCCGAGGCAATCCTAATCGTCTTGGCTTCGCGCTCATGCTCTGCTACCTGCGTTTCCCGGGGCGGATACTTCAACAAGGTGAGCTACCACCCGGCGCGCTATGCGCCTTCGTCGCCGAGCAGCTGGGCCTCGATGTGGCGCACTTCGGCGATTACGCAGAACGTGATCAAACTCGCCGTGAGCACGCCCTTGAGATTCAAACTGCCCAGGGGCTTCGCCACTTGACCCGCGCCATGTATCGGGAAATCGCGGTCTGGCTGTCGCCGACGGCGCTCGCGACCGATCATGGACCGACGCTGGTAGCTACTTTGCTCGAGGAACTGCGCAAGCGTCGCATCGTCTGCCCGCCGCTGCCGACCATCGAACGTTTGACAGGCTCGGTTCGAGCCCGCGCACAACGACAACTGTGGCGTCGGCTCACCGAGGGACTGAGTGATCAGCAACGCCAATCACTTGATCAGCTGCTCGAGGTCCGCGTCGGAGGCGGGCAAAGTACGCTGGCGTGGTTGCGGCAGACCGCTTATGCAGCCACTACAGGCAATTTCCCAAAGCTGATAGAACGACTCAGCCTGGTTCGTGCCCTCGGCATCGAGGCCGAGCGCGCCACGCGGGTTCACCAGAACTGTTGGCTTAAGCTCGCGCGCGAGGGAGCCCAGAGTACAGTGCAGCACTTGGCGGAGCTCGAGCCACTACGACGCTACGCCACACTTACGGCCCTGGTGCTGGAACTCACCGCTACACTGACCGATGAAGCGCTCAACATGTTTGAGCATCTAGTCGGAAAGTTGTTCAAGAAATCCGAGCGCGCGCACGCCGAGCAGTTCCACGCCAGCGGCAAATCGATCAACGAGAAAGTACGGCTCTATGCCAGGATCGGCCAAGCGCTAATCGAGGCGCGTTCCCGCGGCGGCGATGCTTTTGCCGCCATCGAGGCAGTGTTGCCATGGTCTAAGTTTGAATCGACCGTGGCTGAATCGCAGACACTGGCTCAGCCGGAAGCCTTTGACTATCTCGCGCTGCTCGACGAACGATACGGTAGCGTGCGTAAGTTCGCGCCGCTGCTGCTCGCACATTTTGAATTCCATGCTGCGCCGGCCTCGGCCGAGCTGCTGCAGGCTCTCGATCTGCTCCGCGATCTCAACGCCAGCGGCAAACGTACCCTCCCAGAGCACGTGCCGACGGGTTTCGTAAAGCCGCGCTGGAGGCCTCACGTGTTTGCCTCAGGAGAGGTGGATCGACATTTCTATGAACTATGCGCTCTTGCCGAACTGCGCGACCGGTTGCGTGCCGGAGATATCTGGGTGACAGGTAGTCGCCAATACCGGGATTTCGAAACGTATCTGATTCCATCCACGACTTTCAAAGTGATGCAAAAGGAACCGCTTCCCCTTGAGGTCGATACGCATTTGCCGTCCTACATGGCCGAGTGTCGGCAGCGGCTTGAGTACAACCTGACTGCGGTCGCGTGCAAAGCAAGGGAGAAAACCTTGCCTGATGTCACGCTCGAAGACGGGGATTTGCACATCATGCCGTTGCGAAAGAACACCCCGGAATCCGCGGAAGCCTTCGCTGAAAAGGCGTATGCGCTGATGCCGCACGTCAAAATTACCGGACTGCTCGCCGAGGTCGATCAGTGGACAGGGCTGGGCGATCGATTCTTGCATCTGCGTACCCAGGCACCGCCAAAAAATCGGGAGGCTCTACTCACTGCGGTATTAGAGCGGTTCCTAAGTAGTTATATCCAGAGAGGAGGGATTGGAGTAAGTTGCAGTTGGCGACTTCTCTGTGAAGACATAAATCGATGCCACGAGCATATTCGGATGATTTGCGGTGCAAGCTTCTGCAGGCATACGAAAGGGCTGGGATCGGCCTAGAGCAGCTGGCGGAGCAGTTTGGTGTCAGCTACGGTTTTATAAAGAAGATTCGACGGCAACAGCTAAAGTCGGGACAAATGGAGCGGCCTCTGCAACGGGTACATGGGCCGGTGAGCCGGGTGACCGACGCAGTGAAAGGGCATCTGCGGCAGCAGTTGCAGGATCAACCGGATCTCACGCTGGCCGAGTTGGGGCAACGGCTGGAGCAACATCTGCAGGTGAAACTCAGCAAGACGCGACTCTGTCTTGAACTCCAGCGGCTGGGGTTGCGGCGTAAAAAAAACGCTGCACGCCAGTGAGCAGGACACGGAAGAAGGCAGGCAGCGACGGCAATCGTGGTGGGAGTTGATCGCTCGAATCGATCCGCAACGCTTGGTGTTTCTGGACGAAAGCGGCGTGACCACCGAGATGACCCGTCGCTACGGGCGCGGCGAACGCGGTGATCGTGTGTGCGAAGGTGCTCCGGGCGGGCACTGGCATACCGTGACTCTGTTGGGAGCTATCACGATGAACGGCCTGCTGGCCACCATGACGATCCCAGAACCCACCGACGGTGATGTCTTTCTGGCCTATCTGGAACAGGTTCTATGTCCGCGACTGCGCCCCGGACAGGTTGTGATCATGGACAATCTGTCGGCACATAAGCATCGGCTGGTTCGCATGTTGATTGAGCAAGCCGGAGCCGAACTGCTTTATCTACCGCCGTACTCACCGGCCTTCAATCCCATCGAGAAGTGCTGGTCCAAGATCAAACAACACTTACGAGCAAGCAAAGCTCGAATACTCGACACCCTCGACCTCGCCATCACAGCCGCCATGGCAGCTATCACCGCCCAAGATTCCGCGGCTTGGTTTCAATACTGCGGTTATCGGACACGGACACCATGAAACCGATCTAGCCGATGGTATCAATCTCGGGCTCACACGTATGTCCGAGGCCTGCCGGGAAACGACTTGGCGGCAGCTTTCCTGGACTGCCGATTGGCATATTCGCGAGGAGTGCTACGTGCAAGCCCTTGCCTGTCTGGTTGATGCGCAGCATCGCCAGCCCTTGACTGCTCACTGGGGCAGCGGTACCACGTCTTCCTCGGACGCTCAGTTCTTTCGCGCTGGCGGTTGTGGCGAAGTCGGGGGACTGGTGAACCTTCACTACGGTCAAGACCCGGGCGTCAAGTTCTACACTCATCTGTCTGATCAGTTTGCCCCCTTTCACACCAAGGTGATCGCCGCGACCGCAAACGAGGCGCCCCATGTCCTCGACGGATTGCTCTATCACCAGAGTAGCCTCGTCATTAATGAGCACTACACTGATACCGGGGGCTTCTCGGATCACGTTTTTGCCATGTGCCGTCTGCTGGGCTTCCGCTTTGCACCGCGCATTCGCGACCTGAAGGAAAAGCGACTCTATATTTTGCCGGGCATGACCGTGCCGCCCGAGTTTGCTTCGCTGGTGGCGGGCTCCATTAATCTTCGCGTAATCAATGATTATTGGTTCGAACTATTGCGCCTCGCCATATCGATCAAAACGGGAACAGTCACCGCCTCGGTGATCCTCCGCAAGCTGGCAGCCTATCCCCGGCAGAACGCCTTGGCGCTCGCTCTGCGCGAACTGGGAAAGTTGGAACGGACTTTCTTTACACTCCAATGGCTACAGGACCCAGAGCTACGTCGTCGTAGTCACGTCGGCCTCAACAAGGGTGAGCAGCAAAATGCGCTCCGACGCGCCGTATTCTTCAACCGGCTCGGAGAAATCCGCGATCGCTCTTATGACAACCAGCGTCACCGCGCTAGCGGGTTGAACCTGCTTGTCGCAGCTATCATTTTATGGAATACGACCTACCTGCAGCGCGCCATCGAATACCTGCGCAATCAAGGGCACCATCCGGAACCTGGTGATCTGACCCATTTGTCGCCACTCGGCTGGGAGCACATCAATCTCACCGGAGATTACCAGTGGGAAACATCGCTGCCCCCCGGTCCAGATCAATTTCGTCCACTTCGGACCCGTGCATATGACGTTGCCACCGCTTAGCGTGCTTTAAATTCCGAATCGTGTCTTCTCCTCCATGTCGATCATTAACCGGCTCGGGTCGCGCGTGGAGGTGAAGGTCCGGGTGCGGCGCGCCGAAACGATCAAACACGCCGTCACGGCCTAAAGTCAGCGCTACGACGAGCAAACAGGCTGACAGATTGTCCCCGGTGACAGCAATGTTGGTTGGGCCTACCCCTCGTGGCGAGTGAAGTGCCTGTTCCCATTGACTTACGAAGGGGGACACGTCACCTCTCGACAGCGCCATGCTACTGGGTCTGCCATTGCCATTTTCCATCCCACTGCGGGCTGTTTTAAGCTTTGCTGGCTGACGAGGTTGGTTGGCCCTTTTCGACTGAACGTCGAGCACTGCCGTCACATTGTGTGGGCGGGGCGGGTGACTCCCGCTAAATGCCCTTATCGCGAGTGAAACGCTTCTAGGAATGGGACACGTCACCTCTCTACCGCTCTACGCACCCTTGCTTAAAGCCATAAAGTCCAAGGGTAAGGCCCCCCACGTACGCAGCTATGTTCACTTTTGCGGTTCTTCGGGGAGATCCTCAGGCCACCGCCGGGCTCCGTGCAACACTCGCAAAATCCGAACCTTATAGCCAGCGATGCGATAAGCGGCGACGTAGGGCGTGCGCTGAATCACCAGCTCCCGCGTCCCCTCGACGCGGCCAGAACGGCCGCTCTCCGGGAACTTCGCCAAGCCCTCAACCTGCTCTCGGATGCGCTCATCAACGATTATAGCGGCCTGTGGGCTGTCTGCTTCGAGGTAATCGAAGATCGTATCGCGATCGTCCAGTGCGAACTGCGACCACTCCAGTCGCATCGACTATCGCACCTTGCGCTGCGCGGCAACTCGCCGTGCGGCAAAGTGCGCTTCGACCTTTTTGTGCGATATGCCGGGCTGGGGATCGTCCAACGCTTCCTGCACTTTCGCGCGGAACCACGCATCATGAGCGGCGGTGTCATTGGTTAAGGCGAACGGGAGCGCGCCTTCGTTGGCAATCCGCGTCAACAGCACGCGCACCGCCTCGGAGACGGTGATTCCCAGCTCTTCCAGTACCGCCGCCGCACGCTCTTTCACGGCGGGATCGATCCGTGTTTGTATTAATGCGTTTGCCGACATGAGAAAAACTCCTTGTCCTTATTGTACTGCAAATGCATTACAACGCTCAACTTTGGGCAATGGAATGGTCCGGCACCTTTAGAAATTAGTACGTCATTGCGATGGCTAAAAATGCGGTGTTGAAGCGGAAGGCCAAACCTGCCATGCGGAAGGCCCGCAGGCTCTCGCGTCGTCGATCTGGTGGGGAAGGGGTATGGCAACGATTCGCGACAAAATGGGCCATTTGGGTCTGAGGGGCCGTTCCCGGTAGTTTGATGTCGCCTTTTCCGGTCGAATGCTTCCACCTAGACAAGCTGCGGTCCGACGGAAACTACGGCAATCGCGCTGCTTTCTGCTGAAAACACGTCACGGTGTTTCCCGATTAGGGATTGTGAGAGCCTAGGGCTGTTTCCGACAGGAATCGTCTGGGTAGTCCGCCATTAGGAATCAGCGATTGTGGAACGTAGAACGGCAAAGCTATCATTTGTTTGAGGTGCCAGCGGTGAGATTGAAAACTATATTCCTGTTTGCGCCGTTGTTGGCCGCGCTGACTTCGATCCAACTGCACGCTGACGATGGTGCTGCTTCTATTGCCACTGGCGGACTAGTAGTCATGGGCCGCGAACCTCGAATTACCATGGCCAAGGAAGTACTGCAAATCTCTATGTCGAAAGTGATCGTTGATTATGATTTCCGCAACGACACTGACGAGAGCATTACGACCGAGGTCGCTTTCCCCGTTCCTTCATACGATCTTTCAATGGATGAAACTCCCCCAGCTCGGCAGGGTTTCGATGATTTCCGTCTCTGGATTGACAGCTCACCGGCACGATTCCATACACAGACACGTGCGTTCCTAAAAGGAAAAGACTTTACACCGTTGCTGACCGGAATGCACATAGATGTGGCCAGCTTTGGCCATGCGACTTCCAACGACCACAGTCCGGATATTGAAAAGCTCTCTGCTGCCCAGCGCCAACAGCTTGAGCAGGCTGGTCTAGTATACCACGGATATAGCGGTGCCAGCTGGCAAGTGCGCAAGAAATATTACTGGAGTCAGACATTCCCGGCTCACAAAACAATTCACATACGTCATGAGTACTCGCCGGTCGTTGGCTCTATGAACAGCATCAAGTATGGTCTTGGCCCCTCAGCAACGCCGGACAGCGCAAAGCAACTTCAGGAATTCTGTGTCGATGGCCGATTGGGCGCAACTTTAGGCAAGATCGCGAACAGCACAGACAAAGACGCCCCGTACTTCTATGTAGACTTCATTCTGACTACGGCCAACACATGGAAAACCCCAATCGAAGATTTCACTCTCATTGTCGAGCGACCTCACATGACGGGCGCCTTGGCTGACTACGTCAGTTTCTGCTGGGATGGTTCGGTCACAAAGATCGATGCCGACCACTTCTCCGTTAAAGCAACCAACCTTGTCCCCACAAAAGAACTGACGATTGGATTCTTTGGCGTCGTGAAGAGCAAATTTTAGGGATTGCGGTCGCATCTTCGTAGGTAATCACCCAGGCTTGCAACGCCAAGTCAGATACTGAGCAGATCGCCTAGTAACTCACAATCCCGAAACAGAACCGCTGTGACCTCCTCGGGTTCAAAGACCACATTACTTTAATTGCAAAATCATATGATATTGATATGATAGACCTGCAGGCAGGAACGCAGGGTGGCAGAGCTGTCTTGAGCAACATGTCAAACTACGGTATAGCCGTGCTGGACGCCTCGCGGCATCACAAAATGCGTCAAATTAGATTCTGGTTTTGGTATTTTCTGACGGTTTCAGAATTCGGTCTTAGACTTCATCTCGACACTGGAGGGCGAATATGGCGCCTGGGCAGCGGGTTGGATACATCCGAGTCAGCAGCATAGGACAGAACACAGAACGGCAGCTCGACGGAGTCCAGATCGATCGCTGTTTCACCGAGAAGCTGAGCGGTAAGGACACGGACCGTCCCCAGCTCGAGGCGCTGCTGGCATTCGTCCGTGAGGGCGATACGGTTGTCTGTCATTCGATGCAAATGACATGACCGTGACCGGCGCGCTCAGGTGGCGGAACCCGTAATTCTAGGACGATTTCTCAAAGTTCTTGGCCGAAGCTGTGACGATGCGTCCAGCTGATGCTGCGGTAAACGGGCTCCATATCCGCACCAAACTCAAGCACGCTGAAGTGAAGCAATCGTACTAACTCAGGCTGGTTCACAACGGAACCGGACAAGTAGCGTCTGAATTGTAAGTTCGCCTGTCGGAGCTGGGGTACTCCGAGAGCAGGATTTTAGAGAGCTTTCCTCTCCAGCCCGAAACTCGGCCAGCAGAGTGATCACTCACTTTTCGGAAACTAAAAGCAATGTTAGGGAACCAGAGTGTCTGGTGTCAAGCTGTGTTAGCTCGCTTTGTAATGCATCGCCGAGGCGGAGCACGGGACGTTTCAAGGGTTCATCCACAACGTGCGCAGCGAGCGAATTCAGCACAACTGACTGGATTCAAACGAGAACTCTTTCGCCACCTTCTGCAAGCAGCTATTGGTTGATTCTGGTTAGAGAGCAATCTCCGCGCGTGATGTAGGGCAATTTCCATAGCTTCGTAGGGAACTTTGTCTTGTCCACCAGTAGCCCATTTCCCGTTGGGCGTACGCAGCGTGCCTTCCGGAATCGAAATGCTGGTAATTAAGAGAGCTGTCGGGCGTCAACGCGAGCAGGCATTCGTTCGTGTTGAAAATCAGGCTGCGATCCTTTCGTACAGACGCAAATATCGTCATACGAAGATTACACCCCCAAAAGTATATTAGGACGGCCCAGGATTTTGGGGACGACGAAATTCGTGGGTGCGGATTACGATCGATGTGGTCCGGTGGTTCCAGCGCGGTCAGAAATTGCGACACGATCTTGTCGAGAGATCATAAAAAGACTATATTTGGTCTTATTGAACCATCGAGGGTTAAGCATGCGCTACTCATCTCAAGTCAAACCGATCAGCTACCTCAAGGCCAACGCCGCCGAGGTTCTAGCAAAACTTGCCGAACAGCGCGAGCCCTTAGTGATCACACAGAACGGTGAAGCCAAAGCTGTCTTACAGGATGTGGCATCTTTCGAGGAAACTCAGGAGACGCTCGCACTACTGAAGATTGTGGCGCTGGGCAATCAGGAAGTGGCCGCCGGCAAAGTTAAGCCGGTGGCGGGCGTTGCGGCCCGTCTGCATGCGAAGAGAGCAACCCGCTGATGACGAGATCATCTGGCAGGTTCGAAGTCTTGCTCACAGATGGTGCCGAGCGGGATTTGGAATCTATTTACGACTACCTCTCTGAATTCGATTCTGTTTCTAACGCAAACCATGTGCTTGATCAGTTGATGGCAATTTCTGAGCGCCTAGCGCAATTTTCAGAGCGCGGCGGTTATCCAAAAGAACTCGAAAGAGTTGGCATCAAGGAGTACCGCCAGACTTGGTTCAAGCCCTATCGTGTGATCTACCGCGTTGAAGGCCAACAGGTGATCATTTATCTGATCGCAGATGGCCGACGGGATATGCAATCACTATTAACGCGTCGGCTGTTGGGAGCGTGATGGAAAGAGGGTTGTACAAAGTTCGCGCCACGTTGTTATTAGACGATCCTTCGGCGCACTCGAAAATGTCGAGCGGCACTTCACCGTGAGACTGCCGTACGAGAGACTCACTTTGTTCACGGCCGTTGGGCGCGATGTCCCACTGTCTTTACCTTGCCGACCAGATATTCAAGAAGTTCGCGGCCGTAGTCCGTCAGTTGTACCCCGTTTCCATGGGGCTCCACCAGTTTGCAGTTTTCAAGATATGTAAGCCATTTCCATAAGCTGATTTCCTCATACAGCTCTGGATAAAAATGAACGTATCGTTTCCACAACTCCAAGAGCTCCGGAACCGATGCTCGCGCCCTAATGCGTTGCAGAATAAGAATCTGGTTTTCCCATAAAGCGCAACTCTCGGTATCGTATGCATCTGCAATCGAGAAGACGCCGAATAGCTCGGATGAATTCGCAGCCGATTTTGCCGCTGGAGCTTTACCTAAACGAGTCCCGGTCCCGGCGTCTTGCGGGAGAAAGACGAATAAACAAATCAGCCCGGCGGCAACAGGCAGAACTACAACGGCAAGCAATTGAGATGTTGGGTCGCCAAACATAGCGCAGACTACTCAAAGCGTCTTATCGCACGCTCGTTACATTCAGATGTTCTCTGCTCGCTCAGCCTTGAACCGCGAGTATACGATCATGATTCTAAAACTATGATGCCATTTCAATCTGGGTTGTAAACAGGCATTTCATCCTTTGTAGCGGAACCGGGAATATCAAAATCCACGAACACACGCTTCGGTTCACGCTATCAAGAGGCCATTCCGATAAGGAGGTGCTCAAGATCGTGCCTTTGGTATTCAGCCAATCACTGAATCCATCGGGGCACATCCGAGTGCCCTGAAAATCAGCCGCAATTATGTTGACGAACGGAAGAACTTGCCTGGACGCTATCCCTCAAGTCTGAGCGGAACGGGCGAAGTCTCAAATGGATCCAAATGCCTCTGCTGCTCCGTACCGATCGAAAGCACTGAGATGCTGTGTCGTGTCGAGCAACCCTTTCAGTTGAAGCTGTTGAAGCAAGCGCCAAAAATCGTCAATCGCTCGAACACCCGCCCATCGAAAAAATTTCCTTCACTCACAATGGGGCAGATGCTCCAGTGCCGGTCTGTGGGTCAGGCGCAAGCGCTTTGGCTATTGGACGCTGATCCACACGTATCAGAAATTCGCGTGCTGCAGTGCGAAATCGATTATGGCGTCGCTGGAAAAATGAACCGACATTGCCCGGATTTTTGTCTTCGAGTCAACGGCCATAACGAGATTTGGGATGTTGTCTCAACTCAGAATTCGTCGGTTGCTGCAAGGACAGTCATGCTCCGGCGCGGACTCGCAAAGGTTGGCCACATCTATCGCACCGTAACAGACCGCGAACTTGTAATACAGCCGCGGCTGCGCAATGTCCAACTGCTCTTACAATTCGGCCGTCAGCAGTACGCCGTGACCGATCGCGAGGCTGTTCGCCGCTTCTTGGACAGCAATAGTTCTGTCTCGTGGGGTGATGTTGGTAGCGGCACGCTTGGGAGCAGCGGGCGCGAGCTAAGCTGCCGTTTAGTGCTCGAAGGACACCTTGCGATGAACCTCACTCAACCGCTGCTTGGCAGCGCACAATTCTTTGCCACTGAAAGGAGTCTCTAAATGGAGCCTGATACCCCAAGCAAGAAAACAATGGTCGTCAACGTGATCGACCACACGATTCTCGATCTCTACTTGATCGACGATCGCACTCTGGAGTGGACCCCGAAAATGAGAGAGCCAGTTAACCCATCCAATACATGGAATGGGGAGTACTGGGATGATTTCTCGGAGAAAGTTTTCCAAGGAGTTTAAGCTGGCAGCGGTTCGGCGGATTGAGGCCGGCGAGGCGGTTCCATATCTAGCGCGGGTGTTGGAAGTCAGCCCGAACGATTTGTATCGCTGGCATCGTGAGTCACAGCAGTTGGGTGGCCGTGCGATACCGATCAAGACCTGCGCGAGATCGGCGAAGATCCGCCAGTCGTGGGTCTCGTTGGCGTCGGCCAATGTTGTGCGCGACACCTTGCCGCGCAACCCCATGTGGTATAACTTTCCACCAACAGAACGTAGGCACGCTTCAATGTCGCGCAAACTCTCGCGATAAGTCAGCTGTGCGAAAGCCATTGCCAAGTACTGGTCCAAGCAGGAGAAACCGCGTGAGTGAGAGTCACCATGATAGCGAGCCACGCACTTTTTAAACTCGTATGCGGGCAGGTGCTCCATGATCTGGGAGAAGACGGTGCGCCCAAGGTTCATTCACCATTCTGCTCCGGCGCTGGATAGCCAAAGCCGCCAAATGGTCCTTCTTTCATTTCAAATCGAGAAATCCTCTACACCGTCTATCGCGATGATTTTATGTGCTTTATATGAGCGCCTCACATTTTAGCCGGACAGCAGTGGCTGTTTCAAATGCCATGCGAATTTAGACAACTGGTGGCGGCAGTCCTCTGCTGCCGCTAGTGCAATGAAATGAAATGCTGCCGAATTCAAGAATTAGCGTAACGCCAGCCTGGCCGGTGCGGCATACGAGCCACGTGCAACCGAGCATGGGCGTGCTGCTGCGCAGCCCACCCAACCAAGACACTGCCGCGCGGAACAAAGGGGCTGGATGCCGCGAGAATGGAACATCTTCCAGTCATGGGAGGAAGAATATCTCTTGACATCCCCTTTCATAGTGCCAAGCAGCTCACAATTCTGCGGGAATCGGGCAGATTTTTCATATGCGACTCCATCCCAACTGCGAGCTCCCTGACAGGGTTGCTTTAATTGTTGTTAGTCAATATAATCTTAGCTAAGGTAGGGCGTCATGTACGAAGCAACTATGCACGAAGCCAAGACAAACCTTTCCGCGTTAGTGAAGCGGGCTCAGAGCGGCGAAGAAGTGGTCATTACGTCGGGTCGGACGAAACAGCCGGTTGCGAAGATCACCCCCATCAGAAAAGTAAAGTCCAAAGGGCGGGTTCCGGGGCTGTTCAAAGGTGTGTTCACAATCGCGCCGGACTTTGACGCTCCGCTTCCTGAAGACGAAGCTCGCCTGTGGGCCGGAGAATAAATGAAACTCCTGCTAGACACACATGCACTCCTTTGGTGGGCGCTTGATTCAAAGGAGCTAAGTCGGAAAGCACGGCGAGCGTTGAGCGATGTGAACAACGACGTGTACGTTTCAGCAGTGACTGCCTGGGAAGTTGCCACTAAATTTCGGATCGGCAAACTTCCCGACGCAGATCAACTCGCACATTCATTTAGCGACACTCTCCAGAGACTTGGATTTCTCGAGCTGCCAATCTCAATCGAACATGCTGAACGCGCTGGACTTATGCGGATTGAACATAAAGATCCCTTCGATCGCATGTTGATCGCCCAGTCGCAAGCGGAAGGCCTTGTGCTGGTTAGCAACGAGGAAGTGTTCGATGCCTTCAATGTTCAGCGCCTATGGTGACGGCATTGCGCGTGGTACTTGTTGCCTAATCGCCAAGGCACTCACAATCGCCAAAGCGCTCACCCCCCGCTAATCGCAACGGCACCGCTACCGCCGATCCTTGCGCTTCTTGTCAGTTCGGGGCCAGTACTGGAACTCCTCGGCATACAACTCGCCAGTGAGATCGGAAACGCGCAACTGCATGCGCGCCTGCGCCTCCACGATTGCCTGGTTGTAGATGGCTGGCCCAATATCTTCCAGAATGAAGTTGAGCAGCAGGCCTGCGGGAAGATCGCCAAGCGGTTCCGGCATGTTTTTTTCGAAGTAGCGTTTCAGCGAAGCAACTGCATTAGCACGCGCCTGCTTTGAGAGTTCGATGGTGAACATGAAAACAGCTTCCTTGAGGTAACAGTAAACAGTCAACCCTACAACGACAGATTGAGATGCCAATAGATGTTACCGAGCGGCAGCGAAGGCCCCATGCAACTCAAATCAAATTGCCATCCGCTCGCCTCTCGTGATTTGTGAGCCGAATGCCCTGTTCGCGACGGGTATCCTACGATGCGCCCGAAACTCTCCCTGAACGAACCTCAGAGGAAGTTTGTATTCTACGTGGCAAAAATTGCCGCCGCATTAACCTTGTAACCCAAAACGGAGAGAGAACATGCGAAATGTATGGCGGATCGTCGCGTTGACGATGATATCGAACTGCCGACGATATGCTGGATACACTGCATTGCTGCCACTCAGTACACTTCACCAATCTTACGTGCTGCAGAACCGCAGTACCGGTTTCAGACGATGGCACGGGCAACGTGTTCGTGGACGCCTTATAGCTCAGCAACTGTGAGTGATTCCTTAAGGCATCAGCGTGGTCGCTTCCGTGACTGGCAGGATCGTTGTATTCGGTGGCAGCAATGAAGTGGCAAAGAACGATCTTCGGCAATATTCTCTAGACATGTGAGCTGGACATGGCGCCTCTTTAAATAATCGTAAATGTTGTGGAGGTGGCGGTCACCATAGCCGAAGGGCCAAAGTTGGCCTGAGCGCTGATGGTGAAGGTGCTACCAACGGGCGCAGTGCTCAGCACGGTCACCAGTCCGGTGGCGTTCACGGTAGCAACCGAGGTTTCACTGCTGCTCCAGCTGACATAGCCGGTGAGGTTGAAATTGGGATTGCCATTGAGCTCGGCGACGGCGGTAAGCTGAATCGGCTGGCCCGGCGTAATGCTGGTTGCAACCAGGCCGGAGGGTAGATTGATCGAGACCGTGGTTGGCGCGGTGCCGGTATAGGTCAGCACCGTGGCAGTCCCACTCTGTCCGCCATCGGTGGCTGTAATGGTGGCTGTCGCATTCCCGGCCGTGCCGACCACGGTGACTTTGCCGGCGCTCACGGTAGCTACGCTGGAAGCGCTGCTGGTCCACGTGGCTGTGGTCGTGTCAACGCTCGATGTGCCGCCAACCGTCGTCGCCGAGGACGCCAACTGGAACGTATCTCCCGGAGTTGTGGCGTTTGGCGCGGCGGCAAGGATGACGGCCGTAGGGCTGACCGTGACCGCTTGAATGGAGCTCTCGGAGACAAAGAAGCCGCCGCCGCCGCAGGCAGGGCACAACGCAAGCAAAGCGAGCACCGGGAGCAGGCACACTATACGGCGAAGCAGCACTTTCATGAGTTTCTCCCGAAGTCGATCATTGTAGTTCCTCTCTGGAGGCAGAAGGCGAGCAGAAGTTCGCCCTGTTCGGAGCCTCAGTGTCGTGAAGTGGTGCGTCACACAGAGCAGAATGCGTCTCGACAAGAACTTCTTGGAGAACACCTCGATTACGTCATTCCTAACAGCCTCTATTGCCTGAGGGTTGATGGCATACGTAGCGCGATCGATGACTTGCAGCGCATTGCGAATGCGATCATTCATCTTTCCTTCGTCTCGAAACTCCGGAGCATTTTGACCCCTCGCTCAGATATCGCGAATTGCCAGTGTAAAGCAAGCACAAACGTCAGAACGCCTGGCAGCGCGCACCGAGGAATCAGAACGCAAGGTATAGGCAGTCCTGAGGCAGTTTATTAAATCGCTTGGCGATTTTTTCGGAAGTTCTGAACTTTAACGATTCTTTACACCCCCAGCACGCATGCGCCCGATGGCGCACAGAGCGGCGGTAGTCGAGCAACCCCAACCCTTCTTCGTGAGCCCCACTCCGGCGCCGCAAAGTTTAAAGTTCACCCGAGTCTCACCGCGAGCATCGAAATCGAGCCGTCCACGCCCGCAACAGGAAAGTTCACTGACTTCAATCGCAGTTCTGTTCGTTACTATGGGTGCGGTCGTCCAAGAAACCAAAACAGCCGAAAGCTGCGAAAAGTACTTGAATGGATATTGGCGGGAGAAAGACGCTCGACTGGCTGTCGTTCTCTTTAAGAACCTGAAAACGGCGATTGAAAAGGATGATCGGAGAGCGGTCGCAGATATGGTGTTCTACCCCCCAGGGTCAGTGGAGAGTATCGAATCCACAATTGAACAGCTTTTCTGCGACACTACGACAAAATATTCGACAAGAAACTGCGCGATGCGATTGCGCGACAAATTCCAGAGTGTGTAGGCGGCGAACTGGCAGGGTTTCAGGACGGAAGTTCATTTTGCGAGTCAGTGCAGCGACGAGGGATCGCGCCCCGAGCACGACGCAGCGAGGAGCAGGTCAGTGGGTGCATTCACTACCATTCACTTTGCCGCAAACTTGGCGAAACTGCAGCATAACTTCTTTAAACCACCGGAGTCGAGATATTCCTCGGCGCTCGGAGAATGCTTCAAATAGGCATCCGAGAAGGATGTGAGCATGAGGGATTTCGAAGATATAGACGGAGACTGTAATGAGAGTCAGCCCCGCTGGGACGAATGAGATGGGTGGGACTTAGATGACTTCGATTTAGACGACTTCGATGCTGAAGAAATCGAGTCGGATTCTGAGGAGCCTGAGAATTTTCCTTTTTGATTGGAGAATCCAGTTGGCAGCCACATGCAAATCGGCTCGGTAAGCTAATGTGAGACGCCTGATCACGCCAAGGCAGTCGATCGCATATTTCGCGATGAGGCTGGCGGCCCTTGTTTGTTCCGAGTTGTCCGATCGCATTCACAGCTACTAGGAGTCATCGATGTGATTCGGGAGAGTGGCTGCCGCACACTCTCTCTTGCGACACCTTCACCTGCTACTACCAACCACTTTAGTAGAAGCCGTTTCGTCGTGGGAGGCTATGTCGATTTTTTGATTGAGCTGCATTGCTCTGATCGGAAAATTGTACAGAGTCAAGACTTCGCATTATCAAGATTCATTTCTTCTCAAACATCCAATCCGGCGTGGAGCTGTTTTTCAAATGGATCAAGCAGCACCGGCGGATTAAAGCCTTCTACCGCACCAGCGAGAACGCGGTGAAAACTCAAATCTAGATTGCGGTGTCGGTGTATGTGCTGGTCGCCATCGTGCGCAAGCGACTGGGGCTGGAGGCCAGTTTGTATCAGATTCTACAGATTCTCAGTGTTACCCTTTTCGAACTATCAAGAATTATTTGAACTCGGCAAACCAGGCATCATCAGACTGCGCCGCAATTGAAGCCAATTACAACGCCCGGACAGCAATATCACCTGAGCGTAATTGAATACGCTTATCTTTTCAGTGGGCGCTGCATGGGCTGTGCGACTATTATACAATGTATCTACATAGAATAAACGGTGTATCACCATAAGGAGGACACGATTATGCGAGCACAGGTGCTGAAGTGGGGCAACAGCCTCGCCGTGCGGATTCCCAAGCCGATCGCAGATGAGGCTAAACTGCGGCCGGGAGACTCTTTGGAAATTGAGGTCGCCGCTGAGGGTGCGGTCCAGTTCCACCGAGTGGGAAAGATTCCCACTCTCGGCCAACTGGTATCGCAAATCACCCCTGAAAACCGTTATGGCGAGATATCGACCGGCCCAGAAGTGGGAAAGGAAGTTATTGAATGGTGACATCGTATGTTCCTGAAGCTGGGGACATTGTAGTGTTGGATTTTGATCCACAAGTAGGACGCGAACAGGCCAAGCGAAGACCGGCGTTGGTGCTTACGGATATTCGTTACAACCGCGCCAGTGGCTTGGCGGTGGTATGTCCGCTCACAAGCAAGCGAAAACCTTATCCTTTCGCGCTACCGGTCACAGTTGGTCAAGTAGAGGGAGCTATTCTGGTTGATCAGTTGAAGAGCATGGACTGGGTCGGACGACACGCGGAGTTTCACTCAAAAGCCCCCGCTTCCATAGTCACGAAGGTTCGGCAATACATCGCCGTCCTGCTCTCCATTCGGGAACCTCGAACCAAATAATGCACATGCCAGATTCATTCTGTTTGTACATTCGGCAATTGAAGTTCCGCCTCAGACTTGAGTGGACTTCAATTTAGGACACTATTTATCTCCGCATGAGTCAACTATTTTCTCCGCAATACGGAGAAAATAGCCTGTAATCTCCGCAGAGTCCTATCCGGAGCCATGGGAAGCTCGACAATGTATGGAGCTTTACTCACTCTACCGGGAACGCGAGGAACGAATGCATTGGGTCGTACTCGCCCGGCAGCAATGAAAGAAATGCTGCCGCACTCTGAAAGTTGGTACAACAACTAGGTTCTTGGAGACCCGTCCTAATAGGTTATAATCGATGTTATAAAGATGGGGAGGGTATATGTCTACCGTCAAAGTGACCACAGTAGGCAATTCAACCGGAATTGTCCTACCCAAAGAGGTTTTGGAACAGCTCCACATCGCCAAAGGCGACGTGCTTTATGTCACCGCAACCCCTACAGGGGTACACCTGACTCCGTATCGAGCCGATTTCGCGGCGGCGATGGAAGCCGGGACAGAGGTGATGCGGCAATATCGCAATACCTTACGGAAACTCGCTGAATGAGCGAGCCGATCTGGCTGGAGCTGGATGCCGTCCTCGCCTTACATGACATGCAGCTCGCCGCGTTTGGCGGGGCTGCGGGACTGCGCGATGCCGGGTTGCTGGAATCGGCATTGTACCGGCCTCGCAACGTGTTGTGCTATGCCTCGGAAGCTCCCTCGCTGGCGCATCTTGCCGCAGCCTATGCCTTTGGCCTAGTCGAGAATCACCCCTTTGTCGATGGCAATAAACGCACAGGGCTGGTTGTCTCTTTCACCTTTTTGAAACTGAATGGGCAAAGGATCATGGCCAGCGAAGAGGACGCTTATCAGACGTTTCTCGCTCTTGCCTCAGGAGCTCTGAGCGAAGAGGCGCTCGCCGATTGGATGGCCGAGAACTCTGAGCAGGAGAGGGAATGAAGCCGCGGTTCTGAAACGCTTTGGATTCTCAAGACAGGGAGGTAGAGTCCGGTTGCCACGATGGAAGCAATGTTTTGAGGAAGAGGCGCGACGTATGGGGAGCTGCCCAATCAATGTGTAACGAATTAGGGGCTTCAATGATGCAGCGTTCCAATGCCATTTATACTAGCTAATTGAGGTAGGCGGCAACTGAAAAAATAGTTTCAGTGCAGACAGCTTAAAAATTCCTGCTCGCCTTGGGTAGCAAAGCGTATTCCAATTACTTTGCCGTTGCGTTGTGGCTTCAAGGGTTTCCAAAAGCAGTCGGGGGAGCAGGTCGTTGAGCCGCGAGTCGCATGCGCAGGTGCGCCACTTCTTTCCGCAACAACTCGGTAAGCACACGCTCGTAGGCTGCGGCAGCCCGTACAGCGAGCCGGCCTAACATTTCGCGCTCATCGGCATCGATATCATTGCCCATTTCGTGTGTTCCGAACAAAACCACAGCGTTGGCTTCGGGAATTTCGCTGCGCACTGGTACAGCAAGACAAGGTGCGTCCTGTCCGCTTGGCAGATCAAGCCGGTTCCAGTCCTCATGAAAGAGGCGAACCGGCACACCCACATCCAAGCTGCGCAACGCGGCTACATCCGATTCCGGGTGCAACTCTTGTGCCGAAGTCTCGTCCCAGCCAGTCGTGTTCTGGATTCGGCGGAACACGCCTCCTACCCTGCGGAAAACCGCGCCGGATGACAAGCAGAGCGTGCCTACCACACCTTCCACCAGTAGGCGGTCAATCTCTGCAGGAGTTTCAACCTTGCGCATCGCTTCGCCCACATTCTCCAAACGCCGTCGCATCTCGTGAAAGTGACCATTAAACACACGGTCCGCCAACTCCACGGTAGCCTCATGCAAGCGATGGAGAATCAGCAGCACGGCCGGAGCCACCACGAAAGGCCAAATCCATTCCGGCAACCGCAAACCCTCCTGAATGCGCGACAGTTGCTCATGCAGGTGCATGATTGGTACGCCTACGAGCAAACTCAGTGTGGTCAGTATCGTGCCATGGCGAAGCGGAATTGCCACGCTGACCACCCGGCTTTGCCACACTGCCTGCGACGCAAAATAGGCCAGCACACCGTTGGGCAAGTACAGGAGACCAATCACGGCCTGCGAGGGCGACACTCCCCAGAGATGGCGGAACAACTCGGTGGATTGGCAAATCTCAGCAAAGATATAGGCCGGGAGTCCGATCGCACATCCCCAGATGACCCAACGCATTCGCTGCTCTTCTTGCGGGGGCAGCATGCGGCGACGTTGCAGCAGAATCAAAAGAACAAACCCATCGATCACATAACTCGCCAGATAGGTAATCTCAGAAATCGTTTCCGTCCGATACCCAAACGTGTTGGCAAAACTCAACAACGTAAGCGCAGTCATGGCCACAGCAATTAGCGGCACTCTTCGTTCCAACCGCTGCCAGCGTGCTTCCGTCCGGTCATGGGGGAACCGCAGTGCAAACACAACCAAGCCAGCCAACGCTGCCCCCAGAGACAGCGCCTCAGCGATTTCCTGAACGAAGATTACGATTGGCCAGCGCTGCAATAGTGCGTAATAGGCAAACGACTGTCCTGGATTGAACCAAATCACATAGAGAAACAATCCCCACGTCATCCAGCCGGGGCGCGTCCAGACTAGCCAGAATGCGACAAGGATGACAACCGTACCGACCATAGTGTCGGCAAGGAGCACCATTTTCTCCGCCCAGCCGAGCGGAGCTGGAACGGCCTTCAAATTTATGGTTTTGGGAGAACCACCAGTTACCGGGTTGATGATCAGAGTGACTTGGCGATGTGGCCATACGGATTGCATACCTCCTGATCCACCGAGAATGGCAACCAGGCTGGAGCATTGCGGAGTTCCAAGCGGGACGCAACGCATTGCTTGCAGCGCAATCCGATCACCCGGCACGATGCCGGCGACGGCAGCAGGGGAGTCTTGAGCCGATGCGAAAGGAGAAATGATGTCAGAGACCACCCCGTCATTGTCCGCGGACAAGCCGATGGTGCCCAGCGGATCGAACAGTCGATACAGCCCAGGAACGATCATAGCTAGCGCCCAAAGAGTCAGTACAACAAGAAGCACCCGGCGCCAGCCGATCGGATTTAAATCGATCCGCATTCCCTGAGGTCCCCGAGAGGTTGGAAGAAAATAACGCAAAGGTAGTTGCGTCCTGACGCAGAACGGCGGCTTCGGGCGAAACAGAAGGCCTGCGTACCTGGCTGAGCATCCATTACGATTCCAGCCTCTTTCGACCAAACTTGTCCGCAGCGGTCGCGTGGTGCATGATTCGATAAGACAATTAGACCGATCTTTGCTTGGCCTTTCAGAATCGGGGCGGACTGAGATCTCAAACGAGGGATACAATCTTGTTCATTGCCCTTAACGCTACTGGAGGCTGACAGGTGCCAAGGTACTCGGTCTTCGCGCTACTGATTGTTGGTTTGCTTGTCCTTACGCCTCGGGGCAATGCTTCGCATCCCGATGCGGCGTCCCTGCATGCAGGGGAATTGTTCCCCAGACTCTCCGGAAAAACGCTCACTGGAAAATTGCTGGAACTGCCTGCCGCGGCCCAGGGCAAGCCAGCCTTGGTGGTATTCTCCTTCAGCAGGACGGCAGGTAAGGATGCACGCTTGTGGAACGAACACCTAGCCAGGAGCTTTTCAAACGCCACCCCCAGTTATGGCGTTATCGTGATGGAATCGGTTCCGAAGCTCTTCCGCGGTATGGCAATTTCGGGCGTCAGGAGCAGCATGCCTCTTTCCATGCAGGATCGAACCGTCGTGTTGTACCAGGATGAGAAGCTCTGGAAGCTGCGATTACATGCATCCGACGACAACCGGGCTTACGTTGTGCTGTTAGGACCGGACGGCCACCTTCACTGGAGCAGCTCAGGAGCGTATACCGATTCAGAGTATGCGCGATTGACAAATGAGATTGAACGACTGCTCCAGCGACACCCGTAATGCCGGAACCGTCTTCCTCCGCCGCTTCGATCATCGGAGTAATGCTACCGAAAGCCCGATTTGGGGGAGCAAGGGTCTGGGTCTGCGTACAGATCATTGATGACGTTCGGCCAAACCGACGATCTCGTTTACGAGTTTGCCAATTACACCGCTACCCCGGGCCGCCCAGCTTAATGCAAAGAGGCGGTGTGTGTCGAAACCTCTGATTAGTTCCTTACGAGTCGGCATCTCGCTAGGTTTTCGAGGCCGACTGACACAGCTGAATGGACTGTCCCATCGGCGTTTATGGGGACTGATCGGTCTTGCCAAGCAGGTCTGTGTTCGATCACCCTGAGATCAACTCGCGATTTTGAAGGACGTAGCTCTCCCATGGAGCGAGCACACTTACGTCACCGCCCGCCGTAGTTGAGGCGAAGTCGGGGTAGAAGAGAACCTTACCACCAATCTCAAGCGGCTACGCTTCCCCTGTTAAGTGCCGGTAGAAGAAGATTCAGAAGCGCTTGATCAGAGAACGGGTTCTGGCCTGAGATCAACTCGCGATCTTGAAGGACGTAGCTCTTCCATGGAGCGAGCACGCTTACGTCACCGCCCGCCGTAGTTAAGGCGAAGTCGGGGTAGAAGAGAACCTTACCACCAATCTCAAGCGGCTCCCGCTGCTGCTCTTCCGCTGTCGAAAAGATAGTCATCTTATATCCAGAATATATCCAACCCTGAGCCTTTGCCCGCGCTCCGGCGGCATCACCCGCCGCCAGCGCGGTGACCACTTCCTTCGAATTCGGAGAAGCCGAGAGAAGTGAAATCGGGCCATGGCAGAGCACTGCCGTCGGCTTGGATGTTTTATGAAAGTGTCTCATCACGGTGCCGGCGTCGGGATCATCGAGAAGGTCCATCATCGGGCCATGGCCGCCGGGGACGAAAACAGCGTCATATTGATCCAGGCCCGATGCGATGACATCGGAGATACGAGTTGGATTTTTGAGCCCAGTCAGGCTGTCGCGGAATTTTAGATAGTCCTGAAGCTTAGCCTCGTCCCCACCGAAGAAGTCAGGCACAGCTGAATTAACATCCATTTGCGGCGTGTTGCCTTTGGGGTTGGCGAAGGTGATTTCGTAGCCCTCCTTCATCAAGGCGCGAACCGGAACCGTCAGCTCGTTGAGGTAGTAGCCAGCGCCCTTGTAAACCTTGCCATCTTTCAAGGGCAAGCCGTGACCGCTCGAGACTAGTACCAGGATTTTTCCTTTTATTGCCATATTGTTCTCCTTTTTGAAATCGATTCTGTTTTTCCGGGATCTAAGCAGCTGCGAGTAATCCCCAAAGCAGCCGCACGCCTTCAATGAGGAGTCAACCTCACATCGGCATTTTTAGAATTGCTGATGCGATGTCCTCAAGGTTGGTTTCCAGAGCAAAGTGCCCAGTGTCCAAGAATTTCGCGACCGCGTTGGGACGTGCCCAGGCGAGGTTGCGAAGGCAAGCTGCCCACCTCGGTTACACACTCACACCAAAAACACCGCCGGAGGGAGGAGTTGTTCTTTAGGAGTTGGCCAGCGTCTAGGATTCACTGTCCAAGCGGCCGCTCGGCAGCCGTTCCGAAGGCATTCTCAAGGGCCACCAATGAAAGCACGTTCAGTCTGCGGCACTCGGTGCGAACGAACGATTACTGCTCCGGCGGGAAGATTCAGGCTTCGACGGCATGCACGGCGTACAAAGATTGGTAGCCAATCCAATCAGCTACTTGCTCTCGTGGTAATCCTGCTCGGTGTTCACATCCCAAACGTTGGATTTTTCAGCGCGTCCCGCGACCATATTATCGACGACGGTCATGGCAGTCAGCATCGAATGGTCTTGGTTGTTGTACTTATGCATTCCGTTGCGGCCAATCAGAAATAGATTCGGAATCTGATCGACATAGTCACGCACTTCCTGGAATCGGTCGTAGACTCCGAAATACGCAGGGTAGGTCTTCGGCATGCGCACCACCACGCTGTCGCGCACATCCTGGCGCTCAACAATATCGATCTTTGCTAATTCGTCGGCCGCCAGCTTTGCCATGCTCTCGTCCGAGCGCGTCCACAGTTCGTCGCCTTCATAGCAGAAGTACTCCGCCCCCAGCCACACCTTCGATTTGTCGGCCACCAGAAACGGACTCCAGTTGTTGAAGACCTGCAACCTACCGATGAGCACATCCGGCTCCTGTATGTAGATCCAGTTGTCGGAGACCAACTGCCCGGCCTTGCCGCCCGGCTCGCGCACCTTCAGCTTGTCCACCAGCAGGCCGACGGCAATGAAGTCGCGGTACTGCAGATTCGCCGCTACTTCGCGCACATTCTCCGGCACGCTGCTGCCGCCTTCCACCATCGCCCGCACCAGCTCTTTCACCGAGGTAGTCGAGAAGAAATAGTCACCCGCAAAACGACGCGTCGCGCCATCGGAGCCTTGTCCGCCCACGGACACCACCTGCCCGTCTGTCACTTCCACGGAGGTAATGTTGAAGTCGGTGATGATCTCTCCACCCATCTCCTGAACCTGCGCGGCGATCTTCTCCCACATCTGTCCGGGGCCGAACTTGGGATACAGAAACTGCTCGATCAGCGAGGTCTCGGTGCCTTTCTGCGCTATGTCCCCGGCCGGTTTGCTGGACTGCTTGAGAAAATGCGCAATGGCCTTGCGGATGGAGAGCCCTTTGATACGCTGCGCGCCCCACTCCGCGCTGATCTGGTCACAGGGCACTCCCCAAACCTTTTCGGTATAGGACTTAAAGAAAGTAAGATAAAGCTCGCGCCCGAAACGGTTGATGAAAAACTGCTCCAGGTTCTCCACCTTGCGAATGGGGAACAGCATCGCATGAATATAGCTGAAGCCGATGCGTATGGTACGGGCCGGGCCTAAGTTGGCAAGCGTCGCCTTGCTGAGCTGGATCGGATATTCGAAAAATTTCCGCACGAAGTAGATGCGCGACTTGCGTCCCCGCACCAGCATGACGTCGTCTTCCGTCTCCGACTGACCAGGTGTTTCCTGCGGCAACTGCTTCAGCCACCAGTTCATGACGCGGTCGCTCTTGGAAAAAAAGCGGTGGCCGCCGATATCCATGCGGTTGCCCTTGTACTGCACGGTGCGCGAGATGCCACCCATGTAGTCAAAGCGCTCGATCACAATCGGATGAATATCGGTGCGAGTGAGAAGCTCGTAAGCGGCCGTTAGGCCCGCCGGTCCCGCACCGATGATGATGGCCTGTCGTTTCATAATGATTTCAATTCATGGTGCAGGCCCTGCGAATGAGCCCGCTGCGGCCATCCCGGAGCGCAATGTGTTGTCGTCCGCCGGAGAGACTTGGCGAAGGAAAGATCGGACAAGAACACCTCGTGCTGATTGCTGTATCTATAATGCTAATTATACGGTGAGGGTTGGTTTTTGGTTGAAATGCCGGTGAACGTGATAGATCAGGAATGGCAAACTTTGTACCTTGAAAACTGGATCGACCGTGGGGCAAAACCAACGCGAAGCAGCGTCATTTTCCACAGGTTCAATTGCGAACCAACTATATCCAACTATATTGCTACAATTATGTAGCTATAACAGATTGGAAATACAAGACAGAAAGATTCTTGTAAAAAGCCGGACTTTGGCATGGCACCTGCCTTATTAAACAAAAAGCCGCACTTCTCTGGAGTCTTCTTCTTCGTCCAATCGTATTCCAACCGACCGGGCGAGAAACCAAGTTCGTGACGGAAATTTTTTGCAAGAGGAGCTGCTGGAAAAATGAGTAATGACAATCAGAACGTCAAGACTGGCTGGTCTTCAGTTCAGGTCTATACCCTCTCCGCTATCTGTTTGCTAATGGGTGTCACCATAGGGTACCTGTTCCGGGGATCGACAGCGCGCAAGGCGTCCGCACCCGCGGCAGTGCAGGCGCAGATGCCGGCAGGCGCTAACGGCATGTCGGGCGCTTCTGCACCGCCAACGCCGGAAGCAATGAAGCGCATGGCAGAAAAGCAGGTTGCGCCGCTGCTGGATCAGTTGAACAAGAATCCGAACGATACCGACACCCTGATAAAAGTGGGCGGCTACTATTCCGCGGCTCAGCAGTTTGATAACGCAATAACCTATTACCAAAAGGCGGTCAACATAAAGCCGACGGCAGACGTGCTGACGAAACTCTCCATTGCACAATTTTATGGAGGAGCCGGGGAGAAGGCCATCGCTTCGCTGAACCAGGCACTCCAAATCAACCCCAAGTACGCCAACGCACTTTACGACCTTGGGATGATGAAGTGGCAGGTTAAAGGTGATATGAAGGGCGCTATCGAGTGCTGGGAAAAGCTGCTGAAGGTCACCCCTGCAAACAATCCGAACCGGGCCGCAGTGGAAAAAATGATCGCGCGCGCCAAAGAGCACGAGAAATTGTCTGGTGGCAAGACCGACAAACCAGCTATGTAAACTCTACGAGCTTGTGAATCAGGGGCAAGCTTTATTCTGGTGCGCATGACAAAATGTGACGTCCTGTTAATTAACAGGACGTTCCTTTTGTGACTAAGATCGTGTAATTCGGCTTTGTTTCGATTTTCGGTCCAAAATAATGAATTTACTGCAGGAACTGCGCGCTTTGCTTCAGCAGCGGATGCTGCGATTCATTGCCCTCTCTGGAATGCTTGCTTTGGTGGCCAAGGTCGCCGTGGACTATAAATATAGCGTCCGCGACCTGGATACTTGGTGGCACTTGAAGGTTGGCGAATGGATCGTTGCGAATCGGGCGGTTCCTCACTACGGCCTGTTCTCGATGACAGCCGCCAACCGCCCGTGGGTTGCCTACAGTTGGGGGTACGAGGTCATCCTTTCCCGCGCCTATCAATGGTTCGGATTGATGGGCATTGGAGTACTAGGAATCGTTCTAACCCTGGTGAACGCTTACGCCGTTTTCTGGAGTTTGCGCCGTCTGTGTGGCCGCTTCTGGGAGGCGTGGTTACTGGCAGCATGCACGCTATATACATTCTTGTTCATGCTTATGCCCAGGCCGGTGTTTGTTTCCATTCTTCTATACATTGTGTTGCTGACCGTACTTCTGGAAGCCAATCGCGACGGCAGAGTTCAAAGGCTGTACTGGTTGCCGGTAATGTTTCTTGTCTGGGCCAACATCCACATACAGTTCATCTACGGATTGTTCGTCCTAGGATTGTTCGTTGCCTGCCAACTCCTGCCACGGCTAACAGATTCTCTTGGCATCACACCCACATACTTGCGTAAAGCATCGCTTCCGGCGAAGCCTCTGGCCCTGCTCTTTGTCGCTTGCCTGCTTGCAACGCTCATCGGCCCGTATGGTTATCATCTCTACGAGGTTATACTCTCGTACTCCAAGGCCCACTATAGCTACGAAATGATTGTCGAGCTACAAGCGCTGAGCTTTCGCTTCAGCAATCATTTCGTTCAGTTGCTACTGGCTGCCGGCGGATTCGTTGCCATCGGCTGGCGAAAGAAGGTGGACCTATTCAAACTCGCGCTTTTGACTTTCGCAAGTATCGTTGGATTTCGAACGCTTCGCGATTGCTGGTTCCTGACTATTACCGCCGCTGCTTTCATAGCAGATTTCCCGGCCCCGCAAGCTGACGAAGAGGAAACAGGGCTTGAGCGTGCAGCTCTGCTGGTGACGGTTGCGTTTTTCCTGGTCTTGCTCTCGCGCAATTTCGGATTTAACGAGCGCACACTGGAGGGAACGGTCAGCGAGATATTCCCAGTGGATGCTGCCAATTTCTTGCGTCAGAATCCGCTGCCGGGTCCCCTTTACAATAACCTAGATTGGGGTGGTTTCTTAATCTGGTACATGCCTCAATACCCTGTCGCCATTGATGGACGAAATGACTTGTACGGCGACGATTTCGACCGCAGTTTCCACAAAGCTCAGGATGCCTTGCAATACAAGAATGATCCTTACCTCAACAAGGCTGGGTGTGTGCTACTGGAGAAGAAATTCCCTCTCGCCTCGGTTCTCAAATTTGATCCGCGTTTCAACGTGGTGTACGAGGATCCGATTGCGGTCATCTTCGCGCGCCGCTGAGTGACAGCCTTAGTCGAACACGGCAAGGCGGGTAGAATCTGCATTACCCGCACAACCAATCCCGCGCCAGCCTGCCCTTCGAAATCCATCACATTGCAACATCGTCGGCATTCGGTGCCATAGGGCAATTCAGCACTCGAATACGTGATCAGGTGTACAACCCTGATTTAAGCGCCGCCATCCGAGGAATCAGGCATTTGCAATCAGCTCAGCTTGGCGCTGGATGGTTGCGCAATTAAGGGCCTTCACCAGCGGTAAGCCTTTGCAACGCTTTGACGGAATAACACAAGAGGCCTCGTATGAGACAGACTATCTTCGCTCTGGTAGTTGTTATGTGTTCCTGTCTTGCAGTCGCACAAGTAACCCCCGGAACCCCAATTTCATCGGGCACCCCCGGAGCCGCTGTCCCAACCATTGACGTTTTAGGCGCTCACAACAACTACGGCCGCGGTTGCGCCGGCTGCCACGCCCCTCACAGCGGTGCTCGGGGCGCAGGCGGCAACGCTGCCAGCAGTGGCACCACCACCGATGCGTACACTGGTGCCAATGCCCTGTTTGCGCAAGACATGGGCCCACTCTACGGCCAGTCCTTCGATTTCAGCGATCTTAATAACGGCTCGGCCAACGGTGGTGCCACCGTCGGGACCTCGGCAGCCAATTTCATGTTCGTGGCTCCCAGTAGCCTGGTCGGTTCTTCGTTTCAGGGCCTTAACGACCTCCGTGGCATTCTGATGTGCTTGGCTTGCCATGACGGCTCGATTGCCAAGGGAGCCATGATGCAGGACCAGGCTTATGAACAGCGAATTGCTGCACTGCCTTCAAGCTACGGCACCGGCGTAATTCCGACCTTGCTGGGTGCAGATGGTTCGAACAGCGGTTACCACAATGATCACCCAGTGGGCGAAAATGCTACTCTGGCTTCCGTGCTGGGCAGCTATTACGGAACCGGTGCTGCCACTGTCGGCCTCAACTACACAATTACCGGTACCGCTCCCTCGCAGTCGATCAGCAGCATTACCGCGACTGGTTCCTATGTGACCTTCTTAAACTCGTACGGGGCTCCGGCGCTCATGAAGTCCGTGTCCTCCACCTTTCCGACACCGGTCAATGCGGCTGGCGTGCCGTATTTGCTCTGCACTACCTGCCATAACCAGCACGTCATGAACATTTACTCTTCATCAACCAACAGCCCGATCGCTGGCGTCACCACCGGCACGTATGCGACCTATTTCTTCGTGAATGGCCCTTACAACGTGAACAACGTCACGGTTCCGGCCACCTCGGCGGCGTCGCCTACGCAGTTCTGCCGCCAGTGTCACTTTGACTTGTCAAACGAAGCCAACGGCGGAACGATCCCGACCGCGTTCTAACGTTGTAACCGTTGCAAAAAGGACCGGCGAACAATCAGTTACGCCAAGCTGGGTTGCCGGTTTGAGGAGGAAAGGATTTTCGCCAATCCGGCCGCTATCGTCAGATTGTGTATCACTGAGGCGAATTACGCTCCGCTGCGGAAATTATCTCAGCACAGGCGCTCGTTCAACTCTGCTGCAGCGCAAACTGGGATGGTGGCAGGAATGCTACGAAACACTGGGAGATTCTGCGTTGTCTCACCATCCCGACTTTCGATTCAAGTTCACGCGATTCGGGTGTCGCGTCTTAATTCTGCCCTGGGTTCTTATAGGAGCGTCCTTCGCACAGACACCCGATGCGGGAATGAAAGAGCACGCGCCTATCCATTTCGTTAGCATGTTCAGCGCGGATATAGACGTGAATGGAAGTCGCCGTACTCCCTGTCAACACTTTCGAGACGTTCTTCATCCCTCCGAGACCGGACCTGGTCTAACCGCGGAACGCTCGACAAAATGCGACCAGGCTTTGAACATCGTTGCGGGAAATGCCAATCCGTCCGATGCAGACAACACGAAGCCAATCATGGGTGCCAAGTTTGTAGTTGACAATCGCCTGCGGGTTTTGATCACCGAACCGACCACACAGAGGGTGCACATTCTCGATTTCGCGAACCGAAAATACTCGCACATTGACGTGACAAGAGGCGACCGGATGAGCTTCCCCTATGCCATCGCCGTTGACGCCGAGAATAGTATTTATATCACTGACCTCAAGCGAGGAAGGATTGCCATATATACCGCGGAAGGCAAGTTCATAAAGTACATCGGAGACTTCAAAGGCGAAGGTTTATTTGAGAACCCGCGCTCCATCGCTATTGACCGCGCGAGTGGGCGTATTTATCTCGCCGATACCACACGCAATTTCATTCTCATTCTCGATCACGATGGCAAGACTCTTGCGCAGATAGGAAAACGCGGCGGCGGAAATGGCCCCGCTCAATTCAATGAGCCAACTGAAATTGCCGTCTACGAGAACGAAGTGTTTGTTCTCGACAGGCAAAATGCCCGGATCCAGGTTCTCAACCCTGATGGGAACTTCCGCCGGCAGTTCAAATTAGCCGGGGCCGGAGCGCGCGATGCGAATGGAATGGCTTTTGACTCTCAAGGACGTCTTTTTGTCCCAGGCCTGAACTGGGTTGAAGTTTTCAATCGCCAAGGACAGTTGCTCTTCCGGTTCGGCCAGAGCGGCGATCAACCAGGAGAGTTCCAGATGCCCCAAGATGTCTGCGCAGACTCAAAGGACCGGTTGTACGTAATGGACTCAGGCAACCGTCGAATCCAGGTCTTTCAGCTCAAAAATCAGCCCACAAAAACAGAAGCTGCACGATAAGAGCACTGCCAGGTGCTCAGGTACATTCGCTATGCAACTTTGATACTGCAAGAGCCCGGAATCGCGCACTCACCCGCAACTGTCCTATAAGAGTTGCAGTCAGGGTTGCTGATCTGAATGCAGAATTCCTTTTGAGAGTTGGTGACGCAGAATCAATCTTGTTGTCTCAGAAATGAAAGCAAAGTTCAATTGCAATTTCAGAATATTCGATCACATCTTCAGAATCTTGCAACCCACCTGACGGTTCCCACATCAATCCACACACGCCAGACTCGCTGGCTAGTTGATCCCGCGAGAATTTCCCCGTTGCCAGAAATAGTATCTGTAAGACACAGCAGTACAAGTTAGCTAAATAGTCGAGCCCGCCAATAGCGTCAACTATGGGCGGGCTGTGAAACCAACAACTTTCGGCAAACCGATAGCTGTCAGTCCTCAATGCCAATTATCGGCTTGCCTCTGATGAAAGGCAAGCAAAATGATTTGGCTCACTCGCGCCCAGTCGCGTGTTAGTGCATCTCCTCGGTCCGAAATCAGCACCCGCTGGATTCCGTGCACGCAGTTGATTCTTTGCCTCGTTTTGTTGCTCATGATGCCGGCGTTCGCTGCAGCGCAGGCACGCTCCTTGCTGACACACCACATGCGCCAAGCTACTCTGAATGGTCAGGCGCGGCTCCTCGGGCGGCTCCCCGCAACACAATCCATGCGCATTCATATTGTCCTGCCGTTGCGAGATCAGACAGGGTTGAACACTTTCTTGCAGGGGCTCTACGACCCCTCAAATCCCTCTTACCGACACTTCCTCTCGGTGCAAGAGTTTACCTCCAGGTTTGGTCCGACCCAGGAGGATTACGACGCCGTGACTAGCTTCGCGACAGCGAATGGCTTCACTGTGATCGGTGGCTCCCGCGACGGTATGGGCGTGCACCTCAAAGGCTCGGTGGCGGCCATCGAGAATGCCTTTCATGTGACCATGGGTGTCTATCAGCACCCCACGGAAAACCGCACCTTTTATGCTCCCGACCGCGAGCCCACGGTGAACCTCACCGTCCCGCTGTGGCACATCTCGGGGTTGGACAACTTCTCTACCCCGCATCCGCTCTACAAGCACCAGGCTCTGACTACCGGGCATTCCAATGCCACTATGGGCTCTGGCCCTTCGGCCTCTTTCCTGGGCAGCGACATGAGGGCGGCCTACTACGGAGGAACGGCTCTCACCGGCTCCGGCCAGAACATCGGATTAGTTGAGTACTACGGATACGAAACCTCCGACTTGAACACCTACTACCAGAACGCCGCTCAAACCATGCCTTCCACCGTCACCGGCGTTTCCACGGATGGAACGAGCTTGACCTGCCTCTATGCGAGTGAATGCGACGATACGGAACAGATCATTGACATCACTCAGGCGCTAGGCATGGCCCCAGGCATATCCTCGCTGTACGTCTATGTGGGGTCCACCGATACCGCCATTCTCAGTGCCATGACCACGAGCACTCCTTTGCCTTTGCAATTAAGCAGTTCTTGGACCTGGACGCCAGTGGACCCCGGCACTGACGATCCATATTTTGAAAGGATGGCGGCACAGGGCCAGACCTTTTTTCAAGCCTCCGGCGACAGCGAAGCCTGGTCGGCGATCAATGATCTTTTCCCGTCGGAGGATCCGAATGTCATCTGCGTCGGCGGCACGGACTTAATAACCAGTAGCGCGGGCGGGCCCTGGAGTTCGGAAACCGTCTGGCTTTACGGTGGCGGCGGCATTTCTCCGGACCAGATTCCGATTCCTTCCTGGCAACAGCTCCCGGGCGTCATCAATTCGAGCAACGAGGGATCCACCCAATATCGCAACGGCCCAGACGTTTCGGCAAACGCGAATTTCACCTTTTACGTTTGTGCCGACCAAGCCGCCTGCACGGCAAACGAATATGGCGGAACCAGTTTTGCGGCCCCGATGTGGGCAGGCTACATAGCTTTGGCCAATCAACAGGCCGCCGCCCATGGCGATTCGCCGATAGGCTTCCTGAATACGGCCATTTACCCGATTGGCGTGTCGTCCAGCTATAACCAGAATTTCCACGACATCACCGACGGCAATGACGGATTTTCGGCAGTAGTTGGCTACGATCTGAGCAGCGGCTGGGGCAGTCCGAACGGCGCCAACCTGATCAATGCTCTTGCCCCAACATCGTCCACTCCTAACTTCACCATTGCTCCTACGGCCATGTCAGTGCAACAGGGCAGTAACGTCGCATCACCGATCACGATCGCAACCTCGGGCGGTTTTGATTCGGCCATTGCCTTGACTGCGACTGGCCAGCCAACCGGCGTGACCGTGAGCTTCAGCCCCGCCACCATTGCTGCGCCGGGCGCTGGCAGCTCGACCATGACCGTGGCCGCGGCTTCGACGATGGCAAACGGCACGTACACCTTCAGCGTCGGCGGCACCGGCGGAGGCGTTACGCAGACGACCACCGTTTCCCTCGCAGTGGGTACTTATGCCGCCACGCCAGCTTTTTCGCCCGCACCTTCCACCTACACCACGCCGCAATCGGTGACGCTGACCGACACCACGCCTGGGGTGACGATCTACTACACCACCAATGGATCGGCAGCGACGACCGCTTCAACCCCATACACGGCACCGATTCCCGTCTCATCCACCACCACCATCAATGCCATCGCTGTGGGCGGCAACTATCTACAAAGCCCGCAAGCCAGCGGCACCTATACCATTAGCTATCCGAACTCGGCGGCGCCGCCAACCGCCTCGCCGCTCCCTGGTAACTACAACACGCCGCAGACGGTAACGCTGACCGATAGCACCCCTGGGGCGACGATTTACTACACCACGAATGGATCGACACCATCGACCGCTTCAACTCCGTACACCGGACCGATTCCGGTTACATCCACCACCACCATCAAAGCCATCGCCGCAGGACCCAACTATGGCCCGAGCACCACAACCAGCGCGACCTATTCCATCGTGGCGCTGAACCCAAGTATCTTGCCCTTCGCTTCAACCTACAACACGCCGCAGACGGTGACGCTGACGGATGGCACGCCCGGAGTGACGATCTACTACACCACAGATGGATCGACACCAACCACCGCTTCAACCCCGTACACCGGACCGATTCCGGTTTCATCCAACACCACCATCAAAGCCATCGCTGCGGGCGGCAACTATGGCCCCAGCACCGCAGTCAGCGGAACCTATACATTCGTGGCGCTGACCCCAAGTATCTTGCCCTTCGCTACCACCTACAACACGCCGCAGTCGGTAACGCTGACGGATGGCACACCCGGAGTGACGATCTACTACACCACGAATGGATCGACGCCAACCACCGCTTCAACCCCGTACACCGGACCGATTCCGGTTTCGTCCAACACCACCATCAAAGCCATCGCCGCAAGCAGCAGCTATGGCCCGAGCCCCGCAGCCAGCGGAACCTATACATTCGTGGCGCTGACCCCAAGTATCTTGCCCTTCGCTACCACCTACAACACACCGCAGTCGGTAACGCTGACGGATGGCACACCCGGAGTGACGATCTACTACACCACGAATGGATCGACACCAACCACCGCTTCAACCCCGTACACCGGACCGATTCCGGTTTCATCCAACACCACCATCAAAGCCATTGCAGCAAGTAGCAACTATGGCCCGAGCCCCGCAGCCAGCGGAACCTATACCTTCGTGGCGCTGACCCCAAGTATCTTGCCCTTCGCTACCACCTACAACACACCGCAGTCGGTAACGCTGACGGATGGCACGCCCGGGGTGACGATCTACTACACCACCAATGGATCGACACCGACCACCGCTTCAACCCCGTACACCGGAGCGATTCCGGTTTCATCCAACACCACCATCAAAGCCATCGCCGCAGGAGGAAACTACGGCGCGAGCACCGCAGTCAGCGGAACCTATACCTTCGTGGCGCTGACCCCAAGTATCTCGCCGTTCGCTACCACCTACAGCACGCCGCAGTCGGTAAAGCTGGTGGATGGCACGCCTGGGGTGACGATTTACTACACCACAGATGGCTCAACGCCGACGACCGCTTCAACCCCGTACACCGGGGCGATTCCGGTCTCAACCACCACCACCATCAAAGCCATCGCCGCAGGAGGCAACTATGGCCCGAGCACGGCAGTCAGCGGAACCTACACCATAACGCCATGAGGAGGAATTCTGCGGCCGCAAAAAAACGGGGAGAAAAGCCTAAGCTCTTCTCCCCGCGATGTGACAAGGTTAAAGGTTAGAACGAGGTGTTCAGCGTTCCGCCGTTGGCTTCGTTCGATTCGCCAAAGTGGCACTGGCGGCAGAACTGAGTCGTGGACGTAGCCAAGGTGGTCTGAGGGGTGACGTTGTTGATGTTGTAGGGACCGTTGATGAAGAAGTAGGTCGCATACGTGCCGGTTGCAACGCCAGCGATCGGGCTGGTGGAGGACGCGGCGTAAATGTTCATGATGTGCTGGTTGTGGCAGGTGGTGCAAACCACGTAAGGAACGCCGGCAGCGTTAACCGGGGTACCGTAGCTGTGCGCACCCTTCATCAGAGCTGGGGCGCCATAAGAGGTCATGAACTGCTCATAAGTACCAGCCGCAGTGATGGAGGTAATCGACTGCGAAGGCGAGGTGCCGCCAATGACGTAGGTGAGGCCGTTGGCGGAGTTGTAAGCAGAGCCCAGAGCGGCGGAGACGGTGGCGTTCTCGCCGATCGGGTGATCGTTGTGGTAACCGCTGCTGGAACCATCAGCGCCCAGCAAGGTCGGGATTGCGCCGGTGCCGTAGCTCGAAGGCAGTGCACCGATCTTCTGTTCGTAAGCCTGATTCTGCATCATCGCGCCCTTGGCCATCGCGCCGTCATGGCAAGCCAGGCACATCACGATGCCACGGAGGTCGCTGTAGCCCTGAGCCGTCGCACCAACCAAGCTGCTGGGGGCCGTGAATACGTAGCCGCCTGCGCTCACACCGGTGGTCGCGCCACCGGCTGCCAAACCGTTCTTCAGATCGCTGAAGTCGAAGGACTGTCCATAGAGCGGACCCATGTCCTGCGCAAACAGGGCATTGGCACCGGTGTACGGATCGGGGGTGGTGCTGGTAATCGCGTTGCCGCCTGCACCGTATGAGCCGCTGTGAGGAGCGTGGCAGCCGGCGCAACCGCGGCCGTAGTTGTTATGCGCGCCCAAGACGTCAACCGTGGGGGCGACGCTACCGTTGCTGCCTGTCGAGGTCTGTGTTCCGGGGGTTACTGCGGCAAATGACATTCCGACGAACACGAACATCGCCAGAAGAACAAACATAAACTTCTTCATATAAGTACAGCCTCCTGTTAAGTATTACAAAATGTTACAACTGCTCACTTCTAACGGAGAACGGCTTTACCGAAGTCCGCTTTGCCCAGTCATCCTGACTGCGATGAGGGGGACAAACTCTATGCGCCGATTATTAGCGCGTTATAAGAACGGCTGCCACGTTATAGCTCCAGAGACTTAGATTCAGTGTCTCTGGTCACCCCGGAATGTGACACGTGAGACATACCTTTTGGTTGACCGACCGTCGAATACCCACCAAAGTCAGACCTCCTGATCTGGTTGAAATCAGGATGACCCGAGTTTGAAGACGAGCGTGAGGTGTGTACCGGGGAAGATGGTTTTCGTGGCGTTGAGTTCCGCCAACAGTTTCTCGATGGCCTGATCGTGAGCCGCCTGGGTGAGATGGTGGAGGCGGACAGTCAAGGTGTTGGTGATGAGGTCAGGGGTAAGATCAGCCTCGGTATCGAAGATCTGGCGCAGCAAGGCGCGGGCATCGTCAGTGCGGGCGATATGTTCGCGAAGCAGGGAGGCCATGCTGGATTCGGCGCGATAAGCGATCATCTTGATGGTATCGACGAAATGCTTTCGTTCGGTACGCAGCCGAGTAAATCGGTCTTCCTCTGGCAATAGCTTCACGGGAATGTGATGCGGAGTGTCCTTGCGCGACTGTTTGAGTTGGTCGATCTGCAAATCGAGACTTTCGATGTCTTCCCGCAGTTGCGCCTTGCGCTGCTGAAAACCCTGAACTTCAGAGTTGGTGGGATCCTCCGATAAAGCAAGGGCTCCGAACTGAGCCGCCTGCCGATGGCGCTGGCCGATTTTGGAGCGGATCTTGCCGTCGAGTTTGCGCCACTCCGGATTTACCACCTGGATCGCATCAGGAACGGGTTCGGTTCCATACTCAATCAAGCTATCCAATCCGTAATGTTCGCGCATGTAGCGGAAGAAGTTTTCCTGAGACCATCGGGCGAATAACGACGGTGCCAGCGTGGTCATTGGCAGCTGGAAGTTGGTGGCTAAGATCGAAGTCTGATGGCCGCCGTCGCTGAGTTTGCGAATCTCGCGTACCCAGAACCGGTTCGACAACTGGGTACCGCGCTCGGCCAGTTTCATGGTCACGATTTCGCCGCTCACCAGCTGGACGCGGTGCGTGGTGAATTCTTCGCTGCGCCACTCGCCCTGGGGAAACTTGTGATAGGTCAGAATGGCAATCCGCTTCTGCCACAGCTGCTCGAATAACTCGGGACTGTAGCCTTCCCGGTCGAACACCATTGTGAACCAGTGGGTACGAGGATCTTCCGCCATGCGCCGCTGTTGCTCCGGCGGCTGGATCACATTCACTTCCAGCCACGGAATCACATCCTGCTTGAGCGTGGCGATCAGTCCCGGATCCACCTCTTTGTTGACATACAGAAATGGCTGGCCATCCATGGCATTGATCCAGTAATCGGTGGTAGCCCGTAAACACAATCGCTGGCGCGCCACGTAATGGCGCGGTAGCGCCGTCTGCTCCCCGTGATAGACGCGCACGTGGCCATCGCAGTAGAAAAACAGTTCCGAGGCATCTTGCTGGGCGATCCATTCCTTGGCCAGTGCGGCGTTCCAGCGCAGGGCTTGACCCAAGTCGTGGCACAGCAGTTTTAACTTCTCCCGCAGCGTCCTCACTTCGGGAATGCGGTCCAGTCCCAGCAGCTTGCCCCACTCGCCTGGCGCTTGATAACGAAGCTGTTCCAGAGACCGGATCCGCCCCAGCGCCATCAATGCCAGCAGCAGGAAGATGCTGTCAATGCCATAAAATCCGTTTGGGAGCTGGTACATCTCCGGCGTGTAGCGCAACAACCCGGTCGCCAACAGCGCAGGCAATGCCAGCAGCACGCCGCCCCGGGTTACATCGCAGGTAGCTTGAAACTCGATGGGCGCCGACTCCAGCTCTCCCATCGCGGCCGCTACTCGCTCCAACGAACGCGTCGCGGCGTTTCCCATCGGCGCTTGGCTGTCGATCTGACTGCGACCACTCTTGTTGCTTACTTCGGTGGTGGCGGGTTCGTTTTTTTTAGCTTTCGCAAGCGTCCAGCGTCAACCGCCTTGTGCAGCGTGTTCGCCAACACATTCAGTTCACTCGCCACTTCCGGAACGCTCTGCCCCTCGTCAAGCAACTTCTGCGCTCGCTGCAGCACTTCCCCTTTCAGCACCGAGGCTGAACTGTGACGGGGTTTCACCGCGTAGAACCCGTTGGCCCCCTGCTCCCGAAAAACCTTCACATACCTCTTCACTGCAATCATCGGAACGCCGAACGCCTGGACAATCTCCTTGGGCTTCACCGTCCCGTTGACGATCATCTGGCTGGTGAACATGCGAAATCCACGCACATCGTTCTCCGCGTGGCGGAACACCGGCAGGTGGCCGTGGATGTAATACACCGTGCCCGCCTCCTTTGCCACCGCTATGTGGTGATTGATCTCGGTCACTCCGGCAGGGAATATCGGCAGTTGCATCTGCGGCATGCTCTTTCTTAATCCAAAGCAGCCCCTCTGGCAACAGTTTTCAGGATCATTCCGTTTTCCCTGCCCGACAGGATCTACGGGGCGAGATCAGGAGTTCTGAAAGTCAATCAGGTCTACCCACTACAAAGCTTTCAGTACCGATACCCTCTCGCACAAATAAAAAAAGGCCCCTGTGTGAAGAGGGGCAGAACATCAGGAGGTAATTCCACGTACTTTTCATGTCTGTTCTTTCTATACATGTCAACACGAGTCGTGATTGGAATGTTATTAGAACGGCCGAACCTTACAATTTCAGGAACTCACAATCAGTGCTTTAGGTCACTTTAGAATGTGACCTGCACGATAACTCTTCGGTCGAGTGACCGCCAGAATCCGCCAACTATAGAGTTTCAGGAGTTATAAGTCAGGAGAACTGCCCGCGCGCATCGGAGTCGCACAGGTTGTACATTCTGGTGCGAACCCGCAATTAACCCACACACTCCGCCGAGCTAATTCACTTTTTGATTCGTCAACACCACCGCGAGATCATCGCGATAGACCTCATGAAATCCCGGAAAAGCCTGCTGCAATGTTGCCTCAGGATCTGGGTACATTTGCGGGACGAGCACCAAGCCATTTTCTCTACCGACAATGATTGTATTGGCGGAACTGAGCGCAGGATATTCAGACGTTAGTCTTCCGGTCGTCGCCTGATAGTAGTTCTTGAGACCTTCTTCCCCATAAAGTTCGTGCCGGTCATCCACAGCTACAGGATAGTCTGGCAGATACCAGGTCAGAAAGTCGCCCCACGACAGTTCGTTGAAAATTGGCGCAGGAAGATGATTCTGCCTGATGAAGTCGCAGGCACGAACAGGCAGCTTCGTCGCAGTTACTTCGAGCAGGGTCTCCGGCCGCGATGGAATGCGCGCCGCCGACACCAAGAAAACAACCAGGACAATCGCCGCAGCCGCCCACAACTCCCGCTTGGAAGAGTGCGATAACTCATCCGGACGGCCTTCAGCAGGAAAGAACACGTCGCCCAGAATGGCAACGGAAACCACCGCTAAAATCCAGCCTTCGCGCTGAAAGGCGAAGCCAATGCTAATACCGATCGCAAGCAAGACTACTTTGAAAAGATCCTTCGCCCGCTGACGACCCACGGCAAAAAATGCAAACATGGCGAGCAACATCAACAGGTAATGGCCTGGCACACGGAAATTCATCGGCTTCATCTCCGGAGTAAGTGCCAGCTCTATTTCTCCGAACCAATTCTGCCAAGCCACTGCGTAGGAATGATACGAAGACGGAGAAAGTAATGACGCGATGCCTGAAGCAACCGCAATCATTGCCATACGGCCATAGGCAAGAGGCTCACCGGCGTGAGCAAACGTCTTGTGCCCCCAGACCTGCTCGACGGCAACCGCCCCAAGGAACAGGAGCAGAGTTAGCAGACCGAAGACGAAATGCCAATCCATGTTCGCCCATACCAGGACCAGCAGCGGCATCCACAACAGCAGACCCTGCCGCCCGGTTGCGCGGCTTGCAAACAGCGCCCACAACTCCATAGACAACATGACCGCATTAAGTAACAACGTCTGTGTTGACGGGCCGAACAGTACTACCTGCGCACACAGCGACAGCACAACCGCAAACCAGAATCCACCTCTTCAACCACCCGCGAGCACGAATGTGACGATTGCAACCAGAATGCGGAAGACCATCTGCATGACCGGAATCGCGCGCAATCCAATGATTCGATATAGGGCAGCCAGCATCACCTGAGAGCCCCAGTTTGAATCCGCCCAACTCAGAGCGTCGAAGCGCGAGAACAGTCCCGTGCTTGGCACAGAATGGTGATCCAGTATCCAGTTGCCCGTTCGCAGTTGCAGCCACACACTGGAATCGGTGAGCAGTTGCAGATGTATTGCTTCCCATACGGCAGCCGCCGAAAAAAGCACGACGAGCACAACGATCTCTAACACCGAAATCCAGCGCAGGCTGCGCGCCGGGCGCGGCTTCGGCGTTTCGATCGATGGAGTCATCGCTGGCATATAGTCACTCTGTCAGTTAGTGCCCACGAGTTCCATGCCGCGCTGTGTTCGCCTGCGTGGCAGCACCCACCTGCGTCACCGTACCGTCATAATTATGGCTTACCGAGTGGCAGACGAGGACACAGGAATTGCTCGGTCCGTTATAAGAGATACCCATCGGCCCACTGGCGCTGAGATTGTTTGGTGCCACAACGTTGCCGTCGAAATCAACCAGGCTTGTGCCGCTCATGGTCGGCGACGCAGCTGCCATGCCATGCGCGGTGTGGCAGACCGAACAGGATGCGCCCACCTGCGAGTTCGTGACATGCATCTGGTGCACCGAGTTGTCATTGAGCAGCGTTGTCAGATTGTGGCATTTTCCGCACAGTGCCCATGGTCCGGGTGCAGCGCCTCCCGCGCTGGTCTGCGGGCCTGGAAAGAGATTCGTTATGGTGCTGCCTGGCCCACTGCTCACCCTGCTCATCTCGTAGCGGCGCTCAAGGACGTGCGGGTAGAGCGAGCCATGTGGGCCATTCGGACCAGTCCCTCCGAACTCGCGGTTGTCATCGCTGTTGTGGCAGTCGGTACAGAAGATTCGGGCTCCCATAGCCCGGCCCTGCGTGACACCATCAAGCTGTAGCATGTTCGTCAGAAGGCTGGTCTGCGGAAGGGCCGAAGAACTATCGTGAGTCACAGGATGGCTCGAAGTGGCAGTGGTGGCAAATTCGAGACTTACATTCAGTGGATCAGAGGCCGATACCACAGTACGAGCCGGAAAGTATCCGAACGTCGGTTGAATGGGAAGTTTGCCTTTGCCGCTACTGGAACCATGGCAGCGGAAGCAGTTCTCATACTGATATTGCGCTGCTCCGGTATCCAGGGTCATCCCATCGCTCTGAACTCCATTCACCCCAGCCTGGGAAACACGGATCTGCGGTGGAGCAGGGAACGTACCCACTACCTGCTGGGAAGCGTGCGGGTTGTGGCAATCCACACAGGTCGCATGTCGGTTGTTGTTCACCAGCGTGGCTTCGGCCAAACCATTCGGCGGTGGAGGCATAGCTGAGTCGTGCGTGTTATTTCCCGTAAGCGACGGAAAAGGATGCGCTGTGGACTTGGCGAATTCAGCATAAACGTTCGGCAGAGCCGGACTGATATTGGTATTACCGTTATGACAGGTGATGCAATTCTGTGTGGCGACATCCATGGTGGTCAACGCTGGAACTGTTCCCCGTAGCAGCCTTGCCGCACCATTCGCGCTGTGATCGACATGACAGATCGAACAGGAGTTCTGGGCGACGGTTGAGTAGGGACCTACATTTGCAGCCATGAGCGTGCTATTCGATACAGTCGCGTGAACGCTTGTAGACCAAAGAGCAAGGCCGTTCGACAGATTGTTGACCGTGCGTGGAGTAGTGCCGTGGCATGACAGACACACCTGCCCGCTGGACCCTTCGCGAGCAAGGAAATTCAAGGAAACTTTATCAAGATTCTGCACATGCGGGTTATGGCAGCTTTCACACTCTACGTTACCGCTCAATAATCGTATTTTACGTTTCGGATCCGCTGTCTGATGGTTTGACGCCAAGCCTTGTACCAAGTCTGCAGAATCTTGCAGTTTGGTAAAGCTGAACGGATGCGAACCCTGCAGGTCGCCATCCAGTTTGGGGTCTAAGATATCGATCTGGTTCATCTTGCCCTGCATCTTGATCGAGCCATACGGCGCGGCCGTACCCGGCGCCACCGTGCCATCATGGCAGCTTAGACAAAGGCTGCTGGGACCTCCAATCGCAGGCTGCTGCATTGATTGAAGCTTAGTACTGGTAGTGCTGTTGTACGTTTTATAGGCCTGTGCCGAAGATTTCTGGGCCCACAACGGGCCCTTACCAGTTCCAGAATGAGGAGCGTGGCAGAATTGACACGGGGGTAACCCACCCTTAATCGGTGACTTGCCACTGAACGACATGTCGTGTGCGCCCAAAACATCGCCGCTAAACTGCGACTGCTGCGCCAGAACACTGCCGGCGAAGATGAGTACTGCCACACACGCCAACCAAAACTTCATTTTCACTGTCTCCTCTCCTCTGGCGGCTTCCCGTAATATCGAAAAACTTGCACACGCCTATTGGAGGAATCCACTACATAGATACGATCGTTTTGAGTAATAAACAAACCGGACGGCAGATCGAAAGCGCCGGGCTCAGAGCCCCTTGTCCCAAAGTAGTACAGCAGCTCTGCCTGGTGGTCGAAGATCTGCACGGCATTCCAGGCTCCATCCACAACGTAAAGGTGCCCTTCGCTGTCGAAGCCGATTCCCTTCGGACGGAAGAAGCTTCCAATGTAGTCACCAAGAGTGCCGACCGTGTACTGGAAAGTGCCGGAGCGATCAAAGACCTGCACACGAAAATTCATCGCATCCACCACAGCAATCTCATTCCCGTGCAACAGAATCTCAGTTGGGAAATTGAACTCGCCAGGCTGGTCGCCGGGTGTGCCAATTGTCTGCAGGACTTGACCCTCCATATCTAACACAAAGATCTTATTGCGGAGGGTGTCTGTGACGTAAATCCGTTGTGTGCCAGAATCCACTGCAATTCCGGTTGGGCGCTTGAAGAAGCCTTCGCCACCGCGCAGGCTCCCGATGACACGCTTGAATTTCCCGTTGGCATCAAAGATAAAAACTCTTCCGCTCTCCGAATCTGTTACATAGATATTGTCTTGTGCATCGACGGCCACGCACTGTGGCGAGCGTAAAGAATTCTCATCCTTACCTCTCCGCTCGATGAATTTGTATTTGTGCTGCTCGAAGTCAAAAATGTGAATCCCATTTATGCCTGGATCGGTCACAATGACCCTACCACGAGAATCTACGGCTATCCCGTATGGGCGTACCATGAAATGCCGTTGTGGTTCTCCGGCAACAACGTCCAGCACCTTCGTCCAAAAGCCACGTTTTCCCAGCACATCACGTTCGGAGGAGAACTCACGCTCGAAGCTCAGCTTGCGTCCGCCCTCCAGCATCAGATCCGGCGCAGTCGCTAGAACACTATCTTCACTTTTGACGTGAGCGGCCTGTGCCGGAACCCACAACCAGAGCACCACTGCCAAACAAATCCACAATTTGGCCACAACCGGCCGACGGGTTAAAACGGCTTGAACCATCTCTGTATTCCAATGTAGTACGACGAGTAGCTTTGCGGTCCCGTGCCTGACGTTCCCACGCCTTGCGTGATGTACGAATAGCCAGCAGCAAATCCCATCTTGCGCCACGGGTACGATGCGTTCACAAACGTGGTGGTCGAAGCGATTCCCGAAGTCAGCGACGGCGTGGACGTCGTATCGTTCGAATTGGTGTAAGCGCCCGATACTATCAAATTACGGAAGGTACCCGAACCGCTCACACTATAGGATTTACCGTTTATTGCCAGGTATTGACTTGGTGCCAGCACCGAAATCGGAACCCCGGTTGGAAGCGCAACCAGCCCGTTTTGAGTGATCAGCGATGTACCCACCGACTGCGAGATGTTCGCGGCTACGGCGAAGGTGCGGTAGAGAATGCTGGTCGAACGCGCCGTCGGTGCGATTGCTTGACCCCGCCACCTGGTTGAGGCCCGAGTGGTACTCATTGACTGTGGCGTACCAGCGGAGACGCCGGGAGAGGCTGCGGCTTACGCCTCCATTAAACGAATAGTTCGAAGTGGTCTCCACTGCCAGTACCGTCTGTACGTCCTGCGAGTATGAAGCTCCTGCGCTCACCTGCCACGCTTTTATGGTGCGGGTGAAATTAGCGCCCCCGAGCATGCTCGCGCCCTCGTTTACGCCATCCGCGGCTTGGTCGTTGACTCCACCGTACACCAGGATCGAGCCCCATAGAGGCTTATTAAAGTGATAGTTCACGATGGCGCTGTAGTTGTTTGCGGCTACGCTGCTTCCGTACGCCTCCTGCTGGACCCGCGAGGCATTGAACCCGAGGCTCAGGCTATGCGGAAGATAGAGGGTATCGGTGTTTTGGAACGAAAGTGTATGGCTGCCGCTCCCTAGGTTCACCTGGGGGGCTACGCTTCCCACGCCCGCCAACTGATTTTCCACCTGCCCCGCTAGGTTGCTGTTGTATTGAAACTGGAACGAGGTGCTGAACCGTCTCGTGGGCAAAAAGCTTGCACTCGCCGCAAAAGAGTCGTCGGAGCCGCTCGCTCCCTCGCTGCCATTGTAGTTTCCGTAGCCATAGCTGAGTGCGACGCCGCCCTCCATCGGCAGTTTATGCGAGGTGGTGAAGCTCAAACTCGTCGCGTTTTCGCTTCCAACGTTAGACTCGGCCACCGTGAGAAACGTGGGCGTCTCCGTATGCAGGAACACTTCAGAGGCATGTCCCGACATCGCCCAACCGCGGTAGCGGTAGTTGCTCTGCAAATTAAAGTTGCGCGTGGTCGAATGGTCCTCTTGGGACGTGCCGAAGATCGACGAGGTCGAACTTGTCTGGAAGTACTGGATGTTCACAGGCGGCAGGTTGGGAAGCAAGGCGGACCATGCCACAGTAAGCTGTGAGGCATCGCCGTCCGTAACGAATCCTTGGACGCCCGGCACAGCGTACGTGCCGCTGGCATTGTACGTCTTGGAATACGAGATCGAACCGGGGAAGTGGCTGCCACCGAAGATGCCAAGACCTGCGCCGATACTGCTGGAATTCGTGAGCGATCCACCTTCCCCTGGCGAGTTCGCCTCGGAGCGGTTGTACACGGGGGTTACCGTAAAAGTGAGAAACCTCGGATCGAAGTAATAGCCTTGAATATTCCCCTGACCGTTGAATGCCACACTGGAGCTGGAAGACTGGCCGGATGCACTATCCGCGCCATAACCCACTCCGAGGATTCCATCCATTCCCAGGCTCAGATTGTTCCCTACCTTTAACTGCGCACTTGCCGGTAGGGCTACAAGTAGACCTAAGAGAGGTAATAAGAAGGGCCAAATGATACGCACTTTGGTCAAGTTAAGTCCACTTCAGCCCTCAATCGGCGGCCTGCGATTGAGAGCAAACAATAGCGATCATGAGTTACTGCGAGCAAAAAACATGTCAGGCCGTACATACTAGTTAGACGAGAAGCTCACAAAAATGTTAGCCGCCCACAACACAGTCGCAGTGAAGCTTTACAATTTCTCGATCTTTGCGTTTTGGCGAAGTCGTTTACCCAGAGCGACGCGCAGCTTCTCGTACTTTTCTTTCTCCAAGTTGGAAGTTAACTCTTTCCTGATTTCTTCAAACTTCACCTTGCCTGGCATGACATGCGAATTCAGGCGGAAGATGGTGTACGCGGTACCCAACTGCAAAAGGTCGCTAACCTGGCCGGGCTGCATCGACCGTGCAGCCTTTACCACCTCCGGCGGCAGTTTGCTGGCTTCAACTACTTTGTGATCTCCTAGAGTAACATGGAAGTCGTCGTCCGATAGTTGCTCCGCAAGTAACCCAAACTCTTTATAACTCTTGGTGGCCTTGGCTTTCTTGAATGCATCCTCGGCGCGCCTGTGCGCCTCCTGCTGCGTATCCGGGTTGGCGTTGGCGGGCGGGATAATCGAAATCGTCTGAATCGACACGTCCTCGCCATGTTCGAATTCCTTCGGGTGAGTGTTGTAGTATGCCCGGGCCTCGGCCACCGAAACCACCGATCTGTTGTCCACTTCGGCCTTCAGCTCCGCCTCTATCAGTAACGAGCGCTTGATCTGCTGCCGCAGCGTCACTTTTGACCCACCCATCTCGATCTTTAGGAACTGGTCGTATTGCGCCTGGCTGCCGAACTGCCGCGCAAACTTCCTCTCTTCTCGATTCAGACGCTCCGGAGCAATCGTCGCCTTGTGCCGTAGCGCATCCTGGTAAACCAACTCTTCGAAGACGATCATTTCCATCGCACCGCGACGGATTTCCGGCTCCTGCTCTTTAGGAAAACCGTTGTGCAACTTGGCATAAGGAAATAGTGCGAACATCTCGCGTAGAAGGTCGCGGTCGGTCAACGCCGTGCCATTTACCCGCACCACGGTCTTGCCTGTTACCTGCAGGCTCCCCACTTGCGCGGCAGGCTGGGGACGAACGGCGGTGGGAGTATGACTGGAAACCAATTGACCGCTAACAGAAGAAAGCGCCAGCAAAATCATGGCGCAAATAGAGAGCGAACACTTCATATTTCCTCACAATTCAGCAAAATGGGGGGAGAAGTTTCTCTCCCCCCGGTACTGCAGTTACTAAGTTAGAACGAGGTCGGCAGCGTTCCGCCGTTGGACTCGTTCGCTTCGCCAAAGTGGCACTGGCGGCAGAACTGGGTGGTGCTGTTCGCAGACGTCGGGTGCGCGGTGACGTCGTTGACGTTGTACGGACCGTTGATGAAGAAGTAGGTCGCATACGTGCCGGTCGCAGCACCAGCAATCGGGCTGGTGGCGGAGGCGGCGTAAACGTTCATCACGTGCTGGTTGTGGCAGGTGGTGCAGACCACGTAAGGAACTCCGGCAGCGTTAACCGGGGTACCGTAGCTGTGCGCACCCTTCATCAGAGCCGGGGCGCCGTAGGAGGTCATGAACTGCGCATAAGTACCAATCGCGGTGACGGCGCTGATCCCCTGCGAAGGCGAGGTGCCGGTAATGGTGTAGTTCAGGCCATTGGTGGCCGCGCCGGTTCCGTAAGCAGAGCCCAGAGCGGAGGAGACGGCAGCGTTCTCGCCCACCGGGTGATCGTTGTGGTAACCGCTGCTGGAACCATCAGCACCCAGCAAGGTCGGGATTTTGCCGGCGCCGTAGCTCGTGGGCAGTGCACCGATCTGCTGTTCGTAAGCCTGATCCGCCATCATCGCGCCCTTGGCAACCGCGCCGTCATGGCAAGCCAAGCACATCACGATGCCACGGATGTCGTTGTAGCCCTGAGCCGTCGCGCCAACCAAGCTGCTGGGAGCCACGAAAATGTAGCTACCGGCGCTCACACCGGTGGTCGCGCCACCAAGAGCATTGCCATTCTTAAGATCGCTGAAGTCGAAGGATGTGCCATAGAGCGGGCCCATGTCCTGCGCGAACAGGGCATTGGCACCGGTGTAAGGATCGGTGCTGGCAGCGCCAGTAAGACCATTACCACCCGCGCCGAAGTTGCCGCTGTGAGGAGCGTGGCAGCCAGCGCAACCGCGGCCGTAGTTGTTGTGGGCGCCCAACACGTCAACCGTGGGAGCAGCAGTACCGGCGGCGCCGGTGTTCGTCGATGTCGCCGTTCCGGGGGTTACGCTGGCAAATGCAACGCTGCCGCACAGAGCGAAAGTAGCGATAGCTAAGAGAAGCTTTTTCACGATGAAACCTCCTGATGATTTTCAGCAATTCAATTAAGATTCTTACTACTGACGGAAACAGGTGTAACCCGAGATCCGCTTTGCCGCATCGTCCTGACTTGCAACGACTAGAACAAACTCTTTATTCACCGCAGAATCCTCTCGCCATGATCGATCAGCTTCGGGATTCTTAAGACTGTTACGCCATAGCAATATGCAATTCACGAGCCGTTGTTAAACTTACCCCTGAGTTCTTGTGAGTAGTTTCCGTAAACCATTACAAACAAACGCTATATACATTTTTAAGCGTATATTGATGGTGATCTGACCGCAGCGCATGAGAGTTTTTCAGGGCGATGGTTGCGGGATCTAACACAGATGGTTACTTTCGATTGGCTAAATTCCCCACGTCCCGCTGGCGCTTACCACCCACTCCCCCGTTCCGAGATAAGATTCCCAGCTTCCGCGTTTTCAAAGCTATCAACATAGATCGACAACCCACCGCCAACGAGTCGCACTCGCCCGGATGGCAACAAACCCCCCGATCCACACCCACGAGATCGCAGGCTGGCCTGTATTGCGCCGGGCTGTATTGCGCAGAGGGGTTCAAGGAAGTCACTTCGTTGAGCCAACTGGAGCCCTGGCCGCAGCAGGCGCGCTCTTCAGATCCCAAAACGCCAAGGAATATAGCGGAAAAGCATCGCGGCCTGGATTGAAGATCCAGGCCGCGACGAACTGAACAAACTCTTCAATGCTATTTCGCTGCAGTGGCCTTGGCATCCTTCGCCGCAGCCGGAGTCTGCGCGGCGGTCTTAGCCTTTTTCGCCGCTTCCCGTTTCTCGTATTCCGCAGTGGCCTCAGCCTGCGTCACATAACGGAACTCCTGTACGCGGCCGGGAAACACTTCCGTAGTGAAAACCCGATTCTGCTTGTCGATGGTGACGTACTGCACACCGGAGAACATGCCCGGAAGAAGCCCCTGACCACCGCCTACGTAGATCAACAACCGGCCTTCCTGTGAGTACACCTGCATGCGGTTCTGCATGGGGTCGGTCACCCAGATGTGGTCATCGGCGTCAATCGCGACACCCTTCGGCATGGCAAAATACCCTGGTCCATCACCACGCTTCCCAAAGGTGCGAATGAAGTTGCCATCGGGGTCGAAGACCTCAATGCGGGCATTGAGCATGTCGGCCACGTAAACATTTCCGTCCTTGTCCACCGCAACTCCGCTAGGCTTGGCGAAATTGCCCGGATCGGTCAGGGTGTGATCCTTGCCGGTGGTACCCATCTTCCGCAGAAGCTGGAAGGAGTCGGCATCATAGACTAGGACTTGATCCAGATTGACATCGGCAACATATAGAAAGCGGTTTTCAGTATCCAGCGCCAACCCCACCGGATTCGACATGCCCTCGGTAATCGAGCCTTCGAGTTTATGAGCGGCATTGAATACCAGGACGCGACGAGCTTCCGAGTCGGCAACGAACAGCCGGTCATTGTCATCGATGGCTAAACCCATGATCAACTTGAAGCTGGCATCCCGCCCGTTCTTGATCATCGTGGTGTCGTGCGTCTCAGGATCAAAGATGAAGACGGCGCACACCTTGGAGTCAGCCACATAGAGCTTCCCCTTGGAATCAACCGCCATGCCATGTGGCTCGCCGAGGAAGAAGTGGTTTCTCATGGCTTCCGCTGAACCATTGTCCTGGCTAGCGCCAGTTCCGGCCACGCGATCCATCCAGCCGCTCTTCCTTTTCGGTTTCGCTTTGAAGTCCGGCAGTTTTTCACCAGCGAAATAGGTCTCATATTTGATGCGTGCGATATTGGGGGGCTGTGGCCAAACAATCTTACGGGTGTCAATCCCCACCATCCCCGAGTTCGACGATGCCGCCGACTCGTCCTTCTTATCCTTCTTATCCTTTTGACCGAAAGAAGGGGACGCACTCGCCAATATCAACGACAGAAGTACCACCGCTGCCTGCAACCCTTTTCCAGGTTGGACCGAATTGTGAAACCACTCGCCCATCGCTACTTCTCTCTTCTCAATCTGTACTATTCACTCGCAACTATTAACTACTTGGTCAAGCTCTTATGACAACTCGCGCAAAATAGCGCGTTATTGGTTTGGTCTTTCACCAGCAAATCAGGCTGCGCCGAGGCGTGTGGCTGATGGCAGGTCAGACAATTGATTGGGGTTTTCACCTTGGTCATATCGTTCGCATCCATTACATCCGAAACCGGATGTCCATCGACCGGGTGCCCCAGATTGTATTTCAGCGGAAGTATCGGAACCTGCCCAAAATAGTCATCAGGCAACTCTACCTTTCCGTCAAAGATCGACACCAGGTGCTCGCTCTCCAGTTTGGCCGGCTTTGAATCAGGTCCATGGCACTCTAGGCACAACTTGTTAGGAGAGCTGGCACGTAGCAAGTGAACATTGTCATTACCGTGCGGGTCGTGACAGGTGGCGCAACCTTGCTCAAACGCCGGTTGATGCGTATGCGCCTTTTTACCCTGGTCGGCCTGATCGGAATGGCATCCCAAGCACACAGCCACTGCATTCGGCTTCGGGAATCCCGGAGAATTACCGGCGTGCGGATTATGGCAATCCGTGCAATCGCCCGCCGCGCCCGGATGCTGCACCTTTGCCTTCTCAATCTGCTCGCCCTTATCGGCGTGGCAGGTCAAGCAAATTTCCTTCGGAGTCGCAGCCGTCAACACCACCTTGCCATCTTTAGCAGGCTGATGGCAGGAATCGCACTGTCCGCCAGCGAACGGCATGTGGGTGAACTTCGCCATCAAGTGCTTACTCGACGACTCATGCGGATCGTGGCAGGAGAGGCAATCGGCCGTACCGAATGGCTGCCCCTGGTGCGCCTTGATCAGGCTCGCATCCTTCACATCGTGACAGTCGAGACAAAGTGCCGGAGCATCTTTCGTCAGATGATAGTCGAATTCGCGTACGCCACGCTCGCCGGTCTTGTGCGTAACGTGACAGGTATCGCATCCCATGTCCAACGCCGCATGACGGCTGCCGTCTTTCGGGATGTCTACGCCGGTCTTGTGGCAGGTAAGGCAAAGATTCGTATCTTTGTCATTTCCGCTCGCTGACTTAAGCAACTGATTCTTATTATCTGACGTGTGCGGATCATGGCACTTCACGCAATCGCGCACCGCCGGGGGGTGGACCTTCCCTTTGATATCAGCAGCTTTCTTGTCGGCGTGGCAGGTTATACAGAGGGCAACCGGGGTGGTGGTAATGAGCTTTACGCGGGTGACGTCTTTCCTAACCCGAACCTCGTGACAACTGGTACACCCCATGGCAATCGCGGTATGAACCGACTTGCCTTTGGTTTTATCCTCATGGCATTGCGCGCAGGTCGCGGAGTCCGTTTTTGGGTCAAGTTGAACGGGATGTATCGCTGCCCAAGCGGCTGCGGAGAATGCGCTCACTAATACCAGGATTATGATCGACTTCAGAACGCTCTTCACTACTGCCTCCGCATACCAGTGTGCAATTGTGTCACCGTTGTAACAGATGAGAAGAAAGCTGTGTGCGAAAATTGTGCAACATACTGAACATAAATAACATAGCTGTTCTCGTTCAACCTATTGTAGATCATCCGGCTGGCGGCGATTACACCTTTATCGGAAGGTTAGTGCGGCATCTAACACAGTACTGACATTGATGTTGGCGATATTCCTCACCCGTACCCGCCAGAGTTCCGTGCGCTCCCCGAATCCCAGAGCGCCAACAACGGACTGAAACACCTCCGGACGCTCCACCTCATGTGCAGTATGAACAATCGCCCACCTCCTTCGGCCGATCTCAGTGCAATCAACGCTGGCCGGCACCAAGTTCGAGCGCCCTCTGCCGGGCCTGCTGTGACAGATCCAGTTGCCCACTGGCTTCCAGCAGATACGCGAGTTTAGCCCATCGATTGGCCACCCCGGGGTTCAGCCGTAAGGATTCCTGTTCAAACTCGATCGCCTGCGGCAGATGCGAGAGCATGCGATGGGCATTGGCACGCCCATCCGCGATGTCGGCATAGAAGCCTAGCGCAAGCCCCTCGGCTCCCTTGCGGTACGGACTGCTTTCTTCGGCCTCGGCGTAGGCCTGCAACGCGGCTTCGGGATGCTGCAACCGCAGTTCAACCTGCGCCAGATTCATGTACGAGGTGTACGGACTGCCGGACAACTGGGCGGCATTAGAAAACGCCTGCTCGGCTTCTGGCAAGCGTCCTTCCTGTATGTAGAGGTCGCCCAGTTCAAACCAAGGTTTGTAGGCATCTCTTAGCGCGATGCAGGCAAGGTATTCCGCCTCAGCCTTCTCGAACATCTGATGCCGTTGGTAAAGCTGACCTAGCACCAATCGTGAATTTGGATCCTCAGGGTACAACGCCGCGGCACGAAGCAGGGCCGCCTCGGACTCCTGATCGCGTTGCAACGCATAGAGCATTCCCCCGGCATTGATCCAGTAGTCATAGAGGTCCTTGCGCGAGGCCGATTGCGGTGGCACAAACTCCTGGGTGCGGCAATCGATGTGCAATCGATCCAGCCAGGGCCGGTTTGCCGGAGTATTGCGCAACAGCACTAGCGCGGTTTCGTCCATGTAGACAGGACTCCAGAGTTCGTTCCCGCAGAAAGCAAGGACATCCTTACGGTCAACAGCGCTGTCCCCTTCGGCGATGAGCAGGACATTAATTCCCCATTTATCTGCAGCCGCCCGCCAAACCGGCGAGTCCGGCGGCTGCGACACAAGCTTCTGCTCTTCGACCAGCACTGCTGGCGAAACAGAGCGCCCGTCGATAAAGTCCGGATACTCGGGTCCCAGACGCCATGCCGCAAAGCCACCTACTTCGTACTCCTCGTAGACGTTGCCGGGCAGCCGTTCGTTCCGAATGAAACTGGCCGCGCGCTCCGGATACCACGATGATTCACCGACTCCGAATCTGGACGCGCTGTTGAAGACAACATTGGTCCGGTTGGAAACGAAATCGGCGGCGTGCAGCACAGTGACAGCGCCAACAGCACAGACGAAAACCAGCGCAAGCGCCAGCGGGATACGCAGCAGGGGCACAGGCTTCGCCGAGTCCTCCCGCGCATGGGTTCGCGGTGCATCGATGCAAAACGCTTCGCCCAACAGCGTGGCGCCAAGAATGGTAGTGGTAACGCAGAATAAACCGATGTATCGCGTGTGTTGCAACGAAAAGTAGAGAGCCCCCGCTTGGATGACCGCTACAGCCGGCTGCTTTCGCCACAATCCCAGCACGATGACGACAACTGCAATCACCATCAGCCAGGTGTAGCCGTTATCAGGATGCCTGAATTCCACCAGTTGTTTCAGTAGATGGGTCGACAGCGGAACGGGAAGATATTCCTTGATAAAAGCGGAAGTGTTATAAGTGCCCTGCTGCTGCCCGTGTACCCCTGCCAGATTAAGCGAGGCAGAATAGAGCTTCACTCCCCAAGGATTGAGCAGGGTGACTGCGGCAGTGCCGGCCAGCCACGGCCATGACTGGCGTAGGCGCTGCATGGCATTGTCGCGCCGTCCAGCGAACAACATTTCGCTGGCTTCCAACAGCAGATATGCGCCGATGACCGCGAGTCCGAGAATGAAGCCGGGATGAAGGTTCACCCATAACAGCATCGTCAGCGGCAATACCCACAGACGCTTGCTCGATCCGCGATGAAAGGCCCACAACTCGCCCAGAAAAATCGCCAGGAATACCGTGCTGAATAGGTCGGCGCGCGGTCCGGTGCGCATCGCAATCCGCTCGATGGCGCACATGGCCAATACCAGCGATGCCAGATCCCGCCCGCGCACCAGGTAGGCCACCGTACCCAAGCACGCCAGCGCGCAAAAAACACTCAACCCCGCATAGCCGCCGAAGCTGTAGATGAGGTACATCAGCACCCCAGCAAAGGGAGGATAGATCCACCCTGTACCGGCCGCCGTATAGGAAAGCACGTCGGTGCTCGGAATAGCATGGTGCTGGAGAACCCAGCGGCCCGTCGCCATATGCCAGCCCATATCGTAGTCGAACACTGTGCGCAGCCCCGCCGCCAATGCATAGGCCAGCACCAGCGCCAGCAGGACTGTTACCGCAAAGCGGTAGGGTTTCTCCGCCTCCAAATTCATGCGCTGGAATCTCCTCTTCATGACTGGCTTTTTTTCAATTACTGACGTTGCCTTAATGGACGTAGGCGGGCGCTTGGCGATATCCGCCGCCGCCCCCCTGCTCTAACACTCGTTGACGTAGCATCAACGCATTATTGTTATTGGGATCAATCCGCAACGCTGCCGCGAGACTCATTTCCGCATTTTGATAATCACCGATTTCCGACAATATCTCGCCAGAATTAATCAAGCAGGAGAGTGCCATTCCCGTGTTGCGGGTAAACTTCCCCGCAAGCTGATACTGTTCGAGCGCGCGTTGAAGCTGATTTCGATTAAACAGAATTTCCGCCATGTTGTAATGGCAGAATGCGTAGTCCGGACGCAATATGCACGCTTCTCCGTAGTGCTGAAAGGCCTCGTCATACCGGCCAGTGAAAAACATGGCGTCCGCCAAATCCTCTTCGATTGTGGAGTCTGGGCGTCCGGCAACGTTGCTCGCCTGCGTAAACAACATCACACCATTCTGCCAGTACTGCAGGCAGTTGGTAGTTGCAGCCGCAAATGCCAAGATCAGGCACAAGGCAACCATCGGCGGCGCAAATCGGCGAAGAGTGGTCGCATCACAGGTTATGTCGCTTAGACCCCACGCGATGATTATAAAAAGCCCAATGTACGGAAAGTACGCGTACCGGTCCGCCATGGCTTGGCGGCCAACCTGAACAATTCCAATTACAGGAATAAGTGTTATGACAAAAAGGCACCAGCCCACCGCAAGATAGCGGGCGCGGTGAAAGTACAACACCGCAGTGGTGATCACTAACAAGATGACTGTCGATGCGATGACCTCGAACCAGGGCAATGAGTGCTCTGGGTGTGGGTAAAAGATGGCCAGCTTGGCGGGCCAAAATAACTTCCCAATATATGACACGTAGGAGACGATGGCATTTTCAAGTCGCAAGGAGAGCGGCAGGACAGATGTCTCTGCCACAGCGTCACCAGAACGCTGCGCAACGATCGTTACGACGGAACTCGCTACGCTCATAAATAACAGTGGCACTTTCTCCATCGATAACCGCATCCACTTACGCCGAAGCGGAATATCTTTGTACCGTTCCAAGGGCCAGTAGTCGAGAAGCAGCAAGACCAGCGGGAGACTCACCGCCATGGGCTTGGACATTAAAGCCAGCGAAAAGAATGCGGCGACGACCAGGTATTTTTTCAAGTCGGGCCGCTGAACATACCAGCCATAAGCGGCAACCGTGATGAGCGAAAACAGGGTGCAGAGCAGGCTTTTTCTCTCCGCCACCCAGGCAACAGTTTCAACGTTCATCGGGTGCACGGCAAAGAGTGCGGCCACAAGCAAGCTACGCCACATTGCGCCGGTGGCCTTTTGCAGCAGCAAGAACAAGAGTAAGACATTCGCGGCATGCAGAAAGACGTTCATGATATGCGCGGGTCCGGCGTTTAATCCAAACAGTTGGCAATCCGCCATGTGGGAGAGCCACGTGAGCGGATGCCAGTTCCCCTCGTGGAAACTGGTAAAAGCCCAGACTTCGTTGTCGAGATTTAAACCCGTGTTGACATGAGTATTCTGCGTGACATAAGGGCCGTCATCAAACACGAGGAACTCATGATGCCTGACCGGCGCATACAACAGCAGCGTGGCGAGCACAAGCAGAGCGCACGGCAGTAGCGGCTTTCGGCGCAAATCGTCAATGAATCTATGCAAGATAGTAGAACCCGCCTGTTTCATGAGGAAGTTCGATCCCTAGTAGCTGGGCGAGGCATACGCAGGGGTTTGACGTTCTTCGCTGCCTATTTTATCGAACAACCGCTTGCGTAATATCAAAGCATCATTGTTGGTGGGATCGAGTTGCAAGGCCGCCGTAAGTCTCATTTCCGCAGTTGTGTAATCTCCCATATCCAACAGTATCTCGGCAGAATTGGTCAGGCATGAAAGTTCCATATCCTTGCTGCCGGTAAGCGTCCCCGCGAGCTGGTACTGTTCTAGCGCATCTTGCGGCCTTTGATGTCGATTAAACATGAGTCTCGCCATATTGAAATGACAGACCGCGTCATTCGGCCGCAATAGGCACGCTTCTCTGTAATGCAGAAAGGCTTCATCGTACAGGCCATCAAAAGCCGCGGAATCCCCTAAAGTCTTTTCGATAAGGTTGTCTGGTCTGCCTGCAACGATGCTCGCTCGCGTAAATAATTTCACGCCATTTTCCCAGTACTGCAGGTATTGGGTAGTGCTGACAGCGAAAGCCACGATCAGACACAATGAGACAACCGCCGGCACGAAGCGTGGAAGGGTAGCCACATGATTCGCGACATCATTTAAGCCCCATGCAATGATGATGAACAGGCCGACGCATGGAATGTATGCGTAACGGTCCGCCATGGCTTGACTGCCGACCTGAACAATTCCGATTACTGGGATAAGCGTTGTAACAAAGAGACACCAGCCCATGACAAGGTAGCGAGTACGGCGAAAATAAAATACCGCGACAGTGATAGCTAACAGGATAACTGTCGAGCCCGCGACGTCAAACCAAGGCAACGAGTGCTCAGGTAGGGGGTAAAAGATGGCCAATTTGGCTGGCCACAATGTCTTCCCAATGTATGCCACGTAGGAAACGACGGCATTTTGCAGGCGAAGGGAGAGTGGCACTACAGTCGTGTTCGCCATGGCACCGGCAGAACGCTGCGCGACGATGGTCACCACAGAACTCGCTGCGCTCATCAACAGCAGTGGCAGCTTCTCCATCGACAACCGAGTCCACCTACTCCCAAATCGAAGCTCCTCATACCTTTGCAATGGCCAGTAGTCGAGAAAAAGCAAGACCAGCGGGAGGCTCACTGCCATAGGCTTGGACATCAGGGCCAACGAGAAGGCGACGACGACGACAATATACTTCTTCAACTCTGGCCGCTGGGCATACCAGCCGTAAGCGGCAATCGTGAGTAAGGAAAAAAGTGTGCAAAGCAGACTTTTTCGTTCCGCAACCCAGGCGACTGTTTCCACGTTCAACGGATGCACCGCGAAGAGCAAAGCAACGAGAAAACTACGCCACACTGCGCCGGTGGCCTTTTGTAGCAGCAAGAACAACAGCAGAACGTTGGCTGCATGCAGAAAAACACTGACCATGTGCTGGGGGCCAGGATTCAGCCCAAACAGTTGACAATCAACCATGTGGGAAAGCCACGTGATCGGATGCCAGTTACACGAGTAAAAACTTGTGAAAGCCCAAATCACGTTATCGAGTTTCAGACCCGTATTCACATGAACATTCTGGAAGACATAGGACGCGTCATCCAATGTGAGAAACTCGTGATGCGCAACCCGGCCGTATAGCAGCAAAGTGACAAGCGCCAGCGCTACGCACAGCAGCATCGGCTTCTTGCGCAAATCGTCGATAAATCTATCTAAAAAAGTTGAACCTGGCTGTGTCATAAAAAAGCTTTTTACCCAGCTTTATAAATTGCGCCTTCCGCAAACCCCGTTCTCGCTAATTTCCAAAGTCTGATGACCAGGGCCGGACGGCCTCGGTCGGCAGAGAAGAATGGAAGGGCGTTAGGCCGGGTATCACGATCCCATAAAATGCCATAAGCCTGACTCCGGTGAGGCACCGGATCAGGATCGAAGGCCCAAACACTGCCGGGAAGCTCTGCCGAAATTGACATCCTGCTACTCACGCGATCAGCAACCGGACGGGAATTAGGTACTCGCATTTCAGCAAGTGTGTCGTTGAGTGTCAGCGATTCTAGCACATTGACAGCGCGGCAATCAGCCACACGCATTTCCGCTTCTCTGCTCACATTGCTGCAGATTGGTTTGCTGCGAAAGTACGAGCGGCATTAAGATAGAGCCCTCCACGCCTTAAGTCAATGAGGTAGCGCGATGATTCAGCGCGATACTTCGGAGAAGCAGAATGATAAACGGTAAGCGCATCACGGTCGTGTTGCCGGCATACAACGCCGAAAAGACACTAGAAACGACCATATCCGAGATACCTGAGCTGGTCGACGACGTAATTCTGGTTGACGACCATAGCTCCGACCGAACCGTTGAGTTAGGGCACCAGCTAGGCCTCATCTGCTTTGTTCACGACAGGAACTACGGATATGGGCGGAATCAGCAGACCTGTTACCGTGAGGCTTTGGCCCTCGGCGCCGACGTCGTGATCATGGTTCATCCCGACTACCAGTACACCCCGCGGCTGATTACAGCGATTGCCAGCATGATTGCATATGGCGTATATGACGTTACGCTCGGCTCACGAATCATAGGTGGCACAGCTCTCCGGGGCGGAATGCCTCTTTACAAGTACGTTGCAAACCGTTTTCTGACCGCGTTTGAAAACCTCTTCCTCGGAGTAAAGCTTTCTGAGTACCATACGGGATATCGCGCATTCAGCCGCGACGTATTGCAAAGACTGCCTTTGATTGAAAACTCCGATGATTTCGTCTTCGATAACCAGATGCTCGCTCAGTGCGTTCACTTCGGCTTCCGCATCGGAGAAGTTTCCTGTCCCACAAAGTATTTTAAGGAGGCATCTTCCATCAACATCCGCCGTAGTGTCGTTTATGGATTGGGTGTGCTCCGAACGACAGTGCAATTCGCGTTACAGAAATGGGGCGTCGCGCACTTCCAATTTCTAAGCGAGAACGGACGCACGATTGAGGCAGACCTCGCGGGCTATTACTCATCCAACGCAAAGGAGCGCCCCGCGAAGTAGCGCAACACGCAAAGGAAAGATCTACGAAGTCCGGATCATGAAGAAATGGCGTGGACGCCTCTGCTGCCACAAGCCGCTCAGCCGTGGGCATTTGGAAGCTGCCTCTGATCGAAAACTTTGACGACTTTGCGACTTTGATGTGTTCGGCACTAGGTCTTACTTGGACACGTTCGCCGGCTTGGCAGCCGCCTTCATGTCGTAATTTTCGTTAACATCGCCCGACTTCACGTTGTAGGCAAAGTTCTGGTCAGCATCATTCGTATAGATAAAAAGTGCGATTCCTGCCCGCTTTTGCAGCAAAGAGCTCTTATAATTCGCCAGCAGCATGTGGAAACGCATCCTGTTGGCGCGTTCGCTGTGGACTATCAGATTATCCCCAACAATCTCCGCGGAGCCCGCGACTCCATCTTTCCGGAATCCTGCGTTGATCGCATTGAGATACTTTGTCCGGGTCAAGGCTTGATCTGACCAGTCGGCATCGATAAGGGCACATGCGCTTTTCACCTCGTCCGTGATGTTATCGCCTTCAACGGCCTTTAGATCCGTCCCCCATGCGTCCGTCAAAACAAGTTGGCGATCATCCCGAGCGGACCAGCCGCCTTCGACGTGCTTTAGATCAACATTGTAGTCGGCGTCTGATTGAACCTCCGCGATCCTCACATTAGGGCAAACTTCGGCGAAGCCTTTTTTTATCTCGTCCGATTGGTCGCTAGCTGCCCCGCTAGCTGTCCCCAACGCGTTGTCCTTCGATTGTGACCTTAAGTACACATACGGCGATTCATCGGTCGATTGCCCGGCAGCAAAGGTCGTCGCCAGTAGCAGAATGATTCCAATGATGTAGCGTTTCATATCCTCCTACAATCCAGAGCACATTGTTCAATGCTCGTTCGCCCTACGACCAAACCCGCGGAATTATCCGCGGGTCTTACTCGTAGCTCATCTAGGCATCACAGCGGATGAACGTTACATAGCCGGTTTGTCGGTCTTTTGGCCAGGCTTCATGTTTGAATGTTTCTTCGCCTGTGCAATATACATCCGGACCTTGTCTGCTTCGGGGTAATTGGGATCTTGCTTCAGCAGCAACTCCCAATCAGCCAGAGCGCCATTCACGTCCATCTTTCCCTGCCACTTCACGATCCCGCGATTAAACAGCGCGTTCCCATTCTTTGGGTCTTCTTTCAGGGCTTTGTCAAACTCAGAGATGGAGTCATTCGGGTCGTTGTTATAGAACAGTGCGGTTGCAAGGTCCGTGCGAACCGATGTGTTCTTGGGGTCAGCCGCCAGCGCTTTCTGGTAATAATCGATTGCCACCGGAAAGACCTGCGCGTCGTAGTATAGGTTGCCAACCTGCGCAAGCAGCGCCGCGTCATTCGGTTTGGACTTGAGTTGTTCGAGCAGTGGTGCCGCCTGCTTGTCCGCCGTTGCCTTTAACTGCTCGGGGGATGGCGCTTGTTGCTGCCCCATGCCAGCCGGAGGCATTTCCGATTGCTGCCCAACTGTGGCCGCAGCCGGCGCGGGAGCGCTGCTGCCGCCCACCGAACCGCGCAGCAGATAGCCTACCGCGCATCCTACTACCAGGCAGAGAACTGCCATGACGTACGCCTGCGTGCTCGTCCAAGTCTGAGAGCTCTTGCCCCCGTTTGTTTCTGCCATATATCCGTCCTTGAAATGATGTGAAGCAGACCAGGCACGGCCTGCGCCCGATGCCATGCTTCCAGCAAACTTATAATATTCCTCTCCGCAGTAGAGGTCGGTGTGACCTTTGTCACGCGACGAGAAAGTAAACGCCCTGAATCTCCAGATTCCAGATTAAGAATATATAGTAGCACTCGTTGTGCCCAGCTTCGCCCTGCTCAGAATCCGCCCCTCGACGCCTCGCTGAGCGAGCGATGCGGCTGTATGCAGCAGATTGACGTCGCCTGAATCCCGGTCACAGAAACATGGGAGACATCATCGGGGCGCATGGGGAGCGGAACCAATGTTGCTTGCGCGATGAATCTCGGCTGGGATTGAATGCCTCTTTTTTGCGTATCGTTTTCGGTGTACCTGTTTGTGTATTTTCTTGTGAGCGTACCTCAGCTTCAATGCAACACGCGGAACCGCCCTCACCTTGCTCTCATCCACTATGATTGTGCCGTCTGCCGCCAGGCTGGCACCTGCGGGAACAATCCAGAGGTCGACTTTCTGGCCGTTGCCGCCGCCGGTACGAGGTTCGATACGCACCGCATCGATACCCTTTTCCTTGGTCACGTAGTCCTTGGTATTTACGGCGCGTAGGCTGGCGAAGCTGAGAACCTTCTTGCTGTCTTTGTCTTCCTTGCCTGCGGCATATCCAACCACAACGCCCTTGACGTCTGGCTTCGCAGCCAGGGCGTCGGCATAACGGTCAAGTTCGCCTTTGGCTTCGTTGTCAACCCGGGTGGGACGCTTCAGATCCCGCTTGAACGAAATGGTGCCGAACTTCGAAGCGTTAAGAGGATTGACCTTCTCCGGAGTTTGCGCCGTCGCCGTGGTCGCCGAGACATCGCCAACCTTGCCGGAGTCAGGGCCGGCCGAGAATGGCGGAGCCGATGACTGCTTCGCCTCGACGGTTGGACTCGTTGGCTGATTTGTTTGTTCAGCCGAGGCCGATGGAGCCGACAGCTGTTTCGCCTGATCAGCCACGATCGAGGAACTTGGCTGCTGCTTTGCCTGGTCAGTCGAAGCTGGCGGTGCCGCCGACTTTTTTGCCTGATCAGCCGACGCCGAAGGACTCGACTGCTTTGCATTCACGCTGAACTTCGCTTCGCATTTCGCCGTCTGCTGGTGCTTGCCATCGCCGTCGTCCGTGACCTCGGCGCTGACCAGATAGTCACCCGGCCGTACTCCGGCAGTATCCACGGATTCCGTTGCCGTATTTCCAGCAATGGCGCCGCCGGTGGTCGCATATAAGAAGTGCAGTGCTCGTTTGTGCCGGAAGCCCTTAGCGGTCACGCCAATCTTGACTGGATCGCCGGAATCCACCACCGACGGGTCCGCACTGCAGGAAGCGATAACCGGTGATGATGAGAACCACCTGAGGTTGTAGATCATACCGGCCTGCACGCGAACGCCATTAAAGTAGTTTCCCTGCGCTTGGGATGGGGACAGAGCGGAGTAGTAAGTGTTTATGTAAGAGATTTGGAACGGACGAATTGAAAACCTGGAATTGACTTTTACATCTATCCCGGCGCCAAAAATGTAAGTTGCTGCGTTCTGGCTGGGAAGACCTTTCGGACTGAAATGCTGCAGCCCTGTTGAAGCGTCCACAAACGGGATGAAGTGTCCCAATGGAAACTGGAAGCGCGGGCCAAATGCGAGGTCATGTGCGCTCGCGAAATCATTGTAGTGTCCGTTTACATCCACCACGAACGCCGCCCAATGGTTCGCCTTGAAAATGAGCTGATCGGCCCACCCAACTGTGAAGTCCGGTACCCTGACGCCGTTCACGGTGCCACCGGCTCGATACCCGGAGTATCCGCTAAACGCCTGAATCTTGGATTCACCCAAGTCCTGTGCGGACGACAGCGATGGCGCGCAAAGGGCAACCGCCGAAAGCAGCAGAACCGACAAGAAGCGACGCAAAGGGTTCCTCCATAGATTTCAGGTAACTACTCGGGGGCCGGCAGCTTATATCTGGGATGTAACTCCCACGCTGGATTGCCCACTCTCAGACCGGTAAGGCCTTATGCTATTAATTCCTTGGCTAGCATGAATCATACGGTGATTAAGGTCATCTCCAAAAGGAAAATCTTTGGATTCGATGATTACTTGCCCGGTTCCGCTATGTGCTGAAGTCCAAACAGGCGAGCTTGCGCGGATAAGGAGTGGCGCTTCCACTTTTTCCTGTCTCGGCGATGCGCATTTTTCGCTACTCGCGCCGGTGTACAAATTCGGCTAGCGCGCGCCGACCGGTCTCTTGTGAAACTTCATCCGCGAACCGAAGGGCAGCACCGCCAGGGGAACGTGTTCCTCCGCCGCATCGATTACCGCGGCAACCTTCGATGGAAGAAACGCGCCGACCCAGCAGGTAGCCAGTCCGAGATCTACAATCGCCAGATGCGCGAGCGTTGCCGCGATGCTCGCATCCTGCAGGGCCCAGTGCTCCTTGCCGTCATACTCACAGCGCGCCGCATGGGTGCAAATCACCAGTGCCATTGGAACCTGCGCAATCCAGTCGTAATTGAATTGTCGCCGCGGCCAGTGCCCTCATCCGCGCCTCTCCGCTCACCACGTAAATCTCATAGGCCTGAAAGTTCCCGGCAGCTTCGAGAATCTTCTCGACCAGTCCCTCTGAAACCTGCTCCCCGCGAACCTTCCGCACGAGCATTACTGGGTTACTCTTCGTGAGCGCCGGGGACGTCTGCGAAGCTCTCCCGGGACAATCGCCTCCTATCCTTCCCGGTCTGACACCCATCGAAACTCCGGTGGCATCCTCTCGTAGAAGGCGCGGTATAGCGCACTTGTTGAACAGCGCTGCGCCATCCTCAGCCATCATCATTCCGGTACTCAATGCCAGCATTGCTATGATTGTCATATTAGCGTTTCATAAGTTGAGCCTTCTCCTGTCGTACGTTCAACATAAACACTAGGCTGGACAGGAGAGTTGCGGGACTGGTACGGTATTGCCGAGATTGACAGGCAATCGCTGACTTTGTGCTACCAAGAACTGCGCCTGAATGTCTACCCTTGTGGCCGAGCACCTTGCCAATATCCATTTTGTGCAGTTCACTGGTGAACGTCGCCAATACGGAGAGTGCGCGGCCAGCATCACTGTCTGGATTCGGCATCGTACTATTGCGCTCCTCGAAGCCTTCACGGTTTCGCACAGCCGCTCGATTTCCTCCTCAAACTGCTCGGAGTTTGATATGCGTCGGCCCTGGACGTGGGTAGTGCCCTAATTTGGTTTTGTCCATCGGTTGCCTCCAAGGCGACCGATTGTGACGCGATTTTCTTGAGATGCTCTTGGTTCCATTTGGAATATCCAGGAGATCGCCAATAAACTCCAAGATGTTGCCGAGTTTCGTGCCGGTGTCACGTTGTCTCTCTGAGACGCCGACACCCAGGAATGTGTCGGCGCATGGCGGCAACGCCAAGCTCTTTACCGCAACCAAGCGGGCAAGGAGTGAGCTTCTTTGGCCGCCCTCCACGGTAACGCTTACGCATTGCAGCCAGCTTACGCGCGATCTCGGAGATTTCAGATTTCGTCACCACACCTCCTAGAGCGACCACTCCCCATGCTCATGGATTGCGTCGTGCATCGCGTCCGGAGCAAGGTCCAGTTCTCCGGGCCACGCTACGGCACCGTAAGCAAGCGTGACTTTAGCAAATAAAGACGGGTCACTAAGTGCGGCGAATACCCCAGCCTTCGGCGAATGCACCAGTCCGGAAATATCGACTACTCCAATGAGACCATCGGCAAATGTAACCCGCAGCCGAAACCCGGGAAGGGCCTCGACTTCGGTTACGTGCCAAGGCGACGCGGGTGAGACCTTCCCAGCTAAAGTAGTGGGGGAATTTTCATTGGCGTTTGATTCTGTACGCATAGTTCCCAATTCTCCAAGAGTTCGACGCGATGTTGTTGTGCCCACTCCAGCACGAGTGCCATTGCGCGGCTTGGCAAATCTCCACGGATGACCTCAAACGTCCGAATATCGATCAATGCCTCGAATTCAGCATAAAGCGCATGGAAGTGAGGTGGCACATGATCTCCAAAGTACATCTGAATTAAGATTCCGTAAAACCTGCTGATCGTGGGCATCCGTATCTCTTTCTTGCTTCTTAATGTTCACAAACTGCGCTGTTTATGTCAACCGAGCAAATAGTGTGCTGATCCCAAATCTTGCAGCACTATCCTATTCAGGATGCGAAGCCCCGCAAACGTTTGTCCAACCGGATGAACTTACGCCTTAGCTATAGAATGTTGACGAGATGGACGCTTGCGGCGTCGATGATGATGATTGTGGTGGTGTGTATCTACCAGCGGATGTTCAGAAAACTGCGTTTTCAGAGTAAGCGTAGATTTCTCACCGTCTTGACGAAGGGATAAGTGGCGAGATCGTGTCCACATTCTTTTTTGTGGACACGATCTTCTGAGGGGTGTGGAACTTATCGTGTTGCGGGGGCAGCATACTGGCTGATATTCCAAGGCAGAAATTCCTCGATGCGGTTCACGGGATAATCCGCAATGCGCTCTAGGACATCGCGCAGGTATGCCTCGGGATTCAGGCCGTTGAGCTTGGCTGAGCCCAGGAGAGCGTAATAGGTAGCTGCGCGCTCGCCGCCACGATCAGAGCCGGCGAAGAGATAGTTACGCCGGCCCACGGCAACTGCGCGCAGGGCTCTTTCGGCAGCTGAATTATCGATCTCGATGAGGCCATCATCGCAGTAGCGGATAAAGGCGTCCCAACGCGCGAGCGCATAATGAATCGCCGCCGAGGTGTCAGACTTGCGCGACAGTTTCGACAAGGACGTTTCCAGCCAATCGCGCATCGATTCCAACAGCGGCAGGGATTTTCTGTTGCGAACTTCGCGGCGTTCATCCGGTGAGCGGCCACGGATTTCTTTCTCGATCTCATACAGAGCGGCAATGCGCTCGACTGCTTCGGTGGCGATCGGCGACTTGTGTGCTTGCATCAGGTCAAAAAACTTGCGGCGAATGTGCGCGAGGCACGGGGCCTCCTGAATCCGGCCGCTCTCGTACAACGGACCGTACCCTGCATACGCATCTGCTTGCAGAATGCCGCGGAAGTTACTCAGATGCTGCTGTGGGTGTTCTCCCTTGCGGTCTGGCGAGTAGGCAAACCACACGGCGGGAGCTGCGGTCGAGCCCGCGGGACGATCATCGCGAACGTAGGTCCAGAGCCGGCCAGTCTTCGTCTTGCCGTTGCCGGGAGCCAGCACCGGAATCGGCGTATCGTCGCCGTGCAACTTGTCGGCGGCCATTACGTAGCGGCGCAAAGCTTCAACCAGTGGCTCCAGCAGGCGGTTGGCTTCGCCAACCCACTTGGCCAGAGTCGAGCGGTCAAGTTCCACGCCTTCGCGCGCATAAATCTCCGACTGGCGATACAAGGGCAGATGATCCGCGAACTTCGAAGTTAGCACATGGGCCAGCAGTCCAGGACCCGCCATGCCGCGATCAATCGGGCGGCTCGGTGCGGGCGCTTGAACAATCGCATCGCAACCCGCACAGCACAGCTTGGGGCGAACGTGGCGGATCACCTTGAAGCTCGCCGGAATCCATTCAAGAATCTCAGAGACATCCTCACCCAGCTTTTTCAGTGTGCCACCGCACTGCGGACACGAGTGTTGCTCCGGCTGATGTGTTTGGATCTCGCGCGGCAGATGATCAGGAAACGCACGCCGTTTCTTCTGGGGTGTAGCAGGCTCTGACGAGGGAGCTTCGACTGCTGGTGGTTGCGTAGCTTCGGCGCGATTGGCTTCGAGATCTTCGAGCTTCAGTTCAAGCTGTTCAATCTGCCGTTCGACCTTCTCTGACTTGCGTCCGAACTGCATGCGCCGGAGCTTGGCGATCAGCAGCTTCAGATGTTCGATCTCGTGATTGCGCGAGAGTAGTTGCTCACGAGCCGCCAGCAGTTCTGGGCAGTGAATCGCTCATGAGTTGCCAGCAGCATCGCCTTCAACGCGTCGGTATCCAGAGTGTCCAAATCCGGCAGCGTTGTACGCGTGAAAACCATACGCGGAGTATGCCATGAACTCTGGCCGAATGCTTCCACAGCCGCATAAATAGCTGTGCATATCGCACTTCGTGTACTTAGATCGCCATCAAGGAATCGGCGGTTCGAACCGGGTGTCGCCAATCGATCCCTTCAAGGAGCATCGACAGTTGCGCACGCGTCAGTGAAACCGTTCCGCTCTCGGCTTTCGGCCATACAAAGCGTGAGCGCTCAAGTCGCTTGGCAAATAAACAAAGCCCATCGCCATCGAACCAAATCAGTTTAAAGACATGGCCAGAGAGCGGATCTTGTTCGAGCGTCGTCTGCACCAGTGCGCTCAGCCCGGTGAAGCCACGGCGCATATCGGTCACACCGGCCGCGATCCAGATGCGAGTGTTCGCCGGAAGAGCAATCATGCGCGCAGACACTCCAGAACCACACGCAGCACTCCAACGTCGACTCGTCCACGAATGAGAACTCGCGCTTTCGCTAGTGTGAGTTCGATCGACCCTGCTACCGCTTCGACTTCATGAACCGCGCAGTCCGGCGTGCTTACAGCAACCGGAGCCGGTCGCTCAGGCTCCACGTCGCCAGCGACTGTCACCGGCAGCAATCGCACGGGACGCGGACTGGCTTCGCAAACTGACGCTGAGGAGGTACTCCCCAGCAGACCCGCTTGATACATCTTGCGCCAGGCGTACAACTGGTTGTCGTTGATGCCATGTGCACGAGCTACGGAGGCAACCGAAATCCCAGGCACCAGCGTCTCCTCGACGATGCGCCGCCTTTCGTCTGCGTTTCGATAGTGCCGTTTGGTTCGGGGTTGCAAACTCGGCTGAGCAGCTGTTTCCATGATCTCCTCTTCGCCGACGCGACCATGCGCCGTGCCACAAGAAGAGAATGCCTATCGTGATCAGCTGCGTCTAGACGGCCATCAGTCGACGCTTACTTTTCAGATGTCGACTACACATAGCCAGGCAGGCAGTATGGGAGCTGAGAGGAACCCCCGCCTATGAGCGTTCCCGGCGAGCTACAGGATTGAGGCGGGGCCGTGCGACTGTTATACAATGTAGCTACATATGATAAACAGTGTATCACCGCAAGGAGGACACGATTATGCGAGCACAGATGCTTAAGTGGGGCAATAGCCTCGCCGTGCGAATTCCCAAGCCGATCGCAGATGAGGCTAAACTGCGGCCGGGAGACTGTTTGGAAATTGAGGTCGCCGCTGAGGGTGCGGTCCAGTTCCACCGAGTGGGAAAGATTCCCACTCTCGGCCAGCTGGTATCCCAAATCACCCCTGAAAACCGTTATGGCGAGATCTCGACCGGCCCAGAAGTGGGAAAGGAAGTTATTGAATGGTGACCTCGTATGTTCCTGAAGCTGGAGACATTGTAATGTTGGATTTTGATCCACAAGTTGGGCGCGAACAGGCCAAGCGAAGACCGGCGTTGGTGCTTACGGATATTCGTTACAACCGCGCCAGTGGCTTGGCGGTGGTATGTCCGCTCACAAGCAAGCGAAAACCTTATCCTTTCGCGCTACCGGTCACAGTTGGCCAAGTAGAGGGAGCCATTCTGGTTGATCAGTTGAAGAGCATGGACTGGGTCGGACGCCACGCGGAGTTTCATTCAAAAGCTCGCGCTTCCATAGTCACGAAGGTTCGGCAATACATCGCCGTCCTGCTCTCCATTCGGGAACCTCGAACCAAGTGATGAAAACAGGCCAGCTTCATTTGGGTCAGACCTGGCACGTCGAACTAAGTGATTTTATCCATTCCCAGCAACCGCTGCTTCTTGTCTTACCCGAGATGTTTCTCTCATAGGCTTGTTCGGTGGAGCACACGGCTTCGATGTTCTTTTGGTACAGCACGACGTAATCAGGCCCATCTGGCAGAGCGGAGACGCTCCTTTTCGTCATGTGCACGCCATGAAAGAGCCCGAGCAGGAGTTTCTTTGAATGGGAGGACGGCAGTCGATTCGTTCTGTCCATTTCCTGCAGTAAGTCCGCAAGTGTTCTCTACGCACCTTTCTCCCCCACGTGCCGATTTGTCGCGTACGCCAAGAGTATACACAGGAATACTGTTTCCGTCAGAGGTCTCGGCCCTGCGTGTCGTTAGCACATGATATGTCCGGTTGAGATAGCAAGTGATCTGTCCGCTTTTCAGGTGGCGAGAGTAGCTGACCATAGAAGGTATGGAATATTACTCGAAGGCCGCCGTGGAGCGGGCGATGAAGGTACAAGAAGTGATTTTACGGGCGATGGCGAAGAAGATCACCTGGTGGCAGGCGGCCGAGATTCTCGGCATCAGCGACCGTTCGATGCGTCGCTACCGAGAGCGCTACGAGGAGTTTGGCTATGATGGGCTGTTTGACCGGCGGCGCGGGCAGCCCAGTCCGAAGCGGGTGCCGGTTTCGACCGTCGAGCTGGTGCTAGGGCTCTATCGCGACCGGTACTTCGATCTGAACGTGCGGCACTTCCACGAGAAGCTAAGCGAGGAGCATCAGATTCAGCTCAGCTACACCTGGGTCAAGGCGGCGCTGCAAGGCGCGGGACTGGTCAAGCGAGGGCGCAAACGCGGCGTGCATCGCAAGCGCCGTCCGCGGCGTCCGCTTCCGGGGATGCTGCTACACATCGACGGCAGCACGCACCAGTGGTTTCAAGACAGCCGCTGGCACGATCTGATTTCATCCTCGACGATGCCACCAGCCAGATCTACCATGCGCAGCTGGTGGAGCAGGAATCGACGGCGACGGTGATGGCCGGACTGCGAGCGGTCATCGCGAAACACGGTCTGTTCTGCGCCTTGTACAGCGATCGCGGCAGCCATTTCTGGGTGACGCCCAAGGCCGGCGAAGCGGTGGACAAACAGTGTCTGACGCAGGTTGGCCGGGCGAAATGTGTCTTCCCCGGGATTGGGCATGTTGAAGAGTGCAGCTTCGGCGAAGGCAAGGTTGAACCGGCAGCCCTAGCCGCTGCTGTCGCCAGCAACAAATACAACCGCCAGAGGTTGCTGCGCTTCGCCAAGATCTGCCGGGTCAAGCAGGCCATCGCAGCAGCGGAGAATGCGCGGAGGCATCCCGCTCCCTGGACGCAGATATTGGGCAAAGCAGGCACGCGTGGGACACTTGATTTGTCTTGCGCCATCCGCCGAGCGGTGACTGGATCGGTTGATGCGCCCTTGGCGTAAAGGGTCTGCCGCGACTAATCCAGATCGCGCTCAACGCCTTCCGGATAGAGCCGCGGGAAGTAATACCCCGCCGCCTTAGCAGGAAAGACGATTCGCAATGCCCCCTTTGGAGTCTCTGACGTCAGCAAGTTCTTTTGAAGGAGTGTGGCCACGATGCGGCTCGCGGTTCTTACGGGTTTGCCAGTGATTCGCGCAGCCTCTCCACGAGCAATTTCTCCCCGTAAGAGCACATCTCTGAGAAGGAATGCGGCAGCGGGATCTAGTTCTCCCAGAGTCGCCTGGCGCTCCACATAAGCAATAATGCGTGCTTCTAGCCTGTCGAGTTCAAGCAAACCGCCCATGAATTCAACTTGATCCAACGAGGTTTGCAGGAAAAACTCACAAAACCTCATCAACCCATCGTCTGATAAATTGCCGCGACCATCGAGGTCTGACATTCTCGGCGAGTCGGCCCGTATCAGAGCATTCATATATTCGTCACGGCGACGCGCAAATCCGCGGCTGACCATCCACAATCGGTGGCCGTCCACACCCGCCCTGATCAGATAGGCATGAGTGAATAGTCTTGTCATACGCCCATTGCCATCGAGGAATGGATGTATCCAAGCCAGACGATGGTGCGATGCTGCGGAGGCAATGATGCGCTTCACTTGTGAAAGTCTTTCAGGTGTGTAGACCGCCGAGAATCTTGCCAGAAACTCCTCCAGCGCGGCTGCAGTCGGGGGTATATGACTTCCGACTTCAACTTCACGTCTGCGAAGCTCTCCCGGGACAATCGCCTGTTTCTCCTTGCCTTCCCGATCTGACACCCAAAGAAACTCCGGTGGCATCCTCTCGTAGAAGGCGCGGTGGATCCAAGTCAGAAACTCCGTCGAGCAAATGTTGAGTTCAGGGGATTCATTAAGCCGATCCTCGATCAGTTGCTGAACTTCAACGTGTGCCTTGCTTTCGAACTGGAGAGCTCGCTTCGCCGGTTCGTCCAGGTACTCCTGCCGGATGGCCCTTTCTATATCGATGGGATGTGTGTTGTGACCTTCGATCAGATTGGAGTAATAGCTGTTCATTTGCCTCAGCAGCGAAACCAGAGCTTCTCGCGTGTGACTTCGAAAGTGGCTTCCAAGAGCGGCAGAATTGCGAACAAGATCGACAGCCAAATCGGCAAGCTGTTCAGCCCCCTTGCTCGGAAACATTGGTTCCATTTGCGACACAGTATCGTACATTTGGCCGATTCCTTTCACTACTAACCGCCCATTTTACTGGCGAATGCAAGAGTCGCTGGCCGATCGTCTGGCCGATCTTTGGAACAAGTGCAGTCCGAAACTGGCCGATGTCCAAGCCGATCTTAATTTTCTAGTAACTATTTTTATATCAATCCTATACGCGAGACAGTATCGCACAACTTCGAGAGCAAATGGCCGATATATGCATCTCGGTTAATGAAGAATGCCCGGGATGGCGAGTTGGGAGTGGCTCGCATCGCCATCCATCCACACGTGGCATGTCCTTACTACGACCGTCTTCCGAATCTGGTTTGGGAGCAACATAGATAGCGTTTGGCTTACTATGAGGCGGCTGATCCCCGTCTGCGAAGCGAATATTGCAATCTGGACTCGGCCGTTAATCTGAGCCCAATGAAGCCAGGCATTCAGCATAGACGGCAGCACCGCCATGGGAACGTGTGCCTCTGCCGCATCGACACCGCGGCGACCTTCGATGGAAGAAATGCACCGACGCAGCAGGTAGCCAGTCCGAGATCTACAATCGCAAGGTGCGCGAGTGTTGCCGCGATGCTCGCATCCTGCAGGGCCCAATGTTCCTTGCCGTCATACTCGCAGCGTGCCGCATGGGTGCAAACCACCAGTACCATCGGAACCTGCGCAATCCAGTCGTGGTCGAACGTCGCGGCGGCCAGTGCCCGGATTTTTCGCCTAAGATGCGCGCCGCCTCCCGCCGTGCGGAGAATGGGGGCAGGTCATGGCGAAACGATTCCGGGCGGCACGGGCGAAAGCCGGTCTGCCTGAAGAGCTGGTGCTGTACTGCTCGCGCCACGATTTTGGAAGTCGGCTGCTGGACCGCGATCCGTATTCCGGCCCAGACAAAATACTGACGGCAAAGTTGTTGACCGAGCAATGAGACTTTCACGGCTGCTGGCTCGTCAGCCTGGGACGCGGGTCCGATGTACGCCACCCTCTGCCGATCTGGAAGAACCAGTACTCACGTCTCCAGCAGCCAAAGCTGAGAGCAGCCGAAGCGATGTAAAGCTGTTCCGTAAAAGGAAGGAAGAGCGCAATTCCCCTACTCGCGCCGGTGTACAAATTCGGCTAGCGCGCGACGGGCGGTCTGTTGTGGAACTTCATCCGCGTAACCGACCGGAAGCACCGCCAGGGGAACGTGTGCCTCTGCCGCATCGATCACCGCGGCAACCTTCGATGGGAGAAACGCGCCGACCCAGCAGGTAGCAAGTCCGAGATCCACAATCGCAAGATGCGCGAGCGTCGCCGCGATGCTCGCATCCTGCAAAGCCCAATGCTCCTTGCCGTCATACTCGCAGCGTGCCGCATGGGTGCAAACCACCAGTACCATCGGAACCTGCGCAATCCAGTCGTGGTCGAACGTCGCGGCGGCCAGTGCCCGGATTTTTCGCCTAAGATGCGCGCCGCCTCCCGCCGTGCGGAGAATGGGGGCAGGTCATGGCGAAACGATTCCGGGCGGCACGGGCGAAAGCCGGTCTGCCTGAAGAGCTGGTGCTGTACTGCTCGCGCCACGATTTTGGAAGTCGGCTGCTGGACCGCGATCCGTATTCCGGCCCAGACAAAATACTGACGGCAAAGTTGTTGACCGAGCAATGAGACTTTCACGGCTGCTGGCTCGTCAGCCTGGGACGCGGGTCCGATGTACGCCACCCTCTGCCGATCTGGAAGAACCAGTACTCACGTCTCCAGCAGCCAAAGCTGAGAGCAGCCGAAGCGATGTAAAGCTGTTCCGTAAAAGGAAGGAAGAGCGCAATTCCCCTACTCGCGCCGGTGTACAAATTCGGCTAGCGCGCGACGGGCGGTCTGTTGTGGAACTTCATCCGCGTAACCGACCGGAAGCACCGCCAGGGGAACGTGTGCCTCTGCCGCATCGATCACCGCGGCAACCTTCGATGGGAGAAACGCGCCGACCCAGCAGGTAGCAAGTCCGAGATCCACAATCGCAAGATGCGCGAGCGTCGCCGCGATGCTCGCATCCTGCAAAGCCCAATGCTCCTTGCCGTCATACTCGCAGCGTGCCGCATGGGTGCAAACCACCAGCGCCATTGGAACCTGCGCAATCCAGTCATGGTTGAACGTCGCTGCGGCCAGTGCCCGCATCCGCGCCTCTCCGCTCACCACGTAAATCTCATAGGCCTGAAAGTTTCCCGCCGAGGGCGACGTCCGCACCGCTTCGAAAATCTTCTCGATCAGTTCCTCGGACACCTGCTCCCCGCGAAACTTCCGTACAGAGTGCCGCGCCTGCAGCAGTTCCTTGAATTCCACGCAGTCTTCCTTTCTTTCTTTACACTCTTGCTCTTGCTTTCGCCTCTACTGAATCTCCGGATAGATATCGAAGAACGCGTCGATGCTCTGCTTCAGTTGGGCCTCGATCTCTTCCTTGCTGCCTTCCAGTAGGTGCAGCGTGACGTGCTCTTTGCGCCCATTGCGCAGCGTAATCGATCCCGAGCCTACCTGCTCCAGTTCACCTGCAGGCAGCAGTCTCAACCCATACACCAGCGATAAATTGGCCATTCCGGATTGTAGCTCTGTCGCGCGTTACGCCGCGAGTTATTCAGAACACAAGAGAATCGGCGTCACGGTTGTTGCGATCAGCTTTCATCGCTTGAAACGCGCAGCACGGCGAGGAAGGCTTCCTGCGGAATGTCTACTTTTCCGATTCGTTTCATGCGGCGCTTGCCCTCTTTTTGCTTCTCAAGCAGCTTCCGTTTGCGCGAGATGTCGCCGCCATAACACTTGGCGATCACGTTCTTGCGAAGTGCGGCTACGGTTTCGCGAGCGACGATCTTGGCTCCGATGGCGGCCTGGATTGCGACTTCGAACTGCTGACGCGGGATGAGCTCGCGCATCTTGGACACCAGCGCCTTGCCGCGTTCGTAGGCATAGTCGCGGTGCACGATGATGGAAAGTGCATCGACCGGATCGCCGGCAACCAGAATGTCGAGTTTGACCATCGGCGACTCCCACCATCCGGAGAGGTGATAGTCGAGCGAAGCATAGCCGCGCGACACGGTCTTTAGGCGGTCATAGAAATCGAGAACGACCTCGTTGAGGGGAAGCTCGTAGGTGAGCATGACGCGGCTGGAGCCGACGTACTCGAAGTTTTTCTGCTTGCCGCGTTTTTCTTCGACAAGCTTGAGAATTCCACCCACGTATTCTTCGGCGGTGAGAATGGTGGCAGTGATGATCGGTTCTTTGATCTTTTCGATCAGAGTGGGATCGGGCCAGCGCGAAGGGTTATCGACTTCGAGGACTTCGCCATTGGTGAGCGTGACGAAGTAACGCACGCTGGGCGCGGTGATGATGAGATCGAGATTGTACTCGCGCTCAAGGCGCTCCTGAATGATCTCCATGTGGAGCAGGCCGAGGAAGCCGCAACGGAATCCAAAGCCAAGAGCGGTTGAGCTCTCGGGCTCGAAGAAGAAGGATGCATCATTGAGACGCAGTTTTTCGAGCGCGTCGCGCAGCAATCCGTGCTCGTGCGAATCCACCGTGTAGAGACCGGCGAAGACCATGGGCTTGATGTCTTCAAAGCCGGGCATGGCCTCGATGGCGGGCTTGTCGGCATCGGTTATAGTGTCGCCGATCTTGACGTCGCCGACGGTCTTCATGGTCGCGAAGAAGAATCCGACCTCGCCCGCAGTGAGCTCGCCAATCTCCTCAGCTTTGGGCGTTAGGACTCCCATGGAATCGACGAGGAACGTAGTTCCCTTCGCCATCAGTTTGATCTTTTGACCCTTGTAAAGACGGCCGTTGACGACACGGGCAAGCACGCCGACACCGCGATAACTGTCGAACCAGGAGTCGAAGATGAGAGCTTGCAATGGCGCATCGATGCTGCCTTTGGGCGGAGGAACGCGATGCACAATCTGCTCAAGAACTTCAATGACGCCGGCGCCGGTCTTGGCGCTGATGGGCAGTGCGCTGGAGGCGTCGAGGCCGACGGCGCTCTCGATCATTTCCTTGGTGCGTTCAACGTCAGAGCTGGGGAGATCAATTTTGTTAATGACGGGAATGATCTCGAGACCGTGGTTGATGGCGATGTAGCTGTTGGCGAGGGTTTGCGCCTCTACGCCCTGGGTGGCGTCAACGACCAGCAGCGCGCCCTCGCAGGAGGCAAGCGATCGGGAAACCTCGTAGGAGAAGTCAACGTGGCCGGGTGTGTCGATGAGGTTGAGCTGATAGGTCTGGCCATCCTTGGCCAGATACATCATGCGGACCGCGTGGGCCTTGATGGTGATGCCGCGCTCACGTTCGAGATCCATGGCATCGAGAACCTGCTCCTGACCAGCCATTTCGCGGGCGCTGAGCGAACCGGTAATCTCCAGCATGCGGTCGGAGAGCGTGGTCTTGCCGTGGTCGATGTGGGCGATGATGGCGAAATTTCGAATCAGGGTGCGGTCCATGCTTTGCTTTCGAAGTCCAAACGCCCGCACGAATTGCGAGGCTGCGCTGAGGTTATGCACCTATTTTAGCATCTGGGCCAGAGGGCGTTTGAGCCGCGACAAGGCGAATGGTTCGGCGGGATGGAGTAATCAAATGGTGAATGGTTGGGCGATGTCTCAGGATTGACCGTCTCGCCAGCAGATAAGGATGAAGCGTGTATCAGGTAGTAAATGAATGGTCGAGAGCGGGGGATGCGGGTTCCAAAATAGGAGGTTACAGCGAATTTTTCTTTGGCAGGTGAGGGGATTTGTGGTTGTTGTCGTCAAATGTTCACGATTAAAAAATCTCGACTGGATCTTCGCAACTCGGGCGAGAGATATGGGTTCGAAGCTGCAAGGAGGCTATTTTGCGAAAAAATATTGCAATCGTATTCGCGCTGCTGATGATGATGAGCGCTGCCGGGTTCTCGCAGACGTTTGGGAACGTTTTTGTGGGATATTCGCTCAAATATGGCGGCACGGGGTTTACGAATTCGGGGACTCTGAATGGGTGGGAAGGATCGCTGGAGGGAAAGGTCGTTCCGTATGTGGGGATGGTTGCCGATTTCAGCCAGCAGTATGGCACGTTGTACGATCCATATTACGGCAATGTATCAACCCGTGTGAACAACTATCTATTCGGGCCGCGGGTGTCATTTCCGGCGGGCAAGTTCCGGCCGTACGCGCACTTCCTGATCGGAGCCTCGCACCTGCATGAATCGAATTACTACTTCGGCGTAAGCACGGATACTGCTTTTGCGGACGCAATCGGCGGCGGTGTCGATTACCATCTGGCCCCGCGAGTGAGATGGCGATTGCAACTGGATGACCTGCAGACCCGCTTCTACAGCTCACGGCAGGACAGTGCACGGTTCTCAACCGGCTTGGTAGTGGCTTTCTAAAAGCGCGGTGGACCCAGCTTCGCGCTCGCGAAGCTGGGGACGGCACACCTCCTAACGCTTTACACAGTTAAGAGCTACTGCTGGTTGAAAAGCTTGGGATGGCGCGGGAGATTTGAACATTACGGGGCTCTTCACTTCGTTCAGGGTGACACTTCAAAACAAAAGCAAACGACAAAGCCAGAGCAAAGACAAAGCCACAGCAAAGACAAGGCAAGAGCAAAGACAAGCCAGAGGCAGAGACGAAAGACAAAGGCAGCGGTACGCCGGCGCGAGGAGGCTCAGCTCACGGTTAGGACGGCGCTTGGTCCAGGACACGGGCGGGGCAGACATTATGACCTACCGTCTCGAATGGCAGAAAGATGGAGAAGCAGGCTCCGGAACGATGAGGGTTGGTACTGGTGCGCAGGTGTAAGGTTCCGTCGTATTTCCGGAGAATTTCCGAGGTGATCCATAAGCCGAGCCCGGTTCCGCTCTCGCCTTTTGTGGTGAAGAACGGCTCGAAGATTCTGGCGCGGACCTCGGCGGGGATTCCGGGGCCGTCGTCGGCAACGGCGATGCGCAGTCCGGGGCGCTGACGGCGCCAGTCGCACGAGGCGTAGGCTCGTAAGGTAATGGTGCCGGTTCGGGGAGCAACGGCTTCGATGGCATTACCCACCAGGTTGGCAAACATCTGCCGCAGCTCTCCCGGAAGAGCGAGGATGAAACCATCAAATTCAATCTGTTGCGTCAGGTTGATATTCGCCGACTTGAGTTTCCTCTCATAGAGGGCGGCGACGCTTTCGAGGATCTCGCCGATTTTGACCGGCACAGGCGCGGCGGCTTCGCGCTGGAATGCGAGCATTCGTTGCGTCATCTGAGTGATGCGGAGCAGTTCGCCGCTGGCGGTGGAAGCGTGCTGCCGGGTGAGTTCTTCCTGGGTGCCGTGACCGATGAGGAAAAGCAGGTTGGAGACCGCATCGAGCGGATTGTGTATCTCATGCGCGATGGTGGCGGCCAGCCTTCCGGTGGTGGCGAGGCGGTCGCTGACGCGCAGCGCTTTCTCGGCCTTGCGTTGTTCCAGCACATCATGAAAGACCAGCACGACACCTTCGATACGGCCGCTGCGGTCGCGGATGGGGGCGGCGCTATCTTCGATCGGGATTTCGGTGCCATCACGATTGATCAGCACGGTGTGGTTTGCCAGGCCAACCACCTTGCCTGAACGCAGGACTTTGGCAACCGGGCTCTCAGGCACTTTCCGCGTTACTTCCTGCATGATGCGGAAGACAGCACTCAGATGCCTGCCGTCGGCTTCCGGCAACGACCATCCGGTCAACCGCTCGGCAACATCGTTCATGAATTCAATGTTGCCGACCGAGTCGGTGGAAATGACGGCGTCGCCGATGCTTCGCAAGGTAGTAGCCCAACGTTGCTCGCTCGCACGCAGGGCTTCTTCGGCGCGCTTGCGTTCGGTGATGTCCTCGGCGAAGATGACGATGCCTCCGACCTCGCCTGCCTTGTCGTACCACGGTCGTAATTCCCAACATACCCACTGCACAGAACCGTCTGCACGCAGAAAACGTTCAGCTTCCTGTCGTACTACCTCGCCTGCCAGTCCGCGACGGTGGGCCTCTTTCCAGTGATCCGACACTTCTGGAAACACTTCGTACTGAGACAATCCGCGCAGGTCGCGATTGCCGAGGCCGTAATCGGACGACCACCGGCGGCTCGCGAAAAGGTATCGCATCTGGCGGTCAAACATTGCCAACCCGGCAGGAGCGTGCTCGATGAAGAGGCGTAGCCGCTCCTCGCTTTCCCGGAGCGCCGCCTCGGCTTCTTTCTGTGCGCTGATGTCGGTGTTGGTGCCGAACCAACGGACAACTTTTCCCTCTGTATCTTTGACCGGCATGACGCGGGTGAGGAAAGAACGGAAGATTCCGTCTGCTCCTCGGAGCGGGAAGACCATATCGAACGGCTCTCCCGTGGCGATCGAGCCTTTCCAGCGTTCCAATACTTTCGGCAGGGTATTCGGGTCGTGAACCGATTGCCAGCCCCAGCCTTCCATCTGCTCGGGAGTGGTGCCGGTGTATTCGTACCAGCGCTGGTTGTACCAGAAGATAAAGCCGTCGGCGTTCGCTATCCAGCACAACTGGGGGATTGCGTCGGCGAGGGTGCGGAATTGCGCCTGGCTCTGCCGCAATGCCTCTTCCGCTTGGGCGCGGGCGGCACGCAGGCGGAGCGTAGCAATGCCGTGAGAGAGGTCGGACGCCAGATCTGCCAGCAGTCTGACCTCAGCTTCCGAAAACGCATTCGGCACGCGCGAATAGATGGTGATCGCTCCAAATGTCGTGCCATCTTCCATGAGGGGAATTACCAGCGACGATGCATACCCCCGCTCAATGGCCTCTTTCCGCCACGGCAGAAATGCCGGATCGTCACTCATGTTGCGGCACATTGATAGTTGCCCGGCGCGGATCGCAGTGCCTGTGGGACCGCGCCCACGTTCGTCATCGGACCAGGTGATCCGTAAGCTTCCCAGGTAACCCTCATCAAAGCCGGCGTGTGCGACGGGGCGGACAGTTTTGTCCCCGTCATTTTCGGCGAAGCCGATCCATACCATCGCGTGGCCGCAATCTTCGCTGACGATGCGGCACACTTCCTGCAAGAATTCGGACTCGCTAGAAGCATGCAGCAGCGCCTGGTTGGAGTCGCTACGCGCCTTGAGTGTGCGATTGAGTTGCCGGAGCTGTTCCTCGGCCTGCTTGCGTTCGGTGATGTCGCGGAGGATCTTGGATATGCCGATCACATTTCCGGAGGTATCGAAGACCGGCGAGATGGTCACGGATACGTCGATGTGGCGGCCGTCCTTGGCTGCGCGCACCGTTTCGTAATGATCTATGTCTTCCCCGCGATGCAACTGCTCCATGAAGGATGCCTCTTCAGCAGAATATCCGGGTGGAATGATGAGGGTAATTGGCTGGCCTATGATTTCTTCCGGTGAGTAACCAAAGAGTTGTTGCGCGCTCTTGTTCCAACTGGTGACAATGCCGTCAAGGTTTTTGCTGATGATGGCATCACCGGAGGACTCGACGATGGCGGCGAGCTGCGCGCGTGTCTCTTCTGCGCACTTGCGTGCGGTGATTTCCCGGTTGACGCCGAGGAAACGCACGGCGCGGCGTTGGTCGCCTTCGCCTTCAAAGAGGACACGACCGTAGGAGTCCACCCAATGGAGCGAGCCGTCCGGCCAGATGACGCGAAATTCGCGGTGGTATGCGCCTCCGTTGGTTCCGTCGATGGCCTGCTTTACGGCGTCATCGACTCCGGGGCGATCCTCTGGATGGATGCGGGCAATGCATGCGTCATAGTCGAAATGGTCGCCGGAGGCAACGCCAAAGCCGTTGCGGCAGCGCTCATCCCAGATTACGTTTCCAGCGTCGAATTGGTAATCCCATGCCCCGAGGCCGGCGGCATCCAGTGCAAGGCGATGATACTCGGATACTTCTTTAAGCTGCTCGTGAGTATCCCGAAGAGCCTGCTCTCTTTTGTAAGCTGCGAAGCGCCGCTGGCTTCGGCGGTAGCCTTCGGCAACCACGCTGATGAAGACGCCCATGGCAACAAAAAAAGCCAGAGCGATAGCCTCCGAATGGTTGGCGATTTTAAAGCTTTCGATGGGGGCCAGAATGAAATAATCCGCAATGAGCGCGGCCAGCGCGGTGGAGAGCAGTCCGGACCAGAGGCCGCAGAGCAACGCAACCACCATGATAACGGGATAGAAGGTGGTGAAATACGGCAGTTCGCCGCCAAAGTATCGCAGGATTGTCCAGCGCAGCAGAAGAGCCGCGAGCACGGCGATTACAGCGGTCGAGTAACGAATTAACGGCCTGGCAAAAAAGCCATTTTCAACTTCGCGATTCGATATAAGAGAGTCCATAAAAAGCATATTCTGCGGTACTGGACGCGTTCCGCCGAGATCAAAACGGATCAAAGCACTTCTCTAATAGGACAGCAGTTGCTGCAGTTCCTCCAGAAAAGTAGTTGGCGCGACACCCTTGACTGCCCGTTTGTCCACGAATTTCAGAGCTTCCTCGGGAAGGTCCACGTAGGCGGAGAGCAGGAGAATCTTTACGGCGGGTTTGAGCCGCTTCATTTCGGCCGCGACCTGGTCGCCATTCATGCCCGGCATGGAATAATCGAGAACCACTGCATGCACCGGGTTGGCCACGAAGAGTTGCAAGCCCTCATCCCCATTTCTCGCGGTCAACACTTCGTAGCCCTTATATTGGAGCAGCATCTTGCGAACCTGCAATCCCAACGGCTCGTCGTCGATGCAGAGAATCATCATGAGGCCCTTAAATCGAGAGAGCACTTTCGGCCGGACTCAATCGTTGCTATCACGTTGGCATGGGGGCGGGCATTCGAACGGTGACGCTTGACCGGGGTGGATGTGATTGGCATCACGGGTGAGACTTGCGATGGTGCGGCGTTTGCCGCGAAGTTTCTGAATCGATGAGTGCGGAGCCTGCCGGGGATTGGGCCTCTCATTCTGCGGAGTTGTGCATCCAATGAGCATCGCCGTAGAGAGACTCTGGAATCATGGTTGTGCTATAAGGGAAAGCTGGAGTTGCACAAGGCCGCCGTTATGCGTTCGATGGGAAAGTGGATCGCGTGTTTTTGTCTATTGCTGACCCTTTGGTCGGCAATGGCGTTTGTTGCGCATCATCACTCGGACTATAACGAGTCGGCAAAATGCCCGATCTGTGTTGCTGCTCTTTCCGCGTCTCCGACGGCACCTATGCTGCCGCCGCAGGCGACGTTTCTTGTCATCTCCACGTTTAGGGCGGAGCCGGTTGCTGCGGCCAAGCAGCGGCTGATCGCCTTCGCACTCACGGTTCGCCCGCCTCCGCAAGTTTAGGTACTGCACAGAATCGAATCATTCCATTTTGGATTCACGCAGCAACCTTTCGATATTCGGAGGCAATTCATGCTGGCTTTTTGCAGGCGATCATTCGCTGCGACATTTGTGGCTGTTCTATTGCTGGCGCTCGGTGTGAGCGTGTATGCGCAAACGGGAAATTCAAGTTCGTTGACCGGGACGGTATTTGATCCGACCGGGGCCGTGGTACCCAATGCCACAGTTGAGATTCAGAATCCGGTCAGCGGGTATTCAAGAAGCGTAGCGACCGACAGCACAGGAAAATTCACATTTCCAAACGTTCCTTTCAATCCGTACCACCTGACGGTGACCGGTAAGGGGTTTGCGCCCTACGTGCAGGACGTGGAAGTGCGGTCGGTGGTCCCCACCAATCTGAGAGTGAAGATGCAGCTTCCGGGCTCGGCTGAGTCGGTGACGGTGGAGGCAGGCGCCGAAGACCTGCTGGAGAACACGCCGACGTTTCACACCGACGTGGACCGCAACCTCATCAACAAGCTCCCGCTAGAGAGCGAATCGTCGTCGGTGAGTTCGCTGGTGACGCTGGCCTCGCCGGGCGTGGCTGCCGATTCCAATGGTCTGTTCCACGGCTTGGGCGATCACGCGGAGAATTCGTTCTCGGTGGATGGTCAGCCGATCACGGACCAGCAGAGCAAGGTTTTCTCCAACCAGATACCGGTGGATGCGATCCAGTCGATCGAGGTGATCTCCGGCGCGCCGCCGGCGGAGTACGGCGACAAGACGAGCCTGGTCATTGATGTCACTACGCGCTCCGGCCAGGGGATGACCACGCCGCACGGCGCCGTGACGACCCAGTACGGCAGTTTCGGCACTTCGAATCTGGGTTTTAATCTCGGCTACGGCGGCAAGAACTGGGGTAATTTTATCGGCGCCAACGGGCTGAACACCGGACGCTTCCTCGACGGTCCGGAGTTCGCGGTAATACATGACAAGGGGAACGAAGAGAACGTCTTCGACCGCATTGATTATCAGTTTTCCAATGCGGACTCGACTCACACCGATCTGCAATTCACACGTTCGTGGTTCCAGACACCGAACACCTACGACGGCCAGAATGCCGCTGCATGGAATGGTCTTGCGGGGATTCTTCCGGGGGTGGAAAACTATGGTGGTGTTGGCCCCAATGGCCAGGTGGTCGGTCCGACCGACCAGCGTTCCAAGATTCTAACGTTTAACATCGCGCCATCCTGGACGCACGTCCTCAGCCCGTATATGGTATTGAGCTCCGGCGTTTTTGTGCGCCGCGATGGCTATAACTACTATCCCAGCAACAATCCCTTCGCCGATCTGGGACCGCCGAGTCTGCAACGGCAGAGCGTGGGCCAGGACCGCACTTTGACCAATGCGGGCGCGCGCTCGGCTCTCTCCTATGTAAAGGGCGTGCACAACGTGAAGGCTGGAGTTACCTATGAGCAGACGTTTCTAAACGAGAATGACACGTTAGGGATCGTGGACCCTGCCTATAATTCTCCCTGTATCACAGCCAACTCGAATGCCGCCTATGCTGACGCCGTGGGTGGGTATGTTGCCGTGCCGGGACTCACCGATCCCTCGCAGTGCGCTGCCGCTGGCTACCAGCCGAAAATCGCCAGCAACCCCAACGCACCGAATTCCACGCTCTATCCGAATTTCAATCCGCTCCTGCTTCCCTACGACTTGACCCGCGGCGGAAGTCTGTACGACTTTAACGGGCATACCGACGTCAAGGAGTTGGCGCTCTACGCTCAGGATTCCATCACAATCCACAACTGGAATTTCAACCTCGGCATTCGCGGGGACTTTTACAACGGTTTGACTACGGCGCGGATGGCTGAACCGCGCTTGGGCGCTGCCTACAACATTAAAAAGACCAACACGATTCTCCGTATGTCCTATGCGCGAACTATGGAGACACCGTTCAACGAGAATCTGGTGCTCTCCAGCCTGGGCTGCGCGAACCCGATTCTGTCTCCGCTGCTGCTCTGCTCGTCAACGTCATTAACGCCATTGGCGCCGGGAAGACGCAACGAATTCCATGCCGGAGTGCAGCAGGCGTTTGGGCGCTATGTCGTCGTCTCCGGTGAGTACATCTGGAAGTACACGCACAATGCATACGACTTCAGCGTATTGGGCGACACTCCCATCACGTTTCCTATTGAGTGGACGAAATCGAAGATTCCCGGAGTCGCGGGCCGTGTAGCTCTGACGAATTATCACGGTCTGACGGCATTCACCGTGTTCTCCAGCGTGGCCGCTCGCTTCTTCACCCCACAGGTCGGAGGAGCAGGAGCCGCTCCCTTAGCACCCTCGGGAGTCTTCCGCATCAACCACGATGAGAAGTTCAATCAAACTACGCACCTGCAATACCAACCCTGGAAACGCGGCCCGTGGATGGGCTTCAACTGGCGGTATGACAGCGGACTGGTGGCAGGCAATACGCCGTGTTACGGGGTCGGCCCCAACAATGACTGTCCGCAGTCAACCACCTTGCCAAACGGGCAGCCTGGCATCCTGATGCAAGACGTGGTTGGAAACCCACTGACCGCGGACCTGGAGTTTGAGGCTGGATTCGCGTGCAATGGGGTGCGCGCAACTCCGACCACGCCCCTGCCTGCGGTGTGCCCGGCATCGGAATTCACTTCGAACCTGGTGAAGATCCCTGCGCCTGGGACGGAGGATGACGACCACAATCCGCCGCGCATTCAGCAGCGTAATCTGTTCGATCTTGCGCTCGGTCACGACAACCTGTTCAACGGGGACAAGTACCAATGGAGCGCACAGTTTACGGTCATCAACTTGGCCAACAGCTATGCGTTGTATAACTTCCTGTCAACGTTTAGCGGGACGCACTACGTTACGCCACGGAGCTACACGGGAGAGTTGGGATTCCACTTCTAACGGCGGCGCAGGCCGGGTATGCGGCGAAGGAATGCCGCATACCCGGTTGTTGCGCATCTCCCTGCAGCTTGTGCAGTTAGTAGATAAAACCCGTTCCATTACGCCCCCAGCAACCGACGCGTTAATAGTGATTGCGTATCCCGTCGGCCATCTGCGATCAGATAAATGATCACCTGTTTGCCTTCAATGCGGTAGATCACGCGATATGGCTTGAACCAAGTCTGGCGGTACTCCTTGATGCCCACTCTTTCGAGTTCTTTTGGATAACCGCCGCGCTCTGGAAATTGCGCTAAACTCTCAGCAATTGCCATCAACTGATCAAGCACATGGTTTGCGTTAGAAACAGAATCGAATTCTGAGATGTAGTCGTAAATAGATTCCAAGTCACGCTCTGCACCATCGGTGAGCAAGACTTTGAACCCGGCAGATGATTTCGCTATCAGCGAGTTGCTCTCTTCGCACGCAGACGGGCCGCCACGTCCGCCACTGGCTTGACTTTGCCAGCGGCCACTTCCTGATTGCCCAGCGCCACAATCTTCAGTAGTGCAAGCGTCTCCTGAGTTTCCTCAAATGACGCCACGTCCTGTAAGACAGCTTTGGCTTCACCGTTTTGTGTGATGACTAAGGACTCGCGCTGTTCGGCAAGTTTTGTTAAAACCTCGGCGGCGTTGGCCTTAAGATAGCTGATCGGTTTGACTTGACATGAGTAGCGCATGCTTACCCCTTGGTGTTCAATGAGACCAAATATAGTCCTTTTATGATCTCCCGACAACCCAACAATCGAAAGCCGTATCGATGGTTGGTGGACGTGATGCTACACCGGAAGTGATCAGCGAGTGATGTTTCCAGAGTCTTGGTCCTCAAACTGTAACTCTGGTTCGCAAACCAACCGGTGCTCGCGCACCGCTCAGGAAAATCTCGCCTTGACAACGCCTTCGTTTTTATCGAGGGACACCGCCGAAAAGGCCCAGCAAAGCTCAATCTCCTTGAATCCAGAGTTACTGAATGCTACTCTTTTTGCTCCCCGTCAAGGCTAAGGAAAAAGAACCATGCCACCAGTGCTCAAAGCTACCCTACCAATTGCTGCCGCAGAACCCATTACCCACCCCACTACCCAGCTCGCCTCACCTTACCGCCCAAGCTGGCTACATTTCGTCTTCATCCTGCTTGCTGGACTGCTGGCTCGGACTCCTTTTTACCTTGCTTTTAAGCCGATGTGGTCGGGTGATAGTGGCATGTACACTGTTCCCTATTTTCTGTGGAGCACTCACAAATTTGGCCCGGGTGAACGCACACCTGTTTATCCGCTATTTCTTGGACTCGCGCAGTGGTTATGCAGAGTTCCCGCGAGTCCCACCCTTTCGTTCAAGGCTGCATATTTAGCTATCTACATGCAGTCGGCATTGAACATTGGTGCGACCTGCCTCCTGCTATATACGCTGGGAAAACTGAATGTCCGAAGAAACATTGCACTCGCTTCGGCGGTGTTTGTGGCTACGATTCCCGCGCTCTGCGTGATGGAAGTCAACATTCTGAACCTGTCGATTGGATTTGCTGTCCTAGTTTTATGTACTTCGATATTCGCAACTCTGATTAAGAGAATTCGGGATGGATCACCCATCGTAATCATATCTTTGGTGTGCGGCTTTATCTTCGCGTTTGCAGTGCTACTTCGTCCGGAGAATATGGTCTTTTCCGTCGTCCTCGTGACTATATTGCTGGGAATATGGGTACCGTCGAAGATCCGCGGAGTCGCGACATCGCATGAAGATCGCATTCCAGCCGCCGTGTTCCTCATCTTTATCTCGGCAGCCATACCCATACTGGCTTGGATGACTTGGAATTATGTGGGTATCGGTGAATTTCGTATAACAACGCTTATGGGTTGGAATAGAACCAAGACGGTCTATAACCTGTTCGATAAAGTGGACAAGGAAGACCAGCTGTTCGGACAGATAATGACGGCGTCTTTTCTTCAAAGAAACCGCAATGGTCTAGTTGTGCGTGACCACATCTGGCAAGCAAGGCCGAATCTCGAAAAATACTACTATTATCTGCCAATCGTAGATCCGACAGAGACAGCATCAGCCTTCCATTTGAAGGTGGATAGTGTTTTCGAAGATGTGCTCGGGATGAAGACCAGAATTCCTTGCGTGCCTGGCGAATTCTGCACTGCAGTGGTGAGGCAGAGAGTCAACATCGGTGACTACGCGGGCAGAGTGTCTTTCAAATTGATTAAGAGATTTCCAAGAACTTACCTCAATAACGTTCTCGGAAACTTCGTGAGTGACACATTCGATTTCAGATATGCGGAAACGACACCAGCAATTGAAGACTACCGAGCCACCACTGTTGACGGGAGCGATCCAGTAAGACCCGGATTCGAACCGGTCGCAAAGTTCTTAAGTCGGTCGATCGATGCCGAGGCTCCACTTCTACTAGGTTTTTATATTGTGACTCTTGGCTTCGTCATTTTCGCGCCACTTACCCTTTTGCTGAAGTCTGGCGAACTTCCGATCGAGGACATTATCGTAACCAGTTTGGCATTGGCCACCGTTGGGACGTTCATCGCGATGTGCATCCTCTCGGGATACAACAAGGAATACAGCATCCCTCATCTCGGAATAATGGTGATCTGCACCGCATATGCTGTCGAGAACTGGTCCCGCATTGCGGGAACCGTGGGCTTCACCTCGACCCGGGGCGCCGCTCAGAAGCTCCGGAACTAGAAAGCGTCCTCGATCATGTTTAGGAGGTTTAGCAGAAGTAGTGTGAATTCACGCTGCACGCTCTGCGCCATGGCCCGGGACCGATTCGATTTGTACTGATGGCAGTCGCTGGAACACGTCAGAGGCAAGAGCAAGGTCAACAAACCCACCTCAAGCAAACAGAAGGCTTGAATGGAGCACCTGTGGGGCCTGAGCACTGGTCGAGTTTTGAAGACACCTAAGACAAACGTGACGGTAGGGGCAAAGGTGATCTACACTCGAAAGTTGCGCGCGTGCCGAGGGGGCAGGCGGACTCTGAGTACATGCGAAGGAAGGGCGGGATGGGAGAGAGCAAGACAGCCGAGCGCCGCTATGCGATGGAGATGCGCCGCATGTTTCCGCATTTGTACGAGAAGTTCAACCGGGAGCAGTGGGCAGAGCTGCGGGCCAATATGCCGTTGGAGATCAGCGACGAGGATTTGGATTCGTTGCGTGGGTTGAACGATCCGGTGTCTCTGGAAGAGGTGGAGGCGATTTATCTGCCGCTGGGGCGATTGCTGAACATTCATATTTCGATGGCAAGCGGATTGGTGCGGGTGAAGGATGCGTTTCTGGGCCGGCCGAGCCATCGTCCGACGTATGTGATTGCGGTGACGGGTAGCGTGGCGGTGGGCAAGAGCACGTTTTCAAGGGTGCTGGCCGAGGTGCTCTCGCGCTGGGCGGATCATCCGGCGGTGGAGCTGGTGACGACCGATGGCTTTCTGTTTCCGAACGAAGTGCTGAAAGAGCGCGGATTGATGGAGCGGAAGGGTTTTCCGGAGAGCTACGACCTGCCGAAGATGCTGGATTTTATGATCGGGCTGCGGCAAGGGGCGCCGACGCTGAAGGTTCCGGTGTATTCGCATGACGATTACGACATTGTTCCGAATGAGTTTCTGGAGATCAGGCGGCCTGAGATTCTGATTCTGGAGGGGCTGAACCTGCTGCAGCTGAACCTGCTGGGCGGGCCGCGGAGGCCGAAGATCTTTGCCAGCGATATGATCGATTTTTCGATTTATGTGGATGCGGAGGAGTCGCATATCCGGCAGTGGTATTTGGAGCGATTTCTGCTGCTGAAGCATACGGCGTTTAGGAATCCGCGGTCGTTCTTCCATCGCTTTGCGGATGTGAGCGATGAGGAGGCAAGGGCTTTTGCGGCAGATATTTGGGAGCGGATCAATCTGGTGAACCTGGTGAACAACGTGGCTCCAACGCGGGAGCGGGCGCAGGTGGTGATGCAGAAGGGATTGAATCATCGGGTGCAGGAGGTTTGGCTGAGACGGGTGTAAAGAGCGAGATGAGGGAACAAAAGGCCGGAGCAGATGCTTCGGCTTTGTTGCGTTTGGAAGGAAAGGCAAAGGCGAAGGCAGGGTCAACAGACCCACGTTAGCCAAAGGAAGGCGAACGTGGGGCACCCGCAGGCACCCGGGGCACCCGCAGGCTATTTATTCTTGCGCTAATTTTTGCGGCGGTAGATGTCGTAGTTGTTGAGGGACTCGACGGGAGTGAAGTCGTGGGAGAGAAGTTCGAGGAGTTGGGGTCGGAATGAGAGCGGCTCTTCCTGGAGTTGGAGGTTGCGCTTGATGATGAGCCAGCCTACGTTGCGCTGGCGGGCGAGTTCGACGATTTGCGCCGCCGAGTAGGGGTTTACGGTGTTGTCCAGCAGGAGGACGGGGAAGCGCGGAATGCGTCCGGTGGTGAAGTAAAAAAGATCTTCGCCGGGGAGCATGAGGATGGCGTCGCTACGGGGAATGTTGTGGTCGGTGTAGGCGACGAGTTCTTCGAAATCGGGGAGATAGCTGCCGCGCATGGCGAGGCCATGTAGAGCTGGGAGGCTGGAGTGGGCGAGGGTGCCTCCGGAGAGATCGGCGTAATCGAGGCGCTCGTGGCTGAGCGCGTAGTAGGCTCCGGTGGTGAGCAGCACGAATGAGACGAGAGCGGTGAAGGCGGTGAGCGCGTGCCAATCCTTTGCCGGGGCGTTTTGCGGGGCGAGGGCTATGAGGATCGTTGCGAGGAGGATGACGAACAGAGGCCAGAGGGCGTAGGTGGAGCCCCAGAGTTGCTGCGAAAGGAAGGCTCCGTGAATGGCTCCGAGCAGGATGACGGGGACGAGTTGCTCGATGGTAGTGGCGCGCGGGAGCTGCCACAAGGCGAAGGCGAGGGACGCGATCAGCAGCACGGGCCAGAGATTCAGGAGAACTTCGACGCGGTCAGAGGCATCCTGCTGAATACAAAGAGAAACAAAGGTCCAGAGAAACGGCAGCGCGAGGAGAGACGCGGCGATCCATGCCGCTGCCCGCTGAAACGAGGCCGAGAGGACGGAACGGAGGAGAAAAAGCGCGAGTCCGAGGGCAAAGGCAAGATAGGTCCAGAGCAGAGCTGGATCGCGGTAGATGGCGAGCATGGAGGCGAGGCCGGGAAGACGGCGTGAGGCCGCGAACTGAACCGTCCAGTGGAAGTAGTTGGCTAGGCCGACGGTGTGGTGAATGAGCGCAAGCGCAGAGGTGAATCCGGTGGCGGCTCCGGCGAGGAGCAGAGCTGCGGGGCGCAGATTGAGAATCCGCTGCTCGCGAATTCGGTAATTGCGAATTCCGAGAAAGGCGATGCAGGCGACGGCGCTGAGGAGGAAGGCGAGTCCGGTGTTCTGCTTGATGAAGAGCGGAAGGGCGAGGAGGACGCCGCAAGTGAAGGTGGAAAATGGGGGAAAGTTTGCGGATTCCAGACGGAGGAGCAGCCAAGTGCAACAAAGTATGCAGAGGGTGCAGTCGGAGTCGTAGAACGGATGGGGGAAGATGCTGCTGGTGCCGAGGAAGACGAGGGGCGCGGCGAGCAGAAATGCAGTGAGACGCGCGGGTAGTTGCGATGCGGTGAGCAGGCGGAACAGGATGCGCCAGGTGAGCAGCGAGGCGAGCGCAGCGGTGAGGGCGGCATAGAGATAATGGTGGAAGATGATGCGTCCAAAGAGTTTAATGATGGCAGCCTGGACGAGGAAGGTGACTGGCGCGTAGGGAAACGGGAAATCGCGGTAAGGCATCTGTCCGAGCGATATGCGGGTGGCGTTTTCGAGAATGTAGCTGAGATCCCAGAGCACGGTGAGGTGGGAGTTCTGCCAGAGAACGAAGGCCATGGTGGCGACGAAGAGAACGGCTCCGGTGAGGAGATCCACGGCGCGAGCGGAAGGCGCGGAGTGCGGAGTTCGGCTGGACGCGGCTTGAGACGAGATGGCTTGAGGCGACATAGTTCGAGACATTGGAGATGGGTCGAAGCTCATTCTACTAGTTCTGAGTGTGGAGCACGGGCGAGCGGAGTTGGCCCGACGAGTTGACGGAGGAACGGTATGTTCAATGCTGTGACCATCGCACGAGAGTACGGCAGCGGCGGAGCCGAGGTTGGGCGCCGTGTGGCGGAACGGTTGGGATGGGAGTTTGTGGACCGCCAGATCATTGAACGCGTCGCAGCCATGGGAAAAATCGACCGCAACTGGGCGGAACAGGCGGACGAACACTGCAGCGCGTGGTGGGAGCGGGTGATGAAAGGCTTCCGCCACGGTGGGCCGGAGGTTTACCTGGGAGGGTTTGACGACGCAGGGGTGGACCACGACTCGCTGCAAAAATTCACCGCCCGCGTGGTCCGTGAGGCGGCAAATACGGGAAATTGCGTAATCATCGGGCGCGGCTCGCAGTGCGTGTTACGTAATCATCCTGCGGTGCTGCATGTGCTGGTGTATGCGCCGATGGCGGAGAAGATTGAGCGGATGAAACCTCGGCACCCGCAGGAGCAGGACCTGGCAGGCTTGCTGCACCGCATTGATTCCGAACGCCACCACTATATAGAGGACTACTACGGGTGCAATGTCGCGGACCGGAGCTTGTACCATCTGTGCGTGAACAGCACACTGGGGCTTGATACATGCGCGGGGCTGATCATGAATGCGATTAGCTTTTCAGAGATGCGACAGAGGCCGGAGCGCGAAGAGACTTCGACTAAGTAGGCAATGCTGGCGCGATTTGCCGCCCGACCGATGCGTACAGGTCACGAGTGCCGGTTATCTTTTGTGCCGGGTGCGCCGGGTTCGGATTTTTGACGCGGCCGCTCCTGGCCGAGATTCTCGACGAGCAGCACGGCTTCCGAGACATCGCGGATGGTACGGCGCAGTCTGCGACTTTCGTCGCGCAGACGCTGATAGGCTTCTTCCTCAGATAATCCGAAACGTTGCTGCAGGACTCCCTTGGCGCGCTCGATCATTTTGCGCTCTTCCAGTTGCTGACGGACGAGCAGCGCCTCCTGCTTGAGCTTGATGTTGTGTTCGGCGAGGGCGGAGTAGGCGATTGCACCGCCCATTTGCTCACCGAGAAAGCAGAGTACGGAGATTTCGTCCGGCGTGTGGACGTGGGGTTCGCGATGATGAACGTTGAGCACGCCGATCACCTCTCCTCCGCGCACGAGGGGAACGGAGATCAGGGCTTCGTAGGTGTCTTCGACCAGGGTCGTGAAGTGTTTGAAGCGGGAGTCGGCGAAGGCGTGATTGGAAAGCGCGACGGCGGACTTGTGCTGGGCGACCCATCCGGCGATGCCTTCCCCGAGGTTCAGGCGGACGGCGCCGATTTCGGCATCGTGGGGCAACTGCGATGCGCGCAGCACGATGTCTCCGGTTTCATGATCGGGCAGATAAACGAGACAGGCGTCGCAACCGGTCACCTCTACCGTGATGGCGACGAGCTCCTGCAACATGTCGTCGATCGAGAGACCGGAGCTGACAATTCGACTTGTGCGATGCAGGATGGCAACTTGCCATGTGGCCGCGTCGTTTTCTGATTCACGCATGCTGTGCTTACAACTCTCCCCCGGTCTCAGGCGGGTTACTCGCAAGTATTAAATGAGAGTAACGGGAAGCAACGGATGAAGGCCAATTGAAAGTTCTTATGTTGTCCATAACTAGAAGCCTATGGGCGCCGCTTCCCACCTTAGCCCCAAGAAACGCGCAGCGAAGGTGGGGCACCGATAGACATGATTCTAAGCCTTAGATGGTTATGGTGGTGATAAAGAAAATGAATTGGACTCAGGGCTGAGTTCCGTCTATTGTCTAGTTCTACACAGGAGCAAGTAGCAGGCGTCCGAGACCGCCGCCCTCGCTGAATGTTCCTTCCAGATCGACGCGGCGCTGTAGCTCGCGTTTGGTTGACCCGCTCCCTGATCGAGCCAAAGTCCTCGCCCCGCTTCGTGCGGCAGGATGGATTCCTCTACTCAAATTTTACCGGCCCCGTGATGCAAGGTCATGAAGATTCATGAGGCGCGGTGTACCCACATCCTTCGGGATGACGGATGAAAGTTTATTCAACAGCACACGCAAATAGACGAAATCTTAAAGGAGCAGTGACATGGCGAGAAGAAGCATCGCGATCTACGGCAAAGGCGGAATTGGAAAGTCCACAACCACCCAGAACACGGTCGCGGCACTGGCCGAAATGGGCAAGAAGATCATGGTGGTCGGATGCGACCCCAAGGCGGATTCGACCCGCCTGCTGCTGGGCGGCCTGGCGCAGAAAACGGTGCTGGACACGCTGCGCGATGAAGGCGACGAAGTCGATCTGAACGATGTGCTTCGTCCGGGATATGGCGGTGTGAAGTGCACCGAGTCAGGCGGACCGGAGCCGGGCGTGGGATGCGCAGGACGCGGCATCATCACCTCGATCAACTTGCTGGAACAGCTCGGCGCCTATGAAGCGGAACTCGACTATGTGTTTTACGACGTGCTTGGTGACGTGGTGTGCGGCGGTTTTGCGATGCCGATCCGCGAAGGCAAGGCACAGGAGATCTACATTGTGTGCTCGGGCGAGATGATGGCGATGTATGCGGCCAACAACATCTCCAAGGGAGTTCTGAAATTTGCGCAGGCCGGCGGCGTACGCCTGGGTGGCCTGATCTGCAACAGCCGCAACGTGGATAACGAACGGGAAATGATCGCCGAGTTTGCCCGCAAGCTGGGCACGCAGATGATCCACTTCGTTCCCCGCGACAATGACGTGCAGCGCGCCGAGATCAACCGCAAGACCGTGATCGACTGGCGTCCGGATGCCCCGCAGGCCGATCAGTACCGCGCACTGGCCAAGGCGATTGATGGGAACACGAAGTTCGTGATCCCGACGCCGCTGCCGATGGATGACCTGGAAAAGCTGCTGCTCGACTTCGGTCTGATCGAAGGCGTTCCTCCCGGCACGGAAGTCGCGGTCTAAGCGCCGGCAACTGAGTTAAGACAAAACAAAGTGTGCCCGATGAGGGCCAGCCACAGATTTGGAGTGAGCTATGTCGAAAGATCCGCGCGTTGTCAAAGAAGAGTTGATTCAGATCTATCCGAAGAAGCTTCGCCAGAAGCGCTCCGAGCAGATCGTTGTAACGGAACATCGTGAAGACGGCAGCGTGCCGGAGATTAAGGCGAACGTGCGCTCCAGCCCTGGGATTATCACCCAGCGCGGTTGCACCTATGCCGGCTGTAAGGGCGTGGTCATTGGCCCCAGCCGCGACATTCTCAGCATTGTGCATGGCCCCATCGGGTGCAGCTTCTATGCCTGGCTGACCCGCCGTAATCAAACGCGTCCGGCTACATTGGACGATCAGAACTTCATTACCTACTGCCTGTCCACGGATATGCAGGAAGAAAATATTGTATTTGGCGGCGAGAAGAAGTTGAGGGCGGCGATTAAAGAGGCCTTCGATCTCTTTCATCCCAAGGCGATCGCGATCTTCTCGACCTGCCCGGTGGGACTGATTGGTGACGACGTTCATGCCGTGGCACGCGAGATGAAAGCTGAGCTCGGCATCAACGTCTTCGGATTCAGCTGCGAAGGCTATCGTGGCGTCAGTCAGTCGGCGGGACACCACATTGCAAACAATGGTGTGTTCAAGCACATCATTGGCAACAACGAGACGGAACACGAAGAAAAGTTCAAGGTCAACATGCTGGGTGAGTACAACATCGGCGGCGACGGCTTTGTGCTGGAAGACCTTCTGGCACGCTGCGGCGTCAAGCAGATCGCGACCTTCAGCGGCAACTCGACTTACGACACGATGGCGAACGCGCACACGGCCGATTTGAACATTGTCATGTGCCACCGTTCGATCAACTACGTGGCCGAGATGATGGAAAAGCGCTTCGGAATTCCGTGGATGAAGGTGAACTTCATCGGCGCCGAAGCATCGGCAAAGTCGCTGCGCAGGATTGCAGATTACTTTGAAGACGCCGGGTTGAAGGCGCGGGTAGAAGAGGTGATTGCCGAGGAGATGGCGAAGGTGGAGGCGACGCGCGCAATCATAAAAGCACGCTGCCAGGGAAAGACGGCGATGCTGTTTGTCGGCGGCTCACGCGCACACCACTATCAACAGCTGTTTACCGAGATCGGCATGAAGACGATCGCCGCGGGGTATGAGTTCGGTCACCGCGACGACTACGAAGGCCGCAAGGTACTGCCTGGATTGAAGGTGGATGCGGACAGCAAGAACATTGAGGAAATCGATGTGGTTCCCGATCCGGAGCGCTATCGCGCAAGGCGAACTCCGGAGCAACTGGCAAAGCTTGAAGCTATGACTGAGATGGAGTTCCGCGACTATGTCGGCATGATGCCGGAGATGGATGACGACGTACTGGTCATCGACGACCTGAGCCATCATGAAACCGAAAAGCTGCTGGAAATCTACAAGCCCGATATTTTCTGCGCTGGCATCAAGGAGAAGTTTGGAGTGCAGAAGATGGGGATTCCCTGCAAGCAGCTGCACAGCTACGACTACGGTGGGCCGTATGCGGGCTTCACAGGAGCGATCAACTTCTTCAAGGACATCGACCGCATGGTGAACATGAAGATCTGGTCGCATGTGACTCCGCCCTGGCAGCCGACGACGGAGAAACATTCGGAAGTTGCCGCCGACTAGGAATCGTACTCGAACGCTTCAGCCAGGACAGACACTGCTCACCGAGCAGAAAGGGAACGCTTTATGCTTTTGCGACACACTACGGATGAGGTTGTAGAACGCACCGCACTTACGGTGAATCCGGCGAAGACCTGCCAACCGGTTGGCGCCATGTACGCCGCTCTGGGCTTGCACAACACTCTGCCGCACAGCCACGGATCGCAAGGTTGCTGCTCGTATCACCGCAGCACCTTGACCCGCCACTACAAGGAACCGGTGATGGCGGCTACCAGTTCATTCACAGAAGGCACCTCGGTTTTCGGCGGACAGGCGAATCTGCTGCAGGCAATTCAGACGATCTTTGGGGTTTATAACCCGGACGTGATTGCCGTACACACGACGTGTTTGTCCGAGACGATCGGCGACGACCTGGTGCAGATTGTGGCCAAGGCGGTTTCCGAGGGCAAGGTGCCGGAAGGCAAGCACGTGATTCACTGCAGCACGCCGAGCTATCAGGGCTCGCACGTCACCGGCTTCTCCAGCATGACGAAGGCGATGGTCACTCAGTTAGCCGACCCGGAAGCGGAGAAGAAGAATCAGGTCAATTTGATTCCGGGTTGGGTTGAACCCTCTGACATGCGCGAGTTGAAATGCCTGGCGCACAAGATGGGCGTTGAAGTGGTGATGTATCCGGACACCTCAGACGTGCTGGATCTGCCGCACACCGGCAAGCACGAGTTCTATCCCAAGGGCGGCACGACGGTTGAGCAGGTACGTAGTTCGGGCGGCAGCATTGGAACTATTGGAATGGGACTCTCGTGCTCTTCGGCAGCGGTGGATGCGCTGACCAAGAAGTGTGCTGTGGCGGGCGAGACGCTGGAGCTGCCGATTGGATTGCAGGCCACCGACCGTTTCATCGACCGGCTGCGCACAATCGCAGACGTGAAGGTTCCGGACTCGATCAACGATGAGCGCGGACGGCTGCTGGACGTTATCTCTGACATGCACCAGTACCTGCACGGCAAGCGGGTGGCGCTATTTGGCGATCCGGATCAGTTGGTGTCGCTGGCTGAGTTCTTGACCTTGTTGGATATGAAGCCGGTGTACCTGGTGACCGGCACGCCGGGTATGACCGGCGAAAAGTTCGCGTCGTTTGATGCACGTGTTCGGAAGGCACTGGGCGGCAATGTTCCGGAGGCGAAGATAAAGGCTGGAGCGCAGGCCGATATGTACCTGTTGCATCAGTGGATCAAGCAGGAATCGGTTGACGTGCTGATTGGCAACACTTATGGCAAGTACATTGCGCGCGATGAAGACATTCCATTCGTGCGCCATGGCTTCCCGATCATGGACCGCGTGGGACATTCCTATTTCCCAACGGTTGGCTACAAGGGCGCGATGCGGTTGCTGGAGAAGATCCTGGGAGTGGTGATGGATCGCCAGGATCGTGATGCACTCGAGGAGCGCTTTGAATTAGTAATGTAGTTTGCACACCGTGCACAACCCACCTTAGCCGCAAAAGAGGCGGCGAAGGTGGGGCACCCGCAGATTCTATTTGAATGCTTTAGTTCAACAAGGAAACGGCGATGGCAGATATTTTACGAGAGCGCGAGCGGCAGGTGTATCGGAAGGGTCAGGAGCAGACCTTCCAGCTCGACTGCGAGAAACAGAGCGTTGCTGGTTCGGTTAGCCAGCGCGCCTGCGTCTTCTGCGGCTCTCGCGTCGTACTGTATCCCATCGCCGATGCTTTGCACATTGTGCATGGACCGATTGGCTGCGCCTCCTATACGTGGGACATTCGGGGAGCGTTGTCGTCGGGGCCGGAGCTGCACCGGCTGAGCTTTTCGACCGACATGAAAGAGTTGGACGTGGTGCATGGCGGCGAAAAGAAATTGCACGCCGCGCTCTGCGAACTGATCGACGCACATCAACCGAAGGCCGCGTTTGTTTACGCGACATGCATCGTGGGAGTGATTGGCGACGACGTGGAGGCCGTGTGCAAGCAGGTGAGCGCGGAAAAAGGTATTCCGGTGCTTGCGGTGCATTCGGAAGGATTTAAAGGGACGAAGAAGGACGGCTACAAGGCGGCGTGCGACGCACTGCTGCAACTGATTGGAACAGGCTCGACTGAAGGCATCAGCCCGATGAGCATCAACATTCTGGGCGATTTCAACCTGGCGGGCGAGACCTGGATGATTCGCAAATACTACGAGCGCATGGGCGTGCAGGTGGTCTCCTGCATCACGGGCGACGGGCGGATCGACGACATCCGGCGCTCGCATGGCGCGGCGTTGAACGTGGTGCAATGCTCGGGCTCGATGACGCATCTGGCCAAGCAGATGAAAGAGAAGTATGGGATTCCGTTCATCCGCGTCTCTTACTTTGGCGTGGAGGATATGTCGAAGTCGCTGTACGACGTTGCGCGCCACTTCAAGAACAAAGAGATGATGAAGCTCACGCAGGAGATGGTTCGCGAAGAGCTGGAGCGGATTATGCCGCTGATTGCCGAATACAAGAAAGTGCTGGAAGGCAAGCGCGCGGCGATCTATGTGGGTGGAGCGTTCAAGGCGTTTTCGCTGGTTGCGGCGCTGCGGTTGTTGGGAATGACGACGGTGATGGTTGGGTCGCAGACGGGCAACAAAGACGACTACGAGCAACTGCGAGAGCTGTGCGACGAGGGCACGATCATTGCCGACGATTCGAACCCGTTGGAGCTTTCAAGCTTTCTGGAAGAAAAAGATGTGGACGTATTTATTGGTGGCGTGAAAGAGCGCCCGATTGCTTACAAGCTGGGCATCGGATTTTGCGATCACAACCACGAGCGCAAGGAAGCGCTGGCAGGATTTGAGGGCATGGTGAATTTTGCCAAGGAAGTTCATAGCAGCGTGATGAGCCCGGTGTGGCAGTTGACTCCACGTAAACGCGGTAACTCGCTGGAGGTGTTGAAATGAGCTCGCCGGCCCGTGACACAAAACGCGCACCGCGTCCGAACTGGGTTTCTACGCGCAATCCTTGCAAGGCCTGCACTCCGCTGGGGGCGACGCTGGTGATGCGCGGCATCGCCGGAGCACTTCCCTTCCTGCATGGATCGCAGGGCTGCGCGACTTACATGCGGCGCTACATCATCAGCCATTTCCGCGAGCCGATGGACATTGCGACCTCGGGCTTTAGCGAAGCGACCACGATTTTCGGCGGAGAGGCGAATCTGCGGCAGGGGTTGGACAATGTGACCTCGCAATATCATCCGACGCTGATCGGAATTGCGACCACCTGTTTGACGGAGACGATTGGCGAAGACGTACACGGGCTGCTGCATGAGTATCTCAAAACCAGAGAGGGAGCTGAGAAGCCGCTGCTAGTGCATGTTTCCACACCGAGCTACACCGGCACGCACATCGATGGCTTTCACGATGCGGTGCGCGCGGTGGTGGAGCAACTCGCGGAGGCCGATGCTAGCGCGAGTGACAGCAAGGTTGTGAATCTGTTTCCAGGGTTGGTATCGGCAGAAGATTTGCGGTTCCTGAAAGACGTGGCTGCGGATTTCACGATGCCGGCGACGGTATTTCCGGATTATTCGGAGACGCTGGACGGCGAGTCGATGGAGAAGTACCACAAGATTCCCGATGGCGGGACGACGATTGCCGCGTTGCGCGCGACGGCCTCGGCGAATGCCAGCATTGAGTTCGGACGGACGTTGCGTACGAAGGTCACGGCGGCTTCTTTTCTGCAGGAGCGCTTTGCGGTTCCGGCGAAGCGGATCGGGTTGCCCATCGGAGTTCGTGAGACGCGATGCGTTCTTTGCAGCGATGGAGTTGCTGACGGGAAATTCGACTCCGGAGAAATACAGACGTGAGCGCGGGCGGTTGGTGGACGCTTTCGTGGACGGACATAAGTATCTGTTCGGCAAGCGGGCGATTGTGTTTGGCGATGAAGACATGGTGGTGGGATTGACCTCATTCCTGGCGGAGACCGGTGTGGTTCCGGTGCTGTGCGCTTCGGGAGGTAAGAGCGGCGCGCTGGCGAGCAGCATTGCGGAAGTCACCAGCCAGTTGGGCCATGTGCGCGAAGAGATTACGGTGCGGGACGGCGTTGACTTCATGACCATGGGCGAGGAAGTGGAGTGGAAGGAAATGAAGCCAGACTTCGTGATCGGAAGCAGCAAAGGAGCAAAGCTGGCGCGCGAGCTTGGTGTGCCACTGATCCGGGTAGGCTTTCCGATTCATGACCGCATCGGAGGACAACGAATTTTGCATCTCGGTTACCGGGGCGCACAGCAACTGTTCGATCTCATCGTCAACACCCTGCTGGAAGTGAAGCAGGACTCATCATCAATTGGCTATAGCTATTTGTAGAGGTGCACACGATGCCACTGGACCTGACCCAACACCCTTGTTTTAACTCGGACGTTCGTCACACCACGGGGCGCATCCACTTACCGGTGGCGCCCAAGTGCAACATCCAGTGCAACTATTGCGATCGCAAGTTTGATTGCATGAACGAGAGCCGCCCTGGAGTGACCAGCGCGGTGCTGGAGCCGAAGCAGGCGCTCGCCTATCTGGGCAAAGTGATGGAGCGCGTTCCGCAGTTGAAGGTGGTGGGGATCGCCGGACCGGGCGACCCATTCGCCACCCCGGACGAGACGCTTGAAACGCTGCGCCTGGTGCGCGAGAAGTATCCCGAGATGCTGCTCTGCGTTGCCAGCAATGGATTGAACGTAGCGCCATATGCCGAGGAACTGGCGCGGTTGCAGGTGAGCCACGTCACGATCACGGTGAACACCATCGATCCCGCGATCGGGGTGAAGATTTACTCATGGGTGCGCGATCACAAGACGATTTACCGCGGTGAAGCGGCGGCGCGGATTCTGTGGGAGCGCCAGCTTGAATCGATCAAGGCGCTGAAGGAGGCCGGCGTGATGCTGAAGGTCAACACGATTCTGGTGCCGGGAATCAACGACGACCACGTGGCAGTGGTGGCCGAGGAGATGCGCGCGCTGGGTGCCGACGTGATGAACTGCATCCCGCTGTACCCGGTTGCGGGGACGCCGTTTGCGGAGATTGGCGAGTTGCCGCCGGCCGACGTGTTGAAGGATTCGCGCCGAGGTTGCCAAGGTGCTGCCGCAGATGGAGCACTGCTCGCGATGCCGCGCGGATGCCGTGGGCCTGCTGGGAGCAGGACAAGTCTTCGGAATTGGTGAGCCTGATGCGCGACTCGGCGAATGGATTGCTGGATGATCGCTCGGGACGGCCCTATGTTGCAGTTGCGAGCATGGAGGGGATCTTGGTCAATCAGCATCTGGGCGAAGCGGAGCGGCTGTGGGTTTTCGAGTACGACGAGATCAAGCCGAAGCTGGTGGCGATGCGCGAAGCGCCTGAGGAAGGCGGCGGGAATCAGCGCTGGCGCGACCTGGCAAAGTCGATTGAGGATTGCCACACGATTCTGGTCAGCGGAGTGGGACGGGCACCGCGCTGGGTATTGGAGAACAGCGGCCTGCGCGTGATCGAGGCCGCAGGGCTGATTGCGCAGGCGATGGAGAGTCTGCATCGCAGCGGAGACGTTCCGGCGGCGATGAAGAAGCAGTTCAAGTCCTGCGGGAGTTCGGGATGCGAGGGAACGGGTACAGGTTGCGCTTAATAGACATCGCTTATTGATTGAAGGAGAAAAACAATGCAGAAACCGACGCACCACATTCTAGTTTGCGCCAGCTTCCGGGTTAAGGGAGAGAGCAAGGGCATGTGTCACAAGAAGGATTCCGCGAGAGCTGCTGCCTTACCTTGAAACGGAGCTGAGCGATCGCGGGATGGAGGACGTAATGGTCTCCAGCACAGGCTGTATGAACCGCTGCGAGAAGGGGCCGCTGATGGTGATTTATCCCGAGGGCTCCTGGTACGGCGAGGTGAACGAGGAGAAGATCGACGAGATTCTGGACGCGCTGAAAGAGGGTAAGGAAGCAACGGAGCTGCTGCTTACGTAGGAGCGTTCGTTAGATTCGGAGCGGCTGTGCTGGCTGAATAGCTTGAGACGGCGCGGAAGATTTGAGCGGTACGGGGGTCCTTCGCTGCGCTCAGGATGACACCTCAAAACAAAAGAACAAGGGCAAGAGCAACGGCAAGGACAAGGGCGGACCAGAGAACGACGGCGAGAGCAGAGGCAATTGTGAGCGAGTCGTTATGAGCGAGACAAGGGTACGGATCATCGACTGCACGCTACGCGACGGCGAACAAGCGCCGGGCGTAGCGTTTTGTCGTGACGAGAAACTTGCCATTGCGCGGGCGCTCAGCGATGCGGGCGTGCCCGAACTGGAGTGCGGCATTGCCGCGATGGGAGAGGCCGAGAGCGACGACATCCGCGCCATGGTTGGGCTTGGACTTCCGGTGCGGCTGACGGGATGGAGCCGGGCGCGTGAGACCGACGTGGACGCTACGGCCGCTTGCGGACTGGAGTCGATCCATATTGCGATTCCGACTTCGGAGATTCAACTCAGCTCGATTGGCAAGACGCAGAGTTGGGCGATGCGGGAGTTGCAGAGAATTGTTGGTTATGCGCGCGAGCGCTTTGCATGGGTTTCGGTCGGAGCGCAGGATGCGACGCGCACGGCGCCGGAATTTCTGGAGGAGTTTGTAAGCGCGGCCACATCGCTGGGTGCGCATCGAATTCGCCTTGCGGATACGGTTGGCATTTGGAATCCGTTGCAGACGGCGACGGCGATTCTTAGTCTGCGAGAGTTTGCCGGAGAGGCAGTGGTTGAATTTCACGGTCACAACGATCTGGGCATGGCGACGGCGAATGCGATTGCGGCCATACAGTCTGGAGCCGGAAGCATCAGCGCCACGGTCACGGGAGTTGGTGAGCGAGCGGGCAATGCCGCGCTGGAACAGGTTGCGATGGCGATGCGGCACTCGCTGGGGCGGCCTTGCGGGATCGATGCCGAGGGTTGCAGAATTTGTGCGAGATGGTCGCCAGGGCCGTCGGGCCGCGCCATTCCGGTGAGCCAGCCGATTACGGGCGAGGCGATTTTTCAGCACGAATCGGGAATTCATTGCCATTCGTTGATCAAGGACCGGCAGAGCTACGAGCTGTTTTCTGCGGCGGAGCTGGGGCGGGTGACACCGGAGTTTGTCATCGGACGTCACTCGGGTTCGGAGAGCGTGTTGCAGGTTCTGTCGCGGCTGGGAGTGGAGACGACGCGGAGCGTTGCCAATCGAATGCTGCCCGAGATTCGGCGAGCGTTCGGTACGCAAGAAGTCATCGCTGAGCGATGAGGAATTGATTCAGATTTTTCGAGGGACTTTGAGCAAGCTGGGCGGCGATGCGATCGGGACGGAACGAACCGGCACCGAGAGTTTAAGCGCAAAGGCATCAAAAAAGATCAGCGGCACCGAAATCATAAGGAGAGACACAAGAATGTTCAATCTGGTGGCAATCAATCTTCCCGATGCGGACAATGAAGTACGCAAACAAGTGTCACAAAGAGAAATGCCCGAACGAGGGCCGCTACCAACTTTACGCCGACATCGATGATGGCGGGCTGCCGGACTGGGAGGGGAAGGCAATTTGCTCCAGACACCTGGTGGAAGAGGCTCGGCATCGTCCGGAGATCGTCATGTCGCTGATCGATATGCTGATCGACACGCTGGAACAACACCGGCTTTTTCCTGAAGCGCACGCCCCGGAGGCGCGGTCAGCCGGCAGGTAATTCAGTTCCATCAAGTAAGCAGCGGCGGAGTAATCGTAAAACGGGCGCAGCCAGCGTGAGTTGCTGGTTTGCGCCCGAGTTGTTGTCTTGCGCATCTAAACTCTCAGCTTGTGAGTGCATGCTCCGGGCTCTGAATCCATTTCTGCACGACCCTGACTTAATCTCTACTGCGCTGCTTGTGGAACGTTCTCGTGTTTATGATCATCCAAGAGCCAGTGCGCTCGCGCGGTGCTTGTATCTCTCGCGGGTGTAATCGCTCGACGCAGTTAGCGGCTCTTTTTGACAATCCAGCTTGCAAGGCAAGGAAGAATGCGGATCAGTGGGGTAGCGACGGCGTTTCCCAAGTATTGCTTCAGCCAGCGAGAAGTGGCGGAGGCGCTGAAGTCGCAGTGGGACGACAAGGTTCCGAATCCCGGAGTCTTAAGTCGCATGATGTCCAGCGTGGGCGTGGATCGGCGGCATTTCGTGCTTCCGCTGGATGGCTATCTGCCGATGGACACCTGGGGCAAGGCCAACAATGAGTGGATTCAAGCAGCCGAGGAGTTGGCGGAGCGGGCTCTGCTCAAGGCGGTTGAATCGGCGGGGCTGACGCTTGAAAACATCGGCGCGATCTTTTTTGTCTCGGTTACGGGAATCGCCAGCCCTTCGATCGAGGCGCGGCTGATCAATCGAATCAAGTTGCCGCTGAATGTAAAGCGGATTCCGATCTTCGGGCTGGGCTGCGTTGCGGGAGCAGCGGGAATTGCGCGCGCCGCCGATTACGTTCGCGCGTTTCCGGATCAGGCAGCGGCACTGATCTCGGTGGAGTTATGTTCGCTGACCTGGCAAAGAGATGATCTCTCGGTGGCGAATCTGATCTCCTCCGCCCTGTTTGGAGATGGCGCGGCGGCGGTGATTGTTGCCGGCGCGGACTTGAAGAGCAGTGGGCCGCAGGTGCTGGCGTCGTGCTCCTCGTTTTATCCCAACACCGAGGACGTGATGGGATGGGACATCTCCGAAAAGGGTTTCGATCGTTCTTGCGCCGAGCGTTCCGGAGATGGTTTTTCAGCATCTGGCAAATGACGTTGACAGATTTTCTGGCGAGCAACGGTCTGACGAAGACCGACATTCATAGCTGGATCATGCATACGGGCGGACCGAAGGTTCTGACCGCAACCGCCGAGGCGCTGGGGTTGCCGAAGGGTGCGCTGGATGCTTCCTGGGCGGCGCTGCGCAATGTTGGGAATCTCTCGTCGGCCTCGGTGCTGGTGGTTCTGGAGACATTTGTACGCGAGCGGCGTCCGCCCGTGGGGAGCTACTCGATTCTGGCGGCGATGGGTCCGGGATTTTGCGCGGAACTGGTGTTGCTGCGCTGGTAAGGACTAGGCGATTGAGCGCACAAGGCACTGATGTCTTCGTTGTTGGCGGCGGTCCGGCGGGCCTTGCGGCGGGAATTGCGGCGGCGCAAAGGGGATTGTCCGTAACTGTGGCGGACTGCGCCCATCCGCCTATCGATAAAGCGTGCGGCGAAGGAATCATGCCGGATGGAGTGTTGGCGCTGCGAGGGCTTGGAGTGGAGCTGGCGGGTGTTGCTGCGGCTCCGTTTGAGGGAATTCGATTTGTGGATGGGGACGGTGAGAGCAGTGCGCGGTTTGCGCAGGGGAGCGGAGTGGGGATGCGAAGGGTTGCCCTGCACCGCGTGCTGACGGCGAGGGCAGAAGCGGCAGGGGTGCGGCTGGCCTGGGGAACGCGAGTGGAAGCCGTCCGGCAGGGTGACGTGATGGCTGGGGGAAAGACGCTACGGAGCCGCTACGTGGTGTGCGCCGATGGGCAGAACTCCTCGTTGCGGCAGATGGTCGGGCTTGGGCGCGGGCAAGGTCACACGGCGGCGCTATGGGTTCCGCAGTCACTACAAGATGCGACCGTGGTCGGCTTTTGTTGAAGTACATTGGGCGAATTGCGGGCAGGTGTATGTGACTCCGGTGGGCGCCGAGGAAGTTTGCGTGACGTTAATTACTTCTGCGCAACACGTGCGGCTGGAGGATGCGCTGCCGTCGTTCCCGGAGTTACAGGAGCGGCTGGCGGGGCAGAGTCCGAGCGACAGGACGATGGGCGCAGTGACGGTGACGCGCAAGCTGAAGTCCGTGACCAGAGGCTGCGTCGCGCTGCTCGGGGATTCGTCGGGTTCGGCCGATGCGATTACCGGCGACGGCCTGAGTCTGGCTTTCCAACAGGCAACAGCGCTGGCAGAGGCGATGTGCAGCGGAGAATTGAGCGAGTACCAGCGGCGGCATGAACGGATCAGCACACTGCCGCGCAACATGGGCAAGCTGATGCTGATGATGGACGACTATCCTTGGCTGCGGAAAAGGGTCTTCGGGGGATTTGCGCAGTCGCCCGGGATCTTCGGGAAGCTGCTGGCGGTGCATACGCGAAGGATTTCTCCGCTGCAGCTTGGGGTTGTGGAGTGCCTTTCGTTCGGGTGGAACGTGCTGCGCGCATGATCTGTGGAGCTCCGTTCTCTATACGAGGTCATTGGGAGATTCGCGCCAGTTCGCGGCCGTAGAGCTGGTTGCCGGGGAACTCGTGGCTGAGTCCGGCCAGCAGGGATCGGGCGGTTGTGGGATCGTGGTCGCGAAGGGCGGCGACGGCGAGGAGCAGACGGGCGAAGGGCGCGAGATAACGTCCGTGGGCGGCGGTGAGTTTGAGCCGCTCGACTCCGGCGTTCTTGTCGGTTTCGGCGCCTCCGAGATGGAGAAACCAGCGCACGGGCGCGGGCGTGGCTCCGAGCAGATAGTTTTCAATTCCTACCGCGAGATACGCGTCATAACAAGTGGGGTCGAGCTCAAGCAGATGCTGCGCCAGTTTGCGCGAGGCCTTCATGTAGCCGAGGCTGGCAATATTGCGCTTTTCGATCATGGCCGCATAGTCGCTGCGCAATCCGTTGGCGAGCACCAGGGCGAGCAGCGCGTCGTGGTTGTTGGGATTGGCGGCAAGCAGCGGCTCGGCCAAGCTTTCGGCCTTGGAGAGCTCGGCCATGAAAGCGTCGCGCACGGCGGGGTCGGGCTTGGCTTTGTCGCGGGCATCGAAGCGAGTGTCATCGGTGAAGAGCGCGACTTCGAGGATGTGAAGGCGGTCAAACTCGGAGAAGAGATAGGCGGCAGCGTTGGAGACATGAGGAAGAGGATCGCGCGGCCGCTCAGACTCGCAGGAAAGAAAGGTGCGATGAGCTGCTGGAAAATCGAGGTTGTACATCTGGTGATAGCCGGAATCGACATCGCAGGTATTCGCAGCAGAAGCCGTGGCGAATGCTGAGACGAGGAGAAGCGCTAGGGCGAAAAGTTTCATGTTTCGAGGTCGAGGTTTCAAAGTTTCAAGGTTTCGAAGTTTCAAAGTTGAAGTGCACGAGCTAACCGTGAACCAGCGTTCCGTTGGATGCGACTCGGAGATGTTGGGCGCGAGTTGAAGTGCTACTCCCTTCCTTATATTCCAGCTAAGAATCTGAAAACACGAGAGTTCAAGGTCGAGAGCGAGCTTTTCTTCTCTTTCAGGATAGCAATTTTCAGGGGCGATTCCATCTTCTTGCGAGCAACTCTATTTTGTTTGCTATCAGTAGGTTGAAAGTGGATTATCCGAAACTCTTTCTTGACATCGGCGCGCAAGGGGCAGTTTGGGGTGCGGAGGTGATCGGGGATAAAGATGAAATGAGGTCGCGCGAGGCGACCTCATTGGGAGAACAGGCTAGCAACTAACGAAACCAGGCCAGCTACTTCCCGGTTGCCGGACTGATCATGGTGTCAACCTCTGAAATCTTATCCGCGGGGAAGCCGCCACGCTTTGCGTGTTCGCGAATCAAGTCTTCATTGGTTGCACGATAGATGCAATAGACTTTATCGCCAGTGACGTAGCTATCGACCCACTTAATATTGGGACCCATCTCCTTGAGCACTCCGTTCGACTTCTGGGAGATCTCCTTCAGTTTTGCCTTGGAGAAGCTGCCCGCTCCGGGGATGTTGCGCTCGATAATATACGTGTGCATCACCGGCTTCTTGTTCTGCGCTGAAGCTGCTGCTTCCTGCGCAAACGCACTGGCGCTTACCCCAAGTGTCAGCAATGCCCCCAATGCCAACGCTGCAACCAGCTTGTATCCTTTGTTAAATCCTGACTTCATTGCCATCCTCCTGATTTTAACTTTCTCTGTTTAGCATTCAGTCAGTCCATTGGACCAACAACAACGTCTGCAACTCACAACAAAACGGGAAGGACTGAAAACTTATCCCCTCAGACCTGCACCCCGATCGGCTGAGAACCAGTATGGTTTGCTTTAATTACCACTGCGTCTGTGAGATGCGTCACAGTGGGCTGTGACTCAGGAGGCATTTCGGGGGCGGGCTGATGACGTATCGCGAAGCCTTGAAGCTTTGTATCAAGTCCCACAATCGGCAGCGGTTGTGGGCTAACTGCCCGCCGCCGTAAACAGAAAAAGGCCCGCCGACTTTTCTCGACGGGCTTTTAAATTGCTCGCTGCTACTGAGCTTCTCCTGCTGTTCTCGACGCGGGGCTGCGGTGATGACGAGCCCGGCTATTGAACCGCGTTGTTGTGCTCCTTCGCGTAGATGTTCTTGCTCGCCCTGTTCTGTTCTCTGTTGAGCTGGGCCTGATTGGCCTTGGTCAGATGGCCGTTATGCGCAGCCATGTCCTTCTTTTCTTGATTATTGATTCGATTCTGCTGCCGCTCTAGTTTGGCGCCCTCTTTCGGCGTCACCGCTCCGCTCTTGATGCCATTGGCGATGCGATTCTGCTGGTTCTGCTCGCGGCTGTTGACTTGATTGACGCGTGGATGGTTCGGGTCGTAGTTGCCAGGGCCGGCGCCTTGGTTGTTGTTCTGGGCGAAGCCCGGAGCGGCAAGCAATCCGCTGAAGGCCAGGGTAGCGATCGAAAGTAGCAGTGTACGTTTCATGGCGGTATTAACCCTAACTTCCTGTCCAGAGTTGCGAAATTAGTTTTTTCACTTAGCTAGTTTCTATCTCATTCCTAATTACGAGACGCCGATCCGCAGCGCGATTCGCAGAACCTCGGGCTTGATGCTAATCACAGTTAGGAAATTGCCGATGTATGGATTGAGAGCGAAGGAGATCGTTGGATGCGGGCTGGAGATGTGCAGTCGGGGAACCGCCCGCCGCTGGTTTTTGTTGTAGATGACGATTTCACTACGGTGAGTGCGATTCAAGGAATTCTGAGACGCGCCGGTTTTCATACGGCTGCGGCGGCAAACGTGGCCGAAGCTCTGCACTGCATTCCACTGCAGCATCCTGACTTGGTTCTGCTTGACGTCAACCTTCCGGATGGTTCGGGGTTCGATATCTGCCGCTCTTTGAAAAGCGATCCGTCCACATCGGCCGCGCCGATCCTGTTTATCTCCGCCGAGGAAGATGTAGCCACGAAGGTAAAAGGTTTTGAGGCTGGAGGAGTGGACTACGTGACCAAGCCGGTGACCGGGGCTGAGTTGCTGGCGCGCGTGCGTATGCATTTACGGCAGACAAAGACCCGGGAGCTGCTGGTGGAGTTGCAGGCGGAACGCTTGCGAAGTTTAGCCGCGGCGCAGATGAGTGTGATGCCTTGTCCTGAGGAGATACCAGAAGCAAGGTTTCAGGTCTGTCTGCATCAAGTGCTGGCCGCAGGAGGGGATTTCTACGATGTGATTCCCGGCGGCGAGGGATTGGTGGACTATCTGATCGCCGATGCGAGCGGGCATGATCTGGCGGCATCGTTCTGGACTGCGGCGCTGAAGGCATTGGCGGCGGAGTATGCAAGTCCGGTGTATCTGCCGCCGGAGATTGTGGGCGCCATCAACGGCGCGCTCTGCCGTGTTCTTCCTGCGGGAGCATTTTTCACACTGATTTATGCGCGGCTCAATCATCGAACGGGGCGCCTGTCATTGGTCAGCGCCGGACACCCTCCGCTGATTCTTGTTCATGCGGATGGGAGTCCGGTTAGTGTCGTGCGTCTTGAGGGAGACGTGGTTGGTTCGTTTCGCGATGCGGTCTTCGGCTCGGCGGAGCTGACGATTGAGCCGGGAGACCGGATGTTTTTGTACTCGGACGGGTTGATTGAGACCGGAGGCACGCAGGAAGACGGGATCAGCCGTCTGGCGCAGGCGTGCATGGACCGACGATCTTCACCGCTGGCGGAGATGGTTCCTGCCGTGGTGAAAGAAATCACCGCAGGTGTGGCGGCGACGGACGACACACTGCTGATGGGGATCGAGCGATGAAGCCGGATTCGCGCAGGGCTCTGCCGAGCCTTTGCTGCACCGTCTCGCGATTGACGGAGGCCGACCGCCTGTGCCGGAGCATTCGGAGTTGGCTTCATGAGGAGGGTTTGGCGGCGAGAAGTTTTGCGGTGGAGTTGCTGGCGCGGGAGAGTCTGAACAATGCGGTCATTCATGTCAATCGCAGTTTGGCCGATAAAACAATCAGGCTGGAACTGCACGTAGGGCGGAAGTGGATTCGCCTGCTGGTAGCCGACGAAGGACCGGGATTCGACTGGCGCAAGGCGCGCCGAAGAAATTGTGGATTGGAAGCTGAGTCGGGTCGCGGTTTGAGAGTTTGCGCGCTCTATGCCGAGCAGGTTCGATTCAACCGTTGTGGAAACCAGATCACGCTGTGGCTCAGGAGAGATACATGAAAGATGAAATTGGCGTGGCTTCTTACGTGATCGCAGTGCAGGACCGTCAATGTCAGGTCACGCTTACGGGAGACCTGACGGCAGCGACTATCCCTGAACTGCAGCCTGCGCTGCGAAGTGTACTGGATCAGGGCGCAAACGAATTGGTGTTCGATCTGCGGAATGCGGTCCTGCTGGATTCCAGCGGGATAGGGCTACTAATCGCGGCTGCCAACACAACGGCGCGCCGTGGCGGCAAGGTTCGTGTCACTAACGTATCGGACGACATTCTGCGGCTACTGCAAATGATGCGGCTGGTGGAGCGGCTGAACGCGAGCGGCCCTGCGGGCCAGGAGAGCCGCCGTGGATGATGAGCTGCTTGGGGTCTTTGTCAGTGAGGCCCGCGAACATCTGGCCACCATTGAGGCCGACCTTCTGACGATTGAAGAGAGCGGAGCGAATGTTGATAAGGAACTGGTCAACAAGGTGTTTCGCGCGGCTCACTCGATCAAGGGTGCAAGCAGCTTTTTCGGACTGCAGAAGGTAAAAGATCTGGCGCACAAACTGGAGACCGTTCTCGACATGCTGCGGTCGGGAAAGATGGTTCCCAACGCCGAGATCACGAACGTGCTGTTGGCGGCCTTCGATCAGCTCCGGGAGATGATCAATCACTACGCTGAGAGTGAGGACGCGGACATCAGCGAAATGACGTTGAACTTGGACGGATTGGCGTCGGCCTATCTATCACCGGAGCACAAGGCTTCGCTGGTTCAAAGCGTCTCGCTGCAGGCTGAAGGAGACGCTTCCCGCGTCACGTTGCCGCAGAGCGATTATCTGCGTGCGAAATCAGCAGGCCAGATTCTGTACAGCGCTGAATATGACCTGATTCACGATATCGAGCGTCGCGGGCAGAACGTGCTGGAGGTGGTCCGGCAACTCTGTGAGCACGGTGAGATTTTGGATTGTACGGTGGACTTCGAGGCAGCCGGCACACTCGACGATCCGGTGGGGAGACGGCTGCCGCTGCGACTGATCTTTGCCACACGTATTCCGCCCGATGATATTGGATTTCTTTTTCCGTTTAACCGCGAGAGGGTGCGGCGGATTTCGGATTCGGCTGTTCCGGTTTCGGCCCCGCTTGTCGATGCTTCAACCGATGCCGAGGCGGTTGCGGTGCCGGCTCCACATTCGGAGCAAGCGAAAGCGGTGCATAGCGACGTGCGTGCGACTGGTTCCTCGAAAGAACCGGTTGAGGTGCCGCATGGTTCCACTGCAAGCAAGACAGTTGCACCGGTTGCGCACGCGGTGGTGGAAGAGACGATTCGGGTCAATGTGGGCGTGCTCGAACAGCTTATGAACCTGGCGGGAGAGCTGGTGCTTGGGCGCAACCAGTTGCGCGCCTCCATCGCGCAGAAGAACCCGCGCGCGTTGGCCGCCGCCGATCAGCGCATCAATCAGATCACGTCCGAGTTACAAGACGTCATCATGCAGACGCGGCTGCAACCCATCGGAAATGTATTCGGCAAGTTTCCGCGAGTGGTGCGGGACCTTTCTGCCGCGCTGAAGAAAGAGATTCAACTCGATATCAAAGGGAAGGACGTAGCGTTGGACAAGAGTCTGATCGAAGCTTTGTCAGACCCTTTGACTCACATGGTTCGCAATGCTGTGGACCATGGTGTGGAGATGCCCGAGACGCGAATACTCGCGGGCAAGAAGGCTCAGGGGACTGTCAGCATCGACGCGCGTCATGAAGCCGGACAGGTGGTGGTTGAGATCGCGGATGACGGCCAGGGCATTGATCCCGAGCGCATTGCGCAGGCAGCGCTGGCGAAAGGTTTGATTACGAGCGAAAAGCTCCAGGCCATGTCGGCGCAGGAGAAGACGGCTCTTATTTTTCTTCCGGGCCTGTCAACGGCGAAGAGTGTAAGCGATATTTCCGGTCGTGGCGTTGGCATGGATGTGGTGAAGACGAATCTCAACCGGCTCGGCGGCAAGGTTGAGATAACTTCGGCGGTCGGACGCGGCACGACTTTTCTCATCAAGCTACCGCTCACACTTGCCATCATTCCCGCGCTGATCTTTTCGGTGGAAGGAGAGCGGTTTGCAATCCCGCAGATCAACGTGGAAGAGCTTCTGCGGGTGCAGCCGGATGGGAGCAAAACGCGAATCGAGGTAGTGGGCGACACGGAAGTATTGGTGTTGCGCGACCGGCTCATTCCGCTGGTCCGGTTTGCCGATCTGTTGGGCGTGCTGCCAACTTATACCGATCAGAAGAGCGGAAGCCAGGAGGTGGATCGGCGCACTCGATTGGCTGACCGCCGCTCACCCAGCCATGGCGTTTCGGAGTTGGAATCGGACGCATGGCAAAGTACATCTCCCGCAGAAGAAACATTTACGCGCAACACATTGGATATTCGCAACACATTGGATACACGCAACACATTGGACAGACGACGGAATTCATCCGGAGCGATGGAGATTGCCGTGGTCACTACCGGAACGCAGACTTATGCGCTTGTGGTGGGAGGGTTTCATGACACCGAGGAAATTGTAGTAAAGCCTCTAGGCCGCCACTTGAAAACGCTGGTGGAGTATGCGGGAGCAACGATCCTGGGGGATGGCACGGTCGCGTTGATTTTGGATGTGGGCGGATTGGCGGCGAAGGCGAACCTGGGTACGGTTTCAGGGACGGCTCGCGCCCGTGAGTTGTCCGAGGCGACGCAACAAGAAAAACTTATCGATACGCAGGCGCTGCTGCTATTCCACAACGCTCCGGAGGAGTTATGTGCAGTCCCGCTCGACACGGTATCGCGGATTGAACACATTCGACCGCAACAGGTAGAAAACAGGGGTGGGCGGCGGACGATGCAATACTGCGGTGGCTTCCTGCCGCTGGTCACGCTGGCAGACAGCGCTCAGGTCAAGGCGATTGAAGATACACAGGACCTTGCGGTGATGATTTGCAGAATGCGAGGCCGCGAGGTTGGACTGCTGGGCACGATGCCGGTGGATGTGATCGAGACCTGCGCCACAATCGACCAGAAAACACATCGGCAGAAAGGCGTTGCAGGCTCGGCCATTCTTCGCGAGCAGACCGCTTTGATTGTGGACCTTTTCGAATTGGTGGACATGGTGTGGCCGGAGTGGGCAGTGGAACAACTGGCGGAATCGCCGCGTGGACCGGCATCCAAGAGTTCTGCCGTACTGCTGGCGGAGGACTCTGATTTTTTCCGTACTCAGGTCGTGCGCTTCCTTGAGGAAGATGGCCATACGGTGCTTGCCGCTCCGGATGGAGAGGCGGCGTGGGAGACGCTTCTTGGCAATCTTGAAAAGGTGCGTGTTGTGGTCACCGACATTGAAATGCCGCGCATGAACGGAATGGATCTGGCGCGGCGAATACGGGCCGATGAACGCACGGCGCGGCTGCCGGTAATTGCGCTGAGTTCCCTGGCCGGGGATGAGGATATTGCACGGGGCAAGGCCGCGGGAATTGATGAGTATTTGGTCAAACTCGACCGGGACAGCCTGCTTGAACGAGTCAGAGAAGTTTGTACGTAAGTAACGTCACCTCTGTGCGTGTGAACCAATTCAGGATGTGAGTGCCGGAAATACGATGGGAGCGGTAGTGAACCTCCCGGAAATGAGGAATCGCGTGTTGAGTCGAATGAAGCTTTCGGAAAAAATCGTGGGAACGATCGTGATCGTTCTGGGGTTCACCTCTGCGCTCAGCTTTCTTATTACGCAGCGCCGTATCAATCAGCAGGCAGAAGACGCGTTTCGCGACGAAGTGCGCCAGGTTGCCAGCATTTCGAGCTCATCCCAGACATGGTCTTCCGACAACCTGGACACGCAGAAGTATGCCGACAAAACCGGGATGATATTCCGCACGCCATCTCTCCGGCCGCGCAAGTCCAAAAATCAGGCAGACGCTTTTGAGCGCAGCGCCCTGGAAATGTTTGAAAAAGATCCGTCGCTCAAGGACTACTCGGAACGCACCATTGTGGATGGCAAAGAAGTAATGCGTTATATACAACCGGTCCGCCTAACTGAGGACTGCCTGGTTTGCCATGGCGATCCTGCGGGCGAAAAAGATCCGTCCGGCGGCACCAAGGAAGGGATGCGGGCCGGCGATTTGATCGGCGCTTTTGCGGTGACTGCCTCTACGGACAAGTTGGTATCGACGGCCAAGTCGAATTCGATTGCGATCTTTCTGCTGAGCTTTTTGACGCTGCTTGCTTCTGCCGGAGCCGTGTACGCGGTGGTGCAGAAACTTGTCGTTCATCCGCTATCGAAATCCGTCGAATTCGCAAACTCGATCGCGAACAACGATCTGTCGATGGACGATCTGATCGTGGAATCTGAAGATGAGATTGGGAAAACGACCGCGGCGCTGAACACGATGAAAAACAGCTTGCGCCAATTGCTGGGATATATCTCGGGCGGCGTTCAGACGCTGGCGGTGTCGGCGACGGAATTATCGGCTGTATCGAAGCAGACCTCTGCCGGCGTCGCGGATATGTCGGAGAAGGCTCATGCGGTGGCGGCAGCGGCCGAAGAGGCCAGCGCGAACACGATGTCTGTGGCCTCGGGGATGGAACAGTCTTCGATGAGTATTTCATCGGTGGCCAGCGCCACGGAAGAGATGAGCGCGACGGTGGGCGACATTGCGGCAAACACCGCGCGGGCGCGCGTCATCAGCGAGCAGGCGAACGCGCAGGCGCAAACCGTAACGGCAGAGATGCAGAAGCTGGGACAGGCCGCCCAGGAGATCGGACACGTAACCGAGACGATCAACAATATATCGGCGCAAACCAATCTGCTGGCACTCAATGCCACTATCGAAGCGGCGCGGGCGGGATCGGCAGGCAAAGGGTTTGCGGTGGTTGCCAATGAGATCAAGGAATTGGCACGGCAGACGGCAGAGGCCACGGAGGATATCAAGCTTCGCATCGCCGGGGTTCAAAGCTCCTCCGGTACGGCGATTGCCGACATCGGCCAGATCACCTCGGTGATTAGTGAAGTGGGCGGCATCGTCTCCGGCATTGCGGCTGCGATTGAAGAGCAGGCGGCGGTAACGAAGGATGTGGCCGGCAACATTGCACAGGCTTCCAACGGAGTACGAGATGCCAACGAACAGGTAGCGCAGACAGCCGAGGTTTCCAGAACGATCGCCCGCGATATAGCCAGCATCAATGGCGCGGTCAGTGATCTGCGGCATGGCGACGAACAGGTTCAGGTAAGCGCGGCTGAACTCTCCAAATTGGCTGAACAACTCAAAGTTTGTGTGGACCAGTTCAGGGTATAGGGAAGGCCGAAGATGGCGACTGACGTGTCCGCGAAGTGCGAAGAGGATTTGCTGGTAGCCACTTTCCGGCTGGGTGAGGGAACGTTCGGAATCGACACGGCCCTCATTCAGGAGGTGGTGATGCCGAGCGATCTGACGCCCGTGCGTCATGCTCCGGGCTATGTGGCCGGGATACGGAATCTGCGCGGCCGAATCATCACCGTCATCGATCTGCGGGTGCGCCTCGATCTAGGCTGCGTGGAATGCGATCCGGAAAACCGCATTCTGATTGTGGACTGGAAAGGCGAGCCGGTGGGCGTACTGGTGGACCGCGTCGCCGATACGATTCCTGTGGGCGCGGAGGCGCTGCAACCTGTGCCTCCGCATCTGCACGGCGTACAAATGCGGAATTTGCTTGGAGTGTTTCGCAGCGGCGAACGCCTAGTCGCGTTGCTCGATCCGGTACCTGTGCTCGACCCGGATGATCGTACCGGAGCACCGTTACAGCAGGAAGGGATGAGAGATGAGCTTAAGGGTGCTGGTAGCCGATGACGCGATTCTCTTCCGGCGCGTGCTGGCGGAGGTGTTAGCTTCGCTTCCGGGAGTGGAGGTGGTGGGTACGGCGGCCAATGGCCGCGTGGCCTTGCGCAAGGTTCGCGAGTTGCACCCAGACATTCTCACCCTGGATATCGAGATGCCGGAGATGGACGGACTGGAAGTACTGGACGAACTCCGGCGTGGTGGCGACGCGGTGGAAACCATTGTAGTAAGCGCACTCTCTCGCACGGGAGGCGACCTGACGGTAAGAGCGCTGGAAAAGGGAGCGTTCGATTTCATCACTAAGTCCGAATCGTGCGGCCCACAGCAGGGCCGTGAGGCACTGGCACGTGAACTGGCATTGCGCTTTCGAGAGATTACCCGCCGCCTGGAGGTGCGCAGCATTTTATGCGGCAAGTCAGCGTATCGGCCAGAGGTCGCGGCGGGCAGAGTTGTGGAAGCGGTTGCGGCGACGAACTTGAATGAAATTGCCGCACGGATGCATCGGTTGAACACGTCATCGAGCCCTGCGATGGTTCTTGTGGGTTCATCGACCGGAGGGCCGGCGGCTCTGGCTCGCGTTCTGCCTGGGATACCGGGGGATATTGGCGTGCCCATATTTATTGCTCAACACATGCCGCCGGTATTCACCCAGTCTCTGGCGGAGAACCTGGCTCCGAAATGCGCGGTGCGAGTACGGGAGGCGACCCGCGGAGAGATCGCGGAGCCGAACACGGCGTACATTGCTCCGGGGGGCAGGCACATGCGATTGGAGGTGGCGCATGGCGACCGCGTATCGATTCAGATCACCGATGACCCGCCGGAGAACCATTGCCGTCCGTCAGTGGACTATCTGTTTCGCTCGGTGGCGAATCACTTTCCTGGACGAGCGATGGCCGTCATTCTCACTGGGATGGGGAGTGATGGGACGGTTGGCCTACGGCTGTTGAAGCGAAAGGACTGCTTCGTCATCGCACAGGATGAGGGCAGTTGCGTTGTTTACGGTATGCCGAGAGCGGCGGTTGATGCGGGGGTTGCAGATATCGTTCTGCCTCTGGATGCTATCGCTTTGCGGATTGCTTTGGAAGTGAGGGGTGGTATCGCTTGACTACCACGGCGGTCACTCGTGACGAACTGGCTGTCTGGTCTCGCTACATTCACGAGATCAGCGGGATCTATTTGGACGAGTCGAAGGGCTATCTGCTCGAGACGCGATTGGCGGGCTTGCTTCGGGAATCGGGGACTGGAAATTTATCTGAGTTCTTCTACAAGACCCGGACCGCCCAGACGAATACACTTCGCCGCAAGGTGGTTGAGGCGATCACTACGAACGAGACCTCGTTTTTTCGGGACACGACACCATTTGATTTGCTGCGGCATAAGTTAATCCCCGAACTGATTGACCGGCGCACCCGGAGCGGGATGAAACCCATTCCCATTCGGATCTGGAGCGCGGCGTGTTCAACAGGCCAAGAAGCGTACAGCACCGCAATGGTACTGAAGGAATTGCTCGCAGACGTTACTAAGTTCGACATTCGCATTCTGGGCACCGATATCTCCAACAAGGCGGTGGCCCAGGCCAGCTATGGAGAATACACCCGTCTGGAGGTGGAGCGCGGGTTGCCACAGGAGATGCTGGTTCGACACTTCACGGCTTCCGGCGAGAAGCGGAAGGTGCGGGACGAGATTCGCGCCTTAGCCACGTTTCAGACGATGAATCTTTTGGAGCCGTTTGCGTTCCCCTCGCCTTTCGATATCGTGTTCTGCCGCAACGTCGCGATCTACTTCACTGAAACGGACAAGGTGCGCTTGTTTCGAAATATCGGCAAGTGCATGGCAAAAGATGGTTGCTTGATTATCGGCGCCACGGAGTCGATCTCCGGACTGTGCCCGGAGTTTGAGCCGAAACGGTATATGCGAACCGTGTTCTACCAGGTACGGCAACCCTCGTAAAACCAAGTTTCAAGAAATCCTGAAGCACGCCGATAAGCAGAGTAAAGGGGTTTAAACCCAGCGGAGCCAAAGCATGTGCGGGAAGAATGGCATGGTCGAGCAAGCCGACCTGGTTGCGGCCGTGGAGCAGGCTGCGGGCGAAACTATCAGCTTTATCGCGGTCAAGCACGACGTGACCGAGCAACGTGCGGCCGAGGAAGCGCGGGCCTTTCTCGCCGCGATCGTAGAAAATTCAGAGGACTCGATCATTGCCTACACGCCTGCGGGAATCATTCTTACCTGGAATCGCGGGGCGGAAACAATCTTTGGCTACTCCGCTGAAGAAGCGATTGGGAAGCAGGTCTCGATGCTGGTGCCGCCCGAGCGATGGAGTGCCCTGGGAAGACTTACCGAACTTGTACTGCAAGGGAAAACGTTTTCGCAATACGAGGGTTTGTGCCTGCGCAAGGACGGACGCAGGGTTCCGGTATCGGTCACGGGATTTCCGATCCGAAACACCGCCGGAGAAGTGACGGCCGTCTCCACCATTCTGCGCGACATAACGGAGCGCAGGCGGGTTGATGATGCACTACGCGAGAGTGAAGAGCGCTTCCGCGTCATGGCCGACAGTTGTCCGTCGATGCTATGGGTGACCAATGCCGGGGGCGAGGTTGAGTTTATAAACCGGGCATACAGGGCTTTCTGCGGTACAACGTGCGAACAGCTAGCAGGCGGCAAGTGGGAGTTTCTGATTCATCCTGATGACGCCGCGGAGTACGTCGGGAAATTCTATCGCGCAGTGAAGGAACATACGCCTTTCAGGGCTGAAGCACGCGTCCGTCGCGCGGATGGCGAGTGGCGATGCTTCGGCTCGTACGCGGAGCCTCGCTTGGCGCCCGATGGTGCTTTCCTCGGGCACATCGGCCTTAGTGCGGACATCACCATGCGCATGCGGGCTGAGCAGGCATTGCGAAGCAGCGAGGAGAAATTTCGGCAGTTGGCGGAAAACATTCGTGAGGTTTTTTGGATGATGCCTCCGACAGCCGACGCGATGCTCTACGTGAGCCCTGCGTATGAGCAAGTGTGGGGGCGAAGTTGCGAGAGCCTCTACCAGAATCCGATGGCGTGGGTGGAGGCGATCCATCCCGATGACCTGGCACAGGCTCATGCGCTGTTTGCGCAGCAGATACAGGGAGAATGCGTCGATTCGGAGTACCGCATACGAACACCGGATGGGCAGGAGAAATGGATTCTCGACCGTGCTTTTCCGATTCGCGACAAAGCCGGGCAACTGATTCGAGTGGCGGGAATCGCGGAGGAGATTACCGAACGCAAACGGTATGAGAACGAACTGATTCAGGCGCGCGAGGGCGCAAATGCCGCCAACCGGGCAAAGAGCCGCTTTCTGGCCAACATGAGCCACGAAATTCGCACGCCGATGAACGGTGTGATTGGCATGATCCAGTTGCTTTTGGAGACGGATCTCTCTGCGGAGCAACGGCAATACGCCAGCGTGGCCCAGAGCAGCGGGCGCACGCTGCTCGCACTGATCGATGACATTCTGGACCTTTCCAAAATTGAAGCAGGAAAAATGATCCTTGAGGATCGCAGCTTCAGCGTGCGCCAAACCGTTGCGGAGGTTGTCCAACTCTTGCAGGTGCAGGCAAGAGCGAAAGAGCTTAAATTACGTTCACGTGTTTCGCGGCAAATGCCGCCGTTGTTGCGAGGAGACGCTCACAAGCTGCGCCAGGTGTTGATCAATCTTTGTGCCAATGCGATCAAGTTCACCGAACGGGGTGAGGTCACGCTGGAAGTCACACTCAAAGGCGTGTGCGGCGACAAGGCAATGATTCGCTTCAGCATCATCGATACAGGAATCGGCATACGGCCGGAGCAGGCTTCTGCATTGTTCTCCCCTTTCGTTCAGGCGGACGACTCCACAACGCGCAAGTATGGAGGCACAGGGCTTGGGCTGGCAATCAGCAAGCAGTTAGTCGAGATGATGGGCGGAACGATCGGGGTGAAGAGCCGGGAAGGTCAGGGCTCCACCTTCTGGTTCACCATTGCTTTTGAAAGGGCGCTTGAACCGGAGTCAGTGTCGAGCGAGGAACCGGTTTCGGAGCAACCGCAGCAGGAACGAATCAATACGGCCTTTGTAGCGCCGGGTGGGTTGACGGGTGAAGCGCGAATTCTGGTGGCAGAGGACAATGCCACCAACAGGGCCGTAGCACTGGCGCAACTGAAAAAACTCGGCTATCTGGCCGACGCAGTCGCCGATGGCAGCGAAGCCGTGGAAGCACTGAAGACCGGCGGCTACGATCTGGTTCTGATGGACTGCGAGATGCCGGTGATGGACGGCTTCGAAGCGACGCATCTGATTCGCAAGTCGGGTAATCCTCGCATTCCTATCATCGCCCTCACGGCCAGTGCGATGTCGGGTGACCGGGAGCGATGCATTCGCGAGGGGATGGATGCTTATCTCTCGAAACCGGTGGATCTGCATCAACTTGCGGAGATGCTTGCGAAGTGGTGCTTCCGGACGGATGCCGTCCGGACTACCAAGGCGATCGTTCCGAAAGAAGAGGCAGGGATCTTTGATTCAGAGGCTTATCTTGAGCGCCTGATGGGAGATCGCCAGCTTGCGGGAGCAATACTCAAAGGCTTCATCGAAGATTTCCCGTCGCAGTTGAATCATTTACGGGAGTATCTGGTTGAGTCGAATGGGCCTGGTGTGTGCCTGCAGACGCATACGCTCAAGGGGTCGGCGGGAACCGTTTCAGCGGGCAGTTTGCGCGCTATGGCCATTGCGATGGAGCGGGCGGCGGTTGCAGGAGAGCTGGATAACGTCAGAGAGTTTCTGCCTCGGGCGGTTGAGGAATTTGAATTATTCAAGAGCACGCTGGAAGACACAGGATGGCTACAAATCCAAGATCAGGAAAGAAGGCCCACATTATGAAAACGCTTATCGTTGAAGACGACTTCACCAGCCGGCTGTTTATGCAGACTTTCCTTTCGCGCTATGGCGAATGCCACATCGCAGTAAACGGAAAAGAAGCCGTAGAGGCGTTCCGGATTGCCCTCGACAGCGGAGAACCTTACGAGCTGATTTGCATGGACATCATGATGCCCGAGATGGACGGGCAGGAGGCGGTTAAACAGGTGCGGAGTTTGGAAGAGGCACGCGGCGTTCTCTCGCATCATGGAGTGAAGATCATCATGACGACTGCGGTGACGGACGTAAAAGAAGTGATGCAATCGTTCCGGGAGCTTTGCGACGCTTATCTATTCAAACCGATTGATACGGCCAAGCTGCTCGGTGAGCTCAAGTCTTTTCAGCTTGTGAGCTGACCTGCACGCGATGCTGCAAACGTCGGTTTAGGATGCCCGTATCGATGCCGCGATAACACCAGAAATAATGGGGAGTAAGGTTTTGTAGTGCGTGATTCGGATGGAATGCAGTCGTAGAATGTAGGCGCCTTCGGAAGTTGGAAGGCCGCAAGAAAGCATCAAAGCCTCTATCAAGCTAACGGTGCGTCATCGGTACGCGCCGCGCGCAACCCACAACCGCGCATGGCAGGAGGTTGTATGCCCATTCAGAAGCTACGACAGTTTCTTGACGAGAACGGGGTCAAGTACATCGTGATTACCCATAGCAAGGCGTTTACGTCGCAGGGTATCGCGGCGACTGCCCATATCTCCGGAAATGAACTGGCCAAAGCAGTCATGCTGAAGAAGGATGGCGAACTTTGCATGGCCGTTCTGCCCGCATCGAAACAGGTGAATCTCGCGGTGTTTGCGAAGCTCACCAACAGTAAGGACGTTTCACTTGCAAGTGAACGTGAGTTCAAAGATCGCTTTCCGGATTGCGAGGTGGGAGCGATGCCGCCATTCGGAAATCTTTACGGCGTTCCGGTTTATGCGGATACATCGCTGGCTCGCGATAAGGAGATCGCCTTCAACTCGGGCTCGCATCTCGAACTCGTGAAACTTGCTTACAGCGATTTTGAGAGGCTGGTGAAACCGACGATCGTGGATTTCTCGACGCGAACCACGATTCACGCGGCATAGAAAGAAACCCCGAAACGAAAGACGGACGAAACCCGGCGGAGGAGACTCTGCCGGGATTTTTTTATCACCGCGGTTGGCGGATGCATCAAGATCATTGAGCTTGGTTACTCGACTGCGGTGACGAGGCCGGAACGCGTTTGAGGAGCAGGAATGACGGCTGCTCGCAACTGCCCAAAGGTAATTTCTTTTCTGCTGATTGTGCTGACGGCGACGGCGCTGTGGGCGGGGCCTCCGTTTCAGACCGATGATCCGGAACCGGTGGAGTTCCGGCATTATGAGCTTTATCAGTTCGGCACAGTGGCGAGCACGCCGGTGGAGACCGACCCGACGGGACCAGCGGTGGAGTTCAACTGGGGCGCGGTTCACAACGTACAGATCCATGTCATCCTGCCCTTCGGCGCAGTGATTCCTTCGAACAATCCGAAATACCTGCCGGGCGGAGTGGGGCCCAGCGCGTATGGTTTGACCGATATGGAAACGGGCGTGAAGTACAGGTTTGTGCAGGAGACAAAGCACAGGCCGCAGGTTGGGACCTTCACCATGGTGGAGTTGCCGACGGGCAGTTTTAGCAAGGGGCTTGGAGTGGGGAAGGTCTGGTACAAGCTGCCGGTTTGGATTCAGAAGAGCTGGGGAGAATGGACGGCTTACGGCGGTGTGGGGTATCAGGTGGTGCCGCAGACTCAGTATCGAAACTTCTTCTACACGGGATGGCTGGTGCAGCGGAATGTCGGCAAAAAGCTGACGCTGGCGAGCGAGGTTTTCTTTCATCAGAAAGAAGGGTTCGCCACGCCACAGACGCGGTCGGCAACGATGGTGGACGTGGGCGGGTATTACCAGATCAAAAAAGAGGGACTTCAATTGCTCTTTGCATATGGACATTCGGTGATTGGGCAGACGGAGAATTACGGGTATCTGGGGCTGTACCAGACCTGGGGGAACAAGACGTCGAACGGGCACAGCGGGTTGACGGAGCATCTGGTGCGGTAGGCGGAAAAGACAAAGAGCAACGGCAACGGCGGAAGGCTGCAGAGATGGAGGTTACTGGTTCACAGGTTATCGCCGAAAAAGCATCGGCACGAACCTGTGGCACCCGAAACTTCTGATTGTCTCCACTCGCCCGGGGCTGGTTAGCCGAGAAGGAAGAGGGTGCAGCTGCGGGGACCGTGGGCCCCGATGACGAGGGACTGCTCGATGTCGGCGGTTTTTGAGGGGCCGGAGATGAAGAGGCCGAAACCGGGGCGCTCGAAGCGGAGGCGGTCGTAAGCATGCTGCATGGTATGGACGATTTGAGCAGCAGGGACGACGAGGACGAGGTGTTCGGCGATGACAAATATGGCGCGGTGCGGACCGAGGCTGCTGCTGGGCACCCATACGGCACCGTTTTCGGCGACGGCAAATTCGCCGGGGAGGATGGCGAGATCGACACCTTCGAGTTCGTGCGGGCGCTGCATGGATGAGGGATCGACGGTGGATGTGCCTGCGCCGGGGACGAGCGAGACGATCTTGCGGGCCTGAGTGTAGAGATCGAGTTCGCGCAGTTCGGCGTCGAGAGCGGGGAGGTTTGGAACGCGATGGAGGCTGCCACCGACCGAAATGAATGACTCGGCAAACTGCGCCTCGGGGTTGGCGTAGGTGGTGGGCGCGGGTGGCTCGGGCAACGGCGAATGCGGCGGGGAGTTGCGCCGCAAGGCTGAGAGGATGGCGTCGCGGCTGTTCATGGTGTTTCCTTTTCCTCGGATTTGTCGACTGCGGTTTCTGCGATCTCGGCTTCGCCCCCGGCTTTGAGTTCGATGGGCACGCGAACGCTGAGTCGCGCAGGGGCGGGCGGTTCGCGTTTGATGAGATCGCGGAAGCTCTCGCGCGGCATGGGCGGCAGCTCGCGGTGGATTCCCCAGGGGTTCCAAGGGCCGTAGACGACGGCGCGGGGCAGGCGTGGCACGAGCCAGCGGATGAGCTTTCCGGCGAGTCGGTAGAGCCACGGACGGGCGAGGATGAAGGCCAGCACGGACATGCCCACGCGCTTGCGGAGCGGCACGACCTTCTTGCGGACAAGCTCCTGGCGGAAGGCATACAGCTCGTGATGCAGATCGATCTTGACCGGGCAGACGTCCGAGCAGGAACCGCAGAGGCTGGAGGCGAAGGGCAGGCCAGCGTATTTTTTCGGGTCGCGCTGCGGGGCGAGCAGCGAGCCGATGGGGCCGGGAACGGTGTAGCCGTAGCTGTATCCGCCGGAGCGGCGGAAGACCGGACAGGTGTTCATGCAAGCGCCGCAGCGAATGCAGCAGAGCGAGCGGCGGAAGGTGGGCTGCGCGAGGATGGCGCTGCGCCCGTTATCGACGATGACGACGTGCAGCTCGCCGCCAGAAATGGGTCCGTGGAAATGGGTGCTGTAGGTTGTGACGGGCTGGCCGGTAGCACTGCGGGCGAGGAGGCGGAGAAAGATCCCGAGATCTTTGGCGCGAGGCAGGAGCTTCTCGACGCCCATGCAGGCGATGTGAATTGGAGGCAGGCTGGTGCCCATGTCGGCGTTGCCTTCGTTGGTGCAGACGACGAATCCGCCGGTGTCTGCGATGGCGAAGTTGACGCCGGTGAGTCCGGCTTGTGCGGCCATGAACTTTTCGCGAAGGTGACCGCGCGCGGCCTCGGTGAGGTACTTGGGATCGGACGCGCCTTCTTCGGTTCCGAGTTTCTCGTGGAAGAGCTCGCCGATGTCTTTCTTCTTGAGGTGAATGGCGGGGAAGACGATGTGGCTGGGCGGCTCATGGCGGAGTTGCACGATGCGCTCGCCAAGATCGGTGTCTGTGACCTCGATGCCGCGCTCCTCCAGGTAGGGATTCAGGTGGCACTCCTCGGTCAACATGGACTTAGACTTGACGAGGCGAGTGATGCCGCGATCGGAGAGGATGCGATGGACGATGGTGTTGTGCTCGGCGGCATCGTGCGCCCAGTGGACCTGGATGCCGTTGGCGATGGCGTTGCGCTCGAACTCCTCCAGGTAGTCGGCGAGGTGTGAGAGCGTGTGAAGTTTGATGGCAGAGGCTGCATCGCGCAGCAACTCCCACTCGGGGATGCTGGCGGCCTGACGGTCGCGCTTGAGGCGGACGAACCACAGCGAATCATCGTGCCAGTGAACCCGCTCATCATTGAGGACGAAGAGCGCCGCTTTGTCAGAGTGTGCGGTTATGAGAGCCTCACTGTTTCCAGAATTTGCGCTACGTGCATGACGCGCACGGGTGTTTTTTCGCGGCGGATGATTCCTTCCAGGTGCATGAGGCAGGAGACGTCGAAGCCGGTAATGACCTCGGCGCCGCCGCGGATGTGATCGGCAATGCGGTCTCGGCCCATCAGCGATGAGACTGCCTCTTCGTCAACGGCGAAGGTGCCGCCGAAGCCGCAACATTCGTCGGGACGGGTGAGCTCGACTAATTCGATTCCGTTGAGTTGAGCCAGTAGCTGGCGCACCTTGTTGAAGGCCGGCACCATCTTCTCGGATGAGCGCGCTAGACGAAGTTCGCGCAGGCCGTGGCAGCTCATGTGAAGTCCCACCTTCAGGGGAAAGTCGCCGTCTACTTTGGTGACCTTGGCGATATCAACCAGGTATTCGCAAAGTTCAAAGGTGTTGGCGCGCAGGTGGTCGAAGCCGGGCTTGCCTTCCAGCCATTGCGAGTAGTGATTGCGCACCATGGATACGCAACTTCCTGAGGGGGCGACGACGTGATCGTAATTGCCGAAGATCTTGAGAAACTTTTCGGCGAGCGGCCGGGCCTGTTCGGCACATCCGGAGTTGGCCATCGGCTGGCCGCAGCAGGTCTGCTCTTGCGGGAAGTCAACTTCGATGCCGAGCTGCCTGAGCACGCGCAACGTGGCAAGGGCGACATAGGGATAGAACTGATCGACGTAGCATGGAATGAAGAGACCTACACGCATTGGCTCCTCGTCATCATTCGCTGCATGACGAGCGGAAGTGTAGCACCAATTGAGAGCAGATTGGAGAAACGGCTATTGTGCGGTCCATCCGCCGTCCGCGAGTAAAGGGACGCCCGTGATGTTGTCGGCGGCGGGGCTGCAGAGGAATACGGCAAGGGCGCCGAGTTGTTCGACGGTAGTGAACTGACCCGATGGTTGTTTCTCATGCAGCAGTTCAGTAGCGGCTTGCGCCAGCGAAATGTTATCGCGTTCGGCGCGGGCTTCGATTTGCTTCTTCACCAGCGGAGTGAGCACCCATCCGGGGCAGATGGCGTTACAGGTGACGCCGGAACCAGCCAGCTCCAGCGCTGCGGTTTTGGTGAGGCCCATGATGCCGTGTTTGGCAGCGACGTAGGCCGACTTGTTTACCGAAGCAACCAGACCGTGGACGGATGCGATGTTGATGATGCGTCCCCATCCGGCACTCTTCATGCCGGGCAGGGCTGCGCGCATGGTATGGAAGGCTGCGCTGAGATTGACGGCAATGATCGCATCCCAACGGTTGAGCGGAAAGCTCTCGATGGGCGAGACGTGCTGGATGCCGGCGTTATTCACCAGGATATCGATGTTGCCGAAGCGCTTTTCGGCGTCGTGGATGAGATCGGCACAGAGCGCAGGTTGCGAGAGGTCGGCGCCGTTGAACAGGGCTCTGACGTTGAACTCGTTCTCGATGCCGTCGCGCAACTCCTCAATCGCGTCTGGATCGCCGAAGCCGTTCATCATGATGTTGCAACCAGCTGCGGCCAGGGCGCGGGCGATGCCCTGTCCGATGCCGCTGGTTGAGCCGGTTACGACTGCGTTATGCCCTTTCAACATGGACTCTCAAGCGGGACGCCCTCGGTGGGGCGTCCCTGGTGCGTCGATCCTCAATGGATTGGAGGAATGTAGGGAATGGTGCGGGCGAAGAACCAGCACAGGAAAAAGACGATGGGGATGTGAACGAACATCTGCAAGACGCCGTAGCCGACGATGTCGCGCGCCTTCAGCTTCAGAATCCCCAGCAAGGGCAGCATCCAGAACGGGTTGATTAGATTGGGCAGCGCCTCGGCGGCGTTGTAGATCTGCACCACCCATCCCAGATGGACGTGGTGAAGGTTGGCGGCCTGCAGAATGTAAGGCGCTTCGATGACCCACTTGCTGCCGCCCGAGGGCACGAAGATGCCCAGGAAAGCCGAGTAGAACGCCACCAGCAAGGGATAAGTATGCTGGGTGCTGATGCGGGCAAAGAGGCTGGCCAACCATCCGGTCATGCCGGTGCCGACGATCATGCCAAAGATGACGGCATAGAACGGGAACTGAATAATCACGCCGCCGGTGGCCGGAATACAGTCGCTAACGGCGTGCATGAAGCTTCTGGGGCGCCAATGCAACAGGAGTCCCACGGTAATGAAGAGCAGATTGTAGGTGTTCAGGTCCAGCACGGCCAAGGCGCCTTGGGGCGAGCTGCGGAAAAAGTCGATCAGATACCAGCCAAGATACAAGGCGATCAGGATGGTCAGCAACGGGCTGTATTCCAGCCACTCGCCGGGTTTGGTTCGCGGTTCCAGCTTGCGTTCGGCGGACTCGAATTGGATTCCGTAGTCCTGGGCGGTGCGGGCGTTCTCCGCAGATGGCGCGGAGAGGTAGGCAACGGTGACGGAGACGACGATCAGGATCGCCGCAGTAACCATTCCCTGCCAGAGGAAGATCGTCTGCCCGAGTGGGAGTAATCCGCTGATGGCCAGCAGCGAGGGAGGAATTGCGCTCTTGGTGGCCATGAGCATTGCGGCGGAAGACGACAGACCGAGCGCCCAGGTTGCGCCGAGGCCGAGGTAGGCGGCAGCGCCGGCTGCGCGATAATCCATGCCTTTGACGCGCTGTGCCATCTCGCGGGTCAGCAGGCCGCTGAAGATCAGGCTGAGGCCCCAGGAAATTAGCGAAGTCAGCATGGAGAACAGGGCGATCATCGCCACCGCGGTGCGGCCGTTTTTGGGAATGGTTGCGAGCCAGCCGATGAAGCGGTTGACCAGCGGCGTCGTCGCCAGCACGTATCCGCCGATGATGATCATCACCATCTGCATCGTGAAGGGCACCAGAGACCAGAAACTCTTGCCCCCGGCGATGGCCAGCTTACCGGCCGGTTGATGGATGAGCAGGCCGAAGATAAATACGACTACGACTCCGGCGAAGGCGAAGATCAAAGGATCGGGAAACCAGCGTTCGCTCCAACTGGCGAGCGCCAGACCAAAGCGCGCCAGGCCGGATTCGGTTGGGATGGATGGCTTCTTTACGTCTCTCGGAGTGGGCGTATTTGGCTTCGTGGCCATACTTGCCTCCACACATTCAAACCGCTGTCGCTTGGGTGGCAGCCCAGAGCAGAGCCGCCGGATTCTGTTAGATGCTGATTGCCAGACGTGAGGTGGCCCAGCAAAATTCAAGATTTGTTAAAAAGCTCAGGAGCAGGGGTTCGATTTTTCGTGGAACTGAAGCATCGAAAGCATCGAACCGCAGCCGGCTCACACTTTCCTTATCGGTCCCGAATACTCCGTAAGCTTACGATCATTGGTGAGCAACGTGATGCCTTCGACCGTAGCTTGGGCCACCAGAATGCGATCGAACGGGTCCCTATGGGCTGACGGCAGGTGGTCGATATTGACGGCGTGTTCGCTCGTGATGGGCAGTTCGGTGTAGCCGTTATCCAGCAATCCGCGACGCAGCAACCTCGCGTCTACGCGAAAGTCCTCTCTCCCCAGGCCGGATTTGATCGTGACCTCCCAGATACTTGCCGCGCTGAAGAGTAGCTCGTTTTCCAAATCCTCTATCAATGCGCGGGCTGCTTTGGGTAGCCGTTTGGGCTCACTTGCTGCCCAGAGCAGCAGATGAGTATCCAGCAGCAGTTTCACTCTTCACCGCCGAACATCCGCTCGATTTCGGCGCTACCCATCTCATTAAAATCCTTGGGAACCGAGAACTGTCCGGCAAGAAAGCCGAGCCTGTGCACTTGCTTGCCAGTGGGGGTGTCCAGTGGTGTGACCTTGACCAGAGGTTTGCCGGACTTGGCGATAATGAAAGGTTCTCCGTTCGCCGCCTGATCTACCAGGCGGGATAACTGGGTCTTAGCTTCATGGATGTTAAAGGTATTCATAGGCCGCCCGATAGACTAAGCTTACTTAGTCTAGTCCGTTGATCGCTTCGTGTCAATCGAGCGCTCGTGCGCCGGTGATTCTCACGCTGAGCCAGCACTGCAGTGAATACCCGCTGCACCTTAGTGCGGCCGAATCTTCAAAGAGCCACGTCTACGGGTCCAGCATCTTCCATGTCGCCAGCATCTTTTCGGGCACGGTTTTCCCGTAGTCGGGATTGCCTTCTGGATCGCCTTCGATCTCCAGCACAAGGGCCGGTACCTGCGGAGCGGTGCGCAGTAGTTCCATGGTGCGCGCGAAGTCGATGGTTCCCTTGCCCGGCCAGAGGTGTTCGTCTTTGGCGCCATGATTGTCATGCACGTGGACGGAGCGAATATGAGGCTTCAAGGTCTCGAATGCTGCTTCAACACCCGATTCAAGGTGGGCGTGGCCAAGATCGAGGCAGACGCCAAGGTCGTCATAGTGCAGGGTCCGAATCAGCTCCACTAGCTTCTCCGGAGCGGTGAGTTCGTTGGGAATGTTTTCCACCAGAAGGCGCACCCCGAGTGGCTTGGCAAAGGCTCGCAGGTGCTCGATTGAGGTTAGAGCGCCTTCAAACTTGTGCTCGTCGAAGGCTTCACCCTGGACTCCGATGTGCAACACAAGAAAGCGGAATGGAGCCACCTCGGCGACTGCGATGGCGCGCCGGATCTCGTCCATCGCCTCGATTCGCTCCTTGCGCTCACGGCCTGCGATATTGAGCGGAGGAGTGTCCCAACGGCCCCACTCGCCGGAGGCGAACAGCGGCGCGTGCATCGACTGAAACACAACCCCCTCGCGCGAGCCAAACCAGGAGGCAATCTCGCGAAGGTGATGCGGATTGTCGTAGTCGAAATGGCCGCGCATGGCGAAGATTTCGATACCCCCGACTCCACCTGCGGCCAGTCTGTCCAGAATTCCGGGATGAAGCCGCTCTCTTATATGGATGTGTGTCGAAACTGCCTTTAACATTCGCTTGCTCCGCTTTCCATTACCAGACTACCGCGTTTTACCAGCCTACGGCACTGCCACCGTTGCGCGCGTCGCTCGCCCCGAGGCGTTCGCCGCTCTTCCAGTCGATGGCGACGCACTCGGCATCGCCCCAGGAGTTGGTGCGCTTGATCTTGTGTCCCATTTTCTCCAGCAGTTCGAGAGTGTCTGGCGAGAGCTGCCAAGCCTCAACCCGCAACTCGTCGGGCATCCACTGATGATGGAAACGCGGCGCGTTGACCGCGCGCTGAATATCTTCGCCGAAATCTACCGCATTGATCAGCACGTTTGCGACGGTGGTGATGATCGTGGGACCGCCGGGCGAGCCCAGAACCAGCAGCAGCCGTCCATCCTTCACCACCATCGTCGGCGTCATGGAGCTGAGCGGACGCTTGCCGGGCGAGATCGTGTTGGGCTCACCCTGAAGCAGCCCGAAGGAATTCGGCACTCCTACCTTGGATGCAAAGTCATCCATCTCGTCATTGAGCAGGAAGCCGAGTCCGGGAAGGGTCGCACGCGAGCCGAACGAGTCATTGAGCGTGGTGGTGACCGCAACTGCATCGCCGACTTCGTCCACGATGGAATAGTGGGTGGTGTTCTGCTTCTCCGGGCCGATGTAGGGGGCGTGCAGGGCGGCCGATTGATCCAGTTGCGCCATGCTCGGCCGCTGCAGCTCCGCACTAACCGAGGCTTTGCTGGGGTCGATCGAGGAGCGCCATTCCGCCGCGTACTTCTTGTCGATCAACTGCGCGACGGGAATCTCCGAGAAGTCCGGATCACCAAGAAAGACGGAGCGGTCGAAGAAGGCCCGGCGATACGCCTCGGTGACAAGATGCACGTACAGGGCGGAGTTGCGTTGGGCCGCGTGCAGGTCGAAGCCTTCGAGGATGTTGAGCGTCTCGATCAGCGCAATGCCCCCCGAAGACGGTGGCGGCGCGCTGTAAATGTCGTATCCGCGGTAAGTTCCGTGTACCGGCACGCGTTCGACGACCTTGTATGCGGCAAGGTCGGAGGCGGTGATGAGACCTCCGCCCTGGGTGATTGCCTCGGCGATCTGGTTGGCCAGCGCGCCGTGATAAAACTCATCAGGATTGCGGGCGATCCGTTCCAGGGTGCTCGCCAGCTCTGGTTGCTTGAAGGTTTCGCCCTGTTCATAGAAATGGCCGTCGCGCTGGAAGATCCGCTTGGACTCGGGATCATGCGCCAGCCCGGAGTCATGCAGGATTGCGGCCTCGTACTGTGTCACGGCGACGCCATCGCGGGCCAGCCGAATCGCCGGTTCCATGACCTTGGTCAACCCCAGCTTGCCCCAGCGGCGCTCGGCCTCGACCAGTCCGGCAACCGTACCGGGCACACCAGCCGAGCGATAGCCAACCCGGCTCTCCGCGGTTACGTTTCCCTGCCGGTCCAAATACATGTTGCGCGAAGCCGCAGCGGGAGCTTTTTCGCGAAAATCCAGAAAGTGCATCTCGCCTTTTGCGGTGCGGTAGAGCAGGAATCCGCCGCCGCCAAGATTGCCCGCCGAGGGGTGCACCACCGCAAGCGCAAAACCGGTTGCAACGGCGGCATCGACTGCGTTGCCGCCCTGGCGCATGATTCCCGCGCCAACCCCCGACGCCTGCGGATGCACGCTGGCCACCATGGCATGACTTGCCCGAACCGGCTGAAAGCCATCGGCCCAAAGCGGCTGCGAGGCGAGCGTCAGGCTGACGAAAACCAGAAGCATGGCGCGGCGGAGATTGGGGAGCGTGCGCATCCTGAGGCTTCCAAAGCTAACCCAAGCGGGTGAACTGGTCAAACAGATTGCGGATCGCGAGCTGCCCGAGAGTGCCTTAGGGCGAAAATGGAAGCGGGTAGATTTTTGCAGTATTCTTATCGTCAGTACCCCAAATGGTCGGCTCCGGCAAAGTACTTTCTTTAGCTGACGGAAAAGCTCTGCGTTGAACTGTATGTCTCCCCAACTGCTCCGCGACGATCTCGATGAGTGCATGGCGCGCACGAAGGGTTTATGGGAGGAGCTTCGCGGCCAACGCATTTTCATCACCGGCGCCACCGGATTTTTTGGATGCTGGCTGCTCGAGACGCTGCTGTGGGCCAACCAGCAGCTACGCTTGAATGCGCAGGTGACGATTCTTACGCGCAATCCGGAGACGCTGAGAGACAAGGCTCCGCACCTGGCTGAGGACTCCGCGGTTGAGATTCTGACCGGCGACGTGAAGACCTTCCAGTTCCCCACCGGCAGTTTTTCCCACATCATTCATGCAGCTACCGAATCCAGCGTGGAACTGAACCAGCAGCAGCCGATGCAGATGTTCGACACCATTGTGGAAGGGACGCGGCGATGCCTTGAGTTCGCGCTGGCTGCGGATACGCGCAAGTTTCTGTTTCTAAGCTCGGGAGCGGTTTACGGGCCGCAGTCTCCTGAGATCAGCAACGTCTCTGAATGTTCCACTTGTGGCCCCGATCTGTTGAATACGGCTTCGGCGTACGCGGAAGGCAAGCGTGCGGCAGAGTTGCTGTGCGCGATGGCGGCTCGCAACACGAAGCTGGAGCCGAAGATTGCCCGCGGCTTTGCCTTCGTCGGCCCTTACATGAAGCTGGACGCCCACTTTGCCATCGGAAACTTTATCCGCGACCAACTCCGGGGAGATTCGATTCGCATCACTGGCGATGGCACGTCGCTGCGTTCGTATATGTATGCCGGCGATTTGATGGTGTGGCTCTGGACGATTCTGTTTCGCGGCACACCGCTGCGCGCCTACAACGTCGGCTCGGAGCAGGCGGTCAGCATCCGTGAACTCGCTCACGCGGTAGCCGAGGCGCTGACTCCCACGGTGAGGGTGGAAGTTCTCGGCACACCGGGAACTGGGCCCGCGCATCGTTATGTGCCATCCACGGCCAGAGCACAGCGCGAACTCGGCTTATCGTGCGATGTTTCCCTGCCCGAGGCGATCCGGCGGACGCAGAGATGGTTTCTGAATACAACTGATGTGCACTGAAGGGTACGCGATGATAAAGCTCTCCGACTATGTGGTTCGATCGCTTGCGGACTGGGGCGTGCGTGACATATTCATGATGACCGGCGGCGGCGCCATGCACCTGAATGACAGCATTGGAGCCGAAGGACGGATTCGCTACATCTGCAATCATCACGAACAGGCCGCCGCGATGGCCGCCGAAGGTTATGCGCGCATCACAGGGCAGGCAGGCGTGGTCAACGTGACCACCGGCCCCGGCGGAATCAACGCCCTCAACGGAGTCTTCGGCGCATGGACGGATTCGATCCCCATGCTTGTGCTCTCCGGGCAGGTGAAGCGCCAGACCTGCATGGCCACGATGCGGACGCAAGGGTTGCGTCAGTTGGGCGATCAGGAAGTGGACATCATCGCCATGGTCAAGGGGATCACGAAATACGCCGTGCTGGTCGATGATCCCGCCGCAATTCGCTACCACCTGGAGCGAGCCTGGCATCTCGCGCGGTCGCTGAGGCCGGGCCCATGCTGGCTTGACATACCGATCGATGTGCAATCGGCGATGATCGACGAAACCAAGCTTCGCGCCTACGATCCGGCTGAGGACGAAATCGCCTGTGATGATGCGCTGCTGCAACGGCAGTGCGAGGAAGTGGTCGCGCGAATCCGGGCGGCGAAGCATCCTGTTCTGCTCGCGGGGACGGGCGTGCGTCTGGCCGGTGCTCTGGATGAATTTGAGCAGACGATCCGCAAGCTCAGAATTCCCGTTACCACCGCGTGGACCCACGACCTGATCGATAGCGCGGACGAACTGTATGCTGGCCGCCCCGGCACTATCGGAGACCGGGCGGGAAACTTTGCGGTGCAGAGTGCAGACCTAGTGCTGGTGCTGGGCTCCCGGCTGAACTTGCGGCAGGTGAGTTATAACTGGGATTCATTCGCCAGGAATGCGTTCAAAATTCAGGTGGATGTGGATGCCACGGAACTAGATAAGCCATTGGTGAAACCAGATTTAGGTATTACCTGCGATCTTAAAACCTTTTTGCGCAAACTAGTGGAAACACTTGAGGCCGAGCGTTATGTGGCTCGGCACGAGGCGTGGGTCGATTGGTGCCGCCAGCGGGTCGCACGCTATCCTGTAGTGCAGGATCGGCAGCGGCAGCCCGGCCCTCCGCTGAATCCTTATTACTTCATGGAACTGCTTTCCGCTATGCTTGCGGCGGATGACGTTGTAATCTGCGGAAACGCAACCGCTTGCATTCTGCCGTTCCAGGTGATGAAGATTCGAAAGGGCCAGCGCCTGATTTCGAATTCGGGAGCTGCCTCGATGGGATATGATTTGCCGGCATCGATCGGAGCGGCCGTGGCGCGCGGCAGGCAGCGGGTGATTTGCCTGGCAGGAGATGGCAGCCTGCAACTCAATATTCAAGAGTTGCAGACCGTGGCGCACCACCAGTTGCCGGTTAAGATCTTCGTACTGAATAACGATGGGTACTTGTCGATTCGCAGCACGCAGAAGAACTTCTTTGGCCGGGTAATGGGCGAGAGCGCGGACAGCGGCGTTTCGTTTCCCGATTTCGTGAAGGTTGCAGAAGCTTACGGGATTCCGAGTGTGAAGGTGGAGCGGGCGGCGGAGATGGATAAGATTCAGGCGGCGCTGGCGAGCTCTGGGCCTGCGTTGATTGAAGTGATGCTTGACCCGCAGCAGGAGTTTGAGCCGCGTTCACGCTCCAAGGTTTTGCCCGACGGCACCATCGTTTCCCCGCCGCTGGAGGATATGTATCCGTTCCTTCCGCATGAGGAACTGGCTGCAAACATGGTTGGGCCAAGCCGAGAGATTGCGGCAGATGTGCAGGGAATTGAGCGAGCGCTGGAAGAAAAGTAACTTTTAATCAGGACTGGTTCACTTATGACGGGTGCAGACTTTTTTAACGATCTGTTTGTGCTGGAGATGGCAAACAATCACCTCGGTAGCGTCGAGCGCGGGTTGAAGATCATTGGCGCATACGGCCAGGTTGTGCGCTTTAACAACGTGCGCGCCTCCATCAAGATTCAGATACGCGACGTGGATAACTTCGTCCATCGCGATTTTCGCGGCCGCAGCGATATTCGTTATATCAAGAAGACCTTGGACACGCAGCTCTCATTCGAGGACTACTCAACCCTGGTGAAAGCAATTCGCCAAGCCAACTGCCTCAGCATGGCCACGCCCTTCGACGAAGCTTCGGTGGATGTCTGCTGCAAGCTTGGCATTCAGATTCTGAAGATCGCCAGTTCGGATCTGAACGACTGGATGTTGATTGAAAAGATTGCGACCGCAAAAAAGCCGGTGATCGTTTCCACCGGAGGCTCGTCGCTGAAGGACATCGACGACCTGGTTCAGTTCTTCGACAATCGACACATTCCCCTGGCCATCAATCATTGCGTCTCGCTCTATCCGTCGGAAGACCACGAGTTGGAGATGAACCAGATCGACTTCCTGCGCGATCGCTACCCGGAGCATGTCATCGGCTTCTCGACCCACGAATGCCAGGACTGGAGCTCCTCCATGCTGATCGCCTATGCCAAGGGCGCACGCACGTTCGAGCGGCATGTCGATATAGACGGCGACGGCGTCAAGGTTTCTCCCTACTGCTCGCTACCGGACCAGGTCGATCAATGGTTCAAAACCTTTCATAAGGCAAAGGCTATGTGCGGAGCTTCCGGCACCCAGAGGCGTCTTTTACCACGCAAAGAGATCGAATACCTCGACGCCCTAGTGCGCGGTGTGTACGCCAAAGCCGATCTGCCCGAAGGCCACATCCTGGGGGATGAAGATGTGTACCTCGCGGTTCCACTGCAAAAAGGACAGATCTCCTGCCGCGAACTGATGCGCGGAGAGGTACTGCTAAAGCCGATCCGCAAGGACGCGCCAATTCAGATCGATGCCATCGACAGCCCCTATGCCAGCATTGCATCGCTGAAGGCCGCAATCTACGCACGGGGGATTGACCCGGAGGCGCCGGAAAAGAACGCAAAAGTAAAAGGAACCGCGGAGTAGAAAAGGGCGCGCAACTTTCGGTGGAGTCCAGTCAGCAATGAAAACGATCAGTATCGTCACGCCGTGCTACAACGAAGAACTCAACGTGCGTGAGTTATACGAACGCGTGCGCGCGGCCATCGCCTCGCTTGGAAACTACCGCTACGAGCACATCTTCATCGACAACGCCTCGACCGATAACACCCTCGGCGTGCTGAAGGTGATGGCGGCGATGGACAAGAACGTCAAGGTGATCCGCAATACCCGGAACTTCGGACACATCCGCTCACCCATGCACGCATTCCATCAGGCCACTGGAGACGTGGTCATCGGCATGGCCGCCGATCTGCAAGACCCGCCGGAAATGATCGTGGATATGGTGCGGTATTGGGAGGCCGGCACGCCGGTGGTGATCGGAGTGAAGGTTGCCAGCGACGAGAGCGGCTTGATGTTCTGGATTCGCACTCGCTACTACCGCATGGTGAACCGCCTCTCCGGCATCGAGACCTATGAGAACTTCACCGGCTTTGGACTCTATGACCGCAGGGTGGTGGAGCTCATCAAGTCCTTCGATGACCCATACCCTTACTTCCGCGGCATCATCGCCGAGCTTGGATTTCCGCGTGTGGAGTTGCCCTTTCACCAGCCCTTGCGCAAGCGCGGAGTGACGGCCAATAACTTCTACACGCTTTACGATATGGCAATGCTCGGGATCACGAACCTTTCCAAGGTTCCGCTGCGCATGGCCGTCTTCGCCGGATTTGGCGGCGCGGTCCTTTCGGTGCTTACGTCGCTCGCATACCTGGTTTACAAGCTGCTCTACTGGAGAAGCTTTTCGCTGGGCGTTGCACCGGTCCTGATTGGATTCTTCTTCCTCGCCTCCATCCATCTGCTGTTCCTCGGAATGATCGGCGAGTACGTCGGAGCCATCCACACCATGGTGCAAAAACGGCCCTTCGCCATCGAGCAGGAGCGGATCAACTTCGAGTACGAACCCGGTCAGCCACTGAGCCTCGAATTTCGCGCCGGGCAGGATATTCGGTAAGGGTCGCCGGCGCGACTGCCAAAGGCAAAGCCGCCACGCTGGAACGTTTTTGGGGGACTATAGCGGTTTCATGGTGTCCGTGTCCGATAACCGCAGTATTGAAACCAAGCCGCGGAATCTTGGGCGGTGATAGCTGCCATGGCGGCTGTGATGGCGAGGTCGAGGGTGTCGAGTATTCGAGCTTTGCTTGCTCGTAAGTGTTGTTTGATCTTGGACCAGCACTTCTCGATGGGATTGAAGTCCGGTGAGTAAGGCGGTAGATAGAGCAGTTCGGCTCCGGCTTGCTCAATCAACATGCGAACCAGCCGATGCTTATGTGCCGACAGATTGTCCATGATCACAACCTGTCCAGGGCGCAATCGCGGACATAGGACCTGTTCCAGATAGGCCAGAAAGACATCACCGTCGGTGGGTTCTGGGATCGTCATGGTGGCCAGCAGGCCGTTCATCGTGATCGCTCCCAACAGAGTCACGGTATGCCAGTGCCCGCCCGGAGCACCCTCGCACACACGATCACCGCGTTCGCCGCGCCCGTAGCGACGGGTCATCTCGGTGGTCACGCCGCTTTCGTCCAGAAACACCAAGCGTTGCGGATCGATTCGAGCGATCAACTCCCACCACGATTGCCGTCGCTGCCGGCCTTCTTCCGTGTCCTGCTCACTGGCGTGCAACGTTTTTTTTACGCCGCAACCCCAGCCGCTGGAGTTCAAGACAGAGTCGCGTCTTGCTGAGTTTCACCTGCAGATGTTGCTCCAGCCGTTGCCCCAACTCGGCCAGCGTGAGATCAGGTTGATCCTGCAACTGCTGCCGCAGATGCCCTTTCACTGCGTCGGTCACCCGGCTCACCGGCCCATGTACCCGTTGCAGAGGCCGCTCCATTTGTCCCGACTTTAGCTGTTGCCGTCGAATCTTCTTTGTAAAACCGTAGCTGACACCAAACTGCTCCGCCAGCTGCTCCAGGCCGATCCCGGCCCTTTCGTATGCCTGCAGAAGCTTGCACCGCAAATCATCCGAATATGCTCGTGGCATCGATTTGTGTCTTCACAGAGAAATCGCCAACTGCAACTTACTCCAATCCCTCTTCTCTGGATATAACTACTTAGGAACCGCTCTAAATACTTGAGGGTACTTCGTTCGCCTGGTTAATCAGACGGATAACTGAGTCGGCCTCTTCGAATTCGAAAACCGATGACTCCTCTAAAAATAAAAGCAACAGGCGTGGCGAAGGTGACTGGAAGCCAGCTCATAACCACCGGGCGGCGCTCGGGGTTACGGTCTGATCCTCTCGTATGCATCCAACAGTTTCTGAAAGTTCTTCTTCCAGTCGGCGCGCTCCCGAGCAATCGCGAGATTCCACTCTCCCCAATGTTTGCGTTGCTCATCGCTCATAGAGGAGATCCGAACGATGGCGTCGCGAATCTCGGCGATGTTGCCGAACTCCACTAGCAATCCTCCGATGCCTTCTTTGATCCACTCCCGGTTGCTAGCACGATTGGTGGCAATCACGGGAAGTTGGGACGCCATAGCCTCGATCAACGAAATTGAACTGCCATCGCTAAGAGTGCAACTGACATACAAATCGGCAGCTCGATAATAGTCGGGCAACTTCCATGCAGGAATCTGTCCCGGGATTCGAATTGCAGCCGCCAGGCCGTTTCTGTTTACGAATTCCTCGATGTCCGCACGAAGACTTCCGCCGCCTAAAAGGAGAATGCGCAGGCTAGGATTAACTTTGTGAGCTTCGAGAAATCCTTCCAGAAGATGCAGAATTCCATAGCTCTTTTCCCAACCGCGCGTGGACAGCAGAACGAAACACTCTTGAAAACGACTTTCACCAAACAGCCCACGAAGCCCGGCGGCGTCGGCGCCCGGCTTGTATACATCAAGGTCCACTCCCCATGGAAACTGCACGATGCGATCAGTTGAATATCCAGTCAGTTTGTGCGCCTTGTCCGCGACTTCATTGCAATCGGCCACTAACATATCCGACTGGTTCAAGGCAAAACATGTGCGGTTGTGCAGCGCCTTGTTGCGATCAGCGTCGATCAGCAAATCCGAACCCCAGGACATCACCAGCAGCGGGTGTGCCTGTGCCATCGCAGCAATATAGCCACATGTAGGTACGGGACCGGCATGAACAACGTCCGGCTGAACCTGGGCAACTATGGCCCTAAACTCTTCGATCGCTGACGCTGGATCTTCAGCGGCTCGTGTGCCGGATCTATTGCTCCAGTGGAGCGGCTTCACTGTAGGGGGAAGCGGGCGCGTGTCCTGCGCCACTGGATCATTTTCTAAATGGAGGAAATACGTCTCATGGCAAGAGTTCCCGAGTGCCTGCAGGAAGCGGTAGTCGTGAACTGTATAGGCACGGCTGAAGTAGAGTATCCGCATGACTCGACTGTATTCACTCCGAAAGCATGCTCCAAGATAAAGCCTCGCCGGCAGCCACACTCTTTCGAACACGCTTGCCGATGACCGAATCGATTTCATTCGGCAAAATAGCGCCCGCAGGCGCCGGCCTCAAGACGTCGATCAGCTCTCGAGTTAAGACGGTACCAGATGGCAGTTCCGTCGCCGCGCGCAAGCACCGCCTCTGCACTACTACCGTCGATCGTTCATTTTCAACCACGCGCTTACTCGCATCGCCGAGCGCAAATTCGAGCTCGCGAGTTCGGTCCACCATCTCGCGCCAGCTCGCGGGAGTCATCGAAAACGGATGGTCCGGACCTTCGCGGCGATTATCATCTGTGTAGTGCTTCTCGATTACCCTTGCGCCAAGAGCGACAGCTCCCAGCACCGTCGCGTGGCCTGGAGTGTGGTCGGAAAGGCCAAGCACAACTTCCGGGAACATGATCGCGTATGCTTTCAATACATTCAGATGGATATGATGGAAATTCTCGACACCGCCTGTGTAATTAGTATTGCACTGCATAAGGCACAGTTGTCGGTTGCAGCTTCGAATCACATCGACTGCACGTTGCACCTCGCTCATCTCTGATGCACCAGTGGCGAGCAGCACTGGTTTGTTCTTGCCGGCAATCTTCCGCAGCATCTCCGGCCACGTGATGTCGCCCGATCCAATCTTAAACGCGGGCACGTACGGGTCCAACATGTCTACACATTCAAAGTCGTAGGGCGTCGAAAAGTAATCAATGCCTGCTGCGTCGCATTCTTGCTTCAGGATCGCCGTCCATTCCCACGGTAGACTCGCTTCCTTGTAGATCTGGTATACGGACTTATTCCATTTCGCCTGATGAGAAGACTTGTCTGCGATGGTTGCAAAACCGTATTCACTGACAATCATAGGCGCCCTGAAGTTCTGAAACTTCGCTGCGTCCGCGCCGCTCTCGGCTGCCAGGTGAATCAGCGCCTTGGCGCGGCCCAGGTCGCCATCGTGATTGGCGGAAATGTCGGCGATGAAATACGTCGGTGAATCTTCGCCGATTTTGCATTTGCCAATTTTCAAAACAGTCACATGACCTCCTACAAAGAAGCTGCCTTCAGGCGAGCGACAAAACCGTTCGCACGAAGCGATTTGAATCGCTCCAGTCCATCGCGAATCCCCGGCGTGCCATGTCCCACAGCCTGCTGCAACTTCATGGTTTGCAGCGATGTGTTCCGTGGTCTCACAGCGCGGAATTGGGCGCACTGACTCCGGGAACCTTCGACCAGCCCACGATCCTGCCCAAATGTATCTGCAAGATGCCCCGCAAATGCAAACTTGCTGCAGGATTCAGAGCCGACGACATGAAAAAGTCCATGAAGATTGAGGTTCATCATTTCTGTCAGGCAGTCGGCGAGATCGTTGACTAGAATCGGCGAGAACACTATATCGTCAAATCCTGGAAACCGGCTGCCCGTCTCGAATTGCTTCAGCATCCACTCAGCCAGACTCAGCTTTTCCTGCAGGTTCCAACCGTAGATATTCGTTCGAACGATCACGCTCTCGGGCAGCACCTCGGCGACCGCACATTCCGCGAGGAGTTTGCTTTCTGCGTAAACATTCAAGGGACACGGCTCATCCGATTCGCTGTAATTGCCGGCTGCGCCATCGAAAACCGCGTCTGTCGAGATGTAGACGAATCGGGCATTTACCGCCTTTGCGGCGTCCGCCAGATTCCGAGTAGCGTCCACATTCAGTCGGCGACATTCCACAGGATGCTCCTCACACCAGTCCACATTCGTCGCCGCCGCCGAATGCACGATCCACTCGGGTTTATAGGTTTGGACCAGTTCCGCCGTGCGCTCGGCATCGCACAGATCCAGCGCGCGAGACGGAGTTGCAAACGAGACCGCATGCTGTGCATATAAAGCAATCGGGGTCCAACCGCGCGACAGCCATTCCATCACGAGGTTTGCCCCGAGGAGCCCACTGGCGCCAGTGACCAGTACTGACTTGGACCGCATCTCAGAATGCCTCACAGATCATCGTCAAACATATGCATACACTCCCAAACCTCCTCGCGCGGCAGGAAAGGAGCCATGTCTTCCAGTGGTCGCGATTCAAAGGTTCCATCGGGCCGCCGGAACGCTGAAGCTTTCGGAAAAATCCGTTGCTCGCTGGAGATGTTGACTTCGCAAATCACACAGCCGTCAATTGCGAGCGCGTTGCGGATGCCCTGCTCAAGTTCGGCATTGGTTCGGATCGAACAATAGCCGAATCCGAATGCCTCAGCGAGTTTCGCGAAATCCGGATTCGCCAGCCCGGAGTCGAAATCCGAACCGACATATCTGGCTTCAAAGAAACTCTCCTGAGTCCCACGTATATTGGAATAACCTTTGTTGTTAAACACAAAGATCTTGATCGGAAGCCGGTAGCGGCTCATGGTGAGAAGTTCCTGGGAGTTAAACTGGAAGCTCCCGTCCCCGGTCACACAGAGAGTACGTCGCAGACCGTTGCCGATGCACGCTCCGATCGCCATCGGCAGACACCACCCCATCGCGCCCCAACCGCTGTTGATCGTGCGCTGTCCTTTTTTGACGCGGTATGCCTGGAAGTAACTCGTTGTATCGAGTGCGTTGCCGGTCACGATTACGTCTGCGGCATCGATAACATCGGCCAATCGATCGTAGAAAACGTAGCTGTTGACGTGTTCGGGATCAGTGAGATACTCGGGGACGATCAACGGATATGTCGCCCTCCATTGTGCGCAGGCGGCCAGCCATCTGTCAGGCGCGGAATAGCCGCTACCATCGAGTTGCTTCAACAATTCGCGAAGAAAATCGCCCGCATCAGCCTGAATGCCAAGGTCAGGCCGTAGTATCTGATATTTGAGTTGGGCATCATCGATGTTGACGACAACCTTGCGCGCTTTTGGCGCGAAACCGGCAACATTAAACCCGATTTTTTGCGAATTGAGACCAGCCCCGAGCGCGATGAGGCAGTCGCTATTCTGTATCGCGAAGTTGGCACGTCGCTGGCCGGCGGTGCCAAAAACTCCAATGTTCATCGGGTGATCTTCTTCGATGATGTCCTTCGCCGTGAGCGGTAGCGCGATCGGAATGTGTAACCGCTCGAGCACTGCGCGCAAAAGGCCCTGCGCGTTGGCGCGATGGATGCCATTGCCGCAGACCAGAATTGGGCGCTTTGCCTTCCGAATCTCGCCGAGAACGCGGGCTACCTCTAGTGAAAGTCGATCCTCCGCGTCGCACGAAGTGTCTGCACTGTAGCCTTGTAACTTCTCTGGATCGATCTGTGCGCCCTGAACGTCAACTGGAATCTCTAGAAAAACCGGCCCCGGCCTGCCTCCCGTTGCGTGTGCGTACGCACATTCCAGTTCATAACGGATCTTTTCCGGATCAAGCACGACGCTGGCATACTTTGTTACAGGGCGTGCCATTCCAATGACGTTAGCCTGCTGAGGACCGATTTGCCGGATCTTCTCGTAATCGGCGATGAGCTCCCGTTTCACCTGCCCTGAAATGACTATTAGCGGGATTGAATCAACCCAAGCCGCGGGCAGCGCAGAGACTGCGTTTGCCTCCCCGGGGCCCGTAGTGACCAGACACACGCCCACCCCGTTTCGAATGCGTGCATAGCCCTCCGCCTCGACCACGGCCGCTTGTTCGTGGTAGCTGCAGAAGTATCGAACGTCTTTGCTCCGGCCGACCGAATCCAGCAAGTACATGATTCCGCCGCCCGACACAAGAAATAAATCGCGAATTCCTTTTCTTGCCAAGAACTCGATTACATAATCCGACACGAGCATAGACTTAGGTTTCCACTGTTGCGGTGCTCTGCAACTTGGCGTCAAGCGGGGCTTCTCCTATCAACTGTCGGAGGTCTCGCACGCTAAGCCAGTCTGTGTTTGAGTCGCTGGAGTACCAGAAACCCTCCGGCATCCTGGGCTGAGAGGAAATCTCACCATCTTTCCACCACGGATGCGTCGGCGTGATGATGAAAGAATCGGCACATTCGATTGTGTGACGCGCTTCATCCTCCGACAGCAGTACCTCATGAAGCTTTTCACCCGCGCGAATCCCGGTGTTCTCGATTTCACAGCCGGGAGCAATCGCCTCAGCGAGATCAAGAATTTTCATGCTGGGAATCTTCGGCACAAATACCTCGCCACCCTGCATTCGCTCAAGAGACTGGATTACGAACTGAACTGCCTGCTCCAGCGTAAGCCAGAAGCGGGTCATCCGCGGGTCGGTTATGGTAATGCGGCCGCTCTCGCGCTGTTTGCGGAACAGAGGGATCACGCTACCGCGACTGCCTACTACATTGCCGTATCGCACCGAAGCCAATCGGATTGGATCGCCACCGCGGTATGCATTTGCCTGCACAAATAGCTTCTCTGCAACCAACTTCGTAGCGCCATAGAGATTGATGGGATTCACTGCCTTGTCAGTGCTGAGTGCGATGACCCTCTGTACGCGCGCATCGAGCGCCGCCTGGATGACGTTCGTTCCGCCATCGATGTTTGTCTTGATCGCCTCAATGGGGTTGTACTCACAGGCCGGAACCTGCTTCAGCGCTGCGGTGTGAATCACCACGTCCACGCCCACCATTGCGCGCTTCAAGCGTTCCAGGTCGCGCACATCCCCAATGAAGTAGCGCAGTGAAGGATGATCGAAGCCGTCCACGCGCATTTCATGCTGCTTCAGTTCATCCCGGCTAAAAACGATAAGCCGCTGTGGCGAGTACTTCTGCAAAAGGACCTGAGCGCACGTTTTACCGAAAGATCCGGTACCGCCCGTAATGAGGATGTTCTTGTTGCGCAGATCAAACATAACTTTGCCCTCGTACTGATTGGCTATCGACTTCTCAGGGATAGGCCAGCGCCTGACTGACTTCGACGCTCACGCCGTACAGGGATCCCCGGTCGCTTCAGCCCACCAGAGCCGCCGTATCTTGAACGCGTCCGCTGAATGATTCCATAATAGAATATTATGGACATTGGGTCTGGAACAATATGGAACGATGAGCCTGCAGTTCCCCTCAAAATGAAAAAAACACGCATTCTGGATAGCCTCAGAGCGGTTCAGAACATTCCCGCGGCCGCTCCAGACCAATTCGCTGGCGCACAGAATTCTAGCTAAACGCGCATCAACGAATTACTCGTCAACGCGGCAGGCTTGCTGTGTGTACCAGGCCGCTGTGCGGCGAATTGCCTCATCGAGCTCAATTCCGACGGTGAGTCCCAGTTCCTCTCGCGCCGCAACTGTTGCCGGCACATATCGCAAGGGCAGCGCACCGGACACAGGCTCTTGCTCCACGATGATCTCCATCTCCGGACACAGTACCGCCCGGACGCGCTGTGCCAGTTCCAAAATGCTAATCGCTTTGTCTGATCCTAAGTTGTACGGACGCTGAGCCGGCGCTCGAAACAGCATGGTCCAAAGCCAAATCATCGAATCTGCCATGTACAGGTACGAGCGCAGAGGCGTGCCGTCACCTCGGATGCGCAACGGCTCTCCACGCAGAGCGTTGCCGATAAAATTACCGATCGCAAAATGTGAGTCCAGTGGCAGGTGTGCTCCGACAAACGTGAAGCACCGCGCGACCTTGCACTCGAGCCCGGAATCGCGCGAATACAAATGGCAGAGCAACTCGGCCATTCGCTTGCCTTCGCCGTACGCCGCATTGGCGCCGACCAGCGCCGGGGAGCCCGCAAAAGACTCTTCCAAATATTCGATCTCCGGAGGCTGCCGGCCATAAACGGCTCCCGAGCTGGTCAGCAGAAATTTCCCGGCTCCGCGCTCACGGGCGAAATCCAGTGTGTGGCGCGTGCCTTCTACAATCGTGTCCAGCACTTCCAGTTCGGCGCAGCCGCCTTGCGTCGCGGCGTGCACCACATACTCAAAGCTGCCCGATGGAAACTCGAAATTGCGAACATTTCCCGGCAACAGCGTGATCGCCGTATCAGCCGCCAGATGTGGCGCGTTTTGCGCAAAAGAGGCGGGATCGCGGGTAAGCACCACCGCCGACGCATTCAATCCCAGCACATGATTGGCCCAGCAAAAGCTCTCCACAATCCAGCGGCCGAAAAAGCCGGTACCGCCGGTGATAAAGAACCTTTTGCCGCGCGCCCCCTCCCACATGGTCGCGGTGTGCTGTGTTACATATTCCAGGTCACAGGTCAGCAGTTTCATGATGTCTCTTTGATTTCTGCCGCTAGGCTGACGCTGGCGCGTCGCTCAATGCGGGATTCCAGACTCAATATAGGCTCGGATCCGGTTCTGCACAATATGGGGAGCCTCTGGATTTTGGGCGCGTCCGGCCTCCTGGTTGGCCCGCCATAATGACGGCGATTCGGGCTTCGCGCCTGCTACACTTTCTGGTGCGTACCAGCAATGAGAGGCGGCGAATGCAGGACTGCAGGAATTGCGGCTCACGCAATCTGAGGGACTTGGGATTTATAGGGGAGGTCGCTCCTTTTTTTCTGAAGCGTGTGCTTAACATGGAGGTTAAAGCCTCGGTGGCGCGGCACCCGCTTCGGCTGCTCGCTCGCCGCTTATGCGCTCTGCCTCAACGTCTGTTCGCGAAGGTCTATGGCTCCAACGTCTTTATGGAGATGCAGGTCTGCTTGGATTGTTGCTTCATTCAGACGAAGCACGCATTTTCCGACGAGGGTCTACGGCGGCTCTATGCCGATTACCGATCGGATACCTACAATGAGGAGCGCATTCGCTACGAACCGACGTATGCGGCTCTTGCGAACGAAATAGGCGTCGGCGACCAAGAAGTTGACAGTCGGGTGAGGGGGCTGACTGCATGGCTATCGGACCAGATTCAACATGAAAAAGACTTCTCGATGCTGGACTACGGTGGCTCCGACGGGCGTTTTCTTCCGGGATTTGAGGGACAGAGGTTCTTATTTGAGGTTTCGAACATTTCCCCAGTGCCGGGCGTCATAAGAGTTTCAGATGAAGCTGAGCTCGGGACCTATTCCTACGTTCAGATCACTCACGTACTTGAACACGTGCCCGAGCCACTGGCTCTGTTGAAGCGTGTGGCGTGCCTGGTAAAGCCGTCGGGATATCTCTACGTCGAGGTGCCGCAGGATCTCACCGACTCTGAAATTGCAGAACTTAAAAGCGGCACCGTTCGGCATGGATTGCCAATACATGAGCACATCAACATGTATTGCTCGTCATCAGTAGCGCGCCTCCTTGAGGCTACAGGGCTTGAACTCGCCAGAATCGAGCGCACGAAGATGGACCTTGGATGGGCTACCGGCACAATCGTTCGCGCCCTCGGTAGAAAAAGCGAATAGCCCCTGCTCGCGGGTAGAAATTGACCTGCAGATGAAATTGCATACTGCGACGCAGAGCTAGCGTTCCTACTCGCACCCTTCTACGTCCTCAGAAAGGGAATTCGTCCGAAGGTTTTTCTCCATACGGTTTTTGCGATTTGCAAGCGAGCGCTATCATCGGGCAACATTCGCTGTCGCGCACTACTGTGCAAGAGCCGATCCCTAGCCACGATCAGTCTGTTCATTGAAGCGCGGACCAAATCCCGTTCTTTGAGTTTGTGTTCGTTTTCAAATGGCGTTTGACTCTTCAGCTTCTGCAGAGAGCTCTTTAGATCTGTGCGGTACTTTTCGAATTGAGAATCCCTGAATGCGGTCGTATAGTCGATTGGCGTAAACCCAGTGAACTTTTCCAAGAGGTACCACAATCGAGCTGCAAACGCGACAGTTTCATCCGGTATGGTCTTGTCGCCAGTTGGAAAATCTGGGCATATCATCACCTTGTCGGGTTTTATGGCGAGCATCGCCAGAATGAAACTCCATAGATCATCTTCTGTCCTGTTGATGTCGCAGATTACGTACTTCAGCCACAATCCGCTGGTTCCACTATTTCTGTACCTGATCAGGTTCCCAATAACTTTCGGGTACACATCGGCACCTCTCAACTTCTTGTATGTGGAAACCAAGCCAGTGTCGAGAGATGTCGTTAGAATGATTGTATTGTTCTTGAGGGCGTCATAGATGCTTTGGCTGTATTTGGAGGCATTAGAATAGATCACAACTGTTCCCAGCTTGTTGCTCAGCAAATAGTTCAGAATCTCATCGAAATTCTTGAGCATTGCCGGCTCTCCGCCACTGAAATCTATCCAGTTATTGCCCCTCAGTTTTCCTCTTTTTCTAAATTGCTCAAGATAGCCGAGTATGTCGTATTGTGGTTCGACGAATTTGTTCTCATGTGTGTATGGGCAGTAGGTGCAGCGTTCGTTGCACTGTGTGTAATGTTGTATGCCCATGCCGCCAGGCAGTGGCTCTCCTCCGAGGTATTCAAAGCTAACATCTTTGAACTTCTTTTCCTTGAGGTGACCGCAGGCCAAGCACGAACCTGTCGGTCCATCAGTCCAGCCGTTGACGGCCGCAAAGAGATCCCGCCTCCTTTGAACCACAAGATCATAAAGGGCGGTGTTGTTTCTGATTTCATCAGCCGTGACTATGATGGGAGACAAAATGGACCCGTGAGCACAGCCGCGCACTCCGTCCAGCGTAAAATACGACGCTGCTTCAATGTACTTGCAGGATTTCACCAAATCGTTGGGGGCAGGGCATACATTGGTGCTGTTCGCTGGAAATTGTCCTGTCATTTTCTGCTTCTCCATGGTGAATCCGCTGCTAACCAGAGGCGATTATCATTTGTGTAGCGGCAGTTATTAATAAGTAAAACTCGTGCGGCTTCTCGGTCAGGATGAGACCGTTCACAACAAGCGCGGGCGGCACGGGAGGCGCGGGCTTCCTGCTACGATTTGTACCATGCGCAAGGATCTCACGCGAGCGGGCGATGCTGGGGGATAGTCGCGATCGCAGAGTTATCCCTTCCGCTGGCTTTGGCGTCTTTCAGCGAGTCGTGCAAGTGGGCTGCACGGAGTATTTTCACTCCTCAAACTTGATTACGTCTTGTGTGATCCCGCAGCATCGGAAGCACATTGGTAGGATGCCATCCTGCTCGTAGGCCGTGCGAAATTCTTGACGCTGAGCACCGCGCCAGACTTGCGCGATCGTGTCGGAATTGACGTTGCCCAGCGTGCAGCCATCCAAACAAAGGCAAATCCTGCCGTCGCTCTGAACGTCAACGCGGTTGTAGGGCAGGGCACAGTGGGAAGCTCTAGAGGGAGCTCTCGAAGAATAGTACTGGTCGAGGTTGGTTTCCCAAGTGTAAATAACTTTCATCCCGAGCTTTGGCGCCTTTTTACGAACGCGCTCAAGGGAGCGTTTCAGTTCCTGTACCTCCTCGGGACTAAAGTACGAGCCGCCCGCGATCTTGTCGCCCACGATAAACTCGCCTCCAATGCCGGTTTGCAGTTTATAAAGCTTGTGCGCAGCAAGAGCACTCGGCGTTACAAACATGTAGTTAGACAGGTACCATTCACGAAGCCCAGTCGCGTGAACGCACTCCAGAATGTCGTCCAGGTTTCGATACGTGACCTTGGTAATGACCGTGGAAACCGCAAGGATCGGAAACGTGCGCCTTCCGCGGGCCCGTATCACTTCCTGAATTCCGCCCATCATTCGGCCAAAAGAGCCTTTGACTTTGCCGCGCTGCGCCTGCGAATCTTCGTCCCAACCATCGAGGGAAATCAGGCAAAAGTGCAGACCACTTTCGGCCATCCGTTCTGCGTGATTGTCCAGCGTCAGCCCGTTTGTGATCATGTGCGCCAACAGGTTGTTTTGCGAGATTAGTCTCGTGGCGTCCCAGACCTGTTCGTACAAGAGCGGTTCACCGCCTATAAAGAGGATCACTGAACCGTGTCCCCGAGATTGCTCGACGATTTTCTCAATGGTCGAGAAAGGCATCGACGCAATCGCGCTAACTCGTGATGCCCTGGCATCGCCTATGGAACACATTGGACAAGCAAAGTTGCACGCGTCCGTCAAAAACAAACCGATCTTGCGCGGATAATCAACGGAGCCGAGTCCGAAAACGGAGTCGCGCACGCCATTGAGGGCGGTGCGTGGGTTGGCCGCCGCCACGCTGAGAGCCTGTCTCAGATCAATAAGTCGGGGATATCCCTGACGGAAAAGACGGGAGGACATTCGGCAATTATATCCAAGGGGGAGGATTCACGACACCGTGGTATACGTGGCACGGGAGGCGCAGGCTTCCTGCTATGATTTGGTGCATGCGAAGGGTCTCACGCGGGCGGGCGATGCTGGGGCACAGTCGCAATCGCGCAGTGGTCGCTTCCGCCGGCTTTGGCATTTTTCAGCGAGTCGTGCAAGCGGGCTGCACGTTGTTGCTGATGCCGATTCTGCTGCGGGCTCTCGGTGCGGCGCGCTTCGGGGTCTGGGGAGCGGCAGCCTCGCTGGCCTGGGCCATGGGGCTGGTGGATATCGGGACGGGCTCCGCGCTGGTGACCCTGGTGGCGCGTTCGATGGCCCGCAACCGGGTGGATGACGCGCGCAGCGAGATCACGGGAGCGTTGAGCATCGGATGCTGCGTGGCAGGTCTGTTTCTTGCCTTGGCCTCCATCGCATGGGTTGGTGGAGCGTGGCAAGGCAGCACCGCTCCCTATCTGATTGCCTTTACCGGCCTGGCGATTAACGTTCCACTGAGCGCCGCAAACAACATCTGGCTTGCCCTGCAAAAAGGCTATGTTGCCAACTTCTGGGAATTGGTGCAGACGGTGGCGACTACCGTCGGCCTGGTTGGTGCCGCCATCTTCACGCACGACGTGCGGGTGTTCGTGTCCCTGGTCTATGCCGGCCTTGTGGCGTCGCATCTCGGCAGTCTGATTCATTTGTTTTTGCTGCACCCGGAACTTCGTCCCCAGGGGCTGCCAGAGTCGATGGCGTCGATACGGGAGGTGGCCGGAAGCGGAATTCTGTTCTTCATCCTGGGCGTAACCGGCGGCCTTTTGTTCATGCTCGACAACGTTCTGGCTCTGCAACTGCTCGGGCCAGAGGCTTCTGCGAGCATGACGATTGCGATGAGGATTTGCATGACAGCGATTGGCTTGATCACGGTGATCTCGCAGCCGCTCTGGCCGGCCTTCGCCGATGCCGCCCATAAAGCGGACCGGCGATGGGTTCGTCGGGGACTGCTGCGCGGCACGGCGCTGATGGTGGGCGTGGCGGCGGCAGGATCATTGATTCTCCTGCTCTATGGTGAACCTCTACTGCGGCTGTGGCTCCATACCAACCTCGGAATCGGAAAGGCCTTGCTTTGGGCAATCTCAGGATGGATCGTGACCCAGGCGCTGGTTCGGGTTCCTATCCTGCTGCTCAACGGGTTGTCGTTGATACGCTTCCAAATCGGCGCGCTCTCGGTCACGACGCTACTCGCTTTCGCGCTGAAGTTTGTTCTCGCTCGCTATTTGGGCGTCGGCGGGATCCTGTGGGGGACCAGCATCGCCGTCGTAGTGATCGCGGTCCCGGCCAGCACCTGGCGAATTTACCACTGGGCCGACCAGTCTGCGCGGCAAGGCGGAATGGCTGCTGAGGAGTTCGGCGCCGAGGGAATTACACGTAATCCGCCAATATAGCGAATCCGAATCCCAGTACCGGCCGCCGGCGTCGTGCGGTTGATTACCGGTTGGGTGTGCAATAGCACACGCTGTCGAGCCCATCCAGCATACGGCTGCGCAGCGTGCAATCCGGGACCAGTTGCTTCAGCATCAATGGAACCTTCCAGAGATGGTCAGGGCGGTGAGAAACGCAGAACGCCAGCTTCGGCAGACAACGCCGGATCGTCGCTGCTGCCCCGCGGAGCGTATCAAGATCGGTACGCATGTTTGTGAATTATTGCATGTCGCCCAAAACATTCGAGATTCGAAACCCACTGCTCCCAGGTGCGCTTCGTCAAAGCATGCCACTATCGAACCGATTGCCTGTCTAGCAGTTCGCGTCTCGCCGGTCTTCGCCGCGTGACGCAGCCAGGCGCGAAGCTGATCTGAGCACGGCGCGTCTGAGCATCGCGCGCGGCACTACAAAGGCGACGCACAGACGGCTGATAACAGGCCAGGTAAACGCAAAGTAAGGCAAGCATTCGATGCTCCACCGGAGAGCCTCGGAAATCCGTGCGCCGCGGATGCGGGTCCAAACAAACTGATTGGCGGCAGAGCGGGCGACGTGGCGCCGGGCTTCAGATTCCAGATTGGAGACACACTGCGAACTGAGACCGGCCTTGCGAGATGCTTCGAGCACCTCATCCACCACCCACTGTGATTCGCGTGTCCAGAGGAGAGGCGTGGTGGCGTGGGACACATTGTCATTCTGGGCCGGAGGGCGCAAAAGGATGTAGTGCGAAAGAACGCGTGGAACGCAGACCACTGAGCCCCGGAACGCCAGTTTCGTCCAAAAGAACATGTCACCGATGATGCGATCGTCCGGAAGTGGGCCGAGTTCGAGCAGTTCGCGTGTGCGGGTTACACAAGCACACCAGCAAACCTCCCTCCGCCCGGAGTAGTGGTTCAGCAGAAAGTCTGTGCCCGGTTCCAATGGAGGCCCGACCACACATGGCACCTGGATGTCCTCATAGTGTACGGAGCATCCCGTGTAGACGAAGGCTGCCGACGGATTACGGTCGAACGCCAAAAGAGCTTCAGCAGCGAACTCCGGCTCCAAAAAGTCGTCGTCAGATAAGCTGCAAAAAAAATCGCCATGGGCCTGCTTGAGCAGGAATAGCCCGTGGCGGCCGGCTGACATTGTGGAAGAATGCCGAAACGTTCGCAGTCCACGGTCAGCATAGCGTTCAAAAACCGCCCGGGTCTCGTTGTCCGTTGAACCGTTATCAGAGACGATTATTTCGATATCTGGGGAGGTCTGAGCCAGCGCGCTTTCAATGGCCCGGGCCAGCAACTCGGCACGTTTTCCGATTGTCGGAATGACGATACTCAGGCGGGGCATCTGGAGAGTTCTTCTCTCGATCCGAGCTTTATCCGACTCCATCACTTTAGCAATGCCATCTTCAGTACAGCCTGTCCAATCCAGGCGGCCACCTGCATGGATTGCTGCTCTGTTCTGCGCTCTCTGCTACTTTCGCATGCAATAGCAAAACTGCATAGAAGCTGAGAAGCATGTGGCTACACTGCGTCTCTGAAATACGTGAGTAGTTGCTCTAGTAGCATGGCGATGATATCAGAGATGTTTGGCGTTGTGGTAGAAGCAGTTCGTCAGCTTCGGCCGACAATTTCCGGATGCCAGATTCGCAAACATAGAAGATCGCTTCCATTGCCAAATTGAGAACCTAGTGCTCGCAAAGCCATTAACCAGGAACTCACGATCTTAGGTTTGTCCGCCGCTCCTGGCTTCGTCGGGTTTCACGCGGGCGGTCATCCGCTTTCTGCCGTGGTAGTAGACGATGGTTACGAAGTCTCCGGAGCGGTGATTGTTCATTACGTGGGCAAGGTCCTGGGTGGTGTTGACCTCCTGGCCATCGATTTCAACGATGAGGTCGCCGCCGATCAGGATCTCGTAGTTGCCGTAATAGACGCGCTGATTGCCGCCTTGAATTCCGGCGTGGGCGGCGGCAGAGCCGGGAACGACCTGCATGACCAGAACGCCGGAGTCGGAGGGAAGGTCGAGTTGCTCGGCCAGTTCACGGTCCATCGGCACCGGCAAGGGACGGATGCCGAGGGTGGGACGGCGGACTCGGCCAAACTGCACGAGGTCGTTGAGTACGGCCTTGCTGGCGAGGCGATCATGGCCACTCTAACAAACGATTTACAACTGAGCGCCTGCCCGAACCTGCATGTCGACCGGCTCAATCCCCGAGAACCTCGGCAATCCGTACAGTGCAACAATACATTGGTAGTGATGTTTATTGGTAATAAACACAACATATATATCTTTATTGACGCATTAATAGTATATTTTTGTCATGAACATTGCCGAGCGATTGGCCAAGTACGAGCAGCGTGGCTTTAGCCGTGAGACCGCTGCCGTGAATGTTCTGCTCGAAGAAGCACTACAAGTCCTGTTCTCAAGTTTCCCAGGCACCTTCGTCTTCTTTGGAGGTGCGAGTCTTGTTTTGTTTTACGGAAGCCCTAGGCATTCAGGCGATTTGGATTTGCTCGTTAGCACTGAGGCGCCACCCAGCGTCGATCAACTGAGGCAGGTGCTGGGGCGACCGCTCAGTGCCGCTGCTGAGACGCTCGGGATTCTGGAATTAGGAATTGAACCTACCAGAACAACCGGGGAGTTCCTAAAGCTGGCGGTTACGTCCGGAGCACGGATTCTCTTCACCATCGACCTGACCAGAATAAGCTCAGTCATTAGAAGTGAACTGGTGGAATTCCCTCTTGCGTCGGATTCCATGGAGTACATCACTGTCCAGGTGCCTTCGCGAGACTTGCAGCTTCTGTTCAAGGCAGAGGCCTTTCTAAAGCGGCGATTCTTAAAAGCTCGCGATGCATTCGACATCAAGCTGCTAAGGGATTCTGGTGCCAAACTGGATGAAAATCTCAAGGCTCATTTGGTGGACGGTGCGGAATCCGAACGACTAGAGGATCCTGAATTCATTACATCGAGAATCGATCAGGTAAATTCTCGAACCTGCAAGCCGGAGTTGCAGCCATATCTGCCAAAGGACATCTACGACGAACTCGAGAGGACCGATTTCGAGACGTTGCGAGAGACGCTAAGACAATTGTTTTCCGAGTGGCTTTAGGTAATCAGCGATGGATTGGGTCAGGTTGATCACAGATCGGGCACGGATCTCCGGTATCCTGCGGGTTGACGAATTGGCTCGCGAGTTAAACACCTCCGAAGTCGCAGTAGGAAACGCACTCCGCCGACAAGTGGAACGTGGTCTTGTCGAGCATCTCGGAAAGAAGATTTTCATCAACCGATTGGTTCTCGATTTTTCAGGGCGAGAGCTAATAAACACGCTGAGGCCTGAATCATACCTGTCGCTTGAAACTGTCTTGAGGGACTCAGGTATTTCGACGCAAAGTCCGACGGTTCTAACTTGCGTTACCCCCGGACGGCCTGGTGAGTTCCGAGCGAAGTCTGTGTCGATAAGCTTTCGCCGGATATCCAAGAACCTCTTCTGGGGTTTCCAAGAAAAGCGAACGCGATACGGCAAATACAACATAGCCGAACCAGAGAAGGCCCTTTTGGATTGGGTCTATCTGAGGCGACAAGAAGGTAGCACAATCAACACTGATGAACTAGACCTGCAGAGGCTTGATCGGGGCAAGCTGCTGCAGTATGCAGCGAAGTTCCCGATCCCTGTAAAGCAACAAATTGTGGAAGCTGTGGCCAACTTCAACATCGTAATATCGTGAAACTCGGATTCCAGACCATCCTTGCAAGCCTAGTAAATATGTCGAACAAAAGGTCGAAGGCTTAGCCTCTGCAGTTCACGAACTTGCACCGGATCAGCGCCTAGATCTTTCTTCGGATTATGTTGGCGGCAGTTCTATGCTGCCGCTAGTGCAACGAAATGCTGCCGGACTGAAAGTGGGCGTAGCGCAACCCCGCCAAGTGTGCAAAACAACTCTGCCACTCGGTCGCGAGAAATAGCTTCTTTGTTTCTTCGCCCTTCCCTCTTGATTTCATAGAGTTTCCCATGGTCCAATACGTAGTACGGCGATATACCGTACAGTACATGGAGCACATATGGCGCTATCAGCAGTAAACAAACAGCAGAACGACCGTCGAGCTACGAAAGCCGAGCGTGTAGAGGCGAGACTCAGTCCTGAGCAGAAGCGTCGCATCGAGTATGCTGCGAGTTTGAAGGGAACGTCTACGTCTGATTTCATGGTTCTCAGCGCCGATGAAGCAGCCGTTCGCACCATCCACGACCACGAAACCTGGACATTGACTGGGCGGGATCGGGAACTTTTCGTCAATGCTCTGCTGAATCCGCCCAAGCCCAGCGCCCGCATGAAAGCCGCTGCGCAACGTTACAAAGAACGCGTGGGGGCTTAGTTGGCAGACTCGAACGCCGCATTTAACTTCAAGATCGAGCCGCTCGGTGACCACCATGATCGAGCGGCCTTTTCTTGCGGCAATGAAGAACTCGATCGATATCTACAGAAGCAAGCTGGCCAGGACATCAAGAAGCGCGTTGCTGTCGTATTCGTGGCCACTGAAGACGGAACAACAATCGCAGGATTCAACACCCTCTCAGCGCACATGTTGAATGTTGGAGACCTGCCGGAGGCGGTAGCGAAGAAATTGCCGAAGTATCCGAATGTGCCAGCGACCCTTCTCGGCCGATTGGCGGTCAGCGAGGGATTCCGCGGGAGAGGTCTTGGTGAGTTTCTTTTGATGGACGCCCTTCGGCAATCGCTTACCGCTACACAGCGTGTCGCATCTGCGGCGGTTGTTGTGGACTCAAAGAACGAGGATTCTCGTCGGTTTTATGAGCGGTATGACTTCATTCCACTGCCTTCACAACCAACACGCCTGTTCTACCTCATGAAGACCATCGCTGCATTATTCAATGCCGAATGAGATCGAAAGGTGGGCCATGGCGGTGATGGCTTTCGGGGCGCTCAGGCGGGCTCGCAAACGGCGGAACTTGGCTCCCAAGTAGGTCTAGTCGCTTTGCCCACGCGGCAGCATTGTTTTGCACTCACTGGCAGCATAACTTTGCACTGGTGGCAGATTTATATGCCCCCAGCAGATTACGTCGAGCAGATCAGCCTCCGCGGCTCCAAGCACTTTCTTATGTGGTTCTGATAGTTTGTTCCGCATCTGCCCTTGTGTCCGATACTTCATATCGTCTGGCGGACAGCCAAATCGTTAGATAACCCTCTCCAGATACCCCTCTCCCAGAGACTCGAGCTCTGGGGCCATGGACGATCGCGCCCCAACGAGCGACTTGGTCAGGGAATGATTACGTTTGTCCGCCGCTTCGGGCTTCGTCGAGTTTCACGCGGGCGGTCATCCGCTTTCTGCCGTGGTAGTAGACGATGGTTACGAAGTCTCCGGAGCGGTGATTGTTCATTACGTGGGCAAGGTCCTGGGTGGTGTTGACCTCCTGGCCATCGATTTCAACGATGAGGTCGCCGCTTGCCGTAATAGACGCGCTGATTGCCACCTTGAATTCCGGCGTGGGCGGCGGCACAGCCGGGAACAACCTGCATGACCAGAACACCAGGGTCAGAGGGAAGGTCGAGTCGCTCGGCCAGTTCACGGTCCATGAACAATTGGCTCAATCACTGCTTCGTGTTGTCCAGAAGCGCACAGGCGAACTGAAGAAACCAGCCTTCCCGCGTCGAGTGCAATTTCTGAGCCGCCCGGGCGGAAGCCACCGCGTCCTGCGCATCGCATGACATCAGCGCATTCCGACCTGCTTGACGCAAAGCATACGCGTGCGCCGCCAGAAACATCAGCACTGTAAGATCTGTGCCGCAGCGCGAACATTCCGCGACGCCGCGAAACCGGGCCTTGCAGACGGGACAGCAGAGCCCGCTTTCGCCACTCACGCGCGGCCCTCTACGAAGAACAGCAATTCGCCCAGGTCGTGTGCCGCCTGCTTGAGCGCAGCGGCATCGTTGGCGTCTATTGCGGACTCGATCTGTGCATTGAAATCTATCGCTTCTTCGCGATCCTCTTCATGCATCAGATCGAGCAATTGCCGAGATCGCTCGATCATTTGTTTTCCTTCATGGACGACCCTACTCCAATCGTCCTCCTCCGCAGTGTTTTCGGATGACACGCGGAGAGTCTTTGGCGAATTCTCGATTGCAATCTCTCCCTCGCTCTCGCCTTCAACATCCTCTTCTTCCACTTCTTCCGCGCCTGCGTCCTCGTTCTGCCAAGTGGAATAGAGGACCTCAAGGCGTTTCCGGGCCGCGACAATTTCGGCTTCGCTCTTGCTTTCCAAGGCGCGAGCAATGGTGACATGCTTGGTTAGGCCGGAACGCTTTTCGATGGCAGTAACGTGCAGCATCCCATCCAGGTCCAGGCTCATCCGGCAGAGTACTTCGTTCTCTTCTCTTACCGGAGCGAGGCCCTGCACTCGGAAGTTGCCGACCAGAATATCGCGGAGGGCGTCTTCATCTTCGCCCTCATACACACAGATATCTACTTCCTCCTGGTACGGGTGGCTGGTATAAAAACGCTCTGTGCGGGTGATGGGCAAAGGGCTGTTGCTCCGGATGATCGGCTTGTAGCAATGCGGATAAGGAATGCCCCCGCGTTCTCCCAAAAAGGATACGCCGAACGAATATGGCGAAACGTCGACCAGCACTCGCTCTACGTCGCGGCCACTCAGTCGCGAGGCAAGGACGCCGGCACCCAGCGCAACGCACAGGTCGGGATGAATCTCTTCTCGTGGAATTATCCCGGTGCGTTCCTGCAGCATCTTGGCGATCAGCGGAGTGCGGGTGGAACCACCTACCAGCAGAATGGCACTCAGCTCCGAGGGCCCCTTACGTGCGTCCGCTAAGGCTTTGGACACACTTTCCAACGTCTGCTCCAGCAACGGGCGAATCATGCTCTGGTACTGTTCGCGCGTAATTTCCAGCTCGAGATGCAGCGGTTTCCCGCCGACCGTGACCAACGCTTCTTCGCGCACCGTCGTTTCGGGTTCGAAGCTCAATCGGCGCTTAGCCTCTTCGGCTGCCCACCAGATACGGGCCCAGGCCACCGGATGCTCACGCAGATCAATACTATGCTTGCGTTGAAACGACGAGAGCAAATGCTCGGCCAGCAGATCGTTGAAGTCGTCGCCGCCCAGATGATTATTGCCATGGCTGGCGAGCACCTCGGTGACATCGCCTTCCAAGGCCACGATGGAGACATCGAAAGTCCCGCCACCCAAGTCATAAACCATGGCGTTATGTCGGCTACTTTCTCCATATGCCAAGCTTGCCGCGGTCGGCTCGTTCAGGATGCGCACCGCCTCCAGCCCAGCGAGTGTGGCCGCTTCTCTCGTGGCCTGCCGTTGCGCGTCTGAAAAGTAAGCGGGAACGGTGATAACCGCTTTTTCGACCGGTTGCTGGAGTTCACGGCCGGCCCTGGTAACAAGCTCGCGCAAAATCAGTGCCGATATCTCTTGCGGAGTGAACTGGCGGTCTCCCAGCGAAACCGTCTCGCTGCTGCCCATCTTGCGCTTGATGCTGCGAATGGTGCGCTCGGGATACAAGACCAACTGGTTGCGGGCGGCTTCCCCCACCAACAATTCGCCTGACGGAGAGAGTCCGACCACGGAAGGCAGCAACTTGTTATTGCTGGGGCCCAGAACCTGGACCTTGCCGTCAGCGAAAGCCGCCACCTCTGAGTTGGTAGTTCCCAGATCGATTCCCACGATTAGGCCGTTCATTATGCGTTCCTTTTGGGCGGTCTCGCCACTTTGACTTGAGCCGGGCGATAGACTTCGCCCTCCCACTCGTAGCCGTTCCGGTAGATTTCCACCACCGCACCTTCTGGCAGGTTTTCGGTTTCTTCGATCTCAACAGCCGCCATGCGCTGCGGATCGAACCTTTGTCCGGCGCACACAATCATGCTCACATGGAGATCCAACAGGGCCTGATCGAGACGGTCCAGGGTAAGGCTGTAACCCTGGGAAAGCGCGGTGAGGATCTCCTCAGTATGCCGTGCATAACCAATGCCAAGTCCCAACCAGCGCGCCATTCGCGGAAGACGGGAAGGGGCTAGTTCCTCCGCAGCACTGATCGCGGCACTTCGTCCACGTTCCACCCGATCACGCAGATCGAGCAGAATGTCAATTTCCCTCCTCGCCTGTGCGCTGCTCTGCGTTTCGCGGGACGACTTATCGACAGCCCGCTGCTCTGCGGCGGACACCTCCCGGCTCCGCACCAGGGTATCATTCAACTGCTTGAACGTCCGGCCTTGCAGCCTGACCTCCTGGGTAAGGGCTGTCATGGCAGACCATAGAGAATAGAGATCGCAACCGCCATCAATGGGCGGCAGCGGATCGCCATTTTGCAGTGCTAAACGCAACTCGTCAATCAGTCCCGAAGGCGGCGCCTCGGCGGCCAGTGCATTCTCCAGCCAAGTCTCGAAGCCTCGCACGAGGCGTTCGCGTTCTTCCGGGGAGAGCCTAGGCGAGGGGTCGTGAGTGTCCGTTTCCATATCGCGTTTATTTATCTCCCTTGAGCACCGCCAGCCAAGGTTCAGGTCCAACATACTTTCTCTCGTCGGCAACGCCCTCCAGCAGAGATTCTAAGGGGGCCTCCGGGTCACATGAGAATAGCGTGTATTGCGAGCGGCGACGCCGGTCGCGGAGCAGTTCATAAGCGTCGCGCACACGCTCAAACTCTCCTGGACTGCGATCCGGCGGATATTCCTTGATTTTGCGCAGATATGCAGCGCGAATCTGTTCGTCGTCGGCTTCGGGGCCGACGGCAAGCACGGCGTATGGATGGGAGGATCGGCTCGTTGCTTGATTCATTTTTTTACTCTAAAACAAATTGCTCTGCTCCGGTGGTGGAAGCTTTCCGGTTCGTTTCTTCGCCCTTCTTCCTGGCCGATCAGGTTGAATCTCTGGCGTAAGATTGCCGAGAATTCTGGCGATCGCAATCTCAGGAGGCTCTCCGCACTCAATCGCCTCTTCCAATTTCCGTGCAATCCGGGGAGGAAGTTTATCCAGAATTTCGTCTAACTCGTCCAGCATTCGCGCATTCGCGAATAACTCTTCATTGATTTCATCGTCCTCGTCGAAATCACTCCCGTCGCCACCAAAGTCGCCCGCCGGTTCGCCGCGCCGAGCGCGACAATTCGGGCAGTCACAAATGGCAGATTCGAGCTTTGAGCCATACCTGGGAGGGCGGTTGAGTCCAGGGATGGGAAACTGCTTTTCCGCCCGCTCCTCCTCCAGAATCTCATTCAGCAAATCCGAGGCCAGCGGACGACTGGCGAAAGCCGAATCGTCAAGAAAATCAACTCCCCAATAACAATCATCGTTATCGCGCATTTGATCGAGGATCTTCCCTGTCAGGTGCAGGTTCCGCTCGCGCCTTGCCAGTTCCAGCGCCGCCAGGAAACACCCCTCGCGCCGCAGCGGTTGCCAGAGAGGTAACACCCGGCCCCGAAGGAGTAGAAACCTGGCATCGGCTGCGCCATTGGCCAAACCCGCGACGGACGCGGCATACGACAGCTTTGGGGATCCGCTGCGCAAAGCCGCTTCACCAAGAACCAGCATTTGCGTGATATCCGTGGGACAGTTGGGCTGATCCAAGGCGGCAATCAAAGGTTTTTCCCAACCCGGCGGCAGCGCCAACGGAAGACCCGCCCAATCGCCCAGGGCTCCAGCGCGGGTCACACCCAACAGCAGCTCTGCGGCGGAAATATTGGAAATCGCAAGCGGCGGCAGTCCAACCTTGTCATCCAAGTTGGCGGCTTGCGCTAGACCCATAGTCAAGATGAAAGCGGGCACGGCACTGCCCAGCAATGCCTTAAGCTCTTCGCGCTGTGCTTCCATGACGGCGATATCTCTCTCAAGCGTGGCACAGACGAAACGCAGCGCGGCTGCCACGGCGGCAATCTCTCCTTCTCGCACTTCCGGTAAAGCATCTATGCGCTCGATTTCCGCTATGGCCAGGCGAGTCTTGCGTTGCTTCAGATGGCGAATGGCCGCAGCAAGCAGCAGCCGCAACTTGGCCCGGCGCACCTCGGGATTGAGCCGGTCGAGTACTTCAGCGTCTTCCAAGTACTTAAGGGATTTCCGATAGGCCCCGCGCTTCTCAGCGGATTCCATCAGGTAGATAAGGGGTTTTGTGTCCCCGGGCAGGGCTTGTCGCCAAAGCTCCGCAACGGGATCGGCGGCCTTCCAACTCCGGTGTTTGTCCGCCCAATTGAACCACGTCTGAAAGGCGTCCGGATGGGGATCTGCTTGGCAGGCACGCTCGTACAGCATCTCAGGAGAACACAGATCGTCGCCTCCCAAACCTCCAATGCTTCGATCTCGACGGAGAGACCGCAGGTATCCAAGTTCGCCGGGAGAGTCGAGAGGAAATCGTTCGGCAATCCGCGCCATATGTAAAGAAAGGACGCCGTCTTCCAGGCTGCCTGTGGCGAACCATTTCTCCCGGATGGCTTCGCGCCGAAAACACTCCCAGTGAGACATCGCTTCCGCCAAGATGTCCAAGTTCGGACTGTGCTCGAAGCTTCGCGCCAGCAATCTCCAGAAGTAGGCGTTCTCCCGAGGCGCACCGCCAATCGCCACGCAAATTTCGTCGCGCGAAATGCCGCGCGCTAGAGATCGGACTATGACATGCTGTCGAAGCCGCTCGCGAATTTCTGGACGATGTTGGCCACAGATTGTGGCCGCGGCTCGTGCCGCGTCCAACAGTGGTCTGTGCTTTTTTTCCGCCAATGCCTCTTCCAGTTCTGCCAAGGCGGGGCGCAGAGCCGCACTCCCGTCTCCGGCTGCGGCTATGAGCCGTTGCTCGGCACCTTTGAAGTTGGCAGTAGCATTCATGCCCACCATTGCCATAAGGGGCCGAACCAGGCGGGCGGGTGCAGAGTCCTCCGGCACCGCCTGGAGCCATTTTCTGCAGACGCTATCCTCACGCCTGTAAAAGCTGGTGATCGCTCGAATAAGAGCTTTCCACGGGGCCAGCGGGCTGCGGCGGGATACCTCGGGCAGGGCCACAGCCTGATCGTCCACCGGTCCCTGCGTCACTGCCTGAAATGCCGCGGCGAGTGCTGCCGCACTTTCGCGCAAAGGATGCTCCGGGGGCAAACACGAAACTGCGGCCAACGCCTGTAAGTCATGTACCCGCTGCCGAACGAAAGTCTCAATTTGTTCTCGAACTTCCGGAGGGAGGTTGGCATCTAGTAGGGGCGCCACAATCTCGTCAAGTCTGCCGTCCACTGCAGCAATTTCCCTTTGTAAGTCCACCGTCCAGTAGCGCGACCATGGAAACCGCTCGCCTACAATTTGCAGTAACGCTTTAGCCTCGACGCCCATCCCCTTCCGCAGCAGATCCTCAATGCGGCATCGATAAGCATCGAGCAGTAAGGCTTCTGTTTCCTTCGTGCCGACGCGCTTGTGCAGATCCTTGGCGAGTTCCACGGCAGTCTTGGAATGCCGGACGGCAATCAGCTCGCGAATCCGCTGGCCCTGATTTTCCGGCGGATTCCCACCACTTACGCCAGAGACAGCTTCTGGCGCTGGGCGATTCCCATTCTTGTATTTTCGTGACATGGACGATATCCGATACCGGTCCTATTTTAACCGCGGCGTAGCTCGGAAATGCTGAAAGCAACTGTGCGAATAGTGCAGTTCAGTGCAAGGGAGTGACTTGGGCACGGAACGTTTAGGTCGATCCGGTTCCGCTCCTGGCTTCGTCGAGTTTCACCCGGGCGGTTTGCCGCTTTTTGCCGTGGTAATAGACGATGGTGACGAAGTCGCCGGAGCGATGGTTGTTTATTACGTGGGCGAGGTCCTGGGTATTGTTGACCTCCTGGCCGTCGATTTCAACGATGAGGTCGCCGCCGATTAGGATTTCGTAGTTGCCGTAATAGACGCGCTGATTGCCGCCTTGAATTCCGGCGTGGGCGGCGGCAGAGCCGGGAACGACCTGCATGACCAGAACGCCGGAGTCGGAGGGAAGGTCGAGTTGCTCGGCCAGTTCACGGTCCATCGGCACCGGCAAGGGGCGGATGCCGAGGGTGGGACGGCGGACTCGGCCAAACTGCACGAGGTCGTTGAGTACGGCTTTGGCGGAGTTGATGGGGATTGCGAATCCGACGCCGGAGTTGCCGCCGCTGGCCGAGGCGATCATGGTGTTGATGCCGACGACCTCGCCGTGGGAGTTAAGCAGCGGGCCGCCAGAGTTGCCGGGGTTGATGGCGGCGTCGGTCTGAATGGCTTCGTCGATGTAGGTTCCGTCGGGCTCCTGCACCTGACGGATGGAGCTGACGATGCCGCGGGTCATGGTTCCGTTGAAGATGCCGAAGGGATTGCCGATGGCCAGCACCTTCTGGCCGACCTGGAGGCCGGAGCTGTTGCCTAGGGTTACGGGCTGCAGGTTGGGAGCCTTGATCTGGATGACGGCAAGGTCATGCGATTTATCGACGCCGATGACGGTGGCCGAGTAGTGCTTCTTGTTGGAGAGGATGACTTCCAGCTTCCGCGCGCCGTCGATGACGTGATAGTTGGTGAGGATGTGGCCTTCTTTGTCGATGATGAAGCCGGAGCCGGCGCCCTGCTGAGCCTGCGGGCCAAAGAAGAAGTCATAGGAAACGGATGTCGAGGTGATGTTCACCACGGAGGGCACAACGCGCTTGTAGACATCCACGTTGTTCTGCTCCTCGCTGTCGAGCGAGGGCGAAGCCTGGGCTTCGGTGATGTGAACGGGGTCGCGGTTTACCCACGAGTCGGCGGAGCCAAAATGATGGCTGGTGTAGAAGAAAAACGCTGCGGCAAGCAGCACTCCGAGGGCGAAAGGTCGTAAGGCTCTCATAAGCGGCGCTGGTTTCACTGACATTCATTATAGACGCGCGGGTTGCCGGAAGGTTACATCTGATGATCTTCGGCGGCTACTGAGAGGCGAGCACGCGGGCAGCGCGGCGAAGAGGCAGAGTGCGCTCGCGGAACTGGGCGATTTCGCGGGGCTTTGCCGCCTGTATCTGGTCTGGAGTTCCATGTGAACCAGGGATGTGGAAGCGCTCCATGAGTTGCAGCAGGTGCTGCGACATGCCGGACATTTCCTCGGCTGAGAGGGCGAGTTGAGCGGAGTTGGAGCTGATCTCGCGGCTGCCGCCTAAAAGACTGTCCATGGTGCCAACCACCTGCCTGGTGGCCGCCGCCTGCTGCTCGATGGAGGACGCCATCTCGTGGGTGAGTTGGTTGAGATGGCTGGTGGCGCGGGCGATAAGGCTGGAGCCGGACGCCTGTTGCTGAGTGGCATCGCCAATCTCGCGGGCGTGCTGGTAAACGTCGGCAACGGTGGCGGAGATGTTGGCGAAGGACTGGCGGAGTTCGGTGGCGAGCTGGAGACCTTCGGTGACGGCTCGGGTGGATTCGAGGATTTGGCCGTCAGACTTTGCGACCTGCTTCTGGACGCTCACGACGACATCGGCGATTTCGTGGGCTGATTCGGCGGAGCGGGTGGCGAGCTTGGTGAGTTCGTCGGCGAGGACGGCAAAGCCGGCGCCGTTTTCTCCGGCGCGGGCGGCTTCAATGGCAGCGTTAAGGGCGAGCAGGTTCGTCTGCTCGGCCAGCTCCTCGATAAACGCGGAGATGCGGCTGATAGTCGCGGTCTTCTGTTCGAGGAGCTTGCTGTTTTCCATGGTGACCTTGTTGACGGACTCGATGCGGTGAAGGCCGCTCTCGGTGCGCTGCATGGCGTCCGTGCCGTTGGCGGTCTCCTGTCGGGAGCGTTCGCAGAGCTGCAGCAGGCGGCTCGCGCTTTCCGCAATATGGTCAACGGAGGCGGCCATTTCGTCAATGGAACTGGTGCTCTCAGCGACCCTTTGCGACTGGACGCGGGAGCTTTCCACCATGTTGTGAAGGTTCACGCTCATCTCGTGCATAGTGCCGGTGACCTGATTGACGCGAACGGAGGCGCCTTCACCGACCTTGGCGAGGCGGTCGGAGGCTCCGGCGAGCTGGCTTGAAGATGCCGCGACCTCGATGGCGCGCTCACGGCTTTCGCGGACTAGGGTTTCGAGGCCATTTCTCATCTGCACGAAGGCGTGGCCGAGGGTGTCCTGGCCAGAGCGGGGACGAATCTCGATCGAGAGGTCGCCGGAGGCGATGGCTTCGGAGTGCGCGGCCATTTCTCGCAGATAGGCCACCATTTCTGCGAAGCTGCGGTCGAGCTCGCCGATCTCATCGTCGGAATCCGTGGCGAAATCGCCGATGGCGAGATCGCCGGATGAGATCTGGCGCGCGTGGGAGACCAGGACGGGAACGCTGGCGAGGCGGCGGCTGGCGAGAAGGGCGGCACCGGTAGCGGTTCCCGCGATGAGAATACCTATGCCGATGGCGGTAATAAGGGCGAAGGCGGCGACATTGGCGGAGTGGTGGCGCTCGCGATTGGCGGCTTCGCTGAGGACATTGACGAGCGAGCGGGCGCCGTCGCGGACTTTTTCCGACCACAGCGCGGAGTTGAGATTAATGGAGAGCGAGGCTTGATGGGCGCCTTCGTCACCGCTCTCCTCAAGGCTGAGATATTTGTACTGCTCGCGGCGGGTCTCCTGAAGATCGGCGAGGAGTTGCGAGAAACGGCTCTGCGCCTCAGCCGAACGAAGGCTGGGATCGAGACCATCGAGGCTTCCGGTGGCAGTATCAATTTCGGTCCAGAGGTGGTCGATCATGAGGTGCAGGCGTTTGGTTTCATCGGGATCGTTGTTGAGGCTGGCGATGATATATCCGCGCAGCGCGCCATTGACCTGACTGATGGCGGCAAGGATTTCGTAGGAGGCCTTCATCTCCTGGGTACGGCACTCGGCGACCTTTTGCGTATGGATGATCTGCCCCATCTGCCAGAAGGTGAAGCAGGAGCCGACGGCCAGAAGACCAATGATGAATTTGAACCCGGTAGAAAGCCTTCTGGCGATAGTCATGCTCACGGCGCGATTCCCCCTGAAAATTGGTGGTACCAGTAGAAGAAGTGGATTTTGATGGCGATGCGAAGCGCACGGAATTCCGAAGAGGATTCCGGCAGACAGTTCGTTGCCATGTGAAAAATTGAGTGTCAGTTGAGAGGCTACGGGAGGAATAAAAACAGAACGTTACAGGAAGAAGAAAAATTAAGAGCGGGGCCACACGGAAGTACAGACCCATACTAGAAGAAGAGCCCCACATCTACTGACTGCGGCAAATGTGGGGCTCGAGAGCTTTATGGTGGGACGCGAAGCTTGTTGTTAGCCTTGAACGGCGGCTTCCGACTCCTTGGCGCCGCGACGGAGCTTGGCGGCCTTCACGGTGTTGCTCATAAGCATGGCAATGGTCAGTTTGCCGACGCCGCCTGGAACGGGCGTGACGGCTCCGGCCATGCGGGTGACACGCGGATCGCAATCGCCAATGAGGGTGCTTCCCTTTTCGGCAAACTGCTTCTCGCGCTTCTCATCGCCCTTGAAAAAACGCTCGAATAGGACCGGGTCGGTGATGTGATTGATGCCGACGTCGAGGATCGTCGCGCCAGGCTTGACGAATTCGGTGGTGATGAAGCCGGGACGGCCGATAGCTGCGACCAGGATGTCTCCCCGGCGGCAAACTGCTGGCAGATCCTTGGTACGCGAGTGGCAGACCGTGACGGTCGCATTGGCGTTGAGCAGCAGCATCGCCAGCGGCTTGCCGACAATATCGCTGCGGCCGACGATCACCGCTTCCTGCCCTTCGATGGGGATGTTGGCGCGGCGCAGGATTTCCATGCATCCGGCAGGAGTGCATGCGACCAGGCTGGGGCGCTGGGTGCTGAGATTGCCGACATTGACCGGATGGAAGCCATCCACGTCCTTCTCCGGAGCGACCGCAAGCAGAACGCGCTTGGAGTCAACGTGGGCCGGTAAGGGAAGCTGCACGAGAATGCCGTCGATCTCATCGCGCGCGTTGAGCTGCTCGACCAGGGCGACGAGTTCATCGGTGGTGGAAGTCTCGGGCGGAGTAATCATTTCGCTGAAGATGCCCAATTCCTGACAGGTCCGAACCTTGCTGCGAACATAGGTCTGGGAGGCGGGATTGCTGCCAACCAGAACGGCGGCCAGGCCGGGGCGAAGACCGGTGGCAGTCAGTTGGCGCACCTCTTCGGCAATTTCGGCCTTGATTTGAGAAGCATACAGGCCACCGTCGAGCACGATTGCTGGCATAGAAGACCCCCGGGAACGAAGTAGAGACTATAGTGTACCGGGATTGCCGTGGGGATGCGAGTGGGGAAAGGTAGAATGGCAGTCATGATTCCCGCAAAACTGGTGAAAACAGTCGTCTGCCCAATCTGCCATGGCGGATTGCGATTTAACGCGAATTTTACAGAGCTGCGTTGCATGGAGTGCGGCAAGCGATTTCGAGTAGAGGACGGTATTCCGGTGCTGCTGGCGCAGGAGGCGCAGTAGGAAATTTATCCGGGAAGCGCTCAACTTTTGAGCTGCGTAACCCGATAAAGAAGATATGCCCGGGATCGCGGGCAGAGTGGGCACTATGGACTGGATTCCAGCCCGGATTCAAATTTCTGGTTTCTGAATACGAGCCAAGCGGGCGGTGGCAGTGAATGTCTGCAATGAAACGCGACCTTCCAGATTCTGACGGGTTACCAATATACGGAGGTAGCCAGATGTTTACCGAAAAGTTCTCGGTTCTGGAGGTTGCGGAGTTGCGCAGCGAGCTGATCCAGAGCGGATTGGATGCTCGCGACGCGGCGGAGCTGATGCAGAGCTTTTTGGTTGGGCGCGGCTACGGAGTTTCGCTGGAGGCGGCGCGGGCAGCGGCGTTTACCGTGGAAGGCTCGGGATGCTCGCTGGAAGTCATGCAGCGGGAGCTGAACCGGATCGCCATGATGCAGTAAAGAGGGGCTGACATTCAGGAGGCAGAGTTGCAAAGGGACGGCGAAAAGGCCGTCCCTTTCGCTTGATTACTTCTTGCTTTTTTTGCCGTAGGTGGTCTGGACCGGGGCTCCGATTGACGCGAGCAGCTCTTTCGCCGCCGCGGCGTTCTTTCCGTCCGGTGCCAATTCGAGATACTTGTTCAGGGCCTCCGCCGTACCGGGGACGGGAACCATCTTGCCGTCTTTGCCGAGGGTCGCCTTACCAAGGAGATTGACACCTTTCTGATAGTAAGCTTCGGCACGGTTGGGATCGGCAGCGATGGCCTTGTCAAAGGCCACGTTGGCTTGTTCCACCTTTCCCTGGTTGGTGAGGATTGCGCCCTCGTTGAAGTAGCACTGGCCGGCTAAAGCGGGATCAAGTTGGGCCGTCTTTTCGCACTCGGCATTGCCGGGCTCTGTTTTGCCTTGTCTTATCAATGCCAGGGCGAGGCCGCTGTGATAATTGGCGAGAGATTTCGAGTTCGGGGGGGCGAGCGCGATGGCTTTATTGAAGGCGGCCTCGGCTTCGGGGTACTTTTTGTCTCCCAAGTAGGCATCGGCCAACGAGCCATAGATAACGTCGTGGGTCTGATCCTGCGCTGCGGCCTGCTCCATGGTGGCTACCGCACCATCGTAATTGTTCTCCTGCTTCTGCTTTGCGGCTTGCTGGAGCAGGGTGTTGAGATTCTTGATCTTCTCGTTTTCTTTGGTGAGCTTTTCGATTTCCTTTTGCTGCGTCGCACTGGTGCCGGATTGCTTAGCGGCTTGAGCTCTCAGCTTGGGGAAATCGAAGTCGTAGTCGTTTTCAACGCCAGACTGGATCGGCACATTGTTGAGATAGAAGAGCGGTTTTCCATCGGTGCCGATCAGGGTAATTTTGTAGCTTCCGCTGTCTGCGACAATGGCGGAATATTGGCCGTGTTTGTCGGTTTGGGTGTTGACCTTGCGGCCATTGTCGAGGTCGTTGAGTTCGACGGTGGCACCGACGATGGGTTTGCCGGAGTCGTCCTTGCAGATGCCCTTGACGGTGATGGCGCCCTGTGCGACGGCACTGACGGTGAGAACCAGCATCAAAGCTATGGGTAAAAAAAGTGCGATGCGCTTTATCATTTGCCGCCTCCAAGTAGAAGCCGTGTGTGGTTGCCACGCGCACCTCAGCGGCGTGCCGAAACTAAACGGCGGGCGACGCCAGATAAGGAATGGGATCAGAGGTTCCGGCGGCTTCAAAGGCGCGCAGACGCAAGGCGCAGCTCTCACAGATACCGCAAGCACGATCTTCCCGGCTGTAGCAGGACCATGTTAAATCGAAGGGAGCGTTCAGTTCCATCCCTAGCCTGACGATCTCCACCTTCTTGAGCGCAATCAGCGGCGTCTTGATACGGATGTTTCCCTCTTTTGTGCCGGCCTGGATGAGGCGATTGAAAGCTTCGTAGTATTCGGGACGGCAATCGGGATAGCCGGAACTGTCCTGGGCCACTGCTCCGATGTAAATATCGCCGGCTCCGAGAACCTCCGCCCAACTGACGGCGACGGAGAGAAAATGGGCGTTGCGGAACGGAACGTAGGTGATGGGTATGTGCGAGCCGATCTCCGGGCCAGCGTGGGGAACTGCGAGATCCGAGTCGGTGAGAGCGGAGCCGCCGATCTGGCTGAGTGCCTGATTGCGCACGACGAGGCGGCGATGGATGCCGAGGCGCTCGCAAATTTCAGTGAAGGCGCGTTGCTCGCGGGCTTCGGTGCGCTGGCCGTAGCAGACGTGCAGGGCGGCAACGTGTGGGGCACCTTTTTCACGGACGGCGAGAGTGGCACAGACCGTCGAATCCATACCGCCGGAGAGAGTGACTACACTTTGGATGGAGTTAGTAGACATGGCTTTCAACCTTCCAGTTTAAGAGCGAGCTACACGCCCTTCAGTTGCGGCTCCCAGATAAATTTGTGGATCTGGAGTCCGAGACGGGCCTGCAGATTGTCAGCCAGCATCCACTCGGCGAGCTCCCGCGGATCGAACAGGCAGTTCTCGGCACTGCGCGAACCGGCAGCTCCCTTGCGAAAGGCAGGCGAGAGGATGAGGCCTGGGTTGAATCCGGCTTTGCATTCGGCGCTGTTGGACTCCAGACCGTGTTCGCGAATGAAGTCGCGGGCGTACTCGTAGTCCTCACGCGAGGTTAGGACGAACTTGAGTTCGTCGCGCGGGGTGATGGTTGCGAGGTTCTCCAGGCGGAAGCGCAGGTGCTCACCACTGCCGGGGCACTTCACATCGACGATCTTGTGGACCTCGCGCGGGACGAGTTCGAGCGGACGCTCGCCGCTGGTTTCCAGAAGCAGTTGGTAGTTCATGTCTAGAAGCTGGCGCAGGAATGGGACGAGTTCGCGTTCCTGCAGCATGGGTTCGCCGCCGGTGATCTCGACAAGGCCGCCGGAGGGCGCAAGTCGCTGTACTTCGGCGAGGATCTCGGCGGCGGACATTTTGTGGCCGCCAGTGAAAGTGTACTCGGAGTCGCACCAGGAGCAGCGCAGATTGCATCCGGCCAGACGCACGAAGACGCAGGGCAATCCGGCGAAGGAGCTTTCACCTTGCAGCGATTTGTAGATTTCGATGATGTGCATGGTGGAGCCAAGTTTCAAGGTTTCAAAGTTTCAAAGTTCGCAGACGCCTTCCGCCTGCTATTCGTAATAGGTCGCAATCGAAGTGTCGGTCTCCCAAATGGTGACCTGCTTTACGCTGATTCGGCCGTTGGTTGTCTGCTTGAGGCCCTGATTGCACTCGTCGAAGAAATATTTGGCGAGGTTCTCCGCCGTCGGATTCAGGACGGTGAAAGGCTCGATGTCATTGATCATCCTGTGATCGAGATAATCAACGACGGGCTTCATCACAAGCTTCAATTCCTTGAAGTCGAGCAGAAGGCCGGCGTGATCGAGTTCGGCTCCCTTGAGAGTGACGCGGACGCGATAGTTGTGGCCATGCGGATTCTCGCACTTGCCTTTGTAGTTGCGCAGGTAGTGACCGGACGAAAAAGTATCTTGTACCGTGACTTCGAACATGAATCTCCAGACAGGATGCAAAGGGCATCCGTTGCCCTTGACGTTGCGCCGGGGCGCCCTCAAAGCAGATCGTGAGGGACACAACGCAGGTCTCAAGGGGATGGCGCGTAGTTTTTATTATACGAGGGTGCGAGTCAGGTTCAAAGTTTCGGGGTTTCAAGGCAGAGGGAAGGTGTGGGCCAGCGTTGATCGCTAGATCTGTTTGCGCAGGAACAGAGTGGCCTGCGGATTGTCGTTGTAACGTGGGCAGGGCTGGTATCCGGTTCCGAGGTAGAAATGGATGGCGGCATGGAGGTCGTCCTTGGTGTCGAGATAGAGCCATTGGGTGCCTCCGGCGCGGGCGTGCTGCTCGACGGCCTGCATGAGAGCGTAGGCGAGGCGAATACCGCGAAAGGCAGGGCGGACGTAGAGGCGCTTGACCTCGGCAGCATGAGGAATCTGCGGCAAAGGGCGAAGCATGACGCATCCGGCGGGAGCAGAATCGACCGTGGCGATCCAGATCGGCGAGTCGGGAGTGGACAGATAGTGCTCGAGGGTGGCGCGATCGTCGCGCACGAGCACGCCGATGGCTTCGTAGTATTCCTCGATGAGGGCAAAGGCTTCGTCGGCTTGGGGCTGCGTTGCGCGCTGGACGGAGACGTTCACGATTCCAAGGATAAGCCCGGAAAGCTTTACGCTGCGAAAGTTTGAAAACTGTTTTCTGCGATGAGGTTCGGCAAAAAACTGGGTGAGCAAATTAGAATACGTGAGATGAGTTCGCAAAAATGGAAGCTGGGCACGGTTCGCGCCGGGCAAGACGTGGCGTGGAGCTGCGAGCCGTGCTACGCGCGCCAGGTTGTGGGCGGAGTGGAACGGCTGGTGATTGCGCCGGGAACCGCGCCGCTGTGCCTTTTGCGCGAACTGCTTTCTCTTCTGCCGGAGCCGTTGTGGGTGCTCTACGTACTGGTGACCCCGCGCAGCGACGCGGCGGCGGGACGGTATCAGTCGGCCAAGCCGCACCCGCGCAAAGAAATTCTGGCTATGCTGGACCGCTTCGAGGACTACTTCGCCAGCGATGGTCGGCACAATCTGTGGCTGGCCGCGCCTCCGGCGGGACAACTGGTGCTGGATCGCCATGAGGTGATCTACGCCTATGGGCCGATTGCGAAATTCTCAGCTCAGTTGAAAGAGAAAAGTTTCGCCGAGGTTGGGGTGATTCGCACGCCTGTGCCGCACTCGCACCACTTTCAGCAAGAGCTGGACGCGGAGGAGCACGCCATCCTGGAGTACTGGGATTGGATTCATTCGGAGCTGCAGGAGACGGACGATTTGTAAGGGTGGCGTCTAAGCTGCGGCTATGGTTAAAGTAGGCCTATTCCGACATTAATAACATATATGTTATTATAAGGACGAGGATGATTGCTCTCCGCGAGTACCTCCGTGCAGACGGTAAAAACCAATACCGGACGTGGTTCATGGAACTTGATGTTGCCGCCGCTGCAAAAGTCGCGGTGGCATTGGAGCGCATCTCACAGGGCAACAAGTCTTCGGTTAAAGCGGTTGGCGAAGGCGTCTCGGAGTACAAGATCGACTTCGGGCCGGGCTACCGGATCTATTTCGGCAAGGACGGCGAACAGCTCATCATTCTTCTGGGCGGCGGCACAAAGAAGCGGCAGAACGAAGATATCGAGTCCGCCAAAGCAGCCTGGCGGGAATACAAGCAGCGCAAGAGGACCATGCAGAAACTTACTGCAGCGAAGGTGCCGGCAGCGACGAAGCCGACAATGACGTCGAAGCAAAGACGGAAGCGCAAACAGGAGGACTGATTTTGGCACTCACCCGGGATTTCCGTGACACAATCCGCGAGCGTGCGCAGCGCGAACCGGCTTTCCGCCAAGCCCTTCTTCTTGAAGGTCTTCAGCTCATCAACAACGGCGACTTCTCCACCGGTCGCAGCATTCTGCGCAACTACATCAATGCGACAATCGGTTTTACGAAACTCGCCCGTAAGACCAAGATTCCTTCGCCCAGCTTGCAACGCATGTTTGGACCGAAGGGCAATCCAAGCGCCGCAAATCTGTTCGGGGTCATCGCCGCTCTACAAAAGGCAGAGGGCGTCAATGTCGAGATTCAGTTGCGCGCACATTAAGCTGGATGCAGGACCGGCGAGTTGAAGATGATGGCGCAAACCAGTGCCGCTGCTTCACGCAAAATGCACTTCTGAATCGCACCGCAGAAAACACAGCTCAACCGATTTACTCGTCGTGGCTGCAGCCGAAGAACTCTTCGACCTTGCGAAGGTCTGTGGTGCGGGTGTAACTCGGCAGGCTTTGGACGAAGACGCGGCCATATTGCTTTTTCAGGATGCGATTGTCGAGCAGAACGAGCAGGCCACGATCGCTAAGTGAGCGGATGAGACGTCCGAAGCCTTGCTTGAGGGTAATGACGGCGGCGGGGACGGAGTAGTCGAAGAAAGAGTTGCCGCCAGTTTCGTCGATGGCGCGGCCACGGGCCTGCACGATTGGATCGCTGGGCACGGCGAAGGGGATTTTGTCGATGATAACGCAGCTTAGCTGCTCGCCCTGGACATCGACTCCCTGCCAGAAGGACGAGGTGGCGAACAGTACCGCGTTCGGCGTGCTTCGGAACTGCTCGATGAGCGCGGTTTTGGGCGCGGAGCCCTGTAAGAGCATGGGGTAGGAGAGCTGGCCTAGAAGCGCGTCGTAAACCTGCTGCATCTGAGCAAGGCTGGTGAAGAGGCAGAAGGCGCGGCCACGGGTGATCTCCAAAAGCTGGCGGATGCGCATGGTGGCCTTTTGCGCGAAGTCGGAGTCGCGCGGATCAGGCATATCGCGCGGGACGTAGAAGAGAGCCTGCGACTCGTAATCGAAGTGCGAGGAGACGATCAGTTCTCGCGCGCCGTCGAGGCCGAGGCGCCCCTTGATGTAATCGAAGCCGTTGGCAACGGCGAGGGTGGCCGAGGTGAGCACGATGGAATCAAAGCGGTCAAACAGCGCCTGGCGCAGGATGGCCGAGACGTCGATGGGCGTGGCTTGCAGAAAGACGTTCTCCCGGCCGCGATCACGGGTAACGCGGCGCTGCCGGCCGCTGGCGCTCTGGCCCCGCCGCTCAATCCAGTAGACGGTGTTCTTCTCGCGGCTCTCCATCAGGAACGAAAGCTGAGCATGGAGTTCGTCGGTGCGGCGGATGAGGTTATGCACCTCGTCGGGCTTGTTGGGAATCGCCTGCAGCTCGGAGTGGAGCTGGCGGATGATGTTCTTGAGGCCGATAAATTCCCCGCCGCACTCTTCGAGAAACTCCTCGCGATTCTCGAAGGCGAAGCGACCATCGCCCTCGGGGAGCAGCGAAAAGAAAAACTGCGAGCGCTCGCGAACGCGTCCTGAGAGCTGGATGAGATCGGTGGAGACGACCTTTTTTTCGCGAATGGTGATTTCAAGATCGCGCAGGAGGTCTTCTACCTTGAGATTTGAGACAGAGATACCGAAGTAGCTGGTGGCAACGTCTTCGAGCTCGTGAGCTTCGTCGAAGATGACGCAGGCAGCCGAGGGCAGAACTCCTGCGTCGGGAGCTTTTTCTGCCGCGAGTTTGACCGAAAGGTCGGCAAAAAAGAGATGGTGGTTGACGATGATGATGTCGCTCTCGGCGGCCTTGCGACGCATGGCGGTGATGAAGCAGCGCTCGAACTCCCCACACTTGCTGCCGATGCAGTGCTCGGCTCCGGCATTGAGCTTGCCCCAGAGCGGGCTGGTCTCCGGAAGTGTGGTGACCTCGGCGCGATCGCCGGTTCCGGTCTCCTTGTCCCAGTCGAGCAAGGTGCGGAACTCGTTGATCTCATCGAGGCCGTTCAGGATGGGCTGGCCGGTGAGGTCGTAGAGCTTTTTTCGGCAGAGATAATTCTGCCGGCCCTTCATGTAGCAAACTTTCAGGCGCGGCTCGCCTTCCTTGGAGTTCCCGAATAGCGCTCGCTCCAAGAACGGCACGTCCTTGAAGAAAAGCTGCTCCTGCAGGTTCTTGGTGCCGGTGGAGACGATGACGCGCTTGCCGCTCTTGATGATGGGCAGCAGGTAGGCGAGGGTCTTGCCGGTTCCGGTTCCGGCCTCTACGATGAGGTGCCGCTTTTCCTCGATGGCCTCTTCGACGGCGGTGGCCATGGCGAGCTGTCCCTTGCGGAATTCGTAGGCGGGATGGCGCTGCGAGAGAACGCCTCCGGGGCCGAAAAACTGGTAGAGCGAGAGTCGTGAGAGCTCGACCGGAGGTGCGTAGGAAGTCGCCGGGGAAGCTGCGGATTGGGTGGGTTCAGGCACTGACCCCTATAATAGACGTTACGGCAGGTGCGAGGCAGGTTTCAGTTTCAAGGTTTCAAAGTTCAAGGGCAACGGCGAAGGCAACTACCCCACCCTAGCCAGAAGAGGGCCAGGATGGGGCACCCGATACCCCAAATTCGCTAAGAGAAGGCGGATGTGGGGCACCCTTCAGGTATTCAGGACATCTCCAGATTTACTTTCAACGCGAGAGCGCGAGATCAGGAACAACATTACAGTGGCGAACATTCTGCAAGGCGAAGACGAGGGCCTGCTGGCCATCGTGGGACGGCCCAACGTGGGCAAATCAACGCTGTTCAACAAAATGGTGGGACGGCGGCGCGCCATCGTGGGCGACGAGCCGGGCATCACGCGCGACCGCCTCTACGGCACCGTGCGCTGGAACGGAAAGCAGTTCCGTGTGGTCGATACCGGCGGAATTGTGCCCGAGGACAAGGATCTGATTCCCTCCGAGATCTTCCGGCAGGCGCGGGTGGCCTTGGATGAGGCGTCGGCGATTGTGATGGTGACCGACGTGCGCACCGAGTTGACCGGGCCGGACATGGAGTTGGCGCGGCTGTTGCAGAAGCTGGGCAAGCCGCTCTACCTGGCGGTAAACAAGGTGGATGATCCGAAGCTGGAGCCAGAGGCGGAGAACTTCCGGCGGCTGGGGATCAGGAATCTGTGGCCGATCTCGGCCGAACACTCCACCGGCGTAGCCGAACTGATCGAAGAGCTGATGACGGTGATTCCGACGATTGACGAGGTGGAGGACGAGAAGCGGCTGAACAACTTTGCACGCCGCATTCTGCCCCGCGATGACGACGAAGAGACGGCGGAGTTCGAAGACTTACAGGAAGAGGCCGAAGAACTGCTCGCCGCAGACGGAGACGCGCTGCAAGACCGGCTGCTGGAGACGATGCCCAAGGAGATCAAGATCGCCATTATCGGGCATCCGAACGTGGGCAAGAGCACGCTGCTGAACCAGTTGACCGGAAGCGATCGCGCCATCGTCAGCTCGATTGCGGGCACCACGCGCGATGCCATCGACGAGGTGGTAGAGCACGGTGACAAGCGTTATCGCTTCATCGACACGGCGGGCATCCGGCGCAAGGGCAAGACGCACCTGATGGCCGAAAAGATGAGCGTGGTGATGGCGCGCAAGCATCTGGAAGAGGCCGACGTGGCGCTGATGGTGATCGACGCGATCGAAGGCGTCTCCGCACTGGACGCAAACATCGCGGGGTACGCGCATGAGTCCGGGCGCTCGGTGGTGATCGTGGTGAACAAGTGGGATGCGGTGACCACGGCTCGCGGGGATGAGAGCAAACCGGCGGCGGACAGCCGCATGTATGAGGAGCAGGTGCGGCGGGCGTTGAAGTTCCTGGACTATGCACCGGTGATCTTTGTCAGCGCGATGAATGGCAAGAACGTGAAGCGCGTCTTTGAGACCGTGGAGCGGGTAGCCCGGCAGCGCTGGCGTCGCATCACCACCGGCGAGATGAATCGTTTTCTGAAGACGGTGGATTTCGAGCGGGCCTCCGTTCCGGCGCGAAACAAGATCAAGATTTACTACATGACGCAGGCCGCGGTCGCGCCTCCCACGTTCGTTCTGTTTGCGGATAGGGACGTGAAGCTGCACTTCGCCTACCAGAGATTTCTGGAGAACCAGATTCGCGAGGCGTTCGAGTTCGAGGGCACGCCGATCTGGCTGAAGGTTTCTCCGAGGAAGCGCCGGGTGTTCGTGCCGAGCGTGAAGAAAGAGCGGTAGGGAGCGGATCGGAAGTTTCAACTGTGGATACAATGTAAGGCATGAAATTCAGGGATGTCATCAGGATGATTGAGCAAGACGGCTGGTATCTGGTGAAAACGACAGGAAGTCACCGGCAGTACAAGCATCCGGTTAAGCAAGGTCGTGTCACCATCGCCGGACATCCCGGCAATGATGTTAGGGCGGGAACCCTGAAAAGCATCCTGAAACAAGCGGGGGTAGACAAATGAGCGAGCGCACATATGCGGTTATTTATGAGCGGACAAGCGATGGGTGGGGAGCCTACGCCCCCGATCTGCCCGGCCTTGGCGTGGTAGGCGATACGTTGGAAGAAGTGGAGCAACTGATTCGTGAGGGAATGGCTCTGCACATTGCCGGCCTCATTGAAGATGGACTTCCGGTTCCCGAACCTGTGACCCGCGCCGCAGAGATCAAGATTTCTGCTTAATAAGTTCGGTACGTTGAGCCGCCAAATGCCATCATGATGATGTTCAGCGCGTGGAGAGAACTTCTGCGACTTGCTGAAACCATGCGTCGAATGCCGCGAGGGCGCGCTCGCAGACCATCTGATGGCGGAGTTTCTTGTCGCGCACTTTGCGTTTTGTCGCTTCGTCGAGTTGCTCCAGCAGATCGAAGGTGATGTTGGCGGGCTGGAAGTTCTTCTGGTCGGCCCCACAGATGTAATTGACCAGCGAGCCGTGGGCACTGGCGCGGGGCGCGGGGATCGGCTCAACCTCGGCGGCGATGACGGCGGCAGTAACTCCGGCGAGCAGGCCGGTGGCGATGGATTCGACGTAGCCTTCGACGCCGGAGATCTGCCCGGCGAAGAGGATGCGCGGGCGCTGCTTCATCTGCAACGTGGGGGTGAGCAGCGCGGGCGCGTTGATGTAGGTGTTGCGATGGATCTGTCCGTAACGCAGGAACTTCGCGTTCTCAAGGCCGGGGATCATGCGCAGGATGCGGGCCTGTTCGCCGAACTTGAGATGGTTCTGAAATCCGACGAGGTTGTAGGAGTCTGCGCGCAGGTTCTCCTGGCGAAGCTGAACCACGGCGTAGGGAATATTTCCGGTGTGAGGATTGCGCAGGCCAACCGGCTTCATGGGGCCGAAGCGCAAGGTATCCGGGCCGCGGCGGGCAATCTCTTCGATAGGCAGGCAACCCTCGAAATACTGCGCTTTATCCCAATCGTGACCATCGGCGGCCTCGGCCTTGGTGAGTGCTGCGATGAAGGCCTCGTACTCCTCGCGCATCATCGGACAGTTGATGTAATCGGCGGTGCCTTTATCGTAGCGCGCGGCCATGTACACCTTGGAGCGATCGATCGAATCGGCCTCAACGATGGGCGAGATGGAGTCGAAGAAGAAGAGGCGGTCGGAGCCGCTGAGCCGCTGAATTTCAGCGGCGAGCGCATCCGAGGTGAGCGGGCCGGTGGCGATGATGGTCACGCCGTCGAAGTCGTCGAGCGAAGTGACTTCCTCACGCAAAACGCGAATCAACGGCTCGGCGGCAATGGCCTCGGTGACTAGGCGGCTGAACTCCAGGCGATCGACGGCCAGTGCGTGCCCGGCGGGAACGCTGGTGCGATGCGCCACCTCCATCAGCAGCGATCCGGCGCGGCGCATCTCCTGCTTGAGTAACCAGGGGGCGGAGTTCTCGCTATCGCTCTTGAGCGAGTTGGAGCAGACGAGTTCGCCGAACTGATCGGTCTCATGCGCAGCGGTGTTGCGCAGCGGGCGCATCTCGTAGAGCGAGACGGCGAGACCGCGGCGGGCACACTGCCACGCAGCTTCAGGCCCCGCAAGGCCCGCGCCGATGATGCGAATGGGCATGGGTCGCGAGTTATGTTGCCTGCTGTGCCCCGAGTTGGGCTGCAAACTATGCAAGGCTCGTCTCCGTTCCGGGCCCCGAACGCTTGCTCAGGCGCACGGCCAGAACGAGGGCAGCAACGATAGCGGCGATGACCACGAAGGTCAGCACGCGATGATGCGCAAAGGCGCCGACCAGGAAGGTGAGAATCTCCGGACCGTAGGCGATAACCAGCGCGCCAAGGATGATGAAACGCAGCAGCCGCCCGGCGAAGACAGAGAGCAGGAAGTGGTGATAGCTCATCTCGGTAACGCCCGCGATAAAGACAAAAGGCTTGAAAGGAAAGCCGAGCGGCATGAGCGCGGGGATGATGAGCGCAAAAACCCCATACTTTTCCGAAAGCGCGTGGATGCGCGCAAAGCGTTTCTGTCCAAGCCTCTTCGCCACCAGCGCCTCGCCTCCCTTATAGCCGATGAGATAGGGGATCGTGCAGCCCAGGGCCGAGCCGAGCGCGGCCACCAGCGCGAAGACGAGAATGCGGTGGTGCTCGTGCGACACATAGTAGGCAAAGACCGGATCGACCGGAACGCCGAGGATCGAGGAATCGAGAAAGGCAACGATTAATACGGCCTTGATGCCGCCAAGAGGGGCCAGCACGGCCATGATCCACGCTTTGTAACGAACAAGAAGATGTTTGAGTGCCTTCAAAAGAATCTGCTGTCTGCGCCGGCTTCAGAGAACGAGGGCAGACTAGCCACCCGGAACCGCGCCAAAGCTGCGCTGGGAGTATGTTTCGATTGTATCAAGTCGGAGAATGCGGGGGGCGCCAGATCGAGGCCGCGATGCGACGAGCACAGGTAGCGGAAGCGCAGCGCTGCCGCCCACTTGCCCCCAGGCCCTATAATCTCGGCTGTATGACTACGCACGACTCGCCCGCCAAGCAAGCCGAAAAATTACGCGAAGAAATTCGCCACCACGAACATTGCTATTTTGTGCTGGATGCGCCCGAGAGCAGCGACGCCGAGTTCGACGCCCTGATGAATGAGTTGAAGGCGATCGAGCGCAAGCATCCCGAGTTGGTGACGCCGGATTCGCCCACGCAGCGGGTGGGCGGCAAGGCGCGCGAGGGCTTCGTGAAGGTGGCGCACTCGTCGCAGATGCTCTCGCTGGACAACGCCTACACTCAAGAAGAATTGCGCGACTGGACGCGACGCGCAAGCGAGTTGGCAGGCACCAGCGAGCTCGAGTACGAGTGCGAGTACAAGCTCGATGGGCTCTCGATGGCCTTGCATTACGAGGCGGTAGATGACCACGCGGGCGCGCGTTTCGTGCGGGGAATTACGCGCGGCGATGGCGCCATTGGCGAGGACGTGACGGCGAACCTTCGTACGATTCGCTCGATTCCTCTGACGGTGACGGGCGAGCAACTACGCCGCGCAGGGCTGACGGCGCCGTTTGAAGTGCGCGGCGAAGTCTTGATGCCGACGAAATCGTTTGTCGCGATGAACGAGCAGCGCGAGGAGGCGGGACTGGCGCCTTTTGCCAATCCTCGCAACGCAGCGGCCGGCGCGGTGCGCGTGCTGGAGCCCAATATCACGGCGCAGCGCAAGCTCGATTTCTATTCTTACTTTCTTCTGCAGGATGGGCGCATGGCGCGTTCGACGCAGTGGGATGCCTTGGAAGCCCTGAGCGCGGCGGGCTTCAAGGTGAATCCGAATCGACGTGTGGCTCGCACATTTGATGAGATATGGGAATTTGCGAGCGCGACCGAGGCGAAACGCGACGCTCTACCCTACGAGATTGACGGAGTGGTCGTGAAGGTGAACTCCACCGCACTGTGGCCTCGTCTGGGATACACCGGCAAGGCTCCACGCTGGGCGATTGCCTACAAATTCGCGGCGCGCGCGGCAGTGACGCAGGTCGAAGACATTCTGGTGAACGTGGGGCGCACCGGGAAGCTGACTCCGGTGGCAATGCTGAAACCGGTGTTCATCGGCGGCACTACGGTCTCACGCGCGACGCTGCATAACCAGGATGAGGTCGAGCGCCTGGGCGTGCTGATAGGCGATTGGGTGATGGTGGAACGCGGCGGCGACGTGATTCCGAAGGTGACGCGGATGGTGAACGAGGGCGAGCACCGCAGGCCACACGACGCGAGAGAGTTCCACATGCCTGCGGTGTGCCCCGAGTGCGGCGGACACGTGGTGCGCGCTGAGGGCGAGGTGAACCACTTCTGCGTGAACGTGAACTGCCCGGCGAAGCTGCGCGAGTCGCTGCTGCACTTTGCCTCGCGAAGGGTGATGAACATTGAGGGCCTGGGCGAGGCGCTGGTGGATCAACTGCTAGGCCATGGCCTGGTACACAACATCGCGGATTTGTATTCGCTGAAGGAAGACGCGCTGCTGCGACTGGAGCGCATGGGCAAGAAGAGCGCGGAAAATGTGCTACGCGAGATCGAGGCCTCAAAAAAACTTCCGCTGGAGCGGGTGATCTTCGGACTCGGAATCCGCATGGTGGGCGAGCGCACGGCGGAGTTTCTAGCCGAACACTTCGGCTCCATGGACGCGCTGATGCAGGCCGGCGAAGAAGAACTGTTGGAGGTAAATGAAGTCGGGCCGCGCATCGCCAGAAGTATTCGCGAGTTTTTTGCCGAGGAGAAAAACGTAAAGCTGATTGAGCGGCTGCGCAACGCAGGGCTGACCTTTACCGGCGAGCGAAAGCTGCGCGGCACGAAACTGGCCGGACTGACCTTTGTGCTGACCGGAGCGCTGCCGACGTACTCGCGCGACGACGCGAAACAAATGATAGAAGACGCGGGCGGGAAGGTGAGCGGATCGGTGAGCAAGAAGACAAGTTTTGTGGTCGCCGGCGACGAGGCGGGATCAAAGCTCGATAAGGCGCACGCCCTGGGAGTAAAGGTGATCAGCGAGGCGGAGCTATTGGCGATGCTCGGGGCTGGCGATGCTTAAATCACGCCACTTAATAAAATTATCTTGCTGCCGCTGAATACCAATGATGATACGGTACAAAGCTACTTTTTTGCAGCTTGGCGCGTTTTAATAAATCTGGCAAGCCCACGAATGGGATAAGACGAACATTGAGTCGAAATTCAGCAAGGAAAGACGCGATGTACTGAAGTCGACCTGTGTGCTGGTCGGAGTTACGGCGCTGGAAACGTTCGGAGGAAGCGTGCACGCTTTCGCGCAGGCTGGTGGCTCGCCGTATGGCAAGGGCGTTCCCCAGGAGCCCCGTTGACCTATCCCGATGGAGCCAACAATTTAGAGCATTTCGCTTCCCCACTCGCAGGAAATGCGGCTCTGCCCGCCGGCCGGGTGGCCCGAAGAATCGCAATACACAGGAATCCGCAATTGGTTAGTGGCACTTCAGTATGTAACAATGGGATTTTCACAGTTGATGTATCCCGAAGCCGAAACACCATTGGCGTTTTCTATCAAAGAAAACGCCAACCTGCACAGTCCTTAAGGGGTTTACCGTAACTGTGAAAATGCTATAGCACGGAGCGGTTAGTTTACAGGGGGTTGAGGGTAATGAAGTCGAAGTTTAGCCAAGAACGAAGAGATTTACTAAAGTCCACCTTGATGCTGGTTGGCGCCACGGCGCTGGTAACGGTTGGGGGAAGCCTGCCGGCCTTCGCCGCCGGCGGAGCCGGCGATTATCCGCAGCCGCCGGGTTCGCCGAAGACTCACGACACGTTTGTATATAACGACGGGCCGAAGAAGGGCGAGGACGTGAAGATCGCCGACCTCGTGCTGAATGCTCCGCTGATTTCGGTACAGGCCAAGGACTCGGTAACCGGCAAGGTGCGCGAGAGCGAGCACTCGACGGTGCTGCTCTATTACGTCAAGCCAGATACGATCCCGGTTGATTGGCGCGGGGACTCAGCCAATGGCATTCTCGCTTACTCGGCCATTTGTACCTATGACGCGACCCTACTTGAGCCAAACAATTGGGACGCAACCAACAAACTTTTCGTCTGCCCTACCTGCCAGAGCAAGTACGATCCTCTCAAAGGTGCGGCTGTGGTCGCCGGCCCCAGCAAACGCGAGCTTCCACAGGTTCCGGTCGGAGACGACATAGACAATCCCGGCCTTCTGTGGATCACTCACGGCGTCATCGACTGGATCGGCATCAAGAGATAAGACGTTATTGTCTCAGCGGCTCGCGGAGTCGGCGGGCGGTCTCTTCGACGGTTTCGGGCAGGACACGGGTTTCGGTCGGCCACCTCAACCGAATGCAGCGCTGAGTTCAGGCACAAAGTCCCACATCTGCTGATTGCGATGTGGGACATCCGCCTGGATCATTTGGCGGCGCGAGGAGCAACGCATTGCGCCTCTCTGAGCCAAATTTCAACCCTTCTGTTTCGTTCCCTGCCCGCGTCGGTATCGTTCGCCGCCACCGGCATGTCGGGACCAAAGCCCTTGACCATAGCTGGGCTAAGCCCGCGCTGTTTGAATTCTTCCGCAACAATTCTCGTCCTCGTCGCCGTCAGCTTCGATTTCGGAACTATTTTTTCAGCGCTTCGCGAACGCGGCGCGCGGTTTCTTCGATGGTCTCGGGCAGCACGCGCGTTTCGCCAATGACGCTCATGAAGTTGGCGTCGGCGACCCAGCGCGGCAAAACGTGCATGTGGATGTGTCCTGCCACACCGGCTCCGGCAGCCTTGCCGATGTTCATTCCAACATTGATACCGTCGGGATTGTAGAGCTCGCGCAGCACGCTTTCCAGGCGCTGGGTGAGCGCCATCATCTCGGTTGCCGCCTCCGGGGCCAGAAGGTCCAGGCGGTCGATGTGCTGGTAGGGAACGACCATCACATGGCCGGAGGTGTAGGGGAAGGTGTTGACGATCACGAAGCAGTGCTGGCCACGGCAGAGGACCAGATTGCGCTCATCCGCCTCCAGATTGGCATCGCGCCCGGGCACGCGGTCGCAGAAGATGCAGGACGGAGCACGGTCCGCCGTGACGATATAGGCGTAACGCCAGGGAGTGAAGATGTGATCCATACAGGGGAGAGTAACAAAGTGGCGCGAATTTTCCACGGGCAAAGATTTCTTCCCTGCGGTGAGTGGGCGCAAGTGGGATCGAAAGCGAGTGCTGCGGAGCGGCTCTCAGGGTGAGTGGGGCAGCAAGGGGGCAGGGCAAAAGTGTTCTGCCTTGGTAATTCTTGATCATTTCTTCATAATTCTGAGGGCGGGGGGGTTTGACTCCATTCTTGGCGGTTGCTATAGTCAGAACAGTCTCCCTGTCCGGGCAACTTCAGCAGGGAGGTCCGGCCGCTGGTCGCCTAAAACCTGTGCAAGCAGGTCCATTCCATACAAAGAATGCCCAGCAGTCCGTAATTATTTTCAGAAGCCTTGGCCGTGCTCACGCATGCCGGGGTAAACGTAAATTATTAATGGCCTTCGACGATATCCGCGACGACTCTTCTATAGCTGACGAGCAGCCTCAGGACACCGGTTTGCCAACGGACAACAACCAGCCAGCCGAGCAACACCGCCCAATCTCAAAAACTTTGCTGGAGAAGCCTGCCGAGGGCGTCTCCCGCAACCCACAAAACGAAACCATGACGGAAGATTTCGCAACAGCACTCGAGTCGTTCGAGCAAGAGCAAGCCGAACTCGCCGCTAACGAAGACCGCGTCCTTAAGGGCACGGTGGTTAGCATCAACAGCAACTACCTGGTGGTAGACATTGGACTGAAGTCTGAGGGCGTTGTGCCCCTGGAAGAAGCCAAGGACCACGACGGTAACTTAAGGTTCCAACCCGGCGACGCCATCGACGTAATGGTCGAAAAGGGGCACACGGAAGAGGGATACGTAAATCTCTCCTTCCAAAAAGCCCAGCGCCTGCACGCGTGGGACGAGATCGAAAAAGCTCATAACGACAAAGCTTCCGTCAAAGCTCGCGTCATTGACCGCATCAAGGGCGGCCTGACAGTGGACATTCTCGGCGCACGCGCGTTCCTGCCAGGCTCGCAGGTGGACGTTCGCCCGGTACGCAACCTGGACGCCCTGAAGGGCCAGGATTTGGAAGTCCGCGTTATCAAGGTGAACAAGAAGCGCGGAAACATCGTGGTCAGCCGCAAGCAGATCCTCGACGAAGAGGTGACCGCAAAGCGCGACGTCACGTTGGACGCATCTGGAAGAGGGCGCGGTGCTGACCGGCACGGTGAAGAACCTGACCGATTACGGCGCGTTCGTGGACCTGGGAGGCATCGATGGCCTGCTGCATATCACCGATATGAGCTGGGGCCGTCTGACGCATCCGCGCGACCTGGTCAACGTCGGCGACCAGATCCAGGTAAAAGTTCTGAAGTTCGATCGCGACAAGCAGCGGGTTTCGCTTGGCTTCAAGCAGTTGACGCCCGACCCGTGGCTGGATGCCAGCGAGCGCTACCCGATCGGTGCGCGCGTGCATGGCCGCGTGATCAGCGTGACCGACTACGGCGCATTCATTGAACTGGAGCAGGGCATCGAAGGCTTGGTCCACGTCAGCGAGATGACCTGGTCGAAGCGCATGAAGCATCCCTCCAAGCTGGTGAACGTGGGCGACCAGGTGGAAGCCGTGGTGCTCAACGTGAATCCGCAGGAGCGCCGCATTTCACTGGGCCTCAAGCAGCTTGATCTGAATCCATGGGAGAGCCTGCACGAGAAGTTCCCGGTTGGCTCCATCGTGGAAGGCAAGGTTCGCAACCTGACCGACTTCGGCGCCTTCATCGAGATCGAAGACGGCATCGACGGATTGGTCCACGTCAGCAACCTGAGCTGGACCAAGCGCGTCAAGCATCCCTCCGAGGTCTTGAAGAAGGGTGACAAGGTCAAGGCCATTGTTCTGGCCATCGAGCCCGACAACCGCCGCCTGTCGCTTGGCGTGAAGCAGTTGCAGCCCGACGTCTGGGAGAGCTTCTTCGAACAGCATCGCGTCAACGACGTGCTCAAGGGCAAGATTCTTCGCCTTGCCAGCTTCGGCGCTTTTGTCGAGCTTGCTGACGGAGTCGAAGGCCTTTGCCACAACTCGGAAGCACTGGACGCCAACGGCCAGCAGATCATGATGGAGCCGGGCCAGGAGTTCGAGTTCAAGATCATCAAGATGAACGCGGAAGAGAAGAAAGTGGGATTGAGCATTCGCGCTGTGGGCGAGGAAGCAACTCGCGCCGACGTGGAAGCCTACAAGCACCCGCAATCTTCGCCGGGCACCTCGACGATCGGCGAACTGCTGGACTGGAAGCGCGGTTCGAACGAATAGCTTTTGAACAGGTTTTAAGCTTGAAGCCCCTCATTCAGTTTCGAATGAGGGGCTTCTTTTTGCCTTGACGATGAGATTCAACAGGTGGCGGCAGACCGCAGCAAATCACGCGTTCGTCCTTCCATGGAAACACGTGTCTGCGGCAAAGATTATCTTTAGCGTACTTCCGTCGAATTGGGTACGCCGGGTGGCAAAGGCCAAAGCCAGAGGCGACTAGGAATCATCCTCATCGAGATCCTTTTCATCCTCGTCGTCTATCACCTCGTCGCTTACCTTTGTCAGCTCCAGAGGCTCGAGGCCGACCACCTCAAAATCATTGCCGCACTCGGTGCAAGACAGGATTTCGCCTTCATCGAGTTCCTCTTCTTCAACATCCAGATCGCTCTCGCACTCTGGGCACAGAACCATAACTTCCTCCACTTTGTCTCTTTGGGACCGGAATGCTTTCAAGCGCACACTGCCCCGCGCATTTATATCCCGCGCATTTATATTTAGATTCTCTACCGCTCATCGTCAAGTCCTGTTCTTCACAGAAGTGAGCGACGCGGAAGAATTGGATGCCTGAGATCGGAATGGGGAACATTTTTTTGCTTTGAAGACGAGTTGCTGCTTGTCCACGCGCCGCTCCGATCCCGAGTTGGCGAGGAATTTCACACCCCGGCATCCGATTCTTTATCCTGAAAACGGCATCGAATAGGGAGATCTGTTGAAGTTTGTAGATTATGACTCCAGACGGGCGCGCGGCGGGCACCAGGTGCTTACCTGGGATGCGACTTCTCCACAGGAAAGCTGACTCCGGCGCGCGCGCAATTGCAGATCACGATACCCTATTCGAAGGATAATGTTACATCCGCCGTTCGCTCCTGCGAGGCGGATTAACATCACGGCTTGCCAGTGTATTCCACGCCGGCCCGTGACGCAGAGGAGAGCTATGGCACGCGGTGGCCCCATCTCGACACTTGGATTTCCGCCGTTCACGCGCGCGGTGAAGACACTCATCATCGTCAACGTGGCGGTGTACCTGGTAATCATGCTTTCAAGGCTGACCGTGCCAGGGCTGGCTATTTGGGCGGAGTATTACTTCTACCTGCGTCCTGCAGCGGTACTGCATGGGCAGATCTGGCAGCTGGTCACGTACGCGTTTTTCCACGACCCGCATTCCGTCCTGCACCTGCTGTTCAACATGCTCGGTCTGTGGATGTTCGGCGCGCAGTTCGAGATGGACTTCGGCACCCGACGCTTCTACGAGTTCTACTTCTGGTGCGTATTAGGCGCGGCGCTGACCACTCTGGGAGTAGGCGCGTTCGGCAGTCTCGCCTATCACTACGTCCAGTTCCCTCTGTTTGCCATCATGGGCGGCATCTGGCACTCGGCCACCATCGGCGCCTCAGGCGGAGTCTTCGGACTGCTGATCGCCTTCGGAATTCTGAATGGCGACCGGCAGATCTACGTATTTCCATTTCCCATTGCGATCAAGGCCCGCTACATTGTGGCGATCTGGATCTTCATCGCCTTCGTGAGCGCCTTTAACGGAGCCAATGGCATCGCCGAATTCGCTCACCTGGGAGGTGCGCTGTTTGGCTGGATTTATCTGCGCTTCGTTCCGCGCTACGGGCTGCAGACCGCTGCCTCCGAGGGAGTATTCGGAATTCGCAACCGTTACTACAAGTGGAAGCGGCGCCAAGCGGCGAAGAAGTTCGAGGTCTATATGCGCAACAGCAATCGCAAGGAGTACTTCGACGAGCACGGAAATTACCACGGCCCATCGGTGGACAAGAAGGATGACGACTCGGGCTGGGTCAACTGAGGACGAGGAGAATCGGCCTGCAAAGAGGCACAGAAGCACCGGAAATTTCGGTGCTTTTTTCTTTTTTGCGTGCCGCGCCCGGGCCGGGTGCGCAGATTGTAAGGCCGCCTAAACTCCGGTGTCGAGGATGTCCTCGACAATACCTTCCCGCGTGGAGAAGATCGGCTCGAGTTCTTCGTAGGTACTGATGATGGTCGCGAACTCGGGAAACTTTTTCCAGTAGTGATGAACGTCGGGATCCTGCACGGCGCTTTCGCGGGCTTCGTTGGAGAGCCAGATACGAATGTGCACGAGAGTCTGCGGATTCTTCAAGTCACGAAAAAGGATGTCGCGCGAGTACTGCTTGTTGTACATCATGCTGTAGAACTCGCGCAGAAACTCGTAGGCCTCCAACTCTTGGCCGGGGTTCGGTTTCAGGATCGCCATGGAACGGATTGACTCTTTCATCGCTTGGGGCCCTTTGGGTTAGATTTCGGTCTTGCATGCCTGCCGCTTGCCCGGTCCGGCGGGCAGATTCGATGCAGGCGGATAAAGTTGGTAGAACCGGCGGTCACCGTTCGCGTTCCGGCGACGATGGCCACAATATCATCCACGCTGGCCACCTCGGCGCGCTGCAATTCGGCTTCGGCGGTTTTTACCATGGCTTCCACGCTATGCATCGCCTTGATCGGAACGGGCCGCACTCCCCAGTAGAGATTGAGCCGGTTGCAAACCTCCGGCACATGCGAGAAGGCATAGACCTCGGCGCGGGGGCGGTACTTGGAAATCAACCCCGCGGTGTGCCCGGACGTGGTAAAGACGGCAATGCCGCGCATTTTCAACTCCTCGGCTACGTGGGCCACACTTTCGCAGATTGCCTCGGGTATCGTCAACTGCTGAATTTGACGCCGACGCGGATCGCTCACCCGCCGGATGTCGGCTTCGGCCTCCACTATGATACGCGCCATCATGCTTACGGCCTCGCGGGGGTACTGTCCGCTGGCGGTCTCGCCCGAGAGCATGACCGCATCGGTGCCATCATAGATTGCATTGGCCACGTCGCTGGCCTCGGCGCGGGTGGGCCGCGGATTCTGAATCATCGACTCCAGCATCTGGGTTGCGGTGATGACCGGCTTGCGCCAGTGCAGGGCGCGCCGAATGATGCGCTTCTGGATGATGGGAACCTTTTCGGGCGCAACCTCCACGCCGAGGTCGCCGCGCGCCACCATAACTCCATCAGCGATCTGCAGAATCTCTTCCAGGTTTTCGATGGCCTGTGGCTTTTCCAATTTCGCAATCACCGGCGTATCGAGGCCGGCACCGGCGATGATCTTCTTGACCGCGCGGATATCGGCGGCAGAGCGCACGAACGAAATCGCCACGGCATCCACCCCGACCGACAGCCCGAATGCGAGATCCTTTTTGTCCTTACTGGTGAGCGAGGGTACGCTGAGCGCGGCGCCCGGTAGATTGATCCCCTGATGCTCGCCCAGCACTCCGCCATCGACCACCTCGCACAGCACGTCGTCGCCCTTCACCTCAAGAACCCTCAGCGATAGGCGGCCATCTGAGAGCAGGATGCGCGAGCCGACCTCAGCCTCGCGCGCCAGCGTCTTAAACGTAGTGCCCAGGCGTTCAGCGGTGCCTTCAATTTCTTTGTTCGTGATAATCACGCGAGCGCCGGGAACCAGCTTCACCGGAGCGTGGTCGCGCAGCGGACCGGTGCGAATTTTCGGGCCTTGCAAGTCCTGCAAGACGCAGACGGTGCGGTGCAATCCGGCCGCCACCTTGCGCAGCGTGCGAATCCGCTGCAGATGCTCCTCATGGCTGCCATGGGAGAAATTGAGCCGCGCGACATCCATCCCGAGCAACAGAAGCTCGCGAATCCGCTCCTCACTGCTTGAGGATGGGCCCAGAGTGCAGACGATCTTGGCGCGCCGCCGCGCTGCTGGCTCCAGTTGACTCTCTTCGGCGAGCAGTGCCTTCAGCACTCTGGTCATTTTGACTTCCGTTCGCCGGTCGCGTCGGACTCGAGGTTGGAGAAGGCTCCAAACAAATATCGCGGATAGCGTACCGCGTTGAACTCTGCCCCGAACAGGATCACCAGGGAGACGATGTAGAGCCAGATGAGCACGGCGATCGCGGTGCCCACCGAGCCATAGATGACGGTGTAGTCCGCGAAGTGGCGAAGGTACCAGCCGAAGATCGTGGTGGAAGCAAACCACAGCACGGTCGCCATCACCGAACCGGGTACGACCCTGTGCCAGGGCTGAGTGCGCGGCAATCCGTGATGGTAGATCAGGGCAATCACGGAAATCGTGGTCAGCAGCGCAATCACCCAGCGCGCCAGCATCCCGGTGGCAAGAATGTAGAAGTCAAACTCACGGTTGGAATGGAACGCCAGCCAGTGCTCGATCTGAGAGCCGAAGGCGAGCAGAAAGCTGGCAAACGTCATCGGCAGTCCAGCCATCAACACCAGCAGGAATGAGATCAGCCGCTCCTTGGTGAGATTCCAGCTCTTCGGCATCTGGTAGGCCCTGCGAAAGCCTTCCATCCAGGAGATCATAACGCCGGAGCCGGTCCAAAGCGTAAGCACCGAGGTCGTCACGATCATGCGCAGCGGTGCGGGCTTGTGCCCTTCAAAGAATGTGAGCACCGAAGCGCGCGTGCCCGCAGGCATAATCCTGCCGATCGCATAAGAGATTTCGCGGACGAAACCAAGCGTGCTGTGCGAAGCGGTGAGAATCGATGAGATGAGAAGAACGGCCGGAAACAGGGTGAAAATGGCGGAGTACGCCGCGGCCTTGGCCACGGCAAACTGGTCATGTTCCAGCATCCTCACAAATGCAATATGAACCTGTTTCAGGAAGCGCAGCATAGAGAGGGTGCAGTCCCTGGATTCTCCGGGCCACAGTTGGCCACAATGATTGTAATTGACGGGCAGCAGCTTAGGCGTTAGCCGAGGGGAATGCGTTATGTTTTCCGCCGGATGGCCTTTTCACTTGGACGCGAGCGGATTGGCCCCGATATCCTCTCCCATGACCTTCTCCAGCAACCGCCGAACCTGCGCCGCAGATTCGATAATTCCAGTTCCTTCAACATTCTTCCCTGCGGCTGTCCCTTGCCTTGACCTCCCAGTAAGGGGGGCCACGTGATAAACAATTCCAATGAACGCTACGCCGCCCGCAAGGTTCGTGTCGCGCTCAAATCCGCTGCGAGAGAAACGGAAAGCAGGGCCGCCGCTGTTACCGCTAGACATCTTAGCGTCAATCATGAAAGGCTTTTCGCCGGGAGTGTTCGGATTTACCCAAGTAACAGTGCCGCCGCGCGCGATTGGAACGTCTTCTTCTACCGTTCCTGGATACCCTACGACAACTGCGGCTGTTCCCTCAACCAGATTTTCTTCAGAGTTTGCGAAGTCGCGTGCAGACATAGCGTGCAAATTGGAATGTTTCCACACTTGCTGTGGCATGGGTAGGGCGATCAGATTCCCATCTTCGCTGGCCACCCAAGTGCTCCGGTGGTTCTGGTCGAAGAGGTCGATTGGGATCGGCGCCTCGGCCACGCCATCGAATGCCGGAAGTCGCATCCAAATCGCAGACGCAGACACGCGCATCTGAGGATCTTCGATTATACGTTTAGCTGTTACCAAAAAACCGCGTCGCTCATCCACGGCGACTAGCACTGCAGAACCTAATGTGACAAACGTCAACGTGTTGCCGTCCTGTTTCACCACGCCCAATGAAATCGTGCTTCGTTTCCACTGATCCAGAAACTCTCGCGGCGGGGCCGAGGAATCAGGGGCCAGATTCGGCGGCGATGAAACTTGCGCGGTTAGCTGCGGAGCCGGCTCCCAAACGCACAGCACGGAAGTAAGAAAGAGAATGAAACCGGGTAATAGCCTTCTCATTTGCTAATCCTTGATCTTTGCGAAAAACGTTAGCATACCGCATCGAGATGGTCGACATGTACTTTGGAGCGAGGGGGTTACCTCAGTTTTTCAATCCACACGGAAGAGCCCGAGCTGATGGGGTTGCGGCCAGAGGTTCTGGAGGTGTAAAGAAAGGGCCGCATCCGAAGATGCGGCCCGATGTTTTCTAGCTTCGTGCGGTCTAGCCTTCTGCCGTGAGTTCTTCCGCTTCGTTCTCGCCCTCGGTCCGCATGAGTTCGAGGTTGCGTTCGAACTCCTCCTGCTCCTTGCGGATCTCTTCCTGGACGTTTTCGGCTGCGGCTTCCAGCTCCGGAGCCAGTTGCACGTTGCGGTAGTACTCCATGCCGGTTCCGGCCGGGATCAGGCGGCCGACGATGACGTTTTCCTTGAGGCCGCGCAGGCCGTCGATGGAGCCGGTGATGGCTGCCTCGGTGAGCACGCGGGTGGTCTCCTGGAAGGACGCCGCCGAGATGAAGCTGTCGGTGGAGAGCGATGCCTTGGTGATGCCCAGCAGCAGGGCTCGCCCGGTGCAGGGCTTGCCGCCCAGGGCAATCACGCGCTCGTTCTCCTCGCGGAAGCGGAACTTATCGATCTGCTGTTCAAGCAGGAAGTTCGTGTCTCCCACGTCCTCGATCTTCACCCAGCGCAGCATCTGGCGCACGATGACTTCAATATGCTTGTCGCTGATGGCCACGCCCTGGAGACGGTAGACTTCCTGAATCTCATTGACCAGGTAAGCCTGCAGCTCCTTTTCGCCAAGGACGGCAAGAATGTCATGCGGGTTGAGCGGGCCGTCCATAAGCTGTTCGCCAGCCCGGATGCGCTCGCCTTCCTGCATGTTGATGTGGATGCCGCGGGGAACCGAGTATTCCTTCTCGGTGCCGTCGTCGGCGACCACATAGATCTTGCGCTGGCCCTTGGCAACTTCGCCGAACTTCACCACGCCATCGATTTCGCTGATGATCGCGGTTTCGCGCGGCTTGCGGGCCTCGAACAATTCCACCACGCGCGGCAGACCGCCGGTGATGTCCTTGGTCTTGGTGGTTTCACGCGGAATCTTCGCCAGCACATCGCCCGGCGAGACCTCGTCGCCATCCTGCACCATGAGGTGAGCGCGCGAGGGCATCAGATAACGCTTGTTGCCCTTGGCTCCCTTGATGACCAACGCCGGCTGGCGCTTTTCATCCGGGGAATCGACCACCACGTGACGCGACAGGCCGGTCACTTCATCCACTTCTTCCTGCAGCGTGGTGCCCTCGATCAGATCCTTGAAGGCAACCGAGCCGCCGATTTCGGTGATGATGGAGAAGGTATAGGGGTCCCATTCGAGCAGGGTCTGTCCGAGCTTGACCGTATCGCCCTCGGCCACCTTGAGGCGGGCGCCGTAAACCACGGAGTAGCGCTCTTTTTCACGGCCCTTGTCGCCCAGCACCACGATGGAGCCATTGCGGTTCATCACCACCAGGCTGCCATCCTTGCTGCGCACGGTCTGCAGGTTGATGAAGCGCACGGTGCCGGTGTTCTTGGCTTCCTGGCGCGACTGTTCGGAGACTCGCGATGCGGTACCGCCGACGTGGAAGGTACGCATCGTAAGCTGGGTTCCCGGCTCGCCGATTGACTGCGCGGCGATGACGCCAACTGCTTCGCCCAATTCGACCAGACGGCCCGAGGCCAGGTTGCGTCCGTAGCACTTGACGCAGACGCCACGCTTGGATTCGCAGGTGAGCACGGAGCGGATCTTGACCCGCTCGATGCCCGCCGCCTGAATGCCCACGGCGAGATCCTCGGTGATCTCCTGGTTAATGTCAACGATGACATTGCCTTCGTAGTCCTTGATCTTCTCCAGCGAGACGCGGCCCACGATACGGTCGCGCAGTGCTTCGATCACGTCGCCGGCTTCGACGATGGAGCCCACGTAAATGCCGTCGGCCGTGCCGCAATCGTACTCGCTGATGATCACGTCCTGCGAGACGTCCACCAAGCGGCGGGTCAGGTAGCCCGAGTCGGCGGTCTTCAATGCCGTATCGGCCAGCCCCTTACGTGCGCCGTGGGTGGAGATAAAGTACTGCAGCACGGTCAACCCTTCGCGGAAGTTGGCCGTGATCGGGGTCTCGATGATTTCGCCGGAAGGCTTGGCCATCAGGCCGCGCATACCGGAAAGTTGGCGGATCTGCTGTTTCGAACCGCGAGCGCCGGAGTCGGCCATGACGTAAATCGGGTTGATCACGCCGGCCTTGTCGCGCTTCTGCATGTCGCCGAACATCTCGTCGGCCACTTTTTCCGTAATGCCGGACCAGATTTCGACAACCTTGTTGTAGCGCTCGCCCTGGGTGATGGCGCCGTCCAGATACTGCCGCTGCACGGCGATCACCTGGTTCTGCGCATCGCCCACCGTGGTCTTCTTGGAGGCCGGGATCACCATGTCGTCGATGCCGATCGAGAGGCCGGAGCGGGTCGCCGACTGGAAGCCCAGAGTCTTGACTTCGTCCAGCATGCGAACGGTGGTCTCCAGACCGAACTTCAGGTAGCAGAAGTTCACCAACTGGCTGATGCCCTTCTTCTTGAGCAGGCCGTTGATGAAGGGCATCTCAGGGGCAGCCACACGCAGCCGATCATTCAGAATCGCGCGGCCCACCGTGGTGTTGATGAACTGACGGTTAAGCTGCACGGGTTCTGTGTGGATGATCTCCTGATCGTCATAGGCAGTGGTCAGATCCACGACTTCACCGCTATAGCGCAAGCGGATCGGGGTCAGGGTCTCGACCTCGCCGGCCTCGCGCGCCAGCAGCACTTCTTCAATGTTGGCAAAGGCACGGCCTTCGCCCTTGGCGTCCACCTTGGCCTTGGTCAAATAGTAGATGCCAAGCACCATGTCCTGCGTCGGAACCGTGATCGGCTGTCCCGAGGCGGGCGACAGAATGTTGTGCGAGGCCAGCATCAGAACGCTGGCTTCTACCTGCGCTTCTGGCGAAAGCGGAATGTGTACCGCCATCTGGTCACCGTCGAAGTCGGCGTTGAATGCGGTGCAGACCAACGGGTGAATCTTGATCGCCTTGCCTTCCACCAGTACCGGCTCAAAGGCCTGAATGCCGAGGCGGTGAAGGGTTGGAGCGCGGTTCAACATTACCGGGTGGTCCTTAATGACCTCTTCCAGGATGTCCCACACGATCGGTTCCTGCTGCTCCACCATCTCCTTGGCCTGCTTGATGGTGCTGCAATGGCCGGTCTGTTCCAGACGGTGGTAGATGAACGGCTTGAAGAGTTCGAGCGCCATCTTCTTGGGCAAGCCGCACTGGTGCAGCTTGAGATCCGGGCCAACCACGATGACCGAACGGCCCGAGTAGTCGACGCGCTTGCCGAGCAGGTTCTGACGGAAGCGGCCCTGCTTGCCCTTGAGGGTGTCGCTAAGGGACTTGAGCGGACGGTTGTTGGCGCCGCGCAGCACGCGGCCACGGCGGCCATTGTCGAACAGCGCGTCTACGGCCTCCTGCAACATGCGCTTCTCGTTGCGCACGATGACCTCAGGCGCGTGCAGGTCCATCAGCTTCTTCAGGCGGTTGTTGCGGTTGATCACCCGGCGGTACAGATCGTTCAGATCCGAGGTCGCAAAGCGGCCGCCATCGAGTGGAACCAACGGGCGCAGCTCCGGAGGGATGACCGGGATCACGTCGAGGATCATCCACTGCGGCTTGTTGCCGCTCTTGCGGAAGGCCTCAACCACTTTGAGACGCTTGGCGTATTTCAGGCGCTTCTGCAGAGAGGTCTCGGTGCGCATCTTCTCGCGCAGTTCCACCGAGGCGGTCTCCACGTCAACGCGCTTGAGCAACTCCTTGATCGCCTCCGCACCCATCATGGCCTTGAAGCCGCTTGCGCGGAACTGCAGATCGAGTTCGCGGAACTTGGTTTCATCCTTGATGATCTCGCGCTCTTTGACCGCCGCTTCGCCAGGTTCGACGACTACGTAGGCCTCAAAGTAGAGTACGGATTCCAGGTCGCGCAGAGAGATATCCAGGATGTGCCCGATGCGGCTCGGCAATCCTTTGAAGAACCACACGTGCGAGCAGGGGGAAGCCAGCTCAATGTGGCCGAGGCGTTCACGGCGCACCTTGCTGAGCGTAACTTCCACGCCGCACTTGTCGCAGATGACGCCACGGTGCTTCATGCGCTTGTACTTGCCGCAGAGGCACTCCCAGTCGGTGACCGGGCCGAAAATACGGGCGCAGAATAGGCCGTCGCGCTCCGGTTTGAAGGTGCGGTAGTTAATCGTCTCCGGCTTGGTTACTTCACCGTGCGACCAACTGCGAATCTTCTCCGGCGAAGCGAGCTGGATCTTGATGGCGTCGAAATCCGCAATGTTGTTTCCGAGATCGAATGGGCTCGAGCGGTACAAATTGCCTCCTCACCTGGAGCTTCGGTTCAGCGTCCAGGACTTGCGGCCTTGCGCGGCCGCCTTCGGCTTCCGGTCGTCGGTTCCCAGCCGTTGGCCGTCAGAGCCAACTGTGTGAGAACCGTGATTTCTTCCTGCCCTGCTGCCGGAAGCGCAGCTTGCAGGTTCCACTTATGAGAGCGAAGGAGCGGCGGGCGCTGACTGACGATCAGCGGCCGCCGTCTAAATCGCTAGTCGGCCACGGCCGGAACGGGCTCGACCGGAACGCGCGGCTTCACCTTGACCAACTCCACATCAAGGCAGAGCGCCTGCAGTTCGCGGATCAGCACGTTGAACGACTCGGGCACACCCGGCTCGATAGCTGCTTCGCCCTTGACGATGGCCTCGTAAATCTTGGTGCGGCCGTAAACGTCATCGGACTTGGCGGTCAACAGCTCCTGAAGAATGTAGGCCGCGCCATAGGCTTCCAGCGCCCACACTTCCATTTCGCCGAAGCGCTGGCCACCGAACTGCGCCTTGCCGCCCAGCGGTTGCTGGGTAATCAGCGAGTACGGTCCGATGGAACGCGCGTGAATCTTGTCATCAACCAAGTGCGACAGCTTGAGCATATAAATGAAACCAACGGTCACCGGCTGCTCGAAGCGGTCTCCGGTCATGCCGTCATAAAGGAACGTCTTGCCCGAGGTCGGCAGACCGGCACGCTCCAGCAGCGCCTTGATTTCAGTCTCCTTCGATCCGTCGAAAACCGGCGAAGCGAAGTAGCAGCGCTCTTCCAGGTCGTGCGCAATCTTCATCAGCTTTTCATCGTCGATGCCATCGAAGTCAGGCACGAACGGCATGTCAGTGAAGAGCTCGCGAATCGACTTGCGGGCCTCCTCCACTCCATTGCCGTACTCGGTCATGAGTTCGGTGAGCTTCTTGCCGATCTCCGCGCCCGCCCATCCCAAGTGCGTCTCCAGAATCTGGCCGACGTTCATACGGGAGGGCACGCCGAGCGGGTTGAGCACGATCTCCATCGGCGTTCCATCTTCGAGGTAAGGCATATCCTCTTCCGGCAGAATGCGCGCGATGACACCCTTGTTGCCGTGGCGTCCGGCCATCTTGTCGCCCACCGAAAGCTTGCGCTTCATGGCGACATAGACCTTGACCAGCTTGATCACGCCCGGCGGCAACTCGTCGCCCTTTTGCAGCTTCTCGATTTTTTCGCGGATGATCTTGCGCAGGACATCGATCTGGCGCGAGGTCATCTCTTCGATCTCGTCGATCTGCTCGTTGACCCTGGGGTCCTTGTCGTTCAGCTTGATGCGCTTCAGGTTGCGGGTCGAGATGCGCTCGATGGTCTCGCGATCCAGAACCACGTCCTTGGTGAGAAGGCGCTTGTTGGTACGCTCGTCGTGCAAATCCGCCTGCACCACCTTGCCGCCCAACAGTCCATCCAGGCGCTTCAACCGCTCGTCGGTAAGAATTCGGATCTCATCCGACAGGTTCTTTTCCAGACGGGCGATCTGCATCGACTCGATCACCTTGGCGCGCTCATCCTTTTCCTGGCCCTTGCGCGAGAAGATTTTGACGTTAACTACTGTGCCTTCGATACCCGGAGGGCAGGTCAGAGAAGCATCGCGAACATCGCCGGCCTTTTCGCCGAAGATGGCACGCAGCAGCTTTTCTTCCGGCGTAAGCTGGGTCTCGCCCTTGGGCGTTACCTTGCCGACCAGAATGTCGCCTGCCTTAACGCTGGCGCCGATGCGAATGATGCCGCTCTCGTCCAGATCGCGCAACGCGCTCTCACTGACGTTGGGAATATCGCGAGTGACTTCTTCCGGTCCCAGCTTGGTGTCGCGCGATTCAATCTCGAACTCCTCGATGTGTACGGAGGTGTAGTAATCCTCCTTCACCATCTTTTCCGAGACCAGAATCGCGTCCTCAAAGTTGTAACCGCGCCAGGGCATGAAAGCCACCAGCACGTTGCGTCCCAGGGCCAGCTCGCCGTTATCGGTGCAAGGACCGTCGGCAATCACCTGACCCTTCACCACGCGATCACCCTTCTTCACGATCGGGCGCTGATTGATACAGGTGTTCTGGTTGGAGCGCTTGAACTTCGTGAGCTGATAAATGTCGCTGCCCACCTCGCGCGAAAGCTGCATCGGATGATGTTCGCCTTCCACGCGCACGATAATGCGCTCGGAGTCCACCGAATCGATGATTCCCGAACGACGGGCCAGGATCACCGCGCCGGAGTCGCGTGCGGTAACGCCCTCCATGCCGGTGCCCACAATCGGAGCCTGAGCGCGAAGCAAAGGAACCGACTGGCGTTGCATGTTGGCGCCCATCAAGGCGCGGTTGGCGTCATCGTGCTCAAGGAATGGCACCAGCGACGCTGCCACCGAAACCAACTGCTTGGGGCTGACGTCGATGTAGTCCACTTCATTGCGGCTGACCAGAACAAAGTTGCCGGCCTTACGCGCATTCACCAGTTCGGTGACGATGTTGCCGCGCTCATCAAGCTCGGCGTTGGCCTGCGCGATGACCCACTTGTCTTCTTCCCATGCCGAAAGGTAGAAGGAGAACGGCTCGTGGTCGATCGGCTTCTTCTTTTTCGCCAGCAGTTCGGCGTTCAACCTGATCAGCTCGTCCTTCTCCAGATGATCGCCGACCTTGTAGCCGCTGTCTCCGGCGTTGAGTACGGTCACGTGATCGATCACGCGGCCATCCTTGACGCGGCGATAGGGCGACTCGATGAACCCGTAGTCGTTGATCCGCGCATAGCAGCTCAACGACGAGATCAGGCCGATGTTCGGACCTTCTGGAGTCTCAATCGGGCAGATGCGGCCGTAGTGCGTGGGGTGAACGTCGCGCACTTCAAAGCCCGCGCGCTCACGCGACAAACCACCCGGTCCAAGAGCCGAAAGACGACGCTTGTGCGTAATCTCCGACAAGGGGTTGGTCTGATCCATGAACTGCGAAAGCTGCGACGAACCGAAGAACTCGCGAATAGCGGCCATGACCGGCTTGGCGTTCACCAGGTCATGCGGCATCGCCGTTGACATCTCCTGGTAGACGCTCATCTTTTCCTTGATAGCGCGCTCCATGCGAACCAGACCAATGCGGAACTGGTTCTCCATCAGCTCGCCCACCGCGCGGACGCGGCGGTTGCCAAGGTGATCGATGTCATCCACCGAACCGATGTTCTTGCGCAGCTTGAGCAGGTAGCGGATGGTGGCGTAGAAATCATCCGGCTCCAGCGTGCGAATCTTGCGATCGGTGGCGTCTTCGTTGTCAAACAGCTTGATATTGAACTTCATCCGTCCCACGGCGGAGAAGTCGTACTTGCGCGCATCGAAGAACATGCCGTGGAAGAGCGCAGTCGCCGTGTCCAGGGTCGGCGGATCGCCCGGACGCAGCTTGCGGTAGATTTCAATCAGCGCTTCCTGCGGAGTCTTCACGGAATCGCGGCGCAGCGTGCCGGTGATGACCGTGCCCACGTCGTCGCGCTCAGGGAAGAACAGATGCACTTCGGCGACACCGGCATCGATCATCTTCGCCAGTTTGTCAGCCGTCAGCTCGTTGTTCGCCTCCAGCAGCACTTCGCCGGTGTTGGTGTCGATCACGTCGGCAGCCGTGAACGCGCCTTCCAGATCGCCTAGGTCAACCTCGACTTCGCTGATCTGATTGGCGTGCAGATTCTTTAGAATGCTGCCGGTCACCTTGCGTCCGGAATGGCCGATCTCTTCGCCGGCCTTGTTCTTGACCGAGTGCGACAGCTTCATTCCGAGCAGGTTTGTAGCCTTCTCCGCATCCGGATCAATCGTCCAGAACAGCTTCTTGTCCTTTAGCGCAATGCGATCGACGGTGTAGAAGGTGCGGAGAATTTCCTCATCCGTGCGCAGGCCGAGGGCGCGCAGGAAGATCGTTCCCAGGAACTTGCGCTTGCGGTCGATGCGGACATACAGCACGTTCTTCTGGTCGTACTCGAACTCGACCCACGAGCCGCGGTACGGAATGATCTTGCCGAGGAAGTAGGTGCGGTTGTTCGCGGTCTCAAAAAAGACGCCAGGCGAGCGGTGCAACTGCGAAACGATGACGCGCTCAGTGCCGTTAATGATGAAGGTGCCGTTTTCGGTCATCAGCGGAATATCGCCAAAGAAGACCTCCTGCTCCTTGATGTCACGGATCGTCTTGTTGGCGGTCTCGGCATCCTTATCAAAGATGGTCAGGCGCATGGTGACCTTCAGCGGTGCGCTGAACGTCATGCCGCGCTCTTCACACTCCGGCACGTCATACTTCAACTGCATACCTACCGGGTCGCCGCATTTGGAGCAGAAATCCGGAGTATTGGCGTTGTAGGTGCCGCACTTGGTGCAGAGCACTTCGCCGGGATGGAACGGGTCGGTGACAACCGTCGATCCGCAGTTGCGGCAGGTGGTGCGCAGGTGATTGAGCCCCTTCAAATGGCCGCACTTGCACTCCCAGTTGCCAATCGAAAAATCAACAAACTCAAGTTGTGAAACGTCGCGGAAGTCAGAGATCGGGAACACAGACTGAAACACTGCCTGCAGGCCCGCGTCGTCGCGCTCGCTGGGCAGCTTGTCCATCTGCAGGAAGCGGTCATAGCTGCGCTTCTGAACTTCGATCAGGTTAGGTATCTTAATGGTCGCCGGGATCTTGGAAAAATCGAGTCGTTTACGGTTGGCGATTTTCTTCTCTGCCATTGGAACTCCTCAAGGTAGCCACACCCGTTCGTTTACGGGCCCCGGCGTCGCGCTCGCCGGGAGGCATTACATGCGGCTGTTTCACCGCACCTGGAGATACCGGATGAGCACGGCAACTCCCACAAAACAATCGCCACCCAGCCGCGAACCGGATAGCAAAGACCTCGTCAGACAGTACTGGACTGCTCTCGTGAAGCTACGGAATCAAACACGAACGGTGGTTGCAGAGGGGCGCAACCTTTTGCGGCAAATGCCGCCACGGCCAATGCGCTACGAATGTCCACACCTGAAGCGGGCGAAACAGAAATATCCCGAAGGACAGTACTTCCCTCGGGCGCCGATGACAGCGTCTGCCTCGTTTGCCCCACGTACTGGGGCTCCCGGTGAATTTCACCGGAACACAAATTGTAAGTTTCCCGCGCCAGTTCTTAGAGCCTGTTCTTCAGCTCACTTCACCCCGGAGCCGGAGGATGTAAGTGGCTGCCGCCGTTCGTCTCGTACAACCCCTTCCGCCTGAGGCCGCACTTATCTCAACCCTGGGAATTCTGCGGCCCACAGAGATGTGGATGCCCGCTCCGCTTCCCAAGCTGCACTATTTTCAGCGCGCCTGCTCCAACGCGCCAAATCCTGAATCATGCCCAGAGGCACAGCGCCGCCTAGACAAAATCCGATATCTTTTTATTGTACACCAGTGAAGTCCGGTATGGGAAAACGGATCACGCAGATTCCGCAAACAAGAATAAGCGCCGGAGTGAAAACTCCACCCCGGCCGCTTCATTGCCTTGCAGCCGTTCTGGCCGCTTTAACGAACTACTTAACTTCGACCGTCGCGCCAGCGTCGACGAACTTCTTCTTGATCGTCTCGGCTTCTTCCTTGGTCACGCCTTCCTTGATCGGCTTCGGTGCGCCGTCAACCAGATCCTTGGCTTCCTTCAAGCCCAGGCTGGTGACTTCGCGGACAGCCTTGATCACGTTGATCTTGTTGGCGCCCGCAGCGGTCAGAATGACCGTGAACTCGGTCTGAACTTCAGCCGCCGGAGCCGCCGCAGCGCCGCCGCCGGCAACCATCACCGGAGCCGCAGCCGCAGCCGATACTCCCAAAGTCTCTTCCAGTTCCTTCACCAGCGCTGCAGCTTCCAGCAGCGACAACCCAACGATCTGTTCTTTCAAAGCAGCTAAATCGGCCATGATCCTATCTCCATTTAAATTTCGAATTTCGTTGTGGTTCGGCTATCCCCGGCGGAATCGCGATTCTGGAGTTCTCGGGTGGCCACCACGCAATCCCTGCGTTGCTTAGACCCTTTGCCCCGCATTTCCCGGGGCTTCTCCGCCGCTGCCCCAGACAAGGCGGCGGACTGAACCTGTTTCGCACAACAGATAACACAAGCCGTGAATTCACCGAAGGGCCGACAACGGGCGGCCACCCGGCGTGGTGCTGGCCGGAACGAATTCCCGCCAGCCCCTTGAATGTTTTTCCCACCGCCCGGACTTGCCGGGCAGAGCAACGAAGGTCGGCGAATTAGGCCGAAGCCTGCTCGCCACCCTGGAACTTGTTTTCCTTGACGCCCTGGTCGATGACCACCGCGACCTTGCGTCCCACTCCAGCCAGTGCCGTAGCCAGCCGCGTCGCCGGAGCGTTGAGCAGGAACAGCAGTTTGCTGTACAGCTCGTCCTTCGACGGCAGGCTCGCCAGAACTTCTAACTGCTTGATATCGACGGCCTTGCCCTCGACCACGCCAGCCTTGAAGCTCAGCTCTGGATTGTCCTTTGCGTATTTTGTCAGTGCCTTGGCCAGGGCGACCACATCCCCCTGGGTATAGGCGATCGAGGTGCGGCCCTTCAGAACCTTGGCCACATCTTCAAAGGCCGTGCCTACCGTCGCGCGCTGGGCGAGAGTGTTCTTCACCACGCGATACTTGGCGCCCGCTTCGCGGATCGACTTGCGGAGCACGTCGTCCTGGGCCACAGTCAGCTTGCCATATTCGGCGATAAAACCGTTGCTCACGTCCTTCAACTCGACCGCGAGCGTTTCTACTTGCGAGATTTTCTTTGCCTTCGTAACTGCCATTGCCGCATCCTTCTCGATCTTGTCTGGGGCGGGAGTCCCCGCCGGCGGCCTCGCGGCCACTCACACTGCTGAGCTCTTACGCCTTCACCTTTAGCGACGCTTCCAGGGCCACCGTGTCGAGAGCGACGCCGGGTCCCATGGTGGAACTGATATAGCAGCCCTTGATGTACTTGCCCTTGGCTGCAACCGGCTTCGCCTTGATCACACTGCTGATCACCGTCTGCGCATTGTCCACCAGCTTGTCGGCAGAGAACGAAATCTTGCCCACCGGAACATGAACCAGAGCGGTCTTATCGGTGCGGAACTCGACCTTGCCGGCCTTCACTTCCGCCACTGCCTTGGCGATGTCCAGGGTTACCGTGCCGGTCTTCGGATTCGGCATCAGGCCGCGCGGACCCAGCACCTTGCCCAGACGTCCCACCGAACGCATCATGTCCGGCGTCGCGATCACGGCATCGTAATCGGTCCAGCTTTCCTTCTGAATCTTTTCGACCAGCTCTTCGCCGCCGAAGATGTCGGCTCCGGCGCTCTCGGCTTCACGCAGCTTTTCGCCGCTAGCGAGCACAAGAACAACCTTCTTTTTGCCCAGACCGTGCGGCAGAACCACGGTGCCGCGAACCATCTGATCGGCGTGCTTGGGGTCGACGCCTAGGCGCAGGGTAACGTCCACCGTCTCATCAAACTTGGCGAACTTGATTTTCTGCAACAGGCCAACTGCATCTGCGAGGTTGTACGCACGCGCCTCTACCTGGGCACGCGCTTTCTCGATATTCTTTCCTGATTTCTGTGCCATTCCTGCTCCTGTCTCCCACCGTCCCGAACTCGCCGACTCTCCCGCCAACGCTTCACATTTCAAAGCTCTGGCGTTCTCCGAGTCCCCCGGGCCGACATTTACGCCGGGCGGGGCTCCGAACCGTGGTATCTACGACCGGGAATCTGTGCGATCCACGGAAGAACTAACGCAGCGGCCGGAGCGGCATCTGTTGCCGCGTACCCGACGCGCTTAATGCATTCGGGCGCAAGCGCCCAAATCTTACCCGATGACTTCCAAACCCATCGAACGAGCCGTACCCTTCACGCTCTTAACTGCAGCTTCCAGCGAGGCGGCGTTGAGATCCGGCATCTTCTGCTTCGCAATCTCCAGCACCTGCTTTTCGGTGACCTTGCCAACCTTGTCCTTGTTCGGCGTGCCCGATCCCTTGGCGATACCGGCAGTCTTCTTCAGCAGCACCGCGACCGGAGGGGTCTTAGTGATGAACGTAAAGGTGCGGTCGCTATACACGGTAATAACAACCGGAATGACCAGCCCGTCCAATTCCTTGTTCTGGGTGCGAGCATTGAACTGCTTGCAGAATTCCATGATATTGACCTGCGCCTGACCGAGCGCGGGACCGACCGGGGGTGCGGGAGTCGCCTTGGCCGCTATAATCTGCAGCTTGACTGATCCTGTGACTTTCTTTGCCATTGCGGTAAACCTTCCTTATTGCCTGCGCCACTCCGGGTCTAGGGTTTTCGGCCCAGCTCTACTTGTGGCGCACGCTGAAAATACTTCGTTAACTGAGAACCTTCTCCACCTGACCGAATTCCAACTCCACCGGAGTCGAGCGGCCAAAGATGGTGACCATAACCTTCAGCGTCTCGCGGTCTTCGTTGACCTCGTCCACCACGCCGGTGAAGGTTGCAAACGGGCCTTCGGTGATGCGGACCGTCTCGTTCTTTTCGTACTTGATTTTGAGCTTCGGCTTTTCCTTGCTGTCGGCCACGCGATAGACGATCTGCTGCACCTCTTCGTCAGAGAGCGGCGTCGGCTGCTGGCCGGTACCTACAAAGCCGGTAACCCGCGGGGTGGATTTCACCATGTGCCAGACTTCGTCGTCCATGTCCATCTCGATCAGAACATAGCCGGGATAGAACATACTCTCGCGGGTGTACTTCTTATTATTACGAATCTCGGTGACAGTTTCGGTGGGGATCAGAACCCGGCCCATCCGGCCTTCCAGGCCAAACGCACGAATGCGCGATTCCAGCGACTCCCTCACCTTGCGTTCAAAGCCCGAGTAGGCGTGGATGATGTACCACTTCATCCTCGGATTTCCAGTCGGTTGCGCCGATCCCGGCGCGGCCGGAGTTTCAGGAGTTGCCGGTGCGCCGATTTCCGGGGTGCCGCTTGGCGTCTCTTCCGGCCCGTTGTTCTCGTTATTTAGAATATCTTCCATAGTTTCCCTACGCCCCGGCCAGTCTAGTCCAACCAATATGACATTTTGTCACATTTCATTTTGGGCGGTGCGGCGGGTCCTCACCTAGTGTGTGCTGAAGTACTTGAAAACCGAATCCAGCAAACGTCCAATCACGCCGTCTACTACCCAGAAGTAAAGACCGAAAATGAAGACCGTGATGATTACTACGATCGTCGTCGCTTCCACTTCCTTGCGGTTCGGTACCGTGACCTTGCGCATTTCGTTGCGAACATCGCCGTAGAATGAGCGGATGCGCTCGGGCAGGCCCTTGACCTGCTCAACAAAACTTGGCTGCGCGCTTACCACTGCTGTCTTTGCCATTGCAATCCTGCTTTCGCTCCCGGAGCCCTGCGGGCGCTCCCTGAGCCGCTCACTTCTAAATTCTTCTCGCCGTCACCCAAATCATACAAAATATGGCAGGGGCGGAGGGATTCGAACCCCCAAAAACGGTTTTGGAGACCGTCGGTTTACCGTTGAGCCTACGCCCCTGAGTTGCCACCGGATTTCTCTACGCGGAACCCCGGCTTTCGCCAGGGAGACTGCCACGGGCCAATTCCCCCGCGGCAAACGCCTACTTCACTTCGCGATGGTCCGTGTGCTTGCGGCACTTACGGCAAAACTTGCTGAACTCGAGACGTTCAGTCGTGGTCTTGCGGTTCTTGGTCGTCGAGTAATTCTTATCCTTACACGCCGTGCATTGAAGCTGAACAATTTCGCGAGCCATTGATAATCCTTTCGTCTATACCCGGCAGAGTCCCTGCCGAGCCTTGTCCGGGTCCAAGCCCGGATATCGGCAGGCGGCTTTTCCAAACCGCCCGCCGAAGTCAAACATCTTGTTTACAGAATTTCCGTAATCGTACCGGCGCCCACCGTGCGGCCGCCTTCGCGAATTGCAAAGCGCAGGCCTTTTTCCATCGCCACCGGGGTGATCAGTTCGATCTCCAGGGTCACGTTGTCGCCCGGCATCACCATCTCCACGCCTTCCGGCAGCTTCGCCACACCGGTCACGTCCGTGGTGCGGAAGTAGAACTGCGGACGGTAGCCGTTGAAGAACGGAGTGTGACGTCCGCCCTCTTCCTTCGACAGAATGTAGACTTCGCCCTTGATCTTGGTGTGCGGCGTAATCGAACCGGTCTTCGCCAGCACCATGCCGCGCTCCACGTCGTCCTTGCCGATACCGCGCAGCAGCAGACCGGCGTTGTCGCCCGCCATGCCCTCGTCCAACTGCTTCTTGAACATTTCCACGCCGGTCACAACCGTCTTGCGGGTGTCACGGAAGCCCACAATTTCCACTTCCTCACCCACCTTCACCTTGCCGCGCTCGATACGTCCGGTCACCACCGTGCCGCGACCCGAGATCGAGAAGATGTCTTCGATCGGCATCAGGAACGGCTGGTCGATCGCACGCGCCGGCAGCGGAACGTACTTGTCCACCGCCTCCATCAGCTCATCGATCTTGGCTTCCCACTCCGGCTCGCCATTCAAGGCGCCCAGGGCCGAGCCGCGGATCACTGGAACATCGTCGCCCGGGAACTTGTACTTCGACAGCAGTTCGCGGACTTCCATCTCCACCAAGTCGATCAGCTCGGGATCTTCGACTGCGTCGCACTTGTTCAGGAAGACCACGACGCAAGGAACGCCAACCTGGCGTGCCAGCAGTACGTGCTCCTTGGTCTGCGGCATCGGACCGTCGGTCGCGGCCACCACCAGAATCGCGCCGTCCATCTGCGCCGCGCCGGTGATCATGTTCTTGATGTAGTCGGCGTGCCCCGGGCAGTCCACGTGAGCGTAGTGACGGTTGCCCGTCTCATACTCCACGTGCGCCGTGGCAATCGTGATACCGCGCTCGCGCTCTTCCGGCGCATTGTCGATCGAGTCAAACGAGCGGAACTTGATGTTCGGATTGTGCTTTGCCAGCACCTTCGTGATCGCCGCCGTCAACGTTGTCTTGCCGTGATCAATATGCCCAATCGTGCCAACGTTCACGTGCGGCTTGCTGCGGTCAAATTTCTCTTTCGCCATTGCTTTATGCCCTAGTAGTTACGGTAGATTTTCGCGTACTTCTCGCGCAGACCCGGATCGACCGCTTCCATCGCGGTCAGTTTGAACTCGCGCAATTGCCATCAGACCGGCAACTCCGCAATACCACTGGCTGGCTGTCTTTTCGAATCCGCCAACCGCTCCAACAGCTTCGCCGGATGCCAGCTAAACTCATGCACACCCAGATTGGCTCGCCGAACCCACAACAGCCCTCCGCAACGGAGGGCCGCGCCATTAATTCGGCCTTGCTAAAAAGTGGAGCTGATGATCGGGATTGAACCGATGACCTCTCCCTTACCAAGGGAGTGCTCTACCAACTGAGCTACATCAGCGTTTACAACTTGCAGTATATACGACCTGCGAAAATCATGGAGCGGGAGACGGGAATCGAACCCGCGACCAACAGCTTGGAAGGCTGAGACTCTACCACTGAGTTACTCCCGCCCGCTACAACTCACTCGTGCTCGGAACGGCTGCGCTCTTCCAGCGCCTCGCGTCGGTAATGAATCCAGCTTCGAAAAGCGAACAACGCCAGAACCGCCAGCGCCACCCCGCGAATACTGATATCCAGCAGCGGCGTCCCATCGGGACCGTTCACAACGCGAATCGTTTCCGAACTCAGCGTAGTCCACTCCAGCGCGGCCAGCAATCCAAACGCGCTCATGGCAATCCAAAACCGCTTCGCTCTTGCCATCACTTCAATCATAACCTGCGCCTCGCACGGCGCGCTCCCGAAGGGAGAAAAATATGGTGCACAGGGGAGGATTCGAACCTCCGTAGACCTAAGGCCGACAGATTTACAGTCTGTTGGTTTTAACCACTCACCCACCTGTGCGTAAATTCCTCGACGTCGGCACCAGAGTGCCGCATCGTTCCGCGCTAACTTTCAAAGACCCCGAACGGGCGCTTGAGCCCATCGCGGATACATCGCCAAACCGAGCTTCGCCGCACGCAGCAATCCTTTGCGTGTTCAGCTTCTCCGGTAGATCCTTTGGGAGGGCGCTTCTCTCGAAAAGAGGACCGCACTGGGATCTTGCCTGATCGCGCTTCCGCCCTGCGCGATGAGACTAAACATTGGAGCTGGCGAAGGGATTTGAACCCCCGACCCTCTGATTACAAATCAGATGCTCTACCAGCTGAGCTACGCCAGCCCACCAAAGCCGCTTCCAACCATACCGCACTTTGCGCTTCGGAAACTGAACCGGCGTTCGGGACTCCAAAGCGAAGATAGCATGCCACCTTGCCTTGTGCAACTCGCGTCACAACTCGCATCCCGTACCGGTGCCTGATGCTATCTCCAAGTGCCGCCGGAGAGGACTCACAGCCCCGCCGGATGCTATGATTCGGCACCAAGCATGATATTACCTGAAAAGTTTTCGAGTGGCTACCAGACCGGACAGACTGCACACGCCGGCAACTCCATCCCCTCTGCTTCCGCCAACTGCGGCAGCACAAAGTCCATGAACATTCGGTTCGGGTACGCCGTCCGGTTATGAGAACGCGCCGCCGCATCTTCATCGTCTCGCTTAGTGTGCTGTTGGTAATCGCAGCCATCAGTGCCGCGGTTCTGCTGCGCAAGCGCGCTGCCCCGGAGGCCGCACGCCTGCTGCCCAATGCCGATGCCGTAATTTATGTCGACTTCGGCACCGTGCGCAGCCTTACCTCCTTCGATCAGCAGCCGCTGCCCAAGCTCGCACCTGGCTACGACGAATTCGTCAAGAATACCGGCTTCAACTTTGAGCGCGATCTGGACGAGGCCGCCATGGCCATCCATCGTGGCAGCGCCGCCAACGCAAGTAGCGGCGCAGCTCGCGGCTCAACTCGATATACCGAGATCCTCGTCGGCCACTACGATCAATCAAAGCTGGCGCAGTATCTGCGGCAGCACTCGCGCACCGTGGAAAACTATCGCGATATCGATATCTTTTCCATTCCCATCGAAAACCGAACCCTACGCGTGGCTCTGCTGGCCATGGACACCGTCGCCATCTCCAACGTTGATGATTCCGGCATCATTCACGGCATTATTGACCGCTTCAAGAAAGTTGCGCTGCCCTTCGGCGGCCCCAGCCTGGTGCGCAATTACTATCCCAAGGTTCCGCTCGGCAGCCTGCTGTGGGCGATCGCTCGCATTCCTGCCTCTACGCTCAATTCTCACGCCGCGCCTTCGTTCACGCTGCCCGGCGGCATCGACATCGGACTTCCCGCCGACAGCGATGTCGTGGTCTCTCTTCGCATGCTGACCACGATCCATGCCCGCGCCGACTTCTACACCCCGAGCGAGCAATCCGCACGCAACTTCGCCGACCAGATGACGGCGTTCCTCGCCGTCTTCCGCAGCGTTCAAGCCAGCACCGTAGCCGGCCCCGGCGACGCCGACGTGAAAGCCGTCTTCGACTCCATCAAGGTCACACAGAAAGGCGATCGCGCGGACGTTCTGGCCACCATTCCACCCGCGTTCCTGCGCAAGCTCGTCAACGAACCGGCGCGCAGCGTAATGCAAGGAGACACCGCACCAAACACGGCCGGCAAGCGATAAAAGTTTCATCGAGTGCTCTGCGCCTCAGATCAAGCGCATCAGGCGTAGCGTATCCACTTGAGAATCTGTGCTAACGTGGGACGCTTGCCGTACATGAGAATGCCCACGCGATAGATGCGCGAAGTCAGCCACACCAGCCCATACAGCGAGGCAAGGCTGATGGCAATCGAAGTTGCGATCTGCCACGCCGGCGGCATGCTCACCGCCACCCGCACGTACATGATGATCGGCGAAGTCAGCGGAAACATCGAGAGCCAGAAGGCAACCGCCGTGTTGGGATCGCGAATGATACCGGCGGCAAACACCATGCAGAGCACCAGCGGCAGCGTCACCGGAAACTGCAACTGCTGCGCCTCCTCGTCGCTATTGACCAGGGCTCCAATCGCGGCATAAAGACAGGCGTAGGTGGCGTAGCCGAGGATGAAAAACACCGGAAACAGAAACAGCGAAGCGGTCGAGAGGTGTGCGTCCTTCATCGTCTCTCCACCTACCTCGCGGGCGAACGCAAGACTGCCGCTGCTGAAAATACCTGCAAAAACGGCCCATATTCCGATCTGCGTCAGCCCCACGGCTCCCACCCCAATAATCTTTCCGGCCATCAATTGCATCGGTGTCACGCTGCCCAGCAACACTTCCATCACCCGCGAACTTTTCTCCTCAATCACCGAGCGCATGACGTAGAGGCCATAGATGAGCACCGTCGCATAGATCGCGCCGAGCAGAAGGTAAGGCAGAAACACCGCTCCCAATCCGTTGGACTGATTGGCACCCTGCCGATCAATGTGTACGGAATCCAGCGACACCGGCCCGAGCAGCGTTTTTGCTGCCTCGGCCGAGAAGCCATGCGCAGTCAGTTGGCGTTCGCTGAGCGCGAGTCGCAGTGCGCGGCTAATCATCGAGGCTTCGATGAAGTCCCCGGCGTTGCGCGAATAGTAGATCGCCTTGCGAGTGCTGGCCGCGTCGGCATCGATCCACGCAAAGCCGTCGAGTTCGCCATCGCGGACCTTCGTGATGAGCTGCTGGCGCAAGGCTTCGGTCGGCGCAGTTTCAACGCTGACTTCGAACTCCGGCGCTTCTGATTTCTTCAGATCTGATTTCTTCAGATTCGTATTAGGCGGCGAAACCTCATCGTCGCCGGAGGTCCCCGGGGCCGAGAGATTGCTCTTGATCGCATTAGCAAGCGTGCTGTCGGACGCGGCGATCACGATGTGCTGGGTGCTCCCGCTCTGCATCATCAGCTTGCTTGGCAGCACCACCACCGCCCCAACCAGCAGCGGCATCAGCACGGTGAAAATCACAAACGCCTTGGTGCGAACACGAACTAGGTATTCGCGCTGAATGATAAGCAAAACTTTACGCATGGCGGATCACCGCCTTGTTCGAGGACTGGTTCGAAGCATGGGTTGAAATCTTGGTCGAGCTAACTGTGTCGATGAAGATCTCCTCCAGCGACGGCTCTACCACCTCAAACTTCCGAATCTTCGCGCTGAGCATCGCCACTTCGAGAAGATGCTGCGGATCGGCTCCCGGCGCAAGCCGCAGCTCAACGTAGTTGCCGAAATCATTCGAGCTGGCGACCATCGTGCGGTCATCCAGCAGCGGCAGTTCACCTTCATACTCAAGCTGAACGCTGCTGCGCCCATAGCTGGCCTTGATCTCGCGCAGCCCTCCCAGCAGAACGCTGCGTCCATGGTTAACCAGGCAGATGGAATCGCAGAGCCGCTCGACGGTGTCCATGCGGTGCGTCGAAAACAGAATCGTCTTGCCCTGCTTCTTCAGATCCATCAGCACGTCCTTGAACACCAACGAACTCGCCGGGTCCAATCCGCTGAAGGGTTCGTCCAAGATCATGAAGTCCGGCTCGTGAATCACCGAGGCGATGAACTGCACCTTCTGCTGCATTCCCTTGGAGAGCTCATCGATCCGGGCACGGCTCCAGTCCCCAGCCTGCCAGTCCTCAAGGCCTAGCCGCTCCAGCCACTGATGCGCCCTTCGACTGGCCTCCGCCACGCCGATCCCTTTCAGCCGGGCAAAGAAGACAAGGTTCTCCATCACCCTCATTTTTTTGTACAGGCCGCGCTCTTCCGGCAGATATCCAACCCGGTCCAGCAGGCGGCGGGTCAGCGGCTCGCCGAAAATCCGCACCGCACCGCTGTCGGGAACCATGATCCCGATCATCATGCGGATGGAACTGGTTTTGCCCGCGCCGTTGGGGCCAAGCAGTCCGAAGATTTCACCTTCGCGAATCTTGAAGCTCAGGTTGTCGACCGCGACGAATTCGTCAAAAGCCTTGGTGACACAATCCAGTTCCAGAGTAAAAGCCATGAATGTCCTGTGACATGCGTGCGAGTCGAGCCAAGTTGAACTCCGCAGCTATTGTGCTTAACCAGCTTGAGTTTTTCAACGCGCCTAAAGGTACACCAAAGACCCGACATCGAGCGCCATTCGTTGGCGCGAGCCGGGTTCGGTTCAATCTGGCGCGTTCAAGCGGCGGCTTTTTCTATCAGCGCACCAATGGCGGAGATAGGTTGGATCACCTCATCGCTGAGGCCATATCGATGCTTCAGATATTCCGGGTCGTTGTAGCTCAGCCAAACCTTACCCTGCCCGTCCTGCCACGCCAGAGCCTTCAGCGGCAAATCGATCGCCGCCGTAGGGGACGCCAGCATAATCGACGTCCCACCCTTGGGATTTCCAAAGATCAGCAATTGCGTGGGCGACATCTCCAATCCTGCTTTTTGCGCCTCGCCACTGTGATCGATCCTGACGAATACCTTGATCCCTTTTTCCCGCAAAAGCCCTTCGAGCTTGTCCAGCGTTTGCGACACGGAATGATGACTGGGCGTGCTGATAATTCCTTCCCCTGAACTCACCCCGACCTCCTATGAACCTCGTCAAGCGTGAAAATGGCCCAAACCATTAACTAGAGTGTAACTACCGGCGAACATTGCCTGTATTCTGCAGTTCGGCATAATCACCGGTGCCCCCGGTGCCCCAAGAACCCCGCTTCGTTGACCTGCGGGGCGGGCGGCTGATAGCATCATACTTCTCAACCAGTTCTCCACCAGCGAAGGAATCCCCCGTGCGTTATACCCGTCATGAGTTGAAGCAGGACAAGTTCGCCGCGACTGCTGCGGAAGCAGTACACGAAGTCGTTGAGCATCGCTCCTTAATCATCAAGATTGTTTCCGTGGTTGTGGTGCTGGCACTGGTAGCCAGCAGCATTTTCTGGTACGTACACTCGCGCGAGCAGCAGGCTTCCGACGCATTGGGACGGGCGCTGGTGATCTACAATGCTCCGGTGTTGCCTGCCGGAACCCCCAAGCCAGGGACGATGACCACCTTCAACACCGATCAGGAGCGCCTGATCGCGGCCAAGAATGCCTTCTACGCCATCAGTGACCAGTATGGATGGACGGAATCGGGGCAATACGCCCGCTACCTCGCCGGACTGACCGAAAGAGAACTGGGAAATTACAAGGTGGCCGAGGATCAGCTTCGCGCCCTCAGCAACAGCCGCCGTAAGGAATTGGCCTCGCTGGCAGAGTACGGACTAGTCTCCGTCTATCGAGACGAGAAGCGCGATAGCGACGCCATCAACCTGCTGCAGACGCTCATCGAAAAGCCCTCGATCAGCGTGCCGAAAGCCACTTCACAGTTCGCCCTGGCCGATATCTATGTCTCCGAACAGCAACCGGAGAAGGCCAAGGTCATCTATGACGAGATCGCCAAAGATAATTCGAAGAATGAGATCGGCCAGATTGCGAAAGCGCATCTCGATGAGTTGAAGCAATAGCAACTCGATTCCGCCAGTCACTTCGCCGAGCCAAGGCTAAGCCAAAGCCAAGTCGAAGGTAAGCAAGCTCACAACTCCCCGGACTTTTCTCCCGGGGAGTTTTTTGCGCCATGAACAAACTATGCGAGTCGGACGCCATCTCTGTTTCAGGTTTGCCGGAGCCTAATCCCGGCAAACCTTGGCGACCGGGGTGCATCTGTGAATAGGGGCGCTGTAGCCCTAATTGCGGCATACGTCATGAAAGCAAAGCGCGGGCGAGAAGTCCCGACGGGAGAACCGCTTCCGGCGGAATCCAACGAACGAATAGGAGGAGCACAATGAAGAGTTTCTTGTTTGGCCTTGGGCTTGGGATTGGACTCGGAATACTATTTGCCCCGGCCAGCGGAGAAAGCACCCGGGAAAACCTGAGCGAACGCGCCAGCGACCTGGCAAGTTCAGCGCGGGAGAGCTACGAGCAGGGTCGCGACCGGGTCCAGCGCGGAGTAGAACAGGTAAAAGCAACCACCCAACGCGGAGTAGAACAGGTAAAAGCGACCACCGGACGCGCCATCGACCAACTGCGCACCGGAACTGGCCCGAACATCTAACCACACGGATGCAGAGAGGTGCGTCTGATGGGCGAACCTCTCTAGCATTAACCAGCATCGCCCAACTCTAACGTTCCTGAATTCCTGCTGGATGACTACTCTTTTCCTGTGATGGAATGCCGCGCCATTTGACTTTCGTCTCCCGGGTTCTTAGCTTGTAGGTTGAGCCATGTCCACATCCCTGTTCAACGCTCAGCCTTACGATGAAGCCAAAGTCCGGCGCCGGCGAATCTGGATTGCCGGCGCAATCGTTGCGATCATCGCCATCGCCGCGCTCCTGTGGTTCAACCGGTACTGGCCCGAGGAGCACCGTGTTGAGCAGTTTTTTACTCAACTGCAGGCGAAAAACTACGAGGGTGCTTACGCCATCTGGATGAATGACCCGAACTGGAAGCAGCATCCCGACAAGTACAAGCGCTACGACTTCAAAGCGTTTTACCAGGACTGGGGTCCAGGCGGAGAGTGGGGAGCTGTGAACAGCTATAAGATCATAGCCGCGCAAAAGCCCCGCCCCGGTGCCAGCGGAGTCGTCGTCGGCGTCCGCGTCAACGACCGTAAACAGCTTTGCTCGGTGCGAGTGGAATTCAAAGACAAGACTCTGGGATTCTCTCCCGATGAGATGGTGGAATAGCTTTCCGCAGGTGAATTGATGGAAGGTCTGCCAAGCGTCCGTTTCTCTTTTAGAGCGGTTCCTAAGTAGTTATATCCAGAGAAGAGGGATTGGAGTAAGTTGCAGTTGGCGACTTCTCTGTGAAGACATAAATCGATGCCACGAGCATATTCGGATGATTTGCGGTGCAAGCTTCTGCAGGCATACGAAAGGGCTGGGATCGGCCTAGAGCAGCTGGCGGAGCAGTTTGGTGTCAGCTACGGTTTTATAAAGAAGATTCGACGGCAACAGCTAAAGTCGGGACAAATGGAGCGGCCTCTGCAACGGGTACATGGGCCGGTGAGCCGGGTGACCGACGCAGTGAAACGGCATCTGCGGCAGCAGTTGCAAGATCAACCGGATCTCACGCTGGCCGAGTTGGGGCAACGGCTGGAGCAACATCTGCAGGTGAAGCTCAGCAAGACGCGACTCTGTCTTGAACTCCAGCGGCTGGGGTTGCGGCGTAAAAAAACGTTGCACGCCAGTGAGCAGGACACGGAAGAAGGCCGGCAGCGACGGCAATCGTGGTGGGAGTTGATCGCTCGAATCGATCCGCAACGCTTGGTGTTTCTGGACGAAAGCGGCGTGACCACCGAGATGACCCGTCGCTACGGGCGCGGCGAACGCGGTGATCGTGTGTGCGAAGGTGCTCCGGGCGGGCACTGGCATACCGTGACTCTGTTGGGAGCGATCACGATGAACGGCCTGCTGGCCACCATGACGATCCCAGAACCCACCGACGGTGATGTCTTTCTGGCCTATCTGGAACAGGTTCTATGTCCGCGACTGCGCCCCGGACAGGTTGTGATCATGGACAATCTGTCGGCACATAAGCATCGGCTGGTTCGCATGTTGATTGAGCAAGCCGGAGCCGAACTGCTCTATCTACCGCCTTACTCACCGGACTTCAATCCCATCGAGAAGTGCTGGTCCAAGATCAAACAACACTTACGAGCAAGCAAAGCTCGAATACTCGACACCCTCAACCTCGCCATCACAGCCGCCATGGCAGCTATCACCGCCCAAGATTCCGCGGCTTGGTTTCAATACTGCGGTTATCGGACACGGACACCATGAAACCGCTCTAAGCCGCACGAGCCGGCTGAAACAAGGCGCCGCTGGCCAAGTGCCCCGGCGCTCAGCAAGAATGACCCAGTAGTGTTCAATTGACTCTCAAACCCAATCTCGGAACATTTCAGGGCTCACATCGATCTCGCGGATCTCAGGGTGCCATCCAGTTCCAACGTTGCATACTGAATGGATGCCGCGGCTCGTATGGACTTTCAGAAAACCGGACGCAGAGCCGTCCGGTTTGGAGGCCAGTTGAATCAACGTGGCGCGCGCCTTCCTCGCCTGCTTCGAAGAGCGCGGCCTCGGTCAACTGCAGGATGTCCAATTATGCGAACCCGCGATGAAAGTCTTAGTAGTACATCTTGCACAAACTTACAGATAGCTGTCGCGTTCTCTTCAGGAGAGGAGTTGATTGATCGTAACAACCTCGATCGGGAGATCTTTAGCAAACTGCATCGGCACCGTCTTACTCGTTACGAGAAGTGGGCGAATGCTGCAGACTGAGGATCTCGTAAACCGTTCCAAACACTGAGGATTTGCCTTCACCCATTGCACCCGCCGAATGTGCTTCGAGAGATCATCGTTTCCAATGCCTCGAAATCGCGAAAGCTGTTCGGACACTTCCCCAAGAGTTCGTGCGAAGTTGAGCTCCTTGCACTCGCAGACGCATACCACGTTGCCTTTCCAAGCCAAAACATCGATATCTCCGGTCGCCGCCTCGTGAGGTGTCCCGAGTGTCCGCATTTGCACTTCCTTCAACACCTGATATCCGTTGGTGGCAAAACGGTCTGCTACTGAGCTGTTGAAGGCGATTCCTCGTTTGGCGTTCTTAGATCCGATGTATTCCTTCATTCGCCGGGTGTGGAAGTACTCCGTTTCCGCTCCCCCCGTGAAAGCCTCCATTACGACATGCCTGAAGCTGTCCTCACAAAATGCAGGCGCATAAACGACACCTGCCGGTCCAAGACTTACAATCGGTCGCGTCATTAACGACAATCGGCGGCGGAACCTCCATGGCCACCAATCTTTGTTTCTGAATGGCTTCTCGGCGCCGTTCCAGGTTGCGCGAGGATGCAGAAGGAAATGCTCGTAGATCGCTTCGACTTCCTCTCTTCCGATGCCCGACTTCTGTAGAACGGCGCGGAACTCCTCGTGAGAAAGTCGCATCACCTGTGCGCTCCTTTCTATTGCATCGTCGGTCAATGTTATTCCCACGGATCCGAGATCCTGCGGTCCAATCCCGTACTCGTGCCAAAATGCGTCCACGAACTCTTCGCCGAATACATCAATGTCGGTTCGGGTGCCAGAGGTCCGGAGCTCAAACAGTTCTTCATAGCGCCTCACGTCCTTCTCGTGAACCTCTTCGAAGTGGGCTGCCAGATAGGAATGCATCAATTCCTGCACGTCAGTTCCTATCGTGAATTCGCCTAGCGACGAAATCTTCATCTTCGGTTCGGAAGCCCCGGCCCGCATCGCATCTGACTGGGACGCAGTCCCTATTAGCAAGATGATCTGACCGCACAAGTAGTCGATGTCGGCTTGGGTTGCTTCTCTTCCCGCAACTGTCGGGCAAGTGCAGACGGCCATTTCGATCAGAATGCGAGTTGCAATCTGGGTGAGGTCGCGCTGGCCTTTCACTTCATGCGAGGTCTTCATTGCGACGGCCTTGTCTTCGTGAGTAGCGATGATGGCTCGACTCGTGCGTGACCATCGTGCCGCGTCAATGAGGAGACGCTCGTGATTCAAAAAGCAATGCAGGACGAGTTTGGCGCGGTCTACTTCGGCTAGCCGAGCTCTGATCCGTTCCCAACAGGCGTGAACGAGCGCGTGTAGCGCATCATTGCACTTTTCTTTGCCGGTGATTTCAGCGGCTGCTTCCAACCCGGCCTCGATCGCAACCGCTATGCCCGAAACGGACAGATCTTCAGGCGCAATGAATTCAGGCGAAATCGTCGCTCTGGGCGAAAATGTCGCGGGGCTCTTGAGAACTCATCAGGTGAACATATCGTTCATCGTCGGATATATTTAGCGGCGTTAATACTGCATCGACATCGCGATCCTCTGCGTTGGCAAGCTTCAGGCAACCACACACGATGGTGTTTACTATCCAACGCTCAGCGTTGTTAGCAGGTATCGCAAATAGTCTAATCAGCTCTATCGGAATCGAAATCGAGTGATCGGATATTGCAGTTGGAATCTCCTTGATTTCTGCAAGCGCAAGAATACCGTCGCGCGACCAATCGTCGAAAACAGAAAGACAAGTGAGATCAAGATTGACGAGAAGATTGCCAGCAGGCAATGAGGGCAGCTCGTCGTCTAAATGTGCAGCCACTCTCAGTACCCAATTGCAGGTGGCTTCCCAAATCTGGTAGGCGAACTGTCTCGCGGCGGGTTCGCTCGGCGGCGTCTTGCAGTCTACCCACCACATTCTTTTCTTTGTTTCTACTGCGCCCTCGAGAACACCATCTTCGGCAGCTCGTTGCGATGCGTATATCGGGCGACCTTCCAATTCTTCCCGAAAATAAGATTTGAAGTGCAATCGAACAACCCTCTCCCAACGCTGTCTGTCCGGACGAAACGCGGCGTGCTGGTCTATGGCAAGTCTTGTGTGAAGCCGAAACGAATGAACATGTTCCGGACCGAAAAAGAACTTGGTTGACGGGGGGACGTCGATCTCCGCAGGGATGATGCGATATCCATTGCGCACCCACATGGCATAAAGATTTGCGTCGCCGTGGGTGATGGGAATGATCACGCCGTCGGGAGATCTGGTTGTACTGCAGCGACAATTTCCACAGTAACAAACGCCAGCGCTCTTCGAAGAGCATCGTGAGCTTTCGGCAGGCGTGCATGATTTGTGAAGGCGTTCACTGGTAAATTCTGTCAATCGCAGAAGGAGCGATTGACTATGGGTTCCAGCAACGATCCGGTTCCGGATTCAATCATTCAGTTACAGCAGCAGTTTGAGGAATTCCGTAGCACGCATACGGCGCGGGCGAAGCTGCCGGATGGGCTGTGGAAAGCGGCCGTGGAGCAGGCACGTCAGTACGGAGTGAGCGTGGTTTCGCAGCGGCTACGGCTGGACTACACCGCGCTAAAGAGGCGCCTGGGCGAAGTTTCAAAACCAGATCAGCAACCGGCACGGACCGGCTTCGTTGAACTGATGAGCGCGGTCCGTGGGCCGAGCGAGGAATATATTCTCGAATTTGAATCCGGCCCCTCTCCTCGAATGCGGGTGCAGTGGAAGAGCTCGGCACCGCCCGACTGGAGCGCACTTCTGCATGCTTGGTGGGAAGTGGCGGGATGATCCAGATCACGCCGCAGATGCGCATACTGTTGGCCGTTGAGGCCGTCGATTTCCGTAACGGCATCGATGGCCTAGCGAGGGTGTGCAAGCAACAACTGCGAGCCGATCCGTTTTCGGGAGCGTTATTCGTTTTCAGAAATCGCCGGCAGACCGCCCTGAAAGTTCTTGTCTACGATGGGCGGGGTTTTTGGATTTGCCAGATGCGTCTCTCGATGGGACGGTTTCGCTTCTGGCCGAGCAGTACGACTGCGGCGGCGCAGACGGTGGAAGCCCACGAGTTACAGGTTCTGTTGATGGGCGGCAATCCCGCGTCGGTAGCAACGATGGCAGCATGGCGTCGAGTGCCGGTGGGGTGAAACAAAAGGCACCCCTGGCGAAAGAGGACTTACCTTCTTCGTATGTTCTTGCTACTCTGCCGGGCATGAAGGATCGGCACCACCGCCAAACACGCAAGCCCGTCCTGGGGACCTCCTTCGCGGAGATAACCCAACGATGAAGCCTCCTGTCCCACGGCTGGAGGTGAGTCGCGAAGAATTGGGCAGTCTTTTGGAACATGCTCGGAGCGGGCTGTCAGACTCCGAGTACCAGCAACTGCGTGCGGCGCTGGATACGCTGGTGTACTTGACTCAGTTGGTGGAAGACAAGAGCACGACCATCGCTCGCCTTCGTCAGATACTGTTCGGAGCCACGACCGAGAAGACCAACAACGTGGTGCAGACAACGGCAGGCAACGGCTCCACCTCGGTAACGCCAGAGGGCGGGAAGGCTGCGGCGCCGCCGGAGAAACCGGAATCGGCACCCAGCCCAGGACATGGGCGCAACGGCGCCGAGGAGTATCGTGGTGCCCGCAAGATCAAGATCGAACACGGTTCCTTGCAATCGGGGAATCACTGCCCGGGATGTCAGAAAGGAAAACTGTATGCGCTGGGTACACCGGGAGTACTGATCCGGGTAGTGGGGCAAGCCCCATTGGCGGCGACCGTGTATGAGCTGGAAAAACTGCGCTGTAATCTTTGCGGCGAGGTATACACCGCCGAAGCGCCGGAAGGCGTAGGAGCAGAAAAATACGATGCCAGTGCCGCCAGTATGATCGCACTGCTGAAGTACGGCACTGGGTTTCCTTTCCACCGCCTGGAGGGATTGCAGAAAGACATGGAGATTCCGTTACCCGCGTCGACGCAATGGGAGATCGTGGCGGAAACGGCGCAATGGATCGAACCGGCGTATCAGGAACTGATGCAGCAGGCTGCGCAGGGTGAGGTGTTGCACAACGACGACACCACGATGAAGATCCTGTCGCTGCTGGGGGAAAGTCCGCCGCGGGAACTGGCAGACGAGGAGTCAGAAGCGCAGTCGGAGCGCAAAGGAATTTTCACCTCCGGGATCGTGTCCACGCGGGCGGGGCAAAAAATCGCCTTGTTCTTCACCGGACGCAAACATGCCGGGGAAAACCTGGCGTCGGTGCTGGCGCGCCGGGCCCAGGAGTTAGGGCCGCCAATCCAGATGTGCGACGCGTTGTCGCGCAATCTGCCCAAGAACTTCCAAACTGTGGTGGCAAACTGTATCGCGCATGGAAGGCGCAAGTTTGTTGAGGTGGTGACGAAGTTCCCCGAGGAATGCCGTTATGTACTGGAAACTCTGGGAGAGGTCTACCGGCACGACGCCTTCTGCCGCGAGCAGGGGATGTCGGCGGACGAGCGCCTCGGCTACCATCAAACCCATAGCGGTCCGTTGATGAAGGCGCTGGAGAACTGGTTCTCGGAACAGTTTGCGGAGCACAAGGTGGAACCCAACTCCGGCCTTGGCCAAGCTATCACCTACATGCAGAATCATTGGACAAAGCTGACGTTATTTCTGCGCCAGGCTGACGCTCCCCTGGATAATAACCTCTGTGAACGGGGATTAAAGAAGGCCATCCTGCATCGCAAAAACGCACTCTTTTACAAAACCGAAAATGGTGCCCATGTCGGTGACCTGTTCATGAGCCTGATCCACACCTGCCAACTCTGTGGCGCCAATCCCTTCCAGTACCTAACCAAACTGCAGGTACACGGCGAAGACGTCGCCCGCGCTCCGCAGCAGTGGCTGCCCTGGAATTACCAGGAAACCCTGATGCACCTCGCCTGATCAATTATTTTTGTCCGCACAGGCTTGCCGGAAGGACACTGTGTTTCATGTGGATTGTTTCGATCGTCCTAATCCCCGATGATTTGGGCGATTGCGCGAACAACCTCTGGCGCTTCCCATCCCGGAGAGATGCAGGATTCTCCAGAGCAAATCCTCAAACGGCGCTGCGCCCGTGGAAATTGACAAAGAGGAATACGAGCGCAGATCCTGTGAATCCCTGGCGAGGGTTGCCATTCGAGGGTTTACAAACAACCCGGAATGAGGGCGGCGACCACTGCGGGCAGATGTCGAGTGCCGTAAGGAGTCTGCACACCACGGGGCAAAGCCGCGAAGGATGTGACGTCCTTTTCCTGTTTTGATTGGACGATATAGTCCACAGCACTGCCTGAAATCAGGCATCTCGTCTTCTGATGGCGATCGCCCGCTCTGCGGTTAGGGAAGGAATGTCCTTTTTTTTCTGCTTGTTGCGTTCTTGACGTGACATCCTCTATATGGCTATTGACTTGCTTATATCAGGACGGAGAACACTAGAGTGAAAATGTGACCAGCGTCACAGCCTGCTGTGAGCGAACTGCATTATTGTCGTAGCAAGTGTTGCTTCTGTGCATCAGCCAATGAATCGAGCTTTCCAACTCGTCGCCGTGGTTTTGGCTTTCATGTTCCTGGCAACTAGTCTGTCAGCTTTCGGGGCTTGCTTGCGGGATGGGTCTGCGACGCCCAAGTGTTGTGGGACGCACTGCCCCATGATGAAGAAAATGCAGTCTACGAGGCCGGAGTTTCAGGGGAAGCCCTCGGGTACCCCTTGCTGCCGGCTTTCATCTGGAAAGCCGATTCCTGCGCCAGTATCGGTAGTGCCGAGTAACGGCCCGGTTATTGCGCCACTTCTTTCGGTCGTGGAGCTGTTCACGTCTGCACCTATAGTATCTAAGGCGGAATCCCGCGATGGAGCACCGCCTTTTAGAACTCCCCCGGTTCTATCACTACTCTGCACCTACCTCGTTTAGAGTTCTGTTTCGTAGCAGGCACAGCGTGTCCGATTCTTCCCTGCTCGGCAATTGCCGGAGCCGTGGTCGCAAATCCGACTTCTATCAGGTTGGCACCTGCACCCAATGGGACACACTTGGTCGCAGGCGGAGCGAGGATGATTGCGCCTCTTTTCGATCAAGCCTGAGCACAAGGAAACAAGAGAGAAACGATGAACACAAGGGCAACAATTTCATTGGTTTTCGTTCTGCTGCTGTCCGGGTTGGGCTACGCGGAGCAACTGCCGGCGTCTTCTCAGTTGAGCGCGCCGGCGATACCCGGAGAAGAGAGAACCGCAGCCGCTCAGCCCGGCTCATCTGAGACGACGCAGACGGTGTCGCTCGATGAACTGACTAGGGAAGCATTGCAGAAGAATTCGTCAGTACAGAGTGCGTTGCACGCATATAAGGCGAAGCTGCATCGCATTCCACAGGTAAAAACCCTCCCCGATCCCAAGGTCGGTGTCGGTTGGATGGGCAACATCGAGCCGTTCAGCATTCAGGACGGCGACCCGTCCAGCTATCGCAGCATCCAGGCAATGCAAGAGATTCCATTTCCTGGCAAACTCGGCTTGCGCAGCGACATCGCCGGCAAGGAAGCGCAGGCCGCTTGGTGGGATTATGAAGCGGCACGACGCCGTGTGGTCGCCGAGGTCAAAACGGCCTACTACGAGTACTACTTTTTATCGAAGGCCATCGACATCACGCAAAAGAACAAGGATCTGCTCGATAAGCTTTCGCATATTGCCGAAAACCGCTACCGGGTGGGCAAAGGGATTCTGCAGGACACGCTCAAGGCCCAAACCGAGCTCTCGCTGCTGCTAACGCGGCTGACGGTTTTGCAGCAGAAACGCGACACGGCAGAGGCACGGATCAACACGCTGCTCTCGCGCAATCCGGAAACTCAACTGGCGCAACCCGCCGAAGTTCAGCCGGCAGTACTGAATTACAGCCTCAGCGAACTCTATCTACTGGCGGCCAAGAGCGATCCCGGTCTGCGGCGTGAACAGCAGAGGATCGAGCGCGGCCAGTATGCGGTCGATTTGGCGCACAAAAATTACCTGCCCGACTTAGACGTCGCTTATATGTACCAGCAAAGACCCCTCCTGCCGGACATGCATGGATTCACATTTACCGTGAACGTCCCGGTCTTCTACAAGAGCAAGCAGCGCGAAGCGGAAGAAGAAGCTGCGGAGGAAGTGATTGCGGCAAGGCGAACGCAGGATAGCCGGCAGAACGATGTCAACTTTGGAGTGAAGCAGGCCTACTTGGCGGCGAAGGCTTCCGAGGACCTGATGCGGTTGTATTCGAAAGCAGTCGTGCCGCAGGCCAGTTTGGCGCTGGAGTCTTCGATGTCTTCGTACGAGGTCGGCAATGTTGACTTTCTTTCGGTACTGGCAAACTTCAGCAACGTGCTTGACTACGAGATCGATTACTACCGCGAGGTGGCCGCGTTCCAGACAGCGTTGGCGAGCCTTGAGCCGCTGGTCGGCGTCGAGGTGACCGCGAGCCAGAACCAGAACCCGACTGTTGCCCCGGAGTCGAAATGAAGGAGCCGAAGGCCATGCGCAAGTCTTACATCGCTATCATTATCGCTATTGCAATCGCTGGAGCAGTTACCGTGTTTGTTGGCTTGCGCCATGGCAAAGATGTTGCCGCCCTCTTCCACATGGGGACGACTTCGGGCGAGGTCAACGGTCGCAAGGTGCTTTATTGGTACGCCCCGATGAACCCGAACTATCACTCGGACCGCCCAGGCAAGTCGCCGATGGGGATGGATCTGCTTCCGAAATACGCGGACGAAAACCCTCCAGCATCCGCGGACGAATCAGGCTCGCAGGAGCGGAAGGTCCTCTATTGGTATGCTCCGATGAACCCGAGCTATCACTCCGATCACCCCGGCAAATCGCCGATGGGAATGGATTTGCTGCCGAAGTACGCAGATGACGCAGCGGAGAAGATGCCGTCCGGCACGATAAAGATCTCTCCCGAGCGCCAGCAGTTGATCGGCGTACGCACCACCACAGTCGAGCGCGCGCCGTTGACGCGTACGATTCGCACCACAGGACATCTGGTTCCGGACGAAACCAAGCTCGCGCACATCCACGTCAAGGTGAACGGATGGATCGACAAGGTATACGTTGATTTTGTCGGTGCATTGGTGAAAAAAGGCCAGCCGCTGTTTACGGTCTATAGCCCCGATCTGGTTTCAACCGAACAGGATTACCTGGTTGCTCTAAAGGGCAAGAAATACCTGGACCCAGCGCCTTATCGCGAGGTCACCGAAGGTGCAGACTCGCTGCTTAAAGCTGCACGCGAGCGCCTGAAGCTGTGGGACATCAGCGACGAGCAGATCAAGAAACTGGAGCAGACAGGCAAATTTGAAAAGACGATGACGTTCTATTCTCCGGTCTCCGGCTTCGTGCTTGAGCGTCAGGCGTTTCCCGAGGCTGCGGTTGGTCCCGACAAGGAACTTTATCTGCTCGCCGATCTTTCCACGATCTGGGTGGACGCCGACGTATACGAGTATGAGCTTCCCTACGTTCGCTTGGGGCAGAAGGCCACGATGCATCTGAGTTACTATCCAGGCAAGACCTATACCGGGCACGTGACCTACATCTATCCGACGGTGGATCCGCAGACTCGCACGGCCAAGGTCCGCCTGGACTTTTCCAACCCAGAGTTTGAACTGAAGCCGCAGATGTTCGCTGACGTTGAACTGAATGTTAGCTACGGCACGAACGTACTGATTCCCGCCGAAGCTGTTCTTGATTCCGGCAGCCGCCAAACGGTTTTCGTAGCGAAGGGCAACGGCTACTTCGAACCGCGCGATATCAAGGTCGGGCCGCGCGTGGACGACAAGTTTATCGTGCTGAGCGGCTTGAAGCCGAGCGAGACCATTGTGACATCCGGCAACTTCCTTATCGATTCGGAAAGCCGCCTGAACGCTGCCACCGGGGATATGTCCTCGCCGAAGAACTAACCGAGACGGCCGCAGCTGCCCATTGGGGGCGGCTTGCGGCGGGAGACACTAGGCCATGATCGAAAAAATTATAGAGTGGAGCGCGAGAAACAAGTTCCTGGTTTACCTGGCCACGTTCTTTGCTGTCGCATCCGGCGTTTGGGCGGTGTATAACACGCCGCTTGATGCTATCCCCGATCTGTCCGACGTGCAGGTGATCGTCTACACCGATTGGAAAGGACAGAGCCCGGACCTGGTGGAAGACCAGGTTACGTACCCGATCGTGAACGCGCTTCTTTCTGCGCCCAAGGTGAAGGTGGTTCGTGGGTATTCCTTCTTCGGCTCTTCGTTTGTGTACGTCATCTTTCAGGACGGCACGGACCTCTACTGGGCACGCTCGCGAGTATTGGAGTACTTGCAGGGTTTGCAGGGGAATCTTCCCTCCGGCGTAACACCCACCTTGGGCCCTGATGCGACCGGAGTTGGATGGGCATTCGAATACGCACTGGTGGATAAGACCGGCAAACACGATTTGTCTCAGTTGCGAAGCCTGCAAGATTGGCATGTGCGCTATTGGCTGGCCAGCGTGCCCGGCGTGTCGGAAGTCGCCAGTGTAGGTGGGTTCGTGAAGCAGTACCAGGTCGCCATCGATCCTGACAAGTTGCTTGGATACGGACTGTCGATCAACAAGGTGATCGACGCCATTCGCGATAACAACAACGACGTCGGCGGGCGTGTGGTTGAATTCACAGGCCGCGAATACATGGTCCGCGGGATTGGCTACATAAAAAGTCTCGACGATATTCGCAAGATCGCTGTTGGCAGCAAGAACGGCACGCCGGTTTACGTGGGCGACGTTGCCAACGTGCAACTGGGACCGGACATTCGTCGCGGCATCGCCGAATTGAATGGCCAGGGACAGGTGGTGGGTGGTGTCGTTGTAGTTCGTTCCGGCGAGAACGCTCTAGCCGTGATCGACCGGGTGAAGAGCAAGATCGCGGAGATCAAGCATTCACTGCCTGACGGGGTTGAACTGGTCCCGGTCTATGACCGTTCCGATCTGATTCTCCGCTCCGTCGACAACCTCAAGCACAAGTTGATCGAAGAAATGCTGATCGTCAGCCTTGTGTGCATCGTCTTTCTCTTCCATTTCCGCAGCGCTCTGGTGATCATCATCACGATGCCAATTGCGGTCCTGCTGGCGATGATCTCGATGAGGTACGTGGGGCTGAACTCCAACATCATGTCGCTCGGAGGGATAGCCATTGCCGTCGGGGCGATGGTCGACGCGTCCATCATCATGGTGGAGAACGCACATAAACATCTCGAACACTGGGAGGCTGACGGCAAACCAGGTAGTAGAGACAGGGTGATTGTGGATGCCGCGAAAGAAGTCGGGCGTTCGATCTTCTTCGCCCTCCTAATCATCACGGTGTCATTCCTGCCTGTATTCACCCTGGAAGCGCAGGAAGGGCGTCTGTTCAGGCCGCTGGCCTATACCAAAACGTTCTCGATGTTCTGGGCAGCGGTGCTAGCCGTAACCCTTGGACCGGTGCTGATGCTGCTGTTCGTTCGTGGCAAGATTGCTCCGGAACACAAAAACCCTATTTCTCGGTTCCTGATTTGGGCCTATCAACCTTTTGTTCACCTCGTGCTCAAGTATCGCAAGACAACGTTGGCAATTGCGTTACTTGCGATGCTCTCTACAATCCCGGTCTTTATGAAGCTGGGGTCGGAGTTCATGCCTCCGCTGTATGAAGGCAGCCTGCTTTACATGCCGACTGGTCTGCCCGGCATGTCGATTACAAAAGCGGAGCAACTTGTGCAGCTTCAGGACAAAATTATCAAGAGCTTCCCTGAGGTGGAAAGCGTCTTCAACAAAGCCGGACGCTCGCTCACACCAACCGATCCGGCGCCTCTCGAAATGATGGAAGCCACCATTGTGCTCAAGCCTGAAAGCCAATGGCGTCCGGGCATGACACCGGAGAAGCTCGAACAGGAAATGGATGCCGCGCTCCATATTCCGGGCATAAGCAACTCCTGGACGATGCCGATCAAAGGCCGCATTGACATGCTCTCCACAGGCATCCGTACGCCGGTAGGCATCAAGATTCTCGGCCCCGACTTGAATGTTATCCAGCAGCTCGGCGAAAAAATAGAGGAAGCCGTAAAACAGGTGCCCGGCACGCGCAATGCCTATGCTGAACGCGTGGTCAGTGGCTACTACTACGACTTCAAGGTCAACCGCAATGCCATCGCGCGATATGGCCTCAGTGTCAACAGGGTCGAGGATGTCATTCAGTCCGCAGTTGGCGGCAAGAACATCGCGACCACGGTGGAAGGGCGCGAAAGGTTCCCGATCAACGTCCGCTACCTGCGTGATTTCCGCGATGACCCTGAGCAGTTGAACCGGGTGTTGGTCAGTACACCTGGCGGAGCACAGGTCCCGCTGACCGAGTTGGCGACTCTGCAGATCACGACAGGTCCGCCGGTCATCAAGAGCGAAGATGGCGAGTTAGCCGGATACGTTTATGTGGATACTTCCGGCCGCGATCTCGGCGGGTACGTGAACGAGGCTAAGCGCATTGTAGCTGAGAGGGTGCAACTGCCGGCTGGATATCACCTCGTTTGGAGCGGCCAATACGAGTACATGGTGCGCGCAAAGGAGCGGCTGAAATACGTCATTCCGCTCACGCTGTTGATCATTTTCGTGCTGCTCTACTTCAGCACACAATCGGTCACCAAAGTCATGTTGGTGTTCTTGGCAGTGCCGTTCTCGCTGGTTGGTGCGTTCTGGCTCCTGTATCTGTTGGGCTACAACCTGAGCATGGCCGTGGCGGTCGGCTTGATCGCGCTGGCCGGTGTGGACGCCGAGACCGGTGTGGTGATGCTTCTCTATCTGGATATCGCCTACCAAAAATGGAAAGACGAAGGTCGTATCAACAGCGAAAAGGACTTAGAAGACTCCGTAATCGAAGGTGCCGTTAAGCGCGTGCGCCCAAAGATGATGACGGTGATGGCCATCCTTATGGGCCTGCTGCCGATCATGTGGTCTACCGGGGCCGGAGCCGACGTAATGAAGCGTATTGCCGCCCCGATGGTCGGCGGCATTGTCACCTCGTTCCTGCTTGAGTTGCTCATCTATCCGGTGATCTTCACAATGTGGAAATGGAACTCCGAAGTGAAGCCTGCTCTGAAAAAAGAACAAGCGGCTCAACTCCAACCGCTGCTTGTGGACGGGGGCACACGTGAATAGCAGGAAGCTGTCACTCGGATGCTTGCTGTCGTTGCTCATCCTCTTGGCTATACCCTCATGGGCGCAGGCGCCGCGCTACTCGGTGCCTGCTGCCTCCGTGGAAGACACTTTTTCGGATTATCAAGAAGTCCTTAGCGGTGCTGCTGAGAGCCTCCTAGCGTCTACAGTCAAGCGCGAACTCGAACCGCAGTCGTTGGGGGCTGTGGTCAAAACCCGCCGACCTGATGACGATGCGTTGCGCGTCTTTGCCGGGCACTATTGGGACGGCCAGGAAGAAAACGTACGACGGGCGGTTGAGCGGGTCACGCTGCTCAGGCCGGTAATGGACCCGATTCTTCAGGAGGAAGGCGTTCCTATCGATGTCGTCGCTCTCGTGCTGGTCGAAAGCGGTGGACGAGCCTCAGCCATTTCATCTAAGGGCGCACTTGGCCTCTGGCAGTTCATGCCGGAGACTGCGCGCCGTTATGGCCTGGTCGTTACACCCGGTCTGGACGAACGTGTAGATGTCGTGAAATCCACGCACGCAGCCGCACACTATCTTCGTGACTTGTACTCGCAGTTTGGTGATTGGAACCTAGCGTTTGCAGCCTACAACGCTGGGGAACATGCGGTCCAGCACGCCGTGCAACACCGTACCCGCGACTTCGATTCCCTGAGTCGCGGTCGCCTACTGCCGCTGGAGACGCGCAATTATGTTCCAGCAGTCCTGTCGGCCGTGCACTTACTAGGTGGCGACTTGTCCAAAGGGGCACAGCCGCTGAATCGCAGGAGCAGCGCGCAGGTGCTATACGCCGAGTCCGCTCCAGACAACTGAGTTCCTTGGTTATGAGATTCATCTCTACATTCCGAAGATCCATGAACCGGGTGCCGGGCCGTTCTAAGGACAAAGCCGGATTGCGGGCGCGGCAAATGTGGCCGTTGTGGCTGATTTGCGGTTTGCTGATTGCGTTCATGTTAGTGGAGTTGGCTTTGGTGGTCCGAGAAGACTTATCTAGGAAAGATGACATATCTGAGGTCGCGCTGCCGGCCGGTCAGGACCTACGGATTGCACTCAATCATCTTGCGGCTGGGCGGCTTTACCTGTTCAGTTATCCCGGCGGTCAGAGCCGCCGTATCCGCTTTGTGGTTCAACGCACAGCTGATGGTACGGTGCACGCGAACATGGCCTCATGTCAGACTTGCTACCGCTCCGAGCACCCACACTACACGCACAATGGGCAGGTGATCTGCGGCATGTGCAATCAACCGATGCCTAGTCCCGACAGGAAAGGACTCTCGTTGGAGCAGAAGCAATGCGCTTTAGTCCATCTTGCACGCTCCATGCACGACAATGAAGTCATCGTGTCCGCGCAGTCCATCATGGACCAGTCCAAGGCAATGGAAGCACAGTGATTGGAGATACAGGTTTGAAGAGGAGAAAACTTGGTATAGACAAGCAACGCACTTTAAGACGATTCGCTGGCTAGCATGAGATCCCATTCAGTGGGAGTCCTTGCCTGTTTAATCTGTCCCCTACGTACCACTTACCTTATGAATGGTTGTTCTTAGGAGAAAAAAGATATGAAAGTTCGGAAGCTCGTTCTCGGATTTGTTCTTCAGACCACCCTTGCGGCTCTGGTTGCAAGCTTCGCCTTCGCTGCTCCTCAAACCTTGACTGGCGTTGTCACTGACGATATGTGTGGGAAGAAGCACACGATGATGCCGGGGAAACCCGACAGCGAATGCATCCGCGCCTGCGTTAAGGCAGGGAGCAAATACGCCTTGCTGGTTGGAGATAAAATCTATGCTTTGAAGGGCGATGCGAAGCAGCTTGATCATTTTGCAGGCAAGAAGGTGAAAGTAGCCGGCGACATCAGCGGGGCCACGATTACTCTGGCATCAATCACGGAAGCTGCAAAATAGCAGGCACGATTGAGGGAGCAGTTGTCTCGGCGGGAGGGTGTTGAAGTTTAAACCGCCTCTCCTCGCTATTCGACACTCGTATCGCAAATCGTCAATTCTTCGCGCTGCCGATCAAATGAGTTGTTTTGCGACCGCCTCAATTGCCTTCAACCCCTCGCCGAAACGCGCCATCATTTCCCGATGTTTCTCCAACTCGCCATAAGGCAGGAACCGTAGTCGTAATTCAGCTACATTCCGAAATGCCGGGCGCAGCAACTGGGTGCGCACTTCCTCCTCGCGCGAATCGGGAGCGACAATAAATATGGGAAAAACATTGCCACTGCCGATTCCAAGGGCAAGGTCCAGTAGACGAACGATGCCGGAATAAATCGAGGTCGTGTGTTCAACCTCGAAAGCGGCTGCCGGACTCTTTGCATCTCCCGTGAACCACAAAACGTCGATGAGCCGAACGGCGTCAGCTCCCGGAATTCCAGTCACAGTTTCGGGCAGATCAACTAGGCAGCCATCGCTCAACTTGCCATCCCCGTACGGCCGCGCGCGGTCGTTCGCCGCAATCCACACTTTGAAGCCGAGCGCGTGTCCGAGATCACGCAACCAGGCCTGTATTTCGGTGTGCGTTCGATCCCCTTCGCGCGCTGCATTAAGTTCCTTTGACAGCTTTGCGCTATCTTCACGTATCCGAGCCAGATCTTTTTCCCATGCTGCACGTGCATCCGCATCGTCCGTACGGGGAGGTGCAGCGTACCGACCAGAGCCGAGGTCGAACAGAAGGCCACCGATAGCACCGAGGTCGTTCGATAGCAAGCCTTTGTGATCGGAGTTGATTCTAAGGATGCCCTCACGCATGGCCAGATATTCACTCCAACTGCCGAGCGCAACTTTGGCACCGGTCAATTCGTTGTAGCCCTTCACAATCGCTGTATTGAAGGGCGGCATCAGCGTGGGATGCAAGAAGTACAAGAGATTGGCGGCAGCTGGCCCGAGTCCCTTGATCTTCTTCTCATCGAGTCGACGGATGGCTCCAATCACCTGAGCTTCGGTATTGCAACAACCGCAAATGTCGAGAAAACGGCCAAAGGTAACCTGATTGTCGCGATCCTCGTAAATGTCTGGAATGCGTAACTTCGGTTTCCAGAGGAACGCGTGGTCGGCGCCCCTGAAAATCTGTCGCTGTTCTGCGATGGACTTCACCACCGTTTCGAGCGGCGAGCCTTTATAGGCTGCTCCAAATGTGTCGCTCTCGATGTCCTTTACGACCTGCTGTAGTCCGCTGCGGATCGAGCGAAAATTCTTCAGGCGCTCAGGCCAAAGAAACCAGCTTTGGTAGGTGGCGCTCGCATCTTCCCGCCAGCGCTGAATCAAAGTGCTGACAGCTTGATCTGCCATCGATAGCCTCTGTGTTTGCGTTTGTAGGAATCAGATTACATTAACATCTCCGGACGCGGTAAGGCCAAACCCAGGAGGAATGAGTAGTGTCCCAGCTTGCTATGCTGGGGGACACCGCTTTCGTCCCTGCAAAGCGTGGGTCTTACAACAAACCGGGAGAAGACAGATGTCCCGTTTGCTGGCTAAAGTCGGTATCGCTTTCCTGACTGTAAGTCATACTGACGCATGTCGCAGAGCACCGGCACTTCTTTCCCGGGATGGGATGGGGATTGCCTAAGTCGATCTGGTGAGCGCAATCCTCGGCGCAGCGTTGTTACTCGCTGCCGCCTTTATTTGGTGCCAAATTTAAAACTGCATTCTTCGGCTACTTGCCTGAACTGCTCTTCCCGTCCGGAACCGCCGCGGGCTCTGGTGCAACCGCCCGGCCTCCAGCCCTGCTCAACTCCGCCTTGAGGTTTCGGCCTCGAACCCACCCCGGAGGCGCCAGAGAACTAGCTGCCAGAGCCAGACCGGTGTTCAGATTAGAACGCGATCTGTAATCGATTGAGGAATCCTTTTTCGGTGAGCCGGTTGCCCAGCACAGCGCCCCTCTGGAACTCCGTCTGATCGTAGTTGGACACCAGCTTCACGTTCCGATTCAGGTACCAGTTCAGGCCCACAGCCCACTCGCGCGCCGATTGCGCCGACTTGGTCGGGTCGGCGAAACCGACCCTGAACACTGTAGGATCAGCGTCCAGTTGGCTGTAGCGTCCCGCGATTTCCCAGGCGCCGAAGCCTTTACCATTGCCTGCCTCAAAATTTCTGCGCGGAGTTAGACGGCCAAAGGTCTTTCGCTCACCGGTGAGGAGCCAGGAACCTGTGACTTCCCAGGCGTGGTCGCTAATCTCGCGTGCCGCTGTGGTCTTGCCTGTCGTTCCCAAGATTTTCTGTTCGGATGTAACGTATTCCGCCAGCACTCCAAAGGGGCCGTTGTAGTAGTAGAGCTGCGGAGAATAGTTCAGACGCCGTCCGCCAGCAGCCGCGGTCGAAGCATAAGTAAAGAACGCCACCTGGCCACCGACGGTCTTGAACGTAGGAAGGCTAGCACCTTCGTCCTGACGGCCACTGGATACGGCGGCGCCAAAGCCCAATCCTTTTAGAGCTGTCGGTCCATCTTGTGCCCAGGGCGTTGCGAAGAGCCGACCCACCACGTCCTTACCATTGTGAGTCGTGCCATCAATGTTCGCACCATCCGGTGCGCCATTCAACGCAGCCACGGTGTAGTTCAGGCGGCTGGCGACATCCCCGAACAAAGCGAAGCCCTCGTCGCGGTTGGGCACGAGGTCAGTCGCCAGGGATCGTTCGACGAAGGTTAGGTCGGCGTCGTTCTGCAGCTGTTCAAGGCCCATCGGAGTTTTGAATTTCCCGCCGCGCAAGGCGGCATAGGGACGATACGTCAAATCGGCGTAGGCATCGTAGAGCACTGTGGTGCCATTGCCGAAATCGGGCATAAAACGGAAGTCTACGTATTTGCCTACATTGCCTTCGAAAATGGGCCTGAGACGGCGAATGTTGAAGGAGTCGGGCACCAAGTGTGCTTCGTCATCGTAGAACGTTTTCCCGTCCACTTGCAGGTGGCCGCCAATTCTCAACCGATAGCTTTTGTCTGCGTTGGTAATGATAAAACCGTTCTGGCCGGCGCTAACGGTCGCGGCTTGGGTCGTTTCAACCAGCGCATTCGCATTGCCCTGAGCGTCCTCGCGTTTACTCTCCAAGAGTTGCACCTTCTTATCGAGAGCTTCGATGCGGTCGGTTGAGACCGTTGTCCCACTCGTGGCGGGCAAAGCTGCATCTACGCGTCTTTCCAGTTGCTGCAGCCTGCGCTGCAACAACGCTATCTGCTCTTTCAGCGTCTGTTGTTCTTCTGGATGCGATTGCGCCATCGAAAACTGGCTTCCCGCAAGACTAGTCACAAAGACCAACATGGCAAGTACTGACCTGTATCGACGATTCATGAAGGATCTCCTTTGATCTCGGGACACCTCCAGTCGTCTGGTCAGCTCCTTATCATTTGTGGGCTCTCGGCCTCCGCTGATCTTGGGTGGGCCAACTGCGGTTCCAGAAAATCAACACTTGGATTTCGAGGAAGGCGATACAAAGCGGACTTTCTCTTTGGACTCGATCTGCACAACAGCCGAATCATGAATCGTGATTTCGACGGACCCATAGCGAATCGCGTGTACCGCCTGCAGGATGGCCGAATCGACATCGCGTGCCGGCCGGGTCGGCTGGTGAACGGCAGCGGGCTCCTGAATTCTCGTCATCTGAGTTTCCTCCGTTTGTCGTTAAAGGCTGGTGTATTCATCGTGCAAGCACGGCCAGGCCGCGATAGCACAACTGCGATCCGAGGCAGACCAGCCAAACGGACAGTGCCATGCGCAGCATGCGCGTGGGCAACCTTCCGCCGACGTACGCACCGATGCCTGCTCCGATAACTCCGCCGCCGATTAATTTCAAAACGGTTTGCGAACTATAGGTGCCTTGGACGAAGTGGAACCCGCCGCCAAGCAGAGCGAGCACAAATCCGAACAGAAGATCGGTCCCGACCACCTCGGCAGCGGAAAGGGTCGTCGTCTGCATCAGGGCTGTGGTGCCAAGCGCACCCGCGCCCGCCGAAGAAAAGCCGACCTCGAGTCCGATCAGCCCCGCAGATAATCCAAGCAGGTTATATCGGTTGATTTCACTGCTGCGGCGCTCGCGCTTCAAAAAAAAGCGCACCAGGTTCATCGACGCTGAGACTACGACGACCGCGCCAACCACTGCCAGCACCAATCCTCTTCCACTGCTTGCATTCACTCTCTTCAACAACAGCGACCCCGCAATCACGCCGGGAATGCCCCCGGCGAGCATGTACCGCGTGGCGCGAAAATTGACCTGCTTCTTCCAGAGGTAAACGGGGACGGCAAATGTCTTCACCGCGGCGCCAAAAATAAGTGCCGTTCCTACGGCTTCGGCCGCGGGCAAATGAAGAAAGAGAATCAAAACCGGCGCGGTGATGACGCCCCCGCCAACTCCGGTTAATCCGATACTAAGTGCAATGAGGAATCCAATAATAATGACTTCCATTTACGTGCCCTCGCGAAACGTGTGAATACCGCATTCGAGTTTGCGTCCCGCCCAACGTCCTGAGCGCGGATCGCCAGGGTTCAGAGGCAAACTCGTACAGGGTCGACAACCAATGCTGGAATAGCCTTGGTCATAGAGAGGCAACGTAGGAATTCGCTGGTCGGACAGGTATCGCCAAACGTCTTTCCATGTCCAGAGGACGAGGGGACTGACCTTGGTGATCTGTTGTCCGCTCGGCAGGATATGAGGTTCTACGGGCGCAAGGTTGGCGCGCGTCGGCGATTGCTCGCGGCGCAAGCCCGTGAACCAGATATCAAAGTTTTGTAGTCCCGAGAATAAAGGTTCGACTTTTCGCAGATGGCAGCAGCGGTCCGGCGCAGTTTCATAGAGCTTTCCTTGCAGCGTCTCTTGCTCGCTGACCGATGACGCCGCCTGCAGGTTTAAGACATTCAAGTTCCATTCCCGCGCCATGCGGTCCCGGTATTCATAAGTCTCCGGAAAGTGGTATCCGGTTTCGAGGAAGAGGACCGGAATGTCCGGTTGAAGCTTGCGTAGAAGATCGAGTACAACCATGTCCTCCACTTGAAAGCTGCACGTGATGCAAGCCTTCTGTTCCTTATCGGAAAGAAAGTGGCCGACAATCTCTTCCGGGGCGAAGCCGGAGTAATCAGTCTCCAGGGATGAGTTACGCGGCGTGGTCATTAGATTCCATCTCCTGCGGCAAGCTTGGTGTTTCGGACAACGCCCTGCGATTCCAGGGCCGAGAGGATTTCGTCAGCCGCCCGCTCATCGTTTGCACTGAGGCTTTCCGGGGCGAAATCAAAAAAACGGTCATCCCCGACGAAAGTTTTTGCTCTCTGCCGCTCCTCCCAATCGAATGTAGGAACGCAGAAGATGGAGATCATGCCGGCGGAACTTAGCAGTTGCGCCAATTCGGGTAAGATATGGTTTTCGCCGGAATCGGTGAGCACGTGAACCTGGCATCCGCGATCAAACAACTTTCGTTCCAGCACATAGGCCAAGTTCTCCCGTGCGATGAGCCATATCGTAGCGGGATGGTGTCCGGCACGCGCGTAACGCTCGGCAGGCGTGAGTCGGGTCGCTTCAACTTCCAGCAGGACAGACTTGAGCTTGCGCTCCGCCTCCGGTTCCGCGCTGTGTTCCTCGATCATCCCGGCGGCCAGCGTGGCGTTGCTGACTGGATCGATCAGAATAAAGCTTCCTGTCAGGCGGTTTGCACGATACGAATCGAAGTACAGCGGACGGTTTGCTTCGATTAAAACTGCGCCGATGTCATTCATGCCCAGCTCGGTTGCCGGCAATTGCTCCTGGGTGTTGACATCCACCTTGTAGCGCAGCGCAGAGACGTTCGCCGCAACCTGCTGGGTCGTGTGCTTTAAGAGGTAGGGCTGGTTGAGACGCAACGGCTGTTCGTTCATCCAGACCACCCTTGCCTGCAAACGGCGGGAGACGTGCGGGAGTTGCCGCGGATCGGCCAGCATGTCGCCGCGGCTGATGTCCACCTCATCTTCCAGGCAGACCGTCACCGACATCGGCGCAAAGACCTCGGACAAGTCGCCATCGAAGCTTGGAATTGATTTCACTCGGGTAGTGCGGCCGGAAGGCAGAACCATGACAGAATCGCCGGGCCGGATCGTGCCCGATGCAACCTGTCCGGCAAAGCCGCGGAAATCCAAGTGTGGACGAACTACGTACTGCACAGGAAAGCGCAGGCTTTGCGAATCATGCCGATTAGAGATCGGCGTGGTCTCCAGATGTTCGAGCAAGCTGGCCTGGTCGTACCATGGAGTCCGCGCGCTGCGATGAACAACATTGTCGCCTTCGAGTGCGCTGAGCGGGATAAACAGCGCACCGGTGATTCCTAGGCCTTCGAGATAGCTACTGAATTCCGAACGGATCTGATTGAAAGCTTCTTGCGCGTAACCCACCAAATCCATCTTGTTTACTGCAACCACCACCTCCGGAATGCCTAACAGAGCGGCAATGTACGCATGCCGCTTCGACTGCTGGAGCACGCCGTTGCGCGCGTCCACCAGGATGATGGCGAGGTCCGCAGTGGAAGCTCCCGTGGCCATGTTGCGCGTGTACTGCTCGTGGCCAGGCGTGTCGGCGATGATGAACTTGCGGCGCGAGGTGGTGAAGTAGCGGTATGCGACATCGATCGTGATGCCCTGCTCGCGCTCGGCGCGAAGACCATCGGTCAGCAACGAAAAGTCGATGGGACCCTGCGCGCGGTTTACCGCCGATTTCTTGACCGCAGCAAGCTGGTCTTCGTAAACGCCACGGGAGTCGTAGAGCAATCGGCCGATGAGCGTCGATTTGCCGTCGTCCACGCTTCCTGCGGTGCTGAAACGCAACAGTTCCTTTTCCTCGTTTTGTTTGAGGAAGGCTTCAACCCCGGGAGCGGCAGGTGCGAATGTTTGGGTAGACATCAGAAGTAGCCCTCGCGTTTCTTCAGTTCCATCGAACCTTCCTGGTCGTGATCGATGACACGGTTTTCCCGTTCCGAGCGGCGGAAGGTGATCAGCTCTTCAATAATCTTCGGCACCGTGTCGGCATTCGAGCGGATCGCGCCGGTGCAGGGCGTACATCCAAGCGACCGCATACGGCACATGATCTTTTGTGGTTCTTCGCCCGAAGCCAGAGGAGGATTGTGCTCGATGGGAATCAAGCTTTCGCCGCGCACCACCATCTCGCGTTCCTTGGCGAAGTACAGCGGAATAATCGGGATGTTCTCGATATGGATGTACTGCCAGACATCGAGTTCGGTCCAGTTCGAGAGTGGGAACACGCGAATGCTCTCGCCCTTATCAATGCGGGCGTTGAATAGATTCCAGAGTTCCGGACGCTGATTCTTCGGATCCCACTGCCCGCAAGTATCGCGAAACGAGTAAATGCGTTCTTTCGCACGCGACTTTTCCTCGTCTCGCCGGGCGCCTCCGAAAGCGGCGTCGTAACCACCCTCGGTGAGCGCATCCAGCAGAGCGCGGGTCTTCAGCAGCGCGCAGCACTTCTGCGTGCCCAACCGAAACGGATTCGCATCCTCGCCAATCGCATTACGATTGGTATAAACGCGAAGATCAGCGCCGATCTGCTTCGGGTAGGAGTCGCGGAATTCGATCATTTCGCGGAACTTGAATGTGGTGTCTACATGGAGCAGCGGGAACGGAATTAAACCCGGATAAAACGCCTTCTGGGCCAATCGCAGCATCACCGACGAGTCCTTGCCGATGGAGTAGAGCATAACGGGGCGCGCGAATTCCGCTGCAACCTCGCGCAGGATATGAATACTCTCCGCCTCCAGGGCTCGCAGATGTGTCAACCGTTGGCTAGAGATCGTAGGTTCAACCGCAATAGACGTCATTTCGGATCTCCAAGTGATTAAGCGCGCAGCATGAACCTTGATCGATGCTTTGCCGACCGGCAGCGAGAGCCGACCGACCGTGGAAAGGCTGAATTTGGTAAAGCGGGGACTCTGGGTTTGCATACTCTTGTGCTGATCTCCTGAATGAACTTGGAAGAGTGACAACGAGAAACTAGAGACAACGAGAAGCTAGCGACAACAACACAGCACGGTGGCGGCTGTAGGCATGAGCATTCGTACGCGTGTCTGCACGTCAGGGGAGGCGCAGTAGTAAAGCAATTCGTTTGACGGGGCGTATGCCGTCACGAACGCATCGACCGCTTGCGGCCTGGTAAAAGCTACTGCGGCAAATTCATCGAGGGCGATGGGTCTAGGCTTGCCACCCTCGTCTAGTGGGAAGTGGACGACGCGCTCTGGGCAGGCGAATCGATACGGATCTGTGCCGGTAAAAAGGCACTTGCCGTCCGTACGGCGTTCGCGCGCAACCTCGCCGACGATCACCATCAGCGGAGAGGCGAGGTTGATCGCCTCCATGCCACTCACAGTAGTGGTCACACTGCGTTCGGTCGCAAAGCTGGCATTCTGAACCAGGGTGACAGGCGTGCACAGGTCTGCACCTTCGCGCAGCAAGCGCTGGGAAAGTGCCGCTAAGCGTGATGCGCCCATGAAGAACACGCGGGTTGCCTCTTTAGAGGCAGGGGCAAGCCCCTCGTGCATGGTTTCAAGAAGTAGGGACCGCGAACGACCACGCTTGGTGAGCGGCACGTTGGCAGCGGCTGCGGCGGCATTGGCTGCACTCACACCAGGCACGACTTCTACCGGGATCAAGCGCCGGAGGAGATATTCGGCTTCCTCGCCGCCGCGACCGAAGATGAACGGATCGCCGCCCTTCAAACGAACGACTAACTTGCCGCTGCGAGCAGCTGCGCACAACAGCTTGTTAATACTCTCCTGCTGCTGCGTATGCTTGCCCTTGCGCTTGCCGACGTGAACCTTCTCGGCTTGGTAGTGATCAAGCACGGAAGCGTCGATTAGGCTGTCGTAGAAAATGACATCCGCACGGCGGAGCACCTTATCGGCCTTCAACGTCATCAGCTCTGGATCACCCGGTCCCATTCCGACCAGCCAGACCTTTCCGTAATCCCGGCGCAGATCCTCGTTATAAAAACGCGCACGGAGATGCGGCCGGCGTGCGCGGCCAAGCAGGACGTGCTCGCCTTCGAGTAGTGAAACGACCTCGACACCCAATGGCAAGGGATACGGAAGCTGTGCGAGTGGAATGACGGCTACATCCGCACAGTCGTCCGCAAGACGGCCAATCGAAGACGCGACATCGCCGGCCGGCGTCCAGTTGAGACAGGCGTGCTCCTCAATCAGGGCACGAACCAACGCGCTGGAGGGAGGCAGAGCGAACGAAATAGGAGAGATGGCCGCCGTCATCGCTGGCCCCCTGCTTCGATCAAATTACGAATTGAAGAACGCCATGCGAGTGACTGCCGCACATCTTCGCCGTTGGAGCTGATCGCAACCGACATGCCGCCGTGCTTATAGATGGCGGGAGAAATAAAGTCGCAGAGCTGCGCGTCGTCCGCCACATTGACCAACTGCCCGCGCGCATGCGCGTCGCCGCGTACGCGGCGATTCAGCTCGCGGTCATTCGTGGCGGCAAAGACCAGAGTCGCTCCGTCCAGAACTCCGGGCTCGTATTCCTGCTCTTTCACGCGGATGCCCAGCGACTTCACTCCCTGGCGCACCTCGCGTCCGACCACGGTGATCCGGCGTGTGTACTGGAGCAGCGCGCGCAGTTTGTGCAAGGCTACGCTTCCAGCGCCAACCATGACGATTTGGGTATCTTCCACATTCATGCAGATCGGCAGGAAGATCATGCGCTACCCCCCGCTTCCTTCTGGATCAGCACAGACCAATAATCGTCCACGCGCACCTGCTCCAGCACTTTATGGCCCTCCTGGGCGACGGAGCGCGGTACGTTCTGTATAGGCGAGCCATCGCCGAGGAAGACTTTGAGCAACTCGCCTTTCTGCATGCGAGCAAGGTCCAGCTTCACCTTGACGAAGTTCATCGGGCACGCGACAGTGCGGTAGTCGCGCTCGACCTGCGCAGCGCGTGGCGCCGGCTTTGCCTCTGATTGTGCTCTTTGGAGTTCGGCTGGAAAGCGGAGTGAGTTGTCCATGGACTGGTAGAGCCCTTCGACCGCGGCTAGCAGAGCTACTACCTCTTCCTCCAAGCTTCGCAGAGCGGCTGTATCGTTGGCGCGGGCGGCAACGATCACCGGAAGAAACCCTTCGTCGATCAGTCCGGCCTCGATGAAGTGCTTGCGAAAGCTGTCGAAGACCGCCGTATCGGATGCGACTTCGATGCCGCGCGTGATCAGCAGGGCTCGCGCGGAGAACAACGCGACCTCATACAAGGCATCGTCCACCGACCGCCGCTCGATGCGCTGTCGTGCATTCTTCAGATCTATGTCGATAAGGTCGAACAGTCCTGCCGAGCATTCACCCACGCCTTTGCCGATGAGCGAGAAAACTTCGGTCGAACCCCAATCGAAGTAGTAGTTCTTGTTCTCTTTGAAATCGGGAACGTCGCGATAGCGATCGGCGATCGCACGTATATCCCGCAAACCTTCGGTATCCACATACTTCGCGAACGACGAGTAGGACGATTTCTTTTCCAACCAGGTCTTGAGCACGTCGTGGACGAAATCCGGAAGATCGCGGGCGCTTACGCGATCAATGTTCTTCGCCAACCGGGCTTGGCCATCGCCGATGACTGCGCCTGCCACTACAGCATAGGCGGGAAACATGTTCTGCTCCCGGCGGCCGACGTTGCCGTAGAAACCGAGGTCTGCCAGCGTGTGCTGGCCGCAAGTATTCGGGCAACCCGAGAGGTTGAGCTTGAAGTCGCCAATCTGGTCAAGATCGAGTCCGGACTGATGCAGCTTGCGCGCAATTGCCCGCAGCGCGCCTTTCGGGAGGCAGACGCCGAGTTTGCACGTGTCGGCACCGGTGCAAGCAATCGAGTTTGCCAGAAGCCGTGGCGCAGCGGCCAGCTCGTCAACGGTGCGAACGGCCGCGCAAACGTTGGGCAAGTATGCTTTTGGGATGTTGCGTAGCCGGAGATTTTGCCCGAAGGTGGCGCGGAGCACGTCCTCTTCCCCGAACAGTTCGAGGAAATCGGCAAGCGCTTTGACGTCGGCGCTCTTTAAATTGCCCAGGAACGCCGGCACCAGCACGGAGCAGAGTCCCGCCTGCCGCTGTTCGGTGACAAAGCGCCGTTTCCAGAGCGCGAATTCCGGCGAGTCGTCCACCACCGGCAACAGCGCTGCCGTGCGCTTCGGACTCGGACGCTCATTGATCGCGAGCTCCGGAGGATTTTCTTCGCGAACCAGACGCAACTCTTCTTCGTACAACTCTCGGAAGCGGCCTTCGCCAACAGTGTTCCAGAGAAAGCGCAGGCGCGCGGCATGCTTATTCTTGCGGTTGCCATGCCTATCGAATACGCGCTTGATCGCCGTGGCGACAACGTATACGTCGGCAACGGGAATGAACTCATGTAGCAGGTGCGCGACTTCCGGCTTCGCGCCCATGCCGCCAGCGACGTACACCTTGAAACCTTTGTCGCCGTCGCGGATGGCAGAAATGAATCCCACATCGTTGAACAGCGCGTAAGCGGTGTCCGCAGCCGAGTTGGAAAAGGCAATCTTGAACTTGCGTGGAAGCACCCAGGATTCAGCTTCGGCGATCAGTCGCGAGGTCAGCGCCAGCGCATACGGAGCCGGGTCGAACACCTCATCGCTGCTGATTCCTGCATCAGGTGAGACCATGATGTTGCGCACGGTGTTGCCGCCACCGCCGCGCGTTGCCAGCCCGAACGCCAGCAGTTCGCGCATCACCGTGGTCACGTTCTCAAGCGCGATATCGTGAATCTGGAACTCCTGGCGCGTCGTGATATGGATGAAGTCCGCTCCGTACCGCTGAGCCACTGTGGCAATGGCACGCAATTGCAGCGGAGTGAGGACGCCTCCGGTGGTGCGGACGCGCACCATATAGGTGCCGTCCTTGCGTTGTTCGTAGCATCCGAACGGCACCCGCCGCGCCTTCAAAGTGCCAGCATCCACTCTGCCATCTAGGTGAGCGCGTATCAGTGCATCCAACTCGCCGATTTCACCAGACAGGCTTGCCGGAATTTCGTAGGACGTCATCGCGCCTCCGGAGCCACAGCCGCTGGCACGACGACGATGTCAACTTCCGCAGCGGCGCCGTCGCCTACGGCGAATGCCTTCACTTCAGGCTCAGCTCCGGCCAGCGAGACGATCAAGTAGGCAAGGTTGGGATCAACAGCAAGCCGCAGGTCTTCCTGTGACATGCGGGCGGGGCTGGAAGGATGACTGTGATAAACGGCACGAAGGCGATGACCACTCTCGCGCATCTCGCGCACAGCAGCGAACTGCTCGGCAGGAACCAGGCTGTAGTGCTCAAGCGATGCATCGGCGTTTGTTAACCGGAACACTCGATCTACTACGCCGTCCTTCTGGGCCAGATAACCGCATGCTTCTATGGGCGCGTGCTCGCGCGCGTGGGCGATAATTTCGTCAACAACTTCGGATGCAACCCTCAGCATGCTGCCCCCCTTGCCGCATTTAACTCGCACACCGGCTGTTCTTCATCGACCAACTCGCGGATGTTGGCGTGATCGCCGCAAACTGCGCAGCGTGGATTTCGTTTGAGCTGTACCTTGCGGAAGTCCATCGCAGCAGCGTCAAACGTAAGCAATGCATTGGTAAGGAGCTTGCCCGCGCCGGTTATAAATTTCAGCGCCTCGGCAGCTTGAATCGTGCCGAGCATGCCGGCCACCGCACCGAGAATGCCTGCCTGCGAGCAGGTGGGGACCGCGCCGTTCGGCGGCGGCGCCTGGAACATGCAACGATAACAGGCCGACTCGCCCGGAATCACGGTGATGGTCTGTCCGTTAAAGCGGAGGATGCCACCATGCGAGAAGGGCTTGTGCTCCAACACGCACGCATCGTTGATCAGGAACTTGGCCGCAAAGTTGTCGGTGCCGTCGATGATGAAGTCGTAGTCGCGAATGATCTGGCGGATATTAGCTGCGAGCATAAACTCGTGATAGGTGCGGACCTCGACATCCGGATTTAACGCGCGCATCTTCGACGCGGCCGAATCCACCTTTGGCGTGCCCACGTCGGGCGTGAAATGAATGATCTGACGTTGGAGATTGGACAGGTCCACGCAATCCGCGTCGGCGATGCCGATCGTGCCCACGCCGGCCGCGGCGAGGTAGAGCGCAGCGGGCGAACCTAGTCCTCCGGCGCCGATGATCAGCACCTTGGCTTCGGACAGCTTCATCTGGCCTTCAATGCCGACATCCTGCAACAAAATGTGCCGGCTGTAGCGTTCGAGACGTTCTTCGGTGAAATCGATCACTCGGCACCTCCGGCTGCGGTCAGCGCGGTTGCCGCAGGCACTTGCGTCAGCGCCGATTCCAGGTCTTCAACGATGTCTTCGACATCTTCGATTCCAACCGACAGGCGGAGCAAAGTGTCAGGCACTCCTAAAGCGGCTTTCTGCGCTGCCGAGTACTCGCAGAAAATCGTGGAAGCGGGATGCAGTACTAGAGTTTTGTTGTCATTGATGTTGGTGGCCCGGCGAACCAGTTTGAGCGCGTCCATGAAGCGGAAGCACTGTTCCCTGCTGGCGAGTTCAAGCGTGAGAATGCCGCCGAAGCCGCGCGGGAACTGGGCGCAAGCTAGTTGGTATTCGGGCGAACTCTCCAGCCCCGGATAGTTGACCTTGGCGACGACCGGATGCTGCTGTAGCCACTGTGCTAGGGTCAGCGCGTTTGCACAGCTCTTGTCAATGCGCAAGCTCAGCGTTTCCAGCCCAAGTGCCTGCAGATACGCATTGTGCGGCGACATGCAGGCGCCGAGATTGCGATAAACCTCGCGGCGCAACGTCACCGTCAGTGCGCTGGGGCCGAACTTCCGCGCTGCATCCTTCAGCTTCGGGCTTTGTTTCCAGTTGAAGAGTCCATTGTCGATAATGACGCCGCCGACTGAGGTAGCGCCGCCGGACATGTACTTTGTGCTGGAGATCACTTCCACATCCACGCCAAGGCGTTTCGACTGGAACAGGTATGGAGTGGTCACAGTTCCATCGACCACGACGGGCACGGCGCGTTCGTGCGCGATTGCGCTGATCGAATGGGCGTCGGCGACCTCGAGCTTTGGGTTGGTAATGGACTCGAAGTAAACGGCGCGGGTGCGCTCGTCGATCGCATTGCGCAACTGTACGGCATCGTTCAGATCCACGTAACGGACATCGAGCCCCCATGGACGGAAGGTGTGCTCGAAAAGCGAGTAGGTATTTCCGAACAGCGATCGCGTTGTGACGATGTTCGTCCCGGCCTCGGCCAGCGCGAGAATGACGTTGCTGATCGCAGCCATGCCGGAGGAAACGGCGATCACACCGCCCGCATCGGCCAACAGTCGCACCCGTTGTTCGAAATCGTCGATGGTGGGGTTCGAGATGCGCGAATACGAATGGGCCAGGCGGTGGCCTTCAAACGCCTGCTGAATGTCCTGCGCCGAGTCAAACTCGAAGGCAACGCTGTCGTACACCGGCACGCGGAGAGAACCGTGTGGGTCGCGCTTGGATGCCGTGCCGTGGACGGCTTTGGTAGTGAAGCCTTTCACCGAGCGCCTCCGCCCATGAAATAGAGGAAATCAATCTCATCGTTTTCGGACAAGACGGTGGTGGCGTATTCGCCGCGCTCGACGAATTCGCCATTGCGCTGAACCGAAACCATCTCCGGCGCTTGAATTTTCTCTTGCCGAAGCAGGTCGTCAATCGTAACTCCCTGCTTATCAAAATGTTGGGTGTCTCCATTAATCTTCAAAAGCATAGCCAAGGCCCTCTAGCTAAGATTATTGTTCTCTAACATGAGTAACTTGATGTATTTACTTTAGTAAGGCTGAGTGTACTACTCGGGATTCCAAAGTCAAGGGTTATTTCGGTCAAAAAAGCGATGGCAGGAAAGTGGAGTAAGTTGTGGGTGGCGATTCTCCGCGACGACACCGACGCGATGCTACGAGCATATTCGGACGAGTTGCGCTGCAAGAATTTGCAAGCGTACGAACGTGCCGCGGTTGAGCAGTTAGCAGATCAGTTTGGGGTCAGTTACGGATTTACCAAGAAGATTCGCCGATAACAGTAGCAGTCGGACAGATGGAGTGGCCTACGCAGTTGCGGCACGGTCCGGCAAGTCGGGTGACAGCGGGACATGTTGAAGCGCCCTGTCAACGGGTTCAAATGTGGTACATCAGCTCTTCGCCATTGCGACATTCAGCGGAGATATCAAGCAGAGTTTTACTGCGCAGCAGGTCAGCAGAGCGGTCAGTCAATTCGTCCCAGACTGTTTTCAGTGCCGCTTGACACATGTTCTTCCGGGGACGCGTTGAGCGAGAGGCAAAATTCTGGTTAGCTATAGGTCCTTCAAGGACTTGGACTGCGTCGAGTAAAGTAATCCGGTCGGCAGGCCGCGCCAGGCGATAGCCACCCTGGCGGCCACGCGAACTGGCAACCAGCCCCGCCCTTTTCAAAATGACCAGGAGCTGATCGAGATACTGTTTGGGGATGCCTTGGCGTTCGGCGATCTGCGCCACCTGCACCGGTTCGCTCTGGTCGTGAATCGCGAGATCGATCAAAGCGAGCAGCCCGTATTCGCCTTTTGTAGATACCTGCATACTGCATCATCATGACAAATCTACGTAAGATACTCAAGTAATAGTCTGACTCTTTCGGCCGAAGGAGCCGAGAAGCGCAAATCGAACCACACATGGTTTGTTTCCCAGGCCGGGCATGACTTATGCGGGTCGTTGCAGGTGTCCTGGCGTCTTTCGATCGATTTCTCCGCGGGCATATCTACGTCGCTCGCCAATTCATTGCGTGCACCGGAGCCGACACCAAGCGAGTTAGGTACCTGAATGCCGAGGTTATTCGCACTTGCGTGAAAGGAGCCACAAGCTTTCCCGGCCTGAGGCTCCCTGCGAGTGCCGTAAGTGACTCTGTTACTTCGCCTGGCTCGCTTCCTCGGCCATCTTCTCATGCTCATCGGCGAGCTGGTTGTCGCTGTCTGCGGCCTTGCGTGCCTCGGTGGCAAACTCCTTGCAGTGCGTGACCATGTCGCGTTTTTCGTTGGAACTGGACGCGTAGAGCTTGCCCATCTCATCGTGATACTTGGCCTTGGCGGTCTCCTCGCGGGCCTCGGCACGGTAGTAGCAAGCCAGCTTGTGGTGGTCTTCCGCAGTCTTGGCGTCTGTGATGAGGGCCTTCACTTCCTTCGTGGTGAGCTTAGGTCCTTGGCACGACATCTTCTCTTGCGCGGAGGCGAAGGAGGGGGCAAAAGCCAACAGCAGGACAGGGACAAAGACAAACTTCTTCAGATTCGATTTCATTTTCTTCTCTTCAACTTTCTGGACCACGTATACGGGTCCGGCTCGGGTTCCCAACTTGCGGCTGGAGCGGCATGAGCGCACGCTAGCCGAGTTCAACTTCGCGGAGATGCGCTGGCGCAGACAGTGGCTACCGAGCACAGATATCCGAAAGCTATAGCGTGAAGGAAAAGCTGGGTTAGATCAGAAAGACGCAAAGAAGGGATTGCGGAGATTCGGGCCAGCGCACGGGCAGCACTTGTTGGCGGCGCACCAGGAACGGAGTCGGCACAACGCCGGGCCCGGTGGAACCATCCTGTGAGGCGATGGAACCCGTCACAGGAGCTTGTAGCACAGCGTTGGGCGACGGCCTAGCCCTGGAGACCTTGCAGCAAGGCGCACCTGAATACTGCCGCGCCGAAAGCTGCATGGCGGGAGCCGCGTTTGTTTCAGCCATCATCGGGCAGCCTGCCGGGCAATGCATCTGCGCGGCCGCTGGCACCTGTCCGCCGATGCAAGTCACCACGGCGAACGACGGCACTGAGAGGATGACCAGTGCCAGAAGTGCGGCGGCGAATTTGAGATGGCGGAACATAACGTAAGCGGATGATGCTCCCGCCAATTTGCAACAGTCAGTGATTCGTGTCACAGATTCGACTCTACTCGTTTGCGCGATGGTGCCGTAGCGCCGCTCCCAGGTTGTATCCCATTCCAAAGGTAACGGTATTCAGATCATAGCCGTAGCTTCGGGTGTAGGCGAGCTGCAGGTCAACGTAGTTTGGCAGACTGGCAGCCAACCAGGTTGAGAATCCGTGGTCGCGGGTGAGGTCGTTGCCCACCGTAACCGGGTTCATCATGAAGACATTTCCACTCCCACTACCTTGTCCCATTCCGGTCACCCCCGGGTTGCTGGAGATCATTGCCGCTTTGCTGGAGACGATTCCCGAGTTACTGGAGGTCACCATGCGGCTGTAGACGTGCTGCTGCCCGGAGGGAAGCACACCGTAAAACGAGGCTCCCGCGCTGAGACCTTTTGTCAGCTCCACATTTGTTCCGCCCTCCAGCCGTGTGTTGAAGCCTTGGGCTGTATAGGGAAGGATGAAGACTGGCGTATCGGGAACCGTATTGGCAATGTCAAGCCGTCCGAACGGAACCAGGCGGCCTACCCGCTTGCTGAGGCGGCTCGTCCAGTCCACCAACACGTTGCCCGTGCTGAAGCCGTTGGTGGTGCTTGTTACCGGGAGAGAGGTGGTAAGGCCCGTCTGGTAGACAACGTTGTTCTTGGAAAAAGTCAGTCCAAGGTTCAGTTCGGGGTCGCCCACGCCGTTATTGGAAAGCGTACTTTCTCACTCAGCCCCCCCCCCTGACAGCCTTGGACAGGGGAGCGAAGTTGTAAGTCACTGATGTCGCAGGTGTTTCAGTTGGTGCTCGGTCAGTAAATGGAAGCTACAGGCGAAGCTCCACTGTGTGCATTTGCCTGTAACTCGGCACCTCTGCTGTTCGATCTCCCCAATACGTCCGCTGTGTGCATTTGCCTGCATCGTTGACGCTCGGTTTCGTCGACAGTGGGCGATTCGCTACCTCTGATTGCCAGCGGTGCGAATTGGGTACGCCAATTGGCAATCGGGGTGGCGCCAAGTGACTTTCGACTTGGCGAACCCCGAAACCCGGCGCGGCTCGAACGACATCCCCGACCTCAGCCTCAAAGAGCAGTGGCCGCTGCCGAAAGCGTTTGTGCCGGCGGCAGGTTTCTGGCTACCCTTTTTATGAAGGGAGCAGGACGGTGAAAAAGCGCAAGTTCGTGAAGATCCCGACGATCGAGGACTTTGAGAAGTATCGGGGTGGGCACACCTTCAAGAAGTGGCGCGCGCTTCCCAGTGACTGGCGTTGTCCGGTATGCGGGCGCTCCCCCTTCGAGCTTCTCACCTGGACCAAATCAAAGACCGGGTACGGCGCGCCGATGGGAGAGTATCAGTGGCTTGCCCCGCTGCACGAGCATCATGATCATCGCACCGACGGCTACGCCATCGCCCCTCGCTTTCTGTCGACCTTGATCTGCAGCGACTGTAATCACGCGGAGGGCCGCGCCAAACGGCGCCTCCACCTGCCAAAGTGGTTCTCGTTCAGTCCGATGGAACTCCGTCACTTTGTGACCGGATCTCCGCACAACGGTGTGAAAATCGATCTCGATCGAGCGCGAGAGATTTATGAAGCGCTCACGCCTTTTCTGGTTCTCCCACCTCGAATTCCGCGCGTATGGTAGCGAAACAACAGGGAGATCTTGCGCTATTCAGCCTCCCGGACTGCCCGCCAGGTCGAACTTGACCTAAGCTCGTTGCGCGCAACAGGTTGCCGCGAAAATTGGCCTCAAAATACCCGATGGAGGCCACTTGATCGAATTTCACTCTTGGAATTTCACAGTGGAACTGATTTGGAGGCCGCTAAGGTTGATACATGGAGGGCGAAGGAGGCCAGAGGCGCGCAAGACTGATCAACTGGGCAAGGGGAGTCCGAAACGGCACCGCCGCAAACCACAGAACGGGTGCAGCGTTGTTGCCGACCTGCTTGAAACTTGAAGTCGCGGCGCGCGGGAGAATCCGTCGGAACGACCCGACTCGTCATGGAATCTCCATCGTTTCGCCATCGACAAGGTGTTTGACCATTCCGAAACCGTGCGATTCCTCGTCCCATTTCACACCATTCACCGGAACAACCATTTCTCACGTCAATTTTCGGGATATTCGTCTAGTGTCGAGTTTTCGTGAAAACCAGCGGTTTCGCTGCGCAATCAGTTGTATGTAGACTATCTCGATCTTGCTGTCACACTTCGATGTCAAGGGCAATTTTGCAGACCGAACTTGCAGGTTTGCGATGTCTGCAGGGCACCTCCGGAAAAGGTAACTATAGTCTTGTACCGAACTTCGGTACAGACTGGCTCCCGTTGTCACGGGTGCCGGCGGGAGCAAGGGAGTCGACTTCCAGCATGTCGCCCTCTCGCGTTTTCGTTTCCTCCGGTGTCCAACGCGGAGACCGCCACAGAATCGGCAGGGGTAGCCACATTACAAGAAACGGCACAACCAGCTAAAACGGCTCTTTGGGCGGTATTTGCGACACAAAATGCGACAAACTTTTTAGTTACGGGCCGAAGGGCAGGCCGCGTGGGACCGGCCCGGCCCGATCTCCTCCTTGGGGAACTCATCAGAGTTCAGGCTATAGAAATGCGCTGCTCGATAATGTAACACTTGAAATGCACAATAACATTTGCTATGTTAGCGTGCGTAAAGTATGTAGGAGCCGCAAGTGCGTTCTGAACTCCATGAACTCGAACGCTATGTTCACGACGCTCTGGGCGTTGCCGTGAAGACCAAGCCTTGGAGTGGAGCCGACCGGTTGCCGCACTTCCTCAAAGAAAGTTACAGATTCGCGCAAGCGGAGCTGCTTGGCGTACATGCCCTTCTCGTTATCGACACGAATCCCGAGGAGCAGTCTCCAGCGACAGTGCGCAAGCACTTGGAGATACTCCAGACCAAGCAGTCCGCAGCCCCTATCTATATTCGCGCGCAGGTGACGGCGTACAACCGGAAGCGACTGATCGAGCAGAAAGTTCCGTTCATCGTTCCCGGCAACCAGATGTACCTGCCCATGCTGGCGATTGATTTGCGTGAGCACTTCCGCAGACTTCGCGAGGAATCTCCCATCTTTAGTCCGTCAACTCAGGTTGTCGTACTCCACGCATTGCTCCGTGGCGCAGGGCAAGTGTTGATTCCAGCTGAAATGGCCCCGCTGTTGGGGTACTCGGCCATGACGATGACCCGAGCTTTTGACGAGTTGGAAGCTGCGAGCCTTGCTGAGGTGACGGTCCGCGGCCGCGAGCGCTGTCTACGTTTCAACGGAGGCCGACGAGAAATCTGGGAGAAAGCGCAACCTTTTCTTCGCAGCCCGGTGAGCAAACGACTGTTTATTCGCCAAACCGAAAGCACGAAAGGCGCTATCCGTGCAGGACTCACAGCATTGGCGCACTTCAGCATGTTGGCGCCGCCAGTGTACACAACCTGCGCGCTGAACCGAGAGGATTGGAAAGCGCTGCGGCAGCGGCACAAGATCATCGAGATTCCAGCTCAGGACCCGGACGCCAGCGAGATTGAGGTTTGGTGGTATCCGCCCGCGCTCTTTGCAGAGGGCGGCATCGTTGACCCGTTATCGCTTTACCTTTCTCTCAAGGCTGACCACGACGAGCGCACTGAGGCGGCGCTGGAAGAGATGATGGAGAAATTCCATTGGTAAAGGGGTTGGAAGTCTTCCGTGAGCACTTCCGGAATTATGCCGACAACTATGTGCTCATCGGTGGCGCTGCGTGCGACATCGCCATGACCAATGCCGGACTCACATTCAGAGCCACAAAAGACTTAGACATCGTTCTCTACGTCGAGGCTCTGGATGCTGCCTTTGTCCGGGCATTCTGGGATTTTGTACGCGCGGGCGGCTACGAGGTTCAGGAGAAATCAACGGGTGAGAAGCAGTTCTACCGCTTCCAGAAGCCCACGAACGCGGACTATCCGTTCATGCTGGAATTATTCTCGCGTCAACCGGATGTGCTGCAGGTTGCCGACGGCAGCCATCTCACGCCGCTACCAGTCGAGGATGATACGTCCAGCCTATCGGCGATTCTCCTGGATGACGACTATTACGATTTCATTCGAGCTGGAAGGCAAGAATTTGACGGGGTGCCTATGGTGGGTGCCGTGCAACTCATCGCGTTGAAAGCGCGGGCGTGGCTTGACCTGACCGAACGCGAGAGGCGCGGCGAGAAGATCGACAGCAAGACGATTAAGAAACACAAAAACGATGTCTTCCGGCTTTACCAAATTCTCGATCCTGCCAGCGATCCGGCGGCCCCGGAAGCCGTCAAGAAAGATGTTCGCGAGTTCATCTCCCGGATGCGCGGCGAGGATGTAGACCTCAAGTCCCTGGGGCTGCGCACCGGCACACTCGATGGCATTCTGGCAGAAATTGCCGGGGTGTACGGTTTCGCCGAGAGCGAATAACGCGGACTTTCTTTCCCATTCTCACGTCAGTTTTAGGGATATTCGCCGACCGTCGAGTTTTCGTCAAAACCCGCGGTTTTACTGCATGACCGGTTGTGTGTAGACTCTCGATCTAACTGTCACGCTTCGATAGCGCGGGCAATTTTGCAGACTGAATTTGCGGATTTGCGATGTTTGCAGGACACATCAGGAAAGCCAACCATAGGCTGTACCGGACTGCGGTACAGCCTATGCTCCCTCATCGTTCGTTGTCGAGGTCCAAAGGTCGATCGACTAGAGCGGTTCCTAAGTAGTTATATCCAGAGAAGAGGGATTGGAGTAAGTTGCAGTTGGCGATTTCTCTGTGAAGACACAAATCGATGCCACGAGCATATTCGGATGATTTGCGGTGCAAGCTTCTGCAGGCATACGAAAGGGCCGGGATCGGCCTGGAGCAGCTGGCGGAGCAGTTTGGTGTCAGCTACGGTTTTACAAAGAAGATTCGACGGCAACAGCTAAAGTCGGGACAAATGGAGCGGCCTCTGCAACGGGTACATGGGCCGGTGAGCCGGGTGACCGACGCAGTGAAAGGGCATCTGCGGCAGCAGTTGCAGGATCAACCGGATCTCACGCTGGCCGAGTTGGGGCAACGGCTGGAGCAACATCTGCAGGTGAAGCTCAGCAAGACGCGACTCTGTCTTGAACTCCAGCGGCTGGGGTTGCGGCGTAAAAAAAACGTTGCACGCCAGTGAGCAGGACACGGAAGAAGGCCGGCAGCGACGGCAATCGTGGTGGGAGTTGATCGCTCGAATCGATCCGCAACGCTTGGTGTTTCTGGACGAAAGCGGCGTGACCACCGAGATGACCCGTCGCTACGGGCGCGGCGAACGCGGTGATCGTGTGTGCGAGGGTGCTCCGGGCGGGCACTGGCATACCGTGACTCTGTTGGGAGCGATCACGATGAACGGCCTGCTGGCCACCATGACGATCCCAGAACCCACCGACGGTGATGTCTTTCTGGCCTATCTGGAACAGGTTCTATGTCCGCGACTGCGCCCCGGACAGGTTGTGATCATGGACAATCTGTCGGCACATAAGCATCGGCTGGTTCGCATGTTGATTGAGCAAGCCGGAGCCGAACTGCTCTATCTACCGCCTTACTCACCGGACTTCAATCCCATCGAGAAGTGCTGGTCCAAGATCAAACAACACTTACGAGCAAGCAAAGCCCGAATACTCGACACCCTCGACCTCGCCATCACAGCCGCCATGGCAGCTATCACCGCCCAAGATTCCGCGGCTTGGTTTCAATACTGCGGTTATCGGACACGGACACCATGAAACCGCTCTAAACGTCGCGCCTTACTTCGAGAAGTGCGCCTTTGCCTTCTGCAGCGTCGCTTCGTTTTCTACGTTCAGACAACTCTGGGCCTTGTCGATCTGACGCAGCAGTCCGGTCAGGACAGACTCCCGGCCCTGCTTCCACAAACTGGGTGGCGCCCTGCGCAATCAGTGCGTGCATCGAGCTTTCCCACTGCACCGTGCCGGTGACCTGCCGGATCAGTGTCTCGCGCGATCTCGTCGGCGTCGCAGACCAGTGCCGCCTCAAAGTTGCACATCACCGGAATTTCCGGTGCGTTGAAGGTGAGGGCGTGCAGATCGGCGCAAAGTCGATCCTGCGCCGGCTGCATCAGAGAGCAATGGAAGGGTGCGCTGACCGGAAGCATGATCGCGCGCTTGGCGCCCTTGTGCTTGCACAACTCGGCGGCGTGTTCCACTGCCGCCTTGGAGCCACTGATCACCACCTGGCCCGGCGAATTGATGTTGGCGGCCGCACACACTTCACCAGGAAACTCGGCCACGCTTTCGGCACAGGCGGCGCGGATTTTTTCGATTGCCAGGCATGAGCATGGCTGCCATTGCGCCAGCACCTACCGGCACCGCCTCCTGCATATACTTGCCGCGATTACGAACGGTGCGAACCGCATCGGCGAAATTGAATGCGTGCCGGCCGCGACGTGGGCGGAATATTCGCCCAACGAGTGTCCGGCGGCAAAGCTGGGCAGCAATGCCAGCTTCGGCGAGCACCCGTGCCGCCGCCGTGGAGACGGTGAGAATTGCCGGCTGCGTGATCTCCGTCAGCCGAAGCTTTTCCTCCGGTCCCTCATAGCAGAGCGTGCTGAGCGAATATCCCAGGGCATCGTCGGCCTCTTCGAAGGTGCGGCGTGCGACATCATGGTTGGAGGCAAGTTCCTTGCCCATGCCGACGATTTGCGAGCCCTGGCCGGGAAAGAGAAATACGAGTCCGGGAATGCGCTGTGCCATCAATGGCTCCGTGCAAGAGTTCTGTGCTGGCAACGCGATAGCGCGCTCTCGAAACCGGACGATGCTCCGTCTGGGAACTTCAACCGGCTCTCACCCGATCGCGCTCACAATACTAAACCTTCTCGGGGCGCGCTGGTGCGTTCACCCGCCGCCCGGATCTGCTCTTCGATCTTTTGGTTGAGCCCCGAGCGCGCGAATTCAGCCGCAACCCGAATCGCATTCTTGATCGCATTGCCATTGGAGGAGCCGTGACTGACGATGGCAACGCCCTTCAACCCAAGCAGCGGCGCACCGCCATACTCGGAATAATCCAGGCGCTTCTTGAAATCCTTGAAGCCTCCGCGCGCCAGCAGAGAACCGACCTGGCGTGTAATGCGTGGCCTGCAGCGACTCTTTCAAAATCGCACGCACCGCCTCCACCAGTCCCTCGCTGACCTTCAGCGCCACGTTGCCGACAAAACCATCGCACACGATTACATCGGCGTGTCCGTTATACAGGTCGCGGCCTTCCACATTGCCCAGGAAGTTCAGCCCAAGCGGCTTGATGAGTTGGAACGCATCGCGCGTGAGCTCGTTGCCCTTGCGTCTCTTCCTCGCCCACCGAGAGCAGCCCAACCCGCGGATGGCTGGCCGTGGGAAAGCGTCCGCTGAAGATGGAGCGGAAGTAAATCTCGCCCATGATGGCGAACTGCTGCAGATTTTGCGGCTTGCAATCGACGTTGGCGCCTACGTCTAACATGATCGTGGCGGTGTTGGCGGCCGTGGGAAATACCGTCGCTAAAGCTGGACGATCGACGCCGGGAAGAACCCCGAGCACCATCTTGGCCGTGACCATGGCGGCCCCGGTATTTCCGGCAGAGACAAAACCGGCGGCTTGCCCGTCCTTGACCAGGCGAAGCCCGACCCGCATCGAGGAGTCGCGCTTTTGCTTGACCGCCTGCGCCGCCTTCTCGTCCATGCTGATAAATTCCGAGGCATGAACGACCTCAATCGGCAAAGCTCGGGCCTCCGGGTGATGAGCCAGCTCCGCGCTCACCACATCCTGCTGTCCTACCAGAAGAACTCGAACGTCATATTGCCTGGCGGCAAGTATCGCGCCCTCTATCTCCGGCTTTGGGGCGCGGTCCGCGCCCATGGCATCGACCGCGATGGTAATTGACATCGTCCGCGAAGGGAGGCCTAGCTGGCCTTTTCAACCTCAACGATTTCGCGGCCCTTGTAGTGGCCGCACTTGGCGCAGGCGCGGTGCGGAAGCTTGGCTTCGTGACAGTTGGGGCACTCGCTGATCGAGCGCGCGGTAAGGTGATCGTGAGCGCGGCGGAGTGCCGTGCGCTGCTTGGAGTGTCGCCGTTTAGGATTTGCCATTGTTCGACTACCTTTCAAATTTCCCTGCAGCCGCATCGGGCCGCAAAATCTATTCGCCCGAAGGCTTTTCTACTGCAATTTGTCTTTCAAGTCGCTCAGCGCAGCCCAGCGCGGATCTGGCTTGCTCTGCTCGCAATCGCAGGACTGCTCATTGCGGTTCGCTCCGCAGGTCGGGCACAAACCCTTGCAATCGTAACGGCAAAGAGTCTTGATCGGCACCGCCAGCAGAATCTGCTCACGCAGTGAATCTTCCAGATCCATGCCTTCGCCCGAGTAGTAGCCGATCTCGGTTTCCGCCTCGTGAATCGCCACATCGTCCGAGACTTTTTCCGACTCCATCGGGCGGTACAGCAGATCAAACGAACGCGAAACCGGAATCTCTACCGGCTCCAGACAGCGCGCGCAACTCACTTCTACCCGCCCGTCCAGATTACCCACCAGAGCGAATGTCGTCAATCGACGCGTGCCCACCATGGTGTTCACGAATCAACTCGGCGCGCCCACTGGTCTGCAATGGGCCAACCTGCCGCACGTCAGAGCCGAAATCGATTTCTCCGGGCTGAAACTGAACCTCAAACTCCAGGTTCCGGAATTCCAGGTCTTGAATGCGAATTTTCATGATGCCACATGCTCCCGAAGCCCGGCCAGTAAACCAGCAACCGCTTCGCCGCTAAGCGAATGAGACGCAAGGGATTCGTCAGCTCAAACCGCAAGCCGTAGCAGCACCCTTACTCCCGGCGGGAAACGCTCCTCAGGACAGATTACAAGGATACGGGCGCACCCCGCGCCATGTCAAACGCCGGATCGTGCCCTATCCCGTCGCGGCCTGCTCGACGATTATCTCTGAGCTGGCTCCCTGACCACGATCGTCTCCGCAATCCGGTCATGTACACATTGCCGGTTGTGGTTCAGGAAGAACTGCACGAATCCGAATCCGCCCTCCAGAGCGGACGCCCCGTAGCCAAGTGCACGTTCGACCGCCTGCCACAAGGTAACCTTCTGAGATCTCAGGGAGATGATGCGGATACGCATCAGATGCTTGCCCACTGTCTGCCCGCTGCTCCACCATACCGAGAGCCCTGCGTAGGCAATTAGCCAGATCAGGTCTTCCAAGTCGTGGGGATTGAAATGTAGCTCCACCTGGAGCGCCCGCTGAAAAGACCTCACTTTGAGATACTCCTGAGCAATTTGAAACGGAAGAAAGATGGCAAGAACGATCACGAAGTCAATTGCGAAAGCCACACAGCGACGCCAGAACTCCGCCAGCGGCAGCCCCGCCAGAGATTGAATACGAGCTGTCTCGCGAGGATCAAAGAGGCGCGCCGACTTGGCCGCTGCCAGGAGTCTCATGCTCCACAAGATGCACACGAGTGGCCCCGTGCTCACCCGAGCCTTGCACTCCCGCGCAGTTAGCCTGACACTGTGGGAATGCTCAAAGTTGGACTAACCGGCGGAATGGCCAGTGGAAAGACAACCGTGTTGGCGATGTTCGCCGCACTCGGCGCCCACACCCTGCGCGCCGACGCCGTCGCGCACCAATTGATGACTCCCGGCGAGCCAATGCATCACCGCATCGTCGAGGCGTTCGGCAAAGGAATTCTGGATTCCGACGGAACCATCGGGCGGCCCAAACTTGCGGCGGTGGCCTTCCCTGCCCGCATCGAGGAGTTGAATGCCATCGTGCATCCCGCCGTGCTCGCCTTTGAGGACCACTGGATGCGCGAGGTGGGAGCACTCGATCCGCACGCCGTTGCCATCTGCGAGGCCGCGCTGTTGATCGAGGCCGGAGGTCTTACCCGTTATGACAAGCTGATCGTAGTGACCTGCACCCTGGAGCAGAAAATTCTACGCTTCGCCGAACGCGCCGGCATCAGCCCGGAGGCCGCACGCGAGGAAATCCAGCGGCGCATGGCGGCACAGATGCACGAAGAAGAAAAAGCCAAGCTCGCCGATTTCGTCATCGACAATAGCGGCAGCCGCGAAGATGCAACGCAGCAGGTCAGTAGAATCTGGCAGCAGTTACGGCGCTGATCTTAAAGCGTGCGCTTGAACAGCGGCACCGAGATCGCCAGACTGACCAGGCCGAACAGTGACAGGTACGCCAGATCCTGCGAAACCGCTGCCCACGAAGCCTCCTTCAGCAATGTCGCCTTCAGCCCATGTACGGCATAGCTGAATGGGTCCACATACGAGATAACCCGCAACCATCGCGGAAAAGCCTGCACGGGATAAATTGCGCCGCTGGGAAAGTACAGCAGCGTGTTCAGAATGCCGAACATGGCGCGCGGCACCAGCGGGTCTTCCACTCGCACCATGAGCAGAAACATCATTCCGTTGAAGGCAAACGAGGTGGCGCAGATCAAGCAGCAACCATTGCAGCACCCGCGCTCGGCTCAAACGATGAGCCCAGCCCCGCGATCAGCGAGCCCAGAATCGTCAGCGTGCACCCCGGCCATGATCGCCTTGAACGCTCCGGCCAGATTCAGTCCGAGAACCATCTCCAGGCGCGTAATCGGCGTGACCAGATAGCCCTCATGCACCCCGCGCGCCTTGTCGTCGATGTACAACATCCCGCCGCCGATCATCACCGAGACAAACATCGCCAGGCTGATCGCACCCGGCAGCAGGTACTTGAGATATTCGACGTAGGGATAGAGTTCGACAATTTCAAGCGCAACGTTGCTGGAAATGCGCTTGGCACTCGCGTCCGGCTGGTTCAGCGCAGTCACCAGCTCCTGCATCTTGTCTTCCAGCGAGGACGACATGAACTGGTCGCTGTTATCCACCACCATGCCAAGCTGGGGATTTTCCCCGGCGTAAAAGCGCCGCGAAAACTGTGGAGGAATGATCAGCGCGCCTTCCAGCCGGCCCTCGCGCACATCTTCGCGCGCGCGCTTCTCGTCCGTGTAAGGCACGGCCACAAACGTCCGTACGTTGGCTTCCACCGAGCGGAAGGCCTCTTGAATGCGAACCGCCTGCGTGCCGTGATCCTCATCCACGATGGCCGATTCGCGCGTCGCGAATCTTTCCCCCGAAGGCGTTGCCCAGAATGATCAAGCTGCACCAGCGGCATAATCATCGCCGTAACCATCAGCGTCGGGGAGCGGAAAAACTTGCGCATCTCGCGCTCGATAATCGCAAACATTCGGTTCATGGCCGCATCCCCGGACGCGCTCCGGCATTACATAGCCGAACGCTTTCACCTGCTCATCGCGAAGCTGACGGCCGGTGTAGTGAACAAATACATCGTCGAGCGAGGTGTTCTGCACCGTGAGCGTTTTGATCTCAACTCCCGCCCGCACCGCAAGCTCCACCAGCCCCGTGGTGGTCTGCGAGCCGGTCGAGGTCAGCAGCCTGATACATGCTGCCGCCCTGATCCTGCACGCTCTCCACTCCCGGCAGCCCGCGCAATTGCTCCTCCCACGCCGAGGGCAGCGCGAACAAACTGCGCCTCCACCACGTTATTGCCAGGAACGCTCGCTTTCAGCGTCATCGGCGAATCCAGCGCCACCAGATTGCCGTGATCGACAATGGCAATGCGGTCGCATAGACGGTCGGCCTCATCCATGTAATGCGTGGTAATCAGAATCGTAAGCTGCCGTCGGCTTTTCAGGGTGTTCAGCATCTCCCACACCGCCACGCGCGAGACCGGATCGAGTCCGGTAGTCGGCTCGTCGAGAAAAAAGATACGCGGATTATGCACCAGCCCGCGCGCGATCTCGGCCCTGCGCCGCATTCCTCCGGAAAGCGTCTTCACCTGCGCGTCGCGCCACTTCACCAGATCAACGGCTTCCAGCAACTCGTTGATATTGCGCTCCCGCTCGGCTCGCGGAACCCCATAGAGCTTGGCATAAATACTCATGTTCTCTGCAATCGTCAGATCGATGTCGCTGGTCATCGCCTGCGGAATCACGCCCATCATGCGCCGTGCTGCATCGGCATTCTCGCTCACGTCATATCCCGCGATGAACGCCTTGCCGCTGGTAATCGGAATCAGCGTGGTCATCATGCGGATCAGCGTGCTCTTGCCCGCGCCGTTCGGGCCCAGCAAGCCGAAGATTTCGCCTTCTTTCACATCGAAGGTCACGCCCTTCACGGCCTCGAACTCACCGTATTTCTTGACGATGTTTTCGACCCCAATCGCCTGGCCTTCGTGCCCGCCATGAAAACCTTTACTGCGGCTCATAATACTCATCGCGGCTCCGTTACTTTCCGGCCAGCAGGCGTTGCGGAAGAAGAACCTCGGCGGTCATGCCCGGAACGTAAGTCTCGCGCGGATTGTTGATAAGCAGCTTCAGCCGCACCGTGCGGATGTCGCGCTTCGTGCGGCTGTAATCGCGCTCGGTGGCAAAATCGGCCTCGGCGGCCTTGGCAATAACTTTGCCCGGAACGCGTTCGCCTCCCGGCATGCGCACATCGAGCGTGTCGCCCAGCTTTACCGCCTGCGCCTCGGTCTCCGGAATCGCCGCGTACACCCAGGTCTGCGTCAGATCGACAATGGTGACAATCGGTGTGCCGACGCTGACCACTTCGCCTTCACGCGCGGCGCGCACGCTGACAATTCCATCCACCGGCGCCATGATCTTGGTGTAGCCGAGCCGCACTTCGGCTTCGGCCAGCTTGGCGTACGCCGAGTCCTTCTGTCCCTCGGTGGCCGCAATGTTGCTCCGCGCCGCCGCCGCCTGATTGATCCGCGCCTGCATGGTCTCCAAGGTGGCGCGCGCGGCCATCACCTGCTGGCGATTGGCGCGCACCCGCGCCTGGTCTGCGGCCAGCGTCTGCTCGGCGCGATCGCGGTCCTGCTGGCTGGCTACACCCTCTTCGGCCAGCGCAACAGTGCGCTTCGTGTCCAGCGCCTGCTGCCGTTCATTGGCTTCGCTCTCCTCCAGCGAGGCTTGCGCCGCTTGCAGAGCGGCGGCAGCATTGCTCACCTGCGCGTCGGTTTCGCCTTGAGTGCTGGCGTAGGTTTCGCTCGCTCTGCGCGCACCTGCGAACGCAGACCTACCAGGGTGGCGCGCGCCGAGTCGCGCTCGGCAATGCAGGTCCTGATTGTCGATCTGCGCGATCAACTCTCCCTGCTTTGACGCTCTGCCCCTCGTCCACCAGCAGGCGATCGATGCGTCCCAGCACCTTGCTGCTCACGATCACCTGATTCGCATCCACCGTGCCGATCAGGACCACATCCGAGGTGCCGCGCGTGGAATAGAAATAAAACCCCAGCGAGAGCAGAAATACAACCCCCAGCATGGCAAAGACACGATACTTGGCATTCATGGGTCGCTTACTCTCTTTCCCTGCCTCCGCGCAGCTCGCGCGGCTGCGCCGAAGCAGCGGCGGCAATCTTTTTCGCCAGCTTGATTCCATGCTTGCGGTCGGTAAACAGCGACGCACCAATAAAGTCCAACGAGGTGGCAACGTGGCCGTCGAATGCACTCTGTAGAAAATGGATCGGCGCCGCGCAGCAGGCGCATGATCGGCGCAGAGATGAAGTAGAAAGACGTTCATGGCGAAGATGGTGCTGAGCGCGCCCGCGCCCTCCACCTTGCGAAACTCGCCCGAGGCAATGCCCTCTTCGATCGCCTTGATCCCGGCGCGCTGCAGAGGAATGAAATGTGCCTTGCTGATGTCGCGAAAATCCTTCGAGGGCTCGCCGCCATTGCCCGCACGTGAGAGCTCCTGCTGAATGAGCCGCGGATAGCTCGGGATGATGAATGAGGTACTCGAAATGCACCCGCGCAAGGCGCAGGACTTTCTCCCCCGGCGCAAGCCCGCTCTCCAGCAACGGCAGCACATCTCCTACCAGCCCGCTGAAAACCACCTGCAGCGACGCCGAGTAAAGACTCTCTTTGTCCTTGAAATAGTAATAAAGCAGAGCCTTGTTGACTCCCGCAGCCTCGGCAATGGACGCCGTGCGCGCCCCGGCCACGCCCTGTGTCGCAAACTCCGCGATGGCGTGCTCAAGAATGCAGCTTCGGCTGGCCGCCGCGTTGCGGGCGCGTGAAGCTGACGGATTGGACTTGGACATACCCATAATTAACTAACCAGTTAGTTAATTATGGAGGCGGAGGAGTCCAAAAGCAAGAGCGGCTCCGGAGTTGATTGCACTCAACCCGGAACCGCCCTCGCCCAATGTCCTACCTTGAAACCCCTGAAACTTTAACCTGAACTTTAATTCTTCGTGTACTGATTGCGCTTCTTGTCCGCGTAGCGCTCCAGCGCAAGCTGGATCAGGCGGTCGATCAGCGCCGGATACTCGATGCCGGTCGCGCGCCCACAGCTTGGGATACATGCTGATTGCGGTAAAGCCGGGCATGGTGTTGACCTCGTTCAGGTAGAAGTGTCCGGTGACCGGGTCCATCAGAAAATCGACACGCGCCAGCCCGGAACATTCCACGCTCTGGAAGGCGCGGATCGCCATCTCCTGAATCTGCCTCACCTGCGTGTGGTCCAGCCGTGCCGGAATCAGCAACTCCGAGCCGGGATCGATGTACTTGGCGTCGTAGTCGTAGAACTCTTTGGACGGAACGATCTCGCCGCAGATCGAGGCGATCGGCTCGTCATTGCCCAGAACCGCACACTCGATCTCGCGCGCCTTGTGCCGCTTGCCCCCCACGCCCTGCTCGATGATGATCTTGCGGTCGTAGCGGGCAGCCTCGTTCATCGCCGCCGGAAGTTCGCTGGCATCGTGCGCCTTGCTGATGCCCACCGAGCTGCCCAGATTCGCCGGCTTCACGAAGACCGGATACTTCAGCGCCGAATCCACCATCTTTTCAATCTTCTTCGGCTGCCGCTCCCACTCCGAGCGCAGCACCGTGAGGTGCTTCACCAGCGGCAGCCGCGAGTCGCAGAACAGCCGCTTCATAATGTCCTTGTCCATCCCCGCCGCCGAGCCCAGCACACCCGAGCCCACATAAGGAATGTCGGCCAACTCCAGCAATCCTTGCAGAGTTCCGTCTTCGCCATAGGTGCCGTGCAGCACCGGAAAGATCACATCCACCGAGATCGGCTTCGGGGCCGCATGATCGCGTGGCGTCTCAAACGGCACAATCGAGTTCGCCGAGGGCACCGGAGGCACGATAACGCGCTTCGCCCTTGGCCAGCACCGCAGCCGACGAGGTCGCTGCCGGATCGCCCGCGCGCAGGTTCTTGTTTCGCGGAGCCGTCGTGAACTCGCCTTTGATCAACTGTTCGGCGTGCGTGTCCGTAAGCCAGAGACCCTGCTTCGTAATCCCAATGGGAACGACCTCATACTTGCTGCGGTCAATGGCCTGCATCACCGATGCGGCGGACAAAAGAGAGACTTCATGCTCGCCGCTGCGCCCGCCAAAAAGCACGCCAACACGGAGTTTCTTCACTGTCATAGAGTATGGAGCTTCCTTCAGCTACTCCATATTATAAGGGTTTGCGGAAGCAGCGGTGGCCCACATCGTCTTCCCTATGGCGAATGTGGCGGATGTGCACTACAAAATCTTCTTCCCGAACGCCGAGCTCGCCAGCTCCACCGCCAACTCCGCCGTCCGGTTATACTCGTCGATCACCGGGTTCACCTCGACGATATCCATCGAGGTCATGCGCCCGTGGTCGGCGATGATCTCCATCGCCAGGTGCGCCTCGCGATAGGTCGCCCCGCCTGGCACCCGCGTCCCCACTCCCGGCGCGTCTTCCGGATCGACCCAATCCATGTCCAGCGAAATGTGATATCCCACCGTGCCCCGTCCGGCGCTGCGCAGCGCCTCTTCCATCACCGTGCGCATCCCGCGCTCGTCGATGTCGCGCATGGTAAACACGTCGATCCCGGTGCGCCGGATATTTTCCTTCTCCGCCATATCCACGTCGCGAATGCCCACCAGCACGCAGTTTTCCGGCCGCACCTTGGGCGCCCAGTCATAGAGTTTGGCCAGAGGATCGAGTCCGCTCAGCCCCATCAGCGCCCCTAGCGGCATCCCGTGGACATTGCCCGAGGGCGACGTCTCCGGCATGTTGATGTCCGAGTGAGCGTCAATCCAGATCAGCCCGATGTGCTGCCCCTCGCGCCGGTAGTACTCGGCCACCCCGCTCACCGAACCGGCCGCAAGCGAATGATCGCCGCCGATCGACAGCGGAGTCTTCTCTTCCTCCAGCGCGTGCAGCACCTCTTCGGCCAGCTTGGTGCAGGTAGCCGTGATCTCGCGCAGGTAGCGGGCCTGCGGGTCGCCAAAATTCTTCTGCTCCGGTAGCGTGACGCTGATATTGCCCGCATCCTCGACCTCGTGCCCCAGCGATTCCAGCTTGGCCTGCAGTCCGGCCACCCGCACTGCCGATGGCCCCATATCCACGCCACGGCGCTGCTGCCCCAGGTCCAGAGGCACGCCGATCACACGAATCCGCTTTTTGATTACGTCTGGAAACGATGCGGGAATACTGACCATACGAGAATCCGCTTTCAACCTTCTCTGCCTTCAGATGCTCATGCACCCTCTACGGATACATCCGATGCAACATGCGCGGAAACGGAATTGTCTCCCGCACATGATCGAGCTTGCAGATCCAGGCCACCGCGCGCTCCAGCCCCATGCCAAAGCCCGCATGAGGAACCCCGCCGTACTTGCGCAGATCCAGATACCACTGGAACGCCTCTTCCGGCAGCTCATGCTGTTTGATCCGCTCCAGCAGCCGCTCATACGACCCCATGCGCTGCGAGCCTCCGATCACCTCGCCGTAACCTTCCGGCGCCAGCACGTCCACGCACAGAGCCTTGCTCGGATCGTTCGGGTCCGGCTCCATGTAAAAAGCCTTCACCGCCGAAGGATAGCGGTGAATCATCACCGGACGATCGAACTTCGAGGAAATGTACGTCTCATCCGGCGACCCAAAGTCATTGCCGTACTCGAACTTCGCCTCCAACTCGCCCTCGGCATAAGCCTTCGTCCAGCATGCTTCACCGCCTCGTCGTAGCTAATGCGCGGAAACGGCGCTTCGATCTTTTCCAGCGGCGCAACATCGCGTCCAATCACGCCTAGCTCATGCCGCCGCGTCTCCAGCACTCGCTTCACGATGAACGTGATGAAGTCCTCGGCCAGCTTCATGATGTCGTCCAGCGTCGCGTAGGCAACTTCCGGCTCGATCATCCAGAACTCCGTCAGGTGCCGCCGCGTCTTCGACTTTTCCGCCCGGAAGGTCGGCCCGAAGCTGTACACCTTGCCCAGCGCCATCGCCGTCGCCTCCATGTAAAGCTGCCCCGACTGCGTCAGATAACGCCTGCTCCTCGAAGTAGTCCACCGGAAACAGCGTGCTCGTCCCCTCGCAAGCCGCCGGAGTCAGAATCGGCGGATCGGTGCGGGTGAAGTCGCGCGCGTAGAAAAAGTCGTGCATCGCCCGCTCAATCTCCGAGCGAATCCGCAGGATCGCCACCTGCCGCGGCGAGCGCAGCCACAGATGCCGGTGCTCCATCAGGAACTCGACCCCATGATCCTTCAGCGAGATCGGGTACGGCGTCTCCTCGTTCACCTTCTGCACCACCTCAACGCGCGCCGAGATCCAGCTCATATCCGCCCGGTGCGCGCTTGTCGGCCCGCACCTTGCCGTGGATAATGACGCTCGATTCCTGCGTCAGGCCCTTGACGGTCTCAAACATCTCCGGCGCAACCGCGCTCTTAGCCATCACTCCCTGCACCAACCCGGTGCCGTCGCGGAAGATCGGAAACAGCAACTTGCCGCTCTCGCGCAGATTGTAGAGCCAGCCGCGCAGCGTGACTTCCTGGCCCTCAAACTGGCCGAGCCGTTCAATCGTCGTAATCGGAGCCATGCCTGCTTCCGCCATCTCTGCGTCCTAAGCCTTTCGCGCAAAATTGCACAACAAAGTACTCGCTCCGCGCACGCGAGGCGTAACAGGGGATTGTAAGCTCTGCCGCGCAAGATGGGAATCTTACCGAAGCAAAGGGCAACCGCTCTCCCTGATTTTTGATCTGAATTCGTGCTGCCACTGCGGCTTCTGGAGTTTTCGAGATGGCGATTCGCGACATGCTGCTGCCCGAGTTCGATCAGGAGATGGCGAACACACGCAAGATGCTCGAACGCGCCCCCGACGATCGCTTCGATTTTCAGCCCCACCCCAAGTCCTTCAAACTCAATCGGCTGGCCGGTCATGTAGCCGAACTGCCCAACTGGGTGACGCACATCATGAAAGTAGAGCTTTTCGAAATCGAGCCCGGACAATATCCACCCTTCGAACCGTCCAACCGCAAGGAGCTGCTCGACCAGTTCGACAAGAACATCCGTGAAGCCCGACAGGCGATCGCAGCCGCCAGCGACGAAGACATGAACAAAATGTGGACGATGAAATGGCAGGGCAAAACAGTGATGACCATGCCGCGCTTCTCCGTTCTGCGCAGTGTCGTCATGAACCACCTCATCCACCACCGCGCCCAGCTCGGAGTCTATCTCCGCCTCATCGACGTCGCCGTTCCCGGCATGTACGGCCCCTCGGCCGACGATCCGCCATTCAGCAGCACCGAAAAGGCCGCTTGATTGCCGCTTCGGATCGCGGCCAGCTTGCGAGAAGCTGAATTCGATTTCGCACTAACGCATTTTCTATGGAGGTCAATGGCTATGCCGTTTATTCAGGTCAAAGTGATCGAGGGCGTATTCTCGTCCGAGCAGAAACGGGAGATGTGTCGAAAGCTCACCGACGCAATGGTCTCGATTGAAGGAGAGAACATGCGTCCGGTGACTTCGGTTGTAATCGAAGAGATCAAAAGTGGCGAGTGGGCCATCGGCGGAAATCCGCTGACCACCGCCGACGTAAAGAACCTCGCCGCCGGCAAAAAAGCAGCTTAGCCCGTTGAATGGGTTCTTCACCTCAGCAGGGCTGCGACTTCGGCAAACGAATCCACCACGGAATCGGGCGCGAGCGCGAGCAACTCCGCTCTAGGAGACTCGAAGTCGATGAGGACGTCGTCAATCTCGAAGATGATGCTGGTGACCTTCATGCTCCTCTTGGGAACGCAAAAGCCTGCAGGCAATGGGTTTCCGGGCAACGACGACGCGCGGGATTCCTGCCAGATCGGCGACGCAGTGGACGTTGTGCCACGCGGCGAGCAGCGCCATGACCGCCTCCGATTGGGTGTAGCCGATCTCCATCAGCAGCCAGCCGCCGGGGCGCAATGCGGCAAAAGCCTGCGGAATGAGTCGGCGAATGACATCGAGTCCGTCTGGGCCTGCGTAGAGCGCCATCTGCGGCTCGTGACGCTTGACCACCTCCTGCACCTTGTCCTGCTCGTTGAGTCCGACATAAGGCGGATTGGAGACAACGAAGTCGAAGCTGGCCTCGTGCGCGACATTTTCCAGGACGCCGGCCAGAACGTCGCTTTGGGCGAAGTGCACGCGGGCGCCGAGGCGCTCGGCATTTCGGCGAGCAACTTCAAGCGCAGCAGGCGAGAGATCGACGGCATGAATCTCGGCCTGCGGCAACTCGCGAGCCAAGGTCACGGCGATTGCTCCCGAGCCGGTGCCCACGTCGATAATTTTTAGGTGTGGCGGGGACAGTGGCGCAGAATGCGGGTACGCGGCAGCAGACGCCGCTCCGGCCGTGGCCGCGAGGGCAAGCACCTCTTCGACCAGGTGCTCGGTCTCCGGGCGCGGAATCAGCACGTCCCGCGAAACGAGGAAGTCGGCCTTCCAGAACTCCTGATGGCCGGTAACGTACTGCAAGGGTTCGCCTGCGGATCGGCGGGCGATGAGCGCGTCATACTGCGACTGCTCCGCTCCGGTCAGTTCGCGCTCCGGGTGGGCGAAGAGGTAGGCACGGTCGCAGCCGAGTACATGAAAGGCGAGAACTTCGGCGTGAAGACGCGGCTCGGCGATTTCTACGGCTTCGAGTTGAACGATGGCGGATTGAAGCGCCTGACGGAGTTGCACGGGTTTATTGTACGGCGCGGATTGCCACATTCGCCCCGCCCCATATTCGCCAGACCAAGGCAGATATGTGCCCTCGCGAGATTGGACACGCCCACATCTGTCAAATGCGGCAGATATGGGGCACCACTACGCTGGAGGCTAGACGGAAACCGTTTCGCCCTTCAGCTTCTCGGCCTGGAAGTGAGTGATGAGGGCATCGACGAAGGGCTGGAGCTTGCCTTCCATTACCTGGTCCAACTGGTGGAGGGTGAGGCCGATTCGATGGTCGCTGACACGGTTCTGGGGGAAGTTGTAGGTGCGGATCTTCTCGCTGCGATCGCCGGAGCCGACCTGAGAGCGGCGCTCCTTGGCGAGTGCTTCCTGCTGCTTGGCCTGCTCAAGCTCGTAGAGGCGCGAGCGAAGGACGCGCATACCCTTCTCGCGGTTCTTGATCTGCGACTTTTCATCCTGGCAGCTCACCACAGTATTGGTGGGCAGGTGGGTGATGCGCACGGCGGAGTAAGTGGTATTGACCGACTGTCCACCCGGACCGGAGGAGCAGAAGGTGTCAATGCGAATGTCCTTGGCCTCGATTTTGATGTCCACGTCTTCGGCTTCGGGAAGCACTGCGACGGTTATGGCCGAGGTGTGGACGCGCCCTTGGGTCTCGGTGTCTGGAACGCGCTGCACGCGATGCACGCCGCTCTCGTATTTGAGCTGCGAATAAACGCGTTTTCCTTCGATGATGGCGATGACTTCCTTGAGACCGCCGACGGAAGACTCCGAGTTGGAGAGGACTTCGACCTTCCAGTGGCGCGACTCGGCGTAGCGCATGTACATGCGGAAGATCTCGGCGGCAAAGAGTGTGGCTTCGTCGCCTCCGGTACCGGCGCGGATTTCAAGGATGATGTTCTTTTCGTCGTTTGGATCCTTCGGCAGGAGAAGGATCTTGAGCTCTTCTTCTACGGTTGTGAGCTGCTGCTCCAGCGATTGCAACTCCTCTTGTGCGTAGGCGAGCATGTCAGGGTCTGTTTCCTGGGCGACCATGGCGCGCGAATCGGTGATGCCGCGCTGGAGCTGCTTGTACTCGCGGTACTTTTCGACGATGGGCGCGAGCTCTCCCTGGGCCTTGGCAGTCTTTTGGTAGTTGGCCGAGTCGTTGACGATTTCGGGCGAGGAGAGGGCGTTGTTCAATTCCTGGAAGCGCGCCTCGATTTGATCAAGCCTGTCGAACATTTGAGTGTTCCTGAACTTTCAGGCCGTGCGGGAAAACACGCGACAGCCGGAGACAATTGATTTGGATGCAGCGGAGACGGACGAAGCAGACAGAGCGAGGAACCGCTGGAGGTGAAGCTGCGAGGCAAGAAGCGAAATGTCAACTTTCACTCGGCTAGTATTCATGCGATTCCCGATCATGCGATTACGAGCTCTCCGCCTTGCTGCTGCTCCAACTCCATCGCGTGGTTGAGGGCTACGATGGCGCACTCAACCTGTGTGTCGTCGGGCTGCTGGGTGGTGATGCGCTGCAGCCAGAGGCCGGGCAAGGTCATTAGGGCAAAGAGCGAGGAACGCCGCTTGGCCGCGTAACGGATGATTTCATAGGAACCACCGGCGATCAGCGGCAAGCAGACTATCCGCGAGGCAAAGCCCGCCCAGAATCCATGTACCGGAACCATCGCATATACGCCAATCGAGATGATCATGACGGTCATCAGAAAGCTGGTTCCGCAGCGCGGATGATAGGTGGAATAGCGCTGCACGGCTTGGCTGGTAAGCGGGTCGTGATTCTCGTAGGCGAAGACCGTCTTGTGCTCGGCGCCGTGATACTGATACACGCGGCGGATATCGCCCCAGCGCGAGGTCAGCCAGATGAAGCCGATGAAAATAGCGAGCCGGATGACACCCTCCACCAAGGCGAAGAGCGCGCTGTTGGTGGTTTGAGGAGCCCAGTGGCGCAGCCAACGGGCAGCCGCGTAGGGCAGGAACTTGTACATAAAAATGAAGAAGCCGAGCGAGAGCGCGATATTGAAGGCGGCAACCCAGCCGTTCATCTCGAGCTTTTCTCCGCTGGCGGTCTTCTCATCTTCCAGTGCCACATCCGCCGAGTAGCGCAGAGCCTTGAAACCGAGAACCATGGCCGAGCCGAGGGTGACAATGCCACGGATGAAAGGCCAAGCCTTCCAGGGACTCTTATCGCCGGGCCTGGCGAGCGGCTCGGAATGAATTGCGAGCTCTCCGTCGGGCTTGCGAATGGCAATTCCCCAGGCATGCGGGGCGCGCATCATGACCCCCTCGAGAACAGCCTGGCCGCCGACAAGCGTTTCCTCGGCGCTCTCCAAGGCGAGCGAAAGCTGAAGGGCAGTGTGAAAGCGTAAGTGTGAGCGGAGAGACTTCATGTTCGTTAGATGCGGAAAGCGGGCAGAGATCAAAGATGGTAACTTCCACATAAAGGGTAAGACGCCCGGCTGGACGTTGTCAAACGCCGGGAGAGATGGCTTCATCGCTGGCAGAGGCCGCGCGAACCGAGGCTAGGCAGACTTGGTTTCGTCCGGCCTGCTTGGCACTGTATAGCGCCGCGTCGGCAGCTCGGACGATGTCATCCCGTGTAATGCCGTGGGCAGGAAATTCAGCCACGCCGATGCTGGCAGTCACCGGAAAGGGAACTCCCACGATTTCGGTGCTGGCTGTAGCGCGGCGGAGCTTTTCGGCCACTGCTGCGGCGCTGGCTCCCTGGGTGGCGGGCAGAATGATGGCGAACTCTTCGCCACCGTAGCGGCAAACCACGTCGACCTTGCGCAATTGGCGGACAAACACAGCGGAAACGGCGCGCAGGACATCGTCGCCGAGCATGTGCCCAAATTGGTCGTTAATCTTTTTAAAATGATCGAGATCGATCATTAGGACGCTGACGCCGCCTCCGTAGCGGGCGGCGCGGGTGACTTCATCCACCAGGCGGGAATCAAAATAGCGGCGGTTGAAGAGGCCGGTGAGCCCATCCCGATATGCCAGTTGACGAACGCGGTCAACGTAGCGGGCATTCTGCGTAGCCGTGGCAAGTATGTCAGCCACGGATTCGAGCGCCTGAATGTCATTGGCGGGGAACGCTTTTTTCTGCGTAGTGACACAGACCAGCAGCCCGATATTCTCACCAAAGGAGACCAGCGGCAGACAGACCTCCTCGTGTCCAGAGGGAAAGCAGGCGGCCGGGCATAGCGAGGGATCGCCGCAGTGCGGATTGTGCCGCCCTCCGCTCGAGGTGCATGCGTAACCGGACGGCAGCCGGTCACCCAGCTTGAGCGCCGAAGACAGGGTCCCCTGCTGGGCACGCAGGATCGGGTCGCCGTCTTCGTCGCGCAGGAAGATGGCGACATGCTCGACCTGAAACGATTGCGGAAGCTGGGTGCAGAGGCGGTCGAGCAGTTCCTTGAGATCAAGTTCGACGGTGGTGCGTTTGGCGATTGCGTTGATGGCCTCCAGTTGTGCAGCGCGCCGCTGCAGCATGGAGTAGAGCTTGGCGTTCTGCAAACCGATAGATGCCTGGGTCGCAAAAAGCGTGAGCAGGTCCACGGCCTCATTGTCGAAAAACGAGGGGAACTCGCTCTGGCAATCGAGCACGCCAACAACCTCATCGCGCACCATCAGCGGAATGGCCAGTTCCGAGCGCGTAGCCGGGATGTAAGGGATATAGCGGGAATCCGTGGTCACGTCCGGGGAATAGATCGGGCGCCTGGCCTTGGCGGCGGTTCCGGTGATTCCCTTGCCGAATGGGACTGAGAAACCTTCAAAATGATCGCCACCGCCGAAGTGAGCGCGAACTATCAGCTTCTGGGACGCCTCATCGAGCAGCATGATGCTGCCGCTTTGCAGATGGAAGTAGTCACGAACGATCGCGAGAACCTGGTTGAGGACCTCGTCAAGATCGAAGGTGGACAGTACCGCCTGACTGGCGTCGTAAAGAATCGCAACCCGTTGCATAATAAGCTCAAACGCGAGTACGTGAGGAGAACCTGGACAATCTTACATCAGCATTAGATTAACGTCGGCTACGAAGCGACTTTTTGTGCCGGTACCAAAGTTCGAGCAGTCCCATTACGACCAGGCAAAACCAGAAGTCAACCACCAGTCCCAGGTCGAATCCAGCCGAGTTGTGACGGGCGGCTGGCGGCAGAAAACGCGAGCAGCCGAAATAAAGCGCGTTCCCGATCAACACTGCTGCCAGCGATCTCCAAAAATTTTTGGGCATAAATATTTGGACACCGCCGGAGAGCGAAAAGTTGGCAACACGGTGCGCAGGGCCGGACTGCAAGAAGCCGGAATGCGCTACCATTCGAGAAGATGCCAGAGCTGCATACGGAAGTCCAGTTCCTGAAGGGCATTGGCCCGCGGGTGGCAGAGACCCTGGCCGCCAAGGGAATTCATACCCTTGAAGACCTCCTTTACTACCTGCCGTTCCGCTACGAAGACCGCATTAATCCGCGCACGATTGAACAGTTGAAGCCGGGAGAGATGGCATCGGTCATCGCCGAGGTGCGTACCAGCGGGCTGTTTAAAACCAGAAGCATGCCTGTTTTTGAAATGACGGCCGGACAAGGGCGCAGCAAGCTCAAGTGTCTGTGGTTCCGCGGCGGCTACCTAGAGGGAAAGTTCAAACCGGGAGCGTTGGTCGCGCTCTATGGAAAAGCTGAATTTTCGACCTTCGGGCGCGGTGGTTTGCAGATGCTGCAGCCCCAGTTTGAAATCCTGCACGAACCGGCTGCGGAGGGCGAAGCGTCAACCGAAAGCGAAGAGCAGAAGCACTTTGAGTCGCTGGAAGTCGGACGCATCGTGCCCATCTACGAAGCAGCTGGAAAATTGAATGCACGTTGGTTCCGCCGCACGATTCGTATCGCGCTGGAACAGATGCCGTCGGAGGTTTCCGACGCGATCCCGGCTGCAATTCGCAACCGGCTCGGGCTGATTCCGCGGGCCGAAGCCTTCTGGCACGCGCACTGGCCCGATGCGGGAGAGAGCTTCACCGGCCTGCAGGCGGCACGGACTCCCGCACATCAGCGGCTGATCTTCGAAGAGCTGTTTTTTCTCGAACTGGGGCTGGAGTTGAAGCGTCGCAAGGCCCGCCTGCAAACAGGAATTGGATTTGAGATCAGCGACCAGGTACGCACGGCGCTCAAGCGGGTGCTGCCTTTTCATCCCACGCAAGCGCAAAAACGGGTGCTGAAAGAAATTGGCGAAGACATGGCCCACGAATCTCCGATGCGCCGCTTATTGCAGGGAGACGTGGGCTCAGGCAAGACGATTGTGGCCTTCGAGGCTGCGACCGTTGCAATCGAGAACGGCTATCAGGTGGCGATGATGGCGCCGACCGAGATCCTGGCGACGCAGCACTATCTTTCGGCGCGGCGCATTCTGGAACCTGCCGGATACCGGGTGGTGCTGCTGACTGGATCGCTCGAACAAGACCGCAAGCGCGCCATCCGCAGCCACGTAGCGCAGGGACACGCGCAGATGGTGATCGGCACTCACGCGCTGCTGGAAGACAAGGTTGAGTTCGAACGCCTTGGACTGGTAATCGTCGATGAGCAGCATCGCTTCGGAGTGCTGCAGCGAATGAAGCTGATGCGCAAGAACAGCGATGTGCAGCCAGACGTACTGGTGATGACCGCCACTCCGATTCCGCGCACGCTTGCCCTCACCCTGTACGGCGATCTTGATGTGAGCGTGATCGACGAACTGCCGCCGGGACGCACTCCGGTAAGCACGCGAGTGATCTCCGATGAGCGCGCCGACGAAGTATGGGAGTTCGTACGCAAGGCCGTCTCCGGCGGCCAGCAGGCCTACGTGGTTTACCCCGTCATCGAGGAAATTGAAAAAGACGCGGGAGTGAAGGCAGCGGTAAAGATGTATGACGAGCTTCGCAAGAAAGTGTTTCCGGAGTTGAAGCTGGGTCTGCTGCATGGCCGCATGGGAGCCGACGAAAAAGATGAGATCATGCGCCGATTCAAGGGCGGCGAACTGAACATTCTGGTTGCGACCACGGTCATCGAGGTGGGAGTGGACGTTGCGAATGCATCGGTGATGGTGATTGAACACGCGGAACGCTTCGGGCTTTCACAGATGCATCAGTTGCGCGGACGCATTGGCCGCGGCAGAGCGAAGTCATACTGCGTGCTGATGACCGGCCGCAAGGTCAGCGAAGAAGCGCAGCAACGGCTGGACACCATGGTCGCCACCAGCGACGGATTCGAGATTGCGGAAAAGGATCTGGAACTTCGCGGACCGGGCGAGTTCTTTGGCACCAAACAGGCGGGCATGCCAAGCTTGCGGGTGGCAAACCTGATTCGCGACCGCAAGCTGCTGGAATTGGCAAAAGCCGAAGCGCGCGCCCTGCTGAACGGGAGCAGCGAAGAGCCTGCACGCGGCGAAATGCGAATGGCTGTGCAATATCTGAAGACGCACTGGAACCGGCGCTATGGGCTGGTAGAGGTTGGATAGAGTTCCGCAAAAGGCGCATGAGCTTTCACCAACGGGCGAAGAGGCAGGCATTTCGTGTACGCTGGATTGCATGATCGTGGGTATAGGCGTGGATCTGTGCGAAGTGGGTCGGTTGGAGGCGGCGATTGTGCGACATGGCGAGCGCTTTCTCGCCCGCATCTATACGGAAAGGGAGCGCGCCTATTGCGAATCGAAGCCGAACCGCATGGAGCGCTTTGCGGGGCGATTTGCCGCGAAAGAAGCGGCGATGAAGGCGATCGGCACGGGATGGAGCCGCGGCGTTGGATGGCACGACTTCGAAGTAACGCGCGCTGCCAGCGGGCAGCCGATTATTCGCTTCCACGGCATGGCACGCAAAATTGCTGAAGAGCTTGGCGTAGCGCGGGCGCTCGTTTCCATTACCCACACCAGGAGTATGGCGATGGCGCAAGTGGTGTTGGAAGCAGAGTGAAAAGGGAATGTCGGGTGGAGCGGGTGAAGTTCCGGTCAGGTTTGTTATGATTCGAGTCAGTTGCGATTGGAGAAATTGTGCCTAGTCAAAAGCAACTTCGCTGGGCGGAGCTTCGGGTGGGTGTGACCGTTGTCATCGCCGCCGTCGTTCTGATGTTCCTCATCTTTCTGATGAGCGGTACAACTGGTCTGTTTACGCCAACGTTGCACCTTGTCTGCTACCTGGAAAGTGCGGGCGGGTTGCGCAATGGTGCGCCTGTGCGTCTGCAAAACGTCGATGTCGGAAATGTGGAGAGCATCCGCCTCGTGAACCATCGATCTCCGAACGGTGCAGAGACGCCTGTGCAGATCACGATGAAGATAAACGCGAAGTTCCGGCCGTTCATCCACACCGATTCCGAAGTGTTGCTTTCCACGGCGGGAGTGCTGGGCGAGACTTTCATCAACATCGATTCGAGCGAGGCGCACGGCCCGGAGGTCGCCAGCAACTCCGAACTGCCGTCAAAAGAAGTGCCGGACATTCAGGACGTGGTGCGCGCCTCGCAAACCACTTTGCAGAATGTAAATACTCTCGTTACCCGCCTTGATCATATTGTCGGGGCGGTGGAAAATCAGCAGGGTTCGGTCGGCAAGCTGATCTACGACAAACAGCTCTACAACAATTTGAATAGCTCGGTCGCACAGGTAAGCGGGATGCTCAACGACATCAACAAGGGTCGCGGCAGCCTGGGTAAGTTGATCAACGATGACACACTGTACACGCGAGCGACCGAGACCATCGACAAGCTGAACACGATTGCCGATAACGTGAACAACGGCAATGGAACGATCGGCAAACTGATTCGCGATCCCGCGCTCTACGACAACGCCAACCAGACGCTGGCGAAGGCAAACCAGTTGATGGATGGGATTAACCGCGGCGAAGGCGGGCTCGGCCTGTTTGCGAAGAACCCGGAGTTTGCGAAAAAGTTGGATGCTCTAGTGACGAATCTTTCAAAGATTTCAACGGAGCTGGAAGACGGACAGGGCACGGCAGGCAAGTTGCTGAAAGATCCAACGCTTTACAATAACGCCGACACGCTGCTAGTTGAGAGCCGTACCTTGCTAGCCTCGTTTCGCGAAAACCCGAAAAAGTACCTGAGCATCAAGATGCACATCTTCTAGCATGATGTTGTAGTGTGACTGCATGGAAAAGGCGCTGGCCGTCTTCTCCATGCAATCACCCCTTCCTGCTCCGCTCGTCCATGAGCTTCTGGTTGAGAGCCATTTCTGAATGGAGAGGTAGAATGCAATTCCTCAAGATTGTTTCCGCGGCATTGTTAGTTTGTTGTGCTGTCATGACGCAGGCCGCGGCGCAGACCGCGCCGACGCCTCCGGTGAGCTTTGACAAATCTGCAATGGACACAACGGCGGATCCCTGCCAGGACTTTTATCAGTATGCCTGCGGCGGGTGGCGGGCATCGCATCCGTTGCCGGCAGACAAAGCTCGCTACGGACGATTCGATGAGCTGCGCGAATACAACCGCTACCTGCTGCGCTCAATTCTGGAAGATGCCTCGAAACCGGGCAAGCACACCCCGAATGAGAAGAAAGTCGGCGCATTCTATGCCGCGTGCATGGACGAAAAGACCGTCGACGCAAAAGGGATTCAACCGATTGAGCCATGGTTGAATAAGGTGGCCGCAATCACCAATACGCAGCAACTGCTGGACTTGACTGCGAAGATGCAGGCGTCGGGTCTGCCGCCAATTTTCAACTTCGATTCCGGACCGGACCTGCATAACTCCACGATGAACATAGCCCAAATTGACCAGGGCGGGCTGACTCTCGCCGACCGTGACTACTACCTGAAGAAAGACGCGAAGATGGTGGAGGTACGCGGCAGGTATGTGGAACATATTCAGAAAATGCTGACCTTGGCCGGCGAGACACCCGATGAGGCGGAGCACGACGCCAAGACCATTCTGGCGCTTGAGACCAAAATCGCCGAAGCTTCGATGGACCGCGTGTTGCGCCGCGACCCGAAAAATATCGATCACAAGATGACAGTTGCCGAGCTGGGAAAGCTCGCGCCGCAGATCAACTTTCCGCGTTATTTCAGCCTGGTGGGCTCGACAAAACTGAATTCGTTGAACGTGGCGAACCCAGAATATTTCCAGAAGCTAAGCGCACTTCTTATCTCCGAGCCGCTCGAAAACTGGAAGAGTTATTTGCGCTGGCGAATTGTGAAGAGTTCGGCGCCATTGCTGTCGAAGCCGTTTGTTGATGAGAATTTTGAGTTCCAGGGCAAGTACCTCTCCGGACAAAAGGAGCTGGAAGCTCGCTGGAAGCGTTGTACCTCGCTGACCGACGCCAGCCTGGGCGAGGCACTGGGCCCAATTTACGTTGCCAAGGTGTTCCCGAAGGAATCCAAGGAGCGCATGGACGTATTGGTGGCTGCCATCGAGCAGTCTATGGGTAAGGACATCCAAGGCGTTGACTGGATGAGCCCCGAGACGAAGAAGGCAGCCGAAGAAAAGCTTGGCAAGGTAAGCAATAAGATCGGCTATCCAGCAAAGTGGAAGGACTACCGCACGGTTGTCATCAAACGGAACGACTTTGTAGGTAATGTACGCGCCGCTACGATTTTTGAGCACAAACGTGATATGGCAAAACTAGGCAAGCCGGTGGATAAGGCCGAGTGGACGATGACGCCTCCTACGGTGAACGCCTACTACGACCCGAGCGAAAATAACATCAACTTCCCTGCGGGAATTCTGCAGCCGCCATTTTTCAGCGCCAAGGTGGATGAACCTGTGAATTACGGCGGCATCGGGGTAGTGATCGGCCACGAACTGACGCACGGCTTTGACGACCAGGGACGCAAGTTTGACGGCTACGGCAACTTTACAAACTGGTGGGCGCCGAACGATGGGCCGGAGTTCGACAAGCGAGCGCAGTGCCTTGCGGACGAATATTCCAGCTTTGTCTCCGTGAAGGATGATAAAGGCGAGGTTCACCTGAACGGCAAGCTGACGCTCGGCGAAAACACGGCGGACAACGGCGGCCTGAAGCTGGCATTCACCTCAATGACCAGCCAAGCTGGCGACAAGCCTGACGAGGAGATTGGCGGCTTCGCGCCAGATCAGAGATTCTTCATAGGCTTTGCGCAGGTGTGGTGTGAAAACGTTGCCCCACAGCGCTCACGGGAGTTGGCTCTGATCGATCCGCACGCACCAGGAAAATTCCGCGTGATCGGTACGGTGCGAAATTCTCCGGATTTCGCAAAGGCCTTTGGCTGCAAAACGGGTGATGCAATGGTTCCCGCAAAAACCTGCCATGTCTGGTAGGAGATGAAGGTTACTGCTGGTGGTGGTGCTGGTAGTAATAATAATAATAATAATAATAACTATCAAGAACATCGCTGATTTGGACTCATTGCCCCCGCTGAGCTTGTGCACAGCGGATTTCCGGACTCGCACACGTCGATACTGGGCGCTGGGGTTAGCTATATCTTTTGGTGCTTCGCGCCAGGACCGACTGCCAGAAAAAAGGAAACAGCGCAGTTGCAGCACCCTCAAGGTCGGAGCTCATGGGTGTCGTGCGACGTACGCCAAAAGAGCGATTGCGGGGGGCGCGAGCGCCAGGCCAAGGTAAGAGATCGCGATATGTGTCCATGCCGGAAGCCCGCTCTTGCGGGTTCGCGGCTGCGCAGGGCCAGACGTGGCGATCTGCTCGGGATGCTGTAGAGCCAACGCTAAGTCCTGTGCTGAAGCGTAGCGCTCTTTGGGATCTCTTGCCAGAGCCCGAAAGAGAATCATCTCAATACCCGACGAGATTCCCGGATCGATCTCGCGGGGCGATTGCGGATCGTGCTGCAATCTTGCATTCATGACCACCAGGGGATTATCCCCTTCAAAAGGAACCCGCCCCGTCAACATTTCGTAAAGCATCACGCCGAGAGCGTAGATGTCGCTGCGGCAGTCGCCTCGTTTACCTCTCACCTGCTCCGGCGAGATGTAGTCGGGAGTGCCCATGGTGGGCGACAGCTTGCCGAAGGTGAGACGACGAGCACCTGCCTTGGCGGCGATTCCGAAATCGAGCAGTTTGATATTGTCCTCGGCATCGACCATGATGTTTTCCGGCTTCAGGTCGCGATGCACGATTCCGCGGCTGTGAATGTACTCGAGCGCGTCGCAGATCCGAAGAGTGATGCGCATGGCGCGCTCGGCGGGAAATTTCGCCTGCTCACGAAGAAGTTCCCGTAGCAGCTTTCCTTCGGCCCACTCCATCACAATGTAGACGCTGCTTTTTTCTGTGCGGAATACTTTGACGATGCCCGGATGCTCCAGCGTCTGACCGAGTTCTTCTTCGCGCCGGAAACGCTCAAAAAAAACCGGATCGCTCTCCACTTCGAGATAAGGAACCTTGATCGCAACCTTCCGTCCGGTTCGCATGTCCCTGGCGCGGAATATGGTCGCCATGCCGCTGTGCGCGACCACGCTTTCAAGTTGAAAATTATCTAGCTGCTCACCCGCTTGTACTGAACACATACGATTTACCGCCTGCCCATGGCAATTGATTTCATGTGAAGAGCTCCGCTTTCACGATTCCACTTGATGGGAGCGGGCGAAATGCGCTCGACGCGACCAGTGCGTCCCGTGTTTTCATCGCGGAGTGCGGTGAAAAAACAAACCACGAAGGTCACCGCGGCGGCCGAGATAACTGTAATTACCAACAGCACCGTCATTGTCTTCCTCCTGATCGGGTCCGGCCCTGTATCTGTACTTGAACTCGACCCAATCAATTGGATAACGAGCGGCCTAAACGGCGGATAGAAAGTAACTAAAGAGTTCCTAAAGACATGACTATAAGACCCATGGAGCAGTCGAAACCGATCGTTGTCGGCGTCCCGAATCGAGCAGTTCCGGTTTAAATCGATCATGTGCAGCAACAATGCCGGGCATAATCGAATCAGAGCGAATGGCGAGAGTGGACCGCCCCAGGAGCGAAGCGATGGGAACATGTAAGCACAACAGAGGAGATATGGACACGCAGCTGATACTCGACGGCGTTCGGATCTCCACACGGTTCAGTCATCTTCCGACCATCGGGAAATGCGGCTGGATCATAACGGTCATGCTGATGCTTGCAACGAATCAACTGCTGGCGCAATCCACAGATCCGACGGCGAAACAGGGCACATCGCAGGAGGCGCAGCAGGCTACCCCGCCTTCTACACAGTCGCCAGCACAGGAGAAGCCAGCCGACCAAACCACCCCTCCGCCGGCACCGACCGCGCTTCCGGCCCCTGCGATAACGGGTCCGCTCCAGGCGGCTCCTCCAATCACATTGGAGGCTGGACCTCTGGGCAAGCTCAGCTTGAATGGCGTCGTCAGCGGAATGGGACTATGGCAAGGGAACCATGTCCCCGGTGATAACCCCACACAGCCGGCTCTGAGTAACGCGCAGATACTTCTTCAGAAGACCACCGGCTGGTGGCAGTTCTATGTGCAGGCGGGCGCTTATAACATCCTTGCCTTAGGTACGCCGTTTCTTCCCACCGATAAGACGCTGACCGACTTCTATGGCCCGGTGCCGGTCGCTTATCTGAAGCTGGCGCCCGGAAAAAACACTTCCATTCTGGTTGGTGCGCTGCCGACCTTGATGGGTGCTGAATACACCTTCGACTTCGAAAACATGAACATCGAGCGCGGCCTGTTGTGGAACCAGGAAAATGCCGTCACTCGTGGAATCCAGGTGAATCAGACGATGGGCAAGTTCACCGCCTCATTCAGTTGGAATGATGGTTACTATTCCAACCGATTCTCCTGGCTGAGCGGCTCCGTGACTTACACCAATGGGCCTCACAGCCTTGTGTTCGTCGGTATGGGGAATCTCAGTCAAACGGTCTTTCGAACTCTGGCGACACCGGTGCAAAACAATGGCAGTATGTATGCCGTGATCTACACCTACACGAAAGGGAACTGGATCGTTCAACCCTACATTCAATACGGCCGTGTGCCGAGAAATATGAAGGTTGGCGTGGTGAATGGAGCGTCAACCCCGAGCGGTGCGCTCTTGATGAGTCGCACCTTCAAGCACGGGTTCTCGCTAGCAGGGCGCGGAGAGTACATCTCGACCACGGGAAGCGCTGCTCGACAATCCGTCAATCTATTGTTTGGCCCTGGCAGCGCTGGCTGGTCCATTACGCTGACACCAACCTTCCAATACCAGCGCTTCTTCATCCGTGGGGATCTCTCTTTTGTTCGGGCAGACAGTTACACGCCGGGTGACGTGTTCGGTCCTGCGGGAAGGAACCAGAACCAACCTCGCGGCGTGATCGAAGCAGGACTGTTGTTTTAAAGGCCGTAACTCCTATGTCCGACTGGTCCGAGCGTTAACCGTACGTAAGATCGGTGCTCTGTCCGACCTCGATGATGTAACCGTCAGGATCGCGGATGTAGCAGCGGATCTCGCCGTACTTTGGTATCGGCTCCGTGATGAACTCGGCGCCGCGGGCGTTGCCCAATGTAAAGGCGATCATCATTGGCTGCGCTGATATGCGTGTGGATCCTGTTCACGTACTTGGAATCAAACCGGGCGAGGCCGTCGTGATGCGTAACATCGGTGGTCGAATCACCCCGGGGTTGTTGGAGCAGTTGGGGCTACTCGGGCGAATCGGTGAGGTTGCCGGAGAGATTCCCGGGGGCGGTGGTGAATTTCATGTCATCGTACTTCATCACACCGATTGTGGCATCACACGCCTTGTGGCCAACCCCGCCATGCTGGCGCACTATTTTCAGAACTCAAGACAAGAGCGGTCACCGATCCGCGCGCTGCGGTTAGCTTTGACGTTGCTTCACTCCGGGCAATTCCGACATTGATTGCCGAGTGCGTGGCTTATATCGGGCCTCGTCTATGATGTAGCGACCGGACTTGTTGAGGTCGTCGTGTCGCCAACGGCGAACCGCGCCGCCGCATAAAGAATCCACATCATAGGGATTAGCGAACCTATGAAGAAAGTTAAGTCAGAACCAAAGTCGGCTAGGGATCAGCGACTTTCCGTGGGCTGAACTGTCAACTCTCGCCAACAGGCCGAGTCACTCATCCATGGCCGCGGCAATGGAGCACTCAACGAGAATCCACCGGCGGCTTACGGTTTGGCCCCAAGGTTCTCTCTTGTTTCTCATAAGCATTCCCGCGCGATTCGAGGTCGCCTGAAGCACTCCCGGGGGTGTGCGTGGTATGGAAGGAGCTCAGACATCTGATTAAATCTCCCCCAAAACCTACATCACTTTGTACCAGTAGCCAAATGCGATTTTCGGTAGGTTTTAGCTATGTTGTTGAGAAGAGAGAGTGATGATGATGATGATGGCAAAAATATAGGTAATTTGGACCGCCACAGGGCCAGTCGCCAGCTCTGGGGTAGCGCTATCCTGGACTGATCAGACCGTTATCTTGGACTGGATTGCAATCCCATAGGGCTGGTCGCGACTGGTTTCTTGAGGCTCGCCGAAATCCTACAACTCAACTTTTCATCTGTTTCCGGTCCCAAACCCGCCTAGTGTATGTTGCTCGTTCAGGAATTTCAATGACAGATCACCTCCCACATCCGGCAATCAATTCCCCGTTTAAGGGGGAATGAGCGACATGGGGAATGCGCTCCTCAGCAGCGCAGGCACTCCAGGCCCCCGAGATCACGCTCGCGGATCACTGTTCCCAATTGGTGTATGCGAGCGCGCCGGTGCTATCACAACCGCGGGAGGTGCTCGCGATGGCCTAGATTGAATAAGTTAGGTTCGGTTTTGATCAGTCAGTCAGTCTTGCGTCGTTCACGAAGGCGCGGTATGATGAGGCGCTCGCTAGTGAGCTCTTACACGACACATCGCAAAGTAATTGGCGTTTCGGCGGTCGCAGCGGCAAGATAGTTTCCCGAAAGGGTAGACGAGCTAACGAGCGGAAGTGTTGGCAGCCGGTCGATCAGGTAGTGTCCGCGATTTTGTGTAAGCGTTGTTCCTTGTGATGTTGTTCGTTGCCGAACAAGTTTGTTTTTCTTTCTCTCCTTCGCCCGAACAGTTGCATTATTTGGCCGGCGAGGATCGCAGTCGGCCGTATCGAGGCCATCCGGGCGAAGGAGAAACGAACTTAGACCGCCCTCCTTCCCAGAGCACAGTGAAGCGGTTCAGCGCCGCTTTCCAATGGAGCGGATGCTCCCACTTCTTAATCACGTTGCGCAACGCCAGGTACATGACCTTTAATGCCGCTTCCTCGCTGGGGAAGGCACCCCGTGTCTTGATCGCTTTGCGCAAGCTCATGTTGAGGGACTCCACCGCGTTCGTTGTATAGATCACCTTGCGGATCTCGGCGGGAAACGCGAAGAATGGAATCACTCGTTCCCAGTTGCGTTGCCACAACGCGGCGATCGTCGGATACTTCGCGTCCCATCGGGTCGCAAACTCTCTCAGTTGCCGCTCGGCGTCCTCCGCCGTCGTGGCGCGGTAGATTGTCTTCAGGTCCGCAGCGACCTGCTTCCGCTCAGTCCAGCTCACGTAGTTCAGGCTGGCCCGCACCAGGTGCACGATGCACAGTTGCACCTGCGCTTGCGGAAACACCGCCTCGATTGCCTGCGGGAATCCTCACGCTCCGCTATACGATCTCGTTGAGTCAAATCTAACCAGCCTCTATTCGCTGCCGTTGTTCTTTTGGCCGATTTCTCTGGACGATCAAATGGACCTCTTGCTCGGCCGATTTTATCTGCTTGCGCAATTTGATTTCGAGACTTTTTTCGAACTTGCACACACACACGGAATCGAGATGCGCTGGAAAAGTGGCCTGGGGTTTCCGACTGCAGGAATGATCGTTGCACAATTAGCAGATACTAGCGATAAGCAACAGATAACATTATCCAGGGCCTTCGTGGCCCCGGTAACTTCCGGTTGGCCCTTCCAGTTGGCCCGTCATCCACTCGGAATCCGACTCTGGCGCCATCGCAGCTTCCAACTTCCCAGATCCCGACTTAACTGATTTCATGACAGCGTCGGCTCCCACACCCCGACTACACTGGTTGCTGCTAAACGACCGTGAAGCTCGGGAGAAGGAGCCGAGCATGATGATTATAGGCTGTGATTTTCATCCCAGTTTTCAGCAGATAGCGTGCGTAGATCAGGAAACGGGGGAGTACGAGGAGCGCCGTTTGAGCCATCGCGGAGAAGCGGAAGCATTTTACCGGTCATTGGCAGGCAGGGCGGTGCGCATCGGAATGGAAGCAACGGGGAATGATCGTTGGTTTCATAGGCTGGTGAGTGAACTTGGTCATAAACTTCTGGTAGGGGACGCCAGCGCGATTCATGCTTCAGCTCCTCGCGAGCAGCGAACCGACAAGCGGGATGCCCGGCACATTTTAAGACTACTGCTGGAGAATCGGTTTCCAGCCATCTGGCAGCCGTCGGTGGGCAACGAGGAACAGCGGCAGTTACTGTTGCATCGCTGCCGGCTGGTGCGGATACGGACGCGGATCAAAAATCAGTTGGATTCGATCGCCAAGAGCGAGGGACTGACCGGTTCGCGGGTCTGGAAGGCGAAGCGCCGCCAGCAGATCGAGGCGTTGCCGCTGACGGGCTGGTATGCCGAGCGGCGCAAAGATCTACTCGCGCTGCTGGACGAGATGGACAAGCGAATCGAGCCTCTGGACAAGGCGGTGCAGGCAGCAGCTGAGCAAAATACCGAAGCGCAGTTGTTGATGACCCATCCTGGTGTAGGTCCGGTAGTATCGCTGGCCTATGTGTTGATCATGGGGGATTGGAGGCGATTCCCCCGCGGCAAGCAGGTGGGCAGCTATCTGGGACTGATTCCGTCCGAAGCGTCCAGCGGCAAGCATCAGCAGCAGATGGGACACATCACCAAGCAGGGCAATACGCTACTGCGATGGCTGCTGGTCGAAGCTGCAGTCAAGGCACAAAGCAAGGATTCGAGTTGGCACCGACAGTATATGCGCCTGTCGATGAACAAGCATCACGGCGTGGCCAAAGTGGCTATCGCCCACAAACTGGCGGTTCGTTTGTATTGGATGTTGCGCTCCGGGCAGAACTACACGCAGATCGTGGAGCGCGGTTTGCATGCGGGGCAGTCCGAATTGGCCGGTGGCTGCAGTTTCAGGCCGATTAACTGATTGGACGCCCCGCCTCTCTCGTTAGGTGAGAGAGTTTGAACAAGTAATCATGGAGCTTTACCGGGCCGAATACATGGTTGGTGGAACCTAAATGGTGACCATCGAAAGTGATTCGTCAACGTGCGAGCTTGGGTCGTTTAGCCATGCAAGACGGTTTTCTGATATGGAACGAAGCTCAGAAAAAACATCTGAGCTTCGTTCCTAGATCGATTGTCGCAGTGGCCGGTACGGGGTCAAGGGTCAAGATGAACGCCAAAGAACGGCGCCCTTGACCCCGCACCGACCACCCTGGGGATTTTGTGCGCTCGATTCGCGCTAAAGGTCTTGACAAGAGCCGGCGCAGTCATACACGGCCAATCTCTGCCCATTTTCATGGTGTGGCGAGTTTGCGTACTTCTGTGAGGATCTTGGTGAGACGGTTGGAGAGCCGGTCGAGGCAAGTGCGAGAAGGGCCCTTTGGCAATGGACGGCGGAACATCTCCAGCACATGTTGAGTGGCGCGCAAGGATTCGATGACGCCGTCGAGTCCGGCGCGAGGTTGGGGTGATGCTGCCTTGGGTTGCGGAGCCAGATACTTTGGGTGGGCCCGAGCTTGGTGGAACTCGCGCTGGAGATCGGTCAACGCCACGTCAACATACTGCATGGTCATCTCGGGATTGGTGTGGCCGAGTAACTTCATCAGAACGGGAAAGCTCACACCGGCCCGAAGCATCTCTGTGGCATAGGAATGTCTAAACTGATGCGGGACAATGCGGATGGAGAGGTTAAGTGAATAGCAGACCTCATGCAGGTAATCGCGCAGTCGACGAACGAGCGCACGTTTGCTGCTTGTACGCGCCAGGAGCCGCCCATCGGCAGGCAGAGGGTCCAGGGAGCGGAAGAATCGAAGGCGTTGAACGAGTTCACACGTGGAAGCATCGACGGGGACCATGCGTTCTGTTTTGAGCTTGCCGAGTGGAACGTGAATCGCCCATTGATTAGGCCCGGTGGAGCGCAGGCAATCGCAGGACAGATCGACGCACTCGCCGATGCGCATTCCGGTGTGGCGAATCAACAAAAAGGCATTGCCCCCGAGATCGTTACGGCACGACCGTCACACTCTTCGGAGCGGGGAATAAAGGCGGCAGCGCCGTACTCGATCTCCAGGGACACCTTCTGCTCTCTAAGTATGCAGCAGGCGAGTTCCATGATGGGCTCATGGTAGCGAATGATCCAGTAGCCAAGGCGTACGGTTTCCGTAACGCTAAGATGCAGTGGGCAGTCACCCCGGTCTACACCCAGGCACAAGGATTCAGTGAAGGCATCGCTTGGGTCGAGACGCTCACGCGGGCATCCAAATGGGGCGCGATCAACAAAGAAGGCAAGGTGATCATACCCTTCCTGTACTCTATAATGCCCGAGCCGTTTTCCGAAGGCCTCGCCGTCGTATCTTGCTCCAATGGCACGTTGGGCTACGTCGACCGCAGTGGCACACTAGCAATCCCATGCCAATACCGTGAGGCAAATCGTTTTGTCCACGGGATCGCGTTTGTACGACCGATTTCGACGATACCGATGCTGATCGACAAACTAGGTAATACCGTTGCTGACGGTAAGAACCTCGGGCTGGGCCTAAGCGAACTCTTTCGACGCGAGGATGGCCTATATGCTAATAGGATGGTCCGCCGCCTTACCGAACCGGCAGCTGAGGTATAAGAAGCGTACAGAGGAGGCAATCCCATGGAGCTACACACAATCGGTATCGATCTTGGCAAAACAGTCTTTCATCTTGTCGGTCTTAACCTGCGCGGCGAAGTCGTGGTACGCAAAAAATTCTCGCGGGCACAGTTGCTGCGTTTCACTGCAAACCGGCACGTCGGCTTGATCGGCATGGAGGCATGCGGGGGCGCTCATTTTCTAGGCCGAGCACTGCGCGAACAAGGACACGAGGTACGGTTGATGCCGGCTCAATATGTGAAACCATTCGTAAAAACGAACAAGAGCGACTACATCGATGCCGAAGCAATCGCGGAGGCAGTCACGCGTCCGAGGATGCGTTTCGTGCCGATCAAGACCGATGACCAACTGGATATGCAGTCGCTGCATCGAGTGCGCGAACGCTGGGTGATGCGCCGCACCGCCATCGTCAACCAGATTCGTGGTTTACTGCTCGAACGTGGCATCACTCTACCCAAAGGACGATCCCATGTGGATACAGCCTTGCCTCGGATTCTGGAGGATGCCGATTTGAAGCTATCCGGCGCACTCCGCACCCTGCTCGCACAACTAAAGCTGGAACTCGATCAAATGGCAATGCGGATCGACGAGGCGGATACAGTGCTCAGCAGAACCGCTCATCAAAACCCGGCCTGTCAACGATTAGTGGCGATTCCCGGTGTCGGACCAGTGATCGCAACCGCTCTCATTGCGGCAATCGGCAACGGAGCGGCCTTCCGCAAGGGACGAGAGTTCGCAGCCTGGATGGGGATCGTTCCAGGAGAGTACTCAACCGGCGGTAAGCAGAAGCTGCTCGGGATCAGCAAACGCGGGAACTCCTACCTGAGAAGGCTCTTTATACAAGGCGCCCGCTCGGTGCTGCAACACAGTACAAAGCAGACATCTGCTTTGAGCGCGTGGCTGAAGCAACTGCAAGCCCGCACCCACCCCAATTTCGCCGCCGTTGCCCTAGCCAACAAGCTCGCACGCATAGCCTGGGCTGTTCTCGCAAAAGATGAACCATATCGACCTCCGCTTCTGAACAGCCCGGAGGCAGCTTAACTGGCCTGCAGATGACGCTTGGCTGAAGCCAAGCTTGGAAATCGCATACGCGATTTCCACATCCACACCCCAGCGACGACTACTAACGTAATTTACGATTTCCTGCCAGGTCTGCTGGCGAAACACTGAGATGGCACAACGGTCGAACCCGGCGCTCTCCAAACCCGATGAAGGAAGAAGTCTTCCAAGACTGCCACGCTATTAGGGACGAGAACGCAGCGCATTCCATCAAGGCCAGGGGTGATCAACTCCAACAAAGGCCGTATACATTTGCGCAGACCAACCCGCCACCTTCACTTTTCGCTTGCAACAGGGCGGCGGACCATACATTTCCTTCACACAAAAATTCAGACGCTCACAGGTTTGCTGGACGGAAACTGGAACGTTGTCATTCCGGCCATGTATGAAAGCATAGGCCCGTTCCCGGCACATGGAGATCCGGATGGCCTTGCTTGGGCCACCTCTGACGAGATGGGCAAGAATCCCCACCAGGGATTTATCAACCGCCGAGGAGAATACATTCTCCTGCAACAGGCAAGTATGTTCTAACGGGAATATTTCCCCGATTAATCGAAATCTGCGCCTTCCGAGTCTGGCTGCGCACCGGCGCCGCTTTCCGAGTTACGAAGGACGACCTAGATTAAGTAACTGTTTTTAGCCAAGCGGAAGTCTACAACCAATTCACTGAGAGGTTCACGATGTTCGGTCACGGTCCGTTCCTTATCCTGACATTTCTGTACTTCATTCCCGCTGTCGTCGCGTTCAGAAGAAAACACCAAAACGCGACACCGATCATGGTCCTGAATGTTTTCCTCGGCTGGACGATTCTTGGTTGGGTAGCATCTCTTATTTGGGCACTTACCACCCCTGCCGCGAAGGCGACGGCTGGGTACGTGGTGGTCCAGGGTGTAGCTCCAGCGGCCGAGACAGCCACTTTGCAGAACCCCAAGCATTAAGGTTAGGGGCCCAAAGACAATTGAACTCCGTTAGACAGCTTCGTAACGAGGACCTGCACGGCCTCGGTGTTTCCGCCCACTCACAAGCGCCCGCGTCTCTCGGACTGGGCGCTTTCGTTTGTAACTGCGGCGGGGACGGGGTCGTGACGCATCCATCGCCGATGAATATCACGATAACTATTTAACAAAACAATTCCGTTAGGCGCGGTCAGTAAAAAGCGATGTTCCGGTTCACGGTGCATCGCTTTTGATTGCGCGGACTGTTTTGTTCAACCCGACCCGAAATCGGTGTCCAGTCCTGCTCCGATGATGAGCACATCGTTGCGGAGTGACAAACAGATTACGGGAAAAGGCAAATCTCCCCAGCACGAGCGAAAGGAACACATACAGCAATGATCCAAATGACCAAGATATGGGAGCGGCTATTTCTCGGAGGGCGCATAGATGCAGAGCGTTTGTTTCAGGCAAACCCATTCATCATCACATCGGTTGTGTCGTTGTGCGAAGAGGAAGTGCTCCGGCGGAATTCCGGCGTGAATTATGTACAAATTCCCATCGCTGACGATACCCGGCTTGGGGTCGGAAAGTTCGATGTCATCATCGATGCGATCAGCGAGAACATCCGGTGGGGTTCAGTACTGCTGCATTGTGGAAGCGGTGTAAGCCGGGCTCCGATCCTGACGGCGGCGTGGATGCATGTCGTTGGTTACAAGAACATCGATGACGCGCTGGAGGAGGTCGCAAGATTGCGGCCAATCATCGCTCCATCCGGCATTCTTCTGTCCAGCGTGCGAGCACATTTGAAATGAAAGAGACGTGCAGCCTTCGATGAGGGTGTCGAGTCCGCACCGCGAAGAATTTCGGAAAGCAAAATTGCGATACAACGCTGCGAAAGCCACGGCTCTCCTCTCGTCATTTCAATCTGCGTTGGCAGCTTCGATCTTGAGGTTCCCAGCTCGTCATTTGAGCTAGAGACTATGCCTCCTTCCCAGCGTGAAGAGGCTTCCAGCCTTCCTTCCATTGCGCCTCACCTCTTCGTTTACCCGCAAGGTGTCGTCCAGAAAACCTTGCTATTGCCGTTCAATCCATAAAGCCTGAAAGGAAACTCCGAATGTACTGTTCACATTGCGGTTGGGAATTCGACCAATGCAACGAGTCACAGCCTGTCTGCCCCTCCTGTGGCGAGTCAGACTTCGCCACTATCGACGATAACAGCGCAGACTCCTTGCACGATCTCGTCCTGGAAATTGAAAAAGGCGTGTCCACCTACAAAAGCGTTTGTTGGAATTGCCATAAAGTTATCGCAAGCGACGATCCATCCTCCCCGAAATGTTCGTCCTGTGACTGGTATCGGTGTGCCAAGTGTGGATCTTGCAAACGCGGATGTCCTGCAAAGTAGTTTTCCCGAGCTTTCAATTCTTCTCTTCAGGCTGGTCGGGCTGCCGTGCCAACCCAATTTCCGACCGGCCATACCTCTTCCAGAGGATTCTCAGATGAAATTCCGATCACCCAGATGGGCAGAGTGCGGCCGTAAACTCTGCCACTTCGACTATCTATCAGCGCTGCGTCATGCAGCCAATCTTCCTGACGGTCGAGGAATGGATGAGCAAACGTGCCGTATGCAGGCCACCATGCGAGTTTCGGCATATCTAGGAAGCGTTCCGCTTATAAATGTTCAGCATTTCTCCTCATCGAACTGAATTATCAACTTCACAGAAAGGATTTTGCGGAATGCAAACAAGCTCTTACATTGCTCTCTCTGCTGCTGCCATTCTGATTCTTATTCACCTCAAATTGACGAAGATTGGTATCTGCTTGACTCATGTAGCCACAATAAATTGTGGTTAGCTTTTCATTGCCTTCGATCCGGGCGCGGCAGTAAAGAGCTCGCTTATTCCACCCCTGCGTTTCAAAGCGGTCTGGATTTCTTCCTCGGACGCCAGTTTTCCGTATCCGCTGTAGAGCCTTAGCGGTAAACCCAATGTTGACACCGTTGGGCAGGATTATGCTGGGCAGTTCGCTTATCGCATCGGGATACATACGAGCATTCTCAATGGTTGCGGCTTGAGTGAATGCGTCGATGACATCTTCCGCCACATGTCTATCAGTGCTTACGCAGATTGCGGACCTGATGATTTTTGCAACCGCCCGGCCATACATGGATATCGTTCCAGCAACGGAATATTCTCCGGCAATGTTAGTGGTCTGGAACGGGTCATAAGGCTTCAATTCAATAATGAGTCTCGGCCGCTCGATCTCGATGAGCCAGTCAAGTTGCCTGTTCATCGTAGAAAATTGCTCATTCATGTATCCGGTCCGAGTTTCCATCCAGTCGACCTGGCGCCTGATGATGCTGAGAGTTCTCACGGCAATTATTCCAGTGGCGATACCTACAAGCGCCAGAACCCAGTTTGGGATGTTTGCCGGGCCAAAAGTTCGTCCCACTTATAGCTGCCCGTCTGTTTGGCGGAGGTTTCTGCCTGAAGCGTCTGGGATTGGTGCTTCTCTGTATCGGATGCTTGCTCCTGTTTTCCCCCATTCCTTGGGATTTGGGACCATGCCCCGTGAACCAACCAAACAGCCAGACTGATCACCGCCAAGCATTTCCGCATGATGACCACAACCTATCACAAGCCACGGCATTTTCCTCGTGACTGCAACTGGCACGTTTTGCAGTAGTCCGAGAAAACGAACTCTTCCTAACAACGGAACTCCGCGATGAACGAACAGGCAGGACAGACGGCATCGGCATTGCGAAGTTCCAGCTAACCGCCGACCAGAGGATTCCATTCTTGACAACCAAGTATCATTTTTGGTACATCTTAGTATGACGACAATGTTGAAACGGTTGCCCGCTCGGTTCTATCGCACAGACAGCGGGCGCGAACCAGTTCGGGAGTGGCTGCAAGGGCTTGATGCCGCCGATCGCAAGGTTATCGGCGAGGACATCAAGGATGTTGAGTTCTCGTGGCCGATTGGCATGCCGCTGGTGCGGCCATTGGACCACGGCATATGGGAAGTTCGGAGCAGCCTAGCGGGCGGCCGTATCGCCCGCGTGCTGTTTTGCATTGAACCGGATTGCATGGTGCTCTTGCACGGCTTTATGAAAAAGACGCAGAAAACTCCTCAGCAAGAAATCAATTTGGCGATTAAACGAATGAAAGGGGACCGCGCATGAAGAAAAAGAACATAGGCTCTACGCTCGATAGCTGGCTTCGGGAAGAAGGCATCTACGAAGAAGTAAGCGCAAATGCCATCAAGCGCGTGATCGCCCGCCAGGTTGCATCCGCAATGTCTCAAAAGGGCCTTACAAAGTCCGAAATGGCGAAACGGATGAACACCAGCCGAGCTTCTCTGGACCGGCTTCTTGACCCCGAGAATGGCGCAATCACCTTGAGCACATTGCACAAGGCCGCGAGTGTTGTTGGCAGGAAAATTCGCTTGGAACTTATCTGACGCGCCACTTTGGCGACGTGGCAGTTCAAGCAACGCTTGTTCGCTTTACAGGTAGTGTTCTTCCTTCTTTCTTCGCGGGTGGCTTGCGGGCAGGCGGAATTGCTGCCATCCCGCGTTCAGGATGCAGAATCTTATCCAGTGGCACTGGCTCAATTGCGACGGCTTGCTGCGCCAATCTGTAGAGCAGCTTGCCACGGTTCATCGACTTACGCCGGTTGAACCGAAACGTAAACTCATCCAGGTAGTAGTCCAGATGCTTGTGGCTCACTGCGCCTTGATGCGTTCCCATGAGCCAGCGTTTCAGTAGTGAGATCACCAGATGGACGCGCGGCAACAGTTCCGAAGCCTCCACTTTTCTGCCTTTTAGAACGGTTACTTGGTGTTCGTATCCAAGAGATCTCACCTTCCTATACCCCCGCCAGCCATCCGTGTGAACCACACTGGGTATCTGGCGAAAACGAATCCTCCCTATTCCTGAACCGTTTTCCTCAACTGCAACAACTACGAGAGCCTTGTTGGTATTTCCACGGCCATGCACCTCCTCTTCTGGAGCGCCGATGTAGCATTCATCAACTTCAACCCTTCCGCCAAGGAGTTCCCGGCCCGGTCGAACCATCGCCCAGCGGAACTTATGCACTAACATCAATATTCCAGTTTGGGGTATTTTTCTTTCCGCTTTTCAGCTCTGGCCTGTTACGTTAGTCCAGAGACTCTCATTTCCACAAAAATTCTATGAACATCGAGCGTCCAGGTTCTGGACATATCAGCAGCAGAGCCGAAATAGAGGCTGCCGCGGGAAACAAAGCTCATTCCACAGTTTCGGGAGCCGGCTCGAACCGGAGCCGCTGCCGCGCCTGCGCCCGTTCCTCAGCCCGCCTCGCAACCTATAGTCGAGGCTGGAAGCAGATCCGAATCAGCATCGAGGATTTCGGCTCTCCGCCAGATCAAGCTGGGGATTGCCAGGGTGACCATTGTGCTCGCCGTGGTGTTCACGGCGCGGTACTTCTTCTGGCGAGTTACGACGACGATGAATCCCGCAGCGCGGTGGTTCTTTTACGCATTTATCGTGGCCGAGGCCCTGAACTTCCTGGAAGCTCTGCTGTTTTTCGTCACCACGTGGGCGCCGACCCGCCATGCCACTCCCAGCCCGATTCCCGGCCGCACCGTGAATGTGTTTATCGCCACCTACAACGAGCCGGTGGAATTGCTGCGGGAGACGGTACTGTGCGCGGTATCCATGCGTTATCCGCACAAGACCTACGTCCTCGACGATGGCAATCGTCCTGAGGTGAAGCAGCTTGCCGAGGAATTCGACTGCGGATACTTTGCGCGCACCGAACGAACGCACGCCAAGGCCGGGAATCTCAACCACGGCCTGCAACATACGACAGGCGAGTTCATTGTCACGCTTGATGCCGATCATGTCCCTTCTCCGGATTTGATCGAGCAGGTGATCGGGTTCTTCCGCGACGAAAATACTGCGGCGGTGCAAACCGCGCAGGACTTTTACAACCTTGATTCGTTCCAGCACAAAATGAACTCGCGGACGCGGGTTGGCTGGCAACAGCAGGAGCTCTTCTTCAACATCCTGCAGCCGGGCAAGGATCGCTTCAACGCGGCCTTCTACTGCGGCAGTCCGGCGATGCTTCGCCGCTCGGCGCTTGAGGAGATTGGCGGTTTCGCAACCGAGACAATCACGGAAGACATGCACACCGGTCTGCGATTGCAGAAGAAGAAGCGAACCGTGCTGTACCACAACAAGACGCTGGCCTTCGGACTTGCCCCGCAGACTTATCTCGGCTTTGCCACACAGTGGCAGCGGTGGGGCTACGGATGCATGCAGGTGATGCGCGTAGAGAATCCGATCTTTGGCCGCGGCCTCAGCTTGGGGCAACGGCTCTGTTACTTCGCCTCCATGTACTTCTACTGGATGAGCTATCAAAAGCTGTTGTATTTGCTGACTCCGATTGTGGCATTGCTGGCCGGCATTTTTCCTCTGATTACCACGCCGGAGCTCTTTGTAAAATATTTCTTTCCCTACTTCTTCCTGAACCTCTTTGCGTCTGTGCTGTTGCAGGGAGGCTTCCGGAGCTATCTTCGCAGCGAGCAGTTCAACGTCTTGAAGATGCACGTGCTGATGGGCTCGATCGTGGGCCTGTTCCGCAAGAAGGCGGGCTTCAAGGTGACGCCCAAGTCGCGCGCAAGCGCCGCCACTGTCTCCGACGTAGTGCTGCCCCTGGTGTTGTGTGTGCTGGTTGCGGTTTCGATTGTGGCTGGCGTTGTCCGCGTGATGCACACAAACGACAGCTTCTTATTCTGGGCATTGACCGTGAACATCTTCTGGGCGGCGTTTTACCTGTTCATGCTTTCCGGGGTGGTCTGGAGCGCGACCCATCGCAAGGAACTTCGCTCTACCTATCGCTTCCCGGCACGGCTGGATGTGCCCCTGGTTGTGCGCTATACGGACGCCACTCTCGACAAGCAGGAACTCTCCGGGTATGCCCGCAATCTGAATCGCAATGGACTTTCTATTACTTCGGATAAATTCCTGCCGCCAGGCACTGCTGTCGATGTTGAGATCAGTCTCCCCGGCCAGGTTGTACACGCCTCGGGAGAAGTGGTGCGCCACACGAATTACCAGGTAAAGAACGCAAAGCGAGTCGCCAACGGAATCCGGTTTACCACGATTGGTCTTCGCGATCAGGATGAAATATCGAAGCATCTGTTCTGGCAGATAGCTCCGCGCGAGATGAATGCACTACAGCTTACTTATATGAGCCAGAGGGAGGAATAGGCCGGTATGAAAGCACTCTCGATAATTTTTGTTCTTCTCGTCGCGAGCGTCTCGGTATTCGGACAGCCCTCTTCGTCCATACAGCAGGCGCACCGGGAGTTTGACGGCGGACATTACTCGAATGCCGCGCGACTGTTTCGCACGGCGATTTCAGCCGAGCCGGACAACACAGAAGCACTCGCCGGACTGGTCGATAGTCTGGAAGCGTCCGGGGATTGGCGCATTGCGATCGAACCGTTGAAGCACCTGATGGCCCTGCAGCCCAATAACGCGCAACGTGCGTCTCAACTCGGCCGATGGCTTAGCTGGCAGGCAGGAGATCGCGTGGCGGCCCTGGAATCGCTGGCGCACGCGTGTTCACTGGACAAAACAAACCCGCGAACCTGCGCCGAGTACGCTGACGTGCTGGCATGGCAATCCGATTCAAGGGCGGAGGCAATATCGGAGTTGCGGACGGTCCTTGCGACTTCTCCGAACTACGTGCCTGCCATGAAGCGGCTTGCGGAAGTCCTGAGCTGGAACACAAAAAACGCCCGGATGCCGAGAGATTGTTCGAGGCGGCCGTAGAGATCGATCCTGACAATAGCGCGCTGTTGGCCTCTTATGCGGATACTTTGATTTACGACCGCAGCCAGCGGAAGCTGGCGCTGAGTTTGTATGATCGCGCGTTGCGTGCCGATCCCAAGAACACGCATGCCATGACCAGCGAGGCACAATTGCTTGCGTGGACGGGTCGTTCTGCCGAGGCGATGCAGATGTACGACGCTGTTTTGTCCACCGAGCCTGAGAACGTTGATGCCTTGCGTGGGAAGGCCGAGATCTTGAACTGGCGCGGACGATTTCAGCAGTCCCATGAGTTGCTGGAGAGCGCGCATCGCAATGCGCCAACGGATTCGCGGGTTTCCGCCGAGATGGCCCGCGCCGAGATTGGGTTGCAGCATTACGGAGAAGCGCAGCTCATGATCAATAGTCTTCCGCAGGATGCCGAGTACCGCGATCTGCGCGAAAGCGCTTCGCGAGCCCTCGGCGCCTGGAGCGAGACAGGGGTTGCGTTCCGGCGCAACGGTGACAATCTCAATTACGATCAGTTGAACGTTGCGGCTTCTGCGCCGATGGGCTTCAACAATCGGCTGACATTCCAATACGCGCCGACCCTCTACTCCGCCCCCGGCGATACTTTTAACTCGAATCTCTTTGCAATGAAATTGGATTCGAAGGTGAGCGACCGGCTGGCGATTACCAGCCGCGGGAGCTGGGAAAGCTACCCTGGCATCCCGACGGAAGTTGACGGAGGAATACAGCTCCATTATCGGATGCTGCCGTCGCTCAAGATTCAGGCGGGTTTTGATCGCTCTCCGGTGGATGACAGCCTGCTTTCGCTGCGCGGAACGCAATCCGTCAACGGCTTCAGCGGGCAAGTCGCAGCCAACCTGGGAGACATCACCGCCCATTACAACAATGCCAGACACGAATACGATTTCTCGGTGAGCTACAGCGACGGTCTCTACACCGGGCGCAATCTGGACTCAAACCGCCGTGGGGCGGTGGAAGGCAACGTTGGTAAATCATTGGGTGGGACGCCTTACATCCGCATTGCCTATGGGTTCTCTTATTCGACTTTTCAATACGACGCAGAGGCGCCAGGGGCGGCGTTCAATCGCACTGGAGGATATTTCAGCCCGCAGCGGTTCCTGTTGAATTATGGCGGGCTGACGGTTTCGCACAAGTTCAACGAGCGTTTCGAGTTTGAAGCCACCGGTACGGCAGGCGCGCAGAACGTGGACAGCAGCACGACGTCGTTCGGCAACGCGCAGTTCGCCTCCACCTTCACCGGTCGATTGCTATGGCGTCCCGCGGCGAATCACGAGTTGCGGGTTCAGTACGATTATCTGAATGTGTTTAACGCATTCCACCGGCACCTGCCGAGCGTTACCTGGAGATACTACTTTCAACCAAAGGCGGTCAGGTGAAAACTGCTGAAACCCCGCTTGTGACTGAGCGGCCAGTCAGCATGAGTTCCGCAATCGAAGAATTTTTCTTCGCGGAACGCGTTTTGGCGCTGCTGCTGATTGCAATCGTCGCGCTGTGGCTGCGCGCGCCGGATCCCGGCTATACGACCGCATACATGGATGAATCCATTTACGTCGTATACGGACGCATGTTCCTAAACAAGCACTTCGAAGCACCGCTGGAATCTCCGTTGCGCTGGAGCTTCGGATGGTATTTGTGGCCTGCCTTTTCGGCGCTGGCGGATCGCGTTGGCGGCATTGTCGCCGTCAGGGAGATGGCGGCAGCCATGGGGACGGCGGCTGTGATGGCAGTCTATGGTTTTTCGCGACGCCTCTACGATAGCGCGGTCGGCCTCGGCTCGGCGGCAGTGTTTGCCGTACTAGGACCGGCTGTGATGGTGTCGCGGATCGCCACTCGGGATGCAGGCGCCTTCTTCTTTTTTGTGTTTGGACTCTGGGCTTTCGTGCGCGCCTGGCAGGAGGATGAAGTCCCAAGCTGGCTGGTTTCTGCCGCCTGTCTTTTCGGTTCCTTCCTGTGTAAATACGTTGTAGCGATCTACTTTCCATTTCTGGTCATCATCGCGTTACGGAAGGGCTGGCGCGCGGCTTTGTCTTTCTGTGGGCCGATGATTGCTGCGTCGGCGTTCTACCTGGTTCGCTACTGGCCTGACCTCAGATGCCTTTTGCTGTACGGGGCCAAATATGGTTCCTTGCGCGCTCACGGTTGGCAACTGTGGAATGTTTACGTTTGGCAGAGAATTGATCTGTGGGTGATCGCCATACTATCGCTGCTGTGCTTTGCGGTTCGCGGGCAAAGAAAAGTCACGTCGCTGCTGTGGCTGGGTGCAGCTCTCGGCCTTGTCTTCCAGTGGCAGACGCGAGCCGATTTCGATTTCTGGAAACACGCAGCTTACGTACTGCTGTTCCTGGTGCCAGCCGCGGTCTGCGCTTTGATCGCTCTGGCAAAACGACTCGGTGGGACGCAACTCCGTCAGGCGGTGATCGCCATTGCGGCAATCCTCATGCTGACCGTTGGTTCAGCCTGGGCCGGTAAATCGACTTCGTATGACCAGACCATTTTCTGGCCTAATGTTGAGCCTGTACTTTCATACTTCGAGGGGCGACTGCCGAACAATGCACGGATTCTTACCGATGACAGTGTTCTGCGCTACTACTTCAACCCTTTGTTATCGCAATCGCAGATCACCGATCCGTTCGCATTCTGGTTTCAGGGACACTCCGGGGCATCCGCCTACAGCAGCGCGGTAGAGGACGGCTGGTTCGACTACGTGATCCTCGACGGCGGAATGGGCGCTGAAGCCAAGGCAATGGAGAGCGCGCTCTGGGGACATATGGCTCGCTACACGCCGGTGCTGCAGATGCCTGATTCGATGCTCGGCCACACAATTCAGATCTATCAGCGCACCAGTCCACCGGCGCTGGCGATCCCACCCGGCAGCGCCTCGGTCGAAATCATTGCTCCGCGCTCTGAATCCGCGGTGAACAGAATCAGCGAAATCACGGGAAAGGCCAATGGCGCGGCGAATGACTGGTACGTCCGGCTTGAAGTGTTCTCCAATCGCTGGTATCCGCTCGGGAAATATCTCCTGGGAAAGGACGGTACGTTTGAAGCCAAAGGCGACTTCGGTGGCGAAGGCAATCAGGCGTGCCATCACATGCTGCGAGCGCGGCTTTATGACGCGTCGTATTCAATGTAAGAAGAAGCGATCAGCCTTGTCCGTAAGCAACTCGGACCGATTTTTACTCCTGCTCACGCCAGTGTCCGTAATAAGGGTTCTGGCTCAACTTTGGTGCACCTCTACCGGTTCTCGGGAATCTCTGATAGATGATGGTCAGAAAGCTATCGTACGAACAGTTGCTACCCGGTCTGAACGATCTGACGCTGCGAAGCGTGATGAAAAGCCGAGGGCGCCACAAGCGCGACGTGTCCAAATTGCGGAGTGGTCTCGTATTCCCGCCATAGTCGCTACTGGCGTCGCATAAGAGATCTTCCGCTGCAAGGTGTATCCGTCGCGCTCAAGCTACAACTCGGTCGATGGCGCTGCCGCAGCCATGAATGCGAGCGCCAGATCTTTACCGAGCGGGTGGCTGGCGTCATGGTGCCGCACGCACAGCAGACCAACCGCCTGGGTGAGATCCGGATGTTGATGGGACGAGTGCTGGGCGGGCGTCCAGGTCAGCGTATGTCGAGTCGAACTCGGTATGCCGGCTAGTCGGCATACGCTGCTCCGGCAGGTGACCAGAACGGCACGTGGGGTCGCCTTCCCCAAGGTAATCCGCGTCCTGGGCGTAGATGACTGGGCCTGGAGTAAGCGGCCAGTCGTTTGGCACCATATTGGTATATCTGGAGCGCAGCGAGATGGTGGACTTATTGCCAACACGTTCGGCTGACGCACTCAGTGAATGGCTGGCACAGCATCCGGAAGTGGTGGTGGTCAGTCGCGATCGCCACGGCATTTACGCTGAGGGAGCCCGCCGCGGTGCGTTCGAAGCCGTGCAAGTAGCTGATCGCTTTCACCTGATACTCAATCTGAGCCAAGCGGTAGAACGCGAACTCGCGGTTCAGCGGCAACACCTGCGCGTGTCTGCGCCGTGCACATCCGCGCCGCCGCCCGCGCTGGGAAAGAAGATCCCGAAGCGTCAGGGCAGGCAAATCCAAGTGCGCTCCAGTGTCTGGAGGCAACAAGCGGAAATCGTCAGACAGCGACGGCAGCAGAAGCTAGAACTGTTTCAGACGACCCGGCGAATGAAGTCCTCTGGCCTAAAGGTGACGCAGATCGCGGAACAGCTGGGCATCAACCGACGGCGCATCGATAAATGGCTGCGTCTCGACACGCTGTCGGAACGCAGTCGGCAGCAGCCGCGCCCCGGGATGCCCGAATCGTTTCGCGGGGACTTACGGCAACGGTGGGAAGCCGGTTGCCGGCATGGTCGCACTCTATTTGCCGAGATCCGGGAACTCGGTTACGTCGGAAGTTTCTCCGGACTCGCTAAGTTTATCTCACCGTGGCGTCAGTCAGCTGTAGAGTCGACCCCAGGGTTACCCGAAGCAACACCACTGGATGAAATACCAGCGCCCGCATCAAGACAAATCTCGCCACAAGTGGCGACGGCGCTATTGAGCAAGATCCGCGCAGAGTTGACTCCGCAACAGGGAGAAACTGTTGACACTTTGAAACAGCAGTGTCCTGGTTTTGCGGTGATGCGCAGTTTGGTTTTGAGCTTTCGCACCATCCTGCGTGTGGGCAAGCTGGCCACGCTGCATCGCTGGATGGAGAGGGCGCAAAAGACGGTCATACACGCCCTGGTACGCTTTGTGTGGACTTTGAAACAGGACCTCAGCGCAGTGGAAGCCGCAGTCACTCAAAGGTGGAGCAACGGACCGCTAGAGGGACACGTGAATCGGCTCAAAATGCTGAAGCGCCAAATGTATGGACGCGCTAGCGTCGAGTTGCTCCGCGCTCGCTTATTACCCGAGCCGGTCTTCATCGGCCAATGCTTGCACCAAAGTTGAGCCGGAACCCTTTATGATGAGACAGGAAGTTTTGCCGGAGGCCACCAGCAATCCATCGGTATGAGCGGTGGTCTCCTCATCGGAATTCCGTGATAGTTACGGGGCATGGAAACGTGCGCGTTGCCAGCCATCAGCCTAAGCCGATGGTGCATTGTCAGAAGAAGGCAAGCGTCCTAAAGCGAAATCAATCCCGCCAGTGGTACACTGCTTCCCATTGTTGAGTCTTGAGTTCCACGATGATTACTGTTTCCAAAGAGGATTATCTTAAGGCGGTCGCCGAGGCTGAAGCCGAAGGCAAGACTGTGATCTCCGCGACGCTCGCTCATTGGCTTGCGGTGACGCGCCCAGCCGTGACCGCCGCCTTGAAACGCCTGAAAAAGGATGGCATGGTTACGGTTAAGAACGACGGCCGTATTCATTCCGTAAGAGCGGAGGCAGAAGGCTTCCGGCAGGAGCAGAATGACAATGTGGTGTCGGGCCTAGGCCAGAAGCAGACGGTGAACTTCACGCTCAAAGTGGCGCAATCAAACCAGTCGGTTGAAGTAAGCGGTGAAGCGCCGCTGATCAATACGGCGAATGCCAACACCTCGACAACGTTGAGTGCGAAAGCCATGGAGGATCTGCCGAATCCCGGTGGCGATCTGACCTACCCCTTGCAGTTTGCCGCAGGAGCCCTCATCAATACGGCAGGAAGCGGCAATGACTTCGTTGGAGGAACCAATGGCTATGGCAACGTGGAATTCAACGGACTGCCCGCGCTTTCCAACGGTTATATCGTCGATGGCCTGGAGACGAACGATCCGCTGACGAACCTGAACAGCGGGCTTGCGACTAACTTGGTGTTGGGCATGAATTCGATCTCGGAGGTCACGGTAAACACGCTCTCCTATTCCGTGGATCAAGGTCGCTACGGCGCCTCGCAGGTCAACTACGTCACCAAATCTGGCACAAATAAGTTTCACGGCAATCTTTACGAGCTATGGAGCGGTTCGGTCCTGAGTGCTAAGGATTATTTTTTGAGTGAGACGCCCGGCATTCCCAAGCCGCGCTCGAACGTGAACCACTTCGGCGGCAGCCTGGGCGGCCCGATAATTCACAACAAGCTGTTCTTCTTTTTCGACAGCGAATGGGTGCGGATCGCCCTGCCTATATTCAGCACCGCAACCCTACCCAGCGCCGGATTTCAGCAATATGTGCTGACACAGCTCGCTTCGTCGCCACAGTTGCCCTTCTACCAGAAGATGTTTTCTCTGTACGGAAATACGGCCGGGACCCCGCTCGCGGTATTGGGTTGTCCCTTCGATGTTGGAGGAGCGAATCCCGCCATTCCGAACGATGGAAATGGTTGCGCCAACCGCCGGGGTGTCTCCCACTCCAGCGATGACAGCGAACAGGTGCAGACGGCTCGTATCGATTACAACATCAACGCGAATAATACCGCGTGGTTTCGATTTCAGTCTGATACAGGCCTGCAGGCCGCCTACACAGATCCAATCAATCCGTTGTTTAACGCAGTGTCTTCGCAGCCGCTCTACTCGTTCGCGGCAGGCCATACGCACATTTTTTCGCAGAATGTCGTGAACTACTTCAATCCTGCATTCTCCTGGTATGAGAGCTTGTTTGCGCCCGCCAACTTTCAGCAAACACTCTCCACCTTTCCGATTGTCCTGCAAGGCAGCGGAGCCAACGCGCCCTTCACCACCATCGGCGGACTCGACAATACCTGGGTTCAAGGAAGACGTGCGACTCGCTTCTTCATTAATGACAACCTTGCCTGGAGCCACGGGGCTCATGAGTTCAGATTCGGCACGAACAGCCGGATCTTTCGGCTGAACGACTATGACTTCGGCGAGGGCACGGTGCCCACGGTGCAGTACACAACCCTGCCGCAGTTCATCTACGGAGTAGCATCCACTGCGACGCAGACGTTTCCAACTTCAACAAATGAGCCGTTCAACTTTCTCAACCTGGATTTCTATGCACAGGACACGTGGAAGATAACTCCGAAGCTGACCTGGACCATCGGCCTCCGAGATACCTTCAATTCCAATCCGTTGAATCCGCACCAGCAGATCGGCCGCCTCACAGGTTCCTTCGATTCGATCTCCCATGATGTCAATGAGCCATTGAACGCGGCGGTCCAGACTCATCTCGGCAATCTGTTCTCTTCCACGCCAGTCGCAATCCTTCAACCGCGCACGGCGATTGCGTGGCAGCTCGAACCAAATACCGTACTTCGCTCTGGCTTTGGGATCTTCAGCGACATCATGCCGGGCAGCATTGCCGACTTGATCGGCACCAATCCGCCGTACGTCAGAACGTTTCAGGGCGGACTTCTCGGCACAGCGGGTGGCACGGCAATTGCGCCCGGAGTACCGAACAGCGCGGTGGATGCCACGGTCGTTGCCAATCAGCGTTTCGGCGCAGGATTCTCGCAAGGCCAGCTCTCATGCGCGTCAGCGCTCGCTAACGCCACAACGTGCCTTCCGCCCGTTGCGATTACGGCCGTGCCTAGTGGCACACTTCATGCACCGTATTTCATGGAGTGGAGCCTTGGCCTCGAACATCAGATCGGAACAACTGCCAGTGTCAAGGCGCAGTATGTCGGCACTCGCGCGGTCAACCAGCCTTATCTTACCCAGGTGAACGGGTACCAGACTGTATGCCCAGGTTGTTTTGCTCCGTTCCCTTACATGCGGCCCACAGATCCTCGATTCGCCGCCGTGACGCAGTTCTCCACCGGCGCTAACAGCCATTATCATGGCCTTCAACTCACAGCGATGAAGCGTATGGGACATGGATTGCAGGGGCAGATCAACTACACCTGGAGCCGCTGTATGGATGAAGTTTCTAACGGCGGCTTCCTGCAATTCTCGGCTGGCGGAATTCTCTCCCCCTTGCCGGGAAACCTGCACCGCGACTATGGGCCCTGCGACTATGACATTCGCCAGAACCTCAATATGCAGTATGTATATAAATTGCCGATGAAGGTCCGCAGCCAGTGGCTTGGGCATTTCGTGAACGATTGGCAAATCTCTGGAACCTTGTTCTGGCACAGCGGAGTCCCGTTCTCAGTGCTGAGCACGCCATACTCAGCGAACGGGAATGGCATTGTGCAGGGCAGCGGCCCTCAGTTCGCGAGTCTTGCGCCCGGAGCAGATCCATACTGCCGCCACTGCAATCTCGCCTCCACGCAGCCTGGCACGGTGCAGTGGCTCAATCCCGATGCTTTCATCTCAGCCCTCGATCCCAGCACGGGCGCCTGTGTCGGTGGAGACAGTCCGGCAAATTGCCAGTTTGGCAGCACCGGCAGAAACCAGTTCCGCGGCCCCGGATTTTTCTGGTCGGACATGTATCTGACAAAGCGAGTTCCTCTTCGCGAAAACGTCGTTATGAGACTGGAGGCCCAGTTTTTCAATCTCTTTAATCATCCCAACTTTGGACTGCCCAGCATAGTACTGGCCGGTGTCCCGGGGAAGCCCTCGACGCAGACGGGGTTTGGGGCGCTGACGTATACCACTTCTCCGCCGACGGGTCTGCTTGGCGTGGGTTTGGGTGGCGATAGCAGTCCACGCATGATCGCTCTGCAAGTGAAATTGGAGTTCTAAGCGAACTGTTGCGAATGCGTCCGCCGCACCAGCGGCTTCGTTCAAGTCGGCTTATGGCAGGTTTTTCCGACGGGTTCGCCGTTCCGGACGGATGACAGCCATTCGGAAGTTGACCGATTTTTTCCTAGGGCGGCGCAGTGTAGAGGCTCCTGTACAGCTGGGCTGTCATTGAGTGCGTTACGCAAACGCTCGAGACTGTTGAAAAACTCGGCTTGGAATCTGAATTTTTCTGTTGGAGGTGAGTGCTGCATGTGTTAAGCAGAGATGCAGGAGGAGCACCGCCGATGATGGGTGATCAGCCGCGCATGGAGTCGCTGTTCTACTACTTCCGATTGGAAGACCAGATCCCGGAAAATCATCGGAATGGTTGTGGCGCCTCTTTGGCATATTTCGTAACGTCAGGTTCACCGTGCTGTAGTCCGTCGTGTCGGCTGGCGTGAAGGTAACCGAGAGCGTTTGCGCCGCCTCCGCGCCGAGCACGCTGCCCGCCGCTGGACTGTACACAAAAGTTCCCGGCACACTGGCCGGGGCGTTCAACTGCGTCGCACTCAGAGCGGTTCCGTACGTAATTGGTGCTGGATTTGCCCAAGTAATCGTCGGAATCAACAGGTTGGACGCGGTGAGAGCGATAGTGCTCGACTGGCTAGCACTGTTGAACCCATCTCCAGCGTAGCTCGCAAGCACCTTATGTGAGCCTGACCCAGGAACGGCTATGCCAGTTAAAGAGCACTACCCAACTGCTCAGTGAACTGAGGCGCGAACATTTGGAAGACCTCGCATAGCGCTTGGCTTATCCGTTCATATGTGGCCGCGGCTTGCGCCGGATATTGCGAATCGACGACCACGTTGAGACGAAAAAAATGAAACAGAAGCAACTTGGATATCGTAAGGTGCAGAGACATGCACTCCCGCCGAACCGTGCTTATCGTATCGCACAGTCTCGGCTCAGTGGTAGGATCGGGGTTCACGCAATTTCCTAAAAAAGAGAGAATGGCTGACAGATTAGATTTCATACGCGTAAGTTCGGCGCGCACGTTCGCTGGAATATCTGATTGGAGTTGGTCAAGTTCAACATGTTGCAAGGAATCAATAAGTTCTTGCACTGAAAGAATGCCGGTCTTCCTATTGATCATTGTCTTTCACTCCGGAGTAAAAGTTCCACTGGCGCTTTCCGATCGAATGCCTTGCGGTGCCGCTTTACTTCGAGTGATTCGATAACAAATACATACTGACTTAGTACAGCCGATATTCTACCTACTTCTTCCATCGTTGGCACTCTCCGAGGTACGGCCGCGCGTGAAAAACTGAAAATCCACACGGAACATGCGACTAAAAAGGCCAGCATATCGAGCGGCCAGATGTAGCTATTGATGGGAAGGCCAAGCTGGGATGAAATGGTCACGACCGCCACGTCCACCGACAGGTAGAAAAAGAATCCGACGACAATTCCATACACGCGATGATTCCAGGGAATACCGAGAAATGTTGAGAAAATTGCAAAAATCGCGAAGATGCCCCACAGAGCCCAGGACATGCCCTGGTCGATAGTTCTAAGGAGCAACATCCATTCAGAGGACCGAATGCCTGGGAAACGCACAGTAAACAGTACCGCTAAGAAGGCAACAGTGATCATAGCCAACACAAAGTTGCCCAGGGTTCCGCGGGGAAGAGCCTCATAGGGACGAAAAATAATCTTAACCACCTCAAGCACCACTGCGATGAGAAGCACAAACTGAACGGCATATGCTCCCGACCTGAAAAGTAGGTACGCCGACGTCCCCTTCGAGGTGAGAAACACATAGAGCAGCAAAGACGAGCGCAGCACACAGAAAGCAATGAAGGAAGTGAAGGCAGCATTGTCCCGCCAAGCTCTTCGCCAGAAGAGCAGGAGCATCAAACCGCCTTCGGCGCCCACTACAAGAGTCCACAGTGCGACAAGCAGAGATGAATTTGAACTCATTGACCGTCTCTCGGATCTGAGAGACGGCCAACCGACATCAATGGCCAACGAATGCCCTCAGATCTGGCGATACAGCGTAAGCGTAAAGCGGCGGCCCCTCTGGATCTCCGCCGCAGCACAGTTCGGCGGTCATCGGCAGCGTGGACGAGACGTTGTGGGGTGCGTAAAGCGGCGGCCCTTCTGGATCTCCACCGCAGCACAGTTCGGCGGTCATCGGCAGCGTGGACGAGACGTTGTGGGGTGCGTAAAGCGGCGGCCCTTCTGGATCTCCACCGCAGCACAGTTCGGCGGTCATCGGCAGTGCGGACGAGACGTTGTGGGGTGCGTAAAGCGGCGGACCCTCTGGATCTCCACCGCAGCACGCTGCGGAGAGCATCGGCGCTGTGGATGAGACGTCGTGAGACGCGATGGCAGATGCGCTGACGCTGAGCCCGATGCCTAGGACAAGCAGGATGAAGATTCTGTTCATGGAAGCCCCGATACGGCTGGTTGCCGTATTCGGAGCCTAGATCTGGGACGCGGTTATGAATCAAAATCCGAAATTTGTTACGAATCCAGAACAGAGCTTCTTGCTTTTCGACGTGACTGCAAACGTCGGAGGATGGGCTGAAAGAGGATGCGCTGAGATAAGTTAAGCGCTGGATCCTCACCAGCTCCTGGGTGATCGCAAGGGCTCCCGGATGGGTAACGCCAGAAGTGGCCATACCGTGGATGTGCATACAAAGGAGGCGATTCATGCGTTGTTTGTCCTCCGAATCTGCATGGCGACGCCCACCACTTCTCCCACAACCTCCGCCTCCTGCGGATAGCGATACATTCGCACTGGTTCCGGGGAGAGCGGATGAGGTTGCAAGGCAAGTTGTCCGCCTTGTAATCGACACCAGCCACACCTGTAGCCGCTTCGCGTTTCCAGGAAGTAGATCGGCCGGTCAGTCTCGGATCTCCATGTGCCTTCCACTACCTTGTCCCTGGATTCGTCGACCTGGATGAATGATCCAGGAGGCAGGAGTGGAGACATGGTGAGATCCTCAGTGCCAATGTAGGCATAGGTGAAGCTGACATCCGAAAACTGGGAGAGGAATGCGAAGGGCACCGGTCCCCATTGCCGAAGGATGCGGCCCAGATTTTGTGTCTGAGCGGGATCGAAGTCGGAATCTTCAAGAAGCGGCATTTTCACCGTCCCGGTTGCATCAATGCACTCGATCACATGGGTTTCAGGCAATTTTGCTACCGCCAGATCCCCCGCTATTTCATCAAGGCTGATCCCGTACCAGGCAAGTATTTCTCGAATATCGCGGCGGTAGATGACAGCCAGCGAATAAACTCGATAGATACTTGGGACGACTCCTTTATTTTCAATGTCCGAAAGGCGACTGACAGGAATCGAATGCGCACTATTTCCACGCTTAGCCGCCAAACGGCCAGCTGGAGGCTTCCACGTCACGTACTGTCAGGCCAAGCTGATCGCGTAGAAGACGAAGTCTCTTGCCAGGATGCAAGTCTCATGCTCCCCCGAGAAATAGCTTACGTTGAGTGTACGCTGGGACCACTTCGTAATGAAAGTCCCGGATTAGAAGCTGTATTTTAGCAACATACGGACGGTGCGTCCGCCATGCAGTGAGGTCGAAAAATCTGCAAAGGTCGAGGGCGCACCCGACCCGGCAGGGACGATGCCCGATACGAGCTGCATGTTCGGCCAATATCCGTCGCCGTCCTTGTGAGTCTGATTGAACGGGTTGAACATATCCGCCCGGATCTGCAGCGCCTGACTCTCATGAACCGTGACGTTGCGGGACAGGCTGAAAGCCCACAAAGTGTACCACGGACCAACCAGTGAGTTGCGTCCTACGTTTCCCTGACCGTTTGATGGAACAACCCAGTGAACCTGGCTGGCTGAAACGGGAAGGCACTGATTCGTCGGCGAAAACCATAGGGTTGGGCCGTCGCAGAGTATGCTTGATGACAGGCCGTCCCAATCGCCGGTAAACGCATAACTGGCCAGCGGAGCGTGCGGATTGCCAAGGCTTGGGCGATCGTTGTTCACTCCATCGCTGTTGCTGTCAAAACCGGTTTCCACGTTATACGGTGTGCCGGACTGGAACGCGGTGGTGCCGGAGATCTGCCAGCCGTTCAGCACGTATTCCGCGCCTCGGCTGAACGAGTCATTCGCCTTCAGCTTTGGGATCTGATAGATGTAGGTGAAGGTCCAGCGCTGCCTGTGATCGAAGTCCGAGACGGAGCGATCATAGGTTCCGCGCGGGGAAGGAAACTGGACGACGGAAAAGCTGTTCCAGGTACCGGACACGCCGTTTTGGCTAGTGCCGGATGAGAAGACTTCCGAAGAATCGTCGATCATCTTGGAGAAGGTATACGAGCTGCGGAACAGCAAGCCGCGAGAAAACCTCCGGTTCACTTGCACTTGTAATCCGTGATAGATCGAGTCGCCGCTGTTGTCGCGAACCGAGATATTTCCGCGCGCCGGATTCAAACGACTGCCACTCGGAAGGAAGGGATTGGCGAAGGTGTTGGCGAAGAGGTGTTCGCCACGGGTGCCTACATAGCCAATTTCCAGAATGAATTTTCCTGGCAACTCACGCTGAATATTTAAGTTCCACTGCAAAATCTCCGGCGACAAAAGATGAGATACCTGGCTATCCACGCTGGCACTGGCATTGGGCGCGGTGGACAACGGGGAAAGGTACGAGGACCAGTTGGCTTTGCCACGCGTTGTGCCCGCGGTATTAAAGGCCGAGGCCACCGAATTTGGCGAGGTCGATTGAGTATTGTCGAGAATGTTGGTGAATAGCGCATCATAGAAGACGCCAAAACCACCTCGGATCGCGGTCTTGCCATCACCCAGGAAGTCTTTCCAGAAATTCGGAGCGTAGGCAAAGCTGAAGCGCGGACCGAAGTCCTCCTTGTCGCCCTTCTGCTTGACGACGCAGGGGAAGCAGCCCAGGTCGTTGTAGTCGATCGCCGGGTATTGGAGCTGGTTGGCGGGGCTTCCGTTGTACTCGTAGCGCAGACCGAAGTCGAGGCTGAGGTTCGGGCGAGCCTTCCAGGAGTCCTGGACGAAGTAGTTTTGTGAGGGCACAGTGGCGTGAACCACCGGGCTGCCGAATGTCTGACTCACCGTGGCGGTCCCGCCAGAGTAGTTGTCCAGGTAGTTGGCCAAAGCCTGGTAGCCGCCGCCTGATGCGTAAGCGATCTCCCCAAAGAAGTTGTACGGGATGGCATCCCGAACCCGAATCTGGGCGAAATCGACGCCAATCTTGATGAAGTGTTTTTCCTTGGTCCAACTCACCGTGTCCTGCACCTGGTAGGTGTCATGGAAGCGGCCCTGAGGAACCGCCTGACTCGCACCCCATCCTTGAACACCGACAATGGAGATGGTCGGCATCATGGCCTCAGCAACGTTGTCCGGCCGTGGCAGGAAGGAGAGGCCCATGCGGCCGTAAGAGATGCGGGCTTCGTTGAGCAGGGTAGGACTGAAGATGTGGGTGTAGGTGATGCCCGCGTTGTGCCACACTCCGTTCTGCTCCGAGTCGAAACCAGGAAGGTTATTGGGATAGTTGAAGAAATCGTAAGGCGCACTGAAGCTGTTGCGAATGTAGCGCAGGTTCAGCGTGTCGTCCTTAGTGATGTTGTAGTCACCCTTGGCGTCAAACTCCGGCGAGTTGTAATCCTTCGGGACGCCTGTCCGGTTGAACAGACCCATCTGGACGGATCCGCGGTCCAGCCCTGTCACAGGGTCCACCCCCAGTGGAATCGGCGCCGGAGCGCCGGAACGGTTCGGATCGCCGCGAAGCGAGCCATAGGCCGCCAGCATGGCAGCGATCCGCGGGTTGAACGCATACTGCTGGAGAACGCTATAGCCGGCCGCCGAAGGAAGAATCAAATCTCCACCATTCGCCGAGGAACGGTAGTTGTCCCACTGGTAGGAGGTAAAGAAGAACAACTTGTCCTTCTTTACCGGACCGCCGAAATCGAAGCCGAAGTAATTCTCCCGAAACTTGCTCTTGGGTGTTCCCGCGATCACATTGGAGTGGTCGTTGGCGTCCAGTGAAGAGTTCGAGAGACGGTCCCATGCCGCTCCGTGAAAGCTGTTGGTGCCTCTCTTGTAAATCAGATTGGCTATCGCCCCGCCACCGTGGCCGTACTCCGCCGAAGTGGAGTTCAGCAGAACGGTGACTTCTTGGACGGCCTCAACATTTTGCGGCTGCAGACCCTGGCCGTGGATACCGGCATCATTGTTGTCCTGTCCCTCGATAAGAAAATTGTTGCCACGGGGGCGCTCGCCATCCGAGGAATAACCTGTGCCATTGGTGAAGTTGTAGAGCCCGCTGGTCACCGTGCTCACGCCGGGCAGCGTGGTGGCAAGAGAGTACGGGTTCAAACTGTCGTATGGAACGTTCTGCACTTCGGAGGTGCTGATGACTTGACTGATTTCGCCGTTCTCTGTCTGCACCGACGCGTTCGATGCTTCAACGACGACGGTCTGAGCGGTACCGTAGATCGTCAACTTTGCGTTGATGCTGGTGACAGCCGATCCGGAGACGGCGACCTTTTCCAAGGTTAGAGGTGCGAAGCCCCTCTGCGTGATTCTTACGGAGTAGGTGCCAGGATCAATGGCGTCGATGCGATACTGGCCGTAGGCGCCCGTCGTGGTGCTGCGAACTTCTCCCGTATGTACATTCTTTGCGGTGACCGTTGCTCCGATGACCACGGCATCATTAGCGTATGTGATCGTTCCGCCAATCGATCCATTTGGCGTCTGCGCAAAACCGAAGCTGGCAGACAACGCCAGGAGCAGTGCGCCGGCGACGGCAATTCTGTAAAGCCAGCTAGTCCTCACGCGATTCTCCATAGGGATGTTTGCACACAAACAAGGCCAGAGCGCCTTGAGCGCGCAAGACTCCAGTATGTTGTCTGTAATGCCTGGTCTCAGTTTCGTTCCAGCGTGTCGCGCACCTTGCGCGCCAGCGTGCCCAGACTAAACGGCTTCTGTAAAAAAGTTGTACCCATCACCTGAATGCCATGCCGCAACACCGCATCATCTGTATAGCCGGACAAGTAGATCGTCTTCATGTCAGAACGTTGGCTTGCCAGCGTTTGCGATAACTCTCTCCCGCTCATTTTTGGCATCACGACATCCGTAATCAAAAGGTCGATGTGCGCCGGGTGCCCGCTCGCTAGCGAAAGTGCCTGGGAACCTGAGTTGGCGGCCAAAACCTTGTATCCCAAACCGCGCAGATACTCACAAATCGCCTCCCTCAGAGCTTGTTCATCTTCGGCAACGAGTAGCGTTTCCGTTCCTCGTGGCGGCGCGTCGGCACCCCCCGATGCAGGGGAGGCGATTGCACCCGACGCCTTCGGCAGACAGATCGAGAAACAGGCTCCCTGCCCAGGTTCACTCTCGACCCATACATAGCCGCCACTTTGTTTGACAAAGCCGTAAACCATGGGAAGACCCAATCCCGTTCCTTTGCCGACCGCCTTGGTCGTAAAGAAGGGTTCGAAAATCTGCTCCTGCTCCGCCTTGCTGATGCCCAGACCGGTATCTTTGACCGAAAGCTTTACGTATTCTCCAGGAGCTACATATGCGGGAACGCCGATGCCCGGTTCTTTCACTACGACATTTTGGGTCGCAATTGTAAGCGTGCCTCCCTGAGGCATGGCATCCCTGGAATTGACGCAAAGATTCATCAGAACCTGAACGATCTGACCCGAGTCGGCCTCCACCGCCCACAGTGACTCTAACGAGTCCACGTGAAATTCGATGTCTTCACCGATCAGCCGCTTTAACATCTTCGCCGTATCATGGATCACGGCGTTCAGATCGAGCACAACCGGCGAGATGATTTGCTTGCGGCCGAAGGCCAACATCTGCCCAGTGAGGCTAGTTGCGCGGCCTGCCGCTTTCAGCACCTGCTCCGTATTTTTCCGTAGACGATCATTGGTGGGAAGGCTGTCTTGCAGCATCTCCGTGTAGCTTTGTATGACCATGAGAAGGTTATTGAAATCATGGGCAATGCCGCCGGCGAGCCGACCCACGGCTTCCATCTTCTGAGCCTGGCGAAGCTGCTGCTCAAGCGCGCGCCTGTCGGCCTCTTCACGCTTGCGACCGGTGATGTCACGGACGAAAACAAGAGCCCCGCGACGCTCCTCGAAAATGAATGGTCTAGCGGTAACTTCCCCATCGAAAACAGTTCCATCCAGACGCAATAAACGCTCCTCCAGGAAGGGTACTGCCTTCCTTTCTTCTCTCACTAGGCGGGCACGCTCGATTACAGCGGCACGGCTATCCGTGTGGATTATTTCCAAGAAACTCCGACCGACGATTTGCCGGGAGTTTTCCGCACCGAACATGGCGAGCGCGGCGGGATTCAAGTACCGGAGAATTCCATCGGTCTGGATGTACATCCCCACGGGCGCGCCTTCGACCACCTGCCGAAAATGCTCCTCGCTATCACGGAGCGCCTGCTCGGCCCGGCTGCGCTCGGTAATGTCTTCCACTATCCCCTCAAGAACCAAGTCGCCCGTGAGAGACTCCTGGACCAGTCGTCCGCTCAGGCAGGTCGTGATCGTCTCCCCGTTTTTTCGCCGGGATCTTATTTCTAATCCATTGAAGCTTCCGTCGCGCAGGAGCGGCGTCAACATCCTCACGTGGTCTCGTGGATCAAGATAGACTTCAGCGGATAACTTAGTGGAGCAAAGTTCCTCCGCCGAGGAGTAACCGAGCATCCTCACGAGAGCCGGATTGACTTCCAGAAAGTGGTCCTGCTCGATACTGCTTCGGAAAATTCCGAAGGGACTCCTTTCGATGAAGGAGCGCAATTCCGCCTCGGAGCGGCGTATGGCCACCTCCGCCCGCTTGTGCTCAGTGATGTCCCGGCCTTCCGCTATCAGAAAAACGACCTTGCCAGTCCCATCCATCACCGGCTTGAGAGAAAAATCAATGTTGTGGAGATTTCCATCGACGGAGAAGTGGGTTGCTTCAAATCGTACAAACTCTCCTTTTGCAGCCCTCTTCACTGCCAGGCAGAGTTGTTCCCGCAGTTCCAGGGAATGCGCCCACCAGGGAGTCTCCCAAAAGACTTTGCCAATGACATCCGCAGTTTCGACACCGCCAAAAGTCAATGCGGTTTTATTTGCTTCCAGCAACCTGCCGTCGATGGATAGCAATCCGATGCACTCAAAGGTCTGATCAAAGAGGGCGTGAAACTTCAGCTCACCTTCACCGAGTCTCTTGTCGGCTTCGATTTTCTGAAGAGCGTGCTCTGCGATATCAACCAGAAAGCTCACAAGGGTTTTGTCGTACTCGAGGATGCAATCAACCTTTTCGCGAGTGAAAACCGGTACCCGATTGAGTGCCGCAAGATAGTCGTCAACATCAAAACCAAGTTCACGAGCTTGCCGGATGAAATGCTCCCGATCCAACCCCTCTCCCACATAAAGAAATTGACCCAGGAACATGGTTGCCAAGTGACGTCCGGCAACCACAATTGGCACGCCGAAATCCCACAGTCCGTTTTTGCATTTGTAGCCGCAAGCCTCGCCCGGGACAAGGTGGGCCTTGATGTAATCGTCACTCTCACGGCATCGCTGAAGTGAAACTGGATTGGCGCGGTGAAATTTCACACACATCTCATGCCAGCCGGATGCAACGATGATCGAACCGTCGATGGCATCGATGATGCCGATGGGCATACCCGCTGCCCGGTAGTGTGCATCTGCCATCTTCTGAACTATGGTCAAGTCAACCAAATCGGAAAGGTGGTAGTCAGTCATACCTCACCTCTCAACAACCCGTTTTGATTTGTTCGCTCAATTTGATGACCTCAGGAGGTGAAATCAATCCGCTGAAGCAGCGTTCACTAAATTGAAGCGTAATTGTATTCCGGCTAAACGGCAAGGCACTCGAAAACTCGTGGATCTTAACTGGTCATTTGCTCGCTTTACGAGTCTGTAAGGACATGGCGCAAACGCCCAGAGGTTCTAGCAACCAAAGTAACTACTGCACGATTGAGTGCTTGACGAGAGCATGCAAATTGTGGGGTGATCACGCTGACGCCGCGACCTCCGCGACAGGCCGGAAGGCTTTGTGCCAATGGCGGAACGCATCTTCCAAGGTCCCATTCAGCACATGAATGCGAACGTCGAGGAAACTTTGGACGGTATTGCGGTTCCATCTCATCTGTTGCTTCTTCACCACAACACCGCCGGTCGGAAGGGCAGCTCCGGCCACCTCACAAGCTCAGGGATCATTCGCAGGCGCGGGTCACTCTCGCCGTTTACTCTGATTCAATTCTGCTCTGCATTGTTGCTGAACAACGACTCGCACCTTCGTCTAAGTGCGGCAGGAACTCTGCCCCGCGTCTGCACTGAGCGCAGCAGCGCGACAACCTTTTCAACGGCGAGCAGGGCGGATTTGTGATGGGATTTCGGCATGAATTTATTGGGTTTCTCCTGCGTGATCCCTGTGGTACATAGAATCAATGCGCTCCCATTCTCACAAATAGTTCTTGAAATGCCATTACCAATTGCTATTATCACAATGAGTTTTGAGAAGGAGATAGGCATGGGGCATCTGGATCGCATCACCCAGCAACCCGACGTGATGGGCGGCAAGGCCTGTATTCGTGGCATGCGCGTTACGGTTGGCATGATTGTCGGTCAGATCGGCGCAGGTCATACTGTCGATGAACTGCTCTCCGACTATCCCTACCTGGAACGCGAGGACATCATGCAGGCGCTTCGCTATGCCGCCTGGCGGGCCGAAGAGCGCGAGATCATGCTGGCCACGGCATGAAACTGCTCGTCAACATGAATCTGTCGCCGCGCTGGGTAAGCCTACTGGCGGACGCGAATATCGAAGCAGCACACTGGTCCACGCTAGGGGCACATAATGCGCCTGACTCGGAGATCATGGCCTACGCCAGAACCAACAATTACATAGTACTCACACACGATCTGGACTTTGGCGCGATTCTCGCTGCCACTCAGGGCGAAAAGCCCAGTGTCGTGCAAATCCGCGCAGAAGACGTGAGTCCGGACGTGATCGGTAAGCAGATCGTCGTCGCCTTGCGCCAGATGGCGTCTGAGCTTGAGGAAGGGGCTTTGATCACCGTTGATTCGAAACGCGCGCGCTTACGCGTATTGCCTTTGCAATCGAGAGGCTAACTTGCCATGTTGATCGGTTATGCCCGCGTCTCATCGAAGGATCAAAATCTTGACCTTCAGATCGAAGCTTTGCGAAGGGCGGCTTGCAAAAAGATCTTCGATGACAAGATCACTGGCAGCCGCGCGGAGCGCCCCGGACTCACCAAGACCCTGGAGGCTCTGCGTGAAGGCGACACCCTCGTGGTGTGGAAACTCGATAGGCTTGGACGCAGCGTTAAGAACCTCATTGATCTGGTTGGTGAACTGAATAGGCAAGGCATCCAGTTCAGAAGCCTTACCGATGCCATTGACACCGGCACCCCCTCGGGCCGTTTCTTCTTCCATGTCATGGCCAGTCTGGCCCAAATGGAACGCGAGCTGAGTATCGAGCGTACACGTGCTGGACTAGAAGCAGCCCGCCAACTCGGCCGCAAAGGCGGTCGCAAGCGGCAGATGACCGATAGCAAGATCCAATCAGCAAAGAAGCTGCTGGCCAGTGGTGTCCCGCCTCGAGATATAGCCAAGAACCTCGGCGTATCCCTGCCGACGCTCTATAGGTGGATTCCAGCGTCCACGCTGGCTTAACGTACTCTGTGGTCCGTTTTCTGAGACGACCCCTGAATGCACAAACCATTGAACGTAGTGCGAGAGCTTGAGTACATTGAGCGCGAAGCCACACAGTCGTATCCGCGCGAAACCGGCGGAGTTCTGCTCGGCTATTCGGCCAACCGGGCAATCGTAGTCACAGACGTTATCGGCCCGGGGCCGCGCGCAGTGCACGGGTATTGGCACTTCAAACCCGATGCCACATATCATGAGCAAGAGGTGGCCCGGATATATCTGAGTTCTGGGCGAATGCATACGTATCTTGGGGATTGGCACACTCACCCGGGTGGAATTGCGAGAATGAGTTTCACAGACGGCAGAACGCTTCGAAGAAATTGCTAGGACGCATTCGGCAAGGGTAAGTAACCCAATCATGCTTATCTCTGCTGGTAGCCCGTCAAATAGCTGGGAAAATTCCGCGTGGCGCTTTTTGGATCAAAGCTTTTGGAAATCCCCCACCGAAAAGATAGAAATCATCTCTTATATCAGCCCCGCTGACAGCTAGTGAGTTGTTATCCGTAGTACTCTGGCGGTCGAAGTCAAACACTAATGCTCGTACCAGCCAAAAGCCTGAGAGACGAATGAGGTTCCAGCTTCCATCGGGGCTATCGAGTCTGCAGCGCCCCTTGCTCTCGCGCCGGATCGATAATCTGAGGATTTGCGGTGAAGATGTTTATGCCGGCGACCGTTGCAAGATCCTTGTCGTCAGTCACGAGATTATGCAGACCATTGCGGCGCATGATCTCCACTATCAGCGCATCATGGCCGTCCAGCTTGGCGTTTTTCAGCAATGTCAGTACGTCGGCAGAGATGGTCCCATCAATGTTCTTCGATAGCTGCTCGGAGCAAGCCTCAACAGCCGCCCACACCTCGCCCACCTGTTCTACCACTTGGGTTCTTTCCGTGGCCAGATTATGCCTGAACTCCTTTCGATCCATCGCACCTCCGGCGGCGATGAAGATGTCGTATTCACAACGCTCAATGACAGTAGCGAGCTCGGAAAGCGACAACTCACAACGAAACAACTTCGCTTTGTTCTCAATTGTTCTTTTTACATATTCAGGGTAGTAACGGGTCTGATAGCGTGCAGGAATCCTCGGTGCCTGACTAGCACGTGAGTAGTGCGTCCAGTACCAAACCTGAGAGTCTACGAGGAACAAGTCTGTTTCCTTAGGGCTATCTCCACGTAAATCGAACACTGTCGCTGTCACCGCAAGGTTGACGCTCATCACTCGCTCACCTTGTCGATGGCGGCGTCGACAGCTTTACGTACATTGTCATCTTGGTAATAGCGTTTGGAATTTGAGATTACGCGACGTAGAACTGCCATCGCATTCGTGTCCAAGTTCGTGAACGTAAGAAGCCGGTTCAACTGCTCAGAATCGAACTCTGCCAGTAGCTGTCCGACAGCAGCGTTGAAGAAAGGCGAGGCAAACACCTTCACTCCAGAAAAATCCAACGTGACCTGCTCCCCCGCTTTCATCTGGAGCACGATTGCATCATGGAGTTTCTGGCCATCCTCGAAGGTTATGCAATTTTCTCCGGTATCTTCTTTTACCATCACATTCATATTTCCTCTCAGAAAAGCGGCAGTTGTGGGCCCTCGGAAACAAGTGAGTACAACCTATCATCACAACGGATTTTCAAATTGACGAGAGTTCCATCGAAGCCGCTCGATCGTGTTTGAAAAGACAATCCTTGACCCATGCGGTAATAGCCGTTCCCGCTGAAAAACTCAAGAGTACCATCGTTTAAGGAGACAAACTCGCGCAGAAGGCCCAAGCCTAGTCCTCTTGCCCTGCCAGTCGTCGTGTTCCCGGATTCAAAAGCCCAGCTGAGCGCCTCACCAGCCGGCATGTCGGGTCGCTTGAGATACTCGCTAACCCTGTGCGGTATTCCAACTCCAAAGTCAACCATTGTCAGTTGTACCGTCTTCTCCAAAGCGTAGTGCAAGCCACACGTAAAAAGCCCGACACTAGAATCGCTGTGCTCGAAACAATTGTCGTAGATTTCCCACACCCTGCCAACAATTTCATCCTTTAGAGCCGCCGAAAGGCTAATCCACCCCTTGCCTAGCAATTGGTCCTTTAGAGCGGTTCCTAAGTAGTTATATCCAGAGAAGAGGGATTGGAGTAAGTTGCAGTTGGCGATTTCTCTGTGAAGACACAAATCGATGCCACGAGCATATTCGGATGATTTGCGGTGCAAGCTTCTGCAGGCATACGAAAGGGCCGGGATCGGCCTGGAGCAGTTGGCGGAGCAGTTTGGTGTCAGCTACGGTTTTACAAAGAAGATTCGACGGCAACAGCTAAAGTCGGGACAAATGGAGCGGCCTCTGCAACGGGTACATGGGCCGGTGAGCCGGGTGACCGACGCAGTGAAAGGGCATCTGCGGCAGCAGTTGCAGGATCAACCGGATCTCACGCTGGCCGAGTTGGGGCAACGGCTGGAGCAACATCTGCAGGTGAAGCTCAGCAAGACGCGACTCTGTCTTGAACTCCAGCGGCTGGGGTTGCGGCGTAAAAAAAACGTTGCACGCCAGTGAGCAGGACACGGAAGAAGGCCGGCAGCGACGGCAATCGTGGTGGGAGTTGATCGCTCGAATCGATCCGCAACGCTTGGTGTTTCTGGACGAAAGCGGCGTGACCACCGAGATGACCCGTCGCTACGGGCGCGGCGAACGCGGTGATCGTGTGTGCGAGGGTGCTCCGGGCGGGCACTGGCATACCGTGACTCTGTTGGGAGCGATCACGATGAACGGCCTGCTGGCCACCATGACGATCCCAGAACCCACCGACGGTGACGTCTTTCTGGCCTATCTGGAACAGGTCCTATGTCCGCGATTGCGCCCTGGACAGGTTGTGATCATGGACAATCTGTCGGCACATAAGCATCGGCTGGTTCGCATGTTGATTGAGCAAGCCGGAGCCGAACTGCTTTATCTACCGCCGTACTCACCGGACTTCAATCCCATCGAGAAGTGCTGGTCCAAGATCAAACAACACTTACGAGCAAGCAAAGCTCGAATACTCGACACCCTCAACCTCGCCATCACAGCCGCCATGGCAGCTATCACCGCCCAAGATTCCGCGGCTTGGTTTCAATACTGCGGTTATCGGACACGGACACCATGAAACCGATCTAGATACGAGATAACCTCAACCGCTGCGACCTTTTTCGAGACATCTTGTCGGAATGGGACAAATTCGCTGCGCTGCTCCTCGCCGTAGAGGCGGGAGGGTCTCCTTTTCAAATGGGCGGTTCGTAGCACGCTCCCGGGCGCACGGAAAAAGTGAGTAAGCTCGAAACGATGCAGGTATCGCAACCGCGAGGAACTTAAACTTTGCCAGTCAATTGGATTCTTGCCGAACCTGACCTCCGCGAGACGAGACAGGCCGCCTAGAAATGTGATCGCATTATTACGCAACTGCCCAGCCTCTGAAAAGTCGAACGTGACCTCGTCATCTGTCTCCAGAACCTGTTTCCATATCGCAAAGAGCCGGTCGTATCCAATCAGGTCGTCCGAGATGCTGGGTATTCTGATCCGCATAATTGAGGTCTTTGCTGGGCAGTTCTCAGTATAGTGCCAACTTGCTGCTCTTTGTCCTTTGAATCGAGTCCCTTCCGCAAGCTCAGACCTCCTGATCTGGTTGAAATCAGGATGACCCGAGTTTGAAGACGAGCGTGAGGTGTGTACCGGGGAAGATGGTTTTCGTGGCGTTGAGTTCCGCCAACAGTTTCTCGATGGCCTGATCGTGAGCCGCCTGGGTGAGATGGTGGAGGCGGACAGTCAAGGTGTTGGTGATGAGGTCAGGGGTAAGATCAGCCTCGGTATCGAAGATCTGGCGCAGCAAGGCGCGGGCATCGTCAGTGCGGGCGATATGTTCGCGAAGCAGGGAGGCCATGCTGGATTCGGCGCGATAAGCGATCATCTTGATGGTATCGACGAAATGCTTTCGTTCGGTACGCAGCCGAGTAAATCGGTCTTCCTCTGGCAATAGCTTCACGGGAATGTGATGCGGAGTGTCCTTGCGCGACTGTTTGAGTTGGTCGATCTGCAAATCGAGACTTTCGATGTCTTCCCGCAGTTGCGCCTTGCGCTGCTGAAAACCCTGAACTTCAGAGTTGGTGGGATCCTCCGATAAAGCAAGGGCTCCGAACTGAGCCGCCTGCCGATGGCGCTGGCCGATTTTGGAGCGGATCTTGCCGTCGAGTTTGCGCCACTCCGGATTTACCACCTGGATCGCATCAGGAACGGGTTCGGTTCCATACTCAATCAAGCTCAGACCTCCTGATCTGGTTGAAATCAGGATGACCCGAGTTTGAAGACGAGCGTGAGGTGTGTACCGGGGAAGATGGTTTTCGTGGCGTTGAGTTCCGCCAACAGTTTCTCGATGGCCTGATCGTGAGCCGCCTGGGTGAGATGGTGGAGGCGGACAGTCAAGGTGTTGGTGATGAGGTCAGGGGTAAGATCAGCCTCGGTATCGAAGATCTGGCGCAGCAAGGCGCGGGCATCGTCAGTGCGGGCGATATGTTCGCGAAGCAGGGAGGCCATGCTGGATTCGGCGCGATAAGCGATCATCTTGATGGTATCGACGAAATGCTTTCGTTCGGTACGCAGCCGAGTAAATCGGTCTTCCTCTGGCAATAGCTTCACGGGAATGTGATGCGGAGTGTCCTTGCGCGACTGTTTGAGTTGGTCGATCTGCAAATCGAGACTTTCGATGTCTTCCCGCAGTTGCGCCTTGCGCTGCTGAAAACCCTGAACTTCAGAGTTGGTGGGATCCTCCGATAAAGCAAGGGCTCCGAACTGAGCCGCCTGCCGATGGCGCTGGCCGATTTTGGAGCGGATCTTGCCGTCGAGTTTGCGCCACTCCGGATTTACCACCTGGATCGCATCAGGAACGGGTTCGGTTCCATACTCAATCAAGCTATCCAATCCGTAATGTTCGCGCATGTAGCGGAAGAAGTTTTCCTGAGACCATCGGGCGAATAACGACGGTGCCAGCGTGGTCATTGGCAGCTGGAAGTTGGTGGCTAAGATCGAAGTCTGATGGCCGCCGTCGCTGAGTTTGCGAATCTCGCGTACCCAGAACCGGTTCGACAACTGGGTACCGCGCTCGGCCAGTTTCATGGTCACGATTTCGCCGCTCACCAGCTGGACGCGGTGCGTGGTGAATTCTTCGCTGCGCCACTCGCCCTGGGGAAACTTGTGATAGGTCAGAATGGCAATCCGCTTCTGCCACAGCTGCTCGAATAACTCGGGACTGTAGCCTTCCCGGTCGAACACCATTGTGAACCAGTGGGTACGAGGATCTTCCGCCATGCGCCGCTGTTGCTCCGGCGGCTGGATCACATTCACTTCCAGCCACGGAATCACATCCTGCTTGAGCGTGGCGATCAGTCCCGGATCCACCTCTTTGTTGACATACAGAAATGGCTGGCCATCCATGGCATTGATCCAGTAATCGGTGGTAGCCCGTAAACACAATCGCTGGCGCGCCACGTAATGGCGCGGTAGCGCCGTCTGCTCCCCGTGATAGACGCGCACGTGGCCATCGCAGTAGAAAAACAGTTCCGAGGCATCTTGCTGGGCGATCCATTCCTTGGCCAGTGCGGCGTTCCAGCGCAGGGCTTGACCCAAGTCGTGGCACAGCAGTTTTAACTTCTCCCGCAGCGTCCTCACTTCGGGAATGCGGTCCAGTCCCAGCAGCTTGCCCCACTCGCCTGGCGCTTGATAACGAAGCTGTTCCAGAGACCGGATCCGCCCCAGCGCCATCAATGCCAGCAGCAGGAAGATGCTGTCAATGCCATAAAATCCGTTTGGGAGCTGGTACATCTCCGGCGTGTAGCGCAACAACCCGGTCGCCAACAGCGCAGGCAATGCCAGCAGCACGCCGCCCCGGGTTACATCGCAGGTAGCTTGAAACTCGATGGGCGCCGACTCCAGCTCTCCCATCGCGGCCGCTACTCGCTCCAACGAACGCGTCGCGGCGTTTCCCATCGGCGCTTGGCTGTCGATCTGACTGCGACCACTCTTGTTGCTTACTTCGGTGGTGGCGGGTTCGTTTTTTTTAGCTTTCGCAAGCGTCCAGCGTCAACCGCCTTGTGCAGCGTGTTCGCCAACACATTCAGTTCACTCGCCACTTCCGGAACGCTCTGCCCCTCGTCAAGCAACTTCTGCGCTCGCTGCAGCACTTCCCCTTTCAGCACCGAGGCTGAACTGTGACGGGGTTTCACCGCGTAGAACCCGTTGGCCCCCTGCTCCCGAAAAACCTTCACATACCTCTTCACTGCAATCATCGGAACGCCGAACGCCTGGACAATCTCCTTGGGCTTCACCGTCCCGTTGACGATCATCTGGCTGGTGAACATGCGAAATCCACGCACATCGTTCTCCGCGTGGCGGAACACCGGCAGGTGGCCGTGGATGTAGTACACCGTGCCCGCCTCCTTTGCCACCGCTATGTGGTGATTGATCTCGGTCACTCCGGCAGGGAATATCGGCAGTTGCATCTGCGGCATGCTCTTTCTTAATCCAAAGCAGCCCCTCTGGCAACAGTTTTCAGGATCATTCCGTTTTCCCTGCCCGACAGGATCTACGGGGCGAGATCAGGAGTTCTGAAGCTATCCAATCCGTAATGTTCGCGCATGTAGCGGAAGAAGTTTTCCTGAGACCATCGGGCGAATAACGACGGTGCCAGCGTGGTCATTGGCAGCTGGAAGTTGGTGGCTAAGATCGAAGTCTGATGGCCGCCGTCGCTGAGTTTGCGAATCTCGCGTACCCAGAACCGGTTCGACAACTGGGTACCGCGCTCGGCCAGTTTCATGGTCACGATTTCGCCGCTCACCAGCTGGACGCGGTGCGTGGTGAATTCTTCGCTGCGCCACTCGCCCTGGGGAAACTTGTGATAGGTCAGAATGGCAATCCGCTTCTGCCACAGCTGCTCGAATAACTCGGGACTGTAGCCTTCCCGGTCGAACACCATTGTGAACCAGTGGGTACGAGGATCTTCCGCCATGCGCCGCTGTTGCTCCGGCGGCTGGATCACATTCACTTCCAGCCACGGAATCACATCCTGCTTGAGCGTGGCGATCAGTCCCGGATCCACCTCTTTGTTGACATACAGAAATGGCTGGCCATCCATGGCATTGATCCAGTAATCGGTGGTAGCCCGTAAACACAATCGCTGGCGCGCCACGTAATGGCGCGGTAGCGCCGTCTGCTCCCCGTGATAGACGCGCACGTGGCCATCGCAGTAGAAAAACAGTTCCGAGGCATCTTGCTGGGCGATCCATTCCTTGGCCAGTGCGGCGTTCCAGCGCAGGGCTTGACCCAAGTCGTGGCACAGCAGTTTTAACTTCTCCCGCAGCGTCCTCACTTCGGGAATGCGGTCCAGTCCCAGCAGCTTGCCCCACTCGCCTGGCGCTTGATAACGAAGCTGTTCCAGAGACCGGATCCGCCCCAGCGCCATCAATGCCAGCAGCAGGAAGATGCTGTCAATGCCATAAAATCCGTTTGGGAGCTGGTACATCTCCGGCGTGTAGCGCAACAACCCGGTCGCCAACAGCGCAGGCAATGCCAGCAGCACGCCGCCCCGGGTTACATCGCAGGTAGCTTGAAACTCGATGGGCGCCGACTCCAGCTCTCCCATCGCGGCCGCTACTCGCTCCAACGAACGCGTCGCGGCGTTTCCCATCGGCGCTTGGCTGTCGATCTGACTGCGACCACTCTTGTTGCTTACTTCGGTGGTGGCGGGTTCGTTTTTTTTAGCTTTCGCAAGCGTCCAGCGTCAACCGCCTTGTGCAGCGTGTTCGCCAACACATTCAGTTCACTCGCCACTTCCGGAACGCTCTGCCCCTCGTCAAGCAACTTCTGCGCTCGCTGCAGCACTTCCCCTTTCAGCACCGAGGCTGAACTGTGACGGGGTTTCACCGCGTAGAACCCGTTGGCCCCCTGCTCCCGAAAAACCTTCACATACCTCTTCACTGCAATCATCGGAACGCCGAACGCCTGGACAATCTCCTTGGGCTTCACCGTCCCGTTGACGATCATCTGGCTGGTGAACATGCGAAATCCACGCACATCGTTCTCCGCGTGGCGGAACACCGGCAGGTGGCCGTGGATGTAGTACACCGTGCCCGCCTCCTTTGCCACCGCTATGTGGTGATTGATCTCGGTCACTCCGGCAGGGAATATCGGCAGTTGCATCTGCGGCATGCTCTTTCTTAATCCAAAGCAGCCCCTCTGGCAACAGTTTTCAGGATCATTCCGTTTTCCCTGCCCGACAGGATCTACGGGGCGAGATCAGGAGTTCTGAATTTCGCGCGGGGGTAGCCCAGCCGGAGATGGCGTTGGTGATCTTCTTCTGCTCCAGCGACTATGACCTCGAAGTGCTCGCTGAAGAAATGAGAACTTTGTTTGCCGGAGTTCAAGTCGTGGGCTGCACCACTGCCGGAGAAATCGGGCCCGCCGGTTATCGCGAACACAGCATTGCCGGAGCGAGTTTTCCCGCTAGCAGCTTTAACGCCGTAAGCGGTCGCATTGACTGCCTGCAGCAATTCAAGATTGCCACGGGGCAGGCTCTTACCCAGGAGCTATTGCAAGGTCTGGAAAGCCATTCACCCCAAGCTGATCCAGATCACAGCTTTGCGTTACTGTTGATCGATGGTATGTCAATGCGCGAAGAGGTGGTCACGCGCACATTGCAAAGCGCTTTAGGAAAACTTCCACTTGTCGGAGGCTCCGCGGGTGACGGAGTGAATTTTGAGAGCACGCAGATTTATTTTGATGGGAGATTTCAATCGGATAGCGCGGTTGTCGTCCTGATGGCGACTCGATTGCCATTCAGGCTTTTCAAGACGCAACACTTTGTTGCGACGAAAGAACGGCTGGTCGTCACCGAGGCCGATACCTCCCTTCGCGTCGTGAAGGAAATTAACGGATTGCCTGCAGCCCAAGAGTATGCGCGAGTACTCGGCATTGATACGCGTGAGTTAGCACCCAAACGCTTTGCTGCGTGGCCTGTCGTGGTGCTGATAGATGGAACGAACTACGTGCGTTCCATTCAGAAAGTCAATTCGGACGGGAGCCTGACATTTTTCTGCGCCATCGAGAACGGCCTGGTTCTTCGCGTGGCCAAGGGAGTTGATTTAGTCGAGAACCTGGAGCAAGTCTTTGCGCAAATACGCACGGAAATCGGGTTGCCTCAGTTTGTTTTAGGCTATGACTGCATTCTCCGCAAGATGGAGATTTCCCAAAGTTCTCTTGCAGATCGTGTCGGTGAAGTGTTTCTACGGAACAACACCATAGGCTTCAATACTTACGGCGAGCAATTCCGGGGCGTGCATATCAATCAGACACTGGTCGGAATTGCGATCGGTACAGATTCAATAGAGGCGTAACATGCCGGACCAGCGGTTGATTGACGACGAGCAGGCTTTGAGCGCCGAGATTGTTCGCTTGAACAAGATCGTTCAGGCACTGATGGATCGTGCTGAACTGAGCACTAGTGCTCAGGGCTCTGACTTCAGCTTGTTCCAGACGGCGATCGTGCTGGAAGAGAAGGTGAGCCGGCGCACCGGGGAATTGGAAGCGGCCTTGCGCGAGAACGAACGAATCAATCGTGCCTTGCGCGAATCGGAGGCAAGGTTCCGCGGACTCGTGAGCCAGTCGCTGGTCGGCATGGTCATCGTCGAGGATGGGAAATTCAGCTACTCCAATGCCAGGTTTGACGAGATTTTCGGTTATAGCGCACTTGAAGTCCGGAGGTTAGGACTACTTGACATCGCATCTGAGAATGATCGCCCACTCGTCGCGGAGAATATCCGTAAGCGACTCAGCGGCGAGATGGAGCACGTTAAATATGCATTCCGCGGCTTACGTAAGAACGGAGTTGTGATCGACGTCGAGAGTCACGGCAGCACAATGGAAATCGGTGGCAAGGTGGCTCTGATTGGCCTGGTGATGGACGTAACAGAACGCACCCGCGCCGAGCGCGAGGTACTGGCCTTACAGGAGCAGCTCCGCGAGCGGTCGATACGTGATCCGCTGACCGGGCTCTACAACCGTCGCTACCTCGAGGAAACTCTCAGCCGGGAACTGATCTTAGCCGACCGCCATGGCCATCCTGTCAGTTTGATCATGGGTGATCTCGACCACTTCAAGGCTGTCAACGATCACTATGGACATCTCGGCGGTGACGAGGTGTTGCGAAGTTTCGGCGATCTGATGAAAGGCAACGCCCGTGGCAGCGATATATACTGCCGCTACGGTGGCGAGGAGTTTTTGCTGGTTCTGCCGCAAATGGCGAAGAGCAACGCGGTCGAACGGGCTGAGCAACTCTGTACTGCGATGGCTGCCACCCCGGTGCTGTTTGGTAATGCCTCGATCGCGGTGACTGCCTCATTCGGCGTTGCGGCATTTCCTCAGGATGGCCGGACTGGCGACGAGTTGATCGCAGCTGCCGACACAGCGCTGTATGCAGCCAAGGCGGCCGGCCGCAATCGCGTCAACATCAGCTCCGGAGATGGACAGTCCTGCTCGTGGCGCTGATTGAGAACGAAGAAGCGGGGCACAGATAGTGAACTCCGTGCGCTGAGTTTTCGCTAGGAAGTATCTTCTTGGTGGAGTCAACGTTAGATATCAGTGGCAACGTGCGCAAGCCGCCCCACGATGCAAGATTCAAGTTGGTTCTTCCCATTGATAGATATGAAATCCAGAGGATAGTCGTTGCGTTCTGGCCGCAAGCATAGCTGGGTGCCCTGCATCTCCACCCAACGAACCATGCACACTTCATCTTTCCGAATCAGGTACAGGTTCGGCTTGTCGTTGGAATGGTTGTCCAACGAACAATAGTGCCGATCAATCAGCAAGACTGAACCGCTCTCCACTCTGGGGCTCATTGGCGTTGACAGTGCTTTGTCCGCTTTGACAGCGATGAAACGCACCCACAGCTTTCGCGTATCTGGAGGTACCGCTTCCAATCGCCGCAGTTGACTCCGGGTGAATCCGATTGTCCCTAGAACTTGACCATTGGCGAAGGTCGGATTCATCCTCTTTCCGGCAGTTGGAATCCCGAAACGATTGAGGGCTGTAGACTGGGAGCGGGTTTGAGCTGAGTGGAGGCAGTCACCAGATGGGTGAGTTGCGCGAGGTGGGGATTTCTGTACGCGGGCAGGAAGTGGAGGCGTTTTCGGTAGACACGCCGGGTGGGCGGATCCATGTACGCTGGGATTACGAGGCCAGCGCCACGCCGAACGCGCAACTGGCCTTTTTCGCGGAGTTTCTTTCCACCACTGGGGTGTATGACTCTTGGCTGGAGAGTTGCCCGCTTAGTTATATCAGCGGCAACGCGCCCGGCAAGCGGGACGTTCTTGGCACCTGGTTTCTATCCATTCTGGCAGGGCACAGACGTTATGCTCACATTACCGGTCTGCGGGGCGACGGAGTAAGTCCGCAGATCCTTGGAATGAGTAAGATTGTCAGCGAGGATTCACTTCGCAGATCGCTGGCGCGGATGAGCGCAGAGCAAAGCCGGGACTGGCTGCGTCCGCAATTGCTCTCCAGTGTGCAGGCCGCGCTGAACTCGCCGTGGATCCTGGATATCGACACGACGATCAAGACGCTGTTCGGCAAGCAAAGCGGGGCCGAGGTCGGCTACAACCCGCACAAGCCTGGCCGGCCCAGCCACGCACTGCACACTTACTGGGTTGGCAACCTGCGGCTGGTGCTCGACGTCGTGGTTTCTTCTGGAAAGCAGCACAGCTCCCTGCACGCGCGACCTGGACTGTGCGCGGTGCTGGATAGCTTGAGCCGAGAGCAACTGCCAGCTTTGGTGCGCGGAGACTGCGGTTACGGCAACGAGCCGTTTATCGGCGAACTGGAAGATCGCGGCCAGCCCTATCTGTTCAAACTACGCCAGACCAAAGGGGTGCAACGGCTGCTGGCGCGCCAGTTTGCCCGCGAGGACTGGAGCACGCCCGGCCCTCGCGATCAGGGTTGGAGTGCGGTGGAGGACACCCTGCGGCTGACCGGGTGGGATAAATCACGCCGGGTCGTGATCCTCCGTCAACGTGCAAAGTCCGACTTAGCGCTGAGTCGAAAGACCAAAGATGAACAGATCGAGCTACTGCTGCCTGATGAGGACGTGCAACTGTGGGAGTACGCGGTGCTGGTGACCAACAGCAGCTACCCGCTGGATGCAATGGCGCAGTTATACCGCGATCGGGCCGATGCGGAGAACGGCTTCGATGAGTTGAAGAACCAGTGGGGCTGGGGCGGCTTTACGACACAGGACATGGAGCGCTGCCAGACCAGCGCACGTGCCGTAGCCTTGGTCTACAACTGGTGGAGTTGGTACTGCCGTGCGGCCAAACCGGGGGCGAGGATGGAAGCCATTACCAGCCGTGCGCTTTTACTGGCAGCCGTGGGCAGAGCGACCAAACATGCCGGAAAAACAACGCTCTACCTGACGCCGATGCACGCTGCCAGGAAAACCCTGATGCTGATGATCGCCAATATCCACAAGGCTCTACGCCATGTAAGAACAGTTGCGGAGCAGTTTCCTGCAACCAACCGATGGAAGACCCTGCTGGACTATCTCGTGGGTAAAATCACTCCACCTCTAACGCCGAGGCTCCTCGAAACGAATATCGGTTTCGCAGAGTAACTGCCGTTTTTAGGTTCATTGCTGCCCGAAGCTGGATTAGGGGAATGCCCTCATTTGCGGATGTGGACTCCTCCCGAACTTGCGTCTGATCGGCCACTGCGACTAGAGCGGTTCCTAAGTAGTTATATCCAGAGAAGAGGGATTGGAGTAAGTTGCAGTTGGCGACTTCTCTGTGAAGACATAAATCGATGCCACGAGCATATTCGGATGATTTGCGGTGCAAGCTTCTGCAGGCATACGAAAGGGCTGGGATCGGCCTAGAGCAGCTGGCGGAGCAGTTTGGTGTCAGCTACGGTTTTATAAAGAAGATTCGACGGCAACAGCTGAAGTCGGGACAAATGGAGCGGCCTCTGCAACGGGTACATGGGCCGGTGAGCCGGGTGACCGACGCAGTGAAACGGCATCTGCGCCAGCAGTTGCAGGATCAACCGGATCTCACGCTGGCCGAGTTGGGGCAACGGCTGGAGCAACATCTGCAGGTGAAGCTCAGCAAGACGCGACTCTGTCTTGAACTCCAGCGGCTGGGGTTGCGGCGTAAAAAAAACGTTGCACGCCAGTGAGCAGGACACGGAAGAAGGCCGGCAGCGACGGCAATCGTGGTGGGAGTTGATCGCTCGAATCGATCCGCAACGCTTGGTGTTTCTGGACGAAAGCGGCGTGACCACCGAGATGACCCGTCGCTACGGGCGCGGCGAACGCGGTGATCGTGTGTGCGAGGGTGCTCCGGGCGGGCACTGGCATACCGTGACTCTGTTGGGAGCGATCACGATGAACGGCCTGCTGGCCACCATGACGATCGGCCTGCTGGCCACCATGACGATCCCAGAACCCACCGACGGTGACGTCTTTCTGGCCTATCTGGAACAGGTCCTATGTCCGCGATTGCGCCCTGGACAGGTTGTGATCATGGACAATCTGTCGGCACATAAGCATCGGCTGGTTCGCATGTTGATTGAGCAAGCCGGAGCCGAACTGCTCTATCTACCGCCTTACTCACCGGACTTCAATCCCATCGAGAAGTGCTGGTCCAAGATCAAACAACACTTACGAGCAAGCAAAGCTCGAATACTCGACACCCTCGACCTCGCCATCACAGCCGCCATGGCAGCTATCACCGCCCAAGATTCCGCGGCTTGGTTTCAATACTGCGGTTATCGGACACGGACACCATGAAACCGCTCTAGTTGCTCGACATTGAGCCCCAGCGCGCCGAGGAGTGCATCCATCTTCTCGATGCTCAAGCCTCGTTTGCGAGTGAGAAAGTTTGAAATGTGCGCTTGCCGCACGCCAACCCTTTCGCCCAACGCAGTTCCGGTAATCTTCCGCGACTTGATGGTGGCGATTACATAGAGGCGGATACGTTCATGCAGGTCAGAGACGAGCATCGGTGGGCGTTCTCCTGAGAGGGGTCAGATCAGCCCAGAATAGCTCAACGGGGGTATCTGCTCAAAGCAGAAAATTGCTTAGCGCAATACCCCCGGATTACAGAACCCCTGTGGCAGTTCAAGCCGCTCTCAACCGACGCTTCTTCTGGACGCGCTTCACGGCTTCGACAAGGTCATCGAGGCTGCTTCCGACCTGCTCTCCCTCCGAGAACCAATCACTGCCTTCTCGAACCTGCAACTGTCGAGCAGTATGCTTCATGTGCGGTTTCACCCAAACTTCTAGGACGCATAAGAACGGATTCGGGCTTCGACTGCCGGCGAGGCCGCTCGCAATGGTAACGATTCTGAACAATGCACTGTTGCGGACAGCTCGCGGCACCGAATCGCACACTCTCAACGGCCGTGCAACGCAGGTTTTTGCGCTGGATCATGAAGGCAAGTTGAAGATCGTCCACGAACGCCTCTCGGTTGCACGCAAGTGAATCACTCCGGCACGTCTTATTACCTTACCGAATTGGCAACTCCGCCCGCCTTTCGGTTTGCGATGCAGCCTGTAGAAGCGGCGCTCCAGTATCGCGGTATGAAAATGGCCAGCGGGTTCCGCCGCTCGGAACCGCGCTCGGTTACGAAGCTTTTTCCGAATCCCGGTTGCCGAGCTCTCCGCAGGGACATACGACCTCGGTCGTCGATCTTTCAAGGTCCCGATGGTATGGCCCACTGCGCGATGAGCGTAGAAGGAAGAGCACGACCGCGATGACAAATAGAAAGGAATAGACCGTGCATCGATTGCCATTGTCCAATGTCATAGATCGATTGTAAGCGGGCGGTGAACGCACTTGTACAGCCAAGAGGCTCTTTATCCAGAGCGCGATTGTCCATGGACATGGCAATATATGAGCAACAACCCGAATCGGGGTTAGGCCTTGTCGCTATCGCCAGCGTACCACTTCCTGTTAGAGAGCATCTGTAGTGACCATGGCTATATTACGAACCTCAGAGGTTGTGCCCAGCACTCAACCGTGGAGGAGCGAGGGAAGTCGCGTCGGAGTTTCTGTCGTGCTTGTTTTCGTCCTATGTGTCACCGGCGCGCTGAAAGTCGTCGCTCTGCAAGCGTCCAACTTGGGGCTCCCGACCTCGTCGCAAGTTCTTTCCTATCTGAATCAAACGATCAATTGGCATCATCAGCTCGCAGTCGAGGAACAACTGACCTCTGAGCCCGCCGATGCCTTGTTCGTTACGGATAGCAAGCGGCTCGATTCCCAGATCGTTCGCTTCTCGTTCGACTTTGCCAAGGCGGCTGCGGGCTTGATCTCCAATCCCAGTACCACTCCCGCGCCATCAAGTCACCAGCAGCCCAGCCGATATGAGTCGCTTCAGAGTGCGGCATCAGCAGTAGATGCGAAAGTGCGCCAAACGCAGTCAGAGGTGCAATCGCTGCGCTCTCAAGTAGCAAAGGCGCCTCTGCGCAGGCGACGCGCTCTTCAAAGCCGCCTTAATGCGCTACAGAGCGAGCTTGGGCTCGCTCGGGCCCGCAGTCAGACTTTGCACGAGCTCATGAGCTTTGTCAGCGCTGCCGGAATATCAGCTGGCGGTGGAAACCTGCTGGCGCAAATCGAGGAGTTGCAACGCTCATTGCCGGAAGCAGCCGCTCCCAATGCCAACTCTCAACCCAGAGCCGCTGGGACGAGCACTGCAACTGGCGTAGCGTCGGCGCAAGCGAACCATCGCGAGCCTTCCGGCCTTCTCAGCCTGGTGACCGAGTTGTTCTCACTGAAACAGAAAATGAGCACGCTCGAACAAACTATTGATTCCACTGAAGCTCTGTCGCGAGCCTCACAGCAGCTTCGCTCCCCGATGATCGATGTGCTCACAAACTCCGCGCAGCAGGGCCAGCAGCTCGCGAATCAGGCCGGCAGCACGAATCCTAAGCAAGTCGCTGACCTGCAGCATCAGCTTGATGCGTTGGCAACCAGTTACAAACAGCTCTCCGCCGTTGTACTTCCGCTCGGCGAGCAATCCATCCTGCTCGATAGCTATAAGGACAACCTTGTACGCTGGCTCGACACCGTGCGCAGACAATACGAACTTGAGCTGAAGCAAATGGCGTCCGCATCACCATATTCGCGGGAGTTATTCTGTTCGCGTTCGCCTTATCCGAACTCTGGCGGCGAGCCATCTTCCGCTATGTCCACGACGTGCGGCGGAGATACCAGTTCCTGTTTCTGCGGCGTTTACTATTATGGTTTGTGATCGTCATTACGGTCGCTTTTGCCCTTGCTTCAGAGATCGGTTCGATCGCAACCTTCGCGGGGCTGATCACCGCTGGCCTTGCCGTGGCGCTGCAAAATGTAATCCTCGCAATCGCCGGGTACTTCTTCTTAATCGGCAAATATGGCGTCCGTGTCGGCGACCGTGTCCAAATTTCCGGCGTCACAGGGGATGTCGTGGATATCGGCCTCATTCGCCTTCACCTGATGGAGATTGGCGGCTCCGGCAGCGACCGCCACCCGACTGGCCGCGTAGTCGTCTTCTCCAATGCGGTGGTATTTCAACCCGCTGCCAGTTTTTTCAAGCAGATTCCCGGCACAAACTTTCTTTGGCACGAGGTGTCTCTCACCCTGGCTCCGGAGTCCGACTACCTCACTGCGGAGCAGCGCATCGTGGGAGCCATCGACTCGGTGTACGCGCAGTATCAGGAGCACATGGAACAACAGCACCGAGCAATGGAGAGCACACTTAATATCTCCGTCCCGGTGCCGCGACCGCACAGCCGATTGCAACTCACGCAGAACGGACTCGAGGTCGTGGTCCGGTATCCAGTGGAAATGCAAAATGGCGCCGAAATTGATGACCAGGTGACTCGCGCATTGCTGCATGCTCTTGAGCAACCACCCCGGTTACAGGTTGTCGGCTCGGGCACTCCCACGGTTCAACCTGCTCCCCCGCCCGGTGGAGGCAAGGAAAATAGGGCGGCATAAACCGGCCTGTCGGAAGTCATTGGCAGATTGTTTTCGTGAGGTTCTCAGTCTGCAATTTCAGGCAGCTGATTCAGCCAGCGTGCGTGGCCCATTGCCTTGGAGCGATGAATAAGCACGGTAAGCGTGGTGCTGTAGTCATAACCTTCCCCTACAGCCTCCATCAGGAATTCGACATGAACCGGCACGAAACACAGCCGCAGCGCCTTGAGTACGGATCAACGCCAGCCAGCTCCGCGCCTACCAGGCCCACCTCGCCGCCCGCACGCCTCACCATAATAAGGAGAGCGACACCCCGCTCGCCCCCTCGACGGTCAACGTCAAGATGGCGGCGGTGCGCTCGCTCGTCCACTGCGCGGCGAACGAGGGTTGGATCTCGCAGGCCGACGAAGAGCAGATCCTCAAGCGGGTGCACTCGCGCCCGGTGACCGGCTGGCGCGAGGGCCAGCGCATGCCGCTGGCCGACGTGTGCAGCGCTGCCTCCGCCTTCCCGACCGCACGACCCTGGCCGGCAAGCGCGACTATGCGTTACTCGGGGTGCTCTTTGCCTGCGGACTGCGCCGGGCCGAGCTCTGCAACCTGGAGGTGAAGACGATCGGTCGGCTCCACGAGGGCTGGGCCCTGATCGACCTGATGGGCAAGCGTCAGAAGGTGCGCTCGATTCCGCTGGAGACGCCGATCAAGCAGGGAATCGACGAGTGGCTGGCGGCGGCCAAGATCTCGAGCGGCCGTGTCTTTCGCGCCATGCGCAAGAACGGCAAGCTCTGGGGCAACGGCTTGGACGAGTCGGCGATCTGGCAGATCGTCCGTCACTATGCCGCCCAGGTCGGCCACGAGAACTTCGCCCCCCACGACGCCCGCCGCTCCTGCGCCCGCATCTACTACGACGCCAAAGCCCCGCTCAAGCAGATTCAGTTCCTCTTGGGACACGACAAGCTCGACACCACCGCCCGTTACGTCAACGACGAGCAGAAGTTCGGCGCCCAGGCGCTCAGCAAGGTGGCCGACATCAGCTAATCGTCGAGTGCCCATACACCAAAGCAGCTGTCGCGCGGCACCTGTAGACTCGCTGCCCAGAATGCAGCGCTTAACTCCAGTCCGTCGATGGCAAATAGCGGAGAGCACGCTCTTTTTGAGGACCGCTGGCCATCTACCAATTCTCTCCGCGATCTCGTCCCGGTTGTCATGCATGGACGTCCGAATCGCTTCTGATGGAAGGCTTGGAGCAGCACGGCCAGACCAGAAGGGCCCGTAGCTTCAGAACTCCTGATCTCGCCCCGTAGATCCTGTCGGGCAGGGAAAACGGAATGATCCTGAAAACTGTTGCCAGAGGGGCTGCTTTGGATTAAGAAAGAGCATGCCGCAGATGCAACTGCCGATATTCCCTGCCGGAGTGACCGAGATCAATCACCACATAGCGGTGGCAAAGGAGGCGGGCACGGTGTACTACATCCACGGCCACCTGCCGGTGTTCCGCCACGCGGAGAACGATGTGCGTGGATTTCGCATGTTCACCAGCCAGATGATCGTCAACGGGACGGTGAAGCCCAAGGAGATTGTCCAGGCGTTCGGCGTTCCGATGATTGCAGTGAAGAGGTATGTGAAGGTTTTTCGGGAGCAGGGGGCCAACGGGTTCTACGCGGTGAAACCCCGTCACAGTTCAGCCTCGGTGCTGAAAGGGGAAGTGCTGCAGCGAGCGCAGAAGTTGCTTGACGAGGGGCAGAGCGTTCCGGAAGTGGCGAGTGAACTGAATGTGTTGGCGAACACGCTGCACAAGGCGGTTGACGCTGGACGCTTGCGAAAGCTAAAAAAAACGAACCCGCCACCACCGAAGTAAGCAACAAGAGTGGTCGCAGTCAGATCGACAGCCAAGCGCCGATGGGAAACGCCGCGACGCGTTCGTTGGAGCGAGTAGCGGCCGCGATGGGAGAGCTGGAGTCGGCGCCCATCGAGTTTCAAGCTACCTGCGATGTAACCCGGGGCGGCGTGCTGCTGGCATTGCCTGCGCTGTTGGCGACCGGGTTGTTGCGCTACACGCCGGAGATGTACCAGCTCCCAAACGGATTTTATGGCATTGACAGCATCTTCCTGCTGCTGGCATTGATGGCGCTGGGGCGGATCCGGTCTCTGGAACAGCTTCGTTATCAAGCGCCAGGCGAGTGGGGCAAGCTGCTGGGACTGGACCGCATTCCCGAAGTGAGGACGCTGCGGGAGAAGTTAAAACTGCTGTGCCACGACTTGGGTCAAGCCCTGCGCTGGAACGCCGCACTGGCCAAGGAATGGATCGCCCAGCAAGATGCCTCGGAACTGTTTTTCTACTGCGATGGCCACGTGCGCGTCTATCACGGGGAGCAGACGGCGCTACCGCGCCATTACGTGGCGCGCCAGCGATTGTGTTTACGGGCTACCACCGATTACTGGATCAATGCCATGGATGGCCAGCCATTTCTGTATGTCAACAAAGAGGTGGATCCGGGACTGATCGCCACGCTCAAGCAGGATGTGATTCCGTGGCTGGAAGTGAATGTGATCCAGCCGCCGGAGCAACAGCGGCGCATGGCGGAAGATCCTCGTACCCACTGGTTCACAATGGTGTTCGACCGGGAAGGCTACAGTCCCGAGTTATTCGAGCAGCTGTGGCAGAAGCGGATTGCCATTCTGACCTATCACAAGTTTCCCCAGGGCGAGTGGCGCAGCGAAGAATTCACCACGCACCGCGTCCAGCTGGTGAGCGGCGAAATCGTGACCATGAAACTGGCCGAGCGCGGTACCCAGTTGTCGAACCGGTTCTGGGTACGCGAGATTCGCAAACTCAGCGACGGCGGCCATCAGACTTCGATCTTAGCCACCAACTTCCAGCTGCCAATGACCACGCTGGCACCGTCGTTATTCGCCCGATGGTCTCAGGAAAACTTCTTCCGCTACATGCGCGAACATTACGGATTGGATAGCTTGATTGAGTATGGAACCGAACCCGTTCCTGATGCGATCCAGGTGGTAAATCCGGAGTGGCGCAAACTCGACGGCAAGATCCGCTCCAAAATCGGCCAGCGCCATCGGCAGGCGGCTCAGTTCGGAGCCCTTGCTTTATCGGAGGATCCCACCAACTCTGAAGTTCAGGGTTTTCAGCAGCGCAAGGCGCAACTGCGGGAAGACATCGAAAGTCTCGATTTGCAGATCGACCAACTCAAACAGTCGCGCAAGGACACTCCGCATCACATTCCCGTGAAGCTATTGCCAGAGGAAGACCGATTTACTCGGCTGCGTACCGAACGAAAGCATTTCGTCGATACCATCAAGATGATCGCTTATCGCGCCGAATCCAGCATGGCCTCCCTGCTTCGCGAACATATCGCCCGCACTGACGATGCCCGCGCCTTGCTGCGCCAGATCTTCGATACCGAGGCTGATCTTACCCCTGACCTCATCACCAACACCTTGACTGTCCGCCTCCACCATCTCACCCAGGCGGCTCACGATCAGGCCATCGAGAAACTGTTGGCGGAACTCAACGCCACGAAAACCATCTTCCCCGGTACACACCTCACGCTCGTCTTCAAACTCGGGTCATCCTGATTTCAACCAGATCAGGAGGTCTGAAATTCGCGAACAGCCTCATGGGCATCAGTTGCGCAAGAGTGCGCCCGAAGTATGCGGGTTTGCGTGTCCATCTGTTTCTCTCCCTAATGCTCTAATCAGTTAACGTAATTCTTTGTTTCAGGATTCTTGACGATTCGTATACCCGAAGCGGATGCGCTTCCGGTCAATTCCGGAGTTTCAGTTACCTGGAACAGCTGCGGTTTCACCCCGGCCTAGCGTGTCACGCACTTTATGGGCAAGCATACCTAGGCTAAACGGCTTCTGTAAGTACGTTGCCTCGGATTTTTTAATACCGTGTCGCAATACGGCATCGTCTGTGTAGCCGGACATGTGGATCGTCTTGAGACCTGGGCGTAAGCTACCCAGTGTTTGCGACAATTCCCGCCCACTCATTTTGGGCATCACAATATCCGTAATCAGAAGGTCGATCCGGCCCTCGTGTTCGCAGGCTGCCGAAAGTGCCTCCTGACCTGAACTTGCCGCCAAGACCGTGTATCCCAAGCTACGCAGATAGTCACAGATTGCCTCTCTCAACGCTCCTTCGTCTTCAGCGACCAATAGGGTTTCCGTCCCTCGCGGCCCTGCTTCGGTCTTCACGGAAACGGCGGCTGTGGTCGCTCCCTTTGCTCTGGGCAGGCAGATCGTGAAACAGGCGCCCTGCCCATGTTCGCTGTCAACCCATACGTAGCCCCCGCTTTGCTTCACAATCCCGTAAACCACGGCGAGGCCCAATCCAGTTCCTTTTCCGACCTGTTTGGTTGTAAAGAATGGCTCGAAAATATGCTCCTGCTCCTCTTTGCTAATCCCCGAACCGGTATCGGCGACCGAAAGCTTCACGTATTCACCAGAAACCATGTATGGGTGATTGCCGATACTCCCCTTCTGCACAGCGACATTTTCGGTTGTGATTGTAAGCGCGCCACCATGCGGCATCGCATCCCGGGCATTGATGCATAGGTTCATCAGAACCTGAACGATCTGATTCGAATCAGCCTCGATCGCCCACAGTGACTCCGGCGAGGCGACTCGAAATTCAATGTCTTCACCGATGAGCCGCGTTAACATTTTCGCCGTTTCATTTATGACGACGGTAAGGTCGAGCACCAACGGAGAAATGATCTGCTTGCGGCTGAACGCCAGCATTTGGCCGGTGAGGCGAGCTGCGCGTTCGGCAGCCTTCATGATTTCCCGCGTGTTCTTGCGGAGGTTATCGCCGGCGGGAAGGCTGTCTTGCAGCATTTCCGTGTAGCTTTGTATGACCATCAGAAGATTATTGAAGTCATGGGCAATGCCGCCTGCTAGCTGGCCCACGGCCTCCATCTTCTGAGCCTGGCGAAGCTGTTGTTCAAGTGCACGCCGCTTCTCCTCTTCTTGCTTGCGCTCGGTGATATCACGAACGAAGACAAGAGCACCGTCATGCCCTTCGAATATGAACGGTACAGCGGTGACCTCTCCATCGAATACAGTTCCATCCAGGCGAAGTAACCGTTCCTCCAGGAAAGGTACAGCCTTCTTTGCTTCTGTTACCAGACGGGCCCGCTCGGTTACAGCGGCACGGCTGTCCTGATGGATTATTTCCAGGAAGCCTCTACCAACGACTTGGCTGGCGCTCTGCGCGCCGAAGATGGCGAGAGCGGCAGGATTGAAATACCGAAAAACACCGTCGGTCTGAGTGTACATACCGACAGGTGCGGTCTCGACTACCTGACGGAAGCGTTCCTCGCTCTCGCGTAACGCTTGCTCTGCCCGCTTGTGCTCGGTGACGTCCTCCGCGACCCCCTCGAAACTCCTGCCACCGGTGACGGATTCTTGAATCAGCCGTCCGCTCAAATGAAAGGTGACTGGCTCCCCGTTCTTCCGCTTACACTGAACCTCCACCCCGTTAACGCCGTCCCGCAGCAGCGGCAGCAAAGTTTTTTCGCGCTCCTGTTGATCCAGATAGATATCCGTAGTGAGCCTGGTGGAGAGGAGTTCCTCCGCTGAGGCGTATCCGAGCATTTTCACGAGGGCTGGATTGACGCTGAGAAATCTATCCTCATCGATACTGGTCCGGAAAATCCCGAAAGGGCTCTTTTCTACGAAGGAGCGCAATTTCGCTTCGGAGCGACGTACAGCAACCTCCGCTCGCAAACGCTCTGTTACATCATTCGCGATAGTCAGAGACAGCAGCCTGCCATCTTGCAAAAAACGATAGGAAGCTACTTCTACATGAATAATGATTCCGTCTTTCTTGCGATGGCGGAAGTTCCCATAGGATGCATAGCCGCTTTTTGCGTTTCTCAGAGTTGCGAGCAGGAGTGGGATGTCTTCCGGCGGGCGGATGTCATCCTTAGTCATCCTCAGAAATTCCTCGCGCGAGTACCCATAGTGGGCGAGGGCGGCGTCATTCACTTCCACGAAAGCGCGAGTCTCTACGTCGCAAATAGACATGGGTTGTGGGTTGCGCGCAAACAACATGCGATACTCTCAGGCCAGAGTTCAGCACGTTCCGCAAAGTCTTGGAATCTCTTGTAGTCTGCTGATTCTAAGCATCTTGGCGTTAGTTGCGATCTTCAGAACTGGAAATTAGTATCACGCCCACTGCGCCATCCGGCGGAACTGCCAAGTACAAGATTCCCAGCCCTTGATACGGCAACGACAGGTCTCCCAAAGGCAACGACTCCCTTGACCAGTCAGAGCCCGGTGAACTTCTCCAGCGTATAACTGTCCCGTACCTGAAGTACGCGAAAGTCATAATCCAACTTGATGTGCAGTTGCACAAGGTACCAACTTAGTCGTACCTGAAGTACGGGAAGGTTCGATGGCACTCCATTCTTGTCGTTGAAACTCTGGATAAAACACGAAGCCACTACATGGCTGAGACGGGCAAACTCGTCCAGCTTATGCGCGGTATCTACGTCGACGCCGACGATGATATCGATGCCACCGTCCTCAAGCACGCGGTCCGGATCGCCAAATATCTTCACCCTCAAGCCTACCTGTCTGCGGCAAGCGCAGCCTTGCTGGGGCCAACCCGCGACGGCCGGCTGTTCCTGAGCGCTCGGCGCAAGCAGCGTACCCGCATCCGGGCGTTGGAGATTATCCAGAACGAAGCGCCTAAACATCCGTCCGTCGGTGACGCCGTCGTCGATGACGGCATGGGCGAATTCCGGGTCAGCGTCTCTTCGATCCGTCAGCGCTTCCTTGAAGCGTTCCGCCTGCGCAGCGAACACGCGGCGTCGATCGATGAGGGAATGCGGGCAAGAATCGCCGCCCGCTTGGTCGAGGAATATGGCAGCGCGCAAGCAGCGGCGGACGCGCTTTGGACGCTCGCGCGCGAGAATGAATGGTATAGGGAAGGCGAGCTTGCCGAACGCTATTTCCAGCATCGGCCAAGCACTACCCCGATGAAGAACGAGGCGGCGCTCGACCTTATTGTCGCCTGGCATGGCGCGCCCTTGGGACATCTGACTCACGATGGCTTCGAATGGCGCTGGCAGCCAGCAGATGGAGAGGAGCCACCGCTCATTCGCCAGACCACGCCCGGCAAGCTGCCGCCCTTTATCGTTTCTCTACTCCCGGAGGGCTGGCTCGAAAAAGTCCTCAAGGACAAGGACGAGCGCACGCTGCTGCGGTCGGGCAAACGCTACATGTCGAATGTCACCATTGTGGAGCGTGAAGCCGAACTGGCAGAGCTGCCGCAGGATATTCTCCTGACCCGCCTTGAGAAATACACCAGGGACGGTGCGTTCACCGGCCAGTATGCCGGGCCGGGCCGCAGTGCAATCGAGGCGAACTTCGAGCATAACCTCGCCCAGATTTACCGCCGCGCCGATACGCCACGCCTGTCAGGCGTTCAGATCAAGGCACCGATGTATCTTGATCCCGAAGGTGTCCTGTCGCCCAGCACAGGCAAGCCCTTCACCCATATTCTGAAGCCGGCGGGGACCAGCGGCTACGATGCTTTGCCGCTTGTCGAATGGACAACCATGGCGCTCGGTCGGGCCGCAGGCTTCGAGGCCCCGGCTACAGCGTTGGTCGGTATGCCGGACGGGATGCCCCCGGCGTTGGTAGTGGAACGCTTCGATATTCGGGAGACGCCAGAAGATACAAGGATGCTGGCTCTCGAAGATCTTTGCTCCGTTCTCGATCTGACCACTGACGCCAAATACAGCAGCACTATGGAGCGGGTCGCGCGCGCCGTTCGCCCTTTATCGACGGAACCGGACAAAGACCTTCTCATTATCGTCAAGCGTGCGCTATTCGCATGGCTGATCGCCGATGGCGACATGCACTTGAAGAACATAGCGCTGCTCAAGATCGCCGAGCCCGGCGAGAAGCAGTTTCGGAGTGTGCGGATGGCGCCGCTGTATGACGCAGTGACGACGCGGGTTTTTCCCAATCTCAAACACGACCACATGGCTCTCAAACTCAACGGTAAGGACGATAATTTACGGCGCGTCGATTTTCGCGCGCTGGCGACGACCGCCGGGCTCAGGGCCGGCAACGCTGACGTCGCGATGGACGATATGTTGAAGCAGATCGGTGGTGCCATTGACGGGATCAGTTTGCCCAATGCGATCGAACCTACTGCGGACGCACGAAAGATTGTCGAGGACACGCTCAATATCTGCCGCAGTCGGATTGAGGCATTTTCATGAGCCGCGCGACGCGACCAAAGGCTGCTGTAACGAGGTGACGCGAGAGCGACGAATACGCCCCCTGCTGGAGGCTCTACGTAAGCTCAAGGCACAGGATAGCGATGGCTTTGAGGGACTCTTCCGTGATCTTCTGCTTCATGCTACCCCCACAAGTAGCTGTTATCCACAAAACAACTCTTTTCTTGACCGATGGCGAACACTCCGACAAGAAAAGGAACACCAGCATCGCTTCGCTCCGAACCCACTCGCCATCATCTCGGAATCATGTTCAACGTGAAATCGGAACGGCGTTCAACTTCAAATCGGAATGCTGTTCGACATCGTCGGAATCCACAATCGACAAAGTCCGGATTAGTCGCGGCTTGCTGGATTAGCAATTCAGCTCTGATGTACAATCCCCATAACACACACACTTTGCTGCGGATGTTATAGAGGATCAAATCACCCATGAAGGTTCGGCTTTGCTGTGCAATTTTGGTGCTTTTCCTGTTCTCTGGGATTTGCTTCGCCCAGGTGCCTGCATCACCCCTCCCAGCTCCGTCCTCGGACATTTCCGTCAGTTTCATTTTTGCAGCGAAGGATCGCTCCGTCTTCGACAATGGATTCGGAGGACAGTTCACCATGAGTCATTTCGTCAATGATAAGGTTGGCTTCCAAGTCGAAGGTGATTACTTGAAAATGGATTTCCAGAATCTGCGAGACGCCGGCGGCAGAGTTGGTCCCGTCGTACGTTTCTGGACTAACCATGCAGTTCAACCGTATGTGCATGCCCTGATTGGCTACGCAGCAGTTAAGTCCACGTATCTCAATCCTGTGACATCGTTCAACGGAGCCCCTTCCGTCATGGCCGGAGGAGGTCTTGATTTTCCTCTCTCGGGAGAATGGCATGGAAGATTTGGGGCAGACCTTGAGAATGACTGGACGGCCATCCAAACTAGGGTAGTGCGCGGCGTTGCAGGCATCTCATATCAATTTGGTTACAAGTAGAGAATCTGAACAACTCCAGTTAGAGAGGGCGAGTCGATTGGCAACGACGCAGAGCGCCAGCCAACATGGACATCGAAGCACCGAGGCCGACCTCCTCCTCGCCTACTGGATTATGTTTTGTCCGAAGCTACAACTTAGCAACCGGATCGATAGAAACTTTCTGGAACTAGCGTATGTGTGTGGTTTATTTTCAATTACCCACAAATCGAGCACTGATTGTGGCTCCGAGTTCGATATCAGGCACGACAGACCTCTCTACACGACCATGTTACCGGGTGGAGAATCGTTGACCCCAGTCAGATACCCGCCGAGTAGCGCGACCTTGATCAGATACGCGGACAGTGTCTGGTGCGCGGGCTGATGAGACTGTCTCTCACCCGTGAATCGAGCAGGCGCAGTTCCAGGCTGGTGCAGACCCGTCACCGATGTGAACTCAACGCCGGGATCTTCGGAAGCTCCACGGATTTGCAGCAGAATCTCCAGCCAGCGGACGCTCTCCTTCGATGTGCACCAGGTCGGCTTTACTTTCTTGTTCAGAGCATTGCATCCATGAAACTTGTCTCTGGTCCAGAACTTGATCGCTATCAGGCCTAGCCCGCCAGGGTGGAATGCATCGAGATGCCGCAGGCCGTATCATGACGCAGGCGGCCAGAGTTGTCCTTGCCTGCGTTCGAGTCAGATCCAGGCGCTGGATCGTACACAGCCCGGCTTGCCGATGAAGAAAGGCCGCGCCCAGACCATGACACATGATTACAAGCGGCATGGAACCACCACGTTGTTTGCCGCTCTCAACACGCTCGACGGCAGTGTGATGGCCACCTGCATGGAGCGGCATCGTCATCAAGAATGGCTGAAGTTCCTGCGCCTCATCGATCGCCAAACGCCCGCCGACAAACAACTCCACCTTATCGTCGATAACTATGCCACCCACAAACATCCGGCAGTGCAGCGCTGGGCGAAGCGCCACAAGCACTTTCATTTTCACTTCACGCCAACGATTCTTTCGCGACTTGACTGAAAATCAACTCCGACGAGGCGTCTTCACCAGTGTTGAAGATCTCGAAGAACGTATCCTCGCTTATATCGAAGAACATAACCGCGAGCCCAAGCCCTTCATCTGGACTGCAAAGGCCAATGACATTCTCGAAAAGGTGAAACGCGCTAAGGCCAACCTCAATAACAGCCCATCTGTGTGACGCACTACACTAGTTCGCGGCGTGGGAACGCGGAGAAAGATGGCGTCAGGTGACCTCAGTGTAGGCACTGGCAACGCGAAAGCTGGAAGCCTGGACTCTGTGACGATTTCCGTGGCGGCGATTGGGACGATATAGGAGTTGCCGGAGTTCAGCGCCTCAATCTTGCTGGAATTAACATGGTGGCCATGACGCGGAACTGCTGCTTGCCGAATAGAAGCCTGAGCGGCAGGCCGACGTACCCATGCCGATGACGCCGGCGCGGACCTGACGGAAGGCAACACGGGATTCGAGTTCGGAAGAAGCGAGATGGATAACGGCATGAAGTCTCCAGATCTCCAGAGAAGAAATGGGATCGGGTATGCTGAGGTGTGGATACTTTGAACGATCAGACGGAATCGGGTGCGCTGCATTGGCGAGGTAGGAAGATGGATCTGATTTTTGCGGTCATTCTCTTGCTGGCAAGTATGTGCTTCGCGCAAAAAGGAGGCGGAGCAGCAAATAGTAAAGTAGCATGGGATGATCTCGGTTTTCGCGGTGGGCGCGACGACGGCTCGACATCGGTCAACATTTTGCGTTACGGGGCCGATCCGACCGGGACGAATGACAGCACCTTGGCGTTCAATTCGGCGTACACGGCAGCGGCGGCAACCAGCGGCACGTTAGTTGGAGATTTGCTGATTCCGCCGGGCACGTATCGACTCTGTGGGGCGACGATTTCTGCGGGTTATGTCCGTATCCACGGACTCGCAGCAACTGGATACAGCGGGCGCGTGAACACGAACACCGTGTTGGAACCTACGCCTAGCTGCACCACTCAAATCATGGGGCCCAGTTCGCCCAACCTACGCAATGTAGAGATCGATCATCTCTACTTCAAAGCCAACAAACTAGCCGCGAACGGTTTGTACATAGACACCACGATTTCATGGAACATCCATGACAACGAGTTCAACGGCTTTCTGAATGGCAACATAGCGCTCTATGGCGGCGGTGGCCTCTACACCAGGATTGAAGGGAACGGATTTAGCAATAGCGGGCGCGGACTCAACCTTCAGAACGCCTACTCCAGCCTCCACACCAGTACCTACTATGGCTGCAACGTCTGCTGGATTGACAAGAACCTGTTCTCTGATGGTGGCGAGCGCATCAGTGGAATCATTGATTTTGGCGACAATGACATCGAGCAGGGGCCAGTCGTGTACCCCTCCACTGCCGGTTATCAGTATTGGGGTGCGGTAGATTACAGCGACAGCTATAGCGGAACCCTCGACGCTCACGACAACTATTTCGAGTTATCGTTCGGCTCTGCGGCGGTGAACACTAGCAGCAGCGCCACGATCTCAACAGGAAGCCAAACTGTAACTCCGGCTTCAATGATCAACATCATCTCAGGGATGATCCTGAGCGTCGATGGCGGGGCATCGCAGGAGTTTGTTCAGGTATCCTCAGTCACCAGTAGGACTTTCACTGCTACCTTTTCCCGCGCCCATAACTCCCCGCCTGTCACTATCGCTAGTCCGATGGTGGCCTTCAATGTCGAAGGTTCGGTGTGCGCAATGTGCCGGATCGTAGGCAACGTGATCTACGGGCCGTCGCAGAACGATCTTGGTACCACCGCAATCAATCTTGCCCATCAGATCGGTACGAGCGGCTACACCTACTCGGTCGAGATGCACGGCAACCAGTTCACTCGTTGGGACATAGGGGCATATATTCCAGGCCCTGCGAACCAAACAGGAGTATCGGTTGAACTTGGCCCAAATCAATACAGCCTGAACGCTGTCAACAATTGGTATGAGGGCAGCGGCGCGTATGCGACGAAGGTGCAGGACGAAGCTGCTGGCAACCCGACGCGAGGCGCTCAATCGTTCAGCCTCACCCCGCAGGGCGCGTACCTGTCAAACATGGCGCTGAACTTCGGGATTGTGTATGTCTCCAACAATGACACCACGCTCGATCTCAGCCGTGGGAACGTCATTGCGCTTGTAAACGCTTCTGCGACCACGATCAGCGCCATTTACACCCCGAACTCCACTGCAGCAGGAATTTCAACCGCACCGAACTCGGAGGGCGATATATTTGTTCTCTACGCGACCAATGGTAACACTACCTTAGCCAACAGTACCTTCAATCTCTGCGGCGGGTCGAACCTTACGTTGACCGCCAATGCGCCGCTGCTGTTCATGGTGGACTACAGCGGGACGGTACGTCAGGTGTGTCCGTCTGCCGCCCCCGTCATCACAGCCTCGCTAATGACGACGAGCGCGACCTCGGACAACGTGACCGTGACGAACATGACCTCATCCGGCCATTGCTCCTTGACGGCGACGAATGCCAGTGCGGCAACAAATATCGCCACGACCTATATCAGCGCCAAGGCAACGAACCAAATCACGGTCACGCATCCGGCCACTAGCGGTATGACTTACGACGTGGTGTGCACAGCAAACTAGGAAACGTCAACACGGTCGCTACCGTGTCTCTGAATGGCAGCAACTACAACAACGGCTCCGGTGCTCAACCCCCATCGGCCCTTTTATGTGTGGAGCGACAGCGCTTGCTTAGGATGCTGACGCCGCGAATGCGCGAGGTGCGACAGCGGTGGCCTCTTGTATCACCTGTTTCACTACATCGCACGTCGCAGCAACGTGCTCTGGAGTGAGTGTTGGATGCACCAGGAACATGAGACTTGTTTCACCTAGCTCACGGGCAACCGGCAACCGCTCCTTCGGTCTCCACTCCACCGGAAACGCTTTTTCCAGATAGATTTCGCTGCAACTTCCGGAGAAGCATGGTACTCCGCGCGAGACCACTTCTTCGATAACGCGATCACGAGTCCAGCCCGCACGAAGCGTCTCTGGGCGTACGAAGGCGTAGTGCTTGTAATACGAGTGACAGATGTGATCCGGCGGCGTAGTGACACGCAGACCAGGAAGCTCCGAGAAGCATTCGTTCAGCATCGATGCATACCGGCGGCGCGTCTGCACCCAGTGGGGAAGTTTTTGCAGTTGCAACCTACCGATTGCGGATTGGATCTCGGTCAGCCTCCAATTTGTTCCGAACGATTCATGCAGCCAGCGGAAGCCAGGCGCATGTTGGCGACGGTGCACCGCATCGTAACTCTTGCCATGATCCTTCTGCGCCCATGCTTGTTCATACATCTGGTCGGAGTTCAGAGTAATCATGCCACCCTCGCCCGCGGTGCTGATGATCTTGTCTTGACAGAAAGAAAACGCGCCGATGTCGCCGATGGACCCGACGGGTCGTCCCTTGTACAGCGCTCCATGCGCCTGGGCACAGTCTTCAATGACCTTCAAGTCATGTTCTTGTGCCAAGGCCATGATCTCGTCCATCTCGCAGGGCCATCCCGCAAGATGCACGGCAATGATCGCTTTGGTTGCTGGGGTCAATACGGCGCGAATCGATTTTGCGGTGATGTTCTGGCTCTCGCGGCACACATCCGCAATCACCGAACGAGCGCCCACTGCCGACGCACAACTGGCGGACGCGATAAACGTACGGCTCGTGGTGATCACCTCATCGCCCGGACCAATGCCCAGTGCCTTCAGAGCGCATTCCAGGGAGACAGTGCCGTTCGCCAGAGCAATTGCATACTTACACCCAGTGAACTCGGCAAATTCCTTCTCAAACTGACGGCCTTCGTTGCCTGTCCAATAGTTGACCTTTCCGCTGCGCAGGGCTGCGGAAGCCGCGTTCATTTCGTCAAGGTCATAGTACGGCCACGGAGCGAATGGGGTCTCAACTACGGCAGAGGTGGTTTTCTCAACTGATAACTTCAATGTGTTACTCCTCAGTCTGGGCCGCGCGATGGCATATCCGAGCGGGCACTCCTACGGCAACGATGTTGTCAGGAAGATTGTGAATGACTACGCCACCCGCACCGACGACACTGTTGGTACCAACACTTACACCATGAATGATAACGGCCCCCATTCCAAGCCAGGACTTCATTCCTAGACTCGCCGCGCCTCCCATGGCCGAATTTGGAGAAAGATGAGCGCCATCGCCCACCTGGCAGTCGTGCTCGACAATTGAGCCGGTGTTCAGGATCACTTCATCGCCAATTGTGGCGTCAGCGTTCACTACGACCTGTGCCATCAACACCGTACCGTTGCCTATGGCTGCGGATGAGGAGACGACCGCAGATGGATGAATCAGAGTAAGCAACGGAATATCGAGTCCTCGGCACCGTTCCGCGACGCGGCGTCGCGCATGGTTGTCGCCCACACCCAAAGCCACCGCAATCTTGAACTGTTGCGCGCGCATTGCCAACCACTCGAAGCCGCCAAGCACCGGAAACCCCAAGACATTTTTGCCTGTCAACGACGGGGAATCGTCGATGAATCCATGAACCTGGCGGCCGGAAGCAAGAGCGATATCGGCGACGACTTTGCCGTGGCCGCTCGCACCATATACAAACAGTTCAGTTTCTTTTGTGGGTGGAGGGTTGGAGAGCGCGGAGTTGTTCATTGCCGCACCCATGTTTTCTTGCATTGCGCGGCGTCGGAAGGGCAGTCTCGCTCGGAGGCATCTATACCCATGAACTCTGGCATGGTCGTATGCCCTTTACTGGAAATCCCAGCACGATTTAGCACACTGCATACCGTCATCATTAGGATTCTCAAGTCCAGCCACAGTGACCAGTGATCGACGTACCAAGTGTCGAGGGCGAACTTCTCCTCCCAACTGAGTGCGTTGCGGCCATTGACCTGGGCCCATCCGGTGATTCCCGGCAGTACGTGGTGACGGCGGAATTGCTCCGGTGTGTAGCGCTCCACATACTGCGTCAGGAGCGGACGTGGACCCACGAGGCTCATATTGCCCCGTAAGACATTCCAAAGTTGCGGCAACTCGTCCAGACTGCAGGTACGCAGGAAGGCCCCGATCTTCGTCAGTCGCTCGCCATCCGGCAACAGCCGACTGGAAGCATCTTTCGCCTCGGTCATTGTACGGAATTTGTAGAGTTCGAAGCGCTTGCCATCCAAACCGATTCGCGGTTGGCGAAACAGAATCGGCCTCCCCACGCAAAAGCGCAGCAGCAAAGCCACCGTTGCCACCGCCGGCGAGGAGACCAGCAGCGCCACCAGCGTCAGCAGCACGTCGATGAAACGTTTCACGTCTCGACGCCAGCCGTATTGTCGCGAAGCGGATGTCATACCTCTATTCCTCAGCAAGTCTCTTTTCCTTTTTTGCCCCAACATCCCGGAGAGACACTTGAAAGCTCGTCAACCTGAAATCAAAGTTCCGCGAAAGTTCGCTGCCATCCACGTTGCGTCCTATTTGAGATCATGTCCGGGATGCAGTGCGCTCCAGACGGCGTCATTTGCCGAATCGCCCGTGCAAGTTAGCGAACTCGGTTTGCACCCTTGCTCCGTACCGCTCTTCTGCGCTTTTGCCAGCTTGCTTCCCCCACGGACAGGCGCCCGGTGCCTCGCGGAGCCGAACACAGCCTTTTGCCGCAACGAAGCGAAAGGCATGTTTCCTGAAGCTGCGCTCATCGCACCCGAAGCTGGACTGCTTACGTCTTCAGGAACCGGCGCTACCTCCAGCGACTTCGCTGGTGGCCTGAATCCCGTCGTACCCCTCGGCTTTGCGGATGAGGAAGACATGAAGCCTAATGCCCCCAGCGAATCCACGTGTGTATCATCGCCACCAGCCGACACGCGGAATGACGAAGCGAATGGAGAATGAAGAGCAGACGCCGGAGAACTAGCGCTCACGACCGATTGTGGCAAGCTACTCTGCGGCGAAACACTGGTTGCGCTCTGGTACTGGGTTTGAATCTGAGCTCTTGAAACGGCCGCGCTCGATGTTACCTGTACTGCCGAAAATGTGACCGAGCGATTTACCGCCGCGGTAACCGAGCGGTCAACGCGTCCTTCCTGGCATATCGCCTGCGCGCTTAAAGCCAGAGAGACCAAAGCGGCCGCCATCATCGGGCGAAGCACGGAAATGTGTTCTTTGCTCTGCATCATCGCTCTTATCCCGCACCTTTCTCCGCCAGCTTACGTTACAGCTTCCCGAGCCAGATCTTGCTCAGGAGTTTCCAGCAGGCGATGGTAAAAATCGACGTAATTCCTCACCACCGCTTCCCGTGCAAAGGCCGACCGCACCCACTCCGAACCCGCTCTCCCCATTCCACGTGCGAGTGCATCGTCGGCCAATACGTGGCGAATCGCGTCTCCAAGCTGCGAACGGTTTCCTGACTCCACCAGTAATGCGGTCCTGCCCTCGCGCACGGCGTCTACGACTCCGGTCACACGCGTCGCCACAATAGGCAGTTCCGCCACCTGCGCTTCCAGCAGAACCGTCGGAAGTCCTTCTCGATAGGTCGGAAAAGCAAACGCGTCCATCGCCGCATACCATGGTGCAATCGGCTCGGCCCAATCGACGACAGTAATGGCGGAGTGGCTTGCAATCGTCTCCCGCACCGCTGCCGGCAATCCATCGCCTTCCTCATAGCCGCCGATCAGCAGCAGTCGCAGCGATTCGTCCTGCCCACTCAGGCTCTCGAACGCGGCAACCAAGTCCTCAACACCCTTGTCGCGAACAAAGCGCCCGACGAATCCGATGACGCGCTCCCGCGAACTCCAGCCGAGTTGTTGCCGCAGTCGCGCTCCCTGTTGCCGGCGCTCCGCTGTGGCCGCGAACTCCTCAATCAGAATTCCATTCGGACTGCCGTTTCCCAGAACCTTGCCCTGACTGGCGCACAAAACGCCTAATTGCCGGGCCCGGTTGCGAAGACTGTCGCTCACGCAAACTGTAGTGTGTGCGAAGTAAGCACTTACCCATTCCGTAGTTGTCAACAGCCGGCGCTTCCACCCACGCATAGTCTCGCTGCGCAGGCCATGCATCTGAAAAACAATCTGCGGCGCGCCGCTCAGCCGCGCCGCCAGCATTCCCAGTAACCCAGCCTTCGGCGTGCCGGCCACCACCAAACTGGGACGCAGCCGCCGGAAGAGCCACACAAGTTGCCACAGGGAGCACAGGTCCCGCGCCGGCGCAATCTCTCTCGCCATATCGATCGCATAAGTTTCAAACCCGGCATCCCGTGCGGCTTGCAGCGGTGTTCCGCTTCCCGAAACGAGCACCACTTGGTAGCCCCGCGCGCGCAATCCTTCCTTGATGCCGTCAAGGAAGCGCAGCGTCACTGCCGCCGTAACCAGAAATACGATGCGCGGTTTCTTGCTTTCGGAATAATCGGTGAAACCCACCTATATACGCCCCTCAAAGAGTTTACTGCGAGCTGTAGCAATTGGCACTGACTTCGAGCCATGGAGGATCAAACAAACACTCTTCTGTTCCCGACACCCATACCCCTGCATTCAGTTCAAACCCATTTTCAGCGTACACGTTACGGCAGGGCTGATTGTATGGGGTCTCTACAACTTGTCCATGAATGGAAGCACGATTGAGCCGTAGCCCTAATCTGCGAAGATGGTTCAGCATTGCCCGCTCAATGCCGAAGCCGAAAACACGGCAACTTAAAACCCAGGCACCAACCACAACTGCATCGTCGCTTAAATTGCCGATCATCACCGAAACAATCCCCATATCGCCGAATTTATCTCGGGCCTTAGCGACCAGAACGAGATGTTCAGAAGACCGGCTCTGTGTCGTGATCTGTTCCAGCGTCGTGCGGCTTCCGCAGGTGTTGAACTGACTGGTGCGGTTGACCAGCTCTGCGACGCGCGCTAACTCATTTTTGGAAGCAGCCCTGAATTCAACTTCAAGTTCAAGTGCAGAAAAGGCCGCATCCTGGTCGAAAGTGGCAGCCTCGATGTGTAGGAACGATTCACGCTGTTTGCGTTCGTGGTAAAGTTTTGTGCGGTCGTCTTCTGTCTGTCGTGGAATGGACGCAGCCCAACAGCGAAGCATGTCCCAAGTCGATTCGGCGGTAGCGTCCAAGACGAGTATATCCGCAACCGAAGACTTTACCATCTCGCGCTGATCAGGACGGTCATCGATGAAAACAAAATCTTTGGGCTTTATATTTAACTCGGACGCTATGCGCATTATGTTGGTAGGCTTCGCATCCCAGTTAATTTGCTCAGCTACGAAATCCTCGGCACTAAGCACACCGTCAGTCCAATGGACATTTTGGCGATCATTTTTGGAAACAATGGTTAGCAAGATCCCCTTTTGTTTCAAGTCCTGCAATGTCCTCTGCCGCTCAACATAGTGCTCGATCCTTCCTTCGCCGATGGTTCCCTTCCAAATAGTGTCATCGAGGTCTATCGCGACTACTTTCTTTGTTGAGAGAAGCTTGTTGGCAAGAATGGGATTCTGATAGAGGTGGGAGAGTTCGTCGGCCATCACCGTCGGGTGGTAGACGCAGGCCTTATGATAAACCTTGCTGAGCGCGGTCTCGTTGAAGCGATTGCAGAGGCTTGCTTCGTCAACCGTGATAAATGGGCGGAGCACTTCCTGATTTATTTCGGAAAGGGAGTTGGCGAGGAGGGCATTGACCTTGTCAGCCGCGATCTTGCGAGGTCGGGCGGTTATCCACTGTTTGGCGATCGACACAAAGGTACCCTCAAACAGGCGGTTATTCATAGTATTCTGCACGTAGATATTGCAACTGAAGAGATCAGCAAGCATCCGAAGCGTGGAGTGCGTCTGCTTGTGAGCATCGTGGGATAGACTATGCAGCTTGTTCTGGGTTTGTAGTGGGTTGAGGTTGCGCCAGGTTTCAAGCAAGATGGGATTGAATGAAAACGAATAAGGGCTGTAGCAAACTAGATCGACCTGTCCCGCGTACCTTTGAAGCCCTTTCCTTAAGTCGGAGAGGGTTCTCCCACTAATAAATTCGGCACGCAACTCAATGCCCTCTGCGAGAAGCCGCGCAGTAAGAAACACCATTACACTGAGCATGAGACAGTCGCCGATGAAAAGCACGCGGGACTCCATGCATTCGCCCATGGTGACGACCTCGTGGACCGCTTTCAGTCGCGTACTGAAGTCTTGCACGCAGTCCGAAGTCACCAACGTCGCGACCAAGCTTACAAGCCTTTGGTGGATTTGACCGAATGTGGAACGGCGATACGATAGCGCCGCGTTCTTGTCGGCGATTTGCGATTGGGGTATTTGCAAAAGAATGTGGCCTAAATAAAGATCGCGCCAAACATTTTCTCTTGTGCGCAGGAAGTTGACGAGGTAGTCGGCGACCGGCTTGAATTCCTCTGCAACGAAGCTGCGTTCCCCGCCCCAAAATTTGTGGTCCAGTGCATCTTCCTTTTCTTCATTTAACGCATCAAGAATGCACACTACTACTGCCTCCTTGTTTTCAGCAAGGGCCTTGATTATGCCGACCATGAATTCCTCCGATACTTACATTGTTGGTAGGACCAGGCCGAGTCGATCACCACTCTTCGCGGATGTCCGTTGCCGGTTTTGGTCGTCTCATTGACCAGGAATACCTCCGTGTATTCCTTACCTTTCCAGCGCCGGAGCATTTACGCGCTGGCTCTCCGGCCTATTGCCTCTTCCACAAGTTCCCGGTACAACCCTTCGTAGCAATCCCTTGTCTTCGCGATGCTGAATTCCTTAGCTCGTTCTCGCGCGGCACGCGACAGGCGTTGCCGTAATCCGAAATTTTCCAGCAGCATTTTCAAGCATGTCGCCAGTTGTTCATGATCGCCTGGAGAAAACTGCAGCCCAGCGTCGGCAACCACCTCGGCGAGACCTGGAACATTGCTGACAACCACGGGCAGGCCAGATGCCATGGCTTCAAGTGCAGCGATGCCGAAACCTTCCCATCGGGACGGTTGAGCATATATGTCTGCAGTCTTGAGCAGGCGGCTCACATCCAGACGCCTTCCTAGAAATTGAACGCGCTCCGCGACGCCCAAGGTATCAGCCAACTGGCGCAGCCTGCCCTCAAGCGGGCCAGTGCCGACGATTGCGAGATGAACGTTTGGGATTGCGCTAATGGCACGCATTAAAGTTTCATGGTTTTTGACCTCCTCCAGCCGTCCCACCGAGATGACCACGGGATGATTTTCGTCGGCGATGGAAAATGCGGTCTTCTTATCCAGCGCCGAAGCAGCGGCAAACTCGTCGACGTCGATTCCGTTCGGAACCTCTACTACTTTGTTAGAGGCCTCTGGCAGCCATTGCACTAAATTCGTCCGGGCCGCGTCGCTGATGCAGGCAATCCGCTGGTAGGGGGTGTACATGAATCGATCCAGAGCAAAAAACAATTTACTCCTTCGCCGGTTCGCGGTGCTGTGCTCCGTCGTTATGAGCCTTGCCGCGGAACCTGTGAGCCTGGCGGCCATCGCCGCCCAAAGTTGTGCTGGAAACAGATGCACGTGAACCACGTCGTACTCAAGGGTCCTGAGTTGGGCACTCAACGCTAATACATGCCGGGGAGAATACACGGATGCCCTAAGCGGTGCATGGATTCGTGCTCCCTTGTCGAGCAGCCCTTTCTCCAGTTCGCTGTTTTCCGAACTCAGCAGATAGTATTCGCACTCGATGCCTCGCTCGCGAAATCCAGCGTGCAGCCGCGCGATCAACGTTTCAGCTCCGCCCATTCTAAGACTATCTATGACCTGAAGAACCTTCATTCCCTCACCTGCTAACTCTGCGAAAGATCACAAAACTTCCACGCACTACGCTGATTGGCAAGAAGCTAAGGGCCCATAGCGCACAAATACTCCCCGAAACTCTTCGCTGCATCGCCACTCGGAGGTGGGCGCGAGCCGCCGAGCGGTCTCCCGCCAGAAGACGGTACGTCGCCGCGCCAAGAATTTTGGTCAGATAATAGGAGGGAAAGCTACTCGAAAGAACGCTTCCGAACTCGGCGAGAGTGAGTTCTTGCAGCTCTGCGTAAGCGCGCGGATTACGCATCTGATTTCGCGTCGATGTAAGCCTAATGGGTGCGTCGGAATGTGTTTTAGCTACTGGCCGGGCCCAGGTCGGTATCCCGCATTGCTCCGCGAGCTTCCACCAAAGCAAGTGTTCTCCTGCACTGCGGATCTCGGGATAAGCAAAGCCCAACGCCAGAAATCGGTCGCGTCGGATTGAAGGGATAAAATCGCCCTTAAGTGCCCCACTGATGTAAGTCTCCATCTTCGCAATCATGAATACGCGGGCAACAGCGCCCGAATTGCGAGCAAACTGAAGCACCGGATATTTCTCAAGATCGCTCTCCTGCTCAATCTGCTCTGACATGAAGGACAAAGCATTGGGCAAAAGAGTGTCGTCATCGTCCAGCATGACAACCCATACATTCGTAGCCTCGCGCAGTGCGCGATTGCGCGCCGCACAAGGGCCGCCGTTCACAGCTTGCCGCAGGTAGCGAAGATCCGGGTACCGCTCTCTTATAACGTCCGCAGTATTGTCGGTCGAGGCGTCATCGACCACTATGATTTCTGACGCTGGATAATCCTGGCGCAGAACAGAGTCGATTGCTCTCCCGACCAGTCCGGAACGGTTGAATGTAGAAATCGCTACTGTGAAGTGTGTTCCCAAGCATTGCTTCATTGCGCCGGTGCCTCCTCCAAAACCGCACCCTCGGGTATTCCCGTTCCCTCTTCCATCATGAACGCCACATCGGCGGGCAGTGAAGTTCCCAGCGCGAGAAGGCTGGTAAAGATCAAGAGAGTAGTACCGCCATAGAAGTACTCGCCGGCATTGCAGGCAACAAAGGCTGCCACCACCACTGCGCGGCTTGGCACATCCATATGGAAGAATCGCGCTATGGGTGTGCCGGCAGCGATCCAAAAGCACACAAAGATTGCCATCATTAACGCGAGGCCGATCACGCCGTTTTCCAGCAATATGGCCACAAGAAAGTTGTGCGGGCCATTGGGCCACAGCCCCGAACTGCCGCCGCGGTGGTAGAACCCAGTGCCCAGGAGTGGATTATTAACGACCTTCGGTAATTCGTGCGCAGTGTTCGCGAGGTGTCCGCTGTCGTCGAAGCCAACCCCGTTGCCCCCACCCTGCTCCGAGGAAAACGTCTCATCGAACAGTGACTGGAATCTGGGGAGCTGATAGTACGCCACCGTCGTCCCGACAACGAACAGTGAGATGAGCAGCACCGCCCGCAGTCGGATACCATGCCGGTACAACAGATAGAGAAGCCCGAAAAATAACCCAAACCATCCGCTTCTGCCATGGAGTTGGCGGGAGGCCGAGCCTACGATGGCAAGCAACAGCAGGCCGCTGGTCAGCAGAGCGCACTGACGCCAAGCCTTTGACCCATGCCCTTCAAGCAGCATTGCCGCCAAGTAGACGAAGAGCAGCCCGATGCCTACGACAATCGCGTTATAGGCCTTGTACGCCTCTGTGTTCATGGAGAGACCCACATGATCCGTGCCGGCTGCCAGCGCAGCGCCTCTCAACACTCCCACAGAGAGCACCCACGCCGATGCTAACAGAGACCACAGCCACATCCGCCGATTGTCGGCGGTGTTCAGGCGAGAAGCAGCCAGGGTGCCGACCCCGGCGTAAAGCGTGAATTTTGCCAGCTTTTCCAGTCCCCCGTACAGCACTAGCAGCGGCTCGTCAAAACGGAGTGGCACGGAGAGAGTCGAGATTAACCCCCAAGCTATAAATGCCAGGATCACGGGAAATGCCCGGTGAATGGACTTGCGGACATTGCTGCCGGGCGCAAGCAGCATCGCCAAAAGCAGCGGCAGAATCACCATGTCACCGATCTCGATCTTCCCTACGCTGGTCTGGCTTCCCATACCCATGCTGGGCAGAAACATCAGCGGAAAGATGAAATACCAGAGCCGCCTCACACCCGCACCTCGCACGCGTAATTGCTGCACAGTGGTGCACGGCCGCCGTCCCGCAGCCCAGAGAAGAATCCGCTCACTCCCGCACTGATTGCTCCCAACTGACGATAGTGGAAGGCATAAGAAAGACAGAGCAGGCCGAGCCGTGCCACTGCCACCGGAACCTGATACCAGCGCAGGAAGCGCCGGATGAGCACCATCCGGTTGTGACTGAGAGCCCGCATGTAACTTGTCATGTTTTTCTCACGGCAGCCGCCGCTACCGGCCGCCAGATGCAGCAAGCGCGCCTGTCCGTTGAAATAAACCTTGTAACCACGCTGCCGCGCGCGCAGGCACAACTCAGTCTCCTCATAGAGCGCCGCGCCGATTGAAAGTGCCTCGTCTACCCCGCCGCATTCGCGCAGTACGGTGCGCCAGCAGGAAAAGTTGCACCCCTTTACGTGATTGGCCTCACACTCCTTGCCTGAGTCGAAGCTGTGAACCGGCGACGCCGTCCAGAAGTTGAACCGTCCGGGGCGTCCCTCGTCTGCATTCTGGGCTCCATATTCCTCGATACCGCCGCCGACCATGCCAACGCCCGGCAACCGAAGCGCACGCAGGTGTTCGCTTACCAGCCGCGGACCGCAGCGAACGTCGTCGTCCACGTACACAATGGCTTCGTAGCGCGCATTCTGCCACCCGAAGTTACGCGCCAGCGGCAACCCGCGAAACTTTACTCGGCGATAGGAGATGATCTCCGAATGTTCCGCCGCCAGCACCTCCATCTCCTTGGTGCCTCCCGCTGACTGATCGATCACCAGGATCTCCAGCGGACGGTGTTCTTGCGCCAAGAGATCGCGCACGGCGTTCAATAGATACGCGCCACGGTTCAGCGTCGGTACCACCACGGTCACGCCCTGCCCGGCGTCATTCATGGGAACCTCCGAGCGGCGCGAGCAGTGCCTGAAGCTTTTCCACGTAATGCCCCCAGGTGGCTTCGCGCAGAACGCGCTGGCGTGCTCGTTCGCCTTCGCGACGAAAGCTCTCCGGGTTCTGTCGCTGACGCCGAAAAATCGAGGTCAGCGCAGCGACATCATCTTGCGCAATCAGCCACCCGCCCTCGCCTTCGCGTACGGCGTCCGGGATACCTCCGGTGCGCGTGCCGACCACCGGCGTTCCACAGGCTTGTGCCTCCAGGAATACCAACCCAAATCCTTCCACCGACTGCCGCTCTTCCGATTGCCGCGTACAGAGCACAAAAAGATCGGCGGCTTGGTAATAACTTGGCAGATCATGCTCGGCTACGTAGCCGCACCAGCGCACCAGCCGTGCCACACCCAGCTCTTCTGCCAATTTCTGCAAGGCGGGCAACTCCGTTCCTTTCCCGACCACGACATACGCCACGTCGCGGCGCTCTTCATCGTTGAGCAGAGCAAGCGCATGCAACACAACGTCAATTCCCTTATAGGCGGCGATACGAGCCACCGTGCAAATTACAATCTTTCCCGTCAGTCCCAGCGTGGCTCTCAGTGCCGCCCGATCTTCCGCCGGACGAAAGCGTTCGGCATCCACTCCAAGCAGAATGCACTCAACTCTTGCCCCTGGCGCAGCTGCCTTCGCAAGATTAGCTGTGTACCGGCTGTTGGCCACCACCAGATCGGCGCTGGTCAACACGCGCCTCAGCAGAAACCGCCACAAGCCTCGACGCCAAGCTTGTACGGCAGGCATTAGTTCCAGTCCATGGGCCATAACCACGTGTGGGTGTCTCCTGGTTAGCCAAGCCAGAATTCCTTCCGGGTACCAGATACCGGAAAGCACTCCCGCACCTGGCCATGAGCCTCGCAGCCTTTGTAGCGCCTCCCATTCACGCCGCGGGCGCACTGCGGTCACATGGTCTTGAGCTACCCCGCCTTGCGAACTCGATCTCTCGTTGTATTCCGTCAGAACTCTCACTGGTAGACCGTATTGCGTACTCCAGCGCGCGATCTCCATCATCATCCTCGAGATGCCACCGACTAGCGGGTATTCGAACGAGAATAGTACCCACGGGCTCCCCGCAGTCGAGTGACCGACCCTCTTCACGTCAGAGAGCAGGGGCTGGTTTTGTTGGTTACTCACCTGACAGAAGCCTCCGGTTACACGATCAATCAGACAACAACATCGATACGCCATCTTCAAAAAGAGTGTTTCAAGGCAGATGCCGTGCTCCGGACAAATTTAGGAATGTCCATCCGTCCTTGTTGCACGGCAAGAGCAAGGCACTTTGCCGCCAAAGCGAACTTTCGTGCGCGCAGAGCCACAAAATAAACGTTTATCCATTGTCCGAAGTAGATGTCCCGCACTGCCTTTCCGTGGCGGGCAATGTCTTGCCTGTAAACGGAAAAGAACAGTTGCTTCGTGTCGAACAGCCTTTCCGGAGAAATCTTCCACATGTTATCCGGCATGTGCGAGGTCACCAGATTTTCTTCGCACAAGCAAAGCTTATGATTCCGGAAAAAGGTCAGCATAAAGGACCAGTCAACATGGCGTTGAAAGCGCTCGTCGAAGCCGCCAATGTCATGGAATGCGTCGCGCCGGATCGCAAGTGTCGTTCCAGCGTAGATTTCGTTTTTAAACAGCAGCATATCCAGCGCCAAGTCTCCCTCATCCTGGCCATGCTTGAAACTCAACCGGTAGTAGAGCCTGCCACGAAAAATTCGTTCGTAGTTGCAGTACACACCCGCCGCCTTGGTCTCTTCGAGCCTCGCCACCTGCAGACTGATCTTATTGGGATGAATTTCGTCGTCGTCATCCAAAAATGCGAAGATGTCGCCTTTTGCATGCTGGGTTGCGGAATTCATAGACGCCGCTTTCCCAATGTTTTTTGGGTTCGCAATGTATCCCACGCCTGCAAACTCTGCCACGACGGCTGCCGTTTTCTTTTGCTGAGGTGTTCCCAGACCATTGTCATCAATCACTATCGTTTCAATGTCGGAGAAGGTTTGTCTGGAAACACTTTCCAGCGCCCTCCGCAGGAGATCTGGGCGCTCGTGCGTCGCAATGATTAAGGAAACCCTCATACGATTTAAACCTTCACTTCCAACTTGCTCCGCCACTTTTGCAGGGCTGCTCGTTTACTATGCTGATTGAACCGTTGGGCCTTCATATGCACCCGCGTGAACATCATGTCGCTGGCGCAAGGCGGCGCCAGGGCCGGTATGACATGATCTCGTCATAGCTGGAGCGCGCCCCTACACGTAGGAAGATTGCATAGACCAACACGCCAATGGCGATCTCGGCAAATAGCCGCAGGTGTATTTCGACACCCATCGCGGTTCCTGTGCGGCTTACCAGACCCACCACAACGCCCATCGCAGCCGCGCAACTGACGATCGGCATACAGCCCCGCAGGCTGCATCCAATGCTCATGCCCGACTCTCGATGCGCCATTGCCAGTATGGGATAGGCAATGAGAGTGTTCATGATGGCATACGCGCGAGCCACGCCAACGGGGCCCTGCGGCAGCCCTATGACGAAGGAGGCCACAGAAGTGATCGCGACGATAATGCCCATGTTCAGCATTCCTCGCCCACGCTCCGCCGCGATGTAAATCCAGGCTGCCGTATTGTGAACTGGTTGCAACACGCCCGCGATGGAGAGCCACAGCAGGATGGGCACCACCGGCAGCCAACGATGCCCATAAAGAACTCCCACGGCTTCGCTCGATGCCCCCGCCATGCCGGCTGCAATTGGACAAATGGTGAACGCGATGCGCCGCAGCCAAACGACGTAAGCCTTTTCCATGCCGCCCTCGCTCTGTCGCATCGATGACATTGAAGGCACCACTACGTTGCTGTAGATTCCGATGGCGAGCATGCCTGGAAGCTGCATCAGAAAGTATGCGCGCGTATAGTAGCCAAGATCACCGGCGCCCCAGTACTTACCGATGAGAACATTGTCAAGATTGCGCGAAATATAGGTCACGATTCCAAAGGCCATATTGAAGCCTCCGAACGCAAGTATGCTCCCGACCGGCACGAGACGCCGCGGCAGTCGCGGCCAGTATCCGCTCATCGGAAAGACCAGCGCAACGGTGATCGCCTGCGTTACCACCGTCTGCGCCACCAGCGCCCAGTATCCATATCCGCGAATGGCCATGAGGATACTAACCACCGAAGCGGCTACCAGGGCTACCAACCCGCTGACCGCAAACCGGCCCAGACGCATCTGGCGGCGCATCAGCGCCGTGGGCTGTGCCGCAACCGCGGATAGGAAGAGAGCAATGCTGCAGGCTATGCTGAGCTTTACCAGTTCGGGTCGGCCATAGAAACGCGCAAGAAGCGGCGAAACCACCACGCACAGCACCATCAGTAGGAAGCCAAAGCCGACGTTGATGGCCCAGAGGAAATCAATCTCCTCGCGGGTCAGATGCTGACGCTGCACCGTTGCCCAGGAAAGTCCAAAATCCGAGAAAGCCTGCACCAGTGCGGTGAGAGTGCCGACCATGCCCATCAGGCCGTACTCGTAAGGCGAGATGAAACGGACAAGCATCACAGATGTGCCCGCTGAAATCACATAGCGGCACGCCATCATCAGCGCCATCCAGTTCAGACCGCGGCGCGCCAAGCGAGGTACGTCCCCCTGGTCCGGCAGGTCAAATGCTGTCGCGTTCTGCTCTTCCGCTGCGTTACATCCCATTAAAACTTCTCTCAATCTATTCTTGCTATTCTTGGAAAGCTAAAACGCCTGGACGCTCTTTGCACTGGGCCGTTTTGCAAGCCAGAGACATCTCTGCCCTGTGTGCATAAGCGGACCGCACTCACCAACTCTAATAATGCGTAACGAGTGCCGCTCCCGTTGCCATTCCGGTCGCTGTCGCGATCGTTTGCAGGGGAGTCAGACCGGAGGCCTTCCAGCCATTGGTCGGCACGTAGAGAATGTCGCCCTCCTGCATCGGAATATCTGGCGCTTTGTTCGCCAGCACCTGCTTGAGATTCACTGCAATGGTTTCACGTCCGTTTGGCGTGGCGCGAACCAATATGACTTTCTTCAGTGACGCCAACGGACTAGGTCCCTGAGCCAAGCTCAGGGCCTGGACGACCGTAAGATGGTCTCGGCTGCTCTCCACTAGGAAACCTCCGGAGCGTACTACCGCACCGACCACGTAAACCACGCCCGAACGCTGCACCGTGATCGAATCGCCCGGCTGTATCGGCATGCTGCTGCTCTGCGCCGGATTCGCCGCGTTGTAGCGAATCTGCTGTGGGTGCTCCGGGTCATCGCGATGAGCGACAAGCACCTCTGCCGTCGAAGCCTGGGTCAATCCCCCCGCGATTGAGATCATGTCCGCCACCGTCCTGGCGCCCGAAAGTGGGTACGTACCCGGACGCAGAACTTCGCCGGCCACGGTCACGCCCTGCGACGCATACTCCTCCACCATGATCGACACGTGCGGCCTGTTCATGATCTGACCGTCGTGCAGGCGTTTTTCCACCTTCGCGGCTGCGCTTTCGGCAGTCAGGCCAGCGATGTGCATCACACCGCCCACTGGCAAAGTGACTTCGCCATTCTCGTCCACGCGTAGTTTTCCAGAAAGCTCCGGGGTGTCGAACACAACGACATCGATGAAGTCACCCGCGCCGATGCGTAGCGCCGGGGTTTGACTCTTAGTATTCGCCGATGCAGCAGCCGGTTGAGCCTGAGCGCGGAGAGTATCCGGCGCCGACAGCAGCATGCCCGAGGCCAAAGTAAGCCCGCAAAGGAAGCGCATTTTGCTTACCTTAATCGTTGGCACTCTGGTCCTCCGCTCTTCCGTAATAAGCTTTAAGAGAATAGGAGTAGTAATCATTGGTTGGCCCCACGTCGTTGAGTACAACTCCCAGAATCTTCGCCTTGGCTTGCTTGAGAGTGATGCAGGCACGCTGCAGCGATTTCTTTGGAGTTTTCCCTGAGCGTGTGACAAGAATTACGGCTCCCACCGTGCGGGCAAGCAACGAGACGTCTGCGACGCTCAGGATAGGCGATGTGTCAAAGAGCACAAGGTCGTACTTCTGACTCCACCTTTCCACCAAATCGCGCATCTTCTGCGTTCCCAGCGTCTCCGCTGAAGACAGCGGCAGTAAACCGGCTGGCAAGAATGAGAGCGTCGGAACTTCTGCCAGCGGAGAGATGATCGCGTCTTCTTCCGCGCAGTCGCCAAGCAGCAGTGAGCTTAGGCCTGGCATCTGCCGCGCCTTGAAAGAATGATGCAGCGTTGGGCGGCGTAAATCGGCATCCACCAGGAGCACGCGGCATTCTCGCTGTGCCATGGTCACGGCGAAGTTGGCCGTGATCGTCAACTTACCGTCCCCGGGTTGCGGGCTTGTCACCATCAGGCTGCGCAACGGCGTGTCCAGTGAACTGAACAACACTGAGCTACGCATGCTCCGGAAAGCCTCGGCCTCCAAGGAATCCGGCCGCAGCGGAACGAAGTCAGGGCGGCTATCGCCCTCCAGCGCTCGCCGCGCTCTGGTCGAAATGCCGCGGAATTTCGGGACGAACGAAATGAGCGGCAAGGATGAGACCGCTTCTACATCCTCGACGGTGTACAGCTTATGGTCCAGCGACTCCATCAAGAAGGCCAGCACGGTCCCAACTACCAGCCCAAGCAAAGTGCTCATCATGACCGTCCGAGCCTTCTTGGGCCATGCCGGCCAAGCGGGCGTGGCTGCGTCATCTAGTACCAGGTCGTCCACCGAGCTTAGACCGGCTGTGATGCCGGATTCCTTCAGTTTGACCTGCAACAGGTCGTATAGGCCCTGGCTGGACTCGACGTCGTGCTTGAGCCCATAGTATTCACCGGCGGCCCGGCTCAGTTTCAGTGCTTCCTGCTTCTGCGTATCGAACTGCGCGCGCATTCCGCGCTCGGTAGCTTGCGCGGCACGGAACTCCTCTTCCAGTCGCTTCGTGATGTCGGCGACCTGCGTGGCCACTAGACCATCCATCTTCGCCAGTTGTATTTGCAAATCGGTTAGCTTGGGATAGTTCGGACCGAACTTCGAGCTCACCTCTGCGATTTGCCCTTGCAGCGAAGCCTGCTGTGTGCGAAGAACCGTAAGCGAAGTCGTAGGCACAACATTGCTGATCAAGTCGGGATTACCAGAACGAGCGACCTGGTAGCGTACTTCTTTAACGATACGGTCAGCTTCGGCCTCGGTTAATTGCTCATTCAGTAGCTTCAGCTTCTCGGTGACGATGTTGTCTGATTCGTCCACGCCAACCAGGCCATTTTGCTGCTGAAAATCAGCCAGCCTCCCTTGTGCGTGCTCCGAAGCGACACGAATGTCATCCATCTGCTTGCCCAGCCAGTCGGAAACCGTCTTGGCGGAAGCGTACCGGCTGGAGAGATTGCGCTGCATATAAGCTTCCAGCAGCTTGTTCACAACGATCGCGGAGAGCTTCGCATCGTGATGGCGATAGCGCACCTTGATGATCCGCGTATCCGGCACCACGTCGATCATCAAGCTACCTTCGAATCCCTCCAGAAAGTTCGCGCGAACCTTCGGATCCATGCTCTCCTCATGGTGGTTCAGCATCTCCGAGGTGATCTTTCCGTAGCTCACCTCCTGAAGTTGGCCCGAATTAAGGTTTTGGAGCACATCCATAGCTACCGCGCTGCTTCGCAGAACCTCAACCTCGGTCTTCAGATTCGTGTTGGTGTCATTATTCATCTTCGACGACAGCAGGTCAGCTAAACCTAGCGAACTTGACCGGTTGGGGTCGATCTCAATACTTCCAACACTTTCATATAAAGGCGTAACCATCGATACATAAAGAACGGAGCAAACAGCAGCGAGCAGGATGCAACTGCCAATCAACAGCATGCGCTTTCTCATGGTCCGCACGATATCCATCAGCGTGAGTGCATCGGACTTGCCTCCGCCTGTATCAAGCAAGGACGATGCCATCGAAATTACAACGGGAAGCTTTGTGTTTCCCTGGTCATCTAAACGAGACACCGATTACTCCTTTTTAGGCCCAAATGGTATGGATAAACCTGTGTAAAACAAATCCGCGCTGCGTGCCCGAGAATCACGTGCCGAAATTCTGAAAAGCAACTGCATTGAACATCGGAAGGATTTGTTTTAAGACCTTCTCTGCCCGTATGTCAGGCAGACCATCCACCGTTCAGATCCTGCAATTTGCCGAGTTACTACGGGAGCCTGCTTGGCAAGCTCCAAACCTACATCCCTATTCCATCATCGTGACCTGGTTTTCCCTTATGATTCGTTGATTGGAAGTCCGGCAGTTTGGGGCGTAAGACTAATAGATTGAGATTCCATGCGAAACGCATGAGCGCCCAAAGCGATGCCTTTGTATTGATAGACCGGCATTGGGCTCTCGCGCGGCTCGACGGCATTGGACTCAAACGCAACCTTCAGAAGCTGTGAACCGGGGTTGTAGTCCGGAATTAATTCCTTGAGCACCAGTACAAGACGGGCGACATTTCGCGCGTTAACAATTTGGTGAAGGTCTTGCAGATTTTGCTCGATATGTCTTAGATCGATATCGTTCGGTCCGACATAACTTCTGATCTGAGCATGCGAAGTGGGCACCAGATACTCATCGTGCAGATTCAATTCTTCAAACAACTTTTCCCCTGGGCGAAGACCGGTAAATTGAATCTCGATGTCACGGTCTGGCTGGAGTCCGGAAAGCAGAATAAGATTCCTGGCCAGATCCACAATTTTGACCGGCTCACCCATTTCAAGAACGAAGACCTCCCCGCCCTTGCCTATGCAGAATGCTTGCAAGACAAGTTGGGCAGCCTCAGGAATGGTCATGAAATAGCGAGTCATGTCTGGGTGGGTGATGGTCACAGGACCGCCAGCCGCAATCTGCTCCTTAAAGATAGGAACGACGCTCCCGTTGCTTCCGAGAACGTTGCCAAAACGCACTGCGGAAAACCTGGTGTCACTCTCCACCTGGAGTGCGCGAATCACCAACTCCGCCGCGCGTTTCGTAGCCCCCATCATGCTGGTCGGCCGAACCGCCTTATCGGATGAAATCATGACAAAATCTTCAACTCCATGATTGATCGCAGCTCGGGCGACGTTCCAGGTTCCGAAGATGTTGTTTTCGACAGCGGCAAAGACGTGCCTCTCCATCATCGGAACATGCTTGTAGGCGGCAGCGTGATAGAGAATCGACGGCCGATATTTCTGCATTACGTGCCGTAAAGTTTCAGGGCAGGTAATGCTACCGATCTCAGGGTGAAATACCAAGTCCGGAAAGCTGCTGCCCAGCTCTCTGTCAAGCTGGAAAAGCGGAGTTTCCGCCACATCGAAACCGACCAGGACGCGCGGATGGAATCGAGCGATCTGACGACATATCTCTGACCCGATCGAGCCTGCCGCGCCAGTAACCATGACGACTTTTCCTTGCATGCGCTCACGAATTCTGTCCTGGTCCAACTGCGCTGGCTTTCTGCCCAATAGATCTTCCACTGCGACGTCCCGAATCTGCTTGCCTAACTCCGTGTTCAGGATAATTTCTCCCAAGCTCGGCACCATCTTGTATTCCACTTCGGTATCGATGGCAAACTGACAGATGCGCACCATCTGCGGTCCCGTGGCAGAGGGTATCGCAATGAGCACTCTCGTGATGGCGTGCTTCCGCGCTAGCTCTCCGAGGTTTTCTCCCGATCCCAGCACCCGCTTCCCATGAAAGGTCAAGCCAACCTTTAGTGAATCGTCGTCGATTAGGCCAATGACCTCGCACATCAGAGACGGGTTCTGCCCCAGTTCCCGGACCAGCGCCAGTCCTGCGGCTCCGGCACCATAGATGAGCGTTCTCGCCCGCGCACCGTTGGCTTGATCGGCCCTCTTGGCGGTAGTAACCACGCGAACGATGAGCCTGCCTCCTAGAGTCAGGAAGCAGGAAACCATCCACTCGAGGATATACACGGAGCGCGGAATACCCCATGGTCCGAGCATCACAATTATGATCGTTCCCGCCAGCATTGATCCCGCTAAGTTTGCCAAAACAATCCGCATTGCCTCGTGGATCGAGTTATAGCGCCAATATCCCCGGCTCACCCCGCCAACGATAAATGTGGCCGACTTAGCTCCTGCCCAGATGCACAGGGCCACCCCCATCGGGTGGAGGTAGATGACGGGCGGTAAACCATCAAATCGCAACTGGAACGCGAGATATCCGGACAGGGCAAATGCGATCAAGTCCAAGAGATACGCCAACAGTATCTCCCTGATGCGTTCCGGGTTATAGCGTCGAACAGGCAATGAGGGGGGAAACAATATACTCCTCCTGAAAACAGTTCCTCGAGCAACTCTTATCGCGAGAGCAGGCGTTACTACGGTTCGTTCTGCGCATTAAGCCGCTCCCAAAAATCACTCCGAGGCCTAATTTAGATTCATCGTTGTGTCTTTACACAAATGAGGAGGATTATCAGCCAAAATAACCCCGCGACGACAAAAGCGAAAAAAAATCCTTTCGCCCGCAGCTTTAATTTCGTAGAGATGTACTGGGCACGCTTCATTTTGCGTTTGCTTTATCTTTCGCACGTTCTAAAGAGCGTGCTTTGGAGAACTTTTATCGATGTGGAAAACCAAAGTCTCTACGGATTGTTTATCCCATTAGATGCGATGCCACTCCGTAGGCTCAGTCAGAAAGCGTGTGAACGAACAAATAGCATTATGGATTAAACAAGCAGCGGATGGCCTTTTGGTGGCGTTGAAGCCAATTCGCACCAAAGGTCGGCGCAGGTGGTAGCTGCTCTTTCGACGGACTCAAACGGCAAAGAGCATCCGGAGAATGACGGGAGGAAATCTTGCAGCAAGATGACATTCGCGGTGAAAAACAGAACGGTTGTCATTGGGCTAATGTCGCACGAGCCATCTCGATACCACTTTTGATTGTTTGTGGCTAATGCCTCAAAAATCGGGTAGACATGCCGCCTAAAGATGGGTTCAATATCCGACTTCAACTCTAGGGCACTGAAGTGCAGTAGACGCACCAGTTCAGGATTTTTCACCATTATTCTAATGATAAGTTCGAGCACTGCCCGTAGTGCGGTCTGTGAGTCTTCAGCGTTCGTAATTCGCGTGAGATCCTCTGCATCGATACTGAGCTTTTGCAGTTCAGATTCAAATGCACAGAGGAACAAGTCCCGCTTCGTGGGAAAATACCGGAAGATGTTGCCGCCGCTGACATTGGAGCTTTGGGCAAGTTCCTTGGTTGTGACCCCATTAAATCCAGCGTGCGCAAAAAGAGTTACCGCCGCAGCGATTATTCGATCTCTACTGGAAATTTCAGTCATCATTTGCTTTCGTAGTCTTGGCGACGCTAACAAAGTGAATTTCCAAGCAGTTCTAAGTCACTCTCTTCGACTTCAACCGCAACGCTCTTCATGATCTGCTGTAATGTGAGGATCACCCGCACTCCATTGATTTTGCGCACCACGATGCCCTCGAACCCTGCTAAGGGCCCGAACTTAATCCGCGCCTTCTCACCGATATTCAAATACGGGTGTGGCTTTGCTCGACGCAGATTTAGGCCTGCGCGTAGCGACACTATGTCGGAGTGCTGCACTGGCAGTGGCTCACGCCCATTGCCTACGACCGAGAGCACGCTGGGGACTTCAAGCACGCGTACGTGCTGGCACCACTGAAAGCGAGCAAACACATAACCAGTAAACAGGGGCAGTTCCAGCTCCATCTTGAGGCGGTTTTTCCATTGGCGGGTCGTCCGATAGGATGGCAAGTAGCATTCGATATCTCGCAGCGCAAAATGTTCGACTACGCGCTTTTCGTGGCTTGGTCGTGTGTATATTGCGTACCAATTCAACTGCGGCGCGTTGGCAATCGGAAAGTGTTGAAATTTCGCTGTTGATGTAACCCGTTGACAAAATGTCCCCCAAACACCATAGAATTGCTGTTCGACTTTCGTGGACACAGAGCCCAAGGCTCGAAAGACAGGGCTTCGCCATTGGCACTTAGCAGTGCCGCTTTTCCACAGCTTGCTTGCTCTGACTGCGGTGCGGATAAACAGTGACCAGCTTGTAAGCCGCCTGCTGGAGCTGGGGTACTCCAACAGCGGTGCTGCGGAGCTTTCCTCATGCCGCCGGAACTAGCCCGCGAACAAAGTGATCGTTCACTATTGAGATCTAAAAAGAATATATGGCGCCAGAGTACATGAAGTCAATCGTGTTTAGCGGAGGAGGTAACGTCCTAGTGTGCGAATTAGGACATTACCTAGCAGATAATATGTGCACCACTAAGGCAGTCTGTGGAGAATTTATGTGGAGCATGGATTTTTTATCACGCAGAATCCATAGTTCATCCCCACGGGCGCGGGGAACGCATCCAGCACAACTGATTGTATCTACACGGGAAGCTTGTCGTTACCTCTTCAGCAGAATCTGTGGGTTGATTCTACGTGTGAAATAGGGCAATTTCCGTGGCTTCGTAGGCGCAAAACAACTTCAAGGTGAGAGCCCAATAGCAATCACGGCCGCGAGTGCACAAACTGGCCTGCGCCGTCATCTACCATATGATGCTGATGTCCAGAGAACACGAATCGCGCCAGTCGGCGTCCAACTTATTCGTCAGTGAACCAAAGAAGAGAGATTTGCAGCAGCATTAAAATCCTGACTGATCAGTTTTCCGCACCCTCCGCAAAAATTCTTGAGTTTCTGCGATGAAGGGTTTATAAAACCGCAATCGTAACAGGTGGTCGTCGTGTTAGCCCCCGATAGTTTCTCTAATCGCAGTCCATAGAATGGTGCCACATTCTGCAGTTTGGTTAAGAAGACACTGAGAGACGCAATCTGGCGGTATTTGGTAGATTTTCACAGCGCAACGATTTCATCTGAGCTGACCTGTTTGGCGGATTTTTTTAGAAATGGTTCTTCAATTACAATCCGACCGACGTGCCCCGCAAGCCAACTGCACAGGTCTCGTGCGACCATCTCATAGCCTCTTTCCAAACGTCCAGCGAGCTTCTTCCTCGCAGAACCGTAGGTGGCCATGTATTCCGCATCGACCTTCTGCCATTGTTCGAATGCAGCAGTCAGTTCAATACTCTGCGGGAATAATTCCACCAACCGCTTCAATCCAGATCTCCCGGCCCTATTGAGCCAAACCGGAGTCTCCTTTCCCAGGATATCTCGAATCTTTGCTTTCAGGACATCCTTAGCCCCGTCTCGCATGCGTTGTAATGCGCTCAGCGCATCGAAGACGTTGTTACCTTCAAGCGTGCTCAGGATCGGGTGACGGCGCCATGCGCGGTCTGGGCCCATGCGAATCACAAACTGTTCGCGCACCTTCGTATCCGTTGGGGCGGAGCCGAGATCAAGATGCATCTCCTTGCTTTGTTTCCGCGTTGGATCGTACACGGTGGCAACTTTGATTCCAGTTTCTGTTCGACGCCAACCAATATCAATTCCCGCGGCCGTTTGGTTAGAATCGCCTTTTGGTTGCCGTACCTGGACTATGAGGCAGAGCCAGAACTTCCCATCCTTATGAACAAGTTTCCATTCCTTGAGCCATCCTTCTTTAGGAAACTGCCGGTTTTGCAGAATTCCAAAGCGAAGGTTGAAACGACTGTGGGTCTTCTTGTCGGGAATTGTAATGAGTGCCGGTCGCAACTGGCGAGTCCTCGCACGCCGCTTTTTCATTAGAGGATGGCCACTTGATGCTGGCAGGACTGGTTCACCCAGTCTCAATGACGAAATGCCTTGTTCATCGAAGCGTGAGATGTCGATATTGGCAGACTTCAGGTAATACGATATATTCCAGTTCCCGTAATCTGGCTGATCGGGATACTTTAGGCTCGGCCATCCGTCTGTGAACCTCATTTTTAGTTTCCGGCGCTGCTTAAGTACGACTTCGAACGATTTCTTCTGGCTGCAAAACTCCCAATTCCGGAGATCAAACTCCTCGGCGGCGCCGTGGGCCAATCTGGAAAACTCACGATGGAAATTCATGATCGGTGCGATATCAGTTTTGAACTTAGAAGCGAAATCACGAATTGTCTCTTCGAGCCCTGGGGGTTTCGGTTTCCCGCCTTCAGCACGCTTCTTAAGTTCTCCGACAAAGCTCCAAAGCCCTTCGATGCTGGGTGCAGCGCTCTTGAGAACCTTCGGGTATTTGAGTTTTTCTTTCGAGCGGCCCAGAGAATTGTTAAAGGCATCGATAGAAGGGCGAATGGTTTCAACAATGAAGGTCTCTATCATCTCAACAGAAACGTCAGAGCAAGCTCTACGAGCTTGGCGACAGAGATAAGATAACTTGTTCCAAAAGAGGCGCTGTCTCGAAACCGAATCTGTGATCCAGTGGGGAATAGTCTCATCCGACTCGATGCCCGCGTGTTTCATATAGGCACGGAATCGATACGCCCGAATTGTCCAACCGTCTTCGGCTTTATGTTTTGGATCGGATTTTAACTTGCCCGCGATACGAAGAGAACCATCCTTAGATCGGACCACAGCGCCGGTGCGCCTTTGCGTTTTAACACTTCCGTCCGGAGCTACCAGGGCAAGGCTGAGTGTAGAACCTTCTTCAATCTGCAAGGTTGAAGGCAGGAGAATCGCAGGGAATTTGCCCAGCGTTACAGTGTGAGATGCAGAATCAAAAACGAAAGTGCCCCGCATGAAACTTGTGGTAGCAGAGAGCGACGCCTCTGCGATGTGCACATGAATCACATTCCCAACGAGAGAAGTATGAGAAAACATTTCAAACTTCCTTTAAACCAGAACTGCCTCGAAGCAACATGGCTAATTTCTATTATTTTACAGGAGCTTAGTTACACACTGCTGTCAAAATTCAGGCCGCTCTTGATGTACGCTTCTTCTTCTGGACGCGCTTTACGACGTTGAGAAGGTCATCGAGGCTTTTGACTCGTTCGCCTTCCGAGAACCAGTCACTGCCCTCTGTAACCTGCAACTGCCAAGACGAATAGTTCATGTGTGGCATTACCCTGAGCTCTCTAATATTTTCGTTGTTCTCCTCAAGGAGAGCGACGATCGAAAGATTTCTCCGCTCACTTTCGGGGAACCGAAAAATCCAGCGGGCTCGACCGCTGCGCATCGGGTGCCACCGCCCAATGACAAGCGAGAACAGAAGCCCGGTGCATCGGAGCTTAAAGCGGATTCGCACTCTCCGGTTCCTTCGGACAATTGAAAGCTGCTCAGGAAATGTCTCCAAGATTCGCTCCACAAGAGCGTCTCGAACGAACAACATTTGTTGACGTCTGGAGAGGGCCGCAGCAGCCTTTTCACCCAACCTGAGTCCAAGCTGTACATAGACATTCCGCAGTCCTCCGAACCGTTTGTAGTAAGTCTTGAGCCCAGGACAGTTGGGGGCATTGTCAATGAGCTTGCGCGTCAGCCGGCCGTGCTTACGAATAATCCTCCTCAGTTTCTCAAGCATTTCCTCCTTGGTCAGCCGGTGCGTCAGCTCGGCAAATGCGGTTTGCGCTCTGTCGAACAGTTCTTTCGAGACGATCGGCTCGAACCGAGTATTGGAGATGACCCAGTTTTCACGCGGAACTGGGCGACGAGGGGTGGACAGAGCCTCCGTACTCCGGCCCCAAATCTGGACCCCCATGTACTTGGTCTGCTGAAGTGTCCGAATCACCGCGTTAACATTCCACTTTCTTCCCATCAGGTAAGGCACACCGTCGCTGTTCAGGCGCGCCGCAATTGACCTCAGCCTTCGATGCTCGTCTGCAAACTCCAGGAAAATGCGTTGTATAACTTCAAGCTCATCCGTTGGCCCGGGCACGTAAATAACATGCTCGGTGACCAGGCTCTTCCATTGGCCAAACGTGAGAATCTGTTTCGGATTTCCGTCTGAATCCAGTAGCAATCTCCGCAAGCCGTAGATCGCTCGACCACCTGGTTTGTATCCGAGTCCTACAATGCGACGAAGCCCGGTCGTCACTTTCACTGACAACTCTCGGCTATATTCTCCTGCCATGGTTCGCTTCAGCGCCTTCATGATCAGGTCGGGCATACTCTTATCATTGACAAAGGACTCAGCGCAGTAATGAACGGGCACACCGGAAGACTTGCACAGGTATTCATAATGTGCGGCCTCATCTAAGTCTTGGAACCTGCCCCACCGACTGATGTCGTAAACCAGAATTGCTCGAAAAGAGGCTTGGGAAGCCACCACGTCGGCTATCAACTGCTTGAGTCCGTCCCTTTTCCTTAGACTTAATCCGCTACGGGCAGCGTCGGAATAGGTTTTGATAATCGCAAATCCATGAAGTGAGGCATACTGGGCGATGGCATCGGCCTGATTATCAAGTGAATACTGTTGATGGTCGGTTGACATGCGCAGGTACTGTGCAGCCGGAACCAGTGACTCGTTCATAGTCCCTCCTGCCATTCATATCGACGCGACAAGAAAAAACTTTAGTCCCAGACAGTTTGTGTCTCTTTCGGCCAGAGAAATGCCTCAATCAACGGATTCTCCCACCGAGCTTTACACTGAACGTCACCCCATCAGGAGCGTGATCGCCGCGCTATGAGGGGTATTACCGCTCACCACATAGCCAACGGCGCACCAAAGCCGTGGCTTGCACTATTGGCACGAATCCGCCGCAAAGAAGCGCATGATCAGTCCGGAAGTCGCCAGCGGATAACAGAAGCACTGAAACACCGGGCCCCAGCCGCACAGAAGTCAGCCAAGGCCGCCGCAAGGGCATACATAAAAACGGAAATGTCCATAAGCACCTCTCCAAACACTTCAAAAAATGAATGCCTCAGGATTTAAGTATTATGGATACGGCGAATAGGATGGGGCTGTCATTGATCAATTGCACACCCTGACGCACTGAGAGTTTCAGTGTGTCAGGGTGTAAAAGTAGTACTGACAATCGTACTCGTCTCCGTTTCGGGGAATTGGTGCCTGCGGCGATCAGCCAGTGTCTTTGATAGTTGCCTGATATTTGTCTCCCGTTTCGGGGAGCTTTTTGATCGCTCCGACACTGCCCGACAATTGCATTGCAACGTGTCGGGTAGATAAGCCTCAATGGTTTCATCATAAAGCCCTCACCTTGGACAACGCAAGACGCTCCGAGAAGGCAGTCTGACTTACTGAAGTGATTTTTGGAAGAAGCTGTTAGCGTTCAGGATCAATAATTGCTGCACTTCACCGCGAACCTGCAAGTCGAATTGATCGACACCTTGAGCCGGTACGTAAAACGGCGTTCTTCCGGCGAGCCTGTGTGTGTGCAAATAAATATTGATCTGGCGACGTGCAGCAGCGTCTCCTCGTAATTCCAGGGCAGCCACTGCTGCGGGCCGTGGGCCACGTCTTCGCCGTGTCGCTGCAGCTTTGTTAGGTACTGGGAAGGGAGTGACCCACAGAGTTGGCCGGTGTGAATCAGCCTCATAAACAGATCGACGACATGGGCGCCGTACTCGGTTTTGTAGCAGAGCGCGTTTTTGCGTGGCCGAAACCGGAGTTGGGTTTTGTCTTGGGCTCCGCAAACCATTTGGCTGGCAAACTGTTGGTTCCCGTTCCGTTGCACCTGTGACCCCGGATTCTCAAGCTGGCGTAGTGCATGTATAGCAAAGAGCAATATTCTTCTTTTGACGATTTCCCGATTCAGCTATTCTTGGCTGATCCCGTCAATAAAAGGAGAATGCGCCCCGATGCTCATTGCGGACTTGCATGAAAGCCTCCGCCGACATGTACTCGCCACGATAAAGTCTCGGCAAATTACTCAACGTGCTTTGGCTGGACTGATTGGGGTGAAGCAAGCGCACGTTTCGAATTTTGTGCATGGTAGACGCGGTTTCAGCATTAATGGAATGGATACAATCCTCAAAGTTCTTGGGCTCGACGTAATGAGTCTAATTGCGATCTCAGGGCTGACGCCATCTCCGAAAGACCGTTCAACGCGTGATGGCGTACCGCTTGTTGATCACAGGGCGACAATGAATCCGACCTTCGGCAAAGATGAGATTCTAGGGGAATTGGGATTCACTAAAGCTCTGCTCCGACGACTAAAGGCAGAGCCTTCCGAAAAGCGAACAGCTTGGGTTCGCTTCATCGCAATCAGGGCGGACGCGGCATTGGCGGCGCCGATGCACCCGAGATTGTCAAACGGGTCCGTTTTGCTAGTAGATCGGCATTACTGTTCGTTGACCAAGTATCAGAAGGACGAGCCCAACTTGTATCTGATTCGCAAGGAACAGATGCTCATGGTTCGTTGGACTGAGATGCAGGGCAGCAATCTATGTTTGCGGCCAGATCGCAGTGAGTATCCGCTGGACTTCATTACCGTTGACAAGAAGCACCCGCTTACCTCCTGCATCGTGGGGCGCGTCGTTCAGATAACTACTGAGCTTGACAGCCCGGTGCAAAGGCGTCCGTTATTGCTTTGATCTTCAGGCCCGGCCGACTTGCAGTCCTGGGCGCGGGCCTACCGTCTGGAAATGAGCGCAAGCGGCGACGGTCACGCTGGCGGTGACCATCACCTGACTTTGGCTTGGGTCCCGGCACAAGCTGGTGAACGCCGGCGGTGAGGGGTCCAGGACGCAGATGCCGAGGGTACATGGGAACGAAAATGATGATGGAGGTGGCGCAATTCGAGAAGTGAATTCATAGTCGGGTTCGAATCTACGATACTGCCCCCATAATCGCTTCCCTGTTTCAGCAGAGCCACTCCCACAGCTTGTCCGCCGCCTGTCGAAATTCATCTCTCTTACGAGCGGAGACACCTGTGCGATTTATACGGAAGTATTCCTGCTTCGTTTCTTCGCAGCAGCTCTCTTCATTGCCCGGCGCGCCTTTGCAGCCTGGGCTATTCCTCGCCCGAGCCTCAGCGGAAAGCTTGCGCTTTTTTCTGCCAGAAACTTTTTTCACCTTGAAAGGCGAAGATCCCGCTCGTGCGCTCTTCAGCGCCTTCATCACGGCCTCAAAGTCTGTCCCGCTCCTCTTCCAACATCTTGATCACGTCATTGTCGGCATGTCAGCTGGCGGATTCAGCCGTCATCGACTCTAAAGCTGCCGCATCCTTCTCAGTGTTTCTGAGCTGAAATACTGAAACTCTATTTCACTCAATCACTATCCCTGTTCTTGCTTGATCACCCCACTTCATTAAAGGAGAGTTATGACCAATTGCTCAAACTGCGGTACGCCGCTTGATGAATGTAATGAATCCCAGCCAGTCTGCCCAGGATGCGGTGAGGTTATCGGGTGGGAGTATGACGCCGATATCGAGCTATCCGATAAATCACTGTCGGAATCGATCGATGTCAAATCATACGCGGCCCAGGGCAGGGATTTACCCCGCGATATCCGTCTACGAGGCGAGCTTCGGACGGTGTGCCTCCAGTGTGGTTCCAACGCAACCGGCAGAACATTCCTGACCTGCGGCAACCCTCTGTGCGGAGCGATGTGGAGAGTCAACCGTTGCCGCCTATGCAAGGAGCCTGTTGACAGCCGTGACCCCGGAACGCCCCGCTGCGCCAAGTGCGGCTGGTTGATTTGTGCCAGCTGCCGAGCCTGCAATTGTTCTTCTTAACCCCAGTTCCTATCCACAGCATTTTTTCCCAACAAAACAAAAATCCATAACCCAGGAGGGTGCATTGATCTCTCGTGAACGAAGCTGTCGGCGAAAGCTGCGTCATCTCAACTACCTTGAAGCACTGCATCATGCTGCCAAGGTCCCGCGCAATGAAACAGTGGTCATCTACCCGTGCGCGTACTGCGCAGGTCTCCACGTCGGTCATTCTGCAACGACTCCCGAGGCCGACTTGCTAATGCGCATAGCCCGGACCGAGCGGAGGATTGCTCAAACAAAAATGGCGATCGAGAATGCCTCGTCTCTAACGCAGGAGGAGGTCCAGCGCCATAGACAGCGTCTGCGCGACCTCTGTGCCCATGTTGGGCGACTGAAGTCCACAACCAAAGCGATACCATCAGCTCCGAAGAGCTCTGAACCGCTGACCGCGTAACCCACCGCCCTCCCATCCCACTTTCATCCCGGATTGCCGAGCTAAGGCGGTCGTCGGCAGTCCGGTACGGCAACCTTCACCTTCACCGAAGAGGACCATCATGAAATTCACCGTCGAATCTGAGCGACGAGCGTTCTTGAAGGTCGCCACAGCGAGCTTGTCCTTGCGCGCTTGAGAATACGTTTCCAGGTCCTCCACTCAGAGGCCGGAGAGCGCAAACTGTTGCGTGTGGAAGCCTTGCAGGATGCTGAACTCACGGTCAGTGGCTCTCAAAGGCGATTGCGGTCGCCGGCCAACAAATCCGCAACTGAACGATTCCTCTCCCTTGGACAGCGCCCCCGCCGGCTGGGTGCATCTCTTGCGGGCAAGCACTTCTGATTCGCGCAGCGGCGGCGCGACCGCGGTATCAACCAAAACGCTCCCATTGCGGTAGCAACCGCTAATCCACCCATCTAAAAGGACAATTCACAGTAAACAGCTCAGATCTGAGCCTCGGGCCTCAGGGCCACGCGTACCTCGGAGAAACCCAATGAAACGTGTCGCCATTTACTTGCGTGTTGTCAACTGTTGAGCAGCATCCCGAAACTCAACTCTACGAACTAAAGGATGAGCAAACGCGCCGTCTGAAGGCCATGGGAGTTCACCATATCTAGGACGCGTTCCGCTTATAAATGTTCAGCATTTCTCCTCATCGAACTGAATTATCAACTTCACAGAAAGGTTTACGGAATGCAAACAAGCTCTTGCATTGCTCTCTCTGCTGCTGTCATTTTGATTCTTATTCACCTCAAATTGACGAATTTCCGGACATTCTTGCTTACTATGGCTTTTCTTGTCGGCGTGGGTGCTGATTGCGCGATACTCCAATTCTGGGGATTCGATCAAGTTCCTGCCGGTGTTACGTTGTTTCTTCCGATCATAGCCGTCGTCGCCACCTGGTTGATTCATCTGGCAATAGGAAACCTTCGGCATGGTCTGATCGCCCTGGGGATTATCGTCGCGGCTGTGGTCGCCTTTTTGCTGTTTTATAAAGCCATATTGGTGATCTGTGGCGCTTTCCTGGTGTGGATAATGGTAGTCACACCTGGAACAGAAGGAGAGGACTACTTTCGCGCCGAAGCGATTCATAGCATCGTTCCCGAGGTTTCGGTTGGCGAGGCCTATTGGGCCGAAAAGTCTGGTTTGATGTAAGAAGTGGCGTTTTTCGTGTCGCGATCCATCGAAACGTCGTACTTCATTCCTATCTGTATGCCTCCCCACCAGACCAGGGCGTGGGCATCCTTGTTTGCGACGTAATAAAGCGACTCCCCTCGTGTTCTCTCGCTGGCAAAAGCGCCTGCTGGCCCAGCTGGCGCTACGTGTCCTTCAATTCCAGCCGGCATTTCAACACAGGTGTGGAAATGCCGATGGAGAATCTTTTGGAACATAGAGCGGTCTCCTCCAATCTGCACTGAATGCGGGGTGCGGCTCGTACAGAGTCGGTGCTCGCGCATGCGACGCCTGGGTGTCATTCCAGCAGAAAGGATTTCGCCACGCCTGTTGTCGCCTGTCGAGCAAGTGGTACAGGAGTTCGAGCGGTACTTGCTTCGTGACCGCGCCTTGGCACAGGCAGCCGCCGTCAACTACGTACCATCCGTCCGGAGATTCCTCGCCGGTCTTTTTGGCGAAGGACCAGTGAAGCTGTCACGGCTATGCGCCGGAGATGTCGTGCGATTTGTTCAACACGAGGTCCCGCGGATACGGTTGAAGCGCGCGAAGCTAATGACCTCTGCGCTATGATCGTTCCTGCAGTATCTGCACTATCGCGGGGATATCCCGCATAACTTGTCTGACGCGGTTCCCAGTGTTGCTAACTGGTCGATGACTTCCACCCCCGCGCGATTTCACCCGATCTCGTACGCCGTACCAGCAGGACACCGGGGTCTTCCATATCTTCCAGTGCGGCTTTCAGGTACTCGGCGGCGAAGTCCGGGCGATCACGCAGTTCCTTTACCATTGCTTCATCGTGCGAGATGCTGGCCTTGTGTTTCATGGCTTGCGTGTCCTTTCCTTATAGTCTTCGAGGTACTCGATCGCCCGCTTTATGTCAGAAGGTTGCTTGCGCTTATCGCCGCCGCCCAACAGTAGCACGCATGTCCGACCTACCGTTCCGTATTACAACCGGTATCCCGGTCCCAGTGTATTCGCAGTTCAGAGACTCCCTCGCGTAGAGGTTTGAAGTCTCCAAAGTTGCCGAGCGAAAGCCGGTCGATCCGTGTGGCAATTCTGGCTCGTGAATTGAGTTCCAGCCCCGCGAGCCAATCGCCGATCACGTCCTTGCCAGAGCGGGTCGTGTACCGCCGAATTTCGATCACGGCAGAAGTGTAAATCCGTCGAGAGTATTCGAGGAGGGCCAGTATTTCACTATCCCGCTGCTCTGGATACCCCGCAGGGTGCGGAGTTGTAAGCGCGATGGCAGTTTTCCCGGACTAGCCGGTGTGGACCGCCTGATTTTGGGCGGCAACTTCCATCAACGAGCTGAATTCAAACAGCCTTCATCAAAAGTACCGAAGAGCCGAAGAATGACCCGGTAGGGTTTGATTAAACAAACCCACGTCAGGAACAGGATTCGTAACAAGCAGAGAAGCAGACGCGTCATCATCCCACGCCGAAGGCGTGGCTGTCCGAAACTCAGCTAGCTTGCGCTTCTTTCGCCTGAAATCTTCGCAGCTTTGAAAGGCGAAGATCCTTTGCTTTATCGCGGCATCAAGTCTGTCCCGTTCCTCTTCCAGCATCTTGATCAGTTCATTGATCGGGATGTCTAGCCCCCTAGGCCGGATTGTGTTTGACTTTTCCACAAAAACCTTAAACCCAGCCTCATATAAGGAGAACCATGAGCGATTGCGAGAGTTGCGGAATGCGCTTGGATGAATGCAATGAATCACAACCTGTTTGCCCGTGTTGTGGAGAAGCTGCCTATCCTACGGGCTTCTTCTGCCAGCATACTAACCGAGAATTAGAGGATAGCTGGAGACTCACCCCGTTATCGAAACAACTAACCAGAACTGCCGGTAATCCGGATGAATTCAGGCAAGCTTTCAGGAACGATCCGCGCGGCATCCGTTATGTTCCGGCGCTGCACGGGGTGTGTCTTCGTTGCGGTGCTGTCGCCAACGGCACATCCTATCGCGGATGCAGCAATTTTCAATGTGGGGAAAGCTGGCGGGTAAACCGCTGCCGCATTTGCAAGGAGCCAGTGGACAGCCGGGATCCCGAGACACCACGTGTACGAAGTGCGGATGGCTCGTCTGCGAGGCCTGCGACGCTTGCAATTGTTCCAGAATCTGATCGTCTGCCTGCCCGCCAGCATTTCGTCCTCGATACCTAACCTATACAAGGAGGAAACCGTGAGATCTCGCGCATCTCGCTGTTTGCGACAATTGCGCCACCTCGACTATCTCTCAGCTTTGCAGCGTGCGGAGAAAGTTCCTGACAATGATTCCGCTGTTATCTATCCTTGCGAGTACTGCAGTGGTTTGCACGTAGGACATTCCATGCTCGACACAAAAGCCGCCCTGCTTCATCGAACTTGCCAGAGCAGAGGGAAGAATGGTACGAACTGCTCTGGCGCTGCAGAGTGCTCCATACCTGACCACTGACAAAATCCGACGCCAGCAACAGCGCCTCGGAGATCTGCGCTCCAATCTCAAGCACTTAAGGTCTCAGCTCATATCGGCGGAACCAGATGCGGAACACCAAACCAAAATCTTGCACGCGTTTGATGAACACCAGCTTCGTGGAACGCGAATCGTTGCTCCACTTCAAAAGTCTTGAAAAGCTGATATATCGAGCTTCGTTCTCGGAGCCACGGAGCAGTTGCTGAATCGGGTTGCGAATCCGATTGCCAGCTGCTCCATGCAATCGCTTGAAGCGCTTATTTACTTTGCTTGAGCTATTTCGGATAAATGGCTCCACATAATCTGCACAATACAAATGCTGTACCCGCTCGCGCTGCGGCACCTCTGCTCTTGTGAGCATGAACTCTGAATCCCACAAAGCCCTCGAGAATCGAGAGATTTGTCAGCAGTCTGTGGCCTCCTGTGGAGGCCTTTAGATTAGGGACTTTTCTCAATGTCGTCAGATTGTCGAAAAGGGGGCCTAATGTCGCCGCATGAGGACTTCATCAAAGTCGCGCGCATTCAAAGCTTACAACCGATTCGACAGAAACCGAATTCTTTTGGAGATGCTGCCCATTGTCCATCGATCACATGTCATCACTAAAGCTTGTTCGCCACCCATTGGTGAAGTCCACCGAGAGTTTTTATGGATATATTCTTCGCCTTGTAGAGGAAAACGGCTACGCAAGTTACCACCAAATCCCACTTATGTCGGCGAAGCGTATCAGGGGTGGCCAAATGTTTGATGTCCACGAGTTGGCTAGCATTGCAAACCAATCAGAGTGTGAACTGAAGCTAATAAGCTACCGATTACCGGTTATGGGCCGTTCTCGTTGTCAATTACTTGGGCACTCGATGCGGTACCAGGACTTGTGCCTTTCCAGGCCGAGGATATGCCCTGAATGTATCTTAGAGAAAGGCTTCATTGAAGCACATTTCGATCTTCACCTTATGACTGGCTGCCCTGTTCACAAAAGGCGGCTCCTTTTTAGCTGTCAAAAGTGTTCCCGCCCCCTGCGTTGGTCAAGGCCCGCCCTACTAGAATGCGAATGTGGGGCAGATCTTTCGAATTGCGATCTTCCATCTATCTCGCAAGCTGAATGTGACCTATTGGATCTATTTCGCCGAAAACTACTCGAGCTACCGATCCGAAGTGGATGCACTTCGGGACTGCCACTTCCCGACTTACAATCCACGGATCTCTGGTGCCTGCTGCGAATAATAACAATTCTTGGCAAACGCGGAGTTCACCTGAAGGCTAGTGCTGAAGGTGACCAGAAACTATTGGCAACAGCAGCAAACATGTAGCCGAGTGGCCGAAAAACTTTATTCGTTTCATTGCGCATCTCGATGAAGACATCCCGAGAAATTCGCATTGGGATTTGAGAAGACGATACTTTACTCGACTATCAAGTTCCTCACTATGCAGATCGGGCCTACGTGAACACACGGGATTTCTGATGAAGATCATCCAGAATTTTCGTCTGCCTAATCCCGAAAATCCTGGGAAATACATTACGAAAACAGAAATTAGCCGAGCATATGGAATATCGTCAACAACTGTTCGCCTATATCTTAGGAAACAACTCCTTCCGCAGCCGCACGCCACATTTGGTTCGAGCAAGCGGCCGCTGTTCGATCACAATGCTATACCGTTATTGAGTAAGCATCCTGGCAAAGTCGTCTCTATACCCAAGGCGGCAAAGATATTAGGCGATATTAGGCATTTCACTCAAGCTGTTTCGTGCTCTTAAGAAAGGGGGCGAATTCGAAGTAGGCCATATGCCGCAAAACATGATTGGTGTGCATGAATTCGACATTGAAGCATTTACTAAGAAGTTAACCAGAAGGATACAAGAAAGTGAAAAACATGAAGAGTTCGATCTTATTAGTATTCGGGAAATCGCTGATGTTCTACTTGGAAGTTATGCCAGTTTGACCGAACTAAAGGTCGACATCATTCGCCGAATCATGAGAGACGAGTTGACGGTTTTCGGTTGTACAGATGGAACTGTGGGAGGTCTTCTTGTTTCCAAGCGAACGGTTTTTGGAAATTCGGAAAATGAGCGAAGCCTCCGGGAAACATCCCAACTATTGCATTGCACAGCGATTTTCGTTCCAGAGCTGGTGAACTTAGGTCTTCTTCGGTCAAACAAGAGAGGAATTTATTGGCACATCACCTATGAATCTATTCTCGAATTCCAAAAGAGGTATGTATCGATCGTATCACTTGCAAAAAGAATCCGAACGCACCCCGCTTCACTTCTGCGATATTGCACAGATTCCGGAATCGAAATGCTGGTAGTCAAGAGAGCTGTCGGACGTCAACGCGAGCAGGCATTCGTTCGCGTTGAAAATCAGGCTGCGATCCTTTCGTACAGACGCAAATATCATCATACGAAGATTACACCCCTAGAAGTACATCAGGACAGCCCAGGGTTTGGGGACGACGAAATTCGTGGGTGCGGATTGCGGTCGAGGTGGTCCGGTGTTTCCAGCGGAAGCGGTCCGGTGATTCAGTTACTATAAGTAGCGTGAGTGCCTGGGCGAACTCCCGGCCGGCTGCGAACCAACCCGAGGGATGCTTGCGTGCCGACCGCCATACCGGTTGCCTGGGCGCGATTTACGTTGCGTTGTGACCGGCGGGTCCTTATACGCACCCCGGGACTCTCGATGATGTTGGTCGTCGCCAGGCAACAGTGCAGCGAAGGCGGCACGCCCAAGTTGATCGTGAAGCATTCATCGAGCCATTCCAACAGGCTGGCCGCCCATTCCCGCTCCAGCCACGCGGCCAGTTTGCGGATGCGGTTCATGCCCTCTTTGCCACCCAGCCTCCAGGACGCGCGCAGCACGCTTTTGACCTGCTCCTGGTCGAGCACGTTGCGCAACTTGTATGCCCGGCAGCGCTGCACCGGTTGCTGTGGGCCGAAGGCCGCATTGATGGCGGCCCGCAGCACCTTCGCCCCATCAATCACGAACAGCCGCTTCCGCCGCGGATCGGATGTCCAGCACATGCTTCTTGCCGTCTTTGTCCACGCCCACCGCTCCGACCATGGTGTGCTCGCCGAAGATGACCCCGTCAATGTAAATCACCAACAGCTTTATCTCATCGAAGCGCCGTTTCTGAAGCGTTTCCACCTCGGCTTCGGAGACCTCGATCATTGCAGGCTCGCGAATGACTTCGACACGCCAACCGTCTCGGCCATCTCCGGAATCACCTACCGGTAGTGGCGCGCTCTTGCCCGGCCCCTTCTGGCGCACCCGGGGCCGCTCCACCTGGAGTTTGCGATCGCTCAGCGTGACCTGGCCCGACTGGCTGCCGTAGAACACCACGTTGGAGACGCGGCTTGCCCTGCTGCGCGGCCCTCCGGCCACCTGTGCGGCAGAAAATTGCAGACGCCCTGAATGGCCGTGCGTCCGGTCACGTCAACGAGTTCGTCGCAGGTCATCTGACACTGCTCGATCAGATCGACTATGGGGAAGTAAGCCCTGCCCGTTCTTGAACAGAAACTCGGCAAGTTTCTGCTCGTTGGCTTTTCCTTGCTTGCGGATCGTGTGATAGCTTTTCTTCACGGCGATTCGCCCTTAAAGGTTTTGGTAACCAGATTCTACGGAATCAGGCTGAACCGCCGCTCAACTTTCAACTATCGCCGGGACACCCTCGAACGATTTCCGGCAGACGGGGCTTCCATGTTTACCGAGTTTTCTAAATCCCCTTTTCGTACAACGGGCTCTGAGCAGGAATTTGTAGAACGGTACATTCTAGGCGGCTTTCTGGAAAGCGACGAATCTGGTCAAGAACGGGGTCAAAGGCTGCATGTTAACGAAAATGGGCAGAATTCCGGCGTTCGTCGTGGAAATGACGTGCCGAGGGCGGTCTGGAGAAGTCTGAACTCAAAGATCGTTTCCTGTCCTCGGCGCTTGGAAACCCGCACGGAACGTGGGCTCCCAGCCCCACACAGACGGCGGCGTCGGTCGTTTTACCGGAAAAGCCAAACCCGCCTAAATCGCGGGCTATTACAGATTCTCGCGCAGAACCGTACAACGTTTGAGGGGTGCGATGTAAGAGTACTCGATTCACGAGAACTCGGTTTATGGTACATGCGTTTTTCGAAAATGGCTAACGACGAAACTCTGCGGCCTGATCAGAATTCCAACGCGCGCATACTTGTCCAATTCACGTTGTGGGCGCACCAGGAGTTAGCGAAATTTAATGAAATGCGGCATCTCAAAAAGTCACTAGAAGACGTGGCATCGGCGATCGAGATGATACAGTACGACGGTTTGATAGATCCCATCACTGGCCAGATACACGATCTTCGTACGTATCCCGAAAAGGAGGTTTTCCTTTTCGCAATAGCAGATCTCAGAGAGAAAAAGGCAGACTACCTGAAACAAATCGATCCTTTGCAATTCGAATATAACCGAATCTGCAACTCCCTTCCTGCTGACATGAAATACCGTGTCAGAAAAGCGCTTCAAGCGTTTAATCTCAGCAGGGATTCGATACTCTGGAGGAGACTTGAGGACGCCGGAACAGAAATAGATTTCGGCCATCACGAACCGGAGAACTATACGAAAACAGTATCCGATTTGACTGAGATTCAAGCAATGCAAGAATTTTTGAATTGTTTGGCTAAGAGATTCGAAGTACTGGAAAAAGAGAAAGAAGAGCAAAGGGCACGGGCTGTAGATTTCAAATCTCCCTTCTGCAATGCCATACATCTTGCATTGCTTAGCTTGGGCGACAAGAGAAAGAAGGCTAGCACCATTGAGATCGCTCGTTGGATTAGCTCCAGGATGCCTCAACTCAAGCTGCCTAACTCATATGGGCGAGGGGATCTTGTGTGGCTGGTGAGACAAAATCAGGACGTGAGGCAGAGGTTTCAAGCTTCTGTGTCCAAAGTACGGAAGAAACTTGGGATAGCTTAAACGATGCAGGGTGTTCTGATTTCTGTGTAAGTGATTGTTCCTCGAAAGCGGGGAGGAACATCCAACAGGAATGGACAAGGAACTGATCGACAAGCTGCTGGCCGATTACAAGGGTCCGGAAGACCTGATTGGCGAGCAAGGTCTGATGAGCGCAGTGAGTCGCTGCTTGCGCTCTTTCCAGTTCACGTAGTTCAGGCTGCCCGCACCATGTGCACAATGCGTAACTGCACGGTGTCTTCGGATACACCGTCAGTAACTTTCGCACCCATGTACGGCTGTACAGATTCGAGGAAGGTCCGGACCTGATACGAGAGTGGAGGGAGACGCTTTGTGAATTTCTTAAACCCATCGGGAGTGGGGCAGATAGGGAAATTCAAGCTGTTTTGCTTGGGGGGAGGATTCTGTCTGAGTTGCAAAACGGCGCAGTCATAGATGCAAGAATCCAGAGCAGCACGGAGTTGGTACAGCATCTCGCCAAACTCGATCGAGAATGGGGAGAGCCAATCCGTATTGGTTGGCGAGATATATATTTCCCCTGTCCCGTCGTCGTTACACTCCACGCGGGCTGTATAGGTCTTATTTGTATCAAGACCATTCCAGATTTTTGCCAGGGCTTCAGCGTGAAATTCTGCCGGGCAACACGCTGCCGACACGTGTCGAATGGTGATGACATTACGGCATATTATCACCTACTTCCTACCGGCGAGCTACCACTATCTAGCCGGTAGGTTTAGACTGGCGCCATCGGTTTACTGGCCATCCTCTCCCGTATTCCCCAATCGAAATGCTGTCATGATCGTTCTGTTTGGAAATCGTAAACTCCATGTTGGCATGTGTGTGACAGATATCAGTTCGCGATTTATTCACGTGAGCATGCGACACAACGTTAGCTACTCTGGAGAAGCAAATGCTGCCCGCAACGATACTTGACATATAGAAATATTACTATAAACTGAATGTGGCGGCAAGCAATAGGCATCGCGTAGCCGAGATTTCGTGGGAGGGGACCTCGTATAAGGTTCTGACATCATGGCCTAAGTCTATTCGTATTGATTTTGGACAGTCCTTGCGAGAGATGCAGGAAGGACGCCATGCAAAATTGGACGTTAGACCAGTCAACGTACCCCGGCCTAAAGGCCGGAGCTTGTGAAAGCGAGTTCATGTTGACCAGGGTCAGTGCGGCGGCATCGCCAGGTTTAAGACCGACGTCCGAGCGCTTCCGTGCGCCCATGTGGCGCTTTGTTGGTCGCTCAGAAGATGAGCGTTAATGATGGAGAATTAACTAATGCCACTGACTAACCTAACGTGGAAACTCGAAGGGGACAACAGCATGTCAGGAAAGCCCTGTGCGCCGGAAGTTGGCTACGGCAAGAGTCAGGGTGGGCAAGGCTACCTACGGCTAAAGCCATACTGCTTCAACCCTAATTCTGTTGGGCGGAACGGGTCCCCTGGAGTCGCCTTCATACACTCCAGCCATGTCATTGGTGTATCTGAGGAAGTAATACACCAAATCCATCAGGCATGGAACAGCACGAAGATCGTGCGCAAAGAATGGAAAGGGAGCCTACGGGTAGACCACCGACGAAGTGAAACTTGGGGATCACCTAAAGCCGGTAACGGCCATGGTGACGGAGCCATCATATTACCCGCCCGAAGGGATACGACTTGGGTAACTCCGAGTGAAGGGGAAGGATGGCAGGTGAGAACAATTCAAAGAGGGGAGATTACGCCGGATGGCGGAATTTGATCTTGGCCGACTTGAATCAATTGCTAGACTGAATGCGAACCCGAACTGGGTGAATCGCGATCTATATCGTCTCCTGTTTAGGAAAGAGCTGTACCTGGCAGCTTATGAAAAGATCAAGAGTAAACCTGGCAACATGACTGAGGGATCGGATGGCACTACGCTCGATGGCACTGGTCTCAGGCACATTGAGGCCATCATTGAGAAGATGCGCGACGAAAGTTTTCACTTCTCGCCGGCTAGGAGGGTGTTTATTCCCAAGAAAAACGGGAAAAAGCGCCCCTTAGGCATCGCCAATCCGCGAGAAAAATTGGTGCAGGATGCGATTCGTATGATTCTCGAATCAATATACGATAGTCCATTCGGACCAACGTTCTCGGATCAGTCATACGGGTTTAGGCAAAAGCGCGGAACTCACAACGCGCTTCGAGAAGTCAGAATCCAATGGACGGGTGTGAGATGGATTATCGAAGGAGACATTACCGCCTTCTTCGATAACATCGACCACAGCCGCCTGATCGACCTCTTGCGAAGAAGGATTCAGGATGAAAGATTCCTGAATCTTATTCGGAAGGCTCTGAACGCGGGCATTCTCGACCAAGGGACCTTCGCCCCTACTCCTGCCGGTACCCCGCAAGGGAGTATCGTGTCACCTATTCTCGCAAACGTGTATCTGCACGCTTTCGACGAAAAAGTTCAGGAAATTGTGCGTCGGGAAACTAATGGGAAGTGTGCTAAGAACAACCCGGAGTACATAGCATTAAAGAATAAGCTTTTCTACGGGCGCAAAAAGGGCACGATCCGGGCGGATGAAGTTAAGGTGATTCAGAAGGCCATGCGGGGCATCGCCCCGTACGCTCAAGATGATCCAAACTACATCCGAGTCCACTATGTTCGATATGCAGATGATTGGATTGTCGGCATAATCGGACCCAAAAAACTGGCAGAGAAGATCCGGAGTGAAATTTCGGATTGGTTGAAAAGTGAGCTTAACCTCTCGCTCAACCTGGACAAAACTCACATAAGGCATGCGGCAACTGAGGAAGCGTTCTTTCTTGGAACCCGCATCTCGTGCGGAAGCAGGCGAAGCGAAAACATCGTTAAGCATACGAACCGACCTGGCTACAAGGATTCGAAACGTAGGGCTCCCGCTGGAGTAGTACACCTCAAGGCTCCTACCAATGACCTTGTATCTAGGCTCTACCAGAATGGGTTCTGTACGAAGGATGGACAACCGTTGAGCAAACGAGCTTGGGCTGTGCTTGATGATGATCAAATCGTAAGCAGGTTCAACTCAGTTCTCGATGGCATATTGAACTACTATTCCTTTGCGAACAACTTCTCGCGACTCAATAGAGTTCAATACATTCTTCATTTCTCGGCTGCTAAGACGCTTAGCCACAGACACCGTATGAAATCAATAAGCCGTGCCTTCGCAAAATATGGGAAGAACCTCTCCGTTCGTGTCAGGAGGAAGAACGGGGAAGTGAAAAACATAAGCTTGAGGCTACGCAGTAACTGGTCGGCATCTCCGTTTAATTTTAAGGGGATGTCTGACCCGAAAGCTGGAGACGGTATCCGCGCTCTACGTTTCGGAATCCGCTCCAAGAGTTCACTGCTGAAGCCTTGCGCCATTTGCGGCAAGGAAATTGGTGTCGAAATGCATCATGTTCGACACATACGGAAGATGGGGGAAAGAGTTAAAGGCTTCACTCGCCTTATGGCAGCAATCAACCGGAAGCAATTGCCTACCTGCAAAGAATGTCACGGTGACATCCATGCTGGAAGGTATGACGGGGATAGCGTTAAAGAACTCGCGCTAAGAATGGCATGAAGGAGATTTTTCCTATCTCACTGGAGAGCCGGATGCGATGAAAGTCGCACGTCCGGTTCGGGAAGGGGCCATTGGTACCCAAAGCAAATATGGGGCTGGTGGCCTACTTCACTCAACTCGGACCTCTCGAAGTTACGACAGCAGACAAGCCCGGGTAAGGCACGAAACGGGTCGTAACCTAACGCCGGACCTCAACTTTCCCGAGGGGAGATGCTCCGCAAGGAGCGCGTAACTAGGCCCGTAACGGCAACTAAAGAAAGGAGTACGACGTGTCAGTTTTCGTTCTCGATCGCAAGAAAAAACCGCTCATGCCGTGCTCCGAAAAACGAGCTCGACTACTTCTCAGCCGCGGCCGTGCCCGCGTCCACAAAATGTACCCCTTCACCATCCGACTAGTTGACCGTGCAAGAGGACAAGTTCAGCCACTGCAAATCAAAATCGATCCAGGTTCAAAGCAGACCGGCATCGCGATCGTGCGCGAGGCCGGTTCAACGGCGAACGTGGTCGTGCTGATCGAACTCAAGCACCGTGGCGCCGCCATTCGCAAGGCTCTCGAACAGCGTGTCGGTTTCCGCCGGCGCCGTCGCTCGGCGAACCTGCGCTACCGCGCACCGCGATTCGACAACCGGCGCAAACCAGAGGGTTGGCTCGCACCTTCGCTCCAGCACCGCATCGACACCGTCACTGCGACCGTCGCGCGCTTGCGCGCGTCGGTCCCAGTCACGTCCATCGTTCAAGAGTTAGTACGTTTCGACATGCAGTTGATGGAAAACCCGGAAATCTCGGGGATCGAGTACCAGCAAGGCACTCTCGAAGGATGTGAGGTTCGCGAGTATTTGCTGGCGAAGTGGGGTCGTAAGTGCGCCTATTGCGACGCGGAAAACGTACCACTGAACATCGATCACGTCCACCCACGCTCGCGCGGTGGTTCGGATCGTGTCTCAAACCTGGTATCGGCCTGTGTTCCCTGCAACAAAACAAAAGATGACCGGCCCGTAGAAGAGTTTCTGTCGAGCGATCCAGACCGGCTGGCCAAAATCAAGGCGCAACTCAAGGCACCGCTGAAGGACGCAGCGGCTGTCAATGCTACGCGGTGGGAGCTCTACCGCGCACTGGCCAAAACCGGGCTACCGGTCTCGACCGGCAGTGGCGGTCGAACCAAGTTCAATCGACACCGCTTCTCGATCCCAAAATCTCACGCTCTCGACGCGGTCTGTGCCGGCAACATGGACACGATCGCGGAAGTTCGCGGCTGTCAGCAGCCAACGCTTCTGATCACCGCGAACGGTCGCGGCTCGTACAAACGAACCCGACTCACGGCTCACGGCTTTCCGCGTGGGTACTTGATGCGGTCAAAATCGGTTCACGGCTTCACGACCGGTGACATGGTTCGTGCGGTAGTTCCAACCGGTAAGAAAGTTGGCTCCTACATCGCTCGCGTAGCGATTCGCGCGACTGGGTATTTCAACCTGCAGACCGCCACTAGCGTCGTGCAGGGTGTTTCGCACAAGCACTGTCGCGTCCTGCAGCGCGGTGATGGGTACGGTTATCAACTCCAGAAATTTACGAAAGGAACTGCGGGAAAAGAGGCAAGAGCAGGTGCGCTCGCGCGCACCACGCTATCCCTCCCCGGCCTGAACGCCGGAGTATCCCGCGTAATCTGATGAAATCCATCGGCGATCGCGTTTTCGAACTGAAGGATTCAGACGAGGACAAGTGGTATCGCTTGATCTACCTCGCTCGGATTGATGATGTCATCTATGTGTTGGATTGTTTTGAAAAGGACACCGCGAAAACTGATAAGAAGTATCTAAAGAGAGCGTCAACCCAACTCTCACATGTGAAGCTGAGGCTCATGGAGGAGCGTAAAAATGTCAAGCGGCGAAAAACAAATAAGTAGGCCTGCTCACATCACGAGGGGCGATATTTTTGATGACCTTGGGCTCTCACCCAAGGAAGCGCTTGAAGCGAAGGTGAAGAGTGATCTCTGGAGAGATCTTCTCGCGCATATTGAGAAGCGCGCAATGAGTCAGACAACCCTGGCTCACACTTTGAAGATTCACCAGCCTGATGTAAGCAATTTACTGCGAGGGAAGATCTCAAAGTTCAGCACTGCAAAGCTGATCCAATTCGCAGTCCGGCTAAATCTTGGAATCCAAGTGAAATTGACTGAAACACAGAAACCTTCCAAAACTATGAAGGGGAATCTCACTCGCGCTGGAGTGTAGGCCGGCGACTAAGAACCTGATGCCAAGAGGGACAGGACGCCAGCTTTGGCGTCCTGACGCAATATCCACCGTGGCAGCATAAGCACTTGGCATGCCTAGTCGCATAATCATTGGACTAGAGCGGTTTCATGGTGTCCGTGTCCGATAACCGCAGTATTGAAACCAAGCCGCGGAATCTTGGGCGGTGATAGCTGCCATGGCGGCTGTGATGGCGAGGTCGAGGGTGTCGAGTATTCGAGCTTTGCTTGCTCGTAAGTGTTGTTTGATCTTGGACCAGCACTTCTCGATGGGATTGAAGTCCGGTGAGTACGGCGGTAGATAGAGCAGTTCGGCTCCGGCTTGCTCAATCAACATGCGAACCAGCCGATGCTTATGTGCCGACAGATTGTCCATGATCACAACCTGTCCAGGGCGCAATCGCGGACATAGGACCTGTTCCAGATAGGCCAGAAAGACGTCACCGTCGGTGGGTTCTGGGATCGTCATGGTGGCCAGCAGGCCGTTCATCGTGATCGCTCCCAACAGAGTCACGGTATGCCAGTGCCCCCCCGGAGCACCCTCGCACACACGATCACCGCGTTCGCCGCGCCCGTAGCGACGGGTCATCTCGGTGGTCACGCCGCTTTCGTCCAGAAACACCAAGCGTTGCGGATCGATTCGAGCGATCAACTCCCACCACGATTGCCGTCGCTGCCGGCCTTCTTCCGTGTCCTGCTCACTGGCGTGCAACGTTTTTTTTACGCCTCAACCCCAGCCGCTGGAGTTCAAGACAGAGTCGCGTCTTGCTGAGCTTCACCTGCAGATGTTGCTCCAGCCGTTGCCCCAACTCGGCCAGCGTGAGATCAGGTTGATCCTGCAACTGCTGCCGCAGATGGCCTTTCACTGCGTCGGTCACCCGGCTCACCGGCCCATGTACCCGTTGCAGAGGCCGCTCCATTTGTCCCGACTTTAGCTGTTGCCGTCGAATCTTCTTTGTAAAACCGTAGCTGACACCAAACTGCTCCGCCAGCTGCTCCAGGCCGATCCCGGCCCTTTCGTATGCCTGCAGAAGCTTGCACCGCAAATCATCCGAATATGCTCGTGGCATCGATTTGTGTCTTCACAGAGAAATCGCCAACTGCAACTTACTCCAATCCCTCTTCTCTGGATATAACTACTTAGGAACCGCTCTAGACGAGAGGAAGCACCAGATTCAGCATCATAGGCTTGTTCCGCTTTAGGCAATTTGCGGGGCGGACATTGTTTCGCGATCGCCGTGGTATCGGGGTGAAGAATACAGTCCAAGGGTACAGGCTCGATAGCTACGGCCTGTTGGACGAGTCGATAGAATACCTTGTGATTAGCGACAATTGAACAACACGGCCGGGAATTACGATTGTCGTCCGTCAGTTCTTCCATTATTCGCAGGAACTTTCCACTTTCCCATGACTTTCCTTCGCCTATTTTGCATGTAGCGTATAGGCTCTAAAAAGCAGCATTCCAGTCATTCCCGTGTAGTTTTGCTGTCCACTCGATAATTTCTCGAAAGCTTCTACTACTACGAGTGTCATTCTGTCTGCGTTGAAACGGACGACAGACTGCTGAGTGCAATCAATTCTGCCATCCAGTGCAAGGTTATGCTGCCAGCCTGCCAGTGAGTGAAAAACATTCCGTTGCACTGCCTGGCAGCATTAAATTGCCGTCAACACAGCCCAGGTCGGCGGGCCGTGAAAATGAAATTGCGGGCTGGAATCAGAACAGAATTACGGACCTATGTGCGTAAATGGGTTATAAAAATCGGAGTTTACTAGCAAGTTCGGAAGGAGCCGGAAAATGGACCAGGTTGAAACCATGAGGGTGAAGGAGGCTGCTCGCGCGATGAACTGGACCCTCACCTATGTCTTTCAGCTTCTATGGGCAGGTCGGCTGGAAGGTGCACGAAAGGAGGGGAAGCGGTGACGAATACCCGTGAACAAGGCTCGTGTCATGCAAGATGCCTTTGCCACACAGCGCCCATACAAGGAGAAATGAAGGCTGCAGTCAGAGCGACGGCTCGCGGGATTCGATTTTATGATTCGCCAACCGAAATAGTGTGCCGGTCCAACTCCCGCCCGACGATTAAATATCCTTCTTTAAAAATGAAAAGCATGTTGCAGATCTGGCCTCACGAGTTAAATGCAGCCCGTCTCATCGATGCTGATCCACACGTGTCGGTGATTAGGCCGCGCCCATGTGAACTTGAATACACAATTGACGGCAAGTCAAAGCGACATTTTTCTAGCTTTTATGTCCGCACAGGTGCCGACGAGATCTGGGATGTCGTTACTGACGACTGCATTGGCAGCCGAGATTCACATATAGCTCTACTCTCACAAGCTCTTGCAGAATACGGTTATGTGTACCGGGTACTATCCACAAAAGAGATCAATAGGCAGCCCCGACTCAGCAATCTTCAAATAATTCTTGACTTTGCTAGGCGACCATGCTTTGGCCGGGAGCGCGATACCGTGCGCCGCGCTTTGATTCGCCATGGATGCGTTCTGTGGGGTGACGCATTTCTCGGGACCTTGGGCCAGTCTGGCAGGGAAACAATCTGTAGCTTGGTCGCCGAAGGTTACCTTGAACTCGATCTCGATCAGCCGCTGAACGTTAATACCAAGTTCTACACCAATTCTCAACGTAGACTCTGATTCGCTATCGGAGAACATTTACGCATGGACATTCGTTGATTTCGCGAAGGAGAAAGTAATGGGATCTTCTTTTTTAGAAGCGCATACGCTCGTGCTCATGAAAGGAATGGAATATCGTTTGCTCCGCAAGGTGTCGGATACTTGCTGGCAGTTAGAGGCGGTACGAACAAGGCGAATTGTTGAACTGGAGCGCAGCGATTTGGAGCGTATGTATCGTGAGGGTGAATTCGTCATCGCACAAAACAGTGAGGCAAACGCTGCTACCGAAACAATGGTGCAGATTCCAGAGGAAGAATGGGAAAAAATGAAAGTCCGTCTGCGGTACGTTAAGGCTATCGAAGACGTGCCTAATACTAAGGATGTAGTAACCAAACTCGTGTCAGGCGTGTGGAGCAGCTCCGGCACTCCAGAAACCTGCCCGGCTTGGGGAACGGTAGTGCGATGGAAAAACCGGTACCTTCAGGCCGGAAATGACATACATGCTCTGCGTGATCGGAATGCTGCCAAAGGGAACAGGACGCCTCGCTTTCCTGCAGAAACTGACCGGATCTGTGAAGAAGTCATTGAAACCGTATACATGACAAGGGAACGTGCAAGCATCCAAGACACCGTTGATGAGTGTGTTACCCGGATGAGAAAAGTAAACATCCTGCGCCCTCAAGGAGATGCGCTAAAGTTAACGACGAGGCGTCATGTCGAGGCCTTGATCCACAAGAAAACTGCATTTGAGTTGCACGCCGCGCGCTGGGGATACCAATCAGCCCTTGTGCGATTTCGTAACGTAGGCGGCCACCGTACAACCAATCAACCTCTTGAGCGGGCAGAGATTGACCACACAATATTAGATCTGTTCGTGGTTGACGACCGTACACTTCTCCCGCTGGGTCGTCCGTATGTAACCTGCTGTATTGACGACTACACGCGGAGTGTACTCGGGCTTCATATCGGGTTCACGCCGCCGAGCTTTCTTTCTGTTGCACGGTGTTTGAAACATGCCATTTTACCGAAAGACAATCTCCGCGAGCTATTTCCGGAAATCGAACATCCTTGGTTGTCATGGGGAGTGATGCGCGAACTGGTCGTCAACAACGGTCCAGAATTCCACAGCAGGAGTATTGAGCAGTGCTGCTATTCGCTTGGAATCACACTGTGTTTTGCGCCGCGCAAGACACCGTGGTTCAAGGGTAAAATCGAGCGTTTTCTCGGAACATTCAATCGTGGAGTTGCACATGGCATTCCAGGGACAACTTTCGCCAACATCATGGATCGACAAGACTATAATCCGGCAAAGCATGCGGTCATAACACTTTCAACATTGCAGAAAATTGCTCATATGTGGGTCGCAGATTTCTATCATCAAAAGCCGCATCGCACGCTCTGCGTATCTCCGGCACGTATGTGGGAGTCGAATATCTCCCCGGACAAAGTTCAGATGGCGACCGATCCAAGCGTGCTCGATGTAATTATGGGGGCAAGTGAACACCGGGTCGTTAGCCATACTGGCGTTGAATACGAACGCCTAATCTACAACTCGCCAGAGCTTCAGGAGCTTTGTCGCCGGTACTGCCACGGAATCAAGGTAGAGCTCAGGGTAGACGAGGGTGACATTGGTCAGTTGTATGTAATTCATCCAAATGCGAGCAAGCCGATTCAAGTGTCAGCCCTGAGAAGCGATTACGCGAAAGGTCTCAGCCTTTGGCAACACAAGGTAATACGCAAATTTCAACTGAAACAATGCCAGCTTGACGATGTTCCTGATAGTTGGTTGGAGGCAAAACACCGAATATCCGAAATAGTCGCGAGTGAACTCAGAATTGCCAAAAGGACAACTCACAAGCGCATCGCGAGGTACCAAACGGATTCCACAAGTACCTCTATTCCCGTACTCATTAAGGAATTACCGAACGGCACCGTTCAGAACCCCAAAAATCCGGCTCAAGTTATGGTTTTGTCTGGTGAAGAGGAAGAAATGCGTCCACTGCCTTGGCTCGAATAGGCGGACATTCACACCTCCGAGTGCGTGACTTTGTGTCCCGCAGTTTTGCAGTTTGTCGGCTGAAGAGAGCCTTTTAGACAGATGGACCCGGGGCTGCGACCTGATTCTTATCTGTACGACCGAACTAAAAACTCGCCGGATTCGAACTCCAAAAAAGGAAAACAACGTTGAATGAGCACTGCAATGGTTAAGAATCAGTCAATCAGTCCACTAGCATTTTCCTTTCTAAAGATGGTAGAGAGAAACCTGAGGGATAACGTACGCTTTCTTTCGCACATTTGAGTTGAGGAACTCTGGCTGATAGAACAAGGGGAGCCGTTGAGCCCCAGGGATGGAAGCCAGATGGACGAGCAAGAGCAGGGTGGAGGAGTGCGGAGTCTGAACCAGGTGGTTCAGATCGACGAAGGCCGGATCGCGGCGCACTTAGACGAGGTGGTCCGCAGCACGGTGGAGGAGACGCTGAATGCGCTGCTAGATGCCGAGGCCGACCGGCTGTGCGGAGCACAGCGTTACGAACGCAACGAGGCGCGGCAGGACACGCAGGCCGGATCGTATCAACGGCAGTTGCAGACCAAGGCCGGCGAAGTCAGCCTGAAGATTCCGAAGCTGCGCAGTTTGCCATTTGAGACGGCGATCATCGAGCGCTACAAGCGACGCGAGTCGAGCGTGGAAGAGGCGCTGGTGGAGATGTACTTGGCGGGAGTGAGCGTGCGGCGAGTCGAGGACATCACGGAAGCGCTGTGGGGTACGCGCGTGTCTCCCTCGACGGTGAGCGAGTTGAATCAGAAGATCTATGCGCAGATCGAGGAGTGGCGGCAGAGCCGGATCGAGAAGCGCTTTGTGTACGTGTACTTGGACGGCGTTTGGCTGAAACGAAGCTGGGGCGGCGAAGTCCGCAACGTGAGCGTGCTGGTGGCGATTGGCGTGGACGAGGAAGGCTTCCGGCACGTGCTGGGCGTGAGCGAAGGCATGAAAGAAGATGGTGCGAGTTGGACCGCGTTTCTGAGCTGAAACAGCGTGGGCTGGAAGGCGTGCAACTGTTTGTCAGCGATAAGTGCCTGGGGCTGATCGAGAATCTGGCGGAGTTCTATCCCGAAGCCCGCTGGCAGCGCTGCGCGGTTCACTTCTACAGAAACGTGTGGACGAAAGTCCCGAGCGGCAAGATGAAAGAAGTCTCGGCGATGCTGAAGGCGATTCACGCGCAAGAGGACCGGGATGCAGCACATGAAAAAGCCCGGCTGGTGATTGAGAAACTGCGGGCCATTAAACTGCGCGATGCGGCCGATCTGATTGAGGCCGGAGTGGAGGAACGCTGAGTTACTATGCGTTCTCCAGCGAGCACTGGCGCAGCCTGCGGACGAACAACCCGCTAGAGAGGTTAAACCGCGAGATCCGCCGCCGCACCCGCGTGGTGGGAGCGTTCCCAGACGGACGTTCCGCGCTGATGCTGGTGGCAGCTCGCCTGCGGTATGTCGCCGCTTCGCTGGGGCACACGACGATATCTGAACATGCAACGACTGGCGCAGGGCGCCGTCGCGTAGACCGCGAGAGGAATGGCCCGCGGGCCATTCCTCTCGACAACATCAACCTTCAACCAGAGTTCTCTGACAGAACGTGCGAAAGATACTGGACACTACCTGTCGTCGCTGGACTGCCCTCCTGCATGGAGGTAATTAATCAGAGTCAATGACCCGATCCCTTAAAAGGGATGGGCTTGTGTAAAAGCAGGTCCTGTGTTGACCAGGGTAAGCGCGGCAAAATTACAGCCGTGCTACGTTGAAGGTTAGGTTCCCGACCGACGTCCAAGTGCTTCCGTGCGCCCATGTGGCGCTTTGTTGGTCGCTCAGAAGATGAGCGTTAATGATGGAGAATTAACTAATGCCACTGACTAACCTAACGTGGAAACTCGAAGGGGACAACAGCATGTCAGGAAAGCCCTGTGCGCCGGAAGTTGGCTACGGCAAGAGTCAGGGTGGGCAAGGCTACCTACGGCTAAAGCCATACTGCTTCAACCCTAATTCTGTTGGGCGGAACGGGTCCCCTGGAGTCGCCTTCATACACTCCAGCCATGTCATTGGTGTATCTGAGGAAGTAATACACCAAATCCATCAGGCATGGAACAGCACGAAGATCGTGCGCAAAGAATGGAAAGGGAGCCTACGGGTAGACCACCGACGAAGTGAAACTTGGGGATCACCTAAAGCCGGTAACGGCCATGGTGACGGAGCCATCATATTACCCGCCCGAAGGGATACGACTTGGGTAACTCCGAGTGAAGGGGAAGGATGGCAGGTGAGAACAATTCAAAGAGGGGAGATTACGCCGGATGGCGGAATTTGATCTTGGCCGACTTGAATCAATTGCTAGACTGAATGCGAACCCGAACTGGGTGAATCGCGATCTATATCGTCTCCTGTTTAGGAAAGAGCTGTACCTGGCAGCTTATGAAAAGATCAAGAGTAAACCTGGCAACATGACTGAGGGATCGGATGGCACTACGCTCGATGGCACTGGTCTCAGGCACATTGAGGCCATCATTGAGAAGATGCGCGACGAAAGTTTTCACTTCTCGCCGGCTAGGAGGGTGTTTATTCCCAAGAAAAACGGGAAAAAGCGCCCCTTAGGCATCGCCAATCCGCGAGAAAAATTGGTGCAGGATGCGATTCGTATGATTCTCGAATCAATATACGATAGTCCATTCGGACCAACGTTCTCGGATCAGTCATACGGGTTTAGGCAAAAGCGCGGAACTCACAACGCGCTTCGAGAAGTCAGAATCCAATGGACGGGTGTGAGATGGATTATCGAAGGAGACATTACCGCCTTCTTCGATAACATCGACCACAGCCGCCTGATCGACCTCTTGCGAAGAAGGATTCAGGATGAAAGGTTCCTGAATCTTATTCGGAAGGCTCTGAACGCGGGCATTCTCGACCAAGGGACCTTCGCCCCTACTCCTGCCGGTACCCCGCAAGGGAGTATCGTGTCACCTATTCTCGCAAACGTGTATCTGCACGCTTTCGACGAAAAAGTTCAGGAAATTGTGCGTCGGGAAACTAATGGGAAGTGTGCTAAGAACAACCCGGAGTACATAGCATTAAAGAATAAGCTTTTCTACGGGCGCAAAAAGGGCACGATCCGGGCGGATGAAGTTAAGGTGATTCAGAAGGCCATGCGGGGCATCGCCCCGTACGCTCAAGATGATCCAAACTACATCCGAGTCCACTATGTTCGATATGCAGATGATTGGATTGTCGGCATAATCGGACCCAAAAAACTGGCAGAGAAGATCCGGAGTGAAATTTCGGATTGGTTGAAAAGTGAGCTTAACCTCTCGCTCAACCTGGACAAAACTCACATAAGGCATGCGGCAACTGAGGAAGCGTTCTTTCTTGGAACCCGCATCTCGTGCGGAAGCAGGCGAAGCGAAAACATCGTTAAGCATACGAACCGACCTGGCTACAAGGATTCGAAACGTAGGGCTCCCGCTGGAGTAGTACACCTCAAGGCTCCTACCAATGACCTTGTATCTAGGCTCTACCAGAATGGGTTCTGTACGAAGGATGGACAACCGTTGAGCAAACGAGCTTGGGCTGTGCTTGATGATGATCAAATCGTAAGCAGGTTCAACTCAGTTCTCGATGGCATATTGAACTACTATTCCTTTGCGAACAACTTCTCGCGACTCAATAGAGTTCAATACATTCTTCATTTCTCGGCTGCTAAGACGCTTAGCCACAGACACCGTATGAAATCAATAAGCCGTGCCTTCGCAAAATATGGGAAGAACCTCTCCGTTCGTGTCAGGAGGAAGAACGGGGAAGTGAAAAACATAAGCTTGAGGCTACGCAGTAACTGGTCGGCATCTCCGTTTAATTTTAAGGGGATGTCTGACCCGAAAGCTGGAGACGGTATCCGCGCTCTACGTTTCGGAATCCGCTCCAAGAGTTCACTGCTGAAGCCTTGCGCCATTTGCGGCAAGGAAATTGGTGTCGAAATGCATCATGTTCGACACATACGGAAGATGGGGGAAAGAGTTAAAGGCTTCACTCGCCTTATGGCAGCAATCAACCGGAAGCAATTGCCTACCTGCAAAGAATGTCACGGTGACATCCATGCTGGAAGGTATGACGGGGATAGCGTTAAAGAACTCGCGCTAAGAATGGCATGAAGGAGATTTTTCCTATCTCACTGGAGAGCCGGATGCGATGAAAGTCGCACGTCCGGTTCGGGAAGGGGCCATTGGTACCCAAAGCAAATATGGGGCTGGTGGCCTACTTCACTCAACTCGGACCTCTCGAAGAGTCGTCAGTAGACAAGCTCATGGGTGAGCACGAAACGGGGCGATGCAAACACCGCCGGATCTCAACATTCCCGAGGGGAGACGCTCCAAAAGAGCGCGTAACTAGGCCCGTAAGGGCAAACAAAGAAAGGAGTACGACGTGGCAGTCTTCGTCCTCGACCGCAAGAAAAAGCCGCTCATGCCGTGCTCCGAAAAACGAGCTCGACTCCTACTCAATCGTGGCCGCGCTCGCGTCCACAAAATGTACCCATTCACCATCCGGCTGATCGACCGCGAAACCGGTCAACTTCAGCCACTGCAACTCAAGCTCGATCCTGGTTCAAAACAGACCGGAATCGCGATCGTACGTGAGGCCGATGTGACAGCGAACGTCGTTGCGCTGATCGAACTCAAACACCGCGGCACCGCAATTCGTAAGGCCCTCAAGCAGCGCTCAGACTTTCGCCGCCGCCGGCGTTCGGCGAATCTGCGCTACCATGCACCACGATTCGATAATCGGCGCAAGTGTGAAGGGTGGCTCGCGCCATCGCTCCAGCACCGCGGCGATACCATCATGGCGACCGTCAACCGGCTGCGCGCGGTGGTACCGATCACGACAATCGTCCAGGAGTTGGTTTGCTTCGACATGCAGTTGATGGAGAACCCGGAAATCTCCTGGGTCGAGTACCAGCAAGGGACTTTGACAGGCTGCGAGGTCCGCGAGTATCTGTTGGCGAAGTGGGGCAGGAAGTGCGCTTACTGCGCCGCCGAAAATGTGCCGTTAAACATCGATCACGTCCACCCGCGCTCGCGCGGTGGATCAAATCGCGTCTCAAACCTCGCACCAGCATGCGTACCTTGCAACCGGAAAAAGGACGATCAGCCAGTCGAAAAATTCCTCTCGAACGATCCCGGCCGCCTGGACGAGATCAAAAAGCAACTCAAAACTCCGCTCAAAGACGCCGCCGCAGTCAATGCAACCCGCTGGGCGCTCTACCGTGCTCTCGACGCGACCGGGCTTCCGGTCTCGACTGGCAGCGGCGGACGCACCAAGTTCAACCGCCACCACTTCGAAATCACGAAAGCTCACGCCCTCGACGCAGTTTGCGCCGGCAACATGGACGCAATTTCGGAGGTCTGCGGCTGGCAGCAGCCGACGCTTTTGATCACGGCGATCGGACGAGGCTCGTACAAACGAACACGCCTCACCTCCGACGGATTTCCGCGTGGATACCTGATGCGAAAGAAGTCAGTCTTTGGGTTCACTACCGGCGATATGGTTCGCGCCGAGGTTCCGAACGGCAAAAAACAAGGCTCGTATATCGCTCGCGTGGCGGTTCGCGCGACCGGATCATTCAATTTGCAGACCGCAACCGCGGTAGTTCAAGGCATCTCGCACAAGCACTGCCGTCTGCTCCAGCGAGCGGACGGATACGGCTACCAACTACAAACCACCGCCAGAGCAAAGGCGGCAAACCCGGCGGACTAAACGCCCGCCCCGCTATCCTTCCCCAGGCTAAAGCCACGGGGTTTCCCGCGCAGAACGAGTTGATGAACAACTCGCAGGACGGTTCTTGGCTCCTATTAGAGCGGTTTCATTGTGTCTGTATCCGATAGCCGCAGTATTGAAACCAAGCCGCGGAATCTTGGGCGGTGATAGCTGCCATGGCGGCTGTGATGGCGAGGTCGAGGGTGTCGAGTATTCGGGCTTTGCTTGCTCGTAAGTGTTGTTTGATCTTGGACCAGCACTTCTCGATGGGATTGAAGTCTGGTGAGTACGGCGGTAGATAGAGCAGTTCAGCTCCGGCTTGCTCAATCAACATGCGAACCAGCCGATGCTTATGTGCCGACAGATTGTCCATGATCACAACCTGTCCGGGGCGCAGTCGCGGACATAGAACCTGTTCCAGATAGGCCAGAAAGACATCGCCGTCGGTGGGTTCTGGGATCGTCATGGTGGCCAGCAGGCCGTTCATCGTGATAGCTCCCAACAGAGTCACGGTATGCCAGTGCCCGCCCGGAGCACCTTCGCACACACGATCACCGCGTTCGCCGCGCCCGTAGCGACGGGTCATCTCGGTGGTCACGCCGCTTTCGTCCAGAAACACCAAGCGTTGCGGATCGATTCGAGCGATCAACTCCCACCACGATTGCCGTCGCTGCCTGCCTTCTTCCGTGTCCTGCTCACTGGCGTGCAGCGTTTTTTTTACGCCGCAACCCCAGCCGCTGGAGTTCAAGACAGAGTCGCGTCTTGCTGAGCTTCACCTGCAGATGTTGCTCCAGCCGTTGCCCCAACTCGGCCAGCGTGAGATCCGGTTGATCCTGCAACTGCTGCCGCAGATGCCCTTTCACTGCGTCGGTCACCCGGCTCACCGGCCCATGTACCCGTTGCAGAGGCCGCTCCATTTGTCCCGACTTTAGCTGTTGCCGTCGAATCTTCTTTGTAAAACCGTAGCTGACACCAAACTGCTCCGCCAGCTGCTCCAGGCTGATCCCGGCCCTTTCGTATGCCTGCAGAAGCTTGCACCGCAAATCATCCGAATATGCTCGTGGCATCGATTTGTGTCTTCACAGAGAAATCGCCAACTGACAACTTACTCCAATCCCTCTTCTCTGGATATAACTACTTAGGAACCGCTCTAGAATGCCTCGTTTTTCTTGGGATGATCCTGAGCAACGCCGAGAGTTCAAGGCAATTCTGTTTACCATCAGGGACTAGCGAAAGCATACGACCTTCCAGCATTTAATTCGCACGAAATGGCACTTCGTTGGTTTTGCGCAACCGGAGGACTGATTGGGTACATCACAAAGATTTTGCAGGAAGCCGCCTTGGACGCGGCCGCTAACCGGAGAACCAAAATCACAATCGATGATTTAGACGAAGCGCATAGTCAGGCAGTGTGGGCGTCCGGTCGGTCCGAAACTCCGAGACCTTTCAGATCCGATTTCACTGCTTCACCGACAAATGAGTTAATGCCGAATGTCGCATGCATCGGGAATTCGGTCGAACTCACCGCACCTCCCGGGCCCCACAAAAAAAGAGTCCCCGGACTGCTGCATCTCAGGCATTGATAGCTGTGCGGAAACGAAACGTCCTTTCGCTCAGTTGAGGAATCCGCCAATGGTCAGCTGGCGCGTACAAGAACTTTCCACTTACCTCTGACTTTCCATCCTCATTCTTGCTTATAGCGTGCAGCTTCTAAAAAGCAGCACGCCAGCCACTACCGTGCAGTTTTCCTTTCCACTCGGAAAGTTTATTGAAAGCTTCTACTGCTACGAATGTCATTCTTCTTTCGTTGGAACGGCCGACAGTTCCAGCCGGCAGGCCGTTGGAATGAATACCGGTCTGGAATCCGGGAGGTCACAGCCGCGAGGGCCTGTGACTTCCTAATTCGAGTCGCCCGGCCTGAGGTTTACTGGGCGAGGTCGAAATCCAAACGAGAAAGGAATGTAGAAGATCGATAAATTGAAAATGCAACCCACCCTTAGTCTCTTCTGGCCAACCCATCAGATTGCGAATTTTGAGCCGTTCGGCTCTTTCGAGGAGCCCAAAGCCTCCTCGGATGAAGTTCAAAAACTTGGAGTCGGAAACATTGAATTTCTTTCAGGCAAAATCGTTGCCCACAGCGCATTTTCCTCCGCTGTGCAACGAATCGAGAGATGCTTCCACCCTGAGGATAGAATCCCAGTCTGCATGGCCATAGTCGGGGAATCGGGAACTGGGAAAACAAGTGTTCTCAAAGCCGTCTCGAAAAAGCACCCAAACAAACAGTCGAGCAACGGATTTTTCGTGCCGATTATTCAAATTACCGCTCCACCAAAGCCGAGCGTAAAAGGAGTTTGCGAAGAAATCTTGCATGCATTTGGCGACCCCTACAGTGATGCAGGAACTGTGCTAAATAAAACCGAACGAATCAAATCTTTATGGAAACACTATCACTGCAGGGTGCTGATGCTGGATCAGTTTCAGCATTTCGTTGATAAATCAACTTGGCTCGTTCAGCCCTATGTGGCTGACTGGCTGACGGCGTTAGTGGAAGAGCTATCATGTGCCCTTGTGGTCGCTGGTCTTCCATCCTGTATGGCGGTGATTAACCAAAATGAACAACTCGCCAGGCTTTTTCTATCCCCTGTCGAAATGCCGCGCTTCTTGTGGAATTCCCCCAACCAACGCGGCGAGTTTAAACTGGTTCTCTGGAATTTCCATCAGGCACTCGCGAAGATGTTTGACCTACCGGCCTTTCATTCGGACGAAATGGCATTTCGGTGGTTTTGCGCAACCGGCGGCGTAATTGGGTACGTCACTAAAATATTGCGAGAGGCCATCGTAGCGGCGCAGGCAGCCCAGCGCAGCAAGATCACGATGCACGACCTAGATGAAGCGCATGGTCAGGCACTGTGGTCGGTATCTAATCCCGAAACACCTCGACCATTCAGAGCCGATTTTGTATCTGCTCCGACGGATGAACTGATGCTAAAGGTCGCGCGAATCGGAAAGGCCGTTGATTGCACTCAGCTTCCTAGGGCGCAACCAAGGAAGTTCCCGCGAACTTCTGCATCTCAAGTGTTAATGGCTGCATGAAAACGGAATAGGGGGTGTCCGCCAGCGAGCAGCAGCTCTACCGCAAGCTCGCTGGCATTCTTATTCTCGTTGGCGGGCTTCCGGGGAGAGCTCGAAGCATGAAAACCGAAAGTGTCAGGTGCGAGGTGTGAATTCCAGAACCACAATTCCGTAGGATTCGCCTAACTGGCGGACATCGTACGTTTCCGAAGCGCTGTATACCAGCCATTTCAGGGTTTTGTACGAAGGCTCAGCCCCAAGGGCCAAAAAGCGCTGGTGCCGCGCCGCCGCGTCTTGCACAAAACTTGAACCGACCCGAATCGCTTGGTCATTAAGCGCCCGCGGTAAACCCACAACCGGGACGCTGAGTTTGTAATAGGTGAGCGGCGCGAACAACGCGCTATCCTTCACGGCGGGGCCGACCGGCATAGGCGTAGAGTCAGACTCAACGAAGTCGCTGCAGATCACCACCGGAGCGCCGTCGGTTGAGGCATTCTTTTCCGCAAGCGCCAGGGCGTATTTCCATGTGTAACCGTGGATCTTGGAATAGGGTGAACTGACGTTCTGGTAAACGGTCACCGCCACTAATACCACGCAGAAGAGCAATCGAATCGCGCGTGAATTGATCAGGCTCACGGCCAAGGCCCAGCAGAGCGCGATTCCGGGAATTGCCACCAACCGGTAGCGGTCCACAAATACGCGGAGCGGAGTTTCCACGCTCATGCCATAGAGGGCCAAGATCGGGATCAGCCCCAACGATGCGCAAAGCACCACGCGCCAGCCCTCAAAATAGCTACCTGGTGCAAGTCGCCGTGCCATGGCCGCGATAAACAGGGCACCCAGCACAATCAAGGGTAGCCACCCAGGCGCCAACGTCCAGGCCAGTTCTACCAGTTTCGGCGCTGTCTCAATGATGACGTGCGTGCCACTGGTCTGGACCATATATCGCATCCAGGGAATCACCGGGAGGAGTGCGAAAATGAATACCGCAAGCGCAACCCCGAATTGCCGCCATAAGTTCTTTCGGTCGTCGCTCTTTATCGCGAAGAAGCCCAGGGCAAAGGCCGGAAAGATGACTGCGAACAGGAAATGAAAATAGACGATGCAGGCGGTCGAGAAGCCGAACACTGCTGCCAGCCAGTACGACCAGTACGAATGGCTGTGCCGTAAACGAACCAGGGCGAAAATGGCCGCGTTGATTGCCAGTGCTGCGAAGGCATACGGCCGAACGTCAATGGCGGCAAAAACGGTAATCGGATGCAGGCAGAAGAGGACGGCGGCAATGATAGCTGAGCCATTTCTCAAGTCCGAGCGACGGGAGGCAATAGCTGGGATAGAGCGGGAGTTCTACGCTAACGCACGTTCAGACGATTACCCGGATGCAGAGAATCAATGGTTTGTTGATTTCGTTCAACTAACTGATCCGCGCGCAATCGACGTGAATATTTGGGAAAACCCCGACTGGGGGGACCCGGACCTATAGCGCCGGCCCAGAATTGGTCCCGACAAGTCGGCCAGCCGGCAAGGTTTGTTTGTTCGCTGCTGCCAACAGGCAATGCACCGCCCGCATCCGTATCCGGCTATTCTCCTCTGAGGTTCTGGACGAGCAGACGTAGGTAGGCCTCAGCGCCGATTTCCTCGATCAGCTTGGCGCCGGCCGCAACCCATTGTTCGACAGGAACCAGCGGTCCCGGTGGTTTAGCGATCCAGGGAGCAACCTGGTCCAGGCAGTAGACGGGGTTGCACAGCATCTTCCTGATCTCCTTGGGCGACATTTCCCCGGGGAGACCTGCGGTTGCCGCCGCGCGCCCGGCCAGATGTTCAAGCACAACCCGGGGCATTTGCAATTCATCTTGAAGGCCGGCAACCGCTGGATTTGAAGACGGTTCCGGCACCTTGCGGTATATGGGGTTCTTTTCGTGCTTGAGGGCTTCGGACAACTCTTCGAAGGTTGGGTCCGCCTTGGTGCGGATCTCGTTGTACACCGGGTATGCCCGCTCATAGATAGAGGACTCCAACTCGTCGCTCATGTCTTCGAATCGCAGTGGCAGCGTTCCTTCTTCACCGGGCCTCGTGCCGAGCTTGAAGTGGACAGCAACTGCGTGGTCTAACTGCATCAACTCGGCGGCGTCGGGATTGTCGACTTCATCCAGGACATCGGCAACCTCAACCCCAGACTCCCCGGCAGCAATTGACAGATCTCCGTTGGGCCAGCGGCATAAGTATACGGGCATTGGTTTTCCTTTCTGCTCAGGGCAAGGGCGCCGTTGTCCACTAACAAACTCGCGACCGCCAGACTAACCTGTTCGGCCTGGCTTCGTCTGTTTCCCCGGCGGGATTCCGAAGATATGCCTTTCGCTCAGATGAGAGATAATCATAGCTGAGATGATTCGCATTTCCCAAGATGTTCTTTTTCGCTCTATTGCCGCCGTTCAGAAGATGGATGACGCACAAAAGATTCAACTTGCAGACGAGATTTTCGTCAGCCAACCAAACATGCTTGGTTCGTTCCTTGTTCTACCCACGCTGGGCGTTCCTACGAAAAAGACAGGCCTTGCCTTCAATACCCTGCTTCTCTGTTTTCAGGCGATGAAAGAATCCGGCTTGACCTGGCCGGTGATTACAGAGGACGACCTGGACCGGCAGTCGGCGCGCACAACGGCAATTCTCAAGTTCTACGATTCCTTTTCCGACGAGAATCTCAGAAGGAGTTCAGCCCAACAATATATCGATGACCACACGGAGAAAGCACTGTTTGCCTGGGTCATGACAATGTGTAAGGACTGGTTGCAATCGGTCTCTCCGGAAGAGACCGACAAGTACGTCGTCCATGTTGCTGTCAATCTCGTGAACTGCCTTGCATCCGTTTCCATGTAGAGAAACGCCCAGATTCTATCTGCCGGCAAAACCTCCACCAAGGAAGCCGAGCAAATGGTTCGTCGGCTTCTGAATGCCGAACTTCTTAGAGAATCCTAGATTCGGCCAGCGTCAGGCGCTGGCGCCCAGGACGATCGCACTCTGCGCCAGAACTGGCAGCCGAACGGCGCGTTGGTGCGCACCGCGCGAGGATGACCTTCCATCCGTTCCGAGCCGCCGCGGCCTCCCGGACAATACTGGCGACCTCGCCGGCATCCACACGTTCCTCCCAGATGCGCACCTTACGGCCGTACTCTTCGGCCAGCGCCAGTCGCTCGGCAGGGCGCTTTCCACGCTCGAACAAACGCGCGTAAGCTTCGCATGCGTATGCGAAGGTCTCCCGCTTCCTATACTCGATGTTGAGCAACCACTCCTTCGTTCGCGTCTCAGAAAGGCCCAGGGTGACCCGCTTGCAGTTGTGGAACACATGCGCTACCTCGTGGACGATGAAGTCTGCGAATGGGTCGTCCTCAGTGAAGTACCCGGGCGAGACATAACAGGTGATTTCTTCGCTCAGCCCGACAAGGCAGGGCGCGTCCTTGCCAAGCAGTTTCGCGCCGAGGCTGGCCAAGTACAGGTTCGCCAGCTTCCACGCCGAGCTGTCAAAAGCGCACTCATGTAAGAGTCTTTCTATGTTTGCACTGGTAATGAAAACGACGGATTGCTCAAGCGTTGCGAGCACTGCATCCTGCTCGGCACGCGGGAACAAGCCGCGCACCATCGGCTCGACCTTCGCGCGCGTGAGCGCGACGGTGTTGGTCTCGGGCAGCGGCTCGTGGGCCAATCCCTCAGTCAGCCGTCTGACCGCTCGGACCAGTGCTCCACGAAGGTCATCGTGGGCACGGTTCGCACGCTCCAGGAAACTTCCGGACCAGGCCGAGTGCAGCGAATCGCTTTTGCCATTGAGAAGGTATCGTTCAACCTCTTCGGCGATGATGGACTGGGCCTCTGTCACCTTTGCACCTTGGCTCCACACCGGTTCGCGTTCCTGTAGGCGGGAGGCCACCACCGTTGGCCACACCGACGAAACCAAAGTGCGCTTCGATCGTAAGGCCGAGTGTGCATGCAGCTTAGGCTTCGTGGAGTCCTGGCTTCGCGATGATCTCATCGAGTTTTACGATGCAAGAAATGCGATCCACATCCATGCTGAAATCCGAAAGAATCTGAATTACGAACTGGACCTCTCTCGCCGAGCATATCGGCGGATGGAGCCATTTCATGACCAGGTTTCCGCGAAGCTAGCGAAACTTGGGCTCTGATTTTCACCGGACGATTTCTGAAATCGCAGGTTCATCTTCACGCTGCCCGCAAACTATCGCGGCCGACACAAAACATGCTTTCCTCCGCAGGAACGAACTCTATGGGTTGGTTTCCGGATTGCCGTTCAATCAGGGAGCTGTGACGCAACGGCGTTTGTCGATACCGCTGCCAGGCATCGGCTTGCGTGCCCTCTGGCCACCTTCAAACGCGGGCCGAAGCGTTAGGATCGAAAACATCTGTGACAGCGAGACGTTTTCCGGGTCAGAATCGATTTCGCAAGTCATTTAGAATCAGTCGCATTTGTGTATGCGAATTTAAGGGACCGTGTATTAAGCTTCTGTTATGAATAGCGCAGTGTGACACTAGCCATGGATTTGGAAACTATTCTCGGCGAGCATGGCCCGATGACAACGAGTAGGGCGACCCAGCTTCTTCAGAAACGGGGCCTCTCGTCAGACGCTGCACGCCAACGCGTTTCACGTCGCGGGAAGAACGTGAAGACCTTGTATGGCATGCAGTTTCCGAAGCGCGCGCGATTCATCTATCTCGACTCGCAGTATGGAACAGATGGCTACTGGACGGCGCTGATCAAGTCAATCGAAGAAACCAATCCGGCGTACGCAGCTGCGCTAGCTGGTTTACGTGCGCGCGGAGGGGTCTGTCTGCAAACGCATTTCGACGTCGTTTCCGGCTCGCCAATGAAGCAGAAGGGACAGCTTGCGAGTTCTGTGGTGCTCGCAAACTTGGTTAGCGTAAAACTCGTTGAAATTCTTGAGATCGAAGGAGTCGGAACCTGTGTATCTCTCACGGAGTCCGGGATCAGCGAGGTACTTATCGACGTACTTATAGCGAAGAGGATGCGGGCAAGGCTCATGACGGAAGGCGTCTTGCTAGATGCGGTCAGATCTTGGGCGGGTCGTATGAACATAGCTAGCCCCAAGGCTACCAGAATCAGGGACGAACACCCCGACCCTAAATTTGCGACGTTTCGGTTTGATCTGACTGGGCCCAGTTATCTGCGGCCGATGGTCCGACTTGGCGCCTCAAAACCTGATCCTGGATTTCTCATAGCTGACGTCCTCTTGGGCCAAGAACTCGACGGCAAAATGGTCTCGGCGTTTCTAAGAAAATGCGTCATGCTTTCTGCGCTGAGGAAGGTTCGCCCATTTTTGCCTATGCTGATCGCAGACAGTTTCACTCCGGACGCATTACGCCTTTGCCGTGCTCAGGGCATAATTGCTACTCTCCCCGGTACGATTTTTGGACAAGATGTGGCAAAAGCACTGGAAAACTTGCTTCAGACGCTGACGCACACAGCGCCTGCAACTCCCTCCCAGATCGAGGGCCTATTCAAGAGGCTGTCGGCAATCGAAGGGGCTGCCGGTAATTTACGCGGAGCGTTATTCGAGCTTATTGTGGGACACTGTGTGGGGGAATTGGAGGGTGGGTCCGTCAACCTTGGCCTAATCGTAACAGACCTTAAGAATGGTAAACGAGCAGAAATCGACATTAGGCTCGTCAAGCAGCTGGTTGTAAAGGTTTACGAATGCAAGGGCTATCAGCCCACGTCCGCTATTCGTCGGTCGGAGATCGAGAATTGGCTGACTGAAAAAGTTCCGATAATTTATTCTGCACTGAAGCAGAACGAAAAGTTTTCCAACGCGGAAATTACGTTTGAGTTTTGGACTTCTGGATCATTCGACATGGAGAGCCTGGAACTTCTCCGGACGGCTAAGGCGTCAACGCGGAAGTACACAATCAATTGGAAAGACGGAACGGATATCCGTAAATACGCTCAAGGTCTGGCTTCCCCGGGGCTCAGAAAGGTGCTCAACGAGCATTACTTCAATCATCCATTGGAATCCGATCGGAAAGACGACAAACAACAGAAGTATGAGAACTGAGGAGAAGCGAAGGGGAACTCCGCCAACGTCCTCTGCGGCGCAACCCTAGGGGTGTGGCGACGGTGCCCCATAGGCAGTGATCGGTACTGTGAAGTCGGCATCGCGACTGGAATGTCGCGGACGGGACCCGGCGTGATCGGCGTCGTGATTTTTCATTACCTATCTGGTTTCAGGGGCTCTACCGCACTATCATTGGTGTATGCCTCCCGGCCCGATCCTCATCTTCGACAAATCGTTCCTGCAGTCGCTGAACGTGGACGAGGCGGTGTGGCTCGACAATTTCTTCTTGACCGCGATCACGCCGCTTTTCTTCGTGGAGACGCTCGCCGACCTCGAGAAGGAGGTGCACGGCGGACGTACGCCGGAGCAGGTTGTCGGCGGTCTTGCGCAGAAGACGCCGGACCTGCAATCGCATATGGCTACGCATCACGGGACCCTTCTCTGGGCGGAGCTGAACGGGCAGAAGATCCCCATGGACGGCCGCATTCCCCGCGCCGGCGGACAGCTCGTGGAGCTCGGCGGGAAGCAAGGCGTCATTTACGAGATGAGCAAGGAGGAGGAAGCGTTCGATCGGTGGCAGCGTGGCCAGTTCCTCGACCTCGAACGCCAGATCGCGAAGGTGTGGAGACGGAACGTCACCAACATTGACCACTCGGCCAACTACGCGCTGTTCAAGGAATTCTATGGAAGCTTCAGGAAGCCGAGAACGCTGGCAGACGCCAAGCGTATCGCCGACACACTGATCGATCTCATGGACGAGGAAAAGGCGATCCGCTTCGGGCTGGCGCTCCTCGGAGTGCCGATCGACTTCCATGACGATGTTATCGGCCGATGGGTCGCTCGAGGAAAGCGCCCGATCGGCGAGTTCGCTCCGTATTTCCGCCATATGTTTTCCGTCGATTTCTTCTTCCAGCTCGCGATTGCCGCGGATCTCATCTCCCGCGTTCGCCCTGCAGGAAAAGCGGACAACAAGGTGGACATCGCATACCTGTACTATCTACCGTTCTGCATGGTCTTCGTTTCGAGGGACAAGCTGCACGAGCGCGTCGTCCCGCTGTTCCTCCGCGATAACCAGTCGTTCGTGAGGGGACAGGAACTGAAGGCCGATCTCAAAAGGATCGACGAGCACTATGCTCAGCTTCCCCCGGAACTCACGTCGCAGGGCGTGTATAAATTCGCAACATCCCCACCGGACGGTGTCGCCCCGCTCGTCACGCAGCTTTGGGACGAGCACCAGCTTCCTACTTGGCGGGAAAAGAAAGATCAAAGTAAAGAGAAGACGCCTGAGGACGACGCCGCGGTGATCGAGATGATCGACCGGGCGCAGAAGGAATCCACGCGCGTAGACGTAGATCTGGATCATCCGCCGGACATCGACGACTTTGAATTTGCCCATGTCAGCCGGCTTGTCATTCCGAAGAAAGGCAAGTGGATACGCATCAATCCGACGGAGGCAACGACGGCCGACTAGAGCAGAGGTTGTACGCGCCGGCCCACGATCAGGCGTTGCATCTGTGCATGCGCCTCATCGGCATCCTTGTTTTCGGCGTACAGCGCCAAATCGCCAATGCACTCACCGACTCGGATTTCCGTAGTCTGCTTGAAAGCTTTGAGCCGCACATACCACTTGGACACGCGTCTGTCCTACAGCGGCCCTCGTTCGCCGAAAAGCTGCAGATATTATCCGAGGGATTGCTTGGGGAGATCGCTGCCCTGTTGATGTCGGCTGCGGTACTCGCGATCAAGAACAAGACTGAGAAAATTGACGAGGAGATCCTTGAGAAGCTGAACTGGAAACCGCCATCGATTCGTAGAGCAACCGGGCGAGGGGGTATATCACGCTAGAGCGTCAGCTTCACGCACTTGCCATCAATCGAGGAGCACGTACAACCCTTAACGCACTAGTCAGGCTACATCAGATCCTTGTGAACTTACGACATCCAACCGCAAAGCCTTCGTCGTCTTAACCCGCGCTACCCCAACGCGAATGCCGAAATACGCGACCAGAACGCGGATCATCTCACTTCTATTCGCCACGCCAAGCACCTGTTCAGAAAGATCCACAAGCGCTTCGTCTAGCTCTTCCGGCCATATAGGCCCTACAAAACTTTTATGAGAATCGGACACAAGGAGCGACCAGACATCCCGATAGAACTCACTCACTGAATCCGCAGTAACTTCATGGGAAATGAGCTCTGTCAGAATCTGCCTGAGCACTTTATTTCTGTTAATACCCTTCCGTCGGCTTAGCTCCTCAATAATGTCTATCGTACATTGGTCCAAGTTTAGTCCTCGATGTCCCTCAGAAGTCGACTGCTTTTGGACAATTCGGTTCCCGTATTTCGTCGCATTCTTCATACTTCGCGGAGGCACAACTAGTCGATGACCTGTTGTTATCATGGCGTTGCCTAGTAGCAATGCTCAGAAATTCCGTCACGAGACTTTCCGTCGCTCGTCTAAAGTGTCGACGAACTCCGGAATCACGGACCATCCCTCTGTGCCGGCACTCGTGATGAAGGCTTCTCGGACAGCAGAAGCGGAAATACGTGTGCTTCTTGCGAGCTTCAATGCACTCATGTACCAACCTGGAAGATTGCGCTGACGTGACAGGCAGTTCCGATGGACATTTGCAGATCTCATCACCTCGACAAAATAAAAGGGCCAATCACGGAAAAGCCGTACAGTTCCTCTTAGCACGATCCCTCTCATCGATGGAGGCAGCCTTTCGAAATGCATTCCCTGTGTCCCCCGGTACTTTAAACCGTGATGTTCAGACGAATGAATTTGCGAGATCAGGCGTTTCGAGGGTTCACTTGGCGTCGATAAGAATTCTGTTAAGCTGCGCAAAACGCAGAAGTAACCGCGACAACTAGCGTTCCGAGTGAGTGAATCGTGCAATTGAACGATGCTGAGGGATTCTGGATCCGCGGGTTCAGGAGTTACGTCGTACAGCGTTCGCCCACAGTGTTAGCAAGCAGAGAGGGCTGTTCGCGGCTCAATGACCAACTGGTCATAGAGGTGACCCTGATCTTGTATCTGTGAACCACAGTGCGAACAAGAAGTTCTAAGAAGTAACCCGTGAATCGGACAGCAGTCGTAGATTGCAAATCGCCACCGAACTTGGTAGCAACCATAGAGGGCGAGGCATTGGCTACAGTACTGCGCACGAACAAAGCGGGAGTGAGGAGACGACACCTCCGCACTGTAAAGGTCTCTATACCAGTGCGAAGCAGTTTGGGGCTTCCAAACAGCCTTGAAACTCGAAGGAAGAGTTCGCAATATTTCTTCCCTAGTGGCCCCTGTAACCATCTCTAAGCTGCGGATAACGTATTCGTTCGGATTCTCGAAATCGGAAAAGCTGAGATGGATCCCGAGCAAGGCAAAAAACTCTTTGAATGACCTAAAATTGCCCGAAGCAAGCTCAAGACCCCAATTCGAAAAGATCTCATCGTTGTGTGGATGTGGATGGATTGGTAACATCCGTCCATGATTGGAGTCTAGTGATGGCGAATCTGCGCCACCAAAGCTTCCCATCCTACTTTTGACGCAAATTCCACGACGTGTGGTTCATATCTGGAGTGCGCGAGTCCAAAATATCGATCCTTCAGTCCACTTTGCCGATCTTCAGTCTAAATTACCGATAAATTTGCCATTTGTTGTTGCTTGGTGCTCTCCGCCTGTTCATGGGCGTGATAGCTGGAGCGCACTAGCGGGCCGGATTCCACGTGGCGGAAGCCCATCTTTTCAGCCTCTTGCTTGAGGAAAGCGAAATCTTCGGGCGGGTACATGCGCTTCACTGGCAGGTGGTCGCGCGAGGGAGCCAGGTATTGGCCAATGGTGAGGATGTCCACCTTGCGACCCGCAAGGTCGCGGCAGACATGCAGTAGCTCCTCCATGTCTTCGCCGAGTCCGACCATGATTCCGGTCTTTGTAATCGTGGTGGGCGAAAGCTGTTTGGCCGAAGCGAGCAGGTTGAGGGTGCGTTCGTAACGAGCGCCGCTACGGGCCACTCGATAGAGGCGCGGGACGGTTTCAGTATTGTGATTGAGGATGTCAGGCCGCGCGTCGAGCACGATCTCCAGACAGTCCTGGTGGCCTTGGAAGTCGGGAATGAGGACTTCGACCGAGCAATCCGGTTGCAGGCGGCGAATCTCGCGGATGGTTCCAGCAAAGACCCTGGCGCCGCCGATGTTGTCATCATCGCGGTTGACGCTGGTGACGACGGCGAACTTGAGTCCGAGCTCCGCGACGGCTTCGGCGACACGGCGCGGTTCGTCGAAATCGATGGCCTCGGGACGGCCCTTGGGCACCGCGCAGAAACCGCAACGCCGGGTGCAAAGGTTGCCGAGGAGCATGAAGGTCGCGGTGCGATGGTTCCAGCACTCGCCGATGTTGGGGCAGTGTGCGGATTCGCAGACCGTGTGCAGGTCGAGACCACGAGCCAGCTTTTTCAATTCATGGTACTGCTCACCCATCGGCGCTTTGGCGCGCAGCCAGCTCGGCTTGGGAGCCGGTGCGGCGGAGACGGTCTGGATCTGGATCAACTCGGAGGTCGCCATCGGTGTCTCCAGTCTACGATGCCTGAGCGTTAGAGATGGACTCCAATTTTCAGCTTTGTTGCCGGTGGATCAGGATGAAAAGCCTAAAGTGTTTTCAGGTAGGCGAGCAGAGCGTCTATCTGGGATGGCGAGAGGGTGTTGCCGAAGGCAGGCATCTTGGCTCGGCCGCGCACGATGACCGCCGTAATGCGCTCGTCATTGGCCGGCATTCCGCTTGGCAAGTAGCCTTTTTTATATAGATTGTGGAGGCTAGGACCGTGCAAGCCCCATCTTGAATAGGGTTCATGGCAGCGGGCGCAATTAGCATCAAATATGTGGCGGCCCCTTGCCTGGATTGGGTTAAGACCGAGCTCAGCGTCGGTCTTGCGCGGTTCGACGTGGCAGCCAAAAATTGCAAGCAGCGCGAATAGGCAAACCAGAGAAAACACAAGCGCAAGGCCGCGATTCTGGAAAAAAGTAGCGCGCATGACGAGCCGTCCTGGCTGGAATCAGGTACCATCTTATCGCAATGTCCATCCTGCTCAAACGCGCCGGCGAAACCGCCTCCCCCGAGGATGGCGCGCGCGTGCTGGTGGAACAAAGGCGGCCACGAGGCATAACGAAAGAAGCACTGAATCTGCGGGCATGGCTCCCAGCACTTGGCCCCAGCGAAGAGCTGCGACGTTGGTTTAGCGAGAGACCACGGCAATGGCCGATCTTCCGCCGCCGCTACCTTGCAGAGTTGCGCAGCCGGGAAGCCGAGGACTCTCTGATGGAACTGCACGCCATCGTGGCCAGCGAGCCAACCGTAACGTTGCTCAGTTCAGCCAAAGACCAGGAGCACAGCCATGCGGTCATTCTGCGTGATCTGCTGGGAGGGGTCAAGAAGCCGCCATCGACATCTGGGCCGGCGCGTGCAACATCAAGTGGACGGATTCGCGCACGGAGGCCCCGTTGATTTTCCGAAGCAGATTGGCTGCGCAGGAGTCCCAAGGCGAAGTACGCCCGGTGTTCGCTGCGGTTGCCGAGGTACAGAGGAATGCGGCGGTTGACGACTGGTATGTGACCCGGCCCGACCATGCGCGTGTTTCCGGCAAACTGGCAGCGGCATTCGACTCGCGCAAGGTTCCGAACGTCAACCCGGCAGTTGTGCGAGCCATCTCCCTGCACGACATTGGCTGGATGCCCTACGATGGCGACGTGAGTTGCCCGAGCGCACCCAAACAGCTGGAATCGGGAGTAACGGTTTCATTCGCTAATGCCGAACCGGAGCAGTTCTGCCCGGCCTGGCTGGGATCGATTCAGGCGGCACAGAGCACCGGAGCACTTGGAGGTCTGTTGGTGAGCGCTCACTTTGCAAGGCTCACACATCCGTACCTGGAGAATGGTGCGGGTACCCCCGAGCAGCGTGCGCAAGTCGAGCAGTTTCTGCATCGCGAGGCGGTGCGGGTAGAGCGCCTGTTGCCGCAAGCGGGCTTGCCGTTAGAAGAGATCGAGGCGCTGGTCGCGGTGCTGCAGTTCTGCGATCTCGCCTCGTTGTACCTGTGCTCGAATCCGCCCTCCCCTGTGGAACTTCCGCAGTTGCTCAACGGCGGAAGAGTGCAGTTCTCGTTCGAGAACGGCGCGTTCCGAATGCGGCCCAACCTGCTGGATTACGTGCTTGTGCTCGAGATTCCATGCGTGCGCTTTGTCGATGGAAAGGCGCAGCGCGAGATGGTGCCGGTGAAGGTGCAGTAACAACCAACGCGCGCTCTTCCGTCCTCTTCGCTTTCGCGCAAAGTGCCAAGCGTGCGAAAATAGATGAGTCCGCTATGACCACCCCTGAAAAACAGCCGCAGATCACGCCGGAAGTCCTCCGCAACCATGGACTGAGCCCGGAGGAATACGAACGCATTCTGAAGTGGCTGGGCCGCGTGCCTACCATGACCGAGCTTGGCATCTTCTCTGTGATGTGGAGCGAGCACTGCTCCTACAAATCGTCGCGCGTGCATCTCAAGAGGCTGCCGACCAAGAGCAAGCTGGTGATGCAGGGACCGGGTGAAAACGCCGGAATCATTGACATTGGCGGCGAGTGGGCCTGCGCCTTCAAGATCGAATCGCACAACCATCCCTCGTACATCGAACCGTTCCAGGGAGCGACCACCGGGGTTGGCGGCATTCTGCGCGACATCTTTACCATGGGCGCGCGCCCGGTCGCGGTGATGGATTCGCTGCGCTTTGGGCCGATCACGAAGGAACACGATCCGGAGATGAGCCGCGCCATGCTGCACAAGAATCATGCGGTGGTGGATGGCGTGGTGGGCGGCGTAGCTCATTACGGAAACTGCTTTGGCGTGCCCAACGTGGGTGGCGAAACCCGCTTCGAGAGCTGCTATGCGGGTAACCCATTGGTAAATGCTTTTGCGCTGGGGCTCGTGAAAAAGAACGAAATTTTCTATGCCTCGGCTTCGGGCGCGGGAAATCCGGTGATCTATGTCGGTTCCAAGACCGGCAAGGACGGGATTCACGGCGCGACCATGGCGAGCGAAGAGTTCAGCGAAGGCAGCGAGGCGAAGCGTCCGAATGTGCAGGTGGGCGACCCGTTCATGGAAAAGCTGCTGCTGGAGGCTTGCCTTGAAGCAATGCAGACCGGCGCGATTGTCGGCATACAGGACATGGGCGCCGCGGGGCTGACCTGTTCCACCTGCGAACTGGGTGGACGCGGCGGCGTGGGCCTGGAGATTGAACTCGACTTGGTACCGCAGCGCGAGACCGGCATGAGCAGCTACGAGATCATGCTCAGCGAATCGCAGGAGCGCATGCTGCTGGTGGCCGAGCGTGGACGCGAAGAGGAAGTGTTCGCGGTCTTCCGCAAGTGGGGGCTGGACGCGGTGACGGTGGGCCGGGTGATCGGCGAAAACACCATGCGCGTGCTGCACCACGGGGTTGCGGTTGCCGAGATTCCAAACGAGGCCCTGACCGACGATGCGCCGCTGTATCACCGCGAGGTGGGCGAGTGGACGGCTCCGGTGCCGCAGCAGAAGCCCGGCGCACTGCAGTTGGGGGCGAAGAGCCATTTCAATCGCGATTTCGTTCAGTTGCTGGCGAGCCCGAACATCTGCTCGAAGCACTGGGTTTATGAGCAGTATGACTCGATGGTGCAGACGAACACGATGCAGGGGCCGGGAGAGCTGGCCGGCGTGATTCGCATCAAGGGCACCGAACGCGGATTGGCGATGGCGCTTTACGGAAACGGGCGCTGGTGCTATCTGGACCCGAAGCTGGGCGCGATGCACAACGTGGCGCGCGCGGCCCGGATGGTGGCCTGCACGGGCGCGCAGCCGGTGGCGGCAACCAACTGCCTGAACTTTGGCAATCCCGAGAAGCCGGCAATTATGGGGCAGTTCTCGCAGGTGATCGACGGGCTCTCCGAGGCTTGCATTGCTCTGGAGACGCCGATCACGGGCGGCAATGTGAGCTTCTACAACGAGACGCTAGGCGAGGCGATTTATCCGACGCCAACCCTCGGCATTGTGGGCATCCTGCAGGAAGTGACCAAGGCGGTGCCGGCCAACGCCGCCGGAGCTGGACGGGCGATCGTACTGCTGACGCCGGGACAGAAGGTACACAGCGGCGAGGAGCAGACCGAGTTTGGCTCCTCTGAATTTGCCATGCATGTGCTAGGTGAGTTGTGGGGCACGCCGCCGATTTTGGACCTGGAAGCCGAAAAAGCTCTGCAGGATACGCTGCAGACGCTGGCGGCTGAGCGATTGCTGGAATCCGCCCGCGACGTGGCCGAGGGCGGCATTGCCGTGGCAGCAGCGAAGATCGGTTTCGCCAAAGGGCTCGGCGTCGAAATGGATCTGATTTCCGCCGGCCTGCCTGCCGAATGCGTCTTGTTCGCCGAAGATGCCTCACGCGCGCTGGTGACCTGCGAACTCACAAAAGTGCCAGCGGTTCAGGAGATTGCGCTAAAATATGGATTGAATGCGCAACATATCGGCCTTACCACGAGCGAAAAGTTTTTGATTCGCATCGATGGCACTCCCGTCATTGAGGGAACGGCTTCGGTATTTAAGTTGAGCTGGCGGCAAGCGCTGGAACAAGCGCTGCAGACTGAGCCGGCGGTTGCGGCAAATCTGTCATAGCTGGGCGCAAGGCGCCATGAGTCACAGAAAAACGCGGCGCGGCTCCGGCCGTGCCATTGCCTTCCACCGCGCCCCCAGCGCACAGACGTACAAGGCGGGTAGTCATGATTGAGATTGAGTCAGACAAGCTTCACGAAGAGTGCGGGGTGGTTGCGGTGTACGGACACGCCGAGTCGGCCAAGCTCTGCTACCTGGGACTGCACTCGTTGCAGCATCGCGGGCAGGAGTCGGCAGGTGTTGCGGCCAGCAATGGCCACCGCATGACCGTTTACAAGTCCATGGGGCTGGTGGCGGACATTTTCAGTGAAGCGGTTTTGCAGAAATTACCTGGGCGTCATGCCATCGGGCACACCCGCTACTCGACTGCCGGAGATTCGGCGCTGCTGAATGCGCAACCGATCCAAGTGGACTGCAACAAGGGCCAGATTGCGATTGCACACAACGGCAATCTGGTGAACGCCGCCGATATCCGCAAACGCTTTGAGCAGGCCGGATCGATTTTTCAGACCTCCAGCGATACCGAGATCGTGCTGCACTTGATTGCTCAGTCGCACGAGACGACGCTGCCGGACGCGATTTCCGACGCGCTGCGCCGCATTGAAGGCGCTTTCTCATTTGTGATTTCGACCCGAGACCACATCTTTGCCGCCCGCGATCCCCGTGGCTTCCGGCCGCTGGCGATGGGGCGGATTCCTGGTAAAGATGGGCAGCCGGACGCGGTTGTATTCGCCTCTGAAACCTGCGCCTTCGATCTGCTGGGCGCGGATTACGAGCGCGACGTGAAACCCGGCGAGTTGGTGGTGATTGGTCCGGAGGGTGTGCATTCGCATTTTTATGCACCGGCGCTGGCTCAGTCGCAATGTATTTTCGAGCAGGTGTATTTTGCGCGCCCTGACTCGCTCGTCTTTGGTAAGAGCGTGCAGGAATCCCGCGAGCAGATGGGACGACACCTGGCACGCGAAGCTCCAGTCGATGCCGATCTGGTGGTTGGAGTGCCCGACAGCGGCTTGACTGCGGCGTTAGGTTACGCGAGGGAGAGCGGCATTCCGATGCAGTTTGGTCTGGTGCGCAATCACTACGTGGGCCGCACGTTCATTGAACCGGAGCAGCGGGTACGCGACTTTGGAGTGCGCCTAAAGCTGAATCCCGTGCGACAACTGCTGGTGGGCAAGCGCGTAATTCTGATCGACGACTCGATTGTGCGCGGCACTACGAGCCAGAAGATCGTGCGTATGGTGCGCGACGCGGGGGCAACCGAGGTTCACATGCGGATCTCATGTCCTCCCACGACTTCGCCTTGCTACTACGGGGTGGACACTCCGGAGCGCCGGCACTTGATTGCCGCGCGCAAGTCGGTGGACGAAGTGCGGGATTTCATCGGCGCGGATTCGCTGGCGTATCTTTCTCTTGAAGGATTGCGCGCCTCCTGCGGCGAACCGGCGGGCGATCCCCAGTACTGCACCTCCTGCTACACCGGCCACTATCCGACAAAGTATGTGGACCTGCAGCAGATTCAACCGGCGGTGGCGGTAGCGAAATAGGTTTTGGGTTCATTGAAAGAAAAAAGGGTCACGGATCACCGTGGCCCTTTCTTTAGAGCGGTTCCTAAGTAGTTATATCCAGAGAAGAGGGATTGGAGTAAGTTGTCAGTTGGCGATTTCTCTGTGAAGACACAAAGCGATGCCACGAGCATATTCGGATGATTTGCGGTGCAAGCTTCTGCAGGCATACGAAAGGGCCGGGATCAGCCTGGAGCAGCTGGCGGAGCAGTTTGGTGTCAGCTACGGTTTTACAAAGAAGATTCGACGGCAACAGCTAAAGTCGGGACAAATGGAGCGGCCTCTGCAACGGGTACATGGGCCGGTGAGCCGGGTGACCGACGCAGTGAAAGGGCATCTGCGGCAGCAGTTGCAGGATCAACCGGATCTCACGCTGGCCGAGTTGGGGCAACGGCTGGAGCAACATCTGCAGGTGAAGCTCAGCAAGACGCGACTCTGTCTTGAACTCCAGCGGCTGGGGTTGCGGCGTAAAAAAAACGTTGCACGCCAGTGAGCAGGACACGGAAGAAGGCCGGCAGCGACGGCAATCGTGGTGGGAGTTGATCGCTCGAATCGATCCGCAACGCTTGGTGTTTCTGGACGAAAGCGGCGTGACCACCGAGATGACCCGTCGCTACGGGCGCGGCGAACGCGGTGATCGTGTGTGCGAAGGTGCTCCGGGCGGGCACTGGCATACCGTGACTCTGTTGGGAGCGATCACGATGAACGGCCTGCTGGCCACCATGACGATCCCAGAACCCACCGACGGCGATGTCTTTCTGGCCTATCTGGAACAGGTTCTATGTCCGCGACTGCGCCCCGGACAGGTTGTGATCATGGACAATCTGTCGGCACATAAGCATCGGCTGGTTCGCATGTTGATTGAGCAAGCCGGAGCTGAACTGCTCTATCTACCGCCGTACTCACCAGACTTCAATCCCATCGAGAAGTGCTGGTCCAAGATCAAACAACACTTACGAGCAAGCAAAGCCCGAATACTCGACACCCTCGACCTCGCCATCACAGCCGCCATGGCAGCTATCACCGCCCAAGATTCCGCGGCTTGGTTTCAATACTGCGGCTATCGGATACAGACACAATGAAACCGCTCTAGTTGGCTATTCGGATTACAGAGTTGATCTCGTGGTGTTTCACGTTCCGCCCTTGCAGCATGTGTATTCCGTGTGTATCATAAAGCCAAGTTGCAAGGAAGGTCCGCGACAAATGACCAGCCGTGAGATCATCAAGAAACTTGAACAGGATGGCTGGTTTGAGGTTGCGCAAGCGGGGAGCCATAAGCAGTTCAAGCACGCTAAGAAGCCGGGCCGCGTGACCGTCCCTTCGCCCCGCAAGCACGTTCCGCTCGGCACGCTGCGAAGCATTGAAAAGCAGGCCGGAATTAGACTCCGCTAGAGGAGGGAAAACAAAATGGAATACATAGCGTATCTGCACAAGGACAAGAAATCGGATTACGGAGTCAGCTTCCCGGATTTCCCCGGCTGCATCACTGCTGGATCGACGCTGGAGGAGGCGCGGCGCATGGCGGCAGAAGCCCTCTTGTTTCACATCGCGGGTATGCAGGAGGATGGTGAAGAGATTCCCGAGCCTTCTACCCTTGACGATCTCCAGAACGATCCAGCGATGAAGGGCGCGGTTGCCTTTCTGGTGGAAGTGACCGCACGGGAAAAGACGGTGCGCATCAATATCACCGCACGCGAGAGTCAGATAGCGGAGATAGACAGACGAGCCGATGCCGCCAAACTTAGCCGGTCAGCTTATATCGTCAATCGGGTCCTGGGTAGAACTGGCACCTCACGTTAGGCGGTGAAGATGCGACAACGCCACCCCTCCCGGGGCGTTGACGCTGAAAACCTTTAATTGCAAATCAACCCTGCCCTTTTATTCATCCCTTCTCAGTTATGCGGCGGGAGCAGAGTCTGCGAGATCGGATTCGGGCCGACGACTTCCCAGAACGCGCAAGAAACTTGCAAGTACCGCGCGCTTGGCATCGTCCACCGTGAGTGGAGGGATGATCGTCATGTATCCCAAAAGCCGGGCCAAGCGAAAATAGGAGCGGCGTGACTGGAAGGTAAAGGTCACAGGGTATTCCGGCTTTCGTGCGCACGCGAGCTCAGGATCGGCATCGAGCACAACGGTCAGTTCGGGGCGCGGAGCAATCTTTGCAAGCAGCTTTGCATAGGCGGCGGAGAAGCGATTCTCAAGCGGCAGGTTGGCCAACTCGTCATAGAGGTAGCGGTCCATGACGATCACTCCGTCCACACTGCGGCGGGCGCGGCGGAGAACGATTCGCAGGTGGATGGCGTCGGCCAGATAAAGCAAGTGGCGAGCCACGACTAAGTAGGCGCTACGCACGTTCTTGTCGCGCCGTTTTACTGGCGAGCCGGGTGCGCCCACGCCTGGTTCGCTGCCGAGAACTTTATGCACAAAGCTCTCGCGGCAGCCGCGGGCAACCACGATCTCATCCCAGAAGGTCAACAGGGTGCTGTGCAGCCCCAGGAGTGATATGGATTCCCGCAGAGCGGCAATCTGAGTTGTTTTTCCGGAACCATCCAGTCCAGAAAAGCTGACCAGAATCGGTTCACTGAGACCCTGACGTGTAGACATCGTAATCATTTTGCTGCCGCCGTGGTGGAGTGCGGCGGCGTGCTGGATGTGGCACGGCTGAGCCCGTAGACGGTGCCGGCGGCGATTGCGGCGGCGGCTACCGCCCCTACTTTGATAAGCAGCGAGTGATACTGGTGCTGCTTGGCGGGTGCGATGGCATTGCCGGCCGGACGCGAGGCACTGCCCCCGGCGGTTCTCACCTGCTCGGCCGCAGCCGCACCAAGAGGTGCCTGGGTGGCCGGTGGCGCAGGCAGTCGCGATGTCGGCTGTTGCGGCGGGGCGGCGGGAGCCGCGGGCTGAGGTGCATTTGGCAACGGGGCCTCACTCGGCGGCGCCGCACTTGGCTTCAGCGGTGCGGCGGAAGGATCGATCGTAATTCCGCCGGATTGGGACTGTTGCTGCGAACTGCTTTGCGGAACCGCCTGAACAGTGCTCAAGAAGACGGAAAGCATAAGCACGGAAACCAGCAACGGAACGGCGAAGCTCGGGGACTGGTGTTTGGTTGACATATAAAATCTCCCTGCGACTTGTTCGTTACTTCTTCGTTTCACTTCGATTCGCCGATGATCTTTCCCACGGATTCGCTCACGATCTTTCGAGCACGGGCGTTCACGCCGCTCTCCAGAGCCGGAGCCTGCGTCGCCATGCGGCGTAGCACGCGGCTCACGTCGGCATCGCGGTCATAAAAGAGATTGCGCAAACGGTTATGTCCGTAACGCCATAGATTAGCCAGATTTGTCTCATACCAGCATGAGCACGACATCTTGGGCGAGAGGCCGCAGAAAACACGGAACCGGTTGACGAACATGGACGGATCGGCAAGCAGCGCCGCAGTAAGGCGATGATTGCCTTCCAGAATGGTGAGCGGATGCTGCTCGTCCATTCCGATCAGAAGTATGGCGCTGTGGTCCTGCTGGACACGCAAGCGATAACTGAGTGACTGCACGCGGGCGATGAAGTCGCGGTTGCTGACCGAGAACCGGAGACTGCGGATGCGGTCCGCAATATCACACAGAAGGAAGCTCTCGGCGGCGATTTTGCGCCATTGCGCACGTGGAAAAACTCTGATGGACCTGAGATCGTCGTTTTCCAGTTCCACTTCCCACCACTGGGTGTCGGACGGAAGTTCGCGCCACATGTGTCCGCGGCGACGAAACAAAAGGGCGCGCCGCAGATCGTTTTCATCCTCGCTGCTGAGATCGGCCCCAAGCACCAGGTGTTCAAAGAGCTCGCGATCAGCATGGAATTCTTCGTGATAGAACTCATTCTTCAGAAATTCAGCTATGACTTCGGCCTCATTAGATCTGCGCAGGTATTTCATGCAGCCTCCTGACCCAGCCTAGGGACGCGGCGAAAAAATGGCACCGCGACTGCCATCAATAGCAGGCCACGGAGCACCTGCTGAACCACGATCACCTGCATCAGTGAGTCGTGAAAGGACGAGATGCACACAATAATGAGCAGGCTCACCAACAGTTGCAGCCAACCGGTATTGGCAATCCTGCGCGACATCTCATAAGTGATCAAAACCACGCAAACGGCATAGACACCAGTGGCTACAGCGTTCATCGCCAACAGTTGCTCTACCCCTGCGCCGGTGAAACGGAAGCCGCTGCCAAAAAGTGTGCGAATCACAAAACTGGGAAAACTGGCAAGAAAGATCACAAATATGGTAGAGATTCCAACGGTGAACAGGAGTGGAACGAGCAGCACGCGGCGGCTGTCGCATTCCGCTGCGCTGCCGGCCGAGATCGGGAACATCGCGCTGGTGACAGACCAGGTCGCGAAGTACAGCAGACGTCCGACAAGGGCGACCGCAGCATAGATACCGGCATCATCAGGGGCGAAATAATGCTTGACCATGAGAATGTCAATGTTGCAGATGATGACTTGGCCGACAAAAAAAATGATGGCCTGTATGCTCTCCAGGAACGAGCCCGGTCGATATTTTGCGGGAGTCTGGCGGAGCGCACGGTCTCCGGCAGGCAGCAGGAAGGCCGCAAGAACAGAAAGGGAGATGGCGCCAACCGCACCTAGAACTCCAATGCCTCCGGCCACGAGAACCATCGCCGCAATCAGCTTTACAAAGGCTTCGGCGGCAAAGTTGAGACTGAGGCGTAGAAACTGGCAGGTGCCCTGCATTCCGCCGCGCCGCACGCCAAGGGGAATATAGAAAAGCATCCCGAGGCCAAGCAGCACGACGAGTGTGGGTGCGGGCAGTCGCAGGTAGGAGGCGATCCAGCGACTGGCTCCAACGAAGAATGCCGAGAGTGCGAAGCCGACCAGCCAGGCGCGGCGCATGAGCAGACGGTAAACAGCGGCGCGCTCCCCGATCACCGGGGTTTTGGCGATTAGCTTTGCGGTAACAAGCTGACCCGCGAGGTTGATGCAGGAAGCGAGCATCAGCAGCGTAACGGCGGCGGCGGCTTGACTGAAGTTGGCAGGACCCAGCATGCGGGCGACTCCGATGTTGTAACCGAAGTTGGCCAGCGACACCAGGACCGAGCCAGCCAGCATGACTACTCCGCCGGCAAACGCCTTTGTCTCTTTGCTGCTTGATCGCAGAGTCTCGTATGCCGTACGCACTCTCGCCTGCGGCCAGGAGCCCAATGTCTGTTCGGGAGCAGTCACGCAGCCTTCCTCCCGCTTGCGCTACCAAGATCCGGCTCGGGGTGGAACTGCCGAACCATATTGGGGAGATATCCACTGAAGCTGCGCACAGCTTCGGAGGGAGTGGCAAAGATTTCAAAGAGCCTGCCGCTTCGCGTCAGATCCAGCACGACCTTCGCGTGCGGGCTGAGAGATGCCAATTTCAGATCGCCATCCCGCCGGGCCGCCTCTTTCATGCAGTACAGCAACATGTCTACTCCAGCGGCATCGATCTTGCGCACCTGCGAAAGATCAAAGACAAGCTGGGGACGGTCGTGTTCCAACAGCGGCCGCACCTCCTCCAGGAAAGTGCGCGCCTGCTTGAGAGTCAGACTTTCTGGAACGTATTTGACGACGACAGGTCTACTCGTTTCCATATCTTCTCGGTACCACCATTTCTTGTGTTCGATAGGATTCTGTTTTTGATTCGATGGAGGCCAGAGATCTCTCTCCAATCGCACGCATTGAAGGCTCCAGCGCTTTCGGTCCGGCCCCGCCACCCAATGCACCTTCGAGGCTGGGCTCAAAGAGCAATTTCCACAATGCATCCGGCAGAAGACTTAAAAGCCGACCTGCGACCATCAGCGTGCGCGTAGAAAACTGAGGATTGGTTGCGCCGATCAGGCGCGGATCATGAATCTCCACGGTTGCCTGGCGTGTCATGCTATGTACCTGCCGGAAGCCGACGACGGAGTGTTCCACGTCTAAACCAGCACCTACGCGCGTATAAGGCATCACGCTGGAATTGTCGATGACGGTGGCACAGTCCACCTCAGAATGGTGCTCCAGAGAACTGCCGCGAGTAATCAAGGCAGCGCGCCGCACCTTGCAGCAACTCCCGATGAAAGCAGGAGCCAGGACGCGCGCCTCACGGTGAACCCGCGCACCTCGTCCGACCCATACGCCGGAGCGCAATTCGCGGCCGCAGGGAAAGATTGCGGATTCGCCGGCAAAGGAATCAAGAACCAGATTGCGCAGACAGGCCGGATCGGAAAGCAAATTTACGTAGCCGGAAGTTATGTGCGGAGCAGCGACAAAGCCCTGGTCACACAGTTCTCCGCGCAACAGAGCCGTAGCCTCGAGCTGGCTTTCGGAAGAGACTACGAACATATCCAGCGCCTCATTGCGCGGCGAATACGCCCGCGTTACTGAAGAGGCTGAGCGCCGGTGCTGGTTCACCATGGCCGCGAAATCCAACTCGGCCCAAGCTCCCAGGCGCAGTACGAGTACGTACTCTGAATGCGAAGCGAGGCTGCGGAACTGTCGTAGTGCCTCCTCCCAGAATCCTTCCGGATTGACCACGCTGAATTTGCAGCCAGCAGCGCCGGTACGGGGCGGCAGCGGATCGGTATCGCAAATTACGGAAATCTCGCTGACGCCGGTTGCACGAATGCGGTCGAGCGTCCGCATAAGCACGCTGCGACCTAAAACATCGAGCAGAGCCAGTGGAATTTCGCCGAAGCGTTCCATCGCCGGCCTGCCGCCAACGAGAACCAGCGCACTCACTCCACGCAGGCCACATGCCTTGGGATCAAACTGATGAAGAGCACGAGATTGAAACTTTCGCGGGCTTACGTCCATGGCGACCACCTGGGCGCGGCGGCGCGAAATATTGCGGAGCGAAGTGGCACCCATCCCGGCAATCTGCGGAAACGTGAAAAGGGGAGTAGCGCATTCTGTCCTTCCTGAAGGCTGAACGAGCGCAGATACTGACGGATAATCATCGGCATCGTCTGGCGCAACGCAACCGAGAAGTTCGCTTCTCCCATCTCGCGTTGTGCCGCCGGATCCTGCAGCACGCTGACTATGCATTCGGCCATGCTGTGAGCGTCACCGGTTTTGAAAAATCTGATTGCCAATTGCTCGTCGTCGGCCATCTCGCGAAAGTCTGCAATATCGGCACAGACGATTGGCAGGCCGTATTCGCATGCCATGTGCGCGACGCCGCTCGAGCCGGTGGCGGAGGCATACGGCATCACCATCAGGGTTGCCGAGGCAAAGAGTCCGGCAACGCTTTCCTCTTCGACGTATCCAGTGAAGCGAATATAAGGATGAGCGATGAGTCCTTCGGCAATCCGTTCGACGTAACCCGGAGTAGCAGGATGATCGCCGCCGGCTATCACTAGCCGCGCCTGCGGAAAGCGTTCGACAATTTCGGCGAAGGCCTCGATCAGCAGCTCCAGTTTTTTGTATGTGCCCCATTTGCCAAAGGCCAGGATGCGGTGTTCGGGATTGCCACGCTTTTCAAAGCTAGGCGGCTCAGGACGCGCCGACAAAATTCCGTGCGCACGGAAGTGCACGTTGTCGCCGTTATATTTCTCCATTAACGTGCGGCGATAGGCGGGCAGAAGCACCGAAATCGAGTTTGCCATCAGTAGCATGCGCGTTGCCATGTAACCGGCCACGCGGTAACTATTGGGGAAGCGGACGCCTGCATGCAGCAGATCGACGTTGTCCATTAGATGATGCAGAGTGATATGCGTGTAAGTCCCGGAGAGCCTGGAAAACACCGGGGTGGCGAGTCCGGTAAAGGCAGCCGCCGGCTTGGAGCCGAAGGTGGAGAACAGCAGATTGAACCATACTACATCCGGCTTCAGGTCGCGGATCACGCGCAGCAAGTAAACCGGATTGCCAAGGCTGTTGAACTTCCAGCAGCGGATTACGTGAAACTCATCGAGCTCTGGTTGAGCAGTATCCAAGTAATCGGCGAGAATCGTAAGACTCAGGACAGGGTCGCTTTGTAACTCGCGGGCGATGTGGTATCCGTATTCGTTAAGCCCCCGCCGCGACGGAGGGAACGCACTGACCAGACAAATTTTCATTGCCCCCTCTGGCCTTAAAACAATGTCAAACGAACTACTGGACGCACGATCGTTTCGTTGTGGCCAGCAAAATTGTAGTAATTCGCGTCCTGAACTCCGAAGGAGAACCGGATCGGATACTCTACCGATACTTGCCCTAAACTGTCGCTTACTATGCGCCGCAATGGCTTGTTGTAAGAGATGAAGAAACTGCTCAGCACGTTGTCATAGTCGTGAATTCCTTCGCCTCGCGAGTATGCAAAATCTCCGGTCGCGCTCCAACGCAGCGACGGCTTCCATTCAACTTGAAACTCCGGACGCAGAGCTTGCGCAATCCAATAGCTTGTATCCTGCACGCGCCACGACCGGATGTACTGGCCCAGCACCGCGATGCGCAGTCGCTGACTGAATTCATGCTGCACGCCAGCCGAGGTTGAGGTTGAGTAGAACTCTCGAATCAGCGGACGGAAGAGCAGATCGCGCACATCATAGCCGGTGATGAACTGCGTGCGCCCCCAGGGACGTCCAACGATGAATTGCAGGCCCGCACCTAACTCGCGCGAGTGGAGGTTCTGATCCGTGAACGGCCCGGTCTCATGGAAGGCTTCACCCTGGATTGCGAGCCAGTTTCCCAGAGCGCTGGTGGACATATATGCAAACTGCCGGAACAGATTCTGATTGAGTTCGACGGGGCTTTCGCTATCTCGCCGCAAGGTATATTGCAGCCCAGAGTTGAAGGTGAGCGAGGCAGAGCCCAGCCTGAGCACAGGATTAAGCGCAGCATTCATTGTGTAATCCCAGGTGTCGTTATTCAGGATTAATTCCTCGTTTGGCAATGAAGTTTGACCGCGATCATTTCGTACCTGGAAGAATCCGCTCAGCGAAGGATATTTGCCGAGGTCGGTTCGAACGCCGTTGGTCCATAGGGTTTCGAGCGATGAAATCGCTGGCGGGATGGCTCCGGTCTGAGGGTTGCGGAAGATTTGAAGATCCAAGCCGTTGATCGTGGCGTCGTCGAAGATGCCATGGGTCAAAACATCGGAATAGAAACTGACCCTCTGGTTCAGCTGAACGCCCTGTTCTTCAGCCGCCTGCTGCATGGCGAGTTCAGCCGTGTCATCCTGACTGCCGAGCTGATTGGCGCGCGCGAACGCGGCCATGGCCTGAAAGCGCTGATGCTGCTGTCGGTAAATGTTCGCCTGCGCCATCGTGTAATCGAAGTTGTTTGCAAAGTCCGTTGGGTTGCCCATTTGCGCAAGCTGCTGTTGGGCTTCGCTGGTGTGCCCCTGTGCGATCGCGGAGTTGGCCAATCCGATGGTCACAATGTCATCGGCTGCACCCGCCTGTCGCGCCCGCTCGTAATACCGGCGGGACAGATCGAAGTCATTCATTGCAAGAAAAATATTTGCGGCTTCGATAAAGTCGCTGGCCGTGACCGGAGACGCTTCGCCCACACGCGATTCGGCGAAGGCCAGCGCGACCTGCTGATGCGCGGCGTCATATTTGTGCTGCTTGACGAAGACCTGCGCGAAGAGCAACCGCGCCTCAACCCGGTTCGCATCCGGAGCCTCCAACGCCCGAGTGAAGCGCTGCATTGCTGCGTTCTCATCCCCCAAGGTCAGCATTGCAGTGCCGGTGTTGAGCAGGATTTGCGAAGAGTTCGGGCTCTGTTTTTCCGCCGCGGCGATGTACTGCAGGGTCTGATCGCGGTGATGCAGCTTGGCATGGGCGCTGGCGAGCTGAGCGTAAATCTCTGGATCGTCAGGCGAGATCGCAAGCGAGGCGTTCAGGGTCTGAATCGCAGCCGGATAACGCCGCTCATAATACTGAGTTTCGGCCAGCGCGAGGTGGAGCTTCAGATCATCGGGCGCATACTTCAGGGTCGCAACATACTCCTGTTCCGCTTTATCAAGGAGTTGCATGTCGCGGTACGCGGTGGCGCGCACCAGGTGAATCGCTCCTGACTCGCCGAGGAGCTTCTCGGCTTTTTCGACTTCATCCAGCGCCGCGCTCCCGTGATGAAGCTGCAGTTCAGAAAAAGCAAGGCCGAGCCGTGCGACACCGTCGGAGGGCTGCAGTTCAAGCGCGGAATGGAAGTCGTGAATCGCGGCATCGGGATTCTGCAGATCATTCAGCACGTAACCACGATTGACGTAACCCTCCACCATCTTTGGATCACGCCTTAGGACTTCGGTGTAATCTTCTACCGCCTGCTGCAGAAGCTGGTTCTGCTTGTGTACGTGGCCGGTGAGCAGCGGAAAATCAGCTTCATTAGGTAACAGTTTTGCGTAACGCGTGGTGATGGTGAGGGTTTCGTCGTAACGTCCCAGGTTATAGAGATCGTAGGCAAGGTAAACCGACGCGTTGCGGTCGGTTTCTAATTGCGTCAGCACCTGATAACCGAGGCGTGCCGATTCCGCGTACTTTCCCTGGTGGAATAGAACCCGCTCTCGCTCGCGCATCACGCGCGGGTCGTCGAGCATGGTTCCCTTGGCGCGATCCACCCAGTCGCTGGCAATTGGGATGTGCCCCGCCTGGATAGCCGCATTGGCCGCGTTGGCGACAACGACTGAGTTCTGCGGCGCGCACTTGAATGCCTGCTCATAGGCGGCGTTGGCACGATCAAACTGCATGGTGGACGTGTAGAGGTCGCCTAACGCAAGGAAGGGCACGTAGTCATCCGGATAATCGGAGGCCAGTTCATTGAAGTACCGCTCGGCGGCGGCGTTGTCGTTTTCCTCCCTTGCGATGTAACCCATCGCTTCCAGCGCGTAACGATTTTTCGGATCAGCCTTCAGCACTCCGTTGTACAGCTTCTTAGATTCGTCCACACGCTTGGCACGCCAGAGCAGGTTGGCATATTGCAATATGATTGCGGTATTGTTCGGGTCCAACTGCATGGCTTCCTTCAGGTCGTTTTCTGCGCCCTCCAGATCGTTGCCGCCGAGCCGTATGGAAGCGCGGACGCGGAGAAACTCCGCGCGAGCTGCTCCTTCAATATGCAATTGACTGACCAACGCTTCTGCTTCAGAAATTTGTTGATTCGCGGCCTTATCATCACCACTCTCGCGATAGATTTCGGCAAGATTCAAGCGCAGTTCGATTGGATAGAGTTGGCCCTCCGGAACCGCGGCGTGGGGCAGGTTGGCGATGGCAATCTGATATTCGCGAATCGCATCCTGATTGTGGTGCTGGGTCCGCGCAAGCTGCGCCTTGAGCGCGTGCAAACGATAGTGATTCGGATCGATCTGCGCAGCCCGGGCAAGAAACGATTGCGCGCGGTCTGTCTCTCCGTAGCGCAACTCGGCCTGCGCCGCGCTCAACTGCAGCCCGATCTGCCGCGGCGCAATATTGGCGGCCATTGAATATGCTTCGGCCGCTTGCTGATTATCGCCGTCCAGGTCGTAGCTGTAGCCAAGATCGGCCAGCACGTCTACGTTCTGCGGAGCGCTCTTGAGGGCGGTGATGGCCGCCTTGTAATCGTGCTGCTCGCGATAGAAGTTCGCAACCGCGCGAAAGACAGATGGATTTTTTGGATCGTGGCTTCGCGCCTGCGCCAACATTTTCTTGGCACGCTCGGGTTCTTTCAGCTTTAAATAGGCGACGGCCAACATCACTTCCGCGCGCGAGGACGGATGCAAAGCCTCAGCCCTTGATAGCAACGCAATACCCTGCTGCGCGTCGCCCATTTGCAAGCAGAGTTCGCCGGCCATCAGCAACTCGTTCTCACGTTTCGGCGCGGCGTTTACCACTTGTGTTAACAGCCGTCTGGCGTCTTCGAGGCGCCCCATGCGCTCGTATGTCTGCGCCAACCCGCTGAGTCCATCCAGGTTGGTATGTTCGAGCCTTAATCCCTGCTGATATGCGTTCTCCGAGGTTGCGTACTGGCCTGCGAGTCGCGATGCGTAGCCGAGCAGGAACCAGAGCCGTGCGTTCTGCGGTGCGGCTTTTACGGCGCGCTCGGCGGCCGACGCAGCCTCTGCAGCGTTTCCCTTTTTCAATTCGCTCTCGGCCGCACGGGCGTTGCGTCCTACTTCTATACTGGAGCCCCAACCCATTGCCTCGCCTGATGCTTTCTTGGCGCTCTTCGATGTGCTCTGCGTTCCTCCGCCCAGATCTATTTCCTGTGCGCACAAAAACCCCGGAACAGCCAACGAGAGACAAGCGAAACCAATTTGCAAAACCAAATTCATTTTCACAGGGCTACTCTGAATCACTGCGGTCGAGAAACTTCATTCCGTCTGCTTGGGATGCAGAGGAGCGATCAAATGTCTCATCCCTCAGTTACAGAAGTTTGCGCCGATTCTCATCTTGCCAAACTGCGGCACCTGCGTACCTTTGTTAGGCTGATTACTTCTCATCAACCGCCATCGCAACAACTCATAAAATCGCGGTAAACCAATGCGCAATTCAGGGAATCACATTTACTCCACAATGTGGAGAGGGTCCCTTGATCACCAAGCCGAAGTTAAGCCGTGGTATTCCGCTGTTAGCTATCGTGCTGTTGGCACTTGCGGTACACGGACCGTTGTTGCTGATGCAACTACCCGCCAATTCGTATGACGCGAACACGCACATCTTTTTTGCCGCCCATTATGCAAGTCACTGGTTTTCTCCTTGGAATCAAAAATGGTTCGGCGGCATGTCGCAGACAACCTATCCGCCGCTGACCCATCAGTGGATTGCATTGTTCTCTCATATCTTCGGGTTGACTGGCGCATACATGTTCGTGCAACTGATCGTGATCCTTCTGTTGCCGGTAGGTATGTACCGTTACGCGCTTCTCTGGATTCCTGAACGCGAGGCCAGCTATGCCGCAGTGGGTTCTGTCTTTCTAGGATCGTTGGCGATGCTGGTATATCAATCCGGCCAGTTACCAACTACCGCGGCAGCGGCGCTCACGTTGAATGCCTTGCCATTTTTCTACCGGTGGACGCGCGAGGGAGGGGTGATGCAGTTGGTGAAGGGCGCAGCCCTCTCCATGGCGGGAGCGGCAGCCCATCACGTCACGTTTATCTTCGGAGCGATTCTGTTCGCCTTGCCGGTGGTCTGGCTCAGCGTGCTGGACCGGAAGCAGAGTCTGCGCAATTCATCCGTTGCAGCGGTGCTGGTGCGTGCAGGTGTCTTTGCCACAATCGTTACCGCATCCGTAATCGTAGTACTGCTGCCCTATTTCATTTCGCTACGCCAGAATCCGATCAATCAGTTGCCCATTCCACACGGCTCACGCGACAACTACATCCTGGTCCCGCACAGCGGCATGAATTTCTGGATCATCCCGATGGGTGCGCTGATCCTTGCCATCCCTTACATCCTTCTCAAAGGATCGGCGGAGCGCCGTTTGCGGCCATTGCTGTTTGGATGGTACTTAACCACTCTGCTCGGATTGGGCGGAACGACACCGGTAGGCCGCCTGCTGCTGGGCCGGGCCTTTGAAGTATTGACCTATGAGCGTTTCACCTTTTGGGCGACTCTGATGGCTCTGCCTTTTGTGGGTCTGCTCGCTGCCTGGATGATCGATCGCTGGGGTCGTGTTGCCGTGGTTCTGCTTGGTGTGGCCGCCACCTACAGTTGCGCGATGGCGGTGGCCTGGGTGGTCTTCAATCCAATCAATAGCGGAGAGTTCCGGGTGCAGCAGGTGATCGACTTCCTGAATCGCCCGGAACACGCGAAGTACCGCTACATCACCCTCGGCTATGGCAACCAATTCGCCAAGATTTCTACTTATGCCAAGGCAGGCAGCCTCGATGGCGACTACAACTCGGCGCGCTTGCTTCCTGAGTTGACTGCCTACGGCGCGGCCCAACTCTATAACTCAAAGTATTTCGGGACGGCCGGGATGGAGTCGCTGCGCGCGATTCTGAAGCACGCCGATAAGTATGGGCTGCGCTACGTTTTCGTCCGCGATCGTTATTACGAGCCGTTGCTGGCCTTTGCTGGATGGCGGCAAACGGAGGTCTACGATAACGGCGCAACCGCGCTGTGGACCAAAGACGATGTGCCTCCGGCAAGGCCGATCGACTTCGGCAATGCGGTCCCGCCCGCCTGGGAGGGGATCATGTGGGGACTGGTCCCGGTCGGATCGAGCCTGTTTGCGATCTTCGTCATGTTTCTTCCGGACCGGCGCAGGCGCGCGGAGGCGATTGAGTTCCCTGCGCACGAACCAAGCGAGATGCCTATGCGGGAGGCGAAGTAGCCATGAACAAGATGCTGCCGGCTTTATTCATTGTTTTAACCGCGGCGCTGATCGCCGCCGCAACCATTCACTCGCCAACCCTTATCCCGGCCACCACGCCCGATGGTGCTGTGCAATCGTTGCTCAATCATGTGAAGCTGCGCGACCCCGCGGGTGCCTATCGGTATGTAGCGAACGCCAGCAACACGGCTCAGGAGGACTTCACCCGCGACGTCTTCGGGCAGAACAGCAACCTTCGCACCTACTCTGCATTGCAGCACTTTGATACCAGGGTACTCCATGAGGACGATCAGGAAGCTACGGTGCGCGCCAGCCTGGAGTGGGCCTCGGCCGTGGGCGCAGTTTACGATACCCGCGACTTGAAGGTGGTGCGCGAAGACAACAGTTGGAAGGTGATGTGGCCAGTGAAGGCGCAACCCAAAGTTCCCCCGCAGGTGATCCCGGTGAACTACCTGCGCTGGGACATCGTGACTCGCGGACCCGACGACGACTGGGGCGCGCAAAACGTCGATGCTCCGCGGGTTCGCATTATCTCCATGAACCCGGTCGAAAAGGATGGTAATTTCATCCTCCTCGGCGAGCTTGAAAACGAGGACACCGTTCCCGGCTTTGTCTCTGTCACTGCCACTCTCATAGGCAAGGACGGGAAGACGATGGGACAAGAAGAGAGCTTCGACAAAATCAGCCACGTTCTGTTGCCCAAGGAAATCTCACCTTTTCGAATCGACTTTCCGAACGTGGACCGCGCTCGCATCCAGAGCGTGCATTTGCAGCCCGATGCCATGCTGGTACCCGCCTCGGCCGATCCGGTGATGGGAGTTATGCATCAGAAATTGCAAAAAGATGCTCGCGGACACTTCGTGCTTACCGGCGAGCTCATGAACCAGAGCGGCCAGGCGGTGAATATTCCCCACGTGCTCGCCACCTTTTACGATAATTCGGGCAAGGTGATATGGGTTTCCGATGGATACGTCGATCAGTCACTCCAGCCGGAGACTCCGGTGGCCTTCAGCATTGCCGTGCGGGATGATCTTGCACCTCAAATTCACAGCTATCGGGTCACGGTGAACCAATACAGCCGCGATCGGGTGCAGTGAGGCCGCCCATGCATTCACTTCGGTATTCGCTTGTTCTTGGAGTTTTTTGCGCGGCATCTGCGTTGGGCATGGCACAGTTGCGAGCTTCGGGCCCGGTGCAGGCGGGTTCGGGAACCACTCTGGAGGCAGCCGGATCGGGCAGCGCAACTCTCTATTTGTTTGGCCCCGGCGGAGCCAGCAAGAGCACGGTGCAACGCGGTACCATCGCCATCCCCGGGGATGAGTTGAGAGTTGCCGGACGCTACACCGCGATTCTCGATGGCAACAGCGCATCATTTTTCGTAACCGCGGGGCCGGTGGAAAAAATCGCGTTCATCGCCCGTCCTTCGCGTGTGCCGGCTGACGCCAAAGGAGCGGTGCTGGGCTCGGCTTTTCTCTTCGACCGTTTTCAAAACCTTGTGCTCGCGCCGGCGCCGGTCACCTTCAGGCTTGCCGAAGGCGAGACGGGAGGCGAGGAGCGTAGCGAAACCGCCAAAGACGGCGTTGCCTGGGTGCAGTTGAATTCAGGACGCCGCAGCGGTCCGGCACAGTTCAGCGCCGCTTCGGGCGAGATTCGCGTGCGCCGCGTGGTGCAGCAGGTTGCGGCCGATCCCTGCTCCATCCACATGGCGGCCTCGCGGGCTCCTGATGGCAATATTCTGCTGGAGACCGCGCCAATAAAAGATTGCTCCGGAAATGCCGTGCCGGATGGGACCATCGTCACCTTTATCTCTACCGATCGGGCTGGACGCAGCACGGTGGATGCCCGCATCAAGCGCGGCTTTGCCCGCGCCGAGTTACCCAGTTCCTCTTCCGCCACACTTTCGGTGGCCTCCGGAGTCGTTCTGGGAAATGAAATCCACTGGGGAGGTGGCCGGTGATGAATCCAGATGGCCGCGGGCGTAGCGACTGGCTTGTGATCGGAGTGATGGCCGTTCTCATTCTGTTCGGGAGCGCCTGGCTTGCAGTAACGATCCACGCACTGACGACCAACCCTCCGCTGCTTGAATCCTTTAATGCAGCCTCTGCCGGGCCGCGGGCGGTCGAGAATACTACCTCTGAGGCAATTCAACGCGACTACACTCATGCCTGGAAGTCGCTGGTTTCAGCCTTGGACGAGAACCGTGCCGATCTGCTGGACGAAGACTTTATCGGCGGCGCGCACCAGCAATGGCAGAGCGCAATCCAGTCCCAGCAGCAAAACGGGCTCAGCCGCCACATTGTCGATCACGGACATCAGATGCGGGTCACGTTCTACTCTCTTGATGGTTCCTCGTTGGAGGCGGTTGACACCGCGGATCTTGAAATTCAATACCGGGAAGGCGGCAAAGTTCTCTCCACCGAGCGCATTCAGGCCCGCTACCTGGTTTTGCTGACTCCGGCAGAGAACAGCTGGAAAGTTCGAAGTCTCCAGGAAGTTACCTCCGGCGCATTGAGGAGCTAATCTGAGATCCGCAATTGAGATTCGCAACTTGGGAACGCTGAATTCTTAGTCCGAGATTCTGCCTCAGCGGTTCCGAACCGATTCTTAGCCTAAAATAGATAATGTTGCGGTGGTAAGCTTCAGCGCATCCAAGTACCATCAGTCTTGGTGAACATGAATATCCCGAACCGCTCACTCGTCTTCGCCGTTCTTGTCGTCTCGATTGCCGCATTCGCTCAACCGCCTTCGAGCGCGCCTTCGCAGGCCCGGCCCGCTGCGGCTCCGGCAAGCCCGGCTGCCCAGCCGCCCGCGGCATCCACGAATCCCACATCCGCCACTTCGACGGAGCCCAATCGCGCCGATGCGTATTACCACTTCCAGCTCGGGCACATGTATGAGGATATGGTCGCCGCAACCGGGCGCGCCGAACTCGCCACCAAGGCTGTCGATGAGTACAAGCTGGCGGTGAAGGACGATCCCACGTCGAACTATCTTGCCTCCGCGCTGGCAGAGTTGTACGCCCGCACCGGTGATATTCGCGGAGCTATCGCCGAGGCCCAGGAGGTCATCAGCCGCGACCCGGACAATCTGGATGCGCGCCGTCTGCTCGGCCGCATTTACCTGCGCTCGATTGGCGACCTGCAGGGCGGCACTCAGAATGACACCGAAACCATCCTGCATCTGGCCATCGACCAGTATGAGCACATTGTGCATCTGGACCCCGACAGCATTGAGGATCATCTTCTGCTGGGACGTCTCTACCGTCTGAATAACCAGACAGCCAAAGCGGAAGACGAGTTCCGCACCGCGGTCAAAATACAACCGTCCTCGGAAGATGCGGTGACGACGCTCGCGCTCCTGTACAACGAAGAGGGCGACCCGAACCGGGCTCTGGAAATTCTGCAGTCCGTGCCGGAGGATGACCGCTCGCCGCGCGTCGATTCGGTGCTCGGCTACACGTACGAACAGAAGAAGGACTACACCAGCGCCATTAACGCCTATCGCAAGGCCGTCGATCTGGACAAGGACAATCTGGACGCGGTGCGCGGGCTGGCGCAAAACCTGCTCAATGACAATCAGACCGATGCCGCCCTCGAGCAATTCAAGATCATCGCTGCCGCCGATCCGCAGGACGTTCAGACCTTACTGCACATTTCGGAAATCTACCGCCGCGACGGACAGTTTGAGAAGGCACTGGACACTCTGAACAAGGCGCAGGCAGTTGCTCAGGACTCGATGGAGGTGGAGTACAACCGCGCCGTCGTCGAGGAAGCATTGGGCAAGTACGACGACGCTTCACACCAGCTTCAGGATTTACTGGAACACTCGGAAAAGTCCAACGGCATGTACTCGGCCGCTGAACGCAACAATCGCGCCATCTTTCTGGAACGCCTTGGCACCGTGTATCGCGACCAGAACAACACAGATCTGGCGGTAGAAACCTTCCGCAAGATGGTCGCCCTTGGGGACGACTCGGCTGTTCACGGCTATCAACAGATCGTTGAAACCTACCGCGACGCCAAGAACTGGCCCGCCGCCACCTCCGCCGCACGCGAAGCCGTTGAGAAAATTCCCAACGACCGGGGGTTGCAGATGGTTCTCGCCGGACAGGAGGCCGACAACGGTCACGCCGATGCCGCCATCGCCCGCGTCAAGGCCATGCTGAATGGGAAACCTTCGGAGGACCGCGAGGTGTGGATCACCCTCGCCCAGATGTACAGCCGTCTGCGCCATTACCCTGACGCAGAGAAGGCCATGGCAAAAGCGCTGGAACTTTCCACCAAGCAGGATGAAAAGGATTACGCGAACTTTATCGCCGGCTCCATCTACGAACGCCAGAAGAAATACGACGAGGCGGAAAGCTACTTCCGCAAGGTGATTGCCTCCGATCCGAAGAACGCAACCGCGCTTAACTACCTTGGATACATGCTCGCCGAGCGTGGCACGCGCCTGGAAGAATCGCTTTCACTGATTCGGCGCGCGGTTGCACTCAACCCACAGAATGGCGCTTATCTCGACTCGCTCGGCTGGGTCCACTTCAAAATGGGTAAGTACGACCTCGCCGAAGCAGCCCTCCGCAAAGCCGTGGATCGCATGGATAACGATCCGACGGTTCACGAGCATCTTGGCGATGTCTATCAGAAAACCAATCGCCTGAAGCTGGCCGCAACCCAGTGGGAGCGCTCGCTGGAGGAATGGAAGAAAACCATTCCCGCCGAGTATGAGGCCTCTGACGTAGCCAAGGTCCAGAAGAAGCTTGATGGAGCCAAGGTGAAGCTCGCCAAACAGCAGGACGAAGCAGCAAAGTAATTATCGGCACGCAAAACAAGAGCCGCCGGATGGCAATCCCCGGCGGCTTTTTTTCATCGGCACACACCGGCGATTGCAGCCAGTCCGAGAGTTGCTGAGCTTGTTCTCACATCCATCTCCGCGAAGCCGCGCCCGGTGCTACACTTCCTCCATGCTGGCTTCCTACGCCGTGCGAGTCGAGTCCTCTTTGGGACGCCGCTATCCAGAACCGCCTCATCCCTATCGTGATGACTTTCAGCGCGACCGCGACCGGGTGATTCACGCCCGCGCCTTCCGCCGTCTGGAGAACAAGACCCAGGTCTTCACCCAGCGGCTCTCGGATCACTTCCGCACCCGGCTCACCCACACCATCGAGGTCGCGCAGATTTCGCGCACCATCGCTACCGCCCTCAGCTTGAATGAGAGCCTTGTCGAAACCCTCGCTTTGGTGCATGACATCGGCCATCCCCCCTTCGGACACTCCGGCGAGAGCGCCCTGAACCTGGTGATGCGCAAGTATGGCGAGAGCTTCAACCACAACCTTCACGCACTGCGCATCGTCGAATACTTCGAACAGCGGTATGCCTCCTATCCCGGTTTGAATCTTACTTTTGAGGTTCGCGAGGGCATCATCAAGCACTCGCACGATTACTCGCCCGACCAGTATCCCGAGTTGGCCGAATATCTACTCGACCAGCGGCCGCCGCTCGAAGCCCAACTCATCGACCATACGGACGAGATCGCCTACAACACCGCCGACCTCGACGATGGATACGAGGCGCACCTGCTGAAACTGGAGGATATTCGCCGCGGGGTCGCCATCTTCGACCGCTATTTCCGGCAGGTTGAGAGCGAGTTCAGCGGCGTGCGTGACAAGCTCAAATTCAACGAGGCGCTCAAGCGCATGTTGAACCACCTTGTCACCGATCTGATCGAGAACACTCGTCAACGTCTCCAGAGCTCAGGCGTGCAGACCTTGGAAGACATCCGGCACTATCCCGAGCGTCTCGTCGCCTTCAGTCGCGCAACCGACGAGGAGCGCGCCCAGGCGAAGCAGTTCCTTTCCCAGAACCTCTACCACAGCGAATCGCTGCGCCCACAGAAAGCGGATGGGGAGAAGATCGTCAACGATCTCTTTGGTTATTGGATGGAGTCTCCTGATAGCCTACCGGTTAGCTACCAGCGCCAGATGCAGACCGAGACCCGCGCCCGCGTGATCTGTGACTACATCGCCGGCATGACCGACAATTACATTCTGGATCTGCACAGGAAAATGATGGATCGCAGCGTATTCAAGTAGCGTTCCGGGTAATTCCGCCCTGAGCGGCTGATCCTGTAATTCTTACCCGCCGCACCCATTCCTACCGCTTACGACTTCTACTCTGGTCTCTGTTTCCGATTGAAAACACAATGGTTACCGTACATTTCAGGTTTGGCATCTGAACTGTAGTAGTAAAGGTGTCGCGCCACCGCCTCAGGCGGTACGCAGTCTGAGTGCGGGCTACTCCCGCCGGAGGTATTGTTATGAAGAATCGTCTCTTGTTTGCATTGCCCTTAATTGCCACGCTTGCTCTGCCGGTCGTTGCACAGCAAAGCAGCACCGCACCAGATCAGCAGGCTGCCCCGTCGCAGACGGCCACCGCCACGAACTCGCAGGCGGTGAACCCGGATCAGCAGCTTGAGCCGCTCAAGCCTGATACCCACGAAGGTTTCTGGGGACACCTGAATCCATTTGCCCGCAAAAAGTATGTGCAGCGCCAGATGGAACCAATTCGTGATCGCACCAACGAACTCGATGAGCTCACGGCGAGCAATTCCCGGATGCTGAAGGATGTTGACTCCCGCGCCACTGCTGGAATCCAGCGCGCCGACGCTCACGCAAGCCTTGCCGATCAGCACGCTGTCGATGCCACAAACCGTGCCCAGGCCGCAAACCAGACCGCGGAAACAGCCAGCACCCATCTACAGACCGTCTCGCATGTGGTGCAGAACCTTGACCAGTACCAGAGCGCCGATCAGGTCGAGATTCGCTTCCGTCCCGGTGCGACAGTGCTGAGCAACGACGCCAAGGCAGCGCTCGACCAGCTGGCTGACACCATGAAGGATCAGAAGGGTTGCATCGTAGAGGTTCAGGGCTTCACCCCAGGCCGCGGAGCCGCCACCATCCAGCACTCGCAGCATCTGGCCGACGCGGTGGTACGTTACCTGGTCATCAATCACCAGTTTCCTGTCTATCGCATCTATGTGCTGGGCTTGGGCAATGCCAAGGTCGAAACTGCTTCCGAAGAGACTACGGCAAAGAAGGCGCATGGCAGCCGCGTTGACGTCACTCTGCTGAAGAATGGCGTTGGCGAACTGGCGACCCAGCAGGCGCCCGCAACGATGTCACAGCCTCAGTAGTTTTGCAATCTCCGCAAGTATGCAAAGGGCGCGGGCCAGATTGGCTCGCGCCTTTTGCTTTGCTTATGCCGAGAGCACTTCGATGTGCGTACCTTTTCACTCCGGCGGGATTTTCCTCTGCTTTCATGCTATTGTTGCCCCAGCCAATGCTATTTCCTGAGCCCTCCGAATTCTTTTTCACCTCCGGCTACGACTCCCCGGTTGGACACCTCGATCTCGCCATGAGCGAGCGCGGTCTGGCCGTGGTTGCCTTCCATGGCCGGTGGATCACTCCACATGGTGTAAAGAACGTGCGCTGGATTGAGGAGCCGAATCGATTCCGCGATGTCATCCGGCAACTGGATGAATACTTTGCGGGGGCGCGCCGCAAACTCGATCTGCCGCTCGATCTGCGTGGACCGGTATTCCATCAGCGTTGCTGGCAGGCGTTGTTGCGAATTCCCTACGGACAGACTTGGTCCTACTCGCAACTTGCCTCCGAGATCGGCTCTCCGCTGGCATCACGGGCGGTCGGCCAAGCGAATCATCATAATCCCGTTGCGATCATCGTCCCCTGTCACCGCGTCATTGCCGCAAATGGCAGCCTCGCCGGATTCGGCGGCGGACTCGCGGTTAAGGAATTTCTGCTCAATCTTGAGGGCGCACGCTTCCGTTCATCTACTCCTGAACAATGCAGCCTCTTCGGTGAACTCGCCGTTTAGCGAAAACAAAGGCCCCGCATAAAAGCGGAGCCACACTGCAGAGCGAATTTGCGTTTAACTTTCGATTTATTTTTGCGCAGAGATGCTGACCGGTACATCGATCTGATCCACTAGCTTGCGGTTCCAGGCGTAACTGTGCGCCAAACGTTGCGCCTCAAGATGCTGCTGGTCTCCGACGGCACGGCCCTTCAGCGTCACCGAATCGTTGTCCACGCTCACCTGGATCGATGAGCCCGCCAGTATGGGATCACGAGCCAAGGCGCTGGCAATTTCGGTCTGCAAGCTCTGTGAATCGCGGGTATCGGCCATCGCCCAAGCTGGCCGTGTTTCAACAGCCTTCTTCGGAGTGGGTGTTGCCTCGGCAGCGTCGCTCTTGAGCACCTCCGGCGTAGCTGAAGGCTTTGCACCTACCGGAGTTGACTCCCGCTTAGCCGCAATCTGTTCAGCTCGCGCCTTTTTGGCGTGATTTTTTGCGCGCTCCTGGTCTGCGGATTTTTCTCTCGACTTCGTAGCGGAATTCCTTACTTCCGCCGGAGCGGACGGCTCTGGCGCAGGGCGCGATACACGGCTCGTCGTGTGCGCCCGCCCATTCGTCGGCTCTATCACAATCTCCTGAGAAACCGCCTCGACCGCAAGCAGGACCACCGCCACCAGAATTAGCGATAGAGATTGTCTGCACATCGGTTTGCTCCCACCGCGGTCCGCTAACTTCGCATTCACAGCCACAGCTCTAACTTCGATGCCGGATGCGCCAACCCCGCTGCCCTGATTCGCTCCGAGTCTTCACAGACTTGATGCCGGGCTCGTGCCGCCGTAAACTCCATCCATGGACTCCCACGCCGGGCACTCTCATGCCGGGCACTCTCACGGCGGGCACGCGCATCCACCACTGACTGCCCGGATGCTTCGTGTTGCCCTGGGATTTACCTTGGCTTACATCATCCTGCTGACGGTCGCAGGATTCCGGGCGCACAGCTTGGCGCTGCTCTCCGAGGCAGGACACAACGTTTCCGACTTCTTCGCCCTGCTGCTCTCCTGGGTCGCCGTTTATCTCAGTGAGCGCCCTGCCACGAGTACCAAAACTTACGGATGGCGCCGCGCCGGAGTTCTGGCCGCTTTCGTCAACGCGATCACCTTGATCGTCATTGCAGTCCTTATCTTTTATTCCGCCATTCAGCGCATCTCTCATCCCGAGCCCGTGCATGCCGGATTGATGATGTGGGTCGCCGGCGCCGGCGTGCTACTCAACGGAGCCATTACTGTGATGCTGTTCCGTGGTGGGCGCGACCTGAATCTGCGCTCGGTGCTCATCCATGAGATTGGCGACACGCTCTCCACGGCAGCGGTGATCGTAGGGGGCTGGGCTATCCTTTTAACCGGCCAAAACTGGATTGATCCCGCGCTCTCCATCGGCATCTCGATAATGGTTCTGTGGTCGTCGGCAGGGATTGTCCGCGAGAGCCTGAACATCTTGCTGGAGGGCGCGCCCAGCAGCATGGAACTAGACGACATCATCTCGGAGTTGCGCACCGTTCCCGGCGTCCTCGACGTTCACGACCTGCACATCTGGAGCATCGGCAGCGACACTCACGCACTGTCTTCGCACATCACCATTGAGGACATTCCGCCCTCGGCCAGCAATGCTATTCTTGACGAGTTGCGCCAGATGCTGGCCAGCCGCCACCACATCCACCACACCACGATTCAGTTTGAAAGCGCGGATTGCGACCTGGCACGCGGCTGTATTTTGCCAGTGTCGCGGCAGCATCGCCATGATGATGAGCATCCGCCGACCTGCAGTCAGCCGGGAAGTTCGCACTGAGGAATCTTGTACATGCGCTTTCGAATACTTGCTATCGCCGCCGTCGTCGCCGCTCTTGTGTACTTCGGCTTAAAGTACAAACCCGAGCCATCTGCCATGCCGCCCAATCCCGCTACGATCATCAACAGCACGCGAGACCGGCTCACGCCATTCCGCTTCACCCTCGCAACCGATCCCGCACCGCCGAACTTTAATGCTCCGATTCTGCTCAAGGTTCACGTCATTGACGCCGCCGATCAACCGGCAGATGGAGTGGAACTCAAGGCTGATGTATCCATGAGCGGGATGGACCAGGGCGCTCAGCACATAGTCCTGAGCGGAAGAGGGAATGGCGACTACGAAGGGCGGGTGAACCTGGACATGGCTGGCAGTTGGGACGTGGACCTGACGGCCAACAAGGATGGCAAGAGCCGTCAACAGAAACTGAGCATAGAGGTTGGCAGTTAGCGGCGATCGTCTCTAGATGTTCATCATTTTTCTATTAAGTTTCTCAAAACTTCGGCGCCCGCTATGAGTCGGGCCGTGCTATTTGATGTTGCGCACTTCGATCTGGCCGATCCTGGTCCGCACGTCAATGAGAGGACCGCCGCCGTGAATGGCTCCATCGGCGACAATGCTGCGGGGTCCATACTCGGCGATGCCATTGGAAATTTTCAGGTCAGGAAATTCACTGACAATATGCCTCGCCGGACAAGCCCCGGTCACGGCATGAAGGTTGCCGGGAGCATCCCCCGCGAAGTAGAGCACGATATTCCCCATCGCGGTTACCAGCTCCGACTCCTGCATGGACTTCCGGTTTCCAACGAACTCTGCGGTAATTCGCCCCATTCCGGTGTGCGCCTTGGCACCCTCGGCCACCTTCCAAAGTTCGATGTCGCCCAAGGCTGTACTGGCTATCACCGGTCCGCGAGCCACGCCAACGCGGATGCTGCCGCCGCCGGTCTCGGCGGTAACCGGTCCATCCATTTCGCCCAGATTAATGTTACCGCCAGCCGTACGCACCACCAGCGGTCCGGCGCAATGGGTGATTTCAATGTTTCCGCCACCGGATTGCACCTGGGCCCTGGCGATCGCGTTGAGCCAGACGTTTCCGCCCAGGGAGACAATCTCCAGATCTCCCCCCGAGGCATCGACGCGAATGTCGCCTCCGCCGGTACGGATGAACGAATCGCCGATACGATGATTTACCGTTACCGAGCCGCCCATGGTTTCGGCGCGCAACAGTTCCGCACTATCAAGATCAATATCTCCGCCGTGGGTCTGGAGGTCGAGATGGTTGACTTTTCCCCGGATGACGATCTTGCCGGCTAACGTATCGACGTGTACGGTTTCAGCACCCGACGGAAGCTGAACAAGCAGTTCAGCACGTACTGCCAAGTCGATCGGACCGACGGTCTGCACCAAAATCTCATCGTTCTTCCGACCTACTCCCAGGTGAAACGATGCGAACTGCTTGCGCGCATCCTTTTCCAGCGGCTGCTGAGAATACAGGCGCAAGATGAAACTGGCGGTCTGGCTACCGGTGACCACCTTCACCGAACCCACAAAGTGGGATACCTGCAGATGTTTCGCACTGCCCAGGGTGCCCGTGCTCTCCTGAACCCAGCCGTGGCCATCACTCTCCACACGCTGCTCGGCCGTCGCAGGAAGAGCCAACGCGAGAAGTGCCAATGCAAGAAGCAGCGGGACACAGTACGCCCCCGGCCGCCGGTTGCTGGTCCGGTTTCCGTGACTCTCGTTTTTCCGATCTGTACCGCTGAGCCCGCCCATCTTGGTCTGCAGATTCATTTACTCGCTGCCTGCCGCCTGCGCGAGTATCCGGGAGGATTCCTGCCGTATGTACTCGTTGGGATCTTCTTTAGCCAACTGCTTCAATGCTTGCTGAACACTGGTATCGGTGCGCACCTGATTCAGCGCCTTGAGCGCGCCGGCACGAACGCCAGGATTGTTGTCATTCAGCAGAGACTCCAACATGGCACTGCGCACGCGAATGTCCTGCTTCACCGTGGGCGCCAGTGCTTCCTCGGCCTTGAGCCTTACCCCTGGATTGCTGTCTGAGTGCAACGAATAGATCAGGCTCTCACGCACCGCCGGGTCATCCGGCTTCTGCTTTAACAGGTCCACGGAATCCATGCGAAGCCCCGAGTTTGCAGTGCTACGCGAAGCCATCACCAACAGAGCCTGAATCTGGGGATCGTTCACCGGACCTTGTACCGTCTCCGGCAGCGCTCGTTCGTATTCGATGCGCACCTGGTTGCTGCCCGGCTCCTGGATAATATTGCGGATACCTGCGATTGAGGCTTCCTGCTGCTCCGGCGAAAGCGCGCCGCCATGCAGGGTGGCACTCATGCGATACATGGTTCCGATGCCGCCGCCGAAACCCACCATGAAGATGACCGCAGCCAAGGCGGGCGAGAAATGCACCTGACGCAACAGGGCCATCGGGTCCATCACCCAGCTCCAACGCTTGCGCTGCCGTACCGTCTCTAAAGCTTCTGAGAGCTGGATGCGAGCCGAGGCCAGCAAATTCGGCGTGACCTCCAGTTGAGGCAATCCGGTCATCTCGCCGTGAAACACACGCATTGCCTTCAGCTCATCCGCGCATTCGGGACAACGCTCGACATGCCCTTCCAGCTCGTGACGAGCATCATCGGCCAGCTCGTTATAAAGATAAAGCGCGATGTTTTCCTGTACCCAATCGCAATTCATATGATTGCCTTCTTCGCTTCTTACTTCTTACTTCAGGTCGGCCAAGGCCTTCCTTAATTTCTGCGTTGCGCGGAACAGCGTGTTCTTTGCCGTCTCTTCCGTTGTGTTCAGGGCCTCGCCTATGGTGCGCAGCTTTAATCCCTGATAGTGCTTCATCTCAAAAACCATGCGCTCCCGCGGACTCAGCTTGGTCAAGGCGAGGGCAATCCGCTTGCCCATTTCGCGCTGCATCAGATCCTGCTCCGGACTGGCACCTGCACGTTCGTCCGGAATCTGATCCAACAAGTCAAACTCTTCGCCTTGCTCGCCGACCCGCCGCGAAGAATCTTCCTTCCGGACTTGCTTGCGCCGGAGATAATCCATGCACAAGTTGGAAACGATCCGGTAAATCCACGTATAAAAAGAACACTCGAAACGAAAGCTTCCCAGGTTGCGATACACCTTCAGGAACGCTTCCTGATAAATGTCTTGCGCTTCCTGCTCAGAGCCGGTCAGATGCAAGGCCAGCCGCAACACCGGCTGATCGTACTGACGCACCAGCTCCTCGAACGCAGCTTGATCTCCCTGCTGCGCCGCGCGGATCAGTTCGGCGTCATTTACCCGGCTCGGGCCTTGCCCCACCATGCGTTCCTTCGGGGAACTTTTGCTTTGCCCGCGCCCATCGACTTCCGAACCTGCGCCGCGCGCAGAGTACGTCGCTCACATGGTTGGACGGAACAAAGCTCAGTCCGTTAGCAATTTATTTTGCAATCCTAAATGTTTGCAATCCTAAATGCGAAAAGGCCAGCGCCCTTCCGGACGCCGGCCTTTTCGCAGAACGATTTACCCGCAACTCAGGCGGACTGTTCTTCACTGTCTTGTTTGGTCACCGTGACCTTGATCTGGATGGTAACTTCCTTGTGCAGCTTGACCGGCACGTTGAACTCGCCCAAGGCCTTGAGCGCCTGGTCAAGATCAATCTTGCGGCGGTCAAGATGGAAGCCGCGGCTTTCGAGTTCATGCGCAATGTCGGCCGATGTAACCGAGCCGAACAGCGTATCGTGTTCGCCAGCCTTGCGGGCGAAAACCAGGCTCACGCCCTCGAACTGCTTTGCCAGCAGCTCCGCGTCGCCCTTTTCCTTAGCCAGCTTGCGTACGGCGGAGGCCTTCATCTGCTCGATGACGGCTTTGTTCGCCTTGGTGGCTTGCACGGCGAGTTTCTTCGGCAGCAGATAATTGCGGCCATAACCTTCAGCCACGTTCACCACTTCGCCCCGCGTGCCCAGCTTGGCCACATCTTCTTTCAGAATGACTTCCATGACTCAATCCTCTCTAATCTCAGCTTTGCGCCCCGCGCGCCGCAACTTGCGGCGTGACGGAGCTTAGCGGCCAGCCGCGAAAGGCAGCAGAGCGATATTGCGAGCCTGCTTGATCGCCTCGGTGACGCGGCGCTGGTGGGGCGTGCAAACACCCGTCAGGCGGCGAGGAACGATTTTGCCGCTCTCGGCCACAAAACCCGAAAGCAAACGCACGTCCTTGTAATTAATGTTGTCGATCTTCTCGGTGCAGAACTTGCAGACCTTCTTGCGCCGGAAAAACTTGCGGCCACCATCGCGGCCACTGCCGCCGGGACGTCCGCCTTGGCGCGGTCCCGAAGTCGAACGGGGACCACTAGGACGTGGAGCGGCGGCTTCGGGTGCCGCGGTTTCCGACCTCTCCGGAGCTGCCTGTTTGGTGCTCTCGTCTGCCATAACTCTCCTTGTCGGCGCTGGAAGCGCCTGAACTTTCACCCTTGGTTCCTGTTTGCCTTACTAAATCTTCGCCTGCTGCCCGCCCGAAGGCTGCGTGCCGACCTAAACCGTTGCTGGCGGAACTTCTGCCGGACTCTCGACCGGAGCTTCGGCCTCGGCGGGAGTTGCTGCCGCCACGGCTGCCGCATTCTCGGCTGCCTGGGCTGCTGCTGCCGCTGCGGCCTGACCCTGCGTTCCCTGGCCCCTGACCTTGGCGTCGCGCAGCTTCTTTACCTTCGCCAGGCGCTTCTCTTCTTCGTCCGTGCGCACGGTGATGAACTTGATAACAAGTTCCTGCACGCGCAGGCGGCGCTCCAGCTCTTTCAATACCGAGCCCGGCCCTTCGACGAAGGCCAGAATGTAAATGCCATCCTGAAACTTCTTGACCGTGTAAGCCAGGCGGCGCTTGCCCATGCGCTCAAAGCCAGTCACCTTGCCACCGGTGGCGGCAACGTTGGTCTCCATCGTCTGGAGAAGGCGATCCACATCCTCCTCGGGTGTATCCGGACGAAGGATAAACATCACTTCATATTTACGATCCATCTGTTCTCTCCTGGGTCTAGCACAGCAAGCTGCGCTGGCGTTTGCCCTCAATCCTTACTCCGCTTGCCCGGCTTCGTTCAATTTCTGATTGAACCGGTTCATCGCGGCTGACGCTCCAAGCGTCAAAATCATTCGAACCGCTTCACTGCACGCATCCAGGGCCTCATCGGCCAATGGCAGCAGCGCCTTCCGCATCGGCGACAGCAGATAATCCTTGCCGCTCGCCGGCTTGTACTCTGGCGCTACCCCAAGACGAATCCGCAAAAACTCCTGCGAACCACCCAGGGCGGCGATGATCGACTTCATTCCGTTATGTCCGCCTGCGCTTCCGCGCTCGCGAACCCGGATGGAGCCAAACGGGAGTGCCAGCTCGTCATACAACACGATCAGGTCACGGGCCGGTTCAACTTCGTAGTGTTCCAGCAACTCCCTGACCGACTCGCCGCTGAGGTTCATGTAGGTTTCAGGCTTGGCCAGCAACACCGGATGCCCATCTACATTCGCCCTCGCCGTGACCGCCCTGCAGTGACGGTTTATAACTCTCACCCCGCACTGCGTAGCGATCCGATCAATCGCCAGAAACCCCATGTTGTGCGGTGTGAACTGGTATTCGACGCCCGGATTTCCGAGCCCGACGATCAGTTTCACCGTGCCGCCTCTCCCATCGCCGGGGGCTCATGCGGCAAAGCCGACTGAGCCCGCTGCGGCAGTTATTTCTTCTTCGTTTCCTTGGCTTCAGGAGCCGCCACTTCCGTCTTGCCCTTCTTGATCACTTCGGGCTCGGCGGTGGCTACTGCACCTTCCACCGGGGCAGCCACTTCTTCCTTCACAAAGGTGATGTGCACGACCGTCGCGTCGGGATCATCCAGGTACTTCACCGAAGCGGTCGGCGGAAGATCGGCAACGCGAATCGCCTCGCCTTGACCCAACTCAGTCACGTCCACGGTGATGTGGCTTGGAATGTCGGCCGGCAGACACTCGATGTGGACCTCGCGCAATACGAGATCCAGCAGACCGCCCTCCAACTTGGTGCCCTTGGCTTCGCCCTGAATGTGCACCGGAATCGAGAGGCGCATCTTCTGATCCATCGCGATTCGCTTGAGATCGACATGCAGCAAAGACCCCTTCAGCGGCTCGTACTGCCAATCCACCACCATCGCCTTGCTCTGTTCACCGTCGAGTGTGACGTCAAAGATCGTGTTGTGACCCGCGGCCGAGTGCAGAATCCTGAGGATCTGCTTGGGATCTACGGCAATTGCACGCGGGTCCTTCTTGGCGCCGTACAACACCGCCGGAATCATTCCGGTGGTGCGCAGGCGGCGCGCGGCATTCTTATCGGAAGCTTCACGCAGCTTTGCTTCCACTGTGTTTGTTGCAGTTGCGGTTGCCATCAGTCCGTTCCTTCTACGTCAGGGTCCCTGTGCGCACCGTGCGCGCAGGGGCTTAGCTAAACAGCTTGCTCACCGAGGTCTCTTCGTGGATCGACTGGATCGCACGCGCGATGAGACCGGCGATCGAAAGCACCTTGATTTTCGGTTCCTTCTGTCCCGCCTCGCTCAGCGGAATTGTGTTGGTAACAATCAGCTCTTTCAGGTTCGACTTGGAAATCCGCTCCAGCGCCGGTCCGGAAAGCACGGCATGAGAGGCGCAGGCTGAGACCGAAACCGCGCCGTTATCCAGCAGCGCCTGCACGGTCTTCACCAGCGTTCCCGCCGTGTCCACAATGTCGTCCAGGATCAGGCAATTGCGTCCGCGCACATCGCCGATCACGTTCATCACTTCGGTTACATTGATCTCCGTGCGGCGCTTGTCCACAATCGCCATCGGAGCATCCATCTTTTTGGCAAAAAACCTTGCGCGCTCCACGCCGCCGGCGTCGGGAGAAACCACCGTCAGGTTCGGAATGCTCAGCTTGCGGAAATGATCCACCAGCACCGGCGAGGCAAACAGGTGATCCACCGGAATATTGAAGAAGCCCTGAATCTGCGGCGCGTGCAAATCCACCACCAGGGCGCGATTGGCACCGGCAGTGGTGAGAATATCGGCCACCAGCTTGGAGCTGATTGGAACTCGCGGCTTGTCCTTGCGGTCCTGCCGGGCGTAGCCGAAATATGGCGCCACCACCGTAATGCGCCGCGCCGACGCGCGCTTGAGCGCATCGATGATCAGCAGCAACTGCATCAGATTGTGCGAGACCGGATCGCAGGTGGATTGAATGACGAACACATCCGCCCCGCGCACGTTCTCCAGAATCTGCACGTAAATCTCGCCGTCGGAGAACTGGGTCAGGAACGTCTGTCCCAGCGGCAGTCCAAGAAAATCGCAGACCTCTTTAGCGAGGGCAGGATTCGAGGTGCCACAGAAAATCCGCAACTTATCATCGCGGCGAGTTGGTACCAGTTTCTTATCACCCTTGGGCAGCTCCACGCCCTTGGCAGGAGTTGCTGCTCCTGTTTCCGGCGCCATCTGGGTGGCCTCGGCTACTGCTGCGGTCGCTACACTCGGCTTAACTACTGCGTCCATCGCTATCTCCGCTATGGGGACTGGTTGATCCCCGCTTAAATCGCGTGAAACTTCAAAGCGGGTGACGCGAACATAAGTCGCGGCATCGCCTCTCCTTGAAACCGGTACTGCCTAGCTGCGTTCCCTGAACTGAGATTCTGGCTGGGCGGCCAGGATTCGAACCTGGACGAAGTGCTCCAAAGGCACTTGACCTACCATTAGTCTACCGCCCAGTGGGACAAGATTCGCCGAATCGCCGAGCGCCGGAGCGGCATCTGTTGCCGCGTACCCGCCGCAAAGCTACTTCACGAACATCTGCCTGCGGTACTCGCTCCGCGGCAGCGTTTCTGTGACCGTGGTTGCCAATCCTTCCGCGCTCATCCGTTCGGCTGCCTGCACCGCACGCTCGCGGGTACGGAATAATCCGTACATCGTCGAGCCTGATCCGGAGAGCGAAGCATAATCGGCGCCTTCGCGCTCAAGCACTCGCTTCACGTCACGCAATTCGGGATATTGAGGAAAGACGACTCTTTCGAAATCGTTTTCTATCCCGGCTCGGACGAGGTCGAGAAGCGGAGTCTCGGCCCGGTCCCCGTCACACTCGACGGGAACACCGGATACATCCAGGTAGCTCAACCACTCAAACGCAGTGCGGTTGAACTTAGATAGTGTAGCGGAGTCGTCAGGGGGCGTCAAATTCCATGCCTTGGAATCGCTCTCGATAAAGGCATCCCAGTCCCGAAAAGCCTGCGGCGTGGAGACCGCAACCGTGGGCGTGACCAGCACGCAGGCGATGGCCGGCAGATCCGCCAGAGGATAGACCTGCTCGCCGCGTCCGAGGCCGAGAACGGCTCCACCCAGCAGAAACAGCGGGAGATCGGACCCCACTTCGGCGGCAATGCGCAACCGTTCGGCAGCGGCAAGAGGCTCTTTCAATTCGCGCTCCAAGGCGAAGATCGTCGCCACGGCGTTCGACGAACCGGCGCCGAGCCCCCCTTGCACAGGCAGATTTTTTTCGATGGTGATGACGAGTTTGGCCCGCTGTTTCCAGTGGCGCAACATGCGGTCGGCAACGCGATAGCAGGTGTTCGTCTCATCGCACGGAACCAGAGGGTTCTTGCAGCGAATCTCGATGCCATTGCCGCGGGAGGCTTCGACACGGATTACATCGTGCGCGGCGATCGTCTGGTAAATCGTCTCCAGGGCGTGAAAACGATCGGGCCGGACGGGGCCAATCGCCAAGCCGAGGTTGACTTTTGCAAATGAGCGAACGGTGACTGCCATACCTCTGATTTTACTCGTCTCAGCTACGAAGCCGGCAGAAGGAAAAAAATTCTAAGTACCTCTGCTAACGAGCGGGAATCTGGCCCGTCTAATTGGCATAAGAAACCTCCTTTTGCATCTCTGAGGCGCGGATTAATCCGCGTCTCCCTTTTTTGCGGCGAAATGTTTCTTGCGCCCGAATGCGCGGAAGCTTCGTCTATCATGGAAGAATCGAGGAAAAGAACGAGGGGAATCGAAGACGGGCATGAAAACGATGAAGGCAAAGATGGTGGCGGGGCTGGTGGCAGTGGTGATGATGGCTTCGGCGGCGTGGGCGGCAGGCGATACGAGCGCATTGCATCCTCCGGCGGGGAGCAGGATCGCGCTAGTGGTTTTCGAGGATTTGCAGTGCCCGGCGTGTGCCAGGGCCGAACCGCTGCTGGAGCAGGCAGAGCGCAATTACCATATTGTGGTGGTGCGCCACGACTTCATCATTCCCGTTCACACCTGGAGCATGGAAGCACACATCATGGCGCGGTACTTCGATACCCAGTCACCGCAGTTGGGCGAGGAGTTCCGGGAATATATTTTTGCCAACCAGAGTGCGATCTATAACAAGACGGTACTGCGCGAGTATGCAGATAAATTTGCTGCGGCACACCGCACCGCTCTGCCGGCATTCTACGATCCGACAGGCTCACTGCGCGCCAAGGTGGAAGCCGACACACAACTGGGACGCGTGACGGGCGAGACCGGCGTAACCCACACCCCGACAATCTACGTGGTGAGCGATTCGAAGCAGGTGCCGTTTGTGGAAGTGAAGGACCAGGGAAAGCTCTTCGAGACCATCGAGGAGGTGAAGTCCACCCTCGGACCGGCGCCGCGTACAAGAGCGAAGAAATAGAGGATCAATAGTTGCAATGAAAAAGGCCACTTTGCGGTGGCCTTTTTCATTGGGAGTGCAAGTTCAATTTATCGCTTTGGCTTGACGCGTTTGGTGGCAGCGGTGGCATTGGAGGTGAAGTGCTGCCATCCGAGGGGCTCGAGTTCGGTGGTGTAGCCATTCTCGTGCTCAATGGAGATTTCATCGCCCTCGGTGATGTAGCCGATGAGCGAGAGCGGAATTTCCTTGTACTCGGCGGGGAGACGATGGCCGGGCGGAACGGTGAACAGAAGCTGATACTCGTCACCGCCATGCAAGGCGTGACGCAGTTCGACCTCGTGGCGATTGAGCGAAGCGATGGGAATGGCATTCTCCTGCAGAACGGCTCCGGTGCCGGAGGCGCGGCAGAGGCGGGCGAGATCAATCGAAAGGCCGTCGCTGATGTCGATCATGGCGGAAGGAATCTGCTTTTCGCGGAGGAATCGCGCCAGCGCGAGCTGGGCCTGGGGATAGAAATGGGCTGGATAGGAAGCGGCGCGGAAGCGGCGCTCGGGCGAGGCATACATCTTCTCCAGCAGCGCGTAAGGAGCACCGAGCTCTCCACTGACAAAGATGCGGTCGCCGGGCTGTGCGGTGCTGCGGCGGATGGCCTTGCCTTCGGGAACCGATCCGACGACGGTGATGTCGGCGAGGACGCCCGATGGAGATTGCGCAACATCGCCCCCGGCGAGGGTGACACCGGCTGATTTGGCGGTATTCAGAAGTCCATCGAAGAACTGGTCAACCCAGCGCTGCGGCAATTCGGCGGGCAACGCAAGGGAGAGGAACGCCGCGAAGGGCTCGCCGCCCATGGCGGCGATGTCAGAAAGTCCGCGGGTGAGGCAGCGATGGCCGATGGAGTCGGCGGGATGCCACTCGCGGCGGAAGTGTACGCCTTCGAGCGAAAAATCAGTGGTAACGAGCGTCTCCGTGCCAGGGGGAGTGGAGAGCACGGCGCAGTCGTCGCCGATGGATTGGAGCACGCGGGCCGAGGCGCCACGGCGTTGGCCCGGCCGCGCCGACTCGCTGGCGTGAGCGATGCGTTCGATAAGACGGTTCTCAGCAATAGGCATGACGTGACAGAGTAATCGAAAACAGGCAGGCAGTAAAAGGGCGCCGTTGCTCCCACGGAACGGGAACAACGGAAGAGTCACCTTGCAGGGAGGCTGACTGCCTCCCCTAGACTTTGGCGGATTCGCCGATCTGGGCGGTAAGTTCGTCCACCTTGCGCTCGAGGACGTGGCGGATGGAGAGGATTCCGATGAGACGGCCATCGTCTTCGACCACGGGCAGGTGACGCCTCTGATGGTTGATCATGACGGCGAGTGGCTTCGGCGATGGAAGTGGTACGGGTCGCCATAAGAACCGGGGTAGTCATGACTTCGACGATAGGCACCTTGTGGGGGTCGCGGCCCGAGAGAGCAACCTTGGTCATGACGTCGCGCTCAGAGAAGAATCCGGCGACAATGCCGTGCTCATCGACGACGGCGGCGCCGCCCATGCGGCGTCTGATCATCGCCTCAATGGCGTCAGCGGCAGTTGCGGTAAGAGGAACAGAGGCGGGATTGGCAGCGCAATAATCGAGGATGTTCATGGCGGTCACGTAAATAAAAGAGTACCTCCAAAGCAACCCTGTGAGCAATAAAAGTTCCGTGAATCGGTAAATGCGTCAGGAATCTGAAATTCTTCAGCTAATTTCCGCAAATGGAACAAGTGAGCTGAACTGCAAAACGGAGCGACGGAATCAGGCTTTGCCCTGGCCCTCGAGCTCGGCCATGGTGATGCGGAGATACTTGTGGGGATTGACCGGAACACCCTGGATGCGAACTTCGTAGTGAAGATGGGGCGATGTGGCGCGACCCGTGGCACCGACGTATCCGATGACCTGACCGCGATCAACGTGCTGGCCGGGAGTGATGGCGAATCCGGAGAGATGCCCGTAGCGGGTGACAATGCCGTTGCCGTGATCAAGCTCGATGAGGCGTCCGTAGCCGTTCATTACATCGGCGTAGCTGACCACGCCATCGGCGGTGGCGTGAACCGGGGTTCCGTACGGGACAGAGAGATCGATGCCGCTATGGAATGCGCCTTCTCCGTTGAAGGGATCGATGCGCTCCCCGAAGGGGCTGGTGATGCGTCCTTCGACGGGCCAGAGCGAAGGAGCCTCGGCGGCACGAGTCCAATCCGAGAGCGAGGCGAGACGACGGGTTCCATCCTGCAGACCGGCGGCAGCGGCTCCAGTTAGGGCCGAGCCACGGAGCGCGTAAAGGGTGCTGAGCGACGCCTGGTACTGCTCGGGCTGCACATCGTCATTGGTGGGCAGCAGGTGTGCATCGGTCTTCAGTCCGTAGATCGCGGAGACCTCACCGGCAATGGAGCCGAGCGAGGCGACCTGAACATCCTTTTCTTTGGAGACCTGCTCAAGCTGCGAGTAGTTGCGCTTGATCTGGTGATTTTCGGCGCGGAGATCGTTGAAGCGTTCCACCTTCCACAACATGCGGGCGTAGGAGCCAGCCATGCCGGTTATGGTGAACATGCCGATAAGAGCACCGGCGAGGAATACGTAAAGGTAGTGAACGGGGATGGGAATCTTGCGGAGCTGTCCCTCTGCATCACGGGCGACAAAGAGGATGTACCAACGTTTCCGCAAAACTTTCTCCGGAATTCCAGGGATGGTAACGCAACGAGGCCCAAGAGCAGGATGGCCAAGCCGCAGTGGAGCGCTGAACGCCCCCTCCCTTACCCGCAATTTTTGCTTGGCGTCAAAAAAAGCCTAACAATCCAGAGATAACACGTCAATGAAAAGCGTACGGGAGCGGGCCAAAACAGGAATTTAGACGCGGCAGAGTTACTCTACGGGCGATGAAAGTGCGAACATAGCACGTCGGAACGGCTTTGCAGGATGCCAGCAATCGGCACTGCTATAATCAAAGGCTACGCCAATGCCAACGAAATCTACTACTGGCTTTCTCTCCTTCGAGGCACCTTCCCAGAATTCGCGTATCCGCTCCACCACCGTGCTCTGCGTGCGACGCAACGGCCGGGTGGTGATGGCGGGCGACGGGCAGGTGACACTCGGCGATCATGTCATCAAACAAGGGGCGCGCAAGATCCGGCGCCTGTATCAGAACAAGATTCTGGCGGGCTTTGCGGGCTCGACGGCGGATGCGTTTTCGCTGTTCGCGCGCTTTGAGACCAAGCTGGAGCAATACGCGGGAAACCTGGGACGCTCGGCAGTGGAACTGGCCAAGGACTGGCGCACCGACAAGAGCCTGCGCCAACTGGAGGCACTGCTGCTGGTGGCCGACCAACAGCAGACCTATCTGTTGAGCGGCAACGGCGACGTGATTGAGCCTGATGACGATCTGGCCGCCATCGGCAGCGGCGGGCCTTACGCGCTGAGCGCCGCGCGCGCCCTGCTGCAGTTTACCGATCTGGATGCGTTGAAAATCGCGGAAGCCGCGATGACCATTGCGGGACAGACCTGCATTTATACGAACGAGAAGTTTACGATCGAAGAACTTTAAGAGCCGCTGAAAGTCCGCCTCCGACTCGAAAAAGCTGGACGGAGGCGCGGAAGCAACAGGCGTCCGAAAAAAGGGCTGCAAAGGCCCGGCGCCGAAAGGAATTGCGATGGCGATTTATTTGCCACAGACCGTAGAAGAAGAGCTGATCGCGCTGGACGAGTTGACCCCGCGCGAAATTGTTGCCGAGTTGGATAAGTACGTGGTGGGCCAGCACGACGCCAAACGCGCCGTCGCCATCGCGCTGCGAAACCGGATGCGAAGGCAGAAACTTTCGCCGGAGATGGCCGAAGAGGTGATGCCGAAAAACATCATCATGATCGGACCGACGGGAGTAGGAAAGACGGAGATCGCGCGGCGGCTGGCCAAGCTAGCGAACTCGCCGTTCCTGAAGGTAGAGGCCTCGAAGTTTACCGAAGTGGGATACGTGGGCCGCGACGTGGAATCGATGATCCGCGACCTGATCGAGATTGCCATCGACATGGTTCGCGAGGAAAAGCTGGAGGACGTTGCGGAGAAAGCGGAGATGAATGCGGAAGAGCGCATTCTGGATCTGCTGCTGCCGCCCACGCCTAGCACGGCGATCCCTGCTCCAGGAGATGGCTCGGCTACGACCGGCACCAGCGCTGGCCCAACCACGATTCCGGCCGAGACGACGGCGGTCGCGCTGCCGGTGGAGAGCAGTTCACGTACTCGCGAGAAGCTGCGTCAGCAATTGCGCGAAGGCAAGCTGGACGACCGCATGGTAGAGCTGGATGTGCGCGAAAAGAATATGCCGGCCTTTGAGATCATCAGCAATCAGGGCATTGAAGACATGGACATCAACTTTAAGGACATGTTGCCCAACATCTTTGGCCAGCGCACCAAGAAGCGGAAGATGAAGGTGAGCGAAGCCTTTGACTACCTGATTGCCGAAGAAGAGCAGCGGCTGATCGACATGGACCAGGTGACCAAAACGGCGCTGGACCGGGTGGAGCAGAGCGGCATCATCTTTTTGGATGAGATCGACAAGATTGCCGGACGCGAGAGCGGACACGGTCCAGACGTTTCCCGCGAAGGTGTGCAGCGAGACATTCTGCCGATAGTCGAAGGAACGACGATCAACACACGCTACGGAATGTTGCGCACCGATCACATTCTGTTCATCGCGGCCGGAGCGTTCCACGTCTCCAAGCCAAGCGATTTGATTCCCGAGTTGCAGGGCCGCTTCCCGATCCGCGTGGAACTGAAGTCGCTGACGGTGGAAGATTTTGTGAAGATTCTGACCGAACCGAAATCGTCGCTGACGAAACAGTACGTTGCGTTGCTGGACACCGAGGGGCTGAAGCTGGAGTTCACTCCGGACGCGCTGGAGGAGATTGCGATCTTCGCCGCCAAGGTAAACGAGACGACGGAAAACATCGGAGCGCGGCGGCTGCACACGATCATGGAGCGGGTGCTGGACAAGATCAGCTTCGAGGCTCCGGAGCTGAAAGAGAAGGATGTGAAGATCGACCGCGAGTACGTGGGCAAAATGCTCGCCGACATCGTGAAGGATCACGACTTGTCTAGGTACATTTTGTAGACACGGTTGAAGAGTTTGGCGCGCCGCCCGCAAACGGGCGGCGCTTTTGCGTAAGGCGGTAGTGAGTTATATGGCGATTACTCCGCCAGCAATACTTCTGCCGCAAGGGTCAGCAGGTCCAGGAACTATTCTCACAATTTCTTTTGACACTTACTTCTTGGGGTTGCATGATACTCGAGTAACGGTCTTGCCGTCGGACCACTCGCAATACTGCCTCCCGTCGTCGCCGACACAAGTTCTCCACCAACTTCCGTCTGTCTGCTTCATCCAAACAGAACAGCTTGGGACAGCAAATGCCAAGGCACCGACAAGCATGGTTATCGCCAGAACAGCTCCAAAAATGAACTTTCTTAGGTTCATCTCTCTATCCTCCATCTGTTGTCCGCTTCGTCGAAATGGATTGCCGCGAAAAGAAACAGCTTTTTACCGGTTGTTTAGTCCTTGCACATGCCGCCCCAATTATCCATGACGGGCATAACCCGGATAATTGTGACCGGACTATAGCGGTTTTTGGCTTCAAACCAGATGCCCGTTTTGGTGGCAATTATCAGCGAACCATCGGGGCGATTCGACGGGCAATATTCTCCAATTTGAGCTGCAACGTCCTGCATGGATGACCCGACGTGGAGGCCACCCGGTGTAGACCATGTTTTGCATGTCACGTTGATTCCGCGAAGTCCTCTTTCGATCTGAGGTTCTAGGCCGGAGTCTTGCCAGACGAATTGAATGCAATTTTCTTTGTAGTAGTTGTAGTACACCTCGTCTGAGGAGTAGCCGGGGCCACGGAAGGTGCTGCGGAAGACGCGATCCGGATTGCCGAGATGCTGCACCGCATCGCTGACCCGGCCGCCCATTCGCACAGGGCCGATGCGGTCGCCGGCAATGATCAGATGGTCGTAGTTCAGGTCGCGCTCGCCGATGAGATGGGGATCCGAGTCTTTTGCGCCTTTGACGTGTGAGCCGGCGTACGCGCGGATGTTTCCGCCGGTGATGACGAGCGCAAGGCAAAGCAATGCCAGGCAGAGAAATCTTGCGTGGTCGCGTATATTCATTGTTATTTGCACCGCGCATTATGGGCGGCAATGGCCGCCTGCACTTGCTGACGGCAAGCATCGGTCTTGCATTGGGCAAGTTGCGCCTGCAACTGAGCCGCTTCCTGCCGGCACTGTGCCTGTTGCGCAGTGCTCGATTGCGCAACAACGGTATCTTTGGTAAGAAGCATGGAAGCGCCAAGCACTAAGCTGGCGAGCGTGAGAACACAAACGACGATCATCCTCTTCATAGTGGATTCTCCCTTGACTTGCTATACGAAACTAGCCTGTTTGGCGCCCTCAAGCGAGTGTGTGGTAGATCAGCTCCGGCATTTCGGTTTCGGAAACTTGATCGCGAGTGCCCCCATGTGCTCTCGCGGCTGTGTGCTTTGTGCCAGAATCCTCTCACAGTGACTCTGGCCCGACAAGCTGATTCTTCGGAATTGTCAAGTTCTGTTATTGGGACCGCTGGAACTATCCTTTGGGCAATTCCTGGCGACCGCGAAATCAGCGCCGACGCCGAGGGAGGCATCTGGGATGCCTCGGGTGGCATTCGGTTAGGATAGAGATATGGAGTTGGATGTGACAGACAATTTGATTTCGGACGAACTGGCGGAAAAGCGCGAGCGGCTGTACACAAGGCTGCGCGAGTTGGGGCGGATGCTGGTGGCCTACTCGGGGGGAGTGGATTCGGCGTACCTGGCTTGGGCGGCGCATGAAGTGCTGGGCCGAGAGATGCTGGCGGTGATGGCGGATTCGCCTTCGCTGGCGCGGGCGCAGATGCGCGACGCGGTTAGCTTCGCAGCCGAGTGGGGGATTCCGCTGGAAACCGTGCGCACCGACGAGTTGGAGAATGCCGACTATCAGCGCAATGACGCGATGCGGTGCTTCCACTGCAAGGATGAGCTGTTCGGGGTGATGGAGCAGTTTGCGCTGGCTAAGGGCTGGGCGGCGGTGGCCTATGGAGTCAACTTGGATGACCAGGGAGATTGGCGTCCGGGACAGAAAGCGGCGCGGCAGCACGGGGTTGCGGCTCCGCTGTTGGAGGCGGGACTGACGAAGGCGGACATTCGCGCGCTGGCGCGGGCGGCGGGGCTGCGGATCTGGGACAAACCGGCGTCGGCCTGTCTGTCGTCGCGAATCGAGTATGGGCGCAAGGTGACGCGCGAGGCGCTGGAGCAGGTGGAGCGCGGAGAAGACGCTCTGCGGGCGATGGGCTTCCGGCAACTCCGACTGCGGCACCACGGCGATGTGGCGCGAATTGAGATTGCGCGCGATGAGATGGAGCGGGCGCTTTCGCTGGAGATGTTTGAGCGGATGAGCGCGGAGATCAAGGCTTGCGGATTTAAATACGTAGCGCTGGATGTGGAAGGATTTCGCTCGGGTTCAATGAACGCAGTGCTGGAGGTGGAAAGACTGCGCTAGACCTTGTTCAGGAGGACGTCCTGAAAAAAGCAATTACAAAAGCATGATCGCCAGGCCGCCTGAAAAGGCGGCTTTGCTAATTGAGGCAAATTGCAAGCTGCTGGTGAGGGCGCGTGAGATAATTCAGTGGTTTATGGAATGGAATTGGAAGCGGTTTGGAGAGTGGTGGATGCGTCGTTTATTTCTCTGTTTGTTATTGCTGGCGGTTGGATGCAGGGCGCAGAGCCCGAACGGCGCAGAGCTGAATCGCAAGATTGAGCGGCAGGTTCGCTCCACCTTCGGCGTACCGCCCTATGTGGACGTGACGTTGGGCGAACGGACGCCGAGCAAGGAGTTCGCCGGCTACGATCACCTGATCGGTGAAGTTCTCCTACGCGGGACAGTCGCAGACCCGGGAACTGATCCTGAGCAAGGACGACAAGACGCTGCATCTCGATGGTCAAGATGGATCTGACGCATGATCCCTTGGCGGAAGTGATGGCGAAGATGAATTTGACCGGACGTCCAGTGCGCGGCAACAAGGACGCAAAGGTTACGGTTGTGGTCTATGACGACTTCCAATGCCCGTACTGCTCGCGCATGCACCAGACGCTGAAGGACGTACTGAAGAGCTACGGCGACCGGATCAAGGTCGTGTACAAGGATTATCCGCTGTTCCGAGATTCATCCCTATGCGGAACGAGCGGCGATCGACTCCGACTGTCTGGCCAAACAGAGTCCCGAAGGCATACTGGGATTTTGCCGACTACGTACACGCGAATGGCCGCCAGATCCAGGGCAACAAGCGACCGGTAGATGAGCAACTCGCCGAGATAGACCAAATCACGATGGATGCGGGCAAGCGGCACTCGGCGAATGCAGCGGCCTTGGAGAGCTGCGTGAAGGCGCAGTCGAAGACCGACCTGAAGGCCAGCCAGGATGAGGCTGCAAGTTTGGGCGTCGAAGCAACTCCGGCGATCTTCATCAACGGAATGAAGATGGACGGCGCGGTGCCAGAGGATCAATTCAGGTTGGCGCTGGACAAGGAATTGAAGAGCGTGGGCGTGGAACCTCCAGCGAAACCCGCACCCACATCTGGGCATTAAGAAGTTTAAGACAGTTACAGAAGAAGACTCGCGCAAGACTCAGGGAGCCGAGGGGGTTGCCTGGCAAACGCGGAGCCGGAGGAATCTCGATTTGAATCGCAGGATGAATGGAGTGGTCGCGGCGCTGCTGGCAATCTGTGCGCTGGGCTTGATGGCAGCTGCGGGATGCAAGGGGCGGCAGGGCGACGACGTGATGGCCCGGGTCAACGGACGCAAGATTATGCGCTCGGAGGTCGAGAAATATTATCGCAATCAATCCGAGTTACAGCCACCTACCTCGAACGAACAGGCGCAAGCATTACGGCTGGGCATTTTGCGCGAGATGATCGAGAACGAAATTCTGGCGCAACGTGCGGAAAAGCTGGGCCTGATGGCGACCGATGAAGAGGTGGACAGTAAGCTGAACGAGATCCGCGCTCCATTTACGAAAGAAGAGTTTGATCAGCGGATGAAGGAACGCAGTATTACTCTGGACGATTTCAAGCGCGACCTGCGGCGCTCGATCACCGTGGAAAAGGTGCTGAATAAAGAGGTCACGTCGAAGATCAACATCAGCGACAGCGACATCACGAACTACTACAACCAGCACAAGGCGGAGTTCAACCTCATCGTGCCGCAGTATCATCTGGCGCAGATCCTGGTGACGTCGCAACCGAATCCGCAGGTTCGCAACCTGAAGAACGACAAGGCGCAGAACGAGGCCGAGGCAAAGAAGAAAGTTGCCATGCTGCAAAATCGGCTGGAAAGCGGCGACGACTTTGCCACTCTGGCGATGGACTACAGCGAGCATCCGGATACCTCGGCGACGGGCGGCGACCTGGGTTTCATCCCGGAGAATTCGCTGCAGAGCGATAAGCAGGCTTACGATGCGATCAGCCGCTTGAAGCCGGGACAGTGCACTCCGCCACTGCCAGCGGCGGAGAACGAGTCACACCAAGTGTTCGGCTACCGGATTATCAAGCTAATATCGAAGGAGCCTGCAGGACAGCGCGAGCTGAACGATCCACGCGTGCAGCAGGCGATTCGCGAGCAGTTGCGCGACCGGCGAGAGCAGTTGCTGAAGAGCGCCTACTACGAGTCGCTGCACAACAGCGCTTCGGTTGAAAACTATTTGGCCGACCAGATTTTAAAGTCGAACGGACAGTAAGGGAGCGTTGTACAAAAACGCCCGGCCATTGGTCGGGCGTTTTTATTGTGAACGACCTCTGATTGCGCTGCCTGAAGCGCGGCAGGAATCGAAGCAAGAACCAACGGGTGTACCGCGCTGATTCCCGCCTTAGCCGCGCAAAAACGGCGCATCGAAGGTGGGGCACCCGGGGCACCCGACGGTCTTACTCCACGATTACAAGCAGGTCTCCGGCGTTGACGGCGGAAGCTTCTTTGACGGCGATTTTGGTGACCTTACCTTTCTTCGTGGCCTTGATCTCGTTCTGCATCTTCATGGCTTCAACCACAACGAGAGGCTGACCGGCTTCGACTTCATCGCCTTCGGCGGCAATGACGCGGACGATTTTTCCCGGCATGGGAGCGATGATTTTCGCGGGGCCGGCTTCGCCTCCGGCGGCGGCGCGGCGGCTGCGCAGCGAGCGTGGGTCGCGGACTTCGGCGGTGAAGCGCTCCGAGCCGACGATGATGTGGGTTTCGCCCATCAGCGAATACTCGCGCTTGGCCTCGTACTGGCTGCCTTCGTGGATGATCGAGAGCACGTCGCGCTCGGTCATGACGACATCGAGCGCAAAGGGCTCGCCATCAACCGTGCATTCATACCCCTGGGCGACGCGTTCGAGTTGGAGCTGGTGAGGATGACCATCAATCAGGATTTCGTATTTCATCGGAGCCCCTCGGTAAGTGCCGCGGTCTTCCAGCCACTAGCTTTTGCACTACTGCCATTTTGAGCAGAAGCCGCAGTTCGCTGCCCGGCTTCCAGCAGTCCGTCTTCATTGTGTGGGGGCTGGCCTCCAGGAGGCGCTTGCTGGGCAAAAATCGCAGCCGCGATTGCCACGATCGGAAGCCGGCGCGCAGTGCGCTCGTCAACGGCGCGCGGCTCCTGCAACAGCCGATCAAGGAAACCAGTATCAACCCTTCCGGCCTGGAAATCGGGATGCAGAAGAATTCGGCGGAAGAGAGAGACATTGGTTTTGATGCCGCCGATAAAGTATTCGTTCAGAGCGCGACGCAGGCGGTTGATGACCTGCTCGCGAGTCTCGCCGTAAGCAATGAGCTTGGCCAGAAGCGGATCGTAGTCCAAAGGCACGACCCAGCCTTCATACATGCCACTGTCAAGGCGGAGGCCCGTGCCGCTGGGCGAGATGAGGCGGGTGATGCGTCCCGGTGACGGAAAGAAATTGTTATCGGGATCCTCGGCGTAGATGCGCAGTTCCATGGCGTGGCCGCGCAGGGACACGTCCTGCTGCTTGATGGGCAGCGGCTCACCGGCAGCGACGTGAAACTGGAGCTGAACGAGATCGATTCCGGTGATCAATTCCGTCACCGGATGCTCGACCTGGAGGCGGGTGTTCATCTCAAGGAAATAAAAGTTCTTCTGGGCATCGACGAGAAACTCGACGGTACCGGCATTGCAATAGTTGGCAGCCTTGCCGACCTTGACGGCGACTTCGCCCATGCGGCGGCGCATATCGGGATCGACGAACGAGCATGGCGCTTCTTCGAGAACCTTTTGATGGCGGCGCTGCACGCTGCACTCGCGCTCGGCCAGGTAGATGACATTTCCGTGGCTGTCGCCGAATATCTGCATTTCGACGTGGCGCGGGTTTTCGATGAACTTCTCGATGTACACCTCGGAGTCGCCGAAGGAGCGCTGCGCCTCGCTTTGCGCGGCTTCCAATGCATTGGCCAGTTCGCCGGAGGTGCGCACCATCCTCATGCCCTTGCCCCCACCACCGGCCGCAGCCTTCAGCATGACCGGGTAGCCGATTGCTTCGGCAACGGTGATTGCTTCGGCCGCGCTGGTGAGACCAGTCTCAGTGCCAGGCACGAAAGGAACATTGGCCTTCTTCATGTTCTGGCGGGCTTTGGTCTTAGAGCCCATCATCTCCATCGACTCCGGCGACGGGCCGATGAAAACGATTCCGGCATCGCGGCAGGCGCGGGCGAATTTCGCGTTCTCGGAGAGGAATCCGTAACCGGGGTGGATGGCTTCGGCTCCGCTGCGGCGCGCGGCTTCGAGAATCTTGGGAATGTTCAGATAGGACTCAGAGGCTTGCGCGGGGCCAAGATACTCACAAAAGTCAGCCTTGCGCACATGGAGAGCACGACGGTCTACGTCGGAATAAACCGCGACCGACTCGATGCCCATCTCGCGACAGGCACGAATGACGCGAACCGCAATCTCGCCGCGATTGGCGATCAGAATTCGTTTGAACATAAGAAAGCGCTTCCTTCTCAAATGGACTAGGCCGCGTAAGGTTTGGATAGTATCAAAAACACAGGGGCAGGAGAATAACAAGATTGAGCTGAGAAAAAATCAGTGGCAGTGCGCAATCACTGCCTACACCGAAGCCAGAACTTTGCCGGCCTCAATGCGAGGACTTTTAATCAGCACGGCGGCCAGATTGGCTCTGACCCAGCCCGCCGCAGCATGGCCGGATTCTATAGCGTTGGAGAGGCTATCGAACATACTGACGGAGAGCATTCCACCGTGCCCAAGGTCAACCCAATAATAGGCGATGAAGCCGGGCAGTGCTGAGATGAGGGGCACAAAGCCTTCGCGCACCCGTTTCGCCGCTTCCTGCGCGTTAGTTACGTCCGCATAGCGCCGCACCGTTATGTGTTTCTGAAAGTGCTGCAATCGGGGCACGGCAAAGGGACCAGATCGCTCTATAACCGACCCGCCACCGGAAGTCGGGGTGGTGTTGGCGACGGAGGTGGGTATGATTCCATGCCGTTTGCGAGTCGCCCTGTCTATGCTCTTGTGCGCTACGACCTTGCCAACCTCGACGCGAGGATTTTGCGGCAGAACGGAACCCAGGCCGGTGCGGACCCAGTCAGCGGCGGTCTGATTTGACTTGATTGCATTTGCCAGAGTATCGAAAACACTGACGGAGAGCATCGCGCCCTGCCCGAGGTCCACCCAATCGTACTCGATGAGCCCCGGTATGGCCGAAACGAGGGGCACGAAACTATCGCGCACCCGCTTCGTCGCCTCTGGCGGGTTGGCTATGCCGTCATACCGCCGCACCGTTGCGTACATCGTATTCTCCCTCTCGGGCGTTCATATTCCTATGAATGCACGCATTCTGCAAGTTCGAAGAGCTGGAAAGGCCCTGCGCGAAGGAGATGCGGAGGGCCTTTGCAGCCTAGAAGCGGTAGCTGACACCGGCGTTGAGGATCGGATAGACGCGTAGAGGCTGGAGATCGTTTTTGACCTTGTTGCGCTCTGCCGTCAGATTGGATTGGAAACCAGGGTCAGTAGAAGCGGGCGCGCAGCCGGTTGTGCTCGACTCAACACAGGCCGTGCCGGCCATGTTGAGAGCAAACGTAGGAGTGCCCGTGTAGGCGGCACCGATTTCTACCGGGAAGGCCAGGTGACGGCCGCTGCGCGGAATGACATTGCCCCAGCCAAAGGTGAAGGTAGGAGCCACCTTTCTTCCGAAGACGAGAGAAGCGTTGCCGTGCAATGGGTCGGTCGCGCTGCTGTAGTAATCCACATCATTCAACGTCACGGTGCTCCCGGCGGGCACAGTGGCATTGGCGGCGACGTTGAAGTGGTTATAGACAGCGACACCGCCGCTGAGGCGGAAGCCTCCGTGGAAAGGGAAAAAATCATAGCTGGCGCGGATCTCGCGGAGGTTGAGATTGCCGTTGTAGTTGACGCCATTTTGCGACAGAGCGAGATCATAGTTAAAAAACGAGCCGTCCACACGGAGATTGGTGCGGCGGGAGAGCGGGGTTGCTAACTCCAGTCCGGGGCCAAACGTGCCGATGGTGACGCCAACGGCGATCTTCGAGAATGGGCGGTAGGTACCGGTGACTGGCCTCGGAGCCGTTCCAGTCTCGATGGCAGGGAGCGCCGAAGCGGCATTCTCCTCAGAGTAGCCTGGCTGCAAAGCAAAAAGCGTAATAAAGAAAGCTATGGCAAGGATGCTGAAGCGAGATTTCCGCGGTGGGTTGGCAATGCAATCCATGGGATCGTCCTTAGTTTTGTGCGCCGGAACAGGCACGCTCGAATTAAATTGAAATCAACTCTGGGGAGAGACTCTGGGGTAGCTTAGGACAGGTTGGGGCTAGATCGGGCGGAAAATCCAATAGCAGCAGTTACTTCGGTTACTTCAATGTCATTTCGGGCCGGCCCCAAATGCGAGGGATTCGCGAACCTGCTCGACGCGGTTGCGCAGGCGCTCCATGGTCGCATGAAGAATTTTGGCCTTCTCAACGAGACCGCGCTGGGTAGCCACCTGCGCGACGGCGAGGGCGTTCTGGTTCGCCTGGGCGGCAGCTTGCTGCAACAAGGTGAGAGCTTCGGCATGCGGTCGCCAGAGATGGGCAGAGTTCTGGCGCTGCCGCATCTCTTCGCTCTCCGCCTGGATGCGCGCCATGATGGCAACCATGCGGACCAGAGCGCGAGCATTGTCGCCACGGAAGCTTTTCTCCTCATGAAACTCGGCGCAGTAGGCGTCGGCTTCCGGCTGCGAGAGCAGGAAGTTGCCGAACTTCATCGGCACGATGTGTCGGCAGCGCTCCTCGGCGGCACGGACCCAGCCGCGAATCGAATCCTCCACCGAACGGATGCGGCTCTCTTCCTGAAGCTGGCCAGGGTTGGTGAAGTTGGGCAGCGCAGACTCGGGCTGCTCCGCTTTCGCAGCATCATTCGGCGCAGTGGCTGCTGGAACCGAAGGCGCGGAAACAGAAACATGGGGTCGAGTGTGGGAGCGAGAGTGAGACTTGGAGTCTACCGCCTTTTTGAGCCGCGAGACGTGGCGGAGTTGGTCCTGAGCGCGGCGGTATTCGGTGCCAAGGATGGTTTGCTCCTCGACCTGAGTGAGGTGCTCCACCGTAATGTCTCCGTCAACCCGTGCTGAGAGGCTGCCACCCCGCTCCTGTATATCATCGGCGTAGGACTTGATGTGGACCGCGGCGGCGCTGAAGAGCTTGGCAAAGCGGCGTCCGAAGCGGTCATTGTACGGCGCGATGATACCGAGGGTATGGGGATGATAGAAAGCCGGTCCAAAGCTGTGCTTGATGTGGCGCGCCTTCTGTATCAGCCCGGAATCCATCAGTTGGTCAAAGTGCTCGAGATTCTCGACCTCTTCGGCGAGAAACTCGAACTCATCCAACATGCGGGACTCCTCGCGGGTTAGCTCGGGGAGCTCTGCATCGTCGAGGATCTCGATCAGGGCAATCTCGAAGGGAGGCACCGGAGCGACACCATCCATCGAAACGCCGCGCTGCTCCCACTGGCCGGGAACGCGGGGATTGCGGTAGAGGAAGGTGGCGACAAAGTCAGTCTTGTCGCGGTCAAAGTCATTCTTGGACTGCTTGCGGGCATAATAGCGGAGCAGGGCTTCGGCGAGATCGTGATCGACGGTGGTGGTGAGACTGAGGCGAAGCATCTCCGGCGTGATGGCCATGTCCAGAAGCTTGAGCCAGCGGCGCATGCCAGGTAGGAGCAGATTAACGTCGCGATCACTGGCGCGTAGGGAGTCAGCTTCCAAGCCGCGCGGCGGCGTGACCTCGTCCTGGAGAAAGTCTCGCAGGAGGTTGAGGTAGAAGCCTTGCACGATCTCGAGAATGGTGAGTTCCCAATTGAGGTCGACTGCCACGGCGGCGCTCCACTTTTGAACTGAGAGATCTAGTCTACGACGAAGCAGGAGAGTTGCACATAAGGAATATCGGGCGAAAAGTGAACGGCCTCTCCGGGGAGAGGCCGTTTCAGAGCAAACTGGATGAACGGAACGAGCTATTTCTGCTGATCCATGACAATGCCGCCAGCGCCTTGCTTATTGGCCTTTTCTTTTTTGGTGGCAATCGTCTTGTCCACCCAGCATATCGGCGGTCTTGAGGTCGGCGGCGCGGGCAGTCGGATTGTCGCACTCATAATCAGCGCGCTCACGGTACAACAGGTTGATGTAGGCCATGGCGTCGTCATAGTCCTGCGAAGCTGAAGGGACTTGTTGAGCAAAGCGATGCCTTCCTCCACGAGCGGAGCGTTGTGAGCCTTGACGAGTTCGCAGACTTTTTTATCCTTGAGCAGATCGGTGGCCTTCATGCCGAGTTTGTTGCGCTCTTCCTGGCGGAACTTGTAGGCCTCGCTCCAGTCAATGAAGGCAACTGAGTAGTAGGATTCCGGATCATTGGGATCGATCTGGACGGCTTTGTTGTAGTACTGCTTGGCATCGTCAAAGCGCTTTTCCTGTAGATACAGGTAGGCGATTCCCTTGACGGAGTTAATGTTGCCGGGATCGATGGTGAGTACCTTCTTGTATTCTTCGATGGCCTGCTCGGCGTAGCGCTTATTCTCAGCGGTTTCCGCGCCGGGAACGTACTGCTGGGCGTAAGCCGTGGCGAGATAAATGCGCGCATTGAGGAGGCTGGGATCAAGGCTGACGGCGGTCTTGAAGTGTTCAATCGCCTCTTCATAGCGGGCGTTCTTATAAGATTGCACGCCCTTATTGAGTTGGTCGCGAGCCTGGAGTTTGGTGCATCCGGCGGCAGGCCAGTACGAGGAGAGCGAGAGATAAACCGGCCAGCACGCGTACAATTCTGTTCATTTCGATGTCACCTTCCATTGCCAATTATGGGTTCTCGGTGAAGCTCTGCGACCGGTACACGGAGAACGACCTTGCGATGGGTACTGGCCAGATAGATGGCTCTTTCGGTCGCTGAGGCCGGGCAGGTGCGGACTCACCGAATCCGCCGAGTTTGGCCGGCAGCGGCGAGGAGGTGGGAGCGCGGCTCGCACCGCACTCCCTCGTCACTCGGATTCTCGCAATCCGGCTACTGACCAGCTTCGATCTTGGCCGTGATGAGCCCCACCTTATCCACGCCCGCAGCGTGGACCTTATCGATTACCTGGGCTACGTCGGCGAAGGTGAGGTCTTCATCACCTTTGACGAACGCAACCTTTTCCGCGCGCGTCTTGAAGATGTCTTCCAGACGGCCCTGTAGCTTGTCCATCGTCACGTCATCCTGGTTGATCTTGAGGGTGTCGTTCTTGAGGATCTGAACCACGATGGTGCGATCGTCAGGATTCTGCTGCTGCTGAGGAGTCTTGGGCGGCTGAGGAACCAGCGCGTCCAAGCCCTTCGGCGTGAGCGGGGTGATGACCATGAAGATGATCAGCAGCACGAGCAACACGTCGATCAGCGGCGTTACGTTGATGTTTGCCTGAGGACCACCGTCCCCGCCACCCACTGCCATTGCCATAGCGGTAGTCTCCTACTTCTTCTTGGCCCCGGCCGCTGCCGGCGATTCGAGCGAACCCTGCTTGCGCTCTTCGGTAAGGAGGCCGAGTTGATCCACTCCAGCGGAGCGGACGTCATCGACCACCGAAACGACGTCGCCATACTTGGCGCCGCCGTCGGCCTTGACGAAGATACGTTTATCAGCTTTGTTCGCCAGTCTGTCCTTCACTGTGTCGGTCAACGATTCAGGCGGTGACGGCATCGGAATTCAAGTAGATCTTCCCGTCGCGCATGATGGCCACGATCGAGGGAATCTTCCTTGTCGGCCTCGGGCATCTTGACCGGATTATCCGTCTTCGCCAGATTCACGCTGACGCCCTTCTGGAGCATCGGCGTGATCACCATGAAGATGATCAACAACACGAGCATGACGTCGACCATCGGAGTTACGTTGATATCCGAGTTGACGCCGGCAATCTTCTTTTTGCCTTTCGCCATAGCTTGCTACCTCCGGTGCACCCCGCGTTACCGGCGGGCGTTGCGACGCTTCAGGAAATAGTCGATCAACTCGCTGGAGCTGTTTTCCATCTCGACATCGAATGCCTCGACGCGGCCGGTGAAGTAGTTGAACATCCAGACCGCCGGAATCGCCACGAACAGACCGATGGCGGTGGTCACCAGGGCTTCCGAGATGCCGCCGGCGACGGCAGCCAGACCGGTCGCCTTGGCGCCCGAAATGCCTTTGAAGGCGTTGAGAATGCCGACCACGGTGCCGAACAGGCCGACGAAGGGAGCGGTGGAGCCGATGGTGGCCAGACCGCTGAGGCCGCGCTTCAACTCGGCGTGAACGATGGCTTCGGCGCGCTCCAGGGCGCGGCGGGAAGCTTCCAGATCTTCGCCCGGCAGTTCGGCGGAAGCACCCTGGGACTTGAACTCCTGCAGACCGGCGGCGACTACCTTTGCCAGATGGCTCTTCTTGTTGCGATCGGCAACCTTGATGGCTTCTTCGATCTTGCCATCCTTCAGGGCGCCGGCCACTGCCGGGGCAAAGGCACGCGACTGGCTGCGGGCAGCCGAGAAGGCCAGAGCGCGATCAATCATGATGCCGATCGACCAGCCGGACATAAGGAACAGGACGATGACGACGACCTTGGCCAGGAAGCCCATCTGCTTCCACAGCGAGATCGGATCCCATCCGATGCCACCTTCGGGCTCCTGGAAGAGCAGGACCGCGGCTTGGTGCATGTTGCACAGAACCAAAGTTGCAATGTTTGCGAGAACCATGAGTTGATTTTCCTCCTCAGAACTCATTGAGAATTCTGATCTTTGTTGTGCGCAGCCACTCGGGATACGCGATCCTTCGTTCAACCTTCGGGTCCGCCCTTGGTGGAGCGGATGGAATTTGTAGTGGCCCGGAACTCCTATTGTACGGGAGACGCTGTCCGGACGAGAATTGCGGACCAGACTGACGATTGCTATTCCGACCGGAACAGTCCACGCATGCGGTCGAGACCAGCCTGTCCTGCCGGATTTAGCCGCCTGCCAGGGTGAAGTTTACGGTTACCTGCGTATCCACTTCGACGGGCTCGCCATTGAGAATGTACGGTTTGTACCTCCACTGGCGTACAGCCTCGAGCGCACTCTGGATGAGCATGGGGTGACCACTGACGGCTTTCAGATTCTGAATCGAGCCATCCTTGCCGATGACGGCCTGGAGTATCACCGAACCAGAGATGCGGGCCTGCTTGGCAAGCGGCGGATAGATCGGCTGAACCTTATGAATGAGAAGACCGCTGACGACACCGGAGGAAACCGGGATACGCTTCGGGGTGGCCACCTTGGGCACGGCAACGGGAGCAGACTGAACGATGGAGCCGAGGACGCCGCCAACCACACCGCCGGCCTGTCCTCCGGGCACGCCACCGACCACGCCGCCAACCACACCACCGCTGCTGGGCGGTAGCTTCGTCTTCCTTAATCATGGCGATTTTCTTGGGAATCGCCGTGGGAGCCTTGAGTTGCCCGTTGTCGATTTCTGTTTGCAGCCTTGACCGGCGTCTTGGGAGCTGCTGGCGCTGCGGCGGGAGGTGGTGGCGGGGGTGGTGGTGGCGGCGGCGCGACCAGATAGCCCATCAACTGCTGCTTGGGAAGTGCTTCCGTGTAAATCAGGGGAATCAACACGAGAACGCCGACCAATGAGACCTGGAGCGCAAACGAGAGTATCGTCGTCCAAATGCCCCGGCGGTGCAGCTTCGAGTTTTTGCCGCCTGATTCCAGAAGGCTGTCTTCAAACATAAGTCCAGTTCTCCGTCTTACTACTTAAATAGACACCGCGGGCGCTGGATTTGTTCCTGAAATCGAGCTGCCGCAACAAAAAACACTCTCATCGTGTCGTGTAACAACAGTTACAGAATCAGTTTTCAGATACAAAAGGCGGGCGACCTGCTGGCCCGCCCGCCTTGAACACACAACCCGCAAACACGGACTACGCCTTCGCGGGCGCCTTGTAGCGGCGGCCTTCGTTGCTGGACGAAGAGGCAGCTCCGGGAGCGGATTTCTTTCCCCGCCACTGCTGATAGGCAACCAGCATGGGGGCGGCGATAAAGATGGACGAATAGGTGCCGATGATGATCCCGATGACCAGCGCCAGGGAGAAGCCGTGCAGCACCTCTCCGCCGAAGAGGAACAGGGCCAGAACGGTGAGGAACGTAAGTCCAGAGGTGAGTACGGTTCGGCTCAGCGTCTGGTTGATGCTCTTGTTCACAATCTCGGTCAGGGAGTCCTTGCGCAGAATTTTGATGTTCTCGCGGATACGGTCGAAGACGACGATGGTGTCGTTCATCGAGTAGCCGACCAGGGTCAGGATGGCGGCGATGACGGTCAGCGAAATCTCGGTATTGAGCAGTGAGAATGCGCCGACGGTGATCAGCGTGTCATGGAAGCAGGCGACGACGGCGGCCACGCCGTAGATGAGCTCGAAGCGGAACCAGAGATAAATCAACATTCCGAGCAGCGAGTAGAGAGTGGCCAGCAGAGCGCGTGAACGGAGCTGAGCGCCGACCTGCGGTCCGACGATATCGACGTTGCGGACACCGAAGTTCGAGGTATAGAAGTCCTGCTGAAGCGCCTGCACGACCGGAGCTGGAGCAACCGAGCTGACGTCGGCCACGGAATTCAGAACGCCGCCGCGGGTCTTGTCGCGGAAGTCAACGATGGCGCGGGCGATCTGGCCGTAGCGCGCGGGGGCGTCGGTGCCGAGGTGGAGCGGGTCGGCCTTGAGCAGGTAGTCCTGCAGCGTGGTAAAGCCGGTGTTGTTGAGATCGGTCTTGCCGGGCTCGGCGTTGGACTGCAGGGCCTTGACGATGTTTTCCTTGCCCTGGTCGAGCGCCTGCTCGCTGGTCTCGCGGATATCGAGGCGGATGAGGAGTTCGTTGGAGCCGGTGAGGGCCTGAATGGTTGCATTCTTCAGGCCGGCGTGATCCAGTTCGTGGCGAATGGCGTCCACATTGGGCTTCTGGGTGAACTTGACGTCCACGACGGTGCCGCCGCGGAAGTCGATGCCGAGCGGAATGTGATGCCAGAACAGCATGGAAGCGATGCCGGCGAGGGAGAAGATCAGCGAGAAAGCGAGAAAGTACCACTTCTTGCTGAGGAAATCGATATTTGTGCTACCAAACAGTTCCACTGTAGAAGCCTTCTACCCGAGAAGCGCGGGCTCCTCTAAATTTCTTGTGCGTCGCAGACGCGTCGAAACCTTACATCCAAACTTGCTGCGGCGGATGCTCCTGAAGATGCCGGAGAGCCGCCGCCGAAACTAGATCGAGAGCGCCTCGCCGCGCTGATGGCGGTTGAGGATGCTCTCGAAGATGGTGCGCGAGACGAAGACGGCGGTGAACAGGTTCGCCAGCAGACCAAAGGTCAGGGTGACGGCGAAGCCTTTGACCGGACCGGTTCCGAACAGGAACAGGATGGCCGCCGAAACGATGGTGGTGACGTGGGTATCCACGATCGTCACCCAGGCGTGACCAAAACCCTGCTCGACGGCCGAGGCGGCGTTTTTCCGGCGCGCAGCTCTTCGCGAATACGCTCGAAGATCAGCACGTTGGAATCGACGCCCATACCGACGGTGAGAATCAGACCGGCGATGCCGGGCAAGGTAAGCGTGGCGCCGGAGAAGCCGAGGAATCCGAGCAGAATCACCAGGTTCAGAATCAGCGCGAGATCGGCGTTGATTCCGGCGAAGCGATAGTAGATCAGCATGAAGGCCAGAACGGCGATCATGCCAACCATGGCGGCGCGCACGCCCTGATGAATCGAATCGGCTCCGAGCGAGGGACCGACGGTGCGCTCTTCCAGATACTTGATGGAAGCCGGCAGAGCACCGGAGCGCAGGACCATGGCGAGATCCTTGGTCTGCTGCTCGGTAAACGAACCGGAGATGCGTCCGGTGTCGCGAATCGCTTCCTTGATGTTGGCGATCTCCTGCACCTTGCCGTCGAGGACGATGGCCAGAGGCTCGCCGATGTGGGCGGAGGTGAACTTGTAGAAGCGGTCGCCACCATCACGGGTCAGGGTGAAGCTCACGTCGGGACGGCCACTCTCTTCGGTTCCAGATTCGGCCGAGCGCAGATCGCGTCCACTGACGGCCGAGACGCGGCTGATGAGGTAGTAGACATCGCCGCCTTCGTTGCCGTCTTGCTGCCGATGCTCTTGCCCTTGATGATGACCGCGTCCGGGGGAAGAATGCCGCCGTGCGCGGCAAGAACTTCCTGCTCACTGCCGTAGGCGCGGCCATTGTCCAGGCCCTGGCGGATTTCCAGCATGGCGGTGGACTGCATGACTTCCTTGACGCGGGCGGGATCGTCGACGCCGGGAAGCTGGACGAGAATCTGGTAGTCGCCGAGGCCGTGTTCCTGAATCACCGGCTCGGAGACGCCGAGCTGGTCGATACGGTTGCGGATGGTTTCAATGGCCTGCTCGACGGCGCGCGACTTGAGAGTCTGCAGCACCGCGCGGCTTGAGGCTGACGGTCCAGGTATTATCCGGGCCCGAGACCAGATCGTATTCGCCGAACTGGTCGCCGATGAGGGAGCGGAGATCGCCCGCGGCACCGATGTCAACGCCGCGCAGCGTGATGTTCTGGGGAGCCGCAGCCGGATCGAGCTTGAGGATGTCGCCGTAGGCGATGTTCTTCTTCTTCAGCGCATCCTTGAGCCGCTCGATGGTCTGATCGGTTTCGGCGTTGACGGCGTCGTTAACCTGAACCTGAAGGATCAGGTGGGTTCCGCCGCGCAGGTCAAGGCCGAGATGGATGTTCTGCTGAATGCCGGCGATAAGGCCGTGCGCCTTGATGGCTTGAATGCTTTTCTCTGGATCGGTTCCGAGGAAAATTCCCCAGACGAACACGATCAAGGTAGCGAGGATGAGTACGACTCTCCAGAGCAGGTTCTTCTTCATGGAAACCGCGACCGCCTAAGATTTCTTTGCGCTATCGTCGATGGTGACCGATGCGATAGCGTTGCGAGCAACTTCAATTTTCAGGTTGTCTGGGGCGACACGGAGAATGATGCTGCCGGTGTCGGCGCCCTCGCCCTGCCTGATGGAAAGAATGATGCCGATGATTCCCCCGGTGGTGGTGACACGGTCGCCGGCCTTGAGGTTGGTGAGCATGTTCTGCCATTTCTTCTGCCGCTTCTGCTGCGGCATGATGAGGAGGAAATAGAAGATGGCGAAGATTGCCACCATCATCAGGAGAGAAGTCATTCCCGCGCCGGACTGCTGAAAAACGAGGAATGCGAATTGAGCAATCATTCTTAGGGCTCCCGCCGCCTACCGGTGCCCGCAATTGGCAGACCGCGGCGTAGAAATTTTTATTTTACCTGAACCGCAGCGGGACGCTGTACCGTGGGACACACCCTTGGGTACACGAGAAACCCACTCCATTCGTGCCAAGTATCTTCTGGTATCTGGGAGTTCAGATTACCGCAGATCCAAGGTTCCAGCACATTGGAAATGCGGTGACGCTCGCAAAGCAGGTACAACACTTGGCGAACGGCAAGGGCAAAGACCCGGCCTCTAAACCGCCGAACGGGTACTTGCAAACTCCCCTGAGATTATAGTCTCTCGGACCCGCCGCATGATGTCAAGGTAATGCGCGAGATTATGCACGGTGTTGAGTACCTGGGCGAGTATCTCCTGCGAAGAATACAGGTGGCGGAGATAAGCGCGTGAGTAGCGGGCACAGACCTTGCAGCGGCAGTTCGGATCGATGGGATTCTCGTCGCGGGCGTAGCGCGCATTTTTAATATTCAATTTACCTTCGCTGGTAAAGAGCAGGCCGTGGCGGGCGGCGCGGGTGGGCATGACGCAATCCATCATGTCCACGCCAAGGCGCACGTACTCGACGATCTCCTCCGGAGTTCCCACGCCCATGACGTAGCGCGGCTTGTCGGCCGGGAGCAGGGGAATGGTCTCGTGCACGATCTCCCAGGTCTTTTCGCGGGGCTCGCCGACCGAGAGGCCGCCGATGGCGTGGCCGGGAAAGCCGATCTCCACGGTGCGCTCGGCGGATTCGCGGCGCAGTTCGGGATACATGCCGCCCTGCACGATTCCGAAGAGCGCCTGGCTCTGCTCGGAGCCGTGCTGGCGGGTTTTCTCCGCGAACCAGGGAACCTCGTGCTTGTGCGCCTCGAAATAATCCTTGCTGCGGCGGGCCCAGCGCGCGGTCATCTCCATGGACTTGCGGGCGTGCTCGTAGGTGGCGGGAAACTCGGTGCACTCGTCAAAGGCCATGACGATGTCGGCGCCGAGGCCGATCTCGGCGGCCAGCGAGGTCTCCGGCGAAAAGAAGTGCAGCGAGCCATCGATGGTGCGAGCGGAACTGCACGCCGTCCTCGGTGAGCTTGCGCAGATCGCTGAGGCTGAAGACCTGGAAGCCGCCGGAGTCGGTGAGGATGGGCTTGTGCCACGCCATGAACTTCTGCACCCCTCCGAGCTGGCGGACGGTTTCGACGCCGGGGCGGAGATAAAGATGGTAGGTGTTGTTGAGCAGAATCTGGACGTCGAGCTCGTCGAGCACATCCTGCGGCACGCCCTTGACCGAGGCGACGGTGCCGACGGGCATGAAGACAGGAGTCCGAACCTCGCCGTGAGGGGTGATGAAGCGGCCGGCGCGCGCCGCGCCGCAAGTGGCTTCAACCTGAAACGAAAAAGACATGGAGATTTGATTGTACGGCAGGCGGGCTTACGGCATGATAACCGCCGTCAGTGTAGGATTTTGGTATGCCCACATTGAAAGCCGTTGCCTTCGATTATGGAAAAGTCCTTTCATTGCCGCCAACCCAGGAGCAGTGGCAAACGCTGAGCGCACGCTTTGGCACGCCTCTGCAGGAGTTTCAGCAGTTTTACTGGGGACATCGCGAGGAACTGGACCGAGGAACACTGGACAATATCGCCTACTGGCGGAAGGTGGGCAGCGATTGCGGATTCGAGATCAGCGAGGCCGAGGCGCTGGAGCTGATCGAGCACGACAATGCCCAGTGGACCAACGAGAATGCGGAGATGCTCCACCTCTCGCGCGACCTGCGGCAGGCCGGATACAAAACGGCGATTCTGAGCAACATGGAGCGCCGGATGCTGTCCGCAATGCGGCAGAAGCTGGCATGGCTGGATGAGTTCGAGGTGCAGATTTACTCCTGCGAAATTGGCACGGTAAAGCCAGAGGCGGAGATTTACCTGGAGTGCTGCCAGCGTCTAGGCTGCCAGCCGCACGAGGCGCTCTTTCTGGACGACAAGAAGGTGAACACCGAGGGGGCACGAAAAGTGGGGATGCAGAGTTTCGTCTTCCATTCCGCCCTGGACCCGGTGATGCAGACCGGAGAATCGGAGATCACGGTGCCGGAGCTGCGAGCCATGCTGCTGGGCGCAATCTAGCCGAAAAATTGCGCCTGAAAAAATCCCGGAGCACCCATCGCGGGCGATCCGGGAATTGCAAGGCACCTTGAGGAACACACCTCTTAAGATGAGGTGCCCGAATCCAGAGATTCAGAATCTTCCAAACTGCATAACCTTACGGCTTCGGAATGTCGTGCTTCTTCAGATACTCATCCACGCGGACAATGGCGCGGGTAATGGTTCCTGAGCCGATTTCGCGCGTTCCTTCAAAGGCAGCAACATGAATGCCGGTAAAAACGGCCATCAATGGCTTCGACCTCAGCGGTTGCGCGCACCACAGCGTTGATTCCAACCGGAACGCGATGCTCGACACTGACCGCCGTCCCAACCGAGATCTCACCGGGATCGCAGAAGGGCTGCAGCGCATAGAGGCCGGCTGACTCCATGAGGCGAATCATGTCGGGAGTGGAGTAGACGGGCGGAAGTGAATGGTGATGTGCGGTCAGGGTGTGCTCATACTGCACGCGCTCCTCTGCCGCTCCCTTAGCACCGATAGGAACTTGTTTGACCATATGGCCGAAGACTCTATCGGAGTGCGGACCGAACAGCAAGCAAAAGTATTGTCATAATTTGGAAGCTCTCCAAATATGACACCTCACGCCCCGTGACCCTTTTCCGCACCCGGACGGAGACGCGTCAGGCCGAAAAGAGGGCCGGCTCGCACATGCGATGCGCCACACTGCCATCCAGCGCCTGCCATAACCAAAATGCGGCGCGCCCAGCGGCGTTCAAAGCGGACTCGGCCAGCCTGCAGTTGTCAGCGATCAGCCGCGACATCTGGTCGAGCCATACCTGCGAATGGCGAACATCAGAATAAGTATGAAGGGCAAAGTATTCGCAGGTGTGGACATCGACGCCATAGTGACGCAGCAGCGCGCACGCCTTTTCGCCACTGATTCGAGGCTCCTGGGACTCATAGGCATAGAAAGCGGCAAGAACCTCGACCGGAGAATCCTGGCTGGCGCTGCGGTGAAAACGCTGGATAAGACGGCCAATCGATTTACTCGGCTGACTGTACTGCACCTCCTCGCGCGAAAGCCCGACGCCCTGGGCGAAGTCAAGCCACATATCGCTATGAGCGGTGCCTTCTACCTCTTCTTCGGCCAGATTGCGCAGAACGGCGCGGCGCAGGCCACCATCTCCGAGCCGGGAGTGCAGAGCACTCAGATAGGTCGGGAAGGCGGCGACGTGATGAAAGTATTCTGAGGCATAGGCGCGCAGATGCTCATGCGAAAGCTTGCCGGCGCTCCAAGCCTGATAGAAGGGATGACCGAGTAGGTCATAGCTGGCGATCCGCTCATCGAGCGCGGACTGAAAATCACCATTCATGTGCTCACCAAAAATTAAGGGCATTAACTAGGATGGATCTATTTAGGGGAGCGTACGCTTTGATCTACTCACAAGCAAGTTTTTCAGGCAAAGTGGACGTGGCGCAAGGCAAATTGGGAAGCCAGGATGAATTCCGCAGGGCATCGAGAGCGGAATGCGAAAAGTAAGTGGAATCCAGGGGTGCTGCTGCTGCCGAATCAGGAACCTAGCTTTGTCAGAACAAGCTTCTTCACAGTACTCTCAACAGCTCGCGCTTGCGCTCCTCGGGAAGCCATGAGGCGCGGAAGGAATTGGCGGCAAGCTGGCGCAACTCATCGTTGGTGAAGCCAAAGGCATCTCGCGCCAACTGATACTCGCGCCCAAGCGTCGTCTGGAACATGGCGGGATCGTCGGTGTTGAGGGTGACCAGGGCTCCGGCGTCGAAGTAGCGGCGCAAGGGGTGGGCTGCGAGCTCGGGGCAGCAACTGGTGCGCAGGTTCGAGGTGATGCAGAGCTCCAGCGGCACCTGATCGCGGACCAGGCGCGAGAGCAGCGCGGGGTCTTCGCCGGCGCTGGAGGGCGTGGCCGAGGCGCTCGGCCTTGAGCACGTCGAGCGCGCCGTAGATCGAGAGCGGGCCGACGGTCTCTCCGGCGTGAACGCTGAGACGCAGGCCGGCGCGCGCCGCCTTGGCATAGACCTGCTCGAAGAGCTCGGGGGCGGCAAGGCGCTCGTCGCCGCCGATGCCGATGCCAATGACGTGACTGGCCTGATTCTGGCGGGACCGCTGCTGGCCGCCCCGAAGCTCAATGGCCTTGGCGAGAACCTTCTCGGCCTCTTCGGGGCCGAAGTGGCGCACGGCGTCGAAGATCCAATAGAGGCTGATGCCGAAATCCTTTTCCGCGCGCAGCCGTCCGCGCTCCATGCCCTCGAAGAGCGGATCGAACTCCTGGCCGCGCCAGAAAATGACGCCGACGCTGACGAAGACCTCGGCATGCAGGCAGCCTTCGGCGGCGAGCTTTTCGACCATGCGGTAGGTGATGAGCTCGAAGTCCTCGGGATCGCGCAGCCGCTCGGTGACCGCTTTGAAGGCGATGAGAAAGCCGGTGAAATCCGTGTAGTCGTAGAGCGCGGCGGCTTCGGCGACGGTGAGCGGACGGTGCGAGTTGGGCAGAGGCTTGTAACGATTGCTGGCCCAAGGAAACGGCGTGTGATGCTTCTCGCTGAGCTGGCTGAGGGTCAGCGGATCGACCGAGCCTTCGAGATGAAGGTGCAGCTCGGCCTTGGGAAGGCGCGTGATGAAGTCGGAGGTCACGGGAATATTGTATGCGACGACCACGATTGACATCCGTTACGTGACGCATTACGATTTGGGATGATTCGGTCGATACGCCACAAGGGGCTGAAACGCCTCTATGAAGACGATGATTCGCGTGGCGTTGTTGCCGAACATGTTCCCAAGCTCCGCGATGTTCTCGCGAGACTCGACGCTGCCCACGTCGTTTCCGATATGGACTTGCCAGGGTTTCGGCTGCATCCACTTCGAGGCGAGTTCAAGGATTTTTGGGCGGTAACTGTTCGGGCAAACTGGAGGGTTATTTTTCGTTTTGTTGAACCTGACGCCTTCGACGTAGATTACGTGGATTACCACTGAAAAGAGAAGCCATGCCGATGAAGAATCCCCCTCACCCTGGTGGTTTTGTGTTGCGCCAGTGTATTGAACCTTTGGGCTTGAGCATCACCGCAGCCGCCGCCGCTCTTGGTGTGACGCGCACTACGCTTTCGGAGCTGGTGAACGAGAAGCGTGGTATATCTCCCGAAATGGCCGTCAGGCTATCGAAGGTGTTTGGTGGCAGCGCGGAAAGCTGGTTAGTGCAACAGGCACAGTTCGAGCTTGCCCACGTTCGCGCGGACCTTATGAAGCTAAAGCGGCTCACTCCCGCATAGGCATATGGCGCTCCCACATCTGCTGAGTGCTGCAGATGCCGGCACCCGACTTTATCGGCGGAACATGCTCACTTCTGATTTGCGAACTCGCTGCGGCTGCGGCTGTAAGCCGAAGTAAATCAGCAGGCCGAGGCCGAGCCAGACGAAGAAGCGAATCCAGGTGATGACGGTCAGGCCGGCCATCAGGCCTCCGCAGAAAAGGATGGAGAGGATGGGGAACAACGGCACCCAGGGAACTTTGAAGCCGCGCGGGCGCTCAGGCTGGCTGCGGCGCAGAAGGATGACCCCGAAGGAGACCAGGACGAAGGCGAACAGCGTTCCGATGTTGGAGAGGTCGGCGGCGTCGCCGATATCGACCAGTCCGGAGGGCAAGCCGACGGCGAGCCCGGCGATCCAGGTGGACCAGTGCGGGGTTTTGAAGCGGGGATGGACGCGGGAGAAGAATGCGGGCAGCAGGCGGTCGCGCGACATGGCGAACCAGATGCGCGTTTGGCCGTACTGGAAGACCAGCAGCGAGCTCAACATGCCCATCAGCGCGCCGATGATGATGACCGCGCGCCAGATGGGACGCGCTCCGAGCTGCTGCAGCGCGTAGGCCACCGGGGCTTCGGCGGCGGCGCCGGAGCCGAAGACCGAATACTTCATCATGCCGAGCAGCACGAGCGCCACGCCGACGTAGAGGATGGTGCAGACGACGAGCGAGGCGATGATGCCGAAGGGAATATCTTTTTGCGGATTGCGCGACTCTTCGGCGGCGGTGGAGACCGAGTCAAAGCCGATGTAGGTGAAGAAGACGATGGCTCCGCCGGTGAGGATGCCGCTGAATCCGGAGGGCGCGAACGGGACCCAGTTGGATTTGTGCACCAGGCTGCCGCCGACGACAGAGAAACAGCGCGATGGCGGCGATCTTGATGGCCACCATGGCGTTGTTGACCTCTGGCGGATTCGCGCACGCCGCGCACCAGCAGCCAGCTCAGGATCATGACCACCAGAAACGCGGGGACATTGAAGTAGGCGCCGGTCCATTTGCCGTCAGCCCAGACAGGGGAGGACCAGCGCTCGGGCAGAATGAGACCGAACTGCGCCAGTTGCGCTTTGAGGTATCCGGCAAAGCCGACGCAGACGGCGACGTTGCTGACGGCGTATTCGAGGATGAGATCCCAGCCGATGATCCAGGCGAAGATTTCGCCGAGGGTGGCGTAGCTGTAGGTGTAGGCCGAGCCGGCGATGGGGATCATGGAGGCCAGCTCGGCGTAGCAGAGTCCGGCGAAGGAGCAGGCGATGGCGACCAGGATGAAGGAGATGGCGATGGCCGGTCCGGCGGCGGGGCGGCCATGCATGAGCGCACCGTGCAGATTGCCGTGGCGGGCCAGGTTCCAAAGGATGTCCATGCACCTGGGCGTGGAGGATGGACGGGGCTTCGAAGTGTTCGCCGGCGGCGGCGGTGCCGGTGAGGACGAAGATGCCGGAGCCGATGATGGCGCCGATTCCGAGGGCGGTGAGCGACCAGGGGCCGAGGGTTTTTTGCAGCCGGTGGCCGGGTTCGGCGGCCTCGGCGATAAGCTTGTCGATCGACTTACGGGCAAAGAGTTGATTCGCCAGCGGATTGCTCCTGCTTCCCGGCCCACTCGATCACACATGTGGAGATGTGGTGGAATGATCCAGAGTGCATGATAGCAAGCAAACGACGGCCACGGCCTACGCGAAAACTGTGCGCAGGCCGTGGCCGTGATGAATCAGCGGGGTGGCGAAGCCGGCAATTGCAGCGCTCTAGCGCTTGGAGGTGCCGCGAGCCGCTTTCTTGACCTTCTGTTTTGCGGCGCCGCGTTCGTGGGTGCGGGCTGCCTTGGGAGCGGCCTTTTTGCGCGCTGCGCGCTTTGCGGCCTTGCGTTCTTCCTTGGGTAGAGCAGAGGTGTTGGGCATTTTCTCGGTTTCCTTTGCGAATAAATTCTGCGCATTTGCGCGGTGTGGCCGTGATCAGCGATGCTTCGCGACCGGGCATGTACAGCGGACCGCTGCCGCTAGGTTACGCCTTGACCAACTGGGCGTATTTCTCGACAAGCTTTTTCAGACCGAAACTATGAAATTGTACCGTAATCTTGGCGTCTTCCCCATCTCCTTCTCGATGAAAGACCACTCCCTCGCCATATTTCGGGTGGCGGACGCGGTCTCCTTTGCGTAATCCGCGGCCTGCTGGAGGGCTTGATCGAGGTCCATCTCAGGGCGGGAAAACTTTTTTCCGCGCGAGGCAAAAAAGTCGGCGATGTTGTCAATGGAGTTGTAGGCCTGGCCGGTGTAGGTGGTCTTGGGCGCGCTCTTTTGGCGCGAGCGGCCACCCCATGCCGAGGCGGACTGATCCTCGTTCTCGTAATCGTAATGGGCCGCGCCATACTCCTGGAAGCGCGGGGTGGAGCCTTTGATCTTTCCGGGCGAGCCGACGTCTTCCAGCAGCTCGATGGGAATCTCTTCGAGGAAGCGCGAGGGGGTCGAGGGCTCGGGCGAATCGGTGCCGTAGCGGCGGCGGTAGTGGGCGCGGCTGAGGATCAGCGTGTCCATGGCGCGCGTCATGCCGACGTAGCAGAGGCGGCGCTCCTCTTCGATCTCGGTGGGCGAGAGCAGCGTGCGCGAGTGCGGAAACAGGCCCTCCTCCATGCCGACCAGGAAGACGAGCGGGAACTCCAGGCCCTTGGCCGCGTGCAGGGTCATCAGCGTGATCTGCTGCGAGTCGTCGAACTGATCGACGTCGCTGACCAGGGCGGCGTGGTCGAGGAAGTCGCTGATGCTCTCGCCACGGTCGCGGGAATCCATGGCGGCGTTGACCAGTTCGCGAAGATTTTCAATGCGCGCCTGCGCGTCGGGCGAGTCCTCGGCCTCAAGAAGCTGGATGTACTTGGTGCGGTCGATGAGGAACTTGAGCACCTCGGCGGTGGAAACTTTCTGTGCGGGCTCGGGCGCTTCGGAATCCGTAGCTACGTCCGCCGCGAGAGCCGCCGCCTCATCTTCCAACGCATCCGGCGAAAATCCGGTGGCATCGGAGCCGGGAGTGAAATCGGCGGCGTCGCCCTCCAAAGTCTCGCCGAATTCGCTGACATCGAAGCTGTCATCGGCGTCGCCGAAGTCGAAGCCGTGCTGGGCGTCGAGCGCAGTTTCCTGCTCGGCGGTCATAAGCGCGGAGTCAGCTAACGATTGCACGGCAGCCGAGGACGCGGAAGGTTGACGGCAGCGGCGGTGGCATCCATGCGGGCGGCGGATTCGCCGAGAACCAGGGCGCGGGCGTCGCGAATGAGATCGCGGAAGCCGGCCAGGGCGGCGACGGCGCGGGCGGGCAACAGGCGCTGTTCGACCACCTCCTCCAGCGCTCCCCAGAGCGAGCGGTTGGTCTCCAGCGCGACGCGCTCGACGGTCTCCATGGTGGTCTTGCCGATGCCGCGCACCGGGGTGTTAACCACGCGCATCAGGGCCACGGAGTCATCGGGATTCAGGATGAGCTTGAGGTAGGAGATCATGTCCTTGATCTCGGCCCGCTCGTAGAAGCTGAAGCCTCCGACGACGTTGTAGTTGAGGTTGTAGCGGCGCAGCGCCTCTTCCATCAGGCGCGACTGCGAGTTGGTGCGATAGAGAATCGCCGACTTGTTCTCAGGCCCTCGCGGGCGCGCGCCTGCGCCCAGCGCGAGATGAAGTCGGCGGCAAACAGCGCCTCGTTCTCGCCATCGGGCGCGTCGTAAAAGCCGATCTTGCTGCCGCCCTCGCGCGCCGTCCACAGGTTCTTTCCCTTGCGCTGCAGGTTGTTGGCGACCACGGCCGAGGCGGCCTGCAGGATGGGCTGGGTGGAGCGGTAATTCTGTTCGAGGCGGATGATCTTGGCCTCGGGAAAATTCTTTTCGAAGTCGAGGATGTTGTTGATGTCGGCGCCGCGCCAGGAGTAGATCGACTGGTCCTCATCGCCGACGGCGCAGAGGTTGTGATGGGTTCCGGCGAGCGCGCACATGATCTCGTACTGCGGACGGTTGGTGTCCTGGTACTCATCGACGAGCATGTACTGGTAGCGGCGCTGATACTTCTCGCGCGTGGCGGAGTCGGCCTTGAGCAGGCGCACGCTTTCGAGCAGCAGGTCGTCGAAGTCGAGAGCGTTGGCCTTGAGCAGCTCGTCTTTGTAAATCTTGTAGATGTGCGCGATGCGCTCCATCTTGGGATCGGCGGAGTTCAGATACATCTCCTGCGGGTCCTGCATGTGGTTTTTGGCCGAGGAGATGAGCCCGAGAACGCTGCGCGGGGTGAGCTTTTTGTCGTCGATGCCGAGGCGCTTGATGGCCGACTTGACGACCTGCTGCTGGTCGCCTTCGTCGTAGATGACGAAGTCGCGGGTGTAGCCCTTGCCGTTGATCTGCAGGGCTTCGATGTCTCGCCGCAACATGCGCACGCAGAAGGAGTGAAAGGTGCTGATGGCGGGCTTGGCGAGCGAGTGCTGGCCGATGAGTTGATGAACGCGCTCGGCCATCTCGGCGGCGGCCTTGTTGGTGAAGGTGACGGCCAGGATGCGGTCGGCGGGGACGTTCTCATGCTCGACCAGATAGGCGATGCGATAGGTGATGACCCGGGTTTTGCCCGAACCGGCGCCGGCCAGAATGAGCACGGGGCCGCGCACGGTTTCCACCGCTTCACGCTGTTGCGGATTGAGCTTTGAGAGAAAATCCATGAGAGAAAAATGCGACCGAAGGGTCTAGGAAAAGACTAACAGGTTTGCGGGTGGACAGGAGAAAGCAGGGAACTCGGACGTGTGACCTACTTAGGCTTGTTCATCTCGGCGGTGCCCCACATTTGCCGTAGTCAGCAAATGTGGGTCTATTCCAGCGCACTATTAGTCTCGCGGAGGATGATTTTCGATGTCGTACTGGAGGCCGTCGGCGGAGTGGCGGGAGGCGTGGCATTCTGGCAGGGGCACCACTCGCGGAGGTAGTCCCAGGAGAAGATTCCGTGCTGGTGGCCGTCGTTCCAGTTGAAGCGGATGGCGTAGTTGCCGACCTGGGCGACTTCAGTGGGACGAAGCTGCGGCTTGAACATGGGCAGCGCGGCGGAGGTCTTGCGCGGGAGGCTTCGCCTGGGCGCGGTGGCTCTTTTCGCGCTCTTCGTTGCAGATGGCGCAGGGGCAGGCATTGCGCAGGTAGGTGAAGGTGTAGGTGCTCTGGTGGCCGTCTTTCCAGACGATTTCCATGGTGGTGCCGCTGGTTTTATGAACCTTGATGGAGGCGGGTTGCGCTGCGCTCATGAGCATAGTGTAGTCTATCTTTCAGCCGGGCTCTGACCGTGAGAAACCGATCCGAACAATCCCCCATGCTTGTTGCGATCAAGCTGCTGCACACGGCGATATGGGCGTTTTTTGCCGGATGCATTGTGGCTATCCCCATTGCGGGAGCCTTTCGTCAATTCTACTGGGCCAGCGTTTTGACCTGCTTGGTTCTGATCGAGTGCGCGGTGCTCGCGTTGAACCGGGGACATTGCCCGTTGACTAGCTTGGCAGGCCGTTACACGGAAGAGCGGACGGAAAACTTCGACATCTATCTGCCGCGCTGGCTGGCCCGGCACAACAAAGCGATTTTCGGCACGCTGTTCGCAGTTGCGATTTTGTTTGTCTTTGGGCAGTATCTGCGGCGATAAAACGGCAATTTCGCTGCCGGGTTGCTGAAATCCGCCGCCTCTTGTAGAATCAGATTTTGGCGACCAGCCTCTTTTGTTCATTTCAGGTTCCGCGCGTTTCTTTTCCGGGTTGCACCCCCTTGCATTTTTAGGTTGCGCTCCCATGCTGCGATCGAACACTCATGCAGCGGTCAAAAGCCCAAGCGGTTCCACAATTTTGGAGTTAGTCATGGCACAGGTTTGTTCAGTCTGCGGCAAAGGTCCGCAGTTCGGCAATAACGTTTCGCACGCCAACAACAAGACCCGCCGCCGCTGGAACGTGAACCTGCATCCGGTGAAGGCCAAGGTTGCGGGCACCACGAACACGAAGAAAGTTCGCGTCTGCTCGGGCTGCCTGCGCAGCGGCAAAGTTACAAAGGGCTAATCCCAGGGCGAATCCTGCTTAGGGGTTCAGCACCTCGTGCGCTGGCTCATTAAACAGGCGGCGCGCGAAGCCGGGAGAAGTGTAGGCCTCCGCCGCGGAGGCCTTTTGCTGTGCCTGCAGAACGGAAACACCGATGATCCGGCTGCATTCAATTCGTCGTGAGATGACTCCGCTGCTGCGCCTTGCCGTGCCCATTGTGATGGGCGAGGTGGGGTGGATGTCCATGAACTTTGTGGACATCGCGATGATCGGCCGGGCGGGGCCGACGGCGCTGGCCGCAGTCAGCTTGGGCTCGGCGGTCTTCTTCTTCCTCGCCATCATGTGCGAAGGCATGTTGACCGGCAGCGATTCGATGATCTCGCAGGAGTTCGGTGCTGGCCGGTTGAAGAGTGCTTCCGTACGCTCTGCGCCGGGTTGCAGTTCGCGCTGCCGGTGGGCCTGCTGTGCGGGTTGATGGTGGCCGCCAGCGGCGGGCTGCTGCTCCCGATGGGAATTGCGCCGCAGATCGTGCGGCAGACCGTCCCATTCCTCTACGCCATGGCCTGCGGCTTACCGGCGCTGATGTGCTTTGCCGCAATGCGGGTCTTCTTGCAGGGAACGCACCGCGTGAAGGTTGTGGCCTTCGCCATGATTTCGGCCAACCTCATCAACTTTATCGGCAACTACGCGCTGATCTACGGACACTTCGGGCTGCCCGCGCTGGGTGCCACCGGCTCGGGAATCTCCACCACGCTCTCACGCTGCTACATGGTGTGCGTGCTGGCTGGCTACCTGGCCTGGCGCAATCGAGCGCGAGCACTGGCATCTGCTGCGCTATGCAGGCGAAATTTACTGGGAGCGCATGGCGCGGATCGTGCGGCTGGGAGCACCGGCGGCGGCACAGATCGGGCTGGAGGTAGGAGTATTTTCGGCGAGCACTCTGGCCGCCGGACGGCTGGGCGCGGTCGCCGTCTCCGCCCACCAGATCGCGCTGATCATGGCTTCGCTCACCTTCATGGTGCCGCTCGGGGTAGCGCAGGCAACGTCGGCGCGGGTGGGCAACGCGATTGGCCGACGCGATGCCGAGGCCGCGAACGTGAGCGGCTGGAGCGGCATGGCCTTGAGCGCCAGCTTTATGAGTTGCTCGGCCATCGTGCTGTGGACGCTGCCGCTGCCAATCGTTCACATCTTCACTTACGACCGCGAGGTGGCAAAGATCGGCGTGCCGCTGCTGGCGATTGCGGCGGTCTTCCAGTTTTTCGACGGCGTGCAGGTGACGGCCATCGGCGCGCTGCGCGGCTCGGGCAACACGCGGATCGCGATGATAACGGACCTGGTGGGCTGGTGGCTGATCGGCTTGCCGCTGGGCGCGTGGCTCTGCTTTGAGCGCGGATGGGGCGTGCGCGGACTGTGGTTCGGGCTGAGCGCCGGATTGATCAGCATCGGCTGCATCACAGCCGTGGCATGGCGGCGTAGAGTGGGGTGGCTAAGGCGGGAGCTGAGGGCGGCTCCGGTGGGAACGTCCAGTCATGCCGGTTTAAACTTGGCCAATCCCTCTAGCTCTGGGTAGGACTTCAACAACTTCGGCGCGACCGCAATTTTCCATCGCTTTTCGCTGCGTCTGATCCACAGGTTGAGCGCATCTGCAAGGATCTTCTCAGCAACAGGCGGTTCGCATCCATTCACCTCGCAGAGTTTCATCAACGCGTCCATCAACACCTGCTCAGGATCACCCATCTGCGCCGCCCGTCCGACGTGCGTAACCGCATCACAACTCCTGCAATGAACCTCGAAGCCCACCAGAGTTGCGATTCTCACCTTGTCGTCGTATTTCCATTTGTCATGACAAACCAAAACATCGGCGTCGTTCGCGCATATCTGGCAGCAGCCGTCTGCCGCGGCAATAGCATCTGGACGGATTTTCTTTGTCCATGCAGCCTTACCTTTTAGCATCTGAAAGGCGCTGCGACCCCATAGGTCGCGTGGAACGAGTTCGGGAACGAGGCGATACATCTTTCGTGGCGCCATTAAATTTCACCTTTGTCTTTGCCCCAAATCCTACCATGTTCGCGCTAATGCCCCGAATGCCGCGGCTCTGCTCTCTAATACCTTTCACAGTGCCATCGCGATGGCGTCGATTTCAACGCGAACGTCCTTGGGCAGGCGGGCGGCTTCGATGGTGGAGCGGGCGGGGCAACGCGGCTGCGGGAAGAAGCGCGCGTACACCTCGTTCATCGCCGCGAAGTCGTTCATGTCCTTGAGAAAGACAGTGGTGCGCACGACCTTGTCCAGGCCACTGCCTGCGGCCTTCAGAATCGCTTCCAGATTGGCGATGACCTGCTCGGTCTGCTCGGCCACTCCACCTTCGACGATTTGCTGCGTCGCCGGGTTCAGCGGAATTTGTCCGCTGACGAAGATGAAGCCGTTGGCGCGGATGGCCTGCGAATAGGGGCCGATGGCCTGCGGGGCGTTGGGAGTGGCGACGACTTCGCGCATGGTGTGTCTCCTTGAGGCGAAGAAGAAACTATACCAAAGTCGAAATGTGGAGCGCGCTTCCTCCCACCTTAGCCGCGCAGAGCGGCGCGTCGAAGGTGGGGCACCCGAGTTTCTTTTTCGTTCGTAAAAAATGTAGAGCTAAGGCCGGAGCGGTCGCAGCAGAAACAGATAGCCGACTGCAATCGCATAGAGAGTGAGCGCAAGGGGCGTGGCCGCGCCCAGCAACTGCATGGCGAATCCCGCCATCCCACCGCCGCGCAGAGCGAGAGCACGATGAGATTGTTGCGGCTCCAGCGCTTGAGCAGCTTCGGGTCGCGCGGGTTGCGGCGCAGCTCCGCCAACGAGGGCAGCACCATGGCATTGCGGATGGTGTAGGCAAAGGTTAGCAGTGAGGTGGCCAGAATGACGGGTAAATAGAGATGCGTTTCCAAGCATTCCCGGCCTCGTCTGAAAGACCGTCATGCCGAGCACGGCACAGATGGCCAGCATTCCCATCAGTCCGCGCTGGGTGCGTTGCAGCGAGAGATAGGCAAATGCAACGGGCTGGCTCTGGATGGGCAGAGCGTCTGATCGCGAACGGACTTTCTTGGAGAAGCGGGACATAATTAGTAAGCCGGGATTAATTGAGTAGTCTAGTTGGTCAGCTTCTGCACGCGCTCGACATCGTGAACGCCCTGAATGCGGCGGATTCCGGTAATGATGCGGTTGAGGTGATTGACGTCCCGCGTTTCAAAAATGATATCGATGATCGCCAGCGGTCCGCCGGTCTTGGCCTCGATGTGGCGGATGTTGGCGTCTTCGCCGCTGATGACGGCCGAGACCTGGGTGATCATGCCGGGACGGTCATCGGTGGAGACCACGAGTTTGACCGGATAGGCTTGCGCGCCGGCAACGCGAGGCTCCTTGTGCGACCACTCGACGGCCAGTTTGCGCTCGGGTTCGTACATCAGGTTCTGCACATTGGAGCAGGCCTTGCTGTGGACGGCCACGCCCTTGCCCCGGGTCACGTAGCCGACAATTTCCTCACCGCGGATCGGGTTACAGCAGCGGGCGCGATAGACGAGCAGATCGTCGGTGCCGCGCACGGTGAGCGCCGAGCTATCTGACCCGAAGGCGCGCTTAACCGCCGAGGCCACGCCCTGATGCTCTTCGCCGGGTTGCAGATTGCTGCCCGGCAACACCTTGGCCAGCACCGAGCGCGCCGAGTACTTGCCATAGCCGATGCCGGCCATCAGGTCGTCCACCTTGTTGACGCCGTACTCCACGGCGGCTTTCAGCAACTCCGGATCTTTGATGTCCTTGAGCGCGATGCGATATTTGCGCGCCTCTTTTTCGATCAGCTTGCGGCCGATTTCAATGGCGCGCTCGCGCTGGTGGATGTTGAGCCAGTGCTTGATCTTCTGTCGTGGCGCGCGAGCTTTTCACAATGCCCAGCCAGTCGCGGCTGGGATTGTGACCGGCCTGGGTCATGATCTCGACGATGTCTCCTGAGCGCAGCTTGGAGCGCAGCGGAACGATGCGTCCGTTCACCTTGGCGCCCACGCAGGAGTGGCCGACCTCGGTGTGTACGGTGTAGGCAAAGTCGATGGGTGTGGCATCGCGCGGAAGGATGACCACCTTGCCCTTGGGGGTGAAGGTGTAAACCTCTTCCGGATAAAGATCGATCTTGAGCGTGGAGAGGAATTCGCTGGGATCGGCCATCTCGCGCTGCCACTCCACCACCTGACGCAGCCAGGCGAGGCGCTGCTCGTCGCGCGCCGAGATGGGGCCGTCCTTGTATTTCCAGTGCGCCGCGATGCCCTCTTCCGCCATCTTGTGCATCTCTTCGGTGCGTATCTGCACTTCGAAGGGACGCCCATCTTCGGCAATCACCGTGGTGTGCAGCGACTGGTAGAGGTTGGGGCGCGGCATGGCGATGAAGTCCTTGATGCGCCCCGGCACCGGACGCCATGCGTTGTGAATGATTCCGAGCACCGCGTAACAGTCATTCACCGAAGTTGTGATGATCCGCAGCGCAAGCAGATCGTACATCTGGTCGACGGTGATCTTCTGCTTGAGCATCTTCTGATAGATGGAGTACATCCGCTTGATGCGCGAATCGACGCGCACCACTTGAATGTTGGCTTCGCGCAGCTTGAGCCGGATGGTGTCGGCCATGTGCGCCAGGGCGCGTTCGCCGTCTTTGCGCAGTGCCTCCACCTGCTCGCAGACCATCTTGTAGCCGACCGGATCGACATAGGGAAAGGCAGAGATCCTCAAGCTCGCCGCGAACCTTGCCCATGCCGAGGCGGTGCGCCAGCGGAGCATAAATTTCCAGCGTCTCCTTGGCAATTTTCAACTGGCGCTCGGGCGAGAGGTGTTGCAGGGTGCGCATGTTGTGCAGGCGATCGGCCAATTTGATGAGCACCACGCGGATGTCGTCCACCATGGCCAGCATCATCTTGCGCACGTTTTCCGCCTGCGCCTCCTCGCGGGAGGCGAAGTCGATTTTGCTGATCTTGGTTACGCCCTCGACGATGTGAGCGACCTGCTCGCCAAACTGTGCCTGAATCTCCTCGGTGGTGACCGTGGTGTCTTCGACGGAATCGTGCAGCAGTCCGGCGGCGATGGCCGTGGTGTCCAGCTTCATCTCCGCCAGCAGAATCGCGACTTCGAGGGGATGCACAAGATAGGGCTCGCCGGATGCGCGCTGTTTGTCCGCTGTGATGTTCGAGCGAGAGTTCGTATGCGCGGCGGACGATTCTAGATCGTCGTTGGGACGATTGGCGCGGACAATCTTCAGCAAGTTCGCGAAACCGTGTCGCGGTCAGAACATTCGTCGCCACCTGTTCGCGAAAGCTCGCCATAACTGATTTTAGCTCTTAACCTCTGATGTAAAGCCAAACAGGATAGGCCGAAAGCTGCTCCTATTGCATCCGATGCTGTGGCGACGCAGAATGATTCGGGACGGGAGCCGCAATGAAAGTGCTGATCAGCGGTGCCAGCGGATTGATCGGACAGGCCGTTTCCTCTTTGCTGAGCTCGCGCCTCGATGAGGTTTACGCTTTGGTCCGCGATCCTGCGAAGCTGCGCCAGGGAGACGTGCTATGGCAATCCCGCTACACCCCTGGACCCCGCGCGAATAGCGGGTTTCGACGTAATCGTGCATCTGGCGGGAAAGCCGGTGGCGACTCTGTGGACGGAAAAAGCCAAGGCGGAGATCCGCAACAGCCGCGTCCGAGGTACGGCTAACATCGCGCGGGCGGCGGCACAGGCATTTCAGCAAAGTGGAAAGCCGCGTGCCCTGATCTGCAGTTCGGCCATCGGCTATTACGGCAGCCGCGGCGACGACGAACTGACGGAGGAGAGCGAAGCGGGCTTGGGCTTTTTGGCCGAAGTTTGCCGCGACTGGGAGAGCGCCGCGCAACCGGCGGCGATGGCCGGGGTTCGTGTGGCCCACATGCGCACCGCGCTGGTGCTGGACACGAGCAGGCGGCGCGCTCGCCAAAATGCTTCCCGCCTTCCGCTTCGGAGTGGCCGGCAAACTGGGCAGCGGACACCAGTGGTGGAGTTGGATCAGCCTGCACGACGCGGCGCGCGCCTACGCTTTTGCCTTGGAGAACGAGCAGATACACGGCGCACTGAATCTGGCGGCTCCGGATGCGGTCACGAACGCGGAGTTCACCCGAACGCTGGCCCATGTGCTGCACCGGCCTGCTCTGCTCGCGGTACCCGCTTTCGCGCTGCGTGCGATTGGCGGAGAGATGGCGGAAGAGATGCTGCTTGCCAGCCAGAAAGTTGTTCCAAAACACCTGCTGGAGGCGGGATTCCGCTTCGATGACCCCGCGCTGGAACCCGCCTTGCGAAAGATGCTGGAGTAAACAGCCCGGCAGAACTTGGCTCTATTTAACTGGGAAATTGAACAGGGACAGCTTCATCCCTGCTTCTCGCGCGAGATCTCTCCCACAATCGCGGCCGTGGCACGCAGGTAATCGGCAGGAGCAATCAGGATCTGCAAACCACGCTGGCCGGCAGAAACGCAGACCTCATCCCACATCTCCATCGTCTCATCGACAAAAACGGGGTAATCCTTCTTCATCCCAAGGGCAGTGACTCCGCCGCGAATGTAGCCGGTAACGCTCTGCACCTCTTTCAGCGGCAGCATTTCTACTTTGCGGTCGCCGGTGAGATGCGCCAACGCCTTGAAGTCGAGTTCGTAGTTTCCCGGAATCACGGCGACGGCCACACCGTTGCGGTCGCCCTTCACAGCCAGAGTCTTGAAGACCTGTTCTGTCGGCAGGCCGACCTTGGCGGCGACATTCTCCGCCGAGAGATCGTCGGGATCTACCTCGTATGCACGCAGATCATAGGGGATTTGAAGCGAATCCAGGATGCGGCAGGCATTGGTCTTGCTGATAGCCATACGAATCAAATTATAGGATTCGAGAGTGCGCGTGCATACCCTACGGGGCTCACGCCATCCAATCTGGTGTGTACGCGAAATGTAACTAGAAAAGGATGTGCGCGGAAATGGTTGATCATACCCTCGATGTCATTGACAAGCTGATTGAGACCTGCCGCGACGGACAGGCCGGCTACCTGGAAGCCGCTGAACACACGAGGAATGAAGAGCTGAGAATTTTCTTCTCCCGCCAAGCGCTGCAGCGAGCCAAGTTTGCGGGAGAACTGGAGAACATAGCGCGGCGCCTTGGCGAAGCGGACCCTAACCGCACGTCGAGCGTGGCCAGTACGCTGCATCGCGCCTGGATCGATCTGAAGCACAGGCTCGGAGGCGGGGACGCCAGCATTCTGCAATCCGTGGAATCCGGAGAACACAACGCCCGGAACCATTACCACGAGGCACTGCAGGCTGGCCTTCCGCACGATGTACAAGAACTTGTGGAAGAGCAGGCCGAGAGCGTGTTCTTCGCCCACGACCAGGTCCGCACCTTGCAGGATATGTACAACAGCGCGGCTTAGCGTTTAGAACAGCAAAGGAAAAGCGCCGAGCAAACCGCCCGACGCTTTTTCATATTGCGTACGCAGCCGCGAAAGAGAGCTAGGAGTCTGTCGGGAATAGATTCTGCCGAATTGCACAAAGATCACAGGATTTTCTGTAGGTGCTTCGGGTTACGATTTGGGTATGGGAAAGAGTTTTCGCTCCGACGACCTGGATCAGTTGCTGTTGCTGCCACCGTCGCTGCATGACTGGCTGCCGGAAAAGCACTTGGCCCGGTTTCTGGTTGATGTGGTCGATGAGTTGGATCTCAGTGCGATCTATGCTTCTTATGATGAGAAGGATGGCCGAGGGCAGTCCGCGTATTTGCCAGAGATGATGGTGCGGGTATTGCTTTACGGCTACTGCACGGGGACCTACAGCTCACGCAAGATCCAAGCGAAGACATTTGAAGATGTGGCGTTTCGCTTCTTATCGGCCGACGAACATCCGGACCATAGCACGCTTGCGGAGTTTCGCAAGCGACATCTGGAAGCTCTGGCTGGCCTGTTTATGCAGGCGCTGCAGCTATGTCAGAAGGCAGGTTTGGTCAAGCTGGGGCATGTAGCGATCGACGGAACCAAGCTGCAAGGCAACGCCAGCAAGCACAAGGCGATGAGTTATGGGCGCATGAGCGAGACCGAAAAGAAACTGCAGGAGCAAGTTGACGAACTGCTGCAGCGCGCCGCTGCGGTGGATGCAGACGAGGATGAGAAGTACGGCAAAGGACAGAGCGGAGACGACATCCCCGACGAGTTAGGGCGACGGGAAAGCCGACTCAAGAAAATCCGGGAAGCCAAGGCGGAGTTAGAAGCCGAAGCCAAGCAAAACGCTGAGGCGAAGAAAGCCGCCGCCGAGGCCAAGATCGCCGATCGTCGGCAGCAAGAGGCGCGCACGGGCAAGAAGGCGCGCGGGCATGACCCGCAGGTACCCGATCCAGAGAAGGCGGAGGCTGATCCCAAAACCCAGCGCAGCTTCACCGATCCGGAGAGCCGGATCATGCCGAGTGGAAGTCAAAAAGGTGCTTTTCTCCAGGGCTACAACGCACAGGCCGCCGTGGACAGCCAATCGCAGGTGATCGTGGCCGTCGATGTAATCCAGCAGACCACTGACAATGATCAACTGGCGCCGATGCTGGAGCAGGTGGAACAGAATGTGGGAGCCAAGCCGCAGGCGGTTAGCGCAGATAGTGGCTTTTGGAACCCGGAACAGGTGAAGAAAGTCCAAGCCCAGGGCATTGATCTGCACGTGGCCACGTGCAAGCAGAAGCACGGGGAAACGGGCCTGGAAGACCATGCAATCCACTCCGGGGAAGAGATCTCGCTGCGGCAACAAATGAAGCAGAAGCTGGACAGCGATGCAGGGCGGAATCTGTACCGGATGCGCAAAGCAATCGTCGAACCAGTGTTTGGTCAGATCAAAGAGTGGCGTGGGTTCCGGCGCTTCTCTCTACGCGGCCTACAGAAGGTCCGAGCCGAATGGAAGCTGGTCTGCCTCACCCACAATCTGCTGAAGCTGTTTCGCTCTGGGCGCCAGTTCCAGATGGCGGCATAAAGGAAAACAGCCAAAAGCCGGCTATGCACCAATGAAATGGCGCTTTTCTGGTGTGGAACGGCCAGCCCAACATCGCTTCACCCCGGAGGAACAGGGAGGGGCGGCATCTGGATGTGTTCACGTCGAATATCAAACTCGTGGCCGTTGCTTATTCCAGACACACTCCTAGGGCTTCGGCAACTGCATCCAGGCGGCGACGCGTTGCTTCACGCTGAGGATCGGCCTTGGCAGAGCGAGCCGCGAGCCTTCTTCCATCAGCGGCACCAGCTTGTCGAACTCCGGCCCGGACTGCACACCTGTGAGCACGATGCGAATCGGATGAAAGAGTGCCGGACCTTTGACTCCAGTCTCCTTCTGCACTTCTTTAATGATCGCCTTGAAGCGCGCCGCCTCAATCGGCTCGGGCTCAGCGGCAATCTTTGCGGCGAATGCATCGAGCACCACCTTGGTGGTTGGCGCAGGGAGCACTTCGGCGCTCTGCGCTGAAGCGATGGCCGCGACCGGGTCAAAGTGCAGCACCGCGGCGGCGCGCTCGGGCAGTTCGTCGAGCTTATTGACCGAAGCCACGAGCGAGGCCGTAATGTGCGACAGCCACGCTTTTGCCTCCGGCGTAAGTTGATCGACGGCATCATCCAAACCGAGGGCGCGCACATAGAACGGCTCGGCCAGCGCGGCAATGCGCTCAGGCGCCGCTTCCTTGATGTAATGGCGATTGAGCCAGTAAAGCTTCTCAAAATCGAACACCGCAGGCGACGGGGTGACGCGCGCGAGTTCGAACTCCTGCACCAGTTCGTTGGGCGAGAAGATTTCGCGATCGCCTCCGCTGGGAGCCCATCCCAGCAAAGCCATGTAGTTCATCAAAGCCTCGGGGAGCACGCCCATCTCGCGGAAATTCGCCAGCGACGTAGCGCCGTGGCGTTTGGAGAGACGCTCTTTGTCCGGGCCGAGAATGGTCGAGAGATGCGCGAACTCGGGCACCGCCCAGCCCAGCGCCTCATAGAGCGCGACCTGCTTCGGCGTGTTCGAGAGATGATCGTCGCCGCGGATTACGTGCGTGATCTTCATCTCCGCGTCATCGACCACCACCACGTAGTTGTAAACGGGAACGCCGGTGGAGCGGACGATGATGAGATCGCTGACCACTTCATTTGAGAACTCAACCCAGCCGCGCACAATGTCATGGAAGCGAATCGGCCTCTCGGGAATCTTGAGGCGGATTGCGCAGGGCTCACCGGCTGCGCGGCGGCGTTCCGCCTCTTCCGGCGCAAGGCCGCGGCAAGTGCCGGGATAGTTGGGCGCTTGCTGCTGCGACATGGCAAACTCGCGCTGGCGTTCGAGCTGCTCCTGGGTGCAGAAGCAGCGATAGGCCTTGCCTTCGCTGACCAGCCGCTCGGCGTAGTCGCGATAGACCTGCCATTTGTCGCTCTGGCGATAGGGCGAATACGGGCCGCCAACGTCGGGCCCTTCATCCCAGTCGAGGCCGAGCCACTTGATATCTTCGATGAGTTGCGTTTCATAGCGCGATTCGCTGCGCTCAAGATCGGTGTCTTCGATGCGCAGGACGAAGACACCGCCCTGCTGGCGCGCAAAAAGCCAGTTGAAGAGCGCGGTACGCGCGTTGCCGACGTGAACCTGACCGGTGGGCGATGGGGCAAAGCGAACTCGCACCTTGCCTGGAATTGACTTCTGCTCCATAGCAAGAATGGTAGCAGAGCGGGACGCGTTGGAGATGTGCAGCGGCTTTTTCCGCGAGAGCTTCTGCCGCTATCGAATGTGCGGGCTCTCGGGAGTGTAGGTGGAGTGCTTCACCTTGGGCTTGACCACTCGCACGTCGAACTCCAGCGGAGTTGTCTTCGGCGGAAAGCACTGACGATTGTTGCAAGCCTGGTATTTCACATCGCCGTGAACGCGGAGGGTGCCGAGTGCGGCAGAGCTCGGAATGCGCACATCGGCCTTAACCGCGAAGTCTCCCGAGTACACACTGAGCTTGTCCTTGCCCATCAACGGCATGGCCAACTGCTCCCCTTCGGGGTACTGGATGTTCACGATCATGATTCCCTGCGGAGGGTCGAGGTGAACCACGGTGGGCAGCAACAGCTCGTCACTGGGGTTGTGCGAGTTGACGTGGAATCCCTGGTTGACCTGCAACTCGATGTCGAGCGGCGCTTTGCTGCCACGGGTGACGACGATGGTGCCGATGGGCGCAACCCTGACCGAAGGGGCAGAGCCCTGAGCCAATGCAGCCGAGGCAAGCAACAGTGTGGAGAAGGAAAGCGCGATGCGGCGAGTAAGCTTCATGAACAATCTAGTTTAACGGATTTCGGTTTCGCCTAGGAGCTCGGCTTGCTGGCAATGGCGCGTTTTACGTTCTGCTCGATCTCCGCGCGCTCCGGCTGGCCAAAAACGCGAGCCACCACCACCCCGCTGCGGTCGATGTAAAAAGTGGTGGGCAGATAGTCGATACCGCCGTACTGCTCGGCGACCTTTTCCTGGCCGAGCAAGATGGGATAGTTGATCGAGTTCTCGGCAGCAAACTTCTTCACATCACTCGCATCGCCATCATCCATGTTGACCCCGACTACCTGCAATCCCTGTGCGCCGTAACGTTTCTGCATCTCGATAAACCACGGGATCTCCGCCTTACAAGGTGGGCACCAAGTAGCCCAGAAATTGAGCACCACGGCCTTGCCGCGCAGATCGCTGAGCTTCAAGGTTTTTCCCTGTAGGTCGGTCAGCACGAAGTCCGGTGCGCTATTGCCCTTGGCTGCGGCAGTTGCGGCCGTAGCTCCCGACGGAAACTTCTTCTGATATTTTGCCAGCACCAGCAGGCCCGCAATCACTGCAACCATGACGGCAAAGACAACGATTTTACGTTTCACGCCGAACACTCCCTGCAGTACAGATGCTCTATAGAGAGAAGCGATTCAGGAACCCAAGGTATCCCGAGAGCATGGTGAAGCGTCCCAGGGCGATCAGCAACCCGAAGACGATGAGCAACGCGCCGCTGAATACCTCAACCGTGTGCAGGTGGCGGCGGAAGCGGGCATAGAAGCCCAGAAAGCGATTGACGCCGAGCGAGGTGAGAAGAAACGGAACCGCCAGCCCCGCCGAATAAACCGCCAGCAGCAGAATTCCCTTGAGCACCGTATCCTGCGAGCCGGCGAGCAAAAGGATTCCGGCGAGAATGGGGCCGATGCATGGGGTCCAGCCGAAAGCAAAGGCAAAGCCAATCAGGAACGAACCGAGCGGACTGGAGCCTCCCTTGACGCTGTGCAGGCGCTTGTCCGAATAGAGCGCGTTGATCTTGAAGATTCCGGTGAGGTGCAGCCCGAAGATGACGATCACGATGCCGGCAAAGATCGCCAGCGGCCGATGGTACTGCTGCGTGAGCTGCCCAAGACTGGTGGCCACCGCGCCGAGAGAGATGAAGACTACGCTGAAGCCCAGAATGAAGCAGAGCGAGTTCAGCATCACGGTGCGCAACAGCTTGCGGTCGGCCGTCTGCAGGGTTTCCACACTGGCACCCGAGATCAGAGAGACATAGCCGGGCACCAGCGGCAGCACGCAGGGCGAGAGGAAGGAAAGAACTCCAGCAAAGAACGCCGCCACAGGTAGAGGAAGACTGTGCATACAGCTTCGATTGTACAGTGAGATTTACAGGTCGAGGTGAAGGCCGGAGCTGGGTTCAGAAAACATGAGGCCATTGTTGTGCGCCGTGGTAGACGGCGAGGATCACGATGCGAGCCTTCAGGATGGCGTACGCGGCGATAAAGGGCGTATTCGCAACCACCAGCTCACGGGTGCCGGGAACACGGCCCGCTCTGCCTGACATAGCGAAAGAGGCAAGCTGTTCGACGGTGGTGACGATCTGCATCGTAACCCTGGCGGCAACCTCCTCGCTGTTGGAGAGAGCGATGTAATCGTGAGCCTGATCCAGTTGCCGGGTTGCCTGCTCGGTCCATTCGATCATCAGCTCGCGCGTCCCGTTTTCCGGAGACGCTTTACAACCTCATCATGGCTAACGACGCGGCCCTTCCGCATCTCTTCCTGCCCACGGCGAACCAGCGCGTCCTGGTAGGCGTGCAATTCGATGTAGTTGGTGATGGCTTCGTTGATCAGATAGCTGCGCGAACGGTCCTGCGCGGATGCGAGTGAATCAAGCGCCTCGATCTTTTCGGGAATGGCGCGGAAGCTGATGGTCTTCTCTTTACTACGCATAATGCCGGAACTGTATCATGTATTATTTTGTATTACAAGGCTGCTGGCCCGCATCCCGACACTGCGTCGGCGGTGCCCCACATCTGCCGCAGTCAGCAGATGTGGGTCTATAAGAAAAAAGCACCGCGCTGGGCGGTGCCTTTGGTCTCTGACGGCGAAGAATTTACAGCGGGATGTTGCCGTGCTTCTTCGGCGGGTTCTTGTCGCGTTTGCCTTCGAGCATCTCCAAGGCCTGGATGATCTTCTTGCGGGTGTCGCGGGGGCGGATAACAGCGTCCACGTAGCCGCGTTCGGCGGCGACGTAGGGGTTGGCGAAGCTGTCGCGAAACTCCTCTATCTTTTCCGCGCGCACTTTGTTGAAGGCGGCCTCGCCAGTGAGCCCATCAACGCCCTCTTTGGCAGCGCGGTCGAGTTCGCGGCGATACACGATGGTGACCGCGCCCTCGGCGCCCATGACCGCGATTTCTGCGGTGGGCCATGCGAAATTGGCATCCGAGCGAATGTGCTTGGAGCTCATCACGCAATAGGCTCCGCCGTAGGCTTTGCGGGTGATGACCAGAACCTTGGGAACCGTGGCTTCGGCAAACGCGTAGAGCAGCTTTGCTCCGTGCGTGATGATGCCGCCGTGCTCCTGCTGCACGCCGGGAAGAAAGCCGGGAACGTCTTCAAAGGTCACCAGTGGAATGTTGAAGCAATCGCAGAAGCGCACGAAGCGCGCCGCCTTGATCGAGGAGTTGATATCCAGCACGCCGGCCAGGAAATTGGGCTGGTTGGCGACGATGCCGACCGAACGGCCATTAAACCGGGCAAAGCCGATGACGATGTTCTTGGCGTAGTGCTCCTGCACCTCGAAGAAATACGAGTCATCGACGACGCGGGTGATGACGTCCTTAATGTCGTAAGGAATATTGCTCTCGGTCGGAACGACCGTGTCCAGCTTGTCGTCGGCGCGGTCGATGGGGTCCGTCGTGGGCTTGCGCGGCGGCTCTTCGAGATTGTTCGAAGGAATGAAGCTGAACAGCTCCCGAATCATCGAGAGACATTCAGCATCGTCGTGCGCCTGGAAGTGCGCTACGCCGGATTTGGTGTTGTGGGTTCCCGCGCCGCCCAGCTCGTCCTTGGTCACCTCTTCGTGAGTCACAGCCTTGATGACATCGGGACCGGTGATGAACATATAAGAGGTGTTATCCACCATGAGAACGAAATCGGTAATCGCCGGCGAATAGACCGCGCCTCCGGCACAAGGTCCCATGATCGCCGAGATCTGCGGAATGACCCCGGAAGCGAGCGTGTTGCGGAGGAAAATATCGGCGTACCCGGCCAGCGACCGCACGCCTTCCTGAATGCGCGCGCCACCGGAATCATTGAGTCCGATGACAGGCGCGCCGACGCGCATGGCCTGCTCCATGATCTTGACGATCTTGGCGGCGTTGGTCTCCGAGAGCGAGCCTCCGAAGACGGTGAAGTCCTGGGCGAAGACGAAGACCAGGCGGCCTTCGATGCGTCCGTAGCCGGTGACGAAGCCGTCGCCGAGGATGACCTGCTCGCCCATGCCGAACTCAGTCGTGCGATGGGTTACAAACTTGTCGGTTTCTTCGAAGGTGCCCTCATCGAGAAGAAGCTCGATGCGTTCCCGGGCGGTCATCTTGCCGAGTTTGTGTTCGCGGGCGCGCCGCTCCTCGCCACCACCTGCTTCGGCGAGTTCGTCGCGCAGTTTCAGCTTTGCAAGTTTCTGCTCGATGTTCATGACCGGGAATTATAGCCGTGGAATATGGTTTCACGCCAAGGATTAGTTTGGCGGAGGCATTTTCAGATCATCGTCGCCGTCCATACCTTGCGCGCTCCAGTGCCAGCGCCGGCCATCCCAGAAGATAAGGGCGTGTAAAGTGCTGCGGTCAATGGCTTCAATCGCCTGCAGATTCTTCTTCTTAAGTCGCAGATTCGCCATGCTGACGGATTCAAACGGCGTGTTGATGAGGACAAACTTGGCTGATCGTTTGGACTTGGCTTGCGACTTCCGCCAGCCAAAGACGATCAGGATAGCGCGCGCCGAGCCATCGAAGTGAAGCGTAAATTGCGAGGTGATCCGGGGATCGCCGGTGCCGTAGTAGGCGTCATAAGGGTCGGCGACCTTGAAGCTGAACGCCTCCTGCGACTGCATGGGCGCGCCGCTAGTCCCGATCAGCACGACGTCCTCATCGCCATCCCCATCCAGATCGCCAAACATGGGCGGAATCGTAGGGTCCAGCTTGAAGTTGGGCCCGAACTGGCTCGCCAGGTAGGCCGCCGCGTCTCCCAGGGGCGAGGCGGCAGGCGGCGGTGCGGACTGGGCCAGCACGGGCGAGGCGGTCAACAGGCAGAGGGCGAGGCCGCAGAACGCGGAGAAGAAAACGGGACGCATAGCGGTACTCTATCCGCTTTTTGCGCCGAAAGTGAAGAACTTTCCCCGGCTCCAGCCCTGTGAAGGCGGGAACATCTATAATCTGGCTCGTGCGGTTACTCCTGCTCAGCGACATTCACAGCAACCTTGAGGCCCTGGAAGCCTGTCTCGACGCGGCTCCCGAGCATGACGCCGTTGCCAACCTCGGCGACGTCGTCGGCTACGGCGGAAGTCCGAACGAGGTGGTCGAGCTTGTTCGCGCCATGGATCCGATCAGCGTACGCGGCAATCACGACCGCTGCTGCTGCGGATTGGAAGATACCTCCCACTTCAATCCTGCCGCCGCCGACGCCGCAAACTGGACGCGCGCCGAACTGGCCGACAGCCACCTGGACTGGCTGCGCCAACTCCCCCGGGGCCCTTTGCAAGATGCCGACTGGGAGGACGTGCAGTTTGTGCACGGCTCCCCGCTCGACGAAGACACCTATATCGCCTCCGAGTTCAGCGCGCGCGCGGCGCTGGAGATCTCGCCCTTTCACCTCACATTTTTCGGCCACACCCACATTCAGGGAGCCTTCGCGCGGCCGCGACTGGTGGCCGAGGCGCTTCCCTTGGAGCGGGTGAGGTCCGCCAGCCGCCTGCACATCTCGCGGCTGAAGCTGAATCCCAAGATGAAATACCTTGTAAACCCCGGCTCGGTAGGACAGCCGCGCGACTATGACCGCCGCGCCGCCTTTGCCATCTACGACAGCAAGAAACAAGAGATCCTTTTTTGCCGCGTCCCCTACGACATCGCCCTCGCACAAGAGCGCATCCTGCAAGCGGGATTGCCACGAGGCCTGGCAATACGGCTGGAGGACGGCCGCTAAAACCGCCGCATCTCAACTCGCAGTTGCCGGTAGTGAGCGGAAAGCCCTGTTGTCGCGGCGGGTGGTCCATTCGAGCCCACTGTTGACTTGAGTGGGGCATTTCTGCGTGGTGTCGCCCGCCAATAGAAACTCGTGCAAAGAAAATACCGGACGCAAGATCGCCTATAACTCACAATCCCGGAAACCAGGGGAAACCAACTAGATAAATGACATGCGTTGAGATACAATGTATCTCACGGGGGACGCTCATGGCGACGACAATGGTTCATATCCGCGTAGACGAGAAGGTAAAGGAAAAAGCCGCAAAGACGCTGGCGGCAATGGGAATGTCAGTATCCGATGCGGTGCGAATGTTGCTTGTTCGTGTGGCCGCAGAGAAGGCTCTTCCGTTCGAGGTTAAGGTCCCCAACACCACCACTGCAAAAGCGATGAGGGCAGCGGATCGAGGCGAGGGCAAGCGATTCAAAACTGCAAACACACTGTTTAAGGATTTGGGAATCTGAATGTGAGAAACCCGATTAGCGGAGCGCAGTTTCGGCGTGATGTGAAGCTGGCCGAACGGCGCGGCAAAGACATGAAGAAGCTGCGTGAGTTGATCCTGCTCCTGATTGAAGGCGAGCCCTTGCCGCCGCGATACAAAGACCACTCGCTCGGCGGGGACTGGAAACATTATCGGGATTGCCATATCGAGCCAGATTGGCTCCTGCTTTACAAAATCGATGGCGTAAACCTTTATCTAGTCCGCACCGGAACACACTCAGACCTGTTCTAGCTAAGCCTGTTCGCAGGTTGCTGCTCCGTAACGGGTACCCGGCAAAACTGTCAAGACACTACCCTGAAATGCCACCCGCCCCCTCGTAATTCCCGCTTCGAAATAGGCGGATGAAAGTCCCGACACCCCCAAACAATCGTCCAAAGAGATGTCGTCCGGACCCTGGTCCAGGACTGGAGCGAGCTGCGGCTGGGCAGCTCGACAACAGGGTTTCGAGACGAATGCATGTAGACGAGACGAGTACAACGCGAGCGCATTCTCTGCAGGAACGCACGAATGCCGGATGCAAACGGACATCGGCGCTTGGACTTGTTCAGTCAAATACTCATGAACAAGAAAGTTGAAGTTCAAATTCGTCGCGAACTATCCGTCGAAATACGCAAGGTTGACCCAAATCCTAAAAGCACCGGAGAGCGTATGTCACTGTTCCGTGGGCGAATAGACAGGGTGGTCTGGAAGACCCTGATTGTAAGCTGTATCGTCATCGCTCTGAACGTAGCCGCCAACTACGCTCTGGCGCGAGGATTGCGGCAGTTCAGCGTCATCGGAATTTGGTCTCCCATACGGTACATTGGCGCCCTGATTCATCCCTGGACCGGAGTGGGTGTGCTCTGCATGGCCGGGTGGTTTGGCGTCCGGCTGTTGCTGCTTAGCTGGGCCGACCTGAGCTACACTCTGCCCGTCACATCCTTCTCGTACGTTCTCTCCGCATTGATGGGGGTACTGTATCTGAACGAGCAGGTAAGCGACATTCGCTGGGCCGGCATCGCTACCATTACACTCGGGGCCGCATTAGTTGCGCTCACATATCCCGAAACATTCGATACTGAGCACCGCAAATGAAATGGCTACTGGTCGCGTTGGTGGTCATCCCCGGAACCGCCGGCGACCTGCTGAATAGCGCGGCAATGAAGCGGCACGGCGAGGTCAACGATTGGAGCCCACGCGGGATGCTGCTTTTATGCCATCAACTCATCCGTAATCCCTACCTGCTCGCAGGCATCCCGGCAATGGCAGTTTCGTTCTTCGCATTGATGGCATTGCTTTCGATCGCCTCTCTCAGCTTCGCGGTGCCAATGACCGCAACCAGCTACATCCTGGAAACGCTGCTCGCCAAGTACCTGCTCAAGGAGGATGTCGACTGGCATCGCTGGGTGGGTGCTTCACTGGTTGCCATCGGCGTCTGCCTGCTCGCCCTTTGAAAGGTATGCTTGCTCGACTTCATCAAAAATGGCGCGCTCGTGGCGATCATCGCACATGGCTTGATCGGTATTTCGCTCATTTGGGATAAAGTTCTGCTGAAAAATCCTGGTACCAAGAACCTGTTCAGTTATGTCTTCTGGCTCGGCGCAATGAGCGTTTTCGGAGTTCTTCTGGTTCCGTTCGGATACAGCACGCCCTCGGCCACCCTGATATGGATCGCGTTTGTGGCCGGGGTCATACACCTGGCTGGGAACTTCTTCTACTACGCCGCCCTGAAGCGCGGCGAAGCATCTGAAACGCTGGCTATCATGGGCGGGTTTTCGCCCGTTGCCACGGCCGCCATCGGATTCGCGCTCCTCACCAAGCAGATGACAGAAGCACAACTGATCGGCTTTGCATTGATGACCGCGGGCGGGTTCCTGATGTTCTTCTCCGAACGGGTCCCATTAACAAATCTGCTTCCTTCGGTGTTGCTGGCTTCAGGGTTGCTGGGCTTGGTAAACGTGATGGAAAAGGTCGTTTACAATCAGACAAACTTTGTCTCCGGCTATGTCTGGTTTACGATTGGCACCTTTGCGGGCGCCTTGGCACTGCTGATCCGACCATCATGGCGCAAGCAAATCTTCGCCGAGTCCGCGCAGGACCAGCCGTCCAACCGGTTCTGGTATTTCGTGAACCGTTTCGTCTCCGGGGTAGGCTCGTTTCTAATCTTTTACGCAATCAGCCGGGCGCAACCCGCTATTGTGGATGCCATCTCGGGCGTGCGATACGTGGTAATTTTCCTTTGCGCCTTCCTGCTGACAAAAGTTAAACCAAACTGGCTGCAAGAAAACTTTCGTGGCGCGCAGCTTGTAACAAAATTGGCCGCCACAGCCTTAGTGGTGGCCGGTCTTGTTCTGGTCGGCCTTCATGGCGGCAACAGGGGCCATCGAGGCAGGCACACCGCGAGCCAACCAAGTCATCTCGATCCTAATGCGGTCCACGTGACTGAGAGGCTTGCATCCGAGTAACAGTGCGTTATTCTAGCGCCTACTAATTCGGCTCAGAGCAGCTCTTGATTGATTGACACTTAGCCATTCGAGTACCAGAATGACAACGCGGTCGCTTTGTACATCAAGAGGTGACCTTATGTCTGTGCTCCATTCCGCTACAAGAAAAGTGCCTGTCGCCTCGTTGACGCTGGCCATCGTGCTTGCTCTCTCAAGTGCCATTTTTCTCATCGGCTGTGGCGGGCACGGACACGGTGGAACTAGCACCACGCCTACCCCCACGCCAACACCCAGCACAGCCCAAGAATGGACCTGGATCAGCGGAAGCAGCACGGTGACTACGAACGGTGGCCCCTCGGGTGTCTACGGCACGATGGGGCTCGCAGCTACCAGCAATGTTCCAGGTGGCCGGCACGGCGCCGTTAGCTGGTTTGACAGCAGCGGAAAAAACCTATGGCTCTTCGGTGGGGATGGCGTTGATTCGACCGGGACCAGCGGGGATCTTAACGATCTCTGGGAGTTTAACCCCACGGCCAAAACCTGGGTATGGATAAGCGGAAGCAGGACAGAAGCCGTCGGTGGCATCTATGGCGCGCAGGGTGTTGCCACCGCCAGCACTGTGCCCGGAAGCCGGACCGGCGCCGTTAGCTGGATTGATGGCAGCGGCAACCTCTGGCTCTTCGGCGGCAATGGCTTTCAGTCAACTGTGACGCAAGGTCTTCTCAACGATCTCTGGGAATTCAGCCCCACGGCCAAAACTTGGACATGGGTCAGTGGGCGGGCAGCGGTAAATACACAGGGCATCTATGGCTTACCGCGTATAACTACTGCGACCAGTGCTCCTGGCAGCCGCTCTGGTGCCGTCAGCTGGACCGATAGCAGTGGCAATCTCTGGCTCTTCGGTGGCAATGGAGAAGATTCAACCGGAACGATAGGGGCTCTCAACGACCTCTGGGAATTCAGCCCCTCGGCCAAAACCTGGACATGGATGAATGGCAGTAACATGACAAATGCACAAGGCATCTATGGCACTCTTGGTACCGCAGCTTCAAACAATGTTCCAGGAGCCCGGTTCGGTGCCGTCAGCTGGATCGATGAAAGTGGCAATCTTTGGCTATTCGGAGGCAACGGCTTGGATTCGACCGAAACGGTCGGAATTCTCAATGACCTCTGGGAATTCAGTCCCACAAACAACAATTGGACATGGATGAGCGGCAGCAATATGACAGGTGCTCCTGGCGTCTATGGCACGCTGGGCACCGCGGCCGCAAGCGATGTTCCCGGAGCCCGTTTCAATGCCGTCGGCTGGATGGATGCCGGCAACTTATGGCTCTTCGGCGGCAATGGATATGATTCAACCCTGGCGCTTGGGTATCTGAACGACCTCTGGGAATTCAGTCCAATGACCAGGAGTTGGACATGGATGGGCGGCAGCAACACGATAGGCGCAGCGGGCGTCTATGGCACGATGGGAGTCGCAGCTCAAAGCAATGCTCCCGGAAGCCGGACCAGCGCTGTTAGCTGGACTGACAGCAGCGGCAATTTCTGGCTCTTCGGTGGGCAAGGCTCAGATTCGACCAGCATGTTTGGAAATCTCAATCTCAACGACCTCTGGCGTTATCAGCCGTAACAGCCGCTGTGCGCGACTTGGAAACGGATTTCCTCAGCCTGCCCGCTCCGCACTTTGCGATACACTCGCGTCTATGTCATTTGAAAAAACAGGCGGACTTTTTAACGAAGAACCCGGCACTGCCCGCGCAGCGAGCAGCAAGGTAATGACCGCGCACGTCGATGGCGGCTCGCGCGGCAACCCAGGGCCATCCGGATACGGCGCATACATCACTGACGGCGAGGGTAAAAGGGTGGCCGAGCTGAGCGAGTTTCTCGGCGTGCAGACCAACAACTTTGCCGAATACTCAGGACTGATCGCGGCGCTGGAATACGCAGTGGAGCACGGCTACGGCACAGTGAAAGTGGTCAGCGACTCGGAACTGCTGGTGAAGCAGATGAAGGGCCAGTACAAGGTTCGCAGCGAGGCGTTGCTGTCGATCTACAACGAGGCCAAGGCGCTGATCCGCAAGCTGGATCGCTTTGAAATTCGTCACGTGCTGCGGCACCTGAATAAAGACGCCGACCGGCTCGCCAACGACGCAATGGATCGTGGCATGGGACGCGCCGCCAGCGCCCCCGCTGCCAACGCCTACGCCAAGCCTCCCGTCGAGCGTGAAGCAATCAAAGAGCTGCGCGGATTCGTGCGCGACGGCGTGGTGGAGTTCACAGGCGAGAAGTTTCCCGACGGAGTCTTCGTGGTGATACGGCGGGCACGATAGCACGCCACCACAGTCGCAAGTCTCAATCATTTTTATGCAAAAAAGCGCGAGCCGCCAGGCCCGCGCTTTCTCTTCGCAACCAATAAACTCACCCTGCGAGCGCCTTCTTCACGGCTTCGCTAACCTGTTTGCCGTCGATGCGGGCGCCGGCGAACTTGGCCATTACGTTCTTCATGATAGTGCCCATCTCCTTCGCAGTGGGCGAACCCATTTCGGCGATAACCAACTGCACGGCGGCGTCGATCTCAGCAGGCCCCACGGCTTTGGGCAGGTAGCTCTCGATAAAGACGATCTCTTCCAACTCCTTGGCTGCTAGTTCGGGGCGGTTACCTTTAGCGAACTGCTCGGCAGCGTCATGGCGTTGCTTGATCAAGGTAGAGAGCACCTGCATCTCTTCCTTCTCATCGAGCGGCTCGCGCTTGTCGATTTCCTTATTCTTGAGTGCGGACTTAACCATGCGCAGAGTGGAGAGCCGCAGCTCCTGCCGCGACTTCATCGACTCGACTATATCTTTCTGAACCTGCGAAGTAATGTTCATAGCTCTATGATACGCGCGCTACTGTTTTTTTTTTTATGACTCAAGGCATATCAATGCCGTTTGGCATTGATATGCATAGAACGAATGGTGCCAATCGCAGCGGGAGTCGCAAAAGTGACCTTCACTTTTCATCCTCTGTTGGGTTGCCAATAGCGTGCGCCATCATACGCCAATCTCCCACACTACACGGCTGATCGAATCATGCGTGGTCACCACCGGCGTCCTCATCACCGAGACGCATGTCTGTTCCTGTATTGGGGCTCCAATCCCCCTCTCTCCGCCGCGTCAACCTAATTCTTCCAACAAAATAGGCAAATCTAGAGCCCTCAATAACTTGAGGGCTTTTGCTTTTGCCGCCAAACTCTCCTTGTTCTCTGCATTCCGGTCGGGTCTCCAGATTTTTCGAGCGAAAATCGGCCAAACAGAACAGGATGTTCTACTCACACCCGCCGAATCCGACGCACTCTAGTCCGGCCACCACGCCACAACTATCTCTGGTTCCACCTGTGCACCCGGTTCGGCAACGCCAGCCCCCAGCCTTGCCTATAATCGCAGTCGGGAGGTTGGTACTGATGCCGTTTGCTAGGGAGCGACGAGGGCAATTAAATCGGATATGTGCCGTGCACGATGCTGAAGCAGACCAAACCCTCTATTGAGATGTGCCCGGAAGTAAGCAGGCAGTAGCTCAGGATCGCTGATGCCATCATTTTCGCAAGGTTGACGCACTAATGCCACGAAGAGTGCGTCGTATTCTCCGAGCAGCGTATAACGATTGAATTCTCGATCTTCTTCCGGAAATGCATCGGGATCGGGGACCAACGATTCCATCAGAGAAAGGCTCAACCCAATCCTGCACAGCAAATTCGGGGTTATACGCGGAAGACGGAGTGTTCATGCCTCCATATACCCAGTCGGCGATTTGTTCGGCGGCCGTCAAAAACGCCTATGATGCGGTGTTCAAAGCGATCACACTGAACATTAAGTTCACGATTGCCGAGATCGTTGAGCTTGGTCCAGGCTGGGGCTTTTGCACGGCCGACGATTTCATGCGCATGCCTCTGGAGGAGCTGGTTGAACAGATCGCCGCCGGGAGTTTGCAGGTTCAGGTGGGCAGGCTCTTTCACCTGGATGATATGGTCGAGGCCCAACGCTGTATGGAGGAAAACAAGGCTGGCGGGAAGATCGTGGTACTGACCTAGCGTCATTCAGGGTTGCCTTCCGGAGGTGCTCAGGGCCGTGGGCCGCTTGCTCGCCGTCGCCGTGAAAACGCGGGTGAGAGTTTTACTGATGAGAACTGGCCTGGATGCAACATTTCCATTACGTAAACCAATCCGAGTATGGGTTCGGCCATGATCGGCTGAGCGCGACATGTGGGCCAACCCCAAGCTGTGAGGCACAATGGCCAAACTGACGAGCTTTCAAACGGACATTCGCCCGTTCTTCACGGAACGAGACATTCACGCAATGAGCAAGGCGTTTAATCTCGGAAGTTATGACGATGTAAAAGCGCACGCCACCGTCATCTACGACCGCATTCGTGGGATCGGTGGGGCCGTCATGCCGCCTCCGCCACCGAGAGGAGAAGGTCCTTGGCCTGAATCTCGGATTGAGCTATTCGCCAAATGGATGGCGGACGGGTACCAACCTTAGATTGCTTGAAACCGCAAAGCCCCGCTTTCATGACTCATTGACTTGGGTACTCTGGCGCTACGATTGGATCTTTTAACCGGGTAAACACAACTTTACCGTGCGCTGCTATGAGGGAAACGGAACGCACGCAGGTTGCTACTCCCTGCCCCGCCGAGCCGAACGGAGCAACCGGCCTGCACAGCCGGTCCATGATGTTGTGAGCAGCCAGAGTTGTGCGATACGGTTTAACTACCGCGCCCAGCGTGAGTTGAGTCTTGGATGTATCTTTCTGCATCAACTTTCCACAGAACAATTCAGACACGATCATCTGTGGGCGATTGGCGTGAGTGAGGATTCCTATGCTCCCAGCGTATCCAGCGGCGCAAGAAGTTGTCAGGCGAATTCAGCCGCACTACGCGCGTCACCTTGCCGCTGCTGGTCAATCGAACCAAGCGCTCGGGCCTCTGCCCAGCAGCGATGTAATGGGCGCGATGATCGATGCGGCGTTCTGGGCAAGTCTGCGGCGCGAAGAAGGTTTCGTTCCCACCATCTCACTGGCGTATCTTCCCCCGGAACGGTCTGAGAGTCCCTTGTATTTCGCGCAGGCCCTTCCGCTCGTCCCGGAGGCTCTCTCGCGGTTGGCGCCGGCTGTCAAGCGAGCCGGTATTCACCTGGGCATCTGGAACAAAGCAGAAGAGCTCATGGTTTGGGGAACCACTCGTACCCTGCCTCCATACAGCTTCGTGCTGGAGGTCGTTTCACCGGGAGTGCTGGTGCTCAAACACAGTCCTGGTACCGACTCTGGAAAATTCGGCAATGTCGCCGTGCTGGAAGGAGAGAAGATCAAGATCCTGGCCCAGCATTCTGATGTGCCGCACCACTGTCCGGCTTACCTGAGTGCGCTTCTGGAGATCGGCTCGCCTGCGGCGGAGCCAGGTTTACCAGTCAACGCGCTACCTGACCTCGCGGTATCGATGCGGGAGCACGGCAGAGGAGGTGCGTTGATGCTTGTACCCAATGATTCCCAGGATTGGCGCGACTCCATCCATTCGATCTCCTATCCGGTCGATCCGCCGTTTGCAGAATTAACGGAGTTGATAAGCAACGGCAGATTCGAAACAGATCACTTGCGCTGGCGCCGGACTCTGCAACGCACAATCGATACCATAGCGGGCCTGACCGCCGTGGATGGCGCAACCGTGATCACACATGATTACCGGCTGTTAGCATTCGGGGCGAAGATAAAGCGGCGCACCAATGTTCCCACGATGGAGAAAATACTGCTCACCGAACCTATAGAAAACTTTGATTCTCAGATCATCGATCCCGCGCAGCTTGGCGGCACGCGTCATTTGTCGGCGGCACAGTTCGCGCATGATCAGCGCGATGCCTGTGCGCTTGTTGCCTCACAGGACGGCCGCTTTACGCTACTTGGATGGTCGAATCGCGACGGAATGGTCCATGCTCATCGGATCGAAACGTTACTAATGTAGTTTGGGCGCCATGGAATACGGAGGGAGGGTTGGCTCTTGCCTACATGTGCCGCTGATCCTCAGGCAGCAATCTCCAGAGGGTCAGCCTGATCTGACGAAGGCGTAGACACACCAGTCAGCAGGACACCTTTCGCATGAGCAGGTCTGAAACCAGGATGAATGCCACCGTCTGTCTTGTCGAGTGCTTCGATGACATCACGGCTAAGCGTTAGTCGCATTTTTGACATCACCATGGTTTCGCCGCCCCGAACAGCCATAAAACTTCTGGCCAGTTTACGAGCGTAGCGAGTCAGGGATCTCACAAGCTCAGAACTGGAACCGGCACCGCGCAAATGATTGCATAGCCATGGGTACGCAGGTGACCGCTATATGGGTAGCACCCAGTCACCAGTAGGTCTGCTTTCGTCTCCTTCGCAGCTCGGCTCAACACCTTGGGCACGTCACCACTTCCTATAAACACGTCTGCCTTGATTCCCATTCCTTGCTGGATCTCTGCGAGAAACTGAGCAGCGCCGCCCACAAGGAGCTCTTTCCATTCCTGATCGACGTAGATGCCGCCAGGTCCCCAATGCTCCATCGAAGCAGTGACGTGCGCGAGCGTTAGGCGCGCTCCAAATTCGGCAGCCATTTGCGCCGCCCAGGACACAGCTTTTTGACAGTGGGGGCTGAAATCAACCGCGCACAATACATTGCGAAGGGCAAACTCCTGCACTTGGGATACTCCCACGTGGGCACTTGTCCAAACCGGGCACGCGGTCCCGTGTAGTACTTTCGCTGTCACAGAACCCAGAAGAAACTGGTTGAACGTGTAGCCATGTGACGGCATCATGATCAGGTCGGCTTTTTCTACTGCAGCCGTCTGCACGATCAATCTCGCCGCGTCGCCTTTGACCAATATGCGTCGGATCGCAAGCCCTTCGAGCTCGGGCCCGAGAGACTGTTTCAGCTTTTCCTCGTTCCATCCGGCCGTCGCAGCGAGCACATCCACAACCTGGAGCATCACGATCTCAGAATGAAAATGGCGAGCCATTACCGCAGCCTGATGAACCACACCTAGCGAGGGCTCCGGAAAATCAACTGGCAGAACAATTTTCTTAATACTCAGCATCGCGCACCAGCCAAGCGCCTTGAGAACGCTTGCCGCCAATTCCTACATCCGAAAGTTTACTTCCGTTTGCTGGTCATTCAACAAAATCGTCTGGCGACCGTCACATTCAAGTAAGGTTCGCGTCCCGCTCTATACCGGGCTGTAGCTTCCGGTACGATGGATTGTCGCGAAAGATCTTTCCTCTCCTCTCCTCTCTAGGCGCACCTGGGACGACAAGCCGTTAGATTGCTTATTGCAAGCGCGAAGAATACTGGAGTAATGCGCTACTTACCACCTCGGCGACAATTGCAGCCCCGATTGGAGTGAAATGGAAATCGTCATAAAAGCAAGCTGCAGGGGGCTGTAGGCAACTCTGAACGCATGTCATTCCGGCGCCGTTCTCCTGCGCCACACGAGCGGCAATCTCATTTAATTCAGCAAACAATCGCGCCATCACCTCTGACGAGTAGTAAGTCGAGACATTCTCTTTGTGAGCGTCACCCTCAGCTCCATTCCACAGCCGTAGCCTCTCATTCTCCGTAAGAGCCTGTGTATCTAGCCACGGCTGGCCTACGACTAACACTCGAGCTCCAGCCTCCTGGCAAATTTTGATCGACCTTGCCAATGACTTTTCGAAATTGTTCATAACAGCGGCGTGCGACGGCACTCCGGACTTGATGGTTGTTGCCTTTGCCCGCATCTCCCGTAGCCGCAAAGCGGAAGCTCCGACGTTACTCCGCAGCGTGCCCTTACGGGATAGACGGTGATTTAGTCTGCGCAGGCATTCCATCAATGCGGTTTTACCAGGCGGGTACTTGTTAAATCGCATTTCCGGGTGCTCGTCGAATAATCCTGCTGCTCCTTTCGGCGCAACCTCCGGATTTTCTGGTGTCGCATTACTCAGCCAATTCAAAATATCCGAGCCGCCAACCAGGATCACGACAGCATCGATTTTTCGGTATTGGGGAACAATGCGCCGCAGAATGAGATGGAGTTTCGCAGAATCGACGCCGGACTTTGCAACGCTTCCCACATGAACGCGAGTTGCTCCCAATTTACTCAGGGCTTCTGGTGTCTCCAGGTTGCATTGCAACCGCATTGGCCAGCATGCCTCCTGATCAAGGAAATAGCACTCAGCCGCACTACCTCCGGCGACAAGAATCCGATAAAGACCTTCCGACGACAACGGAGGCTCGCTTCCGCGCTCGCCGTCCCGATTGACAACGAACGCAGCTTTGGAATCTAGATCAGGAAACACTTCACGACGAAGTTGATTCTCGATACGGAAGTAGGGGGACCATACGTGGTAGTAACTGCGAGCCAAAAAAACACGCGCAACTGCTTCGCTGACCGTCAACAGGATCAGCAGTACAGAGGCGATTGCAACGCACCACAGGGCTAATCCCGTCATGGGCACACCCGAGCGCGCACGCGCAGGAACATCTCATTAATGTTGAGATCTTCGTCTGTGCGATATACAAAGGCGCTCCATACCAGCGCGAAGACCACCGTGCTAATCAGACCCGCGAGCGCAATCCCCGCAAAGCCTTTCAGATGGATTCCCCGGTCGCACCAAACTAGAACCGCGATAAGTGGAATCGCGCCAATCAGGGGCAACTTCACAACCTGCGACATATACTCACGGATTTTAAAGTTCAATTCTTTTGCGCAGATAATCAACAACACCGCCCCGAAGAGAACATTGGGAATTGCGGTTCCCACAGCCACGCCCAACAGGCCGAGGGGACGAGCAAGTATCACGCTGAGAACCAGGTTCAGTATGCCGGCGCCCAGAAAAGCTATGGTTGCCTTACCAGGCTTGCCGATCCCCATGAGAATCGGAAGTGCGACGCCGCGAACGGGAAGAAATACCAGACCGGAGAGCATCAGAACCCGCAAAACGATTCCTGCGGGCTTCTCAAACGATAAGCCAATCCATGAACGGATTAGCTCGGGACCAAACACAATGAGAAAAAAACTACCAAGCAGGGTAAGGGACAACGTGATCTTTGACCATTTGAAAAAGAGCTTCCGCAATTCCCCATGCTGATCTTGTGCCTGCAGCTTGGTCGCCATCGGCATAACAACCGCCGCAATACCAATCACAAATTGCATGGCATAGACCATGATCGTGTTCGCAACGGAGTAATACGGAATTTGACCAATGTCCAGCAACTTGCCAATAACGAGCGAATCAGTCTGAAACGAAAGCTGTATCCCGATATTTAGAACGAGAACGAAAATACTGAACGAGAAGATTTGTCGCATTCTGTTCCAGTCGAATAGTGATAAGTCCAATTTCACGTCTGGATAACGACGGGAGACGATGACCCACATGACTGAAGATTCGATGACCACTGGTATCAACTGCACAAAAGCCAGCACCATCAGCGACCGATTCAACTTAAGAAGCACCACTGTGAACAGCACCTTGGTGACGATGCTGCCGGTTAACACCATGTTTCGTCGGACGAAATCGTGGTGTGACGCCATGATTCCATGCGGCAGTTGAGCAAAGAACGAAATCGATGTCGTTGACACCACGATTAGATACGAGATTCGAACTGCATTTCTAATTGAGGCAGGGATGTTATAGGCTCGCTCAAAAACCACCAACAGACCTATCCCTACCACGAGAGATGCCAACCCGATCAGTAAGTACATTCCCGCACAGGTGGCTATCGTTTTATTCATCGCAGGGTAGTCTCGGACAGACGCATCATGGGTGATGTATCTAACCGATGCCATTGGGACACCCAAAACCAGGAGTCCCAAATATCCCGTGAAACAGGTGATGAGCAACCACGTTCCGTACTGATCGTTTCCTAGATAGTGCAGGGTGAACGGAAGCAAGAAATAAGCACTCGCCATCGTTGTCAGCATCAATATCCAGTTTGAGCCAATGTTCTTGAACATCTGTCGCCTCAGTTTGGGAATTCAGTATTGGATTGTTTGAGTTCTCCCGCCTCTGGCAGGATATTTTTCGCGATCTCATTCTGTGCTTCGGGTCCAGCGCCGCTGCGCGATACAATTTCGCTTATCTTGAATCCGCGAGAGATGCATTGCCGATAGATTTCAAAACGACGATTCGCGCTGACCTCTGGCGCTACGGTGGGCGCGATGATCGCGCTGCGTTCTGGAAGGCGCTTCGCGAAGCTCCCGGTTTCCGCTTCACTTACTTTCTGCGCAAATGCCAGGCGGCACGCGAGCAGCCGCGCCTTTTGCGTATTGCGAGCACTCTTCTTTACAGCTTCCTGCTCGAGCACTACCGTTACCGGTATGGCTTCGAGATTCCGATAGACGCCGAGATCGGCCCGGGACTCTACATCGGCCACTTTGGACACCTCACCATCCATCCCGAGGCCAGGTTGGGGCGCAACGTCAATCTCTCGCCGGGAATCGTGATCGGGCAGGTCAATCGCGGGCGGAGCAAAGGCGTGCCGCAAATCGGAGACTGCGTCTGGATCGGCACCAACGCAATCGTGGTCGGACGAATTAAGGTCGGAAGTAATGTGATGATCGCACCGGGCGCCTACGTCAATTTCGATATCCCGGACAACGCCGTCGTAGCGGGAAATCCCGGCCAGGTCGTCTCCTATCGAGGAACCGAACACTACGTTGAACATATCGTTGATAACCATTAGTCCGGAAGAATCCTGGTGATATCGGGACTTGCCGAATGGATGAACTGCAGCAGCATCTTCGTGGCCTCGTCTTCATCCATGCCGGGAACCAAGGGCACGCTGACCCGCACGATCGCACCATCGCGACTTCCCCTGCGAATCGAGTCCCACATCAGATAGAACTTGCCGCGATACTCATCGGCGATGAAACGGTTGTGTTCCTGATACCAGTAAACCACCAACAATCGCTTGTCTTCTCTCTCCACAAGATAACGGTTCAACTGCTCGATTCTGCCGCCGCCAATATCTGCATTGATGAGGGAGGCTGAAATTGGCTCCCAACCCGAGCCCGGCAGGCAGTTGCGCGGGGAGTGCATCCGCTCGCCCGACCTCTGCGTGCGGTAGTACGCAATGAACAACTGCACCTGCGTTCCAGGAATAACTTGATAGGTGCGCGCCAGAAGATCGTCAGCATGCAGCACCCTTCGGACGGGCGAAGACAAAGGGTCGTCAGAGACGGCGTGCCATGCACCCATGCGGGTCGGCAACGTGCTCAACGGCCGAGCCAGCCCCGTGGCCGCGTCGCGGTCCAGCCAGAGGCGCAGGCTGAAGACGCAGCCGAGGATCAGGGAGACTATGATCAGGCGGCGATTCATTAAGCTTTCGCACCCCCCCGTCCAAGCCGTTCGATCACTTTCAGTTCCAGAGATAGCATCATGAATGCCGCGACGAAGACGAGCCAGCCCTCGAGAAGGTGCCAGTAACCCACGGTGAAGCGCTGCCCAAAGTAGTATCCGAGCAATCCCGTCCCACTCACGCGCAATCCATTGGCGATGATGGCCACGCCCGCCGCAGAGGCAACAAAGACAATGCGCGCGAGCCAATGGACGCGGGCAAAACTAACCAGAATGACAGCCAGCGTAATGAGACTCACCAACGAACGAATGCCGCTGCAAGCTTCACCGACATTCAAAGTCTGCTGCGCCATCTGCAGAATATTGCCGCTGCGGTAAACCGGGATTCCGCAGGCACGGAGAACTGTCTCCGAACCGATCGATGCGATCAACTGCAACGGCAGCGTGATCTGATTCATGAGCACGGCGGGCAGCGGGATGCACAGCTCAAGTAAGAAGAGCGGCAGAACCAGATGGCGCAAATACTCCCATCCCGATAGCAGAAGAATCATTCCGCCGAAAAAGAAAATGATGGAGCTGCGCTGTAGAAAGAACTCCGCGCCGAAGTATCCGGCGAGAAAGACGAGCTGCGATGCAAATATCACACTCAACCCCGGCAATGTCCTGGGCTCAAACCTTAGCTGCCTCAGCGTTTCGCGGCGGCAGAAGACAATGTAGGCCGCGACGAAAGGAACGATCAGTCCATGCGAGTAGTCGGGATCGGTCCACCAGTCATCGATCAGCCCGCGCAATGTGGAAGCATACAGAGACAGGAACAAGGCAGCCAGCACGCTCCAACTGGCAATGCTACGCCATTTGAGCTTTGTTTCTATTTTCGATTTGTATGCTTCCAGCCCCGCCATATTCACTGCCGTTTCGCTACTGCAGAATCTCTCTGGCCTCGTTGCGTGTACGAATGTTGCTATCCAATTTGGCTGCCGCGGCCATCTCCTGGCGGGCCGCGGCCTTCTTCCCGGAATGCATGAGAGCCACGGCTAAATGATAGTGATAGTCGGCATGCTTGGGTTCGGCCTTCACCGCCTCGGATAACAGCGGAATCGCCATTTCGTCGAGCCGCCGCTTGGTATAAATCCACCCCAGCGTGTCCGATACATTGGGCACGTCGGGCAAGACGACCTTGGCACGGCGGGCAAGATCCAGAGCCTTGTCCATGTCATTCAAATGATCGGCGTAGAGCCACGCAAGATTGTTGGCAGCGACACCGGCGTTCGGCTCTACGTCCAGCGCTTTGAGGTACGCCTGCTCTGCCTGATCAAAGTCGCCGCGCTGCTCGTTGAGCAGTCCGAGCATCGTCCACGATCCGATATCGGCGGGGCGCAGCTTTACCGCCGACTCAAAGTAAGTGATTGCCTCCGGCACCTTTTTCCGGCGGGCATACAGATTGCCGAGTTGCACGTAACCGGAATAACTCTGTGGCCATTGCTGCACCAACTTCTTCAGCACATCTTCTGCCGTCTGCAACTCACCGGCATCTGCATAGATTTTTCCGGCGATGCTGAGCAACTCCGGACTTTCGCCACTCTTCAATGCATCATTGACGCGCTGGATGGCACCCGCCTTATCACCCTTCAGGATCATCGTGCTGGCAATACCGTCCAGGGCTCCGTAGTTGCGCGGATCGAGCTGCAATGCCTTTTCGAAATAGGCGATAGCCTCCGGATAACGTTGCTGCATGATGCGCAGTGAGCCGAGGCGGTTGAGTGCGTCGGCAGAGCCGGGCTGCGCAACAGCAAAAGCCTGAAGATATTTTTCCGCCGAGACGAGATCGTGCATGTTCGCAAAGGCACTTCCGAGAAGAACCAGGCAATCCGTGCGGGCCGGAGCCTGCTCCAATGCCAGGCGCGCATACTGCACTGCCTCCTTCGGCTGATTGCGATTCAACATCATCTGTCCCAGGCTAACGTAGGCGTCGGTCATGCGCGAATCGCTCGAGATGGCCGCTTCCATCTCATTCTGCGCACGCTCAAGATTTCCCTGCTGGCCGTAGGCAACTCCAAGCAGGTAATGCGCTACTGCAAGATTTCCCTGCTTGATGACGCCTTCCAACACTCCGATCGCCTGCTGGGGCTTACGCTCTTTGAGCAGCACTCGCGCCCGAACAATCTGAACATCCGGATTACGCGACTGCTCCTTCAGCAGCGGTGCCAAAACGCTCTCGGCTTTCTTTGCGTCATTGGCATTGAGAGCTAACTCGGCCAGTTGGAGACGCGCAGGCACAAAATCCGATACCTCTGAAACGATGCCCTCATCCAGTTGGCGCGCTTCCTCATAGCGGTTTTGCGAAACGTAGAATCGCGCCAGCGCAAACCGCGACTGCACCGAGTTGTGTTGCACCACAATCAGCCGTTTGTAAATTTGCTCAGACTCGGGCTGACGATGCTGCAACGCATAGAACTCCGCCACCGTCATCAGCACCTCGGGCGAGTTCGGATTGGATTGCATCGCGGCGCGATAGAGAGCCTCCGCATCACCGACCTTGCCCTGGGAAAGATAGAGCGCAGCCAGCGCCTTGCGCGCATTGAATGAATCCGGCTCCAACTCCAGAGCTTTGTGCAACTCAGGCTCGGCCAACTGCGGCTTTCCCTGCGAAGCATAAAAGATACCGAGATTGATGTGAGCGGCGGCAAGCATCGGCTCGTCCCTGGTGAGCGAGACAAGCTCAGAGACTGCCAGAGAGATAATTCCCTTGGCCGCATAAGCATTGGCCAATAACAGACGGGCCTCGGCAGTCTTGGAATTTCGATTTCGCAAGTCTTTTGCTACCTGGAGCGCATCGTCATTCATTCCGGCTTTGAGGTAGATCTGCCCTAGCTCCAGTTGCGCGTCAGGATTGGCGGGTGAGATTTGAAGCACCCGCTGGAATTCCTGATATGCCTCTCTATACTGCGCGTTTTCCAGATAGGCCTGCCCCAACCCATAGTGAACCTCCGCGGAGCCTGGGTCTGCCTTGACCGCATTCCTGTATTCAATGATGGCGTTCGCATACTGCTCCTGCTTTTCACACTGCGCAGCCTTGGCGAGCGATTCCGCCTTGATTTTGGCAGGAGACCTCATACAACCGACAAGACAAACCGCGGTCGGCAAGATCATCAAGAAAACGGGAAGAGAAGCACGGCGCCGCAACGAACCAGGCACGAGCACTGGCATACCCTCTCAAGGAAAAGTCGTATTTCACCATCGGTATATGCACGCACATGGCCATTAAGAACTGGCAGGCGGAAGCGCGCCCTGAAAATGAACCTGTGCCACATCCCTTCTTCGAATCGAACTCGTTGTAGGCGCAGCGGTAATAAAACATTCAATGCCTACCCACCGAGGCGGAGTATCGAGACTTCAAGGTCACCGCAACTCAAACTCTCAGCTACTTCGAAGCTGATGGAACGTAAAAAACCTTATTTGGATTGTGAGTGTATAGTCTGGGCGGCGAGGCTCCCGGACAATGGAATCCTAAGTCCAGAAATTAGACAACGTGGTCGAGTGAGACATCGGCCGATCTTTTTCGCTTCTCGCTTCCGGCTCCTCGGATCGCTTATCTCAACAGAATCCAGACAACTTTTTTAAAAGCCTCTGCGTTCATCAGCAGTCTTTCTCGACACCCATTGAGATTTCCAGCCAACCTAAGTTGCCGAGTACAGCTCTTATTGTGGGATGACGAGAGTTCATGTACCTTGGTAACCGTTGGGATTGGAGAGCGCGCCGATGTAACCACGGAGGGTCATCGCGATGTTTTTCCTGCATTTACGAACGCGAACAAAGAGTTCGTTTACTTTCCTGTTGAGCGGCATTCTGCTCTGCCAGACGTTCGGCTGGCCAATCACGGCCACCTGCGCGGAAAACAAAACGCTCCCCAATGCGACGATTCAGATTGAGCGAGTCCGGAGCGGACATCCGGGCAGCACCGCTTCCTTCGAAGAGATGGAACCGTCTAACAATCCGGCGCTGCTGGCATTTTCGGATTTCAGTGGTTGTGACCCCAAATTCGCCGCTTTCGACGACCATGCCTACAATTATCTGCAACCCGATCCCCTGGGCGGCCAACGATGTGTGGCGGGCATCGGCGCAAACCACGTCACCTTCGGAAAGTTGATGACCCACCAATTCCCGCTCTCGCGAGACGTCTGGATGAGTGGATACGTTTATTTTCCGGTCGGCTTCCAATTGCCTGCGGTTTCTACAGGTCCCAGCGGCGTTTGCTACGGCGGCGTACATCTGTGGCGACTGCATGAAAGCGTCGTCAGCCGTAGTAATCGCATCAGTATGGATTTCAATGTGCCCGCCGGACTGGACGTGATCCAGTTCTATGTATTCAGGGATAACGGCAGCAAAAGCTTTGCGAAGAACACAAAATACAGACCAGCAAAGCTACGCGGACAATGGCAATACTGGCAAGTCCATGTGAATCTCGGTACACCTGGAAAGAGCGATGGCTTTCTGCGTTTCTATGCGGCCCACAAGCTTGTTGACAGCATGGAAAACCAACCGTTCCTTCCTGCCGGAGCGGATGCAACCTGGGGGTTTTCTTACGCGGACATGCAGAGCAACATCGGCGGCTGCACCGCTCAATGGCCGGTACAAAACGGCTGGTTCGTCAGCGGCGTGCGCGTCTGTAAAAACGATCTCTGCTAAACATTATTTGAGGTGCTCAATGACGGTTTGCTGTGATGGCTGGTGGTCTAATCGCGTCTGAACAGTTCTTAGAAACCGCTCATATTGAGCGTCTAAACTAAGTTCCATTTCGCAGCGTTCACGTCCGGCACGAGAGTATTGGGCAGCAATCTCCGGATGATCCAAGAGCGTTTCGATACAATCACCCAACTCCTGGATATTCCCTGTTTCATAGATCATTCCGGTGCGATCGTGAAGCACGGCTTCAGGCAGACCTCCTGTGCGCGCGGCAATAATCGGCAAGCCGCAAGCAGCCATCTCCAGCGATGTTCGCGGAAATGAATCCCAACCTGTCGAAGGAATAACCCCACAAAAACATCCGCGATAAATCTCGGCAAGATCAGAACGGTAGCCGCCGAAACGAATCAATTTCTCGATTCCTGAACCGGCGTACATTTTCTCGTACTGCTCACTCTCATGCGGTCGATCGCCGAAGAGCACGAAGCAAACATCTTTCCGATTTCTGCGCTTCAGCAAATCGATGGCCGCATCGACCAGAGAGTGAACTCCTTTTCGGGATTCCATATGGCCAGCGTAGGCAATCACCTTGCGCTCCCGAGGCAAGCCCATAACGTCATATACGTAAGACGATTCGCCCGTTTGAAAAACTTCTAAATCGACGCCAAGCGGGACCACGTCGATCCTGTGCTTGGGCACCCCTCTGCCCAGGACAGCAAGATCCGCCATAGCTTGCGATTCGAAGATCAGTCCATCCATCTTCGAGCGCGACAAGGCAAACAGCAGTCGCTTGATTGCCAGCTTCCATGCCGGCATCAAGGCAGAGATTTCACATCCGTAGTACCCGAGGATCGTACTCACACCACCCTGCCGCAAGGCACGGAAAGCTGAATGAACTGGTTGCACATCAAAAACTAAAGCCAGCTTAATGTCATGCTCTCGCGCATAATCGGCAAGCCTTTGGTTCTCGCGCCGTGTCGTTGAACGAAAGTCGAATTCGATTAAGTTATCGAACTCCCGTGGAAGTGATGATGGCTTGCCGCGCACAAAATCTGTGTAGCCAAAATGGACAAGGCTCTGATCATTTCCAGCCAGCGCGAGGCCAATATCAAAGAAGAGTCGCTCAAGCGGAGCAATTGCGTAACCTACATTGCTTCCCATGTGCATCAGGAACATTGACGCGATCGGTGAGGCGTTTATATCGCTCTCCCTCAAGTTAGCCCCCTCGGTGTTCGGATGATTGCGGCAACTCGCTAATTCTCGCATCACAGTTGATGGCCGAAATCATAGCTAGACTCGGGCGGCGCCGTCGCCGTGTTCAGCCCCATCGCGAGCCCGCACATGACCCATATATGCGGATACCAGAAGACCGAGACAAAGGCGCCGCTCACCAGATAGCCGATCATCGCCAACTCCAGGCCGGAGCAGAGACACAGCTCCCAGCTTTGACGTTCTGTGCCATTCGCGATCAGGCGCTTGCGCACTCTGCGAGTCAGGAGAAAAAACGAAATAATAATGCCCGCCGCCGCCAACGTGCCCAAGGTCCCCAGTTCAGAGATAACCTCAATATAAAGGCTATGACAGACAAAGGCCGCCTGGTCGCGCTCATTCTCGACAGCGATCCGGTAGGAGGCCTGCCGCACATAACGAAAATTCGCAGGCCCAACTCCGAAGACAGGGTAGTCGGACCACATGCGAAGACCCGCCTGCCATAGCAGCACGCGATGATTCGCGGTTTCATCATGCTTGTAGTCCTCGGCCGATTGGAAGCGGTCGCGGCTGGCATGTGGCATCAGGAACACAAGGCCGACCACAAAGAGCCCCAAAAAAACTGGCGCCCAGGATTTCTTCGGGCTTTTAACCCATGTCGCCAGAACAATCGCAGACGCTCCTACAATCGCCCCACGAGATCCGCAGACGATAATCAACGCGCCGAAGGCAAGCCCGCAGATGAGAAAAAAGAATCGGCTCTTGCGTTCCGCATTAGCCTGGAATAGCGCCACAGCCAATCCAAAGACCACGCACATCGCGACGCCGAGGTCGGCGGAATTGTCATAAAAACCCCCGCCCCCTCCAATGATCCCAAACTTCACGAACGCCATTTCATTGGTGGCCCTGCCATGCTCGGTGATATAGGTGCGCAACCCATGCTGCGCCACCTTCAGATTCAAAAGCAGCAGCAGGAAGATAAATCCCTGAGATCGCCAGCGACTGGTCACCGCGCGCGCAATCAGAAAAACAGCAATCAGTTGCTCGGGGATGTTCCACAGCGCGCCCCCAGGAACAACCGTGTAATGAGCCATGAGTCCGGAGAGACAAGCGAAGATGCCCAGCAGCACGACCGCAAATTTAATTCGTCCATTTCCGTCCGCCGATGGAGTCGCGCGGCAGGCAAGCACCCCGAGCATCGCCATCAGCAGTGAGACCTTGCCCAACTGAAGCGGGGCCAGAATCGGGTACACCACTGCAATGCGCGTGTACTCGACAAAAATGTAGGCGAGCAGTCCGATGAAGTCGAAGCCCCACCGCTGGTTTCCAGGCGCGAAGTCATCCAGAGACAACACGCCCGGCATAGCAACCGCACTGTTGACGTCCTGAATCATCCCTGCCCATCGCCATCGCCCGCGTACGCGTAAGCCTCGGCCAGATGATTACCGATTACTCCCCAACTGTATTCCTCCAATGCCAACTGCCGCGCCGCCGCAGCCAGCCTGCACCGGAGCGAAGCATCTTCCATCAGAGCTATTACACTGTCTGCAAAATGCTGCGGCTCATCGGCAATCAGCATATGCTTGCCTGCAGCATACCGGAGGCCCTCGGCGCCGATCGTAGTGCTCACAATCGCCTTGCCCATCGCCATGGCATCCAGCAGTTTGAGGCGCGAGCCTCCGCCGTCAATAATGGGACAAACATACACAGCGCCGCGCGCGATGTAGGGCCGAATGTCTTCGGGGTCCGGAACAAACTCGATCGCCGCGTCGGACTTCGCCCATCGCGCGATAAACTCTGGCGGCTTCTGCCCCGCCACGATGAAGCGGACACCGGGACAACCCCGCTTGATCAGCGGCCATATTTCACGGTCGAAGAAAGTCAGCGCCGACTGATTCGGATACCAGCGAAGCGACGACGCGAACACAATGGTGCGCTCTTCCAGCAAATCATTCTGCGGCTGGAAGTATTCAACATCGGTTCCGTTCTCTACTACCCGAGTCTGCGCGCGGGGATTAATCTCGCAAAGCCGCGTCGAGTCCTCATCGGAAACGGTGAGGTTAAGAGCAACGCGGTGAGTCAACGCGATTTCCACCGCGGCAAGTTTCCCGGCCTGATGGCGAAGCACAAATTTTTTAGCTGGATTCGTCTCCAGCAAAGCCCGCCGCGAGGCCATGGCTGATTCACAGTTATGGTGATTCAGCAGGGTAGGGAATCGCAATGCAGGTTCCACAAAGAACGCAAGATCGGAAGAGTCGATGTGTACGAGTGCTTCCGCACATTCACCAAGAATGTTTCGCCAGCGACTTGCCGTCTCCGGCGAGTGATAGGTCAGAGCAGAGTGCGGCCAGCGATAGAACGGAGCGAGCGCAAGCTTCCCCCACCAGCGAGCGCCCTTCCAAGCCAAAGGAACTTCCCAGAATTCCACGCGATGGCAAAAGCGCTCAAACTCCCGCCGGCTCTCGGCAAGTGCCGCGGAATCCTGCACCGGACGATTGAACGCGATGAACGTTACGCGATAGCGCCGCGCCGCCTCCTTTAGAAGATGGAAGCTGCGCTGTGCCGCGCCGCCGCGCGCCGGATACGGAATAAAGTGCGAGAGCCAGATCAGGTCCATGCCACTATCTTTCGCAAAGCTCATCGTAAAGTCGGAGGGTTGCGCCAGCATTGCGCTCCACCGAGAATTCCTGCTGAATTGCTTGCACCGCATTACGGCACAAGCGGTTAGCCAATGACCGGTCCCCAAGCAAGCTCAGGCAAGCCGAGGCAAGTTCTCCTGGATCAGCAGAGGGAACAGTCAAACCGTTGCGACCATTCTCCAGCACCTCCTGTATCCCACCGACCGCACGTCCAACCACCGGAACCCCCAGCCACATCGCCTCCAGAAGCACCATGGGCAAGCCCTCATGGTCAGAACACATCACCAGCACATCAAGCGCCCGAAACACGTCGTGGATATCCTCGCGATGCCCAATGAACTGCACGTTGCTTTCCAATCCGGCCTCACGCGCGGAACAAATCAGAGACTGCCGCAAGCTACCCTCACCAGCCACAACAAACTGTGCGTCCGGAACCTGGTCGGCCACGATTCTCGCCATCTGCAAGAAAAGATCTACGCGCTTAATCGGCTCCAACCGTCCCACAATGCCCACCACTGAGGCCGAAGTGCAGCCGATCCTCGCCTTCGCCTCTTCGCGGCTGAACCGGCTGACAACATTGGCCGTATCGATTCCGTTCCGGATCGTGACCACCTTGCGCGAGCCGTACGCGCGGCGGAGCGGCGGAGCCATCTCATCACTAACGGCAATTACCGCATCGGCGCCGAATCGCCCGCTCCAAGAATCAAGTTGCTGAAGAAACAGTTGGCGCAGAGATTTCAATCCCGTAAAAGGTTCTGGCATTCCATGCTTTGTCTGCACTTTGAATGGCACGCGGCAGCGCAACGCAAGAAGATGTGAAAGCAGATTTTCTTTGTAGCGATGCGAGTGCAGAATTTGGACACGCTGCTGGACGACAAACGGCACGCCCTCCGCAAGAATCCGCGAAAAACTGTTGCGCTCTTCCGGGATCACCTTGACGACGGCACCTGCTTGCCGGAGTTCACCGGCCAGACGTCCCTCATTCAGCACAATCGCCGAAACACGAAGATCGCCGCGGCAAAGCGCACGAATCAGAGTAGCGGCCTGCACCTCGGCTCCCGCCCAGCGATCGCCGGACAGAACATGGCACACCGAAAGTCCCTGTCGCAGCTCCGAGGCAACAACCTCGGATTCGAGACGTTCGCCAGCACTCACGGTTACTCCTGATTCCGCATTGCGCGCCATCTCAGAATCCTTCCTTCGATTGATCTGCATTGAAAGCTGGTAGAGTAAACTCGATGCAATACCAACGCACTTCCGCTGCACAATTTGAATCGCAAGTATGAGAGGTAGTCAGGTGCCATCCGCTGTGACCGAGCAAACCAACTTTGAGATTTCCCTTGCGACTCCCGAAATGCAAGCCTCGTGGGACAGCTACGTTCTGCAGCACCCCTCCGCCACTCATTGCCACCGCTGGGCGTGGAAGACGGTCATTGAGAACGCGTTCGAGATTCCCACCTACTACCTGATCGCAACTGAGCGCGACAAAGTCATCGGCGTGCTTCCGCTGGCATGGCAGAAGAGTCTGCTGTTCGGAAGCTTCATCACATCCTTGCCGTTTCTGAATGCAGGAGGCCCGTTGTCGGACTCCATCGAAATTGAACAGGCGCTGGTGGATCGTGCCATTGAAATTGCAAAGCAAACCGGCGCGGCGCGTCTTCAATTGCGCTATCGCGGTGAGTATCGCCTCGATCTTCCGTCTTCCGCGCACAAGGTCGCCGCGGTTCGCCAAGTCAGTCGCGACACCGAGGCGATGTGGAAGGCATTGAACTCCAATAACCGCCGCAAGGTAAACAAGGCCACCAAAACCGGCATGACCGCGGAAGCCGAGGGCGCCGGAGCGCTCGACATCTTTTACGAGATCTTTGCCGAAAACATGCGCAACCTGGGCACCCCGGTTTACGCGAAGAAACTCTTTGCCGAAGTCCTGCGCGCCTTCCCTCAGGATACCGAGATCGTCGTGGTGCGGCTTGAAGGCAAGCCAATCGCGGCGGCCTTTCTCATCTCCTTTCGCGACGGCATGGAAGCGACCTGGATGTGTTCGCACTGGCGTTACCTCTCGCTTCAACCGAATATGCTTCTCTATTGGACGATCCTGCGCATTGCCGGAGAACGCGGCTTTGCCTGGCTCGATTTTGGCCGCTCCACGCGCGACTCCGGCACCCACAAGTTCAAGCAACTCTGGGACACCACCGACGTCCCTCTACCCTGGGCCAGTTGGACAAAGAACGGAGAAGCCGCTGCCGAGTTGAGCCCCGCCAATCCGAAGTTTCAACTCGCTACCTGGGCATGGAAGAAGCTTCCGCTCCCACTTACAAAATGTATTGGCCCTCATATCGTCCGCAACCTTCCTTAGCCGCTGCTTCTAACGCTTGCTTGGCTCCCAGGTCTGAAATCGCTCTCCCTGGAAGTACAAGATCCAGGACTTCAGCGTAGAGAGATTTCCGATCATGAAGAAGCTGGCGACTTTGAAAGGCAAGAACCGCAAGCATCGCGGGAAGTAACGCGGAACAACGCCGGCAAGGTGAAAGACAACCTGTGCCACCAGCGTTGCACGATAAAAGGCTCCCGCGTTCCAGAGGAAGCAGTTCGAAAGCAGCGCAGCGATAAACCCGAAGGGAAGCAGCCAGCGAAAAAGCTTGTGACTCACCAGCTCCCACGAAACCAATCCATAAACAAATGGGTTGAGGATATGAAGGTGTGCGAAGAACACATCCAATCCGTGAACGATGGTGCGAACCTTGCGCTGAAATTCATCTACCACGTTGACCGTGCCGAGGTATCCGGGCACACGCGTATCAACCACCACATCGTAGCCGGCTTCAATGCTGTGCAGGGGAACGAAGAAATCACTGCTCATCGGCGGCAGCCAGTTTCCACACACCTCGCGCCGCGCGGCAAACAATGATCCACTCGCATTAATCAGCGAGCACACCGCACCCTCCAGCCGGCGCAGCACCGAGTCAAAGGAAATGTACATTGGCTCCGCGTTGCCCACACTCGCCCGAGTATCGTCCTCGCTGCTGACGCAACCCACTCTCGAATCGGCGAAATTGGAGACGAGCGTACGAATCGCGTCACTCTTCATTCGCACACCCACATCGGTGAACAGAACGATCTGCCCGTAGGTCTCCGCCAGCGCCATCTTCAGGCAAGCCGTCTTGCCCTGGCGCTCGGCTCGCAGAAGACGGACCCCACGATCCTTGTATCGCAACACAATTTCTTCCGTCGCCGGCGATGGCCCATCGCACACCACGGCAACATCAAAATCCCCGGGATAGTCCTGCTCCAGGCAGTTTAGAAGTTTGCCTTCGATGAGACTCTCAGCGCCTCGCACCACGATCAGCACGGAAACCGATGGCACAATCTCCGCACGTACCCGCTTTCGCGAGCGCACCAGAGAGAGCAGCCAGAGACAAACTGCATATCCCGGCAGTGTGTACGTGATGAAGAGAATCGAGAGCCAGAAGAGCCAAAGCATAATGTTTTTTCCAAGCTGTCTTACAGATGTTGTGCGCTCAATTTATTTCGCAGTGACTTTGCGCAGTGAAGCGGCAAACATAATGTCCGGTAGTATGCGAGAGTGCGCGGCGAAAAAGTAGAATCGGCAGACGCACGAAAGCACTGGCTTTCAATGGAGTACCGCCCGCCAATCAGTTCCTTCAATACAGAGTCACGATCGAGCGAGTTCACCGACATCCGCACGCTCAGCGGATAGAAGCCTCCCAATCCATGAAAGTCATCTCCCGCCACAGCCAGCAGCTTCGGATTCAAAGCCTTGATGTGATTAAAAAAATCCAAAGCCTCCGGCGAAGGCAGATATTTGCCGTCATAACGCACATTCCACACTTCCACTGCGTTGAGCATGGACGCCAGATCGGGCGAACAACTCCAGCGAATCCGCCGTGGATGCGCGAGCACCGCGAAAGCTGCGGCTTCGCGGATCGCACCTACCAGGCGCACTGGGTTCGATGTGTCCAGCACCCGATCGCATCCCACGCCCACGATATGAAGCGCATTCTCGCAGGAGTATTCGACTCCTGAGACCATGCAGAAATCCGCGCCCGAAAGAGATTCACATTCGTGCCGCAGCGCAACGATCTTCCGTTCATCCATATCCTCTGAGTGCTCAGAGATACAGACGAACTGAAATCCCTGACTGCGATAAAGCTGCGCAATTGCCGCAAGTGTTAACTTACCGTCGTGCGAGAACTTAGAGTGAATGTGCAGCGCGCCTTTGACGAACATTAGTATCGCTCTCCCGCGCAAACAGGATTCGAAACTGGAACATTTACATCGCGTGCAGGATTGCAGCTCTCGTAGAGACGCTCGTAATTCGCCACCATCGCCTGCACCGAAAATCCTCTCTGAATGTCTTTTTTTGCGGCCTTCCCCATCGATGCCCGCTTGTCTTTCTGGTTCAGCAATTCAATCACGCGCGCAGCAATTGCCGGCGCATCCGCCACCGGAACCATGAATCCCGTGCGACCATCCGCCACTACTTCTCCGGCGCCACCGCAGCGTGTGGCAACCACCGGCTTGGCGCAGGCCATCGCCTCCAACAACACCAGCGGAAACCCTTCGCTCGTCGAAGGCAGAACAAAGATATCGATGTCGGTAAGAATTCGCGGTACATCCTCGCGGAATCCCAGAAATCTGAGGCTCTCCTGCAATCCCAGATCGTTGACCAGCTTGAACAGCGGCGGGGCAAGAGTGTCATGCAGATCTCCGCTGATCACGAAAAACGTGTTGGGATGTTGATCGGCGATAAGGCGCGCGGCGCGGATGAAATATTCGTGCCCCTTCGGAGCGCGCACATTGGCCACCATGCCCACGATCACAGTCTCAGGCGGGCAGTTTAATTCGCGCCGCAGCACGCCGCAATCTGCAGCGGCAAAGCGCGAAGTCTCAATGCCGTTGTAAATGCGACAAAGCTTTCCGTCGGGGAATCCAATATTTTTCAGCATATCGCGCACAAAGTCACAAACCACAACCACCTTGCGCGCGGTGCGCTTCACAAGTTGCAGCTTCAACCACCCCCGCAGTGTTCCCGAATCGCTCAGCTCCACCGGCCCGTGATAAGTGACAATCGTGGGACAGCCCGAAAGCCGGCTCGCGAGACAGGCATAGAAATTCTGGTCGGGAAGGTGAGAGTGAATCAGATCGATCTGCTCCTCTTCAACCATTCGGGCCAGGGCCCGAGGCAGGCGAAAGTCCCACCACTTGTTCCACTGCACGCGAACCGTCGGCAATCCGAGTTCATGCAGTCGATCCTCCAGCCAGCCGGGCTCGTTGATGACCACCACGGAGCGAAAGCGTTCCGGGTCAAGCCCCGCGACCAGAAGGAGCAGCACGTTTTCCGCACCGCCGGGGCCGCTGGTTTCGATCGTATGCAAGATGTTGAGCTTCTTCATGAGTGCGTCCCTTCCGCATTGCCGACGCGCTGAGGAAAGAGCAGCAAGCGCACGTTCAGTGGAATGTACTGCTTCAATTCCTGCCACCCAGGGCCGGGATCGCTAATTGAGAAAACATCGTAGTGCAGGTCTTTTCCGAAGAAGTGGCAGAAGTCGGTGCAAGCACGCCAGCGCGAAACCGAAGAATAATACAGCCGCTGCTGTTGCTCTGAGGATCGCAGCCGCGTAAGCAGCGAATCGAGATCGCCGAGCAGCCAACGGCACTTCACTCCCGCGCGATATTCAAGTTGCGGCGGCACATCTTCTCCACAAACCAGCCGGTAATAGATCGCCGGAAAATCAATTCCCGCATCGATGGCCAGCTGCAGCGATCCCCAGAAGCGTCCGTTCACCTCCATCAGCTTCGCCTCGCCGTCACGCCCATCAACCTTGTACTCCACCATCGCAGGGCCGTTCCATGAGACTTCGCGAAGCAACGCCGCCGAGCGCTCCACCAGCGCCCGGTCCAAAGGCAGGCTCTCACTCAGCACGCTGAGCCCGCCCCACGGAGGTTTCTCGCGAAGCCGCCTATGGCAGAACGCGGCCTTCACCTCGCCCTTCCACATCAGCAGAAATACTCCGCGCCCTTCGCCGGCGATCTTCTCCTGCACCAGCGGATCAGGAATCGACTGGCCCGCTGCCTCGTACTTCGCAATCAACTCCTCCGGAGTGTGAGCGTACGTCACGCCTCCCTCTCGCCACGCGCCATCCAGATATTGTCGCGAGCGGCAAGGCTTGATCACCACTGGAAAGCCAACCGATGCGGCGAATTGCAGCAGTCGCTCCGGATCACATCCACTGATATAACGCGGCACACCCACATTGACTCGTCCCGCAAGGTCGAGCATCGCAGCCTTATTCTGAACCAGCGAGAGTGCCTCCGAGCCCTCAACCATAACGGCAATCGCCGGGGCCAGTTGGCGCTTGAGTGGCGCAACCAGTTGCACCGTGACATCGGACATCGGCAGCAGATGGGTATATCCGCGAGCAGCGAGTTCTTCGCACAAGAAAGATTGAAAGGCCTCTGGCTCAAGCACCGGCGAGGGATAGATCAGAGCCTCCCTGCAGTATCTCGAAGCCGCCGCAATCATTCCCTCTCTTTCGTTTCCCGTCCCGACGACGACACCGGCGCGCCCAAGCGAGCGCACGGCCGCAAGCGTCGATCGCAGATTGCCGTCCGTGACAAATACCTTCATCATTCCCCTCATCGCCATCCGGTCAACCGGAAGTGAAACATCGCAGGCGAAAAGCTTCCCCACGGGCTCGTAATGTTGCCCTCCTGCAGCAACGATCTCGGCACGGTAAGCGGATCGTCCCCCACACGGTAGGTGCCTGCACGCACCGTAAATGCCCACTGATATCCAGCGTTCGCCGCCCATCCGCGAACGCGCTCGTCGAAACTTCCGCTCGGGTATGCGAGTGCTCTCACCGGCGCACCGGCCTTTTCTTGCAGCGTCGCCCGGCTGTCCACTAACTCCTTGTTCGCCGTTGCCTCGTCTTCAAAGTCCAGCAACACATGATTGACAGTGTGACTCGCAGGTTCAAAGACAGGCGCCATCGCCAGCAGTTGCTCCCAGCTCATGAACCTGTCATCTGCACCGGACTGGCTTCCATCTGCAAACCGCGCAAGAAGCGCGTTCACAATGGACTCGCGCCGCACCGCAGGCACGCGCTTCAAATCCGCAATCGACTCCTCAAGACTCGCAACCGGGGTTCGCCCAAGCTCCTGCCCAAGCACACTGCAAAGCGCTTCGTGATTAGTTTTGCAGTTGCGCCACAAATTACTCAGACGCTCGACCCAGAAGATACTTTCGCTACCGATCAATCCAGTCGGGACAAAAACCGCCGCCTGCAGTCCAGCTTCGCGCACCGCTGGAAATGCGTTTTCAAACGTGTCTAGCCACGCGTCGTCGAACGTAAGCAGGCAGCTCGGCTTTCCGTCGCAGGGAAATCTTCCAAGTTCGAAATCCGCAAGGCTGAGAACATGGAACTGCTTTTTAAGCGTCCGCAGAAGCTCACAAAACGTCGGAAGCATCACAATCATTCCCGGCTCCGAGCAGGTGACAGCGGACTGTTGTGCGGTAAGAATGCGATGCAATCCGAGAACAGCACTTTCCGGACGATGACTCACGCGGCGGCGAAGCCAGCAACGAAGTGCCAGAATGCCGGAGTAATAGAGCCCGGCTGCCACCATGTAATGCGCCGCATGTCTAAGTCGTGACATCATCTTGGTTCCGGTTACCGTCCGCCCCCCGTCACAACCGTCTTCACCGTCTCAAACAGAATCGCTAGATCGAAAGCAAAGGAAGCATGCTTCACATAAAACAGGTCGTACTCAAGTTTGTTCTTTGAATCCTCAATCGTTGCTCCATAGGGATACGAAACCTGCGCCCATCCTGTGACTCCCGGTGGAACCGAATGACGCAGGTCGTAGTAGGGAATCTTTTCCGTCAGCAATTGCACAAAGAAAGGACGTTCCGGCCGCGGCCCCACAAAACTCATCTCGCCCTTGAGAATGTTTATGAACTGCGGCAGTTCATCGATGCGAAGCTTGCGAATAATCGAACCGATGCGCGTAATGCGCGGATCGTTATGGCTCGCCCACTGCGGAGAAAGATTATGTTCGGCATCCGTGCGCATGGAGCGGAACTTCAAAATGTTAAAGCTTTTCCCATCTTTTCCAACCCGTTCCTGGCTGTAGAACACCGGCCCCGGAGACTCCAGCTTTATCAACAGCGCGGTAACGATCATCAACGGAGCCACTAAAAGTAGGCCGAACAGCGCCACGGTGATGCTGACAATGCGCGCTAATAGCTGCTGGGTTTTCGTGCGTTTGCTGAAACCATCCGAGTAAATCAGGGTGCTGGGATAAATTGTCTCGACCGGGATTCTGCCGGTCAGCTTTTCATACAACGTCGCAGCTTCTTCGATACGAATTCCCTCGGCGCGCGCGCGCAGCAGCAACTCGACAGGAAGACGCTTTCTTCTTTCCTTGAGTGCAATCACAATGCGCTGCGGTCTCTGCTGCTTGATGATGCTTTCCAGATCGTCGAGCGGTCCGAGTTGGCTGACGTTCGGAATGGATTCCTGAAACTCCGGCTCCGAGACCACTCCCAGAAGACGAATCGGAAGATCGTTGCGCATGTGAATCTCTCTGGTCAGCGAGATCGACATATTTCCGTTGCCGACCACCAGAATCCGCTCTCCCACTACAGTGCAGCGATTCACCCATTCCAGCGAAAGACGTCCAAGCAGAATGATGAGGACCATGCATACAAAGGTCAGCTCGATCACGCCAATTCCCAGCCGTAGCGATGGAAAGATTTCGCTGAGCACGGCTATGGCGAGGCAGGAGACGCCAATCGCACTGAGCAGCCTTCCCAGCAATGCCCGTTTCGATTCGATTGCGCGCAGGTCATACAGGCTGAAGTAATAGAACGTAAGTTGGCATACCGCCGCGATAATGCAACCCTTGAGAAAAAATTCGCTGCTCTCGGCTGATGCTATGACCACACGGTGCATGACCAGCGCCCCGACCGCGAACAGTCCGGTCGCGATCAACGCACTTTCAGCGACCACCAGCACAAACACACGGCCTGGGACATACCGGTTCAGCACGCTAAGCATGTGTGGCTACTCCTTTGCGCCTGCGGAAGAGTAGTAGTAGTAGTCGCCACCCGAGCGGACCTCCGGGCCGACACGCACCGTACCGATCAACTTCGGACGAATCAGTGCAATCGCCTCCGAGATGACGGTTTCCGATGTTTTCCCCGCACTAATACAGAACAGTACTGCGTCCATAAGTGTTGCGGTCACGCGTGCATCGGCCACCGGAAACAGCGGCGGTGAATCAAAAATGACGATGTCGAAGTAACTCTGTAATTCCTTTACAAGCGCGGACATTACACCGGAATGAAGCAACTCAACCGAGTTCTGATCGATGCCTCCCGACGGAATAAAAGAAAGATTGCCCGTAAGTTGCAGAAGCATTTCCGAAAGCGGTAAGGGAGAGCGCAGGTAATCATGCAATCCTTTTTCGTAAGGCACACCCAACACTTCCGCAATCCCAGCTTTGCGCAGATCCGTGTCCACCAGCAGAACCTTGATTCCCTGCACTTGGCTGAGAGCCAGTGCAAGGTTGATCGAGGTGGTTGTCTTGCATTCTCCGCTCGCCGCGCTGGTAACCATCAGGGTACGCATCTTCTGCGACTTCATGATCTGCAGAACCCTGGAGCGCAACACCCGGTATTGCTCCAACACAGCAATATGTTCTTTTTCCATCCCCTCGGTTCGCAGCACAAACAGCCGCTCCAACTTCACCGGGAACGCAACTTTCTTTCCGCGCTCGTTTATGGCGGGCGCGATGAATTCATTCCTGAAAGCAGCGGACACCGGCTCGACGCGTTGCTCCTCCAATGGAGGCAGGGACGCTGGCTCAGCTTCGACAACCCCGATTTCCCGCTTCAACGCCTGGTACAGATAATCCACAAAAATCTCCTTCGTATTCCAGCGTTTCCGCCCGCACTAATCCATCTCACGACCGAACTGAAGAGCGCTGGCAAAGTTCCGCAAAGCCTCCGGCAGTTCGTAGCTGGCATACTCGCCGACTAACTTTTTCCATGACTCTGGCGTGCGCTCGCCCCCCACCCGAACGGGTGCAGTAGCTTCCGTATCCAATTCGAAATGGCTGGCCACACGGCTGACCAGCGCCGCGTCCACCGTCTCTACTCCCTTTGCATAGGCTGCGATCAAACAGTTATCGGCCAGAACATTGATCAACCGCGGAGTGCATGAGCTCAAAGCCATCAACCTATCGACCGCTTCCGGAAGGAAGATCATGCGCCCGTCGCTGCCCGCACGCGCAGTTCGCAGTGCAAGATAGTTCCACACCTCTGCAGGCGGCAGGGTCTCCAGATAACAGCGCGCAACAATGCGCTGCCGCAGCGCGGCATGATGATGGTTGGAAAGCACCTGGCGGATCTCTGGTTGAGCCGACAGAATCAGCTGAATCATCCGCTTCCCATTGCTCTCAAGATTCGAGATCAGCCTCAGATTTTCCAACGTCCGGCTGCTGAGTTGTTGCGCCTCATCCACCACCAAAATTGCGCGACGCCCCTGCCGGGCCTGATCCTCAAGGAATGCATAGAGTAGCGCCAGCAACTCCATCGCCGTACCTTGCGCGACGTTGATATTGAAACCAGCGAGCACGCTGATCAGCAGTTCCTGTGCCGTCTCCATCATCGGATTCAGAATTGTGCTGGCCACGGCGCCGGCCGGACACACCAAGTTCACAACCCTGTGCAGGAGGGTGGTCTTGCCGGTTCCAGCCTCACCCATCAACAACACGATGCCTTTGCAGTCGCGAACCGCATACAGCAGGTGTGCCATCGTCTCGCAATGCGCAGTGCTGTAATAAACGCAATCGGGCGAGGTGTTCAGCAAAAACGGATTTTTCTCTAATCCAAAATGTTTGAAATACATCAGAACCGCCATCCAAATCCTGTGGCAATTGCCGAACGCTGCAAATAAGCCAAAAGCACTGCTACCAGAAATGAAACGCAGGTGGTGGCCGCTATCAGCCATCGTCTCTTCGTCGCCTGCTTTTTTTCTGTAGTGTCTAACACATAAGGCAGGCTGGCCAGCACCGGCGCGCCAGTCGAGTGCGTGAGATCCCTTTCACTGTGCAGCGTGCTGTCGCTCATCTCCGCCAGCATTGCCAGTCCACAGCCTGCAAAAATGCCGGCCAGCAGACCAACCACATTGATCTGGAGCAGATTCGGACTGGAGGGCTTCTCCGGATAACTGGCCGGGTCAAGGATGCGGAACTGCTCTCCTTCTGCGCGCCGCTCCATCTCGGCTGCCACCGACGAGTTATTGCGCTTTGCCAGCAGTGCCTCGTAACTCGTGCGCGACGTATCGTAGTCGCGGGAGAGTTCTGCAAGTTCCTGCTCCACGCGCGGCAGCGCATTCATATGCACCTGCAACTTCTGGATCTCTCCCTCAAGTCGCGCCTGCCGCGCCGTACGCTTCACAACCTCCTTGTCCAGCCCATCGATCTGCACCTGGATCTGCTCGGGGCTTGCCTGCGAAGGCCCGCCGCCGTCAGCACCACTGGACTTATCCGCGGCGATCTTCTGCTTCAGCGCCGCCAATTCCGCCTTGAGGCGCAAGATATCAGGATGCAAGGGCTTGTATTTCTGTTCGGCCGCCAGCAGCTCCGCGGTCTTGTTGTCGAAGTCAATTTGCAATGACGTCTTCATGCTCTGCGGCGTCGCGATCATCTTCATGCTCTCCAGTACCGAAGCCATGTAGCTGCGCTGCTGCTGCGCGCGCGTGATCGCATCCGAGTTTGCCTGCAGCACGCTTTGCATCTGCCCAAGCATCTGCAGGCTCGGCATCTGCTGCTCCGGCAACTCTCCCGCATGAGCGGTCTTGAAGGTTTGAATGCGCATCTCCTGTTCCTGCAGAGACTGCCTGAGCTTTTCCAGTTGGTCGTCGAGAAAGTCCGTCGTGCCCTCGGATTCCTGCTCGCGGTCCTTCAGGTTTTCCTCGATAAAGAGCGACGCCAGATCGCGCGTCACCTTCTGCACCAGCAACGGATTGCGGCCTGAATAGGCGATCTTGAAAGCCGCCACCGACTTCGCGCGATCGCTGGGGTTGAGCTGGTTTGTCACCACTTCAACCGAGATGTCACGGCGCATTAAGTCAACCACTTCGTCCCCGGGTATCTTGCCGCTGGCGGAGTTGTAGAGGTTGAATTCGGCAATAATCTTTCGAAGCCGCGCGCGGCTCAGTATCTCTTCCCGAATCGCCTGCAACCGGTCGGTCACATCCTCTGAGATCGTTGGCTGTACATAGTTCGACGGCACCTTTTGAGGTTCGATCATGACCGTCGCTTCCGAACGGTAGGAACGCGGAAGCCACAAGCTGCCGAAAAAAACGGCCAGCGAGACGATAGCGATGGGCAGCACCAGCCACCACCTCCGGCGGTCTGCAATCTCTATGTAATCTTGAAGGCTCGAAGGTGCTCGTTTCATTGTTCGCTCCCTCCAAAAAACAATCGGTCAACATTGAGAGAGAGTCCGCTCACAACCTGCTGCCGGTAGATATTCTTCTGCTCGGTCAGCACACCCTGCTGCACGCTGAACCCATAGTTGGTAAACCAGACAAGATGGCGCGTTAGTCGAACGCCGCCATCAACTGCCGGTGCGAAGCTCTGCGTAACTCCCGTTCCCAGCGAGCCCGTGGAAACCGGAGAATCCGAGCGCATATAGCTGCCGAATCCACCCGCAAAGTAACGCTTGCCAATCGCGTGCTCGAATCTGACCAACCCAGTCCAGCTAGTGAGATTGCCCTGCGCCTGGCCTGCCTGATAGGAGCTCACGATACTGGTGCGAAACGAGCTCTTTTTCGTCCTATGCACAAGATCGAAATTGAGGCTCAGTCCAGGTTGAATGGCTGGCGCCGGATGCTGATCCTCCTGGAATTGAGGACCTGCGGAAACCGAGTAGGTCCAGTTATCACGCAAACTCTCCGAGTAGCGAAGCACCACCGATTGCACCGTCATGTGGTAATCCTGAGTGGTGAAAAAGAAGTAATAATCGGAAACCCCGGCACCCAGCGAGCGGTGGGCGCCTAACTGATAGTCATAGAAAAGGCTCGCCTGTCCCGACCACGTTCTTGAATCCGGCTCTGTAAGCAAGCTCACAAACTGGCTGGAGTCGCTCTGAGTGTACTTGGTCACTCCTCCTGTAACGTATGCCTGAACGCGGGAGCGGCGGCTCACCTTGTGTTCCAGCGTAAGTCCCGTGTTGGTGTTCAATACGTTTGACTGAAGATTCAATGCGGTCAGGCCCGACAGTTGCATCAGCAACGCGCCAAAACTGCTGTTAGAAAAAGCAGAGCCACCCCACGCTGGATACTTATTAACATCCAGACGCCATCCAATACTCGTGTGCGGCGAGAGGTCGTGCCACATCGTCTGGCTGAAATTCTGGTCAGCGCTGTCCAAACTGGTGAACTTCCGGTAATAGCTAAACGAGGGCTCGTACGTCGCTTGATAGACGGTGTGCTCTGCAAGATAGCTGAGCGAAAAATTACCGCTGTAACGCTGAGCCGCATCTCCTACGGGCTGGAACTGAAATGCCGGGTTACTGTCGTACACGCCAAGCGCATCGATCGCAGTCGCTACGTTCCAACCGGCGGGCACCATGAAACCATAGTCGGTTACGTGCGGTGCCAAGGGCGCGACTTCCATCGATTCCGTTTCCTGCAACGGGGTAGGCGGAATCTGCTCCGGAATCTGGTCCTGGTCCTGCGCCAACGCCAGTGCTCCTGACATCATGATTAACATTGTGATTGCGAACTTCCGCCAGAACATCATGTCGTTTGGCACCTAAGGAATCACGAGCGTGTCGTGCACCTGGAGTTCCACGTTCTGGCTCATCCCTTTTACGCTGATAAGTTTCTTGTAGCTGACCGGAATTCTCTTGCGGCTTCCATCAGCGTTTATCCGAAGGATGAACATCTTTTCGCTCTTAGCAAAATCCCGGAATCCTCCCGCGAGAGCCAAAGCGTCCAGCACTGTCATCGGTTTGCTCAACGGATAGGCGCCCGGACGCATCACCTGCCCGAGAATGCTGAAGCGTTGACTGCGCGTGTCCTGCACAATCACCGAAACCTCGGGAGCGGTCATGTATGTTCCCAGCAGGTCCGTCAAGGTCTTCTGTAGCTGCAGCGGGGTCTTTCCCGCGGCAGCCACCTCGCCCACCAGCGGAAGCGAAATGTTGCCATCGGGACGAACCTCAACCACGCGGGAGAGTTCTGGTTCACGCCAAACCTGCACCGCCAGCACATCTTCCTTGCCGATTACATACTCGGCATCTGCTGCCGCCGCGGGTGCCACCGTCTTTATCGCCCCAGTCTTTTCCTTGGGCAAGAGAGCGCTTTCTTTCTGGGCCATCACCACTGTCGCCATCGACAGAGTCAAAGTCAGTAGAACGATCTTTAGAGCGCGTGTCATTCCGTATCCTTCACAATGCTTCGGTAATGCATCTCTTCTTTACTATCGAAGCTCATCCCCGATGAAACGTCGTCAGGAAGATGAGCAGGAAACCGCTGGCGAACAAGATCAGGGTCCCAGGTTCCGGCACCGGCGACAGCTCGTTGCCGGATTCCTTCCAAATGTCCCCCGGCAGAACACCCGGGGATAGTACAGGCTGAAGATAAGGCGGCAGCCGGGCAATCGACGGCAGCGGCGTGTCTAGAATGAAGTCCTCCATCTGTTGCGCATTCGCCGCAGAATGAACCGCGCCCCCCGGCCTCGTCTTCTGGATACGGTTCCCGCAGCGGCTGCGGATCATGTGCTGTCCATCCGTCAGGATGAGTTCGCCACGCGGAATCGTCAGCTCCTTGCTGGTCCAGCAGATCTGGCCGTTGCGCCGAAATGAGACATAGGCCTGCATCGGCGACTGGGTGCGCACGGCCGTCAGGTTTTCCATCTGTATGCCGCGGTAGTGTTCGGCCAGCGAAGGATTCAGATGAATACTCTGTTCCAGTTCCTTCGGGTCGTACACACCACCTGGAATGATTGAGAAGGGATAAACCTTGCGCGCCGCACGAAACGTCGGCGCCGGTGGCGGTGCATAGACCATCGGCTGAAGGTAAACCGAGTGGTATCCCATCCACGCCAGCAACATGATTCCCATCACCAGTGCGAACGCTGACAGGGTCACAATGCCGGACAGCAACATCCGAACCTTCCGCGGGCTGAAGAACCCCGCTCGTCTTCTGACAGGGCTCATAAAAAAGTCTCAGCATGAACCTGCTCGTATCCTGCACTGGATTGCGTGCCGCCAATGTGATTCCCGTATGCCTTGGAGACCGTGCCGAACGGATATTTCTCAATCAAGTTCTCCAAACGGCACTCCATCCGCTTCAAGCCGGTGTACTGTCTTAGCCGTGACTTCAAGCCAACGTTCATTCTTGGCTGGTCAGGGTCGATCTCCCATGGGTGAACGTAGATCATCATGATCTCGCCCGCCGCTGCGGCCTGATGCAATCCCGCACGCACATAGAAAAACGGCAGGATGCGAAGATACGCTCCGCCACCCACGGGCAGATTCCTGCCCATCACTCGCCATGTTGTGATCGGAAGTTCCCACAGGCCCGATGGGGTCCGGTACGGAAGCCGCGAGGCGTCCGGATCGCTGTAAACGTCATGCTGGATGGGATGGCTGCTTGAACTGTAAACAAATCCCTCTTCCGCTAATATCTCCCGGGCCCACTCCATCCCGCTGAGGATCGAAAAGCTCGGCGCGCGATACCCCGTCACGCTTTTGCCAACGCAGCACTCAATCACATCTTTGGCGCGTCTCGTGTCTTCGCGGAACTCCTCTCGGGTAAGTCGATAAACGGGACGGTGCCAATAACTGTGGCAAGCCACTTCATGACCGCTCGCCGCCGCCGCCGATACCAACCGGGGACAGTGCTGCGCCACCCAGCCGAGGAAGAACAGCGTGGCCTTCACCCGGTGCTCGTCGAGAATCTCCAGCAGCCGCCAGGTATTCCGCTCCACCCTTGGGCTGATGCTTTCCCAGCTCTGGCAAAGAGCCGCGCTCGTCATCGCCTCCGTCTGGAAGTAGTCTTCGACGTCGATTGTGAGCGCATTCAACACTTGCCCAACTCCCTCGCGGAACTCAAGTTCCTTGCCATCTCCGCAGGTATCCTCGCGGGTGCGTACTGTCAGGATTTCGCTACACAGCGGTGAAGCTTTCTGCCAACCAACAACAAACAGGAACCGAAGAGCGCCAGCGAGGCAGGCTCCGGCGTAACCGTGTCATAGAACGAGTCGAGTGATCCTGCCAATGAGGTTCCGACGGTGCCCGAATGATTCAGCAGTGTGGTGGCGTTGGTGATGCCGCCTCCGGTGAGCGTGAACGTGATGGCATTATAGGAATTGCTGCTGCCATTGCCGGTCTGGGCAAAGGTGCTCAAAAGCGTGCTGTTGGTACAGCCCACTCCGCAGGTGTATGTCATGTTGGTAAGCGTCAGGACGATCGAAAAGCTCGCACCATGGCCACTGGAACTCGTTGTTTCAATCTGAATCATATTCAGCGAGCCCGTCAAAATGCCGGAGCTGGCGTTGCCGATGGTCAAGGTCGCCGCCGAGTTGGACTGAATGTCGCCGACTGTAGCGCCATCGACTGTGCTGACGCCGTCAAGGTAAAAGTGGCCGCCAGCGCCAGGCGAAATCGTTACCGGAGCATTCATCGAAGAGTCACCGGACTCACCATCCCCCCCAATCGAACCGCTGTTAACGTATAGATTGGAGAAGGTGATGTATTGCCCGCCCGTAGTCTGCGTGAAAGTGACCCCATTGCTGCCGGAACTTGCAAAATTGATTACGGTGTCAGCGTGTGCCGAAACACCGCCGGCAACCAGAATCATGGCCAGAGCCAAGAAAACACAGAATCTCTTCATCGGTGATTCCTTCACGGTCTAGAATGTGACTGACCAGAGTAGTTGCACGGAACGGTCCAAACCGGGAACGGAACCATTTCGGAACTGTAAGCAGCAGCAAAGGAAGAGCTTGCCGCAGCCGAGCGTTGAACGGCTATCCGGAACTGGGCACCCCGAATGGAGCCTGATGTCCAGAAACCAGATAGCCAGTCCAGAATCCGCACACAATTCGGCGATGGCGGAGATCTGACTTTGTCTGTCAAACTAAATAAACTGTTGATTAGATAGAATGTGCAGGCTATGGCCAACTACAAAATCCTGTTAGTCGACGACGATGTGGCACTGCGTGGTGCCGTCAGCTCCTACCTTGAAATGAAGGGCTTTTCCGTTGCTGTGGCCGACAACGGCAAGGCTTGCCGTGATTTTCTCGATCGGGGCCGCTTTGATGCGGTCGTGATGGACTATGTTCTTCCCGATTCGGATGGGCTCGCCCTTCTTCGCGAAATACGCGCGGTCGACCCCTCGGTCCCTGTGCTGATTATGACTGGGGTTGCAACCATCGAATTGGCCGTACGGGCGATGAAAGAAGGCGCGGAACAGTTCGTGGCGAAGCCTTTCGAATTATCCGTACTCTTGAAACTTCTCGAGAAAGCCCTCGAAAACAGGCGCTTCATCCGGCGTGAACTGGCCGTAAAGCGCAGCGTCGTGCGATACAAGCGTGATCCATTCCTCGGCGAATCCGCAAGCATTCGCCGCCTGGAAGCCTCTGCGCGCAGTGTTCTCGGCACCTCCTTTCCCATCCTGATCCAGGGCGAAACCGGTACCGGAAAAGGCGTCCTTGCCGAATGGCTCACCAAGGAAGGCCCGCGTTCCAACGAGGCTTTCGTCGATCTGAACTGCGCCGGCCTGAACCGCGAACTGCTGGAGAGCGACCTGTTCGGCCACGAGAAAGGCGCATTTACCGGCGCCATTTCCCCAAAAATGGGGCTGCTGGAAGTGGCTCACCAGGGAACTTTGTTCCTCGATGAAATTGGCGACATGGACATCTCGATTCAGCCGAAGCTGTTGAAGGCGCTCGACGATAAACGCTTCCGGCGAGTCGGGGGCGTGCGAGACCGCACGGTTGACGTTCACCTGATTGCCGCCACACACCAGGACATGAGCACGCTGGTGCATGAGAAGAAGTTTCGCAGCGATCTCTATTACAGGGTCAGCACCATCCCGCTCGTCATCCCCCCGCTTCGCGAACGAATCAGCGACATTCCCCTGCTTGCCGAATGGTTTTTGGAGCGGCTACGGCAGGATCTCAATCGCGGACTACTGCAATTTGATCATGACGCAATGACCGCCCTGGAGGGCTATGAATGGCCTGGGAACATCCGCGAATTGCGTAATGTGTTGGAACGTGCGGCCTTGGTTTGCACAGGCGGAGTGATCCGCAGGGAAGACCTGCATTTTCAAATCTCACGCACCAGTCCCAAACCCTCTCCAGTCGCTCAGGTCACCGATTCCGAGATGACCCTGAACGAGTTGGAGCGGCAACACATCAGCTACATTTTTCATAAAGAGAATGGAAAGGTCGACCGGGCGGCCGCCAAGTTAGGAATCGCTCGCAGCTCGCTCTACCTGAAACTCAAGCAGTACGGCATCACCACCACCGATCATCAGTAAGTGTGCGAGCATCACCGCAGCCGTTGGACACGCTCCGGCATAACTCCTCGCATGGCCAACGCCCAGCCAGTCCTGATTTTGTCCTATCAAATCCAGAGATTGGACAAAAACTCACCTGCTTCCATCCTCCACAACAAGTCTGTACGCCTCGATTCTTCGACTTAGCTCGCCCCGATTTTGGCAGAGAACGTGCTCCCTTCTCCGTCATGAGTCAAAAGCTGCTTCTGATCGACGAGAATCCACAAATGTTGGCATTAGTTGGCGACTTTCTCGTCTATCGTGGCTACGAGGTGCACAGGGCGCGCGAGTCCGACGAAGCCAAGGCGCTCCTCGACAACTATCAATATTCAATCGTCATTACCGGAACCGATTGGGAAAATTTCAGCGGTGCTGGCGTCAGCTTGACGCAATCCATCAAGCGTCTCGCACATCGGCCCAGGATCATTCTTTTGGAGGAAACTGAATCGGCCCCGTGCGAACTTCCTTCGCCGGAGCCGGACGCAGCACTGGTGATTGAGAAGCCGGTTTCGCTACTCCGTCTCGCCGATCTTATGCGCGATATAACCACCTGACACAAAGAGCCGGAATCCAGCCGCGGCCTCGAAGTTACGTCGCCGGAACACTCCTTAAACGAGCGACGGTCGTTCACCTCAGACGCGGGCACCTGCGAGATCAAGACGTTCATCCGCGCGATTAGGTTTGTCCCGCACTATCTCCTCGAGTTTGTGAAGTGTCTCCCAGAGATTTCCGCCCGGAGGACAAGTGCTCGATTCATGGCGCAACACCATCTCAAACTTTTCGTTTTCAAGGTTCCAGGTATCTACTTTGTCTTTCAAGCGATTCAATGCGTACTGCGCCTGATCTTCGGTTGTGTCCGGCAGCAGAACAAGAAATTGCCGGTCGGAGTTGCGCAGAATGTAATCGGAGCCGCGAAAGGTAGAACGCAGGACAAGTGCCGCCTCGATCACGATCTCTTCTGCTGACGTTTCCCGTCCATGCGGAAGAACCTCAAAAATCGCCAGCGTCGCCGATTTCCCGCAGCGGTTCAGCCATCCCAACTGCTGATTGAATAATTGGTCGAGGTATTTCCGATTGAACAACTGAGTATGAGGATCGATTAAAGAAACCTGCTCTAACCTATCGACATACGAAGTGGCGGCAAACAATGCCGTGGAAACCTTTCGCAGTAATTTGCGCTGCGACATCAGGTGAAGATAGAAGACCAGCGTCAGAACCGCGAACCCAATCAACGTTTGCGCCACAATGCCGATCTCGATACGAAGGCGAGTAAACATCTCAGGCATCAGCACGGAGAGCCCTCCGCCCAATACCAAAAGCAATAGCAGAATGCGTACGCCCCAAATCTCCCAGTCATTCTGACTCGGAACAGATAAATCTGGTCTCAACGCGTTCATTGCCGTCGGCTTTTCATGCGATTTTTTCATACAGTCCTCCGTCTCAATAGAGCAGTGTGCAATCCAAACTCCAGCTTCTGAGCTTGCGGACACGGCTACGCCCGCAAGCGGCGGCTAGAGAACGCGGGTCATGAATTCGCGGGCTTGCGGCCCGAGTTTGTCACGAAGACGCACCACGGCTTTGCGGTGAATTTGGCAGACGCGAGATTCGGTTCTGCCGATCGATGCCGCGATTTGCGCCATGGTCCAATCCTTGAAGTAAAGTAGGATCAGTACGTTTGCCTCGTCACTCGGCAGATTGGCGATCATCTTACGAAGCTCGCATCGAGACTCGTTCTGATGGCAAATGGCGTCAGGTCGCTTCTCGGGATCGTCGGCCACGGTCTCCTGCACGCACCGGTGTTCACTATCCTCGCGCGGTTCAAAATCAACTTCCTGAAGGTTCTGCACGGCCTGGGCAAATTCAAAAAAAGTGTTCAGATCCATGCCCATGGAATCAGCCAATTCATCACTGTCCGGCTTCCGTCCGAGTTTTGACTCAAGAGCCCGAGTCGAGTTATCGAGTTTCTGCTGGCGGGTGCGGAAATATCGCGAGGCCCAGTCGAGTTCGCGAAGGCTGTCGAATATCGCGCCCGTGATGCGGATGCGTGCGTACTGACGGAAAGGCAGCTTGCGATCACGACCGAATCGTTTGGCAGCATCGATAAGCCCAAGCGAGCCGGCTTGGATCAGATCATCGAGTTGCACCGAAGGTGGCAGGCGTCGCAGGATGGAACGCGCAACCTGTTTCACGTCCTCCATGTGGCTGACAACAAGTTTCTCCTGCTCATCTTCGCGGAGGGCTTCAGAAGATAGCGGTGGAACGAACGGCAATGGAAATAGTTCACGGGAGAAATGGGCGCTGGCCACCGGTCGTCCTTTCCGCCGTCGCCATGACGGCTTGGTGCGCAGGTGGTGCTCCTTACCGCACCCACGTAATCTGATTCCTGCCATTTCCTTTCATAGGGCCGTTCGCAATTAGTCTGCGCGAAGATCCGCAAACTGCCGTGTGAAAGAGAATGTGGAACATACAAAAGCACGCCTTCTGCCATTTGTTTGATTTGAAGGCGGAGCAATCGAGGCCGTTTGATTCATGAACTTAGGTGGGCTGTTCTGTGAAGCGGATTGTGTCTCTTCTTTTGATGACGACTAAATTCTAGAAATGCGTCTACATTCCGGACAAACGCCGGAAACAAGTTCTTGTGATCACTATCACGGTCTGGTTTCGAACTCCGGGACTCTTCTCATTGATAATTGCAAAAAGAACGCCGGCGAGCGCGAGCTTATTGAGGAGCGTTTATCTCGCCGTATTGATCGGGGTTGCTTCTCCGCCGTTCTTCGCGAACGAAATCCAGGTCTGCGGTTCCGACACCGTTAACCAAAATATTACGCAATACTCGGCAGATGATACTTCGCAAACAGGTCGTTAATCGCCTCGCGTAATAGATCCTCGTTGGTGCGGTCCTGATCTATGGCTAGCCTTGAGAGCTGGCGGGATACTTCTTTGTCGAAGAATCCGCTGATTACCTTTTTCCCTATCCTGCTCTTCGGTCTTGATGGCGATTTTGGTGCTAGCTGCTCGGTTGCGACCGTGGGTTCCTGTACTACCTTGGCACGTGGCAGTTCGGGAGTGCGGCCAAATGGCGTTCGGTGAGCCGCACGACTCATCGCTTCCTGGAGTGATGGTTTAGAAGGTTTAGACATAAGCGCTTTCTCGTTTGTACACGTGTATACACTCATACATGGCTACCACCATACACGGCTACACGTGCACGGGCAGCTTAGTTAAGGGTTGCGATTGCAATTCCAACTGTGCTTTCACCCAGCGATAAAGTGCAAAGACTTCTTCTGCCGCCTTGCCAAGTGGATCGTATTCCGATGCAACCTGCCCTCTGGTCAAACAGTGATAATAGGCGGCCCGGTGGCCGAGTAGGACAGGTGCGGTGGTTACGCTGAGCCTTTGAAGGACTGCGGCGGTTTCCTGGCCAAGCCTGCCCTGGGCGGGAACGGCGTTAAGCACTATAGCAAATGGCTTGTTCGCAATTCTGGCAAGTTCGATCGTGGTACTGATGGCCTGTAAATCGAAGAGATGGGGGCGACACGGAATCAGGACTAAATCAGCCGCCCGCGCTGCAGCGAGAGATGCGGATTCGGAATTTGGGGAAGTGTCGATGACCGCAAACTCGGCACCACATCGCGCGGCTTCCTGCAGAACGACAGAAAGGCGGTTCGGTTGTGCGGACACAACGGCCAGGGGTTCCCCCTTCGCGAACGTCGCTCCAAGTAGCAGCGCTTGCTTGAGGATCAAGGTCGATGACGGCTGCGGTTTTCTCGTCGCGCTCTGCCGCGACCGCCAAATGGATCGCGAGGGTAGTCTTACCGACACCGCCCTTTTGAGCTACTATCGCTATAGTCTTCACGTCCACATGTATACACGTAGACATGTGGACTAGTCAAGAGTACGACACGTTCGCATGTATTTCAGGATCAGAAACTCGACTTTACCCAGCCTCCGCCCGAGTTGTTTACGGACAGGACTGATCGCCTCTTCTCACATTGAATACGACGGACACTGCGCGCGGATTCCCGTGAGCATCAAAAAGCCGCGCCCGCAGCATGTGATGACACGCCTGATTCCCTTCGCCTCCGAAGGCGGCCTTGGCTTCAAACGTTCCATCCTGTCGCAGCGAAACTTTCCCGACCGGATACCAGCGATTGGAGAATACTTCCAGCCTTACGTACCAGCCATTCGCCGCGCCATTGGCCTTTCCCGTGATTTCGCTGATTCTGTTCACCGCGGATTCCGAGCGCGGAGCAATGATTTCAACCGAGGCGCTGCCGGGTGCGGTCAACTGCGCCGGAGGACTGGTGCGCTGATAGATCTGAATCGTGTGGCCGAGCATCGGATCGGGCATTTGCAGAACCTGCGTGTATCGAGCCAAATGTCCCCAGAGCGCGCCTTCCATAACCTTGGCTTCAGCGCCCATTCCGCCGTCCAGAATCACGTAGTCGAACCAGCCGTCCTCTAATGCGCTGCTGTAGGCCGAAGCCCCGGCGTGTCCCTGATACCAGAATGCGAACGGATCGGTGATCTGCGATTGCGACAACAAGGGGTTGAAGTAGTAGCGCAAAACACTGTCATCGGTGAGAACCCTGGCGTTGTTCGGCATCCGCCCCTCGAAGTAAGAAAGGACGGGCTCAACGTTAGGCCAAAAGATGGTCTGGTCATACGAAGTCGATTTACCGGCCCAGGCTAAACCAACGGTCAGCATGAGGACCACCGAAATCGCGATCACCGCCTGACGAAGTTGCGTCCCGCCGAGGCGTTTTGCCAGAGCCATCAAAGCACAGACTGCGGCTGGCACCAGGAACAGCAGTACGTAAGCTGCGTGTTTCCAGAAATCGAAATCGGCTCGCGTCTGCCACTGGAAGGCGAGGCCGAGAGCGGCACCCAGCCACAGCAGTGACGTGACCTTTCTCTGCCCGCGAACCGCAAAGCACAGCAGCGATAGTACGGCGATCACCCACAGATCGATTCTCTGCCAAACGTAAACATCCCACAGTTGCCAACCGTGAGCGCGCAAGGAGCCGTATTTGGCCCCATACAGCAGAAGGTACTTGAGATCGGGCCAGTAACGAAAAAGGTAGAAAGCCGACGCAGCAATCATCGGCAGGCAAAAAGATAGAGCCGCGCGCCAGCCCTTCCGTAATGCGATGATGACCAGAAATGGAAAGTAGATCGCCACCACGTATTTACACAGGAAGGAACCGAATAAACAGATAGCAGAAGCCATCCAGCTTGGAACTTCATCTTCCTGCCATGCACGCACGAAAGCCCAAAGCCCAAACGCAAGAAAGAAGAATGCGCCTGCATCTCGCGTGGCGATCCGCGACAGCATGACAGCGGGTCCTAATACGGCAAACACCGCTCCCGAGCCGAGCCCAACCGCACTCCCGTACAGGCGTCGCGAAAATCCATAGACAGCCATCACAGTCGCCGTGCCCATGGCTGCCGCCATCTCCCTTACGGCAACGATGCCGCCAACGCGATCGGCCAGCGCCGAGAAGATCGGCCATAAATACCATCCGAAGCTCCAGCGCAACGGAGATGCAAGCGGCGCTTCGAAATGCTTGTGAAGGAACATGCGTCCGTATACGACGTAAATGGATTCGTCGATATATGCGGTCGTATAACCGGGATCCTGGGCACGCAGCCACAGCGCGACAATTGCGATCAGCAGCAGAGCCAGGACGCGTTCAGCGAAGAAAAATTCCTCGGTTTCCGAACTCACGCCGACTGGCTGTTCAGTCACAACCGGAGCTTCAGCAGTTTTCACCGGATCGACCTTGGCTGAAAGTAGTATCGCCAGGTAATGCTCGGCAAGTGCCGATGGAAGGCGTTAAACACATTCAGATAATCGTACTGAACCCGCACTTCATTATTCGCCCCGGGTCGCCATATCAATCGGCTGGTGAAGGTGGACGCAAACTGCGCATTGCCAAACGATGACGTGCTATCTTCCAAGTTCTGCGCACCTGCCGTGCCGGTGGCCTCAACCTGCAGACGGTCGTTGAACCTATGCGAAACCGTCAGCCCGCCATAATTCAGCAGGAAACGCTGCGGGCTGAAATAATCTCCCGTTTGATTGAACGCCGCCCCGGGCGCCTCTGCGTCGTATTGGAAAGTCGAATAAGAGAAGCCATAGGCGACGCGAATGTAAGGCGTCCCGCCGAATGACTTTCCGAAATTGCCGTCCACCGCCCCACGGCGGTTTGAGTCCAGATTGCGTCCGGTATAGAGACCGTCGCTGTAGCTCAACGAGAAATCGTATCCATGCCTGGCATTGTCGTAATGGGCAGCGATGTCTCCCAGGTTGGAGGCGACCTGCCCGCTGAAGCCGTTGATGGATTGCGTTCCGCGAAGCGAAAGGATGGAATCGTCCACCGGAGAGCGATCAAATCCCGCCTGAATCTGAAGCGACGGAAGCATCCGATAATGTAGCTGTATTCCACCGTCAACTTCCGTCGGTGTGCCAGGATAGCTCTCCCAGCCTCCGCGGGTGGTAATCGCCAGCCGGTCGCCTATCTTCGAATCCAATCTGAATGCAAAGTTGTTCGAGTTGAACGTATCGCCGCTGGCCGAGTAGAGGGTCGGCGCATACTGGAACGTCAGCCGATTGTTGAAGCCCATCGGCGCGGAAGCCGCGACGTTCAACTGATCGTAATTGAGGTTTTCGCCGTTGCGCCGGAATGCAACTCCAGTTTCACTCCATGACCCAAGGGCTCGCGAAGCACTTTCGCGAAGGTCGCGGTACTCGGGGTCTTGCGGCAAACCGGCGATCGTTACCTGCGCTTCTCCGTAATGCTGCAACCCCATCTCGGCGCGCGCCATCTCGGCGGAAACCCGGGAATCCGTAGGCGCATTGCGGTGCGCGCTCTCCAGCAACTTATAGGATTGCTGGTATCTTCCGCGCCAATTCAAAATCTCGGCCTTCCCGCGCAATGCCTCAACGTTCTCAGGCTCGGCGGACAAAACAGTGTCGTACATCTGCAGGGCCGCGTCGGAACGCCCTGTCCAGGCAAGCAATTGTGCTTCGCCGGTCATGGCATGGGTGTTCTTGGGGTCGGCACGCAGCGCGCGATCATACAAACTCAGCGCCAACTTCCGTTGGCTGCGGTCGTAAATCAAAGTATCCGCATACGAAGCCAGCAGAGCGCTATTGTTCGGGTCGATCTCCACGGCCGCCTCGAACAACCGCACGGCTTCCGGCCGTGTTTTTGTATTCCAGCTCAGCACCTCTGCGAGCCGCTTCAGCGCAGGCACGTAGTTCGGCGACGTCGCGAGCACCGTCCGCAGCTCCGAAACTGCCTGCTCCCTCGTTTCGGATTTCCATGCCAGCACGTCGGCGTACTCGGTGCAGGTCTGCGGATTCGCTTTATCCAGAGAACACGCGTGCGCCAGCGACTCCAGTGCCGCCGCGCGATCTCCTCCTTGCCAGCTAAGCCACTGCCCAAGCTGAGACGCACGTTGCGCATTATTGGGCTGCAGGGCGACCAGATGTTTCAACGGTTCGATTGCCGCGCGCCAATCTCCCGAAGCTTCAAGACTATCGACCAGTCCGGCGAGTGCTTCCGGGTTATCCGGTTCGGCGGAAACCGATGTGCGAAACAGTCGCGCGGCATTCGAGTAATGTCCGCCTTCAAATTCCTGATGCCCCTGCTGAATGGACGAAGAGGTCTGTCCGAAAGCAAAGAGATTCGCAACAAAAAGAATACAAACAATCGACAGTGCTTTCATACCGGCCTACTCCTCCCGTTGGCTCATACGGGTAAGCTGCAGTGCATTCATCTCGCGCGGGGCTATCTGCCAGAACAGGTGCTTCGATATCTCATCCTGATCACGGATATCAATCGTCGTGAAGTGGATTCCATTGGCAATACGCGTGACGTTCTTTACCTGGTAATTCGTGTGGCGCATCACTTCACCGGAGGCGTGTACGACCTGGCCCGGAAGACTGATCTCAATATCGACCGCAGTGCCTGCCGGTAGCAATTTATCCGACGTGATAGAGAGCCCGTTGCGATTCAGATTGCGGGCGTATCCGGAGAGTTCCTGCTTACCCAGAGCGGCGTCCGTATAGCCCACAACCAATGGAACATCCAGCCGAGCAGGGAAGCGATAACTAGAGCGAAGCTCCTTGCGATGCATCGCGCTCCACACCACCCCGGCAAGCATGAACAGGTAAAACGCCGCCCAGAAGATGTTCACGGTCAACGCCCAGAATAAGAAGCTATCGGTTGTGTGTACCAAACGGGCAAGTCCCGCGATGATCGAAATCGTTACCAACCCACAGAGTAAGACGGGCAGCACAACATCGGATAAAGAAGCGGCGTTTGCGCGCGCCTTCGGTGTTACCTTGAAACCCGCCTTCTTGCGGAACAGGCCCACGCTCGAGCCCATCAGCACGTGCATCTTCAAAATGTTGAACTGCTCACTGCGAAGATAACTTCGGAATCCTCCCTGCAACAGCACGGACGCAAAGAGATTCAGGAAGAAGTAGGGAAAGAAAAATTTAACAAACAACTCCGGCGTGGTGATCAGAGGAAAAACGCCGGCCAGCAATGCCACAATTGGCGTCAGTAAATACAACAGCTTCTGATAGCTCATCCAGTAGAAGTACATGGAGGCGAAGTAACAGAGCCGTTGCCCGAAGCTAAGCCCGCGGCCAAAAATCGGATTCTCTATGCGCATGACCTGCATGCATCCGTAGCCCCAGCGCTGCCACTGCGTAGAAAAGCCAAGATAGGTCTGCGGGGCAAGTCCGAAGGCAAGCGTCTTGTTGTGGTACAGGACGGTTCGCTTCTTCTTCTGCATCCTCAGACCGGTGTGCATGTCCTCCGTGATTGTCTCGGTCGCGAAACCGCCGATCTCCTCAATCGCCGAACGGCGAAGCATCGCCGGACTGCCGCAGTAGAAGGCCGCGTTGAAGCGATCCTTACCCGGCTGCAAAACGTTGAAGAAGAGCTCCTGTTGTTGCCAGCCCACCCGCGTCCGCCAATTCATTTTGTGTTGGAACGAGTCGAGGTTGTAGAAGTCTTGCGCGGTTTGCACCGCCGCTATATTTTCGTCGCGGAAAAAGCCGATCACCTGCTCGATCAAATCGGGAGAAGGAACGTGATCGGCGTCCAGTGTGATGATGAACTCGCCCGTTGTATTTTGCAGGCCGTGGTTGAGGTTCCCGGCCTTGGCGTGCGTCCGTTCGGTGCGCGCAAAATATCCGCAATCAAATTCCTCGGCAAGCTGCTTCACCTCAGCACGGTTGCCATCGTCGAGGACGTAGGTCTTATGCGGATAACGCATCGATACCGCGCACAGTACCGTCTCCCGCAGTAATTCCACCGGCTCGTTGTAGGTGGCGATAAACACATCCACGGTGCGGCCGGGAATCGGGCTGGGACTAACATGGCGTGTCGGCGCCCAGGTTGTGACGTAGAACAGCAGAGCTTCCAGAAAGTTCAGGGCTTCGGCCACGATGAACGCATAGAAAAACCACCGCGCTGCGGGATTCATCGTCGTCGTGACTCGCCAGAAGAAATAGCGCGCCGTAAAGACCACGGCGAGCACAATGGTCACCCTGGCAATACCCAGTTTGATCTGGCGGAGAGCCGAAATCCTCGATGCTGATTCGGATCTGCTCCCTGCCTCGACTTCAGGTTGCGTGGCGGGCTGAGGAGCAGGCGCGGGTGCGGCTGCCGCTGCGGCTCCGGCAGTCGAGCCAATTCCCGAAACTGAATGAGATTTACTGTCTGCGGCAGCATCTGTTTCAGCTCTGCTGACGCTTTGTTCAGCTTTCGGACGTTCAATGTTCATAGGGTTTTCGGGGCACAAGGAAATGAGAGTCTCTGGACTGAAACGTAACATGGCCAGAGCTGAATTACGAAAGGGAATAATACCTTAAGTGTGAAACGGAGTGTTAGTGCTTATTACTTAACCCATCGGGATGGGCCGACTCCTCAAGCAGCAAGCGGATCTTCTTCTTGGAAACCTTGATTTCGGCGCTGCGTTTCGCCTGGATCTTGATCTTGACTATCCGCTTCCGCATCGGCGTCCGGCTCTCGTGGGCGCACCGGGTCAACCGTCACGCCCTTGGCCGCATCTGGGTCCGAATTTTGGTTGATGTTCACATCTGGGGGAGATGGGAGATCGTGCCAAGGCGTTGCCAAAGGCTCTGAAAAGGTTGACTCTGCCAAACTCGCGCGGTGTTGCTCCACCTGCAACATGGTTCACTGGCGTAATTACTTTTTCCTACTCGTAATCTTCACCGGCGCATGATCCGCAAATTTCAGCGTAGCCACCAGTGAGTCCCGCGCATCGAACTCATCTTGCGTAAGCGGGAATGACACAATTACCGACCCGATAACCTTCTCCCTCGGTGCAAACTTAGTGTCTCGAACCAGCCCACTTCGGACATGCTGTTGCAGCGCAGGGATCGCTTGAAAATAGATAGGGAAGTCCGCAACGGATCCGAAGTCGTCGTTAAAGTCTGAACCCTTTGCATGGACAGCGATGTTGATGTTGGTCAGCCACAAAGGCTTTTCGGTCAGGTTCTGGATGTTCAACGTGACAACGGCAAGCGAACTATTCTGGGTCGGGACCGTTGCGGCAAATGCCTCATCAATGGAACCGTTGATCACAGGCTTGGGCCGCAACACATAGGCAACTATTCCGAGCACGGCCGCAACCAGCAGCATCGCAACCACAATGGGAACGGCATTCGGCATTGTGTGCTTAAAGCTGTCAAACTCCTCCGTCATCGGAACTTGAGCAGCGTTGGGTTCTGGGGGATCTGTTGGAGAAGCCATGCAACTCCCTTTCTATGCCACTCCTTATCACCGACGTAGAGATGCCAAAGAACCTCAGCGAGTTTTCGCGACGCAAGCGGGCTTCAAATGCTGTCCGGTATTTACCATTCCGCAGACTACCTCTCTACCTCTTTCACGCACCAAAATAGATTGCTAATTCTGTGACTCGCCAATGACACGACACTGGAGAACTCTTTCTGCCACCTATGTTCTTTACGTTCTGACCGGTTTCATACTGTGGATCGCACCTGCCCTGGCGTTCTCCGCATCGTATGCGCAAGCAGCCGGAGCCGCGGAATCTCGGAATGCTCAAGCCTCGTCACCGATTCTTCTCTACATTCAAAACGGGTGGCACACACTTACCCGATCCACCAATGACTGTGCCTCTCTAACTGATCCCAAGCTTCTCAACCCAAGCCTCGTGCTTTATCTTCCTCACGGCATGAAGATTCCTTCGGCCGTTTCACAACTCACTTCGCACTGCGCTGTGCACATCGAGTTTCTGCCGCGACCCATCACCCACTTAGGCCAGATTCTTCCCCAGCGCCTGCCGGAACCGGGCCTGCTCTACTTACCCAATCCTTACGTTGTCCCCGGCGGACGCTTTAATGAAATGTACGGTTGGGATAGTTACTTCATCGCGCGCGGACTTATCGAAGATGGAGAGCTCAACCTCGCACGAGGCATGGTGGAGAATTTTTTCTTCGAGATAGAAAACTACGGCGCGGTTCTCAACGCGAATCGCACTTATTACCTCACGCGTTCGCAGCCGCCGTTCCTAAGCTCCATGGTCATCGCCATACACCACGCCAATGTTGGTTCGCATCAAGATGATTCAGCATGGCTGGCTCGCGCTTATCGATACACACAGCGCGACTACAAACTCTGGATGACCGCACCACATCTTGACCCTGCAACCGGGCTGTCCCGCTACTACGGTTTCGGAAGCGGCCCAGTGCAGGAGATTGGCGACCACAGCGACTACTACCTCAAGGTCGCCGACTGGCTCGTAAAACATCCTGACGTTCGCACCAATTACCTGACCGATGTTCCCGCCAAGGGAACAGGAGCTGCGCTTCACGTGCCTCTCTGCGGCGATCAGCCTTGTGAGAAGAGTAAGACCTTCTGGCTTACGCCCGAGTTCTACAAAGGTGATCGGGCCATGCGCGAGTCCGGCTTTGATACAACCTTTCGCTTTGGCCCCTTCGGTGGCAGCACGCAGGATTATGCGCCCGTCTGCCTCAACAGCCTTCTCTATAAGATTGAGCGCGATCTCTCCGAACTCGCCACCGATCTCCGCAGACCAAATGAATCACGCCACTGGAGCCGTTTGGCCGAACATCGCAAGCACCTTATCAATCGTTATCTGTGGGATTCCACAAACGGAGTATATGAAGACTACAACCTGCGCCTTCATCGCCGCTCGAGTTATCTCTACGCTTCCATTTTCTATCCGCTCTGGACCGGGCTCGCCACGCCGGACCAGGCTCGTGCGGTGCGCCGTCATCTTCCTCAACTTGAGTATCCCGGCGGACTCGCCATGAGCGACTGCGAAACCGGGGTGCAATGGGACAAGCCTTACGGATGGGCACCCATTCAACTGCTCGCCGTCGAAGGCTTCCGCCGCTACGGCTTCAATGAAGACGCCAATCGTATCTCATACAACTTCCTGACCATGGTCGCCGAAAATGAAAAGAGAGAGGGCTCGATACGCGAGAAGTACAACGTCGTGAATCGCTCCACGGTTGCCAACGTCACCGTCGGATACGCCAGCAATGTCGTCGGCTTTGGCTGGACCAACGGCACATTCCTTGTATTGCTGCATCAGCTCCCAGCGCGAAAACAGCAGTCTATCCTCAACGACGGCACTCGCGCCGGCTCTGCAAACACTGGCGCTATTTGCCCGTCTCGCTTCGCAACTCTTCGAGCAGCGCCTTATGAAAGCGCGCCGGTGCCTGCAACTGCGGAGCGTGTCCAAGATCAGGGAACTCAATCAGCTTGGCGTGCGGAATCCGTGCGGCTGCCGCCTTGCCAAGGACAGCGTAGTTCCCGAGTGTGGCGCGAACTTCCGGAGTTGCCAGATCCTTGCCGATCGCCGTGTTGTCTTTATCACCGATGATCAGAAGCACCGGCATTCTTAACTCCCCGACCTCATAAATCACCGGCTGCGTATAAATCATGTCGTAGAGCAATGCCGAATCCCAAGCCACTTGTTCGCGCCCAGGCCCGCGATACATCCCGGCCAGCATCTGCACCCAGGGCTCAAAGCTAGGCTCCCACGTGCCCGCATAATAAGTGTTCCGCTCGTAATTTCGGATTCGGTCAGCAGTGGTCTGTAGCTCTCTCCGATACCAGTCATCTACGCTTTGCCACGGAACGCCGCGCGCCTTCCAGTCCTCCAATCCAATCGGATCAACCAGAACCAACTGCTCGACCTCCGATGGATACATCAGCGCATAGCGAATCCCAAGCATTCCCCCCGTCGAATGCCCGATCACAGTCACGCGGCTTATTCCGAGAGAGACGAGCAGAGCATGAGTGTTCGACGCCAGTTGCTGAAAGCTGAACTGATATCGCTCCGGCTTGCTCGACTTGCAGAAACCGATCTGGTCCGGCGCGATCACGCGATACCCCGCCTCGCTAAGTACGTTGATCGTGGATTCCCATGTCGCTGCGCAGAAGTTCTTGCCATGCAGCAACACCGCAACACGTCCGTTCGGCCTCGCGGCGCGAATATCCATGTAGGCCATCTCAAGCGTCTGACGTTGGGATAGAAACTGGTATTGCACCACCGGCCATGGATATGCGAAGCCCTCCAGCCGAGGTCCATAAACTGGACCAGTGTCGCTCGGAGCGGCCACAGCCGCAGGCACCACACTCGCGAAAGCAAGTATGGCTAGAACTGGCGCAAGATGGTGCAGCAGTTTGCGCATCGATTTCCATTGCTCCAAAACTATCAGAGGCCCAGGTACGCCTTCCGCACTTCATCCATGCCGGCTACCTCACGCGACTCTCCATGAATCGTCACCCGCCCGTCGGCCAGCACATAGGTGTAGTCGCTCAGAGCCAGTGCGAGATGTACGTTCTGTTCCACCAGCACAATCGTCAGCCCCTGGTTTCGCAGGGTCTTCAACGTAAGAAACAAATGCTGCGTCAGCACCGGCGAAAGTCCCAGCGACAGCTCGTCGATCATCAAAACCGTCGGCTCCTGCATCAGTCCACGGCCCGTCGCAAGCATCTGCTGCTCGCCGCCGGAGAGCGTGGAAGACTTCTGCTTGCGCCGCTCTTTCAAACGTGGAAACAGGTCGTACACCCGCGTCAGATTATCTTTCTCCCGGTTGCGCGCGCGACGCGAGTACGCTCCCATATCCAGATTCTCTTCCACCGACATATCGGGAAAAAGCTGGCGGCCCTCCGGCACCAGCACCAATCCGCGCGATGCTTTTTTGTGCGGCGGCAGCTTCGTGACGTCCTCGCCATTGAACAACACCCGGCCGCCCCACGGACGCACACTCCCCATAACGGTGCGCAGCGTCGTGGTCTTTCCCGCGCCATTTGCGCCCACCAGCGTGGTCAGCCGTCCCGGTTGCACCTGCAGCGATACATTCCACAGCACCTGCACTTCACCGAAGCCGGATTCAAGTTGTTCGATTTCCAGAACGGCGGCCATCATTCCTTCTCCATCAGCTTCTGCGCGATATTCGGATCGCCCAGATACGCCTCAATCACCTGCGGGTCGCGCGCCACTTCCTCCGGACGCCCTTCCGCAAGCTTCTGGCCGAAGTTCAGCACCACAATCCGATCAGAAAGTTTCATCACCGCCTGCATCACGTGCTCGATCATCAACACCGATATGCCGTCCGCGCGAATACTCTGAACCAACTCGATCATCTGCGCAATCTCGGTCGGAGTCAGCCCCGCCAGCACTTCGTCCAGCAAAAGCAGCTTCGGTTTCGAGGCCAGCGCGCGCGCCACCTCCAACCGTTTCTTACCCGCAATCGTCAGCGAGCGCGCCAGCATACCCATCCGGCTCCCCATGCCAACCTGCTCCAGCACCTTGCGAGCCACCGCACGCGCCGCACTCAGGCTCAGATACTCACGGCCAAAGCAGGCGCCGACCGTCACATTCTCCAGCACCGTCATATCGTTCAGCGGCTGCACAATCTGGAACGTGCGCGCAAGCCCCAGATGAACGATCTTATCGGGAGACTTTCTGCCGATCTCGCGCCCGTCAAACATAATGGAGCCGCCATCGGACTTATAAACGCCATCCACCACGTTGAACAGCGTGGTCTTGCCCGCGCCATTCGGACCGATGAGGCCAACGATCTCGCTCTTATCAACCGTGAAGCTCACCTTCGACACGGCCACCAATCCGCCAAACCTTTTCGTTACCTCGCGCACATCCAGCAAAGGTGTCGTCATTCGACCACCTCTCGTGAGCGCGGCACCAGTTGATAAAGCCAGCCGATCAGCCCTCCGGGCGCAAACAGCACCACGACCAACAGCAGCCCGCCGGCAATCACCAGGTGGAAGTCCGAGAGCTTCGGAGAGGTCAGCAGGTACGAGCGCAGCATCTCATACAATCCCGCGCCCAGCGCAGCGCCCACCACCGAACCTTGCCCGCCCAGCATCAGCATCACAATCCCTTCGAGCGAGAGCAAAAACTCAAAGGCGATAAAAGGATCGATCATGCCGTTCTTGAAAAACATCAGCGCCCCGGCGATGGCTGGCAGGAACGCCGATACGCTATAAATAATCGCCTTGTACACAGTCGCGTTCACACCCAGGACGATAGCTGCATCCTCGTTTTCCCGGATGGCGAACAAGCCCAGACCGAACTTTGAAATCTTGATGCCCAGGCTCAAAATCAGCGACAGAGCCATCACCCCGATCACAAGGTAATAGTCGATCCACAGCGCGTGCATCGCGCCGCCAAGTTTCTCGTAGGCATCGAACGACAGATACATTCCCGTCGATCTTCCCCAGGCATCGAAGTTGGCAACAAACGCCCGCACCGCCTCGAGAATCCCGATCGTAGCCAGTGCGAAATATGCGCCCCGCAGTCGAAGAATTCCCAGCCCGAATATCAACGCAACAAAGCTCACCACGCAGCCTGCCACCAGCGCCGCCGGAACCAGCCGCCATGCCCATACCGACGTCAGATAAAAACCGATGTAGCCTCCCAGCCCGTAAAAAACAATGTGGCCGAAGTTTACATATCCGGTATAGCCAATCATTAGATTAAGGTTGCTGGCGAGAATGATGGCGACCGCGACCAGAACAAGATCCTCGCGCAACAAAATGTTCTCGCCATGCATGGGCAAATAGATGAAGAGCGCGGAAACCACAAGGATCGCCCAGAACAGTGGACGCCGCAGGATCATGCCGTCGCCCTCCCGAAAATGCCCCGCGGGAACGCAACCAGCACCACCACGAACAAACCAAACTCAATCAGAGGAATCCAACTGATCGCGATGAAAGGCGTCACCGCTCCCTCCAGCAATCCCAGCAGCACGCCCGCAACCAGTGCGCCGATTGGCTTGCCCAGTCCCGCCAGAACCGTCACCACGAAACTTTTCAGCTGGTAGCTTCCTCCCGAAAGAATCGTGAACGGAAACAGCGTGGATACCAGTGCGCCCGATGCCGCCGCCAGCGCCATCCCGATTCCAAACGCAATGGCCAGAACCGCCGTCGAGGAGATCCCCATCAACTCGGCTGCTTCACGATTATCGGAAACCGCCCGGATTGCCTTCCCCATCCGTGTGCGATAGAGGAACAACTCCAGTGCAAGCGCGATCACCACTGCCGAGATCGCAGCCGCAATGTGGTTGCCCGTAAACGTGTAATTCCCAATCGTAATGCCCGGCAGGCTGAAGTTGACGTTATACGGACTCGTGCTCCACACCGCCGTCCCCAAACCAATGATCACCATGTTGACAGCGAACGTAGAAAGCAGGCTCATCAACATCGGACGGCCGATCATCCGGTGTACCGAGATCCAGTACACAATCACACCGAAGATGAATCCCCCCGCAATCACCGGCAGCATCAATATATATGCGTTCACCGCAAAGGCGCTGTACAACAGATACATCCCGAACATGCCCAGCGCAATCGTAGCGCCGTGGGTGAGATTGATGACATCCATCACCCCCCAGATCAGACTCAGACCCATCGCGGCCAGCCCGTAGATACACCCTACGAGCACGCCATCAATCAAGGAGGCTAGAATCCCAGACATATCTCACCCTTTTTTCCTGCGCCCCAACCGGGTTGCCGCCATTCGTCAGCGAATCGGGTACACGAAATTCGCGCTCTTGCCCGCCAGCGGCCACACCACCTGTTTCTCCGGCTTGCCGGCCTTGTCCTTCTGCCATTGCGCCAAGACCATGGCATGTCCGACCTGCAGACCGTGTTCATTGGCCGCCGTGGAAAACTTTGTCTTCCCATAGAAGGTCGTAATGTCCGTAGCGTTCAGCGCCTGCGCGACTCTCGCGGTATCAATGCTGCCGGCCTGTTCGATCGCTCGCTGCAAGACCAGCCCGCAAGCATATCCTCCCGCCGATTCATAGCTCGGAGGGCTGTTATACCTGCCGGTGTACGCCTTCGCGAAATCGCTTCCGCTAGGTCCATACTGGGCTTTGAATGCCGACTGCGGCTCCCACTGTGACGGCACCGTAACGCCCAGTCCCGCGTCGCCGAGTTCCACCCACTGCGGACTGTCAGGCGCCACCAGCAGGGTGATCATCTTCATCCCCGCCTTACGGCCATAAAGTTGTCGCGCCAGCGTTGAACCGTCAGCATAGTGACCGCCGCCCAGCAGCACCGTCGCCTTCGAGGCCGTCACCTTGTCCAGAATCGCGCTGAAGTCCGTCGTTCCCGGAGCATAGGGTTCGCTGAAAACCACGTTGAAGCCAAGTTGCTGCGCGTAAGCTTTGGCCGGAGTCACCACTGCCACCGAGAACGCCGCGTCCTCATAAACAAAAGCAACCTTCGCCTTCGGGTCCTTGGTCTTCAAGGCATCCAGTGCCGACTTCAAATATTCCGGAGCGGGCGCGAACATCTGATAAAGATAGTGATTGCCCAGCTTGTAGGTTTTCTCCTCCGCCGCCCCCGTCGTGAGCATGACCTTTCCAAATTGCTCCGTGACCACCGCGGCAGTTGCCGTAAGCCCCGACGAATACGGGCTGAACATGAAATCGGCCCGGTCCTGCAGGATCAGGCGCGAGTACAGTTGTTGCACGCGCTTTGAGTTCGACTCGTCATCATAGCTGACGAGCTTCACTTTATAGCTCTTGCCGCCCGCCTTGATGCCGCCGGCATTATTCACCTGGTCACGCCAGAGTTCAAACCCGCGATACTGTTCCGTGGAATCGACATTCAGCGGCCCAGTATTTGAAACCGTGAAACCGATCGTGATCTGTTGAGCAAAACATGAGGCGGCTAGGAACAGGAAGACAAGAAATGTACTTACTCGTTTCACGACTCACCCCCTGGTTAAAGTACGAAGGTCAAAGTACGAAGGCTAAAGTGCGAAGCAGCTTACCACGATGCAAGTTGTTCGTGAATGGTTTTATCCCATCCTCAACTACGTACCCGCAGCACCGGACAAGGCGCTTGCGCAACCACACGGTAGGCAATCGACACCGGAACCTGAAAGTGCGAAAGCACCCCCTCATAAGCGTGCGCCCCAATAATGATCAAATCCGCGTTGTTCTCCACCGCCGCATCCAGGATCGCGCGCGAAGGCTCGCCAGCCACCACCAGCGTGTCGGACTCGCACAGGTTTCTATGCTGTGGCGGAATCAATGCGCTCAGATGCTGGTGATATCCCATCTCGATCTCGCTCGAAATCGCCTCTGTGCTCTCCGGTGCGTGCAGCAGCACCAACCGCGCCCCGCTCACCTCCGCCAGCGAAAGCGCATAAGGAAGGGCCTTGAGCGATGAGGCCGAGAAATCCGTCGCATACAGAATCCTGGAAAGTCCTCCCAACGTCGGGTGCGCCCGTGGCGAGACGCTCAGCACCGGACACGGCGCCAGACTAAATATCCGCTGCGCCACCGAGCCCATCAGCAGCTTGCCCACCAGGCTGCGACCGCGCGTGCCCACCACAACGAGGTCAATATGCCGCTCCTCGATCATCTCTGCCAGAGCTTCCCAAACCTGCCCCTGCCCAACCACCGTTTCCCCAACCACCGTCTCGTAATCGCACTCCACCACAGGAGTCCCGGCCACAAAGTTTCGCAGCCGCGCCTCCTCTTGTGATTTGTCGATTTCCTGCGCTTTCTGCGCTTCTCCCTCAGCCTGTGGAGCGACGGAAATTACATGGGCTACCACCAGAAACGCACGATAATACTTGGCTAGCAACGCAGCAAACGTCGCCGCCGCCTCAGCGGAAGAAGAAAAATCGGTCGCAAGAAGAATGCGGGTAAACGAGGGAATCGCGAGGGATTTTGGAACCAGTCGCTCGCCTTTGTCCGACATAGAACGCCTCCTTTTGCCAGAGGTTCTCTACATGAGCCGACGACCACAGTGGCCGTGTAACCGTTCCGTCACAACCAAACCCTCCACTGTAACAGAGATCTATAAGTCATGGCATAGATTTACATATGTCAATATATTCCAAATAGTCCTTTCGCAGGAGAACCAGAGAAGCCGGGTGCCCCACCTTCGCCGCGCCGCCTTTTGCGCGGTTAAGGTGGGAAGCAGCACCCTCCACCCCAGCAGCCTTTGCTCTCGCTCTCCACTCGAAACCTCGCATTCACCCCAATCCGCTTTCGCGTAATCTGACGACCTACCCACTTCAACCGTTTATCCTATTCACCATGGAATCCTCCTCCCTGCGAAACCTGCTCGCGCCCTTCATTCCCGCCACCGAACTTGACGACGCGCTACTGGCCTCCGTCCGTGTCCACCTCGATCTCCTCACCCGCTGGAATCAGCACATGAACCTCACCGCCCTGCGCTCTCCCGAAGAGATGGTCGTCCGCCATTTCGGCGAGTCGCTCTTCGCCGCCCGCGCGCTCTTCCCGCGCGACGCCCGCCAGGACGTATTCGACCTCGGCAGCGGCGCCGGTTTTCCCGGCCTGCCCTTCAAGTATTGGGCCCCCGATCTGCAGCTCACCCTTATCGAGGGCCACGGTAAAAAGGCGACATTCCTCCGCGAGGTCGGCCGAGCCCTCCAGCTCACCGGCTTTTCCGTCCTCAACCTCCGCGCCGAATCCCTCTCAGCTCAAGCGAGCCTGGTCACCATGCGCGCCGTTGAAAAATTCGACAACGCCCTCGTCGCCGCCTCCCGGCTCGTCGCCCCCGGCGGCCAGCTCGCAATTCTCATCGGCGAGGCCCAGCGCGAGCGCGCACTCTCGCTCCTGCCCTCCGGTGAAAGCTCGACCCTCAGCCTTCCCTCCTCCGAGCAGCGCATCCTCCTTACCTGGCATCCCGCCCCCTAGCTCCACTCAATTACGTTCCACGTGGAACACTCAGGTGGCCCACATCCGCCCTCTTTTGGCGAATGTGGGACCGCCGCGCTGCAGGTGACCCATTAGAGCCCTCACTTGGCCTGAGTGGGGCCCTTGCCCGTGCTTTGTTTTTGGGTCATCCCGAGCAACGAAGCATGTAGACATGTGGACCTATCTACATGTCTACATGTGGACACGATGGAGATCCCTTGACAGGCTTACCCTCTCGAGCAGCAGCGAGTCCTCAAAGAGAGCCTGGCGGGTTGCTTCACACTCCTTCACCCTCAAGGTTGGTGCAATGCTGGCGGATCCCATGAGGCGGCAGCACGGGCGATTGCACAGCATGGATCAAGCCGGAGCCCCTCGCGCCGCGCCAAGCTTTCAACCAGCAATCGATTTTGAACAGATGAACTCCGCGGAATCGCGCCGTATCCCAACGTTCCACGTGGAACACATCCAGTGTGGCCCACATCCGTCCCACTTTCAGCGAATGTGACAGTCGCAGACCACTACTCGCCCCCAGCTATTTCTCGCTCGGCGTTCCACGTGGAACATTTTTGCGTTCTGCACAGCTTTCCGCACTTATCCACCACATTCACAACCCTCCACAGCCCTTTCCCCATTGCCGCCCGCCGCGCAACCCGTTACCCTCAACTTGTCCACATTGGCAGCCGCCCGCATTTCCATTTCCGGTTGCCCGGAGTCAGCCATGTCTCGGGTCATTGCCGTCGCCAACCAAAAAGGCGGAGTAGGGAAAACCACCACCAGCATCAACCTCGCCGCCAGCTTCGCCTCCAGTGGCGTCCCAACCCTCCTCGTCGATTGCGATCCGCAATCCAACTCCTCCTCCGGCCTCGGACTACTCAAAGACGCCGACCGTCCCGGAACCTACCAGCTCCTCATGGGCGATGCAGAGGCCGCCGATCTTCTCCAGCCCACCGAAATCGAGCAACTCAAGGTCATCCCCTCCTCCAAGCAGCTCATCGGAGCCAATATCGAGCTCATCAACGCCGAATTCCGCGAATATCGCCTCCGCCACGCCCTGCAAGCCATTCGCGAACAGTTCGCCGTCGTCGTCATCGACTGTCCGCCGGCCCTCGACCTGCTCACCCTCAACTCCCTGGTCGCCGCCGACTCCGTCATCGTCCCCATGCAGGCCGAATACTTCGCCCTCGAAGGCGTCAGCGAACTCCTCGACACCATCGAACGCATCCGCCAGGACCTCAACCCCAGTCTCTCCGTCGAAGGCGTCGTCCTCACCATGTATGACGACCGCACCAACCTCGCCCAGGGCGTCTCCGCCGAACTCCGCTCCTACTTCGGCGAACTGCTCTACGAGACTTCAATTCCCCGCAACATCCGCCTCGCCGAAGCCCCTAGCCACGGCAAACCCGCGATTCTCTACGATCCGCGCTCACGTGGCGCCGAGAGCTACCTCAAACTCGCCACCGAGGTCTTGCTTCGGCTCAACCAGCGCAACAGCGCCACCAATTCAGCATCCGCCAGCGAGGTAAAGCAGTGAATCCGACCCAAGACAAACGAAAAGCCCTCGGCCGCGGCCTCGATTCCCTCCTGCCCGCCGCTCGAGGCATCCAGGCCGCCATCTCCGGACAGCCCGTTCCCCAGCAGCAGCCTGCCGGCGAAGCCGTGCGCGAGATCCCCTTCGAGCTGATCGACCGCAACCCTTACCAGACCCGAACCTACTTCGACGAAACCGCCCTCAACGAACTCGCCGAATCCATCAAGGTCTCCGGAGTCGTTCAGCCCATCACCGTCCGCCAGAATGGCAGCCGCTTCCAGCTCATCACCGGCGAACGCCGCTGGCTCGCCTCCCAGCGCGCCGGGAAAAAGACCGTCCCCGCCATCGTCCGCCAGGTCTCCAACGAGCAGGCGATGGAGATCACCATCATCGAGAACCTCCAGCGCGAAGACCTTAATCCGGTCGAGCAGGCCCGCGCCTACGAGCGACTCGCCCGCGAGTTCAGCCTCACCCAGGAGCAGATGGCCCAGCGCACCGGCAAAGACCGCTCCTCGGTCTCCAACTTCCTTCGCCTGCTCAAACTGCCCGACGAAGTTCTGAAGTTCATCGAGTCCGGCAAACTCAGCTTCGGACACGCCAAGGCCCTCATGGGCCTCGACTCGCCAGAATCCATCCTCCGCCTGGCCCAGCGCGCCGTTCAGCTCTCCATGTCCGTCCGCCAGGTCGAGGGCTCCGTCTACAACCTCATGCACCCCGAGGCCGCCGCTCCCAAACCCGAGCGCGCCCTCGACCCCAACGTCCGCGAAGCCGAGCAGCAGCTCCAGCGTTCCCTCGGCCTCCGCGTCCAAATCCAGGACAAACACGGAAAGGGCAAGATCGTCCTCGAATACAAATCCCTCGAAGACTTCGACCGCGTCCTCGAAATGCTCAATTCCTCCAAATAAACGCAGACAGCATAAGCAACGGGCGGCTCCAAGCCGCCCGTTATTCTTCTCTATATTCACACATGTCTATCTTCTAGCGCTTGTGGGCAGTTTTTCAGTCGGACGAACCGGCCCTGGCGGGTGCCCAAGGTGCGCGCCTACTTAAGTCATCCTGAGCGCAGCGAAGGACCCCAGCGCTGCTCACATCTCCCGCGCGGCCTCAAGCATTTCTACCCGCAATCGATTTACCCGCTCGCGCAATCAAAGCTCACTCCATCACAGATGTGCCATCCGTACCTCTCTCGCCAACACGCGACGCCGTCCTGTTACTCACTCCAGCAATCCCCTGAATCTCGTCAAACCCACGCCAAACGATTGCCTTTCGAGCTATTACTCTTTCGATCACTACCCTAGCTTTTCGTATCGCTCGTCGTCGCGCTCGCATTCTTATGGCGGGCGCACTTGCCCTTCTTGCAGCAACCCATCTTTCCCGACATCTTTCCGTCTTTGTCTCTCTTGCAGCATCCCATCTTCGCGTCCTTGCCGTGCATGCAAGCCGCATGATCGGCGGGCTTGGCTGCATTGTCGGTGGCCGCCGGCGCTGCCGGTGTCTGTGCCTGTGCTGCAGGAGCCGCCTGCGCCCACATTGTGGCCGCGCTCAGTACCATCACTGCCAGAATCCCACGCACTTTCATTTTCCCTGTTCCTCCAAATCTCAACCCGGCGATTATATGCCTCATCCGCCCCCGCCGCCGCTGCACTCCATGGAATCTTCAGCTACAATTCCTCATCTAACACTTCGGCAGAGTTGTCAGAGGAGCGCACCTTTGCAACGCACTACGCTTGGCGATTTCGAACTCACCATCATCACCGACGGCCATTACTACCTCGACGGAGGTGCCATGTTTGGCGTCGTTCCCAAACCGATGTGGGAGAAAAAGATGCCCGCCGATGCGCAGAACCGCCTCCTTCTGGGCATGAATTCCCTAGCCATCCGTACCGGCGATCACACCATACTCATCGAGACTGGAGCCGGTAACAAACTGCCTGACAAGATGCGGCGCATCTTCGAGAACGAGGAGCGATTGCTTTCCAATCTCGAAGCCGCCGGCTTTGCCCCCGATGACTTCGACATCGTCATCAACACTCATCTTCACTTCGACCACTGCGGCTGGAACACGATTCGCCGCGCCGACGGCCCCATCGTTCCCACCTTCCCGCGCGCACGCTATTACTATCAACGCGGCGAGTTGGCCCACGCCCACCAGCAACACGAACGCGACCGCGTCAGCTATATCACCGAAAACTACGATCCGCTTGTTGCCAGCGGCCGAGCCATTCTCCTCAGTGGCGATGCCCAGATCGCTCCCGGCATTCGCGTCCAGCTATTTCCAGGCCACACCGAACACCACCAGGCCGTCATCATTGAAAGCCAAAACAAAAAGGCCGCCTACATCGGCGACCTCATTCCAACTTCTGCCCACCTGCACCCAACCTGGGTGATGGGATACGATCTCTCACCCATCGACTGCATCGACAATCGCCATCGCTACTATCGCGATGCAATTCCGCAGCGCTGGCTCACCATCTTCACTCACGACCCTGCAACTCCGTGGGCTCATATAGCACGTGACTCAGCAGGACGTCTCATCGCCGAGTCCGTCCAGCAAAATGCCGATCAGATTTCCACCACACCCTCTTCCGCTGTCAGGTAGCGCTGTATCTCGGCCTTCCCGGCCACGCTCAGGTCCACAAATTCCATGCCCAGACGGAAGCCGCGCTGGTTTCTCACCACTGCTTGTATCTCGAGCACATCCTGAGCTGCTGGCAGCGATAATTCAACATGCACCATGGTTCCGACCGGCATCGCTTCCACTGCGTACACGCTCATCCCGCCTACGCTGAGCTCATACGTCCGGACCACCGAACTCTCTGTCGCCGGCTCATCCCAACGCCGGATCTTCACCCGAATATCTACCTTGACCCGCTTCCATTTACGTGTTGCCGCGTCCACGCCCACACCTCATCAGTCCTGGATAAACTTCTGCCACTCAACTCCGAGCTGCGTAATCCTTTGCGAGAATACCCCAGCGGCGCTGGAATTTCCGCAACAGGGCCAAGTTGTTTTCGTCAAGGCCAACAAAACTGAAACCGCAGCGGAACCCAACTCTGTTCCGCGCATAAACCTCAGCTCGAAAGATCCCCGCAACCGCCGGCATTTCGAACTCCACGACAAATGAGCTCCCCTCCGGAATTTCAACCGGAGAAATCAATCCCACTCCGCCTTCGGAGATATCAAGCGTTCGAACCGTAATCTCCCGTTCACCCGCGCTTAACTTCGCACGCACATCGAGCGAGTACCTCGCAAACTTCCGCTCTACAGAGTACCGCGATGACATTCTGTCTTTCCTTACGAATGTGTATTCAACTCACGAACTGCATCAGAAACCGCAGCACTCCTCATAGCCGTTCTCCTCGCACCGTACACTAGGCTGTTCTCTCTCCACCGTCGGCCGCGCAAAGAACACGTCCACTGCATCCACAATCCCGTCGGCGCTCTTTGCCTCGTAAATTGCCTTCCGCAGTTTTGCTCCGCCCTCCACTCCGTGAGTGAACCACGAAGCAAACTGTTTCATCTTGCCCATCGCATCCGGAAACCCTTCCGCGATCAGCATCCCAAAGTACCGGCGAATCATCCCATACCGGTCCTCTCTGGAAGCGACTTCGTACTTGCCATCCGCCGTGTACTGCGAAATCTGCCGAAAAATCCAAGGGTTCGATGCCGCCGCCCGGCCAATCATCACGCCATCGCATCCGGTCTCGGCCACCATCGCGCGCGCATCTTCCGGCGTTCGAATATCGCCGTTGCCGATCACCGGAATCGAAACCAGCGACTTCAACTCTGCGATCCACTGCCATTGCGCCTGACCGCTGTATCCCTGTTCACGTGTGCGCGCATGCATCGCCACCGCATCCAGTCCGCAGCCCTCGGCAATCTTTGCCAGTTCGCGGAAGACCAGCTCGCTCTCGCTCCATCCCGCGCGGAACTTCACCGTGAACGGAATCTGAACCGCAGCGCGAACGGCTTCGAAGATCTTCTGAATCACCGGCAGCTCGCGCAACAGTCCACTCCCGCCGTTGCACTTCACCACCTTCTTCGCCGGGCATCCCAGGTTCAGGTCCACCAAGTCGAAGCCGAACCCTTCCACCATCCGTGCCGCCTCCGCAAGCGACTCAGGATTGGAACCGAATAACTGTGACGAGATCGGATGTTCGTCGGCATAGAAGTGCAAATATCGCTTCGCCTTCTTGTCCTTCTTCCGCACCACTCCATCAGCGGAGGTGAACTCCGTCATCAACAGACCGCATCCATCCATCTCGCGGATGAAGCGCCGGAACACCGTATCCGTGATCCCCGCCATCGGTGCCAGCACCGTGGCCGGAGCCATCTCGACCTTCCCAATTTTTAGGCGCGCGGGAACCCGCACCCCTGCGGGTGCCTGATACGTCTGCGGGTTGTCATAAAACTTCTGCACACGCTTATTGTATCGGCATTTCCCGTCCACTGCCGACAACCTCAACCCAACTCCCGGCCTTACTGAGGTAATCTTCTACCGTTGCATTTCTCATCCTGCGTAACCGGGTGCATCTAAACCAAAGCGGAGCATCGCTACAGCGAAAGATGACAACCTGCACACAACCCGCTCGCGCCACTCAACCATCAACCCGCACTCCCACACAGGCGTTGCTGTTCGTCGTGCTCGCGGTTGGCCTTCCCATTCTGGCCGGCCTTCTCTGGAATCAGGCATCGGACAATCCCATCTGGCCGCTCGTTCGCAACTCATCTCAATCTCTGCGACTCCGTAACGCTCAACTCTCGCCCGTATCTCCCGACGGACTCTACCGTGCCCGCGTCGTGCGGGCCACCTACTTGGGACGCTTCAGCGAAACCCTCGTCTTTCTCACCGTCGCCACGGACCCTTGGCCGCCCCGCGCCTTCGACTCAAATCACGCCATCCTTGAAGTGGCCGGCCTGCGATCGCTGGATGCCATCGACTGGTTGGACTTCCGACAGCGGAACCCCTATCCTGCAACTCTGGTTCTCACCGCGCGCAGCGCCAAATCAGATTCACCGCCTCCAGCGCCTCTGGCGTAACGTCACCATCGTCTCCCGCACCAGCTCACCGGCATTCGGAGCCGGACACCTCGACTACTAGCGCCGCAAATAGCTAAGCCCTCGCCGAAGCGAGGGCTTCAATTCTTGCGCCGAGGGCGTCTTCACCCCAACAAGGATCGCTTGCCGGAGACCCCGACCACCCGCGGGATCAATTCTGTTCGGTCTTGGCCGGTTCCGCTTTGCCTCGTTCTTGGCATACTTGCGGCGGAAGCGTTCGATACGGCCAGCGGTGTCGAGCACCTTCTGCTTACCGGTAAAGAACGGATGGCAGGCCGAGCAGATTTCAACGTGGATGTCGCCACGATTGGTGCTGCGCGTCACGAAACTATTGCCGCAGGCGCACTTCACGTGGATCTCTTCGTACTTCGGGTGGGTTGCTGCTTTCATAATCCTCATCCGTCTGTTGGGAACAGACTCTTTAGTGTAACCTGCGCGCCCGCCGTCCGGCAAACTCGCGCCCGGCCTCAGCCCTTCACGCTCCCTGCCTTTGAGCCGCCGCCTGAATCGTCCGCACCAGGTTCCACAAAAACGCGCAGCTCCCGCTAGCAAATCGCAACCGGAATCGAGACGTACCGGTAAGCCATGCTCATATCCGGTGTCCGGTGCATCAACGCGCCTGCGATCATCACGCCCATGATTCCGCAGAACAATCCCGCTCCCATCCCCAGCCCCGACCACAGCACCGTCAGCACCACCACGCGGAAGCCTTTCATCAGCGTCCACACCAGCCAGCTCGGCTGCCTCATCGGCTCGCTGCCCACCAGCGTCTTGCTTCCGCGCGCCTCCATTTCGCTGACCTTCACACTTTCCTCCCTTTTCCGCACGCTTGGATATCCCGCCAGACATATTACCGGCACGCCCCCGCCTGCGCTAGAATGATAGTTTCCTATGCCCCACACTCAGCAAGCAACCACGCACTCGCCCGCCGAAGTATTAAGGCTCTCCCCCGTGCAGCAAGCCCCCAACGGCATCTGTTATGCCTCCAGCGGTGAAGTCAACCTCTCCTCCGACGAGTTGCAGCGCATGGTTGGTGCGGTTCCGCAGCCGATTGCCGCCGTCCTTACCCGCAAGGCATTCTACTTCGTTCCGCTCACCGTCGCCGACGGCGACCAGACTTTGATTGCCGATCGTTACGATGTGCTGCTCAGCGACCGCGCCGTCTGCCACCGCAATCTTACTCTTGGCGATGCGCAGTGCGTCTTTATCTCCACCCGCCTCATGGATGACCGCTTCTCGGTCGCCTTTGAGTTCTACATCAATGTCGCTCACGCCTTCGCCGACCAGACCGGCTTCTCGCAGGCCTTTGCCGACCTGGTCTGGAAGCAGGCACGAGGACAAGGTGAAGGGCGAAACCTCTCTCGACGCCAACGAACTTCGCAAGATCGTCACCTCCAATGCGCCGGATGCAGAGAAGGCGCGCCAGGAGTACTTCGAAACCACCTTTGCCGACGCCATCGCAATCTATCTGCTCTCGCTCTACCTTGACGTGGACTACTACGAGCTGCGTGAGCGCGACTATCCCTTGCTGGCTCCGCCCGCCTTGGCCGAGCGTCTGCGCAAGGTGAACGAACTCTTCCCGCCGCCGCGCGGCTTCGAATTCAACATCTTCTACAAGCGCCGTCCCGAGCAGCGCTAAGCGTGGAGACCGCATGATCGCCCATCTTCGCGGAACTCTTCTCGCCACCTCGCCCGGCCACGCCATCGTGGACTGCCACGGCGTCGGATACGACGTGACGGTTTCCATGAACACCTTCACCCAACTGCCCGAGGCCGGGCAGAGACGTGTCGCTGTTCATCTACACCCATGTCCGCGAAGATCAGATTGCGCTCTTCGGCTTTCATCTCGCCGAAGAGAAGGCGCTCTTTGAAAAACTTCTCTCGGTCAGCGGCATCGGCCCCAAGCTCGCCGTCAACATTCTCGGCGGGATGAACACCCTCGACCTCGCCGGCGCCATCCGCGGCGGCGATGCCGCCAAGCTCACTCGCATGCCCGGAGTCGGCAAGAAGACCGCCGAGCGCATGGTGCTCGAACTCAAGGACAAGCTCGCGGAATTCGGAGTCGCTCCGGCGGCGCCTCGTCCCCGGCATCGCGCTCGAAGACGATGTGCTCTCGGCGCTCATCAACCTCGGCTACCAGCCCACCGCCGCCGAGAAATCGCTGGAACAACTAGGCCCCGCCGACGGACGCACCTTCGAACAACTCTTCCGCGCCGCGCTAGCGCAGCTCGCACGTTAAGAAGATCTCCGCACGACAGAAGGCGCGAACCGCGGGGTGCCCATATTAGCCATCGTTTGGCTAGAGCGGTTTCATGGTGTCCGTGTCCGATAACCGCAGTATTGAAACCAAGCCGCGGAATCTTGGGCGGTGATAGCTGCCATGGCGGCTGTGATGGCGAGGTCGAGGGTGTCGAGTATTCGGGCTTTGCTTGCTCGTAAGTGTTGTTTGATCTTGGACCAGCACTTCTCGATGGGATTGAAGTCCGGTGAGTAAGGCGGTAGATAGAGCAGTTCGGCTCCGGCTTGCTCAATCAACATGCGAACCAGCCGATGCTTATGTGCCGACAGATTGTCCATGATCACAACCTGTCCGGGGCGCAGTCGCGGACATAGAACCTGTTCCAGATAGGCCAGAAAGACATCACCGTCGGTGGGTTCTGGGATCGTCATGGTGGCCAGCAGGCCGTTCATCGTGATCGCTCCCAACAGAGTCACGGTATGCCAGTGCCCGCCCGGAGCACCCTCGCACACACGATCACCGCGTTCGCCGCGCCCGTAGCGACGGGTCATCTCGGTGGTCACGCCGCTTTCGTCCAGAAACACCAAGCGTTGCGGATCGATTCGAGCGATCAACTCCCACCACGATTGCCGTCGCTGCCGGCCTTCTTCCGTGTCCTGCTCACTGGCGTGCAACGTTTTTTTTACGCCGCAACCCCAGCCGCTGGAGTTCAAGACAGAGTCGCGTCTTGCTGAGCTTCACCTGCAGATGTTGCTCCAGCCGTTGCCCCAACTCGGCCAGCGTGAGATCCGGTTGATCCTGCAACTGCTGCCGCAGATGCCCTTTCACTGCGTCGGTCACCCGGCTCACCGGCCCATGTACCCGTTGCAGAGGCCGCTCCATTTGTCCCGACTTTAGCTGTTGCCGTCGAATCTTCTTTGTAAAACCGTAGCTGACACCAAACTGCTCCGCCAGCTGCTCCAGGCCGATCCCGGCCCTTTCGTATGCCTGCAGAAGCTTGCACCGCAAATCATCCGAATATGCTCGTGGCATCGATTTGTGTCTTCACAGAGAAATCGCCAACTGCAACTTACTCCAATCCCTCTTCTCTGGATATAACTACTTAGGAACCGCTCTAATGTGGGGCTGTTGACGTCGTGCGGCGGTCTCGCTTCGGATAGCGCACGAGTTAGCCGGCTTTGCACCGGCCAACTCGCGTATTCGCCCTAGCTGAATCCCAGAACGGGGTGTGGCATGTACGGCTCCTCCAGCGAGGTAATCTCATCCGGCGTCAGGTGCACTGAGAGTGCCGCCACAGCGTCCTGAAGATGGTGCGGCTTTGAAGCTCCCACGATCGGCGCGGTGACACCGGGTTTGCTGAGCAGCCATGCCAGCGCAATCTGCGCGCGGGAAACGCCGCGCTGCTCCGCAATCTGGCCTACGCGATCCACAACCTTCTGGTCAATCTCCTCGGTTTGCGAGTAGATAATTTTTCCGAACTGATCGGTCTCAAATCGCTTCGTGCTTTCGCTTTTCCATGGGCGGGCAAGGCGGCCACGCGCGAGCGGGCTCCAGGGAATCACGCCGATGCCCTCCGACTGGCAGAGCGGAATCATCTCGCGCTCTTCTTCGCGATAGAGAAGGTTGTAGTGATTCTGCATCGAGACGAAGCGAGTCCAGCCATGAAGGTCGGCGAGATAAAGCGCCTTGGTGAACTGCCACGCAAACATCGAGGACGCGCCGATATATCGCACCTTACCCGACTTCACAACGTCATGCAGAGCCTCCAGTGTCTCCTCAATCGGCGTCTCATAATCCCAGCGATGGATCTGATAAAGATCCACGTAGTCGGTCTGCAAGCGGCGAAGACTCTGGTCGAGTTCAAAAAAAATCTCTTTGCGGGAGAGACCTCTGCCGTTCGGCTCCTCGCGCATCACTCCTTGAACCTTGGTGGCAATCACGACTGCTTCGCGCTGGGCGTGAGTCTTCAGAAATCGTCCCAGCACCTCTTCGCTATCACCGCTGGAGTAAACGTTGGCCGTGTCAAAAAAGTTGATTCCAACATCGAGAGCCTCGCGAAGGAACGGCTGGCTCTGTTCTTCATTCAGCGTCCAGGCGTGCCGGCCCGGCTTCAGTTCCCCAGAGACGGGAGCGCCGTAAGTCATGCAGCCGAGACAAATCCGGGAGACCTTCAAGCCGGTTTTGCCGAGATTCGTATAATCCATTTACTCCCCCTGCCCGGCACCGCGCTATCGTGAGTGTCGAGCCTTTCAGAAGAAGTGAAACTGCCCCTCGATTGTAGGCTCGTAAGCAAGCTCTTTTCAAAAGTGACGCGACCATCGACATGGCCCCACAGAAAAGATTTACACAGAATACTCAACAAACCCACAAAGCAAATGACCCACTAAGTACATGCACGCGCTACACATCCAGAGCTGCGTCCTGATTTTTCTCACGATGGATCTGTGGAACCCCTGTGCAGTATGTGGACAACTCGGTGAATTCTCCCAGGCTTCCATTTTTGTCCACGAACCAGTCGTTCGCCGGCTTCTGTTTTCCGCGCCAATTTTCCATCCAACTAGATAAGAACGAAAGCCCTTCCCATGTTTTCCACATTTCCGAAGCGCCTACTGTTACTGCTGGTATTTTGTTCCTTTTTAATGTTCTTTAAGAGCAGTAGCAAACCCGCCTGCAAATCTTTTCCCCTTCCGCACGATATCCCCCTTTTCTCGCTTGGCATCTGCCTCCGTTTCGCTACACGCCTCTTGAAGGTAGTCGTTATAACGAGTATTGTTGAGTCGGTTGATGAATGAGCCAGTCGGAAAATAAACATCGGCGCGAGGCCTGCTCTGAGGAAGCGATATTCCTGGACCTTCTGCGGACGACGGATATGCTGTCCCGCGGTCTGATCCAGGTACTCAAAGCCGAGGAGCTCTCGACGACGCAGTACAACGTGCTCCGCATCCTGCGTGGCGCACCCGAAGGGCTCGCCTGTGGTGAGATCGCCGCGCGCATGATTACCCGAGACCCAGACATCACCCGGCTGCTCGACCGTCTGGAAAAGCGCGGCCTGATCTCGCGATGTCGTGAAACAAAGGACCGGCGGACAGTAATGGCCCGCATCACGCCAGATGGTTTAAAGCTGCTCACCCGCCTCGACGAACCGGTGCTGGCCACCCATCGCAAACAATTAGGTCACCTGGGCCGGAAGCGCCTGCAGTCCCTGACCGAACTGTTACGCCTGTCGAGAAGCGAGGTGAGCTAGTTTTTTTGATCACCTATTTGTTGCAACGATTATCGGTATAACGAATCTAAAGATTTAGGCATATCGGAGGCGCGTCAGGCTCCGCGCTTCCTGTTGGTAGAAGGAGAAAACTATGTCACTGCGCCCAATCAGACAGATCATTCAGACGACGCCAACCATTGAGGGCGCTGGCGTCAAGTTGCAGCGCGCGTTCGGCTTCGGAAAGACCAAGGAATTTGACCCTTTCCTGCTGCTGGACGACTTTCGCAACGAAAATCCGAAAGACTACATTGCGGGATTCCCATGGCATCCACATCGCGGGATCGAGACGATCACCTACGTGCTGGCCGGGTCGGTTGAGCACGGCGATAGCCTCGGCAATAAGGGAAAGATGACCGCCGGCGATGTGCAGTGGATGACCGCCGGCAGCGGAATCTTGCATCAGGAGATGCCAAAGGGCGATACGCAAGGCCGCATGCACGGCTTCCAGCTCTGGGCCAACCTCCCCTCGTCGCTGAAGATGATGGATCCGCGCTATCAGGATATTCCGGCCAGCGCGATACCCGAGGTCACCGACGATGACGGCAGCCGGGTGCGCATCATCTGTGGAGAGTTCTGGGGCAAGAGAGGACCCGTGGAGGGCGTGGCTGCCGATCCGAATTACCTCGACGTTTCTGTTCCACCCGGACAGCGAAAGCGGCTCAAGGTAGAGACCACGCGCAACGCCTTCGCCTACGTTTTCGCGGGCTCCGGCACGTTCCACGACTCCTCGGAACCCCGCGCTGTTCTGACCGAGCAGGTCGCGAAGCCTGACGGGCCGCCCGTCTACGATATCGGCAATCACTCGCTGGTGCTCTTTGACCGCGGAGACGAGATCGTGGTGCAGGCGGGCAACGAAGGCATCCGTTTCCTGCTTGTATCGGGCAAACCGATCGAGGAGCCGGTCGCATGGTACGGCCCCATTGTCATGAACACGCAGGAGCAGCTACGCCAGGCAATGGCCGAACTGCAAACGGGCGCATTCATCAAACATCACTGATCGGCGCGAAAGCAGAGTTTCCCTGCGCAGATCGCCCTTTGCGCAGGGGCTGCGCCGAGCATTTAGAATCTCAGGAGACAAGAACTGTTGAGCTTGCAATACAGAGGAGTACCCTTTGAGCCTTGGTACCAAAGCAACTTTAGTGCTTGCGGCCATTGTCTCGACAGTGCTCACAATCGCAAGCTTCTTTTTGCTGCATTATCAAGGAGAGTCGCTCAAACACGCCATTCTCGAGGGCCTGGACGGACAGGCAAAGCTCGCAGCTCAGGGCATAGAATCCTTCATCAACAAAGGTGTCAGAGATTCCAACGTGATCTCCACCACGATGCCCGTCGAGAGTCTCCGCCGGGGACGGCTTGACGTTGTCGAATCTCATCTACAACGGATGTTCGAGACTTTTCCTGAATTCCAAAACGGAATCTTTATTCTCGACACCAGTGGGAAGTTTCTAGTTGATTATCCGCCCCACCCGGAGCTGCGCGGCCGGTCATTCGCGTTTCGAGAATATTTCCAACGTACTCTGCAAAAGGGAAAGGGAGTTGTCAGCAAGCCTTACCAATCCACCCGTTCAGGAGTTCCGGTACTTACCTTTACCGCGCCGGTGCGCGACGCGAACGGTCAAATCATTGCAGTCCTGGGCTGCCAGGCAGACCTTCTTTCCGATGATGCTTTAGGTGGCTACAGCAAACAAAAGTTTGGCAAAACGGGCTACTTGTATGCATTCGACAGGTCAAGGCTCTTGGTTCTGCACCCAGATAACAAGCGGCTCCTCACCGATGTCGAAGCAGGAAAAAACAAGATACTAGAAGCAGCGCTCAAGGGCTTTCAGGGAGGAGGCGAGACGGTCAATTCCGTGGGCGTACCCATGCTGCTTTCTGTCCAACAAATTCCAAATATTGAGTGGATTGTTGCAGTACAGGTTACCCAGGAGGAGGCCTACGCGCCCGTTGCAGAAGCTCGTCGCATTCTGATCGGCATATCTGGTATTGCGATCATGCTAACCGTGGCACTCGGAGCCATTACCATTCGCCACATCACGAAGCCGCTTCAGCAATTGGAGGGCGTCGCCTCGCAGATTACCTCAGAACTCGAAGGCACCGAAATGAAAGGGGCATATGACCTCGATAGTTCGGTTCTCGACGGTCTCAGGCAGATCCGTTCCGATGATGAGATCGGTCTGCTTGCATCCTCCTTCTTGCGCCTCGCCACGAAACTGCATGTGGCATTCGGTTCCTTACAGCGTTCCGCCCAGGACTGGCACCGCACATTCCATGCCGTAAGTGAGGCGTTGGTCACATTGGATATGCACGGCCGAGTCGTAAGGATGAACCAAGCGGCCGAAGAATGGTTCGGGACTTCGATCAAGGAGAGTCAGGGCCAGTGCGTGTTTGACGTGGTATTCGGTACCACAACACCTCCCGAGCATTGGCCGAATATTGCGTCGCTCAAAGAGCATCAACAAGTCAGGTGGTCTCAAGGTCTGGAGAAGCCTCATGGCTTCTTCGAATTCACCGTGACACCGGTTCTCAGCTCGGACGGTTCGCCCGGCGCCGTCCTTATCATCAACGATATAACCCAGAGAATTGAGTCCGAAAAACACAGTCGAGAAATTGCAAGGGCCTTTCAGATCGCTTCGCGAACACTGACTCTACTTGTCAATGGGCTCAACGAAGAGACCTATTCTGAGTTGGCGAAAATCATCTACGAGGAAACAGGCGTCGGGGCCGTGGCCATCACCGATACAGAAAAAATAAGGGCCTTTATCGGCTCAGGCTCGGACCACCATCTTCCTGGCCGCTCGATCGCTTCCGAACTAACACTCCGTGCCATTAGCGAGAACAAGGTGATCTTCGCAGATGGCATCCGAGATCATTATCAATGCGCAATTTCGGATGGCTGTCCTTTAGGTTCCGTGCTGGTGGTCCCGCTCTGTATCGACAAGGACGTGATCGGCACCATCAAGCTGTATGAGCCAAAGAACAAGTTGTTCCTGAATATGAATAAAAGTCTCGGCGAGGGGATCACTCACCTCCTCTCAAGCCAGCTCCTTCTATCCCGCTACGAACAGCAGAAGAATATGCTGGTGATATCCGAGCTGAAGCTGATTCAGGCGCAGATCAATCCGCACTTTCTCTTTAATACCCTCAACACGATCATCGCAATCATCCGCAACGATGCAAACCGTGCGCGAGAGTTGCTGATTGACCTGTCCAACTTCTTCCGCAAGAATCTAAAGCGTAGTGGCGATCTCTCGACCCTGGACGAAGAACTCGAGCACGTGAACTCCTACCTGAAAATCGAAAAGGCGCGTTTCGAAAGCCGATTGATGGTGGAGATAGAGATCGACCCCGCGCTTCTGAAGATGAAAATACCCACATTTACGTTACAGCCGCTGATCGAGAACGCGATTAAACATGGAATCTCCCAGATGCTTAGCAAGGGAGTCGTCAAAGTTCGTGCCTACCAAAAGGACAGTTTCGCCATTATCGAAATTGAGGATAACGCCGGCACGTTTGACGAAGAAAAACTCGCCAAAGACGGGCTCGGAATCAGGCTTGTGGACAAGCGGATTAAAAACCTTCTGGGTGATGATTTCGGCACCACGGTTTATTGTGTAGAGGACGAGATGACGCGGGTAACGATCCGTATGCCAATGCAGGAACGCCGGGTATGATTCGCGCGCTGATCGTCGACGACGAGTTCCACGCTCGTGAGGAACTGAAATCTCTTCTCCAGGAGACCGGTGAGTTTGCAATCGTCGGAGCGTGCTCCAACGTCCTCGACGCGCTCAGGGAAATCCGTCAGGAAGCTCCCGAAGTTTTGTTCGTCGATGTTCAAATGCCATCGGTCAGCGGGTTTGAACTGTTGAGCATGATTGATAAGGACGTAATGCCCAGCATCGTGTTCGTCACCGCGTATGACGAATACGCGGTCAAGGCTTTCGAGGAAGATGCGCTCGACTACCTGGTCAAACCGGTGGAGAAGGCCCGGTTGGCGAAAACAGTGCGAAAACTTAAGGATAGCCTGACCAGGGGGGACCATCCGGTTTACGCAACGCCGGAGATCCGGAACGTTCCCTGCGTCATGACGAACCGAATAAAGCTGATTGCTACCTCCGAAGTGGATTTCGTCCGATCGGATGCGGCGGGTGTCTACGTCGTTTGCGCAAAAGGGGAGTTCTTCACCGAACTGACACTGAAAGTACTCGAAGATAAAACAGCTCTCGTTCGTTGCCACAAACAGTATCTGGTGAACCTGGATCGAGTAGACGAAATTGTTCTTCAAGAAAATCTGCTGGCGGAAATCAAAACCAAGTCCGGCCTGACGGTTCCGGTAAGCCGGAGATTTCTGAAGAAGCTAAAAGAGATGCTGGGAATCTAGCACTCGTTCGTGAGCTTTCGGCAGGCGTGCATGATTTGTGAAGGCGTTCACTGGTAAATTCTGTCAATCGCAGAAGGAGCGATTGACTATGGGTTCCAGCAACGATCCGGTTCCGGATTCAATCATTCAGTTACAGCAGCAGTTTGAGGAATTCCGTAGCACGCATACGGCGCGGGCGAAGCTGCCGGATGGGCTGTGGAAAGCGGCCGTGGAGCAGGCACGTCAGTACGGAGTGAGCGTGGTTTCGCAGCGGCTACGGCTGGACTACACCGCGCTAAAGAGGCGCCTGGGCGAAGTTTCAAAACCAGATCAGCAACCGGCACGGACCGGCTTCGTTGAACTGATGAGCGCGGTCCGTGGGCCGAGCGAGGAATATATTCTCGAATTTGAATCCGGCCCCTCTCCTCGAATGCGGGTGCAGTGGAAGAGCTCGGCACCGCCCGACTGGAGCGCACTTCTGCATGCTTGGTGGGAAGTGGCGGGATGATCCAGATCACGCCGCAGATGCGCATACTGTTGGCCGTTGAGGCCGTCGATTTCCGTAACGGCATCGATGGCCTAGCGAGGGTGTGCAAGCAACAACTGCGAGCCGATCCGTTTTCGGGAGCGTTATTCGTTTTCAGAAATCGCCGGCAGACCGCCCTGAAAGTTCTTGTCTACGATGGGCGGGGTTTTTGGATTTGCCAGATGCGTCTCTCGATGGGACGGTTTCGCTTCTGGCCGAGCAGTACGACTGCGGCGGCGCAGACGGTGGAAGCCCACGAGTTACAGGTTCTGTTGATGGGCGGCAATCCCGCGTCGGTAGCAACGATGGCAGCATGGCGTCGAGTGCCGGTGGGGTGAAACAAAAGGCACCCCTGGCGAAAGAGGACTTACCTTCTTCGTATGTTCTTGCTACTCTGCCGGGCATGAAGGATCGGCACCACCGCCAAACACGCAAGCCCGTCCTGGGGACCTCCTTCGCGGAGATAACCCAACGATGAAGCCTCCTGTCCCACGGCTGGAGGTGAGTCGCGAAGAATTGGGCAGTCTTTTGGAACATGCTCGGAGCGGGCTGTCAGACTCCGAGTACCAGCAACTGCGTGCGGCGCTGGATACGCTGGTGTACTTGACTCAGTTGGTGGAAGACAAGAGCACGACCATCGCTCGCCTTCGTCAGATACTGTTCGGAGCCACGACCGAGAAGACCAACAACGTGGTGCAGACAACGGCAGGCAACGGCTCCACCTCGGTAACGCCAGAGGGCGGGAAGGCTGCGGCGCCGCCGGAGAAACCGGAATCGGCACCCAGCCCAGGACATGGGCGCAACGGCGCCGAGGAGTATCGTGGTGCCCGCAAGATCAAGATCGAACACGGTTCCTTGCAATCGGGGAATCACTGCCCGGGATGTCAGAAAGGAAAACTGTATGCGCTGGGTACACCGGGAGTACTGATCCGGGTAGTGGGGCAAGCCCCATTGGCGGCGACCGTGTATGAGCTGGAAAAACTGCGCTGTAATCTTTGCGGCGAGGTATACACCGCCGAAGCGCCGGAAGGCGTAGGAGCAGAAAAATACGATGCCAGTGCCGCCAGTATGATCGCACTGCTGAAGTACGGCACTGGGTTTCCTTTCCACCGCCTGGAGGGATTGCAGAAAGACATGGAGATTCCGTTACCCGCGTCGACGCAATGGGAGATCGTGGCGGAAACGGCGCAATGGATCGAACCGGCGTATCAGGAACTGATGCAGCAGGCTGCGCAGGGTGAGGTGTTGCACAACGACGACACCACGATGAAGATCCTGTCGCTGCTGGGGGAAAGTCCGCCGCGGGAACTGGCAGACGAGGAGTCAGAAGCGCAGTCGGAGCGCAAAGGAATTTTCACCTCCGGGATCGTGTCCACGCGGGCGGGGCAAAAAATCGCCTTGTTCTTCACCGGACGCAAACATGCCGGGGAAAACCTGGCGTCGGTGCTGGCGCGCCGGGCCCAGGAGTTAGGGCCGCCAATCCAGATGTGCGACGCGTTGTCGCGCAATCTGCCCAAGAACTTCCAAACTGTGGTGGCAAACTGTATCGCGCATGGAAGGCGCAAGTTTGTTGAGGTGGTGACGAAGTTCCCCGAGGAATGCCGTTATGTCCTGGAAACTCTGGGAGAGGTCTACCGGCACGACGCCTTCTGCCGCGAGCAGGGGATGTCGGCGGACGAGCGCCTCGGCTACCATCAAACCCATAGCGGTCCGTTGATGAAGGCGCTGGAGAACTGGTTCTCGGAACAGTTTGCGGAGCACAAGGTGGAACCCAACTCCGGCCTTGGCCAAGCTATCACCTACATGCAGAATCATTGGACAAAGCTGACGTTATTTCTGCGCCAGGCTGACGCTCCCCTGGATAATAACCTCTGTGAACGGGGATTAAAGAAGGCCATCCTGCATCGCAAAAACGCACTCTTTTACAAAACCGAAAATGGTGCCCATGTCGGTGACCTGTTCATGAGCCTGATCCACACCTGCCAACTCTGTGGCGCCAATCCCTTCCAGTACCTAACCAAACTGCAGGTACACGGCGAAGACGTCGCCCGCGCTCCGCAGCAGTGGCTGCCCTGGAATTACCAGGAAACCCTGATGCACCTCGCCTGATCAATTATTTTTGTCCGCACAGGCTTGCCGGAAGGACACGTGTTTCTGCTGACCGATCAATGGACCGCTGCTGGCTGCGATTAACAGAGCCAATGCGAGAGCACTCTTATTGAGTGGTGACAGCGTCATTGTTTTGACACTCCTGGGCCACTACTCATGTGACTTCGAGAGTAGCTAAACATTGTCGATCGTTCAAGGTAAACGCAAACGTGAGGATTGCTGCATGCTACAGGGCTTTCGTTTGCCTATCCCGAATCGGAATTACTTAACGAAAGGCGATTTCACGACAAGTATCGAGTTAGTGCGTTGAATACTATGAAAATAGCGGCCATTACTGGCTAATCGGGCGAATGAACATAGCGTCGGTGAGTGGCGCTCTTGACATTTGCTTTTTGCACTGAGCCCTTCTTAAATGGTTCAGTCGGACAGATAAGAAAATCGGCAAACAGATCCACCGTCCCGACAGGACATGCGTATTTGGTTTTGTCCGAGTCCTTCACACCAGCTTCGAGCCAGTCCATAACCCTAGAATCGGACGATTCGTCAGGTGTGTACATATGGTGCGTCCCGACGTGCCATATGCGAAGATTGCCATCGCCGCAATAGTAATGTGCACGGCCATGAATGACACTGCAAGGCTCCGCTGCACTAATTGGCGACACCAGCAACGCGACAAGAAGCGGTATGAAAGCAGCTTTCATGAGGGAGATTATGGGCGCTTCTGAGGATAACTGTCGAGAACAGGCCAGTATCTCACTATCCGGAATCGGGAATTGTCGGCTGTAGCGGGTAAAGTCGCTCTGCCTCTGCGGCATTGTTTTGCACTCGCTGGCAGCATAACTTTGCACTGGGTGGCAGAATTGATTGCCGTCAGCAGTATTTCCGCTTTAGTCCTGGATTGCTCCACCCTATGCTGGTGTGAACTGGTAGCCAGTTTGTCTGAAAGCCGATTAACTCGTTCAATGCGTGGCGAATGACGGAAATGATAATTGCTGCGGGCCCGTAGATGCTTCGGAGAAGTTCAACTTCTTCTTTGCGTTTCAGAGAGTGAAGCAAATAGGCGCGCTTCTTGGATTTCCGGCTTTTTCGATCCTCTTCAATCGCCAGCATTCCCAATGAAACAACGGCATGTCCCGATTCCATTGTCTGCCGGACATAGTTTCCCCTCTCGATAGCTTTGTCATAGTAATCTAGAGAAGATTTCTTAGGAATGACGGGGAACTTGGGATCGCCTTCGCGCTTGAGCTCCTTCAGACACTCAGCCAAAGATATAAGGATCGGCTCATAACCGACAGCTCGCAGACAGTCGCCTAGAGTTTCTTGCACCTGGTCAAGATCAGTGCCGATCGCACCAACCAATCCAAAAATCAGTTCGGGAAATGGCGCACTGCTTCCTTCGTTTTCGGGTCGCAATTCCTTGCTCCTAGCATTGTTTTCCTGAATGTTTGTAGAAAAGGCCCCAAATGATATTGGGGCCTTTTAGTGATGAGCGTTGCCCATTTCGCGTCAGATTCTCATGGGCATGACGACGTAGCGGTACTTGTACTCCTCTACGCCTTCGGGGCGGAGCTGGCCGGCGGATTGCGAATCTTTGAACTCGATGCGGACGTTCTCGCTGTCGGTGGCCTTGAGGAAATCCACCAGGTACTGCGAGTTGAATCCGATGGCGAGCGCTTCTCCGTTGTAATCGGTTTCAATCGAGTCCTCGGATTCGCCGGTTTCGGTGGAAGAGGAAGAGACGCGGAGCTCATTTTTCTCGAAGCGCATTTTGATGGCGCCCGAGCGCTCGTCGGCGAATTGGGCGACGCGCTGGATGGCTGCCTGCAGGTCCGTGGTGCGGACGCTGACGCTCTTGTTGTGCTCCTTGGGCAGAACCGCCTCGTAATTGGGGAACTGGCCGGTCAACTGCCGCGAGGTGAGCAGGCGGGAGCCGAGGCGGAAGAAAAGCGTGGAATCATCTTTGGCAAACTCCACAAACTCGATATCAGGCGCGTTCAGCAGTGAGAGCAGCTCAACCATTGCCTTGCGTGGGATCAGCGTCTTCAGCTCGCCTGTAATGTCGAAGGAGAGGCCTTCCTTCATGATGTGCGCCAGGCGGTGTCCGTCGGTGGCGACCATGGTGATGGACTCGGGCTTCAAGACCAGCAGCGCGCCGTTGAGGGTGTAGCGCGATTCCTCGTTGGAGATGGCAAAGACGGTCTTTGCAATCAGGGTGCGGAAGGTCTGCGCCGGGATCTTGATGGCGGTGTTGATGGGGAACACGGGGACGCTGGGAAAATTGGAGCGGGCCATGCCGACCATCTTGGTGATGGAGCGTCCGGCGCGGATGTTGACCCAGTGATTCTCCAGCAACTTGATGCTGACGTCGCCGTCGCCGAGGAGCTTTACGTAATCGTAGAGCTTGCGGGCAGGGATGGTGCAGGCACCGTCCTTCTTGATTCCAGCGGGGCAACTGGTGCGCAGGCTGAGATCCAGGTCGGTGGCGGTGATGGTCAACTCGCCATCGGCGGCTTCAAAAAGGAAGTTGGACAGGATGGGGATGGTCGTCTTGCGCTCGACCACGCCCTGAGTCGCAGTGAGTTCCCTGAGCAAGTCGGATTTGCTGACCGTGATCTCCATGGCGGTTCCTTGAGCGATCGCTGTCTCTGGCATATGTACCCCAAAACCTTTCGCTGGCTATAACATGCAGTTATATCAACTCAAGCTAACAGAAACCAGCAGTAATCGTAGCCACTCTGGAAAAGTCGCAAAAATACTAGGAAAATTTATCACTGTTCGGAACTTAGGGCGAGAACGACTTGGGAAAAGGAACATTTTTGGGAAACAGTCGGGTCGAGGATGCGCCCGGCGGAGACGGTTTTAGAGTTGTGCACAAATTCCACAACCATTCCACAGCGGTAAAATGCGACCTCAGAAGTGTTGGAAGCCGAGGAACTCTTGGTTGGTGAGTAGGTTAGGGAATCTCATCGCGTTGGATCAGTATTACGGATTGAAAATGCGAGGACTTTAGGGAGTTTGAAGATTCTTTTTTATTTCCCTCGTGCAGGAGAGGCATGGCTCGGGTACTGGATCACCGCAGATGGCTGCGAAGCCCGGCGAGGTAGAAAGTTTCCGGGAAGCAAAGTTTTGGTAGCGGGGTTGCTTGTGCTCTTAAACAACATAGAAGGGAAACCATTACCAGTAGTAACCGTAGGGGCGTTGGAAAAGTGGAAAAGCCGCGAGGCGGTCTGTTTATGGGGATACAAGAGCGAAATCCGTGCGGAAAAGAGGCCGGGGCGGGAGAGTGTTTGGTGGATAGAACTGCAGGCGAGGAAGGAATGGCCTGCGTTGTTCACACGCTGCACATGGCTTCCACAGGCTGAAAAAACAAAGAAACGCCCGGGGCACTGGAAAAGTGCGGCCCGGGCGTGGAGTTTAGTTGCTCAACTGCTCTGTGAGTTTGTTGAGCATCCTGTTTAAATCCTTGTCGTCCTTGCGCTGGATGTTGATCTTTTCGATGGAGTGCAGGACGGTGGTGTGGTGTTTGCCGCCGAACTGGCGTCCGATCTCGGGCAGCGAAGCCTCGGTGAGGTGCTTGCAGAGATACATGGCGATCTGGCGGGGGAAGACAATCTGGCGCGAGTTGTTCTTGGACTTGATCTCGGGAACGCGCAAGCCAAACTGCTCGCTGACCGCTTTTTGAATAGACTCGATGGTCACCTTGCGGCTCTGCTGGTCGATGATATTTTTGAGCACCTGCTGGGCGGTGCCGAGGTTGATCTCCGCACCGGTGAGTGAGCCGTAGGCGACGAGGCGAATCAATGCGCCTTCGAGCTCGCGCACGTTGCTGCGAATGTTGCTGGCGATGAAGTGACAGACATCATCGGGCAGCATGACATGCTCGCTCTCGGCTTTCTTCTGCAGAATCGCCATCTTGGTTTCAAGATCGGGCGGCTGAATGTCGGCGATCAATCCCCACTCGAAGCGCGAGCGGAGGCGATCCTCGATTTCGGCTAGTTCCTTGGGCGGACGATCACTGGCGATGACGATCTGGCGGTTGGTGTCATGCAGCGCATTGAAGGTGTGGAAGAACTCCTCCTGGGTGCGCTCTTTGCCGGCGAGGAACTGGATGTCGTCGATCAGCAGCACGTCAACACCACGGAAGCGATCGCGGAAGCTCACCATGCGGTCGTGCTTGATGGAGTTGATCATCTCGTTGGTGAATTTTTCGGTGGACAGATAGACGATGGAGCTGTCTGGCTGGCGCAATTTGACCTCGTGGCCAATCGCCTGCATCAAGTGTGTCTTGCCCATGCCCACGCCTCCGTAGAGGAAGAGCGGATTGTAGGCCTTGCCGGGAGCGGTGGCGACGGCGAGGGCGGCGGCATGAGCGAATTGGTTTCCGCCGCCGATGACGAAGCCGTTGAAGGTGTAGCGCGGGTTGAGCTGCGCGGCGCCATCGAAATCAAAGCGCGACTGCGCCGCCGGACGCGCGGCGTAGCCGTTGAGTCCGCCATTGTGGCGGACGACGGGAGCCGGAGCCGGTTCCGGTTCCGGAGCCGCGGCGACGAACTCGACATCATCGTAGACGAGGCCGAGGTTCTCGATGGCTTCGAGAATGAGGTCGTTGTAACGCTCCCCGATGGTACAGAACTCAGGGGAAGGGACGGCGACGAAGAGTTTGCCATCGGCGTCATGGCTGAAGCGCGTGGGCTTGAACCATGTGTCGTACGAATGGCGGTTGACCTTTTTCTCAAGAGCACCGAGGATTTGCATCCACGGATTCGGTGTTGACGTAACCAAAGCTGACATTATGCCGACCATTGTCCTCACTCAAGCCCGCGAGCTTCCCTGCCTTACACATTGTGGAAATGCTAAGGTGGTGGCCCTGCTGGGGCTTGGCTGGACGGATTTTTAAAATGTCGTCGCTGAACAGACTCAACCACACAGGCTCAACCAGGAAGACCTGTGAAGCTGGGGGGTGCGGAGCATGAACGACCACTTGTATTCGCGGCTGAACAGGCTCAGAAAACCAGTCTCCGCAAATCGGATACTAGCACGAATACAGGCCCTGCCAAAGAGCAGCTCCACACTTTGTTAACGACGCAGTGTACTCACTTTTGGCCTTTTGGTGGCACTTCGTCAAGAGGTAAATAGGGCATTGCAGCGCAGAAGGTGCAGAGAAGCGGAAGAAAAATTTAATTATGGGAATCGCGAGTGTTGCGCTGCACCTTTTTCCGGCAGTTTGGCCGAAGAGGCGCGCTTCATTTATACTTTCCTTTTGCTCACCGACATTTCTTGAAGCAGGAGCAGTCAGTCAAATGCCTAAGCGTACATTCCAACCCAACCGCCGCCACCGTTCCAAAGTGCACGGATTCCGGCAGCGCATGAAGACCAAGAGCGGCCAGGCCGTGTTGTCGCGCCGGCGCGCAAAGGGACGCAAGCGCGTCTCCGTCAGCCCCGGATACCGCGATTAACCAACGTAGGACACGCCCGTTCCCGGCCCACTTAGAAACGCTGAAACAGCCAATCTCTCCAAGCAGGCAGCTGAACTATGGCAATCCTGAGAGGTGAGCGGATCGAACGCGAAAGAAGCAGGAACGCGAACGCCGTGGGTAACAGCGTGAACGACACACCGAAGGGGAGTTTCCCGAAGACCGCGCATTTGCTGAAGCACTCGGAGTTTCAAAGGGTGTATCAGCAAGGGCGGCGCCACTTTTCAGGGAACATGACCGTCTTTTATCTGCGGGCCCAAGGCCAGGACGTTCAAGGCTTGGGTGTTGAAACCGGCGTTGAAACCGGTGTTGAAGCCGAAGCTGCTCCCGGGCCGAATGGGGCCGGGACAGCGGGGCGTGTGCGCGTCGGGATTCACCGTCTCCAAGGCACTCGGCGGATCGGTGGAGCGCAACCGGATGCGGAGACGCACACGGGAAGCGGTTCGGCGTAATCTGGCGATGCTACAAGGGATCAGCGGTGCGTGGGACGTGGTGATTAACCCTAAGAAGACTCTGCTGAAGGCGGAGTTCCTGCAGATCTCGCAGGAGATCGAGCGCGCCTTTCGCGTGATCCGGCAGTACAGCCAGTCGTCTGCGAATAGTGTTGCGGAACAAAGGTGGAAAGCAGGAGGCGCGGCAGAGATGAAAAAACTCTTGCTGATGTTGCTTGCGACCTACAAACGGTACGTCTCGCCGCAGTTTCCGGTTGCCTGCCGCTTCACGCCGACATGCTCCGAGTATGCGGCGGAGGCGGTGACCCGGCATGGCGCGCTGGGCGGCACGTTGCTGACGCTCTGGCGTCTGCTGCGTTGCCATCCCCTGGGCGGACGCGGGCTGGACCCGGTTCCAGAACATTTCGGTTGCCGCCGCGCACACAACGCTGCGGTGGCCCGCACTCATTAGAAGCAAAGCGCGCGTGCTGGCCTAGACCGGACGCGCAAGGATCAGCACCGTGAACTATAAATTGGCGGCCGTCGCCGCGCAGATCGGCATATTACCTTGAGTGAGTTCCAGAATCCGCAGAATCAGCCCGGCATTGACAAGCACGTAATCATGATTTTTGCCGTTACGATGCTGCTGTTGGTGATGGCCCAGCAGTACCTGGTGAAACCGCCGCCGGCAAAGCAGCAGCAACAAACGGCACAGAAGGCGCCGGCTCCGCAGCAAGCGGCGGCAAGCACGCCGAACGTTGCGTCTGTGGCTACGACGCCGGCGCCGGGTGCGTCCGCGGCGACACCCGCGGTGAAGGCCCAGAACGAAAGCACCACTGTCATCGAGAACGATCTGTACCGGATTACGTTTACCAACCGTGGCGGATTGGTCAAGAGCTGGATTCTGAAGAAGTACAAGGACAACAGCGGCAACCCACTGGAGCTGGTGCAGGAGCAGGCCGCGGCCCTGTATGGCTATCCTCTGTCGCTGTGGAGCGGGGATGAGGCGCTGCGGAATACGCTGAACAGCGCGCTTTACGTTGGCAGCGAAAGCGGGAGCGCCAATTCAAAGGACCTCTCCTTTGAGTACTCCGACGGCGACCTAGTGGTGAAGAAGGAATTCCACTTCGACAACACTTATGTCGTCGGCATCAAGACGAGCGTGCGCCGGGGCTCAAGCTATGCAACGGCTCTGCCTGCGTGGCCGGCGGGATTCGGCGACGCCACAGGGCTGCCGAGCTACGCAGAACAACACCTGGATTATGTTCCGACGGGCGGAGATGTAAAGCGGCTGAAGCTGGACAAAAAGGGCAGCTCGATCAGCGGCGGACGCGTGGTGACGGGCAGCTTCCAGTGGGTTGGTCCCTCCGATGCCTATTTCGGCGCTATCTTCCTTCCTGCAAAGCCTCAGGACACCGCCTTTGCCGAGCTGCGCAATCAGATCGAGATTCCAAAAGATCCGGCGAATCCGCAGGGCGAAAAGGTTAAGGCCGAAGTGCTGGGCGTCGCAGTCGGAACCCTGAACGCTCCATCGGACGTGCGCCTGTTTGCCGGCCCCAAGGCGGTCGATGTGCTTGAGTCCGTGCGCAGCGCCGACGGCGTCGATCTCCACGGCGCGCTGGACTTCGGCTTCTTCGGATTTATTGGGCGTCCGCTGTTTGCATGGGTGCGCTGGACCCAGCAGCACTGGACATCAAACTGGGGCTGGACAATCGTCCTGGTCACAGTGCTGATCAACGTTGCGCTGCTGCCGCTGCGAATCTCGCAGATCAAATCTTCGATGAAGATGCAGAAGGTCGCGCCGCAGATGCAGCAGATCCAGGAGAGATACAAGAAGTACAAGCTGGACGATCCGCGCCGTTCGGAGATGCAGAAGGAGATCGCAGCTCTTTACAAGCAGCACGACGTGAACCCGGTGGGCGGATGCCTTCCGGTGATCATTCAGATGCCGTTCCTGTTCGCTTTCTACACCATGCTGCGGAATGCGATTGAGTTGCGGCACGCCGGTTGGTTGTACCTCAAGCGATCTTTCCGCGCCCGATCCTTATCACATCATCCCGATTGCGACGATCATTCTGATGGTGGCGTTGCAGCGCATGATGCCGGCCACGGGCATGAGCAAGGAACAGCAGAAGATGATGAACCTGTTCACTCCGGTGATGTTCGCCATGTTCACCTGGTCGGTGGCTTCGGGACTGGGGCTGTATATTATTACCGGCTCGGCGGTGCAACTGGTGCAGCAGGCAATCATGAACCAGACGGAGATGGGACGCGAGATGCGCGCCATCGCCGAGAAACGCGCCCTGAAGGCAGCGGAAAAGAAACGCTAATGCGGTCAATGAGTGAGGCCAAGGAGTAAACCATGGCAATGGAAGAAAAGATAGCAGCGGCGAAGGAGATCAACGAACTGCTGAACAAGATTGTTCGGCTGGGCGGTTTCCGCGTCAAGTACCGCATCGCGGTAGATCCTCCGGTGGATCAGGGGGCGGAGTGGGATAGGCCAGCCATTCTGGTGGATTTCTCCGGTCCGGACAGCGGGTTGCTGGTGGCGCGCGGCGGCGAGTTGCTGCACGCTCTGGAGATGGTCACGGTAGAAGCCGTGGGGGATATGCTGGACGAGCACGAGCGGATCAGCTTCGACTCGATGGGCTTTTGCCAGGCGCGCACCGACGAGCTGGTGATGTCGGCCAAGGCTGCGGCTGAAAAGGTCCGGCACAGCGGCACGCCATACGCGTTCAGCCCGATGAACAGCCGCGAGCGCCGGGTAGTGCATCTGGCGCTGCACGATGAAGAGGATCTGCGGACCGAGAGCGAGGGCGAAGGTCCGGCGCGGCACTTGGTTGTGTACCCGAAGAACTACAAGGGCAAGGCTCCGGCGGCGCGACCTGCGGCAGGCCGTTCGGGTGCTCGGCGCAGAGGATAAAACCGCTCGGCGCGAGAGGTATAACGAGAGCAATAATTTGAGCCCCGTTGCGATTCGATGAGAATATCGCAGCGGGGATTTTTCTGGGCTGAACTCGGCAGCTTGAGCTGCTTCGGAAGGGAAGTAAGGCGTGAACCTAGACGACACCATCGTAGCCATTGCAACGCCACCGGGACGCGGCGGGATCGGCGTGGTGCGTCTGGCCGGTCCGGAGTCAAAAGCGATCTCGGCAGCGATGTTGCGACTCTCCGCAGGGCGCGAGCTGGAATCCGGTCGTGCGATGTTTGCGGAGTTGGTCGAGGTCGAGGGCGGCGAGCGCATCGACGAGGTGGTGGCGACCTGGTTCAAGGCACCGCACTCCTACACTACCGACGAGGTCGTTGAGATCAGTTGCCATGGCTCGCCCGTAGTGTTGCGCCGGGTGCTGGAGATGGCAATTGCGCAAGGAGCGCGGCTGGCCGAACCCGGCGAGTTTACGCAACGCGCTTTTTTGAACGGAAGGCTGGACCTGATTCAGGCCGAGGCCGTTCGCGACCTGATTGAAGCGCAGACTTTGTACCAGGCAAAGGTGGCTGCGCGGCAGTTGAAAGGCTCGTTGTCGCGCGTGCTGATGCCGATTAAGGAAAAGCTGATTGCGCTGATCGCGAAGCTGGAGGCGGGGATCGACTTTGCCGAAGACGATGTAGCCGTGATGCCTGGGAAGCAGATCCTGACTGCGATGGAAGAGGTGAGCCGGCTGCTGCGCGGGCTGGACGCAAGCTTCGCCTTTGGCAAGGTAGTGCATGAGGGACTGACGCTGGCGATTGTGGGCCGGCCTAATGTGGGCAAGTCGAGTTTGTTCAATCGTCTGGTGGAGCGCGAGCGTGCGATTGTGACAGCGCTCCCGGGAACGACGCGCGATCTGGTGACTGAGACCGTCGCGGTGGGCGGGATTCCGGTGCGGCTGGTGGATACGGCGGGGATTCGTGAGGCCATGGATGAAGCGGAACATATCGGCATTCGTAAATCTATGGAGGCTCTGGCGGATTCCGACCTGGTACTGGTGGTGCTGGATGCAAGCGATGAGTTGAGCGAGGTGGATCGGGAGTTGCTCGCCGATGTGGCAGGGCGTGCGGCGATCGTGGTGCGTAACAAGGCCGATCTGGGTGAGCGCGGTGAAGGTTCTTCGCCGACGAAGCTGCCGACGCTGCGCACGTCGGCTGTGACCGGAGAAGGAATCGCAGAGCTGCGCGAGGAGATCCTTCGCACGGTGCGCGGAGGCGCAGTCGAGGACGGAGGAGCGATGCTGACCAACCTGCGGCAACAGTCGCAGGTGCGCGCGGCTTTGGCAGCCTTGAGCGCCGCCGCATTGTCGGTCGAACTCGGCGTTCCTCACGAGATGGTGCTGCTGGACCTCTACAGCGCGCTTCGCGCTCTGGATGAACTCACGGGCGCGACTACCGCAGACGATATCCTGAATCTCATCTTTTCAACCTTCTGCATCGGAAAATGAAGAATATACTATGCATATTGACTATAAAACACTACAAAGCATAATATTGTATGCATGATTGATCTTCGGGAGATTGGTCGGAGCGTTGCAGCCGCACGAAGAGAGAGGCACCTGAAGCAGCTTGAACTTGCTCAGAGGGCTGGTGTCAGTCGGCCGACGATCGACATGCTGGAGAATGGGCGAGCGGCTGAGCTCGGTTATTCGAAGCTCATCCGAATCCTCGCGGTTCTTGGCCTCGAGCTTCGTCTGCAGACGATCGCCCCTGAAAGACCGACCCTGGACGATCTTCTGAAAGAGTCTGTCGATGATTAGGGTTTGGACAGACAACGGCCCTGCCGGAGCCCTGGATCGCAGTCGGAAACGGGGAAGCACATTCGTCTACGGACCGGAGGTGCCTCTCACTCGCGCAGTTTCTGTGACTATGCCGGTGCGCCTTGCGTCGTGGGACACTCCGTTGGGTGTGGCGCCGGTCTTTGAGATGAATCTGCCCGAAGGTGCGTTGCGGGAACGGCTTCGCCTTGCTTTCGCGAAAGCCACCGGTACTTTCGATGACGTTGATTTGCTGACCATCGTGGGGCGGTCACAGCTCGGACGCATTCGTTTTACGGGGGTGGACAGTCAGCTCGAGGAAGGTGTTCCCTTCCAATCCGTCGATGAGATCATCTCAAGCCGCCGTGGTGGTGAGCTTTATCGGTACCTGATCGAAAAGTTTGCGGCATATTCGGGAATCAGCGGAGTGCAGCCAAAGTTCCTGATTCGCGATGAAGGAATGTTCGCGTCTGATCCGGGAACGAAACGGACGCTAGGGCCTTCTTTTCGGGGTGCGACCCACATTGTGAAGTTCTGGGATCCGGCGGAGTTTCCGCAACTGGCGGCCAACGAATTCTTCTGCCTGAAGGTGGCGGAGCGTTGCGGTTTGAATGTCCCTCCGCACAGGATCTCCGAGGATGGAAGTGCGCTGGTCATGGAACGTTTTGACCTTCGTCCGAATGGAACGTACCGCGGCTTCGAAGACTTCTGTGTGCTCAATGCCCGTCGTACCGATGAGAAGTATCGCGGGAGCTATGAGACAAATGTCCTCAAGCGCCACCAGCAGTTTGCGAACTCGCCCACTGTGCTGGAAGAAAGCCTCGATCTCTTCACGCTGATCGCCTTGAATTGCGCAATTCGCAATGGTGATGCACACCTCAAGAACTTCGGAATCGTATACGAGGATGTGACTGGTCAGGCGCGCCTAGCGCCGGTTTATGATCTCGTCACGACGTCTGTCTACATCCCACAAGACCGCATGGCTCTGACATTGAACGGAACGAACCAGTGGCCCACGGCGAAGGAGCTCATTCGATTTGGCGAGGGGCGCTCACTGGGCACGAGGCGCACGTTGGCTGAAATTCTAGAGCGCATCTGTGATGCTGTTGCTGATGTGAGCAAAGATCTTCTCGCGTACGGAAAAGCTCATTCCGAGTTTGCCGCCATTGGCGAACAAATGTTGAAGCAGTGGGAACTCGGATGCCAAAGCCTGAGCACAGGAACCAAATAGCCACTGCACAAAGTCGCTTTCGATCTGGGTGACCATGTTGCCGCCATAGACGTCGCCATCTGGCCGCGCAAGAATCCGCTTCGCGGCTCCCGAGCTCGTTCTCTTGAGCTCTCTTTTTATAGCGTGGGCAATGCATGCGTCCACATCCGAAGGACCAATGAGTGCCATAAGTCCGAGTTCTGGAATGAAATGGTGGTCTTCAACCTCAAGGATATTTAGTTCGCAGGCGCAATAGCAGGTCGGACAATTGCGCCTTGGCGGTAGGAGCTTCTGGCAATTGTGACTCATCCGAAGCTCTCTCAAGTTCAGCCCGCAGGCGCATGTACTCGCCTCGATGAAACTCGACATCCGCGACCGACAATGTTCCCTTTTCCTGTCCCTGCGTTTTGATCTCAATCAATCCCGGCAAGTACGGCAGGTGGAACTCGTCATTCAGTCGTACCAGGTTAGCCTCAACTTCCCCAGTCCGCATGAGATGAAGTCCGGTGAGCAGTACGCGATAGCTGTAAAGCAGAGGCTTCACCCGGGGCGGATACTCCTTTTCGAACAGTCTCCATTGGGTCTCTGCAAAACCCAGATAGTGATGGCCATGATGTCGCGTGATACAGCTTTTTGCAATCTGCTTTAGTTCCTCGTGCTCCGGTGTGACGTGAACCACGATCGGCGAGTAGAGCTGCTCCAGGACGTACCCGTTCCGCTTTAACAACAGGCTGAAGAACTTCCTGGCATCATGCGTGACCAGGTCGAGTTCGACTCCGGTTTGCACGGAACTGTGCTCGATCGTTTCCCGCGTATCTTCGAGTCCCATCACCTCGCGAGGTGACAGAACGTGAACGCCGCGCAAGTCCCAATCGGAGTCGGGCGAGGGAAAGCCATACAGATGCGCTCCGCTCACGGTCGCGAAGACGAGTGGATACGGATGCTCTGCTACCGCTCTGGTGACGGCTTCGGGAAAGATCACGCCATGCTCTTTCTGGCGCGAACAAGAAACTCATTGACGCGCTCGTAGTCAGGCGCCTCTGGCAGAGAGGTCGTTGCGTATGCTTCTCCGAACCGCTTGTGCAACTCCAGTCGCCACGCGTTAACCTCTTCCCAAGGGACTTCACCGCGGCGAATCGCCAACAGCTTCTCTCGGTATTGCTCAACACGGAGAGGAACGAATCCCTCGCGCAGCACGGTTACGCCCGACAACAGTAAGCGAATCAGGTGCATGGCGTGCTTCCATTTGATCTGTCCCGCCGCTCGAAAATCTTGTTCGAGCTTCTTGAACTGCGACAGGACGTATCCGTTGTAGGTCTGGTAGACCAATCGCGAGAGAAATGCTTCCCGCATGCTGAGCAATTCGTCGGCCAGCGGGCCCTTAGTCTCAACCAGCGGTGAATATAAACATTCCAGTACATTCGGGTTCGCCTTCAGCGCGAGTACGAGAAACTTCTGAAGCTCCCAGTAGACCTCCTCCGATTCGGGGTTCTCCAGTTGCTCGGGAACCCCATAGAGCGACCAGTGCAGGTCGGCCGGGGGCAGGTAAATGCCGCGACGATCGACATCAGACTGTTGGTGATTTAACCCGTACGCCTGCGAACCAACGATGCAGCGGTAAATCACGAAATCGTAGAGATCGTATTCTTTCAGTATGCGATCCGCATCACCGAGCGGTCCGGTCTTCAGGTGCTTCAGCAGACAAAACTCCTGTCGGCGGATATGCGCCTCGGAACCATCGGCGAACCGAACGCGGTAGGCATGCGTCGCGTCGACTGGCGTTTTCACCAGTTCGCCAACCGAGCCGGGCGGCAACGGCACCCCGCCGCCGGATGGCACGACTTCGTCACGAATGACGATCTGCGTCCCGACGGGGACGATCAGGTTGGGATTATGGTCACGCACGCCGGAATGCGCCATTCTGCGAGGTTGCGCCGGCGTCGCGATGTTCGTTGGCTGCGCGTCGAATAATCATTCCGGGCATGAAGCACAAGTATCACTCACAAATTCGACCAATTCAAATCCGAATTTCCGCGATTCGCGGCTGACGTCCGCTTGCTGCGCCGCGGTCGGCCCGAGACTGAGCACCAGCACAGCATATGCCAATAGATGGTACTCTCTAGCGATAAATGATCCTTATCGAATTACAAATTCCTCCGGCGGCCCTACTCGAAATATTCGAGACAAAGAGTGTTGCCACCGGAATGACCCACGCGGTTCCGGGCGGAGCCACTCTGACGCTCGGCGGGATGGAGGAGCACGCCTTCGGCGCCATGCCGCTTGTTCCTGTAATTGTCACGCTGGAGTCAAGTATTGCGATCAAGCCGCTGACAAGCTGGCTTAGTGAAAAGTTGAAGGGCGTGCATGTGCGGCACATTCGAATCAAAGGAATGGAGATCGAAGCCACTGCCGGAGAAATTGCAAGGGCCGTCCTCGAAGCCATCGAGATCGAGCGTGAACTCACGGTATCTGACGATCCAGGTGCGGAGAAACCGTCGATGCAGAAGATGGCACCGGCCGCCATCCCGGACGCGGAGATTATTTTCAGCAAGGAGGCAGTCATTTGCCTTCGGCTGCCGCCTGGCGCCGGCATGGAAGAATATGTGCAGGGCAGTGCTATCCGGAAGTGCAGCGTTTGCCAGTCTGATGTGTTGGTCGCTCCATCGACCCAGATGATCCTGGCTGAGGAAGAGAACGAGATCGTCTGTATGGAGTGCTGGACAGAAGCGCATCCGCCGGAGATGACTCCAGAAGAGAAAGCACACAAATTGGTCAGCCTGATGGAACATATGTTCGCGGGTGAGCAGGCTTACGACGATATGTATGAGGCACACTCGTTGCGTGAAGCCGCCGTATATTACAGTGAAGCCAAAGAGTACTTTTATACCGCCATCGGATTGGCTCGCGAGCTTAAGCGTGAGCAAGACGCCGACCAACTGGAGAATCGGTTGGCGCATATCAAGAGCGTCTTCCGTAGTCAGTTCAGCAACTAGTTTCAACCACGGGACAATTTGATCGATGTTCTTTTCCGCAAGAAACAGCGAACCAAACGTTCTTTCGATGAGAGGTGCGATATGCGGTTGGGCACGGGCGATGCAGTTGGTACCGAGCTGAATTCTTTTACGCTGAGCAGGGTAGGGAATGTGGGTTCGAAGTTGTTTTCACTTGCGGCCGTTCTTTTGCTCTTCACTGGCGGCGGCGCGATGGCGTGCTACGCGCAGGGGAAGTCCGAACCGGATTTCCACTCCCTTGCCATGCCCTCAGCAACCGCAGAGCCTCCGCGTCTTGCCCGGGCTTCGTTTGCAGCGGGTCCGGCACACGCGGGTTTCGGCACCCTCAAAATTTTTGTCCCAGTCGGAATCGTGGGCGACGATTACTGGATTTATCTGAATGGACATCTGGTGAGCGCTCCGCCCCACGGAACCCCTGAGGGATTGGGACACGAGTTTACGCAGGTTCAGCTACATAAAGGTGGCATCACTGGTCCCCCGAATGGGTGGGAGATATGGGGCGCGCAAGGCCGCTATCTCGGCATGATAAACGAGTCCTTCTATGGACTAGACGAGTTCTTAAATTCCGGCAGGAGCGCCGTCCAGCAACTCTTCCAGCCAGCAGTGCTGAAGCTGGACGCTGCAGATTACACGGTTGAGGTGATGATGCTGTCGGGGCAAACTCATTATCGAGCCGGAGATGGTTCGTTTCCGTTTGTGTTAACGCGCAAGTACTACATAACGGTGAGTGGCAGCGCCACGGCGCAGATCTATGTCGCTCTCCCAGACAACTACGTCGCAGGCGGCGTGGTGCCGCTAGCGATGACGAATTTAGCGTGCCCTTCGGACCTGGCCGGCAGCCTTAAGCGGCCGGACCTGGACCGTTTGTATCGCACATGGGAGGAAATCCGTACCGATCCGATGGTACAGGCACTACTAAGGGCGCAAGCCACTCAAGGCTCGCAGCCGCAGGATGTCGTGATGCTGGAATTGCCATCCAGTCTGGGTGGGCCACGCGAGTTTGACCACAACCAGATCGGGGATATCGTAAATTTAGTTTTGTTCAATCACCCTCTGCCGACCCATAGCGACGTTGCGGAGTGCAAGGACAAGGCGCCGCAATTCAGGCGATCGTACGAAACGTACGACGGAGAGGTGACGGACATTGATCAGAGACTGGATGCTTTCCGTAGGTTGGCGGATTAGCCGGGCCGGAGAGCGTTGAAGCTCCCATGATGAAAAGGTTGCTGAAAACACTGTTCGTAAACTGACGAGGTTGACAGATGCGCAGGTTTGCTTTTTGGAGTGTGCTGGCTGTTTGCGCCGTGTTTACGGTATCGAAGGCGTTCGCCCAATTACATTGCCAACCCTACTGGACTGCCGAATACAAATGCCTGGAGCATTGTGGGCCGTGTCAAACCGCGCCGATCGATTTGCGGCAGCAACAACAGCAACAGCAACTGCAACAACAGGAGCGCCAGATAGAGCTTGCACGCCAACAAGAGTTACAGCGTCAACGCGAGGAAGAAGAGCGCAAAGGGAAGGCAGCCGATGCAGATAGGGCAGGAGTAGAGGCCGCCAACCGCGGCAATTGGAGTGAAGCTGCGGGTCACTTTATCGATGCTCTCGAATTTGCTCCAGAGGACGCAGCGATCCGTGCGCACCTGGCCCGCGCCAACAGCGAACTGGCGGACATTGGTACTGCCGATGCGATCGTCGCCCTACGCCAACGGATCGAGGACGAAATGACAGCTGCGCAGCTTAAAGCGATCCAGGATCGGGAGGACGACGAAATGGATGCGCAACGGTTGCAGATGATGATCGCGAGCTTTAACGAACAGTGGGAGACAGATGCGTCGGTAGTTGACCTGCGCGGTCTTGGGAGTGGTCCGTTCTATCCGGCCCTGTTGCGGCCGGTTCCTGCTAACAGCCCGCCAGCCAAGGTCCTGTCAAAGTACCAGCCGAAAATCAAAAGCGTCGATGAAAAGATTCACGAAGCGCAGCAGGCTTTAAGGCGGCTGATCGCGTCAAACTCACAGAGCCAGGAGCTGCGCGAGGAGTGGGTGAAGGAAAGCAATGAGGCGATGATTGATGCCCAGGACCTAAGCCTGAGCTTGCTGATCGATCTGATTGGCGCACATGTGGACCATCTCGCCGAGACGAATAAAGAAGAGCGCGCCGTAGTCCTGGAACATCTTTTGAACCGGGCGGAGGAGAACGGGCCGCAGAACAGCATTCACTCTGCCTACGGCGCGCTGGTGAACCGGAAGGAGGAGCTGGAGCGTATCAGCAATGAGCTACGCCTGGCCGGAAAAGCAGACGACCTGCGAGCAAAAATCCGCGACTTCGATATGGAGAAGGACAAGACGCCGACTTTGGAGAACGCCTGGGATGTAATCAACTCTTTTAAGAAGGTGGAGGAGATGGCTGGCCCTACGAAAGATCTGATGGATGCGGCTTACACGATTTACCGGCAGGCCGAGAGCTGTCGCACTCTGAACATGGTTCAGGACAACGATGAAAAGACACTGCGAGCCGCTGCTTCGCTCCAGCATTACATTCAAAGATTGCAAGCACAAAAGAGGGCTGAAAGGACAGCCGTGTCGCACTAACTCAGTTCGGCTAACATGATGCACAAAAATTGGTTGCGCGTTTGTCTGGTCCAGCCGATCACAGGGCAGCCTTCGCCTCCCAGTCCGCCGGTCCCGTGCTGGTCGCTTCGAGTCCCATCACTCGCGAGGTGACAGTGCGGTGAAGAGGAAACAAACTCGAAAGATGGGAGATTGGATGCCCAAAAGCTTCGGCGGATTCGGCACACGCTACTGCGGTGAGCGCGATTACCGGAAAGATGGCTCGTATATGACGACGACCTTCTTTTGCCTATTCTTCTTTCCCATCTTTCCCCTCCACACCGTCCGGGTGATTCCCGACCCCAAGAATGATGAGTGGAACGAGATGCAGGACAGCTACTATTTGGTGTCGGAGAAGCGCGCGCCCAATCTGGGTCAGGTTGCTTCGGTTTACCTGTTTGAGTTGACGGTTATTGCACTGATGGCTTTGTATGTCGCCAGGGTTGAGCCAGTTTTGAAGAACCGCTTCCCATGGATTTCGTCACCTTGGCTCGGGCCCATTCCATTTGGACTGGTGATCGCTCCCCCGTATATTGCCGTACGCGTGCTGAGGAGAATCGCACGGAAGCGCGTCTACGCTCAAGACGTTAACGGTCCACCAGCGTTTCAGTAGCGATCGCGGAAGAACCTGTTGATTGCAAGCCATGCAACATAAGAAGCCAAAGCAACATAAAGGGCGAATTCTTACTCATGCACTTGTTTCGTTCCACCCCGGTTACGCGGTCCTGGACGCGCACACTTACGGCCCTGACCTTCGCGCTGGTGATGCTGGGGTTGGGCTGCTTCCTTGCTTACGTGAACCGCACCCTTGAAGGCTTGATCGGAACACTGATTTTTCTTATTTGTTTTTTCGCCGGCTTGTTGACGGCGATGACCCATTCCTACACCGGCATTTGCCCGGCGTGCGGCTCACCCCAGAAGAGGTTGGGCGGAATCCATCGTTGCGACCACTGCCTGGCTTACGGCGAAGTTGTAAAAGGGGAATACTGCGAACTCGAAGCGGATCGCGTCGTCAGCTCGCCGGTGTTCGCGGCGCGGGTTCCAGATCCATGTTTCTTCCCGAAGCTTTGCTGTGCCTGCGGCGCTCCTGCTACGCGGTTCCAGAAGCTGCGCATGGTTCGTAAGGAATTTGCCTTCGATCTGGATGTACCACATTGCGATTTGCATTGGGGAGGGGCGGATCTGGCGACGGAGCAGGTCAAAAAGGGACAAGTCTGGAATGAGATACCGGTCATCAAAGTTGCTAGCTACCGCGTTTATTGCGCGTATTTAAAACAAAATGGATTGGGAGATGACCAAACTGCAAGATGACTTTGGGGGACCTGGAAGCATGACCCGTGGTCGTCGCTCCCGCATCGAGGTAACTGGAAGAGTAAGAAGTCTCCGATCGAACAGCGGCAGCAACGGAAGGCCCGCACGACATGGAGCGAACATGAAATCGTGTTGGACCAGAGGCTTGCCTTTAGATCCCGCATGCGCCAGCTCACAGGCATCTCCGTGGCAAATGGCGTGTACATTTCGCGGGCAACCATGGTACAGTCGCACAACTCTCGTTACGGCGCCAGCCAGGCCCCTGCGGCCTTCATGTGGAACGATTGGTGGGGAACCTATGCTTCTATTATTTGCGCCGGTTGCGGTTCTGGTATTGGAGGCCGGTTTTTCACCAGGGCTCAAGCAATTGATAACGCGGAGCATTGCGGTGCGGCTAAAGACCCCGACGAGGCTCTGCCATACTGCACTGCGGCAATCACATTCAGCAGCCGGGGCTTCGCTTACAAGAGAGAAGGGTGATTTGTACCGGGCGCTCCAGGACTACGATGAAGCCCTCCAGCTCAATTCCAGCTATGCCACGGCGTTCAACAACTGGGGCTTTGCCTACAGCCGGAAGGGCGACTTTGAGATCGGGTCGAAGTGACTCCACTCCGTACCCGGTAGGAGCCTCACTTTTATCGGCTTGCGTTGACCAGTGAACTTATACGAGGTGCCATGACCCCCAATCGAACATCGAATCGAACGATTACCTTTACCTTGATGGTCCTTGCAGCCGGATTGGTTCTGGAAGCGCAGGGGATTGCACAATATACCTTGCCGCCCCCTCCCCCCACACCACCCAGCTCTTGTTACGGTTGTTCGACCGGAGGAGGCGGCACTAATACGAGGAGCGGTCCGACGGAGTACCAGCAACGGGTCAGGGCGTTGAACGAAAGGATTGACCGCGCTAACGAACTCCGTAATCAGGCAGGGCAAGCTCAGAGAAATGGGAATTACCAGGAGGCGTTGCGGCTCTATTTGGAAGCTCAGGAGAGGTATAACGGTAAATACGTGGGGGCCGAGATTGCGGAGGCGCGGGGCGACATTTCGCTGACTTCCGGCGACAAGCGTACCGCAATCGCCTTCTACGAAGAGTCAGAAAAACTGTGCCGAAGCTGCTGGGGCGGCGACAGAAAAAAATGGCTCTCGGGACTGAGGAAGGAGTTGGCCGACGATCTGGAATTTGAGAAACAGAGCCAGGACAACAAGAACGCGGCGAGCACAATCAAGGGGATCGTCGATTCTGTTCCCACGGCGAGCGCTCCGGCTGTCACAACCAGCCATTTAGGTTTTGACGATTTCGGCGGCAGCGCGACTGGGACTACGACAAATGGAGCATTCGGCACGAATGTCGCAATGCCAAGGCTGGTGGGTGGTGCCGCCGGACCGTCAAAGGTTGGCACCGACACCAAGGCCGGCGACCAATTGCTCAGTGTCGGTGCCGCGGTGAAGCGCGGTGATGACCTGACGAACAATTACGACATAGGGACTGCCGTGAGTGCAGGGTCGCTAGTGTTTCCAAAATATGGGTCGGTTGATCTTTCCACATTCTCCGAACGCGCGAGAAAAGATCCGCAGGTGGTTTCGATGGCCAAAGAATTAGATGCTTTGCAAATCAAGCGCGGCCAACTGGAGCGCGAGCGGGACGAACTCGCGAAGCAAAGGAATGTTGCCGTAGACAAGTCGGCTATGGAGAAGCTTTCTGGCCAATTGGAGCAGAAGTCGAGAGAGTACCAGGACAACTTGGAGGTTATTACTGAAAAGACCCAGGACCTGGAGAAACGTCATCGAGAGATTGATGCGCAAGTCGAGCCGCCCACGGCGAAGTAGGAGTTGCGACGAACAAGTCAGAACCCGTTTGAGACCAGCGTGAACCAACGGTGGAAACTCAAGAGTTGTTGCGTATCCAAGGGAAACGCTTTGGCGGAGGATTCGATGCGGCTATTCGCAGTGGTTGTAGTTCTGGTGTTCGGGTGCGGCTTGCCCGCCTCGGGTCAAGCGTCGGAACGGCCTGATGCGGTTGCTCCCGCGGTGAAACGTACAACGCTGGGCGACGAGGTTCTCCGGCATCTGACAGCAGTAGAAAGCTATCGGGAACTCCAGGCGCTCTACGACGAGAATGCGACCCAGAACGGATGGACTGCGAGCGATGAGGGCACGGCGGTTTCGCAATGGCTGGCTATGCTTCGTTCAAACGCCCTTGCGACCACGATTTTTAAGGGCCCAGATGGCCGTGTTGTTCAGTACTTCGTCGGCGGCGAGACGGTAACTGACACTGGAATCTCAGTCGCCGACTTGGAGCGCAACGAGGACTACCGCCAAATGATCGCAGATGTCATCGCGATTAATATGGCGTCGATCCCGCCCAATGCGAAGGTGCAATCGGCCATTGACCGCTTCCGGGCGTCGAAGCTTGTGCGGACCACAATTCAGAAGGGCAAAGATGCGGCGCAGCAGAAAGACTATATTTCTGCGATTAGTTATTTTCAAGTGGCTCACGTTCTCGCGCCGGATGCGCCGGAAATCTACGGTTATCTCGGGTTGGCCGAATCTAAAATCGCAGGACGAGAGCTGCGCGCAATCGCGTGGTTCGGCGCATATCTGGCTGCAAACCCGAGGGCTGCCAATGCGGAGGCAGTCAACCAGACGATTGCGGAACTTCTAAGAAGCAGCGAAAAGAACACGTCTCTTCTGATAAAGAAATGGGAAGAAGCTGCCATAAGTATGCCGGATTCCGCTGATCGTGGTCCACATACGAACGGATATCGGCGAGACTATGCGTTGGCGGATGTGGGTATGTGGCACGCCTGGTACGGTGATCTTGATGATGCGCGACGAATCGCCGGTTCGATTCCAGACACTTATTTCTCTGGGTCAGTTCAGACAGAGATCATTGAAACGCAATTGAAAGCCGGAGATATCGAAGGAGCCAAGCACACGTACAAGATGATCCGGAATGCTGATTCCAAAGAGGCTGCCAAGGAGAAGATGGATCAAGCCCTAGAAATCTCAAAGGCCAGCAGCGAGACGACTGGTGTAAGTGTGAATGACTGGATGCAGTTGTTCGAGGGAAAAGCAATCACCACATTGAATATGGACGTGTTCACCACGTTTGCCGATTCTCTGCATACTGACTCTGGCGAGCCTAGGGAAATGGTGATGCAACTCAGCTATGTTGCCAACAATCTTGGAACGATGCAAAAGAAGATCAAGGGGATGTTGATAGAGCAGGCCAGGCAGCGAGTCGCTCCATGAAAAACAAATCAGAAAGGTTGAGGATCGCAATCTGCGTTTTGTTGTTGTTCTCGGGAGTGCTGGCTCATGCGGACCGCATTCCTGCGATAGCGAACATTCCTGCAGGCATCAGTTCGAAACAACTCGCGACACTCAACCAACAGAAACAAGCTCTCGAAAATGCGTTACGAGCTTTCCAAGCTGCCGCCGCAGCCTTTAACGCAAAGTCGGCCGCCAACCAGACAGACCACGAGTTCAATGAATTGCAGGCGCAGAGGTCCGAGTACGTTCAGTCGGTACAGTCCTTTAATGAGCAAATAAAAGCGATTCGCATCATCCAGTCGATGAATGCCATGGCGAAACGACTCGACTGGGGAACGCAGAAGCGATCCAGCCTGGATAATGCGTTGAACCGGTTGCAAGGGGATGGCAATTCAGCCGCCACGGGCGCGGACATCCGGCAAGCATGGCAAGAAATCTTGACGCCTGGCGAAAACGGCACGCTGGCGCGAGAAGCCTCCGACGGTGATGGCGCAAAGATCGTGTGGTCGGGAAGGCAGAGTCATGAGGATTGTGCTGTCTTTGCCTTGGCGAGCGCGGTTGGCTTGCCTTACAGTGTGGTGGCGGCGCGAGCAGCTGAACTCATCACGCAAGGTGAGTGGCACAGCGCAGAAGAACGCGCGAATCCTCAACAACTCATAGAGAGTAGAGGCCTTAATGGCGGCGAAGTGATCATGCTGGCCGAGGTCTTTGGACGCGCGGAAGTCGTGCAGAGTTCAGGCTTCGAGAAAACAATAAAGAGCGGACGTCCGGTAATGATCAATGTAGTGCCTCCGGATGGAGACACATTCAGCGGACACGAGGTCGTGCTTTCAAAAACCTTTCAGCACGGTGGAGAGACCTGGTTCGAGATGCTGGATTCGAATCATGACTATCCGCTGTATCTGAATGCTAAAGGTCTGAACACGATCTTGCAGGAACGAGGCGTCGCGTTTCGACCGGAATCGGGTGCAACTCCGAAGCTTTTGCGTAGGGACGGAAAATAATGAAGCGCGACAATCCGCCAGTACAATAAGCTTCTTGCCCTCTGATGAAATGCCCAGCCATGGCTGCTCGGCGGACACCGGATGCCAGTTGCAGATCGCCGCGCATTGAATCACCATATTTGCTACTGAGCAATGGGTCGTTGCCTCATCGAAAATGCTACTTACTAACGTCGGACGGGTCGAGCGGAATTGTGAAAAAGCAGACCATTTGTTCACTCAACCGGAAACTCGCAGGATGGTTGTCGCGAATCATCCTGCCTTCGTTTGCCATCCGGAAGAAGCTAGCGGAGCCTCGTTATACTTATACGGTTCTCGTTGACGACAACTTTCATTACACGGACGAGTCGGAACGGTACACGTCCGGCACGTTCCCGAGCCTTGAAGCAGCGATCGAGGCCTGCAGGCATATTGTGGACGATTTTCTAGAAGAGAGCTGCAAAGGGATCGAGCCTTCACGTGACGAGCTGTACGAGCATTATGTGGCGTTCGGGCTCGATCCGTTCATAATGTCCAATGACCCATTCATTCCAAAGGTGCCATTCTCGGCATGGACATACGCGCGAGAACAGTGCTCCCGACGGCCCTACTGAAGCCACCATCTTTTACCGTGAAGGCAAAGAGTACTTGAAGACCGCCATCGGATTGGCTCGTGAGCTTAAGCGTGAGGAAGACGGCGAGCAACTGGAGAATCGGTTGGCGCATATCAAGAGCGTCTTCCGTAGTCAGTTCAGCAACTAGTTTCAACCTTCCGCCGTGTCGCACTAAGTCAGTTCGGCTAACAACGTGACATGTACAAAAATTAGTTGCGCGTTTGTCTGGTCCAGCCGATCACACGGCGGCCTTTGCCCGCCGGTCCGCCTATCCCGTGCTGGTCAAAAGTACCGCCCTGAACAATCCATTCGAGTCCCGACAGCGCCGGATTCAGCCGATTTGCGGTGAGTAAGTCCTGCTGCGCAAGATGGTTGCGTGCCCACAAAAGGAATGCAGAAACCACTTGCGGATCCAGGAGAGCCAGGAAGAACAGCATCTGCCGCCATGCATAAGCGCTCTTCTTCACCATGTGCAGATTGGCTCTCCACAAGGTCGATAGACGCCGGTCGCAGATCCAGCGAAAGCATCGTTCAGACAGTTCCAGCAATCGCCCCGATAGCGTACTTTGTAGGTCGAGAGCCTGAAACAATGCGGCCAAATTATGGGTGGTTAGAATCTGGCACTGTTCGATGACTCTGCCGTTGCGGCTTGCGGACCAACTCTCGTTCTCCTCAACCTGCGCCAGTGTCTCGCACAAGGTCGCGAATCTTCCGGAAGCGTCGGAGCCTTGGCAATCGTCGCTCCATTGCAAGACCTTGTCGTAGGGCAGTCCGAAATAACGTTCGTAGAGGGTACCGCGCAACATCTTACCGGCGATCTGGGCGGCGCGCGTAAACTTCTCCGAAAAGGCGCCCATAAAGATGTCTGCGGCAAGTTCATCCACAATTGGAATTGAAAGTCCGGCCGCGGTAATAAGTGTCCGAAGTTCCTGCAGTAGTTTGTTCGGAAGAATCGCGTGAGGGAAAGAGACGAGGGCAATTGTGGTGACCTGTTCAAGGGTCTGCCGCGCTTGCTCCTTTGTGTCAAGATCGTCTTGCCGGAAACTGTCCAGAGCGGCAATCCACGGAAGATCTTCGAGCCTTACCTGACGCTCCAGGTTCAACAGCAATAGCGAACGTCGGCGCCGGAAGGCCGAGTAGATTGCGCTATACAGCCCACGGAGATCCCGGTCGGCAATTGCCGCTGCTCGGACCTGGGATGTGATCTGGGGCAGCACTTGTGCCAACACATCCCCTGACGGAATAACTCCTTGCTCAACGAGCTGCTCGATTGGAGCATCCCAACATCTTCGCATCTTCCGAACAAGGCTCTCGGGAATGATCGATCCGGATGGCATCTTGAATGCAGCGGATTCATCGTTTGTAACTGGCGAGAGAACCGGATCGAGGTTAGCAATAGACGAGTCTCCTGGAAATTTCTCCAATCGCGTCAGCAGTACCGCTTCAAAGTGATCGCGAGTAGGAAGGTTTGCGATCCGCGCTTGCATTTTTCGGCGCTGCACAAGTCTCTCCGAACCCGGCTCGCCATGTCGTTTCACATAGCCCCGGAGAATGTGCCGGATCATGCCGATATCTCGCGGCTGCAACTGCGGGGCTTCTGCCTCACTTCCGGCTCCAAACAGACGTGCCGCAGTCTCCCGTGCCACTGTCAGCGAGGCCGCCCAGGGCGTATGAGCGCTATGTGGAGGATTGTCGATGCATATTTTCATGTAGCCGCGGAGCCTGGCGAAGTTCTCCTTGGGGCGTTCGGGCTTGCCGCACAATCCATGTACTTTTCGCAGGCTGGAGTATTCATCCAGAAGAGCCTGTGCCCGCGTATGCCAGCCAGCGGGGAATCTCCGGCATGGAAAGTCGTCTTCAATCGTCTCAATAAACAGCGATACCGCACGGTCATAGAGCGGCTGCCATACCTGCAGTGATTCCCTCATCTTTTCAACTTGAACTTGTGTGTGAAAATCAGAGAGTCGCGTAATGATTTCCTGGATGGTGTGCCGATGCACGGTCGGACTCGGGACTGCCGGATTCTGGTCTGGCACTGGGTAGAAGCGAAGGCGGTCGAAAAAGGGAGTGATGCAATCGATGAGTTCCTGCGCCTTCTCTGGAACTTCGTGAGAAAGCAACCAGGCAATCACCAGGAGCGCGCCTTCTTCGGGAACGTTGACGCGATACCGGCCGGTTTGCATCATCTCGCACAAATCTTTTTGGCCCGAGTCGCTCAGATAATAGATGTTGAGAGCGGCGCGAGCTGTGTTGTCGGCGGGACGATCGAGACGCGCAAGCAATTCAAGTTCGTGAGACTGCAAGGTGCCTGCAGCCATCAGGTTCCCGGTCGCAAAACCTCCCTGCACAACTTCAATCGTGACCCAGGCGGGAACATCATGCACAGGAGCCCGTGTCCCGATTGAGACCGTACCCTTGAGCATTCCGGCAAAGACTTGCTCCCAGGCCGTGATTCGTTTGATTGCGCGCTGCCGGACGGCAATATCCGGATGTTCTTCGGCGGCCGTTATGGCTCGGCAAAGCTGACCCAACACGTATCGCGGGTTGATGGATGCCTTGGTTTCGTTATCTTCCGACATGGCTCCAACTCCTGAGCAAAACGTGCAGGATTCAAACCTGCGCTGGCTGGTCCCCGGCTGCTCTATCGGTGGCTATTCCAAGGAAAGCTGCACAAGAGTATCTCATGCGGATGAAAATCACAGGGTTGGAATCCGTGCCTTCCCCCCGCAGCACTATGTTTACAATTCAGGTTGGCTGATGCTACATTCGCGCCACGAAGCGGGATGAACTGGAGGAATGCGCATTGGACGCAGAAGGATTTACGTTTCGAAAGATCGAGTGGGGGCCATTGATCATCCTTTCAATGGGGATCCTACTGTTTGTGCTCGGCGTTGGCCGCTTCGTCCTTCGGCATAGGTTTGGTTTCATGGACGCGCTCCATTGTTGTCTGGCGCTGGTTCTATCGGGAATCCTGCTTCTCGTGATTGCATACGTCGTTCAGCACGCAGTGATCGCGTCGGTTATTCCTATTGCCGCTGCCGGATTGTTGGCCTTCTCATCCCCCGTTTTTGATGTTGCGCTTGGATTAGCGCTGATGGGCGTCATAGCGCAAAGTGCGCTGAGTGACAGGAACACTGAGGCTCTGCGGACCTACAACGACGGTACTGACGGCGAGAAAAAAGCCAAGTAGGCCCGCAGATATGATCTCAGTATCACCGAACAGGTTTTTCCGGCCGATGCTGAACTGTCTGGCGCATTCAACATGCCGCGTTGCTGGTCTGCAATCAGTAGATATGAAAGTTTTGGTTTCTCGGAGGCAGGTCGTCCCGACTCGACTCATGACTCTGTATCAGTTTTGTACGGTGAACTTCAAAGCCTGTGTCTTGTAGCAGTGCTTCCAGAATGAATAGAGATTCCTTATCACCCTGCAGTTCACGATAGCGATAGACGGTGGTTGTGCCTTCGCTGGTCTCTTCCCCGCTGGTAGCGCCCGTCACAAACTGCAACGCTTGTTCCCTGCTGGCGATGGGGCCGTCGTGTGTATCCCGATGGATTGCCTCGGCTGCGTAGGATCTCACTAGTTTCGTCCAGTAGTCGGCCAGCAGATCGGGGCTGGCAAATAGATCGGCCCAGACAATGTGCCCGTCGATGGCGGCGACTACGCCGATCACCTGCTCGTGCCGCAGGTTTTCGATCACCTCATTATTTTCCCCGAGTACGGGAGCGGCAAGGGCATCCACCTGTGCTTGCACCTTCGGGGCTGACATGGCTTGTGCGTAGGAACTGGTTGCAGCTGGGTGATCGTAGGCGTCCTCCCCGTCATGGCGATAAATGCCGCCCCGACTGGCGGATGCTGGGGCGCTGGCAATCGAGCTGCCTACGGCATCCCAGACCTCGCGCTGATTCTGTGCGGCCATTGCTTTTCTACGAACCGAGGGCTCGACCATGAAACTGGAGTGCGAACCTTTACCAGCCACGCCAAACTTGGGACTGCGCTCTACCCAACGTCCAGGTTCAATGCAGAAGACGCCAAGATCGAGTGGTTCGCTGTGAGGTGGCACAATCCGATCTTTGGCAATGACGCGGTCCTGTTTGCCGCCGGTCACAATCTCTCCAGCCAACAGTACCAAGGGGCGGCTCGAGTTGTTGATAAGGACCAGCGTATTTACCTCGTCCCTGCTATTCACCAGGCTGTCACTGACGTCGCCGTGGTTATCGCTGCGTGAGCGCACAAGGCCGCGTGCCTTGCCTGCTTCCGTGATAATGACTTCGCCGTTCTTCAATCCTTCATCCAGAGTCAGGTAATTCCAGTGCGTAGCTTTATCTTCCGCATGCCCGCGGACAATGGGATACAGGGTGACGCTTCCCGACTCAATTGGATCGAGCACGCGATAAGATGCGGAGCGCGATTGAGGCTCCAGGCCTGCAAAAGCGATCGCTTCAAGTTGCCAGGACAGCGCCCAGGTTAAAAGGCCGCACAGAATCAATCTGCTCATCGTCTTCAGCTTCGCCATAAACTTGGCTCCTATTCAAACCGGTGTTTTGCCAACACCCAGAGAACGGCCGGGTTGAAACTTCTTGCAGAGATTATTTTTGACGGCTAAGCTCAAGCATCTTGACGGAGGCGCGGACTGTTACCCGTAGAGGACAAGAGCCCCAACAATAACGGCGGGTATCAGCCTCCGGAGCCGGTCGTACGGCTTCTGCGTGAGCTCTGGCAAGCCATTCGCGTCAAGGGCGCGAGTATCGTGTATGAGGAGTTCGAACGCCTTCTGCTGGGGGTTGCGGAGCGTTATCGATTCGGCAGTTCGTTGCCGGAGACTCCGGGCGTCGAAGCGCAGATGGGTTTTCTGCGCTCGCTGCACGCCGAAGAACTGGTGCTCGCCCGGGCCTGCGCTGTCGGCGATGAAGCTGCGTGGGAGAAGTTCATTGTCCTGTACCGGGAGACTATCTGTCACGCGGCTTATGGGATCGCCGGATCGGATTCGATAGGACGCGAGCTGGCGGATTCGCTGTATGCGGATTTATACGGGCTGCGTGCACGGGACGGAGAGCGTCACTCGCCATTGCTCCTCTATCATGGTCGCGGCTCGCTGGCTGGATGGCTGCGCAGTGTACTGGCACAGCGCTTTGTGGACCTGCACCGCAAGACGCACCGCGAAGTTTCTCTGGATGATCTGGCGGAGCCTGCCGTTGCACAGTCCACGGCGGAAGCATCTGCTCCATCCGAGCGCGTGACGTTATCGATTCAGCAGGTAGTCAAGATGACGCTTGCGCAATTGCCTTCCGACCAGCGCTTCATTCTCTCGGCGTATTACCTGGATGGCAGAACCCTGAAGCAGATCGCAAGCCTGCTTGGTGTGCACGAATCCACAGTGAGCAGGTCGCTCTCCCGGTTGACTGCATCCTTGCGAAAGCAGATTGTTGGAGAATTAAGAAAGACGGGAATGAGTCGGAGAGAGGTGGAAGAGATCATGGAGATCGATGTCCGCGACCTCGAAATCCAGGTTAGAAAGATCTTGCAAGGTGAGGCGATTCCCGCGTTCCAAGATCAGCAGGCACTGACGGTGGAAGGAGGCGAATCCGATGTCTGACGAGAGTTTACGGCAGCAGCATCCAGATGCCGACCTCCTTGCCGGCTTCGCCGAGAGCAGGCTAACGCAACACGAGCGGGAGAGTGTGCTCAGCCACTTGGCCGTGTGCGCGCGCTGCCGGCAGTTAGTTTTCCTCGCTCACCAGGTTGAGCCCACGCCTGATCCTCAAATCTCTTACCAGAAGCCACGCTCTTTGTGGCGACGACACTGGTTTCCACTTCTGGCGTCGGCGTCGGCAGTTGTTGTATTGGCGACGATATCTTTCTCCTGGTTTGGACAACTCCATAAACAAACCGCGCCTAAGAGTGGCGAGGTTGCACAGCAACGAAGTGCCCCGAAGCCAGCCGACAACGAGAACGCTTCCAAGACCGTAGAGGTTCCGTCACCACCTCCCGTTGCTGCTGTGACGAAGGATAAACAATCCGCAGCGAAGCGTGTTGGCGCCGCAGGCAAGGTGGAGCGAGTGATTGCACCGCCCTCACCACAGGCGGCGTTGGATTCCGGGGGAGCCTCGGGCGAGGAAGTTCGCAGCTTTACGGAACCAGCCCAGCCGACAGCCGTCCAGCGCAACCAAATGGAGCTAGGATCCAACTATGCCGCCAAGAAGGCGCAATCTACTGGTGCTATGCAGAGCGCTGCCGGTTCGAATGCAGGCAAGGAAGACAAGGCAGGCTATTCCACTCGCGCAGTTCAACCTGGCAAGATCAACAGTCGGGCCATGGATGCATGGGATGCGCCTCCTTCCGGCGGAGCGGCTGTCACCAGCGCTCAGGTATATCGCCAGGCATCGCCACCACCTCCAGCCGAGTCGAACCCGGCGCCGCAATCCAAACAGGTGCATGCAGAGGGCTGTGTAGAGCAGGGCGTTGAGGCTGGTTGCCTGATGGTGAAGGACCGTCACAGCGGCCAGCTCTATCACATTTTGATCAAGGGATCGCTTCCCCAGCCCGGCGAAGGAATTCAATTGATAGGTGTCCCGCACGATGGCCCCACATCCTGTATGCAGGGTATTCCCTTGAATGTGATTACCTGGGTAAACAAGAGCTCTCTTAACTGCGCGCAGAGTGAGGCGCCCAAGAAATGACAAGTCCTGATGATCCAATAATGCCAAAAGGTGCAGGGTTCGATCGGCGCATGGCCCGTCTATCCGCACTTGCGACGTTGGTTGTGATCTTTGCTGCCGTTGGCTATTCGCGCGAGAGCGGATTCGCTATCTATGCAGCTCTATTCGCAATTCCATTCACTGTCTTTATGCTGGCGCGCTCTGGTCGAAAGTGGCAGGCCTGGGGATGGGCGCTTGCCTGGGTAGTTGCTGCTCTGGCGCTGCTACCGGCTGTCATTATTATGCTCAGTGCCACGCGGCGCGCGCACCGCTCAGAGGTTATGGTGCTGGTTTTCCTTATGGCGCTGCTGATAACCCTTACCGCGCAACTGATATTTGTTCGACGCGCTTTTCCGGGAAAGATCGCGTTCGGGACGCCGCTCCTCCGCACCGCTCTCTACTATGTTTCCTTGTTGCTTGTCGTGGGCGCCACGTTGCCGAACTGGTATGTTCCGCCTAAATAGTTAAGCTCTGCAGTTTACATTTCGCGGTCGCTGATGGTACATTCGCGCAACTCACATTCGACAATACGGCGCTACCCAGGCCCGTTGGGACCTCAATCAAATTAGTTTGACCACGAAATTGATCGCGGCAAGGTTGTTGCCGTTGGAGGAGTTGCCAATGATTCCCATACCTGATCCAATGCGGGTGCTCATTCCCAAATGGGCTCGATTGCAAGAATCTGGCCATAGGTCTTCATTGGCACAAGGACTGTTAACACTCGGGGGCATTCCTATTATCCTAGCGGTCACACTCGGAGGTGGTGCGCTTGCGGGCAAATTGTCTCCGTGGCTTTGCATTCCAGGCGGACTGGTGTGTCTTGCGTTCGGTGCAGCAATCTATCAAGCGCCCCCAGTTCTCCTCGGAATCATTGAAGCGATCTTCTATTCCGGTGTGACATTTGTATTTTCTGACGGGCTGGAGCGGTCTGACCCCGCACCTTCGTGGGTAGGTGCGGGAATAGTGGCGGCGGCATTTCTCGTTGCTACCCTCTCGATGAGGAAAGATCGCGATTAAAAGTCTGGAATGAGATCCCGGTCGTCAAAGTTGCTTCTTACCGCGTTTATTGCGAATTTCTAAAACAAAACGCAATAGGAAATGACCATACTGCCAATTGCTGTGACAGGGACTCGTATTCTTGAGTGATGCTGAATTAGGACACTATCGCCTTTGGTAATTCCTTAGGTTACGAGTACAATTCGCGTTACATCGACAAAATCTTGAACCGTGGGGAGGTTGAAATGGCCTCGAAAGTTGCATTTAGATACCTCCTGCTCACCGCGACGCTGTTCGCGGCCAGTTCCGTGTCCGCGCAGGATGGTCCAGGCTGTCGACCCGGAGATATTGAGCTTGGCCGACAGGAGACCGCTGACGAAATCATCGTCTACTGTTCACGAATAAGTTGCGACCAGATATCCTCCCGCTTGAAACAAGACATAGCAGCGCAGCGTGTGCTGCAGCACGCGGTGCAGGAAAACAATCAGGATCTCCAACAATGGGCGCGCGAAAATGAGGGCGCGCAACGAGCCGCGCTGAAGGATGCGACCGATGCACTGCTTAGCTCATTGCTGGCATTTTCTGCCGAAGAAACGGACCAGAAGATCGCAAAGCTGCAATACGAATTGAACCGGCGAGCGCGGGAAGGGGAAACCATCGCTACCAAGTTGGAGAAGGCACGCGCATTCGAGCACTCCTACGCCTTGTGGAGCGGGGTCTCCGATGGGCTCAAGATTGGCTTGACTCCAGGGATGAACGCTGCGGATACCTGGGTTGCTCTGCAGGTTTGGGCGGCCAAGGCCGGGAAACAGGATGCCGCGTTGAGTGCCGCGTGGAAGGAACTTTCAAGTGATCCTGAGGTTCGTCAAATACTTAAGGAAGAGGGCCTTGATTTGGGATTCGATGTTCTCAAACAGGGCTTGAAGCCGGTTCTAACCGGATCCTTCGATCTGGCCAGGTTTCTGGTGAACTATGGTTATGATGCGGCGAAGTGGCAAGTCAGCCGGTTGCAGATATTGCAGCGTACCGGTCAGGCTGATACGAATCTCGTAGCTGAATGCAAACTGGACCGGTTGTTGAAGATCGACCTCCGAAACATGAATGTCTGCAACGGCAGATTGCCCGCACCGGATGCGCCTGACCCCGAGGCGCAACGATGCGGCTCTGGAAACTAGCGAAAGTTCACGATCGTTCAGAACCTGCTTCCAGGCGTGGAGCGCGCAACCGCCTGGGCGTGGTTTTGTGCTTGGCAGCGATGTTAGCTGTTCCTCTGCGATCGTCCCCAGGAACTCGGGCGCAACCTGACAATTCCTAGTTACCAGTTGGACAAACGGCAGGGACACAGCCGAGCGTGCCGGAGCAATCTACCGCAAATCCAACGCAACCCGAAGGTGACACTTACGCAGTTCGTTATACGAAAGCAAAGGCCCGCGCGGCAGAAGCGCTAAGCGATACCTCTGTCGTAACCGAACTGCAAAAACAGTTTAAGCAGGCAGACACGCAGAATCCATCAGAGGCCGCCCCTTCGATTCCGGCCACTGCATCGCCGAACGCGGTGTTGGCCACTGCGGAGCATCAACGCGCTCAAGCCATGTTGGATGTGGTAGAGCAGAGTTTCCAGGTTGCCCGGGACAAACTCGAACTCGCCAAGCACGCCAGCAGTCCAGTGGAAGCCATGGTGCTGGCCCAGGATGCAGCTGATGCGGCGGATCAGGCCAATCACATGGCGCGCGCTCTGCTGTCGGATCGCGGTTTGACGGCCAGGCAGACAGCTCCTCCTCCCGGCGCTGCCGCTCTGCCGCGAACCTTTGACTGCAGCAAGTTACTTTCCTGTCAGCAGGCCATTTCCGTTCAGAAAGATGAAAAGGGGTTCGACTCCACCGGCAGCGGCGTGCCGCCGAATTCCGATGCCGTTTTGGATCCTCACGTGGGAAGCACCGGTTTCTTTCACAGCATGCCGCATACGGGAACCCCTCAGCCCGGCGGCATCAAGTTTAGCGGCGAGCACGCTGATGACTTGGCACTGATGCTCGATGTCACGGCGATCGATTTCGATCCCGTGCACAACCGTTTGGTACTCATTGGCAGCCGCTCCGAGCATCCATTTGATTTGGAAGTATTCGCGGATGTTCTGAGACTAGCCGCGGAGAAGTACGAACCCTTCTTCAGCTTGGAGCCAAACAATGCGGCTGCCTGGGACGAAAATGGAACTTTTGTGGCGCGGCTCCTTCGGGATCGTTACGGATCGTCCGCCGAAGTTGTGAATCGAATTCGAACGGCCAGTCCGCCACCCGTCGTTCTAGGAGATGCAAAGTACTACTACGCGACTCTGGCGCAAATTGACCCTGATCTGGACCGGCAGGACCGACAGTCCCACGACCTCTCCGTCAAAGTGATATTTTCGCCAAGTTGGCTGCGCTATTCCAAGGTCGGCTGGATTCTCTATCGCGCCGATCTCGCCATCAAGGGCATCGCAAGCGGTTTTGTGATGCGTGGCAGCCAGGTGGTTCCCTGCCAGTTCCTCCGCCACAACGCGCTGATCGACGGGTACTTGCCGTCCCATTTCGCGGCGAACTCGGCCAGTTGTCGCTCCGCCTCTTCCACGGTCGCCGCCCGGTAGATCGACTTCAGATCGTGCGCCACCTGCTTGCGCTCTTTCCAGTTCACGTAGTTCAGGCTGGCGCGCACCATGTGCACAATGCATAACTGCACGGTGGTCTTCGGATATACCGCCTCAATCGCCTGGGGAAAGCCTTTCAGCCCATCGACGCAGGCGATAAAGATGTCCTTCAGCCCGCGGTTCTGCAACTCGGTCAATACCTGCAGCCAGAACTTCGCTCCCTCATTGGCCGAGGTCCACAAGCCCAGCACTTCCTTGCGGCCGTCCATGGCGACGCCGATGGCCACATATACGGCGCGGTTTTCTACCCGTCCATCGGTCCGCATCTTCACCACCAGCGCGTCCAGATACACAATCGGATAAACCTCGTCGAGCGCCCGCGACTGCCAGGCCTTCACCTCTTCGATCACCGCATCGGTCACGTTGGAGATCAGCGTCGGCGATACCTCGATTTGGTAGATCTCTTCCAGGTGCCCCTGAATCTCGCGCGTCGTCATGCCTCGCGCGTACAGCGACAGAATCTTGTCGTCGAAGCCGGCAAAACGCGTCGTGCCCTTAGGAATCAGCTTCGGCTCGAAGCTGGCCTCACGGTCGCGCGGCACGGCGATCTCGACCGTTCCGAAATCACCTTTCAACTGCTTTCGGCTTTCGCCGTTGCGGCTGTTGCCGCTGTTGTGTCCTGCCGGGGAATGCTTCTCGTAGCCCAGATGCGTGGTGAGCTCGGCTTGCAGTGCCCGCTCCACCAGCGCCTTGGTGAGCTGCTTCAGCAGCCCGTTCTCGCCTATGATGTCTTCCGGCTTTTCGTAGTCTGCCAGCAGCTTGTCGATCACTTTCGGGTCTATCACCATACGATCTCCATGTTCTTACAGGAAAGATCGTTTACACAAAATCATTTACACCCTCATCTGCAGGTTTCGATGCTGGTCTTCGCGTACTTTTTGTGGGAATTTACCTCGGTCTATTGCTTTGTTCATGGGGAATACAATCGGAGAGTGGTGTACCCAGCAAGTTGATCTGCGCCTTCTTCGGTATGTTCTGTACCTCGCTCATTTTAAGTCTGAGGTATCCACCTAATCCCGCTGAAGACTATAACTATTTTGTTTGGAGTCTTGAAATATCGCAGTTGTCCTTGCAATACACCTTATACTTGCGATCGCTAAAACCATCCTTAAACCTACTATGCTGTATTGCATGAAGAGCTACGACAGCCACGACAATCTCGTCGAGTCAGCAGCGGAGACGGAAGACGAGGACGTGGCGGACCGACCCTAAACGGCGCCGTGGTCAAGAGGGCTATGCCTAAAAGCTTTGGCGGATCGGTACTAGAGCGGTTTCATGGTGTCTGTGTCCGATAACCGCAGTATTGAAACCAAGCCGCGGAATCTTGGGCGGTGATAGCTGCCATGGCGGCTGTGATGGCGAGGTCGAGGGTGTCGAGTATTCGAGCTTTGCTTGCTCGTAAGTGTTGTTTGATCTTGGACCAGCACTTCTCGATGGGATTGAAGTCCGGTGAGTACGGCGGTAGATAGAGCAGTTCGGCTCCGGCTTGCTCAATCAACATGCGAACCAGCCGATGCTTATGTGCCGACAGATTGTCCATGATCACAACCTGTCCAGGGCGCAATCGCGGACATAGGACCTGTTCCAGATAGGCCAGAAAGACATCACCGTCGGTGGGTTCTGGGATCGTCATGGTGGCCAGCAGGCCGTTCATCGTGATCGCTCCCAACAGAGTCACGGTATGCCAGTGCCCGCCCGGAGCACCTTCGCACACACGATCACCGCGTTCGCCGCGCCCGTAGCGACGGGTCATCTCGGTGGTCACGCCGCTTTCGTCCAGAAACACCAAGCGTTGCGGATCGATTCGAGCGATCAACTCCCACCACGATTGCCGTCGCTGCCGGCCTTCTTCCGTGTCCTGCTCACTGGCGTGCAACGTTTTTTTTACGCCGCAACCCCAGCCGCTGGAGTTCAAGACAGAGTCGCGTCTTGCTGAGCTTCACCTGCAGATGTTGCTCCAGCCGTTGCCCCAACTCGGCCAGCGTGAGATCCGGTTGATCCTGCAACTGCTGCCGCAGATGGCCTTTCACTGCGTCGGTCACCCGGCTCACCGGCCCATGTACCCGTTGCAGAGGCCGCTCCATTTGTCCCGACTTTAGCTGTTGCCGTCGAATCTTCTTTGTAAAACCGTAGCTGACACCAAACGGCTTCGCTCCATGCAATTGTCCGAGGGAACCATGTCGAATCTTCTTTGTAAAACCGTAGCTGACACCAAACTGCTCCGCCAGTTGCTCTAGGCCGATCCCAGCCCTTTCGTATGCCTGCAGAAGCTTGCACCGCAAATCATCCGAATATGCTCGTGGCATCGATTTATGTCTTCACAGAGAAGTCGCCAACTGCAACTTACTCCAATCCCTCTTCTCTGGATATAACTACTTAGGAACCGCTCTAGATACTGCGGGGAACGAGATTACCGCAAAGACGGTTCGTACATGACCACGACCTTTTTCTGCGTATTCTTCTTTCCCGTCCTCCCTCTGCACACCGTGCGGGTGATCCCTGACCCCAAGAACAACGAGTGGGAGGAGATGAACGAGAGCTATTATCTTGTTTCGGAGAAGCGCGCACCCAATCTGCCGCAGGTCGCTTCTGTTTATCTGTTTGAAGCCACGGTTATCGCATTGATCGCTTTGGACGTCATTAAGATTGAGCCACTGTTAAAGAGTCGCTACCCGTTATTTTCGTCCCCATGGATGGAGTCGTTTCCCTTGCTTCTGACAATCGCTCCGCCGTTCATATTCGTTCGCATTCTGCGGCGCATTGCTCGTAAGCGCGACCTAGGAGTGTGTCTGGAATAAGCAACGGCCACGAGTTTGATATTCGACGTGAACACATCCAGATGCCGCCCCTCCCTGTTCCTCCGGGGTGAAGCGATGTTGGGCTGGCCGTTCCACACCAGAAAAGCGCCATTTCATTGGTGCATAGCCGGCTTTTGGCTGTTTTCCTTTATGCCGCCATCTGGAACTGGCGCCCAGAGCGAAACAGCTTCAGCAGATTGTGGGTGAGGCAGACCAGCTTCCATTCGGCTCGGACCTTCTGTAGGCCGCGTAGAGAGAAGCGCCGGAACCCACGCCACTCTTTGATCTGACCAAACACTGGTTCGACGATTGCTTTGCGCATCCGGTACAGATTCCGCCCTGCATCGCTGTCCAGCTTCTGCTTCATTTGTTGCCGCAGCGAGATCTCTTCCCCGGAGTGGATTGCATGGTCTTCCAGGCCCGTTTCCCCGTGCTTCTGCTTGCACGTGGCCACGTGCAGATCAATGCCCTGGGCTTGGACTTTCTTCACCTGTTCCGGGTTCCAAAAGCCACTATCTGCGCTAACCGCCTGCGGCTTGGCTCCCACATTCTGTTCCACCTGCTCCAGCATCGGCGCCAGTTGATCATTGTCAGTGGTCTGCTGGATTACATCGACGGCCACGATCACCTGCGATTGGCTGTCCACGGCGGCCTGTGCGTTGTAGCCCTGGAGAAAAGCACCTTTTTGACTTCCACTCGGCATGATCCGGCTCTCCGGATCGGTGAAGCTGCGCTGGGTTTTGGGATCAGCCTCCGCCTTCTCTGGATCGGGTACCTGCGGGTCATGCCCGCGCGCCTTCTTGCCCGTGCGCGCCTCTTGCTGCCGACGATCGGCGATCTTGGCCTCGGCGGCGGCTTTCTTCGCCTCAGCGTTTTGCTTGGCTTCGGCTTCTAACTCCGCCTTGGCTTCCCGGATTTTCTTGAGTCGGCTTTCCCGTCGCCCTAACTCGTCGGGGATGTCGTCTCCGCTCTGTCCTTTGCCGTACTTCTCATCCTCGTCTGCATCCACCGCAGCGGCGCGCTGCAGCAGTTCGTCGACTTGCTCCTGCAGTTTCTTTTCGGTCTCGCTCATGCGCCCATAACTCATCGCCTTGTGCTTGCTGGCGTTGCCTTGCAGCTTGGTTCCGTCGATCGCTACATGCCCCAGCTTGACCAAACCTGCCTTCTGACATAGCTGCAGCGCCTGCATAAACAGGCCAGCCAGAGCTTCCAGATGTCGCTTGCGAAACTCCGCAAGCGTGCTATGGTCCGGATGTTCGTCGGCCGATAAGAAGCGAAACGCCACATCTTCAAATGTCTTCGCTTGGATCTTGCGTGAGCTGTAGGTCCCCGTGCAGTAGCCGTAAAGCAATACCCGCACCATCATCTCTGGCAAATACGCGGACTGCCCTCGGCCATCCTTCTCATCATAAGAAGCATAGATCGCACTGAGATCCAACTCATCGACCACATCAACCAGAAACCGGGCCAAGTGCTTTTCCGGCAGCCAGTCATGCAGCGACGGTGGCAGCAACAGCAACTGATCCAGGTCGTCGGAGCGAAAACTCTTTCCCATACCCAAATCGTAACCCGAAGCACCTACAGAAAATCCTGTGATCTTTGTGCAATTCGGCAGAATCTATTCCCGACAGACTCCTAGCGCCAGACATAAACTCTCCATCAATCTTTGTTTAACGATTGCGCGTATCGGTTGAAAATTTTTCTGCGCGCAAAACAGTGCGTCAGCGTTGCGTGAATTAATGTGTCCACATTTGTGTCCACCTTGGGGCGAGTGATGGAGCGAGAACCGCATAAACACTGTACCAAACAGGTCGAGATTACTTTCTGCATCGGAAAATGAATAGGTGAAAAGACCGAATGGATAAGCGGGGTTGACTGGAGGAATACGGGATTGGACGCAGACGGATTTAACTTTCGAAAGATCGAGTGGGGACCGTTGGTCATATTTGCAGCCGGGACTCTGCTGTTTTTGTTCGGGGTCGGGCGCTTCATTATTCTGCATACCTTTGGCTTGGTGGACGCGCTCTATTGTTGTCTGGCAGTGGTCCCGGCGGGGTTGTTGCTGCTGGTTATTGCTTACGTCGTTCAACACGCAGTAATCGCATCGGTTATTCCTATTGCCGCTGCCGGAGTGTTGGCCTTGTCATCCCCCGTTTTCGATGTCGCGCTTGGATTGGCCTTGATGGGAGCTATCGTGGGCCCTGCACTGAGTGAGTGGAGAAGCGAACAACATCCGCGGAAATCGGTGGCGCACAGCAGTGAGAATCAAGAAGGCGAGTAGCGCGACGGCATCTAATAATAAGAGTCCCGCATTGCACCCCGCCATGCTATTTGCTGAGGTTCCGAGGCAGATGGTCAACACCCCGGGCGATGAATGTTCTGGGCTGGCTAACGACGGCCGCAATGTTCGCGGCCGCCATTGGAGTGTCATAACCAGGCTGAAATGAGGGCTGGGCAGCTCGACACTAGCTGCTCTTCACCTCATCGAGATGCAGATCCTTGGTCTCCGGCGAGAAGAACAGGCTCGCAATTGTCATCAAGGCCCCGACGGTAAGGATCACGGCTGGAGAGAGCCAGAGATCCTGTTTCTCGATATGGGCGATGAACGGAATCTTGTGAGCCCACCAAACATAGACTCCAAACCAGGCTCCGATGAGTGCGCCCGAAGAATAGCCAAAGCCAACGCCGGTTGCGCGACGGCTGGTGGGGAAGCGTTCACAGAGATACGCGGGCACAATGCCCCAAGCCAACTTAAGCATTCCTGCCATGCTCGTGCCGAGCACGGCTTTCCAGAGATTGTGCTCCAGAGCGGCGTGATAGAGCACGTAATAAACCGGAATACCGAAGACGATCAGAAAGACACAGTACCACTGGGTGAGGATCTTGCGTCCCGTGTAGTCACTGAGCCATCCGTAAAAGTTGTAGCCAAGGAAGGCCATGAAAAGCGCAAAGCCGTAGATGAGGCTGTAGGTCGTGGGATTGAATCCGCGTCCGTTGAGGGTCAGCAGGTTGGGCAGAAAACCGTAGACGGAGTAGTCGGTGAGAAATAGCCCGGCCATGAAGAAAAAGACCTGAAGGAAGGTTCCCAGAGCCGGACGCTTGAAGAGGCTGAGGAAAGGAGATTTGTCCATGGTTCCGGCCGCCTTGGCCCGCTCGAACTCTGGCGACTCGTGCAGGGTGCTGCGGATTGCGAGCGCGAGAATGACTGGCATGATGCCGGTCATAAATGCGATGCGCCATCCGAACTGCTGCATCGCAGCTTTGGTAAGCAGGGCCGAAATTCCGGCAAAGACCAGCGAGGCCAGAACGTAGCCGAGCGGGAAACCGGATTGGATGAAACCGCTCACCGCACCACGCTTTTTGAGCGGGGCGTATTCAATGGCAAACGTGTGGCCGACCGCATATTCGCCGCCGAAGAAACATCCCATGAAGAAGCGAAGGCAGCAGAAGATCACATAAGACCAGATGCCGATTTGCTGATAGGTGGGAAGCAGGCCACCGAGCAGCGACATGATGCCGACGCCTCCAATCGTGAACACGAGCAGGAGGCGGCGGCCCAACTTATCCGCGAATCGTCCAAAGATAGCCGAGCCAATCGGCCGCGCGGCCATGGTGATGGAGTAGCTGAAGATAATAGTGACGTACTGCCACGCCGCACTGCCCTTGGGAGAAATAAAGACCTTGATAAGAATGGGAGCAAGAACCAATACCAGCGCCATATCGTAGGCGTCGAGCATGAATCCAAGGAACTGCGAAAGCATTGCGAGCTTCGCCTGCCTGGGGACCAGAGGGGCCGACGGTGTCTGGAACTGCCTGTGCTGCAAAGGGGCAGACGGTGTCTCTGTCGCAACGCGCTGTTTTGTTGTCATAAAACTAAATCCTTCCTTGGAAACCTCTCTAATTGCGGCGGTGAGGGTACATCGAGATGGCAAAGATTCACGGCAGGCGGCGCGTTCCGCAATGATTCCGAACCATGTTGGATATTTTGAAACCCGATGGCCTTTTCGTTGCGTGTTTATACTTCAGCTTGGAAGCCGAAATAGGAACCGTCCGACTGAGCGGTCGCATGGCCTCGCAAGCGGTCACTTGCGGGACTGAGTGGCGGGAATGTGAACGAGTGTGTCCTTCCGGCAAGCCTGTGCGGACAAAAATAATTGATCAGGCGAGGTGCATCAGGGTTTCCTGGTAATTCCAGGGCAGCCACTGCTGCGGAGCGCGGGCGACGTCTTCGCCGTGTACCTGCAGTTTGGTTAGGTACTGGAAGGGATTGGCGCCACAGAGTTGGCAGGTGTGGATCAGGCTCATGAACAGGTCACCGACATGGGCACCATTTTCGGTTTTGTAAAAGAGTGCGTTTTTGCGATGCAGGATGGCCTTCTTTAATCCCCGTTCACAGAGGTTATTATCCAGGGGAGCGTCAGCCTGGCGCAGAAATAACGTCAGCTTTGTCCAATGATTCTGCATGTAGGTGATAGCTTGGCCAAGGCCGGAGTTGGGTTCCACCTTGTGCTCCGCAAACTGTTCCGAGAACCAGTTCTCCAGCGCCTTCATCAACGGACCGCTATGGGTTTGATGGTAGCCGAGGCGCTCGTCCGCCGACATCCCCTGCTCGCGGCAGAAGGCGTCGTGCCGGTAGACCTCTCCCAGAGTTTCCAGGACATAACGGCATTCCTCGGGGAACTTCGTCACCACCTCAACAAACTTGCGCCTTCCATGCGCGATACAGTTTGCCACCACAGTTTGGAAGTTCTTGGGCAGATTGCGCGACAACGCGTCGCACATCTGGATTGGCGGCCCTAACTCCTGGGCCCGGCGCGCCAGCACCGACGCCAGGTTTTCCCCGGCATGTTTGCGTCCGGTGAAGAACAAGGCGATTTTTTGCCCCGCCCGCGTGGACACGATCCCGGAGGTGAAAATTCCTTTGCGCTCCGACTGCGCTTCTGACTCCTCGTCTGCCAGTTCCCGCGGCGGACTTTCCCCCAGCAGCGACAGGATCTTCATCGTGGTGTCGTCGTTGTGCAACACCTCACCCTGCGCAGCCTGCTGCATCAGTTCCTGATACGCCGGTTCGATCCATTGCGCCGTTTCCGCCACGATCTCCCATTGCGTCAACGCGGGTAACGGAATCTCCATGTCTTTCTGCAATCCCTCCAGGCGGTGGAAAGGAAACCCAGTGCCGTACTTCAGCAGTGCGATCATACTGGCGGCACTGGCATCGTATTTTTCTGCTCCTACGCCTTCCGGCGCTTCGGCGGTGTATACCTCGCCGCAAAGATTACAGCGCAGTTTTTCCAGCTCATACACGGTCGCCGCCAATGGGGCTTGCCCCACTACCCGGATCAGTACTCCCGGTGTACCCAGCGCATACAGTTTTCCTTTCTGACATCCCGGGCAGTGATTCCCCGATTGCAAGGAACCGTGTTCGATCTTGATCTTGCGGGCACCACGATACTCCTCGGCGCCGTTGCGCCCATGTCCTGGGCTGGGTGCCGATTCCGGTTTCTCCGGCGGCGCCGCAGCCTTCCCGCCCTCTGGCGTTACCGAGGTGGAGCCGTTGCCTGCCGTTGTCTGCACCACGTTGTTGGTCTTCTCGGTCGTGGCTCCGAACAGTATCTGACGAAGGCGAGCGATGGTCGTGCTCTTGTCTTCCACCAACTGAGTCAAGTACACCAGCGTATCCAGCGCCGCACGCAGTTGCTGGTACTCGGAGTCTGACAGCCCGCTCCGAGCATGTTCCAAAAGACTGCCCAATTCTTCGCGACTCACCTCCAGCCGTGGGACAGGAGGCTTCATCGTTGGGTTATCTCCGCGAAGGAGGTCCCCAGGACGGGCTTGCGTGTTTGGCGGTGGTGCCGATCCTTCATGCCCGGCAGAGTAGCAAGAACATACGAAGAAGGTAAGTCCTCTTTCGCCAGGGGTGCCTTTTGTTTCACCCCACCGGCACTCGACGCCATGCTGCCATCGTTGCTACCGACGCGGGATTGCCGCCCATCAACAGAACCTGTAACTCGTGGGCTTCCACCGTCTGCGCCGCCGCAGTCGTACTGCTCGGCCAGAAGCGAAACCGTCCCATCGAGAGACGCATCTGGCAAATCCAAAAACCCCGCCCATCGTAGACAAGAACTTTCAGGGCGGTCTGCCGGCGATTTCTGAAAACGAATAACGCTCCCGAAAACGGATCGGCTCGCAGTTGTTGCTTGCACACCCTCGCTAGGCCATCGATGCCGTTACGGAAATCGACGGCCTCAACGGCCAACAGTATGCGCATCTGCGGCGTGATCTGGATCATCCCGCCACTTCCCACCAAGCATGCAGAAGTGCGCTCCAGTCGGGCGGTGCCGAGCTCTTCCACTGCACCCGCATTCGAGGAGAGGGGCCGGATTCAAATTCGAGAATATATTCCTCGCTCGGCCCACGGACCGCGCTCATCAGTTCAACGAAGCCGGTCCGTGCCGGTTGCTGATCTGGTTTTGAAACTTCGCCCAGGCGCCTCTTTAGCGCGGTGTAGTCCAGCCGTAGCCGCTGCGAAACCACGCTCACTCCGTACTGACGTGCCTGCTCCACGGCCGCTTTCCACAGCCCATCCGGCAGCTTCGCCCGCGCCGTATGCGTGCTACGGAATTCCTCAAACTGCTGCTGTAACTGAATGATTGAATCCGGAACCGGATCGTTGCTGGAACCCATAGTCAATCGCTCCTTCTGCGATTGACAGAATTTACCAGTGAACGCCTTCACAAATCATGCACGCCTGCCGAAAGCTCACGCAGAAACACACTGGTGCCGCCACGTCTCAGAGGGCGCGAAAGGGCACGCAAATAAGCCCCGCGCGCGACTTTGCCTCCTCGCTGCAACAGGCGCTTGAGCGCGGTGACCGAAGCGCAGTAATCGGGATGACGCGATTCCCCGTCCAAGTAGGCGAGATGAACACGGGCTTGGACAAAGAGGAGTTCATGCGGGCCTACCAGAAGGGCATGTGGGACCAAGCAACCTATTCTCGCGAATACGCCAAGCTCTGGAATCCGGGAACAGTCAAGGTCGTAATGAGCGAGAGCCCCGACCACTTCACCGCAGACGGCGATCACTTCGTTTTCGGGTGCGGAGAAGTCTGGTTCGACAAAACGAAGGATCAGCAATTTAGGATTAGTGGTTTCGACATTTCACGGTTCAGAAGTGCAGGAATGTCAGTCCAGGACTGTTATGGAGTGCGGGCCTTCGTTACTGAACTGCAAAACACTGTCGCAAACGAACGCCGCGAAAAGGTCGCTCGAATGATGAATTATCCATTGCGATATCATGGCGCACGCAAAACTGTAATCCTTCACAACGTGCAAGAGACCCTTCGCAACTACAGCGTAATCTTCAGCCCGAGGCTTCGTCGCGCCATTGCGAAACAACAAATATGGGACCTCGATTCGATGACAGACGGTGTTGCAATCGGGTATGGATTCATCTGGATTTCTGATCCGTCGCAGAAGGGTAACTATAAAATAATAAGCATTTTTGAACCGGCCATAGACATATAGGTTCGGGGCACGGGCGGGCCATCTAGTCCCTTGGGGGACTGCCTGGTCGCAGTCTAAGGGATTCCGGGCGATTTGGACTAAGCCGCTTCCGAGAGCCCACGCCCTATGGGTTTTGAATGGGTTTGTTGTGATGCGGGCAGTGAAGAAGCGCATTGCACAGGATGTGCGTTGATGGTTGAGATGTGTGTGTAGGGACCGGTTGCGGATCGAGTGGAACGGTGTTTCGCGAGATTTGCGATGGGTTCAGAGGGATGCGGACACACCACGGCATCTGCGCGCACAACGCGCATTGCAGCAACGATCCGGGTTGGACGTGGCAAGAGCGAGATCATGGTCATGACGAGTTGATCTCCGCGGGCTGCAAGACAGGGGTTGCTGGCACAAGGGTCCTGAAGCGACCGACAACATGCAATGTGCCGTGTTTGCACTTGGGGCAGCGGCGGTTGATTGCCGACTGCTGCTGGGGAGTGACGAGGTCAGTGCCTTGCGGAACTGTGGCCTTGAGGTGCTGCCGGCAAAGAGCCAGCGCCTGACGGCGATTGCGGTTGGCGAGCAGACCGAAGTGGCGGATCTTGACGAAGCCACCAGGCAACACGTGAAGCAGGAATCGACGGATGAACTCAACCGCATCGACGCTCATGACCTTGATGCGGTTGTTGTCTCTGGAGTCGCGCCATTTAAAGCGCACCTGCCCGTTGTTCAGGTCGAGGAGCCTGCCGTTGGCGATGGCAACACGATGGGTGTAGCGGGCCAGGTACTTGAGCACATACGCCGGGCCGCCGAAGGGTGCCTTGGCATAGACGACCCATTTCTTGTGGCTCAGCGTGGAGATCATTGCGTGGAATGGTCCCGGCTTCGCGTATGCGGCTAGCTTACCCGGGAAGCGCAGTTGGTTGTTGTCGTAAGCGTGTTTTAAAAAGGCGAGCATCTTGCCGCGGAACATGCAGCTGAGCACCGATGCGGTAAGAAAGTAGCGAGGCCGGCAAGAGACCCACCGTGAGGAGTCAGGTGCAAGCCCGCCGGCAGGAACCAGGCAGTGCAGGTGGGGATGATGTTGCAGTTGCTGATTCCAGGTATGGAGCACGGCGAGAACGCCAATGCGGGCGCCGAGGCGGCGCCGGTCGGCGGCGATCTCCATCAGGGTTTCAGAGACGGCACGGAACAGCAGAGCGTAGATGAGACGCTGGTTTCTGAGTGCGAGTGCTGCCAGTTGCGCGGGCAGCGTGAAGACGACATGGCTGTAGGGCACGGGCAACAGACTCGACGCCTGCTTCTGCAACCAGCGATCGCGAGCAGTCGACTGGCACTTTGGGCAGTGGCGATCACGGCATGAATCGAAAGCCACGTACTCATAGGGGCAGCTATCACAGCGTTCGAGATGGCTGCCAAGTGCAGCAGTACGGCATCGACCGATGGCTCTGAGCACCTTGCGTTGCTGGCGGGAGACAACATCGCCCCAACGTTCGAGAAACTCCTGCTGGTGAGCATGAAAGACATCGGCCACTTCAAACCGATGATCTCTCATTTTTTCTTGGGCTCTTCTTCGCGAGCCGGCAGCTCATCGAGCGGACTGACGGTGGAGTGCAAGCGGCGCTCGGAGACGTGGAGATAGCGCGCGGTCGTCTCCAGGTCGCGATGTCCGAGTAGCAACTGTATCGTGCGCAGATCGTTTCCGCTGTCGAGCAGATGAGAGGCGAACGAATGTCTCAACACGTGGGCAGAAAGCCGTTTTTTGATGCCGAGCTTGTTGCGCAAGTAATGGCAGCAAGCGTTCACCGCGTTGGGGGACATCGGCCGGTCCGGGCGCATTCCAGGAAAGAGCCAGTCCTTGGGCTTGCGTCGGTTCCAGTGTGCACGGAGTATCTCCAGCAGCTTGGGCGAAAGCATCACCTGACGGGGATAGCCGCCCTTGCCTTCGCGGATGTTGATAATCATCCGCTTGCTGTCGATGTCGGTGACCTTCAGATCCAGGGCTTCCTGAATGCGCAGACCGGCCCCGTAGAGTGTGGCCAGCACGGCGCGATGCTTCAGGTTCCGGGTGATGGCGAGCAGCGCGGCGATCTCTTCCCGGCTCCAGACCACCGGCAGCTTGCGGCGTATCTTCGGCTTGGTGACCTCGGTGTCGAACCAGCGTTGCTTGAGCGTACGGACATACAGAAACCGCAACGCCGAGACGTGGACCTGAATGGTCTGCCAGCCAAGCTTGCGCTCGTTCAGCAGGTAGAGCTGATAGGTACGGACATGTGCAGGCCCGAGCTTGTCAGGGGACTGGTGAAAGTAGCGTGCAAAGGCAGCTACGGCGGTAGTGTAGGTACGAATGGTTCGAGGAGTAAAATTACGCAGTCGGAGTTCTTCCAGCATGCGTTCGCGAAGTGCAGTCATGAACACCTCCTTCAAGGCATCCATCACTGTACTTACGTACCATCGCTACAACACCTGCCGCGCCAGCGGCTTAGTGCAAATCGCCTTTCATCTCAGTCTCCCGTTTCGGAACTACAAAGCACGCTTGCTGGAACGCGGCGGCGGTCACGGTACCGTTCCGCGTGCGACCGGGTGGCAGAGTTGTTTTGCACGCCTGGCAGGTTTGCTTTGCGCTCGTTCTTTCAATCCGGCAGCATTCCGTTGCACTGCCTGGCAGCATTACATTGCCGCCAACAAAATACTCGTGCAATGTGACGAGGAGGAGCGTGATGTCAAGTATGGTCAGCGCGTCCGAAAGACGTTTCCTCTAGCCGATTTCTTTCTTGAGACCGGTTCGGACATCAAATCCCGAGAGTCTCTCCAACGTTTCATAGAACTGCTATTCGGAAACGTCAGGCACACACCATCCCAGGATGAGCAAGGAATGGCGGTAGCCCACCTTGCCAGAGTGCGCTCTGCTTCGCCAGCAAGACAGGTTGGAGCTGCAATCACGGATTCAAAAGGCCGTGTCCTTTCTCTCGGGGCTAACGAAGTCCCAAAGGCTGGCGGTGGCCAGTATTGGGAGGGCGACCCCGAAGACGGGCGTGATTATGCGTATGGCAGCACGGTCGACGTAAGCGACAAGATGAGGAAAAATCTGCTTGGAGACCTCCTGGATAGAATTCGCAAGGCAGAGCTTCTAGTGAAAGACTGCCCTCCACTTGAAGAACTTCTAGCTCGGAATCCGGAAAAAAGCTCTGAATCAATCCGAGAGTCCCTCATCTTCGATACGATTGACTTCGTACGTTCTGTGCATGCGGAGGCGTCTGCGATATTTAACCTTCGCATCCCACCGACGGAGGATGGGATGACTTTGTACGTCACCACCTTTCCTTGTCATGAATGTGCTCGCCACATCGTCATTTCAGGCATCAAAAGAGTCATGTATATCGAGCCATATCCGAAGAGTCTCGTTCATGAGCTCTATCACGATTCGATTGCTCTTGACGAAAAGTGCGAGGGTTCGAAGGTCCGATTCCTGCCTTTTGTCGGGATTGCACCGAGTTTGTACATGCGCTTGTTCGAACTGGGAGAACGAAAGCGCAAAAATGATGACGGAAAAATTATTAGATGGAGTCCTCGCGATTCCCTTCCACAGTTTTTTGATGCATACTTTGAATTCGCTGCTCGATATGCGGAAGAAGAGATTCTCACGGTTTTCAGGAATCGTCTGAAAGAGAATGGATATTCATAATGGCCCTCGCAAAACCGAACCTCCAGACCGGATGGCTTTCCCGAGCCATCTCTAATTCTGATCGATCCTCTTCTCGGATTTCGTCGGAAGCGCACAACCCCTACTTGAATCGAACCTTGTCAGGACAAAGTGTGGTCAAGAGCTCCGGAGCGTCGAGCGAATCCGCAGCGTCGGGCCAAGACAACTCTCGGGAGCGATAGTCGCGGGTGGCCCATTCAAGCCCTCTTCTGGCTTGAGTGGGGCTGTTGTCCTTGCAATTGACGTTGCTCTCCCACTCCCCGCGATACAATCCCACCATGCGCCCTCGCTTCCAATGGGACATCGGCCGTCGTGGACTCCCGCTCGGTGAGCGCACCCTCGTCATGGGCGTGCTCAACGTCACGCCAGACTCCTTTTCCGACGGTGGCAGCTATCTCGACCCTCGTGCCGCCATCGTCCACGGCCTCACGCTCCTCGACCAAGGCGCCGACATCCTCGACATCGGCGGCGAATCCACCCGCCCCGGCGTGCCCACCGCCTCTGACAAGGCTCCCGCGCTCCCCGGAGCCGTCTCCGCCCAGCAGGAGATCGACCGCGTCCTGCCCGTCATCGAGGCCCTCAAGCGCGAGCGCCCGGAGTCCATACTCTCCATCGACACATATAAATCTACCGTCGCCCGTACCGCTCTCCAGGCCGGAGCCGAGATCGTCAACGACGTAAGCGGCCTCACCTGGGACTCCGCCATGGCCGCCACCCTTGCCGACAACCCTTGCGGAACCGTGCTCATGCACACCCGCGGCTTGCCTCACCAATGGCGCACCCTCGATCCCGTGCCGCGCATCGTCGCGCTCGTCTGCGGAGAGCTCGCCGATCGCGTCTCCAGCGCACGCGACGCCGGAATCCTCCGCCAATCCATCGTTCTCGACCCCGGCTTTGGCTTCGGCAAAAACTCCGATGAGAACTACTCCCTGCTCGGCGGCTTCTCAGAGTTCCACCTCCTCGGCTTCCCCTTGCTCGTTGGCGTCTCGCGTAAGGGCTTCCTCCGCCACACCGTCGCCGACCGCCTCGCCCAAATAGAAGCGCAAAGCTCTGGTGCCCCACATTTGCCGAAGTCAGCAAATGTGGGATCGTCAACCGGCCACCCACACCCTACCCCGCTTCCACCCGCCGCCCTGAATCCTGAAACCCTGGACTCTGCAACCTCGGACACCGCAACCCTGGCCGCCACTGTTGCCGCCGCGCTCGCCGGAGCCCACATCGTGCGCGTCCATGCTGTCGGTCCAGCCGTCGCCGCTCTTGCCATCGCCGACGCCATCCTCGGATCCCAGCCGGCGTCTGGTGAACCCACCCCCTGAGCCCGATTTTTCCGCCCCGAGGTGTTTCCAGTGCCGTTCAAGATAACCCAGAGCGCGCAGAAGGTGACAAACCTGCCAATCCCTTCTGAAATCCCCCAAAGGATTGGCAAATCAGTAAATAGATTTCTGTAGTTTTAGAAATTTTTCTGTGAATCCAGCAGAATCGTCACCGGGCCGTCGTTCACCAATTCCACCTTCATTTCGGCCTGGAATTTCCCGGTTTCACATCGCAATCCGAGGGCTCGGACGCGCTCCACAAAATCCTCGAACAGCCCGCGAGCCTGCTCTGGCCGCGCCGCCGCGTCAAAGCTCGGCCTTTTTCCCCGCCGCGCATCGCCATAAAGCGTGAACTGGCTCACCGCCAGCACCGCGCCCCCGGCCTCGCTCACGTTACGGTTCATTTTTCCTTCGCTGTCCTCAAAAATCCGCAGCGCAGCAATTTTTTCCGCCAGATACTCCGCATCGCTCTCAGCATCGCCTGAGCCCACGCCCACCAGCACCATCAAGCCACGTTCAATCTGCCCGATTGAGCGCGATTCCACCGTAACTCTGGCCCGTGAAACCCTTTGCACCACAGCTCGCATACCTCAGTAGAACCCATTCAGGCGTAGGTTGAATAGTGCCAATCCAGCTACCGCCCGCCATCCGGATTCGAAGAATCGCCCTCTTTAGCAGCAATTGCGCATTGACCTTCATAAAAACGAACAGTTAGGATGCTAATCGGCATTGTCCGGCGCATAGAATATTTTTGGTATGGCGCGACCCCTTGGCCGGGCAGCTCAACTTTTTACAGGAGGCGCCAACAAAATGGCTGCTGTGGAAGAAAAATTAAAACAGATTATCGTGGAGCAGTTGGGTGTGGATGAGGCCGAGGTCACTTCCTCCGCTTCGTTCGTGGACGACCTGGGCGCCGACTCGCTGGATATCGTCGAGCTCGTGATGGCCTTTGAAGAGGCCTTTGACATTGAAATTCCGGACGAAGACGCTGAGAAGATCAAGACCGTGAAGGATGCGGTGGATTACATCAGCGCACACTCCAAAGCCTCAAAGTAAAACAGCTAGTTGCGCACCTCGGTACAATGAAGGAACGGCCACTGTAAGCCGACCGCCGGGCAGTTCTGCCCGGCGTATGCCGTTTTTTTATAAGGAGAGTTGAATGGCTTCCGCTGACGAGAAAGTCAAACAGATCATAGTGGAACAGCTGGGGGTGGATGAAGGCGAAGTCACCGCCAGCGCTTCTTTCCAGGACGACCTTGGTGCGGATTCTCTGGACATTGTCGAACTCGTGATGGCGTTTGAAGAAGCCTTCGACGTTGAAATTCCGGACGAGGATGCTGAAAAGATAAAAACCGTGAAGGATGCGATTGACTACGTCAACGCACACGCGAAAGGTGGGAGGCAAGCTTGAGTCGCCGAGTGGTTGTCACTGGTATTGGCTTGATTTGCGGTGTCGGCAACACCACGGAGGAAGTTTGGAGTAGCCTCCTGGCCGCCCGGTGCGGCGTCGCGCCGATTACTTTTTTTGACACGGCTCAATATGCCTGTCAGATCGCGGCCGAGGTCAAGAACTTCGACCCGCTGAACTTTGTCGAAAAAAAAGAACTGAAGAAGATGGGACGCTTCATCCACTTCGCGCTGGCTGCAGCCACCGAAGCGGTGAACATGTCAGGTCTGAAGGTCACGCCGGAAAACGCCGAGAACATCGGTGTTTACGTTGGCTCCGGGATCGGCGGCTTTGACGTGATCGAGCGCGAGCATACCGCGCTCATGGAAGGCGGACCCCGAAAGATTTCGCCGTTCTTTATTCCCGCCAGCATCGTCAACCTTGCCGCCGGACAGGTCAGCATTCGCTTCGGCGCAAAGGGCCCGAACCTGGCCAGCGCAACTGCCTGCACCACCGGCGCTCACGCCATCGGAGATAGCTTCAAGATCATTCAGCGGGGCGATGCCGACGTGATGATCTCAGGCGGCGCCGAGGCGGCGATCACGCCGATGAGCGTGGGCGGATTCTGCTCCATGCGTGCGCTCTCCACCCGCAACGACGAACCGCAACGCGCCAGCCGACCATGGGACAAGGACCGCGACGGATTTGTTGTGGGAGAAGGCGCAGGCATATTCATTCTTGAGGAATTGGAGCACGCCAAGGCGCGGGGCGCGCAGATTTATGCGGAAATTGTCGGTTACGGAATGAGCGGCGATGCGTACCATATCACCTCGCCCGCTCCTGATCACGACGGCGCTTTCCGCGTCATGCGCAACGCCATCCGTGATGCCAAGCTAACCCCGGCGGACATTGGATATGTGAATGCGCACGGTACTTCGACGCCTATCGGAGACGAGTTGGAAGCCATTGCGATTCGCAATTTGTTCAAGGAATACAATGTTCCGGTAAGCTCCACCAAATCCATGACGGGGCACCTGCTGGGCGGCGCTGGAGGACTGGAAGCAGGCGTCACGGTGCTTGCTCTGCGCGATCAGATTCTTCCGCCGACCATCAACCTGGAAAACCAGGATGAGCGAACCCTGGGCATGGACTTCGTACCGAATCAGGCCCGCAAAGCATCGTTGGACTATGCGCTGTCGAACTCGTTTGGCTTTGGCGGAACCAACGGCTCACTGGTGTTCAAGCGTTGGAGCGAGTAGAGGCGAACCGGCAACACAGATTCAGAAAGACCCCGCGCTCTGCGGGGTTTTTTATTTTCCGGATGCGTTGCCGCGACTTCGATTGTTCTGGCGCATGGCTCCGTCGAGCACCAAGGTGCAAAGTTGATCCACAAATTCCGGGGTCAGGGTCTCATGCCCGATCAGGAAGCGCATGTAGATGGGGCCGTAAAGCGCATCGAGCACGAGATCGAGATCAAGAGTTGCGGGCAATTCCCCGCGCACTATTCCGCGGCGAAGGGTCGAGTACGCCTCGGCCCTGCGCGGCGTCAGGAAGCGTTCGCGAAACGCACCAACGAGGGTCGAGTCGCTCTGCCCGGCGCCAAGGATCACGGAAAGAATGTGGCCGCGGCGGCTGCGCAGAATTTTGACCAGTTGCCGCATCTGCTGGCTCATGTCCTGGCGGACTGAGCCTGTATCCGGGAAGCGGAGTTTCTGCGTGACGCTGCTGGCGAATGCGTCGGCAACCAGTGCAGCCTTATTGGGCCACCAGCGATACACTGTTGCCTTGCCGACCCCGGCCTCGGCGGCCACATGTTCAATCGTCAGATCCGAAAATCCGTTCTCTTTCGTTTCGAGAAACTTCAGCGTGCTGCTCAGGATCGCCTGGCGGGCGCGCTCGCAGCGCGGGCGCCCTGGCGCGCGCTTACTGCTGATGCTTTCGCAATGGTTACTTCGTTCCATCGCACGATGCTAGCATAGAAATTGTTGACTTTCGATTCAATACGTATAGTATCGAATCTAACAAATTGAGAGGTGGGGGACTTGCTTTTGTGCAGAGTACCTGCCTGTGCCCGGCCGAACTCTGGAGTGAATCCTAATCCATGTGGATTGTCGCATTAGCCCTCAGGCGTCCCTACACCTTTATCGTGATGGCGCTCATCATCATCATCCTGACGCCGATCACGATTCTGATGATGCCTACCGACATTTTCCCGGACATCAACATTCCGGTTGTCTCCGTGGTCTGGTTCTACACCGGCATGGCTCCGCAGGATATGGCCGATCGCATCGTCGCCAACTCCGAGCGCGGGATCACCACCACGGTCAACGATATCGAACACCTGGAATCGCAGTCGGTGAGCGGCCTGGGCGTCATCAAGATTTTCTTCCGGCCCGGCACCAACCTGCAGACGGCGATCGCGCAGGTCACAGCCATCTCGCAGACCACCGTGCGCGGCCTGCCGCCCGGAACCACGCCGCCGCTGATCATCTCGTATAGCGCCTCGACTACGCCGATCATTCAGCTTGGGCTCAGCAGCAAGACTTTGCCCGAGCAACAGTTGTTCGACCTCGGCCAGAATTTTCTGCGAACCTCGCTGGCTACGGTGCAGGGCGCGGCCACGCCATACCCTTATGGTGGAAAGATCCGGCAGATTCAGGTGGACCTGGACTTGCCGAAGTTGCAGTCATTTAATCTATCGCCGGTCGATATAGTCAACGCCGTCAATGCGCAGAATCTGATTCTTCCCACCGGCACCACAAAGATTGGGACGCTGGAATATAACGTCGAGATGAACGGAACACCGCAGACCATCGCGGAGTTGAACGATCTGCCGGTGAAGACCAGCAATGGTGCCACACTGTACATGCGCGACGTGGCGCATATTCGCGATGGCTTTGCGCCGCAGACCAACATCGTGCGCCAGGACGGCAATCGCGGCGCGCTGATGTCGATATATAAAAACGGCAAAGCCTCTACGCTGCAGATCGTAGAGGGAATCAAGAACATCGTTCCACTAGCGGCGCAGTCGCTTCCGCCGGAGCTGAAGATCAGCTCGCTGTTCGATCAATCGCTGTTCGTGCGCGCCTCCATTCAGGGCGTGTTGCGCGAGGCTCTGCTGGCGGCGGCGCTGACGGCGGTGATGATTCTTCTATTCCTCGGCGACTGGCGGCCGACGATCGTGATTGCCATCTCGATCCCGCTCTCCATCTTCTGTTCCATCATTCTCCTGGCCGCCATCGGCGAAACGCTGAACATCATGACCCTGGGAGGCTTGGCGCTGGCCGTCGGCATCCTGGTCGATGACGCCACGGTTGAGATCGAAAACATTGAACGAAACCTTGCCCTGGGCAAGGAGATGCGGCAGGCCATTCTGGACGGAGCGCAGCAGATTGCGGTGCCCGCATTCGTTTCCACTCTCTGCATCTGCATCGTCTTCATTCCGATGTTCTTTCTCAGTGGCGTGGCGCGTTTCCTCTTTGTGCCACTGGCCGAAGCCGTAAGCTTCGCGATGCTGGCCAGCTATCTGCTCTCCAGGACGCTGATTCCCACCCTGGTGATGTACATCATGCGCGGTCATGAGCATCGCGCCGCTGGGCCAAAGACCTTTATGGGTCGCTTTCAGCGCGGCTTTGAGCGCAAATTTGAAGAGTTCCGGCAGAACTATCAGGCGCTGCTTGAGACCACCCTGGAGCATCGCGGCATCTTCGTAACTTCGTTCCTGATATTTTGTCTGCTCTCGCTCGGACTTCTCATGTTCCTCGGGCAGGACTTCTTTCCCCAGGTTGATGCTGGTTTGTTGCGCCTGCATGTCCGCGCCCGTCCCGGCCTGCGCGTGGAGGAGACGGCACGCCTCTGCGATCAAGTGGAGGCCGAGCTGCACAGGCAGATTCCAGGGAACGAGATTCAGACGATTCTCGACAACATCGGCCTGCCTAACTCCGGCATCAACCAGTCGTACAGTTCTTCGGGAACCGTGGGCAGCAGCGATGCCGAGATTCTGATTTCGCTCGATCCCGAACATCACCATCCCACGGCGGATCACATCCGGCACCTGCGCCAGGTGCTGCCGCAACGCTTTCCTGGGGTTGAGTTCTTCTTTCAACCGGCTGACATTGTTACGCAGATTCTGAACTTCGGACTCCCCGCTCCTATCGACGTTCAGGTGATCGGATCCGACATGATGAGCAACTACGCCATCGCGCAGCAGATTGCTAACCGGATGCGGCATGTTCCGGGCACCGCCGATGTACACGTGCAGCAGTTGCTCTCCGATCCCACCTTGCATGTCGAGATGGATCGCACTCGCATCACCCAGGTGGGGCTGAATGCGCGCGATGTCGCGCAGAGCGTGCTGGTTTCGCTGAGCGGCAGCTTCCAGACGGCGCCAAACTTCTGGCTGAATCCGAAGAACGGAGTCACCTACAATATCGCGGTGCAGTCGCCGCAGTATCGCATGACGAGTCTCAATGATCTGATGTCGCTGCCGGTGAACTCGCAGCAAGGGTCGCAGTTGCTCGGCAACCTGGTGCAGGTACAACCGGTGGTGCGTCCCGCGGTGGTGAATCATTACAACGTGGCTCCCGTAGTTGACGTGTACGCCAGCACTCAGGACCGCGATCTTGGCGGAGTGGCGGCGGCAACCGACCAGATCATCAAAGACTTCAACGGCCATCTGCCGCGCGGCACACATATCGTGCTTCGCGGCCAGGTCAGCACGATGCGCTCTTCGTTCATTGGTCTCGGTGTCGGGCTGCTGGGCGCAATCCTGCTCGTCTACCTGCTGATCGTCATCAACTTCCAGTCGTGGCTTGATCCGTTCATCATCATTTCGGCATTGCCGGGAGCGTTGGCCGGAATCTGCTGGTTCCTATTGCTGACCCGCACTACATTGAACGTGCCATCGCTGACCGGCGCGGTGATGTGCATGGGCGTTGCTACCGCGAACTCGATTCTGATGGTCAGCTTCGCGCGCGAGCAGATGGACGAGGGCCTGACGGCGATACCGGCCGCCATCGCCGCCGGATACACCCGTATGAGGCCGGTGCTGATGACCGCACTGGCGATGATTATCGGAATGGTTCCGATGGCGCTGGGCTTGGGCGAAGGCGGAGAACAGAATGCTCCGCTGGGCCGGGCCGTGATCGGCGGGTTGCTGTTCGCCACGGTTGCCACTTTGTTTTTTGTGCCAAGCGTCTTTGCAATTTTCCATGGCCGCCGGGAAGCGCGGCGTGCGCGCCTGAATGAGGCGGAACTGTGAAATCGGAGTTGAGCATGAGTGAAGAGAATGAACTGAAGCAGTCCGAGCCCCTCGAAATCGAGCGTCCTGCACACCTTACGCAGGCTCAGCGCGACGAGGAGATCGCGGCGATCCAGCAACACGCCAAGCATCAGCATCCGGGCATCGAGCGTCCGCCCGCGCTGCCGCCGGCGCCCCCGCAAAGAGCTCTGCGGATGGTCGTCGTGGCCCTGCTCGTGTTGTTGACCGCCGGAGGCTTCACTCTGCTGGAGCGCGTGAATCATAACCGGGTTCTGGCCAGGGAGACCGAGCAGAACTCGGTGCCGACGGTTGCCGTCGTGCATCCGGTGGCGGAAAAGCCCGACGTGGAATTGGTGTTGCCCGGCTCGCTGCAGGCATTCAAGGAATCACCCATCTACGCCCGCACCAATGGCTACCTGGTGCGCTGGTACAAGGACATCGGCAGTCAGGTGAGGAAAGGCGAGTTGCTGGCGCAGATCGACACTCCGGAAGTCGATCAGGAGCTGAACCAGGGCCGCGCCGCACGGCAGCAGATTCTGTCGCAGATGGAGCTGGCGAAAGTTACCGCCGAACGCTGGGAGAACCTGCGCAAAACCGATTCGGTTTCGGCGCAGGAGGCCGATCAGCAGAGCAGCGGGTATCAGCAGAGCAAGGCCAATTTGGCTGCCGCCGATGCCAATGTACGCCGTCTGGAGCAACTTGAATCGTTCAAGAATGTCTACGCGCCGTTCACCGGCGTGCTTACCCGCCGCAACGTGGACCCAGGCGCGCTGATCAATGCCGGAGCCGGTGGACAGGCGCTCTTCGCCATGGCCCAGGTGGATACGTTACGCGTCTTCACCAGCGTTCCCCAGGCGTATGCGCCTTACGTCAAAGTTGGCGGCAAAGCCACGATCACATTGCAGGAGCTGCCTGGCCAGAAGTTCGCCGCCGTGGTGGCGCGCACCGCCGAGGCCATCGATCCCGCGACGCGCACCCTGCTCACCGAAGTCGACGTACCCAACAAGGATGGCCGCCTGCTCCCGGGTTCGTTCGGGGAAGTGCATTTCGCGGTCGGTTCCAACGTGCAGAAGCTCACGGTTCCGGTGAACGCCATGCTCTTCCGCGCTGAAGGCCCGCGGGTTGCCGTCGTCGGAGCCAATGGCAAGATAGAGTTGCGCCCGCTCAATATTGGCAAAGATTATGGCTCCTCACTTGAGGTTCTGGGCGGGCTGGCCGAGAGTGATGAGATCGTCATCAACCCACCAGATTCGCTGGAAGATGGCCAGCCGGTACGCGTCGCGCCCTCGCCGGAGCAGCAACATGGGCAACCAGCTTCCGGAAACGGCAAGGGGAACGCGTCGTGAAACACGGTTGCACAGGCAAATCGAAACGCGTTCCAAGGCAAGCTGTGCTTGTCATGGCGCTCACGATATTGGGGCTAGCCGCCGGATGTGCGGTGGGCCCGCGCTATCAGCGCCCCGCAGCCACCGCGCCCACGACCGCGGTGCCGTCGGCATGGAAGACCCAAGCTCCCTGGGAGCAGGCTGCACCGAAGGATTCGATTCCAAAGGGTGCGTGGTGGCAGGTCTTTCATGATCCCGAACTCGATGCCTACGAACAGCAACTCTTGCAGGCGAACCAGTCCCTGCTGGTTGCGCGGGAGCGGCTGGAGCAGGCGCGTTCGCTCGCCCGCGTTGCCACCGCCGGATTGTTCCCGCAACTCTCTACTGATCCCAACGTGGCACGTGAAGCCGCAGGAGCCAATCGTCCTTTGAGCGGCGCATTGTCGGCCACTTCTTACACGCAGAATGTCTTCACGGTTCCATTCAGTCTCAACTATGAGGCGGACCTCTTCGGTGATGTGCGGCATCGGGTGGAGGCCGCGAACGCCACGCTTCAATCCACCGCCGCCGACCTTGAGAATGCGCGACTGGTTCTTAGCGCCGAGTTGGCCGCCGACTATTTCTCCCTGCGCGAGCTCGATGCAGAGTTGCAAGTGGTGAATGAAAACGTGGGCTACCAACGCAAGGGACTCGATCTGGTCAACTACCGTCACAACGGCGGCATTGCCAGCGGACTGGAGGTCGCCCAACAAGCCGCGTTGCTCGACGCAACGCTGACGCAACTGGCGCTGGTGAAGCAATCGCGGGCGCAATATGAGCACGCCATAGCCGTGCTCGCAGGTCAGCCGGCGTCAAGCTTCAACATTGCCACCGCGCCTCTGCGCGCCACACCGCCCGCGCTCCCCCTTGGAGTTCCCTCCGATGTGCTGGAGCGGCGTCCGGATATTGCCTCGGCCGAACGTCAGGTCGCCTACGCCAACGCGCAGGTCGGCATAGCGACGGCGGCCTTCTATCCCCACATCACGCTCGGCGGCTCGGGCGGTTGGCAGAGCCGCGACATTACCACGCTGGCCAACGCGCCCAGCCTCTTCTGGTCGATTGGTGCGGACGCTCTCCAGCCTATCTTCGAGGGTGGGCGCAATCGCGCCAATCTGGCGGCAACGCGCTCCGCATATGGTGGCTCGGTGGCCAACTATCGGCAATCGGTGCTGACCGCCTTTCAGGAGGTCGAGGACGGCCTGAGCAATCTGCAGACCTTGGCGCAGGCTGCAGGCACGCAGGCGGCCGCCGTCGAGGAAGCCCGGCGCGAACTTACAATCGCCAATAACCGCTACGTCGGAGGTGTTACTACCTACCTCGACGTCATCACCGCGCAGAGCACCCTGCTCGCCAACGAACGGCTGGCGACGCAATTACTCGGGCAGCAAATGGTGAGCTCGGTTTATTTGGTCAAAGCCCTGGGTGGTGGGTGGGATGCAAGCGATCTCAACCCGCAGCAGGTTCATCCCAAGGCGATTCAGATACTGCAGCCGTAAGCCAGTGCAGAGTGCGCCGATTGGGGCTGCCTACTTGATTAGCTATGATTTGATGAATGGTCGGGATGGGCAGATTTGAACTGCCGACCCCTCGCACCCCAAGCGAGTGCTCTACCAGGCTGAGCCACATCCCGACGGTTTACGGCGCAGGCGCGCCGAAGGGGTGAATTGATTTTAGCACCGAGGATGAACGAGCGGAGTGGAAAACGCGGGCACAAGGCCCGCGTTTTCACATTTATCGCTCGTGCGTCATACCCCAGCAGACAGCGATTACTGCGGCTTGTAGCCTTCCGGAGCCTGGCCGCCGCCGGCGAAGAAGTACTGCTCCATCTGCTGCACGATGAAGTCCTGATGCTCTTTTTTCCAGGGCTGCAGGCGATACTCGTTGAGCAGCATCTTCATGTGGTTTTGCCAGTCAGCCCAGGCCTGCTTGCTGACGTTTTCGTAAATTCTCTGCCCGAGGGGGCTGTCGAAGGGCGCTTCATCCAGGCCTTCGGCCTCGCGTCCCAGCTTTGCGCAGTGCACCATGTGTGCCATTCGGAAAACTCCTCGCTCCGTGATGTCTCAACGAAATTGTACTAAAACGCGCCGAGGTGTGTGGGATTCCTGGAGCGATGCTTCGGAAACGCCTGCCGCTGGCGCTTGGTTAATAGTGTCGGCGCTTGCGGCCACGCTGCGCGGGGGTGGGGCGCTCTTCGGCCAGGGCAAACTGCAGCTTGCGCTCCACGCGGTCAATGCGGTCGAGAACGACGCGGACGCGGTCCCCTAGCGAATAGGTTTTTCGCGTGCGCTGGCCGATGATCTGGCGCGTGGTTTCGTGAAAGACGTAGCGGTCGTCGTACATGGTGTTGAGCGGAATCGAGGCCCTCGACGAAGAGATCGGTGAGTTCGACGAAGATTCCGTACTTGGTGATGCTGACGATAAGCCCGTCGAAGTCTTCGCCGACGCGATCGGACATGAACTTCATCTTCTTCCACTCGACGAGCTCGCGCTCGGCGGCGTCGGCGCGGCGTTCGGCGAAGCTTGCGTCTTCGGCCTGCTGGCGGAGTTCGTCCTCTGGGATGGGGCCACGGAGATGAGGCTCGGTATGCGCTTCGAACTTTGCCGTTTTCTTTGAAGGTTTCGAGGCTGGCTTAGTCGAGGCCGGGTTGGTTGACCAAAGTAATTCGGCGTTCTGTTCGACGTGGCCTCCGGCGCCGATATTGAGTTTACCTTCATGGCGCTCGGGGTTTTCGGCGAGGACGCCCTTCAGGATGCGGTGGATCAGGAGGTCTGGAAAGCGGCGGATGGGCGAGGTGAAGTGGGTGTAGCAGGTCGCGGCCAGTGCAAAGTGGCCGTCATTGATCTCAGAGTAGCGCGCCTGTTTGAGCGAGCGCAGCATGAGGTAGCTGAGGATGCGCTCCTCGGGCTTGCCGGCGATCTTTGCAGCGAGCTTCTGGTACATCGTCGGAGTGATGGCGACTTCCTGCGGAATCTCGATTTCTTTCGGCTTGGCCCGATGAGCGGTGGAGCGCGCGCTGGCGGCGCGGTGATCGGGCTTGAGGCGGAAGCGCGAGATGGGCAGCGCGCCGATACCGAGCGAATAGCCGAAGGCGGCGGCGAGATTTTCAAAATCATAAACGCGCTTGGGGTCGGGTGGCTCATGGACGCGGTAGATGGAAGGCGACGCCTTTGTGCTCGAGGTAGGTGGCGACGGTTTCATTGGCCGCGAGCATGAACTCCTCGATGATGCGATGGGAAAAGAGGCGCTCGGAGCGGGTGACGCCTTTCATCAGACCGTTCTCGTCGAACTCGATGAGCGGCTCGGGAAGATCGAAGTCGATGGAGCCGCGACGCTGGCGCTTTTCGTTGAGGATCTCGGCCAGCTCTTGCATCAGGAGAAAATTTTCGACCAGAGGCGCGTAACGCTTACGGGCGGCGTCGTCGCCGTCCAGAACAAGTTGGACAGCTTCGTAGGTCATGCGCTCGGCGCTGCGGATGACGCCGGGCATGACCTCGTAGGAGCGGATTTCGCCGCGCGCATCGAGCTGCATGATGCAGGACATGACGAGACGATCGACCTGCGGGCGCAGCGAGCAGATGTCGGTGGACAGCTCGATGGGCAGCATCGGAATCGCGCGGTCGGGAAAATAAACGCTGGTGCCGCGGATCTCGGCCTCGCGGTCGATGTCCATGCCGGGGCGGACGTAGTGCGCCACGTCGGCAATGTGGACCTGGAGTTCGTAGTGTCCATCGGGGAGACAGCGGACGAGCACGGCATCGTCAAAGTCGCGGGCGGTTTCGCCATCGATGGTGACGATCGGCAGCTCGCGGAAATCGCGTCGGCGAGCGAGTTCAGCAGCGGCGCAATGGCAGCGGGAATGGCGCGTGCTTCGGCGATGACGGATTGCGGGAAGTGGTGCGGCAGGTGGTGCTTGCGAATGATGATCTCGACGTCCACGCCGAAATCGTCTTCGTAGCCGAGAACCTCGATGACGCGGCCACGGGGATTCTTGCTCGCCGTCGGCCAGGAGGTAATCTCGCAATCGACGACAAGGCCTTCCAGGTCTTCCCAGGGACGCCGGCTGGCTTCGCTGCCGATGACGCGATCCTCCTCGAGGCGGCTGGCGGCCTCCGATGGTCGCGGGAACAACCTCGTCGCCCTCGGCGATGATGACGTCCATCTTGATGCGTTCGTCGATGGGGCGTACGTAGTTGTGGCGGTGGCCGTAGTGGAAGGTTCCGACGACGGTGGCATGGGCGCGCTCCATGACGCGGACGATGCGGCCTTCGGCGCGACCCTCGCGGGAGTGTGGAGAAAGCTCGACCAGAACCTGATCGCCGTGCATAGCCTCGCCGGTATCGAAGGGCGGGATAAAGACGTCGCCCTGGAGACGCTCGCGGGCCTCACGGTCCAAGGGCCGGACGAAGCCGAATCCGTCGCGGTGCATGGTCAGGGTTCCGACGACCAGATTGCGATTGACGGCCGCGGAGGCGATGGCGTAACGGTCGCGCGCGACGAGGACCAGTTTGCCGCGCACGACGAGATCGGCGAGCAGGGATTCCAACTCCTGCCGCTCGCGCCCACGCAGCGAGAGCTCGCGGATGAGCTGCTTGTAGCCGGCGGCATGCTGCGGCTGGTCGTCGATGTGTTGGAGCAGATCGCTTTCAGAGATCATTCGCCGATGCTGTCGGATTGCCTTGTTGATGCTTCCGCGTTGATGGTACCGCGTTGATGCCCGATCTGCGAAGTGTTGCCCGTCAAGGGGCCGGGAAAGATGAAGGATTGCCGTCGGACGGCACGGTTTTCGGTTGAGCTATTCTCCTTTGCCAAAGGCAGAAAATAATTATGCCCGATTCGCATTGCGGCTGCGGTATGTTTAGCGAGTGCAGAAAATTCCCGGGGAATGGAATATAGTGCACACAGGGAATCCCTTTTACAGACCACTCAACCCCAGAAGCCTTTGTGCGGTTCAGACTTAGCAACAGTGCTGAGAATGGTGATGCAGGTGCAGACCTGTACCAGGAAAGGACTCACAAACAGATGTGGAAGCCGTCAACACAGTCCGGCAATAATAATCCTGCGCCTGCGGAACCGCAGCGCCAGCCCACCACACCGTCTCCGGTATCGGAGTACAACAACAGCATGCCTAAGCCGACGAGTGCGGCGCCTGCGGTTTCGGACCAGGCAACGATAGGAAAGTCACTCGTAATCAAGGGCGAAGTGACGGGATCGGAATCGCTCTACATCGATGGCCGGGTAGAAGGCTCGATTCACCTGCCGGGAAATCGCGTCACCGTTGGCCGCAATGGCGTGATCGCCGCCAACATCACCGCCCGCGAGGCGGTCATTCTGGGCAAGGTGCGCGGCAATGTTTCGGCCACCGACCGGGTGGATATCCGCAATGAAGGCTCGCTGACCGGCGACGTGGTCGCACAGCGCATCAGCATTGAGGACGGTGCATTCTTCAAGGGCGGAATCGATATCCGCAAGCCGAATGTGAACGAAAAGCCCAGCGGGGAGACGCCGACCGCGACTCCCGAGAAAGCAGCGGTTCGCGTCTAGAGCGCGGCTCACGCCAAGAAGACGGATTCGGATAGCCCGGTAGCCGTGCTGCCGGGCTTCCGTCTCACACCGCAAAAGGTTTCGTGATTGGCCGAAGCAAAAGCGGAATTAAACAGAAACAGTGTCGGCTCGAAGAGCGAGGCACGCAACACAAAGAAGTGCAAATTCCGCGAGGTGTGCTCTGAATATGCTTGAGAAAGTGCTGAACCTACTGGCGTTTGGTTGCCGGCACGCTCATCTGTCTGTGCCGTTTTCCATGGATATGGCGCGGCGGAACCACGTTCACCTGGATTGGTCGGAGGAACTCCCGCCCGGCTCCACTCACTACGTCGTGTGCCTGGATTGCGGACGGCGCTTCGCCTATGACTGGAGCACGATGAAGGTGATCAAGACGAAAATGAAGGTGGCGGGATAGAGCGGTTCCCGCGACCGAATACAGGTGTTTCCCCCCTTCGCCGTTCGCGGCCCTGTAAATTATCTCCGTAACCAAACTATCCGCGCGTCAGACCGAAGCGCGCCAGCATCGACGACAGGAATCCGCTCACTCCGAGCAGGTGCGTCATCGCCAGATATACCGCGCCGTAGGGAACCAGGATCAGCAGGCCGCGCAGGACGGGCGAATGGAAGGGCAGAAGCCATTCCAGCAGCACGGCAATGGCGGCGCCGGTGAGGGCGGAGGCCCAGAGCTTGGCGATGCGCGTCATCGAGAAGTTCACCGCCCCGATCCGCGCTCTGCAATCCACGGCGCAACATTCGATACTCGACATATGCCGCTATCCCCGCCGAAAAGCTCAGTCCGGCGACTCCCCAGTTTGCATCAACGCCGAGAGCGCGCGGCAGCGGCAATGAGAAGAGATAACCAAGGCTGACGGTCAGGCAGATGCGAACCAGCGCATAGCGCAGGGGCGTGCGCGTGTCTCGCAGAGCATAAAAAGTGGACGAATAGAGGCGACCCATGGTCTGGGTCAACAGACCGATGCCGCAGCCTGCGATGGCTGCCCAGACGAAGTACACATCCTGCTGGTCGAACTTTCCGGTGCGATAGAGCGCGGCGGCAACCACATTGCCAAGAGCCAAAAAGAGCACGGCAGAGGGGATGACGAAGTAGGAAATCTTCTCCAAACCGGCGCTGAGGCGGGAGCGCAGGGTGGCATAGATCTCCGAGTCGCTTCCGACGGCGCTCGACATCGCCGGTAGTTCCGCTGCCGAGACCGACATTCCAAACAACGACACCGGCAGCATGTAAAGGGTCTGCGCGTAGGTGAGCAGCACGTTGCCCCTGGGGAGAAAGCTGGCGAGTTGGAGATCGACAAAGCCGGAGATCTGAAGAATTCCCCGGCTGATGAAGACCGGGATGAAGGCGGCGACTACGGCAGCAACGTGCAGAGAGCGGATATCAATGTGCCCCATCAGCGGGCGCAGATAGTGATAAACGGTCGGAGCCTGTACCGCGAATTGCAGCACCGCTCCGGCGACCGCAGCCCAGGACAGAGCGTAGGCGAGCGAAACCGTACCACCGCCTCGAAATCCACCCTGCCAGATCAGAGCGGCGATCACGGCAAGGTTCATCATCACCGCAGAGGCATAGGACAAGAAGAATCGGCCATGGCTGTTGAGTATGCCAAGGCACCAAGCGGAAAAGACGAGCAGTCCGGTGGCGGGAAAGACAATGCGCACCAAGGATATCGTGAGGACGCGCTTCTCACCGTGGAAGCCGGGAACCAGAAGGCTGACCAGGAACGGGGCGCAGAGGATTCCGAGGGCGACGATGATGCTGGCCACCAAGGTAAGCAGGGCGAATGTGGCTTCGGCCAGTTCGCTGGCTTCACGCTCCCGGCCTTCGGCGCGGAGGCGCGCGTACACGGGAATGAAAGATGCGGAAAGAACGCCCTCGCCCAAAAGATTTTGCAACATGTTCGGCACCCGAAAGGCAGCGCGATAGGCGTCGGCTGCCATCGAGGTTCCGAGATAGTGCGCGAAGAAGCGCTCGCGGATCAGGCCACTGAGGCGGCTGAGCAGAATTCCAGCGGCAACCATCGCGGCGGCGGCTTTGCCTCGGCGAGGCCTCGGTACAGTATTGGAAGGCGCTTCAATCATTTGGCTTCAGGGTTGGAGGCTGGGATTCATTCTACACGGTGGGCTGAAGTTGGAGACTGCTGGAAAAGTTTGCGAATGAGCGAAATAATTGTGGATTCAGTACAATGAGCAGAGAACGATCTACCAGGGGCATTCTGTAAATGATTCATGCTTGGCACGACATCACACCGGGAGAAAACATCCCGAATGAGTTTAATGCGGTAATCGAAATTCCATTTGGCTCCAGCGTGAAATACGAACTGGACAAAAGCAGCGGCCTGATCAAGCTGGACCGGATTTTGTATTCGGCTGTGTATTATCCGGCGAACTACGGATTTATTCCCCAGACTCTGGCCGAAGATGACGACCCGCTCGATGTTCTGGTGTTCTGCCAGGAGCCGGTGGTGCCGCTGACGATCATCCAAGCGCGAACCATAGGCTTGATGACCATGATCGATGGCGGAAAGAAAGATCACAAGATCATCGCCATTGCCACCAAGGATCCGGAGTTCAACAGCTACACCGATGCGCAGGAGATGCCGCCGCACCGGATGATGATGCTGCGCCGCTTTTTTCAGGATTACAAGTTGCTGGAGGGCAAGGCGGTCGAAGTGGAGGAAGTGCAACCGCCGGCAGCAGCCTACCCGGTGATTGAGTCCGCGCTGGCGAACTACAGTAAGCAGCGGCGCAAAGGTTTCGCAAAGTAAGTAAAAAGTAAGGAACGATGAATGTGCGAAGGCGGCTCCGTTTTTTTAAACGGGGCCGCTTTTCTGTGTGGGTGCAAATAATGCCCGCAGAGCAAGAAGAATGTTTACGGCGAATTTGCACCAAAGAAAAGCGCGGGCTGCAGGCCCGCGCTAACGGATGGCTGAAAACTTCCGGCTAAAACCAGGAGAAGGATTTCTTCTTCTTGGGAGGAGCATTGTCAGCGTCGGCTTGTTCGCTTGTGTCAGCGGTGGCCTGCGCTGGCTTATTCCCGTTCTTTATGTCCTTGGCTTCCTGAGCCTTGCGCTTGGCCTCATCCGCTTTGCGCTTGGCTTCCTTCCGGGCAAGTAGTTTCTGTTCTTTGGTTTGCTTCTTATTGAGCTTGGCTTCCTTCTTTGCCTCACGCTTCTTCTGCGCCAGGTAATCTCTCCGCTCCTGGGGAGTCATCTGACTGAGCTTTTCTTTTTCTGCAGCTTCAGCGGCGGCTTTGGCCTTAGCCGCATCGGCGGCGGCCTTACGATCATTTTCGGCTTTTGCCTTAGCATCAACCTCTGCCTTGGCGAGGCCCAGTTCGGAGGTGCTGCCCACCGGTTTGGAAGCGTCCTTCTTATCCGTCCCGACGACCACGACCGTCTTCTTCTTCCCGATGCCGAGCTTGCCGCGAACCTGCTTGGTCTTCGGTCCCACGTCCGAGGTGTAGATCAGCTTGGTCTGATTGGGGCTGGCGCCGCTGTCGGTGTAACCAGGCTTGATGTCGATGTAAGCCTCTTCGCGCAACTTGGTGAGGTATTCGCGCAGGGCGGGCTGAACCCTCTGGCTATAGAGCTGTTCCTGAATCTGCTCGCGAACATGATCGAAAGCTGGAACTCCAGCGTCGATGTGATCGGTGACCAAGAGGATGATGAATCCTTGGCGGGTCCGGATCGGCTGAGTGAATTCACCGGCCTTGAGAGCGAAGGATTTGTCTTCCAACTCCTTGGCGAGATCGTTTCGCTTGAAGTAGCCGAGATCACCACCCCGATCTGCGGTGGATCCGTTGGAGTCCTTGCGCACCAGATCCTCAAACTTGGTACCGGACTTGAGCTGCTGATAAATATCATTAACCTTGGCCTCGGCGGCAGCAACCTGCTCGGGTGTCGTCTCCGCCAAAGAGCTTTGGGTGCCAGGCTGCGGCTTGGGCGCGTTGGGATCAATTGCGATCAGAATTTCACTGAGGCGGACGCGCTCGGGCTGGCCAAACTCGGACTTGTGCTCGTCATAATACTTCTGCGCTTCTTCGCGTGTGATCTGTATGTGGCTGCCGACCTCGGAGCCGATCACCTTCTGCGTGAGAATCCCATTCTTGGTGTTTTGCTTGAAGTCCTCCCAGCTCACGCCTTGGGACTCGGCAATCTTCTGGAGGTCTTCCATGGAGTTCGCCTTCATCTGCTTGCGCAGATCGTCGAGTCGCTTGACTACATCGGCGTCGGCGGAAATTCCCAGATCGGCAGCCTTCTGAATGAGCAGTTGCTGGTCGATGAGATCGCGGAGGGAGTTTGCCTGACGCTCGTCGATTTGCTGCTGCGTCAGGTTCAATTCCTTGGCATCCTGCCCGGTTTGCTCGCGGTTTCGGAGCAGGTCGGCGCGCGTGATGATCGAATTGTTGACACGCGCGACGATCTCCTCAACCACAGTGTCTTGCTGCGCGAGGACGGGGCAAGCTAGGGAACAAATGGCTATCAGCGACAAGAGAAACTTCTTCATTGAGATCCGGGGCGCGTTGCAGTTCCGGCCCGGCATAGGGCAGGCGGAACGCCGCAAAAGTTTGAAGGTACAAGACACACTATTGTAACTCCCGCCACCTACATCAGCCAGCAGTGAACGGGTTTGCCAATCCTGGATAGCGCCCGCCGGGTTCCACTCTGCATAAACGTGGGAGAGGATGGCGTCGAAAATATTGCGGGCTCGCGCCACAAAATCCGCTTCAGGTCGCGACTGCCGCTACGAATCGACACTTGCCGGCAAATCCGGGAAAAGCTGCTGCGGCTCGCTTAGTCTCTTGTTTGAATTATTGAAGAAAAAGAAAATCAGTCGGAATTCACCGATAGATGTACGAAACAGAAACGCTTCCGCTATAATCAGTCCAGCCAGCATTGCGGAGAGATGGCCGAGTGGCTGAAGGCGGCGGTTTGCTAAACCGTTGTACGGTCAAAAGCTGTACCGGGGGTTCGAATCCCCCTCTCTCCGCCAGTAACTTTCCTCCTGTTTCACAAAGTCCCAATTTCAGTGATTTCGTAGCTAAGGCAAAGCAGGCGAGCAGTTTGCCTGCGCGCGTGTTTCCAGTCCTATCCAGTGCAATCCAGTCCTCGAACGGGTGCGTGCCGGCATGCGGCGCGCCCGCCTCGAAGTTCGCCAGATCGCGAACCCCACTGCAGGTTGATCGCGTTGCACTGCTCCGCGATCGAGAAAGCGGGACCAGCCTCAATGATCTGGCGAAGACCTACCGGATCTCCAAAGCCAGCGTCTGCCGTGTAATAAAGGATGCGCAGCAGGCTGTCTCCAAAACAGTGGGTTGTGAGTAGCCACGAACTACATTGGAATCTTGAGTCATTTTCCGAGATCCCAGATTGACTTGACGGTACCGCCGATGGCCTCTCTGCGCTCAATCGGACCTGAGGAGATCGCCGCAGTGCTTCTGGCGCATTAGGTCAGCACACATGAGGTGAAATCATACTCTCACCTAGGTCTTTCAACCGCTAGATTATTAATGGGAAAGTCGGCAAGCTTGACGTAATCGCGATAGTGTTGGCAAAGCTGGCCACCGTATATTTCTGTGCGGCGTGTCGGAGCTGATCGCTGAATTCCTGAGGATCTCGGATAAAACCCCTCTACCGCTATTTATCTCTACTCGGGTCCAGATTCGCGTTTTCGCCGTTCTGGATCGCTGGTTGAGGTATCGCAGCACAGAGTTGATGCTCATGAGAAGCCTAGAAAACACTAAACGCCGGATGATTCGCGAGGTGATCCAGACCAACCTTGAAAATCGGGCTGGGAAAGTGCGCCATAAGCGTCTCCGATGGCAGATTCTCCGCTGGGTGTGGGCCTCACTCATGACAGTCACTGCCGTGCTTGCAATTTCCGCTTTTGTGATTTCAAGAGGCAAGACATCGTCCAGCATCGCTGTCAACGCGAATACGGCGACAGTACAGCATGTCTTCGAACAGCGAACAGTTGAACCGTCCGTCCCGCTGACACCGCCTAGCGATGTGGACCTGTCCGTACTGCCGCTTTCGGTCAAACGAATCGTGATCGACCCCGGTCATGGCGGAGATCAACCCGGCGCAATTTCCAACACAGGCTTAGCTGAGAAAGATGTCACATTGGACATCGCGCTTCGATTACGTCAGCTTATGAAGCAATCCCCGTTCGAGGTGCTCTTGACCCGGGAGACCGACCAGACGGTTACGCTGGCAAATCGGGTGGCGTTCGCCAACTCCAAAAAGGCAGATCTGTTTGTTTCCATCCACATAAACTGGATGCAACCGCGTTCAATTCGACCACTCGAAACCTACTACGTCGGTGCAACCAATGATCCACAGGTTTTACAACTTGCAAGCCTTGAGAACCGCCAGTCGGGTTACTCCTTATCGGAATACCGCCAGCTTTTGGAAAAGGTATTTTTGGATGTCCGGCGAAACGAATCTCGGGCGCTCGCCACAACCGTAGACGCCGAGCTTTATAGATCCCTGAAGCCGCTCAACCCGAAGCTGATTGACCGCGGGGTCAAGACGGCCCCATTCGCAGTTCTGGTGGGGACACAGATGCCGGCCGTGCTGGCAGAGGTCTCATCTCTGTCCAATGATGAAGACGTCAAATTATTGAAGGACGAACAGTACAGGGAAAAGATTGCAGTTTCACTTTTCGAGGGAATCAAAATATATGCAAAAAACCTTAACAGTTCCGGAAAACGAGGCGGCGAACCCAATGGCACATAATGATGAGACGATCTGTATAGGAATTGACTTGGGCACTTCACGAAGTTCCATTTCGGCCTCCAACGGCGAGCGCCATGTCGTGGACAGCTATGTCGGCTGGCCCTTAGATATGGTCGCCCGAAAGGTTCTTAAGAAGCAGGTTCTAATCGGCGGCGAGGCATTGGAGAATCGTTCGATGCTCGATCTACGGCGCCCGCTCGAGAATGGCGTTATCAAAGATGGATCGGAAAGAGACGCGCACGCTGTCCAGGAACTGTTACGCCATTTGGTTTCTTTGATTGGCATAAAAAACAATGGGCAGCAGCTTAAAGTGCGTGCCGTCGTGGGAGTCCCTGCTGAAGCGATGCAGACGAGCCGGTTGCGGCTTCGCACTGCAATGGATGGGATCGCCGACACCGTAATGCTGGTATCCGAACCCTTCGCGGTGGCGTACGGCACCGAAGCCCTCCTCCATGCGATGGTGATCGACATCGGGGCGGGAACCGCAGACATCTGCGTAATGCAAGGCCGGTATCCGACTGAGGACGATCAGAGAACTCTTCCCAATGCGGGGGACTCCATTGACCAGCGGCTCTTCGGGTCATTGCAAGAACATCATCCTCAAGCTCAGTTTTCCATTCATGCCGTGCGAGCCTGGAAGGAGAAGTGGAGCTTTGTGGGAGAGCCGAAACGCCGTGTAGTGGTCATGACCGCAGCAGACGGCAAACCGATTGAGATTGATATAACCGAGGATATGCGTGCGGCATGCGAATCGATTGTGGCGCCGATCTCTGAGACAGTGCGGGACTTGGTTGCGCGAGTCGAGCCAGAATACCAGCAGCGGGTGCTCAACAATATCGTCCTAACCGGCGGGAGCTCGTTGATTGACGGTCTGCCCGAGGCACTGAAGACCGCCCTCTCAGAACTAGGAAAAGCGCAAATTACGTTGGTTCAAGATCCAGTTTTCGCGGGGTCCGACGGCGGACTGGCCATTGCGCGGGATGCCTCAGATAGGGATTGGGAGAAGTTGTCGCTCTAAACTCTAGGAGTACGGGAATCCGCAGACGTGCTCTGCAGTATTCGCGTAAGCAACACGAACAGGTGCGCAGTCTTAGGGAGTGCAATGATGACGAACGTGGAAGGCCGCGTAGGTTTGTGGGGCGGATGACGGGCACTCCGAAGAAGATGAACCACACGGAGAGCCACACGGGCCGGAAGCCGGCTTGGAGGATGCTCGTCAGGCGTCCTCCAGGCCGATAAAGTCATCGACGGCATGGCGAAGTGCTGACATTCGTCGAGTCTGAGGCTTGCCACGAAGAGATCAAGTCCAGTTTGGAATCGCGTTCTTTTCCGGTGATACGTGATTGCGCCAAGCTGAGCATTCGCGTGCAAATCGCCTTTCCTGCTAAGGCGGTGAGGTATTACTTTCCACGACTCTATCCTGAAGGCGTTGAGCAGGATCTGGGTTAGTCAGTATGCTTGATTGACTTAAATGGTCGATCGGGGTTCCTTCACGCTAGAGCCTTCTTTGCGCCTGGATAACTCGGTACCCATTTTCTCGCAATGTTTGTGAATGGCGACACGCACTGTGTCTCCCTGCTGCTGGGCAAGACAATCCCGCGCGATTTCGATCTCGCGATTTCGATCTACAGTATCCTCCACGCGAAAGCGAAGTTTTTAACCCTGCAACTTGCCTGAGAGGTAGGCGTCATAGGCGGTCAAGTCGAGCAGGCCGTGCCCGCTGAGGTTGAAGAGGATCACTTTCTTGCGGTCTTCCTCGCGAGCCTTGATGGCCTCGTCTATGACGGCGCGAATGGCGTGCGCCGATTCCGGTGCTGGCACCAGGCCCTCGGTGCGGGCGAAGAGCACGGCAGCCTCGAAGACCGGGACCTGCGGGTAGGCAACAGCTTCGAGGAGTCCGAGTTTGTACGCGTGGCTCACGGCTGGCGACATGCCGTGATAACGCAAGCCACCGGCATGAATGGATGGCGGCATGAAATCGTGCCCAAGGGTGTACATGGCCATTAGCGGCGTCATGCCCGCGGTATCGCCGAAATCGTAACGCAGTTCGCCCTTAGTAAGCGACGGGCAGGACGTGGGCTCCACGGCAAGAATGCGGTAGGGCCTACCCTCGGTGATTTTCTTCCGGATGAATGGGAAAGCGATGCCGGCAAGGTTGCTGCCGCCGCCGGCGCAACCGACCACAATGTCGGGCTCCTCTCCAGCCTCTTCCATCTGTTTTATCGATTCCTCCCCGATCACCGTCTGGTGAAGACAGACATGATTGAGTACGCTACCGAGCGAATACTTGGTGCCTGGATGGGTGACCGTGTTCTCAATGGCCTCGCTGATGGCCATGCCAAGGCTGCCGGCACAGTTCGGGTTCTCGGCAAGCTGCTTGCGTCCGAACTCCGTCTGATCACTGGGGCTGGGAAAGACCGTGGCACCATAGGTTTGCATAAGTAGGCGGCGATAGGGCTTCTGGTCATAGCTGACGCGAACCATCCATACAGTGCAATTTAGTCCGAAGAGTTGGCAGGCCAGCGCGAGCGAAGTGCCCCACTGTCCGGCGCCGGTTTCGGTGGCGAGACAGCGCGTACCGGCGAGTTTGTTGTAATAGGCCTGCGGAATCGCGGTGTTCGGCTTGTGACTGCCCACCGGGCTGGAGCCTTCGTACTTGTAATAAATGTGCGCAGGCGTGTTCAGCGCCTTTTCCAGCCGCACAGCGCGAAGCAGCGGCGTGGGGCGCCAGAGGGCGTAGACCTCGCGTACCTCTTCGGGAATCTCGATCCAGCGTTCGGCGCTCATCTCCTGGGCGACGATGCTCTCAGGAAAAATGGCGTACATGTCAGCCGGGGTGATGGGCTGACGAGTGCCGGGGTGGAGCGACACAGGCATGGGCTCCGGAAAATCAGTGAGCAGATTGTACCAATGGGTAGGAAGCGAGCATTGCGGTAACGTGAAGCGAGTCTGCATGATCAACCTCTGGCCGATTCATCTGGATTGGAATCACCCGAGAGTAGTTGAACAGCGCTGGCGGGTCAATGTTTCGGGACCCAGAAGCTAACATTTTCGGTGGTCGATCGGGACTCACATGGAAATTAGAATTCCCGCGTTAAGAGGTACACAACGCAACTGCTCATTAATTGTTCTTCGTTTGGCGGCGGTGCCAGCGCAGTATTCGGAGTCCGATGTTGGTCGGATGCGGGCCCTGGATGCGAATCGCTTGATGAGTTGTTCTCTTCGAAGACCGTTCCGGACGGAATGGATAAACGCAGCACATTGCACGGCGGTGGATGCACCAAAACATTGGGAAGGGAAATCAGATCAGTCCTTTCAGCCCGGCGATAGTTTCGCGAAGCACGCGGGCGGAGACCCTCAACTTTGCCTCTTCGTCAGCGCTCAAGTCCAGATGAATCACCCTCTCCACGCCTCCCCGGTGCAGGACCGTGGGCAGGCTGAGGTATACGTCTTCAATGCCATAGAGTCCTCGGACCAGGCTGGAGACGGAGAGCACCGTGCTTTGATCGCGCAGAATGGCCTCGGTGATGCGCAAAAGACCGGCGGCGACAGCGTAATACGTCGCCCCCTTACGATTAATGATTTCGTAGGCGGCATCGCGCGTTTGGGCGAAGATATGCTCCATCTCCTCCGGCGAGCATTTGGCATCGTTGTGCTTGGTGTACTCCGGAAGGCGCATCCCCGCTATGTTGGTCAGCGACCAGACTGGCACTTCACTGTCGCCGTGTTCTCCAACGATAAATCCATGGACGCTGCGGGCATCCACGTCGAAATGCTGGCTGAGCAGATAGCGGAAGCGCGCGGTGTCTAGAATTGTCCCCGAGCCGATGACCCGCTCGGCAGGCAAACCGCTCAACTTCCAGGCAACATAGGTCAATACGTCCACCGGATTTGTGGCAATCAGGAGAATGCCGTCCGGATTGTGCTTTACCACCTGGGGTACGATCGAGGCGAAAATGCGAGCGTTTTTCTTTACCAGATCCAGTCGGGTCTCTCCCGGTTTCTGGGCAGCGCCGGCGGTGATTACGGTAACAGCCGCTCCTGTACAATCTGCATATTTGCCAGCCCAGATTCGGGTGGAGTGGGTGAAGGGGACGGCATGATTCAGATCCATTGCCTCGCCTTCGGCCTTTGCTGCGTTTGCGTCGATTAATACGATTTCAGAAGCCAGTCCACGAAACAGGAGCGCGTAAGCGAAGCTTGCGCCCACGTTTCCAAGTCCGACAATCGCAATACGGTTCGGCTTTGCCATAGGTAACATAGGATAATGCACAAGCTACTTGATTCGCGCACAAGCTGAACCAGCTCTTCTCTAGCGGTTCGAATGGCCATAAAATGCCTCTTCCATTCCGACCATAAAAGCTTTCGCGTGTGTCTCTACGCCACCTTCAGGATCAACTTTTCCTGGCGGCAAGTTCGGCGAGGTCTGCCGCACTGCGCTTCATCACTCATCAAGAAGGCCCGAATTCCAGCCTGGCTGGCAGCCGACCATCAATCGGCTGAACGGTGGTGACGAGGACTCCACCTCTCGCTGATTAAAAAAGATTACTGAACAGTATTGAATTCTCGCGGTTGCGCTACTTTCCTCTTTGAAGCTCAGCTTCCATCTGAATACTGCTTGGAAACAAGATGTCGTTTTCCAGGTGCAAGTGCTCTCGCAGGTCACTTTCGAATCCATGAAGACCATCAAACAGCGCACGATGCGTGGGGCACGCCCATTCTATGGCGCGACATCGAGAATTCCCGTCAGGCCTTTCAGGTCTTTGATTACGATCTGGCGGGCATCCACTTCCACTAGTCCTTCCGCCTGCAGCCGCGTGAGATTCCTGGAAATCAACTCGCGAACTGTCCCGAGTTGGTTCGCCAGCTCCTGGTGGCTGCCCGGTAATAGAAATTCCACTCCCCGAGCGGTTGGTCTGCCCTCGCTCTTTGCCAAACGTACAAGTGTTGAGACCAGCCGTTGGCGAATTGTAGTAAACGAAAGCTCCTCGATGGTGGCAACCAGACGCCGAAGCCTCTTACCCACGACAACGAGCACTTTGAGCGCAACCTCCGGATGCTCCATGCAATATGCCTGAAAATCGTGCCGCGAGACGAACGCAATTTCCGTGTCTTCGACCGCGACCGCAGATACCGGGTATGGGCCGCCGTCAAAGACCGGAATCTCGGTGACAGTATCACCCGGATATTCAACCGCGAGAACCTGTTCTCTTCCACTCACAGAAGTTTTGAAGATGCGCACCTTTCCACGAGAGACAATGTTTAGTCCATGACATGGCTCGCCCTCGGAAAACAATAGTTCTCCAGCGCTGAACAACTTCCTCACCGTGCGTTGTGCCAGTAGCTGTACTTCAGCTTGAGAAAGCGTGGATAACAAGCGTGTATTTTGGAGAACGGCCGCGAGGTCAGTAGGTTCGAAGCTCACGCGACGAATTATACAGCGCGAGACTTTGGTCACTGCACGCCGACAAGAATGCGACTGTAATGGTCAACATGAATCCGTTGATTGACCCGATTAACTTCGACGAACGGCCCTTTATCGCGATCTGGGAAGTAACCCAAGCCTGTGACTTGGCATGCGTACACTGTCGAGCATCAGCACAGCCCGACCGTAACCCATTTGAGCTAAGTACGGCGGAGGGTAAGGAGCTGATTGATCAGATCTCCGCGCTGCAAGTCCCTGTATTTGTACTTACCGGCGGCGACCCGATCAAAAGACCGGATTTGCTTGAGCTGATTCGTCACGCAAGGAAGGTCGGCGTCCGCGTCTCGCTCACGCCAAGCGCCACTCCGCTGCTGACCAGAGACATTATTGTCAAACTAAAGGAAGCTGGTCTGGCGCGACTGGCCGTAAGCATGGATGGTGCCAGTGCGGAAAGGCACGACGCATTTCGAGGCATGTCAGGTTCGTTTGCGCGAACCATGGATGCGATTCGTTGGGCGAACGAGGTCGGTTTGCCGGTCCAGATCAATACCACTTTCAGTCGCCAGAACATTGCTGAGATCGACGACATCGTACAACTGGTGGAGAGTCTGAAGATCACTTTGTGGAGCGTATTCTTTCTGGTCCCCACTGGACGTGGAAAACTGGACGACCTGCTCAGCGGAGAGGAATTCGAACAGGTCTTCGAGAAACTCTACCGACTTTCGAAGATCGCGAGCTTCGACCTGAAGACCACGGAAGCTCAGCACTATCGGCGATACGTACTACAACAGCAAGTCCGCGAGCGGAGGGCCGGCATCGCGGAGCCAGCTACACAATCGCCAGCATTGGATTCCATTGGGCGCGCTCCTCGAGGTCTGAACGATGGCAAGGGTTTCGTCTTCATTTCGCACACGGGAGAAGTTTTTCCCAGTGGATTTCTTCCGAAAGCAGCCGGCAACATCCGTCAGCAAACTCTCGCAGCCTTGTATCGCGAATCTCCGGAATTTCGGAACTTGCGTGATACATCAATGCTCGGAGGTAAGTGCGGTGCCTGCGAGTTCAAGGAAATCTGCGGTGGTTCGCGCTCCCGGGCCTACGCGCTCACCGGCGATCCTCTGGCGGAAGAGCCCTGCTGCTCTTATGTGCCCAAAGGATATGTAAAACCTTCCACATCGATTAACAGAGCACCTGCGCTCCAGGTATTGTATTGATCGCTCCGACCGAAGGGTGATTTTACTTTCCGCGCCGGATTGGAGGCCGACTTAAGAGATATGCCTATCCAAATAGGAACAACGACTCATAACTTTTCGGACCCAACCGGCTTGCTCTCCGACTGCCACCGGCGCATTGAGATGTTCCTTGGTACCCTGGACGCGGTTGCTGCTGTGATTGACCGCCCTGCCTCGCAGGAAACTCGCCGAGCGCTGGAGTCCGCGCTCCGCTATTTTGGCGAGGCCGCGCCAAAACATACTGCTGATGAGGAGGTCTCGCTATTTCCCCGGCTGCGAAAGATTCAAAGTCCTGAGGTCCAATTCTGTTTCTCGCAACTGGAAAAGTTAGAGGAAGAGCATCGTTGGGCAGCTTCTTTACATGGCGAAATCGAAAGCCTCGGGCGACAATATCTTCTGACAGGTTTGTCTAGCACTGAAGTCGAGAAGTTTCGCAATTCTATTACCTGCCTCGCGTTTATGTACAAGCGCCATATCAACTTCGAGGATTCTACTGTTTTTCCGCTGGCGGCGCGGTTGCTGCATTATTCGGAAAAGATGGCCATTGCCGAGGAGATGACGAGGCGAAGAGGTGTCAAGCTTGTAACAGAGAACGACCTCTAAGATCTCGAAGACGCAAATTGCGAATTGCCGCGAGTCGCAGTTCAAGCAGTCTTACTCAACCTGAAACACTTAAGGAGTGTTGATGCCAGAAACGTTCATGCCCACCAATGATTGGTTGTACCGGCACATCGTCGAGGATAGTGGCGTCGCAGTGATTTACGGTGATGCAGCCGGGGTAATTCGTCTGTGGAACAGAGGCGCGGAAGAGATCTTCGGCTGGACGGCAGAAGAAGCGCTCGGCCGATCCATGGACCTCATCATTCCTGAGAAACACCGCCCTTCGCATTGGGAAGGCTATTCCCGGGTGATGAAAAGCGGTATCACCAAGTACGGGCGCACTGTGCTTGCCGTACCTGCACTGACGAAAGATGGCCGCCGAATCTCTATCGAGTTCAGCGTCGTGCTGTTGACGGAGCCAACCGGTAGGGTGGTCGGTATCGCCGCTTTTCTCCAGGACATCACCCAACGTTGGGAACGTGACAAAGCACTTCGCGCACGGTTAGCAGCAGCGGAAGCTTTGACCCGAGGGTAGTAAGCATCAGGGGATGTTGCATGAGCCAGCGACCAACGGTAACGCCTTTGGCGGTGCTGACCTGTGGGCACTCCACGCGCCCGATTGAAGAGTTCGTTCATCTTCTCAAGGCGCATGGGGTCGAAAGACTTATTGACGTGCGCACCGTGCCGCGCTCACGCCACAATCCACAATTCAATCGCGACCAACTGTCCCCTTCACTACATTCGGCGCACATTCACTACAGCTACATGCCGGGTCTGGGCGGTTTTCGTCAGGCGAAGAGTGACTCTAAGAATCTAGCTTGGCGCAATGCGAGCTTCCGGGGATATGCCGATTACATGCAGACCGCGGAGTTTCGGGAGCATCTGGATTCGCTGATTACGCTTGCAGAACAGGAGAAGATTGCAATCATGTGTGCGGAGGCCGTTCCCTGGCGTTGTCACCGCTCTTTGATTGCCGATGCTCTCCTCGTGCGTGGAATCGAAGTGCGGGAGATCACCAGCGCAACCAGCACCAGGATTCACCTGCTAACGCCCTTCGCGCAGGTCAGTGGAACTCAGATTATCTATCCGGCCGAATAAGTGAGGCGCATTCTGGGGCTGGCCGACGCGTGCCGATCGTTGCATCACCCATTCTGTTGGCCAATGGTTCAGCTTACAAAGCCGTACGCTTGCTCGTGGGATCCAAGGTCAAGGAACATCACCGCGCCGGGAGAGAACAGGGCGACACGGTCCCCAGGACGGATGATTGCCCTCGACGGACGGTACGCCCTTCGGTTTACGAAAACCACTCCAACCTCTTCTTTCGGGATTTCGAGCTGAGCTAACAGTGCCAGTGCCGGTATCTCGCTTTCCACGATAAAGCGGCAGGGGTTAGCCCACCCTCTCTGCCGGAAGGTGTCACGCAGCAACATATTCCCGTAAAGCTCAATCGTCTTTGTCATCTCTTCTTCTCCGTTTCGCTGAACCATGGTGGCCAGAGCTTCTCTTTCCGCCTCTCTCAACCTTGATATCTCTCGAAGAAGCGATTGCCGATGACTTAAGTCACGCGAGGGCAAACAAAGGCGGTGCAGGGGTGTGCTTTTTTTAACGAATGCCACCCATCGCCGGCAGCATTGCGAGCTCTTGAGAACCCCTTGCTTTCAACGTTCAGGGCAAACCGACAACATTTTGTTGCCGCTGAGACTTAAGTCATAGAACTGCTCCTCTGTGCTGTGGCCTCCTGATATAGACTCTAGCCGGTCGTAGCAAACCCGGCGGGGAATGAGGAACTCGCATGCAATCCCAAACATCTCCTAAGCTTCAGCTTGTGCTCGGCACGGGAGCCTTTGCCTTCTGCTTCGCAGTGTTCGGCTCGCTCTCCGCCATGATGCCAATCTTGAGCGGGCAAATGCATCTCTCTCCGGTGCAGAAGAGTATTGCCGTAGCGGTTCCGGTTTTACTGGGCAGCCTGGGCCGCATTCCGTTGGGCATGTTGACGGATCGATTTGGTGGGCGCTCGGTATTCAGTATCGTGATGCTGCTCTCCGTTATCCCGGCTTTTCTGATGGGAACCGCGCATGACTATGCGCACCTGTTGCTCTATGGATTCTTCATAGGAATTGCGCTGGCGAGCTTTTCGGTGGGCGTGGGTTTTGTCAGCGGCTGGTACAGCGCCGAGCGGCAAGGCTTTGCGCTCGGTGTGTATGGAGCGGGAAATATCGGACAATCTTTGGCGGCGTTTGGATCGCCTTTGATTGCGGTCGCGGCGGGAGTTCGATGGGGCTTTTGGACCTTTGGTGTCCTGCTCTCAATCTGGCTGCTGCTATTCATGCTTCTGGCGCGCAATGCTCCACGGCGTGGCGCGATCAAATCATTCAAGGACACGGTAAAGCCACTGAATGATCCCCGCAGCTGGGTTCTGAGTCTCTATTACTTCCTAACCTTCGGCGGTTTCGTTGCCATGGCCGTGTACCTGCCGATCTTCCTCACCGAGACGTTCAAGTTGACGCCGCAGGATGCGGGCATGAGAACCGCAGGCTTTGTGGTATTAGCTACGCTCATGCGGCCTGTGGGAGGGATGCTCGCCGATAAGTTCGGCGGGCGGACAATTCTGAAGTGGGTGTTCCCAGCGACGGCTTTAATGGCCATCTTCCTGGCTTTCCCAGTGATGCTCCCCTTCACGATTGGGGCCCTTGGAATGGCCATTGCCATTGGGCTTGGCAACGGTGCGGTCTTCAAGCTGGTGCCGGAGTACTTCCCCAGTGCTGTGGGCAGTGTCACCGGATTGGTAGGCGCGGCCGGCGGACTCGGTGGTTTCTTTCCGCCCTTGTTGCTCGGCGTAATCAAGCAGGAGACCGGTGCGTTTACTTTAGGATTCGTGCTGCTCAGTATCTTTGCCATGGGGTGTCTTACGATCCTGTTGCGTCAGCCATCCATGCAACCCGCAGCAGTGACTGCCCGGTAACCCATATGCGAGAGCCTGAATTTCCAATTCGAGGTTCTGACACTGCACACGCCTTTGGATGGGGCGTGCTGGTGGCGTCGTCTCTGATTGCAGCCATCTTCATCGGCAGCCGCGGCGCGAAGGATTTCGATCCCGCGCTGGTTTCCTACGCAGGCGCATCGGTCTTTGCTGCCTTCGGCTTGGGCTACCGTTATTCGATGTGGCTGCGAAGACCGCCCACTCGGATGTATTGGTACCGGGGATGGCAGCTGTTTCTGCAACCTAGGCAATTGCCTGGGAACATCGCGCGACTGATAGCAATCTTCTGGAATAACATCTTCCTACAAAGATTTATCCAGAGGCGTTCTCGCATTCGCTGGACTGCTCACTGGTTCTTGGCGTGGGGATGTCTGCTTGCCGCAGCAGTCACGTTCCCGTTGTCCTTCGGCTGGGTGCGATTTGAGACAGCGCGCGACAATCAGGAAATTTATAACGCTTTCATGTTCGGCATACGGGTCGGCAGCTTCCGCCTCGGGAGCGTTCTCGCTGAGCTGACCTTCAACATTCTTGATATTGCGGCGGTAATGGTTCTGATCGGTGTTTTCTTTGCCATGTGGAGACGTGGCCGTGATGGCGATGCAAGAGCCGTCCAGCAGTTTTCGAATGACCTGTTGCCGCTCATTCTTCTATTCGCAATTTCGATCACCGGACTCTTCCTTACGACATCGACGCACCTGATGCATGGGCTGCACTATGTGTTCCTCTCGCAACTTCATGCCGTAACGGTGATCTTCACACTTCTCTATCTGCCTTTCGGCAAGTTCTTTCATATCTTTCAGCGCCCGGCTCAACTTGGAGTGGACTTCTACAAGAAGGCGGGAGCAGAAGGAGAGCAGGCGAGCTGCGTGCGCTGCGGCCAACGCTACGGATCGCGAATGCAGATGGAAGACCTCAAAGCCGTACAGGCTGCGCTGGGCATCCGGTATCAGATGGCCGACGGAGTTCACTATCAGGATGTCTGTCCTGCCTGTCGCCGCAAGAATCTTGCGCTCGCGCAGGACGGTCTATGGAAGTCCCTCGGCATGGACGTGCGCGGGATAGGAAAGGAGTTGTAAGAGTGGCGAAGCTTCCCGTAGATATTCCTGAGTTGGTGAATCAATTCGGCCCTACCCTGCACACGGTTCCTCCAGGTGGCTGGGTTCACACCGACCAGGAGGAAAAGCTGGTGAAGACGCATTGTTGTTTCTGCGGCCAGCAGTGCGGAATTCAACTGCGCGTGCGCGACAACAAAGTTGTGGGCTTCGAGCCCTGGGAAGATTTTCCCTTCAATCGTGGCAAGCTCTGCCCTAAAGGCGTAAAGCGCTACATGCAAGACGAGCACCCGGACCGCTTGAAGAGTCCGTTGCAGCGCGTGGAGGAAATAGGGTTTGTTCCCGTCGCGTGGGACGCGGCGATGGAGCGCGTCGTAGCCGAGATTCGGCGCATTCAGCAGACATACGGCAATGACGCGTTCGCCATTCTCACAGGCGCGTCGCTCACTAATGAGAAAGCCTACCTGATGGGCAAGTTCGCGCGGGTTGCACTGAAGACGGCAAACATCGACTACAACGGGCGCCTCTGCATGGTCTCTGCCGGGGCAGCTTCCAAGAAAGTTTTCGGTATCGACCGCAGTGCGAATCCATGGAGCGACATCCCAAAAGCAAAGGTCATTTTAGTTGCCGGCGCAAACGTCGCCGAGTGCGCACCTATTACCACCGACTATCTGTGGCAGGCTCGGGAGAACGGCGGCAAACTGATCATTCTCGATCCGCGCATGACGCCCATTGCGCGCAATGCCGATCTGTTCATCCCCGTGCGTTCGGGCGGTGACATTGGTGTATTCAACGGCATGTTGCACATCGTGATCGAGCGCGGCTGGATCGACCGCGAGTTTATTGCGCAGCACACCACCGGCTTCGATGCCGTGATGGAAACGGTGAAGAAGTACACGCCGGAGTACGCCGCGAAGATCGCAGGCGTTCCACCGGAGATGATCGTCAAGGCCGCAGAGCTATGGGGGCCGGCGCCAACCAGCTTCCTCCTACATGCCAGGGGTATCGAGCACCACTCGAAAGGCGTGGACAACTGCATCGCGGCGATCAACCTGGTTGTGGCCAGCGGCACGCATCGGGCGCGAAGGCTGCGGCTACGCAATGATAACTGGCCAGGGCAACGGACAAGGCGCGCGCGAGCAAGGGCAGAAGTGCGACCAACTTCCCGGAAGCCGAGACGTCAGCAATCCCGAGCATCGCAAATACATTGCGGGCGTCTGGGGCGTTTCCGAAGAATCGATTCCGCAGAAAGGCTTGTCGGCAATCCCGCTTGTGGAAGCCATTCACGATGGCAAGATCAAGGGACTGCTGTCGATCTGCTTTAATCCCGCGGTGTCGCTGCCGGATGGCAACTATGTGCGCGAGGCGCTGGAGAAGCTGGAGTTCTATGTCAACATCGACTTCTTCCTCTCAGAGACCGCGCGTTACGCAGACATGGTGTTACCGGGATCACTAATGGAGGAAGACGAAGGCACGACAACCAACGTCGAAGGCCGCGTGATCCGCCACCGCCAGGCTGTGACGCCACCCGAAGGCGCGCGCGAGGACTGGCAGATCATTAACGAAATTGCGTCGCGGCTCGGCTACGCAGACAAGTTCAGCGCCGCACCTCGCGAGATATTCGAAGAGTTGCGCATCGCCTCCAAAGGCGGCGTCTCCGACTATTCCGGCATGACGTGGGAGCGAATCGATGAGAGCAACGGGCTCTTCTGGCCGTGCCCCGAGCCGGGGCATCCGGGCACGCCACGCCTGTACGAGGGAGGAAAGTTCGGTCATCCCGACGGCAAGGCGCATTTTATTCCGATCGAGTGGCGACCTTCGGCGGAGATGCCGGATGAAGAGTATCCGGTCATCCTCACCACAGGCCGTGTGGTATCGCAGTTTCTCTCCGGCACGCAGACTCGCCGCATTGGAGGCTTGATAGAGCAGTATCCGCAGCCGCTATGCGAAATGCACCCGAGATTGGCAGAAAAGCTCGGCATCGTAGATGGTGATTTCGTAAAAGTGGAGAGCCGCCGCGGAGAGATCGTGGTGCGGGCGCAGGTGGTAAAAACGATTCGTCCAGACACGGTGTTTGTGCCGTACCACTGGCCCTTGGATCGCTCGGCGAACAATTGCACCATCCGCGCCATCGATCCGGTCTCGAACATTCCTGAATTTAAGATCTGCGCCGTGCGAGTCAGCAAGACGGAAGCTCCTACCGATGCGATCGCGCAGCTTGAGATGGAGGCGGGAGGGATTCGATGAGCGAGATGGCATTTTTCATCGATCACTCACGCTGCATCGGATGCCAGTCGTGCGTGCAGGCATGCGCCGAGTGCGACACCCATCGCGGGGTCAGCATGATTCACCTGGAGACGATCGAGCGGGCGGACAGCGTGCAAACTGCCCCGCAGGTCTGCATGCATTGCGAGGACCCGATCTGTGCCCGTGTCTGCCCCGCCGACGCGATCAAGAAAACGCCGGATGGCGTGGTGCAGAGTTCCTTGAAGCCGCGCTGCATTGGTTGCTCCAACTGCGTCATGTCATGTCCGTTCGGCGTTCCGAAGTACCGCGCAGAGATCGACCAGATGATGAAGTGCGATATGTGTTACGACCGCAGCAGCGTTGGCAAGAAGCCGATGTGCGCCACCGTCTGCCCATCCGGCGCATTGACCTTCACAACGATGGAGGAGATTCAGCGCACCCGCAGCGGGATTCCGATCAACACATGGAAGTTCGGCAATGAGGTTGTGAAGACCAAGGTGTTTGTGATGGTTCCGCGCGAGGTCGAACGGGTTGATGTAGAACTGGTGCAGATCACATCCACTCCCGCTGCTCTGCCTGATGACCCCTACGATGTTGCGTTGATGCTGGAGGACGCGTGATGAACGTTGAAAAACGAGAATGCGACGGCTGTGGCAAGACTCCAAAATGGAGGCAGGACTTCCCTGTCGAGTGGGAAGGAGACCACTACGTCACGCGTCGCGAGATGGTGAAGTTCATGACGCTCGGCTCGGCGCTGCTGGCCGCGGCGAATTGGATCACCGCCATCGCCGGAAGCCTGGTTCATCGCGGTTCGCATGCAGAACGCTACATCGGCACAGCTTCGGTACTGGAACAGACCGGCTCGCTACTCTTCCGCTATCCGACCGATGCAGATCCGTGCATCGCGGTACGTACTCCGGAAGGCAAGCTGGTTGCATATTCGCAGGTCTGCACGCATCTCTCTTGCGCAGTTGTGTACAACAAGGCTGAGAACGCTCTGGTTTGCCCCTGTCACAAAGGCGTATTCAACATTGATGGGAACCCGGTAGCCGGCCCGCCCACTCGGCCGCTTCCTCGGGTAAAGATCGAGAAGCGAGGGGACCAACTCTTCGCAACGGAACTGGAGGCCTAAATGAGCGTACGCAGCCAGGGAACAACTCTATTTACGGCGATCCTGTTTCTGGTGGGAACAACAGTCGTAGTGCAGCTCTGGTTGCTCACGGTCTCCACCGAGGCACTGCTAAGCGGGCAGACAAAAATACTGATACCTGCCGCGGCTGGATCATCGGTGTTGCTGTTGATCAACGCGTGCCTGCTTCGATACGTATACCGCTTCGACCACGATGTTGAGCGAAATTCCAAAGAGTAAGCCATGTGCGCCAGCGTTGATCGCCAGGTTAGCTGAAAATAAGTTTCTCGTTGTGACTTTAGTCGCAGTGGGTTGCTCTTCCCTGTCCCTATTCTTGTGATCGCTAAGTGAACTCAATTGCATTCAGGCTGAATCGCGCGGCTAGTGTACAAGATCAGGCACCACTTAGAAGCTCCGGCGTGCGCGATTACGCGCCGGCGCTTCGTATTTCCCGTGCTTCCGATTTTAAAAGGAGAGTCAATGCGCAGAACGTTTTTTTATGGCTTTGGTCTTTTTCTATGCCTTCTCATGTCGGCTTCGGCGGGATGGCCGCAGGGTGCAACGTCAGCGCCGGTCGCCAAACTGGCAGCTTCAACTTCCAAGGAGAGCCAAGCCTGTATACGTTGCCACCAAGACCAGGCCCAGGCGGCCCCGCTAGCGGTGCAGCAGTGGGCGGAGAGCAAGCACGCCACATCGGGTATTGGATGCTACGAGTGTCACCAGGCAGGCAAGGACAGGCCCGATTCCTTCGAGCACTTCGGCTCTCGAATTTCGGTTTTGGTGACTCCCAAAATGTGCGGAGGTTGCCACGCGCAGGAGACGAAAGAATTCGAAGCCAGTCATCACGCTCAGGCGGGCCAAATTCTCGGCTCCCTGGACAATGTGTTAGGTGAAGTCATTGAAGGACCGCAAGCCGCGGTTTCCGGTTGCGCGAAGTGTCATGGCAGCGTGGTGAAGGTAGTCGGCAACGGCAAACTCGATCCCAAAACCTGGCCCAACGAAGGAATTGGCCGCATCAATCCTGATGGCAGCAAGGGATCATGTTCGGTTTGCCACAGCCGCCACACCTTCTCGGTTGCGATCGCACGCCAACCGGAAAGCTGTGGCTATTGCCATCTCGGGCCCGACCATCCACAGGCGGAAATCTATGCCGAGAGTAAGCATGGCGTGACCTATCGGACGATGATCGGCCAAATGAATTTGAATTCCGATAGCTGGATACTCGGCAAAGACTATAACGTTGCGCCGACCTGCGACACCTGCCACATGGGAGCCACTAAGACAATGCCGGCAACGCACGACGTGGGCGCACGGCTCGCGTGGAACCTGCGTCCGGAAATTGCGATTAAGCAGCAGAACTGGCAAGAGAAACGCGGCGCGATGAAATCCGTTTGCCTGAACTGCCATGCCTCCAATTGGGTAGACAATTTCTACACCCAGTTTGATGGCGTAGTTGATCTCGGCAATGACAAGTTCTTCGGTCCCTCCAAAGACATCATGGCAAAACTGCAAGCGGCCGGAAAGATCACCTCCACTCCGTTTGACACGAAGATCAAATGGACTTACTTCGAGCTATGGCATCACCAGGGCCGCCGAGCGCGCATGGGCGCTTCCATGAACGGTCCGGATTACGTGCAATGGCACGGCTTCTATGAAGTCGCCAAAATTTTCTATAGCGAGTTCATCCCCGAAGCCGAAGCGCTGTTGCCCGGAGTAACTAAAGACGTGATGAACAGCGACGCCAACAAGTGGACCAAAGGGCTCTCTCCCGAAGAAAGACAGCGTATCCGCGAGTTCTATCAAAAGAGGTACGAACAGAGTCCGCGATAACGTGCGTCGGGCGGGTCTCCAGCCTGTCGCTGGAGACCTGCCCGCGTTGGATCACTTCTTAACAATAATCAGCAGGTTGCCAACCGGGCACTTCCAGTTCGCGATGAAGTTCGTGGGTGTCGCTGACACAAACAACGCGCTTCATTGATTGTTTCTATGGCGGTTGCGCTTCAGGCATTGGCATACTGGTAAGCAAAGAACTTAGGCCGCCGGAATCGGCGGCCTAAAGCCCGTGTCCAAAACAGTGGGTCGTGAAATATTCCTTCACCTAATACACACAGCCACACCGAAGGAACACCTCGCATTGTCGGGCTGAAATCAATGCGCGGCGATATTGTAGGGAGGCAGATGCCAGAAATCACGACTTGGCTGATTCCGTCTATCTCGGCGGCGGTTCTCGTCGATCGCGGTTTCGGTGGGCGGCGGGTATGGGGCGAGTCCGGTAGCCGCAATCGTATTGACCGTAGTCGTGGTAGATATCTTGGGGAACACTTCCATGGGTAGTTACTTTGAAAACTATAGTTCACAGCATTAAGTACTAAGGTGTGCTGCCTAAGCAGTGCCAAACTGATTTTGCCTTTCCCGTTCAGGAACTCTCTCCTGTATTTCTAGTCTTAATTAATTAATGGGGTGGGGTGGATCTTCCCACAGCGTTGTTTTTGGGTCCCCTTCGTTCGGTTTCCTGTTTTTGACATTGTTCAGCCTGATAGCGCATCTGCGCATGGCTTGTTGTCTGACGTGTCCGCCAGGTGTTGTCTGCCTTCCATGTCGGAGTTCAGCCACGCTGGAAGCGCCGAAGAAGTTTTGTGAGCAAGTCCCGGTCGGACGATGGTCCACCGCTCATCTTGCTAACGCTCCCTTTTGCGGTTGTTCGCCAACGCCTGTTCCTGAGAGCCCTTGACTGAAGCATTTGGAGGATCTGCATGCATCGCCGTGAAATTGTTCTTACTATTCTCTCTGTGTTGATCTGCCTCGGGTTGAGCGCAACGGTTGCGCCAGCCTCTGTTGGCACCTGGGGACAGGTCGGATCGTTGAGCGTTCCGCGAACCGGTGCTGCGACCGTGCTGCTTGCCGATGGACGGGTACTCGTTACCGGCGGACTCGACGCCGGCGGCTTGACTCTGAACACCACGGATTTTGTGAACCCAGACGGAACTGTGACACCAGGTCCAGCACTCAACATGGGACGCTCAGGACACACCGCGACATTAATTGCCGGTAACCTGGTCCTGGTGACCGGCGGTAATACCGCAGCAGGAGCCACCAATACTGCCGAGTTGTTTGATCCGACGGCAAATACGTGGACGCTGTTGTCCAGTACTTTGAACGATGCCCGCTCGGGGCACGCAGCATTTGTGCTGCCTGACAGTACGGTTGCCATCATTGGCGGCAGCAACGGTAGTACGGCCGTGGCCTCGGTCGAGCTTTTCAATCCGCCTTCGCTGCAATTCACGTACCTGGGAGCTCTCAATACTCCCCGCTCGAATCCGGCGATTGCCGCCCTCACCGATGGACGTTTGCTGGTAGCGGGCGGCAGTGATGCCTCAGGCGCGACGCTGGCAACCACCGAAATCTTCGTTCCGGCGACAGGATATTCCACCGGCGGACCATCACTCACCACGCCTCGGACCGGAGCGTCCGCCAGTACCCTGGTTGACGGCCGGGTTGCCGTCATAGGCGGCAGCTATCCTGAGGGCGCGCAAAACGGTGTTGCCGAGCTGGCCTCGGTGGAGTTGATTGATGCAACTTTGGGCGTGGATACCGTGGCGCCGGTTACGCTGACCACGGCGCGAACAGGGCAAATTGCGGAGTTGCTTCCGGCTAACAACGCCGTACTGATTGCCGATGGCACAAACTCCGGGAACCCCGTTACCAGTGCCGAACTGTTCTTGCCGTGGAACAACACTGTGACTGATTCAGCGCCTGCTGGACCGCACCAGGGTGGAAGTGTGGCTGCTGGCTCAGGTGTCCTGACCCTGGCGGGCGGTTCCAACCTGGCAATGGTCGAGCAATACGGCTATGCGACGCTGCAATCCGATCTTCCCGGCTACCATCCTGGACAGCTCGTGACTCTTACCGGCTCCGGATGGCAACCAGGAGAGAGCGTAACTTTGACTCAGGTGCAGACGCCGGCGATCGACGGCAATCTCACGTCTGTTGTCACAGCAGATGCGAACGGGAATATCGTAAGCGCCAGTTATTCGCCCTCTCCGGCCGATGTCGGCACGGCTTACACCGTAACCGCCGTAGGAAGCAAATCGCAGGCCCAAATTCAATTCACAGATGCAGGTACGCCCTACCTGCTTGCGTTCAACAGTGCGGCCCGGACGGTGGTCACTGGACAGTGCTCCAATAAGATCGAAGTTCAGAGTCAGGATTCGGGCGGAGCAGCCTCCAACGTTACGACGCCTACGACCATAGCTTTCACTAGCAGCTCATCAACGGGAGTGTTCTACTCGGACTCCGGCTGTACCAGTCCGGCCACGAGCGGAACGATCGTGGTTAATGCTTCGGCAGTGGACGTCTACTACACGGATACGGTGGCCGCATCGGCTGGAGCGCCGGTGATCTCGGCCGTGGAGACCTCGGGCCAGACGTACAATGGCGTTTTCCTGCCATCGCCAGCGCCGCAGACCGAGATCGTGAATCAGGGCGCCACCACAACGGTGATCACAGCAGACCAGAGCAGTATCACATACGGCCAGACCGTTAACTTCACCGCTACAGTCGCGGCCAAATCGCCCGCAACAGGAACTCCCACCGGCACGGTTTCGATCCAGCGCGGGGGCGTGACCTATGGCACCATCAATTTGAGCGCCGGTACCGGGACTGTCGCGATTTCCACATTAGGCGCACCTGGCGGCAACTTCACCGGGGTTTACAGCGGCGACTCGAATTACAAAACCAGCACCTCACCGACACTGAACATCCCGGTCGCAAAGTTTACCCCCACCGTCACTGTTACCTCCGGCGAGAATCCGAGCGCCTACGGAGACTTGGTAACCTTTACAGCCACTGCGCCTGCCAGCTTGGGCGGAGTTCCGCCGACCGGCACAGTGACGTTTAAGAATGGTACGAAAACACTAGGCACCGCTACTCCGACTAATGGTGCGGCAGCCTTCACAATGACCACGCCTCTGGCCGTCGGGAGCTACGGCATCACTGCGACATTCGCAACCGACACAAACTACAACGCCGCGACCTCCAACACGCTGACGCAGCAAGTGACTCAGAAGGCCCTCACTGTTTCAGGCATTGGTGCGAGCAATAAGACCTATGACGGTACACCCAGCGCAACCTTGACCGGTACTCCGGGGACGCTCGTAGGTGTGGTCGGCTCAGACGTCGTTTCGCTGAGCGGGACGGCAGTTGGCACCTTTGTCAGCAAGAATGTCGGCACCGGCATCCAGGTGACGGTTGCAGGGCAATCGCTCACCGGAACCAATGCGGGCAATTACACGCTCACTGAGCCGACAATAATGGCCAACATCACAGCGCGCGCCATCACGGTAACGGCCGCGACCAACAGTAAGCTATATGACGGCACTACCTCGGCGGCAGCATTGCCGACAATCACCGTCGGCACACTGGTTACCGGCGATACGGCGAACTTCAGCGAAGCCTATGCCAGCAAGAACGCAGGCACCGGCCTGACCTTGACGCCCAGCGGCTCAGTCAACGATGGCAACAATGGCGCAAACTACAGCGTGACCTTCGCCAACAACACCGCAGGCATCATCGCGGCGATTCCCGCCACGGTCACGCCCTACGCCTCCACCAAGGTCTACGGCAGCACCGATCCAATCTTTACTGGCACGCTGTCTGGGTTTATCGCGACGGACTATGTTGTTGCGAGCTACAGCCGTACGCCGGGTGAGACGGTGAATGGCGGTCCCTATACCATCAGCGCCACCCTGAATCCGGCGAGCGTGCTCGGCAACTACAACATCACATTCAACACGGCCAACTTCACAATCACGCAGGCCCCACAGACGATTACCTTCCCGAATCCGGGGATGCAGAGCTACGCTGCGGCTCCGATCACGTTGACCGCATCGTCAACCTCTGCGCTTCCTATCACATATGCCGTGATCTCTGGCCCAGCGACGCTCAATGGCAGTACACTGACGACCACCGGTGCTGGCTCGGTAACGGTTCAGGCGGCACAGCCCGGCAATTCCAACTACATCGCCGCCACTCCGGTCAGCGTGACTTTCAGCGTGAATCCGGCGTCGCAGACGATCACTTTCACAAATCCAGGACCGCAGAGCTACCGTACCCCGCTTGCCTTGGCTGCAAAGGCATCTTCGGGAATGCCAGTCAGCTATGCGGTAAACTCCGGTCCTGCGACGCTGAACGGCAGCACGCTGACGTTCACGGGAACCGGTGCGGTAACCGTTCAGGCCCAGCAGGTGGGCAATTCCAATTACAGTGCTGCTACTCCAGTTAGCGCAACCTTTACGGTGGATAGCCTCACGGCTGTGGCTCCGACGATGTCACCGAACCCTTACACCTACACCACGCCTCAATTGGTGAGTTTGGCGGACGCCTCGCCGGGTGTGACCATTTACTACACCACGGACGGCTCGACCCCGACGACCGCATCGACCCCGTACACGGGACCGATCACGGTGTCGGCGACGACCACGATCAACGCGATCGCGGCAGGGAATGGTTATGGAGCGAGCGGAACCAACATGGGGGTTTACAAGATCACGGCTGTGGCTCCGACGATGTCACCGAACCCTTACACCTACACCACGCCCCAGTTGGTGACCTTGGCGGACGCCTCGCCTGGGGTGACCATTTACTACACCACCAACGGCTCGATTCCGACGACCGCATCCACCCCGTACACGGGACCGATCACGGTGTCGACGACGACCACGATCAACGCGATCGCGGCAGGGAATGGTTATGGAGCGAGCGGAACCAACATGGGGGTTTACAAGATCACGGCTGTGGCTCCGACGATGTCACCGAACCCTTACACCTACACCACGCCTCAGTTGGTGACCTTGGCGGACGCCTCGCCTGGGGTGACCATTTACTACACCACGAACGGCTCGACGCCGACGACCGCATCCACCCCGTACACGGGACCGATCACGGTGTCTGCGACGACCACGATCAATGCGATCGCAGCAGGGAATGGTTATGGAGCGAGCGGAACCAACATGGGGGTTTACAAGATCACGGCTGTGGCTCCGACGATGTCACCGAACCCTTACACCTACACCACGCCTCAGCCGGTGACTTTGGCGGACGCCTCGCCTGGGGTGACGATCTACTACACCACAGACGGCTCGGCCCCGACGACCGCATCCACTCCGTACACGGGACCGATCACGGTTTCGACGACGACCACGATCAACGCGATCGCAGCAGGCAATGGTTATGGAGCGAGCGGAACCAACATGGGGGTTTACAAGATCACGGCTCCATAAGGTGCGGACAATGGGCCGAGGCCAGGCAACATGCAGGCCTCGGCTCGGTTGTAAGGACGATCTGCGATGCGGTCGAAGGTGTGGTTGAGCGCAACGTCGTGCAAGTGTTGCTGCCTGACTCTGCCCCCATCTTGTCTGCATACTTGAAACAGTCCGCGACCGTCTTCATCGGGCTGTCGAAACGAAACGGCTATGCCGTTGGATTGATCAAGTGGGTGAGGTAGAAGATAGCAGCCGCGACGGCGGCCGAAGCGGGAATGGTCAATATCCAGGCCCAGACAATGCGCGTGGCGACGCCCCAGCGAACAGCCGATAGACGCTGCGTGGTGCCGACACCGATGATTGCTCCGGTGATCGTGTGAGTTGTGGAGACGGGAATTCCGGCGAGTGCGGTACTGAACAAAGTGATGGCCCCGGCAGTCTCGGCGCAGAAGCCGCCGACCGGCTTAAGCTTTGTGATCTTGCTGCCCATGGTGTGGACAATCTTCCATCCGCCGAAGTAGGTTCCGGCGGCAATTGCAGCGTGAGCGCAGAGGATAATCGGCCAGTGGTAGTGGCCCCAGTCATGTTTGATGTCGTACTCGGAGATGATGTGCCCGGTGTAGAGTGCGCCGGCCACGATGCCCATGGTCTTTTGCGCGTCATTGCCACCGTGACCAAGCGAATAACCGGCAGCGGAGAGCAACTGAAGTTTACGGAACCAGGTATCGACTTGCCGAGGCGCCTTATTCTGAAAGATCCAATAAATTGCGACCATGAAAATGAAGCCGAGCACGAATCCCATGACGGGAGCTACGAGGATAAAGACGATGGTCTTGGTCCAACCGCCCGGAATAATCACGCTGAGGCTTCTGTGCCAGCCATGCAGAATACCGGCGCGAGCAATCGCAGCTCCTGCGTAGCCTCCAATCAGTGCGTGGGAAGAAGAGGTCGGCAGCCCCAGCCACCAGGTCAGCAGATCCCAGACGATGGCGCCCAGCAGTCCGGCCAGCACTACATACTGGGTGACGATGCTGAGTTGAATCATTCCACTGCCGATGGTCTTTGCAACTGCGGTGCCGAGCAGGAAGGCGGCGACAAAGTTGAAAAATGCCGCCCAGACCACAGCCAGTTTGGGCGAAAGTACGCGGGTAGAAACTACGGTAGCAATGCTGTTTGCTGCATCATGGAAGCCATTGATGAAGTCGAAGGCCAGAGCCACCACACAGGTGACAATCACCAAAATCAATCCAATGTTCAAAACGTACCTCTAGCGGAGACGCAGCGCGTTCGCAATGTGCGCCGCAGCTCAGGCGCTCTTTAAAACGACGGTTTCCAGCACATTGGCGACGTCCTCAGCCTTGTCGGTGGCGATTTCCAGAACCTCGAGCAGTTCCTTGTGCTTAATGAGCTGAATGGGGTTGGCTTCGGTTTCGAAGAGACGGCCAATGGCGGCGCGGGTAATGCCATCGGCTTCATTTTCCAACCGATTGACCTCGACACAATACTTCAGCAAGGCATCATGTTTCTCAAGGAGAGCGACAGCCTTGGCAAGTTCCTCGGCCTGACGAAAAATAATGGTCGCCAGCGCGGCGGCCTCGGGCGGCGGATTCGTGATTTTGTAGGTAGTGAGGCGATCGGCCGCCGCGTTGATGTAATCGAGTACGTCGTCCATTGAACTTGCCAGAGTGTGTATGTCTTCGCGATCAAAGGGTGTGATGAAAGACGAGTTTAGCTTGATGAAAACAGCGTGGGCGATTTCGTCGCCCTTGTGCTCGGTACCTTTGATCTTCTGGACCACGTTGGCGACGTCGGTATAATCCTGGAGCAGATCGCGCAGCTGGCGCGCTCCGATGGTAAGGTTTTGTGCCATTTCTGCAAAGAGATCGAAGAACTTGGTTTCTCGTGGGATAAAGCGGACCATAAACGGCGCAGCAATCTCCTGAGGGCTAGCAGGTCAGCTGATACACCCTGATTTTGTAACCTTCTGTTAAACAGACTGTAACAATTGAATATCGCATCCTGAGTTGAGCGCCGTCAATCGAGAGTAGGTAGGGAAATACACGGATGGCGACTGCGCTTGCAGCCTGGGGCGGGCTCAGGGTCATCTCGGCGTGTGTCTCAACCCTCCCAGACAAAGCCATCAAAAGTGTGGACGTGCTGGAAGCCAAGGCGGAGGTAGAGAGCGTGGGCGCGCTGGTTCTCCTCGGTGACGGTCAGCGAGAGTTCGGAAAAGCGCCGTGCCGCCAAGTCGGCATAGCAGCAGTTGACCAGGTGCTCGCCGATACCCGAGCTGCGATATTCAGGCAGGGTGCAGACCTGCGTAATGTGGCCGACGTCAGTACGCACGCGGGAGCAGAGCAGGATTCCGATGCGGGTGTGTGTGGGCCGATGAAAGGCTACGAACGACGACGAAGGGTCGAAGACGCCGCAGCCGGGAAAGCGCACGATGTTGTTAAGAAAGCGGAAAGAGCCGGCAACGCTGCGGTACTGGTCGTTGACATCGCTATCGACATGGCCAGCATAGGCGGAGGTGATGATGGCTGCAGAAGGTTGGTAGTCGAACTCTGTCCAGCGCTGGATCTCGATGTCGGGCGGAAGCGGCCGTCCAGTTCCCCCCGGGCAAGAGTTCCCCGGATCAATCGGCTTAGCTAGAAAGATACGGTGGTAGCAGCGGAAACCTTCCTCGACGAATGGCGCGGCAAGGTGTCCGCTGGGATGGATCAGCAGTTGCGCTTCAACGCGATGGACACCCGGAGATCCCTGGAGCGTGCTGATGCAGTGGCGGAGCAACTCTAACTCGATCTCGTGGCGGCGTTCGCGCGTGAACTGGGAGCCTTCGACATACACATCACCGACGACGCCTTTTGTTCCTTCATAGACAAAAAAGCAGTAACCATAAACGCGTCCGCGCTCGATGGCGGCAAAGCCGGGGAGGATGCGCGAGTCTGCATAACGAAGCACCATGTCCGCCGAGGAGCTATAGTCCCAGTGGAGTTTTTTCCGCCACGCCGCGACCTCCTCCTCCAGAAGCGGACGGAGATCGGATGAATTGAAATGACGAAGGTCGAGAATCTCCACGAAAGTCTATGCCCCAAAACGGAAAATCCGCCCGCTTAGTGTAACGGATGTGAACCGGAAACGGGCGTGAGATGTCATCTCCGAGAGTGACCAGAAGAATGCTCCCCAAGCCACTTGGCATCCCTGCTCAGGGCGCAGGCGAGACTTCATAGATCTCCATGCGCTGCGGCCGGTAGGAGCTCAGAAAGCGAAGGCTGCGGTTGGGCAGCAGCATACCCAGCGCAGGCAGCGAGCCCTCACGGGTGACCAGGATATGAGCGGAGCGAGGAATGGCTGCGGGAAGCTCATACACCGCCGGAGAAATTTCCAGCCCCTCGTAGGGAGCAACCAGGCGGTTTAGATAAAAGGAAAGTCCAAAGGCCGTGTTGCGGTTGAGCGAGAAAGTCGCTAGTGGCAAGCGGTCCGGCTCATTCATCTCCTCCAGTAACTCGGCGATCGGGCGTGAGGACTGGGTCGCATCGAGCTCCGGAGCCACGTCGCGCAGAATAAAGCCGACGGCAAGGATCAGCGGCAGCAGGGTGACAAAGCGCCAGCTTGGCCATCCGGCACTGAGCAACGGCAGAAAGACGAACAGCAAGACGGCAGTTCCGGCAAACGCGGCAATCATCAAGCTCGAAGCCGAGACCGGTAATTTCAGAATCAGGCGCGGAGCAATGCAGAGGGCGGCGGCCAAGGCAGCCAGCAAAGCCGCGTGTGTGCCGATTGAAACCCCGCACGGACGCTCTCCGCGGGCGGCACGGCGGTGCACGGTAATGGCGGCCAGGATCGCCAGCGCTGGGATGGCAGGAAGAATGTATCCAGGAAGCTTGGAATGCGAGAGCGAAAAAAACACAATCGGGATTAGTGCCCAAAGCGCGAGATACGCTTCAAAGCTGTACCCGACTACATCTGCATTCGTGTCCGCATCTTCCGCGTTCCCAACTGCTGCGCTGCTGACCCGCGGGCGCAAGCCTCGCAAGCCATCGGCGAGGCCGTGGATCACCCAGACCGTCCATGGCAGAGCGGATACCAGAGCCACGGGAATGTAATACCAGAAGGGCTGCTTGTGGCGATAAAGGTTTGAGCCGAAACGCGCCAGGTTGTGTTCGAGGAAGAAGACGCGAAAGAACTCAGGGTTGCGGAGCTGCACCAGAACATACCAGGGTGCAGCGACTGCGAAGAATACGGCGAGGCCGACGGGATCAAGGGTGCGCAGCAGAGCCCGCGGCGTTCGCTGCGTGAGGCAGAAAGCGATCAACACGAAGGCCGCAAGAGCCGGAGCAACCGGTCCTTTGGCTAGCATGGCCAGTGCGTTGAACGCATAGAAGAGCACGAGCCAAAAGCGCGAGCGGGGATTCTCATGGGGCGGCTGCGCACCACGCCGGTGTTCTTCGGATGCCGCGAGTTCGCTTTGCTCCCAGCCGGACTGATACCAGCAATACCAAGCGAGCAGCGAGAGGCAAAATGGCGCGGCCAGCAGCATGTCTGTGGCGGCGGCACGGGCAAAGCCGAGCACCAGCACCGAAGAGCCAACCACCAAGGCTGCATCCAGCCGCGCGGCATAGCGGATGCGGCGCACCATGGCAAAGGTTCCAAAGACCAGCACAGTAGCGGCAACCGCCGAAGGGATGCGCGCAGCCCAGTCATGAACACCGAAGACCGAGTAGGAGAGCATCTCTCCCCAGTAGAGAAGAATGGGCTTCTCAAGCCAGGTGTGGCCGAAAAGGATCGGAGTCACCCAGTCATGGCGGGCGAGCATCTCGCGCGCTACCTGCGCATACCGCGGCTCATCGGGGCCAAGCAGCCCGAAGCCGGAAAGTCGAAAGAAAAAGAAAAATCCGCACAGCCCGGTGAGCAGAAGCAGCTCACGCATTCGATTCTGGCTCAAGCGCATGGAGAACAGTGTAATTCAGGCGGAGATACGCGCCGTGGATCGCGTCTTGTATCCTTAGCGTCAGCCATGACAACGCTATTCCGTCCGGTGGGACTACACGAACTTGCGCCTCTCTGGGATTCGGGGATGCGGGAATTTCCCCCGCGTGGTCGGCGCCAGTGAGCACGAGGAGTATTGGATTCCCGCCGAATATCACCCGACTTCAATCGTGCAACGAAGGGGCTGGTCAGCGTTGAGGGAGCGCTCTTCGGTGCGCGCTTTCAGGGGTATGTCCCAGAAAACTACGGACTCAGGGGCAAGGCCGCGGAAGAACAGTTCATTATTCTGGCAAGGAGCTTGGACTACAGCGTGATGGATTTCATCTGCGAGATTTCCTGCAACCGCAAGGCCGTATATCTCAACTCTTCTTTTTGGTCACAGCATGATTTTTCAGCGGCGGGAATTGATGCGAAGCGGAAACAAAACGTGCTGGACAGGCGTCGAGAAGCGTGGATGCGCGACCTGGCACAAATTCCGCTGCCAGCAACACACTAAAAAACCCGGAGGGCATTGCCCTCCGGGTGGCTTGCTCAGGACTCCTGCCCCGACAGGAGCCCCTTGCCTAACACCGTCTACGCCAGGAAGAACTCTTTGGTGATCTCGATGTACTTGCCGTCGGGCAGATGCTTGGCGATGCCGCCGAGCGCCTTGCCACCGTCCTGCGCCAGAGCCATGTCTCCAGCGGTGGCGTAGGCGGCCAGCCGCTTGGCGCTGTCGGCGATCAGGTTGCGGGCCATGTTGCCGCCGAGCAGGTTGCGGAAGTTGGTCTTGGCGTCCGGGCTCTGCACGGTCATCAGCCAGCTGTTGCCGTACGGATCGGCGGTCAGGCTCTCGGGGTGGCGAACCACTTCGTCGTTGACGTCGCTGACCGTGCCCTCGATCGGGGAGACCATCTCGACCAACTCACCGTTGACGCGGAAGCTCCACACCTTTTGTCCCTGACGAATCCACTGGCCGCGTTGTGGCAGGTTGACTTCCTCGGCGTCGCCGATCAGTTTGGCGGCAAAGTCGTCGATGCCGGCGCGAACCAGGTTCGGGCTCTCGCCCAAGGCCCAGGCATGACCCTGGTGGAAGCGGAGGTGTTCGGGAATCTCATAGCCTGCGACGATGGGCTGCGCTTTGCGGGCGCCGGCTTCGGCATGAGGCGCGGTCTGCAGGACGTATTCAGGGGCTGGCTTGTTGATGATGCGCTCAATCACGAGGAACGTAACGAAGAATGCGAGAACTAGGATAACCGTCATTGTCTGATCCTCCGCCCCTTTTGTCTGGGGCTCTTGTTTGAAGTTTCGCGGCTCTCGGCTTTTTCCTGGCTTGCCGCGTACGCACTCTATAAATGCAGTCCGGTGGCCATTGCGGGGGAGAGAATCTATAGTGCAGAAAACAGGCAGGTTAAAGAGCGATGGGGAGCTAGTGCGGAAAATCGCAACGGGGGTAGGTTGTGGTGAATCACAACACAGAGAAAAGCGACCAAGGTTGTGCTCTGGTTTCTCAGGGATGAGGAATCAACAACTTAGGAGGAGATGTCGCGAAAATAGAGGGATTTCGTTACAGTGTTGCGCTTTGCATCGGCGAATTAAGAGTTTTCCACAGGGGGACGGTGGGGACTGGCAAAACAATTTTGCGGCGAGGCTATAGAATCGGCACTGATGCAGCGATGGGCGTAGCCAATGGGCCGCCTTACACTCGCTGCTGCTTCAGCTTTTCCGCCACAATCTGCTCGGCACGCGCGATCACCTCTTCGATGCTCAGCGCGCTGGAGTCGATGTGGACCGCGTCTTCGGCAGCCTTCAGCGGGGCCGTGGCGCGGGTACGTGTCGCGGCGGTCGCGCTCGCGCAGAGCCTGCTTCAGCTTCTCGGCGCGTGCCGGGTCGTCCTGGGCATTCACCTGGGTCACGCGGCGTTCTTCCCGCACGCTGGGGTCGGCGTCGAGGAAGATTTTGACCTCGGCATCGGGGAAGACCACGGTGCCGATGTCGCGCCCTTCCATGATCACGCCCCCTGCGGCGCCCATCTCGCGCTAGCGGCTCACCATCCACTGCCGAACTTCCGGGTGGGTGGAGACGCGCGAGGCGGCGTCGGTCACGTCGCGCTCGCGAATCCGCGCGGAGACGTCGCGCTGGTCCAGCAGCACCCGGTTGCCCTCCGTCTGTGGGCACCAGCTCGATGGTGGACCGCTTCGCCAAAGCCAGCAGCGCGGCGCCATCCTCGGCCGCAACTCCCAGCCTCAATCGACTTCAGCCCCAGCGCCCGGTACATTGCGCCGGACTCCAGATTGACATAGCCGAGTGTCTTGGCCAGCCGGGAGGCAATGGTGCTCTTGCCTGCTCCGGCAGGCCCGTCGATCGCAATCACAAGTTTGGGGCGTCGTTCATAGTTCGTTCATTCTTTCTCGGAGTCCGGCGGATTGGGCGTGCTCGGCTGCATTGGGCTCGGCGGAAGTCTTGGCGGCCGGCGCTTTGTCCGGCACCGGCGCCAGCGGACGCGGTGCGCTGCCGCGGCGTGGCCGTCGTGCAATCGGCTGGCCCGGACGCACCAGCCGCCGCGGCGTGGCCATCGTCGGCTTGGGCGGCGGAATGTGCAGCATGGAGCGCGTGCCCACGTGGGTGAACTGAAACTCGCGCGCCGCCAGCAGCGCGTTGATCGCCTCCCGCACCCGGCCCCGGCCAATGAAGGTGCTGAAGAACTCTTCCACCTCCACCTGCTCGGCCGCAACCACGCATTCAAGGTACTTGGAGACCAGCGCGGTCAGCGCCTCGGCGATGGACATATTCATGCCCTCGCGCACTTCGTCCGGACACCAGCGCAGCAACACGTCCCAATACGCGCCCTGCTCGGCGCGATAATCCACCCGGGTAATCCGCAGCTTCAGCGAGAGTTCGGCCAGGGCGCGGTCGATCGCCGCCTCGGAGAGCTCTCCGCCCAGGATCTCGCGCATCCGGTTCTTGGTGATCGGGCCGTCCTTCTGGATGACCTGAAAGACGTGTGCCGCCAGCGGCGAGTACTCCGAGCGGTTGCCGGTCTTGATCGCCGCGCGCGGGTTGCGGTCGCCCACCAGGCCGTAGAAGTACGGAAACACCGAGGCCGAGACCAGAAAATCCGTATCTCCGAACAGCGGCGCCTCAAAGGCGAACTTCTGGCGCAAGGTGCGCACCATCACCTCCATGGCATCCTTGGCGCGAGGATCGGCAAAGGCGTGTTGCCACGTCGGAAGGTTGTCATGCGCTCCGGCCCAGGCTCCGATAAACGTCGGAACCAGCACTGCGGGACGCAGCGGGTACATCAGGCAAAAGCCCACGCTCTCGATAAATTCGCGCGCATCGTCCTGGGTGCGGATCGGCTGGCCGTTGGTGCGCCACTTGGCGTCGCGTAGCTCTTGCAATTCCTGCTCTGTCATTACTACCTACTGATGGGATGCGATTCGCACGTCCGCAGATCGGACGCGCGAATCGCTCAAATTCGCTTGAAAGCCTTCTGAATGTCCTTTACAGAATACCGCAGCACGACCGGTCTGCCATGGGGACAGCTCATCGGATACTTGGTTTTTGCCAACTCCGCCAGCAGCCACTCCATTTTCGCCGTATCCAGCGGCATATTCACCTTGATTGCGGCATGGCAGGCAATGGAGGCCGCGATCCGGGTGCGAATCTTCTCCAGATTCAGCGCCTGCTCCTCGCCCTCGAATTGCTCCAGCAACTCCTGCAGCATCTTCGCCACGTCGTCGGCGGTGATTCCCGCCGGAGCCGATTGAATGGCGATGGTCCGGATCCCGAACGGCTCGGCCTCAAAGCCGTTCCGCTGCAACTCCTCGGCGATCTCGGTAAAGATCGCCTGCTGCGCCGGCCGCAACTCCACGATGATCGGCATCAGCAGCCGCTGCGCTTCCACCTGCCTGCGCCCGCGCTCTTCCAGAATCTTCTCGAACAGAACCCGCTCGTGCGCCACATGCTGGTCGATAATCCAGAGCCCCTGCGGGTTGACGGCAAGAATGAACGAGTCGCGAATCTGTCCCAGCGGCTTCAGCGTGCCCAAGCATCGACAGATCCATCGCATCGTCCATGCCATCCAGCGGCAGAGCGCAGCGCGATGCTGTCTCCGGCACCGCCTCTTGTGGTTCGGGCTGGCCCGCATATTGTGTCGGCGCCATCTGTCCACCAAAGCCCTGCGGAGCAATCCTCACCGCTCCCATCGCGCCATTGCCTTCCACCGTCATCGAGCCGGTAAACGGCAGCGCCTCATTGCGCGGCACCGGCTGCTGCGAAATCAGCGAAAAGCCGGATGACCCCACCTTCGACGCGCGCCTCTTGCGCGGCTACTATGCGAGTCGAAGCTTCCACCGGAGCCGTCCCTAGTGCCCGAAATGCCTCATCTGCACTGCCCGGCAGCGGCGGCGTCAGCGCAACCCGCGCCGACGGCCCGGCATGGATCTCACTGGCAAAGGCCGGTGCGGGCCGCGCCGCCATCAGCGCCGAGCGCACCGCGTCGCGCACAAAGTCATGCACAAAGCTCTGCTGCCGGAAGCGCACCTCGGTCTTGGAGGGATGCACGTTCACATCAACTTCCGTGCAGGGCATCTCCAGAAACAGCAGCACCACCGGATACACCGTCGGCGGAATGATGTTGCGGTATCCCTCCACAATCGCCGTGCATCACCACCTTGTCGCGAATCAGCCGCCCGTTCACGAAGATGAAGATGGAGTTGCGGTTCAGCTTCTGGATCTCCGGCTTGCTGGTAAAGCCGTGTAGCCGCAGTTCGCCCGGTGTGGCTGGCTCGTACTCGGGCTCGCGCCGCCACGGCGGAGGCTCCGGCAGGCCGACGCGTTCCAGCTGGATCTGCGCCGCCAGCGGGATCAGTTCGTCGAGGGTCTCTTTGCCGAACACCTGGTAGATGCGCTCCGAGTGCGTTGCCACCGGCGGAGCCACCAGCATCGCGTTGGTCGCCGAGTGCAACTCCCAATGCATCTCCGGATGCGCCAGCGCGTAATGGGTCACCAGCGAAGCGATGTGCGACAGTTCGGTGGACTCCGCCTTCAGAAATTTTCGTCGCGCCGGAGTGTTGAAGAACAGGTCGCGAATGCTGATCGAAGTCCCTGCTGGCAACCCGGCCTCTTCCACCGTCAAAATGCGTCCACCTGCAATCTCGACCACCGTGCCGCTGGCTTCGCTTGGCGTCGCGCGTCTCCATGCGCAACCGGCTCACCGAGGCGATCGAAGGCAGAGCCTCTCCGCGGAAGCCGAGCGTTGCAATCGAGAGCAGGTCATCGTCGTTGTTGAGTTTGCTGGTGGCGTGGCGTTCAAAGGCCAGCAGGGCGTCGTCGCGCACCATGCCGCAGCCGTTGTCGGTCACCTGAATCAGCTTGCGTCCTCCGGCCTCGATCTCGATCCGGACACGCGTCGCCCCCGCGTCCAGAGAGTTTTCGATCAGCTCCTTGACCACCGAAGCCGGACGCTCCACCACCTCGCCGGCGGCGATTTTGTTGGCGACATGTTCGGAGAGAACGTGAATGCGGCCCATACGCAAGCTGCGCCCGGCTCTCGAAGCGGTACGAAAGTAACCGCATCCGGAGCCAGCGCTCCAGTAAGGCTATCACGAGCCGCACCAGCGTATTCAGCGGCTTCGTCCACAGCAGGCCTAGCGAGCTTGCGCCTGTGCTTCCGTTCCGATAAGTCTGCGCAATGTTTTTGGTAGTGACACGGACGCGCAAAGCTGTTTAGAATCGCCCCGTCCTCTTCCAATAATTCTGGTCAATGCTGATGGCAGCTCGCGCACGGCCATGGCTCGGGTAATGCCTGCTCAGGAGATTGATGTGTCGAAGTGCCGGCTCAGCCTCTTGCTCGCGATGCTCATCATTTTCTTTTGCTCGTTCGCAATCGCGCAAAGTTCGCTCTCCGGCGCCGTCAATGGCAAGGCTTGGTTTCCGCACGCCTCCGCCCATGATGCTTCACATCGCATCGCCGTCTCCGACGCGCAAATCACCCTGCAGAACGCCGACACCTCAGAGCGCTTCCAGGCCAGCACCGACGCAAATGGTGAATTTCGCATTCCGGAACTCAAGCCCGGCGACTACTTGCTCCAAGCCGCGAGGCAGCGGCTTCGCCGATTTTGAAGCGCGCGTCACCGTCGAGGTCGGGCGCATTACGGAGGTCGAGATTCTATTCTCCTTGGCCGGCGCTCAGGAAGTCGTCGAAGTGCGTGGCGAAGCTCCGGCGGTCAACACCACGCAGCCGGATTTGTTAGCAACGTAAGTGAAGCGGCCATCGCAAACCTTCCCAGCCAAGGCCGCCGCTGGTCCGACTTTGCCCTGCTCACTCCCGCAACCACGCTCGATGGAGACTATCGGCCTTATCAGCTTTCTTCGCGGCATCAGCGGACTGATGAACAACAGCACCGTCGATGGCGCCGACAACAACCAGGCCTTCTACAGCGAAGAGCGCGGACGCACCCGAATCAGCTATGTCATCAGCCAGGCCGCTGTGCGCGAGTTTCAGGTCAACACCTCTAACTTCTCCGCCGAGTACGGACGCGCCGCCGGAGCGGTCATCAACGCCGTCACCCGAAGCGGCACAAACCACCTTCACGGGCAGCTCTTTTACTACATGCGGGACAACGCCCTCGGCGCAGCCAACGCCTTCACCGTGGTTCCCGTGCAGCTCTCACCCGGCGACTGGACGACCGAAAAGATCAAGCCTCTCGACCGCCGCCAGCAATTTGGCGGATCGCTCGGCGGTCCCATCCTCAAAGACAAGCTCTTCTACTTCGTCAACGCTGACGCCCAGCGCCGCGATTTCCCGGCCGTTGCCGCTGCTGCCGATCCATCCATTCTCTTCGCCAAGCCTTGCGTCATCGCCTCGCACTATGCAGGACTCAATACCACCAATCGGACTCTGGTCCAGGTCTGCTCCACCGACGAGCTCTACACGCTGACTCGAAATGTGATGCCTTATGGCGTCCCGGACATCACGGCCATTAACGCTTTTTACAGCGGAATCGACTACCTTGCCAGCCTGCTCGGCCCCGTCCCCCGCACCGCCGACCATCAGATCGCTCTCGCCAAAATCGATTACCACATCAACCCGCACCATGAGCTCGCGCTCAGCTATAACCGTCTGCGCTGGAGCTCTCCCGGCGGCGTGCAGACCGAGCCGGTCGTCGAGCGGGGCATCGATAGCTTCGGATCTAGCGGCGTCAAGGTAGACACGCTTACCGCGCGCCTCAGCTCGATCCTCGGCAATCACTCCATCAATCAGTTGCGTACTCCGTGGGACGCGACTTTGAATTCCAACTCCCGCAGCCGCCCGCCCCCGGCGAACCGGTTGGACCCAACGGCCTAGCTCCCGCAATCAACGTGCTCTCCTACTCAACCGGATTCAGCTTCGGCACGCCCGCCACCATGCCGCAGCGCGCTCTTCCGGACGAATACCGCAACCAACTCGCGGAAACCGTGAGCTGGATGGCACGGCAGACACGTCTTCAAATTCGGCTTCGATACCAACTTCGTCCACGACGAGATGAACAATCTCTACGCCGCCAACGGAAGCTATAACTACGATTATCGCGACAACTTCTTCGCCGATCTCTATCAGTGGCAGAACAAAACCGGCACCGAGTACCAGGGGTACAGCAGCTACACCCAGGGCTTTGGCACGCCAGCCTTCGCCTTTAATACCGTCGATGTCGCCGGCTTCGTGCAGGACGACTGGCGCGCCCTGCGAAGGCTCAACCTCAGCTTCGGCCTGCGTTATGACTACGAGGCGCTGCCCCATCCGCAAACGCCGAACGCCTTGCTCCCCGCGACCGCTTCGTTTCCTTCGGACAAAAACAACTTCGGTCCACGCTTCGGCTTCGCCCTGGCACTCACCTGCAGACGGAAAAACCGCCCTGCGCGGCGGCTATGGCATCTACTACGGACGCATCAGCAACTCCACCATCTCTTCCGCCATCACAAACACCGGAACCGAGGACGCGCAGCGCAGCTATAGTTTCAAAGCCTGCTATATGTTCGCCACCAACTGCCTGAACGGACCGGTCTTTCCTCTCGTCAGTTCCGCTGATCCCTACAGCTCGACCCAGGGCGGCAACGTCGCAGTCTTCGCCCATAACATGCAGAGTCCGCAAATTCAGCAGACCGACCTCATCCTCGAACGCCAGCTCGCTCGCAACACCGTTATCTCAGCTTCCTACCTGCTCAGCCTCGGCCGCGAGCTGCCAAACTTCATCGACATCAACCTCGATCCCTCCAGCCGTGCCGAGGTCACCTACACCTTCGTCGCCGACTACTATAGCCCCGGCGCGCAGGGACCATACGACGGACACACCCTGACCGTCCCTGTCTATACCGCCCGGCTCAATCCCAACTTCCAGACCATCACCGAGATTCGCTCCAACGTGAACTCTTCCTACAACGCGCTCGTGCTGCAGTTCAACCGGCACATGAGCAGGGGCTTGGACTTCCGCTTCAACTACACTTGGTCGCACGCGCTCGACTTCAACCAGAACTCAACCACGTTCACCACCTACAACAACACTCTCAGCCCAATTCCGTTCACTTATTCTTATGATGGCGTCGCGCACTACGTAGCTCGTCCCGATTACGGCACCTCCAACTACGACATCCGTCATCACTTCACCGGAAGCCTCTTCTGGACGCCGCGCCTGTTCCGGCATTCGGGTCGCATCGCCCATGCCGCGCTCGACCATGGACCCTCGCGCCCATCGTGCAAATCTCAACCGGCAAACCCTTCAGCGATCACGTCAGCGGTAACGCCGACGGCAACGTCCAAGGCTATGTCGGGGGCTTGTTGAAGACCATCGAAACCTGCGCCGGGTGCCTTGGATTCATGGGCACGGGCGGTCAGGACCGCCTGCCGTTTCTCGGACGCAACAGCTTCCGCTACGGCAACTTCTACAACACCGATCTGCGCCTCTCGCGGCGCATCCACTTCGGCGAGCGCAAAGACCTGGAATTCCTCGCCGAGGCATTCAACCTCTTCAATCACCAGAATGTCACAGGCCGCAGCAGCACTCTTTACACCGTCTACGATTCCACGTTGGAGTACGACTCCAACTTCAACACTCCAACCGCTGCCGCCAATACCCTCTACCGCGAGCGCGAAATCCAGCTCGCGGCGCGATTCCACTTCTGACGGTGGCGAAAAGAGGGTACGTCCTAGTTTCCCCATATCTGCCGCGGTTGGCAGATGTGGGACTGTTGACCTTGTGATTCTCTTCTTCCGCCGCGCGAGTTATCTTTTCCGCACTCCACCGCTCAGTGCCGTACGCATTCCCTCTGCGGTTTCAATGCGGAGAAATCCGCGCTCGTCCAGCCCCCGCGTTACGCCTTCATAGCCACCGTCTTCCTCAATCGCAACCGGGCAGCCGCAACAGAAAGAGGAATGCTGCTCAAAACGCCGCAGAATCTGCTCACGGGCCGCGCCAACGCCGGCTCCGTTACACAACTCCGCCTGTTCGCGGTCCAGGGCCCGCAGCAAGGCCGCCACCAGCTCAACCCGCGAAAAATTCTGCCCTGCTTCCAGGCGCAGTGAAGTCGCAATCCCCGCCAGCTCCGGCGGAAACTCCGCGTGGTTCACGTTTATTCCCACGCCCACCACCACGTAGCGAACCCGCGTTACCTCTGCGTTCAACTCCGTCAGGATGCCGCAGAATTTCCGACCGCCCATCAGCACATCGTTCGGCCAGCGCAGATCGCCCCACAGTCCGGTCACCTCATGGACCGCGTCCACCACCGCCAGCCCCGCCGCCAGTGACAAAATAATCGCCTCAGCTGGAGCCAGCCGGGGCCTCAGTAAGGCCGAGCAGTAAATTCCATCCATCGGATTCGACTTCCACACATGCCCCGCGCGACCTTTACCCGCCGTCTGCTCTTCTGCCAGCCACACCGCGCCCAACCTAGCTCGTTGCCGCTCGTCGGCATCTTCCGCTAAACCTTCGGCGCCGGCCCGCATCGCCGCCGAGTTTGTCGAGCCGATTTTGGCAAAATGATGCACCCCTCCGGCAAAGATCGTCTCTGCGATCTTCGGCTCCAGCACCTCAGGCACGGCCAGGTCCGCCTCGCCCACTAGCTTCCAGCCCGCCGCAGCCGAGCCCTCTATCTCCACGCCAAGCGCGCGCAACTCTTCGGCTAGCTTCCAGGCATCGCCTGTCGCTACGCCTGCGGCAGCCTCCCACTCGCGTGCGCCTAGCACCGAGTTATGCTCGCCGCTGCCCTTTCCACTCTGCGACTCCATCAGGGCCACCAGTGCCCGGCCCAGCCGTTTATCCGTCTCCAGCATCTCTTCCTTACTCATGGCAATCACTCATGCCTGCTTTCGGCTCCGCATACTTCGTCAAAGTATAGAATCCCGCCTGCGGTTCCGGCCCAAACAAAAGCTCCCGGCACGCAACCGGGAGCGCAGTAACAGATGAATACCCTCACCTTTCCGGCGTCTCAAAGATCGTCTGCAACTCATACCCGGTCGTCCGTCCCAATAGCCAGCTCACCCCGTCGCGCTTCTGCTCGCGGAAGAGCAGCCCATAGCGACCATATCCGTCGGGGTCCACAGCGTCCACCAGCCGCACTTCGGGATAGAGATCCAGCTCCTTCGGATCGCTCACTGCGCTGTAAAGCTTCACCAGCTTTCCGTCATCTTCGCGCGCGATCACCGTGACCACCCAGCTTTTCGCGCTCGAAGCTGGCCCGTTCGCACCAGCAGTACCCTTCGCACTTGCGGACTCCGGCACATAGCGGGCCGAGAAGACCACAGTCGCGTAGTCGTTGTAGTCCAAGTCGTAGGGAACGAATTGTTCTTCTCGCAGGTTCAGCTCCGGTGTTGTTGCCTGTGCCGCCGCTTTCTTTTTCGCGACACTCGCCCGTTTTGCCGGAGCCGTTTTCAGCGCAGCAGGTTTCGCCGCCTCGGGCAGCACCAAGCCGCGCTGTGCGGCCACCCGGCGCAACTCCGCCTTTGCCAGCTCGCGCGCATCAGCCTCCATCTGCTTCCGCTGTTCTTCGCGGCAAATGTAGATCAGCGGCTGCGGCTCCGATCGCCCTGCATCGCTCACCGCAACCTGCCGAGTCACGTCCTCATCGCTCATGACGGTGCCTGTAAAACCGTTCGCAGCTCCGTTGGCAACCCCATTCGCACTATCCGGCCTGCTGCTGGGCTTATCCTCCGGATTGAAGTCCGGCAAATCGCGCCCACTCTGTTCTTGCAGCGGCTTGCCGCGCCGCAGAATCGGGTGATCCGAATCGCCGCTCGGCGCCGGCTCTGCCTCTGCCGCCACGCTGGTCGTTGAACTTCCCGATGAACTCGCAGCTTCCGGGGCCGCACTCCCTGTCTCATCTCTGCGTTGCAGCTTCGGTCGATCCGAATCCTGTCCTCCACCGGGAGCCTGTGCCGGAGCCGGGGCCTGTGCCGAGGTCTGTGTCGAAGCCGAACTTTCTCCGCCCGAGGCTTCACTCCGGTGGAGCCTCGGCCGATCCGGATCGTCGTCCTCTTGGGCCGCGTTGGAATCGGCCGCGCTGGCCGCCGATGACGCCGAATGCGCGACCGGGTTGTCGCCTTCACTTCCCGCGCGCCGATGCAGCACTGGCTTTGAGGAGTCTTGCACCACCACCATGCGATGCGCGGCGGCCTTTTTCTTCGCCAGCGCCGCTGCGTCTGGGGCCGCTCTGTAGTGTCCGTTGCCGAACCACGCCGTCGCGTCGTCTCCCGCGCTCTGGCCTGGTCTCTCCGTCGCATTCAGCACCGTAAACGTGCCCACCGGATTGCCAAACTGCTGCACCTCATATACCGTCTCCGAATCCAGCGCCATCGGCACCGGAGTCGCACGATAAAAGGTTGCATCGTAGTAATGACCCTCATAGAAGAAGGTGACCGGCACCAGCCGTCGCGACCCGTTCTTAAACGTCTCCAGAACCCCGATCGCCCGTGCAGTTTTCCGCTCCGGCCGCGGGGCCGTCCGGAACTGAGCCTGCAATGCCGACGAAATCACCACGGCCACCGCCGCCAGCGTGACGGCCTGCCACATTTTGCGGTATAGATACATGGTCATGGACGTCAACCAGAAAGCCCCCGACTTCACACTGCCCGACGAAAACGGAGAACCGGTCACGCTCTCTTCCTTCCAGGGTAAACCCATCGTGCTGTTCTTCTATCCCCGCGCCAATACTCCCGGATGCACCGTCGAGGCCTGCGGATTCCGCGACCATTATGGCAAACTTACCCGCTCCGGGCTCACCGTTCTCGGCATCTCTCCGGACACCTCAAAGGCGCAGAAGAAGTTCCAGGAAAAATACTCGCTCCCCTACACGCTCCTTGCCGACGCAGAGAAACAGGTTGCTGAACTCTTCGGCGTCCTCAAGGAAAAGAATATGTACGGCAAAAAAGTCATGGGTATCGAGCGCACCACCTTCCTCATTACGTCCGACGGTACCATCGCCCAGGTCTGGCGCAAGGTGAAACCGGAGGGCCACGCCGAGCAGATTCTCGCCGAGGCCCGCGCACACAAATAGCCAAGAGCCAAGCGCGCTCGACAAGAGGCTCGCCCCCATCCGTTGCTGCTGGCGGATGTGGGTGCCGGAAGCACACCTGGGTTTAAGATGCCCGCAACAGCATGGATGAGTTCACCAGCCTACTCATCCAAGACGTTTTTGCTTGGACAGGATAGCTGTTTACGCTCTAGGACTTGTTTTTGAAGAGCTCTGCTATAACCGGGCGCCCCACGATCAATGGCGCTTCATCATCGCCGGCAATCCCTCCGGCAAAAAACGACCGTAGCCGGCGCTCGGCTTCGTTAGCGGTTTAGCATCTCACTATTCATGGAAGGATTTCAGATGTTGGCACAGCCATGGTGGGTCAACCTTCTGCTTCTCGTACCTGCGTTTTCGTATTTCTTTTGGCGGCGAGAAGGATTACTGCTTAGCCGCCGAAAACTTTTGACGCTTGCATTGTTTGGCGCATCGTTTGGCTTCGTGGAAGCTGCGGTGGTGGTTTACCTGCGTGCCGCCGTGGGCGAATCCGGTAATTACAGCAGCACAATTTCTGACCCCCCAAGCCCGTCGGCGAACTATCAGGAAACTATAGCGTCTCTTGCGCAATTTCCCCATAGCCTGCTCACGGTTGAGCTTTTTCGCGAGGCTGCAACCATGATCATGCTGGGCAGTGTCGCGCTCCTCGCGGGTGCCAGGGCTAAAGAGCGTTGGGGTTCTTTTCTGTGGACATTCGCCGCGTGGGACATCACCTACTATGTTGGGCTATGGGCGACATTACGATGGCCATCTTCACTCAAAGCCTATGACGTGCTGTTTCTGATTCCGGTGCCGTGGGTCTCACAGGTCTGGTTTCCAGTGCTGGTGAGTACTCTATCCTTGGTTGCAGTCGCTCTCTCCCGAGAAAAAGAGGCAGCCTGCACGCGAGATGATGATTAGAGACACTGTTTTCCCCGGTGACGCTCTGTCGCGATGGTCCAGCAAGTCTCGTGAGGTAGCACGCTCTTCAGAACTTTAATCCCAATGCCTTCGTCGTGAACTGTACCAGCGGCGTCATCGTCCGGCACACAGCTGTGAACTCCTTCAGGAACGTCGGGGCGCAGACCTGTTCCTCGGACATCGGCACCGAAGTCACGAAGTCCTTGCGCTTCAAATCCTCGATGAGCGGATGCTCCGAGCAGAACCCCTTTGGCGGTCGAGTCAGGCAATCGCCTTCAAGCTCCAGCTTCCGAGTCGCCCTTTTCCACTGCTCAGGCTGAGCGACAATCGCAGTCCTGATCTTGGTGAGGGCTCGGTTGTCTGGGTGCCAGACTCCAGCCGCCACAAAGCAGCCATCCTTCTCCAGGTGCAGATAGAAAACGGGTGCGTGGACGTCCTTATCCATCTCATGTGAGAAGTGAATTCCAATGTGCGTCTTGTACGGGATTTTGTCCGAAGAGAACCGCGTGTCCCGATAGATGCGGAATAGGGAACCCCTCGTCGGCCGGGCGTCGGCAACAAAGTGCGGGCTCAGCTTCTCCAGATGTGGGGCGAAGCCGCTGATAAACTCCATCGCGGGTTCCACCGCGACCTGCTGGTACCGCGCCTTGTTCTTCGCGAACCACTCGCGGTTATTGTGGCGTTTTAACTGCCGAAGGAATTCGAACAGTTCGGGTTGGAAGATGGTGGCGTTGGGCATCGGTCGCTCACCTGAAAGCTTACTGCATCCGGCAACCTGTGTGCCCCGTCGCTGCTCACTTGCGGTCGAACCCGGCTCCCAACTAAGCCGCTTTCACTTTCCTGAGCTCTTCGCGCAGCATCGAACGCAACTGTTTGCGGAGTGCTGGCGTGTCGCGGTGTCCGTGGTCATGGACCGCGTGCTGTACGGCAATTTTCAGCAACTCTTCTTCGCCCACGATCGCGATGTCGCTAGGTTCGTCTGCTAGAAACAAGCGAATATCGATCACCTTGCGTTCTGTGGCCATGAACTCACCTCCTGCGGTGATGTTGGCGCTTAGCTTAGCCTTGTCAAGTGGGAGATTCAACGCTGCCTTTCGGCCAGAAAAAGTTAAGGCCGGGAGCTCTTTTTCGAGGAGCTTGTCCGGCCTAAAGTATTCATCAGGAGGTTACACGTGATAGACGCGCCTCCGGAATAAAGGTTAGCAGCACCACAACAATTTTTTCGATATCACCAGACCTGCAACACACGCAACGACAGAAGCAGCCGGATAACGTCTAATCTTTTCAAGCTCTTAAAAGCCTTCGAGTACGATCTTACCGATGGATTTGTGGGACTCGATGGTGGCGTGAGCCTGACGGAGATTGGCGGCATTGATGTGTCCAGCGGTTTTGCCGAGCGTGCTGCGGATGAGTCCGTCATCGACAAGTGCCGATATTTGCTCCAGGATGCGGTGCTGCTCGATCAGGTCTGCGGTCTGAAAGCTGGAGCGGGTGAACATGGACTCCCATTGCAGGGAGGCGGACTTTGCCTTGAATTTGCGGAAGTCGATGAGGTCGGGGTCGTCGATAAGCGCGAAGGCTCCCTGGGGTGCGATGAGGTCAACGATCTCATCGAAGTGCTGATCGGTGTGGGTGAGGCCGATGATGAATTCGATGTGCTGGATTCTGAGCTTACGGACCTCTTCGCTGAGCTTTTTTGAATGATCGACAATGTGGTGGGCGCCGGCTTTCAAGACCCACTGCTGAGATTCGGGGCGCGAAGCCGTGCCTATGACGGTCACTCCGGTGAGGCGGCGGGCGAGCTGCACGAGGATAGAGCCGACGCCGCCGGAGGCTCCGATGACTAGAAGCGTGCCGGCCTGCTGCGGCTTTCCGAGCGGAATGCGCAGGCGATCGAAGAGCAGCTCCCATGCAGTGATAGAGGTGAGCGGAAGAGCGGCGGCCTCAGCGAAGGAGAGCGCGCGAGGTTTGTGGCCGGTGATTCGCTCATCGACGAGATGGAATTCGCTGTTGGTGCCGGGGCGGAGGATGGAGCCGGCGTAGAAGACTTCGTCGCCCGGCCTGAACAAAGTGACCTCGGGGCCGACGGACTCGACAATCCCGGCGCAATCGAAGCCAAGAATTTTGGGCTGCGCCTGGCTCCCCTGCTGCCTCATGCGAACCTTGGTGTCGACGGGATTGACGGAGACGGCGCGCACAGCGACGAGGAGGTCATGTCCACTGGCGACAGGCTTGGGAAGTTCTAAGTCGAAGAGAGAGTTGGGATCAGAGGGCGGTAAGGACTGAACGTAGCCAATCGCTTTCATAAGTGCTCCTCACGCTCTCCGGTGGGGCGGAGTACGCGCCAGAAAGTGTACAGCAAGAGGGCTGGACCGAAAAGCGGGGGTGGACATGAACGCGGCAGCGATTTAAAAAATGCTTGCCTACACATTGTTCGTGATCATACTCCAACTCGGGGCCATGTTCAGGCTTCTGGATACCTCTAAAGAACTACTGTTAAACATCGCGCGATCAATAAGTTACAGTCAACCATTGAATCTCTTTTCGTGTTAAAATGAATACAGGTTGCAATGTGCCCAGTGACGACGATTCGAACCGGTCATCCTCAAAATAGAAAACAACGATGAATTCTCATCCCGGTACCATATTTTCGTCGTTTCTACGCTCCAGGCGCGCTTCTCGGCTGCCGGAGTCACAACGAGCCCTGGAAATCACACATGTCCTCTAAGCCAACAACTGCCGAAACCGAGAAAGAGACAACACTCACCGTGGAAGAATTGAACAAGAAAACCGCAACCACAGCCGAATCCGGTTACACTGCTGATTCGATCAAGGTTCTCGGTGGCATGGAAGCGGTGCGCAAGCGTCCCGCCATGTACATCGGTTCTACCGGTGAGATGGGCCTGCATCATTTGGTCTATGAGGTTGTTGACAACTCGGTGGACGAAGCACTGGCTGGATATGCCAGCAAGATCGACGTGGCGGTTCACCTCGACAACTCCATCTCCGTGGCTGACGATGGCCGCGGAATTCCCGTGGACGAAATGGACGTCGATGGCGAGCGTCTCCCTGCGGCGCAGGTGGTAATGACCGTGCTGCACGCCGGAGGAAAGTTCGACAGCTCCACCTATAAGGTTTCCGGCGGACTTCACGGTGTCGGCGTGAGCTGCGTCAATGCGCTCTCCGAGCAACTCGATCTGGAGATCTGCCGTGACGGCGCCATTTGGGAGCAGGAATATTCCGAAGGCGTTCCCACCACCAAGTTGACGAAGACGGGCACTACCAAGCGCCGCGGCACCAAGGTTCACTTCGTGCCGGACAAGTCGATCTTCACGGTCACAGAGTACAACTACGACACGCTTGCCAATCGTCTGCGCGAACTCGCCTTCCTCAACAAAGGCCTTGTCATCACGCTCACTGATGAGCGCACGACCGACCAGAAGACCGGCGAGGCCAAGCACACCGAGTTCAAGTTCAGCGGAGGCATCGCCGAATTTATCAAACATCTTAACAAGGGCAAGAACGTTCTCCATGAGAAGCCGATTTACATGGAATCGGCGGAGAAGGACGGCCTCGCGGTTGAGATCGGCATGCAGTACAACGATGCCTACAGCGAAACTGTTTTTAGCTTCGCCAACAACATCAACACGGTGGATGGCGGCACCCATCTACAGGGATTCCGCTCGGCACTCACCCGCACCATCAATGCCGCCGGACAGTCGCTTGGTCTGTTCAAGGACCTGAAGGAAAATCTCTCCGGCGACGATGTGCGCGAGGGCTTGGTCGCGGTTGTCAGCGTCAAGCTGCCGCAGCCGCAGTTTGAAGGACAGACCAAGGGCAAGCTCAACTCCGATATTGCAGGCCCGGTGCAGGCGTTCGTCAACGAGCGCCTAGGCGCATTCTTTGAGCAGAACCCGCAGGTCGCCCGCAAGATCATCAACAAGGCCATCGACGCCTCACGCGCCCGTGAAGCGGCGCGCAAAGCTCGCGACCTTACCCGCCGCAAAGGCGTGCTCGACAGTGGCGGGCTCCCCGGCAAACTGGCCGACTGCTCGGAGCGCGACCCGGAGCGTTGCGAGGTCTATCTCGTCGAGGGTGAATCCGCAGGCGGCACTGCCAAGCAGGGACGCGACCGCCGATTCCAGGCGATCCTTCCACTCAAGGGAAAAATCCTCAATGTCGAGAAGGCGCGTTACGACAAGATGCTGGGCCACGAGGAAATCCGCGCCATGATCACCGCCTTCGGCTGTGGCATTGGCAAAGACGACTTCGATGCGGCAAAGGTGCGCTACAGCAAGATCATTCTGATGACCGATGCCGACGTTGACGGTTCACACATCCGCACCCTTCTGCTGACGTTCTTCTTCCGGCACATGCAGGAACTGATCAAGCACGGCAACATTTACATCGCGCAGCCGCCGCTCTACCGGATTAAGAAAGGCCGCTTCGAGCAGTACATCAAAAACGATGCGGAGTTCGTACAGGTCATGATCAAGCGCGCCTCTGACGGCCTTGTGGTCAGCTACGGCGACAGCGGAGCGCGGCTCGAGTCCAAGCAGCTCACACAATTCATGACGCGGCTCAATGAGTACCTCGGTTCGCTGGACAAGGTGGACAAGCGTATTCGCAACGAGCATGTCACCGAAATGCTACCCGAATTTGAGCTCACCCGCCGCGAGGACTTCCACGGCGCACCCGACGCGGTGCCCACGCGCATTGCCGATATCGAAGCCCGGCTCAAGGCGATTGCCAAGGAAGAGCAGTTCATGTCGGTCTCCACCCACTTTGACGAAGAGCACGAGCTCTGGGACGTGCGCTTCGTCAACTCGCAGGGCACGCCGCACGCCATCAGTTGGGGGCTCATTTCGAGCCCTGAATACAAGCAGATGATGCGGCTCTACGGCCACATCGCCGAGTTCATGAAGCCGCCCTTCCGAATCGAATGGGTCAAGAACATAGAAGCAGCCAAGGACGAGGCCGACGATACCATCTCGACCGCCGAGAAGGCCGATGCCGACAAGATCGAAGGTAAGACGATCAAGGGCGGCGCTCCCACTCGCGTGGCTCCCAAGGGAGGCTCGCGCGAGCCGGTCGAAAAGAAGACCGTCCGAGACCTCTTCAACTACGTCTTGGAACAGGGACGCAAGGATTATCAAATCCAGCGTTACAAAGGACTGGGAGAAATGTCCGCCGAGCAACTATGGGAGACCACAATGGACCCCGAGCGCCGCACTCTGCTCTCGGTGAAACTTGAGGATCTGGCGGAAACCGAAAACATCTTTACGACCCTGATGGGCGAAGACGTGGAATCCCGCCGCAAGTTCATTGAGGACAACGCGCTCGACGTGAAGAACCTCGACATCTAACTGCCGCTTGCTGCTTGCTTTGTAGGTTGGCGCATTAATTGTCCGAATTGGCGCCATAAATGTCCCGACTTTGGCGCAATTGCCTGTCCAGTGCCCGTCGATTTCCTTCGGCGGGCCTTTATTTAATAACATGCATCGGGTAGAGTCTACTTCCCGATGCAGAGTTTCGGGCTATGCGCTGTTGTTTCGATAGTGTGCGGCACTCCTTGGGCTGGTCAAGGTGCTTCGGCAGATTCGGAATCCGCCAGAGTGCATGAGAGATTAACCTCAACTTTGAGAGGTGTCTGGATAGACGCAGGGCATAACTCCAGGCATTTGCTTACACCCTCAAATCTGCGGGGAATCCGGTTTCCTCTCCTCTGGCAGAATCGTGTGACCCTCTATTTTGAGGCCACGCTCAGCTAGTGTCGAAAGCCACAATTTCCGGTAGCCTATGTCATTCTTTGACAGCAGCCCAAGCTCGTCCTCTCGCTTAGTCAGCGCAGCAAATTCTGAGTATCGGGGATGAAGATAATCAACGAATGATTCTTTTCGATGGAGGATCGGCGGGCGTGTCGATCGGACCCGGTTGCACGTTGTTGACCGTGATGCCGCGACTCCCGACCTCTCTGGACAACCCCTGCGTGAACACCTTGACGGCGCCCTTAGTCGCCGCGTAGGGCACAAGCCCGGGCATATTGTTGCGCTCGCCCACGCTCGAACCGATCATGATGATGCGAGCGCCGCTCTTCATATGCTTCAGCGCCGCCTGCGTCGCGACGAAAACGCCGCGGATGTTGATGTCGAGCACCCGATCCATCTCTTCCAGCGTGGTCTCCTCGAAGGGCTTCGGAATGGCCGTTCCGGCGTTGTTCACCAGTACGTGAGTCGGCCGAAGCTCGCGACGGTCTTGTCGACCGCACCTTTCACCGCTTCGGCGTCGGTGGCCTCCGCTTGAATTGCGATCGCCTTTCGGCCAGCGCGTTCAATCTCCCTGACGACCGACGTGGCTCGAATCTCGCGCATTGCCCGTCCGTGTACCTCTCGATCTTCAAGCCATTTTCGACCTGTCGGGCGATTCCACACCTCCAACAACCGCAATCGAATCGCCACTCCTGCTCGGAGTGATCGGAGATGGCGACGACGTATTCTGGAATACGCTGGGCTCGCTAATCGGCAACGACCGCAAGTCCTCTCGCATCGAATCGCGCCAGGAGGAAGTGTTTATGCGAGCTGCCGTCGTTCCCGCTATGAGCAGTCCGTGGCAGGTCAAAGACGTTCCGCAACCTCAGCCCGGACCGAATCAAGTGCTCGTGAAGATGCATGCAAGCGGAATCTGCTACACCGACGTACATCAAACGCTCGGACACTTGCCCGGACCGTTCCCCCGAATCCTCGGCCACGAGCCGGTCGGAGAGATCGTTGCCGTAGCTCCCGATGTCACGACTCGGAAAGTGGGCGATCGCGTGGGTACCGCTTGGATTCAATCCACCTGCGGGCGCTGCGAATGGTGCCAGCGTGGCCGCAGAATGTTCTGTCCCTATCTGAAGGGTACAGGAGTTGAGGCACAAGGCGGACATGCCGAGTACATGCTGATGAATGCCGACGCAACCCACCTTATTCCCGACAAGGTTTCCTATGAGCAGGCTGCCCCGATCTTCTGTGCGGGTTACACGGTCTACAGCGGGCTCCGGTGGGCCGATCCCAAGCCGCATGAGAGGGTGGCTGTGCTCGGGATCGGCGGGCTTGGGCACTTGGCAGTGCAATACGCGAAGGCCGCAGGCTTCGAGACCATCGCAGTTTCGCATTCCCCCGATAAGGACAAGATGATCCGCGATCTCGGTGCGGATGAGGTTGTCCGCGACGGCAAGAGCCTTGCGGCAGCTGGGGGCGCAGATGTAATCCTCAGCACCTCAAATTCGACCAAGTCGATGGTGGACAGCATACAGGGGTTACGTCCGGACGGCCGGCTCGTCACGATGGGCGCTGATGCGGAGCCGCTTTCGGTCTCGCTGATGGATCTCATCTCGAAGCGCATTCGAATAGTTGGCAGCCAGCAAAACGGCACCGAATATCTCTACGAAGCCCTGGATTTCGTAGCGCAAGGAAAAGTCAAAACGATCGTCGAGACTTACCCATTGGCGGAGGCCGCCAAGGCCTATGAACGCGTTGCGGAGGGCAGGGCCAGGTTCCGCGCAGTCCTCATAATGTAATCGGCGATCCGAGCAGTCAACGCCGGTCTCGGGCGGATCACGGGCTACTCGTCAGTTCAGTGATCAATAGTCCCGCACACCTTCAGCGTGGACGATATCTTCGTTGCCTGAAGCTTCTGTTGGCAGCATCACGGTGTGCTGGTCGACGGACAATATTTGGGACACTCTACATCAGGAGTAGTAGTTGTTCACCCGCAGTCCAAAACGTATGCAGTGAGGACAGCGCTAGATTCTAGTATCGAGGTGGAAGGGCTTTTCATATGGCTCAACCGGATAGCCCCTTGCTTTCCAGCCTGCCAGTCCACCTCTGAGGAATTTAATCCGCAAGATATGCATGGCTTGAGCTCGACGTAAGACGATTCGGCTGGTTTTATCATCAGGGCAGGTACAGTAAACAACCGAGTCTTTATCTTTCGGGATGAGTGATGGATTCTGAAGCAGTTCTTGGGGAGGAATCCTCATTGCGCCGAGGATAATCTCGGGGTCAGCCAACAAGTCGAGCGGCAGACGAACATCGAAGAGGAGAACCTCTTGATTTGAAGCCAACAATGTATGTAGAGCCTCTGGCGTGATGCTGTGCATCTCTGTCTCACGCCGGTGTCTTCTGCGTTTGATCCACACTAGAATCAAGAGGGACGTCGCCGCTACGTAAATAATAATCAGAGTGACAGTCACTGCGTCTTCTCCCCAGAAATAAGAGATTCCTCACGGGCGGAAGAGGATTCTTCGTGCAGCATATCTGCTGGGTTTAAGAGGATACTTGTTCGCCTGTAATTTGAAAAAGCTATAAGCGCGAGGTTCTATTCGACAGGCACTCAGGCAATGGCTTTTGCATCAAGGGTTTTAATGAAATCCAGAATCGCGTAAACGACGGCCTCATCGCCAATCGCGGTATTGATCATGGTGTGGTAAATGGCGCGGTTAGGCCATTCGACGTTGAAATACTTCTGGATGAAATCAACGCGTTCCTGATCGACGGTATCCACGAGCTCTCGGGCTTCCTTCTCGCTTTTGCCGCGAGCCAACAGGCGCCGAACTTTATCTTCTCTCGGAGCATAAAGAAACACGCGCAACGTGTCTTGACGGTCCCTGAGAAAATGCTGCGACCCTCTTCCGACGATGACAGAGTTTCCGGTCTTCGCCGCGTGCTCAACGACACGTTCTGTAATCTTCAAAATGCTTTCGCTGTCCACCAGGTTGAGCTTGTGCGCATTGATGCTTCCTTCATAACTCCCGCGCAAGAATGATTTGAAGAGCCGGTAGTAGAGCGGATCGGTCCGTTCCTCCCGATCCTCGACGACCGCCTTGGGACAATTGGCCAGCCTCGCGATCTCCTCCGTCAGCAACTGATCCCAAAGCTTCCAGCCAAGCTGCTTCGCAAGCAGTTGAGCGATTTCGCCGCCGCCGCTTCCGTACTCCCGTTCAATTGTCACGATTCTGATCATTCAGCTCCCCAAAATCCGCAATGTGCTGCGCGCATCTGCAGCAGATTTCACTCCCTCAACCTACTTCCACCTGACTGCCACCACCCGGATCATTCTTCTTCAAAGCAAAAGCCAGAAAGAACATGATCGCTGCCACCACGGCAAGGACCATGAAGGTATCAATGTACGCCAGGCTTGCGGCCTGCCCTTGCAGGCCCTGGTAAATCCTGGCGTACGCTTGCATGCGAGCCTCATGCGTGCCCAATCCGGAGTGAGTCAAGCTCTGGGCCAGGCCGTTAGCTGCATTCAGGAAATTGGGATTGTCGACCCTGGCGTCCTGCACCAGTCTCTCCTGATGGAATTGCGAGCGCCGCGCAATCAACGTGGTGACCATGGACGTTCCCACGCTGCTTCCCATATTGCGCATGAAATTGATGATTCCGGCGACTGCGTTGTTCTTCTCCGGCGCAATTCCGATGTAAGCCACCAGCGTAATCGGCACGAACAGGAACCCCAAACCAATCACCTGAGCGATGCGCAGCCAAGCGGCGGCACTGAAGCTGATCTGCAAGTCAATCCGCTTCGTGGAATAGTACATGGCAATGGACAGGGCCAGCCAGCCAAAGGCGATCAGGTAGCGCGCCTGTAACTTCGTTGTCAGTTGGCCCATGATGGGCATCTCGATCAGCAAGACAAGGCCTCCAGCCGAAAGCGCAAGCCCAGCCAGTTCCGAGGTGTACCCCACCAGCGTCTGGAGAAACTGCGGCATCAGGACCAGGCTGCTGAACAGCATGATTCCCAGAGTGAACATCATCAGGCTCGAACTCGCGAAGTTAAAGTTCTTGAACATGCGCACGTCGATGATCGGCGCCTTTTGAAACCACTCCCAGATAACCAGCGAAATCAGGCATACGGTCGCGACGACGACCAAGGTCGTGATGAAGTGCGACCCGAACCAATCATCTTCCTGGCCCTTGTCGAGCAGCACCTGTAACGCCCCGATGCCGAGCGCCAGCAGAGCGATGCCAATGTAATCCAACTTGACTCCAGCCGCTTTGAGCCGGCTCAAATAAGGAGGATCTTCGACAAAGCGCCGCACCAGAAGACCATGTGGCCAGGCCGACAGGGAGGTTGATGAAAAAAATCCACCGCCAGGAATAGTTGAAGGTGATCCACCCGCCCAGGGTTGGCCCGATCGTGGGTGCCATGACTGGCTGTAATGCCGTACAGCGCAAACGCCAGGCCTCGCTGTTGCGGTGGAAAGGTGTCTGCCAGAATGGCTTGAGCCATCGGCTGCAGCCCGCCGCCGCCCGCGCCTTGCAACACCCGGAAGAAAAGAAGCAACCCGAGACTCGGCGCCACACCGCAGAGCAAAGAACTCACAGTAAAGACACCCAGACAGGACATGAAAAAGCGCTTCCGTCCAAATGCACCTGCGAGCCAGCCGCTGATCGGCAAGATGATGGCATTCGACACCAGATACGAAGTCAACACCCACGTACTTTGGTCGTTGCTCGCCCCCAGACTCCCCGCTATGTACGGCAGGGCCACGTTCGCGATGCTGGTGTCGAGGACCTCCATGAACGCTGCCATTGCCACGACCACACCAATCAGCCAGGGATTGTATTTGGGCCGCCAAATGTCCTGGTCGAGTGTGAGTGCAGCGGAACTCATTGGAGGTACACGTCGGGCACCACGTTCATGCCTGGCCGAAGCTGACGGTCGCGGTTCTCGCCCGGCTCAAGAACGATCTTTACCGGAATCCTTTGAACAATTTTCACGTAGTTGCCCGTGGCATTCTCCGGCGGAAGCAAGCTGAAGAGAGGACCGGTCGCGCCAGCAATGCTGTCCACTCGGCCCTTTAGAGTCCGTCCGCTCGAATCCACATGGATTTACGCTCTCTGTCCAACTCGCATGTGCTTGAGCTGCGTCTCTTTGAAATTGGCGGTGATCCACACTTCGTCGAGAGGCACGACTGTGAGGAGTTGCTGTCCGGCTTGAACGTTCCACCCTACAACCACTGTCTTGTTCACTTCTCCGGTGACCGGCGCAACGATCTTCGTGTATTGCAGGTTCAGCTCGGCTTGTTCCAGCAGCGCTCGCTTTTGCTCCACGTCGGCGATTGCCGCGCGCACGCGAGCCCGGGTGGAGGAAACCTGCTGCGGCCCGGTCTCCGCGTATTGGTGGTTCGCCTCTGCTTGCACCAGACGGCTTTTGGCCTGTTGCACGAACTGTTGCGCGGCGGATTCACTGGCGTGCGCCGCTGCTACGTTTGCGGTACTGGATCTGGCCGTGGCCAATGCCTGATCGTAAATCTGTCGGGCAACTTCCTGCTTTTCCACCAGCAGTTTGTAGCGCTTCAGATCGGCTTGCGCGCGCACATCGTTGGCCTCGGCCTGCTCCAGTTGGGCATGGGCGGCCGTAAGCTGCCTCTCGGCGGCAATGACTCCTGCATTGGCATTTTCTATGTCCGACGCCGTGGACTTCAGTTGGCTCGAAGTGTTCACCGAAGTAATCGGAACCGTGATATTCAGCGATTGAGCCGTCGCTTCGGCGTTGGCTAGATTGGCTCGCGCCTGCGCGACCGCAACCTCATAGTCTGTCGGGTCGATCTCCACGAGTACGGTACCCTGCTGCACCCACTGGTTGTCGCCCACGTTCACCTGCACCACATAGCCGGAGATACGTGCGCTGACAGGATATAGGTGAACATCCACCTGGGCATCGTCGGTCGATTCATAGCTGGCGAAGTAGCGCCACAAGAACACGCCGGCGACGAGCACGACCAGGACTACGACGAGCATCACGATTTTTCTTCGGGGTTTGCGTCGCCGGGTCGGTCGTGGCGCATCCTTCGTGTCTGTCGCGGACGATGGATCGATCGGAGATTCTCTGTGTCCCTCAGGCGCCGAAAGCGGTGGGTTCTCTTCCGCCATGATCATTTACCTCTAAAATATTCCTTGACGCCCCCCTCAGCGATGCCCAGAGCGCGAACCAGGGAAATTTTTGCGAAGTTGTAGTCGTAGAGACTGGAGATGTACTGCTCGTGGGCGCTCGATACGAGCTGCTGGGATTGCACCACTTCCACCGTATCGGTGACACCAGCGCTGAAACGGTCGCGCGACTGCGTCAGTGTCTCCTCCGCTAAATCAATGTTGCTGCGAGCCACGTTAACCAGATCCGCCGAGGACTGCAGATTCAGCAGTGCGGTGCGAACGTCGGAGTCGATCTGCGCGCGTAGGTTTTCCAGACGCTCCCGGCTCTGCTCGAGTCTCGCATCGGCCTGCAAAAGTTCACCATGAACGCTACCTCCCTGAAAGATCGGAATCGACAGCGTTCCACGCACGTCGAATACTTGCGTTTCCGTGGATGGATGCGACCCTGCCGCGCCATAGTCGGCGTCAAAGGAAAGCGAGGGCAAATAGCCCGCAATCGCGGCCTTCCGGGAGAACTCCGCCGCGCGTAAGTCGGTCATCGCCGCTTGGTAGTCGGAACGCGAAGCGTAAGCACGTTTCAGAGCCTCATCAAGAGCAATGCCTTCAAACGGTTGGTAGAGCGACTTGTCCGTCAATTCGAATTCCTGCCCGGGAGCCAGCCCGATCACGCGTGCTACGGTCAGCTTCTGGATGGCGAAGTTGTTCTTTGCCTGAATCAATTGTTGCTGCCGGGTCTGTAACTCTACCTTGGCGCGCAAGCCGTCGATGGCTGCCGAAGTGCCCGCAGTCACTTGGTCCTTCGCTTGGTCATAGACGGCCTGCGCCGTCTTGACTTGCGCTTCCGCCGTTTCGATGCGGGCCTCGTCGGCGATGGCCTGCAAGTAGGTATAGCCCACTGCGAGCACGACAAGATCGCGCGCGTCTTTGTAGGTGTATTCGGCAGACTTTAAGCTTTGGCCGGCTGCGCGCGTAGCGTTGATCGCTTTCCAGTCGAACAGCGACTGCGTCACAGCTATACGTGCGTCGAAGTACGAAAAAGGGCCTATGGACGGAGGGATATTAAGTCCAGAAAGACTGCCAAAACCGAGCTCGGCAAGATTGATCTTCGAGTCCGCCACATAGGGCGCCGCCGTCACGTGTGACAGGAGAGTGCTCAATTGCTCCCAGCGCTGTCCTTGGGCCAAGCGAATGTCTGCATTTGAAAGGAGCAGCCCAAGGTTCTGCTTTAATCCTCGATCGATAGCGTCCTGAAACGAAAGCGGCAGCACCCCCGGAACGAGCTTTGTCGGCACGCTGCTCGCGAATGGGCTCACCCCGAGCGTTCCAGGTATGGCTTGGCCTGGCGTGCTCGTACTAGAGGGCGTCTCGGTTTGGGCAAGGGATAAAACTGCTCCGCAAAAAAAGACTCCGGCCAGCAGGAAAACGCGACGGGGTTCGTGAGTGTGCCTCAAGGAAGTCAGTTAATCTCCAAGTTTTGCTGCGGCGTTGCCGAGGGCCAAACTAGTCTGTCCGATTTTCCGGACAGTATGTACCCGCGTTTGGATGCTCCAGCAAACGAGTGGGAAGCACTTTTCCACGAAGCATTTGCACATCGCGACGCCAGAAGGAGTGAGCGGCTAAGGAGTGAGCAGCTGATGTGTTTTCGAGTAACTACTGAGAATATGTGTTGGTTTCCAATCCAGAATGGCCGGATTCGCCCTGTGACCGAAGTCATAGCGCGCCAGCACTCAGCCTCCTACTCTTAAGAGCATTGGATTCTTCCAATGTCTATTCCTCATGACGAATCACGTTGATACCGAACTAGAGCTTTCATCGTCCTCGCAAATCCCTGCCGGGAAGCCCAAAAAGCAGCACGTTCGCCGCACCTCGCCGGACCGTTCGCAGCGAACGCGTCTCATCGTGCAGAGTCTCTTCATCCTGCTCAACGTCTTCCTCTGCGTGCAGTTCTATTTCTTCGTACATTTTTTTGAGAGCGGCGCCACCGGCTCTCACTTCTCGCGTCCTGCCGGAGTCGAAGGCTGGCTCCCCATCGCCGGACTTATGAACGTGCGCTACCTTCTCGCCACTGGCCGCGTCCCTGCCATCCACCCTGCCGCCATGGTGCTCTTTCTGGTCTTCACCGCCATGAGCCTGATTATGAAGCGCGCCTTCTGTGGTTGGCTCTGCCCGGTCGGAACCCTCTCCGAATACCTATGGAAAGTGGGCCGCAAGCTTTTCTGCCGCAACCTGGTGCTCCCCCGCTTGCTGGACATCCCACTTCGCTCCATCAAGTATTTGCTCATGGCTTTCTTCATCGTCATCATCGGCAACATGAGCGCCGTCGCCCTCGAAGACTTCATGGTGCAGCCGTACGGAATTCTCGCCGACGTCAAAATGCTGCACTTCTTTATTCATATGAGCACCACCGCACTCATCGTCATTGTGGTACTCATGCTGCTCTCGGTCTTCATCAAGAATTTCTGGTGCCGCTACGCCTGTCCCTATGGCGCCGTTATGTCCATAGCATCACTGGCCAGCCCCCTCAAAATTCGCCGCGATGTAGAAAGCTGTGTTGATTGCGGCAAGTGCGCCAAAGCCTGTCCCCAGGATCTGCCGGTTGACCGTCTCATTCAGGTACGCTCGGCAGAGTGCACCGCGTGCATGGAGTGCGTCGCCAGTTGTGCCACCCAGAATGCGCTGCAGTTCGCGCTTCCTCCGCGTGCCGCTGCGAGTTCCGGTGCCCAGCGCTGGAGCGGCCGCAGACTGCAACCAGTTGCCGCCGTCATCCTGCTCGCCGTGCTCTTCTTCGGTGGCGTCGGCCTCGCTCGCATCACCCGCCACTGGAAAACCAACATCCCCGATGATGTTTACCAGCAACTCATTCCGCACGTAGACGAGGACACCCATCCCGGCTTCTAGCCGAAGAACGCGAGCGAGCTGCTTGACGAGGTTCTCGACGATAGCGGAAGTTTTCTGAGGAGCAGAGCCGGCGGTTCAAGCCGGCTCTTTCGCTAAACTGGGTGTTCCTGCTGGGCAGCCAACAACGCCAAAGCCTGGTCGGTTGTGAGCAGCCGTGCCCCGCGCGACTGAGAATCCTTCAGGACGGATCGTCCTTTCTCCGGATCGACCGACCGAATCGCGTCTGTGACCAGCATGACCGGGCGACCGCGACGCAGTAATCCCTCGACAGTACAGCGAACGCAATATTCTGTAGCCACTCCGAAGACGAGGAATTCCGGGGAGCCTGCTGCCTTAGAACTCAGAAGCTCAAGAAGGATATCCGTGTTCGGGTTATCAAAGACATCCAACGTGTTCTTTTCAAGGATGACCTGCTGGTGAGACTGGAGATCGATGGCAAATGAGAATTTCCTCTGGTTGGGGATGACAAGGCAATTCAGCGCCCGTGACTCGGGGATAAGCTCCGCGCCGGGCGTGCCCTTCAGGCAATGAGGTGGCCACTGGAGGAGTTCAGGGTCGTCAGCATTGTGTGCGTCAGCCGAGGAGACAAGAAATACATGACCTTGGCGTGCGGTTTCAACCAGACGATTCACGTTATGAATGATCTTCTCGGCGCCGCGAACATACAGCCGTCCGCCCGGAAGCATGAAGTCCGCTTGCAGATCCACTCCCCACAAGACGTTTGTGTGCGAGGCCGCGGAAGCGGTTTCTGATGATGGCCTGACCGTCGCCGTGTCCATAACTATTTGACTCACTCGGTCGCGAAGCGCTTCAAGGCTGGTGCTATGGCGAACCGTGTATGGTGGACGAGCAACATCCAGTCCGAGCAACCGCGAAGGTAGATGCTCGCGTGCTTCCAGAAAACGATTACGAGCGGCGAGGGTCTTTGCCGCCGGACTCGGTTCTGCCGCATCAACACGGCGTCCGTTCTGCATCACCAGAACGAGAAGCGGCTCACCGCCTGGGTACGATTCGCCTGCCAAGCCGATCGTATCGCCGCGAAGCTTCCCATCTTCTCCGGTGAATCGGAAGACCTGTTTGGGTCCAGGATAGGTTTTCTTCTCATCGCTGAACTTCGCGGTGCCGCGGACTTCTCGCCCGGTTTCCACTTCGACCAATTTGTAGATCACGCCCAAGGAGGGCTCATCGCTGGAGGTGGCAAGTGCTGTGCCGACCCCGAATGCGTCGATGCAAGCGCCGCTCTTAAGCAGAGATTCGATGCGATTTTCATCGAGATCTCCAGAGACAAAGATCTGCACGTCGGTCCATCCAACGCCGTCGAGCCGCTTCCGGGCCCAGACACTATCGGCGAGGATATCGCCACTGTCCAGGCGGATACCATGAGGCTTGCGCTCTAACGCGATGATCCTATCGATTGCCGCGCGGACGTCGTAGGTATCCACCAGAAGTGTCGATACATCGGGAAAGACGTCCAGGAAACGGGAAAAGGCTGTCGCTTCGTCCTGGTAGGCCATGATCCAGGAGTGAGCCTGGGTGCCGTGAACCGGAATTCCAAAGTGGAAGCCCGCGAAAGTGTTCGAGGTGCCCTGGCATCCACCGATGAAAGCGGCGCGGGCGGCAAAAACGCCGGCTTCGATACCATGAGCGCGCCGTGAGCCGAATTCAACTACCGGACGACCGGCGGCGCTCGCGGATATGCGCGCTGCTTTGCTGGCAACGAGGGTCTGCAGATGAACAATGGCGAGGAGACCGGTTTCTAACAGTTGCGCTTCGGCGAGCGGAGCCGTTACACGAAGAAGTGGTTCGCCGGCAAAGGCGATTGTGCCCTCAGGGAGCGCCCAGACGTCGCCGTTGAATCGGAATTGCGCAAGGTACTCGAAGAAATCAGAGCCGACATGCCGGAACACCGGGAGGGACTGTAAGTACGAGATCTCCTCTTTCGAAAATTTGAAATTCTCCAGAAATTCGAGCGCCTGTTCCAGGCCGGCGGCAACTATAAAATTGCGGCGATCCGGAAGACGACGAACAAACAGCTCAAAGGTAGCTCGTGCGCTGAGACCGTTCTGCACGTAACCGGCCGCCATCGTAAGTTCGTAGAGGTCGATAAGAAGACCGGAGCTCAAACGAATCGAATGTTCTGACATGATTGCCGTCTCCTCGGCGCCCCATTGCAGGTACCAGCGCGATCAGCCGACGCCTTCACCCTAACGCACCGCAAATAGGTTGGCAATGACGAGGCCGCTCTGTTCGGAATCAACAAGCAATTGCAATTGCCGTCACAGGGCCCGCGAAAAGCTGTGCTCCTGCGCAACCGCAACAAACGCTTCCAGTTGACGTTCACGATTAGCCATGCAGAATCAAAAATAAGAATCGCTTATTGAATCATGGTTTCTTATTTACCATAAAATAAAAGTAGTTTGACTAATGTCGTTAAGAGGTCGAAGGTAGGTGGATGGACATCGACGCAAGGACCCAATCTGAGCAAGTTCTCAATTTCGACACCACCCTGCGCGATCGCGAACAGTCTCCCGGTTGCAGCATGAACACCGATAAAAGAACTAACCTTAGCGCATCAACTCTCGCGCCTAAGCGTCATCGCTGTGGAGCCCATCCTTGTCTGGATCTATAGCAGCTGCCTTTACAGCATCCGCGCGCCCATGAACTCAGCGCAGTAGCGTACACTAAAGACCCGCTTTCGCACCAAGGAGAAACCGTTTATGAGCGAAAAACCCGCATCCGCCAGCCCCAGCACACGCCTCACCGGCGCCGAGATCGTCTGGGCCACCCTCGAAGGCGAGGGCGTTCGCCAAGTCTTCGGCTACCCCGGCGGAGCCATTCTGCCCGTCTACGACGCTCTGCGCAAATATCCCATTCACCACATTCTCGTCCGCCATGAGCAGGGCGCGGCCCATGCGGCCGATGGATACGCGCGAGCCTCCGGCAAGGTCGGCGTCGCCGTCGCCACCTCCGGCCCTGGAGCGACCAACCTCGTCACCGGCATTGCCACGGCCATGATGGATTCCGTGCCCATGGTCTGCATCACCGGCCAGATCTCTTCCAAGCTGCTCGGCACCGATGCTTTCCAGGAAGTCGATATCACTGGCGTCACCCTGCCCATCACCAAACATAACTATGTTGTCACTCGTACGCAGGATATCGCTCCGGTGATTCGTGAGGCGTTCCTCATTGCGCGCTCTGGCCGTCCCGGTCCGGTCCTGGTGGACATCACCAAGGACGCGCAGCAGGGTTCAGCCGACTTCGATTTTGCGGCTGCTGAGCCGCTGCCGCACCGTCCGCACCCCATGCTCTCCGCCGAGCAGGAGGCAATGACCGAGGCCCTCAACCTGATTCTCTCGGCCAAGCGCCCCGTCATCCTCTCCGGCCACGGTGTTATTGAATCCGGTGCGATGGACCAGCTCCGCACGTTGGCCGAGCGTCTGCAGATTCCGGTGGCCTCCACGCTGCTCGGTCTCGGCGCCTTCCCAGCCTCGCACGAGCTCTCGCTGGGCATGATGGGAATGCATGGCGAAGCCTGGGTGAATCAGGCCATTCAGCAATCCGATCTGCTGATCGCCTGCGGTATGCGCTTCGACGACCGTGTTACCGGCGTGCTGGCAAGCTACGCGCCCAAGGCTAAAAAGATTCACATTGAAATCGACCCGGCTGAGGTCAACAAGAATGTCAAGGCCGACGTCGCGCTCATCGGTGATCTCCGCGAAATTCTTGAAACCTTGCTGCCCCAGATCGCGCCGCGCAAAGACAGCGCCTGGATCCACGCCGTCAACGCCCTCCGGGGTGACGCCGCCGTCCGCGACATTAAGAACCTGCCGGATATGGGACACCTCTATGCCGCCCACGTCATACACGATCTGTGGCGCGCTACCGAAGGCAAAGCCATCGTCGTCACCGACGTCGGCCAGCACCAAATGTGGGAGGCGCAGTACTATAAGCATGAGTCGCCGCGCACCCTCATCACTTCCGGCGGACTCGGCACGATGGGATTCGCGCTGCCTGCGGCGATCGGTGCAAAGATTGCTTGTCCGGAAAAAGAAGTCTGGATGATCGCCGGGGATGGCGGCTTCCAGATGACCGCCTCCGAGCTCTCCACACTGATGCAGGAGCGCCTCAACATCAACATCTGCATCATCAACAACGGATTTCTCGGCATGGTCCGTCAGTGGCAGGAGTTCATGTACGAGCGCAACTACGCCTGTACGCCGATTCTTTCGCCAGACTTTGTCAAACTAGGCGAGGCCCACGGAATTCCCGGTATGACCGTCCGCAGCCGCGCCGAGGTTCTGCCCGCCGTCGATGCCGCGCGCCGCAACAACGGCCCATTCATCATCAACTTCATGGTCGAAAAAGAGGATGCGGTGTATCCGATGATCACCCCCGGCTCCGCCCTCGACGAAATGGTCCGGCGCCCCGCCACGGCGCATAACCCGCTCATTGAAACATCGGAAGAGCCTTAGCCTGCGGCGCTCGCTGACCGCTCATTTGCTGACTTTAATCCGATGACTAGCTGAAAGGACCCGTTATGCTGCACACATTCGTTGCTCTCGTGGAAGATAAGCCCGGCGTGCTCACCCGCGTTGCCTCGCTCTTCCGCCGTCTGAACATCAACATCATCTCACTCACGGTCGGCCACTCGGAGCGCGCGGACGTCTCGCGCATGACGATCGTGGCCGAGGCCGCCCCAGGTGCAGGCCATCGCATCAAGGCTTCGCTGTTCAAGCTTGAGAATGTCCTCGATGTGGATGACATCGGCCAGTTCTCCTGTGTCACGCGTGAGCTTGCCCTGATCAAGGTCGCCGCAACGCCGCAGACTCGCGCCTCGATCTTCCAGCTTGCGGAGGTCTTCCGCGCTCGCGTGGTCGATCTCGCCCCCGAATCTCTGATGCTGGAACTCACCGGTGTGTCCTCCAAGATTGAAGGGCTGATTCAGGTTCTCACCGAGGGTGAAAACCCCATCCTTGAGATTTCACGCACGGGCCGTCTGGTGATGCGCCGTGGCCAGCATACCTCCCGCGTTCTGGATGCCATGCGCACACCAAACCCTGAAGATGAGCCCATCATCCCTGTCACGGACACAGGCGAGATGGACAACCTTGAGCTGATCTCCGGAGATCCGAATCACCCGCTCTGATATCCGTTCTGCAGTATGCGGCTCTTAGGGGGTTAGGAATCACAGCCCAGTTGGACAAGCAAAGTTCTTCGCTTATCCAACTGGGCTGATAACATTGAAGGCAGTAGAGGTCGAAGCACAGGGGAAGGAGATCAAACTGCAATGGCGAAGGCGAAAGAATTCAGGGTTACGGTGGAAGACAAACCGGGTGCTCTCGCATCGTGTTGCCTCGCCCTAGCCGAGCGCGGGGTGAACATTCTGGCTTTTCAGTCATTCGTGGAGCAGGGCGAAAGCCTGGCGCGCTTTGTGGTGGATGATCCAGCCGGTGCCATGGCGGTGTTGCGCAGCCTGCGCTCGAACTTCGAGGAAGACGATGTTGCTACCGTCCGGCTGGAGCATCGTCCGGGCGAATTGGGACGGGCAGCAATGCGGCTGGGTGAGAGCGGAATCAATATCAATTATTCCTACTGCGGAATGGAGCCAGGGTCCGACACGCCGCTGGTTGTTTTCGGAGTCGATCAGGTGACACGGGCGGCGGCGCTGCTCGATGAGCTTGCGGCCAAAGTACTGTAACAGGAACGGCTTTGAGCTCTTGAAGTAGCACCGGAGGCCGCTCCGATGTTATGCGCGGTTCCCTCGTACACACGCTGCCAGCGCCGCCTGGCCCAGGCTGATGCCTCCATCGTTGGGAGGGACGGCGTGATTGGTCCAGAGCTCAATTGAATCACCTTCGAAGAGCGATTTCAGATCTTCCAAAAGTAACTCGTTCTGGAATACACCGCCGGAGAGAACGACGGTGGTAATCCGATAATCCTGACACAAAGCGGTTACCGAGTCTCGTATGCCCTGTGCCACACCACGCTGAAAGCCGCGGGCGATGTCGGCGGAGGCGCGTCCGGCAAGGCGATCTTGCACTAGCGAATCCAGTAAAGGGCGAAAATCCAATTCCTTTCCGGTGAAGGGAAACGGATAGGGCTGGTCGAGCGGCCCGCTGCGGGCAAGGTGCTCAAGCCACATCGCGGCTTGGCCTTCAAAGGTGATCTCTCGGGTGAAGCCGAGCAGAGCCGCAGCGCAATCGAAGAGGCGGCCCATGGAAGTGGTCGGGAAAGTTTGAACGTTGCGGCGAATCAGTTGCAGCGCGCTCCGGTGGCGTTCTGGGAAGTTGAAGGGTGGGTCGGCGAGCTCCGGCAGTTTGTCCAGTTGAATCAGAAACCCGGCAGCGGCCTGCACTGGGTGTTGGGCCGCTGCATCGCCTCCGGCTAGAACGGATGGGCGCAGGTGAGCCACACGCTCGAATCCCCCTCTGACGCTTCCGACAAAAAACTCGCCACCCCAGATCGCTCCATCGTCTCCGTAGCCCGTGCCATCACAACTTACTCCGAGAACGCGCGTATCCCATGCGCCGCGTTCGGCTAGGACCGAGGCAATATGGGCGCGATGGTGTTGCACGGAGATCGTCTCGCAAGCCGGAAGCTGCCCGGCGTATGCGGTGGAGGCGTATTGCGGGTGCCGATCGTGCACGACGAGAAGATCGCTCCAGTCCGTCTCATACATTGAAACGAGATCGTGAATAGTCTGCTGAAAGGCGCGAAAAGAATCGTACTGTTCGAGATCGCCGATGTGCTGACTAACGAAGGCCTGGCCGTGTACAACAAGTGTGATCGAATTCTTGAGGTCGGCGCCAAGCGCAAGGATCGGCCGCTCGGTGGGCAACTGCGCGACCGCGCCGGGCGCGTATCCACGGGCGCGACGAAGGATGACCGGCCCAAAGGCTCCGGCGCGCGCCACCGAGTCATCAACCCGTCGAGCGATTGGACGCTGCCCGATTAGAAACGCGTCGGCGATTTGGGAAAGCTGTTGCAGTGCGTCCTGGTCTTCGTAAGCAATCGGCTCGCTGGAGCGGTTTGCGCTGGTCATGACCAGAACCGATGGTGCACCGGCTGCAAAGAGCAGGTGGTGCAAAGGGGTGTATGGAAGCATCACGCCGAGCTCGCCATTTTCCAGAGCTACACCATCGAGTTCGACCTTGGTTGGCGCGAGGACGATGGGGCGGGCGATGGAGGTGAGAAGCGCCTCGGCGTCGGAGGAAAGCTCGACCAGAGCGCGGGCGGCATCGAGATTCTTCGCCATCAGAGCGAACGGTTTTTCTTTGCGGAACTTGCGTTCGCGCAAGGCTGCCACGGCGTCGCGATTGTGGGCGTCACATGCGAGGTGATAACCGCCTAAGCCTTTTACGGCGAGGATCTGGCCGGCATTGAGAAGTTCAACCGCTTGGCGAATACACTGTTCGAACCCGTGCGCAGAATTCGGTGGATAAAGATAATAGCTGGGGCCGCAGGCGGGGCACGCCACCGGCTGCGCGTGGAAACGGCGGTTGGATGGGGCCTCGTATTCCAGGCGGCAGTAGTCGTCCAGAGGCCAATCCTTCATCGTGGTTCGAGGCCGGTCATAGGGCAGGCCGAGCACCACGGTGTAGCGCGGGCCGCAGTTGGTGCAGTTGATATAGGGATAGTGAAAGCGCGGATTTGCGGGATCGAAGAGTTCGGTCAGGCATTCGGCGCAGATGGCGAGGTCGGGCGAGATGCGGACCGTGGGCGCTTGGCGGTGCTGGCTGGCTCGAATCGTGAATTCATTCAGACCGAGCGGTGGCACAGGCTGCACTTCCACTTCCTCGATGCAGGCGGCGGGCGGGGGTTGGGTTCGGAGGTCTGCAACGAACGCTTGCAATGCCTGTTCCGTGCCCTCCAGATAAATCTCAACACCTTCCTCGCCGTTCAGTACCCATCCGCCGAGCAGGTTCGCGCATGCCAGGCGATAAACAAAGGGACGAAAGCCAACTCCCTGCACCACGCCTCTTACTCGAATGGAGCAGGCTCGAATCGAGTAAGTGCTTGCCATCCACTACTCCGAATCCACAACGCAACTGTGTCCCTGCCAGCCGACCTGAACGATTCGGCCATCTTCGACGAGCAGAGGCACATTGCGCTGATCACCTGCGAGCTCGCGCATGCGGCCACGCGCCACCGCATCTCTTTCGACGTCATACTCGACGAACTGGCAGCGACGGAACTCAAGCCACTCACGCATCTCTTGCGTGTGCTGGCAACGCGCGGTTCCAAACAACTCAAGCATCGCCATGGTCAAAGACCTCCAAAGATTCGCGGATGATGTGGTAGATGGAAGCCTGCACCTCCTGAATGCGCGGGATGTAGTCGCAGTGAACCACCACGGGGAAGTCGGCCAGTCCGCGGCGGAGTACCTCGCCACCGTCGTAACCAAGCAGTGCGACGGTGAGCAGGCCACGCTTGCGGGCCTCTTCCAGGGCCATGATGATGTTGCGCGAGCCGCCGCTGGTGGAGATTCCGATTGCGACGTCTTCTGGCCGCGCGTGGGCGATGAGCTGGCGCATGAAGATCAGTTCGGTTCCCACGTCATTAGCGACGGCGGTGATGTTCGCGGGTTCGAGTGCGAGCGAGATGGCGGGGACCGTCTGATAGCCGGGTGGCGGAAGCACGCAGTCGATGGCCCAATCATTGGCGTCGGTGGCCGAGCCGCCGTTGCCGAAGAGAATGAGCTGTCCGCCGCGCTGCAGACGCTCGCGGATGGCCAGCGCGGTATCACTGATTTGAGCGGCCTCCTCGCGTGCGACTTGCTCGCGCAGCTTCGCGTCATCACTGGCCTTCATGCGAATAGAATTTGCGACCTCGGTGAGCAGGCCGCCGGTCGCCTGCTTTTCCGAGCCAAGGAACGGATAGAGGAATCCGGCTTGGCCGACATCGTGGCCGAGTTCGCGATGCTCGAAGAAGACATGCACCGTCTCCCACAGCGTGTGATAGAGAATCTCGATCATCTCCTGATGAATGAAGGGATCGTGGGTGGAGGCTTCGACCGCGTAGGAGCCTTCGAGACCGGGCAGAGCGAAAGTCATGGCCTTGCGGCGTTCGGCCTGGTGCAGCGCCGTCCAGACTTCAGGGTCGCCCTCGGGAGGACCGAAGCCCATCACGATATCTTCGGGACGCAGGATGGCGTCGAGCCAGGGGCGAAAAGAAATGGAGAGATCGAGCGCGGGAAGCGCGCGCTTGCCGACGATGACGGGATGGACGAACTCGACCGAGACGTGCTGTGCGTCGGTCGCATAAGGGCCACGGCCGAAGGCGAGCAGGCGGCCACCCTGAAGGAAACGCTCGGACATCTCGCGGCAGGCTTCGGCCAGGCGTGGCGCTTCGCGGCTGAAAAATTGCTCGATGATCTGATTGCGTTGCAGCAGGCGCTCGTGAATGTACGTTGTTAACTGAGTTGTGGTTTGCATAGTCGCTCTCTTGTGTAGCAAATACGCTTAGCAAATACGCGGCAAGGGATCACCGACGAGCATGTCTACGATCCGGCTGCCGCCATAGCGTGTGGTCTCCAGCACGGCTCCGGCGGGCTGCTCGCGTACCTCGCCGATGATGCGTGCATCTTCGCCACCGCGCGCGAGGTGCAGCGCGTTAAGTGCGGCGTCGGCGCACTCCGGGGCTACCACCGCGAGGAACTGGCCTTCGTTGGCGATGTGCAGGGGATCTAACCCCAGCAACTCGCAGGCGCCGCGCACTACGTCGCGAACCGGAACCTCTTCTTCGAAGAGCACGATGCCCAGGCCGCAATCGCGAGCCAGTTCGTTGAGTGAAGTCGCAGCGCCGCCGCGTGTTGGATCGCGCATCCAGCGAATGGCCGCTCCGGCTGCCAGCGCCAAGGCTTCCACCAAGCTAAGCACGGAGCGGGTGTCGGAGCGCAGGTCGGCTTCGAAATCGAGTTCGCCTCGAGCCAGCAGAATCGTGATGCCGTGATCTCCAATGGGACCGGAGAGCAGAACCTTGTCGCCGGGACGAACCGAGCGCGGATTAACGTTGACAGCGCGAAGCGGATGACCGACTCCCGTCGTCGTGATGTACATGCCGTCGGCCTTGCCGTGCTCGACGACTTTTGTGTCGCCGCCGACGATTCGCACGCCGGCCTTGCGAGCCGCATGGGCCATGGCGCGAACCTCGGTCACGAGCACTTCGGTGCGCAGGCCGGCTTCGAGAATGTAGGTACAGACAAGAGCTTCAGCGCGCGCACCGGAGACTGCGAGGTCGTTCACCGTGCCGTTCACGGCCAGCTCTCCGATCGAGCCTCCGGGGAAGCTCAACGGCTTGACGACAAAGCTGTCGGCGGTGATTGCGAGACCAGTTCCATTGAAATCGAGATGGGCGGCGTCGCCGAGAAACTCTTCTGAAGCACCGAAGAGCAGAGGTGCGAAGAGTCCTTCGACGAGCCTGCGGCTGGCTTTGCCGCCTGCACCGTGGGCCATTTCGATCTGCGGTTCGCGGAATCGGACTGGCACCTCGACGGCCGCATCGACCGTCATGTGATTCATGGTTGTGCTTACGGTCGTGTCATTCATGGTCACGCGATCGAGCTCAGAATGTTCACCATCGCCGTTTTGCGGTGTTCGTAGTTGTAGTACGCTGCGCATGACCCTTCCGATGACACCATGAGCGCACCGATGGGATGTTCGGGAGTACACTCACGTCCGAAAAGCTTGCATTGATGTGGCTTGAGCACCCCCTTCAGCACCTCCCCACACTGTGCCGCCTTGGGATCGGTGACGCGCACGCCGGGGACGCTGAAGCGCTGCTCGGAATCGAACTCCGCATAGCTGTCGCGAATGCGCAGCGCGGATTGCGAGATAAATCCGAGGCCGCGCCACTCGAAATAGGGACGCAACTCGAAGACCTCGGCCATCGCCCGGAGTGCTGCCCGATTGCCTTCCCATGGAACGACACGCTTGTATTGGTTTTCGACCTTGGCTTCGCCGGCGTTCAACTGGTGCAGCAGCATGACGATGGATTGAAGCATATCCAGCGGCTCGAATCCTGAGACCACGATGGGCTTATGTTCATTGGCGGCGATCCATTCGTAGGGGCGGCATCCGATGACGGTGGAGACGTGACCGGGACCAATGAATGCATCCAACCGCATGTCCGGAGAATCGAGAATCGCACGAATTGCAGGAATGATGGTCACGTGATTACAGAAGACTGAGAAGTTACGGATGCCCTCGGCTTTGGCGCGAATCAACGTCAGCGCTGTGGACGGAGCCGTGGTCTCGAATCCAATGGCGAAGAACATCACGTGCTTTTCGGGATTGGCGCGGGCGAGTTTCAGCGCGTCGGAAGGCGAGTACACGATGCGCACATCCATGCCTCGGGCTTTGTGCTCGAGCGGACTCCCGTTCGTGCCAGGCACGCGCATCATATCGCCGAAGGCGGCAAAGATTACGTCGGGCTGCTGCGCTACAGATAACCCGTCATCAATGCGCCCCATGGGAAGAACGCAGACCGGGCAACCGGGGCCGTGAATGAGCTCGACGTTCTCTGGGAGCACGTCCTTCAACCCGAAGCGATAGATCGCGTGAGTATGTCCGCCGCAGACTTCCATCATCCGGTAATGCCGGGTGGTTCCGGCCAGAAAACGTATCTCATCGGAGGCCTTGGTGATCAGCTCCGGCTCGCGAAACTCATCTACGTATCTCATGTTCGGAGCCTCCTTGTGGCGCATCGCTTGGCGTCTCTTTCGGAATATCGTCCACGCTGTATCCGCGCACCTCCTGCATGGCGGCTTCATTCTCGCCGAGCATGCGGAGGGTGCGCATCTGATCGAGAGCGTCTTCTTCGCTGATCTTGCTCATCGCGAAGCCAACATGGATGAGAACCCAGTCGCCCGGTATGGGGCGATCGTCTTGCAGTAATCCGAGATCAACTCTGCGTCGCACCCCGATCACGTCCACAAGGGCGGTGTCTGGTTTTCCCGTAGTGTCTCCGGCAGGTAGCGCGGTCACCTCAATCACCTTGCCGGGAATGGCTAAGCACATGTGGCACGCTCCCCATGAATTCTGACTGTCATCGTTGTTTGACGGCATAACACAACCTTGCTGCCGATCACCAATTTCTCCGGGCCGCCATGCTGAAGTGAATCTGTGCGCTATGTGCAGACACTTCTTTTGCCGGTGGTCGACTCGAATCCACGACCTCGAATCCACGACCTCGAATTACACGACCTCGAATCCACGACCTCGAATCCACGACAAAGATGCGCTGCATCACCGCTGGGTTGCGTAGGTCAACGTGCGCGGCGCTGCGTAGGTAGATCGATGTAGTGCGCGAGCCTGATGAACACAGGCGTGCGAGCCTCTTGCGTTACATTTTCGATTCACAGTTATCGAATGTTTGTTGAGGCATCTCGTTTTCACTTTCACGCCATCCCAAGCCTCGTTCTCGACGTTCTGCGTCACCATTCAGAGGCTTTGCAATGTATGTCCGTAGCATCCTGCCTTTCATTGTTGTCCATGGGTCGAGGCTGAGAAGAGGCTGATCGCCTCTGGTCCGCGCTGACCGCCTTTTTGGACGGCCGACGTTTTTCGCTGAAAGGAGCGCAACATGCCGGCAGACGTTCTTACGTTCGGCGCAAAGCCCGCTGTGAGCGATGTACACATCTTGTGGATCACGGCTGGCCTGGGCTGTGACGGTGATTCGGTTTCGGTAACCGCCGCCGAGCAGCCCAGCATTGAAGACGTGGTGATGGGTGCCATTCCAGGACTTCCCAAAGTGCATCTCCACAATCCCGTGCTCGCCTACGAAGTTGGTGATGACTTCATGAAGTACTTCTATCAGGCCGAGCGTGGCGAACTGGAACCCTTCGTACTTGTGGTCGAAGGCTCAATCCCAAACGAAGATATCAAGGCTCAGGGATACTGGGCGGCGCATGGGTACCGACTCCAACACAGGCCAGCCAATCACTACCTGCGAGTGGATTGATCGCCTCGCTCCCAAAGCTCTGGCCGTGGTGGGCGCTGGAACCTGTGCTACTTACGGTGGCATCCATGCCATGGCGGGCAATCCCACGGGCGCGATGGGACTGGCCGATTATCTGGGCTGGGAGTGGCGCTCAAAGGCAGGGCTGCCCATCGTCAACGTTCCCGGCTGCCCGGTGCAGCCGGATAACTTCATGGAGACCGTGCTGTACCTGCTCTTCCAGGCTGCGGGATTGGCGCCCATGATTCCGCTCGACGAACAGCTCCGGCCTACCTGGCTGTTCGGCAAGACCGTGCATGAAGGCTGCGACCGCGCCGCCTACTACGAGCAGGATGATTTCGGCATTGAGTATGGAACTCCGAAGTGCCTGGTGAAGGTCGGCTGCTGGGGCCCGGTGGTCAACTGCAACGTCACCAAGCGGGGCTGGATGCGCGGCATCGGTGGATGCCCCAATGTCGGCGGAATCTGCATCGGCTGCACCATGCCCGGATTCCCGGATATGTTCATGCCGTTTATGGACGAGCCCTCCGGAGCGCGCTTCTCGACTGCCGCGCTCACCTTGTACGGCAAGATGATCCGGGCGCTGCGATCAATCACCAATGACACCGTAAACGGAGAGCCTGAGTGGCGGCGTCGCGGTCGCAAGCTTATTACCGGCTATCAACCCAAACCCGGCGCCTACGAATCATTCCCGCGCCGTAAAGCCGCTTGAGCGGAGAGGATGAACGACATGGGAACTATCACCGATGCATTAACTCGAAACTCCGAGCAAAAAGCGGAACTTAGTCGAGATGAACTGGGACCCCATCACCCGCATCGTGGGCAGCCTGGGCATCTTCACCAAGATCGACTTTGAGAACAAAGCAGGTCGCTGAGTGCTACAGCACTTCGTCGATCTTCCGCGGCTACAGCATCTTCATGAAGGGCAAAGATCCGCGCGATGCACACTTCATCACCAGCCGCATCTGCGGCATCTGCGGAGACAACCACGCCACCTGCGCCTGCTATGCGCAAAACATGGCGTTCGGCATCAAGCCTCCCGCGCTCGCCGAGTGGATTGTCAATCTCGGAGAGGCCGCCGAGTACATGTTCGACCACAACATCTTTCAGGACAATCTGGTCGGCGTGGATTTCTGCGAGCAGATGGTGAAGGAGACCAACCCCGGCTTGTGGGAGAAGGCGCAGCACAAGCAGGCGCCTCACGCCGATAAGCACGGATACCGCACCATCGCCGATATCATGACGGCGCTGAATCCATTCACCGGCGAGTTCTATCGCGAGACCCTGATGGTCAGCCGCCTCACGCGCGAGATGTTCTGCCTGATGGAAGGACGTCACGTTCATCCTTCCACACTGTATCCGGGCGGCGTTGGCACCGTGGCCACCGTGCAGTTGTTTACCGATTATCTGGTTCGCCTGATGAAATACGTGGAGTTCATGAAGAAGTGCGTGCCGCTGCACGACGATCTCTTCGACTTCTGGTATGAAGCGCTGCCGGGTTATGAAAAAGTTGGACAACGCCGCATTCTGCTGGGTTGCTGGGGCTCGTTCAACAATCCCAGTGTCTGCGATTACCGCTACGAGAACATGTCGAACTGGGGACGCTCGATGTTCGTCACGCCCGGCATCATTGTCGATGGCAAGGTGGTCACAAACGATCTGGTGGACATCAATCTCGGAATTCGCATTCTGCTGGGCAGTTCGTACTACGATGACTGGCAGAACGAAGAAACATTCGTCAAAGCCGATCCGCTCGGCAACCCGGTTGATAAGCGCCACCCCTGGAACCAGACAACCACTCCGCGGCCGCAGAAGCGCGACTTCAACGGAAACTACACCTGGGTGATGTCGCCTCGCTGGTATGACAAGCAGAGTGGAGATCATCTCGCGCTCGATACCGGCGGCGGCCCGATTGCGCGCCTGTGGTCCACCGCGCTCTCCGGCCTGGTGGATATCGGTTACATCAAGGCCACCGGACATAGTGTGCAGATCAACTTGCCCAAAGGCGCAATGCTGCCCGAGACCACGTTTGAATGGAAGATTCCGCAGTGGAGCAATGCCATCGAACGCGACCGCGCACGCACCTATTTCCAGGCCTACGCGGCGGCAGCGGCTCTCTATTTCTGCGAGAAGGCGATCGAGGAACTCATGGCCGGACACTCTAAAACCTGGACTCCATTCAAGGTTCCCGAGGAAGCCATCAGCTGCGGATTCCACGAAGCGGTACGCGGTGTGTTGTCGCACCACGTCGTCATCCGCGACGGCAAGATTGCCAATTACCATCCCTATCCGCCGACTTGCTGGAATGCCAATCCGCGCGATGTTTACGGCACTCCCGGCCCCTACGAAGATGCGGTGCAGAACACACCACTCTTCGAAGAGAACGGGCCTGACAAACTTCAAGGGCATCGACATCATGCGCGCCGTACGCAGCTTTGATCCATGTCTGCCCTGCGGCGTACACATGTACCTGGGGAATGGCAAGGTGTTGCAGGCCCGGCACTCACCAATGTTTGGCGTGGCAGGTGAGCAAATGACCGCCTCGCCAGCAGTGAGTTCCAGGCACAGACGGAGCGGATCGAGCAGTTGGTGGAGCGCGTCTCCGGCCTTGCGCGATGAAGAGGCGCGCACCACCGCGCTCGAACTCCTGCAATCGATGATGGACCTGCACGGGGCGGTCATCTCCCGCATCGTCGAGGTGCTCAACTCCAGCGAGGCGGGGCGCGCTTCGCTCGCCAAACTCGGCTGCGATCCGCTGGTCTGCGGACTTCTGGTGCTCTACGGAGTTCATCCCGTAGCACTGGAAGATCGCGTCGCCCGCGCCGTCGAGAGCGTCCGTCCGCAACTGCGCAAGCACGGTGGAAGTGCGGAGTTGATCGCGATTGCCGACGACGTGGTGCGAGTGAAGATTCAGAGTCGGGACACGGTTGCGGCTCGTCGGCAGACGCGCTGAAGGCCACAGTCGAGCAGGCGATTCTGGAAGCCGCGCCCGAAGTGGTTCGAGGTGGTGGTCGAGGGAGTGCCTTCGACGGCCGCCGGATTTGTTCCGCTCAACCTTGTTCAACCAGCCATGGTCCAGCCAGCAATGGTCCAGCCAGCCGTGAAAGAGGAGACGACTTATGAGAAATCCGCGGCCTGATATCGACGCACACACCCCAGGAACCAAGCGGGGAGAAGAATGGGCCTACGAGGGCCGCAAAGAGCCGGGACGCGAGGGCAACACGCCGCACCGCCCGCGACTCAACCGGCATCAACGCCGATCATCGCAAACCAATCGATCCGAGAATGCCGAACCTGCCGCCAGCGTAGGTAGAAATCGAGAGACGATGGGCAACGTGGCCGATAATGCCGGGCGGAGTTCGCCTGCAGCTTCGTTTGCAACCCAGCCCGCGACGCCGCTCGCAACGCCGCTTGCAAACCTGCAGCGTTTTGTTCGCAAGCCGCGGGAGCGGACCGAGGTCTGCGAACTCTGCGCTGCTCCGCTTGCGCCCGCGCACTCAGCACCTGCTGGAGTTGGAGAAGCGCATGGTGACCTGCGCCTGTGAACCCTGCGCCATTCTCTTTGGCGGTAATGCCCGGCAGCGTTACCGGCGCATCCCGCGCGATGTGCGCCGGTTGCGCGACTTCGCCATGGATGATCAGGAGTGGGAGAGCTTGCTCATTCCCATCAATCTTGCATTCTTCGTAAATAGCAGCGTTGCGCAACGCGTGATCGCGCAGTATCCCAGTCCCGGCGGAGCGATGGAATCATCGCTCGACTTGGAGTACTGGAACGCGATCATAGAACGCAATCCAGTGCTCAAGCGCTTTGAGCCCGATGTCGAAGCACTGCTGGTGAATCGTCTCTCTAGCTTCGCCGCAATATTTTCGCGCGCCCATCGACCAGTGCTTCCGATTGGTGGGAATCATACGCACGCACTGGCGCGGCCTTTCCGGTGGGACAGAGGTGTGGCAGGAGATTGACCGCTTCTTCGGAGAACTGGCGCGGGCGAGCGGCGAGGAATAGAAAGTGCCTGACCTGCGCTTCCAAGTCGAAACCGCGCAAGCTACGCCCAATGCAGCGGCTCCTATGCTCACATTCAAGGTGCGCGCCACCGACGCTGAGATGCAGCCCATTCATTCCATCGCTCTTCGAGTGCAGGTGCAGATTGAGCCCACGCGCCGCCGCTACACCCCTGAGGAGCAGGAGCATCTGAAAGAGTTGTTCGGCGAACCTGAGCGTTGGAGTAAGTCTTTGCACCCGCTGTTGTGGACGAACACAACCGTCAACGTTCCGGCATTCGACGGAAGTCTTGTATTCGACGTGGGCGTTCCCTGCACCTTCGACTTCAACGTTGCTGTCACAAAATACATCTACGGCCTGGAGGCAGGCGAGATTCCGACCACGCTGCTGTTTAGCGGGACGGTCTTTCACGCAGGGCGCATGGGCTTGCAGGTCGCGCAAATTCCCTGGGATCGCGACGCCAGTTATCGCCTCCCGGTCCAGGTCTGGAAAGAGATGATGGACTTGTACTATCCGCATACTGCATGGCTCTGCCTGCAACGTGACGTTTTTGAGAAGCTGCAAAAGTTCAAGGCGCAGCACGGGATTCCGACCTGGGAACAGGCGTTGGAGCGGATGATTGAGCTGACCGAAGAGGTGAAATCGTGAACCACGAAGTCACTAAGAATGAAATTGCAAAGAAGGTCGCCGACGCGGTGCTGTACGAGGGATACATGCTCTACCCATACCGGCCCTCGGCGATCAAGAACCGGCAGCGTTGGACCTTCGGCATTCTTTATCCGCCAGCCTACGCGGAGGTCGGCAGCGGGACCGAACGCTGCAAGATGCATTCGGAATTTCTGTTGGAAACCTCGGGCGTGGAAACGTCGGATCACGCTGCTCTCCGGTTCCAACTTCGTTTTCTGCATCTGCTCTCCAGGCAGGTTTCGAAATTTTGTGACGGCCGCTTGCATGACGGAAAGATGGAAGGCTGTAGCTTGGAAGGCCGTAGCTTGGAAGGCGAAAACTTCGAACCCGTGTCTTCGCTGCTTGTCGATGATCACAGAATCGAGAGTTGGGACGAAGGTGTGGAGCGCTCGGTGGAATTCGAACTCTCGCTTGAACCTGCGCTATACCAGCATTCGTTTCGTTTTAACGGCAGCAGTGAAACGGAATGGCTGCGGGACAGTACTGGACGGCTCGTCGGAATCGTGAGCCGTACACAGCAGGAAGTATCGGGAACCATCTCCGTTTTGCCACAAAAAATTCGCGAAGGATTGCTGAAGCTCACGGTGGACGTTACCAATACCACAGCGTTTGATCACGATACTGACCGCAACTCTGCCTTGTTCCGTTCGCTGCTCTCGGCGCATACCATTCTCGCCGCGAACGGTGCGCAGTTCGTCTCGCTTTTGGACCCTCCGGAAGCTCTGCGCGATGTCGTGAGCGCCTGCAGTAACGTCGGCAATTTCCCCGTGCTGGTCGGCATTCAGCCTGATCGCGACATGCTGCTCTGCTCGCCCATCATTCTCTATGACTACCCGCAGATCGCACCCGAAAGCGCAGCTGAATTCTGTGACGCAACCGAGATGGACGAGATGCTCACGCTGCGGGTCATGACCTTGACCGATGAGGAGAAGAGTGAGATGCGGTGCGCCGGCGACCATTTCCGCGAGCTTCTGCGGAGCACCGAAGAAAGCGCGCGCCAACAACTGACGAGGACGCATGGCACGATTCGCAGCCTGCGTCCGGTGAGTGACAAGCCATGATGGATTGGAAGAACAATTGGAGTAACGACGATTGGAAAACCGACGTTCCGCAAGTCACCGGGCCGGAAGCCAAGCCGATTGAAAGCGTCACCATTTTCGGAGTCGCGGTTCATGTTGGAGATCGCGTCCGCCTCTGGCCCCAGAAGAACGCCGACATTATGGACATGGCTCTGAAGGAGCAAAGTCGCCATTGTAGAGGCGATTGAATGCGACTTCGAGGACCAGCTTCACCTGGCGGTTGTGCTTGAGGACGACCCTGGCCGCGACCTCGGAATGCTGCGCCAGCCCGGGCACCGCTTCTTCTTTTCGCCCGAAGAGGTTGAACCGCTGGCGCTCAACGGTGAGGCTCCACGTGAACGCTAACGGCAACGGCAGGGTGTTGGTCGCGGGCGTAGGAAACATCTTTCTTGGCGACGATGCCTTTGGTGTCGAAGTAGCGCAGCGCCTTGCCGACCGCTCATTGCCGGAGAACGTCAGCGTTGTGGACTTTGGCATCCGCAGCTATGATCTGGCCTACGCGCTGATGGAGCAATGGGAGTTGGTGATTCTAGTCGATGCGATTTCCAGAGGCGAGCAACCGGGTACGGTTTATGTCATCGAACCGGAGTTGCCGAAGCCGGGTGATTCGCCCGCAGGCTTCGGCTTTGATGCCCACTCCATGGATCCTGTCAGTGTGCTCCAACTGGTTGGCAAACTGGGCGGCAGTTTTGCTCGCACATTGGTGGTTGGATGTGAGCCGGCGAGAATGGACGCCGATGAAAACGGCCAGTTTGGGCTCAGTCAACCGGTGCAGGCCGCAGTCGATGAAGCGATCCGCACGATCGAAGAACTAATTTCCGGAGTTAATAAATCAACAGCGGCATTGCCGCCGCAAGCAGAAAAGGAGCAGATATGTCCGTTGCAAAAGCAGCCGTGAAATGGGGATCTTTAGCCGCAACTGTTTACTCGCTGTACTTCTTTCGCGGAGACATCCAGCGCTACGTCAAAATGAAACGCATGTGAGCGTTTTGCGCACTGCATTGCCAGCAGTGGAGAGATCCTGAGTGCTGTCTTTGCCAATTTTGTGAGCCCGTGGGTGTACGTGCATTGGCTGGCTGCCGCCACCCTGGGAAACATCTTCGGAGGCGTGATCTTCGTTACCCTGCTCAACTTCGGACAGGTGAGCGACGTCAAAAAAACAGGCAAGTAGAGCCCTTGCTTATCGAGCGCGCTCGGTTGAAGCGCTTTCTCATCCACGAATGCAAACAAATTAACGCAGTGTTCAAATGCTCCCGGTAAACTTGGGCCAGAGCCCGCGAGATCCGCGCCTGGAGATAGAGTGCTGTCTGGTATTTGCGCACGAGCGGCGAGTCTCGCCTGCCTTTCACTGCTGTTTTTCGCTCCGGCATGGTCTCAGCAATCCGCAGCGGACAAGCTGATCGCTGAAGGACATTACAACCGCGCGCGTCCTCTCGTGCAGGCGGTTCTTGAAAGACATCCGCAGGACATCAATGCCTTAGTCGCGCTCTCGACGATCCAATGGGCGTTCGGTCAATTGGACGCTTCGACCAGCACCGCCGAAAAGGCCGTGCTCGCCGCCGACGGAAGCGCGGCTGCTCACGCCCAACTGGTCAATACATTGGGCGCGAAGCTGGCCAGCAGCAAGGTCGGAACTATCGAAAAAATGGGGCTGGCCCGGCGTTTTCGCAAGGAGGCGGATCGCACTCTGCAACTCGATCCAAAGAATATCTTTGCGCACGAAGCTCTTACAAGATTCTACTGGTATGCTCCGGCAATTGCCGGTGGGACGAAAGCCAAAGCGCGGCAGTTGATAGAACGGCTTGTGCAGTTGGACGCCGTCCGGGGCTATGCGCTGAAGGCTGAGTTGGATGCGACGGAGGCGGATTCGGCAAAAAGTTTAGCCTCCGTTCAGTCAGACTGGAAGCAGGCCGCGGTAGCCAATCCAGAGAGCTATGCAGCACACGTCGGCCTCGGCGGCTCTCTTCTTTCGGGCAATAACACATTGAGAGTAGCCGAGGACGAGGCAAGAAAAGCGCTGGCGTTGGATCCCTCGCGTGCAGCCGCCTACCGGCTGTTGGCCGCAGTGTACGTTTCAACCGCACGCTGGAATGATCTGGACAACAGCCTGATGCGCGCCCGAGTTGCCGTACCAGACGATTTTGGTGCAGAGTTCATCGCGGCGCAAACCATCCTCAATCGCAATCTCGGGTCGCAGTGGACGCGAGCTGAAGAGTACCTGCGCAACTATCTCAGGCAGCCTAGCGAGGGGCTTGAGCCAACCTTGGCGATGGCTCACTGGCGCCTAGGGACCGTGTTGGAAAAAGAAGGCCGCAAGAGCGCCGCGCATGATGAACTGGAGCTTGCGCTGAGTCTGGACCCATCTCTGGACGGGGCAAAGCAGGAGCTCAAGAGCCTGCGGTAGTCGAGTTGTTCGATCTGACGTGGCGCGTCGAATCGACGGCCTGTGCCTCAGCCCGCGATGCGCTTGAAATCTTTCTTGAAGGCCGGATCGTTGGAGTTCGCGGCGGCGGCGGCGCGGAGTTCGTTGGCGGCGTCGGCGCGGCGTCCCTCTTTCTCCAGCACCAAACCGAGCTTCCAGTGGGCGCTGGGATGGGTCGGGGCGCCAGCCTCGGGCTCACGGCTGAGGTACTGGCGAAGATAGCGTTCGGCGCGCGGCAGATCGGCATTGCTTTCAAGCAGCACCACGGCGGCGGAAAACAGCGGCGCGGAGTTGTCCGCAACCCGGCGCTGGGCTTCGGCCAATACGGCGTCAAGATCGTTCCAGTGCTGCTGGTGGGCATAAATGCTGGCTAGGTGGACGTAGGCGGCGGCGCGGCCTGGATCGGCCTCAACTGCCTGGCGGGCGAAGTGCTCGGCCTCGGGGTAGCGGCGGTAGCTGTCGCTGTCGAGGATGGAGGTCAGATCGATCAGCGCGCGATAAAATTTCGGGTTGGCCTGCACCGCGCGGCGCAGGTAAGCCTCGATATCAGGCAGCGGACGTTTCTGCATCTGCAGCAGCGCGGCTTCGGCCAGGTATCCATCGGCTTGACTGATTTTGTAGATCTGCTGCAGGGTCTCGTGGGCTTTTGCCTTGGAGCCGCCGACAAGCACGGGAGCCTGCTCGTACAGCCCCATCGATTCCTTCAGACAACGTATGTTTCCGGGATCGAGTTGGAGCGAGAGGTCGATCTCATGACGCATCTGGCGCGCCAGCGGAACTCCGCCGCCGAAAATTCCCAGCTTGAGCGCCTGGTCGCCGAGAGTGTCGGCGAACTGGCAATGATACTCGCTGCTCTTTGGCGCGGCTTCCGTAGCCCGCCGAGCGAAATCGACTGCGCGATCAAAATTCCCATAGGCATCGTAGGCGGCGGACATCCAGTAGAGAGCCTCGGCATCATTCGCGTTGCGATTGAGACGCTCCTGTGCGACAGCCATCAACTGGCGGTAGTGGCCTTGCGCGAGCAGGGTTGAGCCGTCGATCGAAAAGACGAACGTGGAGGCAAGAAGAAAAAACGATAGGATCACGCGAAACCGGAGGGAATGCAGCATCAGACCTCTTGAGGCGTCTCACACGGAACCGGGGCGGCGACGGGCAGCCTGCAATCGCACCATTTACAATCGTGCCAGCACCGGAGTCCTTGGCCACCGGCAAGCTCTTGGCATGCTTCGGCGCCGGGAGACATTGTTAATAGAAGATTAACATTGAATGGTATCCGATGTCCGTCCGTAATTGGGCCATGTACCTTGACGGGAAGGAACGTGCATCCGACAATTGTGGTGCTGGCCGGTACGTTGTCCGGAACACGGGAGCTGAGTCCAACCCGGTTGAGCACTGATAATTCACAGATTTACGAGCGAATGCGCCACCAATTACGAGTGATCGAGCGGTTGCGAAAGAGAATCCATGAGCTGGTTTAAACGGGAATTACAGGAACTGGATACGAGCGGTGAGCGCAAAATGCGCACCGAGGGGCTCTGGGTAAAATGTGACCAGTGCCGGCAGATCATCTGGAAGAAAGACCTGGAAGCAAACTTTAACGTCTGCACCAAGTGCGACAAGCATTTCCGCATCAACACCCGTACACGCCTCGGATATCTGTACGACGACGGCAAGTATGTGGAAGAAGACGGCAATCTGGTGACCACCGATCCGCTGAACTTTACCGACCTGAAGGCCTACAAGGGACGGGTGAAGGCCGCGCAGAAAACTACCGGACGCAAGGACGCAATCGTCAATGCGCGGGGCAAGATCGATGGCCGCGAGGTGATCGTCTCGGCGATGGAGTACGGCTTCATTGGCGGCAGCATGGGCGCCGTGGTTGGCGAAACCATTACCCGCGCCGTGGAAAAGTCTCTGCGTGACCGGGTGCCGCTGGTTGTGATCTCCGCCACCGGAGGGGCGCGCATGATGGAAGGCACTATCTCGCTGATGACGATGGCCAAGATCTCGGCCGCATTGGCGCGGCTGGACGACGCGAAAATTCCCTACATCAGCGTGCTCACCGACCCAACCACCGGCGGAGTGACGGCGAGCTTTGCCATGCTGGGCGATCTGAATATCGCCGAACCCGGCGCACTGATCGGCTTCGCCGGGCCAAGGGTGATCGAGCAGACCATCCGGCAGAAGCTGCCCGAGGGCTTTCAGCGCAGCGAGTTTCTGGTCGGAAAGGGATTCCTAGACGCGGTGGTTCACCGGCGCGAGATGAAGGGCTACATATCGCGGGCGCTGGCCTGGATGGCGGCGGCAGCTGCGTAATCGTCTTAAGTTCCAACCCCGAAGGATAGAAGACATCAGTTGGCAAGGCCGTCCCGACAGGCGGCCTTTCGCTTTGGTAGCATACGTCTCGTATGAAGCTGCGCGCCGCACAACGGAGTTCCTACCGCATGATGCTGCTGTTGCAGCGGCGGTTGAGCGGGTTGCGTTACGCGATTCGCATGCTGATCAGCGGCTTGATCGTGTGGCTGATCCTCGCGGTCGCCCTCAAGGTCGACCCTTTGTGGGGGCTGATCTCCAGCGTGGTGGTGACGGAAGTAAAAGTGGAGTCGGCGTGGAATGCCTTTGTCTCGCGGCTGCTGAACACTGCAATTGGTAGTCTGGTCGCGCTCGGATTTCTGAAGTTTGCCGGGGCTTCGGAGTGGTCCGTGCTGGTGGCAATGGCGGTCTCCGTCATCGTCTCTTCGGATCTCGTCAAGGTGCCGATCAGTTGGAGAATCGCACCAATCACGACTGCGATTGTGATGCTTCCCGCCTACGCGTCGCACTCAACCCATGCTGGACTGACGGCGGCCCTGCAGCGGACCGGCGAGGTTCTCGTCGGCTCGGCGGTGGCGGTGGCCGTCTCCTACGCGACCTCGGGATTGTTCCGGCGGCGGCCCATGCGGGCGGAGCGCCAGCCGCTTTCCTGACAACCTCTGAACGGCATTCCTAACTCTTGTTGCTACAGCGATTTACGATGCCTGGGCAATCCCCGGAGAATGGCTCCGGCGTGCTATAATGTACTGTGCTTCTCAGTGCTAATTTCCCATCATGCAAACAGTTAGCGGCGGTCGCACCGCCGGAGACAGAGTCCGGCCCGATCCCGGCATCAAGCGCAATCCGGTGGTAGCCGGTTGCGCCAGGGAAGTGAATCAGGATTGCTGCTGAGGCAGGATAGAGCGCCCGCATCGTAGGGCATGAATACGAAACACAACAGTAACGGGAACCGCGCCGGTTCGGCGGAAGTACGTTTCCCAACACAGAACCGGTTCTTCAGCATCCCGGAAGGTATTTAGAACTACATGGCAGACGAAACCAATAACCCAAAGCTTCCGCTGGAAGGCGGCGGTGGACCACCCTCAAACGTACAGCCCATCAACATTGAAGAGGAGATGCGGCGCTCCTATCTCGACTATTCGATGTCGGTCATCATTGGCCGCGCGCTGCCCGACATCCGCGATGGATTGAAGCCGGTACACCGGCGCATTCTGTACGCCATGCATGACATGGGGCTGCTGCACAATCGCAAGCATGTCAAGTGCGCAAAAGTAGTCGGCGAGGTGCTGGGCAAGTATCACCCCCACGGCGACTCCTCGGTGTATGACGCCCTGGTACGCATGGCGCAGGACTTTTCCTTGCGCTACCGCCTGGTCGATGGACAAGGAAACTTCGGCTCGGTTGATGGCGATCCTCCCGCGGCCTACCGTTACACCGAAGCCCGGCTCACGGCGATTGCCGCCGAGTTGCTGGCCGACATCGACAAGGACACGGTGGACTTCGTCGCCAACTTTGACGACTCCACGGTTGAGCCCACTGTGTTGCCCTCGCGCATTCCGACGCTGCTCATCAACGGCTCCAATGGTATCGCCGTGGGCATGGCCACCAACATTCCGCCGCACAACCTGACTGAGATTCTCACCGCCGCAATCGAGCTGGTGGAGAAGCCTAACACGCAGCTTGAGCGGATTCTGGAGATTGTCCAGGGGCCGGACTTTCCCACCGCCGGATTCATCCACGGACGCAAGGGGTTGCACGAGGCGTACAGGACCGGACGCGGCCGCTTCCTTATGCGCGCCAAGGTTGCCATCGAGCACCTGACCAAAGAGCGCGAAGCCATCATCGTCACGGAAATTCCTTACCAGGTGAACAAGGCGAGACTGATCGAGCGCATCGCCGACCTGGTGAACGAAAAGACGATTGAAGAGATCAGCGACATCCGCGACGAGAGCGACCGCGACGGAATGCGCATCGTCATCGAGCTGAAGCGGGGCGCGCAGCCGGAGATCGTGCTGAACCAGCTCTACAAGCACACCCAGATGCAGGACAGCTTCAGCATGATCTTTCTGGCCGTGGTCAACGGCCAGCCGCGCGAGATGGGCCTGGTGCAGGCGCTGCAACACTTCATCGACCACCGCGTCGATGTGATTCGCCGGCGCACCGCGTTCCTGTTGCAGAAGGCAAAGGACCGCGCCCATATCCTGGAGGGCTACCAGAAGGCTCTCGACTACCTGGATCATGTGATTGCGATCATTCGCGGCAGCCAGAACCGGGCTGAAGCCCGCGAGAACCTTGTGGCCTACTTTGGCGGCAAGGCGATCACCATCAACCTGACCGGACGGTTTCCCGAGGCCATTCCGGAAAATCCGTTCAGCTCCAAGCAGGCCGACGCCATTCTCGAATTGCAACTGCACCGGTTGACCCGGCTTTCGATCGACGAAATTGTCAACGAATTGAACGAACAGCGCGAGCGTATCGCCGAGTACGAGCTGATCCTTGGATCGGAGAAGAAGCTGCGTTCGGTGATCATCGAAGAACTCAAGCAGATCCGCAAGGACTACGGCGACGAGCGCCGGACCATCATTCAGGACGAAGCCAAAGAGCTGCAACTGGAAGACCTCATCGCGGACGAGCAGGTTGCGGTGACGGTCAGCCATGCCGGCTACCTCAAGCGCACCAATGTGTCCACCTACCGGCAGCAGCGCCGTGGCGGCACCGGACGCAAGGGCATGAGCACGCGCGAAGAAGATTTCGTCGAGCACATGATCGCCTGCACCACTCATAATTTCATTCTCATCTTCACCAACACCGGACGCGTGTACTGGCTGAAGGTGTATGAGATTCCCGATGTCAGCGCGGCGGGCAAAGGCAAGCACATCGGCAATCTGGTGAGTCTGCAGCCGGGCGAAAGCGTGTGCGCCTTCCTCAATGTGAAGGACCTCGAAGAAGAGGGCAAGTTCATTTTCTTTACCACCCGCAAGGGCACGGTGAAGAAGACTCCGCTGAAAGATTTCTCCAACGTGATGTCGCGCGGCATCATCGCCATCGGTATCGACAAGGATGACGAACTAGTCTCAGCCCAGGTTACCGACGGACAGCAGTACATTCTGCTGGCGACGCATCTTGGCATGGCGGTTCGCTTCGACGAAGAGGACGTGCGCTCGATGGGCCGTCCCGCCTACGGCGTGCGCGGTATGAGCCTGGCGGAAAAGGACTATATCGTCGGCATGGTTGTGACTCCCAAGAATGCGACACCTGGAGCCGAGCACAAGACGCGCAAGAAGAATCGCGAGGACGAGAGCGGCGAACTGATGCCCAACTTGATCCTGACAGTCTCGGAAAACGGCTATGGCAAACGCACTCCGGTCGATGACTACCGTCTTACCGGACGTGGCGCCAAGGGTGTGATCAACCTGAAGACCACGGCAAAGAACGGCAAGGTGGTCGCCATTCTGCTGGTGAGCGAAGAGAGCCAGGCCATGCTGATCAGCCAGTTCGGCAAGATCATCCGCATGGGCACGGATACGATTCGCGAGGCCGGAAGAGCCACCCAGGGAGTCAAGCTGCTGCAGCTTGAGGGCGACGACCGCGTGGCCGCAGCCGTCGTGCTTCCCAAGGATGACACCAACGGCAATGGCAACGGCGAGGAGCCAAGCCTGCTGCCGGAATAACAGAGCTGAACAGATCGGGCCCGGCAACCGCCGGGCCTTTTCGATCTAATAAAGAGCACTGGAATGCCCAAACGCCGGGTGCGTCATTCTCCGCTCTTGTAGTCGCAAGGGCGTGTGCGAATGGAAAGTATGCGTGATTTCACCCGATAAGATATGATTTTGCTTTCTCTGAGGAAACTCCTGTGAGCCGAATTCGGCTGAACTGGCAAATCAAGACCTTGCTGCCCGTGGCTATTGTCTTGCTAAACGGATTGCTCCTTTTCGTCTTGGTGACACTCACCTTGCAAGATCCGTTGCGCAATAGCGTTCTGGCCGTGGCGGTCGCAGGAGCGGTGGCAATCTGTGCGGTGCTCTTCATGGTGCTGGCAGTTGTCATTCATCGGCCGATGCTGGAGTTGCAGAGCAAGATCGCCCAGGTGCGGGAAGGTGACCTCTTTGTGAATGTGGATTTTGCCGACCGCAACGATGAAATCGGAGATCTGGGACGGCATTTTAACGAGATGGTTAAGCAGTTACGTGAGAGCCGCGAAGAGATTGAGCGCCTGCATCGCACCCAGATGTCGCGCGCCGAGCATCTGGCAACTCTGGGCGAGATGGCGGCGGGCTTGGCCCATGAGATTCGCAACCCTCTGGCCGGCATTGCCGGAGTCATGGAGATTGTTGGGCGCGATCTGCCCCCCAACTCCGCCGCGATTTCCGTGCTGGGCGAGGTGCGCCACGAGGTTGTTCACATCAATAAGATCGTCAGTGAGCTGCTGGAAATTGCCCGTCCTAAGCCGCCGCTCTTCCAACCTGGAGACGTGGTTGCTGTCGCCGAGCACGCCTGCCTCTTTGCCTGCGATCACGCAGCGGCCAAGAAGGTGACTCTGGAAGTTGTCAAAGGCGAATCCTTCACGGGCCTGGAGTTCGATCGAGGACAAATCCATCAGGTGTTATTGAATCTATTGTTGAATGCGGTGCAGGCCTGCAGCGAAGGCGGCAGTGTTCGCGTGGAGTTCTCTTCCGATGAACAGTTCGTTACCACGACCGTGATCGACACCGGAAAAGGGATTCCACCAGACGTGCTGCCGAACATCTTTCGGCCGTTTTTTACCACCAAGGGAAACGGAACCGGACTAGGACTTTCTCTGGCGCGCCGCATCGTAGAAGACCACGGAGGACGGCTTGAGGCGACCAGCGAAGTGGGGAAGGGCACTCAATTCGCCTTAGCCCTTCCGAAAACCAGACCAACCGAATGACTCGGGATTCCGGAGTTCGCGAATGCTTCTATCAGCGTGACACCTCCGTGATACCCTGAAAAGTCCAACATTTGTCGAGTAACGAATATAGATGCCGAGTGAAAAAGTTTTAATCGTCGATGACGAAAAATTAGTTCGTTGGTCTTTGCGCCAGAAGTGCGAAGAGTGGGGATATCTGGTCTCGGAAGCCGAAACTGGCGCCGACGGACTGCGCCTTGCCCGCAATGAGTCTCCCGATCTGGTCCTGCTTGATGTCCGACTGACCGACATGAACGGCCTTCAAGTGCTCCAGCGCCTGAAGCAAGCCGGGGACGCACGCGCCGTCATCATGATTACCGCCGATCCTCAACTGGAAGACGTGAAGCAGGCGCTGAAACAGGGCGCATACGATTTCATCGGCAAACCCATCGATTATGATGAACTGCGCGTTGCAGTAAAAAATGCACTGGAAGCGACCCAGCTTCGTTCAGAAAACGAAACCCTGAAGAAAGAGGTTCTGCAGCGCCGCCGCGCCGCCTACCACGACGTTGTCGGCGAGTCGCAGCGGATGCAGGACCTAATGTCGTTCGTCAACAAAGTTGCTTCCAGCGAAGCCACGACGATCTTGATTCAGGGCGAGAGCGGCACTGGCAAGGATCTGATCTCGCGCGCGATTCACTTCGAGAGCCGGAGAAAAGACAAACCGCTCATCGTGATCAATTGCTCGGCGATTCCGGAAACCCTGATGGAGGCCGAGCTTTTCGGTCACGAGAAGGGCGCCTTTACCGACGCAAAGGCAATGAAGAAGGGCTTGTTCGAACAAGCCGACGGCGGCACGCTCTTCCTCGATGAAATTGGCGAACTCTCCGGCCTCTTGCAGGCCAAGCTTCTTCGGGTGCTGGAGGAACAGGTCATTCGCAGGGTCGGCGGGGTGCGCGATCAGGACGTGGATGTGCGCGTGATCGCCGCCAGCAACCGCGATCTGGAACGCGCCGTGCGCGAAGGAACCTTCCGCCAGGATCTCTACTATCGTTTGGCGATCATTTCCCTTTTCCTGCCGCCGCTGCGCGATCGCCGCGAAGACGTTTTGCCTTTGGTGCATTTCTTCATCGAACGCTACAACCGGCGTTTTCGCAAATCCGTGCGCGGCATTACGCCTGAAACGCGCGAACTGCTCAGTAAGTACGATTGGCCCGGCAATGTGCGCGAACTGAAAAATGCTATCGAACGCGCCATGATCCTCGAAGACGACGATCTGCTGCGTCCGGTGTATCTTCCGTTTTCTGTCGGTTCGCCGCTCAGCAGCCTGACCGCCTTCGAAGTCTCCTCCGGAGGTAATGTTGCGGCCCACGGCGCCTCCAGTTCGCAGTCGGAGACTCAGGTAGTGAACGGCAAGACCCTGCCCAGACTTTCGATTCCCGAGGGTGGCACAAGTCTTGAGGAGATTGAGCGCACGTTTGTCGAAATGGCCATGAACCGGGCCAATCGCAACCAAACGCAAGCCGCCAAGCTGCTCGACATCAGTCGCGATGCGCTGCGCTACAAACTGAAGAAATTTGGCCTCATTCACTCCGAAGAAGAAGAAGTGAGCACACCTCCGCAATAGCAGATCAGCAGAATCTGGATTTGTCGCGTATCTTGCACTTCCACCTGCTCGGCTGCCGTGTTTTGCCCCTCAACTCTGTGATTTCCGGGGGCGTTCATGTGACTAAAGTTTATCCAGAGTTGCGCAATCGCCCCCACATTCAGCGTCAATTGCCACAGATCAACGGGCGGGACACGCCGCAAGCCGCGCTCCAAAGACCTCTAAGTAGTTGACAATACACGCGCATAATTTCTACCGCTTGTGCCTGGTTTTGGCCCTGAATGTGCCTCCATCACAGTGGGTTAAAGGAGATCTCCGCGTGGAACCGACTTTGGTAGTGATTGGCATCAGCCTTCGCAGTGCCAAGCTGGCCATGCGCGAGCGATTTCTGCTCAACTCAGAGCAGAAGTCGGAGGCGCTCTCGGCCTTGGTTCGCTCCGATGGGATCGATGAAGTCATCGTCATTTCCTCCTGCAACCGCACCGAATTTCTCGTCTGGACTCAGGATGCTTCCGAGGCTGCCAACTCGGTTCTCCGTTATTTGACCCGCTCAAGCAATTTGAAATTGGCAGAGTGGTCGAATTTTTACCGGCTTGTGGGCGATTCCGCCGTACTCCACGTTCTGCGTGTCGCCTCGGGCATAGACGCGGCCGTATTCGGTGAAGCGGAAGCGACCAATTCCATCCTTGCCGCCTGGCAACAGGCGCAGAGGGCAGGCACGACCGGACGCTTTTTGGACGCGCTCATGTCCAAGGCATTCAGTGTGGCAGGGCGAGTTCGCCAGGAGCTGGGAACCGCCTCGAACATGGCGACTGTGGCGGAAGCGGCAGTCGCGGTCTGCAGTGAATCGCTCGGAGATCTGCGCCTGCGCCGGGTCGTGATCCTGGGCGCCGGTCAGATGGCCTTGGCTGCGGTACGCGAGTTCCAAAACGCGGGAGCCGGTGAAATTACAGTTGTGAATCGCAGCTGGGAGCACGCCCAGCAACTGGCCAAGTTGTGCAAGGTGAAGGCCGCTCATTCCGAAAGTCTCTGGGAACAGGTCCTGCAGGCCGACGTGGTTGTCTCCGCCGCCGCGCAGCGAATTGTGCTGACGCGAGAGGGGATCGAAGCCGTGCTTCCCGAGCGCCAGAACAACAAACAACTTGCTATCGTGGATCTGGCTGTGCCCCGCACCGTCGATCCGAGCGTTCGCTCGCTGAATGACGTTTTCGTCTATGATCTTGATGATCTCTGCCTTGCAATGGACAAGCGCGAACAACGCCGTCTCATGTTGCCGGTGGCCGAACGCATCGTGGCCGAAGAGGCTGCGGGCTTCCGAAACAAGCTCCTGTCCGAGTCGATCATGCCCACGCTTTCCGCCATGCGCGAACGGCTCGAACTGATCTGCCAACAGGAGATGGATCAGTTGAAGGAGCAATTCGGGCCCTTCACTCTGGATCAGGAAGCCGCGCTGGAAACGCTTTCCGCCCACATCACCCAGCGTATCTCGGCCACCCTCGCACGCCAGCTCAAGCAGATGCCGGGGAGCCCCGAGCTCACCAGCGCAATTCAAGAGCTCTTTCAATTAGAAGCGCAAAAACCCAAAGCAGACGTCAAGGGCAATGACCCGGTGGACGTCACAGTCTGCGACTAGTCCGCCCTCCTCGCTTGCGTTCCGCCATCCGCCACGCCTCCTAGTCCGTCGGGTTGTTATCGCAACCCTCGCCACAGTTCCAAATCGAAAACATAGCATGTAGTGCTGATCTGGGCTTCCAGCGTACACGTTTGACTTCCCAGGCCATGGTGCATACCAGCTCACCGACCGATAAAGAAAACAGATCGAGCGCGCCAGCAGGTTCCAATGTGCCGCACTCGATAGCGTGGCCAAAGCGTGATTACCAAAGGCATCAGGGGATTGGAATGAAGCGTATCGTTCTGCTAGAGCGGTTCCTAAGTAGTTATATCCAGAGAAGAGGGATTGGAGTAAGTTGCAGTTGGCGATTTCTCTGTGAAGACACAAATCGATGCCACGAGCATATTCGGATGATTTGCGGTGCAAGCTTCTGCAGGCATACGAAAGGGCCGGGATCGGCCTGGAGCAGCTGGCGGAGCAGTTTGGTGTCAGCTACGGTTTTACAAAGAAGATTCGACGGCAACAGCTAAAGTCGGGACAAATGGAGCGGCCTCTGCAACGGGTACATGGGCCGGTGAGCCGGGTGACCGACGCAGTGAAAGGGCATCTGCGGCAGCAGTTGCAGGATCAACCTGATCTCACGCTGGCCGAGTTGGGGCAACGGCTGGAGCAACATCTGCAGGTGAAACTCAGCAAGACGCGACTCTGTCTTGAACTCCAGCGGCTGGGGTTGCGGCGTAAAAAAAACGCTGCACGCCAGTGAGCAGGACACGGAAGAAGGCAGGCAGCGACGGCAATCGTGGTGGGAGTTGATCGCTCGAATCGATCCGCAACGCTTGGTGTTTCTGGACGAAAGCGGCGTGACCACCGAGATGACCCGTCGCTACGGGCGCGGCGAACGCGGTGATCGTGTGTGCGAAGGTGCTCCGGGCGGGCACTGGCATACCGTGACTCTGTTGGGAGCTATCACGATGAACGGCCTGCTGGCCACCATGACGATCCCAGAACCCACCGACGGTGATGTCTTTCTGGCCTATCTGGAACAGGTTCTATGTCCGCGACTGCGCCCCGGACAGGTTGTGATCATGGACAATCTGTCGGCACATAAGCATCGGCTGGTTCGCATGTTGATTGAGCAAGCCGGAGCCGAACTGCTTTATCTACCGCCGTACTCACCGGACTTCAATCCCATCGAGAAGTGCTGGTCCAAGATCAAACAACACTTACGAGCAAGCAAAGCTCGAATACTCGACACCCTCGACCTCGCCATCACAGCCGCCATGGCAGCTATCACCGCCCAAGATTCCGCGGCTTGGTTTCAATACTGCGGTTATCGGACACGGACACCATGAAACCGATCTAATCATCTTTTCATTCAGTGCCGCCGCAGGACTTCAGGCACAGGCGAACTGGTCCTTCAAGGGCACAGTGATCAAGATGCGAACCACCGACTGCATCAATCAGCGAGGTTTCATGACGGTCATGTCCGGGGGAGTTGCCGCCAGCGGCGCGACCTGTCCTGAGTACACGGTCATGAGCGACAAGGTTGTCTACATTGTAGTTGGGCGGCGCAGCGAAGCCTTCATCCCCTTGGCAGAGAACAGGGAGTTTCTGATTCGCAAGAACCAACTCGTCATCTTCTCCGACGATGAAAAAACGAAGTCCCTCTTCGCGATTCAGCAGATGACCCTGCGCACGGACTGGGATCGCGAGCAAGCACGAAAAGAACTTGAGGCAAAAATGATGGAACGCAGCGTGAACTACGAAGTTCGCAATCCTCCGCGCGCTTCCATGCTGTCCACCAGCGCCAGATGAGATCGCCGCAAGTCTGATATGCGCGAACATTCCTCCCTTCGCGCATCCTGACTTGGCGGCGCGTGAGCCCCGGACTGCCGACTTCCAACGCGTCCGGGGCCTTTTTCTGCTCAAGCATCAACTCTCTCCTCGCAGCTCCGCTTGTACATCCTCCGGCCAACCCCTATCGCACAGAAACACATCTTGGGGAGGGAAATAAGAAAGGGAACAGATAACGGCTGCCAGTCCAGTGTGGAGTCGCACGTTCGAAAGGTTCCGAGGAGTGTGGAATGAAGCGTATTACCCTGCTGTTTGTCTTTGTACTCGGGGCTGCGGCTCTTATGCAAGCACAAGGACACTGGAGCTTCAAAGGTACGGTGATCAAGATGCGTATGGCGGACTGCACTGCGCAGCATGGATTCATTGCCGCGATGTCTGGAACGTCTGTGCAGCCGGGGAAGAACTGTCCGGAGTACACGATCCTGAGCGATAAGGTCGTCTATGTCGTCGTCGGACGACGAGCGGAAGAGTTCATGCCCCTCGCTGAAAACATGGATTTTCTGGTGCGCAAGAATGAACTCGTCATCTTCTCTGAAGACGAAAAATTAGCTTCACACTTTGCAATTCAGCAGATGACCTTGCGCGCGGACTGGGATCGGGAACAAGCTCGCAAGGAGTCTATCGGTAGTAAGGAGTTTGCCGAAAAGTAACGGAGCGCAAGCGAACGATGATATGGGCAACGGCAATGCTGCCCGCTGATATCAATTACGTTCATATCGCAACGTCTGAGTACAGGGTTTCCAGTGAGACTCTGTACTCAGGCGTTGCATTTCTTCATTGGATTCTCCATCAGTCTTACCTGCCTTAAACCTTCTGCTCCTTTCTTCAACCGGTATCTTTCAGCCACTCGACTACTAATGTAGGTGACGGATGACACGCGGCATTTCTGAAGAGAATTGCCAAGTGAATCCAAAGAAAACGCAGCCCGGAGAACCAGAAGAGACAAGCTCTCCACCCCTGTAAATAGACCCGCGAGAAGACAACATCAAGCTTCATGCGCGACTCCAAAAAACCGTTCGCTGCAATGAACGAAGGAGCCGTAAATGCAGCTCTCCAACCAGAGCCGAGTCGCGATTTTCCTGACTGCATTGCTTGTGGCAGTCGTCCTGTCTTCCCTTCCGCTCTATTCCGCGGACCAGACCGGATACACGATCCAGGCCTCTGCCAATGAAGTGCGGCTTGCTTTCGCTGCCACCGACCGCCAAGGTCATGTGGTCAGGACCTTGCGCTCATCCGATGTCGCGGTGGCTGACAACGGATCGATCATCCGCCACTTTCGCAGCTTCCGGCCAGCCTCGGAGAGCCCTCTGGATGTCGTGATTCTGCTCGATGCCAGCGGCTCGATGGCCTCGCAGATATCAGGGGAGATCGACGCGGCAAAAGACTTTGTCGAACACTCGTCCTGGCGAGAGCGGGACAGGGTCTCGATCCTTGCTTTCGGTGGGATGCGGCCGCAACTGCTGTGCGCCCGCAACTGCAATGCAGAAGCCGCAGCCGTGAAGCTGAGCGCTCTGCGTGCCAACGGTCTGACGCCGCTCTATGACGCACTCTTTGAGGCGTCGGAGATGCTGAAGGCGACTCGCGATTCCGAGTCGCGTCAGGCGATGATTTTGTTCTCGGATGGCGAGGACACGATCAGCATTCATTCCGTGCCAGATGTATTGGAGGCGGCGCAGAATCTCCAGTCGGCGATCTATTCAGTTAACTCCCGTCCGCGGAAGTCCGCTTCCGGCGAGGGAGATGTCGTGCTTAACTACCTTGCTGCCAACACTGGCGGAATCAGTTTTGAGCCGGGACAAAACATCGCGGCAGTTCTGCGTATGGTTCTTGATGATCTGCACAGTGGATATGTGCTGACCTACGAATTGCCGCGGCAATCTGTTGGGCAACATTCGGTGCGCATACTTCCCACCAGCGACCCCAGGCTGCAGTTTCGCTCGCGTCAGGCCTACAATGACGGCGCAGGTGAATAGGGACTACGGATCTCAAAGGTCAGTAGAAGGCTAGGAGCTGGAGCCGAGGCTGCTGGCCTGTTTGCGTTGGCGGGATTGAATTTCAATGTAGATATTGAGCAGGGCGACAGCGGCGGGGGTGACGCCAGGGAGTCGCGAGGCCTGTCCAATGGTTTGCGGACGCAGACTGGTGAGCTTCTCTTTCATCTCGCGCGAGAGGCCGCTGACGGATGAGTAGTCGAACCATTCAGGGATGGCTTTGGTTTCAGCTTTCTTGAGGCGCTCAATATCTTTTTGCTGCTGCTGGAGGTAGCCGGCGTACTTGACTTCAGTTTCGACGGACTTGAGCTCGATCCAGATCGCCGAGGGAAGTCGCGAGGTTTCGGCGGTGAAAGTATTCACGCCAGCGCCTAGGTCATGCGATAGACCAGCATCGATGCCATCGTGAACGAAGAACTGCGGGGCGAGCTGGCGGCAGATCGGAGTGAGATCGTCGATGGTGACCTGGGGACGACGCAGGAGCTGTGCCCAGGTTTGTCCGGTGACGACGCCGACTTTTTCGGCCAGTGCGGGGGGGAGTTCGGTTCCGGCGCGCTGAGTCTCAAGCTGCTGCTGCAGGTGCGCCATGCGCTGCTGCTTGGCCTGGAAATTCTGCCATGCGTCATCGTCGATGAGACCGACGCGGCGGCCATGGGGAGTGAGGCGGCGGTCGGCGTTGTCGATGCGGAGGTGAAGACGGAACTCGGCGCGTGAGGTGAACATGCGGTAGGGCTCGACGGTCCCTTTGCTGATGAGATCGTCGATGAGGATGGCGGTGTAGGCCTCGGTGCGATCGAGGGTGAGCGGAGGCTCGGCTTTAACTGCGAGGGCGGCGTTGATTCCAGCCATCAGGCCCTGGCATGCGGCCTCCTCGTAGCCGCTGGTGCCGTTGATCTGTCCGCCTAGATAGAGGCCGCGGATTTTGCGGGTTTCGAGAGTGCGCTCAAGTTCGGTGGGGTCGATGGAATCGTACTCGATGGCGTAGCCGGGGCGGAGCATTTCCGCGTGCTCAAGGCCGGGGATGGAGGCGAGCATGGCGAGCTGGACTTCGACGGGGAGCGAGGTGCTCATGCCGTTGAGGTAGATTTCGTATGTGTTGAGGCCCTCGGGCTCGAGGTAAAGCTGGTGGGTTTCCTTGTCAGGAAACTTGACGATCTTGTCCTCGATGGACGGGCAGTAGCGCGGGCCGGTGGAGTGGATCTGGCCGCTGTACATGGGCGAGCGATGGACATTCTCGCGGATGATGCGGTGGGTTTCCGCCGTGGTGTGGGCGATGTAGCAGAGCACCTGGGGCTGCGGGATGCGCCGGGTTCGGAAGCTGAAAGGCGTCGGATCGGGGTCACCGGGCTGCGGTTGGAATCGCGAGAAGTCAATGCTGCGACCATCGAGACGTGGCGGGGTTCCGGTCTTGAGGCGGCAGGTGCGAAGGCCAAGCGCTTTAAGGTTTTCGCCGAGAAGAATGGCGGCAGCTTCGCCGTTGCGTCCGGCAGGATAGGTTTGTTCGCCGCAGTGGATGAGGCCGTTGAGGAAGGTTCCGGTGGTGACGACTATGGCGCACGCGGAGACCGTGCGTCCGTCGCGCAGGCGCAGGCCTTGGACGCGGCGGGAGTCGCCGTGGCCGTCGATTAATAACTCGGCGACCTCGGCTTGCTTGATGCAGAGGTTGGGCTGGGCTTCGAGGACCTGCTTCATTTTGACGCGGTATTGCTGCTTGTCACACTGGGCGCGTGGCGACCAGACCGCAGGGCCGCGAGAGGTGTTGAGCAACCGGAACTGGATGCCGACCGCGTCGGTGACCTCGGCCATGATGCCGCCGAGAGCGTCGATCTCGCGAACGATGTGTCCCTTGGCGATGCCGCCGACGGCTGGGTTGCAGGACATCTGGGCGATGAGATCGGCGTTGAGGGTAAAGAGCGCGGTGCGCAGGCCAATGCGCGCAGCAGCCATGGCGGCCTCGCAGCCGGCATGACCGGCGCCGACCACAGCGACATCGAAATGTTCAGAAAAAGACATGGGCGGGGCGAAACCTTTGATAGCTATTTTAGCGGATCGCGTCCCAGCGGTTAGAAAGGAAAAAACTGGCCCAGCCGAAGCTGGACCAGAGATTTAGACGAGCCCGCCTTGGTCTGCTACTTGCCGGCGTTGGCCTCGTGGAAGTCGGTTCGGACTTGGGCGAGGAACTCGTGGGCGGCGGGAGGTGGAGGTACTTCGCCCTTGAGTATTCTGCGGAAATTCTCGGGCCGTCCGTAGAAGGCTTTTATGGCAGCCATATCGTCGTGGACATTGGCTCCGTCGAGGCTGGCTCCGATAAAGGCGCCCTTACCTCGGGAGTAAGCGATAATGCCAGTGTTTGCCTTCCAGTCGGTATTGGCGCTGGCAGTGCGTCCGTACGGGCCAGCGGCGATTCCGGCATCGGCGCCGATCTTCCATTTGGCGGAGAGCAGCTTATCGGCTCCCTCTTGAGTCATGAAGAACATGGTAAGGTCTTCGCCCTCAAGTCCGACCTGGGCTCCCCAACTACCACCGGTGATGGCGAAGAAGGCGGGTGCGCTCCAGCCCTTGGCAGTGCGGCAGGTGGCAACGCCGCGTCCGTGCTCGGCGCCGAAGATAAATCCGCCTTTGACCATATCAGGGACGATCGCGACGCATTTGGCGTCCGCGAGGATCGTGTTGGGAATGCCATTGTCGGGTGCGTTGGTGAGTTTGGCGAGTTGTTCGGTTGCTTCGTTGAGGCGTTTGACCGCCTTGCCTTCCTCAGAGTTGGTCGCGTAATGCTCGTTCTGGTTGGAGGATGCCTGTGCGTTGTTCTGGTTGCCGGAGGCGTGCTCGTTATCCTGTGCGAAGGCGGGCACCGCAGCGACAAGCGCGATCAGCAGCAGGAACCTAAGTGCGTGCTTCATATTGTATTTCCCCTTGAAGCGCAGACCCTTGGCAGGGGAGCGCCGACTAGTTCCCGCGCCCTATGAGAACTGGCTCACGAAGTTGCCATGGACTGGGAGCATTCACTGAGTTGGATTGGGGAAATCCACGGAAGGTTTACAAACAGAGGACCTAAAACGAGAGAAGCGACAAATGCAGGGCGAAAATTAATCGGTTCCGTCCACTCCCGGCCAGCATGGGTCCAAGTGTTCTGGCCGGGAAAGCAAGGGCGGACGAACTATTTTTGCCAGGGGCGCAGAGGGCGCTCGGCCTCCGGCATGTCGCGACCGGAGACGCGATCATATAAGTAGCTGGCGCTGACGCTGCCCAGACCTTCGTTGTAGAGGCTGGTATAGCCGAGCGCTTCTTTCAGCTCTTCGCTGAAGCGATGCAGGGTTCGGAGGCGTTCGGCGGTGGCCGCGATCTCCATCTTGCTTGTCTTGAAAAACTTCTGATAGCCGCGATCTACCAGGAGAGCAGGCTCTCCGGCGACAAGGCAGGCCGGGAAGCTGGCGACGCGGGCACTGCCATCTTTAGCAGCTTCGATTTGGGCGACACACTGATCCTTGCTCACGGTGTAGATGCTGCCGGAGGTGGGGTTCGTAACCTGGAAGCCGTGATCGGAGAGCCACTGCAAGGCATTCTCAAAAGTTCGGGTGTCGTTCTTCAAAGGAGCGAAATGAGACATTCTGTACCTCGCGGAGGATGGCTTACAGATTCAACCACAGCGCCCGAAACGATCCCTGCGGAGCAAATGCCAGGCGGCGCGCGTTTAACAATGTCGCACAGTGGGGCCGGGTACGGCAACCAGAGCTTGCGCAAGTATCGCGAAAGAAAGATTCAAGCACCGGAAAAAACAGGAATCAGGGCTGGCCGCCGGGGTTCCAGGAGGGCTTCCATTCAGTGCTGGCGAGCCATTCTATGGGAGCAATCATCGACCTGATGGCTCGGGTGAGGCGGTTGAAATCGATGTGAGCGAGATCATCAGTGGGTTGGTGATAGTAGGCTCCGAGACCATAGCTGGAGACGGTCTGGGCGACGATGCCGCGCCGGGCGAGGTTGAAGTTGTCCGAGCGCTGAAAGAAGTGCTGGGCAGGGTGGGGATCGGGGACCAGTGGCGCGCCGTGCCGGACAAGAGCTGGGCCCAGGTCAGTGCGCGTCCACCCGGTAAGCCAGAGCTGATTAGGCCCGATGGCGTGGTCGGGCCGGCCAATCATCTCAAACTCAAGGTTTGCGACGATGGAGGAGAGCGGAAGCGGCGGGTGCGCAAAGAAATATTCATCGCCCTGGCCACCGGTTTCCTCGCTGCCGAAGCAGGCAAAAAGAATGGTGCGGCGGGGGTGCGTATGACGTGCGGCCAGAGCACGCGCTAGTTCGAGGACGGCGGTGGTGCCGCTGGCGTCGTCATCGGCTCCGTGATAAATGACCTCGCCCTGGGGAGTGGTGCGCGTACCGAGGTGATCGAGGTGCGAACTGAGAAGGATAATCTGCCCGGCAAGGGCAGGGTCGGAGCCACGGAGCAAGGCGAACGCGTTGTAAGTCGTTCCGCCGGAGGGGAGCGGAACGATCTGAACCTGAGCGGCTTGGAGGCCGAAGGACTGCAACTGCGAGGCGACATAGGTGGCTGCGACGAACTCGTCGTGTGTGGCGCTGCCACGCCCGCGCAGAGCATCTGAGGCGAGGAAAGACATTTCACCGCGAACGTGGTCAGCTATGCCGGAGCGACTTTGCCCTTCGAGCAGAGCGGAGGAGAGCAGAAGCACGCAGACAAGGGCCTGGCGGAGCATGGATCATTGTAATTCGGGCGAATGGGCGCAGCTTCCACGTAGACGCAATCGGCGGGCCAAAAAACATTCTGTCGAATACGCGCCACAGGATCACAGGTCAACGGATGTTTACGTGTTTTGGGGCATGGGGCGTTCGTGAATGATCATCCAGGAGGTACCAAATTTGTCCCGGAGCATGGCAAAGCGGTGGGCAAAAAAGGTCCCCTCAATGGGCATAAAGACCTCGCCGCCATCGGAGAGCAGAGCATAGAGGCGCTCGGCTTCCTCGGTGCTGTCAACACTGAGGGAGAGGTAAACGCTGCGCATGGGCTGGAAGCGATCGGGTGGTACGTCACTGCCCATAAGTTCGGTTCCTCCGAGGGTAATGCGAGCGTGAAGAATGGCCTTCTTCCACTCGATCGGGACGTTATCTGGCGCTGGGCCGGGAGCCGGCAGATCGGCATAGGTCATCATCATTTTGATCTGTCCGCCGAGATGCTGCTCATAGAAGCGGAACGCCTGCTCGCAGTTTCCGCCGTAGTTGAGATAGGTGTGTAGCTTCATCGTGCGGCCTTCCTTTTGTTGCGGAAATTAGATGCATCTTATTCGGCTGGTTTCCTTGCCGCGTCGGAGTTCTAAATTGGCGTGGCCTTTCGATGGGCTGTTAGAAGCAGAAAGCAGGTAGATGGATGAGTGCTCTTGAAAACTTTCCCCGCATTACGCCCGTTTCTCTGGTTCGACTCGAATGCCGAAGAAGCAGTGGAGTTCTACCTCACAGTGTTCAAGAACTCGCGGCGTCTCTATGAGCTGCATACGGTTGACGACAGCCGCGGGCCGAAGGGCAGCATCCTCACCCTTGCTTTCGAACTCGATGGCCAGAAATTTACAGCGATTAACGGCGGTTCGATGTTCAAGTTCACCGAGGCGGTTTCGTTTGTGGTGCGCTGCGACTCGCAGCAGGAGGTGGATGAGTATTGGTCGAAGCTCTCCGCCGGAGGTAGCGAGGGGCAGTGCGGCTGGCTCAAGGACAAATTCGGCCTCTCTTGGCAGATCGTGCCCGCACAATTGCCCAAACTGATCAACCTCTTTCCGGCAGTTGGAATCCCTAAACCATAGAGGTCTGTAGACTGGAAGCGGGTTTGAGCTGAATGGAGGCATTCACCAGATGGGTGAGTCGCGTGGGGTGGAACTTTCCGTACGTGAGCAGGAACTGGAAGCATTTTCGGTGGACACGCCGGGTGGGCGGATTCATGTTCGCTGGGATTACGAAGCCAGCGCTACGCCGAATGCGCAGTTGGCTTTTTTCGCGGAGTTCCTTGCCACCACCGGGGTGTATGACTCTTGGCTGGAAAGCTGCCCGCTCAGTTATAGCAGCGGCAACGCCCCCGACAAGCGAGACGTTCTTGGAACCTGGCTTCTTTCGATTTTGGCCGGGCACAGACGTTATGCTCACATTACCGGGCTGCGGGGCGATGGAGTCAGTCCGCAGATCCTTGGCATGAGTAAGATCGTCAGCGAGGATTCGCTGCGCCGATCGTTAGCGCGGATGAGCGCCGACCAAAGCCAAGACTGGCTCCGGCCGCAACTGCTTGCGAGTGTGCAGGCTGCGCTGAACACGCCATGGATCCTGGACATCGACACGACGATTAAGACGCTGTTCGGCAAGCAAAGCGGGGCCGAGGTCGGCTACAACCCGCACAAGCCTGGCCGCCCCAGTCACGCACTGCACACGTACTGGGTTGGCAACTTGCGACTTGTGCTCGATGTCGTTGTCGCCTCTGGAAAGCAGCACAGTTCCATGCACGCGCGACCTGGACTGAGCGCCGTGCTGGATAGCTTGAGCCGGGATCAACTGCCAGCCTTGGTACGTGGCGACTGCGGCTATGGCAACGAGCCGTTTATCGGCGAACTGGAAGATCGCAGCCAGACCTATCTGTTCAAGCTACGCCAGACCAAAGGGGTGCAACGGCTGCTGGCGCGCCAGTTTGCCCGCAAGGACTGGAGTACGCCCGGCCCTCGCGATCAGGGTTGGAGTGCGGTGGAAGACACATTGCGGCTTGCCGGCTGGGATAAGTCACGCCGGGTAGTGATCCTGCGTCGACTTACAAAGTCCGACTTAGCGCTGAGTCGAAAGACCAAGGATGAACAGATCGAGCTACTGCTGCCTGACGAGGATGTGCAACTCTGGGAGTACGCAGTGCTGGTGACCAACAGCAGCTACCCGCTGGATGCGATGGCGCAGTTATACCGCGACCGGGCCGATGCGGAGAACGGCTTCGATGAGTTGAAGAACCAGTGGGGCTGGGGCGGCTTTACGACTCAGGACATGGAGCGCTGTCAGACCAGCGCCCGCGCCGTAGCGTTGGTCTACAACTGGTGGAGTTGGTACTGCCGTGCGGCAAAACCGGGGGCGAGGATGGAAGCCATTACCAGTCGCGCGCTTTTACTGGCGGCCGTGGGCAGGGCGACCAAACATGCCGGAAAGACAACGCTCTACCTGACGCCCATGCATGCTGCCAGGAAATCTCTGATGCTGATGATCGCCAATATCCACAAGGCTCTGAGTCATGTGAGAACAGTTGCGGAGCAGTTTCCTGCGACCGACCGATGGAAGACTCTGCTGGACTATGTCGTGGCTAAAATCATCCCAGCTCTACCACCAAGGCTCCTCCAAGCAAACGGCGTTTCGCAAAGTAACTGCCGTTTTTAGGATCAAAAATCCAAGTGCCATGAAGGCGATGCTTGGGATGAAGAAGCTGGACATCGCGGAGTTGGAAAGGGCCGCGCAGGGCGGCTGAGAACACGCAAGAGAGCGCCGACGCAGAAAGTCTGAAGAGAGCAACAAAAAGGGCGGCCGCGAAAGGCCACCCTTTTTGTTGAGGCTTGAAACGGTTATGCGGGGCTGGGACGCTCGCCGGGGCTGAGGCCAGGCTGGCGGTTTGGCTCCGGACGAAGCACGTGCTGAACGCTGCCGGAGTCATCGGGAGACGGTGGCGGCACGCGGGCTGGAAGCGCCTTGCCCTGGATGATCAACTGCAACTCGTTGGCGTCGAGAACCTCGCGTTCGAGCAGCGCCTGCGCGATTTGCTCAAGGACCTCGCGGTTGCCATCCAGGACATCAAAGGCTGTCTTATAGGCGGCATCGATGAAGCGGCGAACCTCGGCATCGATCTCGCGGGCAGTCTCCTCGGAGTAGTCGCGGTGCTGAGAGAGCTCACGGCCAAGGAAGATCTGCTCTTCCTTTTTGCCGAAGGTGAGCGGACCAAGCTGGCTCATGCCCCATTCGCAGACCATCTTGCGGGCGACTTCAGTGGCGCGCTCGATGTCGTTTCCGGCGCCGGTGGTCATGGTCTTGAGGAATATCTCCTCGGCGACGCGTCCACCCATCATGATCGCCAACTGGCTCTCAAGATAGACGCGATCATAGGTGTGCTTGTCGTCGATGGGCAACTGCATGGTGACGCCCAGGGCCATTCCGCGCGGGATGATGGTGACCTTGTGCAGCGGGTCAGCGTGCGGAACCTTGGCGGCGACCAGCGCGTGTCCACCCTCATGATAGGCCGTGTTCTTCTTCTCCTCGTCGGTAAGGATCATGGACTTGCGCTCGGCACCCATGAGCACCTTATCTTTGGCGAGTTCGAAGTCGTACATCAGAACGGTCTTGCGATTCTGACGGGCGGCGAGCAGGGCGGCTTCATTGACCATGTTGGCAAGGTCAGCGCCGCTGAAGCCCGGTGTGCCGCGGGCAAGAATCGAAAGATCAACGTCATCGTTGATGGGAATCTTGCGGGTGTGTACGCGGAGAATTTCCTCGCGTCCACGCACGTCGGGACGAGCGACGACAACACGGCGGTCAAAGCGGCCGGGGCGAAGCAGCGCGGGGTCGAGCACGTCTGGACGGTTGGTGGCGGCGATGAGGATGACGCCCTCGTTGGATTCAAAACCATCCATCTCAACCAGCAACTGATTGAGGGTCTGTTCGCGCTCATCGTGGCCACCGCCGAGTCCGGCGCCGCGATGGCGGCCGACGGCGTCGATTTCATCGATGAAGATGATACAAGGAGCGTTTTTCTTGCCCTGCTCGAAGAGGTCGCGGACCCGGCTTGCGCCGACGCCGACGAACATCTCGACGAAGTCGGAGCCCGAGATTGAGAAGAACGGAACATTGGCCTCGCCGGCAACAGCGCGGGCGAGCAGGGTTTTGCCGGTTCCCGGAGGTCCGACGAGGAGCACGCCTTTGGGGATGCGACCGCCGAGCTTCTGGAACTTTTGCGCCTCGCGCAGAAATTCGATGATCTCGTGCAGCTCTTCCTTGGCCTCATCGACGCCGGCGACATCCTTGAATGTCACCTTCTTCTGCTGCATCGACAGCAGGCGGGCGCGGCTCTTGCCGAACGACATGGCCTTATTGCCGCCGGATTGCATCTGGCGGATCATGAAGAACCACAGGCCGAGAATGACGACAAGAGGAAGCATCTGCAGGAGCCAGCTAGGCCAACCGCCGCCGCTGACATCCTTGACTGTGATGTTGACGCCCTTGTCGCGGAGCGCCTTGTACATGTCGGTGTAATTGGGCGGAACGGTGGTGTGGAAGCCCGCTTTCTCATCGCGGTAGTCGCCGCGGACCTCGGGACCGTAGACGGTTACGTCCTTGATTTTGCCCTGATCCACTTCCGACAAGAACTGAGAAAAGTTGATTTCATGCTCTTTGACTCCCGTGCTATTGTTCTTGACGACCGACCAGAGCAATACGCCAGAAAGCAGAATCACGAGCCAGAACACGACCTGTTTGACCGTCGAATTCACCTAAAAGCTCCTCTATGTAGAGCGGGAAAAAGTCTCAGTCGAGACAACCCAATAGATTAGATGCCTGCCCGGGTTCCCGGAACCAGGTTTTTCCGCCACATTGGATTTTAACTGTTTTTTGAAATCCTCGTACGCGAGACGGCTGCACTCCGCAAACAAGACCCTGCCGTATAACGAGGTGAGCACGGTGAGAAGAAGTACAACAGTGAGAACTCCTATTAACTAAGGAGTATACAGCTTTAGAAGCGAAAACGCTATTACCGCCGCGCTTGCGAGTCGGCATAGAGGAAAGGAAGATTGCGATTTAAGGCCGGCGTGCCCAGACCGAAGCCGGCGAGCCATTGCGGTCCGACCAGAAAGCCGCAGTAGTTGACTTCGAGCTGTATGCGACGTGCGGAATGGCGGTCGAGGAGCGCACAGACGGCGACCGAGGCTGCGCCACGGGCCTGAAAGTTGCGAATCAGAAAGTCAGTCGTCTGACCGGTGGAGAGGATGGCCTGGCAGAGCAGTACGTGCTGGCCTTCGATGTCCACCTCTGGGGCGTAAAAAATCTCGGTGGTTGGGATCTTGCTCTCGTGAAGACCTTGAATGCGGGGCTTGACGAACTGGCACAGGACATCACAGGTGATTGCGCGTACCAGATCTGCTACAAAGATAAAACCGTCATCCAGGACGCCTACGCAATACACGACGCGGCCCCGGTAGTCCTTTGATATGTGACGGCCCAAGGCCGCAATGCGCTGGTGCAGTTGGTCCTCTGAAATGATGACCTGGTAGTTGTCCACAGCCGGTTCAGCCATAAATCAACTTCCCCTCTCCGTTGTGCAACCCGACGACGACTGCTTCACCATCCGCCGGTGTCCAGGCGGCATCGATGGCGACGGACAATCCTGGAACCCAGACGATGCGTTCTCCGGCCAAAACCACAGGCCAACGTTTGCGGAGCTCAGGAGGGATTGACATCTCCTGTAAAAGACGGTTGATCTTCCGTTCGCCACTACTATGCAGGGGACGAAAGCGATCACCCGGGCAAAGATTGCGAATGGTGAGACAACGGCCTGCCCAAGCCGGGCTTAGAGAGCACGCGCAATTATATACGCCGGGTCGCGATGTGGCATCGAGTAGGACAGCACGAATGTACATGTCCTTGCCAAATCCAGGCAGCGCGACCGTGCCCGGCACCGTAAGTTCCACGCAATAGGTTTCGTCAGCACGACAATCAGAAGGCGACTCGGGCGCAAACAGGGAGAGTCGCGGAGGGAGATGCTTCCCGCGCAGAATTTCAGCGGCGAATCCGCGCGGCAGGTTGAGACGGCCGGCGCGGTTGGCAAGCGAGAACTCGCGGAGGGTTTCGATTTGAGCGAAGTCGAGCGCGAGTCCGTGCGGTCGGCAGAGACGGCGCAAGATGCGGCGTTGCATGGCGAGAGACTGTGACTGGAGAAGTTTCAATTCGATGCCGCAGTCCAGATTGGTCTCGGTGCCCAGGATCGAGGAGACCAGAGATTCGAGAAATGTATCTTCGGCGGCGGTGACTTCGGCGGTTTCACAGAGCGCTTGACGCAGGCGTGGATTGTAGTCGCGCTCGAGCGCGGGCAGCAGGTCGCCGCGCACGCGGTTGCGGAGAAAGCGCGGATCGAGGTTGGAGGCGTCATGACGATATGGCTGGCCAAGAGAGCGCAGAAATTCCTCGACCTGCTGGCGGGTGATGGACAGCAGAGGACGGATCAGGCGCGGGGATGGCAGCGGGAGCGCATCGGCGGCTTTCGGTTGAAGCGGCAAGGAATCCGGCGCCTGGGCTTCCGGGGCAAGAGGTTCCGGAGCAAGGCGGGAAAGATTGAAGGAGCGATGGATTCCGGCGAGGCCGCTGGTTCCGGCTCCGCGGAGCAGACGCAGGAGAACGGTTTCGGCTTGGTCGTCGCGGGTATGGGCGGTGGCAATGCAGTCGAGGTGGTGAGTGGCAGCGGCACGCTGAAAAAAAGCGTAGCGGGCGCGGCGTCCGGCGGCTTCAATCGAAAGATGAAGCTTTGCGGCAAGCCCAGCAACATCTTCGGTTTCGATGGTAGCGTCGAGCGATAGCTGGGAAGCGAGCTCACGAACGAAATTGGCATCGGCTTCGGACTCTGGGCCGCGAAGATTGTGATTGAGGTGAAGTACGAAGAGCACTACGCCGAGGTTGGGGGCAAGCTCGGCAAAGGCTCGCAGCAAGGCCACGGAGTCGGCGCCGCCGCTGACGGCGAGGCCAATGCGCTCGCCGGGATGGACGAGGCGGTGCTTGCGCAGGTAGTGTTCGAGGCAGTTGAGCACCGCAACATGATAGCGCGAGCGTTGGGTGCGTCGTATTTCCTAAATCTGAGAGGAAGGCCAAACTGGGACGGAATGAATTTTGCGAGGTGAGGTTGGGCTTGGAAGTTGCGCGGATGCGGGGGAGGATGTCAGCGGAGGGAATCTTTGATGAGTGTAGAGCCGGTGGAGTTTGGACCCACACCTCTGGTCGTGCCGCCCAGCTATGAGCAGTGCGTTGCAAATGCGGTTGGGCCAAAGGCGGACTTGGTTGTTTCGCCGCTGGAGATGGTGCTGCTGTTCGACTGGGATGACGAGTAACGCGTTTGCCGTTCACGAATTCGGGAGATGGCTGAAAAGCAAGTTGGCTGGTTGAAAAGCCTGGGCGGCTCGGGAGAATTGAGCGGCGCGGGGATTCTTCGCTTCGCTCAGAATGACAACTTAGGAACAAAGGCAAGAGCAAGAGCAAAAACAAGAGCAAGAGCAAAAACAAGAGCAAGATGCAAAACGATAGGCAGGCCGCTGAGCCTGCCTATCGTTTTTTGAACGCGAACTAATCGAGCTTAGTGCTGCGTGATTCGATGAGGCGCTGGATACGGTTGGTGAAGGCTGCGATGGGTACGCTGCCCTCGCCTTTTTCCTGGCCGCGAACACGCACGTTGACCTCGCCGGTTTCGGACTCTTTGTCGCCGACGACGAGGATGAACGGAACCTTCTGCAAGGCGTGCTCGCGGATCTTCGCATTCATCTTTTCATTGCGTCCATCGACTTGAACGCGGGCGCCGACAGCTTTGAGGGCGTCTGCGACCTTGTTGGCGTAGTCGATGTGTCGCTCGGCGATGGGGACGATGGCGACCTGGGTGGGCGAGAGCCAGACCGGGAAGGCTCCGGCGTAATGTTCGATCAAAACTCCGAAGAAGCGCTCGACCGAGCCGTATAGGGCGCGGTGCACCATGAGCGGCTGATGACGCTGGCCGTCTTCGCCAACATATTCGAGCTCGAAGCGCTGGGGAAGATTGAAGTCAAACTGCACGGTTGAGAGCTGCCATAGGCGCCCGATGGCATCGACAAGCTTTACGTCGATCTTGGGGCCGTAGAAGGCGGCCTCGCCGGGGATGAACTTGTAGGGAATTCCCTTGCGTTCGAGCACGGTCTTGAGCGAGTTCTGCGCCAGTTCCCATTGTTCGGGCGAGCCGACGTAGTGAGCGCGGTCCTCGGGGTCCCAGCCGGAGAGCTCTACCTTGAACTCCTCAAAGCCGAAGGTGTTGAGTACGCTGAGAGCGAAGTCGATGCAACCTTCGACTTCGCTCTCGATCTGGGCGGGAGTGCAGAAGATGTGCGCATCGTCCTGGGTAAAGCCGCGGACGCGCATGAGGCCGTGCATGACTCCGGAGCGCTCGTAGCGATAGACGGTGCCGAGTTCGCCGAGGCGGACGGGCAGGTCGCGGTAAGAGCGGAGCTGATCCTTATAGATAAGGATGTGGAAGGGACAGTTCATGGGCTTGAGGCGGTACTCGGCGTCATCGAGCTCCATGGTGTCAAACATGTTTTCGGCGTAGAAGCCTTCGTGGCCTGAGGTTTGCCAGAGGGCACGGCGGGCGACGTGCGGGGTGAAAACCAGCGAGTAGCCGCGCTTGAGATATTCGGAGCGCAGCCAGTCTTCCATGATGGTGCGAATTAGTCCGCCCTTTGGATGCCAGAAGATGAGGCCGGGTCCGGCGAGCTCCTGAATGGAGTAGAGGTCAAGCTGCTGGCCGATCGCGCGATGGTCGCGGCGCTTGGCTTCCTCAAGCTGGCGCATGTACTCGTCCATCTCTTTTTTGGAGTAGAACGAGATTCCGTATATGCGCTGGAGCTGGGGATTGCCCTCTTTGCCGAGCCAGTAGGCGCCTGCGATGTTGAGCAGTTTGAAGGCCTTGATCTTGCCGGTGGACGGGATGTGCGGGCCACGGCAGAAATCGACAAACTTGCCGGTCTTGTAGAGCGAGATCTTTTCATCGGGCTTGGTGAACTGCTCGATGAAGTGGCACTTCATGAAGTCGCCTTCGGCGCGGAAGCGCTCGAGACCTTGATCGCGGTCGAGGAAGTCACGGGCATAGGGCTCGTTGCGGTCGGCGATCTCCTTCATCTTGGCCTCGATCTTTGCGAGGTCTTCGTTGGTGAAGGGAGTCTCGCGCAGGAAGTCGTAGAAGAATCCGGTCTCGGTGGCGGGACCGTGGCCAAGCTTGGTCTCGGGAAATAATTCCAGCACGGCGGCGGCGAGAAGATGCGCCGAAGAGTGGTGGAAGACCTGGAGCGATTCGGGGTCCTTCTCGGTGAGCAGACGGAGACGCGAGTCCTGCTCGATGGGACGAGTAAGATCGACGACGGCAAAGGCGTCATCGGCGGGATTACCGGCGCCGTTGTCGTTACTAAGAGGAGCGAGTTTGGCGGCAAGTGCGGCGTCGGCCAGACGCGGCGAAATTGACTTCGCGATGTCGAGGGCGGTGGTGCCCTGGGGAACTTCTTTGATGCTGCCGTCGGGGAGTTGAACTTTAATGTCAGACATAGGATAGGTCTCCGCTCGCGCGTACAAGGCGCAATGCAGAAAAATTTTTAGAGATTCAAGTCTAAAGAATGCGGAGGGGAGAAGCAAACCGGAGGGCGTCACGGGAGGCGTCACCCTTCCTGTGCACAAAAGCAGGCTGATGTGGGCAAGGTAATATCCACCGCCATTTCTCTATTTGTGTCGAAACGACGGTGGATAACAGGAATGGGGCGCCGCTCTAGTTCAGACGCTATCAGCGCTCTGCATCAATCGTGGTCTCCTGCATGCCGCCGCCATTAACTTGCAGATTCTTCGGCATCTGAATGCTGCGACCGTCCTGCAGTTCCGGCGACCAGACCTGCACGAGATAGTGTTGGGTGCCGACGCTGCGGAAGACGAGCCGCGTACCTTCCTGGTCGGGATGTTTTGAGCCGATGCTGTTGGTCAGCACACGAGCCGTGTCAGACGTGTTCAGGGCCTGGATGGTCAAGTGATAACCATCACCGGTGCTGATGGCATATTTTCCGGCAGGCATGTGCTGGTTGCCAACCTGGAAGTCAAACGGAATGGATGCCGACATCTTATGCGTCTGCGCCTGGGAAATTGCCACGCAGAGAAGCAAAGCCAAGGCGACTCCCATCAGGTTAAGGGTTCGTTGTTTCATGTAATCCTCCTTTTGAGCTGATTGCTAGCACGCTGTTCGTTGACGGCGGACGGTGATCTCCATCTGCGTAACGTGCATGCGGAACGGAGCGGTGGTTAGCATCCAAACGTGAGACCGGCAATCGCTGGTTGATACGGTCGCCGGAGTTGTTGTTTAACGACCCACCGGCAAATTACAGCCATTTGCGGGGCGTACTACTTTTTTCGTTTAGTTTTGGTTAAGTGGTTTACGAGGGTACGGCCCTTTATGTGATTGGCGAACGTCCGAGCTGTGATGTGCGACCCAAACGGAGGGTTGCACGCATAAATATTGTGACTGCTGCGCTTTCTGTAAACAGATGTGTAATTTCTTACAAAATCAATGTAGTGCGACAGCGCCAACTTTGACGGTGGTAGGATTGTGACCTCTGCTTCAAGAACTCTGAACAGGAACGTACAGGAGAAGCAATGAAGAAAATGTTTGCAGTTGCGATCATTGCCACGATGGCAATGCCTCTTTTTGCTGCGGATGGTGCCGCGAACTACAAGAGCAAATGTGCCGGTTGTCACGGAGTCGATGGGGCCAAAACTATTCCTGCATTGGGCGTGAAGCCACTGAATACACCGGCGGTAAAATCGATGGGCGCTGCCGGAGTGACTAATGTTGTTACTAAGGGGCAGGGCAAGATGCCCGCGTTCGGAGGCAAACTGAGCGGTGAGGAAATCAGCGCTGTTGCAAAGTACGTACTCACTCTGAAGTAAAACAGTTTCGTAGATTGTGCGTTGGCGGGCGGCCCACATCCGCCCGCTTTGTTTATGTTTTCGCAAATAGTTTTTTATCGAGTAAGAAGATGCTGCCGGGGTGCATACGTGCCTGCAATTCGCAGGTTGTCTCCAGGCTCCTATCGTGGAAAGATTTGTGGTGAGGGATGGAATGGAATACCTGAATCGCGACAGTCTGGCGGCGGTGTCTCCGGAGATTTTTCGCAAGCAGCATCCTTATCCGTGGCTCAGCTTGGAGAGGATACTGACGGAGGAAGGATTCCGGCGGCTATGTGAGAACATGCCAGACTTGTCATTGTTCAACCGTGATGAGGGAGTCACGCGCGGCTATGGCCAGGCGCCGCATGACCGTTACTCGCTGCACTATTTTGCGGGGCTGAAGTTGCCGAAGCCTTGGATGGAGTTTCTCGCCGAATTGCAGGGCGCGGATTACCAATCTTTTCTCCGGCGCATGGGTTCGGGGTCCTATCTGCTGACGTTTGAGTGGCACTATGCGTGGCAAGGCTGTTCGGTTTCGCCTCACTGCGATGCTGCGCGCAAGATCGCCACACATCTGTTTTATTTCAATCGCGAAGACTGGAATCCGGCGTGGGGCGGTCAGACGCTGATTCTCGACGATGGCGGAAAGCTTCGGACTCACTCTGCACCAGGCTTTGACGAGTTTCAGGTGGCGGCGTCTTCGCGGCCGTGCGGCAACAACAGTTTGTTGTTTCAGCGCACCAGTCATTCCTGGCACGGGGTGCGCCCGCTGAACTGCCCTCCGGGAACGATGCGCCAGCTTTTCAAAGTAACGGTCAACAAGCTGGATCTGCAGGTGTGGTGGCGAAAGGTTCGCGGCAAAGATCCAGATGGTTACAGGATTCGCGCGTGAAGTAGTAGATCGGCGGCAAAAAAAGCCCGGCTCTGAGAGTCGGGCTTTTGAACGCTGAAGTTCACTCACTGCTTGGTGGCGGCAGGCTTTAGCTGCGTCGGGGTGGAACTGCTGCTCGGCGGAATGCGATCCACGCAATCCACGCGCGCACAGAACTGTTCCTGCTCGGTGGAGCCGTGCAGAGCCGTGGTGCTGCTGAGACCTCCGGCAATGGTTTGGGCGACGTCGTCGAAATATCCGGTGCCGACAAACTGCTGGTGCTTGACGGCGCGATAGCCTTCGGATTCAGCCGCGAACTCCTTTTGCTGCAGAACGGAGTAGGCAGACATCGCGCTCTGCTTGTAGGTACGGGCAAGGTCGAAGACGGCGTAGTTGAGGACGTGGAAGCCGGCGAGAGTGATGAACTGGAACTTGTAGTTCATCGCGGCCAGCTCGCGCTGGAAGTTGGCAATGGCGGTGTCGTCGAGTTTCTTCTTCCAGTTGAAAGAGGGCGAGCAGTTATAGGCCAGCAATTTACCGGGGAAGCGGGCGTGGACGGCGTCGGCAAAGCGGCGCGCTTCGTCGAGGTTGGGCTCGCTGGTCTCGCACCAGATCATATCGGCGTAAGGCGCGTAGGCGAGGGCGCGCGCGATGGCCGTATCGAGGCCGCTCCGGATGCGGTAGAAGCCTTCATTGGTGCGCGGCTCTCCGGTGAGAAAGGCATGATCCTGGGGATCGATATCGCTGGTGATGAGCGAGGCGCCGTTTGCGTCAGTACGGGCGACGAGAATGGTGGGCACGTTGCAAACGTCGGCGGCCAGGCGCGCGGCGATCAGCTTCTGCACGCCTTCCTGAGTGGGGACGAGAACCTTGCCGCCCATGTGTCCGCACTTTTTGGCCGAGCTGAGCTGGTCCTCGAAGTGGACGGCGGCGGCTCCGCATTCGATCATTCCCTTCATCAACTCGAAGGCGTTGAGGGTTCCGCCGAATCCGGCTTCGGCGTCGGCGACGAGGGGGGCGAGCCAGTGCTTGCTGTTCTTGCCTTCCTGGTGCCAGATCTGGTCGGCTCGAAGCAGAGCGTTATTAATGCGTCGGCAGAGCTGGGGGACGGAGTCGGATGGATAGAGGCTCTGATCGGGATAGACCTGCCCGGCGGAGTTGGCATCTCCGGCGACCTGCCAGCCGCTGACGTAGATGGCATCCAGGCCGGCTTCGACCATTTCAATGGCCTGGTTGCCGGTCATTGCGCCAAGCGCCTGAACGTAAGTTCTGGAGTTCATGAGTTCCCAGAGACGCTCGGCGCCGAGGCGGGCTAGAGTGTGCTCGATGCGAATGGTGCCGCGCAGTCGCTCCACGTCGGCTGCGGTGTAGGTGCGCTCAATGCCGTTCCAGCGTGGGTCGGTCTCCCAAGTCTCGATAATGTCGAAGCCATTATTGTTGTTTGCAGTCACGGTCGTAATTCCCCTCTTTGTTCTGACGAATAGCTTGCAATTTCTGCGGCGATTCGCGTCCTGCCGCAGTTCGTACCATTTCCTGTTGGCGTCCTTTTTTGATGTAGATTCGGTGCGACACGTTCGCGCGATACAGAGCTCCTACGGTGAAAACAAGGGGCCTACGCAGCGCCTATGCTGAATCTGATCCATATTCAGTTCAGAGAATCGAACCACTTTGAACGCGACGTTGGTTGACGCCGGTTCGGGGCAAGGACCCACAATGCCTGGGGCCAGAGGACAACGGGAACTTCGACTCGAATGGCAGTACGCCCGAAAAGCGTTGGTCCGCGCACTTTCCATCGTAAGAATTAGAGGCAAAGCGGAGAACTCAGGTTGCACTTTTTTGAGATGCACTGCAAAAAAGAAAACGAAATGCAATTCCAGAAGTGGAGTTCGACGGACTTCTCGCAAGTAAATCCATGATGCTGGCGGATTTCCGGGGGTCTTCCACAGCTTCCGCACAGGGTTCGTGCGGCTTACTGCCGGTTTGGCCTTGCATCCTTGGCGCGGCTGCTTCAAGCTCTTGGTATGCCATCTGAAAAGCCAAACAAAGCCGCTGCCCCCTGCGCCGTCTGCTCCGGAACGGGCTGGCGCATGGTGGCCGTGGAGCACAATGGGCGCACCGTGGAGCAGGCGGCGCGCTGCGAATGTGTCCTCCAACAAAAGGGCGAGCGTCTGCTGGAGGCGGCGAGGATTCCACGCCGCTACCGGCACTGCGAGCTTTCAAACTTTGAACACGAAGGGCCGTTCCGCTCGCTGGCCTCGTCATACATGGCATCGCTGCGCTTCGTCGCCGAGTTTCCGCTGGAGAGTGCCGGGCTTCTGCTGACGGGACCGATTGGCTGCGGCAAGACCCACCTGGCGGTGGGCATCGCCAAGGAGTTGATCGCACAGAAGGCTTCGGCGTGTTTGTTCTATGACTATCGCGAGCTGCTCAAGGAAATTCAGAACTCCTACAACGCCTCGGTGCAGGCGACGGAGATGGAAGTCCTGCGTCCGGTGTTTGACGCCGAGGTGCTGGTGCTGGATGAACTGGGCGCGGCCAAGCCGACCGAGTGGGTTTGGGATACGGTCTCGCACATTTTGAACACGCGGTACAACGACAAACGGACCACGATCATCACGACCAACTATAAGGATCTGCCGCCAGCGGGAGCCGAGCCGGAAGGACGCGTGGTGCGCGCCTCACGCGAGGAGACCTTGGGAGACCGCATCGGCGAGCGCATGCGGTCGCGCCTGCACGAGATGTGCCGCGTGGTGCGAGTCGAGGGCGAGGATTTCCGCATGAAGTACAAGAGCGCCAGCCTGCGCTGAGGGCGGGAATCGGCAGAGGAGGAAGTATGCCACTGGTGCGAATCGATTTGCTTGAGGGAAATACGCCGGAATACCTGGTGAAGGTTGGCGACATTATTTACCGCGCGATGTTGGAGACGTTGAACGTGCCCGAGTACGACCGCTTCCAAATCATTACGGAACATCCGACGGTCGGATTGAGTTTCGACCGGGACTATCTTGGGATTCATCGCAGCGACGGTTGCATCTTCGTGCAGATTACGCTGAGCGCGGGGCGGACGTTGGAGGCCAAGCAGTGCTTCTATAAGGCCGTGGCGGATGGGTTGCACGAGGGCGTGGGTTTGCGGCGCGAAGATGTTTTCATCAACCTGGTGGAAGTGCAAAGGGAAGACTGGTCGTTCGGCAACGGCGAGGCGCAGTACGCCCTGAAGGCGCAGTAATCGACCTTAGCGCAGAGCGCACAGTTGCAACATCGCGGGCAGATAGTCGCGGCTGGCGGCGCGATCATACCACTCCATGGCACGGGCTGATTCGTCTGCGGCATCGAAGACGCTTCCGATCATGAACTCGGCCTCGGCGTGGCCGATGGCGGCAGCTGCGGCCAGGGCTTCACACTGCTGTGGACTGATCTGAATATCAGGGAATACGGAAAGAACGCGGCAGAGCTCACCGAGTGTTGTGCTCAAGGGCTTATACGAATTGGCTGGCGTGGCCGATATGGGTGCGACTGGCATCTCCCACACTCCTCATGCGCGTAGTCTTGCAAAGGTCGCGCCGGCTGGGCAGTGACTTCGCTCCGCCTCTGGATGTTCGGCGCGTCACAAAGTACATCGGCATTTTTGCGCGATTCTGCACCCATCATTCGCGCTAAACTGTGGGCTGTGTTGACCCGATTCGAGTTCGCATCCGAGCATGACGCTGAGTTTTTCGCAACGATGCCCGCCTCGCCGGCGGTCTTTGTGCTGCGTGCAAAGGAGCCCGGCGGCGAGCCCTATGTGAGCAAGACCGCGAACCTGCGCCGCCGCTTGATGCGGCTGCTTTCGGCAGCCGAGGGTCGCCGGCTCAGCTTGCGCGAGCGCGTTTGTGCCGTGGAATTTTGCGAGGTGGGCGGAGACTTCGAGGCGGGGTTTGCGCTCTACCGGTTGCTACGGCAAGAGTTTCCGGCAAAGTACTCCGAGCGCTTGCATCTGCGTCCCGCAGTGCTGGTGCAATTGCTTCGTGAGAATCCCTACCCGCGTGTTGCGGTTACGTCTCGCATTCGTTCACTGCGCTCGGGCAGCGCGTACTTCGGTCCCTTTGCCTCGCGGGCTGAGGCCGAGCAGTATGCCAACGACTCGCTGGATTTTTTTCTGCTGCGGCGCTGTACCGAGGAGCTTGCCCCGGACCCGAAATTTTCGGGCTGCGTTTATTCCGAGATGAAGATGTGTCTTGCGCCCTGCTTCAAAGGTTGCACCGATGAACGTTATGCGGAAGAGTCGGCGCGAGTGGAGAGATATTTTGAAAGCGGCGGGCACTCGCTGCTGGTGGAGATCAGCCGGGCTAGGGACGAGGCCAGCGAGCGGCTCGAGTTTGAAGCAGCAGCGGTGGCACACGCGCGGCTGGAAAAACTGAAGTCCGTGCGGAGCCGGGTCGCCGAGATTGTGCATCGCATTGACCGGCTGAATGGATTGCTGCTGCAACCCTCGCATCTCGCCGGACACATCGCGCTCTTCCGCATTGCCGGAGGAATGCTGAGCGGGCCGATTGCGTTTGATCTGCGGGCGCGGGCGCTGAAAGCAGAGCCGAAACATCCAGAAGCTGCTCCGCAGAGCGACGCTGATTCGCGGAGTGTTCCTTCGCAAAGTGCTTCTTCTACGCAGAGCATGGAAGCTCGCATCAAGGAGTTGCTCCGTACGGTTGAGCCGACGTCTCCGAAGAGCGCGCAGGAGTGGATGGAGCATCTTGCGATCTTGAAACGCTGGTACTACCGCACGAACAAGGTGGGCGAGATTTTCTTTGAAGACGAAGATGGTACGCTGCCGATGCGGCGGATGGTACGCGCGATAGGACGGGTTTTCAAGGGAGAAAAACCGGCGGGAGATTTAAGCGAGACAGCAGGAGATTACTGGAGCTTCCGCGCGCGAGAAGCGGGGCTGTAACGTCGCTCGTGCTGGAGGTTATTCCTTCCGCTTGCTGAAGACGATGCGGATTCCGTCGCGCCAGCGTTCATCGAGACCAACCAGTTTCCATTCCAACTCAGGAGAGAAATAACGCAGCATGGTTGCCGTGGACGGATGCACGTGCAGCGCGGGGGCGGCGAGGATGAGGATAGGATCGCGCTCGGAGAGGATGCGTCCGGGGAAATATCCGCCGCGATGAAACTCGCCGCGCTGATGATGCTGGCGGACGCGCGCCCAGTAATCCAGGCCCTGCACTGGAAGATGGAAATCCTCGGCGGCTTTTAACTCGATGACGGCGAGGCGGCCATCGCGGGTGACTCCGAGCAAATCGATGACGGCGCGGTCGGAGGCGGAAAAGGCGGGTACCTGCGCGTAGAAATGGGTTGGGTCAAGACGTGTATCCAGCAGAGTGATGTCTCGCTCGACCACGGATTGTAGCCATCGCTCGGGCTGCAGGCGATAGAAGGGGTGGGTGTGATCGCGGCCCACGCGCTTGAGCATCAGTCGCTCGATTAACTGCCGCAGCAGGGGCTCGGTATTCTCGTTCCACTCGTATTCGGCGGGTGGTGCGCCGAATACAATGCGCTCATTCATTCGGAAGTGATGGTCGGGTTCGAGCGTGGCGCGGGCAAATTCCAGTCCATGAAAACGGAAGCTGACGGCGGAGGCGCTGTGCGCGACGGCCTCGACCTTGGGGCAGAGGACGCGCATCTGCGCGACCGATTGCGCGAAGCGCTCGAGAATTTGCCCCGGGTTGAAGGCCTGTACGAGGCGGGTGCTCAGATTCAATTCGGTTGCGAGGTCGAGTTCTTCGGCTTGCCCTGTGTGCTCGTCGAGTGAGAACAGGCGCCACTGCGCGGCTTGGCGATTGAGGTGCGAGAGGCGCAGTTGCGCGGTTCGGGCGCGGCCCTCCGGAACGAAGAGTGCGAGCGCTCCGGTGTGGGACTTGGCGGCGAGGTGCTCGCGGCAGTAGTCAAGCCAGAGGACGGCGACGGCCACGGAGTTGTCGATGGTGGGCTGGGCTTCACCTTCGCCGCAGCCGACGAGGGCAATGCGTTCCTGGCCGCGCCGCAGCAGACCGCGCGTGCAGACGGCTCCGAAGGAATGCTCCAAGTCGGCCGAGGTGGTGAGGCGATCGAGCGTCCAGCCGGGAAAGACTTGCGCCACGGTGCGCTCAAGGGTTCGCCGGTAAGCGGCGCGCATGGCCTTGAGCGCGGAAGGGGATTGGCGCTCGGCCTTGGAGCAGATCTCCATGCGCGAAGGTTTGGCCTGGCCGAAACGAAGCACCGACAGCTTTAGAATTCCATTCTTGATCTCGGCGTTTGTGGCGCGGCGGACGATGTTGCTCTCCTCGGACCAGATCTGCAGCAGGCAGCGGTCGCGCTCAGGCGCGGCGGAGTACCGAGCCGAGGAGAAGTCGAAGAGCATCTTGCCGTCCTCGACGACCACGGCGGCAGGGTTTTCGCTGATGTATCCGGAGACGAGAGCCGCAATCTCCTCTGGGTTTTGTACGGCGCCCAAAAGGTTAGTCCTTCTTTCCTGGTTTCAACGAGATGTTTTCAAAGTCTACATCTGCGGGGGCGGCAAAGCGTTCACTCTGCCGGCCCCAACGCCGGAATCCTGGGGCGTCAAAGTGTAGGTGCAGGGTGTAGAGACCCTTGCCGGGTATGCGGGCGTTTCCTTTGTAATGGGTGATCCAAGAATATGGGCTGAGAGACAACTTGACCGGACCGTAGGAATCGCCATTGGCGGCGACGAAAGTGGCCTGCGGCTTGAGGCCGGGGATGATTCGTCCGGTACGCGAGTCGCGTGCCAGCAGGTCCAGGCTCACCTCGTCCTTGCCGGTGCTGACAAGATTCTTGAGGTGGAGTTTGGCGCCGCCGAGTGGGATCGCCACTCCGGGGAGGCCGAGCGCATAGGCGACAAAGTAGTCGTCGTCAGCCTTCTCGGCACCACTGACGGACTGTTGCCAGAGGGCAGTGATGGCCTCGGCGAGGGCGGCATTGCGGGGCTTGAGCAGTTCAGCTTCCTGAGCCGCGTCGGTGGCGGTTGCCAACGGAAGTTGCGAAATCTCGTCCAGTGCAATCGGTACAGGGGGAAATTCGGCGATGGCTGGGTGCTGGATGCGCTCACCGGAGGAATCGTTGGGGCGTGGCAACGGTCCATCGATGTTCACGCGAAGGGTATAGGTGCTATCGGCCGCGATGGGGACGTTGCCGCCGTAGGCATTGATGAGCGGGTACCAGCCGAAATCGGCGGGTGCGGATTGCTCGTTGCCATTGGCATCGATCAACGTGGCGCAGAGCTTGAGGCCAGAGATCAGTCTGCCGTCTGCAAGGTCGAGAACAAAAATGCGAAGATGCACGTTGTCGTCGGGCGCTTCGTGCCAGGCGAGCTTGCCTCCACCGGCTTTGTCCCACCAGCCTTCGGCGGGAGTGATGGTGAAGGCTACACGCATGCCTCCGACGCGGGTGTCACCCTTGAGTTCGCCGGAGTTGGCAAGCACCCAGTCCAGGGCCACCGTCTCTGCGTTTCCTTGCTGTTGGGCCAATTCAAGCTGTGCGTCGCCGGAAAGCCAAGAGGCAGCATTCTGCGCGGAGAGAAGCGGCGCGGAAAAAAGAGCAAGACAGAGTGCGATGCAGACGGCGGAAAGGCGGCGGTCACGCCATTGCGACCTGAAGCTTTGCAAAAAACCATCCTCCAACTTTCGGGGTGAGGGCCACCGCAGGCAGAGCCTCTCTGCAAGACACTCTACACTCAATTGGGCAAGATGGCGCATTTACTCCTTCGGCGGCTCCAAAGAGGAAAGCCTCCGCACCAGCGGTCCATCTTGAGGCAGAGCCTGCAGCAGTTGCCGCGCGCTCTGGTGTAGCAGAGGATGCTCGACCTCGGGCGCGATCTGGGCCAAAGGCTCCAACACGAAGCGGCGCAGGTGCATCGCGGGATGCGGAATTGTAAGCTCCGGAGTTTGAATCACGCGGCTGCCATACAGGACGATGTCAAGGTCGATCTGGCGCGGCCCTTTGGGAACGTATCCAGGCGAGCTACGTTGGCGACCCATGGTTTGCTCGATCTGGAGAAGACGCCGCAGCAAGCGTTGCGGAGCCTCTTCACGGGATTGGGCAAGTGCAGCGGGATCGGCGAGTGCAGCCGGATCGATGTGTAGAGCGATTACTACATTCACAAACCAAGGCTGTGCCGTGAACTCGACGGGCTCGCTCTCAAAGGCATCAGAGAGCGCGACAACCTGCGCGAACTCGCGAAGCGAGGCGACGGCTTGGCGCAGGTTGCCGAGACGGTCGCCGAGGTTCGAACCCAGTGATAAGAAGACTTGCTCCATGTGCTTTCGTGCGCTCCGACGAAAAATTGTGCTGTCCTCATTATGGCGGCAGTGCGGAAAACAGAGGTTGGAACGCAGTCCGCGACGCCACAATAGATAGTATGGATATCGCGATGGTTTCCGCAATATACAAGCGGTTGGGTGGGATGGAGGGCTTGAAGGTGCATGAATACAGCACGAAAACGATAGACCTGTGGAAAAACCCGCATAAAATCAGGTGAAAGTGCTTGTCGCCCGCGAAATCGCTGAGTTAAGATGTGCGGGATTGAAGTGTTTATCGCACTTCATCTTCAAGGAGGAATACCCAACATGGCTGCAGGCTTGACCAAGACTGCTCTCGTCCGTCTTCTCGCGGAAAAGCTGGAAACCAGCAACAAGACCGCTGGATTGTTTTTGACCACACTGGCTGAAATCGCCGTCAAGGAAACCAAGAAGAACGACGTGTTTGTTCTTCCCGGCCTCGGCCGTCTGAAGAAGTCGGCTCGCAAGGCGCGCGTCGGCCGCAATCCGCAGACCGGTGATCCGATCAAGATCCCGGCCAAGACCGTGGTGAAGTTCTATGTCGGCAAGGCCGTAAAAGACGCGATCGCTCCGGCGAAAAAGGCGAAGTAGTCTCAGTCGTTCGCAACGGGCCGGCCCTTCCTGGGTCGGCTTTTTTTTATCCTGTGATCTGGCGCCGCGCTAGAGGACGACGATGGTGATGCCGCGATTGGCTCGCCCTAAGTCACGATCTTCCTTGATTGCCTTGTGACGCTTTACAAGCTCCCAACTGGCCTCGTTGGAGAGGCGAAACTCTTCGCCGGGGATGAAGTCGGCAATCAGGCCGTTGCGTTTGAAGCGGTCGAGCGTCGTCCAAACCTCTTCGCGCAGCCTTCCGCCGACCCCGCTGGAGCCGTATCCGTGAATCAACTTCAGGAGCGGTACGCCTTCGGCGCGGGCGTTGCCGATGGCACGCTCCAGGCGCAGAAGTCCGACATTCACCGTTGGGCGACCCTCCTCGAGATTGATTGTCTTGCAAGGCACGGTTCATCGTAACGCCTATGGGTAGGCATTGGCACGGCAAAAGAAAAGATCCTGGTGAAATACGTTCCAGCGGCGGCGCCGTTTGTCTAAGTTGTTAAGCGGCAACAAGTTCCCATTTCTGCAGGAAAATCGAGAGTACATATCGTAAAATATGTTGACAATAGTACGCTCATATTTCATGATTCGTTCGTAGTAATGATGTATCAAATATGTATGGGGTCTATGCATAGCTAAACCATCCAGGGAGGAGATCAGTTATGACTTTATTAACGCGTTGGGAACCGACACGAGAACTTGCAAATCTTCAGGAGCGTATGAACCGGCTTTTTAGTGAATCGTTCAGTCCTGTCTTCAGTCAGGAACCGCTGGCGGCAGGCTCATTTGTTCCGCCCGTCGATGTGTACGAGGACGAGCAGGGCATCCGGCTGAAGATGGAGGTGCCGGGAATCGAAGAGAAAGACATAGATGTTCGTCTTGAAAATAACCTGCTGACGGTGACCGGCGAGCGCAAGCTCGAGGGCGAAACCAAAGAAGAAAATTATCATCGCATCGAGCGCCGTTACGGAAGCTTCACACGCAGCTTCACGTTGCCGAACACGGTGAACACGGAAGATGTGAAAGCGAGCTACGCCAAAGGCGTGCTGACGATTCACCTGGGCAAACGCGCCGAGGCCCGTCCAAAGCAAATCAAGGTGAACGTTACGCCTGAGATTGCAGAGAAGACCCCGGAGAAGGCCGTGGGAAAGAGTGCGGAAAAGGCCGCATAAGTAAATAAAGACCGGGTGCGGCGATAGTAAACGCAGGCATCCAAGAGGGGAGTGGGAGGAATCAGGGGATCCTCCTGCTCCTTCCGAATTTTCGGACTGGAATTTTTAGGAGCACTTATATGGCTATCCGTTGGGATCGGTTGACCGTGAAGGCGCAGGAGGCGATGCAGCGGGCCAGTGAGCTCGCGGGTGAAAATGGCAATCCCGAACTGCTTCCGCTACACCTTTTAGCCGCATTGATGGAGGACCGGGAAGGCATTGTTCTGCCTTTGCTGGCACGCGTCGGCGTACAGGCTCAGGCGTTGCAGGCACAGGTGACGCGTGAGATTGCCGCCCTGCCGAAGCTCGCCAACGCCGCGGCGCAACCGGCGTTGTCGGATGGAATCTCGGAGCTGCTGGATCTTGCGTTCAAGGCGGCGGCGAATTTCAAGGACGAGTATGTCTCCACCGAACATCTGCTGCTAGGGCTGATCGGGTTGAAGCGCGATCAGGCGCAGCAATTATTGAGCAGCTTTGGAGTTTCACAGGACACGTTGCTGAAGGCGCTGGCGGCGGTGCGCGGAAACCAAACGGTGACTGACCAGAATCCCGAGTCGAAGTACCAGGCGTTGGAGCGCTATGCACGGGATCTGACGGAGCTGGCAAGGCGGGGCAAGCTTGATCCGGTGATTGGGCGGGATGAAGAGATCCGGCGCACCATTCAGGTTCTGTCGCGGCGCACCAAGAACAATCCGGTGCTGATCGGCGAGCCCGGTGTAGGCAAGACGGCGATTGTCGAAGGCTTGGCGCAGCGCATTGTTTCGGGAGACGTGCCGGAGCAACTGAAGAACAAGCGCGTGGTCGCGCTTGACCTGGGTGCGATGGTTGCCGGCGCGAAGTATCGCGGAGAATTTGAGGACCGTTTGAAGGCTGTGCTCAAGGAAATCGAGGAGAGCGCGGGCACAATCATTTTGTTTATCGACGAGCTGCATACCTTGGTCGGGGCCGGAGCGGCCGAAGGCGCAATGGACGCCAGCAACATGCTGAAGCCGGCGCTGGCGCGCGGTGAACTGCGCGCCATCGGCGCCACCACCTTGAATGAGTATCGCAAGTACATCGAAAAAGACGCGGCCTTTGAGCGGCGTTTTCAGATTGTGTATGTGGGTGAGCCTTCGGTGGAGGACACGATTGCGATTCTGCGTGGACTGAAGGAGCGGTACGAGGTTCATCACGGCGTCCGCATCAAAGATTCGGCGATCGTCGCGGCGGCAGTACTTTCACATCGCTACATCAGCGATCGCTTTCTGCCCGACAAGGCGATTGATCTGATCGACGAGGCGGCGGCTTCGCTGCGCATTCAGATTGACTCGATGCCGACCGAGATCAACCAACTACAGCGGCGCGCCACGAACCTTGAGATCGAGCGCCAGGCATTGAAGAAAGAGAGCGATGCGAACTCGAAGGAACGGCTTGCCATTGTGGAGCGGGAGCTGGCGGAGATTCGCGAGCAGACGAATGCATTGAAGGCGCGCTGGCGCGCGGAGAAGGACAGCATTGCCGAGGTCCGAAAGCTCAAGGAATCCATCGAGCAGCTCAAGTTGCAGCAGCAGGAAGCGGCGCGGCGCGGCGATTTCGAGCGCGCCTCGCGGCTGCAATATGACGAGCTTCCCAAGGCGGAGCACCTGCTTTCGGAGCTGACGGCCAAGGCGGAAAAGAACCCCTCGCGCATGTTGAAGGAAGAGGTGGACGAGGAAGATGTGGCTCGCATTGTCAGCCGCTGGACGGGGATTCCGGTCTCGAAGATGCTGGAGGGCGAGGTGAAGAAGCTGGTGCAGATGGAGTCGCGGCTGCGGCAGCGCGTGATTGGGCAGGACGAAGCGCTGGAGAAGGTCGCTAACGCGATCCGGCGTTCGCGCGCGGGTTTGAGCGATCCGCGGCGTCCGATCGGCTCGTTTATTTTCCTTGGCCCCACCGGCGTTGGCAAGACGGAGTTGGCCCGTGCGCTGGCGGAGTTCCTGTTTGACGACGAGCACTCCATGGTTCGCATCGACATGAGTGAATATATGGAGAAGCACTCGGTGGCACGGCTGATTGGCGCACCTCCGGGCTATGTGGGATATGAAGAGGGCGGCCAGCTTACGGAGGCTGTGCGCCGGCGTCCATATTCGGTGGTGCTATTTGATGAGATCGAGAAGGCGAATCCGGATGTGTTCAACGTGTTGCTGCAGATCATGGATGATGGGCGGTTGACCGACGGCAAGGGGCGGGTGGTGGATTTCAAAAACACGATCCTCATCATGACCTCGAACATCGGGTCGCTGTCGCTGTCCGGAGATCTAAGTTCGCCGGAACGATTCAAGCTGGCGAGCGAGCAGGTGATAACCGCGTTGCGCGGACACTTCAAGCCGGAGTTCCTCAATCGGGTCGACGACATTGTTGTCTTCCGCCCGCTGGGAATCGAGGAGCTGACGAAGATCGTGGATTTACGTTTGCAGGATTTGAAAGAACTGCTGGCGCCCCGCAAGATCACGCTGGAACTCACCGAGGCCGCCAAGCGCACGCTGTTTGCCAGCGGGTACGATCCGGCATATGGAGCGCGTCCGTTGAAGCGGGCAATCCAGCGGCTGATCCAAGATCCGCTGGCGATGAAGATTCTCGATGGCGAGGTGTTGCACGGGGATCACGTTGTGGTGGATTCGAAGGACGGTAATCTGACCTTCGAAGTACACCACAGGGAGGCGGAAGCGGCGGCGCAGGAAGAGGCACCGCAGCTTGCGTGAGCTGGGGCTGCAAGACCCACATCTGCTAACTGCGGCAGATGTGGGGCACCGTCGCCATCTTCTAGCCACTCGTCAATGCGGGCGCGCAACCAGTATTGCCTTGCCGCGCGTCTCATAGGCGCAGGAGGCTAGACTTTAATGGCACCAACAAAGAGCAGCACCAAGAGCAGAGGAAGCACCGGCCGAAAGGCCGCGGATACAAAAAAGAAGACTGGAACAAAGAGGAAGACCAGCGCGGGACGCAAGTACGGTCCCGAGGCCGGCGAGTTTGTGAAAGAAGAGATGGAGGAGATGAAGGAAGGCAAACTCAAGAGCGGGGGCAGTGGGAAGACGGTTCACAACCCGAAGCAGGCGATTGCGATCGGCCTCTCGGAGGCGCGTAGATCGGGCGTGAAGGTTCCGAAGAAACCGCGGAGCAAGGCGGCGTGAGCTTGCGCTCAACGCTTCCGAAAAACGTTGAGCGCACAAATTATGTGAGGAGATTGACCTACTTGCTGCCTTTGGAATCGCTACCGCCGCCGCTCGAATTGCCGCTGGATTTTTCAGGGCTGGCCGGAGTGGATGACGTGCTGGAAGCTGCGCTGCCGCCATCTTTGCTGGCCGCAGCGGCTTCCGGCCTTGCGGAAGAGGAAGACGATGAGGCGGGCGAGCTTTTGCGGGCGTAGTCGGTGACGTACCAGCCGGAGCCTTTAAACTGCACGGCGGGGGCGGAGATCAACTGGTCGAGCGCTTCCTTACCGCAATGCGGGCAGGTCCTTAGGGGGGCGTCGGAAAATTTCACGATGCGCTCGAAGCGATGGCTGCAAGCGCTGCAATGATATTCGTATAGTGGCATGGTTCCTTCGGATTGACCGTGCCGGAACAAAAGTGGCGCGGCGCGATCGATAATTCCTGTTGTGAATACTTTGATTCTAGGTTCCTCGGGGCGATGCGGTCAATTTTGCAGCGCCGGGCTCTGGTACACTTCGCGTTTGGAGCAATTGCGGGACTCTTGGTTCCTGCCTCCCACCTTAGCCGCAAAGGCGGCGGCGAAGGTGGGGCACACGTCCGCAATGCTGTTCGCGACGCTATCCGCAACGTTATCTGCAACCCTGGAGGCTAGGCTTGCCTGCAACCCATCCCTCGCTTTACCTGGTCGGCACCCCGATCGGCAACCTTGAGGACATTTCGCTGCGCGCGCTGCGCATCCTCAAGGAGGTCGGACTGATCGCCTGCGAGGACACGCGGCAGACGGCGAAGCTGCTCAATCACTACGGCATTGAAACCCGCACCATCAGCTATCACCAACACAACGAGCTGACGCGCTCGGCGGAGCTGATCATGCACATGGAGCAGGGGCATTCGATTGCGCTGGTGACCGACGCGGGAATGCCGGGGGTCTCCGATCCGGGCTTCCGGTTGGTGGCGCTGGCGATCCGGCACAAGATTCCGGTGGTGCCGATTCCGGGGGCTTCGGCGTTTTTGAGTGCACTGGTGGCGAGCGGGCTGCCGACCGATTCGTTTGTTTTTCACGGTTTTTTACCCTCCAAGCTGGGGCAGCGCCGCAAGCTGCTGGAGGAGATTCAACACTCGACGCGGACACAAATCTTTTACGAGGCTCCGCATCGGCTGCTGGGAGCGCTGGAGGATGTTGCCGAGGTGATGGGCGCGCATCGCCGAGTGGTGGTCGCGCGGGAGGTTACGAAGATTTACGAGGAGTTTGTGCGTGCCACGGCCGCCGAGGCGCTGGAAGACTTCAAGAAGCGAGACGAGGTACGCGGCGAGATCACTCTACTGGTGGGCCGCGCCGAGGAGCAGCAAGGCGTGCCGGTGGTGACGCAGAAAACCGCCCGCACCCGCGTCCGCGAGCTGATGAAGGCCGAGGAGATCGACGAAAAAGAAGCGATGAAGCGCGTGGCGAAGGAGATGGGGATTAGTAAGAGCGACGTGTATCGGAAGCTGCAGAAGGATGGGAAGCGATAGGGGCGGTACGGCTAGGTTGATACTTGGTGATTTATCGTTGACTATCTATCGCCAGCTACGTTTGAGATATGGTCGAATCCCTCTTTATCCGCAGCGCGAGAAACGCGAAGATCGCTGATACGCAGTTCAGGGCTGCCTGGTTCGTGACCCAGTGCAGCCGAGGGCTGCTTCCAACAAGAAAATCTAGGAAATGAAACGGGGCACACCAAATTGGTACTGCGAGTAGAGAACGAAACAACGCTTTATGCCAATTGAAACGCCGCCCCTGTGCCGTGCGTTCGATAATCTCGGCTGTAACACCCAGAGTGATCGGCACGAGCAGACAGGCAAAGACAGCAGAATAGAAAAACCCGGTAATCCCATCAGTCGCGTCGGGGCCCGAGGCCGGGTTGTCCGCAAGCGGCATGAGCACTTCGATCATGAGCACATAGGCGGCGAGAAACGACACTAAGAGCGCCGCGACCGTTGCGAGCACATAACGCATGATTGTTACGCACCAAAAGCGCATGGCGACATCATACCTCGCGATTTCCGAGTGCAGAAAGAAGTAGATCGCTCCCCGATCAGTAGCGGGAGCCAGGATTGTGAGCGGCAAGGCGATTTGTTGGCGACAACAGGGCAAGTATCCACCTAACCGAATAATCTGATCCCTGAGAGGGGCTACTCCGCCACGGCCCTGAGCAGTTCCTTTGTGTACTCGTGCTTTGGGGTGGTGGTGATTTGTTCGGCGTCGCCGATTTCGACGATTTTGCCTTGGCGCATGACGGCGATGCGGGTGGAGAGGTAGCGCACGACGGGCATGGAGTGGGAGATGAAGAGGTAGGTCAGGCCGTACTCTTTCTGCAGGCTTTTGAGCAGGTTTACGATCTGGGCGGCGACGCTGACGTCGAGGGCGCTGACGGCTTCGTCGGCGACGATGAAGCGGGGACGCAGGGCGAGGGCGCGGGCGATGCCGATGCGCTGACGCTGTCCGCCGCTGAACTCGTGGGGATAGCGGCCCAGTATGCTGACGTCGAGGCCGACGGCGCCCATCAGTTCGGCGGCGTGCTGGCGCAGGATGGGCTTGCCGAGGTCTTCGTGGATGGCCAGGGGTTCGGTGACGATCTGCTCGACGTTGAAGCGCGGGTCGAGCGAGCCGAAGGGGTCCTGGAAGATGATCTGCATCTCGCGCCGGGTTTCGCGCAGGGCGCGGGCTCCGAGCGCGGTAATGTCGATGCCATCGAAGCGCACGACGCCGCGGGTGGGTTCGATGAGGCGCAGCAACATGCGTCCGAGGGTGCTTTTGCCGCAGCCGGACTCGCCGACCAGGCCGAGGGTTTCGCCTTGTTCGATGGAGAGCGAGACGTCATCGACGGCGCAGAAGGTGTTTGCGGCGGAGTTTGGGGCGGTGAGCACGCCTGTTTCGTAAATCTTGGTGAGATGTTCGGCTTCCAGCAGAGCCATATGGAGAAGCCTACCAGCTTTCCCGCATTTGCCAAATGGTCAAAGGAGCAACGGCAAATTCAACTAACCCATCCTAGCCAACGACGGGCTAGGGATGGGGCACCCGCGCCACAAGTCGTCTGCCCCCCACATTCGCCTAACGAGGGCGGATGTGGGCCACCGGAAGTAGATGTGGAGCACATCGGGGGAGGGAGCGGCTTGCGTGATAAAATTTCCACAGCGAACACCTACGAAAGAGAATCATTTGATCGAGCTTGCACCATCGATTTTGTCGGCTGATTTTGCCCGCCTTGCCGAGCAGGTGCGTCCGGTGCTGGATGCGGGGGCTACCGTGCTGCACGTGGACGTGATGGACGGCCACTTTGTACCCAACATTACGATCGGGCCTCCGGTGGTGGCGGCGCTGCGCAAGCATGTGCCGCTGGACGTGCCGCTTGACGTTCACCTGATGATCGAGAACGCGGACAACTATATTCCTGCCTTTGTGGAAGCCGGGGCCAACTGGATCAGCGTGCATCAGGAAGCGTGCGTGCATCTGGACCGGGTGGTGGAACATATTCGCTCGCGAGGCGCGATGGCCGGAGTTGTGATTAATCCGGCGACGCCGGTGGCAACGCTGACCGACATTCTGGATGTTGTGGATTATGTGCTGGTGATGTCGGTGAATCCGGGCTTTGGCGGACAGAAGTTTATTCACCGGACGCTGGGAAAGATTCGCCATCTTGCGGAATTGCGTGCCGAGCGGCATCTTGGCTTCCGAATTGAGGTAGATGGCGGCATCGCTCTTGATACCATAGGTGCGGTGGTGGAAGCTGGAGCCGAGATCCTGGTTGCAGGCAATGCCGTTTTTGGCCATGGCGATTCCGGCCACAATGTTCAACAGCTTCTGCAGGCGGCGCGTTCAGCCACTCTGCGGAAGGCTTAATGCTGATCAAAAAGTTCTCCCGAGGTGTCTCCGGCATGTTCCGTCGCATTTTCATCGCCCTGCTGCTGGCCGCAAGCCTGCTGACCGGTGTGGCCTGCAGCAATAAGAAGGCCACCAACCCGCTGGCTCAAATCAACTCCAAGCAGCCGGATAAGGTGCTCTTCGACCGCGCTGAGGCGGCGATGAAGGATCACAAGTACGACGTGGCACGCATGACCTTGCAGACGCTGATCAACACCTATCCGGATTCGGAATTTGTTGCGCGCGCCAAGCTGACCGTGGGCGAAGCCTGGTACCAGGAAGGCACGACGGCGGCACTGGCCCAGGCCGAGACCGAGTTCCGCGATTTCATCACCTTCTTCCCCAATATGCCGGAGGCGGCAGAGGCGCAGCTCAAGATCGCCGACATTCACTATCGCCAGATGGAGAAGCCGGACCGCGATTACACGCACGCCCGCCGGGCTGAGGAAGAGTATCGGCAGATGCTGCTGCAGTATCCTGACAGCAAACTGGCCGACACCGCGCGCCTGCGATTGCTGGAGGTGCAGGAGGTTCTGGCCGAGCGTGAGTTCCGCATTGCGCATTATTATTTTGAACGCCAGTCCTGGCTGGCAGCGATTGCGCGGGCCAAGACGCTGACTGACACCTATCCGCTGTATAGCCGCTCCGATGAAGCTTTATACATTCTGGGCCAGGCGTATGAGCAGCAAGCGGAGCGCACCCGCGCCGCGAAATTGTCGGACGCACAGAAGCAGAAACTGATCAAGGAATATCTGGACAATGCGGCCGAGGCTTACAGGCGGATCGTGACTCGCTATCCTGCGATGGCGCGATATCAAGATGCCCGCCACCGCCTCGAGGCTCTCAAACGTCCGGTGCCTACGCCAACACCTGAAGCAATCGCACTGAACAAGAAGGAACTAGCGAGCCGTACCCGCACCACCCATTACGAGCGCTTTGTCACCAATATGGGTAAGCGTCCGGATCTGAGCGCTGCCACCAGGACCGGTGAGCCCACCCTGGTGGACCCGAAAGAGACGGATGCGCCGATGCTGGTGCAGGAGATCAATTCCGTTGTGAATGCGAGCGCCAAATCCGGGAGTGGCAAGGTTTCGTTGGAGCCGGTGAGTGACGCAAAGGTTGCGGAAAATCAGCCCGCTCCACGCTCGGCGGAGCCGCCGGTGAATGCCAGCGACGTTCCCGCACCCGCGCCGTCGCAACTGAATGAGAGCGCGTCGAGTTCATCGGACGACGCGGCTGCGAAAACCTCGTCCACCTCGTCGTCCACCGATCCGGCCAAAGACGATCCCAAGAACGCATCTTCAAGCCGCAAGGTGAAGAAGAAGCACCATTTCCATATCCCTATTCCCTTCTGATTTTGTCCAGAAAGTGGAAAATCCGGCCCGCTCGACGTTACTATCGGGCGGGCTTCCTTATTCCCTTCAGGTTGAGAAAAAATTCTCATGCATTGACCTTGCGGGGGGAACGCGTTAACGTGACATTTAGTTCACCCTAGACTCTTCTGTGCCAGGATCTGCTCCGTGCCCCTGAATATCCTGCTTGCCGATGACAGCGTACCTGCCCAGAGTATGGGTAAGAAAATTCTTATGGACGCCGGTTATGGCGTCGTGACGGTCAGCAACGGTGTTGAGGCGTTGCGAAAAATCGCCGAGGCTGTGCCGGATATTGCCATTCTGGACATTTTTATGCCTGGGTACACGGGGCTGGAGATCTGCAATCGTCTGCGCTCCAGTGCCGATACGGCCGCAATTCCGGTCATCCTGACCGTGGGTAAGTTGGAACCGTACCGCCCGGAGGATGGGGAACAGGTTCAGTCAAATGCGGTGATTGTGAAGCCATTTGCCGCCGTCGAGCTGATTTCCGCAGTTCGCAGCCTGATCGGAGGGCCGCAGGTGGAAACGCCGACGCAGCCAGCCGAGCAAACCGCAACGCCGGAGCCGGCTGCAGGAGAGTTCGATGCGGACCCGCAAGACGAGCCGCTGTTCGCCAGCAGAGATGTGGATCCGATTTTCTATAGCGGCGAGTCTCCTCTCTACGACGCTGACTCGAATGCGCTGTCTAGCCTTGCGTTCGATCCGGATGCCAAATCCACACCATTCAGCGCCTCTGCCCTCGGCGAATTTAATCATGAGACTGCATCGCCTTATCCGGCGGCAGCATTGGAAACATCTACACTGGATGAACCATCATTTTCGTCTCCGACTGCGCATGACACGGCGCATAACGAACTCGTCGCTGATCTCGGACTCGGTACTCTTGGCGTCGCCGGTCATCCGTTCCCGTCCGTTCCTGAGACCACCGCTTCGCCATCTGAGTTGACGTCCAGTCCGGAAGTTCCGGCTCTCGATTCTTTGCTGGAGGAAACTCCTCTTGCATCGGGTGCATTTGAGTCGAGCGTTCTTCAAGAGAGCGGAACATCGGAACAGATCTTTTCGGGATTCGAACCAAATGGACGCTGGCGACTCCGACGTTCTCCCGAGTTTCTCTGTGGAGCAATGTTCCGCGGATGAGGAAGCTCGAAGGGTGGCATTTGAGGCACTATTCAATTCAACCGAGGAGCTTCCTCTGGACAACGTGCTTGATCTCAAGGACGAGAACGCTCCGGTCACGCTTGTGAGCGATCCCAACGTGCCCGAGGAAAATGCGTATGCGACAGAGCCGCACACGGAGATCAACGCGCTAGCGGATTACAGCGGCGAGCCTTTTGCCGCTGCTGAGTTTGATCCGAATCCGCGGGAGGAAGCGCAGCCGAGCGAGCCAGTGAGCGAAATCGGGACACCTTCCGAACTGCTGCCCGGCCCCCTGGATGGGATGCGGGCGCCACCTGAGTGGCCGGAAATTGGGAGCGAGTGGAATACAGAGGAACCGATTGCATTGGCCACAAACGATTTGGAACTGCTGCAGCGTGACGAAACGAATGGGCTTGACGTTGCGCTCCCGTCATTATCATCCGATGCCGCTCCACTTGAAGCCGTATCGGTGACAGAGCAGACCTGCGTCGAAGCTCATTCCGAGTCGCCAATCGCTTACGAGCCAGCGCCTTCTGCCGAGATCCTGCAGATTGAGCCGAAGCTCGCGCAGGAAGCAGGGCAAATTTCTCCTGAAGTTGTAACGCCTGAAGTTGCACTGCCGGGGGCTGTCGCTCTTGAGGCTGTGGTTACTGAAGCTGTGGTGATCGAAGCGCAGGAGCCCGCGCCAGAGTTTTTGCACGCCGAGCCGAATTTGCCTGTGGCCGATGTCGCTCCAGTACCGGTCGAGGCGATGCCAGTGAAGGTCGAAGCGGATGTTGAAGCCAGGCCCGTGCCTGTGTCCGCGCCCGAAGTGGTGGAGCCGCTTGAGCCAGCTCAACTTGAGTCCGAGGTGGCGGAAATCTCATCGCCGGCGGGAGTTTCGGCGCGATTGAATGAAGCCGAGCGGATTCACCATGCGATCGAGCTGGTCTTTGACCGCTTCAAACCTTTGCTGGTTGCGGCGATTGTGCGCGAATTGGCCCGACACGATTAGTTGATACATGGCTTGAATATCGGGATGAAAAGAAATAGGGCACGGATGATTCCGCGCCCTTTTTTCTTTGGATCGCTCGTATGAGCTGGAATCAGGCCGGCTGGATTCTCATGCTCAGGTTCACGAAACGGGCCGAGTGGGTCAGCGCGCCGACCGAGATATAGTTCACTCCGGATTCGGCATATTCACGCACATTCTCCAGGGTGATTCCGCCGGAAGATTCGATTTTCATGACGCGGGTCTCCTGACGAATTCGCGCCACAGCGTCGCGGGTCTGCGCCGGGTTCAGGTTATCCAGCAGAATTGCCTCCGCGCCGTATTTCAAAGCGTCTTCCAACTCCTGCATGTCGCGCACTTCCACCTCGACCTTCTGCTCGCCTTTGCGATTGGCAAGCGCGCGCTCGATGGCAATGCGCACGCCACCGGCAAGATCGATATGGTTGTTCTTGACCAGGATTCCGTCAGAGAGATCGAGGCGATGGTTGAAGCCGCCTCCGCACCGCACCGCATATTTCTCCAGCAGACGCAGGCCGGGCACGGTCTTGCGGGTGTCGAGAATTTTAGCGCCTGTGCCATCGACGGCATCGACGTATTTGCGAGTCATGGTGGCAATGCCGCTCAAATGCTGCAATAAATTGAGGATCAGCCGCTCGCAGTTAAGCAGCACGCGCCCGTTGTGGCGGATGGAAGCGATGGCTTGGCCCTTGCGCAACTCCACGCCATCAAAAATCTCCTGAGGAATGCTTACCTCGGGATAGGCATGTGCCTCGCCCTCGAGTTCGGCAAAGACTTCAAAGATGCGCTGTATTGCGGCGACGCCAGCCAGCACGCAATCTTCTTTCGGCAGAATGGTTGCCATGGCTTTCTGTTGCGGATCAATCGTCGCCAGGGTTGTTGCGTCGCGGGTGGCCTGATCTTCGAGCAAAGCATTCGATAAGATGGCGGTGATCCGTCTGCTATTCCAGTTCATTTGCGGTCCTTTCCACTACTTTGCCGCGCCCAATTCGGCGAGCCGTGCCTTTGATTTTTCGATCAGCGATTCCAATTCGACGCCACGCGTCTTCAAGCCTTCCACGACCTTTGCCGGAGCTTTGGCGAGGAAGGCTTCATTGCCAAGCTGATTGCGGTTGCGTTGAAATTCTGCTTCCAGCTTTTCGAGTTCCTTGGTCGAGCGCGCTGTTTCGGCGGCAACGTCGATCCGCTGCTCGTAGACCAGACGCACCTCGAAGCGTGCGGTAGCGCGTGAGTTGGTGGTCTTGGCTAGTGATTCATCGACGAATGTCAATACCGAGACGTTGGCCAGCCGCTCCAGTGCGGTGACGTTGGTTTCGATGATGGCGCGGATTTCGGCGTTGGCGAAGACCTCGATTGGCAGCAACTCTTTCTGCGGAACCTTCAACTCGGCGCGAATGTTGCGCACCGAAACGATGAGGTCCTGCAGAATCGACATGTCGCGCTCGGCGTCGGAGTTCAGTTGCGCAGCGTCGGTTTCAGGATAGGCGGCCAACGCGATTGATTTCAGCGGCGGCTTTCCATCGTACACCGCGTGCCAGATCTCTTCGGTGATGAAGGGCATGAAGGGCGCAAGTAGACGCAGCGCGCCCTCAAAGACTCGAACCACGTTGGCGAAGGCGGCGCGGGCTTCCTCGCGATTGGACGCGAGCAGACGCGGCTTCAGCAACTCGACGTACCAGTCGCAATACTCGTCCCAGAAAAAGTGATAGATGACGTGCGCGGCTTCGTGGAATCGATATTCACGGAGGGCCGCGGAAACTTCACCGGTGACGCGATTGAAGCGCGAGAGAATCCAACGGTCTTCGAGCGTTGCGGCGGCGAAGCCCTTCAGCCCAACCGAGTGCCGGATATCGCTTTCGGCGGCAAATTCGCCGAGCGACCAGACGTTTTGCTCCGCTGCACGATCCACGTTCATGAAGAGGAAGCGGGCGGCGTTCCAGATCTTGTTGGCGAAGGCGCGGTAGCTGTCGGTGCGGCTTTCGCTGAAGGCGATGTCGGTTCCGGGCGCAGCCATGGCGGCCAGGGTAAAGCGCGCCGCATCGGTGCCGAACTTCTCGATGACTCCGATGGGATCGACGACGTTGCCCTTGGTTTTGGACATCTTCTGCCGGTCGGCGTCACGGACGAGGGCGTGGATGTAAACTTCGCGGAAGGGTACGATGTCGCGCTTGTCAGGCTTCTGCTCGTCCATCAGATGGCAGCCCAGCATGATCATGCGGGCGACCCAGAAGAAGAGGATGTCGAAGCCTGTGACCAGCGTCGAAGTTGGATAGAAGGCATCGCAGTCGGGCGTCTTCTCAGGCCAACCGAGAGCGGAGAACGGAAGCAGGCCGGAGCTGAACCAAGTGTCCAGCACGTCGGTGTCCTGCTCAATATTTGTGCTGCCGCAGTGGGCGCACTGAGTAGGATTGGTGCGCGCGACGGTGATCTGATTGCATTTTGCGCAGTGCCAGGCTGGAATGCGATGGCCCCACCAGAGCTGACGCGAGATGCACCAGTCGTGGATGTTTTCCATCCACTGCAGGTAGATGGCCTTGTAGTTCTCGGGGGTGAAGCGGATGCGTCCGTCGTTGACCACATCTTGCGCGACCTGCGCCAGCGAGGGACGGCCATCGTTGGTCTTTTTGTTGACGGCGAGGAACCATTGCGTGGAGATGCGCGGCTCGACCACGGTTTTGCAACGGTCGCATTTGCCGAGCGGAACCAAGTAATCTTTCACGCTGACCAGTGCACCGGCGGCCTCCAGGGCGGCGACCACGGCTTCGCGCGCGGCATAGCGCTCCAGGCCTTCGTAGGGGCCGGCGTTTTCATTCATGTGCGCGGTCTCGTCCATGATGACGAGCTCTTCGAGTCCGTGGCGCTTGCCGGCCTCGAAGTCGTTGGGATCGTGGGCGGGCGTGACCTTGACGGCTCCGGTGCCGAACTCGGGCTGCGCAAGTTCATCGAAGATGATAGGAATTTCGCGATTGACCAGCGGCAGCATTACCTTCCTGCCGTGCAGGTGGGCGTAGCGCTCATCAAGCGGATTGACGGCAACGGCGGTGTCGCCGAGCATGGTTTCGGGGCGCGTGGTGGCGACGACAATGTATTCGCCCGGCAGTCCGACGATAGGGTAACGAATCTCCCAGAGCTTGCCTTGGGTCTCGTCGTGGACGACTTCGAGATCGCTGAGCGCGGTCATGCAGCGCGGGCACCAGTTGACGATGTAGGTGCCGCGATAGATGAGTCCTTCTTCCCAGAAGCGTACAAAGGCTTCGCGGACGGCGCGCGAGAGCTGCTCGTCCATGGTGAAGAATTCGCGCGACCAGTCGACAGAGTCGCCGAGGCGCTTCATCTGTTCGAGGATGTATCCGCCGTACTGTTCTTTCCACTGCCAGACGCGTTCGAGAAAGGCTTCGCGTCCGAGATCCTGACGTTTTTTGCCCTCGCTGGCTAACTGCCGCTCGACCATCATCTGGGTGGCGATTCCGGCGTGATCGGTTCCGGGGAGCCACATCGTGTCTTTGCCCAACATGCGCTGCCAGCGGGCGAGAATGTCCATCTCGGTGTGGTTGAGCATGTGTCCCATGTGCAGGCGGCCGGTGACGTTGGGCGGCGGCAGCAGAAGGGCGAAGACGTTGGAGCCGTCCTTGGGTGTAGGGGTGTGGAAGAGGTTCTCGCGGACCCAGTACTCGGCCCAGCGTTTTTCAATCTCAGCGGGATCGTAAGCCTTTGGCAGTTCGTGCGGCATGATACAGAAATTTCCTCAGCGATAAACTTCAATTTTATCAGAGCGGGATAGGAGAGCCGCGCGAGAGAACGAATGCGGAGGCAAAGAGGGATGTGTATGAGGGCGCAAAGCCCCACATCTGCTGACGGCGGCAGATGTGGGGCACCGCCAGAGAAAATACCCCACGCGGTCGAATTCTTGTTTTGCAGCTTTCTGTTTCCAGTTTTGCCGGTTCGGACTACACTGTTACGTCCGGTTGGTGCCGCTTTCTGTGAAGGGGTGTGTGCGGGGAGCGGGGCTGGCCACAAACGGGCGTCGCGGGGCAGCCTGCGCACGGCCGAATAATCCCCCACTGAAGGCGACTTATGAATACGTTTGGCAGCCGTTCCTCGCTTCGCGTCGGCAACAAGCAGTACGACTTTTTCCGCATTTCTTCACTGGATAAAGATGGGTTTAAAACCGCGCGGCTTCCCTTTTCGCTGCGCATTCTTCTGGAAAATCTGCTGCGCCGCGAAGATGGCTCGACGGTGACCGCGGAAATGATTCGCGCCGTGGCTGGGTGGACTCCGCAGACCAAGAGCGAGCAAGAGATTTCCTTTATGCCGAGCCGGGTGCTGATGCAGGATTTCACCGGCGTTCCGGCGGTGGTGGACTTGGCGGCGATGCGCGACGCCATGGCGCGGCTGGGCGGCGATGCGAAGAAGATCAATCCGCTGCAGCCGGCCGAGCTGGTGATCGACCACTCGGTACAGGTGGATGAGTTCGGCACTTCGCGGGCGTTCGATCTGAACGCGGCGCTGGAGTTCCAACGCAACCAGGAGCGCTACGCGTTCTTGAAATGGGGACAGGGCGCACTGAAGAATTTTGCGATTGTGCCGCCCGACACCGGGATCGTACACCAGATCAACTGCGAGTATCTGGCGCGGGTGGTTTTCGTGCTGGAGCAGGCAGGCAAGAATCCTATTGCCTATCCGGACACGCTGGTGGGAACCGACTCGCACACCACGATGGTGAACGGGCTGGGCGTGCTGGGCTGGGGCGTAGGCGGGATCGAGGCCGAGGCGGCGATGCTGGGTCAGGCGGCTTCGATGCTGATTCCGCAGGTGGTTGGCGTGCGCTTTACCGGCAAGCTGCGCGAGGGCTCGACCGCAACCGATTTGGTGTTGACGGTAGTGGAGGCGCTGCGCAAGAAGGGCGTGGTTGGCAAGTTCGTAGAGTACTTTGGACCGAGCCTGGGCACGCTGACGGCGGCCGACCGCACCACAATTGCGAACATGGGACCGGAGTACGGTGCGACTTGCGGCATCTTCCCGGTGGACGAGGAGACGCTGCGCTATTTGAAGCTGACCGGACGCAGCGAGGAGCAGATTGCGCTGGTGGAGGCCTACTTCAAAGAGCAGGGGCTGTTCCATACGGCAGACTCGCCGGAGGCCGAATACACCGATGTACTGCACATCGATTTGGCAAAGATCGAGCCCTCGATTGCAGGACCGAAACGTCCGCAGGACCGGGTGGAGCTGTCGCAGGCGGCGACTTCGTTTGAGACGGCGCTGCCGTCGCTGCTGAAGCCGGATACGAAGGTAGGCAAGAGGGCGGAAGGACGCGCGGACCGGACCTCGAAGGACTATGCTACGGCGGTTCGTCATGGAAGCGTGGTGCTTGCGGCGATTACGAGCTGCACCAACACGTCGAATCCGTATGTACTGGTAGGCGCTGGGCTGGTGGCAAAGAAGGCTGTGGAAAAGGGACTGAAGCGTCCGGCATGGGTGAAGACCTCGCTGGCGCCGGGCTCGAAGGTGGTGACCGAGTATTTGGATGCTGCCGGTTTGACGCCGTATCTGGACCAGCTTGGCTTCAACCTGGTGGGCTATGGCTGCACCACCTGCATCGGCAACTCCGGACCGCTGCCGCAGGAGGTCAGCGAGGTGGTGAACTCGAATGATCTGGTGGTGGCCAGCGTGCTATCCGGGAACCGCAACTTCGAAGGCCGGATCAGTCCTGAAATTCGCGCAAACTACCTGATGTCGCCGCCGCTGGTGGTGGCATTTGCGCTGGCGGGCGAGTTGATCGACATGAATCACGACCCGATCGGCACGGGGTCGAACGGGCCGGTGTATCTCAAGGATATTTGGCCGACGCAGAAGGAAGTGGACGAGGTCGTGGAGCGTGTGATCACCTCCTCGATGTTCCGCGACTCGTATGCGACCGTGCTCGACGGCGACGCGCGCTGGCAGGGGCTGAAGGTTCCGGCGGGCGATACCTATGTGTGGGACGGAAAATCGACCTACATTCAAAATCCGCCTTACTTCGAAGGCATGACGCGGGAGCCGAAGCCGGTGACTGCAATCAAGGGCGCACGGGTGTTGGCGCACCTGGGCCACTCGGTGACGACCGACCACATCTCTCCGGCGGGCAATATCAAGAAAGACAGTCCGGCGGGCAAGTACCTGATCGAACATGGGGTGCAGCCGGTGGACTTCAACTCATACGGCTCGCGGCGCGGCAACCATGAGGTGATGATGCGCGGCACGTTTGCCAACACGCGCATCCGCAACAAGATGGTGCCGCACATCGAGGGCGGATTCACCAAGCACATTCCCGGCGGCAAGGAGCTGACGATCTACGATGCGGCGATGCAGTACCGCAGCGAAGGCGTGCCGGTGATCATCCTTGCGGGTAAGGAGTACGGTTCGGGCTCCTCACGCGACTGGGCGGCCAAGGGCCCGCTGCTATTGGGCGTGCGCGCGGTGATCGCTGAGAGCTTTGAGCGTATCCATCGCTCGAACCTGGTGGGGATGGGCATTCTGCCGTTGCAGTTCCTGACCGACCAGACCGCGGAATCCCTCGGACTTAACGGTGAGGAGAGCTACGAGATCGTAGGGTTGGACTCGGTGCTCGCCAGCTTTGCTCCGGGTAAAACGGTGGAGGTGAAAGCTACCGCCACCGATGGGTCGGTGAAAACGTTCAAGGCTACGCTGCGGATCGATACTCCGCAGGAGGTGCAGTACTACCAGCACGGCGGGATCTTGCAGTATGTGATCCGGCAATTGTTGAAGTAAGCAATACGCAGTCAGAAATGCGAAGGGCGCGGATTCGACTCCGCGCCTTTTTGCTGCGAAATTTCTGCGCTAAATTCCTACGGCGGTGTAGTCGTCCTCGCCTCTGCGACGCCTTTCCAGGCCGCGATAGGCGTTGTAAGGTTTGCTGGCGAAGCGGCGTTTGCGTAATTCGTATCCGGCCCACAGGCCGAGTCCGACGGCCGCGACGACGCCGACGGCGGTTGTAATGGTGATGGCCGGGTGCTCGGTCATGGGACGCGCCATGCGTCCGCCGGTGAGGACCATGCGACCGGGGATGCCGAGTTCGCCTCGAAAATTAACTACCGCGTCGTAGCCTCCGCGCTCGATGGCGCGATAGGCGTTGAGAAAAGTCTTAAGCGAAGGAGTGATGGCGTCCTCGCCGCCGTGGACTACGGCGTGATGTACGCCGCGCTCCTTCTCGCGCTCCAGCAATTCTTCCAGGGCCGCGCCGAGTGAAGGGCCGTGGCTGGCCAGCGAGCGGTAGGCGATGCGCCCGCTTTTATCGATGATGAATGATGCATTGGGCAGCGCGCCGTAGCGGCGATGAACCTCTCCGCCGAGTTCGTCCACGAGAATCGGGTAGTCGATCTGCTCCTGCTCGCGAAGCAGCATGGCGGCGCTGACTTTATCTTCCATCGAGTGATGCGCCGGGAGTTCGACTCCGGGATGGGCCTCGCGCACGTAGACGAAAAGGAACTCGACCTCGGAGCGCGGAAATTCGCGGGCGAGGGAGCGCAGGCCGCCGATGGAGGCCGCCGTCTGCGGGCAGGTGGCGGAGCCGAAGGTGAGAACTACATTGCGGGAGTCTCTGAAATCGGAGAGCTTTACCAACTCGCCGTTAAGGGAGCGGAGTTCAAAGGCGGGAGCTTCATCGCCGGGCTCGGGAGCCCGTCCCCAGCGATCCGATCCCTTGCTTTGCAGCATCTCGCGGCGAAAGCGGTCGTAGTTGTAGCGGGTGAATCCAAACATGAATACCTCCGATCGGGGCGCCAAACCCCGTCCACGATAATAAATGGTTTGCACGCCAGCGGTGCGGATGAACAGTTTGCCACGGAATGGGATGCTGTGCCGGATTGGGGCGTTGACCGCCTACGCCTTCGATTCCGAGACCTGGCTCTCGCTGGGTATCCGTATGCAGCGCGCCTGGTGACCGGGGGAGACGGTGATCAGCTCGGGCATGGCGCCCTCGCAGGCGAGAATGCAGAGAGGGCAACGCGGGGCAAAGGAGCATCCTGTGGGCAGCGCCCCGGGTGAAGGGACGGCGCCTTCGATGGCGTGCAGCGGTTGGTTGCGATTGGATTTCAAGGTGGGAATGGAGTCGAGCAGGCCGCGAGTGTAGGGGTGGGCGGGGTGCTCGAAGAGCTGGTGTGCGGCGCCGATCTCGACCACTTTTCCGGCATACATCACGGCAATGCGGTCGCTGATGCGGTTGACAACGGCAAGGTCATGCGAGACGAAGAGCATGGCGAGGCCGAGGCGGCGGCGGAGGTCGGCGAGCAACTCCAGAATCTGCGCCTGCACGGTGACATCGAGCGCCGTGGTGGGCTCGTCGGCGATGAGCAGGGCAGGGCGGTTGACGATGGCCATGGCGATCATGACCCGCTGGCGCTGACCTCCGGAGAGTTGATGCGGGTAGTCGCGCCAGCGGCGCTCGGGTGAGGGGATGGCGACCTCGTGGAGTGCTTCGATGGCGCGCTCGCGAGCCTGGGCGCGGGTGATGGCTTTCCGAGTCTGCATCCCACATTCGCCAACAGCGGGCGGATGTGGGCCACCCATACTGTTTGTAGCCGCGGGCGCATGGGCGAGGACGGCTTCGGCGATCTGGTCACCGATGCGCATCACGGGATTGAGCGCGGTCATTGGCTCCTGGAAGATCATGGCCATGCGTGCGCCGCGCAGCTTTTGCAATTCGGTGGGGCGGGCTGTCGTAAGCTCGTGTCCCTCGAAGAGCACAGAGCCCGAGAGTCGGGCTTGTGGCGGCAGCAGGCCCATGATGGCCAGTGCAGTTACGCTCTTGCCTGAGCCGGATTCGCCAACCAGGGCGAGGGTCTGTCCCGCGTCGAGCGAGAGTGAGAGGCTGCGCACGGCAGCAACGGGGCCTCGCGCGGAGGGAAACTGAACGGTGAGATTTTTAAGCTCAAGGAGCACGAGAGGTATTGAATCACAGTTGGCGGTCGGCGGTCGCGAGCGGGGTGCAAATGCGAAGAGGGAGCGCGGGACGCGCTCCCTCAGAATTTGACGAATCGCAACCTTGTCGGGCGAGGCGCGCTCTATTTCACTTTCGCTTTTGCCTCGGCCAACAAGCTCTCGACCTTGGCTCGATCACGATACGCAGGATCAATTTTTAGCAGCGACTCCCAGGCGGCGATTGCGCCTTTGGGATCGTTCTTTCCGTTCAGTTTCACTACGCCCACGTTGAATAGAGTTTGGGCGTGGCGCGGGTCGTCCTTGAGTGCATGATCAAACTCCTTGAGGGCGCGATCCGGGTCGCCGGAATAGAAATAGGCGATGCCCATGTCGGTGCGCACATCGGGATTACTTGGCTTCTCATTGAGGGCACGGGTGTAATAGTCAATTGCCGCCGGCCATTGGGAGGCGTCAAAGTAAATGTTGCCTAGCTCAACTAATGTCCCAACATCCTTCGGATTGGCATCCAGGCGCTGCTGCAGCGGCTTAGTCTGAGCGGCCAGCGTCTGCTCCGCGGCGGTGGCAATTGCCGAGGGCGGAATGCTGGGTGTAGAGAGCGCAGCCGAGGAACTGTCGGATGGGGTTCCGGAGCTATGCAGCAGATATCCACCGATGCCGCCCAAAATCAGCACTACTGCAATCGCGGTATAAACCTGTACGTTCGTCCAACCTGTGGATTTGCTCGAGGGTTGATTCTTCATTGCAATGATTTCTCCAAGGCTCGCCGCTCAACGGAAGCCATGATTCCGGCACAGGAAACTTGCGACGGCGGTGTGTCTTCTGGAGCCATGGTACCTTGCCTTGCGCGGCGAGCCAAGTAGAGAGAATGCATTGCGGTCAATCGGTAGCGGCTGAGATCATTTCGCAACTACTGTTGCTTCTTTCCTCCGAACAGCCCTCCCAATCCCTTCACTACGTCCTGCGCCGGGTTTCCGTTCTGCTGCTGGTTGCCGGCCGCCGCGCCTGGAGTCTTCCCCGTCAGCGATCCCAGCGCGCCCTGCGTAAGCTGTCCTGGGTTGCTGAAGCTCGGCAGCATGTGGTTCATCCGCATCTTTGCCATTGCGGTTACGTCGGGCTCAACCTTCGGGCTCGGAATCGTTCCAGTCACGATAACCGGAATCACGATTTCACCGTTATTGTTCGCCATTGCCGTGTTCATCATCCCACCGATCGAGGTCCCGCCTACCTGTTGCGAACTGGTCTTGGAGAGCACGGCTGTGGCTTTCATGTTCAGTTGCTCGTCAACCAGTGAAGCCGTTCCGGTTGCGGCGATGGTCCCTGCGTCCGTCAAGGCCTTTAGATCGTTTGTGGAGGCTACGCCATTCTTCAGGGTGAAATCTCCCGTCAGTGATGAGACATGCGTGGCTCCCTGGGCGGCTTTAGTGGTTCCGGTAAACTTTCCGATCTCGCCCAGCTTCTGAGACATATCCACTCCGGTCAGCTCGCCGTCATTCATATTGACTGAAACTTTTCCGGTCAGAGTTCTGATCACCTCAGGGCCGGGAGGGGCCAAATTCAGCGTGATCACTAGGGTGCTTGCGGTCACACCTTTCACCTTCAACTGTGTGGCTTTGAGAGTTCCAGCCATTCCTGGACCGGTCAGCGGTCCTTTGGCTGTGAGGTCTGCGCTCAATTGTCCGCTCGGCTGCATTCCAGGACTGATCGTTGCGCCAAACGCTTCGGCGAGCTTCACCAGCTCCGCCAATGATGTGTTCTGGGTATTCAGCTTGAGATCGGCCATTGCCGGGGTGCTTTTCCCGTTTACCGTTCCGGCGATTACGAACTGCGCTGTGCCCACTTTCAGCCGCGTGTTGCTCAGGGTGGCGACCTCAGTATTCAGGTCGCCGTTCGCGTTGTAATCGAGCTCAATCGGAAGTCCTAGCGGCTTGCCATTGGCCACTACCTTGTCCATGCGCAGGTTTCCGGTAGTGAAGACCCTGCCGTTCTGGTTTGTGAATTTTAGGTTCCCGCTGACGCTCGCGTCGGTTCCGGCCATCGCTTTTGAATTCAGATATTGCTTGATCCCGCTCAACGCCACCTGGTTTAGCTGCATCGTCCCTTCAAACGGAGTGTTCACCGGCGTTGCCCGGTCGATTGGCCCACCGCTCCCATTGAACTTTACCGCCTGCTTGCCGGAGCCCGGAAGTTGCGCGCTCATTGCGATCTGGAAAGGCTTGCCGGGTGCGTAATCCTTCAGGACCAAGTCGATGTTGTTGTACTCCATTCGCGGCTGCTTTTTCGCCTGATCGGTGATTGCCACCGATCCATCGTTGATTTGGAGGCGATCGAGTTGCCCCGGCGTCGTCTGGCCGCTGCTCGCCTGCTCTTTGCTAGTGCCGCCTATGTTGGAAAAATTCCAGCTTCCATCGGCGCCGTGAATCAGCTCTATTTGCGGACGCGCCAGGCGCAGACTCTCAACCTGCACATCCTTGTGCAGGAGCGGCTCCAACTTGAGCCGGATGTCCAACTCTGCGACCTGGACGAATGGCTTTCCGGAGGAGCTATACTTCGGGTCTTCTCCGATCACGGCATTCTGTACCTTGAATGTAGGTGGAAACAGCCCCAAGCTCATTTGTCCGAGTTGCACCGGGCGGTTTAACTTTGCCTGCAACTCCGTCTGTATGCGGCCGCGATAGCGGTTCACATCCAGAAAGCGAGGCACTATTGCGAGTACGGCCACCACTACCACCAGCAGACTGACCAGCACGATCCAGAACTTTTTCATAATTGGCCTCGAGAAGAGACGCACCGACCCTGTGAGGCTAGGATGCGGTTACGTGAGGGGAAGTGATCTGATCTCACCAAACACGGGAATTAAGAGATGGAGAGGAGCAGGTGGGTGCAGGTTAGAGATGGATGTAAATCAGCAGCGGTGCCCTTCTGTGCTCTGGTATGCGTTCTTTGCATAGGCTATGATTCGCAGCATTGGAATTCGCAACATTTGGATTCGCAGCATCGCGCGTCAAGGGTCGCTGTGCGCGCCGAGGATTTTAGCTGATGGACACGATCAAGCAAGCTGTTCTGCCTGCTCGCAGCCGCAGGCTGCCGAGCGCCATTTATTTTGAAAGCGACTTGACGGCGTCCACCATGGTGACGCAGTGCAGGCGTATTCAGCACGCCAGCTTCAAATCGTTGGGCTGCGGCTGGCAGGCCGGGGAAGCGGTCTTTGTGTTGTCGGATGAGGCGCTGTTTGCCGAGCATCTAAAGCGATTGCGCGCGCCGGATGTCCGGGTGATTATGCTTGCCGACGAGCGGCTTCGCGATCCGAGACTCGACGGGTCGGTCTATGCCTACCTTCCCATAAACACTCCCACTGCGCTGCTGGAGAGGATGTTCGACAATGCCGTCGATCACATGCACCTGGTGCAGACGCGGCGCGAAGCCACCGACAAACTGGCTCTGGCAAACTCCGAGATTTACGAGCTGAACCACATCGGCGCCGCGCTGAGCGCAGAACATGAAACCCGCGAGCTGCTGGAATTCATTCTGACCAAGTGCCGCCAGATCACCCGCGCCGATGCCGGTTCGCTTTACTTGGTGGAGGAAGAAAGACCGGGAGAGGAGCAAGGGTTGGTTCGCGATCATCACCAGCCGAAGAAGTTTCTGCGCTTCAAGATGACTCAGAACGACACGGTTCAGGTGCCGTTTCGCGAGGTGGCTCTGCCGATCAGCGAGAGCTCGATTGCAGGCTATGTGGCACAGCACGGAACCGTGGTGATGATCGAAGACGCGTACGAGTTGGAGAGTTGGGTTCCGTATGCGATTAATAAGCAATTTGACGTCGACTCGGGATACCGCACGAAATCGATTCTTGCGGTTGCGATGATGAATCCGAAAAACGAAATTGTGGGAGTGGTGCAACTGATCAACGCCAAGCACAACTGGCGCGCCCGGCTGAAGACGCCGGAGGATGTTGAGCGCGAGGTGGTGCCGTTTTCCACGCGGCAGATGGAAATCGTCAGTTCGCTTGTCAGCCAGGCCGCGGTGGCGTATGAAAACAGCCATCTCTACGAGAACATTCACCGCCTCTTTGAAGGTTTCGTAAAAGCCTCGATCAGCGCGATTGAACAACGCGATCCGGCCACCTCCGGACACTCATTCCGAGTGGCGAATCTTACGATTGCTCTGGCCGAGGCGGTGGATCGGGATCTTACCTATTTTCGCGATGTGAAGTTTACGCGCGCGGAGATGAAGGAGATTCGCTACGCCTCGCTGCTGCACGATTTTGGCAAAGTTGGCGTTCGCGAGGAGGTTCTGACCAAGGCACGAAAGCTGTATCCGGCGCAGATCGAGGTGATCCGCAGCCGCTTCGATTTTGCAGGACGCACGTTGCAGGCCGAGAGCAGCGAGCGGAAGCTCCAGTACCTGCAGGAGAGTGGGCGGGAGGAATATGCGAAGAAGCTGCCGCAGTTGGAGCGCGAGCTGAATGAACAACTGGAGGAACTGGGTGCTTTCATGGATTTCATCCACCAATCCAATGAGCCCTCGGTGATGCCGGAGGGAACGTTTGAAATGTTGAGCCAGATTGCGAAGAGGAAGTTCCGAGGCGGGGATGGAGTGATGCGCCCGCTGGTGACGGCGGAAGAGGTGCGGCTGCTTTCAATCCGGCGAGGCTCGCTTGATGAGAGCGAGCGCGCGGAGGTGGAATCTCACGTGGATCACACCTATCAATTTTCTCAAGCAGATTCCATGGACGAAGGAGATTCGCAACATTCCGGAAATTGCGCGCGGCCATCATGAAAAACTGAATGGCCGGGGGTATCCAGGCAAGATGGGAGCGGGGGAAATCCCTCTGCAGACGCGGCTGATGACGGTGGCCGACATTTTCGACGCGCTGGCCGCCTCGGATCGCCCCTACAAGGAATCTGTTTCCGTCGAAAGAGCGCTGGAGATTCTGGAACAGATGGCGCAGGAGGGTGAGATTGACGCTGACGCGTACTCGCTTTTCGTGCAGGCGAAGGTGTACGAGCGATGGAAGACGGAGTGTTTTGAATACTAGCGACGCGCTGGCTGCCGAAGATCGCGATCCCGTGCCGCAGCAACGCGTCTGTGGGCTCAGGCTGCGGTGGGCAGAGGCGCGGCAACGGTTTCGTTGAGCCGTTCCAGATCGAGCACCGCCTGACTGCCTTCTTCAAAAAACATCATGGCAAATTTGCGGCCCCATTCGATCTGGTGCGCCGAGTAGGAAGAGCGGCTGTACACGGTTTGGGAATAGGTTTCGTCCACGGCGTTGAGAAGCACGAGAAACTCCGCTTCAGCCTCCAGCAATTGTTCCTGGGTCCAGCCAAAGATAGGGCTCTGCGGAGAGATTGGGTGAACTATGGTCCAGTTTGCGGGGAACACGGCTACGAAATTCCGCTCCAGTTCCATGGCGTAGAAGCGCCGCACCCGGGTTCCGTCGACGTTTTCAAATCTGCTGTGTATCACCAGAGCCTGGACGTTTAGCAACTGGGTGCGCCGCCCGTTGACGATGCGGAATTGGAAGCTTGCCTGGTCGCGATAGGGAGCAATCAGTGCCGAGCGGCTATAGCGCAGACGGGCATTGGGTCGCGAAAAGCGGGCGAACACCAGTCCGGTGGCAACGGCAAGGGAGAGCAGGCTGATCAAGGTCTGCAAAGCCACTAGCACATTTGCGAGAAAGCTGGCGGGCACGATGTTTCCATAGCCGACGGTGGCGAAGGTGTGAATGCTGAAGAAAAATGCGCGCCAGAACTTCGGGCCGGCGTAGGAACCCTCCAGCGCACCGGGGCCGAGCGCCAGATAGCCGAGCGCGAACAGGGCATTGACGGCCATGTACCAGAGGCTAAGGAGCATGAAGAATGTCGTCCAGCTCATGTTGATAAGGGCGTGATAGCCAATCAGCTTTTCGAGCTGCCCATCATGCAGACGTCGCACGTTGAACGTTCCATCGGGGTTGAGAAGGCGGTAGTGCGGACGCAGAGCAAGGCTGCCAAATCCGAGATCGCGATCCAGAGGCCGGTCGAAGGGGTTGGGCTGTGACGAGGTCCATGCAGTGGGTTGGTTCATGGCAGAGTCTCCGAATAGCGTACTTGATGCGCCTTTGCGGGCTGGGGGTTCACGGCACAACTCGCGGAGCAGCTCCGCCTTCTAACTCAGCGGGGGCGAGATTGACAGCCATAATCACAGATGCAGCCAACTTTTTGCTGATCGCCGGGCTGGTGATCTACGGATTCACGCTCTTTGCTGATTATTCTGCCCGTGGCCGCTGGGCCAAAAATGTGACCTCGTTGCTGGCTTCGCTGGGGATTCTTACCTTGGCCGCCGCGCTCGCCCTGGCCCCATCCAATGCAGCAATTCTGGTTCGTGTGTCGCAGACGCAAGTCTCCAAGGTACTTCTGGGGTTGAGTAGCTTCCTGCTGCTGTTGTCGATAGGAGCCTTTGGACTGATCACCTATTCCCGGCCATTCCGGCTCAGGCATGAGAAAAAGATCGATCGGGAACTTAACCGCGACCTTCCCAAGATTCCCTAGGCGATGGCTGCCTGTCGTCCGTTGCAGGGCGAATTGAGGCGGCAAGGCGGTGTAAGCTGGGCGAAAAAGCAGGAGAACACCGGGCTCCGAAAAATTCTGCAATTCCGATTAGCCCCGATGTTTACCGGGGATGATCGAGATTTCAACACTCGGCTGTGGGGGCGGGGCTTGCAAGCCTGGGGCTGGTTTGTTACAACAGTTAAGCACGGTACGGCGCTAGAGGCGCTGTCGCGGCGCAAGTCGCGATTGGATATTTAAGAGACTTTGATTTACTTGTAGACCTAATCGCCCGCGAAGAACATTTGCGGTGCACCTTTTGGTTCGATTCAAACTTACAAGCCGACCGGCGACGGCAGCGTGGCTGCGAAAACTGCTGGCGGCGAGTTGCACAGAGCAACAAAGTTTGGTATAACTAGAAAGTCGATGAGCCGCCGCGACGAGATCGCGTAAGCAGCCATCGGGCGTGAGTTGCAGAATTCACGATGCTTTGATAAAGTCGAACAAGACCAGTGCAGTGAGTGAATCACTGCGGTGAGTGACGGACTTGCCAAGAGCGAATCGCTCTGTTAAGGTAAGAAAGTTGAAACGCGAGCGAATGGCGTTGAGGTTGACAGAATCGAAACGGTTCTGGTAGCCTGAGAAAGTCGCAAACGGCCCGGAGACGGGCGAAACGGGAACAGAGCTTCCCGGCAGGGTTCAGCGGTAACGCAGGATACCTAAAACGATCTTTAATTTTGAACGGATGACTTTTACAGATGCGCGATTAATCGCAGCAAATCTGGTAAAAGTCAGCAATATCGCGCGCTCCGCAAGTAATGAGGCGTCGAGCGAAGTCATTCTCAACCAACCGAATTGTCCTGAGCGGCGCTACCGAGTGCCGAGATGGTTATGCGGTTGCGTCTCTGAAAGCTTCCCGGGCGATATTGTCATAAAGTTTCGAGGACAGGCGGTCATCGCGTAAAGCATGGTCGTCGTTCTCCGAGACGCGCCGCCTAGTGCGGATTACGCGATCGGATCATTGACAACAGGTTGAACGTGCCAGTCGTGAGAAAGATACTTGAGATTTATTTCGAGTGATCTCACAAGATAAGGTTTGTCGATAGATTCTGTCGATGAACGGTTTCGCGACCTCCGTCGCGAAACAACAGGTTACAAACGAGAGTTTGATCCTGGCTCAGAATCAACGCTGGCGGCGTGCCTAACACATGCAAGTCGAACGAGAAAGTGGAGCAATCCATGAGTAAAGTGGCGTACGGGTGAGTAACACGTGACTAACCTACCCTTGAGTGGGGGATAACTTCGGGAAACCGAGGCTAATACCGCATAATACCTTCGGGTCAAAGGAGTAATTCGCTTAAGGAGGGGGTCGCGGCTGATTAGCTAGTTGGTAGGGTAATGGCCTACCAAGGCAATGATCAGTATCCGGCCTGAGAGGGCGCACGGACACACTGGAACTGAAACACGGTCCAGACTCCTACGGGAGGCAGCAGTGGGGAATTTTGCACAATGGGGGAAACCCTGATGCAGCAACGCCGCGTGGAGGATGAAGTCCCTTGGGATGTAAACTCCTTTCGACCGGGACGATAATGACGGTACCGGTGGAAGAAGCCCCGGCTAACTCTGTGCCAGCAGCCGCGGTAATACAGAGGGGGCAAGCGTTGTTCGGAATTATTGGGCGTAAAGGGTGCGTAGGCGGTGCGGTAAGTCTTCTGTGAAATCTCCGGGCTCAACTCGGAGTCTGCAGGAGAAACTGCCGTGCTTGAGTATGGGAGAGGTGAGTGGAATTCCTGGTGTAGCGGTGAAATGCGTAGATATCAGGAGGAACACCTGTGGCGAAAGCGGCTCACTGGACCATAACTGACGCTGAGGCACGAAAGCTAGGGGAGCAAACAGGATTAGATACCCTGGTAGTCCTAGCCCTAAACGATGATTGCTTGGTGTAGCAGGTACCCAATCCTGCTGTGCCGCAGCTAACGCGTTAAGCAATCCGCCTGGGGAGTACGGTCGCAAGGCTGAAACTCAAAGGAATTGACGGGGGCCCGCACAAGCGGTGGAGCATGTGGTTCAATTCGACGCAACGCGAAGAACCTTACCTGGGCTCGAAGCGCAGTGGACAACGGTAGAAATATCGTCTTCCCGCAAGGGACTGCTGCGTAGGTGCTGCATGGCTGTCGTCAGCTCGTGTCGTGAGATGTTGGGTTAAGTCCCGCAACGAGCGCAACCCTTATTGCCAGTTGCCATCATTAAGTTGGGCACTCTGGCGAAACTGCCCCGGATAACGGGGAGGAAGGTGGGGATGACGTCAAGTCCTCATGGCCTTTATGTCCAGGGCTACACACGTGCTACAATGGCAGATACAAACCGTCGCAAGCCCGCGAGGGGGAGCTAATCGGAGAAAGTCTGCCTCAGTTCGGATTGTAGTCTGCAACTCGACTACATGAAGCTGGAATCGCTAGTAATCGCAGATCAGCATGCTGCGGTGAATACGTTCCCGGGCCTTGTACACACCGCCCGTCACATCACGAAAGTGGGTTGTACTAGAAGTCGGTGAGCCAACCGCAAGGGGGTAGCCGCCCAAGGTATAACTCATGATTGGGGTGAAGTCGTAACAAGGTAGCCGTAGGAGAACCTGCGGCTGGATCACCTCCTTTCTAAGAGAGAACGTCACGGCACTCGCGCGACCTTCGGGTTTAAACATGCGCGGGATGTTGCTGTGTACCTCGATTCGAACCCTCACCTGTGGCGAGAATCGGGATTCTCGCTCGAAGTCTCTTGCTCAAGTAATCTGCATGATGGTCAGGATCGGCTTAGCCGGTTCGCACGTTCAACCTTGTCCTCGATCTCTTTTCCAGTAATTTGGATTTGGAATGTAAGGGCGCCAGCAGTAACTGGGCCTGTAGCTCAGCTGGCTAGAGCGCACCCCTGATAAGGGTGAGGTCGGTAGTTCGACTCTACCCAGGCCCACCAACACCTTGATTGAAAATCATGGGGCTGTAGCTCAGTTGGGAGAGCGCGTGCTTTGCAAGCATGAGGTCACCGGTTCGAGACCGGTCAGCTCCACCATTCCAAGCTTTGGCGCTGTTTGAAGTTGGATATCAATGCGTTGATATCGAACCTTGAGCAGCGATGTTCCTCGCAAGAAGCGGGGCGCGGCAACGCGCAAGCGATGTTTGACAACTGAATAGCATTGGGATAATTACAAGGCTAAGTTAAATTTTATGAGTGCCTTAAATTGATTGCATTGCGTCGTGAGGCGCAGTGATCGATTGGAGAGGCCAATAGAGTTTACCGGGCACGACCGGCGTGAGCCGGATGTGTGGAGTAAATTTTATGGTCAAGCTACTAAGGGCGCACGGTGGATGCCTTGGCAGTAGGAGGCGATGAAGGACGTGGCAAGCTACGATAAGCCTCGGGGAGCCGCAAGCAGGCGCTGATCCGGGGATTTCCGAATGGGGAAACCCTGTACGGTGAACCCGTACAACGGCCCGATGAATACATAGTCGGGTACGAGCGAACCCAGGGAAGTGAACCATCTCAGTACCTGGAGGAAAAGAAAGAAACCTCGATTGCGAAAGTAGTGGCGAGCGAAATCGCATGAGCCTAAACCAGCCCTACCTTCGGGTAGTGCTGGGGTTGTAGGGCCGACAATAGTAGAGTTACCAATTCATTTGTTAGTCGAAGCCCTCTGGAAAGAGGGGCCATAGAGTGTGACAGCCACGTAGGCGAAAACAAATGAACTCGAAGTCGGTACCTGAGTACCGCGGGGCACGTGAAACCCTGCGGGAAGCAACGGGGACCATCCCGTAAGGCTAAATACTACCTACTGACCGATAGTGAACCAGTACCGTGAGGGAAAGGTGAAAAGAACCCCTGCGAGGGGAGTGAAATAGTACCTGAAACCGTGTGCCTACAAGCAGTGGGAGGGCTATGCCCGTAAGGGAATGCCTGACCGCGTGCCTATTGCATAATGAGCCGGCTAGTTATTCTTGTCAGCAAGGTTAAGCGGAAGCGAGCCGTAGCGAAAGCGAGTCCTAATAGGGCGTTAAGTTGGCAGGAATAGACGCGAAGCGGGATGATCTACCCTTGGCCAGGTTGAAAGTGGGGTAACACCCACCGGAGGACCGAACCGGTGTTTGTTGAAAAAAGCTCGGATGAGCTGAGGGTAGGGGTGAAAGGCTAATCAAATTCCGTGATAGCTCGTTCTCTCCGAAATAGCTTTAGGGCTAGCCTCGTGCGATTTGCAGTGGTGGTAGAGATCTGGATGGACTAAGGGGCTTTCCAGCTTACTGAATCCAACCAAACTTCGAATGCCATGGACAACCAGCACGGGAGTCAGACGGCGGGGGCTAAGCTTCGTCGTCGAGAGGAAAACAGTCCAGATCGCCTGCTAAGGTCCCAAAGTTCTAGCTAAGTGGGAAAGGATGTCGGAACGCCCAGACAGCCAGGAGGTTGGCTTAGAAGCAGCCATCCTTTAAAGAAAGCGTAATAGCTCACTGGTCAAGCGGTCCGGTGCCGACAATTCAACGGGGCTCAAGCTAGACACCGAAGCAGCGGATGCGTCGTAAGACGCGTGGTAGGAGAGCATTCTCAGCGGTTTGAAGCGAGACCGGAAGGACTCGTGGACTGCTGTGGAAGAGACCCTGCCGGCATAAGTAGCGATAACGGAGGTGAGAACCCTCCGCGCCGAAAGTCTAAGGTTTCCTGAGGAAGGTTAATCCGCTCAGGGTTAGTCGGTCCCTAAGGCGAGGCCGAGAGGCGTAGCTGATGGACATCCGGTTAATATTCCGGAACTCCCAAGATTTCGTTATCACGATGGGGTGACGCAGAAGGATAATCCCGGCCACATATGGCTATGTGGTTCAATGTATGTAAGCCTGATCTGGTAGGCAAATCCGCCAGGTCTTAAGGGTGAGATACAAAGCAGTCCCGTACGGGGCAAAGGGGATGATTTCACGCTGCCAAGAAAAACCTCTAAGGAGAAATTTGGGGAACCGTACCACAAACCGACACAGGTAGACGAGGAGAATATCCAAAGGCGCTCAAGAGAACACTCGTTCAGGAACTCGGCAAATTAACCCCGTAACTTCGGGAGAAGGGGTGCCTCACTAGGGTTCATAGCCCGAAGAGGCCGCAGCGAAACGCGCACGGCGACTGTTTAACAAAAACACAGGTCTCTGCAAAGTCTAAAACGACGTATAGGGGCTGACGCCTGCCCGGTGCCGGAAGGTTAAAGGGAGAGGTTAACCGCAAGGTGAAGCTTTGAACTGAAGCCCCGGTGAACGGCGGCCGTAACTATAACGGTCCTAAGGTAGCGAAATTCCTTGTCGGGTAAGTTCCGACCTGCACGAATGGCGTAACGATCGTGCGACTGTCTTAACGAGTGACTTGGCGAACTTGTAGTACCGGTGAAGATGCCGGTTTCCCGCATCTAGACGGAAAGACCCCGTGCACCTTTACTATACCTTCACTATGAATTATGGACTTTGCTGCGCAGGATAGGTGGGAGGCTTTGAACTCAGGCTTTTGGGCTTGGGGGAGCCAACGGTGAGATACCACCCTGTGAATTCTGTGATTCTAACCTACTCCCGTTACCCGGGAGAGGGACATAGTGAGGCGGGTAGTTTGACTGGGGCGGTCGCCTCCTAAATTGTAACGGAGGCGCACGAAGCTACGCTCAGGCTGTTTGGAAATCAGCCGTCGAGTGCAATGGCATAAGCGTGGTTTACTGCGAGACCTACAAGTCGAGCAGTTGCGAAAGCAGGTCATAGTGATCCGGTGGTTCTGTATGGAAGGGCCATCGCTCAACGGATAAAAGGTACGCCGGGGATAACAGGCTGATCGGAGCCAAGAGTTCATATCGACGCTCCGGTTTGGCACCTCGATGTCGGTTCATCGCATCCTGGAGCTGTAGAAGGTTCCAAGGGTTAGGCTGTTCGCCTATTAAAGCGGTACGTGAACTGGGTTCAGAACGTCGCGAGACAGTTCGGTCCCTATCTGGTGTGGGCGTAGGAGATTTGAGAGGGCCTGTCCTTAGTACGAGAGGACCGGGATGGACGAACCTCTTGTGTTCCAGCTGTCGTGCCAACGGCATGGCTGGGTAGCGAAGTTCGGTTGTGATAACCGCTGAATGCATATAAGCGGGAAGCACTCCTCAAGATTAGATCTCCCAATCCAAAAGGATAAAGAAGGGCACAGGAAGACCACCTGTTTGATAGGCTGGATGTGCAGGCGCAGTGATGCGTATAGCTTACCAGTACTAATCGCCCGTTCGGCTTGACCATAAAATTTACTCTGCGCATGGAGCGAATCTGCTCCCGCCTTGGGTTACCCAATGCTATTCAGTTGTGAGATATCGATCTCACGTTCTTTTAAAGTTTCCGGTGATCATACCGCAAGGGAAACACCCGTTCCCATCCCGAACACGGAAGTTAAGCCTTGCTGGGCCGATTGTACTGCACGCGAAAGTGTGTGGGAGAGTAGGTCGTTGCCGGATTAAATAAAGGCCTCACGCCTCAAGCGTGGGGCCTTTTCCGTTTTGACGGCACGCGTGAAAATCTTTATGGACAGTCCACTCAATCAACAACTCATTGCCAATCGCTCAGATGTATTTCCAACGACAGACCACGGATTTCTGGCTTTCTTTCAACTTCAAACGCAAAAGTCCTGAATCCAAGGTCGGTTACAGAAATGCCATAAGATCGGCGGTTCCGACCAGCGGAACGCAGCCGCGATATGAGCAGCAAAGGTTCGGCTGTCCAGTTTCGAAAGTAAACAGTGCCGCGATATGAGCAGCAAAGGTTCGGCTGTCCAGTTTCGAAAGTAAACAGTCCCTAGAACGTGTTGCTCATGCGTTTATATCTATTGGAGTTACTGACTGAGACCGCAGCTTGGCCGAGCAACTCGCCGCTGCCGGTTACACCGCCATCGCGCTTGACCTGCTCCAGCTTCGGGCACAAGGGCAGCGGCCGGAGCGAGTTTGCGAGCGACCGGACTCGACCAGGACACAGCGAGCCTTGAGATTGCTTCTGGCTTACCGTGCTTCCGGGACAGGGGTCAGGTGTTCTTCGATCTGGTGCTGGACCTGGCGGCGGAATTCTAAAGGATCAGCGACGTGGCTAAAGGGCTCGTTCGTGCCGCCGGTGCCGCGGACAGTGATGCTACCGTAACCCATCATTCGACCGAGAAGAGTTTGTTCGACGCCGACGCTCTCCACCTTGGAGAGGAATAGTTCGACGGTGCGTTTGGTGAGGAATCCGACTTTGATGATGACGCGCCTGTTGGTCACAGCCGCCTCCCATGCGTTGCGTCGGATCACGGCGATGGCCAGGATCAGACTTCCGAAGAGGATCAGGATGAGTCCGGCGATGGCCGCAGCCTGAGCTTCGCCGCGCTCAATGTGCTTGGCTGCGATATCCCAGACGAGCAAGGCGAGTCCAGCGGCAAAGAAAATTGCCTCCGTGATGATAGAGCGCCAGAGCACGATCCAGTGCAGGTGGGTTGCATACAGAATTCGCTCGCCGGGATTCAGGTTGTTTTGAACGTAGCCCAATGCGGTGATCTCCTCAGTGTCCATTTTGATGGTAACGCCTGAAAGCGAAACATGCCGCACTTAAAGAAGTGGGCCGCCAGAATCTGACGGCCCGGTGTGGGAACTGATCGCATGACGAGCGGCGTTAAATTGCCGCAGTCGGTATCGGTTAAGCCCGGAGCGAGGCAAAGACCTTGCGGGCGACTGCAATCGTCGCATCGATATCTTCAGCCGTGTGTGCCGTGCCGAGGAAGGCGGCTTCAAACTGCGAAGGTGGAAGCCAGACGCCGGCGTCCAACATTCCCCGGTGAAAACGGCCAAAAAGTTCGGTGTTGCAGGGTGCAGCCGTTTCCCAGTCGAAGACTAGGTGATCGGTGAAAAACCAAGTGAACATGCTGCCGACCTGGTTGGCCGTGAGAGCGATTCCGGCATCGCGCGCTGCCTGGGAGACGCCTTCAACCAGCTTTGCGGCAAGAGCGTTGAGGCCGGGATAAATCGTGCCACGGCCTGCGCACAAGGTTTTGAGCATGGCGAGTCCGGCGGCCATCGCTAACGGGTTTCCGCTGAGGGTTCCGGCTTGGTAGACGGGGCCCAGAGGCGAGATCTGGTTCATCAGCGCCGCAGGGCCGCCATAGGCACCGACCGGGAGTCCGCCGCCAATCACCTTGCCTAAGGTGGTGAGGTCTGGCTTAATATTGTAGAGTTCCTGCGCGCCGCCGTAGCTGACGCGGAAGCCGGTCATGACTTCGTCGAATATGAGCAGGCTCCCCTCACGCTGGGTGAGAGAGCGCACAAATTCGAGGTAGCCGGACTTGGGCGGAACGCAACCCATGTTGCCTACGACCGGCTCGATGATGACACAGGCGATCTGGTGCTTGAACTTTTCAAAAGCTTTTTCAAGCGCGGCAACATCGTTGTAAGGCAGCGCGAGCGTGAACTTGACGAATTCTTCAGGGACTCCGGCTGAGCCGGGAATTCCAAAGGTGGCAACTCCGGAGCCAGCCTTTACCAGCAAGGCGTCGCTGTGGCCGTGGTAGCAGCCTTCAAATTTCACGATGTACTTGCGGTTGGTTGCAGCGCGGGCGAGACGTATGGCCGACATGGTGGCTTCAGTGCCGCTGGAGACAAAGCGCACCTTTTCCATCGAAGGGAAAGCCTGGATGACGGCTTCGGCGAGATCGGCCTCGGAGGGTGTAGAGGCTCCGAAGCTGGTGCCTTTGCGAGCAGCTTCGATGACGGCCTCGACGACCTGTGGGGGGCAATGGCCCAGCATCAACGGGCCCCAGGAGAGCACGTAGTCGATGTATCGGTTGCCGTCGGCGTCGGTCATGCGAGCGCCATTGCCGCTGACGATCATGGGCGGATCGCCGCCAACCGCGCGAAATGCACGGACCGGAGAGTTGACGCCGCCAGGAAAGAAGTGTTCGGCGCGTTGCTGGAGGGAATGCGATAGATCAAGTTTTCTGGACACGGAAACCAACCGGAGCGGAGCGGGTTTTACAATTGGAGCTACTCCGCAGAATGAGATTGTGCGACTCTTCAACATAGCAAAAACACATTGGTGCTGAACAGAAGCGACAAGAATTTATACAGATGACGAAATTTATGCGATCTTTGGTTCGATTTTTTGTGTTTACAGCGCTGCTGGCGACGCTGTGCAGCGCCATGCACGCCGAGGTTGGCCTGATGCTGGATGAGGCCCTGCGAGTCGGCTCCTCGAAGTGGACGGGGGCAGGACATTCGGCGGTGTATCTATCCGGGGTGTGCATGGTTTCGCCCGTGGAGTTGAGAATGTGCGGCCCGGGTGAGAATGGGGTCGTGCTCACCAACTATCCCTCATTTGGAGAAGACCGCTCGTACGAGTGGAACGCAATTCCGCTGAATGTGTACCTGTATGGAGTGGAAGACGAGTCGGCACGGCCGCTGTACGGCGGCAAGACAGTGCGCTGGCTATTGGAGGAGCGTTACCGCAAGAAATATATGGGAGGGCTGTGCACTGGAAGCTGCGCGACGAATCCGAACGCTCTTTGGCGCGAGACGGTGGCTTCCTCCTTCATCCGCGATGTCTATATGTTTACCTTGAAGACGACACCAGAGCAGGATCGCGCCCTGGTTGAAAAATTCAACCACTCAGCGAACGTGGACCACTTCAATGGAGTGACCCACAACTGCGCAGACTTTGCGAGATCGATTGTGAATACGTACTTCCCCGGCGCGGCCAAGCCCGATCACATAAATGATTTCTGGATCACGACTCCGAAGGCAATTGCAAAATCGTTTGCTCATTACGGGGCAAAGCATCCTGAGCTTGAGTTTCACGTAGTTCGGTTCTCGCAGATTCCGGGCGAGTACCCGATAAGCAAAGACAATCGCAAGGGCACAGAGGAACTCTATCGCGCGAACCGCTGGCGCGTTCCGTTGGCGATACTGCGTCCCTACGAGCTGATGATATTTGCGACCAGCTACACACTTACAGGAAGATTCAATCCGGAGCTCGAAGTGCAGCGGCGGCCGACGGGAGAGGCGGAGCAATTAGAAGCGGAGCTGCGGGAGGCTCGCGCCGCAGAAGATCAGGAGCGGGAAAAGGAGTGCAAGCAGCAGCTGCAGTCGGTACGGGCAGCAGCCTTGGGCACCAAAGAAGAATGGTCCGGCTATAAGGCCAGCGTTCGTCAGTATGAGTCCGATGCGATTCAGCAGGGCTATTCGAGCAATCTGGAAAATCTACACAATTTCGCGCAACACACAGTTTCCAAAAGCTGGATCACGATGGATTCGCAGGGCGGGCTTTGGCTGCGTCCAAGGGATGGGCAATCCGGGAAGAAGGTTGGGCTGAGCGCAAGCACCGTAGCGGAGAGCCCGACGAGTGCGAAGACCGGATATCTTCTGATGCTGTCGCGAGTAGATGCTGAATTGCGTAAGGCGCCGAAGAATCGAGAGACGCTTGGGTTCTTCCGCAAGGATTGGGACTTGATGGAGCAGTTGCGAGGGCGTGCGCTTCCGGTTATGGCGGGAACACGGCATACCGAGAGTAACGGGGCGCAATAGAGCTCTCGCTTTGGGCAACTGCGAGGTTGCTTTGCGCCTGGGCTGTAATCGTCCACTGCGAATCCCGTTGCGCGGCGGAATTTGACGCTTACAGGACGCTGATAGAATGATGGCACGATGATCCTACCGTTCGTCCGCGAGTTGCTCGCGGATGCCGAAAAGACCTCCAGTTTTCAACGTGCAGCAACCCATCTAAAGGGAGGCACGGGGCGCATTCGTGTGTCCGGACTGACGCCGACCGCGCAGGCGCTGCATTACGTGCTGCTGCATCGAAGCTCGGCGAGGCCGCTGCTGGTGGTGGTCAGCGACAATCGCACGGCGGAAGAGTTGCTGCCGCTGCTGCAAAGCCTCTGCGAGATGACAGGCGTGGCCACGGCGGATTCAGTTGCCTATCTTCCTGCGCGGGATGTGCTTCCTTTCGAAAATCTGTCTCCCCATCCTGAGATTCAGGAGATGCGCGCACGTGCGCTGTGGCGCATCGCCAGCGGGACGGCATCGCTGGTAGTGGCACCGTTTGCGGCGACGACGATTCGCCTGCGCGACGCCGACTACTATCGCAATCTGGCTCGCATTGTGCGCCGCGGGGACTGGCTGGATCTGGAAAAGCTGGTGCAGCACCTGAACGTTGTCGGATACCGGCAGACGGACATCGTGGAGCAGCAGGGCGAGTATGCACAGCGCGGCGGGATTCTGGATGTTTATTCGCCGGAGATGGAGCGACCGGTGCGCATTGAATTGTTCGGCGACGAAGTGGAGTCGCTGCGGCGCTTTGATCCGGTAACGCAGCGTTCGGCAATGAGCCTGGAATACACCACGCTGCTGCCCTTGACGGAGACTCCGGTTACCGAAGAGTTGCTGGCGACGATTAACGCACGGCTGAGCGGCATACGAGTTAGCGGAAGCCATGGGTTCATGGAAGACGCGGCGCTGGAGGATGCGGCGCGTCTGCGCGGAGTGACAGTCTTTCCAGGCTGGGAGTTTTTCGCCCCGGTTGCAGGCGCGGAGAACACGGTCTTCGACCTCATGCCGGAGGCAGTAGTTGTGCTCGAAGAGCCGGAGAAACTTGTCGAGGACCATGATGGCTGGTGGCATCGGCTGGGAGATGCGCACGAGCGCAGCGGCATCGGAAACCTGGTGACCCCGGAGGAGTTGTACGTCGCCCCCGATGCATGGCGCGAACGCGTGGCGCGAAGCCTGGGTATGGACGTAGAGCGGCTCGGAATGTCGTCCAGCGATGGACCGGAGTTGGTGGAGTTCAGTTCGCGCCCAACCCCGCGTTTCCACGGTGCCGTGCCAACGATGCTGGAGGAAGTAAAGAAGCTCTCCGCATCCGGTGAGCGCGTGGTGCTCGTAGCAGGCTCGATCGGCGAGTTGGAACGCCTGGCGGATCTATTCAACGAATATGAAGTGCCGTACCGGCTGGGCACGCGGGCCAAGGCGGCGAGTATCAGCGAGGAGGCTGCCTACTTCAACGACGAGAGCGCCGCAACCACGCTGATTCATGGGTACGTCCCGGTAGGAGTGGAGTTGCCGGATGCGAAGCTGGTGCTCTTCGGCGCCAACGATCTGTTCGACGATTCGGAGGCGGGCGCGCTACGGCAGCCGAGGCAGCGCTCAAAGACCTCAGCGTTTTTGTCGGATTTTCGCGACCTGGCGGTGGGCGACTACGTGGTGCACGTCGAACACGGCATTGGCCGCTACCAGGGCTTGCGCGAGATTCCTCAGGCGGACGGCTCCAAGGCCGAGTTCATGGTCTTGGAATACGCCGAAGGCGCTCGCCTGTACGTTCCGCTGACGCGGCTCGATCTGGTGCAGAAATACCGCTCGGCCGATGGCGGACAAACCGTACTGAACCGGCTGGGCACGCAGCAATGGGGCAAGACCAAGGCTCGGGTGAAAAAGGCCATGCAGGACATGGCCGACGAGCTTCTGAAACTTTACGCGCAGCGCAAGACCGCACTGGGATTTCAGTACTCCGCCGACAGCCAGTTCATGCGCGAATTTGAAGACGCATTTGAATACAGTCCGACCGACGACCAGACCGCGGCGGTGGAAGACATCAAGCGCGACATGGAAGGCCGTCAGCCGATGGATCGCCTGCTCTGCGGCGACGTGGGCTATGGCAAGACAGAAGTGGCAATGCGCGCCGCCTACAAAGCGGTGAATGACAGTAAGCAGGTCGCGGTTCTGGCGCCGACCACGGTGCTCGCCTTCCAGCACTATGAAACCTTCAAGCACCGCTTCGCGGCCTTCCCCGTCAACATCGAGATGATCTCCGGCTTCCGCACTGCAAAGCAGCAGAAAGAAATCGTGGAGAAGGTTGAGAACGGCAAGGTGGACATTCTGGTGGGCACCCACCGGGTGCTTTCCAAGGACATCAAGTTCCCTGACCTCGGCCTTGTGATCATCGACGAAGAGCAGCGCTTCGGGGTGCGGCACAAGGAGCGGCTCAAACACCTGCGCAAGGAAGTGGATGTGCTGACCATGTCGGCAACGCCGATTCCGCGCACGCTGCATATGTCGATGCTGGGGCTGCGCGACATGAGCGTGATCGAAACTCCGCCCCGCGACCGCCTGGCGATCCAGACGGTGGTTGCGACCTGGGATGAGAAGCTGATTCGCTCCGCGATTGAGCAGGAACTGGAGCGCGGCGGGCAAGTCTATTTTGTTCACAACCGCGTGGAGTCGATCTTCGAGATTTCGGCCAAGCTGCGCGAGCTGGCGCCCAAAGCGCGGATTCTTGTTGGGCACGGACAGATGGGCGAGGGCGAGCTGGAAAAAGTCATGCTGGCCTTTATGCAGCATGAGGCCGACATTCTGGTAGCCACCACGATCATCGAAAACGGACTCGATATTCCGCTTTGCAACACCATTCTGATCAATCGTGCGGACCGCCATGGATTGAGCGAACTCTACCAGTTGCGCGGGCGCGTTGGACGCTCGAACCGTCGCTCGTACGCGTATCTGCTGGTGCCTCCCGATCGTGAATTGAATGAACTGGCCCGGCGCAGGCTGGCGGCGCTGAAGGAGTTCAGCGATCTCGGCGCGGGCTTCAAAATCGCGGCGCTCGACCTGGAACTGCGCGGCGCGGGAAACCTGCTGGGCGGACAACAGAGCGGGCACATCGAAGCCGTAGGCTTTGAGATGTACACCACCATGCTGGAGCAGATGATTCGCGAGCTGAAGGGCGAGCAGGTGCAGGAGGTGCCGGATACGGCGCTGAATCTGGGACTGAACATTCGCATTCCCAACGACTACATACGCGAGGAAAATCAGCGCCTGCGCATCTACAAGCGGACGGCGGCGGTAGAGGACGAAAAACAGTTGAGCGACGTAGCCAACGAGTTGCGCGATCGCTATGGAGAGCCACCGGCGGCGGTGCAGCACCTGTTGCAGTACGCGCATCTCCGGCTGGAGTGCCAGCGGCTGGGGGTTGCCAGCATTGAGCGCAAGCGCGACCAGGTGAGCGTGAAATTTACCCAGACCGCCGAAGCCGATCCCCAGAAGATTATGCAATTGGTGGCCAAGCACAAGGGCGTGGTGTTTACGCCGCAGGGAATTTTGAAATTCTCATTGAAGGCGACGCGGCCAGACGAGGTATTGAATGGATTGCGCAGATTGCTTGAAGGTTTCGAGGCGGAACCCGCCCGCGCCTGATTGGTTCTGAACAAAGTTCGAAATTGAGCTTACAATTTAAGCCTTGGCCGTACCGGGTGAAGACAATGAGCGCAAAAGTTCGAAAAGCAGTGTTTCCGGCAGCCGGCATGGGTACGCGTTTTTTGCCAGCAACCAAGGTGATGCCGAAAGAGATGTTGCCGGTAGTTGATAAGCCAATCATTCAATATGGCGTGGAAGAGGCGATTGCCTCCGGGTGCGATGAGATCATCATCGTGACCGGGCGCGGCAAAGTCGTGATGGAAGATCATTTCGACATCAGCTTTGAGTTGGAGCATTCCCTCGCGCAGCGCAAGAAATCCACGCTGCTGCAGACCGCTCAAATGGTTGCGCGAATGGCGCACGTGAGTACAGTGCGGCAAAAGGAGCCACTGGGGCTTGGTCATGCAGTTTTGATGGCGAAGCGGCTGGTGGGCAACGAGCCGTTTGGAGTCATCCTGCCCGACGACCTCGTGGATTCGCCCGAGAATCCGTGCCTGAAACAGTTGATCGAGGTCTTCGAGGAGAAGCAGGCTTCGGTGATCGCAACCCAGATTGTCGATGGCAAGGCGATCTCCGCCTACGGTGTGCTGGACGCGAAGGCGGTTCCGGGCTTCGACGGCCGTCTATACGAGATCACCGACATGGTCGAGAAGCCGAAGTTTGAGGAGGCCCCGTCGAATCTCGCCATCATCGGCCGTTACGTGCTCACGCCGCGCATCTTCGAGATGATTGAGACCATCACGCCGGGCGCAGGCGGAGAACTGCAACTGACCGATGCTTTGAAGAAACTCCTGCAGCACGAAAAAATCTACGGCTATGTCTTCGAAGGCAAGCGGCATGATGCGGGAGACAAACTCGGCTTCTTGAAGGCCACCGTAGAGTACGCATTGCGGCACGAGGATTTAGGCCCGGCGTTTAAGGAATATTTGTTGGCGCTGGACATCGAAAAGGCCTCTCAAGGACCTGCGTGATTGAGCGGTTTGGCTTCAAGTTCATAATCGCAGCCGGAAAGGGATCAACGCCATGATTCAATTGCTTGTGAGATGGATTATCAGTGCAGTGTTGCTGCTGGTGGTTTCCCGCGTGGTGCCTGGCTTCGAGGTGGATGGTTTACGCTCCGCGCTGATCGCGGCACTGGTGATAGGGTTGGTGAATGCGACCCTGGGAGTGTTCCTGAAAATCCTGACCTTTCCGCTCTCCTTGTTGACATTGGGTTTGTTCCTGCTCGTAATTAACGCAATGATGTTGTTGTTCGCCTCGCACTTTGTGCGCGGATTCGTTGTCCGTGGTTTTGCGCCAGCGTTCTGGGGAGCCTTGCTGCTCTCAATTCTTGGGATGATAGCGCGCTGGCTCACGCCTTCCGCTCTTTAGATCGTGCGAAGCGAGCGCACAAGTTCGGGCAGATCGAGACTTTGCTGAAAGAGCCGGATGCCCGCAATCCCTGCGGCTCCGGCGGCAGCGCAAAGAGGAGCGCGCTCCAGATCTACTCCTCCCAAGGCAAAGACCGGAAAAATGCCGCGATTGTCGCCGGCCTCGACGCGCCGATCGCGCTCGTGATCCTTGCGCGCCGCCCGGCGTAATTCCCCGAGCCCAAGTCCCTTTAGGGGTGTATTTGCCTTTTCAAAAATTGGAGCCAGCACCACGAAGTCAGCTCCGTGCGCTTCGGCAAGCCGCACCTGTTCAGCGGAGTGGCAGGACGCGGCGATGAGAAATTTCGAAGTGGGACGGCTTTCGGCGGCCAGTGTGTGCGCGTCCGAGGCTGCGATATCCGTACCCGTAAGATGCACGCCGTCTGCGCCAACCGCCAGAGCCACATCCGTGCGGTGGTTAATCAGCAAGCGCGACGGGCCTTCGGCGCGGATTTGCTGCAAGGCTTCGCAGGCAAGCAGTTCAAGCTCGCGAATGCGGAGATCTTTCTCCCGGAGTTGAATGTAGTCGACTCCCGCAGCGGCGGCCATGCGAATCGTTCGGAGAAGCTGTCTCCGGCGCTCGGCTTCGGTGCCGACAAACTGGGATCGATCCGTGATGTAGTAGATCAGCACGAAAGAACTCTAACATCCATGGGGTGGACTGTTGCTGCCGGGCCGGGTAGATCACCAGCAGGTAGAGGGTGCATCCAACTTTCTGTGAGCCTCGGAATCCAAGTCATATACCTGCTGCTGATTGCTTTGCCGATTGCGTGCGTCTCCTGGACGGTGACGCATGAGGAAATCTTTCGCGAAGCTCGCCAGTATTTCACGAAGCGCAGCCAGCAGGATTCGCATTTGATCGCAAGAAAGTTTTTCTACGTCTTCACCTGCGAGTACTGCTTCAGCCACTATGTCACAATTTTCTTTCTGCTGATTACTCACTTCCATCTGATCTTTCAGGACTGGCGCGGAACTCTGCTGGCCTTCTTTTCCTTACCTTATGTCGCCAATCTGTACATGGGGCTCTTTGCTCAGACCAAGCTGGAGGCGAAGAAAGACCACGTTTCAGCCAAGGTCATTCAGGAAGAACTGGAGATTAAGCAGATCGAGAAAGAGTGCAAACAGATCGATCGCGACCAGAAGGACCGGGAGCAACGCATCACGCCCGCAGCTTAGATCTCGCCGGCGAGCGTGTTGCCTTTGCCTTATCAGCCCATCAACATGCCGCCGTTCACGTCCAAGACGTGCCCGGTAATGTAGCTCGCCTCGTTGCTGGCGAGAAAGAGTACGGCATTGGCAATATCTACGTCCGTGCCCTGGCGCCCCAACGGAATTTGCGCCGTAATGGCCTGCTTCTGCTCGTCAGTGAGCACATCGGTCATCGCGGTAGCGATATAGCCGGGAGCGACGGCGTTAACGGTGATGTTGCGGGAGGCGAGCTCGCGTGCCACCGAGAGCGTAAGGCCGATCAGTCCGGCCTTCGATGAAGCGTAGTTTGCCTGTCCCGGCGCGCCCATTTCGCCGACGATCGAGGTGATGTTGATGATCCGTCCCCAGCGCTGCTTCATCATGCCGCTGACGACGGCCTGGGTCAGCAGAAAGGGGGCGCTTAGGTTTGTCGTCAGCACGTCGTCCCAGTCGGCGCGCTTCATTCGCATCAGCAGGGTATCGCGGGTAATCCCGGCGTTATTGACCAGAATGTCAATCTTTCCGAACTGAGTGGAGATTTGCTTGACCGTGGATTTGATCGCGTCCTCGGAAGCAACGTCGAGGCGAAATGCTGCGGCTTTTCCACCCTCAGCTTCGATCTGCGCCACGGCTTCTGCCAGTTTCTCTTCGTTGCGTGCGGCAAGTGCCACGGTTGCGCCCGCCTTGGCCAGTGTCACGGCGCAGGCGCGGCCAATTCCCTGAGACGCTCCGGTGACGAGCGCCACGTGTCCCTGCAAGGACTCCATAGATCACCTCGGTGAATATTATGCAAATGAGACTTAGCGGAATTATAGCGGAAGGCTTAGCCGAGCTGACCGGAGATATGCACTTCGGCGGATTGCTCGCCGCCGCCGGGGGTGGCACTGCCGGAGCCCCCGTGCCCATCGCCTTTCTGCGCGTACAACATTCTGAGAAATGGAGCCGGGAGGATGGTAGTCACAGCGGTCATGACGATGACCAGGGCGTATGCGCGTTGCGAGATCATGTTCAACTGCAGCCCGATGAGCGCAATAATCAGTGCGACTTCGCCGCGGGGAGTCATCCCGACACCGACCTGCAACATGTTGCGCCAGCCCTCGCGGTAAAGCGGCAGACCGCAGCCGATGATCTTCGTGATCACGGCCAAGCCAGAGAGCGCTAGGGCCAGCACAACGACGGAGCGGGAAAACACCGAGAGATCCAAGCGTGATCCCATGGTGAAAAAGAAAAAAGGCGAAAGAAATTGATTGATCGCCTGAGCGCGCGGCTCCAGATTCCATCGTGGCGAAAAATCCGCGAAAGCAAGGCCGGCGAAAAATGCACCGATGATAGCAGCCATTCCGATGCGAGTGGCCGCAACCGAGAGCCCGAGACAGAGCGCCAGGGCGAGCACGAGCGGAGCGTCCTGGGTCTGCATCTGCTGGATTCCGGGTTCAAGCCGGTCCACCACCCTGGGTGCGAGGAAAATCATGAACAGGGCAAAGCCAATCGCTTCGATCGCGACCAGAGTGAGATGCAGCCACTGTACGCCGCCATTGCTGACCGTACTAACCAACGTGCCCAGCAATAACATGCCGAGAATGTCATCAAAAACCGCAGCCCCGAGGATGATCTGCGCGGTTCGCGACCTATGTACATTCATGTCGCGCAGCACACGGGCGGTTATGCCGACGCTGGTGGCAACCATGGCTGCGGCTACGAAGACAGCTTCATGTGTGGGTTCGTGATGGAAGTGTAGAAAGAGAAAGCCTGCCAGGAAGGGCAACGTGATTCCCGCCACCGCAACCTGAAGGCTCAACTTTCCGACGCGGATCAGATCGCTGGGCGCAGTTTCCAGTCCGACGGTGAAGAGCAGGAACACGGCTCCTATTTGGGCGATGGAATAGATTGTGTCGCCCGGCAAGATAAAGCGAGTAGCGTAGGGACCAAGAATGACACCGGCTAAGATTTCGCCCAGAACCGCCGGAAGGTGCATCCGCTCAAACAACTCACCAAATACCTTCGCCCAGACGAAGATAGTAAATAGCTGCAGCAGAAGTGAGTCGGATCCATGAGGCATTAAGGCGTGTCCGTGGTGCAGCGCAAAGCACTTCAGCGCGCTAGAACTACACTTATTCTGCGATACAAAGGGCTGATTCAGCGAGCAAAATCGGTAACTGCGCCCCAAATTTAGCAAGTAGTCTAAGGCGGATGCATGTGCGGAGCTCTGCTGTACTTAAAACAGGCATCATGCGCGGCTCAGGTTATGCGGGAAGAACTCTCGATTTTCTCCACTCAACGCTGGATTCGTGCCATCTTAATGTTCGTCTGTTAATTCACTTCTTTCCAAAAGAATTATGAAAACGAAATGGCTGTATACCTTGCAATCAACGCTCGGAATCGCAGTCAGCGCTATTTGTGCGATTGCCGTTGCCTTGGTATTTTCCAGAACTCATTGGAAGATGGCGGCCCCATTTTTGTTCGCGGCCGTGCTGGTGCTGATAGCGAGCCGCTTTGGAGCGCTGGTCAGCGTAATCGGGTCATTGCTTGCGACCCTCATTTTTGCCCAGTTCCTGTTTTCGCCCGTGCATTCCCTTCGTGTTGAGGACGATGCCGAGCGGGCTACGCTGGCGTGGATGATTCTGCTGTCGATTTCGGCGTCATACCTTCTCTTTCCATCGCGAACCAACAGGCGTGGCCTCTGAGTCAGCGGGAGAGGCGAACCCTCTCGGGAGCCCAGGCCAGCATTTTGAGCGAACGAGAGAAGTGGCAGAGCTCAGGCTTTAAAGGCAGAGTTAGACCCAAGGGCTCGGCCATGCTGTTGGCGCGGAGATTCACGCTGGTTCGCTGCAAAGCCCACGGCTGATGATGTATCTCGGCGCGGTAACACCTTCCTCGATTCCATAAATACACACAATAGCGTTCGGTGAGGAATTCATCCAGGGTGCCGCGGCGTGTCCGCTCTGGTTCGCCCTCCGGAGTGTAGCTCACGTCGAACTTGGCCGGACCGTTGGTTGCGGCTGGGCCATGCAGACGAGAGGAGCGGAAGTGGATCGATCGTTCCTCAGGATTGTGGGCCTCCGCATTGGGCGCGTGAATGGTGGAACCGCTGAGCTGGATTGCCGCGTGCCAGTACGGCATACGGAAAAAGATGCGGGCCAGCCACACCGCCGACAGATTCGCCGCGTCCACGCTGAAATAATAGAGTCCCGGCTTTTCTTGTCCCGTTTTGTCGTGCCCCGGTTTTTCTTGCCCCGCTTGTAATGTGACGTAAGTGCGCAGATTGACCTGGGGGAAGAAGGAAATGCCCGGCAGGGGCGGGACTCCGCTCGGGCGCACATGGCTGGCGCTGCACGATGAAATCGTGAGCCAGGCGACGCCGTCGTAGAGATCGAGCGTGAGGGCCTCGGGCACCAGACGCCGCAGCGTGGGCGGGTCGATTGCGAAATGGGCAAACAGCAGGTCGTTCCAGCTCTGCGAAAAAAGCCAATGCGCGTCGGGCGGCAGCCACGGCCGATGCTCGACCGAGTAGAGCAGGCTGCCCGCGGTGACGAATTGGGTCTCAAACTCAGGCTCCAACGGATTGGCCTCAGCAAAAGCGTAGCCCAATTCCGTGCTGTACTGCACGGGGAATCTGTTCAAAGCATTGATTCGCGTTGCTTTTTCCTGTCCGAGCAGCACGGCAATGAATCCAAACGGCAGTTCGGATTGGCAATCGATTGAGCTTTGCGTCAAAATCAAAGCATATGACCGTTCCCGCCTCCGGCACTCCTTCTCCCACCGAGACTGTCTCGAACGAAACGCAGGTCTATTGCATTCATGGCGCCGACCCGGAGGTTCAGGCCTACGCCATGGCCAAGTACTCGCGTTCGTCGCTTTCGATGAAGGAATCGCTGGCTGAGTTGAACGAGCAGAAGGCGGAGAAGTTTCTCAGCACCTTTTACTTTCAATACGGGCACCGCTCGATTGCCGATCTGGCGCACGTCTCCATGGCGATTGAACGGCTTTCGCTGCTGGCCGCCACGCTGGTGGTGGACGAGAGCCGCTGGGACGGGCAGGAGCGCTCGACGCGGTACCAGGATTTCCGCAAGAGCGGCTACTATACGCCGGGATTCAGCGATCCCACGGAGCGGATTCTTTATCAGGAAACGGTTGAATTTCTTTTTGCCGAGTACCGCAAATTCAGCGAACTGAATTTCCAGTACCTGGTCGCCCAAACTCCCAAGCCGCCGGAGATGGCGCAGGAAGCCTACGAACGCACCTTGCGCGCGCGGGCTTTTGATATTTCGCGCTACCTGCTGCCCCTGGCGACGAATACATCATTGGGGCAGATCGTGAACGCACGAACCCTGGAGACGCAGGTCTCGCGGCTGCTCGGCAGTCCCTACGAGGAGGTACGCCTGCTGGGTGAACGGATGAAGCAGGCTGCACGCGAACCCGCCTGGGACGTGAACGCCGAAAAACGCCGCGCACTGGTCGAGGCAATCGCCGCTCAGGACGCGGCCTTGGGTGAGCAGGCGCGGGCAGAGTTGTTGCGCGAGACGAGGGTTTCTCCCACGCTGGTGAAGTACGCCGAGCCTTGCGCGTACGAGCTTTCATCCGGGCGGGAGTTGGCGCAGGCGGAAGCCGAGTTGATGCGCAGACAGAGTTTGGACCCGGCTCCGGCGGTCGATCTGCTCGATGACGAGCCGCTGGAAGTCGAACTGGCGACGACGCTGCTCTACGAACACTCGCGCTATCGTTACCGGCAATTGCGTGAGGCCGTGCTCGGACTGAGTCAGGCGCGGCGCGAGGAGATCATCGACCTCGGCATGCGGCATCGCGGACGCCATGACGAACTGCTGCGCGCCTACAGCGCCGGACAGAAGTTCCGCTTTGACATCCTGATGGACATTGGCGCCTACCGCGATCTTCACCGCCACCGGCGCTGCGTGCAAATTCACCAGGAGTATGGCTTTGCGCACGGATTCGACACGCCACGCGAGATAGAGCAAGCCGGACATGGCGAACTCTACGCCGCGGCGATGCAGCGGGCGGCGGACGCTGGGCAAACACTCGCGGCCGGGCTCGCCGCACGCGGAGAAGCTTCACAGCCCGCGCACTATCTGATTCCGCTGGCCTACCGTAAGCGCACCCTGTTCAAGATGGATTTCGCCGAGGTGGTGTACATCAGCGAACTGCGCACGGGGGTGGGCGGCCACTGGAGCTATCGCAACGTGGCCTACCAGATGTACGAGCAGGTCGCGGAACGCTATCCATCGCTGGCCAAGTACTTTCGCGTGACGGATGTTCGTCAGCCGGTGGATTTGCTGCAGAGGTGATGGACGGGGTGCATAACTGAGAGCAATGTTTGGAGGCCGGAAACTGCGCTCGGCTTCTCGTTTCATTTCTCTTCGGGCGCGCCCGTGCTATTCTTCCGGCAGTCATCCTCATTTATGTGAAAATTATTGCAGCCCAGCGCGCCAGAAGGCGGCAGGCAAGGAGTGCTCCATGGCCGACGACCGGTCCCGCGCAATTGACGTTGCGCTCTCTCAGATTGAAAAGCAGTTTGGCAAGGGCTCGATTATGCGCCTGGGAAGCAAGGGGCCCATCGTTCCCATCGCGGTGATCTCAACCGGCAGCATCTCTTTCGACGCAGCCCTGGGCGTGGGCGGAGTTCCGCGCGGCCGCGTGGTCGAAGTGTTCGGTCCCGAATCCTCCGGCAAAACCACGATCAGCCTGCAGATTATCGCCGAAGCGCAGAAGGCCGGCGGCATGGCAGCCTTTGTGGATGCCGAACACGCTCTCGATCCGGCCTACGCCAAGCGTCTTGGCGTGGACGTGGATAACCTGCTGGTTTCGCAGCCCGACTACGGCGAACAGGCGTTGGAGATCACTGAGGCGCTGGTGCGCTCCGGGGCTATCGACGTGCTGGTGGTGGACTCGGTGGCGGCGCTGGTGCCCAAGGCCGAACTGGACGGCGAGATGGGTGACAGCCACATGGGATTGCAGGCGCGTCTGATGTCGCAGGCGCTGCGCAAACTCACCGGCACGGTCAGTAAGTCGCGCACCTGCCTGATTTTCATCAACCAGATTCGCGAAAAGATCGGCGTCATGTTCGGCAATCCGGAGACCACCACTGGCGGACGTGCGCTGAAATTTTATTCTTCCGTGCGCATCGATATCCGGCGCATTGCCGCCATCAAGGACGGCGACCAGGTGGTGGGTTCGCGCACGAAAATCAAGGTCGTCAAGAACAAGACCGCAGCGCCATTCCGTGAGGCCGAATTTGACATCATGTATGGCGAAGGCATTTCGCGTGAAGGCGACATGCTCGATCAAGCGGTGGAGCGCAATATCGTTGAAAAGTCCGGGGCCTGGTACAGCTTTGAGGGCGAGCGCATCGGGCAGGGCCGCGAGAATACGAAAAACTTTCTCAAGGAGAACAAGGACATAGCGGTGAGGATCGAGACGGCGGTGCGAAAGGCTCTGGGATTGGATAAAGCCGCTGCCGAGGCGCCTGCCGATCCGCAGCCGGTTTCGCCGAAGGAAGTGGCTGCAGCCAAGGCGGCTGTGCCCAAGAAGTAGCTCAGAAGAAGGCAATTTAAGAGGGGCGGATCAGATTCCGCCCCTTCTTTAGTTTCCACCCATGAATAGCGGGGAAACAAACTCCGTTGCGCCCACCAAAGTTTTACGCGATGGCTTCGTGGCTGCTGTTCGCGCTGGTGACCGGTTGCGGGTGAAGACTGGCCGGTTCCAGGAACTGCTCAAGGTTTGTGACCTGAAGCATCTGCATCATCAGCGGACTGGCGTGGGTGATTCGCACCTGCTTGCCCTTGTCCACGGCATAGGACAACACGGAAGCCAGGCTGCCCAGACCGCCACAGTCTACGGTGCGAACTCCCGCCATGTTGATGGTCAATTTGTCGAATCCGCCCATTAGCAGCAGGGCGCTGCGGCGAAAAGCATCCGCTTCCTTTCCTGCGACCAGCTTTCCCTGGCAGGCCATCGTTACGCGCTCGCGGCCGGTACGAACTTCCAAAATTAAATCCATGTAGTTCCTCGGGTTGAACTCTCTTCCATTTTGATGGATTTAAGACTAGCGAAGGCGAGTTGCAGGTAGATGAATAGCAATTAAAGAGTGCATGAATGGAACGATTCCGGGAGGCGGAATAAGTCGCAAGAGCCGAGCTAGGGCTGGTCGATGAGATTTGTTGCCGATTCCTGCCCGAACTTGTCGGAGGCGGTGTGACGACGCCAGTGCCGCCAGAGAATGCGTATGGCAGCCATTACGGGGACGGCGAAGTAGATACCGACAACCCCGGCGATTTCGCCTCCGGCCAGCACGCCAAAGATCGTTGCCAGCGGATGCACCTCGACGCGTCCGCCGAAGATGTGTGGAGAGATCACGTAATCCTCCATGACGCGCCAAACCATCAGAAACAACAGCACCAGCAAAACATGATTGTAGTTGAGTGCAAAGCTGACGCCCACAATCAAAATTCCAGTTACTAATGGGCCGACAAATGGAATGAATTCCAGCAGACCACCGATCGTTCCCAGCGCCCAGGAATAAGGCACGTTCATGAGCGTGAGTACGCTGACATAGGCCGTGAGAGAGAGCGCGACCACATAGAGTTGTGCGCGTACAAACTGCGACAGCATCTCGTCGAGATCGCTCAGGATTTCGGTCAGCAGTTGGCGGGAACGAGGATTATCCAGCAGGTTTTCGATGTTGCGCGCAAAACGGCTCTTTTCTTTCAGAAAGAAGACAGCCAGAATTGGGATCAGCACAATCCAGAGCGCATTTCCGGCAACCTCGGTGATCGTGGCGCCTTGTGCGGTGATGGTGGAGAGAACCTGGCCGCGGTGTTCGACGATGAACCTCTGCAAGTCTGCCTGGGTCTCTTCGCTCCATCCGTGCGTCTTGCCTACTTGGAAGGCAATTCTTCCGCTGGCGATTTTGTTGTAGAGTTCCGGCGCAGCTTGGGAAAGATGCCGTCCCTCCTGCACCACGCGCGGACCTACTACCAGTCCCACAATCGACAGCACGGCGAGTATGAGGACGTAAACTACAGCAATGGCGATTCCGCGGCGGCAACGAGTCCATTTTTGCACCAGCCCGATCAGCGGCTCCAGAAGGTAGGCGAAGAGCATCGCAAACAGGAATGCCAGCAGCGGCTTGCGTGCCAGCCAGACAAAGCCAAGCACGGATCCCGTTGCCAGAACCGTGAATAGAACGCGCAGTGTAGTCCTGTCGACAAGGCTCATGAAGTGGGCGGCTCGTAAAGAACCGCGCCCTATTGTAGAGCATGCACCACCCCCCGCCGCCAGGAAGTCCTGCAACAGCGTGGCTCGCCCTATCACTCCGGGCGCGGTTCGCATAGGTTTCCGGCTCGTTTGATGCCTTGCGCAGGCCGGGTGATTTCCCGTTATGGTGACGAGGGGGCGCGTTCTTGGGGCAGAAAACCCCCAGGGCCGACGCATATCAAACTCCGAGCAGTTTGAGTAGGTAGGGGTGGTCCCAAGCAGCATTGAGGCGTTTTCCTTTGATGCCGCGTTTGCTGGTTTTCTCCTGCTTGAGCATGTTGAGAGCGATACGGTTGAGCAGGGAGAAGTTCTGCGCGGCGTGGCCGGCGCGTTTGCGGCTGAGGTCCTCGCCAAAGCCCACGTCGAGTACCCAGTGCAGTTTGTTTTCGATGCCCCAGTGCTGGCGGATTGTGCGGTTCAACCGTGCCGCATCAGGCTTGAGACTGGTAATGTAGTAGCGGATTTCGCGCTCAGTTTTTCCCGTGAGTTTGTGATACCGTTCGGCCTCGATACGCACCAAACCCTGTAAAGACGCCCATTCCGCGGCTTTCTCAATGAGCCCGAGGTCGGCAATCACCGAGCATCTGCGTTGCTCGACCCGCCCGTGGCCGCAATCGATTTCCTCGGCCACGAACTCGATGGGCAGTTGCCGGAACGAGTCCTTGATCTCCTCCAGCAGAAGGCCCTGGTTCTCCTTGACCGCCAAAATGTAGTCGGCTTTCTTGCCGACGATCTTTTCGGCGATGGTCTTTTGGCAGCCCATGGCGTCGATGGTCACCACCGTTCCGGCCAACTCCAGGGCGTCCAGCAGCTTCGGAATCGCCGTGATCTCGTTGGATTTTTCATCCACCTTGCGCTGGGCCAGAACCAGACCGTTGCCCTCGGCCCAGGCCGAAACCATGTGAACCAGCTTCTTCTTGCCGCTCTCGCGGCTGCCGCACAATGCCTTGCCGTCGATGGCAACCACTTCGCCTGCCGTCAGTTTGGCAATCGAGGAAACCCAGGCGGCGAACCCCTTTTCCATTTCCAATGGGTCCAGCGCCGCAAATACACGGTTGAAGGTATCGTGCGAAGGGATGCCGCCCGGCAACGTCAAAAACGTTTTCAGCCACTCCCGGTTCCGCTCCACCCGCGGATCGCGCAGCTCAGAAAAATACTTCAGGGGATTGTCCATCTCCCCTTCTCGCCCAACTACAACCCCACTGCATATAGCAACCTGTGTTCATTTATATGCGTCGGCCCTGAGAAAACCCCACGATAGGTTGATTGCCGCTGCAACGAGGCATAAAATAGCCGTGGCGTCTCCCAGAGGAAACTTGAAGCGAGTCATTGCCATCTACCCCGGATCATTCGACCCGCCGACCAACGGCCACCTCGACCTGATTCAGCGGGGTGCAAGAATTTTTGATGAACTGGTAGTGGCGATCCTGCGGAACTCCGAGAAAGCTCCACTGTTCAGTTTGGAGGAACGGCTGGAGATGCTGCACGAGTGTGTCAGTCCGTACCCAAATGTTTGCGTTGAGTCATTTGCCGGTCTCCTGGTGGACTACGCACGGGATCGCGGGGCTCAGGCAGTACTTCGCGGCATTCGCGCCGTCAGCGACTACGAATATGAACTCCAGATGGCATGGATGAATCGCAAACTCGATCCCACTCTGGAGACCGTTTTCATGATGCCCGCAGGGGCGTATTCTTATCTGAGTTCGCGGCTGGTGCGGGAGATCGCTTCGCTGGGCGGCACGCTCGGAGGGTTGGTTCCTGCTTCGGTCGAGAGCCGGCTTCGTGAGCGCTTCAGGGACGCTCCGCTGGCTTCCAAGTAAATTTCGCCGTCCCGGTCAGCAGCCCGGGGTGCAGCACACATCAAAAACCCGAAAGGAAATCCAGTGTCATCAACCGTAGCTAGCCCATTTACCGCACGCATTGGCCGGATCGAAATTTCGGCCACCATGGCCATCAACAACGAAGCAACCACGCTGCGTTCGCAGGGGGTGGACCTGGTGGATTTCGGCGCTGGAGAGCCGCATTTCGCCACGCCCGAGCACATTAAGCAGGCTGGTATCGCAGCCATTCAGCAAAATTTCACCAAGTACACGCCGGTCGCTGGAATCAAGGAACTGCGTGAAGCCGTGGTTGCCCGCCACAAGCAGGATTTCGGCTCCAACTACACGTTTGACGAGACCATCGTCACCGTCGGCGGCAAGAGCGCGCTGTTCAACACCTTCCAGGTGCTGATCGACCACGGCGATGAGGTCATCATCCCGGTGCCGTACTGGGTTTCATTCAAGGACATGGTGGAGTACTGCGGCGGTAAGTGCGCGTTTGTCGCCACTCACGCCGACGAGGGCTTCCGCCTGACCGCCGCGATGATCGAGAAGGCAATCACGCCCCGCACCCGCATCATTCTGCTGAACTCGCCGAACAATCCGTCGGGTGCGGTGGTTACGCCCGAGGATCTGACGGCAATCGCCAAGATGGCCGCCTCCCGCGGCATCTACGTCATGACCGATGAGTGCTATGCGTACCTGGACTACACGGGCCGCCCGTTCTCGCTGGGCTCGCTGAAGGAGTACAAGGATTCGCTGCTGCTGATGGGCTCGCTCTCCAAGACCTACTCCATGACCGGATGGCGTCTCGGATTTGCCCTGGCTCCCAAGGCGGTGATCGGACAGTTGCAGAAGCTACAGAGCCAATCGACTTCGAACCCGACCTCGATTGCGCAGAAGGCCGGCCTGGCCGCGCTGACCTCATCGCAGCAGTGCGTCGCTGACATGCGTACCGAGTACATTCAGCTTCGTGACCGCATCGTTGCCGGACTACGCACGATTCCCGGCGTCAAGGTAAACGTTCCCGAGGGAGCGTTCTACGCCTTCCCAGACGTCAGTGAAGTCGCCAAGCGCGCCGGCATCAACACCACCGAACTGACCTCGCGTTTACTGCGTGAGGGCCATGTCGTGGGCGTCCCCGGCGAGGCGTTCGGCTTGCCTGGACACATTCGTTTCTCCTACGCGACGTCGGCGAAAGAGATCGATCGTGGGCTGGAGCGGGTGCGCACTTTCTTTGCTTCGCTGTAATTGCTGAATTGTGGAGGAGTGAGGGCCGCCCCGGCATCTCATTCCTCCACAATTCCCATCAAACTGCTAGATTGCGCTACTCTGAGACGGGGCGCTTTGATTCCATGCCGGTACTGTTTCCATTTCTGATTACTCCGGAGTTTTACGAGCGGGTGTGGGGTGCGCGCGATCTGCGCCCTTATTTCAATCGTGCGGTGGAATCTGAGCCGATTGGAGAGGTTTGGCTGACCGGAGAAGGCTGCCAGGCCGCGACAGGGCCGTTCGCCGGACAGACGTTGCGCGAGTTGGCGGTGCGGTATGGTGCCGACCTCACCGGAGAGGCTTCGCCGCAACCCAGGCGTTTTCCGCTACTCATCAAGTTCCTATTTCCACGACAAAAGCTAAGTGTGCAGGTGCATCCGGATGACGCGGGAGCATGTATTGCGGGCGAGGCTTGTGGCAAGACGGAATGTTGGTATGTGGCTCGTGCCATTGACGGAGCTCAGGTCGGAGTCGGTCTGCGTCCCGGTATTAATCGCGAAATGTTCCGCCTGGCGATTGATGCGAATCAAGCCGAGCACATGCTGAACTGGCTGGATGTGCGCAGCGGGGAGATGATCTATGTCGATGCAGGCACGGTTCATGCCGTAGGCCCCAACTCGATCATCATCGAAACCCAGCAGAACAGCGACGTCACTTATCGTCTCTATGATTATGGCCGCCCGCGTGAGCTTCATCTGGAGCGTGGCATGGCAGCCATACGGGAGAACACGCATGCGGGGCGGGTTGAGCCGCAGAGCGTGAAGAGTCACGAGGAGCTGGTTTGCTCGCCTTGCTTCATCGTTGAAAAGCACAGGATCGAAGCTCCGGTGCGGCTTGAGGCCGAACCGGGGAAGAGCTCGGTCCAGGTGCTGGTGGCGCTGGATGGAGGAGCCGTGGTGGAGTGCGCTGGCTTTCAGCCGCTGACTTTCACTCGCGGTGAAGCCGTGATCATTCCAGCCTCGTCGCCGACGATCACGCTGCGTGCGCAATGGAGCGCGGAAATCCTTCGTATGCGCCTGCCATCGCAAGTTGTGGCGGAGCCGCGCACAACCTTGCATACTGGTAGCAGAACCACACATGGTTGATTGAACATAATTGATTGAACATGGTTGATCGAAGGAGCCATTTTGGCGAAGACTCGTAAGCCGGAGTTTTATCCAATCATTCTTGCTGGAGGCCGTGGCACACGTTTCTGGCCCCTGAGCCGCAAAACATTCGCAAAACAACTGCTGCCGCTCAACTCCGAGCAGTCCATGATTCAGGACACGGTGGCACGGCTGTTGCCTACGGCGCCGAGCGAAAACTTCTGGATCATCACCAACGGCGACCTTCGCCAGAATATCGCGCGCCAGCTTAAAACACTTCCTCGCAAGCAGATTGTTGCCGAGCCCGTGGGGCGCAATACCGCGCCCGCCATCGGTCTTGCGGCCTTCATTCTGCATCGCCGAAATCCCGACGCTGTGCTGGGACTTTTTCCTTCCGACCAGGTGATACGAAATGAAAAGCAGTTCCGCAAGGATCTGCAAGCCGGAATTGCGCTGGCGGCCGCGGGGGAAAACATCGTGGTGATGGGCGTGAAGCCCACCCGCGCTGAAATCGGATACGGATATGTTGAGGCGGGCGCGGTCTATCAAGGCAAAGTCACGCGGGTGCGCTGCTTTCGCGAAAAGCCGCAGAAGGAAGTCGCCGAGCAGTTTCTTGCGGCAGGAAATTTCTACTGGAACAGCGGAATGTTCCTGTGGTCTGCGAATACTCTGGTGAACGCGCTACGGCAATATCTGCCGCAAACCGCGGCGGCACTGGAAAAAATCGCGGCCACCTGGGGCACGCGCAACTTTGAAGAGACGTTGCGCAAGCTGTATCCAAAGTGCGAAGACAAGAGCGTGGATTACGGCATTCTCGAACCGCGCTCCGCATCCGGAGAAGAAGGCTCGAATATCTTCTGCATTCCTGCCGACTGGGGATGGAGCGACCTGGGCTCCTGGGCCGCGCACTTTGAGCATCGCATCGCGCAGGGGCGGCACAAGGATAACGTCATCGCGGCGGAGAACAATTTCGTTCTCGACGCTCACGGCAACTACTTTCACGCGCCAGGAAAGTTCATCGCCGCAATCGGAGTGGAAGGTCTGGTGGTCGTGGACTCGGGCGATGCGCTGCTGATTACCACGGTAGAGCGCTCGCAGGATGTGGGCAGAATCGTGAAATTTCTCGATCAGCAGCAACAGTGGAAGCTGGTTTGACGACGACTGGTTTGATGACGAAAGGTTGCGAGATGCCGCAGGAGATCAAGTTCGGCACGGACGGATGGCGCGGCGTCATCGCCGACGACTACACGTACGAAAACGTACGCCGCGTCGCCCATGCCATCGCCAACTACGTTCACCAGAACGAGGAGCCGTCAAAGGGAATTCTGATTGCGTATGATACGCGCTTTGGATCGCGGCGCTTTGCCGAGGTCACGGCTGAGGCCATTGCACGCAGCGGCATCGGCGTGCGGCTTGCGCGTGAGATTACGCCGACTCCCGCGCTCAGCTACATGGTCAGGCAACTGGGCGCCGCCGGTGGAGTCATGATCACCTCCAGCCACAATCCATGGAACTGGAATGGGGTGAAGTTCAAGGCCAGCTATGGCGGTGCGGCCACTCCGGCGATCATGCAGAAAATTCAAGCGCTGATTGACACCAAGCCCATCGAAGGCAAGGGCGGCAGCGTGGTTGAGGCCGACTTCAAGACCGACTACATCGCGGCGGTCAAGGCGTTTGTCGATCTCAAGCTCATCGCCCAGGCGAAGCAAAAGTTTGCCGTCGATGTCATGTATGGAACGGGGCGCGGTATCCTTGCAGGCATTTTCGAAGAACTCGGCGTCGATCATGTTGAAATTCACGGCGAGGTCGATCCGCTTTTCCCGGGCTTGAATCCCGAACCCATTCTGCCGCACCTCAATGGCCTGCGGCAGGCGGTGGTTGCCAACCATTGCCATGCCGGCCTGGCTACCGATGGCGATGCCGACCGCATCGGGGCCGTGGCCGAAGACGGTAGCCTGGTGGATGCGCACAAATGCTTTGCGGTGCTGCTGGAGTGGCTCCTCAAGCGCAAGCAGTGGCCGGGTGTCATCACCCGCGCCTTCAACACAACCAGAATGCTGGATCGTATTGCCAAAGCCTATGGCCGTGAGCTGATTGAGCACGGCGTGGGGTTCAAGTACGTAGTTGATGTCCTTCTTAGCGGCAAAGAGGTGTTGATCGGCGGCGAGGAATCGGGAGGCATCGGCATTCCGAGGTTTCTACCCGAGCGCGACGGCACATTGAATGCTCTGCTGCTGGCCAACGTGATGGCCGAAGAGGGCAAGACACTCGGGCAACTGGTTGCCGATCTCCAACAAAAATACGGCCACCACTACTACGGAAGGCGCGATCTGCACCTTTCCGCCGGGGTGATACAAGACGCTCTGCGGCGGGCTGCAGGAAAGCCAGCCACCCTGGGGAAGTTCAAAGTGATGCGCATCGAGGATCTGGACGGCTACAAGTTTTTCCTCGACGCACCTAAACACGGCAACGGCGCCGAGGCATGGCTGTTGCTGCGCGGCTCCGGCACAGAGCCGTTAATGCGTGTGTATTGTGAAGCCGCATCGCCGGAAATCGTGAGCGAGATTCTGGATGCCGGTGTCGCCTTTGTCCATGAGCGCGCCACCAGCGCGTAATCCGCTCTGTCGAATGTGCCTCCCGGTCCGCTTGGCCGGGAGGTTTTATTTTCCGCGGCTCTCTTCGCGGATCGTCAGCTTGCCTACGATCAACTCGTCGATTTCCAGGTGCTTGATGCGTCCGCAGCCCATGCTCAAGCGCCCGATCGCTAAAGCACCGATGGCGAGCGCGCCCAGTGCGAATGCGCCCGTGGCGATGGCTCCTACGGCAGCAGCGCCCAGCGCCGCACGTCCAACTGCCTTTTTCTTCTCCACTGCGCTCTGGTTTTTGTGATTGCGTCCAAACATCGTTTTTCTCCTTGCGATTCTGAGCTTCTTCAGCAAAGCCCCATGATTATGGATGACGATTTGTTATCCTCAAAGAGTGAATAAGATGGTTTTCTCCAACCTGGTGCACCGGCCGCTGCGCACCATGATCAGCGTGTTTGCGATTTCGATTGAAGTCACGCTGATTCTGCTCATTGTAGGCCTGTGCTTGAGCATGCTCAACGATTCCGCCGACCGGCAAAAAGGGATCGGTTTCGATGTGATGGTGTTGCCGCCGGGCTCCAGTTTCTTTACCGGCATCACCGGCGCCCCGGTCTCGATCAAAGTCGCCGATAAGCTGCGGACGCTTCCGCATGTGCGCGAGGTGGCCCCGGTTGTGACCCACTTTATCACCGCACCCACCTTGGAGATCATCGACGGCATCAACCTGAATCCGAAATCGCCGAACGACTTCGACAAGATGGGCCATCCATTCCGCTATCTCGCCGGAGGGCCGTTCCAAGGGCCCTATGACATGATTGTGGACGATCTGTTTGCGGACCAGCACCACACCAAGGTCGGCGACCACTACGAGGTGCTCAACCATGACTTCCGCATCTCCGGCATTGTGGAGCACGGCAAGGGGGCGCGGCGATATCTGCCGATTGCGACCTTGCAGGAGTTGCTCGGCTCCGAGGGTAAGGCGAGCACGTTCTTCGTGGAAACCGACAAGCCCGAGAACGCCGGCCTTGTAGTTTCGGAGATCAAGCAGGTCCCGGGGATGGAAGGCTACGTTGCGCGCTCGCTGGCCGAGTACGCTTCGCTGATGACAGTCGGAAACATTCCGGGATTGAACTGGTTTTTCAATGTTGTGATTGGAATCTCATTGATCATCGGTTTGATCGTGATCTTCCAGTCGATGTACACGGCGGTGATGGAGCGCACGCGCGAGATTGGAATCCTGAAGTCGCTGGGCGCGTCACGTTACTACATTCTGAACGTGGTGATGCGCGAATCGTTTGCACTGGCGGTTGGAGGAGTCCTGCTGGGGCTGGTGCTCACGGGCATTGCAAGCGCGGCGATCGACTACAAATATCCGCTGCATCGCGTAGTGTGGGACTACCACTGGGTAGTGCGCGCAGCGGTTCTGGCCATCCTGAGCGCGCTGCTCGGCGGATTGTATCCGGCGCTGAAGGCGGCACGGAGGGATGCGATCGAGGCTCTGGCGTACGAATAGCTGCGGGCGCAAAGTATCGCCCCAAAATGCCCCGGATGCGCTCCGGGGCATTCTCATGCAGCACGGCGAATGTGAGTTGCGCACGGCGAATGTTTGAGCCCAACCGCCGTCAGAGCGCAACCCTCAGGCCGCCGCCTTCGTCCTATCAAGGTGCTTACTGCCGTACAGTCCTCCGGACTTGGAGCTACCGTTCGCGGCGGCCTGGTGGACCTGCTTCTCTGGGCGCCGCGGCTTACGGCGGTTACTGTCCGCCTGCAGCGGCGCGAGGGCGCTGGGTTTCGCGCTGGGTTTCGCGCAACGTTTCGTGCACCCCAGGAGTTTCCCATGCTTGCTCTCGGCGAGGGCTACTGGGGACTCACGATGGATGCCTCGCCGGGTGATCGCTACCAGTATGTGACCGGCTCGCTGGCGCTCCCCGATCCGGTCTCGCGTTTGCTCCCCGAAGGTGTACACGGTTCCAGCGAAATCGTCGATCCGGCCTTCCACTGGGGCGACGCTCACTGGCGCGGCATTCCGCTCACCGACTACGTTCTGTACGAGCTCCACATCGGAACCTTTACTCCGGGCGCCACACTGGATTCGGCAATCGAGCGCCTCGACTACCTGCGCGAGCTTGGCGTCACCGCCATTGAGTTGATGCCGGTGAATGCCGTTCCTGGCCCGCGCAACTGGGGCTATGACGGAGTCGGCCTGTACGCCGTGCAATCCAACTACGGTGGCCCCGCCGCGCTTCGCCGCTTTGTTGCCGCCGCCCACCAGCGCGGCCTCGCGGTGGTCCTCGATGTTGTCTACAACCACCTGGGCAACGAGGGGAGTTATCTCGCGCAATTCGGCCCTTACTTCACCTCGCGTCACAAGACCCTTTGGGGTGACGCGATCAATTACGACGACGTAGGCAGCCCGCACGTTCGCCGCTTCATCGTCGAAAATGCTCTCTACTGGCTGCGCGAGTATCACCTCGACGGCCTGCGCCTCGATGCCGTGCAGACGATTTGCGACGATTCCCCGCAGCACATCGTCGCCGAGATCGCCTCCCGTGCTCACCAGTTCGGCGCCGCCGAGGGCCGCACCATCGTCGTCACCGTCGAAAGCGATGAGAACCTCCCGCGCTACATTCTTCCTGCGGAGCAGGGAGGCTATGGCGCCGACGCGCTCTGGAGCGATGACTTCCACCACACAATTCATGCGCTGCTGACCGGCGAGCGCAACGGCTACTATCGGGATTTTGCCGACCCTTCGCTGCTCCCGCGCGCGCTGTCTGAGCCCTATGTTTTTCAAGGCGAGCCCTTCCACTTCTGGCAGGGGCGTTCCCGCGGAGCCTCCACCGCAGGACTCGCGCTGCCCTCGCAAATCATCTGCATCCAGAACCACGATCAGGTAGGCAACCGTGCCTATGGCGAACGCCTTAGTGCGCTTATTCCAACCGGCGCGCGCAAACTTGCGGCCGCGCTGCTGTTGCTCTCACCGCACACCCCGCTGCTGTTTATGGGTCAGGAGTACGATGAGTCAGCGCCCTTCCAGTTCTTCACCAGCTTCGGCGATCCCACGATCCAGAAGGCAGTCTCCGAAGGTCGCCTCCGCGAGTTTGCCCGGTTCGGTTGGAGCGACGTTCCCGACCCACAGGATCTTGCGACCTTTGAACGCTCGCGGCTGCAATGGCTGGACGAACCAGCGAATCGCGAAATGTTCCACTGGTACCGCAGCCTGCTCCGCCTCCGCCGCGAGTTCGTCCTCCCGGCTCCGCGCACCGCGCACGCTGCGTGGTGCGCCGATCGTGTGCTCACCGCTCAGATCCCCGCCCAGTCTCCCCGGCTGAGAATTGTTGCGAGCTTTCCCGGCGATGCACACGCCGAATCCGGCAACGTCGGGCAGCAGTTACCCGCTGACGAAGATTGGATTTTGAAGTTGGAAAACAACCAGGATGGCTACCAGACGCAGATCCATGTGCGTGCATAATGGAAGAAAAAAGGCCACCGGACGCCCGGTGGCCAAGTCGCAGAGTTCTGAGCTTAGAAGGTGCTCCGGAACAACTCATCTATCTCATTCGATACGGGATTTGCCGCCATCGCAGAGAGGAGTAACGTCCCGCACCTTTCTGGCTCATTGTCTCTACTGCAAGTCTTTGCCCATATCTGGACAATTTTGCATGTGGTTCAAAATGGAACACTTAGTATCCGCGAGCCGCATCATTGCCTTGTCATACTTATGAAAAGCGGAATCCCGGCTGCCGTGTCTCTCCATTTTTCAGTAGATTCTTTCAGCGCAGCGCCTGCTCAAGCTGTCGCGCAGAGGCCAGCGCCAGCCAATCCCCGCCCCAGGCCGCGCTTACCTGCACACCCACCATCGGAGCACACGGAATCGTCACGGTCGGCCATCCGAGCACGTTGAAGGGTCTTGTATTGCGCAGCATCTTCAGCTCCAACGTGCGCGCCTGCGGCCCATCAAGCTCCTCCAGCAATGGCGGCAGAATCGGAGAGGTTGGAGTCAGCACCACGTCGACTTCCGGCAGGCCTTCCCTCCGCCGCTCGCGCAGCAACTCCAGCCCGCGCCGCGCCTCCACGTAGGCCTCAACTCCGATTTTTTTGCCGTTGAGAATGCGAGGCAGGGTTCGCGGATCATACAGAGCCCCGCGCTCTGTCACCCATTTCTCGTGGAAGGCCCAGCTCTCGGCGTTGCTCACGGTGCGGTCCTCGCTGACCTCGATCTCAACCTCGTATAGCTTCCACCCCAGAGCGCGCGAAGCATCCAGCGCCCGTTCAAAGCCGGCTTCCACCTCCGGCGCCAGCTCCTGGCAGAAGTACTTTCGCGCCACCCCGCAGCGTAGTTCTGGCGTATCAGCGTGCCACTGCGGAGCCGCGTCCGCCAGCACCGCAAACAGTACGCCTGCATCCTCAACCGTCCGGGCCAGCGGGCCCACGTGGTCAAACGACCAAGCCAGCGGAATCACTCCCGCCATCGGAACCGCGCCCCAGGTGGGCTTGAAGCCGACGACTCCGCAGCACGCGGCGGGCAGACGGATGGAGCCTGCCGTGTCGGTTCCCAGCGCGCCAAAGCACATTCCCGCTGCCACCGCTGCAGCCGAACCAGACGACGATCCGCCGCATACCCTTGCGCGGTCCAAGGGATTCCGCGCCGCGTCGAAGGCGCTGACCGCGCCGCTTCCGCCGTACGCAAATTCATGCAGATTGGTCTTGCCGACGATGATTGCCCCGGCTGCACGCAACCGCCGCACGCACTCCGCGTCGTCGGCTGCTGGAGCATTATTCTCAAGCACGAGGCTGGCCGCCGTGGTCCGCATCCCGTGAACGTCTATCAAATCCTTGATCGCCAACGGAACACCGCGCACGGCCCCAGAGCGGGATTCTGCGGCATTGCATGAATGGGCGCCGGAATTCGCTGCGTTTTCTGAATCGACTTCCGCAGCCTCGCGCAGCGCCTCGCCTTCGCGAACGCTTATAAACGTGCGCAGCTCCTTGTTGTCGGCGGCGATCTTCTCCAGACACGCGCGCAGCGCCTCGGTGGCGGAGGTTTCGCTGTGCTGCAACCGCGAGCGCAATTCCGTCAAACTCAACTTTGAAATAAACTTCGAATTAGACTTCGAATCAAACAACGGGTCTGCCATCGGCGTTCCCCTTGTGCGGGCTTTGATTTTGCCTAGCGGTTTTTGGCTTCCTCGGCCACAATTGCGATCGCCGCCTCGTCGGCTGCGGCGATGACCTTCTCGCGGTCGAGCATCAGGCACTTGTGCGCATCCAGCGCCAGGCAGCTTGCCCCAGCTCGCACCATCGTCTCAATTGTGTGAATTCCGACCACGGGCACATCGAAGCGCATATCCTGATTCGGCTTCGCCACCTTGATCACGGTCAGCGCCCGGCTCAGCGTACTGGCCTCGCCGTGCAAGCTCTTCATCAGCGCCCCGGCGCGCAGAATCGCCTCGTCGGTGCCTTCCATGGCTTCGATTGCAACGCAGGCCGCCTCGGCAATCACCACCGTCTGTCCAATGTCAAAGCGCGCTACGTGATGCGCCACCGCGCGGCCGTAGGTGATGTTTGTCTGCTCCTGATCGCTGGGCGTGCGCCGGGTCAGCACACCCACGGGAGCCAGCATCGGTTCCAGAAGGGCGGTCGAGTTCTGCAGGTGGATTCCCTCATCGGCGAGCACCTTGGCCACCGCGCCGATCAGCGAATCCGTGTTGCGCGTGGTGAGGCTGAGCAGCAGCTTGGCCAACTTCCAGTCCGGCTTGATCGCGCTGAAAATCTGCTTGTGCTTGACCTGCCCGGCCATGATCGCTTCGCTGATGCCGGCGGCCTGAAAGGTTGAAATCAGCTTGCTCAACTCGCCCAGACTGAGCCAGTGCACCGCAACCGCGCCGCGCTGTTCAATCGCCGGGTCAGTTTCTTCGCGGATCGCCGCCACCACGACCTCGTGCCCCTTGGCCTTGGCAGCATCCAGCACCAGCAGCGGAAACTTTCCATTGCCGGCAATTAATCCCAGTGGTGTACCCATTTATTGACTCCCGTTTAGCCGCGTCGTACAAATTCGACGCTCACCTTGAGGCCCTGTTGCGCCAGATAGTTGATATATGCCCGCGGCATAGGCGCATCAAGGAACGGCTGTCCGTGCTCTTCATCTGTAATGAAAACCAGGCACGAAAGTTTTTTAGCGCGCTTCTCATTCCAAATGATGACTTTCACAATGTCTTTGTAAAACTCAGCCCATGCACCTTTCCCAGACACTTTGAATTCGTAGGCGTAGCCTCTTTCTGAATCTACGACATCAATCCTCTGATCCAACTCGGGAGCCACCATTGCCTCGATGTGGAACCGATCAGGATCAAGCTTGTGAACAGCACCACGCCATGCTGTTGCTATTGCCTTCGCATTCTTCATGTTCTCGGCGACATCAGAACAACCTTTCAGCCTGATCGAGAATGCACATTGGGCAGCCGCCACCACAGGATCTTCCATATCTGTCCCGATCTCCAGTTACAGCGCCTTCGCGGTCCGCTTTAGAATTTATCGAATCTGCTATTCGACCTTGAAACCTTGAAACTTTGAAACTTGATACCCAGTTTCTACTTCAGCACCCCGCGCTCGCTGCTGCGGATGAATTCGACCAGCAGCTTCACGTCTTCGGTCTGCTCCACCTCGCGCTCGATGCGCTCGAGCGCTTGGGTTGTGTTCAGCTTGGCGGCCAGCAGAATTCGGAAGGCTCGCTGAATCGCGCGCACCCGCTCTTTGCTGAAGCCGCGCCGCTCCAGCCCAACCGCATTTGCGCCATAGGCGTGTACGTCGCGCACGGCGCAGGTCTTCGCAAACGGCATCACGTTCTGAGTGATGGTGGTCCCGCCGCCGATGTAGGAGTGGGCTCCGATGCGCACAAACTGATGTACCGGAGACAGCGCGCCCACCACAGCCCAGTCCTCCACCGTGACGTGCCCGGCCAGCGTAGCTGCGTTGGCCATGATGACATTGTCGCCGATGAAACAGTCATGCGCGATGTGTGCGTAGGCCATCAGCAGGCACTTCGAGCCGATCCTGGTCAGGCCGCCGCCCTTGATGGTTCCGCGATGAATGGTGACGTACTCGCGAATCTCGTTGCGGTCGCCGATCTCCAGCCGTGTCGGATCGCCTTTGAAGGAAAGATCCTGCGGCCCCATGCCGACGACCGCAAAGGGATAAATGCGGTTGTGGCTGCCGAGCTTGGTTGGGCCGGTGAGCACGACGTGCGACATCAGCTCGCAATGCTCGCCCATCTCGACCTGCGGCCCGACAAGGCAAAACGGTCCAATCGTGCAGGACTCAGGGATGCGCGCGCTGGCGTCCACCACGGCACTCGGGTGAACGTGGCTGGGATGAATTGCCATGCCTACTCCGCCGTCTCTGCCGCAGCCTCTGCTTTTTTCAGGTCCACCAGCCGGCAGGTCACCGTCGCCTCGCAGACTCTTTTGCCATCCACGGTAATCGTGCCTTCCATCTTGACGGCCAGCGAGCGCCACACGATCACATTGACTTCAATGCGTAGCTGGTCGCCCGGCGTCACCTGGCGGCGAAACTTCGCGCGCTCGATTCCGGTGAAAACCGTCAGCATCTCGGCGCGGTTGGGAATCTCGGTCATCAGAAGGGTCGCGCCGGATTGCGCAATCGCCTCCACCATCAGCACGCCCGGCATGATCGGGTTGCCAGGAAAGTGTCCGCGAAAAAACTCTTCGTTGACGGTTACGTTCTTAATGGTGACGATCCGCTTCTTCCGCTCCAGCTCAATTACCCGGTCGATCAGCAGAAACGGGTATCGGTGGGGCAGAATCTTCTGGATAGCAACGCTGTCGATAGGTAACTTCTCCAGCACTTCAGGCGTAAGGGTAGCGTCAGGGGTATGCAATTCGCTCATGGAATGTCCTGTGGAAAGAATAAAGTATATCAGCCAGAGATGGTGAGAACGAAGTGCAGGCCGCAGAGGGCACCGCGGGGCCGGGCGCGGGCATCTGAAATCACCGACAACCGCAATTCAGCGGCTCGAACCTTCATAGCTTCCAAACAGAACATACCTTCCAAAGGGAGATCACAAATGCGTATTGGATTCCTTGGTCTTGGCAATATGGGACGAGCGATGGCAGGCAATCTCATCCGCGCCGGTCACGAGATGGTTGTGTACAACCGAAGCCGCAACGCTGCCGATGCTCTGGCAAAGGAAGGAGCGCATGTTGCCGACACCCCCGCCCAAGCCGCCGGGCAGGAGGTCGTCATCACGATGCTGGCCGACGACCACGCGGTGGAGTCCGTGGTGCTGGGTTTGCATGGAGTTCTCGAAGGCATGCAACGCGGCGGCCTGCACATTTCAATGAGCACGATAAGTCCTGATCTGTCGCGGCGCCTTGCGGCAACACACCAGGAGCGCGGACTGCAATACGTGGCCGCGCCCGTCTTCGGCAGGCCCGAAGCTGCCGCAGCGGCAAAATTGTTCATCGTTGCGGCCGGAAAAAATGAGGCGCTGGCAAAGGCAAAACCTGTCTTTGAAGTTCTTGGGCAACGCACGTTTCAGGTCGGCGAGCGGCCCGAAGATGCAAACTACATCAAACTCTCCGGCAATTTCCTTATCACCTGCGTGTTGGAGAGCCTCGGCGAGGTCTTTGCCGTTGCACGCAAGGCGGAGATCGATCCGAAAACCGTGTTCGAAGTGCTCAGCGGCACGCTCTTCGGTGCGCCTATCTACAACACGTACGGCCCACGAATGATCGACGAGAAGTTTTCGCCCGCTGGATTCAAAATGCCTCTCGGCTTGAAGGACGTGCGCCTGATGATGCAGGCCGCCGAGGAACTGTCGGTGCCGATGCCTTTTGCCAGTGTCGTTCGCGACCGCTTCCTCAGCGCGATTGCGAACGGACACGGTGATTTGGATTGGTCGGCGCTGGCGTTGATGGTTGCACAAAGCGCCGGACTCTCGCCGATGAGTGGTGAAACGCGTTCCGGAAGTCGCTCCGATGCCGCTGATTAGGAGCGCGGAGATTCAGTCCTGCTTGCCGACTGGATGAGGTTAAGATAGTGAGCTGCACTGCGCGCCCATGCCGAAACCTCCGCCATCGCCGCTGCTTCGCTCGCTCAATGCGCAGCTTCCCGAGATGGTCTCGACCCTGCGCAAATATGTGGAGCGGGAATCGCCCTCGGCTTCGGCTGAGGCGATTGAGTCTCTGGTCACGCTGATTGCGGCGGACTTTGCCGCCATCGGCGGTCGGGTCCGGTTGCACAAACTCTCGCAGTATGGGCCTGCGCTGCAGGTCGATTTCACTGGCCCGCGACGCTCTCCGCGCGTGCTGCTGCTTGGGCACACCGACACGGTTTATCCGCTGGGTACGGTCCAGACCATGCCTTGGCGCGAGCGTAGCGGACGCCTCTGCGGGCCGGGAGTATTCGATATGAAAGGCGGAATCGTTCAGGCTCTGTTTGCGCTTCGGGCCATGCTCGAGCGCGGGCCATTGCCGTGTGCGGTCACGCTGCTGCTGGTGTCGGATGAGGAGATCGGCAGCCCCGCTTCCCGTGCGCTCACCGAGCGGCTCGCACTGAAGTCGAGCACGGTGCTGGTACTGGAGCCAGCGGCGGGAGCGGAGGGCGCGTGCAAGACCTCGCGCAAGGGAATTGCCCGCTACACGCTTCGCGTCCACGGCATTGCGGCGCACGCTGGGCTGGACTTCGAGCGCGGTGCCTCGGCCATCGTGGAAGCCGCACACCAGATCACGGCCATCAGTGCGCTCTCGCGTCCCGCCCAGGGGCTCACGCTCAACCCCGGAGTGGTTTCCGGAGGCACCCGCTCCAACGTGGTGGCCGAGTTCGCAGAAGTCGTCGTGGATGTGCGGTTCTTTACCGCCTCACAGGCGGCGCGGGTGGATGCCGCAATTCGCAAGCTGCGCCCACGCGATCCGCGGTGCAGCCTGGAAATTCTAGGAGGCATCGAGCGCGGCCCCTTTGAGCGCTCGAAGCAGACCGTGCGCCTCTACCGTATGGCGGCCGAGGCTGCCGCGGAGCTTGGCTTCCAACTCGCGGAGGCTGCGGTAGGCGGTGCTTCGGACGGAAACCTCACTGCCGCCCTTGGCATTCCAACCCTGGATGGTCTGGGTGTGGTCGGCGACGGAGCCCATTCCGTCAACGAATTCGTAGTAGCCCGTGAGATGCCCCGCCGCAGCGCTCTGTTATCCGAACTGATGAAAAGATTGGCAACCGAATAAGGCCTGTCAGCCTTTGACTCGCGCTTTGACGTGGCCTACACTTAGCTGCGTGCACAGGCAGCGGGGGCACCGTTTCATCCCCTGAGCCTGAGCGAATGGAGAAATTCAATGGGTGGAAAACTCGGCCTTCCGGAACTGCTCGTCATCCTTGTGATCGCGCTCCTCATCTTTGGCCCTTCAAAGATCGCTGAGCTTGGCAAGGGCCTCGGCGAAGGCATCAAGAATTTCAAGGGTGCCGTAAAAGAAGGCGAGAAAACTCCGGAGAATCCCGACAAGAAGTAGTTTTCCCGCGGTACTGGGCACAATCGAAATTGTCAGGGAGGCGCCTCTGCGTGAGAGGCGCTTTTGTCCATTAGCGCCCATTGCGTCAGCTTCCCACAAAGTTAGATCGCACGTCGGGTCAAATTCACCGCAGGCGTGCCAGCATTGCACAAACCCTCGCCACGGGCAGTCCAACCACGTTGAAGTAGCATCCCCGGATTCGCGGAATCCAGCGCGAGGCTCCGCCCTGAATGGCATACGCCCCCGCCTTGTCCATCGGCTCGCCCGAGGCGATGTAGTCGGCAATCTCCTGGTCGCTGATCGAAGAGAATTCCACGTCAGTCACCTCGGCTTCCACCTCTGCTACGGCGACGCCATTGGGATCGCGATAGGCCAGGCAGACCGCCGTAGTCACCTGGTGTGCGCGTCCGCTGAGCCGCTCCAGCATCCGCCGCGCATCTTCTGCGTCCAAGGGCTTGCCCAGGCTCTCGCCGTCGATCACCACGGTTGTGTCGGCCCCGAGCACCACTGCACGATTGGGGGCTGATGCGAGCACCGCCAAAGCTTTTTCCCGCGCCAGCCGCAGCACGTACTCGAAGGGCTCTTCGTTCTCTCTCGCGCTCTCATCCACGTTGGCGGGGAGCACCTCAAACGAAATTCCGGCATTGCGCAGCAGCTCTGCCCGCCGCGGCGATTGGGAGGCAAGTATCAACATGGCTCCATTCTACGGGAGCGGCAAGGGCTATTTGCGGTAGGGAAGAAGGTCAATCGCGACTACCTTGCACAGCACGTCACCTATGTAGAGCGACAGAACCTCACAATGCGCATGTCTATGCGCCGTTTCACCCGGCTGACAAATGGCTTCTCAGAAGATCGAAAACCACATTGCAGCCGTGGCTCTCCATTTCCTGTACTACAACTTCTATCGCGTGCATCAGACATTAGGGCCAGCAAGGGAGGCGTGACTCGCGAATCGCGTTTGGACAGTAACAGTAGAAGAACTAATCGAATGCACCCTTTCTGCCGATATAAGCATCAGACACAAAGAGGTGTGATCTATATCACATCCGGAATTAACGGTCGAGGCAGATCATGAAACATTCTTTAAGGGAGTTAGAAGCCATGGCGACTATTGCACCACCAGCACCGACTCGTATTAGTAAGGCGGGAAACGTACTGCTGGCAAAGTATCGCTCTATGCGCTCTTCTCTTGATCGCTCGACCTGTGGTGACGCTGAAGCGTTGAGGAAAGAATCTCGCGAGATCAGCGACTCACTACGCGAAGAGCGAGCGAGCGCAAACAGCCTCTTGCTAAAGAGGAAATGAGTCTCGCTGACGCGTTCTCAAAAATAGGAATTTTTAAAGTACCAATAGCCAATGGTGGAATTTATCGCTTGCGCGATTCTGCCATTGACTTTCCCGTTGACGATCAAAAGGGAACAAGAACAGAGCATCCTTTCCGAACGGTAGTTGTTCTGTCCTGTCAAGATCACTGCGATGATCCGAATGAAGAAGAAGTTCTGATAGCCCCTATGTCACACAACCTGACGCTGAATCGGCTCACGGATTGCCAGTTTAAACCAAATAAATACAATGGCCTTAATGCTCCAGGGCGCATCCTGCTCAGCCATATTCAGCCAGTCCCAAAAATCGCACTGGAAAAGATGTTCGGGCGATTCACTGATTCCGAATGGGAAACAGTTTGCGCCCACGTCCTTGCAAATATTGACCGCTAAAAATACCCCTCAGATTCCAAACTGACCCACTACCGAATTTCGCCTCCCGACCAGCCATTGCCTTCTCTGTGTTATACTGCGAGGGATCGGGAACGGGTCTGAAGGAGGGCGTGAAAGCGATCCTCTGGATACTCGCGTGTCTGCCAGCGTTGACAGCCAGCTCTGGTATGCGCTACCGTTTAGTCTTTCGGCTGTCCTGCGGTTGCCCGCCTGACGGTATCCGTCGCAGCGGATGTTATCGGCCTCACCGGTCGTGAATTCGCAAAGCGGTTTCTGCTGACGGTTTTGCCCCGCACGAACGTGCAGAAGTTCCCAGACCAAAGTCTTGGGTCTTCGACTCCCCGGCGAAAGAATTGCCAGGGGGCGTGGCGGTGCCTGTTGCAGGCAGACGGAGCGAGGCCGAGACGGTCTTCACATTAGCTGGTTTTTACATCTGGGAGAGTTTGGAATGTCAACCTATTTCCCCAAGGGGGAGATTGCGCGCAAATGGTACGTGGTGGATGCCGATGGGCAGACTCTGGGACGTCTGTCTTCGCGCGTCGCGCGCATCCTAAGCGGCAAAGATAACCCCCGCTACACGCCGTTTCTCGATACCGGCGATCATGTCGTTGTCATCAATGCAGCCAAGGTGAAACTCACCGGGCTGAAGGCAAACGCCAAGGTCTATCGTCGTTACACCGGTTTCCCCGGCGGATTGCGGGAAGAAGAATTTTTGAAGCGTCTGGTACGCAAACCCGAGCTGATTGTGCAGGAAGCCATTGAAGGCATGCTGCCCAAATCCAAGCTGGGCCGTGCCATGGCCACGAAGCTCAAGGTTTACCGCGACGAGAAGCATCCGCACCAGGCGCAAAAGCCTGAGGCGATTGCTCCGGTTGCGTAACCGGCGCCGCTTAACTTTTAAGGATTAACATCGAATGGCTGAACTGGTTCAATATTACGGAACGGGGCGCCGCAAATCGAGCGTAGCCCGCATTTTCCTCCGCCCCGGCACCGGCGTCATCAAGGTGAACGGCAAAGGCTTCGAGGAGTACTTTGTGACCGACGTGCAGCGCATCATTGCGCGCCAGTCACTGATCCTTACCGAGACCGTCAGCAGCTTTGACGTGATTGCCAACTGCTCCGGCGGCGGCGTTACGGCACAGGCGGGCGCGGTCCGCATGGGCATTGCGCGCGCGCTTCAGGAGTTCAATCCCGAGCTGCGCGCCAAGATGAAGGCCGAGGGCTTTATGACGCGCGATGCGCGCCAGAAAGAGCGCAAGAAGTACGGCCAGAAGGGCGCCCGCAAGCGCTTCCAGTTCAGCAAGCGTTAATCCGCTGTGGCGGGCTCCGGTTTTGGCCGGAGTCCGCATTGCTGCTCTGGTTCTTTTTTACTGCTATGCGTTTGTTCGATCTCGCCTTGCGCTGCAGGTTCCGGCAGCGCGCGGCGCTTTGCTGTGTGTGCGGAACCAAAAAAATCTTCCCGCTCCCGCTAGTTCCGGGGCGGGCAACGGGAATTGAATTGCCTGGCGCACTCGTGGCGCAAGCAGGCAATGCAAATCCATCCAAGGAGGTTCAGTGGCCAATATAACCATGAAAGAATTGCTCGAAGCCGGTGTGCATTTCGGGCATCAGACCAAGCGCTGGAATCCGAAGATGAAGGAATACATCTTTGGCGAGCGCAACGGAATTTACATTGTGGACCTGCAGAAGACGCTGAAGATGTTCAAGGAAGCGTCGAAGTTCGTGCAGGACAACGCCGCCGAAGGCCGGACCATCATGTTTGTCGGCACCAAGCGCCAGGCGCAAGAAGCGATTGCCGAAGAGGCAACGCGCTGCGGAATGTTCTACATCAACCAGCGCTGGCTGGGCGGTTTGCTCACCAACTGGGTGACTGTGCAGAAGTCGGTAAAGCGGTTGAAGGAACTGGACGAAATGGCGACCGATGGCCGCTACGAACTGCTGCCGAAGAAAGAAGTTGTGAAGCTGGAGCGCGAGCGCAAGCACCTCCAGGCCAACCTCGCCGGCATTAAGAATCTGAACCGTCTTCCCGACGTGATCTTCGTCATCGACTCCAATAAAGAGCAGATCGCGGTCAAGGAAGCGCGCAAACTTGGGATTCCCGTGGTTGCCGTGGTTGACACCAACTGCGATCCCAGCGAAGTGGACTACATCATCCCGGGCAACGATGACGCGCTGCGCGCCATCCGTCTGTTCGCCTCCAAGATTGCCGATTCGGTCGTCGAAGGTTCGCAGGCCGCCACCGATAAGCAGAGCGCCGATCTGGCTGCCGGCATCTCGGCAAGCGAAGAAGCGCAGGTCGAAGTTGCCGCCGGTGCTGCCCCGGCCGAAGACCTCAACATGGAAGAGGTGCTTGGCAAGGGCGTCCGCAAGGTAGAGACGGCAGTTGCCGAGAGCGATTTAGAGGCGGAACCGCGGTAAGCCCCAGCGCCCGCGGCCGGAGCGGCTTTTGAGCCGCGTACCCTATTCCGCCTGCTGGCGTTAAGCAGCCCCAAGGGGCCTTCGCGAATATTTCGTGAAAAGCGACCCGCGCTGCAATCTTCGGCGCGGGTCGTTTTGCGAGAATCAGTATTGAGTTTTGTGTAAGCAATTCCAGGAGTCTGGGCTCGCCCGGCCGCACCGAACAAGAAAGGTTTTGCAATGGCAGAGATTACCGCAACAATGGTTAAAGAGCTCCGCGAAAAGTCCGGCGCCCCCATGATGGACTGCAAGAAAGCCCTTACCGAGGCCAACGGCGATTTGGAGCAGGCCATCGTAGTGCTGCGCAAGCGCGGCATGGCCACGGCCGCCAAGAAGTCGAGCCGCGCCACCAGCGAAGGCGTTGTTACCAGCTACATTCACGCCGGAGGAAAAATCGGCGTTCTGCTGGAAGTGAACTGCGAAAGCGATTTTGTCGCCCGTACCACCGAGTTCCAGGGCCTGGTGCATGATATCGCCATGCACATTGCCGCCGTCGATCCGCGCTACGTCCGCAAGGAGGACGTCACCGCCTCCGACCTGGCGAAGGAAAAGGAAATCTATCTCGCCCAGGCGGTGGCCAGCGGAAAGCCGGCGAACATCGCGGAAAAGATGGTCGAAGGCAAGATGGGCAAGTTCTACGAGGAAGTCTGCCTGCTTGAGCAGCCGTTCATCAAGGAGCAGAGCGTCACGATTTCGCAGCTGATTGCAACCGTGATCGGCAAACTCGGCGAGAACATCTCGGTTCGCCGCTTTGCCCGCTTCAAGGTTGGCGAGGCGACGGAGACGATCGCCGTTGCAAAGCCACTGGCAGCCGCAGGCGAAGCTGAGTAGTTCGACCCAATTTCGGAAGTTCGGCGGGGCGGAGCAATCCGCCCCGTTTTTCGTGAGCCCTGCATTACGGCGAGAGCCCGAAGTCAGGCTGACTCGCGCTTTCGGATCATTTACACTCATTGAGGTACCGAAAATGGCAGATCCCATCTATAAGCGCATTCTCCTCAAGCTATCCGGCGAAGCACTGGCAGCGGGCCAGGGTTTTGGAGTCGATAACACCCGCGTGCATGAAATCGCAGCCGAAGTTGCTGATGTGTATCGCCTTGGAGTGCAGATTGGCCTTGTAGTCGGCGGCGGAAATTTCTTCCGCGGCGTCGCCGAGCAGGCGCAGGACATGGATCGCGTCTCGGCCGATCATATGGGCATGCTGGCCACCATGATCAATTCACTGGCCTTGCAGGACGCACTGGAGAAGCAGGGGGTTCAAACTCGCGTGATGAGCGCGATCGAGATGAACCAGGTCGCCGAGCCTTTTATTCGGCGCCGGGCTATCCGCCATCTCGAAAAGGATCGCGTCGTGATCTTCGGCGCCGGAACCGGCAACCCTTTTTTCTCCACCGACACCGCCGCCTCGCTGCGCGCCATGGAGATCAAGGCCGAAGTCATCATGAAGGCCACCAAAGTCGAGGGTATCTACGACTGCGATCCGTGCAAGGACGAGAACGCGAAGATGTTTGAAACCATCACTTTTACCGACGTGCTGCAGCTGGGGTTGAAGGTGATGGACGCTACCGCAATCAGTCTCTGCCGGGAGAACAACCTGCCCATCGTGGTTTTCAATCTGAATACAAATGGCAACATCCGCCGGGTGTGCCTGGGCGAAAAGATCGGCTCGTTGGTTGTGGCCTGACCCTGAGTTGCCGTCCGCAGGTGTAGGACCGGGAAAGCTACTGGTTTCTCCGGACTGGATTGATTAGATTACGCAGCACTGAAACGCCGGGTTTATAATCGGCTCGCTTGTACGGAGTACATCTATGGCTCAGATCAGCATGGCGGCACTGCCCGCCCTCAAAGAAACATTCGTGCAGCTTAAGACGCGCATGGAAAAGGCGGTCGAAGACTTCCGCAAGGAACTGGCTTCGCAGCGTACCGGCCGCGCTAACGTCCATATGCTCGACACCATTCACGTCGATGCCTACGGCTCTCAGATGCCCCTGACTCAGGTCGGCAACATCAGCGCACCGGAGCCGCAACTTATCACCATCACACCCTGGGATACCTCGCTGACGGCGGCGATTGAGAAGGCCATCCGCAGCTCCGATCTTGGCTTCAATCCGCAGAATGACGGCAAGGTGATTCGCATCCCCGTGCCGGCTCTCACCGAGGATCGCCGCAAGGAGATGGTGAAGCACCTCAACAAAGTTCTGGAAGAGCATCGCACCGCGATCCGCAACATTCGCCGCGACGGCAATGACGCGATCAAAAAGGCGATGAAGGACAAGAAGATTTCCGAGGATGAAGAGCGCGGGTCGATGGAGCAGTTGCAGAAGATCACCGACGACGAAATCAAGAAGCTCGAAGAGATGATGAAGGTAAAGGAAAAAGAAGTAATGCAGGTCTGAAACCGTTCTCCCACTTTGCAGTTCACAAAGCCTGGGGAGATCCCGGGCTTTTGCTGCGCTCCTTGCAGCCCCAAGTTGCCGGTTTTGGCCTCTCGCCTATCAATATGGTTATAATCCGGCATGTCCCGCGTCGTTCACACCGCCTGCCCGCACGACTGTCCTGATGCCTGCTCCGTCCTGGTCACCATTGAAGATGGGCGCGCCACTAGAGTTGTAGGTAATCCGGATCATCCGGTAACCCGCGGATTTCTCTGCCCGAAAGTCGCCAGGTACCTGGATCGCGTCTACTCGCCCGATCGCCTGCTCTACCCGATGAAGAGGATCGCGGCCAAGGGCAGTGCCGGGCCGGAGGCCTTCGAGCGCATCTCGTGGGACGAGGCGCTGGACAAAGTCGCTGCGGGGCTCAAGGCTGCGGCGGCCGAATTCGGCCCGGAGTCAATTCTTCCGTTTTCTTACGGCGGCACGCTCGGGGTGATTCAGGGCAATGGCATGGACCGGCGCTTCTTCCACAGCCTGGGCGCCTCGCAATTGGATCGCACGATCTGCTCGGAGGCCGGAGGGGTTGCGCTGACAAGCGTAAATGGGGCCAAGTACGGCATTCCGCCGGAAGACTACACGCATGCACGCTACATCATCGCCTGGGGCGCCAACATCCACGGCAACAACGTCCATCTCTGGCCCTTTGTGGAAGAAGCTCGCCGCAACGGAGCAAAACTGGTGGTGATCGATCCGTTCCAGACACGCACGGCGCGTGTGGCGGATTGGCACCTGGCGATTCGTCCCGGCACCGATGTCGCTCTCGCCCTGGGGCTGATGAACTACATCATCGAAAACGATCTGTACGATGCGCCGTACGTGGCGGCGCACACTTTCGGTTTTGAGGAGCTCAAGAAGCGTGCCGCCGAGTACACCACTGAGCGGGTGGCTGAGATTACCGGCCTCAGCGCCGCAGACATCGTGCGACTGGCGCGCGAATATGCCACCACCAATCCCGCCATCATCCGCCTGAACTATGGCGTGCAGCGCAGCGAAAACGGAGGTATGGCCGTGCGAGCCGTCGCCATGCTGCCCGCCATCACCGGAGCGTGGAAGAGACAAGGTGGCGGCATGACGCTCTCCACCTCAGGCACTTTCGCCGTCAACAAAGCGAAGTTGCACCGCGCAGACCTGATGACCGCAAAGCTTGGCCGTCTTGCGCGCACCCTGAACATGAATCAACTGGGCAAGCTGTTGACCGATGCGAAGCTGACCCCACCAGTCAAGGCTTTGTTCGTGTACGCCTGCAATCCCGCGGCGGTCTGCCCCAACCACAACCTAGTCGTCGAAGGCTTGAAGCGTCCCGATCTGTTTACCGTGGTGCATGAGCAATTCTTCACCGACACCACCGACTACGCTGACATCGTTCTTCCCGCGACCACTTTTCTGGAGCATAAGGATCTTGTCACTTCCTACGGGCACCTTCATCTGCAGCTTTCCAGCCGGGCGATTGAAGCGCTGGGGGAATCCTGCAGCAACTCGGAGTTGTTCCGCCGCGTAGCTGCGCGCATGGGATTGGAGGATGAATGCCTGCGCGTCTCCGACGATGATTTAATCGATGAGGCGCTGAGCCTCGATGCGTCAAGCCCAAGCCACGAGTTTCTATCCGGCATTACACGCCAGAGGCTGGAGCGCGAGCATTCCATCGCGCTGAACGTTCCACGCACCGAAGGCGTGTATCTTCCCTTTGCGGCAGGGTTTGCCACCCCGAGCGGCAAGGCCGAGTTGTACAGCGAGGCGCTGGCAGCGGCGGGATTGGACCCGGTGGTGGCCTATACCGCGCCCGCCGAATCGCGGCACAGCGAACAGGCGCGCCGGTACCCGTTGGAATTGCTCCCACGCAAGCATGACAACTTCCTCAACAGCACGTTTTGCAATTTGCCCGCTCAGCAGAAGATGGAACGGCGCTTCGAACTGCAAATGAACGCAGTGGATGCCAACGCCCGCGGCATAGTGGATGGTGACGACCTGCGCGTGCGTAACGACCGCGGCGAGTTGCGTTTGCGCGCCCGTGTGGACAACAGTGTGCCTTCCGGCGTGGTCTCAGCCTACCTGGACTGGGCACGCACATCGCCCGGTGGCAAGAATATTAACGTCCTCACCAGCGACCGTCTGACCGACATGGGCCGGGGCGCCACGTTTTACTCGGTGCTGGTCGAGGTTGAAAAAGTCTAATCGATTTGTGATTTGCCAAGGCGGAATAGTGTATCGCCGCAGTGGATAGCGTTGAGAGTACCCGAACCTGTATAATTGGCCCTTCCGCGCCCAAGATTTACGCATGAGGGTCTCGTCATTTTTCGTTCTAATTATGTCTGCGCTGCGCCTCGCATGAACCGCCCCAAAACTACGGGGCTGTTCCAGTTGGTTGGCCTCTGCCTGGTATTCCTGTTGCTTGGCGGAATGGCTTTCGCTCAGAAAGGCATCATCGAAGACATTCGAATCCACGGCAACCGCCGCATCCCGGCAGACACCATCCGTGCCCGCATGTTTACGCGTCCCGGCGATGTTTACGATCCGGCAGGCTTGGAGCGCGACTTCAATTCGTTATGGAATACCGGCTATTTCGACGACATCCGCATTGAGCGCGAGGAAAGCTCCAAGGGATGGATCATTCAGGTTTACGTAAAAGAAAAGCCGACGATTCGCGAGATCAAGTACATCGGACTCAGCGCGGTTTCGCAGAGCGATGTGCTGGACAAGTTTAAGGAACTCAAGGTGGGGCTCAGCCAGGAGAGCCAGTTCGATCCCACCCGCGTCAAGCGCGCGGAGGTGGTCCTGAAGGAGTTGCTGGCGGCCCACGGCCATCAATTTGCAACCATCACTACAGAGATTCGCCAGATTCCTCCGGCCGCCGTCGCCATTACCTTCAACATCAAAGAAGGTCCGAAGGTAAAGGTTGGCACGATCCGCTTTGAAGGCAACAAGAATGTGCCCACGCGCTATTTGCGCGCTGCCATGAGTAACCTGAAGCCCATCGGCATTCCGCACTCCATCATTCTGGAGAACCTGTTCGCGCGCACCTTTGACGCCACCAAGCTCAGCGAAGACGCCGAACGCGTGCGCTTCGCCTATCAGGACAGGGGATACTTCAAGGCCATCGTCGAAGATCCGAAGACCCAGATCCGCGACGTTCATGGCATAGCCTGGTACTTCCCATTCAAGTCGCGCCAAGGCAAGGCCGTGGACATCACGGTTCCGGTTGAAGAGGGAGATCGCTACCGTTTGAAGGAGATCACCTTCACGGGCAACAAGGCGATCACCAACACGGCCGCTCTACGCCGACTGTTCAAGATTAAGGACGGCGACTGGTTCAATCGCACGCTGGTCAGCAAGGGCCTGGATGAACTGCGCAAAGCCTATGGCTCGCTGGGCTACATCAATGAGACCAACATTCCGGATACGGAAATTGACGACGAGCACAAGACGATCACGTTGAAGATCGACGTCGATGAAGGCAAGCAGTTCTACGTGCGCCGGATTGAGTTCTCCGGTAACACGACGACGCGCGACAAAGTCATTCGCCGTCAGCTTGCGCTGGAAGAAGGCAATGTTTACAACTCCCGCCTCTGGGAATTGAGCCTGCTGCGCCTGAACCAGTTGAACTTCTTCGAGGCTCTGAAGCCGGAACAGGATTCGGAAGTTCATCAGGACGCCGCCACCAGTTCGGTTGATATCAACCTCAAGGTCAAGGAAAAGGGTAAGAACTCGATTGGCTTGAATGGTGGCGTCAGCGGACTCTCGGGCCCGTTCGTCGGGCTTAATTACCAGACCAACAATTTCCTGGGACTGGGCGAAACCCTCACGGCGTCGGCTTCGGTGGGAACCTACCAGCGCAACATCATGTTCGGCTTCACCGAGCCGTACCTGTTCGACAAGCCGATCCAACTCGGCTTCACGGTCTTTTCGCGCGACTTCAAATTTAACCAGGCCCAACAGGCGAGCATCTCCTCCGGCCAGAAGCTGAATCTGCCGACTGCGTATCTGAACTCGCTGCAGAACTATTCGCAATCGAGCACCGGCTTTACCGTTTCGACCTCTTATGCGCTGCCGCGCACGTTCAAGCGCTTCGGCGTTACGTACTCGTTAGACACTTCGACGATCACCACCTACACCACGGCGTCGGCGGACTACTTTCAATATTTGGCATTCCGCAACGTAGGCGGCCCCAACGCGCTGCAGGGAATCGTGACAAGCAAGCTGGTTCCCAGTTTCAGCATGAGCACGATCGACAACCCGATGCGTCCGCACTCCGGCCACAGCTATTTCGTTGGCGTCGATGTCGCTGGCCTGGGTGGCAACGTAGCGGATGTTCGTCCGATTGCCGAATACAAACAGTTCATCCCGATGAAGGGCTTCCATCCGAGGAAGGAAGGTTTGCAGACGCTCGGCTACCGTATTCAGGGTTCGTTCATCACTGGATATGCGGGTAAGACGGCTCCTCCCTTCGAGCGATTCTTCCAGGGCGGCGACACGGATTTGCGTGGCTTCGATATCCGCTCGGCCTCACCCACTGCTCTCATCGCTGACAAAGTAACGGTGGCCCTGACGAATCCGGACGGTAGTACGGTTCCAATAGATCCGAATAATCCTCGCGTCGGACCTTACACCGTCACCGTACCTATCACCCGCATCGTGTACCCGGGTGGAGATACCAGCATTGTAGGCAACCTGGAATACCGTATCCCCATCGTTGGGCCGGTCACCCTCGCTTTGTTCGATGATGCGGGCATGAACATGGCGGTGCGGCAGTCGCAGTTGCGCCTGAGCGAACAACAGTACAGTCAATTGGATAACACGCCCTTCGGTTGCCCGGTACCGGTGGTGACCCAGGTGAACGGCGAGCCCGCCCAGACCTGCCAGGGCTCGCAGTTCCTGCAGTTCAGCCAGAACATTACGCCACTGGCCCATACCAACTATGTCTTGCGCATGTCCACCGGGGTGGAGTTACAGGTGATCCTGCCAGTGGTGAACGCTCCATTCCGGCTCTACTACGCTTACAATCCGCTACGCGTGGATACCGAGGCGCCACAACCGACTATCACCCGCGATATGTTCCCGGCAGGCGCAGCGGGTACCACGACATGGCTGAACACAATCGCGACCTATGCTCCTTCGTACTTGATTCGAGAGCCGAGGAAGACGCTGCGCTTCACCGTAGCCACAACGTTTTAGTGAGTATGTCCATTCTTGGGAAAATCGGCGTGAGGCGACGATTGCCGTTTGACGCTGTTTTTCTCACAACCTATAATCGGCAACATCCGTCAGAGGAATTTTTCTATAGGGCTGGAGCTGGATTACATGGGCTCGCCCGCCTGGTAAAAGGTTTCTGCGGAATCTTCCGTAAGCTCCTACAGGAGTTGAGGCTAACTTCCATGAATCGCAACTTTGCACGTGTGATCCCGGCCATGGCGCTGGCACTGATTCTCAGCGTTCCTGCCCTTGCCCAGTCTGCTGCCCCTGCAGCCGCCGCTTCAGCTCCTGCGGCTACCAAGGTCGGCATCATCAACATTCAGGCTGCCATTGTGAACTCCAACGAAGGTCAGCGCGACTTCGAATCGCTGCAGAAGAAGTTTGATCCAAAGCGAGCCGAGCTTGAAAGCCTGAACAAAGAAGTTGACGAACTGCAGAAGAAGTTCAACGCCCAGGGCGATAAGCTCAACGATGAGGCTCGCGGCGATCTGCTCAAGCAAATCGACGCCAAGAAGAAGATCCTGCAGCGCAACTACGAAGATGCCAATACCGACATCCAAGCGCAGCAGAATGAAATTGCCAACCGCATCGGCCAGAAGCTGGTTTCGGTGCTCGATAAATATGCCAAGGACAACAATTTCAGTGTGATTCTCGACGTTTCCGGCCAGTCCAGCCCGGTTCTCTGGGCAGACAGCTCCGTGGACATCACGAAGCCGGTGGTGGATGCCTATAACACTCAGTCCGGCATTGCCGCTCCCATCAAAGCTCCTGCGGCTGCCGCTCCGGCTGGTGCCGCTTCCAAGAAGTAGTCGTACCAGCTCGCAGATAGGGCCGCCCTCTGATGGGCGGCCCTTCTTACGTGTATGTATGCGCCTCCAACTCGCAAGCCGTCCCCAGACGCGTGCATCCTTTGAAAGTGTGGAAAACATGTGCAGAATTGAGGAACTTAGGATTGTTAACAATAGATTGCAAGCCCTCGGGGCTCGAGCCGGTGCGACGAAATCTATCTAAGTCTCATTTCGGCAATTACTTGCAATCAATTTAAGAAAGTTCTTGACGAAGGCCAACGGGCGTAAAACAAAATTCGCACTTGGAACGTTTTGCACACATCCATATTCGTGAATCTGTCGTCGCAGCCTTGTTTGACCGTGTCGCCGCTGCCGCGCAGCTTTTTCCGGCAGCCCCACATCTCACTCGCGATATACAATCGAAGCGGTATCGGGAGGTGAGCCATGGACAAGATTCGCAAGTCGGATGAAGAGTGGCGCCGTTCGCTTACCCCTGAGCAGTATCGTGTGTTACGCGAAAAGGGTACCGAGCGACCCTTCACCGGCCAGTATGCCGAGACCAAGATTCCCGGCGTCTATCTGTGTGCCGCCTGCGGCCTCGAACTGTTTCCGTCGGACACAAAATTCGACTCCGGCTGCGGTTGGCCCAGCTTTTACGATCCGATTGACAAGGAGCACGTCGAGGAGCACGAAGACCGCAGCCACGGCATGGTTCGCACGGAGGTCACCTGCTCCCGTTGCGGAGGCCATCTCGGCCACGTTTTCCCGGACGGCCCTAATCCAACCGGCCTGCGTTACTGCATCAACTCTGCTTCACTCCGCCTAAACAAAAATAATGACACCCGCTAATTTCCTTTGTGCCTCTGTTCTCGCAATTTCCGAATAATCAAAACCCAGCGACTTTGCCCGTGATTTTCTGCTTTTCTCCACGAATTCTCCCGGAACAGCACCTTAACACGGTCATAAAGAACGGCTTTGTTTTAAAACTAAGGCGCTTTCTATCCAAACTATCTGTTGACGAATTCCGCTACTCGACCTAGATTAGTTGCCTAGCTCGTTCCGTGTTACTGCTGCTTATCTTGATTATCAGGGGATCCTCTCATGGCTACTGTCTCTACTGCTCACAATCGTGTACTCAATGCAGCCTTACGCCAGCGAATCATGTCCGCTGACGAGGCCGCCACACTCATTAACAATGGCGACGTCGTCGGCATGAGCGGTTTCACCGGCGCAGGTTACCCCAAGGAGCTTCCCTCTGCGCTCGCCCGTCGCTCGCTAAGTCTCCAGGAAAAAGGCGAGACCCTGCGCATCAGCATACTGACCGGGGCCTCCACAGGACCTGAACTCGATGGCGAACTCGGTGCTGCCAATGCCGTCAATTTCCGTTCTCCCTACCAGTCCGATCCCACACTCCGCAAGCGCATCAACAACGGCGAGGCGAATTACAATGACATGCACCTCAGCCACCTCGGGCAGCAGGTTCAGTACGGATTCTACGGCAAGATGAATGTCGCAGTGATCGAGGTCACTGCGGTTTACGAGGATGGCCGCGCCATTCCCTCCACCGCGATGGGCAACAACAATACGTGGATTGATTGTGCCGACAAAATCATCCTCGAAGTCAACTCCGCTCAGTCCCTCGAACTCGAAGGCATGCATGACGTCTATTATGGCTGGGGCGTCCCTCCAAACCGTCAGCCCATTCCTCTCAGCACGGCCGGAGGCCGCATCGGCACCCCCTACCTCCACATTCCCATCGAAAAGGTAGTAGCTGTTGTTGAATCCAACATGCCCGATCGCAACAGCCCCTTCAAGGAACCGGACGAGGGCTCCAAGCGGATCGCCGGCCACATCCTCGACTTTCTCGCCCATGAGGTGAAGAAGGGCCGCCTGCCCGCCAATCTTCTGCCCCTTCAGTCCGGCGTCGGCAACATCGCCAATGCCGTGCTTCACGGGCTCAACGAGGGCCAGTTCGAGAACATCACCTCCTACACCGAGGTGATCCAGGACGGCATGATCGCCCTCCTCAAATCCGGCAAGATGACCGTCGCCTCCTGCACCGCTTTCTCGCTCAGTCCTGAGATGATTGACGAAGTCAACAAGAACATGCGCGACTACAATAAAAGCATCATCCTCCGCCCGCAGGAGATCTCCAACAACCCTGGCATCATTCGCCGTCTCGGCGTCATTGCCATGAATGCCATGATCGAGGGTGACATTTATGGTCACGTCAACTCCACTCACATCATGGGCAGCAAGATCCAGAACGGCATCGGCGGCTCCGGCGACTTCGCCCGCAACGCCCGCCTGACCTTCTTCATGGCTCCCTCGCTCGCCGGCAAGGCCGGTGCCATCTCCACCATCGTTCCCATGGTCAGCCACGTCGATCACACCGAGCATGACACCCATGTCTTTGTGACCGACAAAGGTCTAGCCGATCTGCGCGGCCTGTCGCCCAAGCAGCGCGCCCGCGTCATCATCGACAACTGCGCAGATGACAGCTACAAGCCGCTCCTCAACGACTACTTCGAGCGCGCCAAGAAGACCGTTGGCGGGCATACGCCGCATATGCTCAACGAATCTCTGGGCTTCCACCAGCGTTTCCTCAAGACCGGCAGCATGAAGGCGTAACCCGTCCCACCAACCCGATCCAGGAAAATCCCCGCTCCTCTGGCGGGGATTTTTCCTGCGCCAGCCAACTTCAAACCCAAAGGCTTCAATCTTTCCAAGTTGAAGGTCACGAATTTTAAGAAGTAGAGTTCTATGCATGAAAGCATTGACTTATCGTTCCCTGCCGAACCCTGCCTACCCTTGCGCTCATCCAGAGGAGAAGCACTACAATGATTTCTTCCGGAGGAACTCATGATTTTTATGCTTCGCCGTGTAGCCCGCCTACTCCCTCTGCTCGCGCTCCTGGCGTTCTGTGCTTCTTGCGGCAACTTCTTCCTCTCGAATAGCTCCATCCTAACGGTTACGGTTACTCCTACTGCCGTGATTCTCGCGGCCGCGCCCGATGCCACCACTCCGGGCGACAAATATACCTTGGAATCCTCGGCGACCACCGTCGGCGGGACGGCAACCAATGATACGTCCACCGCCACATGGACCAGCAGCGCGCCTTCCGTTGTTACTGCCGGAAGCGGGGGCGCGCTCACTGCGGTAGGCACCACTGGCGGTTCTACTGCAACCATCACGGCAACTGACGGCGGGCAGACCGGCACCGCCACGGTTTTGCTCTACACCGGCGCTGCGCCAAGTTCTCTCTCCGTCAGTCCCCAGAACACATCCCTCATTCCAAGCAGCATTACTCCCGGAACGGCAATCCAGCTCCTCGCCTTCGCCTCCATCAATGGTCAACCAAATTTCAATATCACGAATGACGTAACCTGGACCAGCAGTGACTCCACGGTTGCGACCGTCAACGCAAGCGGATTGGTGAGCGTGCTCAGCACTGCGACCGCCGGCACCACTTTCACCGTTACCGCGACGGCCAACTTTGGCCCCTCCGCCACTACGAGCACCGTGACCGGTACCTCCACTACCTTCACCATACTCGGCAGTACTGTTTTTTAAGAGGAAAGCTTTCCCGGAGCTTTCTTCTTAAACGCGGTGCGGTTCCGCCGCTGCATTCCAATCGCATTCGGAGTGCGCCGCCAGTTCACGCCTCGCCACACATGCCGTTCCTCTGATATACAATCGCAGCGACGGTCGTAGCCTAATTTTGCAATTAGAAGAAACCGCATGGCTGAAATCAGAAAAATTGGCATCTGCACCGGCGGGGGAGACTGTCCCGGTCTCAACGCGGTCATCCGCGCTGCCGTAAAAACCGCCATCCTCAAGTATCGCTGGGAGGTTATAGGCATTCGCGACGGCTTTGACGGACTGATCTGGCCGGAAAAAAGCCGCCCTTTGTTGCTCAGTGACGTCAGCGGCATTCTGCCGCGTGGCGGAACCATCCTCGGAACCACCAATCGCGGCAATCCCTTCTCCTATCGCATCAGCAACGATGGCCAGGAAGCGGTGCGCGATTTCTCCGGTGAGGTCATCCAGAATGCCAAGGCCATTGGGCCTGGACGCACTCATCGTCATCGGCGGCGATGGAACCCAGAAGATCGGTCTCGACTTGGCGCAGAAGGGTCTGCCCGTCGTCGGCGTTCCCAAGACCATCGACAACGACCTTTCCGCCACCGAGGTCACCTTCGGCTTTGACTCCGCCATCCACGTCGCCACCGACGCCATCGACCGCATCCACACCACCGCCGAGTCCCATCACCGCGTCATGATCGTGGAAGTAATGGGGCGCGACGCGGGCTGGATCGCGCTCCACGCCGGAATCGCCGGCGGCGCTCACATTATTCTGATTCCGGAAATTCCCTTCACCGTTGAAAGCGTCTGCTCCTTCATCGGCCAGCGCCATATCTTCGGCAAGAAATTCACCATCATCTCCCTGGCCGAAGGCGTGCAGATTCCTGAGCAGATCCGCAAGGACTGTATCCAGCGATATGGCTCCATTCCCAAGGGCATCAGCGTCGGCAACCTGATCGGTGAGGCCATCGCGAATTGCGCCAAGAAGGAAGTCCGGGTCACCGTCCTCGGCCACACCCAGCGCGGCGGTTCGCCCTCGCCTTACGACCGCATCCTTAGCACCCGCTTCGGCGTCGCCGCCGTGGACCTCATCGCCCAGCGCGGCTTCCTGAAGATGGTGGCGCTGCGCGGCGGCAAGATCGAGTATGTCGATATAGCCGAGGCCATCGGAAAAATGAAGACTGTCGATCCCAAAGGCGAGCTGGTCAACACGGCCCGCTCCATCGGAATTCACTTCGGCGACGAGTAACACTCCCGTTGGGCTATATCTGCCGGCAACCATTACCATCTTGTTAATCGTTATCGCGCGAGTTATCGTTGTCAATCGTTGGCACTTCTGCGAACATTTACCACCTGCTACACAGCCCCGCTCCAACCATTCAGAACGGTTAATCCTCTGCGCCGCCGCTTGGTTTATAGTGGAGATTCATCCGGAAGAGAAGCCCTTGCGTCCCTTGAACTCTGTTTTCGTCTGCTCTCCCTGCGTCTGTCCGCTCGGCTTCGCGCTTCTGCTCGTGTTGCTTTGCGCCGTCTCGTGCAAGCACTCCGGCCCGGTCGGCGGCGGAGAGGTCATGTATGTCTCTGCCCCGCAGGCCAATCTCCGCGACCACGTCGCCGCGGTTTACAACCGCGTCGGCTCGGTGAAGAACGGGGATCGCGTCGAGGTGCTCGAACGCCAGAAGCGCTTCGTTCGCGTGCGCACCGCACAAAAGGTGGAAGGCTGGATCGAGTTGCGCGCCCTGGTGCCCGGCGAAACCTACGATCAGTTCCAGCAGTTGAGCAAGGACAATCGCACCACGCCCGTCGAGGGCCACGGTGTCACCCGCGTCGAGTTGAATATGCACGTCACTCCCGGACGCGAGACCGATACGCTCTATCAGCTCGCTGAAAATTCCAAGGTGGAGATGCTCAAGCGCGCGACCACCGAGCGCGCCACTCCAGAAGAGATCGCCGCAGTGAGGGCAGCCGAGCTCGCCAGAGCCACAGGCGAGCGACCAAGGCTGCGCCAAAGAAAGACCCCGAAGCCCGCTCCGAAAGCTGCGCCAGCGCAGGCTCTCGGCATCCCAGACGAAAGCCGCGCCGCAGAGCAACGCAGCCTGCGACGCAATCCGCGACGCAATCTGCAAACCAACCCGCAAAGCCGACTCCACCCCTGACTCCGCCGAAGAGCCGCAAGCCGAAGCCGATGGACGATTGGTGGCTGGTGCGCGATCAGCAGGGACACGTCGGCTGGGTGCTGGCGCGCATGGTCGATCTCGATATTCCCCTCGACGTGGCGCAGTACGCCGAAGGCCAGCGAATTCAGGCGGCGTTTGTGCTCAACACCGTGCAGGACGAGGTGAAGGGCGCGATTTCGCAATACCTGGTGCTGCTGAATGAAAACAAGGATGGCATTCCCTACGACTTCAACCAGGTCCGCGTCTTCACCTGGAACCTGAAGAGACATCGCTACGAGACCGGCTATCGCGAGCACTTCATCATCGGATATTTTCCGGTTAAGATCTCCACCGAAGACTTCGGCAAAGAAGGCGTGATGCCGGTGTTCACCATTCGCATGCAAAACGCCGACGGTTCGATCAGCGAGCGCAAGTACCGGCTCATTGGCAACATCGTGCGCCAGGTGCTGGCCCCAGGCGAGCAATCGCCAACCAGCCGCGCACTCGCCCGACGAGCCGAAAAAGAATGATACGCAGGGCCGGAAATCTGCGCACGAGAAGAGCCGCTCACGCCAAAAGGGCAAATCCTGACCCGAAGAAATTGCAGTTCCATTCCGAACTTCTGCGCCGAGCAATCCATCCCTGCAGGGCCAACGCGAATCCTACTCCTAGGATTCGGGGTATTCCGCCATGGCCGAAAAAATTAAAAAGCTGGACCTCCAAAGGGATTACAAGAAATACCTGTACTTTATCGACGGCGAAGGGAATGTCTGCCACAAGCCAAAGAGCGGGGAAGGGGAATCGAAGGTTCTGGTTGCGCATGCGGTCGAGCGCGACAACCAGTTTCTCTACTTCATCGACAAGGAAGGCGATATATCGCGCTCGCCTCGCGGCCAGAAGAAGAAGGCGGCCTGATGCGGCAGCTCCGCTAGTGGATCGCTCACCGGCACGCCATGAACGACGCGGCTTGGAACATGTATGTGTTTCGCGACGGAAGGCGCACGGTAAGCGGAGTCGGAATTGACTTGCGTCGCTGAACGAGGCGCTGCAGCCGGTGGCGGAGCGCGCCAGAGCGCGCCAATGAAGACTCTGTGCTGGCCGCTCTGATCGCAGCGGGAGAGCTGGAATGCGCACTGCTGGACCGAGCCAGCGACGGTGTCTTACAGCCGGATTCCTGCAACATCGCTTCGGAGATCACCGAAGCGCTGGCCTGCGCTTTTCTTACCGGCCAGAAACATTCATTTCCATCGATATTGCAAGTGTGCCCAGCAACTCAGCGTACCGGGGCGTTACGAAGTTGCGGTGCAGGAGGGGTTTGCCTATTACGCGCTTCACCCGCGCAAGGTTGCCATGCTGCTTGACACTCTGGAGCTGAAGCTCTCCGATGGCCGTGCTGGGAATTCGCAGCATCGGAGTAACCCTGAGCGCGGTGGCCTGCGCGGCGCTGCGCCTGCGCGGCATCAAGTGCCAGCGCCGCAGCGTTCGTCCCACCGGTCACCCCTATGATCGCAAGCTGGAACTAACGACGGAGTTTTGCGAGTGGGTCGCACTCACACCGGACGCAGGGTTCCTGGTTTTGGATGAGGGGCCGGGGATCAGCGGATCGTCTTTTCTGGCGGTGGCCGAGGCGCTGGTTCAGTGCGGCGTCGAGGAGACGAGGATTCAGACGATCGGCAGCCGTGCGGTTGATCCTGCAACTCTGCGCGCTTCAAACGCTTGCAAGCGATGGTCGCGCTACCGTTATCCACGTCATGGAAAACGCTCCGCTGGTTCCGGTGGAGGCAGGAGAGAGTCTTTCCGGAGGCGCTTGGCGCAGGTATTTCCGCCGCCAGGAGAGCAGCATGCCTGCATCGTGGGCACCGCTGGAAGCTGCCAAGCATCTGGCCCGCGACGAACGCAGCATATTCAAGTTCGAGGGCTTTGGACACTACGGCGAAGCTATTGGCGAGCGGGCAAAACTGCTGGCAGAGTGCGGCTTCTCTCCGCGCTATCTCGGTAACCGCTGCGGCTTTGGTCAATATGAACTGGTGCCCGGACGCGTGTTGGCGTTACGCGACTGCTCGCCGGAGTTGCTGGAGAGAATGGCCGATTATCTCGCCCTCAGATCCACGGCATTTGCTCGCGATGTGCAGCAATCGCCCGAGATCGAAAAAATGTTGCGATGGAATTGGCAGCTTGAGTTTGGCGAGGAGCTCGCCGACGCCGAATCGCGATTATGCAGCGTGCGCGTGGTGATCTGCGACGGGCGCATGATGCCGCATGAATGGCTTCGCACCTCCGACGGAAAGCTGCTGAAACTGGATGCGGGCAGCCACGGCGATAATCATTTCTTCCCTGGACCGTGCGACATCGCATGGGACGTGGCCGGAGCGATTGTCGAGTGGGAGTTGCAGGGAGAGATGCGCGAACGCTTCGTCGGCGAGTACGAGGCGCGATCCGGTGATGCAATCAATGAACGGCTCGCGCCCTACCTTCTGGCTTATACAACCTTCCGCATGGGCTGGTCGCAAAATGGCAGCGCACGGCGATGCAGGGCGAGTACGACGAGGCGCTGCTGTTCCGGGATTACGAAAAATATCGAACCATCGCCTTGCAATTGCGGTCGAAGCGTGGCCTGATTGGCCTTGCATCCAGCGAGGAGGCGGCAAGCGCCGGCTCGTCGCTCCGTGCGGCATGAGCACTTCGAATAAGCACTTCAATAACGTCACTTCGAGCAAACGCTACTTCGAGTAAAACTCCGCGATGGCCGCAACCACCCGCTGCTGCTCGTCGGCGGTGAGTTCCGGGAAGATGGGCAGCGCGAGCACTTCGAGGCACGCACGCTCGGACTCCGGGAAATCGCCCGCCTTGTACCCGAGATAGGCGAAGCATTGCTGAAGGTGCAGCGGCACGGGATAGTAAATCTCACAGCCGATCTGGCGCTGCTGCAGGAACTCACGCAACTCGATCGCGGCGATGGGCGCGGATTACGTACTGATGGAAGATGTGCTTTGCCTCGGGCGCGGTTGTGGGTAGGGCTAGCTGGGTGCGATTCATCGACATGTGTTGATGTGCCACGCGCTCCGGTGAGCCCAGCTTGTTGCAGAAGTTGATCGTAGGTCGCGGCGATCTCGCCCCGGCGCTGGTTCCACTGCTCGATGTAGCGCAGCTTGATGCGCAACACTGCGCCCTGGATTCCGTCCATGCGGGCGTTCCAGCCAATCTCCTCGTGGTAGTAGCGGCGAGCCGCGCCGTGATTGCGCAGACGCTTCATGTGCTCGCCTGCCTCAAGATCGGTGGTGGTTGCCGCTCCGGCGTCGCCAAATGCGCTGAGGTTCTTGGTTGGGTAGAAGCTGAAGGCAGCGGTGCGGCCCAGGGCTCCGGCGTGGCGGCCTTTCCATGTGGCTCCGAAGGCCTGTGCGGCGTCTTCCACGATCACCAGTTTGTGAGCGGCGGCAATCGCGTCGAAGGCATCCGCATCCACACACTGGCCGTAGAGATGCACGGGCATGATGCCCTTGAGATTCGCTGGCTGCTGAATATCAATTGCTTGCTCGACCGATTGCGCTGAAAGGTTGAAGGTCGCCGGGTCGATGTCGGCAAAAACCGGCCGGGCTCCGCAGCGGGTGATGGAGCTGGCCGAGGCGAAAAACGTAAATGGCGTGGTGACAAAGCTGTCCCCGCCCTTGACTCCGGCTCCGGCGAGTGCGAGCCACAAGGCATCGGTGCCCGAGGAGCAGCCGACGGTGGCGGCGGCGCCGAGTTGCGCCGAAATTTCGCGCTCCAGGGCCGCAACCTCTTCGCCGAGCACCAGCGACTGCGACTCGCAGACCTGGTCGATGGCGGCGCGCACCTGCTCACGGATGGTGGCGTACTGGCGCTTCAGGTCGAGCATGGGAATGGGCTGGGATTGTGCGGAGGACGAAGAAGCTGTCATGAAGGGATTCCACTCCGGATGGGCTGGGTACTTAGCGATTCTAGCACTGCCGCCGTGCAGTTACCGGAGAGCCCAGTATGATTTGCGTCACAAGCACTCGTGATAGCCGCCCTCCCGAAAGTGGCTCCGGAATTCTAGGCTGCTCAGTAGATTGATTCATCGATTCATTGCTGCCTGTGCGAAATGAGGGAAGTTGGCGACTGCAGAGCAGAGCGTGGAAGACACGGCACAGCGGCAGAGCGAGTCGGTGCGGCTGAACCCGAACGCGGTGGCGCGGCTGAAGATGACGATTCGCGGCGCGGTACAGGGCGTGGGTTTCCGTCCATTCATCTATCGGCTGGCGACGGAGCTGGAGCTGAACGGCTGGGTCAACAACAGCCGCGCGCGGCGTGCTCGTGGAAGTGGAAGGCGCACGCGAGAAGCTTGATCAAGTTTTCTGCTGCGGGTGGAGCGCGAAAAACCCGCAATCTCATTTATCCAAAGTCTGGAAAGCAGCTTTGCCGACCCCGTCGGCTATGTGGGCTTTGAGATTCGCAAGAGCGAGGGTGGAGAGAAGACTGCGCTTGTCATGCCGGACATTGCAACCTGCCCGGAGTGCCTGCGCGAAATTTTCGATCCGAGAAACCGGCGCTTCGGCTATCCGTTTACCAACTGCACTCAACTGCGGGCCGCGCTACACCATCATCGAGTCGCTGCCCTACGACCGGCCGCGCACCACGATGAAGAAATTCACCATGTGCGCGGAGTGCGAGCGCGAGTATCGAGATCCGAGCGACCGCAGATTTCACGCACAGCCCAATGCCTGCCCGCAGTGCGGGCCGCAACTCGAATTGTGGAGCATGGAAGGCGCAGTGCTGGCGCGGCGCGATGCCGCACTGGACGAGGCCGCCGAGGCATTGCGGCAGGGAAGGATCGTCGGCGTAAAGGGATTGGGCGGCTTCCACCTGATGGCCGATGCACGCAATGAAGACGCGGTGCGCAGGCTGCGCGAGCGTAAGCATCGCGAGGAGAAACCGTTCGCGTTGATGTTTCCGGCTGCGGAAGACGTGCTGCGGGAGTGCGAACTAACGCCGCTGGAAGAGCGTCTGCTGCGCTCGCCGGAGTCTCCAATCGTGCTGGTGCGGCGCAGGAATTGTGGCGTCCACGCTGGCTCCATCGGTAGCGCCGGGCAATCCGATGCTGGGCGTGATGCTGCCCTACACACCTTTGCATCATCTGCTCATGCGGGCTCTCGGATTTGCGGTGATCGCTACCAGTGGCAATCTGAGCGATGAGCCGATTTGCACCGACGAAAATGGCGCATTGGAGCGATTGCGCGAAATTGCAGACCTGCTGCTGGTGCATGACAGGCCGATTCTGCGTCACGTGGATGATTCGATCGTGCGCGTGATGGCCGGACGCGAGATGGTGATGCGCCGCGCGCGCGGCTTTGCGCCGCTGCCGGTGCTGCTGCAAGAAGAGATGCCTACGGTGCTCGCCGTGGGCGCTCATCAGAAGAACACGGTCGCGCTCTCGGTGGGACGGCAGGTATTTCTCAGCCAGCACATTGGCGACCTGGAAACCGCGCAGGCGAGCGTGGCATTTGAGAGAGTTGTGGAGAGCCTGAAGGAGCTTTACGACGCGAAGCCGGAGACCGTGGCCTGCGACCTTCATCCGAACTACATTTCAACCGGGTACGCGCAACGCGTTTGCGAACATCCGGTGGGCGTGCAGCATCATTATGCGCACGTGCTGGCCTGCATGGCGGAAAATGAAGTGAAGGCTCCGGCGCTGGGCGTGGCATGGGACGGCAGTGGCTGGGGACCGGATGGAACGGTGTGGGGCGGCGAGTTTCTGAAGATTGACGAATATGGATATACTCGCGTGGCGCGGCTTGCGGCCGATGCGGCTGGCGGGCGGCGAACGCGCGGTGCGCGAACCGCGGCGCTGCGGATTGAGCGTATTGTTCGAGACCTTAGGGGAGTCAGAGCGTTCGAGCGCGAGGAGTTCGCTCCGGTTCAAGCCTTCTCGGCGGCAGACCGGAAGGTTCTTGCGGCGATGCTGCGGCAGGGGTTGAACAGTCCGTGGGCTTCGAGCGTGGGGCGTTGTTCGATGCCGTGGCCTCGCTGATTGGAGTTCGGCAGATCGCGCGCTACGAGGGGCAGGCGGCGATGGAGTTGGAGTGGCTGGCCGCACAGAGCGCGGAGAGCGGCACATACGAATTCGAATTGACCAAGCCCGCGAACGATGCGGTCCTCGGCGGAACTGGACTGGGCTCCGATGGTGCGCGGAATTCTGGCGGATCTTTCATGCAAGCACGAAGCCGGAGAGCGATGGCGCGGAAGTTCCACAACACGCTGGCGGAGATGATTGTGCGGGTGGCGGGCGAACATGCAGGGGCTTCCGCTGGCGCTGAGCGGCGGATGTTTCCAGAACCGCTTGCTGACGGAGTTGACGGTAGCGCGACTGGAAGCCTGCGGCGTGAAGGTGTATTGGCACCAGAGGGTTCCTCCAAATGACGGAGGCATTGCGCTGGGGCAGGTGGTGGCGGCAGCACGGCAGTTGAGATTCGAAGGTCAAGATTCAAAACGCGAGGGAACCAAAATGTGTTTAGCAGTGCCGGGAAAGATCATCAGCATTAGCGGCGAGGATTTGGCGCGGCAGGCCCGCGTGGATTTTGGCGGAGTGCTGAAGGAAGTGAATCTGGCCTACGTTCCGGAGGCGCAGATTGGCGACTACGTGCTGGTGCACGTGGGTTTCGCCATCAGCGTGGTGGACGAGGAAGAGGCGGGCAAGGTTTTCGGCTACCTGAAGCAGATGGGCGAACTCGGTGAGCTGGCAGAGCTGACGCCCGATCCAGGAGTGAAGCAGTGAAATTTTCATCCGAGTATCGCGATGCGAACGCGGCGCAGGGCTATGCGCAGGAGATTCGCAGAATCACCACGCGGCCTTGGACGATCATGGAAATCTGCGGCGGGCAGACCCACGCCATCGTGAAATTTGGGCTGGATGAGTTGTTGCCGAAGGAGATCGAACTGGTGCACGGGCCGGGCTGCCCGGTCTGCGTTACGCCGCTGGAGTTGATCGACAAGGCGGTGCAGATTGCGCAACGGCCGGAGGTAATCTTCTGCTCGTTCGGCGATATGCTGCGCGTGCCGGGGAGCGAGACCGATCTGTTCGGCATTAAGGCGCGCGGCGGCGATGTGCGAATTCTCTATTCGCCGCTGGATGCGCTGAAGCTGGCGAAGGAAAACCCTTCGAAGGAGATCGTGTTCTTCGCCGTCGGCTTTGAGACCACGGCTCCGGCGCATGCGATGGCCGTGTACCAGGCGAAGCAGCAGGGGATCAGAAACTTTTCGGTGCTGGTCTCGCACGTGCTGGTGCCGCCGGCGATGGAGGCGATTCTTGGCTCAGAGACCAATCGCGTGCAGGGATTTCTTGCCGCAGGGCACGTCTGCGCCATCATGGGCTACGAGGAGTACATTCCGATTGCGGCCAAGTACAAGGTTCCGATCGTGGTGACGGGCTTTGAGCCGCTCGACATTCTTCAGGGCATCGCGATGTGCGTTGCGCAACTGGAGGCGGGCCGCTACGAGGTGGAGAATCAGTACACGCGAGCGGTGCCCGAGGGCGGCAACCGCGCGGCGCAGCACTATGTGAAGGAAGTGTTTCGCGTGGTGAATCGCAAGTGGCGTGGCATTGGAGAGATTGGAGCCAGCGGGCTGAGCCTGCGTCCGGAGTATGCGGAGTTCGATGCCGAGCTGCGCTTCAACGTGGGTGATTACACGGCGGAGGAGAGCCCGCTGTGCATCAGCGGACTGATCATGCAGGGGCAGAAGAAGCCGCACGAGTGCATTGCCTTCGGACGGCAGTGTACGCCGGAGAAGCCGCTGGGCGCGCCCATGGTTTCCAACGAAGGCGCTTGCGCCGCGTATTACCGCTATCGGCGCGCCGAACTGGCGACGCAGGAAAAGGATAAATAGATGAGCACCGTAAAGGACTTTGCGCTGAACTGCCCACTGCCGATCACCGACTATCCGACGGTGACGCTGGCCCACGGCGGCGGCGGCAAGCTGATGCACCACCTGATCGAGAAGATGATTCTGCCGGCCTTCAACAGCCCGCTGCTGGAGGCGCGGCACGATGGCGCGGTCTTTGATCTGGGCGGCGCGCGGCTGGCTTTTACCACTGACTCCTACGTCGTGCATCCGCTGTTCTTTCCCGGCGGCGACATCGGATCGCTGGCGATCAACGGCACGGTGAACGATCTGTCGATGTGCGGCGCGCGCCCGGTCTATTTGAGCTGCGGCCTCATCCTCGAAGAGGGGCTTGCCGATGGAAACGCTCTGGGCCGTGGTGCAGAGCCTGAAGCAAGTCGGCGGAAATCGCAGGCGTGCAGCTGGTGACCGGCGATACGAAGGTTGTCGATCGCGGCAAGGGCGACGGCGTGTTCATCAACACGGCGGGCGTGGGCATTGTGGAAACTGAGCTGACCATCGCTCCCTCCAGCGTGAAGGCCGGCGACGTGGTGCTGCTCAGCGGCGACATTGGCCGCCACGGCATTGCCATTATGGCGATGCGCCAGGGTCTGGAGTTCGAGTCGCAAATTGAAAGCGATTGCGCTCCGCTGAACGGCGCGGTGCAGAAGCTGATCTCCGGCAAGGTTGCGGTTCACTGCCTGCGCGATCTGACTCGCGGAGGACTGGGCACCACGCTGATCGAGATTGCGGAAGCCACCGGATTGCAGATCACCATCGATGAGATGAAGATTCCGGTGCGCGACGATGTGGCCGGAGCCTGCGAGGTGCTGGGCTTCGATCCGCTGTACCTGGCCAACGAGGGCCGCATGATTGTCTTTGTGCCGGAGAGCGAAGCCGCGCGTGCGCTGGAGTTGTTGCGCAGCGACCCGCATACGGCGGGCGCAGTGGAGATTGGCCGCGTCTCCGCCGAGCGCGCCGGACTGGTGAAGATGAAGAGCCGCATCGGTACTACGCGCATCATCGACATGCTGAGCGGAGAGCAATTGCCGCGAATCTGTTGAGCTGCGTTTGAGCCTGTTCAGCTTCGCGCAAACAGGAGTTTGCATTGGAATCAACAGCGCGACGTTTGCTTTCAATAGCTTTTGGGTGTGGATGCTTTTCGTCCGCTATGACCAGAATGCAATTGGCAAACTGAGCACTTGTCAGGGTGTGTTCTTGTTCGTAGGATTCAGCTCACCTTTTGAATTAGCCGCAAATGTTTCAAAGATCCATGCAGTCCGGATCGCGGGAGGATAGTTTCGCCGTGACTGTAAAGAAAACGATCTTGTGCGTGGACGACGAGCAGAGCCTTTCCATCCAGAAGCTCACGCTTGAAACGCGAGGCTACCGGGTTGTGACTTGTAACACGGCAGTGGAGGCGATCGGCATCTTCAGCCAGGGCGGCGTGGATCTGGTCTTGAGTAACCTGGAACTGCCCGACGCTTCGGCAACGGAGTTTGTGAAGCGCATCAAAGAGGTTGCTCCGGAAATTCCGGTAGTACTGTTGAGCGGACAGAAGTGGGGCTTCCATACGGATGCGCCGGTGGATCTCATGCTGAAAAAAGGTGCTTACGCTCCGGCGGAGCTGTTGGAGGGCATCCGCCTGCTGCTGGTGAAGCGGCGCGGACCCCGGCGCATTGCTCCGGCTGCGCTTGCCCACCGCGCACACGCTTAAGACCGTACCTTTCGGAACATAGAATTCTCTCATCGCTTGTATTCATCCCTGTCCTGAGAAGCGGCCTGCGCCCGTCGTGTAAGATGGATTAGCATACCCATGTCAGCCATTATTCAAGTTGAGAATGTCACAAAAACCTATCGCATCGGCAAAGTGGACGTGCTGGCCGTGCGCGGCGTTTCCTTTGAAGTTGAGCGCGGAGAATTTCTGAGTGTAGTGGGCCCTTCCGGCAGCGGAAAATCCACGCTCTTCTACATTCTCGGCGGATTGGCGCAGGCGGACTCTGGCCGGGTATTGATTGATGGCACAGACTTTGCGCACACCACGGACGCCGAGCGTACCCGCCTGCGGCGGCTGAAGATTGGATTCGTGTTTCAGAAGTTCAACTTGCTGCCCACGCTCACTGCCCGCGGCAACATTCAGGTCGCAATCGACATTGCCGGAAATTCGTCGAAACCCGATTTGGAATACTTCCGGAACATTACGCAGCTTCTTGGCATCGACAGACGCCTGGACCACCGCCCCAGCGAATTGAGCGGCGGCGAACAGCAGCGAGTCGCCCTGGCGCGAGCTCTGATTAACAAGCCGGCGATTGTGTTGGCCGACGAGCCTACCGGGAACCTGGACACCGAGAACTCCAATGCAGTGTTGGAGATGCTGCAACGCTCCAACCGTGAGCTGGGCCAAACCGTGCTGATGATCACTCATAACCCCGAGGCGGCGCGATACGGGAATCGCATTCTGCACCTGCGCGACGGCCAAGTGGTTAGGCCGGAACTGGATCCGCAATGGGTGGGTGCAGCACAGTAATTCCCGCAGCATCTCTGCTAGACTGTTGCCATCAGAATTCCGGTGACAGGTGCAAATGCCAACCATACTCGCGTGTGTCAACTTAAAGGGCGGTGTTGGGAAGACGGCCATTTCGGTCAACTTTGCGGCCTATTGCGGCCGCAAAGGCATGCGTACGCTGCTAGTGGATTGCGATCCGCAAACCAATGCGACCTTCTCCTGCATTCGTGGCGAGGACTGGGTAGAACACTCGCAGCAGTACGGCACGATTGCCTCCCTGCTCGGGGTGAGGAGCATCGCAGGAGAGACTAACCACAACGACGCGAAGACGGTGATCAAGAAGGGTGTCTTCGAGAATGTGGACTTGGTGCCTTCGCATATCAGTCTCTTTTCCGTGGATTTGGACCTGGGCGGTGCAGCCGGGAGGGAGTTGAGGCTAAGGAAGGCTCTGAAGCCTGTACTCGACCAGTACGACATGGTGGTGTGCGATTGTCCGCCTAACCTGACGATTCCGACCCAGAACGCGCTTGCGATGAGCACGCATTACGTGGTGCCGGTTCCGCCGGATTACCTGTCCATGTTGGGAATTGCGCTGCTGAACACGCGGGTCGAGGAGATGTGCGAGAACCTCGACCACAAAATTACCAACGCCGGAATCATCGTCTCTCGTGTGGGGCGCAAAGCCACTCATCGCGAAAATCTTTTGGCGAATCTGCGAACACGGTTTGAGAAGCTGGTGCTGCAGACGGAATTGCGGGAGCGCGTAGCGATACCAGAATCAGTTTCGCTTCAGAAGCCCATTTTCGAGATGGGCGATGAGCAGGCTTCTCAGGAATTCTCGGCAATGTCAGAGGAGCTGCTGGAACGGATCAAGGCGACTTCCTGAACGCTGGTTCCAGTGTGTGCGAACGCCTGCGCGTTGTTAGAATCACACCATGGCGGAGATAGGCAAGGCACTTCTCGTACTAGGCTTCATCCTCGTCGCCCTCGGTGCGGGCATTCTGCTCGGGACGCGCATTGGCCTTCCCTTTGGCCGCCTGCCCGGAGATATTCGCTGGCATAGCCGCAGCGGTCACACCCAGGTTTATTTCCCGCTTGCGACTTCGATCATTCTGAGCATCTTGTTTACGATCGTTCTGTGGCTGTTGCGCAGCTTCCGGCGTTAGGAAGCTCACGCTCTACTAACGCGAAGCGGCGTGATCCACATCGCCTAACTCCGTGGTTTCAGATTGCAAGTTTATGTAGGCACTCTCATCGGCAGTGACTTTCCGGCAGAATATGCGAAAGCCTTCCCAATCGCCCGAAGGCACTTCCTGCTGCTTGATGATGATGCGCCGTGTCGAGATCAGCACATTTCCTTTCAGCAAGTGAGTCGCGTGGTACTCGATGTAGGGCTTCACTACGTGAACCGCCGTGGGCGCCATGGTGGTGTACCCCGGAGGCAGTTCGAGCTTCGAGCGGTATACGACTTCCGACGGCGAGCCAAGTTCCTCGGGATTGCGCGGCGCTTTCTCGATGTTTTCGTATTTTCTTTCAAAGCCGAAGCTGGGAAGGGGCGGCACGATCTGGTGACTGTCCCATGACCTGAGTTTCTTACGCGTGTACTCGTAGGAGATGTGGAAGGGGTTCGCGAGGTCTCCTATCTCCGAGACCTGAACGTCGGAGACCTCGCCGCCATATCCGAGTCCATTCGCGAACACCTGGCCAAACTGCTTCCACTTCGACTGCGGTAACTGTCGGAAGGCAGCGCGCAGAGCCACTTCCAAATCTCCGCGGACGGTTAGTTCCATATGCGCGCTGAAGGTCCCGTTCTCATCCAATTTTCCGGTCACGGCAAAAAGCTGCGAGGAGGCAAACGGTGGCTCGGCGGGGGTTCGCAACAGCTTTGGCGACCCGCTTGTGGGAATGCCCAATCCCTCTTTGTCGCGCAGCATGGGCATGAGCAAACCAAACGGCGCTACCTCGGGAGTGGAATCTGCCCAGAGCAGTTTTCCGCCCAACGGAATGGCCGCGATGACATGATCGAATTGTCCAGGCGAGGGAAGCTTAGGGTTGATTTCGCGCGAGCTATTGATCAGCACCGGCCAGGAGTCGTAGCCCGCCGCTCTCAGCAAGGATGCCAGCAACGTGTACTTGTCCTTGCAATCGCCGTACTCGTTGCTTAACACATCCTCTGCCGCGTGCGGTTGATAGCGCCCGATTCCGAATGACAGCCCAACGTAGTGAACCTGAAGAGATACAAAGTTGTAAATCGCCTGAATCTTTTCGTTGTCGGTCTTCAATCCCTTGGTTAACTCGGCAGCTTTTGCCACAACCAGCGGAGTGCTCTTGACCTGCTCCTGCTGCAAGCCGCCATACCAGCGTCCGACCTCCTCCCAACTCTGGAAAGTGGAAACCTGTACCGACGGCATTGGGGCCCTCCCGCTTTTTGGCTTCGGCGCATCAGTGTCCTTTCTCACCAGATTCGAGCTCGACCAGCGGTAAATTCGCCGCCCACTTTCCTCGCCGATCTCCGGTTTTACCTCCGGGCTCCTAACGTTGAGATATTTTCCGGTTGGACAACTGATCTCAAGACGCTCGTCCTTGATGATTGCGTCCTTGTTGAAGCTGTACTCAAACCAGAATTGTCCCGGCACCTCCGGTTTTACGGTGCGGAAACGGACTTTATACTCAAGCAGATCGCCTACACCCAATCCTCTTACCGCAACGTGCTTCTCGCGGATATCGCTGTACATGGGGGTGGAGCTGGTAACTTCCTGCGGCATCTCCTGGATGTTGGAATCCGGCGTTTTGACCACCGTGCCATCCGGTTTCCGCACCTGAACCGAATCAATTTCGACCACCTGGTTGGCGCTGGTGAAGGGAATTTTCAGTACCGCAAACTGCTTGACACCGTTGTCGTCGTTTATGCGAACCGCAGAGCTCATCTCGCGCGTGGCGGTTCCATCGGCATTCACGAGAACTTTTGTGGTTGAGGTTTCAATCACGTAAGCTTCTTTGGAGATGTCGGTACCGTGGGAGTTGGATTCATGCTTCAACGCGGAAGGCGTTGTTGTTGATTTGCCCTCGGTTGAGGCTGATCCTGCGCTGCCTTCTTGCGCAGCCCGGGCCTCCTGCTTGGCCGCTCTTTCAGCGCGAACTCTGCGTGCCAGATCGCCAAGAGATTCTTCCTGGGCCGGGCAATAGACGGAGAAGAACAACCAGAAGCAAACAACCGAAGCCATCGCACGTCGGGCAGCGCGCATCGAGGAATCCCCTTAAGTTTGATCTTACGATCAGCACTCAGCGGGACATAATTACCAAAGTCACTAGAGCGCAGGGAAGCGTCGCCCCGGACGCGACTCAGGTTGACAGACTCTGGACTTTGCCTCCCCTGATAAACTTCCGAGGTGGGCGATTCGCAGTTCTCTTTCGACTTTTCGGCTGAAGCACCCTCGCGCCGCATCTACGCCGTGCGCGAACTGGTTACTGCCGTGCGAGTCCATCTTGAGAAGGGCTTTCCGGATATATGGGTTGAAGGCGAAATCTCCAACTATCGCCCAGCTGAGAGTGGCCACATTTACCTCACGCTCAAGGATGGCGACTCGCAGCTTCGCGTTGTGATGTTTCGCGCCCAGGCGCGCCTGCTGCGCTTTCGTCCGCAGAATGGGATGCAGGTCATCACCCGCGGCCGCATCACCATGTACGAGGCGCGCGGCGAGATGCAACTGCTCGCGGAATACATGGAACCGATGGGCGCCGGGGCTCTGCAAGTCGCCTTCGAGCAACTCAAGGCAAAGCTGGCGGCCGAGGGACTCTTCGCCCCGGAGCGCAAGAAGCCTTTACCCGCGCTGCCCCGCCGCATCGGCGTCATCACCTCACCGCGCGGTGCCGTCATTCGAGACATTCTCAATGTTCTACAGCGCCGCCACGAGTCGCTCAACGTGCTGATCTATCCCTCCCAGGTACAGGGCGAGAGCGCCGCCGGGGAAGTCTCAGCCGGAATTCGCTTCTTCAATCAGCAGAGCGGAAAGCAGCCGGACGAACTCTCCGCCTTCGCCGTCGATGTCATCATCATTGCGCGTGGCGGAGGCAGCGTCGAAGATCTTGCCGCCTTCAACAGTGAGTCATTGGCACGCGCCATCGCCGCCAGCCACATTCCGGTCATCTCCGCCGTCGGCCATGAGACCGATTTCACCATCTGCGATTTCGTCGCCGACCTGCGCGCTCCCACACCTTCAGCGGCGGCGGAGATCGTCATCCGCTGCAAGCAGGAGTTGCAGGAGAGCGTATCCACTCTGAGAGAACGGCTTCGACGCGCAGCTCAATACAGTTTGCTGCGGCAGCGCCAGAGCTTTACCTCGCTCGAAAAGGACCGCGTATTTGCCCGCATGGAGGACGCCATCGCCCGCCGCCAGCAAAGGGTGGACGACCTGCGCTTTCGCCTGGAAAGCCTGATGCGCGTGCGTCTGGGCGATGCCTCGCGACGGTTCGCTCTAGCCGCCTCGCGCCTTGCCCAGCGCGATCTGCGACAGCAACTCAGCATGCAAAAGCGGGAGTTGCTCTCTCATGTGCAAGCTCTGGCCGCGGCCACCAGGAGATACCTGATGCACCGCCGCTCGCGTCTCGAACAGGCATCGGGAAAGCTCGATACGCTCTCCCCTGTGGCAATCCTGGAGCGCGGTTATTCGCTGATCTTCGATGCACAGGGCGCGCTGATAAAGGAAGCAGCGCAACTGGAGCCCGGAGATGCAATTCGCGCCCGCCTAGCCCGCGGCGAGGTCGATGCCCGTGTCGAATCCCTACGCAAAGCCGAGCCAAAAAACGGAGCGGAGTGACGGAAGTTCATGGCGCGAAGCGTACTGCGTGTCGTTTTAAGCAACCTTTGAGCGACTTTTGCGCAACATAGCGCGCTGATTTGCTGGCATCGCTGCTTTACAATAAAGTATTCCGATCTCAACCGGTCACCCTGGTGCTGGTGCAAAGCTCTCGAAAGGAGACCATGCCGAAGTTCCCGAACCTATCTGGATACACGCCACACCTGACTACCGGATCTGTTCTGGATATTCTGCTTGTCGCATTTTTCATCTACCAGTTTCTGCTGCTGGTGCGGGGCACCCGCGCGGTACCCATGCTTAGCGGGGTAGGCATTCTGGCCGTCGCCTTTTATATCGCGCATCTCTGCAATCTGCGCACGTTGGACTGGCTGGTCGGCACCATCCTGCCGTATAGCATTTTTGCTCTCATCGTGATCTTCCAGAGCGAGATCCGTCAGGCGCTGGCGCGCCTTGGCCGTAATCTCACGTTTAGCCGCGGCACGCAGAACGGCAGTGCCGATGCCTATGACGACATTGTCATGGCGGCCACCACATTTTCGCAGGATCAGACCGGTGCCCTGGTGGTGATCGAGAGGGAAATCGGATTGCGCACCTACATCGAGAGCGGAGTTGCCCTCGACTCGCATCTCTCCTACGACCTGCTGGCGACTCTCTTTCGTCCGAGCGCGCCCTTGCACGATGGCGCCGTAATCGTGCAGAAGGATCGCATTGCCGCTGCCGCCTGCTTCCTGCCGCTGTCGATGAATCCGTTGCTCTCGACACAGCTCGGAACCCGGCATCGCGCCGGAATCGGAATTACCGAAGAGACCGATGCGGTCTCGGTGATTGTCTCGGAGGAGACCGGAAGCATCAGCATTGCCGTTGCCGGGCAGGTCGAGCGCGACATCACTCCCGAGCGGCTGCGTCAGCGTCTTGGTGAGTTGCTGATGCACTCCCCGGCTACGCCCACGCATCCCTATCCCACGTCCAGTTCGGTCGATGCCTTCCGCGCTCCGGGCGATGAGCGCACGATGCGCTCGCAGGAGCGTGCTGGTGAACACGGAGATCTGCCATGATCTCTCGTATTCGCCATCTTCTGTTCGATCACATCGGACTCAAGCTGATGTCGCTGGTCATTGCGATCCTGATGTGGTACGGAGTGGCTCGCGAGCCCGTGGCGGAGATCTCCATCCGCGTCCCGGTCGAGTTTACGCGGCCTCCGAAGGGTCTCGATTACACCTCGGACGTAGTTCCGCAGGCGCAAATCCGCCTCCGCGGCCCGGCGCGTGTGCTCCGCGATCTTTCACCGGAGAACGTTCGCGCCGTCATTGACCTGCGTGGCGCCAGTGCCGGCGAACATACCTATGACCTCACCTCGGACCAGATCCGTGTTCCGCGCGACGTCGAGGTGATGCAGGTCACGCCCTCGCGCCTGCGCCTGGTTTTCGATCAGCGCGAGACCCGTCAAGTCGCGGTAAGGCCACGCGTAATCGGCAAGCTGCCGCCCGGATATCACATAGCAACCGTGACTACCAACCCGGCGACGCTCACCATCACCGGCCCGGCGCACCGCGTGGACGCGATCGAAGACGCCTTGACCGATACCGTGGACGTAACCGGAGTCGCCGGACAGTCCACCTTTGAAACCATGGCTTTTCTTCCTGATCCACTGGTCCACATCACCGGCTCCGGCCTTGTTCGTGTCATCGTCACAACGCAGAAATCATCTTTAAAAGCTGGAGTGCATTAACTTGGCAAATCCTTCCCGGGCAATCGTCAGGCAGTTGTTTGGAACCGACGGAATTCGCGGCGTCGCCGGCGAATATCCCCTTGACCGTGCGACGGTCTATGCCATCGGACGCGCCTGCGGCGCGCGCCTGGTGCGCCGCTCCGCCGATGCGAAGGTCGTGCTCGGGCAAGACACTCGCGAATCCAGCGGCTGGATCGCCGAAACCATCGCGCGCGGACTGCGCGATGCCGGATGCGGCTTCGCCAGTGCCGGAGTGCTTACCACTCCCGGCGTCGCCTACCTCACCCGCACCCATGGCTTTGCCGCCGGAGTCGTCATCTCGGCCTCGCACAATCCCTGGCAGGACAACGGCATCAAGCTCTTCGGACCGAACGGCATGAAGCTCGCCGATGAGATCGAGCACGAGATCGAAGTCGAAATTTTCGAGCACATCGACCAGCTCGTCGATCATCAGCACGACGAAGGCAGCCTGATGACCGGCATCCTCCCTGGTGATGCGCGCCTGCGTTCTGATTACGAAGACTGGCTCGCCAGTGCGCCCGCGACCGGAGCGGCGGCCGTTAACGCGTACCCGCCAGCGTCAGCGACCGGAGCGGCGTCCGTTGCCGCGTACCCGCCAGCGCTGGACCGCGCCAAACTCAAGAACCTCCGCATTCTCATCGACTGCGCCAACGGGGCCGCCAGCGCCGTGGCTCCCGAACTCTTCGCCCGCATCGGCATTCCCGTCGAGGCCCTCCACACTACACCTAACGGCCGCAACATCAACGAAGGCTGCGGAGCGCTTCACCCCGAGCACGTCGCCGCCGAGTTGCAGCGCCGCCCCGGGCAGTTCGATCTCGGCATCACCCTCGACGGCGACGCCGACCGCGCTCTCTTCAGCGACTCGCTCGGCAACGTCGTCAACGGCGACGCCGTCCTGCTGATCGCCGCCCGCGACATGAAGGCCCGCAGCGTCCTACCGCATGACACGGTGGTCGCCACCAGCATGAGCAACATGGGCCTGGAGAAAGCCTTGCACTCCAGCGGCATCAAGATGCTGCGCGCCGGTGTCGGCGATAAATACGTCCTCGAAGAGATGCTCAAAACCGGAGCCACCCTCGGCGGCGAGCAGTCCGGCCACATCCTCTTCATGGATGGCGACTCGACCACCGGGGACGGCCTCTTGACCGCCTTGCGCGTCCTCGATATCGTCGCCCGCTCCGGCAAATCGCTGCACGAGCTGACCGCCGATTTCAAGGTTTTCCCGCAGCAGATCCGTAACGTCAAAGTGCGCGAGAAAATTCCGATGCACGAACTGCTCACCGTCGCCGCCGCCCTGCGCACCGCCGAGCAGGAGTTGGACGGCAATGGGCGCGTAGTCGTGCGCTACTCCGGCACCGAAAAACTCGCCCGCGTCATGATCGAGGCCGAAAGCGAAGAGCTGATGCACAAGCACGTCGCGGCAATCGCGGGAGCGTTGCAGGAAGCGATCGGGATCTAGGATTTTTCGTTGACCTACCGAACTGACGGGTGCCCCACCTTCGCGTAGTGCCTTTCGACGCTAAGGTGGGAAGAGACACCCCCTCACTCCATGTCCCGCCAGTTGCCACCCACGCTCACCTCGACTTCCAGCGGAACACTTACCTCGTGCGCGCCCTCCATGCACTCTTTTACCAGCATTTTCACGGCCTCCACCTCGGCCTCGGGAGCCTCCAGCACAAGTTCGTCATGCACCTGCAGCAGCATCTTTGCTTCCAGTCCGCGACTGCAGATTTCGCGGTCCAGGCGCAGCATAGCGATCTTGATCAAGTCCGCTGCCGTGCCTTGCAGCGGTGTGTTCACCGCCGTGCGTTCGGCGAAGCCGCGCAGGTTCGGGTTCTTGCTCTGCAGGTCCGGAATCGGACGCTTGCGGCCGAACAGGTTGCGCACAAAGCCATCGCGCCGCGCCTGCTCCAGTGTCGAATCGATGTAGCCGCGCACGCCCGCGTAGCGCTCAAAGTAGGCTTCGATAAATCGCTTGGCTTCCTTCTGCTCGATCCCCAACTGCTGCGAGAGTCCAAATGGCGAGAGACCGTACACGATTCCGAAGTTCACCGCCTTCGCCCTGCGCCGGTGCTCGGCGTTGATCATCATCGGCGGCACGCCGAAGACCTCCGCTGCGGTCAGCGCGTGAATGTCCTTCCCGGTGCGATAAGCCTCCAGCAGCAGAGGGTCCTGCGAGTAATGAGCCAGCAGGCGCAGCTCAATCTGCGAGTAATCGGCCGCTACCAGCACTTTGCCCGGAGCCGCGACAAACGCGGCGCGAATCTCGCGTCCAAGCTCGGTGCGGATCGGAATGTTCTGCAGATTCGGATTCGTCGAACTCAGCCGTCCGGTCGCCGCCACCGTCTGATTGAAGCTCGTATGCAAGCGGCCGTTGCGGCATAGCAGCGGCAATGCATCGATATATGTCGATTTAAGTTTTGTAAGCTGCCGGAACTCCAGCACCAGCCGCACAATCTCATGCTCGGCGGCCAAGCCTTCCAGCACGTCCTGCGCGGTCGAGATCGTCTTCCCCTTGCCGTACTTCATCGGCTTGGGCAAAGCCATGCGGTTGAAGAGTACATCGCCAAGCTGTTTCGGCGAATTCACGTTGAACTCAACCCCGGCCATCTCGTGAATCTTGCGCTCCAGCCGCCGAATGTCGCCTTGCAGCTTGCTGGACATCTCCTTCAGCGCCTCGCAATCAAGCTGCACTCCGGCCTGCTCCATGCCGTGCAACACAAACGTTAAGGGCAAGTCGATCTCGCGATAGAGTCGTTCTAACTCGGGTTCGGCTTCAACTTCCGTGCGCAGCGTATTGGCCAGCCGCAGCGTGATGTCTGCGGCCTCCCCCAGCGAGCCTGTGAGCTTCAGCCCAAGACGTCGCAACGCAACTCCCGGAAGCGTGTGCGCGCTGTAGGTCGGGTCCAGCAGATAGGAGTACAGCATGGTGTCATATTCCACGCCTGCCAAACCCGTGCCGCCCAACGCGTGCAGCGTGGACTTCGCATCGTGTACGGCCTTTACCACCGCAGGGTCGGCCAGCAGTTGCGCGATGCGCGCGCCGTATGGGCCACCAATCTCGGCGGTATAGCTCTCGGCTTCTGATACGCAGAGCGCAATCTGCTGCCCTGCTCCAGCGGACGGCGCGGCGTCTGCCCCTGTATACCCGCCCGCATCCAATGCCGCTGCCGGTTCACCCAAGGCCAGCGAGCCCTGCTCCGGCGCAGCTTCCTCCGCGCCGGCTTCCGCAACTACGGCTTCGCTTGCCTCGGCCTCGGTCAGCCGCACCGCTGCACTCAGGGCGATGGCCAGCATAGGCGCGTGCGCCAGCTTCTCCAGAGCCGCATCGGTCAACTCGCCGTAGTTGGTCTCGCCCACCGCTTCGCCGGAGGAGAGAAACTCCTTCTGCAAAGTAGTGAACTCCAACTCGGCGAATAGTGCGCGCGCCGCTGTTACGTCGGGCTCCTGCGCCCGCATCAACTCCGGCTCAAATGGAATCGCAACGTTGCAGTCGATTGTGACCAGTTCTTTGCTCAGCAGAATCATCTCGCGATTCTGTTGCAGCGATTCGCGATAGGTCTTCCTCTGCACCTCGCCTGCCCGCTCCAACAGCGCGTCGAGACTTCCGAACTGCTGAATCAGCTCCACCGATCCCTTGTCGCCAATTCCCGGTGCGCCCGGCACGTTGTCCACTGAGTCGCCGCGCAGGGCCATCAGATCGATCACCTGCTCCGGCGTCACGCCCAGCAGTTCCTGTACCTTAGCCCGATCGCAGATCAGATTGTCCTTCGGAGGATTCAGCACGCAGATGTTGCCATCCACCAGTTGCAGCATGTCTTTGTCGCTGCTCACCACGTACACGGCGTATCCGGCCTCGGCGGCCCGGTGCGCCAGGGTGCCGATGACATCATCGGCTTCAAAACCTTCGCGCCCCAGGATTGGAATCCGGTACACATCCAGTGCGCGATGGATGTACGGAAGCTGCTGCCGCAAATCCTCGGGCATCTCGGTGCGATTGGCCTTGTAGCCGGCGTATGCCACCTCCACCATCTCGCCTGTCGCCTTGTCGCGCTTCATCTGCGAAGGCATCGCCTGCGCCTGCGCGTCTCGGAAGCTCGGCCCCATGTCAAAGACGGCTGCAATGTACTCCGGCGCAAAATCCTTGCGCAGCTTGTTCAACATATTCACAAACACGTATGTAGCTGCCGTCGGCAGCCCCGTGCGCGTTGACATTGGACGCTGGCGCGCCATTGCATGGTAGGCGCGGAAGACAAACGAGTACGCATCGATTAAAAAGACGCGCCCCTTGCCGTGAGGGGGAAGTGTGGGAGTGCAGCTTTCGGCTACGGCTTCAGAGTCAGCGGATTTCTTCTTGGCAGGCACCATGAAATGCTATCAAATGCGCGAGGTTCAGGCTCTCAAAACGCCGTCTGCGGTGGGTGCGAACAAAATGGACAGAACACGGGGTAACACCGCGGGCAATTCGCCCTGGCCTCACTGGCCCAGTAGGGGCGGCGGCACCCATCTTCCCTCATTCATCAAAATCTGGAACATCGTATTTGAATAATCACGATGTGCGATGTTGAACGCAGTTACGCCAATCTCCGCTCTCCCGAACTTAGGCTGAAGTAGAGCATTTAGCGTGTCGCTGCGAGTGTTGGTAAAGCAATGGGCCGTAGCAAAAGCGGCCTGTGCCATATTTACCTCCTGCGTGCTTGGCGTATACACGCGGCGGGTCCTCCGGACGGACGGCTTAATGTGCAGACATGCAACTGGAGAAATAGGAAACAACACTTCTACATTCGGCCTGCTAAATCCTTGACCATAGACGAGTAGGTTGTTACCCATCCTTTCCCAGGTCACAACAGGCGCATCTCCAATCACGAAAGGATCCTCCGGTGGGGCATGCAGAAGTTCCCAACTCCCGTTGACCATACCGTCATCGAGCCTGGATAACGCGCGCTCAATCGTGTCTGCATATTGGTGCTGAATCTGGTCATTGGCTAACTGATCTTCAATCGCCTCGACTATACGCTGGCGAACTTCTTCGGTCGTGATGGTGCGAGTGAGAGGATATCCACGCGCTATCATGGCGAGTGTCCACTTGCCGGCAAGTTCCGTAATCTGCTGATTGTTCGCGAGCAATGAACGCAGAGAAGATACTATGATCTCCACTTGGATGCGCGTGGCGGCCTTCCGCGCCTGAGAGCGGTGCCAGAGCAAGAACATATAGGCGGTGAGCTGTGTGATTTGGAGCCGGGATGGCACGAAGGTACGATACCCCGCATATCTATAATCAAGTTCACCGGCTGTTCGATTTCGCGGTTTAGCCGCGCTTCCAACTCATCTTCCCTGCCGGGATTGCGGGGGTCGAGGAAATGCCCATCGAAGCGAGTCGCTTTCTTCGGAGAAGCGAAGGCGTAAGGCGGCCTGTCCTTCTCGTATCGCCACAGCCTGCGCGACTTGGTGACAGGGTCATCGTAGGCGAACTGCTCTAGAAGCCTTTTCGGTACGGTGTGCGAATTCACAGCTGAACGTCCTTCCGCAACTACATTTACGGCACAGAAGTATAAGTGGCATTCGGTTTACGGTTCGATGAACATGCAGTCCCCGTAGCTGAAGAACCTATATCTCTCGCGCACCGCATGATTGTAGGCCGCCAGTACCCGCTCGCGCCCGGCAAAGGCCGAAACCAGCATCAGCAGAGTGCTCTTGGGGAGATGAAAATTGGTCAGCATCGCATCTACCACCCGGAAGCGGTACCCGGGATAGATGAAAATGTTAGCCTCGCTGCTATGCGCCGTGATTGCAGACTCCGGATTCTGTCCCGCCGCGTACTCCAGAGTCCGCACCGTGGTTGTTCCTACGGCCACCACGCGCCGCCCTTCGCGTTTGGCTCGCGTGATGCGCTCGGCAGTCTCTTCGGGAATCTGGTACCACTCGGTATGAATCTTGTGCTCCTCGACCACTTCGCTACGGATCGGCGCGAATGTCCCCAGCCCCACATGCAGCGTCACCGAGGCGGTTTCCACCCCCTTGTCCCGCAGCTTTCCCAGGATCTCGTCGGTAAAGTGCAATCCCGCCGTCGGCGCTGCCACCGAGCCCAGATCGCGCGCAAACACCGTCTGGTAGCGCTCGCGGTCTTCTGGCGTATCCTCGCGGTCGATGTAGGGCGGCAGCGGAATATGCCCTAGCCGCTCCAGCCGGGCGAAAAAGTCCGGCACCGGCGAAAAGCGCAGAGTTCGTTCGCCGAACTCGCCCCGGGTCAGCACCTCGGCTTCCAGCAGAGGTGCTGCATCTTCCGCTGCTCCCTCCGTACCACTGAAGTAGAGCCGCTCGCCCGGCATGATCTTTCTTCCCGGACGCACCAGTGCCTGCCAGAGTTGCTCGATTGGCGGCTGCGATGGGTTAAGCGACGGGTATGTGTCAACCGATGGCCCTCCGGTCACTGACGCCGGGGCCAACCTGCGGGTCAGCAGCACCTCTACCTTGCCGTGTAAAAAATCCCGCGAGGCCGGATTATGTGGGCTCAGGCGCTGCGCCCGGCTCCCGCTGCGATGTCCAAAGAGCCGCGCCGGAAGCACTCGTGTATCGTTAAACACCAGCAGGTCGGTTTCCCGCAGCAGCGCCGGAAACTCGCTGAAGACAGTGTCCCGCAGCGAATCGCCGCGCATATGCAACATCCGCGAAGCAGCACGCTCAGCGGGCGGATGCTGCGCGATCAACTCCGGTGGAAGTGGAAAGTCAAAATCGGAAACAAGCACCAAACAATTATAGGGCTCCACAGGATCGGCCCAAGCATCACAGAAAATGTGGCGAAGCGCTTTAGCCTACGGTACTATGCGGTAGCGGGAATTTATTCTTTGGGTTGAATCGGTAAATGAGCGAGCACGAGTCCCGGCTGGAAATTCTCCGTTTCGGAAAGATGCTGCACGAGCGCGGCCTCATTGCTGCGACAGACGGCAACATCTCAGTGCGTCTCAATGATGTTTCAATCCTCGCCACCCCCACCTGCATCAGCAAGGGAATGATGTCCACCGAGGATCTGCTAGTGGTGGACATGCAGGGGCGCAAGGTCTCCGGCTACCGCGACGTCACCAGCGAAATCGGCATGCACATGACCATTTACCGTATGCGTCCCGATGTCAACGCGATCGTACACGCGCACCCGCCCACGGCTACCGGTTTTGCCGCCTGCGGACTTGCGCTCGATCAGGCCCTGATCAGCGAAGTCCTGCTCTCGCTCGGCTCGGTACCGCTGGCTCACTACGCAACCCCAGGCACCTCCGAATTGTCGGAAGCATTAGAGCCGTTCATCCCCGATCATGACGCGGTTCTCATGGCCAATCATGGCGTCGTCACCTGCGGCTGCGACCTGATGCAGGCCTACATGAACATGGAGACCGTCGAGCATTTTGCCAAGATCGCACTGGTCGTAAAACAGCTTGGCTGCGAGCGTCCCCTGCCTGCCGATCAGGTCACCAAATTGCAAGAGATGCGCCAGCGCCTGCAGCATTATAAATCCGAACTGCGCACCCGCGCCTAGCTCCAATCCAGAAACAGCTTATCTCTAAGAGTAGAAACCCCCGGCGATGTCCGGGGGCTGTCGGCCACACTATTGTCCGTGAAGTTTCAGGCGATGTCGCCGCCCTGCTCTCCAACACCGACGGCGCGAAGGGAATCCGGCGTGGGGGCATCGGTCGCTATGAAATTCCTGATGATTCCCACCAGCTTATCCGGCTCGGCAAGGAATGAGTCGTGGCCATGCGAGGAGTCGATGCACTCATAGGTGCAATCGACGCCGGCGGCGCGTAATTCCAGGGCGAACTCGCGCACGTCGCCCTCAGGAAAGAGCACGTCGCTGGATATTCCGAAGAGCAGCAATTTGGCCCGAACGCGAGTCCAGGCTTCTCCGTTCCAGTCACGCTGAGGGTCGAAGAGGTCCATGGCGCGGGTGATTGTCAGGTAGGCGTTTGCGTCAAAGCGCTCCCAGAACAGCTTGCCCTGATAATCAAGATAGCCGGCGATGTCGAATCTGCCTTCGATGTCCTTCCATGGAGCTTTGCCCTTGCGGTCGGCCTTGCGGCCATGGCGTGCGTGAAAGAGTTCCGCCGACTTGTAGGTACACATTGCGATTGCGCGAGCCTGGGCCAAACCAGTGCGCGGCCCCGGCCCGTCGTAGTAGTCGCCGCCGCGCCATTCCGGGTCGAGCCGCACGATCTCGCGCTGAAGGTGGTTGATGCCGAGGCCTAGGGCGTTCAGCGGGGTGGCGCCCATGGCAACCACGCGATCGACAAAATCCGGATACTCGACCGCCCACTGGATCGCCTGCATTCCGCCAATCGAGGGGCCGATGGCAAGCTTGATGTGCCGGATTCCCAGCTCCTGCAGCGCAACCCTTTGCGAACGCACCCAGTCACGCACCGTGACCTGCGGAAAGCTGGCGCCATAAGGCTTGCCGGTCTGCGGATTGAGCGAGGCCGGGCTGGTCGAGCCATAGCAGCCGCCGATCACGTTGAAACAAATAACGCACTCGCGTTCGACATCGAAGACCCGCGGCAACAGGTCCGGCCACCACTGGTCAACCCTGGCCGAGCCGGACAGGGCATGGCAGACCAGGGTGACGTTGCTACACTCCGGATTGGGCTCGCCGTAAATCGCGTAGCGCAGGTTGACGCTCTCCAACGTTTGCCCGCTCTCTAATTCGAACGGGCCACGTTTGGTGATCGATAGGGTGCCTTGCGTTAAATGTAAGTTGGTTGCCATTGCTATTTTCCTGCTCCTGCGGGCTGGGGCAGCGTATGGGTGGTGCCATTCGCCGCTTCGATTGCCTGCGCGAGGTCGCCAATGATGTCACGTATGTCTTCAATGCCCACAGAGAGGCGGACCAGCTCCGGCGTAACGCCGGTGTCGAGCTGTTCGGCTGCGCTGAGTTGCTGGTGGGTGGTGGAAGAGGGATGGATGATCAGCGACTTTGCGTCGCCGATGTTGGCCACGTGGCTGAACAGCTTCACCGAGTCGATGAGCTTGCGTCCTGCGTCGTAGCCGCCCTTGATGCCGAAGGTCACCAGAGCGCCGCGTCCGTTGGGGAGGTACTTGGCGGCGCGCTTGTAGTACTTGCTGGACTCCAGTCCCGGATAGTTCACCCACTCGACTCCGGGATGTGTCTCGAGGTATTTGGCAACCCGCAGTGCGTTCTCGGAATGGCGCTCCAGGCGGAGGTGCAGCGTCTCGGCCCCCTGCAGCAGCAGGAAGGAGTTGAAGGGCGAGAGTGCCGCGCCGGTATCACGCAGGCCCTGCACACGCGCCTTGAGAATGAAGGCCAGATTGCCGAAGGCCGTGGTGTAGCTGATGCCGTGATAGCTCGGGTCGGGATCGACGAAGTCGCGCTTGAATCGCGGTGAAGCCGTCCAGTCAAAGCGGCCCGCATCCACGATGATGCCGCCGATTGTGGTTCCGTGGCCGCCGATGAACTTGGTCGCCGATTCCACGACGATGTCGGCACCCCATTCGATGGGACGCGTCAAGGCAGGCGAGGCGGAGGTGTTGTCGATCACCAGCGGGATTCCGGCTTCGTGGGCGATCTTCGCCAGGGTTTCAATGTCGGCTACGTCGAGCTTGGGATTGCCCAGGGTCTCGGTGTAGAGCGCCTTTGTCTTTTCGTTAATGGCCGCGCGCAATCCGTCGAAGTCATCGGCGTCGACAAACTTTACCGTGATGCCTAGCCGCGGCAGGGTGTAATGGAAGAGGTTGTAGGTGCCACCGTAAAGCGAGGTGGTGGAGACGATCTCATCGCCCGCGCCAGCCAGAGTGGTGATTGCCAGCGTCTCGGCGGCCTGTCCGGAGGCCGTCGCCAGTCCCGCCACGCCGCCTTCAAGGGCCGCAATTCGGTTCTCAAAAACGTCGGTGGTGGGATTCATGATGCGGGTGTAGATGTTACCGAATTCCTGCAAGCCGAAGAGGCGGCCGGCGTGGTCGCTATCGTCGAAGACGTAGCTGGTGGTCTGGTAGATGGGCACGGCGCGTGCCTTGGTCGTCTTCTCTACGCTCTGTCCACCGTGAACCGCCAATGTTGCTAGGTGATGTTTCTTCTCGTTTTCCGGCATCGCATCTGCTCCCTTTTAATAATATCGTGTACAAACGAAAACGACCCAGGCTCTATGCCGTGGGTCGTTTGGAAACTCTTGATGTCGCTTGGCTAGTGTCTATCTAAGCTTTTCGCGAACTCTCGAGCGCGCCCACGGGCGTACGCATGCACATCATTTGCATGCACATGGCCATGGCCGTGATGAGGAGCGCGTTTAACATCGTTCCGTGTTTTTACAGGATGTGGCCCGGCCTTGTCAAGCCTGATCGCGGAAAAAGTCTCCTAGGTGGCTCAAAAAACTGGAGTTCTCGGCAGGATTGCCGATGATCTGGTTGGAGACATTGCGATGAAGACCGGTTGGATTCCCGCCCTACTTTGCCTGAAGTTCTGCTGCATGCTTTCCCTGATCTGCTCGACGTCATCTGCCCTTGCGCTCAATGGGGAAATGGAGCGCGCCGTCGTCCGTTCCATGCGGAAGGTTCCCTGCATGGCAACTGCCGGCATGGAAGCTCTCCTGGCAAGCTCGGCTCCGGGATATGGCCCTGTGCCGGCAAGCGCTGGGCCGGAAGCTGGGCCTGTAACTGGGTCTGTCACTGGCCAGTGTATCGAATATGAACTGCACACCGGTAAGGTCAGCTACGTCATTCAGCCCCGCCACGCGATTTTGCTGGAGGTCGGTGGCGAGGTGGCGATCAAACTGGTCGGCAAGAATCTCATTCTGCAGCCTGCTGGCCTGGCGAAGGAGATTCACTGCGACGTGCTCTCCATGACCCTGCGCTCAGACGAGGAGAAAAAGGAAAAGGACAAGGAGTGGGAGCGCGAGAACCAGCCCAGCCGCCATTACACAACCGGCTGCTATACCGAATCCGGTATTGAATTCAACTGCGGGAAAGCTCAAGCTTACCGTTGATGCGGAACGCGGGCGCTGTCAGCAAAAAGGCGCACTGGCGCCCTTTTGCTGCTTTACTCAAGGCCAAATACTCAGATCACCATCACTTCTTTGTACTCGCCGAAGACCTTGCGCATGGAGTCGCAGATTTCGCCGACAGTGGCATTGCTTTCCACAGCTTCTACGATGACCGGCATCAGGTTTCCGCCGTTGCGGGCGGTTTCATTCACCTTAAGCACGGCGCCAGCGGCTTTTTCAGGGTCGCGCTTGGCACGGAAGGCGCGCAGACGCTCCACCTGACGGCGCTCCAGTTCCGGGTCGATCTTCTGCAGCGTGACGGGCTGTTCCTGATCGACCTGGAAGGCGTTGACACCCACCAGCAACTGCTCCTTGCTGTCCACCGATTTCTGGAACTCGTAGGCGGCGTTTTGAATCTCCTGCTGAACAAATCCGCGCTCGATCGCCTTCAGCATCCCGCCCATGGCATCGATTTTGTCGAGGTACTCGCTGGCGCGTTTTTCGATCTCGTTGGTCAGCGTCTCGACGTAGTACGAGCCTGCAAGGGGGTCGATGGCCGCCGTCACTCCGCTCTCGTATCCGATGATCTGCTGCGTGCGCAGGGCGATTCGCGCCGACTCTTCGGTCGGTAGCGCGAGTGCTTCGTCGAAGGAATTGGTGTGCAGCGACTGGGTCCCGCCCAGCACCGCAGACATGGCTTGCAGCGCGGTGCGCACGATATTGTTTTGAGGCTGCTGCGCGGTCAGGGTAGAGCCGCCGGTCTGGGTATGGAAGCGTAGCATCTGCGCCTTGGGCGAGGTGGCGCCGAAGTCGTCGCGCATGATTTTGGCCCACATGCGGCGGGCGGCGCGGAACTTGGCAACTTCTTCAAGGAAATTGTTGTGGCAGGCAAAAAAGAAGGAGAGCCGCGGGGCAAACCCGTCCACGTCGAGTCCCGCCTCGACGGCTGCCTTCACGTAGGTGATGCCGTCAGCCAGGGTAAACGCGACCTCCTGCACCGCGGTCGATCCGGCCTCGCGCATGTGATAGCCGCTGATAGAGATGGTGTTCCACTCCGGCACATTTTGATTGCAATAGGCAAAAATATCGGTGATCAGCCGCATCGCCGCGGTGGGCGGATAAATGTAGGTGCCGCGTGCGATGTATTCCTTTAGTACGTCGTTCTGAATGGTGCCGCTCAATTTTTTCTGATCGAAGCCGTTGCGCTTTGCCACCGCAATATACAGTGACAAAAGCACAGCCGCCGAAGCATTGATGGTCATCGAAGTGGAAACCTTTTCCAAGTCGATGCTGTCGAAGAGGCGCTGCATGTCTTCAATAGTGTCGATGGCTACCCCGACCTTGCCGACTTCGCCGAGGGCGAACGGGCTGTCGCTGTCATATCCGATCTGGGTTGGTAGATCGAAGGCGACAGAGAGCCCATTGGTGCCCTGGCTGAGCAGAAAGCGGTAGCGCTTGTTGCTCTCTTCCGCGTCGCCCATTCCGGCATATTGGCGCATCGTCCACAGCCGTCCCCGGTACATGGTGGGCTGTACGCCGCGGGTGAAAGGAAAGCTTCCGGGCGCGTTTAATTCTTTTTCGTAGCTGAAGCCGGAGAGATCCGCGGGAGTGTAAAACGGGTTGATTACGATGTGAGACGTGGTCTGGAATATTTTATCGGGCTTTTTTGTCGCTGCTGCTTTGTCTGCCATTGAATGGGACCTCTTTCGGCTTAGACTCCTGAGCGCTTCCGGCGTGCCCGCGAGAAGGAAGTCAACCCAAAGTACAAGAACATTGCGCTAATCGCTCCGGCGAGAATGACGCGCTCGGGGCCAACCTGGTGCAACGCATATTTCCTGTATTCGCGAACGAAAGCGCTGACAATCATGACCGTAAAGCTGAGAAAGATCAATCCACTGACTTCTAAAAACAAGACATGGAGCGTGCTCATCACGGTTGCCAAAAACACCGACGCGCCGGAGCGGAGACCGCGAAAGATCCGCCGGTTTCGCCCCGGTCCACCGCGAAGTTTGCGGAAGGCTGTTCCGGCGCCTGCGCCCAACATCCCGCCCAGCGACGTTCTTCCGGGAGACTGTACACGACTCATGGCATTGATTGTAACGCCGCTTTGTTTCGATGCCCAATATTGGGGATGTTGGCCCTCCATCTCCAAAAAGTAAAACTCAAATCCCTGCAATGGCATCGAAACTAGCAGGCTCCTTTTGGAGAATCGCCGTGGACCAAAAACTTGAAAGCCTTATGAAGCAACTCGGGGAAGCTATCAATGACTCGATCTCCGGCTCTGAGCAGATCGGCGAGGTAATTGCGCGCATTAAAAACGACGGCTATGACATTTTCGTGGTGGTTGAGGCCACTGTCGGGTTCAACCGGCGCGAAGAAGAAGAGCCCTCTGTTGCCTCTGCATCCCGCCCGGGCGAGCCTGAGTTGCGCATCAGTCCCCAGGATGCTCGTTTTCTCAAATCGCTGCGGATCTCCGTGGAGCCGCGACCGGGCTCGAAAGCCGCTTGAGTGCCGCGATGTTTGAGCCCCGAACATGGGCGTCCTCCTGTGCTACCATCCTCCATGTTCTTTCATTGCAGTGTAACTTTGCTTTGTCCGGCAAGGTTTGTGCTGCACTTGTGCATTCATCAGCTGACAACACTTCACTCAGGATAGAAGATGAAGGATACTCTGGGAGTTTTGCTAGCGGGCGGTGCAGGCGAGCGGCTTTATCCGCTCACCCGCGACCGCGCGAAACCCGCTGTCACCTTCGGCGGGATCTACCGCATTATCGACGTAACCCTGTCCAACTGCATTAACTCCAATCTGCGCAAGGTTTATATCCTGACGCAGTACAAGGCGCTCTCGCTCAATCGCCACATCCGCGAATCCTGGCAGATTGTCGCCAGCGAACTGGGAGAGTTCATCGAAATTCTGCCGCCTATGAAGCGGGTCAGCGAGGATTGGTACAAGGGAACCGCCGATGCAGTCTACCAGAACATCTACTCCATCGGCAGCGAGCGTTCCAAGTACGTCCTTATTCTCTCCGGCGATCACATTTACAAGATGAACTACGAGCTCATGCTGGAGCAGCACCAGCAATCCGGCGCCGACGTGACGCTTGCGACCATTCTCATCGACCCCAGCGAGTCGCGTCAGTTTGGCGTGGTCGAGTTGGCCCGCGATGGCCGGGTCACCGGATTCCAGGAAAAGCCCAAGAAGACCGATCTGCGTTCGCCCTACAACCCGAACATGATTTCGGCCTCGATGGGCATCTACCTCTTCAACACCGACGTGCTCATCCCGGCGCTGCTCAAGGACGCCGAGGACATGGAATCACGCCATGACTTCGGGTACAACATCCTGCCCCGCATGGTCGATGATTACAAGGTGTACTCATTCAACTTCGTCGATGAGAACCATAAGGAAGCCCTCTACTGGCGCGACGTGGGAACTCTTGAGGCGTACTACGACGCCAATATGGACGTGGCTTCGGTCTCGCCGGTCTTCAATCTTTATGATCAGAGCTGGCCGATCCGGGGTTATCAGCGGCAGTATCCGCCGGCAAAGTTCGTCTTCGCCGAGCCGGGCCGCACCGGCACCGCGGTGGATTCTGTGATCAGCCAGGGATGCATCATCTCCGGCGGCTCGGTGCGCACCAGCGTGCTCTCTCCCGACGTGCGCGTGAACTCCTACGCCGAGGTCGATTCCAGCATCCTGTTCAGCCACGTCAGTATTGGCCGCCACTGCCGCATCCGCAAAACGATCATCGATCGCGACGTTCAACTTCCGGAAGGAACCGTGATCGGCTATGACACCGAGGCCGATCGCCAGAAGTACTTCGTCACCGAGAGCGGCATCACGGTCGTCACCCGCGACTACTCTCTCTTTGAGAGCCCCGTCGCAGTGGACTACTACACGAGCGACTAACGATCCCGTTTACCCATAGCCCTGGAGACTTGTCTTCAGGGCTTTCTTAGTTACACCGGTTACTTACAACATGGTTGAGGCGGAAAGTAAGTCATGTCAGGTCAGCGGAGTTTCATAATGCAAGGTTGGAGCAGGGGAGATTCTCGTGGCCTTCATGCCGTGCGGGCCAGCTTTATAAAATAAATTAATGATAGGCATTCCGCGAATTCATTGGAATTATCCGTTTTGTAACTTGAGGCTGCAAGGCTTGCATGGTATCGGTAAGAGATAACAAATGCCGTGCAGACAAGGTGGTGTTATGCCGACAAGATCCCGCATTTATGAAATGAACATGAACAACGATGTGACCGATGAGACAGAAACAGGTCGGTGCCATAAGGCTGACATGCATGAGGCACAGTGCGAGTTCGCGATGATGTCTGAAAGCGCGAAGATGATGTTCGCGCCGTACAGGGCATTGCTGCGGATGGTGCACGAATGTAACCTGGAAATGCTGAGGACATACGAAGCCGCAGTCTGGATCATCCCCACGGTGTGTGGGGAGTGGATCCAGCGATCATTTTCGATTTACGTCCGGCAACAGTCTGCTGAGGGATATGCGAAAGCTCCGGCGCCACGCTGGGGAGTCCGGAACCCTGTGGACTGCATCGATCACGCGATGGACGTAGTGATCGGCGATCAAGCGTCGCCACCTGAGAGAGCAAGGACGGCGAGAGCCGCTTAGCATGAACGGTTGGTGTGCTTCGCTCGATAGTGTTTCCTGCCCGCAATCAGGGACGATTGTGGCGTAGGTTGTCCATTGCCCAGCAGTATTCAATCACAAGGAATGGTATCCATTGGCTGAGATGCTTGACCAGGAGAATCCATATTCCGAGGATCAAGGCAATGGTTTCTATTATCCAAAACATCACATCAAAGACTTCTTCGTGGCGGGATTGCGCCTCGTTGTTGGTGATGTAGCGGAGGAAGTTCCACATCAGAGTTTCTCCGTGTTACTTCGGAGCAGGATGTATCACCGAATGTCTTGATTCAATGGCCGCTCTTCCTCGACGCCTTCCATATTGGGAGATAGTCGTAAGTGGGAAAGAACTCGGTGCGGAAGGCGCCCCAGGCGCCGTGTTCGATCTGCAGGTTGATTTCACGAAGTTTGTCAGGCGGGAAGCGCAAGGTGACGACCTGTCCGATCCCCATCATCACGTACCACGAAATGACCTCAACTCCCGGTGGCGGGAAGTTCTGCTGAAATCCGGTCTTTTCCAGGTGTGCGTTAATCTCATCGAGCGTCTTCGTCTCGTCATGCCTCAGAAAGATCGTTATCATCATTGAGTTTGCGTTGGATTCAGCGGAGCTCTGCGCCTCGGCGGCGGTACCGGCGACCATGGCGGTCAATGTTGCGACGGCTGTTTTCTGAAAGAGCTCGCGTCGTGCGGGGTTGGCAATCTCCTCTGACATAAGTGTCATCTCCTAAGAACAAGGGCGAAGCCGACCCCTTTTGTGATGTTCTGTCTCGTCCCGGCGATGGCGTGTGTTGAAAATCTTGGTGGTCAATTTCAGCAGTGCAGGCCAACAGGAACTTAGTTGTGAGCAAACTCACTCCTGATGTGGTCACGATGAACAGAATCTGCCATTGATTTCCTTTAGGGTTGGAGCAATCTACCCGCCCGAGCAGGTGTGTAATGGATTCAAAATGTGCCAATAACTGGTGTCCCACTCCCCGTCATCATCGTGGGGGGAAGCTTTTCCGTTTAGATATTAACCTGGGCAATAAGACTGGCGGGAGTGAACGAAAAACTGAGTACATCTGGCTATGCGCCTGTTGCGCTCAGAAAATGCACCCCAAAGTCGAGGTCACCGGAGATACGATCCGGGTGCGACTTACAAAGAACGAGCCGATCCTACAGGGGGCAGGCATTTCCGCAGTGCCGGCCCGTGTGAACTGAAGTGACTGAGTTCCCGGCAGGGTGACTCCCGGCCACCAGAGCGCGGTTTTGAAGCCGCGCTTTGGTGCCGAAAACAATAGGAGTTCAGTCGCGACGGACGCAGCCCGCTGCCACGCTCCTAGTGAATGCCTGCGGCTTGCAGATGACTGCTGTATTGTTTGTCGCAGACCTTGATGTGGGACTGAAGCCAGTTTCGCAGAAAATCCAGCAGCTTCATGCTCAACACAACTTCTCCCGCATCGAAGTCACGCAGGATCTGTGAAACTTCGCGGGTCAGATTGTCGTGCTCGACTTTGTGCTTGGGGAAATTCGGATAGCCAGCCCGGAGCATCATGCTTTCTTCATGTGCAAAGTGCTCGCAAGTGTAGGCCACAAGACGCTTCAGGACTGCCGGGGCGATCTCACTGCCCTTGCCGACCTTCATGGCCTCATGAAGTTCATTCAGCATATCGAACAGTTTTTGGTGCTCCTTGTCGATCGATTGAACTTCGACCGAATATTCTTTGCTCCAGTTCAATAAAGCCATCGCTATTCCTCAAAGGGAATGGTTCCGAGAGAACTATCGGCCAGAGCAGGGAAAGACTTCAACGCGCAGATTGATTTCTTCAAATCCGGCGAGCAAAAGCACTCTTCTTGCGCATGAAAGCCCATTCCCGCCTGCAGGAATTCGCGGCTTTTCAAGATGCAGTAAATGGCCGAGGCAACACTTGGCATTGAATCCTGCTCTTGTACCGCATGTGCAGCGGCTTTGTCCGCGGAGGTGGAGATGAGCGGGTACGTGACACTGAAGGCAGCGGATGGGCACGAACTGAGCGCATATATAGCGCGGCCCCAAGGCGAAGCAATCGCGGGGCTGGTCGTGGTGCAGGAGATATTCGGAGTCAACACGCACATCCGCTCAGTGGCGGATCGATATGCGAAAGATGGATTTCTGGCGGTGGCTCCGGAATTGTTTGACCGCGTTGAGCGGGGCGTGGAACTTGGCTACGAGGGCGCCGATATGCAGCGTGCGCTGGGGCTGATGGCGAAGCTCAATCCGGAGAAGGCGCTGGTGGACATTGCGGCGGCAATGGAGTTTGCCCATAGTGAGACGAAAAAGAAAGTTGGCGTGATCGGCTACTGCTTTGGCGGCACAATGGCGTGGATGGCCGCCGCACGACTGCATCCCGCGGCGGCCGTGGGATATTACGCAGGCCGTATTGGGAACTATGCAGGCGAGACGCTTACGGCACCGGTGATGCTGCACTTCGGCAAGCAGGACGCGCACATACCGGCTGAGGAAGTGGAGAAGGTTCACGCGGCGCATCCCGAGGTGGAAATCTACTGGTATGACGCGGGACACGGCTTCAACTGCGATGCACGAGCGAGCTACAACAGCCAGGCCGCGCGCGAGGCGCGAGAGAGATCGCTGAGTTTTCTGAAAAAACATCTGGCGTAACGAAGAGCGCCACGCAAAAGCGTAAACGCCGGGAGCTAGGCCGAACGCAATGCACGCCGGGTGAAGAACGTAAGCGCTCCATATCCGCCTACCAGAGCGGCGCTGAGCAACACGGTCGTCTGCACACCGATTACGGAGATCATTGCTCCCGAAGGGAAGTCGCCGAGCGGGCGGACACCCATGATCAGCATCGTGTTCAGGCTCATCACGCGCCCTCGCATCTGCGCCGGGACCCGAGTCTGCAGAAGGGTGACTGTTGTGGTTCCGGTAAAGGCCTGTCCTGCTCCGAAGGCGACCAATGCAAGCATTGACAGCCATAGCCAGCCACTGACGGCAAAGACCGCGAGCGCTGTGACCCACACGAAAAGGCCGCAGAAGTACAGATGTCCCTTTCGGGCCGTGCTGCTCAGCGATGCCAGGAGCAATGCACCGAGTACGGCTCCCAGTCCTGTGGATGAGAAGAGCAGTCCGAGGCGCGCCGGACCGATATGGAGCACCTTGACTGCAAACAACGGCAGCATGAGGGCCTGTGAGGGACCAAGGAAGAGTAGTGCCGCATATCCGGACAAAGCCCAAGGCAGGATCTCGTCCCGCCGAACGGTTCCCAGTGCGGCGCGGATGGCGGCCAACATCGATTGCTGATGCGCTTGCTGTGGTGTCGGTGCCCGCATCACGTAAAGCGCGATCAGTACGCCGATAAAACTCGCGGAGTTCAGGAAGAAGTTGCCGGCGTAACCGATGGTTGCAACGGCAACTCCGGCCAGGGCCGGTCCCAGCATCGATGCGCCATTGAAGACCATCGATTGCAGACTGATGGCGTTCATGAGATCTTCGGCTGGAACCAGGGCCGGGACGAGCGCGCCACGCGCAGGCTGATCGAAACTCAGTATCGTACCATTCAGGAATGCAAGCAGGAAAATCATCCACATCTCGACGATGCCGGTCCAGGTGAGCACGCCAAGGATAAACGCCAGCAGAGCCGAGACGCTTTGAGTAAAGAGCAACAGATGTCGCTTGTCGAAGTGATCAGCAACGCTTCCGCCGATGAGGGCGAATAGGAAAAATGAGAGTGCCTGTACGAGAGAGACAGTGCCCAACGCGAAGGCCGAGCCATGCGTAATCTTCAATACCAGCAGGCTCTGCGCCACAATCTGCATCCAGGTTCCCACGGCGGAAACAACCAGTCCACCCCACAGCAGGCGGAAGTCGCGATGACGGAGTGCGCGGAAGGTTTCGCCTCGCGACGGTCTCCATGCCGGCGTGCTTGTTCTAGTTGTGGGATCAGTACTCACCAAAGTAATCCTTGCCGCACAATGATCGACGAATTGAATCTCCAAGAATATCGCGTTTTGGAGATGACTCATTTTGTAACGGTCCACTCGCATGAGTAGCAGATAAGGGCCGTGAAGTCGTGCAATCGCGACTTGTCAATAAATTTTCCGGCGAACTCGCACAGAGATTTGTCAATTGGGTCTGTAACCGGAAATTCACATTTCCGTAACCGGGTAGTAACTGTTCACACCCGGATTTCACCTTACAATTGACTAGCTCTGCATATTAGGAGTCGCTGCGTTCCGGGATTAATTCCGAGGACCTGATCGGTTTCACAACTTATCCCCGCGCCCTGCCAGCCGTTTGGAAAGCCGGGCAAGCGCGAGTTTAGTCACATTTGGAGCGATGAAGAAATGAAGAACTTTCAAAAAGCGATAGCGGTTCTTGCGCTATCCAGCATGTGCCTCGCGGCGCCGGTGCCGTCTGAGAACGAAGCACCCGTCAAGAAGAGCGCGAAGAAGCATCATCACGCTGCAAAAGCCGAGCCCAAAAAAGATGAGACAGCCGAAAAGCTGCGCCAGTTGAAGGAATCCGTCGATCAGCAGCAGGCCGCGACGCAGCAACTGCAACAGCAGTTGCAGCAGACGCAGCAGCAGCTCCAGAAGACGCAGCAGGAGCTTACCGGGGCCACGCAGGAAGCCGAGAAGGCAAATGCCAAGGCTTCGGAGGTTGAGAGCAACAGCAATCTGCAGGTGCAGAAGGTTCAGTCCGATCTTACCGATGTGAAGACGGCGATGAACACCACCGAGGAGAAAGTTCAGAAGACCGAGAAGAAGGTCGATTACCTGGAACATCCGGTGAGCATTTCCTATAAGGGCGTCAAGCTCACTCCCGGCGGCTTCCTGGCGGCTGAATCCGTGTTCCGTCAACACGCCGAGAATGCCGATATCGGCAGCTACTACTCCGGCTCGCATTTCCCCATCACGGGTGATGCCAACACTCCTACCTATCATCTGACTGAATGGCGCGGTACGGCGCGTCAGTCCCGCGCTACGTTACTGGCTGAAGGCAAGACCGGTCCGGTAAAGCTGACGGGCTACTACGAAATGGACTTCCTGGGCGCAGCTCCGACCGCGAACGAGAACCAGAGCAACAGCTGGCAGCCCCGTGTACGCCAACTGTTCGGAAGAGTTGAAATGCACGGCTGGAGCGTAACAGGCGGTCAGACGTGGAGCTTGTTGACCCTGGATAGAAAAGGTGCCGAAGCCCGCACCGAGTGGTCGCCGGCAACCATCGACGCACAGTACGTCGTCGGTTACACGTGGGCGCGCCTGATGGGCGTACGTGTGGCGAGAACCTTCGCCGACGATAAGGCGACGGTCGCATTCTCGATGGAAAATCCAGCTACGCTGTTTACCGGTACTGCTCCAGGGGTCCAGATTCTCACGGGCGCTCAGGGAGTCGGTCAGTTGAGCAACGGTGCAGGTTCCGGGGGCGGAGCCGGTACCTTTACGACCAATCTTGCGCCGGACCTCATCGCCAAAGTTTCATTTGATCCCGGCTATGGCCACTTTGAAATTAAGGCCGTCGGTCGCTTCTTCCGGGATCGTATCGGACAAACCAGCAGCGCCACGGGTGCCAACTATACTACCTACGGTGGTGGAATCGGTGCGGGCGCTATCCTGCCCGTTATGCCGAAGAAGGTTGACTTTATCGCACAGGGATTGGTCGGACGCGGCACTGCCCGCTATGGTGATTCCTCGAACACGGCGAACGGTGGAGACGTAACCTACAAGCCGAATGGCCAGCTCTCTCCGATTAAGAACCTTCAGGCGTTAGCTGGCTTCGAAGTGCATCCGATGCCGAAACTCGACGTATATATCTATGGTGGAGACGAGTACCTCGGCCGCAATATTTACGGAACGACGTCGGGCTTTGGACTTACAAACGTAAACGTCACCGGTTGCTTTGCTTCCAGCGCCCCCCCCGCGAACACCACCTGCGCTCCCCTCACGAAGAACATGCTTCAGGGTTCCGGTGGGTTCTGGTACAACTTCTACAAAGGCGCGTACGGCACGCTGCGGTACGGCATGCAGTATTCGTACACCTATAACAACTACTGGCGCGGCGTGAACAACACTCCTGGTGCCACCGCCACCGCCCCGAAGGCCATCGAGAACATGGCGTTCACCTCGCTTCGCTACTACATTCCGTAATCCGGCAACGGTGCGCATAGTAAGTTGAATCTGTGCGCGCCGTTGAATATATAATCAGCAAACTGAGCACGGCAGGGAGGCGCCACTTTTAAAGAGGCGCCTCCTTTTTATGTATGAGGGATTGGGTGGATAGGAGAAGATCATCGATCCTGCCTCGCTGGCGCTTGGAGATGTGCGCCAGCCAAGGTCATGAACGCGTACGGCAGCTTCAGTCGAGAGTTACCCGGTTTCGTCCTGCCACTTTACTTTTGTACATTAATTCGTCTGCCCTCTTGATAGCTGATTGCTCGGAATCATCAGGGTTCACGAGTGTGGCTCCTAGTGAAACCGTAATTTGGATATATCCATCGTTCACCAAAATAGCCGACTCATCTATCAGCATTCGGCACCTTTCGGCAAACACAGCCAGAGTCGCGCAATTGACATCCGCAGTTATGACAAGGAATTCCTCGCCGCCCCAGCGCCCTACCGTGTCGCCCGAACGTAAACTATGGGTGAGGGTATTGCAGACAGCTTTGAGTGCGCTGTCGCCCGTCTCATGTCCGTACTGGTCATTGACCTGTTTAAACCTGTCAATGTCAACCATCACCAGACCCACGTTTCTGCGAAACTGCTCGACTTCCTGGATCGCTTGTTTCACCTTAAGCTCAATGTAGCGACGGTTCGGCACCCCGGTCAGAGCGTCCAGGTAGGCGAGATTCTCTAACTCGCCGACCCGTCTCTCAATGTTCTTTTTGGCGGAAACGTCGTTGAAGACCTCGACTGCGCCAATGATGCAACCAGCATCGTCAAAGATAGGGGCTACCCGGACGGAGACGGGAACGCGGTGCCCCAGCTTGTGTCGGAAGTAGACTTCGGCCTCCCGGCGTTGGCCATCGGCTATTGTCTTGGAGAGCGGGCAACCGTTCAGGCAGAGCATGCAGCCATCCTCACTCATGTGCATCAGTAAGTTATCGAAGCAATATCTGCCGACCACTTCAATGGCCGGATATCCGGTCAGATATTCTGCCCCTTTATTCCAGTAGGTAATTCTTCGTTCCCGATCGACGAAGTACACCGCGTCATACAAGCTATCCAGCAGCTTTTCGTGGAAGGACGGGACGGAATGACCGGGGGAGTCGCCTTGCGGGGGTAGTGGACTGGAAACTGAAGAGTCGGACATATAAGCTCCCACAAATAAAGAGAGACAAGCATTGCGCAATGCTACCTTAGATGAATTATTCAGGTACTTACGCTCACTTTAATTTGTTATTGCTTGACCGCCATCCTGCGGGTATAGTTCGGCCAATAGATTCTTTAGGGTCGCTGAACTCCGTTCAGCACTCTAGCACCGAGGGCGTTTGTGGTTCACCGCAGTCAAGGGCTGCTGTAAGAATTTCTGCTAGGAGAAGTTCCCCTTCATTTTCATCTGCCTCATAAAAAATCCTCGCCCGAGGTGTGTGGTTCCGGAGCCGTAGGGCCGACTACCGTCCGTACGTTCCCATCAATTCCGCCTCTGCCAGCACATGCCCCTTCATGGCGCGCTCCAGTTCACCTCTGCTCGCGCCAGCCTTTACGTCAAGCTTGGCATCGAGGGCATACAACTTGAAAAAGTAACGGTGTGGTTTTCCAGGCGGCGGACAGGGGCCTCCATAACCGACGCGCTTGAAGTCGTTCCTGCCTTGACGTGCGCTATCAGTTAGTCCCTCTACCTTCGGAACGCCTTCCTGCAAAGCCGTCGCCTTGGCTGGGATCTCCCACAGAACCCAATGTGTCCACGTACCCACCGGAGCATCCGGGTCATCTGCAATGAGGGCAAAAGACTGGGTTATGGCGGGGGCGTTATCCCAGTGCAATGCAGGCGAGAGGTCGGCGCCATCGCATGTGTACTTTTTGGGGATTTCACCGCCGTTGGTAAATGCTGCTGTCTTCACTGCAAAGGACATGGCTCGCCCTCCTTGGGATGGGTCAGCAGACTGAATCTGGAGCGCAGTGCCGGGCTGGCCGGAAGCTTTCAGCGCAGTGGTGAATGAGATCAACAGCAATGCGCTTATAACAATCAGCGACCCGTGCGGGTGCTTGCACATGGAGCGGCCCCCTGATCGACAAACAGTTTACTCCCGGCGAGGGCGAGAACCTACTCAGTGTTCCGCCTTCAACTCCCCACCCGAGTCGCCGCAGTCTGGGCGCTGGACGAGAAAGTCGCCTTGAAATCAGAAGGTGTGGATGGCTTCACACCCTTACTCCTGCAAATCCACAATGCTTTTAACCATACGAGTGTGATTGAAATCACGGCCGCACTCGTATCCAGAGCAACATCGCTCCAGCATCCGGTGCGGCTCGGAATACCCATCTGATGCAATTCATCGGTGGTCGCCACCACAAAAGTGAATAGCACGGCAAGACCAGCCCACTCCGTGCGACACCACAATCGGCGCACCTGTATGCCGTTCTTTAAGGCTGGGACGAGATCGTGTTGCAGCCAGTACGACCCGCGCAGCAGCAGCAGCCAACAGAAGCACAACAGTCCATAGCCGAGCATATGCCCGCTCTTGCGTATTACCGCATTGAGCAGATCCAGCTTTCTCGCCGGAAGGTACACATCGGCCCATGACAACACTTGCCGTAGATGTGCCCCGGTGTGCGCACTCGACATCATGTCGGTGGATTCCAGTGTGATCAGCGTGAGCATGACCAGTACTGGAATCCAGTAGTGCCAGAACGGCTCTCGTGAGTGTTTCAAACGTTCTCGCTCATTCCTGCGCAGCCGCTTGCCTTATTGCGGCGCTTTTTATTCAGCCCAGTCCATCCAACCAGCAACTCAGAACGCGCTGTTCACGGCACCCCGCGGTCCGTTGTTATTCGGCGCGGTAGTTCGGAGCCTCGCGCGTAATTGTCACGTCGTGGACGTGGCTCTCCTTCAATCCAGCGCCGCTGATGCGGATGAAACGCGCTTTCTGTTGCATCTCTTCGATGCTGCCGCAGCCCACGTAACCCATGCCGCTGCGCAGCCCTCCGACCAACTGATACACCATCATTGCCACCGTGCCCCGGTAAGGAACGCGGCCTTCGATGCCTTCGGGAACCAGTTTGGCCAGCCGGTTGCCTTCTTCGATCCCCGAGTCCAGCCCGCGGTGCGAGATGGCCGGATCGTCGAGGCTCTGGAAGTAGCGTTCGCTGGAGCCTTGGGCCATGGCTCCCAGCGAGCCCATGCCGCGATATGCCTTGAACGTACGTCCCTGGTACAGGATCGTCTCGCCCGGACTCTCTTCGGTTCCGGCCAGCAGTGAGCCGACCATGACGACGCTGGCTCCGGCGGCGATGGCCTTGGAGATGTCACCCGAATATTTCACGCCGCCGTCTGCGATGATCGGCACGCCAGTATCGCGGGCCGCCCTTGCCGCCTCGGCGATGGCTGTAATCTGCGGCACGCCGGCGCCGGTCACGATTCGCGTGGTGCAGATCGAACCGGGCCCGATGCCCACCTTTACTCCGTCTGCGCCGCAGGAGATCAAGTCCGCCGCGCCTTCGTAGGTAGCAATATTTCCCGCCAGCAGACTGACATTGGGTAGCGCGTGCTTGATCGCCCGGATGGCATCGGTCACCCGCGTCGAATGTCCGTGTGCGCTGTCAATCGCCAGCACATCACACTTGAGGCGAACCATCTCCTCGGCGCGTTCCAGGAAGTCGCCGGTTGCGCCAACGGCGGCGCCTACCCGCAAACGCCCTTGCTCGTCCTTCGCCGCGTTTGGATATTTCAGCTTCTTCTGAATATCCTTGACCGTGATCAGGCCCTTTAACTCAAAGTGATCGTCAACCACCAGAAGCTTTTCCACCCGGTGCTGATGCAGAATCAGCTCAGCTTGTTCCAGCGTGGTGCCCACTGGAACCGTGATCAGATTCTCCTTGGTCATGATTTGCGAGATGGGAATATCGGTGCGGGTTTCGAATCGCAAGTCGCGATTAGTCAGGATTCCGACCAGCTTCTTGCCCTTGGTAACCGGCACACCGCTGATGCGGTAGCGTCTCATCAATTCCAGCGCATCGCTGATCTTGCGCTCAGGCTCAATCGTGATGGGGTCGACGATCATGCCGCTCTCGGAGCGCTTCACCTTATCGATCTCGCCCGCCTGCTGCTCGATCGTGAGGTTCCGGTGCACAATTCCGAGGCCGCCCTGTTGCGCCAAGGCAATCGCCATGCGCGATTCGGTCACTGTATCCATGGCGGCGCTGATCAACGGAATATTGAGTCGGATACTGCGTGTCAGTTGAACCTGGGTGTTAACTTCGGCCGGAACAACATCCGATTTCGCGGGCAACAACAGCACATCATCAAAGGTCAGAGCCTCTGGAACCGGAGAATTAATCATTATGCTTACCTGCAAGGAAGGTCATATGGCATTGTATGAACTCGGCAGCTAGTCATGCAAACCGATCCAATGCGGCCGCGATTTTTCGCGCCTGCTGGCGGCCGCATTTTTGTTGGAGCGTGTGTTCTCAGGGATGCCGGTGCAGGACATGGACCGCGATGTCCGGCCAGAACTCGCGGAACGTGTTCGTCAGGGCATCGCGCATGATTGCATAGCCATATTTGCTGGCGATGGTTCCGACGGTGCGATCCTGAGAGGGGTAATACGACATCGAGACCCCTTGCGCGATTCCGCGGCCGAGCAGCTCGGAGATATTGAAGCTCTTGTTCCCCTGATAAGTGGGCGCGATCAGGATGGAAGAAAGGGCATAAGCGGTGCGCTTAGGGATGCCACCTTCACCCATGGTGTAGTAGCGCTCGTCTTGATGGAAGATTGTTGGCAAGACAGCCAGTACCAGGTAATTGCCATCGGTCTTGTCGACGTAGCCACGCCAGTAATAGGACCAGAAGCCCGGCGCTCCCTTGCCGAGTTGCGGGTGAGCGTTTTCGCCCTCCGCCATCACAGAAGTGATCCCAGTGAAGAGGAACGAGGAGTAGTCGAAGCTGTTTCGAGTCGCCATAATGAACGACTGCTTCGGGGTTGGCTCTGTTCGCGGCGCTCCTGCGCTGACGGCACGATAGTTTGGCATGATGCCGAGAATACGCTTTGGCTGCTGCTTTGAAAGCGGGACGGACTGCTCGACCGGGGTGGCCGGAGTGATCGGAGAGGCGTCGGGATTAGCCGGTTGAACGGGCTGTGGAGCGTCAGGCATATCCGCTGCGAGGGAAGGGGCTGCCGCCGATATCTGCTCTGGCGATGCGATGACGCTCGGGGTCTCCGCATGAGCGAAGACAGCGAATGAAGACAAGATGAGTGTAGCGGATAATAGGAAGCGCACGCCAGGACTCCATTGAGGTGTGTACCAGTTTGTATATTGTATTGGAGCGAGGTGATCTCTGGCCAGCTACTCGATTTAAAAAGTCCGCCGAGCGTCCCATAGGCAGTGAAGCTTAGTGTGCGTCCACACCGTGGGTGGGATCTTTGTGGAACAGCTTCCGCGAGATATCCGGCCAGAACTCCTGAAAGGCGGCGCCGATTGCTCCCTCACCGGTCTGAATCATGCCGTTGGAGATGGTGAGACCGATGCCCGAGTTGCTGCCCGGATAGTAGAGGTTCGAGATTGCTCCCGCGATAAGATTCCCCCCAACGTTGGAGTAATTGGGCTCCCACTTGCCGGAGTTGTCGTGCTTGCAGACGACAGCAGCGGCCGCGGCATAGAGCAGTCGGTGCGGAACGCTTCCGTGTCCAAGGCGAAAATAGCGGGGATCCTGGTGCAGCAGTGCGGGCAGTACGCCATTGCCGATCATGGTGCCGTCAAAGCTATCCAGATAGGCCGCGCCGGAGCGTTCAGCATAGCCGCTGACTCCCCAGCGGAAGCCGGAGACATCGTTCATGGCTTCATGATAACCGGCGGTGGCGAATGCCGCGCCAAAAGCTACCGGGTCGGTGGCGCTGTGGAAGGCGAGCCGAATCTTCTGCCCTGCGGTCAGCGAGACAGCATCGCTGCGATAACTGACGTTAAAGGACGGCACAACGCCCAACACCCGCTGCTTTTCCTGCTCCTTGATCTGCTCCTCTGCTTTTTCGTGCTGATTCTTCTCCGGCACAATTTCAATCGCGGGTTCAATCGCGGCTTTAGGAGAACTCGTAGCAGTTGGCGCGGAACTGGCGGTGGCCGTATCGCCGTCGTTCCAGTGGGGTCCTGGAGCGTTGATGTCTTCCGCGCTCAAGGGCACAGTCACTAGCATCGCCGCAATGATTAGCAGCCAGATACTTGCAATTTTCACGAAACCGCTCCAGTGGGCCGGTACGACTCTATCGGCGGGAATTGTTTTATTTTATCCGTAAATCTATTCTGTGTAAGCTGGCCGTTGTTAGCCAGCATTGCTGTTTTGGATGAATCTTTTTCCTCTGCTCGCCTATCAAATATTCAGAATTCGGGTGAGTCGCCAATAAGAACCCTTTCCCTCGGTCTTGGTTGTATTCCCTCCACGAGCGGCGTTATACTCTCAGGTGATAGCTGCGGAAGAGCTTCCGGCCGTGCCTGTATTTGGCGTGTCGGGAGGGCGTGGCTTGCGGACATTATGGTCCGCGCTCCTGATTTATTTCCTGTCCATTTGCGTCTTTGGCGAAGGCAGGCAGCCGTGAGGCCTGTTCGGGAGACCACGGTCGTTGTAGCGGTGGAAGCGGCCCAAGTGCCGCGGAGTTCTGGTTCAAGCATGGCATTTGCGCTCGACAAAGTACGTGAGATTGCCGAAAGAGTCGCCCAGTCCAGTGGTCTGATCCTCTGGGATATCGAGCTCAAGGGCAGCGGTGCAAACCGCACCCTGCGCGTTTATATTGACAAGTCCGAGGGCGTGACTCACGAAGACTGTTCGGCATATAGCCGTGAGGTCGCAACGATCCTCGATGTCGAGGATGCAGTTCCAGGCGGGGCCTATCTGCTGGAGATTTCCTCTCCCGGATTGGACCGCAAGCTGTTTAAGCCGGAGCATTTCGCGCATTTTGCCGGTAGCTTGGTCAAGTTCAGTACTCGCGACCTGATCAACGGCAACCGCCATTTCGAGGGCCGTCTGGTTGGCTTTTCCGATGGCCAGCTTACGGTCGATCTCGACCAGGCAGCTAGCCGCAAAAAGGCCAAGGCGCAGGGAACGGGCGTCATCGTAGTGCCTCTCTCAAATGTTGAGAAGGCCAGCCTGGTACCCGAGTTCTAGCATCTGCTTTAGTTCAGCGCGGCGTTGCGCCGCGTGCAATATCCGACGAACTGGTGCCGGTTAAGGACCAGGCGAGAATCCAATCGGGGCGTGGCCCCGTCAGGTTAGGTGGCAAGGTATATGGCAAGTGAACTTTATAACGTGATCGACGCATTGAGCCGCGAGAAGGGGATCAATCCCGATATCGTTGTCGCTGCCGTTGAAGACGCCATCGTCGTCGCCACGCGCAAGTTCTACAAGACTCAGGAGAGCCTCCGCGCCGTCCTCGATCGTGAAACCGGCGCAATCCGCGCCTACTCGGTCAAGGAGATTCTCCCCAGCGAGGATGACATCGAGGACCCGCAGATTCAGATCTCGCTCGAAGAGGCGCTTAAGATCAGCGAAGATGCTGTCGTTGGCGGTGAACTGCTGCAGGAAAAGTCCATTGAAGGACTGGGCCGCATTGCCGCTCAACTGGCCAAGCAGGTCATTTTCCAGAAGGTGCGCGAGGCCGAACGCGACACCGTGTTCAATGAGTACCACGGTCGCGTCAACGAGGTGGTTAACGCCACGGTCAAGCGCATCGAAGGTTCGGATTACATCTTCGATCTCGGCAAGGCCGAGGCGCGCATGCCTCGGAAGGAACAGTCGAAGCTGGAATCTTTCGCAGTCGGTGAGCGGGTTCGCGTTGTGATTACACGGGTTGAGAAGGCCACTAAGGGGCCGGGTGTTATCGTCTCGCGTGCGGCGCCGGAGCTGGTTTCTAACCTCTTCCAGACCGAGGTTCCCGAGATCTATGACAACACCGTGGTGATTCGCGCCATTGCCCGTGAAGCCGGCGAGCGCACCAAGATCGCGGTGATGTCGCGCGACAAGGACGTGGATGCGGTCGGTGCCTGTGTCGGCATGAAAGGTATGCGGGTTCAGTCCATCATTCGTGAACTGCGCGGTGAAAAGATCGACATCATCGAGTATCACGAGGATGCCGTGACCTTCGCGGAAAAGGCTCTGCAGCCCGCCAAGGTCTCCCGTGTTTCCATCGTGGATAGTCACGACAAGCATCTGGAAGTGATCGTCGACGACACTCAGCTCTCGCTTGCGATTGGCAAGAAAGGGCAGAATGTGCGCCTCGCCGCCAAGCTTCTGGGCTGGAAGATTGATATCAAGAGCGAAGAAGAGAAGCGTCAGGAGGTCGAGCAGCAGATGAACTCGCTGGTCGGCAACTCGGCCACTTCGCTGGAGAACATTGCCGCCGAACTCGGCGACCCGGTGCTGGAGAAGCTGAGCGAAGCCGGCATCACCAGCGTCGAGTCACTGGCCGACATGACCCCAGAGGAACTCGAGGCCATCCCAGGGATTGGTCCCGAGACGGTCGAGAAGATCTCGGTCGCTGTCAACAACTACTTCTCAAGATTGGAGTCGGCGGAGCAGGTTGCATCAGCCGATGCGGTCGAAGTCGAGTATCCCTCCGAGCCTTTGCTGGCCGGCGAGCCAGATTTGGCGTCCGAGGCTGAAACTCCCGGCGAGTCAGCGGAAGAAGAGTCAACGGAAGAAAGCGTTGAGGAATCGACCGCGGGTGATGAAGAAGCCGACACTCACGGTGGGCATCCGGGCGAGCAGGATATCGACCCGGCGAACAAGTAACGCGGTGGTGTGGCCTTGCGGCCACACCCGCAGCAGCTTCCACATTGGAAGCCAGTTTCTGGGCCCGCCTCGGCGAATGCCCAGGCAAACGCAGCATGGATGTCTTCCTGATCGAAGACCTCTCCAGTAGAGCAGTACCGCGCTGAAGCGCAGCCGCACCGGTCCGGGCAGGTGGAGACGGTTCAGGCATAAGGAAATGAACGGCGGATGAAGATTCGAATTAACGATCTGGCTCGCGAGCTGGAAGTAAAAAGCAAACAGATCCTCGACGTGCTTATCAAGGTCGGCGTCACGGAGAAAAAGACGCACTCCAGCTCCGTTGAAGCCGATGAAGCCGAAAAGGTGCGCAAGTATATCCGTGAGACGAGCGGTAGCGCGTCCAACCGCAATCGCGGCGGCGATGAGTTCCGCCCCAAAATCGATCTCTCCAAGATCTCCAAGCCCGGTGATGCTCTCAAAGCCATCCTGGCGCGCAAAGAACCTGCGGAGACGGTCGCATCCGTTCGTCCGCCTGTGCCTCCTCCGCCGGCACCGCCGAAGGCCATTGTCAATAAGCCCGCCGCGCCACCGCGGCCCGCTGCTCCGCCGCCGGTCGAGCGTGTGCCGCGCTTCGTCACGCCGGAGTCTGTCGCCCAGCGTTCTCAGGTCTCCACGGTTGAGTTCCCCAAGGCTGCGGTGGTTGTGCCGCCTTCGGAGCGCCCTGCAGAGCCCGCCGCGCCTGTCGCTGTCGCTGCGCCTCCTGCCGAGACCCCTGTCGCTGCCGCGCCTGAAAAAGCCGTACATGAAGCTCCTGTCGCTGCTGCTCCGGTTTCCGATGTTCCACCTGTCGCTGCCACGGTTTCCGCGGAAGCGGAAGCTGCGCCTACAGGCGCCAATGTTGCTTCGGCAAGTACATCTGTCGCCAATCCCGCTGCGCCTGCTAAGCCCGGACACAAACCGCCGCAAACCGGTTCTGCTCGACCTCCGGCGCCCGGACAGCCGGCAGCTCCGCCAGCCCGCCGCATGATTGTGCCGCAGACCGGACCTCGTCCTGTTTATACGGCTCCGCCACCACCGCCGCCTCGTGCGCCTCAGCCTCCCTCGGCGATGGGCAATCGCACCGGTCTGCCAGTGCGCGGACAGCCTATTTTCCAGCGCCCACGCCCCGGTCAGTCTGCTCCCACCGGCGCCCCCGGTGCTCCGGGCTCACGTCCGCCGTTCCGTCCTGGCGAGCGCCGTCCCATGCACCCCACCCGCACCGCTCCCACTCCGGGCGGACGTCCGCCCATGGGTGCTGGACGTCCCGGTATGGGGCCGCGTCCAGGCGGGCCGCCCCGTCCAGGCGGTTTGCTCGGCGCCGCTGCCGGTGCTCCGCCTCCAGGAACCGCTCCTCGTCCCGGCGCCCGTGCCGGAGCGCCCTCTCGTCGTCCCGGCCAGCGTTACACTGGGCCGCGCGGCAAGCAGGAAGGTCCGATGAAGGGTTTCACGCCGCCGCCCCGGCTGTCGCTCAGCAATGAGCCGATGCCGATCACGCGCGCGATTACCATCTCGGAAGGCGTCAGTGTAAAGGATTTGGCCGAAAAGCTTGACATCCGCGCTAAGGATCTCATCGCGCGGCTACTGGCTCGCGGCGTTTTTGCCACCATCAACCAGACCCTGAGCGAAGATCTCGCCCGTGACATGGCCCGCCACTTCGGAGCCGAGAGCTCGGTCATCAGCTTTGAGGATCAGATTCAGCAGGACTATGATGCGCAGGCCATCGAGCAGGAGAACGAAGCGGTCTTCAACACCGTCACCCGTCCTCCCGTGGTCACCATCATGGGCCACGTCGATCACGGTAAAACCAGCTTGCTCGACGCGATTCGCTCCACCAATGTGGCGGAAGGCGAAGCTGGCGGCATCACCCAGCACATCGGCGCCTACAAGGTGAAAATCACGGACACCAACTCGCCTGCCTATGGACGCGAGATCGTCTTCCTGGACACGCCGGGCCACGAAGCCTTTACCCGTATGCGTGCACGCGGCGCCAAGGTCACCGACATTGTGGTTCTGGTGGTTGCCGCCGATGACGGCGTCATGCCGCAGACCCTGGAGGCGATCGATCACGCCAAAGCCGCCAAGGTTCCGCTGATTGTCGCGGTGAACAAAATTGATAAGCCCGAAGCGCAGCCCGACCGCGTCAAAAAGCAGCTTGCCGATCGTGGTCTGCTCCCCGAAGATTGGGGTGGCGACACGATTTATGTGGACGTTTCCGCCAAGAAGCACACCAACCTGAACCAGGTGATGGAGATGATCTGCCTGGTGGCGGACATGAAGGAGCTCAAGGCTACGCCCGAGCGCCTCGCCTCCGGTACCGTGCTGGAAGCCAAGCTCGATCGTGGACGCGGCCCCGTGGCCACCGTCCTCATCGACAATGGAACCCTGCACGCGGGCGAAAACTTTGTCGTCGGCAACATCTTCGGCAAGGTTCGCGCCATGTTTGACGATCGTGGCCGCGTTCTGGATGAAGCTGGTCCATCGACTCCGGTCGAGATTCTCGGACTGGAGGGCCTGCCCCAGGCCGGTGATCAGTTCGTCGTCGTCGCCGAGCGTGAAAAGGCCCGCGAAATCGCCGATTACCGCGAGGCCAAGGCCCGCGAAGCAATTCTCGCCAAGACCGCCCGGGTTTCGCTGGAAGGGCTGGCGCAGCAGATCAAGGCCGAAGGCACCAAGCAGCTCGACATCATCCTCAAGGGCGATGTTCAGGGCTCGGTTGAAGTCATTAACGATCTGCTCAACAAGCTTTCCAACGAGCAGGTGCGCATCAAGGTACTGCGTTACTCGGTCGGCGCCATCACTGAGAGCGATGTGCTTCTAGCGGCTGCTTCGAATGCCATCATCATTGGCTTCAACGTCCGCCCCGAGCGCAAAGCGCAGGAGATGGCCGAGCAGGAAAAGGTCGATATCCGTCTCCACTCCATCATCTACGAGTTGCAGGATGAGATGAAGAAAGCGATGACCGGACTGCTGGAGCCGACCATCAAGGAATCCTACATGGGACGCGCCGAGGTCCGCGATACCTTCCGAATTCCCAAGGTCGGAACCATTGCTGGATGCCAGGTGCTTGACGGCCTCATCAAGCGCGATTCCGAGGTCCGTCTGCTGCGGGACAACGTGGTCGTCTTTACCGGCAAGATCTCTTCGCTTAAGCGGTTTAAAGACGATGCTAGCGAGGTTCGCAACGGCATGGAGTGCGGTATCGGCATTCACAACTATAACGATGTGAAGAAGGGCGACATCATCGAAGCCTTCCTCACCGAGAAGGTTGCGACCCAACTGATTTAGTCTTCGGTTAACAAGGTGCCGACGGGCCAGCGCGCTCGTCGGCATATCTGTTTTACTTGCGTCCGCAACTTTGGCTTTCTCTTGCTTTTGCCCTCCGGTCTACTTACACTCTCTGCCGGCCCGCTCATGCCCATCGCGCACCTCACCCTCGAACTCCGCATCGAAGGCGCGCAATCTCTCAAGGATCGCCGTCAGGTGCTGCGCAGCCTCAAGGACCGCTTGCGCTCAGGATTCAATGTCTCAGTAGCGGAGATCGACCCCACCGATCTCTGGCAATCGGCGACTCTCGGGGTGGTCGCCATATCCTCCTCGCGTAGCTACCTTGAAGGACTGATGAAGCAGGTAGAAGCGGCAGCCACCCGCATCGCCAACAATCACGGAGCTGATATTACGGACAGTTTCCTCGACTTCCTCGACTAGCGTTTTGCCCTGCATCTCTTTTTTGCTGCCGAGAGGCGTCGAATATCCGCTGCGCACATCTAATGACTTAGGCGATGGCTGTATCCAGGACGCTCAACAACTCGTCTTTCGGTACCGTTTCGTGTGCTTCTTTTGTTGACTCGTGGCGGCGAACGCGATACGCTCCTGCCCAATGGTTTCTGCCTCCATTCAGAAGCAGCTTTTTCCGCCGAACCCCCCTTGCTTTGCTTTTGTTCAGTCTCAGACCTTTCCATCGCGTCAGCGATGCTCATTGGCGCAAGCCGCGCCCGAGGTGAATTCAAACTCTCGATGAAGACCAACGTCGAACTTCGTCCCAATCTCGAAACACTATTCGGCACGCGCGACGAAAACCTTCACCTGCTTGAGTCTGGACTTAATGTTACGGTCGAACTCAAGCCCAACTCCATTCAGATCGACGGTTCGCCCGAGGACGTAGCCCGGGTCGAACAGGTCTTCAGCGATTTCGACTACCTGCGCGCTCACGGCCAGCAGGTCTTCAACGGCGAACTCACCAGTATGCTGCGCGTCCTTGTCGCCGACCCGTCGGTTACCTTGCGCCAACTCGCCGAGGCCGGCAAGCAACGCTCGGTGGGCAACAAACGCCAGGTGCAGCCCAAGAGCGTCAATCAGCGCCAGTATCTTGAGGCCATTGAGCAGAGCGACATGGTGTTCGGCATCGGCCCTGCCGGAACCGGCAAAACCTATCTTGCCGTAGCCATGGCGATCTCCGCACTGGTTTCCAAAAAGGTTTCGCGCATCATTCTGGCGCGTCCCGCGGTCGAGGCCGGAGAGCGTCTCGGCTTTCTTCCCGGCACTTTGCAGGAAAAGGTCGATCCCTACCTGCGCCCGCTCTACGACGCGCTCTATGACCTGCTGGAGCCTGAGAAGGTGGATCGCCTTCTTGAGAAGAATGTGATTGAAATCGCCCCCATTGCCTTCATGCGCGGGCGCACCCTCAACGACTCGTTTGTCATTCTGGACGAGGCGCAGAACACCACCAGCGAGCAGATGAAGATGTTTGTCACCCGCCTCGGATTCAATTCCAAGGCGGTCATCACCGGCGACATCACCCAGATCGATCTACCCAATCCCAGTCGCAGCGGCCTCATCGAGGCTATGAATGTCTTGCAGGGCGTTGATGGCATCCGCTTCCAGTTTTTCACCGAGGTCAACGTGGTCCGCCATCATCTGGTGCAGCGCATTATTCGCGCCTATGAGGATTTCCGCGCACGCGACGACCGCCAGCTCACCTTGCAACTGGAGGGCGATGCGGCCCGTCCGCCCGGTCTTGAGTCGATGGATGCAAAGGTCAAGGGCAGCACTGCTGTCCAGCAGTAGAGCTAAAGGCGTTCGGCACATTCGGTACAATAGAAGGGAGGGCCCGACGCCCTCCCCTTTTTCGTTGCCAAACGCGCACCCGGGTGCCGGGAATTGAGACCAGTGATACTAGAACGAAGAAAAACGAAAGACCTCAGCCGCCTTGCCCTCGCGCGTTTTGCGAACAAAGCTCAGCGCGCAGCTGGGCTCTCAGGAGAGGTCAACATCCTGCTTACCGGCGACTCTGAAATCCAGCGCCTCAACCTGCAGTTCCGCCACAAGGACAAGCCCACAGACGTGCTCTCCTTTCCCGCTTTGGATGGTACGAGCGAGGGCGGCGATATCGCCATCTCTCTTCAGACCGCTCGGGCCCAGGCGGCCAGTATTGGCCATAACCTGCTCACGGAAGTAAAGGTTCTCATTCTTCACGGCATGTTGCACCTTGCCGGTCACGATCACGAATCCGATCGCGGTCAGATGCGCAAACTCGAGCAGAAACTCCGTGCGGAACTCAACCTTTCCTCTGGACTCATCGAGCGCACCGCGCCTGCGCCGGGCGGCAGGTGGAGGCCGTAATGCTGCTCCCCTTCGCCATGCTGCTGCTGATTTCTCTGTTGGTCATCAGCGCCTACGCCTCGCGGCTTTATACCGAGAGCGGAAAGTTTCTCTCCCGCGAGTTTCAGGAGAACATCGAGCTTTTCGAGCACCAGATTGAACCGCGACTCGGCTTCAATCACCAGCGCGCGGCTCTTTCCTTCGCTCTGCTGGAACAACTTCTCACCGCTTCCGTCTGCTTTCTGCTCGCCTACTCGGTCTTTTCGCAGCGCGGCTGGATCATCGAAGACGTCGCCCAAGCCGTTTTTTTCGTATTCATCGTCATTCTTATCTTCGACCGCTTCCTTCCCTACCTGCTCTTCTCGCGCACTCGCGGAGGCTGGCTCGTCCGCTTCACGTTTCTGCTGCGGCTGCTGATCTGTTGTGTCCTCCCGCTCACGATTTTTCTTGGCTTTCTCCAGTCCATCATCTCGCTCACCCGCCCCGCGAATGACGATGAGGAACCCGAGCATCCCTCCGAGGCAGTTGATGCCCTGATCGAGGCCGGTCAGGACGAGGGTATTCTTGAGGAGAGCGATCGTGAACTGATTCACTCCGTCGTTGAGTTTGGCGACAAGACCGTGCGTGACGTCATGACCCCGCGCCCGGCTATCATCGCCGTCTCGGCCGATACCACGGTCGAGCAGCTCACCCACCTGCTTTCGCAGCATCCGTTCTCGCGCGTTCCCGTTTATCGCGGCGATCTTGACCACATCGTTGGCATCGTCTCGGCGCGCGACCTCCTCCAGGTGCCGGATACCGAAGCCGCCACCCGTCTCGCCAGCAGCCTGATGAAGGGTGATGTTTATTTTGTCCCCGAGACTAAGCGCGCCCACGAACTACTCAACGAAATGCAGCGCGAAAACCGCCGCATGGCCATCACCATTGACGAATACGGCGGCGTCGCCGGCCTGGTCACGGTCGAGGATCTCATCGAGGAAATTGTCGGCGAACTCAGAAACGAAGGCGAGTTGCGAAATGAGTCCGTCCGCGAGAGCGACAACAGTTACATCGTCCTCGGAACCCTCGACACCGACCACCTCGAAGAACTCTTCGGCTTTAGGCTCTCCGAGGATTGGCACGCGACCACCGTCGGCGGCCTGGTCACGGAGATCGCCGGACACATCCCGCTCCCGGGCGAAGCCGTCGAGGATGACGGCCTCCGCTTCGAGGTTCTGGAGTCCACCGCTCGCCGCGTCGAAAAGGTCCGCGTGCTCACGAAACACCCCAAGCCCATTCCCAAGAACCCCTCCATGGAATAGCATCGAAGTGTGCGCTCAGGATTCGTAACTATCATCGGCCGCCCCAATGCGGGCAAATCGACTCTGCTCAATTCACTGGTTGGCGAAAAACTCGCCATCGTCACTCACAAGGCGCAGACCACGCGCAACCGCATCACCGGCATCATCAACGCAAAGCGCAAGGGCAAGCGTCCGGCGGGGCAGGTCGTCTTCGTCGACACTCCCGGCGTACACAAGCCGCAGGACCAGCTCAATAAGCGCATGATGCAGGAGGTCTACGATTCGCTGGAGGGCTGCGACCTGATCCTGCTCATCGTGGACGTTACCCAGAAGTTTGGCACCGGAGACGAGTTCGTCCTCGAAATCGTCAAGCGCGCCAAAGCCAAGACCTTTTTGTTGCTCAACAAGATCGATCTCTTCGAGAAAACGAAGCTGCTGCCCGCCATCGAAGCCTGGTCGCAGCGCCACGACTTTGCGCAGATCATTCCGATCTCCGCGGAAAAAGAACTCGGCAAGGATGAGTTGCTCACCGCCGTCGTCAATGCCCTGCCCGAAGGCCCAAAGTATTTTCCCGAGGATCAGATTACCGATCAGCCCGAGCGCTTCATCGTCGCCGAATTGATTCGCGAGCAGATCCTCATCAACACCGCGCAGGAAGTTCCCTACGCCAGCGGCGTGGGGATCGAGAAATTCGAGGAGGGCGCGAAGCTCACAAAAATCTCCGCCGTGATCTTTGTGGAGCGCGAAGGCCAGAAGGCCATCATCATCGGCAAGCAGGGAGCCATGCTCAAGCACATCGGCACCCGCGCCCGCCAGCAGATCGAACGCATCCTCGGTGTCAAAGTTTTCCTCGAACTCTTCGTCAAAGTGCGCGAAGGCTGGCGCGACAACGTGCGCGATGTCGACGAAGCCGTCAACTGGCGCAAGCAACTCGAGTCGCTAAACACGCGCCTCTCCGATAAAGATGAGAAGCCCGAGCGCCGCAAATCCCCGGCAAAAAAGAAGGTGTGAGTACGAGGGTGCCCCACCTTCGACGCGCATTCTTTGCGCGGCTAAGGTGGGGGCCTTTGATCTTGCAATTCGCTCTACTTATCCTTCCACCGCACCTCCATGCCTGCAATAAATCCACGTCCCGGCATCGCCACTCCGGCGATTTCCTGGTACCTGGTGTTGGTCAGGTTCGTCAGTTGCAGATAGGGCTTCAGGTAGCGGAACTGTCGTCCCACCGTCCACTCCACCAGCGGATAGGTCCCCTCGGCAAACGTCGCAGTCTGATACCTTTGTACGGCCATCACGCGGAATCGCGAATCCTCGCCACCCGGAAGCCTGCTCCACCACGTTGCAACGCCTTCGTTCACCGGATAGCTGAACACGTACCGGTAGATTATTCCTGGCAGTGGTGCCTCGGAGCCGTGGATGCCGGTATAACTTAGCTCGATCCTCTGTTGCCGCGGCAGTTGCCAACGCAGCGAAACCTCCGCGCCGGTAAAGGTCAGATTCTGTATGTTCTGCGCCACGGCGGGCGTACCCACCGGGGCAGATGCCGAGAGTGCGTAATCGATCACATCGTGGTCATGATGATTGAACACGCAGGCATCGACAACGATGTTGCCGCGCAGCAAAAACTGCACTCCGCCCTCGTAGCTCCACGAGGTCTCGGGCTTCAGGTTCGGATTGCCCAAAGTCCCCGGAGCGCTGTAGTACAGTTCGGTGTAATCCGGCAGGCGGAAGGCGTGTGAGGCCGAGGCCCTCAATTTCAGACGGCTAGCGACCCAGTAGGCGCCGGATACCGACGGGCTGAACACCTCGTTTACGCCCGTATATAGCTCCTCGCGCGCTCCCACATTGAACGAGAAACGCTTCAACGCCCGCGCATCGAACGCCGCATACACACCGCCCTGATCCCTGGTGTGAACTCCGAGGTTGTTGCTGTCGATATGCTCGCGCAATCCGTCCACGCCGTAGTAAACGCGCATGGTCTGGCCGATCTTCTCGAATCTACGCAGCGCCGCCTGATAGTAGGTAGCAACGTGGTTGTTCTCGTAAAGCGACGGATCGCTCTTGACGTAAACGTACTCATCAGCGTGCCGTCGATAGCCGAAGTCCGCGCTGGTTTGGGTTCCAATCGGCTGTGTCCACGCGGCCAGCCAGCCTTTGTCACGCTCCCAGCTCGGGATCGTGGCCGGAACGCCATAGAATCCCGCCGCGCCGTAGGGACGGTCGCTGATTCCCATCAGCACGTCGCTTGCGCCTATCGGAGTATTGATCCGGCTCTCGGAGGCGATTGCCAGGTTGCGGTAATCGCGATCGGCGATAAAGCCGGTGGAAAGCTCGCGCACGAACGTCAACTCTTCGCTGAACTGCTTGCGAGCCAGGCTCAGCGCCCCGTTCTGCTGATTCGTTCCAAAGTTGCCGATGCCGGCGCCCAGGCGAATTTCGCTCGTCTGCGGCGCAGCGGTAATGAAGTTGACCGCGCCGCCCATAGCATCCGACCCGTACAGCGTCGAACCTGCGCCCTTCAGCACCTCAATCCGCTGCACTGACTCGAACGGGAAGGGAATGTCCAGATTATTGTGTCCGGTTTGCACGTCGTTCAGCCGTAGCCCGTTCACAAGAATCAACGTTTCTTCAAAGGTCGTGCCGCGAATCGAAAGGTCGGCCTCCATTCCCGGAACGCGCTGCTGCACGTCGAGCGATGAGTCCTGCTCCAGCGCATCGGCAAAGCTGCGGTACTCCGTCGCAGATTGGTTCACCTCAATGACATCTACACTGCGGTCGGTCTCCTCCAGCGGCACCGCGCCATAGCTGCCCGTTACAACAATCTGCTCTTGCTGGGTGGGCAACTTGCCGCCTGAATTGTCAGCAGGCTTTTGCTCCGGAGTAGTCTGCGCCAAAGTCGCGCAGCTCAATACAAAAACAAGAAAAACACTTTTCATGGACACCTTTTCATCTCACAACACGGCCAGGGAGTTCTCGTGCCTTGCTAATTATCACTTTAATTCTGACCCGTGACGCGCACTCCCGCAATCATGATTTCGTGTTGTCCTTGATAGTTAATTTCCTCAATTATGTAGAATCGAAAAATGCGAATTAATGCGTTTCTTCAAGAGAGCCCGATGTTCACGATCAACCGTGCAGCGCGGCGCTTTGACTCGCTGGCCGCAAGCGCGCTTGCATCCGACGGCCTCGGCTTCCTGGAAGGGCTTGTGCTGGCGGCAATCTTCTTCGATGAGCAGGAGCTCACGAAGCCTTCTCAGTTGGCCGAGACTTTTGGCACCACCCGAGGCAACGTCAGCCACTGCATCTCTTCTCTGGAGGCAAAGGGTTTTCTGCAGAGAATGATCGATCCGGCCGACGCCCGATCCTACCTTCTAGCCTTGAAGCCACAAGGAAAGAAGTGCGCCCTACGCGTCATCCGCGCCTTTGACAAACTGCAGGCGGAGTTCGAGAAAGAGATCGGAAAGGCAGTTCTAAGTGACACGCTTGCGGTCATCCGTAAACTCGAAGCGCTGGTTCCCGGCAAGATGCAAAACGGCACTCCGCAGAGTGCGGTCGGCAACGAGCCTTAGATGCGCTACTCCTTCACCGCAATGCCCAGCGTCTTCATCTTGCGGTACAGATGGCTTCGTTCCAGCCCCAGCACCTCTGCGGTGCGGCTGACGTTGCCATTGTTCTCATCTAGCTTTTTCAGGATGTAATCGCGCTCATAGGCTGCGCGTGCCTGGTGCAGGGTCGTGAAGTCTCCGAGCGAACGCCTGCTCCCTTCGCGATAGAGCACCGAGGGCAGATGCTTGCGCTCTAGCCGCTGCACCGTGGGATTCATTATCACGATCCGTTCAATCACGTTGCGCAGCTCGCGCACGTTTCCCGGCCATGAGTAGCGCGCCAGAACCTCCAAGCCTTCGTCAGCGATCTCCTTGGTCCGGCGGCTGTACTGGCTTGAAAATTCCTTTAGAAAATGCCGCGCCAGCACCGCAATATCTTCCTTCCGCTCGCGTAGCGGAGGCACCACGAACGGAACCACGTTCAGCCGGTAAAACAAATCCTCGCGGAAGTTGCCGCGCCCAATCTCTTCTTCCAGATCCTTGTTGGTCGCCGCAATCACCCGCACATCCACCGTGACCGGCTCCTCCATCCCCACCGGAGCGAAGCGCCCCTCGTCCAGCATTCGCAGAACCTTGGACTGGGTCTTCAAACTCATATCGCCCACCTCGTCCAGGAAGAGCGTTCCGCCATCGGCCTTGCGAAGCTTGCCTTCCTTCTCGCTGTCAGCTCCCGGAAATGCACCCCGGCAGTAGCCAAACAACTCGCTCTCGATCAGGTCTTCGGGAATTGCCGCGCAGTTTACCTCCACGAACATCTCGTCCTTGCGCAGGCTCTGGGCATGGATGGCGCGCGCCACAAGCTCCTTGCCCGTACCGCTCTCGCCATAGATCAGCACTCGTCCATTCGTCGGTGCCATCAGCCCGATCTGCTGCCGCAGCGCCTTCAGCGGAATGCTGTTGCCCACAATCTCCGCGTGCGAGGCCTGCCGTTTCAGCTCCTGGTTCTCCGAGCGCAGCCGTCGCGCCTCGGCGGCGTTCTTCACCACGATCAGGGTCTTGTCCAGCGACAGCGGCTTTTCCAGAAAGTCGTAGGCTCCCAGCTTCGTCGCCCGCACCGCGGTCTCCACCGTACCGTGTCCGGAGATCATCACCACCTCGGGCCGGTCTTCCAGATCTTTCACCTGCTGCAGCACGGCCAAACCATCCATTTGCGGCAGCCAGATGTCCAGCAGCAGCACGTCGAAATGCTGATCGCGTAGCAGGAGCATCCCACTCTCGCCATCTTCGGCGGGAGTCACGGTATAGCCCTCGTCCTCCAGAATTCCACCCAGAGTTTCGCGGATGCTGGGCTCGTCGTCCACTATAAGGATGTGGGTCATCTTTCACCTTTCTTCCACTCAGGCCTTTTCGCGCGCTTCGGTTGGCTGCGTCTGTCCCGGCTCGCCGCCTGCGACGGGCAGCTCCACCAGAAAGCGCGTGCCGACCGGATCGTTTTCTTCCACTCGAATTGTCCCGCCGTGATCTTCCAGAATTCGCGAAACAATCGCCAAGCCCAGTCCCGTGCCCCGCGCCTTGGTTGAGAAATATGGCATGAACAGCTTCTCTTTCGTCTCCGCGGTCACGCCTTCACCGGTGTCGCTCACCTCGATCTCCACCGCATCGCGCGTCTCCAGAAGAGTCGTGCTGATGCGAATCTCGCGCACCATCGAGTCCTTCATGCTCTCGGCCGCGTTGTCCACAAGGTTCGCCACAACCCTCTTGATCGCCTCGGGATCGGCCATCACGCGCGGCAGATCCTCGTCCAAAGCCATCTGCACGTTCACTCCGCCCAGCCGTCCTTCAAACAGCGCCATCGCCGAGAGAATAATCCGGTTGAGATCCGCCGGCTGCGGCTGCGACTGCGGGAAGCGCGCCAGAATGGCAAATTCATCTACCAGCCCACGCACTGTCTCCACGGCGCTGCTGATCGTATCTGCGCAGCTCTCGATGATCGTGCGTGATGTTTTCTCGCCCCGCGTTATGCGATCGATGTGGCGCTTGATGCGCTCGGCCGAGAGCGCAATCGGCGTCAGCGGGTTTTTGATCTCGTGCGCTACGCGGCGCGCAACCTCGCGCCATGCGGCCTGCTTCTGCGCTTTCAGCAGATCGCTCAGATCTTCAAAGACGATGACGTATCCCAGACGCCGATGTTGCGAGCCGGTCATCGAAGCCACAGTCACTCCGACCTCTAGTGCCGTCCCGCCGTTCGGAATCTCCATCTGTAAGGTCGTGGTGCCCATGCGGTCGGCCTTGCGCGTCAGCCGCCGTATGTCTTCGGCCACCTCCGGCGCGGCGTCGGCAGGGAACAGGTCGCTCAGCCTGAGCCCGATCTGCGGCCCGGGGTGGGTGACTCCGAGCGGCTGGAACATCCTTATCAGCGCCGCGTTCACTCGCGTCACTAGTCCCGCCCCATCCATCGAAAGCACGCCCGAGGGAATGCTCTCCAGGATCGTCTCCATCTGCAGCCTGCGCTCTTCCAACCGCGCGTTGGCCTCCTGCAACTGGCTGCGATTGCTTTCCAGTTCGGCGGCCATGCTGTTGAATGAGCCTACCAGCTGTCCCAGTTCGTCGCCCGCGCTCACCTGCACGCGATAATCCAGCTTTCCCGACGAAATCGCCTGCGTGCCTTCTGCCAGCGCCGTCACCGGACGAGTCACCATCTTGCTCAGGGCCAGGGCCGACCAAGTGGTGCCGAACAGCACCAGAAGCGTGATCAACAGCAGCGCCTGCATATAGGTCTGCCGGATCAGCTTGTTGTTACGCCGCAGCTCCTGGTAGCGCCGTTCGCTCTGATCTAATTGATTCAGCGCGTCGCTGTACTTCTCTGGCAGCGGCAGCGCCACTGCAACATGGCCAAAGTCTTTCACCGCGGCCGTTCCCAGCATGTATTCGCGATTGTTCAGCGTGAACTGGCGAGGCTTGCTCTGCTGTATTTCCAGCTTCGGAACTACCGTGCGAAGAACGCTCCAGGGCAGCGGAGCCCCGTAACTGCCCTGGAGCTCTCCATTGGAAAACGCCAGCGCAAAGCCGCCCTGCAACGTAATCTCATGGGCGCGGAACTCCTCCATCAATGTAGCGAAGTTGCCCGTTCGAAAGGCCCTTACTGCTCGCCGATCGGTCGCAATCGCGCGCGCTTCGGCCAATGCATTCTGTCCAGCATAGCTACCTAGCAGGTCGGTCACCGCCGCACTGCGCCCATGTACCTGCTCAATCGGCTGCGAGAACCACTTGTCGATTGAACGGTTCATCAGCCCATAGGAAAACAGGAACATGGCGATCACCGGCCCGAACGAGAGCATCAGTGCGCCCAGCACCATCCTGCTCCGGAAGTGCGATCCCACCGTCCCCGCCTGCCGCTCCAGGTAGAGCTTCAGCAGCGTGCGCAGCAGCACGAAGATCAGCGCCACCAGCGCCATAAAGATCAGCGCCGAAAGCGCCGCGAAGACAAAGGTCTGGACCAGCGAATCCTGGCCGCAGAAATTGCAGATTGAATGCCGCCTGCGAAAAGATGATAAAGACTAGCAGCGCAATGCCCGCGCCCAGCAGGAGGAGTTTGCGGCGTCGTGAGCGGGTTGGAGCCGGTGAATTCAATGCAGTCCCACACCGATTTTAGTGCAGGCCCCCGACTCCAGTGCAGAAAAGACACAAAAATTCCGGTAATCGCACAGCTGTGAGCTCGCGGTCCACAACCCACCGGCGAACGCTTGAGGGATCAGCCAGGGCGCACTCGCACCATTCTGAGCCGTATTTACATTCGCGCTCTGTCGTTCCGCGCTACCCAGCTTTGCCCTCCATACTGCGCGGCCGTGCCGCTTGGTCGCAAAAAGCCTGTACCGATCTCTCGCTATGGCTCTGCAATCCGAGGCTGAAGCGCTTCAGATCGAGCACCAGGTTGCTGATATCCAGAAACAGCAAACGCTCTCGTACCAGGTCAAAGACCACCGCGTCCAGGATCGCCGAATCGATCACCAGCATTGAGGCTTTGTAGCCAGCCGACAAGCGCTGCAACCCATACTCACGGCCCACTTCGCTCGCGAGATTCGTTGGCACGTCCGTATCCTCGGAATCCATTTGATTTGCGATCTCGACCACGATTCTGGGCAGGATGCCGACGCGCTCCTCGTCGCTCATTGGAATTGAGCTGAGGGCAGAGTTCGTTTTCATTCTCGCCAGCGTGTCCTCTCGAATCGCAACCAACGTATCACGCAGCAACTTCGAGAGCCTTATCGGCTGCAAGGGGCGGTGCAGGTGCCGGTTTCGCATTCTCTCCTGGATCATGTTGACCAGCAGCCCTATTCTGGCTGGCTTCACCAGGTAATCATCCACCTGCCTCTGGATCGCCTCCAGCGCGCATTCAAAGCCCGGGTAGCCGGTGAGAATGATGTTGATGCAATCCGGCTGGGTCCGCCGCATTGCGCTGACCACGGTGAAGCCGTCGCCAGCTTCCCCAATGTTGAGATCGGAGATCAGAATGTCATACGGATGCGTGGTAATTTCGGTGAGAGCCTGCGCGACCGTAGCCGCGGCGCAAACCTCAAAACCGTGCATCTTTAAGATCTGCGGAAGTGTAAGGCGGAGGCTGTATTCATCATCTACGAATAAGACGCGATTGCTGGGCATCGCAGACTCCTATTCTGCAAAGAGCCGGAGGCAGGCTACTTGTAAGTACTAGGATGAGGTCCGAATCAAGTTCCGTTGAGCGGATCGACAATAACGGCACAATACCTGACGGCTTTTCCCTTTTTGAACTCACTGCCCGCTCTGACCGATTCGAATTTAAGACTTGCGGGTTGGTGGCAGCAGTGTCCGCAGCGGGCACTTATCGCACCTCGGTTCGCCTTTCACGCAATAATGTTTAGCGGTCTGCACAATCAGCGCATGGAACTCGTTATAACGCTGTGAAAGTTCGCTGCGCTCCATGGCCGAGGCCGCCGAGGGGCCATGAGCCACCGGCGCTCCGGGGTAACCACGCGCGTCTTCGTCCGGCGCGTTTTGTATTTCCTGCAGCTTTGCCTCGCGAAACGCGGCGTCTCCAGTAACGCGGTCTCCAGCCAGCGCCCGTTCCACTCCCAGCCGTATCTCGTCGTACTCCGCATCTACCCCAGCCAACTCATGCCGTTCAAAGATGCGTCGCGTATAGCTGTCCACGACGAATACTTCGCAGTTTGCCGCATAGAGCAGGATCGAGTCCGCCGTCTCCGGGCCAATTCCCGGCAGCCCCAGCAACTCCTCTCGCAGTGCCGCCGAAGGGTGGGCAAACATGGCATCCAGTGATCCTCCATGCCGCGCATCCAGATGCGCTACGAAATGCTTCAGCCGCGCCGCCTTCTGCCGGAAGTATCCAGCCGGGCGCACCAGTTGCTCCAGTTCGTCCAACGGCGTCCGGCGGATTCCCGAGATTGACAGCACCCCGGCCCGGCGCAGATTGCCCATCGCGCGTTCCACGTTCGTCCAAGCCGTGTTCTGGGTTAGATACGCTCCGATGACGACCTCAAAGGCCGAACCAGCCGGCCACCAGTGCTGCGGTCCCATCGCAGCTTCCAGCGTTCGGAAGATCTCCCGAATCTTCTTCTTCCGTAATCCTGTCCCTTTCATGTCAGAAGTGTACCGAATTAGTTCTCGCTCTTAGGGGTGTTGTCCCTTGGTCATGACTATCCCGTTTCCTCTTGATTGACAATTAATGTCAAGCTGCTACTCTGCAAGTATTGCTCCGGCAAAGGCTTGTGCCTCTGGGGGTTCTCTGGCGAGAGGCTTTTCCGGAGGTGTGCCGTTGCGGCATACATCATGAACTGTCTTGAAGTGAGGCTAGACGTGTTGACTCCACAAAAGGGCCCTCAGGTAGCGGCGTTTGATCCGGCAAATTATGCGATCGATCCAAAGATCGTCAAATTAGTCTCGATCGACATTGCGCGAAAGTACAAAGTTCTTGCGCTCGGGCGCGTCGGCACCTCGCTCCAGGTCGCCATGGTGGACCCCAGCAACTATCGAGCTCGCGACGACCTGAAGTTCATCACCGGCTTCGACATTGAGCCTCTCAAGGGCGATGAAGCTGCCATCCTGGAAGCCATCGAGTTCGCATACAACATCCCCGAGTCGGGCTCAAGCAACGACGGCGGTGAGGACATAACCCAGGCGCTGGGGGCTTTTGCCGACGATTTTGACGCCGATGACGACGAGGGAACCGGAGAGGAAGAGGCTTCGCTCGCTGATCTGGAAGCGGCTGCCGAGGGCCAGCCCATCGTGCGCCTGGTCAACGTGGTTCTTTCCGAAGCCGTCAAGGCCGGAGCCAGCGACGTTCATCTGGAGCCATACGAGAAGGAATACCGCGTCCGCCTTCGCGTAGATGGCATTCTCCAGGAACTGATGAAGCCTCCGCTCAAATTGCGCGATGCCATGATCTCCCGCATCAAGATCCTCGCCCGCCTCGATATCAGCGAAAAGCGTCTGCCGCAGGACGGCCGCATCATGATCCGCATGAGGATCAACGGACGCCGCCGCCAGCTCGATTGGCGCGTCAGCACCCTGCCGACCCTGTGGGGCGAGAAGATCGTAATGCGCTTGCTCGATAAGGATAATCTCCGCCTCGACATGACCCAGCTCGGCTTCGAGCCCGAGTCGCTGGAGAAATTTCAGGAGGCCATTCTCAAACCTTTCGGAATGGTGCTCGTCACCGGCCCTACCGGCTCGGGTAAAACCAATACCCTTTACTCAGCCATTTCCCTGCTGAACAAGCCAGACACCAACATCATGACCGCCGAAGATCCGGTCGAATTTCAGTTGCAGGGCGTCAATCAGGTCCAGATGAAGGAGCAGATCGGCCTGAATTTCGCCGCCGCCCTGCGCTCGTTCCTGCGCCAGGATCCCAACATCATTCTCGTCGGCGAAATCCGTGATTTTGAAACCGCCGAAATCGCCATCAAAGCCGCGCTTACAGGCCACCTTGTGCTGAGCACGCTGCACACCAACGGCGCACCGGAGACCGTCTCCCGCCTGATGAACATGGGCATTGAACCGTTTCTGGTCGCAACCTCCGTCCATTTAATCGTGGCTCAGCGCCTCATCCGACGTATCTGCACCAGCTGCATCCAGCCGGTCGAGGTTCCAGCCCAGGCACTTGTGACGGCCGGATTCACTCAGCAGGAGGCCCGCACCGTAAAAGTGATGAAGGGCCGCGGCTGCGAGAAGTGCAATAGCACCGGATACAAAGGCCGTACCGCTTTGTACGAGGTCATGGAGGTCGATGACGCGCTTCGCGAATTGATCCTGGTCGGAGCCTCATCGCTCGAATTGAAGAAGAAGGCCATCGAAAATGGCATGATTACTCTGCGCCGCAGCGGCCTCCGCAAGATCATGCTCGGCCAGACGAGCATGGAAGAAGTGTTGCGCGAAACTGTGAACTAAAGCCGTGGCCGGAAATTCGTCGGCGCGCCTGGTTTGTAAGGAGATGGAATGGCGGTAACACTCAGCGACTTGTTGAAGAGACTGCTCGAACTAAACGGCAGCGATCTTCACATCACCACCAATTCGCCTCCCCAGGTCCGTGTCCACGGCCACCTGCAGCCGCTCGATATGCCTCCCCTGGGACCGGCCGACACGAAGCAGTTGGCCTACTCGGTGATGGCCGACGCTCAGAAGCACCACTTTGAAGAAGATCTCGAACTCGACTTCTCTTTCGGCCTCAAGGGATTAGCTCGCTTTCGCGCCAACATTTTCAACCAGCGGGGAGCGGTTGCAGCGGTCTTCCGCGTGATTCCGTTTGAGATCAAGAGCTTCTCCCAGCTCAATCTTCCCCCCGTGGTCGCCAAGTTGTGCGACCGTCCGCGCGGACTCATCCTGGTTACCGGTCCCACCGGCTCCGGCAAGTCCACCACCCTGGCGGCCATGCTCGATAAAATCAACAGTGAGCGCCACGAGCACATCATTACCATTGAAGATCCGATCGAGTTCGTGCATCCGCACAAGAACTGTCTCGTCAATCAGCGCGAGGTTCACCAGGACACCAAGAGTTTCAGCGGTGCTCTGCGTGCCGCTCTCCGCGAAGATCCCGACGTTGTGCTCATCGGCGAAATGCGCGATCTGGAAACCATCGAGTCCGCACTGCGCATCGCCGAAACCGGTCACTTGACCTTCGGAACCCTGCACACCAATTCGGCTTCTTCGACGATCAACCGCGTCATTGACGTTTTTCCCGCCCATCAGCAGCCGCAGATTCGGGCGCAGTTGTCGCTGGTGCTGGAGGGTGTGCTGTGTCAGGCGCTGTTGCCCAAGGCGGGAGGTCAGGGCCGGGCCATGGCCATGGAGATTCTCGTCCCCAATCCAGCCATTCGGAACCTGATCCGCGAGGATAAAATCCATCAAATCTACTCTTCCATGCAGTCCGGTCAGGATAAGTATGGGATGCAGACGTTCAACCAGTCTTTAATGACGCTTTACATGCAGAAGTTGATTACCATTGAGACGGCGTTATTGCGCTCCTCGAGCCCCGATGAACTTCAAGAAATGATTAATCGCGCGCAGAACAACCTCAAACCTTCAAGTTTGGCCGCGCGCAAATAAACTCCAGAGCCAGGCAAACAGAGAGGTTTCACAATGCCGGTTTTTACGTATCAGGGAAGCAATGCAGCAGGAGAAAAGGTAAAGGGTGAGCGCGCCGCTGAAAACAAGCAGGTGCTCCGCGCCGCCCTGGCCCGCGAGCGGATTCAGGCAAACGTAATCAAAGAGAAGGGCGCAGGACGGGGCTTAAGCCTCCAGTTCGGCGGCTCGGTGAAGGCCAAAGAGTCGGCCATTTTCTTTCGCCAGTTCTCGGTCATGATTGATGCTGGCCTACCTCTCGTGCAGTGCCTGGAAATCCTCGCCAGTAACCAGCAAAATCCTTACTTTAAAAAATGTTTGCTGGGCGTCCGCGAGTCGGTCGAAGGCGGCTCGACTCTGGCGAATGCCTTGCGCGCATATCCCAAGGTTTTTGATGACCTCACCACCAACATGATCGAGGCAGGCGAAGCCGGCGGTATTCTGGACACCATTCTGCAACGCATCTCCCAGTACGTCGAAAAAGCGGTCAAGATGAAGGCGGCGATCAAATCCGCCCTGGTCTATCCGGTTTCCGTCATTTTTATTGCCTTGGTCGTGGTGGGCTGCCTGCTCAAGTTTGTGGTGCCCATCTTTGCGAATCTTTTCGTCGGCCTCGGTGTCACTTTGCCGGCGCCCACGCAGTTTGTAATTAATCTTTCGGCCTTCATCAGCAGCTTCTGGTGGCTCATCTTTCTTGTCCTCGGATTGATCGTCGTGGGCACCAAGTTCATCCGCAAGACGCCGCAGGGATTGTTCTACACCGACAAGATCCTGCTGGCGCTACCCGTCTTCGGCCCGGTTCTGCGCAAGATAGCCGTCGCCCGCTTCACCCGCACTCTCGGAACACTGATCTCCTCCGGCGTGCCGATTCTGGACGGCCTCTCGATCACCGCCCGCACGTCGGGCAATGCCGTTCTTGAGCGCGCCCTGATGGGAGTGCGCAAGTCCATCGAAGAAGGCCGCACCATTGTCGATCCTTTACGCGAGTCCGGCGTCTTTCCAAACATGGTGACGCAGATGATCGGTGTAGGCGAAGCCACCGGCGCCATGGATAACATGCTCCAGAAGATCGCCGATTTCTACGAAGATGAAGTCGATTCCGCCACCAAGGACATGCTGGCGCTCATGGAACCCATGCTCATCAGCTTCCTCGGCGTCGCCGTCGGCGGAATCGTCATCTCGCTCTATATGCCTTTGTTCTCCATGATCGCGAAACTCTCGGGCTAGGAAGGAAATCTGCATGGCTGCGGGAGCGATTGAGCGGATCTGGTTGCAGTGGCTGGTCAAGGTCCGCGTTATCATCATCACGATCCTGCTCGCAATCGAGCTTGCGATCGTCAATCTCACTGCTACGAATGTCAACCGGCACCTGTTCGTGCTGGTCATTCTGGCTTGGTACGCAGTGGCCGCGCTGTACCTGTTTCTCTTCACCTACCGCGAGCATGACTGGCGAATGCAGTCCAAGCTGCAGGTGGTGACCGACCTGATCTTCGCCTCGGTCGTCATCTACATCACCGGCGGCATCGATACTTCCTTTAATTTCCTTTATCCGATCATCATCATTGTCGCCAGTACCTTGATATCGGAAACCTGGGCTTATCTCACCGCAGGAATGTCTTTTGTCCTGTTTGGCGGGATCATCGAGCTCTCGTATTTCGACTTGATCCACTCCTACTCCAACACCCGTCCTGACTTGAAATCACTGCAGGCGGTCATCTTCATCAACCTCTTCGCCTACCTTGCCATCGCCTACCTTGCCAACAAGCTCGCGAACCGCATGCGCCAGGCCGATGTTGCGTTGGAGGACAAAAGCTTTGAGTTGGAGAATCTTCAGTTCCTGCATGAGATCATCGTGCGCTCCATCTCCAGCGGCCTCATCACCACCGATCTCGATGGTACCGTCAAACTGGTCAATCCCGCCGCCAAAAGCTTGCTCGGCCGCGGCTTGGAAAATCTCGTCGGCCAGTCTGTGCAGGAGCTTTTCTCTGACCGCCTTCCCTCAGCCACCGCGCCGCGTATCGAGGTGCGCGCGCACACCCCCAGCGGCGCTGAAAAGCTGATCGGCGTGGGTTGCAGCACCCTCCAGGCGCCCAGTGGCGAAACCATCGGCTACGTCTACACCTTTACCGACCTTACCGAGATTCGCCACCTCGAGCGCGAGTTGCGACTCCGCGACCGCCTCGCCGCCGTCGGACGCCTCGCCTCCGGCATCGCCCATGAGATTCGAAATCCGCTCTCGTCAATTGCAGGCTCGGTCAAGATGCTCTCCGATATCGCGACTCTGACCGACGATCAGCGTTCTCTCCTCGACATTGTCATTCGCGAATCCGAACGCCTCAATGGAATCATCTCGGACTTTCTCGCCTACTCGCGAGACCGCAAGTTTCAGAGCACCAGCGTCGATCTCTGCCAGCTTCTTTCCGACACCCTAACACTGCTTGAAAACCGCGCCTCCGGCATAACCATCACTCACAGCTTCTCGCATCCCGTGGCGTTGGTCGAAGGCGACGGCGATAAACTCAAGCAGGTTTTCTGGAATCTCTCCAGTAATGCCGTCCGCGCCATGGCCAACGGCGGAGTGCTCACCGTCACGCTTGACCAGTTCGAAGGCAAATGGCGCATCCGTTTTCAAGACACTGGAGCCGGGATCTCGCCGCAGCTCCTCGAAAAGATTTTCGAGCCTTTTCAGTCCGGCTTCGAGGGTGGAACCGGCCTCGGCCTCGCCATCGTCTATCGCATCATCCAGGCCCATCAGGCGCATATCAGCGTCCGCTCCCAGCCCGGCGAGGGAAGCGAATTCACGTTGCTCTTCCGCCCGTCGATCTCTGAACCCCCCGTCATTCCGGCTGCATCGCTGCCGCAGATTTCCAATTCCCGCCGCATCAGCCGTGGCGACGAAAGCAGGTAAACATGGGACACATCCTGGTCTGTGATGATGAGCGCTCCATCTGCCAGATGTTGCAGATCAAGCTTCAGAACCAGGGACACCGCGTAGAGACGGTGACTTCCGGTGAGGAGGCTTTGCGCAAAATTGACTCCACACTCTACGACGTTGTCGTTACCGACGTGCGCATGCCCCGCGTCACCGGCATGGAGGTTCTCCAGCACTCGCGACGGGTCTCTCCGGACACCTCGGTCATTATCATCACTGCCGTGGATGACACTGAAAACATCATCGAGGCCGTCAACACTGGGGCTTTTTACTACATTCGCAAGAGCCCCGACCTGCACGAAGATGTCAAGAATGCCGTCAAACTGGCCATCGACCGCACTCAGCTTCGCAAGCAAAACGCCGCGCTCAAGCGTGATGCCGCGCAGCACAATTCGCTCGATAACCTCATCGGCGAGAGCGAGGCCATGTGCCGGCTCAAGCAAATCATCCGCACCATCGCCACCACCAACAGCACGGTCATCGTCAGTGGCGAAAGCGGCACCGGCAAGGAACTTGTCGCCCGCGCCATCCACACCTGCTCGCCGCGTTCTAATGAGCCCTTCGTCAGCATCAACTGCGGAGCCTTCCCGGAAACGCTCTTGGAGAGCGAGTTGTTCGGCTATGTCAAGGGTTCCTTCACCGGAGCCAACGCCAACAAGCGCGGACTCTTCGAACTTTCCAGCGGCGGCACCATCTTCCTCGACGAAATCGGCGAAACCACGCTCACCATGCAGGTCAAGCTTCTACGCGTACTGCAGGAGCGCTGCATCCGTCCTATCGGCGGCGGTCAGGAAACGCCCGTCGATGTCCGCGTCATCGCCGCCACCAACAAAAATCTTCTCCAGCAAGTTCAGGATGGCCACTTTCGAGAAGACCTTTACTACCGCCTCAGCGTCATCCCCGTCGAGGTGCCTCCGCTGCGCGACCGTGGCGATGACATCATCCTGCTCGCCAATCATTTCCTCAAAAAGTTTGCAGTGCAGATGAGTAAGAACGTCGTCCGCCTCTCTCCCCAGAGCCTCCACATCATGCAGGGTTACGATTGGCCTGGCAACGTGCGCGTTTTAGAAAACACCATCGAGCGTGCTGTGGCCATGTCCTCCGGCGACGAACTCAACGTTGAGCTGCCCAACTCCCATCACAGCGCGATCCCCGCCTCCACGGCCAACAACGGAGCACACGGCGTAGTTCTCCCCGCCGACGGCATCGACCTTGAACGATACATCGCGGACGTGGAGAAGAGTCTCCTCCAGTCGGCCCTGCGCCGATCCAATGGCATCCAAACCCGAGCCGCTGAAATTCTAAAACTCAGTTACCGGAGCTTCCGCCACATGATGAAGAAGTACGACCTCTCCTGATCAAGAGGTGAACGAATCACTTCCCCTGAGCCGCGATCCTGGGAAGAACCGCCGTCAGCAGCGCCAGCAAGGTTCCGCGCACGCTTTCCCCTGTCCGCAACACTTCGTCATGATTGATCTCACCCGCAGACAGTCCCGCGGCCATATTCGTTACGCAAGAGATCGCCAGCACGCGGATGCCCATGTGGCGCGCCACGATCACCTCCGGCACCGTGGACATGCCGACCAGATCGGCGCCGATTGCGCGCAGGTAGCGAATTTCCGCGGGAGTCTCATAACTAGGTCCAGCCAGCGCCGCGTACACGCCTTCCTTGAGGTCAATGCCAAGCTCCCCTGCCGCCGCCATCGCAACCTGGCGATATCCGCGGCAATACGCCTCCGTCATGTCCGGAAAGCGTGGACCGAAGCGATCGTCGTTCGGCCCATTAAGCGGGTTGTTGCACTGCAAATTTATGTGATCGCTGAGCAGAACCAGCGCGCCCTTGTCGTAGGCCGAGTTGATGCCGCCGGCCGCATTGGTCAGCACTAGGCTCTTCACTCCCAACCGGCCCAGCACGCGCACCGGAAAACCAGCTTCGCGGCTGCTGTAGCCCTCATATTGATGAACGCGCCCCTGCATGGCAGCTACCGTAAGTTCTCCGACTTTTCCAATCACCAACCGTCCGGCATGGCCGACCGCCGTGGAGCGGGGAAAATTCGGAATGTCGCCATAAGGAATAGCGACGGAATCTTTCAGCGCGTCCGCAAAGGCACCCAAACCGGAGCCCAGGACCACCGCGATTTCAGGCACTCCCAGGTGCGGCTTCTGAGAAAGCTGCATCCGAATCACCATCGCCGCAGATTCGGCGCGGGTGAACTCATCCATTGCCATGTGCTTTACATCTGCGTGTGAACTCATAACAGAACTCCCACTATGCAAGCCGACATTAAGTTTGCCATCGTTCCGGCGATCATTGCTTTAAAGCCAAGCCGGGCAAGGTCGCCTCGCCGCGACGGAGCCAGCGCGCCCAGGCCGCCAATCTGAATTCCAATGGAAGCGAAATTGGCAAAGCCGCAAAGCGCAAACGTAGCAATGGTAACCGAGCGTGGATCAAGCGCGGCCTTCTGTGCGCCGAGCATAGTGAAAGCCACCAGTTCATTCAACACCATGCGCGTCCCCAGCAGGTTGCCAATCGCAATGCAATCATGCCACGGAACTCCGATGACAAAGGCGACAGGAGCAAAGAGTACGCCAAAAATCTTTTCCAGGCTCGCCGGGAACCAGGGGAAGCCATGTGCGGCAAGAAAGTTATGTGTGCCGCCCATCAGCGAGTTGACGAGAAAGATGATCGCCAGGAACGAGATCAGCATGGCAGCCACATTCAGAGCCAAGCCCAGGCCGTCGGTTGTCCCCTTGGCCGCCGCCTCCAGCACGTTGCCGGCGCGCTCCTCATTCGGCAACCTGGCGCCGGTGGCGGTCTCCGGTATTTCGGTTTCCGGAACCAGCATCTTGGCCATCGTCAGAGTCCCGGGCGCGGTCATGATCACGGCTGCCAGCAGATGCTCCGGCGCCGCGCCGTTGGCAATGTATGCGGCCATCATGCTGCCGGAGACGTGCGCCATCCCCGCCGTCATCACCACCATAAGTTCAGATTCCGTCAGTCGCGGAAGGAATGGGCGGATCGTGAGTGGAGCTTCGGTCTGGCCCATGAAGATCGAGGCCGCAACCGTGAGAGACTCCGCGCCGCTCGCGCCCATGGCTCTCTCCATCACTCCGGCAACCATGCGAATCAGAAACTGCATGATGCCGAAGTAGTACAGAATGGCGAAAAAAGCGGCGACGAAGATGATTGCCGGCAATACCTGAAAGGCGAAGATGAAGCCGAAACTGGAGTGTTGCGCCCCCGCCTCACCAAAGACGAATCGCGAGCCCGCGAAAGAGCAGGCAAGCAACCGCTTAGTTGCTTCTCCGGCCTTTGCTATCGCCAGTTGTCCCCACCGCACCTTGGTCACGATGATGGCGAATAGCACCTGCAATGCGACTCCGGTGGCCACCATGCGCCAGCGAATGGCCTTGCGGTTGGTGGAAAATAGCCACGCCGTGGCCAGCATCAACGCGAGCCCCAGCAATCCCGTGAATCGTCCCATCACTTTCCTCTTTCAAGCCGTACGGACCTGAATCAAACCGAACTGACCTGAATCACTTTCTGGAACGCACGCGCTTGGCGGCCTCTGCGCGCCGATAGAATGGAACCTAGCGGGAGACGATGAATTCAATTTCATCGCGCGACAGCTCTTTGCGGGTGAGTTCAACAAATAGCAGTCGAGGCCATCCCGTGAAGGCCATCGCGCCCCGACGGTTGAGATTCAACGTTGAGATTCAAAAGCGATGAGTCGAGCTTATCCCACGCGTCATTCCGCGCAAAGCAGAATTCTCAAGGCTTACTTTGCGCCCAACTCCCTCACAATTTCCACGCTGGCACTGGCCCCCACGCGAGTGGCCCCGGCGTCGATCATGTTCAGCAGCTCGGCTGCAGTGCGGATTCCGCCAGCCGCCTTGACACCAATCTTGTTGCCGACCACGCCGCGCATCAGTGCCACATCGCCAGCGGTGGCCCCGGCGCTGGAAAATCCTGTGGAGGTTTTTACGAAATCTGCCTCTGCCGCGACCGCCAACTGGCAGACCAGAATCTTCTCTTCCGTACTCAACAGCGCGGTTTCTATAATGACCTTCAGGAGCGCATCCGAGCGATGGCAGAGACGCGCCAGCGACTGCATCTCCATCTGCACCAAGTCGCGGTCCCCGCTTTTCAGCGCGCCGATGTTGATCACCATATCGAGTTCGGTGGCTCCCAGGCGCAGCGCATCACTGGCTTCGGCCAGCTTGGATGTGCAGGTGCTTGCGCCCAGCGGAAACCCGATCACGGTGCCGGTCACCACGCCTGTTCCGCGCAACTCAGCCTTGCACAGCGCGACGTTGCAGGGGTTTACCATCACCGCACAGAAGCCATATTCCGCAGCTTCATGGCAGAGCTTCGCCACCTCTGTGCGTGTAGCTTCCGGTTTTAATAAGGTGTGGTCAATGAGCTTCGCCGCCAAGCGCCAATCATAGCGAATGGCTTCAATGGACGGATTCAAACTAATAACATGAGACATCCGATTACCTGCTTCGACCGCCCCGCGGCCTGTCGTGCAAATTAAAAATGGCTTCACTCAGTGTACGGCGAACCCAACCGCTCCGCCGCTACGGAACCACGCAAATATCCGGAAGATTCCGGTAACGTTCGGCATAGTCCATACCGTATCCCACCACGAACTCATCCGGAATCTCATATCCCACATAGTCGGCCTGAATCGGTTGCAGGCGGCGACACTTTTTATCTAGCAGAGCTGCGATTCTGAACGTCTTGGGATGATGTGCCAGAATCATTTCTTTTAGGTACGACATGGTTAATCCGGTATCCAGAATATCTTCGACAAGAATGACGTTCTTGCCCTCCATCGACTGATCGACATCCTTCAGCAGTTTTACCTCGCCACTGTGCTGCTTCTCATCGCCGTAGCTGGAGACGGAGATGAAATCGAAGGTGCAGTCCAACTCGATCCGGCGCGCCAGATCGCCGAGAAATATTGCGGCACCCTTGAGCACGCCCACCAGAACCACCGGCTCTCCGGCGAAGTCCTCCGTGATCTGTCGCCCCAACTCGTCGATGCGCCCGGCAATCTGTTCACGTGAGAGAAGTACTTTTAGCTCAGGCAAGTTCGTCGCTCCAAATCGTGTTGCGGCAAAATCGAGAAAGGGGATAGTAAAAAATATCGACAAAAGTTGCAAGCCTGAGTAGTCCGATTCGTCGCTGCAGAGTCCCCAACCATCAATTCGCGATATGATTGGAGAGCTCCACTTATACAAGGGCCACGTCTGCCCCGGAGGAATACATGCGCCCGCGCAGCGCGGCAAAGTTGTCGTTTTTCCTTGTCGCTGTTCTAACCATCAGTGCCGCTGGATCACAGATCCAGACCTTCAAGAACTCTCCTGCACGTCCCGCCACCGCCGCGCAGCAAATCGCCAAGGAGCAGCAACAGCAACAGTCCGAAGCCCGTGCCGAATCCCCCGAGGCGCGCACGGAAAAAGCGCTGAATGAGGCGCGCGGCAATAATGGCGCACTCTACGCCCTGCTGAAACAGATGCCCAAGGGCGGCGACCTGCACAATCACCTGACCGGTGCCGTTTACGCCGAGAGCCTCATCCAGTTTGCCGCCGAGTCCGGACTGTGCCTCGATCGCCAGTCCCTGGCGCTGGCGCAGCCCCCTTGCCAGCCCAAACAGGCCGAGGCGATCCAGGCCCTGACCGACCCCGAGCTATACACCAAGGTCATCGATGCCTGGTCCATGCGCGACCTCAACCCGGATACCGATGGGCACGATCATTTCTTCGACACCTTCCCCAAGTTCAGCGCCGCAACTCAAGCCCACCTTCCGCAGATTCTCGCCGAAGTAACCCAGCGCGCCGCCGACGCAAACGTTGAATATCTGGAACTGATGGTTCATCCCGACCAGGGCCGTGCCTCCGCGCTGGCAGCCAAACTTGCCTACAATCCCGACTTCGCCGTCATGCGCAGCAAACTGCTGGACGCTGACTTTGCCAGCGCCGTAGAGGAAGCACGCAAGAATCTGGATGCCATGGAACGTGGCAAAAACGAACAGCTTCACTGCGCCAGTGAGCCCGAAGCTCTGGCCGGGGCCTGCTCGGTGCACATCCGCTACATCTACCCCGTGGCGCGCGCCGCAGCTCCGACACAGGTCTTTGCCCAGATGCTGATGGGCTTTGAGTTGGCCAGCCGTGATCCGCGCGTCGTCGCTCTCAACCTCGTGCAGCCCGAGGATTGGTACGTGCCTATGCGCGACTTCCAACTCCACATGCTGATGCTGGACTACCTCAAGGGCGTCTATCCGAACGTACACATAACGCTGCACGCCGGAGAACTCGCGCCCGGCCTGGTGCCGCCCAACGGTATGCGGTCCCACATCCGCGAGTCCATCGAGGTCGGCAAGGCCGAGCGCATCGGTCATGGCGTAGACGTCATGTACGAAGAGCATCCGCACGAACTTCTGGCCACCATGGCCCGCCGCAACATCATGGTCGAAATCTGCCTCACCTCCAACGAGGAGATCCTCGGCATTCAGGGACGGCAGCATCCGCTGGCAATGTACCTGAAAGCAGGGGTTCCCGTGGCTCTGGCGACCGACGACGAGGGCGTCTCCCGCTCAGACATGACAAGCGAATACGAGCGCGCTGTGCTGGACCAGGGCCTCGACTACGCAACCCTGAAGAAGATGGCGCGCACCAGCCTGGAGCACGCTTTTCTTCCCGGCGCCAGCCTCTGGAGCGACGCTCGCAAATTCACCCCCGTGCACGAGTGCGCCGCTGAACGCTCCACCACGGTGCCCACTCCGGCCTGCACAAAATTCCTGAACGGCAGCGAAAAAGCGCGCGAACAATGGCGCCTCGAGCATCGCTTCTCCGACTTCGAAAGCAAGTTCTAGCAGAATGAGGAGTCGCTGGCTGGCTGGTGGGCCATATTAGCCCGCCTTTGGCTAATGTGGGGCTGTTGACGTCGTGCGGTTACGGTCTCGCTGGCCCTCTGCGCGCTGCCAGCAATTGCTCCGCCTGCTCCGCCCTCAGCTCAGCCAATGAACTATTCCCTGGCTCTGCTTTCAATCGACGCAAGAGCCGCGCTGCTTTCGTCAGGCGCCTTGCAGCCGCGAGATTCGCGTCTATCGCCGCGCCACGGCTCGGGCTCCTTCGCCGAATCGATCCATGCCGTGTACCACAGGTTCAGCAACATCTGCGAGCCCCGGCCAAGCTGCTGACGGATGAACTCGCGCGACTCCCGCGTGCCTTTGCCATCAAAGCCGCACACCTTCTCCAACGCGTACGCCTGATCGATCTTCGACCGCGACTCGCGCAGGTAGCTGACATAGTCCTCGAAAGGACGATCCAGATGCCTCGGCGCACGCACCAGATCCGCAATGCGAGTGACTTCCGGGTTCGCGTTCACAAAGGCCGTCTCCATCTTCGAATGAACGTCATGCGTGGTGGTGTAACCCTTCGGATTCGGCCCCACCCAGCCGTTGTATTGAATAGAAGTGTGCATCGGATTCGAGCCGTCGCCGACATAATGCCCCAGCCAGCCAGCGTAGAAAATCGCGTTGGCCTCGGCATCGGCGGTCGAGCGTCCCTCGCTCTTCGCGTGGCGATATTCGCGGAAAGCCACCTTCAGCCGGTCAAAGACCTCGATGGTGATGTAAGGCTGGAAGCCGATTCTCTCCGGCAGTGGCACGCCTGCCTCAGGATGCTGCGCGCGATATTCATATACCGCCTGGATGAACCGGTAGCGATCTGGGGGCAGCGGCTTGAGCCAGTCCACGTACTCAAGATCGATAAAATGATCCGGAGCTTGCGCATCGCTGAGCGGCTTTTCCAACTCGGAGCGCCAGCGATCCGGCTCCGGGCCCAGCCACGCAATGCGCGCCGAGCCAGCCTTGAGAAACTGCGGCATATCCGCAGGAATCTTTTCCGCAGCCACGCGATTAATGGTCGTGTGCCCCACATCGCCCCAGCCCGGTGCGAGTGTCGGCAGCAGCACAGCCGCAACGATGATCAACAAGAAAAGAGAATACTTTCGCAAAAGAGCCACCTCGACATTCGGGTGAACTCTACCACCGCGAGATTAAAATTCAAAGACAACCAGCGACGCTGCCGCCTAGAGGCTCAGGTTATTGCAGAGGTCTTCTCAGTTAGCATTTCTCGGCAGAAAGGTCTCTAACAACAGACATGAAATCCCGGGCAGCGCATCGCAGAATACCCAATGCCAGAATTCAATATAATTTTGAAGAGATGGTGAGCGCGGTAGGAATCGAACCTACAACCTACTGTTGGGTTAGTAAACGCTGAAAACAAATGGTTTCAACGACTTCCCGGTCGATTTCTTGATCACAAATAGGCAGTTTTAGGCGCGGTTGTGAGCAAGGTTGTTATCAAGTTTCTGTTTATCTGATTTCTATGCCTCACTTCTAACTTGCGCGACAATATGTTGCCTATCTGAATCCGGTAAGGACTTCACATACCCCTCAACAGCGAACTTGTTTGTAACAGCCACGTTTTCCTCAACTGCATCAGCGATGAGTTCAGGCCAGTTGTGGTGTTCATCGGTACCGTTTACCTGCAACAGTTCTCCAACGTTGAGACCATAGCGGTTGAACAACGAGGATTGAGCCGCACTGTTCAAAAACACCTCCCGCTCAGGCGCGGAGCTGCCGGGGAGTTTGAACACCTTTTCAGCGATGTTCTCACTGGAATCGCCGTCACGAACACCAATTGCTTTGTGGTTCATGCGACGCAGGAGACGCACCCCATTAAGAACTGCTTCTTTCGATCCAATCGGCACTATGTTGACAGCTTTTAGCAGCATTGGGTCCTGCACACGAAGAATCTCGGACAATAAAAGTTTTCCGAAGTCATCTTCTACGCACACGCTCAGGCCACGCTCGGCACCGCCCGAAAGTATAGCTCTCGCCCTTGTCGCTGATATCCCATCGTATACGTCAACGCCATCGGAATCCCTAACAAGTAGTTTTCGCGATTGAGGCGGAAGTGCCTCAAGAATGACGCTAGAGTGCGTCGAGAGAATGATCTGATGATGCCTCCTAACACAGACATCCACTAGATATCTAGCAAAACGGTGTTGAGCTTCTTCGTGCAATGAGGTTTCAGGCTCTTCAAGCACGAACAGACTCTGCTCAGGAGCTTCTTCCATCAGCGTGATTATGTAAAGAATGCGTCCCTCTCCGAATCCCATGTGGTTTTCGGAATATTGCGTGTTGTACTTGGTTGCGATACCTAACTCAGATTCTCGCTTGCCATGACCAACAGATTGGAAATGGATATCGTCGTACTGCTGTCCAAGAATTGTCGAGACCTTGTCTCGCACTTCGTTCGTGATCGAGCGGACCTGTCTAAGTTCAAGCCCTTTTGACTTGTAGATGCTCAAATCGCGCCGCTCAACCTTTGGGATGTAGACGGTGAACCCGACGTAGTAGCAATACCGTTCCGGTTGGCGTTTGTAGCCGGACCACTCAGATTGGACCCGCGACACCGTAACCTCCTGCGGGGTTTTCAGTTGATTGGTTTCGTAGCTATAGATGACCTTTGCAGCAGGATCAAATGGCGTTGGATCGGCAACCGAAGATGGGAAGAACTCCGCCACATAATACCGATTGTGATTGATGGCGGTAGATGGCTTCTTATATGCACAGACCGCAAGCTGTCCAATCGTGCTTTTCCCCGCACCATTCAAACCTGAAATGGCGGTGATTGGGTAAGCGCACTGGACCGTCAAGTCGGAGATTCCACGAAAGCCGCACAACCGGAAGGAGCGCATTACTGCACCAAAATTCGCATACCTATGTTGTGGCAGAAATTGGTTAGCAAGCTTGAGTGCATCGTTTGCTTTAACTGGCGCAACAGCAGAAATAGCCATTCCTTGTTCTCCGCAGACTCTTTCAGAATGGCTGAACGTGTGACATAGCGCAACCGGAATCGGCACACCCTGATCGGTGAGAACTGTCATGTCAGTCTGAGGTATACCCCAACCGTTCACCTCAGCCTGACACTATGTCTGTCAGTCTAGAGTCCGAAAACAAATTAGTTGACACTATGACCAGAATGTCTTAGAGTTCATCCTGACACTTGGGAGGGCAGGGACATGACAGCAGCACGGCGCGGCGGTAAACGGGTTGGATACATCAGAGTCAGCACGGTTGACCAGAACACCGAACGGCAGCTTGAAGGTGTCCAGCTCGACAAGCGATTCACCGACAAGGCCAGCGGCAAGGACGCAAACCGACCCCAACTTCAGTCTGCTCTGGAGTACCTTCGCGAGGGTGATGTGCTGGTGATTCACTCGATGGATAGGCTGGCGCGAAACCTCGATGACCTCCGCAAGCTGGTCACCGATCTGACCGTGAGGGGCGTGATCGTAGAGTTCGTCAAGGAGCATCTGGCGTTCACTGGCGAGGACTCTGCCATGTCCAAGCTGCTGCTCAGTGTGATGGGCGCATTCGCAGAATTCGAGCGTTCACTGTTGAAAGAACGTCAGCGTGAAGGAATTGCCATCGCTAAGACGAAGGGTGTTTACAAGGGCCGCAAGCCAAGCCTGACATCGGATCGTGTTGTCGAGCTTCGCAGTCGTGCCGCCGCTGGGGAGAAGAAGGCAGGTTTGGCACGGGAGTTCAAGATCAGCCGCGAGACGCTGTATCAGTATCTGCGCTCGTAGGGGTGCGCGGTGCATGGCAGGGATTCAGTGACGTAAACTTGTAGTCCACACCGAAACAACTACAACCAGTAGGAATGATAAAGGCCGGATCGAAACCCGGCCTCTTTTCTTGCTCAGAATTTATTGAGCCGGGCAGATTATAGGGATTTCCCACGGTTTTTCACCCGGTGCTGCTACATGTGCTGGCGCACAGGTGCGTACAGGTTTGGTCTCAGTTGTTGGCACAGGTTTGGTCTCAGGTACAGACTTGAGCAAGGCATCAATGGCGTCAGAACACGCACTGCTGCCATCATTTTGCCAGATCGAGCCATCAGCAAAGCTCACTGCCGCTAGTGCCGCAAACGCCTTGATATTCGGGAGCACACTATAGCTATCCGGCGTGACCCGTGCATACGATCCCGGCGTCATGCTCTTAGCCACCTCGACACCATTCCACACTGCGGTGCCTTGCTTTGCTGGCTTCAGTTTTTGCGACATAGTGAGGAGTTGAGGATCAGACTTCTCAAGCTGGTTAGTGTAGACCACACCAAATTGCAGCATCGTGACAACCTTGTTGGACACATTGGTGTACTTGATTTCCAGAGCGCGATTCCCGTACATAAATGGGTTGAAGCGGTCTGGATTTGCGGAGTTGATTTGAACAGGGCATACCTGTTGAGCGTAGCCCTGCATCCCTACTATGGACAACATGGCAGCAAGCACAATGATTCTTTTCATGATGCCACCAACTTACATGGAGAGTAGGCTGTGGGACAACAAAGATAATCAGGATGCACAGCTACCCTGCGATGCCATGAGAGGCTGCACGGGCTTCTGTGGACGATTACGGGCTACTCTGGCACTATGGTTTATCCTTGCAGGCGAGAATCCACGAGGTAGCCATGAAACTCAAATTCTGGCAAGGAGAGTTTGACTTTGACCGGGATGATGCGGTCATCGTCATCCCCATCATCCTCCTGCTGCTCAGCTTTGCCACACCGCTGCCTAAGGTATGGCTTCTGGTAGGATTTGCGGCGTACTACGCCGTTCTTTTCTTTGGTGGCAAGCTTGTTGATCCTGTGAAGAAGTGGCTCCTGAGGCGTTCCTATCGCTGCCCCTATTGCAAGGGCCGCCACACAATCGTGCTTGGTTTGAACGACTATCTTGGTGATTGCCCCTACTACTTTTACCAGTGCAACGATTGTGGACGAGAGTCCGTCGAAGTAGATGGGACGCTCATCCAGCCCGTCAAGTGGAAGAGCCTCACTAGCGGAAAATGAGGAGAACTCATGACGGGGATGTGGGCCGTTTGAGATGAGCTACACAGTGACCCAACCACCGTACGGTCAGCTTCAGGCTGGTACCCGCGCTTTGGAGGTTTCACCCGAACTGGGTGCAGCATCACCAAACCATCATAAACATTGGATTAAACCGTCATAGAGCAGGGTTCTGCATGGATTGAGACCCGCTTCCATCATGGCGGTGACACCGCGCACAGTGTGCGCTCACTGCTTGCCTTTCTCCCTATCGGCAAGCGACTTGATGTCCGATTCCACTGAATCGTGGAGTTCAGGGAGGCTCTGACTGAGCCGCTTCAAATCGTCCCTCAGTTTTTCCCGATCAAAGCGATTAGCGGCCTGAATCCTACCCCATGCGGCGTGGCCCGATGCGATCAGAGCAGCGACCTGAGGGTACGTGCAACCGTATCGATGGTGAAGTGTGAAGACCGTGACTAGGAACCCGTAATCGTCCTTCTCTTCGTGCCTAGCGTGTGAAACCGTTTTGAAATGCTGATGAAGCCGAACAGCTAGCTCTTTGCCTGTCTCGATCCACTGCACGAACTTTTCACGTTCCGGCGGCCAAGTTATGAGGTTGAAACGAACATCGACAGCATCGCCCTCGTGATGGGCCGTTAACTTCTCGATCTCCTGTATCAGCTTTTCCGCTCTTTTGAATCTGTCCTTGAAATCGGCCCACGTCGTTCGCCTGTCCTCATACGAGAGACCTTTCGACTCCGGTTGTTCCTCCTCTTGCTCCTCTTTTCCCTCCGCAACCTTCGCTTTTGCTGCTTCTCTTTCTTGTTCTTCTTCTTCCATCTTCGCTGCTTTGAGATCGATAAATTGATCCTCCCCATCAGCGTCCAGCTTGGTCAATGAGTAGATGCGATCTACCGTCTCGCGCAGGTTCCCGCACTGCTTCAGTCGCGAGCACGCCGATATCCCTTCGGGTCGAGTTTCCAGATATGCGGCGAATGGTTTCAGCCAATCCTGTTTCAGCGGTTCATCGTCCCACGAACTGTCAACCACAGTCGCTGCCAGATACTCAGCAACCAAATCTATCTTCTGCACATTCGATTTACGTTTCATGTCCCTCCTTCCATTGTGGCAGTTGGAGAGGAACGCGCACAAACTAGGGGTTGAAAATCGTGGCAATTTAGCCGATTTGCCACCCCTGACTCCAGTCCTTCACATGGAGCACACTGGATTCACGCTGAAACGAGAAAGGGATGACTGAGAAACGACATAGGAGTAGGGGTCGAAAAGTGGCAGAAACGAAAGGATTTGCCACCCCTGATTTCTGCCTCAATGCGGAATAGAGTCTTTTCATGGACGAGGCGGGAAATGCCGAACTCGTTTCATAAGCGGACCTCAACGAGTGGTGCCGAACCGATTGTTCATCGTTCTGCCCCCATCAGCGAGGGAGAAATGGGAAGGGAAAGCCCAACATCGGGAAATCGACGCTCGTGCGCAATCTGGCGCATACACGCAGGGTTAAGTCCTGCTCGAAAGGAGTTTCATATAGTGATCGTGGCAAGCGAAGTGAGAAGTGAATCGTTCTTGGCGGTGGCCAATGCCTAACCTTAATTATGTCCTCACGCACCCGAAGCAGCGCAAGTTGACGATAGAGCAGGCTTGCTTTCTGCTTGCCGAATACGTCGCATCAGAAAAGACGACATACGCGGCACTCTCCAAGAAGTATGGCGTCTCAGAGGGTGCGGTAAGCAGGATTGTGCGAAACTTTACTTACCGCGATCTGCCCAACGTCGCTCATCTTCGTGAGCAGGCACAGAAGAAGGCCGCAGCTCGTTGTGCGCAATACAGCACAGCGAAGAGTGTGCGCGTCCCTGATCCGCGCTTAACAGTGATTGAGGTTGATTGCACCTCCATTGAATCGGCGTATGCTGCCCTTTGGCGCATTCAGAATATGTGCTCCCAGTTGGTTGGTGCTGCGGAGGAGGGGAGCCATGACTAATCCTGCCACCTCTCCTACAACTCTGCCTTGGTTCGCCTTCTACGTGGATCGCTTCGTTAAGGAAACTTCGCTGCTGAACGCAATCGAGGTTGCCGTGTACTATCGCTTCCTTGAAAGCTATGCGCAGAATGGCTACTTGCCAGATGATCTCTACATCCTTGAGGAGGTTGTGAGGCTCGATTCTGCCCTTGGCAGCTTCCGCCCCTTGATGGCTGGTGCGAAGCCTGACCGCGACATGTGGGACGGGATCAAGGAAGCCGCCGTCACCAAGCTGCTCAAGCTGTTCTTCACGCTTGGCGATGACGGGAACTACCATCACGCGGGATGGGACGATGAGTTTCAGAAGTCGCAGAAGAAGTATTCTGACAGTCTACGCCGCGCTGGTCTCATGAATCGGAAGCTTGGGCGTGGTGCTGGTGCTGCCACTACTCGTGCTGATGAGAGCGAAGAAGTGGGAGGTGAACCAGAATCGGCCACCTCGTAGCAATCTGTGCTGATACCCTGCACAGCGATGGCGACAGCTAGAACAACAACGAACATTAAGAACAACACCTAAAACGACAACGACAACGACAACGAGACGACGTTTCGTCAGACGTCACGTAGTAAGTGTTTCTTGATTTGTTAGTTCGGCAGAGAAGGCAGAATGCGGAGAGCATCGAGTCACACTCATGCCGCGCCGCCCCTGACGAACTAATAACAATCGTGTGCTGCACAGTCTGCGCCTAATCGGCGTCTGATCGGCAGCACAACCCAAACCACAACCGACTCACAACGACGGCACGAACCTACGGTTCGCGGCCACAGGATTGTTACGCCCAAAGGTGCCGCCAAGCCGTGGGGTTTCGTGTCGCTACGTGAGCAAAAACACAACCGATCCATATCAATAGGAGGAGAAGTAAATGATGAAGTCTTGTAACACAAGCGACTCAGTGTCGCCGAAATGTACATGTCACCACCTGAAGAGTCTTGAAACGGATGCGTACGTTGGGGCCGTCAACATCGCCGGAGTCTGGACGATGTCCTGCATGAGCTGCCTCGCGCATTTCATTAACGATTCAATTTACCGTCGAGTCAGTCCGGCAAAGATCGTGAAATCTGTGGATTTTCGCTGCTGCAATCACCGCAAGAAGGCGGGCGCGGGATGCAGGACGTGCCTCGCGGAAGTAAAGAGGATCGTAAGGTCGAACTGGCGGCGGCGTGAGTACGACCTGAGCAAGTTGATGATCCTGCTTACCGAAGCGAATAAGCCGAACGCAACGCAACCTGCTGAGGTCGCTGCTGTCGAAGCACACGCTTAGACGCCAAGCAGATCGCAAAAAGTTGGAAAATGCGAACACGGAAGGAGAATCACAGACACCGCTCTGGGGTGTCACCGAAACCGCAAAATATCTGGGCGTGTCTCCCTGTTGGGTGTACCGCCACCAATCGGAGCTACCCGTCGTTCCCGTTGGAGGACGCATCCGCTTCGACAGTGTTTTGCTTTCAGGGAAGTTCTCAGGCAGAATCTGCGATGGGAAGTCGTTGAAACCGGAAAGGGGCGTTATGCCTTTTCGGTATCAAGATGGAAGTGTGCGGTTGAGAGGAAAGAAAAGGGTGTGGTACGGCACGTATCGGGTAGATGAATGCAATGCTGATGGCGAAATCGTCAGGCGGCAGAAGTGCATCCGGCTTGGTACGCTTGCCGAACTGCCAACAAAGAATGCAGCGCGGAAGAAGCTTATTGAATTGATGGGCGCACCGCAAGAGGGCGCGATCATTACATTCAAGCAGCTATCTGAGCGGTGGACGAAAGCTGAGGGGCCAACCATGAAGGTTTCCACGCTCAACCACTATCAGAACGCGCTAAAGGCAAATCTGCTCCCCACGTTTGGAGAGCGTGATGTGAAGAGAATCACCCGTGAGGAGATTCAGCTCTTCCTCGTGAAACAGGCCACCAGCTACAGCCACAGTTCGCTGAGGAGTATGAGAGTTGTCCTCAGCCTGATTCTGGGTTGGGGCGCGAACAGCCAGTATCTGGAACGGAATCCCTGCGTAAAAATCCGTCTGCCCAAAGTGGCAGGAGGACGCAGGGTGACCCGCACAGTGCTGACTGGTGAACAGGTGAGTGCGCTCGTATCCAAGCTGAAGGAGCCGTATGCAACCTTGGTGCTGTTCCTCTGCGCTACAGGGCTGCGTATCGGTGAAGCTGTCGCGGTGAAGTGGTCAGATGTGGAGAGCGATGTCCTTCACATCACCCACCGGATCTACGATGGCGACGAGGGTGAAGTGAAGTCGAAGGAAGCGGTTCGCAGTCTTCCGCTAGACCTCAACCTCCTTGAACGTATGCGGAAGCTGGGGAACAGCGAATATGTGTTCTGTTCGCGTGTAGGAACTCCGATCAATCCCGGCAACGGAATGAAACGGTACGTTCATCCGGTGGCAAAAGAGCTGGGCATCGAGCTGGGAGGCTGGCATGACTTTCGGCACACGCTCACTACAACGCTGCGCCGTTCAGGGGTTCACCCTGTCACGGTGTCCGGCGTACTTGGACACTCCAAAGTCGATCTTGCCATGAACGTCTATGACAGGGCGACGATGGATGATTTCCGCGCACCACTGGCGAATTTCTCAGAAGAGTTGTTAGCAAATGTTAGCAGAATGGCCTCAGTAGCTTGAGGCCGTTTCTTTAACTTATTGATTTGTAAGAGGATGGTGAGCGCGGTAGGAATCGAACCTACAACCTACTGATTAAGAGTCAGCCTACCTAGCAAAAAACAGTGACAGCAAAATCAACATCTTGCACATAACATCCTTATACACTGACACTTAAGCTGCATGATACACTGACACTGGTAGTCACTCAGCGACACTGACTGACAATACAACAGTGACAGGACAGTGACAGGAAGGTTAGGAAATATGCGGATCACACAGCAGGTAGTGAAAAAACTAGTGACAGGAAAGCCTGTCGCCAAAATCGTGTGGGATGAAGAGGTGAAGGGCTTTGGCGTGCGGCAGACCGATGCAGGCACCATCACCTTTATTCTGGACTACTACTTCAGGGGTACGGGGTTCAAGAGCACGAAGCGCCGCTACTGCATCGGCAGGCACCCTGAGTTCAGCGCCGACTCCGCGCGCAAAGAGGCAATGGAGCTGAAGGTTGAAATTTCAAAAGGCCATGATCCATTAGATGAGCGTCACAAGTGGAAGAGTGAGCCGACATTGGTGGAGTTGGCCGACGCCTACCTGAAGGACGCGATGACGCGAAAGCGGGACAGCAGCCTGCGTGACGACCGCAGAATGCTGGGTGTTAACGAAGATGGCACAATGAAGGACGATGGGGATGAGGAGCAGCGAAAGAAGCGCATTCTCTGCGTTCTGGGTGAGCAGCGCCTTACCGAGATCAAGCAGAGCGACATTGCACGGTTTCACGAGTCGCTCAGGCCGACAAAATATCAGGCCAACCGTGTGCTGGCTCTGCTGTCGGCGATCTTCAACTACGGCATTGCGCACAAGCGGATCACTGAGAACCCGGCCAAAGGCATCAAGAAATTCCCAGAGGATAAGCGCGAACGATGGCTCACCGTTGAAGAGCTTCAGAAGTTCCGTGAGGCGCTCGACAAGTACCGAGAGCAGTCGGCGGCGAACGTACTGCGCCTGCTGCTACTCACCGGCAGCCGGGCCAGCGAGGCGCTGAAGGCCACATGGGAGGAGTTCGACCTGCAGCGCGGCGTCTGGACGAAGCCAAGCCATCACACCAAGCAGAAAAAGATCGAACATGTCCCACTGAGCGCCCCTGCACTCAAGTTGCTTGAGTCCATGGCGCCTGATAATGCAACGGGGCCTCTGTTCCCCGGCAGGGCGCTAAAAGGCAAGCGCCGCGCTGCGCGTGTCTCAATCAAGCACCCGTGGATTGCAGCGTGTCGCGCGGCCGGGCTCGTTGAGGAATACCTAATCGACGGCAAGCGCAAGGGCAAGGATGGGGAACCTGTGAAGCTCAAGCGGTACAGGCCCACTGTGCGGGTGCACGATCTGCGCCACAACTTCGCATCGCATCTGGCGAGTAACGGCGTGTCCCTTCAGGTCGTCGGCAAACTGCTCGGACACACGCAGGCCGCGACCACCATGCGCTATGCACACCTGCAAGACGCCCCGCTGCGCGATGCAGCCAACCAGTTCGGGCGCATCTTCGAGCAAGCAACGAAAGCAAAAGCGCCGCGCATGGTCCAGAATGCAATTCGAAGTAAGCGCACCTAGGCACGGCGCGTCAGAACCCCTCAAAGAATTGCTGCAAACTCACGCCGAGGGCTTGGGCGATCTTCTCAAGCGCCCGGACGCCGATCTCCTTGTGCCCGTTCTCCAGCTCTGAGAGATGCTCCCGCGTCAGTTCAGCATGATCCGCCAGCATGGCCTGAGTCCAGCCGCGCTCCGTCCGCAGAACGCGAATCCGCCGACCGATCTGGACGCAAATGTCCTTTCCCATCCCTCCAGAATGGCTGTATGCTAAGGCTTCTTTGTAAGCTATGGCTTACATTGAGCCAGTACCCCAATACGCGGCGGAGCCGCATCACTTGTAGGATGTATGGCGCACTCAGAACGAGAGGGTACGATCATGGCTGCTTTTTGCAATCACTGTGGTGTCAAGCTGCCGGGAGATTCGCGGTTCTGCCCGGAATGCGGTGCGCCGATTGTGGCGGCAGACCCAATGCCGGGCCTGCAAGGTGCTCCGCCATTTTCTGCGTTGGAGCCGTTGCCGGAAACAGCGCAAACAAACACCCCTAAATTCAAAACGGGCAAAAGGTGGGTTGTGGGGGTTCTTGTGGGGGTCGTGGTGTTGCTCGCCCTCTTAATTCTGTCCGTCGGCAAATCGGACGACCAGCCCTCATCAAAGGATGTCGCGGCGATCACAGCGCTTGATGCTGCCGATAAAGCTGCTGCGTCCAAAGGCTCGACGGATAAAGATGCGGAGTTGGAAAGGGCCGCTCTGGCCGGGCACCCCCCGAGTGCGGCTGAGTATGCTGATACAAGGCTGGTTCATTGGAAGCTCAACTCGGATTCGGAATACTCTGTATATTTTTCTACTTCCGACGACGACTATTGCGGTCGCGTCTTTTATCGGGTGCCTAGCCAGTATCAAGGTGCAGCCTATGAGGTGGAAGACCCTGTCGGAAAGGGTTTAAAGCAAAGTTTTGCGGAGTACACGCACGATTTCCGGGACTTGGACAGCGCGCGGAGGTATCTCTGGAATCGCTGTAGCGCCGTAGAGGTAGTAGATATGGACATTCGCGCCCACTTAGCGCCCGGAGAAGAGGGTTCTGACGTTGTGCTTGTGCCCTACCCCGCCGACGTAGCGCCAGCGACAACAACCGCTCAGAACACACCGCCGGAATCGGCTATGGGGGGTGCACCTACTCCGGTAGAAAAAGCCAATCCATCCACTTATAAGCCTGAGATTAAGCAAGAGCAGAGTACTGCGCCAGGCAACACTCCCGCGACTGTTGCCGACGCAGCGACATCCAAAGAACTAAACGCCGCAGGACTTCGACTTCTTTCCGCAACGCACCCCGATTTCAACGAGGCGAAACAGGCATTCGAGAAGGCAGTTCAGCTAGAGCCAGGCAATATCGAAGCGCTGAACAACTTAGGTTACGTGTACAGCAGGATTGGAGATTACCGCTCCTCCGAAGCTGTTTTGCTCAAAGTGCTTGCTGTTGCGCCAACGAGACGCGTGGCCCACGGGAATCTCGGTTATGTGCAAGCAAAGCTTGGCAAAACGCAAGAGGCGGTCAATCACTACTGCCAATACGTGCGGCAGTTCGATTCGTTGGAGCGCGGGAAATCTGCCCTCGTGCGCGCCAATGCAGCCGATCCTGATCCAAATGTTCGGGCTGCGATAGAAGCAACCTTAGCGAACTGCACGCGTTAGGTGTCGCGCGGGGCATCAAATACCATAGGTACACTGATACCTAATCAGTACCTCTGCACAGCAGAAAATCCCATAAGCACCCCATGAATACTGGGGAGTTGCGTTTTCACTGTGCTGTTTCTAGCCACCCTGTCACTACACTGTCACTGTAGATGTAGGTTTTGGCCCTCTGGTGGGGCAGAACAAGCCCCAGAGTCCAAGAGCCTTCCTGAGAGCCTGTGAGCCTGCCTGAGAGCCTGTGAGCCTGCCTGAGAGCCTGCCTGAGAGCCTGTGAGCCTGCCTGAGAGCCTGTGAGCCTGCCTGAGAGCCTGTGAGCCTGCCTGAGAGCCTGTGAGCCTCAACAGCAGAGCAATGATTCAGGTGCCAGAGGGCAATGCGGGCGCGCTCTCGGCTTCGATGGTGATGCCGGGGGCTGGGCGACCATCGCCGTTGGACTCAAGAAAACAAACCGAGATCACGGGCGGCGTGTTCGCGGCACCGGGTAGGTCGAGGGTCACATGAGATCGTGTGCCCTCCGTAGCACTGTGGATTAGCTGAAGCGCAGACAGATCACCACGCACAGCCATGATGAGGAGGCGGCGGGCGAGGCACTGCGCCCAGCTCGCTCCACTGGGCAGGTTGAAGCCCTCAGCTACGGCATCGGGGGCGCGGTCGCACAGCGCCACACGCAATGTCTTTGACAGAAGCTGATCTGCGAGGCGCGGCTTGCCTCCTGGATTGCCGCTCTCGCCGGGCTTGAATGCATGGGGCGAAGGGTTCTCTTTTGAGTACGCCGTGCGCGGAGGATTTTTCTTGCGCGCCTTTGCCGTCACGTCCACGTTCAGCACAACCGGCGCGGGCTTCTTCTTCGCTGCGGGTTTCTTTTTCGCAGTCGGCATGATGTTGTCCCCTTTCCTAAAAACTCACTGATGACCTGTGAGGTCTGCGCCTAGAAGTCCCACGGCGGCGCGCTCTTGCGCTTGCCGGAAAGGAAGTCCATCTCGCGACGCCGCTTCTCTTCTTGCATCTTGTGATGGGCGGCGCGCTCTGCGTCCTCAGCATTGAAGAAGCCCCGCGTCATTCCAAACTCAATCGGAAGAGCATCCGCGTAGAGCCTGAACCGTTGCACGATGGAGAACAGCATCCGCCAGCGTCTATGCGTATTTGTTTCTCTCGCCTGCCGACAAGGTCCGTGCTTCGAGGGCCTGCTTATCGACTTCTCAAACGCGATCAAAGCTTGAACTTGTTGCTCGCTCTTGGTCATGGGGGACCACCTCCAATGTCACAAGTTTTAAAAACCACTGAGGGCCGCCGCTGGCAACAGCAACAACCCTCGATGGACGAACCCAAAACTCAGCGCGCGCCGAACACGCCACCTGTCGCCAGAGCGCGTGTACTGCCTGCAATAGCATCCATAAGGTTTGATTCCTCGAATCGCAGTCCTTGAATCCGTTGCGCAAGCTCGACACCCTCAATTCTCAGCCGCATCAGATTCGGCAGAGCGCGGAGCTGGTTTCTAGTCTCGGATACCCGCGCCTGCCGCCTTTCCAACTCGGCCTGCCAAGCAGCGACCTCCGGGTCTGCGGACAAAAAATCTGCGACGCGGGGGCGCGCGGCGTGCCAGTCGTCCACAGCTTCGTTACGGGTTTGAAGCTGTTTGTGCAAATTGTCGAAGCTCGCTTGGAGTGCAAAAACGTCGTTCTTCATCTTGGCGAACTGGGGGCCGAGATCAGCAAGCTGCGCGCGAACGTCCGCGAGTTTTTCGAGCAGGTCCGCGCGGCGTTGCTCCTCCCGAGTCTGCTTGGCGCGGGAGAGTGCCTGCTCGGCTTCGGAAGTTGAAAGGTTATTCATCGTGAATTCCTCTCTTCGCTGCGGATGCGCGGGTTCGGTTTGAGGTGCCTGAGCGGTTCTGCTGAAGACGCAGGCTGCAGGGGCGCGGGTTGCGTGTTGTTGTTGTCGTGCATGGTGTCCTTTCGTGTTTCGGTTTTCGCGCAGTAGTCGCGCGGGGTGAGGGGGGCGTGGTCGGATGGCGAACTCCAGCCACGGTACTTTGCCAGTTCAGTTTGTGCGAGTTCTAATCTCCGGATTGCTCCTCGCACATGCCACAGGACCGGAGCTACAGCGCAATTGTCTCTAACATGGCGGAGCCGTCGCACGGCACGCTGCATAACGCGCAGGGGATCATCGGGGTCCATCTTTATCTGCTCCTTTCCTGTCACACTCTTCGCAGCAGGCAGCGAGCTTCTTGCGGAACCATTCGGTCTTTTTACGACGGCTGCTCTGAAGCTGTTGCCATACAGGACAACCGTCGCAAGCGGGATGCTCAATCATTTGTCGTGTCCGCGCCAGTCGGTCGTAAGTTCTACTGGCTCGCTGCTTGCGTCAATCGCCGAGCCGTACAGTTTGGAAAGCAAATCGCGCGCATCGGAGAGCTGTTTGATTGCGAATCCAACCCTTGCTCCCACCATTTCAATTTCAGTTTCCGCAACGATCTGCACCAGATCGCGGCGCTGTTTTTTAATATTCTTGTGCAGGTCGGACAAAGTGGCGATGACATCTCGCAGAGTTTTGAGTGAATCGTTAGCCATTACTTTTCTCCTTACGTCTCGCAATCGGTTGTCACTTCCTTTAAACGGGGCAGGGAGTGTTGTCAGGACACTCCCTGCCCATTACCCAAGCGGGTTTGAGACGAAGCAAACCCGCCGGGGCTTTTCCGAATGTCGTGGCGCTGGCACCACCCGACGACACGACACTCGAAACTCAAATTGACGCTCATTTCCCCGCCCTTGCGGCGCGGGTGAACTTTGGCGGGGTGGAGGATGTGGAGGGACCACTGGTTATCGGCGTAAGAGAGTTTATTTTTCTAAAACTCTCTACGGGGATAACACTATGCCCCTCCACATCCTCCACACCACGCAACCGAAGGCCAGCGAAGCTGTTGACCGCGCGCCCCTTAAATATCGAGTAGCCGCGTGCTTCAAGGTTCTGACTAAAGCGCTTCTGGCTTCCGACATACTCACCCGCTGCTTCCGCCCACCGCCGGAAATCCTGATACGCTTCCCCCGAACCAACCCGCGCGTTTGCTGCCTTAGCTGTGCGCTCTTCGAGCCAGCGGCCCATTGAATCCTCTGAGGCCATGTAGTCGTCAGTGGCTGATGTCACAACCTTCGGCGCGCGTAGTCCTTCGCGCTGCCACATGAGACAACCATCGATCGTCCACTGCAGAATTCCGCCCCACTCCGCACGCAATTTATCGGGAAGTTTCGGGTCGCGCTTGGCGGCGGGAATTGTGATGTCGAACGGAATCAAGTTCATGCGGCGGCGCATCGCCTCATCCACAGTGCGCAGTCCGGGGCGATGATTGCCGGAGATGGCTAGCTTGAACTGCGGCGTGTAATCGAAGTAGTCCTGTCTCATAAATCGCGCCGTGATCTTGTCGCCGCCCGTAAGCTGCTTCAGCTTCGGCTCGTCCCACCTTCGGCCTTCTGCAGTTTCGGTTGCTGTTACCAGACGCGCACCCTGCAGCCCTGCAAGATCGGTCGGATGCTGCGCGTTCATGGACGCGGTGAACGTCTCGACGGCAGCCGTCCGCGCATAATCACCGAGGATTCCGGTGAGCACATTGATAAATGTCGATTTCCCATTCGCGCCGCTCCCGTACAAGAAAAACAGCGCGTGCTCATAGGTGACGCCTGTGAGGATGTACCCGCACACGCGCTGCAGGAATGTTTGTAGCTCCTTCTCGCCCGCAGTCACCTCGTGCAGAAACTTGAGCCACAGAGGACAGCTCCCGCCCGGCGCAGCCGTGGTGATCTTCGTGCAGTAATCCTCACGGCGCGCGGGGCGCATTTTTCCAGTACGCAGATCGATCACGCCGCCGGTAGTGTTCAACAGCCACGGGTCCGCATCCCACTGATCGCTGGTAGCGGCATGACGCCTATCGGCGCGCGCCAAGCGTTCAATCGCTGCCACGGTTTGCGCAGAGCGTACACGTTGCGCGATTTGCTTTTTTCCGCACTCGTCCGCCGCCGCGCGGCAAACCGTGCGGACCTTGCTGAAGATGTTGAGGGTTTTGTCCTGTTCCCAGCGTTGCCCGCCCCAGGCGAGCCAATGGCTCCGCGCGGCCTCATAACGCAAATCGTTGCCGTGCTCCGCCGTGAACCTCAGCGCGAGCGCGTCGTCCGAGTAGGCTCCGAGAGAGTCAGGCGGCGCGGCACCATCAAGAACTTTAGCCGTCAATGCGTCGCCGTCATCCTGTGCAATCAAATCGTCAGGTCCGTTGACGCCCTCGATTTGTGGCAGTGTGGCAGCCGTGACACATGAGCATTTGCGCTCGGGCCTGCGCAGCTCCGCAATCAATTTTTCTTGCGCGTCCCGAACGTCCGGGTTTGTTGCCACGTTCGAGTCGAGCATGACGATGACGCGATGGCCATTGCAGACATCAAGATCGGGAAGGGGCGTCGATTCGGCGGGCGCGTTGTTCTGCAGCCATCCGTTGCAGCCGCCCATCGCAACGGGCAGGATGTTAGCATCTGTCCGGACAGCCCACGCGGTCAAAGCAAGCGCAGATTTCTCCGCTTCAACCAGCACGATTAGAACATTCGGGTCTGTGAGTTTCTCCGCAACGTCCGGCGGAAAGTACAGGTGACGCGACCCCTTCGGGCACCGATATTTCCCGTCGGGCTTTCCGTCTTTCATCGGCGGGTTGTCGCGCCTTACGCGAAGCGTGACCATCTCGCCCGTGTGCAGGTCGCAGTAGGGGAGCACGATGCCGCTCATGTCGCCGGGGCCTGTGATGCCAAGCGCTCGCGCTTCGGCATCGGTTACACGCCGGACGCCCGCAGCGGCTAGCAAAGCGGCGGGAATTCTGAGTTTGTCGAACATCGCCCGGTCAGCGGCGGTGAGTGGGGCGGCCTTCGCGCGCTGCGCGGCGGCTGCGGCTCTCGCGTTGTTCTGTGCGCGGGATTCCGGGGCAGATCGACGTACTGGTGGCGCCATGTGTATCCTTCCGGTTTGAAAGAGTGAATCTCCTGACAAGGCACACTCCAAACCAAAAACTTAGGCACGTTTGCGCGACTTCACCGGCTGCTCCTCATGGGAGGTCAGCCACCCCAGAACTGCCGCTTTCCGGTAAAAGATGGACCGGCCCACGGTGACGCGGGGGGGTGAGGTACGCGCCAGCCTCCACCGAGCCAGGGTCCGGCGGGTTATGCCCAGCTCTTTGCAGAGGTCAGTCTCTTCGATGAATTCCGTCCCTATCAGGGAAGCCGTAGCTACTGAGAGGAGTGCGGCGGGTACTGTCGTCTTTTTGGGGGTCATTAGCTATCCCTTTCGAAGACGAAAGTAGCCTGAGCAGAGAACCAAGTCAAGCGACAAGTCCTTTAGAATCAGTATAGTACAACTATATAGTTACATGGTTGTATGGAACCTGCACAAAGGCCGGGACTTGGGGGGCTGCGCGGGCAGCGGCGGGGCCGAAAAATTTTATTTTGGAGCCAAATAGTGACAGGACAGTGACAGGAATCGACAAGCCTGTCCGCACTCATTTTCTGAATGCTCTCTAAACTATTGATTATATGTTAGTTAAATGGTGAGCGCGGTAGGAATCGAACCTACAACCTACTGATTAAGAGTCAGTTGCTCTGCCAATTGAGCTACGCGCCCTTCTTGAATTGTTTGCAGCGGACCAGAGGCGGAGAATTGCGTTCAGGCCGGTTTCATATTGCGGAACTGATTGGCTCAGGACCTTTTTGATAGTAACAAACGCATTTGGATCGTGCAACGTTGAGTTGAATTCAGGTTTCAGTTGCACTCTATAGCAGACGGACAACATTGAACGCCGCGGTTAATCGCTTTGTATCTGGATCAGATCGCCAACATCGGTTGAGCGCGGCTGCGGCTGTAGAGTTTGCGGTGAGCGCCAGAAGTCGATATAGCTGATCTGGTGAACGCAACTCACGGTGCAATTTGGCGAACATCCCTTGGCGGTGAGGAACTCGCGGCGTACATCGGCCTTCGTATATTGCAGCAGCGGCACGCCCGGGTAGCCGCGCTGCTGCGAGCAATAATGCACCAGCCCGTCTTCGCACACATAGATGTAGCGCGCGCCTGCGCGGCAGCGCCAGTCGTTCGGCTTGCCGTTGGCGATGTTGGTCTGGAAGCCAGTTGAAGCGCGAGTAGCTCTTGCGCTCCATGTTGTGCATTTTGAAAAACACCTCGCGCTCGTCGCCGTTCAACGGACGCAACTGACCGTCGCCGTCGTGGATGATTCCCACGGTGGAAGTGAAGCCAAGCTGACGGGCGCGGCGTCCCACCACCAGCGCATCGTGAGGATTATGAATTCCGCCGCCGACAACGCTGTTGATGTTCACGTGGAATTCGGCGTGCTCGCTGAGCAACTGCAGTTTTTTGTCCAGAACCTTCAGGCTCTTCTTCGAGACTTCGTCGGGCGTCACGTTGTCGATCGATATCTGCATGATGGTCGAGTCCGGCGCGGTTGAGCCGCTCGATACGTTCGGCAGTCAACAGATATCCGTTGGTGATCAAGCCGGCGATCATGCCGTTTTGCGCGAATGCGGCGAATGATGTCATCGAGTTCGGGATGAAGGATCGGCTCGCCGCCGCTGATGGTGATGATCGATGTCCCGAGGCGCGCAAGATGATCCAGGCGCTGGAACATGGTCTCCAGCGGAACCGGATTGCTGATGGCGTCGAACTCATTGCAGTAGGCGCAGGCCAAGTTGCATCGCCGCATGGGAATGATGTGAGCCATCACCACATGATTGGTGTCCGCCAATCCGTGCGCGATCATGCCCAACTCCCGCAGGCGCCTGCGTGGCGCCAATCCATCTGCGACGAACTCCCTGTTTCTTCTCAGACATAGCGATCTAGATTCCATTACATCACGCGTCGACGATGGACAGGTAAAGGTAACGGAGCCGGAAGGGGCATTTCGGGCCTCAAAGCGCGAACTTTTTCATTGGGCGGCGATTTCTCTACTTTTTGCCCTGATCTCTTCTCGAGATTCGGCCAATCCCGAGGCGCTGGTTTATAATCATGTTTTCGCCCTTAATTTTTCGGAGCCCATTGGAAGATGATTCGATTCCTGCAAACCCAAGGCCGAGTTCAGAGAGTGCTTCTCGTCGGCTTCCTTTCCATCGTCTGCATCATGATGGTTGTCACGCTTGTTCCCGGTGGAGTTCTCAATGACCTTGGAGGCCGCGGCGTCGGCGCCAATTCCGTTGCCAAGGTCGATGGCCAGGACGTCACCATTCAGGAAGTGGATCAGGTGGCGCGCAACATGATGCAGCGGCAGCATCTTCCCGAGCAGTTCAAGTCTTACATTCTGCCCCAGGCCGTGGATGCTCTGGTCATGCAGAAGGTATATCTGCGGGAAGCCAAGCGCCTCGGCCTGGAAGCCACCGACGATGATCTGCGCTACGAAATGCAGCACGGCGGGCTCGCCCAGGCGCTCTATCCGAATGGGACATTCATCGGTGCTGACCAGTACCGGGAGCTGGTCGCGTCGCAGTTCAATCTCAGCGTGCCGCAGTTCGAGCAGGAGCTGCGCGACGAGTTGACCATGCGCAAGCTGCGCTCGGTGATCGGCGCCGGAGTCTTTGTTTCAAACGCGGAAGTGCATGACGCATTCGTGAGGGCGAAGACCAAGGTCAAGTTCGATTACGCGGTGCTGAGCGTTGCCGACCTGGAGAAGATCGGTCTCGGTCAATGACTCCGAACTGCGCGCCTATCTACGAGAAGAACCAGCAGCAGTTTGCCAACACCATTCCGGAACAGCGCAAGATCAAGTATGTAGTCGATCGATCCGGCGCGCCTTCCGAATCCGGCCAAGGTCTCCAACGACGAACTGCAGGCTACTACCGGCAGCATGCCGCCGAGTTCCGCGTTCCTGAGTCGGTGAAGATTCGCCACATTCTCATCAAGCTCCCGCTGCCCGGTCCGGATGGCAAGGTGGATGCCAAGCAGGCCGAGGCTGCCAAGGCAAAGGCGCAGGACGTGCTGAACCAGCTTCACAAAGGCGCAGATTTCGCGGCCCTGGCGAAGAAGTACTCCGAGGATACTGCGACTGCCAAGAATGGTGGATCCGTGGGAGAGCTCGTGCAGGGCTCCGGCTCCGCGCCTGAGATTGAGAAGGTCGCCTTCGGCCTGGCCAAGGGACAGGTTTCGGATCTGATTCCGACCAGCTATGGCTTCGAAATCATTCGCGTGGACGACAAGACTGCCGCACACACTCGTTCGCTCGAAGAAGTCCGCTCCGAGATTGAACCGATTGTGGCGGCCCAGAAGAATCAGAAGATTGCCGAGCAGCTTGCCCACACCGTGGAGAACCAGGCCAAGTCCGGCGGCTTGGAAAAGGCTGCCGCAAGCAACGGTCTCCAGGTGCAGGAGAGCGGTTACTTCACGCGCAACGAGTCGCTGCCGGGCATCGGCGCCTCACCGCAGTTCGCCGACGCCGTATTTGCGATGAAGGCGAACGCCGCACCGCGAATCGATTCCGCTGACGCGTGGCTTCGCCGTTGCCCAGGTGACCGACGTAAAGCCGCCCGCGACGCCTAGCTTCGAGCAGGTGAAGGATCGTCTCGCGACCGAGTTGAAGCAGCAGAAGGCGCAAGCGATGCTGAGCGCAAAAGCTCCAGGAACTCAGCGACAAGGCTCGTGCTTCGCACAATCTGCGCGAAGCCGCCAAAGCCGTGGGCGCAACGGTGAAGACCAGCGATCTGGTTGCTCCCGACGGACAGGTGCCGGATCTTGGCCAGGTCTCATCCTCGGCTCCTCAGGTATTCGATATGAAGCCGGGCGACATCAGTCAGGCCATCAATCTCGGACCAGAAGGGTGCGGTCGTCGCTCTGCTTGAAAAAGCAGCGCCGACCGATGCCGAGTTCGCATCGATGAAGGACCAGATCAAGGCATCGCTGCTGGATCGCAAGCGTTCTGAGGCGGAGGAAGTCTTCATTGCTTCTCTGCGCGACCGTCTGCAAAAGGAAGGCCAGCATCATCGTCGACCAGAAGAAAGTGCAAGCGCTGGCCAGCTCCCGAGCGAGTAGAGGAACTCGAACTACACACGCGGGGAGGGATGACCCTCCCCGTTTTTTGTTTCGCCAGTGCGTATTTCGGCAGTGCATCCTATGAGACGAAACTGTTATTCATGCAATCAGCAATATCCTGAACCCATGCTCAATAAGCGAAGCGCTGGAATACTACTGCATCCCACCTCCTTCCCTGCCCACGGCGGAATCGGCGACCTTGGGCCTGCTGCCTATGAGTTCATAGATTTTCTTGCCGCCGCCCGCCAGGGACTGTGGCAGATTCTGCCGCTGAACCCGGTCGGCATTGGAAATTCGCCCTACTCCTCCACCTCGGCGTTTGCGGGCAACATTCTGCTGATCAGTCTGGAGCGACTGGCGGATCGCGGCATGATTTCGCACCAGCGGGTTGCTTCGCTGAATTCGCGGCGAGGGCCGGGTCGATTACGCGCGCGTGTAGCGCGAGAAGCTGCCGCTTTTGCAGGAGGCCGCAGCCTGCGTTTCTAGCGCAGCGCCAGCGGCGAACATCGCGCCCGCTTCGATCGCTTCGTCGCCGAAAATTCCTGGTGGCTGGAGGATTACGTTCTGTTCGAGGCATTGCGTCTGCGCCATGAGCAGCGGAGCTGGAACACCTGGCCGCACGAGCTTGCCCATCGCGAGCCGCAGGCCATGGCGGCAATCCGCGAAGAACTGCGCGACGAACTCGACCGCGCCCGCTTTCTCCAGTTCGCCTTCTTTGAGCAGTGGCGCGCGCTGCACGCCTACTAGCCGGAGCAAGGGCGTAAAGATCATCGGCGACGTTGCTATCTTCGTCAGCTACGATTCGGCTGACGTCTGGACCCATCCCGATACTTTCCGCCTCGACCCGGATAGCCTGGAGCCGGAGTGCGTCGCCGGCGTTCCGCCCGATGCCTTCTCTGAAACTGGCCAGCGCTGGGGAAATCCGCTGTATCGTTGGGCGGAGCTGAAGCAGAGAGGCTACGACTGGTGGGTCAAGCGAATGAGCTGGGCGCTGCAGAGCTGCGACATCATCCGCCTCGATCACTTCCGCGGATTCCAGCAATACTGGGAGATTCCCAACAGCGAGCCCACCGCGGTGCATGGCCGCTGGGTCGATGGACCCGGCGAAGATCTCTTCCTCGTGCTGCGTGAAAAGCTCGGCGACCTGCCGTTCATTGCCGAGGACCTCGGCGTCATCACCCCCGACGTGTACGCGCTTCGCGACCGTATGCAGATGCCCGGCATGAGAGTCCTGCAATTCGGTTTTGGCGATCCCGGCGCGCACATCTACCTGCCGCATCGTTATCAAGCCGAACACCGTGGTTTACACCGGTACGCATGACAATGACACCACTCTGGGATGGTGGAAGAACTGCTCGGAAAATGAACGCAGATTTGCGGGATCGCTGCTGGGAGACGCCGGCGACGGCATCAACTGGGCGATGATTCGCCTCGCCCAGAGTTCCACCGCAAACCTCTGCGTAGTTCCCCTGCAGGATGTGCTGAGTCTGGGCTCGGAAGCGCGTATGAATGTGCCCAGCTTTGGCGATGGCAACTGGACTTGGCGATACTCTGCCCGGAGCTCTGCAGCCGGAGCTGGCGCAGAAGCTGGCAACGCTTGCCGAAGTCACCGACCGTCAGCCCTCATGCGATCAGCAGTGCCACAGGGAAGCTGGCGAAAACTTCGCTGCATAGCAGCTCGCCATTGTTTTGGGCGTTGTGGACGTTCTGGATGTTTTGGCTGTTTTCGCCGTTCGAATGATGACGCTCTCGCCTGTCAGTGCGTTATGAAACTGCCTGCCGGAAAATTCCTCGGGTACCCGCAATCGCGTGGTGCCCCAATCTTCTGCCCTCGCCAGCCGGGGCTCTCCGTTCAGCATGGTGAAGTTCAGGCGCGGCACCGCCACCAGCGCCGCGGCTTGCTGATGACGCCGCGCGAAGGCCACCACGTGCTCTCTGGCGCTCGCCCTCCACGCCGATTGCCGCGTAATCGCCATGACGAAACAGCTCGCCGCGCTTCGCCTCTCATGCGCAACGCCCGGTGTGTGGTCCAGAGCTTCAGTCTTCCATCCGTCCAGTGCTCCAGCAGTTCGCGGCACAGCTCCGGGCTGGCATCGCGGTGCTCCAGTTCCTCCAGATATTTTTCAGCGACGGCAAAATCCACCGGACGCCGGTTATCAGGATCGACCAGGCTGAAATCGAAGAGTTCCTGTCCCTGGTAAATATCCGGCACTCCCGGCGAGGTCAGCTTCAGCAAGGTCTGCGCCAGCGAGTTCAGCACCCCAAACCATGCCAGGCGAGGCACGAACTCGTGCATCAGGCGCAGAAAGTTGTTGGGCTTGGCCGGCGTGCCGGGCGACAGAATGCGCGCCACGAACCGGCGTAGCGCCTCGCTGTACTCCTGGTTGGGATTGATCCAGCTCAGGTTGATCTTGCCCTCGTGTACCGCCTTCTGCATGTACTCCTGGATGCGGGCGATGTAGGCGAGCCGCTCCTCGCGGCTGAGCGCCCAATCGCTCGGCGCAAGCGTTGCGTTGCCGGGCATGGGCCAGGTGCCGGCCAACGTCTGGTAGAGGAAGTATTCTTCGTTGTTATCGGGCACGATGTGCCCATCGTCGATGATCTTGCGCTTGGCGCGGTTGATGCGCCGCCAGCGCATGACCTGCGCGGCCCACGGACGCGGCATCTCGCTCAACACATCGAGCCGCATGCGCACATCCTCGCTGCGCTTGGTGTCATGCGTGGAGGTGGTGAGCAGCGCTGCTGGGCCATGACTCCGCCCGCTTCCGGTTTCCTCAGGTGAAACTCCTCCACGCTCATGCCGAAGCTGCCCGGATTGCCGCCAACCTCGTTCACCGAAATAAACCGGTTGTACACATAGCAGACCGTGTCTTCCAGTCCCTTGGCCATCACCGGGCCGGTGAGCTGCTGAAATTTAAGCGAGAAGTACAGTTGCTTGCGATAGCCGTGAATCGGCGTGCCGCCATTGTCCTCGCGCAGCAGCAGAATGTCCTGCAGGAAGTCGAAGACCTGCGGCGCCATGGAGCCGTTGATGCGCTTTGCCGAAGCGATCGCCCGCGCAATGAACTCACGGTCGCGTTCGCTGATGTTGCCGCGCTCATCCACGTAGGTCCGGTACACCGGGAAGCAGGCGATGGTCTCGCGAATGGCGTCGCGCAGCACCTTGCGCGTAAAGTCGCGGGCGCGCCGGTTGGCCGAACTGATCTCGTCCAGCATGTGGCTGAGCACGTTGACTTCACTGGAGAGCGCGGAGAGCATCACCAGCTTCTTCGCCTGATAAATCAGCCGCTCCACATTGAGCGATTCGCCAATCAGCCGGTGATACAGGTTGGTGAAGCTTTTCTGATTCCGCGCATCGATGAAAATTCCGTTCACCGCGTTGGCAAACTCATATCCCACGCTTCCGCTGACCGGCCACTCGCGCGGCAGCGCCTCGCCCTTTTCCAGAATCTTTTCCACCACCACGTAGAACGGCTCCTGTCCCGGCTGCAGCGCGTGCTGTGCGAACGAGCTCTGCACGCTCATCTCAATTCCGTTCTCAGCGAGTTCGCCCACCGGCGTAGGGCCGTAGAGTTTTGCCGCCGCAAACAGCATCTGCAAGCGCGTGAAGTACTGCGGCGGATTGAACATTCCATCCGGATGGTCGATGCGCAGTCCGATCACCGCATCCTCGGCCAGCAATCGCCGAATCAGCTTTTGAGTTGCGGCAAAGACCTGCGGATCTTCCATGCGCAGTCCGATCAGGTCATTGACGTCGAAGAATCGGCGGTAATTGATCTCTTCGGCGGAGACGCGCCAGTGTGCCAACCGATACACCTGCGCCTCCAGCAACTCGTGCAGCGCATCAAAGCTGTGCGAATCTCCCGGCCGTTCCATTGAGCCGCGCCACTGCCGCCTGCACATAATCCCGGGCCTCTTCCGAGCGCTCCACCAAATCCGCAAAGCGGCGCAGCAGGAACGGAACTTCGCGCTGCCGCCGCGAGGCTCCGCTCCGGTTCGGCAGCGGTGTGCGGCGGCAACTCCGCAAATGCCGCCAGACAGCGCAAGCAGCTCGCGAGCCGTCTCCCCCGGTTGGCGCAGCCCGTCCCCGAAGCGGAAAATCAGTGGAATCGTCTGCGGATCGACTGGAAGGACCTTGTCGAAATACTCGATCCGGAAACCGCCGGTCGCCGTATGCCAGCACAATATGTCCCGCCTCCAGCTCCGCGCCGTACTGATTGCCCAGAATCGGCAGCAACACCTTGTTGCGCAACTCAGGCTTGAGCGGATTCCAGTCGATGTCGAAGAAATTTGCGTACTCTGAGGCGCGGCCATTTTCCAGCACGTCCTGCCACCAGGGATTCGTGCCGTAGCCCACGCCCATGTGATTCGGAACCACATCCAGCAGCAGGCCCATGCCGCTGCGCCGCAGCAGATCGAGCAGCTGCTGCAACTCTTCTTCGCTTCCAATCTCCGGATTGATGCGGTTGTGATCGGTAATGTCATAGCCATGCGTGCTGCCGGAGCGCGCGGCAAGAATGGGCGAAGAATAGAGAGTCGTGATTCCGAGCCGTTGCAGGTAGGGGATCAGCCGGATTCCATCCGTAAAGCGGAAGCTCTGGTTGAACTGCAAGCGATAAGCCGACCCGGGCCGTATCTGGCGCTGGCTCTCCGCCAGCCGCTGCAGGAGCTCAGATGCTTCATTTGCCGTCTCAAGGAAAGGGAATTGTCTGAGCGCGCATTCTGCACCCGTTCGAGGAGCGAATTTCCTGCATCCGAGCTCGATTAGATGCGGCGAATCGGGGAATGCAGGTGCTCGGCCCCGGCTGCGCTTTGACGAACCCGCTCCGAACGCAGACAATACTGCTTTGCGGTGTCTTTGGGAATCGAAGCACATCCAAAGCTTTCAGGAGGCATCATGGCTTCAAGCGGTGAACTGATTCGAATGATGAATTACGTGGATGACATTGCCACCACCCTGCGGCGCATCGTCGTTGGCAGCGGCTTTATTTCCCCGGAAGAGCGCAAGAAACTTGCCGAATACATGCGCAATTCGGACCCGAATTTCACCAAGATGGTCGAAGACGTTGGAGAAGTAGCGATGCCGGCTCCGGACGACCGAGACCATCGCTGTCATCGGCGCCGGAAAAGTCGGACGGGAACTGGCTCGCCGCGCCGCCGTGGCCGGCTTTCGCGTGGTTCTCGAAGACCTCATTCCGATCTCGCTGGCCGTGGCGCGCCAGGAGATTCGGCAGACCCTGAACGATGCGGTCAGCTCCGGCGCTCTGGACCAGGTGCAGGCCGACGAGGCCTTCGCACGCATCGATTGCGCCACCAGCATCGAAGATGCGGCGCGGCGGGCTCACATTGTGATGGAGACCGGCCCTGACGAGCAGGAATCCAAGCTTGAGATGTTCTGTCTGCTCGACCGCATCTGCCTGCCCAACACAGTCATCGTGAGCAACTGCCACGCCCTCGATCTCTCCGACACGGCAGCAAGGCGGAGTCTATCGTCGGCATGTATTTTTCCGGCGACCAGGCTGAGATACACTGCTCGACGTTCACCAGCGAGCGCGCACTGGCCGTTGCGGTGCAGCTTGCCGGACGCATGGCAACCAGCTACAGCATCACTCGCGATGGGCACTCGTCAGCCAAAGCCTGATCCCATCTTAAAAGACAAAGGGCCGCACCGTTGCTGGCGCGGCCCTTTGTCATCTGTACCGGTTTTTATGAATCCACTCTCGCGAACGGCGCCGTCAGGTACTTGCGCGCCTCGTCGAGCGCTCCCTGCGTGTTGTCATTGGTCTGCAGCGCCTGCCGGTATTCGCTCAGGGCGCGTTCGCGCTGTCCGGTGATATCGAAGATCTTGCCCAGTTGAATGTGGCTCCAGACCTCGGTCCACTTCGGCTCGCCGTCGCCATTCAGAGAATCGCGATAGGCGTTGGCCGCAGCCTGATAATTCTTCTGCAGGTAGAAGACCTCCGCGATGCGATAGTGGGCCAGCGAACTGTTCTTGTTCTGATCGATCGCCTTCTGAAACTCCTTCAGCGACTCGGCCAGATTTCCTTGCTGCACCAGTTGCTGCCCGCGCATGATGGCCGTACGCAGCCTCAGTCTCCGAGAGTTCTTCAGCACCCAGTTGTTCGGGTCCAGCGTGATGCGGCGCGGTTTGCCGAAGGTCTCAATCGTGTAGCTGGAATCGGTTCCGACCACGTCGATGGTCTTCTCCTCCGTCTTGCCGTCGGTATCGATCTTCAACTCCACCGGCATCCGGAACAGGTCCAGATCCTGCTGTACCTGCCCCACCACGCGGAAGCCCTTCTTAACCCGGAAACCGTGTACTTGTCCTTGAACTCCGGAGCTCCCGTCGAATCCAGCCATTGCGAGTAGAACCAGGTCAACTGCTCGCCCTGGATGTCCTCGGTCACCTTCTGCAGATCCTTGACCCCCACCGGCTTGCCGGCATAGTCATGGAAAAGAGTGCGCATCGCCTTGATCAAACTTCTGATCGCCCATCACCCAGCGAAGCATGTGATAGATCATGCCGCCTTTGTCGTTCGCCATCGACTGGAAGACCGGGTCAAAGGTGTCGAGCGTCCCGATCTGTCCCAGCGGAACGCTGTCATAGGCCAGCGCGCCCACCGCCATGTCTTTTACCGCTTCCTGCGCGCCCGCCTGGCCCGCCGCGTACTCGATGTAGCGGCTCTCGCTGTAGCGCGCGCCGCCGTCCTGAATCCACCAGTCATTGCGCGTCGCCGGACTCACGATGGTGCCAAACCACTGGTGCGCGATGGCATTGGCCAGCAGCCGGTAATTCACCTTCGCATTGATGTTGCGCGCTGCAATCCCCGCCATCTCCGGAGCCCACGCCGTAGGCACGGAATCATCCGGCAACTCCACCAGCTTCAGCTCCGAGCTGATAGGAACGCCATAGACGGTGATGAAGAAACCCAGCTCTTTGGCCGCCGTCTCGCCATACTGCTGCGCAAACTCCGACTTGTCCTTCAGGAAGTACACATGCACGGTCATTCCCGCTTCGCTGACCGGGGTGTCCACGAACTTTCCAATCACCACCGTGCCGGGAAAGCTCGGCTTGCTCCAGTTGAAGGCGACGGTCTTCATGCCAGGCTCGGAACTTGCTGCGGGCGCTTTGCTGGGAGCTGCCGCTTCCTTCTTAGCCTTGGCCCTTCTCTTTTCCCGCCGCTCGCGAGTCTTCAGCTTCGGAGTCTCGCTCTCGTCCGCTTCTTTGGCGGGCTCTTGTACTTGAGCCTGTCCGCTGCTTGCAGCGGCACTCCCGCTCGCAATCACCGTGTACTCCTGCGGCACGGTGATCTTCATCCGGGCAGTGAAGCGGTCGATCCCATAGTTGGTCACCGGAAACCAGCGCCCCGAATACAGCAGATAGGTGATCGGGTCGCCCACATAGGCCAGTCTCAGTCCCGGAACCGGGCTGTCGTCCGCCGAGGTTACACTGCCCTCATAGTCAAAGGTCAGAGTCGCTTCCTGCCCCTTGCTCATGCCGCTGGGCAGCGCCACGCGTACGGTCGAGTCCTGCGATACGCGTTCGGCCGGCAGCACAGTCCCGTGCTCGTCTGTAACCTGGGTGACGCGCAGAGAATTGTGCAACTCGAAAGTCGCAATGCTGATGTCGTCCAGCGCCACAAACTTGACCACCGCCCGCGCCGTCAGCTTGTGCGACTGCGGCTCAACCTTGGCCTCAATGGTGTAGTCCTCCGCCTGGATGCGCGGCTTCTCCACCGCCTGCAAGGTTGCCACCGGGAGCAGGCCGGCTAGTGTAATCAAGGCTATGAGAACGGATTGGGTCAGCGTCCGTCCTGCAAATCGCATTGGCATTTTGCTCCTGCTGAGTCGCACAGCATTCCATCACTGATGTATGAAATCGTATAGAAGATGCTGGGGCAGCTTCCCTCGGATGCCGCGCCTATTCTCTCTTCCGCAAGGCACTTTTCCGCAACGCGCAATACAGCCCGTGCCGCCCGCTCCGCGCTACTCTCATTCGCGCCTCCACAGGTGGCCCACATCCGCCTGAATTTGGCGAATGTGGGATGTCGGCCAGCTCTCCGCGAAGCTTTCCCCGCACCTCGGCCAAGCCTTCGCTCATGCGCTGCCGCGCATCGCCATCCTCCAGCAGCGCCCGCACCTCGCGCTCCACGCTTTCCGGCGTAAATCCGTTCTGGATCAGCTCCGGAACCACTTCGCGCCCGGCCACCAGATTCACCATGCCGTAGTGCGGCAGCTTCACCAGATGCCGTCCCAGCGTCCAGGTCAGCCCCGCCACGCGATACACCATCACAAACGGCGTGCCGATCAGCGCCGCCTCCACCGTTGCCGTGCCACTGGCCACCACCCCCACCCGGGCATGCAGCAGGCTCGCCCGCGCGTCGTCGGTCAACTTCACCTCCACGTCCGACGGGTGCCCCATACTGCCGTAGTTGCGATGTAGGCCTTGCGCAATCTGCTCCCGCACCCACTCCTGATCCAGGGTGCTGGCCACCGGCATCACGAACTCAAATCCAGCTCCCAGCCGCTCCGCCGCGCCCAGCATCGCAGGCAGGTTCAGGCGAAGCTCTTTCCTGCGGCTCCCCGGCAGCAGCGCAATCCATGTCCGCGACGCATCCAGCCCCCAGCGTGCCGCAAAATCTTCCCGGCTCACCTTCGGCGACTCCAACTCGCTCAAGGGATGGCCGACGAACTCCACCTGCACCCCGTTCCGCGCATAGAACTCGCGCTCAAACGGAATGATCACCAGCATCTCGCGAAACATAACGCTGCACCAGCTTCAGCCGCCCTTTGCGCCACGCCCAGAGCTGCGGACTCACGTAATACACCACCGGAATCCCGCGCCGGTGCAACTGCTTTGCCAGCCGGAAATTCCAATCCGGAAAGTCGATCAGCACCGCCACATCCGGCCGCCGCCGATCCACCTCCGCCAGCAGCTTGTGAAATTCCCGATAAATTCCCGGCAGATGGCTCAGCACTTCAAACAGCCCAACCACAGCCACATCGCGGGCATGGACAACCAACTCGCAGCCCGCCTCGCTCATGCGCTCCCCGCCCATGCCGAAGCACTCAACCCCAGCGCCCACGGCCGGCAGCGTAGCATCGGCACGCCGTCACCCCCTGCGGCCAGTTCGCGCAGCGTCACCAGCAACTCCGCGCCGTACATCTCGCCGGAGGCTTCTCCCGCCGAGATCATCACCCGCAGTGGACGCGATTGAAAATTGATAGCCATGTGCGGCGGTCAGAATAACAGGATGGGCGGGAAACGTGGTGTCGTTGACCTTGCTCCTGCTCTTGGTGGGTCGTTGACCTTGTTCTTGCTTTTTGAGGGGTCATCTTGAGCCCAGCGAAAGACCCCAGCACAGTTGAATCTTCCGCGCCGCTTCAAGCTTCTCAACCAGCGAACCCCAGGTGGCCCACATTCGCCTTTTGTTGGCGAATGTGGGAACAATGTAGGAGCCCCGCCTAATCCGCCCTTGCCTCTGCCGTTGGTCCCGCCTGCGGAGCTACCGCCACTCCCAGTTCCTGGTCCTTGTACTGCAACTGATAAAGCTTCCAGTACACGCCCCGCGCATTCAGCAATTGCTGATGCGTCCCCATCTCGCGCACCTTGCCCTTGTGCATCACGATAATCTTGTCCGCCCGCTGAATGGTTGAAAGCCGGTGCGCCACAATCAGCGAGGTGCGTCCTTCCACCAGCCGGGTCAGCGCCTCGCGCACCCGGAACTCCGTATCCGTATCCACGCTGGAGGTCGCTTCATCCAGAATCAGGATGCGCGGATTGTGCGCCAGCGCCCGCGCAAATGACACCAGCTGCTTCTGCCCGGTCGAGAGCGTGTTCCCGCGCTCCTGCAACATCGAGTCAAAACCATCCGGCAGCGAGAGGATGAAATCCGCGACGTTCACCTCTTCGGCCGCGCACTCCACCGCCTCGCGCGTCACATGCGCCGAGCCCAGCCGGATGTTATCCGCAATCGTGCCGCTGAACAGGAACGGGTCCTGCAGCACCACGCCGCAGCGCCGCCGCAACTGCTGCAGATTCATCTCGCGAACATCCACACCGTCGATCCGCACCGCGCCCCTCTGCACATCATAAAAGCGCAGCAGCAGCGAAATCAGAGTGGTCTTGCCCGCGCCCGTGTGGCCCACAATCGCCACCGTCTCCCCCGGCTCAATGGTGAATGAGACGCCGCGCAGAACCCAGTCCCACCCAGCGTCCGCGACCGGCAGCGCAGCGTTACCCGCCGCCGCACCCTGCACCGTCTCGCCGGGTGGCCCATTCAAGCCCTCCTTTGGCTTGAGTGGGGTAGTTGGCGGGACGCTTCCATCTGCTGCCGCCTGGCCATCCACAGGCAGATGCCGGTAGGCAAACCAGACGTTGTCGAACTCGATTCGCCCCGGCCCATCCGGTTCTTTCTCCGCCACCGGAGACTGAATCTCCGGTTCGGTGTCGAGCAGTCTTGAATATGCGCTCCGCCGCCGCCATCGCCGATTGCAGAATGTTGAACTTCTCGCTCAGATCCTGAATCGGCCGGAAAAACCTCTGCGCGTACTGAATGAACATCACCAGCACGCCCAGCTGCGTGATCCCCGCCAGCACCCTATGTCCGCCGTACCATAGCACGCAGGCAATGGCGATCGACGACGATGCTTCCACCACTGGGTAGTAAAGCGCGTAGGCCAGGATGGCGTCCTTGAACGCCTCCATGTGCTGTGCGTTTACTGCCTCAAACTCCTCATACGACTTGCGCTCGCGGTTGAACAGTTGCAGCGGAACGATGCCGCTGACGTGCTCCTGCAGGAACGAATTAATCCGCGCAATCGCCACTCGAATCCGGCGGTAGCTGTCGCGCACCGACTTGCGGAAGATCTGCGTGGCAACGATGATCACCGGCAGCACCACGAAGGCGATCAGCGCCAGCCGCCAGTTCTCCTTCAGCATGATTCCGAGGATGGCAGCCAGTACAAACACGTCCTCGACAATGGAAACCACGCCCGAGGTGAACATCTCGTTCAGCGCATCCACGTCGGTGGTCACGCGAGTCACCAGCCGCCCCACCGGATTCTCATCGAAGAACGAAATATCCATCCGCTGCAGATGCCGGTAGATCTGGCTGCGCAGATCGAACATCACCTTCTGCCCGGTCCACTGCATCATGTAGGTCTGGGTAAATTCAAAGACGAAGCCGAGCAGCAGAATGCTCAGGTAGATGCCGCTGATCTGCGCGATTCCCGCCATCGGCTGTGGGCTCAGAAAGCGGTCGAGAAACGAGTGCCCGCCACCGTGCGCCGACAGATATTTATCGATTGCCGTCATGATCAGGTAAGGCCCGAGCACGTCGGCGCCCGCCTTCAACACAATCGCCCCCATCGCCAGCACCACCTGCAGCGTGTACGGCTCAGGTAGCCCATCAGGCGACGAATAATCCGGCTGTCGTACGCTTTTCCTAGTACTTCTTCCTCGGCGGCCATCTGTTCCTATTTTAGATGGAAGCCGACCCCTTCGCGCTTCACCTTTGAATTCAGCGATACACTTTAATGTGCAGGCCCTTTGATTTGACCTCCGGCGTTCATTCCGCGCTCTATCTTTCGGTCCCGTTCTGCCGGACCAAGTGTTCCTTCTGCAATTTCGCTTCCGGCGTCTTCTCCCGCGACCTCTTTGACCGCTACATTGCGCACCTGGAACACTCAATCGCCGATGCCCCCCGACTCGCCCGCGATTTCGGCGCCGCCTTCGACCCGCAACTCGACTCGGTTTACCTCGGCGGCGGCACGCCCAGCGTTCTCGCCTCCGATCAACTCGACCGCCTCTTCGCCGCCATCGCGCAAACCTTCCAGCTTTCGCCCTCTGCCGAATTCACCGTCGAAGTCGCCCCCGGCACGCTCTCCAACGAAGTCTTGGCCGCGCTGCTCCGCGCCGGAGTCAATCGCGTCTCGCTCGGCGTCCAATCCTTCATAGATCAGGAATCCCGCTCGGTAGGCCGCCTGCACAGCCGGGACATCACCCTCGCCGACATCGCTCGCCTTCGCGAATCTGGCATCACCGAAATCAGCATCGATCTCATCGCCGGACTTCCGCACCAAACCCGCGAAAGCTGGGAGCGTTCGCTCGATCAACTCCTCGCCCTCGCCGTCCCCCACGCCAGCATCTACATGCTGGAGGTGGACGCCGACTCCCGCCTCGGCCGCGAACTCATCGCCGGAGGCACTCGCTACCACGCCCACCACGTCCCCGACGAGTCAGAAACCGTCGCCCTCTACGAGCGAGCCTGCGAGCGCCTGAACGCCGACGGAATCGCGCAGTACGAAATCTCCAACTTCGCCCGCCCCGGTCATCAGTCGCGCCACAACCTGCGCTACTGGCAGCGCCTCCCCTACTTCGGCTTCGGCGTCGATGCCCACTCCATGCTCCCCGCGCCCACGCCCTCCGACCCTCATCGCGCCATCCGCCTCGCCACTCCCGATTCTCTCGATGCACTGCTCGCCCCCGCGCCAGCGGCCGGCAGCGCAGTGATACCCAACTCGGACGGTGCCCCACATCTGCCGCCGTTAGCAGATGTGGGTTTCGAAACCACCAACGTTACCAAACAGCAGGCCATCGAAGAAACCTACTTCCTCGGTCTGCGCCTCAATCGCGGCGTCAGCTTGCGGGCCGTTAAAGATGAGTTCGGCCCCGCCGCCGTGGACGACTACCGCGACACCATCGCCACTCTGGTCGCAAACGAACTGCTGCTGCTGGAAGATGGCTGCCTGCGTCTCACCCCGCAAGGCCGCCTGCTCTCCAACGAAGTCTTCGCCGCCTTTCTACGTGACTAGCGTTCCGCTCGCGCCTCGTGATATAACCATCGGTTTTCTATGCTGGCTGGAGCGCGTGGGGCCTCGGCCTTTCAATTCTCAAATCCCAATCACGGAGGCAGCGTGGACTTCCAACTCACCGATGAGCAACTGCAGCTCCAGAGCATGGTGCGCGACTTTGCCGCGCGCGAGATCGCGCCCCACGTGCACGAATGGGACGAGGCTTCGCGCTTCCCGCTGGAAACCATCAAGCAACTCGGCAAGCTCGGCCTCATGGGCTGCATCTTTCCCGACGAGTACGGCGGCTCCGGCTTCGGCTACATCGAGTACGTGCTCGCCATCGAGGAGCTTTCGCGAGTCGATGGCTCGGTCGGCATCATCGTCGCCGCCCACACCTCTCTCTGCTCCAACCACATCTTTATCGCCGGTAACGATGAGCAGAAGCGCCGATACATTCCCCGCCTCGCCACCGCCGAACACATCGGAGCCTGGGCGCTCACCGAACCCAACAGCGGCTCGGACGCAGGCAGCGCGCGCTGCGCCGCCACGCGCAAAGGCGACCGATGGATTCTCAACGGCACCAAGACCTTCATCACCAACGGCTCCTACGCCGATGTCTGCGTCGTCGTCGCCGTCACCGACAAAACCATCGGAACCCACGGACTTTCCGCCTTCATCGTCGAGCGCGGCACCCCAGGTTTCCGCGCCGGAAAGAAGGAGAACAAACTCGGCCTGCGCGCCTCCGACACCTCCGAGCTGATCTTTGAAGACTGTGAAATTCCCGCCGAAAACCTCCTCGGCGTCGAAGGCGATGGCTTCGTCGACGCCATGCGCATCCTCGACGGCGGACGCATCTCCATCGCCGCCCTCGGCCTCGGCATGGCCGCCGGAGCCTACGACTGCGCCCTCCGTTACAGCCGCCAGCGAAAGCAGTTCAACCGCGCCATCAGCGAATTTCAGGCCATCCAGTGGAAGCTCGCCGACATGGCCACCGAGATCGATGCCGCCCGCCTGCTCACCATGCGCGCCGCCTGGCTCAAGGACCACCACCACAAGACAACCCTCGAATCCTCGATGGCAAAACTCTACTCCTCCGAGGTCGCCGTTAAGGTCGCCAATGAGGCAGTCCAGATCCACGGCGGCTACGGCTTCATCAAGGATTACCCGGCCGAAAAGTTCTATCGCGACGTCAAACTCTGCACCATCGGCGAAGGCACCAGCGAGATCCAGCGCATGGTCATCGCCCGCCACCTCCTGGCAGAGTAGTTGCAGTGGGTCAGTTTCCACCTGCCCGATAGCGCGATTACTGGACGATCCAGATGTTGATTTCGTTGGCATGGCGAAGAAGGCGCTCGCTCAAGCGGTCACCTGCCAGTTTGCGGAACCAGGGTTGAGAGTCATTAGCGACGACGATGGTATGACAGCGCTTTTCCCGAGCCTTATTCAGAATGGCAACGGTGGCGTCCCGGTCGTCCCACGGATCGGAGGATTCTAATTCAATCTCGTAAGTGAAAAGACCTGCTCCGCGCAGCGCGTTAATCGCGTAGCTTAACTCCGGCTTGGCTGCATCTTTTGCCGAGGCGATCCAAGTCTGCTGGTCATGATGGAGTTCGGCTTGCAGTTTCTCTTCTTCCCGGGGATCTTCGGCACCGCCGAACTCCATCAACTCCGCTGGAAGCGGCGGCAACAGATGCAACAGGTACACGTGAAAGCCCCGCTGACAGCCTATCATCCTGGTCACATAGTCCACCGCCCGCATGGTTGCGAGGGACTCATCGACGATTAACATGAGATTTTCGTTTTTGCTCTGTGTTTTCGTCATGCCTGCCTTCCTGCATGAACATAGATTGCACGAGGCCAGCAGTGCGTTGCACGCGCCGGTGGCCCACGTCTCTATAATCCGATGATGGTGGCTGGTAGCCCACGTCTCTATAGCGCGTTGATGGTGCCCCACATCTGCCGCAGTCAGCAGATGTGGGTTTTTGAGCGCGCCCCCTTTGCTAAACTAGCTATGGCGAGAACCTGACCGTGACTTCCTCTATCTCAACCTGGGTCGAACAGATCCGCAGCGGCAATCTGCGCGCGTTATCGCGAGCCATCACCGCCGTTGAAAACCGCACGCCGGATTCGCACGAGTTGCTGAAAGCTCTCTTTGCTCACTCCGGCCGCGCCCGCGTCGTCGGACTCACCGGCGCACCCGGAGCAGGGAAGAGCACCCTCGTCGATGCCCTCGCCTCGCAATACCGCCGCCTCCAGCAAACCGTCGGAATCATCGCCATCGATCCCACCTCGCCCTTCACCGGCGGAGCCATCCTCGGCGACCGCATCCGCATGCAGTCGCACACCGGAGACAACGGCACCTTCATCCGCAGCATGGCCACCCGCGGCTCGCTCGGCGGACTCTCCAGCACCACCGCCGATATCGCCACCGTGCTCGACGCCAGCGGACGCGACCTCGTGCTCATCGAAACCGTCGGCGTCGGCCAGGATGAAGTAGATATCGTCCGCCTCGCCGACGTCACCATCGTGATCCTTGTCCCCGGCATGGGCGATGACGTGCAATCCATCAAGGCCGGAATCATGGAGATCGCCGACATCTTCGTCATCAACAAGGCCGACCGCGAAGGCGCCGAACGCGTCGAGCGCGAGATCAAGGCCATGCAGTCGCTCTCCACCCGCGCCGATGACTGGGTGCCCCCCGTGGTCAAAACCGTTGCCACCTCCGGCACCGGAATCGCCGAGCTGGCCTCGGCCATCGACGCCTACGAGAAGTATCTTTCCGTCAGCGAGCGTGGCCTCCAGCTACGCATCGCCAACTGGCGCAGCCGCCTGCGTGAGATGCTGCGCGACGAAGTTCTGCGCCGCATCGTGCAAGGAGCTTTCTCCGAAGACGCCGTCAGTCAGTACGCAACCCAGGTCGCCGGACACGAGCGCGACCCCTATTCCCTGATCGAAGAGATCGTCGGCAAACTAGCCCGCTAGGAGCTTTCTTTTTGTGCTGATCCTCGGTATCGACACCGCCGGACGTCAAGGCAGCGTGGCCCTGCTGCAAGCCCAAGGCGACCAACTCACTCCGCTCGGCCTGTCGCACCTCTCCGGAGGCCAATATTCCGAACTGCTGCTCTCCTCCATCGCTTTCATGCTCTCGCGCCACGGACTTCAGAAAAGCTCCATCGGACTCATCGCCGTCGCCAGCGGCCCCGGCTCGTTCACCGGCGTCCGAATAGCCATCGCAACCACAAAGGGATTGGCCGAAGCCTTCGCCATCCCCGTCGTAGCCGTCTCCGTGCTGGAGGCCATCGCCGGCGCCTCCGGAGCCGAAGGCCGCGTCATCACCGCCATCGACGCACAACGTTCCGAGATCTTTTGGGGCGAGTACAACCTCGAACCCGCGCCGCAATCCGCAACCCCTGCGCGCCCAAAAGTCGCAACCACGCTAAGCGAGGCCCTCGCCACCTTCGCCGATTTCACCTCCCACTTCGCGTCGGGCTCCGTTGCCGCGCCTGCAAAGGTCTTCACCCCGGATGCCGCCCTCGCCGCCCGACTACAGGACGCTCACGTCGATGCCTCTGTGCTCGCCATCCCTTCGGCGGAGGATTTCGCCCGCATCGCCTACCGCAAGTTTCTCTCCGGCGTTCGTGACGACGTCGCCACCCTCGACGCCAACTACCTGCGGCGCTCGGATGCCGAAATCTTTGCCGCACCCAAACCCGGCCTCACGCCTAAATGACCAACAGCGGCACGAAGATCCGCCTCGCCCGCGAATCCGATCTTGGCCAACTCATCGCCCTGAGCGAGGCCGCCGGGGAAGCCGCACACTGGACCCCGCAGCAGTGGCTCGATATCTTCCGTTCGCAAAATCCCGCCCGCCTCGCCTGGATCGCCGCTGCTGCCGCCACCGCTGTCACCGAAGCCGCTGCAGAAAGCGATGTGCGCGCCATCGGATTTCTCGTCGCGCAAACGGGCGGTCCAGAGTGGGAGCTGGAAAACATCGCGGTTCTGCCCGATTTCCGTCGCCATGGCGTCGCCTGCGCGCTTTTGTCGGCACTCCTAGCCCAGGCCCGCTCGCAGCAGGCCAAGCGAATTCTGCTTGAGGTCCGCGCCTCCAATCACCCGGCCATCCGCCTGTATGAAGCCAGCGGCTTTCAACCGCTCGCCCGCCGCCGCGGCTATTATCGAAATCCCCCGGAAGATGCAATAATTTTGTTGCATTCCTTGCAGAATTAAGTTCCGATTTCGCTTGCCCGAGCTTTGTCCTGGTGCTAGTTTTTACAACACCTGATTTCAGGCTTGGAGGTGCTGAAATGAATGTCCCCGTACGCGAACAGCTCCTGGCCAGCAGCGATGAATTCCGCAAGCTGGCTGATGAACATAGCAATTACTCTCAGCGTCTCGAATCCCTCGCCAATAAGAAATACCCCTCCGAAGAAGAAAAAATCGAAGAAATCCGCTTAAAAAAACTGAAACTTCGCCTCAAGGATGAGATGGAATCATTTCAGGCCCGCGCCCAGCAAGCCTCCTGAACGCAACCGCGCCCGAGTGGTCGCGCGCGCACCCAATTTCGTCAAAAGGATGACTGCCGCCGCCAATGCGATGGAGGCTCATCCTTTTGACGCGCACGCCTCACAAAGCGCCTGTTCGTCATTGGCCAGCGCGAAACGGAAGCTGCACGGCGAATGGAAGCTGCTTACCCTCGCCGTCGCCCTGTTCTTCTCCTGCATTGCTGCCGCCCAGCCATCGCCTGACTTTGCTTGCCTCTGGTCCGGCCAACTCACCGTCGCGGCCCCGGACCGCACCGACAGCTACCTGGTTCCCTTCGACCTGCTCATCGAGCGCGCCCCCGCCGGTCTGCGAGCCGCGCTGCTCAATGGAAGCGACCGCATCGACTTTTCCTCCGTCGCGCAGCAAGGCAGCGAATTAACTCTGCGCCTTGACCAGTACGACGCGACCCTCCACGCGCACTGTTCTAATGTTCTAAGTTCTAACGAACCCTGCGACGCGCTGCAAGGAGAATACGTCCGCCAGAAGGGGCCATCGCTTGCGCGCTACGCCTTCAGCGCCCATTGCACGCCCATCCCGGCGCCTCCGGAACCCACCTCCGGCCCGTCGCCCCAGCTTTCTCCGCAAGGTACTTCGGACTGGCAATTTGCCTTCACGGATTCCGCCGGCAAGCCCGCTTCTGAGCCCAGCGCTCCTGCCCGTTTTACCCAAAACGCTAACCACGTCGAGGGCACCATCGCCCCAATCAGCGGAGACTACGGCACGCTCTCCGGAGAAATATCCGCCGACCGAGATAAGTACCCCGCGCTCCATCTGTCGCGCTTCGATGGAATCCACGCCCTCCGCCTCGACGGCCGCCTAGTCGCCCCCGACCGAATCGAGGGCGTCTTCCACGTCTCGCCCAGCGTCGCTCTCAACTTCGTGGCAACCCGCGAGAGTTCCGCTTCCACCGGCTTCGAAGAAGCCGAGCACCTGACCTCGGTTGTCAATCCCTCCGAGCCCTTCCGCTTCCACGGCACGGATGCCTCGGGAGCCGTCATCACCCAGGCCGATCCGCGCTTCCGCGGCAAAGTCGTACTGCTGGATATATTCGGAACCTGGTGTCCGAACTGTCACGATGAAGCGCCCGTCCTGCAGTCGCTCTACGCGCAATTTCACGCTCGCGGCCTTGAGATCGTGGGTCTCAGCTACGAGTACGTCGATGACCGCGCCCGCAGCCAGCGCCTGCTTCAGATCTATCGCCGCAAGTATTCCATCGCTTTCCCGTTGCTGCTGGCCGGCACCACCGACGCCGGCCAGATCGCCAAAACTCTGCCGCAATTGCGCAACTTTGGCGCCTATCCCACAACCATCTTTCTCGACCGCCACGGGCGTGTGCGTCTCATCCACGCAGGATTTTCCGGCCCTGCCACCGGCCGCCTGGAACAGGTAAAGCAGCACTTCCAGCGAACCATCGTCAAACTGCTCGACGAGCAGTAATCCAATCGTCACGTCTTTCTTTCCGTGCCGCTCCGGCTTTCCGAACCATTCATGCTTCCCGCTTCGCTATAATCGAGAGGTTCTCATGGTACGCGACGGAATCTATTACGCGCTGGCTCTGGTTGCGGTGGCGGTCCTCATTGGTATATGGGCCGCGCCTCCGCTTGCTCTCGTGCCGCTGTTGCTGGCGGCCTTCTTCCTCTGGTTCTTTCGCGACCCGGAGCGCGCCATTCCGTCCACCCCCGGTGCCGTCGTCTCTCCCGCCGACGGCAAGGTCACTGGAGTCTCCACGATCCAGGTGGAAGGCGAGCCGCGCATCAGCATCAGCATTTTTCTCAACGTCTTCAACGTGCACGTCAATCGCTCGCCTGCCGCAGGCGTCATCACCGCCGTCGAATATCGTCGCGGCAAGTATTTGAATGCCATGAATCCGGCCTCGGCCGAACTCAACGAGCAGAACATCTGCACTCTTGAAACCGACGATGGCTATCGCATCGTCTTCAAGCAGATTGCCGGACTGCTGGCGCGTCGCATCGTCTTTTCGCGCCGCGCCGGAGATCGCGTCGCCCGCGGCGAGCGCATCGGACTGATTAAATTCGGATCGCGTTGCGATGTAATTCTGCCCGTCTGCGCCAAGGTGCTTGTAGAGGTCGGCAACATCGTAAAGTGCGGCTCTTCCACGCTTGCCATTCTGCCGCCCGCGCAAGGAGAACGTTGATGGAATCTGCATGGACCGTCGCGCCGATGACGGGCGATCGCGCCGTTTGCGCAAGGGCATGTACATCCTGCCGTCGCTGTTTACCACGGCAAATCTTGCCGCCGGCTTCTATGCGATTTCGCAGGCGGCGCTCGGAGCCGCACACGCCCAGGGCATGATCGCCGCCGCTGCCGGCGCCGATCCCTCTGCGCACCGCCGCTGTTTATTTCAATCATGCGGCCATCGCCATCGGCTTTGCCGTTTTCTTCGATGGCATGGACGGGGCCATTGCGCGCCTTACCCACACCACCAGCGACTTCGGCAAGGAATTGGATTCTCTCGCCGACGTGGTAACCTTCGGCGTCGCGCCCGGAATTCTCGCCTGGATGTGGGGATTTCTTCTGTCTGCCCGTCACGCTCGACGCCGACCTGCGCGATAAGCTGATTCAGTTCGGCGCAATTCTTGCGTTTGCATTTCTCACCGCCGGTGCCTGCCGCCTGGCGCGCTTCAACATTCAGCTCAATCCTCAGCCCAAAAATCCCGGACGTCCCGGGCCGCAAGTATTTTGTCGGCATGCCCATCCCCGGCGGTGCCGGTTGCCTTGCCGCGGTCGTCCACCTCCGCCTGGGCTATCCCGTGCAGGCCTGGTGGAGCTCCATCATCTGGATGGTCTACATTTTTGTGTGCGCCTTCCTCATGGTCAGCACCTGGCGCTTCTGGAGCGCCAAGAGCATCGATATCCGCAACCGTCAGGCCTCGCGCTTCTTCGTGCTCATTGCGCTCATCCTGGCCGCGATCTGGTATTTTCACCGATACGTTCTTTTCATCCTGGCCGTCACCTACATGATTTCAGGTGTATTCTTCAGGCTCACCTACGCCTTCCGCCGAGGCCATACCGCGCCACAAGAGGCGGTAAAGGAGCTATGAACCAAGCCGCCAGAAAGTCCAATCTTTTCACCGTCGCGCTCGTCGGAGCCGCCGCCCTCAAGGGCAAGGAGGTCCGTGATGTCCTCAGTGAGCGCAACTTTCCCTCCATCGAAATCAAGCTCCTGGACGAGGAGGACGCGCTCGGGCAGCTCGATCAGGTCAACGACGAGCCCACGTTTATTCAGGGTGTATCGCCGGAGCATCTGGAGGAGCGTGGATTTCGCCTTCCTCACTGCCGACGAGTCCTATATCGCAAAAACCTGGGCCATCGTGCGCGATTCCGGCTCTGAGATCATCGACCTCAGCTACGCCTTGGAGAACAACACCGATGTCGTTCTCCGCTCCCCCTGGCTGGAGCGCGAACTGGGCCGCACTCACGAGGTTGGGTTGCAGTCCGTGCCGGTCGTCGTCGCTCACCCGGCGGCCGTCGTCATGGCTTTGCTGCTGGCCCGCCTGCAGAAGGCCGCCCCGGTTCAGCTTGCCTCCGCCGTTATCGGCCAGCCTGCCTCTGAATACGGACGCCGCGGCATGGATGAACTTCACGATCAGACGGTGAATCTGCTCAGCTTCCAGCAGATGCCCACCGCAGTCTTTGGAACCCAGGCCGCCTTCAATCTTTTTGCGCAGCCGCTCGAAGGCGCTCACCCATCCCTGCAGGAGATCGAGTCGCGCATCGTGCGTCACTTCCAGTCCATCGTCCAGCAGGAGCTTCCGACCCCCGCCGTGCTTCTCGCTCCAGGCTCCTGTCTTCCATGGCTACACCATTGCCATGTTCGTGCAGACTGAGCTCCCCGGTAACGGCCGCAGCATTGGAGTCCGCGCTCACCGGCCCGCATATCACAATCGCCAGCGCGCAGGATGAATTTCCCAGCAACGTCAACGTAGCGGGCATCGTCGGAGATCCTCGTCAGCGTTCGTCCGGACGGCGACGATGGCAATCGGCTTCTGGCTCTTCGCTGCCTGCGACAATCTTCGCGTCTCGGCGATTCAGGCCGTTGAGTGCGCCGAAGAGATGGTGCTAACCCGTCCCCGAGGGAAGCTGCAATGACCTTGTTCGTCGCACCCGGCTCGCGCCAGCTTTGCCGCCAGCTCTCTGGCGTCGCCATCATCGCACTTGCTAATGCATGATCGCCTCCTGCGGCTATCACGCCGTGGGCGCCAGCTCGCACCTGCCGCCCGACGTCAAGGTTCTGGCGATTCCGTCGTTCCGGAATCAGACTCACACCTATCACGTTGAAACCGAGCTCACCAACGCGGTCATTCGCGAATTCAACACGCGCACCCATTACCGCGTCGTCCAAACCGAAGGCGATGCCGATGCCGTACTGCAAGGCACCGTTGTCTCCGTCGAGGTTGCTCCTGTGGCCTATGACTCGGTGACCGGACGTGCCTCCACGGGACTGGTCACCATCATGATCAAGGTGACGCTGACCGCGCGCGATGGCCGCGTCCTGTACAGCAATCCCAACTACGTTTTCCGCGATCAGTACCAGATCTCCAACGAACTCGCCAGCTTCTTCGAGGAGCAGGGGCCGGCTCTCGACCGTCTCTCGCGCGATTTCTCCCGCACCCTGGTCAGCAATATTCTGGAGGCGTTTTAGCTGTGAGAGCCTTCGCCCCGGTCGAGCGCTTCGTCCAAGAGGTCAGCTCGCGCAAGCTCAAGCCCGGCTATGTCTTCGTCGGCGATGAAGCTTTCTTCCGCCGCACCTGCCGCGACGCCATCCTCAAGCACCTGGTTCCGGAAGGCATGCGCGAGTTCAGCCTGTACGAGTTCGATCTCGAATCCTCGTCCGCTCGCCGAGATTCTCGACCGCGCCCGCACCCCTTCGCTGATGGCAAACTTTCAGGTCTTCTTCGTGCGCGGCGTCAAGGCCCTCTACGGACGCGGCAAGCACGACGCCGAGTTCGCCGCCATCGCCGCCTACGCGAAGAATCCCAAATCCCGACGCGCTTCTCATCCTCATCGCCGATCACATCAGCATCCCCGCCGACCTGCGCCGCATGGAGATGACCGACAAGGAGCGTTACGAGCGCATCCGCGAGACCCTCGGCGAGCATCTCGCCGTCATCGAATTCGCCCGCGTCGAAGAGGGCGAGGCCATCAAGTGGCTCAATGAAACCGCCGCGCTGCACTCCACCAAGATCGAGCCGGATGCCTCGCGCGAACTGGTTGACTCGCTCGGCGGCGACATGATGATGATCTCGAATGAACTGGAGAAGCTTCTGCTCTACGTCGGCGAGAAAAAGCGCATCACCCTGGGCGACGTAGAAACCATGGTGCTGGCCGCCAAGCAGCGCACCCTCTACGAACTCACCGACGCGCTCTCCTCGCACAATCGCGCCCGCTCCCTGGAGATTCTCGACGCCATGCTCTCCACCGGAGACGGCGACGAGGCCGCCATCGGCCATCTCTACATGCTCGCCCGCACCTTCCGCCAGATGCTGGTCATCCTGGAGCGCAACGTGCGCGACACCCGCGCCCTCTACCAGGTGCTGTGGCAGGGCTTCCGCATTCCGCCCTTTGCCGCCGAAGACGTGATCCGCCAGGCGCGCCGCTACAAGTCGCGCCGCGAACTCACCCGCGCCATCCGCCTCATCTCCCGCGCCGACGCTGCCCTGCGCACCAATCCGGTCAGCAAGCGCCTTAGTCCTCGAAAATCTCATCCTCGACCTCGCCGCCGAACCCAAAACAACTCGCCCCCGCCTGGCAGCAGGAAGCTCTCCTCGACTAACTCCGCGGCTTGCAGTTGTTTTTATTCCGTGGGTGGTGGGTGGCCCACATCCGCCTTCCTTTGGCGAATGTGGGATTCGCGATGCGGTGCACGCGGATGTTGCTTTGCCACAAACAATAGCCCCTGGGTGCCCCATCTTCGACGCGCCGCTTTTGCGCGGCTAAGGTGGGAAACGATGCATTTTCCCCGCAGGCTCTTGCGGTTGCTTTTCACCTTCACCACCGAGCGCCTTCCACCCAAACGAAAACGGCAGGCCGCAGCCTGCCGTCTCCTCAAAAACGAGAACTTACTTCGTTGCGGTTGCAGCCTTCACGCGAGCCGAAAGGCGGCTCTTGTAGCGCGATGCCGTGTTCTTGTGCAGAATGCCCTTCTGCACGCTCTTATCCAGAGCCGAAACCGTCTCACGGAACGTCGTATCCAGCGTAGCCTTATCGCCGGAGGTCAGTGCGGTGCGCAGTGAGCGCAGCGCCGAACGCATACGCGACTTGTTGGCGCGGTTGGTCGCCGTCTTGGATTCCGTCTGTCGTGCGCGCTTCAGCGCCGAAACATGATTCGCCATACTTACCTAATCCTTATAGTCAAACTGGAACTTCGTCCTGAACAATTCATTTTACGGTAAATTCGCGCTTTCCCGCAACCGCCGCACCGGCAGCGCTCTAATTCGCGCAAGAGAATCCGCCCGATATGAGATGATTGCATCACACCAAGAACGCAAATGATGGTCACAGAAAGCGGTACAGAATGTCCGGAAAAATCGGTGACAAGGCAAGATTCAATCGGCTTCGGAAGCAGAAACTTCTGAAACGCCGCAAAAAGGTCGAAGTGCTCGCCGCCAAAGCCGCAAGCGCCCCGGCCGTCGAAACCAAAACCGCCTAGTCAGCAACGAAACGCAACATCGACCAGATCCTTCAACCAGATTGAACAATGCCCCGTGCGAACTCACTCGCGCAGGGCATTCTTTTTCCACTTCGTTTTGCGCTGCGTTCCGCGCACCCGCCGCACCTCCGCCGCGTAGCATTTATACTGATCTCTTATGTTAAGAGTCCGATTCGCGCCATCACCCACCGGCTTTCTCCATGTGGGCTCCGCGCGCACCTTCATCTTCAACTGGCTGTATGCCCGCCACAACGGCGGCACCATGGTGCTCCGCCTCGACGACACCGATGTCGAGCGCAACTCTGACGCCAGCGTCAACTCCATCTTCGACGGCTTGCGCTGGCTCGGGCTCTCTTGGGACGAGGAATACAAGCAATCCGAGCGCCTCGCCCTGCACCGACGAGCCGCCGAGGCGATCTTTGCCAAAGGCCTCGCGTATCGCGACTTTACACCCGCCCACGCCGGAGACAGCGATCCATCCGGCCCGCAAGGCGCATGGCTATTCAATCCCGGCATGCGCGACCTTCCGCGCTCCGAGAGCGACCGCCGCGCCGCCGCCGGTGAACCCTTCGCCCTCCGCTTCCGGGTGCCGCGCGGCCAAGACCGCGTCCTGCGCTTCACCGACTCCGTCTATGGTGAGCAGAGCAAACTCGCCGATGAGGTCGAAGACTTCGCCCTGCTGCGCAGCTTTGGACCGGGAGAAACATTTGGATCGCGCGAAACAGGGGGCATGCCGACCTACCATCTCGCCTCCTGCGCCGATGACGCCGACCTCCGCATCAGCCACATCATCCGCGGGCAGGATCACCTCTCGAACACCTACAAACACCTGCTCATCTTTGAGGCCTTGGCCGAGGCCACCGGAGCCGCAACCCCGCAGTTTGCGCACCTCCCGTTGCTTGTCGCACCCGACGGCGCCAAACTCTCCAAGCGCCGCCACGGACCCGTCGTCAGCGTCACCACCTATCGCGACGCCGGTTTTCTGCCCGAGGCGTTCGTCAACTTTCTCTGCCTGCTCGGCTGGTCGCCGAAGAATGACCGCGAGTTCCTCACCATTCCGGAACTGACATCGGCATTCACCCTTGAAGGCGTCAATCGCGCCAATGCCGTCATCAACTTCAAAGAAGATGACCCCTTCGATCCCAAAGCCGTCTGGCTCAATGCCGAACACATCCGCGCTCTGCCCGTCGAGCAGCTTTCCGCCCGCCTGCTCCCGTTCTTGCAGCAGATTTCGGGTGTCCCCCATCTGGCGGGTGCCCCACATCTGTCGCAGTTAGCAGATGTGGGTCTGTCACCCCAGAGAAGCTGCTCCAGGTCACGCCTTTGATTCGCGAGCGCATCAAATTCCTGCGCGATGTCACCACCGCCGCCGACTTCTTTTTCGCCGCCCAGCTTCCGCCGTATGATTGCCTGGAGCTGATTCCGCAGAAGGGCGATGCCGCGCTGGCCCGCAAAATTCTCATCGAGGCGCGCGAGTTGCTGGCCGCCACGCCCTTCGATCACGCATCCCTCGAAGCAGCGCTACGCGCGACTGCCGAGCGGCTGGGACTAAAGGCCGGGCCCATGTTTCAGCCCATCCGAGTCGCCGTCTGCGGACGCAAGAATGCGCCGCCGCTCTTTGAGACCATGGAAGTGCTGGGCCGTGAAGTTTGCCTGGAGCGTATCGCCCAGGCCATCTGCCAAGCTGTGATCGCAATTTTTAAGGAGCAACCCGAATCGTTGCCCGTTTCCTACGCAAAGGAATGTAAGTCATGACACCGAATCCGGAAACTAAAGCTGCTGCAACTCCCCCGGCTGAGCCCGCCGCTCGCCCCTCCAACTTCATTCGCGACATCTTCATCGAGGATTTGAAGACCAGGAAGTTCGGCGACGCCGTCATTCAGACGCGCTTTCCTCCGGAGCCCAACGGATACCTGCACATCGGCCACGCCAAGGCCATCTGCCTCGACTTCGGATTGGCCGACGAGTTCGGCGGCCTCACCAACCTGCGCTTTGACGACACCAATCCCGAGAAGGAAGAGCAGGAGTACGTGGACTCCATCCAGAAAGATGTGCGCTGGCTTGGCTTCCAGTGGGATCGTCTCTGTTACGCCTCCGACTACTTCGATCAGCTCTTCGCATGGGCGGTGCAACTTATCAAGGCCGGCAAGGCATACGTCGATGACCTCACCGCCGAGGAGATTCGCCAGTATCGCGGCACCCTCACCGAGCCCGGCAAAGACAGCCCCTACCGCGACCGCAGCGTCGACGGAGAATCTCGACCTCTTCGAGCGCATGAGAAAAGGCGAGTTCCCCGACGGCACCCGCGTTCTGCGCGCCAAAATCGACATGGCCTCGCCCAATCTCAACCTGCGCGACCCCGTCATGTACCGCATCCTCCATGCCGAGCATCACCGCACCGGAGACAAGTGGTGCATCTATCCCATGTACGACTTCGCCCACGGCCAGTCGGATTCGCTCGAAAAAGTCACGCACTCCATGTGTACCCTGGAGTTCACCGACCATCAGCCGCTCTACAAGTGGTACATCGAGCAGCTTGGAATCTTCCCCTCGCAGCAGATCGAGTTCGACCGCCTCAACCTGACTTACACCTTGCTCAGCAAGCGCAAGCTGCTGCAATTGGTGCAGGAGAAACGCGTCAACGGCTGGGATGATCCGCGCATGCCAACCATCTCCGGCATCCGCCGTCGCGGCTTCACCCCGGAGGCGATCCGAAACTTTTGCGCCGCCATCGGAGCCTCGCGCACCAACGGTTCCACCGACATCGAAATGCTCGAGCACTTCCAGCGCGACGATCTCAACAAGCGAGTCCCGCGCGCCATGGCCGTGCTCGCGCCCCTTAAAGATCGTGATCGAAAACTATCCCGAAGGCGAAGGAAGAGTTCGTCGAGGTGGCGAACAATCCCGAAGACCCCGCCGCCGGAGTCCGCCAGGTGCCATTCTCGCGCGAGATCTACATCGAGCAGGACGACTTCCGCGAAGTCCCGCCGCCCAAGTACTACCGCCTCTCGCCCGGAAAAGAGGTGCGCCTTCGCAACGCCTATTTCATCACGGCAAAAAGTGTAGTGAAGGACGCGGAGGGCAACATCGTGGAAGTGCGCTGCACCTACGATCCCGCCAGCCGTGGCGGCAACTCGCCCGACGGCCGCAAGGTCAAATCCACGATCCACTGGGTCTCAGCCGCCCACGCCATCCAGGCCGAAATTCGCATCTACGACAAGCTCTTCACCAAGTCCGATCCCGGCCAGCTTGCCGAAGGCGAAGACTTCACCAGCAACCTCAATCCAGACTCGCTGGAGACGCTGCGCGACGCCAAACTCGAACCCTCGCTCGCCACCGCAAAGGTCGAGGACCGCTATCAGTTCGAGCGCGTCGGCTACTTCTGCGTCGATCCCGATTCCAAGCCCGGCCACCTTGTCTTCAACCGCACCCTGCCGCTCAAAGACACTTGGGCAAAGATCGAAAAGAAAGCCGGAGCCTAATCCGCAATCTCAGAACTCCTGATCTCGCCCCGTAGATCCTGTCGGGCAGGGAAAACGGAATGATCCTGAAAACTGTTGCCAGAGGGGCTGCTTTGGATTAAGAAAGAGCATGCCGCAGATGCAACTGCCGATATTCCCTGCCGGAGTGACCGAGATCAATCACCACATAGCGGTGGCAAAGGAGGCGGGCACGGTGTACTACATCCACGGCCACCTGCCGGTGTTCCGCCACGCGGAGAACGATGTGCGTGGATTTCGCATGTTCACCAGCCAGATGATCGTCAACGGGACGGTGAAGCCCAAGGAGATTGTCCAGGCGTTCGGCGTTCCGATGATTGCAGTGAAGAGGTATGTGAAGGTTTTTCGGGAGCAGGGGGCCAACGGGTTCTACGCGGTGAAACCCCGTCACAGTTCAGCCTCGGTGCTGAAAGGGGAAGTGCTGCAGCGAGCGCAGAAGTTGCTTGACGAGGGGCAGAGCGTTCCGGAAGTGGCGAGTGAACTGAATGTGTTGGCGAACACGCTGCACAAGGCGGTTGACGCTGGACGCTTGCGAAAGCTAAAAAAAACGAACCCGCCACCACCGAAGTAAGCAACAAGAGTGGTCGCAGTCAGATCGACAGCCAAGCGCCGATGGGAAACGCCGCGACGCGTTCGTTGGAGCGAGTAGCGGCCGCGATGGGAGAGCTGGAGTCGGCGCCCATCGAGTTTCAAGCTACCTGCGATGTAACCCGGGGCGGCGTGCTGCTGGCATTGCCTGCGCTGTTGGCGACCGGGTTGTTGCGCTACACGCCGGAGATGTACCAGCTCCCAAACGGATTTTATGGCATTGACAGCATCTTCCTGCTGCTGGCATTGATGGCGCTGGGGCGGATCCGGTCTCTGGAACAGCTTCGTTATCAAGCGCCAGGCGAGTGGGGCAAGCTGCTGGGACTGGACCGCATTCCCGAAGTGAGGACGCTGCGGGAGAAGTTAAAACTGCTGTGCCACGACTTGGGTCAAGCCCTGCGCTGGAACGCCGCACTGGCCAAGGAATGGATCGCCCAGCAAGATGCCTCGGAACTGTTTTTCTACTGCGATGGCCACGTGCGCGTCTATCACGGGGAGCAGACGGCGCTACCGCGCCATTACGTGGCGCGCCAGCGATTGTGTTTACGGGCTACCACCGATTACTGGATCAATGCCATGGATGGCCAGCCATTTCTGTATGTCAACAAAGAGGTGGATCCGGGACTGATCGCCACGCTCAAGCAGGATGTGATTCCGTGGCTGGAAGTGAATGTGATCCAGCCGCCGGAGCAACAGCGGCGCATGGCGGAAGATCCTCGTACCCACTGGTTCACAATGGTGTTCGACCGGGAAGGCTACAGTCCCGAGTTATTCGAGCAGCTGTGGCAGAAGCGGATTGCCATTCTGACCTATCACAAGTTTCCCCAGGGCGAGTGGCGCAGCGAAGAATTCACCACGCACCGCGTCCAGCTGGTGAGCGGCGAAATCGTGACCATGAAACTGGCCGAGCGCGGTACCCAGTTGTCGAACCGGTTCTGGGTACGCGAGATTCGCAAACTCAGCGACGGCGGCCATCAGACTTCGATCTTAGCCACCAACTTCCAGCTGCCAATGACCACGCTGGCACCGTCGTTATTCGCCCGATGGTCTCAGGAAAACTTCTTCCGCTACATGCGCGAACATTACGGATTGGATAGCTTGATTGAGTATGGAACCGAACCCGTTCCTGATGCGATCCAGGTGGTAAATCCGGAGTGGCGCAAACTCGACGGCAAGATCCGCTCCAAAATCGGCCAGCGCCATCGGCAGGCGGCTCAGTTCGGAGCCCTTGCTTTATCGGAGGATCCCACCAACTCTGAAGTTCAGGGTTTTCAGCAGCGCAAGGCGCAACTGCGGGAAGACATCGAAAGTCTCGATTTGCAGATCGACCAACTCAAACAGTCGCGCAAGGACACTCCGCATCACATTCCCGTGAAGCTATTGCCAGAGGAAGACCGATTTACTCGGCTGCGTACCGAACGAAAGCATTTCGTCGATACCATCAAGATGATCGCTTATCGCGCCGAATCCAGCATGGCCTCCCTGCTTCGCGAACATATCGCCCGCACTGACGATGCCCGCGCCTTGCTGCGCCAGATCTTCGATACCGAGGCTGATCTTACCCCTGACCTCATCACCAACACCTTGACTGTCCGCCTCCACCATCTCACCCAGGCGGCTCACGATCAGGCCATCGAGAAACTGTTGGCGGAACTCAACGCCACGAAAACCATCTTCCCCGGTACACACCTCACGCTCGTCTTCAAACTCGGGTCATCCTGATTTCAACCAGATCAGGAGGTCTGAATCTGGTGGCCCATTCAAGCCCTCTGTTGGCTTGAGTGGGTAATTCGGGCTGTGTGTTTATCGCGACCCGCCGTTGCCTCCCCGTCGTCTCCCAAGCAACGCATCCACCGAGAAGGTATCATCCGCAACATTTGCGAGCAGCAGATAGTAGATAATCGCGTAGATCATCTGAATCCCCACAATATTCCAGTCACTACGGAGAGCCGTGCCGAAGACGAGCGCGGCGATCAACAATCCGCCCAGCGTCAACGCCCATCGTGTCAGGAGGCCCAAGGTGATCAATCCACCCAGAATGGCCTCCGCAAACGGCAGGACTAAAAGGAAGAGATGGACGAGCCCATACGGCAGAACCGTACCGGTAAATTCCCCCGCCATCTTCGTGGCAAACGCTCCGGCTCCCGGACCCAAAATCCGGCCCGCTCCATGGATCAGTATGTTTATCCCCAGCGTAATCCGGAATACGCTGTAAGCCAGCTTGCGATCCAGCAATGTTGCGCTCATCCTACCTTTGATACCGCAGCCCACCACGAGATGCACCCTCGCTTAGGCCAGCGTGAATCACCGCGAAAGCCTCAGAAAAACCAGCCGTTCCCGTCCCAACGCCTTCTCTTGTTACAATCGCCTCGTGTCCACCTCTGGCGAGCCGCTCCCCGCACCGCCCACGCCGCGTCCCTGGCCGCTCGCCCCTGAGCCCGAGCCGGTCTTCGGCCTGCTTGAGGTTTTCTTTGTCTTCCTGATGATGGTGGTCGCGGTTCTTTTTTGCGGCACCATCGCGCTCGTCATCGCGCACCACATCCCTGCACTCAGCCGCCTCCGCACCGTCGATCTCGCCAGCGATCCGCGCGTGCTCGTACCCGCGCAACTGGCCGCCTACCTGCTGCTCTTTGCATTCCTCTGGCGATTATTCCGGCACCACTACCGCATAGGATTGTTCCGCGCGCTCTCCTGGCACTGGCCTCTGCGCTGGCCCGTGTTTATGGCCGGAGGAGCCTTGCTCGCCCTGGTGGTTCAGCTCATTGCGCACTTTCTGCCGGCCCCGCCCCAGCTTCCCATCGACAACATGCTGCGCACCCCCCTAGATGCATGGATGATGACCGCATTTGGCATCTGCATCGCGCCATTTGCAGAGGAGCTATTGTTTCGCGGACTGCTCTTTCCTGCCCTCGCCCGTCGCGCGGGAGCGTTATTTTCGCTGCTCGTAACCTCCCTGCTCTTCGGAGCCATGCACGCCCAGCAACTCGGCGGAGCCTGGACCCAGATCGCCTGCATCGTCGCCGTCGGAGCCGCACTAACCCTGGTCCGCTGGCGCTTCCACTCCCTCGCCTCCTCCACCCTCGTCCACGTTGGCTACAACAGCGCCCTCTTCGTCGCCCTCTTCGTCCAAACCCACGGCTTCACCAATTTCTCCATCAAATAACGCGAGCCGGTAACGCAAACAGTTTCCCGATTTGCAGCCACCGGATCGGCACCCCGTCGCCGGACACAGGACTTCTTTCCTCCGCAGGAGAACGATAGTGTGAAGAGCAAAGCCATGTTATTGTGTGTCTTTGCCGCAAGCCTAGGGCACACCATAATGGACAAGAAGCCAAAGAAACAGAAAGCGGGTGGCGAACTACTGCGCAACGCCAAAGAGATGGCAAAGATCGAGGAGTATTGGCACCTGCTGGGTCCAGCAAAACTACGCAAACCCCCAAAGAATTACGACTATGTGGAAGAGTTGGCCTACCTTCAGCAGGAGTTAATCAAGCTTCAGGAGTGGGTTCGCATGAAGGGACTGCGCGTTTGCGTGCTCTTCGAGGGCCGCGACGCGGCAGGCAAGGGCGGAGTGATCAAGCGCATTACCCAGGGCCTGAACCCGCGCGTGTGCCGCATCGTGGCTCTGGGCACGCCTACCGAAAAAGAACGCGGCCAATGGTACTTCCAGCGTTATGTCGCTGAATTACCCGCACGGGGTGAGGTGGTGCTTTTCGACCGCAGCTGGTACAACCGCGCCGGAGTCGAGCACGTAATGGGCTTCTGCACCGAGGAGGAATATCGCGACTTCCTGATCGCCTGCCCCCAGTTCGAAAATATGCTCATCCGTTCCGGTATGATTCTGATCAAATTCTGGTTTTCCGTAAACGATGAGGAGCAGGAAAAGCGCTTCCAGGAGCGCATGACGAGTCCCATCAAGCGTTGGAAACTCAGCCCCATGGATCTGCAGTCGCGGAAGCACTGGGTGGATTACTCGCGTGCCAAGGACGAAATGTTTGCCCACACCGACACTAACAAGAGCCCGTGGTTTGTGGTGAATGCCGACAACAAGAAGCGCGCTCGGCTGAACTGCATTGCGCACCTGCTGCGACAGGTTCCCTATCACGATATGAACCCTGTGGAAGTCGACCTGCCTCAGCGCCAGGCATCGGACTATAAGCGGCCAAAGATGTCGAGTCAGCGATTCGTACCCGGGATCTACTAGAACTGCTTCCTCCAGTTCTCGAAATGACCACCGGATGGGAAGAAACCGTGGCGAGCAGAAGTTCGCGACCGGCACCTGTCCCAGAACGGGATAGTGAGCCGAAAGGCAATTGTTCAACAGTGATCCTTTTGAAAATACGGCCAAGTTCTTGGATATCGCTATTCCAATTCTCCCTGACACTTTTACCAGTTCTCGACACCCAAACACCTTGGTAGGATCACGTCTGATTGGAAACTTGAGCGTCCGTCCCAAATGCGCGAGCTTCGATAAGAAGAGTCACACATGCAGAATAGCCCACGCCTCTCAACATTGCCGACCCGCATCGGGAACCTTGAATACGAGGTTGGATTTCCCACCGGGCAGACCGCCCAAAAACTCTACGATGAAATGGATTTCCAGCGAGCTTGCCAAGCATACCTTTGGGGATTTCCCCTCGTGAGCGCCGCTTCCGTCAGACGCGGCCTCTTTCAGGATATTGGCGCTTCCTACAACGACTTCGAAATGTACCCACATTATCTCGATGCGAAAGGCCTCTGGCTTACAGGTAACACCACCACCATCTACTCAGCCGCCATCATTGATTTGGCTAGAGATGGGCCTGTCGTGGTCGAGATTCCCCCCGGACCAACGGCGGGCATGTTTGGCGATTACTGGTTTAGAAGTACCGGAGTCGGCGCCCTCGGTCCCGACAAGGGCAATGGTGGCAAGTTCCTCCTCGTGCCACCGGGCTACAAAGGCGACCTGCCAACAGTAGATTATTTCGTTACGCCATCCAGGATGAACGACACCACCTTTTTTATTCGCGGCATGGTGGTAAACGATGACGTAGCTGGAGCCGTCGCATTGCTCAAGAGAGCGCGTATTTATCCATATAGTCAGCGCGACAACCCAAAACCTAACCGGTTCTTTGACGTTTCCGACAAGCCTATTAATACGCTGGAGCCGGAAGGTCTTGCATTTTGGAAGCTCCTGTCTGAGGTTATCAACAACAACCCGGTTGAGGAGCGCGACCGCTTTTTCATGGCCATGCTCAAGCCACTGGGTATCGAGAAGGGCAAGCCATTCGCGCCGGACGACCGCCAAAAGAAAATTCTTGAAGAGGGTGCACGCCTCGGCAAAGCCATGGCTCAAACCACCTCTTTTAGTCCACGCCTCGCCAATGTCCTCTACTACCCTGGCAAGAACTGGACGAACACCATGAACTTCAACACCCAGCAGGCTTCTCAGCAAGAATCTGAGTACTACAGTGAACTCGACGAACGGTTGAACTACTTCTATCTTGGTACTTGGCCGAACGAAGCCATGAACCTGCCGTTCCCCTCCAAGGGCCAGCGGTATCTGGAGAGTTTCAAGGACAAGGACGGCGTTTGGCTGGATGGTGGAAAAAACTACCGTCTACGGGTGCCGGCCGATGTTCCCGCGAAGCAATTCTGGTCCATTACGGTCTATGACAACCTCACTCGTTCATTGATCCAGAACAGCACCAATAAGGCCGCGATTACTTCCTACGACGAAATCAAACTTAACGACGATGGCTCCACAGATCTTTACTTTGGCCCAAAGGCACCTGCAGGTTTGGAGAGCAACTGGGTGGACACAAGTGCGTCGAAAGGATGGTTCGCCTGGTTCAGGTTCTATGAGCCGACAGAAACTTTCTTCAGCAAGACCTGGCAATTGCCCGACTTTGAGCTCGTGTAATTTCCTGTTTCTAGCGGGAAGCAGGACAGTCACTTTAACTACCACTGAAAAGGAGACTGGAAATGGTTGTCAACGAAGACGAGCAATCAATCGGAATCCCGACGGCGAGTGCACAAACAGCACAAAGCCCTGATCTCGGCGTGACATGGGCCAAGTTTGCCGATGACGTCAAGGCTCTTGGGCCGTGGCTGATGAGCCAACCAGGCGTGCCCCAGAGTGACAAGCAGATCGAGGCTGACGGCTACCGCCATCTCACCATGCTGCTCTACGACGGGCTGGCGATTCACGCGCTCAACGCCGATCCCGATAGACCTCAATGGTCACCCTGTTTTACTCCTTACGCACGTTATGGAGGCGATCAACCCGATGGGGTCTATCATGGCGCTCCGGTGCGTCCGGACGCGATCTACAGGATCGAGGGCAAGGCGCAAGGCGGGTTACCCATTACCGTGAACATCCAAACGATGTCTGGTTGGTGGCAACCCGGAATGCCGAACAAGACCGTTAGGACCCAGCCGATACAGAATCTGAGATTGGATCCAGACGGCAGTTTTGAGCTGATCGTGGGTGGCCCCCCAAAGGATGGCAATTACTTGGCCCTTGACCCTGGCATCACCCACCTGATGGCGCGCCAGTACATCTCGGATGATCGCAGGCAAAAACTCTACAAGCTGAGCATTGACCGCATCGACCAGCCACTATCCATCCCCAGGGAGTCCGACGACCCAGCCGCGTTGGCGAAGAAGTTGGATAATGCCGTGGGCTTTGTCAAGGAAATGTCTTCCGCATTCCTCAACATCATGCGATTCGCGATTTCCCCAAAGAACGGCATCAAACCCGTGCCTGAAGCAGCCAAAGCGGCTCTAGGCGCAAATGCCCAGAACAGCTATTACGGTGGAAACTGGGATATTGATGACAACCAAGCTCTCCTCATCGAGGTGACTCCAACTAAGGCAGCGTATTGGTCGATCGTGGCTCAGAACTTCTGGATGCAGGGGCTTGCCCACGAATCCATTCCCTCGTCTGTCAATTTGGATACTGCGGTCGCGGACGCGGACGGCAAAATCCGCGTCATCGTTTCTGCGAAGGATCCCGGTTACGCCAACTGGATCTGCACCGGAGGACTGAGGATCGGCCTGATCACGATTCGTTGGAACGAGAGGGAAGGCGAAGAACACATGGAAGCCAAACTGGTGAATTTTGACAAGATTTCCGACGCCATGCCAGCGAAAAGCGCCAAGGTCAACCCCGAGGAGCGGCAGCTGCAACTGCAGGCTTTGCGAAGCCACATCTTGACGCGCTATGGCCGGTGATTGGATGGATTGGAAAGACGATTCCGACTCACTGCGATTTTTGCCAGTTCTCGATACTTTTGGTTCAGGTTCTATGAGCCGACAGAAACTTTCTTCAACAAAAGCTGGCAATTGCCCACTTTGAGCCCGAGAAGTAGCGTGGGAACGGCTAGTCTTCGATCCAACCTTTGCTATGCATCTCACTTCGATACACATCAAGCACTTGTTCCGTGCTTTGGGCGAGTCCAATCCATAGTTCGCGATTGTCGATAGCCGTCAATTGTCTAGATCTGAGGTTCTGGGCGGTTTGTCGGCTCCTTAGAAAGTGATTGGCTGACAGCTTAATTGCCGGATCCCGAATCACAGACGACCCGTAACCTGCCCTTTATCCCCCAAGCGCCCGCGCTTGCTCCCGCTCTTCCGCTCTTGCTATCGTGAATTCCATGTCCGAAGCGCGCCAGCAACTCCTCACTCTTCTCTCGCAACAGTCTTTTCGCCTTGGCCAGTTCAAGCTCTCCAGCGGCGGCACCAGCGATTACTACATCGACTGCCGCACCACTACGCTGCACGCCCAGGGCGCCCGCCTCACCGGCCTCGTCTTTCTCGCTGAAATCCAGCGCCGCAACTGGCATCCGCAGGCCATCGGAGGACTCACCATGGGAGCCGATCCCATCGTCGTCTCCGTCGCCGCCCTCAGCTCCGAGCAGCAGTCGGCGGCATCGCACGATTTAATTCACGGCTTTCTGGTGCGCAAGTCAGACAAGGCCCACGGCACCGGACAGCGCATCGAGGGCTTCCGCGAAAAAGGTGCGCACGTCGTCATCGTCGACGATGTATGCACCACCGGAGCCTCCACCGTGCAGGCAATCGAGGCCGCCAACGAATTCGGCTTCCAGATTGTCGGCGTGATGTGCCTGGTCGAACGCGAAGAGTCGCAGGGCCGCGCCGCCATCGAAGCCGCCGCTGCCGGCGTGCCTTTCGTCTCCATCTTCACCGCCTCGGACGTGCGGGCAGAGCATCTTCGCCATCTCGTTTAATCACCGCGAGCGCCCATTATCGTTGCCATCGCGCGCGCTCCGCATTACGATGTTCACCGGCCACTCACTTTTGGCCCGTTGGGAGTCCTAAAAATGATGTTAGGCAAACTCGGTCTCGTCATGATCGTTGTGCGTGACATGGAGCGCAGCGTCGTCTTTTACCGCGATGTGCTCGGCCTCAAACTTCTCATCCATCAGGACAACTGGAGCCAGTTTGACGCCGGCAACATTCTCATCGGTCTTCATCCGGAGGGCGAAGAGGTCAAGGTAAGTCCCACCACTGGCATGAGCATCGGCATTTACGTCGATAACATGGATCAGGCCGTCGCCGAAATCCGCAGCCGCCTCGCCAAACTCGCCATCGGTCCGCGTGCGGAGCCCTTTGGCCGCTGGGCCCTGCTCTTCGACCCCGATGGATACAGCATTCAGATCATCGAAATGGCGCGCAGCCTCCGCGCTCAGCACAAGCTTTCCCCTGAGCCGAAAGAGTTCTAGCTCTCCGCAAACAGAAATCCCTCCGCCGCGGCGGAGGGATTTGAAAGTCGGCAACTCTTACTTCGCGGCTGGTGATGGTGATGATGATGGTGGTGGTGGTGAGTTCCTGGCAAACGCCGGCATCGCTGCGCTCAGCAGCAACACACCGGCCAGTACGGCGATCAACGATTTCTTCAAAGCTTTTAGCCTCCAGCGAACGCCCCTTTGGAGCATCCACTCTGTTTCTTTCCTCAACTCTGAGCGCATTCCCGCCGCAGGTCAAGTGGTTTTCCTGTGAAAATCTACTGACTCGGGAACCCTACAGTACAGTGTCTTTCCTCCACAATCACCGCGTAAACCATTTACACTAGCTTCAACTCAACCGACTGGAAATCTCTGTGCTCGAAACCCTGAAGTGGACTGATTCTGGCGTTTTATTCATCGACCAAACCAAGCTGCCGACCGAAGAGATCTGGGTCAACTGCGCCAACTACCAAGCCGTAGCCGATGCCATTCGCACCATGATCGTCCGTGGCGCTCCCGCCATCGGCGTCGCCGCCGCCATGGGCATCGCCCTCGGCGCGCGCGACCTGCCCGTCACCACCATCGCGGAGTTCCGCACCGGATTCGCCAATATCTGCCGCGTCATCGGTGAAACCCGTCCCACCGCCGTCAATCTCTTCTGGGCCATCCGCCGCATGGAGCGCCGCTTTGAGCAGCTCAGCGGCCAAACCATTCCCGCGATTCAAGCAGGCGCTCATCGAAGAGGCGCTCGCCATCTACGCCGAAGACATCGCCACCAATCGCGCCATGGGAGCAAACGGCGCCGCGCTCCTGCCCCAATCCGGCGGAGTCCTCACCCACTGCAACGCCGGAGCCCTGGCCACCGCAGGTTACGGCACCGCCCTCGGAGTCATTCGCGCCGCCGTCGAGGCCGGCAAAAACATTCACGTCTTCGCCGACGAAACCCGGCCTTTTCTCCAGGGCTCGCGCCTCACCGCCTGGGAGCTGATGAAAGACAACATTCCCTGTCACCCTCATCTCCGACAACATGGCCGGCGCGATAATGGCTCAAGGAAAAATCCAGGCCGTCATCGTCGGCGCCGACCGCATCGCTGCCAACGGCGACACCGCCAATAAGATCGGCACCTACTCGGTCGCAATCCTCGCCAAAGAGCACGGCATTCCGATGTACGTTGCCGCGCCCATTCTCCACCATCGATCTGGAAACCCCGGACGGCTCCGGAATCCCCATCGAGCAGCGTGCCGCCAGCGAGGTCACGCACCTCGGCGGCAAACAGATCGCGCCCACCGGAGTCAAGGTTGAGAATCCTGCTTTTGACGTGACGCCCGCGCGCTACATTCGCGCCATCATCACCGAGCGCGGCGTGGCCACCGCCCCTTTCAACGAATCACTGCTCAGGCTCAGCGAAACAAAAGCCGCAGTCGTTTAATGCCGTTGTTTTCTAATCTGTTGTTCTTGTTCTTGTAATGCTGTTGTTCTCGCACTTTGTTTGCAATTTCCAACTGCCAACGAAGATCCGGCGTAGCCCCACGGCTACGCCGGATTTTCGTTCATAAACGAATCGATCCTCGCCGCTTCCTCTTCGCTCAAACGGAAGGTTGCCGCCGGAAGAATCCCATCAATCTGGCTGGCTCTCCGCGCTCCCACGATGGCTGCGGTCACCGCCGGATTGCGCAACGTCCAGGCAATCGCCACCACCCCCGGCTGTATCCGGTGTACATTGCCGATCTCGCGCAGCAACTCCACCAACTTCAAGTTGCGCGAGAGCTTCGGCTCGTTGAACTGCGGAGCGCGCCGCCGCCAGTCGTCCTCCGGCATCGTGGCAATGCGTTCTGCCGTCATCTGTCCCGAAAGCAGCCCACTCGCCATCGGCGAATAGTTAATCACGCCAATGTTGTGGGCCTTGCAGAAGGGCAGAATCTCCTCCTCCACCGCCCTGTCCAACAAAGAATAAGGCGGCTGTAGAGAGGTGATCGGCGCAATCTTCATCGCCCGTTTGCATCTGCTCCACGTTGAAGTTGGAGACGCCGATGTAGCGCACCTTGCCTTCTTCCTTGATGCGTGCCAGCGTCTCCCATCCCTCTTCAATCTCATCCTCCGGATCGGGCCAGTGAATCTGGTATAGATCGATCACATCCAGCTTCAAGCGCCGCAGCGAATTCTCCACCTCTTCGCGCAGCGAGTCCTTTTTCAGGCTCCGGTAAATCCGCCGGTTTTCATCCCAACGCATCGAGCACTTGGTAAACACGTAAGGACTTGGTCGCGCTGTGGGCCAGAGCCTTGGCAACAATCTCCTCGGAGTGTCCCAGGCCGTAGATCGCAGCCGTATCGATCCAGTTCATGCCGCCATTCCAATGCGCGCTGAATCGCCTCAACGGATTCGCGGTCGTCCTGCGGCCCCCAGCCGAAATCCCAGTTGCCCCCGCCGATCGCCCACGCTCCAAAGCCAATCGCCGTGAGCTTCAAATCGGAATTTCCAAGTTGACGCGTTGCGAGTAAGTGCGATTTTTCTCAGCTGTAGTAGACATAGGTTTTAGATGCCAAGCGCATCCCCCCGGTCACATATCTCGTTGTGTCCATATTGCGAGTCACATCTTACAACGCTGATATCTACGCCGCATGTCTATGCCGCGCTGGAGCTCTCTTGCCCTTCTGGTCCCGGCTGCGCGCGCGCAGGTAGTCCTGCGCATTGTGATATCCCTCAATCGTCCCAACGTCCATGTAGTGCTCACCGTTTGCCGTGGCGTGAACCGGATTCCCGGCTGCGATGTAGGCATTGAGCAGATGGCCCAGGTATTCATCCTCGCGGTGGCGAGACTCCCATAACATGCGGAGATCGTGGAAGGCACGGCCCGAGGCGGTAACCGCGCCCCAGATCCAGTGCGAACCCGGGTTCGGCTGCTTCACTTCCACCCGCTCCACGCGCCCGCTCTCATCGCAGAGCACGGCATCGAAGACGCTCGGATCGGCCACCGGAAACAGCACCAGGTTCACCCCCGGCCCTTGCTCCACCGAGGCATGAAAGGCGTTCTCCGGATACCAGATGGTGTCCGGAAGCCCGATCAGCACCGGCTCGTCGTAGCGCACGAAGGTCTCGGCGCGGAATATCGCGTCGCACAAACCGTGGGGGCGCCGCTGCACCGCGTAAAAAATCTCCGCACCATAATCGCGCTCGGCATAGTAGCGCACAATGTCGCTCTTCTCTGCGGAGATCACCATGCAGATCTGGCGGGCCCCGGCGGCAATCATGCGTTCCACCAGATACTCGGAAACCGCCTTAGGCCGCTCGATGCCATCAACGTCGCGTGAGCCAACGGGCAAAAGCTCTTTACTGCATCCAAGCGGCTGAATGCGCAGGCCAGCTCCCGCAGCGGGGATGATGCCGATCATGCGGCCTCCATCGGGCTCTTCCGAGAGTTGAACGAGCGGGCGGCCTCAAACGCGGCCAGCATGGTAAGTGCGCGCTGGTTTCCGGTGTGCTCGTCAAGCGTGCGTTGACGGGCGCGGCGGGCGATCCTGCTGCAACTCAGCATCGGAGCGTTCAAGCAGGCACAGCACATCCCAGGTATCGCTCGGCGACCAGCACCTCCTCGCCCGGCTCAAAGAACGAGTCGAGTCCGCGAAACCAGTCGGTAATGATCGGCGCGCCGCAGGCCGCAGCCTCAAAGAACCGTCCTGAAGGGCAATACCCAGACGCGACCATCTCCGCCCGCGTGAGGTTGAGCGTGAGGCGGGAAGAACAGTACAGAGCCGGATGATCGCTCGGCCCAACATGCTCAAAGCGCTGCACATTCGCCGGCCAGTGCCACTCCGGCGGATAAAGCGAACCCGCCAGCGTGAAGGGCGAATGAGGGGCGGCGCCGCGCCGCCTCCAGAAACATCGAGTCCAGCTTGGCCTGCCGGTCTGCAGCGTAGGTGCCCATGTAGCTGAGTTCGCAGTGCAACTCAGGGTAGGACTGCACTGGGCGATAAACATCCGGGTCCACGCAGCCGAATAGCGGGCGCGCCAGCTCTGACCCCGAAATCCCGCTCCAATGCGACCAGCGCGTCGCCGCCCGTCCAGGAGAGCACAAGATCGAAGGCTGGCAACTGGCTGGCGCGCAGGTAATCCAGATCGCCCTGCGCCAGCCGGTTCAAGGTGATCGGCGTATCCAGATCGTAGAAGACGCGCAGCGGGCCGTCGAGCGAGAGCAGCGCGTCGGCAATGCGCGCGCCCTCCGGAACATAGCTGGCGGTGATCACGACGTCGGACTCGGCAGCTTCGGCCAGCGCCCGGCTGCGCACGGCCTCCCAGGAGGAGTACAGCTTCAGCTCGCAATAATCGCACTCGTGAAAATCACGATGCTTGGCGTAATACGGTACATCGCGCTCGTAAAAAGTGACACGATGCCCAAGCTGATGCAGCGCGCGCAGAATTGCACGATACGGCGTGGCATGACCATTGCCCCAGGAAGATGACAGAGTCAGGCCGAAGAGTGTGATCTTCAAAGCGCACCATCCGGTTCCGCAGCACAGCGCAGACGTACAAAAGTCCTGCTCAGCTTTGGATGAACGGTGGGCGCAAGATGTTTGCTCGATTGAGCAGTGGATTAACGTACAGGGAAGAGAACACGAATACCGGCAGGGCTGGCCATCAACTGAAACGGGATCCGGCGAGCCGGATCCCGGTATGTACGGAATTAAGACCTAAACCAACTTTGCGTCCAGCGTGATTTCCGCGTTGAGCACGCGCGAGACCGGGCAGCCGGCCTTGGCGTCGGCGGCGGCTTTCTGGAATTTGGCGTCGTCCGCGTTGGGAACCTTGGCGCGCAGCTCCAAGATGAATTTTGGTGATGGTGAAGCCCGCGTCGGTTTTCTCAAAGGTGAGCGCGGCCTTGGTGTCGATGGCGTCTGCCTTCAGACCAACGTCCATCCAGTTGCGCCGAGAGCGCCATGGAGAAGCATCCCGCGTGTGCTGCGGCGATCAGTTCCTCAGGGTTGGTGCCCACGCCGTTCTCAAAGCGCGTGAGGAATGAGTATTGCGTCTGCGAGAGGACTCCGCTAGCCGTGGTAGACAGTCCCTCGCCCGTCCTTCAGTCCGCCCTGCCAGTGGGCGCTTGCCGTTCTTTGCATTGCGATGGCTCCTAACGTGCGCGTTGATATGCGCCACCGATCATGCTACACCCAATGTCGTACGATGGAATGCCGTGGCATGGATATGACGGAGACCGGATTGCAAGGGATGATTGCTTGAAGAGCCAATCGTTTCCAAGCTCAAGTTGACCAATGAGTACATCGCTTGCCGATATGCATTGCGATCTTTCCAAAAGATTAACCCTTCAGTAACCGGCAGACTCTTCAACGATTGCGTAAGGTGGATGATTGCGGAAACAGAAACGCCGGGCTCGCAACTCTGGCGCAGTTGAATTTATACTTTCCGGAAACCATTATGACGAACCATAAAGCGGCTGCTCTTCTCTGTCATGGTTGTGGTTCTGCTTCTCGCGGCCTCCTGCCAACGCTCCGCCGAAAAGAAACTCAAGCCCAGCGCGCTGGCCGCTGGCCTATACAGCGGACAGAGCGTGGAATCCGTGGAGCGCAAGCTTGATATGATGGCCGGCAGCTTCGACATACTCGAAGATCGCACGCCGCTGCCCAGCGACACGCGCCCTCCCTACCGGCTGCTGGTAATCTCAAAGAAGAACGCGCGCGTCGACGGGCAGACGGGCGAGCTGGTGCTTACGTTTTTCAATGATCGCCTGATGACCTCGCAGTTTTATCCCGCTGAGATGGCCGCCGCGCGCGCCGCCGTGGAAGCGGAGCAGCGGCTTTCGCTGGCTGGCGGCGACGCCCACATCCAGCCTTCCACGCGAGTCTGGGTGGGCAAAGACGAAAACGGGCGCAGCTACATTGGATGGATTGACAAGACCCTGCAGGCCGAGCAGGATGCCTGGGTGAAGCAGTACGAACAATAAAGCAACGCAGGAGCGAAATGACCCGATGCGTCTGAACCAATTGCGCACCGAGATTGACTCTATCGACGAAAAGCTGGTGGAGTTGTTCAATCAGCGCGCCCACTGCGTGCTGGAAATTGGCCGCTACAAGCAGCAAAACCAACGCGCCGTGTATGAACCCAAGCGCGAGGCGGTGGTGATGGCCAACGTGGCGCGCTGCAATAAAGGTCCGCTGCCGGACGAGGAACTGGCGACGATTTACACGGCCATTCTGGCCGCCATGCGCCGCCTGCAATCGCCGGATCTGCTGGAGCGCTCGTGAGCTCATCTTCCAATCGCGAGTCTTTGAAGCGCGTGACCGTGATCGGCCTCGGCTTGATGGGAGGCTCGCTGGCGCTGGCGCTGCGGCGCGCCGGATTGGCGGAGCACATCGTGGGCTGCGGCCGCGCAGAACTGCTGCGCCGGGCGCAGGAGATGGGTGCGATCGACTCCGGCTGCACGGATGCGGCAGAGTCGGTTGCGGAGAGCGATTTCGTATTTCTCTGCACGCCGGTGGAGACCAGCATTGCGCTTGCTCGAACAGCATCGCGCCCCGCCTGCGTCCCGGAGCGTTGGTCACCGACGTGGGCAGCACCAAGGGCGCATTCGCCGACGGCGGCCCGAGAGATATTTGGCGCGTCGGCAAACGAGCACGTGCTTCCCGGACATCCGCTGGCGGGTCGCGAGGTCTCCGGCCTGGAATACGCCGCGGCCGATCTCTACGCGGGCTGCCTCTGGGTGCTGACCCCGCTCGCACACGGGGGAGGACTGCAGGCGATGCGCTCCGATTGCCTCGCACCGCACGTTGCAAGCGGCACTGGAGGCGATCGGCGCGCGCGTAATCTTCACCACTCCCGAGGAGCATGACCGCACCCTGGCCTACACCAGTCACTTGCCGCAGATGCTCTCGACCGTGCTGGCGCTGACCCTCAAAGAAGCGTTCGGCGCGGGCAATCCGGCGCTGCAGATCCACGCGGGCGGTCTGCGCACCATGCTGCGGCTGGCCGGAAGCGAGCCTGCAATGTGGGAGCAGATCGCGGCCAGCAACTGCGAAAATATTGCCGAGGCACTGCGGCTCATGGAAGCCGAGCTGAGAGCTCTGCGCGAGAGCCTGGGGAATCCGGAGTTCCGCACGAAGTTTGAAGAGGCGCGGGAGTTTGCAAAGTTTTTGAAGGGTTAATAGAACTTCTGTCTCCACATTCGCTCGAAGGCGGTGGATGTGGGCGATGCCTTTATCCGAGCGCCTGGCTGAGAATGAAGCGGACGATGAGGTAGCCGGCACCGACAAGAAACAGGGCTACAGCAATCAGCAGTGCGGCGTAGAAGCCTTCCTTGCCGGGCGCTGGCGGAGTGACGCCCAGGTAGAGCGCGAAGAAGTTGTGAATCGCGGTCTGGAAGAAGGTGCGCTTGGGCTCGGTGGTTGTCATGGTCTCGCGCTCATGTGTACTGCTCACATCATAGCCTTACCTGACGAGCCGCGATGGCAAAGATTTCCGCGTTCAACTCCTAGCCTTGCGAGATTGATTACAATCGATTTCTGATGAACGTTCTCAATCAATTATTCGAGCAGCACTTTCACTCCGCGCCCTCGCTGGTACATCCGGTGCAGGGAGGGCTGGGCGGATCGGGACGCACCATCGTCCGCCTTGCCAATGACAGGTTCAGCGCAATTGGCGTCCAGCACGATGTGCGCGAAGAGAACACTGCGTTCGTCGAATTCTCAAGGCACTTTCGCCGCCACGGTCTTGCGGTGCCGGAGATCTACGCCGAAGATCTCAGCCAGGGCGCATACCTTGAGGAAGACCTCGGAGACACCACGCTGTTTCAGTTTCTCTCTCTGCATCGCGCAGGCGGCGAGATTGCTCCCGAGGTGGTGGAGGTTTATCGCAAGGTGGTGGAGCAGTTGCCGCGCTTCCAGGTGGAGGCCGGGCGGGATTTGAATTACAAGGTCTGCTATCCGCGCGCCAGCTTCGACCGGCAATCAATTGCCTGGGACTTGAATTACTTCAAATATTACTTTCTTCGCACTCGCCGCGATCCCCTTCAACGAACAGGCGCTGGAGGAGGATTTCAACCGGTTGACGAAGTTTTTGCTGAGCGCCGATCGCAGTTATTTTCTCTATCGTGATTTTCAATCGCGCAACATCATGCTGCGCGAGGGACGGCCATATTTTCTCGACTACCAGGGCGGACGCCGAGGCGCGCTGCAGTACGACATTGCGTCGCTTCTTTTTGACGGCAAGGCCGATTTGCCGCCGGAGTTGCGGCAGCATCTGCTGGAGCATTATCTCGACTCGCTGGCCGGATTCATCGAACTGGATCGCGAAGCGTTTCTGCAGCACTACTACGCCTACGTTTACGTGCGCATCATGCAGGCGTTGGGCGCGTATGGATTCCGTGGATTCTACGAGCGCAAGCCGCACTTTCTGCAGTCTGTGCCTTATGCGCTGAAGAATCTGCGCTGGCTGCTGCACAATGTTACGCTGCCGATACCGCTGCCGGCGTTGATGGACGCGTTCACCAACATGGTTGGCTCGGAAAAACTGCAAGGCATTGCGACGGAGCCGGACGAACTCACGGTGGTGGTTTCGAGTTTTTCTTTTCATCGCGGCCCGTTGCAGGACGAAAGCGGAAACGGCGGAGGATTTGTCTTCGATGCGCGCAGCCTGCCGAATCCGGGGCGTGAGGAGCGCTTCAAGACTTTGACGGGGCGCGACGCGGCGGTGATCGAGTATCTCGGCGCGCAGGAGAGCGTGCATCAGTTTCTGGCAAGCGTGATGTCGTTGGTGGATGCCAGCGTGAGCGAGTATCTGCGGCGCGGCTTCAAGCATCTGATGGTTTCCTTCGGATGCACCGGAGGGCAGCATCGCTCGGTCTATCTGGCAGAGCAGGTGGCAAAACGCTTGCGCGGAAGAAGCGGAGTCAAAGTCGTGTTGCAGCATCGTGAGCAGGAGAAGTGGGTTCGATGAAGGCGATGATTCTTGCTGCTGGACTCGGCACGCGGCTGCGTCCGCTTACCAGACGACCGTCCCAAGGCCCTGGTGGAAGTAGGAGGGCGCACGCTGCTGGAGATCACGCTGCGTCGGCTGCGAAGTTTTGGCGTCCGCGAGGTGATCGTCAACGTGCATCACTTCGCTGATTTAGTCGTGGAATATCTGAAGGCGAACGATTACTTCGGCATGAAGATTGAGATTTCGCGCGAAGATGATCTGTTGGACACCGGCGGCGGACTGAAGAAGGCGGCGGATTTTTTTCTGCGCGACGTTTATACGCAAGACGAGTCTGTTCAAGGCGGGTCTGCGCGAGTCGAGCCGTTTATTCTGCACAACGTCGATGTGCTCAGCTCGATCGACCTGGGGGCAGATGGTGAAATTTCATTGCGAGCAGGATGCGCTGGCAACACTGGCGACGCGTCAGCGGAAGAGCTCACGCCAACTTCTGTTTGATGAGAAACTTCAACTCTGCGGACGGCGGGTGGCGGAAGCCGCAGAGGCAGAGATGGTGCGTCCCGCGAAGCAGACGGAGGCGCTGGCATTTTCGGGAATTCACGTCGTCTCTCCGCGCATCTTTTCTTTGATGGACAAGGCTTTGCGAACCCGACCCGAGTCGAGCGGTGGCGACATATGCGGAGAGCACGCGTTTCCCATCATCCCGATGTATCTGCGCCTTGCTGGCGATGGAGAAAAGATAGTTGCCTTCCAGACCGATGGCGATTACTGGCGCGATCTCGGGACAGTGGCCAGTCTGCAGCAGGCCGCGGCGGATATCGAGCAGAAGGTTCTTGAGATTTAGGGCGGGCTCTGGGAGCCGGGATTTCCACTGCGTCGTAATGCGCGTAGACTGAGCACATGTCACAGCAAAGAGAAGAACGCGCACGTCAGAAGTTCGCCGAGAAGATGCGCCAGAAAAGTTTGAACGCCAGGAACGCGAAGCTGGCGGCGAAAAGCGCACCTGAGAGCAAGTCTGCCTCCACCGATGTTGAGGGCAAGAAAGGCTGACCATCCTGATGCTGGTCTGAGAGATGGCGGTTTGAGCAGATCGGGAGAGGTTTTGTGTTCTCGATAAGAGTTCTGTCCGAAATCGGGCAAAGCTCCTGCGCCAGCTCTCAGTATTTCTCTTCATTTCCTTCCTGGCCGCTGTACAATCTCCGGGTGCGAGCCGCGGCCATTGCGCATTCGTATGTGAAACAGAACGTCGTGGAACCTTTCTGCGACGCGAGGGTAAACCTGTTTCGCATCAACTCGCTGAAAAACCATGATCTGCCCGACGCTGTCATCGTCTTTGGCGGCGATGGCTCGGTTCATCGGGTACTGGCTTCGCTGGCCTATACCGAGACTCCTCTGCTGGTAGTCCCTACCGGCAGCGCCAATGATTTCGCGCGCTGCCTAGGAATTCCAAACCGGGGCGAGGCGTTACGCGCGTGGCGCCGCTATCTCAATCGCGGCGACAATGTGCGCACCATTGATTTAGGCACCGCCCGTCCGATGGCCGTTCCCGCGCCCAGCGCAGATGACCCCATCGATTCTGCGACCTTCGCCGATGCCGAAGGCCACATCGACCATCCGGCGAGCCCGCTCGGTCCGGCTATAGTACGCCAGCAACTTGATCGCGCTGCAGAGAGCGCGGAAGATCCGCGCGTCATCTACTTCAGCGGAATTGCCGGACTCGGCCTTGATGCAGAAGCCAATCGGCGTGCCAATCTCATGCCGGGCTGGTTGCGCGGCCACGGCGGCTATATCCTCGCCGCCGTTCGGGCGCTGGTCGATTATGCTCCGCTGGTTGTACGCCTGCACTGCTATGACATCTGCGATCAGGAGACGTGTTTGCATGGCCCGGTGTTGTTCGCCGCCATCGGCAACGCTCCTGAACACGGAAGCGGTATGAGAACGCTGCCGCAGGCTCAACTGGACGACGGCCAACTTGATCTCTGTTTCGTCCCGGCGATGTCCAGAGGCTTTGTCCTGCGCCATTTTTTCCGCATCTATTCCGGAACTCACCTGTTGGTCCCTGCGGTGCGTTATTTCCGAACCCGCCAAGTCTTTGTGGAGAGCGATGAACCGGTCGATATCTATGCCGATGGCGAATACCTGTGCCAGACGCCGGTTGAGATCGCAGCTTCATCCCGGGCGCTGCGCGTCATTGTTCCGTAGTGGTGTCCCACAGTGGGCAACCCAGAGTTTCTGGATGTCGTTTGGTAAATCCCAGATTGCCTAATTGGCCGGAAATGAGGCTGGGTAGCGGCCCGAAACCCCTCGAACAGTGTTTTTCTAAAGCCGTTTCCAGTCCTGCCGATTTATACTTGAGTACACATGCCCAGCCCCGTACTCAATAACCCGAAACCCCAAGCGTCCCAGGATGAGCAGAGGCACGAAGTGATGCCGACTCTGTTTGGGGATGGTTCTGGGCTCTACGAAGTGCGCAAGGGTTCGTTTGTCGTTTCATTCATCCTGAATACGGCCATCATTGCCCTGCTGATCTGGCTGACGAGTTGGACGGCGACGCATGCTCCGCAGATTAAGCAGGTGGTTGGCATGTCGGTGGAGATTAGTCCCTACGTTCTGCCGCCATCCAATAAGGGCGTTTCCGGCGGCGGTGGCGGTGGCGGCTCGCACGATGTTCATCCCGCGTCCAAGGGTGCGTTGCCCAAGTTAGCCAAAACGCAGTTGGCGCCTCCCACCGTGCTCCCCATGGAACAGCCCAAATTGGCGGTAGCGCCCACCGTGGTGGTGCCTCCGGAGATTAAATTGCCGCAGGTCGGGCCGATCGGCGATCCCTTGGCGAAGCTCGCGGGGCCGCCCTCAAACGGAACCGGTACGGGTGGTGGAATCGGTAGCGGAACTGGCGGCGGAGTCGGATCGGGACGTGGTCCCGGCGTCGGCCCCGGTTGGGGTGGCGGTATTGGCGGCGGAGCCTATCACGTAGGTGGCGGCGTCCGCGCCCCGCGGCCCATATTCAGTCCGGAACCTGAGTTCAGCGAAGAGGCCCGTAAGAACAAGTGGCAGGGAAACGTGCTTCTGCGCGTAATCGTTGGAACTGATGGCAAGACTCAACAAGTCGCGGTGCTGCGTTCCCTGGGCATGGGGTTGGATGAGAAAGCGGTTGAGGCCGTCCGCACCTGGCGCTTTGAGCCCGGCACCAAGGACGGCTCACCGGTTCCGGTAGAGATCAATGTTGAAGTGAACTTCCACCTGTATTAACAGACACTTCTAAATTCAAGCGCAGGACAGGCCTGTGAGCCTCAACGACTCGCCCCGTCCTGCACCTGTTGCAATTCGTTTTTCGCCAATACTTCCAATCAGCCTCTGCGGAATGCGCGCGTGACCGGCTGAGCCGTCCGGCGTGCAGCTTCTGCCCATTCGTCGCGCCGATCCCAGATGTCATTTGCGCGGTCGCTGATGTTTTCCACGGCATCCCGGGCGTCTTCGTATTTGCGGCGCACGTCCTTGCGAAGCTGTCTGCCGGTTTTTGGAGTGACGAACATAGCCGCCAGTGCGCCCAACCCAAAGCCAATCGCCAAGAAGCTAATCGCGGTAGTGAAATGCCGCTGACGCCGCGAAAACTCATAATTGCCCACACGGAAGTCTGCCATTGTAGAAGGTTCCTTTCGGATAGATTCGTCCGTTTTGTTTAGAGGGCTGATTTGGGCGCGCCGTTGCCCGAATCCACCAGAACCCGCCGGCCTTCGATGCGGAATTTTCCGCCAGCTACAAGGGCAATGGCATCGCTGTAGGCGATGTGCTCCTGTTCCAGAATGCGCTCGGCCAGCGTGTGCTCGTCATCGGAGGGCAGCACCGGGACAATCTTCTGCAGCACGATCGCTCCGTGGTCAAGGTGCTCGTCCACAAAGTGTACGGTGCAGCCGCTGAACTGCACGCCATATTCGAGCGCCTGCTTCTGCGCTTCGAGCCCGGGAAACGCCGGCAGCAATGAAGGATGAATGTTGAGAATCTTCCCTGGAAACTGTTGTATGAACCACGGCGAGAGCAGACGCATGTATCCGGCGAGCACCACCAGTTCTACTCCAGCCTGGCGAAGGGCATCTACCACGGCGCGGTCGTGCTCCTCGCGCTTGCATCCCTTGCTGGGCAGCACCAAGGCCTTCAGGCCGCGCGCCTGCGCCTCCGCAATCCCCCCCGCATCTTCGCGATTGCTAATAACGACGGCTATTTCCGCATCAAGCTTGCCGCTGCTGATATTGTTGGCGATGGCCAGGAAGTTGGAACCGCGTCCGGAGAGAAGTATGCCGAGTCGAGTCATTGGATTTCAGGATATAGCGCGGTGCGGGCCGCACTCAAGACCGAGATGGCGATATGCCAAAAGTTACCGTTCATGGGGCGAATTGTTGTTGCTATTTGCTGGTAGCTAATTGAATCTAAATCCAATCCAAAAGTTCAGGTGGTTACGTGCCTTTCCTGCATGAGAATACTCTGTTGTCGATCCTGCAGATTGAGGAATGTCGTGCTGATGCGGAATTGGCACTGATTGAGCTCTCCAATGCTGGGTACAAGATACGCGCCGACGTGGTCGACACGCTTGAGGGTGTAGCCGGATATTTGTCGGCGAATTCTTACGACGTGGTCTTGGCCGACTACCATGTATCCGGATGGCTGGGCATAGATGCGGTGGAAGTGGTGCGGCAATATCAGGCAGAGCTTCCGTTTATCCTGGTCACCCGAACCTTGGGAGAAGATAACGCAGCGGAATGCCTGAAGAAAGGCGTTACGGATATAGTTCTGAAGGACCGAATGGCCCGCCTGCCGTTTGTCATTCAAAGGGCGCTCGCAGAGAAGAGCTTGCGTGAAGAGCGCATCTTGACGCGGCGAGCGCTCGAAGAGAGCGAAGCCAGATTTCGAAATCTCGTGGAGGCCTCGCCCGACGCGATTTTTGTATATAGCAATGACAAGATCGTTTTTGCCAATCCCGCCACACTGAGATTGTTTAGGGCCCAGACTCCGGGGCAAATCCTCGGGAAAACGGCTTCCGAGATCACTCATCCAGACTACTTGCCGGCAATCGAACAGCGCATCGAGACCGACCATCGGCTTGGAAGGGCATCTGCCCCGCTTCAGGCTGTTTACCTTCGATTCGATGGTTCGACGGTGGACGTAGAAGCTGTTGGGATTCCAATCTCGTGGCTGGGATCGCCGGCGATCGAGGTTGTGGCTCGCGACATCACGGAACGAAAACGGGCACATCAGACAGTGCTGGAATGGCAGAAGCGCCTGGACTTGGCAGAGCAGGCCGCGCTCCCAATTGGATTGTGGGAGTGGGATTCTCGTGCTCACAGCCTCGTGTGGTCGGACGAGGTTTATCGCCAGTTTGGCTACACGCGAGAGAACTTCCGGGGTACCGAAGAGGAGTTTTTCGAACGAATTCATCCTGAAGACCGATCCAGAGTTGAAGCCGCGGTCGAGGCTGTTGTTGCAGGTATGAGCCAGAGCTATGAGGTGCAGTTTCGTGTGGTCCGGCCGGATGGAACTGTGTCCTGGCTTGATTCCCGTGGTGTGGTGGTTGGGGATGCGCATTCCAAGATGATTGGCATCGTGATCGACATTACGAAGCTGCGCCGCTCCGAGGTGGAATATCGCTCGATCATCGAGACAGCGCCTTATGGAATTTTCCGGTCTACGGTGGATGGCCGTTTTTTGGTGGTCAATCCTGCACTGATTAAAATGCTGGGCTACGAATGCGAAAGCGAATTGCTCTCGCTTAATATCGGCCAGGACGTGTACTGCAACCATGAGGAACGCGCCCAGTTGGCAAGCCAGCTATTCGATACAGGGTATCTCAATGAAGTTGAGGCCGTTTGGAAGCGTAAAGATGGGAGCACCATCACCGTAAGCATTAACGCATTTGCTGTGCGCAAAGAAAACGGCGAAATCGAGGCATTCCAGGGCTTCATTCAAGACTTGACTGAACGCAAAAGCCTCGAACAGCAATTTTGGCGGTCGCAGAAGATGGAGGCAATCGGGCGATTGGCAGGCGGCGTCGCTCATGACTTCAATAACGTGCTGATGATTGTTGGCAGCTACGCAGACCTGATTAAGCAGCGTGAGGTTACAGACGAGCACGTCAACCGCTACGTGGACCAGATTCAGCAGTCTGCAAACAGAGCGGTTTCGATCACGCGACAACTGCTCGCCTTTAGCCGGCAGCAGATGCTGGAGCCTGAGATTCTGGACCTCAACAATGTTGTGGGCGAGTTGACGAAGGTCCTACCGAGATTGCTGGGAGAGGACATTACAGTCGTTACAACGCTCGAACCTGAACTCAATTGGGTGAAGGTGGATTGCGGCCAGATGGAACAGGTCATCGTGAACCTGGCAGTCAATTCGCGTGATGCAATGCCGAAGGGCGGCCGTTTCGAAATCAAGACTGAGAATGTTGAAATCGAGGCGAACTATGCCGCCGCGCACTTCCCTATGAGTCCCGGAGCGTACATAAAATTGTCTGTCATCGATTCGGGAACTGGAATGAGTGTCGAGACGAGGTCTCGCATCTTCGAGCCGTTCTTCACCACGAAGGAAAGAGGAAAAGGGACAGGGCTGGGGTTGGCGACCGTGTACGGCATCGTAAAACAAAGCAAGGGATTCATATGGGTTACCAGCGACTTGGGATGCGGCACCATGTTCGAGATCTATTTTCCGCGTGTGCCGAAGCCGCTTGCGTCGCCTTCGAAATCACACGCGCCAACGGTAGGGTCCGACGTTTCGGAAACCATTCTGCTCGTCGAAGATGAAGAGGCCTTGCGCGACGCTATTTGCGCGTTCCTGCAATCAAACGGTTATACAGTTTTGGCCGCACGCAGCGGCAGGGAAGCCGTGCGTATTGTTGGGCAGCATAGCCGCGCGATAAACGTGATCCTGACCGATCTGGTGATGCCTGGAATGGATGGGGCGGAGGTGGTAAACGCTGTGGCACCGCGCTGTCCAGGCATACGTGTCGTGTATATGTCGGGGTACACGGATCGTGCTGAGGAACTCCTGGACGCTGGTGCCGTGATGCTTAAGAAACCATTCAGCCTTTCGGAGTTGGCGGGTAAACTGCGTGAGACGTTGAACGCAGCGTCTTGTTCGTAGATCCAAGACTGCGGGGAATTATCAATCCTGGGAGCTTATTCATTCACGGTGTTTTCGAGTGTGGGACAGTGTGCTGGCTCGTGCAGTAAATACGGGGGAATCCACAGTTTAGGGGATTCGCTGGTTTGACAGAGCAAGGTGCATTGTCTAAGATTAAACAGTCGAGCGGGAGTAACTCAGTGGTAGAGTGCGACCTTGCCAAGGTCGAAGTCGCGGGTTCAAATCCCGTCTCCCGCTCCAGATTTTAAAACCCTCGCCGACGTGCGGGGGTTTGCCGTGAAAGAGGCTGCTCCCCCCAGCCTTGCCTATATTTCAGACATCCGCAAACAAGGGGCGCGGTAGCCAAGTGGTAAGGCAGAGGTCTGCAAAACCTTTATTCGCCAGTTCGATTCTGGCCCGCGCCTCCAATCTTTTCAAGCACTTACATTACCCATTGCTTCTTGCTGGCTGCCGTTTGGCTGCCAATTGATGGCGAAGCCGTCTCCGGGGGCAGGGGCAGAGCACACCGTCTCTCGCCCATCTGCCTCAGAAGGCTGTGCGAGCCTTTGGTGCTAGGTTCGCGACGACATTACAGCAGCGAAGTTTGCCCGTCAACCTCGCCCTTTGGGCGGAATATCCTGGTGAGTCTGATAAGTGTATCGGTCCCGGCTTGAAGACGAGCCGCATCGCAGTGAGCGCGCATACTCATGTACAAGGCCTGGTCGCCCGAGCGGGTGGCCGTTGAACTCAGATTCGCGTGTTGGGCCAATTGGGACTTTATTTCAGCAGCACGCTTCAAGAATGAGCGGATCTTTCGTTTTTCCGCGCGCGAGTGCCTCGAAAAGGCAGGGGCATTCAACCTGGCGCAGAATAATGCAGAATAATCGGCCTCCAAGACAAAAAAGAGAGTTGCTTTTCAGTATTTGTTGCGTATGCTTACAGTCCGGAGAATTCCGTTTTTTTCATAAAACTTGTGAAAGACCGTGGCCGAGCGCTTAAGTCCGCCATGGATCCCTGTGCGAGAAAATCGACCTGCAGTTGGCTACAACTTTCGTTAAGAGGATTACAGATGCAAATCACGAACCGAGCTCATTACCGTTTCCTGCTCATCATTGTTGGCCTTGTGGTCCTATGTGCAGCGGCCAGCGCCACCGAAAATGGTGCAAGCGTTTGGCCCGTCGGGGCTGAATCGATTGCCATCGCGGCGGGCGTGCCCCACAGCGGTCAGACTTATGTTTATGAGTACACCATGTTCTACGAGGCAAACCAGCTTGATGATGCAAAGGGAAACAAGATGCCGATACCTGATTTCAAGGTTCGCGCCTTTGCTGTGGCCGTTAAGCTCTCGCATAACTGGGGCGTTAAGTTTCTTGGCGGAGAACTAGGCAGCTACATCGCCGTGCCCTATGTTTATGAGCAACTCCACGTCCCTGAAGGGAAGTTTACCAAGGACGATATCACCAACATCAACGTTATTCCCTTCACGGTCTTCAACCATAAGGGAATGGTGCACTGGCTCTACGAGCTCGAATTTGAGACTATCGGCACGGGATACCAGGCGGGAGCGCCGTTGAATATTGGACAGCACAACATCGCCCTCACACCGGCCTTTGCGATTACTCTGACTCCGCACCACGGCGAACAGGAAATCAGCTCGCGTTTTGATTACGTCATCAACGACGCCGATCATGTCACGCATTATCACAGTGGCAACGAGTTCTTCACGCAGTTCGACGCACGCCAGGAAATCCTGCACCGCAAGGCCAGCGTTGGCCTGATTGGCTACTACTACCAGCAAACCACAAACGATAGCCTGCACGGAGCTGCCGTGGTGACCACCAACGCGGACGGAACACAGAGCATCGGATACAAAGGGCGCGTGCTGGATCTCGGTCCGCAGGTGACTCTTCCCTGGAGCAAGCACGGCGCCCTGGTCTTCAAGATGGATCACGATATGCTGGTGCAGAACAAGACGCGGGGGAATTCGTTCTGGTTCGAGTTCGGTGTGCCGTTTAGCTATTTGCACCATCCGCCAAGCGAAAGGTAACGATCGCAAGCGAAGCCAAACGATGACGGCGAATGCGCACGCAATCAGCGCGCGTATTCGCCGTCGCAGTTATTGCCGGGCGGAACAGAGAAACGCGCGCTGGAAGCCGCCAATCGATTTTTGGATATGTTCCAGCGGAATCGTCAGTGATAAGCGGATATAGCCAGAACGTCCAAAGCCGGTGCCTGGGACGGCGAGCACACCCTCCGCCGCCAGCCTCTCCGCAAACGCAATGTCGTCGGGGATTGGGGTCTTGAGGAAGATATAGAAGGCGCCTTCGGGCCGCCTCACCTCGTATCCGATGACCTCCAACGCATCGCAAAGAACGTTCCGCTTTTGCTCGTAAGCTGCGACATCGACGTTCGCATCCATCGAGTCCAGCAGCACCCACTGCCAAATCGCAGGCGCGTTGACAAAGCCCAGGATGCGATTGCTGAAGGCACAGGCGCGGCGCAGTTGAGCGGCATCCTCCAGTTGCGGCGAGAGCGCCAGGTAGCCGATGCGTTCGCCCGCTAATCCCAGCGACTTCGACCACGAGTCGCAGATCACGGTATTGGTAATGAGAGACGACACTTCGGGCTGCCGCTGGCCGTCATAAACGAACGACTTATAAGGCTCGTCGCTGATGACGATAATCGGCTGGCCGACGCGGGTCAGAAGCTGTTGAAGATCGCGCAGAACACACTCCGGATAAACACGGCCAGTCGGGTTATTGGGCGTATTGAGCATTATGGCGCGAGTTCGCCTGGTAATGGCCGCACCAATACGCTCCACGTCGGGCAAAAACGAAGCGTCGGTTTCTACCGGGACGATGCATCCGCCATGATTGGCGATGTAAAACTGATACTCGGCGAAGTAGGGCAGTAAGACAATGACTTCATCCCCTGGGTCGAGAATCGACTTAAGGATCACGTTGCACGCGCCCGCCGAGCCGGCCGTCATAATGACATCATCGGCTGTAAAGGCCAGGCCTGTTTCTCTGCGCAGCTTGGTCGCGACGAGCTCGCGGATTTCGGAATAGCCCGGATTCGGCATATAGCAATGCGAGCCAGGGCGGTTGCTGGACACAACTCGCCGCAACGCATCCAGCACCGCTTGCGGCGGTTCGATATCCGGATTGCCGAGCGTAAAGTCGAAGATGGCATCGGCCCCGCGCTCGCGCTTCAGCCGGGTACCTTCCTCAAACATGCGTCGAATCCAGGAGGCGTTCTCGAGTTGGCTAGCGATGGCATTGGAAATAGGCATAGGAGTGGGGAGGCTTTCTATTTGTTCAATAGTTCAGGGCTTGCCAAGATGCTGATGCCTGCTGTCTGCAGACGCACAATTGCCGCATCCAGGTCGGCGAAGCGGAAGATAAGGATTGCCTTGTCTCCGCGTACATAAGGGAAGGCATACATATACTCGATATTAATATCGGCGCCATCCAGCGCCTTTAAGACCTCAGCCAAGCCTCCCGGACGGTCGGCCACTTCAACGGCGAGCACTTCCGTCACTTTCACCACAAATCCCTGCGCTTCGAGAATCCTCGCGGCCTCCCGAGAATCCGAGACAATCATTCGCAGAATGCCGTATTTATGTGTGTCCGCCAGGTACAGGGCACGGATGTCGATGCCTTCCTGCGCAAGCAGATGGGAGGGAGCAAAGATGTGGCCGGGCTTGTTTTCGACAAACAGCGATAGTTGTTGAATCCTCATGATATCCGCCGATCGATGACACGTTTCGCTTTGCCTTCGCTTCGCTGGATGGAGCGCGGCTCGACAAGCGAAACCTTCACTTTGAGTCCCAGCACGTTATCGAGCGCGTCCTGAAGCTTCTCCTGCACGCCCTGCAACGCTTCGATCTCATCGTTGAATGTTTGCGGCGTTACCTCAACCTGCACTTCCATCTGGTCCAATCCGTGCTCGCGGGTAAGTAGTATCTGGTAATGCGGCAAGGTGCCCTCGACCTGCAGCAGCGCGGTCTCCACTTGCGATGGATAGAGATTTACGCCGCGAACAATCAGCATGTCATCGCTGCGCCGACCGATGCGGTTAATTCGTCGCAACGTGCGTCCGCACTCACAAGTGCCCGGGAGAATCATGGTGATATCGCGAGTGCGGTAGCGGATCATCGGCACGGCCTGTTTGCTCAAGGTGGTCAGCACCAGCTCGCCCTCAGTCCCGTCCGGCAGCGGCTCTCCGGTCGTTGGATCGACGATCTCCGGATAGAAGTGATCTTCGATAATGTGCAAGCCGTGATGCTGGCGGCATTCGCAGCCGACGCCGGGTCCAGTGATTTCCGAAAGCCCGTACATATCGAATGCTTCAACGCCGCTCTGACTTTCAATGTGCTTCCGCATGGATTCCGTCCACGGCTCAGCACCGAAAACTCCGATCCGAAGCGGCAATTCCTTCATATCCACGCCTAATTCGGCAGCGCGGTCGAGCAGGTGCAAAAAGTACGTGGGCGTGCAACACAACGCAGTCACACCAAAATCCTTCATCAACATGATCTGCCGGTCAGTGTTGCCGCCTGATATGGGGATTACCGCCGCCCCCAACCCTTCAGCGCCATAGTGGAAACCCAGGCCGCCGGTAAAGAGGCCATAGCCATAGGCGTTCTGAACGATGTCTCCGCGATGCAACCCGCAGCTTGCCATGCAGCGGACCATCACCGAGGTCCACACGTCCACGTCTTCCTTGGTGTAGGCGACTACGATGGGTTTACCTGTGGTTCCGCTGGAAGCGTGGAGACGGACGACGTCCCTCATGGGGCTGGCAAAAAGCCCAAAGGGATAGCTGTCCCGCAAATCGCTTTTCACCATGAACGGCAGCTTTGCGATGTCCTCAAGCGTACGGATGTCCTGCGGCGCAAGCCCGAGCTCATCCATGCGTGCGCGAAACAGCTTCACGTGCTGCCACGCTCGCGTTACGATGGCTTGCAGGCGCTTCAACTGTAGGTCTCGGAGCAGCGGAATCGGAGTGTAATCGGGCGCGCTCGCAGGATGAGTGTCGGTAACGCTCTTTGCCGTACCTGAACTCATCTGCCCCGTCCGATAGAAAAGGATACGAGATTCGCGTCGTGCAGTGCCTCGGGTAAATTGCGCTGGAGTGCGGCGATCCAGTCTTCAACGGGAAACGGCAGATGCCGGCTCAACACCCCCAGCAGCGCCACGTTGATACTTTTTTTGTTCGGCAGGCGCGATTCATCGATTTGCGAAGGTTCAATGAGGACACCACCTGGAGCCAGAACCGCTGCATTTACCGGGATCTGGTCCGGCGAAATGACGACCAGAAAATCTGCCTTGCCCTCCGGCACCATGGGACTGAATACACGCTCGCCAAATCGCACATCGCTGGAGACGGAGCCGCCGCGCTGGCTCATCCCGTGTAATTCGCTCTTCTTTACGTCCAGGCCAGCCCTGAACACAACGTCGGCCAGGATGTCGGAAGCCTTCAGCACGCCCTGTCCGCCCAATCCTGCGACGACTACGTTAGTTGTTCGGCTGTTCATTGCACCTCTCGTACTCGCGGATCGCGCGGGTCGCAAGCAGACAATCTCGCCGGGCAATCACGACAGAAAGCTCCGGCGTATCCAGACATGTTCGAACCAACTCTTGAAACTTCGAGGGATCCAGCGTTGGGTCGACCACGTGAACATTTTTTATGCCAAGTGTTCGCGCGAGGTCCTCAAACACCACCTTGCCTGTCTTCGCATGATCCAACTTGCGCCCCGTTCCCGGGTGCTCCTGCAAGCCGGTCATAGCCGTGGTTCCGTTGTCGAGGATCACCAGCACATGGCCACTGGCTGGCGGGTTATAAATCATCTCGACTAAACCTGTGATACCGCTGTGTACGAAGGTGCTATCTCCGATAACACTCACCACGCGTTTCGCATCTTCAGGCGGCAATGAATGGCGCATCCCCAGGCCCACGCCGATCGCCGCGCCCATGCACACGATTGTGTCGATCGCATCGAATGGCGGTAAGACTCCCAGTGAATAGCAGCCGATATCGCCCGAGACAATACAGTTCAGGTTCTTCAGGGCGGTGAAAACGATGCGATGCGGACAACCGGGGCACAGAGCCGGCGGCTTGCCGGGAGCGGGTGTCGGCTCAGGCGAACAATCGCCGTCCAGAATGCGGCGCACGCGGGTAGTATTCAGTTCGCCGAAACGGAACATCTCCTGCTTGCTTTCGACCGCAATGCCCGCGGTACGAGCGCCCTCCACTAGATACGGATCTCCCTCTTCGATGACGATGCAGCGCTCGACGCTGGAGGCGAAGGCGAGCATGCGCTCCAAAGGAAGCGGATAGGTGCATCCCAACTTCAGTACGCTGGCTTCCGGCGCGGCTTCGCGCACATGCTGATAGGAAATTCCCGAGGTGATAATTCCGAGCGACGGCGAGCCTGCTATGAGTTGGTTCGGCCCCGCCTCGTCGTTCCAGGCAGCTATCCGCGAAAGCGTATCGCGCAACCGGCTGTGTGCCGGACGGGCGTAGGCTGGAATCATCACGCGGGAGCGAACATCATGCGTGAACTGCGCCGGGCGCGGCTTGGGAATCGCAACCGTTCCGTGGCGCACGATAGTTTTGGAATGACAGACGCGCGTAGTCAGGCGCAACAGAACAGGCACTTGCCATCGCTCGGAGAGCTCGATCGCCTGCAACGTGAACTCGTAAGCTTCCTGCGAATCCGAGGGCTCGAGCATCGGCACGCCGGCAGCGACGGCATAACGCCGATTGTCCTGCTCATTCTGACTGGAAGCCATTCCAGGGTCGTCGGCCGAGACCACGACCAGCGCTCCTTCCAGTCTGGTGTACGCTACTGTGAACAAGGGATCGGCAGCAACGTTTAAGCCGACATGTTTCATCGTTACGAGGGCGCGCGCACCGGAAAAAGCGACTCCGATCCCGACTTCCAGCGCCACCTTCTCGTTAGGCGACCACTGTGCACTTCCGCCCAGTTTTTCGAATGTCTCTAAGATCTCTGTCGAGGGAGTCCCGGGATATCCCGTTCCGAGCTTCACCCCGGCGTCGAAAGCGGCAAGGGCAACCGCTTCGTCACCGCTCAGCAGTGACATCGCACACTGTTGCTGAAGATGTTCCAAGCGAAAATCCTGTGTGAATCGAGTTTCGAATCAGTGTATCCGATTGTGAAATCCAGGCAAACAAAAATCCCCTCAGCCGATAAATCAGTCTAGGCCACTGGCATTGCTTCTGTTTCTAAACTCGCCATGGGACTCTTCGCCCGATAGCGTTTGAAGAATGCTAGCAAGACTCCCAACGCAAAGCTGAGAATCGCGGCGAACAACACACGATACACGGGCGGAAGCAGAAAGGTAATCGTATGGGCGGGAACCCAGAAGAACGTAAGCAGCCTGATGATAACCACCACAAATAGGCTATGCCAATTGATCGTCGCAAGCACGGTGTCAAATTTAACCGACGGCAGGTTTAGCAAGTGCCCACCGGCTAAGTCGAGATAGGTGTCGGAAATACGATGGGCGCACATCAGTACCGGACCGTACGTCGCATTCATCATCACACTGGTCCAGAAGGCCCGGATGACAGGCGAGTGAAATCGGGCTCCAAACAACAGCCCGCTTTGGATAGAGCTGGCAACTCCGTTTGCGTACATCGGCACAGCCGCCGTCAGGGTAAATCCCACAAATCCCCAAAAGCAGGCCCGATAGACCATGCCGCACGGAATATTCCACTCGCCTGCTATGATCCGAATTGCAAACAACTCGCCCATGCTGGCAAGAATCGCAAACTTAATAATTCCCATCAGGTATGGGTGCACTATCGTTTCACTTACAATTGCCGCGCGGGAGGAAGGATTCACTAATGCCGCGAGGAGGCAAACCATGATTGCTCCCCAGATAAAATCTGCACGCTTCATCGAACTGCCCCCCTGCTGAAATCGATTCCGGACCGAGTTTCCCGCGCTTTGATCGAAACAGCAGCCCGTCCTGTTTCTAGTACCTCGAAACGAGCTTGCTGGTCTCGATGTAAGTCTCACACAGGACCGCGTTTTGGTCGACAACTTCCTTGCCGCCGTTCCGCCTGGCGGCAGCTTATGCCCGCAACGGCCCGGACAGCGACTGCATCACCTGTTGGAAGCCTTCAAAGTCTAGCGACTGTGCTCCGTCTGAGAGTGCCCTTTCCGGACAAGGATGGACCTCGATGATCAAGCCATCTGCTCCGATCGCTGCTGCTGCACGGCTCATTGCTGAGATGAGGCTGCGCCTTCCGGTCCCATGTGAAGGATCTGCGATCACAGGCAGGTGAGACAACTGTTTGGCCAGTGCGACTGCTGAGAGGTCCAGCGTATTGCGCGTCTCCGTTTCAAAGGTTCGGATTCCTCGCTCGCACAGCACAACCTGCGGATTGCCACCAGACAGTAGGTATTCGGCAGCAAGCAGCCATTCCTTCACGGTTGCCGAGGGACCTCGCTTTAACAGTATAGGTTTGCCGCAGATGGCAAGCCTCCGTAGCAGCGCGAAGTTCTGCATGTTTCGGGCTCCGACCTGAAGCATGTCTGCATACTCGCATATAATATCCACATCCTCTGTGCTCATCACCTCCGTGACTATCGGCAGGTCAAACTTTTCCTTCGCGGCTCTTAGTATTTCTAACCCTTCTAACCCCAAGCCCTGGAATTCATAGGGTGATGTCCGCGGTTTGTATGCGCCGCCTCGAAGCATTTTGGCGCCAGCCTTCTTCACGTTCTCCGCTGTCTCGAACACCTGTTCTCGAGATTCCACCGAGCATGGTCCAGCCATTACTACGAGGTCTGCGCCGCCGATCTCTACTCCACTGACATTGACCACTGTCCCGCTCGGATTTACCTGCCGGCTCACAAGTTTGTACGGTTGCGCGATCGCCACCACGTCTTCCACGCCCGGTGCCGCTGCGAGTGCTTCCAACTCATGACGTCTTCCGCTTCCAACGGCTGCCACGATTGTCCGCTGCTCGCCGTAGGTTACGTGCGACTGGTAACCCGCCTCTTTGACTCGCTCGATGATGTGGTCGACCTCGGTCTTCGAAGCGCCTTCCCTCATATTGATGATCATTTCTACTCGTCTCCGCAGCTCATGGCTGCCATTGTTGTTTGTGATCCCCAAAAGCAAAGCCGCAACTCTGAAGAGTTGCGGCTGCGTGGTTACAAACTTGGCGTTTCTAGCAGTGAATCTGTTGATCACACACGCCCCACCCTGCGCCGCATACTCTAAAAGAGTAGCGGTAACTAAAGGCGAAGCTAAATCGAAGTGTGCTCATCGTGGGATCAGTATCAAATACTTTCTACTCGTTGTCAACGGCAACTAGCGGCGTTTGACGGCGAAGTGCAGTGTACGCTGAACCAACCCGATTAGGATGCCCTTAGGCGCTTCTCCGGTGCGCACGCAATATGATTTACACGGCCTGTATTATGGTCGTGAACTGCCTGTAGCATTACAGCAGGGGAGTGTGGGCAGTTGTGGCATGAATCTGGCCGTGACCGCCAATACCCGTGAGTATGAAGGGATTCAACACCGACGTATGGATTTCGAACCTATCCAGACCTTCTTCAACAGGGCGGACGCCTTCGCCAGTCACAACGGTATGACGATAATCGAGTTGCGCGATGGGTATGCTCGGGCGGAGATGGAACTTCAGCCCTACCATCTGAATGCAGCGCAAACTGTACACGGGGGAGCGCTGTACACTCTCGCTGACTTTGCTTTTGCTGCTGCCAGCAACGCAAAGGGGCAGGTTGCACTTTCGATAAACTCCTCAATTTCGATTTTCCGGGGAGCGAAAGAGGGTAGGTTGATTGCCGAAGCACGTGAAGTAAGCCATTCTGCGAAGTTGGCGAGTTTTGAAGTCAGTATCCGGAACGACCGCGGTGACCTTCTTGCCACGTTCCAGGGAATGGTGTATCGCAAATCGGTTTTGCTTGAATCCCTCCCTTCGTGGAATGACTAGGGCCAGTCCATCTCAGTCGATGGCGGCTACGTGATGCGCTAGAGCATGGCGCAGCTTTGCATCTCAGTCGTGCGCTGGATTCGTCCAGCGTCAGCAGCTTCCTGAGTCGGGTCACAGCAAACTCCTTTGACCCGAACCTTATCGCGGGCACCAGATCAGCCATAAGCGGCAACCCAGCCCAGAGCTGTTATTCTTAAATGTGACTTCAAGGCCATACACACACAACAAGGCACCGCTTCGGAAGGGTTTTCTCCGATCCTTTGTTCGATGGCTTACCATCGGCGTGGTGCTTACTTGGGCGCTTGCCGCGCTGACCCTTGTGGCCGTCCGGTGGATCGACCCACCGACAACTGCGGTGCACATCCAGCGCCGCTTGCAGGCCTGGATTCACCACACGCCGTATCACGAACGCTACAAATTCGTTCCGCTCAGCCAAATCTCGCCCGATCTCCAGCACTCTGTAATCGCCGCGGAGGATGCGCGCTTCTACCAGCATCATGGGTTCGATTGGCACGAGATCCAAATTGCTGCCGAAGACGATTTGGAAGGCGATCGCACTCGCGGAGCCTCCACCATTACGCAGCAACTCGTAAAAAACCAATTCTTCGGAACGGGACGCTCTTTCCTCCGCAAGGGCGCGGAGTTCACACTGGTACCGGTGGCCGAATTCGTCCTGGGCAAGCAGCGCATTCTGGAGATCTACCTCAACGTGGTTGAGTGGGGGCCTGGCATTTATGGCGCAGAGTCGGCGTGTCGTTACTACGACGGAACCGCTGCCCGGAATGTCGGCCGGCAAGAGGCGGCACGGCTCGCCGCGATTCTGCCGGCTCCACTGAAGCGGCGTCCCGAGCGCATGAATAACTACAGCGCGCTCATCCTCAAACGGATGCGCCAAATGGGTTGGTAATCGTTAGCACCTATGCTGCGCCTATGATTCCTCTCTCATTGGGTTCTGGCCGGATGGTCGCCTCCCCTTCCCCGACTGGATTCGGTAAGTGTGGTCCGCCCTGATCGGCGACCCTCCTCGGCAGTATGAGCCAGCTTCGTAAATTAACGCTTAGTTAAACGATTAGGTGTCCACCGCAGGGCAACGACGTTGTTGCGATGTGAATCCCAATTCATTCATCAATCATTTGCGTCTCACTGAGGCGCGAGGGCTCTGCCTCTGGTGCAACGCGCGCCTCGCGACACGCCAACTTACTCGTCGAGCAATTTTTCAAACTGGCGGGAAAAGACGCGGCGAGCAGTGTTTCTCGTCTTATCAGGCGTTAATGAGCGGTTTTCAATCATTGCTGAAAATCAAAGGAGGATTTATGTCAACAACAGTCGCAGTAGCAACGATGAAAGTGGCGCAGGTTTCCAAACCGGGAGCAGATTTCCAGATCGTCGAGCGCGAGATTCCTATGCCGGGCGCAGGACACGTGCGGATCAAGGTGCTGGCTTGCGGTGTTTGCCACAGTGACGTGCTCACGAAAGAAGGCTCCTGGCCCGGGATTCAGTATCCCCGCGTTCCAGGACACGAAGTCGCAGGCATCATCGACGAAGTGGGCGCAGGTGTTTCCGCGTGGAAGAAGGGGCAGCGCGTCGGTGTAGGCTGGCACGGTGGTCAGGATAATACGTGTCGCGAGTGCAGGCGTGGAGATTTTCGCAATTGCCGGAATCTGAAAATTCCGGGCATCAGCTACGACGGCGGCTACCAGCAATACATGATCGCTCCCGTGGAAGCACTGGTGCCGATACCTGAAACTCTAAATGACGCCGAAGCAGCACCATTGCTCTGCGCCGGAATCACCACCTACAATGCGTTGCGGCACAGTGGTGCATTCCCCGGAGACTTGGTTGCAGTGCAAGGCATCGGCGGTCTGGGGCATCTCGGAATTCAATTCGCAAACAAGTTTGGATATAAGGTCGTGGCGATCGGGCGCGGGTCTGAAACCGCAGCGCTCGCAAAGAAACTCGGAGCGAGCGTTTACATCGACAGCAAATCGGCGAACGCTGCGGAGGAATTGCAAAAGCTGGGTGGCGCACGGGTAATCGTGGCGACGGCCCCGAGCTCGAAAGCGATATCAGAATTGATCGACGGTCTGGGCCCGAACGGCAAGCTCGTAGTGATCGGTGTGACCTTCGATCCGATTGAGGTTGCGCCCGTACAGCTCATTAACGGAAGTCGAACAATCCAGGGCTGGGCCGCAGGAACACCGGCTGATTCGGAAGACACATTGCGCTTTGCCGAACTGACCGGCGTGCGCCCGATGATTGAAACATATCCGCTCGAAAAAGCGTCTGAGGCTTATGCACGCATGCTGAGTGGCAAGGCAGAGTTCCGTGTCGTTCTGACAATGTAGTGTTGGCAACAAGAAATTCTGCGGGCACTGGGTTCGAGGAGTTCAGGTGTTCAACGATTTGGCGCGAACAAGTCGGCGTATCATGGTATCGAACTTGGCATTGAACCCTCAGCGTGATCGAGCGTAGTTGAAGATGCTCTTGGAGTCTGCCCGTTCAGTATTTGCATGGAACTTCTCCACGATGACGAACCTTGGTCGGCCTGCTTCTAAACAGCAGGCCGACAAACCGATCCCGCCGCTTCGCGCTCTGGCCGATCAGGCTTTCTCACGTACTGCCGGGGCACCTCTGATACCTGGAAATCAGGTATGCGTCCTGCGGGATGCGACCGAAAACTATCCTGCATGGCTGGAAGCAATTCGCTCAGCCGAGAGCAGAATTCACTTCGAGAACTACATCATCCATTCTGACTCCGTCGGCCGGCAGTTTGCCGAAGCCCTGATCGCCAAGGCTCGCGAAGGTGTACGGGTTAGGCTGATCTACGACTGGCTGGGAGCGCTGGGCGCAACGCGGGGGTGGTACTGGAAGGCATTGCGGAAGGCAGGAGTGGAGGTAAGGTGTTGCAACCCGCCCCACCTCGATAGCCCTTTCGGCTGGCTGAGTCGAGATCACCGCAAGATGCTCTCGGTCGACAGTCGGACCGCTTTCATCTCCGGACTGTGTGTGGGCCGCCGGTGGGTGGGTGATCCACTGCGTGAGATCGAACCCTGGCGTGACACCGGGGTTGTGATTGAAGGGCCGGCACTGGTCGATATCGAACAGGCGTTTGCAACCATGTGGGCAAGCCTTGGTTCGCCGATTGCAGAAGAAGAGCTTCCGCATGATAGAGATGCAATTCCTTGGGCCGGTGATGTGGCGTTGCGAGTCTTAGCCAGCGTGCCCAATACCGGCGGCGTTTACCGGCTGGACCAACTGATCGCAGCCATTGCCCGGCGTTCGATTTGGCTGACTGACGCCTACTTTGTAGGAACGACAACCTATGTGGAAGCTCTCAAATCGGCGGCGCAGGATGGCGTGGATGTCAGGCTTCTGGTGCCCAGGGCCAGCGATATTCCGGGGATTCGTGCGGTGTCGCGAGCCGGGTTCCGGGGACTGCTGGAATCGGGCGTGCGTATCTTCGAATGGAACGGTCCCATGATGCATGCCAAGACATCGGTGGTGGATGGCCGCTGGGCAAGGGTGGGTTCGACCAACCTCAACATTTCCAGTTGGATCGGAAACTGGGAGATGGACGTCGTTGCCGAGAGCGAAGAGTTTTCACAGAAGATGGAGAACATGTTTTCGCAGGACTTGGCCCGTTCGGTTGAGATCGTCCTGCGAGAAAAGCGAAGAGTGCGCACAGCGGCTGTGCGTCCGCGAATTCCGCCGTCACAGAAAATCGCATCCGGAAGCGCCGGACGTGCTGCCGCCGGAGTTCTTCGCCTCGGCAACACGGTAGGAGCGGCGATCACCGATCATCGCGTCCTCGGCCGGGCTGAAGCCACCATCATGTTTAACGCGGCTTGGGTGCTGTTGCTGTTGGCGGCGGTCGCGATTCTCTGGCCCCAGGTGGTTGCTGTTCCAATCGCCGTGCTGGGTGGATGGGTGGCAATTTCGCTGCTTGTAAAAGCCTATCGATTGCGTAGCAGGCACAACGAGTAGATTGGCTCATTCACCTATTCCTTCTTCCATAAATGTTCGGAGCACAGCTTTACTAGAGCGAAAACTTCGCATAAACACGGCACTGAGCGCGCCGCACTCTTTGGGGGCAACGTTTTCGAATCTGCCGACCTCCTTTATTTATATGCCTAGGAAAAAAATAGACCTCGTTTAACGCCACATGGTGTGGCTCGTATTCCTGGACAAGAAGGGAGTTAGCAATGAGTAGCAATCCGGTATCTCCAATTCGGCAGGCACCAGAAAGGATAGAGCAGCAGCAGCCACAACCTCGCATATCAGTGCAGCCAATAGCAGCGCCGTCCATCTTGGGTCTGTATGGGTTTGCTGGTGCCACCTTCATGGTCGCAGCTCAGATGGCACACTGGTTCGGTACAGCCCAAACCACGCTGGTGCTGGTTCCATTTGCAGCGTTGTTTGGTGGATTGGCGCAGTTTCTCGCGGGCATGTGGTCATACAAGGCTCGCGACGGAGTAGCCACCGCAATGCACGGAATGTGGGGCTCATTCTGGATGGCCTTTGGAGCGTTATGGCTGCTCGTGGCCGCCGGCAAGGTTGCCATTCCTGCAAACGGTGCGGCATTTCCTGCCTTGGGCTTCTGGTTCATCGTGCTGGCAGCAATCACCTGGGCCGGTACCGTCGCTGCCGCCGCAGAGTCTTCGGTCGTTTCGACTTTGCTTGGATTCCTGGCAGCGGGATCGAGCATTGAGGCAATCGCAGAATTGGCTGGCATAGAGGGTCTCCGCATCCTGGCTGGTTGGCTCTTTATCATCTCAGCCGTCATCGCGTGGTACGCTGCGAGCGCGCTGATGATCAATTCGGCATTCGGCCGCAATGTTTTGGGCTTGGGGACAAAGCGACAGGCAACGGCCGCACCACAAGTGGGTCTCGGCGAACCTGGAGTGCTGCGCGGCCAGTAGAATGCGGCCAGTAAAACGCGATGCGCCGATAATGTGTGGGGCCGTTCGATGATTTCGTGCCACTCTCACCGCAGGGAGTTATGAGATGAGTAGCGATGGCGGTCTGAGCGGCACGCTGACGGCAGGCAGATGGCGCAAGGAACGGGGAATCGAACTATTGGTTTTCCTGTTCCTTATTGTGCCGTCTCTCTGCTTTTCCTTTCTGGTGATCCAAAAGGGCACCATTGGGTTTACGGTTACCGCCGTCGCAACCATCTTGCGGGATCTGGCTCTCGTCAGTCTGATCGCTTTCTTTCTGTGGCGGAATGGCGAGGCCTCCGAGCAGATCGGGTGGAACTCCAAGAACGGTCCTCGGGATGCGCTGAGGGGCATAATCTTGTTCGTCTTTGTTGCTGTAGGAGCCGCTTACCTCGAGCGGTTGCTTCTGGCCTTAGGATTGTCCTCGCCTTCGGCGCCCACATTTCTGACCCCACACGGGCCCACCCAGCTTTTGCTTGCCTTCGTTTTGGTCGTGGTTGTGGCCGTCGCGGAAGAAGTTATCTTTCGTGGCTACTTGATTACTCGTCTCAAAACCGTAACCGGCAGTACGACCGCAGCCGTGGTGCTTTCATCCGTGATCTTCTCGCTGGGTCACGGCTATGAGGGAAGCGCGGGCGTGGTCACGGTCGGATTCATGGGACTGGCGTTCGCCATTGTTTATGTCTGGAGGCGGAGTCTTGTGGCCCCAATCGTCATGCACTTTCTTCAGGATTTTCTCGCCATCATCATTCTTCCTATGCTGCATCATAAGGGCTGAGCGTGCGGAGCTATATTCGGTTCTTGCGTCGGTGATCCTCGGCATCCACCTTGCGTATATCGCGTGGGTTATCTTCGGGGCGATGTTGACGCGAGGCCGCCCTTGGCTGCGATCGCTGCACATTGCCACGCTCGCCTGGAGCGTCGTTGTTGAGATTGGGCCTTGGCCGTGTCCGTTGACAGTGGCGGAAAACTGGCTGGAGGTAAGGGCGGGCGTTCCAGCCTTCAGGGGCGGCTTTATCCAGCACTATTTCGACAAAGTTATTTACCCCAATGTTCCGCCTAGGCTGCTGACATTGGCCGCACTGCTGGTAGTGGCGGCCAATCTCGCAATCTACATCTGGCGCTATTGCAACCGGCGCACTGATCGAAGCTGGTGACGGGAAAATCTGATACGGGCTGAAATTCTCCGTACTCCGTGTCGTCACTTAGGCCTTGCGCAGTTCTATATTTGCCAATCTAGATCGGCGCTAACCAGGAGCTGAAACAAACGCCTTCATCGAAGTTGAAGCTGTTGACAATTTAATTCTTCAACTCTGGCGTAAGCTGCAGGCATCCAAAGTTCCGGAAATCCCACCTAATGGAGAGTGGCTGGGGAGCTTACATTCTGGCTGACCGGGGAATTCCTATGAGTTCGCAACCGTGCATGATATCTACAGATTTGCATTCGATTGGCAAGTTTTCCGTAGTCATCCCGGTATTGAACGCGAGGCACTGCCTGCGTGCCTGCCTCGAATCGGTCCTCGCGGCGATGGAACATTACGGGAATGCTGAACTCATCGTGATTGACAATGGGTCCACGGACGGCTCGTACGAGATGCTGCTGAACGAGTATGGCGGGCGCGCCACCATTTTGAGGATCAGAGGCCTCACCATTGCCGCACTGCGAAATCACGGAGCCGCCTTGTCGCATGGCGAGTTCTTGAGCTTCATCGATTCTGATTGCGTTGTCGGTCCGGATTACTTTCAGCAGGCACTGGAGGTCCTGTGCACGCGGGCCGATGCGACCGGAGCAAAATACGAACTGCCGGAGTCACCACACTGGATCGAGAAGACGTGGTATGACATCCACGCCCGCTCCCGGGATGGCTTGGTCAACTACCTCAACGCCGGGAATTTCCTGATCAAGCGCCATGCCTTCCAGTCCGTCAATGGGTTTGACGAAACACTTGTTACCACCGAAGATTCCGAGCTATGCCTACGCCTTAATAAGAATGGTTTCAAGGTTTACGAGGCACATGCCGTCCGCGCAATCCACTTGGGTGGAGAGAAGAGTCTGCGCGTATTCTTTCGCAAGGCTTCATGGCGCTCCTTGGGCATGTTCGGCATGCTGAAACACTCATGGATTTCCATGCCGCTGTTTGCCTCCATCGCTCACCTGCTTCTATGTCTGTGGGGCATTCTCAATCTGTTCTTCGCTCCGTTGCCCTTTGTACTGCGGCTGGGGCTTTCGATCTGTTTGTTCAATCTCGCGCCGTTTGCCTCAGTGTTGTACCGCGCGTGGAAGCGCAAGCGCTTCTATGCGCCTTTGCAAGCCATCCTGCTGTATCACGTCTACTTCCTGGGTCGTTTCTACGCCCTGCACAAGCTGATGTTCACTCGACAACTTACTCCGGTGAGTCAACGCACAGTTGCGGCTGGCGGTCAGGGAGTAGTGTCCAGGAAACCGATGACTTCGGGCGGATCAGTCCTGGAAAAAAGGATTTCGGATGAGAGAGCCGTCTCACGCGGAACTGACCTCTGAGAGTCGTTCTCCAGTGCAGCCCGACACGCGAAAATCGGATAAGAGCGCGCTGCATGTCGTCGCCTCGCGAGAGGGGCGAGTTGCGATTCCGGCAGAGCGCACCCTGGATTGCGATCACGGCCCCGTCTTTTCTCTGCGCGCGCTGGGCCGGAAGCTTGCTTACAGCTTTACCCAGATTTGCTTCGAAGAGCAATGGCGGATCGCCGTGCGCCCAAGGGTTAGCGGGCTCGAAGCATTCGATCTCAAAGCCTGTCAGGTGTTGCTTCCTCCACGCGATCGTTTTTATGCCGACCCATTCGTGTTTGAGCGCGGCGGGCGCAGTTACCTGTTCTTCGAGGAGTTCCCCTTTGCCACACGCAAGGGCATAATCTCCTGCATCGAATTCGACGAACAAGGCTTCATAGGCTCGCCATCGGTGGTGCTGGAGGCAACGCACCATCTTTCGTACCCATTCGTGTTCGACTGGGAGGGACAGCTTTACATGCTGCCGGAGAGCCACGACAGCGGCCGCATCGAACTGTTCCGCGCGGTTGAATTTCCCCTGCGCTGGGAGTTCGCGGCTTGTCTCCTCGAAAATGTGTGGGCCGTCGATGCGACCATCTGCAAACACGAAGACAAATTCTGGATGTTCGCCGGAGGAGTCAAGAAAAACGGCAAAGTGAACAGCGAGCTGTTTCTCTATTACGCTGACTCGCCACTAGGGCCGTGGCTTGCCCACGCACGTAATCCGGTTGTCGCCGACGCTTCCCGGGCGAGACCGGCAGGCCAGGTCTTTACTCACGACGGCGTATTGATCCGCCCCGGCCAGGACTGTTCGCAGATTTACGGCGGTGCGATCGTATTGAATCGCATTGACGTGCTCTCGCCAACGGAGTACAGCGAAACCCCAATCAGAACGCTGGGACCGGAGTGGTTTCCTTCCAGCAACGGCACCCATACTTTCAACCACTCAGAACACTACCAGTCAACCGACGCGCGGATCATATTCTTTCAGCCGAAGATGATTCCAATAAGACTGTGGCTGTCACTTTGCGAACACCTCCATCGGCGCCATGAACATGAATAGATATTCCAGTTCCGACCGAATCCGCTGGGGAATACTGGGAACGGGATACGCTGCTGCACGCTTCATCGAGGGGCTGCGCTTCGTTCCGGGTGCGGAAGCGCTTGCAGTGACTTCGCGCAGAGAGGATCGGGCGCGTCAATTCGCGCAACAGTTTGGAGTGCCAAGGGCGTATGGCGCGAACGAAAACCTAATGCATGACAAGGATGTTGACGTGGTCTACGTCGCCACCCCGAACAGCCTGCATCATGCGCATACGATGCTTTGCCTCAACGCGGGTAAGGCTGTGCTGTGCGAAAAACCATTCGCACTGAATGCTGCGGAAGCTCAGGAGATGGCGGCCGCCGCGCGTCGCAGCGGCCTGTTTTGCATGGAAGCGATGTGGACGCGCTTCCTACCGCTCATGCGTAACGTAAAACAAATTGTCCGTGACGGCAGTATCGGTGACATCCGCATGTTGAGCGTCGAAATTGGGCATCCGATTCGGATGCAGCCGTCGAGCGGCCTCTTCTGCGCGGAGCTCGGTGGCGGATCCCTGCTCGATCTCGGGGTGTACGGTATCTCGCTCGCCTGCAATCTACTTGGAGAACCTTCGGCAGTTACGGCCTGCGCGACGATCGGCGCAACAGGAGTGGACGAGCAGAGCTGCGTAACTCTCACGTTCCCCGCAGGCTCGATCGCGGTGATTACGGCGAGCCTTCGAACGCTTGGACCAAACCACGCGGTCATCATGGGTGAGACCGGAAGGCTGCGGATTCACGAACCTGTAATCAGTCCGGTGAAATGCTCGTTGAAAAAGTGTAAGGAAGCGACATTGCAGGCGAGCCCCAGGTCAAGCATGTTGAGTCGGCTCCACTCGTCGGCAACGGTTCGCAGACTCGCACAAGCGCTGATGTCGAAGCTGGGCGAGCGCTCGATCGTGCATTCGTTCAGGGGCAATGGGAAAAACTACGAGGCGGAAGAAGTCGTCCGTTGCCTCCGCGCAGGAAGAACTGAAAGCGAGATCATGCCGTTACAGGACACCATCGAGGTCCTGCGGATTATGGACGAGGCACGGCAGCAAATCGGGCTCAGGTATCCGGGCGAGAGCCTCGCGGGCCGATTGAGCCAATGCGCAACGAAGAAGGAGAACCGATGAAGCAAACGCGAATCGCCCTAGTCGGGTGCGGCTACGTTGCGGACTATTACATTGGCACCATGCAGGCGCATCCTGAACTGGAGATCGCAGGCGTCATGGACCGCGATGCCGAGCGATCCGCGCACTTTGCCGCGTATTACAAGCTTCCGGTTTACTCCTCGCTGGATGACGTGCTGAAGGACCCATCCATCAGTATCGTGGCGAACCTGACGAATCCAGCGAGCCACTACGAGGTTTCCCGCAGGTGCCTGGAAGCGGGCAAGCATGTGTATTCGGAAAAGCCGCTGGCGCTTCGGCTGAGTGAGGCCGAGGAACTTGTCCACCTCGCACAGCGGAAAGGCCTACGCATTTCTTCGGCACCCTGCAGCGCCTTGAGCGAAACAGCACAGACGATCTGGAAGGCTCTGCGCCAGAACGAGATCGGCAAGGTCTTAATGGTGCGGGCCGAACTCGATGACGGGTTCCTGGCTGCGACACGGTATCGGCAATGGAAGAGCAAAAGCGGAACGCCGTGGCCATGGAAGGATGAACTGACGGTCGGCTGCACGCTGGAACATGCCGGATACTATCTGACGTGGCTTGCGATGTTTTTCGGCAGAGCCGAGAGCGTGACGGCATTCTCATCCTGGAGCATGCGTGAGAAGTGGATGGCCGATGGCGTCGAAGATCCTGGGCCTGACTTTTCTGTCGCCTGTGTGCGTTATGAATCGGGCGTGGTGGCTCGACTGACCTGCAACATCGTCGCGCCGCTCGATCGGACGCTGACGATCATAGGCCAGGATGGCCTCCTGCGAATCGGTGATTCCTGGGATTATCGTACTCCGGTCTACATCCAAAAACGAGGTTTCTTCAGCCGCGCTGCGCACAAATATCCGTTCGTCTCCAAGTTTCCGATTGTGGGTGGACGCAGGTATCCACTGCTGAAAGGCCCCGGCGCGGACAGCTACAGGCAATCTCATAAAATGGATTTCGGTCGAGGCTTGACGGACCTTGCCGAGGCAATTGGAGAAGGCAGGGAATGTCGGTTGTCGGCGCAATTCTGCCTGCACATAAATGAACTGGTTCTTGCCATCAATAATGCCGGGGACGACGGCGCAACCTATCGTGTGCGGTCAAGCTTTGAGCCGATGAGGCCGATGCTGTGGGCTGAGTCGGCCGACGAAACAGAAAAGGTACGGAAAGCTGCAGCGTGAGCCCCAAGCCGGGGAAATTGTACTCATGACGTGTATCAGTTAGTAAATCTCAACCGCCGTGTGTTCCAGATCCTAAGTTCCCTTACAATCGTTCCATGCTGACAATCCATCAGGCTGTCTTGCTCTTCGGAATCGCCGTGGTCAGCGGCGCCATGAACGCGGTTGCCGGAGGCGGCAGCTTCCTGAGCTTCCCGGCGCTGCTGGTTCTCGGCGTGCCGCCCATTCAGGCAAACGCCACCAACACCATTGCCCTATGGCCGGGAATACTCGGCAGCATCGGCGCTTATCGCAACGAACTGCGTGGCCCCGAGGCGCGGCACGTGCTCTTCCCCTTGCTGGCCACCGGCGTCGTTGGCGGACTGCTCGGAGCCATCACTCTTCTGATCACTCCGCAACAGACCTTTCTGCACCTCATCCCCTATCTGTTGCTTTCGGCGACCCTGGTCTTTGCCTTCAGCCGCAAGATCACCTCCGCGCTGCGTCCGCACGGCGAAGCTACGCTCTCTACCAAAGGAGGCGCGGCAGCGCAGTTTTTCGTCGCCTTCTACATCGGATACTTCGGCGCCGGAGCCGGCATCCTGATGATGGCCCTGCTCGCATTGCTCGGCATGACGCAGATCCACCGCATCAACGCCTACAAGACCGTGCAGGCAGCCGTGTGCAACGGAATCGCGATCTTCGCCTTCATCTTCAAGGGTGTCATCTACTGGAAACATGCCGGTGTTATGGTTGCCGGAGCGACACTGGGCGGCTACTACGGCGCGTGGTTCGCGCAAAGGATGAAGCAGGAACACGTGCGCTGGATTGTGATTGCCATCGGCGCCGGCATGTCCGCTTACTTCTTCTACAAACAGGGGTGAGAGATGGCGACGCTGTACATCTGGGTTGGATACGCAGCCGGCACGCTGACTACGCTCTGCTTTGTTCCCCAGGTGCTGCACGTCTGGAAGACCAAGCGCGCCGAAGACCTGCACATCGGAACCCTGGTGAGCTTCACCATCGGTATCATCCTCTGGCTGATCTACGGCATCGCCACGCACCAGATGCCGGTGATCCTCGCCAACGTGGCGACGCTGGCCCTGCAGTGCGCGATTATCTACCTCAAGGTGCGGTATGCGCCGGAGCGGAAAAGAACCGCTTCAATTCACTCAAAGTCGCGGGAACACTAAGCTTTGTACAATTGAAACTCTGCGCACGACTGCCCAATCCGGCGAAACTGGTTAACGTTATGCGTTAATTGGTATTGACGGACAATAACGAGGTGCGTTATTTTCCATACGTGATCGAGAGTTTTAAGGATGAGGCGGCCAAGGAACTGTACGAGACGGGCAAGAGCCGCCGGATTCCCGCGCAACTTCATCGCGTTGCGCTGCGGAAGCTCAAGCAACTTCACGTGTCCGTGGAACTGAACGATTTAGCGGTGCCTCCAGGAAATCGTCTTGAAGCTCTACATGGTGATCGGGAGGGACAGCACAGCATTAGGGTCAACGATCAATACCGCGTGTGCTTCGTGTGGAGCGATGGCAGGGCACGCGATATCGAAATCGTCGATTATCACTAGGCGCAGTGGGAGAGTTCGATGGGTGAAATCAGGAAGAAAAAAGGTGTGCCTCCAAATGCGGTGCATCCAGGCGAGATGTTGCGCGAGGAGTTCCTTGTACCTTTAGGGATCAAACCGGCGCAACTTGCCCGAGCGCTCGGAGTTTCGGTGCCGCGAATCAATGACCTGGTCCTTGAGCGCAGGGCGATGACGGCCGATACCGCGTTGCGGCTCTCAAAATACTTTGGAAATTCGGCGCAGTTTTGGATGAACCTGCAATCGGAATACGACCTGGATATAGCGGCTGGGAAATCGAAAAACATCCAGAAGATTAAGCCGCACGAGGACCGTGTAGCCTAATTTGGGATGCCATTCTCCCCCTGTTTGACCTTGGGCTGAGGAAAACGTTAAAATCTGATGGTTTGCCTGTACTGCTTCGCCTCGTCAGGGGCACCTCGCATCAGGTCTGGCATGGCTCCTGTTTCTGGGGGCGTTTTCAATCGCCGGAGCTGCCTTCGATCTTTCGATCCACGGGTTACGGTTCACGAGGAAGTGCAAGCGCACAGTTTTGATATTGAGAAAACTCCATCGGCTCCCCCGTTTTTGAAACGGTGTCCGTCGGTGGAGGAAAGATGTATGGAGGCATTTCCTATGTACGCCGTGATCCGCGCAGGCGGTAAGCAGTATCGTGTCGCTCCCGGTGACGTCGTTAAGATCGAAAAGGTTGAGAAGACGTCCAACAGCGACCAGAACATTGAATTCGAAGTCCTGGCAGTCAGCGGCGAAGAGGGCAAGATCGCCAAAGCCGAAGACGCCAAGGTCGTTGGCGAGATCCTCGGAGAGGGCCGCGCCGACAAGATTCTGGTCTTTCACTTTAAACGCAAGAAGCAGTATAAGAAGCTGAACGGACATCGTCAGCCGTTCACCCAGGTACGCATCGCCGAAATCAGCTCCGGCGGCCAGACCTTCAAAGCTCCGGCGGTTGCCGCCAAGGCGCCGAAGGCTTAATTCAGAAAGTAATCTCCGGTTCGCGGCTCAAGCGGCGAATGACTGAAGGAACAGGAACTCCGTTATGGCACACAAAAAAGGTCAAGGAACATCCCGCAACGGCCGCGACTCCAACGCGCAGCGTCTTGGCGTCAAAGCCTTCGGCGGAGAGACCGTCACCGGCGGCACCATCATCGTTCGCCAGCGCGGCACCCGCATCAAGCCCGGCCTCAACGTTGGCCGCGGCAAGGACGACACTCTCTTTGCCAAGATGGACGGCAAAGTGAAATTCATCGATCGCGGACAGATGGGCAAATTCGTCGCCATCGAACCGCTCGTCGCACAAGCATAAAAACGCAAGCGTAAGAGCTGCAGAGTTGAATCCGAAACGCCTCGCCTCACCGCGAGGCGTTCGTGCGTTTGTGCGCCGCAGCAACACCTGCGAGACAAACTCAAGCACGTAAACTTCGGCTGGCGAACTCAAACGATCGAAAAACTTCAGGCCTCCTGGAAATTTTTCATCGCGCCACACTGACGCCATCCGGACGATGACCTTTCGAAGCAACTACGCCTCATCGATTTCAATGCAACCGCCGCCCGCAGCATGATGCGAAAACCATACGACGCACCAAATGTGCATGAACACTGGTTGCAAACGCATTCGAGAAGATTGCGAGCAGAGGCGCGCGCCAACTTCTCACGGTGAGTTTCGCGCCTTGTCCGAGTTATCTAGGGCTCGACGGAGAGCCGAATTAAAACATTCGCATATATCAATCTATCTTCTTCCATCATTTCTCATCTATGTTTATTGCATCACTTGTGGTGAAATAGCACAGTTGCAAAGGACGCGAGTATAGATGTTCGTAGATGAAGCAACAATTCGTGTCGCATCCGGAGCCGGCGGCAACGGCTGCATGGCATTCCGGCGCGAGAAGTTTGTTCCGCGCGGAGGCCCCAGCGGTGGCGACGGCGGACGCGGTGGCGACGTCATCATGGAAGCCAGCGAGAGACACAACACGCTGGTGCATTTCCGCTTCAACCCCGAGTACAAGGCGCAACGCGGACGTCACGGTGAAGGCTCCAACCGCACCGGTCCGGAAGGCAAGAGCATCACGCTGAAGGTTCCGGTCGGCACCATGGTTTATAACGCCGAGACAGGCGAACTCATTCATGATTTTGCGCGGCCCAACGAAAGCATGGTGGTCGCCAAAGGTGGACGCGGCGGACGTGGCAACCAGAACTTTGCCACTCCTACTCATCAGGCGCCGCGGGAACACGAAGAAGGAAAGCCGGGACAAGAGCTACGGCTCAGGCTGGAACTGAAGCTCTTGGCCGATGTGGGCCTGGTGGGTTATCCGAACGCGGGCAAGTCCACCCTGATCTCACGCATCTCGGCGGCACGTCCCAAGATTGCAGATTATCCATTCACCACGCTGCAGCCCAATCTCGGAGTTGTGGCGCTGGGTGAGATGCCGAATGTCGTGAGCTACGTGGTGGCCGACATTCCCGGATTGATTGAAGGCGCAAGCAGTGGCGCGGGACTGGGCACTCAGTTCCTCCGCCACATCGAGCGCACGCGTTGCCTGGTGCATCTGGTCGATTGCTCGGATGCGAGCGGAAGACCAGATCCCGTGAAAGATTTCGACGTAATCCTGCGTGAGCTGACAAAGTTCGGCGCAGGACTGGAACGCAAACCCATGATCGTGGTGGCGAGCAAGACTGACGCCGCCAATCCTTCGAAGGTGGAAAAGCTCAGCAAACATGCACGCAAGCTGGGTCTCGAGTTCTATGAGATTTCCGCCGTCACCGGAGCCGGCATTACGGAGCTGGCATGGGCAATGGCGCGCTACGTCGAGGAGGTTCGCCGGCATCCTGCCGGTGATGAAGGGGTTTCTGACGCCGCGCAGGTGGATGCGGAAACAGAGACCAAACTGAACAAACGAACAAAAGGGAGAATACCAATGGCTGCTACAAAGAAAGCTGCAACGAAGAAGGCTGCTGCCAAGAAGCCGGCTGCCAAGAAGACCGCCGTCAAGAAGGTTGCCAAGAAGGCCGCGAAGAAGGCTGTTGCCAAGAAGGCCGTCAAGAAGGCTGCGAAGAAGACTGCCAAGAAGGCCGCGAAGAAGGCCGTCGCCAAGAAGGCATAGTCATTCCAAAACATCCGGCGCGGGCCTCACGGTCCGCGCCGCAATTTTTCCCACCCATGACTCATCTCACGACGATCCATTTCATACGATGAACCGTCCCACGCAAAACGTCGCGCTCTACGGAGGCTCTTTTGACCCGGTGCACCTGGGCCATCTGGCGGTGGCACGCGTGGCGGCGGAGAGATTCAATCTCCAACGTGTGTACTTTGTCCCGGCCGATGTTCAGCCGTTGAAGGCGCGACAACGGGTTACCAATTTCTATCATCGCTATGCCATGCTGGCGCTGGCCCTGCAAGGCGATAAGCGCTTTGTGCCATCGCTGCTGGAAGCTCCCGAGATCGTGCGCGCCTCGGGCCAGCCCGCCAGCTATACGGTGGACACGGTGCGACGGATGCAGGCCCGGCTTGACCCTGCAACGCACCTCTATTTCTTGATCGGCATGGATGCGTTCCAGCACATTGCCAAGTGGCGTGCGCCGGTCGAGTTGCTGCGCTCGGTTGAGTTCATCATCGCCAGCCGTCCCGGCTTTTCATTGGACGAGGTGTTGCGCGCGCTTCCCGGTGAACTGCGGCCCAGCGAGTCCAGAGCCCGGACGCTGCTCGAAACAGGATCGATTGAGACCAATGGCGCGACCATCCATCTGCTTCCGGAATTGAATGAAGAGGCCTCTGCCACTGCGATTCGTGAAGCAGCGCGGCAGGGCGTTGGGTTGGAGAAGCTGGTGCCCTCGGCCGTGGCCGGATACATTGCCAAGCTGAAGATTTACACCGACGAAGAGGAGCCGGGAGCACCGGAGCCATCAAGGTTGTAAGTCTTTCGTACTGGCGTGCGTGCGCTGGAGATCAGGCTCGGGAGAGTTTGTGCGTACGACGGGCTTGCATCCAGCGGCGAAGCCCAGCACAATAGCAGCAGAGAAGAGGAACGATGCCAACGCAAGATATTCGAAAGCAAGTCGCGCTCGCCCTTGAGGCGGTCAACAATAAAAAGGCCGAAGATGTTGCGCTGCTCCAACTCCCCGGAGAGTCGAGCACCTTTACCGATTACTTCCTGATCTGCAGCGGCAGCAATCCGCGCCAGGTGCAGGCGATCGCCGACGAGGTCGATGAGCGGCTTTCAAAGGACATGGGCGTGGAGCCCAACGCCCGCGAAGGCTACACCATGGCGGAGTGGATACTGCTGGACTATGTGGACTTCGTGGTTCACATCTTCAACGCACAGCGGCGCGCCTACTACGATCTCGAAAGACTGTGGAAGTCGGCGCACAAGCTGACCGCCCAGGAGTTGCTGCATCCACAGGCAGTCGCCCCGGTTGAGGCTGCGCCCGCGCCATCCGCTCCGAGGGTGAAGAAAGCCGCGAAAAAGAAGGCTGCGGCCAAGAAGGCAATCGGCGTGAGAGCGGCTGCAAAGCAGAGTGCTCGCGGTGCGAAGGCTGCGCCACGAAAAGCTGCAACCAAGAAGGCCGCCGCCAAGAAAACGTCGGCGAAGAAGGTGTCGGCGAAGAAAACGTCGGCGAAAAAAGTCGTAGCCAAGAAGGCTGCGAAAAAGACCAGCGCAAAACGCAAGTAAGAGAGAGCAAAGCCATCGAGCGCGGGTTTCACGGCCCGCGCTCTTGCTTGCCTCAAAACGAAGACACGCGATGAAGATACGCCTCATCTCGATTACGAAACGCAAAGGGGCAAGCAAGCAGTCCTGCGTCGATGAGCTGACTGCTGAGTACGTGAAACGGGCCTCGCGCTACTGCCCGGTGGAAGTGGGCGAGTTTCCGGCGGAAGAATCCATGCTGAAGAGCCTGGAGCGGCCCGGCCGTACCGCTCCCGTACTGGTGGCGTTGGATTCTCGCGGAAAACAGTTCAGCAGTGAAGAGCTGGCGAGCTTTGTGCAACAGCACCTGGAGCGCGGAAGTCAGGAGCTGATCTTTGCCATCGGTCCCGCCGATGGTTGGTCTATGGCGGCGCTGGCGCGGGCGCAGCAGACGCTCTCCTTGGGGAAGATCACGCTGCCGCATGAGTTGGCGCGAGTGGTGCTGGCTGAACAGATCTACCGCGCCTTTACCATCCTGAACAATCATCCCTACCACGGCGGCCACTGAGCGCGGCGGACCGATCAGGGCCGATATCTTCGAAATGCGGTGCGCTCCTGCCGAAGCTCGTCGAAGTTGACGTTCCAGAGGATGATGCCATCTTCCGGTACTCTGCGCTGCTTGAAATCATGCTCGGAGTAGGGGGGAGCCTCGACTTCCGGTTCGATGATCAGCCCGCCGCAGATGAGGTCAACAACGTAGCCGGCGGTCGCGTGGCGCCGCACCGTGAACTCTGTGCTTGGAAAATGGCGACGCGAGCCGTCAAAGGGTTCGTAAGCGTACAGGTATTGGCCGCAGAGGTGAAGGATGCCACCGCCCTCGAGTTCGAGAAAATAATGCGGGCCTTCCTCGTTAAACTCATCGACGCGAAATGCCCGGTCGGCACGGAAGTTGGTGGAGACCAGAAGCCCTCGCGATGCCAGTTCATCGGCAAAGTCGTTCACCATTGGCTGCTGCGGCAATCGCGGGTAGTTGAGCAAGATGGCCACAGTCACGATCAGTATGCTGAGGAAAGCAAAACAGACGACCAGGGCCACAGCTATGCCGGCATGCCGAAAGACCACGAACGCTGCTACGGCGCTTGCGGCAAATGCCAGAATAATGATGTACCGGATCAGCAGCGACTTCACCCTCCACCCCCGGAGGTATGACTATTCCCTTTAGGATATGACTTCCCGCCGTTGTTGCAGAAGAAAATCCTGCAACAAACACAAGAAATCATTGCAGCGCCTGCATGGCTTCCCCGGCGACATAAATCGAGCCGGCAATGACGAGAACCGACTCTGGGCCAAGCTCAAGGGCGCGGGCCGTAGCCAATTTCACGCCTTCGCGCACGCTTGCCGACGCTGAGTGCTCCACGCCGAGCGATTGCGCCAGTGCAGACAGATCGGCGGTGACGGCGGCACGGGAATTGCCCGCGATGCGGGTGAGAATCACGTGCCTCATTGCAGGCCAGAGGATCTGCGCAATCTCTTCTACCGCTTTGTCGGCCATGGCTCCAAACAGCAGCACCAGTGGACGTTCGCCCATGCGTTCATTCAGTGCTGAGCGCAGCGCGCAGGCTCCTGCGGGATTGTGCGCGACATCGACGACGATCTCCGGGCGTTCCTTGGTGGCCGCAAAGCGCTGGAAGCGGCACGGCCAGCAGGTTTGGCGCGCTCCTTGGGCGATACTTTCAGTGGTGATCCTGAAGCCCTGCGAGGCCAGTTCCTCCGCCGCCGTAATTGCCAGGGCCAGGTTGCGGAGCTGATGACGCCCCACCAGCGGCGAGACGATCTCCACATCCTTGCCCAGGACGTTCAACCGAAATCGTGTCTCGCGCACTTCCATCTCTGACTGGTTCACGTTGCGCGGAATGTTGCGCGTCGCGCTGACCGCGTGCGCACCGACGGCCGCCATGCGTTCGCCGAGAACCCGATTCGCCTCGGGATGCTGGGGCAGGGTGATGGCGGCGACGTTCGGACGAAGGATGCCGGCCTTCTCTCCGGCGATCTCTGCGATCGTGTTGCCCAGGAATTTCTGGTGATCGAGATCAATGTCGGTAATCACCGAGACGATTGGCTCGACGATATTGGTTGCGTCCAGGCGTCCGCCCATGCCAACTTCGAGCACTGCGATTTCAACCTTGGACGCGGCAAAGTAGTCGAAGGCCATGGCGGTCACGGTTTCAAAAAAGCTGGGCAGATGCGGCAGCGCGGAAGTATTCACGAGCTCAGCGGCAGCGGCGGTGACACGCTCGTGGGCAGCGGCGAATGCGGCGTCCGCAATCGGCTCTCCCTGGACGCAGATGCGCTCATTGATGCGCAACAGATGAGGCGAGGTGTAGAGCCCAACCCGGTGTCCCGAAGCCTTCAGGATTGAGGCAAGCGTGGCTGCCGTCGATCCTTTGCCGTTGGTCCCGGCGATGAGCACCGAAGCGAAGCTGCTCTGCGGGTCACCCAATGCACGGCAGAGGACGCGGATGTGCGCGAGATCAAACTTGCGTGAGGGGCCGTGCTGAAGCTCGTGGCCGAGTGCATAGAGGCGTTCAACCGCAGATTCATAAGAAGTCATGCTGTTTCGATTATCGCACCTTGAATTGGTGTGCCGAATTGAGGGTCGAATAGACACAAGCCAGAGGACAGCGAGCTTATACTCCAGGCGGGTGCGAATACATTCGCATCAGCCCGGCAATGCTGTAGGCAGCCTGCGCGGCAAGGATGGCAAAGATAACGGCGAGCGCGGGAGCTTGCAGTTTGCTCTCGATCAGGTCGGCGAAGACGCCGGCACAAAAGAGTAGCAGGAACGGCAGCGTGGCAAACAGCATTACGGCCGCACCATTTACCGGAAGGAATACCGCCATTCCGAGCAGAAGCAGAAAGATGATGAGCGGCGCGGTGTTGCCAAAAAAGCGAATGCGGCGCGACGCGCACCACGCCGCCAGCGCAAAGCCCGACATAAGCAGCGCGCCCGGAGCGGCATCAAAGAAGAAGCGCGCCAGAATACGCCCGAGCACTCCCGACCGCAGTGACTGTGGCGCGAAGCCAAACCAACCCGCATGGGCAAGGCCGTGAGCCAGCGCCCGAAGGTTCCCGACGTAGCACAGCTCCAGCATGACTACCGATACCGCCATGGCGGCAAACAGGATCAGCAGCGCGGCTCGGCGGCGGTGCGGAACTGCCCACAACATGAAGGCCGCGGCTGGAATCAACAGCCAGGCGAGCGGCCACTGCGCTCCGGCGGCGAATGTAATCGACACCCCGAGCAGTACGATCCGCTTCCAGTTCCATAGAACGACCTCGCGCGGCGCATAGAGCGTGTGCGCCGTCGCGATGGCTGTAAAAATCAGGCCAAATGCCCCCCAGGCGGCAAAGATCTGTGGCTCGGCAATCGACGAGTACGCAACCATTCCAGGGCTGAAGGCGTAGAGCGCCAGAACTATGTGACCGCCAGCCGTTCCGTAGAGTCTGCGCGCCACATACCACAGCGACACCCCGAGGCAGAGTCCCGCGAGCAGAAACGGCGTGCGAATGGCCCAACGGTAGTGGTCAAGCCAGAACGGATCGAGCCGAGCCGGATCTTTCGGTAGATGAAAGAGAATGCCCGTCACCGAAAGCAGCGGGACCAGCGGCGAGGAAACTGCCCCTGTTTCCAGAGGAATGTGACGCAGCAGCGCAACGCCACGAGCGATCTGATCCACCTCAAGTTGCGTCAGCGGTACCGAGAAAACAAACCATGCACACTGCGCGAAAAACGCCAGCAGCAGAACCAGCGCAATCAGGTGGTAGGAGCGGACGGGCTTGGGAGCACGCTGGGAGGACATGACGGTCTGCTTTAGTTTGTAACATTTGCGAGCTGGATTTGGAGCAGAATTCTCAAAGCTTTTCGCGGCCACCCATCATGGATGGAATCCCTCGGCAATGCCGGACCTCCTCTTGGGTCTTTCCTCTACGGTCTTGAAACCCAATTCAACCGCGCCCATGATTTATCCTGTCCGTATGAGCTCGCGTCTTCAACCCAGGCTATCCACCCGTCTTGCCTCCTACCTGGTACGCAACCCGCTCATCTATCTGTACACCGCGCTGCTCGGCACTTTCTCTCTGCTCAGCTCGTTTTTTGACCACTCCGGACGCATCCAGCATAACTTCGCGCGTCTCTGGTCCTGGCTCATCCTGCGTACCTCGTCCTCGCCGCTCACCGTGGAAGGACTCGACCACATTGCCGGCGCCGAGCCCGCCATTTACGCCGCGAATCACTCCTCGGCCCTGGACATTCCGGCGCTCTACGTCGGCCTTCCCTTCCAGTTCCGGATTCTTGCTAAACTCGAACTCTTCCGTCTTCCATTCCTCGGCTGGCATCTCAAACGCTCCGGCCAAATTCCCATCGACCGCACCGACGCACGCCACTCTATGCGCTCGCTATCTGCAGCCGCGCAAACCGTGAAAAGTGGAATGCCCCTCGTCGTCTTTCCCGAAGGCGGCCGCAGCACCGACGGCTGCATCCAGCCATTCCTGGGCGGAACCTTTTATGTCGCCATCAAGGCGCAGGTCCCCATCATCCCCATGGCCATCATCGGAGCCTTCGAGGCTCTGCCGATGAACTCTTTCGTCATCCGACCAACCCCCTTCCGTCTCGTTATTGGCGAACCGATCCCCACCACCGGCCTCGTCTCCCGAGACATGGAAGCGCTCTCCGCCCGCGTCCACCAGGCCATGTGCGACCTCTTCTATGCCCACTCCAGCATCCCCAGACCCACGCCGCAAACAGACGCCGCTACGTCGCAGACCACTACCTCGGACACAGGTGCCCCGGCTTTAGCTGATGAAACGCTTCTGCCCAAGAAATAAACCAGCTGCTCCCAATGTGGGATAGTGAGTGCCTGGGGCTGTTTCCGCCAGATATCGCAAGACTCTGGAATTACACTCCTCTTCGGCGTACTGTGATGCGTGATAGTGAGCACACATGGACTCCGGCGGAATTGCAATTCGAGAATTCTATAACGACTACCAGCCTCCGAAGTACGCTATCAGGACGGTCCGGAAGCTGATTCGGACTGTTCCAGAAAAATATCTTCAAGGACTGGATTGCGTCGTTCTGACCAATCAATCGGGAATGCCGCGTAAGCTTCGCTTGGGCAAAGTGACTTCCCGAAGGCGGCGCCATCCGCGACATAGCGTGATAGGGCTGTACCATCCCGCTCACCATGGCGAGAAAGCTTGGATCGAGATGTTTGTGGATAAACTCGAAGATGGTATTTACCGGTATTGGTGGATTCCACTTCTCCGCGAAATGGCTTTTGGAGGAGTGCTCTTCCATGAGATCGGTCATCACATCGATTACACGTTGAAGCCTGAATTTCGCGAAAAGGAAGATGTTGCCGACGATTGGGGCAAGAAACTGTTTAAGAATTTCTTCCGAAAAGAGTATCGGTATTTGATTCCGGTGAGTAAGCCTCTGGGGCGGCTTGTAAAAGCATTCGCACGGTCTCTGTGATTTCGAGCAAATGCAACTCCGCTGTGTGATTCCTGACGGTAAATCCTTAGTGCCGTATCGCTAGTGCTCCGCAGATAAAGTTGTGCTGAAGGCGAGCAGTTGAGGCGGAGCATTGGCGATAGGGCGATTTGGACTAAGCCGCTTCCGAGAGCACACGCCCTATGGGTTTTGAATGGGTTTGTTGTGATGCGGGCAGTGAAGAAGCGCATTGCACAGGATGTGCGTTGATGGCGGGTGGCCCAGAGTTGGCGCTGTTCCAACTCTGGGGGTTTAGTAGGCGGGCCCTGCATGCATCCCCACATTTGCCAACAGATGGCAAATATGGGCCACCCGGCGTTCGCCTTCGTTTGGCTAACGTAGGTTCGTTCCTCTTGTCCTGAACTGAACTAGCTTGTTTCCCCCAAACTCCTACTTCCTCACTGCCGTGACCACTACCATTTCGGCCTCGAACCGCACGTACTCTCCATCGAAACGTTCGCCCAGCGCAGACAGTACCGCCTGATCTACCTCAGCATCGCCCTCTACTTTTTCCAGCAGCGCGCGGAAGGGAACTGTGATGCTGCGGAAGTAGTCCCACATCTCCTCCGGCGAGCCATGCCAGTCCCACCGCAGGCTGCGCACGCGTTCCTCAATCTCGCGGAAGCCTGTCTGGCCGAGCAAAGCAGTCAGAGTTCCGGGCACCCCAAACTTGAACATCGCCTGTGCCGTAGCCGGAATCTCCAGCTCCGGCCTAAGCCGCCGTATCGTCCCAATCGTCGAATCAAAGTACGGCTGCTCCATTGCGCCCCAGGTCAGCAGCGCTACTCGCCCGCCCGGCTTCAGCACCCGATGCATCTCTCGCAGAGCCTTCCGCAGGTCGCCGAAAAACATCACCCCCAACCGGCTCGTCACGCGATCAAAACTCTCATCGGCAAAAGGCAGCGCGTGAACGTCGGCCTGCATGTACTCCACGTTCTCCAGACCGCGCTGGCGTGCCCGCTCGCGTGCCACCTCCAGAGGCCCCTCTGCCGTGTCCACGGCTACAACTTGCCCCACTCCTTTGAGCAGTGCTGCAATCGAGATCGAGGGCTCGCCCGAGCCGCACGCTACATCCAGTACGCGGCCCACGCGCATCTCCGGGCCTGCAACAGCGGCTGCCTCCACCACCGCCGCGGTCACCGCCGCACCCATCTCCGCCGATTGAGCCCTGAAGCGCTGCCCTGCGTTCAGCCGCGCAAAGCTATCCCAGACCTGCTCCGCCATCGTTCTCTCCCCCACGCACGCCGCTATTATGCTATTCCATCTCCGTTCCATCGCGGAACGGCGACAGCCCTGACATCCTTTGTTCTCCGCGCGCCTCCCGCGTTACCATCTACGCATGAAGCCGCGCATTGCCATTCCAGTCCCCAACTCTGATCCTGAGTACTCCACGCGCGCTCTGCCCCAGTATGTGAACTCGGTGGCGGGCGCAGGCGGTGAGCCGGTCGTGATTGCTCTCAACCTCTCCAACATTGAAGCCGCGCAGCTTGCCAAGTCCTGCGATGCCATCCTGCTGCCCGGCTCGCCGGCGGATGTCGATCCGCAGAAATATGGAGAAACGGCACATCCCCGCACAAGCGCTCCCGATCCGGCTCGCGATAACGTCGATGAGCTTCTTCTGCAGGACGCGCACAACATGCGTAAGCCCATCCTCACGATCTGCTACGGCACTCAGTCGTTGAACGTGTGGCGCAACGGCACCCTCATCCAGCACATCGAGTCGCCGGTGCAGCACGCCCGCACACCTGGCGCACCGCGCACGGAGGTCATCCAACACACAGCCGAGGTGGTCCCTGACTCGGCTCTCGCCGCGCTCACCGGACAACCGCACCTCATCGTCAACTCCAGCCATCACCAGGCGGTGGCCACCCCCGGAGATGCATTGCGCGTAGTGGCCCTCTCTCCGCAGGATGGAGTCATCGAAGCCGTTGAGGGCACAGCCGAAGGGCACTGGGTTCTCGGCGTGCAATGGCACCCTGAGCGAACCTTCGAAGAAAACGAAGTGTCGCGCCGAATCTTTGAGAAACTCATTGCCGAAGCGCGCGCCTGGCATCGGCGCCTTGCCAGCAGCTCACCCGACTTTGAGAACGTAAGGATTGACCGATAAGTAACGTTGCCAGCATCTGGCGAGCTTATCGTCATTGAGGTTTTTTACCTTGAACGGCGGTGCAGTACTGGCGGATTGGCGGCAGGTTGTGGCAATTTGCATGAGGACGGGAGAACGATGAAGAAAGCGCTTTCCGTGTTGCTGCTGACAAGCAGCTTTGCCGTGGCTCAGAGCAACTCCGCACCTGTGGCGTCATCGCAGGCCACTGTGCCTTCCTCCAGCAACGCTCCATCTAGTAGCGTCAGCGCCGCCGATCCCACGGCTCTCAAGTCGCGGAAGTTGCTTGATCAGATGATCGAAGCCCTTGGCGGACAGGCTTGGCTCAGCTACAAAACCGTCGAGCAGCATGGGCGGAGTTACTCGTTCTATCAGGGAAAACCTAACTCGGCAGGCACGCTGTATTGGCGCTTCTATGAGTATCCTGACAAGGAGCGGCATGAACTTACCAAGCAGCGTGACGTGATCCAGATTTACAACGGCGACAAGGGCTACGAGAAAACGTACAAGGGCACGGCTGCCGACGAATCGAAGAACGTGCAGGAACTCATTCGACGGCGACAGCACTCGCTGGAAGTAGTGGTGCGCGAATGGTTGAAAGATCCTAAGACCGTGCTCTTTTACGACGGTCAGTCGGTGGCCGATCAGCAAATCGTGGATGTGGTTTCGATTTTGAATAAGGATAACGATCAGCTCAGCATCGGGATCGAAATTCACAGCCATTTGCCGATCAACAAGCGCTATAGCTGGCGCGATGCCGACAGGTACAAGGTAGAGGATGAGACGATTTACGGCAATTACCGCAAGGTGCAGGGAATCGAAACACCCTACACCATCACCAACAAGCGCGACGGCGAAATCATCGGCCAGGTATTCCTGAACCACATCGAATACAACGAGACATTCGCCCCAGATTTTTTTGATGCGACCGTGACTTACAATCCGGCGACCATTCCAGGCGGCGGTAGCAACTCGGGATGGGAGGAGAAATAGTGGGTTGAGAGTTCGTGACGAGCGCTGACAGGATGTCCGAAAGCCACGCCTGTGGCAAAAATCCCACAACTTATTCTTTTTAAATCACTGTAACCTATGAAGATATTTGTGAGTTACGGGGTGACGGTGAGATTTGAGCAGACAGTCCGGGCAGCGGTGGAATGTTCCGGTGTCGGCCTGCACAGCGGGGTTGCGGTGAAGATGCGCATCGTGCCCGCCTCGCCGGGTTCGGGAATTGTCTTTCGCCGCACCGATCTCGACGACTTCCAGGTAGAGGCCACGGGGCGCAATGTTGCCAAGGTGAGCTACGCCACAAGTTTGATGAAGAAAGGCGTGCTGATCTCAACCACCGAGCACGTGCTTTCGGCCTTTGTCGGCATGGGCCTCGACAACGCCATCGTAGAGTTGGACAATCTTGAGCTGCCGATTCTCGATGGCAGCGCGCAGCCGATTGTTGAGATGGTTCAGCGCGTGGGACTGCGTCGGCAGAAGCGATTGCGACAGTATCTCCGCGTGCTCAAAGCGGTGGAGGTGCGAGAAGGTGCGAAGTTCGTGGGTCTGTATCCGGCGGAAAACTTTTCGGTCCGCTACACCATTAATTTTCCCCATCCGTTGATCGGTGAAGAATCAATATATGTCGATTTATCACGCGGCGATTATGCCCGCGACATAGCCCCGGCGCGCACCTTCGGATTCCTGCACGAAGTGGAAGCTTTGCGCAACATGGGGCTGATCCGCGGCGCCAGCGAGGAAAACGCAATCGTGCTCACCAGGGAAGGGATCAAGAACGGGCCGCTGCGATTCGCCGACGAGTTCGTGCGGCATAAAGTGCTGGACCTGATTGGCGATCTCTCGCTGATTGGACACCAAGTGCTGGGGCGCGTGGTGGCCGACCGCGCCGGACACGCGATGCACACTGCGCTGGTCAGCCGGTTGCTACGCGATACCTCTTCGTGGGAGCTGGCCACGGTGGAGGAGCCCGTGAATGTCTCCGAGACAATCAACGTTTGATCGTTGCTGTACTTTTATTTTCCAAAGCTGGATCAAATTGACCGCCGTTTTTCTCCTGCGCCAAACCTGCAATTCACTGTGATCTGCAATTTGCGGCGATGTTTCCCGGTCAACCTCTATAATGGAGGCTTGGCTTCATGCTCTGCCACCAATCAGTGCGAGGGGCATCCAATCAGCTGTGAGTAAAACTATGGACAAACGGTTTTTCTTTGAGAAGTACGGGCTCAGTGAGCGCGATCTGGAGAAGTATCTTGGCGCGGCGCTCGGAGCGGGTGGCGAATACGCCGATCTTTATTTCGAGTATCTGACCTCGACCTCGCTCTCGCTTGATGAGTCGATGGTGAAGTCAGCCTCGCAGGGAATCAGCGCGGGATGCGGAGTGCGGGTGGTGAGCGGGGAGCGCACCGGCTATGCCTACACTGACGATCTTGCGCCGGAAAAGATTCTGCACGCGGCGCGCACGGCGGCGTTGATCGCCTCAGGTCCGGCACAGACTCCGGTGGTGAGCCTGAAGGAGAACGCACGCCCCAGCCTGTATCCGGTAAGCGATGCGGCATCTGATGCCGAGCTGTCGAAAAAGGTGGAGCTTGTCTTTCGCGCCGACAAGGCTGCGCGCGCCTATGATCCGCGTATCAAGGAAGTTCGCGCCAGCTATGCCGACGAACTTCGTCGCATTCTGGTGATCGGCTCCGATGGGACGTTTGCCGAAGACGTGCAGCCATTGTCGCGGATGAGCGTGTTTGTGATTGCGCGTGATGGCGCACAGAGCGCAAAGGGCAGCTCGGGCGGTGGCGGACGCAACAGGTTCGAGATTTTCTTGACGGAGAAGACGCCGGAGCATTTTGCGAACGAAGCGGCGCGGCAGGCAATCCTGCAGTTGAGTGCGGTGTGCTGCCCGGCGGGCGAGATGGAAGTAGTGTTGGGGCCAGGCTGGCCGGGAGTGCTGCTGCACGAGGCAATCGGCCACGGCTTGGAGGCGGATTTCAATCGCAAGAAGACCTCGGCGTTCTCCGGCCTGCTGGGGAAGCGGGTCGCCAGCGACAAGTGTACGGTGGTGGACAACGGCACACTGAACGAACGCCGCGGATCGCTCAATGTGGACGACGAAGGCAATGCCACCAACAACACCACGCTGATCGAGAACGGAATTTTGAAGGGCTACATGGCCGACAAGCTCTCGGCGCGGCTGATGGGTCTGCCAAACACGGGCAACGGACGGCGCGAAAGTTATGAGCATATTCCAATGCCGCGAATGACCAACACCTATATGCTCGCGGGCGACGAGATGCCGGAAGACATTATCAAGAGCGTGAAGCGCGGACTCTACGCGGTGAACTTCGCCGGCGGGCAGGTGGACATCACTAACGGCAAGTTTGTCTTTGCCGCAAGCGAAGCCTACCTGATCGAAGACGGCAAGATTACCGCGCCGGTGAAGGATGCCACGCTGATCGGCAACGGGCCGGATGTGCTGACCCGCGTGAGCATGGTGGGTAATGATCTGAAGCTCGACGAGGGCATCGGCACCTGCGGCAAAGATGGGCAGAGTGTTCCGGTCGGAGTTGGCATTCCAACCTTGAAGATCGACCGCATGACGGTAGGCGGAACGGGGAGCGCACAGTAAATGTCGACTACAGTGACACCAGTGAATTTGGAGCTGCGCGAACTGGCGGCCGGAGCGGTGAAGCGCGCAATAGAGTTGGGCGCAAGCGCCTCAGAGGCCGTGGTGAGCGAAGGCTCGGAGTTCTCAACCGTGGTGCGTTTGGGCGAAGTGGAGACCTTGAAGGAATCGGGCTCGCGTGCGCTTGGGGTTCGTGTCTTCGTAGGCCAGCGAGCGGCCAACACCTCGACCAGCGATTTGTCAGTTGATGGCGTGGAGCGTCTGGTGCGCGCCGCCATCGAGCTGGCGAAGATTACCTCGGAAGATCCGATGGGCGGAATTCCAGAAGCCGAGCAACTGGGACAGATCCCAGGCGAGCTGGGCCTTTACTACGATGACGTGTATTCGCTCTCGAATCCAGAGCGCATCGAGCAAGCGCGCAGGGCAGAGAAGGCCGCGCTCGCCGTGGATTCGCGGCTGACCAACAGCGAAGGCGGTACGTTCGACGCCAGCGTGGGACACAAGGTGCTGGCGAACTCGCATGGTTTCGTTGGCGAGTACCGCTCGTCCTACTGCTCGATCTCCGCAGTGCCGATTGCGAGCGATGAGGCGGGCAACATGCAGCGCGATTACTGGTACTCGGTGGCGCGCACGCTGGCCAAGCTGGAGTCTCCAGAAGAGGTGGGACGGATTGCCGCCGAGCGCACGTTGCGGCGGCTGGGCGCGCGCAAGATCAAGACGCAGAAGGTTCCAATTGTCTTCGACCGGCAGACGGCGGGCGCGCTGCTGGATCACATCTTCGACGCCGTCAATGGCGATGCGATCTATCGCCATGCATCGTTTTTAGCGGGCAAGCTGGGGCAAAAGGCGTTCGGCAGCAACCTGACGGTGATCGACGATGGGACGATTGTTGGCGGCTTTGGAACTCGCCCGTTTGACAGCGAAGGCGTGCCCACGCGGCGCACCTCGGTGATTGAAAGCGGAGAGCTGAAGAGCTATCTGATGAACACCTACACGGCGAAAAAGCTGGGCCTTGCGACCACAGGCAATGCCTCGCGCGGGTTGGCCGGAACGCCGGGGATCGGCAATGGCAACTTCTACATGCAGCCGGGAGAGAAGTCGCAGGAGGAGATCATCAAGGGCGTGAAGCAGGGGCTGCTGGTGACCGAGTTCCTGGGCTTTGGCGTGAATCTTGTGACCGGAGATTTTTCGCGTGGCGCCAGCGGAATGTGGATCGAGAACGGCGAACTGGCCTATCCAGTGGAGGAGATCACGGTGGCCGGAAACCTGGGCGAGATGTTTAGTAATCTGGCCGAGATTGGCAGCGACCTGATCTGGCGCGGCTCGGTGGCCTGCCCAACGCTGCGGATCGAAGGGATGACAATAGCAGGTGAGTAGAGCGTCGCTTCGCTGGCAAGGAAAACGGGAGGCTGCGAAGCCTCCCGTTTACATTAGGGCGGAATCCCCGGTTGGGCTAGAATGGCCGTGCTATGACGGAGCCAAACGAACCGACACAGAATGCAACGCCGCCCGAACCGGTTGTGTTTGGAGCGAGCAGTGTGCAGAGGGAACCGCGCAACTGGGCTCCACTGATTGTGGGGTTCGTGCTGGTGCTGGCGGTGGTGGCGGTCGTCGCGTACTTTGGGCGTACCAAGACGAATGTGGTGAAGACCGCTGATTCTTATGCGCCGAACCTGGTTGTAGAGCAGGCGAAGCTCAGTCAGGCGGATAACTTCGTCGGCGCGACCGTGACCTACATCGACCTGACGGTGAAAAACAATGGGGATCGCACGGTGGTGGGCGGGTCGGTCGAGGCGGTTTTCCGAGACACGCTGGGGCAGGCCGTGCAGACCGAGACTCTGCCCTTGCGGGCGCTGATTCGCAATCCGTTGAGCGGTGTGGCTGAGGCGGGCGATCTGGCGCTGGCGCCGCTGGGACCGGGACAGGAGCGCACGCTGCGGCTTACGGTTGAGCACATTTCGAGCCAGTGGAACCAGGCGCTGCCCGATCTGGAATTCCGCGGGCTGCGATTCAAGTAGCACCCGATTGATTCAAGTAGCATTCCCGCGACCGGCACCCGCAAAAAGCAGGAACAAGAGCAGAGTCAACGACCCCACCTTCAACTCGCAAAGAACGCGAGTTGAAGGTGGGGCACCCGGGGCACCCTATGCACATGCACCGAAGCCGAACTATTTAGTGTGAACCGGGGCCATTTGGTGGGCGTGGGCGGGCGACATCTCCAGCATCACTTCGGTGTCATTGCCGAAATGTGTGTCTTTGCCGTGAGCCAGAAAGCGGGTGTAGACGGTGCGTCCGGTGCCGACCGCGCCGATGCTTCCACCGACGTAACGCGAAGCAGTGGCGATTGCCACCAACCTGCCGACCAGCGCGAAGCCATTGCTGGAGACAGCGGCTTTGCCAAGCCCGCCATCGTCATCGCCCAAGGCCGACATTGACAGCAGCCCCATCACCAGCGGAGCGGCGATGCTGCGATTGGTCTGAGGCGTCACGCCACCCTCCTGATCCACGGCCAGCTTTGCGTCAGGGCTGGACTCGATGCCGGTGGGAGTTGCCTCGACGTCCTGGTGGAATCCGGAGGGAAAGGTTACTTCATTGAAGGAGAAGCGCAAGGTACCGTTGTGTCCCCAACGGCGCGACGCACGGGCCTGGAGAACCTTACCGTGCAGGATGCTGTTCTGAGGGATGATCAACTCATTTTGCGAATTGAAAACCGGCTGGGTGACGATCGCCTCGACGGGATCTCCGGCCTTGGAATTGGCTGAGTTGAGATCGCTTTGCAGACGTGAATGCACGGAAACCAGTTGTTCCAGCGGCTTCTCGCCATTGGGTGCCGGCTGCGCACCCTCTGGCGGATCGGGAGATGGCCTGGAGAGTAGCTGAAGGTCCTGCGTTAAGGCCATTTCGTATTGCGTGCCCTCTTCCACATATTGGGGATGGTAGGGCATTTGCGACCAGAAGTATCTTTGCAGACGCTCCCATTTATGGGGCGCCTTTACGGTGCTCACCGCCGAATCCTTGCGACCCATGAGCGAGCTCCATGCGTGCCGCATTAGCGACTCGTGACCGGCGTGAGGGCTGCGGAAATTGAGAGTGCTTCCGGCGCCTATGGCGCTTTCCGCCTGAAGTGTATAGCGGGAGCCATCATTGCGCGAAAGTTCGGTCCACTGAATGACTGGTTCGTTTAGGGGCGTGAAGTCGCCGTGGAATTTTGCATCCAAGCGCTTGCCGTGAGCTGCGGGGCGCACGTCGGAGATCGTGCCTTCCAGCATTGCGCCGCTGGGGATCAGCAAACGATTGTCAACATAGATGGGCTCGATGAGGCGGCCCTGAATGGTGCGGCCTTTTTGAAGACGGGTGCGGTGCAGGACCTCGACCCGAAATGCAATGCCAGATGAAACCGTGAGTTGTTGTGTCCCATCTTGCATTGTCCCGTTCGAAGCTGCCACGCAGACTCCGGCCGGGAACAACGAAAACAAGACAAGAAGATTTACCCGGACCCTGCAGAAACTGCAGAAACTCCACCCCATGCTTCACCCCTGTGCTGGGCATTCTAGCTCCACAGCAAAGATGGTGCGAGTGCAAGGAGGGTTGCTCTCAACAATTGCGAGCCCGCGAACTGCAGCCAAGGGATAAAAAAGTGTGCGAACGGAAAATTCTCCACAATTCCAGGTGGGATGGCGCGAGCATCATCCCGGCATCTGCGGAATAATAGAGTGTGAAGTCACGGCAAAAAGATCTTCCTTCCATTGGCATCGATTTCGGAACCACTAACAGCTCATTGGCCTTGGCGAACGGCGCTGGGGTGGAGTTGGTTCATTTCTGTTCGAGTGGCGGCAGCACGGAATCCTTCCGCTCAGTTCTATATCTGGAGCAGCACAAGAAAGCCGGGCGCAGGCACGTACAGTCGTGGACCGGGCCCTGGGCGATTGAGCAGTATCTGGAGGCCGAGCACAAAGGACGGCTGATTCAGTCTCTCAAGTCGTACCTGCCCAGCCGCTTGCTGACCGGGACCGAGGTGCTGGGGCGACACTACACGGTGGAGGATCTGATCTCGCGCATGTTGGGCGATCTGCGACTGCACGCCGAGCGGCAGTTTGGCGTGCCGGTGCGCGAGGCTACGGTCGGGCGTCCGGTGCGCTTCGTGGGCGCGGAGACTGCGGAGGACGAAGCCTATGCGCTGAGCCGTTTGCGCCATGCCTTTGAGCTTTCGGGTTGGGAACGGGTGAAGTTCGAGATGGAGCCAGTAGCCGCGGCCTATGCCTACGAATCGACGCTCGACCACGACGAGCTGATTATGATCGGCGACTTTGGCGGCGGCACCAGCGACTTTTCTTTGCTGCACGTAGGGCCGGGTGTGCGGCGGCGCGGGCGCAGGGCGCAGGACCTGCTCGGCAACGGCGGGGTTGGCTTGGCGGGCGATGCCTTCGATGCGCGGATTGTGCGCAAGCTGGTTTCGCCGGCGCTGGGGGCGGACAGCATGGCGCGCTCGGGCAAAAAGATTCTGCCCGCAGTCCCTGCGTGGATCTACGCAAACCTGGAGCGTTGGCACTACTTGTCATTTCTGCGCACGCGCAGTGTGATGGAGTTGCTGAAGAGCGCGCATACCAGGGCGCTGGAACCGGAGAAGATCGAATCACTCATCATGCTGGTGGACGAAGACCTGGGCTATCAACTGCATCAGGCGGTGCAGCGGGTGAAGTTTGAACTTTCACAAAGCGATCAGGCCGAGTTCCGCTTCCGCGAGGGAGGGTTGGAGTTGCGCAAGACGGTAACGCGGGCGGAGTTCGAGGGCTGGATTGGTCCAGAGCTGGAACAGATTGAGCAGTGCGTGGACGGGCTGCTGGCAACTAGCGGAGTGGATGCACGGACGGTGGACCGCGTCTTTCTGACTGGAGGAACGTCGTTTGTGCCGGCGGTGAGGAGAATCTTTGAGGCGCGCTTCTCTGTCGAAAGGGTGCGTACCGGAAACGAGTTCACCTCGGTAGCTAGCGGCTTGGCGCTGCGCGCACAAGAGGCACAGGGTAGGTAGCCCCTTAGGAGTTCGTTTTCTTCGAAGGTCTCGACTTGCCAGAACTGTTGAGGGCGACCGCTTGGCGAACGAGCGCCTTGAAGGCGGACTCGTCAACTTCTTCTCCCTCGTGAATATCGATCGCGCGGCGTACGTTTCCGTCGAGACTCGAGTTGAAGAGATGGGCCAGATCCGTCAGAGACGCGCCCTTTGAGAAGGTAAGCTTCACGACATTCTTGTAAGATTCGCCAGTGCAGATGATGCCGTCGTGTGACCAAACCGGAGTGCCCATCCACTTCCACTCCTCGACGACGTCCGGGTCTGCTTCCTTGATGAGGTTGCGCATTCTGCTGAGGGTCTCCCCGCGCCAATCCCCAAGTTCGGCGATTCTTTTCGAGATGAGCTCCGATGCCGACTGGCCTTGGCTCGCGCCTGACTTCTTCATGTTCTCATCGTAGAAGTTTCAGATATTTTTGCAAGACAGTGGGCCATGTGTGAAACCGGTACCCAACTTTTCCGCGTTTACAACGTGAGCACCACCTTGCCGAAGTTCTTGCGTTCGAAGAGCAGGCGGAGTGCGTCTGCGGCGGCGGAGATGGGGAACTTGGCTCCTATGGTCGGACGCAACGCGCCGGTGCGGATGTAAGGTGTCATCGATTCCAAAGCCTGGCGGATGAGCTCGTGATTGGCCGAGATTTTGCTGAGCCAGAGTCCGTGGGCGCTGAGGGTTTTCGAGTACATGGCGGCGGTGTTGAACTTGGGGGGCTGGCCAGTGGCGTTGCCGAAGAGGATGACGCGGCCGAATTCGGCACAGCAGGCAAGGCTTTTGAAGGTGTGTTCACCGGCGAGGCTGTCAAAGACCGCGTCCACGCCCTCGCCGTCGGTCAGTTTATTGATGCGCTCCTCGTAGTCATCGTTCATGTAGTCGATGCCATGAGTGAGGCCGAGCGCGGTGAGTTTGGCGAGTTTCTCCTGGCTGCTGGCGGTCCCGAAGAGTTCGAGGCCCAGGATGTGGCCGAGTTGCACGGCGGCGGTGCCCACGCCTCCGGCGGCGGCGTGGATGAGGACGCGAGGGCGAGGCTTTTCGCGGGCGGGCGCGGGCTCGATCGATTGCTGAAGCAAACCGGCCTTCCAGTAGAGCAGCCAAGCGGTGAAGTAGTTGACCGGAAAGGCGGCGCACTGGGCAGAGGTCCAGCCCTCGGGTTGAGGCCAGTAGTAACCTTCGGGCACAGCGACATATTCGGCGCAGGCCGAGTGTTGGGCGTAGCCCATGACGCGGCGACCCTCTTCCGTGACACCGGCGAACTCGCGTCCCATGATGTAGGGCGGGGTGGGACCGGCGGGATAGCGGCCGAGTGCGCCGAGGACGTCGGCAAAGTTGACGCCGACGGCTTCAACCTGCACCAGGACTTCATGGTTGGCCGGGGTGGGTACGGGAACATCGCGGAGTTCGAGTCCGGCTGGGCCCTCATGCGAGGTTACGACGATGGCTTTCATGTGCAAGATTGTATGTGTCTACGGGCGGGAACGCCAATGAACGTTTTGTTATGGCTGGGGGTGGAAAGAAAAACCGGCGCGGATTCTCCCCCGAGAATTGTATGCGCCGGTTTCCTGTCTCCCGTTGCTGCCGAGAGAACTAGCCGCTCATCTTCCCCTTGCGGGGCGGCTACAGTGGTACAAAGTCGTGCGCCGGATTGCGGCCGTGGCTGCTTATTCCAAATTGCCTTGCATGGCGCGGTTTTACAATCAGAAACGTAGCCAAGAGGATAACCAGTGAGGTACTGTTGGAGACCTGTATTCCGGAAGGTTGCACGAACAAGCAGAGCCTGATAAGGGTTTACTTAATGCTTCATCAGCGCGAAGTGAGGGCATTGCGGCAGCGCTAGTATATACTTCCTCTACTTTTAGTTAAGTTGCACCGAAGTGTCGGGTTAGGGCATCCAAAACCCGGTTCTTTCATATTTCTAATATCACCGGCAGGCCTAATGCCGGAGAGTCGGGAGCAATCCATGGCGACGCCGATCGGCGCGACAGGATCTTCCGTTTTGATAGGGCCTTCAGGGAGGGCCGCTTGGATCTTGTCATAATTCGGATTGTTTTTGTAGTTCTTGTGGGCCTGGCTTGCTTTTTGCTTCAGCCGTTTGGTGGGCCTAAGCTCGTGAATACGGCAGTTGGCCTGATGTTGGGCTTAGCCGTGATTCTGTTTGAGATGCGTCTGCGCGCTATAAGCCTGAAGCGGCTGATCGGGGCGGCGCTGGGCAGCGTTCTGGGGATTGTCGGCGCATACCTTTTCAGCGTCGTAATCCGCAATGCTGTCCCCCAGGGGCACCTGCAAAGCTTTTTGCAGCTCATGGTGATGCTGGTGATGGCCTATGTGGGCCTGATCGTGGGCGCGGCCAAGGGCGAGTTGCTGAATCTGGCAGCGCTGGGCGGCATCTTCGGCGGCGAAAAGCAGACGCGCCGGAGCTACAAGATTCTCGACACTTCGGTCATCATCGACGGTCGTATCGCAGACATTGCCGAAACCGGTTTTCTGGACGGGGTGCTGACCATTCCCGCTTTTGTGCTCCGCGAACTGCAATTAGTGGCCGATTCAGCCGACTCGCTGAAGCGCAACCGTGGCCGCCGCGGACTGGATATTCTGCAGCGCATCCAGAAACTCACCAATATTCAGGTCACCATCGTCGAAGATGATTTTCCGGCGGTGCGCGAAGTGGATATGAAGCTGATCGAGCTTGCCAAACTTTATGAAGGGAAGATCGTGACCAACGACTTCAACCTGAACAAAGTGGCGCAACTGCACGGCGTGGATGTGCTGAACATCAATGAACTGGCCAATGCCTTGAAGCCCATTGTGCTGCCCGGCGAGATCATGAAGGTCTTCATCCTGAAAGAAGGCAAGGAGTACAACCAGGGTGTTGCCTATCTGGATGATGGCACGATGGTGGTGGTGGACAACGCACGCAAGATGATCGGCAAAACCATCGATATCTCGGTGACCAGCGTACTGCAGACCACGGCTGGAAAAATGATCTTTGGCAAATTTGATGAGCGTGGGCAGACCGGAATGGCCAAACCCGAGATGCGTCCGCCGGACCTGCGCAAGAGCAACCCGCAACCAGCTTCGCCGGAGCAGCACGTCTCCCCAGCGGTCGCTCCTGCGGGCAATGCCACGCAGCAAGAGGAGTCGGAGTAAGAACAACCGAGCCTGTCGGGCAGAGACACAGAGAGCGCGGGCCAAGGCTCGCGCTCTTCCATCCCGGACCCTTAGCAACTTCGCGGGCATCGCGCTAACGTGCGAGCCGCTAATCTAAAACGATGTTGAACGTAGTGCTCGTTAGAGTGGCAAGCCGCTTATGAAAGTATTCGTCATTATTCCCGCAGCGGGTTTGGGAACGCGCATGGGAGTCTTCCACGCCGGACAAACCCCTTTGCGTTCCAAGCAGTTCCTGGAACTCGATGGAGTTCCAATCCTTATTCACACCCTTCGCAAGTTTGCCGCAGCCCCGCTGGTGGATTCGATCTGGGTTGCCATGCGCAAGGCGGAGATTGAAGGCTTTGCCTCAACGCTCGAGAGAGCCGCGCTCGGTAAACCGGTACACCTGGTGGAGGGTGGCAAACATCGCCAGGAATCGGTGGGCAATGTGCTGGACGCGCTTCCGGCGGAATCCGGCGACCTGGTGCTGATCCATGACGCGGTGCGTCCGTTCGTCTCGCAGGAGACGATCTCCGGCGTGATCGAACATGCCGAGCGTTACGGAGCGGCGATTGCCGGAGTTCCGGCAATTGACACCATCAAGCGGGTGGAGCGTAGGCCAGAGGGCGCGGTGGTCGAGGCGACGATTCCGCGTGAGCAGATCGTGCAGGCGCAGACGCCGCAGGGCTTCCGCTATGGACTGCTGAGCCCAATTTTCAACGAAGCACGCATTGAAGGCTTCCAGGGAACCGACGAGGCGAGCCTGCTGGAGCGCGCGGGACATCCGGTGCACGTCGTAATGGGATCGCCGCGCAACATCAAGATCACGACTCCGGCGGATTTGGAACTGGCTGAGTATTTCCTCTCGCAGGAGTTGCGCCCGGTTCAAGGCGTAAGCAAATGAGCATGCGGATCGGGTACGGCTATGACTCGCATGAATTCAAAGCGGGCGTGCCGCTGGTGATTGGCGGAGTGAAGCTGCAACATACGCATGGCCTGGCCGGGCACTCCGATGGCGACGTTCTGCTGCACGCAATCACCGACGCTTTACTGGGCGCGGTCGGCGCTGGCGATATCGGCAGCTTCTTTCCGCCGAGCGATCCGAAGTGGAAGGGCGCAGACTCGGTGCTCTTTCTGCAAGAGGCTCTCCGCCAGATTGAGATGGCGGGCTTTCGCGTGGTCAATATCGATACCACTATGATCCTAGCCGCGCCGAAGATCGTGCCGCACGCGGAGAAGTTGCGTGCCCGGGTGGCTGAGCTGCTGAATATCCCATCCTCGCGCGTCGGCATCAAGGCCAAGACTCCCGAGGGCACCGGAACCGAGAACACGGCGATTGCGCACGCGGTGGTGTTGCTGGAGTCGATTCCGCTGGAGCCGCTGCTGGAAGAAGATGCGGTCGCCGTCGCCGTAAAGGACGAAGACGAGATTTCCGGCTTGATCGATGGCAACGGCGACGGCAAGCACTGAAACAACACGAATTACGAGGCGTTCAGCGACACCTTTGCGGTTGAACCTATCAGCGCGAGCTGCACCGCCGGATGGTCGCTTCGCTTCAGAACTTGCGTGAACACCGCACGGGCAATGGCTCGTGCGGCTTGTTCATAGCTGTCAACGGCCCAATGCACATCGCCGCCGATCTTGGTCCAAGGATTTACCTCTGAACCCTTCGCTCGTGGAACGATATCTCCGCGGTCGCCAAGTTGCAGATGGAAACTGCCCTGATCGCTTTCGGCGTTATCGCGGGCAGAAGAAAATCGATTGAGTCCCGCTATAGTTTCCGGCGAAATGGTGATTTCCAGTCCGAAAGTTTCTCGCAGGAATTGAATACGCGCAGCAAAAGGCAGGTATCCGACCTCGCGAGCGCGAGCCGACGCAGCCTGAGCTATGGCCTCGCGCTTAGAAGCGGCATCGATGAGGGCGCGCAGAGGCACCGGCTGCTCTTCCCCCATGGCGCGTGGAAGCAGAAGAAAGAGGAACTGGGTAGTCTCGGACAAAAATGTGTCGAATAACGTGGCGGCGTAGAGGAAATGCGAAACGTTCGAGACATGGACGATCGAGTCGATCGAATTATAGGGAATGCCTGCGAGATGACCAAGAACCGCCGCTGCCGGACCCTGAACGCTCGAATGGTCCAACGACTGGAATTCTTTCAACGCGCACAGAAGCCGCGCCGAGGCCGCCTCGGCTCCCCAGATGCGAACCACTCCCCGGGAGAACGAGAAAGCGATATTCAAGTAAGTTTCAAGGACCGCATTAGCATCATCCACGGACACGTACACCCCCCAGCAAAAAAGCTGAACAGCCGCGCTAATTCTTTGCGCGGCGACCTGCGACAAATTGGGAATAGAAAAGTTGAAGGTGCGGTGCGCTGCGACTGGACATGCCAGGTCCGATCGCGTCCGTGGGGCATCGCTCTGCTCAATAGATTAAAACAGGTCCGGCCTAAAAGTTGACTAAAACTTTTCTTACGAGTTCCTTAAGGCGCTTGAGGTTAATCGGATTTTTGGCGCGAGCGGTTGGCGGCAGCTTTGCCGACGCTCCCCCGGCTCCGGCACGCCAGATCGCGCTGGGACATCTCGACGAGCGCCTGCATGGTCTGCGGCGCCGTCCTTCGTGCGTAGAGCAGAATTACTGGAGGGTGGGAAAGGTGCGCGAGATGCGGTCATGCCAGCAGAGCGCATCTTCATCTACCAGAGCCCAGAGAAAGCCCAGGGCTACGGCAGCGAAAGAGATGAACATAAAACGCGCACGGCGCCGGCGCTGCATCCACTGCGGGGTCCGACCGTCAAAGGTGCTCAGGCGGATGCCTCTCATGCTCATGCCAACGGTGCGCCCGGCATAGAGCAGGAACAGTTGTTGATAGACGGCCCAAAGCAGCAGGGTTACCACCCCCAGCCCCATCCAGAAAGGTTTGGCGTGCGGGATGCCGGGAAGCGCGCGGAAGGCGATTCCGGCGAAGAGCACGCCAGCGGTTATCACCACGCCCAAATCCGTGAGGCCGGCCATCAGGCGAGCGGAGACGGGCGCTACCTGCAAGAGAGACTCGATCTCGGGCTCGGGACTGCTTGCACCCTCCTCCACATCGCCGTCCAAACGGATCTCCGGGAAAAGCGAACCCTGTACAACGGGCATGATGTCCTCAGGCACTTCGAGGATGCGGGGCCGCCTGTGCATGGGCTCGGCCAGTTCGTCGCGAGAGGGCTGGGGCAGAAGCGGCGGCTCCAGCAAGGAACGCGGAAAGACGATCAGATTTCCCTGCGATGGCGCGGCGGGCGTCTCGCGCTCGGGTTCCGGCAAAGGAGGCGCGGAGATGCAATAGCGGTCGAGAGACGAATCCGGTGCAACGGCTGGGCGGATTTCCAGGTCAAGAGCCGGATGTTCAACTGAGGAAGCCGGGTCGCAAATCGTATCGGAAAGGAGGAGATCGCGTAGTGAATCATCGCTCTCCCGCTCGCTTTTCGGTTCACTCTCAACTGCGATCTCGGCCTCGTGCTCCTGAGCGGGCGCAGGTGCCGCGACGGTTGCGCCTAGAAGGATGCTGGAGCTTTGCGCCATGGCGGCGGCGTTCAGGCGGCGATAGTAGTTTGTGTCGAAGGCGTTTCGCGCGGGGTTTCGCGCCTCCGCACCTGGACTGGCAACGCGGCTGGACGCAGCCTGACCTCCGGCGTGACTTCCTGAGCTGATGTTCGGCGAGACAGCGTTCTGGGCACTAGGACTCTGTGCGGCGAAGCTCTTCGTCCCCAGAGTCTGTGCTCCGCTGGCGGGATTGAAATCGAGCGACGGAGAGTTGGCCCCGGCATTTCCAGATTTCCGGCGGGCACGGTAGCTGCAAACGCGGGAAGCGACTTCGGTGCGCCAAGCCTCGTTTGCCACGGCTTGGCGGGGATCGTTTACAAAGCTGGATTGGGTCGAGTCGTCTGAGTGCATTCTGTGCCTTGCGTCCACGGATTTGGCGACAGCGGGGCTGTCCACGGCATTGGCTGTGGTGAGGGCAGGGGGCACGGAGCACGTGCATGACGTACCGCAGAGCGGACAGTCCATAGCGAGTTGTGGGAACAGCAGAGCCGCGAGGGATTTTCCGAAGCGCTAGACTTTGTGGCGGGTGGCTGCGCGTGCTAACTTGCAACCAAGCCTTGTTCCTGCACCACATGAACCGGCAAAACGCATCCGATGACCCTTCGCACTCTGAGAATTATCACACTCACGATCGTAAGTCACCTGCTCATGGCTTCCCTGGCGTTTACTAGTCAGTTGCCCAAGCTTTCGTCCAGCGATGGAGAGGCCACGACGCAGCCTTCGCAGGAGGTCACGATCAAGGCCCGGCAACAGGAGAAACAGGGCGACCTATACAAGGCAGACGGCGACGTAGAGATATCGTTCCAGAGCTACATCCTTCGCGCTGAACATGGCACATACAACGCAGCCAACGGCGAGGTGACAGCCAACGGGCGGGTGGTCTTTGAAGGCGGACCGCATGATGCCCACCTCACTGCCTCGCACGCCACCTACAACGTGCGAACCGAGACCGGAACCTTTTACGATGTTGCCGGAACTTTTGGCGCGGTGGCGCGAGGGCAAACCGTGGTGCTGACCACCAGCAATCCATTCGTCATTGCCGGGCGCGAGGTGCAGAAAGTAGGACGCAATCGCTACATTGTCTCGCACGGCAGCATCACCTCCTGCGCCGAGCAATCCCCGACCTGGACTTTCAATGCGGAGAAGATTGACGTGGTGGCAGGCGAGGACGCGAAGGTGTATCACTCCAGCTTCCGCCTGCTGAAGCTGCCGATCTTCTACTTTCCTTACAGCAAGTTGCCGGCTAACCCAATGGCGCGCACCAGCGGATTCCTGCTGCCTGATATCGGGCAATCCTCCACCAAGGGCTTTATCCTGGGCGACTCGGTTTACTGGGCTATCAATCGTTCCAGTGACATTACGATTGGGACGCAGTACTTCTCCTCGCGCGGCTGGAGCGAGACGGCGCAGATCCGCATGAAGCCTGGGGAAAACAGCTCGCTGGAATTGCATTACTTTGGCGTGCAAGACCGTGGCGCTCCTGTGACGGGTCAGGACCAGGGCGGCAATGAAGCACGTTTGATCGGCGACACCAGCGCCGACCACTGGCGCGCCGCCGCCAGCATCGACTATCTCAGTTCATTTCTTTTCCGGCAGGCTTTTTCGGAAACCTTCTCGCAGGCCGTCAACTCCGAAGTGCGGTCGGTCGCCTTCATCTCGCACAATCTCGCGGGTTTTTCGCTCAACGGCAGCGCAAGTCGCTACCAGAACTTTTACCAGAACCCTGCGACCAACTCCTACTCTGACCAGATCAAGATCGTTCACTTGCCCATGGTCGAGTTCAACGGACTGGAACAGCATGTATATTCGTCACCGTTCGTATGGGGCGTGGACACCAGTGGCGCAGGCTTGCAGCGCAGTGAGCCGGGTTTTGCCACCGCTGATTTAGTTGGACGTCTCGACATTCGTCCGCGAATCGCGTTGCCTTTGCAATGGATGGGCTGGGATCTGCGGCCCGAGATCGCGGTGCATGACACGCTTTACTCCCAACAGGTCTCGGCAGTTACGGCTTCGAACCCGCTTGGAGTGGCAAGCGGCACGGGGATCAACCGCCGCGACGTTGAAAGCGCGATTGAGCTGCGTCCTCCGGTGATGGAAAAGGTTTTTGATCGTGACATTTTTGGCCGTCGCCTTAAGCACGTTATCGAGCCCATCTTCACCTACCGCTACACGACCGGCGTGGATAACTTCCAGAACATTATCCGCTTCGATCAGACTGACATTCTGAGCGACACAAGCGAATTCGAATATGACGTGATCCAGCGCATCTATGGGCGCCGCCGCTCCACCAGTCACGAGGCCGGTTGCGAGGCGGCAGCCCCGGCGCCGCAGGGGCGCAAGGAGAGGGTTCCGTCCTATATTCCCGGCGTGACCGAGTTGCGTCCGAAGTGCGAGGACGAGAGCAAGACGACGCGCGAGCTGCTGAGCTGGGAAGTGAAGCAGAAGTATTACTTCAACGAGAATTTCGGCGGGGCGTTGGTGACGGGACGCAGGAACGTACTTGCCGCCACCGAAGACCTGACCGGCATCGCTTTCCTGACCGGGCCCCGGACGTGGAGTCCAGTGATCAGCAAACTACGCATCGAAACCTCGGCCAATACCGACATTCAGTGGCAATTGGACTACGATCCAGTGCAGGGGCGCATCAACTCCAGCGCGGTCTTTGCAGAATATCGCCTGGGCGAGTACTTCGTCGGCTTGAGCGATTCATTCTTCCATGTGCCCGCCGAACCGCCTGCGGAGACCATAAGCAACGCTCCGCTGGTGTTCGATCAGTTCCGTTACCTGGTGGGTTACGGGCATCCGAACAAGCGTGGATTCTCCGGTGCATTCAGCATGGGCTATGACGAGAATCTAGACTTTCTACAGTATGCAGCCGGGCAGAGCAGCTATAACTGGAATTGCTGCGGGGTGAGCGTCGAGTTCCGGCACATCGACGTGCCCGGCGTGAATGTCGAAAACCAGTATCGTTTTTCTTTTTCTCTGGCAAATATCGGAACCTTCGGGAACATGAAACGGCAGGAGAGCCTGTACTAGGCGGGAGTTACGCCTGCAATCGCCTGCCTCGCGGGACGGTAGAGCGCAACGGCATTGTCGTAGAGAACCCGCCGCGCGACATTCGGGGTGAGTTCGTTGCGGATCATCTCGATGTCAGCGGGTGAGAATGGCCTCGGGGCCCGAGTGGAAGGCAGGTCGGTACCGAAGATCAGCGCCTCGGGGTTCACTGAAACGATCGCTTTGATGGCGGCTGCAACGTCGAACGTGACCCGGCCAAAGCCGGTCGCTTTTACCTTCGCTCCGTGCTCCACCAACTTTAGCAGCGTGGGGAGTCCCTGGGCGGAAAGCCCGAGATGATCAATGACGATCTGCGGCAATGAGTTCAGCATGGGCACAAAGTCTGCGAGGCCTTGCGTATCCGCATAGATTTCAATGTGCCACTTGGCCAGATCGAAGACGCGCCGGGCCATTTCCTCCATCGCGTCTGCGCTTTCCGAACCTCCACGACGCAGATTGAAGCGGACGGCGCGAACGCCGCAACGCGCGAGATCCAGGATCGTTTCATCCGGAACATCGCGCGGAAGCTGTGTGACGCCGACGAATGTGGGGCCGAGTCGCGAGAGCGCGTCCCGTAGGTATATCTGGTCGTAGCCTTGAAACGAGCCGGAGACCACCGCTCCGCCAACGATCCCGAGCGGTTGCACGACAGAAAGATAATCGGCGGCGGTCAACCACGGCGGCAGGTATCCCTGGTTCGGAATCAGTTCAAAACCGGGAGCGATAATGTGGAGGTGAGCGTCGAAGATCATCTCGACAGGTTCTCCTTCTGAGCGCTGATCGCCGGAATTGTACAACATGCATGGAAAAGAGCCGCCCGCATTAGCGCGATGCGATCTTCGGTGCGGAGGGCTGCCGCTTTCTGTTACGCTGAACCGTTCCGATGAAGAAGAATTCTATCCTGCTCGCCGTCTGCTGTTGTGTGCTTACCGTGGTCGCCGGGTGCGCCGCGCCGGGTGCGCCCCAGCCGCCTTCATTGCGCATTCCGATGACCGTGGATAATCTTTCGGCTACCCGCAGAGGCGAGCGCGTGATTCTCACCTGGTCGCCTCCCGGGGAGACCACCGATCACCAAACCATGCGCTGGCCCACGGTTACACGCATCTGCCGGATCATCAACAAATTTCCGACTAACGTCTGCGGCGAGGTGGTGAAGGAGATCAAGAGCAGCGAACTGGCTACTACGACACCTGGGGTTCGCCGTCCGGTGGTTTCGTATGAGGATGTACTGCCGCCGTCACTGATCGCTGCTCAAAATCAGGCTCAGAATGAGGCGACCTACACCGTCGAGGTTCTCAATGAGCGCGGCCACTCCGCCGGACTTTCGAACCAGGTGCGGGTTTCGTTGGTTGCCACCCTGCCGCCACCGACTGATTTCCGCGCCACACTTGATGCGCAAGGACCACTGTTGCAGTGGAATGCGCTAACCAACCCCGCGCCTTCTCCGGACATCTCTTACCGGCTGCGCATCTATCGGCGAAGCGAAGGAAAGAAAGAGTTTGCTCTCATCGGAGAGCTTCCTTACCGACTTGGCCCAGGCGAGTTTCGCGACCACAACTTTGAGTGGGAGCAGGAGTACGACTACGAGATTGCGTCCGTGACCGTGCTCGCGATACCGCGACAGGCTGCGGTGGAGGTCGAGGGCGATGACAGCCCGGTGGTGCATTTGAAGGTGCATGACATCTTCCCGCCCGCGGTTCCCAGCGGCTTGCAGGCGGTGTTCAGCAGCGTGGGCCAGAAGCCGTTCATCGATCTCACCTGGGCGCCGGACACGGAAAGCGACTTGGCTGGATACATCGTCTATCGCCGGTCTTCTGGTCAAGGCCCAAACTCCAATTTCGTTGCAGTGACCCCTGCGCCGGTCAAGGCTCCGGCTTGGCGCGACAACGATGTTCAACCTGGAAAAACCTATTACTACACCGTCGCGGCGGACGATGTGCGCGGGAATCAGAGTGCGCAATCGGCTCCTGCCGAGGAGACGGTGCCCTCGGAGGTTCGATGAAAATCTGCCGATTTCTTGGAATGGAAGGATCGCGCTTTGGCCTTGTGGAGACCCGCGACGGCCATGACTTTGTTATCAGTGAGTTGGGCAGCCCGCAAATGCAGGTCAGCGGCGCGGGCGTGCCGGAACAGATCGTGTTGCCGGAGCCCGGCTCCGGTAAAACCATCGCTGAGCCGCTTCCGCTGGAACGGGCCAAGCTGCTGACTCCTTTTCCTATCGTGAGCAAGGTGATGTGCGTGGGCCGCAACTACGCCGCTCACGTACGTGAGCTGGATCATGAGATGCCGACCGAACCGCTGATCTTCAGCAAGCCGCCCTCGTCGCTACTGGCTCCCGGTGGCGAGATCGTTCGCCCCAAGATCAGCCAGAGGGTCGATCACGAGGGCGAACTCGGAATCCTGATCGGCCGCCGCTGCCACAAAATGAGGGAGGGCGAAAGCGCCAAGGAGTACATTCTTGGCTATACCATCGTTAATGACGTGACCGCGCGCGATCTGCAGAAGATCGATGGCCAGTGGACTCGCGCCAAAGGCTTCGACACCTTCTGCCCCTTCGGCCCCATCGTCAACACGGAGCTGGACCTTTCGAACGGCATCCAGGTGCAGACCCGCGTCAATGGCCAAGTGCGCCAGGACGGCAATACGCGCGACATGATGTTCTCCATCGACCGCGTCCTACAGCACATTTCGCAGTTCTGCACCCTGCTGCCCGGCGATCTGATTGCGACCGGTACCCCGGAGGGCGTTGGCCCGTTACTGAAGGGAGATGTCGTCGAGGTCACCATTGAAGGCATTGGAACGCTGCGGAATCCGGTGGTGGACGAATAAGAGGCAAACGGCGGCGCAGGGCTGGTCGGCGAAAGACTTCAGCCTCCCGGCTCTGCCAATGTGCTCCGGTTTCGTAGTAAAGTCGAAAGAGAGCGGTTTATCGCATACGATGACCGCGCTGCTTCCATGACCCTGTTACGCATCTACACCTGCACCCTCGCTGGAGCCGTTGTGCTGGCCGCGGCCAGCACCGTAATGTGGCTGGGCGGACGTAAGAAAACTCCGGAACAGCATGAGATTTTGCGCCGTCAGCGCATCAGTACGCAGGGGCGCATCACCGACGGAACCGTACTCGACATACAGGAATTCAACTCTGACGCCGGTCACCCGGTACAGTTGGTCCTATACTCGTACGGGGTGGCGGGTGTGCAATACGAGTGCTCGCAGGAGGTGACGAACCTGCATAAATTTCCTGATCTGCACTCCTGCCGTATTGGCGTGGCCGCCAGCGTAAAGTACGATCCTTACCATCCCGGTAACTCGATCGTAATGGCTGAAGACTGGTGTGGGCTGCGTGTCTAGCCCGATGCGGCGAGTGTGCTCCTCGCGGTTCAAGCGCAACGGAGCAGCATCAATCTATTCTTTAGGACAACCGGAATCGAACTCTGGATGAGCAGAATTTGCAGGCAACATTGTGAATGCCGGAGTTAAGCGGCGTGGGAACTGAAAAAGTTCGTAAGCAGCTAGTACAGGTCACGCCGACGTGCTCACTTTCCGCGTGCGGAATCCAGACTGGCGTATGCGTCTTCCCTACAGCAGGTCGGATTGGGGTTTTGCTCACCAAGTCAGCAATGCGTGTGATAAGTTGGTCCGGCGTGTACTGCGACTTTTCGAAGAAGGCATCGGCCAAAACGCTGTTGGGCACATCGACGGCACTGAATTCTCCGCTGATCACAATCACAGGCAGATGCGGGAAGCGTTGACGGACAACGGAAAGAAACTCAAACCCGTCCATGTTGGGCATCTGCAAGTCAGAGATCACGAGATCAGGGAGCGATTCTTTCAGAGCGTGAAGTCCCTCGAATCCGTCCTGGGCGCACAAGACTTCGTAGCCGTGCGATTCCAGGATCGCCTTGGCCATCTCTCTGAGTCGTTCCTCATCGTCCACGAAGAGAATTCTGTATTTGAATGGCATATCAGCAGTTCTGAAAGAATGACAGTACGTTGTTTTTTTGAGGGCTACGCCGCAGCGTATTCAAAAGAACCTGTTGCAAGGTCAATCTCGATACGCTCTTGAAGCGGCTTGTCCTTGATTGTTTCGAGCCGCTCGAATAGCCGTTGTATTTCATTTTTGAGATTCGAGTTGGCTGAGATAGCGAGAAAGCGGATTAACCGATCCGTTTGCGCTCCGACCGGATGTTTCTCGTTTTCGATCCGTGAGACGTGCTGCTTTGTCAAGCCGAGTTTCTTGCCGAATTGTTCACCGGTGAGGCCGATGTACTTGCGTATGAAACGAATCTCCTTGCCCGTCAACTGAGAGGGTTTCAGCACGAGGGCCGAGGCGATCACCCGCATCAGGTTGTTGATCTTGGAAAGGACTGGAGTCGAACTCCCGCATTGATCGCACTTGAGCAGCTCCACCCCGCGAAGGGTCACGTTGGTCAGGCCACATTCGACAAAGAGGTAATCTCCACAAACGATGGTAGCTTGCTCTCCGCATCCGCAGCGCATCCTGCACCTGCCTTTCAACGATTTATCCGGCCTTTCATTCAGCAATCGTGAGAATCAACACGTCTTTGAACTCGACAAAGGCGAACACAATCGTTAATTCTTCTTCATCGACGGTTTTGCCGTGCACGGTAAAGCGCCAATGTCCAGAAGCTATATCAAACTCCGGCTCTCCGTCGATTTTGCCATGGCGAAGAACATATAACGCATCATTCAAGCTAATGTGCAGTTCACGGAGCCGTTTCCATGCACTAGGTTGAAAGTGGTACCGGTCCTGTTCTAGACAGGCACGCAGAAATTGCTTGTTGAAGTGCCCGTCATTCACAGTTGATAAAATATCAACAAGTGAGCGTCTTTGTCCAGAAGCAGCCGGCTACCCTGCTTTGCAGGGCAGGGAGAATAGTAATGGAGAGTTTTCTTCTGCCCGGTTGAGCGATGCTTTTACCAGCACTCCGCGTGGATGACTGCCAATCTTTGCATCGACAGCACCTTTTATCTTGTCAGTGCGATCTAACCGTACTAAGTAAATGAGCACGCGAAAGGTGGCCTCCAGCGCGAGCGCCGTAGGCCAGAGGATACTCATTTTCAAGGGTGGTAGATCATGGGAGAGATCAGCGACAGGCATCCATTGCGGCACCTTTTGTCGGAGAAGATTGCTCAGCATTTTGGTCGCGAGGTGGGCCTGCGCGACGAGGAGATCTGGGCTTACATCACCAATCTGCTTACGGAATTCTGCGACGTGCGGAATCTTTATACACTGAAGAACGCACAGGGGCGCTCGCTCGATGACGTCGGCGAAATGTTGCTCGAAAGCGATCCCATCTTTGGCGAGGCGGCATCGTTTGACCGCGAGCGCCAGGTGCGCAAACACATCGGAGACTTCACGCTCTTTTACAGCGGAATGTTTCCTGAGTCGATTAATCGCTTCCGTCTACGTCGGCAACGCCTGGAGAGCATGATCGATTTCGTGCACGCAGGCAAGGAGAGCTATTTCATCGTCAGCCAGTTCGACCAGATGGAGTACCGCAAGGTTGCGCCACTGTTCGGAAGGCTCTCACAGCAGTTTGAAAGCTGCGTCTTCGGTCTGAACTTGGTGCGCAAGGAGTTGACCGAAATGCAACATGCGCTGGTTCGTCCGGACGATTTCGTAATGTGAGATCGGATTTTTCTGTGCGGCGCGGCGGCTTTCGATGAAAAATCTCAGCGGCGGTAAAAGCTCAACGCGCTCTCGCCCTGTTTCAGCAGGCGATAGCGCTTCAAGTCTCCCTCGCTATCACCGGGATCGAATCTCTTCTCGTGCTCGGCCACAACGATGCCGCCTTCCAATAACATAGTTCCGCGCGCTATCGTGCGCAGGATCTCCCCATAAGTTCCATGCAGGCGGTAGGGAGGGTCGAGGAAGCAGATGTCGAATTGCGTTCCGGCCTTGTCCCATTGTCGCAGGGCTTCTGCTGCATCACGCTCGGCCACCTCGGCCTCAATTCCCAATGACGCAAGGTTCTGCCGCAGCACCTTTGCCGCGTTGCTGCTGGATTCGGCAAAGTGTACCGAAGTTGCGCCGCGGCTCAGAGCCTCAATGCCAACGGCACCCGTACCTGCAAACAGATCGGCCCAGGTGCAATCGGCCACCATGCCGGCCGACGCCAGCACGTTGAATAAAGTCTCCTTCAAACGGTCGTAGGTGGGGCGAGTCTCCAGGCCGTCCAGGCTCTTTAGTGTCCGGCTGCGAAATTTTCCCGCGATCACTCTCATGGCGCTCCCAGCCCTTTGCCGTGTAGTGTATTAGTAACGGGTTTTTCCGGCACAAGGCAAATGGCATGAGGCGTTGGTCCATTCCGGTAGTCGACATTTTCGGTATCCACTTCCGTTTGCATTTCAGCTTTCCGCTGATGCTCTGCCTGGTGTGGATACTTGAGACCGGGCACGGGCCCGAGGTGGGGTTGCGCAGTTTTGTCCTCATGCTTATGGTGCTGTTCGCGGTCATGGTGCATGAGTTGGGGCACGCGGTGGTTGCGGCGCGCCATGGGATTCGCGTACGCAGCGTGGTGCTGTTACCCATCGCCGGGGTTGCGCAGCTTGATGAGCAGGCGCAGCGCGGCTTGGATGCGCCGCGCGAGATTCGCATCGCGCTCGCCGGACCCACGGTCAACCTGGTGCTAGCGGTTTTCATTGGGACTTCGATTCTCATCTTCCGGCCGCAGGCGCAGTTATTCACCTTTCCCTGGCTCACGCCATTCGATCTTCTTCGCAGCTTCGCCTGGGCGCAGCTTTTTGTGGCGGCGATCAACCTGTTGCCCGCCTATCCGCTCGATGGCGGAAGGATTCTGCGGGCGCTGCTGGCGCGCAGCGGAGATCAGGTCACGGCGACACGGCGCGCCGTGTCTATCGGACAGTTCTTTTCGCTGGCGCTGTTTCTCTGCGGCGGAGTCGTCTTCCTGGGCTCCAATTCGAACAATCTCTGGATCATGATGGCCGGGGTCTTTGTTTTCCTTGCCGCTCAGATGGAGGACCGCAGCATGATTCTGCAGGCGGTGCTGGAGCGGGTGCGTGTGATTGACGTGATGGTCACCGATTTCATCACGCTCTCCGCGGCTGAGACACTCGCCGATGCCTTGCAGCGTTCGGTAGAGCCGCCGCAGGAGGAGTTCCCAGTGGTACGTGGTACGGACATGGTGGGTGTCGTCAGCCGTCAGCAGATGGCCGAGTCGATGTCAGAAGGCGGCAATGGATATGTGCAATCGGCCATGCGCCGCGAATACCTTGTGGCCGGTCCGCAGGAGTCGCTGGCTGCCGTGCTGCGCCGCATCGGACGCAGCGGGTTGGCGATGATTCCTGTGGTGGATGGCGACTACCTGGTCGGCATCATCACGTTTCAGAATCTGATGCGCAAACTGACCGCGATCTCCTTGCGCCGCACCACGGCGAAAACTTCCTCGCCCAACGCTCCCGCCCCGCAACAGTAGCGCTCGGTTCGCATCCTTGTCTCTTTATGAACACTCTGTACACGCATGCTTGCGAAAGGCTGCCCTATAGGACACAGCTTTGCCCCTGCTGGCATCAGCAAAATCGGCCGCCAGAAACGGCGGCCGGTAAACTTCGTGCTGTTGAGAGTGCTCCACGTTTCAAATAAGTACGCTGTTTCTCCTCGGCTGACCGCGAAGCCAGCCGAGGGGAAACGTCTAGTTACTTACGGGCGACATATGGTTGACGATGGAGTTTACGCCGACCGCCTTCACGTAATACTTCGCACCGCTCGGAACGCTGGCCGCGGAAAGATCGGTCGAGGTTGCAGTGTTGGGAATGCTATCGGCTACCAAGGTCAGATTGCTTCCGTCGGTGGTGGCATAGACCGAAAAATGATCGACCGTATCCAGCGAGGCCAGCGAACTGCTCATCACCGTGCTCCAACTCAGGGTTGTGCCCTGGAGTTGGGGCTGGCTTACGCTCATGCAGTTGTCGATGCCGGTCTCGATCTCCGAGCCTTCTTCGTAGTCGTTCCAGGTAACAAGCTGCAGCGACTCCAGCTGATTTGTCTGTGAGTAGTAGTTGCCGATTTCCTTGAAGGTGTTGAGCCATGTGCTACCGCAGTTCTGATTGATGACGCGGTTCAAACTCCAGGCAGCCATGGTGTCGTTAAAGCCCTTCTTGGTAGAGGCGAAGGTGTGCTCGGTCGGATGCGACAGCGCGCTGCTATAGAAACTGTCAAGGTAGCTCTGGCCCCAGTCGTTGACGTTATCAAATGGACCTACCCAGCTAAACGCGCCATCGGAGCTCGCTTGGGTGAAGCCTGAGTTATTTTCAAAGACGTAGATCGGGTTACCGGAAACCGACGCCTGCACCGTCGCCCAGTTGACCGCCAGGGTTTCTACGCCGAAGAAGGGATCGACCGGGCGGCCGGCTTTGCGCATATAGGCGGGAGAGGTCTGGTAGTTCGCCTGGATGTAGTTGAGCGACGCTACCACCGAGGTGGTCGGATCGCCGGAAACGCTACCAGCATCGAGCATGACAGCCACTTCGAAGCCGGGATGCTTGACGGCTTCCTGAAAGATCAACTGAGTCGCGGTGTTGAGGTTGGTATTGTTCGGTCCGAACCAGTCGATGACCATGCCATTGATTCCGCGCGAAATCATGTCATTAACCTGCAGCGCAACCTGCGCGGCAGTCCACGATGTGTATCCGACATTCTTGTGCGAGCTATCGCCGAACCACGGCATAAGATGCGCATAAACCTTTGAGGTCGTGCCCGCATACAGCAGTTTATGGACGTCCACTTTGCTGACATTGGTCGGGGCTATATTGCCGTCCGTCCAGCCAGGGAAACTCGACGCTGCGCTGGTATTGTTATCGGTTTCGGCCGCTAGCGTCGTTGATACAGGCGTCGTTGCGGCCGAAGTCGTCGTTGGTGAACCCATCGATGCCGGCGTGGTTGCTGTTGAGCTTGCCGATCCGCTTGAACTCGGTTGGCCAGTCGCGCTAGATTTGCCGCCGCTACCGCAAGCGACGCTGAGAGTTAGGACTAGCATAAGTGTGCCAAAGAGGAGTTTGTTCATCTGTTTCCCAAAGTAAGAAATGGCCAGTGCGAAGGAGCGTCGTCGTGCGCTGACAGTTCCACTATGGGCGGGGCTGGAAGGTAAATGGATTGGCTGAAGCACCTAGGAGATTTAGGTTTTACCCACTAGAGCGCTTGCACTGGAACTAGAGTAGAGATTCCTAAGTAGAAGACCGGCAGGGGAGCGATTCACCGTCCTCTTGGAGATCACAAAATGGGTTTCGGGCGCGTGAATGTTGGGCGCAAGCGATGAAGTTACTTATGAAAAAACTGGTGAAGGTGCTAGCCGTTTCGACGCTTCAATCTGCGAAATAGGAACTAGAAGCTTTCGAGTATGCAATCCCAACGGGAACGGCTTCAGGACTTCGATCGACTCTCATACGGATGAACCTCCGGGGCATGCTTTCTTGGGCTGGCTTCCGCTGTTGATTGGCGTTGGAGTGGGGTATACTTTGCTTGCTCATCAGGAGGGTAGTAATGGCAATATTCAGTGGCTCACTCATTCGCGAGTGTGTGCGGAGGATGAAGATTATGCAGACTCAGTTCGAGTACTCCGGGTCACGCAATGGCGCTTCCAACCCAAGCGAAGCGAAGATTCCCGGCGAGCAAGTGTTGTCCCGAATGAATAAGGAAGTGCATACGGATGATCGTCAACGGTCCGAGGCGCACGTTGCAGCAGGATCGAAGGCTCATTGATATCGAGGAAGTAGCTGGCATTTTATATTGCGATGCTCCCTGCGCATCTTGGCTCGGAACCATAGGTCCGTCGTCGGTTGCGGTCCCCTCCAGACGATAGTCTCGCGCTAGACGATCTGTTCTGCGACGAAAAATCTCATACCCCAGCACTCTTTGACGATCGAAATACCCGCAGCGACAGAGAGGCTGCGGGAAGCGCCCGCCGTGGTCGGCAGCTCAGGTTCCTGATCGAGAGGTGACTGGTGGTATCATTCCATGCCATGAGCCGCGATCAATCTGACGTGAGCACTATCGAACCGCGCTCGGCCTCCAGGACGGGTGTTTACTCGTTCTATCTTGCCGGGCAATGGCTTACCTCTGCGCAGGTAATGGATGTAACTTCTCCCTATGATCAGCGTGTGGTTGGGCGGGTTTCGCTGGCCGGGCCGGAGCATCTGGAAGAGGCCATTGCCGCCGCAGATAGGGCGTTTGCGGTAACTCGCAAACTGGCGGCACACGAGCGCCAGAAGGCACTATCCAAGATCGCAGGCGAGCTGACCGTGCGCGCCGAGGAATTCGCACAGTGCGTCTCGGCAGAGGCGGGCAAGCCGATCCGCACCGCGCGCGGCGAGGTAGAGCGCGCGGCATTCTGCTTCCAATATGCGGCGGAAGAGACGACGCGGCTGAATGGCGAACTGCTACCGCTGGACACGATGGCGGCGGGCGCCAATCGGCTAGGGATGCTGCGTCGCTTTCCACTGGGGCCGGTGTCGGCGATTACTCCCTTTAATTTTCCGTTAAATCTGGTGGCGCACAAGATTGCGCCCGCGTTGGCTGCTGGATGCTCGATCGTGCTGAAGCCGGCGACAAAGACTCCGATGGTGGCGCTGATGCTGGCGGATGTCGTGGCCCGGTCAGGCTATCCGAGGGAGGCTCTCAGCATTCTTCCCATGAAAGGTGAAGACTCCGCCCGATTGGTGGAGGACGAACGCTTCAAACTGTTCACCTTCACCGGGTCGGCTGCCGTGGGTTGGGCGCTGAAGGCGCGCTCGGGCAAGAAAAAAGTTGCGCTGGAGCTGGGCGGCAACGCGGGATGCATTGTTCACTCCGACGCCGATTTAGATCACGCCGTGGCGCGTTGCGTGACTGGGGGCTTTGCCTTTGCCGGACAGAGCTGTATCACTGTGCAACGAATTTTTGTGGAGCGCAGCGTGCGCGATGAATTTACCGGGAAGCTTGCGGCGGCGGCGCAGAAACTCAGACTGGGCGATCCGGGAGAAGAGTCGACCGAAGTTGGCCCGATGATCCGGCTGGCCGATGCAGAGCGTGCCGAAGCATGGATTGCCGAGGCCGTGGCGCAGGGCGCAAAAGTTGTCTGTGGAGGTAAGCGCAACGGGACCTTGCTGGCTCCGACGGTGCTGACCGGCACCAAGGAGACACAACGCGTCAACTGCCAGGAGATCTTCGCGCCGATGGTCACGGTGGAAGCCTATGACGATTTCGGCGAGGCGGTTGGAAGGGTGAACCGCTCGCCCTACGGGCTGCAGGCCGGCGTGTTTACCCGCGACATCACGCGGCTGATGCGCGCCTACGAGGAGTTGGAAGTTGGGGCGGTGATTGCGGGCGATGTGCCAACTTTCCGCATCGACCATATGCCGTATGGAGGCGTGAAGGATTCGGGCATGGGACGCGAAGGCATCCGCTATTCCATTGAGGAGATGACGGAACCGAAGATGCTGGTGATCTCCTAAAGGTTGTGCTCGCGCGTTCGCCAACAGCCTTGTTGGCGCGCGATGTCTCCGCCGTGATTTCTTTCGGCGACTCTCTTCTTCCGCGACGCACAAATTGCTGTTTCGAATTGGCAAAGCGGGAATCCCGCCGCTTTGCACAATCAAAAATATGCACTCTAATCCCATGTAGTTGCATCTGACCCTTAGCACCTCGCGTGCATGTTTCTGGAATGGACAGCGATGCGTGCCGATTCTAGCAAGATGGAGAGAATCGATGTGGCGCAGTGACAAAGGCAAGATCAGTGTTTCGGGAATTCAAATTTCATCCTGGCAACAATCTATGCGGTGCCCGTCCGGACTTCGAAGTGATTTTCACAGATGGAGGTTGGACGGCTTCGATGCTCCTGTTATAATCCGAGGTATCTCGTGACGTGCGTCACTCAGCTGATGCGTAACCGATCACAATGGACAGAGCTGTAACGGATAGATTCCAGACATGGCGCAGATCTTTCATCGCAGTGCCAACACGATTGCAAAGGTATCAATCCTGGGCGGCGTGATCCTGGTGGTTGGCCTTTTGTGGGCGGCGTTGCAGTTGCAGCGTTCGCCTTACTTCACGTACGCAGGGGTTGCACGTCCGCAGCCTGTTCCGTTTCCTCATGAGCACCACGTTTCGGGATTGGGCATTGATTGCCGCTACTGCCATACCTCGGTTGAGGTCTCCAGCTTCGCGGGCATCCCGCCGACCAAGACGTGCATGAACTGCCATTCGCAGATATGGACGGCGGCTCCGATGCTGGAGCCGGTGCGCCAGAGCTATCGGACGGGGCAAAGCCTGATGTGGACGCGGACCAACGAACTGCCGGACTTTGCCTACTTCGACCACAGTATTCATATCAACAAAGGCATCGGCTGTAACAGCTGCCACGGGCGAGTGGACGAGATGCCGCTGATGTACAACCAGGCTTCGTTGCAGATGGAGTGGTGTTTGAATTGCCATCGCTCGCCGGAGAAGAACCTGCGTCCGCACTATGTGAAAGAGGATCCGAAGCGAGCCGTTTGACAATGGGCGACCAGATTTTCAACATGCGGTACAAGAGCCTTCGGCGGGACATCCGGTTACGATTCGCGAGGGTGATACGTACAAGACCTTCACCAGCCAGACGGGGCCGGATGGACTGGGCACCTACTTGGTGAAGGCGAACCACATACGCTCGCCGCGCGATATTACCAGTTGCAACACCTGCCACCGCTGAGGAGGCGCTGAACCGTGAGCTGGCCTGAAATTAAAGCGGAGAATCCGATGAGTGGGATCGAAGCGAATGGATAACGTGCAGAAGAATGGAAATGGGGATGTGTGTCCCAGCAAGAAAGGCAAGCTGGAGCTGGCCGAGGTACGCGAGAAGCTGAGCGAAGCTCGCGGGCCGAAGTACTGGCGCACCCTGGATGAGCTGGCGCAGACTCCTGAGTTCGAGGAGATGCTGCATCGCGAGTTTCCGAAGCACGCCTCGGAGTGGACGGACAACAGTTCGCGCCGCGATTTCATGAAGATCATGGGTGCATCATTGGCGCTGGCGGGTTTGAGCGCCTGCACCAAACTGCCGCTGGAAGCGATTGTGCCCTACGTAAGGCAGCCGAACAATATCGTGCTGGGCAAGCCTCTGTTTTATGCGACGGCGATGCCGCTGGGAGCGTACGGCACGGGCCTGCTGGTGGAGAGTCACGAAGGTCGCCCGACCAAGATCGAGGGCAACCCGCAGCATCCGTCCTCGCTGGGCGGGACCGATGTGTTCAACCAGGCGAGCGTGCTGACGATGTATGACCCGGACCGCTCGCAGATCAATACCTACATCGGCGAGACCCGCGACCTGGCCGGATGTGCTGTCGAGCTTGCGTGAGTCGATCCGCGCGGAAAAGGCCAAGCGGCGGCGCTGGGCTGCGAGTGCTGAGCGGAGCGACCTCCTCGCCATCGTTTGTGGCGCAGATGCAGGAGTTGCTGAAGACCTATCCGCAGGCCAAGTGGTACCAGTGGGAGGCGGTGAACCGCGACAACGTGTACGCGGGGGCGCAGCTTGCCTTTGGTCAGCCGGTGGAGACGATCTACGACTTCTCGAAGGCGAAAGTTCTGCTCTCGCTGGACTGCGATTTTCTGTCTTCGGGCTATCCCGGGATTCCACAAATACACGCGGGAATTTGCAAGGCGGCGGCGTCCTGAGCTGAACGAGGAGATGCTGCGCTTCTACGCCGTGGAGAGCTCGCCGACCAATACGGCAGGCAAGGCCGATCATCGGCTGCACATGAAGGCGAGCGAGGTGGAGGGGTTTGCGCGCGCGCTGGCCACGGCATTGGGCGCGACATCAGGCGCGGCATCAGGCGCAACATCAGGCGCAACCCAAGCCGGCGGCGAGTTTACGGCGAGCGCAGAAGAAATTTGCCGCTGCGCTGGTGAAGGATTTGCAGGCGAACAAGGGCGCGGCGCTGGTGGTGGTGGGCGATGCGCAGACTCCGGCGACCCACGCGCTGGCGCACGCGATCAACGCGGCGCTGGGTGCGGTTGGAAAGACGGTGAGCTACACCGAGCCGGTTGATCCCTTTGCGGCGACTGCGAAAGCTGGAGCAGCTTCGCCAGCTTACGGCGGAGATGCGCAGCGGCAAGGTGGACATGCTGCTGGTGCTGAATACGAATCCGGTGTACGACGCACCGCCGGACCTGGATTTTTTCAACGCATTCAACAAGGTGAAATTGCGGGTGCATCTGGGGCTCTATCAGGACGAGACCGCGAAGTATTGCCATTGGCACGTGAGCGGAACTCACTACCTGGAGCAGTGGGGCGACACGCGCTGCTTTGACGGCACGGTGAGCTTGATTCAGCCGCTGATCGCGCCGCTCTACGGCGGACACAGCGAGAGCGAGCTGATCGAGTTCATGACCAATGAAAATGAGGCTACCAGCTATGAGCTGACGCAGCGTTATTGGCAGACACAGCACACGGGCGCGGACTTCAAGAGCTGGTGGGATCGTTCGCTGCACGATGGATTCGTGGCGGGGTCGGCGTTTGCGCCCAAGGCGGTGAGTGCCAAGGTTGCGCTCCCGGCCAGCGGCGGCCCAGGCGAGCGGGACTGGAGATTATCTTCCGCCGCGACGCCACGATTTACGACGGGCGCTTTGCCAACAACGGGTGGCTGCAAGAGACTCCGAAGCCGATGATTCAGATCTGCTGGGACAATCCCGTGCTGATGAGCGTGGCTACGGCAAAGAAGCTGAAGCTGAAGAGCGAAGACGAAGTTGAGCTTGAGCTGAATGGCCGCAAGGTGAGGGGCGCGATCTGGATTACGCCGGGACATCCGGATGACGCGGTTACGGTGAGCTGGGCTATGGCCGGCAGAACGCGGGCAGGGTTGGTTCGGGCATCGGCTATCAGCGCCTATCAACTGCGCACCTCCGATGCGCTGTGGTTTGCGGGCGGGCTGCAGTTGCGGGCGACGGGCGGGCATTACGGGCTGGCTGCTCCGCAAGGGCATCAGGCGATGGAGGGCCGGGCGATTGTGCGCGTGGCGACCCTGGAAGAGTTCATCAAGAATCCGGGCTTTGCGCACGAAAAGGTGGAGGCTCCGCCGGCGGGGCTGACGCTTTATGAGCCCTACGAGTACAAGGAAAACAAGTGGGGCATGGCGATCGATTTGAATTCCTGCGTGGGATGCAAGGCCTGCGAGGTGGCCTGCCAGGCGGAAAACAATATCGCGGTTGTGGGCAAGGAGCAGGTGAAGCGCGGCCGCATTATGCACTGGCTGCGCATCGATAACTACCATGAGGGCTCGCCGGAGAATCCGAAGACCTACTTCCAGCCGGTGCCATGCATGCAGTGCGAGAACGCTCCGTGCGAGCTGGTTTGTCCGGTGGGCGCAACGGTGCACTCCGCGAAGGCCTGAATGACATGATTTACAACCGCTGCGTGGGGACGCGCTATTGCTCGAACAACTGCCCGTACAAGGTGCGCCGCTTCAACTTCCTGCTGTTCTCGGATTTCGATACGCCGCAGTGGAAGTTCCAGCGCAATCCCGAGGTGACGGTGCGCAGCCGCGGCGTGATGGAGAAGTGCACGCTACTGCATTCAGCGCATCACGCACGGCAGAATCGACGCCGAAGAGCAGAACCGGAAGGTGCGGGACGGCGAGATTATGACGGCCTGCCAGCAGGCATGTCCGGCGGAGGCGATCTGTCTTCGGCGATCTGAACGACCCGAGCAGCCGGGTCGCGAAGCTGAAGGCTTCGCAGCGGAATTACGGATTGCTGGAAGAGCTGAACACGCGCCCGCGGACCACTTACATGGCCGCGGTGCGGAACCCGAATCCTGAGTTGGAGTCGTAAAGGATCATGGAACAAGCCTCCAGAGACGAACGCTTCCACGACGCTAGAAGAACGGCTGCTGCCAGGGCAGGCCACCGGTTCTCAAGCCCGGCCATACGCTGGAAACGGTCACCGACAAGATTGTGTCGCTCGTGCTGCGGCGGCCGGTTACGCTGGGCTGGGCTGGGCGGCTTCGCCCTCTTCTTCGGCCTGCTGAATCTGCTGCTGTTCGCCGCGGCGTACCTGTTCTACCGCGGCGTCGGCATCTGGGGCATTAACATTCCGGTGGGCTGGGGCTTCGCCATCATGAACTTTGTGTGGTGGATCGGTATCGGCCACGCGGGAACACTGATTTCGGCGATTCTGCTGCTGCTCAAGCAGGGCTGGCGCAACTCGATCAACCGCTTTGCCGAGGCAATGACGCTGTTCGCCGTGGCCTGCGCCGGTTTGTTCCCGATCATGCACACGGGCCGCCCGTGGCTGGCCTACTGGCTCTTTCCTTATCCGAACACGATGGGAGTGTGGCCGCAGTTCCGCAGCCCGCTGCTTTGGGATGTCTTCGCGGTTTCGACCTACGCGACGATTTCAGCGCTGTTCTGGTTCGTCGGGCTGATTCCAGACCTGGCAACCTTCCGCGACACGGCGACGAATCCGGTGGCGAAGACCATCTACGGATTGCTGGCGATGGGATGGCGCGGCTCGGCACGGCACTGGAAGCGCTATGAGAGCGCTTACCTGCTGCTGGCCGGACTGGCCACGCCGCTGGTGCTCTCGGTGCATACGGTGGTGTCCTTCGACTTTGCAATTTCGATTCTGCCGGGCTGGCACACCACGGTCTTTCCGCCCTACTTCGTCGCCGGAGCCATTTACTCGGGCTTTGCCATGGTGCTGGTGCTGGCGATTCCGATCCGCAGGTTTTACGGCGTGGAGGACATGATCACGATGCGGCACCTGGACAACGCGGCCAAGATCATGCTGGGTACGGGATTGATCGTCGCCTACGGCTACATGATGGATGCGTTTTACTCCTACTACTCGGGCAATCTTTATGAATTGTTTATGTTCAGAATCGCGATGTTGGGGCCGATGGCGTGGTCGTACTGGTGCCTGATCCTGTTCAATATTCTGATTCCGCAATTGCTCTGGATTCGCAAGGTGCGGCTGAATCCGGTGATGCTGTTTGTCATCTCGTTGGTCGTTTTGTTTGGCATGTGGCTGGAGCGCTTTGTCATCATTGTCGTCAGCCTGCATCGCGACTTTCTGCCGTCGTCGTGGGGCATGTACGTGGCCGACGCGCTGGGACTACGCGGTGTTTGCCGGAACGCTGGGACTGTTCTTCTCCGCGATGTTCCTGTTTGTGCGGCTGATGCCGATGATCACCATCTTTGAAATGCGCATGTTGTTGCCGCAGGCAAAACTCAGCGAGGAGGTGGCCGCCCATGACTGAGCCGCGCGCTGCACGGAGTGGTCGCTGAGTTCGCCACGCCGGACGGATTGGTGCGTGGCCTGCAGAAAAGCTCACGCCGCCGGATACCGGCGGATGGACGCCTACACGCCGTTTCCGCTGGAAGAGGCTGCCGAGGCCATCGGCTTTGAGAAAACCCGGGTGCCTCTGCTGACGCTGATGGGCGGCATTCTGGGCGGGCTGAGCGGATTCATGCTGCAATACTGGGTTCACGTCTGTGCGTTTCCGCTCAACATCGGCGGCCGTCCGCTGAACTCGTGGCCGTCGTTCATCATCATTACGTTTGAGTTGACGATTCTGTTTGCCGGCATCACGGCGGTGGTGGGCATGTTGGCCTTGAACGGTTTGCCGCAGCCCTATCACCCGATCTTCAATCATCCGCGTTTCAGCGCCGCCAGCCGCGACCGGTTCTTCCTCTGCATCGAGGCCGCCGATCCGAAGTTTGAGTTGGAAGAGACGACGCGGTTTTTGCAGGCGACGGATGCGATCGATGTCGCGGAGGTCGCCGACTAGCTATGATGGCATACGAAGCGATGGATCGGAAATCGTTGAAGCGGATGGCTAGAGCCGAGATGATTGCCAAAGCGGCGGTGCGGCGGGCGGCGGTTGTGCTGCTGTCGGCGGCCGGGATGCTGCTGCTCGGCTCCTGCCGATTAGACATGCAGGACCAGCCCAAGTTCATTCCGCTGCGCGAAAACGACTTTTATGCCGATCACCGTTCGGCGCGTCCGGTGGTTGAGGGCACGATTGCGCGCGGACAACTGGAGGACGATCCGCTGCTCTACACCGGGAAGGTGAATGGGAAGGAGGCCGACCAGTTTCCGTTTGCGATCACGCGAAAAGGATCTGGCGCGGGGACGCGAGCGCTTCAACATCTACTGCTCGCCCTGCCATTCGCAGTTGGGAGACGGCAACGGAATGATCGTGCAGCGCGGCTTCAAGAAGCCTCCTTCGTACTTCGAGCCGCGTCTGCTGAAGGCTCCGGTGGGACACTTCTTCAACGTGATGACCAATGGCTGGGGCGCGATGGGCGATTACTCGGCACAGGTTCCGGTGGCCGACCGCTGGCGCATTGCGGCCTACATCCGCGCGCTGCAACTTTCGCAGACGGCCAAGCCGAGCGACGTTCCGGCAGGAGAGCAGGTGGCGGTCCGAAGCCGGAGCAGGGCGACGCCGGAGCGGAGTCGTCGGCAGGCGCGGCTGGAAAGACGAGACGAACAACACGGAGGCGAAGTAGCCGATGAGCACGACGACCTATCCCGCTTCCTACCGTTTTGAACCGCCGGCGGCGGCGTTGCATCGCTTTCAAGGCGATGGCTTGGGATTGGCCTGGTGGCGGCCATTGCGGCCATTGCCGGAGGGTTTGCGTCGAGCCCGCAGTTTTTCCGCGGCTATCTGATCGGCTACATGCTGGTGCTCGGATTTTCGCTGGGCGCGATGGCGCTGCTGATGCTGGGCCATCTGACGGGCGGCAACTGGTGGATGATTGGCCGCCGGGTGATGGAAGCCGCGGTGGGAAACATTCCTCTGCTTACGATTCTCTTTCTGCCGATCTGGCTGGGACGGCACAGCCTGTACATCTGGCTGGACCCGGCGTACGTGGCAGCGCATCAGTGCGTTGCGGCCAAGGGCGGGTACTTGAACGAGCAGTTCTGGACAGCGCGCGCGGTGTTCTATTTTGTGATCTGGAACCTGTGGGCGTGTGGCGCTGCGCAAGGGCTCGCTGAAGCAGGATGAGCGACAATTCGCCGCGGGTCTGGCAGAGGCTGAAGGTGTGGTCCGGGCCGGGGATTCTGGTGTATGGCCTGACGATCACGACTGGCCTGCACGGACTGGATCATGTCACTGGACCCGACGTGGTACTCGACCATTTTCGGCATGTTTTTCATGATCAGCGAAATGCTATCGATGATGGCGCTGATGATCGTGATTCTGTGCTCGTTGCGCGAGTTTGCCCCGTACGACCAGATTCTGGGACCGGACCAACTGCACGATTACGGCAAGCTGATGCTGACCTTCACCATGGTCTGGGCGTACTTCAGCTTTTCGCAGTGGCTGATCATCTGGGCGGGCAATCTTCCGGAAGAGATCACCTGGTATCTGGACCGCCTTCACGGCGGATGGCAGACGGTGGCGCTGGCGCTGGTGATTCTGCAATTTTCGCTGCCGTTCCTGCTGCTGCTCTCGCGCGATCTCAAGCGCGACGCGCGAAAGTTGGTCCCGGTGGCGTTGCTGGTGCTGGTGATGCGCTATGTCGATCTTGTACTGGATGGTGGCGCCGAATCCGTTTCCGGGAACGAGTCCGGATGCGCACCACCTTACCTATCACTGGACGTATTTTGCAGCGCCGCTGGCATTGGTGAGCATCTGGCTGGGGATGTTCTTCCGGCAACTCGGCCGGCGTCCTTTGCTGGTAGTTACCGAGCCGATGCTGCCGCGCCTCTGGGAGCCAAGCCATGACCACTAATCACGGACACGAAAGCGGCGATCGAGCGCAATCCGAGCGTTGGGTTCGACAAGAGCGATCTTGGGGCGCGCGGCATTCTCATCTTCTTTCTCGTGCTGGCGTTGTCTGCCGTGGCCGTCCACCTGGTGCGTGCTCGGCCTGTATGTCGGCATGACCAAGATCGCCGACAAGCACGACTCCGGAGATGAGCCCGCTGGCGCCGAAGACGGTTACGCCGCGCGCGGAAATCCTGACGAACACGGCGGACGTCAACGTCGAGCAATTTCCCCAGCCGCGCCTGCTTCGCCACAGTCGAGGGCTGGGATCAAGGTCGACAACCAGGCGAGATGACGAAGTTTCTGGATGAGGAGACGGCAGCGCTGACGGCCAAGCCATGGCAGGACGCGCAGGGCAACGTGCATCTGCCGATCGAGCAGGCGATGAAAGAGGTGGTGACGCGGCTTCCGGTGCGTGCGGGCGCGGCAGCATTGCCGAACTATCCCGGCGCGGGACAGGACGTATTCACACATCCGGCACGGCGCCGATGACAAGCTGCGGCACTGCAGAGCGCGAGCTGAGTCCAGGCGAAACCGGCAATCCGACCGCTGCGAGGCAGATAGCAGGCGGAGCCGCGACGACCTCACGGGAACAGAAGACTGCGGGGAGGAAGATGATGCGGGTGCACAAAACAATTCGAAGAATGGCGAGCGAGCCTGGCGCTGGCAGCGGCGCTGTGCGTGTGCGTTGCCGAGCGCGCAGATACTTTACTCCGCCGGAGACGAAGACGGTTGCGCCTCCGGGGCTGGAGGGAGTGGGAATCGACCAGCGGTTGAACGAGCAGGTGCCGCTGGATCTTACGTTCAAGGATGAGCAGGGAAAGACGGTGAAGCTGGGCGACTACTTTCATGAGGGCCGTCCGGTGATTCTGAACCTGGTTTATTACCAGTGCCCGATGCTGTGCACGGAAGTTTTGAATGGGCTGACCTCGGCGCTGAAGGTGATTGCGGTTTGTGCCGGGCAAGCAATTTGAAGTGGTCACCGTGAGCATCGATCCGCGCGAGACTCCGCAACTGGCAGCCAACAAGAAAGAGATGTACCTGAAGAGGCTGGGCAATCCGGAGGCGGGCAAGGGCTGGCACTTCCTGACCGGCGAGCAGACGCAGATTGCAGCGCTGGCGAACGCGGTGGGCTGGCACTACCGCTACGATCCCAAGCTGGACCAGTTTGCGCACGCCGCCGGCATCATGCTGATTACGCCCGAGGGCAAGATCGCGCAGTACTACTACGGGGTGGAGTATTCGGCCAAGGATATGCGGCTGGGCATCGTCGAGGCTTCGCAGAACAAGATCGGATCGCTTGCCGACGAGGTGCTGCTGTACTGCTATCACTACGACCCGCGCACCGGGCGTTACGGCGCGACGATCACCAACATCATGCGGCTGGCCGGCGTCGCGACGGTGATTGTGCTGGGCGGCGCTATCGTACTGCTGTTTCGTAAAGAGAAGCACGATCAAAGTATCGGAACAGGACGGGCATAAATCGATATGTGGTCAAATCTGCCACTATTTCCGGCGCGCGCCAGCAGCATGGCCGGGCACGTTGACGCACTGTACTTCGCCCTGGTGGCGATTGCGGCCTTTTTCACCTGTTTGATCTCGGCGCTGATTCTGTATTTTTCGATGCGTTACCGCAAGCAGCGCAGTCCGCAGGCGACCCAGATCCACGGCTCGACGGCGCTGGAGTTGCTCTGGACGGGCATCCCGCTGGGCATCGTGATGATCATCTTCGTATGGTCGTCGGTGATCTTTTCTATATCCAGACGCGTCCGCCTAAGGGGTCGATGGAGATTTACACCGTTGGCAAGCAGTGGATGTGGAAGTTCGAGCACACGGAGGGGCAGCGCGAGATCAATCAACTGCACGTTCCGGCTGGGCCGCGACGTGCGCATGATCATGACCTCGCAGGACGTGATTCACAGCTTCTACGTTCCGGCCTTCCGCATCAAAGCCGATGTGTTGCCGGGGCGCTATACCTCGACGTGGTTCCATCCCACGGTGCCGGGGCGCTATCACCTCTTCTGCGCGCAGTATTGCGGCACGCAGCACGCGGGCATGGTGGGCGAGGTGATCGTGATGGATCCGGCGGACTACGACCGCTGGGCGGCGGGCGGGGTGGACGGATCGCTGGCCTCGGCGGGCGAAAAGAGCTTTCAGCAATACGGCTGCTCGATGTGCCATCGCGCCGATGCCGCCGGACGCGGACCCAACCTGATCGGGCTCTTCGGCAGGCCGGTGCTGCTGGATGACGGACGCACGGTGACCGCCGACGAAAGTTATGTACGCGAGTCGATTCTGAATCCGGGAGTGAAGATCGTAAGCGGCTTCAAGAACATCATGCCGACCTTCCAGGGCCAGTTGAGCGAAGAGGAAGTGATCGGACTGGTTGCCTACGTCAAGGCGCTGGGCAATGGCTCGGCAAACCTGCCGATACCCGGTCAGCGATCCGAACTCGGGAAATTATCCCGTCGCTCCCAAGCCTGAAGGATCGGCCGCCAAGAGCGACAAGACGGCGCCTCCGGCGGTGAGAGCAACGCAACCTACGCCGGTGGAGCCAGCGGCAAAGCAGTAGAGGGTGAATCATGGAAACAGCTAGCCATGTCCACGCAACCGAAGACGAATTACCTGAACGCGGACTACAGCATCAAGTCGTGGTTGCTGACCACGGACCACAAGCGGATTGCGCTTCTGTTCCTGGGCTCGATCACGGTGTTCTTTTTCCTTGGCGGATTCTTTGCGATGCTGATCCGCCTGGAGTTGCTGACCCCGGCGGGCGACCTGGTGTTGGCCGATACCTATAACAAGCTGTTCACCATGCACGGCATCGTGATGATCTTTCTCTTCCTGATCCCGTCGGTGCCGGCGGTGTTCGGCAACTTCCTGGTTCCGATGATGATCGGTGCCAAGGATCTGGCCTTCCCGAGGTTGAACCTGGCGAGCTGGTACATCTACATGGCCGGGGCTGGCTTGATTCTCTATGCCATCCTGACCGGAGGCATGGATACGGGCTGGACCTTCTACACGCCGTACTCGACCACGTACTCGAATACGAATGTGATCACGGCGGCGCTGGGAGTGTTTGTCGTCGGCTTCTCGTCGATCTTTACCGGATTGAACTTCATCGTCACGATCCATCGAATGCGCGCGCCGGGGCTGACGTGGCGGCGGCTGCCGCTGTTTATCTGGGCACATTATGCGACCTCGGTCATCATGGTGCTGGGCACGCCGGTGCTGGCGATCACGCTGGTGCTGGTGGCGCTGGAGCGAGTCTTCCACATCGGCATTTTCGATGCGCGGCTGGGCGGCGACCCACTGCTCTTCCAGCATCTGTTCTGGTTCTATTCGCACCCGGCCGTGTACATCATGATTCTGCCGAGCATGGGCGTGGTGAGCGAAGTCATTGCCTGCTTCTCGCGCAAGCGCATATTCGGCTATGACTTCGTCGCCATGTCATCGATTGCGATCGCGGTGCTTGGATTCCTGGTGTGGGCGCACCATATGTTTGTGGCCGGGATTTCGATCTATGCCGCGATGATCTTCTCGCTGTTGAGTTTCTTCGTGGCGATTCCTTCGGCGGTCAAGGTCTTCAACTGGACGGCTACGCTCTACAAGGGATCGATCACCTTTGAAACGCCGATGCTCTACGCCTTTGCCTTCATCGGCCTGTTCACCATCGGCGGACTTACCGGCATTTTTCTTGCGGCGGTCGGAATAGACCTGCATGTGCACTGACACCTACTTTGTGGTGGCGCACTTCCACTACATCATGGTGGGCGGCGGGGTCACGGGCTTCCTGTGCGCGCTGCATTTCTGGTGGCCGAAGATCACCGGCAAGATGTATCCGGAGGCGTTTGCCAAGCTGAGCGCGGTGCTGGTCTTTGTCGGCTTCAACCTCACCTTCTTCCCGCAGTTTCTGCTGGGCTACCTGGGCATGCCGCGCCGCTACCACGCGTATCCGCCGGAGTTCCAGGTGCTGAACGTGCTGTCAACGGCGGGTGCATCGATTCTGGCTGTGGGCTTCTTGATGCCGATGATTTACTTCGTCTGGAGTCTGCAATACGGCAAGGATGCGGGGCCGAATCCTTATCGCGCAGCGGGACTGGAGTGGATGACCGCATCGCCGCCACCGACGTTCAATTTTGACGAAACGCCGGTGGTGACCTGGGAGGCTTACAACTACGACGAGATCGACGCACCCGAACATGGTCCCAAAAGGGGGTTGAAGTTGCCGGATAGCGAGATTGCGGTACACAACCTGAGACATCACTTCGCCGACCTGGAGCAGCAGAAGGCAACCTCCACGTTTGGCATGTGGATCTTCCTGGTCACGGAGATCATGTTCTTTGGCGGCATGTTTGCCTCGTACCTGATTTACCGGCTCTCGTACTACAACGCCTGGGTTGCGGGCAGCCGGACGATGGAGATTCAATACGGCACGGCCAACACGGCGATACTCATCTGCTCGTCGCTGACCATGGTGATGGCGGTGCACTCCGCCAAGCTGGGCAATCGCAAACTGACGGCGACTCTTTCTTCTGCTGACGCTGGTTCTTGGGTTAGCTTCCTCGGCGTTAAAGGGAGTGGAGTACCACGAGCACTGGGTTCACCACGAGGTTCCGGGGCCGAATTTCCACTTCGAGCACGATGGCAACTACGATCCGCGGCAGGTCTCGATCTTTTTCTCGCTGTACTTTGCGATGACCGGAATGCACGCGCTCCATATGGTGATCGGCGCCGGACTGCTGACCTGGCTGCTGATTGCAAACGCACGCGGACGCTTCAGCGCCGGAGTACAACTCACCGGTGGAGATGGTGGGACTGTACTGGCATTTTGTCGACATCATCTGGATCTACCTTTTCCCGCTGCTCTATTTGATCAGCCATCACCACCCCGGAGGGTAGGAGAGAGAAATGCCTGAGCATGTACAAACCGAGCAGGTACAGACCGAGCACGTACAAACCGAACACGCACATCCCAGCGTCAAGACGTTCGTTGCCGTATGGGCCGCTCTGCTGGCGCTGACCGCGCTGACTGTGTTTGCTGCAACCCTGGAGCTTGGACCTTTCAACGCCATTGTGGCGCTGACGATTGCGACCGTAAAAGCGTTGCTGGTGCTGTTGTTCTTCATGGAACTGCGCTACTCGACGGCACTTACCAAGGTTGCGGTGGTTGCGGCCATCTTCTTCTTTATGCTGCTGGCGGGGCTCACGCTATCCGACTACCTTACCCGCGGCTGGAGTTCGTACATCAATCCCTTCCGCTAAGAAACGCGCGCTTTTTATACAGGGAGGGCCAAGGCTCTCCCATTTGCTATTGCGGAAAGTGCTCTGTTGCATTTCGTTCCCGGATGGGCTGAAATGTTACAGCGGGGTGAAAACAATTCCCTGGCAGTTCCCGCCGGCGCCGTACCTGAATACAATGAATACGATGAAACCCCTTATTTTCGTCGTGGAAGATGAAGCTGATATTGCCCGGTTGGTGAAGCATCATCTGGAAGCTGCCGGTTTCAACGTTCGTGCCTTTGCTGCCGCTCCGCTTGTAATTCAGGAGGCGGAACGCGAAAAGCCCAGCGCTGTTCCTGCTCGACATCATGATCCCCGGGGGGGACGGGTTCGAGCTCTGCCGCCGCATCCGGCAGAATCCGGCGATTGCGATGACGCCGGTCATCTTTCTGACGGCGAAGAGCAGTGAGAGCGACCGTGTGCTGGGATTGGAACTTGGCGCCGACGATTACGTGGGCAAGCCGTTCAGTCCGCGGGAGCTGATCGCGCGCATCAAGGCCGTGCTGCGCCGCTTTGAGCGGCCGCTGGCCCCGGAGATCATCACCACGGGCGAGATCGAGATCGATAGCGGCGCGATGACTCTGAAGGTGCGGGGCAAGCAGGTGGCGACCACGGCCACCGAGTTCCGGCTATTGGAGTACATGGCGCGGCATCCGGGCCGCGTTTTTACCCGCGATCAACTGCTGGACGCCGTCTGGCGCGACACCGCCTATGTCACCCCGCGCTCGGTGGATGTGTATGTGCGGCGCATCCGGGAAAAGATCGAAAAGGACGCCGAGGAGCCGCAGTATCTGCGCACCGTGCGCGGAGCGGGATATAGGTTTGAGGCCATGAAGTGAAGAATCGGATTTTCTTCAAGCTGGTCCTTGTCTTTACCTTGGTTATTGCCGCAGCAACATTGACGCTGGACGTTGCGATTACCCATGCATGGGAAGGATCTCTGCGGCAGCAGATTGAAAGTAATCTCCGGCAGAAGACCGCGATGTTTGCCTTGCGGGTTGCCGCCACTCCAAGCTTCGGGAAACGATCTAAAAAAAGTTGCAGCAGAGATTGCCGAGGCATCAGGCGCGCGCGCCACTGTGATCGACAGCCAGGGGCAGGTGCTGGCCGACAGCGGCGCGACTGCAGAGACCATGGAGAACCACGCGCGCCGTCCGGAATTTCAGGCGGCGCTGGCGGGGCGGATCGGAACTGACATCCGGCGCAGCCACACGCTTGGGAGTGGAGCTTCTCTATGTAGCGCAGCCGGTTCCCGGCGGCGCCGTTCGGCTTGCGGTTCCGCTCAGCGCCATTGCCGAAGCCAATCAGAAAGTATGGCGCTCGCTGATGTTTGCTTCCGCGCTCGCCTGTTTCATCGCGATTCTGCTGGCGGCTTGGGCATCGAGGAGCATCAGCGCACGTCTTGAACGAATCCTGTGAGTTTTGCGGGAAAGATCGCGGAAGGCGATTTTTCGGCCCGTTTGTCCGAATACCAGAATGACGAGATCGGCCGGGTGGCGACCGCCCTGGACGCCACCGCGCGCAAGCTTCAAACCAGCTTCCAGCAGGTGGAGGACAGCCGCAGCGAACTGGAGGCGGTGCTGAACAGTATGCAGGAGCCGGTGATTGCGATCGCCCGCGACGGCCGTGCGCAGTGGGCGAACCGGCGCATGGAGATGCTCACGCCTACCGGTGTGCGCCTGGGCCAGCCAGTGGTACAGACGGTGCGCGATCCGATTTTTCTGGGCGCGGTGCAGGAGGCGGCGCAGCATCGCAAGCTGGTCACGGCGCGAGTCAGCAACTTTGTTCCGGGACGGATTTTTGCGGCCACGGTTGCGCCCATGCCTTCGGGCGGGTTGGTCGCCGTCCTGCATGACCTGACCGAAGTTGAAAGCACCGAAAAGACGCGCCGCGATTTCATCGCCAATGTTTCGCACGAGCTGCGCACGCCGCTGACTTCAATCCAGGGTTATGCCGAAACCCTGCTGGACGGCGTGAACTCGGAGGAGACGCAGCGTGATTTTCTGGAGATCATCCGCAAGAATGCCGTCGCGCATGACACAGCTTGACCGAGGACCTGCTGGTGCTGGCACGGGTGGAGTCGGGCGACAAGAAACTGCAGTTGCAGCCCGTTTCCGCCGCCGAGCTTCTGCGCGATGCCGCGGATTATTTTTACGATCATCGTTCCGATTCCGGCATGACGTTGGACGTGGTGAACGAGGCGCTGAAGATGGTTTCGGCCGATCGCGACGCTGTCTTCCAGGTTTTCTCCAACCTAATCGACAATGCCAATAAGTACGCGCTCGCAAGGGCGAGCGAATTCTGATCGGTGCGCACGACGTGGAAGGCTTCGTGCAGTTCTATGTGCGGGACTTCGGTCCGGGAATTGCCAGTGAGCACCTGCCGCGTCTTTTCGAGCGCTTCTACCGGGTGGACAAAGCGCGCTCACGCGAGAGCGGAGGGACTGGCCTGGGGCTGGCCATTGCCAAGCACATTATCCTGGCGCACGGCGGCATCATCACCGCGGAAAGCGAATTGAACCACGGCTGCACCTTCGTCTTCTCCATTCCGGAGGCGCGCATCGGGCCCGATTAGGAATTCGTGAAGAGATTGTTTTACAAGATATTTATGCGACGCTCATCCAATTGAAAACGGGTCTCTCTAAAATCGAACTAATTCGTTTGGGGACCTGAGAGGCCACCGAATGCAGTGCTCGAAACTGGGCTGTACAGGCTGGCCTCTCAATTTTCGGATTTCTTTCTAGTCAGGAGCGTGCTGCCATGGGCGAGCCGAACGTGCAACCGAGTTGCCGGATCGCATCTGCTGGAACTCACGCTCGATGCATTTCGGGTAGCGCATCGCGCCGCCACGGCCGCCGCCGAAGGGATCGCAACCTCATCCAAGGCGCTGCTCGAGTGAGGTTCGGGACCGTGAGCGCGAGTTGGATTCGCTGGATCGCGATATCGACGACCTTGTCACCACTACAATCACGCGAGTTCCCGAGCATGAAGCCAGAACCCTGCTGGCTTGCATGAAGTTCGGAATTTCACTGGAACGCATCGGCGATCTTCTGCTGAGTTTTGTCAATCGCGCCGAAGCCGTCGCCACTCACATGAGTCACGACGATGTGCGCGACCTGACCGTGATGACCTCGCAGTTGGAACGAATGCTGGCCGACATCGAAATTGCTTTCCGCACCCGTTCGCTGGATAAAGCCGTGAACGTGCTCCGGGCCGACACGGAGATCGACCGGCTTCGCAATGTCATTACCTTTCGGCATCTTGAGCCGGCCGAGGGGCTGCGGCGATTCGACAGCTTTCATGTTTTGTTTATGGCGCAGGAGATCGAGCGCGCAGGCGACCACGTGAAGAACATGGCGGAAGAAGTTTGCCACCTGGTCAGCGGGCGGACGGTTCGCCATGTGCTGCGCGCCTATGATCGTCCGGTGGAGCAGCTTTTCCTGGACCACGTGAAGAACAAGCCAAGTCGAGCCGTTGTAGTCACGGCTTGCAACTCGTAGTCACGCTTTCAAACTCGCAAGTGTCGCCCGCGCTTAGCCATTCTAGCTGTAAGATTCTGTAACCGGAAATTAACAATGCCTTAATCGTGCAGTAATGCGCTGGGAACCGATACTTGTAGTGAGACCCCTAGGAGGAATTAAACTGTGACTCGTACTTTGAAGCTGATGGTGTGCGCGCTGGTATTGTGCGTTACCGCTTCCGCGCAGTCGTTGAACGGCGCGGGTGCCACCTTTCCGAATCCGATTTATCAGAAGTGGTTCACGCAGTACAGCTCTTCTCATCCCGGCGTGCAGATCAATTATCAGTCGCTGGGTTCCGGCGCCGGCATTCGTCAGGTGACCGCTGGCACGGTTGATTTCGGTGCTTCGGATGGTCCGATGTCGGACGAGCAGCTCTCGCAGTGCAAGGGCAAGGTTCTGCACATCCCCACCGTGCTCGGCGCCGTGGTTCCGGCCTATAACATCCCTGGCGTGAAGCAGGAATTGAAGTTTACGCCGGAGCTTCTGGCGGGCATCTTCCTGGGCAAGATCAACAACTGGAGCGATCCGGCGATTGCCAAGGTCAATCCCGGGGTGAAGTTTCCCAGCCAATGGCCATCGTAGTTGTCCACCGCTCGGATGGTTCGGGTACGACCTATGTTTTCACCGACTATCTCTCCAAGGTAAGTCCGGAATGGAACTCCACGGTGGGTAAGGGCACGAGCGTTAAGTGGCCGGTTGGTCTTGGCGGCAAGGGCAATGAGGGCGTCGCCGGAACGGTCAGCCAGATTGAAGGCTCGATCGGCTACATCGAACTGGTCTACGCCGTGCAGAACAATATCACCTACGGCGTGGTTCGCAATAAGAGCGGCAACTTCGTGAAGGCATCGCTGGAGTCGACCACCGCCGCCGCCGCTGCCGCGGCAGCCAATATGCCAGCCGACTATCGTGTTTCGATCACCAACCCGGATGGCAAGAACGCCTATCCGATTTCGAGCTTCACTTGGTTGCTGATTCCGCAGCAGTCGAGAGATGCCGCCAAGGGCAAGGTTCTGCATGACTTCCTAGTCTGGATGCTGAAAGACGGTCAGCGCGAAACCGCGCAGCTGACCTATGCTCCTCTGCCGAAGGAAGTAGTCAAAAAAGTGCAGGCCACGGTCAGCACGATCCACTAAAGCGGACGAGTAACTGCTTCAACTCAGAGCTCCCCGGTTCACAGGTGAGCTCGGCAAAGATACAGCGCGAACTTAAATGGTTCGCGCTGGTTTTTGCATTCAAGGCTCAGACCTCCTGATCTGGTTGAAATCAGGATGACCCGAGTTTGAAGACGAGCGTGAGGTGTGTACCGGGGAAGATGGTTTTCGTGGCGTTGAGTTCCGCCAACAGTTTCTCGATGGCCTGATCGTGAGCCGCCTGGGTGAGATGGTGGAGGCGGACAGTCAAGGTGTTGGTGATGAGGTCAGGGGTAAGATCAGCCTCGGTATCGAAGATCTGGCGCAGCAAGGCGCGGGCATCGTCAGTGCGGGCGATATGTTCGCGAAGCAGGGAGGCCATGCTGGATTCGGCGCGATAAGCGATCATCTTGATGGTATCGACGAAATGCTTTCGTTCGGTACGCAGCCGAGTAAATCGGTCTTCCTCTGGCAATAGCTTCACGGGAATGTGATGCGGAGTGTCCTTGCGCGACTGTTTGAGTTGGTTGATCTGCAAATCGAGACTTTCGATGTCTTCCCGCAGTTGCGCCTTGCGCTGCTGAAAACCCTGAACTTCAGAGTTGGTGGGATCCTCCGATAAAGCAAGGGCTCCGAACTGAGCCGCCTGCCGATGGCGCTGGCCGATTTTGGAGCGGATCTTGCCGTCGAGTTTGCGCCACTCCGGATTTACCACCTGGATCGCATCAGGAACGGGTTCGGTTCCATACTCAATCAAGCTATCCAATCCGTAATGTTCGCGCATGTAGCGGAAGAAGTTTTCCTGAGACCATCGGGCGAATAACGACGGTGCCAGCGTGGTCATTGGCAGCTGGAAGTTGGTGGCTAAGATCGAAGTCTGATGGCCGCCGTCGCTGAGTTTGCGAATCTCGCGTACCCAGAACCGGTTCGACAACTGGGTACCGCGCTCGGCCAGTTTCATGGTCACGATTTCGCCGCTCACCAGCTGGACGCGGTGCGTGGTGAATTCTTCGCTGCGCCACTCGCCCTGGGGAAACTTGTGATAGGTCAGAATGGCAATCCGCTTCTGCCACAGCTGCTCGAATAACTCGGGACTGTAGCCTTCCCGGTCGAACACCATTGTGAACCAGTGGGTACGAGGATCTTCCGCCATGCGCCGCTGTTGCTCCGGCGGCTGGATCACATTCACTTCCAGCCACGGAATCACATCCTGCTTGAGCGTGGCGATCAGTCCCGGATCCACCTCTTTGTTGACATACAGAAATGGCTGGCCATCCATGGCATTGATCCAGTAATCGGTGGTAGCCCGTAAACACAATCGCTGGCGCGCCACGTAATGGCGCGGTAGCGCCGTCTGCTCCCCGTGATAGACGCGCACGTGGCCATCGCAGTAGAAAAACAGTTCCGAGGCATCTTGCTGGGCGATCCATTCCTTGGCCAGTGCGGCGTTCCAGCGCAGGGCTTGACCCAAGTCGTGGCACAGCAGTTTTAACTTCTCCCGCAGCGTCCTCACTTCGGGAATGCGGTCCAGTCCCAGCAGCTTGCCCCACTCGCCTGGCGCTTGATAACGAAGCTGTTCCAGAGACCGGATCCGCCCCAGCGCCATCAATGCCAGCAGCAGGAAGATGCTGTCAATGCCATAAAATCCGTTTGGGAGCTGGTACATCTCCGGCGTGTAGCGCAACAACCCGGTCGCCAACAGCGCAGGCAATGCCAGCAGCACGCCGCCCCGGGTTACATCGCAGGTAGCTTGAAACTCGATGGGCGCCGACTCCAGCTCTCCCATCGCGGCCGCTACTCGCTCCAACGAACGCGTCGCGGCGTTTCCCATCGGCGCTTGGCTGTCGATCTGACTGCGACCACTCTTGTTGCTTACTTCGGTGGTGGCGGGTTCGTTTTTTTTAGCTTTCGCAAGCGTCCAGCGTCAACCGCCTTGTGCAGCGTGTTCGCCAACACATTCAGTTCACTCGCCACTTCCGGAACGCTCTGCCCCTCGTCAAGCAACTTCTGCGCTCGCTGCAGCACTTCCCCTTTCAGCACCGAGGCTGAACTGTGACGGGGTTTCACCGCGTAGAACCCGTTGGCCCCCTGCTCCCGAAAAACCTTCACATACCTCTTCACTGCAATCATCGGAACGCCGAACGCCTGGACAATCTCCTTGGGCTTCACCGTCCCGTTGACGATCATCTGGCTGGTGAACATGCGAAATCCACGCACATCGTTCTCCGCGTGGCGGAACACCGGCAGGTGGCCGTGGATGTAGTACACCGTGCCCGCCTCCTTTGCCACCGCTATGTGGTGATTGATCTCGGTCACTCCGGCAGGGAATATCGGCAGTTGCATCTGCGGCATGCTCTTTCTTAATCCAAAGCAGCCCCTCTGGCAACAGTTTTCAGGATCATTCCGTTTTCCCTGCCCGACAGGATCTACGGGGCGAGATCAGGAGTTCTGAGGCTGGCGTTACCGTTAACTCCGTATTCATCTCCTGTTAACAATTCTCTGATAGCGTCAAGAGGTGAGCCTTGGTCCAAAATCCGAGTTCCGTCCTGTGCTGCGCTTCCATACGCCAGCTTCCAGTGTGCCGGCTGACGAGGCGCAGCCAAGTCTGGTGAAGACCTCGGCCGCTCCGCGCATCGAACTGCACACCAGCAAGGTCAGCAAGTACCTGGACGTGGTGTTTCGTTACTCGCTGCTGATCTGCTCGCTTTCCATCATTGCTGGTGATGGTTTTGTTTTTTTACGAGCTGACTTCGCGCTCAAAGCTCTCGATCGCACAATTCGGTTTCGGTTTTTTCACCGGTAGTACCTGGGACCCGGTGTCTGGCGACTTCGGCGCGATGCCGTTCATCTATGGAACGCTGCTATCTTCGCTGGTGGCGCTGGTTCTGGCGGTTCCGTTGGCGGTGGGAGTTGCGGTCTTTGTGACCGAACTGTGCCCGCGATCTTTGCGCGGCATCATTTCGTTCACGGTGGAACTGCTGGCGGCGATTCCTTCGGTGATCTACGGCCTGTGGGGAATCTTCGTTCTGGCGCCGATTCTGCGCAATTATGTGGAGCCCTGGCTGAGTACAGTATCTCGGCTGGACGGGGTTATTTGGCGGGCCAGCCTACGGCATTGGCATGCTGGCCGCCGGAATCATCCTGGCCATCATGATTATCCCGATCATCGCCTCGATCACGCGCGAGGTGCTGGTGGCGGTGCCGCAGAGTCAGCGCGAAGCCGTGCTGGCGCTGGGAGCGACGCGCTGGGAGATGGTGCGGATGGCGGTGTTGCGCAATGCCCGGGTCGGCATTATGGGCGGGGTCATCCTCGGCCTGGGCCGCGCGATTGGCGAGACGATGGCAGTCACGATGCTGATCGGCAATCGTCCGGAGATTGCCAAGTCGCTGTTTGCGCCCGGCTACACCATGGCTTCGGTGATCGCCAACGAGTTTTCTGAAGCTACCGACGATCTGTACCTGAGCGCGCTGGTGGAGATCGGACTGGTTCTGCTGATTGTGACCGTGATCGTGAATGCCTGTGCGCGTCTGCTGATCTGGTCGATCACTCGCGGGCACTCTGCGAGGTCCAATGCCTAGCGTCTCCCGTCCGCTCAGCATTCGCCGCCGCCTCAGCAATCTCTGTTTCATCAGTCTCGCCGGAGTGGCATCGATCCTGGTGCTGGCGCCGCTGGGGTTGATTTTCGGCTATCTGGTGTACAAGGGAATCGGCTCCATCAACTGGGCCTTTCTGACGAATACACCGCGCCCAGTGGGCGAGGCGGGCGGCGGCATGGCCAACGCCATCATCGGTTCAACGATGATTCTCGGCCTCGGCTCGCTGATCGGCGTGCCGCTCGGGATCGGCGCCGGTGTCTACATGGCGGAGTTCGGACGACGGGCGGTATGTCACGTTCGTGCGCTTCACGGCCGATGTTTTGAACGGCGTTCCCTCGATCGTGGTTGGCATTGCGGTCTACGCGCTGGTGGTGCTGCCGCAGCAGCATTTCTCCGCTCTTTCCGGCGGCGTGGCGCTGGGAATCATGATGATTCCCACCATCGCGCGCACCACCGAGGAGATGCTGCTGTATGGTGCCGAACACGATTCGCGAAGCCGCGCTCGGGCTTGGCATTCCGCAGTGGCGCGCCACCTTGCAGGTGACGTTGCGCACCGCGTCCAAGGGCGTAATTACGGGAGCCATGCTGGCCTTTGCGCGGGTGGCGGGAGAAACCGCTCCGCTGCTGTTCACCGCGTTCGGAAATCAATTCTGGAATTTGAACCCCAACCAACCCACCGCAGCCCTGCCGCTGCAGATTTTTGCGTACGCCATTTCGCCGTTTGCCGAATGGCATCGCCAAGCCTGGGCAGGAGCTTTAATACTGATCGTCTTGATCGTTGTTGCGGTTTCCGCGGTTCGGTTTGTGACCAGCCGCGGAAACATGCAGAGCAACGCCTAGCTTGTAAGGAGCCTTCATCCGATGGGTGTTGGAATTGAAGTGAAGGATCTGAACGCCTGGTTTGGAAAGGCGCAGGTTCTGAAGGAAATCAACATAAAAGTGGGCGCCAACGCAGTGACGGCCGTGATCGGACCGTCAGGCTGCGGCAAGTCCACGTTCATTCGCTGTCTGAACCGGATGCATGAAATCGTGCCGGAAGCGCGCCTCACCGGTTCGGTGCAGGTCGGCGACATGGACATCTATGACTCCGGTCAGGATGCGTCGATGTGCGCCGCCGCATCGGTATGGTCTTCCAGAAGCCGAATCCGTTTCCGACCATGTCGATCTATGACAATGTCGCCGCCGGACTCAGGCTGAACGGCTACAACAAGCGGCGCGAGTTGGACGAATCGGTGGAGCACTCGCTGCGCATGGCGGCACTTTGGGATGAAGTGAAGGACGTGCTGAAGAAGAAATCGGGTTCTTCGCTCTCCGGCGGACAGCAGCAGAGGCTTTGCATTGCGCGCGCCCTGGCGGTGCAGCCCGAGTTGCTTTTGATGGACGAGCCGGCCAGCGCGCTGGATCCGATTTCCACCGGAAAAATCGAGGAGCTGATCTTTCAACTAAAAGCCCAGTACACCGTGGTAATCGTGACGCATAATATGCAGCAGGCGGCGCGGGTCGCCGATTACTACCGGCTTCTTTCTGATGGGCAAGCTGATCGAGTACGACAAGACGGAGAAGATCTTCACCACACCTTCCGACAAACGTACGGAAGACTACATTACGGGCAGGTTTGGATGATGATAATGCGAAGCCGCTTTCAGCAAGGGTTGGACGAACTGAAGGAACGATTGCTCGAGATGGGCGGAATGGCCGAATCCGCCATCGAACTGGCTGCTGACTCTTACCGCAAACGCGATGCGCGGCTGGCTCAGCAGGTCTTCGAGCGGGAAAAGGCGATCAACCAGAGCGAGCGGATCATTGATGAAATGGCGGTGGATCTGCTGGCCATGCAGCAGCCCATGGCAACCGATCTGCGCTTCGTGCTTGCGGTCTTGAAGATCAATTCCGACCTGGAACGGGTGGGCGACCTGGCGGTCAATATCGCGCAACGCTCGCTTGATCTTACCCAGGAGCCCGAGATCGAGGTTCCGGTTGATATCGCACGCATGACCACGGCGGTTTCCACCATGGTGCGGCGGGCGCTGGAATCCTTCCTCTCCGGCCAAGGCCGATGTTGCACAGGCGGTGCTGGAGATGGATGGCATCGTGGATCGCATGAAGGATGAGGCATTCATCAACCTTGTTGGACAGATGAAGGGCGATCCGGATCGAGTCCGTGCCTATCTCGACGTTCTGCTGATTACGCGGAGCTTGGAACGTATCGCCGACCATGCGACCAATATCGCCGAGGATGTGATCTTCTGGGTGAGCGGCGCCGACGTCCGCCACAACGTGCGCTTTACGCAGGAACCGGATTCAGACGCTCCCCGCAGTCAGTGAGCGTTTTGCGGCAAGATCAAAAAGGCCCCAAGAATCGGGGCTTTTTTAATTGATTCAGAACGCAAGCTTAAAAAGCTGGATCTTCGCGATCTTCGCCCGCTTAGGCTGGGCCGTTGACGACGAATGCCTTGAGGTTTGTGCACTGGGAGGCGGAGCGGTAGACCGCGCAGCCGTAGCAATCTTCGGGGTTGCAGCAGATTTTAAGATCCAGCAAGGCGCAGAGGCACCGGCGGCGATGTTGCATTCGTGCTTGCGAGTTTCGCCGCAGCCGCGGATCTCCCAGCAGGGAAGTAAAGCGAGGAGATGCCGGATTCCAACGAAGTTCATGCGATCCTCGCGGACCAGTCGCAGCAAGGTTTCAATCCAAGGGTAATCAAGTTCGGTGAAGTATCGCGTGCCTTTGGGCGACTTCAGGGGAATCAGCAATCCCTCACGCTCGTAAAGACGAAGCAGGTCCACGGAGACGCCGAAGTGCCGGGCCACTTGGCCGATCTTGATTGGTTTCGGTGTCTCGGCGCCTGTTTGCGGCGCAACCTCGCTGGGCGCAGCCTGGCTGGGCGCAGCCTGGCTGGGCGCAGCCTCGGCGATTGAAGCAGCCATGGCTGCGGTTGAGTTATTCATTCTGTAATCTCCCCATTAAAACCGCGGCTTCGAGCTTTACAAAGCAAAATGCAAGCCGAGGGCCAATCCGGACCGGATTGGGAACTTGCCGACAAATGGTGTGCCATCAGCACTTTACATTGGGGCATAAAGACCGCTTTCTGGAGCGCGAAGGCGAGAAAACGGAAATTGCCCCACCTGAGGAGAGATATGCCTCACCCGGCGCGGCCCTGACGCGGGGCGATGTGGTAAGACTTAGGTATGTCCGCTCCGCCGCAAAGCCGGCTAGGCGCGAAGCCGAATTCGCTATCGGCGACGCTCCCGAACTATTTCACGAGCGCCGAGGTTGCGGCTCGCTATACGAAGGTGCGCCCGTTCTTTCATGACGAGGTGGTAGAGCGTTTTCGTGCGTTCGCCGGGGTCGAGCGCTTCCGAAGGGTTCTCGACGTAGGCTGCGGAACTGGACAGTCCTCGATTGCGCTGGCTGCGGTCGCCGATCACGTGGACGCGATTGACGCCTCAGAGGGAATGTTGAAGCACGCGTCACTGCGCCCGAACGTCGCCTACCGGCTCGGATTTGCCGAGCAACTCGATTTCGGCGCAGGAGAGTTCGATCTGGTCTCAGCCGGATCGGCGCTGCACTGGTTTGATCAGGATCGCTTTTTTGTGCAGTGCCAGAAGGTGCTGGCTCCGGCGGGCACACTGGCCGTTTACAACGACCACTTCACCACACATATGCAGGATGTGATCGCCTGCAAACGCTGGATGCGTACGTGCTTTGCCAAACGATTTCCCCCGCCCAGGCGCGGCATGAGAGATATCGATGAACGGAAGGCCGCCGACTGTGGATTCGCGGTCGTGCATCGCGCGTCGTTCAGCCACCTGGTGCCGTTTTCTCGCGAGGAGTTTATCGCCTATTTGCTTACTCGCAGCAATACTCTCGCCGCTATCGAACGGGGAGAGGAGACGCAAAGGTCGATTGCCGATTGGCTGGATTACGAGCTGGCGCCGATTGTCCCCGACGGTGTGATTGGTTCTTTCATCTTCAAATGCAATCTGTGGCTGCTGCGCAAGGCGAAACCCCCGGTCAGTACGGAATAGACGACAGAACGCTATCTCGACGGGACGACGTTTGTCCAAGCATGTCCATGGGTGAGCCATGAAGAGACGAACTTCGCCGTGTGTCCCTTCACCGCTTGCCGGATGCCAGGCCCAACCTCATGGAGGACGTTGATTCCCAGATCGCCTCCAATCATCGAACCAAAACCGTTGTATCTCGCCGTAGCGGTTTGCGCCCAGTATTGCGCCCAGTACGGGCGGTAAGCAATCTGGGTAGCGGCCGAAGTCAGTACCCTGATGAAATATGAAGTGTTCAGTCTCATTCTTCCGGAGTCGTCACGCGTGATGAAAATGCGCGAGGCTGCGTAGGAGGCACGGTCCTTAAAACTGCCATAAATGGAAGGGAAGTGACGTGAGTCCTGCTTGAGCAATGGCGTATACAGGTACTTGCCGATAAACGCGCTAAACGCAGACTCTTTTTGAACAGGCACGGATTGATAAAGAGCGGCTAAGCTGGTCTGCGGTCCCCTGGTCTGCTGTCCGAAAGCGATGTGTCCCAGTTCTGTTTCGCGCCTTTCGCCTGCGCTGGCGTCAACCGCGCCGATTGCCAAAGGCGAGTTTGCTTGTTCGGTGAATCCCTGTGCTTGAGGTGATGGCTGGACCGGCGTCGGAGCATCAGGAAGCGAATTCCACAAACGCACCTCTTGGCGCCGTACTTCGGGGGAGTTGGAGCCGTCGAACTGCGATCCCGAATTCAGGTCTACAGAAGGGCGTTTCTGGCACAAAGCCCCGCAAGTAGCCAACAAAAAGAAAAAAATAACCCGGATTACTGCAGTTCGCTTCATCAAACCAGTTCGCCTATGAAGCTAAGGGCAAGCCGAGGGCCACTCGTAAAATGGTTTGCAGTCAGCACTCCCGGCACAGTGGCGAGGGCGATTCCAGAGCACGAAGTTCATTGTTCCAGTGCGGAACCGCGCCGGGGTGAGCCATATCTCCCCTAAGGTGTGGAGTATTCCCGAGTTGTTTCCTTGCAGGACGACGGCTTAATCACGGCTTAATCAAGGATCGGGGGGTATGTTGCAGGTCTTCCTTCAGGTGTACGCCACTGGTGCGCTCCTTCACCATGGCCTGAACGAGGTTGAGGATACGCGCTGTGGCTTCGTGGATTGGAACGCCGTTCTGATGAATATTTGAAACAAGATTGCGGTCGGCGTCGGTGTGCCCCTGGCGCGGACGGAAGGCTAGATACGCAGAGAGGCTCTCGGCAGTCGCAAGTCCTGGGCGCTCACCGATGAGCAGCACTACGATTGCGGGAGACAACAACTCACCGAGTTCGTTCATCACGCCAACGCGGCAGTGGCGAATGACGAAGCAGCGGCCAATCGACCAGTTGCGCCCGCGTGCGCCTTCGGACAGCAGCGGCAACAACCCTGGAACCTGGGCGGAAACCGCTCTCACCGAAAGTCCATCGCCGATGACAATCTGCATGTCGCAGGAGTGTGGGCATTTCTCTCGAATCTGGGAGCACGCCTTCTCGTCGAAGGTTCGCCCGAGGTCGGGACGCAGCAGGTACTCCGGCTTTGAGCTTGCTCGGGTTGAAACTTCGAAGATTCGCCAGCGTTCAATGAATTCCTGGCCAAGGTTTGCACTCAGATCGAGTTCTGCTTGCACGGCGTCTCGCGCTGCAGCGTGGTCGGCGCGCAACTGAAGTTGCGTCGCCGTGCGATACGACGCCCCGGTGCGGCCCTCCATGAGCCGCGCCGGTGTTCGTTCGCGGATTCTGCTCTCAAGCTCTGGCCAATCTGGGGAGTTGCGGACGATCTCGGGGTCAGATGGCATTTCGGGCCGCACCCTTCAGCGCCAGTTCGATGCCGCTGACGAATTTCTGTTGAATGTCCCCGGCTGGTGCGGCAGGTTCAAGTCCAACGTAAATTCCCATGTGTTGTAGCCATGCCAGAAACTCTGGCGCCGGACGCAGGTTGAAAAGTTTCCGGATCGCTAAAGCATCATGATAGCTGGTGGATTGGTAGTTGAGCATGATGTCGTCGGAGCAGGGTACACCCATGAAGTAATTGCATCCGGCAGCGGCCAGAAGCAGCATGAGATTATCGGCGGAATTCTGGTCTGCGTTGGCGTGGTTGGTGTAGCAGACGTCGCAGCCCATGGGCAGGCCCAGCAGTTTGCCCATGAAGTGATCTTCGAGTCCGGCACGGATGATCTGTCGCTCGTCGTAGAGATACTCCGGCCCGATGAAGCCGACGACGGTGTTGACCAGGAATGGGTCGAACGCGCGAGCAACGCCATAGGCTCGCGCCTCCAGCGTGAGCTGGTCAATCCCGTGATGCGCCCCAGCCGAAAGCGCGCTGCCCTGACCGGTTTCAAAGTACATCACCTGCGCTCCCGCCCAGGGAACATTGCGGCCTGCGTGTTGTTCAAGCACGCGCTCACGCCCATCCCGCAATGTGGCCAGTGAAATACCGAAGCTTCGATTGGCGAACTCTGTGCCGGCGATGGACTGGAACAGCAGATCGACGGGGGTTCCGCGCTCCAGAGCTGCCAGTTGGGTGGTGATGTGGGCGAGGCAGCAGGCCTGGGTGGGGATCTGATAGCTCTCGATCAGCCGGGCGAGCGCATTGAGAATCGATGAGACGGTTTCGACCGAGTCAGTCGCGGGATTGACTCCGATGACCGCATCTCCACAGCCATAGAACAGCCCTTCCACGGTAGACAGCAGGATGCCGGTGAGATCGTCAGCGGGATGATTCGGCTGGATTCGTATGCCGACGACTCCGCGCTCACCCATGGTGTTGCGGCATCGCGTAATGTAGCGAATTTTAGAGGCCGCGAGAACAAGGTCGCGGTTGCTCATGAGCTTGGTCACGGCGGCTGCTATCTCCGGAGTGACTCCCCATCGCAGGGACTTTAACGTGCCCTCGTCCGTCGTCTCATGCAGGAGATATTCACGAAATTCTCCGACCGTCAGAGTAGAAATCGGATGGAAGGCAGCTTCGTCCCAGGTGTCACGAATCAGTCGCGTAACCTCGTCGATTTCGGCGGAGATGAGAGGCTGATCGATGATTTCACGCAATGGGAGATCGGCCAACACGCACTTGGCAGCCACGCGCTCGCGCTCGGAACGCGCCGCAATTCCCGCTAGCTGATCGCCGGATTTTTCCTCGTTCGCCTTGGCGAGTATTTCGCGAAGGCCGGAAAACGTAAATCGCTCCGCCATATTCATCCGCCATGATACGCGTGCAATGATACGCGCGTTCAGTTCCGCTTTTGTTTAGATGGCGGGGCGACAGCGAACATTCTGGTGTTTCCGATTGGGAAGCGAGAGACACTGGTGTGACAAAACGCACATAAAATCAGCCAATTCGTGTGACACCACGCACAGAGCTGAGACGAGTTCAATGCTAAGGTCTCTCCCAAGCTTCTATCCTCCCACCGTTCGAATAGGGTGATCCAGCAGGAAACATGACGCGTCGCCACGTACTCGCCGGATTATTATTCTCATTTTTGTCGATAACGGTCTTCGCCGTTGGGGCGCCGAGCACCTCGCCTGAAGTGGTTCCTCCCAACGCGCACGAATTTGAAAGCCTTGAACTGCAGTTCCTCGCCAGCAAGAATCCAGAGCAGCGCAAACAATTTGTAAGCAAGCTGAAGGCGCTGGCAGGCAGCAGCGCCGCCGAGGACTCCGCCGCGCTCAACGCAGCGGTTTCGGCCATGCTGCCCGCCGCTGACTCCGCACAGCAGGCGGAATCGCTGATGCAGATTGCCTCGGCCCATCCGGTCGGAAGGCTGCCGGGTTCACCCGCTCTGCCACAGGATACCGAGTTTCTGGTGGATGCCCGCCACGCGGCGCAGGCGGCCAAGCACGCTAGCGGAGATGTCGAAGCCTTGGCCGACATTCGCGTAGACCACCTGCGCAAGGACAGCCTCGGGCGTGACGGATTGACCTCGTCGCACATACAGCAGGTTTGGCGAATCAACACCGAGCAGGGCGCCAGGAACTTTGCCACCCATTCGATCATGTATGCCGCCATGAGCGAGACGCTCTGCATCGAGCGGGCGCGGGTGCTCAAGCGCAACGGCAGCGAGGTCTCGGCCCTTGTCTCGGCCGATCAGCCGGTCGAGGAGCGGGGCTCGGCGATGTACTTTGACTCACGCTCCCGCGATCTGCGTTTTCCGCAGCTTCAGCCGGGCGACCTGGTGGAGCTCGACTATCGCCTGTTGCCGGCGGCAGCGGTCAATCCCTGGGGCGGCTACTACGCGCGCATGGACCTGTTTCGCGATGGGTTTCCGACCCGACTTCGGCGGCGGGTGCTGATCGCGCCCACGGCGATGAAGCTGTATGCGGTCGAGCACGGACTGGCGGCGGCCACGGTGCGGCAAGCGGGCGAGGAGACCACGCGCATCTGGGAGATGCGCGACATCGCAGCCCAGCCCTTTGAGGCGCTTTCGCCGGGAGCCAGCGCCAGCGGGCCTTATCTGCATGTCTCGAGCATTGGCACGATTGAGGAGTTTGGCCGCTGGTACAACGGTCTGCTGGAGCCGGGACTGAAGCTGGATGAGAATCTGCAAGCCTTGGCGGCCAAGATTCTGGCGCGCAATCTGAGCACGCTGGGCAAGGTGCAGGCGGTGTATGAGAACGTGCAGCGCGGCACCAAGTACGTGGCCTTCGAGTTCGGCGTGCACAGCTACCAGCCTTATCCGCTGGCCACGGTGGATCGGCGCGGCTTTGGCGACTGCAAGGACAAGGCGGCGATGATTGTGGCGTTGCTGCGCGCTGTCGGCGTGCCGGCCGAGTTTGCCATGATGCGCACCCGCTCGGCGGGCGACGTGGACCCGGAGGCGTACTCGGTGCAGTTGTTCAACCACGCCGTCGCCTACGTTCCGGAGCTCAACCTCTACCTCGACGGCACCGCCGAATACGCGGCCCTGGGCGAGCTTCCGCCCGACGACCAAGGCGCCCTCGCCATGACCGTTGACGCCGACGGAAACGCAACCCGGCGCATCGTGCCGCTACACGGGAGCCCGGCTCCGATTCGGGAAATCCGGCACGAACAACCGGTCATCGCTCAATCTGCGAAATCTCAATCCGCGCAGTAAGGCTGTTATCTACCCAGGTGAAGAGTAGGATTGGTGGGTAGGTAAAAAGCTGTGCAGGTGACGGATCAGAGCATCGGCGAAGAGATTGCCAACAGCGTCTCCCATGGTGTAGGTGCAGCCCTGGCCATTGCCGGACTGATTTTGTTGAGCATCCGTGCAGCCGGAGCAGGTGGCGCGCGGAATGTCGTATGCTGTGCGATCTTTGGCGCCTCGGCGGTCCTGCTTTATCTCAGCTCCACTCTTTACCACTCGCTCAGCCGCACCCGCGCCCACCGCGTATTTCGCTCGCTGGACCACGGCTCGATCTACCTGCTCATCGCCGGAACCTACACTCCGTTTAGCCTGCTAGGCCTGCGCGGCCCGCTGGGGTGGACGCTGTTCGGCATAGTCTGGAGCTGCGCCCTCGTCGGCGTGATCATCAAGTCATTCTTCGTCGGCAGATGGGGAGTGATTTCCACCGCGATGTATCTGGCGATGGGATGGATCTGCGTCTTCGCGATCCGATCCATGTACATGCTTCTGGCGCATTCGGTGTTTGCGCTGCTGCTGGCTGGAGGAATCTGCTACTCGGCGGGAATCCCGTTTTACGCCTGCAAGCGCAAATACATGCACTTCATCTGGCACCTGTGGGTGCTGGGCGGAAGCGTATGCCACTTCGTGGCCATCTGGCTAATGTTGCGATGAGGCTGTGCGCTTTGTGCTGACTACTTGCGGCTGTAGAGGAGATCGCGAATCGCTTGCCGACGGGCTTCATTGGCTTCAGCCATAGCCTTGCGTTCGACAGCATCCATAGGACGCTTGCTGATGGGATCCGCTTGTTCGGGTTCGCTGCACTCCGGGCAGCGGTTGGCGAAGCCGGGTTTATCCGGCTTTAGTTCGAACTCTTCTGAGCAGACGACGCAGACTTTGATAGGAAAAGCCATAGAAAACTCCGTGGCTAGTATAAATCCAGATCGGGGTTGAGATCGAGAGGGCAAAGAGCGCAGAGAGGATGAGAACGGCGAGGTCACGAACAACTTCTCTGGCGCGGTTATACTCGCGGTTATACTGAAGTCATGTGGTACATCTTGCGGTTTCTCTGGAATGCGACTCGCGGCCATCGGCTTGCTCCGTGGCGCAGCCCCTATATCAAGTGGCGGCTGGAGACCTACACTGGACTCAAGATGGAAAAGATCGGTCTGGTTCAGATCGCGGGGATCATGCGGCATGAATATCGCCAGATGTGGCACTTCCTGCTGTGGACGGCGAAGATGGACAACTACGCCCGGGTGAAGCCGCGCAATCCCTCGACCCAGGACTGGGGTTAGAACTCGCTCGTCCTCGGTTTGATGTTAGAACTCGACCAGCACTTCGGCTCCGCGGCCTGCCTTGGCTACCTGCGCGGCAGCACCGCGATTGCAGGCAATCTCCAGAAATCCCATGCTGTTGAGCAGGGCGAATAGTTCTCCGGGCTGGCCTTCGGCATACGCGCTGCGCAGGCCGGCCACAGGCGCTGTGCCTACGGTGATCTTGAGCCGGGCGTTTGAGGCAAAGACCGCGGGGGCGTTCTCAGGCGTGAGATTGGTGATCAGGTTGCCGAATTTATCGACCTTCAGCACCGCGCCTTTCAGGGCGTTGGCGGCGATCGGCTTCGGCTTGGGCAGAGAGAAGCGAACGTAATCGGTGATCTCATCGCCGAACTTTTCCGCTTCGACGCCCTTGCTCATCCAGCCCGCGCACGGGGCAAAGACGTCGCGTCCGTGGAAGGTGTTGCTCACCGGACGCAGGAAATAATGTTCGGCGGTGATGTGGCGTACCGAGACTCGCTCCTCCTGTTCGATGACGAGTGAGAGCACGCCATTATCGGGGGCGATGAAGTAGTGCTTCGAGGTGGCGACCAGCAGCGGCCTGCGCGGCGAACCGACGCCGGGATCGACCACTACGAGGTGAATCGTGTTGGCTGGAAAATAGCGGTAGGCTTGGGCGAGGGTCAGCGCGGCGTCCAGCACGTCGAAGGAACTCACGGCATTGCACAGGTCGATGATCTGTGCCGCAGGGTTGAGTCCGAGAATTACGCCGCGCATGGTGCCGACGAAATGATCCGAGTTGCCGAAGTCCGTGGTAAGGGTGATGATGCGTGTCTCCGCCAAGTCTTCCTCCTGAAGTTGCAAGCAGCCCCACATTCGCCAACAGAAGGCGGATGTGGGCCACCGCCAAAGTACACTGGATGATTCTGCCATGAGTCAGCCCACATTCGCCAAAAGAAGCTTCGCAGCCGGGTACGCGGTAACAGACGCCGCTCCGGCCGCAGGCGCTCGGCGGATGTGGGCCACCCTTTGGATGTGGGCCAACTGCGGTTTGTGCGTGCGATGCTAAAATCCATTACCGCCGGTTGCTTGTAGCCCGGTTGCTTGTAGCAGCGAGTCCTTTTGTCATGGGAGCGATAGAGTTTTGTTCACGTTCGTGCTGATGCGGATCATCGCCGTGATCCTGCTGGTGGCGGCCAATGCTTTTTTTGCTGCAGGCGAATACGCGCTGGTCAGCATTCGTGACACGCGCCTGGAACAGTTGATCGCCGCCGGGCGCATCGGCGCGCGCACGATTCGCAAGCTGCACAATAAGCTGGATGAGGTTCTGAACGGAATTCAGATTGGCGTTACGATGGCCAGCCTGGCTCTGGGCTGGATCGGCGAAGAGGCGATGGCGCGGCTGCTCGAGGTCCCGCTGGCACGGCTGCCGCACTCAGCGATTTATGCGCACGGGTTGGCTACGGTCTTTGCGTTTACGGTCATCACCTACATGCACGTCATTCTGGGTGAGGTCGTCCCCAAGTCGATTGCACTGCAAAAGACCGAGCAAGTGGCGCTGGTGGTGGCCGGGCCGCTGGATGTTTTCATCACGATCTTCAGTCCGGTTACGCGCACCATGGCTGCGTCCTCGCGCTGGGTGCTGCGCTCGTTTGGATTGAGCCACATTCGCGAGGGCGGGGTTCATACTCCGGAAGAGCTGAAGCTCAGCGTTACAGCCTCTTATCGCTATGGGCTGATCACGGCGACACAGCAGGATTTATTACACCGCGCGCTGGATTTGGAAAACATTTCGGTGCGCGAGATCATGGTTCCGCGTCCGGATATTTTTTCGCTTCCTGGAAATATGCCGCTGGAGGAAGCCGTCGCGAAGGTGGTCGAGGAACAGCACTCGCGAGTTCCTGTGTATGATGCGGCGCGCGGCCCGGAGGCGATTATCGGCGTGCTCTATTCCAAGGACCTGATGCGCTGGATGCAATTCCGCTTGCAGCGAACGCAGTCGTCATCGGAGCCTCATCCCGCGCCGCCAACGCTGGAGATCCGCCACATCATGCGGGACGTTCTGGTGGTTCCGGAGACCAAGCTGCTGCCCGACTTGCTGGCCGAGTTCAAGCATCGCCGACGCCACCTGGCAGTGGTGGTTGATGAGTACGGCTCGACCGCCGGGGTGGTGAGCGTGGAAGACGTGTTGGAGCAACTGGTGGGCGAGATTGAAGATGAGTTTGACGTGGTGGCGCGCACCGATCAGGGCAATCCGGCCTCGCTGGTACTGGACGCAGCGCTGAACATCCGCGATCTGGAATCGCAGCACCATTTGCATCTGCCGCGCGACCAGGGCTTTGAAACATTGGCCGGCTTTGTGGTGGCAAACTTACAGCGCATACCCAAGCCCGGCGACTCGTTCCTGTACCAGCAGCACCGCTTTACCGTATTGGAGATGGAGGGTCTCCGCGTCGGCGCGGTCAAGGTCGATCTGGTTCCGAACACCGATGAGAAGGTGCAAGCATGATCCGTCAGCTGTTCACCCGACTTGCGTATATGCTGCCGGTGGTCTGGCTGGTGGTCAGCGTGGTGTTTCTGCTGATCCATCTTGTGCCGGGAGACCCGATTCAGGCGATGCTCGGCGAAAATGCTTCGGGCGCCGACATTCAGGCCGCGCGACATGCCTATGGCCTCGACGTTCCGCTCGGCACGCAGTACGTACATTATTGGGATGGCGTCTTACATGGCGATCTGGGACGATCGCTGCGTCTCAACAAGCCGGTGAATGAACTGGTTGCGCAGGCATATCCTGCAACGCTGACGCTGGCGCTCTCGGCGCTTCTGGTGGCGGTGCTGCTATCGATTCCGGCGGGAGTACGCTCGGCCACGCGACGGAACCGATGGGATGACCGGACGCTCAGCTTCGTTAGTCTGCTGGGACTTTCGTTTCCGAATTTTGCGCTCGGACCCATCTTGATTTTGATCTTCGCCATTCGCCTGGACTGGCTTCCAGTTTCCGGCTGGGGAAGTTGGCGCAGTCTCATTCTTCCGGCGGTGACGATGGGCGCGTCGCTGGCCGCGATTTTGACCCGCATGGTGCGTACCAGCATGTTGGAGGAACTCGGTCAGGACTACGTCCGCACGGCCCGCGCCAAGGGTCTCAGCGAGCGCGCCGTGGTCTATCGTCATGCGTTGCGCAACGCTTTGATTCCGGTGGTCACGGTGATTGGGTTGCAATTCGGCGCGCTGTTGGCTGGGGCTATCGTTACGGAGACGATTTTTTCCTGGCCCGGCATCGGGCGCCTCACCATCAGCGCAATTAATAATCGCGACTACGCGTTGGTGCAGGGATGCCTGCTCTGCATTGGTCTCACCTATGTGGCCGTCAACTTTTTCACCGACCTTGTTTACTCCGCGCTGAATCCCAGGATTCGCCAGTGAAGGCCCACCAATGAACGATCCGAGAAAGAAGATTGTCATGCTTGGCACCCTGCATAAATATCAAACACTGGGCGACCCTGGTAATGATCGATTGGGAGAGTGCCTGGCGTATCTGAGCCGAAAATTTCATGTGCAGATCGTGATGGAGGAATGGATCGAGGAGCAGGGGCCATCCTTCGCCAAAGAGCTTGCGCAAAAGCTGGGTCTTAAGTTCGCATACATCGGCACTCCGGATGAAGAGCCGTTCCGCACATGCTGGCCGCAGATCAGCCATCCGGCACACGATGGCACCCTGCCTTATGATCCAGATGCACCAAGTATGCTGAATGAACATGGCCCATTCGACGCACAGAACGCCCGTGAGGAACAGATGTTGAGAAGTATCCGAAAGAAGATGGAAGACTATACATGCGCGATATTTGTCGTGGGAGTTGCACATATACACTCGCTTCACAGCAAATTATTGGCAATGGGATTTGATGTGAGCTCGTACATGGTGGCGTAGGAAGGAGCCAGTGCCCAAAGCCGTATTCAATCTCACGCGCATTATATGGCGCAATCCTCTGGCGCTGTTCGGCTCCGCGCTGATCCTGCTGTTCATATTTTGCGCCCTGTTCGGACCGTTGATCGCGCCGCGCGATCCGTACTTCATCGATCTCGCCGCACGGCTGCAGCCGCCCTCGGCGCAGCATCTGTTTGGAACCGACGAGCTTGGCCGCGACATTCTCTCCCGCATCCTCTACGGCGCGCGCATTTCGATGATCGTGGGCTCGTCGGTGGTCGCCGGATCGCTGCTGCTGGGAACCGTGATCGGCTCGCTTGCCGGATACTACGGTGGCCGCCTCAACCGGTTCATCAACGTCATCGTGATGAACGCGTTTCTTTCGTTTCCCGGCATATTGCTGGCCATTGCGTTCGTGGCCTTCGTCGGGCCCGGCCTCTGGAATCTGATTCTCGCCCTGATTGTCGGCGGGTGGGTCGGCTATGCCCGGCTGGTCCGCGCCCAGGTGCTGGCCGCGCGCGAACGTGAATACGTGGAGGCCGCACGCGCGCTTGGAGCGAGCGACTTGCGCATCCTGGGCCGCCACATTCTTCCCAACATCATGCAGCCGGTGATCGTGCAGGCGGCGATTGGAATGGCCGGTGCCATCCTTGCCGAGGGCACGATGAGCTTTCTCGGACTGGGCGTTCCGCCTCCGGTGCCAAGCTGGGGCGCGATGCTGAACGATGGCCGCTCGCATCTGTTCGACTCGCCACACGTCATCCTGTTTCCCGCAGCCGCGGTGATGCTGGCTGTGCTGGCCTTCAACTTCGTCGGCGATGCGATGCGCGACTACCTCGACCCGCGTTCGCGGATCGAAGCGGGACTGTAATTAATTCTTCACACTGTGAAAGAGCCTCGTTGCTGAGGGAAGATGCCCGCGCGCAATGAAAAGCCTCGCGCTGGGGCGAGGCCCAGTGATTTGGAAGAATTTTACGCGGCAAGTTTGATGTTGCCGTGGTGGTCGCAGTGGTCTCCGTCGGGGTGATGGAGGTGGCCTTCGACTAGGTAATCGATGTGATCTCCGTGCGGAACGGCCTCGTGTCCGCAGTTGGGGCCGTGTTTGTGTCCGGCGGGATGCGCGCTGCAGTTGTGGCCTCCGGTGCAACCGCCGGGGTTGGCGGCATTCACCTCCAGCGAGTGTTCGTCGAAATGACCCTGGTGCGGGGAGTGAAGATGGCCATCATGCAAATAGTCGGTGTGATCATTGTGAACGATTGCAGTGTGGCCGCAGCTTTTGCCGTGCTGATGGGAATGATTTTCGTGCGTTTCGTGCTTGGGTTCCATTGCCGTATCTCCTTTGAGCAGGATGTGCGCTAGATTGCAGCGGCGGTTTCCGGCGGGTTGTGGAGCGGAGCTGGAGCTTTGCGGCAGTTCTACTGATCGTCGCGGCGCTTCAACGTGGGCCGGTCGTCGGCGCTCTTCGTGTTGTCTGGACTGTTGCTGTCTCCCTGGCTGGTCGAAGCCCGGCGCAGGCTCGGACCCTTGTCTTTGCCCTGATCCACCTTGCGGCGGTTCTCCAAGGCGGCCAGCCGCGCCTTTATGTCCTGGAACTCCGAGGTATCCACCACGTACTGCGGCCTGGGTGGCAGAATGGTGGCGATCTCATGCTGGGTGTGCTCCATGCGCTCCGGCGTCGGCGGATGGGTCTCAAAGGCCTTGGAGATGAATCCCGGCTTCTTCTTTTCCATTGCCTCGATTTTCTCGAAGAACTCGGGGAATGCCTCCGGGTCGTATCCGCTGGCGTACAAATACTCCACACCGAGGTAATCCGCTTGCGCCTCATAGCCGCGTTGGAATTTCATGAAGGTCAGCGGTACGCCGATGCCGGCTGCCTCATAGATTCCATATCCGATACCGCCTCCGACAAAGATGAGCGGGATAGTTGCCAGGGTGGCAAGGTTGCCGCGGGTCTGCTGCCGCGCCGCGTGGCAGGCGGCGACATGGCCAATCTCATGTGCCATTACGCCCGCCAACTCGGCTTCGTTGTCCGCTGCCAGAATCAGTCCGGTCTGCACGTAGAAGTAACCGCCGGGCAGCGCAAAGGCATTCACCGTATCGTCGTCCAACACCTTCACCGTGAACGGCACCTTTGCATCGGAGTTGCGTACGATGTTCTGCGCAAGGCGGTTGATGTACTCGTTCACCACCGGATCGGTGACCACTTTTGCACTCTGCTCCACCTGCATGGCGAAGCTCTTGCCCATCGCCACCTGTTTTTCCAGGGAGTACCAGTTACCCAATCCTTTGTTGCATCCGACGTTGCGGTTACCGATCGCGTTTACGTCGTCGATCTTGCCGTCGTGAGGAAAGCCCAAGTCGCCGTCTTTCGCGTCTTTTTTTTCGTTTTTGCTGGCGGTGGTGGACTGGTCGACTGGACTAGCGTCGGCCGGCTGGCTGATCTTGTCGGCAGGCGCGCTGGCCGACGCCGGATTGCTCTGGCTTGTTTGTCCATAGCCGGCCAGAGCAAAAGTCAGCGGGAGCAGCAGCACGATTTTGAGTTTCATGTCCATGGCCTTGGGGGCGTTAAGTAGCCTCCCCATATTAGAACTTCTTGAGCGGCGGGGGTTGTACAAAAGTTTCTCGCGTAATCTTGCAGCTTTGCTAATTTCGGACAGAAGCGCACCCTATGAGCGCGAGAGTAAGGCCGGAAAATATGACCAATTCTCGCAGGACGTCGCTGATTCCTTGCCGCTTTTCCGTTATACTTCCGGAAGATCGAGCATTTCAGGTTCGAGATGTTTTCCAAGAAGGATATTCATGGCTTCCATGGCTGAAGGCCGGCTCGCTTTTGAAGGCGCCACCAGCGATTTTCACGTGCTGGAGGAGAAGATTTATCGCACCATCGAACTGCTGAAGACCGCGCGGGCTGAAAAGGCCGCGGCCGAAGCGGAAGTGGCAAGCATGCGCGATCTGCTGGACGCGCAAGCCGCCGAAACCGATGCCGTGCGCAAGCAGTTTCAGGCGTTGCAACAGGAGCGTGCCGAAGTTCGCTCCCGTGTGGAAAAGCTTCTCGGCGACGTGGACGCGATTCTGGAGCAATAGCCGGAATGAAAGTGAGAGACCAGGTGGCGGAAGAGAACAAGAGCATTCGGGTGGAGATTTACGACGAGAACTACAATCTTCGCGGCTCTGACCCTGCTTACATCCAGCGCCTGGCCGAAATTGTGGACGCCAAGATGCGCGCTGTCGCCCAGCATACCAGCACGGTGGACTCGCTTCGAGTTGCTGTGCTGGCCGCCCTCAACATCGCTGATGATTATTACCAGCTCAAGCGCAAGTACGAGGGAATTGAGAGCGAATACACCAGCCGCGCCTCGCACCTCGGCCGCGCTCTCGACGAAGCACTCGCCGAGCCGCGCCGCACGGGCTGAGCGCTGTCCGGCGCACGACTTTTTTCCTACCCACCGCAACTACTCGTTTCGAGCCGGGTTTGGAAGAGCGTACTCCGGGGAACCGGAGCGGCGCTTTGTCTTTGCTCGAATGAGCGCATGAATTGAATTCCGCTTGTTTCAGAGGCAATTGAAGCGTCGGCTTTTCAGGAGCGACGTATGTCTCACATTCGATTTTCCCGGTTCGTGATTCTGGCGGCGCTGGCGGTAGCGATGCTTGTTCCGGTTACGGCAGCGGCTCGCATCATCGTTGGCGTCGGTCCTATTTTCCCGTGGGGCTATGGCTATGGCTATTACGGTCCGTACGGGTATCCATACGGCGGCGGGTATTGGGGACCGTATGCCTATGGACCACCCTATGGTTATGGATACGGGTATGGTCCCTACGGTTATGGAAATCCGTTGGGTGAGGTGCAGATCAAGAGCCCGGTTTCTAAGGCCCAGATCTACATCAATGGCTCATTGGCTGGGCAGGCCCATGACCTTAAGAAGATTTATCTGAAACCCGGCACCTACAATGTGGAGCAGCGCATTGGGAACGACGTACAGAAGCAGCGCATCTACGTTCTTGCACATCGAACCCTGAAGATCGAGTTCGGCAAGCCCGGAACACCGAGCCCGCAACCACCTCCGCCACCGCCGGATGCCGAGGCGACTCAGCCGCAATCACCTCCGCCACCGCCAGCACCGTTGGAGGAGCAGCCGCAGAAGTAATCAGGCTGCCCGCTGCTGCGGCGCTAGTTCCGCGCTTGCAGAGCGGGCGTCGTTAGGGCTGTTCTTCGTCGGATCCCGGAGCAGCATCCCAGGCGTGTCCAAAGATTGAAAAGCTTTGCTTTTCGCCGTGTTTGGGAAGGAAGGTGACTCGCGTCGGCTTCTTTTCCCAAGTCGGCGGGTCACATTCCGAATCCGGGGTTGGGCCTTGACCGGCGCTGCCCAGCTCTTTCTTTAGCACCGGTTTTTTCACTCCCAGCTGCATAACGACCGCGCTGAGCTTTTCGCCGTTGTCGCTGACTCCGCAATAGGCCACGTAGTCGCGGAACCAGCTCGCCTGCGAATAGAACGGATCGAACTCATAGAGCGGAAGCTGCGATACACGTCCGGTAAGCCGATCCACCATCAACCATCCGCCGCGCTCCCAGACCCAGCTGGGAGACTTGCGCCCGTCGTTGGGAAGGTTGTTGTTCAGGCGATAGGCGCGCCGCACCACGAAGAGCCGATCGGTGACATCGTGAACGTCTCCGGTTACAAACTCCTTCAGTTTGGCATCCACCAGCAGCCCGCGAACCTTCATGGGCGCGGTGTTATCCTCATCGGGACCGAGGAAGAGACGGACTGCCAAGGTCTTCCCAAAGCTGATTGAATGGGGTTTGCTGGCGGCGATTGCCGTCGGCACGGCAAACATAAACAGCATCAGCAGAGTAGAGAGGAACTTTTGGGTCACCACAGCAGCCTAGCTCCAATGCACTCTTTCCGCAATTCTCTTATTTCCACAATTCTCTGCAGTGGTCTTGGCAACCAAGTGCTTGATGCAGTGCTCAAATAGAGCAAATGCCCGAGTCTCTACGACATCGCTCCCAGCGGATTCTCGTTGTGGACGATCATCTCGACAATACGTTGTTGATGCGCGAATTGCTGACGCGCCAGGGCTATGACGTGCTGACCGCCGCCAACGCAATAGACGCGGAAGAAATCATGCGTCATACGATGCCGGACTTGGTGTTGCTCGACGTTATCATGCCGGGAAAAAGCGGATACGAGCTATGTCGGGAATGGAAGAATGCTCCGGAGACTCGCCTGATTCCGGTTGTCATGATTACCGGGCTGAGCGATCTGGAAGACAAAATCCGCGGTATTGAAGCCGGTGCGGATGATTTTCTGAATAAGCCAATTTTTCCGGTTGAGTTGTTTGCGCGCGTCGCTTCGTTGCTGCGCGTGAAGGAATATACGGACGAGTTGGAAAATGCCGACAACGTGCTGTGTACCTTGGGCCGCAGCGTGGAGTCGCGCGATCCGTATACTGAAGGCCACTGCGAGCGCCTTGCCGAATACGCAAGCGCGCTGGGAAATTTCATGGGCCTTGGCGAAGAAGAACAACTGGCGTTGCGCCGCGGCGGCTTTCTGCACGACCTTGGGAAGATCGTCATCCCTGACGAGGTTTTGAAAAAGCAGAGCCTGCTGACGGCCGATGAGTGGCATTTGATGCACCAGCATCCGGTGATCGGGGAAAACATCTGCAAGCCTCTGCGCTCGCTGCGCATGGTGCTGCCTATCATTCGCCATCATCACGAGCACTGGAATGGCAGCGGCTATCCGGATCATCTGGCTGGGGAGGCGATTCCATTGCTTGCGCGCATTCTACAGGTAGTGGATGTGTACGATGCGTTGCGTACGGAGCGCCCCTACAAGCCTGCGCACACGCATGAACAGGCGCAGGAGACGATGCGCGCAGAAGCCGAAAGCGGGCTGTGGGATGGAGCGATCGTTGACGAGTTCTTCTCCATGCTCGCGTTGCGGGAACATGCAGCCTGATTGACGCTGTTTTTGCTATGCCTGCGGTGACAACTCCATTACAATTTGACTATATCTAAAGTTAGGGTTTGATTGTTTCGTCCAATGTCATTACTCTATTCCATTATTTTGCCGGCCTTCAATGAAGGCGCGCGCATCGGTCCGAGCCTGGAAAAGGCCATAGCGTTCGTGCGCGAACAGCGCTGGAATGTTGAGATTATCGTTGTCAACGATGGATCGCGGGACGACACTGCCGACATCGTCAAGGGCTACATGCGTGACGCGCCGGAGTTACGGCTGTTGGAGAATCCGGGCAATCGCGGCAAGGGCTACAGTGTGCGCAATGGAATGTTGAATGCACGCGGCGATGTCCTGTTGTTCAGCGATGCCGATTTATCCTCTCCCATCTACGAATCCCGCAAGTTAATCGCTGCCATCGAGCAGGGGGCCGATGTTGCTTTTGGATCGCGCTGGCTGCTGGCGGAGACGCAGACGCAACGCCAGTCGCTGCTGCGCCAGTTCGTGGGCCGGGCCTACAATGTGCTGCTGAGGTTGGTGCTCGGGCTTCCGTATAAAGATACCCAGTGCGGCTTTAAGGCTTGCACCCGCCGGGCCGCCGAGGTCATGTTTACCCGTCAGCAAATAGAAGGTTGGGGCTTCGATCCGGAACTGCTGTTCATCGCGCGCCGGTTTGGCTTGAAGATGACCGAGGTCGCGGTGGAGTGGGCCAATGATGATCGCTCCAAGGTTAATCCGATTGTTGATGGCGTGAAGATGTTTTATGAATTGCTGAAGATCCGCTTCAATGGCCTTACAAAACGCTACGAGCGGCCTACGTTCGAGTTCTTCGCGGCTACGCCGGGCACCGTACTGGTCGGTGGACAAACACCTGGCGTAGCGGGCGGAGCCACTCACTAATTCACAGAATGAATGAATAAGGGCAGCCGCTACGAGGCGGTCGCCTTGTACGCAGGGTGAGGCCGCGGGGCAGCGGCGACGATGGGTTTGCGGTCGCCAACTGGAATTAGGTGAACCTCGCCGCCGTCGCTGAGTGCGACGGTCATGGTTGTTGCGCAATTCTCACAAAGCCAGAAGTGTTCAATGGGGCAAGCCTTGCTACGAATGGAGGCGACAACCTCTTTGCCGCTGCGCGCGCATTTTCGGCCCACGTCAGCGAAGTCAACGCGGAACAGGCGTCCTCGCCCCAGGTATTGGAAGGTTGCCGAACATCGCGAGTTTAGACACTTTGAAAGCATAGATAAAGCCTCGGTCACGCCATAAGACGTGGAATAAGAAGGTGGCCGATTGGGGCTAGAGGGTAGCTCGTACATACAATTCGATGCCCTCCAGTGCCCTAATCGTTGCTTTGTAAAGTACAACTTTTCAGCGCTCGATAGTCCGCTTCCTTCAGCATTCAGTGTTTGTAGAATCCTCTAATAGGAACGAAGTGCTGACGTCCTGTTCTGGGATTGTGCTTGGCCCAACGCTACGAGGGGTGAACGGAAACAGCGCTTCGAACTTCCACTTGAATCAATGGGACAACTGCGCATTCTCTCCTCCAATCACACGAAGAACGACAGCGAAATGGAGGACGACATGCGAGCCGCAAGGTTCACTTCCTTTCTGTTCGTCTTTGCCATGAGCGTGGCCGCGCAGACGAATACAGCAGCAGCATCCGCCACGGCGGCCTACGTGTACGTTGGCGAGAGCACAACTCCTGGCAAGATCGCTGCATTTGCGGTCCAAAATAACGGCTCTGTTGGAGTCGTGAGCGGCAGCCCTTTCGCGGGTCCCTCGCGCAACCTGGCTGTCAACTCCGGATTTGTTTTCGGAACCGACGGCACGAATATCGCGTCCTTTGCGCGAAACGGCGATGGCGGATTGCGTCCGATTGTTGAAATCGACGGCACCGCACACAACGACACCCTAGTCGGCTCCGGAGTTAGTACGATCACGCTGGACCGCAGTGGGAGCTCTCTTTATGCTGGCGAGATTAACTTCGATGGGGCGCACAATAACGCTTATGCCGAGTTTGAAGTGCAACGCGATGGCTCGCTTAGATTCGACAGGAATACGGGAATTGGCGTGGACTACGGTTCACCGCTGCAATTCTCTGAAAATAACCAATCCGCGTACGGTAAGGGTTGCCGCTTGGGAGGTTGGGATCTCTTCAGCTTCCATCGTGAAACAAATGGCGAGCTGACGTCCTTTAGCCTCAACAGTCAAATTCCGCCCAATTCAAACAATGGTTTCGTGTGTGCGAGTGGGCTCGCAGTTTCAGCAAAAGGATATCTGGCCGTAAGCTACGGGGTTGACAGTACTGGTAGTAAGCAGAACATTGCGGTCTACCGGATCTCCACGGCTGGATACCTCGAACTGGTTCCCAACTCCATCGTCGAGACAGCGTTCACCGGGATCGGGGAAATGCGCTTTGATCCAACGGGAAGCTATCTCGCCGTCGCGGGACAGAAGGGAATTGAGACGTTCAGCCTAAATTCCAGTGGCACGCTGGCCTCCGTAGGAGATGTCCTTGAGCCCAGTGTAAGTTTCGTTGGGGTGAAATGGGACAATGCTGGCCATGTGTACGCGATCAGTAACGCAGCACTCTTCCTATTCACACTGCAGAACGGGGCGGTTACTACCACGGGCACACCGCAAGTTCTTACGAACGCCACCAGCCTGGTCGTGGTCTCCATGCAGTAATCGGCGCTGCCACGGAGCACGCGGGTTTGGCCCAGGTCAATCGAACCGCACGTCCAACGAGCCGGGCTCCTCTAGCTTGCTTTACGGGCTTCCCTTACGCGACGAGTTGGTGTGTTTGTTTTCGCCGCCTGCTTTTGATCTTCGTGTGCGATCAGCAAGGCTTCAACCTGTCGCAGCAGATCCTCCATCCCAATTGGTTTCACCAGCAGAGATTGAGCGCCTTCGGAGCGCCAGTCGTTTCCGAGCGATGCGTAGGCGGTCAGTATGGCAATCGCCGGATCATATTCCTGACGCCTTGCGGCACGAATGACCTCATAGCCCGCATGATCGGTTTCCATCTTCATGTCCGTGATGATCATGTGGTATGGGCCGTCCGAGAGTTTCTCGATGCCTTCCCGGGCCGACGATGCGGTATCCACGTCGAATCCATGCATTTCAAGAACCGCTTTCAACGTCAGCAGGATTCTAAGTTCGTCATCAACTAGCAAAATGCGCCGTTTCATGGTTTCCTCCGCAGTCTAATCCGATCAATTCGGATCGTCCAATCCTGTCCTCGACCGCAACACAGGCTGTTACTCGCTGGCGGATGCTTCGCGGAAATCCTGCCTGACGGATGCAAGGAACTGATGTGCCGCCTGCGGCGGGTGAACGTCGCCCATCAGGACTTCGCGGAAACCAGGATTCTTTTCCTCGTAGAATGCGCGCATCGCTTTTTCATCCACATGAACATTCGCGCCGTTCAGGGTAGCGCCGATAAAAGCACCCTTCGCCCTGGAATAGGTGAGAATGCCAGAGTTCATCTTCCAACTGGTGCTGGCGCTGCCTTGACGGCCCCACGGACCTGCGGCGATTCCGACGTCGGCGCCGATTTTCCAGTTTGCCTGCAACAATTTGTTGGCGCCTTCATGGTTCATGAAGAGCATCACGAGATCGACGTCAGCACCACCGATCTGTGCACCCCAGCTACCTCCGGTAAGGGTGAAGAACGCAGGTGCGCTCCATCGATCGTTTGCCAGCCGGCAGGTGGCGACGCCACGTCCGTGTTCGGCGCCGAAGACAAACCCACCTTTCACCAGACTGGGAATGATGGCGACGCATTTTGCTTTTGCGAGTATCGTCTGTGGAATCCCGTTATCGGGAGCATTCGTGAGCCGGTTCAAATCGGCCGCGGCATCGTCCAGCCGTTTCGTAGCCTTACTCCTCTCATCGTCCTGAGCCCATCCGCAGATCGCGAAAAGCAGCACGACTATCAGTAACGCGGGAATTTTGTTTTTCATACATCTCCTCTTAGGCCTTGCTCATTGCCTCGTACCACGCTGAATTCGCTTTGCCGTCCTTCGTTGGAGTGTGATTCCTGCGCAGAGGTTTACCCGTGAATCAAGGGATTGCCCAGTTTGCGCGTGTGATTTTGTTGGATGCAGCTGCAGCGCACCGAGCATCGGTCTAGCTGTACTCCATAAAATCATTCTGGTACCCATTCCAGCCTGCGCCCACCACAAAAACTATGGAACCAATCTTGCGGCTCCCACTGTTCGCTGTCAGGAGATTTGCAAAATGAAAACGTTCTTGGTGATAGCAACTTCGGCGTTAGGCGCATCGTTTGCTTTGGGGCAGACGGCGGGGCAGGCTCCGGGAGCAGCGCCCAAGAGCGTACCGAGCCGTTCCGGAGTTTCGGGGTCGGGGACATCGCCGGGAGACACGAATATGCCATCCACGGTTGCGCCCGGATCCAGTACTGCGGGGCAGTCAACTACTCCATCGCTGAATCAATCACCGAATCAGACGACAGTCCCGACGCCCGGCCAATCAAATCCTGCCGGAATTGGGTCGTCAGGAATACCGCCGGGGAGCATGAGTTCGCCATCGACGACTAATGGCACCACTGGTTATGGCAGCACTGGGGAGCCGAGTACACCATCAGCGAATCCGAACAGAGGTGCAGGCGCGCCGGAAAGTGGTACGACGACGCCCTACTGAATTCGTGAATCGCAGCCGATCAGCTTTCGAATGCGGGCCGTTCTGGTTATAGCTGTGCTCTCATTGGCTGACATGGTCTGAACTGCACGAAAAAATCTGCGATAGCATTCTCCTCGCGTTTCTCTCTCATCTTACAAAAGTGTGCCAAGGTCCATCCTGGACACTTTAATTCTGCGAGTGAAGGGCCATTTCGCTGTCAATACCGATTGAAGATTACGCGATGATTGGGGACTGCCACACGGCGGCTCTCGTTTCCAAACAAGGATCAATTGACTGGCTCTGTTTCCCGCACTTTGATTCTGCTGCGTGTTTCGCGGCGTTGCTCGGAACTGCGGAAAACGGGCGCTGGTCGATCTCTCCCGCCGAGCCGGTTCGTAGCGTTCGCCGCCGCTATCGCGAAGGGACACTGATTCTCGAAACGGAGTTCGCCACCGAAGGTGGGTCGGTGATTCTGATTGACTGCATGGCGCCACGCGGCAAAGCGCCCGAAGTGCTGCGTCAGGTTGTCGGCAAGCGCGGACAGGTTCGGATGCAGATGGAGCTGGTGATCCGATTCGACTATGGATCGGTTGTCCCATGGGTCAGGCGTACTCAGGCTGGCATATCGGCAATTGCTGGTCCAGAGATGCTCAGCCTGAGAACCCCAGTTGCAGTGCGAGGAGAAAACTTCAAGACGTTTGCCGAGTTCACCATCAACGAAGGTCAGACCATACCCTTTGATCTTACCTGGTATCCATCAACGCACGAAGAACCCATACAGTTGAATGTAGATGAGGCGATTCAGGACACCGAGAACTGGTGGCGTGAATGGTCTGGCCGGTGCGGTTATCAGGGTAAGTGGCGTGACGCAGTCTTGCGCTCGTTGATTACCTTAAAAGCTCTTACGTTTTTGCCGACAGGCGGGATTGCAGCGGCACCTACAACTTCGCTTCCAGAGTTGCCCGGAGGTGTGCGGAACTGGGACTATCGCTTTTGCTGGGTACGCGATGCCACACTTACGCTAACCGCATTATTGAACGCCGGATATCACGACGAGGCACGGGAGTGGCGTGAATGGCTGCTGCGCGCTGTGGCTGGTAAGCCTTCTGAGTTGAATATCGTCTATGGTCTGCGTGGCGAGCGCAGGCTCACGGAACTGGAACTTGGCTGGTTGCCAGGATACGAGGGATCGGTACCAGTGCGCACCGGCAACGCGGCATACACACAGTTCCAATTGGACATCTTCGGAGAGGTTTCCAATACGCTTTATCAATGCCGCCAAGCCGGGCTGGGGAATGCCCGCAATGCACCCGAGGATCTGATAGAGGTACTGCTGGAATTCCTTGAGACTGGTTGGGAGCGCCCCGATGATGGGATCTGGGAGGTGCGTGGGCCACGCCGTCATTTTACTCATTCTAAGATGATGGCGTGGGTGGCAGTTGATCGGGCCGTGAAGTCGACCGAGCAGGGTTGGTTTTCGGGTGACACGGCACGGGGGAAGGCGCTGCGAGAGAGAATTCACAAGCAAGTCTGCAGCGAGGGCTTCGACGCGGAACTGAATTCGTTTGTGCAGTACTACGGTTCCAAGAAGCTGGATGCAAGTCTGCTGATGATGCCGCTTGTCGGATTTCTCCAAGCCGATGATGTGCGTGTGGCAGGGACGATCAAAGCCATTGAGGAGAACCTTCTGCACGGCGGCTTCGTGGCCCGCTACAAGGCGGATCGCGCTGTGGATGGCATGCCCCATGGAGAAGGTAAATTTCTCGCTTGTACGTTCTGGTTGGCGGACAATTATGTGCTGCAGGGCCGCCATGAAGAGGCCGAGCGGCTATTTGAAAAGCTGCTGGAAATTCGTAATGATGTCGGCCTGCTTTCCGAAGAGTATGACCCGGTGTCGAAGCGGTTATTAGGAAATTTCCCTCAGGCATTCTCGCACGTGGGACTAGTGAACAGCGCCGTCAACCTAAGTCACTGCACTACAGCAAGTCCGATTGCTGCCGCTAATCCGCGCTGAATGGGGTCGCAGCGGAGCGTAACTGGAACCTTTGTCAGGCCAACGTGGCGCTGGCCTGACAAAGAACACATACCTACCTTGCGCCTTCACTAGCGAGAGTTGGATCTCCGGTGACTCGAAGCAGCATTGCGCTGCCTCTTTGAATGTCAAGGTCGCCATTACGCGATACCAGAACGATTTTGCCCGTCGTTCGCCCTGCATGCGCAATTGTGAAGTTGTATCCGTAGACTCCACACGCGTCGTGGGAAAACACCCAGAGTGCCTGAGGGTTGTTGTTTCCTGCGATTGGACCACGGCAAGGATCGCCGGGACTCGATGATATTCGGTCCAAGACGCCCCATGACGCTTCTCCGTAAACCGGGGTTCCAACGCTCTCCAGACCGCTTGCCACCGGCCCGCCGCCGCGGTACACCACATCTCCGCCGATCTGGGTTGTTGTCCAGTCCCACAGCGCGATTGAGCCGCGATCGGTTCCAGCAGTTGGTTCCTGAGCTGAACGTACCTCGTCAGGCGATGCGATTGCACGAAGAGCAGTTGAGAGTGGCGTCACCTGTCCGGCAATGTCAATTTTGTCAAAGCGAAGAGCAATCGTCGCTGGTTGGGAATTCTCTGTCGGAGTGACGGCCAGGATCTCTCCTTCGACCCGAGTGCCTGCCTTTATATTGTCGCCGCTATACAACGGAACATTCTGCGCAATCTTGGCCGTAACCATCTGTCCTGGCCGGCTGTTCTTCGCGTCAATCGAAGAGCTCAGCGTTACTGGAATGACGGTGCCTACGGGGACTTTTACTTGCGCGGCCATCGTAGCGGAAAGCGCAAACACACTGAGCAATCGCAACATTCTTTTCATTCGTACTCCTTTGCTCGCAGATGCGAGCCTAGCCGCGCACTGCTATGTACGTGTTAATTTTTAGAATTCGATGAGTTCTTAAGCGTGTCTGCCGTCTGTATCGGTGTTCTCCAACGCTGTCTGACCATTTAAGTACGTAAAAATACGCCATCAGCCCAGAACTACCAGCATCGAAGCTCAAGAAGAGCTTGCTCGCGCGCTCTTCGGGAAATCGCAACAGAACACAATTGAACTCCGCAGATGCGGTGCGGCAACCTTTAGAAGCTTATCTGCTTCTCTCAGCAGTGTGGCTGACCTGGGCGGATAGGGATTAAGGTTCCGCGCAAGTTTGAGAAGAGGGTTGGCATGGCTGGTGAACCTCCCATTCGCGGCGTGGATCTTGATGCTCTCCGACTTATAGATACGTGTATGGTCAGCAACGCGATCGAGACCTTTGAGGTCAGGCTGCGCAACACCGGCTTCGCCGACGCCCACATTCGGTGCATGTTCAAAGATCTTCCTCCTATGCTGGGCTACGCAGCCACAGCCCGCCTCCGCACGGTTGAGCCGCCAATTGCCGGCGGCCTACATCACGACCGAACTGAGTGGTGGAACAGTGTTCTGGCAGTGGCTCCGCCGCGAGTCGTAGTTATAGAAGATATGGACAAGCCGCCCGGCATTGGAGCTTTTCTCGGCGACACGCATGCCGCGATTTTGAGAGCTCTTGGTTGCGTCGGGTATGTGACGGATGGAGCCGTTCGGGAGTTGCCGCGGGTGCGCGAGCAAGGGCTTCAGTTATTTGCCAGAAATGTTGCAGTATCCCATGCGTATGCTCATGTCTTCGACTTCAACTCGGTGGTTAAGGTAGGCGGTCTTACCGTGCATCCGGGCGATCTTTTGCATGGAGACCGGCATGGATTGTTAACCATTCCGGAGGAAATTGCTTCCGAGATTCCCGCGGTAGCGGCCAGGTTGCAGCAGGACGAGAAGAAGGTGATTGATTTCTGCCGATCATCGCAATTTTCAATTGAGAAGCTAAGGCAGATACTCAGGGAGTTGCGCTAGCTGTTGCATCGGTCGCAGATTGCTGGTCAGGAAGCCAGAGAAGGCTAGTGTCTGGATGAATGAACATCACAGCAGAAAGTTTTTAAGCGGAGATGTTTCGGACGTTTTCAGTTACGCGGCTGTGACGCTTGCCATGGTGCTTATAGTCGGCGGGTTATCGTGCAACGGCGGGCGGAGTGAGGAGCCTAAGGCAAGTTCACAGCCCAACGTTACGGTCGGTGTGACTAACGTAGAGAAGAAGACGCTTAGCCGCCACATTACTTTGTCTTCCGAACTGGTGCCGTTTCAGGAGATCGACGTGTTTGCCAAGGAGTCCGGTTATGTAAAGAGTTTAAACGTAGATTACGGCAGTCATGTGAAGGCGGGACAAGTGATGGCCACCTTGGAGATTCCTGAGCTACAGGCGCAAATGCAACAAGATCAAGCCGAAATCAAACACGCGAAGGATCAAGTAGGGCGCGCAGAGCAGGACTTGAACCGTTATCGCGCAGAGTACAACATGTTTCATCTTCAATTCACGCGATTGAACCAAGTCTCTGAGTCCAAGCCTGGCATCGTGGCTCAACAAGAGGTCGACGATGCGCAGAGTAAAGACATTGCGGCGGATTCTCAGGTTGCTGCCGGAAAGGCATCTCTGGAGGCGGCGCGGAGCCAACTAGCGGCTGCCCAAGCCAAACTGCTTCACGATCAAACGTTGTTCGACTATTCCAAAATTATTGCCCCATTCGCAGGAGTGGTTACTGCACGATACGCGAACCTAGGGGCACTCATGCAGGCGGGGACGAGTTCAAGCACGCAGGCGATGCCGTTAGTGACGTTATGCACCGACGATCTGTTTCGTCTTGTCATTCCTATTCCCGAAAGCTACGTTCGTTATATTCACATCGGTGATCCGGTAGATGTTCGCATTCCTTCTCTTAATCGAATCTTTCCAGGCAAAGTGACGCGATTCTCCGTGGACGTCAGGGAGGACACACGCACCATGCACACCGAAGTCGATGTACAGAACCCAAAACGAGTGCTGATGCCGGGTCTCTATGCAGAGGCCGATGTTGCTCTTGAAAAACGCGATGACGTCCCATCGGTACCCGTGCAAGCAATCGATCATGAAGGTAACAGGACCACGGTCATGGTTGTAAACCATGAAGGTGAGCTGGAGGCTAGAGAAATAACGCTGGGAATCCAAACTCCCAATGAAGCTGAGGTGATTTCAGGATTATCTGCAGGCGAGCAAGTTGTAGTCAGTGATCGCAGTGGCTTGAAAGCGGGACAAGAGGTTCACCCACAAGTTGTGGAGGTCATGCACTACCAGGAGACGAACTCAGAGTAGAAAAGGTGGTTGTACAAGATTGAAAGAGTGAGAGCGAATGCCAGGCTTTTCGATCCGTAATCCGTATTTCATTATAGTCGTCTGTCTCGCACTGGCAGTTGTTGGTGTTACAAGCGTGGCGCGGATGCCGGTGGATTTGTTTCCGCCGATTAACCTACCGGAAGTAGTGGTGGCGACCTTTTACTCGGGGATGGCGCCCGAGGATATCGAGACCGATATCACCGATCCGCTGGAACGATTCTTCACGCTGGCCAGCGGCATCGATCATATGGAGTCACGTTCGCTGCTGGGTGTCAGCATTATCCGGGTTTACTTTCAGCCAGGAACAAATGCGGATGCGGACGTTACTGAACTCTCGAATCTCGCTCTTGCAGATTTAAAGCGCCTGCCTCCTGGTACTCTGCCTCCGGTGGTTTTGAAGTTCGATGCTTCGAGTTTGCCGGTCTGCCTGGTGACGCTGAAAGGGCAGAACCTCAGCCAGACTCAGCTTCATGACATAGGTCAATTCGCTATCCGCAACCAGATTGCCGTTGTGAAGGGAGCAGAGATCCCGCCGCCGTTCGGGGGCAAATACCGGCAGATCATGGTGTACGTCGATCCATACAAGCTTTCGTCACGGCAACTGAGTCCGATGGATGTAGTGGGCGCGATAAACAGCTCGAATCTAATCATTCCTGCGGGCGACGTGAAGATGGGGCCGTACGACTATTACGTGTACTCGAACAGCTTGGTCAGTGACATGAGTCAACTGGGTCAGGTTCCAGTCAAGACGGTCGGGACCTCGTGGGTTTCGGTTAACGATGTTGGCAAAGCTGAAGACTCAAACCAAATTCAGTACAACCTGGTGCGGGTCGATGGGCAGAAATCGGTGTACCTCCCGATCATGAAGCAGGGAGGCAACACCAATACCATTCAAGTAGTAAACGGAATTCGCGAAAAGATTCGACATCTCTTCGATGTCCCAAAACAGTTGATCGCAACTGTGGTGTTCGACCAATCGGTGTTCGTGAAGGAAGCGATTCGAACCTTGCTTCACGAAGGGTTGATCGGTCTATTTCTTACCAGCCTGATGATCCTTGTTTTTCTTGGAAGTTTTCGTGCGACTACCGCTGTGTTTCTGTCCATTCCTCTATCTGCATTGGCTACATTTGTTGTACTGAATCTGGGCGGCAGCACGGTCAATACCATGATCCTGGGTGGATTGGCTCTGGCCTTTTCGCGCATTATCGACAACTCCGTAATCTCGCTTGAAAACATCTATCGTCACTTGGAAATGGGTGCTGCCCCCGAGGTAGCCGCCGAGGTTGGAGGTGCAGAGGTTAGCCTAGCGGTGCTGGCGGCAACTCTCACCACGGTGGTTGTTTTTTTTCCGGTAACGTTTCTTTACGGTGTGAGCAAGTTTTTGTTCACGGCTCTTGCTCTTGCGGTGGTGATCTCTCTGTTTGCCTCCTACATTGTAGCCATGACCGTAATTCCGCTGTTCTGCTCACGGTTTCTTAAGGCTGTGCCGCACGCGGCGCCGGAGAAACATGAGGAGTATGAACTTGAGCCCACCGTAGCGGTTGGCGGATCTTTGTGGGAGCGGTTCAACGCCGGATTTAATCGGAGATTCAACCAACTGCTGGACTTTTATGAACACTGGGTAAGGCGTGCGCTGATACGACCGGGCCGAACAGTGTTAATCCTCAGCGCGCTATTTCTGGCAAGCCTGGCAATCTATCCTTTCATCGGATTGGCTTTCTTTCCCCAAACTGACGCGGGCCAATTCACTATTAACTTGAAAGTGCCGACAGGAACTCGGATAGAAGTTACCGAGCAGTATGTAGCAAAAGTTGAAGATCTGATACACCATGTCATCGATACGAAAGACTTCAAGATGGTGGTTTCCAACATCGGCGTGGTTCCCGATTTTTCATCGTTGTACACCACGAACGCAGGGCCGTACACCGCGACGATTCAGGTGGCTCTGAATGAGCCCCATCGCTTAAGCAGCTTTGAATACATGGATCGAGTGCAGATGGAAATAGAGAAGCAATTGCCGGAGGTTCGGGCGTTCTTTTCCAGCGGTTCAATGGTGGACGCCATTCTGAATTCAGGTATGCCCGCGCCGATCGATGTGCAGGTAAGCAGCCCAGACCTAAACAAAATCTATGGAGTGGCGCAAGAGTTAGCGAACCGGATACGGCGGCTGCCGGGCGTGGGTGAAGTTTATATTCCTCAAGATTTGAATTACCCGGCGTTGCGATTGGATGTCGACCGTGTTCATGCAGCCGAACTGGGGCTGACGCAAAAGGACGTGGTCGACAACGTTATCACGGCGCTCAATTCCAATTACATGATCGCACCTAACTACTGGGTTGATTACAAGACCGGCAATGACTACTACTTGACAGTTCAGTACTACCAACAGGGACAAGCGGCGATTCACGATTTTGGCGATCTAACGAATATTCCACTCCGTGGTCTCAATGAGAAAAAGCCGACCACGTTAGCGAGCGTTGTACGACTGAAGAATATCGAAACGCCAACGGAGGTCGATCACTATCAGATCCAACGGGTGGTCGATATATATGTAACTCCATCAGGTGAGGCTATTGGAAAGGTTGCGGATGAAGTAAGGGGGGCGATAGCGAAGACGGCGCTTCCGGAAGACGTGCGGATGGATCTGCGCGGCATGGTGCAAGGCATGCAGGAATCGTTTCACAGCTTTGCGATTGGGCTGTCGCTTTCAATCGTTCTGCTCTATCTCATCCTCGTTGCCCAGTTTAAGTCGTTTAAAGACCCTTTGCTCATTATGCTTGCCATTCCAATGGGCTTTATTGGTGTGATGATCATTCTTCCGCTGACGGGAACGACTCTTAACGTGATGTCGCTGATGGGAGTGTTGATGTTGGTAGGAATTTCGGCGTCCAACAGTATTTTGATAGTCGACTTCGCGCATCGCCTGGAAGAAAACGGTCAGTCGGTGGAGGACGCAGTCATCAACGCCTGCCGCGTGCGCCTGCGCCCGATCCTGATGACATCGCTTGCCACAATTATAGGCATGGTTCCGATGGCTCTAAAGTTGGGCACGGGGAGCGAACAGTATGCGCCACTGGCTCGCGCCATTATAGGAGGCTTGACCGCTTCGGTGGTGCTTACGGTTTTCATTGTCCCGGCAGCCTACATGCTCGTGTACCGCAACCGAGTAGAAAAGGCGTGAGGCATCTGAGGAGGCGATTCGAGAGTTATCCGGTTTCGGCCTGCCACTCTAGTGTTGTACTTCGGTCTAGTACCGCGCGACCGCGCCATCATTGGTCACGATAGCGCGGTCGCCGGTTACAGTTTCCGAGAATTCAAAACGAAACTCTCCATTATGGATGAACGCCAATCTGGAAGTTCAAAGCAGAAATCATCAAGTTATATTCTGCTCGCGCGCGGGCGTTGCTGATAGCTGCTTCGGTCTGCTGGAGTTGAGCCTGGCTTAGTTCGACGATCGAGCTGAGTCCATACTTATAGCGGGTGCTGGCAAGGTCAAGCGCAGTATTCGACTCTGCAAGCAACTGTGCAGTAACGGTCACGCGTTGCAGGGCAGTATTCGCATTGAGCCATGCAATCCGAACATCGCGAGCCACCTGATCGCGAAGAGCACGTGTCTGCTCTGAAGCCGCTTGTACCTGCAGTTTCGCCTCAGCGGCTTGCGCCCTGAAGCGGAAACCGTCAAAAATCGGGATGCTGAGATTTGCTCCAACAGCGCCATACCAAGTGGTTGTGAAATATTGCGGACTGCCGATGGGAGTCTGGCCCACCTCTCCAAGTGCGCTGAGCGTAGGGAGCAACTGTTCATGCTGAGCCTTGCTGAACTTTTGTGCGGCACGTTCACTGTAAGCCAACGATTGCAAATCAGGACGATTTGCCATCGCCTGTGCGATGAGAGTGCCTGAGTCGGGTGCTAACGGTGGAAGATTGTTAGAATCATCGACCAGTTCATAGTTCATCTGTTTGTCAAAGCCCAAAACCGCACTCAGAGCCGCTTTTGCAGAGTCGAGGTTATCCTGCGCATCTAACTGCAGCAGTTGTGCCTGGGAAAGATTGACTTGCGCAAAGCTAAGATCGAGGTCAGAGCGGAGCTTCGAGGCGGCAAGCGCGCTGACCTGATCGGTCAGCGTTTGTCTTGCTGCGACTGTCTGCGCTGCAACTTTGAGCGTCGCCTGCGCCTCAATTGCCTGGTAAAAAACCTGATCGGTCGCCAGCACGATATCCTCGCGGCTGGCTTCCAGGTCTGCGGTGCGAGCTTTCTCCTGAAGCTTTGCTGTGGCGATAAGATTGGAAGTGCGTCCGAAGTCGGTGATCAACTGGCTCAGTACCACTCCTTCGCCAGCATGATTCAGCAGCCTGGATGCGGACAGAGAGCCAGTGGAAATTCTGCTCGCATTGTTGGCACCGACTACTGTCATGTTGCCGGTCAGGTCTGGTAGTACATCGGCGCGTCTCTCGCGCACGAACTGGTGCTGAACCTTGGCCAGCAACTGACTGATGTGGATGGCAGGGTTGTTGGTTAGCGCGATTTGCTCTGCCTGCTGACGCGTCAGAAGTTGAGGGCTTCCCGTGGACGGGGCTGGTGTCGACCCCGTCGTCTGTGTGCTTGGCTGCGGTTTTTGTGCTGATGGCGCATTGGGTAAAGATGATGCGCTTGCTTTTATATGCAGTCCAGAGCAAAACAAAGCCATTGTGAGGATTGAGAGGATGTGTCGTGATCTCATCGTGATTCCTCCTGCGCGGCTGACGAAAGCTCGTCCGTGTAGTATTCGTCCAGGCTGCGTTCTTCGCTGCGATGGATAAGCAGATAAGCAGTCGGCACCAGGAAGACGGTGACTAACCCTGAGACGGTAAGCCCGCCCAGGATGGCGCGGGCCAGCGGCGCGTATTGTTCGCTTCCAGGCTCAAGAGCCAGTGCCATTGGAATCAGTCCCAGGATGGTGGCCATGGTGGTCATCAGAATCGGCCGCAGACGTACTCTACAGGCTTCGGCCAAGGCAAGCTTTAGTTCCATGCCTTGTTTCCGAAGTGTACCCACAAATTCCACGATCAAAATGCTGTCCGATACGGCGATACCAGTCATCATTACCACACCCATCAACGACATTACATTCAATGTCGTGCCGGTCAGCAGCAGGAATATCAGAACGCCTGACAAGCCTGGTGGAACTGCCAGCAAGATGACGAATGGATCAGAGAAAGATGCGAACTGCGCCATCAATATCAGATAGACCAGAACCACCGCAAGGATAAGTCCGACGCCGAAGCTCGTAAAAGACTGATCCATGTCGCGAACAGCTCCGCGAATTTTCACCGTTACTCCATCCGGCTTCTGGATTTGACCAACGATTGTGTCGACCTGTCGAGAGACGCGACTCAGATCTTCTTGCTTAGGCATTACGTAGATATCAAACACGCGACGTAACTGGTAATGGTCTACTTCGGTCGGAGTATTGATCTGCTTGATATCGGCCACTGACTCTAACGGAGTTGTGTTCGCGTTGTTTTCAGAACGCAACGGTATCTGTTTGAAGTCGGTCAGAGTTTTAATTTGCGATTCCGGATACTGCACGGTCAGCATGTAACTGTTGCCGGATTTCGGATCAACCCAAAAGCTGGGTGAGATCATGCCATCCGACGTAAGCGCGGTGATGACGTTATCCACGACATTCTTGGGTGAAATACCAAGCAGGCCTGCGCGTTCGCGATTAATGTTCAGCTCAAGTCCTGGGTAGTTCAAGTCCTGAGGAATCAGCACGTCATTAACGGAGTCGAGCTGTTTTACTTTGGCGGCTGTTGCTTGGGCGATTGCGTAGGCCTGCTGAAGATTCCTTCCTCCGATTTGAATGTCAATCGGAGCTGGCTTGCCTTGATTAACGACGGAATCAACCAAGCCTCCGGCTTGCAGGTAGGTCGAAACATCGGGAAAGTCCGCAGCCAGCTTCTCGCGAACTTTCTGCATGTATGCATAGCTACCTGTCTTGTGTTCTTCCTTCAGACTGACCTGAATGAACGCGGTATGCATGCCGGAGTTCGACGTGTAGATCGCAGATAGATCCGGAGTGATGCCGATGTTCGAGACGATCATGTTGAGATCTTCGGGAGAAACGACGCTGCGGATATCCTGCTCCATCTTGGCGACGTAATCGTCAGTGACCTCAATGCGAGTTCCTGCCGGAACCTTTACGTTGACGACGAATTGGCCGGGGTCAGTGCGCGGAAAGAAAGATTTGCCGAGTAATGGATAAAGGGCAAAACTGCAAACTACGAAAAGGCTGAAAATCACAACCACAATCACTGGACGTTCGAGGCACCGTCCAATCGCCGTGTCGTACTTGTCTTGCAGAAGATGGAAGCCGGCATTGAATCGCTCAATGATCAGTCGGAAAACGTGAACCCTGCTTGGCGTGATTGTGCCAGATTCTAAATCTTCCTCGATCTCAACCGGACCCTCAGGAGGAACCTTATGTTGATGTTCAAGACCGAGCTTGATGAATTTTGCGCAAAACAACGGTACTACCGTCATGGCTACCAGATAGGAGGCAGCCAGCGCGAGCACGACGGCAAGCGCCAATGCTGTGAACAGGTATTTGCTCACTCCGAAAAGCAGTACGACTGGGAAGAAGACGATGCTGGTGCTGACGGTCGCAGCCAGTACGGCCAACTGCACCTCTTTGCCTCCACGCTCTGCTGCAATCGCAGGCGGTTCGCCCATTTCCATGTGTCGAAAGATATTTTCGAGCACAACGACGGAGTTATCGATCAGCCGTGATAGCGCCAGCGCGAGACCACCGAGCACCATCGTATTGATCGAACTGCCACCGAGATTCAAACCCAAAAATGTTGCCAGGCAGGAGATGGGGATCGATAGGAGAACCGCAATCGTTGCCCGCACATTGCCTAGAAAAAGCAGGATCATCAGCGCGGTGAGGCAGAGTCCGATGGTTCCTTCGTTGATGACATTCTTAACCGCAAGTTTGACGAAGCTGGATTGGTCGAAGACGACGTCTGTCTTCAACACCTTTGGGATGTCAAGCAGATTGGCGACGGCCTTTCTTACTCCATTCACGATGGTGATGGAGTTAGAGTTGCCGCCTTGTTTTAAGACAGGAATGTAAACAGAGTGCTGGCCATCTACGCGAACGACGTTGGTTTGTAGTTGTCCGGCATCTTTCGCCTGGCCTATATCGGCCACCATGACCGAAGATTTGCCTACGGTCTTCAGAGGCAGGTCATTGATTTCATCAACGACCGGAACCTGGCTATTGGCATAGATGTTGTAATCCTTCTGGCCAATGCGCACGTCGCCTGCGGGAAGAATCAGGTTGGACTGATTGAGCGAATTCACTACATCCATCACGCTCATCTGGTGTGCTTCGAGTTTGAGCGGATCGACGTAAACCTGAATCTGGCGATAGCGCCCACCATAGGGTTGTGGCACCGACGCGCCCGGAACGTTCGCCACCTGATTGCGAACGCTGAACTGAGCAAGATCTTTTAACTGTGTTTCATTCAGCCCTTGACCCTTGAGCGTAATTAGACAGACCGGCAGGTTGGCAGCATCGAACTTGAGGACTACAGGCGGCAGAGTTCCCGGTGGCAAGCGTCGTAAGTTTGCCATGGCAAGATTGGAGATACTACTGACCGCTGCGTTGCTATCGGTTCCAGGCTGGAAAAAGATTTTGATCAGGCTGACGCCAGGCAGAGAACGCGACTCAATATGATCGATTCCGCTGCCGAGGGTAAAGAAGCGTTCGTAGCTGTTCGTGATGTCCGATTCGATTTGCTGTGGTGGCATGCCAGCATAGAACGTCGCCACGACGACCACGGGCATGTTGACCTCAGGGAACAAATCGACGGGCATGCGCACAATGGTCGTGATGCCCACCACGATGATGGACAAACACATCATGAGGACGAAAAACGGATACTTAATCGCAAATGAGGACATTACTAATTGTTCTCCTGCTGCGGCATCGAAATCGTCATCGGCTTGGGGAGAACCTTTTGGCCTATCTGATAGTTTTGTTGCCCTGACACGATGACCGACTCTTTATCAGACAACCCACCGAGAATGGCAATGCGATCTGCGCCGTGAATGCCAAGCGTGACCGGCGCTTTGTTGACTTTGTTGTCGGCATCCACAATGAGAACGTAGGGCTGCCCTTCAGCTTTCACGACCGCAGATTCCGGAACGGTAATCACGTTCTTCTGCTGTTGGAGGACAATCGAGGTCTCCGCAAACATTCCTGTGCTCAAGCTCTGGTCGGCATTGGGGACATCGACCTCAGCCAGCATGGTCCGAGTGGATACATCCAACTCACGGGTAAATCTCACAATTTTTGCAGTGAAGGATTTACCCGTGGCCTGAATGGTGACTTGAACATCGCCGCCAACTTGAATGTAAGGTACATCCTGCTCCGGGACTGGCATGCGCAAACGCAGTAGATCGCTTTGCGCGACCTTCACCACCGGCATCGACTGGGTGTTCGATGAGGTGCCTGCTTGAATCAGCGAGCCCACGTCGGCATAACGCATCGTGACCACGCCATTAAAGGGAGCTGTGACGACAGAATAACCTTGCATGGCAGTCACGCGCTCGCTCTCGGCACGGGAGACATCGAGTTGCTCCTTTGCCGCGTTCAATGCCGACTTGGCGACATTGATTTTCGCCTGCGCGTCCAAATCCTTAGCAATGGAATCGTCCAATTCCTGCTCGGCGACCAGACCTGGATGCTGCTTTGCGACCTCCGCAAGACGCGTCTTGCCCAGGTGGATGGCAGCATAGCTTGCCTCGGCGAGCGCAACTTGATTCTGGGCTCTCTCAATTTCAGCTTGGCTGTGTCGAATGGCAGCCTGCGACGCAGCAACCTGCGCGTTCAATTCCGGGACTTCCAGCGTTGCGATCACCTCTCCGGTATGGACGTGGTCGCCAATATCGACGTTGATGCGGCGAATGTAACCGGAGACCTTCGCATGAAGTTCAACCTCTTGGTAAGGCTGAAACTGGCCAGCGACGGTAAGCGTGCTGGCTAGATCGCCGCGAGTGGCAGGCGCGATTAATGCGGTGGCTAGCGGCGCGGAAGAAGGCTGCTTTGCTCTGCTGCGAATGAGGGAAAAAGCCAAAACTGAGAGCGCGAGTACAATCGCGGCTCCGAGAACGACCATGAAAGATCGCTTGAACATGTTGCAGTCACCTCTGAAATTCAATCAGGTAAAACTGAGTGGTTCCCAGGAGCGAGCATGAAGCACCAACTTTGAAAAGTGCCAGACGTGCCCTATGCGCTTCGATGGGGAGAAGATTATTGAGCGAGAGGGTATGCTGGAGGGGGTCGAAAGAAAAAGAAGCTGGAAACGGAATCGAAAGTATGTTCCACGTCCTGAGAAGCCGAGGCTTGCGCGCGAACCTGTCGTATAGACAAGAGTCGCAGATCAACAGCGGCAATCAGAAAAGTCAGAAAAAGCAGCGGCGCTTGCGGAAGCACTGGGGGATGAATCTGCGCAGTGGCCCGCACCGAGTCGAGGCGCTCGTTGGGCGATAGCAGCTTTGCTTGTGCAATGGACCGAGACGGACTACCCGGCGGATCGTAAAGCGAGAGTTTATACTGCAAACCCCACACGAATATCCCAACGATCACCAAGAGTAAGGGGATCATGGTTGCACGGGAACTGCGGCGAGTTGCGGTCCTGGAATTCATTGCATTGACTAACAGATGAGCCAATCGTGTATCGCGGCGAGAAACCACGAGCAGGGTGTTAATTTGTGGAGTGTTGACATCGCCAGTCTGCCGGTTTCATAGCCGTTGGCTTCCTCGGCCACTATTACCGTCTCTGATGGTAGCAGAATAAGTCGTGAATTGGAATCACAATGTCGTATTTCAAAAGATGTCGTGGCTTCGGGTGGCATCCTTGTCCAGTTGCAGCAAGCGCCTCTACGCTAATGCTTCCAAGCTTCATTACATCATTGCGGCTCCAGTTTCATCAGATGGCGCAAACAGCGCTTGGTGAGGCCTCAATCCTGACTGATGCAATTCAACTGTCCTAATGCGCAACATGGAACACGATATAGGAATTTCTCGATAAATATCTTGCTTCATGGCCTACGGTCGTGCTAGGGTGGCGCCTCATGGAATGTGCACAGGTCCGCGTCGAGGCTATAGATAGGGGTTCGTCCACATTGACGATGTCGATGTGCACCTCAAAAAGTAGCCTTTTGGGCATGATGCTGATGCCCAAAAGCGCCGCCAGTAGCATCGAGAAAAATGACGATGCAAAAACCGACGATACCGCGGACTCTCCAGCGCAGCAGCCAGCCTGGCTGGGGTGGACACAAACCTGGTTTTAACCCAATGTATTCAACGCGATCGGGGCGGACGCGGAACCCGGGATTCCATTCGAAGTCCGTTGTCCCCGCGAAAGTGGAGATATGCCCTGAATTGATTACTGTGAAATTGAGATTCATTTGGTCGCAGTCGAATCGGCGAAACGATAGAGCATTTGTGTTTAGGAGGAAGAAATGAACAGACCTAGACGGTGCAGAGCTTTCGCGGTAATCCTTATTTTCACGTTTCTTGCTTCCTGCTTTGTGATGGGATCAGAAGGCGAGAGGCCGAAAAAAAGGAAGAAAGCACACGAGACCAAAGCTGCAGAAACCAAAGCGGTAGAGAATCAACTCAAGCAGCTTCAGGACCAACTGAATCAGCAGCAGACACAGATCAAGGATCAGCAGGATAAAATCCAAAATCTTCAGCAGCAGGTGCAGACAAGTAATTCGCAACTGCAGCAAGCGACCACCCAAACACAGCAAATGCAGGACGCGATCCGGCAAGCTGACCAGAAAGCTGCCGCGGCTCAGGACGCCGCGAATGCTGCCAATACCAGCGTAACCGAGGTCAAGAGCGAGACCACAACGGTTTCGGAGAGTCTTAAAGAGAGCCAGAAGAGCCTGGATAGGTTGTTGAATCCCGAGAAGTACCTGCCAGTGCCCACAGTGGTTCAGGCCGCTGCCCCGGTACGTGTACTTCCAGTCGATCCGCCAAAGAGGGATGGCCTAGTTCCGGCCTTCAGGATCGGCGCGATACGGGTCACGCCGTATGGCTTTATCAAATCGACGGCAGTGGAAGACTCAAGTTCGCCGCAGGGAAATGATTTCCCGCTTCCCGGATTTCTGAATGCCGATACTGGCCCAAACACGAATCCTGAATTCCACCTCAAGGCGCGTGGCACTCGTCTTGGCAGCAACTTCGAGTGGCCGGACATGTCGAAGAAGTTGATCTTGACGGGCCGGATAGAAGCCGATTTCGAAGGCAACTTCAGCCGTGTCGACAACCGGAACGTATCCACGATTCGGAGCAATGCACTCCAGTTGCGGTTGGCTTATGCGAGATTGGACTATGCGGCCAGTGACAAGACCGACATCTTCTTCGAGGGAGGGCAGAACTGGACCATCTTCGGGTCAAGCATACTGCCCAACCTGCTTGAAACCACCGGCCTAGGCGTCTACTTTGGCGATACCTACGAACGTAGCCCGCAATTCAGATTAGGGACGGTGGAGAGGATGGGCGGCTCGCGCAAGTTCACGATCAGTCCAGAAATCGCGATCATGATGCCGAGCGAGGGCCTCCTCCCAGCGGACAGCGTCACATGTACTGTGGCTGCACTTGCTACTCCCACGTCGTGTACTTTTGTGAACGGACTCGGCAACCAGTTGGGTTATGGAGAGCGCCAAGGCTCGGACGCAAACCGTCCCGAGTTCGAAGCGCGACTCGCGTTGCAGTTCCAACTCGACAAGGCGCCTGGGGTAGCACCAGCACAGCTACTTGTGTCTGGCTTTGACGCCCGCCGTGAAATGATTGTTACTAGCGCTGCGCAGGCCGCGTTGCCGGCAAACTACAAGGCAACCTTTCCTAAAGGCGCCATTAACAACAGCGATGGTTACGGCGTACAGGTCGGCGGCAGCCTTCCAACTCGCTGGGCCACTGTGACGGTCAGTGCATACCATGGAGGAGATATGAGATTCTTCTTCGCGGGGCAGACTCTCTCCTATTTCACTGACACCGCTGGACTAACGAATATTCAACACGCTTCATCAGTTGACGGCAACACGATGACTTATGGCACCAACGCAGCAGGACTAGTCGTCCTTGCCCCGCAGCGGCAGGTACGAGCCTATGGTGGATTTGCCGAACTTGGACTGCCGCTCTCGCGCTGGTTCCACGCAGATCCAGCGGGTCACAATGCGGGATGGCAGCTTTTCCTGCATTATGGACTTGATCAGGTGAAGCACGCTGACTTCGCCAAAGCCAAGGATATTGGAGCTGATGGTGCCGGGCCCTACAAGAGCACTGTGGCTGCGGGCACTCTCTACTACAAGTTCAACCGATGGTGCCAGTTTGCGTATGAGCAGTCGCTGTACTCAAGCTACGCTCTTCCGAGCGCTACCGGAGTTTTTACCCCTAACACGTCGGTCGCTGGAGTTCCCTCTCACACTTGGAGGGATCTCAGGGAAGAGTTCGGACCGATCTTCACCTTCTAACCATGCTCTAGCCTGGAATGGACGGACGCAATTGCCGTCCATTCCGGGGTTTAATATATGCGATTCGTCAAATTGAAGATTCGATTGGCGAGTCTCTCGGCAGCTAAACAGATAGCTTTAAAAACTAAGGATGTGACCGTGAAGCGAACCGTCGTTTGCTTAATTTCTTTTCTTCTTCTTCCTTTTGCTTTGACTGCGAGCGTTCATTCGTCCGATGACAATTCACTCATGATCAAAGTGCTTCAGGCGGAAACTGTCCCGCTGCAAATCGACTCATCAACGGTTACTGCGGGCTGCGGCCAAGCTGATTATTCTGCCAGTTGCATGCATGCTAGCGACCAGTTTGTGCAGAATGTGATGGTCGTGCAAAGCGAGGATGGAAGGAAGTTCACAATTGCATGCACGATTGAGAGCAGATGGTCGAACTGCATTCCGTTACCGGTGGGAGAATCCTTCCGGGCACGAATAGGGAAGAACGACCTGACTGTTGTTTATCTCGGTTCCAAGGGCCGGCCACGAAAACAGCATTACAGGGTGCTTCCAGAAGGCGCGTTCAATGCGCCTCCAGCCGCGAACTGAGCGGAGCCGCTCGCGACCATCGACCATCCTAGTACATGAATCGATTTCCCGAGTCTGGCCGACCCCGAGCTGGCGCGAAGTCGTGCGACTTGGAAAACAGAGAATCACGATTGTGGACCGAAATTTCAACATGTACGAGAATAGCCTCACGTTTACATCGACTCTCGGTTCGTGGTCGGCAGCTTTGGCTTTCATCAACCTCAGACCGCCATATACCCGCAATCCGTCTCTCAATATATTTCAACTTCAAAGGCGACGCAGGAATCCCAATTATTATGGCCACCCATACGATTAATCTGAGCGAAACTCTGACGATAGGCGGTGACCTGACCGTCAATCGGTTGGGATTCGGCGCGATGCGCCTTACCGGCGAAGGAATTTGGGGAGAGCCCAAGGATACGGCAGAGGCGAAGCGCGTACTACGACGCGCTGTGGAATTAGGCATCAACTTTATTGATACAGCCGATTCTTATGGGCCCGAGGTGAGTGAACGCCTGATTGGTGAAACCCTCTTCCCTTACCCTGACGGTTTGCTGATTGCCACAAAGGGCGGTCTGACGCGGTCGGGGCCTAACCAATGGCATTCGGTGGGAAGGCCAGAGTATCTGCGGCAATGCGTGGAGATGAGTCTGCGTCGCTTGAGGCTGCCGCGGATCGACCTTTATCAGTTGCATCGCATTGATCCCAAAGTTCCCGCCGAAGAGCAGTTTGGTGAGTTGAAGAAGTTGCAGGAAGAGGGCAAGATTCGCCACATCGGGCTATCCGAAGTAAAGCCTGCCGAGATCGACAAAGCGCGCAAAATGATCTCCGTTGTAAGCGTTCAGAACCTGTACAACATTGCCGACCGCGGTCACGAGGACACGCTGCAATATTGTGAGAGGAACAACATTGCGTTTATTCCCTGGTTCCCGGTGGCGGCTGGAAAATTGGCGCAACCAGGCGGTGTGCTGGACGAGACCGCCAAGAAGCACCATGCCACGGTTGCGCAATTGGCGCTGGCCTGGCTTCTCCATCGCTCGAATGTGATGTTGCCCATACCCGGCACCTCATCGGTTCGGCACTTGGAGGAAAATGTTCTAGCGGCGAGGGTGAAACTGGATGCGGACGAGTGGAGTGCATTGGAGCGCAAGGTGGAAGCAAGCGAAGAGCGCAGATAGCTGCAATCCGGTTGAAACTCTTTATGCCTCAGGTTGGTCATTGGCTAGCGGCAGCCAGACTTGAAATCGCGTATCCCGGGGCTTCGATGTGACCTGAATATCACCTGCGTGTTTCTTTATGATTCGTTGGACCGTGTCGAGTCCGAGCCCGGTTCCTTCGCCAACCCGTTTGGTGGTGAAGAAGGGTTCAAAGATGTGGGGCTGAATCTCAGGCGCAATTCCTGGCCCGCTATCGCCAATCTCCACGACGGCGCGGGCATCGTCGCGATAGGTCCGTATTCGCAGCACCCCTTGTCCGCCCATCGCATCGATCGCGTTGTCAATCAGATTGGTCCATACTTGGTTTAGATCGCTGCCAAACGAGTTCACCCGAAGAGGAACCGAAGCATAATCACGCTGTACGATGATGCCGTGCTTCAGCTTAAAGTTCAGTATGGTTAGGGTGGTTTCCAAGGTCTTCGCTACATCCACATTGAGCACGGGGGCCTGATCCATGTACGTATATTCCTTGATGGCATGAACCAAGTCTGAGATCCGCGATGTACTGCTCTCGATGGTCGTCAATAGCTCTGCGATCTCTATCGAGCACTCAATTCTGACCAGCGCCGCCCGGGCGGTATCTGCATCCAGGCTGTCGAACAAGGGCTCCAGTACTTCTGGCCTAACATTCCTGCGCGCAAGACCAGCCGAGAACTGCCACAGGTCACTCTGGCCGTGACTTCGCAGCAGCGAATCAATTTTGTCCTCGAGGTTGCTGGCGCTCAAGGCATCGGGCGGGGAGCCGTCGGTTTGAGTGAGCGAAGCTTCCAACCGCTCGACTTCGGATTTCTGTGCAGGAGTTAGTTCACGCCGGCCCAACTCGTGACTTGCGTCCCGGATGCATTTCAGAAGGTCACGCAATTGGCTGGCGGCCCGCTTTGCGGCAGAGGCTGGATTGTTCAGTTCGTGCGCCAATCCGGCGGAGAGCTTTCCCAAAGAGACCAGGCGTTCTCGCTGCTGTTCGATGCGCGTAGTCTCGCGAATCCGATCGGACATCAGCGCCACGAGTCGCTTGGTCAGTTCCGGCATCTTCTGCACGAGGTCCGGAAAGAGCGTAGCAGGGAAGCGCAGGATGCGGCTATCCGTGACGGCCCGCCCATTTAAGGGAGACTGCTTCATCCTGGAAAACGGAAGCACTCCCGTGACGTTGCCCGGCATTATGGAAATCACGACTGTCTGGCCGCCGATCTCTCCACGAGCTTCGAGTTGACCATCAAGAACGACAAACATCGCATCTGACGGGTCACCTTGACGCACGTACATGTCGCCCATCTTGAGATGCAGTTCTTGTGACTCGCCGATGAACCAGGCAATCTGATCATCTGGCAAATCAGCGAATGCGGGAGCGTGAAGGAGTTCCGATGCTTCGATCATTTATACCTTGCTCAAGTATTGGTGAATGAACTGAACTGCCACAGATCCCTCTCCGACTCCGGAAGCAACTCGTTTGATCGAGCTGTGTCGCACGTCGCCGACGGCGAATATGCCCGGGATATTGGTTTCCAGCAGGAAAGGATCGCGGTCGAGCGTCCACCCTTTTGGCCGGCGGTCGCCCACGATCAGATTGGGGCCAGTCAGGATGAATCCGCGGTCGTCGCGCTCGACGACACCGGCCAGCCATTCGGTCCTGGGCAGCGCCCCGATAAAGATGAACATGGCGCTCGCCGGCACGCGCTCCACCTGACCGGTGTCTGAACAGAGGACGGAAATCCCTTCGAGATGCGTCTCACCATGTACTTCGGAGACGTTGGCATTCATCCATAGCTGAACGTTGGGTGTGGCGTTGATCTGGTCAACCAGATACTGCGACATCGTGCTCGCCACAGAGTTGCCGCGCACCAGCATGACCACTCGCTCCGCATACCTGGAAAAGTTTATTGCGGCCTGACCAGCGGAATTCGCACCGCCCACTACGTAGACGATTTCTCCCTTGCAGGAAAGTGCTTCGGTCGAGCCGCCGCCATAGTAAACGCCTGCCCCCTGCAAGCGATCGATTCCGGGTACTTCCAGCCGCCGCCACTGCACGCCGGTCGAAACCATCAAAGCATGACAGGAAATCTCGCTGCCGTCGGCCAGTTTAACGATCCGGTAGGGGCCCTCAATTCGGACCCCATTTGCTTCAACGGGAGAAAGGATTTCCACTCCGAAGCGCTGGGCCTGCACCACCGCACGGCGCGCCAGATCGCCGCCACTGAGCCCGGCGGGAAATCCAAGGTAGTTCTCGATACGCGAACTCATTCCTGCCTGGCCACCAGGCGCTTCCCGCTCGATCATTACCGTATGCAGCCCTTCGGATGCTCCGTACACCGCTGCAGCCAGACCTGCCGGTCCTCCGCCGATGATTGCCAGATCGTAAAAATCGGTTTGAGCGCGCGTGCGCAGTCCGACCCGCTGCGCCACCTCTGCTGGTATGGTTTCCAGCAGCTTTGTTCCGTCCGGGAAAAGCACGACAGGAATTTTGCTCGCATCCGGCCCCAATGCCTCAAGCACGCGTTTAGTTTCGGGGTCATTGGCAGATTGCTCAATATCGATCCACTGATAGGGCACGTGGTTTCGCGCCAGGAAATCTCGCATTTCATAGGAACGCGGCGACCACCGCGTGCCCAGAACCCGGATTCCCTCAAATGCCGGACGGTAGGAAGCACGCCAGTCATCAAGCAAATCATCCAGTTGCGGATAGAGGTGCTCCGTAGGAGGGTCCCAGGGTTTCATGAAAAAGTAGTCAATGTTTGCCTGGTTGATGGCATTGATCGCCGCATTCGTGTCGGCATAGGCGGTGAGCAGTGCTCGCTTCGCCTCGGGAAAAACCTGTCGTGCCTCCTGCAGGAACCCGACTCCGTCCATTTGTGGCATCCGCTGGTCCGCCAGGAGAAGAGCCAAGCTATCGTTACGCAGCTTTAGTTGATTCAGGAGTTCCAATGCTGCCGTTGGAGAGTCGCTCCCGATGACGCGGTACTCAGCGCCATACTGCGCCCGCAAGTCGCGTTCAATCGAGCGCAAAACATCGGAGTCATCGTCCACGCTCAACAGAATCGGTTTCGACATGATGCTCCTCAGCCTTGATGAATAAGATGGCTTCAAACCACCCATCGGAGCGGATCACCGCATGACAATCCAAAGGGGCTGGTGCTTTCGAGCCCGGCAATTGCAGTTAAGCCGCAAGTTCGCCGGGCATCGTCGCGTCCACATAACACCAGATCCAGCTTTCTCCTGACTCGATGGAGCGGATGAGAGGATGCTGTGTGCGGTGGAAATGTTTTGTGGCATGTTTGTTTTTCGACGAGTCGCAGCAACCTACGTGTCCACATGTGAGACACATCCGAAGGTGAACCCACGTATCGCCGATTTTGATACATTCTTCACACTCATGTTTGCTGGTTGATCGTATTTTGATTTGGTCGAGGTGGGTGCATTCGTCTGGCATTGGTTGCTCCTACTCCGGTCTATGAATGGACCTCACCGGAAAATCTCAGGTTTATAGTTTCATCGATAAAGTCATCGCTGTTTAGATGACCGATTGTTGAATGTGGTCGCACTGCGCCAAAGCAGTAAGAACACCGTTTTGCTGTCATTTGCCACTGTCCATTGCCATGAAAAGGTTGTTCAGCGACTCCGCCAGGGTAGGGTGGGCGAAGACGCCATCCCGCAATGCGGTGTATGGCAATTTGCCCATCATTGCAATCTCAAGCGCAGCCATAATTTCACCGCCCTCGATGCCGAAAACTGCTGCTCCCAAGATCTGGTTGGTGTCGGCATCCACCACGGCTTTCATGAAGCCGCGCGTCTCATCCACCTCAAGAGCACGCGCGACGGAAGTCATCGGCAACTTTGCGACCCGGATGTTCCGTTGCTGCGACCGTGCTTCATTCTCAGTTACGCCGATACGGCCCAATTGCGGATCGATAAACACTGTGTAGGGCACGAGACGACCGTTCGTGGAGGCAGGTTTCTTTTCCAGCAGGTTGCTGCGAAGGATGCGAAAGTCGTCGTAAGAAATATGAGTGAATGCTGGACCACCCTTGATGTCGCCCAATGCGTACACGCCGTTGGCTGAGGTTTCGAGGCGGTCGTTCACTACTATAAAGCCGCGATCGTTCATTTGAATGCCAGCCGCGGGGAGGTTCAGAGTGTCCGAATTCGGTACTCGCCCCGTGGCAACCAGCAGATGTGAGCCGACCAAAATGGTCGAGTTGCCTTTCTGCTGGATCTCGATGCGAATGCTCCCGTTTGATCTGCTCACGCGAGTCGCTTTCGCTTCCAGCAGGACCTCAATTCCGTCCTGCTGAAAGATTTTTGCGATCTCGTCCGCGACGTCGTGGTCCTCACGAGTAAGCAGTTGGCCGGCGGACTGAACAATGGTTACGCGGCTGCCGAAACGACAGAAGAGTTGTCCAAACTCCACACCGATGTAGCCGCCACCCAGGATCAACAGGTGCTCGGGAACAGAGTCGAGTTCCATGATGGAGATGTTGTCCAGAAATGGAGTGTCAGCCAGGCCATCCAGCCTGGGGTGAGAAGCGCGACAGCCGGCGTTAATGAAAACGTTCTTGGCAGAGATGACTTGCTGACCGCCATCTCTCAAGCAGACTTCAATCAACCCTGGAGCTGCGAAACGAGCGTCGCCGCAAATAAGGTCGAGGTTAGCAGCCTTCTCGATGTGCGCCTCATCGCCGCTGCGAACCTTATCGACAATTTCGCGTTTACGTTGCCGGACTTTTTGCAGGTCGATACTGATCGGGCTGGTGTGCACGCCGTAATCAGCAGCGCGGCGCGCGAGATAGGCGACCCGGCCGCTTGCCACCATGGTCTTGGTGGGAGTGCATCCCTCATTGATGCAGGTGCCGCCGACATGTGCGCGCTCGACGAGTGCGGTGCGCATCCCGGCTTGCGCAAGGGCTATGGAGAGAGGAGTGCCGCCCTGCCCTGAGCCAATGACAATGGCATCGTATTGTTGCGAGGAGGTCATAGGCGCCTTGGATGGAATCTGAATGCCAACGCCTCTTACATGAGCGCGCAGCGTTGTCCTGCAAGACGCGCGCTATATTGCCCGAGGTTGCCTAAGATGTCAGCTCGGCATCGATGAAAGGCTGTTCAGATGTGGCTTCAGCGCGCTGAACACGCGCACGCTGGACCGAACGCGTAGTCGCGGCTCAGCATCACATCAGTCGGCGGTGAGTATGGCAATTGAGGTAGTTGTAGGACCAGCCCTTGTCACAACAAACCGTGGTGACACTTTTGTTTTGTCAGAGACGGATGGAGGCATCACTGCCTATACGGACCAGGGAATCTATTTCCGTGACACGCGGGCGCAAGCACCGTAGCGCTGCGCTTCTGGACAGAAAACGATGAGACTCGCTATGAGGTGCTCTCCGCTGAGGGGGAGGTCAAGCAGGGGCCAGGGTTTGAATCAAATGTCATTAAGAGTTGTAGCCTTTGAGCGTTATCTGGGCACGCCCTTACTGCCGCGATTTGATAACCGAATTTCTTGCGCAAGGCCCTGATTTCTCAGGGCCTTGTTAGATTACCTTCACAAACCTAGTCGCAGGTATACGTCAGAATGGTTGTGTATACCAACTGAATGTAAACACACCGTAAGCATTTGTATTTGCTTCTGTTTAGCGTCGTTGATCGCGATAGAAGCCTGGATTGTGTAAACAAATCCGCGGTTTTCAGCGGATTTGTTTACATAATGAACCAAGGTTCTCTTTCCGAGTCAAATGAGAGCGCCATGCTGTGAATTCGTAATTCGTTCCAGAATCGTAGTGGCTCCATGCAGACCTGCAGCCGGTAAGTGGGTATCCATGCTGAAGTCTGCAGTTAAGCAGCGGGCGCAGGGAACTGACCGCTTCCTACATCGATAACGTGTTCCTGGCCAAACCACGACCGCAGCAGAGTCAGAGCCGTGGGTGACAGGACTTGCGTGAACAACAGGGCGAGCCGTGTTGTCGGCCGGGAGCATGAGACGTAAAAGAGATTGCGATTCCGTTCGTAGGTGTTTACCTTGTTTTGCGGGATGCTGGCGGGATTGGCCGCCCACTGCAGATATTGGTCGAAGTTGTACTTGTTCCACCCACGCCCAAGGACAACAAGAACATTCTCGAACTCATCCCCTTTGACACTGTGCTTTGTCGTGAATGGCGTATGACCTTCCAAATATTTCACGAGCGCGATGACCTCCGCGTAAGGGATGGCCCGCAGTTCTTTGATCCTCTTGACGGTGCCAGGCATTTCGACGCCTTCGGCGTCCTGCCAGTCCCGGGCTTGCTTCTCGCGGAGAAAGACATTTTCAGGAAGCCGGGGATATTTGATGGCCACCAGATGGTCAACGACCTCGCCAACTGTTCCGGTTTCGCGGATGTGAATGAGCCGATCCATTGCATCCGACCATTTCTTCTTTTCGCCATGCGAAGTGAGACGAGGCGCTTCCTCGCCAAGCACGTCGAACATCGCTCCATAGCGGTGCGCGAGATAGGCCGCGGCCGCAGGTTCTAATTTGTCTGCAAAGAACGCTATATGATCATCGGTCTTCTTAATGTACAGGTCGGTAAAAGGAAAAACCTTTGCGAGTTGAGCATAGCCTTGTTCCGCAGCAAGTCCGTTATGCGTAAGAAGGAGTACCTTCGTCTTGTCGGGTGAGAAGTCCCACCCGGAGCCATTCAGGTTCTCGATGCAGCTTTTAAGAAATTGGCGAGCGTCGTCCGCAGGCAAATCCCCTGTCCAGTAACCGCCGCCACTCGCAGGACGCCTTGTGCCGACCCAACTGTTTGTATGGAATACAGTGGCAGAGCCGATGAATTCTTCGTCTTTGACCGCCTGCGGCAGTTCTGGCCGCATTTTGTTCAGAACAGAGACGATCGACGTTGCTGAGCGAAAGTTAGCCTTTTTGCCAACCTCCACCAGCCCTTTATCCGCAACGTAACCGCAGGTGTCATCGTAGATGCGCTGCCAGTGATCTCCGAACAAGCCAATAATCGGCGCATCCTTGCGATTTAAGAGATGTGCCTTAATCGCGTTCATCAGGTCCGCGTTCGTGTCCTGATATTCATCGATGAGAATGTATGGAAACCGCCCGGCGACAATGAACTGGAATTTGGGCAGCGGAAGAAAACCCGCCGTGAGCGCGAGCACGTCATCATGGTCCAGTGAAATAATGTCTTCCGTTATCTTGCGATAGCCAAGCTCATACTCCACGGGCTGCGAGGCGACCGCGATTCCTTCCTCGAGCTTCGCCTTCCAGGGCTCCAGGGTCTGAAACTCTCTCCGCAATGCTGGTTGGAAGGCCTTGATGAGACCCCAACAGAAGGCGTGAATAGTGCTCACGGCGACGAGCTTATTGCCGTCGATCCGAGCGGTGATGACATCCGTCGCGGCGTTCGTATAGGTTATGCAAGCGATTTGCTGATTGTTCCGGCGGAGCCTATCGCCTTCTTCCTGCACTAGCTTTTTCAGAGCCTCCACAAGCGAAAAAGTCTTGCCCGCACCGGCTCCGGCCTCCAGCAGGAAGCTGTTCTTTTCCGTTAGGCACTGGGACACTTGCTCTTCGGCTTGTTGCGCGGCCAAGAGGGCGGGGCTTACCTTTGTGGCTTCAGGCATTTGGCACCTCAGCTACGGGAGTCGCGGCGGGTGGTCCCGGGGAGCCATCTGCCGCGAGCCAAAGCAGTCCTTCTCGGATGTACCGGGGAATGGTCCAATCGGCTTCAGCCAGAGCTTGATTTAAAGCAAAATCAGCTTTCTTTACCTCTTTCGCCTCATCATAGGCCTCTGTTGCCCGCTCGTCGTTTGTCGTTGCAGTTAAGGAGAAGAGCTTGTCGTTGGCGAGAATAAAGGCGTCTTCAAAGCTGCGACCGCAAGGGCCGCCGTCGGTTTCCGGAAGTTGGTAGGCAAGACGTAGTTTGCCGTCAATCTTTTGCTGCTCTGTCGCGGCCAGCAGCTCTGTGGGACTCAGCTTGGCCTTTGCGTCCTTGGGATCGGTGAACCAAGCATTGATGCACGCATTGCTGGAACGAGAGCCCAGATGGACTGGACACGCGACGTCTCTTTTTTTGTCGGGATCCCGAGCGACGGTGTCGATGTCCGTGATGACGAGGGTTTTCAGTTCGAGGAACCCAAGCAAATCGAAAAACAAATGCGCGTAAGCACCGCCGACCTCAACGATCGAAACATACTGGCTGCCCAGTTTCTGTCCTTCCGGCTGTGCGGAATCAATCATACGAATAATGCGAGGCAGCAGCAATCGTTCAGTCGTGCCCTCGATGAGAATCGCTTTATCTGGGTTCTTCTGTGCTTTTGGTGATGGCAGTGGAGGGCTCACGCACGATCTTGTTTCCATCGGCAAATCAAGCTGCGTACAACACGCGTTGTCGGAGCAGGTCGAACTTGGCGCGTCCGTACATTTGTCGTTTGATGAGCTTCAGCCGATGAACCTGTCCTTCCACGTGTCCGTTGCTCCACGGTAATTGCATGGCAGCTAAGATCGCAGCTTGATCCCGTTGAAGATGAGCAGCGAAGCGAGCCAGCGGAGTTTCCTTCGCCTCTTGCAACCATTGAGTCCAGCCGTGTCCATCGCGTTGCTGAATCATCTGGAATAACTCGCGGGCAGCAGCGGCACTGGCAGCGATCTCCGGGCTACAACGGCAGAGTTCTTCCAGATACGCTTGAGCATCTGGCGGTTGCTGTAACAAGAGCCAAGCCGTCTGCCGGGGCGAAGCCTTATTAGTTCGTGGAGGTTTGGCAGCCGAGCGGGATGGTCTCGCGCTATGCGCAGATGTCGAACCCAGTGAGAAACAATGCCGTAGCTGCCGCGAAAGCCCTGTGCGCGAAGTTCCTGCAATAGTCGAGTGGCGTTTTGACAGCCTTCTTGATGGCGGCGGTTCAAATAGTCCTTATACCGATCCAGACAACTATTCCGCTTTGTGCGTACATGTTCAGGAAATGTACCTGCGCGAATCCAGCGGTGAACTGTCCGCCGACCAATAGCTAACTGGCGCGAGATCTCACACTGCGAAGCGCCTTGCCGGATCATGTCCATCACTGCCTCGTAACGGGAGCACCGTCGGCTCCGCTTTGCCTGGCGAAGACGCTCGGCGCGTGTTGTCTTGATCAGTGGCGCCGGAGATGGCGCATCAGGGAAAGCCTCCACGGGTGGAGATGTCGCGGCGGCCGACGACAGCTTTGGCGGTTTGTGTCAGTAAACGGTGCTTACTTTCCAGCAAGCGCTGGAGAGCTTCAACGACGTTGCGTAGAAGATGCCATCGATCAGCTACCTGTATTGCTTTTGGTGCGGCCGTGCGCGCTGCTTCTGCATAGGCGCTGGCACGATCACGACTGATGATCTCCACGCCGGGATGCTCGCGTAACCAGGCGGCCACAGTTTCCACTGTGCGATCCGGCAGCAGATCCACCACTCGGCCCAGTTCCAGGTCACAAAGGATTGTTCCATAGCGCTGCCCTTTGCGCCAAGCCCAGTCATCGATACCGAGCACCCGCGGAACATGGGGCGCGCCGGCGGTGGCATCCGACGCAACTGGCGAAGCAACGTATCTCCGCTGGTCACGAAACCAACTTTGCCAGCAAGGCGTGCGCCCGCCTCTCCGCCCAACGCCAGCGTAAACCAATCTGCAGCCTTGCTCAGTCTTTCTGTACGTCGCGCATGCGGAGCTGCGGTATTCGGCAGCCGCTCCGTGAAGATCTGCTGGCCGCAATCGGGCGTATCGCAAAAGAATCGCCACGTTCGCAACCTCACCAACACTGGGATGCCATTCCATGGTAGGTCCGCTAGCTTCCTATCATAGTGGCTGTGAGGGCGACAGGAGCGGTTGGTGGCAACAGGGGCAGACCGCCTCGCGGCGGGCCGTACGAACGATCAGGACGACGGTGTCCAACTCGAACTTCAGACAATGCAACTGAAGTTCGGTAGCATCGGGCAACAACGTGCGTTGACCCATCCCATTAACCGGAGATCATCAGAGCAGTGAAGTGTATCCAAATTCTCCGTCCGGCGGGAGTATCACCAAAAGTGCGGAAGAACCTTTATCTGCATAGAAAAGGTCGCAGCGAGTCAGCGTCATGTATTGGTACAGGAAGGTCCGGTCAGGCTCCGGCTTCCCGGATAAGCCCTGGCGCAGGTCTTTCACGACTGTCTTTAGCTCGCCGGTCCCGTCGTCCAAAACAGACATGAAATAACGGATGGTCTCGAAGTGTGCTTCGTTTGCGATATGCGAAGAGTGCGTCGAAACAACGAACTGCACTGGCCACGGCGAAGAAATCTCCGTACTGAATGTGGCGGCAATCTCGCCTAGCTTCCTGATGAACACCTCCTGCATTTGCGGATGGAGGTGAACCTCGGGTTCTTCCACGAAAATTAGGTGGACGGCAGGCTTGGCTTCCAGGGCACAGTAAAGCTTGAAATACTCCCGGAGCTGAAGCAGGATCAATATAATGTTGCGTGACCCTAGACCGTTGTATGACTCAGGGAGATGAACACCGTTCGAGCCCGTATAGAGTACCTTCGTGTGGTTAGTTAGAAGGCGCTCAACATCGAAGGTCGTTTCAGTCAAGAGCTTGGGATCGGTCAAGCCGGGGTAGCCGAACAGTGAAAGGGCAGGAAGCAGCTCGTCCAGCTTTGCGTTGAAGTTCACGCCGATCTTATCCTGAATCTCTTTGACTGCCTGCTCCAGGTCTTCCGCTAGGGTGTGGCTTTTGGCGTCGCCTTCGTTCGCCTTTGCCGTGGCAAATAGATTTTCCAGGACCTTGCCGATGACCACGCGCTCTTTTGAGCTTTCATCGTCTAGGCCGCGCTGTGCGCTGATGCAGTTATTCGTGCAAGCCGCGCGCAAGCTCGCTTTGGAGATTGGCCGCTGATTAGTCACGTCATTGGGATCGACCGCGTGCATTGTGGTCACATAAAATTTCGGAATGCGCTCGCGGATCGTCCGAAAGAACTGCGACTTCGTATTCTCCTCGGTAGCAGTGAGGCCATCGAAAAGATTGTCGATTTTGCCTTCCTCAATCTGGTATTTGATGACGACCTGCGCTTCATTGCAGCCAGGGTTGAGATCGAGCACAAAATCCGACAGGGTGCCAAGTTGTTCCGTTGGGGCGTACTCAAAGCTTAACGTGACCTCGATTGAGGGCAGAAGAGGCCGCACATCCGATACAGGAGTGCCATTCACTTTGCTCAGATAGGCGTCCCAGAAGCAATGGTGGGACGCGGAAGAAAAGTCTTCGAGGCTGAAGCTTGAGTTGCCTTCGGCCAGGAGCCGGGATATTACCTCGGTCAGTGACGTTTTGCCGCTATTGTTGCGGCAGACGATAACCGTTATCTGCTTCTCGAGCAGCAGTGCAGCATCGTGCAGTAAGCGGAAATTCTTGACCTGAATCTTCGTAAGTTGCATTGCACGTCCTCGAAACGGTTATCAGAGCCGTATGAAGGTACACGAATCTGACGAGACAATTGGATGTGACGGAACGTTAACAGCTTAGTACAATTCATGAAGTCCTGACCATGGGGAAGCGGTTCGGATGCCCCGCCACTTTCCGACTTCTGCAGTTAAAAACTATTCCACGGCAGCTCTTCTGTGCTGTATTTGCGCCACAGCCCCGACCCCAAAGAGTATGTAGTTGGGTAAGTCATTTCCCGGAAGATAATTTAGACTGAGGTGATCGCCATCCGCGCACACGGGGCCGAAGATGATTCTTGGAGAAGTTCTACAGAGCGGAGCACGTATCTGGTTCAAGTCTGAGTGGGGTCTGGCTGATAACCATTGGCCAGCTGTTTCATTCTCCAAACGCTCTGTGGGCGACCATCTTCGTCGGGAGTTTCGCCCTGGCCGCGATGCCATCATCTATGTAGGGACGAGTAACCCTGCCACGACTGAGAAGCCCGAGCATCGCCAACGATTGCTGTCGGCGTTGAACATCGAGCCACAACAACTACTCGAAACACGGGAATGTGTTCCGATCGAGAGCTGGGAAGACGCTCAACAAAACTTTCGGGGACGTTGGTGGTGGTCAATGCCAGCTCTAGCGATCTGGGAATTTGAAGGATTTCCTTGGGTGTACGACGTAGCACCGGCCACTTATCGCCAGTTAGGGCTGATGAGCAACCGCGGCAGCGTAGTGGAAGTACTGGGTGACGAGCGCGAGACCATTCTTCAACTGGTGGTTCATCCCGTCGTCTTCGAGCGCCCGCGCAAGGCTGCCAGCTTTGGCAAAGCACGTACCTTGCTGAATCTTCCGACTGAAATACGCGCTGAGATAGGCCGCATGGCCGGAGGTATTCTCGGGAGGGTGGCGGCCAGTGGAAGTGAACGGGCCGTAGTCAATCCGACGCGTACCATGACCGAAACAGATATACACATCATGATTGCGGCCAAGTGGGAAGAACAGAAAGGACTATGTTTCCTTTGCCACGGGCCGCTGATACCCGGTACAAGGAATTACCTGCTCCAGGCCTCTCCCGATCGGATTGACAGCCAAGACGTGGAGTACAGTGAAACCAACACTCAAATCACGCATCTGGGCTGTAATCTCGCGAAGAACAAGGTGTCGCTGCCCGACTTCGAGGACTGGCTTGCCATGGTCCGCGGCGAGTTAGACGTTTCCGAGGGTGTGGAGGAGTTAAATAAGGCTCAGGCCTGAGGTTGGATGTGAATACATTGTAACCTGCTTTATTACAGCAGGTTAGCGTCATGCTTTGTGTTTGTGTTTGGATCGGATCTGGATGAGAGATTCGAGGTAGGTCAGAGGCGCCGAATGATTCCGACAATCACTTACAATCCGCGTACGAGTTGAGAGAGCCCAATCTCAAACCCATCAGCGATGGTCTTTAGCACCCGCAGACTGGGATCCTTTTTACCGGTTTCGATTTCCGACAGATAGCTGCGGTCAATGCCGAGCATTTCGGCCATTTCTACCTGCGTCCATCCGTGCTTTCGCCGGAGGGTGCGCACGCGATTCCCGAGTCGTACACGAATGTCAGTGGACACCCCTAAATCATCGCGTGTACCCTGTGTTTAATGTGTTGGCAATTGCCTACACCATTGCATAGCTGCGGCGTGTGGAGGGGAATCGATACGTCTACATCGAGCTCCTGAATACGGAGAAAGCATTCGCAGCGAAGACGATCCTTCGAGAACTCAACCGCTGGAGAAACGCTATGTCCGATCAGCCGAGATTGATGCTGTGCTTCCTCACCAGTGACGAGGCGGAGATTCGCCTGGCGCTCGATTATTGGAATTGGGACACTACGGGGGACGGCTGGCAGAGCACGGTGCTGGAAGTTGCCACGCGAGCAAATATGGACCATCAGTGGATGGCACAATCAGTACGGCAGATTGCAGAAGCCTACGATTTATCATTCCACTGCGTGGAATGTGGTCGGCCAAAATTTCTCAAGTCACGCGTTGCGATCAGACGGGATACCGCGGTCTATAGCTGCGGAAAATGCCTAGACGCTGAAGCGGAGCGATTATTGCAGGATGAGCGGGATTTGGAAAGGCAGCGCGCGGACGAGATCGATGCAGCTATCCGTTTTGAAATTGATCGGGACGAGCCGTTCGACTACAGCAGAATCGACTACTTCAACGCAATGCTTGTCTATTCACTTATGTTTGCATCGGATCCAGCTTGTGAAACCGGCAAGCTGGGCTTTCCCAGTCGTCTATCTTGGTGCTCCACCGATGTTCTATCAGGTCAGCTTCTTTCCCGTTTACACAGACTTGGAATATTGCTATTTGACCGAGGTACACCGAGTGACGCGCTAGAAACCGCTGACCTGAAGGACGGATATTTTCCACTCCGAGTTAAATGGCGCTTCGCGAGAGATGCTCAAGGCGCGTCGTTCGGTTCAGTATTCCGGCAGGTCGGCTCTCTTATAGATCTGCGGAAATGGCATAACGGGTACCAATTCGCGGTTCGTGATCTGTGGTGGATGCTGGCGTTTGATGATGCGTCAAATTGGTTGAATCAGCAGTTAGCGGTGCGCGGTCTGCATTATCAGCAGGGTGAGAAACGAGATGAATCGCTTCGCCAGGCCCTTACGAGTTTTTCAATACCCCAGGTGAGGAATCTAACTTGGCGCGTTGCCAAAGACGCGGCCGACCTTTCTGTTCGGCGTGATTTTCATCGAAAACATGCCCTGAATACGATTCCCGGCAGTCTCATTCGTATACGTGATCGGGCGCTAGGAGTGTGTCTGGAATAGGCAACGGCCACGAGTTTGATATTCGACGTGAACACATCCAGATGCCGCCCCTCCCTGTTCCTCCGGGGTGAAGCGATGTTGGGCTGGCCGTTCCACACCAGAAAAGCGCCATTTCATTGGTGCATAGCCGGCTTTTGGCTGTTTTCCTTTATGCCGCCATCTGGAACTGGCGCCCAGAGCGAAACAGCTTCAGCAGATTGTGGGTGAGGCAGACCAGCTTCCATTCGGCTCGGACCTTCTGCAGGCCGCGTAGAGAGAAGCGCCGGAACCCACGCCACTCTTTGATCTGACCAAACACTGGTTCGACGATTGCTTTGCGCATCCGGTACAGATTCCGCCCTGCATCGCTGTCCAGCTTCTGCTTCATTTGTTGCCGCAGCGAGATCTCTTCCCCGGAGTGGATTGCATGGTCTTCCAGGCCCGTTTCCCCGTGCTTCTGCTTGCACGTGGCCACGTGCAGATCAATGCCCTGGGCTTGGACTTTCTTCACCTGTTCCGGGTTCCAAAAGCCACTATCTGCGCTAACCGCCTGCGGCTTGGCTCCCACATTCTGTTCCACCTGCTCCAGCATCGGCGCCAGTTGATCATTGTCAGTGGTCTGCTGGATTACATCGACGGCCACGATCACCTGCGATTGGCTGTTCACGGCGGCCTGTGCGTTGTAGCCCTGGAGAAAAGCACCTTTTTGACTTCCACTCGGCATGATCCGGCTCTCCGGATCGGTGAAGCTGCGCTGGGTTTTGGGATCAGCCTCCGCCTTCTCTGGATCGGGTACCTGCGGGTCATGCCCGCGCGCCTTCTTGCCCGTGCGCGCCTCTTGCTGCCGACGATCGGCGATCTTGGCCTCGGCGGCGGCTTTCTTCGCCTCAGCGTTTTGCTTGGCTTCGGCTTCTAACTCCGCCTTGGCTTCCCGGATTTTCTTGAGTCGGCTTTCCCGTCGCCCTAACTCGTCGGGGATGTCGTCTCCGCTCTGTCCTTTGCCGTACTTCTCATCCTCGTCTGCATCCACCGCAGCGGCGCGCTGCAGCAGTTCGTCAACTTGCTCCTGCAGTTTCTTTTTCGGTCTCGCTCATGCGCCCATAACTCATCGCCTTGTGCTTGCTGGCGTTGCCTTGCAGCTTGGTTCCGTCGATCGCTACATGCCCCAGCTTGACCAAACCTGCCTTCTGACATAGCTGCAGCGCCTGCATAAACAGGCCAGCCAGAGCTTCCAGATGTCGCTTGCGAAACTCCGCAAGCGTGCTATGGTCCGGATGTTCGTCGGCCGATAAGAAGCGAAACGCCACATCTTCAAATGTCTTCGCCTGGATCTTGCGTGAGCTGTAGGTCCCCGTGCAGTAGCCGTAAAGCAATACCCGCACCATCATCTCTGGCAAATACGCGGACTGCCCTCGGCCATCCTTCTCATCATAAGAAGCATAGATCGCACTGAGATCCAACTCATCGACCACATCAACCAGAAACCGGGCCAAGTGCTTTTCCGGCAGCCAGTCATGCAGCGACGGTGGCAGCAACAGCAACTGATCCAGGTCGTCGGAGCGAAAACTCTTTCCCATACCCAAATCGTAACCCGAAGCACCTACAGAAAATCCTGTGATCTTTGTGCAATTCGGCAGAATCTATTCCCGACAGACTCCTAGAGCGGTTCCTAAGTAGTTATATCCAGAGAAGAGGGATTGGAGTAAGTTGCAGTTGGCGATTTCTCTGTGAAGACACAAATCGATGCCACGAGCATATTCGGATGATTTGCGGTGCAAGCTTCTGCAGGCATACGAAAGGGCCGGGATCAGCCTGGAGCAGCTGGCGGAGCAGTTTGGTGTCAGCTACGGTTTTACAAAGAAGATTCGACGGCAACAGCTAAAGTCGGGACAAATGGAGCGGCCTCTGCAACGGGTACATGGGCCGGTGAGCCGGGTGACCGACGCAGTGAAAGGGCATCTGCGGCAGCAGTTGCAGGATCAACCGGATCTCACGCTGGCCGAGTTGGGGCAACGGCTGGAGCAACATCTGCAGGTGAAGCTCAGCAAGACGCGACTCTGTCTTGAACTCCAGCGGCTGGGGTTGCGGCGTAAAAAAAACGTTGCACGCCAGTGAGCAGGACACGGAAGAAGGCCGGCAGCGACGGCAATCGTGGTGGGAGTTGATCGCTCGAATCGATCCGCAACGCTTAGTGTTTCTGGACGAAAGCGGCGTGACCACCGAGATGACCCGTCGCTACGGGCGCGGCGAACGCGGTGATCGTGTGTGCGAGGGTGCTCCGGGCGGGCACTGGCATACCGTGACTCTGTTGGGAGCGATCACGATGAACGGCCTGCTGGCCACCATGACGATCCCAGAACCCACCGACGGTGATGTCTTTCTGGCCTATCTGGAACAGGTCCTATGTCCGCGATTGCGCCCTGGACAGGTTGTGATCATGGACAATCTGTCGGCACATAAGCATCGGCTGGTTCGCATGTTGATTGAGCAAGCCGGAGCCGAACTGCTCTATCTACCGCCTTACTCACCGGACTTCAATCCCATCGAGAAGTGCTGGTCCAAGATCAAACAACACTTACGAGCAAGCAAAGCCCGAATACTCGACACCCTCAACCTCGCCATCACAGCCGCCATGGCAGCTATCACCGCCCAAGATTCCGCGGCTTGGTTTCAATACTGCGGTTATCGGACACGGACACCATGAAACCGCTCTAGCTGAGAACCAGCCAGTTAAGCCGTACTGTCGCAATTGGAGTGAAGACGAACCTCTGCTGCTCACTGTTCTTTTCGATCGCGTGCTCGGCACGGGATTGGGAGGCTTCAAGACGACAAGCGGGGCTACGTTCACGGAGGAGTAGTTCCATTGCGCGGACCGCGATGGGATTCCAGTTGCGATGCCGACTTCAGGGGAGTAATCCGGGAAGAAGCTGTGACGAGCAGAAAGCACTACCGATATTCAGATTCTTGTTCTACCGAACACTGTCCCGATGCCCAGCACTGCCTCCGCGCCAACAACCGTGCGGGTAGTACTCAAGTGGTAACTGACGCATAGCCCGTCTTACGCCCGAAATAACGGCCAAGAGCCTCGTCACAAGCCGACTGGCCATCGCATAGCTGCAGAGCCGTGCCGTGGCCCATGCATGCTGGAACGCAGCGCGCATTTGTTAGAAGCCGTGCTTTTTCCCCTTGATCGATTCGATCTCGATTCGGACCACAGAGGTGTAGCGCAGGTTCGTCTGTGGATACTCAAACTGCTTGCTTGTGAATCGGCTGACAATTTGGTCGAGTATCCGCACCTTCTCCGCCTCGTCGTCGATGAAGCCGGCCGTTCCGAAGCCGATCACCGTGCGGTGGCGGGCCTCGAAATCGCAAGCCTGTTCGCTTTCGATAACACCCTGGTATTGCGAGACCTCGAAGCAGACCTTTGGATTGCGCTTGAGGATCTCGATTTTGGTTCCGGCACTGGCGGAGTGAAAGCACATCGAGGCCCCGTCATAGGCAAAGAAGACGGGAACGAGGAACGGTACGTCGCCATCGGCGAGGGCGAGATGCATGACATTGGTTGATGCCAGGATCGTATCGATCTCGGCGCGGTCGGTAATCCCGCGTTCTTTGCGGCGCATGGCGCCGTGGGGATGCCCTTCCATACTCTTACCTCCTGAGGTTCTGTATTTGGTGCCGAAGCCGTCGCGCGGCTTTAGCCGCCGCAGTGGCAGCCTGAGTTCTTGCGCCTGCCCGGCGGGCAGCTGCGAGGGATGGGCCTTCGGGAAATTTCTGGCGTGGTTTGAATCGTTGCCCGACCCATTTGTGCACACATCACAAAAGAGTGTGACAAAGCAACTTGCAGTCCGCCGTGAGTAATGGTCATATTCTCATCATTTCTTGCGTGAAGGTTTTTTGCAACCAAATGTTTTTCGGGCCCTCAACGAGCGCATTCGGGTCGTCGGAAGGGGTTGTTTGCGCTTCTGGGATCAAGAAGGTGCTTCTTGGGGAATCGCCTTGAGACAAATCGTTTTCGAACGAGACAATGTCGCAGAGAATGCAATTTTTGTGTCGGCTAGCAAAATCAGTGTAGGAGAAAAGCTTCATGCAATTCCTGTCGAGCAATGTGGGACGTAAGGTGCTGATGGCGATCTCGGGCTTCTTCATGTTGTTCTTCGTCACAGCGCACCTGATGGGAAACTCCACGATCTTTATCGGCCCAAGCGCATTGAACTCATACGCCGAGCATTTGCACAGCCTGGGCCCACTGGTCTGGATCTTTCGCATCTTCATATTCCTGATGTTGGTGGTGCATCTTTATTTCGGCATCACCCTGACCCTGGAGAACAACGCGGCGAACCCGTCGAAGTACGCCAAGAGCAGTAAGCTCAGGGCCACGTTCGCAAGTCAGACAATGATCTGGACGGGACTCCTGATCCTCGCCTTCCTCGTCTACCACCTCCTGCAGTTTACGTTCCGCGTCACGCCGGACATTGTGCCGGCTGCGGTCGCCAACCGTCCCGGCGACGTTTACGGGATGGTGCTCGGCAGCTTCCATATCTTCACTATCGCTTTGGTTTACGTGGCAGCCATGGTGATCTTGTTCCTTCATTTAAGCCACGGGATCCAGAGTTTGTTCCAGACCGTCGGGTGCAGCAATGACAATACGCTTCCAAAGGTGACGATGGTCGGCAAGCTGATCAGCGTGCTTTTCCTGGTGGGTTACAGCGCCATTCCGGTGTTCATCCTCGCCGGCATTTTGAAAAAATAGGGGGTGCCAGTTGATACTCGATGGAAAATGTCCGACAGGACCGATTGAAAAAACATGGGACAAGCACCGGTTCGACATGAAGCTGGTAAACCCGTCGAACAAGCGGAAGTACAAGATCCTGGTGGTGGGCACGGGCCTTGCCGGCGCCTCCGCCGCCGCATCGTTGGGCGAGCTTGGCTACAACGTGGAGTCTTTCTGCTACCAGGATAGCCCTCGACGCGCGCACAGCATCGCCGCGCAGGGGGGTATCAACGCCGCCAAGAACTATCCGAACGACGGCGACAGCATTATGCGTCTTTATTACGACACCATAAAGGGAGGCGACTTCCGCTCCCGTGAGGCCGACGTGTGGCGGCTCGCCCAAGTCAGCAACGGGATCATCGACCAGTGTGTGGCTCAGGGAGTTCCTTTCGCCCGTGATTACGCCGGGTACCTCGATAACCGATCTTTCGGCGGCGCCCAGGTGTCCCGCACTTTTTACGCGCGCGGGCAAACGGGGCAGCAGCTTTTGCTCGGCGCTTACTCGGCGCTCTCCCGCCAGATCAAGCTGAAGACGGTGAAGTTGTTCCCCCGGACCGAGATGCTCGACCTAGTCCTCATCGACGGGGAGGCCAAGGGGATCACGATTCGCGACTTGGTCACCGGAGAAATCCGGGTTCACGTAGGAGATGCCGTCCTACTTTGCACCGGCGGGTACGCGAACGTATTCAACCTTTCCACGAACGCCAGGGGTTGCAGCGCTACCGCAATCTGGAAGGCCTACCGGAAGGGCGCCTTTTTCGCCAACCCCTGCTTCACGCAGATCCACCCGACCTGCATCCCGCAGGCTGGCGACTACCAGTCCAAGCTGACGCTCATGTCGGAATCACTCCGCAACGACGGCAGAATCTGGGTCCCGAAGAACAAGGGAGATAAACGGGCCCCCGACGAGATACCAGAAGCCGATCGCGACTACTACCTCGAGAGGAAGTATCCGAGCTTCGGGAATCTCGCACCCCGTGACATCTCGTCGCGGGCGGCCAAGGAAGCTTGCGACGACGGCCGCGGCGTCGGCCCCGGCGGAAGAGGCGTCTTCCTCGATTTCCGCGATTCTATTAAACGTCTTGGCGAAGACGTGATTCGGGAACGGTACGGCAACCTCTTCGAGATGTACGAACGGATTACCGGGGAAAACGCCTACAAGATGCCGATGAGGATCTACCCGGCATCCCACTATGCCATGGGGGGGCTCTGGGTTGACTACAATCTCATGAGCAATATCCCGGGCCTCTTCGTCTTAGGAGAGGCGAACTTCTCCGTACACGGCGCCAATCGTCTCGGTGCGAGCGCCCTGATGCAGGGTCTGGCCGACGGTTACTTCGTCATACCATACACTGTGGCTCCCTACCTGGCATCCACCAAGCCGGGGAAGGCGAAGGAAGACGATGCTGAGTGTAAGAAATCGATCGAGGACGTAAAGGCGCACGTCAAGAAGCTCCTCTTGATTAACGGAAAGGTGACTCCCGCCGAATTCATGCGGAAGTTGGGAAACGTTACGTGGAACAACATCGGCATGGCGCGGAGCAAAGAGAGCCTCACCGAGGCGCTAGCCAAGATCCCGGAAATCCGGGAGGAATTTTGGAAAAACCTTAAGGTCTCCGGGACCGAACTTGAGGTCAACCAGCAGCTTGAGAATGCCGGTCGAACGATCGACTTCATTGAGTTCGCTGAGCTGCTTTGCCGCGACGCCTTGGACCGCGACGAGTCGTGTGGCGCTCACTTCCGCGTGGAACACCAGCTCCCTGACGGGGAGGCGAAGCGGAACGATGAGAACTTCTCCTACGTAGCCGCCTGGGGGTTCAAGGGCGACGGCGTTCCGCCCGAGCTCCACAAGGAGCCGCTCGAGTTCAACCTGATCAAGCCTGCGGTAAGGAGCTACAAATAATGAGTGGACACAGCGAAGAACAGGCGAAAACTCTGACCCTGATCGTCTGGAGACAGGCGGGACCGGACAAACCTGGCCGCTTCGAAACCTATATCGCGAAGAACATAACCGACCACCATTCTTTCCTTGAGATGCTCGACGTGGTAAACGAGGAACTGATAAAGGAAGGCAAGGAGCCGATCGTCTTCGACCATGATTGCCGGGAAGGAATCTGCGGGGTCTGTTCGCAGGTCATCAACGGCGTCCCCCACGGCGGGCACGAACGGACCACTGTCTGCCAGCTCCACATGCGGCTGTTCAAGGACGGCGACACGATCTACATCGAGCCGTGGCGCGCCAGAGCGTTCCCTATCATTAAAGATCTGATGGTGGACCGCGGCGCACTCGACAGGATCATCCAGGCCGGCGGCTACACTTCCGTGCATACAGGCGGGACCCCCGACGCCAACTCGACCCCCATCCCCAGGCCTGACGCCGAATACGCAATGGATGCGGCCGAATGCATCGGATGCGGGGCGTGCGTGGCGGCCTGCCCGAACGGCTCGGCAATGCTGTTCACGGGGGCCAAAGTCTCCCAGTTGGCGGCCCTGCCGCAGGGGCAGGTCGAGGCGGCCGAACGGGTCGCCAACATGCTCAAGGAGATGAAAGACTGCGGCTTCGGAAACTGCTCCAACCACTACGAGTGCCAGGCAGCGTGCCCCAAGGGGATCAGTGTAAAGTTCATCGCCCGCCTTAACAGGGAGTACCTGAAATCCTTATGTTAATAAGGATAAGTAGGTCACGTATCCGCTGTCCCGCTGCATGTCGTGCTGCTGCATGGAAGCATGCCCGCAGTTCACCGAGAGCACCGGGTTCGTGGGCGCGGCGACCATCTCGCAGGTACGGTTGTTCAACGAGCATCCGACCGGCAAGGTGCGGAAGCGCGAACGTCTGACGGCGCTCATGGGCGACGGCGGCATTCAGGAGTGCGGCTACGCGCAAAACTGCGCGAAGGCTTGCCCGAAGCTGATTCCGCTGACGGACTCGATTTCAACGGGCGGCGGCGAGATCATGAAGCAGGCGATCAGCGACCTGTTCCGCTCGTAGCCGAGGGCGTAAGAACGAAAACCCACCCTAGCTGGATGACGGCCAGGGTGGTTTTTTTGTGACGTTCATCCCAGGATAACGCCGAAAAGCACGGCGAACCAGGCGCGATTGGAACCAGCCATCGGCGCTTTCCACGTATCACGGCCAGGGCGACCAGCCTTGGCACTCGATTTGATGGAGCCGTTCCGGCCATTGATTGGCGACTCGGTTGCCGTGGCGGCATTCAATCGCGGCGAATTGACTGAAGGACATTTCTTACGGACTGCATCAGGTTGCATGCTGGTGTTGCACGCGCGCATGATTGCCGCTTGGCTGATCGGCGAGGTGCCCTCACTGGCATTTCTCACAACTCGCTGAGCGGATTAAAGGATGCGTCGCTGCTACTTGGTCTGCTATGACATTTCCGATCCTTAACGCCTTCGGCGAGTGCACAAGCTCATAAAAGGCTACGGGAAGCCTTGGCAATATTCGGTGTTCTTTTGTGTCTTGAAGGAAATCGATCGCGTCCGGATGCAAGCGGACCTTGAGAACGAAATGAACCTGAAAGAGGATCAAGCCCTTGTCATTGAATTGGGCGATGACGAGGGTCGCTCCAGAGAGATGGCAACAACAATCGGCCAGTCCCTACCCGAGCAGGAAAGCGGCGCCGTAGTGATTTAACCCAGAAGACGAAAGAACAACCAGCCATGGCGATAGATGAACAGTACCTCCCACCAACCACGCAAAGAGCCTACACGTTGCGCTTGCGGCCGGCAATTTCCACCGATGATTCTTCCGAAGAGCGGCAACGGAAAACAGCAGAGATGCAGTCTGCCCTGTGGGCAACGCATGAGGCTGTCAACCGCGGAGCAAAAACCTTCGGCGACTGGCTGCTTACTCTGCGTGGCGGCCTGAACCACAATCTTGCCACTGCCATGGTCAAGGACAAGAAATCCGAGCGCGACCCAAGTCAACAGGAGATCAAGAATCGCCGTATCCTTCTGGCTCTTTCCTGGCTGAGCGTGGAAGATGAGCATGGCGCGCAGGATCATGCCGAGTACATCGTTGCCCGCGGAGAAGGGTGCAGAGAACAGCCGGACAACCAGGATTCGCGCGATCGCAAGGTTCTCGCCGCTCTGGGAGACATTCTTGTCGCGCGTGGAGTTCCCGATGTGGAGATTGGTAAACCGGAAGCGCTAGGAACATGGCTGGGCGATTGCAAACAAAGCCTCTCGGCGGCCATCCGGCCCGATGCTGTATGGGTCAATCGCAGCAAACTGTTCGACGAGATTACAGACGCATGGAATGCGGACGGTGGTAAGAGACGCCAAGATGCGTGGACACTTCTTTCATTCCTGTTTAAGGACGAGTTTCTTACCATTCCTGCACAGAAGGCAGAAAAATCTAACGATGATGCTGAAAGTGAAGATGAATCCTCCAAACGACAAGCTGCCGTTGTCGCTTCAGCGAAAGGGGCCGGACAAAGAACCAGACATCCTTTTGGTCATTTGCTCGGACAAGGTAAACCATTCGGCAAACCAACTCGTGTACTCAATTACCGTGACAATTGGCATCAATACCTGCAGCCTTTGCTTAATGGTACGGGCATACCAGTCTCAGAAGCAGAAAAGAAGACACGCGAGAACGCTCAAGACGATTCATACTCGCACACCGAACTCCAGCGAGAGATGTTCTCGAAGTCGGCATCGCGCTTGGCGCAAACCATTACCAAGCTGCGCCAGCAGGAGCAGGAACGCCAAGCGGACAATGTCGCCAGAGAAAAGCTGGAAACGATGGAGGCGAGTTCCGGATACAATGACGCGCTCACTGCCTTACATCGATATTGCAAGGAATATCAGGATGAGAGCGGATCAGCGGGTGAATTTTATCTTCTTCCACGCCAGATAGCCGGATGGGAGAGAATCATTGACAGATGGCTCTCAATCAAGCTGACCGACAAAGATGCCATAATTCAGGCTCGCATCGATACTGTGAAGGAGTTGCAAGCAGACAGCGAGGATAAGAAATTTGGCGATGTAAAGTTATTCATCCGTCTCGCCGGGGAAGAATATGAGTCTGTGTGGAGGGATAAAGACAAAGCAGATGCCAGCATTCTGAAAATATTTATTGAGGGAGAGGCAGCAAAACGGGATGTCCTAGCATTAAAGGTTCCTACCTACAGACATCCTGACCCATATAACAATCCCATTTTCTGTCAATTCGGCGTGTCGCGGCCTCATATTCAGTTTCGGCGCTTGATGCAGACTGCCGATGAGCCAATCATGAATGACATGCGCGCAGTCAGGATGTTGCTTTGGCATCCGCAAAGCAATCACGCAAAGCGAACAGTAATGCTGGGCATGAGCAAGCGCCTCGATTACGAAATCGGCTCCGTTCCTGATCAGACGGAGAGGGGCGACGCGCAACCAATCAATGTGCCGCGCAAAGGCCGTCTTGGATTTGCAGCGGCCGGTCGCACTGACGGACAAACGCCGACGAAAGTTGCAGGCGTCTTTGATGTGAAGCGTATCGAAAAAAGGGATGCCCCTGACGAAGATGATGGAGAGACAGAAGGCGAATTCAAACAGCCTACGTGGAATGGCACTCTGTCGGCAGATCGCCTTCAGCTACAGCGACTCGGGCGAACAAAATCCCGCGCCAAAGCGGAGGAGTTAATCTCAAAGCTGCAATGGACTCTGACTGTATCCATCGAGCTTGAAACGCGGGGCCCCTGGCCCCGCTACATTGCCGGGAATAATAAGCGTGCATTCCTGCGTACGATTCGCAAGGACAGACCGAAGGATACGGATGATCTGTCGAAGGGCTTTACCGCGACTAAAGGAGAACAATACATCGAATGGTCCGGGTGGCCTTGGCAGGAGTTGAATAAGCCCCTTAGAGAAGACCCGGCTAGAACCGCTCTTGTGGACAACGCAAGAGCGGCGCGCGGAGCTAAAGCATCTCTGATGCTCTCTCGCCTTCCCGGCCTTCGCCTTCTCTCCGTCGATCTCGGACACCGCTTCGCTGCTGCCGGTGCGGTCTGGCAGACTCTTAGCCTCGCAGAGTTTTCCTCAGAAATCAACTTCGCCAAATCGCACGGCGCGCGCATTGATGGCAACGTGCAAGGGCTTTATGTACATGCCATCCGTGAGCAGGAAAAGCCGGACAAGAAAACAAAGCAGACCAAAATCGTCAAAAAAGCCACGATCTACCGTCGCATCGGCACGGACGAAATCGTTGATCGGTCAACTGGCGAACTCATCGAGCATCCCGCTCCCTGGGCACGGCTAGACCGCCAGTTCCTCATCAAACTGCAGGGAGAAGAGCGCTCCGCTCGCCGCGCTACCCCGGAAGAAGGAAAGCTCGTTTGCCAAATGGAACACGCTCTGGGCCGAGTCCGCGACAAGAACGACAAAGACGATGCACTTCCCAGAGAGGTAGACGACCTGCAATGGGAAGCCGTTAGAACTGCCCGCCTCGCACTCAAGCGCCACGGCGACCGCGCACGAATCGCCTTCGCCATGAACGCCGATTACAAACCAATGCCTGGCGACCGCAAGTATTTCTTTGAGCACGAACATCGGGAGACTTGGGACCAAAACGATGGTCCAGAGCAACGCCGCCAAAAGCAGATCGAATTTCTTCAGGATGCGCTCAACCTGTGGCATCAACTTTTCACGTCGTCTAGTTGGCAGGACGAAGCTGCAAAAGTTCTCTGGGAGACGCATATCGCTTCCTTGCCCAATTACCAACAGCCCGAGGAATTGTCTGATGACCTGCGCGGAGCGGCGCGCAAAAAAAAACGTAGTGAAAACATCGACCGCTTGCGCCCAGCCGCCGAAGCCCTGCTCAACGGCCCCAGCCTCCGCGCTAGGCTGCACGAACTTTGGTACCAGCGCTGGGATGCCGACGACGGAAAGTGGACAACCCAGACTCTCGCTTCAACCAGAACGCCTGGTCATCTGCGCAAACTCCAAGATTGGATTCGTCCATCGAAGAATGCGACTGAAAAATCCATCCGTAACGTCGGCGGCCTTTCCCTCCTGCGCCTTGCGACGCTTACCGAGCTGCGCCGCAAGGTTCAAGCCGCATATTTCAGCCGCCTTCACCCAGACGGCCACAAAGAACCCCTGAAAGAACAATTTGGCCAGCGCAGCCTCGACGCTCTGGAGCATATGCGCGAACAGCGAGTTAAGCAGCTTGCCAGCAGGATCGTTGAAGCCGCCCTTGGTGTGGGACGTAAGCAAGAAGACGAGACGCGCAGGCCACGCATTCCCAGAGACCCATCCTGCCATGCAATCGTAATTGAATCTCTTCGTCACTATCGCCCCGACGATCTGCGCACGCGCCGCGAAAACCGCTCGCTCATGGACTGGTCCAGCGGCAAGGTGCGCAATTACCTTGAGGAATCGTGCCAACTACATGGCTTGCATCTTCGCGAGGTGCCGCCCAACTATACCAGCCGTCAGTGCAGCCGCACCGCGCTGCCTGGGATTCGCTGTGAGGAGTGTACGGTTGAGCAGTTCAAGGCTTCTCCGCGATGGAAGAAGATCGTCGAAAAAGCCAAGGAAAGACTCAAGAAGGGCGGAAGCGACGAGGACCGCCTCCTCGCTGATCTGTGGGCAAAATACGCGGATGTCACAGCCACAGACAGCCGGAAGAAACCTTTTCGTCTTCCGCGTGCCGGCGGCGATCTCTTCTTTGCAGCGCCTTGTTACAAACATCTGGAGAGATTGGAGCGTCATGCACCGTGCATGGCTGAAGATTGCGAGCTCTGCAATAGCACTCGCTGCGCCATACAAGCCGACCTCAACGCCGCCGCCAATATCGGCCTCCGCGCGCTTCTTGATCCCGACTTCCCCGGCAAATGGTGGTTTGTCCCGTGCAGTGTTAAAGATGGCAAGCCGGCGCAGGATCAGGTCAAGGGTTCCGCCTGCTTCGATAATCCGGAAATCGAACTACTCAAAATCGGCGAAAAATCCAACGAGAAATCCAAATATAGAAGGGATGTTGTCTACGCATGGCGCGACCCCTCCAGTGGCGGACTACAGAGCGCTCATTCGTGGCCGGGTACAACCGAATACTGGAATATGGTCAAGTCGAGAGCTATCCGCGCTCTGCGCTTGTATAACGGCCTAGCCCCCAAAGCCAATTCGGGACAAATCGCTTGATTTTGCTTGAAAATGTCCGACCGGCCGAATTAACCTCGGAAATGTATCCCAAGGGGATGCCTGGTTTTGCGGTACGTGTCGTCGCCGTCGAATGGCTTAGCCACCGCAAGTCGATCACACTCAGGTGTGCGTCATTGTAGTTTTGACAACTTGGGCGCGCCGCGCGAGCGCGAAGATGGTGAAGGGGAGAGCAGGGAGCACTCGCATCCCGCTATACCAATTCACCTGAAGGATTTAGGACTTCTGATATGCCGTTCCGTGGGCCGGTTCAACGGGAATTTGTGGTTGCGCTCGTAAGAGTGGGCGGAACTTATAGTGAAATATGGGCCTGCGAGCACGGCGGGGCGCGCAGGCCAGCGCGCCGATGATCGACTGACACCCGACGCATCCAGAGGGTTTGCCAACGCTCGTTCAGGGCGCGCAGGCCAGCGCGCCGATGATCGACTGACACCTGCTGGAGCACCTTCATCAACTACGACAAAAGCCCCGCGCCGCCCGGCGCGCAGGCCAGCGCTCCGATGATCGACTGACACCATGGTCTGCGCGTTGCTTCGATGGTCACCGATGTGTTCAGCGCCTGATCAAGCTCACATGATATCCCGACTCCCTGAACGATAGATGGCGATTGGACTTCCAGAGCGGAGGTCTTCGAGACATCGGCTCCGAGTTGAGGTCCAAGCTTTGTCATGTCGTCGGTAAACAGCGTTGCCTCGTGGCTGGCGCGGGAGATGGAGACGTAACCGAAGCGGGAGTTGATCAGGTAGAGTCATGGTGAGCGCGCTGGGACTCGAACCCAGGGCCAACGCCTTAAAAGGGCTCGTGTCCGGCTCCCCTGCGCTTTGCGCGAATCATGTTACCAAGAGTCATGCGCTGTTGGCCCGGATTCAAGGACGCGTACAACGTGTAATCGATCCCATGCGAGATGGACATCGCGTATAGCTTCTGCAGATCGAGGGTCCCGTCTGCAACTCGGCGCTGCGCTCCTCGGGGAAATTGGGGGATGTCCACAAGCCCAGCGCACGCGCGGATGCGCGAGGTTGTCGCTGATCGGTAATGCTCGTACCTGTGTATTGGCGTTAGCGACAATGGTGACTCGGCTCATAGCGGCGTTGAAATTGGAAATGCGGAGCCGAGCCAACTCTCCTCGGCGCAAGGCAACGCTCACCAGCCACAAAATGATCAGATAGTTGCGAGCTCGAACATGCTGGGAGCACCACGGGTTCTTGGGACTGTCGGGATGGGCACATTGCAAAATGTGAGTGACAAGCGTAGTTAAATCTCGATCAAGAACTCCGTTCGCTGTCCCTTTCTCCATTTCATTGCACTTCATTTTGGATCCTTCCTAATTAATGATGTGTAACTAGTAACTCGTGCTGAGTATTTAAGTTGGTTTACACAGTCGCACTATTCGTTAACAATATGCACGTGTGTACCTGTTTTTTGCAATAGTAAACTGTTGAGACGATGGAGCTTGGTAAGTGTTTTGCCGCTGGTTAATTTCGGCGCAATCGCGCACAAAGGAGTTACCATGGAGTAATAGGTATGCAGGAGCGATCAGAGGCTTAGCTCAGCGGGGCGATGGCCTATGGGTGAGTGTTTTAGGAGAGCATTATCCAAAGAGAACAGAAACTTCCTGTTCATCTGTAACCACAAGCACCTTCGAAGAGTTGCTGGAGAATCGATTTGCGGCCGTGAGAGCGCACTAAGCCCATTGCTGCCCTTGACCTTGATCGGTGAGGATCGGGATGAGTACTCAACAAGGCCAATTGCGGCAATTCGGCGCCACGGAGAGGCGCATTCCAAGCCGAATTGCAACTATCGCGACATAATTCCATGCCAGCTGTTGTTACCACGAGAACCCGACGGCGACCTGGAAGGGAAACTGGATCTGGCGATGCATGTGAGTTCCGCCAAGCGAAGACACCCAAACGAAACCGCTACGAAGGAATCGGCATCTGGGCCAACCTTCGGGCAGGTGGGGTACGTGTGCGGCAGATTTGAGACATCCACGCGCGGTCGGTTGCAAGGCATGATCCGGAAAATTCCTCGGAAATATATCCGTTTGCCGCCAAACGTTACAGAAATCAAGGTATTGCCTTACCGAATTCTCTGCCAAGGAAAATTTACACAATTCGACGATAGAAAACACGAAAAGCCTTGATTTCTCAAGGCTTCGTGAAACAACTTTACAAATCTAGTCGCAGGTACGTGTCAGAACGGTATGTCGTCATCTGTGATTTCGGTTGCGCGGGAGGGGGCGGAGTCAAACTCCCCGGAGCCGCTCTGGTCGAAGTCGCTACGCGAGGAACCTCTGCCGCCGGAACTGCCTTCTTCGCCACGTCCGCCGAGTAGAACGAGGTCACTGGCGTTCACGTACGTCAGGTAACGCTTAGCGCCGGTCTGCTTGTCATCCCAACTGTCAGTACGCAGGCTTCCCTCAATGTAGACCGTGCGGCCCTTCTTGAGATATTCGGCTGCGATTTCTGCCAGGCGAGCCCAACAGGTGATGTTGTGCCACTCTGTTTTGTCTTGCCAATTGTTATCTTTGTCCTTGAAGCGATCGTTAGTGGCAAGAGTGAATTTCGCTACGGCAGTACCACCGCTGGTGTGCTTCAGTTCGGGATCTTTGCCCAGATTTCCGATCAGGATCACTTTATTAATGCTTTTCGCCATGTTTTGTTCCCCCTCTCCCTGTCCGCTGGTAATTTGGCTTGTCCATGTAATTTGGGTTGTCACGGCTGGTAATTACCAGTTGTCACAGCTTCTGGTAATTCCGGCTGTCAACAAGTTCCTGGCCGGAGATTCGCCCTCAGTATCACGCCAGGACGCACGCCATTTCAGCGGATATCCTTTCTTCAAAATTCGATCTTGAATACACATGCGAGTATAAACGGTTCTCGGCCGAGCTTCTAGCGGATCGGAGGAGCAGCCGTAGGTGCAGACTTCTGACCTCCAAAGATGCTGCTCGCACCACCACGCTGCTAAATTCGGAGTGATTCGCGACGTAGAGCAATCAAGGAACTCGGCAAACTCGGTGCACCGTAGCTACCGCGCGAGCTGCTTGGAGGTGATTAATTGTTTTGCCTACTGTGCAATATAATCGCCTACTTGATAATAGAATTGCCTACCAATACCGGGGACCTTTGCGCCTAGGACATTGAATGGTGCCGAAGAAGGGATATAAACCCCGAGGTCAAGAAGTCCCCGAAAATTGGGACAAACCCTTTGCCTTCAATACTGGACCAGGCTATACAGGCTACCCAACACCCGCCATATCCCAGCCGGATACCGCCGAATTACCTTAAATCACCTTAAACGTGCAGGTCCGGCCAGAAAACTGCCCCGTGCACCTCCCGCAGTCGGCTAGCAACGGAGCCAGTGGCGTGGGAAGGGGGTGGCCGGAAGCAAGGGCCGAGGCGAGCCGGGTTTGCAAGGCCAAAGCTGCCTTCTGCAATTGAAGGTCCTGGCGGTTTCCCCACGCTCGTCCTCGCAGCCGCCATCATCGTTGGCCTTCGGCTAGCCCGCGATCCCCGAGCGGGGTGTCTGACCGAACGCGTCATCCATGCCGTAGAGAATGGGTTGTTTCTGGCGAATCACATATATGACAAGGCGCAAATGCGCTGGGGGAATCGCGCCACCTGCGAACGACGCAGAACCTTCGCCGCGAGGATTGAAATCGCCTACGACGGTGAGATGAATTTAGGCTCAGTGAAGCCACAGACTGAGCACTTGTAGATGCGCTGGATCCCACCTAAATCTCCGAATGTAGGATCTGGACGACTACTTTCAACCTCTTTCCGGCAGTTGGAATCCCGAAACGATTGAGGGCTGTAGACTGGGAGCGGGTTTGAGCTGAGTGGAGGCAGTCACCAGATGGGTGAGTTGCGCGAGGTGGGGATTTCTGTACGCGGGCAGGAAGTGGAGGCGTTTTCGGTAGACACGCCGGGTGGGCGGATCCATGTACGCTGGGATTACGAGGCCAGCGCCACGCCGAACGCGCAACTGGCCTTTTTCGCGGAGTTTCTTTCCACCACTGGGGTGTATGACTCTTGGCTGGAGAGTTGCCCGCTTAGTTATATCAGCGGCAACGCGCCCGGCAAGCGGGACGTTCTTGGCACCTGGTTTCTATCCATTCTGGCAGGGCACAGACGTTATGCTCACATTACCGGTCTGCGGGGCGACGGAGTAAGTCCGCAGATCCTTGGAATGAGTAAGATTGTCAGCGAGGATTCACTTCGCAGATCGCTGGCGCGGATGAGCGCAGAGCAAAGCCGGGACTGGCTGTGTCCGCAATTGCTCTCCAGTGTGCAGGCCGCGCTGAACTCGCCGTGGATCCTGGATATCGACACGACGATCAAGACGCTGTTCGGCAAGCAAAGCGGGGCCGAGGTCGGCTACAACCCGCACAAGCCTGGCCGGCCCAGCCACGCACTGCACACTTACTGGGTTGGCAACCTGCGGCTGGTGCTCGATGTCGTGGTTTCTTCTGGAAAGCAGCACAGCTCCCTGCACGCGCGACCTGGACTGTGCGCGGTGCTGGATAGCTTGAGCCGAGAGCAACTGCCAGCTTTGGTGCGCGGAGACTGCGGTTACGGCAACGAGCCGTTTATCGGCGAACTGGAAGATCGCGGCCAGCCCTATCTGTTCAAACTACGCCAGACCAAAGGGGTGCAACGGCTGCTGGCGCGCCAGTTTGCCCGCGAGGACTGGAGCACGCCCGGCCCTCGCGATCAGGGTTGGAGTGCGGTGGAGGACACCTTGCGGCTGACCGGGTGGGATAAATCACGCCGGGTCGTGATCCTCCGTCAACGTGCAAAGTCCGACTTAGCGCTGAGTCGAAAGACCAAAGATGAACAGATCGAGCTACTGCTGCCTGACGAGGACGTGCAACTGTGGGAGTACGCGGTGCTGGTGACCAACAGCAGCTACCCGCTGGATGCAATGGCGCAGTTATACCGCGATCGGGCCGATGCGGAGAACGGCTTCGATGAGTTGAAGAACCAGTGGGGCTGGGGCGGCTTTACGACACAGGACATGGAGCGCTGCCAGACCAGCGCACGTGCCGTAGCCTTGGTCTACAACTGGTGGAGTTGGTACTGCCGTGCGGCCAAACCGGGGGCGAGGATGGAAGCCATTACCAGCCGTGCGCTTTTACTGGCAGCCGTGGGCAGAGCGACCAAACATGCCGGAAAAACAACGCTCTACCTGACGCCGATGCACGCTGCCAGGAAAACCCTGATGCTGATGATCGCCAATATCCACAAGGCTCTACGCCATGTAAGAACAGTTGCGGAGCAGTTTCCTGCAACCAACCGATGGAAGACCCTGCTGGACTATCTCGTGGGTAAAATCACTCCACCTCTAACGCCGAGGCTCCTCGAAACGAATATCGGTTTCGCAGAGTAACTGCCGTTTTTAGGTTCAATGTTCCAGCTGCGCTTGTGACACTTTGGGCAAGGGTCACCATCCATGGATTCCAATTCCCGAATCTTGTTCTTCAGTTCTATGTTCTCAGTCTTGGCGTCGGCCAGGTCCATCGTGCAAGACTCATATCACCCCACCCCCGCCACCCCGCTCGCTAACCCCGGCGCATTCTCACGGAAGTGCGAGATGAGTGCGCAAACTGCTTTTGCTGGCCAACCGAGTTGTGGAGAGGCTCTGGATCACTATTACCGGAGATTCTTCGAGATGGAGGTTCCTGCGGGAACCTCCGCATCTCGCGCGTGGTTTGGCCAGATACGCCCATTCAAGAACGATGATGACGCGCGTAAATTGCTCCGCCTGCTAGAGCGGTTCCTAAGTAGTTATATCCAGAGAAGAGGGATTGGAGTAAGTTGTCAGTTGGCGATTTCTCTGTGAAGACACAAAGCGATGCCACGAGCATATTCGGATGATTTGCGGTGCAAGCTTCTGCAGGCATACGAAAGGGCCGGGATCAGCCTGGAGCAGCTGGCGGAGCAGTTTGGTGTCAGCTACGGTTTTACAAAGAAGATTCGACGGCAACAGCTAAAGTCGGGACAAATGGAGCGGCCTCTGCAACGGGTACATGGGCCGGTGAGCCGGGTGACCGACGCAGTGAAAGGGCATCTGCGGCAGCAGTTGCAGGATCAACCGGATCTCACGCTGGCCGAGTTGGGGCAACGGCTGGAGCAACATCTGCAGGTGAAGCTCAGCAAGACGCGACTCTGTCTTGAACTCCAGCGGCTGGGGTTGCGGCGTAAAAAAAACGCTGCACGCCAGTGAGCAGGACACGGAAGAAGGCAGGCAGCGACGGCAATCGTGGTGGGAGTTGATCGCTCGAATCGATCCGCAACGCTTGGTGTTTCTGGACGAAAGCGGCGTGACCACCGAGATGACCCGTCGCTACGGGCGCGGCGAACGCGGTGATCGTGTGTGCGAAGGTGCTCCGGGCGGGCACTGGCATACCGTGACTCTGTTGGGAGCTATCACGATGAACGGCCTGCTGGCCACCATGACGATCCCAGAACCCACCGACGGTGACGTCTTTCTGGCCTATCTGGAACAGGTCCTATGTCCGCGACTGCGCCCCGGACAGGTTGTGATCATGGACAATCTGTCGGCACATAAGCATCGGCTGGTTCGCATGTTGATTGAGCAAGCCGGAGCTGAACTGCTCTATCTACCGCCGTACTCACCAGCCTCAGAACTCCTGATCTCGCCCCGTAGATCCTGTCGGGCAGGGAAAACGGAATGATCCTGAAAACTGTTGCCAGAGGGGCTGCTTTGGATTAAGAAAGAGCATGCCGCAGATGCAACTGCCGATATTCCCTGCCGGAGTGACCGAGATCAATCACCACATAGCGGTGGCAAAGGAGGCGGGCACGGTGTACTACATCCACGGCCACCTGCCGGTGTTCCGCCACGCGGAGAACGATGTGCGTGGATTTCGCATGTTCACCAGCCAGATGATCGTCAACGGGACGGTGAAGCCCAAGGAGATTGTCCAGGCGTTCGGCGTTCCGATGATTGCAGTGAAGAGGTATGTGAAGGTTTTTCGGGAGCAGGGGGCCAACGGGTTCTACGCGGTGAAACCCCGTCACAGTTCAGCCTCGGTGCTGAAAGGGGAAGTGCTGCAGCGAGCGCAGAAGTTGCTTGACGAGGGGCAGAGCGTTCCGGAAGTGGCGAGTGAACTGAATGTGTTGGCGAACACGCTGCACAAGGCGGTTGACGCTGGACGCTTGCGAAAGCTAAAAAAAACGAACCCGCCACCACCGAAGTAAGCAACAAGAGTGGTCGCAGTCAGATCGACAGCCAAGCGCCGATGGGAAACGCCGCGACGCGTTCGTTGGAGCGAGTAGCGGCCGCGATGGGAGAGCTGGAGTCGGCGCCCATCGAGTTTCAAGCTACCTGCGATGTAACCCGGGGCGGCGTGCTGCTGGCATTGCCTGCGCTGTTGGCGACCGGGTTGTTGCGCTACACGCCGGAGATGTACCAGCTCCCAAACGGATTTTATGGCATTGACAGCATCTTCCTGCTGCTGGCATTGATGGCGCTGGGGCGGATCCGGTCTCTGGAACAGCTTCGTTATCAAGCGCCAGGCGAGTGGGGCAAGCTGCTGGGACTGGACCGCATTCCCGAAGTGAGGACGCTGCGGGAGAAGTTAAAACTGCTGTGCCACGACTTGGGTCAAGCCCTGCGCTGGAACGCCGCACTGGCCAAGGAATGGATCGCCCAGCAAGATGCCTCGGAACTGTTTTTCTACTGCGATGGCCACGTGCGCGTCTATCACGGGGAGCAGACGGCGCTACCGCGCCATTACGTGGCGCGCCAGCGATTGTGTTTACGGGCTACCACCGATTACTGGATCAATGCCATGGATGGCCAGCCATTTCTGTATGTCAACAAAGAGGTGGATCCGGGACTGATCGCCACGCTCAAGCAGGATGTGATTCCGTGGCTGGAAGTGAATGTGATCCAGCCGCCGGAGCAACAGCGGCGCATGGCGGAAGATCCTCGTACCCACTGGTTCACAATGGTGTTCGACCGGGAAGGCTACAGTCCCGAGTTATTCGAGCAGCTGTGGCAGAAGCGGATTGCCATTCTGACCTATCACAAGTTTCCCCAGGGCGAGTGGCGCAGCGAAGAATTCACCACGCACCGCGTCCAGCTGGTGAGCGGCGAAATCGTGACCATGAAACTGGCCGAGCGCGGTACCCAGTTGTCGAACCGGTTCTGGGTACGCGAGATTCGCAAACTCAGCGACGGCGGCCATCAGACTTCGATCTTAGCCACCAACTTCCAGCTGCCAATGACCACGCTGGCACCGTCGTTATTCGCCCGATGGTCTCAGGAAAACTTCTTCCGCTACATGCGCGAACATTACGGATTGGATAGCTTGATTGAGTATGGAACCGAACCCGTTCCTGATGCGATCCAGGTGGTAAATCCGGAGTGGCGCAAACTCGACGGCAAGATCCGCTCCAAAATCGGCCAGCGCCATCGGCAGGCGGCTCAGTTCGGAGCCCTTGCTTTATCGGAGGATCCCACCAACTCTGAAGTTCAGGGTTTTCAGCAGCGCAAGGCGCAACTGCGGGAAGACATCGAAAGTCTCGATTTGCAGATCGACCAACTCAAACAGTCGCGCAAGGACACTCCGCATCACATTCCCGTGAAGCTATTGCCAGAGGAAGACCGATTTACTCGGCTGCGTACCGAACGAAAGCATTTCGTCGATACCATCAAGATGATCGCTTATCGCGCCGAATCCAGCATGGCCTCCCTGCTTCGCGAACATATCGCCCGCACTGACGATGCCCGCGCCTTGCTGCGCCAGATCTTCGATACCGAGGCTGATCTTACCCCTGACCTCATCACCAACACCTTGACTGTCCGCCTCCACCATCTCACCCAGGCGGCTCACGATCAGGCCATCGAGAAACTGTTGGCGGAACTCAACGCCACGAAAACCATCTTCCCCGGTACACACCTCACGCTCGTCTTCAAACTCGGGTCATCCTGATTTCAACCAGATCAGGAGGTCTGATCCTGCTGACCGGTGAAGACTTACGCAACTCTTGGAAATTTTAGCCGGACACTACTGGTGGCCGATATATCAAAGCCGGGGATAGGCGGAATTGATATGTCGACCAATCAAATCCGGCGCAGACTCCATCAACGCTTTGCAGTATGGTTGACTACTGGGGCTGAGCTCCAGGCATTTGCTGGCCATTGGTCATAAGTGGGGTGCCGAGTTTTGTCGGGGTTATAAACTTCCATGGTCTTGAAGATTTCTAACGAACTGGGACCCAGATCTTTCTGGTAGACAACTCCATCGTAATTGACTATGAAAGTCTTTACTCGTGTCACACGGTATTCAGCCGGAGCCGCTACCAGCGCAAAACCACCAATCATGATTCCTTCGATCACGTAGTCAAGCTTGCCCATCGGAGCTGCAGGACCTTGCCCCTTCAAGATTTTGAAGTAATAACCGTGGTAAGGTTCTGCTTTGCTGGAGTACCCCTCGGCCAACGCTTTTGCGACTTGTTCACCGATGGGGCCGGCATCCCGCCAGTAGAGTCCGTCCTGTTTCCCTGGAGAGCTGATGATCTTCTGCGCGTACTGATTCACTCCAGAATTGTCGTGAATCTGCAAGGCGTAGTCCTCTTGAGCTTCAACGTACCCAAGGCAGACTTGAATCGCATCGAGTTCGTTTGCTCCGATGCGGCGACGCAAAATTTCTTTGCGATGTCGAGCAACCAACATCCGATTTCTTTCTTCGCGTGAAGCAGGAATGAAAGAGCCCAACCCTGGCTCTGTTTGAGGCAGACGGAGGTAAATGGAAGATCGATGCGGTCGCAAACATCAGAGCGTTTCTCGCCGCAGGACTCGCCGGCGCGTCTGGGATCGAGAAGGTACCAATAGTTGCGTAACGGAGTACGCTGCAGCGAAGCAGCTCTAACTGTCGAACCACCAGCAATTCCTGGCTCCCGCGGCGGAAAGAGCCTTCAACGCCATGTGCCGAAGTGACGTCGCTGTGCATGAGTCTCCTGCCTGTTGGGCGGGCGGCGGGGGTGATTCTGCGTCGTGGTCCGAGGCTTCTTTCCTGACGCGGTTTCGAGGGTTGTTGAAGCCGTATTTGCAGAACCTGAAGAGAAGGAGGAAAAGAAGCATTGCCGTACCTGCTCCCAGGCATAAAGGCCCCCCTTGGAGCCGGGGAGAAAGCGATGAGCGAAGGCGTTGCCGATACTGCGGCCATAGAGGTTGGCGATGTGTTCGCCATGGCGCAAAGGAAAGACGATGCGCTGATAGAAAGCATCCGAGCCCTGCGCGTTGAGCAGGCCAAACTGCCGCAGGAGATCGAAGGAATAGCCTTGAGCCGTGAGGTGACGGCGTAAGCTTCCGCCGGGAGCGTAGCCGATCTGCAGTTCTTTGATCAGGGCGGAATCGTGCAGTCCGCGCTGGTCGAGATAACGCATCGCCTCGGGATAGCGATCGAGCTGCTGTTGATAGAAAGCGGCAGCCTGCTGGAGCACGGCAGCAGCAGAGTCGTGTATAGGATCAGCAAGTTGTTCCAGGTAGGCGAGGCTTTGGCGGAAGGACAGATGGCTAGACAACTGGACAAAGCGAATCAGATCGCCGCCCTGTCCGCAGCCGTGGCAGTAGAAGAGATTCTTGCGAGCGTTGACATAGAACGAAGGCCGGGTTTCGGCGTGCAACGGACGTGAGCTTTCGGCAGGCGTGCATGATTTGTGAAGGCGTTCACTGGTAAATTCTGTCAATCGCAGAAGGAGCGATTGACTATGGGTTCCAGCAACGATCCGGTTCCGGATTCAATCATTCAGTTACAGCAGCAGTTTGAGGAATTCCGTAGCACGCATACGGCGCGGGCGAAGCTGCCGGATGGGCTGTGGAAAGCGGACGTGGAGCAGGCACGTCAGTACGGAGTGAGCGTGGTTTCGCAGCGGCTACGGCTGGACTACACCGCGCTAAAGAGGCGCCTGGGCGAAGTTTCAAAACCAGATCAGCAACCGGCACGGACCGGCTTCGTTGAACTGATGAGCGCGGTCCGTGGGCCGAGCGAGGAATATATTCTCGAATTTGAATCCGGCCCCTCTCCTCGAATGCGGGTGCAGTGGAAGAGCTCGGCACCGCCCGACTGGAGCGCACTTCTGCATGCTTGGTGGGAAGTGGCGGGATGATCCAGATCACGCCGCAGATGCGCATACTGTTGGCCGTTGAGGCCGTCGATTTCCGTAACGGCATCGATGGCCTAGCGAGGGTGTGCAAGCAACAACTGCGAGCCGATCCGTTTTCGGGAGCGTTATTCGTTTTCAGAAATCGCCGGCAGACCGCCCTGAAAGTTCTTGTCTACGATGGGCGGGGTTTTTGGATTTGCCAGATGCGTCTCTCGATGGGACGGTTTCGCTTCTGGCCGAGCAGTACGACTGCGGCGGCGCAGACGGTGGAAGCCCACGAGTTACAGGTTCTGTTGATGGGCGGCAATCCCGCGTCGGTAGCAACGATGGCAGCATGGCGTCGAGTGCCGGTGGGGTGAAACAAAAGGCACCCCTGGCGAAAGAGGACTTACCTTCTTCGTATGTTCTTGCTACTCTGCCGGGCATGAAGGATCGGCACCACCGCCAAACACGCAAGCCCGTCCTGGGGACCTCCTTCGCGGAGATAACCCAACGATGAAGCCTCCTGTCCCACGGCTGGAGGTGAGTCGCGAAGAATTGGGCAGTCTTTTGGAACATGCTCGGAGCGGGCTGTCAGACTCCGAGTACCAGCAACTGCGTGCGGCGCTGGATACGCTGGTGTACTTGACTCAGTTGGTGGAAGACAAGAGCACGACCATCGCTCGCCTTCGTCAGATACTGTTCGGAGCCACGACCGAGAAGACCAACAACGTGGTGCAGACAACGGCAGGCAACGGCTCCACCTCGGTAACGCCAGAGGGCGGGAAGGCTGCGGCGCCGCCGGAGAAACCGGAATCGGCACCCAGCCCAGGACATGGGCGCAACGGCGCCGAGGAGTATCGTGGTGCCCGCAAGATCAAGATCGAACACGGTTCCTTGCAATCGGGGAATCACTGCCCGGGATGTCAGAAAGGAAAACTGTATGCGCTGGGTACACCGGGAGTACTGATCCGGGTAGTGGGGCAAGCCCCATTGGCGGCGACCGTGTATGAGCTGGAAAAACTGCGCTGTAATCTTTGCGGCGAGGTATACACCGCCGAAGCGCCGGAAGGCGTAGGAGCAGAAAAATACGATGCCAGTGCCGCCAGTATGATCGCACTGCTGAAGTACGGCACTGGGTTTCCTTTCCACCGCCTGGAGGGATTGCAGAAAGACATGGAGATTCCGTTACCCGCGTCAACGCAATGGGAGATCGTGGCGGAAACGGCGCAATGGATCGAACCGGCGTATCAGGAACTGATGCAGCAGGCTGCGCAGGGTGAGGTGTTGCACAACGACGACACCACGATGAAGATCCTGTCGCTGCTGGGGGAAAGTCCGCCGCGGGAACTGGCAGACGAGGAGTCAGAAGCGCAGTCGGAGCGCAAAGGAATTTTCACCTCCGGGATCGTGTCCACGCGGGCGGGGCAAAAAATCGCCTTGTTCTTCACCGGACGCAAACATGCCGGGGAAAACCTGGCGTCGGTGCTGGCGCGCCGGGCCCAGGAGTTAGGGCCGCCAATCCAGATGTGCGACGCGTTGTCGCGCAATCTGCCCAAGAACTTCCAAACTGTGGTGGCAAACTGTATCGCGCATGGAAGGCGCAAGTTTGTTGAGGTGGTGACGAAGTTCCCCGAGGAATGCCGTTATGTCCTGGAAACTCTGGGAGAGGTCTACCGGCACGACGCCTTCTGCCGCGAGCAGGGGATGTCGGCGGACGAGCGCCTCGGCTACCATCAAACCCATAGCGGTCCGTTGATGAAGGCGCTGGAGAACTGGTTCTCGGAACAGTTTGCGGAGCACAAGGTGGAACCCAACTCCGGCCTTGGCCAAGCTATCACCTACATGCAGAATCATTGGACAAAGCTGACGTTATTTCTGCGCCAGGCTGACGCTCCCCTGGATAATAACCTCTGTGAACGGGGATTAAAGAAGGCCATCCTGCATCGCAAAAACGCACTCTTTTACAAAACCGAAAATGGTGCCCATGTCGGTGACCTGTTCATGAGCCTGATCCACACCTGCCAACTCTGTGGCGCCAATCCCTTCCAGTACCTAACCAAACTGCAGGTACACGGCGAAGACGTCGCCCGCGCTCCGCAGCAGTGGCTGCCCTGGAATTACCAGGAAACCCTGATGCACCTCGCCTGATCAATTATTTTTGTCCGCACAGGCTTGCCGGAAGGACACCAACGGACAGAGCCCGACAAACTCGGAACTGCGACCGGCAGGCTGACCGGTCCAGTTCCGCTGCCGAAGATAATCCAGTAGCGGCAAGTGCTGTTTGAGTTTTTCGACGTCCTCGCCCACAGGGTTGTTTCGCCTCCGGAGCTGAGCGTAGGTGAAGACAGCCGGCGTTCCAAGGCAAGGATGGTAGGTGAAATAAATCTTCTTAAAGACGTAATGGCCAGAGGACTGGCAGAACCGGAATCAGCCAGGACAACGGCCCAGCCTCGTGGTTGGCCTGATCACCGCGCGTCAGCCAGTGAGACACGCCGGCGATGGTTTGCCGGGCGAAGGAAACGGCGAGTTGAGAAAGGTCGAGGCCGCTCGACCAGCGGCGGAGAGTGGATGGATCGGGCAATCGACTCGAGTTCTTCAGATCAGGCAAGGCCTCTTCCCATGAACAGCCATCCACAAAGCGCCGCCGCAATGCCTGACAGCGCGCCAGCAAGCTGTAATGGGTGTACGGGAGAGAAAACAGCGGCAGGAACGTGAAGGTCTTTCCGCAAGCAGGGCAATGGCCGCGACGGATCTCAATCCACTCATGATACTCATCGTGAGCCTGCTTGCGGCGGCGTCCGTGGCCGACAATCGAACCCCGACAAATGGGGCATTGCGGCAGGATGATCTGATCGCAGTCTCCGGCCCAATCAGTTTCGAGCTTGTGCAGCGAGGCAGAAAGTGGGATAAAGAGAATCGTAACTCCCAGGGGTTCTGCCCCGGCGTCGACCCGCCAAGATCTCGGCTGGCAGTGGAACCCCTTCTCCTCCTGAAGAGAATCCAACTGGAAGAGAATACAGCTTCACACCTTCAGCTCTTAGAAATGTGATTCCGGACATTGGCCGTGTATGACTGCGCCGGCTCTTGTCAAGACCTTTAGCGCGAATCGAGCGCACAAAATCCCCAGGGTGGTCGGTGCGGGGTCAAGGGCGCCGTTCTTTGGCGTTCATCTTGACCCTTGACCCCGTACCGGCCACTGCGACAATCGATCTAGGAACGAAGCTCAGATGTTTTTTCTGAGCTTCGTTCCATATCAGAAAACCGTCTTGCATGGCTAAACGACCCAAGCTCGCACGTTGACGAATCACTTTCGATGGTCACCATTTAGGTTCCACCAACCATGTATTCGGCCCGGTAAAGCTCCATGATTACTTGTTCAAACTCTCTCACCTAACGAGAGAGGCGGGGCGTCCAATCAGTTAATCGGCCTGAAACTGCAGCCACCGGCCAATTCGGACTGCCCCGCATGCAAACCGCGCTCCACGATCTGCGTGTAGTTCTGCCCGGAGCGCAACATCCAATACAAACGAACCGCCAGTTTGTGGGCGATAGCCACTTTGGCCACGCCGTGATGCTTGTTCATCGACAGGCGCATATACTGTCGGTGCCAACTCGAATCCTTGCTTTGTGCCTTGACTGCAGCTTCGACCAGCAGCCATCGCAGTAGCGTATTGCCCTGCTTGGTGATGTGTCCCATCTGCTGCTGATGCTTGCCGCTGGACGCTTCGGACGGAATCAGTCCCAGATAGCTGCCCACCTGCTTGCCGCGGGGGAATCGCCTCCAATCCCCCATGATCAACACATAGGCCAGCGATACTACCGGACCTACACCAGGATGGGTCATCAACAACTGCGCTTCGGTATTTTGCTCAGCTGCTGCCTGCACCGCCTTGTCCAGAGGCTCGATTCGCTTGTCCATCTCGTCCAGCAGCGCGAGTAGATCTTTGCGCCGCTCGGCATACCAGCCCGTCAGCGGCAACGCCTCGATCTGCTGGCGGCGCTTCGCCTTCCAGACCCGCGAACCGGTCAGTCCCTCGCTCTTGGCGATCGAATCCAACTGATTCTTGATCCGCGTCCGTATCCGCACCAGCCGGCAGCGATGCAACAGCAACTGCCGCTGTTCCTCGTTGCCCACCGACGGCTGCCAGATGGCTGGAAACCGATTCTCCAGCAGTAGTCTCAAAATGTGCCGGGCATCCCGCTTGTCGGTTCGCTGCTCGCGAGGAGCTGAAGCATGAATCGCGCTGGCGTCCCCTACCAGAAGTTTATGACCAAGTTCACTCACCAGCCTATGAAACCAACGATCATTCCCCGTTGCTTCCATTCCGATGCGCACCGCCCTGCCTGCCAATGACCGGTAAAATGCTTCCGCTTCTCCGCGATGGCTCAAACGGCGCTCCTCGTACTCCCCCGTTTCCTGATCTACGCACGCTATCTGCTGAAAACTGGGATGAAAATCACAGCCTATAATCATCATGCTCGGCTCCTTCTCCCGAGCTTCACGGTCGTTTAGCAGCAACCAGTGTAGTCGGGGTGTGGGAGCCGACGCTGTCATGAAATCAGTTAAGTTCGACTTCGTGGGACCTATCGCCGGGTGCAAGACTGAGACGAAGAGGTCACCTACGCCTCCAGCCACTCCAATCGCCGCGGTTTCCACCCGAGAATTCGCTTCGCCTTCGCATTCGAGGCTCCACTCAGCTTCGTCGCGTAGTACACCGCATCTTCCCCTGCAATTGCCGTCACTTCCGCCTCGCTCATGTGCGGGGGCGCTGGAGCACCCACAAACTTAGCAAACGCCGGCAGCCACACGGCCTGCGGCGAAGGGTCATCATCCACTAGGTTGTACACTCCCGGCTGCGCCGCTAGCAGCGCCACCGTTGCGATCGCCGCATCGTGGATATGCACAAATGACGACACGCCTTCGCCCTTACCCACCACCGCATTCTGTTGCTGCATGACCATGTTCGCCGCCGCCTCGCCGGGGTAATACCACGTCTTAGGCCCATAGAAGAATCCGTATCGCAATGCCACACCCTCAATTGCATTGGAACTGAACAACCGCGCCTCCAGTTCCGTATACGTCCGCGCACTTGCTGCCACACTCGGGCTCGCATTTACATCCAACGGAGACGACTCGTCCGCCAGCGTCCCTGCCGCTGCCTTCAAGAAGAATCCGCTCGACTGCTGTAGATACCGCCGCACACCGCTTGCATGCGCCGCACGAAACAAATTCCCTCCACCCTCAATCCTTAGCTTCCTATCGCCCGCAGCGTATTTCGGCATATCACTCTGCGCCTTCGGCAGCGACGTCAATTCGTCGATTACCACTTCCGCTTTCGACCGCCGCAGCGCAGCCTCCACCGCCGGCGCATCGAACGCGTCCACGATTACCGCCTCGGCTCCCTGGCCCTCCAGATTCTTCGCCCGCGCCTCGCTGGTTGTCATCCCCACCACAGAGTGTCCCCGCTCCAACAACTCCGCAATCAACGGTTCGCCAATCGCTCCGCTCGCCCCTGCCACAAAAACACGCATCGTCCGCTCCTCTCAACTCCATCGCTCAACGACAAAATCGTCGTTACGGACATAGTACGACCATGGCTGACTTACTGAGTTCTAGAGCGGTTTCATGGTGTCCGTGTCCGATAACCGCAGTATTGAAACCAAGCCGCGGAATCTTGGGCGGTGATAGCTGCCATGGCGGCTGTGATGGCGAGGTCGAGGGTGTCGAGTATTCGAGCTTTGCTTGCTCGTAAGTGTTGTTTGATCTTGGACCAGCACTTCTCGATGGGATTGAAGTCCGGTGAGTACGGCGGTAGATAGAGCAGTTCGGCTCCGGCTTGCTCAATCAACATGCGAACCAGCCGATGCTTATGTGCCGACAGATTGTCCATGATCACAACCTGTCCAGGGCGCAATCGCGGACATAGGACCTGTTCCAGATAGGCCAGAAAGACATCACCGTCGGTGGGTTCTGGGATCGTCATGGTGGCCAGCAGGCCGTTCATCGTGATCGCTCCCAACAGAGTCACGGTATGCCAGTGCCCGCCCGGAGCACCCTCGCACACACGATCACCGCGTTCGCCGCGCCCGTAGCGACGGGTCATCTCGGTGGTCACGCCGCTTTCGTCCAGAAACACCAAGCGTTGCGGATCGATTCGAGCGATCAACTCCCACCACGATTGCCGTCGCTGCCGGCCTTCTTCCGTGTCCTGCTCACTGGCGTGCAACGTTTTTTTTACGCCGCAACCCCAGCCGCTGGAGTTCAAGACAGAGTCGCGTCTTGCTGAGCTTCACCTGCAGATGTTGCTCCAGCCGTTGCCCCAACTCGGCCAGCGTGAGATCCGGTTGATCCTGCAACTGCTGCCGCAGATGCCCTTTCACTGCGTCGGTCACCCGGCTCACCGGCCCATGTACCCGTTGCAGAGGCCGCTCCATTTGTCCCGACTTTAGCTGTTGCCGTCGAATCTTCTTTGTAAAACCGTAGCTGACACCAAACTGCTCCGCCAGCTGCTCCAGGCCGATCCCGGCCCTTTCGTATGCCTGCAGAAGCTTGCACCGCAAATCATCCGAATATGCTCGTGGCATCGATTTGTGTCTTCACAGAGAAATCGCCAACTGCAACTTACTCCAATCCCTCTTCTCTGGATATAACTACTTAGGAACCGCTCTAGCGCAGCGCGCGGAATCAGCAATTTTCAGAATGACTGACGGGCTACTCTTCCATGCCAGCTCCGTAAATCAGACGAGAGATCCAATGCCGGGCAACACTCCCGTCACGTCGTGAATCGCTTATGCAAGCCCCCAAAACACAGCGCTGCTGCTCAAGGGGCCACCGTGAAGGCTTAGCAAGTTCCTTCGCAAAGGAGCATGTCGGTCAATGCCGAGATATCCGGCGGAAGCCTGATAGTGCAGCACCAAGTCGGGAAACGACGACCACACAAATCAACCCCAGCATAAACAAAGAAATCCCAAAAAGAGGACGCCATGACCGACAGCAGTGCTACACATCAAGGCAGCAAGCAGGCAGCTGACAAGAATGCGCAGTTCAACACCGACCGCACCTACCCGGGCCGATGGACGATCACCTTCAACAACCCGCCGATCAACATGTTTGTTCCCACAACGATCGTCGAATTGGGAGCGCTAATGACCGACCTCGAGGCGGACCCGTCCGTGAAGGTCGTAGTGTTCCAGTCGGCGAACCCAGAATTTTTCATCGCCCATCTCGACGTATCCAAGGCGGCTGAAGGCCAGAGGTGCTGGGCCTTTGGCGCGACTTTGTGCTGCACCTCTCGTCCACGCCAGTCGTGAGTATCGCCAAGATTCGCGGCCGCACGCGAGGTATCGGTAACGAGTTCGTGCTGGCCTGCGACATGCGCTTCGCTAGCCGGCAGAGCACCCTATTCGGCAATTCCGAGATCGGAGTCGGACTGGTCCCGGGCGGCGGAGCGATGGAATGGCTACCGCGCCTAGTCGGGCGCTCGCGGGCACTTGAGATCGTGCTCAGCGGCGACGATTTCAATGCTGATATCGCCGAGCGCTATGGCTTGGTGAACCGCACGCTGGACGACGACGGACTCGACTTGTTTGTCGATACACTCGTCCGACGTCTGGCCTCGATTGACCGTGAAACGCTCGCCGCGGCGAAGGCCCAGATCAATCGGTTCGGGATGCCAACAGCCACCGAGTTCCAGTCAAGCAACGACATGTTCCTCCCTCTCCTGGCCCGGCCCGGCGCGCAGGCGCGCCGGGCCAAGGTCCGTGACATCGGTTACGGTGTTCCGAGCGACTTTGAATTGAACTTCGGCCGGTACCTTCCTGCGTTCGGGCGGTCGGACGACGAAGACACGGATGCAGCCTGACTGATCGTCGGTTCGACGTCGGCCAGCGCCCCATTAGAGCGGTTTCATGGTGTCCGTGTCCGATAACCGCAGTATTGAAACCAAGCCGCGGAATCTTGGGCGGTGATAGCTGCCATGGCGGCTGTGATGGCGAGGTCGAGGGTGTCGAGTATTCGGGCTTTGCTTGCTCGTAAGTGTTGTTTGATCTTGGACCAGCACTTCTCGATGGGATTGAAGTCCGGTGAGTAAGGCGGTAGATAGAGCAGTTCGGCTCCGGCTTGCTCAATCAACATGCGAACCTGCCGATGCTTATGTGCCGACAGATTGTCCATGATCACAACCTGTCCAGGGCGCAATCGCGGACATAGGACCTGTTCCAGATAGGCCAGAAAGACGTCACCGTCGGTGGGTTCTGGGATCGTCATGGTGGCCAGCAGTCCGTTCATCGTGATCGCTCCCAACAGAGTCACGGTATGCCAGTGCCCGCCCGGAGCACCCTCGCACACACGATCACCGCGTTCGCCGCGCCCGTAGCGACGGGTCATCTCGGTGGTCACGCCGCTTTCGTCCAGAAACACCAAGCGTTGCGGATCGATTCGAGCGATCAACTCCCACCACGATTGCCGTCGCTGCCGGCCTTCTTCCGTGTCCTGCTCACTGGCGTGCAACGTTTTTTTTACGCCGCAACCCCAGCCGCTGGAGTTCAAGACAGAGTCGCGTCTTGCTGAGCTTCACCTGCAGATGTTGCTCCAGCCGTTGCCCCAACTCGGCCAGCGTGAGATCCGGTTGATCCTGCAACTGCTGCCGCAGATGGCCTTTCACTGCGTCGGTCACCCGGCTCACCGGCCCATGTACCCGTTGCAGAGGCCGCTCCATTTGTCCCGACTTTAGCTGTTGCCGTCGAATCTTCTTTGTAAAACCGTAGCTGACACCAAACTGCTCCGCCAGCTGCTCCAGGCCGATCCCGGCCCTTTCGTATGCCTGCAGAAGCTTGCACCGCAAATCATCCGAATATGCTCGTGGCATCGATTTGTGTCTTCACAGAGAAATCGCCAACTGCAACTTACTCCAATCCCTCTTCTCTGGATATAACTACTTAGGAACCGCTCTAGCAAATGCGACCCCCAATGGGGACACACGTCCTAGGTTTTCCCGGCGGCTTGTTGCTCCGGGTGGATGACGGGCTATGCGTCAGTTACGCTTGGGTACTATCCGCACGGTTGTTGGCGCAGAGGCGTTTAGACCTGGGCGGTACCACCGTCGACGAAGAGCTCGATGCCGTTGACGAAGCTGGAATCGCTGGAGGCGAGGAAAAGAGCGACCGTCGCGATCTCGTCCGGGCGTCCCATCTCGCCGCGTGGGATCTGGGATTTGAAGAACGCCTTGGCGTCGGCTCCGAGGGGATCGAGGATCGGCGTGTCGATGGTTCCGGGACTGAGGACATTCACGCGGATTCCGCGCTCCTTGAGTTCCAGGAGCCAGGTACGGGCGAACGAGCGAACTGCAGCTTTACTGGCGCTGTAGACACCGAATGTCGGAAAACCTTTGATGCTGGCAATGGAGCCGTTGAGAAAGATGGATCCGTTGTCGTTGAAGAGCGGGAGGGCCTTCTGCACGGTGAAGAGCGTTCCGCGGACGTTGAGATCGAAGGTCTTGTCGAAGTGTTCCTCAGTGACCTCTTCAAGCTTTGCGAACTCACCGAATCCGGCGCTGGCGAAGAGGATGTCGATCTTGCCTTTTTCGCGCTTGACCGTCTCATAGAGGCGATCGAGGTCGGCCAGTTTTGAGGCGTCGCCTTGCACACCCGTGACGTTTTTGCCGATGAGTTTCACGGCCTCATCGAGCTTGTCTTGGCGGCGGCCTGTGATGAAGACGTACGCTCCCTCTTCGACGAACAGCTTGGCTGTGGCGAGCGCCATGCCGGAGGTGGCAGCGGTGATGACTGCTATTTTGCCATTGAGCTTGCCCATATCTTTACCCCTTTTCTGTGTGAATCCCTTGAAGGAATTGGGGGCCGTGTGCTGCCCCTTCCCTGCTTCTGATGAGTAGATGGGGTCGGGCTCGGATAAGATGCAATAGTTCCGCACCAATGAACTATTGAACCTTTTGCGCAAAATGTCTACTCTTATGGGTGTGCGCCCCTTATTCCATCCATCGCTTGAGGACATCACGGTCGAGGGGATTCTCCATGCCTTGTCCGACCCAGTGCGGGCCGCGATCTACGCAGATATTGTGTCTCAGGAGTGCTCGCAAAACTGCTCGATGTTTCTGACCGTTAGCGACAAGGCAATTCCGAAGTCAACGCTCTCGCAACACTTCAGAGCGCTGAGAGAGGCGGGGCTCATCCGTGGCGAACGGCGCGGCGTGGAGATGCACAACACCTCACGTTGCGCGGAGATCGAGGAACGCTTCCCAGGACTACTCCGCGCGATTATCAACGCGCATACCATCCAATCTAAGGATGAACCTAAAGCAAAGAAACGTGCTGCGAAAAGATCGTCCAGGCGGTCAGTGAAGAACAAGTAAGAAGCTGCGGCCACCTGCTGAGCTGACCACGAGATGGATTAGTAATCTGAAGCCTACGACAGATAGGCTTCTCCCCGGCCAGCATACATTGACGCCAACCAAACGCGAGCCGATCGCAAAGCCGAAGTTTCGGCGAACGCCCAAGAATCGGCCCGGAGTCGATGCATAAAAGCCTGTGATTCAAAAGATTGCAAATGGCGTTTAGCGTGCATTTGGTTTCAGGTGTCGAACCAGAGAAAAACCGGAAATGACTCTAAGGATCGAGAAATATTCGAATGGGCCCAGCACGACGATTCGACTTATCGGCCGAATGCAGCGGGAGCACTTAGAAGCATTGAAAGCGCAGATAAAGAACAGCGGCCCAAGGATCGCGTTGGACTTGAGCGAAGTAAGTCTTGTGGATCTGGACGTAGTTTGCTTCCTCGCCAGTTGCCGGAGAGAAGGCGTCGAGCTACTTCATTGTTCGCCTTACATAAGGGACTGGATCGCCAAAGAGCAACTGGAGGGGTCGCAAACGAAGCGGACCGGTGAACTTTAATAAAGGGAGAAACGAATATGAACAGCCTTAAAGACGAGGTGGCCATCGCGACGGATGCCATGCATGTGATTTTGGGGGCGAGCGGGAACACCGGCTCGATCATCGCCAATTTCCTGCTATCGGAGGGCAAGAAGGTGCGCGTCATGGGGCGCGACGCGGGGCGACTGCAGCGCTTTGTGCGCCAAGGCGCGGAAGCGTTCACCGCAAACCTGAGCGACGCGGCTGAACTCACCAAAGCCTTCAGCGGTGCGCGCGCGGCTTACTTGATGTTGCCACCGCCGAAATCCCGGGAGGAGCAGGAGCGAGATAGCGATGCAATCGCGAAAGCCGTGAAGGATTCCGGCCTGCGCTACTCGGTGCACTTGAGCAGCTACGGCGCGCAGGTTCCGCAAGGCACCGGGCCAGTCGAGGGGCTACATTCTTCGGAGCAAAAGCTGAACGCGATCAGCGGTTTGAACGTTTTGCACTTGCGCGCCGCGTATTTCATGGAGAACAATCTGGCGGCGATCGGCATGATTCATGGAATGGGAATATTCGGAAATGCGCTGCTGCCCGACCTGAAGCTGCCCATGATCGCTACCCGCGACGTTGGCGACTACGCCGCGCAGCGCATCCTGCACCTGGATTTTTCCGGCAAACAAACGCGCGAGCTGCTTGGCGAGCGCGACCTGTCGATGACGGAAGCCACCGCGGTGATTGCTCGCGGCATCGGCAAACCGGACCTGCGCTACGAGCAGTTTCCCTATGAGCAGGTGCAGCAGATGTTGACGCAGATGGGTGTTCCGCCGACGGGGGCCGCGTTGTACATCGAGATGTACAAGGCCATCAATACAGGAATCCTCGTTCCGCAGGAGTCGCGTTCGCCGGAAAACACCACCCCGACATCGTTTGAACAATTTGTGCAGGATGTCTTTGCGGCTGCGTATCACGGAAATGTTTCCGCCGCTTAGGCTCAGTGCCCTGGGTGGCGCTGTGTGCATGAGCAGAAAGAGAGACCAATAAAGGAGGACGGAAAATGGCAAACATGGAAGTGCTGAGTGAGAGGATCGAATCTGAAAACCTACCAATCGCCTCGCTGCAAGGCAAAGTTGCGCTGGTGACGGGCGCGTCGCGAGGAATTGGGCGCGCCTCGGCAGCAGCTCTCGCGAGGGCTGGGGCCCATGTGCTGGTTCACTATGGCCGTTCTGCGCAGGATGCGGAATCGTTAGTCGTCGGCATCCACGCAAAAGGGGGACGCGCGGAAGCGATCAAGGCGGACTTGGGAACTCAAGATGGAGCAACCCTGCTGGCGAGGGAAGTTCGCTCGATCGTTGGCGAGCGATTGGATGTGCTCGTTTCCAACGCCGGAATCAGCAAGGCTGCAACCATCCAGAATCATACGATGGAGGATTTTGACAATCTCTTTGCAACGAATGTGCGCGGTCCGTTTTTCTTGGTACAGCAACTCCTGCCCGTCCTCAGTGAAGGCTCGAACATCATTGTGATCTCTTCGATCGGGGCGCACGCCGTGGTTGGGAAGCCCGGTTTGGACAACCCTTCGCTCCTTGCCTACGCCTCGACCAAAGGAGCATTAGAGACTCTGGTCAAAAACTGGGCTGCCATTCTTGGGCCGCAGGGCATCCGCGTAAACGCGGTCGCGCCTGGCGTGATCGACACTGACATGTCGAATTTCGCGAAGACTGAGGAAGGTCGCGAAGTGACGCTTGGAATGCAAGCACTGAAGCGAATCGGCAAGCCGGAGGATGTTGCGGATGTCATCGCGTTCCTGGCGTCAGATGCAGCCCGATGGATAACAGGAGCGAGTATTCCGGTCAACGGTGGGTCGAAGCTCTAAAGAACCCGCGTTAGCTGGAATTGCCTCAATAAGAGAGGAGGAACGACAAATGGCAAAAACGGAAGTAGTGAGTGAGAAGCTCGAATCGAAAAACAAAGCTCTTGTACTGGAAGCCTTCGATATGCTGTTCAACCGGCGTGACTATGATGCCGCTGAGCGTTTCTGGTCGCCTGACTATATTCAGCACAGCGCTCATATCGCACCCGGTCGTGATGGTCTGTTCAATCTCATCAAGAGCCTCCCAGCAACGTTGAAGTACGAACCAGGAACGATCTTGGCAGACGGAGACTTCGTAATCGTGCATGGGCGTTTTTCAGGCTTCGGCCTACCCGTGAACTGGATTGCAGCGGACATCGTTCGCATCAAGGACGGTGTTCTGTTCGAGCATTGGGACGTGATCGAAGACGAGGCCAGCCAAGAACAATCAAAGAGTGGTCAACCAATGTTCGGCGACAAGTTTGCTGCCTAAGCTAGTAACCGAGTGGTGTTGGTCAACGGCGAGGATTAGGTCCAGGTAAGCACCCGGAGGGAAAACAGTGAACAAATTTCAACCAATCTTTGACAAACAAAAGGACTACTTCAATACCGACGCCACCAAATCTTACGAATGGAGCATTGAGCAACTCGACCGCATGGCCAAGATGCTGAACGAGAACAATGAGGTTTTTCAGGAGGCGGTCAGCAAAGATTTCAAGACCGCGTTAGAAGAGAAGGTCTTTGAGGTCGCAGCTCCTCTGGCGACCATTGAATTCACGAAGATGCAATTAAGAGAGTGGATGAAGCCGCTCTCCGCCATGGTTCCAAATGCTCTCGCGGCTTCGGGACACACGGCCAAGTTATCCGGGAGCCATACGGTGTGACGCTGATCATCGGTCCATTTAACGGTCCCCTCATTCTCTTACTTGACCCGGCTATTACGGCTCTGTCGGCAGGAAACCCCTGCGTCCTGAAACTTGCAGAGTCGATCCCGGCTACATCTGCGCTGCTTCAAAAGTTCATTCCGAGGTACTTTGAGCCCGACTCGGTCACTGCGGTTTCCGGCTCACGTGAAGAAGTAACGGAACTGCTTAAACTGCCATTTGATTTCATCTTCTTCACCGGGAGCGTAAAGGTTGGCAAGGTGATCATGCGCGCTGCAGCAGAGAATCTGACCCCGGTCTTATTAGAACTCGGGGGGCAAAACCTAGCGTTTGTTGATGCGACGGCTAATCTTTCTGATGCTGCCAAGAAAATTGTCTGGGCGCGATGGCATGGGGTGGCCAATGGTGTACCTCTCCCGGTTACGCCTATGTGCACGAATCCGTTGTCGGGGACTTCGTTGCGGAGTGCAAGAAGGCAGTGATTCGAGTTCGCGTACGAAAAGGCACAACTGCTGAAAATCTTAGAGGCTGCCTGGATCACAAGAACCGCCGGAGGTCACAGGGTGGGGAGAGGCAACAAAAATGAAGGGAATGAAAAAATGGGTCGAGATCGAACGGTTCAGCGTGACGTCTTCCAAGTCGTTTGAGGCGGTCGTGGCGGCGCTGGAAACGGCTGTCGGGCATCCGGATATCGCCGAGTTCGGGAAGGCAATAAAGGATGCACGAACCTCCGCTGAACTGGAAAGTGCGGTTCAGAAAGGACTGGGCAGGACGGGGCTGATGATCTTCATGGTACTCGATCACGGCGCGATTCTGCGGAAGGAGACTGGGCTCGACACACCGAAAATCGTACGCTTTGTGATCGGCAATCCGCTCATCATGAAGGAAATGGCGAAGCATGTTCCCGACGCTGGATCTTACGCTCCGGTCACAATTCTGGTGGATGAGCGGGCAGACGGCGTCCACCTGTCATACGACAGGATGACCTGTTTTCTAGCTATTTACGGGAATCCGGACGCTCTCGCAGTCGCTCGGGGTTTAGATTCGAAAATCGAGAACCTACTTCGGGAGTCCTCGGTGTGAAGACCGATTATGACTACGAAACGATGTACTTGGGTTAGCTTGGATGATCCGCTGATGCTCCAGTATCACGATCGCAAATGGGGTGTGCCAGTTCACGACGACCGAACACATTTTGAGTTCCTAGTGCTCGAAGCGGCGCAGGCCGGACTCAATTGGTCGATCGTGCTCAAAAAACGCGAAGGGTATCGCCGGGCTTTCAGCGAGTTCGATCCTGAGAAGGTGGAAGCTGCAAATCTAGTCAGCCTTAACCCTTACTATAACGGCTTGTCGGGCTCGTCCATCTGTACTCGAGCACTGCATGTGTCTATGCGACAGTAGCTTGCCGGAAAATTGGCGGGGAACAGCCCGTCCTCTCCTTAGATTCCATTCAGATTCTGTCAAGTATAAGCGCAGCGCTCTACCGAGCCAACAAACAAAACTGCTTTGCCTAAATTAAGCCTCGCGGGTTTGTCCCTGGACCTGGAATAGATCGCTTGTTCGTAAATGAGTTTCGAGCGCTCAAAGCGGATTCGGACGAGCAGCCGCAGATCAGACTGATTAGCCTCCAAAGATGTCGCTCCCCCATAACGCTAAATCCGGAGTGTTACTCGATGTAGATCAGAAAATGGCTGCCTGACCAGTTTCGGCCCGAATTGAGTAGCCGACAACCCGTGCTCCACACTATTGACTTAACATTCAAACAATCCGGCCAGAACCCAACTGAGAGCAATGCTCGCTCGGCATGACAAAGCCGGCCGGTGGAAGGCGACAAAGAATGGAGCAAGGCGCGCCGCGGTGCATCCTATTGGTCGGAGGTTGTGGGTATTTCAATCGCACTACAATCGCGGTCTTTGGAGGCTGGCGTGGGCGCGTCTGTACCTCGCGTGGTGATCGTAGGCGGCGGCTTCGGCGGGCTATCCGCGGCACGCGGGCTTGCCCGCGCTTCGGCGAGCGTGACGCTGATCGACAAACGAAACTATCACCTGTTTCGTCCCATGCTGTACCAAGTTGCCACTGGCCTGCTCTCGGCCGACCAGATCGCAGGGCCGTTGCGGTCGATCCTCAGCAGGCAGCGCAACGTAGAAGTGCTGCAGGATGAAGTGACCGGAATTGACGCGCAAAAGCGCCTGGTTCACCTGAGGCACCACGAAATTCCCTACGATTACCTTATTCTTGCCACAGGCATTCAATACAACTACTTCGGACATGACGAATGGCGGCACGTGGCGCCAGGGCTGGAGTCGCTGGACGACGCCGACCTGATTCGCGGGAAGGTGCTGACGGCGTTCGAGCGCGCTGAGGAGATTGCCGCGCTCGATCACTGCGATACGGCGGGAATTCAGCAACTGTTGACTTTCGTGCTGGTGGGCGCCGGAACGGTGGGTGTGGAGATGGCGAGCACGCTGGCGGAAATGTCGCGTATGGCGTTGGCGCGTGATTTTCGGCACATCGATCCGCGGTCGGCGCAGATTCTGTTGTACGAGGCGGCGCCGCGTATTCTGCCTACTTTTCCCGAAGTTCTTTCTGCCAAGGCGCAACGGCATCTTGAGAGCCTGGGCGTGAAGGTATTTACGAACACGCGGGTGACGGGCGTGAATGCGGATGGGATCGTCGCCGACGGGAAGCGCGTTGCAGCGGGGACCGTGCTGTGGGGAGCGGGCGTGCTGGCGTCGCCGGCTGCACGTTGGCTGGGCGCGGCGATGGATAAGTCAGGCAAAGCGATCGTAAACGCGGATATGTCTGTGCCCGGGCATCCGGAGATTTTCACGATTGGCGACACGGCCCATGTGGTTGCGCCGGCGCGCAATCTGATCGGGGTCAGATCGGATGACGCGATGGTCATGCCGGGCGTCGCGCAGCCCGCGATTCAAGAAGGAAAATATGTGGCGCAGCTGATCCGGTGTCGCGTGGAGGGGAAGCCGGACCCGGCGCCCTTCTGGTATTGGGATAAAGGCGATCTCGCAATCGTGGGACGCTCGTACGCGATCGCCGACCTTCGATTTCTGCGCTTCACGGGATTTTTGGCGTGGATTGTGTGGGCCGCGGTACATATCTATTTTCTGATTGGATTCGCGAACCGTTTCTTCGTCATCTTGCAATGGGGCATTGTATTTTTGACGAAGCGGCGGCAGGTGCGCGTCTTCCCCGGGCAGGAGACAGCGGCAAAGAAAGCCGTAAAGCGAGGAGAAGACCAGAACGACGTCAATAAAGAAAACGCCGCTTAAATATCGTCGGCCAGGCTGAGTGGGGGATTCAATTCTCGGCTGACTGGAACTCTACAGATATAAAGAAACGGTTGGAGCTCGCCGGCCGCTGCGCTCTCTTCAAAGCTGGCAGCCGTCTTGCTGATTTCCTGGTGACAAGAATCTAGTCCAGGCGCACCAGGAAGACGCCGCCTTCGCTCACCTTGATTTTGCTGGCGACTTTCTGCGCCAGGACACGGTCGTCGTCCTGCACGCGTACACGCACCCAATAACCGGTAGCCCCAGGGAGGTCCAGCAAGCGTGCCTCGTGATAGCGAGCGGCAAGGATCTTCTTCAATTCGAGAGCGCCATTGCGCTCGCGGAAGGCGCCGATCTGCACGCACCACTTTCCGCCGATGTTGATGGCCGTTGGAGTGTGCATAACCTCCAGTTTGACGGTGGCTAAACCTGATAGCGTGATTTTCAGCGCTCTGGCCGCCGCGAGCGAAAGGTCGATGATGCGCCCATCTATATATGGTCCGCGATCGTTGATGCGAACGAGGACTTGACTGTTTGTTTTCAAGTTCGTCACCCGTACGACAGATTGCAACGGCAGGGTCCGATGCGCTGCCGTCAGCGCCATGCCGTTGTACGGCTCGCCGCTGGCGGTTTTTTGGCCTTTGGGATCGGCAACATACCAGCTGGCGATTCCGGTCTGCGTCCATGCTTCCGGCTTCGGGTGGCTTGGTAGAGGAACCGGTGGAGCAGGTGGAATTGGTTCGGCGGGATTGGTGTCAGGAGTCACGACGATTTGGGGCGGCGGGGGCAACTTCGCTTGCGCCCTTTTCTTCTCGCCACAGCCCGTGGACGCCAGAGAAACCGCCAGCGTTAGCGCCATCCATACGACCCACCATCCCGCCTCGCGTCGGGGCAGTAGGAGAAATTGCGTTTGGTCCTGCAGGATCACGATAATACCGGCGCTTTCCGGCTCGCCAGCCCAGGCATTCGGCTGCCGGCGCGGATGAACCCCCATAAGGTTCGCTAATTATTCAAATGTGGCCGAGACGCGTCAATTGTCGGAAGGTCTATGTCCGATGTGGAAAAAGTGGCGGAGATAGAAGCACGTTCGATTCATCATGTACGGCGTTTCGCTGATGGGACTCATTTCCTGGTCCGAATAATCTTCCGGCATGGTGATGAAACGCCGATTCTGGTTTGGATGCTCGCACGAATTCTCGTTCCCTATCACGTCGTCCGAGGGGAACTACTATCAGGTCTGCACCCTCTGCGGCGCGGAATACCTCTATGACTGGAGGCGGATGAAGCGGACAAAGCTGCTGACTCGTCCAGCCCAAAAGACTCCCCTCGACCAATGCCGGCTCGAACTGATACCTTCTCGCGCTGCGACTGCGAAGACGCAGGCAGCGCAACCTGAGTCCAGCAGCCAGCAAGCACCAGTGCCACCGATGAGGAGTGCCGACGAGGTGCCCGAATCAGCCGTTGAGATACCATCCTCGGCTTGCGAGCGCGAGCAGCACTCCCCAAGCGCGTGCTCAACCTGTTGCGCACGGATCTGGAGTGCCGTAAGGCTAGTTACCAGTGCAGCCAAAGGCCGGATCGCAGCAGCCAGGCGGTGGGGCTTCGCAAGTCGGTGGCGTCTTGCTCCCGTTGTCGCCGTGGTGGCGTGCCTCGCCTTCACCTATGTTGTCATTCACCGCCATGGACGCGCTGTTCCCGGACGGAAGAGTTCCGAGGTCGCAACGACGGTAGAGGTGGCAACACATTCCAAGACATCAATCGAGACGGTGGCTGGCAACGAAGCGGCCTCCGACGAGCCAACTACGCTGAGCGAAACCAGCCACCATGGCGGCGTGAGGAAGCTGAAACATATTTCCGAAGCGCAACGTATTTCCGGTGCGCAGCGTGTCCAAACTCCGGTATTGGTCGTCGGTGAAGCCCTGGTCAAATCCGAGCCGGACGGTGCGCAGGTCCGGTTCGATGGTAACAGTGACCCTGTTTTTGTTACTCCTGCCGTTGTCGGATCGATTCCGCCCGGTCACCACAGCGTTATGTTTTCCAAGCCTGGGTTCGTCTCGCAAAAGGTGACGCTGGAGGTCGTGGCAGGTGTCCGTTCCACGGTGGCTGCCCGCCTTGTGCAGAAAGGATCGGTTCTTAAGATCTCGAGCAATCAAGCCGGAGCTGCGATTCTTCTGGACGGCAAGAGTACGGCCCTGACTTCGCCGGCTGAGCTGCGCGTAGATGTCAGCGGAGAACACACTATCACGCTCGTCCAGCCCGGTTTTCTGGCGGCGCAATCCCAGGTCAGTGTCAGGGATGGAGAGAATTGCTCCGTCGCCTTTACGCTGATTCCGGAGGGAAACGCAGCCAACGGCAAGGTGCTCGGAGGGATCAAGCGGTTGCTCCCGCATGGCTCTTTGAAGGAAATGGCGGAAGTACAATTCAAGACCAATCCCAAGGGCGCACGATTGATGCTGAACGGCTGGCCCGCGCCAAAGACCACGCCTGTCGAACTCAGGCTGCCTCCTGGCGGATATGACGTTACGATCCAAGCCGATGGGTTTAAGAGTTTTTCGAAAGAGATCGTCCTGGAGGCAGGTCAAAAGGCGGTGCTGCAAGAGGCTTTGGAGCCATCTAGTGGGGACGACCGTTCCACCAAACCATGACGGTGGGGGTGCCTGGCTTCTATCAGAATTCGAATGCGTGGAAGAAAGCGTACATTATCCAGCACAGGAAGTTTTATACTTGCGGCTTGTGTGGTCACCCTGAAATTCCGATCGCCATCGGCGGTCGGCAACATGGAGTCTTTTGCATGGGCCTGCCCCTGAGTTTCGAGTTCTTTCCTCCCAAGACGCCCGAGGAAGCCGACAAGTTGCGCGCTGTGCGCCAGCGGTTGTACGCGCTCAAGCCCGAGTTCTGTTCTGTGACCTATGGCGCCGGTGGTTCGACGCAAGAAGGCAGTTTGGGGACCGTTCAGGAGATCTTGGCCGAAGGGATGGCGCCAGCGTCGCATTTTTCCTGCATCGGGGCGACCAAGTCTTCGGTGCGCGAACACCTGGCCGCGCTCAAGTCCATGGGGGTCAAGCGACTTGTGGCCTTGCGGGGCGACCTGCCTAGTGGCTTCGGCGGTGGCGGTGAGTTCCTTCACGCAAGCGACTTGGTCGCCTTCATTCGCGCTGAGACGGGGCGCTACTTTCACCTCGACGTGGCGGCTTATCCCGACATGCACCCACAAGCCGGGTCGCCGCAGGCCGATCTGCAAGCCTATGCGATCAAGATACGGGCCGGGGCGGACTCGTCCATCACCCAGTACTTTTATAATGCCGACGCGTACTTCCGCTTTGTCGATGAAGCACAACTCCTCGGAATGGATGTTCCGGTTGTGCCGGGGATCATGCCGATCACGTCGTCAACCCAGTTGATGCGCTTTTCCGAAACCTGCGGCGCCGAGATCCCGCGCTGGATCCGCCTGCGCCTGCAAGCCTACGGCGACGATACCGCGTCCATCCGGGCCTTCGGTCTCGATGTGGTGGTCGATCTGTGCGAGCGCCTGCGTCGAGGTGGCGCGCCTGCGCTGCACTTCTTCACCATGAACCAGAGCGTGGCGGTAATGGATATCGTGCGCCAACTGGGCATGGGGCAAACGGCGAACCTGCGCGCCGCGTCAGTTCACGGAGAGTAACGGTCGGGGCGGCGGAACCGCGTCAACTCCATCAACCCCGGAATGATCGAAACCGAGGGGGTTCAACATTCTGAACAAGCACAAGGCAACGACGATTTCCGCAAATGGATCGAAACGCAGTCGCCGCTTGGGCGCATCGGGCAGCCGGACGACATTTCGCCCACAGCGGTGTACCTCGCGTCGTCAGACTCGAAGTACATGACCGGCGAAACGATTCGCGTCACCGGAGGGATTTGAAGAGAATCACACCCGCGCACCAGTGAGACCCTGTCGCCGTTTACTCTTGTTCCCGGTTATACATAACTGCTTTTGATACCGATCAGGGCGCAAACAGCAACCCTCCAAAGTACCCTTCGCGGTTCCACAGTGACTGGCTACCTCATTGTGGTCTTTTCGTTGACACGCTTTTCATAATTTGAGGACTAGCCTGGTTCGGTTGATCTGATCCAGTTCTCGATAGAGCTCTTGGATTATTTCGAAGCGTAAGTGGTAATCCATAAGCTGATCAGAGGTAAGCGGTGATTCATCTCTCAGTGTAGCGATTTGCAGATCGATCAATTGATCCACTTCACGTTGGATGGCAGATGCGCGATCCGTGATCAGATCCGTGATCATAAGATGTCTCCATGAGAATTGTAGTTAATCTTAGGCAACTTAGCAGCGCAGGATCAGCGATATATCGTCTCAGTTGTTTCAAATTGGCAAGCTGCCGGCCAGCAACTGGATAGAGGGTACGGCAGACGAGTCGTCAGAAGAAGCGAAGGCATGAGCGTGGCGGTCGTGAAACGCAGGCTAGGGGCGCTGCCCCGCCTCTTCCGCGAAGCTCGAATGTTTGCCAAGGCCATGCGCTCAGCCAGTCACCCTATTATCCCAACCCGGCGCTGCAACCTGGCTTGCGCATACCAAGCTGGCTTCCTCTCGTGCAGACTGCGGGGCGGTTAGCGTAGTTCGTGACCTGCCCGGGCGACCGGCAATCCAGAAGCGACTCACCTCAGCGTCCGAACGCGTAGCCGAGAGTGACTCCTTCGCGCGAGGCATGTCCACTGCTGAACTCGTATGCGTTGTCAATGAAGTACTCGCGGAACTCAGGACGCAGGAAGAGGCTGTTGAACACGTAGAACCGCACGCCAGCTCCGACATCTCCCATGAAGTGATTGCTGGTGGCGTAGTTCGTACACACATAGAAGTTACATGTATAGAACGGCGTATAGAAGTGTGTGCTCAATCCGCCCAATCCGCCGATGAGTTCCAACTGCGCGCGCCTGCCTAAGTTCGGCGCGTAAGTAGCGTGAAAATCATAGAAGATAGGCCTAAACGGTTGATATCCCTGATAGAGATTCTGGCTGGCTCTCCAGGAGACCTCGCTGCCGAACCCTAGATTATTCCTGAACAGGAAGTTTCCACTGATAGTCAAATACGCGCCGCCGCCGATGGTCTGTGGACTGTGGTTGCCAGACGCGCTCGCGGAAGATGGTGCCGTGAGGGTTCCGACTGAGAATCCGATATCGCCTTGCGGACCCATCGTTGACGAGGAGACCCTTACCTGTGACTGGGATGGAATGGAGAAGAACAGGACAGAGCAGATGATTGCAATCAAAACGTGTTTCAAGCAGCACCTCCGATTGCTCAGGCTAAGTTGGAGATGCAAGACCCTAGTGAAGGATGTATGCAAGTCTCGCAACGATTCAGTCCCGGCGCAGACCCTGGACACCACCGCTTCCAATGTCGATGCAACGAACAGAGCTGATAGTTTGCCTGGAACCTGAAATTCGCAACTTGGAAGCATCTTCCATCTCCAGCTTTGACGCGGCGATCGAGGCGCGGCGTCACGAGTGAGCTGTAACTGCATCTATCTCTGGGCGACGAACTGGCTAGCGGAGGCTCTAAGGCTGGGCACCGGGCGATGCGGGCGGCGTCGGCGAGGCATGGACCCCACGTGAAATCTTTCGAAGAAGAAACTCCTGGAGCAAGGCGCTGATTGCACCTTCGGCTGTCCCGATGAGCGCATTGCTGATTGTGACTGTGGCTCCATTTCGATTGGTCGCAGGATAGTAGAGGTTCGAGATTCCCGCAGAGGCTAAGTTGCCGAGCACGTTGGAATAGTTTGGCTGCCAACGCCCATTGTCGCCTTTGCAGCGAACCACAGTTGAAATGGCATAAAGCGTCCGCGAGCGGATGCTCCCGGTGCCCTTGTAAAAGTAGCGCGGGTCCTGATGTAGGACCGATGGCAGGATAGCCCCGCCGACCATGGTGCTAATGAAACCGTCGGCATAGGACGCGCCAAAACGCTTGGCATAACCCTGGCCTCCTTGGCCATAGCCGCTGAAGTAATTTTGCCACTGCTCAACCCCCGCGATAACGCCGGAAAGCGCAAAGGTGGTTGGATCGATCGAATTTCTCAGCGCAAGCCGGAACTTCTGCCTGGGCGTCAATGGAACCGCGTTCCAGACGTAACTAGTGTAGAAGTTGGGGAACACACCGAGTACACGTTGCTTCTCCGCCGCTTTTAGCTGCTCTTCAGCCAGATCATGCCGGGAGAAAACCACCTCTACGTTCGTGTTCACTGACTCTACCTTTAGCGCAACCTGTGCCAGTTCGCAGTCCCCGCCAGGCGGCATATCAATCTCGGAGCGCACCCCGGCCGCAAATCCCTTCGAGGTGATTGTGATTTCGAACTTTCCAGGCACGAGGCCCGTAAAGTTAAAGAATCCAGCACCGTCGGTGAGCAGCGTGTGTCTCACCTTGGAGGCATCGGACTCAAGCGTGACGAGGGCGCCCGCGATGACGTTTCCAGCGGAGTCAGTCACCGTTCCATGAATGCTCCCGTCAGATGGCTTGCCAGGCTCGCCGGGCAAGTGCTCTTGGGGAGTCCGTTGTGTGCAGATCGCAGGCGCGACCACGGCTCCGGAAGACGATGTCGCGGGAGCCGATTGGATCAGAATAGTCTGTGCCCGTACTCCCACACTTAGCATCCCGCCCAATATGGCTGTCAGGAGAACGGAACTGGTGCTTCGCAATGGATGCAGTCTACCCACGTCCATTCACATCCCATCTTGGTGGGCGTGCTCGATGAACGGCTTCGCACGCCAGAACAGTCGTGGGTCTCTTACCGAGCGATAGACCTGAATGCCAAGACAGCCCGGCTCGGTGGAAGCGCGGGTAACTGCATCACGCAGCTTCGACGCGACTTCTTCTTCTTCTTTTCCTGCAAGCGCATGAAACCACGCAAAGATAGTGATTTCCATTTGATCAGTTTGTGTCGCGCCTGAGGTGTTCGGTTGCCCTTGGATCACTACCAGCTTGGTGGAGCACTATCCCATCTCGTGTGTGCCGATGCAACTCTTGAAGTGATTATTTTGAATTATTTTGAATTCCATTATTTAGTGTGTTATAAGTCGATTGACAATGACACCGACAACGGTCTTCCAATCCGCGCTTTATTGTTGTCGCTTCTGTTGTTGTCGCTAAGCTGCGCAGTTTTCCGCGAAAGCTTTCTCATCTCCATTCCAACTAAATAGACGCTGACGAGAGCGTTCCCGCTGGGGCGCCGTATCTCATTAAGCCGACGAGGTATATACGTGAATAGGATCATCGCATTTCCGTTGCTTTTGGTGTCTGCGCTTTCTGCGCAAACACCCACAGCACTTGCTGCCGATGTCCGGTTGACCCTATCAACGCTCTTCCATCCTGCCCTTTGTTGTTGTCGCTAAGCTGCGCAGTTCTTCGCGAGAGCTTTCTTTTTTCCGTTCCAACTGAATAGCCGCTGATGAGAGCAACCGTGCCTCTGGGCCTGCGTAGATCTCATTTCGCTGAGGTATGTACATGAAAAGGATTTTTGCAGTTTTACTGCTCTTAGCACATGTGCTATTTGCACAAACATCCACGCAATCAGCTGGCGACATTCAGGCATTGAAGGATGCGCTGGCCTCACAGCAGCAGCAGATCCAGCAACTGCGCCAGCAATTACAGAATTTGCAGCAGGCACAAACCTCTGCGACCAGCGCCGCCAACAATGCGGCTGCGTCGCAAGCTCAGGCCAGCCCGCAACAGAACTTCGCCGAACTCAAAGGAGACGTGGCCAGCATCAAGACCAGCGCCGACAACAGCGCGCCAGCCGTACAGGAGACACAGCCGACCGTAAATTCGGAGTTGGAAGGGCCGCTGACAATTCGCTTCAAAGGCGTCAGCATCACGCCGGGTGGCTTTGTGGCAGCCGAATTTGTGCGGCGCTCGCGAGCCCTCGGAGCTGACGTTACGACTCCGTTCAATTCGGTGCCTTTGCCCGGCGCGTCACAGAGCCAGGAGTCGGAGTTCTTCGGCTCCGCCCGCCAGTCCCGGCCGACAATATTCTTCTTTGCCCCCTCAAAGCACGTAGAGCTTTCCAGCTATATATCCGGCGACTTTCTCTCGGCTGGCGTCACCTCCACTTCCACCCAGACCAACGGCTACACCTTCCGCCTACGCCAGGCATGGGGACAGGCTAAGTTCAACAATGGCTGGAGCTTTCAGGGCGGCCAGATGTGGAGTTTGGTCACAGAAAACAAATTTGGAATCCGTCCCAGCGATGACGTCGGCAAGACCAACGATGCGCGGCCGGCAACGATCGACGCGGGCTATAACGTCGGATTCAGTTTCGCGCGCCAGTATGGGCTTCGCGTAACCAAAGACTTCGGCGATAAGGTTTGGTTGGCTGTCGCCATGGAGAATGCGGAAGCCACGCTCACCACGCACAACAACGCGGACAATTTTCTGCTCGGCGAAGTAGGTGACGGTAAAAGCTATAACTCAGGTGCGAATTACTCGTTCAATTCTTCGCCCGATTTCATCGCCAAAGCTGCTTTCGATCCTGGCTTTGGGCACTATGAGGTCTTCGGCCTCTTCGACCGCTTCACCGACCGCGTATTTCCTTGCGGCGAGGTAGCCACGGCCAAAATACTTTGCGGCGGCAGTACTACGCCGGGTGCCAACGCTCTCGGAGCTTATAACGCCTCTAAAAACGGCGGAGGCGTTGGCGCCAATGTCCGCTGGAACTTCTATCACAAGCATGTCGTTTTTGGTTTGCATGGCTTCGGCGGCAGCGGAGTGGGCCGTTACGGCGCGGGACAGCTCTCCGATCTTGCGATTCAAGCGAACGGGACGGTCAATCTAATCAGAGGCTATCAGGGTCTGACCACGCTCGAGTGGCACGGCTCGAAACTTGACGTCTACTTCTACGGCGGGGCGGAATATGCCAGCCGGACGGCGCAAACCGATCCAATCTCGGGCAAGGAAGTTGGTTATGGCGGACCCACGTTTGTGAACAGCGGTTGCTATACCGAAACTCTTCCTACGGTGAACACCGGCTTTACCCCGGGCGCGCTCGCCAACTGCACAGGGGACACACGCGCCCTGATCGAGGGTACGGGCGGATTCTGGTACCGCTTCTATAACGGTCCCAAGGGCCGGTTCCAGTTCGGCACGCAGTACTCCTATCTGACGCGCAATACTTGGTCGGGTGTGGGTGGAGCGCCTCACGGCATAGATGGAATGGTCTTTACCTCGTTCCGCTACTACTTACCGTAAGTTCGCATGCCAGGGGGAATGCAAGTGATGACTGCCCATACGACTTCGTGGCAATCACGACCACGCAGTGGGATTCGACGTCGGTGCGAGTGCGTAGATGCCGCTTACATTCTTCGTCCCCAACAAACTTCGTCCAGCCGCGCAGATCAGCAAGCGTGTTAGCGTGCGCAGGCATCCAAAACATGGTGAATAACTGTGGTCACGTTTTGAGCCCTGGTCAATCTTGCTGGACCTGCCAGCCACCCTGCCACCGGCTCAGTCAGCGCGATCGGAGGCGCTGCTTGAAACATGTTCTGGCTGCCATTATCCTCTCTGTCCTGTTCTTCTCCATTCCTTCCCAATCGCAGGTTTACTCGTCGCCAGTGGGTCCTCGGGGCGATATCGGATTCTCAGTCGGAACCCTCACGGCATCATCTTCCGCGAGCGCTTCTGGCAACCACAGCCCGCAGACCATTGGCGGCGGCGCGTATTTGACCATCGGTGGAAATTGCCTGTTCTGGAATAGTTTCGGCTTGGGCACTGAAGTCTCCTGGAGAGCCAGCCGGAATCTTTATGAGGGAAGTCAGCAATTTAGGCCCGTCTTTTACGATGTCCACGGAACTTATGCGCCGAACTTAGGCCAGCACGCGCAACTGGAACTTATTGGTGGAATGGGCGCATTGAGCACCTACTTCTATGCGCTTTATGGCTGTAACACCTTCGCCTGTACGAATTACTCCAGCACCAATCATTTCATGGGAGACGTCGGGGTTGGCGTGCGGCTCTACGTTCACAACAACATTTTCCTGCGCCCTGAGCTCCGCGAGTACTTTATTCACAACGCATACGAGTTCAGCAGTGGACACGCCTCGCGCGAAGGAGTCACTCTCGGCTACGCATTCGGGCGCTGAGCATGGGAAAAATGTCCGCGACGGATTCGGCGACCCACATTCCTATTTTAGCGTAAACATGGCGCTCACATGCGCGGTGACGATCACGGTCTGTGGCGTGAACTCCGCCGTAGGGGGAGGAGCGGAAACAGCCGCACGCGCCATTGCTCGCATGGGAACAGGACGCGGATATTCGACGCTATCGATAGAGGCATAGCTCAATTCACCGAAAGGGCGTCCGCCAGCCTGGGCCACAGCAGCCGCTTCCGAACGTGCGTGCCGGAAGGCGTCCTCCACGGCTTTTATCTTGGCGGCATCGACATCCTCCAGCGTGTAGCTGACAGACTGATTTCCCGTTGCGTCGATGTTGGCGAGTTGCTCGACGATTGGCCCAACCTTCGAAAAATCCCTTAGCTTCAGTTCAACCGTGGTGGAGACGCGATAGCCGATGAGTTTCCGTTGCGGCGTGCGCCAGTCGTAGACTGGTGCCAGCGAAAAGAAGCCAACGTGCGCCTCCTTGGGATCGATTCCGTTCGAGCGCAGGATGCCGCGCACTTGCTCAGCCGCCTTGGAAGCGCGGTCATAGGCGGCTCGCGAGGAGTTTTCCTGGGCGTCGATGTTGAATTGGACTAACGCCGTGTCAGGCACAGCGTCGAACTTGCCCTCAGCATTAACGTAAATTGTGTTCGTCTGGATATTGGAGGCAGCCTGCTGCTGGGCAACAACGGTCGCCGCAAGCATCACTATGGCGAGTAAACAAAGCGCTGCTTTCGTCATTTGAGCCTGAAGTGTAGCACTCTTGCGAGGCCTCAACCATTCTGATCACAAAGGGTCCTGTGATGCTGCCCCGATAATGGGACGACCTATGCCAAATAGGACTGAGGGGCGAGATTCTGGCACGATTAAATAAAACATAGCGTTGGGATCTGTAAGCCGAATTCTGTGCGACATTGCTGTCGTGGCGATCATTCGTCTAGGCGGCGCGTTACCCCGCCGCTCAAGCGACCTACCCGGACGTTTGGCGAACCGAGCCGACTCGCAGGATCGCCGTACGCGAACGCACTGCGCCCCATCCGTCCCTATTTGGTCTTGCTCCGTGTGGGGTTTGCCATGCAACGTTCATTACTGAACGCCCGGTGCGCTCTTACCGCACCTTTTCACCCTTACCTCTTGCGAGGCGGTATCTTCTCTGTGGCACTTTCCGTCGGACGACCTTGAAGCCGCCACTCCCGGACGTTATCCGGCACACCGCTCTATGGAGTTCGGACTTTCCTCCCCCCGGAGCGCACTCTCCGGCAGGGCCGGCGTAAGCTCTCCGGGCGGTAATCACCCGATCCCAACGCTATCGGTTCGATTATACCGCGCTCAACTTAGTCGATGGCTCTGTCTGCGGGAAGTGCCTCGGCCAGGAAATGAAAAGTGCCTCCTCGACAAGAGGCGTTCCAGAAAGGATCGTTCCACAATAAAGCAATGTCTCTGTCTGGAACACTCGATGTGTTCTGTTTTGGATCGGAGTGGGCGATTGCAAGGTTGGGACGGTTTCGATTTCGGGAGACGCAAAATAAAACTGTTGATTTCCATACAACTATTTTGGCGACGACAGAAGGTGGACGCCTCGTGCGGACAAGGAATCAGGTGTATATTGAATGGCTCCGAATGAAGCCAGTCTCACTAAAAATCCTCACGCGAGGTTGGAATGGATCTTAAAACACTTCAAAAATCGTTGAAGCAGCAATACCGCAGCGATGAAAGTACATCGCGGGTCACACTGACGGCGAAGAGCGACCAAGTGGAGAGCCCGATTGCCTGTTCCATCGACCTTGGACGTGCGGTTTATCGCGCCGAAGCCCACGCCGGGGTTGGAGGCGCAGGCACCGGCGCTTGTTCCGGCGACCTTCTGCTGGGGGCCTTGGCGGCTTGCGCGCAACTCACCTGTCAGATGGTTGCCTCCGCCATGGGGATCCGAACCGAACGCATCCAGGTCACGGTACAGGCAGACTTGGATTTGCGCGGTACCTTGGGGATTTCCAAAGAGGTGCCGGTCGGCTTTGAATCGATCCATGTAAGCTTTGACGTTGTCGCCCCGGAAGCAACGGCGGAGCAACTCCACGCCCTGCGCGAGAAGACGGAACAGTATTGCGTAGTGATGCAGACGCTGGTGCGGCCTCCGAGTGTGCAGACCGAATGGCTGCAAGACAGCAGGGCTGCGGAATCGATTTAGCGTGTACGACATCGACCGCTTCGGCGTCGAGTTTCCTGGAGCAAGACAGGTCATTTTCCCATCCGGGCAAGTGCCATAACCCTTCGGTACTGAGCTATATCGTCTCATGAAGGCGTTGCTTGGCCTCGCGAAGGACCGTAGCGGAACCCGCATATTTACCGCTCAAACTCTGGCATTGTTTATTTCGAGTGACGCTGCGAGTTTGTGAACATGTGATGAAAATCACAGACTCTGGTTTGTGAATGAGAGACTATGTTCGGCACTCGCGGATAACACTTACTTGCTCGCTGTTTACCGCCCTAGCGACATTACAAAGCGATGGGGGATACAAGAAGATTGTTGTTTGGAACTCTGAATGCTAGTATTTCGCTCGTCCACAACAAGGGGAGGATGGAGAGTTTCCATCCACACAGTCACAAAGCAATCAGCAGGATTGTCCGTGTATCCGCGTGACGAGTTTCTCGTGATTACCAAGTAGGCTTGAACGCCGGGGGTGAGAATTGAGTCACCGCACCATTGGCTTGCTTCAGTACCCACTAGCAAACTTGTGAACATCAACAACCTCAAACGAATGGGAGTCTCGTAATGCCAAGAAACAGCCGCTGCTTCGCGGTAGTAGTCTGCCTCGTTCTATGCTTCTCTAGCCTGCTCTTCGCACAAAGTACTGATCAGCCAACTGCCGCTAATGTCGTTACTGCCATGGACAGCGGAGTCGGCTTCCACGTCGGACAATTTGATGTATCCATTTCCGGCGAAATCAACGCCTTCTACGTTCACGACCGGGCCGACAACAGCAATGGACTGACCAGCACGCTCGGATCTAACAGCCAGAGCCAGGGCAGCCTTTGCGGATTCGGGTGCTTGGCCAGTGTAGGCGCCGAGCCTAGCTCCTCCTTCCGCAACGGCCTGTTGCCGGGCGACTTGTCCTTCAAGATCTCGACCCAGGAGCGTGGATGGGATGCTGCGGTGTTCTTCGGCATCTGGCCGGAGATCCAGAGCAATTCACTGATCGGTCCCGGCATCGTTGCCACTAACGCGGGCAAAAATGGCGCCCCGAACGCCTTCGGCACCTCGGGCATCGACTTCCGTCAACAGTTCGCCACTCTGGGCCGGCGCCATCTTGGAACCATTAAATTTGGCCGCGACCTTGGCCTCTTTGGTCAGGAAGCCATCCTGAACGACATGACCCTGCTGGGTGCAGGTTCGCCGAACGGCAACGTCGGACCGGGCAGCGTGACCCTGGGCCGCATTGGTCTGGGCTACATCTACACCGACTTCATTCCCCAGTTCACCTACACCACACCTTCCGCTCGTGGACTGCAGGCGGCCTTCGGAATCCTCGAGCCGTTTGATGATCCCCTCCCCAATCTTTTTAATCCGGGTACAGCCGCTGTTCCGGCTACAGCCACCACTCCGGCTATAGCCGCTGTTCCGGCTACAACCACCCTCGACGGTCATGGACAGCCGCAAATCCAGGTGAAGTTGACATACAAGGTGCCGACCAAGGGCAAGGTCAAGGCAAACATCTGGGTCAACGGCCTCACGCAGGACTTTGAAGCGAACTACGGCAACAACTTTGGCGGCCTGAAGCCAGGACAAAGCATTCGCGGCGCGGGCGTCGATTACGGTGCCAAGCTCTCGTTTCATGGGCTTGACCTCGTGGGGTACGGCTACAACGGTAAAGGCATCGGAACCGAGGCTCTGATGTTTGGCGCCGTCGGCTTGAACAACGCTGGGCTTGCGACAACGCGCACCTCCCAGGGCTATTACTTCCAGCCAACCTACACCTTCCACAAGGCGACTCTTGGCTACAGCTACGGCCAGAGCATTCTGAAAGCGATTGGTTCAGATGACGCTCATGCGATCGCAGGCGCGTTGACGCGCTGCCAATCGTCGCATGTCGCTCAATTCCGCTATGCCGTGACCAAGTGGAACAACATGGTTGCGGAATATACCCATACTCGTTCCGAGGCTCAGGGTGGCGCAATTGCGACCTCGGACTCGGTTGCACTGGGTACGATCGTATTCTTCTAAATCGCCGATGGTTTCTGGTTCATCTGTGGATTCGAAAGGAAGATGGGAATGCCTAAATTTGTGATTGAGCGCGATATTCCCGGAGCAGGCAGCCTCTCGGCAGAGAAGCTCCAGGGTATTTCACAGAAATCTTGCAGCGTCCTGAATGAGCTTGGCCCGCAGATTCAGTGGGTGGAAAGCTATGTCACTGACGACAAGATTTACTGCGTTTACATCGCCCCGAGTGAGGAACTGATTCGGGAGCATGCAAAGCGTGGGGGCTTTCCTGCGAACCGGATTTCACAGGTGCGAACCATCATCAACCCAACAACTGCAGGGTGACGTACTGAAACCCAGTCCGGCGTTTCGTCGGACTGGGTTCAATATTCACTATCGACAGGTGGGGGATGGGATTGTATAAGCAGCAGATCTGCATTACAGGCCATCTTGCACAAGTCTTGCGGTATATTGGATGGGCTTGGTTCACGAATTCAGTGGGTGGAAAGTTACGTTCTGACTGGCAGGTGGACAAGAAATTCATTTACCCATGTCGCGATGTGACTTTCGATCCGCTGCAGGGCGGTAAGTGGACGGGCGGCGCTGTTTCGCGGACGCTCCCGATTCTGCCTATCAAGGTAGTCAACGGCAAGTTGGTCGTATCCGACGTATTCGTCGGATACGTTGGCGTCAAACGAGGTTGAACTGTAGTAACTAACATCATTGCAAGCACTTTGAGGAGGAGTATGCGCGTGAAGTTGAAGAGGGGTTTCCTAGCTGCAGTAGCTTCAAGCTTGGTCATTCTGACAGTTGCAGCGGTCCCTGTCTTTGGACAGGAGCTTAAGGACGCGTCGGACCGGCCGTATAGACCCGTAACCGAAGAGATGTATAACAACCCGCCTGCTTCGGAATGGCTGCAGTACCGCCGTACGAACGACGGTGCGGGATTCAGCCCGCTGAAACAGATCACCCCTGCCAACGTGAAGAACATGGAACCGCTGTGGTCCTTCTCAACCGGCTTAACCAAAGGCCACGAAGACGTTCCCCAGTATCACGACGGTATCCTTTATGTCGTCGGGTCCTACGACGTGGTGTTTGCTCTGGATGCCCGCAGCGGCAAGTTCATCTGGAAGTATGAGCGCGACATTCCAGACAAGGCCCTTTCGGTTGTCTGCTGCGACGTCGTCAACAAGGGCGGCGTGCTTTATGGTGACAACTTCATCTACGGCACCATCGACGCCCACTTGGTTGCGCTGAACGCGAAGACTGGTAAAGTCGCATGGGACACCAAGGTCACCGATTACTCGGAAGGCACCACCATCACCAACGCTCCGGTGGTGGTTCACGGCAACATCATCACCGGTATGACCGGTGGCGAATTCGGCGCCCGCGGCTTCCTGGCCGCCTATAACGCCACGGATGGCAAACTCGCCTGGAAGACCTTCACCATTCCTGGTCCGGGTGAGCCCGGCAATGACACCTGGGGCAACAGCAAGGAGGTCACCGATACCTGGAAGCACTCCGGTGGCACCACCTGGACCAACGGCTACTATGACGCGAAGACCGACATCTACTGGCAGCCCACCGGCAACCCCGGACCCTGGGCGGCCTATGTTCGTCCGGGCGCCAATGCCGGGTCGAGCTCGCTGATCGCCTTCGATGGTAAAGACGGCCACATCTTAGGCACGTACCAGACGGTTATCCACGACATGTGGGACTATGACAACATCTCGCAGCCGTTCGCGGTGGACTTCATGAAGGACGGCAAAGAGGTACATGCCACCTTCGAAACCCACAAGAACGGCTTCACCTATGTGCTCGACCGCGACCCGAAGCACTTTGGTCACTACGGCGGCACGGACTATGAGAATATCCCGGCGATCTACGTGAAGCCTTTCATGGATGGTATTACGTGGACCAAGGGGAACCTCGACTCGAAGATGCACCCCCTCTATGACCCGGCGAAGGATTCGACCACGCCGAACTTGGTTGATGTCTGCCCGGGGTTCCTGGGCGGAACCAACTACCTGGTGCCGTCGTATGATGCGGCCACCAAGACTGCCTTCATCTCGGGCAACTACTGGTGCGAGAGCATCAAGGGTACCCCGATTCAGCCCTGGGCTCCGTACAAGGCCTACGTGTATGCCGAGTTCCACATGCACGTGATGCCAGGCCACCAGGGTGGCGGCGGCTTCATCAAGGCCATCGACGTAACCAACGGCAAGACTAAGTGGGAGCACGACATGACCGATGCCAACTGGTCCGGACTGGTCGCCAATGCTGGTGGCGTTCTGTTCGGCGGCGGCACCGACACCCGTGACTTCTTCGCTCTGGATCAGAAGACTGGTAAGCGGCTCTGGCAGTTCCGTACCAACTCAGGCATGGTCGGCGGGCCGATCACGTATGAGATCGACGGAGTCGAGTATGTTGCTGTCGTCTCCGGCTTCGGCGGTGCGATTCCTATCTGGACCGGTGAAATCAGGGATAAATTCAACGCGAATACCCCGCAGGGTGGTGCGGTTTGGGTCTTCGCCCTCAGGGGTGCCAAGGGTACCAAGTAGTAGCTAGTACCCGGTCCTCCGGTATGCAAGGCAGCACTGCCGCACTCTGATGCGGAGAGAGGAGTGGGAAGCGAAAGCTTTTCACTCCTCTCAGTCTGTACCATGCTGCTGGATGGGCTGGCGATTCTTCCCGCCGATGCTACTTCGTTTGCGCGGGCGATGCGGCGAGTGTCGCTGCAGACGAATGCTCCGGTGGACTAAAAAGGTTGATTCGCTGAAACCTTGGATTCTAAAACGATGTTGCAAGGCATGGCCGCGAACCGGCAATCCCGGAGCAGGGCTTGGTCAGAGCCGGTTCACTTGACTCTTGCCTCACCCTCGCCGCCCAGACGTTTGCAAGTTAAAGTAGGTATGTACATGAAACGACCGTTATTGCTCTCAATCCTGGCCGGGATGGTGTTCACGTTCCCGGTCGTGTCCTTGATGGCCCAGGCTTCGCCCGGGGCTCAGGTTCAATCGCAGTCCACGCAGGGACAGGCGGATTCGCAGCAGGAAGACTCGGAATCCCCGTTTGGGGAAAGGGATGGAAATCGCGAAAGGCCGCAGCTCAAGCCCGGTACGCCTATCCTGCCAGCCGACCCCAATACCCTTGCGGGAACTACCATGCTGAATCCCAATGATGGTCTTACCTATGTCTGGATCCCGTCGGGAAAATTCACGATGGGCTGCTCGCAGGGCGATACAAATTGCGACCCTGACGAGAAGCCGCGCGAGATCACGATTGATCATGGCTTCTGGATGGGACAGACTCTGGTGACGCAGGGCGCCTACAAGCGCGTCACGGGAGAGAATCCCAGCTTCTACAAACATGGGGACCAGTTTCCGGTCGAGAAGGTCGATTTTATTGACGCATACGGGTACTGCGTCGCGGTGGGGATGCGGCTGCCCAACGAGGCCGAGTGGGAGTATGCGGCGAGGGCCAACACCACGGGGCCGCGTTACTCGGACGATCTGGATGCGATTGCCTGGTACAAGGGCAACAGCTTCGGCCATCCGCAACCAGTGGCACAGAAAGAGCCGAACGCGTTTCATCTCTATGACATGCTAGGCGACATGTGGCAGTGGACGACCGATCTTCCTGGACCTTACTCCGGGCAGGTGATTCTGCGCGGAGGGTCCTGGATGGCGAGGGCAAGTACGGTTCGCGTCTCGGTTCGCGGCCGCGATACGCCCGAGGGTGCGCGCAGATTCACCAGCTTCCGCTGCGTCTCTGGCAGCTATGCGGATACCAAGTACCCGTCGGATGAAGTCATCAAACGTGACGCGAAGGGCAGAATGGTGGGGATCAAATAATTTGCGCTAGAGCAACGCGATGAAAGATGAAAGGAGTGAGCGGCGCAGGTTTCTCACTCCTTTCAGTCTGCAGAGATCTGTAGAGAAGTGATTAACGACGGCGCGGGACGCCACGAGAGGGATAGGGAAAAGCATGGGTTGGTCCAGGAGTTGGCGGGTCTGGTTGCAGTGTTTGTGCTTTGTAAGTCTAGTGCTCTTGGTATTTTCGGTCGCAGGGTGGGCGCAGGTGACCACCGCCGCGATTTCCGGAAAAATAGAAGATGTTTCCGGAGCTGCCGTGAGCGATGCAAAGGTCACGGTGAAGAATATGGAGACCGGCGCAACGCGCGTTGTGACGACCAATTCAGGCGGGAGCTACCGGGTTCTCTCACTGCCGGTCGGGATGTACGAAGTGTCTGTGGAAAAGAGCGGCTTCCAGACCGAGGATTGGACAGGGATAAAGTTATACGTAGGGCAGGAAGTCGTTGAGAATCTGCGACTGGCTGTGGCCGGGACCACCGAGCAGATTACGGTTTCCGAAGAGACCCCCGTGGTCAACACCACAACATCCTCTATTTCCGGGGTGGTTGGCGAGCGCGAGATTAAAGAACTGCCGCTCAACGGGCGAAGCTTTGACGACCTGATTACCCTCAATCCCGGCACCATCAACTACAGCAATCTTAGAATCGCAAATACCACGACGAGCAATGGAAGCGCGTTTGCAGTAAACGGGCAAAAGCCAGGTGACAACGAAACTTTGCTCAACGGAGTGGAGTACGGTGGGGCGAGCCAACTGGCGGTAACGCCGGGCGGAGTGAGCGGATATCTGCTGGGAGTTGATGCCGTCCGCGAATTCAATCTGGAATCGGGTACATACGGCGCGGAGTACGGAAAGCGCTCGGGAGCCCAGGTCAACGTTGTGACGCAGTCCGGCGGCAATGCCGTGCATGGCACGGTTTATGAGTTTCTCCGGAACAATGTGCTGGATAGCCGCGGCTATTTTGATCCCGCGTCTGGCCCGCCACCGTTCAAGCAGAACCAATTTGGAGGCGCGCTCGGCGGCCCGATCAAGAAAGACAAACTGTTTCTCTTTGGCAATTACGAAGGCTTCCGGGAGAGATTGTCGGCGACTCAAATCAGCTTAGTGCCTGATAACGAAGCCCGCCTTGGATTTTTGCCGAACGCCAGCGGCAAGCCGACCTTAGTCGGCACCTCGATGTTGCCATATATGGCATTCTGGCCATCCTCCCCAATCGAGGCGAACGGTACTTATGCCGCCTCAGGGGGAACCGCCAAGTACATCAGCAATCCACTGCAGTCCATCAATGAGGATTTCGGAACGGCCCGGCTGGACTACCTCATAGGTCATCGCGACACTCTTTCCGGTTCTTATACGATCGATGACGGGACTTCTTTGCTCCCGCAACCGGACCCGTTCTTTGCATCGGCATTATCAGTGAACAGCCAGGTGTTCAGCCTGCACGAAACGCATATCTTCTCGCCTCAGGTGGTCAACTCCTCTACATTTGGATTCTCCCGCGCTTCATTCGCCGATGATTCTGCTCCTTCAGCCGCCTTTCTGGCGCAGCCCGGTGTTGCAAGCCTTGACTTTGTCCCCGGACGTGGACCGGGCGGAATCACCGTCGGCGGAGGTCTTACCACCACGAGCGCCGGCGTGATCTCTGGAGCGGGGCCTAGCAACAATGCGGGCGTATTCAACCACAGAAACCTCTTTACCTATACCGACAACGTGCAGATCAGCAGGGGAATTCATCAGATCAGCGTAGGTGTCTGGTTTCAGCGTCTTCAGGACAATGAAGACACCGCCTCGCGACAGTTGGGTGTAGCCGCTTTCAGCAGCTTAACCACGTTTTTGCAGGGCAATATTCTGGCGCCCAGCGGGTCATTTCAAATCGTGACCAACCCGGCTGAGTTGGGTTGGCGAACGCTGATGGGCGCGTGGTACGTGCAAGACGTTATGAAGGTGCGCCGCAACCTGACGGTTCAAGTAGGCCTGCGGCACGAATTCACTAACGGATGGAACGAGGAAGCGGGTAGAGCTGCGAATTTCATCACCAATCCAGCAACCGGAAAGCTTGAAACCGCTCCGCGGATCGGCAATTCCGCCTTCACGCAGAACAACGCAAAGTGGCTCTTCGGCCCCAGAGTGGGACTGGCATGGGACCCCTACGGAAACGGTTCCACGGTGGTTCACTCAGGATTCGGCGTTTACTATTCGATGCTGGATGCCCTTGCCTTCCAACTTAACAGCGTCCCGGGTCCCAATGGCGAAAACGGCACATATTCCTATACAGGCGCTTTGTCTGCGATCCTGCCTAAGATCGGCACGCCTACTACCTACGCTCCCTATGGAGTGCAGGGGAACGCCAAGACTCCTACCCTCGAAAAATGGAGCTTGTCGATCGATCAGAAGTTGAGCAACACGATGTTGCTGAGCCTTGGTTATCTCGGATCGTTCGGGTACCACGAGGTTGTCGCCGAGGATGCCAACAGCATTCAGCCGCAGATTTGTACAAGCGCTACCTGTATCGCCGGCGGCAATGGCAAGACGCAAACCTCGGTAGGAACTGGCACCTTATATATTCCCGTAGGCACCCGTCCGAATCCGAATCTGTCGAACGGATTCTTCTGGTATACCGAAGGCACCAGCAGTTATAACGCACTGCAGGTGGACGTCACCAAACGGTTCACGCGGCAACTGCAATTCCGCGCGAACTATACCTGGTCGAAGAGTCTGGACGTCAATTCCGCGCCCACCCTGGCTCAATCAGACAATGAGCCGCAGATGGTATTGGATCGATTTGACCTGCGGAAAGACTGGGGGCCGTCGGCGCTGAACGTAGCGCACGCGGCACACTTCATGGCTACCTACGAACTGCCCTTTGGACGCGGGCAGCATTGGCTGGCCAATGCCAGCGGTGTGCAAGATAAGCTTGTCAGCGGATGGGCGTTCAATACCGTCACGACGCTGCTGAGTGGCTTCCCCTTGACGCCCCAGGTCGGTTCCAACATCTCTGGCGACGGAGACACGAGAAATCCTGACCGCCCCACCCTGAACCCCAGCTTTACCGGGCCCATTACGGTGGGCAATGGCACAGATTGGTTCAATCCGGCGGCGTTTCAGTCACCGCAGGCGGGTACCTATGGAACGGCCGCAGCACCAATCATTGGCAGAGGAAGTCTAATTGGCCCCGGCTTTGTGAATATGGATGTCTCCCTGAACAAGGACACCAAACTCACCGAGAAGGTTGCGATGCAGTTTCGAACGGAGTGCTTCAACGTGTTGAATCACACGAATTTCGGCATCCCCAACCTGCTTTTAAGCAGCTCCACGGCAGGGCAAATCACCACGTTAAATGCCAACCAGGGCGGACGGGAAATTCAGTTCGGCTTGAAGGTAATTTACTAATCGCCTGCGGAACGAAGCGACTCCGCCGCACTGACGAACGATTCCCATATGAAGGAGTTTTATGATTGCATTGAAAGTGAAACGATTACGGACGCGCCCGCGGATTTTTGGCATTCTGGTGGTGTTGGTCTGCCTCTTAACAGGCGCCCAGGCCAATGCGCAAGAGAAAGATCTTTTCGATTCGGCCCAGGATGGTGATTTGCAGCGTGTCCAGGCGCTGCTCGACGGCAAGGCCGATGTGAATGCCAAGAATAAAAATGGGGGGAGTGCGCTGATGTTTGCCTCCGCCAACGGACACCTTGATGTGGTGCAGGTGCTGCTCGCCAAAGGGGCCGAGGTCAATGCCAAGGATAACGATGGCGATACCGCGCTGATTATGGCCTCCGGAATAGGCCACGCTGACGTAGTACAGGCGCTGCTCGCCAAGGGGGCCGATGTCGATGCCAAGGAGAACAGCAAAGGCATCACCGCGCTGGCGGCGGCCTCCATGGATGGCCACGTTGACGTGGTGCAGGCGCTGCTCGCCACGGGGGTCAATGTAAATTCCGAGGATCACCATGGCGATACGGCGCTGATATGGGCCTCCACTAAAGGCAACCTTGAGGTAGTACAGGCGCTGCTCGCCAAGGGAGCCGATGTAAATGCCAAGGATAGCACCGGCTATAATGCGCTGATCGAGGCCTCCAAGTATGGCCACGTTAAACTGGTGCAGGCACTGCTCGCCAAGGGGGCCGATGTGAATGCGAAGACAAATCGTGGCGATGACGCGCTGAGTGTGGCGAAAGAGCACGCCGATGTCAGAGCCTTATTGTTGCAGGCAGGCGCCAAACCATGACTGCATTGGGATCAGCATCAATGCGCGAAGCAGGCAGCACCGCCGCACATTTATTTAGCAAGGTGTAGATGAGGGTGGGCATACGATCAATAACGATCGCATTTGAGGATCGTTGACGATAGATCGCCAAGGGCTTCAGTATCTCAGTTTGAGATCCTGAGGCCCTTGCCCTGTTTGCGCCAACAAACATCTCAGGTTCTGAAATCACATTTTACGGAATCAAGAGAAGTGGTTGTTGCCAATCTATGACGTGCTTTATGGGAACCAAGGCGGCGGGTTGCAAGGCGTCAAGGTGTCAAGGTTGAAGATCAAAAGGTGTGAGACAAGCCGGCGCTCGACTCGATAGAATGGGTTACCTTGTCATTCCGAGCCCCTCAAGCCCGTCACAACGGAAAAGGAGCTGTACGACGAGCCGGCGGCGTAGATGCTGGCTCGTGCACAACTCCCAAAGTCCCACGAAGTTACCGCCCATCGCATCCTGGCGGAGCTATCTGCCCTTCTTGACACCCACGTGGGCGCTGGGCAAATCCTTGACCACGATCTTGCCGCCGTCGGACTTGATGGGGAAGTAGGCCAGCGTAGCCGAAGTTGCGCCGCCGGTGTTCTTGCCCTCCTGCAGCGGATCGAAGATCGCGTCATGGCAGGGGCAGATGAAACCGAAAGCATTGACAGCCACGCTGGGCTTGTGCAGATCGGTCAACAGGCAGCCCTGGTGCGTGCACACTGCCGAATAGGCCATGATGCCGTCGACGGTGTCGGGCGCCATGTCGGACGGAACCTTGTCTTTCGAGACCCGGTAGAGCAGAGTTGTGAAGTTATCGCCATCGCGAACCGCTCCGCTGGGGTCCTTCGGCATCACCGTCAGCGGGGATGCGTCGAGAACCACATCGTCTACCATCACGACACTGCCCTTCTTCGGACCGGCAGTGAAGACAAACACATCGCCCACCTGCGGCACATCCTTTTGAGTGTCCGCATAGGCCGGCGCGCTTACACCAACCGACATTACAGCCGCCGCACACACGAAGCCGCAGGTGCCCTTCAGTAGATCCCGTCTTTCCTTGTTGAACTTCGAATCCATATTCTCCATCCATCCATTTCATCTATCGTATTTATATCGAGCAAGTACTTCCTGTAACACCGTCCGACGACGCAGCGGGGCAAAGCAATCGCCGCAGGCCCCGTCCGTGCATGCCTTAGGTTCTCTTGACGCCGATCCACGACATGATCGCATCGCTGACGATTATTTTAGCCTACCAGAATCGCCTTCAGCAGTCCTTAATGTACGTAAACTTCCGTTTCTTGAGGTGCCCCCATGTGTCACAGGCAATCGGGTTTGTGACCTTCGTTCCGGTGGTGCCGGCCCGGTGACCTATGTTCGGAGCTGCGGCGAGGGATCTCGCGCTCGATCTCCGAGGGTTCCGCCGCGTCAGCGGCTGGGGAAGCCAGTTCGTTGATCAAATCGGTGGGAGCCATACGCTTGGGTCTTGTGGTATATAATTCCATTCCCCCCGCGTCTGTTCAAGGTTTCTTGAAGCATGTCTTTTAGGTTCCTCTTAGAAAATTGAAAAAGCACTGAACAAAACGGCTGAACGCGGAATTGTCAAACTGGGGGCGAATAAGGCTGGATATCCCACCTTACCAACCAAAGCACGCGTTTGTTGGGATATACTTTTCCAAATCCCCGAAAAACCACCAACTGGATGTCATCTTAAAATGAAAAAGGCGCTGATTATTGCTCTACTTCTGTGGTCTGTCTGCCTGTTTGCGCAAAGCAACACCGGGGAAATGCGTCTGACTGTCACCGATCCCGCCGGATTGGGCGTGAAGTGCGCGGTTGAACTGGTCAGTGAGGGAAATGAGTATCGCCACACCCTCACTACAGATGATCAGGGAAATCTGGAAATCAAGCGCCTGCCCTATGGAATCTACGAGATCCAGATTAAACGCGAGGGCTTTGCTCCGGATTCCGAGTCGGTTGATATACATTCCGCACTCCCCTTGGATCGTGCGATTCGACTGAAGCTGGCTACGGCTTCGGAATCGGTGAAGGTCACTGATTCCGCCACATTAATTGATCCCTATCGCGCCAGCTCCGTGAATCAGATCGGCTCGGAGACAATTCAGAATCGATTGACCTCGCTGCCTGGCCGCTCTCTGCAGGACCTAGTGGACTCAGAACCGGGCTGGCTCTATGAGGGGAATGCGGTACTGCATCCCCGCGGATCGGAATACCAGACGCAATTTGTGGTGGACGGGATACCGCTCACCGACAACCGTTCGCCAAGCTTCGGGCCGGAAATCGGAGCCGATGATGTCGAGTCTCTCAAGATTTATACTGCCGGCTTCCCGGCAGAGTTTGGCAGAAAGATGGGCGGCGTGGTCGAGGTTAATACCTTCAAGGCCGCACAACCTGGATTGCACGGACAATTCGCCCTTTCAGGGGGCAGCTTCGATACGGCGGGGATCGATACGCAGGACCAATATTCCTGGAAGACGAATACCTTTGGCGTTAGCGCCTCCGGGAACATGACTAGCCATTATCTCAACCCAGTAGTGCCTGAGAATTACACCAACAACGGCACGACCGGAAGCTTTGCGATGAGCTTTGAGCGGGACCTCACGCAAAAAGACCGATTGAGCCTGATCGTCCGCCATGCGCTCTCGCGCTATGAAGTTCCCAACGAACTGGTGCAGCAGAATGGTGGTTATGTACCAAACGCGGACAACACTGTCGGTTGTGCGCCGGTTCCTGGGGGAGAATCACCGAGCGACTGTGTATACATCCCCGGTGGACAACGGCAAGATGGCGACAACTTTGAAACCATGGGCAGCGTTTCCTATCAGCACGTGTTTTCATCCGACGCCATAGGCTGGCTGCGTGGAATGGTTCGCGACAACTCCAATGACTTATCTTCCAATCCACAATCTTGGCCGGTCATCGCGTCCCAGCATAATGACTTTAAAGAAGGATATTTCAGCGGGAGCATCTCGGTTCATAAGGGCAGGAATGAGTGGAAGACGGGTGTCGAGTCGGATGTCTTCTTCTTGCATGAAAACTTCAGCGATACTATCCCCGACTGCGCAAGCGCGGCCCCTCAATGCCCGATTACTGTCGGGATCTTCGATCCTGGCACGCCGACCACCTTTGCATTTTCCGGCAGCCGTCCGGATCTCGAGCAGTCGGCATACGTTCAGGATGCCGTTCGGCTCGGCAATTGGACGGTAAACGCGGGACTCAGGTGGGATCACTACCAGTTGCTTGTCAATCAGGATGCGGTGAGCCCGCGCTTTTCGGTGGCGCACTATTTCCCCTCTACCGGGGTTAACGTTCATGCTTCCTATGACCGGATCTTCCAAACACCGGCATTCGAGAACATTCTTTTGTCGAGTTCTACTGCGGTGCAGTCTCTGGATCCAAGCGTTCTGCGGCTGCCGGTTGAGCCTTCTCACGGCAATTACTACGAATTGGGATTGACGAAAGCATTCCTGGAAAAACTTCGGCTAGACGCAAACTATTTCCGACGGGACGTGAACAATTACGCCGACGACGATCAGATTCTGAGTACTGCGGTAAGCTTCCCCATCGCTTTCCGGAAGGCCATTATTTACGGGGCGGAGGCAAAGATAGAGGTCCTGCGCTGGGGACGGTTTTCGGGCTTTGTCAGTTACTCCTACACCGTAGGGAATGCCTGGTTCCCGGTAACGGGTGGTCTCTTCCTTGGGGATGATGCAGTCAGCGCGACGACCCAGCTAGCGGGACATTTTCCTGATTCGCAGGACCAGCGGAACACCGTGCGCACGCGCGTCCGCTACCAGATTGCCTCGCGGTTGTGGGCGGCGGCGGGAACCGAGTACGGCAGCGGATTGCCCTTCGATTTTCAGGGTACGCCTCAGCTCGCAATCCAGGAGTATGGGCAAGCGGTTGTGGATCGCCTTAATTTTGATCGCGGTCGCGTCAAGCCTCTGCTATCGATCAACGCCTCCGTGGGCGCGGACCTCTACAAGAAAGAAAATCGTACGGTGCGGCTGCAAGCCGATGTTCAGAACCTGGGCAACCGGCTCAACGTGCTTGATTTTGGAGGTCTGTTTTCCGGCAATGCAATTGCTCCTCCGCGAAGCTATGCCCTTCGCCTGGTAACGAATTTCTAGGAGTGACATGCGAAACGAGGGCTGGCTCTATCGACTCTTTCAACCTGAGCAGACGGGCTTCATTCCCTATGCCCGGGTATGGAAGATCACGCTGCGAACGGCACACTTGATGGTGACCAGTGTGCTGGTAGGCGGCCATGCTTTCAACGCGCCTGTCAACGCACTCAGACCGCTCCTTTACTTTGCCATTGCGACCGGAGTGGGGATGATTTTTCTTGAGGCCTACCCGAGTTTGAACTTCGTGTTCCAGGGCTGGGGGCTACTTCTGTTCGGTAAGCTGGCATTGCTGTGTTGCATTCCGTTTGCGTGGAAGCAGCGGTTTTCCATCCTGCTTATGGTGGTTGCGCTTGCTTCCATCGCATCTCATATGCCCGGAAGGTTCCGGCATTATTCGCTGCTATATCGAAGGGTGCTCTAAGGGGCGAATCCAGGAGGTTGATGCCCAGGGCTTCGAGTGTGAATCGGCTGCGGGCTTCCGTTGCACAACCACAGAAGACCCAACCTGCGGTAAACTGATGAACGAGCACGCGTTCCAACCCGCGGAGGGTTGTGTGAGCGGTTGAAACAGGCGGTCTTGAAAACCGCTTTACGGGAAACCGTAACGGGGGTTCGAATCCCTCACCCTCCGCCAGTCCTTTATTTTCAAATACTTAGCGGCATGGCTACCACTAGTGGCTACCACTTCGCGATTTTCTCCCGGAACTCAGTATTTAGTTTCAGGGAGATTTACTCGTGCCAGAACCGCAAGTCGCTTTATTCATCCGCATCCGCACCGCTGAAAAGAAACGCTGCTACAAGAGGCCAGTCTATTCCGGGAACGGACGCCTCAAGGCTTTGTACGCCAAGGTTGGCGACAAGCACGAATATCATGCGGAAGGTGTGTACTGCCTCCTGCTCCAACCGTCCTGAACGACAACTGCACGGCGATTTGTCAGCGCATAAAACGTCCTACGCTTCTTCCATGCAGCAACGATGAACCTACCCCAGATCATGTACTGGCCAATGACGACGAATGGAATGCCCCAGAGCATGAAGAAGGTTGGCGCAGGATGAGTTCTGGATGAACTCCAGAACCCAGTCACCCCAGCTTCCCAGAAGATGGCAAAGCCTCCCCACAGGAGGCTGAACGGAATCAGATAGGGGTCTTCACGATGGAAGATTCCAGAGGTATTCGGTTGAGCGGCCCACAGGATGGACTCGCCGGATGTCAGCTCCGGTTGGATAGCTTCGAAGGACGCTTGATCGATTGGTGGCATTTCAGAGAATCGTAGGGCATCCTACCCGGTGCGTCTACTCTGTTCTGCTTGGCAGGACTGCTCACTTCGTAAATGCTGGTCGCGTTTTGGAATATGGCTTTCTCTAGTAGAGAACTGTCTGGCAACTATTGACCGACATCGTGCGTCTGACATATCATGTGGTGATATGAAAATTAGCGCGAGTCAGGATTACGGGCTTGAGCACCTGTTGGGCTACGATGGGCGCATTCATCATTTAGAACAGGGCTATTGGCTGAAATTTGAGTTCAAGCGGGTTTCAGAGAGCAAGGCAAGACCGCATGGTCTGGATTATTCCATGACACTGCATGCACCCGATGGAAAGAGGCTTCTTGGTTTCGACAATGCGCATCAGGTGCCAGCAAAGGGGTCGCGGTTCAAGAAGCCTCCGGAACAATTCGACCATTGGCATCGCACGGAATCCGACCCCGGACGGCCATATGCATATCAGGATGCCGCAAAGTTGCTTGAGGATTTTTTTGAAGAGGTTGAAGAGATTCTGACCCAGCGCGGAGTTTCAACAAAAGTTATCGCTGAAAAACAAGTAAAGGGGTGAAGACAATGACCAAACTGAAAATCCAGTCGCTGAAATCGCTACGCGAGGAGATGATTGCGGTTGCAAAGGGAGCCCGTACTGCGCCTCCGGATGCTAACGTTCAGAGTTTTAGTTCACTTGAAGCCGTCGCACGGTTACTTACAAATGAGAATCGGGGACTCCTCTCTTTGATTCGTGACCGGAAGCCTCGGTCCGTGGCGGAATTGGCCGAACTGAGTGGCCGTTCACAGCCCAATCTCACGCGCACACTCAACAAGTTCGTGGCAGTTGGATTCGTTGCGATGAGGGCTCATGGGCGACAAAAAGCTCCGACAGCGGTGATAGACACGATTACGGTTGAAATCAATCCGTATTCTGAAAAAGATATACTTCGATTGAAACCGTGTGTGAAACTTGGCGCGGCTAAACCTTCTACCGAGCTGAGCCACCGTAGCAATAGGAAGAACTTAGGAAACGAGTCGAGGACCCTAAGCAGGGCTGCAGATGCATAAGACCTGCCGAATGGACAGTTAGCTAGATTGGATTAGCTGCTGAGTCCGCAAGGGCGTCCTTGAGAAAAGGGCGTCCTTTCTTGGTCAAGAGTCTGCTGGAGGGCACTAACCGAAACCTAAGCGCCCGCAGCCGCTCCCCGTACCACTGGCTCGGCACACCATCATCGTTCTTCACCAGATTGACCCGGCTGCTCACCTCATACCGCTCATCAACGCCGGGTTGAAGGGCTTCAACAAGTCGCACACCGCGTCCGACTTCTGAAAGCCGGGGTCGAGCCATAGCTCGTAAGCTTCGTCGGGCAGGATCACGGGCATACGGTCGTGAACGTCGGCACAAAGAGCGTTCGGGGTCGTTGTGATAATGGAGCAGGTTTCGACAAGTTGCCCCGCAGGATTCTTCCACTGCTCCCAGATTCCGGCGAAGGCAAACAGTGAGTCGTCCACCATGGTGAAACAGAACGGCGTTTTGGCCTTGCCATTCCGCACCCACTCGTAAAATCCATCTGCTGGAATCAAGCAGCGCCGTTGCTTGAGCGCATCACGGAAGGCGGGCCTGGTGGCGACCGTCTCGGCACGGGCGTTAATCATCTTGTAGCCCACGCTGGCATCCTTCGCCCCTGACGGAATCAGCCCCCAGCGCATCTGGGGACCGAACCGTTTGGGTTTCTCGGGATGCTGACGGATGACCGGGATGTCCTGAGTAGGGGCGATGTTGTAGCGCGGAACCCAGTCGTCGTCGGGCTCAATGGCAAAGCGTGCCGCGAGTTTCTCGGGGCGGGTGAGGCGAAAGCGTCCACACATGACGAGGAGTATAACTTGGGGGGACAGTTTTTGTGATCGAGGATGACCACGTTTGGGTAAAGATGCTGTGAAAAGTGCCGCGCCAATTCTGTTCCTAATGCTCTCGCTGGCCACGGCTCTGACGGGATCGGCGGAGTATGTCCCCAATGTGGATGGCAGGTCGCTGAATGGCGAACAAGTGCAGCTTCCGAAAGACGTCGGCTCCGCTGCGATCCTGATCGTGGGCTTTAGCCGGAAGTCCGGCGAGCAAAGCAAGCAGTGGGGCGTAGAACTGAGCAAGGCGAGGTGTGGCGACGGCCAGCCAGTGCAGTGGTATGAACTGCCCGTCTTGAGTGATGTCCCTCGGTTGATTCGACCGTTTGTACTCCAAGCGATGCATTCTGGGCTCACTACCCAACTTCGTTCGCATTTCGTTCCGATTTATACGAATTCCGAAGCTTGGAAGCAGTCGGTAAACTTTTCGGCTCCCGACGGCGCCTATATTGCCCTGATAAACAAATCCGGACAAGTCGAGCATGTCTGGCACGGTGCATACGATAAGAACAGGGGCTCTGAAGTGGAACAATTGGTCTGTGCTGGGGTTCGCAAGTGAGCCTTGTTCCGGCACAATAAATTTACCCGCCCATATGAAAGCTGGTCACGACTTCGGGGAACTCGATGAAGTCTCCCTTGCCTACGCGATTGGTATTCACAAGTCACAGGGCTCGGAGTTTCCCGCTGTGGTGATTCCGCTGGCAATGCAGCACTTCATGCTGTTGCAAAGGAACCTGATCCACACCGGGATTACGCGGGGCAAGCGGCTGCTGGTTCTCGTCGGGCAGAAGAAAGCTCTGGGCATCGCGGTTCGGAATGACAAGACCCAGCGGCGGTATTCGGGGCTTCTCGCGAGTTTGATGGCGTAAAGGATGGACTTCTTCAGCGTTGCAGTGCAATTGTGTGTACTAGACCAGTCCTTGCAGAATTGAGACACAGCTCTTGCAGAACGCACTAGAATGGCTTGGGAGGATGCGTGCCTTACATCTACATAGACAAAATCCTCAACGAATTGCGCACCGAGTTGCTGTCGGCCATGCACGCTGCGGTCGAGCGCGAGCTGCGAAACGGCAAGGTGGACGTGAAGCGGCTCTATCGCGCCTTCAATCGCGCTGCTGCGGGAAAGTGCTCGAACCCCGTGCACATCTCAGAGAAATGCGTAGAGAATTTTACTGGAAACGTGAAGAAGGTTCGCGTCGAAGTGACGGACGATTAGCGGAGCGGGTGCTTATCTGTCGTTGAAGTTGGGGAAGACGTACTTTTAGCGTTGATGTCTTTGCTCTCCAGCACGCGCTTGTTTGCTCCTTCGCGGGCAACCTTAAGCATCGCCCTTCCCACCTGCTCCGTCGTCGTTACATAGTTCGGCAGCCAGCGAACTCCCAGCGACAGCAGCGGTGCCAGCACCACGTAAAAAGCCTGATACAGTTTCGTCTTCGACCGAATTCCGTGTAGGGGTTGAATTGCCGCAGGTCGGAACATATACGCGCCCTTGAAGGGCATCCGCAGCAGCGCATTTTCAGTAGCACCCTTCACCCGTGCCCACATCACGCGGCCTTTCTCGGTGCTGTCCGTCCCTGCTCCCGTGACGTACACAAAAGTCATCCCCGGATTCAGCCTGACCAAAGTCTCCGCCGCTGCCATCGTCATCGTGTAGGTTACCCTGCGGTACTCGGCCTCGTTCATTCCCACCGATGAGACGCCAAGGCAGAAGAAACAAGCATCGTACCCGCTCAGTTCTCTCTCAATTGCCGACAAGTCCAACAGGTTCGCGTGCACGATCTCGCGTAATTTCTCGTCCTGCTGCCCTGTCGCCTTCCGGCCCACGGTCAACACCTGCTCCACGCCGGAATCCAGCAAACATTCGCGCAACACGCCGCCACCGGCCATTCCCGTCGCGCCAAAGATGATCACCTTCATCTCACGCCCTCCCACGAACAAAGCTCGGAGCCGTACCAAACATACTCCAACGTTATTACGCCATGCCTGAGTTTGTCCGTTTGTCCGGCACGAGCGGCTAGCGTGGGACACTCTGGCGACCGGATGCTGTTGCAAGGAATCCTGATTTACACCGGGATTACGCGGGGCAATAGGCTGCCGGTGCTCGTGGGGCAGAAGAAGGCATTCGCCCCGCAGGAAACTGGGATTCCTAATTGTTACCGCTTCCCAGATCGTCGCTGCGGTGCTGGAGGCGGCGGTACCGACTTTAGAGTGGACTCGGAGCGATCAATCCCATTCAGCCATTCAATGAACGCTTCCGCTTCTGTGATAGAGACCGGAATACGCTTGGCCAAGTCCTCGGCTCCCTGTAACATCTCCCGCGCCTCCCGCTTGTTCGCTGGAGTCTCCGTTGCCCAGAATTCGCGTTTGCGCCAGCGCCGAAGCTGGTCTTGGTTCTCATCAAGCACTCCTTATGGTACGACAGTCTGCCTTGAGCATTATCGGCGAGTGAGTCGAACACCTCCGCTTCAACGTGTTCCAAGAAGGGCCTGAGCACCTCCAAAGATTGAATGCTTAAATCTGAAAGGTTTCCGTGTTGCTTCAGGTTGTGGAGCTGCCCGTCGAAGGGAACTTGGTAGGAGTATTCGCCGTTCTCGCGAACAATTTTGAATACCTCTCCATTTCGCGCCGGGAAACGCCCCATGACTGACGGTCGCTGGGTTCCACGTATGCGGGCATCCAGCGGGACGGCAACGAATCCACTTTCGTGAGGCTCCAAGCGGAAGATAGTGGGAAGGTGCCCCTTGATGCGAGGGAAGTACGACGTCCTCACATCATAGAGGTACTCCCCCTGTCCTCCCGGTACTTTGGTTTCCTCGGCTGCGGAAGTCTCCACTCGTTCACAGCGGCGATTCTTTAGGATTTGGCTGGCTTCCCCGATGATGCTCCTGAGTTGTGCATCCGTGAGGGTCTGATCGATGAGGATAGCCTCGAAAGCGGTACACCCCTGATGTACAAACGTGAGCAGCCCGCTCCGTGGCGAGGCCGGGTTGGTGCATACGCCCCATTCACGCCCGGCGTCCCCAATCAGCCCGAGGAAGTGGCGGCAACCTGAAGCGCAATCCGACTCCTCTGGCTCAGCTTTGCCAAAGGGCTCGTAATCTGAGTCGAGCTTTCGGACGACCTTGAGTAGCTTGTCTCGCATCCCGCTCAAGATATCCGATTCCCCGCATCGCTGCCAGCTCCCAAGGAACCGACACCCGAGTTTGATGGCGGCGGTGGAAGCAAGGGCGGATACCGCTAGTCCGATGAAAGGGCGCTTGCTATTTCGCCATTTATTCGCCTACCATAAACCTCGTGCAATACTCCCCCGGAGCAACGAAAAAAGACGGCAGGATTCTAGTGCTGGCAGCCGCGATCATCACTGGGTTGCGTCTGGCGCGTGACCCGAGGGCGGGGAGCAAGACGGAGCGTGTTATCGACGCCGTCGAGGATGGCCTGTTTCTGGCAAACCACCTGTACGACAAAGCCCTCCTGCGGTTCGGTCAGGGGAATATTGACTTTAAGTGGTGAGCAGGTGCGACCGATTACTACGACAACATCTGATATTGCATCGTCATTAAGCCTAGCTGCCATGCCCTCAAACGGCGCTTGATAGCTTCCTTATTTCGACCGGGCGTGGTCATCGACTGCGCCCGGTTTCGTGTTTCCGGCGTGCAGCACTCATCGCGTCGTACAGGAGTCCAAGTTCCCGACTTCCCGACGAGAATGAGTTGCGGACGCTTTTCATCCTAAAAACGGCAGTTACTCTGTGAAACCGATATTCGTTTCGAGGAGCCTCGGCGTTAGAGGTGGAGTGATTTTACCCACGAGATAGTCCAGCAGGGTCTTCCATCGGTTGGTTGCAGGAAACTGCTCCGCAACTGTTCTTACATGGCGTAGAGCCTTGTGGATATTGGCGATCATCAGCATCAGGGTTTTCCTGGCAGCGTGCATCGGCGTCAGGTAGAGCGTTGTTTTTCCGGCATGTTTGGTCGCTCTGCCCACGGCTGCCAGTAAAAGCGCACGGCTGGTAATGGCTTCCATCCTCGCCCCCGGTTTGGCCGCACGGCAGTACCAACTCCACCAGTTGTAGACCAAGGCTACGGCACGTGCGCTGGTCTGGCAGCGCTCCATGTCCTGTGTCGTAAAGCCGCCCCAGCCCCACTGGTTCTTCAACTCATCGAAGCCGTTCTCCGCATCGGCCCGATCGCGGTATAACTGCGCCATTGCATCCAGCGGGTAGCTGCTGTTGGTCACCAGCACCGCGTACTCCCACAGTTGCACGTCCTCGTCAGGCAGCAGTAGCTCGATCTGTTCATCTTTGGTCTTTCGACTCAGCGCTAAGTCGGACTTTGCACGTTGACGGAGGATCACGACCCGGCGTGATTTATCCCACCCGGTCAGCCGCAGGGTGTCCTCCACCGCACTCCAACCCTGATCGCGAGGGCCGGGCGTGCTCCAGTCCTCGCGGGCAAACTGGCGCGCCAGCAGCCGTTGCACCCCTTTGGTCTGGCGTAGTTTGAACAGATAGGGCTGGCCGCGATCTTCCAGTTCGCCGATAAACGGCTCGTTGCCGTAACCGCAGTCTCCGCGCACCAAAGCTGGCAGTTGCTCTCGGCTCAAGCTATCCAGCACCGCGCACAGTCCAGGTCGCGCGTGCAGGGAGCTGTGCTGCTTTCCAGAAGAAACCACGACATCGAGCACCAGCCGCAGGTTGCCAACCCAGTAAGTGTGCAGTGCGTGGCTGGGCCGGCCAGGCTTGTGCGGGTTGTAGCCGACCTCGGCCCCGCTTTGCTTGCCGAACAGCGTCTTGATCGTCGTGTCGATATCCAGGATCCACGGCGAGTTCAGCGCGGCCTGCACACTGGAGAGCAATTGCGGACGCAGCCAGTCCCGGCTTTGCTCTGCGCTCATCCGCGCCAGCGATCTGCGAAGTGAATCCTCGCTGACAATCTTACTCATTCCAAGGATCTGCGGACTTACTCCGTCGCCCCGCAGACCGGTAATGTGAGCATAACGTCTGTGCCCTGCCAGAATGGATAGAAACCAGGTGCCAAGAACGTCCCGCTTGCCGGGCGCGTTGCCGCTGATATAACTAAGCGGGCAACTCTCCAGCCAAGAGTCATACACCCCAGTGGTGGAAAGAAACTCCGCGAAAAAGGCCAGTTGCGCGTTCGGCGTGGCGCTGGCCTCGTAATCCCAGCGTACATGGATCCGCCCACCCGGCGTGTCTACCGAAAACGCCTCCACTTCCTGCCCGCGTACAGAAATCCCCACCTCGCGCAACTCACCCATCTGGTGACTGCCTCCACTCAGCTCAAACCCGCTCCCAGTCTACAGCCCTCAATCGTTTCGGGATTCCAACTGCCGGAAAGAGGTTCATTCGCTCAGTTCCTCTCTCAGTACTTCAATTCTCAAAAAAACCGATGGTCGCTTTGTCGATCAGTTGAAAGATTCGGTCGGCCTGTACGCGATCTGTCTCCACGCCCGCGTTCGGGATTCGGACGTTTGCTTCCTTGGCTGCGGCAATGGCGTACATCAGCAGCTCGGCGTCCTCAACACTATTGCTCATTTAGCGGCCTCGTTGCTTGCGTGGTGAGGGTGAGTCGGAAGCGCCCACACATGGGACAGCAGTATAGCCTGAACAGGAACTCAGCGTAGCCCGCATCTGTCAGAATGATCGAGTCCAGATGAATGCCACCGCCCCAGAACGCAGCGCCCCCACCGCCCAACTTTCCGGCGTGAGTGCTCAGGAGAAATAGTTATGTCGATCCTCTTCGAACCAACCGTCATCAATGGAATGAACTTGGCGAATCGATTTGTGCGTTCCGCTACGTGGGAAGGACTGGCCACCACGGACGGAGCTTGCACCAGCCGTCTTACCGACATGATGGCAAATCTCGCCGAGGGAGGTGTCGGCCTTATCATCACCGGGCACAGTTACGTGAGCCGGGAAGGACAGGCTGGCCCATGGCAGATGGGAATTCATGAAGATGCCACCCTGTCGGGGTTAAATCAGATGACTGAAGCCGTTCATCGGCGCGGCGGCAAGATTTGCCTTCAGCTTGCTCACGCCGGAACTCAAGCTGCCGCCCAGTTCTCCGGGTTGGAGGCCATTTGCCCATCGGCCTCTCATGGGACTGGCATTGCTACCTGCCGAGAGATGAGCAAAGAAGATATTGACCGGGTCGTACATGCTTTCGGCGATGCTGCGGCAAGGGCAAAGAACAGCGGTTTCGATGCGGTCGAAATCCACGCGGCTCATGGCTATTTGTTGAGTCAATTCCTTTCGCCCTTGGTCAATCGACGGACGGACGAGTACGGTGGCACACTCGCGAACAGGGGGCGCATGACGTTGGAAGTGTTGCGACGTGTACGCCATGCTGTCGGCCCGGACTACCCTATCTTGATCAAGGTCAACGCCGAAGATTTCGCCGAGGGCGGCTTCTCCGTCGAGGACATGCTGGGACTTTCGGCGATGTTGGAGAAAGAAAGAGTTGATGCAATTGAAATGAGTGGCGGCACAGGCAGCAAAGCAAGCAAGTATCAGTCTGTGCGTTTCGGCACCATAGCAAAAGAGAACGAGGCGTACTATCGGGACGCAGCACGGCGCTTCAAGCAGAGTGTACGGGTGCCTCTCATTCTCGTGGGCGGCATTCGCTCCGCAGATGTGGCCGAGCACCTCGTGGCAGAAGGAACAGCCGACTATGTCGCCATGTCCCGCCCGTTGATCTGTGAACCTGATCTTGTGAACCGCTGGAAGAATGGTGACACTACGAAATCCGCTTGTCTGTCAGACAACAGATGTTTCAAGCCGATCATGAGCGGCGAAGGTGTGCGTTGTCTCCTTGGAGAAAAGTCACCGCAGAAGGCGAAGGCACAGCATCAATAATGGCGGAAGCGTCCACACATGGCCTGACTTAGGCTGCTCGGCGGCCTTCAACACGCGAGGACACAGCAGTTTCTTTTCGCATCAGCAGCCTGAACACAAGAACATGTGTGACTAGGAGAAGAGGGACTCCAAGGATAGGGATGAAATATCCTGCGCCCAGCAGTCCCGGCGTGTTCGCTAGCGAAAGACGGTTACCTTGGTAAAACGCATTCAGCAAATCAGCGGTTCCGAAAACGTTGAAAATCCAGACCAGAGGTCCAGACAATCTGGTTCTAAGAGTAGCGAGCGCGATGAGGGCTAAAATTGCGGTCGCTAAGTCACCGTAGGCCAGCCCGCGAGCGAAAACAGTTGTGGACAATTCCGGAGACACTACGCCGGGGATCAAGACTGCGAGACCAATGTACCTGAAGCTGTGCAACACGAGGATCGGCCTGAGTGCATCTGCGCGTTCCCGCTTGCTTATTGTCGGCCAAATATATTGCGCGGCGACAACGCCCCAAGCAAGAAAGCCGAAGGCGACACTGACGCCCCAGATCAAAGCAATCGGCATGGTGCGCTCCTCCTAAAATCTCAGACCTCCTGATCTGGTTGAAATCAGGATGACCCGAGTTTGAAGACGAGCGTGAGGTGTGTACCGGGGAAGATGGTTTTCGTGGCGTTGAGTTCCGCCAACAGTTTCTCGATGGCCTGATCGTGAGCCGCCTGGGTGAGATGGTGGAGGCGGACAGTCAAGGTGTTGGTGATGAGGTCAGGGGTAAGATCAGCCTCGGTATCGAAGATCTGGCGCAGCAAGGCGCGGGCATCGTCAGTGCGGGCGATATGTTCGCGAAGCAGGGAGGCCATGCTGGATTCGGCGCGATAAGCGATCATCTTGATGGTATCGACGAAATGCTTTCGTTCGGTACGCAGCCGAGTAAATCGGTCTTCCTCTGGCAATAGCTTCACGGGAATGTGATGCGGAGTGTCCTTGCGCGACTGTTTGAGTTGGTCGATCTGCAAATCGAGACTTTCGATGTCTTCCCGCAGTTGCGCCTTGCGCTGCTGAAAACCCTGAACTTCAGAGTTGGTGGGATCCTCCGATAAAGCAAGGGCTCCGAACTGAGCCGCCTGCCGATGGCGCTGGCCGATTTTGGAGCGGATCTTGCCGTCGAGTTTGCGCCACTCCGGATTTACCACCTGGATCGCATCAGGAACGGGTTCGGTTCCATACTCAATCAAGCTATCCAATCCGTAATGTTCGCGCATGTAGCGGAAGAAGTTTTCCTGAGACCATCGGGCGAATAACGACGGTGCCAGCGTGGTCATTGGCAGCTGGAAGTTGGTGGCTAAGATCGAAGTCTGATGGCCGCCGTCGCTGAGTTTGCGAATCTCGCGTACCCAGAACCGGTTCGACAACTGGGTACCGCGCTCGGCCAGTTTCATGGTCACGATTTCGCCGCTCACCAGCTGGACGCGGTGCGTGGTGAATTCTTCGCTGCGCCACTCGCCCTGGGGAAACTTGTGATAGGTCAGAATGGCAATCCGCTTCTGCCACAGCTGCTCGAATAACTCGGGACTGTAGCCTTCCCGGTCGAACACCATTGTGAACCAGTGGGTACGAGGATCTTCCGCCATGCGCCGCTGTTGCTCCGGCGGCTGGATCACATTCACTTCCAGCCACGGAATCACATCCTGCTTGAGCGTGGCGATCAGTCCCGGATCCACCTCTTTGTTGACATACAGAAATGGCTGGCCATCCATGGCATTGATCCAGTAATCGGTGGTAGCCCGTAAACACAATCGCTGGCGCGCCACGTAATGGCGCGGTAGCGCCGTCTGCTCCCCGTGATAGACGCGCACGTGGCCATCGCAGTAGAAAAACAGTTCCGAGGCATCTTGCTGGGCGATCCATTCCTTGGCCAGTGCGGCGTTCCAGCGCAGGGCTTGACCCAAGTCGTGGCACAGCAGTTTTAACTTCTCCCGCAGCGTCCTCACTTCGGGAATGCGGTCCAGTCCCAGCAGCTTGCCCCACTCGCCTGGCGCTTGATAACGAAGCTGTTCCAGAGACCGGATCCGCCCCAGCGCCATCAATGCCAGCAGCAGGAAGATGCTGTCAATGCCATAAAATCCGTTTGGGAGCTGGTACATCTCCGGCGTGTAGCGCAACAACCCGGTCGCCAACAGCGCAGGCAATGCCAGCAGCACGCCGCCCCGGGTTACATCGCAGGTAGCTTGAAACTCGATGGGCGCCGACTCCAGCTCTCCCATCGCGGCCGCTACTCGCTCCAACGAACGCGTCGCGGCGTTTCCCATCGGCGCTTGGCTGTCGATCTGACTGCGACCACTCTTGTTGCTTACTTCGGTGGTGGCGGGTTCGTTTTTTTTAGCTTTCGCAAGCGTCCAGCGTCAACCGCCTTGTGCAGCGTGTTCGCCAACACATTCAGTTCACTCGCCACTTCCGGAACGCTCTGCCCCTCGTCAAGCAACTTCTGCGCTCGCTGCAGCACTTCCCCTTTCAGCACCGAGGCTGAACTGTGACGGGGTTTCACCGCGTAGAACCCGTTGGCCCCCTGCTCCCGAAAAACCTTCACATACCTCTTCACTGCAATCATCGGAACGCCGAACGCCTGGACAATCTCCTTGGGCTTCACCGTCCCGTTGACGATCATCTGGCTGGTGAACATGCGAAATCCACGCACATCGTTCTCCGCGTGGCGGAACACCGGCAGGTGGCCGTGGATGTAGTACACCGTGCCCGCCTCCTTTGCCACCGCTATGTGGTGATTGATCTCGGTCACTCCGGCAGGGAATATCGGCAGTTGCATCTGCGGCATGCTCTTTCTTAATCCAAAGCAGCCCCTCTGGCAACAGTTTTCAGGATCATTCCGTTTTCCCTGCCCGACAGGATCTACGGGGCGAGATCAGGAGTTCTGAAGTTCGGCGAGGACGAAGACAAGTGGGCCATTACCGGCCTCATTCACGACTTCGATTACGAAAAACATCCGACTGCGGAGGAGCATCCGTTTAAGGGCAATCAGATCTTGGCAGAGCGAGGCTGTCCGGAGGACATTCGCCGGGCCATCATGGGACACGCCACGTACAGCGGTGTGCCGCGCGATACGCGCATGGCGCAAACCCTCTTCGCCTGCGACGAACTCGCCGGCTTCATCACGGCGGTCGCGCTGGTGAAGCCTTCAAAGTCGCTCGAAGAAGTGGACGCCAAGAGCGTACGCAAGCGGATGAAAGACAAGGCATTCGCGCGCTCGGTGAATCGCGAGGACATTGTGAATGGCGCAGCGGAGATGGGACTCGATCTGGATGAGCACATTAGTTTCTGCGTGGAGGCGATGAGGAGCGTGGCGAATGAACTCGGGCTGGCGGGAGTCGCGCTGCACTAACCTCGTTGAGTCATGTTCGCTCCTAACGTGCGCAAACAGCTGTTTCTGGGCACACGGGGGCTACAATCCGACATCCGTACTTCCCTGACTGTATCTCAGAAGCACCTAATCAAATGCCCTCGGCACCAGAAGCGGTCTCCTATCGGCCTTTGCGATTGAATTTCGGTCGACAACGCGCCGCAAGTGACATCGGACACTCCACGCAAGCCGATATGCCGGTAGTGATCGAGTTTTGCGACTCAAACGCTTCACTCGGTTGGCAGGACTTCTTCAATCACCGACCAGGGCCCACCTTGAACCACGAGATACTTGAGGTAAAGTTCGACTGCTGGGCGATCTGTGGATGCGAGGAGGGTTCGAGCCGCGTCCTGGACGCGCTCTTTCGGCAGGGATGCGAGGTCGAAGCTTTCCTCGATCATTCCATCGGAATGAGGAATCCCCAGCAAATCGAGATAGCGCACAATCGTTGCACGATGATCATGGAGTAGATAGTCCTGCAGCAGATTATTTGCCATCTGATCAGGAAGAGTCAGAGTTGTTGCCGTCCAGTTGACCAGGCGCTCAAGCGGGGCTCGGCGGACACTAATCTCACGAACGTTTTTTGCTTTCGCGAGAGCGGCAAGGAGAAACTGTTTTTGTTCTTTGGTTGGCTCCGTCCAGAACAACTTGCTGGCGGAGACTCTAATCTCATTCGGCAATTGTCGCCAAATACGGTTTGCAGAAAGCGGCATGAGCGGGCCTCACTTACAGTCAATAACAGGTTCCACCTACGATCATAACGGCTGCGGGAAAACAATGTCTTGGTCCCGATATACGCTGGAGACCCTCTCGCCCCTCATTGTTCGGACGTGATTGGAATCCGCATAGGGCGCCGTGGGATTTCCTGTCCAATCGGCGTTTATCGGGATCTGACGACCGAATCCTTAGTGCGCGGTTTGCGGTGACTTAGATCGGTTTCATGGTGTCCGTGTCCGATAACCGCAGTATTGAAACCAAGCCGCGGAATCTTGGGCGGTGATAGCTGCCATGGCGGCTGTGATGGCGAGGTCGAGGGTGTCGAGTATTCGAGCTTTGCTTGCTCGTAAGTGTTGTTTGATCTTGGACCAGCACTTCTCGATGGGATTGAAGTCCGGTGAGTACGGCGGTAGATAAAGCAGTTCGGCTCCGGCTTGCTCAATCAACATGCGAACCAGCCGATGCTTATGTGCCGACAGATTGTCCATGATCACAACCTGTCCGGGGCGCAGTCGCGGACATAGAACCTGTTCCAGATAGGCCAGAAAGACATCACCGTCGGTGGGTTCTGGGATCGTCATGGTGGCCAGCAGGCCGTTCATCGTGATCGCTCCCAACAGAGTCACGGTATGCCAGTGCCCGCCCGGAGCACCTTCGCACACACGATCACCGCGTTCGCCGCGCCCGTAGCGACGGGTCATCTCGGTGGTCACGCCGCTTTCGTCCAGAAACACCAAGCGTTGCGGATCGATTCGAGCGATCAACTCCCACCACGATTGCCGTCGCTGCCTGCCTTCTTCCGTGTCCTGCTCACTGGCGTGCAGCGTTTTTTTTACGCCGCAACCCCAGCCGCTGGAGTTCAAGACAGAGTCGCGTCTTGCTGAGTTTCACCTGCAGATGTTGCTCCAGCCGTTGCCCCAACTCGGCCAGCGTGAGATCAGGTTGATCCTGCAACTGCTGCCGCAGATGCCCTTTCACTGCGTCGGTCACCCGGCTCACCGGCCCATGTACCCGTTGCAGAGGCCGCTCCATTTGTCCCGACTTTAGCTGTTGCCGTCGAATCTTCTTTGTAAAACCGTAGCTGACACCAAACTGCTCCGCCAGCTGCTCCAGGCCGATCCCGGCCCTTTCGTATGCCTGCAGAAGCTTGCACCGCAAATCATCCGAATATGCTCGTGGCATCGATTTGTGTCTTCACAGAGAAATCGCCAACTGCAACTTACTCCAATCCCTCTTCTCTGGATATAACTACTTAGGAACCGCTCTAGATAGGAAGGGGCGCAGAAACCCACCATGGAGTTCTCCCTGAGCGAACTGTAAGCGAACTCTACAAGACTGCCAGCAGCATAACGCCCTATTTTGAATGGGCGAGCCAGACCTCGCCGGCCAGGAGGCCGGCGGAGACGCCGACAAATGTTCCGGCAATTACATCGCTGACGAAATGCCAGTCACCAGCGATCAGCAGCACTGTCGCAATGAGCAGCAGTGCGGAGAACGGCAAGATACTGGTTCGATAGAGTCGCATGAAAACACCGGCGAAGGCACCAGCGAGAACCATGTGGCCCGATGGAAAGCTGCTGTTTGAAGAGCCGCTTAGGAGGTTGAAAGCATGTTGGGTTCCGTGCAACACGGCCGCAGGATTCGGTACTCCGAAAAAGAGCTTCAGAGTGCTGTCGTTGATTGCATAAGCACAGATGGAGGTCAGACACGCGAGCGCGGTCGCCTCAAGAAAAGACGACAGACGTCCGCGCGTTATCCGAATGATAACCAGCGCCAGCACAACAGCCGCTTCGACACCGAGAAGAACGCCACTTGCAAATCCCGTCGCCAGGCTTTCAGCCGACCTCAAAAGCCCATTGACGCGACGGGCTATCGGTACGTCGAAGTACACGAACGCCACCGCCACTCCGAGCGTGCAAATCAGCAGTGACAGAAGCCACATCGGGTCAGGGAAGCGTAGAGTTCTTCCTTCCAACGCGCTTCCGCCGTGCTGCCGAGAACTACCGGCACCTTGAAGCAATAGAATCTCCTTCAGGTGCCACCCTCGGCGGCACCTTGCCAACTTTTCTTGGCTCTGCCCTGCTGAATACAAGGCCCGTGCACGCGTGGCTGTGCAGGTTAATGATACTCGTGGATTGGTGCCCGCCACCAAAGGTCACTATCGTTCCGCCTCTCCACGCGTGCTTCACCCTTATCCCGCGAAACGCTTCGCCGCCAACCATCCGAGATAAGAGCCGCATGCGCTAGTGAGCGCTCGTGCGGAATCTGCGCGGGGGGTATCAGGCAACTGATATCCCTACCGCGACTTACGAATCACGAACTTTAACCCTCTTCGGTCAAACGTTCCGATTCTGGTCGGGGCCGCCGTAAATACCAAACAAGTGAAGAAAAACAGTGCGCGTTTTCTAAATTGCGATACAAACGCCTGCGAAAGCCACGGCTCTCCTCCCGTCATTTCAATAGGGTTGGCGTCTGCGATCTTGAGCTTCCCAGCCCGAATGAACTCCCAGATCCGGCGTTTGAGCTAGAGAGTCTACCTCCTCCCGCGAAGCCGCTTCCAGCATTCCTTCCATCGCGCTTCACCTTCCTCGTTTACCGCCAAAGATGTAATCCAAAGAAAACCTTGCTCTTGTCCTTCAATCTATAAAGCCTGAAAGGAAACTCCGAATGTACTGTTCACATTGCGGCTGGGAACTCGACGAATGCAACGAGTCACAGCCTGTCTGCCCTTGCTGTGGCGAGTCAGACTTCACCACTATCGCCGATAACAGCGCAGACTCCTTGCACGATCTCGTTCTGAAAGTCGAAAAAGGCGTATCCGCCTACAAAAGCGGTTGTTGGAATTGCCACAAGCCCGTCGCAAGCAACAATCCATCCACCCCGAAATGTCCGTCCTGTGGATGGTATCGGTGTGCCAGGTGTGGATCTTGCAAACGCGGATGTCCCGCAAAGTAGCTTTCCCGAGCTTTCAGTTCTTCTCTTCAGGCCGATCGGTGCTGCCGAGCCAACTCAATTTCCGACCGGCCACACCTGTTACAGAGGATTCTCAGATGAAATTCCGATCAACGAGATGGGCAGAATGCGGCCGTAAACTCTGCCACTTCGACTACCTATCAGCGCTGCGGCATGCAGCCAATCTTCCCGGGAACGAAACCGTCGTGATCTATCCATGTTCATATTGCGATGCTTTGCATGTTGGGCATCAGCGTTGGCGCAACTGGGCGCTTAGACGACAACAAAACACGAAGACGAATCAACCGAAACTCGCACATGATCTGAATTGGAGACTGGCAAGGTGCAAGCGCAGGATTGCACGCGCCGAAGCTGCAATAGCCAACATCCACAACCCACGGGAAAGCACTGTTCGTAAATACAACCAACGGCTTAATGATTTGCGGAAGTACTTGGCACAGCTCCAGACTCAGCTGTGCAATCGCGCACCGGTGATCAAAGCTGAGAATCAGTCGCAGAGCTAGCCGAATCATCGCTTCACCGAATATTCCATGCACAGGCGATTCTGTTCACTAACCAATCTTCATGAGGCCTTCATGATTGCGTCCGATCGCATTCTCAAGTTAATCACGCTGATTCGTATGTTTGGCGCGGCACCTTCTGCCCCAACCGCAGAAGACGACCTCGCCACCTATATTGCGGTGTTGCGTCGTCAGCTTTGCGCGCTTGTTATCACCCTAAAAACGGCAGTTACTCTGCGAAACCGATATTCGTTTCGAGGAGCCTCGGCGTTAGAGGTGGAGTGATTTTACCCACGAGATAGTCCAGCAGGGTCTTCCATCGGTTGGTTGCAGGAAACTGCTCCGCAACTGTTCTTACATGGCGTAGAGCCTTGTGGATATTGGCGATCATCAGCATCAGGGTTTTCCTGGCAGCGTGCATCGGCGTCAGGTAGAGCGTTGTTTTTCCGGCATGTTTGGTCGCTCTGCCCACGGCTGCCAGTAAAAGCGCACGGCTGGTAATGGCTTCCATCCTCGCCCCCGGTTTGGCCGCACGGCAGTACCAACTCCACCAGTTGTAGACCAAGGCTACGGCACGTGCGCTGGTCTGGCAGCGCTCCATGTCCTGTGTCGTAAAGCCGCCCCAGCCCCACTGGTTCTTCAACTCATCGAAGCCGTTCTCCGCATCGGCCCGATCGCGGTATAACTGCGCCATTGCATCCAGCGGGTAGCTGCTGTTGGTCACCAGCACCGCGTACTCCCACAGTTGCACGTCCTCGTCAGGCAGCAGTAGCTCGATCTGTTCATCTTTGGTCTTTCGACTCAGCGCTAAGTCGGACTTTGCACGTCGACGGAGGATCACGACCCGGCGTGATTTATCCCACCCGGTCAGCCGCAAGGTGTCCTCCACCGCACTCCAACCCTGATCGCGAGGGCCGGGCGTGCTCCAGTCCTCGCGGGCAAACTGGCGCGCCAGCAGCCGTTGCACCCCTTTGGTCTGGCGTAGTTTGAACAGATAGGGCTGGCCGCGATCTTCCAGTTCGCCGATAAACGGCTCGTTGCCGTAACCGCAGTCTCCGCGCACCAAAGCTGGCAGTTGCTCTCGGCTCAAGCTATCCAGCACCGCGCACAGTCCAGGTCGCGCGTGCAGGGAGCTGTGCTGCTTTCCAGAAGAAACCACGACATCGAGCACCAGCCGCAGGTTGCCAACCCAGTAAGTGTGCAGTGCGTGGCTGGGCCGGCCAGGCTTGTGCGGGTTGTAGCCGACCTCGGCCCCGCTTTGCTTGCCGAACAGCGTCTTGATCGTCGTGTCGATATCCAGGATCCACGGCGAGTTCAGCGCGGCCTGCACACTGGAGAGCAATTGCGGACGCAGCCAGTCCCGGCTTTGCTCTGCGCTCATCCGCGCCAGCGATCTGCGAAGTGAATCCTCGCTGACAATCTTACTCATTCCAAGGATCTGCGGACTTACTCCGTCGCCCCGCAGACCGGTAATGTGAGCATAACGTCTGTGCCCTGCCAGAATGGATAGAAACCAGGTGCCAAGAACGTCCCGCTTGCCGGGCGCGTTGCCGCTGATATAACTAAGCGGGCAACTCTCCAGCCAAGAGTCATACACCCCAGTGGTGGAAAGAAACTCCGCGAAAAAGGCCAGTTGCGCGTTCGGCGTGGCGCTGGCCTCGTAATCCCAGCGTACATGGATCCGCCCACCCGGCGTGTCTACCGAAAACGCCTCCACTTCCTGCCCGCGTACAGAAATCCCCACCTCGCGCAACTCACCCATCTGGTGACTGCCTCCACTCAGCTCAAACCCGCTCCCAGTCTACAGCCCTCAATCGTTTCGGGATTCCAACTGCCGGAAAGAGGATCAAACAAGGAGCTCGTGCGACTCACAACGCCATAGCTCTTGCTGATCTGTCGATCAAACTCCTTGGACAGACGACTGCAGCTGAACCTATCTCGCCGCGGCTTCTGCGTTTGCTTTGGTTCAGTAAATCCGAAGAAAGCGGAGATCAAGGCGTCAGCCGCAGCTAGCTATTCGATCATTTGAGCGTGATCGATATGACCGAGCTGCCGAAAACACTTGAAGTGCTGTTCACGACCAGCACCTCGACCTTTCACTTCCTGCGCCCTCGGCCCCTCGGCAGCGAGCTGCACTCGACATCACAAAAAATACTGGTAATCCGTCAGGCGCTCTTCACAGATGATCAATTCTTCCGCTGAAAATAGCGGGTGCCACTCAGGGTTGTCATGGATCATGGCCTCAACCGTTAGATCGAGGCGCTTACGTTCCCAGAGTGCCGTGTAGCCCTCGGAGACGGTTGAGGAGTGGAATGAGCAAACGCGCCGCCTGCAGGCGCCATGCGAGTTCAGCATATCTAGGAAGCGTTCCGCTGATGAATGTTCAGCATTTTCTCATCGAACTGAATTATCAACTTCACAGAAAGGGATTTACGGAATGCAAACAAGCCCTTACATTGCTCTCTCTGCTGCGGTCATTCTGATTCTTATTCACCTCAAATTGACGAATTTCCGTGCATTCTTGCTTATCTTGGCTTTTCTTGTCGGCGTGGGCGCCGATTGCGCGATACTCCAATTCTGGGGATTCGATCAAGTTCCTGTCTGTGTTACGTTGTTTCTTCCGATCATAGCCGTCGTCGCCACCTGGTTGATTCATCTGGCAATAGGAAACCTTCGGCACGGTCTGATCGCCCTGGGGATTATCGTCGCGGCTGTAGTCATCTTTTTGCTGTTTTATAAAGCCATCTTGGTGATCTGTGGCGCTTTCCTGGTGTGGATCATAATAAGTACACCTGGAACCGAAGGAGAGTACTACCTTCGCGCCGAAGCGATTCATAGCATCGTTCCCGAGATTTCGGTTGGCGAGGCCTATTGGGCCGAAAAGTCTGGTTTGATGTAAGAAGTGGCGTTTTTCATGTCGCAATCCGTCGAAACGTCGTACTTCATTCCCTATCGGGGGCGCATTACGACTCATAAAGAGCGACTCCCCTCGTGTTCTCTCGCTGTCAAAAGCGCCTGCTGGCCGAGCTGGCGCTAAGCGTTCTAAAATCCCAACCGGCATTTCAACACAGCTGTAGAAATGCCGGTGGAGAATCTTTTGGAAGATAGAGATGAGATACTCGCGCATACACCCCAGCACCTGTCGGCGGTTGCACGATGATTTCCAGCTTTGTCATCATGTGCTTCTGATGCAACGGCTATAACAGCGGCAGTCTACGCCGTCTTCGCAGCAGACTTCTTTGCCGCCCAACGCGCCTTCGCCGCCGCTGCTAACTTCTTCTTTGTGGACTCACTCATGGGATTCCGCGCTCCCTTCGCAGCGGGAGAGGCTACAGGAGCGGCCTTGGCCGACTTCACTGCCAGCGGAGCCACAGATGCCGTTTTCTTGGCAGCAACCTTCACAGCCCGCTTCTTCTTTGCCCACCGTTTCTGCTGCGCCTCGGCCATCCGCTGTCGTGCTTCAGCACTAATGACGCGCTTTGCGGCGATCGGCTTGATTCCGGGTGCAGGTGAGGTAGCTTTGGTAGCAGTTTTGGTTGAGGAGACAATAGCTCCGCTCAGGGCTTCGAGTGCGGCAATAGCTTGGTCTATGCGGTCGCGCTGGACGCGAAGGTCAGTGAGGAATTGTGCAGTATCCATATGGGGGACTTACTCCTTCTATCGTGGATGGTAGCAGTGCTATGGTCGCTACACAATAATCAGTGCGGTTCCGTTTTTAGCGCAATAAGAAAAGGCCGACGTTGCCAGCCGGCCAATCCCAGCCTATAAGTGGAGTTACTTCTTCGCGGTTGCTGCCTTTACGGGTGCAATGGCGTCCTTCACCGCTTTTGCAACATAGAACTTTGCTGTGGTCTTGGCCTTAATCTTGATGGCCTCGCCAGTCTGCGGATTGCGACCAGTCCGCGCTGCACGCTGAACCTTCTTCAGGCGGCCCAGACCAGGCACCACAAACACACCAGTTTTCTTAGCCTGAGTCACGGCTAGTTCAGCCAGATTGTCCAGAAATGTTGCCGCCTGCTTGTTTGTGATTTCGCTTTTTTCCGCCAGCAGGCGAACCACCTGCGTCTTTGTCATGGTTGTAGTTGCCATTTAGTAATGTTCTCCCTCGTGGGCTTCACACCCGATTTATGGAATTGCAGTTGAATTCTAGCGCATGTAGCTGGACATGACAGCGAACTGCCGTACTACTCCTTCAGTTTTAGCTTGTCTTTGTTCGCCTCAAGAAACTCGCGTAAGTCCTGCGCTCTATCCAGAAGCTTTATCCACTGCTCGTAATACAAGGTGACCGGAAAGCGGCCCAGGCCGTACACGCTGACACCGCCCTTGTCGGATACTTTAAAGCTCATGGTACCGCTACGTGCTTCCTTAGCTTTGAGCGCAGCGAGTTGTGCTTTCAATTCTTCGTAGCTCGGTTCGGTCATTGGGTGGTCTCCATTGGCGGTTGTACGAGTGATTACATCTACGGCGGAATCCATGTTTTACCTTTTAGCCACGGTTTTCGCGGAGCACGCGGCAGAGATTCGTTCCATATTTCGCGACGGTACCGGACCCAATTCCCGGAACGGAGAGTAGGTCTTCGGGTGTTACAGGGTGGCTGGTAGCCAGAGCCTTCAGTGTGCGGTCGCTCAAGATCCGAAAAGCTGGCACGCCACGCCGCCGGGCTTCGGCCAGACGCCAGTCGCGCAGCGCCGCTTCGAGGCGGACGTCCATCTCAGCTTCAGCCTTCTTCGCATTCGCCAATTTCCCCGGTCCCGCCGCTATGTCAGGCTTCGATGCCCGCTTCCGACTAGAACCAGTAGGCGTGTTCTTCCTTTTCCGCTTGCCAGATGGGGGTGCAGTGTCCTTCATGACAAATGCGACCGGCGTCCTTTCATCCACACTCTGCCCGGTGTGCGTGAGACTGGCCTTACGGTACGGAATCTGTTTTCCATCTTTTTGAAAGGCCTCGTCCGAGAGTTGCAGAAGTCCGGCACGCGCCATGGCGCCGAGCACCTCTTCAAATGCGTCGCGGCTCATCTCGGCGTTGGGACACAGTTCTGCGAACAGCTTGCCGGTCGCTTTCGCGCCACCCGAGCGCAACACGGCTACCACACGTAGGAGCGCCTTGTGTTCCGCCTCTGTGGCGGTACGGAACCGCTGCGCGGCGCACTGACCGGGAGCGCAGAAATCGCAAATCCCGCACCGCTTCTCTCCGTCAGCAAGGTCGCCGAAGTGGCGTACCAGGGTGGCCATGCGGCACTGATTGCTCTCCGCATAGCGCATCATCTGGTCGATCTGTGCCCGCTTCTGCTCACCCTGGGCGACATAGAATGCGCGCCACTGGTCGTGGCCCCGGCTCGCGTTCTCGGCGGAGTCCACCACGGCGCCGCCATGAATCCAGAGCTTCTCAAGGGCCTTGTCGAACACCTCTTCATCCATCCGGAGCTTGCTGATTAAGGATGCCTTTTCATGTGGCTCGGCCCGGAGCTTGGTAAAGATCGCCTCCAGCACAGTCACCTCTGGATAGTCGCGCTCGTAGAAAAATTTGTGGGTGTAGCGATCGGCATAGGAGTGCATCAGGATCGCGCGGCTGGGGGCACCGTCACGTCCGGCGCGCCCGATTTCCTGGTAGTACGCTTCGAGGCTTCCCGGCAGAGCCGTGTGGATCACGGTACGGACATCAGCCTTATCGATTCCCATGCCAAAGGCAATCGTTGCCACCATCACCTGGATCCGGCCTTTTTGGAACTCTTCTTGAACTTGCTGGCGGCGTCCGGCATCGATCCCGGCGTGGTAGGCAGCGGCGGGAAAGTGGGCGGCAAGTTCGGCGGCAAGACTTTCAGCGTGCTTTCGCGTGGGTGTGTAGACAATTGCTGGCCTGCGTTTCGCCTCTCGCAACAGTTCGCCGGCAAACTCAGCCCGCTGAGAAGGCGCAATTTCGACAACCTCAATTGCAATGTTGTCGCGGCGAAAGCCATGAACGAAGCGGTTTGTCTGCGCCAGCCCCAACTGCTCGACGATGTCATTTTGAACGATTGGTGTTGCAGTGGCGGTCAGCGCTATGACCGGCGCCGGACGAAAGCGGGGCAGGTACTGACCCAGCATGCGGTAATCCGGCCGGAAATCGTGTCCCCATTGCGAGATGCAGTGCGCCTCGTCAATGGCAATCAGGGAAGGAGGTCGTTTGGCTAACATCTCCGGGAAACCGGCCACCCGCAACCGCTCCGGCGCAATGAAAAGGAACTGCGTCTTGCCGCTGAGGTAATCCATGCAAGCCTGCCGCGACTCAGTACGCGGACGGCCCGAGTGAATGCGGTCAACGGCAAAGCCTTGCGCCTTGAGCTTCGCTCCCTGATCCTCCATTAACGCAATCAACGGGCTGATCACCAGCGTCGTACCGCCGCGGGCGATGCCCGGCAATTGATAGCATAGCGACTTGCCCGACCCTGTAGGCATCACCAGCAACACGTCCCGACCTTCGATGGCCGCCCGGCAGACGGCTTCCTGGTTCGACCGGAAAGAGGAAAAACCGAAAGCTTTGTGCAGGAGACTATTCAGGTCGCCCATTGGCAACGGCTCGCCAGTGGACGTGTCCAGAGTGCAGTGAACGCTTCGTGGATTTGGAACCACAACCTCTGTCGATGGAGCCACAACTTGCGCCGGTACCCTCCCGGCAGGCGGCACCTGACCAACCTTGCCCACCACTGCCGTAACGTAATCTTCAATGCCTTTCAGGAATGGCCCCAATTGAGCCTCTCCGCGCTGGATCCGCTTGAGATATGCTTCCCACTGACCGGTCATAGCGGGGCTCTTCACCTCAGGGTGAACCACCTCGATAAGCCGGATGCCCTTGTCCGTGGCTTCGAGTGTCTTTCCTCGCCGCACAATGTAATCACGGTTGAGTAGAACCTCGATCATGGCTGCACGAGTCGCTGGCGTCCCCAGACCGGTTTCCTTCATAGCGTTCGCCAGTTCCTCTTCGTCGAGGGTCTTGCCCGCCGTCTCCATGGCCGTGAGCAGCGTTCCTTCGGTGTACCGCTTGGGTGCCCGGGTCTTCTTTTTCAACGCTTCCACGTTGGTCACCTCCTGCGGCTGGCTCTTGGCCAAACCCGGCGGCAAGACCTGTTCCTCCCGCTTATCCTCGCCGCTTCCCTGCCCCCGCTTCGCCTTTTTCTCGACGGCGATGTCTAGCACCTTCCAACCGGCCTGCTGCACAGCGGTCCCAGACGCATGATAGCGGTCAACGATGTCGCTGTTTGTAATCGCGGAAATCACGGTTGTAACCGACCAGATGTGGTCGTCCTGCCAGGCGCTGAGCAGGCGCCGGCAGATCAGATCGTAGATCTTACGTTCGTCGTCCGACAGGCGACTCTTCCCTGCTGACACTGCGGTGGGAATGATGGCGTGGTGATCGGTCACCTTTGAGTCGTCAATGAACCGCCGTCCTAAGGCGCGCTCGCCCGTGCCCGGCGCCAGATGCTCCCGATAAGGGCCTTGGATGTTCTTGACGATTCCCATCAGCGTGGGCGCTACATCCTGCGAGAGGTGCCGGCTGTCCGTGCGCGGATAGCTGATGAGTTTGTAGGTTTCATACAGAGCCTGCGCGACATCCAGCGTCTTTTGCGCGCTGAAGCCATAGAGACGGTTGGCATGACGCTGCAGTTCAGTAAGATCGTAAAACAGCGGTGGAGCCATGCGCTGCGTTTCCGATTGAATCGATTCGATGGCGGCCTGACCTGCACGCGCGCGCTCGATAATCTTCTTCGCTTCTTTTGCATCCGTGGGCAGCCGCATCGCCTTCTGCCGCGATTCTTTGTCGGCCCCCTCTACAGCCTTCTCACGGAACCACGTACCCCGATAGAGATTCTGCTGAGCGTCTCCCGTTGGACGCCGGTCACTTGGGCGAAAATCGGCCACAATTTCCAGGTACTCTTCGGGCACGAATTGGCGTATGGCAAGTTCACGCTCAACCACCATGGCCAGCGTGGGCGTCTGGACGCGCCCCACGGAAAGCTTTTCGTTGTCGGCAAGAGAGTAGGCGCGCGATAGGTTCATGCCTACCAGCCAATCTGCCTGGCTGCGGCCCCGCGCAGCATCCGCCAGCGAGTCGTAGTCGGCTCCGGGTCGCAGGGCTGAGAACCCTTTGTGGATGGCCTCCGGCGTGAGCGAAGAGATCCATAGGCGGCTAAACGGCTTTTGGCACAGTGCTGACTCATAGATATAGCGGAAGATCAATTCCCCCTCGCGGCCGGCATCGGTCGCACAAACGATGCGCGAAACCTTCGGGGAGTTTAGGATTCGCTTTACGATCTCGAATTGATCTTTAGTTTTGTCGTAGACGACAAGCGGCCATTGCCTGGGCAACATAGGGAGTAGGGCACGCCGCCAAGTGCGCCATTCAGGTTTGATTTCGTGTGGCTGGGCAAGGCTTACCAGGTGCCCCACAGCCCACGTCACAACGTAGCGGTTGCCGTGCAGGTATCCGTTGCCGCGGCTGGTCGCACCCAGCTCCCGAGCGATATCACGCGCCACCGAAGGTTTTTCCGCCAGCACGGCGATGCTGCCTGGATCCAGATCCGCCATTATCCCCATAGTAATGCTTCTGCTTCTGATTGAGACGGTGTCAGAAATGTGCCGCTACAATATTGCGAACATTCATTCGTGTTGGGGATTGCCGCACATAGTAGCAGACAACTGTCCGATTCCGGTGTGGCACGGCTGCATTGTGTTAAGGGCCTGGACCGAATTCTTGGACACAGTCCTACTCGTCGGAATTACCGGACGTTCGGCATCATCGTAGTCGGTATTTGTCGGCCAGGCCGTCGTGTCCATGAGCGTGAGAGCCTTTTTGAGCTCATCTAGCGCGATCGCCAAATCGTACTTCCTGGTTGAAACATCCGTGTAAACGCCATAGCCGTTGACAATTCGGCCATTGAAACCGTGGTCAAGCACTTCGAGCGCCTTACCAACATAGCTTTGTACTTTCTCGACTGCTTCCGCAGATCGTGTAATCTTCGCGTTCACTCTCAGTGTATTTCCTTCCATGGTTAAATTGGCCCCGGCACCTTGTCTCTGATGACGGCACCGCGGGACACTTCCCCGCCAGAACCTTCTTGGCTAGAACTGACAAATCATAATCGAAAGAGCACACGCCGGGCGCCGCCCTCCGGGCGACAACCAGACCCGCGCCTGGATGAAGGTAAGGCGGCATTGAATTCCACTGTTTCGACAGGCGATACATTTGCGCAACCTTGTAACAGCGGAGCGCAATATTTACAGAATGAGGTGCCTCCCAGCCCAACCGCTCGTCGGAACTACGAAGAGCGTTGGCGTAGGAATGCGGGAATGTCTCGCGCGCCCTGGGTCACGGCCACAATCTCGATCCACTCCTGTTGGACGCGATAGAGGATCAGGTATGCGCCTATCGGCCAGAAGAGAATTGGAAATGAAGTGAGATCTTCTCGCTTATGCCCCATGCCAGGGGCCTGTTCAATTGCTTCGAAGGCATCGAAGAGCTTGCTGATCCAGCGATCGGCAGCGTCGATGTTGTCTTGAACGATATATTCCCAAATGGCCTCCAGATCCAGCTCAGCAGCAGCACTGAGAACGTACTTCTTCATGCACTGCGCCTTTTTCGCTCCGTCAACTTTTGTTGCAGACGTTTACGCGCCGCTGCCGGATCAACGTGCTCTCCACTGTCCAGCGCTGCCAGCCTCTGGCCGAGCTCCTGATTGAAAGCAGCGATCTGGGCACTACGTGCTTGATCGTGTTCTTCGAGGAGCCGCAGGGCTTCTCGCACGACTTCACTGGCAGAGTTGTAGCGGCCGGTTGCTACCTTGCTGGCAACAAACTGTTCCAGCTCGGGGGTTAGGGAAACATTCATGGGAGGCATCTCCTGTTCACTATGCTGACGCTAATAACAGTCTTTGTCAATGTTTGGCCATGATTGCACATCGGAGCGAGACATTTGAAGCTGCGCGATACTGAAAACTCGGCCCAACAAGGCCGCACTGACACAAAGCGAATGCACGAACCAAACACTCCGGAGGTCCAGTATGGAGACTGCCCCCGAACCGTCGCTTTCATCATTAACAGTGGCTCCGATACGACGCCGACTCGGGTGGCGCGGATCTGGGCGGCGAAGGAAGCGGATACTGGCGCGATCTCGACTCTGGCGGCCAGCGTGGGGGGAATGCTGACGAACAATCGTCGGACCGCCTCGATCAGTTCCCGTTGCCCATGCTCCATAGACAGAGGCATAAAGCCCCGATCACCTCATCGTTGCGAATGATGCGCTTCCCTAGGAGTGTGTCTGGAATAAGCAACGGCCACGAGTTTGATATTCGACGTGAACACATCCAGATGCCGCCCCTCCCTGTTCCTCCGGGGTGAAGCGATGTTGGGCTGGCCGTTCCACACCAGAAAAGCGCCATTTCATTGGTGCATAGCCGGCTTTTGGCTGTTTTCCTTTATGCCGCCATCTGGAACTGGCGCCCAGAGCGAAACAGCTTCAGCAGATTGTGGGTGAGGCAGACCAGCTTCCATTCGGCTCGGACCTTCTGCAGGCCGCGTAGAGAGAAGCGCCGGAACCCACGCCACTCTTTGATCTGACCAAACACTGGTTCGACGATTGCTTTGCGCATCCGGTACAGATTCCGCCCTGCATCGCTGTCCAGCTTCTGCTTCATTTGTTGCCGCAGCGAGATCTCTTCCCCGGAGTGGATTGCATGGTCTTCCAGGCCCGTTTCCCCGTGCTTCTGCTTGCACGTGGCCACGTGCAGATCAATGCCCTGGGCTTGGACTTTCTTCACCTGTTCCGGGTTCCAAAAGCCACTATCTGCGCTAACCGCCTGCGGCTTGGCTCCCACATTCTGTTCCACCTGCTCCAGCATCGGCGCCAGTTGATCATTGTCAGTGGTCTGCTGGATTACATCGACGGCCACGATCACCTGCGATTGGCTGTCCACGGCGGCCTGTGCGTTGTAGCCCTGGAGAAAAGCACCTTTTTGACTTCCACTCGGCATGATCCGGCTCTCCGGATCGGTGAAGCTGCGCTGGGTTTTGGGATCAGCCTCCGCCTTCTCTGGATCGGGTACCTGCGGGTCATGCCCGCGCGCCTTCTTGCCCGTGCGCGCCTCTTGCTGCCGACGATCGGCGATCTTGGCCTCGGCGGCGGCTTTCTTCGCCTCAGCGTTTTGCTTGGCTTCGGCTTCTAACTCCGCCTTGGCTTCCCGGATTTTCTTGAGTCGGCTTTCCCGTCGCCCTAACTCGTCGGGGATGTCGTCTCCGCTCTGTCCTTTGCCGTACTTCTCATCCTCGTCTGCATCCACCGCAGCGGCGCGCTGCAGCAGTTCGTCAACTTGCTCCTGCAGTTTCTTTTCGGTCTCGCTCATGCGCCCATAACTCATCGCCTTGTGCTTGCTGGCGTTGCCTTGCAGCTTGGTTCCGTCGATCGCTACATGCCCCAGCTTGACCAAACCTGCCTTCTGACATAGCTGCAGCGCCTGCATAAACAGGCCAGCCAGAGCTTCCAGATGTCGCTTGCGAAACTCCGCAAGCGTGCTATGGTCCGGATGTTCGTCGGCCGATAAGAAGCGAAACGCCACATCTTCAAATGTCTTCGCTTGGATCTTGCGTGAGCTGTAGGTCCCCGTGCAGTAGCCGTAAAGCAATACCCGCACCATCATCTCTGGCAAATACGCGGACTGCCCTCGGCCATCCTTCTCATCATAAGAAGCATAGATCGCACTGAGATCCAACTCATCGACCACATCAACCAGAAACCGGGCCAAGTGCTTTTCCGGCAGCCAGTCATGCAGCGACGGTGGCAGCAACAGCAACTGATCCAGGTCGTCGGAGCGAAAACTCTTTCCCATACCCAAATCGTAACCCGAAGCACCTACAGAAAATCCTGTGATCTTTGTGCAATTCGGCAGAATCTATTCCCGACAGACTCCTAGGGTGTACCGTCTATTCCAAGACCTAGGCTCCAGTTTTTTGGCAGAAGTCGTTCCGTGACGAGCGTGGTATTTCGGTCCCGGAGACAGCGGCTTTGCACTGCGACCTCCACCGTTTCCATTGACGGCGCCATCAATCCGCCCCTTCGTTTAGCGCGGTTTAGCACGGTTTTTTCGGGTTCTACGTACCACAAGAAAGCCAGTGGGGCCGGTGTCTCAGCACCCGGGCGACATCGAGAAGTTCGACCTTGGTTGGCCGAGCCGACTGCGTCCGCCACCGCCACGTCGGGCGGGCTGAACTGCGCGAAGGTATTGTTCACCTGGGCACGGGTGCGCTCGCTGCGGGCATCGCCATCGGCATACGGTCTACGCTGCTATGCCGCCATCTCGGCCATCCGTTTGCGGATCTCGTCCATCGAGACGTCTTCCTTGTGGGTGGCGATATGCCAGGAGTGTCCAAACGGATCTTTGATTGCTCCGCTGCGGTCGCCATAGAACTGATCCTTCAGCGGCGTTGTCGCGGTCGCCCCGGCACCTACGGCCTGATTAAAGACCTTGTCACAGTCGTCAACGTAGAGATACAGGCTCATCGGCGAGCCGCCGAGTGATTCAGGGCCGCGTATCCCTCTCTTCGGATCTTCGTCACTCATCATGATGATCGAGTCGCCAATCTTAAGCTCCGAGTGCATAATTCCGCCGTTGGGCCCAGCCATGCGCATCAATTCCGTCGCTCCAAAGGCATTCTTGTAAAACTCGATCGCTTTTGCGGCGCCTCTTACGACCAAGTACGGGGTTGCGGTGTGATAGCCTTCGGGAACAGGTTTAACTTTGCTTACCATTGCGGAACCATCCTTTAAACAGTGTGTGACCACCGTGATTGGGAGCCGCAGTGCAACGCCCAGGTTGCCTGGTCGTTGGCTCTACGGGGCATTATCATTGTTAGCGCGCTTTTAGCGGTTTGAATGCAGCTCACGCGCGTGCATCACCTACGAGAATGTTGACTCACGCGAGATTTTCATAACTACGGCCGTGAATTCGGCGAGACGCTAGTGATGGATGAGAGCCAAAGAACTCAGATCGAAACGTACCTTGCCCATCTCGCCGGCTTAATCCGGCGTGGGCGTGAGCTTCGCGACGGCCTGGCGAAGGATCCCAATAACGAATCGGTGATCGCTACCACTCGCGTTTGGCAGGAAGAGTGTGGGGGAATCATCCATCAACTGTCCGGAGGCAGCAAGGCACATTGGCTTTCCCGATTGTTCAGTGGAGCCTTCCTGATGCGCTCAGCAAACGGTCGTGCCGTCGAAGAGGCGTCACCTGTTGAGATCGTGAAGCGGTTGCTCGGCGTGCTTAAGCAAGCTGTTACATCGCTTTCCCAAATGGAGGAAAACGAAGTTTCTGCGTCATCGGAGGCTCTGCCCCCGCACCATTTCGACTTCGTTCAGAACCCGGAGCTGAAGCCTGTCCTCGAGCGCGCCTACGCCGACAGCCGGCGCGCCATCGAGCAGCGAGACTACGATTTGGCGCTCATCACAACTTGCGGAATACTGGAAACGATTGTGACCGACGCCCTTGAGCACGTGCAGCTGAGTGCGCCGGGGCTTACATGTCTTCCCGCAAAAATAGCCGATTGGTCATTCGAGTCCCGGCTCGACGTTGCGGAGACGGCAGGTCTCATTCGAAGTGGCTGTGCCCGCCTGCCCGATGTCGCTCTTCAGTATCGAGATCGCGGCCCCGAGCTAAGGGTTTCCGAGCAGGATGCGCGAAGGGCCGCACAGGTGCTTCGTGTGGTGATGAGAGACCTGAACCCCGGTCGCTAGAAAGCAAAGCTTGACGGTTGAACTTGCTGCAACGATCAGCCCCGTCAATCTTCTAGGTCCTGCCGGAACAGCGGTTGCGAGGGATCGAGGCTGCCGTCGATTACGGCCATGAGCAGGTCTTCATATGCCTTCCTCGCCTCTTCGAGGGAGGTGTAGCCGTGTTCACGCTGCAGCGCTCCGCTGTCTGAGTAAATCAGAGTGAAATACCGGCCCGATGAGTACTGCATTTCAAGCAACGTGCTGGGCATCGCTGGATCGCCCTGCTGACCCAGCAGGTCCATCAGCGCCACAGTCCACTGCCTCCCATTCCGGTCAGTGATGACCTCGCGCTCCAGATATCGCCACTCATCCATGCTCCACATATTTTCACTGAAGCAATTGATCCAGTGCGTTTGCAACCTGCGATCCGGTGAATGGCTTCGGGACCAGCAAGACTCTACGGGCGATCCGGGAGCGAAGGCTTGCGTCCGCCGCTTCTGGCGTGTCACTGATGATGACTACGGGAAGCTCCGCGGTATCCGGATACTGACGCACCCTGTCGAAGAGCGACTCGCTCATCTGGTAGGCGGAACAGTCGAGTACAAGCGCATCGGCGCATTTCCCCAGAGCTAATTCATTCACGTTGTCTGTATATGCAGATGCAAAGACTTCGTACCCGTGGTCGCGCAGGGCAAATGTCAGAAGGTCGGCAATCTCCGGAGTGTCGTCAATGAGCAGGATGCGACGTGACGGCATACTAGTTCTTCCGCTGATCACTTGTTCCCGGCGCTGGGCTTCTCGCAGGGCTCCAGATCCAGAACCCACACCCGCCCGCCGGCTGTGTAATATGCGCGATGATCATTTTCAATGACCACACCCCAGGCCTCCAGCGTGCGCATCACGAACGTGCATCCCTCGAAGTTTCTGCGCACGTGGTTCAGCACTTCATTCGTGTGCCAGTTGTCGGTGAGGATCGCGTCCCCTGCATGCACGCGCAACACGGTACAGTAGCGGTCGAAAGCTGCTTCCGGCCGCACCTCACGCGTTGCCCCACGCTTCTTGCCTTCGCTGACGATATAGCTCTCCTGTGCTTCGGGAGCCGCGGGAATGGCTGCTTTGGTATTCATACTGTTTCCGCCACCTGCTCGGCCTCTGCCGCAGCCTGCATGCCGACCAAGTTTTTCGGGTCCTCGGCCTGGATCAGAGCTTCGGGTATCTCAACACCCATCATTCGCCATTGCTGGTTCGCAAATTTCTGCAACGTGGCAATGTGTTCTGCGTGGAGATGGCCGAAGCGTCCTTGCAACTTCAAGTACTCCGATACTGGCCGCATGTTCTGCGGGCGGAAGCTGTAATCAAATGCACGCTTCTCGGGATTCCACTCCCAGATCGGGTAGAGTCCGCACTCGACAACGAGTCGGCCAAGATCAATCGAGCGAGGTGTCTCGTAGACAAATCCCTTTTGACAGGGGGTATAGATCATCATGTACGCGGCTCCCTTGTGGTTGAGCCCCTTGCGCACTTTGTTCATCAGATCTATGGGATAGCCCACACTCGCGGTCGCTACGTAGCAATGAGGATGGCCTGCCGCCATCATGCGGGCGAGATCCTTGGGAAAAAGCTTTTTTCCTTCCGGAACTGTCGGCCCCGGAGGTGAGAAAGTCGTCATTCCGCCATACGGTGTGCGCGACGAAGCCTGAATGCCGGTGTTCGCGTACTGCTCATTGTCGTAACAGATAATCAGGCAATCGTGATTCCGGTAGAGCGCGCCCGAAATCGAAGCCAGCCCGATATCGGAGGCACTGCCGTCGCCTGCCTCGCAAATAATATTTGGATATTCCCCCTTCCATTTGCCCTTTCGGATCAAGGCTTCGTAAGCGGCTGCAACGCCCGCAGTGAAACTGCCGGAGCTGCCAATCTGAGTGTGTGCCCATGGCACACTGTAGGGGGTACACATATACGAACTGTTTGCAACATACATGCAGCCTGTCGGTCCCACCAAAATCGTATTGTTGCCCGCTGCCTTCGTCGTCATCCGGTACTGGATGGAGGGGCCGCACCCTGCACACGTGCGATGGCCGGGGACAAGCGGCTCACTCGATGGCAAATCAGGGTTGTAGAAACGCGCTCCCTGATTCGGGCTGTCTAGTATCGGCAGTTGCTGCCTCTGAATTTCGATTGTCGCCATATCTATTTCTCCTACCGGCAGGGCCGTAAGCCATGACCATTCTGTCAAGGCGCGGACTTCACATCTGCCGTAAACAAATACCTACTACTCTTCAAATCCCACCCAATGCGTGCGCTTTTCTATCTTCCCGCGCTTCTGCGCTTCCATCATTTTTTGAGCCATCCAATAGAACTCTTTCTGCACGATTGCCTCGCCCCCCATTCCCGCCATGAACGAGACAACGAGCGGACGCTGGGAGCTTTCGTAAAGCGCCGCACAGGCTTCGGCATAGAGCGAGCCGCCGCTGCTCACGCTACCAAGCCCCATGTTGGTTTCAATCACGCCAACCACCTTGAATTTGCTGAGTACTTCCTGCACGCGATCGGTCGGGTAGGGCCGGATCGTGCGCAATCGTGCGAGGCCGACTTTCATCCCCTGATCGCGCATGTGCTGAATCGCAAAGCGCGCTGTAACCGCGTGGCCGCCCTGCAAGAAAAAACCAATTTCGGCGTCATCGGTCATGAACTCTTCGATCCATGGGTCGTATCGCCGACCGAAGATTTCCGCGAACTCGTCGTAGGCCTGTGCAATGACCGCCATCGAATCTTCCATTGCACGAGCGCGTTCCAGTTGAAGCGGAGGCCCCTGTTCCGGCATGATCTGCGGACCGTGCGATACCGGATGCCTGGGGTCGAGCGGATATGGATGCTTGTATGGCGGCAGGAACTCCTGCACCTGGCCCGAGTCGGGCAACTCAACATCGCTGGTGATATGCGAGACGAAGAAACCATCCTGGCAGACCATCTGCGGCAATAGCACCCGCCGGTCCTCACCGATACGATAAGCCAACAGGTGATTGTCAAAAGTTTCCTGGGCGTCGCATGACCAACCCATCAGCCACCCCATATCGCGAGTGGACAATCCGTCGGTATGCTCGGACCCGAAATCGCCCGGTGGATCGAGAGTTCGATCGGCGATCATCATCTGCACCGGCATACGACTGCCCGAGATGGGAGAATAGAGCTCGTACGCAAACGTTACGCCAACCCCCGAGCTGCCGGTGAAAACGCGAGCCCCGCTCGAAGAGGCGCCATGTGCGATGCTCAACTGCGAGTGCTCGCTGTCGGCCACGACGTACTCGGCATCGAGCTCTCCGTTTGCCACCATTTGCGCGAGCGCCATCATGGTCGCCGTGTAAGGACGGATCGGATAGGCCGTAATTACATCAACGTCGGCATACTTGGCGGCCTGTGCCGAGGCTACGCAGCCATTGATCCGAACTGTTTTCTTCTTTCCAATAGCAGTTGCCATGGTTAAATATCCCTCGCAGGCCGGTCTCCGATATGGATCAGCTGTTCTGCCTGTCGTCCGTGCAGCCCAGGCGAGATGGCAAACGCTGTGTCCATTCGCACAACCCCTTTGTCAAAGTCGAGTTCGGGCACGCCTTCAAGGCACCCCGTCGGACATTCCTCGATGCACACTCGACAACCCTTGCAGTAATCAACCAGAACTTTGTAAAGGCCGTTAGAGCGCTCCGAACGCACGATGCACGGCTCCGGACAAACCAAATAGCAGTTGTCGCAGGCATTGCAGGTGCCGCAACTGAAGCAACGGCCAGCCTCCATCACAGCTTCCTCTTCCGAGAACGCCTGAATCACCTCATCCTGGATTTTGCGTCGGGTTGCGGGTTGCAGAAGCGTCTGCTTCACGCGCGGGAAGTGCGGGAAATAGGTCATGTTCATCCGGTTCAAATCCAAGATGACGTCGATGGGTACGCTCCGTGGCTGCAACGGCACTCCGCGCAGGACTTTGTCCAAATTGAATGCAACTCGCTTCCCGTCCCCAACTGCATTCACCACCATCAGCGGCTGCCCCGAACCGAACTGCACGATATCGCCTGCGGCAAAGAAGTTCGTATTGCCAAGACGTCCGCATGAATCCGCTTTGATGGTGCCGCGCTCGCTTTTGAACTCGTCCGGCAACCAGCTAAGCGACGCGTGCTGCCCGACTGCGATGATTACGTTATCGGCAGCAAAATGCTCGGGAGGCGCGTCTCGATCAATGGTGATTGGCGAGGCGTTGATGACGCCGGAAAACCGCGCCGGATGCAAGTGCAAGGCCTCGACTTTGCCATTGCCGAGTACAGCGGCCATTGCCCGCCCGTGCAGCAGTTCCACGCCTTCTTCGAGCATGTCATGGAGATCTTCCGACACCACCGGCATTTCGTCCGGGCTGCCCTCCACCGTGATCATCGTCACTTCCAAGGCACCTTGCCGCAGGGCTTCGCGGGCGCAATCAATCGCGGTGTTTCCACCACCGATAACGGCCACTCGAGCACCCAGTTTGACGGTTGATGTGCCCATACCGACATCGCGAAGGAACGGCAGGCCGTATAGCACGCCATCCTTGTTCTCTCCTTCGGCTCGGACGCTGTTGGGGTCGGTGAGGCCAATGGCCAGCACGCAGGCGTCGTAGTCGGTTTTCAAGTCGTCCCAGGAGATGTCTTTGCCCACTTCGACGTTGGTTTTGATCGTAATCCCGAGTTCGATCAGGCGCTCGATTTCGCGATCGAGAATGTGCTGTGGCAGCACCCAGTCCGGAATGCCGCCGCGGTTCAGTCCGCCGGCCCTCGGCGATTTCTCCAGGATTGTCACTTGGTAGCCGAGACGCGCAAGCTGGTAGGCGGCACTGTGGCCGGCTGGCCCGGACCCAACGACAGCGACTTTCTTGCCGTTGGGCACGCCTGGTTTCACCACGTCATGCACGAGTGCCTGTCCGAGATCGCCGAGGAAGCGCTCGACCGCGCGAATCGAGATCGCCTCATCGTACTTCCCACGGTTGCAGGCTTGCTCACACGGGTGATAGCACACCCGCCCAGTGACGGATGGGAAGGGCATGTCCTCCTTAATGAGCGCGTAGGCGTCCAGGTATTTTCCACGCTTCACGAGATCAAGATAGCCCTGAATTTTTTCGTTGGTTCCGCAAGCGTTGTTGCAGGGCGGCAACTTGTCCCGGTACACCGGCCGGATCGAACGCCAATTACCGGTGGGGAACAGGTCTTGCCCCTTCTCTTGCGTTGGTGCCGGTGTAATGCCACCGAACGTAATCTTCAGCCTTTCTGGTACGCGCGTGCCTTTGGTCGACATGCGATCCTTCCTCACACCGCCACAGGATGTAGCGGCAAGATGTGCAACTCGTCGAGCGCCATCTGAAATGCCTTCTTGTTTGCGATCATCGGTTCAATCGTTTCAAGCTTGACGATTCCTGTTGTCTTCACCACGGCCGCGATGATCGGAGCGGCGATATCGGGTGCAATCAATTTGTTTCGCTCGGCGGCGCCTTCGGTTGACAGGCGGTCGAGTCCCAACTCGCCCAACCTGTAGTAAAGCCACTTGTGGTCGGCCAGCTTTGCAGCATCCACACAGACGAGTTGAGCCAGTCGCTCGGGCCCCGGCACAAAGCGAATCATGTACTCCGGACTGTAATGTGTGTTGATCACCAGCGTTCCGCCTGGAGGCATCCCGCGCATGTAATCCCAACCCTTCACCATCGTCTCCTCAACCAATACGACGATATTGGGTACTTCGTTTTCGTAGGTGAGTGCGTTCTCAATCGTCTCATCGCTGATGCGGCAGTATTTGCGGGTTGGAGCATTGGTGCGATCAGGATTGTCAACATAGTTTTCCATCGCCTGCGCGTATTTGCCCTCGAGACGGGCGGCAGCCGAGATCGAATTGACAATGTCGCGACCCTCTTTATCCATGATGATGCCGCGTGTCCAAACAGTAAGTTCCGTGTAGCTCATGATCGATCCTCGTGGTTCGTAGATGCGTCATGCATTCGTTACGTTTGCTCGTTTCCGTCGCACACGGGCTCTTTCATTTCCCGAGCCAGTCAGAGCCCATTGGGCAAAACTTGTTAAATACGATCTCTTCGACGTCTTCGATATGCTGCCGCATGGCCAATTGCGCGGCATCGGGATCATGGCGCCTGATTGCAGCCAGGATCCGCCGGTGGCCTGCGAGCGACTTCTCCTGGCGCCCGTCAACCTGCAACGTGCGTTCACGAGTATCGCGCAGCAAATCCATCACGACGTCGAGTACTTTCAGCACGACGCTATTACCTGAAGCCAGTGCAATGCTGTAGTGAAATTCCGCGTCTTCAGCGACCGCAGTATCTCCCTGAACAACTTTTTTCTCTTGCCTCTGCAGAATCTCTCCCATCTCAGAAATTTCATCGGCAGAAACATGCAGGGCCGCGCGTGCTGCGAGCGGCGGTTCGAGCATTTTGCGAAAATCCAGAAGCTCGCTCACTCGTTCCCGCCTGCGGCTCAGCGCATTCACAATCGGATTGGGCAACGCTTCGGCTGGAGCTTCGCAAACGATCGTCCCCGCACCCTGACGCGGTTCCACCAACCCCCTCAGTTCCAGGCCTCGAATCGCGTCTCGGACCGAGCCGCGGCTGACGCTGAGCACCTCTGCCAATTCCCGTTCCGAGGGCAGTTTGTCGCCGGGACGAAGTTTCTTCAAAATCAAACGCTCGATGCGCTGGGCGACTTCTTCATAGACCTTGTTCTTTCGGATCACTTCGAGGTCAGACTTGATCGTCGTCGGCAACGGAACCCTCCACTGGTTCAATAAGTGGACCAGTTAGAGACTATACTCCCTCCATAAAATCTGTGCAATTTCTGGCGTCGAAAAGCAAACAGGAATGCCCAACATAGCAGTTTCAGCCAATAGCGGGACGGCTCCGCGGATCTGCGGCTCTCGATTTTTCATCTCAGAGGCAACCTTTTTGCGGGCTTTGGCTCTATACAGAATTGGTCCAGTAAGTAGTCCAATCAAAGGTGGTTTGCAACAGTTGCCAGCCCCGCTTTGGGGATCCATAACGCGAGGGAAAGGCAGCCTAAGACGACTGCGCCCACAAATTTGTTTTCTGCTCCAGCTGTATGGGTGGCGGGAGGGGCGAACGGTGGACATGAACGGATGTTTGCCACCCAGGAGTCGAACATGGCCGGCATTTCCCAAAACCCTCGTACCCTGATTTCAGAAGCTCCTCTTGTAAACCGTTGGGTTCAGCTCATCGCGGGCATCGTCGCCATGATGGCGATTGCCAATCTGCAATACGCATGGACTCTGTTCACAAAACCTTTGACAGTGAGCTTGCACGCCACACTTGCCGCAGTTCAGATTGCTTTCGCTGCGTTCGTTTTGGCGGAAACCTGGCTAGTGCCTTTTGAAGGATACCTCGTGGACCGGATCGGACCTCGAGTGATGATTGCCATCGGAGGCGTATTGGTTGGCATCGGCTGGATCGGTGCCGGCAAGGCGCTCACCATCCCCGAACTCATTCTCTTTTATTCGCTCGGCGGGGTCGGGGCTGGCGTCGTGTATGGCGGAACGATCGGCAATGCGCTGAAATGGTTTCCAGACCACCGAGGACTATGTGTCGGTCTGACGGCCGGCGCTTACGGCGTCGGCACCGCGCTCACTGTGGCGCCGATTGCTTCAATGATCAAGCACGCCGGCTACGCACATACGCTGGTCACGTGGGGCATCATTCAGGGGCTCGTGGTAATCGGGGCCGCGGCATTCATTACCAGACCTCCGGTGGGTTGGACCCCGCCGGGGTGGACGAAAATTGAAGCCAGAGTGAAAGCCCATGTACACACGTCTTCAGTTGACTGCACTCCTCGCGAGATGGTGCGTACAGGGTCGTTCTGGCTCATATACGTGATGATGACCTTGTTGGCGTTTGGCGGTTTGGTAGTCACGGCGCAGCTCAGTCCCATCGCCACGTACTATCACGTGGATAAAGTGGTGGTCGCCTTCGGCATGTCCGCGCTGGTTCTTGCAATTGAGGTGAACCGCACCTTGAATGGGTTTACTCGGCCTTTCTGGGGGTGGGTGTCTGACCATATCGGTCGCGAAAACACAATGTTTATTGCCTTCATCTTGGAAGCGCTCGCAGTGTTCGGCTTGCTCCAGTTCATCTCAAAGCCGGTTTGGTTCATTCTCCTCTCTGGCTTGGCATTCTTCGCCTGGGGTGAAATCTTCTCGCTGTTCCCTGCCATTACCGGAGACCTGTTCGGCAGAACATGGGCGACTACGAACTATGGCATTGTGTACACAGCCAAGGGCGTTGCATCAATCTTTGCAGGACCGGTAGCCGCGCTGGCAAGCACAAAAACGGGGTCTTGGGTTCCGGTGTTCTGGGTCATGATTGCTTGCGATGTGATTGCTGCGTTGATGGCGCTGTTGTGGCTGAAGCCGGTTGCCGCACACGCCATCCAACGGGGCGAGAGGGAACGTCTGGAGCACCTTGCCCGGGAGCAGCAAGTACGACCTGCTGCCTAGGTGTTAGGCAACGTCGACAGAAGAGAAAACGAGGACGGGCGTGAGCCGTGCGTTCGCTTGCGGAATGAGCTTCCTTTCTAGCTCGGTAAGCATCTTTCAACTACGGTAGGGTCGGAAAGCGAGAAGACAATGCACATACTTGTTGTTATCGGATACCTTGTGCTCGCTGCGCTTGCCGGGTTGCTTCTGGGCTTTGTGGTTCCCGCACGAAGGTCACGTCGCTTGGAGCGAAAGGCCCGGGAGCTTGGCTTCCAGTTCTACGCGCGGGCTACACCTTTCCAGAACACTGAAGTTCAGGGACTTACAATTTTGAAGGGTGGGTCATCAACGCCTGTCGAGAATCTGCTCGAACGCGTAAACGGCAGCTGCTATTTCCTCATCGGCGATATCCGCGAGGTTTGGGAGGAGTCCATACCGCTGGTTACCACGGTCGCCGCCTTTCGCGTCGCAGCGCGTCATCTGCCGGTCTTTCAAATCGAGGAGAGGAACGCGATAGAGAGAGTCATCGAGCACATTGAGCGCGCTTTTGGTAAGAAGCTATCCGAATTCGGGCCCGACCACGAGTTCGGACATAACTTCTTTGTCCATTGTTCCGATAAAGGTGCTGTGGAAACATTTCTCACTCCGGCAAAGCTTGCGTACCTTCGCGATCACGCGGCGCATTATCACATCGAAAGCAGTCCTGACTGGCTGCTAATCTATCGCCCCGGCTACGAAGTGCAAGCTGAGAACCTGAAGGACTTCGCTGAGATTACCAGCGCGATGGCTTCTGTTCTGCTTTCCATTCAGAATTTGAAATCACCCACGGCTGCGTGACTGCGAGCGCCTGTGCATTGCGTGCCGGAGGTTTACTTGCACTACACCCGACTTGGCTGTAGGTGAGAGGCTGGGTGGATCGACGTTGCACAAGTCAGGCCCTATTTCGATCGCTGAGGAGACACTCAATGCCTGCTTCGAAAGAACCGGCGAATTCAGTGCCGATCCATGAAGCCAGGATCGAGCGATTGGAGTACCCCGACGTTCACGCCGGGGACCGCCCGACCGGAGCAAGTTTTGCGACTCGTTCTGCGGCCTTGGGATGCTCGGGGGCGGCCGCGACGGCTCATCCGATTGCAACTCTAACTGCCATTGAAACATTGAAACGAGGTGGTTCGGCTGCCGATGCCGCCATTGCTGCTAACGTGTGTCTTGGATTCCTTGAGCCAACGAGCTCAGGCATTGGCGGCGACTGTTACGCCATGATCTGGGATCCCAAAATCTCGAAGGTAGTCGGATTGGCCGGGTCCGGGCGTTCTCCAAAGTCTCTTAGCCTGGAGAAGGTGCGCGCGCGTTCGAAGAACGGCCTCATTCCAAAGCTTGGTGCTGTCAGCGTCTCCACGCCGGGTGCAGTGGACGCCTGGTGGACGATGCACCAGCGTTACGGAAAGCTGAACTGGTCTCAGCTTTTCGAGACGGCCATCCACCTTTGCGAAACTGGCGTTCCGGTGCCAGAGATCATCGGGCTCTATCTGAAACATAACTTGATGATCTTCACGGAGCCAGGTTCCGGGGTTGAAGAGACGGCCAACGCAATGCACACGTATGCTCCGAATGGCACTGCGCCCGTTCAGGGAGACGTGTTCCGCAATCCGGATTTGGCGCGCACCTATCGCATGATCGCCGAAGGTGGGCGCGATGTGTTCTATGAGGGCGCGATCGCCAAGACGATCGATGAGTACTTCAAGCGAATCGGTGGCTGGTTGTCCTGCGAAGATCTGCGCGACCAACACGCCGAATGGAACCAGCCTCTGTTAACGTCCTATCGCGGAGTCGATGTTTACGCAATGGCCGCCAACACCCAGGGACTCGCCACTCTGCAACTGCTGAATATCGTCGAGAACTTCGATCTTCGCAGTATGGGATTCCAATCGGCGGCATCCATTCACGCGCAGGTGGAAGCGAAGCGTCTAGCCTTTGAGGATCGCGCGCGTTACTATGCCGATCCGAACTTCTCGGAAGTTCCGACTTCCTGGTTGAACTCCAAAACCTACGCCGCGGAGCGCGCAAAGCTCATTCGTCCCGATCGCATTCTAACGCCGCTGTATCCGGGCCAGGCTCCAAGCAATGGGGACACGACTTACTTCACGGTCTCCGACTCAGATGGAATGATGGTATCGATGATCCAGTCGAATTTTCGTGGCATGGGTTCAGGGCTTGTCGCTAATGGCCTGGGGTTCATGTTTCAGGATCGCGGCGAACTGTTCTCATTGCTAGATGGCCATCCGAACATCTACCGGCCCGGGAAGCGACCATTCCAGACAATCATCCCTGGATTCGCCACGAAAGACGGTAAACCGTGGATGTCGTTCGGAGTCATGGGTGCAGATATGCAGCCACAGGGGCAAGCGCAAATCATTATTAACCGCGTCGATTACGGACTGGATATTCAAGCCGCCGGGGATAGCCCCCGATGGCACCATCAGGGCTCATCCGAGAGCATGGGCGAAGATCCAGGCGGGCTTGGACCGACCGGAATACTCCGCCTTGAATCCGGCGTCCCGGAGCAGACCCGCCGCGCCCTCATCGCGCTTGGCTGGCCGATGGGAACGTCGGACGGCAGGTTCGGTCGATACCAATGCATCGAGTGCCGGATGAGCGGCGCTGAACGCGTCTACGCTGCTGCTAGCGAGATGCGTGCCGACGGAGTTGCATTGGCATATTGAGCAAACGCTCAGTAGCGCGAAAGCTCAAGACGCATTCACCGTCCCGATTCCGCTAACGTGGCATCATTACAACACTCTCTTTCGGTATCTTATCCAGCGTAGCCTTGTCGATGTTCAGGTGCGCCATCACAAGCTCAGGCGGGGTGTGGGTTAGCCACTCCGAAACCGAGAGCTCCTGGTAGTGACTGGCCTTGAACATCTCAAGGAATTTCAGATCCGTCTTGCCGGTATTCTCAACGTAATGAGGTAGGGTTTTCTGCACATAGCCGACATCCCCGACTTCAAAGTCCGCAGTGCGTGCGCGGCCGCCGGTCGCGAAAACTGTCATTCTGCCCTGACCGGCCATGTAGTACTGCCACTCGTCGGCATTCGGGTGCCAATGTAGTTCTCGCAATCCTCCCGGATGGAGGGTGACGATCGCTGCTGCAACAGTAGTAGATACTTTGAAGGTGCTCGAATCTATGATCCGCACCTCGCCTCCTTTGGTGCGTTTGATAACCGCAGGCTGTGAAGCGCTAAAGGCAAAATTCTGGGAAGAGATGCCTAGCGATCCCGCAGCTGCGCGTTGGTCGGCTTCCAATGGTCCGGGAACTTCGGTCTGAAAGATGAACAGCTCTTCCTTAGGCAGTTTGGCGAGGGCCTGCCGCGAAACGCCGAAGTTTTTCGCCAGCACATCGTGGGGTGTGTGCGCCACTAAATCAGCAAGGAGCACCGTCTCGTACTCTGAGAAGTTGCCATCATCAAACACCAGTAGAAATTTGGCGCCATCCGGTCTGAGGCCTTGAATCGAGTGGGGAATGCCAGCGGGAAAGTACCACAGGTCACCTTCAACGGTATCGGCGACAAAGCTCTTGCCCTCCGAATCGACAGCTGTGATACGCGCAACTCCGTACAGCATAATTGCCCATTCCGCCGCATTGTGCCAATGCAACTCACGAACTCCTCCAGGAGTCAATCTCATCAGCACACCTGCCAACGACTTTGAAATTGGAAGTTCGCGTTCCGTAACTTCATGAGACCATCCGCCCTCGTAAAGCCGCTTATGCGCCTGGGAAAACGAGTACTTAAATGTTGGTACTGCGCCTGCGTCGGTTTCGGGTGGAACCATCGCGCTCGGGTTGTGTGCATCCAGCGCGCCATTGTTAGGCCCGGGATCTCTCGCCGCATCCGCTATCGATCCATTTCTGCGCAGAGTAAGAATTTTTCCAAACATGTATCTCTCCTCCTCCAAATCGTTCTCCTAAACCGGCCACGCGCTCATCTGATTGCTGCGGGACGGAGACACCGCCTTACAGATTGCATCCACTACGCTGCCCGCGGTTTGGGGCCGCCTGATGTTTCGCTGGGGAACGCCATCTGTCGCGTACGAGCCAGCGTGCGCCCCGCAAGCGGCTTCAGCCAGAACAGGGCCAAGGCAGCTGCGATCAAATCACAGGCAATCATGACCCAGAAAATACCCACCCAGTTTCCGGTTTCCACCGATACCAGCGCCACCACTGGTCCCGCAAAAATCGAAGCCAACCCTTTGGCCGTGTATGTAATTCCATAATTCGTCGTGGCCCATTGCCGGCCAAACAAGTCTCCGATGAGAGACGGGAACAGGGAAAAGATTTCGCCCCAAGCGAAAAATACAAGGCCGGACAAAACAACAAAATGGACTGGTTGGCTGATCAGGTGCACCAACCCGAAAACCGCAAGCGCCTCTAGGCTGAAGGCTATGAACATCGTATTCTCGCGGCCAATGTGGTCTGAAACCCACCCAAAGAACGGTCGTGTTAAGCCATTGGTGATCCGTCCGAGTTGAATCGCCAGGAGCAAGGCAGGTATTCCAAGAAGAACCGGTACCGTCGCAACGTGGTAATGTCTGGCGATAGGTGCTAGTTGTGCGGTTACGACCAATCCACCGAATGCAACCATCGCCATCATCATATAGATGACATAGAAGGAACCTGTATGTAACATTTGCCACGGCGTCAGATCCATCGCAGTCATCCGCACTTTAGGCTTCTGCTCCGCCCCCTTCTCTTTCCATCCCTTCGGAACCCAGCCCGTAGGCGGCTTGGCTAGAAGTAGAGCCGAACAAACCACGACAATGCCTTGTATCCAACCCCAGTACACCAGGGTGTGGGCATATCCCGAGACTTTAATCATTCTCGCAATCGGCAGCACCGTGAAAGCCGTGCCGATCCCGTAAGCGCCAGCTGTTAGACCTACGCACAATCCTCGGTGATCGGGGAACCATTTCAGCGCGTTCCCGACAATTCCTCCGTAAACAATGCCGGCGCCGACGCCGCCGATCGTATAAGCAATTACCAGCGCGGTCACGGAGGCTGCCTTACCGGCACCGATCCAGCCGAGCCCTACCAGAACGCCGCCAATAACCAGCATCAGTCGCGGCCCTAGCCAGTCAATCAGTGCACCCTCGAAAGGCACCAGCCATGTCTCAGCGAGAATAAAGGTGGAAAATGCTACCTGGATGGCGGGAAGGGAGGCATGTAGGCTCGTCCGCAGCGGGCCGGTGAAAACAGTCCAGGCATATTGCAGGTTAGAGATCGCCAACATCGCAATGATACTGGCAATCAGTTGAATCCAGCGATTAAAGACGTATGGCTTGCGATATGTAACATCGCCCATACTTCACCTCCCACCTATCCACAGCACGGTGGGGAGAACCAAAGCCGCCGAAACGACCTCTCGAAGGGCTCACTTTGTTGTAGCTCACTCTGCTCGAATAGCTAATCAAGCAAGATGCCTGTCACTGAGCGCGCTGTTGTCCACCGAGACTCGGGAGCGCAATTATGGATAACCGCGAATTAGTTTCAGTTCTAGCGAGTCACTCACTTCCGCAGCGCAACCCGGAGCGGCACTTAAATACGGAATGGGCGGCCAACCCCCCAGATGGTTCCCGCCTCGCAACGTTCATTCATTTTTGTTTCGGTATCACAATGCGCAAAGAAGGTTTCCATGAAAAAGCTTCTCGTCATGTCCATGCTCGCATTGATTGCGGCTGCAATCCTGTGCCTACCTGCGTCTAGCCAGCAGACAGACAAGCGATCGAACTCCGAGCAACAATCCCGAATAACCGACATCTCAGCCATAGCGGTTCCGGGCACTTCCGCTACCAATCCGTTCACCGCGTTTGACATCATCTACGTTCAATCGACATCGCAAAGAATGGTTCTTTCCAGCCGGTCGTCAAAGGCGGTGGCTATCTTTAATACGTCCAATGACACCGTACTAGGCGAAACGCCAGCCGTTTTCGCGGGACAAGGGGTCGATAATCCGCACTCGGGTCCCGATGGAACGCTGATCGCCGGTGATCAGATCTGGGCAGGAGATTATCCGAGCACGGTGAGGGTGTTCGACCTGAAAGCGAGTTTATCGTCGCCCCCGGAAATTGCCGCGATCCACACGGGGGGTACATTGCGTTCCGACGAGATGGACTACGATCCCAAAGATCAGGTGATTTTGGTAACGAACGGAGACGTGAGTACAGAACAGCCCGTGCCCTTCGTGACGTTGATCTCTGTCCCTAAGCTGGCGATCACGAAAAAGATCGCATTTGATGGAACAAACGGAACGCCCGATGCCACTCAAGGAGGGCTGGGCAGTGTCTTATACGACTCCGTGACAGGCAAGTTTCTTATTAGTATTCCGTGGGTTGGCTCCGACCAAACGAACGGAGCAGTCGCCGAGATGGATCCACTTACGGGAGACATTACGCAAGTTTTCTACGGCACCGAGGCCTGCATGGCGGCGGGGATGGCGCAGGGCCCCGGGGAAAACGTCCTTGTCGGTTGCGATCCTGGTTTCCCGCCGTCCAGTCTGACAGTTTTTTCCCCACGAACATACGTCATCAATGGCCGCACGGGAGCGGTGGTTGCCAAGATCACCCAAGTAGGGGGAGAGGATGAGGTTTGGTATAACCCCGGCGATCACCATTACTACACTGGCTCGCGCGATTTCTTTACCAGCGCGGCGGCCACCGCTGCTACGCCTGTGCTCGGCGTAATTGATGCCGACACAAATAAGTGGATCGAGAACGTTCCCACCGGACCGAACTCGCACAGTGTGGCGGCAAACCCCCGCAACAACCATATCTTTGTTCCATTGAAAAATCCGAATCCGCTCTGCGGCACTTTGCCGGGATGTGTTGGTGTTTTCGGAGAAGTACATCGTTAAGGAGAAGTGCACCATTCGGATCGACGGTCGCAGCGCAACTTTGTGTGGACGCTGCGACCCATTTCACTGATAAGTGCAGTATTCGAATGAAGTGAACCCTGGAGTGAGATACGTGTTTAAGGGGTAAGTTGTCCAGTGATTTGCACTCATCTCCGCCGGGCACATGGCCGTAACGATTGCCCACCCGGCCGTTTTTAGTACCGCAGCGGTTGTGAGATTCGCTTCGCCGCTATAGTCGGGAATATGTATCCCCGCCACGTACGATCATAACGAAAGCCAATGCGGAACATGCGCCAGTGGTCATTGCCATCGGACATGTTGAAGACTACGTAGGGTGGCCACGCCAGCCCGAGGTTGGTTCCATCCGGCTTGCCTATCAATGCGAAATGCGGCTCGTGTTCCGATTTCCACGACATATGCCGCTGCATCCAGCAGACCACAGGTGCAAACTCTCGACGGTCACTGCCTTGGTTGATGCAGCCCTGATCTGCGGGAACAGCGGAATGCACAACGTCAGCCGGGCGCTGAGCGGGCGCAGCAACCAGTGCGAACGCAAATACAATTGCGACCACGGAAAGCGAAGTGCGGACTCTGGTCTTGATACGCATATGACTGAGCGGAAGTCGCTGGTTTCATGATACTCAATCCCATACCGGAAGCACTTAGCTCAACTCCCGAATTTACTCCACGCTCAGTGGACGAAATCGGCAACAGGAACGCTCCCAAGAGCTTTAGCAGCCGGAGTTCAGGCGGCTTCCACATGAGGGGCGGCGGGCATGTGCCGAAGAGTTCTTACGGCGGAGGTAAGCATTTCGGCGGAGAGCGCTCGCACGGCGGAGGAGGTCACTCCGGCGGTCACCGCGGTGGCAAGCATCGCCTCTGAGGCGTCCGGGGCGCGGCTCCCGCCCAGATCGGACACACTCAAAGGGACGCACTGATAGCATGACGGTGCAGCTATTTATCGAATCCCGGCAGGTCGACGCGCCTTGCAATGTGATCTTTAATCCAGTGAGCGTCCCACCATTCTTTCGGATCGATCTGAACTCCATCGAGCTGCATGGCGAAGTGGATGTGATCGCCCCCGGCCATTCCGGTCATTCCACTCAGCCCCATGACTTGGCCGCGTTTCACCATGTCGCCTTCGTGCACATTGATCTGGCTGAGGTGTCCGTAAATCGTCTGCAGTCCGTAGCCGTGGTCCACGACAATGCAATTTCCGTAGATGCCAAGCGGCGCAGCATAGACCACCTGGCCATCGTTGGACGCCTCTACGCCGACATGCTGGGTGACCGCCAGATCATACCCCAAATGTACTTGCTGATCGATTTTGTTGCCTTGATAGTAGTAGCTGCGGACGTCGGCAAAGCTAGCTTCCGCCTGCGAATGGGGCTGGCGCATAAAGGGCTGGGACCAGAGAAACTTATCCGCGGTCTTGAAGCGCAAATCTGAAAGAGTTTTGTTGTTGGCGCGCCGCATTTCGTTATTGATCTTTACAAACCGTGTGATCATGTCACCGGCGCCGTTGGGATCGAGTTCATTGACGACTTTCTGAACGAATCGATCGTCCAGTTGCAGGCTGTGCGCCGTATATTTCGGCTGCTCTCGCTTGGGAAATTGAACGCTGAGCGGGCTCGTTACTTCGCTTCCGTTGGAAGCGTAAGCCACAGGAACTGTCGTCGAAGGCATATCCCAAGCGAACGCAAAAAGAGAAAAGGAACCCGGCTTGCCGTTGGGCATGGGCCAGGCACGGAATGTCTGATCGCCGACGCGCACGCCTGCCTCGGTTGCGGTGCCGGAGACAGTGAAAGTAGCGAGGTCTGCCATGCCCTGATATAGGTAGTGCTGCTCGGAATCAACACTGATCATGGGCGGCCGCGTAACCACCGTCAGTTCGCGCTCCACGCTCGCTGTTCTCTTGAGCATGCCGTTTGAGGTAGCTTCCACGATCAACGTCGCTTTGCCATCCTGAAGCTGCGGCGTGGTTTTGACTCCAGCGGTGAAGTTCCATGAACTGTCGGCGACGCGCGTAGGTTGCGGGGACTCCCAAACACGGTAGCGCGTGCCATTCTGCTCAATGTACGCTACGAGTTTCGAAATGCCATGGGACTCGCGGACATGAACGCCGACGGGGGTGGATTGTCCGAGGGCTGCGACTTGGCTTGTGAGGTCCACTGTGGGTGTGGACGGTGATAAAGCAAACAAAATTGCGACAGGCAACAGGACAGTGACCGCAATACAGATGACAAGTAGTTTTCGCACCTCGTCAATGTAGCTGCCGTACTTCGAATTTGAAACCGGGGGTTACACCTATGTCGGTGTGCTGTTCTGCTGAATTACTACCGGTGCAATTGTGCGGGCCGGAGCCAGAAGAACCGATTTCAGCCGCGCGAGGAAGCCGCCCGCCTCGTGATTCGACGGTGCCGTACGATGCATTCCGGTCCCTACATCCAGTGGAGTGCGGGCAATTCACCGCAGGAAAGCAAGTTAGGCCTGCTTGACTGGTCGGCTTGTGATGCTGTCGTGTGTGTCGTCGTTCTCTGCTGTTTGTTGGGCATCAACTCGCTTTACGCTGGGGTGGCTCTGCTCTAGATTGCAGTTTGGTATCACGGCCGGTCTCGCGCGGGATGTCGAGAGGAATGCGCCAATCGCGTGCCGACGCGTGTCCTGCCCTGACCCAGCCTACTCGCGTTAGCAGTGATCCCGCTACGCTGCTCCAAGCGGCCACCTGGCGCAACCGGCTTGATCTTCGCTGCGAGCTCAGTGCGGCGGCCAACCGAAGTGCAAGCGGCACCGGGCCTGAAAGCACGCCGCCGATACGCGTAATCCATCCGCTGACGCCACGCTTCAACGGTTCGTTTATGACCGGGTCGCGCTGCATCTCGAGGTGAAAGCCTTCATACGTTTCCCACGCAGCGGCATACCCCCCCAGCAAATTCAATGCACGGCTGTGTTCATGTCCCGCCAACTCCAGGATGCTGACGCCGCTGTTGAGTCCCGACATGCCGAAGTGAACCGGTAGTGTCTTGATGTTGTGATTCCAGAGAGGAATGGCCGTAGCGCCAATGAGGACTCCGGTATAGTTCGAGAACGGAAGCGCGAATACGGCTGACATTGCTTGCGCCGCTTCACCGAGGATTCGGACTGGAGGGACGTCGATGCGCTCGCGGATCAGTTCCGCTAAAGCTGCTGCGCCCGAGAAGGTTCCGAATCCCGCCAGTACCCAGGCGCCGACTGACATTGCGCTCTGCGGCTTCAACACCCGAAGCATGTTGAGGAAACGCTCCGGCCTCCCGAGATCGGAGACGAGCAATGCGCTTGAGAGCATCGCGCCACCGGCGGCGATGAAGCGCGCATCGTGGGCGAGCCGCTCATCGTGCCCGATCCATTGCGCCACGGCGCCTATGATCGCCGCTGACCCCGCCGCACCTCCGACGAAGAAGTAGATCGGGATCTCCCAACTCCACTGCGGTTCTTTGAGGAGGGGAACGCCGTAGTAGCCGGTTTCCGGCGAGGCTACGGGAAAAGGCGCGCCCGCAGGTTTTACGCCCGTGGCATTCACGCGGCCGCGCCGCTCGGCTTCGCTGCGGATTTCTAGCAGACGGTCCTCCGTCGCTGGCTTTGTGATCTTGATTTCGCTGCTGCTCATGGTCTTTTCTTTCTATGTTGATGCTGTCAAAAATCCGCACTCAAACAATTCCATGCTGTTGCCGAGGTGACGCGAGGAATGCCGCCAGCGTACCGGCCACCAACAGCGCCGCTCCCACGGCCGAAGCACGCCAGCCGTCTTTCAAGTAAATGGTCGGCACCTCGGGTTTTGGAGGCAGGTTGTATTGTCGCGGGTCACCGCGAACGATAAACATGGCATGGATGCCCTGCACACTTGTATCTCGCGGATCATAGAGTTGTGCTTCTTCCATGCCTTGCGCGTGCAGTTGCTCCACTCGCTCCACGGCGTCAACGCGCAATTGATCGAGTGTGCCAAACTTGATCGACTCTGTGGGGCATGCTTTCGCGCACGCCGGTTCCAATCCCATGCGCTGACGGTCTGAACAGAACGTGCACTTAAACGCGCGACCGTCTTGTTCGTTGCGCTGCACCACGCCGAACGGACATGCAACAACACAATAGGAGCAACCGTTGCAGATATCCGGTTGCAAGTACACCGCGCCAAATTCCATGCGCACGAGTGACCCGGTGGGGCACGCTTCCAGGCAGCCGGCGTTTTCGCAATGCTTGCAGACGTCAGACGAGAACTCCCAGGAAAATGGCTTTGGAGCATTGCCTCCAAAACCAGGTTCGGGCGTGCCTTCCACGAATTTGACGTGCCGCCAGCTCGAGTGGCCTACCGCTCCAGTGTTGTCGTAGGAGAGCCCAGACCAGTTCAGACCGTCTTCAGGAAGTTGGTTCCACTCCTTGCACGCGACCTCGCAAGCCTTACAACCTATGCAGAGGGTGGAGTCGGTTAGAAAAGCGGTCTTTTTTTGTTCAAACGGCGTTGAGGCCATCTCTTATCTCCGCCATCCCACAATTTCGTTTCAAGAAATCTGGGAAAAATGATGATGCTCATGCTGCTTCGTTCAGCTTGTCTTTCAGTTCTGTCAGTGCGCCCTCACCCTTAGCGCGACGGCCTGGACGAATATCGCACACGACTGCCTTGGTCTCCATGATGCGTACATTCGGCTCCTCGCTAATCGCGAGAAGATCGTTTACTACGTCTCCCGTCGCCGTGCCGTTATAGCCATAGTGATACGGTAGTCCGACCGTGTGTACCCGCCGTCCGGCCACCCACAGCGGAGTCATTCGCCTGGTTACCATGACGCGCGCCTCGACGATTCCACGAGGCGTGGTGATCGTTGCCCAGTTCCCGTGCTCCAGGCCGACCTCGCCTGCCAGTTCCGGCGAGATCTCACAGAAGAGCTCAGGTTGCAACTCGGCGAGATGTCCGAGCGTCCGCGACATGCCGCCAGCCGTGTGATGCTCGGTCAGGCGATATGTGGTCAGTACGTGAGGAAACCGCGCATCCCCGTTTGTGGCAATGTATGGATTATCCGCACGCTCTTTTTTGTTAGCGGCCGGATTGGTGGGGTAATTCGGATACAAGGCGTTCGGGAACTGCGATTCCAACGGCTCGTAGTGTGTGGGCAGCGGGCCATCCTTCAGCCCACTTGTGACGTATATCCAGCCGCGGCCGTCCGGGTGCATGATGAACGGCTTGTCACCGGCGATTGCGTCGTCGCCCTTGGCGTCCTCATCCGGCTGGTAATCTGGCTTCTTCTGGCTATTCCAGTCCGGGACATCGATGCCCGTCCACTCTTGTTTCGCCTTGTCCCACCAGACCAGCTTTTTTCGCTCTGACCACGGTTGACCGTCCGGTGCAGCCGAGCAGCGGTTGTACAGAATGCGCCGGTCGGAGGGCCAGGCATATCCCCAGCCGTGACCGAGATAATTATGCGATTCTTTCAAATTGGCTTTGTTCTTCCCCGGCTCGGGGAAGACGCCCGAGTAGATCCAGCAACCGCACGCGGTCGAGCCGTCGGCTTCAAGCTTCTTGAAGCCCTCAACCAACTTCCGGTCAGCCACGGTGTAGCCGTTGATCTCCTGCGATATCTCTTCGACGTTCGGCTCCGCGTCCTTACCATGGGTCGCGTATTGCCAGGTGAGTGCGTTCAGCCCTTCGTTACGCGGGCGCCGGTCTGCGGCAGCTTTCGTCTTTAGGCGTCGTCCCAGGTGATACACAAACCAAGTCTCGCTGCGGGCATCGCCCGGCGGATCGACTGCCTTATTGTGGAACTGAAGAAGGCGCTGCGTGTTTGTGAAGGTCCCGCTTTTTTCCGCTTGGCCCGCGGCTGGAAATAGGAAGACCTCGGTCGCGATACCTTCTGGTTTCAACTCACCGCGTTCGACCTCGGGAGAGTTGTACCAGAAGCTGGCAGTCTCGGTCTCCACCATATCGCGTACCACCAGCCATTTCAGGCGGGCGAGAGCCTTGCGTTCCAGTCGGCCATTCGGCGCTCCCACGGCGGGGTTCTGCCCCATTACGAACAGGCCGTCGAGTTTGCCGTCTGCCATATCGAGCCAGTAGCCGAATTCGCTATGGTCGCCGGTGATGCGCGGCAGCCAGCCGAATCCAAACTCGTTGGCCGCCGTCGCCTGCTCGCCATACCACGCCTTAAGCAGGCTGACGATGTACTTGTCGAAGAAATACCACCATCCAGTCTGGCTTCGATGCTTGTCGATGTATTTGCTTAGTTTGGCGCTGTCGCTTTCGAAAAACGGCATCGGCAAATATCCCGGAAGGATGTCGTATAACGTCGGGATGTCGGTCGAGCCTTGAATGGAGGCATGGCCGCGCAGCGCTAGAATGCCGCCGCCAGGCCGCCCAATGTTGCCGAGCAGCATTTGCAGAATGGCTGCCGCACGAATGATCTGCGGCCCCTTGGAATGTTGTGTCCATCCAACGGCGTAGCAGATTGCTCCAGTGCGCTCGCGCCCGCTCGCATTTGCGAACGTTTCGGCTGCCTTGAGAAAGACATCCTTCGATGTGCCGCACTGCTGCTCCACGAACTCCGGTGTGTAGCGCGCAAAGTGCTTCTTCAAAACCTGGAAGACGCAACGCGGATGCACCATCGTCGGATCGTCTATCTGGTCCTCTGCTTCGCCAGCCTCGCCGCCGCGGTCCTTGCCATGTCCGCCCGCCGCGGGCGCGTGTCCCGGTTGCTCCTTTTTCTTTTCGCCTTTATAGAGCCATGTGGAGTAGTCGTAACTACCCTTCTCGGCGTCCCAGCCGGAGAATACGCCGCCGAGTTCCTCTGTGTCCTGAAAATCAGGACGCAGGATAGCTGGGGCATTTGTGTAATGCACGACGTATTCGCGGAAGAGCTTGTCATGTGTCAGCACGTAGTTGATCAGTCCGCCGAGAAAGATGATGTCCGTCCCAGGCCGCAACGGAGCCCAGATGTCGGCCATGGCACTGGTTCGCGTAAAGCGCGGATCGACATGGATGACCTTGGCGCCGCTTTCACGCGCCTTGATTACCCACTGGAATCCGACAGGGTGGTTCTCCGCCATCGAAGATCCCATGATGAGGATTGCATCAGCATTGGCGAGATCCTGCTGTGCGGTAGTAGCGCCGCCACGACCGAATGATGTGCCCAGACCGGGCACAGTCGAGCTGTGTCATATCCTGGCCTGGTTGCTGATGCAATTCATCCCCAGGCCGCCGGCGAACAGCTTCTTTATCAGATAATTTTCTTCATTGTCGAGCGTGGCTCCACCAAGGTGCGCGAGGCCAAGCGTGTGCATCACCGTCTGGCCGTCCTGCTCCTCGATGAAGGTGCGGTCGCGCGTCTCCCAAACGCGTTCAGCGACCATGTCCATGGCGTGCTCCAACGAGATATCCTGCCAAGCGGTTGAATATGGCGCGCGATACCTTACCTTCTTCAGCCGGTTAGGATGGGTGTGCAACTCGTGCGTATTTGCGCCCTTCGGGCAGAGGTGCCCGCGCGAGATCGGGGAATTCGGATCGCCCTCAATGCTGATTAGCTGATTGCCTTTATGGTAGATCAACTGTCCGCAGCCGACGCCACAATACGGGCACACTGAAGTCGTGACCTCTGCATCATGATGGCGCGGCAGCAGCGATTCGGTCCGCGGACTCCAAGCCGTTTCACCGGTAGCGCGCCAATCGCCTGAGCGCACCTGCTTCAACAAAGGCCAACCCTTAATCAACCCACCTTCGAACATCGACCGCCCCCTGCCTATAGGCTGTGAGATTCGCGGCGCGAATTATCGGGTTGCACCATTGGCGCGGATCCATGTGAACAAGCCGTTTTGTTTCTAGACGGATATCGAGATTATGATGACCGCAAGGCAACGAAGCCGGCGGGGGCAGCCTCCATGCGTGAGGAGGCCATAGAGAGCGGAAGAAGGACGGAGACAATCTGGGCAGCGTACAATTTCCGAATCGGAAGCGAGTAGGATCCGGTGATGCTCCCGGTCTTCAAAACCGGCGAGAGGAAGGACTCCTTCCTCTGGTGTGTTCGACTCACACCCGCTTCCGCCACTTCCGTTTCCTGACTTAACCCATGAAATCCGTGATTGTAGGTACGGCGGGACACATCGATCACGGAAAATCCGCTCTGGTGCTGGCGCTCACCGGCATCGATCCGGACCGACTGCAAGAGGAGAAACGGCGCGGCATCACCATCGATCTGGGGTTTGCACATCTTCAACTGGAAGGCCCACAAGGATCGGTGCGAATAGGGTTCGTCAACGTTCCGGGACACGAGCGGTTTGTCCGCAACATGCTTGCAGGCGCAGTAGGCATCGACGTCGTGCTGTTCGTTATCTCCGCCCAGGAATCCATCAAGCCTCAAACCCGGGAACATTTCGACATCTGCCGCCTGCTGCAAATTCAGCGAGGCATTACCGTGCTGACAAAAAGCGATCTGGTCGATGCAGAGACGCTACAGGTCGTTCGCCTGGAGGTGGAAGAGTTTGTGCGGGGATCTTTCCTGGACGTGAGCCAATCACCGATCATCGAGGTCAGCGCGCGAACGGGAGCGGGACTGAAAACACTGAAGCAGGAACTGGCGCGAGTGGCTAGCGACGCCGCGCAGAAGGACGCGAACGCGGCATTTCGCCTACCCATCGATCGAGTCTTTTCCATGAAGGGCTTCGGAACTGTCGTGACCGGAACTATGATATCCGGCCACGTCAGCAAGGAGCAGGAAGTTTCAATTTTGCCTCTGGGCGATAAGGTGCGCGTGCGCGGATTGCAGGTACACGGCAAGAAAACCGAGGTTGCCGTTGCGGGGCAGCGGACGGCTCTGAACCTTGCCGGCGTGGCACAGCAACAACTCAAGCGCGGAATGATGTTGGCAGAGTCTAGCCTGCTGCAGCCTACGCGTAGGTTCGATGTGCGGCTCTCGTTGCTGGATGGCGCGCCGCCACTGAAGAATGGCCGCCGGATTCACTTGCACCTGTTCACCATGGAAACCATCGCGGCAATTGCGCTTTATCAATGCCAGGAGCTCAGTGCAGGCGAAACAGCGTGGGCACAACTTCGCACTGCGGTTCCTGTGGCCTGCTCGCCCGGCGACCGTTTCATTATCCGGCAGCTCTCACCGGTTACCACGATAGGAGGAGGTGCCATTGTGGACGTGAATCCCGTACGACGCATGAAGTCCGGAGCGCGGACCGCGATGTTGGATGAGCTCATCGCCGCGGATGATCTCAGCCGGATTAGGGTGCTGGCTGCTCGTCGTGCTGAAAGAGGTCTGCGAATTGCTGAAGCTATCCACGAGACCGGATGGACTATGGCACGTATGCAGAAGGCGCGCGATGCGGCGACGCAAAGGAAAGAGATTTTCATCTTTGGAGATGTGCTGATCGCGGCTCCGGCGTTCCATCAGGCCGCAGGCGAGTTGTTCACGCTAGTCGAGAACTTCCAGGCGGCGAACCCTCTCTCCGGAGGCATCAGCAGGCAGGAGCTATTTGAAAGAAGCAAGCTGGATAGAGAGTTGTTCGCCGGGGCGCTCAATAGCATGACAGCGGAGAAGAGGTTGGCGATAACCGGGGAGCAGGTCCACCTCCCGGGAAATCGCGTGCTGATGAAAGAGGAAGAATCAGAATCGAAAAAGCAGATTGAAGAGATCTTTGCCCAAGCAGGTTTTAAAGTTCCGGCACTCAAGGAAGTTCTAGCGGGATTAAAGATCGATCTCGATCCGGCTCAGAAAATAGTGACTCTGTTATTGCGTGAGAAGGTGCTGGTGAAGCTCAGCGATGACCTCGTGTTTCATCAAAGAACGCTGGAGGAGCTCAAACATCGGGTTTCGGAATTGAAATCGAAGTTGCCGAAGATCGATGTGTCTCAATTTAAGGACCACTTCGGAGTCTCACGTAAATACGCCATTCCACTCCTCGAATATCTGGATCGCGAACATGTGACGAAGCGTGCGGGTGACCAGCGGATTATTGTATAGATCAGCGTTCAAGTCGAATCAGCGACTTTACCTTCTCCAGTACTTCTCCGACGATCTCCGCGCGGACTTCACTTTTATGCAACTCGTGCAACAGTGCGCTGGCATGAGCTGGGTTTACGGAAATCAAGAGCCCTCCAGCTGTTTGCGGGTCGTAGAAAAGGGTTTGCAAATTATCCGGCACGGACGCGTCTGCTTCCACGCAGCACGATGCGAAGTCGCGATTATTGTTCAATCCGCCTGGCACGAGCCCACGTTCGACGCACTCCAATGCTCCAATAAGCAGTGGCACCGCTGAAGCAAACAAACGCAAGCTTGTACCGCTGCCCAACGCCATCTCACGCGCATGGCCAATCAGTCCGAATCCGGTCACGTCAGTCATGGCGTGGACGTCATATCGCGAGCTGATTTCGGCGGCTCGCTTGTTCAAGGTCGTCATCGCGGTAGATGCCGCCTCGGCCCACTCTTGCTTAGCAACTCCCCTCTTGATCGCAGTAGAGACAACGCCTGTTCCAATGGCCTTCGTGAGCACCAACGCATCCCCCGGCATGGCACCGGAATTGGTAAGCACACGCCGTGGATCGATAGTGCCCGTAACGGCGTAGCCGAACTTAATCTCCGGATCGCGGACGCTGTGTCCGCCGATGACTGCGCAGCCGGCTTCCACCATTTTGCTGAGCCCACCAGCGAGGATCTGTTCAAGGGTCGAGACGTTTTGGTTCTCGGGGAAACAGACCATGGCAAGCGCGGAGATTGGCTTGCCGCCCATTGCATAGACATCACTCAACGCGTTCGTTGCTGCAATTTTCCCAAACGTGAACGGATCGTCCACGATTGGAGTGAAGAAGTCCACCGTCTGGACAAGCGCCAACTCAGGCGTCAATTGATAGACACCGGCATCATCAGCTTTATCAAAGCCGACGAGGACATTGACATCAGTTTGCCGGGCTAATTTCCCAAGCACCGAGTCCAGCACCGCTGGACTTAGCTTGCTCGCTCAACCCGCAGCCTTGACCGTCTGCGTCAATCGAATTAGCTTATCTTCCAACATAGAATTTGAATGGCACTACGCCCAGAAGTCCGGGGCCACAGCAGCAGCTTCTAATCGGGCGCAACTTCGTCCGGCGTAACCTCGCGCGCAACAATCTCGTATTTGAAAGTTTCCGGATCAAGACTGTCCAGCCGTCCGTTGGCGGTTTCCGAATGAGCAACCCTACGCGGCTACCAACACTTCATTTAACTTAGTTTCAGAATTGCGTCCGAAGGTTTGTGGAGAAAACATTAAGCGATGTGCTGCGAGGTGCGCAAACCGACTGAACGGGCTCACCTACTGTGACGGATTCGACGATGGCCAGCCAGCCAATGTCTCTTGCAGATAATAGTCGTCTGTGGGGTCCACCGTGCGCAAGTCCAGCAGCACACGGTCTCGTTCAACACGTGCCACGATTGGAGTCGATTGCTGCCGCAGCCTGAGTGCCAGTTCCGAGGCACTCAGCCCGCCGCCCGCCAGCTCAAGTGCGAAGCTCGGAAGCGATTTGCCCGGAGCTGCTCCACCACCAATCAATGTGCGCGCCGGTTGTACATTCACGGAAAGCACCGACGGTCCAGTAATTGTGAGTGCCAGCGCCTCACAGCGCCGCCTCACCTCCTCAGCCGGAACGCGCAACATGTGCAGCAGTGGAATCTTGTCGTACTGCTCCCGCAGATATGCGTCAAGCGTGGCTTCTAAAGCGGCGTAGCAAATCTTGTCGACACGCAGAGCGCGGAAGAGCGGGTGCTTGTGCATGCGCTCTAGAATCGTTGGATCTCCTGCAGCTATCCCTGCCTGAGGACCTCCCAACAGCTTGTCTCCGCTGAAGGTGACAAGCGAAACGCCGCTGCGTAAAGAGGCATACACGCTCGGCTCGCCGGAAATGCCATAAGCTTCCAGATCGATCAATGCGCCCGAGCCGAGGTCTTCCATTAGCGGAAGATTGTGCTGCCGCGCCAACTCCACCAGCTCAGCCATCGACGGCTGTTCGGTAAAGCCGACGATCTCAAAATTCGAACGGTGAATGCGAAGCAAGAGCCGCGTCCTATCACAGATCGCGTTCTTATAATCTTCGCTACGTGTGCGATTGGTGGTTCCGACCTCGCGAAGCAGTGCCCCCGATTGCGCGACGATGTCGGGAATGCGGAACGATCCGCCAATCTCCACCAGTTCTCCTCGTGAGATGATTACCTCCCCTTCGCTTGCCAATACGGATACAGCCAGCAACACTGCAGCAGCATTGTTGTTTACCACCAGAATTGATTTACCGCGGATGCGCTCGCGAGTAAACAAACGCGTGAACAGTGCCTCTGCATGTTTGTCCCGCTGGCCGCGTTCGCCCTTCTCAAGGTCGAATTCCAGATTGCTGTATCCGGCTGCGGACCTGGCGATGCCGGCCACTGCGTCCGCCGAGAGCGGTGCGCGTCCCAGATTGGTGTGGATGATGACCCCGCTGGCGTTGATGACACGCCGGAGTGAGGGTGCTCCTGTGCAAAGGATGCGAGTTGCCAGGAGCTCAGGAAGCATAGCAAGCTCATTGTCCAGCCCCGCTTCTTCGAGCGTGCCGTTTGTGAGTTTCATCCGTAGCTCGAGGAGTTCAGCACGTACAGCCTCAATCACGCTGGACCTGCCGTATTCTGCAATGAGCGGTGACAAAGAGTCAGCTCTCAATAGCTCGCCTACCGCAGGCAATCGACGGAGAATCTCGGAATTGGACGACATGGGCCAGCCGCTCTTTGCAATCACGCAGATCCACTCAGTATCCGCCAGTGTGACGCATGCTTGTCGCCTAATGTTGTCAGAGACTGGAGGCCGCTACCATGGCCGGGGCTGGCAATTAAAGCTAAGTCACTGAATGACCCAACGCATAATTCAACCAAGGTTGCCGCTCTCAATGAGAGAGCGACAACCGGCAACGATCTTTGTGTCATGTCACTGCAACTACTTTGTTACTTTGTATGGCCGCATCATTTCGTTGTCTTCATGATCAATGATGTGGCAGTGCCAGACATAGCCCGGACCATAGGTAGGGTCGAATGAATAGAAGTTCTGGCCCGCCAACGACCTATGGGGTATAAGCGGCGTGTCCGTCGGTGTCCATCTCGCTAGCAGTCTTAGCACTTGGCCAGGATATGCCTTGGCCGTGTCTTTCCACCCAGCCTCGTCCGCCTCAGGAGGCACGGGAGAAGCGGAGAGGTAATGACCGACAGCGGGATTGCCGCCGATAGCTCCGTCCTTGTTGGGCACGTTATAGGCAAGTGGCGGACCATAGCCGGGACACAAGGCGCCACCTGCGCACCCTTCCAGGAAGAAGGAAGACCAATAGGCGGTATAGTCGCTAACGTCGAAATTCTGGCGATTGAGCACCTGGAACTGAACGAGATGGAGGTGCATGGGATGTGCATCTGGAGTCAGATTGACAATATCCCATTCTTCTACGGAACCTTCTCGCGGCAGCTCGCTGATGCCATCTGATGGAAATACTGCATCGATGCTGGGTGAGTTCGTGCCGTCCCAGTAAGTGTTGTTGACCATGACCATGTCGGGGCCGCCGGTCACTGGGTCCTCTGCCTCTTTCAAGACGAGCTCTCTTTTTGCATCGACCTTTACGTCGGCCCTAATATTACCCTCGCCATCGGTGAAAGCCACTATCGGCGTCGGCCTTCTGCACCCGTAAGCTGCGGGATTGCAACTCGCATCTCGTCCTGTCAAACGTTTGTTAACTACGAACCGCATCACTTGAGCCATCCCGGGTTGGTCGACGCCTGGCACAAGGCCATCAGGATAGGGCACGCTGGCATTGTTCGTAACGGTAATAGTCTGGCCCTCTAAGCCGGTGAAATCGACAATGATATCGGCTCGCTCGCCCGGTGCGATGAAGACATCGTCCATCTTCACCGGCGAGTCAAAGTAATTTTCGTCTGCGCCGACCTGGTAGACAGGCGCTGCTCCGAACATGAGTCTCCACATCCGCGCGTTCGATCCGTCCAGAAGACGAAAGCGGTAGCGGCGTGGTTCTACATTGAAGTAAGGCCACGGAGCGCCGTTGGCGATGGCCACGTCTCCGATGAACTCAGGGATCCAGAAAGGGTGTTGCGGGTCCGAGGGCGGACCGTTCAGGCAAGGGTCTCCGACCTGCATGGAGCCGCATTTCGGATCGCTTCCATCCGGCCAGTAGAGCTGACTGTTAGTGTCGAACTGGCGGTCCTGGACAGCAATTTCTACTTCATAAGCACCGCTCGGAAGATTCGCCGGTTCGTTGTCCGGCTGCCTAATGAAATAAAACGTGGCAAGACCGGCATAGACATTTAGGCGTGTCGCACCGAGAAGGTGGTCATGAAACCAGAGGGTCCCAGGTTCCTGGGCGTTTGGATAAACATAGACCGCTTTACCGGGGCCGGCGTTATGAAGACTGTTATATCCGGTGCCCGTTTTTCCGTCGGGTGTAAACCAAGCATTGGGCCCGCCGTCGACGGTAGATGAGTTCTCTGCGCCATGCAGGTGCGCAACCGCTCCCACAGGACCGACGAAGGGCTGGTCACAGCCAGGTCCATTAGGATCGTTCATGCAGGGGTTCGCCCCTGGACTATGGAGCGGGTCTGCCCAGTGAATTGTCTTGTCCAGGCTGATCAACCCCTGAACAAGGCCTGGCCCTTTCGGGTTAAGCGGATTGAAGCTTGGTAGTTTATTAACATAGGTGACAACAGTCGCGATAGACCTCCTCGTTTCGATAGTTACGCCAGGCCAGTTCGCCGGGCCAAGAAGGGCGCTTGTGCGTGTATCAGCGGTTTGATATGCGTAGACCCTCGTCGGATTAACACTTACGACAGGACAGGGATGAGATTGGCGATCCCACGTGCTGATATACGTTGCCGGATAGTGAACAGCCGACGGAAGCACAGCCTGATTGATTTCTTCCATGGTTATTGTGAGAGAAGGATGTGTAAGGGCATCAACGCGCGGAATCGAACCTGCCGGTCCGAATACCGGAAGCGGAGTTGAAAACTTAGGAATGCAGTCACCGGGCAGCGCCGTTTGCTGGACCAGATCACTCGCATAAACGCTACTACAAACCAAAACAATTGTTGAAAAAACGAAACACAGACTCAGTAATTTGATTGCCTTCATTCTGATTCTCGCTTTCGTTTAAGTTATTGGATCTGGTAATCCCACCGCGACACAGCTCCGCAGTGACAAAAAGCTATAGGAACTCCAGAGTTGGATGGCAAGCCGAGATAGGGTGGAAGGAAGATACCGGAGAAACGGGCAATGTTTCCCGTTATGGATCACTTGTACGATTGTACTGGCTGATTTCGCCATAATACACAACAGCGCGACCCAGGGCCGCGCTGTTGTGTATGTGAAAAAACCTTCAGCTTACTTCGGCCTCTCGTCCCCGTCCGGCCTCTGAACTTCTTTCTTGAGCATCGCGAGAATTTCCTCGCGCTGCGGACCGTGCAGGCGCTCGTCGAGACGCTCCAGCGCGAGGCCCACGATGTTGTAGTGGTGTACCGTCGCAAGCTCAGGATCTGCGCTGACTTCCAGCCAGATTTTGTGCAGAAGCTGGAGGTCCTGGTCGCGCAAACGAGGCGTGTGCGGGCCAAGGTAATATTCATGTACGGTGTGATCGGGCGTTGGGATTTCCAGCACGATATTGGGGCGCGGCTCTGGTAGCCGTTCCCAGGCATCGCCCGTCAGCTTGCCCTGCTCATCGACCGTAAGCTTGTTGGAGAGGCCGCAGACGATGCGTGAGGACTCCAGTCTTGCCGCCGTCTGCATGATTCCGTCGAATACATCAGCCGTTGGCACGACCATCAGCGAGACGTGCTTGCCCTGCTTCTCCGCCAGTTCTACCACCTTGGTGAATAGCTTCTGCTCGTACTCCTCGAACAGTTCTCCACTGTCAACGGTGGCATTGCCGCTGAAGCTATGTTCGCGGTGGTAGATGCGCGCGGTCATTACCACAACGTCCTGCTTAGAAACATCCGTGTTGTGCAGCAGGTCATTCAGGTAGTAAAGATTGCGCGGGTCGCGGATCGCCACCAGGACGTTGCCGGGACGCACCTTCATCTCCTCGCGATCAATCAGCGGCTGCTCGGCGACGCGGAACTCCTCCCGCATCTCATGATGCTCGCCCCCGCGCTCCTTGTGGGTCATCTTCTCGGAAACCGTGAAGACACCAAACAGTAGGACCGAGAAACTGATACCGGCAACCGTCGCCAGCGGCTTCGTCATCAGATTGACCACCGCCGTGGCGAACAGCAGCAGCGTGATCAACAACAACCCTATCGGAATCTCCAGCGAGCCAAACTTGATGTTGCCCGGGACGCGGAACTCGCGCTCACCCGGTTCGGTGAAGCGCAGCACGAGCATCGCCAGAGCTTTGAAGGAGAAGCTCCAGATCACGCCGAAGGCATACAGCGCCGCCAGCAAATACACGTTGCCGCGGCTGGCAATGATCGTGATGCATTGCAGGATCGCAATCAGATTGATCAGCCGGTGCGAGGTTCCGTACTTGCCGTGCGGCTTGCGGAACCACGGCGTCAGAACGCCGTCCTCGCTGATGCGGTTGAGCACTCCGTTGGCGCCCACAATCGCCGTGTTCACCGCGCCGGAGAGAATCAGTACGCCGACCAAAACCACAAAGCCCTGGAAGATGAGCTTCAGGTTATAAGGTCCGGCCATATACATGGCCAGGCCGCTGATCAGGTTGGCAAAGTACTCCGGACGCTTGCTGTCCGGAATGATCATCACTGCGAAGAACGAAACCAGCGAGGTAAATAAAAGGCTGTAGAGAAAGATGACAGCGCCAGCCTTCTCCAGATTCTTCAGCTTGGGATGTTCGATCTCGCGATTGACCTGCGCCAGCGACTCCTCGCCGCTCATAGCCAGCACCGAGTGCCCGAAGCCAACCAGCATCAGCACCCAGGGGAGCATGGCGAGCATCGGAAAGTGGGCCAGCCAGCCCAGTGTGTCGCCATGGGAATGTACGTTGGCGGCCAGAATCGACTGATGGTTTGGTAGCGGCGGCAGGTTGCGCGTCGCCGGATGCACGGCTAAGGTGATCAAGCACCACACGATCAGCATCACCACCATTACCGTGGTGACCTGCATGATGCGCATCGCCTTCTCGCTGGATTCGTGCATGCCCTGAATGTTCTTCCACCAGAAATAGATGGTCACCAGAATGCCGAATCCCGCCGCGAAATAGTCGCCGTGCCAGCCCGCCATATTAACGGGGTGGCCGAGGCGGGTAGAAAGATCCGCCACGAAGCCTGACAGATACTGTCCAGCAGAAACCGCGCTGATCGGTCCGGTAAGCACATAGTCAAACAGCAGCGCCGAAACCGAAAGCTTGGCCAGCGAGCCGCCCATCGCTTCTTTGACCACGCGATAGACGCCGCCGCGCACAAACATGCTGCTGGACTCGATGTAGAGGGAGCGCACGGCGTAGCTGAACAGCATCACAGCCAGCACGAACCAGGGTGCGCTCTTGCCGATTACGTTCTCCGCATCGCCGCCCACGTAGTAGGCAGAGGAGGCCAAATCGCTGAGCACGATGGCTGCCGCCCGCCAGAAGGAGATGAAGCTCAACATCACCGTGGTGGCGACAAACACCTTGATTGCCGGACGCTTACCGGCACTGAATATCGTGGAATTCTCAGAAGTGGTTCCCATATTTTTCAGGTGAGCGGCCTCAGGCAAATCCTGAATGCGGCTCATACTCTCGCCAATCAGATCAAATTAGAGGTTCTTCCGGAACAACAAGGCCTCGGCGCAACATGGCGCAGCGCGAGTGTGGCGCTGGCCGCTCCCCCGGGATTTCCAGTGAACGTTAATAATAGAGTAAACGGGACGGGAGAAAAATGTAACAGCAATCTTCGGAGGCGGTAATCTCTGCGGCAGGAAACATGGCTGGCTAGAGTAGGGCTCAGCTTGTCATCCGATGGTTCGTACACAGGCCGAGGCTCGGACCCGCTTCAGTGCCTACCATTAGGAGACACTCTTCCTGAGGTGGTCTCGTCGAGAGGCCGGTTCGATGATAGTTCTTATGCAGGCAGGCCCTCGGCTTGGCAGTCTGAGTGCGACAGCATCCGCGCGATTCTCTCCAGCAATTCAGATGGCGCGACTGGCTTGAGCAGGACCTCGAAATCAAACCCACTTTCCTGCGCATCCTTTAAAATGTCCCCGTAACCGGCATTGCCGGAGACGAACAAAACCTTGCAGAACGGCAGAGTGTGTAAAATCTTAATCACCGCGTCGATGCCGTTCAGCGCTCCCATCATGACGTCACTTACAATGCAGTCGGGCCGAAAGAAGCAGGCAACTTGAACGGCTTCTTCTCCGCTGTAGGCACTGGCGGTCTCGTAGCCTTGATGTTCCAGGATCATGGCGAGTGTGGAGGCTATGGCTCGCTCGTCATCGACGACCAGAATCTTATGTTTTTTCTGCAGCATGACAGCCCTTCAGCATTGCCTGAACTTTACCGTAACAATTGATCTTCTCCTACCGTCAAGAAATGCACGCTTTATCGCGTGTCTCAATCTCTCGAACAGCGGTGGTAGAAGATGCGGTGAGTCTACTAAATAAGCTGTTTACATGCTACGACCAACGTGGACACTTCCTTAAAGATCAGGTCGGAGATCGTGAGGTGCGGTAAGAGCGAAACCAATTGATTCTTTTGGATCACGCCGGGCATCCATCGAGAGTGAATCTTTTCGGTACTGATATCCAGATATCCAGAGTTACTTTCGAGAGCGGCAGGCAATCCATCACCGTTCAGCAATTCCTACCCAAGGCGTCGGGCAGATATCCTTCAATTCTCGCGCTGCATGGGTCGGGCGGTATCCGCGAGGGATGGTCCGAGCAACCGGCCAGACTTATGGCAGCCCAAGGCTATTCCGTGTTCGTGGTCCACTACTTTGAGCGGACAGGAACGGTCTGGGCAGACCATGGCACCACTCGCGCAAATTTTCCCGCATGGATGAAGACGGTCGGCGATGCGATTACCTTCGCGGCGCAACACGCTTCGGTTAACGCGAACCGCATCGGCCTACTTGGGTTCTCCCTTGGTGCATACCTGGCACTCTCGGTTGCTTCGGTTGAACCGCGGGTGAAGGCCGTGGTGGAGTTCTTCGGCGGAATGCCTGAAGAGTTGCAACGATTTACCCGTATGCCTCCCGTACTGATCCTCCATGGCGAGCAGGATCGTGTAGTTCCGGCAACGGAAGCAACACGCCTGCAACAATTGCTGGAACGGACGAGCACTCCTTATGAGATGAAGCTTTATCCCGGGGCGGGACACGGATTCAACGGCTCTCAACTTCTTGACGCGGGACAGCGAACGATTCAGTTTCTAAGACGTTATCTGTGAAGGGCACTGCCACGGCAATGAAGAATCAGGCTGCGAAAGTTTGTGCGGCAGACTTCAGCCAACTCTCCATTTGCTCATGCTGCACCAATCCTGCTTGTTGCATGACAGGATGTCCACGGTAAAACACTGCAAAGTTTGGGATACCGCGCACATTGAATCGAGAAGCTAACTGGGGATAGCGTTCCGTATCCACCTTGATGACGATCGCACGTCCAGCCATGTCCTGTGCGGTGCGTGCAACTTCCGGAGCCGCCATGCGACAAGGCCCGCACCATTCTGCCCAGAAATCCACCAGTACGGGTACGCGAGCCCGTTCGATGATTTCGTTGAAGAGTTCAGGATTCACTTCCATCGGCTCGGAAACAGCACTTAAAGGAGCTTTGCAAGCTCCACATCGCCCTGCGTCTGCGAGATGCTCTGCGGGGATGCGGTTTTGGCGACTGCATGTCTTGCACATTCGAAGTACAGGCATGAACACCTCCCATCAGAACTTCCTAAGTATGTCGGATGCATTCAGGTTTCTCGTGGGTGTAAAAATATGCGCACGTTATCGTCGGCCTGCGGACGGCACTGCGAGAGCTATTTTGCAGCACGTCGAACCTGAGAACGTTCTGCAGCAGGAATGCCGTAAAATAAGCTGACCCTGTAGTCGGAGACCCTAAATGGAAATTCCAACGATCAAGATCCAGATTCGTCAGACTTCGGCTTCAACTTCCGAAGCCGATATTCGCCACCACAAGGTTTTGATTGACCGGCCGACCGCCAAGGGCGGCCAAGATCAGGGTCCGATGGGTGGTGAGCTTTTTCTTGCCTCGATCGGGGGATGCTTCATGAGCACTCTACTGGCGGCAATCAGAGCACGGGAAGCGGATGTTTCCGAGGTTCAGGCTGAAGTGATTGGCTCGCTAGTTGATTCACCCACCCGTTTCTCATCCGTCGAAGTATTTGTTACAGCGAATTGTTCCGATCGGGAACTGTTCGAGAAACTGGTCGAGATCGCCGAGAGAGGATGCATCGTGGTGAACACGCTCCGAGGGAAGTTCGACGTTACGGTACGGATCGGTGCGCCGGTTTGACCTCTCGAACCACACATTTGCCGACGGGAGTAGGCATGAGTGCTGCACGATTGATTGTATGGCCCAGGCGGGTTGTATACGCGTCAAGCGTATTCGTCTGTTTCGCCGGTCTGCTGGTCCTTATCGGATGGACGTTCAGAATCGACGCGATCAAGAGCGTCTTACCGGGCCTGCCGAATATGGCTGCGGGCACGGCACTGGTGTTCATTCTTTTGGGTATCGGGTTGTGGTGTGTCGCCCCGATGCAAGCTTCGGCGGACTTGACTGGAGACCCCGGAGTGAGGACGCGACTGCGCATCGCACGGCTGTGCGCCGGAACCGCAATCGTAATTGGCTCTCTCCGCTTGATCTCATACCTGACTGGTGTGGACCTCAGATTGGACGAGCTGTGGTTTTCGTCTTTCGCTCATCAATCAACAGTCGGCAGGATGTCACCAGCGACCGCGACTGACTTTGTTGTGCTCGGACTTGCCCTATATGCGGCCGTTATTCCGCGCTGGTCTCGAACGGTTCAGATTTTTGCTATATCCGGCGGCCTTCTAGGCTGGCTGGGAATCAGCCGTTACCTGTTTGGTGGCCAGCCCATACTGCCCTATTCGCAGATGGCGGTTCACACCGCATTCTCATTTATTGTTTTGAGCTTAGGACTTCTCTGCCTTTGTGAGAACGATGGCCTCGTTGCGCTGCTTATCAGTGAAACCCCGGGAGGAGTGATTGCGCGTCGCCTGGTGCCTTCGACGTTGCTGGTCCCCTACGTTCTTGGCTGGCTGGTGCTGAAGGGCGAGCACGCTGGGTGGTTTCAGAACGAGGCCGGAATTGCACTCCTTGCGTTGGTGAACGTAGTGGTATTCGGCGGCCTCATCTGGGCCAATGCATTCCATCTGCATAATGCCGAGACCGACCGCAAGCGTGCATGGGAATCTCTCCGCTTCAGCGAAGAGGCTCTGCGCTCCAGTGAGGCGAAACTACAGGGCATTATCAGCTCTGCGATGGACGCAATCATTTCCGTTGACGAGCAGCAACGGATTGTCGTGTTTAATCGAGCGGCTGAAAAAATCTTTCAGTGCGCGGCATCTGAGGCAGTCGGTTCTGACCTCAACCGTTTCATTCCAGAAAGCCTGCACGCGGCCCATCGCGAACACATGCGCCGCTTTGCGGCCCAGGGGCTAACCAAACGTTCCATGAACTTGCCGGCCATTCTCACCGCCATCCGCACCGATGGCGAAGAGTTCCCTATCGAAGCCACGATCTCCCAGGTACAAGCCGATGGCGAAAAGCTCTACACGGTGATCCTGCGCGATATTACTGAGCGCAAGCGGTCGGAGGCGCGCCTACGCCGCTTTTACGAAACAGAGCTATTCGCAATCCTGTACTGGAGCATCGACGGCGGTGTCATCGACGTAAACGACAGCTTCCTGAAGATGACCGGGTACACTCGTGAGGAGGTGCGCGCGGGACATTTGAACTGGGCGCAAATGACGCCGCTGGAATACCAGGCGGTGGATGAAGATGCGCGCCGCCAAATCAGAGAAACAGGCGTTCACCTCCCTTATGAAAAGGAGTTCATTCGCAAGGATGGCACTCGGGTTTGGGGACTGTTCTCGGCTGCGGCATGGGAGGACAATCGCAACGAGGGAATTACTTTTATTCTCGACGTCACCGCGCGTAAACGGGCGGAAGAAGAAGTCGAAAAAGCGAAGCGGCACGCCGAGAATACGGCGGTACAACTGCGGTCAATCGTTGAGAATATGGCCGAACGCCTTTACGTTTGCGATAGCAATGGGCATCAAATTCTGGCGAACGAAGCTTTTCGCAGTGTCTTTCCTGGCACTGGCACGATCGAATTTCCGCAGTCGTTCACGGATGTCATGGAAGCGTTTGACATGGCTGGCAATCCGGTCGCGGTGACGGACTGGCCGATCGCTCGCGCATTACGCGGCGAAAAGGTGCGCAACTTCGAACTTCGATTGCGATTCAAGCACTCCAAAGAGGAGATCATCAATAGCTACAACGCCTCACCGGTACTCGACGCTGGGGGCAAAGTAATCATGGCGGTGTTCACCTCCCAAGCTATCACCGAGCGGAAACGGGCGGAGGAAGCGCTCCGCAAGAGCGAGGAACGCTGGGCCACCACCCTGCGAAGTATCGGCGACGCTGTGATTTCGACTGATGGCGCGGGCATGATTGTGTTCATGAACGATGTGGCACAGAAGTTGACCGGTTGGCCGCTGGCGAATGCCGTGGGCAAACACCTGAACACCGTCTTCAACATCGTTCAGGAAGTGACACGAATTAAGCCGGAGAGCCCGGTGTCGAAGGTAATTCGCCTAGGCAAGGTTGTTGGCCTGGCAAACCACACCGCATTGATTCGACGCGATGGGACCGAAATTCCAATCGAGGATAGCGGTGCGCCCATCCGCAACCGTGAGGGTCAGATCGAGGGAGTGGTGCTGGTCTTCCACGATGTCTCAGAGCAAAGAAACATTCAGAAGGCACTGAGGAGCAGCGAACGTTTGGCGACTACCGGAAGGCTTGCTTCCACGATTGCGCACGAGATCCACAACCCGCTGGATGCGGTGGGAAACCTGCTCTATTTGATCGAGAAGGAAGCGTGCGACAAAACTATTCGAGGCTACGTGACTCTGGCCTCGCGAGAGTTAGAGCGGGTCACGAAGATGACACGGCAAATGCTGACCTTCCAACGCGAGGCGGCAAAACCTGTTCCGGTGCGGATTGGCGAAATTCTGAATAGTGTATTGGAATTGTATGAGAGAAAGTTACAATCGGCCGGCATTACGGTGGAAACTCCAGTGGATTGCAAAGATGAGATTCTTGCGCAGCCTGGCGAACTTCGCCAGGTGTTTGCCAACCTGATTGGCAACGCCATCGAAGCGACGCGGTCAACACAGGGGAAGATTATTCTTCGTGCCTATTCGTCACGCGAGTGGCGAAACGGAGTTACCGGAATACGAGTCATCGTGGCAGACAACGGCCCAGGCATACCCGCCGGAATTCGCAGCAAAATCTATGAACCGTTTTTCACCACGAAGGGCGAAAGCGGAACCGGATTAGGCCTGTGGATCACAGCCGACATCATCCGAAAGTACAACGGGACGATGCGGCTGTGGAGCAGCGCGCGACCGGGCCGTTCTGGAACGTGTTTTTCCGTTTTTCTGCCCTTCGAAACTTCCGCTGAAGAAATTGCGAGCGCGGGACAAGTTGGCAGCCCCGCTCCCGGTTAGACCCATTCTCCGTTTCGCATTAAAGGTTCGATAGCGTTCGAAGTGGTAATACCGTCGATGTCAAGTTTGTCAGAACCGATCATCCAGTCCACATGGATGAGGCTGTCGTTTGCGCCCTTGGCCGCGAGTTGCGCGGCAGTTAACTTGTCTCCATCGCGCAGACAACTACTGTACGCTTGCCCCAACGCAATGTGAGAGGCGGCGTTTTCATCGAAAAGGGTGTTCAAGAAGGTAAGTCCGCTGTGGGCAATAGGAGAGGAATGCGGCACCAGTGCCACCTCGCCTAATCGCCGCGCACCTTCGTCGGTGTTAATCAGTCTCTCAAGCACTTCCTGACCTCTCGTTGCGTGTGCCTGCACGATTCGCCCACGTTCAAAGCGCACCTGAATTCCTTCGATCATCGTGCCCTGAAATGCAAGAGGCTTGCTGGCGGTCACGGTGCCTTCGGCGCGATCTTTGTGTGGTGTGGTGAAAACCTCTTCGGTTGGTATGTTGGGAATGCAATAGATCCCGTTGCCCGCCGTCGTGCCACCGCCAATCCAGAGATGGTCATCGGCAAGTCCAAGGCGGAAGTCGATTCCAGGCCCGCGGTACTGCACTGCAGCGTAGCGCTTTTCATTCAAATGCGCAGCCCGGCGATGTAAACCGGCATCATGCGATTTCCAATCGGAGACTGGATCCTCATGATTGATGCGCGACGTCTCAAAGATAGCTTCCCACAGTTTGGCTAATGCAACGTCCGAAGGATCGCCTGGAAACATGGCGGAAGCCCAGGCTGGCGTGGCGCTGGCGACAATTGTCCAGTTGATCTCGTGCCGTGTAATCAATTCAAGTGCCGGCCGATAGCCTTCAGAGACTGCGCGATTCGCCCGGCCAACCTTCTCAGGATCTTCATTTGAGAGCAACAATGGATCAGCACCCGTAATTGCCAACCGTGCCGCACCGTTCCTGAATGCCGCGGCCATTCCTTCGTACAACCAGTTTGGAGCACGGTCGAAGCTTTCATTCGGCGCGAAACGATAGCGCATCAGCGCCGCTGAATCGTCGCTGTAGAGGGTTGTGACCAGGGAAGCACCCGCACGGTAGGCGTGTTCTGTGATACGTCGAGCCAGCGGCAGCGCATCGATTGACGCTGTCATCACGAGTTCTTGCCCGGCTCTCAGGCCAAGTCCCACCCGGATGGCGACCTCGGCAAGTTGGTCCAATTTCTGTTCATGGAGCAGGTTTTCAGTGGCGAGCGCAATGTTTCCCATAATTCTGTAGATGCTCCTGAGCCCCTTACAGATTGGGATCATCTTGCGATAGCACGAGAGTAGTTTCGGAGGTGAAGGACTGGCGGAGGGTGAGGGATTACCACCGCGCCACTTTTCAAATACTCAGCAATACTGGCAAAATCGCCATTTTCTCCCGTCGTTTCATCGGCTTAGCCATGACCGAAATTTAAGTCACTTTAAGCTGATATGAATGCTACTTATACTCCCAAAAGGCAAAAAGTGGTAGCCACTGGTAGCCATTTTTGAACTTTTCGGCGGTCACCCTCCGCCACTTGGTGAGCGCATCGATTTCCGTTCATCTCGTGCAACCTCGGTCGTCCAAGAACAATCAGATATACGTAATCTTGTATGGTGTGCTACGCTGCCTCTAATGAAAGCGGGCAAACGGCACGAGGCGGCAATCGCTTGGGAAGGTGATTCCCGCGAAGTCATCCGCGACTTCCCGGAGGAAATTAGGGAGGAACTGGGCATTGAGCTTCAGTTGCTCCAGGGGGAGACGAGCCGAGCAGCTACCGCCCGATGCCGTCCATCGGTCAAGGCGTGTATGAACTTCGTCAGCAGGACGAGCGAAGCTGGTATCGGGTCGTATATCTCTCACGCATCGAAGATGTCATCCACGTTCTGCACTGCTTCGAGAAGAAGAGTGCGAAGACGCCCCGGTCGGATTTGCTGCTGGCTCAAACCCGGCTGAATATGGTACGGCAGCGGTTGCTGGAACAGAAGAAGAAAGAAAAACGCCAACGGAGTGGCCATGGCAAAGATAAATAAACCGACCCACATCACATACGGGAGCGTACTGGACGACCTTGGCTTCTCGCCCGAGCAAGCAGCCGTTTTGAAAATGAAGGCGGAGATGCACTCCGCGCTGCTCAGGAGGGCAAAGAAATACACCCAGAAGGAGCTTCAGGAGATTCTCAAGGAGCCGCAACCAAGGGTGAGCGAATTTTTGAATGGCAAGATTGCGTCGGTGAGCATTGAGAAGATGGCGGTTTACGCCCTCCGGCTCGGAGCCAACCCTACCATCAAACTTAAATCTGTTCGAAAGTATGGAGCTGGACTGGCAGCTCGGAAGTCCAAAGCAAAAGCCTTTCTCGCGGCTAAGGCGAAGCGGCTTGCGTCTGTGTCAGCGGGCTAGTTCTCGCCCTAGAATCTTGGTGCCGGAAGCACTATTTGTGCGGAGCACTGACATAGCCCAAGCATAATAGACAGAAGCCAAAGCAGCCGACCGTACCATTCAAAACGAGCGTGAAAAACGAAAGCCCCGGTTAAGCCTCGTGATTCTCAGAATCCTGTTAGTGAGTATCGACTAAGTCTCCCGGTGAGACTCTTTCCAGAGTCCACGTTCTTCCGTTCTTCAGAAATCGATTCTGGGAACGGCTGACAGTGAATATTGGCATTGTCTTGGTGTTCGGGGCTTTCTACTTCAGATTCCTCAGGCATCCATGAAGCTCGGCTCCAAACTACGCTCTGCATTCCGATGACGCTCAGATCGCGGCTGCCACTCAGCCGGAGTCTCAGAGGCGGTCTAGATCATCAGATTGGGGAAGTTTGCAACCCAGATTCAGAACTCCTGATCTCGCCCCGTAGATCCTGTCGGGCAGGGAAAACGGAATGATCCTGAAAACTGTTGCCAGAGGGGCTGCTTTGGATTAAGAAAGAGCATGCCGCAGATGCAACTGCCGATATTCCCTGCCGGAGTGACCGAGATCAATCACCACATAGCGGTGGCAAAGGAGGCGGGCACGGTGTACTACATCCACGGCCACCTGCCGGTGTTCCGCCACGCGGAGAACGATGTGCGTGGATTTCGCATGTTCACCAGCCAGATGATCGTCAACGGGACGGTGAAGCCCAAGGAGATTGTCCAGGCGTTCGGCGTTCCGATGATTGCAGTGAAGAGGTATGTGAAGGTTTTTCGGGAGCAGGGGGCCAACGGGTTCTACGCGGTGAAACCCCGTCACAGTTCAGCCTCGGTGCTGAAAGGGGAAGTGCTGCAGCGAGCGCAGAAGTTGCTTGACGAGGGGCAGAGCGTTCCGGAAGTGGCGAGTGAACTGAATGTGTTGGCGAACACGCTGCACAAGGCGGTTGACGCTGGACGCTTGCGAAAGCTAAAAAAAACGAACCCGCCACCACCGAAGTAAGCAACAAGAGTGGTCGCAGTCAGATCGACAGCCAAGCGCCGATGGGAAACGCCGCGACGCGTTCGTTGGAGCGAGTAGCGGCCGCGATGGGAGAGCTGGAGTCGGCGCCCATCGAGTTTCAAGCTACCTGCGATGTAACCCGGGGCGGCGTGCTGCTGGCATTGCCTGCGCTGTTGGCGACCGGGTTGTTGCGCTACACGCCGGAGATGTACCAGCTCCCAAACGGATTTTATGGCATTGACAGCATCTTCCTGCTGCTGGCATTGATGGCGCTGGGGCGGATCCGGTCTCTGGAACAGCTTCGTTATCAAGCGCCAGGCGAGTGGGGCAAGCTGCTGGGACTGGACCGCATTCCCGAAGTGAGGACGCTGCGGGAGAAGTTAAAACTGCTGTGCCACGACTTGGGTCAAGCCCTGCGCTGGAACGCCGCACTGGCCAAGGAATGGATCGCCCAGCAAGATGCCTCGGAACTGTTTTTCTACTGCGATGGCCACGTGCGCGTCTATCACGGGGAGCAGACGGCGCTACCGCGCCATTACGTGGCGCGCCAGCGATTGTGTTTACGGGCTACCACCGATTACTGGATCAATGCCATGGATGGCCAGCCATTTCTGTATGTCAACAAAGAGGTGGATCCGGGACTGATCGCCACGCTCAAGCAGGATGTGATTCCGTGGCTGGAAGTGAATGTGATCCAGCCGCCGGAGCAACAGCGGCGCATGGCGGAAGATCCTCGTACCCACTGGTTCACAATGGTGTTCGACCGGGAAGGCTACAGTCCCGAGTTATTCGAGCAGCTGTGGCAGAAGCGGATTGCCATTCTGACCTATCACAAGTTTCCCCAGGGCGAGTGGCGCAGCGAAGAATTCACCACGCACCGCGTCCAGCTGGTGAGCGGCGAAATCGTGACCATGAAACTGGCCGAGCGCGGTACCCAGTTGTCGAACCGGTTCTGGGTACGCGAGATTCGCAAACTCAGCGACGGCGGCCATCAGACTTCGATCTTAGCCACCAACTTCCAGCTGCCAATGACCACGCTGGCACCGTCGTTATTCGCCCGATGGTCTCAGGAAAACTTCTTCCGCTACATGCGCGAACATTACGGATTGGATAGCTTGATTGAGTATGGAACCGAACCCGTTCCTGATGCGATCCAGGTGGTAAATCCGGAGTGGCGCAAACTCGACGGCAAGATCCGCTCCAAAATCGGCCAGCGCCATCGGCAGGCGGCTCAGTTCGGAGCCCTTGCTTTATCGGAGGATCCCACCAACTCTGAAGTTCAGGGTTTTCAGCAGCGCAAGGCGCAACTGCGGGAAGACATCGAAAGTCTCGATTTGCAGATCGACCAACTCAAACAGTCGCGCAAGGACACTCCGCATCACATTCCCGTGAAGCTATTGCCAGAGGAAGACCGATTTACTCGGCTGCGTACCGAACGAAAGCATTTCGTCGATACCATCAAGATGATCGCTTATCGCGCCGAATCCAGCATGGCCTCCCTGCTTCGCGAACATATCGCCCGCACTGACGATGCCCGCGCCTTGCTGCGCCAGATCTTCGATACCGAGGCTGATCTTACCCCTGACCTCATCACCAACACCTTGACTGTCCGCCTCCACCATCTCACCCAGGCGGCTCACGATCAGGCCATCGAGAAACTGTTGGCGGAACTCAACGCCACGAAAACCATCTTCCCCGGTACACACCTCACGCTCGTCTTCAAACTCGGGTCATCCTGATTTCAACCAGATCAGGAGGTCTGAACTTGCGGGAGTAGGCTCTCATGCAAGCCTCCACGGCAAGCGCATGCTTCCGCAAGCTCTCTGACTGCGTAAATTCCGTTAACAGATTCCATGCATTGGTGGCGTGTCATAATGCCCGGTATTTTACCGATTCTCGATGCGCCCATTCACGACACCCTTCCGGGAGCGAATTCAGCTGCATAGATATATCGGGTTTTTAGGATGACAGAGTTGTTGGGAGCAGACCGCGGTGCGGACGGGACGATAAACTGCCAATGAGGAAGACTTTTGAGTGAACCGGACCCACGGGTGAGAATGAGGACCGGCGCGGCGGTCGCCGGTCTCTCGCACGCTTGGCGCGCGCTGCGCCATCGCAACTTCCGGCTCTTTTTTGGCGGGCAGACCATCTCGCTGGTCGGCACCTGGATGACACGTGTGGCCACCGGATGGCTGGTCTATCGGCTGACTGGATCGGCGCTGCTGCTGGGCACGATCAGCTTTGCGGGGCAGATTCCCACCTTTCTTTTGGCGCCCTTTGCTGGCGTATGGGTGGACCGACTGGATCAGCGTCAGGTGCTGGTGTGGACGCAGACCTTATCCATGGTGCAATCGCTGGCTCTGGCCGCGATGACGCTCTCGCACATCATTACGATTCCCTGGCTGCTGGCGCTGAGCGTGATGCAGGGCTTGATCAATGCCTTCGATATGCCCGGCCGGCAGTCGTTTATGGTGAGGATGGTCGAGGACAGGCACGACCTGCAGAATGCCATCGCCATCAACTCGTCGATGGTGAATGTGGCGCGGCTGATCGGCCCCTCGATGGCCGGGATGCTGATCGCGGTCTCCAGTGAGGGCTGGTGTTTTCTCATCGACGGCATCAGTTATTTGGCGGTAATCTGGTCGTTGCTCGCGATGCGCCTCCATGCGCCTGTAGTGAAGCGCGCGGCCACCTCCACTCTCACGGAGTTAAAGGCCGGCTGGAGCTACGTCTCCGGCTTTTTGCCCATTCGCACAATTCTGTTGCTCTTTGCCATGGTCAGCCTGATGGGCATGCCGTTTGTGGTGCTGATGCCGATCTTCGCCAAGCAAGTGCTGCACGGTGGTCCAAACACACTGGGATTTCTGATGGGCGCGATGGGCTTCGGGGCGCTGGTCTCGGCGCTCTCGCTGGCGGCACGCAAGAACGTGCGGGGGCTGGTGAAAATGATACCCATTGCCGCGGCGGTCTTCGGTGCGGGGCTGATCGGATTCGGTATGTCGCGGTTTTTCTGGCTCTCGATGGTTACGGTTTCGATCGTGGGCATGGGCATGATGCAGGGCATGGCCGCCAGCAACACAGTGATTCAAACCATCGTCAGCGACGACAAGCGTGGCCGCGTGATGAGCTACTACACGATGGCGTTCATGGGCATGGCACCCTTCGGTAGTTTGCTGGCCGGGAGCATGGCCCACAAAGTGGGCGCGCCGATCACGGTCATGGTCAACGGTGCCGTGGTTCTTGTCGGAGCTGCTTGGTTCGCCACGCGGCTGCCGGCTCTGCGGCACCAGATTCGACCCATCTACCGCGAAATGGGGATCCTGAAGGCAAAGGAGATGCTGCCGTTGGAGGACATCATGTCAGCTGAGAAGGGAACGGAGCAATGAGCGAAACGAAATCTGAGATCGGTCTTTGCTTCGATCCCAAGCGCACAGCCCTCGTGGTCATCGATCTGCAAAAAGGGATTGCCGGATTGCCGGAATGCCGGGCGGCGCGCCGCATTCGAAGCCCGCCGTCATCGCCAACGCTGCGCGGCTATTGGCCGCGGCCCGCTCGGCTGGAGCGCAGCCGATTCTGGTCCATGTGGGCGGCTCGCACGATGGCGCCGACCGCCTGAAGCCCAACTGCGATCAGCCAATGGGAGCTGGCTTCAAGCTGCCGCCGGATTGGAGCGAGCTGATTCCTGAACTCGACCGCCAGCCCGGCGACCTTGTGATTCTGAAGCGCCAGTGGGGCGCATTCTACGGCACCGACCTCGATCTGCAACTGTGCCGTCGCCATCTCCGAACCATCGTGATCTGCGGCATCGCCACCGAGTTCGGCGTGGAGAGCACAGCGCGCGACGCTTTCGAGCGCGGCTACGAACTGCTCTTCGCCGAAGATGCGATGACCGGCATGACCGCCGAGAGCCACGCCAACGCAATCGAACGGATTTTTCCCCGCATAGGCCGTGTTCGGATGACGGGTGAGATTGTCGCTGGCTTTAAGGCGTAAGTTAGGCCATCCAATGCGGCGAGTGGCGGTTTCTGACTTTGAGCCCGTCGAAAGGAATGAGGAAAGAAAGCCACGCTTGGTCGCCGCCAAGTTTGATCTCAAGAACGTGTACTGAACGCGGGCGAGAGAAATTGACAAGGCGAGATGTCAGGGGTAGAGTTTGGGTCGTCGCCTGATTCAGGCATTTTGAGCCTCGGAGAGATCCGAGGCTTCGGCGTGAATGGGCCGTACTTGCCAGAATCTCCGTTATCCGACATCCCAATATATAGGCCTTGTCTTTTCAGTTATTTCCACGCGTGCCACACGTCTTTAGCCATCCCTTATCGGACAAGCGCCGCGCAAACCTGCCTGGTGTGCAAAACACGGACGGCACATTCTCCACGGCGATTGTGCGCTCATATTCGTGGATAAACCGCTAAGCGTTTGCGGCGCGCTCTCGCCTCACCCCTCAGACGATCAGGACGTTGGCTCCCCAGAGGACGACGGCTCCCGCTCATTTGAATTTTTCCTCCGCGCCTTCTTTCGCTTTACTGCCAAGCTGCGGGTGCACTGGGGCGAGCAAGTCCATGTCCCGCCGCCCGATTGAACAGGTGTTCTGCGCTCGGTGCGGTGGCTTCATTTCCGAGTTGCGCTGGCGCAATCGCTACGTTTGTCGAGCATGGACCACCACAGAACCGATGAAAAAGGATAGGCATCGAGTTGGTCTACGGGTACCGGTAGACGAGTTCCAAGATCAAATTGCTCCGTGATCCTGCTGCCGAGAAGAGCGACCGCGACTGCGGCAATAATCATTTCGCGATGCCGCGCGGGTAGGTCCGCTCCTGAGCTTCAGGCCGCATCCTTTGCCGAAGTTGAAGATTGAGCCCGCTCGAGTGGCAGGTTTCAGAACCTCTAGATCGGTTTCATGGTGTCCGTGTCCGATAACCGCAGTATTGAAACCAAGCCGCGGAATCTTGGGCGGTGATAGCTGCCATGGCGGCTGTGATGGCGAGGTCGAGGGTGTCGAGTATTCGGGCTTTGCTTGCTCGTAAGTGTTGTTTGATCTTGGACCAGCACTTCTCGATGGGATTGAAGTCCGGTGAGTAAGGCGGTAGATAGAGCAGTTCGGCTCCGGCTTGCTCAATCAACATGCGAACCAGCCGATGCTTATGTGCCGACAGATTGTCCATGATCACAACCTGTCCAGGGCGCAATCGCGGACATAGGACCTGTTCCAGATAGGCCAGAAAGACATCACCGTCGGTGGGTTCTGGGATCGTCATGGTGGCCAGCAGGCCGTTCATCGTGATCGCTCCCAACAGAGTCACGGTATGCCAGTGCCCGCCCGGAGCACCCTCGCACACACGATCACCGCGTTCGCCGCGCCCGTAGCGACGGGTCATCTCGGTGGTCACGCCGCTTTCGTCCAGAAACACCAAGCGTTGCGGATCGATTCGAGCGATCAACTCCCACCACGATTGCCGTCGCTGCCGGCCTTCTTCCGTGTCCTGCTCACTGGCGTGCAACGTTTTTTTTACGCCGCAACCCCAGCCGCTGGAGTTCAAGACAGAGTCGCGTCTTGCTGAGCTTCACCTGCAGATGTTGCTCCAGCCGTTGCCCCAACTCGGCCAGCGTGAGATCCGGTTGATCCTGCAACTGCTGCCGCAGATGCCCTTTCACTGCGTCGGTCACCCGGCTCACCGGCCCATGTACCCGTTGCAGAGGCCGCTCCATTTGTCCCGACTTTAGCTGTTGCCGTCGAATCTTCTTTGTAAAACCGTAGCTGACACCAAACTGCTCCGCCAGCTGCTCCAGGCCGATCCCGGCCCTTTCGTATGCCTGCAGAAGCTTGCACCGCAAATCATCCGAATATGCTCGTGGCATCGATTTGTGTCTTCACAGAGAAATCGCCAACTGCAACTTACTCCAATCCCTCTTCTCTGGATATAACTACTTAGGAACCGCTCTAGACAATTTGTCACCCCCGCTAAACCTCCAGTGACAAACGGCACACCCATCCGGACCGCAAGGAAGTCACGTCCAGTTCAGGATAAAAAGTGGGGCGCAACCGTGCCTGGGCACTCCGGCGATCTCAAGTGAGAAATCTTGGCACTAATCATCCAAGGAGCCTCATGTTGTTCGGTCCATCAGTCCATCTCAAATTGCTGTTTTCGAGAAAGGGCATAAAAAGGGCATAGTAAGCCACAAAAGCGAAGAGACCGCTTTGAGCGGCCCCGCGTAACTGCTTTGCTTTGTTTGGAGTTTTGGTTGCGGGGGCAAGATTTGAACTTGCGACCTTTGGGTTATGAGCCGGACAGGTCGTAGCTAAACCCTGTTGATTCAGTGGCTCTTATGGCTCTTAACCCTCGAATGTTTGCCCTGAATGACCGAATTCTTTGCCTAAGTTTTGCCTAAGTTTTTCCGACGAGCAGGGAACTGATTCCCGCGAGCATTTAGCCAACGAGGAGGTGTTTTCAGTCTGCTTGCAGGGAAGGGAATCGGGCTGTCGATGACCTCACTTGGCCTTCTTCGGACGTCGGGTGCGGTTCGCCAGTAACGGAGACCGCCCGATGACTGTCCTTGGGTTCTCCAGCTTCGGAGGGTCAGAGATGCCCTCGAAGGCTTCACTGGACTTCCACGGACTCATGGCATAGACGCGAGGTTCTCGCAGTAGCTGGATTCCTTCACTCCAAGTCGCAAGCATCCGCTTCCCGATGTCCCGGAACCCCGGCAACTGGTTCGTCATTTCACGTACCGCTGGAGCCGTATCCGCGACCGCATCACTGATTCGTTCCACCATCTCCTTCTGCTCTCGCTGGGGAACTCCGAATGTGCTCGTGATGAACTTGACCAAGTTCTTGCCCGGTAGCCACGTCTTCTTGCCCATGAAACTGATTCCGGGAGGATTGTGCTGGTATCCAGCATAAACAGAGGTCGTCAGGAAATCGTACGCAGGTGAGAGCCGGGCATCCGTGGGCGACGTGTAGAGCAGAGCCAAGTTCTTCGAGTGGCAATCGGCGTTTCTCAGAGCGTACGTCAGCAGCAAGATCGCTGCCATCGTCTGGAACGTCTCGTACTGTTTGCCTCCCGGCACATGGTCACGGACTGCCTTGGCGATGCGCTCCCACGTCGTCTCGTACTTGGCTGAGGGACGAAGACCAAGGAGCGCACAGAAGTCCTCCATCGCGAGGCTTGGCTCTCCTTTTTCGTCAACATCAAAGCGGTGGACGACAAGCACGTTCCCGTCCTGCGACAGTTCAGTCTTGGCACAGGTGACCACCTTCGCCGCCACCTGCATACACAGATACTCGTTCACGGTGGCGAACGGTAGCTTGGCGGAAGACCCCTTGATGATGTGGCGGTGAGTCAACAGGGTCGCCTTCTTATGCTTGCCGAGCCCTGCTTGGGGAGCCTCCTCCTCTTTTTCCGTATCCAAGAACTTTGGCAGGACACCGGAGACACCACTCCTCGCGTGTTCGCGAACCAAGTGCGTGAAAGCCTCCTCCGAGTTGTCGCCCTTTAGGAGATCAGCAAGGTCAATTGGGCTCGCGGGTTCGTCCAATGCCGCGCCGGGAGGAGCAACTTGAAGCCTCCCCACCATGTTCCTGCCGATGACAGAGAGGAGAGCCATCGGGCTTGCGCCAATGTGCGGCCCAAACTCTTCCTGCAACACCTGCAACAGGTATCCTTCCGGCAGGTTCATCTGGAAGATGGGGTGAAGCTGGTCGTCCCATACGTAGGATTCCGTGCGCACGGGCATGGTGAGCGAGACGAGCTGTTCAGATGCTGCATCCGGCACATAGGTCAGCACGCTCTTGAAATCGCCGACAGGTTCAAGGACAGCGACGTGATGGCCGAGAACGTACACGTTCAGTTTCAAGCCCCACCTCGCTCACGGCGGAGTTCATCGAGGGAACCTGAGGTGCCAACCTTCGTGAAGCTCAGTTCAAGGCCGAGCACAGCCAGCACGGCCAAGAGCTTGCGAGAACCGAACTCGGACAATTGGCCACGCTCGAAACGGGAGAGGGACTCCTGTGTGACGCCAGCTTGGGCGGCGACGTGGCCTTGCTGAAGCCTGAGTTGCTTTCGTTGATCAGCGACCGCTTGTCCCAGCTCTGCTAGCGTTTTCATGCTTTTGATATATACATCAAAATACTGCTTATATCAACAATCACTTGATGTATATATCAAATTTGGTGTGGTCGGGTTCGATTTTACCGGTTGAATGGCAGCAGTACCATGACCATCATGAGCGGAATCACGCTCAGCAGGAGCAGGACCGTAATAATCGGTAGCAGAAGCCGCAGCAGCGAAAGCCCCAGCCAGTCAGGATGCCTCTCACTTTCCGGACCTAGAACCAACATCCCTGAAATATACGTGGCCGGGAATGGTGCCATTCGCCCAAGCCACGGTGCCCACCACCTTCATCCCATGGCGCTCGTAAAACTGGCAAGCCGTGGTGTTCTCCTGCCTGACGCTCAGGTAGAGTTGACCGCCAAGCGGCCCCACAACTCCCGCACAGAACCGTTCGAACACATGCCGACCCGCTCCACTGAACTGCTTCGAGTTCACAATCTGGTGGAGCATAATGTCTCCAGCGGGCACCTCAACGTCGCCGACCCTCGTGCGCTTCTTGTAGTGCTGATACGTGATCGCAACCCCGTCCTCGTACACGCACTGCCCGGAAGCTATACGCCGCGACAGAGCGTCCTGCCGGATATGCGGGAAGATCGCAGGATAGGCGCGGAAAAGCCCGAAGATTTCTTTCAGTTGATCTGGGGTGGCATGGCGCATGTCGTTCCCACCATAGCTGGCCGGGAGCATCTGCGCCAAGGCATTTTACTGGAGCTGACCTCCGGACCCCATGTCCGGGAGATGGCAACCGCCAACGGACCCAGCCCAGCGTTCCTTCTCCGGGAGGCACATCTCCGTCACCTGCGACCAGCTCCGACAGAAAGCCTCTGATGCACCCTAATCACCACACTCTCCGGAATCCGCAGCGTAAAGTATCTGCGCTTGAGCTTTCTTCCCAGACGTCGCGATGGCTCTCCGACCTTGAGAACGCCCGGCTCGTCTTGAAAGAGTCTGCGAACCGCCGAGTCCGAAAGTCCCCAAAGCTCAGCGACCTCCTGAGGGGTGTAGTGCTTTTCGAGTGCGCTCATCTCTTGATAATATTCGTTCCACTTCGGACGTGATACCTATGCACCCCATTGGGTACCCCACGCCAACTGCCAGTCAGGCATGCGAAAATGACGGAAATGCGGGTAGAGGTAGACTGCTATTCCGGATACAAGGCTGACGAGCGACCAGTTCGCTTTCGGCTGGATGGACACGAGTATCAGGTAGAGGAACTGCTAGACCAGTGGTACGGGCAGAACGACGTGTTCTTCAAGGTACGCGCCGACGACGGCAACCTTTATATACTCAGCCACGAATCGTCCTCGCCAGCAGGTCGCTGGCGTCTGGTCTCTTTCCGTAAGTCGCCCTGAATGATGCCGTTTGGGGTATCAGCCCCGCCACCTTCTCCAGCCCCGCCTCCCACCTCTGGTGCCACTTCGACATCCTGCCCGGCATCACCAACGCTTCCACCCGAAGAGCCGATCAGGGGTGGCTGCCGCTGGTATCGTGGGGATTGCCAGCCGTGTTGCGCATCCAGTCGGCCAGCTTCTCAATGGACAGATAAATCTCATGCCGTGCCTGCGCGTCTGTGATGACCTCATTCATCGTCTCTCGCATGCACAGTAGCCAAGCATCGCGCTCGGCTTCGCCGATTGCGACAAGCATATGACGTTTGCGCAATTTTGGGGAACCTTTCTCTGCTGAATAGAGTTTAGGTCCGCCTAGCCACTCGGTCAGATACTGTTTGAGGGCAGCTTTCGTTGGCGCAAGATCGGCTCCGTGCATGGCGCGGATCGCTTGGACTACCGCCAGCGAATCCATCCGGCTGTAGAAGGATTCCACCAGCCGATTAACCGTCTCCTCGCCGCCAATCCGCTCATACAGGGTGAGAACTCGAATCATCGTCATCGCTTGTCTGCACTCCGCATCGCGCCGTTAAGGCAGCGCGGCCTCGTCGGCGCGTGCTGCTGTCAATGCGGCAGGGCAATTTGTATATTCCAAGATTACACCTGTTTGCAGAACCGCTGCGTTAGCCGGGCATCTTCTTCACGCGCACCCAACCTCGCCAGCCAGCCGTTCTGCGTCTCCTCGGTGAGCACATAGACCCCGCCATCCCTCCGCTCGAACGCCCAAGCATGATAAGCATGCACACCATTCCAATGGGCGTCCCACGCCAGCCGCTCGTGCCGGACAAACCCAAGCACGGTGGAGTCGATGGTCCCAAAGGTGTTCCCAGTGGAACTCGGAGCGGGGCGCTCTTTGAACACCACGGAGATGTGAGATCAACGATGGAGTATGGTTGGTACGGCTCCGAGCTTTGTTCGTGGGAGGGCGTGAGATGAAGGTAATCATCTTTGGCGCAACAGGAATGGTCGGTGGCGGCGTGTTGCGCGAATGTTTGCTGGAATCCGGTGTGGAGCAGGTGCTGACCGTGGGCCGGAAGGCGACAGGGCAGCAGGACGGGAAATTACGCGAGGTCGTGCACGCGAACCTGTTGGACTTGTCGGCAATTGAGAGAGAGCTGAGCGGGTACGATGCTTGCTTCTTCTGCCTTGGCGTCTCATCTGTAGGAATGAACGAGGCCGAGTACCGCAGAGTAACCAACGCGATCACCTTGGCGGTGGCAGAGACCTTGGTCAGGCTGAATCCGGAGATGACTTTTGTGTACGTCACGGGAGCAGGGACGGACAGCACCGAGAAAGGGCGGGTGATGTGGGCACGGGTGAAGGGTGCTACTGAAAATGCGCTGCTGCAGATGCCCTTCAAGGGCGCGTATATGTTCCGACCTGCGGCAATTCAATTCCTACACGGAATTCGGTCGAAGACGAAACTGTATCAGGCTTTCTACGTGGTGCTGGCACCGCTGCTGTCGCTGGGAGTTCGCTGGCTGCCGAAGTATGTAACGACGACGGAGCAGGTGGGAAGGGCGATGCTTAAGGTTGCCCGCGAAGGGGCAAACAAGCGAGTGCTGGAGAGCGAAGATATCAACGGTATTTGAACGAGAAAATTCGGAAGCGAAACTGGGCTGTCGCGGCACGACTATCGGGTGTGGGAGGCAGCGAAGAACGATGCTCTCTGGTGCTCCACCTTTGCCGCTGGGTTTACGGAGGTTGAGTCCGCGACCGTACTCTTGTTCGCTTTGAGGGCGTTGTCGATTGTGCTGACGAAATTCCTCCGTTTCTCCCCGGTTCTGTGTGATTCTCTACGCGACCTTGAGGATGACCTTTCCGTGGATTCTGCCCGTCTGACTGAGTTCCTGCGCCTCCCTCGCCTCGCTGAGAGACATGGTCTGCGCTAGTCTCGGCTTCACCGCCCCTTTTTCGACTAGGGCGGCAAGTTCGGCAAGGTCTGCCGCGTTGCGCTTCATCATCATGTGCACGGCTCGAATTCCAGCCCGGTTGGCAACCGCTTCGTCAACGGGCTGAACGGTGGTGGCGAGAACGCCGCCTTTCTTCACTACAGAGTAGGAGCGTGTTAGCGTTTCTCCCCCGACAAGATCAACGACCGCATCTACTCCGTGCGCCCTGTCCTCAAACCGTTCCTGTTTGTAGTCGATGATCTCGTCCAGATGCAGTGATTTTAGGTATTCAATATCGTCCCCAGTTGCGGTGCCGATCACCTTCGCACCGAAGTTCTTGGCAATCTGCGAAGCAAACGAACCGACTCCCCCAGCGGCACCGTGAATGAGGATAGCCATGCCACGCCGGGCACCTACAACATCGCGAATGATCTGCAGGGCGGTGGAACCTGCGGTTGGTAGTGCCGCTGCCGTAGCGAAGTCCATCGATTCCGGTATCGCGGCCACCGTCGATTCGGGGGCTGCGGAGTACTCAGCGTAAGCGCCTTGTGCGAAACCGAATACCCGGTCGCCGACCTTGAAGCGTTTAACAGCCTTTCCACATTGGGCGACCTCGCCCGCGAAGTCCTGTCCCACGGTTAGGGGAAAGTTTATCGGCATGACCTGCTTCAGATAACCTTGCCGGATTTTCCAATCGACGGGGTTTACACCCGCATCGCGAACTCGTACGAGTATCTGGTCATCAGAAATCGAGAGATTCGGAACCTCTTCCAATCTGAGGGTGCCAGCATCACCGTATTCGTGAATGCGTATTGCTTTCATCTGTGACCTCCAGCCGGGAACGGCAGGGCACCACCGCAGGGCGGTGGATGGAGTGGGTTTTTAATGGCAGCGTGGAATGTTCGAGCGACCGTTTTGCTGTACTGATTAGAGCGTCAAGGGGAAGATAGTGTTGGCCAGCGGGGCGGGTCTTCGTATGCACTTTGCCGTCATTGGAAGAACCCAATGGAAGAACCCAATTTCGGTTCTCAGGTGCGCTGGAGAAGCGCCCCATTGGGGAACACAGGGTCTGCTCCTGTGCTCCTCTTCAGCTATACTGCTTTCCCATGTGTGGACGTTCCGCTTCACCCGCGTCGATAAACTCGCCGAACGCTTCGCCATCGAGCCGACCGTAGTCCAACAGACCTATTTTTTGCGCTCCACGATTAGCTGGTCGCATTCGGCTGTCCCGATATTCTCGACAGAGTGCGATGGGACCGCTCCGTGGAAAGTGACGCTACCCGCTTTGTATGTAACTTCGCTGCTTTTTCCATCCGGCGTATAGATACGCTGATGACAATCGGTGAAGTTGTAAGCAGTCAAGGGAAAATGTGAATGCCACGCATCACGGTTGCCAGCAGGTTTCTTCGCCATGATGACCCGAAACTGGTCATTTTCGCCAAGCAGCTTATACACAGCGGGATCGGCTACATATGATGGAGGCGCATTCTTCGGTGCCGATTGGGCGAACACGCATGACGTAAAGCAAACAGTCAAGAGGACGATTTCCAAGGCACGCAATGTTGAAGCAATACAGGTGTTCATAAGCCTCCCGTTAGGGTTTTCGTGTGGTGAGTTCTCGTGGCAGTGACCACGTTCTCTTAAGCAAACAGCAGATGCTTACTTATAGTGGATGAGATGAATACTGAACAGACCGAGATGGCGTGTATTCCTAAAGCAAAGGATGGAGAACAGCGGCTGCGCAGGGTGAACGGTTGGCACCGGGGTTCTCTGCTATCCTGCCGCCCCCATGCACGCCATCGCACAAGCATCCCGGCCCAGCACATCTGGATTCCGCTCACGTTCACGCTCGAAAAGCGCCTCGCGACCAACCCACTGGCTGTAGCTGCGGTTGCGAATCTTTAGCCACGTCGTCTCCCCGTCCGGCATATACGGCGCGAACTTGTGCTTCGCCACCACGCCCTCCAAGTCGTACTCGCACGCCAGCCGGAAAAAGTCCTCGCCAGCGGCCTCAATATGACCGCAGTAAAGTAGGCGCTCCCCTTTTTGCGGTAGGATTGAACGTAGCCGAAGCTTTCGGTGAATCAGTGTATCCGTCCGGGCAAGTCCATTCTTTTGCTGAGTGCGTGAAGGTGATGTACTTGGTTCATGATTGAACCAGAGCATGAAGTGAGACGTTGACGGAGCCGGAAAGAGGCTGCCCGGCTGGTATCGGAATATGAACAGAGCGGTCTCACGCGCCAGGCATTTTGCCGTCAGCATGGTCTTGCGTTAAAGACGCTCGACAGGTACCGCAAGCGCAGTTCTTCCCCTGATGCGGCGGTTCCCGATGCCGCGCCATCCTCGCCGCACCAATCTGGCATTACATTTGTTCCGCTTGAATTTGTGGAACGACCCGCGGTAGCACGTCAGGAGGTGTGCAACGGCGCGACTCTGTTTGTCGAGCTGGCCGGCGCCCGCCGCATCGGTGTACTCAGCGGCTTCGATGCGTTCACGTTGACGCGCCTAATTGCGGTGCTCGAACAGGAGTGAAGCGATGTGGGGATTAGGCGCGGCGACGCGCATCTATGTAGCCACCGGCAAAACCGATATGAGGCTGGGATCTGATGGCCTGTATGGGCTTGTGATTGGCCAGTTGCAGGAGAATCCGCAGAGCGGCCATCTGTTCTTGTTCTCCAATAAACGTCGCGATCGCATGAAGATCCTTTTCTTCGATGGCAATAGCCTTTGGGTCTGCGCACGGCGCATGGAACAAGGCCGATTGCATTGGCCGGTGTCCGAGGATGGGCGTGTGCAGTTGAGCCGCGAGGAGTTTGCGCTGTTAATCGGCGGTATCGATCTGAACGAAACCAAGAAGCGAAAGTGGTACCGCAAGCCAGTGGGAAGCGATCCGGAAAAAGCGCACAAAACCGCATAAATACAGGCGATTCGATGACATATCCACAGCGTGATCTGCGATCATGAACGCAGATGAATTCTGCTTCCAAGTCGCCTCTGTCGGTCGTACTGGATCCGGTTGCGGCGGCGATCATCGCGCAACTGCAGCAGCAACTGGAAGCGAAGGATCAGCAGATCATGCGCGGCCAGCAAGTGCTTGCGACTACTGAGATGCTGGTGCTGAAGCTGAAAGAGGAGCTTCGTCTGGAGCGCATCCGCAAGTACGGCAAGCGCAGCGAGAAGCTCTCGGATCTGCAATTGCAGATGCTGGATCTTGAGCCTGCGGTATCGAGCGAAGAAATTGAATCCGAGATCAACAGCGGGCCGCTGCCTGACACCGCGCAGAACAGCACGGAAGACAACAAGCAACAGCGCAAGAGGAAGCATCATCCTGGCCGCAACGAACTGCCTGCATCTGGAACGTGTTGAGGAGATCATTGCCTGCACGCCGGAGCAGTGCAAGTGTGGCCAGTGCGGCGGCGAGACGAGCGTAATCGGCTACGAACAGACCGAGGTGCTGAGCAAGAAGCCAGCGGTTCATTTCGTTCGCGTCATCAAGCGCGAGAAGCGTGCCTGTGCGGCGTGCGTCAGGCACGGCGTTGCAACGGCCGCTGTGCCTGAGCGCATTGCGCCCAAGTCGATCTTTTCGGACGAAGTGATCATCGACTTCGTTGTGAGTAAGTATTGTGATGCATTGCCGCTTTATCGCCAGCGCGCCATGCTCCTGCGTGATCTCGGCATCGAGGTGGCGCTGACAACGATAGACGATGCGGTGCTGCGGGTAGGCGAACTGCTGATCCCGTTTAGCAACTTGATGAAGCGCGATCTGCTTGCCGGGAATTACATCCAGGCAGACGAGACCTACGTCGGAGTGCAAACCAAAGAGAAGAAGGGCAAGAACCATACCGCGTACTTCTGGCAGTACAGTTCGCCAGGAAAAGGCGTAGTCTTCGACTTCGAGATGACGCGCCGCGGCGAGGTGCCGAGAAAGATCTTCCAAGATTACCGCGGCATATTACACACAGATGGTTATGCCGCATACGGCGAAAAGGTCGGTGCCGAAGGCATGATCCATGCGTGCTGTATGGCTCATGCAAGAAGAAAGTTTATCGAAGTCGTCAAGGTGAATGCCAAGTTGAAGACGACCGACGCCGACTCGGCGTGCGTTGTCGTGCTCATGGACGGGTTGTTTGCGATCGATCGCGAGGCGCGCGAGCAAACCCTGTCGATCGCAGAGCGCGATGCGCTGCGACAGGAACGTGCGCCCGCGCTGCTTGATGAGTTGCATGCTGTGCTCATGAAGATGAAGGATCGTGTGCTGCCGACGTCCGCGGCGGGCAAGGCAGTCCTCTACACGCTCACGCGCTGGAGCAAGCTGACGCGATTCATGCAGTACCCGGTGATCGAACTTTCGACAAACTGGGCGGAAAACTCGATGCGCCCGATATCGATTGGTCGTCGGAACTGGCTGCACCTTGGCAGCAAGGAGGCGGGACCGAAGATCGCGGCTCTCTTCAGCGTGATCGAGAGCTGCCGCAAGCTGAACATCCCCGTCCGCCAGTACCTGGCCGAGGTGCTGCCGGGCTTGGCCGATCGTTCCATCCAGTCCCTAGCTGGCCTTACTCCCACCGCCTACGCAGCAAAGCTGGCGAAGTAACCTAATTCCCGGCTGCCTGAATCCGTCAACCATGTAGTTTCCCGAATGGCTACTGTCAATGCACGCGATGCGATGCCTCATGGTGGCGAGTTGGCGATTCGAACCGAGAATGTCTCTTTCGATGCCGAAGCCGTAAGGAAGCGGCCTGCCCTTGCTCCGGGCAGTTACACTGCTCTAATTGTGAGCGACACCGGAACAGGAATGACGAAGGAGGTTCAAGCCCACCTCTTCGACCCTTTCTTCACTACCAAGGAGTCTGGAAAAGGAACCGGGCTCGGGCTATCAACGGTGTATGGCATCGTCAAGCAAAGCGGAGGATACATTTGGGTTGATAGCGAACTTGGTCGGGGCAGCTCTTTCAGCCTGTATTTTCCTGCCAACGATGCGCCATTGACAGCGTCGATCAAGCCAGCTATCAAAACGGCTGAAGGACAAGGCGAGACTATCCTGCTTGCCGAGGATGAAGATGCATTGCGGGAGTCTATTTCCACATACCTCGGTCTGCATGGATACAAAGTACTGGAGGCATCAAATGGAACCCAAGCACTGCAAATCGCAACCCAGCACGCAGGATCGATTCAGGCGCTTGTAACTGACGTTATTCTGCCCAAACTGAGTGGAGCAGAATTGGCTCGGGAGGTCTCCAGAACGTCTCCACAAGCGGTAATTCTTTATATGTCTGGCTACACTGACCGCGAACTGATTGATTACGACCCATCAAATTCGAGAACGGGATTCCTTCAGAAGCCCTTTGCTCTGCAGATTCTCTTGGAGAAACTGCGAGAGCTGATTGCTGAGCGATGAGCCCCATATGCAGGGTGCGCGATGTCCGCCAGCCTGAGCAATGCAGGGAGGTGACTCGCAAGCTGGAGCTTAAAGGCTAGAGCCTGACGCCACCGCAGAAGCGACTGCTCGATCGCTCCGTGGCGTCAGTAGCGTTGGCCGAAGAGCATATCTGTGACCAACGTTCATGAAGTGGTTTCACATCCGCGTGCCGGAACATGCTCGATTTTTTTATGCTGGTGATCAAGAAAGTCCTCAACCTTGGTTCGATATCTTCGATATCTTTTGGGTTGTTACTTTAATAACTTAGCGCGACTAGCGGCAAGGCTATTTCGTTTCTTTCCTCTCACTCATTAGTTTTTATTTTAAGTGGTTGGTCCCACTAGTACTTCTGCGTTTGATGGACGCCCAAGAGATTGCGGTAGCTTTGTGTAAGTGAAACCAACAGTAACTTGCGACCTCGATGTGATGGTGTTTTGATCGATCAGCGGGAACGAACTTGCGACCGCCGAGCCGTCATCACTGTGGCAGAAAGAACGACCAGTGAGTAGCGCCCATCTCTCCTGCGATCTATTACCATTCCTGCCGCCGCCATGTTCGGAAGCTCTCCGCGAAGATGAGCAGGAGAAACTTGTCCTTAGCCACATGGACGACGTAAAACAGGTTGCGCATTCCATCCTCCGCCGTCTTCCGGCGTCCGTGCAACTCGATGATCTGATTCAGGCTGGCTCTATCGGGCTCATCGATGCCGCCCGGCGCTTCGGCCCCGCCCGCGATATGTCCTTCCGCCAGTACGCCCGCATCCGCATCTCTGGGGCGATCTTTGATAGCCTCCGCGAACTCGACTGGGCTTCGCGGTACTTCCGTACCCGCCAGCAGAAACTCGACAACACAACTCGCACCCTTGAATCAAAACTCGGACGCAAGCCCGACAGTGATGAAGTGGCAGACTCCATGGGCATGGATTTGAACACTTTTTTTTTTGAATTCGCCCAAGCCGTGCAGAACCGTCAGGAAGTTGATTTTGAACCGCAAGAGGACAGTGAACATCGCTCGGTGCAGGAGACCGTGGCCGATGACCCCGAGAAGCGCCCCGACGCCATCTGCCACCAGAACGAATCGCGAAGCGAACTGCGCATGATCATTGCCCAGCTCCCACCCGACGAAGCAAACGTCTTGATCCTTTACTACTTCAAGGAATGGACTATGCTGCGAATCGCGAACTCCATCGGCAAATCCGAGGGCCGCGTTTCCCAGATACACAGCAAAGCCGTCGAGCACCTTCGAGACAAACTCGGCCCACGCGCCCACGAACTCATGACCCGCCTTCTCTAGCCGCCCTTCCGCTTGCAGGTGGCTGCGAGCAGAGGCACTGATATTTCCGTCTGCAGCTTCATGATTAGTACAGGGCAAAACAGAAAGGAGACCCCGTAGGGCGTGAGAATCGCCATTGCCGGAGATCACCAGAGCGAGCGAGATGAAGCCCGTTACAGTCCCGACTCGGAGATTCAGTGATCCTATATGACAGGGGAGCCGCAAGTTACCAACTCGTTTTCAACAGCCTGCCCAAACTGTTCGAGAACACAATCCCAGCCCCTTCAACTTGCACTGAGAAGCCTCATTGTCGTGGTTTCATGGAACACGAACTGAAATCACCAAACTCTAGCAGCTCCAGAAACTGGTCGAATCGAACAGGGCAACAAAACAGAAAACCTTGGACTAGCGTAATGCCGACCTCACGCAAGACCTCCAAGTCTGCTGGGTCTTCAATCCCTTCCGCGACTACTGTGCTGCCAAACTCTTCGGCTAGCTTCGCCACCGATGCGACAACAGCGTAGCGGTATTTGTTACGATGACAGCCGTGGACAAAGCAGCGATCAAGCTTAAAGTAATCTGGCTTTGCATCTACCATCATCTCGAAGTTTGAGTGGCCGACGCCGATATCGTCCAATGCTATTCGCATTCCGACCTCTTTCAGAGCGGCGAGAGTGTGGGAAAACTCTGGCCTGTTCCACACTGGTGCGTGTTCTACGATTTCGACCGTCAGACGTTGCGGGTCAATTGAATTCTCTTCGGCGGTCGAGCACAACCAGCCTGTGAAATCGGCACACCGTCCGAGTGTCGAAGCATGCACGTTCAGATTAATCCGTATTGCCTCGGGAAGAGCGGAGGCGGCTTCGAGAGCGACGGAAATGCAATGTTGATCGACAATGTGTTCCGATCGCTTGTGACGAGCATAAGCAAACAGTGCATCGGGACGCTGAAAGGGAGTGCCAACCGGGCCACGGGTCAGGCACTCTACTCCGACCAGTTTATAGGTATCGCCATCCAGTCTGAAAAGTGGTTGAACAACGGGAACAATTCCGTCTCTGCTTAGCACCTGCTTCAGAAGTCTGCCAGTGGAAGGCGGCTTCGCCGGGATTGAGGCTGTCGCGCCAGAAAACCCACGTAGAGTGGATAGTAAGTCTGACAGCGGCAATGGCTTTTGGAGGAAGGCGTCCGCGCCCATACCAAGTGCGATTGATTTCAGCCGCTCCGCTCCACCTCCAGACATAACCACAATTCTTGGCCGCCCCTGTATGTCGGCGGCTTCCTCGATTAAGCCAAGCCCTTCCAATCTTTGGGGGGTAAGGGAAAGGTCAGCAATGACAAAAGCATACCTGTAACATTCAAGCAGTGCTTCAGCCTCTTCGCGATCGACAGCGCAGTGAACCTCGCATTTCAGTTCATACTCCAAATAGCTGCTGATAATTTCCAGCAACGGCAATTCGTCATCGATAACGAGAACACGACTCTCTGCGGCCATCGGTGTTGCTAGAGTCTGAGACATTGCATTACATTAATCGGGGGAGACCTGTTCAGCAGCATTCTTTTTCAGGTCATATGCACGGAAGTAACTACGCAATAACCCTGCCCGCACGACAAGTGCCCCGGTGTCACCCTTCAACTGGCACTGCGAAGCCTCAGTTCGGGGCTCCAGAGAGCACGCAAAGAAACCGTCAGACTCTTGCGGCTCTCGAAGCTGATCGCCAGTGTGACCACAGAGAAAATAAATAACCGAACGGGCTAAAGGTTGCCGCCGTCTGTGCCGTTATCCATCCCACGCAGGCGATCTGGTTCCCCCTTGCGTTGCGACGTTGCCATAGAACCGAGGAGTTTTTCTGGTCTACCTAAGGTAAGGGCAGCGTTGCACGGTGCAGGTGAATGGAGCACGCTTTAGATTGGGAAGGGGATTTCATCCCGCCAAATGGTAATCCAAACGTGATAGTACATTTGGTCGCGTGCAGATGTCAGGAATAAAGGATGTCGGGAAAAATCACAAAACGTGGAATTGAATCGCAGATGATTCGGCGCGGACTGTCGATTGCCTCTGAAAACTACAAGCATACCGACGAGCGCAGTTCGTCGGCGACGAATGGAATTACCGAAGCTCTAATATATGGATATGCAGGCTATGAACCAGACCTCGTACCCATCTGTCACGAACTCTACTATCTTAAGCCGACCGTGCGCACTGTCAACGAACGCCGTCATCTTAGGATTCCATGCAGGAATATGAAGGCGTGCATCAACACGGAACAAGGTTCCAGCGTCATCGTGGATATACTCAATATCAGCCGGGGCGGTCTCTGTTTTACGAGCGTCATGGAGTTCCATCCGGGAACTAAGGTTTCGATTGCGACCCACTACATTGAAGGCGGTCACAACATCTTTCAGGATGGCCGAATCGTTCGAGTTCATAGCAAAGGCTCAACCACGCTGCCCAGTGAGTACGCCGTCGAGTTTTTACGCTAACAGCGTTTCAGCACGATGACCGATGCAGTTTTAAGAGCACAGGCCAAAGATTTAGCCCTAAAGAACTTGCCTGACTTCGAAGAGATTCGCCCCGAAATACCGCTCATCGCATTCTGTAGCTGCCTCTGCTCGCGGGAGGCGGCAAGTTCAGGCTCTCATTACCCGTGTCCAGCTTGCTCGTTACGTTCGTAAATTGACGGAATAACAAGCTTTCGCTATCTTGCCCGCTACTGGTATCTATGAAAATCCTCGTCGCTGAAGACTCAAATCTGTACCGAACGATGTTGAAACGGTTGCTGGAGGAGTTGGGCTACGAAGTCGTGCTTGCCGCCAATGGCTATGAAGGACAGCGCATCCTCGATAGCAACGACTCACCGCGATTGGCTATTTTGGACTGCTTAATGCCGGGAATGAGCGGTCTTGAACTCTGCGAACACATTCGTGCGCGTAAGCAAAACTACGTGTACACGATTTTATTGAGTGCGGCTGATCACGAAACCGATGTCCTCAAGGGATTTGAATTGGGGGCAGATGATTATCTTTGCAAGCCGTTCAAGGAAATTGAACTTAGAACACGGCTTAAGGTCGGCGAACGAATCATTCGGAGCCACGAAGAGCTAGCTCAGGCCCATGAAGCTCTGAAGTTCGAAGCTTCGCATGACTTCTTACTGCGAATTTGGAACCGTAGAACGATAATCGAGGTGTTGGGAAAGGAACTCAGCCGGACGAAACGGGCAAAGTCATCGCTCAGCGTCCTGCTCGCTGATCTGGATTTTTTCAAGCGCGTCAATGACACCTACGGTCACTTGGTCGGGGACGACGTGCTCCGTAGCGCGGCGGAAAGAATGTCCAGTGCTGTACGTGAATACGACCACGTCGGCAGATACGGGGGCGAAGAATTTCTTATGGTGTTGCCCGACTGCACCGCCGAAGCGGCACGGGAAGTAGCCGAACGTGTACGGCAGGGTATCGGCAACGAACCTCTTGCCAATGCGGTCGAGATTACTGTCAGTATTGGCGTATCGCAATGGCACTCCGACCAAGAAATCCGAGACCTTCTCCACCAAGCTGACATGGCGTTATACAGGGCAAAGCAGAACGGACGTAACCGTGTGGAAGTCGGAAGTGGAGATGGAGAGAACATTGTTTGAACCGTGGACGGACTTGCTACCCGAGTCTTCGTGGCGAGAACCGTGAATTGTCGGTGCTGGCGAGAACAGGTTTCCAGTCACGAGTGATTCAGAACCTTCCCGCGCTTACCCACGCCCCCACCTCATCCGCGACCGCGAACCGTGTCCGTGGGCTCCTCTCAAACCTGCCCCCAAGCTCATAGGCGTTGATCTCCAGCGGAATGCCATTGTACCCGCCGCCGCTGAGGAATCCCCGCACGTATAGCTCAGCGAAGCGGGGGATGCCCAGTTGCCTGTACTGCTCGACGTGAACGAGTTCGTGAAACAGCAGTCCATCCGAGAACGGCTGATGTGAGACCACCACATCGCAGAAGGTCACCGCCGCCATGCTGGAGAAGTTGGGCAGGTTGGTGAATCCCATTTGACGGAGCAGCGCATAGAACGGCGGATTCTCAACGCGGGTATCCCCGAGCACAAGGAGCCGGGTATTGAGAACCTGCGGCAGGAAGAAGCCGTCCATCGAAGTTCTCTGCTCCGGGCTCAATGGAACAGCTAACGGCAGGGCCTTCTCCCGCTGGGCGGTGATGTACCCGCAGACGAGGGTGGAAATTTCGGCTATTTGATCTTGGGTCAATTGCGGGGAGGGCATTGATTGCTTCGCGTCTCCTTCAACCATCAGCAGTGTACGCCGTGGCGGAGGGGAACGGGCACTGCCGTAGCCATTTGGCGGTCGGTCTGCTTTACCGCATTATCTAGCTGTTTTCTGAAGTGCCCTCTTCACTGCGACGACACTCTCTGGGGCGTCACTCATGACAACGTTTATGATGGTCGTATGAAGCGCGTCCTATTGTCATGGAGCAGCGGAAAAGACAGCGCATGGGCACTCCACCTGTTGCGGCAGCAGCCCGGCATTGAACTGGTCGGTCTGCTGACCACCCTCAACACCGAGTTCCAGCGGGTGGCGATGCACGGAACCCGGCGTTCCATACTGGAGTCTCAGGCCGAAGCGGCTCAACTTCCGTTGTGGGTTGTGCCTCTCCCGTGGCCATGCTCCAACGAAGTCTACGAGCAGAGGATGACGGAGGTCTGCAACCGTGCTGTCAGTGAGCATGTGGATGCGATGGCTTTCGGAGACTTGTTCCTGCTAGACATCCGTGCCTATCGCGAGACCCAACTGAAGCCGACCGGGCTGGAGCCTCTATTTCCTCTCTGGGAGCTTCCGACAGCAGCACTTGCTCGTGACATGATTGCGGGAGGTCTTCGCGCTAAGCTGGCGTGCGTGGATTCGAAGCAATTGGCAGAGTCCTTCGCTGGCCGGGAGTTCGATGCCGCCCTGCTTCGTGATTTGCCTCCAGAGGTTGACGCTTGCGGAGAGCGCGGCGAGTTCCATACCTGTGTCTACGGCGGGCCCATGTTCACGAACCCTGTGCAGGTGGAAGCTGGAGAGGTCGTCAACCGGGACGGGTTTGTTTACGCAGACTTCAAGTAGGGCGGAGGAAGGATTATCCGCCCTCCTGCCAGATTCTATGCCGCTCGTTTTTGATAACCGAGGCTTTCTGGCCACGTGTATCAATAACGAAAATCGAGCTTACGGCACCGAACGCCAGCAGCGCCCACCCTGCACCCTTTCCGGGCATCGCTGCTGAGTTTTCTGGGAGGCAACAATTAGCCGACTGACGCAACAAAACGATAAGTGGATAAGGATATCCAGAGTGTTCAAGAGAAGTCGCTGGAGCAAGAGGAGCGCTTAAGGCTCGTCCGAGAAGCGGGAGGAGTTGCTTTTTGGGATTTCAACCCGCACACGAAAGAATGCTGTTGGTCGAGGGAAGCATTTTTGCTCATGGGGCAAGACCCAAGCACTTTTAATCCCACGTACGAAAACTTCTTGGAATGTGTTCATCCTGATGACCAGCGATGGGTGGACGGGGCAGTAAGCACGGCTGTGCGGCGAGGGACGGAATACAACATCCAGTTCCGAATAATTCTTCCGGATAAAAGCACACGCTGGGTCGCCGCCACGGGAAAACTTGTTCGCAATCATGCGGGGGTTGTCCGCATCATTGGCATTGCCATGGACGTCACCCAGCGCAGGCTGGCGGTCAGGGGGCAACTGGTGGCGGCGACCGCCCACGAGTTGAAAAATTCACTATCCGCGATGTTCAGTCTGTTTTATCTGTTGCGTCAGAATCCATCATTGGATAATGCCGCGCACGAACGCCTCACCTCCTTAGAGGCTGAACTGGAGCGAATGCGTGTCATCGTAAATCAAACACTTGGAATTTATCGTGAGTCAGCCCGACCCCAAGAGGTGCAACTTGCGGAGATTCTCGACCGCATCTTGGAATTCTACAGTCCTAAGATTCGGTACAAGAACATAGCGGTTCAGAAGCGTTATGCATCCTCTGGGCGCATTGAAGCTGTCCCCAGTGATATGCAGCAGGTATTCGCAAATATTCTGGTAAATGCACTGGAGGCGCTGCCCTCCGGTGGAAAACTGCTAATTCATCTTTATGTCTCGCCAAAATGGGATGACCTATCGCGGAAGGCCGTTCGCGTCGTCGTTGCTGACGCTGGGCCGGGGATTATGCCAGAACAGCGCCGAACTATTTTTGAGCCGCTATTTACCACGAAGGGCGACAAGGGCTCCGGACTGGGTTTATGGGTGGCGCAAGGAATTGTGAACAAGTACGGTGGCTCGATTCGGTTGCGCAGCAGTGTTCAGCCGGGCAAAAGTGGAACCGTGTTTTCAGTTTCTCTGCTAGCAGAGTTTGGGCTGCTGAGGAAGGCGGTAAGTCTTTCTGATGAGGCAAAGCAGCTCACACGCAGCGCTGAGCTTGGGAGGCGTCCGACTGCGTGAGTGAGCTTCGTTCCATGCCGGGTTTTCTATGCCGCGAAATTACGGTTCTGGTCGGGGGAGTCTGAAAGAAGCTGCGATATTCTCGCCAGCAGTTCAGGCGGAGGCGCTGGCTTTTCCAGAGCGTCGAAATTGAATCTCCTCGCCCGTGCCTTTTCTAGGAGGGCGTCGTCGCCAGCGGTGTTACTGGATACGAACAGCACCTTGCAGAATGGCAGAGCACGCAAAATTTCAATCGCCACCTCGACGCCATTCATCGTCTTCATCATCACCTCACTCACGACGCAATCAGGCCGAAATGAACGAGCCACTTTAACAGCTTCTTCGCCGCTGGATGCGGTCGCCGTCTCGTAACCGTGCATCCCGAGTATCGCTGCAAGTGTGAGTGTTATCGCCGCCTCGTCATCGACCACCAGAATCTTCGGTCTTGTGTCACCCATGGGGATTTCCTCAAACAAGAATACTCCATCCGGTCTGAGCACCAAGCGTTGGAGAAAGTTCTGTTGAGCCGGAGTCTCGGTAGTTAAATTAAGGCATAAGCTCCGGGCAGCACTGGATGGGAGGCTTGCATCAGAAAAAAGCGGGAAGAGGAGAGAAGAATGATAGCGGCAGTAGAAATGGAGAAAGAAGCTGACGTACCTGCTAAGAAATTCCGTAACGCTTTGCGTGAGCAGAAGTTTATTTGGCACGTTCACAATGACCGCTGGACGGTTCCGCTAGGAAGTGGAGTGGACCCCAATTTTGAGAGAACCAGTTAACTCATCCAATACATGGAATGGGGAGTACTGGGATGATGTCACGGCGAAAGTTTTCCAAAGAGTTCAAGCTAGCGGCGGTTCAGAGGATACAGGCTGGCGAGGCAGTGCCGATGTTGGCGCGGGTGTTGGAAGTGAACCCTAGCGATTTATATCGCTGGTATCGCGAGTCGCAGCAGTTGGGCGAGCGCGCTTTTGTCGGCCCCGGGCAGAGGCAGGCGGAGCAGGACCGGTCGGCCGAGCTGGAGCGCAAGATTGGCCAGCAGGCACTGGAAATTGATTTTTTGCGGCGAGCCTTGCAGCATGTCGAGGAGCAGCGCCGGCTGCGGGCCGCCTCTACCGGCGCACCATCTACGAACACATCCAGCGGGAAGTCGAAGCGGGAACGCGGTTAACGGTGCGGCGTATGTGCGAGTTGACCAAGATCAGCCAAGCTGGCTATTACCGGTTTCTACGCGGAGAGACGCCGCAACCACAAGTCATTGAACTGCGACATCAGATCCAACAGATCGCCCTGCAGTGGCCAGCTTACGGAATCCGAAGAATCACGGCCGAGTTGCAACGGCGTGGCTGGCCGGTAAACCGCAAGCGGGTACAGAGATTGATGCGTGAAGACAATCTGCTATGCCTACGGAAACGCCGCTTTGTGGTGAGCACCACCGATTCCAAGCATGGCATGCCGGTCTATCCCAACCGAGCTGTCGCCATGATCCTGAGTGGCTGCAACCAGTTGTGGTTGGCGGACATAACCTACGTTCGGCTGTTCTGTGAGTTTGTCTACCTGGCTGTAATTCTGGACGCGTATTCGCGGCGTGTGATTGGCTGGGCACTGGAGCGCACGCTCGAAGATCGACTGAGTTTGGCGGCTTTGCAGATGGCCCTGTCTCGGCGGCAGGTTCGGGAGGGCCTGGTGCATCACTCCGATCGCGTGCAATACGCCAGCCTCGACTACACCGGCGAGTTGCGCGCTCACGGCATCACGATTAGCATGTCGCGTCGCGGCAATCCCTACGACAACGCGGCCTGCGAGTCATTCATGAAAACCTTGAAGTACGAGGAAGTCTACCGCAGCGAGTACCAAGATCTGGAAGACGCCCGCTCCCGCATCGGCACCTTCCTGGAACACATCTATAACGAGGAACGCCTGCACTCGGCGTTGAACTACCGTCCACCTGTCGAGTATGAACGCTTGCAGCCAACAGCCGCGGCTGTGCCGACATCGGTCACGTCGCAGGAGCGAGCATGAGTTTGCAGAGGCATGAGGAAATCTATCCATACGATGAAGGCACGACCCGAATGGATCGTGCCTCGGCTCACCGTCTGGATGAGTCTCCAGCTGGCTATTCCTGGCGGGTTGCTCTCCAGCATCGCCCGCTTCCGCTTCACCAGCTAGTGCCATGCTGCAACCAAAACCAATTACCGTTCAACGCGAAAGCAGCGAACGGCAAACCGTGGGTTAACCAGTTCTCTCAGTCGAGGGGTCCACTGCACCATAAGACACTCAACCCTCTATCCTGCGGGTGCGGTTCTCTTCGTGGAAGGACAGGCTCCACGCGGAATTTTTGTGGTGTGCAAGGGGCGGGTCAAGGTCTCCTTCTTTTCCTTGGACGGTAAGACATCAATTATGAGGATTGCCGAGACTGGCGAAGTGTTAGGCATCAGTTCCAGCGTGAGCGGCGAACCGTACCAGCTTACGGCGGAGACGCTCGATCCTTGCCAGATCAGCTTCGTTAAGCGCGATGACTTCATGCAATTTGTGAATGAGCACGGTGATGCATGCTTTCAGATTGCCGAACAGTTGAGCAACAAGTACCACGCGGCTGGCCGGGAGCTTCATTCGCACGAACCTTACTTGGCTGCGAATAAACTAGCGAAGCTGCTACTGGAATGGAGCGCAAAACACGGCGATAGCGCGAAGGCTAACCTTCGCGTCACACTGGGACTGACCCACGAGGAAATCGCGCAGATGATTGGAGCCTCACGCGAGACCGTGACGCGCCTGTTTGGCAAGATGAAGAAGCGGCAGATCGTGCAGGTCAAAGGTTCGACGCTTGTGATCCGCGATAAGGCTGCGCTGGAGGCGCTGGCTAAATACTGATCAGCAGCGGATTGAGCTACCGAGCTGCTCGGGGTTTCATCTGACCGTTTGCAGTCGTTAAGCAGTTGTGGACTTTGCAGTCGTCCCCCAGCTTATTTCTTCGCTCAGGAAACTTTTCAGGATCACTAAGCATCTACTCAGATAACAGCAGAAACACCGGGCGCACTTCCACACACTCGGCACCCTTTTATGGACTGCCACCTTCAAGAGTAGTTGAGACCTTCCAAACCGAAGTATCCCCGTTTCGTTCCCTCCAAACTCCCCCGCCCGAGGTGTGTCCAGTCGGCAAAGATACAAGTTCAGAACTCCTGATCTCGCCCCGTAGATCCTGTCGGGCAAGGAAAACGGAATGATCCTGAAAACTGTTGCCAGAGGGGCTGCTTTGGATTAAGAAAGAGCATGCCGCAGATGCAACTGCCGATATTCCCTGCCGGAGTGACCGAGATCAATCACCACATAGCGGTGGCAAAGGAGGCGGGCACGGTGTACTACATCCACGGCCACCTGCCGGTGTTCCGCCACGCGGAGAACGATGTGCGTGGATTTCGCATGTTCACCAGCCAGATGATCGTCAACGGGACGGTGAAGCCCAAGGAGATTGTCCAGGCGTTCGGCGTTCCGATGATTGCAGTGAAGAGGTATGTGAAGGTTTTTCGGGAGCAGGGGGCCAACGGGTTCTACGCGGTGAAACCCCGTCACAGTTCAGCCTCGGTGCTGAAAGGGGAAGTGCTGCAGCGAGCGCAGAAGTTGCTTGACGAGGGGCAGAGCGTTCCGGAAGTGGCGAGTGAACTGAATGTGTTGGCGAACACGCTGCACAAGGCGGTTGACGCTGGACGCTTGCGAAAGCTAAAAAAAACGAACCCGCCACCACCGAAGTAAGCAACAAGAGTGGTCGCAGTCAGATCGACAGCCAAGCGCCGATGGGAAACGCCGCGACGCGTTCGTTGGAGCGAGTAGCGGCCGCGATGGGAGAGCTGGAGTCGGCGCCCATCGAGTTTCAAGCTACCTGCGATGTAACCCGGGGCGGCGTGCTGCTGGCATTGCCTGCGCTGTTGGCGACCGGGTTGTTGCGCTACACGCCGGAGATGTACCAGCTCCCAAACGGATTTTATGGCATTGACAGCATCTTCCTGCTGCTGGCATTGATGGCGCTGGGGCGGATCCGGTCTCTGGAACAGCTTCGTTATCAAGCGCCAGGCGAGTGGGGCAAGCTGCTGGGACTGGACCGCATTCCCGAAGTGAGGACGCTGCGGGAGAAGTTAAAACTGCTGTGCCACGACTTGGGTCAAGCCCTGCGCTGGAACGCCGCACTGGCCAAGGAATGGATCGCCCAGCAAGATGCCTCGGAACTGTTTTTCTACTGCGATGGCCACGTGCGCGTCTATCACGGGGAGCAGACGGCGCTACCGCGCCATTACGTGGCGCGCCAGCGATTGTGTTTACGGGCTACCACCGATTACTGGATCAATGCCATGGATGGCCAGCCATTTCTGTATGTCAACAAAGAGGTGGATCCGGGACTGATCGCCACGCTCAAGCAGGATGTGATTCCGTGGCTGGAAGTGAATGTGATCCAGCCGCCGGAGCAACAGCGGCGCATGGCGGAAGATCCTCGTACCCACTGGTTCACAATGGTGTTCGACCGGGAAGGCTACAGTCCCGAGTTATTCGAGCAGCTGTGGCAGAAGCGGATTGCCATTCTGACCTATCACCCTAAAAACGGCAGTTACTCTGCGAAACCGATATTCGTTTCGAGGAGCCTCGGCGTTAGAGGTGGAGTGATTTTACCCACGAGATAGTCCAGCAGGGTCTTCCATCGGTTGGTTGCAGGAAACTGCTCCGCAACTGTTCTTACATGGCGTAGAGCCTTGTGGATATTGGCGATCATCAGCATCAGGGTTTTCCTGGCAGCGTGCATCGGCGTCAGGTAGAGCGTTGTTTTTCCGGCATGTTTGGTCGCTCTGCCCACGGCTGCCAGTAAAAGCGCACGGCTGGTAATGGCTTCCATCCTCGCCCCCGGTTTGGCCGCACGGCAGTACCAACTCCACCAGTTGTAGACCAAGGCTACGGCACGTGCGCTGGTCTGGCAGCGCTCCATGTCCTGTGTCGTAAAGCCGCCCCAGCCCCACTGGTTCTTCAACTCATCGAAGCCGTTCTCCGCATCGGCCCGATCGCGGTATAACTGCGCCATTGCATCCAGCGGGTAGCTGCTGTTGGTCACCAGCACCGCGTACTCCCACAGTTGCACGTCCTCGTCAGGCAGCAGTAGCTCGATCTGTTCATCTTTGGTCTTTCGACTCAGCGCTAAGTCGGACTTTGCACGTCGACGGAGGATCACGACCCGGCGTGATTTATCCCACCCGGTCAGCCGCAAGGTGTCCTCCACCGCACTCCAACCCTGATCGCGAGGGCCGGGCGTGCTCCAGTCCTCGCGGGCAAACTGGCGCGCCAGCAGCCGTTGCACCCCTTTGGTCTGGCGTAGTTTGAACAGATAGGGCTGGCCGCGATCTTCCAGTTCGCCGATAAACGGCTCGTTGCCGTAACCGCAGTCTCCGCGCACCAAAGCTGGCAGTTGCTCTCGGCTCAAGCTATCCAGCACCGCGCACAGTCCAGGTCGCGCGTGCAGGGAGCTGTGCTGCTTTCCAGAAGAAACCACGACATCGAGCACCAGCCGCAGGTTGCCAACCCAGTAAGTGTGCAGTGCGTGGCTGGGCCGGCCAGGCTTGTGCGGGTTGTAGCCGACCTCGGCCCCGCTTTGCTTGCCGAACAGCGTCTTGATCGTCGTGTCGATATCCAGGATCCACGGCGAGTTCAGCGCGGCCTGCACACTGGAGAGCAATTGCGGACGCAGCCAGTCCCGGCTTTGCTCTGCGCTCATCCGCGCCAGCGATCTGCGAAGTGAATCCTCGCTGACAATCTTACTCATTCCAAGGATCTGCGGACTTACTCCGTCGCCCCGCAGACCGGTAATGTGAGCATAACGTCTGTGCCCTGCCAGAATGGATAGAAACCAGGTGCCAAGAACGTCCCGCTTGCCGGGCGCGTTGCCGCTGATATAACTAAGCGGGCAACTCTCCAGCCAAGAGTCATACACCCCAGTGGTGGAAAGAAACTCCGCGAAAAAGGCCAGTTGCGCGTTCGGCGTGGCGCTGGCCTCGTAATCCCAGCGTACATGGATCCGCCCACCCGGCGTGTCTACCGAAAACGCCTCCACTTCCTGCCCGCGTACAGAAATCCCCACCTCGCGCAACTCACCCATCTGGTGACTGCCTCCACTCAGCTCAAACCCGCTCCCAGTCTACAGCCCTCAATCGTTTCGGGATTCCAACTGCCGGAAAGAGGATCACAAGTTTCCCCAGGGCGAGTGGCGCAGCGAAGAATTCACCACGCACCGCGTCCAGCTGGTGAGCGGCGAAATCGTGACCATGAAACTGGCCGAGCGCGGTACCCAGTTGTCGAACCGGTTCTGGGTACGCGAGATTCGCAAACTCAGCGACGGCGGCCATCAGACTTCGATCTTAGCCACCAACTTCCAGCTGCCAATGACCACGCTGGCACCGTCGTTATTCGCCCGATGGTCTCAGGAAAACTTCTTCCGCTACATGCGCGAACATTACGGATTGGATAGCTTGATTGAGTATGGAACCGAACCCGTTCCTGATGCGATCCAGGTGGTAAATCCGGAGTGGCGCAAACTCGACGGCAAGATCCGCTCCAAAATCGGCCAGCGCCATCGGCAGGCGGCTCAGTTCGGAGCCCTTGCTTTATCGGAGGATCCCACCAACTCTGAAGTTCAGGGTTTTCAGCAGCGCAAGGCGCAACTGCGGGAAGACATCGAAAGTCTCGATTTGCAGATCGACCAACTCAAACAGTCGCGCAAGGACACTCCGCATCACATTCCCGTGAAGCTATTGCCAGAGGAAGACCGATTTACTCGGCTGCGTACCGAACGAAAGCATTTCGTCGATACCATCAAGATGATCGCTTATCGCGCCGAATCCAGCATGGCCTCCCTGCTTCGCGAACATATCGCCCGCACTGACGATGCCCGCGCCTTGCTGCGCCAGATCTTCGATACCGAGGCTGATCTTACCCCTGACCTCATCACCAACACCTTGACTGTCCGCCTCCACCATCTCACCCAGGCGGCTCACGATCAGGCCATCGAGAAACTGTTGGCGGAACTCAACGCCACGAAAACCATCTTCCCCGGTACACACCTCACGCTCGTCTTCAAACTCGGGTCATCCTGATTTCAACCAGATCAGGAGGTCTGAAGTTAATTATCGACAGGCGTGCGCAGGGAGGAAATACGCTTGCGCTGCTGCTACGTCGCATCCGGCAGAGGAGCCAATTCCGCAGGTGGATGAGAAGTCAGCCCTCCAATGAATGCTGGCAACTGTTCCAAAATCTTGCGGGTCGGGGCGATAGCGATTTCGTGGTCAGACGCTCGAAAGAATGTTGGCGGCAAAATAGAATACACCCGTTCTTCAGCTTCACGCTGGTCTTTAGCGTGGATGATGAGCCCCGTTTTGTGGTCTCCCCGGAAGTTCCAGCGGAGTAAAACCAGCCATCTCATTTAGAGCAGTTGACCTTTGCCGGGGAGCCCGCTTCCGCATTCCTCTGGAAGCCCGCTGACATTCGTGTACTTCTTAGCAGGAAGGCAAAAGCAAAAGGCCGTACCTTTGCCTTCCGCGCTGCGAACGCGAATGCGGCCATTGTGCTTGTGGATAATTTCTTGGCTGACCCAGAGTCCAAGCCCCGTGCCGACCGATTCTTTCGTTGTAAAGAACGGCTTGAAGATTTGCCTCAAATTTGCCGATGATATCCCGGTGCCGTTATCGGCGACGGTGACCCGGGCATAGGCGTTATCGTTCAGTGTCACCCGACTGGCGCGAATAACAACCGTGCCGCTGGGCTCTGATGCGTCAATAGCGTTGACAAGCAGGTTAGAGATAACCTGTCGGATTTCTCCTGCAACGCACAGAGCCTCGCAGCATCCGTCCCGTTGAAGGCGAAGGTCGATGTTCTTTTGTCTAAGCTTTGGACTATAGAGTTCTGCCACTTCGTCTACCAATGAATAGAAATCCACCGTCGTTGGCTTTGTGTCTTCGCGGTAGAACCCGAGCGTCTGTTTCGTAATGTGGGCCACTCGGTGAAGCTCCCGCTCTGCGGTTTCGAGATGCTTCTTCAGTTCTGGCGTAAGATTAGGACTGTTCGCCGCGATATATATGCAGTTCGTCACTGCTGCGAGGGGATTATTGATTTCATGAGCTACGGTTGCGGCCATACGACCTACGGAGGCCAATTTTTCGCTCCTGATAAGAGCCTCTTCCGACCGTTTTCGCTCCGCCAGTGCTTGGGTCAGGGTGAGATTGCTGTAGCCCATTCCGGATACCATTTGGGCAAGCTTCATCAGGAATGACATGCCTCGATGTAGAGTCTCACGAGTAAGATGAGGCACGTTGTTGAGGGCGTTAAGGTATTGCTGTTCGTTGAATCCGTACCGCCTCGCTTGCTCACAGAAGAAGTCATAGTCCAGCGGCTCGTCATCAAAGAAAAACTGTCCCGTGAAAATGTTCCCAACATGCTGGCCATCCACCACCAACGGAGTGGCGCAATCCCACATGTTGTTCTTGCATCGGTAGAGTTTGTACTCGCCCGGAGGTACACCTGCCGACAACTGCGTGTCATTTTCTATGCAGTTCTTGCAAGCCTCAGGATGAACCCGGTGAAACTCCGTACAGATTTCCTGCCATCCGACTCCAGCCAGCACCTTTCCGCTCATGTCGATAACGGCCATCGGGATGTTCACAATGGCATGAAAGTCGTTCATCAGGGACTGAATCGGCGGTACGTCCAGAATGTCTGAAAGTTCCAGTTCGCGTCGGCCCGCCTGCTCGGCATCTGAGGAGCTTAATTGAACAAACCTTCGGTGGGGAGGCAGAATTCGGTCGGGCACACGATGATCCGGGAGATGACGGTTCAAGCTGTCGAAATCAGGGATTGAACGCACGCTAGTCACCGCTTAGGTGGGCTACCGATTCTGTGTCGAAAATTCTCGGGTCGTCCCACAGTTTTTCTTATTAAGTATTGTGTTAGGAGCAGTATAGCCGGAATCGATACTCATATCTACTGTCCTTTGCCCCGAGTTTCAGGTAAACAGCCGCAGCTTTTCGGGACACGCTCCCGCGATTTCCAGTCACAGGCGCACCAGACAAGCGTCGGGTCGGCGGAGGTAGTCCGATGTGCTGTGCGGACGCTCCGCAGGGCGCATGCCACCAGCACCATCAAACTAGGATGCTTTTCTGGCCAGCTTTAGTGTTCCGTCTATTACAGATTGGGTGACGGGTTGTGCGATTTCGTCAGCTTCGACAACAAGGCAACGAGTTTCAATAAGATGTTCGAGGCTGTGCTCGTACCCAGAGTCGTAGGAAGTGATGTGTGGCCGTTCTTTCGAATTGTTGAGCATACTTCAACTCCGTTTCATTGCTCGTGTTCGCGCTTCCGGACTCTCTTCCTGACCTGCGCACCTGCTTCTGAAGTTCCCCGAGCTTAATGCAAGCAGTTCGCTAATTCTGTTCATTTCGACCTGTTGATGTGTGCGATTGCTCACATGTTTGCTGCTGCTGAAACCCGTGTGGCGGTGTTCACAATGCCACTCGGGTTGTGTCATTGCGCCCACCGTTATACTTGAGTCAATGCCCCTCCCGCAGATGCTTCCGATGTCTCTAGGCCGCAAGGCGGAGCCCTTCAGCGACCCCGAATGGCTGTTCGAAGTGAAATGGGACGGCTTCCGAGCACTCGTGCATGTTGATGATGGCGAGTGCCGCCTCATCTCACGGAATGGGAATGCATTCAAGTCATTCCCGGTACTCAACGATGCCATTCCTCGCGAACTCCGTGCCCACTCTGCCGTGCTCGATGGCGAGATTGTGTGCCTCGACGGCGAGGGCAAGTCCCAGTTCCGAGACCTGCTATTCCGGCGTGGTGAGCCTCGGTTCTACGCCTTCGACCTGTTGTGGGCGGAAGGTCATGACCTGCGGCAACAGCCGCTGATTCACCGCAAGCTCCGACTGCGTTCAATCCTACCGCAAAAAGGGGAGCGCCTACTTTACTGCGGTCATATTGAGGCCGCTGGCGAGGACATGTTCCGGCTGGCGTGCGAGTACGACTTGGAGGGTGTGGTGGCGAAGCACAAGTTCGCGACGTATATGCCGGACGGGAAGAAGACGTGGTTCAAGATTCGCAACCGCAGCTACAGCCAATGGGTAGGACGCGAGGAGTTGTTCGAGCGCGAACGGGAGCGGAATCCGGATATGCCGGGCTGGGATGCTTGTGCGATGGCGTGCATGGAGGTGGCAGGATAGCAGAGAACCCCGGTGTCGAGCCGGGGTTCATGGATGGACGCTGTCGAATCAAGCAGCCCTGAGTCCGGCGACCTTGAGTGACTCCGCAGCCCCAACCTCGAAGCCGCGTATCGTTGGGTGGCCGTGCATCAGGTGCTGGACGAAATTCTTCGCCTGTGGGAAAACGTCGCGTCGATAATGTTCGGCCTGTTCGCGACTCCTCCAAAATGCTAGGCCGCAACCTTTCTGGGTACCTTTGGACTACCCTTTCTGTGAATCGGTTGTGCTCCGCCCTGTGTGCCGCGAGGTCGGGGTAGCCGCATCGTTTCATGAGCACTTCTTCAGCCCTGAAATGAGTTTGCGTGTACCAGACCAAATCTCCCAGTATGAACCTCAGGGCCAAAATGCTCACCGTACCACTCATGGACATATGCACCTGATTTAGCAGCAAGAACAAGCGGCGATGGTCATCATCGAATCTCTCAATCCCAACACTGAATTCCGGCTTCCACTCTACGAACGGCACCTGCACTCCTTTTAAGCATCAATGGTAATAGGTATAACGGTCGGCCAATCCTCTAAGTGCGTGCTTGACTGTCGTTCCTCAACCTGTGTGGCAGATTGCATTACAACCGCGCTCGCCCACGAATCCAGCCGATTTATAGCTTGGACAGTAAACGATAATATCTGCAGAGGAACGTAAAGCAGCAATATTGCGGTTCGTACGGCCCAAGCGAGGTAAAGAGTCATTCGCACTCCTTTGCTGGACGGGATGAACTCATCAGCGTACCCACAGATTGCTGGCAGCACCAACTGCGTGCATCCCGGTGAGAGAAACAAGCGGCATCATCCACGTTTTACGCTCTTTGCGCCAAAGCATCCGGTTTAGCATCATCTCGCCTGCGTAGATGGGAACGTTAACGGTAGGTGGCGGGATTTTCTTTAGCTGTTTAAATGGTGGGCGCACATTACCAATGTAATCAGCACGCTTGCGAACTCACCGGGAGCAACCAAGATGGACGGGCGGGATTCTCGCCTTGGCTGCGGTCAACCAGCCCAAAAGGTAGAGTTCTCCAAAGTCGGTTCGGACATCTAATCCGGCATGAATAGAAGGTCAACTAACATCAAGGATGTATACGGGCGCGAGATATTCGAGGGCGACGTGGTAGAGAACGAAGCTATACGTGACAGAGTTGTGTACCGTGGTGGGAACTGGACTACTGAACTCAATGTTGACGACCAGCCCCTAACTTCGTTGATGCCGATTGAGGTAGTCGAGTTCAGTGAATCCCCCAGCATGAAGCTGCTTAAATTCCCAGCCTCGCTGCCGCCCACCCCACAGGTTCCGCACACGCCGGATCATCGTACTTGACCAGATTGACGCGGCTGCTCACTTCATATCGCAGCATCAATGCCGGGTCGAACGGCTTCAGCAGGTCGCAGACCGCATCCGTCTTCTGGACGCCGGGGTCGAGCCATAGGTCGTAAGCTTCGTCGGGCAGGATGACGGGCATGCGATCATCAACATCTTGCATCGCAGTCCATCTTCTTCGGACGCAAGACCGTGCCTCGACAAGAGCAGTAGGTACCCAACATCACGCTGGTGTGTGATATCAATGCCGCCGAGCATCTTTTCACAGGTGCAGCATCATCTACTTACATAACAGATTGAACACCGGGTGCTTTTCCGCCGACTCGGCAGCTTGTTCATTGGCTGCTTCTCAAAGTAGTCACTTCCAAATTGAAATTCCCCAGATGTTCATTCCTGCCAAATTGATTGGAAGGAAGCAAACCGGGGAGGAGGCGTCGAATTGACCATTTCCGAGATATTCTCGATATTTTACATTGCGCTATACATTATTTGGTGGTTGGTCTTCGCTTGCCTGATGCTGGGCGCAGGAAGTTCGCTTTGGGTTTTAACTCGAAAGCCAACTAAATCTACTCGCGGCGACAAGGGAGTGAATCAACATCACACGTCTCAGGCGGCGTAGGTTTGTACGATCTCAGTTTCGACCATGATTCGGAGGACTTAGCTCATGAAGAAAAGCAGAATCGCTCTGCTGCTGGCAGTGTGTATGACTTCCATACTGGCCTTGGCTCAGTATGGAGGCCAAGGTCACCGTCATCAAATGCCAAGTGTTGACGATCAGGTCAATCGTCTTTCAGAGAATCTCAATCTTACAGACGGCCAGAAGACTCAAGCGCGAACCATCTTGCAAGATCAGCAGGACAAGATGAATGCACTGAGGCAGAATACTTCGCTTTCAAGGGAAGATCGCCACGCGAAGATGATGGAGATTCACCAGACAGCCTCAGGGCAGATTCGTGGCTTGCTGAACGAAGACCAGCAGAAGAAATACGACACCATGCAGCAAGAACGGCAGCAGGAAATGCAGAACCACGGGCGCGGCGGTATGTAAGAGAATCGTTGGCGCAGGCCCTTGGAAATTACCGGAGAACGGAATTTCGGGTAGAGGCGCTTCGTTTGCTAATCAGCCCCACCTTTTCTGGTGGGGTTTGTTGTTTTCGCATCGGAGTGATTCTGCAACCCAGCCCCGCCGCTTCCCGCACTACTGGCTCCGCGCACGCGGCATCATCGTTCTTGACCAGATTCACACGGCTGCTGACTTCGTACCGTCGCATCAGTGCCGGATTGAACGGCTTCAGCAGGTCGCAGACCGCATCCGTCTTCTGGACGCCGGGGTCGAGCCATAGGTCGTAAGCTTCGTCGGGCAGGATGACGGGCATCCGGTCGTGGACGTCGGCACAGAGAGCGTTCGGCGTGGTGGCACCGTTTTTCGCGTGGCATTCGGTTTATTAGGTTCCCGGCAACAGTGCAATGTCTTGGGCTCCGTTAGATTTGTTCATGTAATCAGACATGCCCAAAAGATGAATTATGGTGTGGAGCATGTCTTGGAAATGATATGTTTCACTGGCAGAAGAACCCGCAATCACGTTTGGGCCAATCAAAACGAAAGCGATATGCCCGCCGCAGCCAGAATCCTGAGTTGGAGAACAGGAGTCATCGGCGGAAGTGTCACCCGATTTCCCCTTTACCTTGCCCTCATCAAACGTAATCATCAAGATTCCATCTCCGCCTGACTGAAAGGGCGCGGTGGAGAGAAGCGGAGCGATATTCGTCTTGAGCCAACTGTCTGCGGAGGATAGCAAGGCGCTGACGCTCTGAGTTCCAGTTCCCTCTGCATCATGGAGAAGGTCGGGAACAATATAGCTAAAGTTCTGAAACGAATCCGCCTTCACGTCCGTGGCAAACTGTGTGAATGGATATATATTGTCTTGCTGAACAGTTGAATCTTCGACGTCGGAGTACCACCTGAACGGATTGTGGTCTTCTACATAGTTCCCGGTATTTCCTCCCATGTAACCTCGCGATGGTATGCCTTCAAAATACCCACGCCACGTCTTTCCTTCATTCGTCAGGGCGCGAACAATGTTGTCTCCGGTGATGACGCCAGCAGAAGCACAGCCGCTGCCAGTGCAGTCGTATGGACTGCCTGTCCAGTTGGCACCGGAGGTGTTGTACAAGTACGCTAATAACGAGCCATGCGCATTGGAGTAAAAGTTAGTGGCCAAGCCATTCGCCTCGGCAAGGCTACAGAGATAAGGCATGCTAGACGAAGAACAATCGGTCGCCTGTCCAGAGGGAAAGATTTGTGAATAATCCTGATTTTCCAGCATGATGACAAAAACGTGGTCTGAACTTGGAAAGCTTGCCGTCCCTGTTGAAGTAGTCGAACCACCAGACCCTGGCGAAGTAGTCGTACCACTGGAGCCTGTTGACGTGGTCGAACCACCGGAGCCTGTCGGCGTGGTCGAACCACCGGAGCCTGTCGGCGTGGTCGAACCACCGGAGCCTGTGGATGACCCGCCCTGAGAACCTGAACCCCCACCAGAGTTCGTTGGACTGTTACTCCCACCAGAGTTACTGGTTTGAACGGAGCTTGATGCTCCGCCTCCTGATCCGCACGCGCAGATCGCCAGCACCAATAGGGTGAACGCGCAGACAGTAGTGCGTTTTTCCTTTAGCATTTCAAATTCAGAGGCTGAGAATCTCGCCAGTGTTGCCTCTTGCTAAGCCGATCAACAGGTCGTCGCGTACCGTAACCATCTCGTCGCGGGCATTGATCATCTTGTAGCCGATGCTGGCATGAAGAGGAGCGCAGGAGCAGACCCTGTGTTCCCCAATGTGGCGCTTCTCCAGCGCACCTGAGAACCGGCTTGGGTTCTTTGGATGACGGCAAAGTGCGCACGAAGACCCATCCCGCTGGCCAACACTATCTTCCCCTTGACGCTCTAATCAGTACAGCAAAACGGTCGCTCGAACATTCCACGCTGCCATTGAAAACCCACTCCATCCACCCACCTGCGGTGGTGTCATGCCGTTCCCGGCTGGAGGTCACAGATGAAAGCAATACGCATTCACGAATACGGTGATGTTGGCACCCTCAAACTGGAAGAGGTTCCGAATCTCTCGATTTCTGATGACCAGATACTCGTACGAGTTCGCGATGCGGGTGTAAACCCCGTCGATTGGAAAATCCGGCAAGGTTATCTGAAGCAGGTCATGCCGATAAACTTTCCCCTAACCGTGGGACAGGACTTCGCGGGCGAGGTCGCCCAATGTGGAAAGGCTGTTAAACGCTTCAAGGTCGGCGACCGGGTATTCGGTTTCGCACAAGGCGCTTACGCTGAGTACTCCGCAGCCTTCGAATCGACGGTGGCCGCGATACCGGAATCGATGGACTTCGCTACCGCAGCGGCACTACCAACCGCAGGTTCCACCGCCCTGCAGATCATTCGCGATGTTGTAGGTGCCCGGCGTGGCATGACTACCCTCATTCACGGTGCCGCCGGGGGAGTCGGTTCGTTCGCTTCGCAGATTGCCAAGAACTTCGGTGCGAAGGTGATCGGCACCGCAACTGGGGACGATATTGAATACCTGAAATCACTGCATCTGGACGAGATCATCGACTACAAACAGGAACGGTTTGAGGACAGGGCGCACGGAGTAGATGCGGTCGTTGATCTTGTCGGGGGAGAAACGCTAACACGCTCCTACTCTGTAGTGAAGAAAGGCGGCGTTCTCGCCACCACCGTTCAGCCCGTTGACGAAGCGGTTGCCAACCGGGCTGGAATTCGAGCCGTGCACATGATGATGAAGCGCAGCGCGGCAGACCTTGCCGAACTGGCCGCCCTAGTCGAAAAAGGGGCGGTGAAGCCGAGACTAGCGCAGACCATGTCTCTCAGCGAGGCGAGGGAGGCGCAGGAACTCAGTCAGACGGGCAGAATCCACGGAAAGGTCATCCTGAAGGTGGCTTAGCAATGGGGCGTGCGGCGTGGCATTGAGCGAGATGGCTGGCGCGGGTAGGTGCCAATGGTAGGAACAGAGTCAGACGATGGAACTATTTATCTTTGGTCGATTCCACGCCCGCGAGGGATTCGAGGACGCTCTCAGTGAGGCGATGCGAACGGTCATTCTCGCGACCCGCGAGGAAGAGGGATGTTTGGAAGTTCACGGCTTTCGCTCAGTCCGTGACCCTCGGCTCCTTTACCTTCACTCGCGTTGGGCGGACGAGGTTTCGTTCCAAGAGCACGCAAATCTGCCGCATACAGTTGAGTTTCTTAGGCAGATGGAGGCTCTTCTCGACCACCCACGAGAGGTGAGCCGAACGACGATGTTCGTCTAGCTGGTTGCGGCATGCCAGCGGAACCCCGTCATCCTCGGGCTCACTGGCGAAGCATGCCGCGAGTTTCTCGGGGCGGGTGACGCGGAAGCGTCCACACATCGCAAAGCAGTATACCCGAGATTATGCAAATGAGAATTCTTCCAAACAGGTCTATGCTGTGCGCCGAGATAATCACGGGGGTGGCGCAATGGACAGCAGCCGTAGAGCGGAAGATTGTCGTTTGTTCATGCCCAAAGGGCCTTTCGATATTGCTATATCGGCAAGCGAAGAAGCGTTGCTGGAGATTGCCGTACACTATGCAGTCAATACCAACGGACACCGGGACACCCCAGCTCTCCGGGGAGAGTTGCGCTCAATGCTGCGGGACAAACGGAAAAGCAAGACCGCTTGAGACTCTCTGCGTACAACCCAAGCAGCGGTTTCCGCATACCATCCCAGCATGGCCTTGAAGTTCACGACCTCATTTCTTGACGATTCTCGGTCTCTGTTCCGCTACTACAAGAAACTGGCGGATGCTGCGATAGCACAGGTGACGGACGAGCAACTCTTCGCTGTGCTAGACCCGGAGATGAATTCCATAGCCCTGATTGTCAAACATCTGTCGGGGAATATGCGGTCTCGCTGGCCGGACTTTCTCACCAGCGACGGGGAGAAGCCTTCTCGCGACCGCGATGCCGAGTTCGTGGAGCCGCCTTCAGGCCGGGAAGAAATGATGAGGATGTGGGAGTCCGGATGGAGCTGCGTATTCTCGGCGTTGGAGCCCCTCTCCTCGGAGGACATGACGCGCACGGTCTTCATGCGGGGCGAGGCGCATTCGGTGATGCAAGCCATCAACCGACAGATTACCCACTACGCTTATCACATTGGCCAAATCGTGTTTCTGGCAAAGCATTTCCAGCACGCCCAATGGAAGTCTCCGACAATACCTCGGGGCCAGTCTGGCAAATTCAATCAGCAGGTGAAGGCGGGCGAAGCCAGCCAGCGGTGACCGGGGTTTGCGCTGTTTTGAAAAGCGATTCCGGGAGGTCTCAGATGCGAGATTGGAGATTTCCGCGATGGGCTATGTGCGCGATTCCCCTGTGTCTTGGATGATTCCACCGCTCGCCAAAAGAATAAGTATCAAGAGCACTAAACCAGTTAAGCCCAACATACTACGTTGGATGACCAGCTTATGAGTTAGGTTAGCGGCCACGCTTATCGCCAAGAGACATTCTGACCGAAGCTCCGGAACTTGCGCGTTCGCCATCCATTCGCCCATCATGAGCCGTGCAATATTCCCCCGGAGCAGTGAAAAAAGACGGCAGAATTCTCGTGCTGGCAGCCGCGATCATCACTGGCTTGCGGCTGGCGCGTGACCCGAGGGCGGGGTGCCTCAGTGAGCGCGTCATCGATGCTGTCGAGGATGGTCTGTTTCTGGCAAACCACCTGTACGACAAAGCTCTGCTGCGGTTCGGTCAGGGGAATGTTGATTTCAAGTGGTGAAGCATGCTCTCTGCGCAGATTCCGTCATTGCCGCCCCGGTTCCGGATTGACTATCGGAAGCTGGGCGGGTCTGTGAGAGCAGGTTCAATATACGAACTGATAGCTGACCTGCGCTTACGGCTTCCTGCGGAGTGGCAGCGAGTGTACACGGCTGCGGCCTCGCATACCCCAAACATCATCCACGTCGAGTACGGGACGTTCGATTACATCTGTGACTCCTATTCAGGGATGGAGGCTCTGGGCGAGGTTGCGTTCGACCAGAGAGTGCGCGACCGCGTCGTCGGAGTTCTTGGAATCTCATTACCGATGCGCGGTCGTCGGCGAGGCTCATTGCCGAAGGGCTGGGTGAAGCATCCAGAAGAAATTGATAGTAGCGGTCGGGACAAGGGGCACTTCATCGCCCACGCTATCGGCGGCGGGCTCGACATGAATATCTTCTCGCAAGCGCGTGGCCTGAACCGGGGGATATCAGAACAAGGGAAGGTCTATCGGCTGATGGAGAGGTACTGCTATGAGAATGCTGGGACGTTCTGCTTTTCGCGCCCGGTCTACGACGATGCGACCAGCATTCCCCGCTGGGTGGAGTTCGGCTTGCTTCGAGATGACGGCAGTCTCTGGGTTGAAGTCTTCGAGAACTGACTGAGGGAGGGACATCATCTGCTCACCGACGCGCCACCACGAGATCGACACCGGGCTGGCTTTGAGCTGAGCGACCGGATGAAGTCGCTCGATTTACCGGGTGACCCGCTTCTGACTACCATCGCGGGTGCAATCCAGTCCGCGATGGAGACGGGGTAAGCCGCCGCGTACCTTGAAGAACACGTCGTTCTGCCCGTACCACTGGTCTAGCAGTTCCTCTACCTGATACTCGTGTCCACCCAGCCGAAAACGAACTGGTCGCTCGTCAGCCTTGTACCCGGAATAGCAGTCCACCTCTACCTGCATTTCCGTCATCACTTAGGCTGCGCGAATGCCTGTGACACGCGAGGACACAGCAGTTTCTTTTCGCATGATCAGCCTGAACACAAGAATATGTGTGACTAGGAGGAGAGGGACTCCAAGGATTGGGATGAAATATCCTGCGCCCAACAGCCCCGGTGTGTCCGCGCTAGCGAAATACGGTTACCTTGGTAAAACGCATTCAGCAGATCAACGGTTCCGAATACGTTGAAAATCCAGACAAGAGTTCCAGATAATTTGGTTCTAAGAGCGGCAAGAGCAATGAGCGCCAAGGTCGCAGTCGCCAGATCACCGTAGGCCAGTCCACGAGCGAATGCAGTGGAAGGCAATTCCGGAGCCACAACGCCGGGAACCAAGATGGCGAGACCAATGTACCTGAAGCTGTGCAACACGAGAATCGGTCTAAGTGCATCGGCACGTTCCCGCTTGCTTATTGTCGGCCAGATATATTGTGCGGCGAAAACGCCCCAAGCAAGAAAGCCGAAGGCAACACTGATGCCCCATATCAATGCAGTTGGCATGGTGCGCTCCTCCTAAATTCTGGGTTGCAAACTTCCCAATCTGATGACCTAAACCGCCTCTGAGACTCCGGCTGACTGGCAGCCGCGATCTGAGCGTCATCGGAATGCAGAGCGGAGTTTGGAGCCGAGTTTCATGGATGCCTGAGGAATCTGAAGTAGAAAGCCCCGAACACCAAGACAATGCCAATATTTACTGTCAGCCGTTCCCAGAATCGATTTCTGAAGAACGCGAAATCTACACCGACTATGACGGCTGCCATCGCCACCCCGTAAAGCACGACAGCTACCTGTCTGCCCATTTCAGATTCCTCGCTCAAATTTGATTCTATTCCCGAAGCCTTCGAGCCTGACCGTCGCCTCCACCGTGCTTGAGTTCGTCCGACATGAGCGGCTGGCGTGGGACGGTCATTGCCACGGGGTGCATGAAGGTCATGCGTGGGGTGGTGGGGTCTAAAACAGCCTCCGCATGCGACGAATCATCGTTCTTTACCATCAATTGCTGGCAACCTGCTCTCGTTCAGCAGCCTCTCTGTCTAATGAAAAGGACGGTGAGCTATGAATTCAGGTCTGGTGAAGGTGCTGCTGATCGACCGCGACCCGCGCCGAAGGGAGCGCATCTCGGTTCTGAAAGAACACGAATACAAGGTATTCCCCGCTTTGGACGTACAACAAGCACGAGACCGTTGCAAGCCCGGTGTTTACGATCTGATCGTCGTGAATTCCGGTGACCAGCCGGAAAAGGCGCTCGAATTCTGCGACTGGAAGACCAGCAAAGACCCTGAGCAGACAGTTCTGCTAATGGTCGGCGCTATCGTCCCACTACCGCATCGGGATTACATGGTTCCGGACATTCCGGAACGGCTGCTTGAAAGAGTCGAATCTATGTTTGGACGGCGCAAGGATATCGCCGTCAAAGCTGTGTGACAGAGCACTCAAAGATGACGCACCAAGAGCGTCAGCTCAGGATCGAGAGAAGACTTGGGCAGGGTTGCGTCTGGCGCGTGACCCGAGGGCAGGGTGTCAGACCGAACGTGTGGTCAACGCCGTCTGGCCAACCAGATTTATGACAAGGCGAGAACGGAGCCTAAAGAATTGGGTTTTCGCAACACATGCAACCTATCCAGAGCACCCGCATTCTATGTCCTCGGTACGGACGGCATCGCTTGCCTATAGCAGGAAAGCATGTTGAGGGGACTCGGGACAATTCGTATTGTTTTGTTCTTGCTGTCCACTACCTACGTCGCCTCGTGCCAATCTGGCCTATCCCATCACTTCACTTCGGAGCTACCGCTCCGCGAACAGAGTTCGCTTCCTGACGCTCCTTCGCCCGCACCGCCGCAGACTTCAAGAGCCGAGGAATGTCGCAGCTTGGCAGGAATCGCACGGGAGTCTTTGAGATGTGCTGGTTTCGGCGCAGGCATCACTCAAAAAACTGAACAAGCATTTATCCCTGCTCAACTAGGGTTGATCAAACCCCCTGCTCCCAAAGAGTCCGAGGTTAGCACCTTTCTCGTGAGGTACTTGTCTCCTCCATCGCTTCAGCAGGATACGACTCAGCACGTCTCGGCCCGCAATAGTGTATTGGGGCGTACGTCGAACGCAGTGTCGCATATCCTGATCACACACGACATTTCTGGAAAGGCGAGGCCGAACACCGCATATCTTTTACAGGTGTTGACCTCGGCGCTTGTCCACACCGCCTACCGCCCCTATCGGGCGCGACCCGCTTCAGCGACATTCGATGGTTTTCGCTCCACGATTAGCGGCGATGCTGGGGGACAGGTATTCCACGAGTTTGAGCCTGACATGATGCAAGCTGTGAAACACCTCAAATTTGTGTCGAGGATTGAGCAACATGTCCTCGTACACAGCCGACCCCCTGTGAAGTGACCCGACCTCTGCCTCGGCACCGAGTTCCGCAAATACCTTCGGCACGACCACCGACTCCACCGTGCTTGGGTTCGTCCGTCATGAGCGGCTGGCGCCGGACGCTCATTGCAATGGGGTGCATGCGGGTGGGGTGGATGCGCTCACCGAGGAAACGCAGAACAGGTGGCGGGGACAGGCACCATCGGCGGCGACCGATGCGCAATTCGTAGCTAGGCTGTAGCTATGCAAATGGGGTTACAGAAGGCACCTAGAGCGACTGCGGAGACTGTACCGGAAGACAGGAAAGCCCAGCAAGTCTTTGCTGGGCTTATATTTGCGATTTTATTGAGGAATCGCTTGATCTTTGGTGCCGAAGAAGGGACTCGAACCCCCACACCCTTGCGAGTACATGGACCTGAACCATGCGCGTCTGCCAATTCCGCCACTTCGGCACGGTGAAAACTGGCGCTCAGTTGCCGCCGATGACCTTACCAGTCATGCTTTTCACTTGCTTACAAATGGATTGTAACATACGTCTCTGCTTTGTCTAATCGATGGTGATGAAGGGATTCCGGGCTCGAATTCAGTGCTGAAAAGCCTGCTCCATCGCAACCTTTCATCTTTTATACATCCCGAATCTGTATTCCAAACATCCCTTCTGTAACTCCGAAAAAGCGTTGCTGATGGCATTTTTCTTTCCTGCCTTTTGCGTAAAGATCGAATTGCAGACTATATTCTTGCTATCCCGGTTGCAGAGGGCGAATCTTGTTCTCCGCCCCGCAGCAACGTTCACATAGAGCGCAAATTTTTCGGCTGCATTATTACTCGTGCGCTCGCTGTGCAAGGGGTGAGCATGAAAATTCAGAGGTGCCAGATGGCTGACCCTGTTTCCGGTAGCGCGCCCAAAATTCCTTTGCCGATCAGCAAGGAACTCCGCACGCTTGCCCACGACCTTAGCAATTCCATTGAGACCATCATGCAGGCTACGTACCTGCTCAATCAGGTCAAGATCGACGATGCGGACCGGAAGTGGCTGAATCTGATCGATCAGGCAACTCGCGAGGCGGCCAAGATCAATCGCCAGATCCGAGAGTTGCTGCGCTCGCAAAGCGAGGAATAGCAAACACAGCCCCGAAACCTATGCTTTGCACGTCGCGATGAGAGCAGGATAATCTTGGGCAAATTCAGGAGCGCTGCCATGTCCGCATTTGAAAACCTTCGTTATGAGAAGAGAGATCAAGTTGCATTCATAACCATTGCTCGTCCGAAGGTGCTCAATGCGCTCGATAGCCAGAGCGTGCAGGAACTCAGCCGTGCCATGCAGTTGGTCCGGGATGACATGGACGTGCGGATCGCCATACTTACTGGCGAAGGCGAAAAAGCCTTCGTGGCTGGTGCAGATATTAACGAATTGGCGCTTCTTGACGCGGTGGAAGCCGCAGCAGTTGCGAAACGCACACAGGCCGTCTTTTCCCTGATTGAAAACTGCGGCAAGCCGGTTCTTGCTGCGGTGAATGGCTTTGCGCTCGGAGGCGGCTGCGAACTCGCCCTGGCTTGTACGATGCGCATCGCCTCCGAGAATGCGCGCTTTGGCCAGCCAGAGATCAAACTCGGACTCATCCCCGGCTTTGGCGGTACGCAGCGCCTGCCTCGCGCGGTGGGCAAGGGGCGCGCTCTGCAAATGCTTCTGACCGGAGAGATGATCGGCGCCGAGGAGGCCCTCCGCATCGGCCTCGTCAATGCCGTGCTGCCCGCTCCCGAACTGCTGCCGTATACCGAAGCTCTTGCCAAAAAGATCATAGCCAACGCCCCGCTTGCCGCCCGCTATTGTCTGGACGCCGTAAACCACGGGCTGAGCATGACGCTCGAAGCGGGGCTCGCCTATGAGTCCGCGCTTTTTGGCCTCTGCTTTTCAACGGCAGACAAAAATGAGGGCACCCAAGCCTTTCTTGAAAAGCGTGCGCCGCAGTTCAAGGGCCGCTGAGCCCCCTCTGAGCGGCGTTCGGCCAAGCGGGGCTGCCTTGTCTGCAAATGCAACCAGCCGCACGGGGCCAGGGCCGACGCATATCAAACTCCGAGCAGTTTGAGGAGGTATGGGTGGTCCCAGGCGGCATTGAGGCGTTTGCCCTTGATGCCGCGTTTGCTGGTTTTCTCCTGCTTGAGCATGTTGAGAGCGATGCGGTTGAGCAGGGAAAAGTTCTGCGCGAAGTGGCCAGCACGTTTGCGGCTGAGGTCTTCGCCGAAGCCGACATCGAGCACCCAGTGCAGTTTATTTTCAATGCCCCAGTGTTGGCGGATCGCGCGGTTCAGCCGCGCCGCATCGGGCTTGAGGCTGGTGATATAGTAGCGGATTTCACGTTCGGTTTTGCCCGTGAGCTTGTGATACCGTTCGGCCTCGATCCGCACCAACCCCTGTAAAGACGGCCATTCTGCAGCTTTTTCAATCAAACCCAGGTCGGCAATCACTGAGCACTTGCGGCGTTCGACCCGTCCGTGGCCGCAATCGATTTCCTCGTCCACAGCGTCTGCAGCCACTTGCCGGAACGAGTCCTTGATCTCCTCCAGCAGATTGCCCTGATTGTCCTTGACCGCCAAAATGTAGTCGGCTTTCTTGCCGACGATCTTCTCGGCGATGGTCTTCTGGCAACCCATGGCGTCGATGGTCACCACCGTCCCGGCCAACTCCAGGGCGTCCAGCAGCTTAGGGATCGCCGTGATCTCGTTGGATTTTTCATCGACCTTGCGCTGGGCCAGCACCAGACCGTTGCCCTCGGCCCAGGCCGAAACCATGTGGACCAGCGTCTTCTTGCCGCTCTCGCGGCTCCCGCACAACGCCTTGCCGTCGATCGCAACCACTTCGCCCGCCGTCAGCCTGGCAATCGACGAAACCCAGGCTACGAAGCCCTTTTCCATCTCCAGCGGGTCGAGCGCGGCAAACACCCGGTTAAAGGTATCGTGCGATGGGATGCCGGAGGGTAGCGTCAAGAACGTCTTCAGCCACTCCTGCTTGGCTTTGCCGTAGTCGGCGATGTCGTTCCAGCTCTCGGCTCCGCTCAGCACTGCCGCAATCGCGATCAGCAGGATTTCTTCCAGTAAGTGATCCCGGTTCCGCTCCACCCGCGGATCGCGCAGCTCAGAGAAATACTTCAGGGGATTGTTCATCTCCCCTTCTCTCCTAACTACACCCCCAATGCATATAGCAATCTATGTTCTTTTATATGCGTCGGCCCTGCGCACGGGGCCGACTTCGGCGATTAATCCGCCCACCTGTGGTACAAAAGAGGATGTGATCCGCTCATTTCATCGCCTGATGCTGCCTGCCTCCGACGAGGACTACCATTCGCTGGAGGAGTTTTTTTCTGCACTCGGCTTCGCTCCCGGAGAGAACTGGACTGGCCGCCGTTCGAAAGGCCGGAAGTTTGAAGCCTTCGAGTCCGGCATCGAACTCGCCAGTGGCGAGGGCATGCCCGACGCCGACCTGGTGGTCGAGGTCGATAACGCCGACATCGTTGCCGAAACGGCCCGCGCCAAGGGCTTCAGCTTTGTCTCCGAGATCGCCGACTGTGACTGGGGGGCGCGTCTGTTCGTGCTGCAGATTCCCGCTGGCTTCGGCAATCTCGCCGTCTTCAGCTATAACGAGAACTGGCGCCAGCCGACCAAGGAATCGCAACTGGATTCGACCGGGATGAAGTTCGCGGTCATGGTCTCGCGCTTTAACGCGTTTATCACGGAGCGTCTGCTCGCCGGAGCCACCGATGCGCTACGCCGCACCGGAGCGCTTGCCGCCGACATTGAGATCGTCCGCGTTCCGGGAGCTTTCGAGCTTCCCGCTGCCGCGAAAATGCTCGCCGAAACCGGCAAGTACGATGCCTTGGTGGCGATTGGCTGCCTGCTACGTGGCGATACCGCGCATTACGATGTGATCGTCAATGAAGTGACCCGGGGCATTGGAGAAGTGACGCTCGCGACCGGCGTTCCCGTTGGCTTTGGCGTGCTCACCTGCGAGACCCTGGAGCAGGCCATCGACCGCGCCGGATTGAAGATGGGCAACAAGGGATTTGAAGCCGCCCTCGCTGCTTTGGAATTGGCTGCACTCAAACGGACGCTACAACAGAAGTGAGAGATCAGAAGGAAGCACCGATACAAAAAATGGGTACACGACGCAAATCACGCGAATTGGCGCTGCAGATGCTGTTCCAGGCCGACATGGGCAAACAGTCGATCGATCACGTCAAGAAAACTTTCTGGGCTGAGCGCCGCGATCTGGAGGACAGCGTCCGCAACTTTGCCGATGACATCTTCCGCGTGGCCATGGAGCGCTACGACGAAATCGGTCAACTGCTGGAAGGCCACACCGAGCACTGGCGGCTGGAACGTATGGCGGCCGTCGATCGCAACATCCTGCGCGCCGGAGTCGCCGAATTCCTCGGCTTCCCTAAAACCCCGCGCCCAGTCATCATCAATGAAGCGCTGGAGATTGCACGCCGTTTCTCTACCCCGGAGTCGGTGCAGTTCATCAATGGCGTGCTGGATTCGGTTGCTCGTCAACTCGAGCCGCAGCCTTCGGTCAAACACAAGTAATTCAGCTTGGCGGACCTATTTCTGAATCTCTGCCCCGATGGCCGGGGCAGAGATTCATCGCTGCCGTGATGGTTAAAGATACCCGGTTAGCGCGATCGGGGATTCGTGCTGGCCACGCTGTGATGCGCTACGAGTTTCCCGCTCTCGATTCGCGGATTTTGCGGCAGGACTGAAGCCAAGTTGGCTCGCACCCAACTCACTGCCGATTGATTCCCTTCAATTGCATTCGGAAGAGTATCGAACACACTGATGGAAATCATTACACCTTGCCCGAGGTCAATCCATTGGTACTCCACGAATCCGGGCAGTCCTGAGATGAAAGGCACAAAGCTCTCCTTCACTCGTATGGCCGCTTCATGTGGATTGGATACGCCCTCATATCGCCGCACCGTTGTGTACATCTGATTCTCCTTCAGGAGCATTCACGAGTCGCCGAAAACCGATCGGGAGCAGATTCCAGCACGATTGCGCTCGATGATTTTGTCTGACGCATTCTGCTAGTTCAACGGGTACAATGCAATCCTTCTTTCGCCATCTGTTCGATTACTAAAGCAATAACTAACGTAACGCAGGGGTGTTGTCGCTCTCGGTCGAGGTATCAGGGATGGTGCGTATTTTTCTTGGTTCGTGCTCACATTGAGCCAATGCGCGCTCTGGAAATCGGCGTATGATTGTTCGTCTTACCGTAACCCTTTGCTCTTGAGGTGATGCTGATGCAGCTTTCTGAGTCGATTCGTTTCATCGTGAAACATAAGGGTGGTGTCATCTACTCCATCGCTCCAACCGACTCTGTTTACGAAGCCGTGGCAATGATGGCTGAAAGACAGGTCGGCGCGCTGTTAGTAACCCTCGGAGACAAGGTAGTGGGCATCGTCTCCGAGCGTGACTACGCGCGAAAAGTGATTCTGAAGGGGCGCTCTTCCAAGGAGACCATGGTATCGGAAATCATGAGCTCTCCGGTCATCGCCGTGGGCCCCGATCACACCGTCGGCGAGTGCATGAAGATAATGACGGATCATCGCATTCGCCACCTTCCGGTCATGGATGGAGAGCATCTCGCCGCGATGATTTCCATTGGCGATCTGGTGAACTGGATCATCTCCGAGCAAAAAGAGACGATTCGCCATCTGGAGGCCTACATTACCGGGACGCCAACCTAATCAGGAGAGCAGGTCGAGAACTTCGCGCAACTGCTGCCGTAGCCGCCGGAGTTCGTCTTCTCCATGGACCCCACTCCCGGTGGATAGAAATGGCAGAGCGGGTGGGGGAGCGTGTGCGGGCTCGGTCGAAGTCTGAGGAAGTATCTCATCCTGTGAGCGGTTGAGCCGCGATCCTTCACGCAGCTTCTCGCGCGCACCGGCGATCGTAAACCCGTCCTCATAAAGCAGCTTGCGAATCTGCATTACGTATTCCACGTCCTTGCGGCGATACATCCGCTGGCCCGTGCTGCTCTTTGTCGGCTTCAGTTGCGAAAATTCCGTCTCCCAGAAGCGCAGAACATACGTCGGGAGCTTTGCCAGCTCGCTCACCTCGCCAATCCGGAAATAAATCTTTTCCGGGATGACCACCTCGGTTTGTGCCTTAGTGTGTTTGCGCTTTGCTATCGGCATCGGGAATTTTCCACCATCTGTTCTTGTAACACGAGCGCCGAACTGCTTCAACGTCGCGCATCGGCGCAAATAGAAAAAATCTCAAGTTAAGAGTGCGCAGACCAGCCGCAGGAAGCGGGCAATTTGCTGTTAGAGTGGAATTTCCAGCCATGCGCGATGTTGACTCCATCCTGACCTCGATCTTCGGACTTGAGCAGTTCCGTCTGCAGCAGCGCGAAATTGTGGACGACGTACTTGCAGGCCGAGACTCTCTCGTAGTGATGCCGACGGGTGCAGGCAAGAGCCTCTGCTACCAGCTACCGGCAGTCTCGTTGCGCGGGCTGACGCTGATCATCTCGCCGCTGATTTCGTTGATGACCGACCAAGTGCGGCAACTGCGCGCGCTGCGGATTCCGGCGATGATGCTGTGTAGCGGGCAGAACTGGGATGAGCAGCGCGAGGTCATGGCAAGACTGCGCGACGGATTCCGCGGACTTCTTTACGTTGCGCCGGAGCGGTTTAGCGCGCCCGGATTTTTTTCCATCATCACTCAGCGCCAGTTGTCACTACTGGCAATCGACGAGGCGCACTGCATCAGCCAGTGGGGACACGATTTCCGCCCGGAGTATCTGCGCCTTGGCGAGGTGCGCAAGCAATTGGGCGCGCCTCTGACGATCGCGCTGACCGCCACGGCAACGCCGGTGGTGCGCACCGACATCGTGCGCAACCTGGAGCTGAAAAATCCTGCGATCCACGTTACCGGCTTCAACCGCCCGAACCTCAGCTATCAGTCGATCGTCTTCGCCAAGGCCCGCAACAAGGACGCGGAACTGATCGAGTATCTGTCGCAACAGAAGGCGGGCGGCATCGTCTACTGCTCTACGCGCAAGCAGGTGGAGCAGGTGACCGCGCTGCTTGAAAGCAAACTGCGCGGGCGCACCGTGGTTGCCTATCACGCGGGCATGGACCAGGAGGCGCGCGGCAGTAATCAAAGTCGCTTTATCGATTACGACGATGCAATCGTGGTAGCGACGAATGCGTTCGGCATGGGTATTAACAAGCCCACCCTGCGCTATGTGATTCACTACAACTTACCGGGGAGCCTTGAAGCCTACTACCAGGAGGCTGGACGCGCCGGACGCGATGGCTTGCCCGCAGAGTGCATCCTGTACTTTGCCGTGGCTGATGTAATGACGCAGCGGTTTTTTATCGACAAGATCGGAGACACGAACAATCAACTGACCGCCAAGGACATCGCTGTGTTGCAGAAGCGCGCCGGCAAGCAACTGGACGCCATGCAGAATTACGCGCGTTGGGAGCGCTGCCGCCGCCGCCAGATTCTTGAATATTTTGGCGAAGACAAAAAGCCGGAGAACTGCGATTGCGATGTCTGCCGTGCGGGCAAGCCAAGGATGAAGCCGACGGCACGGGCAGCAACCGTGGCTGCGGAAAGTACGTCATCCCGCAGCGTGCCGCAGCCTGCTCGGGCCGCGAACATGGAGCGCGCGATGGGGTCAGTGGCTTTGGCTTCCGAGGATGCGCGCTATGCGAGGATGAAGGACCTCCGCCGCGACGTTGTGCGCTCACTGGGGACGATGTTCTTCCAACACCTGCCGGACGAGTTGCTGCAAAGACTTATCGCGAGTCCACCGAAAACTGTCTTGGAGTTGCGTGATGATTTTGAGGTACACAACAAAATCATTGAGAACTTCGGAACGCGGATTCTTTCCACGCTGAACTCCATCGCGACACCATCTTTGCAAAGACCTTCCCAGGCGGGAGCACCCGTTATGAGCAGGGCTTCGCACACACGCGACGAGCGCGCCCCACGAGCGAAGGTCGCGGCGTCAAAGGAGGTTGCGGGCGGCAAGGTGGGAGTTCTGCATGGCCGCACGGTGGAAACTCGATTTGAACGGCTTCGCACACTGCGCCTTGATCTGGCACGCAAAAATAATTGGCCTGCGTACTGTGTGCTCCAGGATGCAACACTGCTTGAGATTGCGCGCTCACAGCCACGCACGATGCGCGAACTGCTGGAGATCAAGGGCATGGGGCCGAAGCGCGCGGAGAAGTACGGCAAAGAGCTGCTGGCAGAGCTGGCAAAGGAATAATTCAGCGTGTGCGCCAGACGTATCAGGGCAGCTTTGCGGCTGCCCTTCAGTTTTGCAATCTAGGCGATCAAGCCCATACGCTTGCCGACAATTCCAAGCACTTCGAGAGCCTGGCTGAGTTCGTCTTCCGTGTGGGTTGCGGTGACGATGGTGCGGACGCGCGCCTTGCCCTCCGGGACCGTTGGAAAGGCGATGCCGGTGCCCATGATCCCTAGCTCAAAGGCTGCTTTGCTGAACTCCATAGTGGCGCGTCCATCGCCGATGATGATGGGAGTGATGGGAGTTTCACTCGCTGGCGTGGTGACTCCACCGATGTTGAAGCCGAGCCGTCCGAGCTCTTTCTTGAAGAAGCGGGTGTTCGACCAAAGTCGCTCGATCAGCTCCGGTTCCTTCTCCAGCACATCAAAGGCTGCAATGCAGGTGGCCGCCACCGCCGGAGGATGCGAGGTGGAGAAGAGGAACGGACGAGCGCGATGGTAGAGATATTCGATCAAGTCGCGCGTACCGCAGACGTATCCGCCGAGCGCGCCGATGGCTTTGGAGAGCGTGCCCACCTGAATATCCACGCGGCCGTGTACGCCGAAGTGGTCGATGGTGCCGCGTCCGTTGCGTCCCAGCACGCCGGAGGCGTGTGCGTCATCGACCATCATGATGGCGCCATATTTTTCAGCTAGGTCGCACAGGCCGGGCAGCGGCCCGATGTCGCCGTCCATGGAAAAAACGCCGTCTGTGATGAGCAGCTTTTTGCCGGGAAGGCTAGCGACGCCGGCGAGTTGCTCTTCAGCGTTCGCCACGTCCTTGTGGCGGAAGACGAGAATTTTTGCGCCCGAGAGGCGGCAGCCATCGATGATCGAGGCGTGGTTCAACTCATCGCTGATGATGTAATCGTCATTGGTGAGCAGGGACGAAACAGTGCCGGAGTTCGCGGTGAAGCCGGACTGAAAGACGACGCAGGCCTCGGTGCCTTTGAAGCGCGCAATCTTCTCCTCCAGTTGCATGTGAAGCGTCATGGTTCCGGCGATGGTGCGCACCGCTCCCGAGCCCACGCCGTACTTGCGCGTGGCCTCCAGCGCGGCCTCGCGCAGCTTGGGATGGGTGGTGAGGCCGAGGTAATTATTGGAGGCGAGATTGATGACCTTGCGCCCATCAAAGTGGCAGACCGCAGCCTGCTTGTCGTCGAGCACACGCAGCTTAAAATACGTGCCCTTCTGCTTCAGCGCATTTAATTCATCGGAGAGGAATGCGAGCGGACTGATGCGGCTTGCGGACATAACATAATATCCCTTCTTGGACGGCCTCTGTGTAACTGAACCACAACGCGGTTGCTCGAATGCATTGTCCCATGATTTAGATGATCGACCGGCCTCGCGCCTCACGACAGCATCTAAGCCGTTGGTTTAAATTTAGCGGCCGGGGCGACATTCAGGAGCACGCGAATATGAACAAAATAAGCATAGGCACATCTGGCTGGGCCTATTCCTCATGGAAGCCGGACTTCTATCCGCAAAAGACACCATCGACCAAGTTTCTGAATTATTACGCGACCCAGCTCAACTGTGTCGAAGTGAACTACACTTTTCGCGCCCGTCCTGCACTCAAGACTCTGGAGAATTGGTGTGAAGCCACTCCCAAAGATTTCAGCTTCGCAATCAAAGCGCATCAGCGAATCACGCATATCAAACGACTGAAAGATGTAGCCGCCGACATCTCCAGTTTCTATAACTCACTTGAACCATTGGCTCCCGCGGACAAACTCGGACCGGTACTCTTCCAGCTTCCCCCGTTCTTGAAAATCGACGAAGCACGTCTGCGAGCGCTCTTTGAATGCATTCCCCAACATACGCGTGCGGCCATTGAGTTTCGCAATGAAAGTTGGTTCACCGACAACGTCTTCAACCTTATGCGCGAGCACGACGTCGCTCTCTGCATCGCGGAGAGCGATGACCTGCAAGTGCCCGATGTTATTACCGCCAGCTTCGTCTACTACCGATTCAGAAAGTCCGAATACTCTGAAACCGCGCTGAATCAGATGGAGAACCGCCTCGCCAAGGCATCCGAAGAATGTGACGTCTATGCATTTCTCAAGCACGAAGAGACTCCGGAAGGCGCTCTGAATGCGCGCCGCCTGCTGCAAAACCTTGAGCGACGTCATCCCTCCAATCGCATTGCGTCCTAAGATGCAGCTAAGTTTCAGCCATCGGCGCCGTCGAAAAAGAGCAGGATTTTCGATGCCTTGCCGGAGTTCAGCAGCTCTGCGCCCTTGCTGAACTCAGAGATTGGCAGGCGCCCGGTGATGACCGGATGCAAGTCGAGCTTGCCGGCCTTGAGCAGCGCCGTCATCTGATACCAGGTCTCGAACATCCTGCGTCCATTGATGCCGAGAACGGTTGCGCCTTTGAAGATGATGTCGCGGGCGAGATCGAGTTCGAAGGGCTGCGAAGGAATGCCGAGCAGACTGGCGCGGCCACCGGTGCGCAAAATATTGAAGCCGAGCTTCACCGCATCCTCGTGCCCGACCATCTCCAGCAGCACATCCACGCCATAACCGTTGGTGTGGTCGCGCACGATGGTGCGCACGTCTTCGCCGGCGGGGTCGAGCACGAAATCGGCCATCATCTGCCGCGCAATGTTGCGCCTGTATTCGTTAACCTCTAACGCGAACACCTGCGCAGCGCCGCAGGCCCGTGCCACGGCGATGGCAAACAGGCCAATCGGACCGCATCCTGTGATGGCAACCGTCTTGGCCGCCAACTCGCCTGAGAGCGCAGCGTGAACCGCATTTCCCAAAGGGTCCAGGATAGATGCGTACTCGTGCGGAATGACCGGGTCCAACTTCCATATGTTCGACTCTGGGATCACAACATAACCGGCAAAGGCTCCGTTCCGGTCAAGGCCAATGATCTTCACGTTCTGGCAGATATGCGCCTGGCCCGTGCGGCACTGCAGGCACTTGCCGCAGGCGACGTGCATCTCGGCGGAAACAAAGTCACCCTCTTTTACGCTTGTGACCTCACCACCGATAGCGGCGACGTAACCGCAAAACTCATGTCCAGGAATCAGCGGCGTCCGAATGCGTCCGTAGGCCCATGGGTCCCAGTTGTAGATGTGCAGATCGGTTCCGCAGATGGACGCGACCTTAACCTTTACGAGCACATCGGCGGGGCCAATAGAAGGGATTGGAACTTCGCGGATCTCAACGCCAGCCTTCGGCTCGCTCTTCACCACGGCCGGCATCGACTTCGACATGACGATTGCCTTTCAGAAGGGCAGGAAGTGCCCAGGCCCGCAGAGCTGAGCCTGCGGAACCCAACATTCTAGCATCGCAATCCGCCCACCATATTCGCAGGCATACGGCACGCCGGCGAAAGCAAAGCCAAACACTCCGTGCGGTGCAACGTAACTTGCAACGTAACCAAAGCAGAAGCAAGGCAAGAGTACTCGGCGCGAAGGAATCCCACCTCGGAGCATCAGTCAAGCAAAAAAGATGAAAAGTTATTGACAATTCGAGCAACTCGCCACAAAATCTTGGATTAGTACTTGATTGCATCCAAGATGTAGGCATCGATTGCAAATCTTCAAGGGAGAAGGTTCCAATCAAGTGCTGTGGGGCTGACAACAGTTCCCATCGAGGTGGCTAGACCTCGATTTTTCATTGTTCCGGTTTCGCGCGACTCAGACCGCTGACGACCCCCACCTCTTTCGGTGGGGGTCGCTGTTTAGAATCAGGTCGGGGGTTGCTTTGGTTTCACAGCAGTGAGCCCCGCTTTTTGCGGGCCTCGCGTGAACTCTTCATTTCTATGATTACTGCGAAAAGTAGTGTTTACAGGTCGCTGAACACAACTTTGCCAGCTACGATTGTGGCCCGCACTTTGCCGTAGAACTGCATCCCGCCGTAGGGACAGTTGCGTGAACGCGAGCGCGTTTTCTCAACGTTGTAGGTCCAGCGTTTTTTCGGATCGAAGATGGTAACGTCGGCCACCGAGTCTTCGGCCAGCGTGCCCCGGCCATTCAGTCCCACAATCTTCGCAGGATTGGTTGAGAGCAACTCCACCACGCGCTGCAACGAAATCTTGCCTGTGCGTTGCAACTCCGTAACCGTCGCCGCCAGTGCGATCTCCAGCCCGGTGATGCCGAACGCTGCCTTGTCGAACTCCACTTCCTTCTCAAACAGAGCGTGCGGCGCGTGGTCAGTGGCGATGGCGTCGATGGTTCCATCGCTCAGCGCGGCCAGTATGGCCTGGCGGTCTGCTGCCGAGCGCAGCGGTGGATTCATCTTGTAGCGCGTGTCATAGGTCGAACAGCTTTCTTCGGTGAACAGGAAGTGATGCGGCGTAACCTCGGCCGTAACCTGCACCTGCGAGGCGCGTCCCAGCCGCACCATCTCCAGAGACTTCGCGGTTGAGACATGGGCCACGTGCAAGCGTCCGCCCTCCTGGCTCGCCAACCGAATGTCGCGCTCCACCATCTGCCACTCCGATGCCGGGGGCTGGCCGCGCAACCCTAGCTTGAAGGACGTGACTCCTTCGTTCATCGGATTGCCGTGCGAGATCTTGGTGTCTTCCGCGTGCTGAATCACCGGCAGTCCGACCTTGGCGGCCAGGGCGAGAGCCTCGCGCATGATGTGATCGTCCAGAATCGGCCTACCGTCATCGCTCAGTGCCACAGCACCGGCCTCTTTCAACTCCCGGTAATCACTGAGCTTTTCGCCGAGGCTTCCCAGGGTTGCTGCGGCGATAGGGAAGACGTTCACCACCGCGCCGCGCTCCTCATCCTGCATCCATCGCGTGATCGCTGGCGAATCGTTAATGGGACGCGTGTTCGGCATCGCGCAAACCGAGGTGAATCCGCCCGCCGCCGCCGCTGCGGTTCCGGTGGCGATGTTTTCTTTGTGTGTTTGTCCCGGCTCGCGCAGGTGTACGTGAAGGTCGATGAAACCGGGAGCGACGATCAGCCCTTTTACGTTCAGCGTCTCATCGGCCGAGCTTTTTGCCTGGCCCGGTTGCGCAATTTCCTCGACGCGGCCATCGCGGAGCACCACATCGGCCGGTGCATCGATGCCCTTGGCTGGATCGATCAGGTGCCCGCCTTGCAGCAGGATCGTGCTCATTGCTTTCCTCCCTGGGTTCCGCCCAACAACGTTGCCAGGATCGCCATGCGCACCTTGACGCCGTTCAAAACCTGTTCCAGCACCACCGACTGCTCGCAATCTGCAACCTCGTCGGTCATCTCCATGCCCCGGATCATCGGCCCGGGATGCATTACGATCGCATCCTTTTTCGCCAGCTTCAGCTTGGCCGGGGTCAGTTGATAGCGGCGGACATATTCATCCACGTTGATCTGCATTCCAGAGAGCCGCTCCTGTTGTACGCGCAGCATCATCACCACGTCGGCGCCGCGAATTGCCTCTTCCATGTCGCGCACGATCTCCACCCCTGGCGCAAGTTCGCGTGCCGCCTCGGGTAGCAGCACATCCGGTCCGCAGAACACCACGCGCGCGCCCAGTTTGCTGAAGACGTGAGCGTCACTGCGTGCCACGCGGCTGTGGAAGATGTCGCCAATGGTGACGATCTTCAGCCCCCTCAGGCTCTTCTTGTGGTTCAGGATGGTGAATGCGTCCAGCAGCGCCTGCGAAGGATGCGCGTGCATTCCATCGCCGGCGTTGACGATCGGAATATCAATCAGCCGCGACAGCAGAACCGGAGCGCCCGAACTGGGATGCCGCATCACGATCGCATCCACAATTGACTGGAGCGTCCGTCCGGTGTCCTTCAGCGACTCGCCTTTTTCAATACTGGCGTTTGTGGCATGAATGACCACGGTCGATGCGCCCAGCGCCTTGGCTGCGATCTCAAAGCTGGTGCGGGTGCGGGTTGAATTTTCGTAAAAAAGAAGGGCGATGCGGCGGCCGCGAAGAGTGACGCGGGGCCTGGCTGGATTCATACGCTTCGCCAGAGTGAGAATGTCGAGGATCTGCCGCGAATCCAGCGGCTCGATCCCGAGCAGCGACCGAAGCTTGGCTTTCATGTATTCCTTCGCTCAGCCTTCAGATTCCTGCACGCGCTCCACCAACAGAACCTTTTCCATCTGGTCCGTCTCGGTGAGTTTAACTTCGATGATTTCCTGATCGGTTGTCTGCACCCGGCGTCCCACAAAGGTCGCTTCGATCGGCAGCTCGCGATGTCCTCGGTCGATCAGCGTCAGCAGCTTCACGCTCCGGGGACGGCCCTGATCGAACAATGCATCCAGCGCGGCGCGCACGGTGCGTCCCGTGTAGAGCACGTCGTCGCAGAGCACAACGTCTTTGTCGGTGATGTTGAAGCCGATCGGGCGAGGTTCGACCACCGGCTTTGGTCCCACCGTGGAAAGATCGTCGCGATAGAGCGTGATGTCCAATGTGCCTACCGGCACCGCAGACTTTTCAATTCGCTCGATGTGCTTCGCCAGGCGTTCCGCAATCGGAAGCCCGCGCCGGCGAATCCCGATCAGGCCAAGGGTTTTGATTCCATTGTTTTTTTCTACGATTTCGTGCGCCAGGCGAACCAGTGTGCGCTCGATTTCGGAGGCAGACATGATCTGCCCTTTTTCACGAAGGTGAGGCGGCCGTGAGATGACGTTCATATCTGCCCGATAATACGCGACCTTGCAAGCGCGCGGCAAGCATTTGGTGCGTGCGGCTCAGTTTATGACTGTTTGTGTCCGCTTTCGCGTCCAAACAAAGCCGCGCCAAGCGCTCCGCCGAGTGCGCTGAAGATCAGGAAAAATATCGCCGCAATCGCCAAAAAAATTAAAACCACGATAATCAGCCCGTGATCGGTGGCAATGTAGCTGCGGAACTGTTCCATCACCTGGCGCACGTCAGGGTCGGCTGCGGTAGCCGTGGCCTCCTGCAGTTTTTCGCGGAAGGCGGCGCGCAACTGGGTGCGTTCGCTGGCGGCAAAGAGCCGGAACGTACTCAGCAAAGCCAGCAGGCCAAATCCTAATCCTCCGGCCAGCAAACCAAGCTTTGCGCCCATCCACGGGGTTACAGGAAGATATCCGACCCGCCGGCGATACAGCGTCACTGCCAGTCCGCCAGAGGCAAACATGCACAGCATGGCCAGCGGAACAATCGGGATCGAGGTGCCGACGGCGGCCAGCATCCCTGCCACCAGCGCCGAACTGAAAGCTGCGCGCCAGATCAACTTGTTTCCCGCTACGTTGCCCGCCATGCTTCCCGAACTGTAACGATCTTCAGGTTGCGGCATTCCGAGGGCATTGTGCTCGCTCAACATCGGCTCTGCCGGAGGTTGAACGTCCTCTGGCGTGCCTGGCGGCAGAGGCTCGGTGGCCGGTGCGGTTGGCGGGCGCACCGGAACTTTAATCTGCGGCGCGCCGCATTTCGGGCAGAAGGGCCGCCCGCTCTCCACCATCGCCCCGCATTGTCCGCACGTGTGTTCCACAGAAAAAACTTAACAGTCCGCTCGCCGGGAAGCAAATGCGGCCACTGATGCCGCGGCGCGGCAGTTCACAATACTGGGCTTTTTCAAATTGTTTGACTTAACCCGCCGCAACCTCATACCCTTTCTCGTTGGAGATGTCATGAAGGTTCTTGTATTGGGCGGCGGAGGCCGCGAACACGCGCTGGTATGGAAACTCAAGCAGTCGCCGCGAGTAGACGAGGTGTTCTGCGCTCCCGGTAACGCCGGAATTGCGGAAGAAGCAACCTGCGTACCCTGCGATCTGACGCGTCTGGATTCAATCATTGAGGCGGCCGTCAAGGTCAGCCCTGACCTTGTCGTCGTCGGTCCCGAAGTTCCGCTCATGCTCGGCGCTGTCGATGAGCTTCGCCGTCGAGAGATTCCTGTCTTTGGCCCCACTCGGGCTGCGGCTCAATTGGAGTCCAGCAAGAGCTTTTCCAAAGCCTTCATGACCCGCCATCGCATTCCTACCCCGCTCTATGTGCAGGTTCACGCGGTCTCCGAGGTCAAGGATGCACTCAGTAACTTCAGCGCTCCCATCGTGGTCAAAGCCGATGGTCTTGCCGCGGGCAAAGGCGTGGTCATTGCGGCCAGCAGGGAAGAAGCTGCCCAGGCCGCGACCGCGATGCTGAACGGCTCACTCGGCGAGGCGGGCCGCCACGTTCTGTTTGAAGAGTTTCTCGAAGGCGAGGAGATCAGTTTTTTGGTCATCAGCGACGGCGAGCGCGTTGCTCCCTTGGTGGCGGCGCAAGATCACAAGCGCATCGGCGATGGCGACACTGGCCCGAACACCGGAGGCATGGGCGCTTACTCCACCTCCGGCCTGATCGACGAGAATATGCGCGAGTGGCTGCTGCGCCACATCGCCCGGCCGGTCATCGAAGGCATGGCCGAAGAAGGCGCGCCCTACACCGGAATCCTCTACTGCGGCCTCATGATGACCGCCAAAGGTCCGCAGGTGCTCGAGTTCAACTGCCGCTTCGGAGATCCGGAGACTCAGCCGATCCTGATGCGTCTGGACAGCGACCTGCTCGAAGCCTTTGAGGCCAGCATCGAGGGGCGTGTCAGCAATGGCATATTCCGCTGGAGCCCTGATCCGAGTGTCTGCGTCGTCATCGCGGCCGGCGGCTACCCCGGCACCGCCGAACGTGGCAAGGCCATCTCCGGACTCGATCGCGCCAACGCCCTCGATGGCGTAAAGGTCTTTCACGCCGGCACTAGTCGCACCGATGGCCAGATCACCACCTCGGGCGGCCGCGTCCTCGGAGTCACCGCGCGCGCCACCACCCTTGAGTCCGCGGTCGCCCGCGCCTATCAGGCTGTCGGGTTCATCAACTTTGACGGAATGCAATACCGCAGCGACATCGCCCATCGCAGGCTGAAGCGGTAGCGCGGTTTTCAAATGATTCAATGAGAAGATAAGTTATGGAAAGAAAGCCAGTAGTCTCCATCATCATGGGCAGTGATAGCGACCTTGAGATCATGAACGAGGCAGCCAGGGCACTTGATCTCTTCGATATTCCTTATGAGATCGACATCTGCTCCGCCCACCGCTCTCCGGCGCGCACCAGCGAATTCAGTCGCCAGGCCGCCGCGCGCGGCCTCCGCGTCATCATCGCCGGAGCCGGTGGCGCCGCCCATCTTGCCGGAGTCATCGCCGCCGAAACCGTCCTGCCGGTGATTGCCGTTCCTATTGCCGCCACCTCGCTCGGCGGCCTCGACGCGCTGCTGGCCATGGTGCAGATGCCCGCCGGAATCCCCGTCGCCACTGTCGCCATCGGCAAGTCCGGCGCTACCAACGCCGGAATTCTCGCCGTTCAGATCCTCGCGACAGACGATCCCAAACTGACGGCAAAGCTCCACGCCTACAAAGAAAAACTCGCGCGCGGTGTGGAAGAGAAGTCTCGAAAGTTGCAGGAGAGCCGCGCCAAGTAAGACGAAACGCGTCATGCTAAGCACATACGAAAGGGCCAGCTCTCATGCTGGCCCTGCCTGTTTCAACCCAATCCCAATTTAGCCCGCGACCGCAGCTCCTTTGATTTCCAGTTCAATCTTCGGCGGATGCGTCAACGTGTTGTGGATCAGGCAGCGATGCACCGCCTCTTCTATTCCCTTCACATGCTCCGCGCTCAATCCCGCCGCCACCTGCACCTCGATCTTGAAGTTCTCCAGCCGCGCCGGATTTTTTGCCTTTTCGGCAGTCACTCGAACCTTCGTTCCCTCCGCCGTCAGCTTCTGCCGCTTCAGGTAATCGACGGCATAAAATCCCGCGCAGGAGCCCAGCGAGGCCAGCATCAGCTCCGGCGGCGTCATCCCCTCGTCGAAGCCGCCGTTTTCCGCCGGCTGATCGCTTACAATCGTCTGGCCGCGCGCCTTGATCTCAAACTGCACTGCTCCCAGATGCTCTACCGAAACTTCCAGCATAAGATTTCTCCTTGATCGTAATCGCTATGCAAAAGGCGCAGCGCAAGCCGCTCCGTTGGCTTTATCTTGCAGCGCTTCCGAACGGAACCTGCACTTCCGAACGCATCTGCATCATCTCGGGCACGGTCGTGAATAGATATCCTCTGTCCTTGTACTCGCGTATCAACTCGTCTGTGGCCTTTACAGTGTAGCTGCGATCTTCACCCATTTGCAGATGTCCTCCGTCGTGCAGCAGCACAACTTCTCCGCCCGCAATCTGCCGTCGCGCATGCTTCAAAATCTGTTCGTGCGACTTCGCCGACCAATCAAAACATGTCACCCGCCACATCACGGGAAACATCTTCAACTCTCCGACCACCTTGAACGTGCCCGGCCTGCGCCCTCCAAAAGGTGGGCGAAACAGAAATGGACGTTCGCCAGTGGCTTCTTCAATTGCCTTCGATGTCTCTTCCAACTCCTGCCGCAGCTTGGTATCGCTGGCAAAAATCAGGTTCGGATGGGTGAGGCTGTGATTGCCGATCGCGTGCCCTGCCGCGCAAACCGCCCGCGCAATCTCCGGACGCTGCCGCACCCGTTCTCCCAACATAAAGAACGTCGCCGGAACTTGGTGTTGATCCAGCACCTCCAGCAGTTTCATCGTCCACGGATCGTTCGGCCCGTCGTCATAGGTCAGCGCCAGAACTTTCAAACCTTCCCGAAGACCGCTAAAGTTTTCGCCATAGAGCTGCGACCACGGAACCATGGTGTGCATTCCAGCGAAGGTAACGGCGCCAGCCGCCAATGCTCCCGCAACATAACCAATCATCGCCATGATTGTATTCTCATTCCGTTTTCCACAGCGGCGCAAGTTCTGTCTTTCACCTGTTGCCCGCAACGCCCGCCCGCGCTATCCTTCACCTGAGTCTCTGAAAAATTCGATCACCTCTACCATGGCTAATTTCTTTGAACCACCGCGGTATATCTCTGTAGAAGGCCCGATTCGCGTCGGCAAGAGCACTCTATCCCGCTTTCTCGCACAGCAACTCCACGGCCAACTGGTGCAGGAGCCCGAGGAAAATCCGTTTCTGTCGGCTTTTTACGAGGGCGATCCCGGCGCGGCCTTCCAGGCCCAGTTCGCCTTTCTCATCCGCCGTTTCGAGCAACTTCGTCCACTGTCGGCTACGCGTAACTCGCAGAAGATCGTGGTGACAGACTATATCTTCGAAAAGGATAAACTCTTCGCCAATCTCAACCTCAGCGACGACGAACTAGGTATTTACGACCGCTACTACAAGCTTCTCCGCGCCGAACTACCTACCCCCGACCTGGTCATCTACCTTCAGGCTCCGGTGGATGTCCTCCGCAAGCGCCTCCGCCGCAAGAATGTCTCCAACGAGCGCGCCATCAGCGACGAGTACATGGAAGAGGTCGTCAAAGCCTACGAACATTTCTTCTTCCACTACTCCGCCAGCGACCTGCTGGTCGTCAACACCGCCGAGATAGACTTTGTCAACCGCAGCGAAGACCTCCAACTCCTCCTGCGACGCGTCAGTGAGCCCATCAAAGGCACGCAGTATTTTCTGCCTCTGGGGCAGCAGGAATCTGATCGCGAATAGGCATCCTGCGGCGAATTACGGAACAATCACCGCCGCTCCGTCGATCGCATCGCCCTTGATCGCCGCCAATGCCTCGTTTGCCTGATCTAGCGAAAAGGTTGTCACCTTGGGCCGCAGTTTGATCTTCGCCGCTACGTCGAGGAACTCGCGTGCATCGGCGCGGGTCATGTTGGCAACGCTGCGGATCTGCCGCTCGCCCCACAGCAGCCGGTCGTAGTCGAACTCAGGAATGCGGTCGAGATGGATCGCGTTGATCGCAACCACGCCGCCCTTTCGCAAACTGGCAAGCGCCGCCACAACCACATCCCCGCTCGGGGCAAAGGTCACTGCACGGTCCAGCTCCACCGGAGGCCGCTCCACCTCCGTTCCAACCCATTTTGCGCCCAGCGACTCGGCCAGCTTCTGGTGCGAGGCGCCGCGCGTCGAGACATATACCTCGCATCCCCAGCTTTTTAGAACTTCAATGGCCAGATGCGCCGAGGCTCCAAAGCCGAAGAGTCCCACTCGCTCGCCCGGCTCCACTCCGGCCACCCGCAGGCTGCGGAAACCGATGATCCCCGCGCACAGCAGCGGCGCGGCGTGCAAGGCGTCCAAACTCGCCGGCAGAGGAAAGACGAAATCCGCGCGCGCCGCCGCAAATTCCGCATACCCGCCGTTGACGTTGTAGCCGGTAAAAGTTGGCGCGTCGCACAGATTCTCAAGGTTGTGTTTGCAATACCAGCACTTGCCGTCGATCCCGCCAATCCAGGAGACCCCCACTCGCGCGCCAAGTGGCAGTTCGTGTGTCGCGCCTCCCACAACCTCGCCTACAATCTGGTGTCCGGGAATTACACTCTTCCGTTGCGGAGCCAGTTCGCCCTCTACAATGTGCAGATCGGTTCGGCAAACCCCGCAGGCCAGCACCTTCAGCAGCACCTGTCCCGCTCCTGCTTCAGGCTTCGGAACTTCCGAAATACGCAAAGGCCGATCCGTAACCCTGCCCGGAGTTGTAAGCACAGCGGCTTTCATACGAGTCGTCTCCTCTGAATGTGACTTTGGCCCGCCCGCATCATACTCCCTTGCTGATTTCATCAGCGGCGTAACCTGCCGCTCAACAACTTTGCCTTGAGTCGCAGAACGCACCACACATTAGCGAGGCGCTGCATATCCTCCTGGTTGCCTCGGTTCTCTCTCAGCGACTACAATCACCCCGGTTTCATCCATCGGCCATTTGCGCTTTGGCGGGCAACAGGTAACGCTGCGCTGCGGCCGCTGGCGCTGGTTCATTCCATCGGCACTTGCGCTTCGGCGCACAGGCGGCATCCGCCCGGCGGAGCCACACTGGAGGATAGTCATGAGCGTCACCACAGGCGATTTCCGCCACCCCATCACCGTGCAAGCCCTCGCGGAAAAAAAGCGCAAACGCGAACCCATCGTATCCCTCACCGCCTACGATTACCCAACCGCCCGCCTCGCCGACGAAGCCCAGGTGGACATCATCCTGGTCGGAGACTCGCTTGCCCAGGTTGTGCTCGGCTATGAGAACACGCTTCCGGTCACGATGGATGAGATGCTGCATCACACTCGCGCCGTGCGCCGGGCCGTGCGCCACGCGCTTCTGGTCGTGGACATGCCATTCGGTTCCTATCACGCCGGAGTCACCAAAACGGTGGAGAACGCCGTGCGCTTCGTCAAGGAAGGCGGCGCCGAAGCCGTCAAAATCGAGGGTGGCACTTCCCGCGTTCCGATCATCCGCCACATCATCGCCACCGAGATTCCGGTCATCGGGCACATCGGACTGACTCCGCAATCGGTTCACCGCATGGGCGGCTACAAGGTCCAGGGAAAAACCGCGGACGCCATTGACGCGCTGCTCGCCGACGCCGCCGCACTCGACGCTGCCGGGGTCTCCGCACTCGTCCTCGAAGGCATTCCGCGCGAAGTTGCCGCCCGCATCAGCAGCGAGGTTTCCACTCCCACCATCGGCATCGGCGCCGGTCCTGATTGCGATGGTCAGATACTTGTTTTTCACGATCTCGCGGGACTCGCCTTCAATCCTCCGGCCAAGTTCGTGCGCCGCTATTGCAATGCTGGCGAACTCATCTCTGAGGCCATTCGTTCCTATGGGGATGACGTTCGCAACCACGTCTTTCCTACCGACGCCCACTCTTACCACCTCCCACGTGAGGGCCAGGCGAATACTTCCGGCGGCGCGCTCGACGATGCCGAAGCCACCCCGGCCGCGCGTCAAAAGCAAGCGAAATCATGAAGTCTCTGATCATCACCGTTCTGCTCTGTGCCACTCTCGGTACGATCGGCCTCGGCACGGCCGCCGCTCAATCCGCGGCCCAGCCCACCACCCACGTTCGGAAAGCCGCTTCCGCCGCTGGCAGAAGCGAGTGCGTTGCCGCCGTCGGGCTCTGCGTCACCGTACCCACCGCTTGGCAACGCCTTGGCAACGTCTTCGAAAACCTCGGCTTCGTGGTCGCCGAACCGCGCTCCGGAACGGACTCTGCCTCCTGGCCGCAACTCACGGTTGCCGCCATCGATGTGCCTCCGACGAAGGACGGCAAAGTACCGTCGCTCGATTCGCTCGTCGAAATCGTGCTCACCCCCGACGGTTCCTTCACCTCGTCGGAAACCCTGCAGCGCACCCGCCTTATTCTCAACGGCAACAGTGCCGAGATCGTTCGCGTTAGCCTGCACGATGAATCCAAGAACACCGAAATGATCGAGGCCGTCGCACTGATCGAGGGCGATGACGGGCTTGTCTATTCGATTGCCTTGCGCTGTGCGCCGCAGGATTTCGCCCGTCTGGAACCGGTCTTCCAGAGTGTCATTCACAGTTGGCGCATTCAGCCGCCCGCATCCCAGTCCAAACAGGATTCAGATAAGAAATGAGAATCATCCGCGACATTCGCGAAATGCAGGCCGCCAGCCGCGCCGCCAGAATTCAGGGCTCGTCCATAGGCTTTGTTCCTACCATGGGTGCATTGCATGAGGGCCACCTCTCGCTGGTGCGCCGCGCGCGTAGCGCTGCCAATCTCGTCGTTGCATCGATATTCGTAAATCCATTGCAGTTCGGCGCCGGCGAGGACTTCAGCAAATATCCCCGTACCCTGGAAGCCGACTGTGCCAGGCTCGAAGCCGAAGGTGTGGAGATAGTCTTTGCTCCCACGACCGAACAGATGTATCCCGCCGGAGCCACCACCGTCGTGTACGTGGAGGGGCTGAGCGAAAAGCTCGATGGCCGCTCGCGCCCCGGGCACTTTCGTGGAGTTAGTACCGTTGTCGCCAAACTCTTCCACATCGTGCAGCCGGACTATGCCGTATTCGGTCAGAAGGACGCCGCGCAGGTGGCCGTTCTGCGCCGCATGGTGCGCGATCTCAATATGGATCTGGAGTTGATCATCGCGCCAATCGTGCGTGAAGCCGACGGCCTCGCGCTCTCCTCACGCAATGTGTATCTCACCGCGGAGCAGCGGCGGCAGGCGCTCGTGCTGCATCGCGCGTTACTGGAGGTCGAGTCCTGCGCCAACTCCGGCGACCGCAGTGCCGAGAAACTGCGTTCCGCCGCGCTTGCCGTTCTCGCCGCCGAGCCCGCGGCCAAGCTCGATTACTTCGAAATCGTCGATCCCGATATGCTTGCCCCGGTCGGAGACATCTCGCACGGCGTACTCGTGGCCGTCGCCGCGTTCTTCGGTTCCACGCGTCTTATCGACAACCTGCTGCTTCCGTCTCGCTAGCGTCCGTGCGTCGGCCCTCAACCAGAACGATGCTAGAATTCGCATCATATGCAGCAAATCCCGCTTTATCGCCGATTGCGAACTATTGCGTTCACTGGGCTGTTGCTCTGGCTCTGCAATCTGACGGCCGCAGCCGCCCAACGCGGCCATCATGGCGAAGACAAGCAGCTTGCCAAGCGGGTTGACGCCATCCTGGCGCGTCCTGATGTGGCGCGCGGCTTCTGGGGTGTGGAGATCGAGGACTTGGACACCGGGCGCACCGTTTACTCTTACGATGCCGACCGGCTCTTCACGCCTGCCTCCAACACCAAGTTGTTTACTACGGCGGCCGCACTGGCGCTCATCGGCCCGGACTACCGCTTTCGAACAACCGTCGAGTCTGCAAATGCGCCGGATAAGTATGGCAGGCTAAGCGGTGATCTCGTGCTGGTCGGGCGCGGCGACCCCAACCTTAGCGGGCGCAGCCTTCCTTATCTCCTGAAAACCGAACGCGCGCTTCCTCCCACTCACGCCCTTGAGGAGATAGCCGATCAAGTGGTAGCGCGCGGTGTGAAGGTGATCGATGGAGACGTGATCGCCGACGACAGCTTCTTCGCCAATGAGCGCTATGGCGAAGGATGGTCGCTGGGCGATCTCGTCTGGCAATTTGGCGCCCCTGTATCCGCCCTGGCAATCAATGACAACGTGGTGTACCTGAATATTCTCCCGGCGGAGCACGCTGGCGAGCGTGCTTTCATCAGCGTCTCACCCTTTTCCGAGTACTACCAGATCGAAAACCGCGTACTCACCTCTCCTGCCGGAAGCGGGCCGCGCAAGATCGGCATTCAGCGTGAGCCGGGCTCCGATCGCATTGAGATCTGGGGCAACATTTCGCTGGATGATCCCGGTTCCGGCGAGGCGCTAGCGATTGAAGATCCAGCGGAGTTCTGTGCGCGTCTGTTCTGGGAATTGCTGGAAAAACGCGGCGTAGTGCTCTATGGCCGGACTCGGGCGCGCCACATGGCAGCCGCGAGCTTTGGCCCCGTCAATCCCAATCCGCCCTTGGGTGGAGGAGCGGTAACTTCGCCCACGTCGCAATCCCCGGTGGTGCTGGCCGAGCATCTTTCGATGCCGCTTGGCTTGGACATAAGCGTGATCAACAAGGTGAGCCAGAATCTCCATGCTGAAATGTTGCTGCGCCTCTTGGGGCGCGAGAAGGGAAGCAGCGCCTCGACCGCCGGCGGACTCGAAGTTCTGCGTAGCTTTCTAACGCAGGCCGGCCTCCTTCCCGAGGAGTATGCGTTTTACGACGGCTCCGGATTGTCGCGGCAAAATCTAGTTTCGCCCCGGGCGACGGTGAAGCTATTGCGCTACGCGGCAAAGCAGAGCTGGGGCGCGGAATACATTGACAGCTTGCCTCATGCCGGTGTGGATGGAACCTTGGCGGCGCGCTTCGAGGCGCTGCCTGCGGCGGCGATCCTGCAAGCCAAGACCGGCTCGCTCGATCACGTCAATGCTCTCTCCGGATACCTGACCACCAGCCATGGCCAGCGCCTCGCATTCTCAATTTTCGGCAACAACAATACACTCGCCAGCCAGCAGGCAAACGACCTCATTGACGAAATTGTGAGCGAGGCCGAGCGGGCTAAAGATTGATCTGCGGGAGAGAAGCAGAAGGAACCAAGGCAACCAAATCAGAGCCGATAGTAATCGGATCAGAGGCGTCAACGGAGGCGTCCTTCTTTCTGCGCGAACTCGGCCAGATAGGTGCGCAACTGGTCACGGACACGCCGGAACGTTGTGAGCCGTTCCGCCTCGGAGCCGTCGAGAGCCGCCGGATCTTCAAAGCTGTGATGCAGCCTAATTGCTGAGCTAACGAACAGCGGACAGCTCTCGCGTGCGTTGTCGCATACGGTAATGACGAAATCGAATGTCTGCCCTTCAAAATCGTCCACAGACTTCGAGCGATGACCGGAAATATCAATCCCCAGTTCGCGCATCACAGCAATCGCCTCGGGTCGCACGAAGCTGGGCCTTGTTCCCGCGCTCTCCACTTCAAAGCGCTCTCCCGCGTCGTGCCGCAGCAAGCCCTCCGCCATCTGACTTCGGGCGGAATTGCCGGTGCATAGAATCAGCACTCGTTTTTTATCGACCATGGATATCCTCGGCCGTTTGGGGCATGGACACAACCGAACCAAGCCCAGCTTCATCTGGCAGTTCAAAGTATTTGCGCTGGAAGTAGAACGCGACGTTCACCAGAGCAATCATCACCGGCACTTCCACCAGAGGCCCGATCACCGCAGCGAATGCTGCTCCGGAGTTGATCCCGAAGACCGAAACGGCGACTGCAATGGCCAGTTCGAAGTTGTTGGAAGCTGCCGTAAACGCCAGCGTAGTTGTCTTCCCGTATCCGGCTCCGAGCTTCCTTCCCATAAAGAACGAAACCAGGAACATGATTACGAAGTAGATCAGCAGTGGTACGGCGATTCGTACGACATCCAGCGGAAGGCGAACAATGTACTCGCCCTTGAGAGAAAACATCACCACAATTGTGAACAGCAATGCGATCAGCGTCAGAGGGCTTACTCTCGGCACGAAGTTACTTTCATACCATTCGCGGCCTTTGACGCGAAGCAGTACGGTGCGCGTGGCGAGTCCCGCCAGGAACGGGATGCCAAGATAGATGAAAACGCTTTTTGCAATTTCTGCGATTGAGACATTTACGATCGTGCTGTGGAGGCCGAGTTTGGCGGGCAGAACGGTAATAAAGATCCAGGCGTAGACCGAATAAAAGAAAACCTGGAAGAGCGAGTTGAATGCGACCAGTCCAGCGGCGTATTGCGTGTCCCCTTTGGCCAGTTCGTTCCACACAATGACCATGGCAATGCACCGCGCCAGGCCAATCATGATCAGTCCTGCCATGTATTCCGGGTACCCGCGCAGGAACACGATTGCCAGCACGAACATGAGGATCGGTCCAATGATCCAGTTTTGTACGAGTGAAAGCAGCAGGATGGCCTTATCGCGGAAGACCAGGTGCAACTCTTCGTAGCGCACCTTTGTGAACGGCGGGTACATCATCACGATGAGCCCGATGGCGATGGGAATGGAGGTGGTGCCTACACTGAGCCGGTTTAGGAACGGAACGATCCCGGGCACAAGCCATCCAGACACCACACCCAGCACCATGGCTCCAAAAATCCAGGCCGTCAAATAACGATCGATAAATCCCAAACCACAAGCCGCCGATTTAGCCATCTTCGGATTCCCTTCTGAAAAAATCTATGTATTCACGTCTGCAGGTTTTGTGGCGCGGATAAAGGCGCTCATGAACTTCCCTTCGATTTGCTGCGCAATCGCGTCCACATCGAGTCCGTGCCCCTTCAGGAGCGTCCGCGCGTGCTCTATGTCATACACGCGGGTTGGCTCAATGCCGATACCCTCAAAGCCCGCTCTGGCGAGCTTGGCCACGTACTCGGTTTCATCCAAAGCTCCCGAGATACACCCGGCCCACAGCAGCATGTTTCGCCGAACATCTTCCGGAATCTCGCCGCGCGTGACCACGTCGGAGACGGCGAAGCGGCCTCCCGGCTTTAATACCCGAAATGCCTCGCGCAGAACGCTGTCTTTATCGGCTGAAAGATTGATGACGCAATTGCTGATGACAACATCGACAGAATGATCAGGTAAAGGAATCTGCTCGATTTCACCTTTGAGAAACTCCACGTTTTCAACCCCGGCCTTGTGCTGATTCTCCCGGGCAAGCGCGAGCATTTCATCGGTCATATCGAGGCCGTATGCTTTTCCTGTCGGTCCTACGCGACGGGCCGAGAGCAGCACATCAATGCCGCCGCCCGAGCCGAGATCAAGCACCGTTTCTCCTGGATTGAGCTGCGCCAGCGCCGTAGGATTGCCGCATCCCAAAGATGCAAGCACCGCTGCCTCCGGCAACTCGCCAGTCTGCGTCACGTCATAGAGGTTCGAGGTAATCGGATCGCAGCAGCCATTCCTCGCCGACGCGCCGCAGCAGGAGCTTCCGCCCGAATTGACGCGCAATGCCGCCTGCCCGTACTTCTCCTTCACCATGTCCTTGATTTCCATCGCTTGTTATCCTCTCGCTCTTTCAGTCTCAACAGCACAGGCGAGCAATCGCCTGCGGTTTTACTGCCTTGTTGCGGGTGCAGCACTCGGCGTACAGAAATCCCAAAAGCTCCTGCAGCGCCTCCGCATTTGCCGAGTACCAGAGATAAGTGCCTTCCCGTCTCACCTTCACCAAGCCCTCGTTCTTGAGCTTCTCCAGATGGTGTGAAAGCGTAGATGCAGCAATGCCGAGATCATTTCCAATATCGCCCACGACCATTCCTTCCGGGTGGGCAGAGAGCAGAATCCGCATGATCCGCAAGCGCGGCCCGGCACCCATCGCGGAAAACATATCCGCAAAGCGCGTGATTTCATCTTCTGTCGGCTTCGTATTCATATCGAGACTTCTATCATAATAGAATTATAGAAACAAGCCCCGGAAGCCGCGATCGTTTAGACTGCGGAAACAGACTGAATTTACTTGGAGAAAAAACATGCTGCAGATTCGCCCGGCGAAGTCCGAAGACGTGGGCACGATCCTGAAACTGATCCGCGGCCTCGCCGAATATGAGAACGAACCGCACGCCGCCGAGGCCACCGAGGCGGATCTGTTGCGCGATGGTTTCGGCTCTAACCCAAAGTTCCACTGTCTGATCGCCGAATGGGAGGGCGTTCCGGTGGGCTTCGCTCTCTATTTCTATAACTACTCCACTTGGAAAGGCCGCTCCGGAATTTTTCTCGAAGACATTTTCGTCTGGCCGGAATATCGCGGCAAAGGAATTGGAAAAGCGCTGCTGCTGCAAGTGGCGCGAACCGCAGTGGCCGAAAATTGCGGCCGCTACGAGTGGCTGGTGCTGGACTGGAATACCCCGGCTATTGAATTTTACGAAGCTCTGGGCGCCAAGCGCATGAAACAGTGGATGCCGATGCGTGTGGAGGGAAGCGCGCTTCTGGAGCTAGCCAAGAAAAGCTGACCGGCGAGCCCAGAAGATCTCGCCGCCCTCAGCGCCATCCCTTCGGCGACTCGAAGCCCTGCGCTTCGGCGTGATCATGGGAGTCGAGCAGCACATAAGCCTGCAGCGGGCGGCGGCCTTCGTCGGGATAAAAGAATCGCACGTCGCTGAAATGCACCAGGTCACCATTGCCGGGCGTACTCAGATGTTCGCTTTCAATCAGCGGAAATCGCGCCCATTCGATGTATGCCAGGCCCAGCGCCGTGTTGCGCGCCGCCTCTGCCGCTTCCGTGGGCTCGGGTTTGTAGTAGCTCTGAGCACGGTTGCCGGGATCAACCTCAGGGTTTAGCGAATCGACCTTCATCGAAATGTAGGCCTTTGAGGTTTCGGCGACTCCCGCCCATTGGAACGGATTCACCGGGTATGGAAAGGCGGCGACGCGGGTGGCCGACTCGCCCTGATATTCGATGCCATTGAGAGCCGCCAGCGCGCGCCTGTGCTCGAAGTCCCGCACTCCCCATAGGGCCACAATAAAGAGCAATGCCGCAATCGCCGCGCCGCGGCCGCGTGGGCCGCGTTGACGTGCACCGATCTCCTGGCCCACTAATCCAAAAATCCAGGGCAGCACCAGCGCTGCAATCAGCGCCGCCAGTATCAGCGGCTCAATGATGAAAACGATATCCCAGGCATACCACTGGCGTGAGAACGGATAGAAAGGTCGAACGCCGTAGTTGTTCGTGAAGTCCAGCAAAATGTGGGATAGCCCCGCAATGCAGGCGAACAGATACAACCAGCCCCATCGCCGCGCCGGAGCCTCTGGCCGCTTGCGCGCCTTACGGCGGCGCTGCCAAAGTGAGTCCACCAGCCAGACCAAGCCTACCACCAGCCCCGCGATAACCGGAATTCCAATAAACGTGTGAGTGATGCCGCGATGCTGGATGAATCCGCAGGCCGAGCCTTTGAAGTAAGCCAGGATGTCGAGGTCGGCTGCTTCGGCGGCCAGAGTCATGGTCACCGTGGCCAGCGCCGTTTTGCGATTAAAGCCCGCGCGGGCGAGTGTGGCCCCGGTAAGTAAGTGAGTTACTGGCTCCATGATGTGCTTTCCTATCTATCGCTTAGGTTGACAAGGACGATAACGAGCGCCTTCGAGGATGGTTCTCCAGCTTCCTTCACCAGCAGCATGTCCCCGGGACGAGCTGCCGGCATCCCAGATCTTTTAGCTCCTGCTTGGCGCTTTGGCTGCACAGGATAGCTGGACGAAATTCTACCAAGGGTCTCACTATATCGAGGTGAGATAGTGAGGCGGGAGACCTGTTTGCTGCATGCGCCCGTGTACATGGCGCTGGAAGGGGCATAAAGATAAAGTATGAGCAAAAAGTAAAATCAATGAACAGCTTCCGCTGAAGGGACGCTGGTGGCTGCACGATCGCCACACGAATCATTTGCTGCTCAGAATTAAGGGAGGCGTATGGAGTTTCTGCCTTTGATGTTGTTGGCTGTCGCGTTTGGAATAGTTATTCTTATCCGGTGCCGAGGCAGCAATGCTACAACACCCCGTGACGAAAGGCCTCGTGTGCCCTGCGATCGTTGCGCTGAGTTGATTCTTCCTGAAGCCAAGGTCTGTAGATATTGCGGAGCGGAACGAACCGTCATTCGGGCACGCCAGTGATGTCTCTGAGCAAAACTCCACCGAAACGTCAGGCGCGAAGTCAGATTGTTGTCGATACCCGTCGCATTATCACCCCGATCGTCTCACTGCCCGTTCCGGGATAGTGGAATCCTTGCCTATTAACTGTCCGCTAACTGGAAATTTGTATTCACCCGCCCCAGCCGATAAGATCAAAGCAACTCTTCTGAACGTTACTGAAGGACACCCGAAGACAAATGCCCACTGAATTCGAGTCCCCGGCCTCGGGCCTAGCTAGCCCCTCAGATTCTCCCGGCCTACACACGATCTCCGCCGCAACCCAATCGCGCACGCGGCTGGCAACCGGGGGCAAAATGGGCGACGCCATCCTACTTGGACTGCTTGCCGTCTTCGGGCTTGTCACGGCGATCCTACCGGTTGCATCGCTCTTTTACCGCTTTCAGACCAACATCAACGAGGGCTGGAACGTTTACAACCAGCTCGCGGTATCGAACCATCTGCCGCTGTACCCGGCAAAGTATGCGTGGACAGAGGTTAACTATCCCGCCCTCTATTTCTATGTCGTCGCTCATCTGGCTTGGCTCACGCCAAACCTGTTGTCGATCGGCCGCGTCCTATCGCTTGTCTCATTCGCGTTGTGCATCGTCTTGATCGCCGCGATTATCCGCAAGCTCACGACCGGGGTCGCGCCCGCCCTGTTTGGTGCGTCGTTTTGCCTTGTGCTTTTCTGTACCCAGGGGCCGAGATCGATCGGCGTCGATGAGCCAAATATGCTCGCCTATGCGTGTTTCCTCGGCGGCTTTCTTCTCTATCTCTCCAAACGGGACCGTTTAAACTTCGGCTGGATCGCTGCCACTGTGCTGCTGTTTGTCATTGGCGGAAACATAAAGCACAACCCAATCGACTTTCCGCTCACGGTCTTTGTTGATCTTTGTTTGCTGTCGCGGCGGCGTGCTGCACAATATCTCGCGGCCGCAGCTCCGCTAATCGCACTCACGTTTTACATAACCAAGGTCGTTGCAGGACCTTTTTTCCTCTCCAGCATCCTTTTGCCGCGCGGCTACGATCTGTCGGTCGATTTTCCTCCGGCTGTCATCCTGCCCTTTGTAGTCGCACTGTTCTGGAGTCTGTGGCAGTGCAGAACCGGCGCGCGCAAGCTCATCCTGGAGTTCTTTCTCGTCAGCGCGTTCGTTGGCTTTGCGTTTAGCTTCGGCATCGGAGTGTCGGTCAACACGTTCTTCACTAACTTCTTCGCGATATCAATTGTGATGGGCTTGCTGCTGGAGTACCTGTGGCAACGCACTCCCACTCGCTTAGCGCATCGCTGGCAGCTCTGGCGGTGGGGTGTTCCCGTCGCCTTGTGTCCGACTCTCGTGCTCTCGTTCGGCCTCTCCGGGCATTTCCATGTGATCCGGGATTTGCAACGGCTACGCGCAAGACAAGCGAGCTACAACGCAGAGATCGCCTTTATGAAGGATCATCCTGGCCCTGCCATCTGCGAAGGCCTGCTGCATTGCTACGATTCGGGGAAGCCCTATTTATACGATGCATTCAACGCCACTTGTCTGGTGCGCTTCCACAAACTGAACCCCAATGAGATGGCGGCGGCAATCGACACGCATCGCTTCTCCACAATTCAAATGCAGCAGCGCGTAGAGACCTATCAGCGGGATAACGAACGCTTCGCGAACGAGCTTCTGGATGCCATCAAACGGAATTACGTGCTGGGTCTGGATGAGCCCGATGCCGCCATCTATGTCCCGAAGGCTGGCAATGGGGAAAGCGCCGCTTCCGTAGTGCGCTAGGCCGCTCGTCTAGCTTTTTGGTCCGGAGCGCAGCCGGATTCGCCAGGGGAGCAACACGGATTCCCAGATCTTGTTAGCGGACATCTTGGATTTTCCCTCACGGCGATCGTCAAAGATGATGGGGTGCTCCGTCATGCGGCGGCCCGCCCGGGCCAGCAAGAACTTCAATTCCACCTGGAATGCGTAGCCGTTCGTCACGCATCGGTTGACGAGATACTTCTCGACCGCCTGCCTGCGCATGCATTGAAAACCCGAGGTGATGTCGCGCACCGGCAAGCCCAAAATCATGCGGACGTAGACATTGGCGCCCCAGCTTAGGAACCGCCGATGCCAAGCCCACTGACCGATGCCGCCGCCGTGCGTATACCGCGAGCCAACCACAACATCCTGTTCCGCGAGCTTCTGCACCATTCGGCCAACCTCTACCGGGTCATGCGAAAAATCGGCATCCATGGTGAGGATCGCCTGGCACCATGGCTCGCCCAAAAGTTTGCGGAACGCATCCCGATAGGACTCTGCAAAACTGGGGTTCCGCGTGCGCTCCAGCAGCATCAGGTTGGGGTAGAGCGGTTGCAGTTGCCGGACTACCGCAGCGGTCCCATCGGGCGACCGGTCGTCCACAACCAGGATATGAATGTCCGGATATAGACCGGCGAGGATCTCGACGAGCCTGGATATGTTTTCCCGCTCGTTAAAGGTGGGGATCACCACCGCCGTATTTCGTAGCTCCGGATGAGAAGTCGAACGACCGCCACGCGAAGCCGCAGCTATTGGCTCGCTTCCTTCAACCAGTACACCACCCATCGTTGCGCTCCTCTCCACGTCGGCAGCTCCGCTACGTGTGCGTAAACATCTCGAGACTCGCGGCATATCCGGCATATCCGGCATATTGAATCGCAATCGCGGACGCGGTGCTAGGGTTCCAATAGGAAGTGATTAAAAGTATAATCAGATTAACAGTACTGCAGGTATCTGCACCGAGGTTTGCAAAAAACTTAGACGAAGGTGTTAATCAAGTATCGAGCAACGCCTTCGGACGCACGCACTAGCTCTCGATATCTGGTGGTTACCTCCGCACCCACAGCTGGTTGCTAATTGTCCCAGAGGTCAGTGGCAGATAACAGACTGAAATACCGAATTTTTGTTGCTCGCGACAAACCTGCTGGCTCTCCCCTTGTAAATCAGTTCAGGCACCAGTTATCGTAATCGAAGGCCATGAAGCCATTATTCTCTCGCACATCACTGAAGCTTGCAGGTCTTACCGCTCTAGGCGTTCTGGTTGCTGGGTACCACCCGGGAGCTGAGGACGGTGGTGTGTATCTGGCTGCCATCGAGCGCAATTTGAATCCGAGGTTGTTCCGGGTAGACGCCGACTTTTTCGTCACCAAACTTCAGGCCACAGCATACGACAAGCTGATCGCCGCCGCGACTAGACTCGCGCACATTCCCGTTGAAGCGATGGTCTTTACGTGGCACCTGCTGACGATATTCGCTTTTCTAGCTGCCTGTTACCGGATTGCCTCATGCTGCTTTGAGCGGGAATATGCACGCTGGTGCGGAGTAGCGCTGGTAACCGTACTTTTCACGCTGCCGGTGACCGGAACCGGACTGTATATCATGGACCAGAACTTGGTTCCGCGGGCAATCGCCACAACACTGGCACTATTTGCCATTGATTTTGTACTTAGAAAACGATACGTCCCTGCATTTCTGTGTTTGATCGTCGCATTGCCGTTCCATCTGGTGATTGCAGCGTTTGGCCTTTCTCTATGTTTTTTCCTGGCAGTCCCTTCCCGGCTTGAGGTCCTCCGGTTTCCATTGCTGGGCGCATTTGCTCTTCCTTTCGATATGCTGCTCCATCCCACCTCGATTTCACCCGCTTTGCAATGCGCGATCCACATGCATCACTACTGCGACCTGTGGCATTGGACGTGGTACGAATGGCTGGGGGTAGTCGGGCCGATTTTGATTTTGTTCTGGTTCGCCCGAACCGCAGAGCGCTGTGCTCAAACGAGCGAACGAATAGCCCTTCAGCGTCTCGCGACGCGCACGGCGGTGTACGGCCTGTTCCAATCCGCGGTCGCGTTGCTGATCATGCTTCCTCCAGCATTGGAGAGGATGCGTCCGCTGGAGCCGATGCGCTATCTGCACCTTCTTTATGTGCTTACGATCCTATTGGGTGGATGCTTCTTGGGAGAGTACGTTCTGCGCCGAAACGTGTGGCGCTGGGCAGCGCTGTTTGTGCCGGCTGCGTTGGGAATGTTCCTGGCGCAGCGCGCACTTTTTCCTGCAGCTCCGCATCTCGAACTACCCGGTATTCATTCTTCAAATCCGTGGGTGAAGTCGTTTCAATGGATACGCAACAATACTCCCGAAGACGCCTACTTTGCGCTCGGCCCGGAATATTTGCACAGCCCTGATGAAGACAGTCAGGGATTTCGCGCGCTTGCGTTACGCAGCGCGCTTGCCGACAGTTTCAAGGATTCAGGAATGGTCCTGACGTCGCCTACCCTGGCAGAGCGCTGGCAGCGGGAAGTGACCGCGCAGAATGTGGGGCACGAAGACTGGCGACACGTCTCGCCGGATGATCTGCGCAGATTGAAGGCTCAGTTCGGCGTGAATTGGGCGATTGTTGAGCGCCCGGTAAGCCCGGCACTGGATTGCCCATATAAGAATGACCGTATAGAGGTTTGCAGAATCGATTAGACGAATATCGTCTGCGCTGGCCGTGCGCTTTCCAAATAAACAATTGCAAATGAAAATCGCAGCAGCAATCCTAGTGGCCGTCCGGCCATGAATAGGTCACGCTCCAGCCTTCGCCATGGGCTGCGTCTGGATTCTCCGTATGGCAGCGAGGTTCGACTTCTGTGCAGAGTGGAGCCAAGTTGGACGAAGTCTGCGGGAGTTGCGGCGTGACATTCTGCGGAGCGCTCTGAGGCACTTCAAACACGTATAAAGTGTGATCGAGGACAGTCTTCAGAGGGTACTGCAGCAGCCAGCGATATGCGAAGTGGTTTTTGAGAAGTTCTCCTGAAAGGTGCGTTGCGCTGACCACAACCAGTCCGGTTGGATGGTCCGATTCCTTCAATCGTGTATATCGGATGCCGTAGAACGCCGGGTCGACTTCCCCAACGTAGGCGAGGTGAATTGGTTCGTTGGGATGCTCGTCTTGGAAGCGGCGAAGTGCAACAAACCCTTGTCCCCAATCGGTGTTGCTGATGCTGAGCAACCGCCAGGTGTTCGTTGGCTTGACGAGAACTGTGAAGTAGGAAAGGTAGTCCGGCGCATAGCGGGCAATGTCGCTGGCCTGGGCTAAAAGCAAAAGGACGAAGATGAAGCGGGTCTTGCGCCAGTCCCAAGGCCCGCGGCGAACCCACTCAACCAGCGCTCCTGCGAAAAGCAGGAGAAACGGATAAAGCGGCAGGACGTGGCGAACACCGATGTTAATGTGCGCGGTTATTGCGAAGAGCAAATAGACTGCAGGAAAAACGCTCATCAGCAGGAGGTCACGCCAAGCGGCAACACGTCGACAGATCGCGACGAGCAGACCCGCGGTTCCCATGATCAGAATGATGAGCGGCCACTTCAAGAGCATTGCGACAGGGAAGTAGAGTTTCCATCCGGATGTGGAGTATTGGCCGAGGAAGAAACTGCGATGCCCCTCCATGTTGTGTGCGACCACCATGCCCAATCCAGTCAGCCACTCACAGGCCGGAATAAAGATGCTAATGGGACTCTTGAGCGTCGGCATCTCATACTGAAGAAGCTTGGTATAGCCGGGGAAATGAAGCGTGACCATCTGGTCGGCGAAGGTGACTTTGGAGATGTGGAAAAAATATCCGGACCACACCACCAGACAGGCAAGGAGCAAGACGGCAGCACAGCGCTTGAATTGCAAGCCCTTGGGGTTGAGGCGGAGTTCTCCGGGAGCCAGGACCAAAACCAGGAAAAGCGTAATTGCAAAGAGTGGCGGGCTGTTGAACTTTGCGAGTAACAGAAGCCCGAGGATGAGGCCCAGGAGCACGGCCTGAGCCCGCGATGGATTGCGCCAGTACCGCATCCATTGCAGCACGCTTGCGAAGATGCACAGGCAACCGATGCCATCAATGGTGGCAAGAGAAAAATGGGCGATCAGTTCCGGCGACAATACGGCAAATGCGAGGGTGATGTTCGCGGTCTGCTCTGAGAAAAGGCGGCGCGCAGCGGCCCAGATCATCAGCAACAGAACGACTCCAAAAAACACCATGACTGATCGAGTGGGCCAGAGCCAAACCTCCGGCGCAGGGGTGACTGGACGAACCTGAACTTCGGTGTACCGGTAGCTCCAGTTTGACTTCAGAAGCGGGAGAGTGAAGAGCAGGCGCGCCAAGGGAGGCTGGTCATGCCATTGTTTGAACTCTCCAAACCGCCAAGCCTCGAGTCCCGCTACAATGTGCTCCGGCTCGTCGTTGGTGAAGGATTGAGAACGGATGAACCACGCGCACTGCAGAACAAAAACGAGGATTAGCAGCGGAACTAGGACGCGTGTTCTGCGGCCGGGGCTAGTAGTTGCTGCACCCATGTCACGGTCCATCACCATCCAGCAACCTGCCCCAATGGACTCTCCATCCGATATCAGCCGCCCGGCACTCCGGTCAAACGGGAGCCGGTGATCGCGGACTGCCTGCTAGCATTTATACCAGATCACCGCATTGAAAATTGGGTGGTTACCGAGACCGCGAATCCCCACCATTCCGGAGCCGTATAATTGTGTATATCGCAAGCATTGTTATGTAATTGAGGATACGAATGAGTTTCGCAGCGGTTCACAATTCGACTGAAGCCGGAATCAACGCTACGCGTGCTCGCCGGTTGTCAATCATCGTTCCCTGCTACAACGAAGAACAGGTCATCTGCGAAACCGGTCGTCGCCTGCTCTTGACGGCAGAGCAAAGCAGCATGGATTTTGAGATTATTTACGTGGACGATGGGAGCGTGGATGGCACAGCCGAGATTCTCCGGCAGCTACACGCAGCCGACGCACGCGTGAAGGTGCTACGACTATCTCGAAATTTCGGTCACCAATTTGCGATTACAGCCGGCTTGGAGCACGCAGGCGGAGACGCAGTAGTGCTGATCGATGCCGACCTGCAGGATCCTCCCGAGGTGATTCTACAAATGCTGGAGCGCTGGCGCGAGGGGTGCTGGGATGTGGTCTATGGCACCCGGATCCATCGCGAAGGGGAGAGTTTCTGGAAGCTGGGAACTGCTAAGCTGTTTTATCGGCTGATCAACCTACTTTCAGATATTCCGATCCCTCTTGACACCGGCGATTTCCGATTAATGGACCGCAAGGTTGTGGACGCACTGCTCTCTATGCCAGAGCGTGACCGTTTCCTGCGTGGCATGGTCAGCTGGCTCGGCTTTCGTCAGTTAGCACTGCCATACAATCGGGACGCGCGCTTCGCTGGAACCACCAAATACCCGATTCGCCGGATGCTGCGTTTTGCAATGGACGGCATACTATCGTTTTCGGTCGTTCCGCTGCGCATGGCTACGATGGTCGGCCTGGCAGCCTCTCTGCTGGCGTTAATTGGCATCTGTTGGGCATTGGTCATAAGGCTTTCGACGCACCAATGGGTGGTTGGATGGACGAGCCTGCTGTTGGCAGCTCTATTTATGGGTGGGGTACAACTGGTCTGCCTGGGGGTCGTCGGTGAATATGTGGGCCGAACCTACTGGGAGTCGAAGAAGAGGCCCCTGTACTTAGTCCAAGAACAGCTTGGATTGTCACTGCCGCTCGCTGGGACCACTTGCTTGGTGGATACAGATAGTTGCATACGTTAAGGGCGTTAATGCGGTCGTGTTCCGCTCGCGTTAAATGAACGGTCATAGTAGCCAAAGAGTAAAGGAATCCGATGTCGGAGAATGGACACTGCCTTCCTCTCGCCGATTAACGTGATGGTCTTTCTATAGGTTGGGGGCTGTTGCGCCCTGTTTGCTTTTTGAACCGGATCAGGGATCGAAAAAAGTAAATCTGCGGCACCCATGGTTCCCACCCTGTAACTCGCGGCGCATAACTTCGACAATGGGAGTTATCAACTCACTAAGTCTCGGGAACTTCAGACTTACTTCAAACTTATATTAGGACTGACTTCAGACTTTTGGTGCACTCAACAACAACATCTCCTGTGGGTTGACGTTTAACGTGAAAGTCGTCCGCGTTTAGAATCACTATCTTGCAATACCCACGATCCACCTCATGTGAAAGTGCGAGACCATGTAACGTGAAAGTTTTCACCTTCGACTTCCGGATAGCGTGAAAGTTTCAGACTCGAATCGCTTGCCTGATCCATCCACCCTCCGCCGCTGGTCGAGCGGCCTGGACCTTTCTCAACTGGCCCTTTCCTTTATGCGGCAAACCATCGCTCGCGTGTCTCTCTGGCTGACGCGCGGTGATCAGGCCAACTACGAGGCTGGGCCGTTGTCTTGGCTGATTCCGGTTCTGCCAATCCTCTGGCCCTTACGTCTTTAACAAGATTTCTTCCACCTACCATCCTTGCCTGGGAATGCCGGCAGCCTTCTCCTACGCTCAGCTCCGGAGGCAAAACAGCGCCGTGGGCGAGGACGTCGAAAAACTCAAACAGCACTTGCCGCTACTGGATTATCTGCGGCAGCGGAACTGGACCGGTCAGCCTGCTGGTCGCAACTCCGAGTTTGTCGGACTCTGCCCGTTGCACGCCGAAACCAAGCCTTCGTTCTATGTCAACGCTCGCAAAAATCTCTTCTACTGTCACGGCTGTGGCCAGGGCGGCGATCTGATTCGCTTCGTCCAGTTGTCCAGCCATCTGTCCTTCAGCCAAAGCCTCGCCTACTTGGAGCAACAGACCACTCATCCAGACCACTCTGCCGCCGCTGTGCTCCAGCAGACTGCCGCTTTCTATCAGCAGCAGCTCGATCACTACCCCGAGGCAATGTGTTATCTCAACCAGCGCGGACTGCGCGATCCCGCCCTGATCAAAGCGCTGCAGATCGGCTACGCCCCTGGACGGAGCTTACGCCGTCACCTCACGGGTCAAGGCTATTCCTTCGATCTGCTGCGGCAGTTTGGCCTGCTCAACGCGCAGAGCTCGGATGCTTTCTACCAGCGCGTCGTCTTCCCATTGCGACATGGCGAACACATCGTCAACCTCTATGGCCGCAGTATCGGCACTGCCTTCGCCCATCGCGTTCTCCCAGGATCCAAGGGTGGCCTGTATGCCTGGGAACAGGTACGGCAATGCTCCGAGGTGATTCTGGTGGAGGGACTGTTCGACTATGCCGTGTTGTGGCAGGCCGGCTTTCATAATCTCACCTGTTCGTTGGGCACCCATCTCAACGCGGATCAGTTGCAACAGCTGTGCGACCGGCCACGCACCGTTTATCTCACCTTCGATGTCGATGCCAACCACAGCGGACAACTGGCCGCGCAGCAGCTGGCTCATCGTCTTGGCTCACAAGGTATCGACGCCCGCCGCGTCTTCCTGCCCCCAGGCCACGATCCCAACTCCTTCTTCGTCCCGGGCGGTGACGCGCAACGGTTCCAGTCTCTTCTGGAGGCCGCTCAATGAAGTTCCACGTGATCTACCAGAAGACCGCACCAAACGCACACAGCCCGATTCAGGTGGAACAAACCACCGGCCGGGGAGTCGGTTGGGTTAATCGTTACCTGAACCGCGAGTATGTTCGCCGGCTGGCAAGCACGAGTTTGCGCATCTACGCTTACAACCTGCTGCACTTTGTGCGCTGGTGGGAGAGCCTTCATCACACCGGCGACATCGCGGAGGCGGACCTCACCCCGTCGACCCTGCTGGATTACCTGCGCTTCCAGTCCAGCCTCCAACCACGGCCCTCTGCCTCCACCATTAATGACCGCGTTGCTGACGCCGATCGAGCCATTCGCAACGAGTTCCCGGATCAGGTCTGCTATTCGCTCAACCTCTCTGCCAGCATCGTTCCGCACCAGCTTCGACACACCTATGCCACCGAGATGCTTCGGGCCGGTGTGAGCTTTCCTGTCCTCATGAAGTTGCTCGGCCACACCAATCCCGAGATGACCATGCGCTATGTCGATGTGGCGCTGACCGATCTCCAGCGCGAGTTCCACCAAGCTCGGGCTCACCCAAAGCATCTGGTGCCGCAACCCAAGGCAGCATCACCCCAACTTCGTGCCGGCCTCGATGGCGTCATCGATTCCTTGCTCGCTGCTCAACATGTGATGGAGATGTTCCGACGCCCGCTACCAAAGGGTTCTTCCCGCTCTTGCCTCGACCGGCTCTCCAACCGCCTCACCAAGATCCTCAGCCAAGTCCGCAAACTCAGCACACCCTGAAGAATGGGCAGAGATTGGCCGTGTATGACTGCGCCGGCTCTTGTCAAGACCTTTAGCGCGAATCGAGCGCACAAAATCCCCAGGGTGGTCGGTGCGGGGTCAAGGGCGCCGTTCTTTGGCGTTCATCTTGACCCTTGACCCCGTACCGGCCACTGCGACAATCGATCTAGGAACGAAGCTCAGATGTTTTTTCTGAGCTTCGTTCCATATCAGAAAACCGTCTTGCATGGCTAAACGACCCAAGCTCGCACGTTGACGAATCACTTTCGATGGTCACCATTTAGGTTCCACCAACCATGTATTCGGCCCGGTAAAGCTCCATGATTACTTGTTCAAACTCTCTCACCTAACGAGAGAGGCGGGGCGTCCAATCAGTTAATCGGCCTGAAACTGCAGCCACCGGCCAATTCGGACTGCCCCGCATGCAAACCGCGCTCCACGATCTGCGTGTAGTTCTGCCCGGAGCGCAACATCCAATACAAACGAACCGCCAGTTTGTGGGCGATAGCCACTTTGGCCACGCCGTGATGCTTGTTCATCGACAGGCGCATATACTGTCGGTGCCAACTCGAATCCTTGCTTTGTGCCTTGACTGCAGCTTCGACCAGCAGCCATCGCAGTAGCGTATTGCCCTGCTTGGTGATGTGTCCCATCTGCTGCTGATGCTTGCCGCTGGACGCTTCGGACGGAATCAGTCCCAGATAGCTGCCCACCTGCTTGCCGCGGGGGAATCGCCTCCAATCCCCCATGATCAACACATAGGCCAGCGATACTACCGGACCTACACCAGGATGGGTCATCAACAACTGCGCTTCGGTATTTTGCTCAGCTGCTGCCTGCACCGCCTTGTCCAGAGGCTCGATTCGCTTGTCCATCTCGTCCAGCAGCGCGAGTAGATCTTTGCGCCGCTCGGCATACCAGCCCGTCAGCGGCAACGCCTCGATCTGCTGGCGGCGCTTCGCCTTCCAGACCCGCGAACCGGTCAGTCCCTCGCTCTTGGCGATCGAATCCAACTGATTCTTGATCCGCGTCCGTATCCGCACCAGCCGGCAGCGATGCAACAGCAACTGCCGCTGTTCCTCGTTGCCCACCGACGGCTGCCAGATGGCTGGAAACCGATTCTCCAGCAGTAGTCTCAAAATGTGCCGGGCATCCCGCTTGTCGGTTCGCTGCTCGCGAGGAGCTGAAGCATGAATCGCGCTGGCGTCCCCTACCAGAAGTTTATGACCAAGTTCACTCACCAGCCTATGAAACCAACGATCATTCCCCGTTGCTTCCATTCCGATGCGCACCGCCCTGCCTGCCAATGACCGGTAAAATGCTTCCGCTTCTCCGCGATGGCTCAAACGGCGCTCCTCGTACTCCCCCGTTTCCTGATCTACGCACGCTATCTGCTGAAAACTGGGATGAAAATCACAGCCTATAATCATCATGCTCGGCTCCTTCTCCCGAGCTTCACGGTCGTTTAGCAGCAACCAGTGTAGTCGGGGTGTGGGAGCCGACGCTGTCATGAAATCAGTTAAGCCGACCATCTACCCGGAAGCCCGAAATTCGATAGTCGGCCGGAATGTCGTTCGTCACCGCACCGGGAAACCTGTTCAGACCTGCAGACACCGGAATCACCAAGATCTCGAGTATGCTTTCCAAGTGACGTCGGAATATCGACCAAAGGACATTCATCTGCACACATGAAATTTAAGATTGTTAGCGATCAGCACCTCGAGTTCCGGGCGTCCGATGGGCAATATCGCAAGTACTTCAATGCGGTACACCCGAAGACGGGTGAAACGGCGGATGCGTGTGTCGTTGCGGGTGATTTCGATCTCATCAGAGCACGTTCTCGAACATTCTTCCAAGAGCTCTGTGATCGCGAACGGCAAGTGCTATATGTTCCTGGAAATCACGAGTATTATGGCTGCTCGAGCATGCACTCAGTGGACGAGATATTGCGTGGATTTGAAAATGAGTTGTCGAATCTGAAGATTTTGAGAACCGGTGAGGTATTTGAGTTCGCAGGAACGAGATTTCTCGGCGATACGATGTGGGTGCCTAAAACACCTGATCTGATCCTGAGCGCCGCTTAAGTCAACGATTCACGCTGTATACCTCACCTGTTGGACGAGATAGACGAACGTTACAGGCAATTTGTCGAGTGGCTGTCCAAAGAGCTTCGCCCCGAAGACATAGTAATTACGCATCATCTCCCCTCCGAGCGTTCGACCCCGGCCGTTCATCGCCAGTCTTCGGCTCAACCTTGGTTCGTGGCGTTCGGAGCGGAGTCACTTCTTGCAAAGGGCCCACGCGCCTGGATTCATGGGCACACGCACGAACGGTGCGACTACGTGTTGAACGAAACTCGAATCGTGTGCAATCCCGTCGGATATCCGAACGAGGCTGGAAAGCTGCCCGGCAGGCTCGCGCCATTCGAATTCGACCTTTGAAACATCGAATACGGCGGTCCAGGACGCGATTTGTGTTGCTAAACGCGAGCATATTTCGAGGCAATCTCCGAATAGGCGACCATCCGCCCGGAACCCAGGAATTCCGGCGGGATGCCGAACCCTGCGGCATTTATCGGTACCGATCCGTCTGGCTGTTGTCCAACAATATTCGGTTAATGACTTGCTGGCAACGCTTGGACATAGGGGTTACGGCCTTAAAACAACAGTCCTGCTTCGATCACGCCACGAGGCTGGTTCTGGTTTCTGCCTGCAGGACCGAAGACGTCACCCGGCGTGTAGCTGTCTGCCCGAACAAAAGAGAGATCACCACGCATGAAGAAGCGCTGGTATTGATAAGCTGGCGTCAGCGTAATGGACCAGCCTGCACTGCCAGGGCCAAACAATAGATTGACAGATTCTCGAGCGGGGCTTCCCGTGGTCGATATGTACTCTCCGCGCCCTGCAAGCGAGAACCCGTGCTTAAAAATACGACTCATCAAGAGCGCACCGCTCGGGGTTGACGCTCCATTCACCACCCCAACCTTCAGATTTCTCGGCACCCTGCCGTATTGAATGTAAGGTTGAACGATCCAGTTCCCTTTCGTGTAGGTGTAGATCACGGCATACATACTGCCGTTGTTTTGCACCGGTGTCGCCAGAGTTCGAAAGACCGTTTGACTGAGATTCCCCATACCGACGAACACCAAGCTATGAGGCCCTTTGGTGTAAGTTAAGGAGCCGCTCAGCCACGAGTATCGGTTGGAATAGTAGCCGTCATTCCAACTGAATGAGGCGGTGAACTTACCCATTGTCTGATTCACCTGAACTCCGCGAGTCACGGCATTTTCCTGGTTCCACAAAAGGCCCCGGTCGATGTTCATGTTTTCGAAGTCGAAGGTGTACTCAGCACCCATCAATGTAGGCAGCGAACCAACTAGAATGGAGGTATTTTTTTTCGCCAGCTTCAGATAAGCGACCGGCACCGGGCCATAGAAGTCGGTCATCGTCTTATCGGTGGGGAGAAACGGAGTTCCCAAGGCCAAGATGTTATAAGCGCCAGCCTGGACATAGAACTGCCACCAACTGGTGGTCTTCTGAAGAAATATCTGCGCGTTACTCAGAGCAGGCTGTGTGGGGTTATCACCGGGCACATGGTTCCCTTGCCACAGGCCCATTCCGCTGACCACGCCATTCAAGCTGAGCTTGCCGAGAGGTCCGCCCTCCAATGCGATGGGAGGAGCCGCTTGGAGCGGGCCTGTTATCGCAGGGGTAGGAAGCGCGGTTGGTGCCGGAGGAGGGGTGGTTTGTTCGGGCGTCTTCTCCGGTGGAGTGGGCTGCGTAGAAGGCGGAGTAGCTTGCTGAGGCTCCTGGGATGCGATCTCTTTCGCATCAACCGGCGCTCCGTTCGCCTGAGACTCCGAAGTCTGCACCTGTTGCACTTTGTTGCCATCGGCGCTTTGACTGTTCGGATCTACGGTTTGCGCGGGCAGTTGAATCGTTGCAAGTATCAGCATGACCGTTATCGCTATCCAGCCGCACTTACCGATGGTCGGAGGATGACTGAGCTGCGCCGAGATCTGAAGGCCGTCGAGCGTCAGCTTCGCGTCTAGATCTCCTCTGTTGTGCTTACGTATTTCCATCATTTCGCTCCTGCGGCGGTCACTCTCGCCACTCACTCTGATTCAATTCTGCCCGGCATTGTTGCTGCACAACGATCCATTTATTAACTTATCAACCAGATTCGGCTTGTCACAGTCGCTATGGATTTGAAGTATTTAGAACCCCAGCAACTCTTTTGCGCGGAACAACTCGACCAGCATTTTGTGGTCAGACCTGGACGAGAACCTACTGTTCATTTGTTGCAACCGCTGGACGCGTTTGGTCCTCCGCAGAGTGCGTGTCCACTCATCAACGAAGAAAATCGCTCAAAGCCCTCGCAACTGCAGAATCTCACTTGCCTCAAATATCCCAATCTCATGTAGGCATCACGGGTGCGTACCCGAATTACCATCGCGGGGTTTTTCTTGGTATAGGGCGGTCGATATGTAGCAATGAGGTGTTGAATCAGCTTTCGTAAGGCGATAGGTTCAGCAGCCACTGCCTGCATACGATGAACGAAATCATCGGGCCTTGTCGTCGTTTTGTTCGTAGCCACCACAACGGTGTCATAAAAAGATTCTTCCAATTTCTCGGACTCGGAAGAAGTATTGTGTCCGATGATTGAGAATGACCCGTCCTCATTGGCGACAACGTAGCGGATTCCCGCTGATTGAGAATTGCGCAAGTGCTTTTCGGCCTCCTCAAAGGTCATTCTTGCTCGATTCTCAAAACCAGACATGTTGTCGGCGGCATGCCGCTTGCCTCGGCCAGTTTGTGATCCATGCGTGCTTTGTCCGCCAAATTGAACGGCGGCCAGCAAGTCAGGCCGGTTCTCCAGACCAACCTTTCGGAACTCATCCTGCGGCGAGAGTGAATCATTGAAATCGAACGCCCCGCTGAGATCGTGGTGCTCAACCGGTGTGCGATCACCGAGCAGCGTAAGCAGCGTTATATCAGCGTCGGCCGCTTCCACATCAGACCCATGCTGTACCCGCAGTCGGTTGAGATCGATTTGCGCGATGCAACAGACCTTGGGTAACCGCTGGTACAAATAGCTAACGCGGGCCATCGTCAAGAAGTTGTCGTAACCACTATGATGCTTCGCACGCAATCGACACATTTGTGAGCACATCCCTTAATTGCCGCGAGATGAAAACAGTGCAGCCGAGGCAGCAACTCGACTACCACTGAACAAATGACGAGCACCTGCAATTATCACTAAAGCCGAACCTCGCTAGAACAACTGCTCAACTTCGCCTCTGAACCTTGTGGCTCGTATTACGGAGCTGAAGGTCAACGCTCAACCCAGTAAAGCACCGCGGCTCTAAATCGCGAATAAAAGGTCTCTTAAATGTCCCTAAACATTTTTGCACCAGCATTGCTAAGTGACGCAGCGACTGCTCGGTCCTCCCTTTTTCGGAATTCGCAACCGCGTTGAACGCGACACCGCTTAGTCGTGCTGATAATGCGGGACCAGGCAGCATTTTCCTGTCTTAAGGAAGTTTTTAGTTACTTTCTATTCGCCGTTTAGACCGCCTGTTATCCAATCGATTAGGTCGAGTTCAAGTGCAAATACAAGGCTCGAACGCGATTGGGGGAAAACAATGACGGTGCTGCTGGTAATGACGGTTATCTCGGCTGCCGCGGTGACCTTCCTGGTTTGGTTTTTCACCGCACTCTGCAAGGAAAACATAGGACGCACAGGTCGCATCGAGCGCATTTCGCCCGCTCCCATCCAGTGGAACGGTGAAAGCAAAGTTCTCCACATGAAATCAATTGCCATGGGCAGGCGGTAATCGTATGTGTTCAGTACAAGCGGGTGAGCAGTTAGATGGTTTTCAGCTTGAAAGCGTAGTCGCGCACAGCGGCATGGCGACTATATTCCGTGCCAGGGACATGCGAACCGGACGACAGGTTGCGATCAAGGTTCCCCATCTCGAAGCAGAGAGCGATCCTGTGTTTTTCGAACGTTTTCGGCGCGAGGAAGAGATCGGCCAAACGCTTGAACACCCCGGCATCGTCAAAGTACTCCGCACGGAAAAAAGCAGCGTCTACATTGTGATGGAGTGGGCCGAAGGAAAGTTGCTACGGGAGCTCCTTCGTGAGCAGACGAAATTTTCCGCCGAGCGCGCCGTGCGCATCGCTGTTCGGATTGCGACGCTCTCGACTACATTCACAGCCATGGCATCGTGCATCGCGACCTGAAACCGGAAAACATCATGGTTGATGCCGAGGACAACATCAAGTTGCTCGACTTCGGCATAGCCGCCAAGGCAGGCGCGCGTCAACTCACCTTCGGCAAGCTCTCGCCCACCATGGGCACTCCCGACTACATCTCGCCGGAGCAGGTGAGAGGTAAACGTGGCGATTGCCGCAGCGACGTCTATGCTCTCGGTGTGATGCTCCATGAAATGCTGACCGGGAAGGTTCCGTTTGAAGGGGACAATTCCCTGGTGGTCATGAATGCAAGATTACATCACGACCCGCAATCGCCCCGCGAGATCGATCCGGAAATCTCGTTGAGTATTGAGAGCATTCTCTTTCGGGCCCTGGCAAGAGATCCCAATGAGCGCTACGCATCAGCACAGGACTTAGCGTTGGCTCTACAGCATCCCGATCAAGTCGCCACGTCTGGTCCCGAGCGGCCGCAAACCCGCAAAAACTGGCTTCCGGCTTGGACCCGTATCGCAATCTCTTACCTTGGCCTGGCGCTGGCGCCCCCCGCAATCGCCCTCCTGGCGTACGTCGCACGACACCCATGAGCTTCGACCGTGACGGTGCTGCAACTGCGCTGTTTCCGATCATAGGTCATGAGCGGTGAGAGATGGCAATGCCGATAATCCTTGTCATAGAAAGTAACGAGCGCCTCGCCGGCATACTACGTGGCACTCTATCGGCACAAAGGTACTGCATAGTCAAAATGCGATCGAGCAAAAGCGTGCTTAAATTTATCAGCACTGACAGCCCCGATCTCATTATTCTCGACCTGCACGAAGCGGAGGGGCTTGAAATGCTCCGGAATATCCGCCTTTGCAGTGATGTTCCGCTGATTGTAGTTAGCGAGTGGAGCTCCAGTCAGCAATGCGTGTCGGTGCTCGATCTCGGTGCAGACGATTGCCTCGTGAAGCCCTTTGACGAAGAGGAACTACTAGCGCGCATTCGAGTACACATGCGTCAGTTACGCCGAGATGAAGAAATGTCCGTGTTTGCTACGGCGGAGATCACCATCGATTTCGCACGCAGGCTCGTCACAGTGCGAGGCCGCCGGATTCATTTGCCTCCCAAACAATTCCAGATACTGAAATACCTGATTTCGCACAGGGGCAAACCTATATCGAGCCAGGTATTGTGTGAGGTTATCTGGGGTACGGCGTCAATTGAGCACACAGAAAACCTGCGGGTGCTCATAAGTCAGTTGCGAAAAATGCTCGAAAGCGATCCGGAATATCCGAGATACATCCTCACTGAACCGAGAGTTGGTTATCGCTTCGAATCTTCTCCCGAAGAGACATTCGCTCAGGCACAGGTCAGAGATCCATATGGGTTGAAATCCAAAAACACGGGTTAAGCAACTTTTTAGCCACATTTTATTCGCAGTTTAGACGGGTTGTTATCCAATGCCTATGTATCAGGTATGAACCACAAGCGAGGTCAATGATGCTGGATGCATTCTATGTCGCCGTTGTAGTTGTGTTCTTCGTGCTGCTCTGGGGTTTTACGAAAGCCTCAGAACGTCTTTAGGAGGATGTAATGGAATACGCGATTGCTGGAATTATCGCCGGATGCCTGTTCGTCTATCTGATGTACGCGCTACTCCTTCCAGAGCGCTTTTGAGGTGATGAGATGACTCTTGGTATTGCTCAGATTGTGGTGTACTTCGTCCTTATATTGATTCTCACAAAACCAATAGGGACATTCCTGTACCACGTTTTCGAGGGAAAGAGAACCTTCCTTCATCCGGTCTTTCGTCCGCTGGAGCGCCTGATCTATTGGATCGGAGGGGTCCGCGAGAACGAGGAGCAATCCTGGATCCGTTATTCGGCGTCCATGATCTCGTTAAGCGTATTCAGCTTCTTGTTTGTGTATCTGATCCAGCGATTGCAGGGATACCTACCGCTGAACCCCATGCACTTCTCTACTCCGCAGGCGGCGCAGAGTGCCACGCCCATGACGCCCGATCTGGCATTTAATACAGCGATCAGCTTCATGACGAACACCAACTGGCAGGCCTATTCGCCTGATACTACAGTCAGCTACTTCGTCAATATGGCCGCCTATACGGTTCAGAACTTCGTGTCCGCAGCGGTGGGTATTGCTGTTGCCATTGCTCTGATTCGTGGCTTCGCACGCCATAGCGCGAAGACAATAGGAAATTTCTGGGTGGATGTTACCCGGTGCACAGTTTACCTCCTCATTCCTGTTTGCATCCTGGCCACGGTGTTCTTCGTCTCACAGGGCGCCATTCAGAACTTCAAAGGTCCGGCGGCTGCGACCACGCTTGAGGGTGCCAGCCAGACGATCGAGCAAGGACCGCTGGCTTCGCAGCTCTCCATGAAGATGTTCGGGACGAACGGCGGAGGATTCTTCAACGCGAACTCTGCCCATCCATACGAAAACCCAACCCCTTTGTCCAATTTGATTCAAATGCTGCTGCTGCTGTCGCTGGGAGCGGGATTAACCTACACGTTCGGAAAAATGGTGGGGGACACACGTCAAGGCTGGGCGCTCTTTGCCGCCATGGCGATCATGTCGGTTATAGGAGTTACCATCTGCTACACGGCAGAGCAGAGTGGAAATCCGATCCTGTCCAAGATGGGCGTGGAGCATGTTTACACCCGCACACAGCCCGGTGGCAATATGGAGGGCAAAGAAGTCCGCTTTGGCAATGCCGCGTCGACGCTCTTCGCCACCGTAACCACGGATGCCAGCTGTGGCGCGGTTAACAGTATGCACGACAGTTTCACACCGCTCGGCGGACTGGTTCCCCTGTTTAATATCCAGACCGACGAGGTGATCTTCGGGGGCGTGGGCGCTGGCCTTTACAGCATGTTGATCTACGCAGTGATTGCCGTCTTCATTGGCGGATTGATGGTCGGGCGTACCCCCGAATATGTGGGCAAGAAGATCGAGAAGAAAGAGGTGAAGATGGCGATTATCGCCGTTCTGGCGACCTCGCTCTGCATTCTCGTCCTCACTGCTCTAAGTTCCGTCACGCCATTTGCCAAGGGAGGCTACTGGAATGCTCCTGGGCCGGCGGCTGCGAATACGAATAATAACGCTGCGCACGGTTTCTCCGAAATCCTGTATGCCTATTCAAGCGGCGCCGGTAACAATGGCAGCGCCCTTGCCGGAATCAATGCGAATACACCCTGGTACAACCTGACTATAGGCATTGACATGCTGGTCGGAAGATTCCTGTTCATCATCCCCGCTCTGGCAATTGCCGGCAGTCTGGCGCAGAAGAAACTTGTACCTGCCACCAGTGGCACGCTGCCGACCAACGGTGCGCTGTTTGTGGTGCTCCTGATTGGGACCGTTTTGATCGTGGGTGCTCTTACATATTTCCCCGCGCTCTCACTCGGTCCAATCGTGGAGCACTTCCAAATGTATGCCGGCAAGTTGTTCTGATCGGACGACGGATAAAGGAGCCAGAAAAATGTCTACTGTAACTGCGCATAAGGCGACTCGCAAGCCGGAAAGCAACGATGATCCCACGATGCTCATCTCGCGGGGCGTGCGGGCTCGTCCTTTGTTCGATCCCGAGATCTTGAACCGTGCGATCCGACAATCGTTTGTGAAGCTGAATCCGGTGCACGTCGCAAAGAATCCCGTGATGTTTGTCGTCGAAGTAGGTGCTGCACTGACGACGGTATACGTGATCAAAGACGCGGTCACTCATGCTGGCGGGCTTCTGTTCGGCATTCAGATCGCCCTGTGGCTGTGGTTTACCGTGGTCTTTGCGAATTTCGCGGAGGCCATGGCAGAGGCGCGCGGCAAAGCTCAGGCAGATGCGCTGCGCAAGACCAAAACCGATACACTCGCACATAAGCTTCTGCCTAACGGTAGCTTCGAGATGGTTCCGTCCTCCGAGCTACGCGCCGGTAATGTCGTCTCGGTCGAAGCCGGCTACCTCATCCCCGGCGATGGCGAAGTGATCGAAGGCATAGCCAGCGTCGATGAATCCGTCATCACCGGGGAAAGCGCCCCGGTCATTCGCGAATCCGGCGGAGACCGCAGCGCCGTGACAGGTGGAACGAAGGTGTTGTCGGATGAGATCAAGGTCAAGATTACGTCGAATCCGGGCGAAACGTTCCTGGATCGTATGATCGCTCTGGTGGAGGGCGCCGTACGTCAAAAGACGCCGAATGAAATTGCCCTCAACATCTTGATCGCCGGGTTAACGCTGATCTTCCTGTTGGCAGTTTCGACCCTGCCGCCCTATGCCAAGTACGCAATCACGGCGATGAACAGCGGCACTCTTCCAACTGTCGCTGTGCTCGTCTCGCTGCTGGTGTGCCTGATCCCAACGACCATTGGCGGATTGCTCTCGGCAATCGGCATTGCGGGAATGGACCGCGTGATGCAGCACAATGTGTTGGCAATGAGCGGCAAGGCGGTTGAAGCTTCCGGCGATGTGAACACGCTGCTATTGGATAAGACCGGAACGATCACCTTGGGAAACCGGCAGGCAGTCGAATTCATTACGGTCGAGGGCGTGACTGAAAGCGAATTGGCTGATGCAGCTCAATTGTCCAGCCTTGCCGACGAAACTCCAGAGGGGCGCTCCATTGTTGTGCTGGCCAAAGAGAAATACGGTTTGCGAGGCAGGGAGCTCGCCGAGCATGAGGCGGAGTTTATTCCGTTCTCCGCCTTTACTCGCATGAGCGGCGTGGACATGGATAGCCGTCAACTGCGCAAGGGCGCAACCGAGGCGATTGCGCAGTTTGTGAGAAATGCCGGTGGAATCGTGCCGGAATCGCTGACCATGACGTCTGACATCATTTCCAGAAACGGTGGCACACCGCTGGCAGTCGCCGACGGGCGCAAGGTCCTAGGCGTCATTCATCTCAAGGACATCGTCAAGGGCGGAATGAAGGACCGACTGGCTTCTCTCCGAGCCATGGGGATTCGCTCCATCATGGTTACCGGGGATAATCCTTTGACCGCCGCTGCGATCGCTGCAGAGGCAGGGGTGGATGATTTTCTTGCGCAGGCGACTCCGAAGGACAAACTGGAATACATCAAGAAGGAGCAATCGGAGAGCCGTTTGGTTGCCATGACCGGTGACGGGACAAACGATGCTCCGGCGCTGGCTCAGGCCGATGTGGGCGTTGCCATGAACACCGGAACCATGGCTGCGAAAGAAGCCGGCAACATGGTCGATCTCGACAGCAATCCAACGAAGCTGATCGAAATCGTTGCCATTGGCAAGCAGTTGCTGATCACTCGCGGCGCTCTGACTACGTTTTCAATAGCGAATGACGTGGCGAAGTACTTTGCGATCATTCCGGCGATGTTCGCTTCTTTCTATCCGGAGCTGAACAAGCTGAACATCATGGGCTTGCATTCACCGCAAAGTGCGGTGCTGGCCGCGGTCATCTTCAATGCGGTGATCATTGTCGCGTTGGTGCCTCTGGCGCTCCGCGGAGTGCGATACAAACCTGTTACTGCCGGCCGGCTGCTAACGCGCAACCTGTTGATCTATGGCCTTGGCGGCATCATCGTACCGTTCCCGGCAATCTGGCTAATCGACAAAATGCTGGTTGCTCTTCACCTTGCTTAAGGAGTGAGTCATGCTCAAAGAAATTAGTCCTGGTTTCCGTTTAACACTGGCCTTCACGGTGCTTACAGGGTTGGTGTACCCGGCTGTAATGACCGGCGTATGTGAATTAGTTTTTCCGAAAGAGGCCAACGGCAGTCTGGTCACGGTGAACGGCAAGGTGGTCGGTTCCAGTCTCATTGGCCAGTCGTTTACAAAACCCGAGTATTTTCATCCCCGGCCGTCGGCCGCTGGCAATGGCTATGACGCCACCGCTAGCGGTGGCACAAACCTGGGCCCGACGAGCGCCAAGCTCATGCATGGGACGATCAAGATGGACGATAAAAAACAGGAGGTCGTCGATTTTGATGGGATCAATCTTCGCATCGTGCATTACTGTGTCGAAAATAGTCTCCCTTACGAATCTTCGGTACCACTGGAGCAGTTCAAGGATTCGAAGGGCGACCTTGACGACGTGAAGCTGATTAAGGCTTTCAACGATGACAAGGCCCCACTGCAGTTCGCGGCGAAAGTACCAATTCCATCGGACGCCGTAACGGCTTCGGGCTCTGGTCTAGACCCGCACATCAGCCCAGCGAATGCAGAAATACAGGCGGCGCGTGTAGCCAAGGCGCGGGGCATTGCTCCAGATAAGGTAACTGCACTGATCTCCCAATTCACGGATCGAGCCGATTTAGGATTCCTCGGCGAGCCGCGCGTGAATGTGCTCATGCTGAACATCGATCTGGATAAGCAGTTTCCGGTTTCCAAGTAGGATTTTGCAGAGCCCTCGCTCGTACCACTTTTCAGAAGCACCACGGCCTTGTGGCTGAGAAAGGGACGCGCCCGAAGAACTGAGCTACTAGACTATTCGTTTTTTCTTTCGCGGGCCTGGCGGTATTCGCCGGCACTCGTGCCGCTTTCGAGGCGCCCAATACTCTTGAGCGCCTCGATGTCATTGAGGCCGAGCGCGATCAATGGAGGCGTCACGCCGAAGTTTAGCTACTTTTAAGGCACTCTTGATTTGTGATTTAGAAGCCGCCTCATCCAATCGAACTGAAAGCTGGGTCTAAGGAGCGGATAAGTCGTATGTCTATTGAGACAGTTTCACCGGAAAAGCTTGCGATGTTGTTTCATCACTATACCGAGGCGCTCGCGCCGGACTTCGGATTGCGACCGAGCACGAGCCCGGATTGGGAAGCTCTTTCTCAGAACGAACGCAGCCGACTGGTAGCTGCTGCCAGGCTTGCATTGTTAGATCTCCATAGTTCGCCATTACGCAAAGGACCCTGCGACCGGCTGGCTTTTGCAGCATCTGTGGGCGGAAGTGAAGGCAAAGAGTGCGGGTGCTGAATGTCGCGGGCGATCAGGCATCCAGTTTGTAGCACGTCGCGGCGAGGGCGTACATTCGCCGCCAAAGCACGCGGTTAATGGTGACCACCATGAGCGCCATGACGATCGTCGCCGCGAGCAACAAACGGAAATTGCCGCTATCGGTAGCATGACTGATCACCGAACCGAGTCCTGTGGTCGAGAGGGTCTGCCCTTTAAAGTGAAAGTACTCCGCCACGATGCTCGCATTCCACGCACCGCCAGAGGCGGTAACAAATCCAGTGATCAGGTAGGGAAATATCCCCGGCAGCAGCAGCTTTCGCCATCGTTCGGCTCTGCCGAAGTGGAAGACGTTACAGACTTCCTTCAGATCCGTGGGGATGGATGAAGCCCCAGCGATGACGTTGAAAAGCAGGTACCATTGAGTCCCTAACAAGAGCAGAGCGATTGAGCCAATGCCAAGCCCGCCGCCGAGCCGAATTAGCACAAGAAGTATTACGGGGAACAACGCAGTTGCGGGGACAGAGGCGGCGATTTGCGCAATCGGCTGCAGGACCGCCGACGCCCTTGGACGCAGCCCAATGAACACTCCTACTGGAATCGTCCAGATCGCGGCTAGGAGCAGGGTGACCTCCACTCGCAGAAATGTCGCTCCGGCTCCGCGGAAAATGGATGTGATCTCGATCCGTGAAAGCCCCGAAAGCATGATGGCAATTTTGATTGTCGCGTACGCAACGCCAATCAATGCCACGGCGGACACCGTGCGCCCAATCCACACTGCTACTCGATTCGGCGTCGAGGCCTGCAAAGATATGTCGTGCTTTCGCGCGAAATGCAAGGCCAGTTTCTCGCGTGCGGGTTCCATCGAATGCTGTCCGAACAACGGTCAGCAGCCGTGAGCGCCGCAGCCAATCCAGAAGCGGAGAGCGTGGCGCCTCCGCCGCTTCAACCTGCTCGAACTTGAACTGCTCGCTCCACGCGATTACCGGGCGCCAGACGACCTGGTCAATAAGCACAATGACGCCGATCATCACAGTTAATCCCCACGCGATCGCCCTCGTATCACCGGCGTTGGCTGCGGTTTGCAGGTAAGAACCGAGTCCCGGCAAGCGGAGGTCACGATTCCCCAACACGAACATCTCGCACGCCATGAGGAAGAACCAGCCACCGGCCATGGACATCATCGAGTTCCAGATCAGGCCGATCGACGCATACGGTAATTCCATCTGCACGAATCGCTGCCACCAACTGAAGCCGTATACCTGCGCAGCCTCTCGCATTTCAACGGGAATGTTCTTCAAGGATGCGTAGAAACTGAACGTCATATTCCAGACTTGCCCGGTGAAGATCAGCAGGATTGACCCAAGTTCAACTCCCAGTTGCCTGCTTGGGAACAGCGCCACCATCGCCAGCATGACGCCCGGAAGGAAACTCAGGACGGGAATCGATTGCAGGGTGTCGAGCAGCGGAATCAGGTAGCGCTCCGCCCGCGCATTGTAAGCTGCGACGTATCCATAAACCAGCGTGAAGCCGAGACTGATGACGTACGCAGCCGAAAGTCGGACGACCGAAAACAGAGCGTACTTGGGTAACGCGCGTTGGAGAGAGATCGATGTTGGCGCCGGCATTGATCGGCCCCACGCCGTAACGCGCAAACGAGAGCAATCCATAGAACAAGGCCAATCCGCCCAGGATGATTGGGAGATCACGCATCCACGACGAGCCCAAGCGCAATGACACGCCCCAGGGTGGCATCTTGCTCGCAATGTTCGTTCGCATGGGCAAGTTTTCGTCGCCTCAGTGCAGATGATCGGCATCTGCTGCTTGGAGCAACGACAGTGCGTCGGTTTCGGAATCGTAGTTGAACATTTCTGCGTAGCGCCCCCAATTCAGCGCCGTTTCAATCTGCCGATCTACCTCCGGTTCGGAAAAATGTTCGTCTAAAACATCACGGAAAAACTCGAGTGGAACTTTGTGGTCCGACTTGCAAGACAACATGCTGTTCATCTGTTGCAGCACCACAACATGTTCCAGCAGGGCTTTGCGGAACAGGAGCTTTCGGGCGGAAATGTCGGCATCGGCAAACGCCGTCCCTTCTTCCGTGATCTCTACATCTCCGGCGGAGGATTTGGCGAAACCGAGCAGCGTGGCAGCCTCAATAAAAGGTAGCAGATCGTCCACCTCCATCTTGAGGTCATCGGCAATGTGATAGATATCTTCTTTTCCGCCGCGATCCTTGAGCAACTCAAGCAATCCCGCAACTCCACCGGGACGCGCATGAGGCAACATCTGGAATGCTGCCTTCACCGCCTCTGGCATTTCTGAGGGCGGCGCCAGTTGCAATTCCGGTTGCGTCATTACCTTGTAGATGTAATCTACATAGACGAGAAAATGTGGGGAACCGCGTTCACGCGGCTGCGGCAAGCCAATGCGAAAATCAGCCCGAATTCTCGCTGGATTGCGTCCGAGGACAATCACGCGATCAGCCAGCAACACCGCCTCTTCGATATTATGCGTAACCAGAAAAATGCTCTTCGTCGGAATCTTCTTCCCCAACCAGAGCTCCATCAGTTCGCCGCGCAGGTTCTCCGCCGTCAACACGTCCAATGCCGAGAACGGCTCGTCCATGAAAAGCACTTCCGGTTCGACGGCAAGCGCGCGTGCGAATCCCACTCGCTGCTTCATGCCTCCTGAAAGCTCCTTCGGATATGCCGTTTCGAATCCCTTTAAACCAACCGTTTGCAGAGCTTTGATAGCACGGCGATGCCGTTCCTTGTGAGGCATCCCGTGTGCGAGCAATGGCGCTTCCACGTTCTCTACAACGGTCAGCCATGGGAAAAGCGCGAAACTCTGAAACACGATTGCCACATTCGGCGAGCACTCGCTGATCGGCCTGCCATGCCACAGGACTTCACCACAAGACGGAACGGAAAGCCCGGCGAGCATTCGCAGAAGCGTAGATTTGCCGGAGCCTGAAGGGCCGAGCAGCGCGGTAATCGAACCCGCTTCGATTGTTAGATCCGTGGCCGCGATTACCAGGATTTGATGGCCGTCCGGCTGCTGAAAGCGCTTCTCGATTGCCCGCGCCTCAATCATCCGCACCGCTGAGTCGGGATGCTCCGCCGATTCCGGGGCCGCTGCCTCCGTAATTGCCGACCGGCGCTCCACGCCTTGCCAGTCACCCGGATGCTCAGCCGAAAGCTCGTCCATCAACTGACGCCATGCTTCCTCGGGAAGTTCGTCAAAAAAACGCATGCGGTCGTCAGCACCCATCGCATCAATAAGCGATCGCAGTTCCCGCGGGCGCGAGTGCATCAGAACATACTGATCGTAGTAAGGGAGATTCGGTAGGAGCGCGGCGGCAAAGTCGATACGAAACAGGCGAAATATCGACCGCTGTTGCTCGAACGGGAGGGTCAGCAGGTTTTCGGCGGCGCCCCGAAGATCAAGCTGCTGCAATAGAGCTGCAGCTTCATCCCATTGCGCATGGGAGATCAAATCGCGCAGCTGCTCGGACACTGGCCGGTTCATTTCCGCTCCGATGCAAAAGAGTATCATTCGTAATCGAGAAAACGAACCAATGCGGCGGTCGCTCCGATCGAGAGACAATGTCGGGCGAAGCACGCAACTGGCATTGTCCGGATGGGACAAACCGAGGCGGTGACGAACAACAATCAGTACTGGTAAGTCGGCATGTGGCAAGTTTTTCCAGCGATTCCGCACCATTCCGGACGGTGACGGGCAAGCTGGACAGAGCTTTTGGGTGGATCATGGCAGGGTGGCACGGAGGCCACTCGCCATGCAGCAGTATCCGCGCTCCAAGGTCAACCGCAAGAAGCCCAAGACCGTTTTACGCCTGCCTGATCTCGAATTCGCCAAAGCAGCTGTCATCAATAGTCTCACCAGTCCCGATGCGCAGCGCGGGTATCGTTGACGCCGTGCTGGAGATCGCCCAACAGGAGCAGTCGGTCACGGTAAGCGAAAACACGGCTCAGGTGGAGACCTCCAGCACCCAAATGGGCGAGGTCATCGGTAGCGTGAAGATGACTGCCGTGCCATTAAACGGCCGCAGCTATACCGATCTGCTCGCTCTCCAGCCGGGCGTTGTTCCGGCCGATTCGATTGTCGCCGGCATGGTGTCGGATGCAGGCGCAGATCCGCTTGCGCCCTCTGGCGGATTGAACCCTGGAACGATTTCGATTAACGGCCAGCGGGAGTTCTCCAATGCCTTCATGGTAAACGGCAGCGACGTGGAAGAGGATGTCAGCTCCGGCGCGGCCGTCGTTCCCAACCTCGACTCCATTGCCGAGTTCCGCATCCTCACCAGCAACTCCGATGCCGAGTACGGTGGCCACAGCGGCGGACAGATCAACGTTGTTACGAAATCAGGCACCAACCAGTGGCATGGCGATGCCTTCGAATTCCTGCGCAACACCAACCTGGATGCCCGCAACTATTTTTCTCCGACGCGCGGCACCTTTGACCAGAACCAGTTTGGGGGAACGCTGGGCGGGCCGATTCGAAGCAACAAAGCATTTTTCTTCACCGATTATCAGGGAACACGATCCACGCAGGGAATCGACTCGGGGCTGATCCATGTTCCATCCGTACAGGACCACCTCGGCAACCTCTCCGATCTGGCGAGTTCGCTGAATAGCAGTTTCGCCGATCAGTTCCCCAACTACATTGTCCCCACCTCTGCGTGGTCCGCCCCGGCAACGCATCTGCTGCAATACATTCCACTGCCCAATGCACCCAACAACATCTTCACCACCTCGGCCTACAGCGAAACTTTGCGGGATGACAAGGGGGCTCTCCGTCTCGACTACGAAAGCCGCTGGGGACGGCTCGACGCCTACTATTTTCTCGACGACTATACCTATAACAACCCTTATCCAGTCGCGCAAAGCGGGGCGAATCTGCCGGGCTTTAATGCGCTCTACGTGGGGCGGGCTCAGTTGCTCAGCCTGGGTGATACCAAGACGCTTGGGTCCACGGCCGTCAACGAATTTCACTTCAGCTATATGCGCGATTCCAACGATCTCGGCAAACCTATCGGCGGACTCGGCGTCAGCCTGGCGTCGCAGGGCTTTGTCACCGGCGCTGGAACGCCCGGCATCGTTCCACTCGATCCCCGCGGCCAAGGAGTTGAGAACATAAACTTCAATTCCTTCTCCATCGGGACAAATGCGAATGAGCTGAATCAGACCAACAACACCTTCCAATGGATCGATAACTTCTCCAAAGTGGCGGGGCTGCACACGCTGAAGTTCGGGGTGGAGTTTCACTACGACCAGATCAACACAGACGCGATTTCGCAGGCCAATGGAAGCTTTATATTCTCGGGGAGCCAGACCGGTTCGACGGGCTCCGACTTTGCCGATTTCCTGCTGGGGTTGCCGAGCCAGTACAACCAGAGCCAATTGCAGCCGTTTTACCCTCGCAGTAAGTACTGGGGCCTGTTCGCGCAGGACAGCTGGCGCCTGCGTTCGGATCTCACTCTGAACTACGGTCTGCGCTGGGACCGCATCGAGCCCTGGTATGAGAAAAACAACGGGCTCTCTACCTTTGAACCCGGCAAGCAGTCGCTCGTCTACCCAGGCGCACCGGCAGGCATTCTCTTTCCCGGCGATCCGGGCGTCTCGCGCACCTTGGCGCCGCCAGGAAACCTTGACTTCGCGCCACGCATGGGCTTGGCCTACTCACCCCAGGCGGCGAAAAACACCTCTCTTGGAAAGCTCACGGGCGGCCCCGGTAATACCAGCATTCGTGCCGGGTTCGGTATATACTACACGGCGATTGAGGCGCTCTCCGCTGGGATACTGGCCGGCAACGCACCCTTCGGAATCACCTATTCGAGTCCCGCGCCGCCGCTGTTCGCCGCACCTTTTATAACCGCGGCAACCGGTCAGAACCAGGGGCAGCCATTTCCGGTCGCACTGGTCTCGCATGGTGCATCCAGCAGCAATCCGAATCCAAACATCGATTGGCCGCAGTACCTGCCGATCAGCGGCATACCCGGATATGTCACAACCAACCGCATCCCATATGTCGAGCAGCACATGCTTTCGATCGAGCGGCAACTCGGATCCAACACGGTGTTCAGCATCAGCTACGTGGGATCGCAGGGACACCGGTTACTGGTGATGGAGGAAGCCAACCCTGGGAATCCCGCGCTCTGCCTGAGTCTTCCCGGCTGCGGTCCTTTCGGAGAGAGCGGTGTCTATACAACGGCCTCGGGGCAGGTGATAAACGGAACGCGTGGCCCGTTGGGTGCTAATTTCGGCAGCGACACGAACCAGGCGACCATAGGGAAATCCAATTACAACTCGCTCCAACTCAGCATTCGCCACACCAGCGGAAGGCTGGAATTCTCTGCCGGATACACCTACGGTAAGTCTCTAGATGAATCCTCCAATCTGGGCGAAGAGGTCAATCCGATCAACCCTGCTCTTAGCTATGCCCTGTCTTCCTTTGATATCCGGCAAAACTTTGTCGTCAGCTACAACTACCGGATTCCATTTGAGAATCTCTTTCGCGCGTCCAGCCGTTGGACGCAGGGCTGGGAAATCTCCGGGATTACGCACTTCTCCACCGGCCTGCCCGTCACCCTCTATAACAACACGGACAGCTCGTTGCTCGGCACCATTCCTGATGGCATCAATAACAACGGCGTTGACACGCCGATCATGCTTCCGGGCAACCTTGGGATCAATCGAAACCCGCGGGGCGGCAAGCCCGCTTTTAACGCTGCACTGTTCGTTTCCCCCGCCGATCTGATCAATCCCCAAGGACCATATCTTGGTCAGATGGGCAACGTCCCGCGCCGTTTCTTCTACGGCCCCGGCCTGGAGAACTTCGACATGTCCCTGCAGAAGGATATTGTGCTCCGCGAAGCCAAAATGTTGCAGTTCAGGGTGGAGGCATTCAACGTTTTCAATCATGCGCAGTTCTTCGGCGCTTCCTCCGTCGATGGAAACATTAGCGACTATGGATCCACATTTGGCCAAGTGATCAATGCCGATGCACCCCGTCTCCTTCAACTGGCAGCCAAGTTCTTGTTTTAAACCAAGATCTCCTTTTCGAAGTTGAAGCGGCTGCTTTTATGATGGCGGCTGCTGCTACCGGGCGTTCCAATTCCTTCCATCCGCGCGCTGAGAAGTTGGCCCCTATTGCCCGTTAAGAGTGCAACCCGCCGGAGAATCATGTTTTCACCATAACCTGGCTAAGCCAAAAAGCGGGAACTCGGATTCACAGATTGTTCACAGGGCTTTCACCGCAGTGTCAAAGTGACTTTGGTAACGTTGTCCCGAGTCTGAGAAGTATCCCTCGCCGGAGCACTGCTAGCTCGCGCGGTGCCAGGGAAACAATGGCGAAACCAATAAGGGCCTCAATTCTTTTTGCATGATGAAAGGAACCCCCATGCATCTCAAGGAGCTTCTGAAGTCCGGATGCGCCTCCATGGTGGCGGCTGCGATGATGCTGCAGCCCGTCGCAATGGCAGCTCAGAACGCGCAAAACGTTGTCGTGACTGCGCCGCCGTCGAGTGCCACCTACGCTGGGTGGCGCAACGATCACCGAGAACGCCAAGAATTGCTCACTCAGGCCCCTTCGAGGTCCTATGGCTCGACCTCGCGGCTGTATCACAGCGTTAGTTCCATGAGAGCGCTCAAGAGGGCGGAAAAGCTTGCCCTGCTGCAGCGGAACTTGAAGTACGTGTTCGTAATCTTCCAGGAGAACCGCTCCTACGATCATTACTTCGGCACCTACCCCGGAGCCAATGGCCTGTTCGCGACGTACCCCGGCGCAAACGAGAAGGACCCTTTCGCTAAGCCGGGCATCGACTTGCCGAGCTTCACCTCCACCATCCAGACGGTCACCCCCACCGGCAACGTGAGCTATTCCACTGTGAGTCCATTCCTGGTGCCACGCGAGATCGTCAACCAGGCCGGCACTGCGACGACTATCTACTCGGAGGACATGTACTCGGTCGACCACAGCCACACCGGCTACATCGCCGACCTGCACTCTGACCAAGCCACCCGCTCGGTGCCGCAGAACGACGGCTTCCCTCTCGATCAGGAAGGTCTCTACTACGATAACGACAGCTCCGGAGTCAGCGCGACAATCTACGCCGCCTCGACCCACGCTGCGCCCACCAGCAACGTCACGCTGCAAACCAAGCAGAAGGGCGAGATCGTGATGGGTCACGTCGACTGCGACACGATCCCGTTCCTGTGGCAGTATGCCGACCGGTTCACGATGTTCGACAACATGCACCAGACCGCAATTGGACCTTCGACCCCGAACGCGATCGCGATGATCGGTGCACAGACCGGTGACACTCAGTGGGTGCTCCATCCGGACAACTACGACAGCTACAGCATCACCTATGGCTCCCCGACCGCGGTGAGCCACATCCAGTACACGCTGCCGAATCTGACCGACGCTCCGCCCTTTGCAGGCAGCGCGAGCGACGACGCGGCGGTCAAACCACCTTATGGTCCGGATGAATCGAGCGGCGAGGGGGCAACGACCATCGGTACTCCTAAGGCCGGTCAGGAAACGCTTACGTTCGCCTCGTTGCCGCTGTCGTTCATGGGTAATCAGATCGACTCCATCACGAACTCTGATCAGCACGCTTTCGATCTGAGCGACGTAGCACAAGACATGAAAGTGATCGGGGTGAAAGACCCGAGCGTTCCCTGGGGATGGTATCAGCAGGGCTATGGTCCAGAGCCCTTCGACGGTACGGCGTTCAACGACGATGAAGCCAACTACACATCCGCCCCGGAGCATGCCTCCTACATCGTGCACCACAATGGCCCGCAGTACTTCGGCTACCTCGGCGATAACACCACCGAGCAGAACAATATGCATGGCCTGCAGCAGTTCTACACCGATGTTGCTGCCGGCAACCTGAGCCCGAAGGGCGGCGTCTATTACATCCGCGGCGGCTATTACAACAACCTTGGCCAAACCCCGCTGGATCCGAACGCGGCGGTGAAAGCCGATTTCCCGGGCAACGATGATCACGGCTCGTACTCGGACTCGCAGATCTCAGAAGCAAGCGTAGCCGCGACCATTAACGCGATCGCGAACAGCCCCTACTGGAAACAGAGCGCGATCATCGTCACCTATGATGAGAGCGACGGGTTCTTCGACCATCAACCTGAGAAGTTCCGCACCTACGGTCCCGACGGACAGCCCGAGACCGGTGGCCCACGTATCCCGCTGATCGTAATCTCGCCATTCGCGGTCACACACGGCGTGAGCCACGTCTACAGCGAGCACTCTTCGGTGATTCGGTTCATCGAGGAGTTGAAAGGTCTTGTACCACTGGGGGATCTGCCGGACGAGGCCGCTGCTTTCAAGGCGGGAGCAGACCTGTGCACGACGCCGCCCACCTACAGCGGTGCCACGCCCGAACCCACGCTCGTGCTACCGGGAGCACAGTCGACGACGACGACGATCAATCCGTTCTGCCTGCCCAACGGCAATCCGCAGACCGCACTCGGGCCTGGGGATGTCTCTACCGGCATGGGTGATCTCACCGAAGCGTTCGATAATGATCGGTTGCTTGGCAACGCTCCATTGTTGCCGGCGAGCTATGTGACGATCCCAACAGCAACTGTCGATAAACTGCCGCATTACAGTGCAACCGGTGCCTGCGCCGACCCGGCACTCAACATCGTGCCGACGGACTACACCCACGGCTACAGCTCGGCCCCGTTCGATCCGACCGGTACGCTAACAGCCGTGCCGGTGGTCGATCCGCCGCCTGCGGACTTCAATCCCCGTCCAACGGTGAGCCTCGGCAGTCCTTACTACAACACCAGCAGTAACACTGCTGCCAACTCAACGACCGGCACCGGAGGCCCCTGGCCCCAGTGATCGAGCAACCGAGCCGGGATGGCCGCGCGGCCGTCCCGGTTTGGTGGAGAGCATGAACTTGAGGTGTTGGAGGGTATGAATTTGAGGTGGATTGGATTGTTGGCGGCAGCACTGCTCGGGCTCGCGGCGCACGCGGGCGCGGAGACACCACCCATCACTGCCGGCGCTACGCTCCGACAGGTTCAGGCGGCTGGGGAGCTGCACTGCGGTGTGGTCGTCGCGCGAGAAGACTGGAACAAGAGCGACCTGCATGGGGACTTGAGCTCGCTCGATGTCGAGATCTGCAAGTCTGTCGGTATTGCAGCCCTGGGAACGCAGGGCAAGATCGACATCACCACATTCAATTCCGAGCTCGAGGCCGAACAGGGACTCAGCCATTCGCGTGTTGATCTCGTGGTCGGTGTGACTCCGAGTGCCTCAGCGGCCGCGCATTGGCAGCTAGCCTTCGGTCCGCCGGTGTTCTACGACGGCCTCGCTGTCCTGGTGAGACCAGACGTGCCAGCGACAAACCTGAGAGATCTTTCCGGCCGCAAGATCTGCGTGATCGATGGCACCGACAACGACCGCATCCTGGAAGCGCGCGCGGGCACGTTCGCGTCCAAGTTGCGAGTCTCGACGTGGCAGGAAGAGGGCGAGATGGACGATGCGATGGCGACTCACTGGTGTGACGCCGTCGGCGCCTACGTTTCGCGACTGGTGCCGCTGAGTCGCCAATACCGACAGCTGGCGAAGGCGCATATTCTCCCGGACCTCTTGACACTGGCGCCTGTTGCTCCCGCCTACCGGCGCGACGACGCCCAATGGGGGCTACTGGTCGACTGGACAATCTATGCGCTCATCCAGGCCGAGGCAAGCGGCGTCACTCGCGCCAACGTGGCCGCGCAAAAGGCGAGCGAAGACCCGGTGGTACAGCGCCTTCTCGGAATCGATTGGGTCACGAGCCAGGCGCTTGGGTTGCCGAATAAGGAGTGGGCCGCCACGGTAATCTCCGCGGTCGGCAATTACGGCGAGATCTACCAGCGCACCATCGGCGCTTCCTACCAGCTGCCGCGTGGAGTGAATGCGCTGTGGCGCGACGGCGGACTGATGCATGCACTTCCCATCCAATGAAGGCACCGGCGTGCAGGCCGTCACGAGCAGCTAGAACTTCAGCATGCTTCTGCGTTCGCGTCCTGGCGGCTCGCGTCAACTGAATTGCCGGCGCATGGGACTTCAGTCGGCAGCATAAGCCCCCCCCCCTCACGCTCAGCTTCTCACCCTCTCTCCGGCACCCACCCAGGCTCCGGCCGGCGTGCTGTCGGTCGTCGGCGTCTCCCCAGCCCGCCGCTCTCGTGATACCGGGGTCTGCACCGATGAGATCAACGCCATCGCCAACAGCAAGTATTGGCCGGAGAGCGCCATCATCATCACCTACGATGAATCCGATGGCCTCTATGACCACACTCAGCCCAATATTCGCTCCTTCGATCCGGAAGGAAACGCGCTCGATCAGGGTCCCCGCATTCCGGCGATCGTGATCTCGCCGTACAGCAAAGTCTGCTCCATCTCGCATGACGCCACCGAGCATGGCTCGATCACCAAGTTCATCGATGAGCTCTTCAACCTCACTCCGCTCGCCGATCTTCCGGAAGCCGCGGCGCGCGCCGAACCGCCGCGATAAGTGCGGTAGCCGTAATTGGCCCGAGTCCGAGAATCGTCATCAGCCGTTGACTGTCTGCGTTATCACGAGCGGCCCTGTTGAGCACAGCATCGGCTTCGCTGATCCTCATCGCCATTTGAACGACAACACGAAGATCGCGGTGGCCCGCATTCTGGGCGGCGAGGAGCGAGTGAAGACGCGAGCCTTCTCCACTACCTGTTCGCCGATAAGTTCGGCCGCCCGGCCAAGGGCAACGACAAGGGTAAAGTCGAAGGCTTGGTCGGCTATGCGCGGCGTAACTTCACGGTCCCGCCGCCAGCGGCGGCTGCGCGGACACCACGAGACGATCGGCGAACGCTTCGAGCGCAACCCACGCAACGCAAACTTTAAGGTCAGCCGGAAGACTTCCGAATCCTGCCGGGCGGTGCAGATCAATGGTGCCACCACCGGCAGTCGATTCCTGCCACGTTACGGATAGTTCGCGAGGTCCCGCAGAGTGGCGTTCAAGCCTGCCACGGGTCAACTATGGCGACGCCCATAGGCTGAAAGTGCTTTACATTGCGAGTCGCTACTGTCATGCCATGAACGAGCGCGGTGGCGGCGATGATCGCATCACGATCTGATCGTGGATTTGGCACATGAAGGGCCGCGCATCGTTGTGCAACTGCGGTATCGATCGCCAGAATGCGCCCGTCAAATGTGGGTAGAACGTGCTTGTCCATCCAGGCACGAAGAACGACACCCTGCTTTTGGTCACGCCGTTCAATAAGAAGGATTCCTATCTCCAGTTCCAGTATTGAAATGGCAGACAAGCATAGGCTCGCTGCGGGAAGCGCCTGGGCCCATGTTCTGACGTTTCGATGTGCTTTCGTCCCCTTCCTTAACTCGGAGACCACATTCGTATCGAGGATGAACATCAGGCCAGGTCCACCTCCTTATGAAGATCACCACGCAAGCGAGGTGGCTCGAATTCAATTGCGGCGGCTTCGGGCATCGCCAGCAGATCCGCAACGCTCTTCTGTGCACCGGTGATTCTCTCATACTCCTCGGCGGTGAGCAGCACGTGGGAAGGGCGTCCGCGATCCGTGATGAAGACTGGCCCCTTTTTCGCCGCTCTCTTCGCCTTGCTTGTGTCCTGGTTGAACTCTCGACTGGATAGCTTTGTAATGGCCATACAGTAAACTCCTATCGTAGTAACGTTGCTACATTGTATAACTTTTACAGGTTACGCGCGAGTAGACGGTAATCTGGAAGTCCATGCGCGACAGTGGCTGCATAATCCTGCACAGGGTGGCAGCATAACGTTGCCGCCAACACACAGCAGAGGAATGGGAAGCCGTTGGAGCCATCGGAGTTCATCAAGGCGATTCCACTCCTTCAAGCTGCATCAATGGTGTCGGACGATGGCCTTCAGGAATGCTGGGCTGCTTTGCTTGAGAGTTCCGTGACTCAGCCCGAGGATTTTGTTCCATCATTCGGTCAAACTCTTACACTTCTTACTCCAGACGAAGCAAGATGCCTCGACCGTCTTTACCTTCAAGTGCTGAATCAGGAATGCGTCCGGCGCCGGGACAGACGATCAACGATCCGGCGTGCGGCACGGGCGGATTCCTGCTGGCGGCGCACGCATACCTGAGCGATCCGAAGAACTACCAGTTGGATAAGGCGCAGAAGAAGCAGCTAAAGGAAGAGACGCTGAGCGGCACGGAAATTGTGGACGCGACGGCGCGGTTGGCGGCGATGAATCTGTACCTGCACGGGATTGGTGGCGACGAGTGTCCGATCACGGTGGGCGACAGTTTGAATCAGAAGCCTTCGACGACTTATGAAATGGTGCTGACGAATCCGCCGTTCGGGAAGAAGTCGAGCATCACGGTGATCAACGAAGAGGGCGAGGAAAGCAAAGAAAGCCTGATCGTGGTGCGGGATGACTTCTGGGCTTCGACCAGCAACAAGCAGCTCAATTTTCTGCAGCACGTAAAGAACTGCCTGAAGATTCACGGCCGCGCGGCCATCGTGGTTCCGGATAACGTGCTGTTTGAAGGCGGTGCCGGTGAGACGATCCGCAAGAAGCTGCTGCACGAGTGCGATGTTCACACGCTGCTGCGGCTGCCCACAGGCATCTTCTACGCACAAGGCGTGAAGGCAAACGTGCTGTTCTTCGACCGGAAACCAGCCAGCGAAAAGCCGTGGACGTCGAAGTTGTGGATCTATGATTTCCGCACGAACCAGCACTTCACGTTGAAGACAAACTCACTGAAGCGGGCCGACCTCGATGATTTCATCGCCTGCTACAAGCCGGAGAACCGGCACAAGCGCAAAGAGAGCGACCGCTTCCACGTCTTCGGCTACGACGATCTGATCAAGCGCGACAAGGTGAGCCTGGACATTTTCTGGCTGAAGGACGACAGCCTGGAGGATTCGGCAAACCTGCCAGAGCCGGATGTGATCGCAGCGGAGATCGCCGAGGATCTCCAGGCAGCACTGGACCAGTTTGCGCAGATTGCGGCGGAGTTGAAAAAGTAGAACGGGAAGTAACCAAACCCTGAAAGGACGATTGATTACACGAACATTGGTGCTCATGAACAGCCGGTCGCGTAGGTGTTTTACGGGCCCAGGGGCGACCTTCTTCGAGGAGCGTTGGTGCGAAACCAATTTGTTGTCGGGTGGTGCAACGAAGCCTCGGCACTAGGATCCAGGCGAGTCGAAATGGCACAACCATTGAAATTCCTCAGGCAGTGTTCGTCGTCTCGGACCCTCGGCAGCGGTGGGCGTTCCCCAGGACGCCGCCTGCGAATATTGCACTGGCGCTCGCCGAAGTTGTGTGGATTGTTTGCGGAAGGGACGACTCTGCTTTCCTGACTCGTTGGAGCAAGAAATATGCAGATTATGCGGGGAACGCAGAACACCTACATGGGGCCTATGGTTAGGCGAAGGGAAATCGCGTCCTACCGCTAGTCGTCATCATGGCTGTCGCCTTCGATATGCTTGACGGCTTCAATGCCCGGACTGCGGACGTAAGCTCACTCAGTGGGTAACGGCGGAGTTCCTCAAGTGCCTCGTTATTGTTTAGATCGACATGCCCGGTGATCTTCTCGCAGACGATTGCGGGCATAATGGCCGTGTGTCCGCGTGTGGTAAGAGCAAGTGCGTTAGGAAAGTTTTGAATGAACGGCGACGGGCTGCACAACCAGTCCCAGCATTTATCTATGTGATACTGCTCGGAATCGCTCAGAACTTGTTCAATCTCTTCGCGGCTCGGAGCGGCGACGATGAGCGCGTTGTCTGCGTCTTGGTTCAGAACCACCCTGTATACATGATCTTTAGGTGATACAAACTCTGTAGATTTGCAACAAGGATGCGGAACGGCGGATTTTTCCTGAAGAAGTTGTGCTAATGGGTTGTCCACGTCAGATCCGCAACCAGAGCGAGCAAAGCTCGACGCCATTAGCTCAATGCTAGGCTGCGCATTCGTACGGCAAAGCTCTCTCCAGTGTTCTCGCAATGCCCTTGTTGGGTCCACTCCCGAATTCGATTTTTTCAGAATCTCCGCAGCCAGAAGCCAGCTGATATCTCTCACGTCTCGCAAGTTAGTGCAGTAGACAGCATGGCGGACCTTTGACCTCTCGTTCTTTACTCGGTGTATCGGGCCACCTGATCGAGTCGCCAGATCAATCTCCAACTGCTCCAGCTCGGCACTCAGGAAATGTGAAGGGTCGAGCCAGCTATCATCTGTGCTTGCTTTGCCTCTCGCTCTTCCAAGCCGATTGTTTGATTTAGTAGGAAGAATTATCCATCCCTCCGAACGCATCGCGACGAGAACACAAAGTGTGCAGCCATACTCATATCTGTTGCGAGTACCACTTGAAGTGAGCTCATTTACGAGCTCGTCAAAATTGGCAAAGTTTTTGGCGCATTCGAGAAGTGAAACGGCATGCATTCGCTGCTTTCCTGTCTGGGTGAGCAGTTCAAGAGCTGCCGCAATCGTAGTCGGCTTCAGATCCATGATTGCAGACTGTAATTCACTAAAGGAGAAGTTCTTGAAGTACTCTCCTGCCTTTACGTTGCACGGTTCTCCCGATTTTAGTGCCAGCTGTCTAGTGACGTTAGTTGGATTGAGAAGCAACTGTCCACCCTTGAAAGCCGCTAAGGCAAAGGGCCTTCCTGCGTCGTATGGCGAACGATTGAGCAAGAGTTGCTCCCAGAATAGCGAGACGTACTCACTCTCTACTTTTTCAATCAGCTTGCAGACAATACCCATGTCGGGTCGTTCGAGGAGCACTGCACGGTATGGGTCTTGATTTAGGACAACTGCGTATTTTGAAGCACTTGGTGATGCAAACTTTAGAATCTCGCTCTTCATGATTTGGCAGTCCTCAGCCTTCTACGTCAAACTTACCCATGACAGTCTCGAAGTCCGGGAAGACGGTGCTAAGTCTTGGAGAAAGAGCGCGGAGAGCGAGACGAGTGGCGTCAGCTGAGGCCTCCGCATAGAGGGCGGTGCTGTCCGGGCTAATGTGACGGACCAATATTTGCGCTTGCGCTAGAGTAAGCCCGACGGTATTAACAAGCGTGTCCACGTACATATGCCGCAGGGAATGAACATTATGAGGAGACTGCAGGTTGAGACCTGTGCAGATGTCTCCAAAGAGTCCTTTTGAGTTACTTGCGCTGAGTGGTTCGCCAATATTCTGTGCGAGGTTGACGAAATACCAAGGGTGCTTAGGGCGTGCGCTGCCTCGCCGTCTAAGATACTGTTCTTCGTGTAGCTTCCAAAAGAGTTGACCGAAGTATGGGTGTAACCAGGTTACGCCAGCGGTTTGATTGATGGGATCCTGATACTTCATGCCCTTCCAGCCCACGTACTGAATATCATTAAGTGGAAGTTCATAGCGCGGCACTAGGGAGAAATTTTCCTGTAGGTACCGCCTTCGCGTAAGTTTCAGGAGATCGAGGGTTGGCGATTGGACTCGGCCATAGACAGGGTCAGCGAGGAGGATACGTGCCTCTCCAGTCCTACGGTCTTGAGAGATGTCGCTGACGAATAGATGCAGGCACTCGCTAAGCCTGAGGCCGCCCGGTCCCAATAACAGCCACAGTAGAAGATTCCGTGCATCACGTTCAAACTGAGCCAATGTCAAGAATTCGTCAAAGAGAAACGTCTTTGGTGACTTGGATGAGATGTACGATGCACTTCTGGCTATGCGTCGGTGTACCCGTCTTCTTCTTCGGGTATGCGTATCAGAGCGTTTCGTAGCAGGCATGAGGTGGAAGAGGAAGTCATTCTTGTATCTTCGGGCGCACTCCGCTAGCAAGCGACCATAAGACAGTGCCTGCTCAATCCGAGGATTTGGATTCTCTTTGTTGTGTCTGTCGGAAAACCAGTCAAGGAACTTGCCCATTGCTTCAATGAGCTGGTCTGCCGTTTTTGGGGCCACTCCCTTCGTCCAACCCAGTTCGGGTTCGCCGTGCACAAGCGAATCGAAAAAAGCGGTGAGAATAGGCTTTTCAGGGTTCCGAACTTGGTGCCATTTCCAAAAATCGCAGAAGCGGCTCAGCGCTAAACAATATCGATACAAAGTCGAGGCTGACTTGAGATTGTCACGCTTTTCATACGCTAACCAGTCAAGAACATCCTGCACCACACGTCCGCAATCAACAAGGATCGGCAACGGCCATAATGTGGCAAAACAGACAATGAGAACTACGCTTTGCAGCCATGGTGAAGCCACGGCATCAGGCTCTGAACGAGTGTAGGACTGTGGTAGCCACAGAGGGGATTCTTCGCGCACCGTGACCTCCGAGACAGCCGTGAATGGATAGGTCCACTCACAACGCGGGATCGCGTTAACTAGACGCAATTCCACGTCGACCTAAGAAAGGTCTAACTTTGTGCGGCCGTACCGGTCTCCTCCACATGAAGACTGGCCTGCATCGGACGTCAGTCCCCTGTGGACTGACACCGCGGCTGCTCAGAGTTGTGCTGTCCGGTAATAAGTAGGCCTACGCGGCTTACTCATTGCACGGGGCCCAGACAGCAAGCCCTAGCGGGCTCGCCATGATAAATAGCTCTGGTTGCTCTCGCGGATCTGGCAGGCAGACTCTATAGCGGTGTTCAGCCTCACACTCACTGAGTACACACCTACCGACAAATCCTCACCGTAATCCCTTGTCCAGCTAGGCTGAGCCGAACGTACTGTCGCCGTGAGGTTGCGACGCCCTTAGAAATAACGAATTGGGAATTTCTTGTCAAGCTGAAACTTCAAACTCCAAATGAGTGCCGGGAAAGTCAACACAGAAAACGCTGCAGAAAATGCGTATGAGAAAAATGGCGCGGAAAATCGAGCAAAGTTACGGTTCAACTCTTGTAACCTGAAGCTTTTGTTCTTCTATATTGATGATGCGGAGGAAGGGGCTCAAACGCCGCCCCTTCCCCCGCCCCCCATCCTGGCTGACAGTCTTCCTCTCCTGAAGAATAAGTAAAGTTGCTATCCTTTTCCAAACCTTAAAGAGCAAAAAAATGGAGCAGAATGGCCTCTGCTCCAAGTGTGAGTATGTATAAGTTGCTAACTGCATCCGCTTGTGGAACCACAGGACTGGCAGCGGAAGCACGAACCGTTGCGCGTCATGATGGCACCGCACAGATGGCAGCTTGGAGCATCGCCTAAATTTACCACCTCGCTCAGAGCATCCGAGGTGTGCCCGGTTTTGCTGCGCTCGGTTGTGCCCGGCTCGTACAGCGAAGGCTGAGAACTAACCACTGCAATCGAAGGCTCCGCCGGATGCGCATGCGAGCGCGGGCGCAGATCATCGAACAGGCTCTGCTGCTCTCCCGAAAGGAAGCGCAGGTCGAGCCAGCGGAAGATGTAATCCATGATCGAATTCGCGTAGCCAATCTCCGGGTTCTGTGTCCATCCGCTTGGTTCAAAGCGGGTATGCGCAAACTTGTTGACCAGCAGGCGCAAGGGAACCCCGTGTTGCAGGGCGATGGAGACCGCGCAGGCAAAGCTGTCCATCAATCCGCTGACCGTTGAACCCTCCTTGGCCATGGTGATGAATAGTTCTCCCGGCATTCCTTCCTTGTAGAGACCCACAGTCAGATAGCCCTCATGCGATCCCACCTTGAACTTATGCGTGATCGAGAAGCGTTCGTCGGGCAGTTTGTGACGGCGTGCGCGCGGCGGTCCTTCCAGATCCTCTTCCTCCTGCGCAACCATCACCGGAGCCTTCTTGGCCTCGTCTTCCTTGGTGGAAAGAATCTGCACCATCTTGGAGCCGTCGCGGTAGATCGCCACCGCTTTCACTCCCATCTTCCAAGCCTCCACGTAGGTGGCGGCAATCTCGTCGATGGTGGCTTCGTTCGGCATGTTGATCGTTTTGCTGATCGCGCCGGAGATGAACGGCTGCACCGCCGCCATCATTTTCAGGTGGCCCATGGGAACAATGCTGCGCGTACCCTTGGCTGGTTTGAAGGCGCAATCGAAGACCGCCAGGTGCTCCGGATTGAGTTGCGGCGCGCCCTCGATCGTCCCTTCCTTGTCGATGTAGCCGACAATTTCGTCGGCCTGCTCCGGGCTGTAACCAAGCTTAAACAGCGCCTCCGGAACCGTGTTGTTGACGATCTTCATCATGCCGCCGCCGACCAGCTTCTTGAACTTCACCAGCGCCAGGTCGGGCTCCACGCCGGTGGTATCGCAATCCATCATGAAGCCGATGGTGCCCGTCGGAGCCAGCACCGTGACCTGCGCATTGCGATATCCGAATGCTTCGCCATGTGCCAGCGCCTCGTCCCAGGCTTTCTGCGACGCATCCAGCAGCGAATCCGGCACATGAGTTTTGCTGATCTTCGCCACCGCGGCGCGATGCATCCGGATCACGTCCAGGAAAGGCTCGCGATTGATAAAGTATCCGGGGCAGGCACCGTCGGTGTGCTCCACGGCGGCCGTCTTATCGGTTGCCGAATAAATTGACGGACACAGTTCGGCAATGCGCGAGGACTGCAGATACGCCTGTCCGCACATGATCGCCGTCAGGCAGGCGGCGTAATCGCGGCCCGCGTCCGAGTCATACGGCAACCCGGTCGCCATCAGCAGCGCGCCCAAATTGGCATAGCCCAGACCCAGCGGGCGGTAGTCATGCGAGTTCTTTGCAATCGCATCCGTCGGGTATCCCGAGTGATCGATCAGAATCTCCTGCGCCGTGATCATAATCTCCACCGCGCGCTTGTAGGACTCCACGTCGAAAGTACCGGTGGGCGCAAACTTCATCAGGTTCAGCGAAGCCAGGTTGCACGCCGAATCGTCCAGGAACATGTATTCCGAGCACGGGTTCGACGCGTTGATCCGCGCCGTATTCTTCGACGTGTGCCAGCGGTTGATGGTGGTGTCGTACTGCATTCCCGGATCGCCGCACTCCCATGTCGCCTTGGCGATCTTGTGCAGCAGTTCGCGTGCCTTGAAGGTCTGCACCGGAGCGCGGTCGCGCACGCTGCGCGTCGTGAACTCCTTATCCTCAACCACCGCCTGCATGAATTCATCATTGACGCGAATCGAGTTGTTGGCGTTCTGGAAGAAGATCGAGCTGTATGCCTCCGAGTCCGGGCCGTTTGCGTCGTATCCAACCGAAGCCAGAGCAAACGCCTTGGCCTCTTCCTTCTGCTTGCACTCGATGAACTGAACGATATCCGGATGGTCGATATTGAGGATCACCATCTTGGCCGCACGCCGCGTCTTGCCGCCCGACTTGATTACGCCGGCGAAGGCGTCAAAGCCCTTCATGAAGCTCAGCGGTCCCGAGGCCTGCCCGCCACCGGACAGAATCTCCATCGATCCACGCAGCGGAGACAGATTCGTTCCCGTACCCGAGCCCCACTTGAACAGCATTCCCTCGGTCTTGGCCAGCGTCAGAATTGACTCCAGCGTATCCTGCACGCTGTTGATGAAGCACGCCGAGCACTGCGGATAGCGGTATCCGGTTACACCATATTCAATGCGCTTGGACTCCGGGCTCCAGTGCCAGTTCTGCGCATCCGAGTTCGGTTCGCTGCGGTCGCAGCCCACGTTGAACCATACCGGCGAATTAAAAGCCGCGTACTGGTTCAGCAGCAGATGCACCAACTCCTCGTGAAAGATCTCGGCGTCCGAGGCGCTGCGGAAGTAGCCATCCTTAAAGCCCCAGTCGCGAATGGTCTCCGCAACCCGCGAAATCAGTTGGCGCACTCCGGTTTCGCGCTGCGGCGTGCCAAGCTGCCCGTGCAGATATTTGCTGGCGACGATGTTGGTCGCGGTCATCAACCAGTTCTCCGGCACCTCAACGTCCTTCTGCTCGAAGATCACGTTGCCTTTGCTGTCGGTGATCGCGGCAGTGCGGCGCTCCCACGTCAGCTTGTCATACGGAGATACTCCGGATTGAGTAAAGTGGCGCGTGAAAGCCAGCCCACGAGACTGACGCTTCTTCCCTGAGGCCGTACGCACGCTGGCGTCCGGAGAGGATGCAGCGGCCGAGCTAGCGGCGGAGATCTTTTCAGTTACTTCGGCCATCGTAATGACTCCTTAACTTGTCCTGCGAGTCGCGGTGAAACAATCACCGGTAATTCTTATATTTATTGCTGCCGGGAAAAAGGGGCCGCATGCGACTCACCTTCAACCGCACCGGCGGTTTTAAAAATCGCTTATGAGAGATAAAAGTGCTGGCACACCGCCATTCGTAATGGCAGGCACCTGATCGTTTTGGTGTTCCACGGCCGACGCTGGGCGCGGGCAGTGGAGCGGCTAAAACTTACCCCTCGATTGAGCTCGAGAGCAGCAACTCGAAAGCGATCAAACAAGTGCTGAGATGCGAAAGTAGATCTTTATGTTGTGCTAGTCAATATCATACCGCAATATATTGTATTTTTGTTCCCAATTTGCGCCGCAAAAAGCCCTAGATGCGAGCTATCCCGGATTGCTGACTAAACCTTCGATCAGCTTGTTCCGGCTAAGCCACAGCGTTAAAAAGCTTTCCTGCTTTTCATTTGTAAAATCGGAGGAGTAGTTCGACGAGGAACTCTCCTACACCCTGCCTTCGCGCTCAAGGGTGTCGGCTGGTTGTCAGAGACTAGAACGCCTGCTCGGCAAGGTCAATTACACAAAAACGGTGCACTGTGGAAAAACCAGCTACAAACCTGAGAGCAAAGCGAATAGAGATGGAATCCTGAGTTCTTACGCACAGCTCTCAGATTCGCGTTCCGGCTCCCATCTCCCCCGGCGACTGCCCGGCAAACGATACAATAGTGGCTGATGACGCGAAATCGTGTCCTTAAACCGATCTTCTGGATCGCCTGCCTGATCCCCTTGGCAACGCTCGTGATTGGAGTCTTCGCGGGCACCCTGGGCGCAAATCCCGTCGAGCGGATTACCCATCGCACAGGACTGACCACCCTTGTCCTGCTGCTCTGTGGCCTTGCCATCTCTCCCTTGCGCCAGTTGACCGGAATGTTCTGGCTGATCCAGTACCGGCGCCTTTTGGGACTCTTCGCATTTTTTTATGGCTGCCTTCACCTGCTCACCTATCTCTGGCTTGACCAGAACTTCAGTCCGCGCGACATAGCGCATGACGTGGCCAAACGCCCCTTCATCACCATGGGTGCTCTGGCCTGGGTGCTCCTGCTTCCCTTAGCGCTTACCTCCACGCAGAAGGCGATCCGGGCGCTGGGAAAGAGTTGGATCACCCTCCATCGTCTCGTCTATGCCGCAGCCGTTGCCGGAGTCATCCACTTCTATTGGTTAGTAAAACTCGACAAGCGTGAACCTTTGCGTTTTCTGGCGATTCTCCTTCTCCTGTTTGGCTGGCGCGCCGGGCTTCGGCTGGCCAAATCCATAAAAGAGCAAAAGGCTATCGGGGCCAACCTCAGCGCCGACTAGCGATTCCCATCAAGGAACAAACCTTTCGCCCGCGCTTCGCCATTTTTTTCCGTTTTTACCCGCTTTTTCTACTCTGGCCAGCGGCTCAGCTGCATCCAATTCTGCTAAAGACCAAAGGAGTGGACTCCCTATGTCGGCCCTAATTTGTCTTTCTTGTGGAACTCAGAATCCCGCGATCAATCGCTTTTGTGGCCAGTGTGGAACACAACTGGAGCAAGCGACCGAAACTCGCGAGCAACTCTGGCGGGAAGTCGCCGCCTGCGCCGCCGCTGGGAGCACATCCACCACAACATCCAACGCAACATCCAGCGGAAATCTCCCTGGCGCCGCTCCCGTTAACTCCGGCCCGACTGAGCCGCCACACAAATTCCACATTGTCATCGAACCTCCGAACCCCGTCAGTATCAATGGTTCCGACTACGATGATGAGGAGCACAAGCCTTCCCATCTGCTGCGCAACATCGCAATTTGTGTTATCGCCGTCGCGGCGGTTCTTGCGGCCCTGCAGTGGCGTTCCATCCGTGACTACGGCCTGCGTCAATTCGGTTTGGCTCCGTTCCCCGACGGCATAACTGCGTCATCGCCTGCCAATGCGGGGGCGTCCAACTCTTCTACCTTTGTCGCTGACAATGCCATCCCCGTCCCTGGACAGCCTGCGGCGGCAAACGTCGCCGCCTCCGCTCCGCCCGCCTCCGACCCGAACTTATCGGCCGCCGCAAGTGCGCGTGCCATGGCTGCTCCGGCCGCCGAATCCTCCGAGAGCCAATCGCGTGCTATCTCCAACCAGCCTGCCACCTTCCGCCCGGATCGCACCGCGATTCCCGGGGATTACGAGATGAGCCGCGCCGCTCATTCGAAGTATGAGGAAGACCGCGCCGCTTGGTTGTGGAAAGCCGTCGCCAAAGGAAATCCGCAAGCTCGGATCAAATTGGCAAGCATGTATGTGCAGGGCAGCGGTGTGGATCGCAATTGTGATCAAGCTCAGGTTCTGCTGAGCGGGGCCGCGAAAGAAGGGAACCAGCAGGCAAAGCTCAGTCTCGAACAGATTCGTCTGCAGGGAGCCTGCCCGCAATGAAATCGCTCGCTTTCAACGCGCCAAAACGCGAGCGCGATCCGCCGCCGTGAGCCTCTCGCAAGCCGTGCGCCACACCAGCCGCGGAGCCTATTCGAGGGTGGCCCACATCCGCCCTCAGTTGGCGAATGTGGGGAACAACCTCACACTGCGCCTATTCGTAAAACGTTGCGATCTGTTCGCGGCTCGGCCTCGGAGTTGCCAAACTCACCACGATCAGCGCAACCACGCTCACAATCAGCGCCGGAAAAATCGCGTCGCGCTCTCCGATCACCCTTGGCAAATGCGGCTTCAACGTGTCCCATGCCACCGTAATCACCGTGCCTGAGAGCAGGCAGGCCACCGCACCCTCGCGCGTTGCACGCCGCCAGAAGAAGGCCGCCATCACCACAGGCGTAATTGCCGCCGAGTAAATTGTGTAAGCGTACATTGCCTTCGCCAGCACCGAGGTCAACTTAATCGCCTGCACCAGCGCCCAGATTCCCAGCCCCACCACCACAATGCGTGAAACCAGCAGCACGTTCTTCTGGCTTGCATCCGGACGGATAAAGCGCGTGTACACGTCGTTGATCAAATTCGTCGACGGCGAAAACAGGTAGTTGTTAGCGGTCGAAATCACCTTGGCGAAGACCGCTCCCATCAGCAGCGCACCCACCATCGGTGGCAAAAAATGTCGCGCCGTAAACGGAATGATCTCGCGCGGAGCAAAGTCCGTTCCTGGCATCAGCGAGAGCGCAAACAATCCCGATCCCACCACGGCCAGCGCAACGATCAAAGTCTCCAGTACCACCGTACCAAAGACCCACCCCACTACCGCAATGCTCGCATCTCTCTCGCTCTTCGCCGAGAAAAACTTCTGGTACATCGACTGATTGCCGATCATCAGCAGGAAGGTCGGAAAGAAATATTCCAGCGCGCGAATCAAGCCTTCCTTATTGTTACGAACGCCGTCACGAATGCCGCCACGAACTCCCACGCCCGCCCTCAATCCCCATTCTCCAAACAACGTGAAGTGCGTGCCCGGAAGCGCCGCGTGCAGTCCAGCCCATCCCCCAATGCGCCCAAACAAAACCGGAAGCGCGATGAAGCCGATCACCGTGATCAGCATTCCGATCACCACGTCCATGTAAGCCACCGAAGCCATCCCCGCCAACGCCGTAAACCCAATCACAAAAACGGCGATGATGACCGTCCCCTGCGCTTTTCCGATCGCAGGAAAGATCAGTTGCATAATGTCTCCGCCTGCGCGGAACTGGTAGCTGGTAATGGCCGTGTAAGCGAACAGAATCGCAATCGTTCCCAGAACTCGCGCCGCCGTGTTGTAGCGCGCCTCCAGCAGGTCGGGAATCGTAAACTGCGCGAACTTGCGCGCGCGTGGCGCCACAAAGTAGATGATCAGCAGTCCCGCCCAGCCTCCCGCCGGTTGCCACAGTGCGGCAAAGCCATTATGAAAGGCATTTTCCGCGCCCGCAAACAGCGAGCCCGCGCCGATCCAGGAAGACAGCAGCGTAAACACCAGCACGTACGCAGGCAGCGAGCGTCCCGCGACCAGGTAATCGGCCTTGGTCTTAACCTTGCGTATCTGCGCAACGCTCACCGTGAGCAGAGCGGCCACAATGACCGTGAGCACCACGGCGTAGAGATTCAGCATCCGTACTCCCGCAAGCGTGAGTTGGGCGAAGAATCATCTTACAGGGATTACGGATCACAGGAATTATTCGATTGCTGTTTCAAAGCTTAGAGGTTCAGAGCCTTGCTCACCCGCTCCGCGCTCATGCCGCGAATCGCGATCAATTTGTTCCGCCCCGTCTCGCCCGAGACGATGACAATGCTCGACTTCGGAACGCGAAACAGATCCGATAGGTAGTCGATCACTGCCTGATTAGCTTTTCCATCCACCGGAGGCGCGGTGATCGCCAGCTTGATCGCATCGCCCATCACGCCCACGACTGCGTTGCGGCTGGCGCGAGGCTGCACCCGCAGCGCAAACTGCGCTCCCTGCGCGGTGTCGTGAACCGTGAAGCCCACGTCTTAACCCGCCACCGTAAAGAACAACTCAAACACCGCGAGCACGCCAGTGGCCAGCGCCGCTGGCTGATGCAGCACGTTGCCCGAAAACCGGTACAACATGACCAGGCACAATGCAGCAGTCAATGCCGTTGCCGCCGCCGTACACCAGCGCAGGAATGCGTCGCTTCTGCGCTGTGAGCGCACCGCGTTCATCAGCCCCACCGATATGATGGCAACCGATGCGCCTGCCGCCCACGGTACGCGCACCAAACTCAGTTGGGGAATCCATGCGGAAAGGATGTGCGCCGAACCAAGCAAAACCAGCGCCCAGGCAAACAGTGCATCCAGCCATCTCATCGTGCGGACTCCTCGTAGGGTGCGGGATAAGGTCGCGCACCGAAGATGGCCGTACCCACCCGTACACAGGTCGAGCCCTCCTCGATCGCGACTTCAAAATCGTGAGACATTCCCATCGAAAGCTCTGCCAGCGCCAATCCGCTTTGAGCGCTCAAGCGGTCGCGCAGCTCGCGAAGCCTTCGAAAGCAGCCCCGCGCGCCCTCCGGATCTTCGGTAAAGGGCGGCACTGTCATGCATCCGCGAATCGTCAAACTCGCAAGCCGCGCTTGTGCATCGAGCAGCGTGCGCAACTCCTCTGACTCGGGATCGAAGCCGGACTTTACCTTTTCGCCTCCAACGTTGATCTCGACCAGCACATCGAGCCGGCGGTTCAACTGCTCCGCAGCCTCGTTCAGCCGCTCGGCCAGTCGCAACGTATCCACGCTGTCAATGCCGTCGAACAACTCCACCGCACGCGCTGCTTTGTTCGATTGCAGGTGGCCGATCAGGTGGAATTTCGTCCCCGCAGAGTGCGCCAGCACCGCATCGCGCTTGCCCGCAAACTCCTGCACCCGGTTTTCTCCGAAGAGCTTCTGCCCTGCGGCAATCGCTTCCACAATTGCCGAGGCAGGATGATTCTTGGAGACCGCCATCAGCGCGACCTCATCCGGCTTGCGCCCAGCCCGCTGTGCCGCCCGCGCGATCCGTTCACGAATTTCCGCCAGATTCGATGCAATACTCATAGTCAACAAGAATTCTGATGCTCAAGGTCCGACAAGATTGTAATGCACAGCATGGAATTCCCGCTCTCCGGCATTTCGCCGCGCGACCGCTCAGCTTCGGGAGCAAGTCTGTTTGCGGAAATCCCACGATCTAAATCTTGCCAGTTTGTTCAACTTGTCCTTGTTCGCAACATCTCCATGACACAATGGAAGCCATGAATGTCCGGCAGTTCCGTTCGCCGGGCACGGTTCCCCCATGCAACGCATTGAAGCAGGAGACATCGAACTGAAGGACGGATTCGGTTCGGCGGGAGTAATACGGAAGATGACGCGAGCTTTGCTAACCCGATTGTTGACTGCATTTGTGCTGTGCCTGTTGTCTCTGCCTGCCTTCGCACAGGAGGGCCCGCTCAATGACATTCCACCAAAAGGCATCACTACCGATCAACTGATCCAGCGCTTCGCCGCCAAGGAAAAGGAATTCAAACTGGCGCGCGAGCAGTACACCTGGACTCAGAGCGTCAAGGTTCAAACGCTGGAGGGCAACACCGTTGATGGCGAATACATGCAGGTCTTCGACGTGCTCTTTGACGACCGTGGCAAACGGATTGAACAGATAAAGTTCGCGCCGCAGAACACCCTCACGCGCATCTCCATGTCGCAGGAAGATCTCGACGATATCGAGAAGCGCATGCCGTTCACCATGACCACCGACGATCTCCCCTCTTACAACGTGAAGTACGTGGGCCAGCAGCAGGAAGACGAGTTGCACTGTTATGCCTTCGACCTCAGCCCCAAAAAGATTGAAAAGAACCAGCGTTATTTCGAAGGCCGCATCTGGGTTGACGACCACGATTTCCAGATCGTTAAGACCTACGGCAAGAACGTCCCGGATCTCTACAAGCCCAAAAGGGGCGAGGAAAATCTCTTCCCGCGCTTCACCACATGGCGCGAGCAGATCGACGGAAAATATTGGTTTCCCACTTACACCAAGGTGGACGACAACCTGCATTTCAGCATGGGCGATGTCCACATCCGTCAGGTTGTGAAGTACGAAAACTATCGTCGCTTCGGATCAAAAACCAAGATTACCTTCGAAGGCCAGGAGATCAAACGCGGAGATCAGAATTCCGAACAGAAGCAAAATAACAAATAAGCCGCGACTCTACGCGGCCTTCAGTGAGCGGTCTGGGCCGCCGCCTGAATAAACTTCTTCATCACGTTCGCCCACATTACTTTCTTGCGGACGGCGCTCTCTTTCACCGTGCGCCCGGCGGCAAACATCGAAAGCAGGACTTTCATCTTCACCACGCGAAGTATTTCGCGCTCCTGCTCCGTAGCTCCGTAGGCGTCGAGGAAGTTGTCCTGCACCTCGGTCGTGATCAGCCGGTTGCAGAAAGGATATTTCTCCAGGGCTTCCACGCAGGCCAGGAAAGTCGCGGGATCTATATAAGTACTGCCGTTCTCCTCGACTCGCGCGAAATCTGCAAAGCCGACTCCCTGTTCCAGCACCACAACATTCAGCGGCGTAAAGTCATTCAGTACCGCCGAATTTTTCAGCGGCTTACGCGCACGGTCAAGGATCGCCTGCGTGCCGGAGAGAATCTTGCGGATCGACACATCGTCCAGGCCTTCTCCCTTGCAGCTATGGCATAGCTTCTCCAACTCCAACTGCAGCCCATCTCCATTCAGAGGCTTTGGCGGCTGTGCCGTTACTCTCTGGAACGCGCGCAGCCATGTGCCGCTCGCGGTGGCCGCGCCCTGCAACAGCCCCAGTCCCGCATAGCCCGGCAGTAGCGCGGCTTTCATGATGATTGACTGTAACGGAATGCCCACTAATTTCTCGCTCACCACTGCGCCCAGCGCGCTGAAATCTCCTATGGGCCGCGGAATGCCTGCAAGACTCTTTTGCATCGCAATGCTCCAGATCGAGCCTAGATGCGCGTTCTCCGCCGCTGCCAGTTGCCGTGCATTTGCATGTCCGTTCTTGCCCGCCGCCCTGTATAGCTTTGTGGATAGCCTTTCAGTGCCGTTGGCAAAATCAACCACTAGCTCGTAAATGTAGTGATCCGACTTCGGGGTGTGTCCGACGATGCGAACTGCACGAGCCTCGCCTCGCTCCGGGTACCACTGTGCTCCCCTGCTCCGTATCTCTACGGCGATCTGATCGATTATGTTTTCCGGCATCTCGGCTCCAAGCTGCGCCTGCAAAACTGGGCAGTTTCACTCGGCGTATTCAGAATTAGATGCGAATGCCTGTGCAAAACTGAGGTACTAAGGCTAGATTGAGGGAAACAGAAGGAGAAACAGCCGCGCATAGCACAGCACTAGCAGCCCAACCTTCGCGCGGGGCTGCGTTTACGGACGGCGAATCAATAGAACAGATACTTGCGCCACTTCGCGTCGCTGCGTCCCATCATCCGCATCAGGTGCCGGCTGGTGTGCAGCGAGAATGGGCGCGGTTCCTTGATCGGACGCATTCCGCACTCGTGCGGCAGCGCGTTGCCTTTCCTGCGATTGCACTCATGGCAACAGGCCACCAGATTCTCCCAGGTTGAGAGCCCGCCGCGGGAGCGCGGCAACACATGATCCAGCGTAAGTTCACCCGCCGGCAGTACCACTCCGCAGTATTGGCAGGTATTGCGGTCGCGCAACAGAATGTTTTTGCGTGACAGTGCCCGCGTCTGGTGCGGAATGCGGCGATACTCCAGCAGCCGGATTACTGATGGAACCCGCATCGCAACCCGCGATGAGTGCATAAAATGTCCGTTGATCTCTTCCGTCGCGGCCACGCCCTTCAGTACCAGTACGATGGCACGCCGCGCGGCACAGATATTAATCGGTTCGTAGGAAGCATTCAGTACAAGCACAGGCGCGTGCATTGCCGAGTAACCTCGCTCGGAGTGATCGTTGTGCGAACGGAATGCTCTGTGACTCTCCATTGGCGTAATCCTCAGAGCAGGCGGGGTTGCATTGACTCCCTGCCAACTCGTTGCTCTCCGTGGTTCGTGGGGGTGCCGCGGCGCTGGTGGAGGCTTTCCCGCGCCGTGCCCGGTGATATTGCATTGGACAAAAAGGACGGATCGGATGAACTGTTCGTAAGTGAAAGCTCTTCCACATCGAGCGCGCTTCGCTCGGCGATGGTCTCCAGCGCAGCCCGTCCCAACGCGCGTGCCGGAGTTGCGACCCATACCCGTGCGGCTCCGGCATGGCGCAGTTCGCGGGCGCATTCGGAGGCCGTAGCACCGGTCGTAAGCACATCATCGACCAGCAGAATTTCGCGTCCCTTCACACGGTCGCGCGCAATTACCTTGAACGCCCCACGAATCTGCTGACGCCGCGTCTGCGCATCCAGTGCCACCTGCGATTCCGCGAAGCGTACCCGCAGCAGCGTGGTCGCATCCAGCGTCACTCGCCGTCCAATCGACTCTTCGATGCCGCGCTGTGCGGCGCGCGCAATCAGCTCCGCCTGATTAAATCCCCGCGAGCGCATCCTTAACTTATGTACCGGCACCGGAATCATCAGCAACTCGGGAACGTCGATGTCGCCCTCAAGCTGCAGGCAAGCCTCGGCCGTAAAACGTCCCAGCGGATTGGCCGCGGTGCGCACCCCTTCGTACTTCAGCAGATGAATCAACTGCCGCAGCGCGCCCGTGTACGCTCCATAATTCACCGCACGTTCAAACTCTGGAGGCTCGTTCGAACATTCCGAGCAACAAGCGTCACCAAAAACGCCTTCAGCCCCCGCCAGCACATGGCCGCAGACATTGCAGCGCGCCAGCAGAATGGGAACAACGGATTCTATGCAGGAGGAACAAACCGGAAGGCGTGAAATCGAGAAGAGAGAGGCTTGGCAGATTCGGCAATCGGAGGGAAATAAGGCCGCAAGGAGGCTTTTTACCGCATCTCCAACGATTCGTGGAGCCTGCGGCCTTCCTTTCGGTATGCTCTCCCAGCTACTGCTGAAGACTGGCCTCCTTCTGAAACAGCGGAGCCGAACCGAATCATGGCATTTTCATCCCACTTCGGTCTGCAGCTTGGACGCATCCAGTATATACCAAGATGCGTTTCCCAAGTTTTGAATAGCGATTCTGTAGATCACTTCCATCCATTGAATCCATACCTGTGAAATCTCAATGAAAATTAACCGCCCATCCAGATGACAGCGTACCCATCTGTCATCACCATCCCTATTCCAGCGTAAAGTAATCCAAACTTTGTTCGCTCCGCTGTAAACCTCAAACAGCCAGCTCCGTCGAATGTTGTGAGCGGCGATGGAAGAGACTTTGACAATACCGGTAATGAGCAACGCAGGTTGGAGCGCTGCCGAATTCGACGACATCGTACGCGAGCACCAGGCACGGATTTACCGCGTCCTCTGGTGCGAGCTGCGCGACGACGAAGCCGCCGCGAATCTGACTCAGGATTGCTTTCTTAAAGCCTATCGTGCCCGCGCCGAGTTCCGTGGCGAAGCGAGCGTGAACACATGGCTGGTGCGAATTGCCATCAATCTCGCGCGCGATTACCAGCGCAACCGCACTCAGAACTTCTGGCGGCGGCTGCTCTCCGGCAATGCCCGCGAAGCCGAGTTGGCCGCTGAAACAGCCGTAGACGACACCCCTCTTGCGGATCGCGCTCTGCTCGCTCGCGAGCAACTGCGCCAAACCATGGAAACCGTCAAGACCCTTTCCGCGCAGCAGCAAACCGTTTTTCACCTGCGCTTTCTCGAAGAGCTTTCACTCGAGGAGATCGCAACCGCCATGAGCGTCGAGATCGGAACCGTGAAGTCGCACCTCTCGCGCGCAATCGGCGTATTAAGGCAGCAAAGGAACAAACCATGAACCATCTGATGGACGAACAATTGGCAGGATGGCTGGCAGGAGAGGCAGATCAGGAGACGTGTTCGCATCTTGAGAGTTGCCCGCAATGCCGCACCGAGGCCTTCGAGCTCCGCGACAGCATCTCGCGCTATTCCATCGCGATGAGCAGAGAAGCTGCCCGCGCCCAAATGTCCCAAAGGAACGGAAACTTCGATCCCCGAAAAGCCTCGACGCTGCACCGCATTCGCTGGGTCGGAGCCGGAGTACTGGCCATACTGCTGGCCGCCCAGACTGCATGGCTGATGAAGTCCCACCACGCTCCGGCATCCCCGCAGCGGATTGCCAACGCCGTCGTGAGTTCAGAGCCGGCCTCCGCCGCGCAATCCACCTCGCAATCCGCCTCACAATCGGCAACCCAATCAGCAACTCAGTTAAGCGACGACGAATTGCTTGAGGCGGTCAACAACGATCTCAGCCGAGAGGTGCCGCTGGCGCTCGCCCCGGTCAGCGAGATTACGACCGAGCGCAATCAAATCGCCGCCGAATCCTCGGTTCCACAAACAACCGGAAATGACTCCGGCAGATAGAGCAGATTGATAAGGAGAAAGTGAAATGTATCGCAAGCTTTTGATTGCAGTTCTTCTATTGTGCGGCATCGCTTTGGCCCAGCCGCCCCAGGATGCTCCTGGAATGCAAGGCGGCCCTCCTGGAATGCATGGCGGCTCTGGTTTCGGTGGGCCGCATCGCAAGTTCGGGCCCATGATGGATCGCGGAATACACCCGCTGCTGCCTCCGGGCCGCTGGTGGAAAGACGCTGAAATCGTAAAAACCCTCGGTCTCAGCGACAGCCAGGTGCAGAAGATCGAGCAGATCTTCCAGGACAGCCGCTTGAAGCTCGTCGACATCCACGCCAACCTGGAAAAAGAAGAGATCAAGCTGGAACCCTTGCTTGAGGCCGAGAACCCGGATGAAGGCGCCGTAATGAACTCCATCGACCGCATCGCCGCCGCGCGCGCATCGCTTGAGAAGGCCAACGCGCAGATGGCCTTTTCCATCCGCCGTGTCCTCACCCCGGAGCAGTGGAAGAAGTTGCGTTCGCTTCGTCCCACCTGGCGCCACTTCCCACCGCCTGAGGGCGGACCGCGTGGAAACTTCGAGCGCCACAGGCATCAACACGGTCCTGGCCCACAATCTGCTCCTCCAAACGGCGCCGCAGCGGACTCCGCAACCCAACCCGCCACACAGCCCGCAGCCGAGCCCAGCAAATAGTTCACCAAAGCCGCAATCGCAATCCCCAAAGGTGCGCACCGAATGCGCACCTTTCTTCTTGCGCCCTTCATCTTCCCGACACTGCCATCCACAAATATTCCGAATCCATGAACGTGCCTTGCCTGTTATCCTCGCGCTTCTGCTTGCGTGTTCCGGGAAGCGGTGCATATACTACCCGGTTTGTCCGACACTCGGAGGCCGTTTTTTCGTGCTTCCCGGAGCCGCAATGGGGACGAAATCGGAGATTGTATGTCAATTGCCATAGACCCACAGATGGAAACCAACCCCTGGGAAGCGCAGGCAGCCCGCTTCGAACTCGCCGCGCAGAAACTCAACCTCGATGCCGGGCTCTGGAAGATTCTCAGCCAGCCCCAGCGCGAGATCACCGTACACATCCCGGTTCAAATGGATGATGGCCGCATGGAACTCTTCACCGGCTATCGGGTGCAGCACTCCATGGCGCGAGGCCCGGCCAAGGGCGGCATCCGCTACGCTCCGGAGGTGAACCTCGACGAGGTTCGCGCCCTCGCCGCCTGGATGACCTGGAAGTGCGCTGTCGTCAACATCCCCTTCGGCGGTGCCAAGGGCGGAATCATCTGCGATCCCAAAACGATGTCGCGCGGCGAACTCGAGCGCATGACGCGCCGCTTCACCGCCGAACTCATCGAAGTCATCGGCCCTGAAAAAGACGTTCCCGCCCCGGACATCAACACCAATGAGCAGACCATGGCCTGGATGATGGATACCTATTCCATGCACATGCGCCAGACCGTCAACGCCGTGGTCACCGGCAAACCAGTCGCGCTCGGCGGTTCACGCGGACGCCGTGAGGCCACCGGTCGCGGCGTCATGCTGGTCGTCCGTCAGGCGGTCAAAAAGCTTGAAATGGCGCCGTGGAACACCCGCGTCGTCGTGCAGGGATTCGGCAATGTAGGCTCTTACACCGCGCTGCTGCTCCACGAGCAGGGATTCAAAATCATCGGCATCGCAGAGTGGAACTGCGGCCTGCACAGCGCCAACGGCATCAACGTCAAACAACTCTTCGAGTACAAAACCGCCAACGGCACCATTCAGGGATTCCCCGGAGCCGAGCCCGCCGATCAGAATGAACTCTTAATCTCCGACTGCGATGTGCTCGTTCCCGCCGCTGTCGAAAACGTGATCACCACCCACAATGCCGCCAAGATCAAGGCCAAGATCATCGCCGAAGGCGCCAACGGTCCCACCACGGCCGCCGCCGATGACATTCTCCAGGAGAAGGGAGTCTTTATCATTCCAGACATCCTCGCCAACGCCGGCGGCGTCACCACCTCCTACTTCGAGTGGGTTCAAGATCGTCAGGGATATTTCTGGAAAGAGGCGCGCGTCAACGAGGAGTTGGAGCAAATGATGACCAGCGCCTTTACCGATGTTCTGCGCTACGCCGAATCGCACGGGGTCAACAACCGCACTGCCGCCTACATGCTGGCCATCGACCGCGTCGCCTCCACCATCAAGACGCGCGGCATCTACGCCTGAGCGTGCGGTGGGCGCGCGTCATCCGGGAATTTCAATCGTTCCTGTAAAGAACAGGACCGCGTGTCCCGACATGCTCACGCGTTCCCCCAGAAGACGGCACCACAGTTCGCCACCGCGGGGCGAAACTTGTAAGGCGTGCAGATCCGTTTTGCCCAGCCGCTCCGCCCAATACGGAATCAGCGTGCAGTGCGCCGATCCGGTCACGGGATCTTCCGGAACGCCTTTCCCCGGGGCAAAGAAGCGCGACACAAAATCAACCTTGTTGCCTGGCGCGGTCGCAATTACCGCAAAACGGTCCACTTGGGCCAGCAATTCCATTTTCGGCCTCAGAGCGCGGACTTCGGCTTCCGTCCGGTACACAACCAGATAGTCGCGCGCGGCGAGCACCTTCTCGGGATTGCCGCCCAGTCCGGTAATCAAATCCGGATGCGGCTCGCATTCTGCAGGAGGTCTGGCCGGGAAGTCCATCGTCAACCTGTCCTCGTCGCGCGTCACTACAAGTTCACCGCTGCGAGTTTGAAACCGAACCTCACGCATCTCTTGGGCCAGCTTCGTCATGATCACAAATGCTGTGGCCAGGGTCGCGTGTCCACAGAGATCCACCTCGGTAGTCGGAGTGAACCATCGCAGCTTGTATTCATTTCCATTCGGAACGAAAAACGCCGTCTCGGAGAGATTGTTCTCGCTGGCGATGGCCTGTAACTGCTCATCTGGAAGCCATTGTTGCAAGGGGCACACCGCCGCCGGATTACCCGCAAAGAGTCTGTTCGTAAACGCATCAACCTGGTACATCGGAATCCGCATCGTCTCTCCTTCGCTGGGTGCCTGAACTGGTGCCCCATTTCTGCCTTCAGTTGGCAGAAATGGGGCTTTTGACTTTGCCTCAACCGTCTCTCGCCCTACCGAATCCCCACCACCGCCAGCATCCGCCCCGTCACATGCTCCTTGCGATAGCTGAAGAACAGATCCGTATGGCAGGCCGTGCACTGGTTCATCGACTGAATGTTCTCCGCCGGAACCCCCGCATCCAGAAGCTGGCACCAGTTCGCCTTCACCAGATCCAAATGTCGAGACATCGCCGGTTCGCCGTGTCCCGGTGCGCGCTGGTTCAGGAACAGCATCGGATACTTTGTCTTCAGGCTCCAGCTATCGAAAACGTCCTCAAACAGCTCCTTCGAGTAAGCAAATTGCGAGTCGAATTCGTTCTCCACTTCCTCGCCGATCTCGTAGCAGCAGCTCCCAATCCCCGGGCCGATCACGGCCATCAAATTCTGCGGATCGCAGCCAAGTTGCCGTCTCATCTCGCCAATCCCTTTTTCCACAATGCGCTGCACCGTGCCCTTCCACCCCGCATGGAAGACGCCCACAGCCTTGCGCTTACGGTCGGCCACAATTACCGGAAAGCAGTCGGCAACCTTCACTCCCAGCAGCACGCCCGCCGTGTTGGTGATCAGCCCGTCGCCACCGATTTCCGCAATCTTGCCCTTGCGCAGCGCCCACTCCGGCCCACGAGCGCCATAAACCCGATGAATAGCCGCCGAGTGAACTTGGTTCAGCAGAACCAGCGGCCACGGATCTCCAGCGGCATCCTGCGCCTTCAGCTTGCGCAGCAGGCGCCCGCGGTTTCGTTCCACGTTCTCCGGCGAGTCTTCCGCCGTGAATCCCAGATTCAGTTGCTGGCCGCCGTATTCTTTGCTCACCCCGCCTTGCCGCGTGCTGAAACCATGCAGCAACCATGGAATCTCGGCGAGCATCTCAGAGTTGAGGATTTTAATCGTTGGAGCCTTCAGCGGACGCGGGCTGGAGCGCTCGCGGTCGCGCTTGGCGCGTTGCGTCTTCAGGGTTGAGGCCGTCTGGCCTCCGGACGAGGATTTTTTCTGAATGGTCACCATGTAGATTGTATCGGATGTTGGCGATCCCTCCCGGCCGCTGTTTCTCCCTGTGGAAGCAGATTTGCCAAGCCATTCCCTTGGTTTTGAGTTACCCTAGGAAGCCGGTTTTTGCGGCCAATCTATTGCGGTTTTTCATTCCGCGGAATAAAGTTTTCGCTTATGTATGAAGATTTCAGCACCGTCGAGCGTTGGACCGGAACCCCGGTTCGCTGTGTCTTTCAGTGCATCATGCTGGCGATCGCAACTCGCCACGCCGATGCCGTAGACGTGAAGTTCCTTGTTAACGGGCGCTCTGTCTGGATCGCGCTCGCGCTTCCGGCGTGGGCCGAGCACCATCGGCAAACCGGAAATGTAGTCACCGATCCCCTGGCGGTCGAAGTTGCAGGACACTACCTGCGCAGCATTCTGGAGAATGGCGAAGAGAGCGGGCGCGACCTTTACACCCTTAATGTCGCCGAAACCCTCCAACACCTGGATGCGGTTCTCAAAGAAGCGGGCGTCCTCGCTGGTTAGCTGTGCAATGAGCGCTGGTTAGGCCTTGCGGTGCTGTTGCGGGATGAGCAAAGAATAAGTAAGCCATACAGGTTCCGGCAACGCCCAAATTAAGCATCCATATAATGAACGTGTTGCAGTTTTTAGGAGCGTACTTATGTCTACAGCTACACCGGCCACAGGCGTCGCAGAACTCATCCGCGGCGAAAAGGTTCACCTCAATCTGAGCCCAGTCGAGCTGGTTGAATTCGCGATTCGCCGTGATGAAGGCAAACTCGCCGACAACGGAGCCTTGGTCTGCCTCACCGGCTCGCGCACCGGTCGCTCGCCCAAGGACCGCTTTATCGTCAAGAACGACGACTCCGCCAAAATTGACTGGAATGACGTGAACCAGCCCTGTTCGGACGAAGTTTTCGGCGCTATTTACGATAAAGCCCTTGCCTATCTCAGGGGCCGCGAGCTTTTCGTTCAGGATCTGTTCGCCGGAGCTGATACTACCTACCGGCTCAAGGTACGCTTCATCAACGAGAGCGCCTGGCACAACATGTTTGTCTGGAATCAGTTTGTCCGTCCCACAGCCGACGAACTCAAAAACTTTGCTCCCGATTTCACCGTCATCGCCGCCCCCGGCTTGCGGCTCGATCCAAAAACCGATGGCACTCGCTCCGAGGCCTTCATCGGCGTCAACTTCTCCCGCCGCGTCATCCTCATCGCCGGAACCGGTTACGCCGGAGAGATGAAGAAATCCATCTTCTCCTCCCTCAACTATCTTCTGCCGGAAAAGAACGTCTTCCCCATGCACTGCTCTGCCAACGTCGGCGAAAAGGGTGACACCGCGCTCTTCTTCGGCCTCTCCGGCACCGGCAAAACCACTCTTTCCGCCGATCCCAACCGCCGCCTCATCGGCGACGACGAGCATGGCTGGAGTGACAAGGGCATCTTCAACTTCGAGGGCGGATGCTACGCCAAGTGCATCAATCTCAGCCAGAAGAACGAGCCCCAGATCTGGAACTCGCTGCGCTTCGGCGCCGTGCTTGAGAACGTGGTCATCGACGCCGCCCGCCATCCCCATTATGACGACGAGAGCCTGACCGAAAACACCCGCGCCAACTATCCAATCGATTTCATCGACGGCGCCGTCATTCCCAGCGTCGGCGGCCATCCCAAAGTCGTGGTCTTCCTTACCGCCGATGCCTTCGGCGTGCTGCCCCCGCTCTCCAGACTCACACCCGAGCAGGCCATGTTTCACTTCATCAGCGGCTACACCGCTAAGGTTGCAGGCACCGAGGCCGGTGTCACCGAACCCGAGGCGACCTTCTCTACCTGCTTCGGCGCACCTTTCATGATGCAGGCTCCACGCGTTTACGCCGAGCTGCTCCGCAAGCGCATGGAAGAGCACAGCGCCGAAATCTGGCTGGTCAACACCGGCTGGCAGGGCGGCAAATATGGCGTCGGCAAGCGCATGGCGATTCCATACACCCGCGCCATGGTCACAGCCGCCGTTGACGGAACCATCAAGAATGGCGAGTTCGTCCTCGATCCCGCCTTCGGTCTCTCGATTCCCAAGCACATTCCCGGCGTGCCGGATGAGGTCCTCATGCCGCGCAACTCCTGGGCCGACAAAGCCGAGTACGACAAGACCGCCGCGCACCTCGCCGAACTCTTCGAGAAGAACATCAAGAAGTTCGACGTTCCCGACGCGGTCCGCAACGCCGGTCCCAAGCCGCCGAAAAAATAGCTTTTCTGCATGGAACGGAACGCCGCCGCCCCAAGCAGCGGCGTTCCGGTTTTGCTTTCCAAACCTGCCGCGTGCCCAGAACTGTCGGGTGCCCCAGGTTCGCGCCGAGTGCCTTTTTTCGGCGATAACCTGGGAACCAGCGCCCTCCACCTCTGCGGCCTTCCGTAGTTGCTGTTGCTCTTTTCTTTTCCGCGCCCTGCAAATTGGCTCTGTCTGATCGTCGTGCATTTCCCCTGACACTTGTACTGGACGCATTGCGCGTGTAACCTTGCGCCATCTTGTAACTCCTCTAATTACACGCCATTGAGGATCTTGAATGAGCTCACCAGCCTACCCTCCGCCAGTTTTCCGCCCGTATGTGCCCGCCGACCGTCAGATGCGCGAATTCACCTTGCGAGCCGTGCTCCTGGGACTGATCATGACGGTGGTTCTCGGCGCGGCTAACATGTACCTCGGCCTGCGTGCGGGCATGACCATCGCCGCAACCTACCCCGCCGCCGTGATCGGCATGGCGCTGCTCAAGCTGGTAGGCGGCAGCCTGCTGGAAGAGAACATGGCGCGAACCATCGGCTCCATCGGAGAATCCGTTGCCGCCGGAGCCACCTTCACCATCCCTGCGTTCGTCATCAGCGGCATGTGGCCCACACTCGGCGCGGATAACTACTGGCAGGGCGTGGCCCTGATGATGGTCGGCGGAACCCTCGGCATTCTCTTCGTGACCCTGCTCCGCCGCATCATGGTCGAGGACCCCGAACTGCCTTTTCCCGAGTCCATCGCCGCCTCTGAGATTCACAAAGCCGGTCAGCACGGCTCCCGCGCCGCCAAGATTCTCTTCGCCAACATGGGCATCGGTGCCGCCGTTTTCTTCGCCGGAGCCGTCAACATCTTCAGCGCCAGCACCGAACTCCTCGTCAAAATTCCCGCGCTCTCCTTCGGACTAAAACTCGGTGGTTCCAAGACCGCTCCCACCGTCGCCACCGGAGGCGCCACCACCTTCAGCGCCCCCGCCGTCAGCCCTGCCTACCTCGGCGTCGGATACATCATCGGTCCGCGCCTGGCCGCCCTCAACTTCGCAGGAGGCTTGCTTGCCTGGGGCCTCATGGTCCCGCTTCTCACCTACTTCCTCGGCCCGCAGATCGCCGCCAAAGCCGCAGCCACCGGAACCACCGTTGACTGGTCTGCCGTATCCAACGGAGTCTGGTTCTCCATCGTCCGCCCCATCGCCGTGGGAGGAATGCTCGTCGGAGCGTCCTTCACCCTCTTCCGTATGCGCAAGTCGCTCGGCATCGGAATGCAGCGCGCCGTCAGCGACCTCAAGAAGACCGGCCATCAGAAGCATTCCTCATTGCGCTATGAAAAGGATCTCAGCGGCAAGGTCGTCTTCGTCGGACTCGGCATCGTCTTCTGCGCCATGCTCGCTCTCTACTTTTTCTTCACCAAGGTCATGATCGGAGCCATCGTCGCCACCATCATCATGATCGTGCTTGGCTTCTTCTTCGCCGCCGTCTCCGGTAACCTCGTCGGCATGATCGGCTCCTCCAACAACCCGGTCAGCGGACTCACTCTCTGCACCCTGGTCATCGCCGCCCTGCTCATGATCGCCATCGGCATCAAAGGCACCGCAGGCGTCATCGCCGTGCTCGGCGTAGCCGCCGTCATCTGCGTCTCCTCCGCCGTGGCGGGCGAAATGTTGCAGGATCTCAAGGTCGGACACATCCTCGGCGGCACTCCCGCCAGAATGCAGATTGGCGATCTCATGGGCGTCGTCGTCAGCTCGCTGGCCTTGTTTCCCGTGCTCATGATCCTCAACCGCGCCTACCACTTCGGCAGCAAGGAGCTTCCCGCTCCGCAGGCCGGCCTCATGGCTTCGCTCGCCCAGGGCATCGTCGGTGGAAACATGGCTTGGCCGTTGGTCATCGTCGGAGTCCTTATGGGTTTCGCCCTGATCATGGTCGAAGTAAAAAGCCCGATGCTCTTCTCGGTCGGCATGTACCTCCCGTTAGAGACCACATTCGCCATCTTCATCGGCGGCGTCATCCGCTGGATCACCGACATCGCCCGCGACAAGGGCGTCTTCAACGATGCGCAGAAAGCCCGCATCGACAATGCCGGCGTGCTTACCGCCAGCGGCCTGATCGCCGGAGAAGCTCTCTGCGGCCTTGCCGTCGCTGCCGTCAAGGGACTCAAAGCCAGCGGCAAGATCCATTGGGATCTGCCCATCGTCTTCGAGCATCCGCACATTCTCAGCGGCTTGCTGGCCCTCGCATTCCTCGCCGTTCTCATGGTGCAGGTCCCCCTCCGCAACGCCGGCCATCCCGACGAACCGGCTCCGCCCACCGCGATCATGTAAGGAGCCCACGAGATGTATGGAGACAGTGTCGCGCTCAAATTGAAAAGGCTGCTTCCTTTCGCATTGCGATCCATCGCATCTCTATGCGCAGCCGCCACGCTCCTGCTCTGCGCCGTCGCCTTCGCGCAAGAGGCTCCCAAGCCCGCGCCTCCCGCGGCCATCGCGCCCCACGCACGCCTTCTCGCCGCCCGCAGCATCTACATCGAGCACTCCGGCGGACGCCTTCCCAACGATGTCATCGGAGACGCCTTCCAGGGCTGGGGACACTACATCGTCGTCAATGACCCCGCACAGGCCGACCTCATCGCCTCCATCAATGCCCCAGCCGCCGACTCCGGCGTCAGCGTGAGCGGCGGCGGCGGTGGCCGCCACGGTGCGCCTCCGCCCAGCAGCACTCTATCCTCCTCCGACGTCACTCAGATTCGTCTCACCATCCTCGACGCACATGACCGCGTCGTCCTCTGGAGCGGCACCGAGCAACCCAAATCGTCGTTGAAGGAGAAGCAAGCGCGAAGACAATGTCGTCGATGCCTCGTTGCGACTCTTCCGCCGCTTCCGCAACGTCATTGAGCCCGAGCCCGCGCCCTAGCTTTCCCGGAGTTTTCCACCGCGATTCACAGCTTTCCGCGATTTACACAGCATACTCACAGCGCCGCCGACGATTTTTCATCTCCGCTCCGTCTCGTCTGTTGCACTCTTGCATTCAACGCAACGGTGAGTACGACGCTGCGTGGTGCTTCCCGGCTCGAACAGCGGCGAAAGGCATTGCAGAATAGTTGGCACGTGGCATTCGAGACTTGCGGAAACGCAAGCTTTGCCGCCGGCACGGCGCGAGCAATCGCCGCCGACGGTGGCGCGAACGCCCGAGGCAACACACTCTGCATCGCTACCTTGGCAACAGGGCCGCCGCTCCAGAGCCGGAAGGGGAGCCGGGTGCGAGCCTCTGCATGGACCACGGTCCGCAGAGTCCACTCGTTCTTCAGGCTCCCAAGTTTCCGCAAAGGCGGCGGGAGCGAGTCACCACACGCAGTACTGCGCACCGTTGAAGGCCCGGAGAGGCGGCTGGCTTCTCCGGGCCTACCATCTTTAGCATTTCGAGAGTCTTCTGATACCGGTTCTAACCTATGCCTGCTGCTGATTTCAGTCTCGATCGCGGTCTTCCCGCCAGTCCAGAGGCCGAGCGCTCCATCCTCGGCGCCATTCTGCTCGATAACAACCTGCAGAACGAAGCTCTCTCAACCCTTAAGTCCGAGCACTTTTTCCTCGACGCCCATCGCCGCATCTATCAGCGCATCGCCGATCTCTCCGAGACCAACCGCCCCATCGACATCGTCACCCTCACCGAGGAGTTGCTGCGTTACAAGGAACTGGAAGCCGTAGGCGGAGCCGGATACCTCGCCTCGCTCACCGACGGTGTCCCGCGCCGCTCCTCGCTTGAGCACTACGTCCGCATCGTGCGTGACAAAGCGATGCTGCGCAACCTCATCCACGCCGCCAACGGCGTCATCTCGCAAGCCCTTGAGCAGGCCAGCACCGCCGCCGAGGTCATCGACTCCGCCGAATCCAGCATCTTCAATATCTCCGAGGAGCGCAGCGGACAGCAGCTCACCGATATCAAGACCATCGCCATGGAGTCCTTCGGCGGCGATCTCGACAAGCTCTTCCAGCGCGGCGGACGCGTCACCGGCCTCGAAACTCACTACTCCGATCTCGACGACATGACCAGCGGCCTGCAGAAGTCCGACCTGATCATCATCGCCGCCCGCCCTTCGATGGGCAAAACCGCCTTCGCCATCAACATCGCCGAAAACGCCGCTGTCCTCGGCGGCAAGAGCGTCGCCGTCTTTTCGCTGGAAATGTCCAAGGAAGCCCTGCTCAACCGTATGTTGTGCTCGCAGGCCCGCGTCGATGCCCACAAGATGCGCACCGGCTTCCTCGCCCGCGAAGACCTCGGCAAGCTCCGCACCGCCCTCGACAAACTGATCCAGGCGCCCATCTACATCGATGACACCCCCGGCATCTCGCTCACCGAAATGCGCGCCAAAGCCCGCCGCAAGGCCATGGACAAAGAAGGTCTCGACCTCATCGTCGTCGATTACCTGCAGCTCATGTCTGCCTCTGCCCCCGGCGGCCGCCGCTATGAGAACCGTACCCAGGAAGTCTCGGCCATCTCGCGCGGACTCAAGGCAATCGCCAAGGAATTAAAGGTTCCCGTCATCGCCCTCTCGCAGTTAAGCCGCGCCCCGGAAACCCGTGGCGGCAAAGACGCCGAACCCAAACTAAGCGATCTCCGCGAATCCGGCTCCATCGAGCAGGACGCCGACATCGTTATGTTCATCTACCGCCCCGAGTACTACGACCGCAACAATCCCGAGCTCGAAGGCAAAGCCAAAATCATCGTCGCCAAACAGCGTAACGGCCCCACTGACACCATCCAACTCGCCTTCATCAAAGGCTCAACCCGCTTTGAAACCCTCCTGCGCTGAGGAGTGGCTGCACGACTAATCGCGCGATTCGCCGAGATAGGTGGATACTTGGCCTTCCATTGGCCAGGGCCTGACGGTAGTCGAGATCGGCTTGAAACGTCTCTGCCTCCACCTTGGCTTTCTTCTCCGCGAGAATCTCGGCGCTGTTTTCGTCGTAGCTTGCTCTCTGTAGCTGAATTGCTGAATCCAGGCGGCGAGTGAGTTCGCTGAGCTGTCGCGATCGCTCAAACTCGAGATGACTGTTCTTGACCGCCGCAGCAACCTTGGCCTTGGTCATCTGCAGGGCGATTTTCGCCGTTTCAGCCTGCGCATTTGCCCCTTTGATTGCGTGCTCCCGCTTGCCGAAATCGAACAAGTTAAAGGTTGCCACTACCCCAATGAAGGAGAAGTCACGCGGCAACAGAGGAATTAGATTGTCCTGATAAGCGTATCCCCCAACGATGCGAGCATCAAGAAGATCAAGGCCGCAGTTGACATCGGCCCAAGCACTGTCGCCGGTATCACCTGCGAGCAGTACGCCTTTCGTCAGGAAGGTATCGATTGGCAGATATGGATACAACTCGGAGAGTTCCCCCTGCCGCTTAAACTCGTCATCCAGACCCTCACCGATGATGCAAAGCCGCAGCACAGCGAGGTCCTCACTTGGAACCTCGCGCCCTCCTTCAGTGAGGACGCCTTTACCTTTGATCCACCACCCGGCGCTCAGCGCATCACCAGCGCAGAGACCAAAGCCCAGCCCGCCGAGATGAACAAATAGAGGAGATACATGAAGCGATCAGGCTTAATCTTTGCCCTCTTCGTCGTCGGCATTGTTATCGGGATCGACACTCGTCGCTCAGCGTTATGGCCGCACCGTCAACTATCGCGGTAGCGCACAGACCAACGTAAACAGGAATGTCAACGTAAACCGCAACGTCAATGTCAACCGCAACGTCAACGTGAACACTCATTATAATGGCGCCTACTACGGCGGCGGCTGCTACCACCCCGTGGCAACGGCCGCAGCAGTCACGGCAACTGCCGTCGTCACGGCTGCTGTCGTCGGTTCGGTCGTTCACTCCGTGCCCCCGTCCTGTTCCTCGGTCGTCGTCAACGGATTGGCCTACCAGCATTGCGGTAGCAGCCGGTACCAGCCACAGTTCTCTGGAACGACGACAACCTACATCGTCGTAAATCCGCCAAAATGACCAACGACTAGACGCGGAGAAGCCAGAGTCGCATCGCGGACTCGACCGCCGCGTGAAGGGCTTGGCCGAGCGATTCTGTCAACCGAAGATGGGCAATCAGCGCGGAGAGCGGCAAAGAGGTTTCACCATGAACTTGACAGTGTTGCCCACTTTCCTTTGTGTACTGCGAGGGGTCTAGGTGCGAAAGAAGCCATCTGCTCACTCATCCTGATCAGCCCCAGTTCAGCCCACAACTTCCTCTGGGGTGCCCTGACTCGGCCAGAATCCCTAGATCGGCGGTGGTCTGTCTGGCGCCGCGGCCTCTTCCCGTGATGAACTGGATTCATGGGGAGCCCCGATGGTACGTGGCAGTTCGACGATGTACCCAGACAACGTGCTGGCCACGCAAGGCGGCGTGGTTGTGATCATGAATTACCGGATGTGCCTACTCGGCTTCTTCTCCTACCTCGCCCTCGCGGCCGAATCTCCCAATGATGTGCGCGAACATGTGCGGCGAAAGCTCGATCCGCCAGGCGATACTACGGCAAACGCCGTGCTGGTCACGAGATCAGCAGGTGAACCATGATTTTCGTCACGGCAATGGGAGGCCGTTTCCGTGGCGAAAACCAAACGCAAAAAGGGTCCAAAAATAGTCCTGAAACTGCCGGACCTTGAGCAGTCGAAATCGGCAGTCCTGAACAGCCTAACGTCAGTGAGTTCACAGCGCTCGTATGATCATGCCATTCGAGAGTTCATCGATTGGTACTGCTCTGAGCTGCGTCTTGCCTTTAACAAGACGGTGGTCACGCGTTATCGCATTTCACTGGAACAGCGCCACTATGCGCCTTCAACAATCAATCTGAGATTGGCGGCTGTGCGGCGGCTGGCGTATGAGGCTGCCGATTGCGGGTTGCTCAGTCCCGACCTATCGGCTGGCATCCGGCGGGTCAAGGCGTGAAACGTCTCGGTGTTCGCATAGGAAACTGGCTGACAGCAGAGGAAGACAAGCTGCTTCTTGCGGAGGCACTTGGTGAGAGACTGCGAGGGCCGGCGCAACTATGCGTTGCTCGCGGTGCTGGTCGGATGCGGTCCGCGCAGGGCCGAAGTAGCAGCCTTACGATGTGAGGATTTTCAGTTTCGCGAAGGCCATTGCGTAATTGCCGACCTCATGGGAAAAGGAGGGCACATCCGCACTGTCCCTGTACCTGATTGGGTCAAGCTGCTCCCACTCGACCTCCGTGGGCAACCGCTTGCCAGCCCACTTCGCGTAAGCCAATGCGTCTTCGTATGCCACCTGGACGACTGGATATTTCTCGCGCTCTTGAGGTTGCTCTTAGGGCCCTCGGTTGGCGCCAGTTCGCCCTCTTGAGATAGGACCAAGCCTCACGTGATTTGCGAACGACACCTGGAGGCCTCGCGGTACTCTGGGCGGACGTCCAGCCGGCAGTGACGCCCGCACTTCAGTTTCATTCCTCTACCCGCCTCCAACTGTCATCGGGATCGAACTCGCTCATTGCAGTTGCCGCTTCTGTGGTGGTCTTCCCCAAATCCTTTTGGAAAATCACGCCATCCTGGTTGATGATGAACGTCATCACCCCAGAATTGCCGTATTCAGCTGGATAGGCGACCAGCGCAAATCCACCGACCATCTTCCCATCGACTACGTAGTCTTTTGCGCCGCCTCGTGCATGACTGCCTTGCTTGGTCAGCATACGGAAGTAGTAGCCATGGAAAGGCGTGTGCTGGTTCGACTTTGCGCTATATCCTTCGGCGGTCGCGGAGGCTGCCAGCGGTCCGAGCGGACTCTTGGGCTGGCCTTCCGGCGACTCCCAGTACAAACCGTTATGCTTGCCGGGGTCACTAATGAACTTCACTGCGTATTGTTTCGTTTTTTCGTCATCATGGCGGCGTGAGAAGTACTCAGCCTGAGCATCGGCCAGTGCTGCACAAACGTTGATGACTGCGAGTTCGTTCCGGCCAATGCGGCGGTTCAGAATCTCATTCTTCCCCGCAGCCGCGTCGAAGAACCACTGTCCTGCACCGTTCTTCTTTAGTGGAATCGGAAAGGGAAAATTGTCAGCTCCAACCACCAGGATTTGGCTTCCATCCGGCATCTTGCGCCATCGGTGCATCACTCCGTAGGCGGCCACGAATGCGTCGCGCGCATTTTTGTCCTGCGTGGCATCGCCTGAATAGACAATCTCCTTCGCATCAGGCCCGAAAATTGTCAGCACCGCGTTTTGATCCCCGGACTTTGCCGCTGCCAGCAGTGCATTGCCCGCGTCGTCGGGTGAAGCAAACACCTTGAACAAAGGTTTCTCGCTCACCGGGGGGTTCTCAGACTTCTTGCAAGCAGCGATAAGAATGACTAGGGAAATAAGAACCAACCAGCTTCTGCGAGCAGCGAGCGACATACTTGTCCTCCAAAAGATCGAATGTACGGCACCACCAGGAAACAGATGTGGACTGTTTGCGACTGCACTGCTGGGTTCACCTGCGGGTGCGGCCACCGCCACCGCCTCTGCTTGCCGAGCCACGAGCACTGTCTGCCCTGGATTGCCAGCCTCCGCCGCTGCCTCCGCTGAAAGCTGAAGATCCGCTGCTCTTCTCCTGCCCGCCCCAACCCTTCGAAGCAGCAGAATTGTTCTGGCTTGGCTTCTGCACGTTGTTCCAGCTTCCACTCTTGTTGGTCTCCCAGCCGCTCCCTGTGTTCTTGTACTGATTGCCGTTCGCTGTAGCGTACTTGTTGCCGCCCGCGGTTTCACCCGCGGCAGCGCTGTTGTACTTACCCGCGCCGGCAACAGCTTTGCCACCGCTCGAAGTTTGTACCGATCCCACAGATCCTCTCGAGGTCGTCTGATGCTGTGTATACGCAGTGTTACCGTTTTTGGAAACCACCGAGCTTCCGTAGCTCCCATAGGCATTGGAGCTTTGATGGGTGGCCCCGTAAGCGCCGGTTTTTGGGTTGTATGCCTGACCAACTTTTTGGGTGCCGTAGGCGGTCGTGGTTGAGGCGCCACGTGCGTAAGTCCCGGTGGATGGGTTGTACCCCGTGCCATAGCGGGCAGCGCCGTTGACACCATTTACAGACCTGCTGGAGCCATAGTAGCCGCCGTGCCAGGCGTTGTTTCCGTAGTATGCGCCGCCGCGATACACCACTGCGGTGGTGCCGTGCCAGCCACAGTTCCAACTACTATATCCCCAACCATATCCGCCGCTGATCGCCGCCCCCACAGCAACACCGACTCCGAAGGCAAGCACGCCAGTCGCTACTACGGCGCTGGTACTGTATCCGGGAGTTACATACGGATAGCCATAAACCACCGCTGGGTTATATGTCGGGACATACACTACCTGTGGGTTAGCAGATTGTATGACGATCACTTGTGGCGACTGTTGCACGACCGTAAGCTGCGACCCTGATTTCAGGTTGCCGACGGCGAGCGCTTTCGCGCGCAGCACCTGGACGGCTGACATCACGTCGCTAGCCTGGGTGTTATATGCCTCTCCGAGGGCCGAGGTCCAACTGAGGTTCTGCGCCAAGTTGCCGAGCACCGAGGGAAATTGTGTGAGCGCCTTCACACTGGGATCCCAGCCCTGTGCATCTACTGCCTTCATTAGAGTCTTGCCGGTAAGATTGCTGTTCTGCTGAAGCCAACTGGCAGCGAAAGCAACCTGGTCAGGAAAGGTTGCGGCTCCGAGAACCTGTGCCACAAGGGCGTCCGGGTACAGCGCGATCGGCGCAACCAATTGTTGTAACTCCTCCGCCGACAGCGGCGCACCTTGTCCGGAATAACCGTTGGATTCCGTTGGCGCTGATTGCTGAGCTCCAGCTTCAGATGGCGCGGCTGCAATGACCAGCAGAAAGGATAGTGTCGTTGACAAAAGCTGTCTGGTGAAGGTTCTGGTCATGTTCTACTCTCTATGAAGAGACACCTAGCTGTCGCTGATTTGCGGGATTGATTAAGTCAACCAAACCGGCGGCTAAGCCTGCATGACCACCACGAAACCGGGGTTCTTATAGAACCGCCCCGAGCTGCACACAATCTACTCAGCCTTGCACGCAGGCCTTCACCGCGGCAGAAAACAATCACCTCGATACCGTGCTCGGTGCAGGTTGAGGCCGGGAAACTGGGTTGATCGACTCCGCATACAATCTGATGCGCCACACCATGGTGATGACTCATGCATGCACGGATACTGGCAAACAACAAGGATATCTAGACGGCTGGCCTCTCGTCAGCTGTCAATTGTGACAGGGCTACCGTGGACACGCATTGCAGCCCACGTAGCCGGGAGTTGTATTGCCGGTTCGGTCCAGCCAGAGCGCAGCTGGTACGCAGGAAAGCTGTTCTCGACAATAAACGTACTGCACGACCACCTCAGGCGACAAACGGTCTGGCCTGAGGCATCGAATTGGTGGCGAGAAACCTGCGACGCAGACCGCGCGAAAGCTGTACTCGGCCAAGTAGGCGTTTGAGCCCGCGATATGCTGACCGATGGTCGCTGGGCTCCAGCGGCGATTAAGCTGTCAGCACGGCAACGAGCGGTAGCGTAGCGGTTCACACGAAAGCACTTGGTGGGTCAGTCTTCTTATTACAGAGAAATGGCAAAGTGCGGTTGAAGCACCGCTCCCATTTCGGATCGGCTTGGATGACGGACAAGCCGGAAGTTGTGACGCAGCACCGCTGCGAACGGGACTGGGCAGGACAGTGTGGGTTCCTGAGGCGTCGTCTCTGCGAGCGGAGTGGGTGGCCCGACAACCAGAGCTGCCAGAGTCTACTCGCCTAGTGCTGGATTAAGGACGATGAGCGCTACCTCATCGTCCTTAATTTCTGGCAAGAAGCCGCCCAAGCGCGTGTCCATGTGCCATGGGACGAGCTAGGAGGAAAGCAATGGCAACTTAAAGATATTCTGTCCGGCCAAGCCTACGACCGAACTGGGAGCGCACGGGATGCCGGTCTGTACGTCAACTTAGGGCCGTGGAAATGCCACCTCTTCCAGATGTGTGGATTGTGAGCGACTCCATGTACGACGTCCGACTAGAACAGTACACGACCGTTATTCGTGAAATGATCCGGCACGAAGACGATGTCACCAATCATCGCATCATGTGGTTGTTGGTCGGTCAAGGGTTTATTGCCAACGCCTATGTCAATGTGAAATTCCGGGATGCAACTTTGTTCCCTATGCTTAGCCTCGTGGGTATGCTTGTCGCGCTTTCGGCATTCGTGATGCTCTACCGAAGCTACCAGGCTCGAGGATATCTGCGGTTCCTAGGCATGCAAGCCAAACAGGGGACGCTAAAAGAGGAATACTTACCATTTACAGGGTTGCCGAGAAATAGAATCAAGAATTGGCGGAGAAATGACTGGCACTGTCCATGGATCAGACAAATCGGCGATCTTTTTGAACCGTGGTTTCTCCTGCCGTACCTTTTTATATCTATGTGGATGATGCCTCTGCTGCACTCTCGGAGCAGTCTGAACACAGCGGTTGTTGCGATACTGGGCGTGATCCTTTCGGCAGTGATCCTTTCCACGACTTGTATCGCATTGGTCTGGGCACAGGGTAAGGACGACGAGAGTACTGAAGGATGAGCTCAGGTTTCGAGTGGCGGCGGCGGTGTGGTGTGTCCGACGCGGTCCCGAAGTAGGGTTCTGGGAAGCCAAGGCCCCCTACGTTGGTCGGCTGACCGAATCGGACAGCACAAAGCAGCCAGGTTTGCGTGCTGGATTAGTACCGGCAAACGCCGATCTCCCGGTTCTCGTGCATGAAGTTTCTAGGCGTGCTCTGGGGTCTTCGACTACGCAGGATTGTCCGGGAGCTCGCGTTGTCGTTCCCGTCCATGTGGCTTTCCGCACAGCGTAAGGCGTCAGCATCCTGATTGCGTCTTTTCGGAGCTCAATAACCCAGCCCACCTATCCCCCTGTTTACGCTTCGCCTCGCCCCTCACGGAGCGCGGCGCAAAACTCGGGGCCGAGTGGTTCGCTAGACCTTTCTCGTAAGGCTCTTTCTCAATCTCTTCCGCTAAACAGCGAACCCCACCAGAAAAAGGCGGGGTTCGTCAGCACTCTGTCTCCCCGGTCACCGGGGAGAGGAACTTTTAAAGCCGGAACGCGATTTAGTCGTCGATGTCGGCTTTGGTGGGTGCAGCGCGGTTGAAGTCGCTCGCCGGGCGAACCGTCTTCTCGCCGGGGTAGGGGACTTTAAATCCGGTGGCCTCGTACCAATCGAAGTGGCTGACGGTGTCCGGGTCCAAGGAGTCGGGAATGTGATATTTGGCGGCGAAGACCTCCGCCTTCATTTTGAGCCAGCCAGCCCGCAGAGCTTTGACTGCAGGGCTATCGTGCAGGGCCGAGGTTGTGGAGCTGCAAGTGTTGAGGCTGGGGCTGATGTTAGTCGGGGCCGAATACCCGGAGACGCCGTAACACAGCGGGACCTGGTTCGGCACGTGCTTCCATGGCAGGAAGTTCGCCGCGGGCGGATTTTCGACGAAGAGCGTCGTCATGGGCGATGCAATCAAGTCGTTCTGGTTCATGGGCGTCAGACCGAGGATCTGCTCGATCGTACGCGTCATGTTGACCTGCGTGTAGAAGGTGCTTTCCTCGGTTACCCCGGCTCCGGTGCCATCGGGGTTCACCTGCTGCGTGACGTAGGGGCTGATGACATAGCCCGGGCTGCGGTGACCGTCGACGTGGTCCACGCCGTTCTGCGCGTCGTCTTCCTCGATGAAGATCGCCGATGAGGACCACACGTTGCTGTGGCTGATGTAGTCGACGATGCGCCCAATCGCCAAGTCGTTATCGGCCTGTTCGGCTGTCGCGTTCGGCGGCCCGGTGGTGTGGTCGGACATAATCCAGATGAGTTCCAACTGGGGCACCCTACCGGCCGCCACGTCCTTGGCGAAGTCCTGCTTCCAGACATCGACGCGGTACTGGTCCGGGATGCCCAGATCGAACTGCGGGAAGTTCTGGACCGTGTGGCTGATTACGTCCGGGAGCGGGGACACCGAGCCGATGACGTTGTAGTACTGGAGCTGCTTCTCGTTACCACTCTCGTATTCCAGTGTGTCATTGTAGAACTGGGTCCAGGTCGGCTCGCAACTGTTCGAAACAACAAACGGTTCTGTAATGGGCGGAACGGAACCATTATAAGTGTTATCGAGGGTCTGATTAGTCGGAGTGCAACCCGGCACCTTGAACGTGTTGTACTCGATGTACTCGCCGTAGTTCTTCAAACTGATGCCGGCCTTGGTCGCCAGGTTATACAGGTTGCCCTTTTTCTGATAAGCGATCGCATCGCCACCGTTGGAGGGATAGTCGCGGAGCCAGTCGGGCGACTGGATGTCGTCGCCGTAGGGCGCCATGGCCTGGAGTATCCAGTTGTGACCGTCGGCCGACTGCCGGCTCGGATCGTAGAAGTTGTCCAGAAGGGGGAAGCGCTGCACGATCGTGTGCGCGTTTGGCGTAACGACTTGATATTCGGCGAAGGTCGAGTTGTCGCCAAAAACTGCCAGGGTGGGGTCGCCATTGCCTTCTGTCACATCGCCCAGCATCTGGTCGTAGGTGCGGTTTTCACGAATGATCAAGAACACATGCTTGATCAGCGACGGATCGCCGATCTTCGCCGGGATTACGACCGGCTTGGTAGACGGTTTTCCCCCAGCGGCGGACAGGATGTTTTGCGCCAGATCCCAGTGGTTATTCTGAAAGACCTTCTGCGTCATCACGGCCAGGGTCAGGTTATTCGGCACGGGGACGATGCTGACGGTGCCAAGGTCCTGGTGGGTGTTGAAGTCGTACACGCCGTAATAGGAAGCATACGAATTTTCGGCCGTATTCGTCGGAGGGGGCGCTACCCCGTAGCCCGTGGTGCCGATGCCCTTGTCATTGGCAACGATCAGCGCGTCGTCCGCCGCGTCCAGTACAACCGAGCTCGGCGCATAGGCCACCGGGATCATGCCCATGACGGGTTTCCACGCGCTGGTGCTGAGGTCGACAACCGCGATCGCATTGGCGTTGTAGAGCGCGACGTAGGCGATGTTGTGCACGGCATCGACGGCAATTGAGTTCGGCCCCGCGCCGTAGGCCGGATTGCGCTCGCCGGGCACGCCGATAGGCAGCCCAAGGTCGATCTTCCGCACCTCCTCGTTCCTCGTCGTGTCGATCACGGAGATGCTGTCGCTATAAGCATTGGCGACCAGCAGGTACTTTCCGTAAAACGCCATACCGGTCGGGTGATGGCCGGTCGTGATGCTGCCCGTGACCTTGAACGAGGCCAAATCGACCACGGAAATGGTGCCGGGGGCCGTGGTGCCGGTCGGATACTCGGCGACGACCGGGGTGCCGTTGGAGTATTCCTGGAAGTCTTTCTGGGTAGCAATCCGTCCGGCCTCGTTGGAGACGTAAGCGGTCTTGCCATCCGACGAGATCACGACGCTGTGCGGGACGTTACCGACGCGGATCTGCGCACCCTGCGTCGGTGTCGTCGCGATCAGGTCGATCTTGGTCAGAGTATCGTTGTTGTCCAACACGGCGTAGGCGGTCTTGCCATCTGGCGAGATCGCGATGCCCATGGGATAGGAAGTGTATGTCTTATCTGACACAATCGAGTAGGTCTGGCCGCACGGGATATTAAAGCTGCCCGTGGTCCCCCCAGGGCTGTTCGGGAAGCAAGTGACGGTGGTCAGATAGTTCTGGCTGTTGATGTCGATCGGAACGTTGACTTGCTGGGGGAAGGGGTTTGAGCCGCCCGTTGATGTAATCAAGCCCGTACTCGGATCGACGCTGACGATGGTAACGTAGCTGTGAGGGCCGTAACTGCCGTCCTGACTGAACAGCAGGTACTTACCGTTCGGCGTATAGGTGATGCCGGTGGTGCTGCCGTCTGAATCGTACGCAGTCGTGGTACCTGACAGATATGGCGCGCTGTAGGTCTGCAGGACAGCGCCGGTCTGGGTGTTGAAAATCGTGACGGCCTGTGGGGCGCCCATTTGAAGGACGGCGGCGGTGTGCGTGCTGGTATTCGGGTTCAGCGCGATGGCTTTGGCGCGGGTCGTGATGCCGAGATAGACCTGGGTGCCGGCAGGGGTGATGATTGTGCCGTCGCTGACGACCCACGGGTTGGGCAAAGGCTGCGAGTAGGTCGGGCCGGTGCTCGCGTTCGTGTTCTCGCCGGGTGCGTAGGTCGGGAACGGCACGGACTGACCCAGGAGCGCCGGAACGCTCAGCCCCACCGCCAGCAGGCCGGCGAGCAGACGCAGACAGTTGATCCGGGAACTATTCTGAGGGTTATTTCTTTGTCGAGACGTTTTTCGGAACATGTGTCGTTCTCCTCTTTCGGTTTCTTTCAGCGCGTGCAACTTGAGGTCGCTTCAGGAACGGGCCTAGTTTAGAACCACGAAAATGACGCCAGCATGACGTGAAAATGACAGTTTTGTAATCCGTTGCGAGTGTCGGGCATGCGCCCTGCCCGACCGACTTGCCTTTCGGGGCAAGCAAGTGCGTTGAGCGCTATACAGTCAGAGTTCTCGTGCATTCTCTCCTTCTCCGAACCAGACCTGGCAAGCGCCCGGACGAAGACGCCAACATGACGTGGAGATTACATTTTTGTCATCTTATGAGAGAGGCCGGCAGGTGGAGCGTGACCCGTGTGCCCAGTCCCGGTTGGCTCGAAATCTCCACAGTACCGCCGTGAAGCAGCGCAATGCTCTTCACGATCGCCAACCCCAAGCCAGTCCCGCCCGAAACCTGGGAACGCGACGAATCGACACGGTAGAAACGATCGAAAACCCTCGGCAGGGCATCCGCTGGAATGCCGACGCCTGTATCGGAGACTTCGATGCGAATCGTGGAAAAATCGGCGTCCGTCGCCAACACGACTGCTCCGCCGGGGGCGGTGTTTGCCAAGGCATTCGAGACCAGGTTGCCCACTGCCCTCTGCAAGAGCGCGCGGTCCAGTTCGGCAATGACCGGTTCGGCCACGACAGTAGTGGTGAGCGTGACCCTGCCGTTGGTGGCCGACGCTTCGTAATACTCTCTTACTCCGCCCAGCAATTCGCCCACATTTATTCGCTCGGACCGCAAATGGGGTAATGAACTCTCCGCACGTGCCAGAAACAGGAGGTCGCCGATGAGATCCGATAATCGCACAGCTTCCTCGAGGCAGGATTCGATGACGTCGCGATACTCGGCCGCGCTTCGCTCGCGGGCCAAGGCAACTTCTGCTTCGCCGCGAATGTTGTTCACGGGCGTGCGCAGGTCGTGCGCAATGTCCGCCGAAAATCTCGAAATGCGCTCGAAGGACTCTTCCAGGCGGTCCAGCATTTGGTTGAAGGTACCGGCCAGGGATGCCAGTTCGAACGGATACCCTTCTGGAAGAATGCGTTCCTGCAGGTTCGTCGAACTGATGTGGCGCGCGGTTGTTGCCATCTCCTCCACCGGACGAATGCCATGCCGTGCAATCTGATAGCCGACCAACGGAAAAATACCGAGGGTCGCCAGCAGAATGGCCCAGAACCAAAACCGAAAGCGGGCCAGCAACTTCTCTTTTTGCGAGACATCAATCGCAATCTGAACGGTGTCGGCTCGAGTTGCTGGGGAACCGACTGGCGCCGAAACGCTGGTCACGCGAAAAGCTCGGCCGTCCCTGCCCTTCATCTGAATGGCGCGACCGGGGCGGCTTTGGGTTTGACTGGATAATTGCGCCAAGTCCAATTGATCTGCCATTCCCGGCGTCATCATCAGTGGTCTGTTTCGTTCATCCAGCAGGCGAATATAGAATTGCTCGTAGTGCCGCGCAGCCGTTTCCAGTTCAACTTCCTCGCGCAGTGCGTCCCAGTCATCGGGTCTCTCCCGCAACATGGTGCCTACCACGTGAACCTTATCCGCGAGGAACAAATCGGTGCTCTTCTCCAGTTCGCTCACCAGCACTAAATAAAGACTAACGATTGCGAAGGACACCAGAAGCAAGCCTGCAAGCGCGTAGGCGGCCGTTAACCGGAAGGCCAAAGTTCCCCACACTCGTGAGACCGGCGCGAGTTTACGGGTCGGATTCCAGAACATAGCCGGCACCCCGAACGGTATGGATCAATTTGGGCGAGAACGCATCGTCCACTTTGCTGCGGAGCCTTCGAACATTCACGTCCACGACATTGGTATCGCTGTCGAAGTTCATGTCCCAGACCGCTTCGGCGATCTGGATTCGCGATAGAACCTCGCCGGCGCGCCTTGCCAGCAAGGATAAGAGAAGGAACTCTTTGGGAGTCAGATCCAACCGCTGACCGGCGCGAGTGGCACGTTGGCGCAAAAAGTCGATTTCAAGATCTGCCAGGCGAAACGTCTCCAGCGCGCGCGGAGGCCCGCGGCGCAGCAGCGATCGCACGCGCGCCAGCAATTCGGAAAACGCGAACGGTTTTACAAGATAGTCGTCCGCGCCCAGTTCGAACCCTCGTACCCGCTCGTGTACGGCGTCACGCGCGGTCAGGAAAAGCACTAGCGCGCACTTGCCTTCCTGGCGCAAGCGAGTAAGAACCTGCCATCCATCCAACCCTGGGAGCATCACGTCGAGAATGATGAGATCGAACTGCAATTCCTGTGCGAGGTGCAACCCATCCAATCCATCTACAGCAACATCGACGACGAAGCCCGCCTCCTCAAGTCCCTTCTTCAGGAACTTGGCGGTCTTGCCTTCATCTTCGATGACCAAAATCTTCACAACAGCCAGCCTGAAACGAGAATCTCACTGCATCCGTTAGCCGAATGCTCGTGCACAACTAAAAAGCTATCCGTAACGCGAACTGAATCTCGCGTTGCGTCCCCGTCCCAACCGGGCTGACAGGGGTAGTAGTGTTTACAGTCTGGATGATGCTGCCGAAACCGCTAGCGAAGGCTGTCGCTTGGGGCAACCCGTACTGCGGATGATTGAAAACGTTGAAGAATTCGGCACGAAACTCCAGGTGCACCTGCTCGGTCAACGGAATGTGTTTCCCCGTTCCCATGTCAATCTGCCATGCGCCCGGCCCACGCGCCACGTCCCGCGGCGCGTCGCCGAATGTGCCGTTCGCCGGCATGGCGAAGGCTGCGGGATTGATCCATTCTCCGATACTTGAGCCTCCGGATGGGGCGAGTGGAACTCCTGGTACGAGATCGGGACGCTGATCGGTGGTGTTGCCGTCAGGCACCGCGGAAGCAGAGCGATTGACCAGAACGTTTACAGGAAATCCCGTGCGCGCCACGACCGTGGAAGTCAGTGTCCAGGAACCGGCGATTTTGCCCAGGATTCCCGACTCTTTCAGATACGGCTTGCCCGGCCCAAAGGGGAGTTCATATATGGCGTTGGCATTCAATACGTGGCGCACATCCCAAATACCGCTGGCGCGTTCACACCTCGAACATGCGACATTTTCAGGCACCAGCGAGTCACTGTCGCCACTGCCGTCGGATCCGTCGTCGATTTCGTGCGACCACAGGTAGTTGGCTGATAGCAAGAACCCGTGCGAGAAGGAACGCCGCGCAGACATGGAAAGTCCCTCATAGTTGCTGCTGTCCTTGTTGCCTCGCCAACTCACCTCCCCAAACGCGGGGTACGGACGGGCTCCGGTGAACGGGTTCTTGACGTTCACTTCTGAAAGGGTAAGCAGGTGGGTGCCTGTGCTTCCCACATAAGAGATGGTCCCCACAAAACCCGACGGCAGCGCTTTCTGTAAGGCAAGATCCCATTGCGAGACGTAGGTATCCTTGCGCCGGCGGTCATCGTCCCGCGGTGAGATGATCCCTATGGTGTTGGCCAGATACGGAGTAATCGGATAACTGATATTTGACAAAGAGTAGGCATAGACTTCGTTGCTGATGGGCAGGTTCTGATCATCCAACTGGCCGTCCTCGTGGTATATGCCAAAGCCAGCGCGAACCACGGTGTGCCCGCTCCTGGCTGGCGCCCACGCGAACGCTACGCGCGGATCGATGTCGTGATAGTTCGGCTGGCCGAAGCTGGCACCCACTCCGCAGAAGCCTTGCGGTCCACAGGTGGCGAAATCGAAGGGATCGGCGCGTCCTTGTACTTCGTGAAAAATGTTGAAAAAGCTGTAACGCGCGCCAAGGTTCAAGGTAAGGTTTCGCAGCAACTTGAATTCATCCTGTACGTATCCGAAATACTGCGTCTTTCGCAAACCATTGATCGGCAGAGCGCCGTTGAGCGTGGCCGTGCTCACCTGGTTGGCGGTGAAGGCTGCCACGGAGGCATAAGTAACAGTTCCGCTTTCGGTGTTTCCCTGGTTCATTTGCACGCGCCGAATCTCCACTCCTGCCTTCAGAACGTGCCGCCCCTTTACCCATGTCATGTTGTCGATTCCGGCAAAGGAGTTACCCACGCCGGTGCTTACCTTGTTGTTGTTGAGAGTGGTGAGGCCATTCACCGCGAACGAGTATGGCAAGCCGGTTTGGTTGATATCGGTGGTGTCGGCTGTGCTGCGATTGAATCCGAATTTGACCTCGTTCAATAACGTTGGAGAAAAGATATGCAGGAGTTCGAGAACGACATTGACAGGAGATGAGGTAAGCTGCTGTTTGTCTTCAAGATACTGGTTGGAACTGGCGAGCGGTTGAGTATTCACTGCTTCATCAATGCTGGTTCGGACGAACGCCGTTGTCCTATCCGTGAAACGATGGTCGAGGCGAAACATGCCGGAATCTTCATTGACGACCTGTCTGCCTGCACTCGTAAATTGGGCGATGTTTGGATTACTGGTCGCAATCTGCCCTATCGGATAAGCATCAAGAATTGGAATGAGTCCCGGAGACTCAGCTGCCACCTGGGCACGGAACGAGGGGCTAGGGACGTAGCCGGTCAACGGGAAGCCCCAATGCTGCCGGTATCCTTCGTAGGCAAGAAAGAAGAAAGTCTTGTCACGCACGATTCGGCCTCCTACGGAAGCTCCGAACTGATTCAAACGAAGAGGCTGTTGGGCGGTATCAGGCGGAACAGGTATCAGAGCATCTAAAGCGTTATTGCGGAGATATTCGAATACGTCGCCGTGGAGGTGATTTGTGCCGGAGGGTGAGGTTACAGCCAACTGTCCGCCTCCGGTTCCGCCCTCCTCGGCGGTGGCCATCATCGAGTCGACACGAAACTCCTGGATGGTATCCAGAGGGATCGCCAAGCGAACGTATGGTTGCTGCGGCTGGTTAATGATGTTGGTGGCGTCAATGCCATCGTAAGTGATGTTGTTGTCATCGCGGCCCCGGCCTGCAAATCGAACCGAACGCTGGTTACTGCCCCCGGTATCGACTGCGCCGGGCACCAGAGCCGTGAGCGTGGCCCAATTCCGGCCATTTAACGGTAGTTCATCGGCCTGCACCTTTTCGATGGGCACTCCCAAGACATTGGAGGTTTCATTGATCTGCCCGGAACTAGCCGGCACCTCCACTCGCTCCTCGCTGCCTGATATCGGCAGGGTTGCGCTCAGCGTGCGCGTCTGTCCGACCGTCTGTACTACATTCTCGAAGGTGATGGCTCTGAAGCCCTCGTGTGCAAATAAGACGGTGTAAACCCCGACGGGCAGTTCGGGAATGTCATAGGTTCCACCCGAAGAGGACACGGTTTCCCTTCGCAGTCCCGTGACGTTGTGTATGGCAGTGACATGCGTTTGGGGCAAAACGCGTCCGGAGGGATCGGTGACCGTGCCATTCAAACCCGTGCGGTCCACCTGCGCCGGCGACGAGCACACAAAACCTAGGATGATGCCAAAAAAGCAGCAGAGCCGAATAGCAATTTTCGAGGTACCGGACGTCATACGATTGTCCTTCGAATCCAGGTGCGCAAGAATCTACGGGAACCTCGCGACTGCAAACCGCGAGCAAGCTGGCCATGACCCGAACACCTTTGTGGAGTTGATGAATCGTTACAGCCATAAAACAGCGCACATTTGTTACGATGCACCCTCGAAAATGCGCCTATTAAGAGACGGTTAAAAGTCTGTGAAACCCTGTTCGGATTTCCCAAGCGGAGACTGTTTATCAACCGCAACATTCCAGCCGCCATTGTTCTGCCTCATCGTCAACAAAGCGGATCTCTGGAGTGGCCCAGAGTCACCGGCCACAAAGGGCCCTCCCGACTCCTGGCATCGGGACGCACTTCGCATCTTGCGCCCATCTCTTTCACCATGCCGGGGCCGAAGTTCGAATCCGAATTAGACGCTTGCCGCCGGTTGTCGGCGAGTCGAATGGGGCATCCGATTACGTTCTGACAAACGCCGATCACGCCAGTAGTCATGAGCCCGAAGGCGCAATCTGATCGTAATCTGAGGGGTTAGGCGCTTGGCGGTCTGGCGAGTCGATGAGGCACCCACGGTGGGGCACCCATAAGAACGTGAATGGGAACGACGGGTAAGAATAGGAAGGAGTTGCACGGTTGATAGGAACGGCTTAGAAATCATAAAGGAATTCATCGATATCGAGACAGCCAAGACGACCGGGCGAAAAGCCTTTGGCGAGATGGCAGATTTCCTTAAACGTTCTAAGAACGTGAGAATTGTTCTGTGGACCTTGACGTATGGACGAAAGCCAACGGCCACTATGAGCAGCAAGGTAATACGAGTGACATGTTGTTTCCAGTTTACGCGATGCTTGCCTATTTTTTCTCGCCACATGCGAATGGTTCCCGGCGACACCCTGGCAAGTGGAACTCCAGATGCCGAATATCTTGGCCCAGAAGCGTACCGATTCGTTGTAAGCTTCATTCCCGGTGAGGATGGCCAGCGTCTTCAATATGACGAGCATCGGCGCTAAACCCATCGTTAATTCCGGGAACAGATAATGAAAGGTGATGGCGAAGGCGAAGTGTAATCGATGAAGAAATAGCGACTCGTCCATGGACTCCATACCCTGCTGGCACCGGCACTCGCAATGTACAAACTTTTTGATGTTCAGACGAGCGACATGTGCAAAGCGAGTTGTTCCGAGCCTGTATCCATAGTTCGCGCCTGACTCAGGAGTGGGGAAATCGTCAGCCAATCACCTACGGCCGTGCCGGCCAGTTTGTAAACCGTTCACCGCTCTAGGTCCTAGCGGCGGGAAACCCCAGCTATGATTGCGGCAACGATCGCGGACATGGCCAGCGCAAGTGCTGCTTCACGAACCCGCAAGAATAGAAGTGCGCTGACACATGCTCCTCCGGCATAGACAAGCCAGTCCACGCCGTAGATCAAGGGGCCCTTGCTTGACCACAGAACGGCAGAGTTCGCATCTTGAGCATCGGTTGTCGCGGCCGGTGCTTTCTCGATGATATGTCGCCCACGCACAATCTTGGTTGCGAACGAGGTCAATGTGCCAGTGACGTAGGTGGTTGTGGGGCCGACGTGCAGTCGCAACACACCAGCACTCTGGACTCCCATGGCGATGGCGGCGATGGCAACCAGGACAGCAGTCGTTCCCAGGGACGGACGGTGTCCCGCCAAGCGCCAAGAGCCGAGGAGCAAGCCGAGGGCAAGCAACTCGACAACCAGGCCCCAGCCGACCGGCGACATCCAGGATGCACAGCCGCGGCGTTTGCTTACCACCAACTCACCCACAGCCGCGCCGACCGTGTAAGCGAAAACCGAGACCGTCGCGTAGAACCCGGTCGCGAACCGACGTTGAGCAAGTGAAACGGCGAGCAAAATCGTGTTGCCGCTCTGGGCCGCGGTCAGGACGTTGAAACCCATAATGATCACCGCGTCCACACTGCCCCCGGCAAGGGAAAGCAACAATATCATCAGGACGCGTCGGGCGGACGAGGGAGTCGCCGGTACGGCTACGTTCGATGTTGTGCTCATGTGGGGTTGCATCGCCTGCTGTCAGGCTGCCTCGGGCGCTCGCCTGCCAAAGTTGATGCGGGCCGGTAATCCTTGGATCGCTTCGGCGCTGTGCTGAAGTCTGCTATTCCGATCGGACATTTCACACTGTGGATTTTGTGAAACTCGCAAGAATTGTGGATTTAAAAATTCCGGGGCAACGAAAATCGCCATCCACGATTCATGTCCTGACGTAGATGAAGTCTTTATATCGACGGATGCCAGACGAGCGGCGACGTCGCCAGCACGAGCTGAATACACCGTTGGAAGACATGAGCGGCAATCGACTGGAAAAGGCTGGCGAACTCGGCGCCATTCCCATCAATTTTCTCAGCGGTGACCCCGTTGAACAAATTAGGGAGCAGCAATCAAAATGGCGTTCCGGCCCAGCCTTTCGGCAGGAAAAGCCGATTGAGGGGGTCAATGTCGCCATAGACTGCATCGGCTTTCAAGCAAGAACAGTCCATTGCCGACGATCGCCTCCCTGCCCTACCCGCGTTTGGGGGTTGGTCGCGAGGAACTCTTTGAGCGCGAACGGGAACGGAACCCAGATGCTGGGATTCCTGCGCGAAGGCGTGTAGGTATTCGCTGCCATGCATTAATTGTCTAACGCCCGTGCGACGAGACCCTGTGACCTGAAGTGTGCCCCGAGTATTGTTAGGCGACCTCTCCTTGCATTGGTGATGCAAAGTGGTCCAGGCCAAGGGCGCAGTCGCCGGAACTCGGCGTTTGGTTGTGGTGTTACTCGATCCTTCCTAAACTATGCCGCTGCCAGTGTCCGCTTTTGCGTGTTATGAAGCGGTCACACTCCTCACCGCTGATCCAGAGATGATGCAGTAGAACTGCCAGCTTGCGCGCTACAGCGACTGTCGCGCGTTTCTTTCCGTTTTTGCCTCCGCGCTCAGCCAGCTTCAGTCCCCACCGCCGAAGATCGGAGTCTTCTCCAAACGGTCCCAGGATATGGTGCGCCCCTTGCAATAGCACCATCCGCAGATAGGAGTCTCCCTCTTTGGTGATATGCAGTTGAGGCTCGCTCTGTCCGGAGTTTCTTCTGCCCGGCTGTAGTCCCACGTAGCAGCCTGCATCACGGCTCTTTCGAAAACGCTTCGGGTCTTCCAGTGTCAGGATGTACGTCAAGGCGATTAACGTTCCCACACCCTTGACCTGCTTGAGCAGCGCTACTTCCGGGTAACTCTCGTCTGCGAGTTTCTCGATCTGAGCGTTGTACTCACGGATTCGCTCGTTGATTGCTTCCAGTGCACTCAACAGGGGTGCGAGTGCAGTTTGCAGTTGCGGACTCAGCGCCTCACCCGTGGCCAGCTTGAAGCCTTTCGGGTTGCGACCGCGGATCCGTTCTCCGAACGACTTCGTCGGTCCTCGCGCCGCGCAGACCAGTGCCGTCCTCGCACGCACCAGCGCATGTCGCGCCCGGATCACCGAAAGATCCGCTTGCGCCTGAGCACTGCGATGTTGAATCGGCGACAGCAACTGCGGATCGATTCTGGCCAGCCTGGCCAAGGTCTGCGCATCCAACCGGTCGTCTTTCCGACGACTCTCCCCGATGAGCCGGACGTTGCGTGCATGCGCCACGATCACTTCATGCCCCAGCTCGGAGAGAAGCCGGCTTACCCAAGGCGAATGCGTGCCGGTCTCCAGCGCAATCCGGCTGCGTGCCATCTTCCCGAAAGTCTTCTTCATCGCGTCCGGGGTGGTGCTAACCTTCTGCTCGACAATCACCTCGCCTGCTCCGTTGAGAACACAGTAGAAGCTCGACCGATCTCCCAGATCGAGCCCGATGGTTAGCTGCTGATCTTGCAATTTTCCATTCCGACATATTCCCTTGGTGGTAAGCTTTTTCACGGTCGGTCTCCTCCTTGTGCCCTCGAGCACGTCGATAACTTGGGAGCTTAACGCATCCCGCTGGAGACCGGCTCTGTCCCTGCCTTATGGATAGCACTGAGAGCTGAACCCCTCCCACTCTTCTACGAGCGCGGAGCGATCAACGTAAATTTTGTTGTTTGGGGCGAGGATGATTTTCCGGAGAACGTGAGCCGGATCAGGCTCTCTGAGCTTAATAGCGGAGCCATAATCTGGGAACTCAAATCAGAGCATGGCGTCAGCCAAGTAAGCGAATTCACTTTGAGGGAAGGAAAGAATCCCGTTCTATTCCCGACCTACGTTGGTGGCTACAGCGTGGCGACGCCGCAACGGGCAGACTTCTTCACTCTCGGCAAGGGCAGATACAAGCTTGAGATGTGGACGGGCAGCAATGTATTTGAGAGGACTTTTGGCAAGAGATCAGCGGTGTTCGAGATAGATGATTAGCGCAACATTACCGACCGCAAGCTCCTGTCAGATCGCTCCTTTTAGGCGAGAGGTTTGTCGGTTAAGATCGCCTAGTATCCAACAACCCCAGCCACTTCTCCCTGTTTTTCGCTTCTCTCTGCACTCAACCCCACACACTCCTGCCGCCCCAATCGAGCTATACTGAATCCATAAGGTGTGATTCCCTTGTCATCGACACAGCAGAAATTCTCCGTGCACACGCGCCCCAATTGGGCTGAAATTTCGCTCTCCGCGCTGGCTGAAAACTACCGCGCCATCTCCCGCCACCTCGGCCCCGGTGTCACCCCATGCTGCGTCATCAAGTGTGACGCCTACGGACACGGCGTCATCGAATCCGCCCGCGCCCTCGAACAGGCCGGAGCCGTCTGGCTCGGCGTAACCTCCGCCGAAGAGGGAATTGCCGTCCGCGAAGCCGGCGTACGCCTGCCCATCCTCGTCATGACCGGCTTCTGGCGCGGCGAAGAAGAATCCCTTCTGCTCCACGACCTCACCCCGGCCATCGCCACCGCAGAACACATCGAGGCCATCGAACGCGCTGCCACTGCCATCGGCCTCACCAAAAAAGTTCCCGTGCATCTCAAGGTCGATACCGGCATGGCGCGCCTCGGCGTCTCGCTCGCCGAACTTCCCGCGCTAGCCGCCCGCATCGCCGCCTCGTCCGTGATCGAGTTGCAGGGTGTCTTCAGCCATCTCTCCGAGTCCGAAGTCCTCGACTCTCCGGTAGTCGAACGCCAGCGCGCCGATTTTCAGCGCGCCATCGACTTGCTTGCCGCCGCTGGACTTCACCCCCGCTACCGTCACCTCGCCAACACCGCCGCCACCATCGCCCGCCCGGAGAGCTGGAACAACATGGCTCGCCCCGGCCTCGCGCTCTACGGCTACGACCTGGGCTGCTAAGTCACGCAGCGAAGCCGCCTTGCCTCTTGCTCCCGTCCTCACCTGGAAGACCCGCATCATCGCCCTCCGCGACATAGCCCCCGGCACCCCCGTCGGCTACAACCAGCGCTGGCAGGCCGCTCGCCCCACCCGCCTCGCCGTTATCCCCGTCGGCTACGGAGACGGCTTCAGCCGCCATCTTTCCAACCGTGGCCAGGTCATTCTGCGCGACCATTACGCCCCCATCGCCGGCAACGTCAGCATGGATCTCACCATGATCGACGTCACCGATATCCCCGATGCCGCCATCGGCGACGAAGCCCTGCTCATCGGCCGCAGCCCCCACTGCTCCATCGGAGCCGACGACCACGCCCGCATCGCCGGAACCATCGTCTACGAAATTCTCTGCGGCCTCTCCCCCCGCGTCCCCCGCGTCTACGTCGAGTAGTTGACGTTGCGCTCCAGGGTGGCCCATTCAAGCCTTCCTTCGGCTTGAGTGGGGCAGTTGGCCTCGCCTTTGATGCTCGGATGATGCCCACATCCGCCCTCTTTTGTCGAATGTGGTGCGGGTGCCCCATGTTTGCTGCTTTTGGCAAACGTGGGGTAGTTGACCTTGCCTTTGATGCCTTTGACGTCTCCATTAACCCCCGCTCGGCCACCTTTCACCTCCCTCCACCCACCTCTGGATGTCAGCTTCTCCGCCTCACTCCCGCGCACTTGATAAAATCAACATACGAACGCTTATGATCCGCTCTCGCTACGCACGCTGGATGAACGACTGGGAGTATCCGCCTCGAAACCCGCGACAGCAATCGCGTGGTGCGACCCTTTGAGTGGGGCCTGGACTGGACCGCCGATTTCCCCGGCGTCCGCCGCGAAGGACCTCACTCCCGGCGCCCCCACCACGCCCGAAGCCCAGAAGCGTTACTTCTTCGAGCTGAACGACCGCCTCATCGCCCACAGCGACGAATTTTTCGCCTACAAAACTCCCACCGACTTTCGCCTCGAACAGCGTCCCATCCGCGTCCACGGCACCGGCAGCCACGCCAATCCGGCCGTCGATGACGCCAAGTACGCCGGACAGTTCGGCTCGTTTCTGCGCTTCACCTCGCCCGTCGGTTCGCCCTATCCGGAAAACGACCTGGTCAACGCCCGCTGGTTTCCCGCGCCGCCCGCCACAGGCAAGCCCAAGCGCGCCATCATCATCATCCCCCAGTGGAACGGCGATGCCCTGAGCCACAACGCCTTCGCCAAGTTGTTCCGTATCTTCGGCGTTTCTACCCTTGCGCCTCAGCATGCCCTATCACGACATCCGCATGCCCGCCGAACTGCACCGCGCCGACTACTCCGTCAGCTCCAACATCGGACGCACCATCCACGCCTCGCGCCAGGGAATCATCGACATCCGCTGCTGCGTCGATTGGCTAGAGCAGCAGGGCTACACCGAATTCGGCGTCCTCGGCACCAGCCTCGGCTCCTGCTACGCATTCAACGCCAGCGCCCATGACGCGCGCCTCCGGGTCAACATCTTCAACCACGCCTCCACCTATTTCGGCGACGTCGTCTGGACCGGCTTCTCCACCCGCCACGTCCGCGCCGGCATCGAAAAGGTGCTGAACGCCACCGAACTGCGCCACGCCTTCTCCTGCGTCAGCCCCGCCTGCTACTTCGATAAGTTCGAGCGCTGGCCCAAGCAGGTGCTCATGATCCACACCGCCTACGACCGCACCTTCCTCCCCGAGTTCAGCCGGAAGGTTGCCGACGAGTTCCGCAGCCGCAAACTCGAGGCCGAGATCCGCTGCCTCCCCTGCGGCCACTACACCCTCGGCGAGACCCCCTACAAATACATGGACGGCTACCTCGTCACCCGCTTCGTCGCCGGAGCCTTCAACCGCGCCTACTCCAATGACGAATCCCTCAAATCCGCATCCCTGCAACCCACCTCGTAGTCGTTGGCCGAGGACGGATGGCCGGGTGCCCCATATCTGCTCGTTGTTGGCAGATGTGGGGTAGTTGACTTGCCTTTGACCTTGATTTGGCTCTGCTTTTAATCCCTTCAGCCAAGTCGTCCGACCAGATACAATATCGGAATGAAAATCGCTCTCGGTGCCGACCACGCCGGCTACATCCTCAAGGACCACATCTGCCAGTTCATCATCGCGCTTGGCCATCAAGTCATCGACGAAGGAACCAACGCCGCTGACTCGGTGGACTACCCCGACTTCGCTCTCAAAGTTGCCGAAATCGTCGCCGCCGGACGCGCCGAGCGCGGCATCCTCGTCTGCGGCTCCGGCATTGGCATGGCCATCACCGCCAACAAAGTCCCCGGAATCCGCGCCGCCAACATCAGCAGTCTGTATGAGGCCCAGATGTCGCGCGAGCACAACGATCTCAACGTCATGACCCTGGGAGCCCGCATCCTCGATGAAAACGGTGCCACCGAAATCGTGCAGATATGGCTGGAGACTCCATTCTCCGGAGGCCGCCACTCCGGCCGTCTCGAAAAAATCCACGAGATCGAAAAGTCCCGCGCCTGAAGGCGGCGTATCGAAGCGTGAAGTACAATGCGCTGCACGCAGGACGTTTTCACCCTGTCGCAGGAAGGGAGGGCGCGATGTCCGGTAAATATCTCTACCCTCTTCTGGCTGGATTGGGAATGTTCGGGGTCGTATACCTAGTTGACGCCGGTTTGGCCTATCTGGGGATGCACGCGGAAACGACTCACATTGACGACGCGCTGCTGGGAATCTTCGCGGCACTGATTTTGTTTTTCGTTCTGCAGCACCGCGACACTCAGCGCGAACTGATCCGTCAGAAGCAATATGCGGCCATCATCGCCGACCTCAACCATCACATCAGAAACGCCATGCAGGTGATCGTCTATCGAACCGAGTTGGGACTCCAGGGCATCCCCGAGCTTCAGGAGATAAGAGAGGCAGTCAATCGCATCGACTGGGCGCTCCGCGAGATTCTTCCCCGTGCAGGAAGTCCCGAGCCTTCGACGGCAAAGGATGATCCCACCGCGTCAAAAACTGAGCCGCCCGCCCCGCGAACTGGCCCCGAATAAAACGTCTGAATTCCTGCCCTGAGATGAATTCATGCGGCGACTTCCGCCCCCCGTTTGTGATCCATCCCCGCGATTTATTTCAGCTCTGAATTTCCTGAATTCAATTAGTAGTGGTATGGTAATCATCCCGGAATGGCGTTACCCGGAAGCAGGGAAATGTTCGGCCTAACCCTGCGTTCGTAGTGGTGCCGTGGGATCGCCGTATCGGCTGCAGGATTCTTAGCGTGCAGTCGGCAGGAAGTGGTTGTGATCGTAATTTCTTACTAAAAATCGGGAGTAATAAGATGAGCAATGAACATCAGACAGGCGCCGCAACGGAGCTTCTGATCAACCCGGCGCACGATATTTCACGATCCGAGAATCTTTCCCTCGATGCGATCTTCAAGCCCAAGTCGATTGCCCTGATCGGCGCCACCGAGCGCACTGGCAGTGTGGGCCGGAATCTTCTTAGCAATTTGATCAGTTCACCCTTCGGCGGTACCGTCTACCCGGTTAACCCAAAGCGCGACAACGTCCTTGGTGTTCGCGCCTACAAGAGTCTGCAGGATATTCCCGAGCGTCCTGATCTTGTCTGCATAACCACTCCCTCCGATAGCGTCCCCGCCATAATGATCGAAGCCGTGGCACTTGGAATTCCTGCCGCAATCATCATCTCGGCTGGCTTCAAGGAGATTGGACCGGCGGGGGTGGAGTACGAGCGCCAGATTAAGGAAACGATCAAAGGCAAAATGCGTCTGATCGGTCCCAACTGCCTGGGCGTGATGAACCCGATCACCGGCTTCAATGCCACTTTCGCGCACACCGTCGCCCGTCCCGGAAATCTCGCCTTCATCAGCCAGAGCGGCGCGCTTTGTACCGCCGTGCTGGACTGGTCGCTCCAAACCCAGGTTGGCTTCAGCGCCTTTATGTCCATCGGTTCCATGCTTGACGTGGACTGGGGCGATCTGATCACCTACTTCGGCAGCGATCCCCGCACCACTTCGATTGTGGCTTACATGGAGTCGATCGGCGATGCGCGCGGCTTCCTCAGCGCCGCCCGCGAGGTCTCAAGGATTAAGCCCATCATCGTCATCAAGGCGCGCTCCGCCGAGGCCGCCAAGGCCGCCGCTTCGCACACCGGTTCCCTCGCCGGCTCTGACGCGGTTCTGGATGCTGCCTTCCGCCGTGCCGGCGTGCTCCGCGTCAATAACATCCACGAAGTTTTCAGCATGGCCGAAGTCCTTGCCAAGCAGCCTCGTCCCAAGGGCAACCGCCTTTGCATCGTCACCAATGCCGGCGGCCCGGGCGTGCTTGCCACCGACGCGCTCTCCAGGGGCGGCGGCAAACTCGCCGAAGTCTCGCCCGAGGCAATGGCCAAGTTCAACGAATTCCTGCCCTCCGCATGGAGCCACAACAACCCTGTCGACATCCTTGGTGATGCCGAACCAGAGCGCTATACCAAGGCGCTGGAAGTCGCGGCCTCGGACCCCAACATCGACGGCATGTTGGTCATTATGACCCCGCAAGGCATGACCGATCCCACCCAGATCGCCGAAGACCTGAAGCCCTATGCCCATTCCCTCGGCAAGCCATTTCTGGCAAGTTGGATGGGCGGATCCATGGTGGCCGCCGGTGAAGCAATCCTGGATCGCGCCGGGGTTCCCACGTTCCCCTATCCCGATGCTGCCTGCACGGCCTTCAATTACATGTGGCAGTATTCGTCCAACCTCAAGGCTCTCTATGAGACGCCGGATGCCCAAAATGAGTCGGAGCAGATCGACCGCAAGAAGGCCACCGAACTCATCGCCACCGTTCGTAAATCCGGCCGCACGCTCCTCACCGAGTTCGAGTCGAAAGAGCTGTTGAAAGCCTACGGCATCCCGGCCACGGAAACCCGCATTGCCAAAACCGTGGACGAGGCCGTAGCCGCCGCCAACGAGATCGGTTATCCGGTTGTGCTCAAAGTTCACTCGGAGACCATCACTCACAAGACCGAAGTCGGCGGCGTGCACCTCAACGTTCGCAATGCCGAAGGCGTCCGCACCCTGTACAAGGCCATCGAGGACTCGGTCAGCGAGCGCGCCGGTCGCTTTAACTTCCTCGGCGTCACCGTGCAGCCCATGGCAAAGCTCGATGGATACGAGGTCATCCTCGGCTCCTCGCTCGATGAGCAGTTTGGCCCGGTGCTTCTCTTCGGCTCCGGCGGTCAACTGGTGGAAGTCTACAAGGACAGCGCCCTCGGCCTGCCTCCGCTCAATCGCACCTTGGCCCGCCGCATGATGGAGCAGACCAAGATTTACGAGGCCCTCAAAGGCGTGCGTGGCCGCAAGTCGGTTAACATGGCGGCCTTGGAAGATCTCCTGGTCCGATTCAGCCAGCTCGTAGTCGAGCAGCCTTGGATCAAGGAGATCGACATCAATCCTCTGTTGGCTTCGCCCGAACGCTTGCTCGCGCTCGATGCGCGCGTGGTCCTTCACGGGCCGGAGATGACCGAGGAAACGCTGCCCAAGACCGCCATCCGTGCCTATCCGAACCAGTACGTCGGTAGCTGGAAGTTGAAGGACGGAACTGAGGTCTCGGTTCGTCCGATTCGTCCGGAGGATGAACCCGCCCTGGTCAAGTTCCATGAGAACCTGAGCGAACGCACCGTAAACATGCGCTACTTCCAGCCGATGGACTTGCAGCAGCGCACCTCTCACGAACGCCTCACCCACCGCTGCTTCATCGACTACGATCGCGAAATCGCGATTGTTGCCGAGGTCAAGAACGCCAGCGGCCAGCGCGAGCTGATTGCGGTCAGCCGTTCCAACCGCCAGCATGGGACAACCTCTGCCTTAGCCACGGTCGTCGTTCGGGACGACTTCCATAACAAGGGAATCGGTACCGAAATGTTCCGCCGCAACCTCGACATTGCTCGCGCCGAAGGCATGAAACAGGTCTCCTGCAACATGTTGACCGAGGACAAGATCATGCAGGGCATCTGCAAGAAACTTGGCTTCAAAATGTCGAATCCGAGTGACAAGTTCGTCCACGCGGATATCAACCTATAACCGAGGTGGCCCACATCCGCCTTCCTTTGGCGAATGTGGGGTCCTAAAGTGTGAGAGTGCAAAAGGGTGTCCGGCAATCCCGGATGCCCTTTTCCTTTCCGCAGCTTCTTTCCCTGTGTACACTGACGATATACAAAGCCACATCCGCCTGAAATGCTAAGTCTGGAGAATAATCAGTGAAGACTCGTTTTGGTTTCTTGTTCCTGTTGGCAGCGCTGTTTCTGGTTCAGGCCACGCTCTGGGCGCAGTCAGACACAACGCTGCTGGCCACCACCGACCTCGACTGCACATGGAAGTTGGACGGCAAGCCGCAGGGTAACCTCAAGGCAGACGACTCGATCGTCATCCCGGTATCGCTCGGCAAGCATCTCGTTCAGGCCGTCTCCGCCGACGGACAGGTTAAATTCAGATCCGTCGTCAACATTAAGCAAGCCGGACAGGAGATGGTGGAGATCAAACTGAAGGAACCGCAGCAGCGGCAGTCGGCCAAGACTGAGCCCGCAGCCGAACCCACTGCCCAGCCAACCGCCCAGCCCGCAGCCACCCAGCCCGCCCAACCGGCGGCGCAATCGAAAATCGAGCGAGTCGTAATGAAGCCGACAGAAGATCCGACTTGGACTGATCCTGCAACCGGGCTGATGTGGGCAGGGAAGGACAATGGCAGCAATCTGACCTGGGCTGAGGCGAACAGTTACTGCAGCAGCCTGAAAATTGCCGGCTATACCAACTGGAAGCTACCGTCGATCAACGAATTTTCGGGTATCTACGACGAGACGCTGGACGTCAACAACGCGCACATCAAGGGCGGAATCCGCGTCACCGGCTTGGAGTGGACCAGCAATGCTCCAAATTCCTCCGGCGAGCATCAGCTCTTCAACTTCGTCGCCTCGAAGAAAGGCGCTTTCTTCGTCGTCTACAGCAAACGCGCTCTCTGTGTCCGCCAACCCTAAGATGATGTGACGCTTTGAATCGCACGCGGGCACGGGCGGGTGCCCCATATCTGCCATTTGTTGGCAGATGTGGGGTAGTTGACTCTGCTTTTGCTCTGTTGCCCTTGTCTTTGTTCTTGCTCTGCAGGATTATCACTAGAGGCACAGCAGATGCAGATGTTCAATCCCCCACATCCCGGCCGAGTGCTTCGTGAGTATCTGGGTACATTGACGGTCACGGCTGCCGCCCGCCACCTCGGCGTCACCCGCGCCTCACTCTCTCGCATCCTCAACGGCAGCGTAGGAATCTCCGCCGACATGGCCCTGCGCCTCTCCGAAGCTCTCGGCACCAGCCCCGAACTCTGGACCGGAATGCAGTCGCAGTACGACCTCTGGCAAGCATCCAAGAAGCGCCGCAAAAAGGTGACACCACTGGTCGCGGCGTAGATGCGGGCTCTTTGCAGGCGAACCTGGGGCACGGGGCACTCGCCTGCTCTTCCCACCCACGCCCCTTCCGTCGTACCCTATTCATACAGTCTTAACAGGAGCTCCCATGTCGAATTCATGGATGTCGCGTCCGCTCAGCGTAGTGGACCCCGAGATCGCCCAGGCCATCACCAACGAGGAGAACCGCCAGCACGAAGGTCTCGAGCTGATCGCCTCCGAGAACTTTGTCAGCGAAGCCGTGCTCGAAGCCGCCGGCTCGGTCTTCACCAACAAGTACGCCGAGGGCTATCCCGGCAAGCGCTACTACGGCGGATGCGAGTTCGCCGACGTGGTTGAGAACCTCGCCCGCGACCGTGCCAAGCAGCTCTTCGGAGCCGAGTACGCCAACGTCCAGCCCCACTCCGGCTCCTCGGCCAACATGGCCGCCTACGCCGCCGTCATTCAGCCGGGCGACACCATTATGGGCCTCGACCTCGCCCACGGCGGCCACCTCACCCACGGACACAAGCTCAGCTTCAGCGGCAAAACCTACCGTGTTGTCAGCTACGGCGTCACCCGCGAAACCGAGACCCTGGACTACGACGAGATGGAAGCCATCGCCATGCGCGAGCAGCCCCAGCTCATCATCGGCGGCGGCTCGGCCTATCCGCGCATCATCGACTTCGTCCGCATGAGGCAGATCGCCGACAAGGCCGGCGCCCTCTTCCTGGTCGATATGGCTCACTTCGCCGGCCTCGTCGCCGGTGGCGCGCACCCTTCGCCGGTGCCGCACGCCCACATCGTCACCACCACCACGCACAAAACCTTGCGCGGCCCCCGCTCGGGAATGATCCTCAGCAGGCAGGAGTTCGGCGCTCCTATCGACAAGTCGGTCTTCCCCGGATGCCAGGGCGGGCCGCTGGTGCACATTATGGCCGCCAAGGCCGTCTGCTTCCTGGAGGCTCTGCAGCCAAACTTCAAGGAGTACGCCGCGCAGGTCGTCGCCAACGCCAAGGTGCTCGCCGCATCGCTCGCAGAGGAAGGCTACCGCATCATCTCCGGCGGTACCGACACCCACCTCATGCTGGTCGATGTCTTCAGCAAGGGAATGCTCGGCAGCGAGGCCGAAAAGGCGCTCGGCCTTGCCGGCATCACCGTCAACAAGAACGCGATTCCGTTCGACACCAATCCCCCGCTGAAGCCCAGCGGCGTTCGCCTCGGCACCCCCGCGCTCACCACCCGTGGCATGAAGCAATCCGAGATGAAGCAGGTTGCGCACTGGATCGCCCGCGCCCTCGAGCAGCGCAACGACCTTCCCGCCCTCAAGAAGATTCGCGGCGAGGTCTTTGAACTTTGCGAAAAGTTCCCGCTCTACCCCGAGCGTCGCAAAGCGCACGAGCCCGAGACCCTGCACGCATAACTTTCAGCCTGTCCCGGCGGCACAGCTTCCGGCTGTGCCGTCCAGCATCGCTGAAAGGAGTCCTTCCGGTGCAGGCATTCACCACATGGTTAATGCCCCCAATCTGCCTCATTAATCGCAAGGTCAATCGTTGGGGAACTTAGCCCAACGATTGACTTTTCAGTAAACAATCTTCTCCGCTGAACGATTGGTGGATCAGTTAACCGATCGCGACAAAAGCGAAGCTTTCCAGTTCGTCTCCGCTCCGCTCCGGTACACTTAATACCATGCGCATCGCCATCGACATTCGCCGGATGTACGACTTCGGTCTTGCAACCTACATCCGCAATGTTGTTCGCACCCTGGGACGGATCGATTCCGAAAACGAATATTATTTGGTGGGGGCCGAGCCCCGCTTTGAACAACTGGGCGCGCTACCGGAAAATTTTCATTTTCTTCCGCTACAGAATCCTGAAACCACTTTCGCCAACTACGTCGAGATGCACCGCGTCATCAACACTCTCGAAGTAGATCTGATCCATGTGCCGCACACTTTTTATCGCCCGCTGATTACCAAGGCCCCCTACGTCATCACCGTGCACGATCTGCTGGATTACATGTACCGCGCGCACACCAGGAACGGCACGCACCGCATGACGCATTCCTATCTGACGCGTCACGTGATGCGTCACGCTGCGCGGATCTTTGCCGTGTCTCACTTTACGAAGCGCGATGTGAGCCGCTACTTCAACATAAAGCCGGCGAAGATCGAGGTGGTCTACAACGCGCTCGATGAGACCTTTCTGCGCGGCCACTCCAGTGCCGCCGAGCAGGCGATGGTACGCGGACGCTACCAGATGGACTCGCCCTTCCTGCTCTACGCCGGCCGCATCAGTCCGCACAAGAATGTCGCGCGCATCATCGAAGCCTTCTCGGCGCTCAAGGGAGAACTCGCCAAGGACGGCACCTATCCGGATCTGAAGCTGATCATCATTGGCGATGAGGTTTCAAAAAATCCAGATATACGCCGCGCCGTGATCCGCAGCGGTATGCAGCACGAGGTGCGTTTTCTGGGCTATGTGTCCATCGACGTGCTGCGCATCTTCTTCGACATGGCGAAGGTGTTTGTCTTTCCTTCTTTGTATGAGGGCTTCGGTCTGCCCCCGCTGGAAGCCATGGCGCACGGCACGCCTGTCGTGGCGTCAAACACTTCGGCACTGCCCGAGGTGGTGGGCAATGCGGCGCTGATGGTGAATCCGGAAAACGTCTTCGAGATCAGCCGTGCTCTGCAACGCGTGCTTACCGACCAAGCCCTGCGTGAGCGAATGAAGGCCGCCGGCCTGGAGCAGGCGCAGCGTTTTTCCTGGGAAGCTTCAGTGCGAAGGATGATGGAAGTCTATGTACAGGTAGTGGCCGAGCACAAACGCCGCTGATCGCGCCGCGATGGAGCAGTGGCGGAGATGCCTAGCGATCAAGCTGCGAGGTCAGTTCCCGCTCTAACAGCGAGAGGTTGTACAGCCCAAGATGCTTTGCCTTGATCTTCCCGTCGCGTCCGATCACGATGTTCACAGGCAAGCCGAGTATTCCGCCATATCGCGAGGCAACGTCCTGAGTTCCAATCGCGATGGGGTAGTTTATCTTGAATTCCCGACTGAATTTCCGCACCGGGTCGGGGCTGTCATCCATAGACAGGCCAATCACCTGAAGCCCTCGATCTCCATATTTGCTCTGCCATTTGACGAAGAGTGGAATCTCCTCCGCGCATGGCGCGCACCAGGTCGCCCAGAAGTCCAGCAGAATGACCTTGCCACGATAATCGGAGTGTCTGAGTGTGGTGCCGTCAATCGCCTGCAGAGTGAAATCGGGTGCCGGTTTATTTTCTACTCCGGTTGAATGGCTCTTCCATGTAGCAAACATCACGACGATCGCGCACAACGCAATCACCAGCAGTATCGAATTTTTCTTTCTCGTCATGCGAATCAATTGTTGTTTCGAACTGACGGATAACCCTTGTACACCCAGTCGGTCCCGATGTTGTCCGCAATATAGAGCACTTTGACGTTGGTGAATCCAAAACTTTTCAACGCCATGTAGGCCGGTGCGACGTTTGGACAATGAATCCAAGGACAGCAGCCACAATAGATGACTATCGCAGAGGAGTGCCGCAAAGATTGTACGCGGGCACGCAGTTGTTTGATTGCCTCTGGATCGGAGCCAGGTCCGATGAACTCAGCACCTGGAATGTGCGCTTGCAGGTAAAGCGACTTGGGCCCGACATTGATGATCACGGGCTTGGGCTTGCCGGACTGGAGGACTTTCACGAGTTCCGCCGGTTGGATTTGTACTGACGGGCTCAATGAGGCTGCCGACTGGAACTGATCGGGGTTCCACTGTGCGAGTCCTGTCTGCGGGAGGGACAACATAGCGAAGATGCAAATTGTCCAGATCATTCCGATCCGAGTGAAGCGAGGAATCATTTCGTGCTCCTCAGCAAGTCAATTGTGCTGACAAGCTCATCGACTTCGAAACATTATCCAGAACCTGCGCCTACTCGTCCAGCGCTCTTTGTTTATTGCCAACGTCGGGGCATCTGAGTACGATTGTCCCCATGTTGCTGAATGACATTATCACGATTGCCGAGGACAACAACGAGTCTCTTTCCCGCTTGCTCCGGAAGTGCATCGTCCTGGCCCATCAGATCAACAGTGAGTTGCTGGGGAACTGGGCCGACCAGGAACTGAATGGTTATACCGAGTCACAGGAGTTACCGGCGTATCGAATCGTTCAGGTAGATGCCGGGAAAATTCTCCCAGGCCCTTTTGGTTCAGGCTCAACACACTGGCCACTCCCTTCGATCTCTATCAATGAAAATCACCGCCAGGTGGAGAAAGAGATCTGCTTGTCCGAAGCTGTCAGTGTCTATCAGACCCTCATTGAAGAGGCCGAGACCATGAAAGGCCGACGTCCCCGCTTTGAATCGCCAGGCGAAATCTTCACATACTACCGACGTAAGCTTGCTCCCAGCCAGCGTGGCATGGTGTTAGTCGGGGCAACGCAGGAGGTACCTACAACTGCGCTCATAGAGATTTTGGATAACGTTCGAACTTGTACGTTAAATATTGCCCTTGAAATCAAAGGCGAACTCGGAGACAAAGACGAAGACCTGTTGCGAGCGACGCCCGATAGAGCAGCCAGGATCGAGCAGAAGATTCTCAACATCATTCGCGGCGAAACGAATGTTCGTGCCTCTGGCAATCCAGAGTGAATTCAGTTTCACGACAAACTGCGCAACGGACGAGCGGGATTTCCTGCAGCGATTACATTTGGCGGAATGTCGGATGAGACCACGCTTCCTGCTCCAATCACGCTTCCTGCGCCGATGCGAACCCCTTTCAGCACGATGGCGTTTGCTCCGATAAAAACATTGTCTTCGATCACGACCGGCCGAATGGCTCCGAACTGATTGCCTCGCTGACGCTCTGGCACAGCGAGCGGATGAAAGTCGGTGTCCGCGATAATTACATTCGCCCCGATGAGAACTGAATTGCCGATTTCCACTTGCTCAGCCGCGACAATGGAGCCGCCTGTGATGCCGCAGTTGTTGCCGATGATGATTTGAGCGTTCGCGGACCAGGTGGCCAGCACGACCGGATGAAATGGAGTTAGGGGATTGCTGGTCTTCCATGAGCGCAATACGACGTTCTCGCCAATCCGAATTGTGCTGCCACGATGCCGTTGAATGATCGGCATACCAAGAATTCGCCAACCTGGTTCCCAAGCAATGCCGTGGAAGAGAAACCCCAAACGAATCCACGGCAGCGCAGCCAAACGATGCACTTCAGTAGTAACGCGCCAAGGCATGTCAAGCAATGATTTCAGATTCGGTTTCACGGAATTCTCCTGGTCATTGACCTCCCCAATGCTGCGTGTTGCCGGACTCAAGGGATCTCATGAGCTCACGAGAGCGATGAATCGGCAGTTGAGGTAGCGGCTTTGTCAGCCTTGGTTGATTGGTGCTGCACGCCGGTAACGACTTCCATCATTCGCGGCAGCAACGTGTCCCGGCCAATCGGGGCTTCAGGGTCAGAGATGGGTCGGGTAAAACCTTGTTCTCTTGCATGGAGTATTTGTTGCATAACCAGCGGGGCGTCCAAGTGTTCGGCTGAGTAAAGGCGGCGCGAGCGTGCGATCATCTGGAACAGTTCGGTCACATGACTCTGCGTGGGTCCGATGTACAACACAGGCGCACCCACCGCAAGAATGTTGTAAATCTTCGATGGCGATACGATGCCCACAAAGGCTTCGCCCATGACCACGGTATGCAGGTCAGCCGAAGAAAGAGATGCCGCGAGGGCTTCGCGAGGTTGATACGGCAGGCAGACTATGTTGCTCCATCCTTCACTGGCTGAGCGCTCTTGTATCTTGCGAAACTCGCTGCCCCCTCCGACGAAGACAAACACAATGTCGTCGCGATCGCGCAAGCGACGTGCCGCCTCAAGCAATGTGTCAAGTGAATGACATGGGCTGTGATTGCCGGAGTACATGACTACGAACTTGTTCTCCCATCCATGCAGGTGTCGGAAGCGTTCGCGCCCGCCTGCATCGAAGTAGGCGATGTCATCCTGTGGCCAGAGTGGAATAACGGCAATCTTGTTCGGAGGCGTGCCACTTCTCATGAGCCGCGCGCGCATGAAGGTGTCGAGAACCAATACCACGTTAGAATGGCGCAGGCTGAAGGACTGGAGTTTCTGAAGAAGGGTCGCTGTCATCGAGGAGGGTTTCAGCCAGCCTGCAGCGATAGCTTCATCTGGATTCAGGTCCATGATCCAGTAAACCAAGCGCCCTCCAAACAGAGCTTTCCAAATTGCGCCGAGCGTGGAAATCAGCGGTGGCGTGGTCAGCGCGATGATGACATCAAAGCGTCCCAGTCGGGGCAAACGAAATCCGCAAGCAATCAGAAAGAAAGCAAAGTCAGCCGCACGTCGCCATTTCGCGCCCTTGCCGAAGCTAGTGCCCCCAACACGCACGATATTAACTGCTCTCCACACCTCACGGCTGGAGAACCGGCGCGAAGGCTCGTCGTACCCACGGGCACTGCACAGAGCCGTCACATCGTGCCCTTCTGCAGCCAGTGCGGCAGCCAGATCGCTGGCGTACTGACTGGTAGCAACCTCGTCGGGATAGAAGGCCTGGTTAAGAATGAGAATCTTCATCTAAGCCTGACTCCTAAGCTCGACCGCAGAGGAACGGTGATGCCGGAAACGGCCTAACCAGTGGCCGAGCACTACGAGTTGCCACAGCCTCGGCCAGGAAAGCTGTCCTGAGTAAAAGCGACTGCGGAACTCCGAGGATGGCACAGACAAGACCGCCTCACGATCCAGCAACGCAAGTCCTTCGTCACAAAATTCTCTTAGCACGCCTCGGAACCAAGTGGCCATCGGCAACTCAAATCCCTGCTTGGCCCGCCCCAAGGTATCGCGTAGAAAGTACATCCGAGAAGGCCGCCACAAGGTTATGTTTCCTGCCGTTGCCTGCAAGATGATTCCGCAGCGCGTGAGCAACAAGACGATGATCCAGGAAAGGAACTCGTAGTTCGAGGGAATGCGCCATGCTCATTACATCGCTATCGCGCAACAGCACGCTTCGCATGTAGATACTAAGTTCCAGCAAACTGACCCGCGCGTTCGGCGGGAGTGCGGGGTTAGGATCCTCGATCAGGTCCGTCGACATTGCGAGTCCCATTCGCATGAGTTCCGTCTGCGACCAGAGTGCGCGCAGCTCGGCGTAGCGTTCGCCCAAGGAAAGCGACGGCCGCATCATTTCGAAACCCCGCTCGCCACCGGGGAACAGCGGTGCAAAGCGACGAGGTATGCAACCTGCCCAAGCGGACCATTTCATCGCCAGAGGAAGAAGTCGAAAACTACGATATCCGCCAAATACTTCGTCTCCGCCGAGGCCGGAAAGCACAACCTTGATTCCACTGGAACGTACCGCGCGCGAGACGATGAAGGTATTCACGCCATCTATGCTCGGAAGATCCATGGACGCAACCGCCAGAGGCACCTCTGCTGCAACCTCGCTATCGGGCAGGCGCACTTCGGTGTGTTCGGTTCCAAAACGAGTGGCAACGGCCTGGGCGGCCAATGATTCGTCCATATTCGTTCCGTGGAACGCCACGGTAAACGTGCGCAGCGGGGCCGACAAGTTTTGCGCGGCACAGGCGGTTATTGCAGAAGAGTCGATTCCTCCGCTGAGAAAACAGGCGACGGGAACATCGGCAACCATGTGCTCTCGAACGGATGCCTGCAGCAGGTCGTGAGTGGTCTCCCGATCATCCATGTCGCTGCTCTCGGCGGCGCACTCATACAAGGACCAGTACTGCTTCTGCCGTGTTATGACGCCGTTCGCAACCTCCATCCAATTTCCCGGCGAAAGAGAGCGGAGATCGCGGACCAGCGTCAACGGTTCAATGACGGAGCCGAAGCGCATGTAGGCTGCAAGCCCATCGCGGTCTAGTTCGTGCGGCACAAGGCCCGAACTGAGCAGTACCTTCGCTTCTGACGCGAAGGCAAAGACTTCTTGTCCAGCCACATAGTAGAAAGGTTTGATGCCGAGGCGATCACGCACACACCAGAGGGTTTGCCGCGCAGCGTCGTAAAGCGCGATGGCGAACATCCCGCGCAGACGCTCAACGCATGCCACTCCCCATGCTGCATACGCGTGCAGTAAAGTCTCGGTGTCGCTGGTGGATCGCCAGCGCACATTGCCGAGCGCCTGGCGAATTTCCATATGGTTATAGATCTCACCGTTCAACACGCACCAGTTGCCCGTCTCGGGATGGCGCATTGGCTGGTGTCCGGCATGGGTGAGATCGAGAATTGCCAGGCGCGTGTTTCCTAGAACAACGTTGCCAGGACCTGCGCAGACCACTTCCGAACCTTGATCGTCCGGGCCGCGGTGGCGCATCATGCCGACCATGCGCTCTACCGCGCTCCGGGCTTCATCGAGCCTTGCTGCTTTACAGCAGCTCACGCCTGCTATTCCGCACATTTTGCAGGCTCCCGGTGATCCCACTGCAAGGCACCAATAGAGTGTTGCCGAAGCGATCCGCGGTGAAATTATTTAAGAAACGCTCGTACCCAGCATTTCCCATCTGTACGGTGCGTTGTGGCTGGGCGATGAGAGTAAGAATTGCCCCAAGCAATTCATCTTTGCGACTGGGATCCGCGATGATGCCGGTGTGTCCGTCTTCGATGACGGACGCTGCGGCCCCTGGTGCGCCGATACATGCTTTGTGGGCACGCATAGCTTCCAGAAAGACCAATCCAAATCCTTCTCCCGTGCTGGGCATAACAAAAAATTCGCAGTCGCTATACAACTGTTGCAACTCCTCGTTGCTAACCGATCCGGTGAAAGACACGGCATCTTGCAGCCCCATGGCTGAGACTTTCTCCTGGAGACGTGGACGGTAGCAGCCATCGCCCGCAATGACCAGGCTGAAATCGGGAAATTGATCCAGCACCGCGGGCCACAGTTCCAGCAGTTCATCGTGGCCTTTGTAACGCGACTCCCCCACCATGCGCCCCACAATCAGAGCGAAACGTCCCGGCTTCAGGCGAGGTCTCGCCATCGGACTATCCAATGGCGCAATCCCGAGAGGACATAAATCAATGGGAAGGCCGCGGAAGTCGCGGTTGGCCTCGTGAAACCGTTGCACCGTATGGTCGGAGTTTGCGAGCACTGTCGATGCGGCTCTCAAGGCCACACGCTCCCGCATCCGTAGCGGTTTCCAGACCTCAATGCCATGGAGGAAAATCGACATTTTAGCCCCGCGCCAAACCAGGGGTACTGCGGCTCCTGCCAGGTGTACGTGCATGGCAAGCGCGCGGTCGTTTGCGGAGACGGTGCCAATCGCGGCGCTTGCGACCTTGGCCACAAACTTGTGAGAGCTGTTTTCGGCAGTCCACAATTTGACGCCAGTTGGCACCTCGGTGTGCGGTTCGTGGCATAGGCTGTACACACTCACCGCCAAGCCATGCGCTACCAAGGCAGAGGCCGCGACCCTGGACACCAACGAAATGCCGTCGCGGCCGTTGAACATCGGGGTCAGCATCAGCACGTGAGGCGAATTTCCGGGCTTCAATCCTGCCTCCCTTGGCCGCGAGCGAGTGCCCGCTCATAGGCCGCGATCATGTCGCGAGCGATGGAGTCCCATGCGTAGTTCTGCACCGCAAAACGACGCGCTCTCTCACCCATGGCACGCGCACGCGGTAGGTCAGTAACCAGATCAAGGATTCCTTTCGCGATACTGTCCGCATCGTGGGGAACCCACCGTCCACAATTCTCTCGCTCGATCTGTGGCCAGGGGCAGGTCTGCGTGACCACGACAGGCACAGCCGCCGCCATGGCCTCAACGATGCTCATCCCGAAACTTTCAACATTGGAACAGGCGACAAGCAGATTGGCATCGGCAAGCAGTCGCAATTTATCGGCACTGCCTAGTTCTCCCGTCCAGATCACCGCATCTCCGGAGCCGGCAAAAAGAGGAGCAACTTCGGCCCGATGGCCGCATTCATCTGGACCGGCCAGCACCAGCTTCATCTGCGGCACAACCGATTGTGCTTTGGCAAAGGCCAAGGCCAGAAGATCAAGACGCTTAATGGAGTGGATGCGTCCAATCCAAGAGACAATAGGACTGTCTTCGCCGATCCCATACTGTTTGCGAAATTCGCCCCGAAGCTTCGATATATCGCCAGGAGCATCGACGCCGTTAGGCAGTTCCAGAACTCTGCGCTGTACGCCTAATCGGTTGATCTCGTCCACCTCTTCTGCCGAGGTAACGTGAAGGAATCTGGCGCGGCGCAGAATACGAGACTCGATAACCGGATAGAAGATTTTCTTGCGCCAGGCTCGATGGCGCCGGGACGCTCCAAGAAGCATGCCGCGAGTCGAAATGACGTAAGGAATTCCAGTTGCCCGGCACGCGTATGCAGCACTCCATTCGGTAAGGTTCCAGAGGCAATGGATGTGCACCAAGTCGAAATCGCGGGCGCGGCTTTTAAGCGTCTTCGCCAGTAGCGGGGCGTGAAAAAAGCGCCCGGCCAACCCGAGCGGAAACCGAAACACCGGAATCTCTTCGTACACGGCAGGCCCATCAACGGCGGGCAACAGCGATTCGCTTCCTGCTGCGGTGGTCGTGAAGACCGTAACGTCGATGCCAAGGCGGCGCTCTGCCTGACAGAGCCCCAAAATAGTACGGGGAGGGCCTCCATAGTAAAATGCCGGCGCAAAGTACGGAGTGACATGGAGGATGCGCACTAGACGATCCTCCCGGGCATCGCGGGGTTGGTTTTTGCACCGGAGCGCGCAAGATGCAACGCTGGCATGAAAACTACTACGGTCAGCAGGATTGCTTGAATAAGACCTGAAAGGTATTGCGCCGCTTGGCTCTCAACGATCAACAGGTTTGGCAACAAAGCAATGCCTAAGCAACGCAGGAATTCACCTCGCTCGGCATCGAGAAAATAGCGGCGAATGCAATTCAGCAGCAAGCCAAGTATCAGCATGATGAACGGTGGCCCAAACCATCCAAAATTTATGTAGGACTCCGCCAGAATACCGACCGCCATGGACACCTTGCCCAAGTCTCTGCGATCCGTGACTCCATACGCGACTTGATAGAACTGATTAGCCTGGTTAAAACTGGGCTTGTCCGGCCAGATTGCTCGCGGGATCAAACTGACTGCAAGATACTTGTACAGGCGTCCGTTCTGATAAGGAACCTGCGTCGGTGTCATCTGCATAACCATGGCAGTGGGTTCGAACAGGGATGCGCGCGTCACCGTCTCCCCGAACAGTTCACTTCGCTTATCCGGCCGTTCCATGGCATCGGACCATGCATGAACCGATGCACTGAGCCAAAATGTTGCTCTCTCGCTGGTATTGCCCACGGTATTGCCTATACCGTGCCAGTAGCGTCTGCGGAATTCAGTCTTGCCCGGTTGGAGAAACAAAATAACGATCACCAGAACAGCGATGATCGCTTTGGGGATGCGCCGGCGCACATCGAAATATCCGATTGCAGTTATGAGTACAAACCAGACCGCAGCACCCAGCCATCCAGATGCGATCCCTCTTCCCAAGCGCAGAATCATAAAACCGAGCAGCAAGATCCGGTCCAGACGTTCCGATTGCCCCGTGAGGTAACGACGGAAAAGCGCCAGAAACGCGACCATACCCACGACGCCTTCCAGGTCTACAACAATCTGACGCCCTCCCGCACCTAACGCACCGACACCGAAAATCGTGGTAAGAAACGCAGTAGCTACGAAGACCAAACGGATATAAATCCAAGCGAGCGGCTTGTTCTGAAAATCTAACTTACTTTTGATCGCAGAGCCTTCTGGAATGCGCACGGACATTCCTACTGCGAGCGCTGCTACTCCCAAAACGGAGAGCAGCATTGTGTTATCCATTGCGTCCACAGAAAGCACGCGCGGACCGAATGAAGTCTTTCCCAAATGCTGCCCCAAGTAGAGAGGCAGGCCATACGCTAAAACGTACATTGTGCTGATCGCAGCAAACAATGGAAACCGCCGCTGATCGCTACGTTGCCAGACGCAATACGAACCCCAGGCCAACAGCACCAACAGGAACGAGCAAGCCACGGAGATGAGGCCGATCGGGAGGGGTGAGAACGCCCATAGCGCGATGATCAGGAGCACTGGAAAAACTATGATTCTGGCCGGAAGTCCCATCCCGGGAACAGTCGGGCGCGAGATCTGAGTAGCTGAGGCGAAAGCAGCCGGCCTCATGCGCGCGATCCTCTCTTTACCTCAGCGACTGCTTTGACGGTACCCTCCACAGCGGAAGCAATGGAATAAGCCCGGATTACCGTCCTTGCTCGCTCGGCGCAGGCACGCCGCTGCTCCGGATTGTGGGCGAAATGGATCATCGCGGTGGCGAGTGCAGCTTCGTCGTGCAAAGGAAATATCTCACCAGTGCCTTGCCCGGCCACAAGGTCGGGACCACATCCGACTTGATCACTTACGATACAGGGCAGTCCACTCCACATGGCCTCGTTCACCACAATTCCCCAGGTTTCGCCGCCGTCGGAGGGTAACACCAGACAATCTGCCGCGATATAGGCCTTGATGATCTCCGACTGGTTGAGAAAACCAGAAAAAGTCACCGGCAGTCCTGCACTAGAGACTAAGGATTGACACGAGGGGCGCAGTGGCCCATCCCCAACCATCAGCCCCACCACATGTGCGTCCGCACGAACCGCTATTTCGAGAGCCCTGAGAAAATCAAGAGGATTCTTCTTTGCAATGAACTTGCCCGCGAAAAGGAAAATCGTTGCATCAGCAGGTAAGTTCCATGTTTTGCGAATTGCATTGCGTTCTGCGTGAAGGCTCTCAGCCCTGGACAGGAATCCGGCCTCATCGATCACATGCGGAACATGGAAGACCCGGTTCTGTGGTGCGCCGTAATGGAGGTAATAGTCGCGTGACCATTGACCCACATCGAGAAACCCGTCGAAGGCGCGCAACATAAGCGGATAAGCCATTTCTTTAATCCAGTTTTTCAGTCCAGAACGAGGTGTATGCAGATGGGAATCACCGCGCGTCAGCACGGGCAGGCCGAGTTGCTTCGCGGCCCAAATGGTCTGCCACGCAGCTTTGTAGTTCCAGCCATTTACCAAAACAGCGTCAAAGTCTCCATTGCGCAGTGATTGCCCGATCTCGGGAACATTCAGCCCATTAAAGCTCGAGGTGCAGGGGTGCGCAGCCACATTGTTCAGAAACTCGTGTTCATAGCCATCCAGCAGGGGAACGTCCCATTCGAATGGCACGCCGAAGCCGGCTGACGCCTGCTGCTCCGGGGTCGCCCGGTGGCAAAAGAACACTTTAATCTGCAACCTGCCGTCGGCGACTAACCCGCGGTACCACGGAGCGTGGTACTGGATGGGGTGCGTGGCCAGGATTGCAAGTCGCGGCACTTTCCCAAGGCACCGCGGCCCGTGTTGGCCATGATCAACGGCAGCGGTATCCATCATTCATCAGCCTTTCATTTCGCGGTCCCTGAAATCAAAAGGCTGTTTGGGGTACAGTCCCGATGCTTCAATGTCTGAATAAACTTTTGCCATTGCGGCACTACCACTGAAAGGGAGTACTCCTGCTTGTATCGTGCCAGTGCGCCGCGGGCTACTTTGTCGCGCAGGGCTGGCTGCAGAAGCAAAGTATCCAGGGCGCTGGCGAGGGATTCGGCGCTCTCCTCCTCGCACACCCAGCCGGTTTGACCATTCTGCACGATTTCAGAGAACGCTCCGCTGGCAAAACAAACGGGAGGTACGCCCAGCGACATCGCTTCTACGAGTCCTCGTCCATACGACTCATGGCAACGCGAGGGAGGAGTGGGGTGCACATACGCGTAGGCCTTGCTGAGCAGGTGCAGCGCATCGCTTCGATAACCCCAGTATCGAATCCTGTTGGCCAGCAGTCCGCCAATTAAATCGCGAAACTCACCGTCATATCCCGGCAATGTCGAGCCGATGATGTGCAGCATGGCGTCGGGATGCTGCGGGGCAATCTGCTGAAAGGCCCTCACCAGCAGGTCGATTCCTTTGTGGGGCGATGCCTGCCCGATGAAGACGAGGTTACGTTTGCCGGCAAACTCCTGAAGCGCGATGGGATCTGCGGCGATATTGTCGCGCGTGTCGATCACGCAGGGCAGGACAACATGCCGGCTCTTCAACAGCTTTGGGTTGGATTGGGTCGTCCACTCATACCCCAGTTGCGTATTGTGAATAAAATCGGTGACCAGGTATCGGATTGAATCCAGGAAACCGTAATGTTGGGTAAAGAGGTTGTGAAAGTGGTAGATGACCCGCTTACCCCGCACTCGTGCCGCTATCGCCGCCAGGATTGCGTGGCGCGCCCAATAGTTATTGGGGAGATATAGAACATCACAGTTCCAGGATGCTTTTAGTACCGACCAGTTCGAAGCCAGCAACATGCGGCCCATCGCCCATGCTTCCCGCACCGACTGCGGGCGCCGCATCGATGGCCATCCCTTCTCGTCGGGGAAAAAGGTGCAGGTCATGTTGCGGCTCTCCAGTTCCTGCATGAGAGCGTTGTGCGAACTGCGGTTGTAGCTGGAGGTATGGAACACCGCCTCGACCTCGGGCCGCAAGCAATCGAACGTCTCAATTACAGCGCGTTCCATGCCGTAGAGAAAGATGGTTCCGAACACAATAAAAACTCGCATCTATCCTCATTGCCGACCTGAAGACCGTGCTCGCGTAGAAATTGCCGGGTTCTTCAGTATAGCTTGTTCAAGAACCATCGCCAAGTTCGCACATACCGATCGGGAGGTGTAAGGCTCAAATGCTTGCCAGTCCGTCGCGGGATGTGCATCCAGTGGCAAACTGAGCAGTTCCCGCAAGCGGTTTTCGACCTCCGGCTGCAACCCCTCTATCGATGAGGCATCGTCAAACACAATCGCGGTTCCCGCTCGCGTCTCCTTCAAAATACGGACCACGCTACTGCCGCTGTGAAAAATCGGTAGCAATGGCCGGTTCGCGAGGATATAGGGAAAGAGCTTCGACGCGCTGTAGTGTGAGGAGGTCGAACCGGGCACCAGAAGGGCTGCCGAATCCAGCAGAATCTGAACCGCGTCCAGATACGCGACGCGTCCGGGATGCTCGTCGACAAAGCGCTCCACCCCCAACTCGCGAGCCAAAGGCATGACCAACTCGCGCACCATATTACCGGTCGCATAATTCGTGCCTACAAAGTGGAAGCGCACCCGACGCATGAGGTCCGGTTCAACTTCTGCGAGGTGTCGCACCGACCGGAAGAGTACGCGCAGCACCGGCAGCATGTCGGGACCGCCTCGTCCCACATAGCTGATATGACGCAGGCCGTCATCGCGACGAAAGATTGAGTTCGTTCTGGGGTGGGCGCGCAGATAATCAAAGTCGGAAGGCTCAACGCCTAGCTGAATTCCAGTGATATCGGCTGGACTGATCCATGCATACCGGTCAGGCATGCTTCGGAGGTAAGCGGCATCCACTGAGACCAGATGAGCCGCCCGCCGTATCGAAAACGGCTCGACCACGCCGGCAACCGCGCGGGCCATTCGCCATTTGGGCGGCCGTTGCTCCGGAGTAACCGTCTTGTAGTAGTCGGTTACATACGGATCTTGAAAATCGACGATGTAGGGCAGGCCGAAGCGCATGTTCGCCAGCCTGCCCAGAAGCATAGGGTAGAAGGGCGGCACCGTGATCAGCAACAGGTCTACCCGTCGCCGTTGCACCAGGGCGCTCAATGCGCGCCAGTTATGCCAGAGGCTCCGCAGGCCGAGGTCGCCGATGCCCAGCTTTCGCGTCCAATTCGGACGCAAAGCCTCTGTGCGGATCACTTCGTAATCACCGCGTAGAAGGCGTTCGTTCTCCGGATCTGTTCCCCACTCGTAGAATTCCGGAGCAGTGGCAATCACCACCGGCTCCCAGCCGAACTCGCGCAGGTGATCGGTGAAGAAGCGGGAGCGCAATGCAGGCGGCATGCTGCTTGGACAGAAATCAGGCGCGATGATGGCTACGGTCTTCATGTGACTAGTCACGCCTTTCTGCATGTTGTCCGGTTTTCAATGGGATGCAGCCAAGTATATACTGGGCGGAAATCGTGAGGTCAAAATCGAAATTTCAGAGCGAATTCAAGAGCGCAAATGGAGCGCCATCCTAACGCCATTCCTGGTGAGTCGCGTAATCGTATTTGCGCTCATGCTGCTGGGTTCGTTCATCTCCGTCTCCTCAACGGATGAGATTCGAGCGCAGGGAGTTCCCAACGATATTCGGGCATTGAAGGTTCACAGGGTTCCACTGCACGCAGCGCTTTCCAATTTGGCATTTTCGGCTGACGGCGATCGCTACCATCAAATAGCGTCTGGTGGGTATGGGAGTGCCAGTGACCGGGCCTTTTTTCCAGGGTTTCCGCTTACTTGGCACGTCGCAGCAATGCTTACTCGCGAGTACCCCGTTACAGGGTTACTTATCTCGAACACATGTTTCCTGGTGGCACTTTGGGTTCTTTATCTTTTGTGCCTGGAAATCGGGTGCACCTCGGGGGCAGCAGAGCGCGCGGTTTTTTACGCCTGCTTTTTCCCAGTGAGCCACTTCTTCTCGCTGCCGTTCACCGAATCGCTGTTCACCCTTCTCTCAGTTGGAGCAGTCTATCTCGCTCTGCGCGAAAAGTGGACACTTGCTGGCATTGTTGGAATTGGTGCCACGGCAACCAGGCTGGTTGGCTTAATGCTGATTCCGACTTTGGCCTTGATTTGGTGGCAGAAGCACCGCCGCCTATCGCCGTCCATTGTTTTCACATCCGTTCCAGTGCTCGGCTTTGCTGGATTCTGCGCGTTTCTGTATGCGGTCCATGGGGATGCGTTGGGATTCTTACACGCGCAATCCTCATTCGGTCACTCGGTGCAGTGGGGACGGGCCTTCCTACATTACCTCAGTGTGCCCAGGATGTTTATCTTTACCCCTTGGCACTTCTACCCGCTTCATTTCGCGAGCGTTCTCATCGCCTGTATTTCGATTGTCGCCTTGATTTGGCGCCGGAATATTCCACTGGCAGTTTATCTTTTTGGCTGCTTGGTTATCCCGCTATCGGTTGACCTTGCGTCGATGACCCGCTACACAATGGGTAGCTTCCCTTTGTTTATCGGAATTTCGTATCTGACCGAAAACCAGCGGGTCGATTTGTGTGTTCGGGCGATTTTTATCTCTCTTTTGGCCATCATGTCACTGGCTTATGGGTTTCGATTTGGCTTTGCAATGACCTAAGCTGGTCCCTAATGGAAAGCACCCACTGAATCATGCAAGTAGCGCTTTGGGAATGTCTCCGGCTTACATCTCACCGATGCCACAGTTTGTAGCTGGAGTGGCTCAAAGCGTTTACGTCCACCCGATGGAAGCCCATTTCGCTGAGTTCCACTTCGTTCATCCGCTTACCTCCGAAAACGGAGTCCGTGGTTAAAACCCAATCAGCAGTGTTGACTTCATCGCGTACACGCGGCGGTAGTTGCGCGAATTCATTCGTCGCGTCCATTTCCATATTTACATTGGTGCCGGTGTAGCCCTTGGCATACAGCGGAATCGTTGCGTCTTCGGGACACACGACTTTTCCTGGTAAATTCCGGACATACGCAATGGTGGAGGAATAACTGCTATCGCCCTGGTGTTCGCCAGATGCGCCGATTGGCGTGGAGACATTAGCGAAAGTGGTGAGGAGTATAGCGAGAGTGACTACGCCTAGTTTGCCGTTCAGAACAGGTAAGCGATAACAGCAGAAAGCCAGCGCGGCAAAGAGGAACATCATATACGAGTTCAAGCCGCCACCTTCGCGAGCGGCCATCGCCGTACCGGCGACAAAGGAGATCGTTATCGCGGAGATAAGCCACCGTTCAGGCTTCGTCCAACCAGGTTTCCAGCCGGCGAATGCCACCAATAAGATCGGAAGCGTCACCAGAATATCGACCGGCGCTTTTGCAAATCGATACCACTGGTATGGGGCGTATCTCGGAACCGTGAACATGTAGTAATGCACGAGCGGAAAGGCAAACCGCAGAACAATCAGCGTTGCTGCAACCGCCATTATGGGGACAAAGTCACGCAAGCGCGGCCTTGGCAGTGCCGCCGCAATAGGGATTATGGCCACCGCAGCACTGGGCTGTTTGAACAGAACTGCGACAATCAATGCACCCGAAGCCAGAACCATTCGATTCTGGTACGCAAGAACAATGAATACGGCAATAAACAGGAGAGCAGCGCCGTCAGGGTTTGGCATGACCCAATAGGTGCTCGTTCGAATATTGGCAATAGCGAGAATTGCAAACGAGAGCAGACGCCATCCCCGCGGCACGACAGCAAACGCCAAAACAATCGAGGCGCCACAATAACACGCTAGTTCGAAGAGCCTGAGGGTAAAGTTGTTTACCCCGGTTAGACCAAACAGGAGCCCGGACGAAATATTCGTCAGGGGGCCGTACATATTCGTGGCATGGTCGGCAGCATAGGTCGGAATTCCATGCAAAGCACGCCATCCGTCAACAATCATTCCTGCTTCCCACGGAGTGAGAGGGCACTGCCAGTGCAAGCGACGGATTATGAGGAAGGCATTGAAAATACCTGCTATGGCGAGGGCCATGCCCAGCATCAAGCGGCCGCCTATAAACCGCGAGAGCGCCGAAGAACCGTGTAATTCTTTGCGGGATGATTGATACGACGTTGCCATAGAAAACCAGGGTATCTCAAGGGGGATGCGCGGCAAAACTCTGATGTCTGTTGCCGGGGACTAGGTCGTCACTTTGGGCGCTTGCCCTGGGCTGGACGAGACTATGACCGATGGTTGACTACGTTGGGCAACGGCAATGACCAGCTCTTTTCGTCCGGCGGTTGCAGGGGGAGCTAGTTTATAACCCAGTCTGATGAGTGGGCACTCAAGAAGGTGATAGCTGATGGAGGCAAGTCCAAAGGTAAGGACCAGTCGCAAGGGCCAGGTCTGGAGCCACCCTAGAGGACGATTACCTTCCGAAAACCCGTGGTCGGTGAAAAACAACTCCTGCCAAAGATAAAGGCTATAGGAGATACGTCCGATGTAGCGGAGCACGTTCCATTCCAGCAATCTTCCAAAAATATTAGCCGGATTCAGCACCGAGCCTAAGACTATGGCCGGCAACAGCCAAATGAAAACTGTCATACCCCAGGAAAATCCATGCCCAAAGGGAACGAGGCAGAGGAATACAACTACTCCAAAAGGCCAAAACCGTAGGCATTTTTCAAATAGTGCTCGATGTTGCGGAGACGATGCTAGGACGGCGATCATTGCCGGAACCAGCAATGCATCGATTCGGACATCGGGGTGGTACTTTAGCCACCAACCACCGGGACAGGCCCCCAATACTAGCGCACGGTGAACGGCCACCGTTACAGCCAATACCCCAAGAGCGCGCGCTCTATATCGCCTCACTACCAACACCAAAAACGCAGGCAAAACCAGATAGAACTGCTCTTCCAGTGAGAGTGACCAGAAATGCCCGGTATACCACCCTCCGGATGCATGGGCGATCGTAATGGGAAGGTTGCGGCAAAAGAGGAGACATTCTGCCAACTCAGGTCCTAGCTCTGCCTTGGTGATTGGAAGCACCGAGAAGACCGATAAAACAGTAATCACGCCCAGGTAAAGAAAAACCGGCGGCAAGATCCGAAAAGCGCGGCGTATATAAAAGTCCTTTAAATTGATCTTTCCATGAATACGCTCTTCACCCAGTAGGCGGGAACAAATCAACAGGCCGCTGATCGCAAAGAAAATGTCCACACCCAAGTCCCCATACTCATAGAGCCAGCGCGTGCTGATCAGCCCTCCCAACGCGTGGGGGTGGAGTGAATCGTGGCAAAAAATCACCGATAGGATTGCGATCGCTCGCCAGCCATCCAGCGTCGGCATGTACCCTGATTTTTGCGGCGCGCGCTTTACCAAAGCCCACTCCTGAAAACGCTAGAGAGGCGAATCTAGCCTGAAACTCGATTGAGGTAGGCTGAAGATTATCACGGGCACTAGTGGTCCGCAATTTCATGTATATCTTGCGCGAGGTGGAATCCTTTGGAAAAGCGATTCGGGTGCAGGGGGCTTCGGAGTTTCACCTTAGAAGCTATTAGCTAAGCGTTTCTCATCTCCAGCAGCAGCGACTCGTATGTGCTCGTAATAAAGTCTGACGAGAAGCGCTTTTCACAATCGCGGCGCACCACGCAGCGATCAATCTCGCCCAGTTTAGCCACTGCAGCGACGGCGTCTTCGATCCCCTTGCAACGGAATCCGTTGATACCATCGAGCACCACCTCCGGAACGCTTCCTCGATCAAACGCAATCACGGGCGTTCCACAGGCCAGTGCCTCTGCCATCACGATACCGAAAGGCTCTTCCCATTCAATCGGCATCAGGAACGCGGCGCAGCTTCCAAGAAGCTCGTTCTTCGCCGCATCGTCCACTGCGCCGATATAGCGGATCTGATCTCCGTCAAGTTGTGGCGCCACTGCTTCATCGAAATATTGTCCATCAGGTCCGCTGGTTACTTTGTTGCCTGCAATGATCAGCCGCCTTCCGGATCGCTTCGCAATTTCAATCGCGCTATGCGCCCCCTTGAATCGCTCCAGTCTTCCGAGAAAAGCCAGAGGTGCGTCGGCGGAAACTTGCGTGACAGGCGTGTACTTCGTTACGTCGACTCCGTAGTGCACCGGAACCCATCGGCCATACCCGTCTCCCTGCGGTCTCAGCCGATACACGCTGCGCGAGCATCCCGAAAATAGAATCGAAGAACCGGCCAGCGCGGTGGCAATGCGCACGCTACGCCATGGCACCAAGTCACGACAGTAGCATTGCAGTTTCGCCACGCGCCGATCCGCAAGTACGGGCAATAGTGCAGCCAGCCGCCCCCAGCTAAGAATGGCATCCAGATGCCGTACCTCGCTGCTCAGCTTCGATCCAACCTGCCATAGTTCCTGGATGCGAGCCAGCTTGGTGAAGTGCGGAGGTGCTCCATAGGGGACCAGCTTCGCCTTGCAGTGACTCTCCGGATGCGCGTAAAGAGTGACGGTGTGACCGCGTTCGATCAAGCCATTCACCACAAATTCCACGACTCTTTCAATGCCGCCGTACTTAAGAGGCGGAACGGGAATGTATGGATCGACCGTAATCGCGATATTCAGCTTTTTCATCGCAGAACTTCCCGCACCGCGCGCAACAGTGCTCCTTCCTCGTCGTGGTGCTGCCAGTGCCAGCGCCGGCAAGCGGCAGCCCACGCAGCCCGCCGCGCGGTTAATAGCTGTGCCGGGCTTTCCGCCCATAGTCTGAAGTCCCTGCGCCAGCTTTTCGATATCTCCCGCGGAATACAGAAATGCTCCTGGGCCGAGATCCATTGCCAAGGCTCGCTGCCCCGGCGTATCGGTAAAGACGACCGCCAGACCCGCAAGAATGTAGGTGAATGCCTTGTTCGTAAGGCAAAGCGCACGGTTGAGAGGCTCCACCAATTCCAATGCCAATCCCACGTGGTAAGTCGCGGCACAGATCCACCATGCGATCCGGCGGTTGCGGCGCGTGATACACCAGTCTCAAACCCGGTGCGCACTCTTTTGCCATCGACGAAAGCCGATCAAGGTATCCGTCACTTGGATTCCCTAGTAGATGTAGCTCGCAGTTGATCTTTGCCAGTCCGGCCGCTTGGACCGCATCTTCCAGCCCACGGGATGGTCCGATGGTTTGGCTGAACCAGTACAGGCGAAGTCCAGCGCCGTCGACTGGCGCGAAATCAGGCTCGCGCGCCGGCAGAGGAAAAGTGTTGTTAATCACCAGCGGCCTCTTTCCGTAAATCCCGGCGTAGCGATCCGCGATAGCATCGCTGGCGGTAGTCAGGAAGGCCGCATCTCGAAACACGATCCTTTCGGTCGCTTGCGCCAGTCGATTGGAAAAAACTCCCTCCGCGTCCGTAGTCGCATGTTCGGCGCCGTGGAAGTCTTCCAAGTCGATCCCATACGGCACGCTTAACCGCTTGGCTGCGAGTGCCGTCGCAATCAACGCGCTTCCACCACCGTAGACAAGATCGCTCGGAACCTCTGCGGCTGCCTGCACCAGCTCCGTCATAACACGGGTGGTGGCACACCCAAGCACAGCGGTTGGCAATTGTTCCGCCCCAAATGTTTTACCCAGCATCCGGCATATTCGATATCGCACGCCGGCACGAATTCGCAATCGGTTGCCGGTAGCTCGTGAGTAGTCCACCACCTTCCACGGTAAGCGAAGACGAGTGCGCAGGTCCGCATCGGCTGCGGCTCCCCAGCCCATGAAGTTGGTGCTGACCGCATACACCTCATACCCATCTGCGGCAAGCGATTCGGCAGCTTTGAGCATTCGTGGACAGGTGGACAGGTGTCCGGCGGTAATGACAGTAATGCGTGACATTTCAGGTATTAGAGCCACTTTAGCATACGGTTCCGGTCCACTTGGAAATTCAACGGAGGAGCAGGCCGCCCGGCAGCCTGGGAGTGGCTACGCGCCGGACACGGTTGCCGACTTCAGGTGCATTACTTGGAAATACAATCTCTCATAGTCGGCGGCGATGTCGTCCATCGTTCGCGGGAGCGGCAGGGCCTGCCTCCAAGTATCCGCGGTTCCGGCGGGATCGGCTGCGATCTCCTGAATCGCCTCCGTCATCTCCGAGACGCTTCCGGGCGTTAACAACCGTCCGTCGATCCGGTCACGAATCCATTCCGGCATAGCGCCGATTCGTGTTCCGACCACCGGCGTACCCGCTGCAAACGCTTCATACATCACGATGGGGCCAATCTCAAAGCATCGTGACGGCACTAGCAAGATGTCCAACCCGCGCATGACTTCACCGACCTGGGATGGTGCTACTGCCTCTGCAAATCGCACGCGCTGATCACGTCCTAACATGTTTTTGAGGCGTGTCACGAGCGCTCGCGCCTCCGCATCATTTGCTGGTCCAACCCATTCGAGAGTTGCTGGCAGATCCGGCGGTAGCGCTCTCCAGGCTTCTGCTAGTTCCATCACACCCTTGATCTCCGCAAATCGGCCTACGTATCCGAAACGCACCGGCAACGAGGTTGGGCAAAGATCTGATGCAGGCTTGCGACCGATTGCACTGATGACTCCGCCGGTATTGACCGCAAGCTTTTCGCGCGGCGCGCCGTTTAGAAGCACGCGATCGAAAGCTGCCTGATTCAGCAACACAAACGCATCCACCGCTCTTAATAGCCGATGCTGTAGTCCTTGGCGGTGGCGGATAAGATCGGCCATTCCGAGCATCGTCCCGGCCCGTCCTTGTAATGCTCCCCCCGAACTGCCAATCAATGCACTCAGAGCTGCCACCGGATACGTCATGGCTTGCGGCATCCCGGCGGCGTGGAGGCTACAGGCAGCACATTTCAGCACGCTCACTTTGCCATCGCACAATTCCTGCCCCCAACGCATCAATGTTCCACGTTGGCAGTTGTAACCCAGGTCGCCTAAATGATTGGCCGCTATGACTCGAATTCCAAGGGTCCGCGCCGCCTCGATCTCATGAACAGAAATGCCGGGCACAAAACTATGGACATGCAGAAGGTCGGGATCTTGCCTCGCAAGCCACGCAAGTAGAATTTCGCTGCCGCGGGCAGGCACCCGTATCTGGCACTCATCGCGGGTGGCTCTGATGCCGAGCAGCGGGTATCGAAACACCGGAATGCCTTCGTGCTCGTATTCGCGCGACTCCTCGATTCCGCGCAGAGGGGCCGCTACGCTCACCTGGTGGCCGCGCTTCTTCAATTGCTGCGCCAAGCCGTTGACGTAGACCTCCGTGCCGCCGACCGTGTCGGGGAAGTACCAGCCTAGCGCGTGTACAATTTTCATTCTTTGATGCCCGTGGATTCTACTTATTGTGCAATCGGGCCGAGGTTCTGTAAAGCTTCGTTTCCTTTTGTCGACTCAGCATACTTGGATGCTATAGTGCCTTTAAGCTCAATATGCGCCCTACGCTCACATACATTCTGCCCGACGCGCCTGGCGGTGTCTTTACCTACGTGCACAACCTGCTGAGTCACAGCGCTTCGGACAGATTCGAGACGTTTGCAGTTCTGACCAGTTCCAAATTCGGCGGAGCAGCGGCAAACGAGCGCGTCGGCGCGGATCACGAGATCCGGGTTCCCCACCAGTTGCCGAAGGAGAACCTGTATTCTGTGGCGCGCCGTATTCTGCAGGTGATCCCCCGAGGGCCGGGCGTGGTGGTCACCAATGATTTTCTGGAACTAGCGGCTTTCTCGATCTACGACCCACACAAGATGATCGTGATGATCATTCACGGGGATTGGGACTATTATTACGATCTTGCGGCAAAGCACGTCAATATCATCGATTACTTCGTGGCATCCTCGAAACGCATGGCTGCCAATCTTTGTAACTTCCTGCCAGAGCGCTCTGAGTCCGTTCTGCATCTGCCATATGGTGTCACGATCCCAACTCATTCCCGAAAGCCGCGCTCAGGGACTCTTCGCGCTATCTTCGTCGGACGAATCACGAGGGGCCAGAAGCGCGTTCTTGACCTGCCGGAAATCGATCGCGAGGTACGCCGTCTCGGAGCAAATGTAGAATGGACCGTTATCGGTTCAGGTCCGGACGAAAATCTGCTGCGCGAGGCGTGGGCATGGAACCCCCAGGTGCGCTGGACCGGAAAAATTCCAAACGATGCCGCCAGAGATCGGCTATTGGAAAGCGATATTCTGGTCATGCCAAGCCAGTCCGAGGGTTTCCCGGTCACTCTCGTGGAAGCCGCCGCCGCAGGCGTGGTACCTGTTGTCAGTGATCTGCCGAGCGGCATCCCGGAGATAGTAATTCCAAGCCGCACTGGTTTCCGCATTCCAGTCGGCGACACCCGGCAGTTCGCAGCCGCAATTGCCTCGCTCGCCTCGGACCGAAAGATGCTGGAGGAAATGAGCACGAACGTTCGCAACATTGCCATCAGCAATTTCGATATCCGCGAGAATGTTGGAGCATACGACCGACTCTATGAGAGCTACGCCGAGCCGCGCGAGAACCGCCGCGCTCGCCAAACTCTTCAATATGGCAGCAGGCTTGATCGGCCATGGATTCCGAACTTCGCGGTGCGTGCAATCCGCTCCGTAACCAGGAGAGATCTTTGATGCAACCCCGTGTCAGCGTATTGATGACCGCCTACAATCGCGAAGCCTTCATCGCCGAGGCAATTGAGAGCGTACTGGCGCAGACGTTCACAGATTTCGAACTGATCATCGTTGACGATGGATCGAAAGATCGTACGGTAGAGATCGCGCGCAACTATGCCGCGCGCGACTCACGCATTCAGCTCGTTGTGAATGAACGCAACCTGGGAGACTACCCCAATCGCAACCGCGCCGCTAAACTTGCGACCGGAGAGTTCATCAAGTACCACGACTCCGATGACGTGATGTACCCACATTGTCTCGCTGTTATGACAGAGTTGCTCGCCGCCTATCCTGAAGCATCGGTAGCACTCTCAAAAGAATGGGAGGGTGGCCCGCTGCCCATGCTGCTGACACCACGCCTGTGTTATGAGCGTGAATTCCATGGATACGGAATGTTTTCCCTCGGACCTCCATCCGCGATGTTTCGTCGCGACAGATTTGCCGAGCTCGGTTATTTCGAACTCGCCGGCCCACATTCAGACCTGGCTTTTTGGCTGCGTATGTGCAAAACAGAAAATGTTCTGCTCGTCCCGACTGGGCTCTTCTGGTATCGAGTCCACGCGGGGCAGCACCTGGCGTCGCCATCGGCCGAGCGCGACCGGGCAATCATCGACGGAAGAGTTTGGGAAGCGCTTAATGCCGAAGATTGTCCCCTGGACGCCGCTGGGCGTCACATCGCGAAGGTGAACTGGACTTGGCTTTTGGCGAAGGGAAACTTCTATGCTTTGCGCGGCGGCAAATTCAGTCTTGCATGGTTCCGCTACCGGCAGTGCGGCCTGCGGTTGCGGGATTGGTTCCGCTACCTGCGTCGGCCGAAACGTGATCGCTTCGCCGGCACACCTTCAGACCTCCTGATCTGGTTGAAATCAGGATGACCCGAGTTTGAAGACGAGCGTGAGGTGTGTACCGGGGAAGATGGTTTTCGTGGCGTTGAGTTCCGCCAACAGTTTCTCGATGGCCTGATCGTGAGCCGCCTGGGTGAGATGGTGGAGGCGGACAGTCAAGGTGTTGGTGATGAGGTCAGGGGTAAGATCAGCCTCGGTATCGAAGATCTGGCGCAGCAAGGCGCGGGCATCGTCAGTGCGGGCGATATGTTCGCGAAGCAGGGAGGCCATGCTGGATTCGGCGCGATAAGCGATCATCTTGATGGTATCGACGAAATGCTTTCGTTCGGTACGCAGCCGAGTAAATCGGTCTTCCTCTGGCAATAGCTTCACGGGAATGTGATGCGGAGTGTCCTTGCGCGACTGTTTGAGTTGGTCGATCTGCAAATCGAGACTTTCGATGTCTTCCCGCAGTTGCGCCTTGCGCTGCTGAAAACCCTGAACTTCAGAGTTGGTGGGATCCTCCGATAAAGCAAGGGCTCCGAACTGAGCCGCCTGCCGATGGCGCTGGCCGATTTTGGAGCGGATCTTGCCGTCGAGTTTGCGCCACTCCGGATTTACCACCTGGATCGCATCAGGAACGGGTTCGGTTCCATACTCAATCAAGCTATCCAATCCGTAATGTTCGCGCATGTAGCGGAAGAAGTTTTCCTGAGACCATCGGGCGAATAACGACGGTGCCAGCGTGGTCATTGGCAGCTGGAAGTTGGTGGCTAAGATCGAAGTCTGATGGCCGCCGTCGCTGAGTTTGCGAATCTCGCGTACCCAGAACCGGTTCGACAACTGGGTACCGCGCTCGGCCAGTTTCATGGTCACGATTTCGCCGCTCACCAGCTGGACGCGGTGCGTGGTGAATTCTTCGCTGCGCCACTCGCCCTGGGGAAACTTGTGATAGGTCAGAATGGCAATCCGCTTCTGCCACAGCTGCTCGAATAACTCGGGACTGTAGCCTTCCCGGTCGAACACCATTGTGAACCAGTGGGTACGAGGATCTTCCGCCATGCGCCGCTGTTGCTCCGGCGGCTGGATCACATTCACTTCCAGCCACGGAATCACATCCTGCTTGAGCGTGGCGATCAGTCCCGGATCCACCTCTTTGTTGACATACAGAAATGGCTGGCCATCCATGGCATTGATCCAGTAATCGGTGGTAGCCCGTAAACACAATCGCTGGCGCGCCACGTAATGGCGCGGTAGCGCCGTCTGCTCCCCGTGATAGACGCGCACGTGGCCATCGCAGTAGAAAAACAGTTCCGAGGCATCTTGCTGGGCGATCCATTCCTTGGCCAGTGCGGCGTTCCAGCGCAGGGCTTGACCCAAGTCGTGGCACAGCAGTTTTAACTTCTCCCGCAGCGTCCTCACTTCGGGAATGCGGTCCAGTCCCAGCAGCTTGCCCCACTCGCCTGGCGCTTGATAACGAAGCTGTTCCAGAGACCGGATCCGCCCCAGCGCCATCAATGCCAGCAGCAGGAAGATGCTGTCAATGCCATAAAATCCGTTTGGGAGCTGGTACATCTCCGGCGTGTAGCGCAACAACCCGGTCGCCAACAGCGCAGGCAATGCCAGCAGCACGCCGCCCCGGGTTACATCGCAGGTAGCTTGAAACTCGATGGGCGCCGACTCCAGCTCTCCCATCGCGGCCGCTACTCGCTCCAACGAACGCGTCGCGGCGTTTCCCATCGGCGCTTGGCTGTCGATCTGACTGCGACCACTCTTGTTGCTTACTTCGGTGGTGGCGGGTTCGTTTTTTTTAGCTTTCGCAAGCGTCCAGCGTCAACCGCCTTGTGCAGCGTGTTCGCCAACACATTCAGTTCACTCGCCACTTCCGGAACGCTCTGCCCCTCGTCAAGCAACTTCTGCGCTCGCTGCAGCACTTCCCCTTTCAGCACCGAGGCTGAACTGTGACGGGGTTTCACCGCGTAGAACCCGTTGGCCCCCTGCTCCCGAAAAACCTTCACATACCTCTTCACTGCAATCATCGGAACGCCGAACGCCTGGACAATCTCCTTGGGCTTCACCGTCCCGTTGACGATCATCTGGCTGGTGAACATGCGAAATCCACGCACATCGTTCTCCGCGTGGCGGAACACCGGCAGGTGGCCGTGGATGTAGTACACCGTGCCCGCCTCCTTTGCCACCGCTATGTGGTGATTGATCTCGGTCACTCCGGCAGGGAATATCGGCAGTTGCATCTGCGGCATGCTCTTTCTTAATCCAAAGCAGCCCCTCTGGCAACAGTTTTCAGGATCATTCCGTTTTCCCTGCCCGACAGGATCTACGGGGCGAGATCAGGAGTTCTGACCTTTAAATCCGGACGGAAGCCTGATTTTCCATCGTTATCGTGGCCTCTCACCGATGCGCTATCAGTCAGGTGCGCAAGTAACCCACCGCCGGTGAGAACCGCTTCTCGTCAGACGCCCGCAAGATTGAGCAATGCGCGTAGTTTGTCAGTTGGAATGGTGAAATCGCCCGCGTGATTGCTGCCGCCCGGGCGGCCTAGCAGGAAGTAGTAATCCAGTTCGCTGTGGGTAGCTGCGGTGAACATGCCTGGTTCTTGGACGTCTGAAGGAAACAGCTCAATTAGCTTGGCACCCTTGCGGGCAAAAATAAGATTGGTGAGAGCTGCGCCGTGGACGCCGATAATAACATCGGCACCAGCAAAAAGCTTGGCCTGCTCAGCGACAGTAAGTCCGTCCATACGTACAGGAGCAAAGCCAAGCGATTCCAGGAACGCCGATATTTGTGGTTCGTTGATCAGCCGCCGAGTCCGAACATTTACCCTCTGTACGTAAATCTTCTTAGAGGGCTCCGGGTCCGGTGGTTGACAGAACTTTTTTCGAATAAATCCGTGTCCCCAAGGATCACGGTATCGCATGTTCTCATACTGCGGCCGATGCTGGTAAATAACACTGAGCAACCTCTCCGCCTGACACGCTTCACGAATAATCTGTTCTTTTCGTATGCCGAAGGCAGCAAGCGTTTCTTCTTGCACCTTGCCAAGGCGCGACCGTCCAACGTAATATGCGTCGATCTTAACCTCTGGCGCAAGCTTCTGGTAGAGGCGCAACATCGGCAACGTAAGCTGCAGCCAGTGGTAATAATTGTCCACCCAGGTGTTGGAAAGGTAGGCGACCGTGCCTGACATCTTGCGACAATCCACTGGGAGATAACGGCGAAACATCAGAACGTTAGAAGCAGGAATTCCTTCGCTAAAAATCACCTTCCGTTCGGGATCGACCAGCACGTGCTCCCGAAAAGAGAACGCAGGATTCGTGATATCCAGCAATACCGACTCGCAACCTAAATGAAAAGGTTGAAGAGTCGTCGCATTGTCCTCGGCGAGGTGCTTTGGCTCAATGCTACTCAAACCGGCACTCTCAACAAGTGTCCGCGTGACCACTCCGCTGTAGCGCAACTCAAGCTTTGTGCTATCGGATACTCCGACTGGTACGACACCCTCGGCGCGTACTCCAAAAAGCCGGTATTTCAAGCGTCTGAATCTGTTTTCTATTCTGTAGCGAATAGCGGACATTTATGCCTTCATGACCAAATTAAGCCGTGATGTGCTGCCCGAAAAGCCGCCGTTTGGCGTACTGCAGACATTGTGGAATATGAAGTTTATCCATGCGCCCAAGCGGTCGCGGAGCAAGAAATCTGTGGCGGCCAATGGGTAGTGGCAGAGTTAACGTTTCATTGAGAATCCCGGCGAAAGCCTCGATGGCGACGGGTATATAGAACCTTCGACGTACGCGTTCGTAGCCGGCAAGGCGCATGCTTTGCAGTCGCTCTGGGTTAGCAATGGCATCAGCAATCGCAGCGGCAAAGGCGTCGTAGTCGCCAACTGGAACCGTATACCCGGTTTCTTTATCCACAACTTCGCTGGGCCCCGGGAGCGGCGTTACGATTGGGACCACACCCTGGCCCATCGCTTCCAACAATGAAAAGCCCATACTTTCGCGGTCACCCGGCAGCAGAAATAAATCCTGTCCGCATAATAGTTCCGTAATTGAATCCGGCAATAACCATCCCGTTAGTATGGTTCTCCGGTCGACTTCGGGATTGTCTACTAAACGCCGCTTCAATTCGTTCATGACTTCGCCATCGCCGGCGATGGTAAGTCGAAAGTCTAGACCACGCGCGATGAGCCGATTGCCTATCTCAACCAAGTCCAGAGCACGCTTCTCGCGCTGAAATACACGCCCCACGTAGATCAAATTCACAGGGCTCGACAGACGCGGCTGGGGTGGGTGCGCCGCGCAGGGAACGGGGTTGTACCAACGAAAAACGCGGTTATTCAGAGCGGGGATCTGGTGACGAAGGTCTCTTACTACCGCTTCGTTAATTGCGCACGCGGCGGTCGTGACCGGTGCCAACCGTTCCACACGGCTAAATTCCGATGGGAGGTCGGCATGCAGCATCTCCAAAAGGCGCACCGCGCAATTTGACTGCCGATAGAGCTCCTGCATGGCAACTGCTGTAGTGTTATCGTCCGTCGCGACCACGACATCGGTATCGTGCATCGCTATAACCTGCGCAGCCTCACAGGCAAGTTGTGGGTACGAGTGGCAGGGTCTCAACTCCGAGACAGCGCAAGGCCAGTTGTCGAAGGAGCAGGTGCGGGCCGGTCCGGTGAGAAGTAATAGCGGTTTCCACCCTAACTCGGGAAGGTTGGCACAGGCATGACGCAGAAAAGTCACAGGTCCGGCAATCCACTGGCCGCCGATGATAAACAGTACGCGTCGCTGATCCGATGATAGGGCCATCAATTTATAATGATTTTATCATGCCAGTTGTGTCTGTAATCATGTCTGCGTTTAACGCTGAGGCCTTCTTGCGAGAAGCAGTAGACAGCGTTCTCGCACAAACCTTTCATGATTTTGAATTAATCGTTATCAACGACGGCTCCGCCGATCGCACAGCGGAGCTTCTTGCAGAATACTCGGATCCGCGCATCCAGGTTATCCATAATGAAAGTAACCTAGGCGCAGGCGCCGCTCGCAACCGCGGGTTGAGTCTAGCACGCGGGAAGTACATCGCCGTACAGGATGCCGACGACACCTCTGTTCCTGACCGACTGGCGCAGCAGGTAGCTTATCTCGAAGGTCACCCCGACGTAGGACTACTAGGGGCAACCCAGTTCTATGTAAACACACCTCAGACCATGGCCGAAACGTTTCCTCATGTGCGCGACTTCAGGTATCCGGATTCCATCCCTAGCCCGGCGATGGAGGGGCGACTGGAATTCGATACAAATTGGTTTGCAGTGCCATCCGATGGACCGCCGATGTCATTGTGTGTCTCGCCTTTGTCGGACTTGGCTATCACTTGGACATTGCTAATGCATTGCGCACTCGCCAACCCAACCATTATGTTTCGGCGCACACTTTACGAGCAGCTGGGAGGATTCTCGGAAAAGCCGGAACATCGCTATTGCGAGGACTACGTGATGTTTTCGCATTTTGCGCGCCACACGCGAGTTGAAAATCTTGAGACGCCATTGATCACTCACCATGGTCACAGTGCTTCTAGCTCGGTGCGAAACGAAGCCGAACAGTTACGGCAGATAGAAGCCGTGAAACAAGACAACCTCTGCTGGATTATGGGATGCAAAACAATGTCGCCGGAAAGGTGGTCTGCATGGCGGAACTTTATCTTCCCAAGCGAGATCACTCCCCCTCTAACTCGCGGAGAAATCAAGGAGCTGAGCGCGCTACTACCTGTCATAACAAGTAATTTTTACGATGCCTATGACTTGGGAGCCGGTGAGGAAGTCGCACGACATCGCCGACACACCTTATATAACTGGGCCAGGCGTGCAATTGGACTTAGCCGTAGGCCCGGAAAGACCGTTAATATCAGTTCGAGGTTGGCATTGGCTTTTTTGGGAATCAGACTTCTCGGAAACATTTTTATTCCTGCAAAAGCAACTCGCGGCGGTGAGCGGCGTTTAGTCTCGTCATGGTTGCGTAGCGATACGAACTAGCGAACTTCCCGCTGAACGCATTAAATTAGCTCACTCGGAAATTCAATCCATCCGAATCCATTCTGCCGGAATTAGGTCACGCGTGTCGTGCTTGAGTGTTCCGAACCAGCGGCGTGGCGCAACAACGATGCGTTCACGTTCTCTATTCAGCCATGCCCCCCACCAACTGAAGGAACTGTTGGCGAGCACTGCATGACGACATCGACTCATGAGCCAAAGGTCTTCGTGTTCGCTTCCCACCTGGAAAGCATCACCTGGCTTGTTGTGACTAACAATGGTGGTGTGGTAGGGCAGGTGCAGGTTGTCGCGCACCCACTCAGGCTCGTCCGAAAATGCAAAAAAATGCGGGTCGCACACCTGCTGCGCGATATGGTCGGCGGCTCGAAGGTAGTATTCAACACTACAGCTACCGTGCGCTTCTAAATTCGGAAGCCAGTTGACATAGTCGCTTCGACGAATGTGGAGAAATACACTACGCTTGCCGGAGGCGAGAATCTCGCGTTCCACAGCGCGAGTAGCGGCGCTAATTTCACGCGCGGGAGTGAACTCGGCACGGACTTCGTCTATCACACCTTCAAAATACTTTTCGCTTTGCCAGTGACCAAACAACCAACAGTCACGCTTGGCTTCCAGCAAATTACTGTCGAATGTAAACTCGCGTTCAATGATCACGGGATGCGTGTAGTAATCAGCCGATGGATGCAGAGTCCGGCTCACTTTATCAAGAACTCGCATTCGCAACACATCCATCCGACCGGCGGGCTCACCCACGATGCGCCACACAGGCAAGCCAAAAGAACGCGCATTGTCGGTCACGATTGGTTCTAAGTCGAATCGCAGCGTCGTTGCGTGGCGAATCGCGACTGCTCGACCAATGGCGTATTGGAACATTTGATTTCCCAATCCGCCCTTTAGCTGAACTATGACCATCATCTCCTCAAAAATGTCTCTCAATATTCCGAACTGATATTACTGATAATATTCAAAGTTTACCGATCCGCCAAAATCGGTCAGCCCAGCCTAATGTCTGGTTGGCGGGATCGTTCTGGCAAGCTTAGGAGCCACGTTGATTCGAAACGCAATTCGGTTTGTGCTCCGGCTTTGCGGCCTCGACAAGCGAAACCGAAAATTCCGCCGGGATTACGCCGAGTTCAATGTACTGTCCGCGAATGACAACCGGTTTGCATTGAAGTGGGATGATCGTGAGCCGTGCTTGGCAGATGCTACCGCGACGACTCCCTATGATTGGCACTATGTCCTCCATCCCGGCTGGGCCGCACGCATATTGGCACAAACACGGCCCGACACTCACGTGGACATTAGCTCGTCATTGTTTTTCATTGCGACCGTTTCAGCTTTTGTGCCCATAAAATATTACGACTACCGACCGGCCAAACTTCCATTGGAAGGAGTTAGGAGCGCAGCCGCGGACCTGATGCACTTGCCCTTCAAGGACGAGGAGTTGCCGTCGGTTTCCTGTATGCACGTAATCGAGCACATCGGCCTCGGCAGGTACGGCGATCCGCTAGATGCTGTGGGAGATCTGAAGGCGGCAAGGGAACTGGCGCGAGTGGTGGCGCGAAACGGTCAACTGCTCATGGTCGTTCCGGTCGGCCGGCCCGCGGTCAAGTTCAATGCGCACCGGATTTACTCCTATGCACAGGTGCTGGAGATGTTTTCCGGATTACATCTACGCGAGTTTGCGCTGATCCCGGACGATGTTCCGGAACCGGAGCTTATTCGGGACGCGCCGCCCGAGCGCGTTGAGAAGCAGAGTTACGCGTGTGGTTGTTTTTGGTTCGAAAAGCTCTAATTAGCCTCTCCAATGGGTCCGGTTCCGTCCGGTACAAGAGGTCGCACCAGACCATTCCAACCAGAAGATGTCAGCTCCGAATCCTGGCGTAAATATCGCCGAAGACTATGTGGTCGCAAGAAAATATTTCTAGCCGCCGTTGAACCTTCTCTCCAGACAGCCAGCCTGAAGCTAATTCAAGGGATTCATTAATCGAATAATTGAATTCAACTGAGCCTAGGGACTGTAAGTGCTTTATGCAGGCGAAGGTCGAATCAAAATATTCCGGAGTGAATTCGAACGACATGGCAGGCACGGCGCGAGAGAGGCCACGCAAGACCTCGTATTCGAAGCCTTCGACATCAATCTTGATGAACGCAGGGCAACCATGGACCTCAATCAGTTTGTCCAAGGTGGTGAGCTGTACGGTTTCCTTGCGCTCCCACCTGACTTCCGAAAATCGTCCGCTATGCATAACCGTTTCAATCCACTCCGGCGACAGAGAGGACAGAACGTCTACATCGCTGACCATCATCTCAGCCGTGCCCTCTTGTGGCCCGAGCGCCTTATTCACTAACTTGACTCGCTGATTCTGGCCGAACTTCCGTTGCAGAATTCGGAAACATGAGGTTTGCGGCTCGATGGCCACTACAGTCGCATTTAGATCCGAAAAGAGTAGCGTCCGGTCCCCTACGTTTGCTCCGACGTCGAATACGAGGTCACCCTTTCTTATAAATTCCGAGTAAAACGAGCGGCGGCGCCTCTGAGCGGCCTTATCGCGTCGGAGGGCTTGCGCACTTCGGAATGCACGGACGGCATCCCCAATGATCGTTTTCTTAAGAGCCTCTTTAACGGAATTCATGACTGACTTTTACCTTCAGCGGCGCGCGCGGCGGGCTCCCGACCAGAACAATTTTCACTGCGAATGTTTTCGGGATGCGAATTGCACAAGCTCTCGCGCTTCCACCTCAATACCGGGGCAAGTATTCCAGGACGCTTGGCCAGCCATAGCGGAGATTCGCTCAAACTGCCCTGAATTGCTAAGCTTACGTGGGGTGCGTTGCGACCCGGTTGGAAGAACCACTCGATATGGTGTAGACCGCCTATCAGTTCCACACGGTAGGTACCCTCGTTGAGGGCCTGCACTGGAAGTTCACCCCGCAGTCGAATCATTCCTGGCTGAAGAGAACTCCAATCGCAGTCACTATGATACGTCCAGTACAAAAGAACGCCATCTTCCGAATAGATCGCATATCCGACGGTAAGAGCAGAATGGGGCTGTTCCACCTCTGCATCAATCTCTACCCAAAGACCTGCTTCCCGAGATGCAGGATTTTGTAGAGGTTCCCCGTTTTCGTGTACCAAGCCGATTCGCAACGGACGAAAAGACGGATGTTGAAATTCCTCGCCTTCATTCCTCCAGGCAGTCGAGGCATCGTTTTCAGTCGAGCCAAAGAGATACTCGCCGATCGCGGAGCGCACATCTGTGGAATCTGTCTTGATGTGGCCGCCCTCCAGCATGATTACGCGATTGCACAACTGTTCGACGGCATTCAAATTGTGGCTGACAAACAATACCGTGCGGCCGGCCTTTGTGACCTCGCCCATCTTGCCCAGACACTTCTTCTGAAACTCGGCGTCGCCAACTGACAGGACTTCGTCTACCAGGAGGATGTCGGTCTCGATGTGTGCGGAGACGGAGAAGGCCAGGCGCATGTACATGCCACTGGAGTAGTGCTTGACCGGGGTGTCGAGAAATTTTTCGACCCCGGAAAATGCGACAATCTCATCGAATTTACGCGCGACCTCCGCCTTGCGCATACCGAGAACGGCGCCATTCAGATAGATGTTTTCTCGTCCGGACAGTTCAGGATGAAAGCCGGTTCCAACTTCCAATAGCGAGCCGATGCGACCAGTTATTTCCGCTTGGCCTTCCGTCGGCGCAGTGATCCGCGACAAAATCTTCAGCAGCGTGCTCTTCCCAGCACCGTTGCGGCCGATGACGCCAACCAATTCCCCGGCCTTCACTTCGAAGCCTATGTTGCGTAGCGCCCAGAGCCACGCTTCCGGCTTGGGCGCGGCCTTCGGACTGGAGAAACTCTCCCACGCACGGCGAGGGGTGCCGAGGATGTGCACGATGGAATCGCGCAGAGTATTGTGCTGTTCAGAGGTCCCCAAGCGGTAGAGTTTACCGATATTATCAACTCGAATCGCTGTCTCGCTCATTGGTTACACCAAGTCGGCAAAGGTATTCTCCATCCGGTCGAAGTAAATCAATCCACCCGCCAACAGGATCAAGACCGACAGAATCGAAAGTGCCATGAGCCGAAAATCGACTTGCTCGGTACCGAGAAGCGCCCAGCGAAATCCTTCGACCACACCGGACATTGGGTTGATTCCGATGAGAAAGCGCCACTTATGCGGTATCAGGCTGCTGGGATAGGCTACCGGTGTGGCGTAAAGCCAGAACTGAGTAATAAACGGCAAAATATGCCGCACATCCCGGTACTTTACGCTGAGGGCAGATAGCCACAAGCCAACGCCAAGGGAGGTGACGACCGCAAACAGCACAAACAGCGGAACCACCAGCACAGCGGCGTGTAGCGGAAGCCGATAATAGAACATCATCGCAATCAGCAAAATGAAAGCGATGGCAAAGTCAACCAGGCCTGCCATGAGCCCGGCGACAGGCATCAGAAGCCGAGGAAAATATACTTTTGTGATGAGGTGTGAATTGCCGACCAGGCTATTGCTGGTCCCCGCGAGAGCAAAGGAAAATAATTGCCACGGAAGAAGTCCGCAGTAGGCAAAGATCGGATAGGGAACCCCTTCGGATGGCATTTTGGCGAGGCGCCCGAAGATAACGCTGAATATCAGCATCGTCAGAAATGGTTGAAGCAGCGCCCAAGTCGCACCCAGCGCCGTTTGCTTGTATCGTACCTTGATATCGCGCCAGCAGAGGAAGTACAGCAGTTCGCGATATTCCAATAGACTCGGGAGATCCAAAACGCGTAGACCGCGACGAGGCTGGATGCAAATGACACGCCGGGACTCACCCCGAGCTGCAGCTATGGTCATAGACACCGTGCGAAGGTCCCTTTTTGATGGATCGGAAGGTTCTGGTTTCAGTTTACCATTACCCTGCCTCTGCACAGAAAGCGCAGGATTTTAGCCCGCTAGTAGCGGGAGGTGAGGTACAATCATACAATTCCCCCTCGGGCTATCGTTTGATTCTAATGGTTGATTCACAAAGCAGGGCCAGATTGTGGGCGGCGATGCAGGAGAACCATGAAGTCTGAAGATTTAGCCGCGGATTTCAAAGAAAAATCTCATGATCTGACGGGCCTTCTATCAAGCCTTACAGTCAGTGGCACCTCCACCACATTGGCTCCCCAAGCCTCGTTCCTGCTCGAATATTGGACAATTCTGAGGAAGCGCCGCTGGATCGTAATCAGCGTGATCGTGGTCTCGGTTGCTCTGGCCGCGCTGGTAACCGCACGCCAGAAACCAATGTACTCGGCCGTAGGTCGCATCGCTATTAACCCCGAGAGCGTGATCAATCTAGGGACAAAAGACTCGCAGTATACGCTCGACCCGAATGATGGCAGCGACTATTCCGTCGATATGGAAACCCAGATCAAGGTTTTGCAGAGCGATGCAACCAGCTACCAAGTCATCAAAGCTTTGCACTTGGACGCTTCCCCTGAATTTGGCGGTTCACCCGCCAATCACATGGGGGATTCGCTGCAAATCGACTCTGCTCTGCAAACTGCGATGCTAGGCGCATTCCGCGGCGGATTGAGCATTGCTTCGGTGCCAGCCACGCGCATTTTAGAGATCCACTACTCGAGTCATAATCCCAAACTCGCCGCGCAAATTGTCAACCAGTTAATCGAAAGTTACATCGAGCAAAATCTGAAAGCTCGCTTTGAATCCACTTCGCAGACATCCGCGTGGCTGACCAAACAACTTGCCGACCTGCAAATAAAGGTGGAGATCTCGCAGGAAAAGCTGGTGGATTATCAGAAAGAGAATGGCTTGGTCGGATTGGACGACAAATCGAATGTTGTCACCTCCAAGCTTGAGCAGTTGAATATGGCCCTGACCGCGGTAGAGGGGCAGCGGATGCAAAAGGAAGCTGCCTACCACATGGCTCTTTCTGGTAATCCCGAGATGCTGCAGCAGTCCACACAGGAACGAATCGATCCGTTAGAGGCTTACTACGCGAAGGAAGCCGACTTGCGTACGCAACTGGCCGCTACGAAGGCGCAATTCGGCCCGAACTTTCCGAAGGCAAAGGAACTTTCGGCACAGATTGCGGAGCTAGAGAATCAAATCCAGTCCGAACTGAAGCGTGCACTGGCTCGTTCTAAGGCGGAGTACATCGAGGCTGAGGAGCACGAAAAGGTGTTGCAGGCAGCCTTCGAAAAACAGAAGCAGGAGGCCAATCAGCTCAATCAAAGCGAAATTGAGTATTCACTTCTGAAGCAGAATGCGGAGAGCTATCGCACGCTATATGACGGCCTGCTTCAACGATTGAAGGAGGCTGGAGTCGCGGCGGGATTGAGGTCCAGCAATATCCAGATCGTCGACGAGGCGCGTGTACCAACCGCGCCATATGCGCCCAACATGTCGCGAAGCTTGATGGGCGGCCTGCTCATGGGCTGTTTCTTGGGGTTCATGACGGTCATCATGTTTGAAAGCCTTGACAACACAGTGCGAACGCCGGAAGAAGCTGAACTAATTTCCTCGTTATCGGCATTGGGCATCGTCCCAACACACAAGGAAAGCAAGAGATTCGGTGGGCACTCGCTGCTTGGGCAATCGGCAGGCCCACCGGAGGACAACATCCGCGAGATTTTCTCTATCTCCCGTCCCCGATCCGAGATCGCCGAAAGCTACCGCTCGTTGCGAACATCCATCTTGCTAGCATCCAGAAGCAGATCTTCAAAGGTTCTTCTGGTGACAAGCGCGATGCCCAAAGACGGTAAGACCACTACAAGTATTAACATCGCGGTCGCGCTGGCGCAGGCTGGTTCGCGAGTTCTGTTGATTGATGCGGACCTGCGGCGGCCTAGTATCCACCGAACACTAAAACTCCCAAATGCCGCGGGGTTGAGCACTTGGCTGGCGGGAACCGATAAGGACAAGCCCCAGATTCTTCCTAGCGGAGTCCCCAATATGGACGTCTTACCCACTGGTCCTAGGCCGCCATATCCTGCCGAGTTATTTGGATTGCCCGCCTTCGGGGATATGCTTGAAACCCTCCGCTCCGAGTACGACCACGTCGTCATCGACTCACCCCCGATTCTCTCAGTGACCGACCCGGTCCTGATGTCGGTGCTGGCAGATTCTGTGTTGCTTGTGATTCGCTCGCGCAAAACCACCAAGGGCGCATTACGCCGCTCTCTCGATGTGTTGCACCAGGCCAATGCGCGCGTCATGGGCGTCGTACTCAACGCTTTCAATGTGAACGGCGAAGAATACGCTTACTACCGTTACTATTACGGATACGGTCACGGAAACAACTACTACAGCGAACAATCGGAAGATAGCAGAACCGAAGCCATTTCGGATGGCTACGACTCGTAAGCACTAGGGTGGCGATGCGGATCGCATTGGGATCAACGACTCGACGGTTGTTGTTTGGCTGCTGCGTGCTTCTGGCAATCACGGAGTTTGTATATCTGAGTTCGCGTGCGGCCCGCGCCCACGCCTGGGCTGCCGGCGTGCAAGAGTGGCAGCTCGAACGTGCTGTGGCTCTAGAGCCGCGAAATTCCGACTACTGGTACAGATTGGGCCAGTGGCGCCTGCTTGTTGATCAGGACAGCGTGGGCGCGCTGAATGCTTACAACGCAGCCGTGCGGCAGAATCCCCGCGTCGCTGCCTACTATCTCGAAATCGCTCGCGCGGCCCTGTTCGCCAATGATCACACACAGTTGACGGGTGCTCTGGAAAACGCCCTGAGGGTTGACCCAACCACACCTTCCGTAAATTGGGAGGCCGCCAACTTGTACCTCGCCGCAAACGAAGTAGCACGCGCCCTTCCCCTGTTCCGGATTGCCGCTGCTGCATCGTGGGAATATCGCTCACCAACCGTAAATTTGTGCTGGCAGGCGACCCACGACGTGGATCGGATGGTGGAATTCGCATTGCCGCGAGATGCGGAAACCTACGATGACTTTTTATATTATCTTGTGTCGCGTCAGGAGACAGCGGCCGCCGATAAGCTGTGGCCCCATCTCATCGCTCTCCCTATGACGTTCCGTCCCAAGGTGGGCTTCTTATACCTGGACTCGCTGCTTGAACAACATCGTGTTGCCGATGCGTCCCGTGCGTGGCGGGAACTGGCGATCATCAGCCCTGAAGTCAACTCCTATCTGCCACAAGACGGCAATCTAGTGGTTAACTCTGGATTTGAGCAAGAGATTTTAAATGGCGGGTTTGACTGGAGAATCAGTCCGTCGGACAAAGTCACGGTGGAGGCGACCACTGAAGATGTTTTCAAGGGCGAGCACAGTCTAGCTGTCAGTTTCGTTACAAGTACTACCGGCAATGCAGGCGTTCTTCAATTCATACCAGTAGAACCCGGCGCGTCGTATTCACTCTCCTTGGCTTATAAAGCCGAGGAACTGGAGGGCGCACACGGTATATCCGTTGTCGTCAGCGATGCCTCTACGGGGAAAACGCTCACTGCCACCGATGAGATCCTGGGTTCCAATCCGTGGGGCGAAATCAGTCGGTCATTCCGTACTGGTCCATCCACCGATCTTGTCTCATTGGAGCTGAAGCGGCCGGCGGGCACTCTCATTCGAGGCAAAATCTTAATCGACGATGTGCGCATGGTGAAGCAGTGAATTGTGAAGGAGTGAATGTGTCCTCGCCTCCGATGACTGCAAACACCAGTCCGCTCGGTAGGCAAGTGAGGCCGCGAGCCAGCGCGTGGGGCGAACAATGGATTTTGTACGCCGCATGTGGAATGCTGGCCTTTGGAGTGTTGGCCCTGGGAGCCGTACAGGAGTGGGCTATCTGCGCTCTTGAGTGTGAAGCGGCGCTCCTGTTTGTGCTGTGGGCAGGACGGCAGATCGCGCTTGCGAGGATCAGGCTAACTAATAGCGCACTGATCCCTGCCCTCGTTCTTCTGTCTCTGCCGATACTACAATTGGCCCTCGGACGTACAGCCTATTTCTATGCTACCCGTTACAACCTATTGGAGTGGATGGCATATGGCGCGTTCTTTCTCGTGGCCTCCGAGTTCTCTGGCAGTCCTTCGGCGCGGAAGCGCTTGGCAATAGGAATTGCGGCCTTCGGCACTCTTTACGCAACGTTCGCTACGATCCAGGGCTTCACCGCTCCTCCAGACCTCCTGTACGGGATCGTTAAAACGCATGGGACAGGTTTTGGCAGCTATATCAACCGCAATCATTATGCCGGCTTGATGGAAATGTTGCTGCCCTTCGGGCTTGTGATTTCCACTTCGCGCTCCGCGCCTCCGTCCCTCCGCCTGCTTTCAAGTTTCGGCAGCTTGGTTATGTTGGCCTCCATCTTTGTTTCAGGCTCGCGCGGTGGAATGGTTGCTGTCGTCATCGCCCTGATCGTCTTTGTCTCTCACTATTGGCGCCACGAACGAACCAGCACGGCAGTCAGAACCCTGTTGGTCGCCGCCGTTCTCTCTTCAGTATTTATCGGTAGTTTTTCCTATGAACGAGTGTCGAGCCGGTCGGTTATGGAAGCTACCGACTCCATTCGCTTGCAAATTGCCCGCGACAGTATTCACTTGGTGGCACAACAGCCTCTTTTGGGCTCGGGGTTAGGAACCTTCACGTCCGTCTACCCGCAGGCGCGTACCTTTCCTACCAATTACTTTGTGAATGCTGCGCACAATGATTATTTGCAATTAGCCGTGGAAACTGGATTGATTGGATTGTTATGCGCGGTGGCATTTCTGTTTTTGGTCTTTCGCAACGCGCTTCTGCGGATTCACCGGGCACGTCAAAACTGGTTTTCAGCCGTGACTTTGGCGGCAATGATTGGCTGCATCGCTTTGCTCGTCCATAGTCTGTTCGACTTCAACTTACAGATTCCAGCAAATGCCGCGACATTTGCCTTCCTCGCGGGACTCGCCTCGGCTAGGCCAGATCGCGACTCAGATTGCGGTCCGGAGCGGTACAGCACAGCGCGCTCCTCCCGAGGGGATGCATGAACCATTGGGACATCGGAGTGTTAGCAATGACTGGTAGCCTTGCGGCCTTTACGGAGCTAGGACTGTAAGAATGGTCGCTGTCTGCAGGACAGCGGTTGCACCATGCCAAGCTTCCTTACCCTTGCTGCCGGGAACGAAAAGCACATCTCCCGGCAAAAGTTCCACGTCCTCTTTTCGCGCCCGTAGTATGTCCTTCAACGGTATGGAAAACTGCTGTACGCCTTGAGGGCCTTTCCGGATAATTCGAGATCCATTCAGTCCGGCATCCTTACCCGCGCCACCAGCCAAGGCAAGGGCTTGAAGTACCGTCATCGGTTCGTCGCCCTCCATGACGAGGCCGGCGGCATGCCCTACATCTCCCAACACGTACACCACTCCCGCTTTAGTGACCACAACCGAGTCACCGGGAAACACGGCAAAATTGGGGTTCGATTTAACAAACGGGGACGAGATGTCCACGTTGATTGGCGTGTTCGATTGATCGCGATGCGTAAGCGTGACAATATGCCCCGCCTTCACCGTCAAGCCACCCGCAGCCATGATCAAATCGGGAAGACTGCAACTAGCATAAATAGGGTATATGCCCGGTTTGCCCACCTCGCCAGAGACCAAAACTCCTGCGGAACGTAATTCTTTGGGTAAGACATTAACCTGCGGATCATTCACGAACCCGCCGTTGCGGAGTGCTGCTGCAATCTTCTGTTCTAGTTCAGCGGTGGTCAGTCCTTGAGCTGTAATCGGCCCAACCAGCGGCAGGACAATCATGCCCGCATCGCTGACGCGCAGTTCCTGGCTCATATCCGGCAAGCCAAAGATTTTTAGTTCGATCACGTCACCTGGGTCGATGCGAGCCTCGTGTGCGTGAAGATCCATCGGAACCCCAGCCCCCAATTGGGTAGTCTGGCTATTTGAACTTGCTGTCGAAGAAGTGGTCCCTGATTCCATTGAGTCAGGAGATAGTGCGGAGGATGTTGCCGGTAAGACGGGCGGCTCTGGGTTCGCCACTTTGCTGACTTGGCCTTGCGCAACGGCAGCAAAGCACAATAGAAACAAAACCGCCGCAACCGCCGAAGCAGTTCGGACGAAGTAGCAGCTGGATTTCGACTTGGTCATTAGAGGCCCGTCGTTATATTCTAGCAGCAATACTGGAACCAACCAAGATTATTGCGCGCCTCCTCAGATTCGACTGCACCTTGCCAGCAATTTCCTAGATTTAGGAGCGCATGTGAAGGACTATTCACGGGCTTCTCGTTGTAACGCAGAGGAAGAATTACAGGCAGTCGAGAAAACGCTTCTGGGCGCGATGAATATGACAGTGGATACGATGACTGCTTCAGCGTCGGGAATATCCCCGACTCGCCGGTTCGTGCTTGCTGCTGCCACCGCACATCTTCGCTCGCGACCGACGCTCGTTGAACCTCCGATCGACCTTGATTGGAACCAGGTAATCGAGTTTGCTGGTCATCATGGGCTCGTCCCGCTGCTTTGCTGGAATTTGCGCTTGCAGAGTGTTCCATATCCCTCTGCGCTCGATACATATTGTCGTAAAACTGGGGCTCAAGCACTCAAGCTGAGCGCTGCACTCCTCCCGATCATTACGCTCTTTTCTGAGCGCCAAATCCCCGTGTTGGCGTTTAAGGGACCGTCTTTAGCATCCCTCCTTTACTCGAACGTCACCATGCGATCGTACGCGGACCTCGACTTCTTGTTGTCGCCTGAGGACGTCAAGCGGGCCAGCATAGCGTTGCAAGAAGATGGATGGACAGTTATTGAAGACGTGGCGAGTATCCATGAAAAGTTATTCTTGCAGTCACAATGCGAGTATGGATTTCAACGAAACAAGACGCTGGTTGAATTGCAATGGGCGCTTGCTCCTCGCTTCTTCGCGCTCGATCTTCCTCTGAGTGACATGATCCGCCGCGCCGTGACGGTCCAGGTCATTGGGTCACCGGTCACGACTCTCGCGGCCGATGACCTGTTCCTGGTTCTCGCCGTCCATGGCGCAAAACATCTGTGGACCAGGCTCGACTGGGTACTGGATATCGCATCCCTGCTGCGAGCAGAAACCATAAATGCGAGTCGGGTTTCACAACTCGCAGAGCAATATCACTTGGAGCGCATCGTTGCCGTCGCAGTGCTTCTGGCCGCAAAAATTAGCGATGTGAGAATCCCTGCGCAATTAAGCGCGCTCTCAGCGAAGGACAAGCATGCGTCGCTGATAGCGTCCGCACTGTTCGACAATGCGATCAAAGGCGCTGAAAATTATCCACTGGAGACCTTGGCGTATTTCACTATGTTCGCAAAGCTACGCGAGCGCTGGACGGATAGGGTCCGCCTCTTTATACGGTTGCTCCTGACGCCGGGCTTATCGGAGTGGCGACTGGTGCCTCTCCCGCGGGGAACGCATTGGCTCTACGGCCCTATGCGTGCCGTTCGATTGGCGACGCGATTCTTACGTGGCGCATGGTGAGCATCGCGAAAGCCGACATTCCGAATGTTAGATGATATGAAATCGGGAAGAATCTAAGTTTGTGGAACTTGATATGGCGCCAATCTCGGAGCAGCACCGAGCGTCTTTTCCTGAGGCCAGCCCAATGCAGCGCGCATCCGAATTTCCTCACCCGCGACTGCCCTCTGGCAGGCTTCTTCTAACGCTGTCTTTAAGTCTGTGGTCAGCAGGTTGATATCGAGAAGCAATACGCTGCAATCGTGCCGTGAAAATTCCAGAGACCCTGTCCACTCTCCTTTTAGCCCACGCAAATGTAAGCTAAGAGACCATCGTTCGGACAGTTCCCGATCAAGGTCCAGACGAGGCACAGGGCGCTCCCATTCATAACCGAAGGAGATTGCATCGTTATCTTTCGCTTTGACAATGATCTTAAAGCTGTCGAAGTCATTGTTGATGAATGTAGATTGCAGAACCTCAATCGTCTCCTGCCAGCCATCACATCTCGACAATCTTTCAGCCCCGCGTCGCACGGCCAGATTATTGACAATGATAAGCTTCTGATCCACCGCGCGACGTGCCACACGGCCGATCTCCACGAACTCGTGATAGCCCAGTTTTTGAACGCCCAGAACGATACCAGTCCCGAGCACGAGGAATACGATCGCGAGCGGAGCCTGCCCCGGCGTGAGTAGCGCAAGGCTCAGCAGTCCAAATAAGGCCGATACCCCATAGAGAACTAACACGACCTGCCGATGTGACCAGCCGCGGTCCAACAGTTTGTGGTGTATATGTTCCCGATCAGCCGAGAAAATCGGTTGTCCGCAAAGAAATCGCCTGATTACCGATACGCTCGTTTCCACCACAGGAAGCCCAAAAGCCACCAGCGGAATAGCAACCGCAATAATAGTTGAAGACTTCTGCTGAGTGGCGCCGGTGAGAGTTATGCCAGCGAGAAGTGTTCCGATAAACAGACTGCCACAGTCCCCGAGATAGATGGTCGCAGGATTAAAGTTGTAGCGTAGGAACCCCAGGATTGCACCCGCCAGAATAACAGCCAGCAAACCCTGTATGGAGTTATGCGTTATCAGCGAAACTACGAAAACAGTTGAAATAGAAAATAATGCAGATCCAGCCGCGAGTCCGTCCAAACCATCGATCAAGTTGAAAGCATTGCTGATTAGCAATACCCAAAGTATTGTGAGCAATGCAGATACGGTGGTCCCAAATTGAAGGGAATTGAACAGGGAGGTAATGTGCAGGATTCGAACTCCACCACCCCAAAGCACAAGCGCAGCGACAATCTCCGCGGCGATCTTCACCAAAACAGAAATGTCAAAAAAATCGTCCACCAAGCCAACAACAAAACTAACCATCGCAGCCGAAAGGACAACCAGCATCCGATACACCGAACTTTTCGATGCATAGTGGAGCGACAGAATAGTAGGCATAGCCAAGCAGCTTATGGAAGTCACCACCGCTGCAACGGCAACCCCTCCGAGTCGTGGCATGCTCACCGGATTGATATGTCTCGCCGAAAGCGAAGATCGCACCCATCCACGTTTGATAGCTAAATTGCGAACAGTCCATGTAAGCCCCGCTGCAAAAACGATCGCGCTAAGAAACGAGAGCAGAAAAACAGGAAGCATGGCCTCACGCCCATCTCAAAAGTCACAAACAGCCAGTAATACGAATTGATGGTAGCTGGATACTAACATTGCAATCAGGATGATCCAATTGCCAAGATGCACACTGCACGCCATTTTGGGAACCAAAGTGTAAACTTTAGAAACCAAAGTACAGTGCGCCTACGGATGGACGGCTAGAGACGCCGGCGCCCTGGGCGCGTCTCACTCGTTGGGGGAAGGTGTATATTTCCGGACGACGGCTACGGATGAGAAGGACTCACATCAGTGGCGGCCGCGCTACTACCTCGAGTCAGGACGGCCGCTCCTGCCGCGGCAGCCGCGCCACCGCCTCCAATCAGACCCCAGAGAGCATAGGAATGGTGGACGTCAACAAGAGCCGCGGCGCAACAATCTCCGTCGGTAGTGCTATCACGTCGATCTTGGTCGAGGAGTCGGCCATCAGGCAAGGAAACTTTATTGCTGCGTGCAATCACAGTTACCTCGCACCCGTCCTTTCGCACTTCAAACTTCGTCAAGGCTCCCTGGTTCGCGGGCGCGAACTTCAGTGTGCCCACCTGAGCAAACATTCCGTTTTTGGTCGTAATCACAACCGTACCGGACTTCAACTCAATTGAGTCCCGAGAGTAGGTTGCAACCGTACCGGCGGCAACCAATGTGTCAGATCCGGATGAGGTTATATGGGCAGCCGATTCCGGCCCGGTTTTAACGGTTTCATCGCCTAGCAGAACCGACGAATTGTTCACAAGATCACCGTTAATTGTCACTTGTCCACTCGGAGTGATTATTGCCCCCCGACCAGAGGCACTCTTCGTTTTGGTCAAGGATGCCTCCATTACCGGAGAGTGAGCGCGTCGAACGTGGCGGGAGGCAGCGTGAGCATTAGCGCAACAATCTCCTTCGGTACCAGTACTGCTTTGTCCTTGGTCAAGGAGTCTGCCATCAGGCAAGGAAACTTTGTTGCTGCGCGCAAGCACAGTTACCTCGCACCCGTCTCTTCGCACTTCAAATTTCGTCAAAGTTGTCTGGTCGGCGGGGGCAAATTTCAGCTTGCCCACCTGAGCAAACGTTCCGTTTTTGGTCGTAATCACAACCACACCGGACTTCAATTCAATGGAGCCCTGAGAGTAGGTGGCAACCGTATCGGCGGCAAGCAACGTGTCAGACCCCGGTGAGGTGATATGGGCGGCCGAATCCGGCCCGGTCTTAATGGTTTCGTTGCCTAGAAGGGGCGTCGAATTTTTTACAAGCTCACCGTTGACGGTCACCATCCAACTAGGACTGAGTATCGTTCCCTTTGCAGGAGCATTCTGCGCTGGCAGCGTAGATACTGGCAGCAGAAGCGCCATAATGCAGCAGAGCACTGCGCGAGGGTTGAAGACAGTCGCCAATTGACGGACCTCCAGTCGCTAATCGTGAACCAGTGTACCTGCTGTAGTCAACTGTTAAGTAGATAAAATGTCCCGACAGGCACCTCCCTCAAACTTTCTGACCGTGATCTACCAGAGTGTCTCGGATTGCCGGCGCGCCGGTTGGGGACTGTGACGCGACCGCAGGCGATACAAGGCACGGGTGCCTCGTGCATGCCGTTGCTTTAACAAAATCCCGTAAACACCGCTAAAGATTCCCGAGGCATCGACCGGTATATGTATTGACCAGAAATTTGTGGCGAGGGGACCATGAAAAGAGTTTACGCATTCTTACTTTTGTGCTGTTCAGTGCATTCATCAGCTCAATCAATGAATCCCGTAACGCGTCTGGATGGCGTCTCTCCAGAGCTGGTTTCGGCAATGAATGCGGTCCCGTTCGAGCCACTCGCTCCTGGAAACAGTTTCGTAGCTGCAAGAAATATTCCAGCCCCGGTCAGGCCTCATACGTTTGACCGCACGTTTGCACTGCTTGCGACTATGTCGGCAGCCATGATGGTGGCTGATCTCGAGTTAACTGCCAATTGCGTGAAGACTGTCACGAATTGCCGTGAAGCAAATCCATTGTTTGGTTCCGATCCAAGCCGAGCGCGTCTGTACGGGGTAAATGTCCCGATCTACGCTGGCGAGGTGTTGGTAAGCCAGCTACTTCGGCGCAAGTTTCCAGAGCGCAAGTCGTGGATGAGACCTTTTCTTTCCTTGACCGGGGCACACGGAGTTGGTGTTGTAAGCGGCCTTCGAGCTCGCTGATTGGACAGCTTTCATCGTCGAGTTCGTTCAGCACGTAGGGATTGCCGAACGCGAAATTTTCAATCTAGAAGAATTTTAAGGAATAACAATGATCAACTTCGACATGCAAACGACAATCTACTTCGCCTGGGCCATCCGAATCGCATTGCTGGTGCTTTACATTCCGCTGCAGATTCTATCGAGCATAGTCCAATCGGCGCATCGGCTGGATTTGTGGGCAAGCGCCATTGTTATGCAATCTGCCAGGCAGTTACAAGACTGCCGTTCAGGACGCACTTTAGAAGACCGGCAGATTCTCTTCGCAGTGGGAACCCCTGCAGTCGAGACCCCACGTCTAAGCTAGAACATCGCGGAGCGTTCGAAGACAATTGCGACACCGGTCCACCCGGGACTTTTCTGTAAGTATGGGGCCGAGTTGTTGAGTTGTTATAGAATGCACAAGCGGAAGGGCGTTTCCGTGCTCTGGCGGACGTTTTTTCTGATCGTCGGGTCTGGGAATTGATCGGGTGAGAGATGCAGTTGTCTAATAAGTACATTGCTAAAAGGTCCGCCATCGCATCCCGTCTCCCGGCTGATGAAATGATCATTATGTCCGCCGTCGATTCCACGCTTTTTAGTCTCAATCCGACAGGCACAATTATTTGGGAGGCAGCCGACGGCGTAACGCCACTGTCCCGTATCGTCGAGGAGAAAGTGTGCGGGCAATTCGATATCTCCGTTGAGAAGGCTTACGCGGACGCCGAGCAGTTTGTTAACGCTCTGGTGGAACACGGCATGCTTGTCATCTCCGACCATCCAGTCACAGATTAACGAGCCGCAACGAGGCAGCAATCTCAATTCGATCCACGTTGACTAGCGGTTCCAGCCACATGTATTCCAAAGTTTACGGAAAATCCAGGCTGCACAATCCATGCAGTAGACTAGGGACGTGGCAAGAACTTTCGAATATGCGCGCATTCGCCTGAGCCGGCTGGCGGACGAGCTCCGCCATCTGCCGCGCACATTTTCGTTGGTGCGTCAGGCCTCCGGTCACCTCACCGACCTGTGGGGGCTTTTGCTGGTCGCGCAGGGTCTGTTGCCGGTCGCCACCATCTACCTGACCCGCGCTATCGTGAATTCGCTCGTGGTCGCCATCCGCTCCGGCGGTCAGTGGAATGCCTTACGTCCGGTGGTCGTGTTTGCAGTATGGATCGGCGCGGTCGCGCTAGCCACACAACTGTTGCGTGGACTCAGTGCCTGGACACGGACGGCACAATCGGAGATGGTTCGGGATTATCTCTCTGGCGTGATTCAGAAAAAATCGCTTGAGGTCGATTTGGCGTTCTACGACTCCTGTGATTTCTATGACCACCTGCATCGCGCACGATTGGAAGCTACCCATAGGCCGCTCGAACTCATAGAAGGCCTAGGATCGCTGCTTCAAGGAAGCATCACGCTAGTCGCAATTTTGGCGATCCTGATTCCTTTTGGCCCCCTGCCTCCGCTGGCACTGATCCTCAGCACGGCCCCGGTCCTTTATGTCGTAATAAAGATGGCGCATCGGCGGCATCAGTGGAACCAGAGTACAACCATCGATAATAGGCGAACCTGGTATTACGACATGCTGCTTACCAATGGCGAGAGTGCTGCTGAAATTCGATTGTTCGACTTGGGCGGTCATTTCTTACAATCATTCCAGAAAATTCGCAAGCGGTTGCGTGATGAACGGCTTAACCTTGCAAGGCAGGAGAGCTTATCTGAATTGTGGGCAGGCGCTATGGGCCTGCTTGTTCTCGCCGGGACCATGGCGTGGATGGCGCTGCGAGCGATTCGCGGCCTGCTCTCGTTAGGCGATCTTGCGCTTTTTTATCAGGCATTCAATCAAGGGTTAAATCTTTCCAGCACCCTGCTTGGCAATCTCGGCAAGCTCTATGAAAACAGTCTTTTCCTCGGGAACCTTTTCGAATTCCTCGATCTAAAGCCACAGATTTCATCACCGTCGCGCGCTCGCTCCTTGCCCGCATCCCCGAGTTCAGGTCTTAAATTTGAGAGTGTCAGTTTTCGCTATCCTGGGAGTAATCGGCAGGCGCTGTCTGACTTCAGCCTTGATGTCCAACCCGGTCAGGTGATTGCGTTGGTAGGACCAAACGGAACAGGGAAGAGCACGCTAATGAAGCTTCTCTGCCGTTTCTACGACCCCGACAGCGGCTCGATTTCCTTTGATGGCATACCACTGAACGAGTTATCGATCTCTGAGCTGCGGCGTTCAATATCCGTTTTTTTTCAGCAACCTGTTCGTTATAACGACACGGTGGCCGCAAACATCAGGTTTGGAGATCTACATCTGACAGATCTCGAATTCTCGTGTGCCTTGGAAAAATTCGCCGATGTGTCCGGACTGAATGAAATCATCGCCCGCTTGCCTCTCAGCTATGACACGGAACTCGGCCGTGGTTTCCTGGACGCAACGGAACTGAGTGTCGGGGAGTGGCAGCGTTTAGCCTTGGTTCGCGCCACGATTCGCCAAGCGCAAATCTTGGTTTTGGACGAACCCACCAGCGCCATGGACCCGTGGGCTGAGCTTAGGTGGGCCGAGCGTTTGCGCGAAACTGCTGCGAACCGAATCACTATTCTAATCACTCATCGTTTTACTACCGCCATGTTCGCCGATGTAATTCATGTGATGTCTGAGGGACGTATTGTGGAGTCGGGAAGCCATGAGCAACTGCTTGTAACAGGTGGTGCTTATGCTAAAGGATGGGCCTCACAAGGGAAGGTCTGCCAGTGATGGCAATTGCGCAACGCAGTGGCTTTCAGGTAAATCCCCGACCCGATTCGTAAGCTCCACCATCGCACATGAAATCGTCCATAAACATGCCAATCTGAGAGCGTAACCCAGCGCAGATGACAGGTGTTATCCAGATGTGTGTTGCTGGATTGACTCCGGTGCTGAACTGCCCTAGCATGATTAAGGCCCAATCCACAATTGATTAGCAACTCAGGGCGATTGAGCGGTGCAGCGTTCTTTCAACTGGAGGGCTGTGTACGCGGCAACCAACTGGTTTGGTGCGGCAAAACGTTGTAATGGTGCGGCTTACGAAGGCAATTGACGAAGGCGGGCGTTGCTGCGCGAGTTACTAGCGAGTACTACGGTAATGGCGCCAAAGTTTATTGCTGACGAAATAGGGCGCCGCTCGTGCTACATAGGATTAATGAGAATGTCTCCTGAACCCAAGTATGTGCGCTCAGATCTGGTCGTGGCACGCGTGATCGGGGGCGAAACCCTCGTTGTGCCGGTTCATGGAGGCGTCGGAGATCTGGCTTCGGTCTATAGCTTCAATGAGACGGGTACGGGAATTTGGGAAGCGCTGGCTTGCCCACGGAGTGTGGACGAATTGGCCCGCATCGTGGCGAGCACATATGTGACCACCGCGGAAGATGCGCGTTCCGGCATAGAGCAATTCCTGGAAGAGACCTGTGCGAAAGGGATTGTCACCAGACTCTCGATTCCCGATGTTGAGAGCTGAACGTCCGGACAAAGTGCTCCTTCACCACCGTTCTGTGGTTGTTAGGGGCTCGATGAGACCGGCAGCCAAACGGAAGCGGAGCAGGAATGATTTCAATCTCGTATTCGGAATTGAGCCGCACCATCCACCAGCACAACGCTGGGCGACGCGTTCTGCTGGACGCCGCGATTGAAGTTACTCATCGTTGCCCACTGCAATGCGTACAGTGCTACAACAACCTCGGCATGGGTGACCAGTCTGCCCGCCAGCAGGAATTGAGTCTGGCCGAGCATTGTCGGCTTCTGGATGAACTGGCGGATTTGGGCTGTCTGTGGGTGTTGTTTACCGGTGGCGAAATCTTCGCGCGTCCTGATTTCCTTGAGATCTACACGTACGCGAAGAAAAAAGGCTTCCTGATCACACTGTTCACCAATGCCGTTCTCATCGACGAGGGGGTGGCAGATTATCTGGCCGAGTGGCCGCCGTTTTCCATCGAGGTCACGGTCTATGGCCGGACCAAAGTAACTTACGAGTCGGTTACTCAAATCCCCGGCTCGTATGAACGCTGCATGCGCGGAATCGAATTGCTTCGCGAACGGCGGCTTCCGCTTAAGTTGAAGACCGTTGGCGTGAAGCATAACGGGCATGAATTATTCGCTCTGCGGCAATTTGCCGAAGACGATTTGCAGGTTGAGTTCAAATTCGATGCGTTGCTGAACCCGCGCATGGATGGTTCGCACGGTCCACTGGCGGCGAGGCTATCGCCGGAACAGGTGGTTGGACTGGAGATGAGAACGCCCAAAGTGGCGGCGGAGTACCGGGCGCTTGTGCGTGATTGTCGGCAATCGGAGCCGAAGGAACTTGGTGACACGCTGTACACCTGCGGCGGCGGCGTTAACTCGTGCGCGATCGATCCCTGTGGGCGGGTCGGAATCTGCGTGATGGCGCAGCACGAGACGTACGATCTCCGCAAGACCACCTTAAAGGATGGCTGGGACAACTTCCTGCGTCAGGCTCGGGAAAAGAAACGCACTCGTGCAACCCGGTGTACGTCCTGTCGTTTGCAATCCCTCTGCAGTATGTGTCCGGCATGGGGAATCCTGGAGAACGGAGATGCCGAGTCGCCGGTTGAGTTTCTGTGCGAAGTCGCACATTTGCGGGCGATGGCGCTCGGGGTTGACGTGCCTGAGCATGGGCCATGCGAATACTGCGCCGGGGGCGCGCAAAACAAGCGATTGAAACAGGCAGCGGAAAACATTGTTGAGGCGAGTCTGCTCGCGATCGGATGTATGCCGACGGCGGAATCGCCATTCGCAGTAATCGACGAAGGTGATAGCAAGGGACGCCAATGCCAGTGTTGAACTAATCTCACCCGAAAGCTGACAGAAGAATGACTGAATCGGTAAACAACGAAAAGAAAGACCGCCGTAAGCCATACGAGCCCCCGGCCTTGGTCAGCATCAGTTTGCGACCGGAGGAGGCAGTCCTGGGGGCTTGCAAATCGAAGTCGCTCTCCGGGCCTGTGGGTTCGGGGACGTGCCTCCAGGTCTATGGCTATTGCAGGGTGAACGGATCGTAAGAACCGAGTAGCTGCTGCTTAGGCATGGTTGCCTATGGCTCGACTCCGCGTGGTGAAGGCCTTTTGAATATGAATGTCGATGACCAATACGGACCCTCGTCGTGGTAACCGGAACCGGGTTTGCCAGCGAATCTTGCCGCGCCTCGCGCGCCGGCGAGACGTGCCGTTTTGTTGTCTCGATAGGGGACATCACGCTCGGGCTCAGTGCCGCCTCTGCCGAAGATCTTGGCCTGACGTCCGAGATGGAAGCTTTTCGGGTGCCGATCCACTATGGACTTAACGGCGGAGACGGCGGGAGCCTTGAACGGTGCGATATCGAGATTGAGGTCGAGCGCGTTCCGCAACTCGAATGTTCCACCGAGCGCAAGGTGTTCGACTCCGGAGGCATCTGGACAGCCTACGAGGGCAGCGCGGGATTCACCTTCGATTTCGCGACGCCGGTCTTTGGCCGCAACCCCTACAAGCGGCTGTGTGTCGATCGCTCGTTCCGCAGGGCTTCGCTGCTGTTGAATCGCAGCAATTTTCCGCACGGGGTTGTATCTCCGCTTGAGTACCCGGCTGATGAACTGCTGATTATCCATCGGCTAGCTGGGGAGAATGGCGTTGAGTTTCACGGCTGCGGGATAGTGGACGCCGAATGCGGAGGCCAGCTTTTCCTTGGGCATTCCGGTGCAGGGAAGAGCACAACTACCAGCTTGTGGAAGAGTATCCGCGATGTCCGCATATTGAGCGACGACCGCATTATAGTGCGCCACGGAAAGTCGCTTGCGGAATCGCCGCTTACCGACATTTGCCAAGAACGTCCAGATGTCACGCGCCATGCCGAAGCTGCAAGGCGCAAGACGTGGATGTACGGCACACCATGGCATGGCGAGTCTGCGTTTGCTCTGCCCGAGCGCGCGCAACTGCAAAGGATTTTCATCATCGAGCACGGGCCGCAAAACCGCATTCTACCGCTGACGAAGGGGCGCGCGGTGGCGGAGATGTTTTCCCGCTGTTTCGTTCCGTTTTATAGCAGAGAGCATTTGGAAGCCACGCTGGCGTGCCTCAACGAAATCGCCGACGCGCTTCCATGCTACCGGCTTGAGTTTATTCCGGCGCAGAGCGCCGTGGAGATGATTGTTGATTTTCACGACTGAGACCCGCTCCAATTCGACGCTGTTTGGCGTGCTGACAAAGGAGTTGTTGGCCGCCAATCTCGGCGTGCGCTTCCAGGCGCATGGCCGGAGCATGGCACCGGCCATCGCAGACGAGGAAATTGTTTATGTGCAGCCCGCCGCGCCGGAAACCCTGGCGTGCGGCGACGTCGTGTTGTTTTCGTGTGGCGAGCATTTCCGGGCCCATCGAGTCATTAAAACTGGCCGCTGTTCGAGGCTGTTCGTTACGCAAGGAGATTCCACTATGCAAGCCGATGCGGCCGTGTTCCCCCAGCAGATCATGGGCAAAGTTGTGGCCGTTGAAGATGTAGCGAGTGGAAGGTTGCGGTCCGTTGCTCAGCCTGCGCGGCGCAGCATCGGCGCGCGCGCATTTCGTGCGGCCCAACGCCTGGGGCGGCGAGCGTTTGCGTTCTGCGGAGTCCTAAGTCTGCTGTTCTTAATGTTGTCGTTGAATGCCGCGGCCCAGGTGGTCGCCGATACCACGGACAACAGCAGCAATAAAACGGAGCTGACCAGCAACGGCTCGACCCTCACCTTCGCTCACACCGTTCCCAACACGCTAAGCAACATGTATCTATTAGTCGGCGTCTCGATGAATATCGAGAACAACCCAGGGGCCACGGTCAGCAAAGTCAGCTATGGCGGCACGACCATGACGCTGGTTGGCGTGCACAACGATTCAACGAACATGATGCGGGTGGAGTTGTGGGGCCTGGTCAATCCGAAGACCGGGGCCAACAATGTCATCGTGAATGCCAATTTAACCGCCGCCGGCGTAACGGTAGGGGTGGTGGCGAACGCGATGGATTTCTCAGGCGTGAATCAGACCACGCCGTTGCTGACCCAAGCTGGCGGAAGCTCTTATACCGTCAGCGATGACGGCGGCAGCCCCGACCCCGCGTCGTCGCTTACGGTTGCGGGCTCGACGACCGCACTTTCGGTCGATTTCCTGGCGGCCCAGGGCGCCACTGCGGATATCACCACCATCACCCCCGGCACGGGAGAAACCACGCTCTGGAATGCCGACTCCGGCACTACCTATACCAAGGATGTGGTTGGCTTTGGCGGTTCCTGGCAGGGAGCTGCCTCGGTGACCATGTCCGAGAGCTTCGCCCAATCCTCCTACTGGAGCCAGATCGGCGTCTCCATTCAGCCTGTAGCAGCGTATGTGCCGCCGGCGCCCATTGCCGATACCGGCGACGACAGCAATGGCAAAGCCGAGCTGAGTACCACTACCACTGGCGGCACCGCCACCCTGACGTTCACTCACACCGTTCTCGCTACCCTAGCCAATCAGTACCTGCTAGTCGGCGTGTCGTTGAATACCAATAATTCGCCGTCGGCCTCGACCGCGGTCCAAACCGTCACCTGGAACGGTAACGCCCTGACGAAGCTTGGCGTGGAGGCCGATTCAAATACCCAGGAACGGGTGGAATTGTGGTACATGCTCAATCCGCCATCCGCTAACGGTGCTAACGTCGTAGTGACGGTCGCCATTAACACCGCCAGCGTGAATGTTGGGGTCGTGGCGGGTGCCGCGAACTTCTCCGGCGTGAATCAGACTACACCGTTGCTATCAGGCCAGACTGACGGCTACTACAAAGTGGCCGCTGACGCCGGCACCGCCGGAACCACGTCGTCGCTTACGATAAACAGCGCGACCAACGACCTTGCGTTCGATGTCGTGGCGGCCCAGGGTTCCAGCACGCCCAACGATATCACCACTATCACAAAAGGCGGCGCGGAAACCTCGCTATGGGATATTGATTCCGGCACCACCTATACCCAGGATGTGGTTGGCCTCGGCGGTAGTTGGGCGGGAGCCACTACGGTGACCATGGCCGAGACATTCGCCCGTAACTCCTATTGGAGCAAGCTCGGCGTCTCCATTCAGCCTTACCTGGCGCCCGCCGCCGATCTTCCCAACAGCGGCACCGCCGGTACAGCGGAGATGGTCAGCGCAGGCGCGACCTCGACGCTTACCTTCAATCACACCGTTCCCACCACGCTCACCAACCCGTATCTGCTGGTCGGCGTGACGATGAATATCGAGCAGGACCCGCAGGCCACCATCAGCTCCGTCACCATCGGCACCGCGGTCACGCCGCTGACGTTGATTGGCGCGCACAACGATTCAACGAACAAAATGCGGGTTGAGTTATGGGGGCTGGTCAATCCGCCGACCGGTACCAACGAGGTTGTCACCGTCACGGCCAATATGGACGGTGCCGGAGCAAAGATAGGGATCGTGGCGGGCGCCGCGAATTTCTCCGGCGTGAACCAGACCACACCGTATAGCGCCTATGGATCGAGTGATGACCTTGGCACTCCCGGCACTACGTCATCTCTAAGCATTGCCAACGTAACGGACGCCCTCGCGGTCGATGTCGTGGGAGCCCAAGGCAGCGTCACCGATATCACTGCCATCACCATAGGCACCGGCGAAACATCGCTTTGGAGCACCGACTCGGGAACCAACGTTGCCTATGACGTTGTGGGTTTAAGTGGCTCGTGGCCGGCGGCATCGGTGACCGCCTCCGAGACGTTTGCGAACGCTTCTTATTGGAGCCAGGTCGGCGTTTCACTGATGCCCGCGCCACCTTTCGCGGCGATCGTCACCAGCACCAGTCCAACCGTTACCGTCTCCCAAACGGTCCCGTCCAGTTGCAGCAACTGCTATCTGGTGGTTGGCGTCTCGATGAACATCAGCGCGGATGCAAACGCGCAGGTGTCCGGCATTACCTACGGCGGTCAGCCGCTAACGCAAATTGGCGCTACCAATGACAATCCGACCACTCCCAATTATCGGGTGGAGCAGTGGGGGTTGGTCGCGCCCCCGGCTGGAACGAACAATATCGTAGTGAGTTTCGCCAACACCACGACCAGCAACGTAGGAGTAATCGTCAACGCACAGTATTTCAGCGGCGTCGATCAGTACCAGCCGACGGCATCAGTCACTACCGCCAATACTTACGTCAATGGCGTCAATACGCCCCTGCCCTACGACTACATCGATATTCCCAGCGAGGTTAGCTCTCCGGCAGTAATCGACACCCTGGCCACCTCCAGCAGCGCCACCATCACCGCCGGTACTGGCGAAACTATGGTCTGGAACGAAACGTCTACCACCGCAGGTTTGTCGGCTAGTGGCAGCACGCACGTCGGAACCACGCTTACAGACCTGTGGGATACCCTCTCGACAAGCTCGACCTGGGCGCTGATGGGTGTCTCGCTGAATCCGCCGCAGACCGATGTCGGCGTCACCGTCACCAGCAGCGGGGCCGTGAGTTACGTTTCCCCTTGCACCGGCTGCATCACCTACACCACAACGGTCACCAACAATGGTCCGGACCCCGCGACCGGCGTGACGCTGGCCGGAAACTTGAGTGCCGGGCTGACGTCGGTCACGATTACGCCCAGCACCGGCACGTGTACCGGCACCTCAAGCTATTCGTGCAGCCTGGGCACCATGGCGGTGAACGCCACGGCCACAGTGACGTTTGTAGCTACCCCATCGGCGAGTGGAGGTTTCTTCAACACTGCCACCGTCAGTGTCGCCAGTCCGATTGATTTCAACACCACCAACAACTCGGCGACTGTTCTGGCCTCGGCCGAAGCGATCAGCTGTACCGACGTGGTCACGCCCCCACCGGCCCCTACAGCGCTCACCGGTGTCCTCAATACGTATTACCCCGGGGCCGCCAACACGACAGCCGCCGCGGGCGCAACCTCGATCACTGTGGGAACGCCAACCGGCGCCACCACGACCGGCATTTCCAAGGGTAGTTTGCTGCTCATCATTCAAATGCAGGGCGCCAGTATCAACTCCAGCAACACCGCGGCCTATGGCAATGGCGCCAATGGCGTCGGCTACACGGCAGTCAACAATGTCGGCGTCTATGAGTATGTGACGGCCACCACCGCGCTTGCCGCGGGAGCGTCCGGGACCGTCTCGATCAAGGGTGCCGGTGCTAGTGGCGGATTAATGTACAGCTATACTCAGGCGGCAGCCACAGCCACAGCGGGACAGAGCACCTTCCAGGTCATCGTGGTTCCGCAATACGCGAACGCCACGTTGGATTCGGACCCGACCGCGCCGTTAACCGCGCAGCCCTGGAACGGCTCCACCGGCGGAGTGCTGGCGTTGAATGTGAATGGCGTCCTTAACCTCAATGGAGGGACGGCCACCGTCAGTGGACTCGGTTTCCGAGGCGGCGCGGGCATGGAACTGGACGGCGTCACCGGAGGCGGCGCTTATGGCAGCCCATGTACCCCCTCTAAAAACGTCCCCTGTCCGGGCGATTATGTCTATACCACTCCGACAACCTATACCCAACAGACCGACACGGCTCCGAGTACACAGAACACGACGGTAAGCGGGGCGCACGCGGTCAAAGGTGAGGGTATAGCGGGTACCCCGGGCTGGCTACAACAGTACGGCATGGTCAACAGCGGCACTACCGCCTACGCCTTCCCGAATACCATTTCCGGTGGCGCCATCCCCTGGCCGGGTGGCACGGTCACTACCGGTGTGGTCGCAACGGGCACCGACTATCCCAACGGTACGGCAGGCACGGCGACGGGCAGCATGGGACGCGGCGCTCCCGGCAATGCCGGCGGCGGCGGCGCCGATGCCGATCCTGTCACGAACGACCACAACTCGGGCGGCGGCGGCGGCGGTAATGGCGGCGCGGGTGGTGGGGGCGGTGACAGTTGGTCCTCGGACATCGGCATTGGCGGACTGGCCGGGGTGAATTTCCCCGCCACGCTGAACCGCGTGGTGATGGGCGGCGGCGGCGGCAGCGGCACGCGAAACAATAACAGCGACATGGGTGCCAATCAAACCGGCTGGCTCGCGAACGTCTATGCCAGCGCTGGCGCACCGGGCGGCGGCATTGTCATGGTCGTTGCCGGCAGCTTGAGCGGAACTGGGACCTTTTACGCCGATGGCGTCTCGGCCTTCAGTTGCAACCCCTATCCTTCTGGATATTCATCTACTTGTGCCGGCACCTATAACGACGGCGGCGGCGGCGGTGGCGCAGGCGGCAGCATTGTGATTCTGTCGCAAAACGGCGGCGAAAACGGATTGAACCTCAGCGCTCAAGGCGGCGCCGGCGGCAGCGCCTGGGCCAACGATCCCACCACGGGCAACACCCTCATTGACCGACACGGACCCGGTGGTGGTGGCGGCGGTGGTGTGATCATCGTTTCCGGCACGCCGGCAAGCGGCGGTAGCCTTGTTCCCGTTGGGGGCGGCGCACACTCATGGACCAATAATTCAGCCCAGGGCGGACCGTATCAGTACGGCTCGACGACCGGCAGTCCTGGCATTCTCCAGACCAACGCGTCGCCGCTGCAGCTTTCGGGTATCCCGGGCGGCACCCTCTGCCTGCCTAATATGACTTCGGCTGCCTCGCACACCGGCACCATAGGTTACGGCAGCACGCTCATCCGCGGAATGGCTGGGACCCTGACCATGGCGGCAACCAACATCGGTGTGTACGGAAGCACGACCGGCCCGGTGACGTTGACGGATCTGGTCCCCGCCGGTGTGGTACCGGTCGCCGCCTCAGGCATCGGCTGGTCCTGCTCGGTTGCCAGTCAGGAAGTCTCCTGCGTTTGCCCCTCCTGTTCATTGGCGCCCGGGGCGACCTCGAATCCAGTCAATATCTCTGTCAATGTAAGCCAGACGGCGGCGGCGACGTTGACCAACCAGGTCACAGCAGGCGGCGGCGGCGAAGCCAACACTGCGAACGACAACAGCTCGGATAGTTTGATTATCGCCTCCGTCGCGGACCTGAGCGTCAGCGATTCGGTCAGTTCGAACCAGGTCGCAGCGGGCGGAAACATCCTCTACACGCAGACCGTAGTCAACAACGGACCCAGCGATGCCACCAACACCACTATCACCCAGGTCATTCCATCAGGCGTGTACTTCGAGTCTTTGAGCACTCCCGCCGGCTGGTCTTGCGTTTCGCCTATTCCGGGCACGCAGATAAGTTCGAGCAACGGGAACATCACCTGCACAAATCCCGATTTCACCTTGGGATCAATCGCCAGCTTCTCCTTGGTTATAAGCGTGCCCTCCACGATCGCCGGAGGCACGGCGATCCTCAATACGGTTGCGGTCAGCTCCGGAGTGCCTGATCCCAACCTGGCGAACAACTTCGCCAATGTAACGGTATCCGTGGGAAGCACATCGGCCGCAGCCCTGCTGGTCACAGATTCGGTCTCGCCAGCCACTGTGCAGCCGTCCGGCACCCTTATCTATTCGCCCGTGGTGCGTAACATCGGCGGCGCGACTACGTCGGTCGTTACCTTCACCGAGAATGTCCCTGCTAACACGACGTTCGTGTCCATGACGTCCCCCGCCGTGAGCGGCGTCACCTGGAGCGGAAGCAATTGCACCACACCGTTGAACGGAACCCTCACGTGCACCTCTTCCATCGGCTTGCCGGCCGGCTACTCCGGCACCTTTGCGATGAAGGTGACGGTGAATTCCGGGTATACCGTCGGCCCACTCACAGACTCGGCCAAAGCTACGGCCACCACCGGAGGCACTAGCATCGCCAGCGCCACGTCCGTAGTGGCCATTCCCGGTGCCAGCCTGCTGGTCACGGATTCGGTATCACCCACATCTCAGGCACCCTTGGCGAATGTTACGTTCTACCCGGTGGTGACTAATGTTGGCGGTGCGGCAACCTCGGCGGCAACCTTCACCGAAACCGTACCCTCCAATGCCACCTGGGTTTCCACAACTGCGGCCAATGGCTGGCTCTGTGGCGTGCCGTCAGGCGGGACGAGCGGAACCATTACTTGCACAAACCCCTCTGTCGCCGCCGGGAGCTCAGCCACATTTGCATTCGTCGTGACGGTGAAAACAGGGACTGCCAACGGTACGTCGGTTACCGACGCGGCGTCGGCCACAGCGACGACTGGCGGCACCAGTTCCGCTAGCGCGTCCGCCATCGTGGAATCTGCGGCCAGCGCTGATCTGGCCGTAGTCACTACCGCCCCAGCCACGGTGCAGCCGCTCAACACCATCCTGTACACGAACATCGTGACCAACAACGGATATTCCGCCAGCACCGGCGCGACGCTGACACTGCCGATTCCGGCCAACACTACCTTCGCGTCGGTCACGCCTCCGGCGGGCTGGACGTGCAGCCGTGCAGCCTCGGTTGTGTGCACCGCCTCATCCACGATGGCGGTCAATACCAGCATCACCATCCCCATCACTCTGACGGTCTCATCCGGCGCCACAGGCTCGATCACCGCAACGGCGACGGTTTCCGAGACCACTACCGACCCAGTCGGCGGCAACAACAGCAGCACAGTCACAACCAATATCATGGCCGGAACCGCCACTCTGGGCCTCTCCACCACGGCACCGTCAACGGTTGCGGCGGGCAACAACATTACCTACACAAACGTTGTCACCAACAGCGGACCTGGCGCCACATCGAGCACTACATTGACCGTGCCGATTCCAGCCGGTACCACTTATCAGTCCGCCGCGCCTCCGGCAGGCTGGACGTGCAGCTACATCTCCTCGCCCTCCGAAGTTCAGTGCAATGACGGGTCTGGAATGGCTTCGGGTGCCAGCGTCACCATCCCGGTCATGGTGAGCACCTCTCCAACCACCGCGGCCGGAAGCATCATCACCGATCCTACCTCTGTCACCGCAACCACTGGGGGAACCGCCACCAGCAGTGCCAGCACTACGGTCAATCCCAGCGTGGACCTGGTTGTGACCGATACGGCCGTGCAAAACGGCACCAGCATCAACTACACCCAAACTGTCACCAACGTAGGACCAAGCTCGACCGGGGCGATCACGCTCACCGAATACGTGCCTGCCAATACGACGGTGGCGTTCTCATCGGTGCCGTCTGGATGGAATTGCGGTACAACGGTCAGTAACACGTTCACTTGCGGTACCACGCCGACGTTGGGTCAAGCGGGATCGGTGACCTGCACCAACGTTGTCTCAGGTACTACTACCCCCTTGGCGTCGAACGCTATCGTGAGCTTCGGCATGACGCTATCGGGAGCGGGCGCGACCGGGACCGTCTGCGAGTGGGACGGGGCCACGACAAATTACGAAAGCTACCCGCCAGATAACATCGCTACCGCTTCCACCACTGTACTGACTGCGACCGGTGACGCGGACGCGGCCGTGAGCGTGGTGGGCACGCCGGCATCGGGCTCGAACATATATCCTGGCGGCTATCCCAGCGGCAATGCCAATGGCAACGTGGTCGAGACCTTCACCATTTCCAATAACGGACCGGCAACGATAACGTACGCCATCAATATCAATACGACATTTACCTTCGCCATTTCAGGCACCACCTCGGCCGCCAACAACTGGATCTCCGACGCCACGTTTGTTTCCATCGCGCCGCCTTCAAACTGGACCTGCACCGCTCCCGCGGTCGGCGGGACGGGCGCGATCTCCTGCTACCTGAACAGCGGCAGCATGGCCCCCGGAGCCTCGGTCAACATTCCGGTTACGCTCAAAGTCAATCCGAGTACGCTCAGCGGAACGAACCTCACGGCGACCGGAACGGTTGCGACCACTTACACCGATCCGGTTTCCACCAATAACAGCGCCGAAGCGCAAAACACCGTGGCTGGCCTTGCCGATCTCGCCTGGACGACCTCGACGGCGACGGCGTCTGTAGCGCAAGGCGGCACCATCACGTACAACCTGGTCCTGACCAATAATGGACCGAGCGACTCGCAAAATGTCACGGTGACAGACACGCTGCCGCCCAACACCACCTTGAACGCCGCCATGACAGTTCCAACCGGCTGGACTTGCCCCACCGGTAACACGGCGGGCAGCTCTGGGCCGATCACCTGTACAATTGCGGACTTGGCTGAAGCCGCGACGGCAACCTTTGCCCCGGTGCTCAAGGTCAGCGCCACCACGACCGCCACTCCGCTTACGAACACGATTACCGCGTTCCCGGCGATCTTGACCAGCGATCCCAATCTCACCAATAACACCGCTAGCGAGGTCACAGCCCTTTCGCTCACGAACGATGTGGACCTCGGGGTAACCAATACGCCTTCGGCGACCTCGGTGAGCGCGGGCAACAACATCTCCTTCACGCAAGTGTTCACAAACTACGGCGGGGCGACCACTCCGTCGGCTGCGGGCTCCCAAACGCTCACGGAAACGATTCCACCTAACACCACCTTCGTCTCCTTTACCCCCACCACCGGCTTAACGTGTAGCCCAACGCTGGCGGCAGGAGCAACGGGAACGTTTACTTGCACCAATATCGCCGGTGCAACGATGCCCAGCGGCACGGCCGCCACGTTCGTGCTCGTGGTGCAGGTCAATCCAGGCACGCCTGACGGCACCGTTATCAGCGACACCACCAACGTCAGCACCACGGCCACGGATCCCAACCTTACCAACAACACCGCAACGGCAACGGTCCAGATCGCCGACCCCAACACGGCAAACGTTACCATTGCAATGAGTGGCTCAACGTCGGTTCTGGCGGGCAATAACGCGACCTACACCATAACGGTGACCAATACCAGCGCAACCGTGACTGCCACCAACGTTGTCGTCACCGATATGATTCCGGAATTGGGCACCGATGGGGCGACGCAAAACGAGCTGACGTATGTCTCGGCGACCCCGAGCGTCGGCACTTGCTCTCAGGCTAGCGATACGGTCACCTGCGAGCTCGGTTCCATGGCTCCGACTGCAACTGCCACCATCACCCTGGTCGCCGCTACATCCGTTCCAACCAACTTCATCAACCCTGCTTCCGTCGTTGCCGATCAGCAGACCTCGCCACAGACGGCGACGGTGCAAACCCTCGTTTCCGCTCCGACGGAGGTGCAGTTGCACTCGTTCGTCGCCGGCTTCAGCGGCGGCAATGTGGTGCTGGAATGGAAGACTGGCGGCGAACTTCACAATCTGGGCTTCAACGTTTATCGCGAGGTTAACAACACGCGCGTGCGCTTGAATTCCTCGCTCCTCGCCGGTTCGGCCCTGCGCATGAGAGACGTGTCGAAGAAACATTCGGCCTCAAGCTACTCGTGGATCGACCGCGCCCCCCAATCTGGTGCCGTGTACTGGATCGAGGACGTAGATGTGCATGGAACGCGCACGCTCCACGGTCCGGTGGTTCCGCAATCGAGCTCTGCACTCACGGGCCTGCCGCAAGCGCAGATGCTTTCGCAGCTTCGGGGAAGTGAACCGATTGTGACGGTAAGCGTCAATGCGTTGGGTAATCAGCTACAGAGCTTCGCGCAGCTGTCGTCCACGTCGGCGCAACAAGCTATGCAAAGCCAGCTTGCCTCGGGGCCAGCTACGAAAATTTCGGTGGCCAACGAGGGTTGGTACAGCGTCACTTTGCCCTCGCAGACTGCGGCGGCTGGCGGCTACTATCATCTTTATGCGGAAGGCGTTGAGCAGCCGATTCGCATCACCGGCCAGACGGGGGCAAGCCAAGGCTCCCTCGAGTTCTATGGCATGGGAATCGACACGCCCTACTCGGGGTCTCGGGTGTATTGGCTGGTTCAGAACGATACTCCCTCGACAGAGATCGGCCGAATTGCTGCGCACGCAAATAACGGAGCGCAGCCCCAGAGCTTCCCGTATACGGTGGAGTTGAAACAGCGCACCACGTATTTTGCGACGCTCATGACCCCCGGCAACCACTTCTTCGGCGATGCGGTCATGCCTGATCCGGTGAACGAGACGCTTACGGTGACCAACTTGGCCCAAGACGCTCCCGCGCCGGTGCTCACGGTGGTGCTGCAAGGGGCCATCGATCAGACCGAGCACAACGTTTATGTGGCGGTCAACAACGTTGGCGTGGGCGTGCTCAACTTCTATGGGATGGATCAGGGGACATTCCAGGTCGAGCTTCCGCCCGGCGTGCTCCAAGAGGGCGCGAACACCATCATGCTGAACGCGTTGAACGGAGAAAACGACATAAGCCTGCTCGACCACATCGATCTGCAGTACGGACACACCTACACTGCGGAGTCGGATGCGTTGAAGTTTACGGCCGCCTCAGGCGAGCATGTCATGGTATCCGGATTCAGCCAAAGGCCGTCGCGGTTGATTGATATCACCGATCCTGCCGCACCGATCGAACTTGCCGGCCACACGATTGCCCAGGGAGCGGCATTCGCACTCGATTTTGAGGTTCCGTCCACTTTGCCTGGAACGCGCACCCTTTTGGCGGTGGCTGCAGATACGATTTCGGCACCGCAGGGAACAACCTCCACAGCGGGGTCGAACTGGAATTCTTCGCAATCAGGCGGCGATGTGGTGATGATTTCCGATCCAACATTCGTGCCGGCTTTGCAGCCGCTTGTGGATCTTCACAACCAGCAAGGCCATTCTGTGGCAGTGGTGCCGGTCGGCGATATCTACGACGAGTTCAACTATGGCGAGAAGGACCCGTTGGCGATTCAGGAGTTCTTGCAGGCCGCCACAAACCAATGGCAGAACAAGCCTCGTTACCTGCTTCTGGTCGGCGACGCCTCTGTGGACCCGCGAGATTATCTCGGGATGGGGAGCTTCGATTTCGTTCCGACCGCGATCATTCCCACTGCGGAGTTGATGACCGCCTCTGACGACTGGTTCTCCGATTTCAACAATAGCGGCCAAGCCCAGATCCCAACCGGGCGTCTGCCGGTGGTTACCCCGGCCCAGGCCTCACTCGTCGTGAACAAGATTGTTAGCTATGAATCGAGTTCCGCCAACTTCTCCAGCCAGGTGTTGTTTGTGGCGGACCAGGACGATACGGAGAGCTTCACGCAGAGCTCGAATTCGGTGCAAGCCTTGTTGCCATCGTCTCTAAGTCCCACGGACATTCTGGCGACGCAGGTGGGCAGTGCCACGCCGCAAGATATCGTGAACGCCATCAACGGTGGGCCGCTCCTGGTTAACTACTTCGGTCATGGATCGGAGGCCCAGTGGTCGAATGGGGACCTGTTCGACAACAATGCGGCTGCCGCGCTGACGAACGGGAACAAGCTCCCTGTGTTCCTTATGATGGCCTGCTTCAACGGCTTCTTCGACGATGTTTATCAGCAAAGTCTGGCCGCGGCCGTTCTGGAGTCGGCGAATGGCGGCGGCGTGGCGGTCTGGGCGTCCTCGGGCCTGCTCGATCCGGCTCCGCAGGTGCAGATGGACATCGTGTTATGGCAGTCTCTGATCGCGAATCCGTCCATGCCGCTGGGAGACGCGATTGCAAAGGCAAAGGCCAGCATCACCGATTCGGACACGCTGAGGACGTATATTCTGTTTGGCGATCCGCTGTTGCAGGTCAGATGGCCTGCAGCGAGTTCGGGAAACGGCAGCAGGAGAATACCTGTTATTCCCATAGGCCCTTCCAGATTAGCGAGGTGAATCCGAACGGCGTTTTCATCACCGCGTCAGGCGAGAACAGGCAATAGCACTGCGGTTAGTTACTCCGTGCTGAGGCCCAAAAACGAACACCCAAGCAGCGGCGGGAGGCGTCACGATTGGCGTACCTCCCGCCGCACATGTTCTTCAATGGCACGCACTCCTCCTCCGGGTGTTTGGCATCAACATCTATGTAGGATAGTTGCGAAAGGATGCGGCGCCATGGACTTCTCTGCAACAACCAAGAAGCTACTAGCAGCTAAGCGTGCGAAGGGGACGACCTTCGCCGAGTTGGGCAAAGTGATTGGGCGCGATGAGGTGTGGGTCGCAGCGCTGTTCTATGGACAGGCGAGGGCAGACGAACAGGAGGCCCAGAAACTTGTCTCTGCGCTAAAACTGAATGACGAAATTGCGGCCGCTCTCACCGAGTTCCCCAGCAAGGGCATCGGCCCCGCAATTCCGACCGATCCTCTCATCTACCGTTTTTACGAAATCATGCAGGTATATGGCGTGCCCATGAAGGCGGTCATCCACGAAAAGTTTGGTGACGGCATTATGAGCGCCATCGACTTCAGCCTTCATGTCGAGAAGGAGCCCGACCCAAAGGGCGACCGCGTCAGAGTGATTATGTCGGGAAAGTTTTTGCCATACAAAAAGTTTTAGGTGATGGCTCCAATGGATTCGTTTCTCGAAGCCGCAATAGAAGAAGCGCGGCAGGGGATGTTGGAAGGTGGCATCCCCATCGGTTCGGTCATCGTGCATGGCGGCAAGATCATCGGTCTTGGTCACAACCGCCGGGTACAGCGCGGGAGTGCGATACTGCACGCAGAGATGGATGCGCTGGAAAATGCTGGCCGTCAGCCAGCCTCCGTTTATCGGGAATGCGTTCTCTACACAACACTTTCGCCGTGCCCGATGTGCTCAGGTGCCATTCTCTTGTATGGAATTCCACGCGTGGTGGTCGGCGAGAACCGGACGTTCATGGGCGAGGAGGAACTTCTCCGCGCGCGGGGCGTTTCCATCGAGGTACTGCAGAACCAGGAATGCGTCCGCCTGATGCAGGAGTTCATCCGGCGGAATTCATCACTGTGGAATGAAGACATCGGAGTGTGACGAACCTGATCCTCTAACCGACTGGTTCGTCGCCATAGCAACACACCGAATGTCAGTTCCCCGAGTTCCCCGCCTGAAGCAGTTCCTTGATTCTGGCGAAACGCAGGATTTCTTCAGCGCCGAGAATAGGATTGTTGACATCATCATCACCCGCATCGTAGTCCTCCTCAGGTTCGGACGGGCCGAAAAATGAAGACTCCAATTCGTCAAGATAGCAGTCAATCTGCTTCGGGCTGAAAATCCTGCGAATCCCTTCCACAAAGTGCGGCAGTTCCGCAGCAAACTCCGGCCTATGTTCAGCCACGGCCACAAAACTGAAGAGCTTATCTCCGATCAAGTAATCCAGTGCACTCAGTAGCCCATATTGGTGGCGGACGACTTCTGTGGCCTCGCACTGGTCGATCCAGATCTTGCGGAACTCCAGTTCATTGGATTTCATACGGCCTCCGCTAAAGGAACGCCATTTTCATCCCGAACGAGGTCTGGCTGCAAGCAGATATTTGAAAAATGTTGCACGGGCTCAGGAAATGCAACTCGACTGTGGGAGCGTGGGCGGGCGCTAGACCGGGGCAGTGGTTGGTGTCACTACAGACGCCGGCGGCCGCTTAATCGAAAGCGGTTTTATTCGAAACCCGCGACCAACTGGTGCCCGAGAGCTGCAACATCGTGCATCACTGCGCCCCGTTGCGCCAGCAATTCGGCGACAGTGGCCAGTAATACGGGCGGAGCTTCCAATTTGCTCAGGAAACGATCAGCGAATTCCATGCCCTCTGGAACATCTATCAGTCCGGACAGGATCAGGATAGGAACGTGCGGCCTGATTTGTTTCATCGATGCAGCGACTTGCGTCCCAGTGGTGCCGGGAAGCAGGTAGTCACTAATAACGAGATCCACATGCCGATCGGCAAGAAGAGGAAGGGCTTCTTCGGCTGACGAGGCTTCAAGTACGGCATAGCCGGCATATCGAAGCACTGCCGCCCGAATGGCAAGTGCAACGGCTTCATCATCGAGGCAAAGAATTGTGGATTTGTTCATCTAAGAATGGCCTTTCTCCCGCGCTCTCATCCGTGGCTCGTTTATGGCGGCAATAGTAGCCAGAGTTGATCAAGCGGGTCAATAACGCACAACTGGTGCATGGCGGGCTTTTTCACCGCCTTTCCACTATGTTTCCACCGTTTTTTCACAATTGATCTGCCGGAACCAGCAACTTGGCTCTCAGTTGAAACAAGTTTGCGCGATTTGCCCCGGCTCAGGGGCAATGAGCGTATCGGCAACACCTGGCTTGAAAACAAGTACGGAACTCAATGTGCGCCAATTGTTGTCACGCATATAAGCATTCCTTTGGAGAAGGCAAGATGGTTGGCAGAATGAACTGAAAACGGAGTACATAAGCGCTATGCGCTCCGTTACACTCAGGTGTGTACCTCACGATTTCAGGACGCGGGGGCGATTCAACTCTGCTAGCCTGCGAGCCGGAGAAGCTCCAAACGATTCCAGAGCAACGCTACAGGTATTGACCGTATTCTTGAAACACTGACAAAATCCGTGAGACCTGCAACTTTCTCCTGACAACACCGTCCAAGCATTTCCATTTGAGATCGCATCCCTGGGATTTCGCCGAGACGTACATGTCATCCAGCGTGCTCGCTCCGGAGCTGTCGATGTGCGTGACTCCACTGAGATCAATTTCGATGAGCCTGGCTCTCTGAATCAATCCTCGTACCTCATCTTCCAGAATGCTTGCGACCTCACCAGTCAGTTGTCCCCAGCACTTGACGGTGACTCCAGTTTGAGAGGAGTGGGTGCTTACCGTGAACGGCCTGCGAAATTCCAGCGGGTATGTGGACATAATCGAGACTCCTGTTTTCCCATTGGGAAATGCTTCAGATGGATAGGCAAGTTGCGGAAATATTGGAGGGAAAGAATATAACCCCGAAGCAGAAATGAGTGAGAGGGAATTGAATGCTGACAATGTTAAATATTTTAATGAGACATTGAGGCAACTATCTTGCGCTCGGCGTGAGCGTCCGGTCACAGACATCACGAACGATTGCCTGCTCTACGGCAGATGCTTTCATTTGAAAGCGCCAAAAGCCGCAAAACAGCTATTCTTGTGAAGAATCTCCACTGAGTGAAAACCGACTTCACGTAATAGATCTATCTGGAACAGGAGTGAGCGCGGAGTGTCCTCTTTCTCGATATAGGCGAAGACGTCGTCGCGGTACTGAGCATCCTTCACCAGTGCCAGATACTCCCCGTATCGCCGCCACATCATGCTCTGAATCGACGGCGTCGAGTGCTCAATCAAATCGGAGATCCAGATCGAGCCGCCCGGTTTCAACGCGGCATAGCATTCGTCAAATACGTGCTTCCATTCGTCATCGGTGCGCAAATGATGAAATACGGCAGCAGCGAAGATGATGTCAAACTGCGACTGTCCCAATGACAAATCCCGGATATCGCCTTGAGCGGTTGCAATATCGCCTTTGGTGGCGGGGCGAATTCTTTCAACCGCCTTTTTAAGCATCGGCTCACTCAGGTCAACTAAGGTCACACTGAGATTGGGAAGCACCTGCAGCAGTTTCAGAGTGTAATTGCCGGCTCCGCAACCGATATCGAGGACATGGGTCGCATTTGGAGTGGCCGCAGCAGCAGCGTTCGTGATTAGCTCAAGTGCCAAGGGTGCATCGATAGTCGACAGTTGTCCCGTTTCCAAATTGGAGAATCTTTCAACGTCTTTATCGAAACGCTCACGAATCTGATCAACTGTTGACTTCATTGTTCTCCTCGCCCCGTTGAATCGCAAACACAGGTTTCAATTACCCGACGGGCGGTGCGATCACTTCATGAGCAGCGATGAGTTCGCGCCACTTCTGCGGTATGACAATCGAGCTCTTGGTTTCATAGTTGAACGCAACCATCGTTGAATGACAGTGTGCGGCACGCTGGTTGGAAGTCTCGCTCCAGATTTCACAGAGGAAATCGAAGGACTTGTTCCCGATACGCGTGACCCTGCAACCGACGGCAACGTGCTCCCGATATTCGAGTGTGCGCTCGTAGTTGATTTCGAGCTTCGCCAAGATGATACCGTTTGCACCGGTCAATGATTCCCCGAGCACCTCATCAAAGTAAACACATCGGGCTGTTTCCGCCCAGACCACATAGGCGGCATTGTTCACATGCTGCAACATGTCAATGTCGCAAAACGAAACACGAAAGCGAGTGATGCTGCTAAATTCGTCGAGTGCCATTCTCTTGCTCCGTCAATCTACGCGGCTTCTCTTGTTTACTCCAACTCAGCCGAGATAGAAACCCACTCCAGTTTGAGAAGTGAGAATGCTAAGTCTCTCATCGTAGCTGCGAAGTTACAATTGTTTATACATCGAGGTGACGTTTGTCGTAACGCTGCGCATCCGGAACAACGATCTTGCTATGACGCGAAAAATTTCCAGAACGCCTCAGCAATAGTTGTCTTCACAGCCGCAACCGTCCGCGACGAAGCCAGTTCGTGCCCTGCACCTCGGGTGATCACTAGCTCCGTTCGCGCAGGGATAAGCTTCAATGCTGAATTCAACTCCTCTATCGAACCGAATCCATCTCGACTGCCATGCACGAAAAGCGCAGGTGTTCTGAGGTCTTGAAAATGAGCTGTTCGTAACTGCTCCGCCTTTTTGGGTGGGTGAAGCGGATATGAGAGTAGCAGAACTCCATCAATCAGTTCCGGCGCTCTGGCCGCCAGCATCGTTGCCTGGCGCCCGCCGTAGGAGTGTCCGCCCAAGAAAACGCGGCGAGAAACTTTCTGTCTCATCGTCTCAACCGCATGCAGCAGTCCTTCTTGATCACGCTCCGCGCTGCCGCGAGGCGGTGGCCCGTGTGGCCGCAACTGACGAAAAGGAAGATCACAGCGAAGGACAGTCAGGCCGGATTCACAGAACGTGTTCGCCAGTGCTAAAAGAAGCGGAGATTCGCAGTTTGCTCCGGCACCGTGGGTGAGGATGAGTCCATCCCCGGAGAGGTTTGCTGGAACGTGGAGAAAGCCGCGAACCGAAGGCTCTCTGGTGCTGTCACTGAACGGAGATACGTTGAATCGCGCATCGGAATTGATCGATTGGATTCTCAAGGAAAGCTGTCCCGATCTGCAGTTGTCAGGCTCCCGGCAACCGTGCAATGTCCTGGGCTCCGTTAGCTTTGTTCATGTAGTCGGACATGCCTAAGAGATGAACTACAGTGTGGAGCATGTCTTCGAGCATGCTAATTCGAAGCTGAGAATCTCGTCAGTGTTGCCTCCCGCTAAGCAGGTTCCGTCCTCGCGTAGATAATGCCAGTAAGGTCGCGGCACCGAGTCAATTCCATCAATAAATTTAACGACTGTGCTAATTTTGGTTCTACAACCTGCTTGCACTTGAACTGAATGTTTTGGGAGTCCCTCCTGCAATTGATGGAAAAGAAGTACCAACTGAACGCAATGCTCCCGAGCCGCTGGTTCGCCGGGCTGCCTTTGGCTGAGTGCCTGGTATTGCTCGTATTTACGGCGATTGCAGCGGTGGCAGTGTGGTTTCACGAGCCATGGGCGGATGAGGCGCAAGCCTGGCTCATCGCGCGTGACCTTGGCATTGGCGGCATTCTGCATCAAATGGGGTACGAAGGCAGTCCTCCACTCTGGCACCTTCTACTCTGGGGACTGATTCGCCTGCACCTGCCTTACGCGGCGCTGGGAGTTGTGTCGCTTACCCTGGTAGCGGCCGGAATGTATATCTGGCTGCGGTGGAGCCCGCTTCCTGCGCCCGTCCGCTTGCTGGTTCCATTCGCCTTTTATTATCAGTATCAATACGCGGTTGTAGCTCGAAGTTACGCATTATCCACCTTCCTCGCTTTCGCGGCTGTTGCGCTCTGGAGAGCGAAGCCGGTTCGTGTGATTCGCTTCGGGTTGGTTGTTGCATTGCTGGCTCAAACCAACATGTACGGATTCATGATCGCTGGAGGAATTGCCTGTGCATTTGCCTGGGAATACTATCGGGACTTCCGCAAACTTCGTTCCTTCCGCCCACGAATTTTCCAGACCAGCGTGGCCGGTTTTTTCGTCCTGGCTTCTGCCGTAGCTGCCAGGTTTCTCGCAAAACCATTTCCAGATTGCAGCTTCAGGGCGGCGGTCCAACTTCAAAAGGGAACCACGTTTGGGAGCATCGCTCATGAACTGGGCGGGCTTCCAGAACTCAGTACAGCGCTCGGCTTAAACATGGCTTGGGGACTCAGCCTGCTGCTCATCGTAACGATATGGGCGATTGCCGTAAATAAACGCGCCTTCGTGCTGCCCTCGATCGCTACCTTGGCCTTGGTGTACCAGATGAGTGCCGGACATGGCACTTTTTTCGGAATCGGCGGGAGCATCGTTCTGCTGATTCTACTGCTGTCCTGGTTTGTTGCGGTAAAGCAGCTAGCTTGTATTCTTCCGTTCCTGTTTACTGTGCTCGCCATGGGACTGGTTTGGTCTAAGCCTTGGCATTACGGAATGGCTCTGACGGCATTTCTGGTATCGGTATGGGCAGCGTGGCCTGCCGGGCATTCGCCAGAATTTGAATCCTCGACACGAGTTATGGCAGTCTCGCTGGCTGTGCTGCTGGTTTTGCAGTTGCCATTGACAGCGGAAACCGTGCGCGCTGAGGTGCAAGGACCATACTCTGGCGGAATAGCTACCGCTGAGTTTCTTCGTCCTTACGTGGGCCGCAGGCCAATCTACTGCGTGAATTTCTACGGCACAGGCGTGCAGCCGTATTTCGACCGGAATATCTTCGTCAACTGGCCTACAGCATTCTGGACCTGGTCAACTCGAAGAGCTTCTGAATCAAAACGAATACTCTACGAGCCTCCGCCCAATAACGCGATTATTGTGGTTCCCACCGGTGGCCAGACGGCTCCGAACCTTGCAAAGTCCGAGCTGGCAAAGGTGCAGTTCGCGAAGAGGCATTTCATAAGGAAGCACGAGTTTTGCGGAGCGCAATTTTGGCTGGGCCGAGTATCTGAGTACGAATGTTATGAGATTTACGAGAGACAGACTCGGTAACAAGGTACAAACCGCCGACAGAGAACCATCGGAAATCAACCAATCAGCGACAACTCGCCTTCGTTGATTCGCGCACTGCGGTTTTTTTATTTGGTGCGTCAACCCCGCCGCACTACAATGGCCCGTTCCGCGCGAGGTTTCCATGCCCATCCGCACCATCATCGAACCTTTCCGCATCAAGAGTGTTGAGCCCATCCATTGGACCAAGCGCGAGGATCGCGAGCGGCTTCTTCAACTTGCGCACTACAATCTGTTTCTTCTCGCGGCGGACGATGTATTGATTGATCTATTGACCGACTCCGGCACCGGCGCTATGTCAACTCACCAGTGGGCAGCCATCATGGAAGGCGACGAGAGCTATGCCGGCAGCCGGAGCTTTGTCCGCTTTCGAGACTCCGTGCAGAGCATCTTCGGCTACACCCACGTCATCCCCACTCATCAGGGCCGTGCTGCTGAACGCATCCTCTTCAGCGTCATGCTCAAGCCCGGCGACGTAGTGCCTAATAACACGCACTTTGATACCACCCGCGCCAATGTCGAAGCTGCCGGTGCCCAAGCCCTGGACCTGCTGATCGACGAAGGCAAGCAGCCCGGTCTCATCCATCCATTCAAAGGCAACATGGACGTTGCCGCGCTTGAGCGGACTATCGCTCGCGTCGGTCGTGAGCGCATTCCGCTTGTCATGCTCACCATTACCAACAACTCCGGAGGCGGCCAGCCGGTCTCCATGGCAAATGCCCGCCAAGTCAGCCAACTCTGCCACCAGCACAACATCCCTCTTTACTTTGACGCCTGCCGCTTTGCCGAGAACTCCTACTTCATCAAACTCCGTGAGCCCGGCTATGCGGAAAAAACTCCCAAGCAGATCGCACAGGAAATGTTTTCTCTTGGCGACGGCTGCACCATGAGCGCCAAGAAAGATGGCATGGCGAACATCGGCGGATTCCTCTGCACCAACAACGACCTGCTCGCCCAGCAGGAAAAAGATCTGCTCATCCTCACCGAGGGCTACCCCACGTACGGAGGCCTCGCCGGACGCGACCTCGAAGCCATCGCCGTCGGTCTGCAAGAAGCCATCGACGAGGACTACCTTCACTACCGCATTGCCTCCACCGCCTACCTCGGCAACCACCTCGCCGCTCAGGGAATCCCCATCGTCCTGCCACCCGGAGGCCACGCCGTCTATCTCGACGCACGCGCTTTTGTCCCGCACATTCCGCTCGACCAATTCCCCGGTGTAGCCCTCGCCGCCGAACTCTACCTCGAAGGTGGCATCCGCTCCGTCGAGATCGGCTCCCTCATGTTCGGCAAGGCCGCCACAATGGATCTCGTCCGTCTGGCCATCCCTCGCCGCACCTACACCCAGAGCCACATCGACTACACAATCGAGGTCATCGCCGAAGTCTGGCGCAACCGCACCCAGATCCGCGGTCTTCGCATCACCTACGAACCGCCCTTCCTCCGGCACTTCACCGCCAAACTGCAACAAGTATAGGAGGCAATTGGTCCCGAGCAACGCAGCAGAAGAGACGAGGGAAGATAGATGCCAAACTACATTGGAGCGATTGACCAGGGAACAACCAGTTCACGTTTTATGGTGTTCGACCGTTCCGGAATGATCGTGAGTGTTGCACAGAAGGAGCATGAGCAGATCTATCCGAAGCCGGGCTGGGTCGAACACGATCCTGTCGAGATTTGGCATTGCGTTCAAGAAGTGATCAAGGACGCGATGGACGCCAAGGGACTGAAGCCCTCGGACCTTTCAGGCATCGGCATCACCAACCAGCGAGAGACCACGTTGTTGTGGAATAGAAAAACGGGCAAGGCGGTTTACAACGCCATCGTCTGGCAAGATACACGGGTTGCCGACACCGTTGTGGAATTCTCCTCTCATGGTGGCCAGAATCGCTATCGGGCGAAGACCGGTCTGCCACTGGCCACGTATTTCAGTGGTCTGAAGGTGCGCTGGATTTTGAATAATGTTGCGGGTGCCCGCGCCGAAGCCGAAGCCGGGAACCTGCTGTTTGGAACGATCGACTCATTTCTAATCTGGAACCTGACCGGTGGCGTGAACGGTGGCATACACGTCACCGACGTGACCAATGCCAGCCGTACCCAGTTGATGAATTTGAAAACCCTGAACTGGGACGAGGACATTCTGGCAGAGTTCGACATTCCAGCCTCGGTCCTTCCAAAGATTGCGTCGAGCGCGGAAGTCTATGGTGAAGCCGTTCTGGGCCCAATCAAAGACGTTGCGATTGCCGGCGATCTCGGCGACCAGCAGGCGGCTCTGTTCGGTCAGGCATGCTTCAAGCCCGGAGAAGCCAAGAACACTTATGGCACGGGCAGCTTTATGCTGATGAACACTGGCGAAAAGATTGTTCCCTCCAAGTACGGTTTGCTGACCACAGTTGGCTACAAGATTGGCCAGAAGCCTGCGGTGTACGCGCTGGAAGGCAGCATCGCGGTTACGGGCGCGCTGGTGCAGTGGCTTCGCGACAACCTTGGACTGATCGACAAGAGCTCAGACATTGAGCCGCTAGCCCGCACGGTCGATGATAACGGTGGCGTTTACATAGTTCCCGCGTTCTCCGGACTTTATGCGCCGTACTGGAAAGACAGTGCCCGCGGCGTAATCGCCGGTCTGACCCGCTACGTCAATAAGGGCCATATCGCCCGCGCCATATTGGAAGCGACTGCGTTTCAGGTACGCGAAGTGATGGACGCCATGGAAAAGGATTCCGGCATAGAGTTGGCAAACCTGCGCACGGATGGCGGTATGGTTCAGAACGATCTCCTGATGCAGTTTCAGGCTGACATTCTGAATAAGCCGGTTGTTCGTCCCGCTATACAGGAAACCACCGCGTTGGGTGCTGCATATGCGGCCGGCTTGGCCACCGGCTTCCTGCGGAACACCGATGAGGTGGTGGCTAACTGGGCGGAAGATCATCGCTGGAACCCCGCGATGGAAGACGAGAAAAGAGCCTCGTTGTATCACTTCTGGAAGAAGGCTGTTACGCGGACCTTCGACTGGGTTGAGTAGTGCGGAAGGTCATAGAGGGAGTAGGAATATCGGATGTCGCGATCTGCAAGAAACGTGCCATGTGAGAGCTAGAAAAGTGGCTACCTTCACAGTCGGTGGACTCCTACTCGCCGTCCAGGTGGACGCGCCCACGAGGTCGAACTTGCGCCTCTTGTCGTGCATAGGATATCGCATAGAATTCCGCGGGTGGACTTAGGCGTAAGATCTTTGAACTAAGGACGCGCGCGAGGTTTTCTCACGTGAGCTTAAGCGGTTCTATCACGTTTTCTGGATGCTTCGGGACCGAAAACCGACGTTGATCGAACGGATGTTTTACCGACGAGGCAAAGCGGCAACCTCAGTGCGCTCATCAAAGCCTTATTATGTTGCCAATTCAGCATGTCCATTCCAGTCAGGAGTTGCCTTTTTGGGCTTCTCGAACTGCCGCCGTTATTGTTCTAGTCCATGTTTTTGCGGCCGTATTACTCTGCCAAGTGCCGGACGCGCACACATCTGCGGATCGCAACCGTGGTGAGCCGACCTATTCGGCGCCACAGTCGTTTCCCTCAGCGTCGGTCAACCAGCAGCAACTCCCAGAGGCGCCCCAGCCGCAGACAGGAAGCATTATCGGCACTGTAACTGATGTGAACAACGCCGTCATTCCCGGTGCTACCGTCGCTATCAAAGGCCCTGCTCCCAGCGATCACCGCACGGTCGCGACGAACGACAAAGGATTCTTCGAATTCAGCGTACTCGAGCCAGGAACCTATCACGTCACTATCATCGCCAAGGGCTTTGCAAACTGGATCTCACCCACTATTACTCTTAATCCGGGTCAAGCCATAATTCTGACCGGCAGCAAACTTAAGGTCGCAGAGGCTAAGATCACGGTCATTGTCTCCTCCGCGCAGATCGCCACCGAACAGGTCAAGATCCAGGAGAAGCAGCGCGTTTTCGGCATCCTGCCCAATTTCTACGTCACCTATGAACCCCATGCCGAGCCGCTCACGACCAAGCTGAAGTTCAAGCTCGCCCTCAGAACCCTTATTGATCCTATTAACATTCTCGGCGTAGGTATGTACGCCGGCGTCGAACAGGCAGTCAACCGTCCGGATTACGGACAGGGTGCAGAGGGCTATGGTAAGCGCTTCGGCGCTATCGCTGCCGACGGCTCGATCGACATCATGATCGGCGGCGCCATTCTGCCATCGCTGCTGCATCAAGATCCGCGGTACTTCTACAAGGGCACGGGCACAAAGAAATCCCGCATTCTTCACGCAGTCTCCAGCCCATTCATCTGCAAGGGGGACAACGGACACCTGCAGCCAAACTACTCGAGCATGGGTGGCGATCTGGCCACGGCGGCCATCTCGAATGCCTACTACCCGGAATCGAATCGCGGCGCTGGGCTGGTGTTTACCAATTTCCTTATCGGGACCAGCGAGCGCGTGGGTGCCAGCCTGGCACAGGAGTTCCTCTTGCGCAAGCTCACGCCCAACGCTAAAAAACAAAAGTAGTGTTTAGCTAATCCCCAAAACTTTTAGCTCCGCCGCGCAGCTTGTTCGTGACCACCTGTGTCCAAATCCATTTTATGGCCCGCTCGTCGTTGTAACAGTAAGCGAGGTTGTGGTTGAGGGTTGAAAAGCAGTGCCGTTGGCAGGTTTTTTTCATGTCGGCAAGTTGCTGCCGTTCAAATTTGGGCTCATCGATATTGCCCCAGTCAAAGGTCGACGCATACATCGGGAAGCACGGCGCGACAGTGCCATCCGTACGAATGATTACGTTGTTCTGTCCGGCCCGGCAGTTCCACTCCGCGAAATGAAGCTCACCGTTTGCCTCGCGGACGATGCCTGGCATAGTTCCGAGCAGCTTCGTGATCTCGCCGTTTCCGCTGCTTCCGTCGCCGTACCAGCCGTACTCGTTCAGGTCCAGGCCGGACGACATGCGCACGAACGCCTTGGTCTCCTGCAGTCGCTGCACGGAGTTGACCATCTGGTAGCCGGCCTTGTTCTTCTCGATCAGCCAGTCGAGCAGTTTGTCCACCTCGCGCCAATCTTCAGGACGAATGTAGGTGGGATTGTCGTAGAGGTGCTTGAAGTGATCATCCTGCTCCAGCATCGGCGTTTCGTTGATGTGGTAGTCGGTGGCGATGCGATGTTCATGCGCATACTCGGTCAGCATGCGCACGTCTTCAAGATTGTTGCGGCAAATGTTCATGTTGAAGAAAACCATGTAGCCGTAAGCGTACTGCTTGCGCATCACGTGTTCCAGATTGCTCCGCGCCGGAACGAGTGCCTTGGGAAGGCTCGGTTTGAGGTCCCATGAATCCAGCGCGAAATTAATGACCGCAACTCCAGCGTCGCCGAGGCGGTCGGCAACTTCGGGACGCAACAATCGCCCATTTGTGCCGATGTAAATCCAGAACCCCTTTTTCGCCGCATAGTACACGACCTTGTGTGCGAACTGCGGACGCAGCAGCGGTTCACCACCCATGAGCGCCAGCACGCGGCAGCCGTGGTCATGCAGCCAATCGATCGTGCGGAGCGCGACATCTTCCGTCATTCCCTTGACTTGGTTGTTGAAGGCCCAGCAGTACCAGCAATCGAGGTTGCACTTGTACTCAACAAACAGATAGGCAATGATCGGATGAAAGTCGCCCGGCAACACACGCGAGCGAATGTATGGAAACATCCATCCGCGCATCTTGCGGTACACTTCCTTCGCCCCCCAGCTCCTATGCTGGAGCGGAGCCGCGGGCCCGGGATCATTTAGCTTCTCAGGAAATTGAGGAAATATCGGCTCAGGCAACGTCAGACCTTTTGTTGGAGGTGGATCAGGAGGCCGGGAGTTTGAGTTCATCAGCAGATCATGTATGGCAACATCAATGCGAAATTTCGCCGTTGTGGACATTTGTAGCCCTCAATGCAGAGAAGAATCAGGAACATAGATTAATCCAGGAACATAGATTCGCGGGCAGCGCTGAAAGTTGCTTTCTAACAACGGAAAGCTGTGACGCGTGTCCCACAATTGTATTCACGGGCAATTGCCTCTTCGCCCTTTAGCGCAGATGCACGTTCGAAGCGGACCACTGTGTCCCGCGCGGTGCTCATGGATGCTTCAGAAATCTCAAGTAGAACGCTCCGAACACCAAGACGATTCCTATATTCACCATCAGCCGTTCCCAGAACCGGTTCCTGAAGAACAGGACATCCACACCGACCACGACGGCTGCCATCAGCACTATATAAAGTACGACCGTTGCCTGTCTCGCCATTTCAATCACCAGTCAAAATCGGAATTCCCTTCTAACCACCTTATTTTTTATCTAAATTCACAGACAGCCGCGAGGAATGTTTTTGTCTTAACTTCGTGACGAGTTTTCACGAGTGCAATCACACTATGGCACTCGAATCGGGAAGTCCTGCCTGGTTTCTCAACTGTGAGCTTCGCCCTCCCGACTCCCTCCAGCGCGCCTACTGTACGGACCAGATCGTAATTTCTCTTGCGTGTTGAAGAAGGTGATCGCTCAAATGACCGCCGGACAACTCGCGGAAACTGGAATGAGTTTTATCGCCGATAACAATCGTGTGACACTGTTTAGCCCGTGCCAAATCAAGGATGGCAACATCAGCATCCCGGACATCCATCGGATCGGAGTATTCAACATCAATCTCGCCGCTGGAGAGACCTGCTTTTCGTAGCGCATCTATTGCGTCGTCTAATGCTTGCCTAGCTGATCCCTTTACTGAGGCAATCCAAAGCTGCTGGTCACGATGGAGTTTCGCCGACAATTCCTCTTCTTTCCGGGGGATTTCCGCACCGCCAAACTCCAGCAACTCCGGCGGAAGTGGCGGCAAGAGGCACACCAGGCAGACGTGAAAGCCTCGCCGGTGGCCGATCATCCTGGCCACATAGTTCACTGCATGCTTCGCTCCAGGGGACTCATCGACCAGAACCATCAGGCGTTCTGTTTGGCTCGCTTCTTCTTCCATCGTGAACCTCCCAGAATGTACGATGCTGTCGATAGCCCTCGTGGGCAACCCGCGACTCGCAGCAGATTAGAATGCCGCCGATTCTCAGCTAGGCCGCTGGCCGCTGCACCCGTTCCGCAGCCCGCTCGAGCAATTCGCGTACCTCTTCATCTGTGGTTTGGGAGAAATTCTGATACCACTGACCAACGGCGTAAAACTGCAACGGCGTGTATAGGCACACCATTTCATCCGCCTCTTCCTGCAACTCCGCACAGGTCGAACGAGCGGCCACCGGCACGGCCACCACCACCTTTTTCGGCCTTTGCTGCCGGACAGCGGCAATCGCGGCGCGCATTGTTGAACCCGTTGCGAGACCATCATCAACCAGGATCGCGGTGCGTCCACGCAGATCAACTCGATCCCGGTTGCCGCGATATTCCTGTTCGCGACGTTCGAGTTCGTGCGCTTCTCTGGCCGCCACGTCATCGATTTGCTGCTGTGAAATAGCAAACGTATCGGCTACATCCCAGTTCACAACCAGCACCCCGCCGGATGCTATTGCGCCCATTGCCAGTTCTTCCTGCCCCGGCGTACCGAGCTTGCGAACCACACACACATCAAGAGGCACGTTAAGTGCCCGGGCGACCTCAAAGCCGACCGGAACGCCTCCTCGCGGTAATGCCAGGACTACTGAATCTCCGTCAGCTAAATCTCCCAACTGCGCGGCCAACCGCCGGCCGGCTTCAGTACGGTTTCGGAATAGCATTGCGCCTCCTCTGAATTTCACACACGGAGAAATAACCCTGCTAGTTTGGATGCCAAGTCCCGGATGTCGATATATCCGCTTCGATGTATTCGGAACACAAGCGTGTTACGCGCCAGAAGGTCGGCAGCGAAGCTCAGGCAGCGCGATCTTTCACATCGGCCGAAGTCGCCGTACGCGCGCAATGAGCACAGCAATAAAACTGGCCGCCTACCTCCACTCCATGTCCGATGACCCGGCATTGGCAATGCTCACAAATTGGCGCCATTGCCTGAATGGCGCACTCGAAGCTGTCGAACGTATGCCGTGCGCCGGCCGCGATCACCTCAAATGCTTTGTCGTATTCATTACCGCAAACCTCACACTGTTTCACAAGACCTCCTCCGTCTTAGCTACGAAATAGCTACGAACCAAAACGCTGCGGGAACGCCATGTAGGATGCCACAGAGTGCTGGTATCTATGCGGCCCGTGTATCATCGTGCGACCGCGCGAGGTAGGTTTCGAACCACCCGCGCGCCAGGCGTGCTGCCTGCTTCAAAGTGCTAGGTTCTTCAAACAGGTGTGTGGCGCCTGGAACGATCGCAAGACTCTTTTCGCAACGAAGCTGGTCCATTGCTTCGCGGTTCAGCTCAATTACATACGTATCGTCGCCACCCACTATCAGCAACGTCGGTGCCTTAACCCTGGCCAGAGATGATCCCGCCAAATCGGGCCGTCCGCCACGTGAGACCACCGCTCCAATAAGATGTGGAACTTCGGTTGCAGCCACAAGCGCGGCTGCGGCGCCGGTGCTCGCGCCAAAATAGCCAATCCTTAATTTCTGAACTTGAGGCTGCCGCACCAGCCAATCGGTTGCCTGTACTAGACGCTTTGCCAGCAGATCAATATTGAATCGGAGTTCGGCTGTTCTGAGGTCGTAAGATTCCTCGTCTCGGGTCAGCAGATCGAAAAGTAGCGTTGCCAGTCCGGCTTGGTTCAGAACGTGTGCGACATACTGGTTTCGAGGGCTATGACGGCTGCTGCCGCTTCCATGTGCAAAAGCCACTACTCCGCGTGCATTCGCAGGAGCAGTGAGCTCTCCGTCCAGCATCGCGAGGTCAGTCGGAATCCTTACGCTGAGGACCTGCTCGGCGGCGACATCTGGCGCTGGTGAGGAAGGTTGACGTTTCATGATGCGCCTCCACAGTCACTGAACTCCCGCAATTCAGGGTTACTCGTTCAAGCAGTAGAGCCGAAACTTGTTCTCCCTGATTCTTAGGTAGTCGATTCCGTTGGCATGGTTGCCAGTCCTCGGTACAAAATCCGGAACCCAGAGCTTAAGCACTGGCACGAGTCGCTGTGTTACGCCATTCCAAGCGAAAAGAGTAACGCACTAGACGATCAATGGAATCTAAAGAAGTAGGCAGGAGTTTGATATGACTTACGTCGAACAGATCGCCGAATTCGCGGCGCGGGCATCGTTCGACCGGCTTGATACAGGTGCCTGCGATGAATTGAAGATTCGTGTTCTCGATTCGCTTGGTTGTGCTATTGGCGCACTGGACGGCACAACACCGCAGATAGTGCGGGCGTATGTGGCCGAACAGGACACGGACGGCAAATGCACGCTCATCAGTAGCGGCCGCGCCCGGCCCGATTCAGCCGCGCTCTACAATGCAGCCCTGGTCCGCTACCTTGATTTCAACGACAGCTACCTCGCAAAAGGCGAGACCTGCCATCCCAGTGACAACTTGGGTGCGCTTCTAGCCGCGGCCGAGTACGCCGACGCCTCAGGCCGCGACCTCATGACGGCTATGGCAGTTGCTTACCAGGTGCAATGCCGGCTAAGCGATGAAGCGCCAGTTCGCGCAAAAGGCTTTGATCACACGGTTCAGGGTACGTATGCGGCGACCGCCGGCATTGGAAAGCTTCTTGGTTTGAGGCAACGAGAATTGGCAAACGCAATTGCCATCAGCGCAACAGCGCTCAATGCCTTGCGTGTCACCCGAACCGGCGCGCTCTCCAACTGGAAAGGGTTGGCCTATCCTCACATGGCGGCCGACTGTGTCCGGAACGCATTGCTGGCGCAGCACGGAATCACCGGACCGCTTGAGGTAGTCGAGGGCAAGAAGGGTTTGATCGACGTTATCTCCGGACCCTTCCAAGTCAACTGGGCGGCAGAAGATCTCAACCGGGTAACCCGGACGGTGCTGAAGAAATACAACGCCGAAGTCCATTCACAAACAACCATTGAAGCGGCGCTGCAACTTCGACGCAGCCTCCCCCATTTCACACCCAATGACATCGATCATGTTGATGTAACTGTCTTCGAGGTCGCTTACAACATCATCGGCGGGGGCGATGAGGGCGAAAAAAGAACCGTTCGCACCAAGGAACAGGCTGATCATAGCTTGCCGTACTTGGTTGCCGTTGCTCTGCTGGACGGAGAAGTGATGCCTGCGCAGTACAAGCCGGATCGCATTCTTCGCCCGGATGTGCAGACGCTGATTCGCAAGATCTCGGTGCGTCCCAGCGAAGAATATTCGCGGCGGTTTCCGAGCGAGATGCCTGCGCGAGTTTCGATCAGTTTGCGCGACGGCCGCTCGCACGAGCGCGAGGTTATTACTTACCCAGGCAGAGGAGCCCAACCAATGGATTGGGACACAGCTTACGCCAAATTTGAGCGCCTGACGGCACCATTCACTTCAGAGTTTGAGCGAACTGAGATCAGTGATGCTATCGCTTATCTTGAAGACATCAAGGTGAGGGACTTGATGGCGAGGTTGAGTCAGGTTGGTGCAATGCAGCCCGCGCCAAAGAAGGTCATCACGATGAGGAGGCGTTAAAGATGGATGCAAGCAACGAACGTGCCTTCGGCTTTATACGGATCAATCAGCGGCAGCCGAAGCCTCGAACTCAGGGAATCACCGAGATTCGCGGCCCCTACTACACGCCTATGGGAAGTCGCTATTTGCAAGACGTTTTAGAGACAATGGGCGAACACATTGATTCGCTCAAATTTGCCGGTGGCTCGTTCAGTCTCATGCCTCGCAAGGCTCTGGTCCAACTCACTGACATTTGTCATCAAAGCGATGTTTTGGTTTCCACCGGTGGCTTCATCGAGTACGTGGTTACACAGGGTCCCAATGCGGTCGATCAATACATCTCCGAGTGTAAGGAAGTCGGCTTCGACATCATCGAGGTCTCCAGCGGATTCATCACACTTCCCCCCGACGACTGGATGCGTCTCATCGAGCGCGTGCAGCATGCCGGAATGAAGGCCAAGCCTGAAGTTGGCATCCAGTTTGGAGCCGGTGGCGCCACCCGCGTCGAGGAGCTGGAAGCGGAAGGCACCCGCGACCCGGCATGGCCGATCGCGCTGGCTAAACGCTTTCTCAATGCTGGCGCGTACATGATTATGATCGAGAGCGAGGGCATAACAGAAAACGTGAAGACTTGGCGCACCGATGTTCCCGCACGCATTATCGATGCGCTGGGATTGGAGAAAATAATGTTCGAGGCTGCCGATCCCGAAGTCTTTGCCTGGTACGTCAAAAACTATGGCCCCGAGATCAACCTCTTCGTGGACCACAGTCAAATCGTACAACTCGAATGTCTCCGACGCGGTATATGGGGCACCGCAAGCCTGTGGGGCCGCGTTGTAACTTACAAAGGCCAGGAAAAAGAAAGTTCCGCCGCAAAGAAACGATAGGACAAACCTTCGCGAGCACACAACGTCGAGTTCACCGGAATTTACCCGCGCAGCCGATCCACCACTTCGCCATTGGCGGCGAGCAATTGGATATCCAGCGGCATAGCTCCCACGGCATGTGTCGAGCAACTTAGACAAGGGTCAAAGGCGCGCACCACGGCTTCCACGCGATTCAACATACCTGGCTGCAGCTTGTTGCCTTTCACAAACCGGCGGGCCACCTGTAGCACTCCATGATTGATTGCAAGGTTATTGTGTCCGGTTGCAATCACCAGGTTTGCTCGCTCGATGAGTCCGTTCTGGTCGATCCGGTAATGATGAATCAGTGTTCCTCGTGGAGCTTCGAGAATGCCCACGCCCTCGAATGCATTGGGTGCAGCGTGGGCACGAACATTCTTGCCCCGAATTTCGGGCTCATTCAGCAGAGTCTGCATGCGCTCAAGCGAGAACAGGATTTCGATCAGTCGGGCGTAATGGTAATAGAACGAACTCAGCACCGAATGCGGCTCCAACTCGCGGAACTCCGCGAGTTCCTCATCGGCCTCCGTGGTGCCCGCGGATTTGCACATATTCAGCCGCGCCAGCGGTCCTACGCGGTAAACTCCGCCTGTTAGCCCGAGCGGCTTGAAGTAGGTGGATTTCAGGTACGAATCGTCACTGCAGGATTCCCCAATGTAGTCCATATATCCGGTGCCAGTGATGTGGTCGGCCAAGATGTCGAGGTTGGCATCCACAAAGCGCAGCCAACCGCTATAAAACGAAAGCTCACTACGATCGTCTGCCGTCGCCAGGAACAGCGAAGGGAAATTCGCGAACAAGCGCACCTCGACGCGAAACTTCTCAATCTGTCCTTTGAACCAGCGCAACGTACTGCGAGTGATTCGGATCGCCGCGGGAATTTCGCTCAGAATCAGCTCGCGTTGATCGCCCTGTAGTGGATGGCTCACCCCACCGGGCACGATCCATCCGGGATGAATTCGCTTTCCGCCCAGCGTTTCCACCACGCGCTGGCCGAACTGGCGCAGCTTGATGCCGTCCCGCGCCATCTCCGGATATTTGCGTATCACTCCCATGATGTTGCTCTCCTCCGGATCAGCGTCCATTCCCAGCAGAAAATCCGGTGAGGAAAGATAGAAAAAGCTGAGAGCGTGAGATTGAATGATCTGCGCCAGATTCATAATGCGGCGCAGTTGTTCCGCGGTTTCGGGAATGCGCACGGCCATGATGTCATCGCACGCCTTGCTGGAGGCCAGCAAGTGGCTGGTCGGGCAGATTCCGCAGATACGCGCCATCAGCGCCGGCATCTCAGTGAAGGGGCGTCCTTCGCAGAGCTTTTCGAAGCCGCGTAACTGGGTCACATGAAAGCGCGCGTTCTGAACTTCGCCCTGCTCGTCCAACTGCAACGTTATTTTGGCGTGGCCTTCAATGCGGGTTACGGGATCGATTGTGATCATAGGCATTGTTCAGGCACCAAAGCGCGTAGTCGAATTCAGTTCCGGGATGCGCCCTTCAAGCAGTTCGGTAATGGCGAAAAAAATGTTGTCAGCCGAAGGCGGGCAGCCCGGCAAAAAGACGTCCACGAGCACCACCTCATGCAGCGGCATCACGCGATCCAGCAGCTTTGGCACGATCCTGGTCGGCACTTGCTTGTTGGTCGTCGCGTTCTCGACGTACACCCGTTCCAATACATCCTCAAGCGGAAACACATTGCGCATAGAGGGAATGTTGCCGGTTATAGCACAGTCGCCGAGCGATACCAGGATCTTGGAATTCTTGCGGATCAAACGAATCTTGTGCAGATCTTCTTCGGTGCTGATCGAGCCTTCCACCAGCGCCACGTCCACGTTTTCCGGGAACTGCTTTGCATCCACCAAGGGGCTGTAGACCAGCTCGATTTTTTTCTCTAACAGGATCAGGCGCTCGTCCATATCCAGCAGAGACATGTGGCAGCCCGAGCACCCATCCAGCCAAACCGTTGCGACTCGTGCCTTCGTCATTTCCCCACCTCCCGCATCATGCTCAAGTAAGGCAGGAACATGCGTCGCTTCATCATCTCGCCGGCGGCCTGTCCTTTTTCGCTCAGCGCGCCAGTGGGGCAAACGTGTACGCACTTGCCGCATCCGGTGCAACTTTCACTCTCACCCCAGGGCTCATTCAGATCGGTGATCACGCGAGCATTGGTGCCGCGGCCCATCGCGTCCCAGGTGTGTGCGCCTTCCACCTCCTGGCAAACGCGCACGCAGCGCGTGCACAGAATGCAGCGGTTATGATCGGCGAGAAAGCGCGGGTGGGAAGCGTCCACCGGCAGGCGTGGATGAATGTAAGGCATGGTGATGTGGTTTACGCCGAGCGTCTGCGCCAAGGATTGCAGATCGCAGTGACCGTTGGTAACGCAGACCGAACAGATATGGTTGCGCTCGCTGAAGAGCATCTCCAGGATAAGCTTGCGGTGTTCGACAAGCCGCTCGGAGTTCACCGTGACCTCCATGCCCTCCTGCACCTTGGTCACGCAGGCAGCCGCCAACTTATTGTTGCCTTTGACCTCGACAAGGCACATCCGGCAGGCGCCGATGTTGCTGAGTCCCGTAAGTCGGCAGAGGGTCGGAATGAAGATGCCGTTTTCTTCGGCTACTTCGAGAATCGTCTGGTCTGCGCGGGCACCGCATTCACGCTGCTCAATCACAAGGGTGCAAATCTCAACTCGGGCGGGCTTCATGCGTTCACCTCCGCTCCCGCCTTGGCCAGTTGACAAACACCCGCTGGACAACGCCCTTCCTCTATGTGGGCGCGATACTCGTCCATGAAATAGCGCAAGGTGGTCACGGTGGGATTAGGCGCGCTCTGTCCCAATCCGCACAGGCTGGCCGCCTTGACCATGCCGGTCAGTCGCTTCAGCAGTTCCAGGTCCTGCGGCGCCGCCTTGCCTTGGGTAATGCGCTCCAGGATGTTGTGCATCTGGGTTGTGCCGACGCGGCAGGGCACGCACTTGCCGCACGACTCGGACATACAGAAATCCATGAAGAAGCGGGCGATGTCGACCATGCAGGAGCTTTCGTCCATTACGATCAAACCGCCTGAACCCATAATGGAGCCGATGCCAACCAAAGACTCATAGTCCACCGGAGTATCGAGATACTGCTCGGGAACGCATCCACCAGAAGGTCCGCCCGGCTGCGCGGCCTTGAAGCGACGGCCCTCCGGGATTCCGCCACCGAGTTTGAAGATGATTTCGCGCAGCGTAATCCCCATGGGTACTTCGATCAGGCCGGCGTTCTTGATTTGTCCGGCCAGAGCAAAGACCTTTGTTCCCTTGCTCTTTTCGGTGCCGATGGAGGCGAACCACTCGCCGCCGCGCCGAATGATGGGTGCTATGTTGGCAAAGGTCTCTACATTGTTGATCAGCGTGGGTGCGTTCCACAGGCCTTGCTGTGCCGGAAACGGAGGTCGCGGCCGCGGTGTGCCACGCCCGCCCTCGATGGAAGCAATAAGAGCGGTCTCCTCGCCACAAACGTAGGCACCAGCTCCCAGCCTGACCTCAACCTTGAAGTCGAAGTGAGTGTCCCCAATGTTCATGCCGAGCAGCCCATTGTTCTCCGCCTGGCGAATGGCAATTCGCAGCCGCTTGATTGCAAGCGGGTACTCGGCCCTGCAATAGATGTATCCCTTGTTGGCGCCCACCGCGTACGCGGCAATCGCCATGCCCTCCAGCACGCGATGTGGATCGCTCTCCATCACGCTGCGATCCATGAACGCGCCTGGATCGCCTTCGTCGGCATTGCAGATCACGAACTTGCGGTCGCCATCGGCCTTAGCTACCGTAGTCCACTTCAGCCCGGTCGGATAGCCGGCTCCGCCACGCCCACGCAGGCCGCTCGTGGCAACCTGCTCGATAACCTCAACTGGCTTCAAACGCGTAAGGACGTGGAACAGCGCTTCGTAGCCATCGTGGGCGATATAGTCCTCGATCCATTCGGGATCGATTTCACCGGAGTTCTCCAGCACAATTCTCTTCTGCTTGGTGAAGAACTCGAGCTTACTGTCGAGTACGATCTCCGGAGGCGCCGGCTTCTTATCTGTTAGGTCATCGATAATTGCGGCGGCGTTGCTTGGCGCCACCGACTTATAAATCTTTTCGTTTCCATCGGCCGAAACGAGCGGACCGGCGGCGCACAGTCCCATGCAGCCGACGCCTTTCACCTTGCAACAGCTCTCAAGCCCGCGCTGCTTGAGCTCGCTTTCCAGTTGCGTCTTTACCTCGCCGGAATTGGCTGAAAGACAACCCGCAGCAACACAGACCTTGACGATGTGATCGTAGCGATTGTCGTCATGCCTGCTTCGAGCCGCGATATTTGCCAGATCGTCTTGCTTCATTTGTGCGTCTCCGCGAGAGCTTCGCACTCGCATCCCAAGTAGGCAAGAACGCATTGTTGAATCGACTCAGAATCGGCTTTGTCGGTCACCTGGTCGTCCAGGAGCACCACAGGAGAAAACCGGCCGCATAGGCCGAGGCAGCGCGCTGTGGACAGTGACAGCATTGCGTCCGCAGTGGATTCGCCTTGCTTGATTCCTGCAACTTCCTGCACCGCGCGGAGTAACGTGGGCGCACCCTTGATATAGCAGGCGGTGCCAGTGCAGACCACGCAGCTATGTTTTCCGGGCGGCTTCGTGTGGAAGAAGTGGTAGAAAGTAGCGACTCCGTACACCTTACTCAAAGGCACTCGCAACGAGGCCGCTACGTATTTCAGTCCTTCAACGCTGAGGAAACCGAAGGTCTCCTGAACCGTGTGCAGCACCTCGATCAACGCGTCAGGTCGGTAACCGTGACGCCGCATCATGCCATCGACGATCTCCCAGCGTTTGTCGTCAGAGGGGTGCGCAACTACTTTTGATGGAGGCAGCATCACTTCCTCCTCGTTTCTTGATCACCTACGCAGAACGCGCAAGAAACAATAGCGTGGTCGTCTCTCGACAAATGGCAATTCACCCAATGGCAGAGGACAGGAGCAAAGCCTAAATCTAGCTGGCAGAATGTCTCGCATTTGCCTCCTGCAAGGGTTCCCGGTCGTATCGCCTCAGAGTTTATGCGCGGCTCCAGTACCGCGATGTGACAGTCCTCACGGGCAAGTGTGTCAGCGCTAACAAAAGGTTCGAGCAGCCAACCAATGAAATGAGGGTTTGGGGAGCAACGGAACAGTTACATACATTCCGTCGCTCTCCAAACCCTCATAAGCCGGAACCTACACTACTTGCTTTCCAACGTACACAATTAGCTTGCTGGCTTCCTTCACCATAGCCTTTCCAGCCTTATAGGTATATTTGGCGGCATGTGTAATTACATGCGCATGAAAATGTTCTTTTACCGGCGGTTCAGCTTGGACGGCGAATGCAGAAACACTCGCTGCCAATATCAGCAAGAGCATACCTGCAAAGCGTTTCATGTTATTCACCTCCTAATCAGCTAGAAACCCCAGCCACGATGAAAGTTGTCCATTACAGGTAAAAGAATTCGTCAAATTTTCGGAAGTTCCATTTTGAATACTGCGAAGGCTACTTACTCGACTGGGCCGTGGTGATTGTGGTTTGAAGTAGTTAGCGCTTCAAAAGCCGTGACCAGGTCGAGCAACTCCGATGTGATTGCTTCTTCGCGGCAGTGACGAAAATCTGCAATCAGAAATTTTGAACGCTCCTCGATATTGCGGTCGGCCACCTCCATCGCTGCAAGGCGGCTCGCATTCTCGCTTGCCAGCGATTGGGCCAGAGCACGGAACAAGGCCGCAAACAGGTATTCACGGATGAGAGATTGAAACAGTTGCGTCTTGTCCATCGTGAATGTAGGAATTACTTTTGAGGGCCACGGCCTTGCCTTCAGGCGGCGAACCCATTCGAGATCTACCGGCAGAAGACGCATTCCGCGAGGTCTGAACGTGGGGACCGCGAGTGCCTGGCAATAGAACAGCACGATGACTTCGATTCCGCGCCCAAGATACCATTCCTGAATTTTGGCGAGCACTTCATGCACAACCTGTCCAACTGCCGCCATTGAGCTTGGTACTTCAAAGACCTGCTCAATCGGGTAGCCGAGAGATTTCAGTCGGTCAGCCGCACGAAACCCGACAGCTAGAATTGTCTGCTCGTCCCGATGCTTGGAGAGTTTGCCCAGCGCGCGATTTGCGTGGGAAACGATGCGGTCGTTTAAGGGGCCACACATCCCCTGGTCCGACCCAAAAACCAATGCGCCCATGCGTCTACTGCCGTGCTTCGGAGGGGAGGGTTCCGGCACGTGCTGCAACGCGACCTGCAGGCCCGCTTCGATGGTGCTCTCGTACTCGTCGATGGCCTGCGCAGCCCGCTCATACTGTCGAAGATTCACGCCCGCCAGAGCCTTCATGGTCTTGACAAGGGAGTGCAACTCGTCGGTAACAGCCATGCTTCTGCGGAGTGTCTCCAGCGATTTCATTTCGTTGCACCTGCAGCCTGGCCCAGTGCACCCTGGGCGAGCGCGAGCAAAGCTTCTCGGTCACTCGCCGCGAGTTCTCCTCCCGCCTCGACCGCTGCCGCAAACCAAGGCATGCGCAGTGGTAAAGCTTCGCGAATCTTTGCCGAGAGCTTTACAACGTCGTCCGACGGAAGATTGTCGAAGACTCCCGAGCTGGCAGCCAGCAGCACTGCGATCTGTTCGGCAGGTGACATCGGATCGTATTGCGCCTGCTTCAGCGATTCCCGAACGCTCTGCCCGCGTGCCAACGTCTGGCGGGTGTGCTCATCAAGCCGCGTGCCGAAGCGGGAGAACACTTCGAGCTCCTCGAATTGCGAATAGAAGAGTCGCAGCGAACCGCCCACCGCCCAATAAGCAGGAAGTTGCGTTTTCCCGCCGACGCGAGAGACTGATTTTCCAACATCCACCGCCGGGAGGATGCCTTTCTGGAATAGCGTGGGCGTGACGTAGATCTGGCCATCGGTGATCGAAATCAGGTTCGTTGGGATGTAAGCAGCCATGTTCTGCTCTTCGGTCTCCACCACGGGAAGAACGGTGAGCGAGCCGCCGCCGAGCGATTTTCGCAAATGCGTGGAGCGCTCCAGAAGCCGCGAATGAATGTAGAAGATGTCGCCCGGATAACCTTCGCGGCCGGGTGGACGGCGCAGCAGTAACGACAGCTCCCGATAAGCCCTTGCATGTCGGCTCAGGTCATCGAAGATCACCAGCACGTCACGGCCGCGCCGCATAAAATATTCGCCCATCGCCATAGCCGCGTAAGGCGCAACGAACTGCTGTCCAGCAGGAGCGTCACCGGAAGCGACGACCACGACGCAATAACTCAGTGCGTCCCAGTCGTGGAGATCGGCAATGACGCGGGCGACCGAGGCGCTACGCTGCCCAATCGCACAGTAGATGCAGATCACATCTTTGCCCTTCTGGTTCAGCATGCAATCCACTGTGATGGCGGTCTTTCCGGTCTGCCGATCTCCGAGAATCAACTGGCGCTGCCCGCGGCCAATGGGAATCAGCGCATCGATCACTTTGATTCCGGTGGCGAGCGGAATCGAAACCGGAGCACGGTCGAGAATCGGCGGAGCCTCGCTCTCAATCGGAGCATGAGCGGCGGCATGCACCTCACCACCATTGTCGAGTGGACGGCCCAGCGGATCAACGACGCGGCCCAGCAAGCCATCGCCTACCGGTACCTCCAAAGTGTGGCCAGTGCGCCGCACCTCGGCCCCAGCCTCCAGCTCCATTCCTCGGTCCAGCAAAAACACACCGACTTCATCCGTATCTAAATTGAAGGCAACTCCGGGCAGGTCGCCGGGGAAGCGAACCACTTCCTCCGATTGCACGTTTGGCAATCCGCTCACGCGTGCAATCCCCTGTGCAATCGAGATCACCTCGCCATACTCCTGTACGGCGGGACAGGACTTCTCCTCCTCGGCAGCACGTTCAATTGCACCAAGCGCTTCGTCGAGAACAGCATGCAATACATTTCGACCGTCGCTCATGACGCCACCATCCGGGACGCCTCCCCTGTCTTCTTGTCCAGCGCATCGCGGAGGCGTTCTTCGAGAGCGTCCACGTATCCCTCGGCGCTCCATGCGATCTTGCGGCCATTGGCACGCAACTCAAGGCCCCAGCCCAGGCTGTCAGATTTTTCAAAGCGTATACGCACCGGCCTGGCAGCCTGCTTCGCGAGAATTTCCTCAATCGTGTGCTGCATTTCCTCGGGCAACTCGGAGGCGGAGCGTATGACGATTTGCTGTCCGGCGAACTCCTGCCAGCTTCCGGGCTCTATTGACGCAAGCTTATTCAAAAAGACGCGGGTGGCACACTGGTCGAGATCGCAGCAGGCAAGGTCATGTAAGGCGCGGCGAACCACCGAAAGAATTTCACCGGCCGCGCGCCCACGAATATCCTGAAACAGCGCGCTCCGTTCGCGTTCCAGATCCGCACGCCATCTCGCCTCGAAGGAGGAAATTTCCTTCCGCGCCTTCTCCATCAATTCGACTCGTTTCGCATCTGCGTCCCGCTTAGCCTGCGCAAACATTTCGTCTCGCGAGGCTTCCAGATCGCACAATCGCTTCTGGCATCCCTGTTTCTCCAACTCAGCCTGCTGAACTTTTTCCTCTGCTTCGGCCAGGCGCGCTTTAATTGCGCTTTCGCGTGAATCGATTGCGCGCAGAATCCGCCCATATAAAAAGTGCTTGAGCAGGGCTACCAACACGAGAAAGTTCACGATCTGCGCGAAAACTGTGAACCAGTCGAACAGCTTCATTTTCCGCCTCCCGCGATCACATGGCTCCAGAACGGGTTGGCGAAGATAATGATGACGGATATGACAAAACAATAAATTGCAATGGACTCGATCATCGCCAATCCAATAAAGAGTGTGCGGCTAATGGTGGCAGATTCGTCGGGTTGCTGAGCGATGGCGGTCAGCGCATGGGCGACTGCCGTGCCTTCGCCTAACGCCGGGCCGAGCGCACCGAGCCCCATGCAAAGCGCCGAGGCTGCAACCGAGACAACTCCAACTACAGTGGCGTTATCCATGCTCATGATTCCTTTCGACTGATGGATGTTTGCGACAGCTCATTCCGTTTTTCCTGAACCTGGGAAGCTGCTCCGATGTACACCGTCGCAAGGATCGCAAAGATGTAGGCCTGAATGATTCCCGTCAGCAGTCCCAGGGCCTGCATCGCAACTGGGAAGAACAGAGGAACGATAGCCAGAAGAATTCCAACAATCATGCCGCCACTCATGACGTTGCCAAAAAGCCGTACGGCCAGAGCCAGGGTTCTGGAAAACTCGCTGATGATATGCAGCGGAAGCATCAGCACCGTCGGTGAAAGGTAATGGCGCAGGTAGGCGATGCAGCCGTGCTCGCGTATCCCCAACACCGGGACTGCAACCGCCACGCAGATCGCAAGAGCCATGGTGGTGGAGAGCGATCCTGTCGGAGCATGCCAGCCAGGGACAATATCAAGAAGATTGGAAAGCGCGATGAATAGAAAAAGTGTCCCGACAAACGGCAGGTATGCGTCTGCGCCATCGCCACCGATCTCTCTAGCTTGCGACCGGATGACGCTGACGATCACCTCCAGCGCGTTCTGCCAGCGCGAGCGCCGACTCGTAAGTGAGATGCTGCGTGTTACCAGCCATGAACCAACGGTAAGCATCAGCATGACCGCCCACGTGTACAACATCGTGGCGTTCAAGACGAAGAAGTCCTTTTGAAAAAAGATGATTTCGTCAGTGGTGAGGTGCATGTTCATCCTCCCGACGCGCAAACCAAATTTTCAATGGAGTAGATTTCGACAACACAACCCTCGCGGCCGTGAAACCGAGCAAACATGCGACCCAATACTCAGCGTGGTTGTGTGCCAAGAGCCAGAAGCCCGCTATTAGAACTGAGCCGCGCAGCGCGAAGCTGCATAGCATCAACATAACTCCGCCGCCTGCAACCAATCGCCGCACGGTCAATGCGAGTCCGCCGAAGAAGAACATCCCAAGCACCACGCCGGCGAGAAAAACAAAAGCGAGTTGTAACCAGTGCGGCATCTGTCATTCCTTCGGGTCATTCTTGATATGCGACCATGCGTTCAGACATCCGATTGCCAGCCCGGCAAACAAAAAGGTCAGAGTCCATGAGAACGGACTTGGCCAGATCCGGTCGATCCAAATCCCCAGCGCGACTCCGGCCAATGTGGGGAAGGTTACAGACCATCCCACGACCCCAAGTAAAGTCAGCGCGTGCCAGTAAGCGTGATCGCTTGTTGCACGCGCCCGAAGCATTCGCGATTGCTGCACTTCCACCTTGCGCACCATGTTCTCGTCGGATGCGCGCAGCTTCTCTTCTGCCGGCAGTTCACTTGAATCAGGCATTTCTTTGCGCCTCCAAAAGGCTGCGCACCAACTCTGCTTCCAACTTGATTTCAAATGCCCGTGCTTTCCGGTTCCGTTCGTCCTGGGTCCGGAACTGCTTTTCCGTGGTTTGTTTTAATGCCGCCAACTCTGGCGCACGCACCGCACGACGCGTAGACACAGATACATTCGGGCCACACTTCACGAGAATGGCATGATCGACAGCGAGATATTCTTCGGAGCCCCCGATTGTCTGAAACGATAGAATTCCCGGAACCAGCGCCGTCGTGAAATCAATATGGTGCGGCAGCAGACAGAAGTGACCGTTCTCGGCTTCGGCCTTGACTTTCATGACCGGCTCATCCAGGAGCATCGATGTCGGCAGGCACACCTTCAGTCTCATGACGGCTTCGCCTCCTGGATCGATCCAATCATGTACAGTGCGCGCTCGGGACGGTCAGCAAATTCATCATTAAGAATGCGCTCGCAACCATCGAGTGAGTCTTCGAGAGACACAAGTTTTCCCGGCTGATTTGTGAATCCTTCGGTTACAAAAAATGGTTGGGTGAGAAAGCGTTCCAGACGGCGTGCGCGGTGAACGATGTGCCGGTCCTCGTTCGACAGTTCTTCAATGCCGAGCATGGCGATAATGTCTTTCAGTTCCTCGTATGTCGAGAGCGTCTTGCGAATCTCCTGCGCGATCCGATAGTGGCGTATCCCGACCACTTGAGGGTTCACCATTCTCGACCCTGAGCGCAACGGATCGATTGCCGGATAGAGTCCTTCGGACGCCCGTTTCCTTGAAAGCACAATCGAGGCCGAGAGGTGTCCGAAGGTGTGAATTGCCGCAGGATCACCGAAGTCATCAGCGGGAACGTACACTGCCTGAACAGATGTGATGGCCCCGTTGCTGGTGTTACAGATGCGTTCTTCCAAGTCCGCCAGTTCGGTGCCGAGGGTCGGCTGATAACCCAACCGCGATGGAAGTTGGCCTGTAAGAGCAGAAACCTCCGAACCAGCCTGAATGAAGCGAAAGATGTTATCAATGAGCAGCAACACATCCTGGCGCGCGTCATCGCGGAAATACTCGGCAATGGTCAGGGCACAGTGTCCGACTCGCAAGCGAGTTCCAGCAGGCTCATTCATCTGTCCAAATACAAGGACGGTCTTATCCAGAACCCCGGCCGTCTGCAATTCGCGGTAGAGTTCCTCACCTTCGCGGCAACGTTCGCCAACTCCACAGAAGACGCTCACGCCGCTGTGATGGCCGATTGTGTTGTGAATCAGTTCCATGATCAGGACCGTCTTGCCGACACCGGCTCCGCCGAACAGTCCGCTCTTGCCGCCACGCTCAAGTGGAGCGAGGACATCGATAAGCTTGATCCCTGTCAGGAAGACCTCTGATGTAGCCAGGCGTCGAGTCAGTGGTATGCGTGGAGCATGAATCGAACGCCATTCGCCGCCCGCCAGCGATTCTTTGCGGTCGATCGTGTTTCCAAACACGTCGAACACTCTGCCCAATACGCGTGGGCCAACCGGTACCGAGAGAGGCCGGCCCGTATCAACAATGCTGCCGCCGCGCTCCAGTCCGCGAGTGGTGGTGAGAGCAATGCCTCGAACCGTGTCGGAACTAAGGTGAGAGATAACTTCAATGACCGCTTGCGAGTCTTGGCCTGCGGTCAGAACGCTGTATAGGTGCGGAATGTGAGCAGGGAAATATGCATCAACGACACTGCCCCGAACCGCCGCTACAACTCCCTGATTGAGCGCCGAATCCATGACCATTCACCCGTAGGACAACCTCCCAGGCGCGCGATATCACTAGGTGCGCTGGAGACCCATCCTGAAGTGTCAGATCTCCATGGGGCCATTCGAAATGCGCCAAAAGCTTCGCAGGACAAAGCTTTCAACGCCTACGTAGTACATCCACTGCACATACTCTGCAGTGACCCAGGTCACGTGAGAACGTAACATTAGCTGCGCTGAGGCAACAGACGGCTTTCGAGACTTGAACGACATCCGCAGCAAGCGCCGTTGCTGCACCATCTGATAAACCATCGCAGAAATGATCGATACCTCACCTGGTTCAAAATGGGAATCACACTGGCATGTGTAACTCGTCACAGCAGGTTGCAGGAAAAGGGAACATGCTTCAGCCGGATTAGAAGTAAGAGGTTCTATTTGGGAGGTGCTGTATGATGCCGACCTCATTACCTGCCTCAAACACCGAAGCCGCTACTGAATTTCATCTCAACTCCATTCTGTTGCCAACCGATTTCAGCGATGCTGCTGATCGCGCAGCCTACGTTGCGCGAGGATTGGCCAATCGTTTCCGGGCGAAGCTGTTCATGGTCCATGCAGTTTGGCAAAAGAACTACGAGTGGGACGAAGCGTTTTACGACCTCGAACCAAGTGAGAAACTCGGCCGTAAACTCGCCAACCAGTTCGTCGCTAACCATAAACTCGACGCGTTGCCAAATGAGGTGATTGTGATGCCCGGACCGCCCGTCGATGTCATAAAAAGGGTCGTTGAGGAAAAGAACATTGACTTAATTGTTCTGGGCACGAACGGATTGCAGGGACCGGCAAAGCTTCTGTTTGGAAACTACTCCGAGCAGATTTACCGCAACGCGATCTGTCCGATCTTGACCGTTGGCCCGCATGTTACTCCTGAAAAATGCAGCGGGGACTTCCAGTCGATTGTGTTTGCAATCAATCCCGCATCGGCTACAACCGCGGATGCACTACGTTGCTCAATTGCATTGACACGCGCCTGCGGTGCGTATCTGACACTGGCGAGCATCTTGCCGGAGTCGCACGGTGCACACGGCGAAAAGCTGTACAAACTGGAAGAGGAAAGGCGCGCACAAATCGTTAAAATGCTCAGTGAAAACCAACTCGCTCTTCCTCACAAACCGGAGATCATCATCGAGACTGGGAATTTCTCGGAGGAGATCATAAAAATCGCGGTTGGGTGCGGAGCCGACTTGATCATAAAAGGAATACGCCCGTCGGCCGGAATCTCCGCCCTTTCGCAGAAGGGACACACGTACCCGATCAGTGTCAACGCACATTGCCCGGTATTAACCGTCGCAACCAGAACTCATCCGTCGATTCCGGCCTGAGCGATCAGGAGGTAAATCAGTGTGGTCCAGTTCCGCTCCTTTCGTTACGACAAGCTAGCAACGAAAGGAGCGGAATACGTTTGATCTATTCTAGAGCGGTTCCTAAGTAGTTATATCCAGAGAAGAGGGATTGGAGTAAGTTGCAGTTGGCGACTTCTCTGTGAAGACATAAATCGATGCCACGAGCATATTCGGATGATTTGCGGTGCAAGCTTCTGCAGGCATACGAAAGGGCCGGGATCGGCCTGGAGCAGCTGGCGGAGCAGTTTGGTGTCAGCTACGGTTTTACAAAGAAGATTCGACGGCAACAGCTAAAGTCGGGACAAATGGAGCGGCCTCTGCAACGGGTACATGGGCCGGTGAGCCGGGTGACCGACGCAGTGAAAGGGCATCTGCGGCAGCAGTTGCAGGATCAACCGGATCTCACGCTGGCCGAGTTGGGGCAACGGCTGGAGCAACATCTGCAGGTGAAGCTCAGCAAGACGCGACTCTGTCTTGAACTCCAGCGGCTGGGGTTGCGGCGTAAAAAAAACGCTGCACGCCAGTGAGCAGGACACGGAAGAAGGCAGGCAGCGACGGCAATCGTGGTGGGAGTTGATCGCTCGAATCGATCCGCAACGCTTGGTGTTTCTGGACGAAAGCGGCGTGACCACCGAGATGACCCGTCGCTACGGGCGCGGCGAACGCGGTGATCGTGTGTGCGAGGGTGCTCCGGGCGGGCACTGGCATACCGTGACTCTGTTGGGAGCGATCACGATGAACGGCCTGCTGGCCACCATGACGATCCCAGAACCCACCGACGGTGACGTCTTTCTGGCCTATCTGGAACAGGTCCTATGTCCGCGACTGCGCCCCGGACAGGTTGTGATCATGGACAATCTGTCGGCACATAAGCATCGGCTGGTTCGCATGTTGATTGAGCAAGCCGGAGCCGAACTGCTCTATCTACCGCCGTACTCACCGGACTTCAATCCCATCGAGAAGTGCTGGTCCAAGATCAAACAACACTTACGAGCAAGCAAAGCTCGAATACTCGACACCCTCGACCTCGCCATCACAGCCGCCATGGCAGCTATCACCGCCCAAGATTCCGCGGCTTGGTTTCAATACTGCGGTTATCGGATACAGACACAATGAAACCGCTCTAAAAGCGCACGTGTAGAACCGCACGCGGTCCCTGGCGGAAAAGATGTTCGTTTCCCGCCGGCGTTCGTGAAAGTCTACTTTGCCGGGGGAGTATTTACATTATGAGAGGATCTCGATCCTGCGGGAACCGGACCCTTGTGAGCCGTCTTCATTACTGCCTTGTCAACTACTGCGTACAGTAGTTGGTCGGTATCGGCCTTTGCCATTTGCTTGATGTATTCCCCCATCTGCTGTCCCGCCGCCTTCGTGTTCGGCAGAGTGATCCCGCGATTCCTCGCTGAAATCTCAGCCAGCGTTTTCACCATCTCGAAGAACGTCGCTTCATTCCTGCCGCTCAGCAGCCATGCGTCGTGTACGGTGCTGGTAATCAGTTGTTCCGTTGTCCAGGTAGGCGTGGCAGCCGGTCCCGTCGCGGAAGGTGGTGCTATCGGCACTCCATTTTGATTTTGAGCAAGGGTTCCAGTGGAAGCCATGATTATGCTCGACCAAAGTAACAGGCACGCAGCGTTAGTGTGAAAAGCTTTGCGAAACAGCTTCATAGTTCGCCTTTCAATATCAAAATCTGTAACCAAGTGCATCCGCGAATCCCGTGTTACCGGTGGTAGTATCCGTTGTCCCGACGATTGTTCTGGTTCGCCTCACCTATAATCGCCCCGATGCCCGCGCCCGCAGCGCCTCCGACGATCGAGCCCTTCAATCCACCGAGCAGCCCACCTAAAACCGCCCCGCCGCCACCGCCGATCAGGGCACCCGTACCTGGCCCAACGCCATGGTCCCGGTATCGATCGTCATCATAGTGATAATGGTGGTGTTCATCGTAATGCCCATGACTGTGACCCTGGTCGTAGTAGCCGCCCTGGGTGCCATTCCGCAGTCCATCGTAAAAATCATGGCGGTCCTGGGCTTGGGCGCTGAAAACGGTCGCCAGCATGAGTGCAGCGACCAGCATTGCAACACGTGCTCGCAACATAATCCTCTTAAGCCTCCGTTACTCAGACCTTCGGATCAAGTCTTTTGCGTTTTGGATGCAGATTCGAAGCAATCGGGCGCTCGGCAGTGTCCCTGCTCCGAGTACGCGGATTTTTCGTTTGACCCAGCCCTGCATCCGTCGTAAGCTTTGTTGGTGAGCCTTGCAACCGCATCCCTCGCTGATTGCTCCTCCCGTCGATGGTGGTCCTACACCGTCGAGTGCCTCTAATCGCAGGCACGTTCCCGTTTCCCTTACAATTGAAAAATACTCCCCCAAGCGCATTGCATTGTGCGCGGAATTTCAGGATCAACGAATGCAAGCAGTCTCCGCAAACTCATCGGCCACGCCCACAATGGGAGGGTTGATCCGTGTGCTGCTGGCCGGGCGCGATCTTACCCGACAGAAAGCCGCGCAACTGGTCAACGCCATGCTGGCCCCGGAAACTCCCGACGCACAGATCGCCGCGGCCTTGGCGCTGTTGACCGCCAAGGGCGAGAACCCGGAGGAGCTGGCGGGCTTTGCCGACGCGCTCTATCAGCGTGTGCGCTCCATCGAGATTCCGCCGCAGGTTTTGGACACGGCAGGCACCGGCGCGAGCGCGGTAAAAACCTTTAACGTTTCTACTGCCGCCGCCTTCGTCATCGCCGCCGCCGGATACCAGATTGCTAAGCACGGCGCGCGCGCCTCCACCAGCCGCAGCGGCAGCGCGGACGTGCTAACCGCCCTCGGCGTCCGCATCGACTGTGAATCCGCGACCGCCGTCCGATGCTTGCGTGAGTTGGGAATCTGCTTTCTCTTTGCCCCCAACTATCACCCCGCCCTGGCCCGTGTCGCGCCCATCCGCAAAGCACTCGGCATCCGAACTGCATTCAATCTCGTAGGTCCAATGGTGAATCCGTGCCGCGCACAGTTCCGCTTGCTCGGCGTAGCCGACCAGGCGCGCATGGCGGACGTGGCAGGAGCACTTTCTCTGATCGGAGTGTCGCGAGCCTGGGTGCTGCGTGGCGGCGATGGCCTGGATGAGATCACCACAGCCTGCGCCACACGAGTTCTGGAAGTTCGCGAGGGACGCCACAACGAACTCCTCTCCGTCTCCCCGTCAGACTTCGGATTAACTCAGCGCCCCACGGATTCGGCCCGCGCCGGAAGCGTGGAAGAAAACGCAGCAACCGTGCGTGCCGTCCTCTCCGGTGAGGGGCGCGATGGTTGTAATGACCAGCGTTATAGCGTCGCGCGTGATCTCGTCGTACTCAACGCCGCCGCCGCCCTGCACGTCCGCACCGGAGATGGATTACTCGACTGTGCCGCACGCGCCCAACGCGCGATCGACGACGGCGCGGCGCTGCACAAACTGCAAGCCCTGATTGCGATGTCGCATACGCCAGAAGGAGCAGCACAATGAGCGCGGAATTCCTGCAACGCGTGATGGACGGCAAGCGCATCGAGATGAGCCTGCTCGGCGACCAACTGCGCGAAAGCGTGCGCGATGCCGCCCTCGCAGCGCGCGAAGGCCGGAAAGCCCACTTCCGCGATGCACTGCTGGCGCACCCGACGGCGATCATCGCCGAGTTCAAGCGGCGCTCGCCCTCCGCGGGAGACATTCAGGCCGGAGCCGATCCGCTCGCGGTCGCCCGCCTCTACGAGACCGGCGGTGCCGCTGCAATGTCGGTGCTGACCGAACCGCAGCACTTCAACGGCTCGCTCGAAGACCTGCGCCGCGTCGCCTCCGCCGTCAACCTGCCGCTGCTGCGCAAGGACTTCGCCGTGGACCGCCACCAGGTCTATGAAGCCGCCATCAACGGCGCCGAAGCCGTGCTCGTGATCGTCGCCGGATTGACCGATGCCGATGCCTTGAAGCTGCTCGATGCCGCCCACCACGTTCATCTCGACGCCCTCGTCGAAGTACACACCGCCGAGGAGTTGCAACGCGCTTCGGCCCTGGGTGCAACCTTTATCGGGGTCAATAATCGCAATCTAAAAACCCTCCAGGTCGATCTCGAAACCTCTCTACGTCTCGCCGAACTGGCGCCCGCGAATGCCACACTCGTAGCCGAGAGCGGCCTGCGCACCCGAACCGATATCGAACGCCTCCAATCCGCCGGATACAGAGCCTTCCTCATCGGCGAGACGTTGATGCGCTCAGGCGATCCGCTCACCTCTCTGCGCGAATTGCAGGGTCTGGAGCAAATGCGATGAGTGGTGCGAACCGTAACGTCGAGATCAAAATCTGCGGCATCACCCGCGCCGAAGACGCGCTAGCTGCAATCGACCTCGGCGCGGCGATGCTCGGGCTGAACTTCTATCCCCAAAGCCCGCGGCACATTACCCTGGAGCAGGCGCAGGAAATCGCCCACGCTGTTGCGGGACGAGTGAAGCTGGTCGGTGTATTTGTAAATATGAATATATGCGAGGTGCTGCGCATCGCCCATGCCGTGCCGCTCAACACCGTACAGTTGCACGGAGATGAATCGCGCCATGATTGCGAGCTCGCGGCTCAGGAGTTCGAGGTAATTCGCGCCCTCAAGGCAGATGCTGTATTTACCGCAGAACGCACTGCCGATTTCGCTCAGTGTAGCGGAGTCTTAGTGGATACCCCATGTGCGGCGCATGGCGGCTCAGGCGAGAGTTTTCCTTGGGAGAGCGTGCCCTGGCCAAGCCTGCGCCGTGTATCTCCGGCACTAAAACTTTTTCTCGCCGGAGGTCTCCACGCCGGCAATGTCGCCGAAGCAATCGCAGCGGTGCATCCCGACGTGGTCGATGTTTGCAGCGGCGTCGAGGTGGCGAAAGGGATCAAAGGCATAAGTAAAATGCGCGAATTCATAGCGGCCGTGCGCGCCGCAGAGAGGCAATAGCAATGAAGCACGCAGCAATCCAGGACGCAGCAGTGTTGGAGAGCCTTCTGAGCGCCTCCGAAGAAGGTTACTTTGGCCACTATGGCGGACGCTTCGTGGCCGAAACCTTGGTCGAACCTTTGGACGAGTTGACCGCGGCGTTCGCCGAAGCCAGCGAGGACGCCAGCTTTCAGCGCGAGTTGAGCGGATTGCTCGCCGAGTTCAGCGGCCGGCCAACCCCTTTGTACTATGCCGAACGGCTCAGCGAGTTCGCCGGCGGCGCGCGAATTCTGCTCAAGCGTGAAGACCTCGGGCACACCGGCTCGCACAAGATCAACAACGCGCTCGGACAAGTTCTGCTGGCGCGGCGCATGGGCAAGCGCCGCATCATCGCCGAAACCGGCGCCGGGCAGCACGGCGTCGCCACCGCTACGGTGTGCGCGCGCTTTGGCCTGCAATGCGTGGTTTACATGGGTGCCGAAGACATGAAGCGACAGGCGCTCAACGTCTTTCGTATGCGCCTGATGGGAGCCGAAGTGCGCGGCGTCGAGGCCGGCTCCAAGACCTTGAAGGATGCCATCAACGAGGCGTTGCGCGACTGGGTCACCAACGTGCGCGACACATACTACTTACTCGGCTCTGCGCTAGGCCCGCATCCTTATCCGACCATGGTGCGCGAGTTCCAGCGCGTAATCGGCGATGAGGCGCGGGCGCAGGTCCTGGCTCGCGAAGACCGCTTGCCGGATGCGGTCGTGGCCTGTGTCGGCGGAGGCTCAAACGCAATCGGCATCTTCAACGCATTCGTCCCCGATAGCGCTGTGCGCCTGATCGGCGTTGAAGCCGGAGGCCGCGGCGAATCGCTCGGCGACCACGCAGCGCGCTTCCACGGCGGCGTCCCCGGCGTCTTGCAGGGAACCTACAGCTACGTGCTGCAGGACGACGATGGCCAGATTGCGGCGACCCATTCGGTCTCTGCCGGACTCGATTACGCCTCGGTCGGCCCCGAGCACGCGCACCTGCGCGAACTGGGCCGCGCCGAGTACGTCTCAGCCGATGACGCCGAGGCTCTTGAGGCATTTGACCTGCTTTCGCAACGCGAGGGAATCATCCCCGCCCTCGAGTCAGCGCACGCGATTGCCTATTCGGTAAAGCTCGCCAAAGAACTTGGCAAGGATGGATTGATGATTGTGAATCTATCAGGACGCGGCGACAAGGATGTGGAAACCGTGGCCAAACTGAAAGCCAGCTCGAATGCCAATCCGAATCAAGGCGGCGCGCAATGACCACACGCTTGCAGCAGGCCTTCAAAACTCTCCGCGAAACCGGCCGTAAGGGCGTCATCCCCTACATCACTGCGGGCGACCCCGACCTCGAAACCACCTACGAACTGCTAGTCGCAATGGCACACGGCGGAGCCACTGCCATCGAAGTCGGTATGCCGTTCAGTGATCCCGCCGCCGACGGCCCCGTGATTCAGCGCGCCTGCGAGCGCGCACTGGCGCACGGCGTGAAGCTGAACCGCGTGCTTGAAGTCTCAGCCCGCGCCGTCGAAGCGACCGGCGTTCCCATCGTGCTCTTCAGCTATCTGAATCCCTTGCTGCGCCATGGTCTCGACAAACTGGCGCAGGATGCGGCTGATGCGGGTCTTGCCGGAGTTCTGGTGACCGACCTTCCAGCCGAGGCGGCGCAAGGTTTTTCCCTGGCGCTGCAACGCCGCGGACTCGACCTGGTTTCGTTGGTCGCGCCGACCTCGACCGAGCAGCGCATCGCGCAGATCGCGCAGCACGCCACAGGTTTCCTCTACGCCATCTCGGTCACCGGAGTCACCGGCACCCGCCAGCAGTTGAGCGCCGATGCCAGTGCATTGCTGCAGCGCATACGGCGCGTCACCCGGCTTCCGGTCGCGGTCGGCTTCGGAATCAGCAATGCGGAGCAGGCGCGCGAGGCCTGGGCGCAAGGTGCTGACGCGGTCATCGTCGGCTCGGCGATCGTGCGCAAGATTGAAGAATTCGGAGCCCGTGCCCCCGGCGAAGTGGAGCGCTTCGTGCGCGAGTTGCTGGCGTCACAGGCGGTGGAGGCATAGAAATGCTTGTATTGATGAATGTGAATGCAACCGAGGAACAGACGCAAGCGGTCTGTAAACGCGTGGAAGAGCTTGGATACCGACCTCATCCATTGCCCGGCGCAACCCGTTGCGCCATCGGAATCACCGGCAACAAAGACGCGGTGGAAGCCGATGCGCTGAGCCAATTACCTGGTGTAGCCGAGGTCATCGCCGTCACCAAGCCCTACAAACTGGTGAGCCGCGACATGAAGAGCGAGGACACGGTCGTGCGCTTCAACGGAAGCGATGTCACCGTGGGCGCAGGCGAACTCGCACTAATGGCCGGACCATGTTCGGTGGAGAGCCGCGATCAGCTCTTTCGCGCCGCCGAGTCCGTGGCCAAAGCGGGCGCGCGATTCCTGCGCGGCGGCGCCTTCAAGCCGCGCACCTCGCCCTACGCCTTCCAGGGAATGGGCGAGCAGGGATTGCAACTCATGGCCGCCGCCCGTGAAGCCTTCGGCCTTCTGGTCGTCACCGAGGCCGTAGATCACGAATCGCTGGCCTTGGTCGATCAGTACGCGGACATGATTCAGATTGGCGCGCGCAACATGCAGAACTTCGCTCTGCTCAAACTGGCAGGCCGAGCCAGCAAGCCGGTGCTGCTCAAACGCGGCCTCGCCGCCACTCTCGATGAACTGCTGATGGCCGCCGAATACATAATGAGCGAGGGCAACTACAACGTGGTGCTCTGCGAACGCGGCATCCGCACCTTCTGTGACCATGCCCGCAACACGCTCGACGTGAGCATCATTCCGGCGGCGAAGAAATTGACTCACCTTCCCATCATCGTCGATCCCAGCCACGCCGCTGGCCGCCGCGACGCGGTAGCTCCGCTGGCGCGTGCCGGAATCGCTGCGGGCGCCGACGGCCTGATCGTCGAGGTTCATTGCGATCCCGACCATGCACTCTCCGACGGAGCGCAGTCGCTCTACCCGGATCAGTTCGCGGCCATGGTCGGCGATCTGCGTCGCATCGCCGAAATTGTGGGCCGCACCCTCCCGGTCAAACATGACCCCTCTGCCGTGGTGGTGACCAAGTGACGGCCTCCTCGGAGTTCGCGGATTTCTGCCTGCTTGCCTCCTCGGGCAGTCTGGTTGCCGTCACCGAAACGGTTTCCGCCGACCTGTTGACGCCGCTCTCGGCCTACTTGCGCATTGCCCAGGGCGCCGAACGTTCGTTCCTCCTGGAGTCTGTTGAAGGTGGAGAGCACCTCGCCCGTTATTCCTTCCTCGGAGCCGACCCCGCCATGGTGGTGCGCAGCCGCAACGGCGTCACCACCGTGCAGGATGCCAACGGAGAACGCGTCGAGCCGGGCACCGCCGTCGATGTCCTGCGCCGCGAGTTTGCTCACCGCAAGCTGGCCGCAGCGGAGAACATCGCGCCCATGGCCGGAGGCTGCGTAGGCTACCTCGGCTATGCCGCTTCGAACTGGTTTGATCCGGCGATGCAGGCGGTCTCAGGCTCGGGCGACGATGCCTATTTCCTGATCTTCCGCACCGTCTTGGCCTTTGATCACGCCCGCCAGCAGATACAGATTCGCACTCTCGCCGAAGTCGAGCCGGGCGCAAGCGAAGCCGCGCTCAAGCAAAAATTCAACGCCGCTTCGGCCAGCAATCGCGAAGTGGTGCGCAAACTCAGCGCCGCCGTGGAGCTGCCGCTCAAGGCGATAGCAGTTTCCGGCGCGGGCGAAGCCGACTTCAACTCCAACTTCTCACCCGCCGAATTCGAGCGTGCCGTAGCCGAGGGCAAGGAACTGATCTTCGCCGGCGAGTGCTTCCAGATCGTGCTCTCGCAGCGATTCCAGCGCAAGACCAAGGCCAATGCTGTCGCGCTCTATCGCGCCCTGCGGGCCACCAATCCGTCTCCATACATGTTTCTGCTCAACTTTGGCAACTTGCCCGCAAACGGTGGCGAGCACGCGCTGATCGGCGCTTCGCCGGAGATGCTGGTACGCTGCCGCGACCGCGAATTGACCTACCGTCCCATCGCAGGCACCCGGGCTCGCGGAGCCAATATCGAAGAGGATGCGCGACTCGGCGCAGAGTTGCTCGCCGATGAAAAGGAACGCGCCGAACACATGATGCTGGTCGATCTCGGACGCAACGATCTCGGCCGCGTCGCCAGCTACGGCTCGGTCAAGGTAAAAAAACTGCTGACCGTCGAGAAGTATTCCCACGTCCAGCACCTTGTCACTGAACTTCAGGCTGAGTTGCGTCCCGGCCTCAACCGATTCGATGCTCTCGGCGCATGTTTTCCCGCCGGAACCGTGACCGGAGCGCCAAAGATTCGCGCCATGCAAGGCATTGCCGAATTGGAGCGCGGTGCGCGCGAAGCCTACTCGGGCGCGGTCCTGTACGCCGATTACGCAAACAATCTCGACTCCTGCATCACCATCCGCACCATGGAACTCGCGGGCGACGAGCTAAGCGTGCAGGCAGGTGCCGGCATCGTAGCCGACTCGGTGCCCGTTCTTGAGTGGGAAGAGACAATCAACAAGTCGCGCGCTTTGCGTCGCGCCGTGGCCCTGGCCGAACTGGAAGGATAACGCGGAAGTACATCGCGGAGGACAACAATGCTGCTGGTGATCGATAACTACGATTCATTCACCTATAACCTGGTGCAGTTTCTGGGCGAGCTTGGAGCCGAGCCCGTAGTGCGCCGCAACGACCAGGTAACCGTGGAAGAGATTGCCAACGGAGGCTATCGCGGCATCGTCATCTCCCCAGGACCGGGCGAGCCCAAAGGTGCCGGAGTCTCTCTTGCGGCAATCCGCGAACTCGGCGGACAGCTTCCCATTCTTGGCGTCTGCCTCGGCCACCAGGCAATTGGCGAGGCCTTCGGCGGACGCATCGTGCGCGCCCCCAAGCCGATCCACGGAAAAGCCAGCCGCGTCAAACATGACGGACGCGGAATTTTCATCGGCCTTCCCGAGGAGATTGAGGTCGCGCGCTATCACTCTCTGGTGATTGAGCCGCACTCCTGCCCCGATGTCTTGGAGGTCACCGCCTCCACCGCCGACGGAATCATCATGGGAGTGCGCCATCGCAGCCTGCCCATCGAAGGCGTGCAGTTCCATCCCGAGTCCGTGCTCACCAGCAACGGTATGCATATCCTTTCCAACTTCCTGCGTCTCTGTGGAGCCGCCCCAATGACGGAAGGAATCGACGCAACTTTGTCCGTCGCGCCGCGTTTTACCTGATAGTTTTAGCTGATAGATTTTCCGACCTTATGCACGAAGGACTGACAGATGAAGATCGAAAATCTGTGCCCCATTGTTCTTGCGCTCATGCTGTTGCCTTTTAGTGCCCGGAGCTCCGCGCAGCAAATCGCTCCGGCTCCTGCCGCACCAGCCCAGGCACAGACGCAGGAAGCAATCCCAGCCTTGCCTGCCCGCAAGCCCAAAAACCCTCCCGCCAACGAGGAAGACCGCATCGCGCGCCAGGTGCGCCATCAACTGGTGATGCTGCCTTATTACAGCCTCTGGGATTGGCTGGCCTTTCGCGTCAACGACAGCACCGTGGAACTGCTCGGCTATACGAACACTGTTGGCCTCAAGCGCGATGCCGTCAACGTCGTGAAGCACATCGAAGGTGTCGAAAAGGTGATCGACAACATCAACGAGTTGCCGCCTTCGCCGATGGATGATCGCATCCGTCAGCAGGTAGCTCGCGCCATATTCCGCTTTGACGGGCTGTCGCGTTACTCCTTGGGCTCAGTGCCCAGCATCCACATCATCGTTGACCGCGGCAACGTGTGGCTGGAGGGAGTCGTTGACAGCAAGTCGGACAAAGACATGGCTGGCCTGCGCGCCAATGGAGTTCCGGGCGTCTTCCAGGTCACCAACAATCTGCAAGTCGCAAAGGACTAGAAAGGCGAAGGTGCCCCACATCTGCCGTAGTCAGCAGATGTGGGTCTTTGCGCCTGAGTATTTATGGAGTAAGAAAAGTGAGGATGAGCTATCCACCTCGCGTACATCCAATTATGATCTGCTCGCTTTGTGCTAGTGTTGGCTGAGACAGCTTATGCTCGCGATTCCCGTGTCGTTTCCAAAGAATTTTCTGTGGGGCGTTTCCACCTCCTCGCACCAGTACGAAGGAGGCAACACGTTGAACCAGTGGCATGACTGGGAGCGTGCGGGACGCATCCGCTCCGGCTCCGTCTGCGGTTCAGCCTGCGACTGGTGGCTCAACGCCGAGCGCGACCTCGAACTCTGCTCCAGCCTCGGTCTTAACGCCATCCGCATCTCGCTTGAGTGGAGCCGCATGGAGCCGGCCTTCGCGCATTGGAGCGACACCGCCGTGGTGCGTTACCGCGAGATCATACGCGAAGCCCGCCGCCGCGGCATGAGGGTCTTCGTCTCGCTGCATCACTTCACTCATCCGCGCTGGTTCGAGGCTCGCGGTGGCTTCCTCGATTCCCAGGCGCCCGAACTCTTCCGCCACTACGCCAAGCGCGCCGTGCGCTCCTTGGGAGACCTGGTCACCGACTGGGTGACCTTTAACGAGCCCAATGTTTACGCGTCCTTCGGCTATCTCTTCGGCGAGTTTCCGCCCGGACGCCAGAACGAGTTGAATTCAACTCTCGCCGTCTTTGCCTACATGATGCGCGCTCACGCGGCGGCCTATGACGTGATCCATCGCGAGCAGCTGGCAGCCAACGTCGGCCTTGCGTTGAACTACGTCGTCTTCGAGCCCTCCCGCGACAACGTGCTCGACCGCCAGCTCGCCTCTGCCTACGACACTCTGTTCAACCGCTTCGCCCTCTGCTATCTGCGCGGCGAGCCCCTGCCCATGCCCTTCGCCCTAATGGCGCCGGGTGCGCCAGAATGCGTCGGCAAGATCGACTTCATCGGACTCAACGTCTATAACCGCTTGCACGTGCGCGCCCCGCTCGGAGAAAAATTCGGCCCCGGCGGCCTCCACGTTCCCAGGCAGGTGCCGCAGGGAGACCACGGCATCGCCGCGCCCTACGGCGAGGCCTATCCCAAGGTGGTTTCGGCGGCCGTCGAAGCCTACGCCCCCCTCGGCTGCCCCATGTACGTGATGGAAAACGGAGTTCCCGACCGCGCCGATCGCATCCGCCCCTGGCTGCTGATAAATTCCCTCAAGGAATTGCGTCGCATGTGGCAACAGGGCTATGACGTGCGCGGATACTTCCACTGGAGTCTGGTGGACAACTTCGAATGGAGTGAGGGCTGGCACCTGCGCTTCGGCCTCTACCAACTCGACGAAGCCACACAGCAGCGCATTCCGCGCCCCAGCGCCGAAATCTATCGCCAGATCATCGCCGACAACGGCATCTGCCGCGAATTGCTGGAGCGCTGGGAGAAAGCTCCGAGGTAGAAAGCTCTTGATGCGGTGGTGCCGCTATTCTTGTATCGCCCGAATAACGGAATTGTTTTTGATCCACACTGAAAAACCGGCTTCATCCAACTCGCCTGCCGCCAGGGCCACAACCACCGCCACCGCCTCGGCCTCTGTTGCCTTTAGCGTCCATCCATTGAGATAAAGAAAAACATAGGCGGCAAGAAAGCCTGTTCGTTTATTCCCGTCCACAAAGGGATGATTGCGAATGATGCCGAAGGCGTAAGCTGCAGCCAAATCAAATACCGACGGCTCGCCATAGGCGGCTTGGTTCTTCGGGCGACTTAAGGCCGATGACAATAGGCCGGCATCACGGACGCCGGGGATTCCGCCATGCTCGGCCAAGAGTTCGTCGTGCATGGCGCCGACAACTTCTTCCAACAGCCATTGCCATGACATTTACTTCGCAAGCTCACGCAGCGCATTCCGGTAACTGGCCATACCGCGTCGAGCCGCATTCATCTGCGCTTCAAACTCGGGATCGTATGGCGTGACCGTGTAACCGTCCGGCGTCTCTGTCAGAAACACGCTGTCGCCCTTTTTGACCTTCAGACGAGCCGCAACTTCCTTGGGCAGGATCAGTCCGGTTGAATTGCCAATCTGCGTTACGGTAGCACGCATAGCCCCTCCCGTTAAAACGTATGTTATAACTCGGAAGGCCGTCGGTCAATTCCGCTCTTAGCAGCGCAAGCTCTCGTATCTCGCCAAGGCAGGCAGGCTGGCGAGAGGAACAAAAAGGTCGCCCGCCGGGCCCAGTTCACCCTCGGTATTCGGGGTGCTTCCGCCCGTGGGGTCGTAGTCGTACTTTGGTCCCTCGTACTTGCGAATCTCAACCCCCTGCTCGCTTATGGTGAGATACGTCGGGCTAGCGTCGATCCAGCTTCCGCTGTTGTAGTAGTCGATCCCGTGGCGGCTCTGGTGCGAGGCCACATGAGTATGTCCGCAGAATATCCGGTCCACCCGTCCGGCGCGGGCGTATAGAAAAGCGCCCTCGGCGACTCTGGATTCCAAACGGAGCCAGCGCGTGTTCACCCGGTCGATGAATCGCGAGATTCGTTTGCGGTTACCGTCAAGCTTTTGCAGTTCGTAAAAAATCCGCTCTCCGAAGCGCCCCAGAAACTCGTTCTTGCTGCAAAACGGGTCGAACTGGTGTCCATGTACCGCAACATGGCGCTTGCCCTCATACTCCCACACATAGCGTTGATACACCGGCACGCCTACGAGGTGCGACATAATCTTCGAAAGCCCCTGGTCGTGATTTCCCTCCACCCACACCACCTCAACCTTGCGCTTCGGGTTGGAGAGTTTGCGGATGCGCGAGAGAAATTTCCAGTGATCGCTGGTCAACCGGCGAAAGTTCAGGTCACTGAAGATATCGCCCAGCAGCACTAACCGCCGGAAATTCGTCTCCCCCAGCAACTCGCTGGCCTCGCGGGAGCGGCTAACCTCACTGCCCAGATGCACGTCGGAGAGGATCAGAGTGTCCAGTACTTGCTCTGCCATAGCGCATCCATCTTGATCGCGCGCGGTTAAGCGGCGATAAAGCGCGCGTGAATTTTGCATGAAAGATAGTGCAGTTCTCCATCTGCCACTCCCCGAATTGTGCTAAGGCCCAGCGACTTGCCGGAACTCAGTAGAAGCACGGACTGTTCTCCTGTTCACCAAAGATTTACACTGGTGTCATGAGCCTGCAAGCAAGCGCGGGCAAAATTGTAAACACTATGCCTCATGCCACTGTGACCGAGACCCCCTCGACTCCATTTGCCAAGCTCGGGAAGCAGATTCCCTGGGCGCGTCCATTCATCCCCATTCGCCGCCTGGATCGCATCTATGCCGGCGCGCTGGCCCGCACGCATGGCTCCGTCTTTGACGGCCTCCTGCATGAGATGGATGTCGAGTACTCGGTACGTGAGGGAGACCTCAAGCACATCCCAGTGGAAGGCCCCGCCGTGGTCTTCGCCAATCATCCCTTTGGCATGTTGGACGGCATCCTGATGTCCTCGCTTCTGATGCGCGTGCGTCCCGACGTAAAGCTTTTAGCTAACCAGTTGCTCGGCTGCATGGATGAGCTTTCGCCGCACTTCATCATGGTGGACAACATGATGGGCGAGGGCCATGAGTCCGCCAACCGCCGTGGCATTCGCGAAGCCCTCGACTGGGTCAAGCAAGGACACATGCTGATCGTCTTTCCCGCCGGTGAAGTCTCCTCCTGGAGCCGCCATCACCGCCGCGTGCTGGACCCGCAGTGGAATCGCAACATGGCCCGCATCGCTCGCATGGCTGGAGCCAAGAGCGTTCCGGCCTTCATCTCCGGCACCAACAGCGCGGGCTTCCACTTGGCAGGACTGATCAATCCCCGCCTTCGCACTCTTTTCCTGCCTCACGAGCTGCTGAATAAACGCGGCCGCCGCATGGAGATTCGCATCGGCGCTCCGGTCGAGGCCGAAACCCTCAAAGCCATCCGTGACGACGACAAAGCCATCGATCTGCTGCGTTGGAACAGTTCGCTGCTCTCGCTGGGCGACCGCATCACCTCGCCCCGAGCCCGTTTCTTCCCCGGCCGCTGGTATCCCAAGCAGGCCGTCGCTCCCGCGGAAAATCCCGCGGTGCTGCTGCGCGAACTGAAGTCGCTGCCCGCCGACGCGCTGCTGGAATCTGTCGGCACCATGCAGGTCTATGCGCTCACCTCGCGCCAGGCTCCGCGCATCGTCCGTGAGATTGGCCGCCTTCGCGAGCTTACCTTCCGCGCCTCCGGCGAGGGCACCGGCAAGGCACGCGATCTCGACCGCTTTGACGCCTACTACACCCATCTCGTGCTCTGGAATGACGAGCGGCAGGAGATCGCCGGCGCCTATCGCATCTGCAATGTGCAGGATGTGCTGCATCGCTACGGAATGCGCGGCCTCTACACCACTACGCTATTCCGATTCCAGCCACAGTTCTTCGCCCAGGTCGGTCCCGCTCTGGAACTCGGACGCTCCTTCGTTCACCTGGATTACCAGCGCCAGTACGCGCCTCTGCTCGTCCTCTGGAAGGGAATTGGCTCCTACCTCGTGCGCCATCCGGAAACCCCCATTCTGTTCGGTGCCGTCAGCATCAGTGCCGATTACTCGATGGCTTCGCGCGAGGTCCTCACCAAGTATCTAAGCGCGCACACCGTGGATGCCGAACTACTCAAGATGTTGCGGCCTAAGAATCCCCCGCGAGCGGCGGCTGAAAACGTCAATCAGCCGGAGATGTTCGCGCGCGTCTTCTCCCTCGACGACATCTCCGATTGGATCAGCATGTTTGAAAGCGACGGCAAAGGCGTCCCCGTGCTGGTGAAGCACTACATGAAGTTGGGAGGCAAATTCCTCGGCTTCAACGTGGACGCGAAGTTCTCCAACGTCCTTGACGGCCTTCTGCTGGTGGACCTCCGCGAGGCGAAGCCGGAGTTGCTGGCGCGCTATCTCGGAAAGGAAGGCGCATCCGGTTTTCTCCGTCTGCACGGCAGCGAGACTTCGGCAAAGGCGGCTGCCCAACACGCGCCTTAGTCCGTGCTGGTTTGCAAGCCGCCGCGCGATTTGCCCGGCCTCCGGAAATAGCGTATCGTTTCGCACGTGGCACTAGATAAAAGTACCGAGTTCGATCCGTCCGTCTTGAGCATAAGGCTCCTGTCTCTGATCGAGAAGAAACCTGACAGCAGACATGACGTACACCAGTTGCGCACCACCATCCGGCGCCTGGAAGTGCAACTCGCGAATCCTCCCAAGAAGGTCGCGAAGTCACTCAAACATTTGCGCAAAAAAGCAGGCAAGGTGCGTGACATCGACGTACACCTCGGTCTCATTAAGACGCCGCTTGCTCCCCGAAGATCCCCCAATCGCGACGCCATCGCCACCGCGCAGGAGAAACTCCGTGATGTCCTGAAGACCAGGCGTGACCGCCGTCTTGACTCTCTCTTGGATGAGGTTTCTGACGCCCGTCCGCTGCTTGAGTCCAAGCTTCCCATCGTTGCCGAAGGCGTCACCCGCGGCACACCCAGCGCCAGCGATGTGCACCACCAAACCAGTCAGGCCCGCCAGCGTTTCCTGCAACTAACCCGCCGCGTGCCAGGGGATCCGCAGCAACTCCATCAGTTGCGCATCGATACCAAAAAACTGCGCTACTCATTGGAACCCCTGGAAACATTCCCCGAGCCCGTCGAAGCCGTGGCAAAGTTCAAGCAGGTGCAGGACGCAATCGGAGACTGGCATGACTGGTTAACTCTGACGCAGTTAGCGCAACGCAAACTGCCATCTTCCGCCGCGCCCTTATGCTCCGCGTTGCAGGCGCGCACCGGGCGCGAGTACAAGAAAGCCCGCCGTGTCGCCGAAAACGTGCGAAGCTGGATAGGCGGCGGCACGCGTATGGAATTGGTTCACAGTGCGCCTCGAAAAATAAACCGCAAGGCAGGTTAGACGAATGGCGACACTCGCCGCGATAGATATCGGCGCGAACTCGGTGCGGTTAAAAATTGCGCGTGTCGTGCGCAAGCGTCTGCAAGTGCTGCATGAAGATCGTGAAGTGGTGCGCCTTGGTGAAGGCGTATTCCGCACCGGAGCCTTGGACCCGGCGGCGATGGAGCAGACCGTGCGTGTCCTGAAGCGCTTTCAGAAAGCGGTCCAGGCTCACGGTGCCACCAAGGTCCGCGTAGTTGGAACCAGCGCCCTGCGCGACGCCAACAACAGTGCCGCCTTTCTACACTGGGTCCACGCCGCCATCGGCTGGCACGTCGAAGTCGTCACCGGCGTGGAAGAAGGCCGGCTGATTCACCTCGGCGTCATGACCAATACCCGCATCGGCGCCGGCCGCCTTTTGCTGATCGACCTCGGCGGCGGCAGTTGCGAGTTAATCGTCTCCTACAGAGGTCAGATCGAGCACATCTACAGTCTGCCCCTGGGAGCCGTGCGCCTCACCCGAGAGTTTCTCCAGCACGATCCGCCCACCGAAACCGAGCTGGACCAGATGCGCACCTACATTGGCGAAGAGGTCGGGCGGATTCGCCGCGACCTCACCCAGCACAAGATCAACCTCACCGTCGCCACCTCCGGAACTCCTGCCGCGCTCAGTGAACTCTGGGCCGCGGCGCAGGAGAGCCCCACCGCCACCGTGCCGCGTGCCGGCCTGCTCCGACTCACACGGAAGCTCTCGGCTTCCACCATCGAGCAGCGCCGCTCATTCAAAGGCATTGGCCCGCGCCGGGCTGAGATCATCGTCGCCGGAGCCCACGTCTTTGCCGAACTGTGTTCCGAACTCGAGCTGCCCAGCTTTCGTTACCTGCCCTTGGGCTTGCGTGACGGAATGCTGGCACAAATGGCGGCCGATGATGAAGACATCGGACTGCGCAAGCAACTGGCCGGCGAGCGCCACAACTCGGTTCAGAATCTCGCCGCGCATTTCAATGTCGATCTGCGCTTCGCCACCCGAGTTGCCGATCATGCCCAGCGCCTCTTCAAGCTCTTGGCGTCGGTGCACGGTCTGCCGCCCGAGTACGCCACATTGCTGAACGCAGCCGCCATGCTGCATGAGGTTGGTTCGTTTATCAGCCGCGCCGGGCGCCGTCGCCATGCCTGGTACATTCTTGCGCACGCGGAGCTACTCGGCTTCTCTCAGTCGCAGCGCCGCGTCATTGCCGCCATCGCGCGCTATCTAGGCAAGTCGAAAATCACTCCAACCAGTCCACCTGTCCGCGTGCTGACCCCTGAAGACCGCCTCCTGCTGCCGCGCGCCGTACTGCTGCTGCGCTTGGCCCGGGCAGTGGAGCAGGGAAGGCGCGCCGCCGTGCTCAACGTGCGTGCCAAGGTAGACCCCAGCAGCGTGCGTCTCACCCTGGTCACTCGTCCTACGGGAGCCGAATTGGAGTTATGGGCGCTCGAAAGGGAACGGGATTACTTTTCGGAGGTCTTTGGCCGCGAATTGATCTGCGCCGAAGTATAGGCGGTCTTGATCAGGCGCGGAGTGATCAGCCAGTTAAGCGTGCTGTGCTTGGGTCCCACTTCCACGCGGGCCACGCTGCCCTTTTTCATATCGATGGCCCAATCGCTCTCCCCGCCCGTCACCAGCAGCGAGAGAAACCTGCTCATGCTAGGATTGTGGCCCACCACCATCACCGCTTCCAGGTCGCTAAGCTTTTGCAGCAACTCGCGGAAATTCTCATAATCTGCTTCGGGCCGCAGCGCCGGAGCCAGCTCGATCTTCTGCTCATACGCAATTTCATTCCCTACCAGCGCAGCCGTCTGCGTCGCGCGCTTCAAAGGACTGGAGAGGATCTGATCCACGTGCATGTCCAGCGAGGTCAGCAACCTGCCGACGTAGCGGCATTGCTCAATGCCTTCCTTGTCGAGCGGCCGCTTCTCATCCTGAACCGGGTTGGCGCGATTCTGTCCGGCACTGGCGTGGCGCAGAAAATATAGGATCATCGGCTGGTTACCTTGGCGCGCTGCTTAACAGACCGCGGCTTGGCAATGCGGCGCGGCGGTCGCGGCGGAGCCACCGGAATCGCCGAGAGGTCGCGCTTTCCCTCCGCCACGTCAATCAGAAAATCCTGCGAACTGAACGGCGCAGTCTTGCTCTTTGTGGACTCGCGAGCGTAGCCGCCTCCGCGCTGCAGAATACGCGACTTCACATTATCGGCCATATACGCAGCCAAAATTTCATTCCTCACACGGTCGCGCAGCAGTGCATCGCGCAGCGGGAAAACCACTTCCACCCGCTCGTGCAGATTGCGCGGCATCAAGTCGGCGCTGCCTAAATAAACTTCCTCTTCGCCTCCGTTCTGGAAGTAATAGATGCGGCTATGCTCAAGAAAGCGGCCTACAATACTGCGCACCCGGATGCGGTCGCTGATGCCGCGGATGCCCGGATTGACCGAGCAAATGCCGCGCACAATCAGGTCCACCTGCACCCCCGCCTGCGAGGCGCGATACAACTCCTGCACCACGTTCTTGTCCAGCAGCGAATTTACCTTGGCAATAATGCGTGCCGGCTTGCCTGCCCGCGCATGATCGGCCTCGCGCGCAATCAGGTTCGCCGCTCTTTCCGCAAGGTCCACCGGTGCCACCAGCAGCGGATTATAGTTCGGCTGTTCGGAGTATGCGGTAAGAAAGTTGAAAACGTTGTGTACCGCGAACGTCATCTCCGGGTTCGCCGTCAGCAGGCTCAAATCCGTATAGAACGCCGCCGTCGTGGGATTGTAGTTTCCCGTGCCCAGATGGGCGTATCGCCGCATTGTCCCGTCCGGCTCTTTGCGCACAATCAGGGTCAGCTTGCAGTGTGTTTTCAGTCCCACCAAGCCATGGAAGACCTGCACCCCCGCGTCTTCGAGTTCGCGTGCCCACTTGATATTGGAGGCTTCATCGAAGCGCGCCTTCACCTCCACAACTACCGTGACTTCCTTCGTTGCCGCCGCCTGCACCAGTGCTTCCACAATCGGCGAATTATCGTTCGTGCGGTAGAGCGTCTGTTTGATCGACAGCACCGCTGGGTCCTGCGCCGCGGCTTCAATGAAGGAGACTACGCTGTTATAGCTGTCAAACGGATGATGCAGCAGCACATCGCGCTGGCGCAGCCCGCCCCAGATGTCCCGTCCTTTTGGCAGCGACCACTCGCGCGCCTGGAAGGGTTTGAACTTCAGCTCAGGACGATTCACCGCACTGTACAGATGCATCAGCCGCGAAAGATTCACCGGCCCCGGCGTGCGATACACCTGCCAGTCCTGCAACTCGAAAACCGTCTGCAGCCGCGAAACAACATCGGCGCTCGCGTCGGATTCAATCTCCAGCCGCACTGCGTCCCCCTTGCGGCGGTTATGCAACTCCGTCCGCACCGACTCCAGCACCGAGCGCGACTCTTCTTCCTGCAAATACAGATTGCTGTTTCGCGTGATCCGGAACGCGCCTTCGCTCAGAATCTCATAGCCGCGGTACATCCGCCCCGCGTGCAGCCCCACCAAATCAGCCAGCGCAATAAAGGAGTCGCCCTTGCTGTCAGGCAATCTAACCAGCCGCGGCAGTGAGCGCGGCACCGTCACCACGCCCATGTAGTTTGCCGTACCACGGCGCCGACGCCGCATCAGCAGTGCCTGGCACAGCGCCTTGTGAATCACGCGCGGAAACGGATGCGCCGGATCGACCGTCACCGGGGTCAGCAGCGCGTCCAGTTCGTTGCGGCAGTAATCGTCCACCACCGCCCGTTGCGCGTCGTCCAGATCTGCCAGCGAGTGTACTCGGATGCCATGTTCGGCCAGCGCGGGCAGTAGCTTATCGTTCAAGCACTCGTACTGCTCGCGTACAAACTTGTGCGTCGCCTCGGCCACCAGATCCTGCTCGTCCATTGGAGTGAGCCCATCGGGACCGGCTTCCACCTGGCCTTCTTCCAGATGTTGCAGCAGTCCGGCGATGCGGATTTCGAAAAATTCATCCAGGTTGCTCGCCGTTATGGCCAGAAACTTAACCCGCTCCAGCAGCGGATTACTCTCGTCTTCAGCCTCCTCCAGCACACGGCGGTTGAAGGCAAGCCACGACAGGCTTCGATTGAGATAAAACTCCGGAGTGGAAAGCGCGCGCGGCGGCATGACTTCTCAGTGTACTGCCTAACAGGAACGAACGGACACCCAAACTATGTGAATTCAGCGAGATGTGCTCGCCATCGCAACGCCCCTCACCGAGCGAGGGTCACAGAGCGAGAGTACAGAGCGAGGGTCATCCTGAGCGCAGCGAAGGACCCCAGCACCGCTCAACTACCCCTGCCGTTCCAGGCTTTTCAACCAGCGATCATCATCTTCCTCTGTAGTTCCCGAGTTGATGAACGCTACACCATTCAAGAATTCGCTCTAGCGCTTCGGATGTTCGTGCCGCAGGTAAGGAGAGGAATGCTTGTGCGGTACTCCCCCGTGCAGATGTCGATGTGAATGAATCAGGTTCGCCGACTCCAGCAGTTCGCTGTTCGCCAGCACCTCCGCCGGAGTCGAGTCGGCCACCACCGCGCCCTGTTCTAGCACCACTGCGCGTTCGGCTATCTCGCTCAATATTTCCAACTGATGCGTCGCCGTGATAATCGTCTTCTTCCCGTCATTCCAGGATTCCAGCAGCTCGATCACTTGGCTCTGGCTGCGCGGGTCCAGCGACTCGGTTGGTTCATCCAGCAGCAGCACGTCAGGATCGAGCACAATCACCGACGCAATCGCCACCCGTTTCTTTTCGCCGCCAGAAAGCCGGTACGGCGCGCGATCCTTCAGGTGCTCCGCGCCAATCCACGCCAGCGTCCCATGCACGCGCTCCAGAATCTCCGCCCGCGTCCACCCCAACTGCAGCGGTCCAAACGCCACTTCGTCAAACACGGTCGGATTGAAAAGCTGAATGTCCGGATTCTGAAAAACCATCCCCACGCGCCGTCGGAAATCAAGCGCGAATCCGTCCTCCTGCATCGCCTCTTCGGTCAGTGCCGCACCCCGAAATCGCATCGTCCCCTGGCAAGCAAAGTGGAGCCCATCCATCAAGCGCAGCAGCGTGCTCTTGCCGCTGCCATTGGCCCCCAGCAGTGCAATGCGTTCGCCGGCGCGCACCTGTAGCGAGAGTCCTTGCAGGGCCGGAATGCGTTCATACTCATAGCGCAACCCTGCAGCTTCAAACTCCGCCGCCTCCACGTCCACCGGGTGCCCCGTCCTAGCCTGTTGTTGGCTAGGGTGGGGTAGTTGACTCTCCTCTTTCATCGCGGGTGCCCCACACTCGGCAGCGGGTGGCCCACATCCGCCCGCCGGTGGCGAATGTGGGATTGCCGAAGCCTCTACTCCGCCGGATACAACCCTCTCCCGCACCTGTTCCTCTTCTTTCATCGTCCCGCCAAGGCAGCCGCAGCTACCGCAACCGCAAAGCCAAAGATCGCCAGGTAATCCCACCCGCGCAACCGAAATTCATCCAGCAACCGCACCTCACCGCGAAAGCCCCGCGCCTGCATCGCCATGCAAACCTGATTCCCCATCTCCAGCGTTTTGCTCAGCAGCACGCCGCCGGTATTCACCATCAACCGCCTCTGCTCGCGTCCGTTCAACCGCCCCACCACGCGGCTCTGCCTCGCCTCGAACATCGCATTCGCGGTCTCCGTCAGCAGCACCACATAGCGATGCGTCATCGCCAGCAGCATCACCACCTCCACCGGAACCAGCAGCGTGCGCAGCGCTTTCAGCAGATGCATCCACGGCGTCGTCAGCACCAGCAGCGTGCTCAAGGTCACGGCGGTCTCCACCCGAACCATCAGCACCAGCGCAGTTCGCAACCCTTGCGCCGTAATCGCCAGCCAGCCCAATCGGTAAATCACCTCGCCCGGAGTCAAAAACAACGCCGGTGCCGCAATCATAAACGTGAAGGTGAACGCCACCAGCCAAACTCGTTTCGCCAGCGACCACAAACTCAAGCGCGAGGCCAAAGCCAGCACAATGCCCAGAGCGAACAGCGCGGCCATCACCGCAAGCCGTCGAGACAGCGCCGCCGTAACCACCAGCGCCAGCAGTCCCACCACTTTCACCCGTGGGTCCAGCGCCTGCAGCAATCCGCGCTGCCGCGCGCACTCTTCTGATTCCAGCGTCTGCGCCAGTGCCTCGGTAAATCCTCGAACTGTCCCGCCGATCACGCCCGCGCTCAAGGCTCTCTCCGCTGCTCAGCAAGTTGACTTGCCGGACCTGTAGGTTGATTTGCGGATCGCGCAACCCGCTGCGCCAGCCACGCCACCGCCAGTATCAGCCCCACGCCAAACATCGCCGAGAGCAGATACCCAAATCCCGCGCTCTTCACAAAATGCGGCGCATAATCCGGCATCGGCGCCGTCCACAGCTTCGCCATTCGCGCCAGCCCCGGAGGCACAGCCGCTGGTGGCGCAACGCTTCCGCTCGCAACCGCAATCCGCGCTCGCGTAGCAGCGTCGGAGAAATCCTTCGCCGCCCACTCGCCCCACGCCGCACCGCTTGCCACAATCCCCAGTGGCGTCAGCAGCAGCACCAACGCCAGCGCACCCCACAGCCCAGCAGCGGCCGGGTGCCCTACGTTCGCCGGGTGCCCCATCCTAGCCTGTCGTTGGCTAGGGTGGGGTAGTTGACTCTGACTTTGACTTTGACTCTGACTTTGACTCTGACTCTGACCCTGACTCTGACTTAGCTCCAACTCCCCATTCCGCGCCTGTATCCCCACAAGCGCCGGCTCATTGCGCCGCAGATAGCTGAACAGTCCCGCGCTCATCACTGCCTCGGCTGCTCCCGCAATCGTCAAGTGCCCGGCCATCATCGCCGGAATCGCAATGTGCAGAGGATAAGGCGCATACAGCGGCGCTCCCGTCGCGTCGTGAAATAACATCGGCTGAATGCCGAATTCAATCGCCGCCAGCAATGCGGAGAGATTGATCGCGCCGTAACCCGCCAGCGCCGCCGCAACCACCCTCCGCCGAGACTCCGCCACCGCTCCCAGGCTCACCAGTTGGTAGATGCCCCATGCTGCAAACGAGCCCACGATCGCCATATTGAAGCAGTTCGCGCCCAAAGTCGTAATGCCGCCATCGCCAAAAAACAACGCCTGAATTGCCAGTGCCAGCGAGATCGCCAGCAGCGAAGCCCACGGCCCCAGCACAATAGCCGCGATTCCCACTCCCACCGCGTGCCCCGTCGTCCCGCCCGGCAGCGGCAGATTGAATAGCATGGTCACAAAGGAGAATGCGGCGAACAGAGACAACAGCGGCAACGTACGCCCGAACAGCGTCTTCCGCGTCTTCCGCAGCGCCGCCCACCAGCACGGAGCGCTCGCCGCATACATCACGGCGCAGGTCGAAGGGCTCAGGTATCCGTCGGGAATATGCACGCAGCGCAGCTCCTCTGCCTAGTGTACTGGATGGCGCAAGCCTCACACGCGTGCCCCTTCCGTTTTGCGATCACGCAAAAAAACGCCTCCGTTTTCCGGAAGCGTTTTCTTCCCCGCTGACTCGTCAGTCAGCATTGGCCTATCTTCAGCATTGTTTTTCCAGCTAAGCCGCTTCTTCCTCGTCCGGGTCAGGGATAGTGGACAGCGGATCGCTCGCCGGGAACGATTCTGCCAATGTTTCGTCGAGCGCTCTTTCCAGGACCATGCGGTGCTTGTTTTGCGCTATGTTCTGCGCCAAGCCTTCCTTCCGCTGGCGCTCTTCCCGCTCCCGATCCAAAACGTTCTGCTCACGCTCATTTTGCGGACTGCCTTGTTTTCCCTGTTGTCTCTCGTCTGCCATGGCTCCTCTTCTACAACTCCAGCACGCGACCCCATCGCTGAGCTCGCGAGCTTAGTTAAACGTGCAATTCACGGGTTTCTGAGACGGATGCTTTCAGGGAGTTGGATGCGAAGCGCAGGGCGCGCGGTGCAATCCTTTAGGAGTTCAGGGAAGCGCTATCAGGGCTGGGTCGGCCGGAGTTCAACAGCAGCGATGCTACTTTTTGAATGATTTCCGCGGGCGGAATCGGCTTCATCAGTAGTTCAAAATGCATGCCCTTCTGCTCGGCCTGTTTCAGCAAATCAATGGTGCTAGCCTGCCCCGAGAACAACAGCACCGCAATCTCCGGCAGCTTTCTGCGGATCTCCATTGCCATGCTCACGCCGTCCAGCACAGGCATCATCACATCGCTCAGAACCAAGTCCGGCTGCAGTTCGTGCGCCGCTTCCAATCCGAGCCGTCCGTTGTAGGCAGTGAAGGCCTCATACCCAACGCCACGAAAAATCGCTGCCAGTGTATCGGCAATTGTGTGTTCGTCGTCGACAATCAGGATCTTCGCAGACATATTCAAACTACACTCATTATATCCAGTATCTGAATCAGCGTCAGCAGAAAGCAATCGAATGACAAGGATTTTTTCTCCACTTCGCCCTGCCGCGTCCGCATCCCACCTGAGTTCCTCTTTTCAACCGCAGCCCATCACTTTCGAGCACTACCGCCCTTCGCCGCCTTCGTGTTAGCCTGCGTCCATCTCACGCTCTGCGGATCTCCGGACTTGCTTTTATGACCCTTTCGCTTTTGGATTGGCTGGCCATCGTTGCTTACCTCGCCATCACCATCCTGCTCGGTTTCTACTTCCGCAAGCGCTCCGCCAAAAGCGTCGATGACTACTTTGTCTCCGGACGCAGCGTGAACTGGTGGCTGGCCGGAACCTCCATGGTCGCAACCACCTTTGCCGCCGACACTCCGCTCGTCGTCACCGGACTCGTTTACGCCCAGGGCATCAGCGGAAACTGGCTCTGGTGGGGATCATTGCTCTCCGGCATGATGACCGTCTTCCTCTTCGCCCGCCTCTGGCGCCGCAGCGGATTGCTCACCGACGTGCAGTTTGCCGAGATCCGCTACAGCGGCAAGCCCGCCGCCTTCCTGCGTGGCTTCCGCGCCGTCTACCTCGGCCTGCTCATGAACTGCGTCATCCTCGGATGGGTCACCAAGGCCATGACCAGCATCGTAGCCATCACCCTCGGCGGCACTCCCTTGCTGCTCACAGTCGGCCGCTGGGTTGCACCGCTGGGCGGCATCTGGGCCGCTCCCGATGGCGCTGCGCTCGCCGTCTGCGTCCTCTTTCTGATTCCTTTTACTGGTTTCTACGTCTCACTCGGCGGCCTCTGGGGAGTCCTCTGGACCGACCTCTTTCAGTTCGTCCTCAAAATGTCCATCGTCATCGCCATCGCCTATTACGCCGTTCGCGCCGTCGGCGGCATGTCCGCCCTCATCGCCCGCCTGGCTCTCATGCAAGGCCCCATACAAAGTTCCACGCCGCCGCACGCCTCCGGCAATCCACTCGCCTTCTTTCCCAACCTTTCAGCCGGCCTCACCACCGAAATGCTCTGGACCATCCCGGTCGCAGCCTTCCTCGTCAACATCGGACTGCAGTGGTGGGCCTTCTGGTATCCCGGCGCTGAGCCCGGCGGCGGCGGATACATCGCCCAGCGCATCTTCAGCGCCCGCGACGAGCGCCAGGGCCTGCTCTCGGTCCTCTGGTTCAATGTCGCTCACTACGCCATCCGCCCCTGGCCCTGGATTCTCACCGCCCTCTCGGTCATCGTCCTTTATCCCGGCCTTGCGCATCCTGAAACCGGCTTCATGCTGGTCATGAACAACTACCTGCCGCACTCCATGCGCGGCCTCGCCATCGCCGGATTCCTTGCCGCCTTCATGTCCACCGTCGCCACCCAACTCAACTGGGGAGCCTCCTACCTCGTCTCTGATTTCTACCGCCGCTTCCTGCACAAGCAGGCGAGCAACGCCCATTACGTCACCGTATCGCGCCTAGCCACCGTCCTGCTCGTCATCGCCTCGGCCTGGGTCTCGGTCAACCTGGACTCCATCGCCAGCGGCTGGCAGGTCGTAATGGAGATCGGTGCCGGAACCGGTGCCGTCTATCTTCTGCGCTGGTACTGGTGGCGCATCAACGCCTGGTCTGAGATTTCGGCCATGGCCTGTTCTCTTGCCGTCACCGTCGCCCTCAACGCGCTCCACCCCTTCCACGGAGCCTCGCCCGTCGTCTTCGCCAAAACCGCCATGACTACCACGGCCATCACCACCCTGGTCTGGCTCACCGTCACCCTGCTCACCCCTGCAGAGCCCGTCTGCACCCTCGAAGCCTTCTACCGCCTCGTCCGCCCCGATGTCCGTGGCTGGCAGCCCATCGCCGCCCAAATCGAATCCACCGCCGCCGAATCCATCGTCCCCACCCGCGACCTCGGACGCAACCTTACCGCCTGGCTCCTTGGCTGCGCCATGGTCTACCTCTGCCTCTTCGGCACCGGCAAACTCCTCCTCCATCAACCAGTGCTGGGACTGACCCTGCTCGCGCTCTCCGCCCTCAGCGCCTTCGCCCTCTATCGCAGCTTCATTACCGGCTTCAATCAGGAGCCGGACACCACTCTTACAGCCGCTCAGCCTAACGCGGCGCAAGCGTTGATCGAGTAGGCGTGTGCGGACCGGGATGCATCAGCAGAGAAATTGAATGACTACTCCGGCACCGCCCGACTACCATGCTCTGATGAAGGAGATCGCATGAAGTTCGTGAGCGGAAAATTCCTGATGGTTGGGCTCGGAACCGGAGTTCTGGCGGGGATTCTGGCCGGGTTGGTAGGCATCGCCGGAGGCGTGCTGATTGTGCCATCGTTGGTGTACTTCTCAGGCTTCAATCAGAAGCTGGCTCAGGGAACCTCGCTCGCAGTGCTGCTGCCGCCCACCGGAGCCCTCGCCTTTTGGCAGTACTACCGCACGGGAAACGTAGACCTGAAGATGGCCGCGCTGATCTTCGTGGGGCTACTGCTGGGCGGCTGGGTGGGCGGCTCCTGGGCGCAGGAACTCTCCGACGCGGCGCTACGCAGAGGCTTCGCCCTGTTCCTCTTGCTGACCGGCCTCAATATGCTGTTCACAAAGTAGATCGCAGAGTGGCTGAGTAGAAAAGTTTGCTCTCGCCGTTGCTCTCGCTCTTAGTTCTTGAGTGTCATCCTGAGGTTGATGAACGGCTTCGGGCGAAAGCACTATTCGGCTTCCGCCTTTGCCTTCGCCTTCCGCCTTGCTCCATCCGTACCTTCCGGCTCAAACACCGCGCGATGTTTCGGATCGGCCGCCATACTTCGGCAGACGTTCATAAACGCCACGCCTGCGTGCGAAAGCTTTGCCCCCTTGCGAGTCACCAGCCGCAGCGTGCGCTCCAGCTTCAGATCATCCACCGTAACCGCCACCAACTCGCCGCGCTGCAACTCACCTTCCACGCTCATCCTCGGAACCAGCGCCACTCCATTGCCCATGCGCACAAATTCCTTGATGCTGGTCAGCGTCGGCAACTCCACATCCAAGTGCAGCGTAGTCCGCGTCTTCTTGAACGCCTCCACCACCTTGATCCGCAGCGGCGAGGTCACGTTATGCGCCACAAACGACTCCGCCCCAAGATCGTGAATCCGCACTTTCTCCGCCGAGGCCAGCGAGTGTCCCGGATACACCACGAACACCAACTCATCCCGATAAAAAATCGTCGAACTCAACTGATCGTCTTCCGGCTTGAACGACAGCACCCCAAACTCCACCTGATGCATCAAGATCTGCCGCGGAACATCTCCGGCCAGCGTGCGTTGCACCTGAATTTTGATCGACGGATGCATCCGGTGATACTGGTGCAAGGCGGGCAGCAGGCACAGCGAGGTGAATTCGTTGGCTGCCACCGTCAGCTTGCCTTCATGCAAACTGCGCAGCTCTGAGATCGCATCACGCGCGCGCTCCCGCAGATTCAGCAGTTCCTCGGCGTACTCCAGCAGCACTTTTCCCGCCGCCGTCAGCGTGCCATCCCGCGAGGAGCGTTCAAACACTTTCTCGCCCAACGTATCCTCAAGCTTGCCGATTGTCTGGCTCACCGCCGACTGCGTGCGATGCAACCGCAACGCCGCCCGCGAGAAACTGTGCTCCTGCGCAACAGCAACAAAGGCTTCCAGTTGGTAAAGGTCCATGATTAGCCATCCCGGATCGAGAATAAGGATTGCTTATTAAATCATAGTTCCTTATTCACGCGAAAAGAAAAGTAGTTTGACTAATGCCTCCGAAAGTTCCATCGTAAGTGAATGGACACTGACGTAAGAACCCCATCTGAGCAAGTTCTGATCTTCGACACCACCCTTCGCGATGGCGAGCAGTCTCCCGGCTGCAGCATGAACACCGATGAAAAACTGGTTCTCGCTCATCAGCTCTCTCGTCTTGGAGTAGACATCATCGAGGGTGGCTTTCCCATTGCATCCCGCGGTGATTTCGAAGCCGTCCAGCGCATCTCTGCCGAAGTGCGCGGTCCTCGCATCTCCGCCCTGGCCCGTTGCGTCCGTCTCGACATTGACACCGCTGCCGAGGCACTGAAGAATGCGGCTCGTCCCCGCATCCACACGTTCCTTGCCACCAGTGACATTCATCTCGGCTTCAAACTCAAGATGTCCCGGAAGGACGCTCTGCGCACTGCCCGCGAGTGCGTGGCCTACGCCCGCACCCTCTGCGACGACATCGAATTTTCGCCCGAGGACGCAACCCGCTCCGACCCTGACTTCCTCTGCGAAGTGCTCCAGGCCGTCGTCGACTCCGGTGCCACCACGCTAAACATTCCGGACACCGTCGGCTACACCATGCCCGAGGAGTATGGGCGCCTCATCCGCAAGATCCGCGAGACTGTCAAAGGCGATAACATCGTCATCTCCTCACACTGTCATAACGATCTCGGCATGGCCGTCGCCAACTCCCTGGCCGCCGTCGCCGCCGGGGCTCGTCAGGTTGAGTGTACGATCAACGGAATCGGCGAGCGCGCCGGAAACGCCGCTCTCGAAGAAGTGGTCATGGGTATACACGTCCGCGCCGACGTGTACCCCGTCACCTGCGGCGTCGATCGCTCCCAGATCTACGCCACCAGCCAGATGCTCTCCAAAACCCTTGGCTTCAGCGTGCAGCCCAACAAGGCAATCGTCGGACGCAATGCATTTGCCCACGAGGCCGGAATTCACCAGCACGGCGTGCTCAGCAACCCGCTCTGCTATGAGATCATGACCCCGGAATCGGTCGGCATGCCCCTGAACCGCATCGTGCTCGGCAAACACTCCGGACGCCACGCCCTCATGCATCGCTTCAAAGAGCTGAGCCTGGACGTTGCCAGCGATGAAATCGACGCGCTCTATGCCAAGTTCATACATTTGGCCGACCGCAAGAAAAAGGTATACGATCAGGACTTGATCTCGATGGTGCTAAGCCATCGCGGTCCGCTCGGCAAATCGCCGGACATGGTGGTAGCGCAGCAATAATGAAATTGAACATCGCGGTTCTTCCCGGAGATGGAGTCGGGCCGGAGGTCACGCGTGAAGCCGTGCGTGTCCTTCGTGCCGTCTCCGACTTCTGCGGATACGACTTTCGCTTTGAAGAAGCTCCCATCGGTGGCGGAGCCGCGCTCCAGTTCGGTTCACCCCTCCCATCCCAGACCCGCGAATGTTGCCTTGCCTCCAGCGCCGTGCTCCTCGGCGCCGTCGGTGGCCCCCAGTTCGATTCTCTTCCTTCGGAGCTACGCCCCGAGGCCGGCCTGCTCGCTCTTCGTCAGGAGCTCGGCTGCTTCGCCAACCTGCGTCCGGCTGTAGCTTCCGATTCGATCGCCGCCTGCTCTCCCTTGCGTTCCGAGCGCATCCTCGGCGCAAATATCCTGATCGTGCGCGAACTCCTCGGCGGCATCTATTTCAGCGAGCCACGTTCCCTCGATATCGCCGGTAAGTCGGCTTGGAACACCATGCGTTACAGCGAGCAGGAGATCGAGCGCGTCGCCCGCATCGCCTTCGCCCTTGCCCAGGGCCGCAACAACAAACTCGTCTCGGTCGATAAAGCCAACGTGCTGGAAACCTCGCGCCTCTGGCGTCATGTCGTCACCCGCGTCGCTGCCGAATTCCCCCACGTCGTGCTCGAACACGCCTTGGTCGATTCCTTCGCCATGAACGTCATCACCAACCCCACCCGTTACGATGTCGTGCTCACGGAAAATCTCTTCGGAGACATTCTCTCCCATGAGACTGCCGTCATCGCCGGCTCGCTCGGCATGTTGCCCTCGGCCAGCATCGGCGGCAAGGTAGATATCTACGAGCCCGTCCACGGCACGGCTCCAGACATCGCGGGCAAGGGAATTGCGAACCCCATCGGCGCCATCGCCTCGGCCGCTATGTTGTTGCGCCACACCGCGAAGCTCCACGCCGAAGCCTCCAGCGTCGAGGTTGCCATCGAACAGGCGCTCAAGTCCGGCATGAGGACCGCCGACCTGCTGCCCCCCGTCGAACGCGCCCGCGCCTGCAGCACCGAAGAGATGGGCCAGCGCATCGCCGATTCCGTGGCCGAAGCCTTGAACTCCCGCATGTCCTACTTCGCCGTCTAACTTTTCTCAAAATCAAGCCGGGTGCTCCAGCTTCGCGGCGGGTGCCCCGGGTGCTCCGGGTGCCGGGTGCCCCATATCTGCCCGTCGTTGGCAGATGTGGGGTTGTTGATTTTGTTCTTGCCTTTGCTTTTGATCTAAAACTGCATCTTTGCCCCTCCGAACCCTTTGCAGTACCATCGGGGTCATGCCCAACATAGATCGCAAATCGCGCATCGCTTTCCAGGGAGAGCCCGGAGCCTTCAGCCAGATTGCCGCGCGCAAGCTTCTCGGCGACGCCGTCCACACCATCGCCTGTCCCACCTTCGAATCTCTTTTCGACTCCATCCGCGAGGGCCGTGCCGACCTCATCCTCGCCCCCTTGGAAAACACTCTCGCCGGCCCCGTCCTGCGCTGCTACGACCTCCTCTACCAGGGCTCGCTCATCATGATCGGCGAAGTCGTGCTGCGCATCAGCCATTGCGTTATCGGCTGTCCCGGCTCATCGCTCCCGGCCATTCGCCGCATCCAGTCGCATCCCGTCGCCCTGGCCCAGTGTGAACGATTCTTCGCCGCCCATTCTGCCGTCAGCAAGGTCGTTGCCGAGGACACCGCTGGCAGCGTGCGCCAAGTGATGGGCGCCGGCGACCCAACCCTCGCCGCCATCGCCAGCGAGTTCGCCGCTCGCGAGTACGGCGCACAGATCCTAGCCTCCGCCGTAGAGGACGACCTCAACAATTTCACCCGCTTCGCCCTGCTCGCCCCCCAAACCGAAGCCGCCGAAGCCATACCCGAGGCCGACGCCACCACTCTCGTACTCACCGTCGCCAATCAGCCCGGCGCTCTTTTCCACTCGCTTGAGCCCTTCGCCTTAAACGACGTCGATCTCATGAGCCTGGTCAGCCGTCCCCTTGTCGGAACTCCATGGCACTATCGCTTTTTTCTTGAAGTGGCCGCTGCCGCCTCGGACCCGCGCATGGTCAAGGCTCTCGCCGAACTCCAGCCCCGTACCGTAGAACTCCGCGTCCTCGGCTCCTACCGCTCCGGCAAGTAATTGCCGTTATGACGGGTGGCCCATGTTAGCCTTCTTTCGGCTAACGTGGGTTTGTTGACCTTGTGTTTGCGGGACAGGTGCGGGACGGGGCGGGTGCCCCATCCTAGCCTTCCTTTGGCTAGGGTGGGGTAGTTGACTTGTCGTTGTTTTTGACGGACGAGCGGCCGATGTTCCAGCTTTTGGCTAACGTCGGGCAGTTGATTCTGTCGTGCTCTTGGTTAAGGTGGGGTAGTTGACTCTGTGGTTGCTTTTGATCTTATCTTCTCCCTCTACACCCGCTATAATCGCGCCCATGAGCGCAACTCAGCCCGTCCTCTGCGGCTCTAAACCCGAGCGCCTGATGTCCCTCGACGTCTTCCGCGGCCTCACCATCTTTCTGATGATCGTCGTCAATGCCAGCGGCATCGGCTCTTTCGCCCAACTGCAGCACTCGGCCTGGAATGGCTGGACACTCACCGACCTCGTCTTTCCGTTTTTCCTCTTCATCACCGGCGTCTCGCTGACCTTTTCCTTCGCCTCTCGCATCAACGCTCCGCACACAAACGCCTCGCCTGACCGTCCCTCGCGCCTCAGCCTCTTGCCGCACATCCTTCGCCGCTCGGCCATCATCTTCGCCATCGGCCTGCTCATCAATGCGTTCCCCCACTACCACCTCGCCACCTGGCGTATTCCCGGAGTCCTGCAGCGCATCGCGCTCTGCTACCTTGCCGCCTCGGTGCTTTATCTGTGGACCGGCACCCGCACCCGCTGGGCTGTCATCGCCGCGCTTCTCGTCGGCTATTGGCTTCTCATGCGCTTTGTCCCCGTCCCCGGCTTCGGAATTCCCACCGTGAACATCCCGCTTCTCGATCCCGATCGCAACCTCGTCGCATGGCTTGACCGCAAGCTCATGTGGGGACACCTCTACGAGCGCGTGCGTGACCCCGAAGGTCTCCTCAGCACCATTCCCGCCATCGCCAACACTCTCTTCGGCGTCGCCGCCGGCGAGTGGATTCGCACTCTCCGCGCCGATTCTGCCAAATTACTTCGCCGCCTCGCCATCGCCGGCCTCGCCTGCTTCGTCGCCGGAGAGCTCTGGAGCCTCATCTTCCCCATCAACAAAAAGCTCTGGACCAGCTCCTACGTCCTGCTCACCGTTGGCCTCGCCATGCTCGCGCTCGCCGCCTGTTATTGGCTCCTCGACGTCAAAAAACTGCGCGGCCGCTGGACCACTATCCCCACCGTCTTCGGAACCAATTGCATCTTCGCCTACGCCTTCTCAGAGTTCGCCGCCACCGCCTCTGTCGCCTTTAAGTTCCGCTTCAACGGCGAACTCATCAATACTGAGAACCTCTTCCGCTCCTTCACCTTCGACTACATCTCCCAGCCGCAGTTGTCCGCCTTGGGCTACGCGCTCTTCTACGCCGCCTTCTGCTGGACGGCCACCTGGCTCCTCTACCGCCGCAAAATCTTCCTCAAGATCTAACTCGCTCGTGATGGTCGTGGCAGTATTTCGCTCTTGTTCTTGCTTTTGAGTGTCATCTTGAGCGCAGCGAAAGACCCCAGCGCTGCTCAACTTTTCCGTGCCGTCTCAGGCTTTTCAACCAGCCATCCTGTTTGCTCGGCAGTTGCCCGAATTGATCATGTGACACCATTCAAAATTCGCTCTAACATAGGTAGTTGGCGGGTGGCCCATATTAGCCATCCTTTGGCTAATGTGGGGCTGTTGTCCTTGTCCTTGCTTTTGCTCTTGCCGTTGCGTTTGCTGCTGCCTGATCGCAGTTTCCGAAAACAAAAAAAGCCCGCGCGCCAGCGCGGACCTCATCGACCTACCTCTTACCGTGCCGCGCTCTTCACCGTCGCCCCCACCATAAACGTGTCCTTCACTTCAAATCCGCCCTGGTCGTCCAGCCGATACATCGTCGCCTTCAGCACGCCGTCTTCGCTCAAAAACTTCACATAGTGATAAATCGGAAACACCTTGTCCTGAAACAAATCCCCGGCCGTACGCTCCACCGGATACGGCTTCGCCCCGCCGCCGCCGCTGACCAGGTACACCACGCCTCCGCGCTCAAAGCGTTCGTAGTTGTGAATATGTCCGGCGATCACAATGATCTTCGCTGACATATGCTTTGCCGCGGCCTCCAACTGCTGCGCCAGCGCATTCTCATTCGGACGCACATTGTGCGAGGAGTCGCCCGCAATTCCATCCGCCACCGGAGGATGATGCAGCGAGACGAACACGTACTTCGTGCCCTTCGGCAGTCCCTCCAATTGCTTTGCCACCCACGCCGACTGCTCGCCGCCCGGCTTCAAATCCAGGTTGCTGTCCACCGTAATGATGTACGCTTCGCCGAACCGCACCGAGTACCACCGCCGCCCCTTTAACTCCGGAAACGTATTCCACCAGTTCTCAACTCCGCCGCTACCATGCAGTTCATGGTTGCCCATCGCCGGAAACACCTTCAGCCCCGCCGCGCGCCACGCCGCCGTCTCCTCGCGATACACCACGTAGTCATTCGCCACGCCTCCATTCAGCGGTACGTCGCCGCTCAGCAGCAGCACATCTGGCTTCTCCGCCGCAACCTTCGCCACCAGTGCCCGCCGAGCCCCCGGATTCGTATCCTTCGTATTGTTCGGATCGGTAAAGCGCATATCGCCGTAAGCAATCAACGTCCAGTCGCCCTTGGGAGCCGCAACCGTAAACGTCGGCCCTGGCCCGCTCAGCAATCCCGCCGTCTCGTCCGCGCCAAATGCCGGCAGCACCAAGCAGCCCATCACCACCATCAGCGCCAGCATCCGCAATCTCGCGTCCATCCTCATCACCCACCTCGTTTCGCCGAACCACCACGCAAGCATAATCTCGCAGCGTGCATTCTGCCGTTATCGTGAGCTATTTTATTCAGCCATTAACCTTCCAGAGCAGATAGCAGCAGGTGCCCCAGGTTCGCAGGTGCCCCACATCTGCCGCAGTTAGCAGATGTGGGTTTCGACCGTGCAGACGTGGCCGGGTGCCCCCGGGTGCCCCCAGGATCGCGCCGATGCTTTTTTCGGCGATAACCTGGGAACCAGCGCCCACCACCTCTGAAGTCTTTCGGAATCCATCTCACGCACGCAGATCGTCCAGCTCGGATAGCGGGACAGCCTCCGTTTGCTTCGGCAGAGTGCCGCACAGAGGCGTGTACCGTTTCCCACGTTTACGGCGTATTCTGGAGCAGAGATGGTGTATTGTCGCCACTGCGGAAAGCTGGTTGAAGGCGGGCGCTTTTGTTCCGCCTGTGGGGAACCCCTCGCGCCCGACGCCATGGATGCGATCTCCACAAAACTCAAACGTAACCGCAATGAGATGCTCCTCATCGCGCTTGCGCTTTGCCTGATCTTCGCAGTCACCGCGGGTCTAATCGTCAGCCGGATACTGCGCACACAACGTGCAGCCAGTGGTTCGCTTCCGGCAAACGAGACCTCCGCTCCCGTGACGCAACAGCAGCAACCGCTTCCGTCCCCACCCGCCGCCGCGCAAACTCCGCCGGGGCAGCCGCAGCAGCAACCAGCGCAGACATTCGTTCCCCGGGAAAACAATCCAGTCAGCCGCCCCTCCACAGGCAACATCGATCCCAAGGCTGTGCAGGACGCGTTGACCACCCTGACCCAGAACGGAAAGCAGAGCGAGCCATCCGCACAACAACCGCCGGCGTCATCTGCCGTATCGACCGGGTCCGACCGTTATCCCGGTTCGCAGTCGATCCAGGTTGATGCAAATCTTCCTGACATTGGCGTCCCCGTTACCAGCCAGTCCTACAGCACGACTGACTCCATCTCAACGGTCGTCGCCTATTACACCCAGCGCTACTCCGACGCCGAAGTAATGGAAGTAAATGGCCAGAAGGTCATCGCAATCAACCACCCTGGAGACATCAAGGTCATCGCGATCGGCACAACAGGGGAAGAGACGCGCATCTCAATCGTTAAACAGGCCCATTGATTCACCCTCAATCGGCGATTGCTCCGTTGACAGGCAACCCTCCGGCAGGGAAGAGTTGCCGACCACCCGTACACAATCTACTCGGAATTAACTTCAAGGCCGACGCAAGACAACTCCTGGCCAACTTCAAACCTCAAAAGGCAGGATCACTTCTCATGAGTTAAAAGGAGGGCAATGTCAAACCATTTCACTGGACTCAGTCTCGGCCCGCCGCTGGGCGATCAACGACTCGACCTCTGCGACCTGTATGCATTTCAATCGCCCGCAGACAAGAACAGAACTGTAATCATCCTCAATGCAAATCCCAAGGCGGACGCACTTGATCCCGACGCAATCTATCGCCTTAACATCGATAACGACGGCGATTACCTGACGGACATCGCGTTCAGCTATGTGTTCTCGAAACCGCAGAACGGCAGGCAGACCGTAAACGTGCTCGTGGCGAAAGGCCCGGAGTCGCGCTCGGCCGAAGCGGTAGGGACGAAGATCATCGCCGACGCAGAGGTCTCCTTCGGCGCCGAGCCGAATATCATCAGGTCGGGCCCTTACACTTTTTTCGCCGGCAGCCGCAGCGACGCGTTCTTTTTCGACTTCGACGGAATCAAGAATCTGTTCGACACGAGGGGCAAACGCAACTTCACCGAGCCTCATCTCGGCGGCAAGTCTCCATGGACCGGCGTGGATTCGAACACGGAAGCGGATGTGTTTTCGACTGTGATCGAACTGCCGACGAGTGAACTCGGTCCCAAGCCCGAGATCCACATCTGGGGGCGTTGCAGTGTAAGACGCGACGGCAAGTTGGTTCACGTCGATCGCGCCGGCCATCCGAGTGTTAGCAGCTTCTTCAACACCGATGACACCAAGGAGGAATACAACGCGAGCGAGCCCGTAAATGACCGCAACCGATGGCTCGAACAGTTCGTGCATCTGATGGGGCATACCGGCAATTACACCCGCGAAGAAGCAATTGCTGCGATCGACAAGGAGCGCACACTTCCCGACGTGCTGAGTTTCGATCCGTCGAGGCCCGCGACGTATCCCAACGGCCGCGTCTTCACTGACGACGTGATCAATTACCGCCTCGCCTTCCTCACGAAAAATGAGTGTCCGCCCACAGGTCTCAAGCCGCACACCGACATCCTGAAAGAGTTCCCGTACATAGGCACGCCGCATTTGAAAAGTGGCCAGAAGACTGGAGGTGGAAAGGCAGCTTAAGTTGAATCGCTTTGCTCCTGGCCGAGTGTGGTCGATCATCCTTCAGAAACCGATAGTCCGTTCTTAGCGGCAGATAGTTAGAAATATTCCGAGCGGATGACGGGCAGCTCAGAAACTACCCCAGTCCGCCGTTTCGCTGCGTAGGAGCAAAGGCCTTACCTTGAAACTTTGAAACCTTAGAAACCTTGAAACTTTGAACCTTGCACCTTTGAATCCCCGCTCTTTCCAGCTATCCTGTTCCTCGTGGCAGTTTCTATCACAGTCCTGGCCTCCGGCAGCGGAGGCAACGGCACCGTCCTCGCAACTTCCCAGACGCGCGTGCTCGTCGACTGTGGGCTTTCTTGTCGTGAAATCTGTCGCCGCCTCGCCACCCAGAACATCGCGCCGGAATCTCTTTCCGCCATCCTCATCACCCATGAGCACAACGACCATGTCGCCGGCGTGCACGTCATGGCCAAGAAGTTTCGCCTCCCGGTCTTTATGACCGCCCCCACTCATGGCGCATGGCAGCGCCAGTGCAAGGATTCAGCAGGCAACCGCGTCCAGGCCGAACGCCTCGAAATATTCTCACCGGGGAAAACCTTCAGCGTCGGAGATATCGAGGTCATGCCCTTCACCATTCCCCACGATGCCGCCGATCCCGTCGGCTTTCGCTTTCTTGCCGAAGGCGTGCGCCTCGCCATTGCCACCGATCTCGGCTTCCTTCCGCGCAACGTCTGCGACCACCTCCGCGGCTGCGACGGCCTGATGCTGGAATCCAATCACGATCTCGAAATGCTCCGGGGCGGCCCTTATCCCTGGGCCGTAAAACAACGCGTCATGTCCCGGGTTGGGCATCTCTCCAACGAAGCTCTCGCAGAATTCCTGAACACAGACTATGATGGTGGTGCAGCGTTCCTGATTCTGGCTCACTTGTCAGAGCAGAACAATCATCCTGACTTGGCGCGCGTCACGGCCGAGCGGGCGTTGGGGATGCGCCAGGGGCTGTGGGGCAACCGTCTGGTTCTAGCTTCGCAGGACGAACCTCTCTCGACCCTCACGCTATAAATTGATATGAGTCAATGCATCGATCCATTCGTCGGCAAGATCCTCGCGGGTTGGCGCTATGACATCACCGGCATCGCGCCGGAGATGTGCGGCGACTACGAGGCGCATCTCGCCACGTGTGCCCACTGCCGCTCGTGGCAGAAGATTCATCGCACCATCGATATCGCTCTGATCGCACTAGCGACCGTCTCCGCAATCGTCTTCGTCTTCGCCTTCGCCGTGATCCACCACTTCAGCCCGCCGCACGCTCTCTTGTTTGAGTTCGGCTCGCTCTGCGGATTTACCTTCTCGGCCCTGGTCTGGCTCATCGTCGCCGTGGCCACCCCGGCGCCGCTCGTGGTCAAGGACGCGGCCCTCTCCGGAGCCCGCAATCTCAGCGACCGCCTCCCGGAAAATCTCCGTGACCGTCTTCCGGAAGAACTGCGGATAAAACTCTCCGGCGACCACTAAGCGACCATTCACTCAAAAATAACCCCTCCCGCGCGGAGGGGTTATTTCCTGGTCAATCCTTTGTCAATCTCTTGAAAACTTGCTGAAACCATTGGCGAGTTTGTCACCCCTTCGGACGGCAATCAACCGAGAATCAATCCGCCTCGCAGGCTGGCTACGCTCTCGATGTGCTGCTCCAAACACCAGCGCCCAAGTTGGTTGACCAGCCTTTCACACGCTCTCGGATCCCAGAAGTTCGCCGTACCCACTTCCACCGCGGTCGCTCCCGCCAGCAGAAACTCCACCACATCCTCCGGAGTGCTGATGCCGCCAATACCGATCACCGGAATCTTCACTGCCTGCGCGGCTTCATACACCATCCGCACCGCGATAGGCTTGATCGCCGGACCGCTCAGCCCCGCCGTAACATTGGAAATGCGTGGCCGCCGCGTCACCGGATCGATGGCCATGGCAAGAAACGTATTCACCAGCGAGACCGCGTCCGCACCTGCGTCTTCAGCGGCCCGCGCCATCCTCGCAATACTGGTCACGTTGGGCGAGAGCTTCACGATTAGCGGCCGCTTCGTCGCCGCGCGCGCCCCGGCCACCACGTCGGCCAGCAGCGATGGGTCCTGCCCAAAAACGATTCCGCCATGTTTCACATTCGGGCAGGAGACGTTCAACTCGTAGGCAGCAATGCCCTCGCCCTCATTCAGAATGCGTATAGTCTGCTGGTACTCATCCGTGCTGTACCCGTAAACATTGGCGATGACGACGGTGTCTTTGATCTTCGCCAAATGCGGCAGCTTCTCCTCGATGAATGCGCGCGCCCCAATGTTTTGCAGGCCGATTGCATTCAGCATCCCCGCCGCGGTTTCAAAAAGTCGAGGCGGAGGATTGCCCGCCATCGGCTCGCGCGACAGTCCCTTCACCACAAAGCCGCCCAGCTTATCCAGTGAGACGATGTCCTCGAATTCCACGCCATAGCCAAACGTTCCCGAGGCCGCCATGATCGGATTCTTCAAACGAATGCCGGCAATGTTGACGCTCATGTCGAGCGTGAGCGGGCCGCGCTGATTACGGCTCGCAGCAGCCGCGGGAGTGGGTGTGGAAGTGGATGCCGGCGTTTCAATCTTGCTTGCGGCCTCTACTCCCTGCTTCGTATTTTTCGAACTCATTCCGTCATTCTACTTCTTGGCCGCCGCCCCGGCGACCCCATATCTGTGATCGGAAAGCGATGCTCCTCGCCTTCGATCCTGCGTTCTTGATATTCTTAATACTTATGCTTGATCTTGCCTTTGTACGCGAGCACTTATCCGTGGTGGAAGAGAAACTGCGCAGCCGTGGCGCCAATGCTGAACAGGTGCTGAGCAACTTCCGCGAGATTGATACGCGACGCCGCGCGCTGACCCACGAATTGGAGAAGGCGCTGGCGCGCCGCAACGAGCTGAGCAAGAAGATCGGCCCGCTCATGGGTGCGGAGAAAAAAGGTTCGATCACCCCTGAGCAGAAGGCGGAGTTGGAGTCGCTGAGTGCCGAGGTGCTCAAGCTGAAGGAAGGCATTCCAGCAATGGAAGAGCAGTCCAAGGCCGCCGACAAAGAGCTGTACGATATTCTGGCGACGATTCCAAACCTGCCGCACGACTCAGTTCCTGTGGGCACAGACGAGACGGCGAACGTTGAGGTGAAGCGCTGGGGTACGCGGCCCGAGTTCGATTTCACTCCCAAGCCGCACTGGGAGTTGGGCGAGCAGTTGGGCATTCTCGACTTGGAACGAGCGACCAAAATCACCGGCGCGCGCTTCGCGCTCTATTGGGACCTGGGCGCAAAGCTGGAGCGCGCGTTGATGAACTTCATGCTCGACTTGCACACGCGCGAGCACGGTTTCACAGAGGTTTTGCCGCCCTACCTCGTGAACTCCGATTCGATGTACGGTACGGGACAGTTGCCTAAGTTTGAGCAGGACCTGTTCAAGGTTCCTCAAGGCGAGCGCGACCTCTGGCTGATTCCGACCGCCGAAGTTCCGGTGACTAACATCTTCCGCGATGAGACGCTGGAGGCATCGCGTCTGCCGGTTTCGCTGACGGCCTTCACTCCGTGCTGGCGCAGCGAGGCGGGATCGTACGGCAAGGATGTGCGCGGCATCATTCGCCAGCATCAATTTCAGAAGGTAGAACTGGTGAAGTTCACCAAGCCGGATGAGAGCTACGAAGAGCACGAGAAGCTGACGCGAGCGGCTGAAACCGTGCTGGAGCGGCTCGGCTTACATTATCGCCGCATGCTGCTTTGCACCGGCGACATGGGTTTCAGCTCGGCAAAGACGTACGATCTTGAGGTCTGGTTGCCGGGGCAGGGATTGTTCCGCGAGATTTCCTCCTGCTCGAACTTCGAGAGCTTCCAGGCGCGGCGGGCCAATATCCGCTACAGGCCGGAGGGCAAGAAGGGGACGAATCTAGTACACACGCTCAACGGCTCAGGACTTGCGATTGGTCGAACCTGGGTGGCGATCGTCGAGAATTATCAGCAAAAGGACGGCAGCGTGTTGATCCCCGAAGCGCTGCAGCCTTATATCGGCGCGGAAAAGATCGAGGCGCGCAAGCTGTAGCATTTGAAATATGAAATAGACTGGATGTGCGATGAAAAAAGTGTGGGAGACAATCAAGGGCTATGTCTGGTGGACGCATCCGAGAGGATCGTTTCACTACGACGTGATGGTTACGCTGATTCTGCTGTTTATTTTTGTTACTCCCCACTTTATCAACTACAAAGATAAGCCAGCGGAGCGGTTGCTGCGTCCTAACAGTGTGGTGGTGATGCCGGACGGGAATAACGGGCTCATCTTCCGCGTGGATGCGCGCGATGTGAAAGGCGCGACCGTGGAGGAGAAGCAGGCCAACATGATGCAGGTGATCGAGCCGATCAGCGGTTACGTGAAGATCAAACACTGGGCTCCGGACCAGGACAGTAAAGGGAACGTGGTGGCATACACCGTGTGGGCCCAGCGGTAAGAAGCGGCATCTGGAGCAGAAAGAGAATCGAATGAAGAAGTTAATGATGTTGGCTTGCATGGCCGCGCTGTTGGCCGCCTCCGCGTTAGGGCAGAACAGGCAAGGCAATCTGGAAGACGTGTTGAATTTGCTGGACAAGTCCAGCGCGAGTTTCAAGAGCGTGCAGACGGATTTCGTTTGGGATCAGTATGAAAAAGTGGTTGATGAGCATGACATTCAGAAGGGCGTGATGTACTTCCGCCGCACGGGCTCCACGGTGGAGATGGCTGCCGATATTCGGGAACCAGCCCCTAAGTTCGTGTTGTTTACCGGCAATAAGTTGCAGGTTTATCAGCCCCGGATCGATCAGGTTACGACCTATGAAGCAGGCAAGAACCGCGAAGATTTTGAGGCTTACCTGGTGCTTGGCTTCGGCGGACGTGGTCATGATCTGCCGAAAAACTTCGACGTGCGCTACGCAGGCATAGAGGATGTGGATGGTAAGCCAACCTACAAACTCGAACTGGTTCCAAAGGCGCTGAAGGTAAGAAACATGTTCAGCCTGATTGCCCTTTGGATTGATCCGCAGACAGGAATGAGTGTGCAGCAGAAATTCCAGGAGAGCGGCGGCGACTACCGGCTGGCAAAGTACACGTCAATCCAAATTAATCGTCCGTTGCCGTCGGACACATTCAAATTGAAGACCACCGGAAAGACGAAGTACAGCGCTGCCCCGAAAAGCTAGGATGGATCAGATTTGCCTTAGTTCTGCAACCGGGAGCAGCACCCGGGCGTCTCATGAAGAGAGGTAACCATGCCTAAACCTAAAGTGGTGATCATCCCGGCAATGCCTGACCCAAGTGGTAGGGATCGGGTACGCACAGACGATCCTCGATACATGGAGGGGCAGCGCGTGCTGGTGGAAGCTATGAAGTATCTTCTGCAGAGTGATCGCGAAGCTAACCGGGAAGCCGCCGAACTGCTCAGCGAACACGTGCGCACGATGTTTCGCATGAGCGACTCACCGCTTCATAGCGGACAAAGCATCCAAAGGCAGCAGCAACCGTAAGAAAGGCTCGCAAAGAACTGTTCAAGGCCGGGGCTCATCGCTCCGGCCTTGTTGTGTCAGCGTGCATCCCGTGCTGCACCAACGTGGCTTCAGTATGATGGCAGCGACTCTGCCACCAGACTAGAAACCCGGCGGCGAGCACGAACACAAACGGAAAGCACTCCAGAGTGTATCGATCCTCGGACATGCCGGTAGTGGCGAGAAACAGTGTGCGTACGATGGGATAGGTGATCAGCAGAGCGAAATACTTTATTCGGCGTCGCATCAGCCATGCCCCGGCCACGGCGGCAGCGATGTAAGCAAGGTTGAGCACGCCGAGCGCGATGGCACACCAGGCGTCGTGAGGGTCGGCGCTGATCTTCCAGAAGTGAGTGTCCAGCGGCAGCATCTCGCTGCGTGGCCTGAACCACATGTCCAACGTGCGGGCGGCGGGCAGCAGAAGATAATAGCGGATGGGATGAATGCGAATGTTCTCCGCAGCCAGCGCCGCAAACTGGCGGTCTAATCCCGGCGTCATCTCGTGACGCACATTGTACTGATCGAGCAACGAGCGAACGAGCGCGCGCTGGGCCTCCGAGGTGTAGGCACGGTCGGGAATGTCACCGATATCGACGGGTTGACCGGGGACTTGGAAGCCGACGTCTTCGACGTTGGCGTAGTCGATGACCCAGGTATGTAACCAGTGCTCCCAGCCCAGCGTCACATACTCTCCGGGATCGTTGGCATGGGTGGTGACCAGCGGCTGAAATACATGGAAGACGCGCCAGTTGCGAATCGTCCACGGCACCAGCGGCGACAGTGAAACGGCTACGAGCAGCACAGCCGAGGTCAGCAGTTCGCGTCGCCGCGCCGGTTGGCGAATCACGAGCAGGAGCATGGGAAGTCCAATGCCGCCGAGGATCAGCCCTCCGTCAGGACGAAGCACGATGGCTCCCGCGCAAGCGATGCCGCATAACGCCCACCAACGCAAAAGGCGAGAGTCCAGGGCCATCAGAGCACAGTCGATGGCGGCGGAGATAAAGAAGATTTCCAGGCATTCGGTGAGCGGCGTCGCAACATAGCTCATCAGAAACGGGCAGAAGGCGGCCAGAATAAATGCAGAGCGGGCGGCTCGCCCGGAGAGAACGCGGCGTGCAATATCTGCTACCAAAAAGCAGGTTAGCACGTCAAAGATAAGCTGAATTAGTCTTGCGCCGAAGTAGTGATCCTGGCCAAAGATCATGAATGTGGCGGCGAGAAATAAGGGATAGCCCGGCAGACGAATCAGGGTCGGCTCCCATCCGGAGACCCTCTCTGTACCGAACATATGGTGGTTGATGAGGGATTTGGCGATATCGCCATAGATGTACGAATCACCCGCCATTACCGGCAACTTGAGAATGAAGAATAAACGCAGCAGCACCGCAGCAATAGTGATGGCGAGAAACCACCTGCGATGCTTGTCAATAAGGGTGAGCACGACCGAATATAACAGAAGCCGGGCGGCGATAGGGAGTGCCGGAATTGTGCTCGGGCCGGTAGGAGCATCGAGGCCTGATTGACGGCGCGGTGTGCGAAACATACGATAGAGCTACGGCAATTACCAATGTCTAAAAATTAACGAATGTCCAAGCCTATTTTCTTTGATCCCGACCGGCGGCGCTGGAAGCGGATACGCAAATCGATCGATATTGCAGTCGTGGCACTCAGTCTGCTGATCGTGTTCTTTGCCCTCACTGTCGTACGCAAGACAAACATTCCGACCGTTCTGCTGGCCACCCAGAAGAGAAATTATCGCGCGCTTCTGGATGAGCCAAGGAAGCCGCAGCGCAGGGGCAGCCATCGCAAGACTTTTATTCCGGCCTCGCAGGTGGTGCTGAACTCCGGCGAAGGGATTCGCGGCGCATTCTATGTGACTTGGGACGCGGCCAGCTTCAGTTCGCTGCGTGAGTTCATTCACCAAGTCGATTTCGTGTTTCCAGAATGGCTGCATGTACTGGGAGCCGACGGACGTCTGCAGGCGGTCAGCGAGAACAACACGCTCTACGACGCGATCAACAACGGCCATGTGGCGGACATCGATCCCAAGCTGATGCCGATGATCAAGAGCGCGAACGCGCAGGTGGACGTGCTGCCGATGGTGAACAACTTCGATCCCATCGAGAACGTATGGCGCAGCGATATCGCAAAGATGCTGGATTCAAAGGTTGGGCGCGAGCGCTTCCGGCAGGAGATCAGAACGTTCCTTGCGAGCGACAACTACAAAGGATTAACGCTCGACATCGAGGGCTTCGACCAGGAAGCACAGCCCGGTTATCGTGCGTTGATCGCCGAACTTTCTTCAGACCTGCACCAGCGCAATCAAAAGCTCTACATCAGCGTACCGGCCGCTGATCCTGATTTCGATTATGCCTATCTTGCGAAGCTTGCCGATGGGCTGATATTGATGAACTACGACCAGCACTATCCGGGCGGTGCGCCGGGCGCGATTGCCGGGCAGGATTGGTTCACGCAGAATTTGGCCAATAGGCTCAAGGTGATCCCTCGTGAAAAGATCATCTGCGCCATCGGCAACTACGGCTACGACTGGACGACGGCCAAAAAAGGAAAGCCCGGGATGGCCGGGGTTCACAACGTGAGCGTGCAGGAGGCTTGGCTGGAGGCTCGCGATTCAGAGGCCGATGTCAACTTCGACTCTGATACGTTGAATCCGCACTTCACCTATTTGGATGATGAGAACAATCGTCATGATGTGTGGTATCTGGACGCTGTTACCGCGCTGAACCAAATGCGTGCGGCGCGCTCGCTGGGTATTTCGACGTTTGCATTGTGGCGGCTAGGTTCGGAGGATCGAGCGCTGTGGAAGGTTTGGGACTCGCCCCGCGCGGAGGATGCGCTCGATAAGCTGAAAGTAGTGGACCCAGGCGAGGATGTGGACATCGAGGGAGAAGGCGACATCCTGCGCATTGAGAGCAAGCCGTCGCCGGGCACGCGCGACCTGAAGGTGGATTCCAGCGGCCTGATAACAGATGAAGTTTTCCGTGAACTGCCGAGCCCCTATCGCATTGACGCCTATGGTGCGCCTAGCAAGCGGGTTGTGATCAGTTTCGATGATGGCCCCGACCCGCAATGGACACCGAAGATTCTCGACGTTCTCAAGCAGTACAACGTGAAGGCGGTATTCTTCACAATCGGGCTGGAGGCGGAAAAGTATCCGGGCCTGCTTAAGCGCGTCTATCGTGAAGGTCATGAAATCGGGAATCACACCTTTACCCATCCGGACATCAGCAACATCAGCGCGCAATACGCGCGGGTTGAACTGAACCTGACCGAACGCCTGATGGCGGCCAAACTCGGCATCAAGCCAGTGCTCTTCCGGCCGCCATATTCAATCGACCAGGAGCCGGATACTGCCGACGAAGTGCGCCCGCTGGAATTGACCCAGAGCATGGGCTACATCACCGTAGGCGACAAAATCGATCCCGATGACTGGCGCGACAATCCGCGCCCGTCGCCGGAGCAGATCACCCAGTCGGTACTCAACCAACTCGGACACGGCGGCTCCGTCATTCTGCTGCACGATGGCGGCGGCAATCGCGCGAACACCGTGAAAGCGCTACCCATGATTATCGAGGGAGTGCGCGCACGCGGCTACCAGATTGTTTCCGTACACGAGTTGCTGGGCAAGAGCTATGCCGATGTGATGCCGCCGATATCGCGGAACGAGCGGATCTGGGCGACGATCGATTCCGCTGGTTTTCTCATCTTCGGAGCAGTGAATACCTTCATCGTTTTCGTCTTCTTCGTTGGCGACATTCTGATGAGCGGGCGCCTGGTGCTGGTGGGTGCGGCGGCGATTTTTGATCGTCTGCGGCGTCATCGCACGGAGCTGGCTACGGGACAATCCGCCTTCCGTCCGGAGGTTGCGGTGCTGATTCCGGCCTACAACGAAGAGAAGGTGATTTGCCGCACGATTCACAGCGTGCTCAAGTCCACTTATCCGAACCTGCGTGTCGTGGTCATCGATGACGGCTCGGCGGACCGTACCTACGAGGTGGCTCGCGAGCAATTTGCCGATGAAATTGCGCGCGGTCGCGTAACTGTACTGCGGCAGGAAAATGGCGGCAAGGCCAAGGCGCTGAATTATGGCTTGCAGTTCGTGACCGAGGAGATCTTTATCGGCATCGACGCCGATACGCTGATTGCTCACGATGCCATCTCCTACCTTGTGCCTCACTTTCAGGATGCTCGATTGGGAGCTATGGCGGGCAACGCCAAGGTCGGCAATCGAGTGAACCTGTGGACGCGGTGGCAGGCCCTGGAGTACATCACCAGTCAGAACTTTGACCGCCGCGCTTTGAATGTCTTTAGCGCCGTGTGCGTGGTGCCGGGCGCCATTGGTGCGTGGCGCACTGAGGCCGTGCGCGCCGCCGGTGGCTACAAAACCGACACCGTGGCCGAAGACGCCGACCTTACGATGGCGCTGCTGCAGAATGGTTACAAGGTGGAGTACGAGGATCGCGCTCTGGCTTACACCGAAGCTCCGACCACGGCCAATGGGTTGATGCGGCAACGCTTCCGCTGGTCTTTCGGAATTCTGCAGGCGGTTTGGAAACATAGCTCGGCCTTTGCGCGCAAGGGTGCGCTGGGCTATGTCGCGCTTCCGAATATCGTGATCTTCCAGATACTGCTGCCGCTGGTGTCGCCGTTCATTGACATCATGTTTGTGGTGGGAGCGCTCAAGTACCTGATCTGGGACAAGCACTTCCATCCCGAGACGGCCGATCCGGCAAGCTTCGATCAACTGCTGCTGTTCTTCCTGATGTTCCTGGTCATCGATTTCATCGCTTCGGTGATTGCGTTCTCGCTGGAGCGTCGGCATGGGCGGGATCGGCGCGACTGGTGGTTGCTGGGACACGTCTGGCTGCAACGCTTCGCCTACCGGCAACTGTTCTCCATCGTGCTGATCAAGACGCTGCGGCGGGCCATTGATGGCAGGCACTTCTCCTGGGACAAACTGGAGAGAACAGCGACTGTGACAGAGCCGAAGCGGCGGGTTGTGGATAGCCATCGTTAGGCAGCGAAGGCGAGAAGTGGAACGTGCGACTTTTCAGAGCACCCGGCGACCGCTTGCATTGAGGTCGCCGCGGTGCGAATCTTAACAGCAACGTGTCGCGGCCAAAGGCAAATCCTGAACAGAGCGACGGCGCAGAATCAATCTCCGCCTCGGCGGCCAAGCTGCGCCTGCTGAAGAGCTTGAAGTGCACCACCAAGTTTGAAAAAGCGGCATGGGAGAGCGGCGCGCAATTGGTGGCGGGCGTGGATGAGGTTGGTCGCGGCAGTCTCTTTGGTTGCGTTGTGGCCGGAGCCTGCATTCTCAATCCTGCAGATCGCATCCGCGGATTGCGCGACTCCAAGCTGCTGCCCGAATGCGAGCGCGAAAAGCTTGCCGAACGCATCCGTCAACGAGCTATTGCCTGGGCGGTTGCGGAAGTAGATGTGGGCAGGATCGACCAGATCAACATTTACCATGCCAGCCTACTGGCGATGAAGCTGGCGGTCGAGCGCCTGATTCCGCGCCCAGATTTTCTGCTGGTTGACGCCGTGACTGTGGACTTTGACTGCGCGCAAAAGAAAATTATTCATGGCGATGCATTGTCGGCTTCCATCGCGGCGGCATCCATTCTGGCGAAGGTGCATCGCGACGAGATTGTGCGCGCCTGGGATCCGGTCTATCCCCAATATGGTTTGGCCAGCAATAAGGGATACTCGACGCCGCAGCACAAGCGTGCTCTGCTCGAATATGGACCCTCTCCCATGCACCGGCAGAGCTACGCACCGGTGGCCGCCGCCGGCGGAGATTTGCCGCCAGAGTTCGAATTGTCGGACGAGGAAGTGAACGAGGAAAGTGAATGTTGAAGCTGCTCTGTGTGACCGCGCATCCCGACGATGAAGCGGGATGCTTCGGTGGGGTTCTTTCAAAATATTCTGAAGCTGGCGTGGAGTGCTCGGTGATCTGCCTTACCGCCGGAGAGCGGGCTGCAAACCGCGGCGGCATCGCCGATGACGAAGCGCTGAAGACGATGCGCCGCAAGGAATTTGCGGACTCCTGTCATCTTCTCGGCGTTACTCGCTGCGAGGTGCTGAATTATGCCGACGGCGGGCTGGATCGCGAGGACTTTAACGAAGTAACCGGCAGGCTGGTGCATCTCATCCGCACCCTGCGGCCGCACGTGATCCTCAGCTTTGGAGCCGATGGTTATGTCACCGCGCATCCTGACCACGGCATGGCCGGACTGTTCACCTCGGCGGCTTTCCAGTGGGCTGCACGCAACAATCGCTACACCGGCCAACTGGATAATGGGTTGACGCCGTGGCAGGCCAGCAAACTCTATTACGTAACTGCGGAGTTCTCCTTGCGTGAGCGCCCCGTGGTTTCGCTGGCTCCGGTGACGGCGCGGATCTCGGTTGTGCCTTACCTCAATCGCAAGATCGAAGCTTTCACCAAACACAAAACGCAGAGTCCTCTGCTGCACATCTTCGAGCACGCGCAGCGGCGGGCGGGAGATCACGAGCTGTTTCATCTGGTAGCCACTGCCGAGATAACGACGATGGCGATGGAGCATGATCTGTTTGAGGGGTTGCGGGAACTCTAGCTGAGTTCCCACTCAAGCCAACTGATGGCTTGAGTGGGCCACCCGCGGGCGTTATTGATTTCAAAAAACAAACGCCCTGATCAGTTCAGGGCGTTGTGCTGGAGTCAGGAGCCGCGATTTACATCCCCGGCATTTTCATTCCCGCCAGGCGCTTTGCGAAGCTCGGCTTGGACATGGACTTGAACATCTTGCGCATCTGCGCGTACTGGCGCAGCAGATTGTTCACCTCGGGCACGCTGGTGCCGGAGCCGCGGGCAATGCGCTTGCGGCGCGATCCGTTGATGGCCTCGTGATGCTCGCGCTCGTACGCCGTCATCGAGTTGATGATCGCCTCAACGCGGCCCAACTGCTTCTCGTCCACCTTGTTGCTGGCCTGGTGCATTTGCGCAAACGGGCCAATCTTGGGTAGCATCCCGATAATCGACTGCAACGAGCCGAGCTTCTTCACCTGCCGCAACTGGTCGCGGAAGTCCTCAAGCGAGAAGCCATCGCCGCTCAGCGCCTTCTTGGCGAACTCCTCGGACTTCTTCTTGTCGAGCTTGTCCTCGGCGTTTTCGATCAGCGAAAGAATGTCGCCCATGCCAAGGATGCGGCCAACGATGCGGTCGGGATGGAAGGGCTCGATGGCATCGTACTTTTCGCCAATACCGAGGAACTTGATGGGCTGTCCGGTGACGGAGCGGATGGAGAGTGCAGCGCCGCCGCGTGCGTCGCCATCCATCTTGGTCAGCACCACGCCGGTCAGGGTCAGCTTGTCGTGGAATTCCTTGGCCGAGTTCACCGCGTCCTGGCCAGTCATGGCGTCGGCCACGAAGAGCACTTCCTGCGGCTTCAGCAGCGACTTGAGCGACTGCATCTCGTCCATCAACTGTTCGTCGATGTGCAGACGTCCGGCGGTATCGACGATGAGCACGTCGCAGCCATTGATGACGGCTTCGCGGCGTGCTTCCTTGGCCAGTCGTACCACGCTCTCGGTATCGCTCTCCACGTCGGAGCCTTCGTACAGGTGAGCGCCAATCGCCTTGGCCACTACCTTCAACTGCTCGCGAGCCGCCGGGCGATAGACGTCCACCGAAACCAGCATGGGACGGTGTCCGCCCTTTTTGAACCAGCCCGCCAACTTGCCGGAGGTGGTCGTTTTACCGGAACCTTGCAGTCCGGCCATCAAGACCACGGTTGGCGGCTGCGAGGCGAACTTGAATTTTGCCGTGTCGCGCCCGAGGGTTTCTATTAGCTCATCGCGCACCACTTTGATGACCATCTCCGCAGGGGAGAGCGCGGTCATGACCTCGGTGCCGACCGCTTTGGCACGGATGTGGTCGATCAGTTCCTTGACGACCTTGAAGTTCACGTCCGCCTCAAGCAGGGCAAGGCGGATTTCTTTCAAGGCTTCGTCCATGTTCTCCTCGGTCAGGCTGCCCTGGCCGCGAAGGTTTTTAAATGCGCGCTGAAGTTTGTCTGTTAAATTCTCGAACATTGGATAAGTCCGGGGAGCCGCGCAAGGCGGTCCATCTGTGTAGTTTAGCGGTGGGCGGACCCGCTTGGCGCCGCGGCCGGAGCGGCCCAACGTCAGCGACCGGAGGGCTATCTGTTCGGCCCGTACCCGTCGCTAAGCTGTTGCCGTGCCCGACTGCGAAGCTGGAAGCCTCAGAATATCACGCCAAGTGGGTGGCGCGTCCGGGCTCGGGGAATGCGTCGAGGCAGCGACAGATCATCATGGCTCCAATCTGGCGGCCAGTGTGGTCGAGAACGGGGAAAGCCGTGGCTTCCACCGGGGAAGCTGCTTCCTCTTGGCGTACCAACAGATTGACGCGGACGGTTTTGCCTTGGTAGGCGGCCTGTGCCAGCGGCAGTTCCTGCGGGTCCAGCATGCGCTCGCCATGATAATCGAAGATGCCCAGCGCCTCCGGGCAGTCGTCCATGGTGTTCTTTTCCAGGTCAATTTGGCCAAAGAGGGTTTTGGCGGCGAAATTGGCGTAGACCATCTGGCCGCAGGCATCGCAGGCAATTACCGGATCCGTAATCAGAGCCGTGACGGTCAAAAGCTGTTCGAGTTCGCGGGAGACTTTTTGCACGGTAACCCTTTCATGGCCGAGCTGTTGCAACACTCCCACAACGCGTAGAAATGATCTGTGTCCACACTCTCCATCTGCCGTCGTTCGAGCAACTCGCCATAGCTCGGAACGCAGCATCTGTGTAGATGCTATTCCAAGTCTGTGAGCTGCACCTTATTCCCGTGTGCCTGAATTTTCAGCAATGTCGTGCTGCACTGCAGAGAAGCTGATTATCCGAAAACCTCTTTTGCGGCCAGCGCCGTGTTGGCGTGGATGGTCACCGTGTCATCCGGATTTACGGCATAGCCCCCGGCGAGAGTGGTCATGATAGGGACGTCGTGCTCGCGGGCGAAGTTATAAACCATGAGATCTCGCTGTTTCAGTCCCTCGATGGTCATACCAAGCCCGGCCAACTGGTCGCCTTTGTAGGGATCGGCACCGGCGACATAGCAGATCAACTCAGGAACAAAGCGCTCGCTGGCTCCATTTAAGGCAGTCTGCAGCCACTCAAGATATTCGGCATCGGTGGTGCCGTCGGGCAGATTCACGTCGATCGAGGAGGCGGGTTTCCAATGCGGATAGTTGCTCTCCTGGTGCAGCGAAATTGTGAATACGTCGCGAGACGCACTGGTTTTGACATTTGCCGCGCGCTTGGGATTGAGCAGGGAAGCCGACCATGTAGGACGCGGAAACGGCTCCGGATCGCCGGTGCCAAAGATTGCCGCAGTTCCGTTGCCCTGGTGGGCATCGCAGTCAAGCACCATGGCACGCGCAATACGGCCATCGCGCTGCATACAACGAATGGCGACAGCCACGTCATTAACCAGGCAAAAGCCCTCTCCGTGATCGGCGAAGGCGTGGTGGAATCCGCCTCCGACGTGAACACAGCAGCGATTCTGCAGTGCCTGCCGGGCGGCGAGAATCGATCCCCCGGTCACATGCCAGAAAGCCTCTACCAGTTCTTTGCTGTAGGGCAATTCCAGTTCAAGCTCCTCGCGCATGCTCAGGGTTCCACGTTTCAGCTTATCTACCCAGAGCTGGGTGTGGACTAGCAGGACGTCCTTTTCTTCGCAGGGTGGGGCGGAGATGAATTCGCTCTCCGTAAAAGCTCCAGACCGCAACAGGCGCTCGCGAATTCGATGGTACTTGGAGCCATGGAAAAGGTGGTCGCCAATCGGCAACATCTCTTTTTCCGAATAAACCAGCTGTAATGGAAGCACACTCATCGCAAATTGTGTCCTTCATGCCCTGCACTGTAACGTTCTCAGCTTCAGGGCAGGATTGTAAAGCAAAATGGGTCACGCGAACGTCTTCTCTTGAACTGGATTAGCTGAGTGGGCTACTGAGCAAGCTTTACAATTCCGGTGTGCTGGCGATACTGTCGCATCGTGCGATTCACCCTAGCCGCCTCAGCCGAACGTTCGCGCCCCAAGGGCGTGAGCCTCACTGCGCTCGCCATTGGCGCTTTGGCCGTGCCGGCCTCAAGAGCTCTCGCCAGTCAATTTCATTCACAAGGCCTGCTGGGTTTCTACTACGGCGCCATCGTCCTGGCGTTTGAGCTGTACGTGGCGTGGAGCTACTGGAAGGGCCATTCCTGGGCCCGAGTTGTTGTTCTCATCGCTTCATTCATGATTATGGCGGAGGGAATTTCGGATGTCTTTGAGCGCGGAAACATCATTGCGCTGATGAGCCACCCGGTACTGTTCCTTCAATTCGCGATGGCGGTTTTCCTGCTTTATTGGCTGAATACTCCTCCTTTGCGGGCATGGTTCAAAAACGCCCCTACGGCTGCCGATCTGATTGGCCAGCGGCTGAATGGAAAACTTTGTACCGCGGTCGAAAAGCGTGGAGCGGCTTCCGATCAGGAATGGCATCTCACCTTTGAACATGATGCGGAACTGACGCTCAACTGCCCTTGGCGGATTGTTCTCGATGACAACCTCGCGTTTGCCAGCAACTCCTCAGGCAACTCAGTCCCGGAATCTATAGTGGATGAGCTGCAGCCGTGGCAGCTTCTGCAGAATCTCCGCGTCAAGGACGTGCGCGTGGCGCCGCACACTTCCGATCTTTTCATCGCCTTTGAGATGGGTATTGAACTTCAGAGCTGGAGCATTGATCCCCGATTGCAGCAATGGAAGTTTTCCGACCCGACGCTCACGCTGATTGCCGACTCGGTGGGGATCAATTCGCAGGCGGTTGCCGCGCGGATTTCGGATGGAGACCGGACTGAGAACGACTAACCGGGCGCTCATATGCTAGGATTTCAGAGTGCGGCATCTCCTGCCGTGCAGAGTCGGGGCGTAGCGCAGCCTGGTAGCGCACCTGCCTTGGGCGCAGGGGGTCGCTGGTTCGAATCCAGTCGCCCCGACCATTTTTTTATTTGTCGGGCAGGGGTGCTCGCAAGTTCTGTTCATGCATACCAGAAGTAATGCCTTCGGGTTGACAATCCCGCTCACTTCGCTCAGACTTTAAGGATCAATGTCGCTCCATAGCACAAACCCGCACCCGCTGCCGCGACCGTTGGTCGAGGGCCCGCGTGCACGGAGAGAGCTTCAGTACTAAGATTCGCTTAGTTATCATCTCCAGGCCCGCAGGCATACAGCCGCGGGCCTTTTTACTTGAGCCATGCTGTTTTAGCCCGGCAGCATAGATTTCCGGCCGCTGGTTTCTCTGGTGGCCTGTACAGGACGAAGAAAAAAGGACCCATGAATTCATTCAGCGAAGAAGTCACTCTCGAAGGACACATTATCGACTCCTGGACCCTCCCACGCGCCTTCGACACCATCATGGACATGGGCGGCGCTTTTGACGTTGAGGACATACAGGTGGGCCGCGCCAAGGATCAGGCTTCTTTTGCCCGGCTGAAGGTTCGCGCCGATTCGGAGGCGAAGCTGGAGGCCATTCTCACGGCGCTGCAGTCTTTCGGTGCGGTGCTGGCATCGCGCGATGACGTGGCGTATGCGCCCGCGCCCGCCGATGGTGTACTGCCGCAGGAGTTTTACTCGACGACTCACCTGCCCACACAGATTCGCCTCAACGGTCGCTGGACAGATGTGAAGAACACGGAGATGGACTTGGCCATCGTCGTAAACCCCGCTTTCTCGGAAGCCCGCATGATTCCATCCTCCGCGGTCTGTAAGGGAGAGCTGGTGGTGATCGGGCATGAAGGGATTCGCATTCTGCCGCCGCAACGCTCGCGCGAGCGCGAAATTTTCAGCTTCATGGGCAGCAACGTCTCGTCTGAACATCCTAAGCGCCTCGTCATCGAGGAGATCTCTAAGCAGATGCGCGAGATTCGCGCCCGCGGCGGCAAAGTCCTCATCGTGGCTGGTCCGGCCATCGTTCACAGCGGCGCTGGCCCTCTGCTCGCCAAACTTATCCGCGAAGGCTACGTACAGGTTCTGTTCGGCGGTAATGCCATTTGCACTCACGATGTCGAGAGCGTTCTTTTCGGCACCTCGCTCGGAGTCTGCCTCGATGATGGACGACCCGTGGCGGGCGGACATCGCAACCACATGGCCGCCATCAACACCATCCGGGCAGCCGGATCGCTGAAGGAAGCCGTGGCGAAGGGAATTTTGAAGGAAGGCATTATGTACGAGTGCGTCCAGAACAATGTGGATCTCGTACTGGCGGGCTCGGTTCGCGATGATGGCCCCATGCCGGACGTCATCACAGATACGGCGAAAGCGCAGGTCCGGATGCGCAATGCGCTGGAAGGGGTTGAGATGGTGCTGATGATTGCCACCATGCTCCACTCGATCGCGACCGGCAATATGCTGAAAGCCTCGGTGAAGGTGGTGGCCGTTGATATTAATCCCGCCGTGGTTACCAAGCTTGCAGATCGCGGAACCTTTCAGGCTCTGGGACTGGTCACCGACGCTGAGCTTTTCGTGCGCGAACTGGCACACGCCATCGCTGCCGGTGAGAAACGCGAAGCGGCGGAATGCCTGAAGGCGGAGTCGCTCTAGTCCTTTTATTTCGACATGGAGTCATCGAACGATCCACTCACCGCAGCTACTCCAACTGGCCATGCCGCAGGGTAGCTGCGGTGTCGGAAGGATACTGTTGGCGCGATGAACTGGAATCCGGGTGCCACGCACCTCACGCCGTCTTATATAATAAATCTTTGAATTTCCGAGGAGTGCGCGAACATGTCCGTCAAACCTACTGAAAAAATCTGGCATAACGGAAAGCTCATTGACTGGGATGATGCCAAGATTCACGTCATGGCTCACGTCGTCAACTACGGGTCGGCCGTTTTTGAGGGCGTTCGATGTTATGAGCTGCCCACTGGCCCCGCGATCTTCCGCGCCAAAGAACACATTCAGCGGCTTCTTGACTCGGCGAAGATCTATCGCATTCCGGTGGAATACACATGCCAGCAACTCGTTGATGCGATGGTTGATACCATCAGCGCCAACGGCGTGTGGCCCTGCTATGTTCGTCCGCTTATCGTGCGCGGCTATGGCGAGATCGGCGTCAATCCGATCGGCGTTCCTACCGAATGCTATGTGGCCAACTATCCGTGGGGCAAGTATCTGGGCGGCTCGGAGGACGTGGGGGTGGATGTCTGCGTCTCCTCCTGGACGCGCCTTGCGCCGAACACTCTGCCTTCGATGGCCAAGGCCGGCGCCAACTACATGAACTCGCAGCTTATTAAGATGGAGGCCGTGCTCAACGGCTACGTCGAAGGCATTGCGCTTGACGTCAATGGATACGTCAGCGAAGGCTCGGGCGAGAACATTTTCCTGGTGCGCAACGGCAAGATCTTCACGCCGCCGCTCGGCAACTCGGTGCTGGCCGGTATTACTCGTGATTCGGTGTTGCGTATGGCGCAGGACCTCAGCATTACGGTTGTCGAACAGGTTATTCCCCGCGAGCTTCTGTATCTTGCCGACGAAGTCTTTTTCACCGGCACTGCGGCCGAAGTTACGCCAATCCGCTCGGTCGATAAGATCACCGTTGGCGATGGCGCGGTTGGCCCGGTCACGAAGGCGATCCGCAAGGAATTGTTCAGCATCTTTGACGGCAGCAAGCCGGACCGCTACAACTGGCTCACACCTGTTCCAGTTGGTCAGAAGGTCGGCGCGTAGTTCGTCCTGTGTACTTTCAAGCGCGGGCCTGGCGCCCGCGCTTTTGTTGCTCTCTTGATCCCCCCAATGAAAAATCAGTAAGTTCGCGGCTTTTGTGGTCCGATGTGTGATCCTTCATTGCACCTGCTCCGGCAACGTGGTACTTTCGGGTAAATTCCTTTGTCAAAGAGATCGATTCGATGACTATCGATGATCTATTGCGCATCGCTGTCGAGCGCAAAGCGAGCGACCTGCATCTGAAGGTTGGCAACTATCCCCACGTCCGTATTGACGGCGAACTTGTGCCGCTCACCGATCAGCCCCGCGTAACTGGAGAGGACATGCTGAACATGGCTTTCAGCATGATGTCCAACCGCCAGAAGCAGAAGTTCAAGGAGTGCGCTGAAATCGATTTGGCCTACGGCGCAGCGGGTCTGGGGCGGTTCCGCGTCAACGTTTTTCAGCAGCGCGGCAATGTGGGCATCGTTCTCCGCGTGATTCCCACCAAGATTCGCGCTCTTGAAGAGCTGTTTCTTCCCGCGGTCACGGAACGAATCTGCGAAGAGGCGCGCGGCCTGGTGCTGGTCACCGGTGTCACCGGCTCAGGTAAATCCACTACCCTTGCGGCCATGATCGACCGCATTAATTCATCGCGCCCCGAACACATTATCACCATCGAAGATCCGATCGAATTTCTTCATCGCGATAAGAAAGGGTTCGTGAATCAGCGCGAGGTGGAAGTCGATACTCCAACGTTTGGCAGCGCTCTGCGCGCCAGTCTCCGCCAAGACCCGGATGTAATTCTGGTCGGCGAAATGCGCGATCTGGAAACCATCTCCACAGCACTGCACGCGGCAGAAACCGGCCACATGGTCTTCAGCACCTTGCATACGCTGGATGCAGTGGAGACCGTGAACCGCATTATCAGCGTGTTCCCGCCCCCGGAGCAGAAGCAGATTCGTCTGCAACTGGCGGCGACGCTGCGCGCCGTGATCAGCCAGCGCCTGGTAAAGCGCTGCGATGGCACGGGCCGTGTGCCGGCCGTTGAAGTGCTCATCTCCACTGCCTACATTCGAGAGTGCATTATCACTCCGGAGAAGACCCGCAACATCAAAGAGGCGCTCCAGCAGGGAACATCGCAATATGGAATGCAGACCTTCGACCAGTCGCTTTACGATCTGCTGCAGAAGGGCTTGATCTCCTACGAGACCGCGATTGAGAACGCAAGCAATGCGGACGACTTCAAGCTTCGCGTACAGGGGATTTCCGGCACCGCGGAATCGACTCGCGACACGCTTTCGCAACAACTGGGCCGCTTCTAATCCGCACCTGTTTGGTGAATGCGCTTCAGAGCACGCGGCCGTCTTTGCGTGCTCTTCTGCTTGCTAAAAACCTTCATCGGACTGAAACTGTTCTAGCGATGGCATGGAAGAAAAGCGCGGCCAAGAAGATCTACACGGAACGAGCCCTGTATGAGTATGCAGTTGGCGCACTGGGCCGCAGGATGCGTACGGTTGCGGAGCTAAAGCGGTTGATGCGCGCCCGCGCCGGAGACCAGCCTGATTGCGAAGCTCTCGTCGAAGCCGTGACCGCGCGCCTCAAAGAGCAGCGCTATCTGAACGACACTAGCTATGCAACTTCGTACTCCGCATACCGCCGAGATACCGAAAAATTCGGTGCGCTGCGCGTGGTGCAGGATCTGAAAGCAAAAGGCGTGCACCCGGACGTCATCGGCAAGGCAATCGGCGAAACCTACAGCGAGGTTGATGAGCAGAAACTTGCGGGCGAGTTCGTCGTGCGCAAGCGTCTCAAGCAGCCTCAGGATCAGAAGCAGGCAGCGCGTATCTTTCGCATGATGGCGCGTGCCGGATTTTCCACTCGCGTCATCGTCAAATTGTTGCGCAACTGGAATGTAGAAGGCGAAACGATTTCTGCACTGGAGCAGGAGCGTGAGATGGCCGGACCGGCTCTTTCGAGTGAGGACGAATGACAAAGCAGCAGCCGGAGTGGTCGATTGCCGTTGAACATCTCTCCGCTGTAGATCCAAAGCTCGCTGCGCTCATTGGGCAGGTCGGCCCCTGCACTATTGAGATCCCGCATCACTTCAGCATCTTCTATTCGCTAGCCCGCTCCATCATTTACCAGCAGCTTGCCGGAGCTGCAGCCGCAGCGATCATGGCGCGCGTCGAGGCGCTCTTCCCAAAGGGACGCATGACGCCACGAAATCTGCTGGACACGGAAGACGCCGCGCTCCGCGGCGCCGGACTCTCGCAGAACAAACTGGCCGCCCTGCGCGATCTTGCAGCCAAGTGTCTTGATGGCACCGTACCGGACAAACGCGCCCTCGCCCGAATGGCTGACGAGGAGATCATCGAGCGCGTCTCGCAGGTGCGCGGCATCGGCCGTTGGACGGTGGAGATGATGCTGATTTTCCGGCTGGGGCGTCCCAACGTGCTTCCCGTGGACGACTACGGTGTGCGCAAGGGCATGCAGCGCCTGTACAAATTGCGCGAGCTGCCCAGCAAAGATGCGATGCGCCGCCGCGCCCGCAAGTGGGAGCCGTGGTGTTCGGTCGCCAGTTGGTATATGTGGCGCTGTGCCGAACTTTCCGGGCGCGACGCCGGCGCCAAAGCAAAACCTGTTGCGCTCAACAAAGTCGCAGCGAAGAAGCTCGCGTCCGGCAATTCAGCCACGAAGAAAGCCGCAAAGAAAAAGGCCGTCCGATCGACGGCCCTGCCAGGATAAGGTAAGCGCCCGTTATTTCAACTTCACATCGAAGGTTGCGCGGCAATGCACGTCGGGCTGGAATTCCACTGTCTCCATCTTGTCACCTTTGCTGATGTAGATGTAGATCGGCTTTTTCGGAACTTCGGGTAGTTTGACGATCTCGGCTTGGCCCTTGGCGCTGGTGTAGGTTTCCAGGTCAACCTTTTTCACTCCCATAAAACCATAGTGAACACGCGTTGAAACCTTTGCACTAAAGATCGGCTTGGAGTCGGCTCCGGTGACGCTGATCAGTGCCGAGCAGGTGCCGAGATCAGCGGAAATTCGGGTGGGAGGGACAGCCTCCGTGTCACTCTGGGCGCTTCCCAGCTGCGGAGAAAAGACGACCAGACTCAATAACAACAGGGCAGGAAAGAATAGATTGCGCATATCTGCAAGGTTACAGCAATGTGCATTATTCCTGCACGCTTTTCAGAGCTTCGCCCATCTTCTCCAGCGCATCACTCAGTTGTCCGATCGTCTGCACATCTACCATCGTCTGGTTCTTTTCCAATCGTTCCCGGAGCGCCACCATCAGTTGATGAAGTTTATCCAGTTGTGCCAGAGCCTTGACCTTGTTTGAGTTCGCATCGGTGTGGTTCAGTGCAAGCGTGCGCAAAAGATTGTTCAGCTTTTCCTGTCCATCCCAGCCCAGGTCACGCCACTCCAATCCCATGCCGACGGCAGCGCGTGAGGTGAGCACCTCTGCTACACAATTGATCTGCACAGCGTTCACAACGAATTTTCCGCTCACGATATCGCCAGCTCCGGCCGGATTCACACACTGCACATAACATCCGCCAGCGCTGATATCGCGCAGCGAGCCCCAGATTGGCGTGCTAAGGGCCGCCGAATGCACCGAGGCCGAACCGTTGCAGGGATACCGCTCTTCGCCGCGGCGGTCGCCTCCCCTGGTTTGCTGCATGGTCTCGCGCCATGGGCTAGTACCTTTTTCCAGGCAGTGCAATCCAGTTTGAAACGTGCCATCCACGTGCTCCGATATCCAGCTCACTTTGAAGCGACACTTTGCCCCACCGCTTTGCAGACCCACAATATCGCCGGGAGTGAGTTTCGCCGCCAGTCCGATGACCCGAGCACCGGATAGGCTAATATCAGCCGTGACCGCTGCTTGATGGAACGGCTTGCCATTGGCATCAATGCCCAGTACGCGGACATTCAACGCAACGGGCAGACGCGCTTCGCGACGCTTGGGAAGCACTGGAATCTGATTGCCTGGTTTGGCTGCGTTTTCCATTTATTCGCCTCGCTATGTTGGAGGTTATTATGGCTCTCCGGTCCTCTAATTGTCCCGATATTTCGCTATTCAGGGAACCGACTTTGCAAATTGGGCTACTCACCGTATCACAGTTCCATTTCCGGGGCTGCTCCGAGGCTGAATTCCGGGTGATGTTAGAATCGTCTTTTCGTCTCCCACCGGGCGTCTGCCTCCGCGCATAAGGCGCGGCTTTTTGGCTGCCCAGGGATTCGCCGAAAGTGAACTCGTATGCCAACCGGAAATGACGTTCGACGCATGTTCCTGGACTTCTTTGTCCAGAGGGGACACCGCCAGGTACACAGCTCCTCGCTGCTCCCCGCCAATGACCCCACCCTGCTGTTCACCAACGCGGGAATGAACCAGTTCAAGGACGTCTTCCTTGGCGCGGAAAAGCGCGACTACTCGCGTGCCACCAGTTCGCAGAAGTGCGTCCGAGCCGGCGGTAAGCACAACGACCTTGAAAATGTAGGGTTCACCAATCGCCATCATACGTTTTTTGAGATGCTCGGCAATTTCAGCTTTGGCGACTACTTCAAGAAGGATGCCATCGCCTATGCCTGGGAGCTAGTTACCTCGGACCAGTGGTTCAACATGCCGGCCGACAAGCTTTACGTCACCATCTTCCGGGGGGAGCACAGCGTTCCGCGTGACAGCGAGGCTTACGATTTTTGGACCAAGGTCGGCGTGCAGCCCGAGCGCATCTTCGAACTCGGCATGAAGGAAAACTTCTGGCAGATGGGCGACACCGGCCCCTGCGGTCCCTGCTCGGAGATTCACTACGACATGGGCATCGCCTCCAGCGATAAAAAGCTACCTGAGTGCGCCGCCGGTGAGTGCAAGTTCCCCTGCGAGTGCGGACGCTACGTCGAGATCTGGAATCTGGTCTTCATGCAGTTCGACCGCAGCGCGGATGGCGTTTTGAACCCGCTGCCCAAGCCATCGATCGACACCGGAGCCGGACTCGAGCGCGTCACCGCCGTCGTGCAGGGCGTGGTTAGCAACTACGACACCGACTTATTCGTACCGCTGATTCATCGCGCCGCCGAGTTGACGGGCGTCGATGAGAAAAAGGTTGAGGAAGAAGAAGAGAAGTCTCATAGTGCCGCCTCGCTGCGCGTCATCGCCGACCACAGCCGAGCCGCTACATTCCTCATCAGCGATGGCCTGCTTCCCGGTAACGAAGGCCGCGGCTATGTGCTGCGCAAAATCATTCGCCGCGCCATTCGCCACGGACGCTTGCTCGGCCAGACCCAACCGTTCCTTTACAAGATGGTCGAGGCCGTCGTGAAGGAGATGATTGGCGCCTATCCTGAACTCGGCGAAACCGCCGCGCGCGTGGCCAAGGTCATCGAGAGCGAAGAGGTTCGCTTTGCAAACACTGTTGCGGTCGGACTCTCCAAACTCCAGGATCTTCTCGATCATGCGGAGAACAACTTGCTGCCGGGTCGCGAGGCTTTCAAGCTCTACGATACCTTTGGGCTTCCGCTGGACTTCATGACCGATGCCGCGCGCGATCAGGGTGTGACCTTCGATCAGGCCGGCTTCGATGCCGCAATGGAAGAGCAGCGCCGCACCGCCCGCGCCAGTTGGAAGGGCGGCTCACAGAAGTCTGCGTCGCCGGTCTTTGCCTCGCTGCCTCCGACGGTTTTCGAAGGGTACACGCAAGAGCAGTCAGCGGACTGCGAGGTTCTTGCCATCGTGGTTGACGGCAAAGGGGCGCAGCAGTTGCTTCCCGGCCAGCACGGTGAGCTGGTCCTCGACCACACTCCCTTCTACGCCGAGAGCGGCGGACAGGTTGGCGACAAAGGCTGGCTCTACTCCGCGGATCACACCGTAGTCGTCGCCGAAGTTGAAGGCGTACACTCGCCGGTGCAAGGGGTTCGCGCGCACAAGGTCGTTGCCCGTCAGCCCCTCGCCGTGGGAGAAAAACTCATTGCTGTGGTCAACTCCGATTTGCGCTCTGCCACCCGCCGCCATCACACGGCGACTCATCTGCTCCACGCCGCGCTGCGTCAGGTGCTTGGCACTCACGTCAAACAGGCTGGCTCGCTGGTCTCGCCCAACTATCTGCGCTTTGATTTCTCGCACTTCGCTGGAGTGGCCGACGAAGAGTTGCAGGAGATCGAGGACATTGCAAATCGTGAGGTTTTGCGCAACAACCTCGTGCAAACCATCGTAGATGTGCCCATCGATGTTGCCGTCAACGAGTACCACGCCATGGCGCTCTTCGGCGAAAAGTACGGTGAAAAGGTGCGCGTGCTCAAGATTTCCGACTTCTCCACCGAGCTCTGCGGCGGCACGCATGTTGGGGCCACCGGCGAAATCGGGCTCATCAAAATTCTGAAAGAGGGAAGTGTTTCCAGCGGTGTGCGCCGCATCGAAGCCGTCTCCGGTGAACGTTCGCTGCACCGCTTCCGTCAGGATCACGAGCTCGAAGGACTGGTTTCGACACTTGTGGGACGCAGCGAACTCAGCCCTGCCGAAGCCCTCAAGCATGAGCTAGACCGGCGCGAGGATGAACTCAAGAAACTCCGCAAAGAGCTCGATCAGGTCCGTATGAAATCCGCAGCTTCCGCCGTGGCCTCTGCCGATGAGAACGTGAGGGAAGTGAAGGGCGTGAAGGTTCTGGCGCACCGCGCCGATAACCTGGACCGGACGCAATTGCGCACCCTGGTCGATAACTTCCGCAACAAGATCGGCTCTGGAGTCGTCATCATCGGCTCGGTGGCAGATGGCAAGGTTGCGGTTATCGTCGGCGTCACCAAGGACCTCACGGGGAAACTTCAGGCCGGCAAGATCGTAGGCCAAGTTGCACAGAAGGTCGGAGGCTCGGGTGGCGGCCGCCCAGATATGGCCGAAGCCGGAGGCAAAAATCCCGAGGCGCTCGATCAGGCATTGCGCGAAAGCTATGCCACGGTCGAAGCATTACTCGGCTAGTTCAGCACAGCAAAGGGCTGGAGAATCATACTCCGGCCCTTTGCATCCTTGCCAATTTTCCATTCAGCCATGACCGCCCGTAACCGCACATCCCTGCGATTAAGGTTTTCTCCCGTGTTTGTACGTGTTTCACCCCGTTCACTTCCTGGATTCCTTGTGTCTCAATGATTGCTGTGCAGCTTTCATCGGCCTTATAATCCAGTCACTCTGGGATGAGTCCAATGCCGCACCGGGTTGAGTTGCCCTAAAGATGAGCATCGAGATGTGGACATTCCGAACCCTGGCGCGGCACCTTGGTCGTTGCCTTATGTTAGCGTCGGTGGTGCTTGCGCTTGCCTGCTTGCTGTCGGCGCAGGCGCTTCAGGCTGTTTCGGAACATGGACGCATTGTCTGGACCAACGACGCTCCTTCACCACATGTCACCCCGCAGCGGCGGCAGACAGAGCTGTTCTACTGGAGTAACGCCGAACAGCGTTGGAAGTCGGTTCGGCATGCAACGCCGAAGGCGATGCGCTCGGCCCGTGCCATTGCCGGTGAGGTTTCCAGTTACATTGAGTCACACCCCGCGTTAGATTCGGGAGCAACGAAGGTAAAAGGCAAGCTTGCCGGGCAGGACCCCAACTACTCGCGAGCCGCCGGCAACCGCTCCGTAAGCGCTGCCGAGATTGACCGCTATATTAATGAGGCGGCGGCGCGTCATCATGTGGACCCGAATCTGGTGCGCGCGCTGGTGAAGGTGGAGTCCAACTTCAATCCCGGAGCCGTCTCTCCCAAGGGTGCCATGGGATTGATGCAGTTGATGCCGGCGACGGCTCGTAAGTATGACGTGCGCAATCCCTTTGATGCCGCGCAGAACGTGGAAGCCGGGGTTCGCCATCTGAAGGGTTTGCTGGAAAATTTTGGTGGGGATGTTTCTCTGTCTCTGGCCGCATACAATGCTGGACAGGGAGCCGTTGAGCGCAGCGGGGGTATTCCGCCGTATACGGAAACTCGCAACTATGTGAAGCGCATCACTAGCCTGATGGGCAGCAGCGGCTCTGAAGTTGCTGTCAGTAGCCTATCGGTGCCCATTCAGGTCAGCCGGGATGCGCGCGGCAGACTGGTTATCAGCAACACGAACTAGCTTTCGGTCCGCTTTGAGGATGATGCAGTCGATGACAGGACAAAATTATAAGCGCGCATGGAAGCTTTGGCTGACAGCGTTTTCCATGCTTTGCATGCTTGCTTTGCCTGCCTTCGGCGCCAGTCTTGAAGTGAAGAAGCAGCAGGCGCGCTCGCAGTTTGAGGAAGCCGGGCGAATGCGCGAAGAACTTAACGGGCTGCCTCAGCAGGAGCGCTCGCGCCGCGACTATCAGCGCGTGACCGATGCCTTTCGCCGCGTCTACTACGCCGCCCCTACCAGCAGTAAGGCGGATGCAAGCGTCGTGGCCGTAGCCGAGTTGCTGGCGGAAAGCGGCCGTACATTCAACGATGAGAAGATGCTTCGCGCCGCTATCGCGCAGTATGAGTTCCTCCGCCGGGAATATCCCGGCAGCAAGTATCGCTTTGACGCCCTGTTTACCATCGGCCAGATCTATAAGGACGATCTGGATGAGAGCGACAAGGCAAAGGAAACTTTTCAAGAGGTAATTCACCGCTACCCGCATATGCAGGTTTCCTCCGACGCGCGTGAGGCTCTCGCGGAGATGGATCAGCAGGCGCACAACAAGCAGAAGCCGCCCCGCGTTCTCGAAGCCAAGGCGCAGGAAGCCAAACAGCAGGAATCCAAGGCGGGTGAGGATTCAGGCGACGCGACGCACAGCACTCTGCCGCTGGTCACCGGAATCCGTCACTGGTCCACGCCTGACTATACCCGTGTTGCGATCGATCTTGAGCAGCAAGTGAAGTACGAGGCAGGTCGCGTCGCGCACCCGGACCGGATTTTCTTTGACCTGCACGACACCAAGTTGGCGTCCGCTCTGGTCGGCAAAACCTTCGAGGTCTCAGATGGTTTTCTGCGCCGGGTGCGGATTGGCCAATTTCAGAAGGACATGGTGCGGGTTGTGCTAGAGGTCGATGACGTCTCGGACTACTCGGCGTTTTTGCTGCCCAATCCCTATCGCCTCATCATCGACATTCACGGACGCAAGCCCAACACTCCGCAAACTCTAGTGGCACGAGCCCAGCAAGAGGGTGAGAAGAGAGTTCCGTCTCCGGCGCTGTCGAAGACGGCAAAGCCGGAAAGTTCCACCAACTCCACACCTCCAGCGGTTGTCGGTCCAAGCCAGCCTGCGCCCAAACTGGATGCTACGGTGACTGCCTCGCCAGCCGCATCGAGTGCCGCTCTTAAGTCTGCCGCCGAGTTCGGGCCGAGAATGGCCAATGGCAGCTTCGTCTCGCATCAGTCCGCAGCAGAGAGCTCGGCATTAGAGAGCAGCGTGGCGAAGGAGAACGACGATAAATCCTCGGATGCGTCCACTCCGGTGTCGAAAGCTGAATCTCCGCGCAGCACTCCAGTCGAGGCTGCGAACGTTGTGAGTGCCCAGGAGTCCACGCAATCCGAAGTTGCCAATCTCAACGGGCCGGAACTCAAGGCCACCGACAAGCCTACCTCCGAGCCCACCGTTCAGGTGGTTGCTCCGCGTGGCCCGGAAAAATCCACTGCAGCCACAAAAAGAAATCTGCATTATCCGGAGATTCGCCAGGCTCAACCCACCGCCGATGGCCAGCGCTCGCTCATTCGCGCTCTCGGGCTCAAGGTGGGGCGCATCGTCATCGATGCCGGACACGGCGGCCATGACACCGGAACGATCGGCCCCGATGGAGTGTTTGAGAAAGACGTCGTTCTCGACGTGGCGCTGCGACTCGGCAGTTTGTTGCAGGGGAGAATGGGGGCCGACGTGATCTACACCCGCGATGACGACACCTTCGTTCCGCTTGAGACGCGTACCGCGATCGCCAATCAGAAGCAGGCCGATCTGTTCATCTCTATTCACGCCAACTCCAGCCATGATCCATCGGCGCGCGGAGTGGAGACCTACTATCTCAATTTCAATCCTTCGCCGGATGCTCTGGAAGTCGCCGCCCGCGAAAATGCGGTCAACGAGAGTTCGGTTCACGAGCTCGGTGATCTGGTGAAGAAGATCGAGTTGAAGGAGAAGGTCGAGGAGTCGCGGGAGTTCGCCACCGATGTCCAGCACGCGCTGTACCAGGGACTTGCCGGAAAAGGAAGCACCCTACGCGACCGTGGGGTGAAGAAAGCTCCATTTATCGTGCTCATCGGCGCCAATATGCCATCCATCCTCACCGAGATCGCCTTCGTCTCCAACCCCGGTGATGAACACAGGCTCCAGACCCCCGAGTACCGCCAGAGAATTGCGGAGTCTCTCTACAAGGGAGTAGCGCGCTATATAAACGGGCTCAGCGGAGTGAAGTTTGCCAGCAAGAGCATCGTCAGCGAAGGTCAGCAATAGAGCCTCGCAACTCAAATGCCCCACACAAGCGAAAAGCGGTTGTGGGTAACCCGCCGTGCGGTAATTGAGATGATGCGAATAAGGGGAACGCGATGAGAGGTGCATTGATATGGATGGCTGTCCTAATGCTGTTCGTCGGAGTGGGAGTCGGGCAGCTTAAGATTCAATCCGATCCGGTGACGGGAAAAGTGATATATACCCCTGAAAAACTACCGATGGTTCACGGTGACCACGTCAGTGGGTGGCGGATAATACCTTATATCAGTGCGAATCCTGACGGTAGCAATGCTGCTTTATATCTTCAGGTGGACACAACCTCCAACGTCGGCCCCGCTCTTTTCATTGTGGATGGGAAGGGTATGCCTACGTCATCGAATTTTGATGAGGCGCCGCTCTCTTTTACTTCCAAGCGAGGAAGCCACATCAATTTTACAGGAGACGACGCTAAGAACTTAGTACAAGCAATAGCAAGCTCAACGACTACAAAGTTGGTCGTATTTGATGGTCATATAGGTGAGATGAAGGCTAAGCATGGCTTTACGTTATCTGACAAACAACTCGCTTCATTTAGGGATATTGTGAGTGAGTTTGATAAGTTGACCAGCCAACAGTAGCCCGGGCGGGTAGCCAACTCAAGCTTCGTTGCTTGAGTTGGCCAGTTCTCGTCAGCTTACGCGAGCACCCCTTGGAATTCCTCGTATGATCCTTTGAAGTCAGTGATGTTGTGATCGCTTTCAAAGTGCCAGATTCTGGTTGCGACCTCGTCGATCAAATCGTGATCGTGCGTGGCGATCAGCACTGTGCCCGGGTAACGCTGCAGTGCGATGTTCAAAGCGTTGATCGACTCCAGATCGAGGTGGTTCGTCGGCTCATCCAGCACGAGGACGTTCGGCTTCTGCAGCATCAGCTTGCAGAAGAGCAGCCGCGCCGTCTCTCCACCGGAGAGCACGTCGGTGCGCTTGTTGCCCTCGTCGCGGGCGAACATCATCTGCCCCAGCAACCCGCGAATCTCTTCATCGGCGGCGCCCGCATCCCACTGATGCAGCCACTCGAAGGCTGACATTCCCGGAGCTACCAATGCCCGGTGATCCTGCGCAAAGTATCCCACTGAGGCTTCGTGGCCCCAGATTACTTTTCCGGCATTCAGAAATTCGCCATCATAACCGCTGGTCTCGCGCAGTTCTTTCATCGGGGTGGTCGGCGAGTTGGCCAGCACGGCATTGATCAGGGTTGTCTTTCCCGCGCCGTTGCGTCCCATCAGCCCGATCTTCTCTCCGCGAGTCACACTCGCGGAGAAGCCGCGCAGCACCTCAACATCTTCGTAAGACTTGCTCACGCCTTCCAGCTCAAGTATGTGCTTTCCGGAAGCTCTCTTCTGTTCGAACTTCAGGTACGGCCGTTGAATGTTCGACTTCGCCAGATCCGTTACCTGCAGCCGTTCTACTTCTTTGCGGCGGGATTGCACCTGGCTGGAGCGTGTGCCGGCCGAAAAGCGCGCGATGAAATCGTTGAGCTGCGAGATCTTCTTCTCGCGCTGCGAGTTCTGCGCCTCAATCTGCGAGCGCACCTGGGTCTTGGCCAGCACCATCTCATCGTAGGTTCCGGTGTAGGTGATGATCGTCTGATAGTCGATATCGGCGATATGCGTGCAGACGCTATTCAGGAAATGGCGGTCGTGCGAGATCACGATCAGCGTACCGTCGTAATTATTCAAGAAGCTCTGCAGCCAGTGGATCGAATCCAGATCGAGGTGGTTGGTCGGTTCGTCCAGCAGCAATGCTCCCGGATGCCCGAACAATGCTTGCGCCAGCAGCACGCGAACTTTTTGTCCACCCTGCAACTCGCCCATCTTGCGCTCGTGTAGCTCGTCCGGCAGATCGAGTCCCTGCAGCAGCAATGCGGCGTCGGTGTCGGCGGAATATCCGTCCTCTTCGCCCACGATGCCTTCCAATTCGCCCAGCCTCATGCCGTCGTCGTCAGTCAGCTCCGCTTTGGCATAGATGACCTCGCGCTCTTCCATCGCCGCCCACAGGCGCCTGTTGCCCATGATCACCGTGTCGAGCACACGATATGCGTCGAAGGCAAACTGGTCCTGGCTCAGTACGCCGAACTTGCGCGGGCGTACCACCGTGCCCTTCTGCGGCTCCAACTCACCGGTCAAAAGCTTCATGAAGGTCGATTTACCGGCTCCGTTCGGACCCGTCAGACCGTAGCGCTTGCCCGACGTGAACGCCGTGGACACCTCTTCGAACAGAACTTTCGCGCCGTAGCGCATCGAGACATTGGAAACTGAGATCATAATTTTCTGGGTAGTGCTGGAACTGCCGAGGGGGCGGGACGCACTTCGTACAATTAGGATATCACGGCACCGGCTCCGGCCGAGGTTTGTGTCCGTAATCAACCAGCGCACAACCACGCAACTTCTGCGCGCCGCCGTGGTCTAATAAGAGTGAAGCCCATGAAACCTCTGTGCCGATCTTTGCTCGTTGCGATGCTGGCCATATTTCTCGCCTCCTTGTTCGCATCCCCCGTCCTCTTTTCTCAGACCAAGGTTCCTGCCGCGATTCTGCCTGAAGCCTTTGCCGGCTGGGAGCTCAGCGGCACACCCCAACTTGGCTCCGATCCGCGCAAGCTCGACAGCACCTCCTCCAGCGTGCTCAAGGAGGACGGCTTCACCGATTTTGAGCTGGCCACCTACAAACACGACGACCGCACCATCGCCGTGAAAGCCGCGCGATTCGAAGACGCTGCCGGTGCATACGCCGCCTTCACCTTCTATCGCCAGCCGCTCATGCGCGTTGAAGACGTAGGAACCTTGGCTGCATCGCTGAACGATCGCGTACTCTTCTTCATCGGCAACATCCTGGTCGATGTCCAGTTTGATCACGTCACCGCCATGAGCGGAGCTCAACTGCGTGAACTTGCCGCAGATCTGCCGCAGGCGAAGGGACCGATCGCAGTGCTGCCCACTCTGCCATCGCATCTGCCACGCAAACCCCTAGTGGCAGAGACCGCGCGCTACATCATTGGACCTGCCACATACTCCGCACTCAACATCAATCTCAGTCCACAGCTCATCGACTTCAGCAAGAGCCCTCAGCTTCTCTGGGCGCGCATCAACGGAGACACTCCAGGCTCAGCCGAAATTCTGCTGGTTGAATATCCCACGCCTCACATCGCCATCGATAAACTTTCTGCTTTCGAACAATTGTCCCCGCCCTTCAGTGGGGGCACTAGCGTGGCAAAACGTAGCGGGCCCATCATCGCCCTGGTTCGCGGCGACATCTCTCAGCGCGACGCTGACAGGATTCTAGCCGGCGTGAATTACGACGCCAACGTCACCTGGAATGAAAACGCAGGCCAGGGTAAGCGAGACAATATCGGAAATGTGGTGATTGCTGCCCTCACTCTGGCAGCGATTCTTTTCCTGATTTCGGTCGGCGCGGGCGCGGTTTTCGGCTTTGGAAGATTTTACCTGCCCCGATTCCGGCGGCGGAAACTAGGGGAAACGCCTGACGACGGCAAGATGATCCGACTGGATCTTCGGTAGCAGAAAGTACCCGTAAGCTGCCAAAGGGGAACGGGTTAGAGAAAAAAATAAAGAAACGTGACATATTTTGTCACCTAGGCAATCTTGGGCCAAATTGTTAAGTAATTGATTTTAAAGACATTTAATTCCGAGAATTCGCTTGACACCCGGTTTTAACGGCTCATAGTATTTCTTCAGAAAGTTTTGACGGTCTAGCCTCCGTTGGAACTATTCTCCCTTGAAGAAAAGGTCGCCCAGTTGCCGGGCGGCCTTTTCGTTTGAATCACGCAAACTGACTCGGAAACTTTCATCACACGACAATCGACATAAACTCCGCGTGCAGTTCATTGGATGGACCATGCTTCTATGTAACGTGGAATGGGGTGTATAGGCTCATGCTGGGGCATGGAATCGGATCGTCGGCATTGCTCATGGTAATTACCTCCGCTAACAACTAAAGCTTCTCAGACCGCGTCATCCTTCCTCTCGAACGCCAACGCATGATACGCATGCGCTCGATTGCAATGTGCATCCCACGCCAGCCCTGGTGGCGGATAAAAATCAACCACGTTGGAGGTCGAGGTCACACTGAATGTATTCCACCGGAACTCGGCACTGAAAACAGGAATGCGATGAGCAGATTAGGGTAGAATGGAATCACACCGAACAATTTCGACTTTGACCGTTATGTGGCAGAGGTGAACCTATGGCAAAAAGACGTGGCAATCCTAATTGGGGCAAGCCGGAGCCGAACGGCCCGGTGGTTGCGACCATCACTGAATTCGAGCAGGTCACTCGCGAATTCAAGCTGCAACCTGACCAGTACATCACATCAACTCGTCTTCGCGAATGGGCGCAGCGCAACAAGAACTCAAAGTTCATTCCCGAGCTGCTTCTTGAGGAGTGGGGATTTGAGGTTGAATCCTCGTTTTAGATACGCGAGATTTCGCCACCCAGCCTCGCACATCCAGCAACACAAAACCGGGCGCAGTCGATGACCACGCCCGGTCGAAATAAGGAAGATGTCAAGCGCCGTCTGAGGGCACGGCAGCTAGGCTAAACGCTGGTGTGATTTCACTGGTTGTCGTCGCTACGATACCCTCCTTCACCCGCTTATGGGTTTCTGAAAAAGTCCTCGTGCCTCGAAGCGGTGCCCTCATCTCGTTCTGGCACGAGAGCGTGCTCTACGCCTCATTAAACGCCGTTTGGAAATTGTTGCAAGCGAAAAATTGCTTTAGACGTGACCGCCGTAATGGCCGTGCTCTCACCCTAAAAAGTCGATGTTCCCCTGACCGCACCGCAACAGGCTCACCCGAATCTGCGGCAAGGGAGGGTGAATGGCCGGACTGGGTACCTCAAGCACCTCCAGCCACGCCGCTACCTCCTCACGGAGCGATGCGACTTCCACGCTTTCAAAGAGCGCCGGGTAGGGTTCTAGCCGCCGCAGTGCCTTCTTGAGCATGGATGCAGCTCCTCGCGAGTTGTCTCGCTGAAGATGATGGCAAGCCACTGCCAATTGAATTAACGACTGTAGAAAGGATTTTTCGGGCTCTTGGCTCTTCCGCCAGACGCTCTCCCAGTATTCGTGAGCCAAGAAGAATTCCTGACTTCGATAGCACCGAAGTCCATCGGCAAGTGCTCCGAGATTCCAGTCAAGTTTCATGGCGCGCATCATTGGCGACCTATAGCTTACACGCTAATTCCGTCACCCCTTCAAACTCGCGAGGCGCCCGCAATAGCGGTGCTCTGTGCGTTGCCACGCCGTGGACTCGGAACAGTGTAGAAAGTGAGCGCAGAGTGTAAAAAGGAACGCAGTGTCCCCGTTACTCGCATCGAGAAGTCCTCATCTCCAAGCGCCGACTGTCGCGGAGTTTATCTGCGAATCCAGACACTCTCAATGTTTTCAAGCGTTTCCGGCGTCGTGGGACGACCAACTTTTTTGCCCTGCTCCGCAGAGAGATAGGAAGCTGAACTGCACAGCTACTCTCGAAGAGGGACGCACTTCGATGGGAATGTCTGAGACGAACGCGTTAGACCTGCACCATCTGATCCAGGAGCACGTCGAGATCCGCCGCTGTTACAGAGGGTTGGAAAAGGTGATCCTGCGCGCACGAAGTATGCGCCGTATTTTGGCAGCGGCAGACAACCTTGTGCAAATGATTTTGCTGCATTTCACTCACGAAGAGCAATATTTCGTGAAGCTGTCTCTGCCCGGTCTTCGAGAGAGCCATCGCGAAGCCAACAGAGAAATCAAATCCAAACTTTCCGACATCGAAGCCGAACTCGAGCAGGGGAAACCCGCCAATATTCTTCAACTGCTGCGCCTAGGCAAGGTCTGGATAAAAGAACATATGCATCTGGAGAACGAAGAGGTCGAGTGCGAAACCCTCATCAAAGAAGAAGATCGACCTTTCCTCGTACATCGTGCGCTCGCTCCGGCGACAGTTGCTAAGAAAACAGAAAATCATGATCATCAATTACCCCGATTGCAGAATGCCCATGTTAGGGAACAAAACTCTCCGCGCGCGGCTCTTCACGGGTGACCAGCATGTTTGGCTTGATAGGGTTCATCCTTCTTATAATTGTTTTGCGTCCTCTAGGTCTCAGAGGATTGAGCGAAGGTCCTCCCACAGAATTCGGTGACTAGAGTATGAGGACTCGATTCCTGGAAATCTGTAGCGGTAACAGAAAACCCCGCCGGGAGGCGGGGCTAAGTATTTGAAGTTATGGAGCCGACGAGCGGGATTGAACCGCTGACCTGTCGATTACGAATCGACTGCTCTACCAGCTGAGCTACGTCGGCGAACCTTCCCTATAGTAAAGGGAGCTTTGCGTGTTCGTAAAGAGCCGCAGCCATCATCGCTTCGGCTTCTCGATGAGCGGTGCGTTCATGATGTCCGAAGCTGCCCTCATCCTTGTGCATACCTCGACAAACATGCGCATTTGTCAAGTGAGTTTTAATATTCCCCTTGCAATTAGCTGAGAACGCTAGCAATAATTGTATCGAACGGCGAACCAAATCACAGTGAACTACTTCGAACGTTCGGATCTACTCAGGATTCTTCGAATTACGGCGCGGCAACTCAGCGGGTGGCAACGAGCCGGCTTGGTTGCTGACCACGAGACCTTTTCCTTTTTTGACCTTCTCCAAGTAAAGAAAGTTCGTGACCTGCGCGCCAAAAGGGTCAAGAGTGCCGCTATTCTCGCCTCGCTGCAGGCAATGCAGGCGCGGGTTGCGGGGATGGAGAACCCGTTTCTTGAGGCTGGTTCATTCTCCATTGGCTCCCGGGTTGCGTTCCGCACCGGAGGCGAGGCGCTCGATCCCATCGACGGGCAGCTCATCATGGATTTCAGCAATTCGGGACAGGTGTTGGAAACCGCTACCCGCTTCCGTCCAGCTGACGAAACTGCGATGGATCTGTTTGCCCGTGGTGTTGCGCTGGAAGAGGACCCATCCTCGGCGGACGAGGCGATTTCAAATTACAGCAAGGTTTTGGATCTGGAACCGGATTACGCTCCCGCGCACATCAATCTCGGTACGCTCTATTACAACCAGTCTGATTACGAGTTGGCCGAAGAGCACTATCGCAAGGCCATCGAATGCGATCCGCGTTACGCCCTCGCCTATTTTGATCTGGGAAATGTGCTGGATGAGACGCAGCGCCTGGATGAGGCAATTGCCGCGTACGAGGCGGCTCTGCAACTTGCGCCCACCTACGCGGACGCCCATTACAATCTGGCGCTCGCCTTTGAACGTGCGCGGAAGCCACGGCTCGCACTCAAGCACTGGCGTGCCTACCTCAAGCTGGATGCGCAGGGCCCTTGGGCCGTACACGCCCGTGCCCAGTACAAAAAGCTGCTGGAATCTGAAAAGCTCAAAGTAGTTCACCGGCGTTAGTTCACGCCGACGTGCTTTCCTTTCTGTGTGTCCGCCTCTGATACAATCGGCGATTCGGTCATCTTTCATTAGGGAGTCCCGATTCCTATGTCAACTACCAATGCTCGTGAATTACCTCCGAAGCCGTTGCTCATGTTGACTGAAGATGAGCAACTCTTTCGCGATAGCATCCGCAAGTTTGCCGAAGAGTCGCTGAAGCCCCTTGTCAAGGAAATGGACGAGCGCGGCTCAATCGATCACTCGCTGATCGAGCAGTTTCACCAGCTCGGGCTCATGGGCATTGAGATTCCGGAGGAGTACGGCGGCGCCGGCTGCACGTTTTTTGAGACCATACTCGCCGTCGAGGAGCTCTCACGCGTGGACCCCTCGGCCGGAGTCCTGGTGGATGTGCAGAACACTCTGGTCAATAGCGCGCTGATCCGTTGGGGCACCGAGGCGCAAAAACAGAAGTATCTGCCGAAAATGGCGGGCGAGTGGGTCGGTTCCTATGCCCTTAGCGAGGCTGGCAGCGGCTCGGACGCCTTCGCTCTCCAGACTCACGCCGAGGACGCAGGCGACCACTGGCTGCTCAAAGGTCAGAAGCTGTGGATCACCAACGGCAAGGAATCCAATCTCTTCCTGATCATCGCCACAGTGGACCCTGCAGCCGGTTACAAGGGGATTACTGCTTTTCTCGTGGAGAAGGACTTTCCTGGCTTCAGCGTCGGCAAGAAAGAGGATAAGCTCGGCATTCGCGCCTCCAGCACAACTGAACTGATCCTCGACGACTGCAAAGTTCCCAAGGAAAACCTGCTGGGCGAAATTGGCAAGGGCTACAAGGTCGCCATCGAAACTCTCAACGAGGGGCGGATTGGAATTGGCGCGCAGATGCTCGGGCTGGCCCAGGGCGCATGGGAATGTGCCGCGAAATACGCGCAGGAGCGCAAGCAGTTCGGCCAGCCGATTGCGAATTTTCAGGCTGTATCCTTTCAGCTTGCTCAGATGGCAACCGAGATTACGGCCCTTCGCCTGATGGTTTATAACGTTGCCCGGATGAAGGTTGCCGGGATGACGTTCCTGAAGGAAGCGGCGATGACGAAGCTCTACTCTTCGCAGGTGGCCGAGCGTGTGGCTTCGCAGGCGGTGGAAATCTTCGGCGGCTACGGCTTCACCAAGGATTATCCCGTAGAGAAGTTCTTTCGTGATTCCAAGATCGGCAGTATTTATGAAGGAACGTCGAACATGCAATTGATGACTATCGCAAAACTCTGCTTTGGTGGAAACTAGAGGCAGCGTGCGAAAGAAAGTTTTCGTTCCGCAAAATTCAGTGACCGATGAAGCGCCGCGGGATCGTCGCGAGTTTGGGCGCATTGAACTCCCCGCGACCGCCTTTGCGCTTAGTGTGCTGGGCAAGGAATTGGGCCGCGTAGTGGAGATCAGTGGAGGCGGATTGCAATTGAATCCAGCAACGGCCTGGGCGAGGGTCTTCTTGACGAAGGGGCAGCAACTCGTGATCTCCATAGTTGAACCTGCAACCGCTAACCAGACCGACGTGGCCGTGGAGGTGCGCTACATCCGTTCGCATTGCATCGGATTGCGCTTCCTGTGATTGCCACCCTCTCTCTTTTCACTGCGTCGGCGCCGAACTCTCCTTGGTGATAGCTTAAAACTGAGGTGTCATGCAAGGCTTGAGCGATCAAGATCAGTTTTCCAGCGATGAGACCGCCGATGCGGTGCTGGCCGCTGGTGAATCTGCTTCAGGTGAGCAAATCTCAACCGTGGTTTCGCGTGACGGAGCTGATACCCGAGCCGTCATCGCCGTAACCCTCGCCGGGATTGGCGCGTTTCTCAATCTCTACGCAACGCAGCCGTTGCTACCGCTCTTCGAGCAGATCTTCCACGCCTCCAAGTCCGAGGTAGGGCGCACTGTGAGTGCTGCAACCCTTGGCGTTGCGCTGAGTGCTCCGTTTTGCGGAGCGCTGGCCGAGCGGGTGGGGCGCCGCAAGGTCATCGTGCTCTCGACCTTCCTGCTCGCACTGCCTACCATCCTGGCGGCGACTGCGAGTGGGCTTTCGCAGCTTGTCTTCTGGCGCTTTCTCCAGGGTCTGGTGATGCCGGGCATCTTCGGCGTCACCATCGCTTATATTGCCGAGGAGTGGCCGCGCCATCGCGTGCCGCAGGTGATGTCAATCTACGTTAGCGGCACAGTGCTTGGTGGCTTCCTCGGGCGCATTTTTACCGGAGTCGCGGCTACGTATCATCTCGTTCCGTACCTCGCGCCCAGTTGGCGCAATGGCTTTGCCGCCATTGGAGCGTTTGACATCGTCTTCGGGTTACTTCTCTGGCGGTGGTTGCCCCATGATTCGCCCCTGCCGAAGGGGACTCACGAGGGGACCAATGTCTCGCGGCACCTCCGCAATCCGCAGCTTCTGGCGACCTACGCTGTCGGGTTTAACGTGCTCTTTACGCTGGTGGCGACTTTTACTTACATCACGTTTTATCTCGCGTCTCCGCCCTTCGGACTCTCTTCTGCGCAGTTGAGCGCGCTGTTCATGGTCTATCTTGTTGGCCTTGTGATTACGCCGCTGGGTGGGGTCTGGATCGGTCGTGTTGGTTCGCGCGCCGCTCTCGTCGGTTCGGTTCTCGCGGGCATCGTGGGAGTTCTGCTGACTCTCATTCCGAATATGCTGGTAATCCTGCTGGGGCTGGTGCTGTGCTCCTCCGGAGTCTTTGTTTGCCAGTCGGCGTCCACCACTTACATCCATCGCGCAGCGCAGTCCGGTGGGAGGGCGTCTGCCGCCGGGCTATATGTGATGTTCTATTATGTCGGTGGCAGTGTAGCCGGAGTGCTTCCGGGTATGTTGTGGCGTTACGGCCAATGGAAGGCTTGTGTTGCGCTGGTTGTTTTCGTGCAACTGGTCACCGTAGCCATTGCAGGCGGAATCTGGAACGGCAGGGAAGCCTGACCGTATTGCAAGCTCTGCAGAAATTGGAGAAATCATCATCTTGAAAAAACTGTTGCTTGTTGCCGTCTTCTGTTGCTATGCCGCGTTGGCCAGCGCGCAGGAGATCGTGGTCGCTGCGGCAGCCGATCTCTCGTCGGTCTTTCCCCAGGTCGTAGAGAAGTTCGAAAAAGAAACCGGCAAGAAGGTTAAGTTGAATTTCGGCTCCTCGGGCCAGTTCCTGCTTCAGATTGAAAACGGCGCTCCCTTCGACGTTTTCTTCTCCGCCGACCTGCAATACCCGCAGCGCCTCGAAGCCGAGGGACTGACGCAACCCGGTTCCCTATATGAATACGCTGTCGGCAAACTCGTTCTCTACGTTCCCAACGGCTCCAGCGTCAATCCCTCACAGGGGCTGCGCGCACTGCTCTCGCCCCAGGTGAAGCGGATTGCCATTGCCAATCCACAGCACGCTCCTTATGGCCGCGCCGCCGCGGAGGCGCTCAGGAAAGAGGGACTTTATGATGCGCTGCAGAGCAAACTGGTGATGGGAGAGAACATCTCGCAGGCGGCGCAGTTTGTGCAATCAGGAGGTGCTGACGCAGGGATTATTGCACTCTCGTTGGCATTGAGTCCGGGGATGAAATCTGCAGGCCGCTTCGCCGAACTTCCCGCCTCCAGCTACACGCCTCTGGAACAGGCTGCGGTCATTCTGAAGAGTTCCAGGGACAAAGCTACCGCCGCGCTTTTTCTTGACTACGTCCGCAAGCCGGAGATCGCCAGCCTGTTGGCGCGGTACGGATTCACTGCGCCCGGGGCAAGCGCCAAAAAGTAAGGCCGCTCACTTCCAGGCAATCGCTCCCATGCGAAATAGGAAGCGCATGTGAATTTCGGAGTGCGTTGCGTTGGTCTGCCGCATCAGTTCGCGTAGTTCTTCCGGGGTGTAGGACTGCCGCACCGAGGCTAGCCCATCCCGGAACGCGATGGGGCTGCGAAAGATTGGCATCCCTGCATAGACCAGCGCCAGGTGCAGAGAACTCCGTCGCAGGTCGTTGATCAGTACCGCGCGCTGAGCCACCGCAAGCGCGCCGTTCACAAATGCGATCACCTGCTCCGGCGCAAGATGATGCACAAAAAGTCCGCAGCTCACAAAATCAAAACTTCCGGCAGGAAACGCCAGTTCGAGTGCGTCTCCGACCAGGGCGCGCTCGCAGCAGCGGGCTTCACGGCACAATCCGCGCCGGTCCAGGCAGATTGGTTCTACTTCGAGGTGTTCTTCCTTTAACCTAAAAACGGCAGTTACTCTGTGAAACCGATATTCGTTTCGAGGAGCCTCGGCGTTAGAGGTGGAGTGATTTTACCCACGAGATAGTCCAGCAGGGTCTTCCATCGGTTGGTTGCAGGAAACTGCTCCGCAACTGTTCTTACATGGCGTAGAGCCTTGTGGATATTGGCGATCATCAGCATCAGGGTTTTCCTGGCAGCGTGCATCGGCGTCAGGTAGAGCGTTGTTTTTCCGGCATGTTTGGTCGCTCTGCCCACGGCTGCCAGTAAAAGCGCACGGCTGGTAATGGCTTCCATCCTCGCCCCCGGTTTGGCCGCACGGCAGTACCAACTCCACCAGTTGTAGACCAAGGCTACGGCACGTGCGCTGGTCTGGCAGCGCTCCATGTCCTGTGTCGTAAAGCCGCCCCAGCCCCACTGGTTCTTCAACTCATCGAAGCCGTTCTCCGCATCGGCCCGATCGCGGTATAACTGCGCCATTGCATCCAGCGGGTAGCTGCTGTTGGTCACCAGCACCGCGTACTCCCACAGTTGCACGTCCTCGTCAGGCAGCAGTAGCTCGATCTGTTCATCTTTGGTCTTTCGACTCAGCGCTAAGTCGGACTTTGCACGTCAACGGAGGATCACGACCCGGCGTGATTTATCCCACCCGGTCAGCCGCAGGGTGTCCTCCACCGCACTCCAACCCTGATCGCGAGGGCCGGGCGTGCTCCAGTCCTCGCGGGCAAACTGGCGCGCCAGCAGCCGTTGCACCCCTTTGGTCTGGCGTAGTTTGAACAGATAGGGCTGGCCGCGATCTTCCAGTTCGCCGATAAACGGCTCGTTGCCGTAACCGCAGTCTCCGCGCACCAAAGCTGGCAGTTGCTCTCGGCTCAAGCTATCCAGCACCGCGCACAGTCCAGGTCGCGCGTGCAGGGAGCTGTGCTGCTTTCCAGAAGAAACCACGACATCGAGCACCAGCCGCAGGTTGCCAACCCAGTAAGTGTGCAGTGCGTGGCTGGGCCGGCCAGGCTTGTGCGGGTTGTAGCCGACCTCGGCCCCGCTTTGCTTGCCGAACAGCGTCTTGATCGTCGTGTCGATATCCAGGATCCACGGCGAGTTCAGCGCGGCCTGCACACTGGAGAGCAATTGCGGACGCAGCCAGTCCCGGCTTTGCTCTGCGCTCATCCGCGCCAGCGATCTGCGAAGTGAATCCTCGCTGACAATCTTACTCATTCCAAGGATCTGCGGACTTACTCCGTCGCCCCGCAGACCGGTAATGTGAGCATAACGTCTGTGCCCTGCCAGAATGGATAGAAACCAGGTGCCAAGAACGTCCCGCTTGCCGGGCGCGTTGCCGCTGATATAACTAAGCGGGCAACTCTCCAGCCAAGAGTCATACACCCCAGTGGTGGAAAGAAACTCCGCGAAAAAGGCCAGTTGCGCGTTCGGCGTGGCGCTGGCCTCGTAATCCCAGCGTACATGGATCCGCCCACCCGGCGTGTCTACCGAAAACGCCTCCACTTCCTGCCCGCGTACAGAAATCCCCACCTCGCGCAACTCACCCATCTGGTGACTGCCTCCACTCAGCTCAAACCCGCTCCCAGTCTACAGCCCTCAATCGTTTAGGGATTCCAACTGCCGGAAAGAGGTTTAAACATTGGGCGGCACACGCGATCGAGTATCCATCGCCGGCGGCAACTTCCAGCACAGAAGCCGAGCTCAGGCCCGAGCCTCGCATCGCCCGCCGCAGCAAATAAGCAGTGGTGTTCACCCCACCAAACCATCGATTCACCCGTCGCAGATCGACTAAGGTTTCTACTGCCGCCTGTGCGCTCAGCGTGTTGTCGTCCAGTTCCTCACGCTGCGGAATCCGCTTCAAATCCCCTCCCATCGCCGAAGCGCCAGCACTGCGTTCAATCCGCCGAAGGCAAACGAATTCGAAAGCGCGAGCTGAATCTGCTTCTTGCGTGCGATGTTGGGAATTACGTCAAGGTTGCAGTCGGGGTCGGCTTCGGTGTAGTTCGCGGTGGGCGGCAGCACTCCCTCGCGCAGTGCCATCAGGGTTGCGAATGCCTCCAAGGCTCCGGCCGCCCCCAGCGCATGACCGTGCATGGATTTCGTCGAGCTAATCGCCAACCGCTCCGCGTGGGCGCCAAACAATTGATGGATTGCCTGCGTTTCTGTCGCATCGTTGGCCACGGTTCCGGTGCCGTGCGCGTTGATGTAGTCCACCGCCGTGGCCTCGATCCGCGCATCGCTGAGCGCCGCCGACATCGCCTGCACCGGCCCTTGCACCGAGGGTTGCGTGATGTGTCCGGCGTCGGCTGACATGCCAAACCCAACCACCTCGCCCAGTACCCTCGCGCCTCGCGCTACGGCTCTCCCGGCTTCTTCCAGAAAAAGCATGGCGCCGCCCTCGCCTAGCGTCAAACCTTTGCGATCCCGCGAAAATGGACGGCAGACATCGGGAGTTACCACCCGCATCGCCTCCCACGCCCGCAGAATTCCGGGACTGAACGGCGCGTCGCTCCCACCGCATATCGCTGCATCGACGGCCCCCGACCGCACCATCCAGAACGCCTGCCCAATCGCATGGGTGGCAGACGCACAGGCGGTCGCGATTGTGAACGTTGGCCCGGTGATCCCCAACTCCATTGCGATCTGGCTCGCTCCGGCGTTGTACATGGTCAGCGGAATTGTGAACGGATGCGGCCGTGGACGTCCCTCCTTGTAAATCGCAACAAAGCCGCGATCCAGGCTCGTCTGCCCGCCCATGGAGGTTCCGGTAACCACCGCAACTCGCTCCCGGGTTAGGCCGGAGCAAAAGGGTTCAGCGCTGAGATTCCAGCCTGCATCCTGCACCGCCTGACGCGCCGCCACCACCGCAAACTGCGCGAAACGATCCATCAGATCGCAGCGCGCGGCCTCGAAATGTTCCTCCGCCCGGAATCCGCGAACTTCCGCCCCATTTTGAAAACGAAGCCCGCTTATATCCGTGGATTGGATCGGTGCAATTCCGCTGCGCCCTTCGCGCAGCGCGCTCCAGCACTGCTCTGCGTCCGTCCCCAGCGCACAAATAATTCCCGTACCTGTGACCACTACACGCCGGAGAGGCTGGGTGGCCATTGTCTTCAACTCTGTGCCCCGGATCTTTCCGCCTGTATCTGCTTTATTCCCGCAACTACGCCGCGCACATCGCGAATCGAGGTCGCGGCCTCATCGGGAATCGAAATGCCCAACTGTTCCTCCAACGCAAACAGCAGGTTCATCGAGTCCAGGCTGTCGATCGCGAGCTCTTGAAACGTGCTGTCGATCGTGATGCTCTCGACCGGAATCCTTTTGACTGCGGCGATCTGAGCGATCACCTTGGCCGTCAAAACCTCGTCCATCCCAGCCCCCTTTATCTTGCCCGTTAAATTCAACAGGCTAGTGTAGCTGATCGCGCGATGCTCCAATCGAGCGCTTGAATGTACTCTGATGCGAAACTGGGATTCCGAGAAAGAATTCTAGTGGCAGAGGCAGGGTGCCATTTTGGGCATAGGCAGTTACTTCCAATTCAAGGGGACTCCGGATTTCCCAATCGTGGAAGTCAGCTATTCCAAGTCAGCTAATTGTTTCTCGATGTCTCGCAATTCCGCATTGATCCGGTCGCATTCCTCGGTCGCAGCTTTCAGGTCGCGCTCTGCATCGGCAATTTCGGATGGGAGCGGCTTGGGAAATCCGGGTGTGCGTTGCGCCATCGCGGAAATCTGCACACGATCTTCGGCATGCTCCCGCCTGGTTTCCGCGCCATCCAGTCCAGTCTGCTTGTTCAGTAACTCTTTCTTTCGTTGCAGGAGTTCGTTGCGACGTTGATCTTCCATCTCGGCAGTGTGGACTACTGGGATACGTTCGTCAAATCTGCACCTTCAGGCATGTACGGGGGCAGTATTGGACGAAAGAACCGAATGCCTAACGCGCGCGAATAGCTGAGAAGGGTGATTGATGGAAGCAATGGATTCGGCGAGTTTCGAGCAAGGAAAGGCGCGGACCATTAGCCCGCGCCAGAAGAAAAATACAACTGTTACTTAGCTGATGCCGCAGCCGGAGTAGTGGCGGCAGCTGCGGGGGCGGCTGTGGTGGTAGCAGCCTTCTTGGCCTTAGCATGTTTCTTCACGTGCTTTTTCACCGTCGTGGTTGCGGCGGCGGGGGTATCCGTCGTCTTGGGGGTGCTTTCCTGCGCGACGGCGGTGAAAGAGAACGTGGCCAACAGTGCGAATAATAATGCGAACTTTTTCATTATCTTCCAAACTCCTCGATATTTCCTGAAGAATTACGCACCTGAACAGGTGAACCTCCGCCTGAACAATGTGCGGAGGCGGCGCCCAAAGGATCGCCGCCTCTTAACAACGCTATTCCTCGCGAGGACCTTTGGCAACCTTTCCCTGTGGCAGATACTGAATCAAATGCTTCTTGCAGGCTATAACTTCACGACGAAAGTCGCCGGGCAACCAGGCGCATCAGAATTCGCTTCTGTCGTTTGACCGAGCACTAATCGTTGCATGGCGATAATGTTCCTCGCCAGCTTCGGTCTTCATCTCCGGTGTTTCGGAGAGATAGACGGTCTGCGATGGGAAGGCAAGCGAGGTTCCGCACTCATCCACAATATCAAGAATGCGCAGCAGTAGATTTTCGCGTACGGCAGTGAAGTCGTCGTAGTCGCGAGTTAGCACGTAGGCCTGCATCTCGAGTTCGAGAGCGCTGTCGGCGAGCTTCGCAAGCCGTATCCAGGCGGTTGAGGCTTCCACGCGCGGATGCTTGAGCAGCATCGCGCCCACTTCCACGAGCACGCGTTCGAGTTGGGCGCGGCTGGTCTCATACCGCAGGCCGACCTTGCAGAATACGCGCATCTTGTCGCGTGCGCTGAGGTTCTCTACGTTGGCTGTGGAGAGCGATCCGTTCGGAACAGAGATGAGGCCGCGCTCGACGGTGCGGATGCGGGTCGAGCGAAGACCGATGTCTTCCACCGTGCCTACGGTTTCGCCTACGCGGCAGAAATCTCCAACGCGCATCACGCGATCGGTGAGGATGCTAATGCCGCCGAAGAGATTCTCGATGGTCTTCTGCGCAGCGAGGGCGACGGCGATGCCACCGATGCCCAGTCCGGCGAGAGCTGCGGAGAGGTTGACGCCAGCAAGGTAGAGAATGCTGAGCAGCGCCGTTGTGACAATGCCTACCTTCAACATGCGATGCAAGAGCAATGTGAGCGAGAGCGTGCCCCGTTCTTCGGGTGAGGTGATGCGGCGGCGCATGCGGCGCGTCCACACGGTCACGAAATCCCACAGCAACCACGCCACGGCGAACAGTAGGGCGGTGCCTTGCACCTTGAGGTAGTACTCGCGGAAGAGCAGCGGTACGGTAATCATGCGCATGCCGATGGCATGCGCGGCGGCGGTGGCGAAGAGCAGCACAGGACCACGAATGTTGATCCAGACCTCCGACTGCGCGGCACGATGATTGATGCGGGCCAGCAACCATGCAGGCGTGCGCACCACGGCGACTGTGGCGACCCCGGCCAGCAGTGCAGCAGGAATGAGCAGAAGAAAGGCCAGCCAAACCCAGAGCGGAATGGATAAAACGGTATTGCGCACGAGAATGGGTGGCAGGTGCTGCTCCAACTCATGCGAGCGCACATCATTGGCAAGGTCTTCGGTCTTGACGAGTGTGCTCCAACTGATAAGCCAGAGATGTCCGCTGTTGCCATCAGGCACGCGGACTACGAGCAAAGGCAGTTCCTTGCCGTTCACCGTGAACTCGCCGACGCGCTGATGATTGGGTTCGAGTTGCGGGTCAAATACGAATTCCGGATTGTCGGTGATGGAGCCCAGGCGGCCTACGTAAGAATGATTGAGAAGAACCTGCAGATCCTGCACCACGCGGTCGGAGTCGATCTCGTCCTGACGGGGAAGCTGGAGATACTCGGCGGCGCGCTCGTTGTCGCCCTTTTGCGCAGCCTGCATGAAGCCGGTAATGGTTCCGCGTGGCGTGGCTCGGCCCAGCGGGTCCGCATATTTCGCCCCAGTCTGAGCACTGGAAACGCCGGTGGAGAGCGCCTTAAAAACAGATTGGGACAACAGTGGAGCGCACAGCAGGCTCAGCAGAAGCAGGAGGCGGAAGCTTGCCTTGACGACTCGCATACTCTCAGAGTACCTCTTTGCGTGTTACGATTCCAGCCACAGCGAACTCAAGATCGATCCCGCGGGCGGGAGAAGCGCTTTGCAACTGAGCGAAGCAAGCGATTGAAACTATCTGGACTTGCTGAGAAAACCGCAGGGATGGTTTTCTTCCGCCATTCTCAGACTGGCCGGCGTAGGACTTCCAATTGACTTCAAGCAAAGCAGACAAGTCGAGATGGTGATCCCATTCGCCAGTACTTGATGCGTGAAGTTGGGAAGCGGCGAATTGGGGCTTATGCTCTTGGGCTGCATCATCTTTTGTCCGTCATTGTTGTAAGCTGGATTTCCATTTTCGTGTTTGCAATCTACAAATTCTTCTACTGCTTCCGTGTACCCATCGCACTCCGGAATCTCGACTATCTGACCTGAACGTGAGTGGGTGCTCCCAAGTAGAAACTGAATCTTTCCATTAATTACGAAGCTATGGCAGACGCTCCCAAAACGAATACTTGGAGAGAAGGTAGGAGACTCCAGACTTCCGTTCCATAGCCAGCGCGGTTGCCCCTCTCCGCCGACTCGAACCCCATGCCAACACTTGCAGCCGGGACAAAAGAAACCCACCTGTTCATCATCAAGGCGATGCAGCTTCTGAGCCATAACTACTTACCTCCCGCCGGGCGACGTCCGGTTACCGTGATCCGGTTAACTGGTCAGGGGCCTGTTGCCCTAGGAATTGCAGGATCTACTCTGACATTAATATATGGATGTCTGAATTGGGCAACGGACTGTTAGTGGCTGGTTATTTCTACTTAGAAAATCACTGGAAATGCTTAACACTGTGAGATTCGCGTTTCAGCGCCTCCGGGCGGCCTGCGTCAACGGGCAAAAATGCGCTGTATGAATTGCTGCATACGATCGTAATGCGATCCCGCCCAGTAGATGCGCTTACATGCAGGACAAATGCGGAACTCGTCGTAACAATGAGAGGTTTTTGTTTGCAGCCTATCTAAAACGCTCTGCTTGCTGACGTCGTTCAACGGCACGTTACAGCGAATACAGCGCCGGAAGGGAGAGACGGCGGAGAACAAGTCGTATCTCTCCAGGACCTCGATCACTTGCTGCTCTGGCTCAGTCGATCGGATGAAGTATCCATGAACGATCTCGCCGCGCTTCAGCAGACCGCGATCCCGGGTGAGAAGAATTCGCTCCTCGTCGTGGGAGATTCGCGACAGTTCCTTATCTTCGCAGTCGGTTTCGTAGGCAGCATCGAAGCCCAACATGCGCAGGTATCTCGCGAGCCTTCCGAGATGCGTGTCCAGAACGAAGCGGTGGTCATGTGGCGGCGTGCGTAGTTGTAGAAGCGGGCGCGTATCCAACGATTTAAAGGGAGGGTAAACGCTGATTCGATCACCGTCCTCCACTGCGTGCGAGAAATCTACTGGTTTGCCGTTGAGCAAGATGAGATCGATTTCGGTGTGCGGCACTCCCATCGACTCGACCATGTCTTTCACGGAGGCAGGCAGTTCGAAATTGTGCGGGAAGGATACAAAGCGGCGGGCGGGCGGCAGGAAATCGTTCAGTCCGGCGTAATACCGAAAGATTGCGTGCCGATTTGGAAAGCTCGCCATGATTTTCTGTGTGGAAGCACCAGTTCCGCGCGCGCCCACTTCGGACGAGAATATTCCACCAGAATGAAAATCAAAAACAAGTACGCTGTTTCTCCCTCGGCTGACCGCGAAGCCAGCCGAGGGGAAACGTCTAGTTACTTACGGGCGACATATGGTTGACGATGGAGTTTACGCCGACCGCCTTCACGTAATACTTCGCACCGCTCGGAACGCTGGCCGCGGAAAGTTCCGTCGAGGTTGCCGTGTTGGGAATGTTATCGGCTACCAAGGTCAGATTGCTTCCATCGGTTGTGGCATAGACCGAAAAGTGATCGACCGTATCCAGCGAGGCCAGCGAACTGCTCATCACCGTGCTCCAACTCAGGGTTGTGCCCTGGAGTTGGGGCTGGCTTACGCTCATGCAGTTGTCGATGCCGGTCTCGATCTCCGAGCCTTCTTCGTAGTCGTTCCAGGTAACAAGCTGCAGCGACTCCAGCTGATTTGTCTGTGAGTAGTAGTTGCCGATTTCCTTGAAGGTGTTGAGCCATGTGCTACCGCAGTTCTGATTGATGACGCGGTTCAAACTCCAGGCAGCCATGGTGTCGTTAAAGCCCTTCTTGGTAGAGGCGAAGGTGTGCTCGGTCGGATGCGACAGCGCGCTGCTATAGAAACTGTCAAGGTAGCTCTGGCCCCAGTCGTTGACGTTATCAAATGGACCTACCCAGCTAAACGCGCCATCGGAACTCGCTTGGGTGAAGCCTGAGTTATTTTCAAAGACGTAGATCGGGTTACCGGAAACCGACGCCTGCACCGTCGCCCAGTTGACCGCCAGGGTTTCTACGCCGAAGAAGGGATCGACCGGGCGGCCGGCTTTGCGCATATAGGCGGGAGAGGTCTGGTAGTTCGCCTGGATGTAGTTGAGCGACGCTACCACCGAGGTGGTCGGATCGCCGGAAACGCTACCAGCATCGAGCATGACAGCCACTTCGAAGCCGGGATGCTTGACGGCTTCCTGAAAGATCAACTGAGTCGCGGTGTTGAGGTTGGTATTGTTCGGTCCGAACCAGTCGATGACCATGCCATTGATTCCGCGCGAAATCATGTCATTAACCTGCAGCGCAACCTGCGCGGCAGTCCACGATGTGTATCCGACATTCTTGTGCGAGCTATCGCCGAACCACGGCATAAGATGCGCATAAACCTTTGAGGTCGTGCCCGCATACAGCAGTTTGTGAACATCAACTTTGCTGACATTCGTGGGCGCTATATCGCCGTCCGTCCAGCCAGGGAAACTCGACGCTGCGCTGGTATTGTTATCGGTTTCGGCAGCTAGTGTCGTGGCTGTGGGCGTTGTGGGTGTTGTGGCCGTTGAAGTTTGAGGGGCGGCGGAACTGCTCGAATGGGCAGCACTACTACCGCCATTACCGCAGGCGATGCTCAGAGACAGGGTTAGCATGAGTGTGCCGAAGAGGAGTTTGTTCATTTGAATCCCGGGTGAAGAATTGAAAAACATGCAGCGGGCCGCTGACATTTCCAATATCGGCGAGGACGGGAGACAAATGGATTGGCTGAAGCACCTAGGGAACTTAGGCTTTTATCCCTAAGCGAGAAGCGCTATGTTTGGAGCGAAATTTCCTAAGTAGAAGACTGCATTGGCAGCCGCTATAAGGCACGCAACCAGCAAATAACAAAAGGCTTAGGTGCCAGTTAAGTGCGATAGGAACGCGATCGAGTCATGAATTGAAATTGGTGAAGATTCGACGAGCATCGAGATTCGCGACAATCTCAGGGCGCAGACAGTATGTGCATTTTAGGGTTTAGTACTGAGGGGCAAACGGTGATTACAGCCAAACAAGGCAGATGAAGGATCTGGAATGCATGTGTCTTCGCGGCTGAAATGGCGCGAAAACGTCTCAACCCTGTTGGTTCAGCAGGTGTTGTTCGAAAAGAACTTTGTATCCGCGTTGGAAAGATTGCAGATGGTTTCGCATCGCCTCGCGTGCTTTTGTCGGACTGTGATGGCGGATTGCTTCCAGAACTTTTGTGTGCTGAATCACGGCCTGTTCCATTCCTTCTCTTAGCAGCAGGCTTTTGCTAATCAGATCCATCATCTGCTCGCGCACACCCTTAAGAATGTCGTTGAGAACATCATTCTTGGCGGCGATTCCCATCGACAGGTGGAATGACAAGTCAAGCTTCCAGAACTCGTCGGAGTTGTCGTGGATCGATCGTTTCATTCGCTCTACCAGTACTTCCATCTCTTCTAATTCCTGCGGCGTAATGCGTTCGGCGCACAGAGCCGCAAGCTCGGTCTCAAGAATCAGGCGAGCCTCGACGAATTCGCCGAGGGCCTTCTCGTTGGTTAAGACGCCGCTATTCAGCCATGGACTGGTGAGGTAGGCCGAGGGCTGTTCTGCAACATAGCTTCCCCCGCCAGCACGCACGCGGATCAAGCCAATGAACGCCAGGGAAGTGAGCGCCTCGCGCAAACTGGAACGGCCAACTTTGAAAGCCTTGCACATCTCTGCTTCCGAAGGCAGTTTGGCACCAGGTTTCCAATCTCCGGCGGTAATTCGGGCAGCAAGGAGTTTCGCTACCTGTTCGCTCAGGGTGGCTCGGGGAACCGGATCGAGAGTGTCCAACAATTTGGAAGACATAGGCGCTCAGCAAAATCAGGATAGGCAAGAAAAACCATACGGTCAATCTTATTGTCATGTTGTCAGACAAGCCGACATGTAGTAATGTTTCTCAACTCAACGCCACTGAGCGTACGCGCGACCGCGGCGCGAGGGGATGAAAAGGTTGAAACTGACCCACCCTATCCAATGGCCTGCGATGGAGGTTTTTACTTGAGCTCTCACACTGTTTCCGCACCAGCGAGCAAGCCCCCTGCACCAACCACTCAGCCTAAGCCCAATTACCTCGTTTCTGCGCTGGTGGTTGCCGCCGGTGTAATCGCCTCAATCGTTATTCTGAGGTTTCCGGTGCTCTCCTCGCCTTGGCAGCAAAACTACAACCCGACCGGAAATTGGCTCCTTTCAGCGCTGGTTGCGGCAATTCCCATAGTCGTGCTGCTGGGCACGCTGGCTTTCGGCCATGTTAAGGCGCACTATGCTGCTCTGGCCGGGTTAACGGCGGCATTGCTCACCGCGATCATCGGCTTTCACATGCCGGTGCGGCTGGCGGCCTCCACGGCGGTGTATGGCGCCGGTTACGGCTTGTTTCCCATCGGCTGGATCGTTCTCAACGTCATCTTCATGTACCAGTTGACGGTTGAATCGGGCCGCTTCACCGTACTGCAGCACAGCCTGACCGGCATCACCAAGGATCGTCGCCTGCAATTGCTGCTGATCGCCTTCTGCTTTGGTGCGTTTTTTGAAGGTGCGGCTGGCTTCGGCACTCCCGTGGCCGTCACTGCCGCCCTGCTGATCGGACTGGGTTTCAAGCCGCTGCAGGCCTCGGGACTGTCGCTCATTGCCAATACCGCCCCGGTCGCTTTTGGTGCGTTGGGTACACCAATTATCGCGCTCGCCAAAGTCACCGGTATTAGCGAAATGGTCCTTGCCTCGATGACCGGCCGAATTCTCGCTCCATTCTGCATTTTGGTTCCGTTCTGGCTGATTTGGGCCTTTGCCGGCTTTAGCGGGATGATGGAAGTCTGGCCTGCGATCCTTGTTGCCGGCGTTTCTTTCGCAATTCCGCAAGTTCTTATCTCAAATTTGCATGGCCCTTGGGTCGTTAATGTCGTGGCGTCGGTCGTTTCCATGATCTGCTTGATCGGCTTCCTGCTGATCTGGCATCCGAAGAAGACCTGGAAGTTTGAAGGTCAAGAGGAAGAGGAACAGGCAGAACTCGCCCGCGGAGAGGTCAAGCAGACCTACACGCGGAAGGAGATCACCCAAGCCTGGATTCCATGGGCAGTCCTCAGCATCATCGTCTTTGTATGGGGCACACAGACCGGCAAACTGTGGATGAATACGCCTGAGAAGGTCTTCACCTCAACCGCAAGTTGGTCCACAAAGCCAAGCCAGATCACCAACCCGAAGTTTCCGGTAACAAGTCTGCATAACCTTGTCGAGCGCGTCGAACCCGTAGTGCCGAAGCCGACCAAGGAGGGTGCGGTATACGGACTTAACTGGTTAAGCGCAACCGGAACTGGAATTCTGATTGCCGCCATCATCTCTGGGCTGATCATGGGGCAGGGGCTGGGAAAGATCGTTTCAGTCTTTTTCAAGACCCTCATGAACGTGCGATTCTCGCTGCTGACGATCGCGGCCATGCTGGGGGTGGGTATGCTCACACGCTACTCCGGCCTGGATGCCACGATGGGCCTGGCCTTTGCGCGTACCGGGCATTTTTATCCTTTCTTCGGCACGCTGCTGGGCTGGATGGGCGTGGCGCTCACCGGGTCGGATACATCCTCCAACGTGCTTTTCGGAAGCTTGCAGAAGATCACCGCACAACAGGTCCATGTATCTCCAGTGTTGATGACCTCTGCCAACAGCGCGGGAGGCGTCATGGGCAAGATGATCGATGCGCAAAGCATTGTCGTGGCTTCTACCGCCACCCAGTGGTACGGGCACGAGGGCGACATTCTGCGCTACGTGTTCCTGCACTCACTGGCATTGGCCGCTCTGGTTGGCAGCTTCATCTTTCTCATGGCGTATGTCTATCCGTTCACGCATTTAGTGGTTCACTAACGATGCTCTCCCCGCTAGGGGAGAACCGCGATGAATGCAAAAAGTGGTTCGGCGGACGGCTCCGGCCGTCCGTCGATGTGAGGCCGTATGAGCGCAGCAGCAGAGTGTTCCACAGAATCTTTTAAATCGCGTGCGGAAGCCGTCAGCGCGCAGGTTCATAGAGTTGCAACCAAAGAGTTGGCATTGGAGCTGATTGTCCGTCTGTTGCACCATGAGAATGTGGAAGACAAGCCCAACTCGCGTGCCGTATGGGCTGAGAGTCCGATGATCGGCGATGCCGAAAAGAGACTGCTGAAAGGCGCAGTTCCGGGCCTGACCTTCGATGTTACGCGCGAGCTGGCGGCTGAGGCCAAGGTCGGCGTCAGCCAGATGGATTGGGCGCTGGCCAATACCGGCACCTTGGTGCAGCGTGCAGACGCGGTGGACAAGCGCCTGGTTTCCACCTTGCCGCTGTTGCACATTGCCGTCGTCTCCACCGCGGCGCTCCTGCCGGATCTTCCCTCGCTCCTCAATCGCATTGATCCGCGCCAGTCTGCGTATCTTTCGTTCATCACCGGACCCAGCCGCACCGCCGATATCGAACGCGTGTTGACCATCGGTGTGCATGGTCCCGAGCGGCTCATTATCGTGATGGTGGATGATCTGGAGGTTGCGGCGTGAACAAGGAATTCAAGCAGTCCATTCTTGACGCACTCGCCAATCCGAATCTCTCCGGAGCGCTCGGCCGATTTTCCGAGGCCTATCGAGGCAGCCGCGCCAAGGCCTACGAAGGCGTTGACTTCGAGGCCGTGCGCACCCAGATTGCTGAGATCAAGTCTTCCGCAGCTTCGCACTTCGACGAACTTGCAGAGCAGTTTGCCAGCGTTGCCGAGGCCCGCGGCACCAAGGTTTTCCGCGCCAGCAGTCCTCAGCAGGTAAAGGACTACATTCTCCGCCTCGCACAGGAGCGCGGCGTCAAAAGCATCGTGAAATCGAAGTCCATGGCCTCGGAGGAGATTCATCTCAACGAGTACTTGGAAAAGGCCGGCATTGCCGTGAAGGAGACCGATCTGGGCGAGTGGATCATTCAGCTTGCAGGTCAGCGCCCCTCGCACATGGTCATGCCCGCCATTCACATGACCAAGGAGGAGGTTGCCGATGTCTTCAGCGAAAACGTTGAAGAAGGTCAGCAGCCCGACATTCCGAAGCTGGTGAAGTTCGCCCGCGGCAAACTGCGACCGATGTTTCTGAACGCCGACATGGGCATTACCGGTGCTAACATCGCCGTTGCGGAAACCGGCAGCATCGTCATTATCACCAATGAAGGCAACGCGCGGCTGGTGACCACGCTGCCGCGTATTCACGTTGCGATTGTTGGGCTGGAAAAGCTGATCGAAAAATTTCAGGACATCGCGCCCATCCTGACCGCGCTGCCCAAGAGTGCCACCGGGCAACTGCTCACCAGCTATGTTTCCATCATCGGCGGCCCCGTGCCTAACACCGACGGCACGCCGAAAGAGCTGCACATCATCCTGATGGATAACCGGCGTAACGAGATGGCGCACGACCCCCGCTTCAAGCAGGCGCTGCAGTGCGTCCGTTGCGCCTCGTGCCTCAACGTCTGCCCGGTCTTCCGCCTCGTCGGCGGACACGTCTTCGGCAAGGTCTACACCGGCGGCATCGGTACCATCCTCACCGCTTGGTTTGACGCGCTAAAAGAATCCGACGAGATCCAGAGCCTTTGCATCCAGTGCGGAAACTGCAAGGACGTATGCCCCGGCAAGATCGATATTCCGGATCTCATCCTGGAACTGCGCCGCCGCCTTGTGGTCGAGCAGGGCCAGCCCATTCTGCAGAAGGCGATGTTTTCGGTGGTCAACAACCGGCCGATGTTCCACACCATGTTGCGCGCCGCCTCGCTCGCACAAAAGCCCTTCGCCAATCAGAGATTCATCCGTCACCTGCCAATGTTCCTCAGCGGCATGACCGAGTTCCGCTCGCTGCCCGCTATCGCCGAAGAACCGTTCCGCGATCGCGTGAAGAAAATCAAGCAGCCACAGTGCGCGGAAAAGGTCGCGTTCTTCGGCGGCTGCCTGGTGGACTTCGCATATCCGGAGATCGGCGAGTCGGTCATCGAGGTGCTCAACAAGGCAGGCATCGAGGTGATCTTTCCCGAGGAGCAGACCTGTTGCGGTGCTCCCGCACGCTATAGCGGAGCCTATGAAGTCGCCGCGCAGAATGCCGCAGATAACATTCGCGCGCTGCTCGCCCGTGATGTGAAATACGTCGTCTCCGCCTGTCCCACATGCACCGTCGCGCTCAAGCAGGACTTCATCGCCAACCTTGAAGCCGTTGGCCGAAAGGCGGAACTGCCTGCCGCGCGCAAGCTTGCCGAAAAAGTTATGGACTTCTCAACCCTCGCCCGCCAGCTGGTGGAGCAAGGCCGGTTGAAGTTCAAACCCGGCGCCGAGGCCTCGAAATTCACCTATCACGACTCCTGTCATCTCAAGCGCACATTGCGAGCCGAGCAGGCGCCCCGCGAGTTGATGCAGCAGGCCGGATACGAATTAGTGGAGATGCAGGAGTCCGATATGTGCTGCGGCATGGGCGGCTCCTACACGCTGAAACTGCCTGAGCTTTCCGCGCCGATTCTCGAACGCAAGCTGGTCAATATCGAGAAGGCAGGTGCGCCGCTGGTGCTCATCGATTGCCCTGGCTGCGTGATGCAGATTCGCGGCGGCCTCGACAAGCGCGACTCAAAAATCAAGGTAGAGCACACCGCGCAACGCCTAGCCAACAGCCTCGAATAGCTGCGATATAAGACCGAATGGTAGGAGCGGCAGGACTCGAACCTGCGACCTCTGCTGCGATGCCGGGGCCGGTTTCAAGGTCGCCAGCATGGGGCATGTGGTCAGCAACTCGATATTTAACCCAACATTCATATTTTCTTAACCGACAATTCATATCGCAGAGTTCAACATCTTCAAGCATGTGTATCACGCCTGTGCTTGCACACTGCGCGGACGTCTGGGTAGGATGGGGTAGACAATGGAAAAGGCTCTGACTTCGTTCAAGGAATCACTACTGCAAGAGCTCCTGCGCTGGCGCCCCTCTGGGCGAACGGTGGTAGCGGCCGTGTGCTATCGCCGGCAGGCTAATGGCAAAGTCGAATTTCTTCTGGTGCGCACGCGCGCGGGGCGATGGACGTTTCCCAAAGGCGGAGTCGATGGCGATCTCACGGATGCAATCGCTGCTGCACGCGAGGCTCACGAAGAGGCCGGCGTGCGCGGCCAAGTCGAACCACTCGCCTTTACCTGCTATATGCACTACAAGAACGATAGCGCCGCGCCGCATTCTGTCAACGCCCACCTCTGCAAAGTCGTGCACCTTGAGACTCCTCGCGAGATTTTCCGCACGCCACGCTGGTTTTCTGCTGAAAGAGCTAAGATGCGTTTGGGTGAAGAACGCCCCAGCTTTTATGCAGAGCAATTAGAGCGAGTCATCGATCAGGCCGTCCGGCGCGTGCAAGCAGCAACTTATCAGCATGACCTCTCTCACCTGAACTGAGCTCGTTTTTCGCGTAAAATGAATGCTGCCGGAGGCGGTTGTGACGAAAACGGCGGCTGCAAAAACCGCAGAACGCGGCATTGCGTACTGGATGCAACGCGTCGTTGTAGAACGCCAGAAGGCATGCAAGGCCTTCGATGCCGACGCTGTACATGATCTCCGGGTTGCCATCCGCCGCTGCCGTTCTATGGCAGAAGGCTTCCAAAACTTGAACGGTGATCCCTCTTGGGGAAGAATGCGCAAGGCGGGTAAAGTCGTTTTTTCCGCCCTCGGCGAACTGCGCGATACCCAGGTTCTGTTGGAATGGATCGAGCGTCTGCGGAGCGACTGCCCGCCTGTAGCCGAGCGGCTCAAAGTCCATTGTCTGCAGCGCGAGGCGGAACTGAAGACAGTAGCCGCCGGGGTAGTGGATAAGTTCGATACCCCACGTTGGAAGCAATGGGCGCAGAAGCTGGAAAAGCTGGTGCAAGGGACGGAAAATCCCGCCGAAGTCTTTCAGGTGCTCGCGCTGGAACGCTACGAAGCGGCACACAAGCTTCACGCCAGGGCCCTGCGAAACCGCAGTAAGACGGCCCTGCATGAGTTGCGCATCGGCATCAAGAAACTCCGTTACATCATAGAAAATTTCCTGCCGGAGCTGGATCAGTCCTGGGGAAAGGATCTCCGGCTCATCCAGGATTTGCTTGGCGAAGTCCATGACCTGGATGTTTTATTGGAAACCGCTCGTCAGATCCAAGCCTTCGCTTCACCACAAGAAAGGCAACAGTGGTGCGCCGCCGTTTCACGGGAGCGAACGCAGCGCGTACAGGCCTACCGCGAAAAGATGGTTGGACGGAACTCCTTATGGAAGGTATGGAGGAGCGGATTGCCTGCGGGAGGAGAGCTGCACAGGGCAGTGCTGAAGAGGTTCGAAGTCTGGGCGATGAGCCTCGATCCCGATCCGGCCCATACCCAATTGGTCACCAAGTTTAGCCTTGAACTCTACGACGCACTGCAGGTAACAGGAGTGGTGCCAGCGCGTAATGCTGGAGCGGTTAGCCCCCGCGATCTGCTGCAGGTTGCCGCGCTTGCGCATGGGGTAGGGCACGGCGGGCGCGACAAGGCCTGCCACAAGGTTTGCGGGCGCTTGTTGCAAAAGTTGGAAGTCCCCCCGGATTGGTCGGCGACTGACCTGCTGATTGCAGCTCTGGTGGCCCGTTATCATCGTGGCTCCCTACCCACTACACGGAAGAGTTATGTGGCCTTGTCCTCCGAGGACAAGCATCTGGTCGATAGCCTGGGAGGAATGTTGCGTCTTGCCGACAGTCTCGACAGCCAGCACGACCACGCGATTCGCGCGATTGAGGTCGGACGAACTGACGGTCTCACCGACATTGTCGCCGACGGCTACGTTCCGCGAAGCAAACAGGCAGAAAGAATTGCCGCTGCACGTCACGTGCTGGAAGACGTGTTTCGCACCGCACTGCTGGTGCACGGGGCAACAGAGTCCCCGTTGGCGGGTAATAAGCAGCCCACAATCGTCGGAGCAACTTAATACTTGTCGTCCGGTACTTACCCAATCGATTTTCCATTGCGATTGGAACTGACCGCAGCAACTTTCTTGATCCACCATTCCTGAGCATTCATGCTCCCGGCGTTGTATCGATTGGAAGGCCGATCATAAGTTCCGTCAGGTTTCATATGCCGAGCTTTCACAATGTCGGCGAGGTAGATGTCAAGTACTTCGTCGCGAAGAATCCGCACCAACTTAGGATCACGCACCGGGAAGATGGTTTCCACCCTGCGATTGAGGTTGCGCGGCATCATGTCGGCGCTGGCGAGGTAAATCTCCTCTTTTCCAGCATTGCCGAAGTAATAAATGCGGCTGTGTTCAAGAAATCGTCCCACGATGCTTGTGACCTTGATGTTTTCGCTGATGCCCGCTATTCCGGGACGCAAGCAACACATCCCACGCACCAGGAGGTCCACCTTGACCCCGGCTTGCGAGGCCTCATAAAGGAGCCGGATCATCTGCTTATCTATCAGGGCATTCATTTTGAAGATAAGGTGGCCCCGCTGGCCATTGCGCTGATGGTCGATCTCGCGGCGGATGAGTTTCTCAAAGTGCTCTCTCATGTCCGCCGGCGCCACCAGCAACTTTCGGTAATTGATCTTGGCAGAATAGCCCGTCAGGTAGTTAAACAAGGCAGTGCAGTCGGCTCCGATTGCTTCATCGCAGGTGAACATTCCGATGTCAGTGTAGAGCTGAGCGGTAATGCTGTTGTAGTTGCCAGTGGAAAGATGCACGTAGCGGCGGATGGCATCGCCTTCACGCCTCACGACTAAGGCGGTTTTGCAGTGCACCTTAAGGCCGAGCAGCCCGTAGACAACGTGCACGCCCTCGTGCTCCAGGGCCCGCGCCCACTCAATGTTGCTCTCTTCGTCGAAACGAGCCTTGAGTTCCACCAATGCGGCAACCTGCTTCCCATTGCGAACGGCCTCTAGCAGTGCTTCCACAACCGGGGCATGATTGCCGACCCGGTACAGAGTAATTTTGATGGCCAGGACCGCTGGGTCGCGAGCCGCTTGCTGGAAGAACGTCACCACGGGCTGGAAAGAATCGAACGGGTGGTGTAGCAGCACGTCCTGACGCCGGATTGCGGCAAAAACATCTTCGCCCTCTTCCTCAGGCTGTAGCGCAGCCGGGACGGCCGGAATAAATGGCTTATACTTCAGATCAGGACGATCTAACGCGAACAGATATTTCAGGCGCGACAAGGCCAGAGGTCTCCCCAGTCGGTAGACATCATCGGCAGAGACTTCGAGGTTCGTCCGGAGGATTTCCAAAATCTTCTCCGGCATGGTGTCATTCACCTCCAGCCTGACCACATCTGCAAAACGCCGCTGCCAGACGCCTTCTTCGACCGACTCCAGGAGATCGTCGGCTTCAAGTTCCTGAATGTCACGGTCTGCATCCCGGGTTACACGAAAGGGGTAAGCTTCAAGGATCTCCATTCCCGGAAACAGACTTCCTAGATTGGCAACAATCAACTGCTCCAACCACACGAAGCACTGGGCTGTAGGCACTTTCTTTTTCCTGGTCGCGGTCTCTCTGATTACCGGAGTTGCCGGTACCAGTTGTGGCAGGATTTCTGGGACCTTCACCCGTGCGAAATGTTCGACGCCTTGGTCATCGCGGATCAGTACCGCCAAGTTCAGGCTGAGGTTTGAGATGTGCGGAAACGGTCTACCAGGATCGAATGCCAAAGGGGTCAGCGTCGGAAAGACTGTCTCTGAAAAATACGTATTAACGGCCATGCGCTGCGCGGGAGTTAGCTGCAAGTAATCAGCGACGCACACCGCTGCCTTTTTGAGGGCCGGCAAGACCCGCAGGTGCAAACATTGCTCCCCGGCGTTGAACAGCTCCGAAGCCCTTTTACGTATAGCAGCCAACTGTTCTTTGGGTGTCATGCCGTCGGGGCCGCATTCAAGTACACCGCTCTCTGCTTTCCGCTTGAGCCCAGCCACTCGCACCATAAAGAACTCATCTAGGTTTGAGCCCACGATGGAGAGGAATTTCACACGTTCGAGGAGGGGATTGTGCTGGTCCTCAGCCTCCTCCAGGACTCGCTTCTGGAAGGCGAGCATGCTGAGTTCCCGGTTAATGTAGAGCTCCGGATCGTCCAGAGAGGAGGCGTGATGCGAACCCCTTCGTGTGGATTTTCTTTGCCGTGGTGTGCCCGCCGGTTTGGAATCGGAGTGATTGGTGCTTGCAGCGTAAGTGTGCGTGTCGGCAGTCAAAGACATACCTTTAAGCTCACCCATGAAGAATGAGAGAAAGAACTACGTGTCCCCCATGCGGCTCGGGACTTATTTCCATCCGAAATTATCATACATAACGAAGCAGGATCGTTGAACGGTAATGAATTCGTCCGGGGCTTTCTAGCCATGTTACGTGCGGCTTCGGATACCCGGTCATCAACGGAAGGAACATAGTGTACCGGTACGCTGGTAGTTTTCAATTTCGCGTGCCCAGTGTACGATCCAGGTTGAATGCAGCGCTGATCAGTGCAAGATGAGTAAATGCTTGCGGAAAATTGCCGAGTGCCTCGCCCTGAGGACCAGTTTGCTCCGCATAGAGACCAAGATGATTGGCATAGCCCAGCATTCGCTCGAACAGCAGCCGGGCTTGGTCCAGTTTTTCCGGAACCACCTGACCTGCACGGGTTAGCGCTTCCACAAGCCAAAACGAGCACATGTTAAAAGTGCCTTCCTCGCCCGGAAGTCCGTCGACAAGTGGGCGTGGCGGATAACGGTAGACGAGGCTGTCACTGACCAGACCGCCTTCGAGAGGATTCTGCAGGATGGCAGAGATCGTGTTAAGCAGCCGCGGATCATTGGGGGCCATGAAGAAGACCAGCGGCATGATTAGGAGCGACGCATCCAGGTCCTCGCTGCCGTAGCACTGTGTGAATGCGCATCGCTTTTCATTCCAGCCACGGGTCATCACTTCTTCATAGATGCGGTCTCGCTCACCAATCCACTTCGTCCGGTCAGCGGGAAACGCACGCTTCTCGGCGAGCCTGAGGCCGCGGTCAAGCGCAACCCAGTTCATGAGCTTCGAGTAGACGAAGTGCTCCTCGCGATTCCGCATCTCCCAAATTCCTGCATCCGGAAGTTGCCAGTGCTCACAGACCCAGTCCAGGCGTTTGCGGAGCCTCACCCACATGTCATAGGAGATAGGGCTGACGTATTTGTTGTATAGATAGAACGCGTCCATCAACTCGCCGTAGACGTCGAGTTGGAGTTGTGACACGGCAGCATTGCCAATACGTACCGGCCAAGAGCCGCGATACCCCTCCCAATGATCCAACGTCTGCTCGGGAATTTCGTTGTCGCCCTGGATCGTGAAAAGCGTCGGTAACGGAACCTTGGGGTCTATGTGCTTTGATGCGTACTTCTCAATCCAATTCATGAAGCCGGCAGCCTCATCTCTGAATCCGATTCGGAGAAATCCGTAAATTGTGAACGCCGCATCGCGAAGCCATGTGTAGCGGTAATCCCAATTGCGAGTGCCTCCGATGACTTCGGGAAGACTGGTGGTGGGAGCGGCTACGATCGCTCCCGTGGGCTCGAATGTAAGCAGCTTTAGAGCCAACGCCGATCTCTGTACCTGCTCACGCCAGCGTCCGTAATAAGTGCAGGCAGAGAGCCACTTCTGCCAGAACCGGACTGTTCCCTGAAACAGTTCCTCTGCCTCTTCTTGAAGAGGAGGGCACGGGGTGAGGTTATCCCCAAGGTGAGCCCTCAAGAGGAACGCCTCCGATCTGCCTTCCGCGAGCAAAAACTCAGCCGTCACACCACCCTGTTCGTCCTGCCTGAGTGGCACAGCCGTAGAAAGAGCAAGGGTCAAGCCACTTGACTTGAAAAATGCCCCGTTGGCATCCACGTGTGTTTGGTGGGACTTCCGCCCATAATCGAAAGCCGGACGACAAACGAGGGAAATGCGCACTGCGCCTCTGACGCAACGGATGCGACGAAAAAGATGTTGATACCACGGTGAGTCCACAGGAAGCCCCACGGGCATAAAGTCTTCCAACTCGACGATCCCATCTGCGAGCAAGAAGCGCGTTATCAGGATATTCGTCGATGGCCAATAGAACTGCTTGTACCGCACTGGATCGCCGACTGCGGAAATCTGAAATCGACCTCCAGCTTTATCGTCCAAAAGCGCGCCAAAGATGCTGGGAGAATCAAAGTGCGGGTAACAGTACCAGTCAATCGAACCGTTCATGCCCACAAGGGCAATGGTACGCATGTTGCCGATGATTCCGTAGTTTTCGATGGCCTGATAAGACATCGGTACCTCCTCAGCAATCGCATCCATCCTTGGATGTACGTCGCTTGGTGGAAGAGGCGCGAACTGGGAATTCGGGTTTCCAGAACGTGTACACCGCAAGAGCTTTCTCGAGTGTGGAACGCAAACCGGCATTTCAGTTTACCGTGATCTCTCCCACGCCAAGTCATGTCCCAGCTGCGGGCAACCTCGTCGTGGTTGACGGCACCATAGTCATTGAAAATCTAAAATCGCCAGTTGCTCGACGTCGAATGCTATTTGTCTGGCAAGGGTTACGCAACCACTAGAACTTGATCCGTGCCGCTGCCGATTGTCTACGTTCTCAACTCCTCGCCACGTGATTAACATGGCTTTTACAAGCCAAATGATGGTTGCTTGGTACGTTGGTTCTCACAAAGCCGGAAAAGTGTTCTGCACTCAAGGCTTGCCTAGACCCGTCCTAAGCTAAAAGAGAAGGCGTGAAATGAAAGGAGCACCACAATATGGCAACACGTGTCGAGACGGATACCAAAAGTCAGGACGTCGAACCGCTGACGAAACGCGCGGCCTGGAAAGCTCTCCAGACCCACTACGAGAAGGTTCGGCAGCTACATCTGCGAGACCTCTTCACAGTTGATTCTAAGCGCGGTGAGCGAATGACAGCCGAGGCCGCGGGACTCTTTCTGGACTTCTCGAAGAACCGTATCACCGACGAAACTCTCAAACTCCTCATCGATCTAGCGGAAGAATCGGGCCTGCGGCCGCGGATCGAAGCGATGTTTCGCGGGGAGAAGATCAACATCACGGAGAAGCGAGCAGTCCTGCACGTGGCCCTGCGGGCACCAAGAGGAACGTCCATCATTGTAGATGGCGAGGACGTCATACCCCAGGTACACGCCGTGCTGGATAAGATGGCTGACTTCTCGAACCGCGTCCGGAGCGGGGAGTGGAAAGGGTATACCGGAAAGCGCATTCGCAACGTCATTAACATCGGCATCGGTGGCTCCGATCTCGGGCCGGTGATGGCCTACGAAGCCCTCAAGCATTACAGCGATCGTGCCATGACATTCCGTTTCGTTTCCAATATTGATGGCACTGATTTCGCGGAAGCTGTACGTGACCTCGATCCATCGGAAACCCTTTTCATTGTCTCTTCGAAAACCTTCACAACACTGGAAACGATGACAAACGCCCACACGGCTCGTGCCTGGTCAGTAGAGGGATTTAGAGGTGACGAAAAGTCTGTCGCCAAGCACTTCGTGGCTGTGTCGACGAACGCGGCGGAAGTAGCGAAGTTCGGGATCGATACGGCTAACATGTTCGAGTTCTGGGATTGGGTTGGCGGTCGCTACTCGATGGATTCGGCGATCGGTCTTTCGACGATGTTGGCCATCGGCCCCGAAAATTTCCGCGCTATGTTGGACGGCTTTCATCAGATGGATGAGCACTTCCGCACGGCTCCCTTTGATCGCAACCTGCCGGTGCTCATGGGTCTCCTGTCAATCTGGTACAACGACTTTTTCGGTTCCGAAACGGTTGCAGTGCTGCCGTATGAGCAGTACTTGAAGCGCTTTCCAGCCTATCTACAGCAGTTGACGATGGAGAGCAACGGCAAGCACGTCACTCTCGATGGGAAGGAGGTCACCTACGCGACAAGTCCTATTTACTGGGGTGAGCCGGGGACCAACGGGCAACACTCTTTCTATCAGTTGATCCACCAGGGCACGCGGCTTATCCCTTGTGACTTCATCGCATTTGGCCAGCCGCTTAACCAACTTGGACGTCATCACGACATGCTCATGGCAAACGTCTTTGCCCAGACTGAGGCGCTCGCGTTTGGAAAGACGCCTGAGCAAGTCAAGGCCGAGGGCACACCGGATTGGCTCGTGCCGCACCGCGTCTTCGAGGGTAACCGCCCGTCGAACACAATCCTCGCCGAGCGGCTCACGCCGGAAACTCTCGGCAAACTGGTCGCACTTTACGAACACAGCGTCTTCACTCAGGGCACCATCTGGCAGATTAACTCGTTCGACCAATGGGGCGTCGAACTCGGCAAGGTGCTGGCGCAGCGGATTATTCCTGAACTTGAGAACAAGGCGGAACCAGCGCTCGGCCATGACAGTTCAACGAACAACTTGATCCGCCGCTACCGGAAGCTCAAGAAAGAATCGTGATGCCCTACGGTTTTAAACAGGCATTTGCAAAGGAGTGAGTTATGCAACTTGGAATGATTGGTCTTGGAAGGATGGGAGCAAACATGGTGCGGCGGCTCATCAAGAGAGATCACAGGTGCGTGGTCTTCGACATGTCGCCGAAAACTGTGAGCGAGTTGGTTCAGGAGAAGGCAACCGGAAGTTCCTCACTGCAGGATCTCGTGACGAAGCTCGAGAAACCTCGGGCGATTTGGATGATGGTCCCGGCGGCCGTCGTGGATAAAACCATCGCCGACCTCTTGCCGCATCTTGAGGCTGGAGACATCGTTATCGACGGCGGCAATTCCTATTACGTGGATGACATTCGGCGCGCAAAAGACCTCACACCTAAGCACATTCACTACGTGGACGTTGGAACGAGCGGTGGTGTGTGGGGTCTGGAGCGCGGCTACTGCATGATGATCGGTGGCGAGAAGGATGTGGTCAAGCATCTCGATCCAATCTTCTCGACGCTGGCGCCCGGCGCCGGTGACGTGCCGCGCACGCCGGGGCGCGAGAAGCTTGACGGTACCGCCGAACAGGGTTATCTGCACTGCGGTCCAAACGGCGCCGGCCATTTTGTAAAGATGGTCCACAACGGTATCGAGTACGGCCTGATGGCCGCCTACGCTGAGGGGTTGGGTATTTTGCGCGACGCCAACGTGGGCAAGCAAGCAGCATGCGATCGACGCGGAGACAACGCCGTTGCGCGACCCGGAGCATTACCAATATGACCTCAATCTGCGTGACATCGCGGAGGTGTGGCGGCGCGGCAGCGTGATCGCGTCGTGGTTGCTGGACCTGACTGCGGCCAGCTTGGTGAAAGATCCCACGCTCTCCCAGTTCGCTGGGCGTGTTTCGGACTCAGGCGAGGGCCGGTGGACGATCAAGGCGGCGATCGACGAGGCCGTGCCGGTGCCTGTTCTCTCCACCGCGCTTTACCAGCGCTTCACCTCGCGCGGTGAGGCGGATTATCAGGACAAACTGCTCTCCGCGATGCGCTACGGCTTCGGCGGACATCTGGAGAAACCAGAGGACAAGACGAAGGCCGCTTAAAGGAGTTGCCAAATGACGAATCCCCATTCCGACGCTCTGGTCTTCTTCGGTGCCACCGGCGATCTTGCCTACAAGAAGATTTTCCCGGCGCTGCAGGCCATGCTAAAACGAGGCCACCTCGACGTGCCGGTCATCGGTGTGGCAAGAGCAGGTTGAATCTCGAACAGTTTCGGGCGCGGGCGCACGACAGCCTGGAAAAACACGGCGGAGTCGATGCTGCGGCCTTCGACAAGTTAAGCCGCTTACTGCGTTATGTGAATGGCGACTACGCAAACACTGCAACTTTTGAGGCGATTCGCAAAGAACTCAACGGAGCGCAACGTCCGGCGCATTACTTGGCTATCCCGCCCCTTTTGTTCGAAGAGGTTGTGGAACAACTCGCGAAAACGGGCTGCGCCCAGGGAGCCCGCGTCATCATCGAGAAGCCATTCGGCCACGACCTTGCCTCAGCGCAGGAGCTGAACCGAATTTTGCACGCGGCTTTTCCGGAGTCCGCAATCTTTCGCATTGACCACTATCTCGGAAAGCGTCCAGTGGAGAACGTGGTGGTTTTCCGCTTTGCAAATGCGTTTATGGAGCCGTTCTGGAATCGGAACTACATCGAAAGCGTGCAGATCACCATGGCGGAAGATTTCGGAGTGCAAGGACGCGGCGCGTTCTACGATCAGACGGGCACCATCCGCGACGTGATCCAAAATCATCTCTTCCAAATTCTGTGCAATCTTGCGATGGAACCTCCAGTGCGCACAGACAGTGAAAGTGTTCGCGATGAGAAGGTGAAGGTACTGAGAGCAATACCGCCAGTGCAGGCGAGCAATCTTGTGCGCGGGCAGTTCTGCGGCTACCTTCAGGAAAAGGGTGTAGCGCCCGAATCGAAGGTGGAAACTTTTGCCGCGCTACGACTAGAAGTTGATTCCTGGCGTTGGAAAGGCGTTCCCTTCTACATTCGTGCGGGAAAGAACTTGCCTGTGACCTGTACGGAGGTGATGGCCAGGTTCCAAAAGCCCCCAACTGTCATTCGCGATGGTGCATTGCCTCAGAACTACCTGCGCTTCAGGATCAGTCCCGAGATGACGATAGCCACAGGCGCGAATGTTATGGGTCCCGGCGAGACGATGAAAAGCGAGACGGTGGAGATGGTGGCCAGCCGCCATCCCCGCCCAGAGGAGATGGAAGCTTACGAGCGAGTGCTGAGCGACGCGATGGCCGGGGATGCCACGCTGTTTGCCCGTGAGGATTATGTAGAAGAAGCATGGCGAATCGTCGATCCTGTGCTGAAGGCCGGCATCCCCGTCCAGGAATATGAGAAAGGCACTTGGGGTCCGACCGAAGTTAACCAGCGAGTTTCGCCCGCCGGAGGCTGGCATGACCCTGCCGCCACTGACGAGGAAGATTTCCGCATTGCTGCCTAATACAGCGGCTCTACGCGTGCTGCCATTGTTATCCAGCTCGTTTCGTTTCCCCGCGAGGTTTGACTATTTCGATCGCGCGCCCTTCACCGGGGGAAGGTTGCCGGCCACTGCTTTGCTTCCACAGTCGAAATCCTCCGGCGAACGCACTGGCGTTATCGCAAACTCGGGACTTCGGAGGTAGCTCCTTCAGTCTCTTAGCGTTGCCTCCGCCAAGAACTACTTCCTCAGGTTGAAGGGCGGCGGTCAGCCGGGCCACAACGTCGGCAACATAACTTCGCCATTTCTTTTGTCCCCATCTCTCTAATCCGCGCAGACCAACATAATCCTCGAAAGTTCCCGCCCTGTACGGGAGATGTCCCAACTCCATAGGCACCAGAACGTCATCGACGATCAGCGTGGACCCGAGGCCGGTTCCCAAACCCAAGAAGAGCATCTTTTCGCCCCTGTAGTCCCCCAGGGCTTGCATGGCAGCATCATTGACAACCTTAGCGGGACGCCCAAATGCCTTTTCAAAATCGAAGCTGGCCCACCCTGATCCCAGATTGTACGGTTCCGCGGCCGGTTCGATTCCGGACAACCGGGCCAGGGTAACCAATCGAGACCGCGTCATACTTCCACTCTCCAGCAAGCTCCTTGACGCGCGAAACCATTTGCTTTGCCGTTAGCGTTGGACCAGAGGGGAATTTTCGAGACATGTCTTGCCCTGTGGCGAGGATCTTGATATGCGTTCCGCCTACGTCAACCACGAGCACTCTCATAAGGAAGCCTCTCTGGAAAAGTAAGAACTCATATGGATTCTCGTTCAGCTTGTTTTGCGTTGTGCATTGGCGAAGTCTCTAACACGTCGAATCCGGCGACAGAAAAAAGTCCCGAAATTATCGGGACTCGTGGTGCTGAATCTTAAAGGGTGCTCGCACATCTGCTTGATCGAAAGCACATCCTGGTTGGACCGTCTCTTGACGTTTCTCTGACCACCCACGAGCACGACCACCCCCGGATGTTCCAATGCAGGGTGTATCACAGGTGGAGGATTTACCTCGCGCGCAACAGAAATGGAGTTGCAAAACGTGCATGGCACAAATGTGTGTGTACAGCGTTTCTGGCCTTCTTACCAAGAGGGTTGACACTGCCGCGACCTCCACCGCTGAGATCGTCAGGGATCAACCCGCTGAGATCGTCAGAGAGTCAGTTAGCCTCAACCTCCCAGTTCCTCCATTTGCAGCACTTGGAAATAGTCCTCCTGCCCTTGGAGTTCTTGCTCGCGCTGCTTCTCCGTTGGCGCCGCCGCCGCTGGTGGTTGTTCCGTCGGCCTAACCGTCGCCGTTACATGTTTCCCCATGTGTGACCTACAAATGTCCTGATTGGCGACGTGCATGAGTTTGCCCTGATCGTCCACTATCACCGCCTCACCGCTTTTGACGGTGCAGCTTTTATCGCACGTAGCAAGTTCATTCTCTTGCACTACGCAGGAACTGTCGCAAACCGTGCCGTTCACTTTCTGCGTATTAGCCGAGCTTTGGGCGTGCATGAGTGTCAGAGAGCCCAGAACGACTAGGACCAGCAAAGCGATTCGTTTCATCTTGTCTCCTCCTTAAGGTGAATGGTTCGTTGGTGAGGGCCCATCTTGCTAGGCCGATATTCTTTCGGTTTTTCCTTCCAGGATCGCGGCCCGATGCAGTATTCCCGCCGCCGAGCTTGCCGGTGAATTAGCCTTCAACCGATTCATCTCAGTTCTCCTATGGCGTGAAAAGCTTCGGTTGTCCAATAGTCACTTCCGAGTTTCGGTTTCGTTCTCGGTTTCGTTCTGTAGCCTCTGTTTTTTGGGTTGGCATTTAGGATGGCCTTTTAGGAAAAGAGTTTGTCCGGAAATCGTGTGGTGCTCGTCCTGTACCCGTGCCTCAGTATCTGCTCGAGTCTGTGTTGGCGCCCTGAGAAGACATCCATCACGTTTCGTTCGCGTAACGAACGACGGGATCTCATCGACTTCACAGGAAATGTGATATTTCGAGGCTGGGGGGACTGGTTAGACGCAAAGGGGAGCGGCGGAGAACACTACTGCGAAATTCTGAAATTGATTCATGGCACCCGCCAAATTTCCTCAAAAGGTGACGTCAGGAATCCATCTCAAAAAGCTAATTGAGTCTAAATGGTAGGAGCGGCAGGACTCGAACCTGCGACCCTCTGCTTAGAAGGCAGATGCTCTATCCAACTGAGCTACGCTCCCACTGGTTTGAGCTGGCGCTCGGATCTATTTTAGCTGAGTTCTTGCGCTTTGGCGCGGTCTTCGTGCGGCTGCAATTTCAGTACGCATTCAGAGGCAAAGTCCATTGCGCGATCCCAGCACTCTGTGGCGGCAGATGAAGAACTCCCATAGGCCCCGACGAAGAGCGTCATGCAATATCCGGCGTCGGACTCCTCTGCGCCGCTGTGGTGGAAATAACAGTGGCGCACCACGATCTCAGCCGTTGCCTCCAGCTCAGTGTTCGTTTCCAGCAATTGTGCCAGCTCTCGCGCCAGTTGCTGGTGAACTTCCAGGCTGAAGCGCAACGGTGCTGCCTGCCCGGCGAGCACGATGTCCACATAGCAGTGGTGCGCGTATCCCTGGTTGTAAAGGTTCTCCTTAGCCAGGCCTTCCTCCGGCCACACGTCGCACTTCGCCGTCTGCCATTGGCTCTCGGGGGAATTCACCGCGACTAGAAAGCGCGCAAGGGCAGGGAATTGCCGCGCCTCTGGTATGCGGTTTACGTTTATGAGTGCAACGTCGTGATCCAGCGCGCCGGAATCGCTGCGCAAATCCACGTAATGTAGACGCCCATCTGGATCCTGCCATGGAATCTCCAATGCGGGTGCCGTTGGGCCAAGCTCGATGCTATAGTCGGCATCCATTCAACGAACTCCTGAGCTTTCCATTCGCGCAAAAAATTCTATCATCTTGCGTTCGGCCCAGCGCCCATCGTCGCTGCCATCCGCACTCGGCTCGGCGAGGAACGCGCAGTGCCCACCGTGCTTGGTATGAAGAAATCTCACATTGGAATTTTCCGTCAGCTTGCGCTGGCTCTCGGCGGAGATCACGATGAACGGATCGTCGTCCGAGTGGATCACCAGCGTGGGGACGGCGATCCGGTCGAGCACGTGCGACGAACTGGCCTTGTCGTAATAGTCTGCTGCGCAGGTAAAGCCCATATAACGTGCCGTGATGCGGTCATCGAAGTCGCGCACCGAGTGGACGCTCTTCAGCAGCGTGGGATCGTAACGGCCCGGCCAAAGCTCCGACTTTCGGCGAAAGCTCTTGCGCAGTGAGATCAGAAACCACCACTCGTAAATCACATTGGCCGCCTTGTGGAGGCGGTCGGCTGAAATTGCCAGATCACAGACTGGCGAAACCACGGCGGCTCCGATTAACTCCCGAGGAGCGTGCGTGCCCCACTGACCTACGGCGCGCAGCACCTGGTTACCTCCCATTGAGAAGCCTGCCAACGCCACACGCTGCAATCCATCGCTTGCGGTCATCTCTGATATCAGCTTTTCCACGTCTTGCGAAAGACCGGAGTGATAGAGCGTTGAGGAAAGATGCTCGGTGCCGCCGCAGCCGCGGATGTTCATTCGCACCACATTCCAGCCGCGAGCCCAGGCACGGTTGCCGGTTCCAATCACGTAATGCGAGTTGCTCGATCCCTCCAGGCCATGCACGATCATCAGCGTCAGCCGGTTTTGCCGCTCCGGTTGCCAGTGGCAGTGGCACAGAATCTGCACCTCAGGCTCAATCTGAAACAGCCGTTCCTCCGGCTGCGGGAGTCCGTTTGCGCGCTTCAAGAAGTTTCCCGCAATCGTCTGGGCATTGCCGCCACGCAAGAAACGGCGAGGCACAAAGTCGTTGGCCAAGGGTGCAAGGGAATGGGAGACGATTTCCGCGTTGGACATGTTACCTGAGAGGGCCAGATGCACCCGTATAATGAATGTATCAGTCTTGCCGGCGGGGTAACCTTCGCGCGGCGCTGCTCTGGAGGTTGTGATGCCGATTTTTGAATACATCTGCAAGGGTTGCGGCAATAAGTTTGAAGCCATCGTCTATGGTTCCAAGCAGTCCGAGTGTCCTGCCTGTAAAAGCACGGAACTGGAGCAGCAGCTCTCTACGTTCGCCGCACACGGCACCGATCGGTCTTCTGGCTCCGCTCCCAAGTTGCCCTGCGGCATGCCTCCTGGCTCCTGCGGTGGCGGCGGCTGCGGGATGAACTAACTAGTGGAAAACGTGCAGCAGTCCGAGCAAAAACCAACGCCTGCGGGCAAGCCTCAGCATCCCTGGGCTAAGCGCCTGGGGCCGCTCGCACCGTTGGCGGTGCTGCTGGCCAAGGCCAAGACGCTGCTGTTCGCGCTTTTCAAGCTCAAGTTTCTCTTCAGCTTTGCAGCGTTCCTTGGGATCTACTGGGCGCTTTACGGAGCCTGGTTCGGGATCGGTTTTGCGGTGATGATCCTGCTCCACGAGATGGGGCATTTCGTGGAGGTCAAGCGTCGCGGACTTCCGGCGGATATGCCAGTTTTCCTTCCCGGCCTCGGAGCCTACGTCAAATGGCAGGCGCTGGGCATCTCAACCGAGGTGCGTGCCTTGGTCGCACTCGCCGGACCCGCCGCCGGGTTGCTCGCGGCTCTAGTCGCGGCGATTCTTTTCTGGCACACAGGAGATCCTTTGTGGGCGGCACTGGCCCACACCGGAGCCTGGCTCAACCTGCTCAACCTTATTCCCGTGTGGATGCTGGATGGTGCCGGTGCAATTCAGCCGCTCGACAAAATGGGACGTATCAGCCTGCTCGTCTTTAGTGTTCTGCTCTTCTGGTGGAGCGGGCAAGCGACGCTGCTTCTGCTGGCTGCGGGCTTTGCCTGGCAGCTCTACCGCAAGCCGATTCCGGCCGACGGCTCGGTGGCTGTGCAGTTGTATTTCGCCGCACTGCTCGCGTCTCTCGCATGGCTTCTTCACGCTACGCCGCTCACGTCTCTGGCGACGCGTTAGCGTTGGCAAGAAATTATTCGGAAAGTAGTTGGCGCAGGAGTTAGATCAGGCTGGAAAACGGCGGTGTCACCCTGCTCGCTATATCGCCGGACACCGCCCTGCGGTTTCTTACTAGGCAGCCTTCAACTCGCGCTCATCTCGTAGCATGGAGCGCAACTGCTCCCGAAGTTCAGGCGTATTTTGGTGTCCATGAGATTGGACAGCGTGCTGAACGGCAATGTTTAGCACTTCTTCTTCGTTTCCCGAGATAGCGATGTCACATGGATTGTCGGTTGGAAACCAGCGGCAATCGATAATCTTGCGATTTGTGCCCACGACTCACCTCCTGCGGTGATGTTGGCGCATAGCTTAGCCTCGTTCAGCGGAGACTTCAACGCTGCTGCAGGTTCTTACAGTGGGGTAATGCAGATGGTTGTGCTTGCAAGGTTGGTGATTTAAACAAGGTTTCTTGGGGTGGGTAGTGGGACTCGAACCCACACCATCCGGTGCCACAGACCGGCGTTCCACCATTGAACTATACCCACCATGGAACCGAGTCTGATTATAGCAGAAGCATCGCATCGCCCCCGCGTCCTGCTACTGCCGATTGTGGAAAATAGTCCGAAAGAAAGAGATAAAAACGGCCCGGACCGACTCCGGGCCAAAGTGCAGGTCGTGCAATTGGTGAAAGAGGAGTTAGCTTCAGAACTCCTGATCTCGCCCCGTAGATCCTGTCGGGCAGGGAAAACGGAATGATCCTGAAAACTGTTGCCAGAGGGGCTGCTTTGGATTAAGAAAGAGCATGCCGCAGATGCAACTGCCGATATTCCCTGCCGGAGTGACCGAGATCAATCACCACATAGCGGTGGCAAAGGAGGCGGGCACGGTGTACTACATCCACGGCCACCTGCCGGTGTTCCGCCACGCGGAGAACGATGTGCGTGGATTTCGCATGTTCACCAGCCAGATGATCGTCAACGGGACGGTGAAGCCCAAGGAGATTGTCCAGGCGTTCGGCGTTCCGATGATTGCAGTGAAGAGGTATGTGAAGGTTTTTCGGGAGCAGGGGGCCAACGGGTTCTACGCGGTGAAACCCCGTCACAGTTCAGCCTCGGTGCTGAAAGGGGAAGTGCTGCAGCGAGCGCAGAAGTTGCTTGACGAGGGGCAGAGCGTTCCGGAAGTGGCGAGTGAACTGAATGTGTTGGCGAACACGCTGCACAAGGCGGTTGACGCTGGACGCTTGCGAAAGCTAAAAAAAACGAACCCGCCACCACCGAAGTAAGCAACAAGAGTGGTCGCAGTCAGATCGACAGCCAAGCGCCGATGGGAAACGCCGCGACGCGTTCGTTGGAGCGAGTAGCGGCCGCGATGGGAGAGCTGGAGTCGGCGCCCATCGAGTTTCAAGCTACCTGCGATGTAACCCGGGGCGGCGTGCTGCTGGCATTGCCTGCGCTGTTGGCGACCGGGTTGTTGCGCTACACGCCGGAGATGTACCAGCTCCCAAACGGATTTTATGGCATTGACAGCATCTTCCTGCTGCTGGCATTGATGGCGCTGGGGCGGATCCGGTCTCTGGAACAGCTTCGTTATCAAGCGCCAGGCGAGTGGGGCAAGCTGCTGGGACTGGACCGCATTCCCGAAGTGAGGACGCTGCGGGAGAAGTTAAAACTGCTGTGCCACGACTTGGGTCAAGCCCTGCGCTGGAACGCCGCACTGGCCAAGGAATGGATCGCCCAGCAAGATGCCTCGGAACTGTTTTTCTACTGCGATGGCCACGTGCGCGTCTATCACGGGGAGCAGACGGCGCTACCGCGCCATTACGTGGCGCGCCAGCGATTGTGTTTACGGGCTACCACCGATTACTGGATCAATGCCATGGATGGCCAGCCATTTCTGTATGTCAACAAAGAGGTGGATCCGGGACTGATCGCCACGCTCAAGCAGGATGTGATTCCGTGGCTGGAAGTGAATGTGATCCAGCCGCCGGAGCAACAGCGGCGCATGGCGGAAGATCCTCGTACCCACTGGTTCACAATGGTGTTCGACCGGGAAGGCTACAGTCCCGAGTTATTCGAGCAGCTGTGGCAGAAGCGGATTGCCATTCTGACCTATCACAAGTTTCCCCAGGGCGAGTGGCGCAGCGAAGAATTCACCACGCACCGCGTCCAGCTGGTGAGCGGCGAAATCGTGACCATGAAACTGGCCGAGCGCGGTACCCAGTTGTCGAACCGGTTCTGGGTACGCGAGATTCGCAAACTCAGCGACGGCGGCCATCAGACTTCGATCTTAGCCACCAACTTCCAGCTGCCAATGACCACGCTGGCACCGTCGTTATTCGCCCGATGGTCTCAGGAAAACTTCTTCCGCTACATGCGCGAACATTACGGATTGGATAGCTTGATTGAGTATGGAACCGAACCCGTTCCTGATGCGATCCAGGTGGTAAATCCGGAGTGGCGCAAACTCGACGGCAAGATCCGCTCCAAAATCGGCCAGCGCCATCGGCAGGCGGCTCAGTTCGGAGCCCTTGCTTTATCGGAGGATCCCACCAACTCTGAAGTTCAGGGTTTTCAGCAGCGCAAGGCGCAACTGCGGGAAGACATCGAAAGTCTCGATTTGCAGATCAACCAACTCAAACAGTCGCGCAAGGACACTCCGCATCACATTCCCGTGAAGCTATTGCCAGAGGAAGACCGATTTACTCGGCTGCGTACCGAACGAAAGCATTTCGTCGATACCATCAAGATGATCGCTTATCGCGCCGAATCCAGCATGGCCTCCCTGCTTCGCGAACATATCGCCCGCACTGACGATGCCCGCGCCTTGCTGCGCCAGATCTTCGATACCGAGGCTGATCTTACCCCTGACCTCATCACCAACACCTTGACTGTCCGCCTCCACCATCTCACCCAGGCGGCTCACGATCAGGCCATCGAGAAACTGTTGGCGGAACTCAACGCCACGAAAACCATCTTCCCCGGTACACACCTCACGCTCGTCTTCAAACTCGGGTCATCCTGATTTCAACCAGATCAGGAGGTCTGAGCTTGCGCTTATGCGTGCCCGCGCCCAATTCCCATGTATTCAAATCCCAGGCCGCGCAGCCGTTCGCAGTCGAGCAGGTTTTTCGTATCCACAATCAAGGGGCGGCGCAGCAATGTCTTTACCTTGGCAAAGTCAAGGTTGCGGAACTCCGGCCACCCGGTCGCCAAAATCAGGGCATCCACACCTTCTGCGGCCATGTAGGCTGAATCGCAGAATGACACCATCTGCTCCAACTCCGGCTTGGCTTGAATCATTGCAAACGGGTCATAGGCGCGCACAGTGGCGCCGTTCTCGGCCAGCTGCCGGGCCAATGCAACTGAGGCTGACCCCGCCACTGAACTGGTGTGCGGCTTCATGGCCAATCCCAGCAGTCCCACTCGCTTGTCCTGCAGAGTGGGCATAACCTCGGCGATCTTACGCATCGTGCGCTGGGCGTGCTGTTGGCTCACCGTCCGCGCTGCGTTCAGCATCCGCAGTTCCAGTCCCTTGCTCTGTGCCAGGGAGGTAAGGCTTGCGAGGTCGTTCTCCACGAACCTACCGCCCATGCCCACCCCCGCTTGCAGACAGCGCGGCGCAATCCGTTTGTCCAGCCCCAGGGCCAGCGAGAGATCGAGAGCATCGGCGTTCACATGCTCGCAAAGTTCGGCCATTTCATTGATGAACGAAATCTTGGTTGCAATATACGCGGTGGCTGCCTCGCGAACCAGCTCCGCCGTCTCCGGACTGGTGACAATCACGGGGGTTCCGCGCATCACCAGGGAACGATAAATAATCTTGAGCGTTGCTATAGCCTGCGCGTTGTTGGTTCCGAACAGGAGCCGGTCAGGCCAGTTAAAATCCTCCACCGCGCAGCCCTCGGTGAGCGAAACCGGATGCGCCACGACGGCTACATCGTGATTCCGTTCGGATAGTTTTCGTGCAATCCGACGGGCGGTTCCCACCGGTACCGGAGTACAGATCACCAGCAAGGTCCCTGGCCGCGCATGCGATGCCATCTGCAGCGCAATATTCTCTGTTTCGTTGGCGTCGTCCTGTGCCAGGTAGATTACCTGCGAGCGCGCGGCCTGCGCCTCGATCTCAGTCGAGTAAGTCAGGCGTCCGGACCTCTGATTACGTCGGATGATCTCTTCGAGGTTCTTTTCGTAGAAAGGAATTTGCCCTTGCGTGAGATTCAGAACTTTTTCTTCAGAGGAATCGCAGCACACAATCGGCGTGCCAAAATCGGCAAGGCATGCGGAGAGAATTGTACCCAGATATCCAGCGCCATAGACCAGAATTTGCATTGTAACCTCATCGCCGTCCTCCAACGAAACCACGCGGCCCGTCAATCGGGAGGTCCGGGCGTATTACGGGGCAGTGCCGCGCTCAATTCATTAAGCGTTGAACCGAATGGATTTGCAAGGTGAAAGACGGTCATGACCACTCGTGCTGCTACGCGCCGGGAGGCGCAACCCGGCGGTTACCGCGGGGCAGCCGAGAGATCAATTTCGGCTATGTCCGTCCAGGTGTGTTCGTGTCCGCGCACAAACGTCAGGCGTTCCACCGAAATTTTGTGTGATCCCTGATAGTTTTGCCACCGAGTTTTACTCGTCCGTAGCACTTCCGCGGCACGTTCATTGCTGTCCAGTTTTGCGACCGTAACGTGCGGCATGTAGGGGAGTGTTTCAGTATAAGAGAGGGGATCGCGGTTCATCAGGTCGTGCAACTCCCGCATCCGGTACCCCGCGAAACTCACCCGGATAAACACCGTAGGGGTAATCGGCAGGAAGCTTTCCACTTCGCCGAGTCCCACCTGAAAGGGAGCGACCGTCGCGCCTAACTGGCGCAACATGGTCACCGCCTGCTCTTCCGATCCTTGCAATGGGCGAGGCGGCAGAACCGTCACATGAGTCGGCAGATGTGCGTGCACCGGATGAAGTTCGCGGCGCAAAGCCTCCACAAACCCTCCGAGCTCGTTTTTTACATACGCAACCAGCGCGTATTGCTCCGGACAACACTCGCTAGACATGCCCGCTTATTATAAGCGCCGTCACCCAGAGTGCAAAACGCCATCTACTGTGTGACGGTAGATGGCGCTTGCTTCCTCTTCTGCCCGTTTAATTCGAAGCCTTGCCGTTATTGTTTGCAGCCGTCGATTTTTTCGCAAAGCTACTCATCTCGTCGCCACGGAAGTACTTTGCCTTGTCTTGTCGCATCTCCGGCATCGCCGAATATGGCTTGCTGTAATCGTTGTTGGCGTTCCAGAACAGGAAGCCGTCTGCCCCTTTGCCGTCGCGAGACCGCGACCTGAACGCGAATGTACTCTGGAGAGTAGCTCTTGGTTCTCCAGCCAAAGGCCTGCAACCATGGACGCAGCACCACGCCGCTCTCCGCCGTCACCTTCTGGAATCGCTCCATCGACTCGCCGATGAAGTGCTCCGGTGCGTCTCCCGGTGAGGTGTACCCGTCCATGCCGTAGAAGTGCGATGGGATAGATCATCGGAGACATCACATCGCAATACTTCGCCATCTGCGGGATATCCTGCCCAGTGTGCGACAGATCGATTTGCCGCTGCCACGCCATCACTCCAAAGACATCCACAGAAAACAGTACGCCCATCGGCTTCAGTTCGGATTGCGCTTTCTTCAGGAAGGCAGTAATCGCGTCGGCGCGCTTCCAATCCGGATGCTCTGTTTCAAAGACGGAATTTCGCGTCCTTCTGATCGCCTTCCGCCGGGAAGCGCACATAGTCAAACTGAATCTCGTCCGCTCCGTTGGCTGCCGCAAATTTGGCCAGGGCGATGTTGTACTCCCAGACTTTTGGGTTGGAGGAGTCGGTCCAGACCAGCTTTCCGTTTTCGCGCCAAGCTCCTCCCCTGCGCGATTGCACCGCCAGTTCCGGATGCTTCACCACCAGCGCTTCGTCTCGGAAGATTGCAATGCGGGCGATCGCGTGTAGTCCCTGGGAGTGGAGGAAGCTCGTAAACTTCGGCAGATTGCGGATGGGATAGCTCTTCTGATCGGGTGCCAGCGGCAATCCTGTCGGAACACTCACCGAGCCGTCTGAGTCCTTAATGTCAAACACGACGCTGTTCCCGCCGGCTTCGCGCCAGGTACGAATGATCTCGAGTCCCTTGGCGCTGCCCGCCATTGTGCCGGTCAGGTAAACCGCTCGTACCTCGAAGTTCTTCGGCAGCAGCACCGGCTTTTCCGCCCAATTTTCCTTGTAAGAGGGGATCACGATCTCCGACCCCGGCTTGGGCCACAGCCCCTTGATCTCCGGGTTTGCCTTTCGGATTGCGCTATCCAACTCGCTGCCCGTCAGAAATGTTGTCAGCGGCAGGTAATGATGCACGATTCCGGGCATGCTTTCTCCCTTGGCAACAGTGTGCAACTTGCTGTCCACAGGCAGGATGCGCCCAGTGGCGGGTGTTGCCGTGGCTGGCTTGACGACAGGAGTAGGCAGTGCAGCCGCACCAGTCGTCCGGGCAATAGGGCGTGCGCGCAATGGAGCTTTTTCTAAGATTGCAAAGAGCAATAGCAGAACCGCGCCAGAAGTGAGAACCGACAGAGAAACCGATTTCCGAGACATAGTTGGTGATCCAGAGTTCCTTCTGAGCGGATACTAGCACGGCTTTTTCGGATGTAAAGAGAGTAGATCACCTGAGTTCATCAATTATTTTTTAGTCCAGTAATCAAATGGATTCGTGCCCGCGTAGCGTCCTAATAGAGCCACCGGATAGGCCATGCTCCCTTTTGCGCACTTCTGCATCTAACGTCGCCAGGGGGTGAAAGTGGAGGCAGTTGGTATGGGATTCGGTTCTTTCGAAGTCTCCGATACAACACGGTCATTCCGCCCTTCATCTCAGGATTCCTGTAGTTTTGGATTTGGATAAGGCCAGACATGAAAACCGGACTTAACGCGATTCTTGACCCCTCCCGCCGCTCTAGCGACGCGCAGGATTTTGACAATGCAATTCGGCGCAAAATTGTGGGCCAGGATGACGCAGTTGAAAAAGTGACGGGAATCTACCAGATGTTTCTGGCTGGCCTGAACGCCCCCGGACGTCCGGTAGGCAATCTTCTCTTCCTCGGGCCAACCGGTTCGGGCAAGACCCGCGTCGTGGAAGCGGTTGCCGAATCGCTCTTCGGAGATGCTCGCGCCATCGTCAAAATCGACTGCGCGGAATTTCAGCACTCGCATGAGATAGCCAAGCTAATCGGCTCGCCCCCAGGCTACCTCGGGCATCGCGAAACCCATCCCCTGCTCACGCAGGAGGCACTCAATCAGTGGCACACTGACCGTCTCAAGCTCTCGTTGCTGCTCTTTGACGAGATCGAAAAAGCCAGCGACGCACTCTGGCAGCTTCTCCTGGGAATTCTCGACAAAGCCACACTCACCCTCGGCGATAACCGTCGCGTCGATCTCTCCCAGTGCCTCATCGTTCTAACCTCGAACCTCGGGGCTGGAGAGATGAACGAGCTGCTCAATGGCAACATGGGGTTCGCTCAGCCCACCGGCGTCATCGATAACAAGATCGATGCCAAGATGCAGCGCGCCGCCATCGATGCAGCGCGACGCAAGTTCTCCCCGGAATTCATGAACCGCATTGATAAGGTTGTGGTATTCAAGACCTTGCGCGCCGAACATCTGGAGAAAATTCTGGAGATCGAGCTCGGCCTGGTGCAGCAGCGGATACTGCAGGCGACCGGCAACAACCAGTTCGTTTTCAGTTGCACTCAGCGGGTCAAGGCGCTGCTGTTGCAGGAGGGGACCGACCCCAAATATGGCGCCCGTCACCTGAAGCGCGCGATCGAGAAGAACATCGTATTTCCGCTGGCGAATCTGGTGGCCACCGCGCAGGTCAGGCTCGGAGACTTTATCCGCATCGACCTCAACGACGAAGGCACCATGACTTTCGTCAAGGAAGCCGAAGGTGCGTTGGTTCCGGTGCTCCTGGAAAAATACGGCCCCGAGTTCACTTCGCAACACGCTGCCAGGGCTGGCCGCGCCGCCCGCCGCGACGCTGCCGTTTCCGGTGGCCCGCTGCTCGATCACAAATAGCTACGCCTGAAGGTGCCCCACATCTGCCGTATTCAGCAGATGTGGGAGTTTCCATGACAAGTTAAACATGACAAGTTAAACCGGAATGCCCAGGTGCTGCCGCAGTTGGGCCACCGCAGCTTCGGCGGTCAGGCCGTATTTCTTGCGCAGCTCTTCCGGTTTGCCATGTTCAATGAATTGGTCAGGCCAGCCGATGCGCAGTACTGGCGTGTTCAGCCCCTGCCGGTTCAACTCTTCCAGCACCGCGCTTCCGAAGCCTCCAGCCAGAACGTGGTCTTCCAGCGTCACCAGGATCTCAGCCGATTGCGCAAATTGTGCGATCATCCCGGCGTCAATGGGCTTGGCGAAGCGCGCGTTGATTACCGCCGAGGCGATGCCCTCCGAGGCCAGCGTCGCGGCAATCTCCCGCGCCATCGGCAGCATGGCTCCCAGCGAGAAGATGGCGACGCGGTCGTTGCCGGTGTGCTCCAGCAGTTCAGCCTCGCCAATCGGGATCGCCACTGGCTGCTCCTTCACTGGCGTACCCGGGCCAATGCCGCGCGGATAGCGCACCGCCGACGGGCCATCGTGCTGCAGAGCGGTGAACAGCATGTCCGCGAGCTCGTCCTCATCCTTGGGATTCATGTGCACAATGTTCGGAATTCCGCGCAGGTAGCTGATGTCAAACAGGCCGTGATGGGTAGGGCCGTCGTCTCCGCTCAGGCTGCCACGGTCCATGCAGAAGACCACAGGCAGGTTCTGCAGGCAAACGTCGTGCACAATCGGGTCAAAGCCGCGCTGCAGGAAGGTGGAGTAAATGGCGCAGAACGGCCTGAATCCCTTGGTCGCCATTCCAGCGGCAAACAGAACCGCGTGTTCCTCCGCGATCCCCACGTCGTAATACTGCTTCGGATGCACCGCGCGGAAGCGGTCGAGCGCGGTGCCGTTGGGCATGGCGGCGGTAATGGCGATAATGCGGTCATTGCCCGTTCGCCAGCTTGGCCAGCGAGTCGGCAAAAACCTCCGAGTAGGTGCGCTGCGCCAGCGGCTTGGTTTCGCCCGTCTCAGGATTGTACGGCCCCAGTCCGTGGAACTTCTTCTGCTTCTCCTCGGCAGGCTCAAATCCCCGGCCCTTCTGAGTGATGACGTGCAGCAGCACCGGGCGATCCAGCGTCTTGAGGAACTGAAAGGTCCGGATCAACGAAGCGATGTCATGTCCGTCAACCGGCCCATAGTACTTCAGCCCGAACTCCTCGAAGATGACCGAAGGCCACAACATGCTCTTGGCGGCCTCTTCGGCCTTCCGCGCAACCTGCGCCGCCGACTTGCCGCCAACTTTTTCCACCAGCTTGGCCGCCCGCTCGTGCAGCCGGTGGTACTGCGGGCTGGTGACAATCTTGTTGAAATAGCTGGCGATGGCTCCAACGTTCTTGTCGATCGACCACTTGTTGTCATTCAGCACGATGATCAGCCGCTTGGTCTGCGAGGCTATGTTGTTGAGCGCCTCGTGGGTGATGCCGCAGGTGAAAGCCGCGTCCCCAGCAAGCGCGACTACGTGTTCTTTGCCACCCATCCGATCGCGCGCCACGGCCATGCCTAGGGCTGCTGAAAGCGCCGTACCAGCGTGTCCTGCGCCATAGCAGTCATGTTCGCTCTCCGTGCGCAGCATAAAGCCGTTCAACCCGCCCGGCGTGCGGATCGTCGAAAAGCGTTCGCGCCGTCCGGTGAGCAGCTTGTGTACGTACGCCTGATGGCTCACGTCGAATAGGAAGTGATCGGTGGGCGTGTCGAAGACGTAGTGCATGGCGATGGTCAGCTCGACAACGCCAAGGTTGGGGCCAAGATGCCCGCCAGTGCGGGCGAGCACCGTGATAAGTTCGCTGCGAATCTCTTCTGCAAGCTGGATGAGCTCGGGAAGCGACAAGCGCTTTACGTCCGCCGGGGAGTGGATGGCGTCAAGAATGGGCGTCATGCTGATCGATGTTACTGCTTAATGCCGTTCTGCGCGGCTGCTTTTATGTGAACTTATGTGAATTGATGAAAAAGGCGCGCGACCTGCCGCGCCTTCCAAATTCCGTACGGAAATATAGCCTACTTGCGTTTCCTCGACTTTGATGTGGACGTGGATCGTCCTCTCGTGGATGCAGATTTCGCCTTCGGAAATACACGTTTGAAGATTGTGTCTACGTTCCGGAGCTGACGCTTCAGGTCGAAGGCGCGATCCAGAGTCTTGCTTTCCACCCGGGAGGTAATCTCCGGATCTGCCGAGACTAGCTCGCGAAAGTTCTTCTCCTCGCGCCAAGCCTGCATGGCGTTGCGCTGCACGATCCGGTAGGCGTCCTCGCGCAGCACCCCGGCTTCCACCAGGTCCAGCAGAAGCTGTCCGCTGAATACCAGCCCGCCGGTTGAATCCAGGTTGCGCAACATGCGCTCCGGATAGACCAGCAAGGTGTCCACCAGAGTGGTGGTTTTGGCCAGAAGATAATCGAGCAGAATCGTCGAGTCGGGCAGGATGACACGCTCCACCGAGGAGTGCGAAATGTCGCGCTCGTGCCACAGGGCAACGTCTTCAAATGCCGGACCCACGTTGCCGCGAATCACCCGCGCCAGACCCGAGATCTGTTCGCAGTTCACCGGATTCCGCTTGTGCGGCATCGCCGACGAGCCCTTCTGCTTTTCGCTGAAGAACTCTTCCGCCTCGCGCACTTCTGTCTTCTGCAGGTGGCGGATTTCGGTGGCGATCTTGTCCAGCGTGCACGCAATGACCGCCAGCGTGGCGACGTAGAAGGCGTGGCGGTCGCGTTGAATCACCTGCGATGAAACTGCAGCCGGAACCAAGCCGAGGCGCTCGCAGATCGCCTCCTCATACTTCGGGTCAAGGTGCGCGCCCGTGCCGACGGCGCCGCTCAACTTGCCCACGCGCATCTGTTCGGCCGCAAAATCAAAGCGTTCCAGGTTGCGCTGCATCTCGCTGTACCAGTTCGCGATCTTCAGGCCAAAGGTAATCGGCTCGGCGTGGACGCCGTGCGTGCGGCCGATCTGCGGCGTGTGCTGGAACTCGAGCGCCCGGCGCTGCAAAACCACCAGCAACTTTTCAATGTCGGCCCGCAGCAACACCGAAGCCTGCTGCACCAGCAATGCCTGAGCCGTGTCCACAACGTCGTTGGACGTGAGTCCGTAGTGCAGCCAGCGCGACTCGGGACCCACTTTTTCCGCCACCGCCGTAGTGAAGGCGATGACGTCATGCTTAACCTCGGCCTCCACCTGATGAATACGAGCCACCTCAAACGCCGCTCCTTTGATGCGGATGGCGCGGGCCGCCGACTTCGGCACGATTCCTGCTTCGGCGAGGGTTTCGCTGGCGGCGACCTCAACCTGCAACCAGGTGCGGAATTTGTTTTCGTCGCTCCAAATCTGTCCCATCTCGGGGCGGGTATATCGAGGAATCAAGGCGAGCTCCTTGCCGGTCTGATTAATCAGGGCTGAATTCGTATTGTAACAATGTTGACGCGGAGATTCGGAGCCGGCGGGCGGCAAAAAAATAGGCCGGGTTTCCCCGGCCAAATCAGGAGGTCCTCTTCTCTATTTCGATTCTTCCCCGGCGGAAAAGGAATACCGGTCGTACTAACTATATCGGCGGTAAGCCGCCGAATCCTTAGCTTTCAGGCACACCAAACAAACCCCTCATCTCCTCGTAGAGGAATCCCTCACCCGGACGATAGGGCTGTACCCATTTGCCATTGATTACAAATTGCGGAATCGCGCGCTTTCCTGTATTGCGAATCACTTCGTCGGCGGCGCCCGGCGTGGTCTGAATGTCGATCTCCCGGTAGGGGATCGCGTGTTTATCGAGAAAACGCTTTGCTTCCCGGCAGTCATAACACCATGGCGCCGAGTACACGAGCACGTCCATGCGTAATAGATTCACCTGAGAGGTCGGAAGTTTCACGGATAGTTGCAAATCTCAACAAAATAAGCGCGATAAGCGTGCCGGGTGCATAAAAAATAATCGCCGCCGGCATCCCGGCGGCGATTTCGTATTCACTCACGAGCAACTAATTCAGCAGCAGCGCGCCGTCCGTCTTCTCCTCGCCCACTTCGCGGTAGAAGAGCTGATTGTTGTCGAGATAGACCTCGACGAACGCCGGACGGGTCTTGATGCTGCCCTGAATCAGCGCCTCGGACAACGGATCCTCGACATACTTCTGCAGCGCGCGACGCAAAGGACGAGCTCCGTAGCTGCGGTCCGTAATGGTCTTCTCCAGAATCCACTTGCGCGCATCTTCGGTCACCGTGATCGTGATCGCTCTCTGCGCCAGGTTGTGATTCAACTGAGTCACCATCAACTCCACGATTTGGTTCAGATCGTGTTCGCTGAGGGCGTTGAAGACCACGACTTCATCCAGACGGTTGAGGAATTCCGGATTGAAGGTCTTCTTGACCTCGCTCTTCACCATCTCTTCAACCTTGTCGCTGATGCTCTCTTCCTTGTTCGAAGAGAAGCCCAGCCCTTCGCGCTTAATCATGTGACGCGCGCCGATGTTGGAGGTCATGATGAGAATGACATTCTTGAAGTCCACGGTGTTGCCGAGGCCATCCGTCAACTGTCCATCCTCAAAGACCTGCAGCAGAATGTTGAATACATCCGGGTGCGCCTTCTCGATTTCATCCAGCAGCACGACCGAATACGGCGCACGCTTCACGCGCTCGGTGAGCTGTCCACCTTCCTCGTAGCCCACATATCCCGGAGGCGAACCGATCAACTTGCTGACCGAATGTTTCTCCATGTACTCCGACATATCGAAGCGTATCAGGCTCTTCTCGCTGCCGAACATAAACTGCGCCAGCGTGCGTGCGGCTTCTGTTTTGCCCACGCCCGTTGGGCCCAGGAAGAGGAACGAGCCAATCGGACGCGCCGGGTTCTTGAGTCCGGCGCGCGAGCGGCGAATGGCGCGGGCCAGGGCAGAGATCGCCTTTTCCTGCGAGATCACGCGCTTGTGCAACTCTTCTTCAATGCGCAGCAGCTTCTGCGATTCTTCTTCCTTGATCGCCGCCACCGGAACTCCCGTCCAGCGCGAGACCACTTCCTCAATGTCCTCGCGCTGCACGATTCCCGTGGCGCTGTCGTTGAGGTGGAACTTCTCGCGCAGAACGCGCAGGTTCTCGCGCTCCTTGCGCTCCTCGTCCGAGTAGAAGCGAGCCTTCTCGAATTCATGATTCGCGATCGCGTTTTCCATGCGATGAACGATGAACTTGATCCGCTTCTGCACCTCGGTAATCTCTTCCGGCAGCGCAGACTGGCGCAGCTTCACCCGCGCTCCCGCTTCGTCGATCAGATCGATCGCCTTGTCCGGCAGGAAGCGATCCGGAATGTAACGGTTCGAATGCGAGACCGCAAAGTTGATCGACTCGTCGGTATAGCTGACGGCGTGGAACTTCTCGTAGCGATCCTTGATGCCCATCAGGATCTTCACCGAATCCGGCTCGTTCGGCGGCGGAACCTTGACCGACTGGAAGCGCCGTTCGAGCGAACGATCCTTCTCAATCGACTTACGGTACTCACCGGGCGTGGTGGCTCCAATGCACTGGATCTCGCCGCGCGACAGCGCCGGCTTCAAAATGTTGGCCGCATCCAGCGAACCTTCCGCCGAACCAGCTCCGACCAGCGTGTGCAGCTCATCGATGAAGATGATCGAGTTCTGATTCTCGATCAGCTCCTTCATGATCGTCTTCAGCCGCTCTTCGAACTGGCCGCGATACTTCGTGCCCGCAACGATCAGCGAAAGATCAAGGGCGAGCACCCGCTTGTCGGCCAGGAACGAAGGCACTTCGCCATCAGCGATGCGCTGCGCCAAACCTTCGACAATCGCGGTCTTGCCTACGCCAGGCTCACCGATCAGCACCGGGTTATTCTTGGTGCGCCGGCACAGAATCTGAATCGTGCGGTCCACCTCGCCATCGCGGCCCACCAGCGGGTCCAACTGATTTTCCATCGCCGCCTGGGTCAGGTCGCGCGAGAACTCCGCCAGCAGTGAAGATTCCCGGTTGGCGGCGCGCTGCGGCTGCTGCTGCACCTTTTCCTGCGTGGTGCGCTGCAGTTCTTCGCGAATGGCCGCAATCTTCAACCCGCGCTCGGCCAGAATCTCCGCCGCGAAACACTTCTCCTCGCGCAACAGCCCCAGCAGCAGATGTTCCGTGCCGATGTGCTTGTGACTGAGCCGCTCGGCTTCTTCGGAGGCATAGGCCAGCACCCGCTTGCACTCATTGCTGAGCGGCAGGTCAACGCTGGTCGATACCTTTTCGCGAATCGTCGTGTGGGCTTCAATCTGTTTACGGATAGAGTCCACCGACGAATGCTGGCGAAGGAAGCGATTGGTCAGAGCCTTGTCTTCGCGCAACAGACCCAGCAAAAGGTGCTCCGTTTCAATATACGGAGAGCCAAACTGACTGGCTTCATATCGTGCAAAGAAGATCACGCGCCTTGCTTTTTCGGTGTACCGTTCAAACATTTTAGTTCTCCAAGTCTCTCCGCCCCGGCCATTACCGATAACGGGGGACTTTCTTCCTGCTTCATCTCTGGTTCCACCGGAAAACCAAATTCCAGCGACCGCGATAGGATTCGGAATCCGAACCCCTACCAGTTGGATTCAAGCCAGTCGGATAAAAGTTCTACAACCCGTCTTTCTTCACCGAAAAAAGTCGGCAAAATCTTGCAAGTGGTGCATTTGTTGCATTTCCTGTGCGTCAAGCCCACTATGCCACTAAATTGCGAAACAAGCTAAGAGAATTAACCCTAGGATTGCGATAAAGACTCTGGCATCACTTCCGTCACGGTACCGCATTCCAAAGAGAGAATGCGACTGCAACGGCGCGCGAACGCAAGATTATGGGTCACGATAATCGATGTGAGGCGGTAACTCGCGTGCAATCTGGAAATTAGCTCAAAAACCGACTCCGCCGTGCGAGTATCCAGATCCCCGGTCGGTTCGTCCGCCAGCAGCATCCTGGGATTGGTCACTAGCGCCCTGGCGAGCGAAACCCGTTGCTGCTCGCCTCCGGAAAGCTCGCCCGACCGATGATGCCCACGATCCGCCAGCCCAACTTCTTCCAGCCACTTGGCCGCAGCGATCTCTGCCTTGCTCCGGCTTTCGCCTCGCAAATACAACGGCATCGCCACGTTTTCCAGTGCCGTAAACTCAGGCAGAAGGTAATGGAACTGCCATACGTACCCAATCTGGCGATTCCGGAACTCCGCCGCGGCCTTCTCGGATAGCGACGTCAAACGCATATCGGCGAAAAACACCTCGCCGGAACTGGCCGTATCCAACGCGCCTAAAATGTGAAGCAGGGAAGACTTTCCCCGCCCCGCTCTGGCCTACAATCGCCAGCATCTCACCTTCACGTACCCTGAAAGACAGGTTGTCAAAGAGCACAAGGTCCGTAGTTCCAGAGCGATAGACCTTGCGGAGAGCCTCAACTCGGAGGATCTCTTGCTTCTCCATTGGATGCACCTCGCGTTCTCCCTGGTGCAAAATCCCGCGCTGCGGCGGGAACTTTCCCCCGCGACGTGCGGCTCCGCCTAAAGGCAGTCGTTTACACCTCATTAAATCATGCCGAGGCCGTTCGGCGCTTTGATGGATCAAATTACGCTTCGTGCCCCGTCCCATCTCCGGCTAACACAGGTGTCGGCTCACTCGTACCGCAGCGCCTCAGCCGGCAGCACCCGTGCCGCCGACTGCGACGGATACACCGTGGCGATAAAGCTGATGGCCAGCGAGACAATTGCCACCAGCGCTGCATCTATGGCGCGCGGCGCGAACGGAACGTAGTCGATGGCATAGACCTCGGCCGAGAGCGAGATCCAGTGGTAGCGTCCGGCAAGCACCGCAATCGTGTAGCCTACCACCAGTCCCAGCGCGGTGCCGATGATGCCGATCAGCAGCCCCTGCCAGATGAAGATGCGGCGTACCTGATCGCGGCGCGCTCCCATCGAAACCAGCACCGCAATGTCGCGCGTCTTCTCCATCACCATCATGATCAGCGAGATCAGGATATTCAGCGCGGCGACAAAGACAATCAGTCCGATGGTGATAAACGTAACCACCCGCTCCAGCCGCAGGGCGCGAAACAGCGCCCGGTTCTGCTCCATCCAGTTCGTGGTCTCAAAGCCTTTGCCGGCGGCGGCTTCGATCTGCTTTCCGATGGCGGGCGCGTTGTAGATGTCATCCACCTTGAATTCCAGCACGCTGGCAATATCGCCGAGGCTGAACAGCCGCTGCGCATCGCCCAACGAGCAGAGCGCCCAGGTCGAGTCGTAATCGTAGAATCCCGACTGAAAGATTCCGGTGACCTTGAATCGCATATAGCGCGGCACCATGCCAAACGGCGTCAACTCACCCTGCGGACTGGTGACCAGAACCACCGAACCCACCGTCGCTCCTAGCGTTTGCGCCAGATCTTTGCCGAGCACGATCGGCGGCATCGCCGCGATCCGGTCGGCCGCCCCTTGCAGCGAAGATGGATCGGAATCTTGCGGAGCAGCGTTCTTTGGCGGCGGCACATCCGCTATCCAATTGGTTTATGAGTGACGTGCGTGCCTTTGCTGCGCAATCGCTCTGCCGCCTGTGCCTCGGCCAGCGGCTTGCGCGCTGCCCTCGTGTACCGAATCCAGCATGGCGGTCACGCGCCGTTCGTCCGCCGGAACGATACCCTTCAGAACCGCGCCGCCGGCCCGCGCCCCGCGTGAGATCAGCACCTGCTCATAAATCGCCGGTGCGGCTGCCCGCACATGCGGAAGCTTTTCCAGCCGCTGTTGCAGCGCTGGCCAGTCGTGAATGCCGTCGTTTTCCACCCGCATCAGGTTGACGTGCGAGGTGGAGCCGAGCAGACGTTGCTGCAGGTCCTGCCGGAAGCCGTTGTTGATGGCCAGCGCGATGATCAGCGAGGCGACTCCGGCGGCAACGCCCAGAATCGAGATTGCGGTAATAACTCCGATCACCGCCTGGCGGCGCTTGGCGCGAAGATAGCGGGCGGCGACGAAAAGCTCAAAGCGCATCACTGCATTATAATTAACGAAACAGAGTGCAACGGAAATTGATACCCACGTCAGGTTATCTCCACAGCAGAGATACTACTTCCGGATTCTCATCGACCGTTTCATTGCAGAATGCCTTCGAGTAGTCACCACAAAAAGAGTGCCAGAGGTCGCGTCACCGGCGTGCTCCAAGGGACCGCACTATTTGCTGGCGGGGGCGGAAGGAAGATGTCAGAGTTGAAGAATCACCATCGAGCCAAATTCTATTGATCACCATTGGTACAAAGCAAATAGTCCGGAGTGATGCACGTTGCCGGAGCGCGGGAGATACGGCGCCCGCGTTACTACGGCACGGGATTGCCTTTGCCCAGCTTTGCGTTCTCGCTTGCGTGTTTTGCGCCGCAGCCTTTGCTCAATCCGTGGTCCCGCCCCTAGTCAATACGGCGCCTCAACTTATCAGTGAGTTGCAGCCCGCCACACTTCCGGAGGGACCGGTCGTCGGCAAGTTTCAGGATCAGACACTGCCCCAGCTTTACCCCGGCGATGCTGGCTTTGTGCCTTTGAGCGCAGAGGATCGCGCGAAGCTGTTTTTCAAGGGATATCTAGCCTCGCCGGTGAGTTATCTCGCGATGGCCGCATCGACCAGCGCGGGTTGGATCGCGGGCGAGCCCGACGGATGGGGCCGGACCTTTCGAGGCTACGGCAGTCGGGCTGGCACTGAGTTCGTGTTGTACACCGCCGAGGAAGCCACGCACGACGTCGGCGACGCGGCTTTGGGTCTCGATCCGCGCTATTTTCCCAGCCGGAGTAGCGGTTTCTGGCATCGCTCCGGCTACGCACTCAAGATGACTTTCCTCGCCTATAACGGTAATGGCAAACTCCGTCTCGATCTGCCGCGCTTCGCCGGTGACTACGGCAGTTCGATGCTCGTCACCACCTGGTATCCAGCGAGCTACTCGCCGCTGGTGCAGGGAGTGAAGATGGGCCATGTACAGCTTGGCCTGGACGCCGGGGTCAACCTGCTCCACGAATTCAGCCCGGAGCTGAAGCGATTTCTCCGAACTGTGAAGCTCGCCAAACCTACGCAGCCTTAAAAGAACCTTGCCATCGGTGCTCTTCTTTACTTCCTTGGCACCGGGAAGATCGCCGGGGTGTGTTCGCAATATTCCTCCCAGGCGGGACCGAACCGGGCATGTAATTCTCGCTCTTCGAGGATGATCATGATGCCTCCTGTGACCAGCGCGAAAGCGAACAGCCCATAGCAGGCCACAGTGCCGGAGCCGATTGTATAGCCGAGCATGGTGCACAGGTGGCCGAGGTACATCGGGTGGCGCACCATTCGGTGGACGCCGAAGGTCACCAGCGTCTTCGGATGCAGCTCAGGTTCCAGTTCGTGCCGCCCAATCAAGCGTAGAAACGACAGTCCGCGTCCTGCATTCACATACATAAATACAGAGACCGACCAGAGCAGCGGGGCGGCGAACCACGTCCCTGGGTTGCGGTAGAGCAGCGCATCGCGCCACGGATAGGAAGCTTCCAAGGCGACGCACGCCATCGCGCCCCACAGCGGAATTAGCAGGCTGAACTTGTAACGGGAGGCGCGCCACTTTTCAGTAAACAGGTGCACCATGATCCAGTAGCCTGGGATGGTGGCGTAGACCCCGCAAACGACCCAGGCCGCGATGCGCAGTGTTTGCATCATGCCCCTCCGCTACTCCAGGGTTTGGGTTTGCATACTGCAAATGTGAGGAAAAGAGTACCAAAGGAGCGCGGCAGGGAAAAGCTCGCTCGGTGACCTGACGTACACCCGGTCTTTGGCAATTACAAATAACTTTTGGCAATAGTTTGTAGCCTAGTCACGTTCAGTCATGACATCAGTCACCGACAAATTTTCGAAATGGGCACAACGTGGAAGTCAGTTGGCGAACCCCTGGTTGTCGTCTATCCCTTGTTAAGGACGGATGACATCGCGCTGACGAGTTTTTCGCCGAAGGGTCTGCGGAAATGTTGAGAAGCCAAGCGAGAATCCGAACCACGTGCGCTTCTCACGCAGTGACTCCCAGATCCACCGGCGTGCTTAGGTCAGGGAGGGTCTATGCGAGCGATCATAACAAGGACTGTCGATTTCATTCTGCGGGACCGCCTTGGAATCTGGTTCGCTGTAGTCGCTGGTACGCTCCTATTCGGATTGTTCGAATTTGCCGTGTCTGCCTGGCTGCTTGAACTTCGAATTCCTGCCAGTCTTCACTGTTCGATACATGCAGTCATTGTTGCCTTGGGCGCTGGATTTTCGCTTTGGCTGATATTGAATGGAATCGTCGATCGGCAGAGGATGAGGGAGGATGAGCTACGTCGAGTTGCCGAACTCAATCACACACTTAGAAACGCTCTTGAGATCATCGTGCTTTCGCATCATAGCGCGACCGATTACGAGCACAAGGCAATGGTACTGGAGTGTACAAATCGGATCGATAGAAAAATGAGAGAGTTGTTTCCAGGATTCGGCAACAGCAGAATTGTCAGGAAGAACGGTAAGTGGGAGATTCGCAGCGTGAATGATCGACAGTAAAGGCCCGGGCAGAACCCGGGCCCCTGACGGTTAGTTTGAAGAGCTATCGATGCTCTCCATAACCTTCCTTGTAGCCCTGTTCGTACCCCTCCCGATAATCGTGTTCATAATCGTGCTTGTCGCCGAATTCGTTCCGGTAGCCACGATCCGGATGCTTGTACCCAGGTCCGAAGTGCCACTTGCGGCCTGCCTCGCGATCCCTCTGGCCATCAGTCGCGCCATCGCGGAATCCATTCCGAAAACCAGGACTGCGTCCTTTAAATCGCTCGTCATGCTCCCAGTCGTGATGCTCCCAATCTTGCGCCACTGCCGCAGTGGGCAGAGCAGCGGAACTCGCGAAACGGGGAAGGGCTTTGACGGAGCCGGGCAGCAACGCCAGGCAGAAAAGAGTGATCAACATGGAGCGAAATCTCATCTTCCGTACTCCTCCTTACAGATGATCGGTGAAATCAGATGAACAAATGCTTTGGGCGTGGGATGCCGCGCTTAGGAACAGAGATTTCCTGACCGGGTCGATTATTCTGCATAAAACAGTGGTTTCCGCAGATTCGCCGGGCAGGGTGGCATGTTCCGTGTTCATTGTTGAGTATTGACGTTGAGTATTGACGTTGAGGATGTTCGCGAACGCTTCGAGGAGGTTCCGGATATCGCCAAAGTGGGAGTTCTGCATCTATATTAACTGCTCTAACCAGAGCAGGGAATATCTCTATGTCAACGCGAAGACTCTTTCGTTTCTGGGCCGTGCGTCCGAACCCGGTGTGGTGGTTGGCGATAATCTTATTTTGTTTGGCAATCGCGACAGGAGAATCGTCGGCGCAAGTAGGGAATTCATCCGTGCCGGATTCGACCAGCCAGCCTGACTCAAGTGCTCAAAAGCAGCAGGTGCCACCCGAGGCTGGCGGCCCCGACGGCGAAACGGAACCCTTCGCGATCCCGAAGGTTCCTGACCAGCAGCCGGCCAGACCAGCTCCGCCGCCTCCCGCGCCAAAGCCCGTCGAGGGAATGCCTGCTTATTCCATCAATGTCAGTGTTCCGCTCGTTTCGGTGGACGCCCTGGTGCTGACAAAAGACGGCCAGTTCATTCCCGGGCTGCAGAAAGAACAGTTTCGAATCCTGGAGAACAATGTCGTTCAGCCTATCCAGACTTTCGGCCTCACCAAGGCAGGTTATACCGCGGTGCTGCTGGTGGAGTTTGCATCCACGCCCGCGTTCCAGATGAGCCGCAGGCAATTCCTCTACGACGCACTCCACGCGTCCTATGCCTTCACTGACCAGATGCAGAAGAGCGACTATGTCGCGGTGATTAGCTATGACATGAAGCCAAGCATCCTGGTGGACTTTACCTCCGACAAGCGGGCGATTTACGGCGCGCTCAACAGCCTGCGCATCCCCGGCTTCAGTGAGACCAACCTATTCGACGCGCTTTATGACACGCTTGACCGCCTGGAGCGCATCGATGGACGCAAAGAAATTATCTTGATCAGCAGCGGCGTGGATACCTTCAGCAAAATGACCTACGACAAGGTTCTCAAAAAGATCAAAGCGACCCCCAACGTAACGATCTACGCCATCAGCACCGGCTTCCTCTGGCGCGATTATATGGAGTCGCATGCTGGCATGGGCGTGGGGGTATCGATGCGCGAGATGGACTTCCTGCAAGGCGACAACCAGATGAACACATTTGCCAAGATGACGGGCGGACGCTGGTTCAGTCCGCGCTTTCAGGGCGAGTTACCCGAAGATTTCCGTGAAATCTCAGCGGCTGTACGCAATCAGTACACTCTCACTTATCGTCCCACCAATGCCAAACTGGACGGCACCTACCGAAAATTAAAGGTGGAAGTAGTGCAACCGGGCACTGATAAGCCGTTGATTGTGAGGGATCAGAAGGGAAAGGAGTTGAAATACCAGATTCTCTCTCGCGAGGGCTACACCGCCAAACACGAGGTCGATTAAAGCATTTGTTGTCGGAAAGCTGCGGGGTGGGCGATACCTACCCCAAAGCGCGGGTCGCGGGTGAAGATGCCTATCAATCCGCGCGGTTCAATCTAGCAGTGGTGGATGGCGGTGTAGCTCGTACTGGCAACCCGCCCGCCCTTTGTTAACCCGGAAGCTAAATCCTTGATTTCATTGCGGGCTTCGGTCTCGGCCAGTTCAAGCGTGGGGGCGTGTCCCCATGAGATCATTTCGTCGGGATTGGTTTCCCGGCAAATCATCCAGTGATAGCGCGTCTTTTTGCGGAAAGGCTGCGCCTGAATCGAAACAACATAAGGTCCGAATTCTTGATTCATCGAATGAGCCTCCGCTACGGTTCCACGCTGCGGCTTTCGGGGTGGATCTCGTCGTCTTGTTGCTATCATACAGCCGTTATGGGATTTCCCGCAGTGAGCAGGGTCACTGCTGATTTTGGCCCTGTATTTCAGTGTTTGCACAGCAGGAGGCGCATATAATGTGTTAGCTGATTTGCGGACACAACTAATGACTCGACTGCCAGTGCTTGGAGTTGTACTTCTCTCCCTGACCGCGCTGTTGCTCGCGCAACCGCCTCAGAATGCAAGTCCCCGCCCCTCGATAGACAACCTGGCAGCGGAGATTCAGTCCGAGCTCAATCAACATGGCGACCGCATCCTCGGCAAGGGGCTGTATGGCTGGAGTACCCGGCTGAACAAGATTGAAGATTGCCGCGCAGACCTCTCGGTGCAAGTAACCGACCAGACAAGAGAGGCAACGGTTCATACCGAAACTGTGAACTTCTCGTTGGGCGCGATCGAGCCCTACAGCATTGAACTGCGAAAGAACATGCTGGTGTTGCCCTGTGCCAACAAAGGGAAGTGCATCTTTTCCACGTCCACCTGTAGCGCTAAAAGCAAAGATGGCATTGTGATCGACTGCGCTACGCCGAGCCAGAATCGGGCCGACTCTATATCACTGGAATTTGATGGCGATGCTTCGGCCGCTTCGCGCCTAGAGCGGGACTTCCGTCAGGCCGTCGATCTTTGCCGCACGCCAAAACCGATAGCTTTCTAATAAGTTAAAGTGTTGTAGAACATCTCGGAATCTCTTTTTTTCGTTGTCAGTGCCGATCATCAGGGCCAGTTGACGGCAGAATTACCGGAACGTCATCGCGAAAGCCGAGCTCGCGTTGTAGTATGAGTAAGGCGGATGACTGACTGTACTGCCGAATCTGACTATTAGGAGATATGGAGACGAATGGCTAAAGACAAAAAGTCTTCAGATACACCCACTCCGAAGAAAACAGCTGCGAAGAAGAGTTCGGCCAAAAAGTCTGCAACGAAAAAGCCGGCAGGCACGGAGATCGCAGCGGCTGCAAGTGCTTCTGCAAATGTTGCTGCGTCCCCTGTGTACATGGCTCAGCCTTCGGCCGCGCAGCTGCATGAAGAGATTCGCCAGCGTGCTTACCAGTTGTTTTGTGAGCGCGGCGGCCAGCATGGCTCACACGAAGCAGATTGGCATCGCGCAGAATCGGAAATTCGCACAAAATATAAAGCATAGATTAGGAAGTCATGCTTGATGTATTGATGGTTGACGACGACCCCAACCAGTTACAAATACGAGAGATCGTTCTGCGCAACGCCGGATTTGCCTCACACATCGCAACCGATGTGGAGACTGCGCTTGCGCTCCTGCAGTCCGCGGGAGACCAGATTGGCATGGTCGTTACCGACCACTTTCTGAATGGATGCACCGGCGCCGATCTGGTACGCAAACTGCGCCTCACCGCACCCTCCATGCCGGTGATGGTGCTCAGCGGCATGCCCGGAATCGAAAGTGAGTACGATGGACTGAATGTGAGTGTCCGGTTAAAGCCTTTGCATCCCGATGAATTTGTCAGGGTGGTGAAGGACTCTATCTCCCAATAAAAAAGAGTTCGCAGGTTGCGAACTCTAAACAGGAGCCGTCGTGAGCGGATTCCGCAAGGACTCCGCTTGGGGACCTCCTGAGCATACTGCCGCTGGCCTTAATCCCAACCATGGAAATAAATTACCTCTCGTTTTGATTTTCGCTGATTTCTCGTTTATGAACTGCATCCCAAGCTGGTAATAGCTTGCGGTTCACTTCGGAATCATGCACAATGAATCCAGATTTGGTACCCGTCACTCAAATGCCACAAGTTGGAAGCTTCACTCTGCTGCTCGGGCTCGCACTGAGCGTCTACGCGTTCCTCGCCGGACTATTTGCCATTGTTCGTAACGATGATCGATTGAGCGAGACGGCGCGTCGTGCCGGGATCGCGATTTTTCTCGCCGTCACCGCCGCCTCTGCGGTGCTCGTCTATGCCGCCTTCAGTAACGACTTTTCCGTCGCCTACATTCTCCAGCACTCCAATCGCGCGCTGCCCGCTCCCTACAAGTTTGCCGCACTCTGGTCGGGGCAAGAGGGATCGCTGTTGTTCTGGTGCTGGCTGTTGGCTGCCTACGGGCTTGTCCTGCGACTGCGGCACAAGGTGGATACCCGGCTAGTCGCGCACGCTTCGGTCGTCATCAGCGCGGTGCAGATCTTCTTCCTCTGCCTGGTCAATTTTGCCGCGCATCCGTTCGCGCTCACCGCCGGCACGATTCCTGCTGATGGCAATGGCCTCAATCCGCTGCTGCAGTATCCGGAGATGGTCATCCATCCGCCCATGCTCTATCTGGGCTACGTCGGCATGACCGTGCCGTTCTCTTTCGCTTTAGCCGCGCTTATCATGCGCTATCCCGGCGAAAAGTGGATTCACATCACCAGGCGCTGGACCATGGTCGGCTGGCTCTTCCTCACCTGTGGAATCTTCCTCGGCTCCTACTGGGCTTACAGGGTTTTGGGTTGGGGCGGTTGGTGGGGATGGGACCCCGTCGAGAATGCATCGCTGCTGCCGTGGCTGACCGGTACCGCTTTTCTGCACTCGGTCATGATGCAGGAGAAGCGCGGAATGATGAAGGTCTGGAATATGTGGCTGATCTTCTCCACCTTCCTGCTAGCCATCTTTGGCACCTTCCTCACACGCTCGGGAGTCGTCAGTTCGGTTCATGCTTTTGCCGAATCCGACATAGGCCCATACTTCGTCGTTTTCATCGCTCTTACCTTCGCTACCTGTGCCTACTTCTTTGTGCGCAACCGCTCCCACCTGGAGAGTGAACACAAGCTTGAGGCGCTGGTATCGCGCGAGTCCAGCTTCCTGTTCAACAACGTCCTCCTGCTGGTGTCGGCCTTCGCCGTGCTTTGGGGCACGCTCTTCCCTGTACTCAGCGAATGGGTCACCGGACACAAAGTCACGGTTGGACCGCCTTTCTTCAACAAGGTCAACATTCCCATTGCCCTCTTCCTGCTGCTGCTCACCGCCGTGGGACCGTTGCTGGCATGGGGTAAGACCTCTGCGGAAAGCCTCCGCCGCAACTTCCTGATTCCTGCGCTCATCGCGCTGTCGGTCGGCGTGTTGCTCGTCGTGCTGGGCATCAAGCCTTGGGTGGACATCAGCTATTTCTATGCCCTGATGACCATCATGCTTTCGGTTCTGGTCGCAGCCACCGTCAGTAGCGAGTTTATCCGCGGCGGCCTGGTGATCGCGCGCCACAATGACAGCAACCTATTCCATGGCATGTGGCTACTGACCCGGCGCAACACCCGCCGTTACGGCGGCTATGTCGTGCATCTCGGCGTCATCGTCACCATGATCGGCTTCGCCGGCGTCGCCTTCTACCAGAACACCGAGAAGGAACTGGCTTTCGGCGACAAGATGTCGATCGGTCCCTACACGCTTGTCTGCCGTTCGTACACCCAGGACGACAAACCAAATTATTCCAGCGAATGGGCCATTCTCGACATCTACAAGAATGGCAAGCAGATCACGACCATGTATCCGGAGCAGCGTTTCTACAAAGCCAGCGGCCAACCCGCTACCATTGTTGCCAACCGCTCCACCGTGATGGAGGATCTGTACCTTGTGTACACCGGAAAGAATCCGGAGACCGGGCATCCGATTATCAAGGCACACCTGAACCCGCTCGTCTGGTGGATATGGGCGGGCGCACACCTCATATTAATCGGCACTCTCATCGCCCTGCTGCCTAACATGCAAGCAAAGCGCAAGCAACCGGTTCGGCGCCATCGGGCGCGTGCCTTGGTGGAGGGAGAGGCCGAGAGCCGCGCACCAGTGGGAACTGGAGGTTGATCGATGAGAATTGCTCGCAACATCCTTCACCACTGGGCCATCGTGCTGCTGTTTGCCAGCGCCCTGCTGTTAATGGGCGCAACGGCCGACAGCACCGGCCAGCGATTTGATCGCCTCGGCCACAACTTGGTGTGCCAGTGCGGCTGCGGTCAGATTCTGCTCGAGTGCAACCACGTCGGATGCTCAACCTCCGAGGAGATGCGCAAAGAATTGAAAGCTGCGCTGGATCGTGGCGACAGCGACGATGTCATACTCGCCGCCTTTGTCTCCAAATACGGACCAACCGTGCTTGCCTCGCCCACCACTACCGGCTTTAATCGCGTCGCCTGGATCATGCCGGTCGTGATCTTCTTCGCCGCGTTGGCGGCTGGGGTCCTGTTCATACGGGCCTGGAAGCGCCGTACCCCAACTCCGCCTTCTAATTCCGCGGGCTCCACTCCCGGCGAACTGGATGAATTTCGCCGCCGCGCCCGCGAGGAGACTTCACTTTGATCGCTCTACTGCAAATGCCAGCCGGCCAGCCAGATGCAACCGGCAACAGTTTCCTCCTGTTTGTCGCCGTGCTGTTTGCCGTCGCCATCTTCGTTTACATCTTCAAACCCGCGCCCCCCGAGCACGCGGGGGAGAAGACGCGCCTTGCTTTCCTCTATGAGCGCAAGACGCAGATATTTGAGAACCTGCGCGACCTGAATTTCGAGTACAAAGCCGGCAAGCTCAGCGACGCCGATTTCAGTCCCATGCGCGACTCGATGGAGCAGGAGGCCGCAAACACTCTCGCCGAAATCGAACAGCTCGAGCATGAGAGTGGCAATCGCCAGGAGGTGACCGCCTGATGCGCCGAACTCGCCCTGTCTCCATTGTCCTGTTTTTGCTGCTTCTTGCCGCCGCTGCCGTTGCGGACACCGTTACCGGCACAGTCACCAATGGCACCACCGGCAAGCCTGCCCCCGGCGTCACCGTCACCCTGGTCGATCCCATGGGCGGCATGGCCGAGATTGCAACCGCCAAGTCTGACGGTCAGGGGCGCTTCAAGTTCGACGCACCCGCCGCGCAAGGCCCACGTCTGGCGCGCGCCGAAAAAGGTGGAGTCAACTATTTCAAGATGATCACCCCTGGATCGACAAGTGTCGATCTAAGCGTCTTCGACGCAGCCTCAACGGTCGAGGGCATCAGCGGCTCCGCCGATGTGATCCGCCTTCAGACCGAGGGCTCCACGTTACAGGCGGACGAGCTTTTTGCCATCAACAACGAAAGCAAGCCGCCGCGCACACTGGTTTCTCCTGCCACCTTTGAATTCGTGCTCCCGGATGGCGCCCAGGTTGACGCTGCCCAGGCGCAGGCCCCGAATGGCCAGCCCATTGCCGCAAAGCTCGTTCCGGCGAAGGAGAAAAACCACTACGCCTTCAATTTCGCGCTAAAGCCCGGTGAGACCCGCTTCCAGGTTGCCTATCACATGCCCTACAGCGGCAAGGCTTCATTCTCTCCGCACTTCACGCGTAATTTCGAGCATTACGTCTTGATGTTGCCTTCCAGCATGACCTTCTCGCCCAGGAACGCCAGGCAATTCCAGGCCATGACCAACCAGCCCGGCAGCAACGTGCAGGTCAGTCTTGGAGCGCAGGCCGGTCAGGATCTCGGCTACGCGATTGCCGGCACAGGCACCATCGCCGACGAGCAGGCCAATGGTCACGCTTCGGCGGGGGATTCCGGAGCAATGGGCGGAGGAGCAGCGGCAGATTCCAACCGTCCCGGTGGCGGGCTCGGCAGACCGAACGATACGCCGGACGCCTTAACGAAATATCGCTGGTATATTTTCGGAGCGCTGCTCACAGTTCTATTTGGCGGCGGCATCTGGACCCGTGAACGAACCAAGCAGGCTGAGGCCGCAGGCACGCCGCTTGCCGCAGCGGCCATGCCTGTGCCGCGCTCCGCAGGGCAAGCAGTGCGTTTATCGCCCGAGGCTTCGCCTCAGCCTCAGCCAGCCAATCTTTTGCTCGCCGCGCTCAAGGAAGAGCTGTTCCAACTGGAGATAGAACATCAGCAGGGAAAGCTCACCCCCGACGAGTACGAAAAGGCTCGTGCCGCTCTGGAACAAACTCTGCAGCGCGCACTCGCCCGAACTCAAAGCTGAGCGACAATTTCACTCTGCAACTCGGGCCGTCTACCAGCGGCCCGATTCTTTTTCTAGGGTGGTTTCTGCTCCACCATCGGTGGATTGCCGCCAACATCCTTTCCGCTGGGCGCATCTTCGTTTGCTGAGGATCTGTGGTCATGTCCCTGCTGCACAAGAGCGCCTCTGTTCTGTCTAAGCGTCTGCCGAAAGTGCTCGGCCCGAATGTTCATTTCATCGTCGATTACTCGCTTGCCGCACTATTCTTTACCGCGGGTGCGCTGTTTTGGAGCCGTCACAAGAGCGCCTCAGTCAGCGCCCTCCTTTGTGGTGCCGGAGCACTGCTCAACGGACTCTTCACCGATTATCCCGGGTGGAGTAGTCGGGCTATCAGCTGGGAGACGCACGGCAGAATCGACGTGGGCCTGGCAGGACTCACGGCCGCGAATGCCCGGATTGATGGGCTTTGCCGATGACGCGCAGGCGCGATTTTTCGAGACCTCCGCGGTGGCGGAAGCTCTGGCCGCCGGCTTCACCGACTATCATGTTAAGCGGGAAATCGAAGAGCCGAGCCGGCTACACAATCGCGCAGCCTGAAATAGCTGGCGTTATCCCAAAGGCCCTCAAAGGCTTACAGATTGGCGCGTCCTGCCGCTCTGGGTTAGCATCTACATAGACAGCTATGGGAAACAATATCAAGACCGCATTCTTGTTGACGGCCATGACCGTCTTTCTGGTACTCGTCGGCCAGGCGCTCGGAGGCCGCAACGGTGCTGTGTTGGCCTTCTGCTTCGCCGCTGCCATGAACTTCTTCTCGTACTTCTTCAGCGACAAACTGGCCATTATGTCCAGCGGAGCGAAGCCGGTAACGCGTGAGGAACTCCCTCGCGTCTACCAGATCGTGGAGCGCCTCTGCGCCAAGACCGGCCTGCCGATGCCAAAGATCTTCGTAATTCCAACCGGCTCGCCCAATGCCTTTGCCACCGGAAGAAATCCCAATCACGCCTCCGTCGCCGTCACCGCGGGCATTCTCGATCTGCTCAATGACGACGAACTGGAAGGCGTGCTGGCGCACGAACTCGGCCACGTCCGCAACCGCGACATTCTCATCAGCTCCATCGCCGCAACCTTTGCCGGAGCCGTCACCATCCTGGCACGCATGGCGGGATACGCCGCCATGTTCGGCGGTGGAGGCCGTGACCGCGACCGCGACGGCGGAGGCGGTATCTTCGGAGCGCTGGCCATGATGATCCTTGCTCCTATCGCCGCCATGCTCATCCAGATGGCCGTTTCGCGCTCACGCGAATACCAGGCCGATGCAACCGGCGCGCACTTTACCGGCAATCCCGGTGCTTTGGCCAGCGCCCTGCGCAAGATGGAAAGCTATGCGCACCGGGTTCCGATGCAAGCCTCTCCCGCCACGGCGCACATGTACATTATTCAGCCGTTGCTTGGCGGCATCAGCTTCGGCAACTTGTTCTCAACCCATCCGCCCACCGCGGAGCGCATTGCGCGGCTCACGGGTATGCGGCCAGGAGCTTTTTGATTCTTTAAGTTCGTGCGCAAGGTCCAGCAGGACCTTTGTGTTTTGCCCGGAGGGGCGCAGCGGATACAATCAAAGCTAATGTCGCAAGCACCCGGTTCAACCCTTCAACGCGCTGCTGAATTGGAACGCGCGCTGCGCTCCATCATCCGTGGCAAGGACGATGTGGTTCGGCTCGCCTTGGTTGCGATTCTCGCCCGCGGACACCTGCTCATCGAAGGCGTTCCCGGTGTCGGCAAAACCACCCTCGCGCACGCCTTGGCGCGTGCCATAGATTGCGATTTCCGCCGCGTGCAATTCACCAGTGACATGCTTCCCAGCGACGTGCTGGGCATCTCTGTCTACTCCACCGTTGAGGAAAGCTTCGAGTTCAAGCGCGGCCCCATCTTCACCAACATTCTGCTAGCCGACGAGATCAACCGCACCACGCCGAAGACCCAATCCGCGCTGCTGGAGGCGATGAACGAACGCCAGGTCACGGTGGAAGGTCATCCTCACCCGCTGCCCAATCCGTTCCTTGTCATCGCCACGCAAAACCCCGTCGAGCACCACGGCACCTATCCCTTGCCGGAGTCGCAACTCGACCGCTTTCTGATTCGCGCCCGCATGGGCTATCCCGAGCCTGGCAGTGAGCGCGAGATTCTTCGCGGCCAAGCCGGTGCGGCACGCCTGGAAGAGTTGCGCCCAGTGCTCACCGCCGAAGACGTCGTTGCCTTGCAGGATGAAGTTTCCGCCGTGCGCGTGGACGACTCGCTCATCGATTACTCGCTGGCTATCGTCGAGCGCACACGTCAGCACGAACAGCTATCGCTTGGAGTCTCGCCCCGCGGTTCACTGATGCTCTACCACGCGGCGCAGGCCATGGCATTTCTTGAGGGCCGCAACTTCTGTACCCCGGATGATTTCAAGAAGCTGACCGTGCCAACCTTTGCGCATCGCCTTGTCATCAGTGCGCGCTACACCTCGACCCTCAAGCGCGCCGAGCAGTCTGAGCAGATTCTGCGCGAGGTTGTGGATAGCGTGCCCGTGCCAGTTTAGTTTTGTTACGTGCCGGAGGGTGGCCCACATCCGCCTTTCCTTGGCGAATGTGGGGCTCTCCCCTAATCCTTTTCGGAGGCCCTGCTTTGTCATTTTTTCGTTTCATCAAGTTGCTCGCGCTTGCTCTGTGGATCGGCTCATTCTTCTTTTTCGCCGTGGTGGTGGCGCCTGCGCTTTTCTCCGTGCTGCCCACGCATCAACTTGCCGGAATGGTCGTGACCCGCTGCCTCAACAGTCTGCATTGGACCGGCATTGTCTGCGGACTGGTCTTTCTGCTCTGCTCCGTTCTGCTGGCGCTCCTGCATGGAAGTTCGGGACCATTTCATCTGCCGCGATCTGCTGCTCGTGGCCATGATGGTCATCACCCTCTCCGCTCACTTTGGCATTGAACGCCACATGAACAACTTGCGCACTGAAATGGGTGTTATCGACCAGGTTCCGCATGACGATCCGCGACGGGTCGAGTTCAATCGTCTGCACATCTGGTCCACCCGCATGGAGAGCTCGGTCTTCATCCTCGGCCTCTTCCTGTTCTTCCTTGAGGTGCGGGCACAAGCCGAAAACTCGAGAAGAAGTTATTAGCCAACCGCGAAGCTGGACGCACGAAGATGGCCCTGCTTGCAAGCAAATCTTGGCAGCAACTCATCTCTCTGCGCGCGCCGTAATCTCTTCCGTCGTTTATCATGGAACAGAACACGTTCTTCGCTGGGCTGTTGCCCAGGCATTGCCCGCGAGTTGATCGCGAAACGGAATCGATAAATATCAATATGAAGACTGGAATCATCGGTCTGCCCCAGGTGGGCAAGACCTCGCTGTTCAAGATCCTTACCCGCGCGGATATCTCTCACCGCAGCTCCAACCCGCGCGAGGCGCACATCGGCGTCGCCACGGTTCCCGACGATCGTCTGGACCGCCTCGCCAGCGCAATGCAATCCGCGCAAACTCGTTCACGCCCAGGTGGAGTACGCCGACGTGGGCGCAATCGGGCAGGAGGCTCTGAAGGAGACCGCATATCTTGCCAACCTGCGCGGCGTCGATGCCCTCGTCCACGTTCTGCGCGTCTTTGAGGACGACTCCATCCCTCACGTGGCGGCTCGCTCGATCCCGTTCGCGACATCGCCAACGTCGAGTTCGATCTCATGGTTAGCGATCTCGGACAGGTGGAAGCGCGCCTGGAGCGCATGAAGAAGGATCTGCTCAAGAAGAAGACTCCCGAGCTCGAAAAGGAAAACGAACTTTTGCAGCGCAGCCAAGGCCTTTCTTGAAAGCGAACGCCCGCTGCGCGAGATGGAGATGACGAAGGACGAGAAGAAGGTCGTTCGCGGCTTCATGTTCCTCTCCGAGAAGCCGATCCTCTACGTCCTCAACATCAGCGAGAGCACCACGCTGGGAGCCGATCTGGACGCTGCGGTGGAAAAGTACGCGCTCACCGCCTACACCACCAAGCCCAACACCGGCGTCAGCGCCATCTGCGGCAAGGTAGAAGCCGAACTGGCCGACATGAGCGACGAAGAAGCCGCCGAATTCCTGGGCAGCTACGGATTAACCGAGAGCGGCCTTACCCGCCTCATCCGCAAGAGCTACGAACTGCTCGGACTCATCTCATTCTTCACCGTCGGCGAGGACGAGTGCCGCGCCTGGACCATCGAGAAGCACACCCGCGCCCAGGACGCTGCCGGAGCCATCCACACCGATCTGCAGAAGCACTTCATCCGCGCCGAAACCATTCGCCTGGGATGCATTGCTCGAACTCGGCTCCGAGGCCGCCGCGCGTGCCGCCGGTAAGTTGCGGCTGGAAGGCAAGGAATACATCGTGCAAGACGGCGACATTCTCCACATCAGGCACAGCGGCTAGCCGATGCATCCAATCGCACTCAGCATCCTTCTCGGATTCACCGCCGGTTCTGCCAATGTCGTCGGCGGCGCGCTGCTTGCTCATCGCGAGTGGGAGCAGCACTATCTCAAGTACTTCATGGCCCTGGGCGCGGGATTCATGCTCGCCACATCCATCACCGAGATGGTGCCCGCCAGCGTCAACCTGGAGGGCGGCGAACACGCCGGCTTCCTGGTGCTGCTCGGCTATCTCATCATTCACTTTTGCGAACACGTAGTCTCCGGTCACTTCCACTTCGGCGCCGAGACTCATCACGACGAGTTCGTGGATCATCACAAGAGCACGACGGTGCTGCTCGGATTGGTGATTCACGCATTCTTCGATGGCATAGCGATCGCCTCCGGCTTCATGGTCTCCAACTGGCTGGGCTGGATCGTCTTCCTTGCCATTTCCTGCATAAAATTCCCGAAGGCTTCACCGTCTCGTCGGTCATGCTGGCCAGCGGACGAAGCTCCATGCGCGCCTTCGGCTCCTCCATCGTCCTCGGCGTCGGAACCCTGCTCGGAGCGCTCACCATGGTGCTGATCCGCCACGGTGTCGCCATCGGCTTGCCCGTCTCCGCCGGAGTCACCATCTACGTGGCCGCCTCTGACATCGTGCCGGAAGTCAATCGCGAGCCCGGCATCCGGATGCCGCTGCTGCTCTTCGTCGGCGTCGCCATGCTCTTCCTTCTCGACCAGCTCTTTCACATGCACATCTAACGATGTAAGCAGGTGGCCCACATCCGCCTTCTTTTGGCGAATGTGGGATGGCCGCGAATGTGAAGTTGGCGAATGTGGGATCGGCGAATGTGCTCAGGGTTGACTTTCACGCCTTGCCAGCGATCTTATCAGTGAACAATTCTCTGCAAGGAGCTGAGCGATGCGCATTCTCGTGGTCGGCGCGGGAGCAACCGGCGGTTACTTTGGTGGCAGATTGCTGGAGGCAAAGCAGGATGTCACCTTCCTTGTCCGTCCAAAGCGGGCAGCGGAGTTAGCAAGCCTAGGCCTGCAGATTCAGAGCCCTTTCGGAGACGTTTGCATTCCGCACCCGGCAACGGTCCTGGCCGAAAATCTCCACGAACACTTCGATCTCATTCTGCTCAGTTGCAAGGCCTACGATCTCGAAGGCGCGATGGAGTCGTTTGCGCCCGCCGTCGGCCCCAATACGCTGATCCTGCCCGTGTTGAATGGAATGCGGCATCTCGATCTTCTCGACGCGCGCTTCGGCGCATCCCACGTTCTCGGCGGCCTCTGCGTGATCTCGGCGGCCTTGGAACCCGGCGGCCGCATTCTGCACCTTAACGATCTCCACCTCATCTCCTTTGGTGAGCGCGACGGATCGCGCAATCCGCGCGTCGAGGCGATTGCGTCGGCCTTTTCAGCCGCGCGCTTCGACTCCCGTCTCAGCACCGTCATTCTTCAGGAGATGTGGGAGAAGTGGGTATTCATCGCCACCTGCGCCGGAATCACCTGCCTGATGCGCGCCACCATTGGTGATATCGTGGCTGCCGGTGCTGCCGCCTTATCCAGCCAACTGCTCGACGAATGCGATGCCATCGCCTCCAGCCAGGGCTTTCCAAGCCGGCCACCCTCGCTCGAGAAAAACCGCGCAATCCTTACCCAGCCCGGCTCCGCGCTGGCGGCCTCCATGTTTCGTGATATTGAGCGCCGCGCCCCGGTCGAAGCCGATCACATGATTGGCGATATGCTGCGCCGCGGTGAGCAGCACCAACTCACCAGCCCTCTGCTGCAACTGGCCTATGCCCACCTGAAGACCTATGAGGCTCGCCGCGCGCGTGAGGCGGCACAAAGTTGAAACCTCTGATAATCACATCAAGGTTTCGGTGACGGCGATATCTCAGCTACAGGATTGCTCCCGCGCCACAGACCACTCTTCCATTACCATATTGGGGAGCCCGTCATTCGTGCGCTACTCTCGTCCGAGATGTAGCCATCATTCGCATTGGAGCCCGAACGAAAGCCAGTGCTGGGAATATTCCGCAGCAACAGAAGAAGGACTTTAACCTATGGCCACGGCAACCACCACCGAACAACGTTCCAGAAAGGCTCTCAAGCACGCGGCGATCGTCATCGTTGTCGGAGTCTTGGCGACTTCATTGGCGCAGATTCAGGTCCTGGGACGCATCCCCATGCAGAACCTTCTCAAGAACGGGATGCATGCCAGCCGCGCCGCCAGCGCCGCATTCTTCTTCTGGGCGGGACTCGCCTGGTACTTCAAGCCCTTCGCCGGAATCTTCACCGATGCCTTCCCTATGTTCGGGAGCCGCCGCAAGAGCTACATCCTCACCGCCACCACTCTTGGCGTGTTGTCCTGGTTCGCCCTCGCCATCACCCCCCGCGAATACAGCAAAATGCTGATTGTCGCCATCATCCTTAACACCTTCATGGTCATCACCAGCACCGTGGTGGGTGGCTACATGGTGGAAATCGCCCAGTCCATCTCGGGCTCCGGACGCCTCACCGCCATCCGGCAGTTTGTCGAGCAGGGATGCTTCATCATCTCCGGCCCCAGCGCCGGATTCCTGGCCAGTATCGCCTTCGGATGGACCGCCATGGCCTGCGGAAGCATCATGTTCCTGCTGGTGCCAGCCACCATCCTCTTCCTCCATGAGCAGCAGCGGCGAATGGATTCCCGCCAGCTTTTGGACAACGCCCGAAAGCAACTGGTCAAAATAGGAACCGCCCGTACCATGTGGGCCGCCGCCGGATTGATGGCCCTGTTCTACATCGCCCCCGGCCTGTCTACGGCGGTGTTCTACAAACAGCAGAACGAACTCCATCTCAGTACTCAGGCGCAAGGATTTCTGCAGTTCATCTCCGGTAGCTTCGGTGTTCTTGCGGCCATCGGATACGGCTTCACCTGCCGCCGCTTTCGGCTCCGCACCCTACTCATCTTCTGCATGGTCATGGGAACGGCAGCCAATCTCGGGTACCTGTTTTATTCCTCTCCCCTGCGCGCCCAGATCATCGAAGGCTTCAACGGTTTCGGATACACCCTGGCCGAGCTGGCGCTGATGGACCTCGCCGTGCGCGCCACTCCCGCGGGCAGCGAGGGCCTGGGATTTTCTCTCATGATGAGTGTCCGCAATCTTGCTCTCTTCGGAACCGACTGGTTCGGTTCCAAGCTGCTGGACCAATATCACTTCTCCTTCAACTCCCTGGTATTCGCCAATTCTGCCACCACGCTCATCACCGTCCCCTTAGTCTTGCTGCTGCCCCTGGCCATCGTTGCCCATAAGGATGCCGAACTCGCCGTCATCGAACAGGCGGCCGTGCCCGTCACCGTGCTGGAGTGACGCCTGGAGTCTGAATACGCGCGGAAGGTTGGATCGCCCAACCGCCCATTTTTTCTTGTCTTTACTGCCGCGCAGATGCAATCACATCAGGTTGTCCGGTTTCATCGTCGTGACGCTCTGTGCCGGGAGCCACGCCTTCATGTGACTGCTGTCACCGCCGCAGATCGCTCTCGGGGCGACACTAATAGCGTTCAGGGAGGTGCCAAATGACTACGGCACCAACTCAGATCGAATCCGCCGCGGCGCCACCAGGAATCGCCACTGCGCCAAACCTTACGAAACGTTTTCGATCGAACTGGCTCCGATGGGGAATCGCGGCGATTTTGACTCTGGCGATGGCCACAGGCGGAGCGCTTTGGCGGGCACATCTGCAGAGCGCGATTACCTACGAAACGGTTCCGATTGAACGCGGTTCCATACAGGCAAAAGTTACGGCGACTGGCACTCTCAACGCCGTTGTTGATGTACTCGTGAGCAGCCAGGTATCCGGAAACATCAAGGCTCTTTATGCCGATTGGAACAGCAAGGTGAAAAAAGGCCAGCTTGTTGCTCTGATCGACCCTGAGATCTTTCAATCGCAGGTTGATCAAGCCAACGCCACGCTTCGTTCTGCACACGCGGCTACGATCACCGCGCGCGCTCAGCTAGAGAAAAGTAAGGCAGACTTAAGTGCCGCAGTCGCGAGCGCGAAAAATGCAGAAGCAGTTGCCGCGAAGGATCTAGCGAATGAAATAAATGCCAAAGGTCAGTGGGAACGGGATGAGGTGCTGCTCCGGGAACAAATCATGGCCCAGCAGGACTACGATACCGCCAATGCAAATTACGACGCCTCGCAGGCGCAAGTAAATGCTGATCAAGCTCAAATTGATGTCACCAAACAAAACATACAATCGGCACAAGCTTCCGTCCAAGTAGCTCAGAGCCAATTGGCGACTGCACAGGCTCAGGAGCGCCAGGCGCAAGCAGCACTGAAACAGGCTCAGATTAATCTTGACCACACGCAAATTATGGCGCCGGTTGATGGCACTGTCATTGCGCGACGCATGGATATAGGCCAGACCGTAGCGTCAACACTCAATCCCCCGACGATTTTTGAGATCGCGCAGGATCTGACCAAGATGCAAGTAGACACAAATGTGGACGAGTCGGACGTAGGTAATGTTGCCCTAGGTCAAAAGGCAACCTTCATCGTGGACTCTTATCCTGACACCACGTTTACGGGCGTGGTTTCCGACATACGCAAAGCTCCCATCATCACTCAGAACGTGGTCACCTATGATGTGGTGATAACGGTTGATAACACCGACCTCAAATTGTTTCCCGGCATGACCGCCAACGTTACGATCATGGCCGCAAAGCTGGATGACGCGCTGAGGGTGCCAAACTCTGTCTTGCGCTTCCGGCCCTCTGCCGCTGTGCTGAGAAAAACCGGCCTGGCTCCGGTACAAGCAGACAAACAGCAGGTTTACGTACTTGCAGGAGGAAAGCTCAAAGCTGTGCCTGTCAAGTTTGGGCTCTCAGATGGCAAGTACACATCTGTAATTTCGAACCAACTCGAAGCCGGCGAACAGGTTGTGGTAAGGGCGACAATGAGCGGAAACGCGTCGAGCGGCTCATCTACCATTTCGGCGCCCATGGCTCCCAGAATGTGAGCAGCACCATGCCAGAGCTCATAGCAACGAATGGCCTAACGAAGAGCTACACGCTTGGCGAAGTGACGGTGGACGCTTTGCAAGGGGTGACGCTTACAATCGCGCGCGGTTCGTTCGTAGCCATCATGGGAGCATCGGGTTCAGGTAAATCGACACTGATGAATCTCCTCGGCTGCTTGGATCGGCCCACCTCAGGCCGGTATTGGCTGGACGGAGTTCCGGTGGAAGGACTCGATCGCGACCAACTCGCGGAAATACGGAACCGGAAGATTGGATTCGTATTTCAAAACTTCAATCTTCTCCCGCGAATGAGCGCCATGGAAAATGTGCAGTTGCCCTTGCTGTACAAGAGCGGCGATACGAAGGATGCTGACCAGCGAGCCAGGCGTGTGCTGGCTCTGGTTGGCCTTGGGGGAAGAGAGCACAGTCTGCCGACTCAACTCTCCGGCGGACAACAGCAGCGGATCGCGATTGCACGCGCGCTCATCAACGAGCCGGAAATTCTGCTCGCCGACGAACCGACCGGACAACTCGACTCGCGTACCAGTGCCGAAATCATGGGGATATTTCAGCAACTGAATCGCACGCACGGCATCACCATCGTGTTGGTCACGCATTCCGATGAAGTCGCTCGATTTGCGAGCAGGATCATCACTTTCCGGGATGGACGGATCGTTGGCGATAGCAGAAACCCGGAGTCGCATTCACCTGCCACGGACGAGGCGAACTCTGATGTTCGCACCGAGGTCTCGATATGAAGCACTTGATCTCATCGATCCGCATAGCATTTCGGGCGTTGCAGGTGAATAAGCTCCGCTCTGCGCTTACTATGCTGGGAATCGTGATAGGGGTTGCTGCGGTGATCGCAACTGCGGCGATCGGTTCAGGTGCAAGACAGCGAATTCAGCAGCAGATCGCAAGTATCGGCAGTAACACCATCATTGTCCTTCCAGGGAGTCTGACCAGTTCAGGCTTGCGCATGGGAACCGGCAACGCGATAACCCTATCGGAATCCGATGCGCATGAACTCCCCACGCAGTGTCCAGACATATCAATTGCCGTGCCGATGGTGCGCGGCGGAGCCCAGATCGTGTATGAAAACAGTAACTGGGCAACCATTATTTATGGCATCACCCCCGGCTTTCTCGAAGTTCGCGACTTATCTGTGGCCGATGGTTCTCCGTTCTCTCAGCAGGATGTAGATTCAGCCAATAAGGTCGCGCTGCTCGGTAAAACCGTGGTGGCAAATCTGTTCGGAGATATCGATCCCGTCGGGCAGTCGATCCGCATCAAGAATGTGCCATTCGCTGTGGTCGGCGTGCTCGCACCGAAGGGGCAGTCGCCGACCGGACAAGATCAAGACGATGTCATCCTGCTTCCGATTTCCACCGCGAAGCGCAAGGTGATCGGGATCAAGTCGGCCAATGCCGATGCCGTTGACGCTATTATGATGGAGGCAAAAAGCGGCAACCAGATCCAACCTGCGCAGGATGAGGCGAAGGCACTTCTCCGGCAGCGGCACCATCTGGCGCCTTCGGAGGACGACGATTTTTCTATCCGCAACATGGAAGAGATTTTCGCTGCACAAGAAGCGTCTTCGCACATCATGTCCATTATGCTCGCGGCCGTGGCCTCGGTCTCTCTGATCGTGGGCGGCATCGGGATCATGAACATCATGCTGGTCTCGGTTCGGGAGCGAACGCGAGAGATTGGGCTTCGACAGGCAGTCGGTGCGAAGACGCGTGACATTCTTACCCAGTTCCTGGTGGAAGCCGTAGCGCTGTCGATTGCTGGAGGATGTGCTGGAGTTATTCTTGGAGTCGCTGCGTCCGTCGTCATCTCACGGTTGGCAGGTTGGAACACGGTTGTCGGCGTGGGCGCAGTCGTATTGGCGGTTCTTTTTTCCGCACTAGTGGGAATCGGTTTTGGATATTACCCTGCCCGAAAGGCCGCATATCTTGATCCCATCGAAGCTCTGCGCTCCGAGTAAGGCCCTGCATGTCAGGTATTTTCCTCTGGAATTACCGTTGGGGCGTTATCCCCTATGTCCCCGTGAAAGCGACCACGGCCGACGTTTCCGTGAAGACCGAAGTAGTGTGGCGAGGGACGGAAACCCTATTGGTCGCTGAAGACGAAGAAGCGATGAGAGAGGTAATCTGTGACTATCTGTGTAACTTGGGATACACGGTCTTGGCGGCAAGTTCGGGTCAGGAGGCACTTTCGGCAGCGTGCGAGTACGAGGGGCAGATCGATCTTCTGATTGCGGATGTTGTGATGCCCAAAATAAGTGGCCGAGAATTGTCGCAAACACTGGGTAGCTCACGCCCTGATCTAAAGACGATCCACATGTCCGGCTACACAGATGATGCTGTGTTGCGACACGGTATTCACGACCTTGATGCAACTTTCTTGCAGAAACCGTTTAGCCTGGGCACGCTTGCCCGCAAAGTGCGTGACGCGCTAGGTCCAGTTGTGCCCGTAGCTGTTCTAGGCAACTGAGTCGCCGGAGTTGGCCAGGCATGCTCAAGAACGCGGTCGGTGCGCTTTGAAACGCCCCTGCCCATGCGAGTTCCAGCTACTTGGACCAGGTGGACTACACGGCTTGTAACTGATTGAAATCTTGGTGCCGGGAGGGGGAATCGAACCCCCATGAAGTTGCCCTCGGCGGATTTTGAGTCCGATTTTCGAGATTTCGCACGAAGCTGCACCGTCATGCACGGACATGAATAACGTCCACCATATCAGATAGTTATATCCATTTATCAAGCGCACAAAGCCGCACGATCATGCACGCAATCCCAAATCGCACATGCACTAAAACAGGCACCACATAAGTCCGGCGAAACGCGCGGAAAGCATCTCCATTAGGAAAACGCGAACTACGGGTGAGGGAGGGAAGTTAACCTCCTGAAAAGGAGACTGAGTGGCCACAAGCATATCAGTCGCGCGGCCGAATCCGAGCGCAAGGGGGGGCACTTGGGTAGCTTGGTGGCGGCGAGGGGAGTTGCTCTATTTACGCTCTCGAAGAATGTGTAAGTTAAAGAAAATACGTTCTCGCCATTCCGCTCATTCCGCTGATTTTACTGATATCTGGCACGCCATTGGCACACGAGGGTTTTACCGCTTGCGAGGAGTGGCCAATCCGCTATTATGTCTTTGATGCACATGGGCTTGTACTCTCAATGAGTTAGAAGCCATCTTTTGTTCGAAATTCTAAAACGACGGAACAAAAATTGCTTTGGCGTGAAACTCGAGGTTTTACGCAGCAAAAGCCTGCTCGACGGCTTTGTGGTTGAGACATGCTGTCTCTTTCCGGTCTGCGGCGGGAGGATGAACGCGGGCTTTGCCCCCGTTACTCAGTTACCGCCGGAAAGCATTTGCGTCAACACGGGGAGAAGGGTTGCAAAGACGGAGATGTGGTCCGACACGGTAGCGACGAATGACGTGTAGGCCGCTAAGAAGCCGTCTGTTCCTTGGCTATCTTCAAGAGCATCTATCCGCGCCAGAATATCGGCCTCCGCCGCTTCATCGTTTAAAGTCTTTGCTTGTTCGCGAAGCTCGACAAAAACTCGATCCTTCGACATGGAGACGGTGTTGGTGGAATTGTCAATACTTTCTACGTTCAGCCGCGCGTTGGGGCCATGAAAATGGATATTCTCTGCGAGCTTCCCAGTCCTAGGCGTTAGAGCACCGATAGGAGATGGAATCAACTCGAGGTTGCTGCCTGGCTCCTTACGTTCACCGAATTCAGTTTGCACAGTATGCCAGTATTCCGACATCGTCCCCCTTTTTTCATCGCCTTGGAGAACAACGCCGTCGATGCCGGGCATCAGCACTCGGACAGATGTTCCTACAGCAAACTGCTTAGGTGGCGTTGTTGGCGGCAATTTTGGATAATGGGTTTTCATGTCTGTATTGTAAATACTGTAGAAACCTAGCTACTGCAAGTTTCGCGGTGGATTTCCTCTGAATCAGCCCTGGACAATTCCGCCCGTTAGGGTAGCCTGGCAGAAAAAGTTCGAAAAGATTACCGCGGTTACTACTAATTTCCGCGGATGCAACCTAGGATTACCCATCAGAAGCGGACAGAAGAACAGCATCTTAAGAGGATGACATGGTGTTTCTCAGTATTGCTCTAATTTTGATCTTTGTAATGTGGATCATCGACAAACACAATGCGTGGAAGGGCGCTGCAAAGGTCGCTTTAGGTCTTGCTGCCCTATCCATCCTCGGTCTTGGCTGTTTCTACGGCTGGGGCAAATACGAGGACTGGAGAACGGAAAAAGCCGAAGCTGCTGCAAAAGCGAAACATGAGGCAGCGGTGAAGGCTTGTATGACCCGCAACGGGGTTGATATAGGCGGAAAGATTGCCAGGTCCACGCCTGACCCATATGCACAATATGGCGGTAGCATCGACTTACATGCAACTTGCGAAGCAAACCCGGACTTTATCGACCTTTCCGCAGGATTAGTTCCCAAAAAAGCTCTGCAAAAAAGCTCAGAGCAGATCGTCTTACGTCCACCGGATAGTGACGTTGTGGACGGCTATGTTGTGGGCGGCATTGTGTGCTGGAAAGACAGACAGGGCAAATTAAATTATCCCCATTCGCGAGTAATACCCGGAGAGGAGGAACCGGTTGGCCAACCCTACTCACTTGATGGTAAGCCACTGGAAGAGAGATGTCCTTCCTTGAAGGCCGGTGAAGGTCTTACTTGGCCAAGAGATGTCCTTTAAGCCAGGCGAAGGTTGCCGTCAGAGCCGGTCAGACAGAATGGGACCTTGCGAGAAAGGAAAGTGCGGCACGTCATCAATGACAGCTACTGTCATCAAACTCAGCGGAGCGTTGCTAGTAGAACCAATGGTCCATGATTTATGCGCCAGAGGTTCGACGCCAATAAGCGCGCTCGAACATGCGATAGAAGACCACATTTTTAATCAGTTCAGAGATGGGTTCGGCGAACGCCTAACAAAACCGCCAGTGGTTAAATTGTTTCGCAACTACTCCAAGAAAAACAGATATGCATCTCTTCTTGATCTTGCAGCAAGCGGATATGAAACCTCGTACCTGGAGGTTCATTTAGTCACACGACCGGGAGACGCTATTAAAGAAATACGCTTGACGACCGACGGTATCAAGGTTCTTCCTATTAGTTACGGGGCCGGCGTGAAGATCAAAGTCGTGTTGAAAGTATCTCCACTGAAGATGCAGACCAATCACCGCTTTCGCATCAATCTTTTGAGGGTGTCGGGGCAGGTGTGTCAGGATGTTCTGAATCGTCTTTCCGCGAATAATCAACCCGAGCAACCCATGATTGCGAACTTTGCCCCGGGTCCAGATATCGCAGGGTACAGTGTGGTGTCCTACGATCATATGCTTACGGGGGCGAAGCTTTTTTGTAGCTGCGCCCGCCCATTCCACGCGAAGATTTTCAGCCAAGCTACCGAATTAATACCGTCTTACGTTGCAGGGTCGTGGCCGCAAGCTATTAGCAGCTTACTTAAGAACGCCTCATATAAAAATGACATTTGCCATATCTGTCTTGCAAGGAAGATATCTCCCGAGGCGGCCACACGTCGTTATGGCGGGGAAATCGAAACGTGCTTTGGTGCGTTAGTTGATCAAGTTGCGTTTGATCTTGGTGTTGACCAACAAACGGCTAGAGCGGAAGTAATGCACATTTTAGGATTAAGCCGATGGGTGCGGGAATCAGAGTTGTACGGCGTGATTCGTGCCCTCTTCCCCGACCATCGGGTACTCCGCGAAGCATCGCCTGAATGGCTCGGACGAATGAGACTCGATATCTATTTGCCAGAGCTAAACTTGGCTATTGAACATCAGGGTGAGCAACATTACCAACCAGTTGTAGCATTCGGAGGCGATGAAGCGTATGCGCGCGTACTGGAACGAGATGCGCTGAAAAGGCAATCGTGTCAGGAGCACGGAGTCACCGTGATTGACGTACGGTATGACTCTCCAATTACTGTGGCAGTCATGCGTCAACGTCTACGCCGGTTTTTATCAGCGGAGCACAGCGGCTAAATTAGCCGCCGGACTGTCCTTCTCAATATACGTGACGTCGTGATCGTGCTTGGTTTACAACTGATGTATGGCCCGATACATCAGTTTTGAACTGGCTGGTTTGATTCGCCGCAGAGCTTATGCCGGCGGCGATCTAGCCAAAGCCGAAAACCGAACGAAGGATCTTCGTGAGCAATTACAGATTGCAGAGACCGAACGCCAGGCGGCAGTGAAGACTATTGCCACTCTGGATGCACAGCTCAGCAAGTATCGAAGCATCGACCCTACAGAAATCCGGTCCATCATTAGCAAGCCTCGTCGTTTAGATCTTCATCAGGGCGAATTCAGCGCTGAAATGATTTGGCTTCTTCGTGAGATGAAGGGCCCCGTGAGTACCAAGGAGATAATTGCACATGTGACAGAGGTGTTCTCCATAGTCACGACAACCCCTGCAGATCGGGAGCGTCTACGGCGGAAGGTTACCAAGCGGTTGCAGGTAATCGCAAAGAAGGGGGCCATACAGCCGCTGCACAAACTGGAAGACAATCAGATGGGACTGTGGTTGTGGATCGAGAAAGAGCAGCCAGATCAAAGCAAAATCAAGAGGAAATACAAGAAGAGAACCAAGGTCACTGGCGGTCAATAACACCCAATCTGCATAGTAAACTGCGAGATGTTAGAGTGCGTTTCTGCTGTAAACACCTCGATCGGGTTAGAACGGCGCGTCGAGTTCTCCGACCTGGAACATAATTTCCCCCTTACGCATGTTCCCGTGACCGTAATTGATCCAATCCTTTGAGATCCCAGCTCCAAAAACCCTCGAGACCAGGTTCTTCAGCTGTCTCTTGGTAGACTTCCGGCGCAGGTCTTCACGCCACGCCATCTCCCACGCGTAGTCCAGCATGTACTTAGGGGTAATCCGGTGATATACGCCTAAGACGGCCCGGCGCATGCGGGAGAAGAAGCTTTCGGCTTGGTTCTGATTCACCCCAGTGTCTGTCGAGAACTCGACTGAGTGGTTCACGGTCTCATGAACGTATCCTTGGTACTTGAGGTTTCCGTAGGCAGGCAGTTCGTCCGAGCGAATGGTGGAGCCTGGCACGACAAACTCCTTTATGAGGGCCTCCATGTCGGCCGAGTTTTCTGTCCGGCAGATTGCCACGACCGTGCGCGAGGCACCAACCTGGGGCCCGGATGTTTCACGCAGTACCATCACGATGCGCCGGTTCGGATTCGTCGGAAACGAAGAAGCGGGCAATTTCCTGCGATGCTGATATTTGCGCGGGATCTCCGGGACACGCTGCTCGGTCCCAGACATCTTCCGCCCCTTACGTGGGCGGCCTGAGAAATGAGCACCGTCAACCTCAACCGTACCAAAGAGTTTTTCTGGGTTAGCCGTTACCATGACCGCTTCTCTGATCTTATGGAGCAGAGTGAATGACGTGCGATATGTACCGCCGATGATTCGCATCAGAGCGAGAGCCGGCAGCCCTTTGTGGTTGATAATGAACGAGAAGATCGCCATCACCAGCTTCCGGTAGCCGATCTTCTGGTCTTTGAATGGCGTGTTCGTTGTCACCGAGAATGTGAAGGTACAGTGTTTACACCGCCACTGTCGGCGACTGCGAATAAAGTAGTGCTGGTCAACCACGCCGCAATCGGGACACACCTGCTCAGTCTTACTTCCCCATCGCATCTCCGCCAACAGCATTCTGGCCTCCTCCTCCGTGAGCGCAGACACATCTTGCAATGTGAGTGTCACAGCTCCGGGAGTTAACCAAAATCGAGCGGCCATAGCGAATATTCAGAGTACATCGAGCAATCACTCTATGGCAATGGTCACTCGATAACATAATTGAAAAAGGAGCAATTGTTCTATATGATTCCAGCCATGGAAGACAGAGACATTGCCTATCTAGACAAGCTCCGCGATTACTACGCAGAACAACGAGTACTGCCATCGTTCTCGGGGGTCGCCAAGTTGATTGGCCTGCGCTCAACCTCTGCGGTTTCAGCTATGGTTAAGCGTTTAAAGGAAAGGGGTTACCTTGATTCATCGCCTGATCGGCGGCTGCAACCTGGAAAGCGATTCTTCGAACGCGTTGTTCAAGATAGCGTTCAGGCGGGGCAGCCCCAGACAGCGAATGATTCGGTTCTCACTTCGTTCAGTATTGACGAATATCTGATTGAAAGTCCTTCCAGAACCACATTGCTCAGAGTTAATGGCGACTCGATGGTGGACGCGGGACTTTTTTCTGGGGACATGGTAATCGTGAAAAAAGGGGCCCCGGCCAGTGTCGGCGACATCGTGGTGGCGATCGTGGATCGAGAGTACACGGTGAAGTATTTGGAGAAGGATAAATCCGGGTTCTACTTGAAGCCCGGGAACAAGGAGTTTTCAGACATTCGGCCCACGGACTCGCTGGAACTGTTCGGGGTTGTCATCGGGATGTTCAGAAAGTTCGAACTACAATCTGGGAAGGTAGCGGAAATCAGATTGAGAAACGCGGCTGAACGTAACAATGTGGCTGGAATGCCGCGCAAGACCTAGCCTTTTTAAACGCGCGTAGGTTAACGGTGGGTTTTATCTGATGAAGCCTGGCAACGCCGTTTATCAGAACATCCGGGCTAAATAAAGTTTTAGTAGAAAGAGGGATTGCGATGTTCTGGAAGGTTGTCGATATTGCGGGGATCGTCCTGCTAGTTTTTTGGCTACGCGAGATGGTGCAGAACCAAATTGATTCCGTCATGAAACCCCTCAAGCAAATTCTCGATAAGCTAGAGGAATCAACCACAACGCATCCAGAGCCGGCCACCGAGACCACGACCACGGATACCAAAGTGAATGATCTCGACGCACAGCTACGCAAAGCTGTTTTGGCGGACCTTCCTCGTTATGGAATTCTGGATGCATACACGATTGCTGAACTTGGTCGGCTCTATGATCGCGAGGATGGTAAGGGCCGGATTCGGATCTTACGGCGTGTCTATAAACAAAGAAACGTCTTGCCATTTGAGCTGGCGTTGAAAGCCGTCACCGATGATGACCCCTCGGTACGGGAGTGGATGGCCAGAGAGGCTAGTGACCTCAAATACGCAGAAGAGAACTTAAGGGAGAGAATTAGTAAAGACGAGGATCCGTTCATCCGTGCGGTACTGTTCGAAAATTCTAACCTGTCCGACTTTTGGATACAGGAAAGCTTATGGATTAGGGAGTTTGTGAAATGCGTTCCGCTTCAGCGTCTGGCTATGATGCGGAACAAGAAACTGAATCTCGAACTCGTGGAACACATTCTTGATTTGGACGACACATCACTAAACCTCGAGTTAGAAGAGAGATCTGAACTAGCCTTGGCTTGCCTAGTAAATCCAAATGTCGTCGATACCTCACGCCGTGGAAAAATGAGCGATTTTGCAGATGGTTGGGGGTGGTACCAAGCCTGTAAGCATTCAAAGGCAATATGGGAACTGGCCGCAAAGTGGCCGGACAAATCGTTCATTCAAGACATCGCTTTCAAGTACGTTCAAACTGACGATAAGGTCAAGGCCGACATTTACCAGAAGTGTGAGGTTGCACGCGTCAGGAGCACCATTCTTGAAAGCTGTCTACCGGAGGACAGGGAGACTATCAGGCTTGGACGGGCGGATACTGATCCTACAACCAGGTATGTCGCATACCGCAGATCACGCTATATGGAAAAGCAAGAAATTCAGGATGTTCTCCAGCGGGAAAAGGCTGAGTGCGCCGCCGATGGCCAAAATAAATGGGTAGTTGATGGACTTCTCGAAAATCCGTGGATGGGGGCCATTGCCCGCGAGCTGCATAGAGCAATGGAATCAGAGCCAACGTCAGTGCCCCTAGATACCGTCTGATTTTGGCCGAGTTTGCCAAAAGGTTCTGCGTTCTAAAGGGCGATCGCTCATGACGGATTGGGTCAAACATGCTCACAAGCAGCGGTGCGAGGGAAAGCGGGGCTACCGGAGCGCCAGCCAGGCCGACGAGGATGCACAGAAAGCCTCGAAGAAGCTGGGAGCCCTGATCCTCTCGTACGAGTGTTGCGACTGTGGTCTGTGGCACATCGGCCACGCTGACAAATCTCAGATAGCAACTCGCTGGCAGGCGATAAAGCTGCGCGTCGTTGAGGTACCTTGCCAAGAAAATGTCCCACGTCCGGTCGATCGCGAGTTTTGTGCCCGGTGTGGAAAGTTCATCCCCGAAGACCGCTACCAAGAATTATTGATAAGCGGCGGCGACGTCTGGACATGCTCCTCGTTGTGCGCAAGGCGAAGAAAATCGAGCAATAGACAAAGGCTGCGCAGGGAGAGAGTACACCTGGAAAGTAAAATAGATATCTCCCAAGGCGCATCGAAGCGGGATCTTCTGGATGGAGACGTCGGTAGTTAGCCCGCGCGGGTGGCTTGCGATCGGTACCAGATATTGTGAAAACAACAGTTTGTGAGGCTGACCATGAAGAAGATATCTGCTCTGCGTGCCGTCGCAGTCGTATTGCTGAGTTGCACCCTAGCTGCCATTGCATTTGGTGCACAAGACATTGCTACGCTCAAGAAGCACGCCGTCAGCGGCGACGCTACGGCGCAGTACAGCATTGGCGTGAAGTATGAGTTTGGCGATGGCGTCCCAAAAGATGAAGCTGCTGCAGTTCGCTGGTTTTATAAAGCCGCCGAGCAGGGACATGCAGCCGCTCAGTTCAATCTTGGCGTAATCTATGCCAGAGGCGAAGGGGTCCCGAAGGATGATGCCGCCGCCATTCACTGGTACCGTAAGGCTGCTGAGCAAGGATACGCCGGGGCTCAGACTGGCCTTGGCAATGCGTATGCGAACGGTCTGGGCGTTCCAAAGGATGAGGCTAAGGCAGTTTCTTGGTACCGTAAGGCCGCTCAGCAGGGATACGACGTGGCTCAATATAACCTAGGCAACGCTTATGGCCTGGGCAAAGGTGTAGCAAAGGATGAAGCCGAAGCTGCACGTTGGTATCGCAAGGCCGCCGAACAAGGAAACGCGCAAGCACAATACAACCTTGGCCTGGATTACCACCTTGGCGATGGCGTCCCAATGGATGAGGTGGCAGCCGTACGCTGGTATAGGAAAGCTGCCGACCAGGGACACGCCGGGGCTCAAAATAATCTCGGCAACGCGTATCTCCGCGGCAGCGGTGTTCCAAAGGATGAAGTTGAGGCAACACGTTTGTGGCGCAAGGCCGCTGAGCAGGGTGCACCTAGCGCTCAATTTAGCCTTGGTTATGCTTATGCACATGGCCGAGGTGTTACAAAAGATCAAGCCGAGTCCGCTCGTTGGTACAAGAAAGCTGCCGATCAGGGATACGTACCGCCGGCTCAATAACTCATTGACTCAAAACGATGTCGGTTTCTAGGAGAGGGAATCATGCCGGAAGTACAAGAACACCCATCGGAAGTGCTGCCTGAATGTAAAACACCCGCAAAACGCGAGAGCAGTGAACTGAAGAACATGAAGGCTCTGATTTATTTCGGGGTGATGATTGTCGCTTTCATCGTTTTTTGTGTACTTGACCCTGTGACGCGCCGTACCGGGTATGTTAATGGACACATTTTTGGGTTAGAGCTTCAGTTTGCGTTCGTCGCTTGGATCGTGAGCAAGATGTTGCCGGCTGGCTGGATTACTACTTTGCGGGCTTTCTATTTGGCGCTGGTTATAAACGGCTCATTGATCATCAGCGTCTTGTATGTTCTGGATGCCAACAAGTAAATAGCTAAGGATTACATGCTGAATTCACCGGTTGATAGCGACTCGTATGCGGATTTCGCCGCTTGGGTCGCTTCTGATTTTTCGGAGTTCTTCGCCGCGCATAGAGAGATTGAGGCGGCTGTCGCTAATATCTTCCAGTATCCGGCTCCCGATCGCGCCAAGGCCCTATGTCAACATCTGGCCAAAATGGTCGCAAACTCGTTCTCAGCCGTAGTCCTCCTGGGAAGCCACGGGTTTGGGAGTGAAGCAATGAAACTGGTGCGGTCGATGTTTGAAGCTTCTATCACCCTCGCCCACTTAAGCCGCCATCCAGAAGACGCAGACGATTACTTCGAGTATTACTGGGTAGTGCAGCATCATCGATTGAAGTACACACAAAAACATACTCCGAATTCGGCGGATTTGGAGATGGTTGATCGAGTAGCCGGCGAATTCGCCCGCGTATCCCCAAGGTTCTTAGGTCCGAAGAAGACGCCCCGGAGCACTTGGTCCAAGCAATCGCTTGCACAACTAGCGGAGGGTGTGGGACGGAGCCATGAGTACGATTTGTTGTACCGTTTCGGTTCTGATATTCAGCACGCTGGAATTGCTGGACTTTTTGCCCAGCTTGATCCCGAACCCGGGGTCATTGACGCAGATATTGCCCCATCACACAAATGGGTAAAAGAGGCGTTTACAAACGCGCATTTGCAGATCGTAGTCACTCTTAATGATTACGTGGAGTTCGCGTTTCCTGAACAGAAACCACTGACGTCGGAACTGATAGGCAGTTTCGCGCGCATCTGGGGCGTAAGTATTCCTCCTCATATAACCAAAGCAAATAAAATCAGAGAAACCAGCAGCTCAAAACTCTAACCACAATGGATAGTGGTCTTACTTCTGCCGGACACTAGTTTTTCAGTTTTGTGCATCAGAGACATAATAGCGGGCCAATCCGCTCAGGGACGGGAACTGGGGAGCCTTTTGGCGATCATTCGTTCAACTGGCGATTATCATGGTTGTCACTTCCCGTGGGCGTCTCTCCGCGGTATTCGAAGATCACTTCAGGTGAACGATTCGCAGAACAGCCAGACTTGCATCAGTATCATTGGGGTCGAACGAAACCGTACCCTCGCGATCTCCGTCTTGAACCACCACACAGCCCGAAGTTCAGTTTGTGCCGGGATGACACCCAACGGTCAGTTATGGTCACCGCCAGCAGATCGTCTGTGTGTTGACAAATGTGCCCGCTGGTTCCCGTAACCACAGGTCCGTCGTCGGTCGCGACCACCTTCAGCCGATAGATGCGTGAGGGATACTCAAGCTGCCCTTTCACCATCGCAGCGGTTATTTCATCAACCGAGACAGTAATGCCATGCGAGCGGCTCTCGATAGTTTTCTTCAATTTCTCCAGTTCGGTTTTGGGTATTGAATTGCTCACAAGGCTCAGACTCTCATTATGCTCATACCGCCCGGACTCTTCCGCTTCGAGAACCGCGCTCATGAGCCGACCAGGGCCCTTGCCTGCCACCTGCGTAAACCAGAGTGGAAGCCACAATGCGCGTCCCTGTTGCCAGTAAAGTGCGTGGTACAAGCAGAAGTCTTTCACGGACTCACCGACAACAGCGACGGTCGGGAGCTCGTACCTCCGTGATCGGACTGACATGACAGGAACTAGGGCAGTTCTCGTCAGTCCCATCGGAAAGGGTATTTGCAAATGAGTACGCGGGCTGATTCCCCATTTGATGATTTGACCGGTGCCCTGCTCGCTCATTCGAACCGGCAGGGGAACAATCTCGACTGAATTCATATCGGTGAAGTATTGATGGTCACCGCTGCCAATTGTCGCAGCTAACCACAACGGCGGTGGTGCTGATTCCATCTCCACATCCCGCACGATCTGCACTACATTCTTTGGCTTTTCGCTTGCCCTCAGAACATCGGCGATTGTGGTCAGCGGATGGTGCGGATTGGAGCCGCGCGTGATGTTTTGAATGTGGAGTTGCCGATCAGGCATGTTGTGAGTGGTAGCCTGTTTGTCAAAATGGAAAGGCGCGAGGCGAATGAGGAGCTGTTGCTTCAACTCTTCTGTGATGGTCCACTTATCAAAAGGGGATTCGGAGATTGCCTTTTCGATCTCATCGCGTACTAAGTCTTCAGTGAGGTTGTTAGCCGCAGCGTATTTGACGACTTCATCCGCGACCAGTTTGTCGAACTCGGCCGGAGCACGAACTATCCGATCGGCGCCTGTCGGTTGGTATTTGTAGAGGATGTCCGGGTCGTGGGAGGACAGGATAGCCCAGAATTCGTCGTCAATCTTCTTGCCGTCTGTGGGGATGATGACGCAGTGCGATCCGCCCCAGAGCTTCGTAAAGAATTCGAGGATGCCAATACAGGAATCTTGCCAATTGATGTCGTCGATGTTCGTAAAAACGGCGACTCGATGGGGCCTAACGCGTGTTATGAAACTCTGGAACCGCTGCTCGGTAGTGTTCATATAGTGTAATTGAGCTTATCAAAGGCAGATGACGGAGGGTGTTCGCGCGTAGCATCGATTGTACGCACCGTAACTAACTTCGAAGCCGAATGATGCTCCAGATTGGGTACCGGCAAGTCGGCATCGCGCCGGAAATTGTACCGACCTACGCCGGTCCACTATCCGCCCCTTCATGCGCTGAGGTCGTCGCTAGCTGTCTCCCGAATCATAAGTAATCCTAGAAAGCTCAGCACTGCAACGGTTGAGAGGTAATACCCGACATACTGCAGACCATACCTCGTGGCCAGCCAGGTAGCCAGATAGGGTGCCAGCGACGCCCCGAAGATGCCCGCGAAGTTAAACGCCAGAGAACTACCCGAGTAGCGAACAGGCGTGGGAAACAGCTCGCTGACGAGCGTGCCCATCGGACCATAAGTCATTCCCATCAAGCCGAGGCCCACGATCATCATTCCTAACGCCCCGCCCATACCCGCGGTGAACATCGGAGCCAGGAACACCCCAAAGACAAAAATTGCAGCCGTGATCCACAGCATTGTCTTGCGCCGCGCCCGCTCCGCTAGCACGGCTGAAATCGGAATGGTAAGTGCGAAAAAGATCGTGGCAAACAACTGCATCTGGAGAAATTTCCCCCGGCTGTAACCCTGTACGCTGGTGCCCCACGACAGCGCAAAGACAACCATCAAGTAGAACAGGACGAACGTTGCTAGGCAGAGCAGAATTCCCGCCACCAATGCCTTTGTGTGGTCGCGGAACACGACCCATGTCGGCAGTCTCACCTGTTCACCCCGCTCCAGTGCTTTCTGAAACACCGGTGTCTCGGCGATCGTCGTGCGCACATACAGGCCCAGAACCACCAGCACCGAGCTTGCCAGAAACGGCAGCCTCCAACCGAATTCGAAAAACTGCTTATTGGTGAGCAACTGCGACAACACCAGAAACACGCTACCTGAAAGGATGAATCCTATCGGGGCGCCAAGCTGCGGAAACATCCCATACCAGGCGCGCTTATTGGGCGGGGCATTTTCAACCGCTAGCAATACGGCACCGCCCCACTCCCCTCCCAGCCCCAGCCCCTGACCGAAGCGGCATATCGCCAGCAACAGCGGTGCGACAAATCCGATCGAATTGTAGGTGGGCAAAGCTCCTATACTGACGGTGGAAATGCCCATCGTACAGCGCCGCGACCAGTGTTCTCTTCCTGCCAATCCGGTCGCCAAAGTGCCCAAAAACCGCCGACCCAATTGGGCGCGCCAGAAACGCAATTCCGAACGTCGCCAGCGAGGCCAGCATTGCCGTAGCTGGCTCCGACGCCGGAAAGAACAGCTTCGGAAATACCAAGACCGCCGCCGTCGCATAAATATAAAAATCGAAGAATTCGATTGTCGTGCCAACTAAGCTTGCAAACAAGACCTGGCGTGGCGAATTGACGGACACCGCTGTCACATCGGGCTTTGCGCTCATTGAATCTCCATATCGTCTTTTGATGCCGCTGAAACGATGTACAAATTGGGGACCGGGCGTCTGGCTGGCGACAGGAATGACCTGATCGGTATCTGAGTCGCAACGAAAACAATATGCCCACATCCAATAGATCATGAGTTCATCGGATGCGTCCTCGGTCACAGCGCCCGTTACCTCCGCCTCAGACAGTCACTCCGTCCGGTTCGGTTTTGAAAACACCTATGCGCGATTGCCGGAGCACTTCTACGTGCGTTTGGATCCGACACCGGTGGCAGACCCGCATCTGATAAGGCTGAATGTGGAATTGGCCCGGAAGCTGGGGCTGGATCCGGACGCTCTAGCGAGCGTACTCGGAGTGGAGATCTTGGCCGGCAACCGGGTGGCTGAGGGGGCCGAGCCTCTGGCGCAGGCGTATGCCGGACACCAGTTCGGGTCTTTCGTGCCTCAACTCGGCGACGGCCGCACTAACCTGCTGGGAGAAGTGATAGCTCGTGACGGTGTGCGGTACGACATCCAGCTTAAAGGCTCCGGCCCGACCCCTTTCTCCCGCGGCGGCGACGGCAGAGCCGCGCTCGGCCCGGTCTTGCGCGAGTACATCGTGAGCGAGGCCATGGCAGCCCTTGGCGTGCCGACAACCCGGGCCTTGGCTGCGGTAACGACGGGAGAACGAGTGCTGCGCGAAACAGTCTTGCCTGGAGCCGTACTGACCAGGGTAGCGGCGAGCCACCTCCGCGTGGGCACCTTCCAGTATTTCGCCGTACGGGGCGACACGGAAGGAATCCGCATGCTGGCTGACTATGCGATCGCCCGGCACTACTCCGAGGCCGCGCTGGCGAATCAACCGTACCGGGCCCTGCTGGATCGCGTGATCGCAAGGCAGGCGCACCTGGTCGCGCAGTGGATGCTCCTCGGCTTCATCCATGGCGTAATGAACACGGACAACACCTCCATCTCTGGCGAGACCATCGATTACGGTCCCTGCGCCTTCATGGAGGCATACGATCCGGCCATGGTGTACAGCTCCATCGATCATCGAGGACGCTATGCATACGGCAATCAACCCCCTGCCACACATTGGAACCTGACGCGACTCGCCGAAGCATTGCTTCCCGTTCTGGAGCAGGAGACGGGAAGCAAAGAGGCCGCGCTGGCGTCGGCCAACGATGCCCTCTCCGCGTTTGAGCCCCAGTTCGAGGCAGCTCGCAACGACGGCCTGCGGCGCAAGATTGGCCTCTTCACGGAGCGTGGCGGCGATGCAGGGCTTGCTGAAGACCTGCTGGAGCGCATGTTCGCCGGTCGGGCCGATTTCACCCTGACTTTCCGCCGACTGTGTGGTGCCGCGGCAGGACCTGAAGGTGACGCGGGAGTACGCGCGCTTTTCGCTAACCCCGAAGGTTATGACTCGTGGGCTTCCGTATGGCGCCGGCGCCTGAATGAAGAGCCGGGCTCGGGGCAATCACGCTCTGCAGCCATGCGTGCGGTAAATCCAGCGTTCATCCCACGCAACCACGTGGTGGAAGCGGCGCTCAACGCCGCCGTCCAGCTACAGAATTTCCAGCCGTTCGAGGAATTGCTGAATGTCGTGTCGCGCCCATACGAGGACAGGCCGAACCTGGAGCGGTACGCCACGCCAGCCTGCCCCGAGGAGTGCGTCCGCCAGACTTTCTGCGGGACGTAGGGACACGCGCTTCGAGCGCATTGCAGCGATCAAAGCGCAGTACGATCCCGCGAATCTATTCCGCTTCAATCAGAACATTCCGGCTGCGAAGGGGTCGGTGTCCGAGGGCTCAGCGCCTCCTTTCTGGCTGGAAGTAATAGCCGGCATCGCACTAGGTTTTAGAGGAAGGAGGGATGCCGCTGAATGGGCTGACCCAGCGGCGTTTGCCGTTACCTATCCTGATTGATGCTGGCGTATCGAGTGCTTGCGCTTCAGAGGCATCAGTTACGACCTGCAGATAGACGACGCGCGCCCTGACTTGTCACTCCTGACAAGAAGGCCTGCTGGACTCGGTTGAAGCTACGGCCACGCAGAACCGCCGCGACGATGGTGCGCGTCGCGCGCGCATCACTGAGGCGCACATAGCGGCAACCAGCGTTCCGGTCTATGGCCATTTCCGGGACGAGCGAGATGCCAACGCCAGCCGCGACCATTGCAAAGAGGCTGCTGAACTGGCCGCTCTCGAACGCGATGCGGGGCGTAACGCGGGCGTGGGTGCAGGCGGCGATGCTGAGGTCGCGGAAGCAGTGGCCGTCGCGCAACATGACGAATGACTCACCGCGGAGATCCTTGAGGGCAAGCGATTCGGTGGAAGCGCGTGGATGATCCTTGGGTAACACAGCGAAAAGTGGTTCTGTGCGAACGGGAAACAGCTCCAGATCTTTGCGCCGCTGCGGGAGAGCAAGAATTGCAAGATCAATCGACAGGTCCCGCAAGCTTTCGACTAGGATCGGCGTTGTTTCTTCAACGATGCGGAGCTTCGCTTCAGGGTACTGCTTCCCAAAGGCTATCGTACAGCGCGGCATCAGGTAGGGGCCGACGGTCGGGATCACGCCTACGGATACGCTGCCGCGAACATCCGCGCATTTATCGGTCACGCTTGATCGCGCCGTCCCCACCTGGCTCAGAATCGAGCGGGCGTGGGGCAGAAAGGCGTGACCGGCCTCGGTGAGGCGAACGCTGCGACCTAAACGGTCGAAGAGCTTTGTCCCTAAGTCTTCCTCAAGCTTTAGAATCTGCTGCGAGAGCGAGGGCTGGGCGACCCGGCAGCTCTCGGCGGCGCGGCTGAAACTGCCTGTTAAAATTCCATAGGTGATGCCTATACTCCGGATGGGAATCATATATTGGAACCATCCATCTCCATAATGCTACATTCATTCGATTGAGACAAACGAGAACGTGGTCGCAACGGCTAAGCCAGTTTTGCTGAGATTTTGTCACGCGGCTGGAGGGAATGACGGCAGATGAGATTAAATAAACGACGGTGGAGCTGGGGTTGATGCGCGTACACGACCGACAGCCCGTTGAGTATCCGACATATCACTCGATGCCATGAGAACCAATACGCACTGATCAAGACTGAGTCCCAGACTCACGAGTCAAAGAGGAGAGAAACATGTCAACCGAAGCGAAGTGCCCGTTCCGCCTTACCACCGGCGAAGGCACATCGAACCGCGAATGGTGGCCGAATCAGTTGAGATTGGACATCTTGCACCAGCACTCATCCCTATCCGATCCAATGGACGAGGACTTCAACTATGCAGAAGTTTTCAAGAGCCTCGACCTCGCGGCCGTGAAGAAAGATATCCTGACGCTGATGACTGACTCGCAGGAATGGTGGCCGGCGGACTTCGGACACTACGGGCCGTTGTTCATTCGCATGGCATGGCACAGCGCCGGAACGTACCGCACCGGCGACGGTCGCGGCGGCGCCGGATCCGGCCAGCAGCGCTTTGCTCCTCTCAATAGCTGGCCCGACAACGTAAGTCTCGACAAGGCGCGGCGCCTGATCTGGCCAATCAAGCAGAAGTATGGCAACAGAATTTCATGGGCCGACCTGATCATTCTCACGGGCAACGTCGCTTTGGAATCGATGGGCTTTAAGACCTTCGGTTTTGGTGGCGGGCGCGAAGACGTCTGGGAGCCAGATCAGGACGTTTATTGGGGAATTGAGAAAGCATGGCTGGGCGGCGACCTTCGCTATGGCAAGGGAAAGTCCGGTGACGGAGTCCTCGTGGCCGATGAGGAGATGCACGGCACCGAGAGAGATCGTACCGCAGCTGGCTCCAATGAGCGCAAACTGGAAGACCCGCTCGCCGCGGTGCAGATGGGCTTGATCTATGTGAACCCAGAAGGCCCGGACGGTAACCCGGACCCGATCGCCGCCGCCCACGATATTCGTGAGACCTTCGCGCGCATGGCGATGAACGACGAAGAAACCGTGGCGCTGATCGCTGGCGGCCACACCTTTGGCAAGACTCACGGTGCCGGGCCTTCCTCCCATGTGGGTCCTGAGCCCGAAGCCGCTGGCATCGAAGAGCAGGGTCTCGGTTGGAAGAACAGCTATGGCACCGGCAAAGGCGGCGACACGATCACAAGCGGCCTGGAAGTTATCTGGACGACCAAACCTACAAAATGGAGCAACGAGTATTTTGAACACCTATTTGGCTACGATTGGGAGCTGACCAAGAGCCCGGCCGGAGCGAATCAGTGGACGCCGAAGGGTGAGGCTGGCGCCGGTACTGTGCCGGATCCGCACGACCCGTCAAAGCGTCGCACGCCCTCTATGCTGACCACGGACCTCTCCTTGCGCCTCGATCCTGTCTATGAAAAGATTTCGAGGCACTTTTACGAGAATCCAGACCAGTTCGCGGATGCCTTCGCTCGCGCGTGGTTCAAGTTGACGCACCGCGACATGGGTCCGCGCGCTCGATATCTCGGCTCGGAAGTCCCTGCTGAAGAACTCATCTGGCAAGACCCCATCCCCGCAGTCGATCACAAGCTGATTGATGAGCAGGATATTACTATGCTCAAAGGCAAGATCCTGGCTTCTGGCCTTACGATCTCGCAACTTGTTTCAACTGCTTGGGCGTCGGCATCCACCTTCCGCGGCTCTGACAAGCGTGGCGGCGCGAACGGTGCACGGATCCGCCTGGCGCCGCAGAAGGACTGGGAAGTCAACCAGCCTAAGCAACTAGCGAACGTGCTGAAGACACTCGAAGGGATACAGAGCGAATTCAACAGCAAGCAGTCCGGCGGGAAGCAGGTCTCGCTAGCCGACCTGATCGTCCTGGCCGGTGGAGCAGGTGTCGAGCAGGCAGCGAAGAATGCCGGCCACAGTATGACCGTTCCTTTTACACCGGGACGAATGGATGCCTCGCAGGAGCAGACAGACGTGGAATCCTTCGCCGTTCTAGAACCGATCGCCGACGGCTTCCGCAATTACCTAAAAGGCAACTACAGCATACCCTCCGAAACGTTGTTGATCGACAAAGCCCAATTGCTAACGCTGACCGCGCCTGAGCTGACGGTACTCGTTGGTGGCCTGCGTGTCCTCAATACAAACGCAGGAGAGGCAAAGCATGGCGCCTTTACCAAACGGCCGGAGGCGCTGACTAATGATTTCTTCCTCAACCTGCTCGATATGGGGATCGAGTGGAAGGCGGCATCAGGCGCCCAGGACGTATTTGAAGGGCGCGATCGTAAAACAGGGGAACTCAAGTGGACGGGGACGCGGGCCGATCTTGTCTTCGGCTCGAATTCCCAGCTTCGAGCACTTGCTGAAGTCTACGGAAGTTCGGACGTGCAAGGGAAGTTCATTCATGACTTTGTCGCGGCATGGAACAAGGTAATGAACCTGGATCGCTTCGATCTTGCGTGATCTCGGAACGTAGCCTTAGTGTCTTATACCGCTCAACCTCGCCCTGACACCTGGGGTTATTCCGAACTAGGGCGAGGTTCGAGCAGTTCCCGCTTATGGAGTTAATCCCAATCGAGATAACTCACTAATTAGCCCTGTACTCGCCCGAGTATCCTGCGCTGCCTTGTGATTTGGGGCCATATAGCCAGCTAAGCTAGGTCAGTCGCCACGCGACAATCCAGTGGACGCAGCGTGCTGCGCTTGGCCTGTGAGACTGCGGCTGGAGGAAGTCATGAACGGGATTGGTGATCTGTTGAATCCCAATGCAGTAGTACTACTGATAGGCGAGCGTCCGGGACTGGCGACCCGCCGAGAGCCTCTCCGCATATCTTGCCTATTGCCCGCACCAAGGGCACACCGATGCGGACCGCAATCTCGTCTCGAACATTCACCAAAACGGCGTGCCGCCCTCGGAGGCCGCCACTCGTATCATCAACTTAATCCAAGCGATGTTAAAGAACGGAACGAGTGGCGTTCGTCTGAAGGAACCAGAACCGGGAGCACGCATCATCTCCGAATGAGACGTCTCGGCCAGCAAACAAACGGACCAGAACTAGACGAGGTCTTGGACCCGATCCTCGGCGATTCGGGAGCAATCTGATTGGATGCCACCTACATCGATCCCCGAAGTTGGCCAGGGTCTGGTCAACTTTCGCATAGTCAGTCAGCCGTGGTAAGAACCAGTCTAGAGATCGTTCACTCCTGGCACATCATCCCTCTGGTAATACAGAGGCCAGAATCGAAGCATGAAGCGTTACCGGCACTACCGACTGCCCTCTTCACGGAGGCCGTGTACTGGCCTTGCATAGCGAACCGACTGTTGGGACAGGCATGACTGGAGTCGGCTTGGCTTCGGTCAACCTCCGGCCCCGGCGTTCCTGTACATCGAGGAAAATATTCCGAAAACCCCAGAACGAGTCGTAAACGATTGAGCCTGAGAAAATATTCAAAGTGATTTGAAGCGTTCCGAAACCATGTATTTGTGGAACAATCTCGCTGTCTGTAAAGTCGCCGCTAAAGCTGGCGCACGTGAAATCTGTTCAGCCCCTGGAGCTTTCTGGCTCCCGCAATGCGTATCAGGGGACGCTGGCCGACTTGAACGAAGCCGCTGGCGCGGCGGACGCATTCGCGTGCGAGAGTTGAGCCGCGGCTGAGCTGCGCTAAGGTGTGTTGCAGAGGAGGATTCTCTGTGACCCATTTACGTCAGATCATGATTGAGGAGTTGCAGCGTCGCAACTTCGCCGAGTCAACCATCCGCTCCTACGTCCATGGAGTGGAGCATTTCAGCCAGTACTTTCACCGCCGCCCCGACCGACTTGGTCCGGAGCACATTCGCCAGTATCAGGCGATGCTGTTCAGCAAGTTGAAGTACAGCCCGAACACGGTGATCCAGCGTCTTGGCGCGTTGCGGTTCTTCTACATTAAGGTATTGAAGAAGAACTGGAGTGTGGCCGAGACGCCCTACCCGAGGAAGGTGATCCGGCTGCCGGAGATTCTGAGTCCGGAGGAGGTGTCTCGACTCATCGACGCAGCCGACAGCACGTTTCATCGCGCCATGTTGATGACCCTTTATGCCACCGGAGCACGCCGCGCCGAGGCGGCTCATTTGAAGGTCTGTGACATCGATAGCCGGCGGATGGTTGTTCACATTCATGGCGGCAAGGGCAACCGGGATCGAGACGTAATGTTGAGCCAGAAGCTCCTTGATGCGCTTCGCGATTATTGGCGAGGACTCCGGCGCAGGCCGACCGAGTGGCTCTTTCCTGGTAACGCATGGCACACATCCAGCCGTCCGGTAACCACCAAGGTCCTATGGATGGCCTGCCAGAGCGCCGCCGAACGTGCGGGCCTGGATAAGAAGCGTATCTACCCCCACCTGCTTCGACACTGCTTTGCCACGCATCTTCTGGAAGCCGGTACCGACCTGCGTACCATCCAGATGTTGCTCGGTCATCGTGACCTCGAAGAAACCACCATCTATCTGCATTTATCCAGCAAGCATCTCAGCGTGACAGCCAGTCCTCTGGATGCGCTTACCATCCGCGAACAGGGAGGACGAGCAAAGCACGAATGAACCGGCCACCTCTGGAGGTGGCCGACATTGTTCGCCACGCAGGACCGTCCTTTGTTGAGCGCAGTCGCCGATGGATCAACAGGCAACACGAAAAAGTGTTGCAGGCTATCACGCGCTGCCGCACTGCCGTGCTGGGCGGACATCGCGATCAGTGCGCGGATTGCGGACATACTGCCATCTCGTACAACTCGTGCCTTATGGTGAGTTTTTCCTTATGGTGAGTGCACTGCAAAAGAGCGCGCAGCGATTGGTCCGCACGCTCCTCTGACTCACCATTAATGTTTGGCTTTCAAGAGTGCGATCAGTCTGTCATCCGCTCGGAACCTGCCCTTACGGAGGTGCGGCGGAACTACCGATTCAATCGCCTCCAGTTTTTCGCTGGGATCCGCCCGAACATAGACCTCCGTGGTGGCAAGGTTGCTATGCCCTAACCATAGGGAGACCTTTCTGATATCTTGCGTTGCCTGAAGAACGATCATGGCGCAGGTGTGCCTCAACACATGCGGAGAGAGCTGCTTGGTGGCTAGCGAGACGCATTTTTTACTTGCGGTTTGAGCGTGGTGGTGTAGAACGTACGCGACTCCCCAGCGACTAAAAGGTTCGCCACGGGCATTGACAAACACTTCCCTTGCGGCAACTGTCCCACGTACGGCCAACCAACTGCGCAGCACAGACGCGGTTGTTTTCCAGAGTGGCAACGCACGCTCACGGCGTCCCTTACCAAGAACACGGACGCTGGCCGACTGTGCCGCGATATCGTCAGTACGAAGGCCCGTCAACTCCGAGACTCGAAGTCCTGCGCTAATTGCAAGGTGCAACATAGCGCGATCTCGTATTCCTTCCCGAGTGGTCGGATCAGGTGCATCGAGCAGAGCTTGCACTTCGTTCTGCTCTAGATACGGGACTAGACGTGTATCAGTTCTCTTGAAGGGGATCGCCAGAACGCGGCGAACCTGGGCAAGTGCAGCTGGCTCCCGATGCTGCATAAAGCGGAAGAACGACCGGATGGCCGCCAAACGAATGTTTCGCGTGTTTGCCGAGTTGCTGCGCACCGTCTCCAAGTGTTCCAGAAAAGAGCAGATCAGTGGCGCATCCAGTTGTTCCAATGCGATCGATGAAGGCGGCACCTTAAGTTTTTGCGAGATAAATTTAAATAACGATTGAAAGCTGTAGGCGTACGACTCGCAAGTGTGGTGGCTGTTGCCGCGATGGCGGACAAGATGTTCTCGGAAAAACGCTTCGATATGCGGTGCGATGGAGGTCATGATCGCCCCCCATGCAGGAAGCTCTCACCAGCACCGGAGATCTCCTGCAACAGATCAGGCGTGGTTTCCAGATACCAGTAAGTAGAGTCGATGTTAACGTGACCCATATACGTAGCCAAGGCCAGCATGTGTTGTCCGATTCGTTGACGGCCAGCAGGACTTGCCTCCAATGCCCTTGTTGCGAAGGTGTGGCGTAGCTCGTGCAGCCTTGGCCAACGTCCTTTGTGTGGTTGAAAACCAGCAGATTTCAGCAGTGTGCGAAACGTACTTTGGACTTGCAGGTAGCGAAGTGGCTTTCCATGATTTGAGACAAACACATGCTCCGCGCTGAAGTGCATTTTCTGCCGGCTCGAAAGATATCGCCGCAGTCCTGCAACGGCGGTCTCGTGCAGCGGCACCATGCGAGTTTTCTGGAACTTGGTTTTGCGAATCAACAGGCCCTGCGGGGTTATATCTGATACAAGCAGGTGCAGTGCTTCGGAGATTCGCAGTCCCGTCGCAGCCAACAGGCTGATCAACGCCGCATAAGTAACGGGGCGAAGTGATTTTGCCGGGACAAGGTGCGAAGCAGCAAGAACGAGATGCTCGATGTCGATCTTGGAGTAGATGTAGGGGACACGGCGGGTCTTCCGATAGCCGAAATGATTTGGCGGCGGCGATTCGTGCCCACCGTCTTCCAGACGAATGTACGATGCGAAACGGCAGACGGTCTGGTACCGAGTGTGCCGTTGTGCGACTGATGCGCTCTTGCTGGCCCAATCTATGGTCGTCGCGACGCGTACATGCGTTTCCTTGCGTGCGACAGAGAAACCCGCGAAGCTTCGCAATAAGTGTTCCACGTTGCCGAGGGAATACCCAGCGGCACGCCTCACGGCCAAGTAGCTCTCTATAGCGTTTATCACGATTTCACCTCCGGCCATGGTTGTGCGATCTGCTGGAGCAGCGCAACATCGACCTTCGCATAGTAGGCGGTCATATCGATGCTGCGATGACGCAGGACCAAGCCGATCTGATCGAGGGGAACTCCGTGCCTCAACATCTCCGTTGCGGCGGTATGGCGCAATAGGTGAGCACCTTTTGCGGGAGTCTCGATGTCTGCGCGCTGAAGGGCGTGCTTTACAACGGAGGAAACACCGTCGCCAGAAGTAAATGGCTGGAACGGAGCAATGCTACGGAGAAAAATGCGATTGGTATCACTGACTTCAGGCCGGCATTCCAAGTAGCGAAGCAGCGCGTCGCCTACATCCTGGGGTAGTGGCAAACATACCTGGCGTCTGCCCTTCCCGATAACTTGCACAGTGCCATTCTTCCAGTTGATATCTGTAAAGCGGAGCTGGGCTACATCTCCGGCTCTGAGCCCGAGCCGAGAAAGTAGCAACATGATTGCACGATCGCGCAAACGTCCGGGAGTAGTCCCGTTACAGGCCGCGATAAGGCGGTCCAGTTCTTCCGCCGAGAGACAGCGCGGAAGTGTTGCGAGTCGCCAATGAGCGATAGCCGGAACGGCGAGGTCGAGATCTTCTTGTGCCATACCACAGGCGATGAGATATCGCAGGAAAGCCCGCATGGACGTAGTCAGCTTTTGCGTCGTTTCGGCGCCGTACTGATTCGCGCGATCCAACAAAAACGCGCGAACGCCTCGGGCATCCCATCGGCTGACATCTTCGCCGAGCGCCAGGAGTAAATCGATGGCCCCGCGAGTATACAGCCGGAGAGTCGGCTGGGTGGCTCCACGATGGATACGAAGCCATTCGCGGAATGCAGCTATCAAGGCGGGCTCATCGTTTTCGCCATTATCGGCCCGAGGACTCTGGCATATCCCGCGCCCGACCAGATGCCGGTAAAAGAGCTTCACTCCGCAGCGTGGATGAGCGCCGGTCGTTTCAGTGTAAAACTGAGAGCATCGACAATGTGAAAGGTGTCGAACAAAAGCTTCCAATGTGCCTGCATCCACGTCCGCCAGCGAACCGCCTTTGCGTTGCAGGAACCTGCCGAGATGAGCTGCGGCACGTAAGTAACGAATCACACTTGAATGAGCGTAGCCCTGCTTTTCCAGGGCGTCTGCGAAATCATCGATGTAGGGCCCACTGAGACTTGCGCGCAAACGCTTGAGCGTTTTGGGAGCAGAAACGTATTTCTCGATCATGGTGTTCTCCTTCAGTGATGTGCCTGTAATGGCCGCACCACAGTAGCAGGAGGTCACCAATATTATGGTGAGTCTGAAGTTCCCAACATTCTCCAAAAGACCGCATTGCTATCAAATCGCGGATCGCACTCACCATAAGGAAAAACTCACCATAAGGCACGTAATGGTGAGATCACCATTACGTGCCGCAACCGGCATTGCCCACGGTGCCAGGGCAACGCCCGCCTGCGCTGGCTTCAGGCGCGGGAACGCGAACTGCTCGCCACTCGCTATGTCCACGTTGTCTTCACGCTGCCGCGGGAACTGGCTCCACTCGCGTTGCAGAACAAACGGCTGATCTACAACCTGCTGTTTCACGCCAGCGCCGAATCCCTACTGGAGATCGCCGGCGACCCTCGTCATCTCGGCGCCGAGATCGGCTTCTTCAGCGTGCTTCATACCTGGGATCAGCGATTGCAACACCATCCTCACGTGCACTGCGTGGTCGCCGCTGGCGGCCTCGCTCCCAACCACACTCGCTGGATCTCATCCCGCCAATCGTTCTTCCTGCCCGTCAAAGTGCTCGGCCGTGTCTTCCGCGGCAAGTTCGTCGCCGCGCTCAAGACTGCATTCCGCGATTCCACGCTTGAGTTTCATGGTCAGCTCGCGCCGCTTGCCGATCCGCAGACCTTCGCGTCCTGGCTGAGAGTGCTGTTCCGAAAGGACTGGGTCGTCTACTCCAAACCGCCATTCGGTGGACCGGAACACGTGTTGCGTTATCTCGGAAACTACACTCACCGCGTTGCCATCTCTAACCACCGGCTGCTTGCTCTTGCCGATGGCAAAGTCACTTTCCGATGGAGGGATTCCGCGCACCGCAATCGCAAGCTAGTCATGGAACTCCCCGTTGATGAGTTCCTCCGTCGCTTCCTGCTTCACGTGTTGCCACGCGGCTTCGTGCGCATCCGCAACTTCGGCTTCCTCGCCAATCGGCGACGAGCCGAACTACTTCCACTGTGTTTTCACTTGCTGCCACGTTCAGTGCAACAGGCAGAGAGCGCGGCCTCATCGGCCGCGCTCTCCACAGATTCGTTGCGCAAGTGCCCCGTCTGTGGTGGAACCATGCATGTTATCGAGCGACTCTCCAGCGTACAACTCTTCCTACGATCTCCGCCTAATCCTTGTCGGAGCGCAGCTTGAAGTCACATCTCACCCCTCGGACATTCCTCGTGCGACAGCACGCACAGCCCCTCTATGCTTCGCTCTTCTTAGACCGTAATCGGACGCGGTGTTCCAGACTCTCCGATGCACGCTGCCGCTACGCCTCCACCTACGAACGCCCGTCGGTGTCCGTGCACATCACTTGCACGAGAGTCCTCGCAAGAAACAAAAACCGGCGCTGGCGCATACAAATCCCATAGTCCCGGAGGGCGGCTTCCTTCAAGTCGCTGTATCCGAAGCGCCCGTAGGCAGCCCCTTGGGAGCCAGTTCTCACTCGTGGGCGCTTCAGATACAGCCCTAAGACTTAACAGGACCTATCCGAGTTCGATGCACGCCCCGGCAAATTTAACATCATCCAGATACTGTCAGACGTTCTTGATCAGTGGGACATGGTTGAATGTGGCCCACCTAGCCGTCAGCATTTCTGAAAACCATATGACTTTGTCAGCACTATTCGTTTGTGGACTCGTAAAGGTATTAATCGGGTAAACACGTTGAAATCCAGGCACTGGAAGCGTGTGAGCTTCTGAAATCAGAATTACGCCATCGTTTTGCGTGTACCGCAACCTCCCATCCCCGCCTTTCTTTTGGAAGGAATTACAAAGAGCGTAGTGAATCACGTCAGGAGCAAGCATTTCTGCCCCCTCGTTCAACAGCACGATAATGCCTGTCGCTTCGGGAATATCAAAAATCAGTCGAGTATCGCGGACTTGTTTATCCGCCTTGGCGACATCGTCATCAATAGTCTTGGCGATATTTCTTCGGCGCTCGCGAGAATTGACCCACGTCTGCTCGGCAGAAATGACCCACCTGGTTGGTAATCAAGCATAAATTAAGCAGAGTTGCAGGGGAGTGGTGATGATGAGTCACCATGCCTGATGCTGGGAAGCGACCCTGCAGCATTTGCCATCACTGGTTCCGTCCTGATCCCAAAGTCGGGGCGAGGCAACGCACGTGTGGTCAACCAGAATGCCGGAGGGGCCGACGCCGCAAGATGCAGGCGCGGTGGCGGGCAAAGAATCCAGACTATTTTGCGGCTCGCCGTATCCAGGCTCGGGCTTCGCTTGCCCGAGCTCCGGAACCACTGCGTTTACCGCCTCCGTTAGGCAAACTTCCCTGGGACATCGCGCAATCCGAGTTCGGGGTCAAAGGCGCTGATTTCATTGGACTTTTGGGCACACTACTGATGCACGTCACGCAATCCCAGTTCAAGGCCTATCCTGCTGATTCCAAGACAGATGCAGGCACACTACCCCCGCCGGTCGCGCAATCCGAGATGCGACTTGGTCCAGACTAGCGCTCGCAGTGGGAGGGGAGCAGGGGCGATGCGGGTGGAGTTTCATCAACTGGATCGGCACGGGGAACATCTGCGGGTTCGGCGGCCGGAGCGACAGCGGCGATTGTTGGCATCGCTTGCCAGCTCGGGGCAGCAGACGCCGATTGTGGTGGTGGCGGTCGCCGAGCAGGTTGACCGTTACCTGGTCATCGACGGCTATCAGCGGATTTCGGCGTTGCAGCAGTTGGGCCGGGACACGGTGGAAGCCGTGGTCTGGCCGATGAGCGAGGCCGAAGCCCTGGTGCTGGACCGATCGCTGCGTTGGGGCGAACACGAGACGGCGCTGGAAGAAGGCTGGCTGCTGGCGGAACTGGAGCAGCGCTTTGGCTATGGTCTCGACGAGTTGGCGCACCGCTTCGATCGCAGTCTGAGTTGGGTATCGCGCCGAATCGCGCTGGTCGATCAGCTTCCGGAGAGCGTGCAGCAGCAGGTGCGTAGCGGTGCGATCACGGCGCATGTGGCAATGAAGTTTTTGGTGCCCGTTGCACGTACACACCTGGAAGACTGCCAGCGCATGGCCGAGGGGTTTGCGGCGCATCGGTTCACCAGCCGCGAAGCGGGCCAGTTATACGCCGCCTGGCGAAACGCTTCGCCGACCATCCGCCAGCGGATTCTGGAACAACCGCAGCTATTTCTGAAAGCCCAGCGGCAGCGCGAGCCCGAGCCGCCTTCGACGGCTATTGCCGAACTGACCCGCGATCTGGGGATGGTGGTGGCAATCAGCCACCGGGCTAATCGGCGCCTGGCCGGCGCCACGGTCGAGCTGGATTACGAGCAGTGCCGACAACTGCGCCAGCAGGTTGATCGTGCCCTTCACGAACTCGGCCGTCTGGCCGCCAAGATCCCACCCGAGCAGGAGCCAGCCTATGTTGAGCCAAGCACAACGAAGCGCGATTCTGGAACTCAAGGCGCAGGGAGTGAGCAAACGCGAGATTGCGCGAGTGCTGAATGTCTCCCGTTTGACGGTACGCACCGTCCTGCGATCGGACTCGGCGCAGGTGCCCACGCTGTCCCGTCCCGAGAAAGCCGAACCGTACCGGCAACAGATCCTGGAACTGTGGAGCAAGTGCAAGGGGAACCTGGTGCGGGTGCAGGAAGAACTGGCGGCCGAGGGGGCGACGCTCTCCTACCAGGCACTGACGGCGTTCTGCCGCCGTCATGGCATCGGTCAACCGCCCACGGTGGCGGCGGGGCATTATCACTTTGCTCCAGGCGAGGAGCTTCAACACGACACTTCGCCGCACGAGGTGGTGCTGGGCGGCAAGCGGCGCAAGGTACAGACCGCCTCAGCGGTGCTGTGTTACTCACGCATGTTGTTCTTCCAGTTGTACCCGACGTTCCAGCGTTTCGATTGCAAGGTGTTTTTGACCGAGGCCCTGCGTTACTTCGGCGGAGCTCCGGTTCAACGGATCATGATCGACAACACCCATGTCGTGGTGCTGCGCGGCACTGGCAGTCAGATGGTTCCGGTCGCCGAGATGACCGCCTTTGCCGAACGTTTCGGCTTCCGCTTCCAAGCCCATGAGCGCGGCGATGCCAACCGTTCCGGCCGGGTTGAGAGGCCCTTCCACTTTATAGAGAATAACTTCCTGGCGGGCCGCACCTTCGCCAGTTGGGAGGAGCTGAACCAGCAGGCCCGGCAGTGGTGCGACCGCGTCAACTCGACCTACAAGAAACATATCCGTGCCGTGCCCCGCGAGTTGTTTGTGCTGGAGCAACACCATCTGCGCCCACTGCCGGTCTGGATCCCGGAAGTGTATCGCCTGCACGAACGCATGGTTGACGTGGAAGGCTATGTAGCCCTGCACCGTAATCGTTACTCCGTTCCCGTCTCCTGGATCGGCCGCCGTGTTGAGGTTCGCGAAAGCAAAGACAAAGTGGAGATCCAACTCGATGCCCGCAACCTTGTAACCCACCACCGGATCGCCGAGGCCGAGCACCAGCGCGTGATGCTGCCGCAGCATCGCGCACCGTGGGGCCAGGGCGCCAAGCGCAGCGATCTCCATCTCGAAGAAGAGGCCATTCTCAAGGTCGTTCCCGAGATCGCCGACTACGTCACGGCGTTAAAGAAACACAGCCGCAAGCTGGTGGTGCTTGCTCTGCGCCAACTGCTGCGTCTGGTGCGCGAGTATCCCCGGGGACCGTTGCTGTCCGCTGTCCGCGAAGCCGCCCGCTATGGTCTCTACGACCTGGACCGGGTTGAGCGCATGATCCTGCGCCAAGTGGCACGCAACTACTTTTTGCTGAACAACGACGACGACGGAGAATGATATGAAGCCCAGCGAAGAACTCGAACAACTGCTGAAGAATCTCCACCTGAAGCGCATCCTCGAGGTCTACGAGGAACAGTCGCGCGCCGCCGAGAAGGAAGACGTTTCCTACTCCGAGTTCCTCACCCGTCTGCTGCGAGCGCAGTGGCATAACCGGCAGGAAACCGCACTGGCCTGGCGTATCAAGCAGGCGAAGTTACCTGAGCAATGGTCGCTGGCCAGTTTCCCCTTCGCTCGCCAACCCGGAGTCAACCGCAAACAGATCCACGGCTTCGCAGAACTGGAGTTCGTCGCCAAGGCGGAAAATATCGTGTTCATCGGAAGCACTGGCGTCGGAAAGACTGGACTGGCGTCGGGTCTGCTGCTCAAGGCCCTGGAGAATGGCTACCGTTGTCAGTTCATCCGTGCCCAGGACCTGTTCGACGAAATGTATGCCTCGCTGGCTGATCGTTCCTCGCGCCAACTGCTGAACCGTCTGGCCCGGCTGGACGTTTTGCTCATCGACGAGCTTGGGTATTTAAATCTCAAACCGGAACAGTCGAACATCTTCTTCAAGCTGATGGAAGAGCGCTATCACCGTCACTCCACGATTATTACGAGCAATCTCATCTATGACGAATGGCGTACCTTCCTCGGCAACCAGGCCATGGTGGACGCCCTGTTGAGCCGGCTCCGCCACTACTGTCACACCGTTCCTATCAACGGTCCATCGCTGCGCGATCCGCAAGGCTGAGGCAAAAGCTGTGGAAGCGAACCATCGCAGCCGGGAAGAGTATGTCCGAAAGGTCCTCGACGCCTACCGGCAAACGCCGGGGACCACGGGAAACATCCGTCGCCAAGACCGTCTGCTGGCCGCTCAGTTGCATGACCTGGCGATCCCCCTGAAGACAGTCGAAAACGCCCTCGTCCTTGCCGCAGCACGCCGGTTGCTGCGGCCCGCTGACGCTCCGCCCCTGCCCACCGTTCGTTCCCTCGCGTACTTCCAGCCGGTCATCGACGAAGTGCGTCAACTCAAAGTCAGCGATGACTACTTTCAGCATCTTCGGCATCGACTTCAGCGTCTTCCACAAATCGCTACCAACCCACCCGCGAGTCACCACTAACGTTCGCAGGCTGCAGACAAACAACCACGCCTTCGGCGTGGGATGATGATGCGTCTGTCTCTCAGCTTGTTACAAATCCTGTTCCTGGCGCGGGTCAGTTCAATCAAACATTACTGGGTCATTCTTAGCGAGCCCCGAAGGATATTTAGTATCAATCCCCGCTGTAAAGAGTCGGCGTCCGGTTGATGGGAGAATATGTGTCGCGTTGACACCGTACCATATGCAATAATGCCGCGCTCGCGCATTACCTTGTCCGCAAATCTCTGGGGCCTGCCTACAGGGTCAGAGACGAGCGTCTTTTGCTCGACTATTATTTGTCGGCATTGAAAGAGGTAGTCCGCCCTCATTCGGTCATCAGGACCTTTGGCACTATTCAACAAGGTATCAATGTCTTCAAATCCATCAAGTGTCTTCACAAATGATTCAAACCGCGTGCGCAGTGTTGATTCTTCGTTTTCCTTGGGATTACTCATATGCCCAGTTTACCGCTGCATCAAGATTCAGCTGGCTTTCGAAAATAGCTGGCGGATGGCACTCTGCAATCATCCTTTTCGAACAAATCCTCATGAACGCCGTAGCGCCGTGAGACGACAATCTCGTGCTTCCTTGGCAGTGCGCATAAACGAGAGCACGCCGATGCGTGTCTGATTATCGTTCTACCAAAGTGCACTTGCTGACTTCTACCGGCACGTTCGGATAGCCCATTTGTTCAAGCAAAAGAATTGCGCTGACCCTGCTGGACGCTTGGTATTCACCCGGCCCCACCATTACCTTCGCTATAGGTAGGCGTGACACACGCTCCTTGACCCAGCATGGAAAATCCAGAGGGAGGTAGCGGGCCAAGCTAGATCTCTTTTGAGTGAACCTTACATCGGGAAAGTCGGCAATCTTCAACTCGTGAACGATGCGCAACTCGTCCTCGCCAGCCCACTGCGCGTCTTTGGCGAGAGGCGCGAGCTTGTAAATCCACTCATCCCATGCCAGATAGAACAGCCTCGCCCACTCTTCCGGCTTATCAGCGCGCTCACCAATCAGGCCGGACATATAAAAATCGAGGGTGGCATACACCACCTTTTTTACCGCGGCTTCTAATTTCGCCCTATCGTAAATCACACAATAAAGTGTGCTGTTCGGCTCGCGGTTCAGACCATTGGGGTGAAAAGCAATAGCAAATCTTCCCGGTGAAGTCTTCGTATATTTTGACCACTGATTTAGATCGTCCGCTCGGGTGCTAAAACATGCGACAAAGAACTTGCTGATGCCTTGAGTTGGGTTTCCAGGTTCGTCTTTTATCTCTTCAAGAATGTTCTGAAAGAAAGAGACCGCCGCACCATTTGCGGACTGTTCGACGATTGCCTTCTTAACTTCGTCCCGGAAAAGATCGGTAGCGTATTCAGTCTCCTTGGAGTCGTTCAGCGCCGACACCTGAGTTGCATAGAGCCTGCCGGACTGAAGAATGCCAAGAAAACCGCTACCGTCTGTATAGTGCCAGACCGTTTCGATCCCCTTCAGATCGAAGACTCCTAGCTCAATCGCTAGGTCGCTAACAAACTTCCGGTACGCTTCATTCTCTTCGGGGGTGACGTGCATGATGGGATTGTACATCCAGCTTTCATTCATATCCGACCGGATCAGTAACGATAAACGCCCATGGGACAGTCCATCCGGCAACGTCGAGCGAGCAACAGAAATCTGGCGCAATGCCGACATATCAGGACTAATCGGTTCCTCGCTGGTGACTGGGCGATTATTCGTTCGTCAAAAAAATATCTACTGAGCGCAAGTCAAGGCCAACCATCCGTTCGCCGGTCTAAACTCTGGAGAGGATATGCCTGCCAGTAAGTATTTCAAGTAAACCGCGACGATCGAGCAATCCTGTTGCATACGCCTCTTGGCTTTCGTGAGTCAGCAAGCAGCGTAAACACGCATCACGGCAATGACTGTCATGAGGAGAACCTCGCCGTAGAACTCTAAGAAGAGCGTCTCCAAGCTCTGCCTCCCTCGCGATCAATTCGGCGACGTGCCCAGAGCCGCCGGCATCGCTATCATAAAGATAGAAACTCCAGGTGGTTCCCTGACGGAGATCTTCAGTCGACAAGCTTATCTCACGGACATCAATTTCAAGAAGCTCTGCCGCTGCAAGATGGAACGCATGCGCGAAAGTTACGGCCATGGTAGGCGTGCGTAGTGAGTTGCTGCGTTCAAGGTCGAGTTGCAGCAAGTCCGTGTTGTGCTCCGCTGCAAAGTGCAGGTGCCGAATCACCAGTTCGTCCTCACCATGCTTCCAACAGGGACGATTGTTCCCACTCTTGCCCGCGAGTGCCAGATGCTCGCGGAATGGCACGCCGTCGAGACTGGGCAGGTCCTCAGTTGCGTCACGCATGCTGTCGGCAAAACCACAGCGAGTACATAGGGCAAATCCACATTCATATTGCCCCGCGTTCGTTGCTAGTAGATCGGCGTTCTCGAACATCTGAACATACAACCCTGGTATACCCGCGAAGTCCTCCGCCGTTCGCGCCGCGGTCGCAGAAAGCAACATCGATGCTAGAACCTGCGTTACCCCCACCCGCTCTTGATCTGTCGCCCACGTCGGCCCATCCCATATTGCAGAGGAGTATCCGAACCGCGGCAATAGAAGGTCCTTCTTTGAGCATGTCAACGATGCTTGGCAGCGGGGGCAAACCTCCACTGCCAATGGCTGGAGTTCCGTCCATTGATGACCGTTCATGCAGTGGTATAGATACTTGCGCAGACCGAAGCTTCTATTAGCGGTTTCTGACCAGAAGCTCAATACCCCGTGGGACGAGTAGCTTTTGCCTCCTCCAAGCAATACAGAGCCAGGTACATACTCACTCAATGCAAGGGTTGAGCTCCGCTGGAGTTGAACGGGCTCTTCCGTACCATCTGTTTGAACAGTGAGCGATTGCACGCTTATGGGGAAACCATAGCGCGGCAGAAATCGTTTCTCGGCAAGGGCTGCGATCGTCTCCGACTGCCACAGGGCCTTCGCTTGGTAGTGGATCGCGTTCAGTACCGAGTTCTTAGCACCCGATGCGACTGCGGCGAGCCATGCACCTTTCAGGCCCCCATAGTCCTTCTTCCATGTCGCACAGGCTTCAGCAAAGCTCTGATGAGCATGTGCAATAACAGCATCTGCACACCCTTCAAGCGGAGTCCGTTCAAGTAGCCTCGCCAAATCTGCTGTTATCTCCTCATTGGTCCCTATCAGGTAATCCAAGAAGTGGCCGAACTCCTCGAACGGCGCACCTCCAGGTACAAACCACGGATGATTAACGTTGAGTTCGCAGGGTTGCGGAGCCTCGAGCGCCTCGATGCGTGCTTGGTCCGGAATCTGCCTTGGCACCCGTTGTTCGTCGCACAACCAGCCCATTTGGTTATATGCCGTCATTGTGCCAGTCGATTTTCCTGCCGGGTAAATGCGGCGAAAAAACTCCCCCAGAAGCAGCGCGTGCGAATGCTTACGCCCAAAACGCTCGCGCTCCAACCGCACCACCGGTCTCCGTAGTGGCTTGCTGTAGAAATCGTTGAATGCAGTAAACACCGCGAGATCGAATGGTCGATGATGCGCAAACGTGCATACCATCGATGAGCCATCGGCGCGCCGACCAGCACGCCCACCGCGCTGCTGATAGCTCGCGCGAGATGGTGGAACATTGCCCAGCAAGACTGCTGAGAGCCCGCCAATGTCAATACCTACTTCGAGTGTCGTTGTTGCCGACAGCACATTGCGAGCGCCGTTTGCGAACAGGTGCTGCAGACGCCGGTTTTCTTCCGGCTTGAGTTGCGCCGAGTGCTCATCCGACCAGTTTCCCATGTGGAAGATCTCAGAGTTACGAAATTCAGCACGTGCCCGGGCAAAGCGCGAATCTCGGTTAGCGTCTTCGTGCGTGATCGGCTGCAAGTCGCAGTCACCCTCGTCGGGCACAGTCGAAAGACCTGCTAGTGCGCGCGGCCAAAGCTCCCCGGTCAGCTTGCATCGGAACAATCGCAAAGGCCGACGCAGACGAAGTCCTGCCAACTTCAGGCGGAAGGCATATCGCGCACCAAAGCCCGCATCACGGTCTTCGGCTTCCACCCAAGGGGCAAAGTCACCGTGCGCGCGCTCCACGATTTGCTGGAAGATGGCCTCCAGTATTCGCCCCACCAACTCATCTTGATTGCCGCTCAAACCCAAACGCTCAAGAAGTCTGCGCACGAGTTGCGGCCTGACGCGCCTTGCTGTCCGCGGTTGATCCCGCAAACGGCACCAGAGACGTGTTTGCCCTCGCATGCAACGCAATCCACTTGCCTAGAGGCGTCGCATACTCGTAACGATCACGTTCATACGAACCCAGAGTGATCGCACGATCTTTGCGTACGATATCCAGCAAAGCAGCCGCCAGTTGTGGCCAGATGATTGCCAGATCCGCTGTGAATGACGATGTAAAGCCCAGCCCAAGAGGAGGCTTTAGCATCTCCGTACCTGGATATACAATCTCTGCTAGTCCGCACGACTCCAGAGTGATCCGCTCCCAGTTGGGAACGGCCAACTCACGGGCAACAATCCTTGGCACTTCCTTCGCCATTAAACTCCCGTTCATGTCCCAGAGAGCCTGGCCTTTTTCACGCCACTGCGCAGCCGTCTGCTTACTTGCACTGGATCGCGCGTAGAACTCCCGCAGCAGGGGCTCCCGTGCAATTCGCTCTTCCAGAGCGGTAACCTCCAAGCCGAGGTCCGCCGCCGCCAATTCATTTTGCGCGCGACGCAGTTCAGCTGCTAGCTCCTCGCGTGCGTCGCCTGTCCACTGCGGATCGGCAAGCTGCTCCTTCAGTTGCTGTACCCTATGCTCCCGCAGCCGCACAACTCCGGAGCCTCCGCCGGCCTTGGCGAGCACAAGTTCGATCAACGCGCGCCCCATCTGAATCTCGTGGCTGCGCGTCAACATAGGCCCGAGCCGCGCGGCACGAGAGCGGCTGTCGCTAAACGCCAGTAAACGACGCCCACCCGCCGGCAGCCATCCGCATTGAGGCGCGGGCATCACAGGAAGCGCGGCAAGCAGTGTTTCCGCAACTACCGGCAGCACCAAACCATCCGATAATTGCATCGTCCGGAAGTGTTCATCCTCTGCTCCGCAGTTTGGGCAAGTATCTACCGGCTGCAGCGCCACCGTCGTTTCCGAAGGATCGAACTCCAACTCGCCCGTGCGCACATCAAAAAAGGCGGTGCCCCGCATGTTGACATGAAAGAACCTTGGATCATTGGGCTGCGCGCCGCGAGCATTGTTTTGCCGCTCACGCCTCACATGAGCAACCGGATACAGTTCGCTCCGCGGCATCACGCCTGCTACCAGATCCTGCCCACAGCGATTGCAGCGCGCCAACGTGAGAAGGCGACCGCCGCAGCAAGCGCACTGCTGCCCACCGTCGAGCGTCAACGCACCGTGCCCGGGCATCCGAGGGCCATCACCTACGCAGCCAGAGTTCAGGCATACCGATACCTCACCAGGCGCGCGCACAAGGAGATGCAACTTGTGCGGAAGTACAGGAAGTTCCTCGAAGCGATCGCGGCCTTGTGCCCCCAACTGCAGCAGCGCGATTGTCGCGCGTGTTCCCTCTGCACTCTGACGGCCCCAAAGCGTTTCCACTACCTTCGCCAACGGAATCACTGCGCGAGATAAATGGTTCTCCCAAAATAGTTCATCAACCTCGCGGAGTTCCGGCATCTGTCGCAACAAATTGGCGAGTAGCCGCGCTGGCTTTGTTTCCTGAGCATCTAGCAGTTGTGAATTCGCCACCAGCTTTGCTGCACGATCACGAACCAGCGCGCACAAATCAGTGTCTTCCAGCAATGAGCGGTGGTTTAGCATGGGTCGCAACCGCAGCGCATCCACGAATTCGACCAGCATGTTCGGATTCAACGATCGCGCACGTTCATGCACCTCGGGCAACTCGCGCCGTGCTGTTTTACCCTCAATGCGAACGGTCAGAGCGCGGCGGTCTTTGGAAAACAGGTCGCTAGCGAAAGTAATTAGCTCCGCATCTGATCCGCCCAGCGTCGCTGATGTCGCAATCTGAAGTACATCCTCAGGGCGTACGCAGCACCGCAGCATTACGCGTCGCAGCAGTAGTGCGATCTCGGTGGCCAGGCTACCGTTGTATAGGTGCGCCTCATCAAGCACTACAGTTCGCAGCGCATTGCCAAACAGAGGTGCGTCCTGGGGGCGGCACAGCAGGTACTCTAGCATCGAGTAGTTCGTCACCAGGATGTCAGGAGGATTGCGCTGTGCTTCCAGGCGGGTTAGAAGCCGACAGGGATCCCGCTGGGCTTCCAACTCCCCTGGATTCTCTCGGGGGGTCTCACCCGTGTAATGCACGAAGGTTACTTTGTTCTGACCATGCAACCATGCGACCAACCTTTCCACTTGATCGTTCACGAGCGCGTTCAGAGGGTACAACAATATCGCCCGCACTCCCTTTTCGTCGCTCTTTCGGGGGGACGAAAACAGATCGTTCAGCATCGGCAGCAGGAACGCTTCCGTTTTACCTGCCCCGGTAGGTGCAGTAACAATCAGTGCTGGCCGTGAACCAGAAGACCGCGACTCAAACTCCGCGCTCAGGGCCTCGGCTTGGTGGCGATATAGCTTGCGATCAAGTGGCATCGCGCTTGTGCGACGAAGCTGATCCACTAGTAAGGAGGAAACCCCTGCCACGTTGGCCAGCGTGTAGTTCGACGACTCTGCCGGAAACAGTGGTTCGACCCACAGTTCGCTCATCAGACCCGGTGAGTTGCTGTCTGCCAACCATAGTGCCTCACATGCGCGCCGCAGTTCCGGACGCCGCAAATATGCTTCGTCCCGCGCCAGCCCGGTAAGCCGCTCTCGCAATTTGGTTTGCGCTTCCAGTGCGTCGAGATGAAGAGTTTCTTGTATTGGCATCTCAGTTCTCAGTTCCTTCCCGCCATCTATCAAAAACGTCGCGCAGCAGTGCGACGCTGATTATTTCCCGCAGTCCTGCCTGATGAAATGCGAGCCGAAGATTATGTGTCTCCGGTGTCTCTCCGCGCAACAGGGCCCGTGCTGCACCAATCAAGCTGGTCATAATAAAGCGCCCATCAAGTCTTCGTTCGGCTTTTGCATAGCGCTCGCACAACTCGTCCAACCGAAATCCGCTATTGGCGGCATTGGGATTGATCGTTTCTAGCACCATTCCTAGAAGCGCCGCTAACTGTGGTCTTGGAAACTTATACAACTCGGGCAGTGCCTGCGTGATTACATCAGCCAGCAGAATTGGGCTCATACGCGCCAGCAGCCCCACGGCTTCGAGGGACGGCGGGTTTTGGCTGTCGTGCTCGATAACGCCCGTCCAGATACCTACTGCCTTTACAAGCTCCACCGCCTGCTTCGGATCCGGCCGCCAACCCCACAAATATTCTCGTGCAGCGGCACTCCACGCCTCTTCCCGAAGCTCATCAAACATCATTCCCGAACTTGGGTGCGCAGGCAGAAGCCAAGCTTTTATCGTGTCCACCGGGTGCTCAAGCACCTGTTTGGCCACGATGTCCCGCATCTCCGCGTGAAGCACAGGCACATGCCACCAACGCAGCCACATCGCGGCATCGCACCAAGGTACGTGCATCAAACTTTGCATCAACTTGTCCAATGTCTCCGGATGAACTGTCGAACCGATCCGTGCTCCGTCAACCGACAACGCCCAGCCAAAAACGGGTATTTCCGTGGCACTGCTCCACCGTAGCGTGAAGCCGTTCTTCTCCATCCGCTCTCTTGGCAACTTACGGGGAAGGGGCGAACCCTCTGACCATATCCACAACGAGTGCCCATCTTCGAGAGGCTCCTCGAAGGGCAGGTGTGCGCACCAGCTCCCATCGGCCTCAAGTTGTACGGATCGCAAGAACCCGCCATCCACCACTGCGCGCGCAGCGGCTACTTCGATTCTTGAGCTGTTGTATGTTCCCTGCACGACGTTCAGGCACTCGCCCAATCCGTGCACGCCGGCCAGAAATGTCCCGTTACTGCGCAAGCCTGCTAGCGTTCGGCTGCCTTCCATCCAGCACACGTCCTTGTTTGCACCAAGCGGCACCTTCACCTTTGCAAGTAAGCGATGAGTTCGCAATGTTGCAGCGTCCAGAGTCGCAGCCCCATCAAGAGGCTGCCAATTCCCATCCATTTCGAGTGCCGCTCCGAAGTCCGCGCCGAGCGGGTGTAACCTTACCCTCGCTGATCGCGTACGCATGCCCGATGATCCTGATAGGCGTCCCGTCTGCGCTCGTCCTAGCCCCGGAGACTCCGATAACCATGCGCGGCAGTTAGTACTGGAGATCGGAAGCACTTCTCCACTGTTTAGCCGTAGACGCTCCGCAGTGAATGGCAGTTCCGGCAGTATCACGTCCACTGCTGTACCCCATTTACCGCTGCGCACGGTCAACAGCGGTATTACTTCGCCCGATGGAGGGGCATCCGGCAGCGGCAAACTCCACAGCGTTGTGCCGTTAGCTTCTATCAGTCTGACCTGCGCGACCGCGCCTGCGGGCAGGCGCGTTAACCGGTACGCGCCGCGAAGTACCACGCGGAACACTGGTGGAGCATTGAGCCCGTCTACTTGGATCGCCGCACTATGCAGCAATAAGACTTCCTCGCACTGCGGTACCTCGTCCGCAGACGGGACCATTGCACCCGACGTACGGAAAAACGTAAAAGACGTCTCATGCGGCAGACCGACATAGTTCCAACCCGCAAACATTTCTTCTTTGCCCTGCATTAACTTAAAGCGAAAGCCCGGCTCCTGCCGCCGCGTGAGGGGCACGCGCACCGGGCCGCCCGGTAATTGCCAGCGATCGTTTTCAATCGGGATACGTTCTCTCCGGAAAGGATCCTCGCAAAAAAGAACCAACGCCGCGCTTTGGCGCCATTGCGGTGCCGACTCATTTAACTTGTACTCTAGGTAAACCTCGTCACTCACCCATGTGAGCTCTGGCGCTAGGAAATACTGATAAGCATCTTCCGTCGCAGGGACCTGCGGCTCGGTCGTGGCACGCGTGCGCAATTGCTTTGCCGTCAGACACTGTGCGAGTAGCTCATCCAGTGGGAATGGCGACAGCCAAGCGTCGGCGCTAAAGCGTTCCACTGCTGCCTGCTCGCTCACTGCTCCCAGACGAACATCTTGTAGCAGCTTCCATGATGCCTGGAACGATGCCGATGCATTCGGACCCTCCATATCCAGCAAGAGCTGGATGGCAAACGGCAGAAGATGCGCAGGTTCTGCCAGCATCGCGCCGACCCCGGGTATGTGCGAGTTCAAGAAACCGGACTGCAGACATATGGTCCGCACCCAGACCTGCTGGCCGACGTCCTCAAACCCGTGCCGCAAACCGAATGTCCGGCAAGCAGTTTCCACTGCCTCCCGCAACGCGAGCTTAGGTAGGCCTGTACGAATCATGAACAAGTTCTGCTGACGCTCACCCAAGACGTGTTCGATCGCTGGCCACACAGAATCTGAATAACCAAATTCTCTGACCGCCTCCGATGCGAAGAGTAGAAACGCCAGCCCCAACGCCGCTCGTTTGCGCACTTTTTCGCCGGCCTTGGTCTGGTAGTTGCCAAAGTCGTCGCGAAAATTCCACTCCGCTAATCGTCCCCACGCGAGCAGCCGTTCCCGGTCATGCCGGCTGAGACGCAGTTCGCTCATTGACCAAGGCGCCGTCAACTCAAGCGCCGCGACACGCTCCCCCACTGCCAACATTAAGAGTCCGGGAAAATCGCTTGCATTCTCATCCGGCACGAGTTGGCTATCCTCGGCTTCTTTCGGGGGTAACAGCTCCTCCTCCAGTTCAGTCGCCGAGCCGCCCCCAAACTCCTCCAACTTTGGATCACCGATAACCGCAAAGTATCCGTTTTTCGAGGTGATGACATTGCTATACGATAGGGCGCCCGTCACCGTTTCTAGGCTGATCCCCTGCTCCTCGGCTCGTTCAGCCAGCTCACGTCGGCGGACCGGATGGCCGATCTCGCGTATCAGCAAAACCAGGAGATCGTCTCCTGAAGCCTCAGAGAGTGGTAGTCCCGTCTTCGCCACGACCTCATCGCGTTCAACAGAGCACCAAGGCCATACACAGCAAAAGGCCGAGAACATCGACTCCGGCAGGCGCTCCTGTTCCATGCGCGCGTCACGAAATGCACCTCGGTATGCCTCTGCGAGCTTCAGCCTCGGAGTCACAGTAAGAATGCGCGCCAATCGGTTGGCAAGGCTATTCTCCCGGTCAGGCAGTACAAAATAACGCTGTTCCGCATCAAGCCAGACCACATCTCGGAGTTGATCCTTTACCGACGACGTCCCATTCTCTGGAACCAGCTGTTCGAATTCTCGCCAATCTGCAACGCCCCAATGCGACGAAAGCTTGCCAGCGGCCCTCATCACGGTGTTGATTAAGTCGGCTGAATCCGTGTCCAGCAGAAAATCGCCTTTCAGAGTCAGGTTGTGTTCCAAATTGGAGCGCTGCGCCAAACCCATGATTGCGGCTACGGTTATCGGTGCATCGAGGATTCTTTCGTCAATTAAAACCTGTTCTGCGTGCTTGAGGCTACAGGGCGCAAGCCGCTTCAGCGCAGCAACTGCCTTCAACAGCCACGGCAGCTGGTGCCCCCGCTCGGCCAGCGCGTCAGTGATTGGCCGCGCGATCTGCCTTACACGCTCTCGCGTTAGGGATCGCGTTTGAGCCTTTGCGGCCTGATCAAGCGTGAGAGGATCCCCGCCCCCCAATCCAAGAAAATCCGAAATGATCTCTCGCTTGCGGTCGTTATAAGATTTTGGGATCAACCGCAGAACATCCTCATTAAGCGATTGCGACAGCCGAGGTTGCTTCCAACAACTGCCCTCAATGTTTTGACGTGTCAGCGCGAGCTTAAATTGTTCCAACTCGACATGAAATGCCGCGCGCAGTGCGAACGTGTTATTCAGAAACCATGTTGGGAGATCTATAGGTAGCTCTAAAGCAAAAGCATCAAGCGCCTGCTCAAACTCCAGCTTCTCGTCAGTTGCCAAGTCTGCGAGTTTAACGAGAGCTTCCACGCTATGCACGGCGAGGTCAGCCATTCTGTGCAAACCATGCGCGATAAAACGCTCCGTGAGCCTCCCCTCCGAAACCAGTTCACGCGTGTCTAGGAGGCAGGCCATTGGTGAGCTGCATTCCGGCAAAGGGAGCTCTCTCCCTGTCTCTACATCCGCCGCTTCATTACCGAAGTGCGGATAGCCGAGCCGATGTACTACTTCAGTAATCTCATTCAGGCATTTGCGGCCAAAGTGGGGCAGATCCATCAATTGAGATGGTTTCCAACTCAGCAAATCACCCAATGTCTCGATTGAGGCAGCCTTAAGGCAGTTATACGAACGGACCGAAATCTCCATATCGGCGATCGTCATTTGCGAAGCAGCACGCAAGATGAGCTGACTGTCCATCATGCTGAAGGTGCCCTCCGCACTGGTGCCTGTCTCCGCACGATGTTGTTGGATGGTCAGTGGCGCGCCGTCTGACTGGAACGGCAGTTTTCGCTGAACACTCGCAGTGACTACTTCGTTGCCAAACGAAGGGTAGCCAAACTGGCGAACGATATCGATGATCTCGTCGAGGCACTTACTGCCAAAGTTGGGTAGTTCCATCAACTCAGATGGTTCCCAACTGAGCAATTCATCCAACGTCCTGATTGAGGCGGCCTTAAGACAGTTACACGAGCGGACCGAAAGTTCCATTTCGGCGATCGTCACTCGAGAAGCTAGGTGCAACGTAGGTTGACCATCTATTAGGCAGAGGACGACTTCGGCACCGGTGCCAGTCTCAAGAAGATGCTGTCGGACAGCCAACCGCTTGACTGTGGGAAGTGCCTGAGGACTCGGCATTTCCTCGTTTGAGAAGGAAAACAATTCATGAAGAGCAATGCCCGAATCTCCCGCCAAAGCGACAGGCAGTGTCCTCTTATCCCATAAGACGAATCGGCTGATCATGGCATGCCCAATGCGTAAGGTAATCAGTTTAGCTCAGAGATGCTGCATTTGCGCCAGATTTATCGGATCAACCAGCCGAACCCCGATATTCTCGGCCAATTTGAGCATTGGGTATCAGGGTCCATGCCCGGCACTTCGTGTAGTTGCATTCATTCTGCTCGTCCCGATTGTCGAGGAAGTTCGGCGCGTTCGCGCAGTTCTGACGCCGAAGACAAATGGCGAGTCGAAACGCGTTGAGTTGAGGGAGTAATTGATTAGTCCGGGGAGACGCCGCTCGCTTGCATTTCCGAATCTTGCTTGCCCTTGGAGGTGCTTACCCGTGCGTACAGCTCCACTCGCGAGGGGCGCAAGGGGAGGTCTTGAGGGATAGAAGTGCAGTGAAACGGTTTTGCTTAGCCAATATTGCGTCCTTCGTGACATCGGTTCGTACTGTGTAGGTATTGGCGCACCTGCATGGCGCGTTGTGGAGTAAGCCGTGAATCCAGCAATGGCGCGCCGCCGATTCGCCGCGCTGCGGAATCGAGGCGTTCGGCGGCGACGAATGTATAGATTTGTGGCCATGTCAGGCCGCCGTTTCCGCCGGCCTGTTTTCAGTGACTTACGAGGAGGCTGGCGCGTCCCCTTTGTCGCTGGCTGATTCCTTGGCTTGGCGGATGATTTTGCTGACCATTGCCCGTGAGATTCCGTGCCGCTCGGCGACTTGGGAAAGTGACAGACCGCAGGCCCGGTCTCCAAGGATGCCTGCCCGATCGACATCGAGAGGACGTCGCCCGATTTGCCGTCCCTCCAACTTGGCCCGACGCATTCCCGCACGTACCCGCTCAATAATAAGATTGCGCTCCAGCTCAGCAATTGCGCCGACGATCACGACGATGGCTCGACCGAGCGGGCCGCCGGTATCAATGTTCTCGCGGAAACTGATGAATTCGATGTTCTGGTGGTTGAGGTCGTCCAGAGTCTCCAGTAAATGCCGCACAGATCGCGCCATGCGATCGAATGCCCAAACGACTACGACGTCAAACCGACGCCGCCGAGCGTCGGCCATGAGTTGATCCAGCCCTGGTCGGCGAGCTTTCACTCCGCTGATCTTGTCGGTGTATTCCTGAACAACCTCTAAGCCACGCTGAGTGGCAAGGCTGCGAAGGTCATAAAGTTGGGTTTCCGGATGTTGGTTGACGGTGGAGACACGCATGTAAAGGGCGGCTCGCTTCATAAACCCGCCATGCAGGATGATTCCAAGCGCAGGTAGCTGGAGACATTTCTCATATTGTGATTTCCTTTGGACGCAGTTTGCCGAGTGGGGCTGTGGTTGGATATGAATTGCAGATTTTTGCGACTGGAAATGGCGGGTTACAACAACCAACTGGAGAGTGGTCTCCAATCAAGACGGCAAAAGTCCTGAGCCGGGACAATCGCTAGAAGCCACTCCTTTATTTCAGGTGCTTTCTGACGCTAGACAGCAGAACTTCGGATGGAGCGACTATGGACCTGAGCTCCGCGATTTCTTCCAGTGCGCCGTCGATGTTCTTGTAGCCAACAACATGCATCCATGCCGCAGCCAAAATCGGAGCCCGGCTCGCTCCACTTCCACAATGCAGCAGCACCGTGCCCCACCGGATATTCTCGCCGATTGCATCGATGATGGTATCGAACTGTCCAACTCCAATCCGTGTAGCGTCAACAACCGGGACGTGTACATAATTGATGCCGGAATGGCGCCGAATTATCTCGTCCTCGCACAACGAGACTACCGTCGCGATTCCGAACGGGTTCAACTTAAACAGGTGCTCAGCGTCAAGGCGTCCACCAACGTACAACCGCTCCCATACTCGGGTCATTTCGATCATGCCAACTTTCTCCCAATCTTGTTCATATATGGGCAATTTGCTCGCCCGGAAGTGCTGTTCAGGAATTCCTACAGGCATTAGTGCTTGCCCGGTTGCGCCGAATTGCAAAAGCGGTGTCCCGTGCACCGGAACACCGCCTTTTGTTATCTGTGCCTGATGAATTGATTTTTGACCGGTGATTCCGCCGAGAAAACTGGTGGCCAAGACTAGCCCTCGAACATTCCTTCAGGAGCTCCCAGTACCGCGATCATCGCTGCCGCCGTTTCTTGTCATAAGCGTGATCCTGGCGAATAAGGGAAACGGCCTTCTCGATCTCGGCAGTCGAATTCTCAGTGCATCGGCCACGGCAGAACATGGCCAGATCTAAATCAGGCAAGGTGCATATCCAGTCCACCGTCTGGTTTCGGACGGAACCAATCTTGGACGAATTGTGCGCGAGCACGACAACCCGCAAAATGTTGGCCGACATTCCACGGCGCTGCAGAAAATACTGCAACGCGTCCGCCGCTTCATTCAGTTGGCGGCTCGGAGCGCGCCCGCCTTTATCTTTAATAGGAACACCGCCCTGAACCAAGTTGCCGAAGTTGTCATACTTGTCCCGGTTCCACTCGTCTCCGTTGCAATGGACAACGCCGCTGACATTCTTGACCTCCATGGCAACGATTCCGCTCGGTCCCACTGCAACCAGGTCGATTTCTCCTTTGTGGTTTAGGTACCCCTTCAGCACCGTCCATGTCCCGGTGAGCCGGCGCTTTAATTCGTTCAAGACCAGTTCTTCCCCCTCATTACCTGCGATCCATATCTGTTCCCGGTCACCCGCATTTTGGAGGCGAGGTGCAGTAGGGGGAACAGCTCGCATAGCCCGCCTCCAGTCCAGCAGGCCTCGAATCTTTCCCCAGATTCCACGTTCTCTCCAGGCGCTACGAAGCGTTTCACCGGCGACCTCTCTGCCATGCTGAAGGTACATTCTTGCAAGGTCATATTGTTCAAGGTCAGCCAGATAGGCCGCTCGCCGACTCTCTTCCGCCTCGTTTAGCAAAGTCGCCGTGTGATCGGAAAGAGTGATGATCGTTATCGTTGAATTGTCGCCGCGATATTGCTCCGGCGCGTTCTGGACATCGCACAGGTGGTCTGGCGGGTAAATGACAGTCTCCGCGCCGCCATCAATTCTGCCCATTTCAATCAGTTGATCACGGTATTGGTAAGCGAGGATGCCATAAAGCGGGGTGGCGAATGCCAACTTGCGCCACCATTTATTCTGCACCGCTTCCACGAAACCTCTCTCCGTCTCTAACTCACGCTTTAGCCATCTGCGCCACAAGAACTTCATCGCGAAAATCTTCGGAACAAGATCACACGTCCCAAAAATGGTGGGAATCAAGATGCATGCGAGAAGGAGCCTTGATCCTAACAAGAAGACCGAATTCAGCGCGTGCAGGTAGCTTTGGAAATAGAGATTCTCTTTGAGAGAGGGCAAGAATGAAAACGTAAGGCTGTTCAGACTTGAAACCATCGCTACTACGACCAGGATGGGAAACGCCCAAATAACGACGAACCATTCCAGAACACCCCTATCTTGCTTTTTCATGACTGGTCCTTGGATGCCTAATGCCGGTGGCGCCTGGATTGGTTGCGACCGGCACGCTCACAGCGCTGGCCGGAGAAGCGACGTGCCTGGGCGTACCTTCGATGAATGCTGTGATCACCGCAGCGACAAGCACCAAGCCAGTCGTTACCAGTGACCGATATAGAAACATACAGATCCAAAATGAGAATCGATTTTTCACATCAGCTCCACTACTTCGGTGGCTTGCAAACTATGTTTCTGATTCACTCTTGGCGCGCAGATGAGGCCAATTCAGCTCGCGATCGGAAATGTGCGCTTTGATCGCTGGGAGTCATCTACCGTGACGCAACTCTCTCCGGACCGTAGTAGCGATAGTGTCCTGTGATTTGCCACTCAAACAGAACGTCTTCGATCTTGGGTTCTTCGCCAATGTTGTGCAGTATCTCGTAACGCCCGGCCTGGCTGGTTCGATTTACCACTATTCCTATGTGTGTGTATTTTCCGTTCAGACTCCACGTCACCAGATCTCCCGGTTTGTAATCACTGGAATCGCGGGTGATTGGGAGCGCACTGCCGTGCCGGTCGAAGAACTTCTGAAGGTTTGGCACGCGCCGGTGATCGATGCTGGAGTCTGCACGCGCCCCGTGCAACGGATATGCGGAGAGGTGTTGCACCATGTCCTCGTGCACTTCTTTTTGCAGGTCAACTCCGACTGCCCGATAGGTTCGGATAATTTCATCGGTGCAGACGCCAGTGTCAGAGGGAACATCCCCGTTCGGATAGCTGAGTTTCACGTAGCTGGAAACGTAGCGAACCCGCACCTGTGCGCGGGCAACGGCAGCAGCAACGAGTCGTTGCGTGAACGCGGCTTTTGCAGAGGAAACTGGTGCTTGCGCCAAGGTAACCGCCCAGGCACAAGCACAAACCAGCAAGGTGGCGATACTTTTTCTCATCCTCGACTCCGTTGTTGGACTCCACTATTCCACTCAAGGAGAACTCTTGAATGTTTCCCTCTAGAGACACCTGTACCCGTTCAATCAAAACGTGCTCTTTTGCCGAAGAAGCACGAACTCTCCGTGACGGTCGATAAAGCCCTGGTAGCTCTTTCCGCCCTTCTCGCGATAAACCGCCCAGGCTAATCCATCTGCATCCCCACTCGGAAATAGGCCGATGCTTTCAAACACTGGTGGAACCAGAAGATTCCAGTCGCTATCCAAGAGTCCGGAGCCGCCGCCCTGGTAGGTAGTGATGTGATAGGTGCCGTCGTCGCGCAACTCGCGAAGAGTGGGATTGCCGGCACTGTTGTGCCATTCAGTGATGACCTTTCCGCGTTTATCGATCAGCACGGGAATGGTGTTATCTGGATTGTGCGGGTCGCGTTCGATCACGTACGCATTCCCGTTTACGAATCGGCTGGCGAAAGTATATTGGCAAGGGATCGCAGCCTTCCCGAATGCATCGACATACCCAATGGTGTTATCGGAGCAGTGGACGAGAGCCAGTCCTTCCGAAAAGGGATCAGGTTCTTTGGAGAAGGTGAACGGGATGATCACCTTGCCTTTGGTGTTAATCGCTCCCCACTTGAGCCCAGCTCCTGCGGGCTGGGACGCTACCCAGGCAAGTCCGTCGCTAAATGCCTGCGCCTGCTTATAGCTTTCGGGGATAACCCACTCCATCTTCGCGTTGAGATAGCCATAGGGGTTCGGATGAAAGACCGAAACCTGGTCTCGAATCAGCCCCTCATGGAATCCTTCATCTATATAGAGCCCGTGCTTCGAGTAACGAAGCAAGTGCCCTTGGAGGTCCAGAATGGCGGTGACGTAGTTGAAGTTGACCTTTTCAAACAGTGAGACTGTTGTCACCTCATCGACGAATTGGCGTGCGAACACGAATACCCTTTTGCCGAAAAGCGTATTTCCTTTTTTGTCAATGAAGATGAAGCCGACGGAATTCGGATCCTTGGGGTTGCGAGAACCTACAGCACATACACCATGACTGAAGTACGGGACGGCCCCAGTGCTGGGATATCGAAAGTCCAGAACCAGGTTCCCGTGATAGTCAATGAATCCCCACAGCCCGTCCTTGCTTATGGCGCACAGCCCTTCGGCACATCGATATACCCCGTTGCCGAGCGTCGGTGACAGGTCGAATACGAGGGTCTTCGCGTTATTGAGCTGCACGACAGGTGATCCGGGCCTCGGTACAACGACACTCTGGTTCTCGGATGGAACTTGGACCGTGGGCGCCAGCGGGACGGCTACCGACTGCCGATTGGCCGCGTTGAGTTGGTCTACCATCTGGGCAATGAGCTTGGCCTCGGCCCCATTGGCAGGAATCAGAGAAGAATTCCAGCTTCCCTTTACGAGCGACTGCAGGTCTTCCATGGTTATGAAGAGGGAATTCCCCTCGAGATGGAAGCGGTAGTGGGCACGATAGGGCAAGAAGTATGAGCGAAATTCCTCATAGTTGGAGATGAGGTCGTGCGTGTCCATCTCGACTTTTTGCAATCCGTGATGGCGCGCTTGCAGGACGCCTGAAACCAGCGCGAGCGCATTTCCCGGTTGTACGTTGTCCACCCGTCCCGCGGTCTGGGACAGGCACAGAGGAATACTGAAGGCCCAGAGCAGAACAACAATGAAAGGCTTTTCGAGACGGCGGACAAAGATTCTTAGACGAGCCACTGACGTTTCCTTTGGTGTCCGGGTGTTGGAGCTCCAGGACCTGCTATTTACGATGTGAGCATTCAATTCAACACCCGCAGCGAACCAGAGTTGCGGTTCGTTTGCAAATATCCAAGCTAATCTGCTCGTGGTGTTTCTGCACGTACCACACTACAAACCATAGCGTGCCCAATCAAGAGAAATTCTTCAGCGCTCTCGGTACCAAAGTGCGCGAGCTCCGCAAGAAACGCGGATACAGCCAAGAGGACATGATTTCCTTCGGCTTTTCGGCTCGTCATTTTCAACAGATTGAAGCAGGACGGCCCATCACCGCTACCACGATGCTTCGGCTCTGTGAAGTCCTCGAAGTATCAATGGAGAAGCTCGTGAAGGGGCTGGACGCGGGGATCTATGAGAAGCTCGCGCCTGAGCGAGTCCTGCCCCGTCGAAAACGACGCACGTGACTCGCGTTGCCTAGCTTCCCCATGTTGTGGGTGAAGTGAATCGGCGTCTAATTGCATACCGCTGGTTACCACAGTTTGGGCGCTAAGCTGCGCGAATGGGAAGTGTCGCCTGCAGGCGGCACTTCCCACGCGTAGGCTGTTCAGGGTGAGGAGTGTTTCAGTTGTGACGCGTTTGCCGCTCGGCGAGTGCAATCGCCGAGCGAGCCATTGCACCGCGAGTTCGGCATCTTGCAATGCGTCTGCGAGCAGCATCTGCCGCTCCTCGGTCGTTGAGTGGAGAACCTGGAAAGCATTCTCCAGTGCGCAGGATAAGCTCGCGGTCGCGACCTTCAAGAGTGCTCGTCGTTGCGATTCTACGGAAGGTTGCATGGATGACCTCCTTCGGTAAAGTTGGAACGTGCTGCAGCCGAGTGATGTGTGGGGAGGAAGTGGAGGGAATAGAGCTGGACAGATGGTCAGCGCTTTGCAAGCACGCTGTCAGCATTAACTTGAGGTTTTCAACTGCGCGAGATGGGCGCGGAGGTCGCTCAGGCGCTGTCCTTGACTCTCGATTTCCTCGTTGGTAAGAGACGCTGAACTTTCCAGCGCCATTGTTGTCCGGGCGATTCGCCGCTCGGTGCGGGCGATGCGCCCAAGTAATTTGGCCTTGGGAGTTGCAGAATGCCCGACGTGGAGACCGGTGCAGTAAACACATGGGTAGATGACCACTGTTTCATTAAGCGGTACCTCGGCAGCGTGGCGCATGGCTTCGAGATAGTCGAGATGACGCAGCTTTCTCCGACAACTCCGTTCGCGAGACATCAAAGCAACCTCCTTGGATATGGGGCATTGTTTGTTGGATAAGAACTGCTTAGGCACGCGATTACGAAGGACAGTTGCAGGCCAAGCAGCTGGCACAGATCAGCCAACCGCATTTGGCGCAGCGGGGCGTTTCGGGGTCACGGCTGTCAACGGGCTGCTTGCATACCAGGCAACGATTGACTCGCCAAGTCGCCTGGCACTGCAGGTTGGTGCAGGTCAGGAAGGAAGTGCCGGTTGCAGTCGAGCCGCACTGAAGGCACACCGTGCGAAGCTCGCGTTGTAGACGGATGCCGCGAGGGCAGTCTTTGCCGTCGTACGTGTCGTCACTTGCTTCGGTCAGCAGATCGTCGGCCGGTTCGAGATCGGCGTCGCACTCGGTCGCGAGCGTGTCTCCGCATCCGGGGCAGACTGGTTGGGATTCATTGCATTCATCAAGCGGCGTACCGCAGTTTGCGCAATAGGTCATATCTCTCCTATGAGTGGAATAGGTGGTGCGGGAAGAACAGAAGTGGTGTTCGGGTTATGCAGAATCTCAGCTCAGAAACACTGAGAAGCAAGATGCGGCAGCTTTACAGTCAACGAACGGCTGAATCCCCCCAGCTGTCGCAGGCGACCGAAGAACACGAAGGAGATTCTCGCGAACCTGCGGGCCGAACGCGACAAACTGGACAAGGCGATCACGGCACTTGAAGCTTTGGCCGAAACGCCCCCAGCTTCGACGAAGGCGAATGAAAAGGCAACGAAGGGAGCAGCTGGCAAGCCTAAGAAGCGTGCGATGAGGCTGGCCGGAAGCGGATTGCTGAAGCGCAAAGGGCGCGCTGGGCTGCGAAGAAAGCCTCCGAAAAGACCGCCGTGGAAATAAGCAAGCCACTTCAGGCTGGTACAGCCCAAGGCAGCTCGGTGAGAGTGAAGGATGCGCGGAAGCGCGGGAAAGCATAGACCTGCTGGAGCAAGACGGAACGAGGTGGCACTGCCTCGTTCCGGTATCAAGGTTGTTTGCCAAGTCAGGATTCTGAGCCCCGGCAACCGCATTCTTGCATTTTGCAATTCTGCCGGACTGGTCTTAGGGCGGAGAGAGAGCGTTGAGATGACGATTGTTGAAGCGAAGAGGGGAGACAAGAAGACGCTACTACGAAAAAAGTTACGAAGCAGACAAAAACGGCCGCGACTCAAAAGCGGCATTCGTCACGAGAAAGTTGCACCGCCGTTATTTCAACAACGAAGACTTCAGCCGCTCTAGAACCAGCAAGATCATACGAGAGTATCCTCTCCGCATGCGAACTCGCCGCGCTTCCTCATGGCAGAACTGCGCGCATCGCCGGATGCGTCATCGCCCGCCAGCGCCCCGGCACCGCCAAGGGCTTCGTTTTTCTCAGCATTGAAGATGAGACAGGCATTGCCAACGCCATCATTACGCCGTCTGTTTACGAGCAGTTCAAACAGGTGGTGGTATATGAAAAGTTTCTGATGATCGAAGGCGAGTTGCAGAACCAGGAGAACGTGATCTCCGTAAAGGCCCGCACGATTCATCCGCTTGCTATCAGCCAGGCCGAAGTCCGCTCACACGACTTTCACTAACGCTACGCTGCTTTAATCTCCGCCGCGCACTCGGGGTCGTCGTTCTTCACCTGGTTTACTCGCTGGCTTACCCGATAGCGCCTCATGGCATCGGCGGGGTACGGCTTCAGCAGTGGTCGCAACTCTTCCAGCTTCTTGAAACCCGGGTCGAGCCAGAGATCATAAGCATCACGAGCAAGGATGACCGGCATACGGTCGTGAACGCCCTTCGTCAACGCGTTTGGCGTGGTGGTGAGGATGGTGCAACTCTCGATGAACTGCCCCTGCGAACTGCGCCAGCGATCCCACAGCCCAGCGAAGGCAAAGACGGAGTCGTCAGCCAGTGTGAAGCAGTAGGGCAGCTTCTGTTTTCCCTCGCGCTTCCACTCGTAATAACCGTCCGCGGGAATCAGACAACGCCGCGAGCGCAACGGCTCCAGAAAGGAAGGCTTTGCAGCCACTGTCTCCGAGCGCGCGTTAATCATCTTGTAGCCGACGGAAGGTTCCTTTGCCCACGAAGGTATCAGCCCCCAGCGCATCGTCGAAAGCAGACGATCTGGCCGATTCGCATCTCGGCGCACAACGGCAATCTCCTGTCCGGGAGCGACGTTGTAACGTGGCACCCAGTCGAGATCATCCAATGCGCTATCCACATCAAACGCCGCCCCAAGAATCTCCTTTTTGCGCGCTAACCGGAATCGTCCACACATGCGGGAAGTATATCTTGGCACTCATGCTGCCGGCCTAGGAGCCAATCTCGGGGTCTTCGCAATTCTGACAAACCGGCGCCCGGATCATAGGTGACGCGGAGACAACCAGCTGTCCAAGGCAGGGTGCCGTCCGATACGATCCCAAAGTTGCATTGGGAAGTTGTGAAATTCCGTCTGTGCTTGGATTGCGGGTGGATGACGGGCATTCCGGACAGGACTCCATCATCTCCGGATAGCCGACCATCCACCCAGGATCGCAACTTCCCACAAAAGACCGAAGGCAAAATTCAACGCAGCCTCTGCATAGACAAGGCTGATCACGCAATCCGTCTAACTCAAACGGGAGTCCAGCAAGCCGAACTGGCCGGTGCGTTTCTCGCCGAGCGTCTGGCGGCAGAGGCGGCGATCAATCAGAAGGCCGGAGTCTTCGATGGCCTTGACGATTCCCAGTTTATGGAACCACATCTTGACGCCTGCAAGGACCACGACAAGCATGTTCTCTACAACGGGCGCGCTTATGCCACAACCCCAATGGGAGAAAGCCGTCTCGACGTTGCGATCCGGTGTAAACACGTGTTTGGCACCATCGTCAACGACTACCGGACTCACGACATCCGCCATGTGATCGTCGTCAGCCATGGCGTGACGGTGCGAGCCTTCACCATGGGCTGGATGCGCTACTCGCCCGAATGGCTCGATACCGAGCGGAATCCAGGCAACTGCTGGATTCGGCATATCCGCCGTTTGTCTACCGCGACCTGTGGGTCTTGATCAACAATCCATTTTAAGCGCCGGAGCCGCTAGAATCGCTGCCTGAACAACTGTGCATGATCTGGCAGTGGTTGGACAGCAGCCTACTTCCAAAGGAACACCTCTAATCAACATTTCCAGAAAGGCGCAATTTAGACAGCATCCATTGGAAAGCTTGATTCTTGCGGGGGCAACCTGTTTTATCAAAAGGCGGGAGCAGGAGGGCATGTCCCGTTTTTTCAATGCCGCAACGCTCGGTCCTCAGCTAATTTGGACAGTAGTGATCGGAGTGCTATTCTTTTGCGGTTGTGGTCAGTCGTATCCAAGATCCAAAAAATGGATCTTCAAAGCGATAGTACTTCTGATCTGCGGTCTGGTCTTCTCGTAAGATTGCCATAGCTGACATCGCAATCAGCGCTTGCCGAATAGTTCCTGAACTTTTGCCAATTGACTGAACAACGCGAAGGGATTGCATATTCGCGCCCTTTTCCGCAACTACCGCCATCAATGTTCGTTGTTGGTTTGTCGTCAACGAATTCCAAAGCTGAGCATAGAAAGGATCTTGCTGACGAACCAGCATTCCAAGTGAAGCATGGACCACGGCGTCCGAAAGCGTGGGCTGCTTGGGTCCGTTGCCTTCCCTTAAACCTGTCCAGCATTGGTGGGCAAGCATCTGCACATTGAATGGAACGTCCTCAGCTAACTCCATAATTAGGCTTATTGCCGATTCCTTCACCTGAAATCCAGACTTGGTAAACTCTCTTCGCAGGAAAGTCTCGAAGTCTTTCCGTGGCACTGGCCCAAGGAAAAGGTTTACTCCTAGACGATAGAACGGCCTAGTTGGATCCATGAGCATGTCGTGAAGCATTCTGGTCTTTGAACCAGCAAACACGTAGCCGGTTCTTGAGTGTGTCTGAATTGCAGACCGGATTTGCCCCTCCACTTCACGTCCACCTATCTCAATCACACGTTGAAACTCGTCAAGGATGAGGCCAACCGGTCGGTTCTCCGGTTGTGATTGAGCCAATGTCTCAAAACCGTTGAGTGCGTCGATAAGTAAAACCGGATTACCCAGTTTCTTTGAATCGACGCCAAATTTAACGCTCCACTCGCCATCCGAAACGTTGTAATCGAGTTCAGGGCGGAGCAGGGAAAACATCTTACGAATTTGCTCACCAATCCGCCGTAGGTCGCCACTTAACGCCTTTGCGGCAGAAGCTACAATGCCACCTACGAGCAGTTCAATCGACGGGAAACTCTCTGCGTCTAGACGAACGACTATTGCCGATTTTTTGGAAAGTTCATCTGTTGCCGTTTTCAGAATCGACGTCTTACCGAATCGGCGTGGACCGATCAGAAAGAGTTTGTTACCTTCGCTAATCACTCGTTTTACTGCCGCGAGTTCTTCTTTGCGATCGACAAGAGAGCCAATACCGAGCTCCCTTCCAAACTGGAAAGGGTTTTTCATGTCATTCACTTATATCATATAAAAATCTATCATATAAAAAGGTATGATAGCGTTCGCTTTCATGAGGGTAAGTGTGGGCTTTGTGAGGTAAAACTATATAGCGCGTGAACGCCAATGCATAAGCGTTCAGAAATTCCTTTAGCACGGGAATGATGTCAATCCGCCGCGTATCCCCTTTTTCTCTTGTTCGAAGCTGGAAGGGCCCCTTCCCTTAGTTCATAGAATGTACCGTGACCGTACTCCGGCCAAGGTACAAAGGTTGTCCTTTACCATGCGCAAAGCCCGAGGTATGCTGGGCGCATGAAGCATGCTCCATCTCTGTTCCGTCGCCGACTGATGGCCGAGCAACGGCCATTCAGTTCCGCTCGAACTTCGATGCCCCACCCTCTTTCGACGGGGAACCGGCGCGGTGGAAATGGGACTCGATCTGGACATTGCTTTCTGCGTAGAGGCGATGAGGAGCATGGCGAGTGAACTCGGGCTAGCGGGCACCCAGGTGGCTGGTGGGCGCCGCGAGAATGCCGAAGGCGCCCAATGAAGAAGTACTGGAAGACGCGCCTTCGATTCTGCGAAACTGCATAATCTCGTACCGGTTCACAATGTGAACCGTTGACCAGGCCTATTGGCCATCACTCCTTCGTGCCGTCGCTTGGCATCGGCCTCTCTCTCGCTTTCTCTAGTAAGCCGATCTTCTGCGCCCACTCCCTTGGCAGTTGAACCACCAGGCGTGGCTTTCCGTTCATCGCGCTGAGGTATCCCGAGCTGGCCGCTTCGAAATGAAATCCCTCCAACTCGAGATAGACATCGCCTTCCTCGTCGAAGATCTCGTTGTAGACCTGAAAGCCCTGTCTTGTGCTTTCGTCCCTCTCCTGCCTCAGGATGTCTTTAGCGCTCATCAGGCTTCCCCCTTCATTGCAGGCCATCGTGTCTTCAAGACCTGACTCGAAGAATTCTGGCTCGTTCAGAAGCTCCTTCATGCGCGGCAGAACTCGCGGTGGAGCATCGAGAGCGGCCTGCAATTTGTCCACTGCTCGGCACTCAGGCGAAACTCCCCGAGGGTCTTCATCTCGAACTCAAACCTTGAGGGCCGCGTTCTGAAACGCAAGCACCCCCCCGCGCGTCCCAGCGGCCAATCTCCACCACGGTGCGATAACATTCGTCAGCTTCACATCGAGATTTTATCGCCGATTCGAACGGTATTTGTTCATAGTCTTGGTTCAAATGCAAATGGGCTCCGCAAAAGCCCGATGAAAGCCGCGGATCCAGCGACGGCTCGGCACTGTTCCGGATGACGGGCACGCCGTCAGTAATTATGTGGTAATCCTGCAGGCATGCCATGACTGGGTGAACCCGGCTGCGATTTGTCATCAACCTTGGGAGCCACAAAGGGCTCATCAAAACCAGCTTGCAAATGATTGAAAACAGGTGGCCGCCATTGTCAGGATCTTCTGGTCACAAAGCTACAGTTTTGTAGCTAGGACATTCGATTGATATAGGAATATCAGGTTCGCACAAGCGATCTGCCGCCGACCTTTGTGCAGATACTACAATGAATGACCATCGTTGTTTATGGACAACAAGAGCAGATCTGGTGTTGCCCAGTAATGTGCGCGAGCACTGCTGCGATGCAACTGCCAAATTCCTGCCCGGTGCCGCGAGCACAATCATTCTGAGGACCTTTCAATTCTCTTTGCGAGTCACACGTTTGGGATTATTCTTTGGTTCTGTGGACATGGCATGGAAATCTAGCAAGACGTTTTTTAGCTGGTTGATTCGTGACATTTGCCAATCAGAAATGGAAGCGGCCACGGCTCGTAAAGTATTACTAGACGGTCAATTAGTGCCGCTTGCGGTGGTTTACGGGAATATCACGGATCTTGGCCTGAGAGGAGGAGAAGAAGCCGAAAGACAATCCGCGCTTCGTTATCACCAACATGAACCAGAGTCCGCAGTGGCTATATGAAGAGGTGTACTGCCAACGTGGCGAGATCGAGAATAGGATCAAAGAACTGCACGATCTTCAGATCGAACCGCACCAGTTGCAGCGACTTCTGGGCCAACCAACTCCGTGTCTTGCTGACCGCCGCCGCGTACGTGCTTATGCAGGAGCTACGTCTGAACGCCGCACACACCAACTGTGCCCGAGCTCAAGTCTGGACACTTCGTGAACGGCTACTGAAGCTGGGTGCCCGGGTGCTGAGTTCAGTTCGCCGGGTGGTCGTCCACCTGCCTACGTCGTTCCCATTTCTATCCACCTTTCGGCAAGTGGCCCAGACACTCGGAGCCTCGACGGGATAGCACTGAATCGGTCTTCCCAAACATAATTTTCGAAATATGCGGGCGGTTGGGGAAGCCCTGTGCCCGAAAACCTCCACGCCAGCCAGCTCCAACAAACCAGTGCTCTCTACAACTCACCGCACTGTGCGATTCATGCTGCCAACCGCAACATCGCCGCAATCTCGTTCCTCCGGAGCCCACCTCGGAAGCTTTCATGCATAAAGCGGGCTAGTGATGACCGGTTGCCTGTCTCTGCCCTGGTCCAATTTTCGCCGAGAGCATAGAGATGCAACCGCTTGAGAAGACGTTGGATTTTTCATTTTCATTCCTTTCTTCTTCACGTATTGGCGTCTCTGGTTGAGGCCATTCCAGGCGGTAGTTTTGCCTCGAAAACCGTATTCAGCGTTTCCGAAGATGTCACCATTCTCACTGCAGAAACTACACCGTATTGCCAGAATTTGGAGAGACCTGACGAACCTCGCCGAATCTGCCGATACTTACGTCCCGGAGTCATCGGACATTTGTACACACAGATGGTCGCCACTGCGCGGAGACGCTATTTTGTATCGTCGGCTTGAGCGGACTGGTGGAAGAAGAATAGCCTTGGACATTGCAATTGCGACGCCGAATACAGGAAATTCGCATTCTGAAGGTCCAGCAAACTTGCGATCAGACCTTCCGCTCAAACGGCATCCTGGAGTGCCACTAAATTGGCGATTTCAATTTAAAGAAAATGTACTCACGTTTTATAGAATCAGAAACATGCAGAACATTGTCGAATCGTCGTGAATGTGCCGATTATCGTCTTGAGAGTGCACTCGCCTGCAATCACCCCCTGTATTTCGTAGTGAGACTTCCAGCACGGATCGCCCACAGAAGGGAACTCGTCAGGGAGAGATCCGTACATGAGTATCAATCGCCCACAGTGGTACGTTCGAATGCGGAGGAAGTTTAGCACCTGCCGAAATCCGGAATAACCGCCGCAGTGGGTCATCCGGTGTGATGTGCACTTGCGCTCGAAGCGAGACAAACAACTCCAGTCAGACCAGTATCTTGGCTCCCTGCGCTTTCACCTAAAGCTGTTCGGGGGCCTATGAGTGAAAAGATCCGCTGCGGGATTGGGCAACGATCTCTATGGAGCGGCGCTGATGAGAGTCGCGTTCAATCCCGAGGGTGGAAAGCTCTGGGATCCCGAACAGCTTATTTCCGAGCGAAAGGCGTTAGCCGATTTGTTCGCTGGAGCAATCGGATATTTCAAAAATCCTAGTAGCCACCGCTCAGTGAATGTAACACCGTCGATGGCGGTCGAAGCTATCATGCTCGCGAGTCAGTTGCTCCGAATTGTGGACGATCGAATTACATCCTGCGACAAAGTTGAATGAAGCGGAATAATCACTTTGTCCCAGAACTATGCCGATCCCGCAGGCAAAGTTGAGTGACCGACTACCGGGCTGAACATGCAACGTGCCATGTAAAAATAGCAAAGCGGCAGGTGATCCGGATTATGCCGGTGGTGGCCTGACCCATAATTGTTCCTTTGGTCTCAACGAGATCCGCACAAGGACTTTATTCACTCTGGAATAATCCAAATTTAAATCCGCCTTGCGCCATAAGTCGAAATCGTTCGATTGCAAATGTGTGTCTCACACGGTCAGCCCGAAATTGCGCTCTAACAATTGCGATTCCGAGACTGTTCACACAATTTAGTTCTCTCATTCCCACTCTTTTCCTACCACGGTGTCATAGAGCCCGTAGTGTGTGAGCCCCTCGTGGCTCTCGATGCCCGTGTATCGTAGCGAGGCATCCTCGTAGCGACGGAACGCGAACACCGCCTGATTCATCTGCTCAGTGTTGAATACCTTGAGGCGCACGAGCAGATGAAAGTCCTTCACGGTCAGACCAGTGACCGCCAAAAACAAGTCCGGCTCCAACTTCGTGATCACGTCTTGCAGCGTGTTCTCGCGAAAATCGGTCAGGTACATGAAGGCAGGGATGCGCGTCGCGAACTTGATCAGCTTCTCTTGGACCAGCTTGCGCTTGGACTTATATGCCTTTTCCTCTTCGGTGAGCTGCGTCTTCTGCTTGTCGGTCAGGTCCTTACTCTTCGCCTTGTTTTTGAGTTCCTTGACCTTCTCGCTCTTGTTGATGATGGTCTCGATAATGTTGTCGCCCAGCGCGCGCCAGCCCTCGATACGTTCTACAGCGGCCATCGCCTCAGGGTTATCTAGAACTCGGCGCAGCGTGTCATTGTCCACATTTACCAGCAGTGCGCTCTCCCATTTGCGGGCCAGCAGCGTGGCGGAGGTTCCCGCCATCGCAATATCGAGAATTCCGCCAGCATCAATCTGAGTCATGTTCGCACCGTCGTAGGCCAGTACCGGAAGGAACGACACGAGATCCTTGACGGCGTTTTCCGGGTTAGACTCGTTGGGAGAGAGCCCGATGCCGTATTCGGCGAGCTGACGAAGCGCGCGCGTGGGGGCAAAGTCGAAAACGAAGCACGCCGGCTTGAGGACTTCTTCCTCATTCGGGTTGTCACCATTCGGGTTCCTGATGGACCACGGAGACTGGACGCGGAAGGCGGCCTGGAAGTAGGTCTCCGGGCTCTTCAGATTACGCAGCATCAGGATCGAAGACCACTGTGGCACGGTCACGCCCGTGGTGAGCTTTCCGCATGACAGCGTGATGGTCTTGGTCGTGAACCCACTCCCAATGGCTTTTCGCACCGGAGGCAGCGCATCCAGGCCAATGCCCGCCGAAGCGCCTGCCGCCATGACAACCTCGTACGCGTGCCAGAAGACATTGTGCTTCTCGGCCAGCAGATTCGCCATCGCCCGACATGCCGCCACGTTTGGCAGGAACCAGAACGAATGTTGCAGATACGGCAGAAGCCGCACATCCGAGTACGGGAACGGCGGCTGCGAGCCCGTCTTGAGGCCATCCACAATCTTCGGTGCGTACTGGCCTCGGATAATGTCTAGCCACTTTTGTACGTCCGTCTTGTGCTTGAACTGCGCGCCCTTTCCCATACCCGTAGCCGCGAAAAACTCGTTGAGGTCAAACTCGTCGAACTCCCCGGCGCTCGCAACCGTCAGCAGTTCGTCCGGCATCTGGTAGGTAAGCAGACGCATCTGCGGCAGCGCACCATAAGGGTTCCACTTGCCTGGGTTCTTACCGACGAAATCTTGCTTGGCGCGCTGTTCGTCGGTATAGGTCCAGTTGAAGATTTGTTCCTCGATGAACTCACCTGTTGCCAGCGCTTTGAACGGCGTTCCAGAGAGATAGAGGTAGGCTTTGGTCGTGATGGGTAGAAACTCGGTTTCCTTTTCCGAAAGCACGCCGAGGTCTTCGTTCACACCTTCCAGCGCGGCGGCGTATTCGAGGCTAGCCTCTTTCTTAGCAACGGCTTCTTCCTCGCCTTCAAATAGTTCCTTCGCGGTCTCCCGCCAAGCGCCGAAATGGTATTCGTCAAACACCACGAGGTCCCAATTCACAGCGTGCAGCCATTCGTTCCTCGGCTTGATGTTTCCGGTTGCGTCGCGGCCCAGCAAATCCTGGAAGGAGCCGAAGTAGACGACTGGCTTGTCGTCGGCGATTTTAGTGGGATCGTTGTTGGAGTTGCGGGAGAGATAGTGCCAGCCGTCAAAATCGATATGGGATTCGAGATCGGTCTGCCATGCATCTTCAACCGCAGGCTTGAAGGTCAACACGAGTACCCGCTTGGTGCCAAGCTTCTTCGCTAGCTGGTAGGCGGTGAACGTCTTGCCGAAGCGCATCTTCGCGTTCCAGAGAAAGCGCGGGACGGCATGCTGATCCTCTGACCAGATCGAGTGAAAATATTCGAATGTCTTGTCAACTGCCTCGCCCTGTTCACGACGCATCGGGAATATCTCGTGATGCGTGCCGGTGAATCGTTGCCCGGTGCGCAGTTCAGTGAGCACGGTCTTCAGCTCCCGGACCGAGCAGTGCATCCATTCCAGTTCTGTGTTCTCGAATTTCTTTTTGACTAGCGCTGCGCGCACATCGTGATCGCTGAAGAGAGTCCCGTCGCCGCGCTCGGCCGATTCATCCAGTTCGATCTTGTAATTTTTGATGGCGGCGGTCTTGAGTTGCTCAGCAACGCGCTGCTTCACATCGCGCGTAGTCTGCCCAACCTTGAGCAGACCTTCATGCGCCTTATCAGCAATAGAATAGGCATAGATGCGCGGTCGGGCTTCTAACTTCGGTGCGAGAATCTCCTCGATGGTAGGCTTATTCATCATCATCGTCGTCTAGGTTCATCGCCCTGACCTGGGACTCAATGTAGGTCTGCTCCTCCGGAGTGATGCCGTACTTCGCGTACAAGTCCTGGTCTGTCCAGATGCGGTTCCACGTCTGCTTCGGCACCCAAGCGTAGGTGGAATGGGTCCCGTGTTGAGTGATCTTTCGCAGAGAGACGAGGAAGCGAAAGAACCGTGTAGTGTAGTACGACTTGAGACTCTTAGCAGCGTTGCGCGAACCAACGTGAAAGAACAGGAACGACTGGGTGCATACCGACGGTGACGGAGCGATCAGCGGCTTGCCCATTATCTGGTGTGGCACCGCGTCTCCCCCATTGAAAGCCTCCGGTACAAGCACCTTCCAAGTGTCGATTAAATGATCACTCTTAGTCACTTCCTTGCGAGCGATGTAGCCGACACCACGCTTCATCTTTCTTATATAGAAGAGCGGCACGTCCCCACGACGCTCCTTTTCATGAAATCCGTCGAAGTTCGAAGTCCAACCGAACTCCTTGTCGCGCGCGAGTATCGCGTTGATAGGTGACTCCCCGAGTTTGATAACTTTGTGCAGGATTGAAACTGCGCGCCCATCCCGAACAAAAACGTCGTATTCGCCTAACTTCCGCGGAATGGGCCCAACAACATCCCCGCCGCGAACCGTTGTCACCATGCAGTCGCCGTCGTGAGCCCCATCCCAGAGGAAGTAGCAAACCCCGGCCTTGACCTCGACGCCCGGAAATACGTCGTTTGCCGCGGGATAATCGACAAGTTCGCGCATGCGACGGTCCCCGAGCATTGTCTGGCGGAACTCGGAAAGGCCGAGACCGGAAGCCATCCATCGCGAAGGAATGACCATCGCCAGGAAGCGCGGCTGCAGCATCTTCGCCTGCTCAACGAAGCGCTGATAGATTGGCACGTCGCGGGTCCCCCCGTCGGAACCGAGTTGATATGGCGGATTCCCGATGATAACGTCGAACTGCATGTCGCCTCCAAAAAGCTCTGCGATCCTTGCCTTGATATTGTCGGCATGGATGAACGCATATGCGTGCGTCTCCAAGCCCTCACCACGGTCGTAACTTCCCTGATTAGCACCGCAGTACGCGCACCTGCTTTTTTCCCATGTATGCTCCGTGCGCTCGTACCAGATGTTTCCCGCATCGGTCGCAAAGCTATTGGCAACGGAGTGCTCGCCGTTGGCATGCTTCGAGCAATACACGCTGCGCCGCGCCAGTAGGCTAGTTATGTAAGTAATGCCGATGCCGAACACTTGCTTGGACAGGATGTGGTCAACGCGCTCCTCAAGGTTGGGCATCTCATTGGATAATCCATTGGTGAGGCGACTAGCGATCTCGCGCAGGAACACGCCCGACTTTGTGCACGGGTCGAGGAACTTCACCGTCTTGTCCGCCCAAAGATTCGCGCCATTGTGCTCGGCTGCCCACGCACCGGCTAGCGTATCAAGCATTTGGTTGGCCAACTCGGGCGGTGTGAATACTTCGTCGTTTGAGAGATTGGCTATGCAGGTCAGAACGTCCGGATTGCGCCCGCGAAGCGTGAAGCTCGCCTGACCGCTCATATGAGCTCCACTAAACCAATTTCCGTAGTAGGGCAAGCGAGCCCACGCACAGTGATCGGCGGGTACGCCTTGATTGGCGTAAAGATTTCATGCTTGCCAAGATGGGCGAAGAGGGAGTCCCCCTGGCTGAAAGTGGACATTTGAGTAAGAACTTCAAGGCGGAAGTCGCGCCGCTGGAACTTGCCCTTTCCAAGGTAGCCCCACTCGGCAAAGGTGATGGGCTGGCCGTCATGCATGCGCATCGTCAGCGCATCGCCATGCACGAGGTTCTCCGACAAGACATAGAAAGCGGCCCGATAGAGGTCATCCGTCTCATCCAAACTGAGGTAGTCGGTAAAGACCTCAAGCATATTTGCGCGACACTCAGCGATATTGTCCGCTAAGAGTTCGATCCCGTAGGTGCACATCACCGCCAACAGGGCGTAATGTCGCCGTTCAAAGTCGGATTTCCCGAACTTCGCCTCTACTGCGGCCAATTTGCGCTGCAAGACAGGGACGAGGAAGTTCCCACTTCCGAAAGCAGGCTCCAGAAAACGAGAGTCAATGCGCTCGCTTTCGCCTTTGACAAGGTCGAGCATCTTCTCGACCAGCCACCGAGGCGTAAACACCTCCCCGTGATCGGCAACGCGCTTTCTAGACTTGATCAAATTCATAGGTCGCAACCTCCCTCCCAACGAACAACGCTGATGCTGGCCGATTTCACTGTCCGTAACAGTCTGCGCGACATTAAATGCGCTATACAGGGTTCATTATCGTAACCCAGGCATTCTTACAAGCTGCGGAGCACCTGCGCTTCTGAGCTAATGAGACTTCGAGTTTGTGAAAGACCATTTCGTCGCGATGACGCGAACCGTTGCTCTGAAAAGTCGAGCATGCCGAGCTGTTCAACTCAGCTGCCGCGTTCGCCGCATGCGGGGAACGCCATCCTTTATCTACATTGGGATTCATCCGTAGTTTACATCAACCTGAGTTCCGGTTTGCTATCAAAGGATCGGAGCCGATCCGGGTGAAAAGCAGCAGTGCCAACCGACCTCTATCATATATAGAGGTTGCTCGACGATGACGCTGCCAGTGCCGGCAACCATTGCTCATAATTCCCCTGTCGCTGAACGCCTCCTCGAATCCTGCACTCGCCTGCAATCACCCCCTGTATTTCGTAGTGAGGCTTCCAGCACGATCGCCCACAGAAGGGAACTCGTCATGAAGAGATCCGTACATGAGTATTCAATCGCCCACAGTGGTAAGTTCTGAACGCGAAGGACGTTTAGCACTTGCCGAAACCCGGAATAACAGCCGCAGTGGGTCATCCGGTGTGATGTGCACTTGCGCTCGCAGCGAGACAAACAACTCCGGTCAGACCAGTGTCTTGGCTCGCTGCGCTTTCACCTGAAGCTGTTCGGGGGCCTATGAGTGAAAACGCAGCTCGGCTCCCCTCGACGAACGTAACCACAGGCCGGGGATGCGGGCTCTATCTTCGGGCAGCATATCGCCCACAGTGGCGCTGCAAATTCGGTACACCCCGTTTATCACCCACAGCGCGCTGCGATAACACCCCTTGAGACGAGGGAAGCGGGGCATTCAGGCTTAGCGCAGATCGGAGCTAATGAGCCAGGAGAGGAAGCCCTGATGGCGGGCACTCCGTACGAGTTCTACAGTAGATTTTAGAAATTCCACTTTAGCGTCGATGATAATATTTGCCGACCTGGTTAGTGGTGCTTGAAAGGTCTGCTCCTGCGCCCAAGGGTTCTCCTGTCGCAGTCAATGATTCGCGCAACATGCAGCGACAGTGCGCATGCGCGCCCATGCTTGCAGGTCCTGGAGAGAACGCCCCTTCGTTGTGCCTGGGGCTGCTTGTCTAATCGGCCAACTTTGGTTCCATTCTAAACCGGCACTAACAGCTGACCACCGTATTCGAAGGTTAGAGACTGCCCAAGCGGATGAATTCCATTAACATCAAGTATCTGAAGCCGTAGGCTCCAGGGTTTTCGATATTCGTGTACTTCGATGCACCTGCTTCGGGTTCTGCGAAGCTGAATTGCGGCATGATTCCGAACCACGATTTCGCGCCCTCAGCATTCTGGTTCGGCTGAGGCAGGATTTGTATCTGATACTCTTCAAGCTTTAGCGCCTCCCGCCACAAAACGCAGAATTCCCCCCGGGCTGACTCATCAAAGCTGTACCACGCGATGTCCTTCAAGTAGATGCCGATCTTGCGTAGAACCCCGATGTAGTTTGCTGCCTCAACTCTGTCCTCTAGCCCGTGGAAGATTACCAGCGGCCGAGAATACCAGACATGATGGACGTATGTAGTCAAGGCTTTCGACAACATCTCGCGTTCCCAGTTCTTGTCAGACCTCGCCAATCCTTCGATAGCGGGAGCCAGTTTAGACACGATTTCTTGGTCGTGAGGTTGGTCGGGGCGGAGGGGGCAAGCCAACCTCACCGTGTCATCGAGCTCCTTTAGATTCGGACGCCAGTTCTCCATGTGGTGCCTCCAGCCACCCCCATCCCTGTGTTGCGACTTCAATTCCTCAAGATACTGTGCCAGTTCGAACCAACGCGTGGCGACCTCTAACGGGACGCCGCGAATTGCAGCAACTTCAGTGAGCTTCCGCTTCCATGTGCCTGCGCTGTACAAAAAAGTGTGAGCCTCGCTGATAAGCTCAACCGACGTCGGAGCTGCTTTTTGCGTACCTGCTTCAGACTTAGTAATCTTGTCCTTAACCGGTGCTCCTCCTAGTTTCCGAAACATATTGAGAGGAATCGACATTACGCCACCAGTCTTTTCCCATCCGTCACGGGTCGATCGCGACACTCCACTCGCTCGACGCACGAGCTGTGGGTCGGCGCATAGCGAAGGTGTCTGGTCCAAGTACGCGCGAAGTGTGAAATCAAACAGGTGCGTGTAAGTGAAGCTGGTCGATGGCGAAAGGTGTCCCAGGAATTGCGCCAATTTGAAAGCGTGCTTGCGCGTATGCCGATTATGACCATAAAGAATTTGGCGGAGGTCCTCTCCGCTCTTAAGCCATTCTGAGGTTGGCCTATGCGGAAAGAAGTCACCAGCGATCAGCCGCTCTGACGCCAGCAAACGAGTGATAATGGTGGTCCCGCAAGAATGCCTGAGGCCGTGAAAACTTGATTCTCCAGGCATAATCACGTTGATGGCATCGACAATTCTGGGCGACGGCGCGATGATGTTCTCGTCACGGTTGCCGAATATGAAATCGGTTGGATTCGGCTCCTGTTCGAGACGTTTGCGGATCCATGCCTGAAATTCGTAACGTTCATCCGTGGGGATGACGTCTGCACTTATCCTCCGCGGCGCACTTAAGCTCTTAAAGGTATGCCCCTCCGATGGAATGAGAATGATCTCAACCAAGTTCCCATCATTGTCTAACAGTAGTTCCTGGATCGTGCAATTTAGCGCCTCTGTTCGGCGCAAGCCACAACGGTATCCAAGTATCACTAGAATTCGTGCTACCCGGCGCCCGAACGGAGTCAGAACATCAAGGAGCTTGGTGTCGATATCAGCAAGGAGCGTCTGGTATTCCTCCATAGTCAGAAACTCCGCTTGAACATCGGAGAACGTCTCGCCGCAGAATAACGTCGCTCGATCCTCAACCGGCTCCTTGCCGAAGCACACTCGTAGATACTCATGTAATGCATTTATGCAGTTGGCCAGTTTGTGACGAAGCCGGTGCTCAGCCGGTCCTCCGATGTTTGAGGCGCCGCTTTCCGCCAATATCCGGACATAAACCTCCTCAAGCTCCGCCGTAGTCCTGTCCACCGGATTCTGCCCTTTCATGTGGGGTCCAAGGTACTCCGTCGTGCGAGCGACAATAGCTCGAACAGCCGCGACGGTGCGAGCCTTTCCAGAGGGTGACGGGGTGCCGAGCAGGTGATCAGCAAAGTCAACCATCCGGGTAATGAAGGGCGTTGGTGGGACGAACTCCCCAAGCTTCTGGCGAGTGACCAGAACATCATCTTCTGCTAGGAGCGCACGCACCTGCTCAACCTCGCCAGTATCATCATCAGCTCTCTTACGGGGCCGATATCTCTCTTTCTCTTCCTTCATGCCACCCGATGCACTTGTCTGTTGCAGAGGTGGAAGAACCATCGGTGCTTCATGCGTAACATCCGGGACTTGCTCGCGCGCGAAGATACGGGTTAGAGTCGCACGCGGCAGGGAATGACTGACAAACTCCCTCGCTGCATATTCGGCGACTAGAACCGGGAGCTCCTTCCGTGCGACGATCTGCGCTGCCTGAATCAGTGGTTTCAATCCGCTAAGGAGGGTGCGTTTGTCGGATGAGCCGATAGCCGTAAACTTCTCGCGGATCCGCTTTGCTAGCCTTGCGATCAGTTCTCTTTCCGTTATCGGGTGCGTTAGGGATTCGAATTCAACGTCGACGCCGCTGCTGAAAACCCTAAGCAATAGGGTAGCCGACAAGGAATCGGGCTGCCAGCGACGAAGCTCCACCTCGGGGACTCCATGCCAGGATACATACAACTCGACATGCAGCCTTCCGTCAAGACAGATCAGACGTTCGGGCAGCACCTGCAACGCTCGCAGCAGCGCCGCGACTTGGTTTGCCGAGTGCAGCCCGCCGTAGAGGATTGCACTTAGAATCAAATCATCTATTGTGGGCACTGTCTTGGCTTTCTCTGCCGCCTCAATCGATGCAGCAAGTACCTCCTGATATGCTTTGAAGCGCGCAAGCGCCTTGACGAAGTTGGAGCTGAATGGATTGACCGGCTCCAGAATGACAATGGGAATCCTCGGGTATACAACCATCATCCGTTTCTTTGCGGCCCAGTATTGGCATGCCTTGCGAAGCACACTCAGGTAATCCTCGACAGCTTTTTGTGTCGGGGCCTTCTGACCCACGCGGCGCTCCAGCTTTTGCGCATCCTTTTTGCTCCACTTGTCTGCCAATCTTCCCAGCAACCTCTGTCCCACGGCTGATTCGTGCTCTTCCAGAAAACACAGAACCAACGGAAGCACCAGATTCCGTTGTCGAGGGCTCAGCGAAAGAACAGATGGGTCAGCAAAGACATTCAGTCTCTCATCGGGATCGATTACGGCAGCAGTTGACATATGGAAGGTGCCTCCAGACCCTTGAAGCCGATTTCATCAAGCAGAGCCGTTAGCAAAGCACGGACCTCGTCGGCGTAGAGCTGGTATTGAAAACTAGACAATCGGAAAGGAGCCTCACCACGCGAATAATGCCCAAAGAGACAATCCCTCACTTCGTCCGATCCATGGTGCTCCATGAAATAGGAATAGACGAGGTGTCGCCCAGCGTTGGCAACGGGAATCCACTCGCCAAGTTCACGCATGATAGTTTTTGGGCTAATCTCCTCTTCTTGGAGGTCCTGATCGAGAAAGAAACACGGCAGCTCGGAGACCGGTCTTTTGAGTGCGGACGCAAGTTCGCGCAAGTAACGCTGATTTGTTTCGAGCAATTCGAGCATCATTTCGGGATAGCAAGCTAGGCGCCCTTTGTACTTGCCTTTGTCTGCAATCCAGGTAAGGCCGCTTTCGATGTCCACAGCCTGGAGTTTTTGCACGGGGCTTTTGACACCCCTCATTGCTGCACAGATACAAGCTGCCATCGACAAGTATCCAGCCCAGGCGTTATGCCCACGGATAAACGCGGCCCGCCCTATTCCGGACTCCCCTACTCTGCGCTTAAGGCTTACGAGCATCGACTGAAGTTTAGGAATTGATGGGCAGAGAGGACTGCCAGCGCATAGGTAATCTGACGCGAGTTCGCCGGATTCGAGCGGCGTCATCATTACCCCGCCGCGAGCAAGCCCGTCGCGCAGGGATTGCGATGCCACGATGTAGGTTTCTTGCAATAGCTCCACGGGCGGCGTGGCGTAGTGAAGTCCGACCTTAGTGTGAGTGTCACGCTTTGAGTTGATCAACGCGGCCAGAATCTTGTCGCCGGTTCGATCGATGATTTCGCGTCTAACCATTCGGCATAATTTTGTAAAGGTGAGTTTACGGCCCGGTACCGATATGGACTCGAGTGCCTTGCGATACCAGCCTTCATCACGGCGGAACAGCCGAAGCGGTTCAACCTCCATCGCCTTGGGCTGAGCCGAGCGAAGGTTCACCGTATGGCGCAAGAAGTTTAGGTACTCACGCACTGCCTGTGTCCCTCCTACTACATCGGGAAGGTCAAAGGACTGCACAACCGGACGCGCGGTTCCAGGAGTTGGCCGCAGATCAATCTCAGGGATAAGTGCTGGAATTCGCCAGAAGGCATGAGTATCAGCAACGCAGACGGAGAATGAATGGACATCAGGAGGAATTTCTCTCTCAAACACCTGCAAGGAATATGCGGTCTTTGGGTCGGCGAGCGGCCAGATGCATACGCTTGCAAATGCGAGAAGCGCACGTCGTTCACTTTCTTCTAAGTTTTTGGCAGACTCCGCAGCGTGAATCCACCTCGCCACCTCGATAGGTGAAAGATCACCGTAGCCGAAAGAAAGATCCTGGCATGCCATCTCTGGCGCACCACTGAAGATCAGACGGACATCTTCCTCGGTTTCGGCTAATTGAATGTCTCGCTCGGTGCCACTGTCCTCGGGATGATCGCCCGCTGCCTGGGCGGCCTCGCGCTCTTCTTCGTCCAGCCCGGAACGTCGCTCAAGACCCACTACCGTTGGCTTAGCGTTTGGTTCTGTCTCGTCCTCGTAAGAGGTCTCATCAGATTCGGATTCAAAATCATCGGACGAGTCCGATGCCGCAGGCGCGTTCTCGGTCTCACCATAGGCGATTTCATCCTGCAGTTCTGAATGCTCGTCGCCCCGTCCACCAACTGCAAGGCCGCCACCGCCCCATCCGCCATGGCCACCGCCAGTCAGTACTATGGTGGACGGCAATTCAGCTGGCCTTAATCCCCACTCGAGGAAGCAGGCGATTGCGCGCAGGCCCCTCGAAACTTTGCGGTGGTCCCTTTCGCCGGGCTGTTGCCGCTTGACGCTCTTGCCATTACGCCACAACACGATTCTGCGCGGTTCAAGTCGGTTAAACTCTTCAATCAGACCTGCCTTCTCTTTGTCTTCAATCTTTGCAATTACAGCGGCGATTTGCCTGAGCTCGCCGGGAAATTCAGCCACGCTGCACCGCAGTACGCTGTTTTCAGAATTGCTTCCCAGAGGGAATAACTCAAAAACTTTCTTACGGATAATCGTCTCCAGCGGACCGTGAACTTCGGAGAAGTTGCGTATCTGTCGCCCCACCTCATACAGCCGCTCGAGGAACTGATCATTGGGGGGCCGTCCTGCGAGCCACTCATTCAACGGCACATGCATACGAATGATAGCTATATGAGCCAGCATCGCGTGTGCTTGGAGAAACGAATGCGGTGTGGGGTAGTCCGGGTGAGACGTCCACAGGCAGGAATGCAGGCTGTGCCTCGTCATAGCTCGCCGGAGAAGCGGATTCGGTCGAACTGTTTGGAGGAATAGCTTCCGGAGCTTTTCAGCGTCGGGCTCGCCATCAGGGAATACCTGCAATGCGAGTGTGGAGTTGAGCTCGACAGAATTAATTACGTCGAGCCAACCATCAATGCTGTATTTGGCCAGATCCGATTGAATCAGGTGAGGAGCCAACGGGAGGATCTTCTTCACATGGGGCAGCACGCCTGCCAACCCCTCAAGATCGGATGAGGCTAGCGTGCAGTGCAGGACATCAGTCATCTGGGCTCGATGTTGTACCGGGACGACATCAAGCAGGCGGTCAAGTGGTTTCATGCGGCCCCATCCCGGATTCAGGTGAAATTTCTATTCCATTTTCGAAGCCAAGTTTTAGCAACTTCTTTCCGCGGCCGCAGCGGACCCAATGTGTGTATCCAAGCTCGGTGAGCGATGAGATGATTTCCTCCGGGCTGAAAAGGTGATACACGGTTCCGCGACCACGACAGTCCCCGTCACCCCAGACCTCAAGGATTCCTTTGCAGATCATCCGTTTTCTGGCGTTCCGAAGATTGCGCTTGTCTTTCCCGGTGACCGAGGCCAAACGACCTAGGCCTGCGATTGTTGTGTTTGGTGTTGCGTCGCTTTTTAACAAGTCTAACTTCGCGTGAAATAATGTCTCGGTGGCATCGAGGATGTCCTCCAGGCAGGTGATTGGTTGTGGTGCCACATTTCGCGTCTTTGCTGCCCCATGCCGTTCGCAGCTACGCGAGGGGGCGGGGGTATTCTGAATGGGAGCCGAGATGCTAGCAGCAACTCCTACAGCTGAAGAGTGCTCGTCACGAGTTTCCGTGTCGGTCTGTCGTGGAGTTTCGTTCGTTTTTTCTGACGACTGCGTTGAGGTCGGTGCGCTGCTATGCGCTTGAGTGTCGTTCGCAAAATCGAACGAGCATTGACCCGGGATTGGTGAAATCTTACACATCCCGGTCTCCACACGCACGGTCCTTTTTGGGACTCTTTGCCTCCTTTACGCCGGTCCCTTTTGCGCTAGCACTTACAAAGTGGCCACCATTAATGAGCCGCCGATACACCCGTTCAATATGTATGCTCACCGTCAGGGTAGCGCTCGCCGGTCTACCTTTCATCGTTTCAACCTTTCTGGGAGCTAAACGACAGGGAGGCAGGGTGATCGACCGATGCAAATTGCAGAATCGACTTCCGGGTTACGAGGACCCGGCGTCCAATGCGACGGGTCTCCAGCAATTTGGCTGCGACAAGGTAGGCGACAGCTCTCGGGGAGATGCCTAGCAAGCCGGCGGTTGCACGTTGGGGAACAAGTAATCCGAGAGTGGCATCGTCTGCGGATTGCGTTTCGGAGTTTTTTCGGTTTTTGGTTTTGGACATGCGACGGAGCTTACGGCGGAGGGTTAAGCTCGGACGGGCAAACAGTTGCCTCGCAAGAAACGCGGTTTTCCGCACAAAGCGTAGGTGGTTAGCCTTAGGCGCCCAGGGGCTGGTTGACAGGTCTATGGGGAAATAAGAAATTAGATAAGGTCTTATTCGGGAGGCACTTACATCTCAACCAGGTGAACATCTCCCTTGTATATCCTTGATGGAGTAAGAAATGTCACAAAGCCGAATACGATCCCGTAAGTCTGTCTTCGATCGATTGGAAGAACAGGAAATTGCGTGTTTCAGATCTCAGATACTTCAGGCTTACATCAGCTGTCCTGTCGGTGCCAAGTGTTTCTACGACAGGAGGGTGGCGAACGAGGTGCCGTACTGTCACCTTCTAAATCGGGACACCGCCTACAGCCGTGAGTTCAAGCTCTGGCTTGACACATTCCTGTGTGAACTGAATAAGGATGATTCCGAATATTGGCTTCGAAGGGAGTTCCGCACTTTACAGAAAGTACGAGTGCTGACGCCATGTGCTATGCAGGGTGTGTTCGAGTTTGGAAAGTTCGAGGCAATTGCCTGCAACCGTCGTTTGTACATAGCTGAGCTCCAGGATTGGATCGCGAAACTCGAGAAGTATAAAAGCAATCGCAACAAGACAGCGCTTGTCGCTGCAGAATTTCGCAGCAAAGCGTCAAGCATCCTTGGCGGCTTTGCTCCCCTAGGCACCGATCCGACAGAGGACCATTCGGCGGAGGTAGAGAGGGTTCTTACGCTTCTTCAGTCAGAACTTTACAAGAGCAAACAGTCATTGAAAGCCAGGGAGTATCAAAGAGGAAGCTACATTGACTGTATTCTCCGAAATCTGCCCAAAAGGCGTCGCTTCTGGCGCGAACTGACGGCTATCCTGAATTTCTCCACTATTGTCCTATTGGACGAGACTACTAGACCATATCAGGATCGTCTAACCGAAGACTCTATTCGCCATGAAGCTAGTAGGGGCGAGTCCACCAATGACAGCTCTCCAAAACAGGATTTTGTCCGGGAGTGCATGGAGGGCATCGTGCCAGGTCTTTACGAGCGCCTTGAGAATGAGCCCCTTACCGTCGAACTATTTCAACAATTACTTGAGCATGCTGAACGAGAGAAACAGGCAGACGGAGAATTGCGGAGAGCCGTTCAGCGTCTACTAGAAGCTATGCCTGATAGTTTGGTGGACTAGATCGGTGGCAGTTTTGGGGACACTTCGAACCGAGGATGTGCGCCGTCAAATGCGGGCTGGTGCGGATTGCGGGCATCCGTTAGCTGCCAAGAATGTGCGTTTGCCATCTAATGGCAGCGGGTGCTCCCTCTTGTGGAATAGCCAAACACGAATCCTAAGTTTGGCGCGAACGGTTCCATAACTATATCGTCGGCATGCCGAGACGGCACCATACGCCCTGACCTGATTCTTGGATAGTTGCCTGTGCCTGCTACACTGAAGCGATGCATGTTTCATCGGAGTTCATAAGAGACGAAGTCAGATGTAATAGGCACTCAGGGAGAGGGGATGGCTAAGAAAGAACAGAAACCGGCACGAGGCGTGTTTGAGCGTCCGAAGGGTTCAAACATCTGGTGGATAAATTACTACGTCAGGGGCAAGCAGCGCCGTGAAAAAGTCGGCACCAAAAGCGATGCGATTAACCTGTATCAGGCCCGGAAGGCTGATGCATGGCGGGGAATCAAACTGCCCGAACTCAAGAACGGCAAAACAACGCTCTCGGCACTTGTCGATGATGCCGTGGAATACTCTCAGAAGCATAATCGCAGCTTTCGAGATTACAAATGCAAAGCCATCAAAGTAAAGGATGCGTTTGGATCTCATATTGCCTCAGAGATAAAGCCCAAGGAAATTGACGATTGGCTTGCATCGGCATTTAAAACACCGGCGACTGCGAACCGGTACAAGGCCTTCCTTAGTCTTTGTTTCAAGGAGGGGATCGCCAACGGAAAGGTTGACATTAACCCGGCCCGCCTTGTGCGCCAACGGAAAGAGCCTGTAGGGCGGCCTCGCTTTCTTAGCAGGCAAGAGTATGACGCGCTGCATGCAGTCATCGAAAGGCGATTTCCCGAACACGTTCCCGAGTTTGTGGTGTCTGTGCATACGGGAATGCGCTTGAGCGAGCAATACTCCAGCATCTGGGGACAACTCGATACGCATCGCAACTTGATCGATCTCACAAAAACAAAGAATTTCTCGGCTCGCACGGTTCATCTCAACAGTGATGCGATGGCCGCAATTGAATCCCTTCGCAAACCGGGGCAGAGACTCCGAGACCGCATTTTTCCGCGAGAGGGAGAGAAAGAGCGGTTTGACAATCGCTCTTGGTTTCAGCCGTGCCTTACAGAAGCTAAGATCACTGGCTATGTCTGGCACTCAAACCGTCACACGTTTTGTTCATGGCTGGCAATGGCCGGCGCTTCCATCAAAGAAATTCAGGAGGCCGCTGGACATAAAACCATCTCGATGGCTGCGCGTTACAGCCATCTTTCGCCGGCTCACAAGCAGTCTGTGGTAGAGAGGATCACGGCAGCAAATCTAGGCGGAGCAAAGCCAAAACTGCCGAACAGGCACCAAAACAGGCACCGTAAGGGAAAGGTCACACATTCATAGGTGGTTGTTTTCTGTCTAAGTCATTTGAATTCAAGTGGTGCCGGGAGGGGGAATCGAACCCCCATGACCTTGCGGTCGGCGGATTTTGAGTCCGCTGCGTCTGCCAGTTCCGCCATCCCGGCTTGGGATGTAAATCACTGAGGAATATGTAGGTTAGTTGATGTTTCCCGTCTTGTCAAGCTGGCCAGGCTGCACTCTTTTCTGTGCAACTATGGCTGAACTATGGTCAAAGCCGGGTTCTTGCGCTTCTTTGGTATCATGCCGCTGCTGTTCAAGTTTACCCATCGCGTCTTTGATGTCAGACTGCGCAACGATAGCGTACCGTTCAAAGATGCTTCGGGTCTTCCAACCGCCGATTCCCATGATAACACCTTCAGCCACTCCCGCTCGGTGTAGAGCACGGGCAGCGGTACGACGGAGATCGTGGAACAGCAAGTTGGGGACTCCCGCTGCCTTACAGACCTTCGACCAAGTACCACGGAAATCCCGCACAGGTCTTCCATCTGTCCACGTAATCACCCTATCGTTCTGAGTCTTGCCCTCCATGCAGGCAGTCAGTAGCGGAAGCCAATGCTTCGCTGCACGTAGTCCTCGCAGTTCTGGAATTATTGAGTACGACATAGCGGTTTCCATCTTACGTGAGATTTTTAGCCACTCTCTTTATTTCTGCGGTTTCGGCCAATCCAGAGCGGGTTTGTCTTACGCAAAACTACCGGATTTTCAGAGTAGAACTACTGCGTTATTCCTAAGGGCATGAAAAACGCACCGCTCAAAATCGTTCCTATTTCAACTTCGCTTCAAAGCGAGTTTCTCAAAGCATGTCGCTCGCTTTTCAACGTTCCGTAAAATCCATCTTCCCGAAGACTATCGCGCGCTGGAACTGCAATGGTGTGAGCAGTACGGTCGCGAGCGAACCGAGACAAGTTATTTCCCATCTTATCGTTGGGAACCCGCAGCGTGCCCACTTTTTTAGGTGGGTGCAATGCTGACAGCCAATCAAATAGCACGAAGTTCTTCCTTGGTTCACAATTCGTAACAACTTGCGCGAAACTACCGTCACCATGCGGTGTTTTGTTGAACATGAGGACGAGGAGTTCGGATATCGACCTCAGTTAGACGACACAAAGTGGAGAAAAGACAATGCGTGGAATTCGGATCACAAATGCGGTGCTGATGATGGCAATCACCCTTAGCGGCGCCACTCTGCTCGCGCAGCAGGCAACTACACCAGCCCCAGACACCACAACCCAGAGCACGGCCAGCGCAACTGCAAAGCCTCAACTGACTGCGGAGCAGAAGCAACAACTGCGCAGCCTTCGCAACTCGGCGCGAGACCAGGCTGCAATCATCCGCAATGACCAGACACTGACCGCAGAGCAGAAGCAGGCCAAACTGAAGGCACTGCGAGCCAGCACGCGCGAGCAGATGAAGTCCGTGCTGACACCCGCGCAGCAGGCGGCGTTTGCCAATCGCCGCGCCGCGGCCAAATCTCGCTTTGCAGCCAAGCTCGGGCTGACCGCAGATCAGAGAGCAAATTGAAAGACCTCCGCCTCTCCAATCGCCAGCAGCGGCAGGCGGTACTTACAGAATTCTGCGCTGACTAACGAGCAGAAACAGGCTCAACTCGCCCAGATTCGCCAGGCTTCACAGGCGCAACTGGCAACGATTCTGACCCCGGAGCAACTGGAGAAATTCCACCAGATGCGCAGGCACTGGAAGCAGGGGTAAGCCGTTATCGAGGATTCTCACCGCGACGAACTGATGTTGCAGCGATGAAAGGCTTCAGCAAACAAAGGCCGCCTGCAGTTGGGCGGCCTCTTTTGTTTCCAAATGGAATTCAAATTAGAAGACTGAGCAGACGATGCACTTCAGATAGTGTGTCTCCGGCACATTGAGCAGCACCGGATGATCCACCGACTGCATTCGTTTTTCAATCACGTGGAGATTGCGCCGGGCATCGAGCGCGGCGCTGGAGAGCATGGACAAAAAATCCTGTTCGCTGACGTGGAAAGAGCACGAACAGGTCACCAGCACTCCGCCGTTGCGCACCATTTTCAGCGCGCGCAGATTCAGTTCCTTGTAGCCGCGGAGCGCGTCCTCCGCGCTCTTTTTAGACTTGGCGAAGGCCGGCGGATCGAGCACGATCGTCTCATATCGCCGCTCGGCGTCCGCATATTGCCGCATCAGTTCGAATGCGTCGGCCTGGACGAATTCAATTGGCTTCTGCTCATTCAGTTCGCGGTTGCGCTCCGCTACGGCCAACGCCTCGGCGGAGATGTCAACCGCCGTGACCTGCTCGCATACGCGGTTCAGGTGCAGCGAGAAGCCGCCCTGGTAGGTGCAGATTTCCAGCGCTCGCCCTCGTCCATAGCTCTCGGCGGCGGCGTAGTTTTCGCGCTGATCGAGAAAGGCTCCGGTTTTTTGCCCGGCGCTGCCGTCGTAGTGGAATGCAATCCCATTCATGTGGAACAGGGTCGCTGTCTTGGGCTTCTTCAGCCGCGAATACGCCGCCTGATCCTCGCGCGGAGCCAGCCCTTCAAGCTCCCGAATCCGCGGGTCCACTCGCTCCAGAATCGTCTCGGGCTTGTATGCCGACTTCAACTCCTCGAGTCAGAATCTCGCGCGCGAATGGCGCATCCATGGCTTGGGTCATCACCTGGAAGCTGATTACGTCGTTGTACTTGTCCACGATCAGGCCGGGAGTAATGTCGGCCTCGCTGAAGAGCACGCGGAAGGCATCTGAGTCGCGCACCACGCGCTCGCGATAGGCAATCGCCTGTCGGATACGGTAGCGCAGCAACTCGGGATATTTCTCCGCCTCAACCGGATTGGGCGCAACCATGCGCAGCGCGATCTGCGAGCTGGAGCTATAGAGCGCGGAGCCGTAAGGTTTGCCGCGCTGGTCTTCCACGCGCACCAGCGCGCCCGGCGCGGCCTGATCGAGTCGCTCGATATCGGACTTAAAAATCCAGGGATGGCCGCCGCGCAGCCGTGCCACCGCGTGTGCGTTCACAATCACGCGCGCAACCGGAGCCGATGATGTTTTCTTTTGAGCTTTCATGCGGAGAGGTGCGCACCCGACGATTGTTCGAGCGCGCGCGTTATGCCTTGGGAAGCTGATGCCGAAGGTCGTCAAGCACCTCGGGCGGCAACTGTTCTTTGTATTTCTCTTCGAGGTTCGGTTCGTCCACAAAAAGATTGCGGGCGCCGCGAAACTCCTCGGCAAAAATCGTCTGGCAGATTGCGTTCTTCTCCACCCGCCGCGCAATGGCCTCGCCGGTCTGCGCATCGTATGCCTTCATGGTGGCGTTGCCCTTGTGATTGATGAAAACCACAAACGCGCCACTGCTGCCCATCGAGGGGACGAACATCCATTCGCGTTCGGCCTGGTGCGCAATTCCCGTGGCGTTCGCGGCAACCGACTTCACGTTGTGCTCCGGCAAATAGTAGAGCATCCGTCCGCAGGAGTCGCAGTGTACCACCTCCTGCGCGGCGCGGATGTTCGATAGCACCTGTGGACGCAGCATCACCTGGCAGGCCGTGCAGCGATGTTCCAGCACCTCGGCCACGGCATAGCCGCGCGACTTCAGAATGCGGTCATAGGTCGCCAGCAGCGTTTCGTCCACGTCCTTGCGCAGCTTCGTGCTGCTGGCTTGGGCTTCGGCTGCGGCAGCCCGGTCGGCATCGCCTGCCTTCGCGGCCTCAGCCTTCTGCCGTTCCACTTCGGCGGACTCGGCCTTGAGTGCTGCTTCAGCCTCCGCCCGTTGCGATTGCAACGAGTCGGCGTTCAGCATGACTTCGAGAATCTTCTCCTCGAAGCCTGCAATCTCGCCTTCGGCGTGCGCAATTTCTGAGAGCAGCGCCTTGTACTGTTCGTTGTTTTTTATGCTGGAAGACTGGCCGCGGAACTTGAGAATCTTCTCGTTAAGAGACTGGATCTCCTGCTCATAGTGCGCGCTTGGCCGTCTCTCCCGTTTTGATCGCGGCGCGAGCGTCTTCCACGCGTTTGCGGGCGCTGGCCAGTTGGGCTTCGATGCGCGCAATAGTTTTCGGTATGGCCGCGAGCTGCGCGTTGAGGCGCGCAAGTTCGAGATCAACCTTTTGCAGTTCGACGAGCTTTTCAAGATCAGTTGGCATGAATTCCCGCGAAGCCCATATAGTGCGAATTTTAGCACGTCAGGGCGGGCCAAGGTTTTTTGCCGCCATACCTAAGAAGTTTGCCGGATGGATCGAAGGCGTAGCCGTCGGCCTAACTTCATACCATGATCATCGAATTTACCCGCGTCCTGCTTGGGCTGGCCATTGCGCTCTTTCATGCGCAATTGGCAGACTTCCTCCGCAAGCAGGATCGCGCGTTGGGCGCCGCGTTCCGCGAGCGCGGCGTCCCGATTCCTGGCGCTCTGCCCAAACAAGCCGCCCATGACTTGTTTTTCGTTCTTGGCGTAGTGGTTGCGCTGGTCAGCCTTGCGCGCATCTGGATGACTCTTCGCTGACAAATTGCCGTCCCAACGCGCTCCATCTTGCAAATTCCGCCAGCCCAGATTTACCTTCGCCACAGGGACATATAGCTTCCCCGCGGAGGAACTGCTTTGAAGACCAGCAGATGGCTTGTCGGCGCTCTGTGCGCTGGCAAGCGTAACGGCCGATGGCGCAGCAATCAGCCAAAAAGCAGTACACCGTGGAGGCAATCTACGCGCCATCGGCTTCCAGCGACCGCCCGCCCGCCGGAGTGCAGTGGAGCCCGGACGGAAGCAAGCTCACCTACATTCAGCCCGGAGCCGGCGGCGAGCAGGAATCGCTCTACTACTTCGATCCCGCCAGCGGCAAGAGCGCGCAATTGATTGCCGCCGACAAACTCGCGGCGCTGGTGCCCTCCACCAGCAATCTGAAGGACGACCGCCAGCGCGAGAACCGCGCCCGCTTCGGGGTAGCTGACTATCAGTGGTCGCCCGATTCCAAGAGCCTGCTCTTCGACGCCCTGGGGCAGCTCTGGATCTTCGATCATAGCCGCCTCGAAAGGCCGCCAGTTGACCGACGCCAACGAGCCTTCGAGCGATCCCAAGTTCTCGCCCGATGGAAAATTTCTCAGCTATGTGCGCGCTCATAACCTCTACGTGCGCCCTATCGCCGGAGGCGCTGAAATTGCGCTCACAAATGAGAGCGACGCAAACCTGCTCAACGGCGAGGTGGACTGGCTCTACTCGGAAGAGTTGGATGTACGCTCGAACTACTTCTGGTCGCCCGATGCAAAACAGATTCTCTATCTCCAGATGAATGAAGCTCCGGTCCCGCAATATCCAATCGTCGACTGGATGCCCCCCCATCCGGAGACCGACCAGGAGCGCTACCCAAATGCCGGCGACCCGAATCCCACCGTGAAGCTGATGCTCACCGGCCTCGACGGCGGCGCCAAACAGATCGATCTCGGCGTGAAGGGCGACTTCTACATTCCGCGCTTTGGCTGGGTGCGTCCCGGCCTCGCCTGGGCAATGGTGCTCAACCGTTTGCAGAACGAGCAGGACTTGTACTTCATCGACGCTCGCAGCGGAAAGATCTCGCCGCGTGCTGCATGAAAGCGACCCCAACTACATCGAACTCCACGATCCCATGGGACGCGGCGAACACGAGGGTCTGCGCTTTCTCGATTCCAGCAGTGAGTTCCTCTGGCTGAGCTGGCGCGATGGATTCACACATGTCTATCTATACGGATTCGATGCCGCGCAGCCGCTGGCCGCAGACGCGAAGCTGGAGCGCCAGTTGGAGCAGTGGCGAGCTACGAGGTGAACAAGCCTGTCGGAAGTCGACGAGGCCAAGGGCACGCGTTTACCTCGAAGCGAACAAGGGCGACGATCGCCAGGAGCATCTGTTTGCCGTGCCGCTGGCCGGCGGAGAAGCCGTGCCCGTGACTCGCCAGCCCGGCGTACACAGCGTCTCGATGACCGCGCAACGCAAAGTATTTTGTGGACACATACAGCGCGCTTACCGAACCGGCGAAGATGCAGATCTGCGCCGTCGGCGACACATGCAGCGAGGTCTGGGCCTCGCATACATGGGACGACTACGACACGCTCACTGCCGCAGTTTGTGGACTTCCACGCCGAAGACGGAGAGTTGCTGCGCGGCGTGATTCTGCTGCCTCCCGCCGGAGCCGCGACCGAGGTCAACGGCAAAGTTCCGTTGATCCTCAATCCCTACGGCGGCCCGCAAGGCCAGTCCGTGCGCGACGCCGCGCACACCATCGACCCATTCGATCAGGTGCTCGCCCATCATGGCTTCGCCGTGCTCAAGGTGGACAATCGCGGCACCGGCAATCGCGGGCGCAAGTTTGCCATGGCCACGTTCCATCATCTCGGCGACGTAGAACTGCGTGACAACCTTGCCGCGCTCGATCAGGCGCTCGCAAGCTTTCCGCAACTGGACAGCACGCGCCTCGGCTGGTGGGGCTGGAGCTATGGCGGAACCATGGCCGCATACGCCTTGACTCACTCGGATCGCTTCAAGGCCGGAATCAGCGTGTGCTCCCGTGACCGACTGGCACAACTACGACACCACCTACACCGAGCGCTACATGGGCCTGCCCAAGGACAACGCGGCGGAGATACGAAAAGACCAGCATCGTGAAGTCGGCGGCACAATCTGAGCGGGCGTCTGCTGCTGGTGCACGGCACCAGCGACGACAACGTTCACATGCAGAACTCAATCCAATTCATCGATGCGATGATCGACGCCGGACGCCCCTTCGATCTGCAACTCTATCCCGGCAAAACCCACGGCATCGCCGGTCACGCAGGCGCGCACCCATCTGTTCAACCGCATGCTGTGGCAATGGGAGCAATACCTGGCAAAGTAGACAGGTGCAAAATTACAAACGTGGTGGCCCACATCCGCCGCATTTGGCGAATGTGGGAAGCAGCCTCTGCGATGCTCTTGCCCTTGCTCTTAACTTTGAAACCTGTGAAACCTCGAAACTTTGAAACCTGTTTTTCAGCGCGCCTTCCACTTCGAAGAGAGCATCGAGAGCTTCTGCTCCACCGAGAGCTGCGGCTTCTCAGGCGGCTTCGGCGGTTGCGGCTTCCGAGGTCGGCCCTGCGGAGCGGCTTCCATCAGAGCCTTGATGGAGAGCGCGATGCGCTTGGTCTTCACATCCGCGCTCAGCACTTTCACCTTCACGATCTGGCCCACCTTCACCGCTTCGCTCGGATCTTTGATGTAGCGATTGGAAAGCTCGCTGATGTGAACCAATCCGTCCTGGTGTACGCCGATATCGACGAACGCCCCGAACTTGGTCACGTTGGTTACAACGCCTTCCAGAATCATTCCCGGCTGCGCGTCGGCGATTTCGCGAACGCCTTCGGCGAAGCTGGGTGCGACGAACTTATCGCGCGGATCGCGGCCCGGCTTCTTCAACTCTTCGAGAATGTCGTTGAGGGTGAATGTGCCGGCGGAGAGTTGCGTGCGATCGACTTTCTCCAGCAACTCGGGACGCGCGATCAATTCACTGACCGGAGTCTTCAGCGACTCGGCAATCTGCTCCACCACGGGATAGGACTCGGGATGCACGGCGGTGCAGTCGAGCGGATTTTCGCCGTCGCGAATGCGCAGGAATCCCGCAGCCTGCTCAAATGTCTTCGGTCCAACACCGGGAACCTTCATCAGTTGCGCGCGCGAGTGGAAGCGCCCGTTTTCGTCGCGATACTTCACGATGTTGACCGCAGTGCGTTCGGTGACTCCAGCGACGTAGCGCAGCAGCGTCCACGAGGAGGTGTTGAGGTCGACGCCGACGCGGTTGACGCAACTTTCGATCACAGTCTCAAGCGATTGCTGCAAGATTGCGCTGATCGACATCGTGCTGATACTGGCCGACGCCAATCGATTTGGGATCGACCTTCACCAGTTCCGAGAGCGGGTCCTGCAGGCGGCGCGCGATGCTGATAGCGCCGCGCACAGTGAGGTCGAGATCGGGAAACTCCTGGCGAGCGACGTCCGAGGCGGAGTACACGCTGGCGCCGCTCTCGCTGACGGTAACGGCGAAGATGTTGTCGAGCTTGCGCTCGCGCAGAAACTCGCGCACAAACTGATCGGTCTCGCGTCCGGCGGTTCCGTTGCCGATGGCGATGGCGCGCACGTTGTGTTGCGCCATCAACTTCTCCAAGACCTTCGCGGATTGCTCCAGTCCGCTCTTCGAGGTGAAGGGATACATCACGTCATGCGCGAGAAACTTTCCCGTCTCATCGACAATCGCAAGCTTGCATCCGGTGCGCAGGCCGGGATCAATGCCGAGAACGGAGATCGGTCCAGCAGGAGGCGAGAGCAGCAGATTGTGCAGATTGTCGCGGAAGACGGCGATGGCATCGGCGTCGGAACGCTTCTTCAATTCAAGGCGAATCTCACCCTGGATGGATGAATTCAGCAGGCGCTGCCAGGCGTCTTCAATGGCCAGCATGAGCTGCGGAGTCCAGTCGCCCGTGGTGCGCAGGATGCGCGCCTGCAATGTGCTGATGGCGCGCTGCGGCTCGAGTTCCATCAGGAAGAAGAGGACGTTCTCGGCTTCGCCGCGGCGGATGGCCAACATGCGATGCGAGGGGATGCGTCTTCACCGGCTCGCGATAGTCGTAGTACATCTTGAACTTTTCCTGCTCATCGACGGCATCGGTGGCCTTGCGGCTGGTGATGACGCCCTCGTCGAACATAAGCTGGCGGAGCGCCTTGCGCAGGTCGGCATCTTCGCTGATGGTTTCGGCCACGATGTGGCGCGCGCCTTCCAGCGCTTCGTCGATGTTGGCGACGCCCTTTTCTTCGCTGACGAAGGTGGCGGCAAAATCGGCGAGCGGAAGCTCGGCGGTCTGCTGCGCCCATAGATATTGCGCCAGCGGCTCCAATCCCTTTTCGCGCGCGATCGTGGCCTTGGTGCGGCGCTTGGGTTTGTAAGGCAGGTAGAGATCTTCAAGCTCGCTCTTGTCGAGGCAGCGCTCGATGCGCGCCTTGAGTTCATCGCTCAGCTTGCCCTGCTCTTGCGATGGAGTGAAGGATGGTCTCGCGACGCGAGACCAGATCGCGGAAGTAGGCGAGCTGCTCTTCGATCTCGCGGACCTTCACTTCGTCGAGATTGCCGGTGGCCTCCTTGCGATAGCGCGCAATGAAGGGCACGGTGCCGCCGCCATCGAGCAGTTCGATGACCGAGACGAGGCCGCGCATAGGAACATCAATGGTCTGCGAAATGTGCAGCAGAATTTCCGGGGAGAGGGTTTTCAATTCAGACATGGCTTCAGGTCAATTCTAATTGCGCAGGTTGAGGAAAACGCCGGCGCCGGGCAATTCTCATCCCGGAGATCCATAAATCCCCTCACCTCCAGACCAAAATTTCTGTGGATTTCCCACTCTGGCCCACGCAATCAATGCTCATCTCCCGAAACCATTGGCAAACCAGTAACTGCCGCCTGGTCACGGCGGTGCTTCACTGCGTTCCGCATGACAGCCGTATAGTGTAAGGAGGTAGTCGAATTTTGAGGTGAAATCATTGAGGCAGGATTCGCAGAAGGCTTCCGCATGAAATACCATTCCGAGGTTTTGATTCTGGGCGCGGGAGCGGCAGGGTTGATGTGCGCCATTGAGGCAGGAAAGCGCGGGCGCTCGGTTACGGTGCTGGAGAGCTCGAACCGCGCAGGGCAGAAGATACTGATCTCTGGCGGCGGTCGCTGCAACTTCACCAACATCGAGAGCGGCGCGGACAGTTTCCTCTCGGAGAACCCGCACTTCGCAAAGTCAGCGTTGGCGCGGTATACGCCGGAGAAGTTCATAGCGATGGTGGAGCGCCACGGGATTCGTTGGCACGAGAAAAAGCTGGGGCAGCTCTTCTGCGACCGGAGCGCACAGGACATCCTGACGATGCTGGAAGAGGAGTGCGTGCGGGTGGGGGTGCGCGTGAAGCTCTCGACGCAGGTGCGGGAGGTGCGGAACTCGGGAGGGTTTACGGCGGTCACAGGCGAGCATGAGTTCTCCTCCGATGCGCTGGTGGTTGCGACCGGTGGGCTTTCGATTCCGAAGATGGGTGCGACGCCGTTTGGATACGAGCTGGCTCGTCAGTTCGGTTTGAAGATCGTGGAACCGCGTCCGGCACTGGTGGCGTTTACTTTGAACACGGCGGATACGAAGCGCTTCTGCGATCTTGCAGGGATTTCGACCGAGGTAGTGGCGAGCATCGGAAAGCAGAGCTTTCGGGAGAAGTTGCTGATCACCCATCACGGCTTCAGCGGGCCGGCGATCCTGCAGATCTCGTCGTACTGGAAGCCGGGGGAGAAAGTCACTCTGGATTGGGCGCCGGATGCGAAGGTATTCGAACATCTGCTGGCCTCAGGAGCGCGGCGCGATGCCGCATCGGTAGCGGCGGCGCTGCGAGAGGTGCTGCCGATTCGTTTGGCTGAGCGCTGGCTGGAGTTGCATCCGTTCAAGAAATGGACAAATGCGGCGTTTGAAGAAGCGGAACGGGCACTGCATCACTTCGAATTTGTACCGTCAGGAACAGAAGGTTTTGCGAAAGCCGAAGTCACCGCGGGCGGAGTGGACACCGACGAGCTTTCGGCACAGACAATGGAATCGAAGAAGGCTCCAGGGCTGTACTTTGTGGGCGAAGTGGTGGATGTCACCGGACATCTCGGAGGGTATAACTTCCAGTGGGCCTGGGCTTCTGGATTTAGCGCGGGGCAGGCGGTGTAGAACTTCGTGAGTCTTGGTTTTCAAAAAGAATAAAGAATGAGGTGTCCGGATTGGGCACCTCATTCTCTTTGTTTCTGATTAATGCCGAGCTAAATGCCCAGTTTCTTCACCTCTTCGTTGTAGTACTTGTGATAGAGAATGTTCCACTCGGGAGTGCCTTCGGGGATGATGCGGCGCTGGCTCTCGATCTTCAGTCGGGCGGCTTTATCGAGCTTTTCCTCGCTGGCGAGGAGATCTTCGAGAATGCGGCGCACTTCCTGGCGGATATCGTCGTAGCCTTCGAGGAACTCGACGTTCTTGAGGCCGGCGAGTTGTTCGGTGGATGACGAGGCGAGCTTATTGAGTTTTTCGCGGGAGAGTCTCATAGCACCGCCTTGTATTTCTTCACCAGTTCGTTCTTGACCTGCTTGAACATCTCCTGGTAGTTGGCCGCGCTTTTGCGCATCTCGTCGGAGTACGCTTCGAGGATGACACGAACTTCGTCGTTGATGCGGTCCTCAAGGCTGAGTTCCTCGACCATGGAGCTCTGGACGCGCTCGATGACCTTCTCGAGCTCGTGGGTTTGAATGAAATGATTGTCTTGCAGCCGTTTGACGGTTTGCCGGGCTAGATAGCCCACGTATTCTTTCGAAAAGAGCATGATATGTGTCGGACCTTGCGCTGGAAACACAAATTTTAGCACAGGCGCGAGGGGCAATTTCAGCGGGTCGCGCCGGCGCTGGAGATTTGAGCGACACGGGGCTCGTCACTTCGTTCAGCGTAGCGCACTTAGAGGCAAAACGGAGTCGAGGCGGAGGGTTGCGGCGGGAGTGCGAGGATGGGGTAGCGGGAAAAGTGAATTCCACGGGAAAATTGTTGGCACAGATGTGAGAGGGAGAGCTGATCGACCGCGGCGGGAGTATGATGGTCGGACGCTTTTTCTTGCGCAGGCGGGGCGGTGAGGCGAGTGCGAATCGGCGAGGTTGCAGCCGGGGCAGCCATTTTGTTAGAAAAGCAGAACGATGTTATTAGAAGACCTGACCAGCATTCACGACGATATGTACGCCTTCGCCCAAGGACTGGGGCTGCGGCGCTTCCACGGATATATTCCGGACGAGATGCCCAGCGTGCTCTGGGACGGCGAGGACGTAAACGAGAGCTGGAAAGACTTTTTGGAGCTGGCGCGAGCCTCGGGAGCCCCGTTTATCACCATGAATTCCGCGCAAGTGGAAGCCGAGGACGTGGATATTCTGTTGTCGGAGTTGCGCCGTTCAAGTTTCAGCCGCGACGAAGACATTGAGACGGCACGGCAGCTGCGCTCACATTTCGGACGCATCGGATTCATCCAGCTCGGTTTTCCTTATCAGGGAGTGATGTTTTTATGCGAGCTCTCCACCGAGTGGTATGAGAGCTACAAGGCCCTGCAGGAGATGGTCGACGATCTGGGTGGCATCATGATCGACGGCTCGACGGAGGTCCGAAGAAGACGAGCGCTAAAGCGTGCGCTGGGTTCGGCGGGACGTTCAGCAAAGTCAGGACAGCGCGCGCGGCAGAGATGCGCAAGAGATCGCCCGCACCCTTGCGGCAGCGATGGATCTGCCCGAGATTGTGGCCGAATTGCTGACGGCGCGCGGCATTGGCTCTGTGGACGAGGCTCACCGTTTTCTACATCCCTCTCTGGATCAACTACACTCCCCCATGGAAATGCTCGGCATGCTCGCGGCCGTAGAACGGCTGGAGCGCGCCATTGCGCAACGCGAGCCGATGCTGATCTACGGCGACTACGACGTGGACGGCACGATGGCGACGGTGATTTTGAAGACGGTGGTGGAACTGCTCGGCGGGCAGTGCGACTTCCACGTGCCGCATCGTTTGCTGGAAGGGTACGGCATGCGCGACGAGGTGATTGAGCGCGCCGCGGCGAACGGGGTCCGGCTGATTATCAGCGTTGACACCGGTATCCGCGCCTTTGCCGCCGCCGAAACCGCCGAACGCGTGGGTGTGGATCTGATTGTGACCGATCACCACTTGGTGGCGCACGATGAGGGCGTTCCGAAGGCGCTGGCGGTGCTGAATCCCAATCAGTCCGACTGCGGCTATCCGTGCAAGTCTCTGTGTGGCGCAGGAGTGGCGTTCAAGGTGGCACAGGCGCTCCTGGAGCGCTCGGGGCGGGCGCGGCTGATTCCTTCCTTCCTGAAAGTTGTGGCCATTGCGACGATTGCGGATGCGGTGCCGCTGCTGGGTGAGAACCGGGTTCTGGTCTCGCTGGGGCTGGAAGGCTTGCGCAAGGTGGTGAATCCGGGGCTGAATGCATTAATGGAAGTTTGCGAGTTGGGTGATTCGGGACGTGCTCTGACGACCGCCGAGGTGGCATTCCGGATTGCGCCGAGGATGAATGCTGCGGGACGTATGGACGTGGCCAAAGATGTGGTCGAACTTTTTACCGTTAAGGAACCCGGGCGGGCTAAAGAGCTTGCCGAAAGGTTGAACCTGCTGAATTCGGCGCGACAGCAGGAGGAACAACGCATCTCCGAGGCAGTGCTGCGGCAGGTGGAAGAAAGTGAAGAGCTGCGCACTGCGGCCTGCATGGTAGTGGAGGGCGAAGGGTGGCACCGGGGAGTCATCGGCATCTGCGCCTCTCGGGTGGTGGAGCGTTTTGGGCGTCCGGCGGTGGTGATTTCCCGCGATGGCGAGGAGGCGCATGGGTCGGGGCGCTCGATTCCAGGTTTTCATCTGCTGAATGCATTGGAGAGCGCGCCGGAGTTGTTCCTGCGCTTCGGCGGACACGCTGCGGCAGCAGGCTTTGCAATGCGGGCGGATAAGGTTGCGGAGTTGCGGCGGCGGCTCAACGACTATGCGAGAGTGAAGCTGGCCGGCGAGGAATTACAGCCGGTGTTGCAATTTGATGGCGAGCTGAATATGGAACAGGTGACTCCGCGCATGTGGGAGCAGTTGCGCGCGCTGCAACCGTTTGGGATGGGAAATCCCGAGGCGGTATTTATGGCGCGAGGCGTGACCCTGATGGGCGAACCGAAGGTGATGCGCGAGAAGCATTTGAAGCTGAAGCTGCGCCGATGTGCGAGCGCACAGACAAGCGGCTTCGCTCGCGGGTTGGACGCGCTTGGGTGGCGGATGGCGCACCGGTTGGAGACCGAGCCGCTCTCGGGAGGCGCAGCGGTGGATGTGCTGTTCCGCATTGAGCAGAACACACATAAGGATTTTGGCGGCGCACTACAACTGGTGCTCTCGGACTTCCGGCGGGCGGAAGCAGCGGCCTCGGCGGCAGAGGCGTGAGCCGCACGCTTGATCGGCTGAGCTTTTGAAGCGAGCTAAAATCTAGTCGTAGCGTTCGTAGATGACGCGCTTCTTCTCCCAGCCACACTCATCGATCAGCAAGGTGCGTACGGAAGAAACCATGTTGTTGAGGCCGCAGATGTAAACGTGCATGTCTTTGCGCTGGCCGACGATCTGGCGAACGTACTCCTGCACGTAGCCGCGATTGCCGGTCCAGGTTTCGGGGCCGCGGCTAAGGGTGCAGATGTATTGGAAGTTGGGCTGCTCGGCGGCCAGGCGTTCGAACTCCTCCTGATAGTAGATGTCCTCCGGGTAGCGCGTTCCATAGACCATCCAGATCTTTCGCCCGCCATGGCGGGGTTGGCCGCTGCCGTCCAATCCGAAGAGGTGCTGCGCCATGCCGCGAAATGGGGCGATGCCGGTTCCGGTGGCGACGAAGATCACGTCTTCGACCTCCGGCTTGAGCACAAATAGGCCGTGTGGACCGTGTAAGGTGATGGTTTCGCCGACCTCGCGATCACAGAGGAAGTTGGACATGAAGCCCTCCTCGACGCGGTTCAGGCAGAGGTTGAAGGTGTTGTTGCCGCGGGGCGGGGAAGCGATGGAGTAGGCGCGAGTGATGAACTTTTCGCCGCGCGGCTCGCGGACAGAGACAAACTGTCCGGCGGTGAAGTCAAACGAAGAGAGCTCCTCGACAGCAAATTCAAGGTGTTTGGTTTTCTCCGAAAGGAGCACGGAGCGGGTGAGCCGGGCGGTGCGCAGGGTATGTTCCATTTTCTTCCTTGACCGAGGAGGTCCCCGCTATTTTAAAGCAGAGCGGACGGTGGTGGGAAAAAGCTCGAATTGCAGTGGTGGGCAGTTTCGGGATTGGCGACCATTCGCCCGGAACAAATCGCAGCATTCGCTGAGCATCAAGATAAATGTTCAATGCAAAAGCATACTCGGCTGCCAGTGCGATATCGCAGCTTGCCTCCATCGTGATCGCGCCGCGAATCCAGAGGGTTTGGGCAAAGACAACCACAAAAACCATCAAGTGAGTGAATGCAGAATATGGAAATCAAAAGAATTGGCTCGCAATTTTCGATCAAGGGACCGTCAGAGTGGTTCACTGGCACCGTACGGATCGATCCGCTTGTCCAGGCACCTGATCCGGCACGTGTCCAGGGTGCCAGCGTCACCTTTGAGCCGGGCGCGCGCACTGCGTGGCATACGCATCCGCTCGGTCAGACTCTCATTATTACGGCTGGCTGCGGCTGGGTTCAGCGCGAAGGTGGGCCGATCGAGGAGATTCGGCCTGGTGATGTGGTCTGGTTCTCGCCCGGCGAGAAGCACTGGCATGGGGCCACGCCGACCACGGCCATGACCCACATCGCGATTCAGGAACAGCTCGACGGAAAGGTCGTCGACTGGATGGAAAAGGTCAGCGACAAACAATACCAGCGCTGACCCAATGGCAAGTTATTCGCGCGTTACCTTCTCCAGCAGATAGATGTAGGAGCGGTAGACTTCGCCGGTGGAGCGGGTCATGCCGATCTCGCAGGTGCGGCTGCTGGAGTAACAGCCGTCATGCTTGTGAGCCTTGATTTCAGCGGCTTCGCCGGTAGTGGCGGAGGCAGTGAGTTCGGGGTACATGAATCCGCGATCTCCGGCAAAGGCACAGCAGCCGAGACTGGGCGGGACGAAGGCTTCGCCGCTGCACTTGCGCGCAATGGATACGAGCTTTGGGGTGAGTCCCATCTTGACGACGGAGCAGACCGGATGCAAGGCAACCGATTGTTCGGGATGATTCACCTGCAGCCGGGGCAGCAGTTGGTCGTGGACGAATTCGATGCTGTCGATGATCTTGAGGCGGTCGAAGCGCTGCTGATTCTCTGGCGTAAGGTATTCGCGGGCGTGGAGCAGTCCGTAGGAGCACGGGCTGTTGTCGACCATGATGGGCAGCGCGCCTTCGCTGGACCACTTCCACATGTTCTCGATGGTGCGATTAAGCATAGTGTCGCGCGCTTCCTCAAAGCCCTTTGAGGAATAGGGAGTGGCGCAGCAGTTTCCGGCAACATCGGGGGGAATCCAAAGGGGAACTCCGGCGCGTTTGGCCAGCTCGACGTTCGCCTGCATGAGAGATATTTCGCTGGTCTCGCCGGGAAGCAGGCCCATGGTTCGCGAGATGCAGGAAGGAAAGTACACGGCTTGGGCGGAGGAGCGGCTGGTGTTCGGAATGCCGCCCCGAGTTGCGTATGGCATCCCGGCAGTCCAGATCGGCATGTTGGGGCCGATCAGCTTTCGCATGGCTCCGGTGATCGCCTGCATACCGCTGATTCCGATGATGCGCTCGGCTAGATGCGCGGCGGTGAGGCCGAAGCGGATCAAAGATTCCATCAGCGTGAAATCGTCGACTGTGAACTGCGCGATGCGCTTTGCCGCTGGCGAATTGCGCAGAGCGCGGAAGCGCTTTACTAGTGTGCCGGTATCAATGCTGACCGGGCAGGTGGTGGCGCACATGCCGTCGGCGGCACAGGTGTCGAGCGCCATGTAAGGAAAATCGCGTTCAAGCTCGCTCAATAATTTCGTACCGCCAAGTTGCTGCCTGACGCGTCATCTCGCGTCGGACGACGATGCGCTGGCGCGGGGTGAGGGTGAGGTCGCGGCTAGGGCAGCGCGGCTCGCAGTAGCCACACTCGATGCACTTGTCGATCTCAGGCTCGACGGTGGGCAACTGCTTCAGGTCATGCAGATGGGCGTGCGGGTCGGAGTTAATGATAACGCCTGGATTGAGCAGGCCGGTGGGATCGGCCAGCGACTTGAGTTGACCCATGATCTGGTAGGCATCAGAGCCCCACTCGGTCTCAACGAATGGAGCCATGTTGCGTCCGGTTCCATGCTCGGCCTTGAGCGCTCCATCGAAGCGGTTGACAACGAGTTCGACGACATCGTCGATGAAGCGCGAGTACTGGTCGATCGCTCGCTGATCGTTGAACGACTGGGTAATGACGAAGTGGAGATTGCCGTCCTTGGCATGGCCGAAGATGATGGCGTTGTTGTAGGCGTGGCGGCGAAAGAGACCGTTCAACTCCTGCGCGGCGGGCGCGAGGTGCTCGATGGGGAAGGCGACATCTTCGATGATTACGGTAGTGCCGCTGTTGCGGACCGAGCCGACGGAGGGGAACATTCCAGCACGAATCTTCCAGAGCGCGGCCTGGGCCGAGGGAGAGTGAGTGAATTGCGCCGGCTCAAGAAGTTTGAGGCGCGAGGTGGAGTCGGCGGCGAGAGCTTCGAGTTCGGCACGCTCGGATTCTAAGGCAGACTGGAACTCAACCAGCAACCCGGCTGCGCCGTCGGAGAGAGTTTTGATGACCGGCGGCGTGCCCGGCTGATTCTCGACCGAGCGAAGCGAGGCGCGATCCATGATCTCAAGAGCCTTGGCGCCGGCTTGGCGCAAGGGCACGATGGATTCCGAGGCCGCGTAGAGATCAGGGAAGAGCAGAAGGCCGGTGTATTTTACGGGCAGGTCGGGGACGGTGTTCAGGATCGCCTCGGAGATGAAAGCCAGAGTGCCTTCCGAGCCGATGAGCAGATGGGCAAAGATATCGACGGCGCGCTCGAAGTCGAGGAAGGCGTTGATGCCGTACCCGGTGGTGTTCTTGGTGCGGTACTTGCGGCGAATGCGCTCGGCGAGCGCGGAGTCGCCTTGAATTCTGGACTTGAGCTCAAGTATGCCGCGTGCCAGTGCCGGTTCGCGGGCGAAGAATTCCTCGTCAGCATCGGGCGCGGCGGTATCGATGGCAGTGCCGGAGGGGAGAACGAATCGCATCGAGGAGAGGGTGTGGTAGGCGTTCTGATCGACGCCGCAGCACATGCCGCTTGAGTTGTTGGAGAGAATTCCTCCGAGGGTGCAGGTTGCGATGGAGGCCGGGTCGGGGCCGATCTTTGCGCCGTAGGGGACGAGCACGCGATTGGCGCTGGCTCCAATGACGCCGGGATGAACGCGGATTTTGCGCCCGTTTTCGAGGACTTCAAGGTCGCGGAAATTGCGGGCGACCTCGACGAGCAAGCCGTCGGAGATGGACTGTCCGGAGAGACTGGTGCCGGCGGCGCGAAAAGTGATGGGGAGCGCATGGTCATGGCTGAACTGGAAGAGACGCGCGACTTCCTGTTCACTGGCTGCCTGCACCACGGCCTTGGGAATGAGCCGGTAAAAGCTGGCGTCAGAAGCGTAGGCGATGAGGTCGATGGGACGGACAAGAATGCGCCGCACATCGAGGATTTGAGACAGCATGGAGGTGAGCTGCTCAGGCTCTAAGGAAGGCATGGAAACCTTGCTTGCGGGTGCGGAAACAGTGTGGGAGCTCAAGCAGAACCTCCGGTGCCGGCCAAATGGGACCGGGCCGTTCTTAAAACCTTTTCCCTACACGCCGCGGTCGCCGTGTGCGCTCATTGGAGGCGTGAGTTCAGAAACATTACTACAGGTCAGCCTATCAGACAAGTACATGGATTTCCATTGCACTACAATGGGTAAGATTCTGGAGCGCATTGCTAAAGATCGCATAGGCGGGGCGGAGCTGAGTGGCTGGTGATACGAGCGCAGCATACTGAGAGCAACGATGAAAGTTTTAGTCACGGGTGGAGCAGGATACATCGGGAGCGTCGTAGTGTCGCAACTGGTGGCCGCTGGTTACACGGTCACCGTGTATGACAATTTGAGCAAGGGGCATCGGGAATCGGTGCCTTCGGCGGCAACTCTGGTTGTGGGCGATGTTGGGGATCGCGCGGCGCTGGAGTCCGCATTTGCGGAACATCGGCCAGAGGCGGTGCTGCACTTTGCGGCCTGGATCGAAGCCGGGGAATCGATGCAGGATCCGGCGAAGTTTTTTCGCAACAACACGGCCAACGCTCTCACATTGCTGGAAACCCTGCTCGCCCACAACGTGCGCTATTTCGTCTTCTCTTCGACGGCTGCGCTTTACGGAGAGCCGGAGAGCATTCCGATCCGCGAGACGGACAAGCTTGCACCGACGAACGCATACGGGGAATCCAAGCTGCTGGTGGAGAAGATGCTTGCGTGGTTCCACCGGATACACGGGTTGTCGTACGCGAGCCTGCGCTACTTTAATGCCGCCGGGGCGACGGAGACTCTTGGCGAGCGTCATGACCCGGAGACTCACCTGATCCCGATCATTCTGCAGGTTGCAAGCGGGATGCGCGACCACATCAGCATCTTTGGCGAGGATTACGATACGCCGGATGGAAGCTGTGTGCGCGACTACGTACACGTCTCTGATTTGGCGAGCGCGCACCTGCTGGCGCTGGATGCGCTGCGTTCGCGGAAAGATGCTGCGCGACTGATCTACAACCTGGGCAATGGCCATGGGTTCAGCGTGTGCGAAGTGATTGAGTGCGCGCGACGCGTTACCGGGCACTGCATTCCTGCAAAGGTGGAGGCACGCCGGGCGGGAGATCCGGCGACACTGGTTGCGAGTTCGGAGAAGATCCGAGCAGAACTGGGGTGGCAGCCGCAGTATCCGGCGCTGGAAGATATTGTTCGTAGCGCGTGGGATTATGTGCGGCGTAACGGCCGTGGTTAGAATTGAAAACGTCTATGTTTCGATAGTGTCCGAATTTGACCTCATCAGCTCTCGATTGCAGCATTCAGTAGGCTCCGTATCCATTCTCACGGCAGACTAGTGATCCCACTCAGCCCGACCCTGCACGGGTCTCGGCCAATTAACATCGAGATGCCCGTTTATGCGCGGAAAATCCTTGTCAATTTTCGTCCATGCGTGATTTTTATTTGTTGGAAGCTCGACAATCAATGCCTTTGACCAATGGTTGTTGACCACTTTCATGTTGACGCGCTCAGTCAAAGTTGGGCGATTAAAAGATCGGATCAAAACTTCAAATTCCTCAGTGTCCCCTCCTTTTATTGGATAACTGCCTAGGAATTTACTCGCCGTCGAGAAGTTTCCGACTTCAAGTGTTGTCGTGTTGGTTTGTCCTGCTTGTCTAAGCTCTTCTAATAGCTTTTCACCTGCTTCGGTGGAATTGCGCGTGTCCCGCTTTCGCAGATCATTGATTGCCGATCCATATTTGATGTGATCGTCGAACGTCATACTTACTTCGCGCAAGGGATACTTTCCGACCCGAACAGCGTCGAGCCAGAGGTATCCTCCTGACTTTCGACTGATCCAGGTAGGTTGGAGAGTAAAATCCAAATAACAGAACGCACTGCTGTCCGGCTAAAATGTGAGGCGCTCATATAAAGCACATAAAATCATCGCGATAGACGGTGTAGAGGATTTCTCGATTTGAAATGAAAGAAGGACCATTTGGCGGCTTTGGCTATCCAGCGCCGGAGCAGAATGGTGAATGAACCTTGGGCGCACCGTCTTCTCCCAGATCATGGAGCACCTGCCCGCATACGAGTTTAAAAAGTGCGTGGCTCGCTATCATGGTGACTCTCACTCACGCGGTTTCTCCTGCTTGGACCAGTACTTGGCAATGGCTTTCGCACAGCTGACTTATCGCGAGAGTTTGCGCGACATTGAAGCGTGCCTACGTTCTGTTGGTGGAAAGTTATACCACATGGGGTTGCGCGGCAAGGTGTCGCGCACAACATTGGCCAACGCCAACGAGACCCACGACTGGCGGATCTTCGCCGATCTCGCGCAGGTCTTGATCGGTATCGCACGGCCACTGTATGCGAACGATCCGATCGGTGTGGACTTAGATCAGAGCCTCTACGCCTTGGACTCGACTACCATCGATCTATGTCTGTCGATGTTCCCGTGGGCAAAGTTTCGCAAGCACAAAGCCGCAGTTAAGATGCACACGCTGCTGGATCTGCACGGCAATATCCTACGTTTATCCGCATCACCGATGGCAAGGTGCATGACGTCAACATACTCGACGAGATCATTCCGGAAGCTGGGTCCTTCTATGTCATGGATAGAGCATACATAGATTTCGAGCGATTGTTCAGGTTCACGCTCAGCTCGGCCTTCTTCGTCGTGCGCACCAAGTCCAACATTTTGATTCAGCGGCGCTACTCGCATCCGGTCGATAAGAGCACTGGCGTTTGCTCCGATCAGACCGTTGTTCTCACATCCTTCGAATCCGCTACCTCGTATCCGGACACTCTGCGACGAGTCAGTTACTTCGACGTGAAAACCGGCAAGCGACTGAAGTTCCTGACCAACAACTTTGCGCTTCCAGCGCTGACCATCGCCCAAATATATAAGTCCAGGTGGGAAGTTGAATTATTTTTTAAGTGGGTCAAGCAGCATCTTCGAATTAAGAAGTTCTATGGCACCAGCGAGAACGCGGTGAAGACTCAGATATGGATCGCAGTATCGATGTACGTGCTGGTGGCCGTCGTGCGCAAGCGGCTGGAGTTGGAGGCGAGCCTTTACCAGATTCTACAAATTCTCAGCGTATCGCTCTTCGAGAAAACGCCCATTCTACGGGCACTCGAAGCATATTCTTCCCAAGACGCCCTCTATGAAAACAGCAACCAACTGATTCTATTCGACTTGTAGCCGGACAGTAGTGAACAGAACGTATCGCCTCCGGTCTCAGTGTTGATAACGTCATCGACTTTCCCCATCGTTTTTTCGAAGTGTGTCTGATTCTGGCCGACTAAAGCTTTAAGGTCTCTGATCGTTTGATCGAATTGAGCCTGTTGCCTGCGCAATTCCTCCCGGCGAACATTCTCAGCATTCATATGATCCTGATAAATGGACTTACCCTCCGCTCCGAACAGCAGGAACGCAATAATTACCCAAACGACCCGTTCTGTCTTGGTAAAGTGTTCTGCTCTAACGGTCATAACAACCGCCGCGAGCGCCAGCGCTGCTATTGCTAGACCTGGAGGGGTCTGGCATAGTACCCACCACGCATAGCAGCACACAATAAACACCGATTGAGGATAAAGACCCCAGCGCGAATATTGTGGAATCTCGATAGACAGAACCGAGCGCATGAATGTCCTCACGCGGCGGAGACGATTGAGAGTCAATATCGGATTCACGTTGTAATCCTCTCATTGGGAAGAGGACTGCGTCTATGTGCACTTTGGGGGTACAGTCTTGGTTAGACCAGGAACGGCGAACACAAATTAGGACACTACCTAGGACTCCATTGCGCGCCGTATGCTGCCGTGAGCGCGCTTGAGGCGGCGTACTGCCTCTGCCTTCGCAACCTTTGCTGCAAGCATGACGAGAGCGACGGGAACCTTGCTGTCCGCCGCATTCAGCGCAGTGATGGCGGCTGTCCGGTCTACCTTGGCGATGCGCTGCACGATGGCGATGCCGCGCTCGATCAGCTTCTGATTTTTCATTTGAAGATTGACCATCAGGTTGCCATAGACATAACCAAGGCGGGCCATGGCGCCGGTTGTGATCATGTTGCAGATCATCTTCTGTGCGGTGCCTGCCTTGAGGCGGGTCGATCCGGCGAGGACTTCAGGGCCTACCTCGGCAACGATGGCGATCTCTGCGCGGTGCGCAAGCTCTGAGCCGGGGTTGCAGACGATTGCGATGGTGGCAGAGCCTTTTTTCTGCGCGTACTTCAATGCCGCGATCGTGTAGGGTGTGCGGCCGCTGGCGGATAGGCCCACGACTACATCCTTCCTGCCGGGCTTTCGCGTGGCCATGTCGCGTACGGCGAGTTCAGACGAATCTTCACTGGACTCGCTGGCCTTGGTGAGGATGTGCTCGGCGTCATGCGGAGCGTCATTCTCAGCCTCATGCGAACCCCAGGCAATCACGGACTGGATCATCTGTGGATCGGCGCCAAAGGTTGGCGGACACTCGGCTGCGTCGAGTGCGCCGATTCTTCCGCTGGTTCCGGTTCCGACGTAGATGAGGCGTCCTCCCTGCTCAAGTCGGTCGCGGACCAAGTCAATGGCCTTCGCAATTTCAGGCAGCGCCCGATGGACCGCGCGCAGAACGTTTGTATCCTGGCGGTTCATCAGCGTGGCAATTTCAAGCGAACCGAGCCGATCCAGATCGGCAGAGGCTCGATTTTGCCGTTCGGTTTTGAGGCTGCTTAGCACGCTACCTGATTCATCTCGCATCGGTCATCACCACCTCCACCTCAGCGCTGGGGTGCAGAAACAGACTTGCGCCGTAGCCGATGATAAATGTCACGATGCTACCAAGCGCGACGTACCAGGTGAAGGGAATCCTGGTGAATTGCCAGAGGTAGAGATTCAGCAGAAAGCCGCATAGCATACCGATCATCGCACCGCGCTCACTGGCTTTGCGGGTCAGGACTCCGAGCAGAAAGACTCCGAGCAACGATCCATAGGCGACCGAGGCAATCGATAGTCCTGCCTCAAGCACCTTGCCACCGCTGCGCGCCACGATTGCCAGTGCGAAGAGCACGACGCCCAGGCCACGGTTGCCACTCGCGAGAGAAATACCCGGCGCTGATCGCTCGCCTGCGGATTGATTCGCGAGTAGAAATCAACAATCGTGGTGGAGGATAAGCGAATTGAGCGCGGCGCTGAGGTTTGCCATTGCAGCAGCCAGGATGGCCGAGATCAGAAGGCCGCTGATTCCGTGCGGCATGCGGGTGACTACGAAGGAGGGAAAGATCGTGTCGGACCGCGTGAAAGCCACGGCCGGAGGAAACAATTTGTAGAAGACATAGAGCATGGCGCCGATCAGCAGGAACAGCGAAAACTGGAAGAGAACCATGATGCCGCTGGCCAGCAACGCGAGCTTGGATTGCCGTTCGCTTCGAGCAGAGAGCAACCGCTGCACGATCAACTGATCGGTGCCATGGCTGGCCGTGGTGAGAAATGCGCCGCCGATTACGCCGGACCAGAAGGTGTAGGTGGCATAGAAGTTCCATGAGAAGTCGAAGACGCGGAACTTGCCGGCCTGCGGTGGCGATGCTGTGAACCGTATGCCAGCCACCCGGGACAAGATGCAGGATGGTGAAGAGTCCAGCCAGCGTGCCCACAACGTAGACCGTCAACTGCACTACGTCGGTCCAGATCACGGCTGCCATGCCGCCCTTCAGGGTGTAAACCAGCGTGAGCACGCTGACGATTGCGATGGCGGCAACGTCGCGGCCAAAGTCGCTGAATCCGCCCAGCAGGTTGCCGAGAGCGATGCCGACCACGATAGCGACGGCGAAGACGCGCACGCCTTCGGCGGCTGCGCGGGTGATCAGGAACAAGCCCGCTGTAAGCGAACGAAGTTTCTGTCCGAAGCGGCGCTCGATCAACTGGTAGGCCGTGACCAGGTCGCCGCGGAAGTAGTGAGGGATCAGCAGAACACTGATGATGACGCGCCCGATCAGGTAGCCGATGACAAGTTGCAGGAAGCGGAAGTCGCGCTCGTAGGCCAGGCCGGGAACGCTGATGATGGTGAGCGTGCTGGTCTCGGCGGCCACGATGGAGAGCGAAATCGCCCACCAGGGAATCGTTTGCTCGGCCAGGAAATATCCGCGGAGGGTGCTCGCCTTCTCCCGGAATCGCATGCCAAAGAGAGTGACCCCGGCCAGATACACGGTGATCACGGCCATATCCAGCGCGTTCAGTCCCACGAGGGTTTCGCTCTCCTGTAGTTCTGGTCAGTACGATATTCAGTGAGAAGGTTCAGTACAGCAGATATTTCGCCCGGATGGTTTTGAAGGCTTCGATCTCGTCCACCCAGTCCATCCAGACTCGTCGCGGGTCCTGTCCGTTGCTGATGGCCTGCGTGGTCGCGGCGTTGAGCATAAGATTGTCCAGCTTTGTCATCTCGTATTGATCGGGATAGAGCGAGTGCAGGGCAGAGGCGATCTCAATGCCAAGTTCGGGCGCGTCCAGCGCGTTTCTGCCGGTCACGATGATGTTCACGCCTGCGCATTTCTTTTGCGCGTAAACATCGGCGGTGGGTGTGAATTCAACCGGCACAAAGCGCACGCCGCTGATCTCGCGCCCATTCAGATACTGCGGCCAGTTCCGTGGCATGAATCCAGGGCGCGCCGACGACTTCGAAAGGTGTATCCGTGCCGCGTCCGACCGAGATGTTGGTGGCCTCCAATATGCCGATGCCGGGATAGAGGGCGGCTTCGGTGAGGCTGCGCATGTTGGGCGAAGGATTCACCCAGAGAATGCCGGTCGAATCCAGCCAGTCGCCGCGCTGCCAGCCTTCCATCCGGATTACCGTGAGGCGCGAGTGGATGCCGTGCTCGGAGTTGTAGAAGCGCGCCAGTTCGCCGATGGTCATGCCGTGACGGATTGGAATCTGTCCGTAGTTGGTAAAGCTTTCGCGTCCCTTGTCGCTGATGGGGCCCTGGATGTAGGTGCCGTTGATCGGATTGGGACGGTCGAGGACGAAGATCTTCTTGCCGGTCTTTGGCTGCTGCCTCCAGAAAGTACCCGAGCGTGGTCTCGTAGGTGTAGAAGCGCGTGCCAATGTCTTGAATGTCGTAGACGATGGCATCCACCGAGTTCAGAACCTGAAGCGAGGGATGGCGTTTTGCGCTGCTGTCTCCGTAAACGCTGTAGACGGGAATGCCGGTGGCGGCGTCTCTGGAATCTGAGATCGCGGTGGTGTCGAGGCTTCCGTGTGACGCCGTGCTCGGGGCTGAAGATGGCGACGACTTCGATGCCCGGAGCCTTGGCCAGCACGTCGATGTCGCGGCTGCCATGTGCGTCCACGCCGGTTTGATTGGTGACAACTGCAATCCTGGTTTTGGCTGCGCCGTTCTCGCGGAGTTCGGCAAAGTCGTGGCTTTCCAGCACGTCGATGCCGGTGCGACACGAGCCGTTGCGCGCTGTAACCAGCCGCGCCGAGGACATGGCTTCGTTGTAGCCGGTGATGCGGGCGAGTGCGCAGCTTTTGTTCTTCGGGAGCCGTGAGCTCCAACGCCTGCGCCACGGCCGATGCGATGCGCGGAGCGCAGCGAGACCACGGCGGAGTTGCCGCCCCGTGGATGCACCGCGTTGGTGAGAACGATCACGTAGGTGTTGGTCACGGGATCGATCCATATCGATGTTCCGGTAAATCCGGTGTGGCCGAAAGAGCCTACGGGAAAAAACTCGCCGCGATTGCTGGCGAAAGGGGAATCGATATCCCAGCCGAGGCCGCGGAGCGAAGCCGCGGTGGGCGGCTGTTGCGGCGTCGACATCTTCTCCACGCGTCAGCGCGGAAAGAACATGGAATCCGGTCAGCATGTCCTGCGCATATTTTGCGAGGTCATCGGCGGTGGAGAACAGCCCCGCGTGTCCGGCAACGCCGCCCATTCGCCGCGCCGTGGGATCGTGTACGGTGCCGCGCATCATGTGATGGCTCTCGTCGTATTCGGTGGGCGCAATGCGGGCGCGCCATTGTGCCGGAGGAAGAAAGCGAGTGTCGTTCATCGCCAGCGGCTCGAAGATATTTTTTGCGGCGTATTCATCCAGGCTCAAGCCGGAAACTTTTTCGACCACGAATCCAAGGGTTTCAAAGTTGACGTCGCTGTACAGAAAGCGCGAGCCGGGAGGAAAGATGGGCTTTTCGTCCATCGCCATCTGATAAGCGGCGTTGCGACCCTTCCACGGCGTTTTGAGATCGAGGTCTTCCGGCAATCCGGAAAAGTGCGTGAGCAGTTGACGGATGGTGATGTTCTCCTTGCCGTTCCGGGCAAACTCCGGCAGGTAGGCCGCCACGGGATCGTTGAGCCGGATGCGTCCTTCCTGCACCAGTTTCATCACGGAGGTCGCGGTGGCAACGCACTTCGTCATGGAGGCGAGGTCGAAGATGGTGTCGGCGGTCATCGCTTCTCTGCGTCGGCTCCAGCGATCGCATGCCGAAGGCTTTGCGGTACACCACGGCGCCATCGTGCCCAACCAATACGACGCCGCCGGGAATCGTTCCGCGCGCGACCGCGGCGTTCATGATCTGGTCAATGTTGGTAAAGGCTGCGCGCTGGGACGCCATTGCCATGTCATCGGAACCGCTCTGCGCGAGCAATCCGTCGCTGGATGCAATGACGATCAGCAGAATCAACACAAAATGAACGATCGCAGAGCTACGTTTCAATGCCTGTCTCCGGGAACCGATCCGCAAGGAGCGTTGGTCAACTTCGCCGCCGAGGAGAATATCTGGATTCGATTTCATTCTATTCCAGAGGGAATCGTCCGGAGTATTCCGTCTTGCCAAGGCTATCTGCAGTCTGCCGGAGGAGAAGAAGGTTCATTCCGAGGTTCGCTTGCGCAGAAGTGTTTGTACGCCTCGGAGCGATTCAGCATCAAAAGAAGCAAAGCAGGAGGCACCATGCGAATCAGCAGTTCGGCATTCCAGCAGGCACGCAGTATTCCTATACGATTTACCTGCGACGGTGAGAATATTTCGCCCGCCTTTTCATGGACCGGCGCCCCTGCACGAACCAAATCCTTTGCGTTGATCATGCATGACCCGGATGCACCGCGGCCGGGTGGATTCACCCATTGGGTCTTGTACAACATTCCGGCTAGCGTTTCCGCGCTTCCGTCCAATTTGACTCAAGGGGAGCCGGTTGTGGATGGCTGTGTTCAGGGCCTGAACGACTCCGGGAAAATCGGTTACACCGGTCCTTGTCCGCCCTCTGGAACGCACCGCTATCTTGTTCGGCTATATGCCCTTGATGCTGATTTGGATCTAAAACCCGGCGCCTCGCACCAGCAGGTTCAGGAAGCCATGCGCGGCTTCGTTCTGGAACGATCGGAACTGACGGGCACGTACACGAGAACTGCCCAGATAGCGGCGTAAGCGCAAATGGAAATCCCCGGCGCAAGGCCAGGGATTCGGTTTCTACTGTTGTTGATCTTCTAAGCTCCGAAGCGACGTGCCTCGTAGGCGGCGATTTGCGGCTCGTGCTGCAAAGTAAGCCCGATGTCGTCCAGACCTTCGAGAAGACAGTGGCGGCGGAAAGAATCGATTGAGAACGAGGCCGTGAAGCCGGAGTCATCGCGTACTTCGCACTTCTCAAGGTCAACGGTCAGCTCGTAGGCGTTCACTTCCTTGGCGCGACGGAGCAACAGAGCCATCTTTTCATCATCGAGCGAAACCAGCATGATTCCGTTCTGGGCGCAGTTACTGGTGAAGATGTCGGCGAAGTAGGGAGCGATGACGACCCGGAAGCCGTAGTCGGCCAAGGCCCAGGCGGCGTGCTCACGCGAGGAACCGCATCCGAAATTCTTGCCTGCGATCAGGACCGACGCTCCTGCGTAGCGGGAATCATTGAGAACAAAGTCCGCATTGGGCGATCCATCGGGACGAAAGCGCCAGTCATAGAACAGGAACTGGCCAAAGCCGGTGCGTTCAATCCGCTTCAGGAATTGCTTGGGGATGATCTGATCCGTATCGACGTTGGCGAGATCCAGGGGTGCGGCGATACCGGTATGTACACGAAAGGGCTGCATGTTTTCCTCGTACAGGGCGTTACCCTGGAATTGAAACGGCCAATGAGAACCACTCAATTAGCGTGCTGAGTTTTCCTTCACTGCGGCGCCTTTAAACTCCCATTTTCTTACGTCCGTGAAGTGGCCGGTGATCGCGGCGGCAGCCGCCATTGCGGGGCTCACTAGGTGCGTGCGTCCGGCGCGTCCCTGACGACCTTCGAAATTGCGGTTGCTGGTGGAAGCGCAACGCTCGCCGGGGCTGAGCACGTCAGCATTCATCGCGAGACACATCGAACAACCTGACTCGCGCCATTCAAAGCCGGAGGCGAGGAATATCTTATCGAGTCCCTCGCTTTCGGCCACACGCTTCACATCCTGGGATCCGGGCACGACGAGGGCGCGAACATTGGGAGAAACATGGTGTCCTTCGGCGACCAAGGCGGCCTCGCGGAGATCCTCGATCCGTCCATTTGTGCAAGAGCCGATGAATGCCACGTCGATGGTGATGTCCTCGATGGGGGTGCCGGGCTGCAGGCCCATGTATTCCAGTGCGCGGGCCATGGACTTGGCGTCGGTTTCGGTCTTGGCGGTCGCAGGATCCGGGATTCGGGTGTTTACGGCCGCAACCATGCCGGGGCTTGTACCCCAGGTCACTTGCGGAGCGATGCGAGTCGCGTCGATCTCAACCACCTTGTCGAAAACGGCGTCGGCATCACTGACCAGCGTGCGCCAGTGTTGGACGGCCTTGTCCCAGTCGGAGCCTTTAGGGGCAAAGCGGCGGCCCTTCACGAAGGCGAAGGTCTTTTCGTCCGGCGCAACCATGCCAGTGCGCGCACCGGCCTCGATGGTGAGGTTGCAGAGCGTCATGCGGCCTTCCATGGACAAGCCTCGTACGGCTTCGCCGGTGTACTCGACCGCATAGCCGGTCGCGCCGTCGGTTCCAACCTGTCCGATGAACGCCAGGGCCAAATCCTTTGCGCTGGTTCCGAGCGGCAACTGGCCATTGACACGGACCTGCATTGAGAGCGGCTTGCGCTGCGGCAGGCTCTGAGTGGCCAACACGTGTTCTACTTCCGAGGTTCCAATGCCGAAAGCCAGCGAGCCGAATGCACCGTGGGTGCTGGTATGGCTGTCGCCGCAGACAATCGTCATGCCGGGTTGCGTGGCGCCTGATTCGGGGCCGACTACGTGCACGATTCCCTGATCCACGGAGTCGATATCGAACAGGGTTACGCCGAACTCCGCGCAGTTGTTGCGCAGGGTTTCAAGCTGCGTGGCGGCAATGGGGTCGGTGATCGGCCGGTGATTCAACGTGGTTGGCACGTTGTGATCTACGGTTGCCAGGGTGCGCTCGGGTCTGCGTACCCGGCGGCCAGCTACGCGCAGACCCTCAAACGCCTGTGGCGAGGTCACCTCATGCACCAGATGCAGATCAATATAGAGGAGCGGCGGCTGCCCTTCGGGTTGGCAGACAACGTGTTCTTCCCAGAGCTTTTCAAACAGACTCTTGCCCATAACGTGCATCTTCCCTGAACGCCGTGCGTTGTTGAATTCGGTATTTCTTTTCTGTGGCACTGAGGGCCAATCGCCCAGTGCTCACGGTAAAAACTATGCGTGCGTCGGACCGCACCTTGCCTGCGCCGATCGCTTCCAGCACGAGCCTGCCCATCTCTTCGGTACCGATCAGCCGTTCGCTCGCGCCGCGCTTGAGATCTGCGGTTCGATACCCGGCTGCGAGTACCTGCGCGATTGCCTGCTCGATGGCCCGCGCTTCCTGCTCGCGTTGGAAGCTATGGCGAAGCAGCATCGCTGCGGTTGCAATTGCTCCCAGAGGATTGGCGATGCCTTTGCCCGCGATGTCGGGAGCGGAGCCGTGAATCGGCTCGTACAGATTGATCTTGCCGCCGACAGTCGCCGAAGGCAACATGCCGAGCGAACCGGTCAGCGCCGCTGCCTCGTCGGAAAGAATGTCGCCGAAGAGGTTTTCGGTCACGCATGACGTCGAAGCTTGCGGGAGCGGTTACAAGACGCATCGCGCAGGAGTCCACGAGCTGATGTTCCAGCGTAACGTCGGGATATTGCTTGGCAACTTCGATCACTACTTCGCGCCAGAGCTGCGAGCACTCAAGCACGTTCGCCTTATCAACCGAGGTCACCTTCTTGCGCCGCTGCCGCGCCACCTGGAAGGCGACATGGGCAACGCGCTCGATCTCTGCCACCGAGTACACCATGGTGTTGAAGCCGGTCCGCGCAGCACCTTCATTGGCGAATCCGCGAGGCTGGCCGAAATACATTCCACCCAGCAACTCGCGCACGAATAGAACATCGGCGCCTTTGAGCACCTCGGGACGCAGCGGCGAACACTCTGCCAGCACGTCGTAGGCAATCGCCGGACGAAGGTTGGCAAAGCCGCCAAGGGCTTTGCGGATGCGCCAACAGGCCGCTCTCCGGCTTCAGGGCCGGTGGCAGTGAGTCGAACTCCGGACCGCCGACTGCGCCCAGCAGCACGGCATCAGAGGCGAGGCACTTTTCGAGGGTGATCTCCGGCAAAGGCGTGCCGTGATTCTTGTAGGCGGTTCCGCCGATGGGCAGTTCCTCGAACTGAAGGTCGAATTCACCTTCGCTGACGGCGCGCAAAACTCGTACAGCCTCACGCGTAACTTCGGGGCCAACGCCGTCACCCGGCAGCACTGCAATCTTGAATGTCATGATCATTTTCCATTTTATAGCACATTTGGCCTGACCCCGGAACTGGCATTGAGAGGCTGGTTTGCCGGTTCCGGGGCGGCTATGTTTGAGGAACTGCGGCGAACTGTCCCCAGGTTTGTTCCCGGGTGCGGAGCTGCCGCCTGATCTCCATGTAATTGAGCATGCGCACGGTCGCATTCATCGCCGCCACGAGCTGATCGGGAGCCACGGCGCGGGTGGTGAAGAGCTTTTCGTCGCTGCGCCAGATGATCGTCGCCTCGGTGAGCGCTCCGCTGGTTCCTTTGCGGGAGATTCCGATGCGGTAGTCCATGAGCTCGGGCATATCTTCCCAGACCGTGCGCAGCGCGCGGATGAAGGCATCAAACTGTCCATCGCCCTCGCTTTGCGCCGTGAGTTGCCGGTCGTTGCAGCTGAGTTCGAGGCTGACCTTGAGGCGGGGCTCCCTTTTTCAGGGCAAATTCATAGTTGACCAGCTTTACCCCATTCTCCTTTTCGCCGAAGATCTCGTGCAGAAGGAGAATGATGTCGGCCTGGGTCACCGTGACCTTGTCGTCGCCCAGTTCTTTCACCTTGGCGAGCAGCATGCGCTGCTGCTCCGAGCTGATTTCGATTCCAAGCTCCTTGCAGTTTTGCTCGATCGATGCGATTCCGGCCGTCTTGCCGAGATTGTAAGCGCGCTTGCGTCCAAAGCGGCTGGGGTCGAGCCGGTTCTGATAGAGCTTGTCCCTTTTTATCTCCGTCGGCATGCACGCCGCAGCCCTGGGTGGCGCTGATCTGGCCGACGACCGGAGCGTTGGGAGCGAGAGCGATGCCGCTGATTCCGGCTACAAGGTCACTGAGCATGGCGAGATTGCGCTCTTTGACATTGCTGTTCATCTCGTACAGGTCTCGCGCTGTGACTACCAGGGTCGCAAGGTTGGTGTTGCCCGCGCGTTCGCCGATTCCATTCACGGTAACGTGGACGCGGCCGGCGCCAGAGCGCAATGCGGCAATCGAGTTCGGCACCGCAAGGCCGTAATCGTTGTGACAGTGGAAGTCGAGCGGCATGTCGAAGTTCTCGCGCATGGTGCGCACGTAGGCTTCGGTTTCCTCCGGGGCAAGAACGCCGAGGGTGTCGCAGAGCATGATGCGCTTGATGGGCAGTTTGGAGAGGCCGCTGGTCAGCGTCATTACATAAGGCTTGGAATTACGCATGCCTTGCGACCAGTCTTCCAGGTAGACATTGACGGTCAGGCCTTTGCTGCGTGCGTACGCAACCGTGCTCTCGATATCGGCGAGATGGGATTCGACGGACTTGCGAAGCTGCACCACGCAATGGTGTTCGGATCCCTTGGCGAGCAGGTTCAGAACCCGTCCTCCGTGCTGCACAATCCAGTCCACAGACCGAGTTCCGTCAACAAAGCCCAGAACCTCGACTTTGTCGGCAGCGTCATGGGTGCTTGCCCATTCAGTTATGTTTCGAACTGCCAGCGCCTCTCCCTCGGAAACTCCCGCGGAGCCGACTTCTATGGCATCGACACCTGATCTGAGCAAGGCTTCGGCGATGACCAGCTTTTCATCCGCCGTATAGCTGATGCCCGGCGTCTGTTCACCATCCCGGAGCGTGGTATCCATTACTTCGATGTTTCGCACTCTGCTCTCCCGTACGTGCTCCCAAAGGCACAATTCAGGATTCCGCTCTTGCCGCAAAAAACCAAGTTGCTTTCATAGCCGGATCTCCGCCGGCTTCCATCCCAGGTTGTGGCCACCTGCGAGCGTGCCTAAGCATACGGAATTTCGGGCCGAATGCAACCATTCTAGCCCGAAACTTGGCTGGCGAAAGGGGAATTTCTGGTGGGCACCCCATCCGGTTTGCCCGCCAACCAGGTCAGCCCAGCCGGTTCAGCCCGTCCACGTAGGCTTTTGCGCTGGCCTCGATGATGTCGGTGGAAGCGCCGCGCCCCATGACGCGACGATTGCCGATCTCAAGATGTACGGTGACCTCGCCCATGGCTTCGGTGCCCTCGGTTACGGCTCGAATGTCATAGCGCAGGAGTTTCGCCTGGGTGCCGGTGAGTCCGGCAATGGCCTTGTACACGGCATCGACCGGGCCGTCGCCGATCGAAGCTCCTTCCTTGGTCTTGCCGTTTACCAGCAGACGTACGGTTGCGGTCGGAATCGCGGAGGTGCCGCTGTAACTGTGCAGGTACTCGAGCTTCAGTTTCTGCTCCACCGGAGGCAATTCATCGTGCATCAGGGCCACGCAGGTCCTCGTCGAGCACCTCCTGTTTCTTGTCCGCCACGATAAGGAAGCGCTGGTAGAGGTGTCAAGCTCCTGACTGGAGAGTTCGTATCCCAGCTTCTCCAGCCGTGAGCGCAGACCGGCCCGGCCCGTGCGCGCCGTCAGCACGACCCGGCTTTCGCTGAATCCAACGTCTTCGGGACGCATGATTTCGTAGGTCTGGCGGTCTTTCAGGAATCCATCGACGTGGATGCCGGAGCTGTGAGCAAAGGCATTCGTTGCCGATGACGGCTTTATTGGCTGGAACCGGCATTCCGAGCATGTCGGCAACCATGCGGCTGGTGCGGAAGAACTCACGCGGCTCGATCCCGGTGCTCACTCCGTAGTAGTCGGCGCGGGTGCGGATGCCCATGACGACCTCTTCCAGCGCGGCGTTGCCGGCCCGTCTCGCCGATTCCGTTGATCGTCCCCTCGACCTGACGCGCACCGTTGCGAATGCCTGCAAGGGAGTTGGCGACGGCAAGCCCAAGATCATCGTGGCAGTGTACGCTGATGGTTGCGCGCGCAATGTTGGGGACGTTTTCGCGAATGCCGCGAATCAGCGCGCCGTACTGCTCGGGAACGGTGTAGCCCGTAGTGTCGGGAATATTGACGACGGTTGCGCCGGCATCGATCACGGCTTCCAGCATCTCGAAGAGGTATGACGGATCGGCGCGACCGGCATCTTCGGCGAAGAACTGGACGTCATCAACACAGTTGCGCGCCTGCTTTACGGCATCGACGGCGATGACTATCAGCTTTGCCTTCTTTTCTTCGAGCGTCTTGCCATAGCGCTCATCGCGGAACTTGCCCATGATGTGAATGTCGGAGACGCCGATGCCGGTGTGAATGCGTGGGCGCGGCGGCCTTGGCAAAGCGCTTTGCCGCAAGCTTCAATGTCGGCGGGAACCGCGCGGGAGAGCGCGCAGATCGTGGGGCCCTCGATCTCCTCGGCGATCTTGCGGACGGCATCGAAGTCTTCCGGAGAGGAGGCCGGGAATCCGGCCTCGATGATATCCACCTTCAGTCGGGCGAGCTGGCGGGCAAGGGTGATCTTGTCGCGGCTCCCTAGGCGCGTTCCAGCTGCCTGTTCGCCATCCCGTAACGTAGTATCAAAAACCGCAATCTTTGACGTAGCGTTCATTCCTGCATCCATTCCTGCATCCTCGACGGAATTTTACGATCAGCCGACGGAGGGAGCAATCGAACCGGATCAGCATAGCGCATTGTGCAATTGTTTTCACGATTCTGCTTTTTTGATCTGGAGGCTGCCTCTTACTTAACCGCGACTGGCGCGGCTTTAAGCAGCAGTGGCGCGGCCTGGGCGGTCGGCATTTGCAGGCCAAGCAGGTTCGCGATGGACGGGGCGATCTGGCGCATGTCGATCACGCCAAGGTCTTTGGCGTGTGCGATTCCGGGACCTACGACGAAGAACGACGCGCGCAATTCCACGTGCTCCGGCAGGTATCCGTGTGTTCCGCCACTGGCTTCTCTGCGCAACGCTCCTGCGAGTCCGTAGTCGGTCTGAAAGCCGGGCTTCAGGTCCACCAGGAAGCTTGCGGTGGGATAGCCTCCCAACTGATGCAACTCTTTCTCTTCCACGATGCGGTTGATTCCGTTCTGCGGGTCGCTGGCCAGGGAGGTGAGGAGATCTCTGACCTTGTTTATGAGCGCGGCATCGTGCGGATTGCGGAGGACGATTGCGGCTGAGCCGCCGGTGTTCCAAGGCATGGCATCCCAGGATTCTATGGTGGGCGTACCGAACATGGTTCTTCCGGTTCCGGGGCGAATCAACCCTGCCTGCACGAAAGCGACGAAGAGATTCAACTTCTGATGTACCGGCGCAAAGCCGTGATCGGATACGACACAGAGAATCGCATCGGGGTCCACGCCGCGCGCTGCGTCCCAGATTTGTCCAAACAATTCGTCGCTGCCTTCGAGAACGTTGTTTGCCTGCGGGCTGAAGGGGCCGTACTGGTGTTGGATGTGGTCGAGCGCAGCCAAATGTATGGTGATTAGCTTTGGCTTGTACTTCTGAATGATGGCGATGGCAAACTTGGCGCGCAAACGGTCATTCGGCAGATCCGCATTCAGTTCGTCGGCATAGAGGCCAAGTTCGGCCTCAAGCTTGGGTAACAGGCCGGGCGTGGAGAGGGCTCGCACCAGTTTGCGATCATCCTCGGTTCCGGCGCGCCAGACCTCTGGAATCAGGTAGTCCACATTGGCGCCGACGCTGACAGGCCAGTTTACGCTGGCGGTGCTCAACCCGGCGGCGCGAGCAAGATCCCACAGTGTCGGCACTTTGATGTCTTCGCTGTACCAGTACCAGCCCTGAAGATTTTTCTGCTCGGGGTCGAAGGTGGTGTTGGAGTAGATGCCGTGAATGGCGGGCGACACGCCTGTGATGAGCGTGGTGTGGCTGGGATACGTCACGGTCGGCACGACTCCAATGACGCCCTCCGCATACGCGCCCTCATGCATGATGCGGCGAAGATTTGGCGCTTTCAGGCCGTGTTGGTCTGCCTTTGTAACGTAGTCGGGGCGCATTCCATCAACCGAGATGAGCACGACGCTCTGGGCCTGGGATTGCTCGGCGAAACCTAGCAGAAGAACAAGGACGAGGGCCATCCACAGAAAATCGTGCCGAAGTTTCGATGAGATTGAGGGATTCACGCAGGGCATGTGAGCAGTATCGTCTATCGGAGACCGACTTGCCATTAAATGGGCGTTAAACGATAGTTTCTGGATTATGTGCTGTGTTTCGTTTTCCGCTTTACAATTTTGCGGTGGATTGGAAGAGGGAGAATCCCATCATGTCACCAAAGCTCAATGGCATTGAGGCGTGTGTCTTCGACGCCTATGGCACGTTGTTCGACGTCAACAGTGCAGCACAGGCGGCCCAGGACGCGCTGGGAGAGAAGTGGCAGCCGCTGGCCGAGCTGTGGCGCGCGAAGCAGTTGCAATACACTTGGCTGCGTGGCCTCGGCGGGCGTCACGCGGATTTTTGGCAGGTAACGGGCGAGGCGCTCGACTTTGCGATGTCGTCGATGCGACTGGACGACCCGCCGCTGCGGACACGGCTGATGAACCTGTATATGGTTCTGAACGCCTACCCGGACGTTCCGGAGACATTGAAGCGATTGAAGGTGGGCGGCATGAAGCTGGCAATCCTTTCCAACGGATCGCCCGCGATGTTGGCAGCGGCAGCAGCCAATGCCGGGATCACGGACCTGCTGGATGCGGTTCTGTCGGTGGAGCAAGTGCAGGTTTACAAGCCTCACCCTGCTGTTTATGGACTGGCCTGTGAGCGGTTCAAGGTGGCGGCAGACCGGATCTGCTTTCTCTCTTCCAACGGATGGGATGCTTACTCGGCCAAAGCGTTCGGATTTCGCGTTCTGTGGTGCAATCGCTTTGGTCAGGTGCCAGAGCGCATTCCGGAGACACCTGATGCGCAGATTGCTACACTGGCCGAACTGCCGGAGATCGTTCTCGGCTGAGATGTCCGGACGGAGAGATGAGGGCGGAGGGATGCGCGCGAGTGGAAGCATGGCGCAGACGATGATCGCAGTGAGCCCTGGACAGAATTTTCTGGGGTATGGCGCATGCGCGCTGGCCGGCTGCCTTTGGGGCACCGGGTTCTTCTTCGGCAAGATTGCGCTGGAGGAGATGGGGGTGGCGCACATGGTGCTCTATCGCTTCCTGTTTGCCAGCGTGGCAATGTCTTCGTTGATATGGCGGTATCGACCAAGGTTCAGCGTGGCGGAGTGGCGGGTGCTGCTGCTGGCTTCCTTTCTGGGTGTGCCGGTGCAGTTTCTAGTTCAGTTTTACGGCTTGTCGCTGACCACGGTGTCTCATGCCGCGCTGATGGTGGGCACGATGCCGGTGTTGCTGGCGGTTGCGGCTTCGCTTTTTGCACACGAGCGAGTGGATGCGGTGGGTTGGGTTGCGCTGGTGGGTTCGACGGTGGGCGTGGCCCTGATTGTGCTGGGCGGGAGGCGAGCCGCCTCCGACGGGCGCGGCCCGAGCATTGCGGGTGATTTGCTGGTGGTGCTGTCGCTGGTGATCGCGCTGGGCTGGGTGCTGCTGAATAAACGGCTGATGCAGCGGCATCCGCCGGTGGTGGTGACGGCCTATGGACTGCTGAGCGGAACGACCATGTTGGCCATAGTGGTGCTGGCGACGCGCGGGATGCCTCCGGTACACGGGATCAACGGTCGGGTGTGGCTGGCGCTGGCGGCCAGTGGGTTGCTGTGTACGGCATCCACGACACTGCTTTGGAACTGGGGCATTCATCGCGTGCCGGCCTCGCGAGCCGGGGTTTTCCTGAATATTGAGCCAGCGCTGGGGTCGATCCTGGGAGTGTGTCTGCTGGGCGACCGGTTGGGGCCGTTCGCATGGGCGGGTGGAGGGCTGATCGTAGCGGCAGCCGTCACGCTGACAACCCGCGGGCACGCAGAAACCGAAGCAATTCTGGAGTGATTCAGCAGATCACCGAGGCTTACGAACGGTTGCTGAAAAGTGACGTGAAGTGCTGTTTTGTCATTGATATGAAGCCGTTGTAAATGAAAGCCTGGGGCAGCCCGGCGAACGCCGCCTGCACGCCGTGGGGTTTTGGCCAAAAGATATGTCGAATTCTGGGGAAATTCCGAAACTCTGGTTCCAATTCAGGGTTAGTCTGTTTAGTATGGTTGGTGGGAGAGAAGGATGAGATTGGTGTCCCGGACTGGCGCACTGGCTTTGATGGCGATGCTCGGGATTCTTCTTGTCTTCTTTTTTCCTGCCGCCTCTGGCCCATTTAGCGTGACGAATGGGCCTGCAACCGCATTTCGCGCCTTGACTGCCGCACGCGGTTTGTTTGCGGCGATAAGTGCGGCGTTGCTAGTGGCTGCGGCTCGACGGTGCGTTCTTTACGTGCGCCTTATGATGGGAACCTTCGTCCAGATGAACCACCTTCCGGCGCTTTTAGCTCTGCGCTGCTAGATTTCAAATCTCCCCGTTTCAATCCGGCTTTTGATCTCACATTCGATTTCCAGCTTCCTTTAAGGAGGAGTGTAATGAACGCTCGTTTCCTGCGGTTTGCAGGTCTGTCTTTTGTCCTGTCTGCGATCTTGTTACTTGGCGCCTGTCACAAAAAAACAGCAGCTGTTACCCCGCCCCAAGCTCCGCCTCCGGCGCAACCAACCGCTACCCTTAGTGCTTCGCCTTCTGGCGTACAGCGTGGCCAGTCGGTGAAACTGGACTGGAGCACTCAGAACGCTACCGATGTGAGCATCGATTCGATTGGATCGGTCGCTCTCAGCGGAAGCAAGAGCGTTGCTCCCTCAGACTCCACGACTTACACCCTGACAGCCAAGGGGCCGGGAGGCACGATCCAGGCGACGGCACGGGTGACGGTTACGGCACCACCTGCACCAGCAGCGGCGGCCCAGGCATCTCCTTCGGATGAGGAGTTGTTTAAGCGGAATGTAAAGGATATCTTCTTCGACTACGACAGATACGACGTAAGACCGGCAGATGCCGCCGCGCTTAAGGCGGATCAGGACTTCCTGGCCGCCCACCCGAGCTACAAGGTGGTAATCTCCGGGCACTGCGACGAGCGCGGCTCCGAGGATTACAACATGGCACTCGGATCGAGCCGTGCGGATGGCGTTCGCGACCAGCTTGTAAAACTTGGAATTCCTCGCGACCGTATCAAAACCATCAGCTACGGGAAGGAAAAGCCCTTCTGCAGTGAACAGGACGAGCCGTGCTGGCAGCAGAATCGCCGTGCACACTTCTCGCTCGATCGGTAGGACAGACAATAGCGAGGGAGGGTCTATACTTTGGCTCTCTCTCGCTGTCATTAATCAGTAATCCAATCTTGCTATCTTAAGATAAGTCCGTCTCTCAAATGTGTGTTGATTTGTAAGTACGCAGCCGCCTACAAGTGAAAGAATAGGTGTGAGCATTCGTGGTTTTGTGCGTAGGAGAACAGCGTTGATTTCGCGATTTCATTGTTTATTACTTAGCTTTCTTCTTGTCACCGGTTGTTTGGCGCATGCCGATAGTTCGTTTGATCTTTCCGGGCCGCAGATGGAAGTGAGAGTGACGCGAGAGGGCAAGAGCCTGCCAATCTCCGAAGTATCCAGCCTGCACTCGGGTGACAGGCTTTGGATTCATCCTGCGTTTCCCGATCAGGAGTCCGTACATTACCTGCTGGTGGTTGCGTTCCTTCAAGGAGCTACCAATCCTCCACCTGACAAATGGTTCACAAAAGCCGAGACGTGGACGCGGCAAGTACGCCAAGAAGGCATTGTTGTTACCGTCCCTGCAAACGCACAGCAGGCCATTTTCTTTTTGGCTCCCCAGACGGGCGGCGATTTCAGCACGTTGCGTTCGGCGGTTCAGGGAAAGCCAGGGGCCTTTGTGCGCGCCGTTCAAGACTTGAACCTTGCAAGCCAGAGCCGGCTAAGGGTAGACGCATACCTGAATGCGATAGGCTCGGCGAAAAATTCGAAAGAACTGCATGAGCGTTCGACATTGCTCGCGCGAAGTTTGAAAATAAAGGTGAATGAAGAGTGTTTCGACAAGCCAAATGAGCAGCAGGCGGCTTGCCTAATGCAGAGCTCCGATCAAATGGTTATGGATGATGGGCATGGACAGTCCATGATGGCAACGCTGGCCAACGGCCCCGGAGTCGATCTGGTGGGAGCGGTAGTGGCTACAACGCCGGGCGGAGGTGCCTCATTCAGTCCCTACGTCGGAGTAGTTGTCGATATGGCAAAAGTGATGGAAAACCTCCACACAGCCCAGTATCAGTACATTCCGGCACTGGCGCTGCCGGAAAAAGAGTTGTTGAATCTGAAACTCAACAATCCGCCCTCGTTCCACAAGCCACAATCTGTACTGGTGGTTGGTTTGCCGCCAGTGAAACAGAGCTCCCTGCCTGTTCTAACTGCGGTCGAGCCAACCCAGGTGTATTGCGCGCAGAATCCATCGCTCGCGTTAGCGGCTGAGGGTGCCCCGCTGGTCTTTGCAACGCAGGTCGCGCATAATCTCACGCTGCATATTCAAAACAAAGCAGGGAAGAGCGTGGATCTCCCGATGAAGGCAGACGCATCACGCGGCGGATTTGTGGTGGATGGGAGCATTCCCAAGCTGGACGATCTCGGAACCGAAGCGAGCGGTACTGTGCGCGGAAGTTGGGGATTTGAGAGTTTTGAAGGGCCAACATTTCCTCTGAGGATCGCTCCTGCCGCCGCTCAATGGAAACTATCTGCCGAGGACCAGAACGCTCTCATCGTTGGACGCGAGGATACGTTCCATTTGCATTCGGACGTTGCTGCCTGTGTTCAGGACATCAGTATCAAGAACCAACACGACAAAGCCGCGAAGGCAAGCTGGAAGCTGGTTGCGCCGGATGACATTGAAGTAAAGGTGTCTTTGGCGAAGGTCGACCCTGGCATGGTGACGATGAGGGTAAAACAATTCGCGGTGACGAAGCCGATCGATGTGCCTCTGCATACGTATGCCGAGGAAGGCCATGTTGACGATTTCATCATTCATGCCGGCGACCAGCAAGGCGTACTGAAAGGTGCCAGGCTCGACTTGGTTGCCAGCCTGGAAGTCAATAACACGCATTTTCTGCCGGTGAACTTGACCCGAGCCGAAAAGATGGATCAGTTGAGCCTATTGGCCCGTGATGTACCAGCATCGGGTTTTCAAGCAGAGCAGAAGCTTACGACGCAGGTGAATCTGAAAGATGGACGTGTGCTGGAGTTAAAGACCACGGTTGAGCCGCAGCGTCCAAAGCTGAGTCTCATTAGCAAGCGCATTCAGGCTGCCCCATCTGCGATTCATCTGGGGAGCACGGACGACGTTCCGCTGGATGGCCGAATATCCTTCTTCGTGAAATCCGAGATACCCGACAAATTTCCGCACGACGAGAAGATCGAAGTTGCCAGCACCGACGGGGCCTTCCATATAGAGTTGAGTTTGGCCGAAAAAGACCTCATTTTGCAGGATCCGCAGACGGCGGTAGCTGTTCTTGATCCGCTCAAGAGCTTCGGTGACTCGGCTTTTGGGGCGCTTCAATTCAGACCCGTTGCCGCAGATGGTACGGCGGGTGACTGGCTACCGCTCGCCCGTCTTGTTCGTGTTCCGCATCTCAAAGAGGTGCGCTGCCCGGAAGATTCCACAAAGCAATGTACTTTAAGCGGAGAGTCGCTGTACTTGATCGACTCGATTGCCTCGGATCCGAATTTCACGAACGCAATTTCTGTACCTTCAGGTTTTGCCGACACGAGCCTGACAGTGCCGCGCCCGAGTGGAACGGTTCTGTACATTAAACTTCGCGACGATCCCGCTACGGTCAACACTGCATTTCTTCCTGTGCTGCCGGAGCAGGCTTCCATTCCAACATCATGAACAGAGATTCTGTTACGCCTAGTTCGCAAGGAGAAACCATCATCGCTGGGAGAAGAGGCCCTAGTCTTCAGACCTATCTCGTCCGAGAGCCTGTGATTCTGGCGCTGCTCTCAGTGCTGGCAATCGTGTTTTTCCTGGCTGTGACAGGACTTTCCCATATTTTTCATTCCCAGCAGGAGTTTCTCGGAAACCGATGGTTCACTCGTGGCACTGTGGATCTCAAACAGCAGCACTTTCAGTCAGCCGCGTCCGACTTCCGGACTGCGTTGCTGTATTCACGCGACAACTACACGTATGAACTCGACCTAGCTGAGGCGCTGATTGGAGAGGGGCGAACCAGGGAAGCTAAAGCTTACCTGCTCAACCTCTGGGACCGGGAGCCCGAAAATGGGTTGGTGAACCTGGAACTGGCACGCATTGCCGTCAAAAATAGAGAGACCGAACAGGCTCTTCGTTACTATCACAACGCGATCTACGCAACGTGGTCTGGCAACCAGCCCAGCAATCAAGAGGTCGAGCGCCGGGAGGTCCGGCTGGAATTGGTAAAATTTCTGCTAGGCATCCATGAGACAACACAGGCAGAGTCTGAGTTGATCGCGCTGTCAGCGAATTCGGGTGATGATCCGTCGCAGCACACGCGCATTGGGGACCTCTTTTCCAAGGCGGGGGATTACCAACATGCGCTTGCGGAGTACAGCCTGAGTTTGAAGTCAGAGCCGCGCGATGCGGCAGCATTGGCCGGGGCTGGACGGGCGGCTTTCGAGCTAGGCCGCTACGCCCAGGCAGAGCCATACTTGGAAGCTGCTGTGAAAGCCGATCCCAGCGACGCGCAACTGTCTGAACTGCTCAAAGACACAGCACTGGTACTGCGGTTGGATCCGTTTCAGCGACAGATCTCGTTAGCGCAGAAAAACAGGCTTGTTATCGAGGCATTTACTGCGGCAGGGGAGCGGCTGCGGTCCTGTGCTGCGGCGGGAAATTCGAAGACTTCTGTTTCATCGCCAGGCACGCAGCAGAGCCTTGCCGAGAATTGGACAAACATGAAGCCGCAGATTACAGAGAGAAATCTGCGGCGTAACCCGCAATTGGTCGAAGCGGCGATGGACCTTGTTTTCGACATCGAGCGCAAAAGCAATGTCGCGTGCGGAGCTCCAAGTGGGACCGACAAAGCACTACTGCTGATTTCAAAATTGCATGAAGGGATTTAGCTTGGATATCTCGCCCATTTCGCCGGTTGAGGCACCGCCCCAGGAGCGCGCTTCCCGAGTTCCTTTTCGGTCTGTTTTACGCGAAGAACATTTTTTCCTGATCCTGTCGGTGTTCATCGGAGTGTTTGCGGGACTCGCGGTGGTGTGTTTCCATTTCGCAATTGAGTGGGCCCGCACCTATCTGCTGGGAACGGGTTCAACTTTTTCGCCAATGCGGCTTTTGTTGGCACCGAGCCTTGCGGGATTGGTCATCGCGGTGCTGGTCATTCATTTCTTCCCAAGGGCACGGGGGAGTGGAGTCAATCAAACCAAGGCCGCGCTGTACATCTACGACGGCTACATTCCCTTTCGCACAGCGGTTGGAAAGTTCATCACGGCTGCGCTTGCTATTGGTTCAGGTCACTCCCTAGGGCCGGAAGATCCTGCTCTTCAAATCGGCGCCTGCATCGCGTCTGCTCTCGGCCGGCGCTTGCGTCTGTCGAGAGAACGTATGCGCCTGATCGCGCCAGTTGGTGCCGCCGCCGGATTGGCCGCCGCCTTCAACGCGCCGATCTCGGCGGTGCTCTTCGTGATCGAAGAAGTGATCGGACGTTGGACGGCAGGAATTCTCGGCTCAGTTGTTCTTTCCGCGATATCCAGTGTTGTGGTGATGCGCTGGTTCCTGGGCTCTGAGCCGCTTTTCAGAATCCCCGTCGTGCACCTGCAGCATCCATCGGAACTCATTGCATACGCCATCCTGGGGATCGTTGGTGGTCTCGCTTCGGTGGCGTTTTCCAGTGGCATTGGAATGCTGCGTCCCCGGCTCAAGGCGCTGCCCCGCTGGACTCAGTATTTTCAGCCCGCAATTGCAGGATTGCTGATCGGACTCATCGGCTGCCTTGGCGCGCCGCAGGTGATGGGAGCCGGCTACGAGTACATGGATCAGGCCATGCACGGCCAATTCACTTGGCAATTCCTGGCGATCCTGGCGGGACTCAAGATCGTCGCAACCCTGCTGTCCTTTGTAAGCGGAACTCCGGGTGGCATGTTTGCCCCAACACTGTTCATTGGTGCCATGCTGGGCGCTGCAGTGGGCGGTGCGGAACATGCGCTTCTGCCCCATATCGCCTGGTCGCCGGGGACTTACGCTCTGGTAGGAATGGGAGTTCTTTTTGCCGGCTTCCTGCGTGCACCGATGACTTCGGTCTTCATGGTGCTCGAAGTCAGTGGAAACTACTCAATCATCGTCCCTGTGATTGTGGCCAACACTTTCGCATACGTGATATCACGTGCCGTGCAGCCTGTGGCAGTCTTTGACGTGCTCACGCGGCAGGATGGCATGGATTTGCCCTCAATGGAGGAGCAGCGAGAAGAAGGAATTCTGCGCGTGGAGGACGCAATGCGCCCGATGACCGGCCCAGTGCTGGACGCTGAGGAATTGCTTGCTGATGCATTGCAGAGCACGGATAAGAGTCCAAATGCTGTTCTACTTGTCAGATTGAGTTCCACAGCGTGGAGCAGCGTTACCAGGCAGGAACTCAAAGCCATGGTGCAGGAGGGCAAAGGCGACCTTACCCTCGCCTCCGTTCTGACCAGCCGCGAAATTCCTTTTTTGCATCCCGATCATCCGCTGGATATGGCACTCCGCTACGTGGACCGGTGGCCTCTCGTGCCGGTCGTCAGTCGTGCCGACTTCCGCAAACTTGAAGGAGTAATTTCCGAAAAGGATGTACTGAGGCGTTATCGCGAATTTGGAGAGGAATGAGGCATCGCGATTAGTTGTTTCTCACCAGAGGCACTGTTAATACCGGACAAGGCGCTTGCGAGGCGACATCGTAGGCGGTCGATCCCGGCAGGCGAGCAGCGATTTGGGTTCTGATCCCTCCGCCGGTATGAATCCCCATGACTATCAGGTCGGCTTCGCGATCATTTACGACCTCCAGAATTAGATCGGCGCGGGGGCCGAAGTCCACGATTACCTGGGATCGCGCTTCCATTGTTTTGCCGTAACCAAATTTATGCAGTTGGTCACGGACGAATCTGAACGTCTTCGGTTGAGCATCAACCGGGGGCTCTTTGCTACCCCAGTCGTTCACATGCAGAAAGAACAGGGATGCATCATAGGCATCCGCCAGCGAAAGAGCGTAGGGCATGGCATTCGCCGCAGCCGCTGAAAAATCTGTCGCATAGAGAATGCGCTTGAAGTCGGATCGCTGAGCAACACTGGGCCCAACGGTGAGAACGGCTCGAGTCGCTAAGGAAGTGATCTCCTCGGCAGTCGAACCCTTTAAGAGCTTCTTGATTCCACGCAAGCCATGGGTGCCAATCACAATCAAATCTATTTCGCACCTCTCTGCCGCAGCTAAGAGTCTCGAAGGAACGCTACCATGATCAAAAAGCAATTCATGGGGAATGTCATGAAGGTTGCCAGACGGACTGGTCAAACTCTCTTCCAGTTGGGCTTCCATTTGGTTGAGCATTGCCTGTGATGTGAACGGAACTGCGTGATAGTCCTGCTCGGAAACTACATGTTCCAGGAAGATGCGGCCGCCATAATGTTTGGCGATGCTTGCAGCAAACGGAAAAGCCAACATGGATTCCGGTGAAAAGTCCATAGCGTATAGGATCTTTCTCAGACGGACGGGCGGGCTCCACAGCTGTTCGGCAGTGCTCATTGAAGTGTTCCAAGGCGCTGTCTACTTGGATGACGTTGGGCGTGCAACCGATAGCTTATAAGGTTGCCTGTTTTGCGTAATGAGGCTCCGAAATCCTGGGTACCTCTCAGTGAAGACGAACACCTGCGCGCGAACTTCCCGGCATCTATCAGAATAGAGAACGGTTCCAATCGAAGGGCTTGTGCGCTTTAGTCGAGTCGCACATCCCGGGAAGCTGCAATTGGGTGAAGAGCAAAGAAGTCGTGTTCTGCACAGAGATATTCTGTTACTCGCAGTTCTCATTGCCTGCGCCATTGGTCTGTTCTTTATCACCAGAGCTGTTGCCGATAAGGTGAAGCAGTTGGACCACAGAGTGGCAGGTATTTGGTATCGAGAGGGCCAACGTCAACTCGCCTCGGGTGAAGTCCAGAGCGCAATCGACTCCTTTCATAAGGCAACTGCAAATGATCGCGACAACCGTACGTACGTACTGGCATTGGCGGATGCTCTAATTGCCGGCAACCATAACGCAGAGGGACGGCAGGTATTACTGCGCTTGCACGATTCGAATCCAGACGATGCGGAAGTCAATCTTCACCTCGCCAGAGTGGCCGCAAAGACCGGAAACACTGAAGAGGCACTGCGCTACTACAACGCTGCGCTTGACAGTCCGTTGAAGGGCCCTCACGTCGACGAGCAGAGGCGACAGATTCGAATCGAGATGATCCAGTTTCTTCTTGATCATCACCAACACAATCAGGCTTTGGCCGAGCTATTTGTACTCGATGCTGATCTCCCCGACAAAGCGGCTTCGCATGTTCAGGCAGCAGAACTATTTCTCGAAGCAGGAGACGCCCGGCGCGCAATGGATGATTTCGCCCAGGCGATTCGATTAGATCCTCACAATGCGGCGGCTCTGGCAGGAGCCGGCGAGGCAGCACTTCGGTTGGGAGATTATAAGAAAGCCCGCCGATATCTGAAACGCGCAACTGAAGAAGGTGAGAACTCCCGGCAGATACTCCATCTTCTCTCGATCATTCGGATGGCATCGTCTGACGATCCGCTGGCACCTCGTCTCACAGCGCAAGAACGCCAGAAGAGGCTTGTTGCCGGCATTGATCACTCGCTTCAGCGCCTCGATCAATGCGGTTCCCGTTTGGCCGCAGACTCAGAGCTGAAAGAACTCCAAGCCGAAGCTGTGTCAATGCGGCTGAGGTCGAGAGATCTGGCCCAGAATCCAGGGTTGGTGCGATCTGGACTGAAACTCATTTATCAGATCGAAGAAGCGACTAACGCCAAGTGTGGTGAAGCGAAGGACGTAGATGAAGCCTTACTGCTGATTGGTCGGCAACACGGTGACGAGCAATGAGGGTCCCTGAACTTCACCGCCTGCAGCGCTTTCATTTTCACGAGAACCAGATCTTTCTTATTCTGACGCTTGTCATCGGTGTACTCGCCGGGTTATTCGCGGTGCTCTTTACGCTTGCAATCAAAGGCGCGACGTATCTGCTGTTTGGCATTTCGCCTTCGATCATGCGTTTCATCCTCGTGCCAACATTGGTTAGCTTCTTCACCGGGTTCTTACTAAAGAAGTACTTCCCGGAGGCTCGCGGCAGTGGTGTACCGCAAACAGAGGCTGCTTATCATCTCGATCGAGGCTATGTTCGCGGTCGCACTGCGTTCGGAAAGTTCGTGACCGGCGCACTATGTATAGGCTGCGGACACTCGATGGGACGCGAGGGCCCCTCGGTGCAGATCGGAGCGAGCTTGGCTTCTACTCTCGGGAGATGGTTCCATCTCTCGCCTGCTCGCATACAGAGCTTGTTGCCAGTAGCAGCGGCCGGAGCTTTGGCTGCCGCGTTCAACACTCCTGTTGCTGCTGTGTTGTTCGCATTGGAAGAGATTATCGGAGACACGAATGCTCCATTGATCGGGTCGACCGTTGTTGCGTCTGTCTCTGCAGTAGTTGTCGAGCGATCTATTCTTGGCAATAGCCCGATTTTTCACGTTCCGCAGTACCGGCTTGTTCACCCAGTTGAACTAATCGCCTATGTGGTTCTTGGCGTCATTGGCGGCATTGTGTCCCTGGCCTTTTCCAAAGGCCTGCTTCGACTTCGAGATGTTTTCCTCCGAATGCCAGAGCGAACCAGACTATATCAGCCGGCTGTGGGCGGGCTAATCATCGGCGTAATCCTGATTTTCTTTCCACAAGTGCTCGGCGTGGGTTACCAATACGTGAACCAGGCTCTCAATGGAGGGATGCTGCTCAAAACTATGTTTCTGTTGTGCGTAATGAAACTCGTAGCGACAATTATCTCCTATGCCTCGGGCAACGCAGGCGGCATCTTCTCGCCCAGTCTTTACCTTGGAGCAATGGCCGGTGGCACCGTTGGTATGGTTGTACACCACTTTGCTCTTTTTCCGTCCAGTGATCCCGGAGCATATGCGCTGGTCGGCATGGGTGCCGTATTTGCGGGAATAATTCGTGCTCCGATGACCTCGGTCTTCATGATCCTTGAACTTACTCAGGACTATCAAGTTCTCGTGCCGCTTATGGTGGCTAACATGATCAGCTTCTCGATCTCGCGGCGGTTTCAGCCGACACCCTTGTACCACGCACTGCTTGAGCAGGACAATGTACATCTGCCTGAACAGAACACGCGGCAACTGCCTACTCTCGGATGGCGCGCACGGGATTTAATGACGCGCGACTTTGTCATGATTCCGCCGGATCGCTCGCTAGCATACGCGTCGAATGTCGCGGCCAAAGATAACTCGCCATGCTTTCTGGTCGGAAACGATGGGTTTATTGCCGGTCTCATCACCCGTGACGAAATCCAACGAGAGCTGCAGTCCGGTAACTCTGATGCCAAAGTTCGTGATTTTGTTACATCAACGTACCGGCATGTGCATCCTGATCATTCACTCGAAACAGTACTCAATCGCCTGGGACAAAATCCCGGCCTGCTTCCCGTAGTAAGTCGCAGCGATGCGCGGCACGTTATAGGCGCGATTACAGCAGAGACCCTGATACAGTTTGTGCAGAGTCATTGGGCAAGCCCTTCCGCGGTTATGGCTGCCGAAAGCGTAAATAGACAACATAAACCCGCAGCATGATCACTTGTTGTCCGGGTGAATTTCGGGCGACTATGAGGGATGCGTTGCCAGATTGGGAATAGTCCCCCTTTAGAAAGAACAAAACACAACCTCTCAAAAAGCCACGATAAACCATACGCACGGGAGCAATCTTGCGAAAGAATGGAAGGCGCAAGAGTGGGGCGTCCCATTCCTTTGGGGACATGCAGACTTAGGGGCAAGAGGCTGAATAGAAGAGAAACCAGTGTCTTATGGTTAAAGGAAATGGCGAGGTGCGGATGCAGTCGACGATTCTGCTTGTAGAAGACGAGGAGATGGTTCGTGAACTGATGTGCGAGGTGCTGGAGCGAGAGGGATATAACGTTCTGCCGTGTTCCCATCCGAATGATGGCATCGAGGCGAGTCAGAGGTTTCGCGGAAAAATTGACTTACTTCTGAGTGACGTGGTGATGCCGGGCATGAACGGGCGCGAGATGGCGAATCAGATTCTGGAGATCATTCCTGATCTGCGGGTGATGTTTATGTCCGGCTACACGGAACATGCATTGACTCGCGAGAAAGGGGTTGACTCAGACTTTGAGTACTTGCAGAAGCCTTTTACATTGCAGGCACTCACGCGGAAGCTGGCAGCGGTACTCGAAGAAAAGAAAATATCAAGGTGCAAGAGTTGAAGGTATCGAATTGAGAAGAAACTGGCGCTAACCCAAGTAATAGCTTGAGAAAGTCATATGAATATCAATAATCATTTTATTGCGCGGCAAGCTATTCTAGACCAGAAGTCTCATTGCATTGGCTACGATCTTCTGTTCCGCAATGCGGATGTAGACCAAGCCATTATCGATGATGGTGGTAAGGCCTCGTTGCAAGTATTTGACAGCGCCCACCTATTTGGTTTTGAGGCGCTGTGCGGTGAAGGCAAAGCTTTCGTGAAGTGTTCGCGCAGTGTGCTAACAAGCGATCTCATCAATGTTCTCCAGCCAACTCGAACTGTGCTAGAGATCGTGAATACTGTCGCTCCTGATTTAGATATTCTCGAATCGTGTAAAAAGTTGAAAGACTCCGGATACATGCTGGCATTGGAAAACTTTGTACCTGGGGAAGCGAATGCCTTTCTTTCTCTGGCCGACATCGTAAAGGTAGAGACTCATCAGACTTCTCCCGAACTCGTCGCGTTTATCTTAGAGCGAACTAGATCTGGAACGAAATTGCTTGCGAAGCATGTTGAGACCAGGGAGGAGTATGAGACAGCGTGCGCTCTTGGTTTTGAGCTCTTTCAAGGGTTCTACTTCTGCAAGCCGCAGTTGATGGCAATGAGAACTCTGAGTCCTTCGCGAGTCAGCAATCTCCGACTACTGCAGGCTACTTTAAATGAGGAACTTGAGTTTTCGGAACTGGAAACAATCATCAAGCAGGATCCGGCCCTGTGTTATCGATTGCTGAGATTCATTAATTCCGTGGAATTCGGACTTCATTCCAGTGTTCAATCGATCCGGCACGCTTTTGCGTTGCTGGGTGAACGCAACATTCGCCGCTGGATCTTGCTGACGAGTGCGGTCACATCGGGCGAGGACGGCCCCCAGGAGCTCCTTCGTTGTGCACTGCTCCGGGCAAAGCTGATGGAACTTATTGCACCCGCTGCGAGATGTGTCGAATATGAAGGGTTTCTGGTTGGATTATTGTCACTTATGGCGGTGATTCTCAATTCTCCTTCCATTGCGACCCGACTGGAATTGCCGGTTACTGTTAGTGCCGCGTTAGCAGGCAAGCCAGGCCGGCTTGGAGATATTCTCAAGGTTGCCATTGCCTATGAGCGCTCTGAGTGGGAGGAGTGCGAAACAATAGCAAGGACTTTGAAGATCTGCGAGCCGGAGTTAAGCGCAGCATACATGAAAGCAGTGGGATGGGTGTCGAAAATCCCGCTATAGAGCAGGATGTGTCTGAGGAACATGGCAGGCGGAGTTCCTCTTCGGTCTCGATCCGCAGCGCAGAGTTGAAGCGTCCTGGAAGCCGTCACTCAATACCAAGGTTGAACTGATTTGCTGCTCTGAACAGCCCGCACCCTGCTATCAGGCACCAATCCTCGTCACGTTTAGTCGCCATCAGCTTCTCCAAGCGCGTTCCTTCGCTGCCTGTCAGAGGAGAAGCTTGTCCACGTGGCCCGTCTTGACAGGGAATGACCCTAGGATGCTTATTTCCCAGTTCGAGGTTCCTCGCAGCGCCTTCACCACATCTGAATATGGAGATACTATATAAATTACAGTGTCTTAACCGTCAATGCGTCTCCCAGAGGCAGATATGTCAGAGCACAGCGAAGATTCTGTTGTGATACCCGGTTCGGAAAGCAAAGCGACGGATTCCGATGTGCCTGCAGTGGGAGCGGATTCCGAGGTTCAAACTGACTTCCCTAGGGGGCTTTGCCCTGTGGTTGGAATTGGGGCGTCGGCGGGCGGCCTGGAAGCGTTCTCTCAACTGCTTAAGCAACTCCCGACCTCAACTGGGATGGGTTTTGTACTGGTTCAGCACCTCGATCCTCGTCATGTGAGCATGCTTCCTGAATTGCTCGCGAGCCACACGTCGATGCCGGTGAAGCAGGCTGCACAGGGAACCAGAGTTGAGCCCGACCATGTTTACGTCATTCCGCCGAACACGTCGATGTCGATCCAAAACGGTGTTCTGGAACTGACGCCGCGTTCTTCTGACCGGTCGCGGCATCTTCCTATCGATGTTTTTCTGTGTTCGCTTGCCGAAGATCAGAAGAGCCGCGCCGTGGGCGTAATTCTCTCAGGCAGTGCGTCGGATGGAACCATCGGTCTGGAAGCAATTAAGGCCATGGGTGGAGTGACCTTTGCTCAGAATGAGAGTGCTTCATTTGATAGCATGCCGCGCAACGCGATAGCTTCCGGCGTGGTTGACTTTGTGTTGTCACCCGAAGCAATCGCAAAGGAAATTGGCTCTCTCGCGGGTCACTTCTACATGGGGGAAGTGAAATCGGAAGCGGTGCTGGAAGATGGCCCCGTTCTTCAGAAGATTCTCTCCTACCTGCAGTCTCGAACCGGAGTGGCATTTACTCACTACAAAAGGCCGACTATTCTCCGTCGTCTGTCGCGCCGCATGGCAATGACCCACAGCGACAGCCTGGAAGCCTATTGGGCTGTATTGGAGCAGCGTCCCATCGAAGTGGAAGCGCTCCTGGACGACCTTCTCATTACAGTGACTGACTTTTTTCGAGATCCTGCCGTGTTTGACAGCCTGGTCGAACACGCGTTTCCAATGATGCTGAAGGGTCGCAACCCTGAGGATACGATCCGCGTTTGGGTTCCGGGTTGCGCTTCGGGCAAAGAGGTCTATTCGCTGGCCATCACCTTGCTTGAGTATCTGGAAGCGACAAACCAGAGCTTCCCAATTCAGATTTTCGGCACTGACGTGAGCGACCGCTCAATTGAGGTAGCTCGGGCAGCCAAGTATCCGGACAGCATCACGGAGACGGTCTCGGCTGCGCGTTTGAAGCGGTTCTTCGTCAAATTGGAACATGGATATCAAATCAAACGGTTTGTCCGCGAACTGTGCATCTTTTCTCGTCAGGACGTGACGAAGGATCCGCCGCTCTCCAAGATGGACCTGGTAAGTTGCCGCAATCTGCTGATCTATCTGGAGCCGGTTCTGCAGAGACGCGTCTTGGCTATCTTGGGCTACGCTCTGCGGCCCAGTGGCTGCCTGCTACTCGGCAATTCGGAAAGCCTGGGCACGTTAGACGAGCATTTCATCGCTCTGGACACGAAGCACAAGATCTTCGCAAGAAATCTGGAACTTGCGCGTCCTACGTTTGAACTTCCTTCGCATACTCCGCTACCAAAGAATACCTCGGTTGCCGCGCCGTTGGGTTTGGATGATGCGACTCTGCTGGACTTGAGTGCAGACCGCTTGCTGTTGCACGAGTATGCTCCCAGCGGCTTCCTCGTGAATTCCGAACAGCGGGTCGTAAAGTTTCGCGGCGCCGTCGGGCCTTATCTTGCGCCTCGCGCAGGCGATCCGGAACTGGACGTTCTGAAGCTTGTGAATCAAGACATCGCGATGGTGCTCCGGTCGGCTTTAGACGAAGCCAGACAAACCGACAGAATAGTTCGCAAGGACCACATCCAGGTCCAGCGCAATGAGCACCTTCAAGAGATCAGCATTATTGTTCGTCCTATCACGGACGGCACGATGGAGCGTCATTTCCTCGTGCTGTTTGAAGAGGCCATTCAGCAATCGCATAAGGCGCGGGAATCTGAATCACAGGGAAAAAGCGGATCGAGTCCTACACAGGATTATCAAAACCTTCTTTTTGAATTAACCTCCACACGAACCTACATGCAACGGCTCGTGGAAGAGTTGCGTAGTGCGAATGAAGAGGCGCAGTCGAGCAATGAGGAACTGCAGAGCACGAACGAAGAGTTGCAGACAGCCAAGGAGGAATTGCAGTCCGCAAATGAAGAACTGACCACGACGAATGACGAGATGCGGGGTCGGAACAACGAACTGAATCAACTGAACAACGACCTTGTGAACCTGCTGAGCAGTCTGCAGATTCCAATTGTGATGCTCGACAGCCAGCTTCGCATTCGCCGCTATACTCCAGTGGCGGAGCAGGTATTGAATCTGATCCCGTCAGACATCGGGCGCCCTTTCTCGGACCTGAAGCCCCGAATCAATGTGCCTGACCTGGAAGATATATTGGCCAAAGTGATCGCCACAGTCGAGCCCGTGGAACGCGAGGTTCAGGATCAGGATGGGCGCTGGTATTCCCTTCGCGTCCATCCCTATCGTACCGGGGAGAATAGGTCATCAGACGGCGCGGTGCTCCAACTCGTGAGCATCGATCAGTTGAAGCAGTCCATTGAAGAAGTCAAACAGGCACGGGATTACGCAGAGATGATCATTCGCACCGTTCGAGAGCCGCTCCTGGTTCTCGACGAGGAACTGCGAGTGCAGACAGCGAATCTGGCTTTCTTCGCGACTTTTCGTATTCCTCCCTCGGAAACGCTGCGGCGGAAGTTCTCCGAGTTGGACGGCGGGCAATGGAGTCTTCCGATAGTTTCTTACTTGGTAGAAAGCTTGCTGGACGGCCATGTCCCGGAGGTCCAGGACATTGAGATCGAGCACGAATTTCCCCGCATAGGTTGGAGAGCTTTCCAGGTGTATGCGCGCCGGGTGGAGCGCAATCATCAGGGTGGACTGATCTTGCTCGCTCTTGAGGACGTCACCGAAAGGAAGAAAGCTGCCCAGGCGAAGTATCGCCGACTCTTTGAGGCCTCACAGGACGGCATTATGATCGTCGATGTTGAGACCGGTGAGATTACCGATGTGAACCCGTACTTGATCGACCTATTAAGTATTAGCAAAGCAGGTGCGATCGGCAAGAACATTTCTGAAGTTCAGCCGCTGAATCATTTAACGGAGAGGAATTCCATTCTCGAACGACTTAAAAGAGAAGAGGTCGTTCGGTTCCCGGAGATATCCATCGAAACCCCGCAGGGCCAGAATGTAGAAGTTGAAGTGGTCGCGAACATGTACAAAGAAGGTGACCGGCGGGTGGCACAATTCAATGTTCGCGACATCACGGAACGCAAGTACTTGAACCAGAAACTCCAGCAGACGGCGCGGCTCGAAGGCTTGGGGATTCTGGCTGGTGGAATTGCGCATGACTTCAATAATCTATTGTCCGGAATTCTCGGGAATGCAGGCCTTGCGTTAAGCGATGCTCCCGCTGGCATCCCATATCAGAGCGCCTTGAAAGATGTGGTTCGAGCAAGCCAGCGTGCTGCAGATCTGACCCGACAAATGCTGGCCTACTCAGGCAGGGGACGTTTTGTGGTGCGCCCTTTGAATCTCTCGGAACTGGTAGTTGAAGTCAGCAGTCTCGTACGGAGTTCGGTTCCCGCATCTGTTGAGCTGAAGTTAGAACTGGCGGAGCAGCTTCCTTGCATTGAAGCGGATTCCGGTCAGATTCAGCAGGTGATCATGAATTTGATCATCAATGGCGCTGAGGCGATTGGCGAAGGGAAGCATGGGCAAGTCCGAGTGAGTACCAGAGTCGAGCAAATGGATGCGGCATACCTCAGAGAAAGGTTCGCCGCCGATAATTTTAACTCGGGCGAGTATGTTGTACTCGAAGTCAGCGACACCGGATCCGGAATGGACGCAAGCACGCAGGCTAGAATCTTCGATCCATTCTTTACGACGAAATTCACTGGGCGTGGGTTGGGGCTAGCTTCGGTTCATGGAATCGTACATGCACATCAGGGTGCCATTCACGTTCAGAGTAGCTTGGGCCACGGCTCGACCTTCACCGTTCTCTTTCCCGCGATCCAAGCACCCGAAACAAAGTCCAAGTCTCCCTCTGATCTCGACGACCTGCGCGGAACCGGGACGATCCTGGTCGCGGACGATGACGAAATATCGCTCTCCACGATGAGCGCAATACTCCAGCGAAATGGATATCGTGTTCTGACAGCCGCCAATGGAGAATTAGCTGTTGCCGTTGTTCGCGAACACGGGAATGAATTGAGTTTGATTATTCTCGACCTCTCCATGCCAGTGATGGACGGAGCGGAAGCGTTCGCCAGGATCAGAGCGATGGCCCCAGAGCTGCCGGTCTTATTAACTAGCGGATACGACGGTACGGAAGCGCTCAGCAAACTTGGAAGCAATGCCCCGGCAGGATTCATCCAAAAGCCGGCGACCGTTGCGGATCTGCTTAAGACCGTGAAAACCGTTTTGACGACCTAAGCCGAAAAGGTAAGTACGAAATGCCCGAGGCCATTCGTCTTCTCGCCCTCGCCGTGGTCGCGTTTGTTGCTGCAACCCTGGCCGCCGTAGCCGGATTCGGCGGGGCCGCAGTCCTATTACCCATGCTCGTTCTTGTATTCGGAGTACGCGAAGCTATTCCGATCCTCACGGTCGCACAGCTTATTGGAAACGCAAGCAGAGTATGGTTCAACAGGCATGAGCTTGTTTGGAAGGTCGTATTGTGGTTCGCTCTGGGCGGCGTGCCAATGGCGATTCTTGGCGGAATGTTGTTTGCTCGTGCTCCACTGGTGGCACTCACACGGGTGCTCGGAGCATTCCTGATCCTGATTGTCGTAGTGCGTCACATGCCACGACGCACCAGATGGCATCCATCGTTGCAGTCGTTCGCGATAATCGGCGCCGTTTCAAGTTTCCTATCTGCATTGCTAGGAAGCGTGGGCCCACTGATGGCTCCTTTTTTCTTGGCGTATGGCCTCGTAAAGGGTGCATACATCGGGACAGAAGCTCTCTCAACAGTGGTGATGCACGTGGCGAAATTGATTGCATACAAAGAGTCTGCCATCCTCCCCGTGCACGCCTTGTTAGCCGGTTTAGCGCTCGGACCCATCATGGTAGGCGGTTCGTTCGCCGGCAAAAAGATCGTGGACCGAATATCTGAGCGCATCTTTATTGTCATCATTGAATTGACGTTACTCGTAGCGGGCATACAGTTTCTTTGGAAGGGATGATCCACCATGCCGAAGCGAAGCGCAGGTCTATTGATGTACAGAAAGCCCGATGTGGACCTTGAAGTCTTTTTAGTTCACCCAGGCGGTCCGTTTTGGGCTAACAAGGACAGCGGTGCATGCTCCATCCCAAAAGGCGAGTATGAGGAAGGTGAAGACGCTCTGAGCGCTGCCCGGCGTGAATTTCACGAAGAGACAGGATTCACGGCCGAAGGGATATTTCTGGAACTGGGCGCAATCAAACAGGCAGGCGGAAAGATCGTTACTGCATGGGCATTTGAGGGAGACTGCGATCCCCGGCAAATAAAAAGCAATCTCTGTCAGATCGAATGGCCGCCCCGGTCGAAGCGCTTTATTGAGATCCCCGAAGTTGATCGGGGCGGCTGGTTTTCAATTCCGGAAGCGAAAGAGCACATTCTCAAGAGTCAGCAGCCATGGTTGGAAACCCTCTGCAGGAGCTTGCGTAAAGGCAAGTGCAGCTCAGAGTGAAACTGTTCCCCGAAAACTTGAGCTACATACATCTTCTGGATTTTTATCGAGATCTCAACCTCTTACAGCGGTGCGGAAATCCGATGCAAGCACGTGCCAACATGAACGCCACCTTACACATCTAATTTCGCTGTTGTTAGCCGGTGTTGAAACCGGTGGATAGTAGTACGGAGGTGTTCGAATGGTTTCGTTATTGCCGCGTCGAATTGAAGTTGTGGCAGCCACGCTATTGACGGTGCTCTATGCCGCTCCCAGCCCTCTCATGGCCCAGAGTCATATCGTGAGTCCCGCAGAGGTTCAGAAGCAAGTGTTGGCAGCCAGCCAGACACGACAACAGAATGAGGACACCGTGATGAAGTTTATGTCCTCACCGCAAGCAGAGAAAGCAATCAAGGCCGCCGGCATGGATCCCAGCCGTGTGACGGCGGCAATCCCCACCTTGAGCGATCAGGAACTCGCGCAGATTGCGTCGCGAGCCGAGAAGGCTCAGGCTGACTTTGCTGCCGGCACAATGGGTAACCACGATCTGTTACTGATCCTGGTGGCCATCGCCGTGTTAATCCTGATCATCGTCGCGGTCCGCTAGGATGATGAAGTGTTCCGTATTGGCTCGGCACGTAGCTGTCGCATTGCTGCTCTGCGTCTCCTTATTGGCGGAAGAATCGCCGGGAATCTTGCTTGACGTTCCCTACGTCAAGCAAGCCCCGGAGGGTTGCGGCGCCGCGAGTATTGCGATGGTCATGCAATATTGGTTAGCCCAGGCTGGTCGTCCGCCGGACGACCACACGAATGCGGATTACATTCTTCACTCACTCCACTCGCGCGTTGGCCACGGAATCTATGCCTCCGCAATGTCTCAATACCTGGAGGGGCAAGGATTCCGGACATTTTCATTCGTCGGCGATTGGAACATGCTTCGACAGCATCTTCAAGAAGGACGCCCACTTATCGTCGCAACGAAGCCATCTGCCATGGATCGCAGTCTCCACTATGTTGTTGTCGTAGGCATAGATTCGCAAAGCGCATTCATCCTGCTGAATGATCCAGCCGAGCGTAAATTGCGCAAACTAGATCGCGCTACATTCGAAAAGCAGTGGGGAGGAGCCCGGAACTGGACGCTACTAGCTCTGCCGCAACAGTCAGGCCGCTGATTCGTTGTGCACTTCTTCTGGCACTCGCGAGTCTCTCAGTGGCGAGTATCAGGGGACAGGGCGCTCCGGGTGTCACTCTCGGTTTGCGAGCACAGCAGCTTTTTGCCGAAGAAAATTGGCAGGAAGTCGTTAGGGTCATTGAAGGCGCATCCGGGCGAACAGCGGATCTGGATTACTACTATGGAAGCGCGCTCGCAAAGCTTGGTCGGCTCGAAGACGCTCACCAAATTTTTCTTGTCGCACACCGCTTACATCCTCGCGATAAACGGTTCGCAATCGAACTTGGTGGAATCGAGTTCCTGCACAAAAACTACGCAAAGGCTGCCGATTGGCTCCTCATCGCGTCACGGATCTCCCCGAATGACGCATACGTAAATGATTTCTGCGGCAGCATCTTCTATTTGCAAGGCAATCTGGATGCAGCGCTGAAGTACTGGAATCGCGTGGATAAGCCGCGAGTCGAAATTGTAAGCAGCGAGCCCGTCCCAAGAGTAAGCCCGATCTTGTTGGACCGGGCCTTCGCCTTTGCTCCCGCCAGCACAATGCGACTGGCGGAAATGCTGGCAACTGAAGATCGATTGCAGGGCACGGACGTATTCCCAAATTATACTTTTACGGTGTCTGCTCGTCCGGACGAGAAGTTCGATGTAACTTTCCACGCCCAGGAACGAAATGGCTTTGGAAATTCAAAACTCGAAGCGTTGCTCTCAACTTTTCGAGGCGTCTTTTACCAGACACTTACTCCGGAGTACTACAACATCAATGGGTCTGCTACAAATGCGATAAGTCTCCTTCGTTGGGATGTACAGAAAAGACGAGCTTTGGCCTCAATCTCTGGCCCTCTGCATCGAGATCCACGATGGCGCTATAGCACTGTATTAGATCTTCGCAACGAGAATTGGGTGATCCGCGACTCGTTCACCGGTGTGGCACCTCCGCTCGCCTCTTTAAACATGCGGAGAGAATCCTTTGGCGCAAGCATAACTTCATACCACAGCGCACGCTGGCGCTGGTCAACAGGGGCCGAGTTATCATATCGCGACTTCAGGAACGTAAATCTTGGATCGGGGTTAACTCCAGGGCTGCTGCTTCAGAGCTATCAACTCAAGCACACGGCTGAGTTGAAGTACCGTCTTCTTCAGGTCCCTGAAAAGCATCTGACAATCACGGCCGATGCTTCCACTGCGATTGGCCGGATATGGTCGCAACCAGCACACACATTTTTCAAGCCACAAACCTCGCTCGCGGCACATTGGTTTCCACGAGCCCAGGGCGACGATTACGAGATTCAGCAGCAGATCCGTGAGGGCAGCATTTTCGGGACGATCCCATTCGACGAACTGTTCATGCTTGGACTGGAACGCGACAACGATCTCCCGATGCGTGCTCATATAGGGACACGCGATGGTCAAAAGGGCAGTGCCCCGCTGGGCCGGCAGTACTTTCTCTCGAATTGGGAGATGTACAAGAACATCTACGGCAATGGATTGATCACCACCAAACTCGGCCCGTTTCTCGATACCGGTCACATGACGAGCCAGTCCAATCCTCTCGGATCGACGAAATGGATGTGGGATGCAGGCGCCCAATTAAAGCTAAGCGCGCTGGGGGTCAAGTTCGTGCTTAGCTACGGCAGAGACTTACGGGCAGGCAAGGGTGTGTTCTACCTACGTGCGATCACGAGGTAGATAGCTTTCCCATACGGCTTACAAGGATGGAATATTGCCGTACGAGTCTCACTTATAACAAGCGTGAGTGCTGGACGAAAAGCCCCTGGTCCACTGGGTCCACAATCGGCTGCCATAAAGCAGCGTGCTCAATTGCACAGCAAGCCAGTCTGTTGGGAAAAGGGGCGAACCAAAAGTTGCCCAATTCCTGCTCCAGCGTTGCAAAACATAGCGAGTCAGAGTGAACTCGATAGATCTGCTCGCCCCAGCGAGCTCGTTCAGGATGCCATCCAGAGTGAACAGCACCTTACGAAACATAAGTAGCGGCGCGGAAAAAATGACTCCCTCAAGCGCAATGCGGTCCACCAGACGGACGGCATCCATTGCCTCCGGCAAGCGAGTGAATGGTAGCTGGTCAATAAATTCAGTTACACAGTCTCGGACAATCCTCTCGCGTACTGCATCGAAACCCTCAGACAAATCCTGGATCTCTTTGCAAATACCCGTCACGTCTCGTTGTGCAATCAAGATGAATAGAAGAACAATGTGCCTTCGTTGGTTATAGGTCAACTCTTCTGTCAGTGCCCAGTCAACGATGACTACTTCTCTCTTATGCTCGTCATATAGAAGATTGCCAGCATGGGGGTCGGCGTGGAACATGGATACGTTGGCCGACGTAAACAATGGAACTGCAATTAACGTTTCAATCAACTGGTCAGCGACCAGCTGCCGGTGCCACGAAGGCATACGCGCGGTTGCGTCTGTAACCTTCACTCCGGACTCTTCCGTCATCGCTGTAATTTGCGGTCCACACAGCTGTGCAATTAGCCGAGGTATGCGAGCACCAGCAACCGATCGGTAAAGATCAAACGCTTTCAACAAGGTAGCCTGTTCACGCGAATAGTCCACCTCGTGCTGAAGAAGTCGCCGCACTTCGCTGAAAGTATCGGAGAGGACGTGAGCTGCAATCCCGTATTCGTGGTGCTTAGATTCCAGATGCATACCGAGTTGCTGTAGCAGATCCAGGTCTTCCGCAAAGTATTCAGGCACGTAAGGTTTTAAGATTTTGAATACGCCCCTTTCGCGTTTGCGACTCTCGGGATTCCACCAGGTGAATCGCATAACGGCGCTGACACTGCCTTCAGACACGATGTCTGGCTCAATCTCAACCGCGTAGCTCTCAAGGCGGTTACCCAATTGCTCTACAGTAATCGCGCGAATATCTGCTGCGTTTACATCTGAGATGCTGTTTTCTAGTTCGCTAAGCGCCTTTTGCAAGGAGGGGCGCAGGTGCCGATTTCGGGCTAGCACTTGCCCAAGCTTCTGGAGGCCGGGCGTTTTCGCGATGAATCGCATCAAACGGACTTCAGCTGGAGTACTCGGTGGAAAATCCATTTGCTCTATGAGCTTGGGAGCGAGGCGGGCATCTGACAGCAGCGACAGAATAAAACGCAGTGCCTCCTGAACCAGCGGTCGCCATTGCGCGTATGCGTCCGGAACCAAATCTTCCACTGGCATAATCAGGAGAGCCCATCGCCCCATTAGCTCACGGAGTTGCGGGCCCGCGTGGCTCCGCAGTGCTGCCGTAATGTCACTGATCCGTTCTGTGGCGGTTGCGCCGCTGCCTATGAAAGGAGACAAGACTTTTTCGAAGTCTTCGAACACGAACTGGCGAGGCGAAGTGTGCATAACAGATGAGATGCAGTTGAGCTCTGCGGAGCACGGAATCGCACACGGTTTCGCCTTGCCGAATTCCGGGGCCTGATCCGAAGGTCGCCTCGAATCTGTCGTTTGTCGCGCTTTTTTGAAATAATAAGTATCTATGTCGAAACGTGAATTTCAGACCGAAGTCAATCAACTGCTACATCTGATCATCCACTCCCTCTATTCGCATCCTGAAATCTTTCTGCGCGAGCTCATCTCCAACTCCTCTGACGCGTTGGATAAGCTTCGCCACCTGACGGTTACCGACGATGCCTATAGGGCCCTTCCTTTCAATCCTCGGATCGATCTCGAACTCGATGAGGAGAACAAGACTCTCACAATCAGCGACACCGGCATCGGGATGAATGAGGACGATCTGGTTTCGCATCTTGGCACCATCGCCCGCTCTGGTACTAAGAGCTTCCTCTCGCAGCTCTCGGGAGACGCCAAGAAAGATTCAAATCTTATCGGCCAATTCGGTGTCGGCTTCTACAGCGCCTTCATGGTCGCCGACCGCATAGAAGTCGTTTCCCGCAAAGCCGGCGAAGAACAAGCTTGGCGTTGGGTCAGCGATGGCAGGACCGGCTTCGACATCGAACCCGCAGAGCGCTCGGTTGCCGGCACCACCGTGCTTCTTCATTTCAACGAAGAAGGCAAGCAGTACGCGGATAGTTGGCGGTTGCAGCAGATCGTGAAAAAATATTCCAATCACATAGCTTTTCCGATCTTTCTCACTTACGAAAAGAGCGAGTGGAATGAGACCGAGAAGAAGTCGGAAAAAATCCGCACCACAGAACAGGTCAATGCCGCCAGCGCTCTCTGGCGTCGTCCCAAGAATGAACTCAAAGAAGAGGATTACAAGGAACTCTATAAATCCATCGCGGGCGATTGGACAGATCCTCTCTTCTGGTTTCACACAAAAGCCGAGGGAAGCCTTGAATACACCACCCTCTTCTACGTGCCCTCGAAGGCTCCACTTGACCTCTATCAGGCGGAATACAAGGTCGGAGTAAAGCTTTATGTGAAACGCGTCTTCATCATGGATGACGCCAAAGAGCTTCTGCCTCAGTATCTTCGTTTTGTCCGCGGCATCATTGACAGCGAAGACCTTCCGCTCAACGTCAGCCGCGAAATTCTACAACAGAACCGCGTGCTCACCAGTATCCGCAACGCCAGCGTCAAGAAGATTCTTTCCGAGCTAAAAAATATCGCGATTAATAAGCCCGAACAGTATCTGACTTTTATAGCCGAGTACAACCGCCCACTGAAAGAGGGGCTGTACGGAGACTTTGCTAATCGCGAAACGCTGCTCGAACTCGTCCGCTTCAAATCAACCAAAGTGGAAGGCCTTACCAGCCTCGCCGACGTGAAGTTGCGCATGAAGGAGGGACAGAAAAGCATCTACTACATCACCGGCGGTGCCGAATCTTTACTCCGCACATCTCCTCTTTTGGAGATTTATAAGAGGAAGGATCTTGAAGTTCTCATCCTCGATGACGACATCGACGAGATCGTTTTTTCCAGCATCGATAAATACGGCGACATCGACCTAAAAGCCGTGAACAAATCCTCTACCAGCGAAGATCTGAAAGACGAGACTCAGAACTCCTGATCTCGCCCCGTAGATCCTGTCGGGCAGGGAAAACGGAATGATCCTGAAAACTGTTGCCAGAGGGGCTGCTTTGGATTAAGAAAGAGCATGCCGCAGATGCAACTGCCGATATTCCCTGCCGGAGTGACCGAGATCAATCACCACATAGCGGTGGCAAAGGAGGCGGGCACGGTGTACTACATCCACGGCCACCTGCCGGTGTTCCGCCACGCGGAGAACGATGTGCGTGGATTTCGCATGTTCACCAGCCAGATGATCGTCAACGGGACGGTGAAGCCCAAGGAGATTGTCCAGGCGTTCGGCGTTCCGATGATTGCAGTGAAGAGGTATGTGAAGGTTTTTCGGGAGCAGGGGGCCAACGGGTTCTACGCGGTGAAACCCCGTCACAGTTCAGCCTCGGTGCTGAAAGGGGAAGTGCTGCAGCGAGCGCAGAAGTTGCTTGACGAGGGGCAGAGCGTTCCGGAAGTGGCGAGTGAACTGAATGTGTTGGCGAACACGCTGCACAAGGCGGTTGACGCTGGACGCTTGCGAAAGCTAAAAAAAACGAACCCGCCACCACCGAAGTAAGCAACAAGAGTGGTCGCAGTCAGATCGACAGCCAAGCGCCGATGGGAAACGCCGCGACGCGTTCGTTGGAGCGAGTAGCGGCCGCGATGGGAGAGCTGGAGTCGGCGCCCATCGAGTTTCAAGCTACCTGCGATGTAACCCGGGGCGGCGTGCTGCTGGCATTGCCTGCGCTGTTGGCGACCGGGTTGTTGCGCTACACGCCGGAGATGTACCAGCTCCCAAACGGATTTTATGGCATTGACAGCATCTTCCTGCTGCTGGCATTGATGGCGCTGGGGCGGATCCGGTCTCTGGAACAGCTTCGTTATCAAGCGCCAGGCGAGTGGGGCAAGCTGCTGGGACTGGACCGCATTCCCGAAGTGAGGACGCTGCGGGAGAAGTTAAAACTGCTGTGCCACGACTTGGGTCAAGCCCTGCGCTGGAACGCCGCACTGGCCAAGGAATGGATCGCCCAGCAAGATGCCTCGGAACTGTTTTTCTACTGCGATGGCCACGTGCGCGTCTATCACGGGGAGCAGACGGCGCTACCGCGCCATTACGTGGCGCGCCAGCGATTGTGTTTACGGGCTACCACCGATTACTGGATCAATGCCATGGATGGCCAGCCATTTCTGTATGTCAACAAAGAGGTGGATCCGGGACTGATCGCCACGCTCAAGCAGGATGTGATTCCGTGGCTGGAAGTGAATGTGATCCAGCCGCCGGAGCAACAGCGGCGCATGGCGGAAGATCCTCGTACCCACTGGTTCACAATGGTGTTCGACCGGGAAGGCTACAGTCCCGAGTTATTCGAGCAGCTGTGGCAGAAGCGGATTGCCATTCTGACCTATCACAAGTTTCCCCAGGGCGAGTGGCGCAGCGAAGAATTCACCACGCACCGCGTCCAGCTGGTGAGCGGCGAAATCGTGACCATGAAACTGGCCGAGCGCGGTACCCAGTTGTCGAACCGGTTCTGGGTACGCGAGATTCGCAAACTCAGCGACGGCGGCCATCAGACTTCGATCTTAGCCACCAACTTCCAGCTGCCAATGACCACGCTGGCACCGTCGTTATTCGCCCGATGGTCTCAGGAAAACTTCTTCCGCTACATGCGCGAACATTACGGATTGGATAGCTTGATTGAGTATGGAACCGAACCCGTTCCTGATGCGATCCAGGTGGTAAATCCGGAGTGGCGCAAACTCGACGGCAAGATCCGCTCCAAAATCGGCCAGCGCCATCGGCAGGCGGCTCAGTTCGGAGCCCTTGCTTTATCGGAGGATCCCACCAACTCTGAAGTTCAGGGTTTTCAGCAGCGCAAGGCGCAACTGCGGGAAGACATCGAAAGTCTCGATTTGCAGATCGACCAACTCAAACAGTCGCGCAAGGACACTCCGCATCACATTCCCGTGAAGCTATTGCCAGAGGAAGACCGATTTACTCGGCTGCGTACCGAACGAAAGCATTTCGTCGATACCATCAAGATGATCGCTTATCGCGCCGAATCCAGCATGGCCTCCCTGCTTCGCGAACATATCGCCCGCACTGACGATGCCCGCGCCTTGCTGCGCCAGATCTTCGATACCGAGGCTGATCTTACCCCTGACCTCATCACCAACACCTTGACTGTCCGCCTCCACCATCTCACCCAGGCGGCTCACGATCAGGCCATCGAGAAACTGTTGGCGGAACTCAACGCCACGAAAACCATCTTCCCCGGTACACACCTCACGCTCGTCTTCAAACTCGGGTCATCCTGATTTCAACCAGATCAGGAGGTCTGAGACTGAGCCAGACAAGGCAGAAGCACTGAAACCGCTGCTCGATAAACTGAAATCAACCCTTGGCGACCGCGTGAAAGATGTACGCGCATCCGTGCGGCTTGCAGGTAGCCCCTCCTGTATCGTCTCTGATGAAGAGGAGCCGTCCATGAAAATGCAACAGATATTGCGTGCGATGGGCCAAAAAGATGTTCCTGCGCTTTTGCCCACACTTGAGATCAACCCTGATCACGAGATCGTCAAGAAACTGCTTACGCGTTCCGATGATCCCATTCTTCAGGACGCCGCATGGCTACTTTTTGATCAGGCTCTTCTCATGGAGGGCGTACCTCTCCAGGACCCCGCTACCTTTGTTCAACGTTTAAACCGCATCTTAACCCTTTCAATTTAGGAGATCGGCGCGGCTGTGCATGGGCGCAGCCGCCATCGCTTCCGTCAAAACTATTGTTATCTCTCCGGAATTGCCGGTGGTAATCGTCACTCATCTTGCGCACGACTTTTCCGGGATGTGAGGTGGATTGCGGGCTGGGGTAATAAAGGCCGAGGAGAGTGAGTATGGTGAGCGGAACCGGAAGGTCCGTCTAATTCCGGCTTGGAGAAGTCGAAGAGTCGGCACGCAGCATAAGAGGGGCCGGGCAGCGCTGTTCTCCGAAACCATTAGCGAGTGACAGGCAATACGCACACCACACCTCGCGATCGCTCGAACATCTCGCTCACGCCCCACAGCTTACGGGCGGGCTACAGATTGTTCGAACTAGGCTGCTGACTTCCCCGCATTCTGCATGCCTCTGGAAGAGTTTGGATACGGATATCCGACTCCAGTAACAAAGTCGAACCGGAGTAAAGCCTCAATCTGACCTTCGGAAAGAAGTTGCGTTATATGATCTAGGAGGTTGGCTATTTCGTCTTCGCTTTTCCCCTCAACTGCGTTCCAAAAGCGTGGGGGGTGGATCCAGACTGGTCCAGGCACTGCGGCGTTCATGTCGTTCCTCTTTGCATTCTTGTCGGTTAAGCTAAGTTGACGAAGCGTAGAAGGTGCGATAGGTAATCGTAGCATAACGACTCCATGTTGCGTGCTGCTGGAATCAGCAGTGTCCATTCTCGGGCCAGCCAGGATCTTAGGGGTTATTTCGTTTCTCTGGCGGCACGCTCTATAGTTTCGAGCATAAACTGCAAATCCGTACTCCCGACGTTCAAAGGTGGCCACAAGTAAATCGTGCTATTCAATGGTCGAATGAATAGTCCCAATTCATAGGCGCGGGCTGCAATTCTCCGCGCCCGAACCTGCCCTCCTGCTGTTTCTGTGATCTCAATTGCCGCGATCATACCCAACGTGCGTAGCGGTGAATCATCGAGCACCTCGGAAACGCGTCTCATGCCATCTTTAAGAATGCGCATCGACTCCGGCAATCGCTCGACAATCTTTTCCTCTTCGTAAACCTCCAGAGCTGCCAGAGCCACTGCACTGGTGATCGGATTCCCGCAGAATGTATGGCCATGGAAGAATGTGCGGCTCTGCTCGCCGTTGGCCCGAAATGTATCGTAAATTGCATCACTCACCAAAGTCGCGCTCATGGGCAGCATGCCGCCGGTCAGGCCCTTCCCAACTGTCATAATATCGGGAACAATGCCCGCCTTCCCGGAGGCGAACATGGCACCGGTGCGCCCGAATCCAACAGCAATTTCATCGATGATGAGCGGGATGCTGTACTCAGTGCATAGCGATCGCAGACGCTTCAGATAGAGTTCGGGATAAATGCGCATGCCGGCTGCCGCTTGGCAGAGAGGTTCCACAATCACGGCCGCACATTCGTCATGATGACGACGGATGAGCGTCTCCATTGAGTCGAAACACTCAACCTGGCAGGTCTCCGGGCGCAGCCCCAAAGGACAGCGATTGCAGTAAGGGGACGCAGCGCACAGCGCCGGCTGCAGAGCGGGCCGGAATGGCCGATGAAAGCTATCAATGTAACCGACGCCGATCGTGCCCAGCGTGTCTCCGTGGTAGCCATCTTGCAAGGTGATGAATCGGGTGCGATGGCTCTCACCCTGATTGGTCCAATATTGCAGGGCGATTTTCAAGGCTGCTTCAACAGCACAGGAGCCGTCGGACGCAAACATGGCATGGCCCAGTCCCGCAGGCGCAATGCGCGCCAGTTGTTCAGCCAGGCGAATCGCCGGTGGATGCGACATTCCTCCCAGCAGAGTGTGCTGGAGCTTCGCCGCTTGCGTTTGAATTGCCTGAACCAGACGAGGATGGCTGTGCCCCAGGTTTACGCACCACCATGACGAGATGCCATCCAGCAGAACTCGCCCGTCAATCTCATGCAGTCTGCATCCCTGGGCAGACTCGACGATCGGGAAGATCGACTCTTCAAAAGACGTGATCTCAGTGTAGGGATGCCAAAGATACTCGATGTCCCGGCGGCGCATTTCACCGTAATTCATAGCCGATACTCTCTCAGAAAATCACAATCGTTGAGGCTGGAATCCAACCGGATCATCTCCGGTGGTTCTCCCAGATATGGAATGCGCGTTACCTGAACCTTGCCGAAAGATTCGATAGTGCGCACATTGTCATCATGAATGTAACTGTCAGCCGCGGATACCGGACGAATGTCATTCAAGATCACGCCCATCAGCTTGCAGCCTCTGCGACGAATCGCCTCCAGTGAAAGCAGCACGTGGTTGATAGTGCCGAGGCCGGAATGACCCACTAGCAACACAGGCATTTGCATCTCCCACGCCAGGTCAAGCATCGTTTGGCATTCATTGAGCGGCACGGCAACACCGCCAGCGCTTTCTACTACGAGTTGTTGATATCGAAGCGCCAGCCACTGCGCACTCTCCAAAATTCTGTCGATCTCGATTCTCCCGCCTGCCATCCGTGCAGCCAGGTGAGGTGAGCACGCGGGCACAAAACGATATGGCGACAGATGAGAGAGCGTTTCCTGATCCACATCCACGTTTGCCGCTCGCAACACAAAGTCGATATCGGGAGCAATCATCTGGCCGTCCGCGCAATCTCGACAACCGGTCTGCACCGGCTTCATGACCATGGCCGCAGACGTGTGCCTGCGCAGCCAGCGGAGCACGCCGGCACTGACCAACGTCTTGCCGACATCCGTACCCGTACCGGCGATGAAGATCCCGGGGATCAACTTGTACGCTCCGCGATGACATATTGAACGCGATGGGTAACCGGCGCCATACCCTCAACATTGATGTGTCGGTCGTAGAAAGAAATCAGTTGCCGGACCGCCGCCGGTCCAAGTGATTTATGTCCGGGTTGTCCCTGGAATACGGCGCCGATCTGTTGAAACGAGCGTAGAGCCGCGCGTGAAGAGTCATAGTGCGCGATCACACAATCTTCCCTGCACACAATCGGATTGAGACCACTTGCCCGGAATAAGTCCGGTATGGTTTCGGGGTCGGGCAAGCGAAGTCCACGGAAGCTACATTGCAGCGCCTCCGAATATGCGGTTTCCAATTCGCAGAAAGAGCCTTGGAGTAAACAGGCGAACGCCACGAGACTGCCGGGAACCAGACTCTGCGCCCAGATCCGTACCGTTGCAGATAAATCTGTAAACCATTGGACAACGCAACTGGAGGCAATCAAGTTCGCCTTCGGCACCAGCATTCCCCGGTCTTCAACATCGCCGGTGACAAACCTGGCCTGCGGGTTCGTTCCCAAGTGCTGACGGCAATGTTCGACCATGCCGTTCGCGAGATCGATGCCGACCAGTGACGCTGCCGGGTAGCGTTTGAGTAGTTGCGCGCTCAGTAATCCAGTGCCACAGCCAAGATCAATCATCAGCGAAGGAACAAACTTTGCGGGAATCTGCTGCATCAATCTCTCCGCAATTTCGGCCTGCGCCGTGGCCCACACATCATAGCGATGAGCCGCCCCGGAGAACCGCTCTGCCAACGCGCATTTGTCAACAGCTCTTGGATCGCTCATGACAGGGAACTCGAAATACATCGCGCTATCTGGGCCGGAGCCGTGAACGGCAAAGCATGCCCGTGTCCTTCAAGAACACGCAATTTCGCGAGAGCAATATGCTCGGCAAGGTACTGCGCACTTTGGAGGGGTACAATCTGATCGCAAGCGCCATGCAGAACCATGCAAGGCACCTTGATCTCATCGAGTCGTCCGCGCACATCAAGTGCGGCAAGGCACTCGAGTCCTGCCGCAAGTTCCGCCGAGGAAAATTGCTTTGCCTGCTTCAAGTATTCCGCGCGAGTCTCGTCGCAACCATCGGGCATGGCGCAATTCTTGGCAAACTCCTCCAACACAGGGCCGGGATTTCTCGCCACCCGAACTCGCATCGCAGCAAGTGTTCGAGGATCGATGCCACCATGGTCCTTGCTGGCGAACATACACGGCGTGCCTGAAACCAACACCATTGCAGCAACCTTTTCGGGCAATTCCAACGCCACACGGAGCGCGAGCAGACTGCCGAGCGACCATCCGACCAGCAGGCATGGTTCCGTCACCGCGGAGAACGCGGTGAGCACTCCCGGCCAATCCTGCACGCAATTCAGCCAATCGAAAAAGTGTGGATCGGCTATAGGAGCCTGAGTCAAGGTTTCACGCCAGACCGCGTCGGTTGAGCCCCAGCCCCCGATGAAGAACTGAGTCAGCAGTGGAGTCATGCCAACCCCATCTGGCGTGCGCTCATGCCGATTTCCTTTGCCGCCCATGCCAGATCTTCCGGTGAGTGCGCCAAGGTAACAGAGAGGCGCAGACGCGCAGTACCCTCTGGAACCGTGGGTGGCCGAATGGCGGTTGCGAGCAATCCACGCTCGCGCAAACGTGCGGCCAGTTCCAACGCACGGCGATTGTCGCCCACATGTATGGGAAGAATCTGCGAGCCAAACTCCGGGAGCCGCAAGCCTTCGGCGAGAAGCAGCTTGTGAAAGCCACGAGCCAGGTCGAGCAATCTCTTGCCAATCGCGGGATCACGTTCAATTTGCTCGATCGCGCCCAACGCGGCAGCGACGCTGGCCGGCGGCAGCGCTGTCGCATAGATGAAGCTGCGTGCGCAATTCACCAGATACTCACGGGTCTTGCGGCTGCATACGGCAAAACCGCCGAGACTGCCGAGCGCCTTCCCGAGAGTGCCGACCGTTAGCTCAGCTAGAATCCCTAACTCGCGGCAAATTCCTCCGCCATTGCCCCAAACGCCAATCGCATGTGCCTCGTCCACCAGCAGTGATGCCTCATATTGCGAGGCAATGCGGCGAAGCTCCGTCAAAGGGGCAACGTCCCCATCCATGCTGAAGACCGACTCGCAAACGATGAAGCGATGTCCACGACAGGGGGTAGATTGCAGCAAACGCTCCAGCGACTGAATGTCATTGTGGACATACCGCTTAAGCTTTGCCCCGCTCAGGCGTGCCCCATCGATCAGGCTAGCGTGGCTTAACCGGTCCGCAAAGATAACGTCATCACGCCCGGCGACAGCAAAGATCACTCCGACGTTCATGCCAAAGCCGCTACTGAAAACCAGCGCCGCTTCTCCGCCAACCAGCCGCGCCAGCGCTCCCTCCAACTCCTCGTGTAGCGACAGAGTGCCGCACATCAGTCGTGATGCGGTTGCTCCACAACCCCACCGTTCAATGGCTTCCTGAGCTCTGCGTTTGACCGGGCCTGCTTGGGCCAAATTGAGATAATCATTGGAAGAAAAGTTAAGAATGGTGCGCCCATCTTCCAACCTCACCTTTCCGCCAACCCCAGCAGACACCGAGGTATGGCGCAGGAGTCCATCGCGTTCAAGCCTGTCTAGTTGCGCGTGCAGGTAATCGAGGCCGGTCATACCTGGTGGGCACTAGCAGCTTCTTCGGCTCCCACTTCAAATCCTGCGTCGGCGATCATGCGGAATGCCTCATCCGGCCCCTGGCCGCCCTCGGTCAGATAGCCGTTCACGAAAATCGAATTGACCAGGAATAGTGCCATGGGTTGAAGGCTTCGCAGGTGATACTCGCGTCCGCCCGCAACCCTGAGTTCGGCTTTGGGATGCAGCAGGCGAGCCACGGCCAACACCTTAAGACAACGGATGGGCGTTAGCTTGTGCTTCATCTGAGCGAAGGGAGTGCCGTCCACTGGAATCAGGAAATTGATCGGTACAGATTTCGGAGTAACCTCCTGCAGCGCCATCAGCATGTCGATAATGTCTTCGTCGCTCTCCCCCTGGCCCACAATCCCTCCGGAACATATCTCCAGGCCGGCGTCTTGGCAGACCATCAGATTCCGCACACGGTCCTCATAGGTGTGAGTCGTACAGATCGAAGGATAGTAGCGCGCGCTCGTATTCAAGTTGTGATTGACACGGTCCAGCCCTGCAGCCCGCAATCGGCGAGCCTGCTCCAGGTTCATAAAACCCAGCGAGCAACAGATTTCAATTCCGACTTCTTCCTTAATGGTTCGGATCGCCTCGCAAAGCGCGTCCACTTCACTGTCCTTCACCACGCGCCCACTCAGGCCCATGCAGAAATGATCGGCCATGGTCTGGCGCGCCGCTTTCGCTTCTTCGACCAGCAATTGCACGGCCTTCAGAGGATAGCGGGCAATCTCGGATTCCGAGACGCTAGATTGCGAACAATAATGGCAGTCCTCGGGACACAACCCGCTCTTCGCATTACTGAGAACCTGCACGTTCATCCGCTTGCCGTGGAAATGATGACGCACCTGCCACGCCGCATTGAACAGAGCAGGGAAGTCACAATCCGGAATTTTGAGCATGGCAACTGCCAACTCCCGCGAAGGTGTTTGGGAGAAAATGGCATGATGGGCCACTTGATCGAAATTGAGCACAGAGTTCACCTAGGAAACTGAATAAGTTACGCGGTTGTGTTGGACGCTGTCCCGCTTAATGGCAGATCACGCGAGGATCTCTTTGTCTAGATCTCAAGACATGACATCGCACTGTGCTTGTCCGAAATCTCTACCCTGCTCCAGCTAAATGCATGATCCCTTCTCTGCATATAGAGATCAAGCAAACTTTAGGAACGAACTATATAGTTGAATTACTAGATTATATATCATAGCCGAAGCCGATCCCGAGTTGCTGTTTCAACGCGCATCACGCAAAACACGAAATAAACCCGGAAAAACATTAACCCACTAGTCAATAGACCCTTCCTCTGAGCATCGCGCGTCCTGAGTCTGTTGTGGCTAGAAAGCCTTCAGCCTGATGACCGAAGGGCTCAGTAAACCAACGCCGAACTCAAAGTATCTGTGCCTCAGAGTCCGACATCGAAATCAAACATGCCATTAAGTCCGGACAGGTAAGGCAACCTCCAGGGTGCGGCGCGAGTATTGAAGACTGCGTCTAAACACGTATTGTATGCGGCGCTGTTCACTAACGTGGCGATCGCGATCTTCAAGTACTTAGCGGCTGTTTTCACTGGAAGTTCCGCAATGATGGCCGAGGCTATCCATTCCACGGCGGACAATGGAAATGAACTGCTCTTGCTCTTGGGACTAAGACGAAGCGCCCGTCCGCCGGATGCACTACATCCGTATGGCCACGGCAAGGCCTTCTATTTCTATTCTCTTCTGGTTGCAGTGTACATGTTTGGTGTTGGTGGAGTACTTGCGATCTATGAAGGAATCTCTAGTTTGCGGAGACCTGAGCTCGATACGCATTTGGTTTGGAATTACACCGTACTCGCTCTCGCCGCCATCTTCGATTTCTATTCCTGGCGAATTGCATATCGTGAATTGGTGTCGCGCAAAGACCCCGACGAAAGCGTCTGGAGTGAAATCATCGGAAGCAAAGACCCTTCTGTTTTCACTGTCTTTCTGGAAGACTCCGCGGGATTATGCGGCACATTGTTTGCATTTCTCGGGATTTCCCTGGGGCACGAGTTTAAAAATCCTTATTTAGATCCGGCTGCTTCAATCTGTATTGGTGTACTGCTGACAGGTGTAGCGGTCCTGCTTGGTCGTGAAAGTGGAGCACTGCTCGTAGGCGAGAGAACAAATCGAGCGGTAATCAAGCGGGTGAAAGAGATTATCAGCGCCGATCCAGCGGTCGAGAAAGTGGGGGATCTGCTCACTATGCAGCTTGGCCCAGACAAGGTGCTATTGACCGTAAATATCCAGTTTCGGCGCCCACTGGATATTCAGCAGGTGGAATCGGCGATCGACCGGATCGAGCGCGGTATTCGCGAGAAGGAGCCCATGATTGAACGGATCTTTATCGAAGCTGAGTCATTCACCCGAAAGCGCCCTCCCTCCGGGGAGCACTGAAGGTGGTGTGTCTCGGAGGGAGTCCTTGGTTAGTCCCTACAATTCCGGCAACCACATTCAGGCCGCAATGTCTCCGAAGCAAATCGAATATCCAAACGCGCTCAGTGCTTTCCTTCATAATCGACAAAAAGCTCAGGAAACTGCCGTTTCAGCATTTCGATCTTTGGGCGGTCGCAGACCTGAATGTAGGGATTGTCCGGGTGGTGGAGCGCATAATCCTGGTGGTAGTCCTCTGCACGGTAGAAGCCTTTTAGCGGCGTCACCTGGGTGACAATGCGTCGGGGAAAAACCTTCGCAGTGTCGAGTTGCGCGATGTAGGCGGTCGCAATGCGCCTCTGATCGTCATTGAGGTAGAAGATTGCGGAACGATATGAGGTTCCTACGTCCGGCCCCTGGCGATTGAGTTGCGTCGGATCATGGGCGACAGAAAAGAAGACGCGAAGCAGTTGACCATAGGTGATTTTGGAAGGATCATAGACGACTTCGACGGACTCTGCATGCCCGGTCGTTTCCGTTGTCACCTGATCGTAGGTTGCTGTCGAGGCGGAGCCGCCGGCGTATCCCGCTGTAGTCTTGATAACTCCCTTCACCCTTTCAAAAACCGACTGAGTCCCCCAGAAACAGCCACCGGCGAACACCGCAGTCTGTTTGGCTGGGGCCGAGGCTAGCGCAATGTCCACCTTCGCAGGAGGGATTGGTCTCTTCGGAGCGGCATTTGCCGTACAGGCCGCAAGAGAAAGGGTGAATACAAGGATTACAGAATAACGTTGCAAACGCGCGAGCATGATAATGCGCCTCAAATCCGCCAGCTTATAAGACGCGCTTTTGGGAGAATAGTTACATCTGGCGGTTATGGCTTTCCCCTGCGCTCCTCATAGATTTCGACAGTCTTGATATTCACAAATTCGCGAATACCATGGATGCCGAGCTCGCGTCCGTAGCCTGACCGCTTGATGCCTCCGAACGGAATTCGCGGATCGCTGGCGACCATTGCGTTTATGAATGCTGCCCCCGCCTCAATCTGGTCGGTAAACAACTCACGCTCTCGTAAGTCATTCGTCCAGCAACTTGAACCCAAGCCAAACTCACTATTGTTTGCCAGTGCTATAGCCTCCTCGATGCCTCGAACTCGGAATAGCGATGCCACCGGTCCAAAGAGTTCCTCGCGTCGTGCGGGCGATTCCGGGGGTATGTCGGCGAGCACGGTCGGTGCGTAGAAATTTCCCGTTCGCTGAAGTCGTTTGCCGCCAAGCAAGACGCGCGCTCCCATCTGCACCGTCCGATCTACCTGATTTTCCAGTGTGGCAAGAATTTCGGCAGTTGCTAAAGGACCGACATCGGTGCTCCCGTCCAGTGGGTCGCCGACCTTGAGTGCGGACATAAGTTCCACGAAGCTGTGCTCGAAGCGTTCATAGGTATCTTCGTGAACGATGAACCGCTTGGCGGCGATGCAGGACTCGCCATTGTTGATAATTCGTGCTTGCACGGCTGCTGTCACCGCGCGTTCAAAATCAGCGCTCGGCATGACAATGAACGCATCGCTACCACCGAGTTCCAACACTGCCTTCTTGATGTGCTTGCCGGCGGCTGCCGCCACGCTGCTGCCCGCACCTACGCTGCCAGTAATCGTGACTGCTGCGATCCGTTCATCTCCAATGAGACGATCTATCCGATCAGGACTGATTAAAAGAGCCTGAAACGCACCGTCGGGAAAACCGGCGCGACGGAAGATATTTTCGATTGCCAACGCACACTGAGGCACATTGGATGCATGCTTCAGCAGGCAAACATTGCCCGCCATCAGCCCAGGTGCCGCGAAGCGAAAAACCTGCCAGAAGGGAAAGTTCCAAGGCATGATGGCCAGCACGGGGCCGAGCGGTTGGTAGCGAACAAAACTTTGTGTCGCGTCAGTCTGGGCAGGTTCATCGGCCAGGAATTCTTCCGCATTCTCTGCGTAGTAGCGGCATGCGCGCGCGCACTTTTCTGCTTCCTGTATGGCTGCGCTCATGGGCTTGCCCATTTCTACGGTCATTATGCGTCCGAAATCGTGTTTTTCTTCTTCCAAAACTTCGGCTGCACGCAGCATTAATAAGGAGCGGTCGCTGAACGGTGTGCGGCGCCACTGAGAGAACGCGTCGGCTGCACGCTGGAGTTTGCCCTCCAAATTTGAATCGGAGTCCTTCTGAAACGTACACAATACTTCGCCGGTAGTCGGGTTGATACTGCGCAGTTCACCGGCAATTGGCGTGATATTGCGAGTTGCCATGATGACACTCTTTCTTAATTCATTGCGGCCAGTTGGACTGCGATACTGAAACGGCTAACGCCGCCATAGCCTGATATTTTGGATGCAGTTAGTCCGGACCAAGCGAGTTCTGCTGCCTCTAAGCTTCTCGAATCTTCTCTGAAAGTGACTTCATGCCGGCGTGGTCGCTCGTAGGTGCAGTTGGATTGGAGCTTTGAATCAGCATGCTATCTTTTTATTCTAAGTTTCGAGTCTCATGAGGACGCAATAGTGTCGCGACGCATTCTTCCGCTACATTAAAAGCAAAGCGCCCGACGCTTACTGCTCCGGAGACCACGAACAGAAGCGCCAACCGTGGCAGAGCGAACAGATCTTGAATGAACGTGTTGCCGTCCTCACCCACGAGCAGAGCGCCTCGGCGCATGATGTATAGGTTGAAGGCGGCAGAGACTGCGGTAAATACTGCCGAAGCGATCATTCCTGTCCGAAATACCTGGGTTCCCAGCGCTGCGTGAAAGAACAAATCGCCCGCCTGAAATAGCAGCGGATAAATTCCCGCAATCAGTAACTCCGTGAGCCACTCGGGATCGGCAAAGCGCAGGGCCTGCGTCAAAGTGCCGAAGAATCCCGCGCACACCGCTCCGAACAAAGCCTCCGCTAGAACTCCGCTCAGACGTCCTGCGTGATGCGACTTGACGGACGCAGCTAGAAAGACGATGCCGCGAAAGATCGCGCTCAGCAGCGCTGCCTTGCCATTCCAGCGCAGCACCACGTTCCGCCACGGATGCCGGAGTAGGGCAACCAACGCCTGCCCCGCGGACACACGACTGGGCAGCGCTGGGAGGCGTTCATCCCGATACAGATCGGCCATGTATACAGAATATTTTGTAAGCAGAAAATTCCTGTAAAAATCAACATGTGATTCTGTCAAATTCTGGTAAATAAAAGTCGCCCGGCGCTATTCAAAACCTGTGTAGCTGAATTTCATATTTCGTTTTCTTCGTTGTAATCAAAATGTCACCAAATCTCTTCCATACTGCAGCAGCACTCAAATCCTAAGTTCTAAATAAACGAAGCAGCATAACCGGCGCTTCAGGAGGAGATTCGTGCAAGCTATGGAATCGTGGTTTGATAGGGATCAATCGCTCATTCGTCAGTTCAGGACCGGCGTCTCCATCCATAGTCATACCTGTCGATCCAAGGAAAGTCTGGATTTCGTGGGCCGAATCTTTGAATCCCATCCTTTGTTGCGTACGTTTATCCGCGTGCATGAAAGTGCGGCTAACAAGCGAGGTTTACCGATCAATTTCGCTCAGGGCTATTGGAATCCGCCGCTGTGCCCACGCTCCGCCTATGAACTGGAAAAAAACCAAATCGAGCAAAGACTCGGGATGCGAGCCTTAGTTTCTCTTACCGATCATGACTGCATTGAGGCTCCGCAGCTTTTGCGCGTTATTCCCACATTGCATGAGGCACCGGTGTCATTGGAATGGACGGTCCCATTCCAGACTGCGAAGTTTCACCTTGGCGTACACAACCTCCCCGCCGCGAACGCCCAGGAGTGGATGGACGAGTTGAATGCATGCACCGCCCAGCCGGGCACGGAGCGCATCTGCGATCTTCTGAGCACGTTACATGCGATTCCCGAAGTACTGTTGGTCTTCAACCATCCGCTGTGGAATCTCTATGCCAGTCCTCTCGCCGAATTTTCGCGCAACCTTGAGGACTTTCTTGCCCTCAACAACGCCTACCTGCACGCATTTGAGTTGAACGGGCTGCGGCGCAAGGAAGAAAATCGCAATGTCGCACAACTTGCCGCGCGCTGGCAGCAGATACTAGTCTCGGGCGGCGACCGCCACGGATGCGAACCGAACGCGAATCTGAATCTTACCAATGCTGACAGCTTCGACGAATGGGTCCAGGAGGTGCGTCGGGAGCGCAGGAGCCAAGTGCTTTTCATGCCGCAATACGATGACTCACTCGTGGCCCGCTGCTATCAGACTTTTCTCGATGCCATAGCCAACTATCCCGAACATTCCGATGGCGCGTCGCGCTGGGAGCAGCGCACATATCACCCGGACCGCAATGGATCAGTGCAGCCGCTGAGCGTGCTCTGGAATCATGTCCCAGGATTTCTTCAGGCCATCCTTGCCATCGCGCGGCTGCCTGAGACCACTCACCTGCTGGGCAAATTCCGCACCTCCTTCCGAACGATTGCCGCCAGCACACCTGAAATGTCTGCACAGAAAGAAGGCATCTGATGATCGCACGGCCGATACGTGTCGCACTGTTTCCAGACTCTCTGAACGAAGTCAACGGCGTGGCCAACACCTGTCGCAACTTCGTCGCCTATGCCCAGCGCTCCGGCCTTCCCATGCTGCTAGTGAGCGCGAGCGATCGCCCCGGCTTGAGCCAGGATGGCAGCATCACCCGCCTCGATCTCCAGCGCGGAGCGATTTCGTTCCCCCTTGAAAAAGACCTTCGTTACGATCTTGCACTCTTTCGCTACTACCGCCGCGTGGTGGACGCGTTGCGCCAGTTCAATCCCGATGTGCTCCACATCACCGGCCCGAACGACTTTGGAATGCTCGGCGCTGTTGCCGCTCACGATCTTGGTATCCCCCTTGCCGCCTCCTGGCATACGAACGTGCATGAGTATGCGGCGCGCCGCTCGGACCGGCTCCTGCCGCGATGGATTCCGCGCCGCGCAAAACTGCTTCAATCCATCGAGGATGTCACCTTCCGTCTCACGGCCTACTTTTATCAGGTCGCGCGCTTTCACTTCGCACCTAATCAGGAGCTTATCGACAAGTTGCAGAGCGCAACCCGGAAGCCCTGCATACTGATGGAACGTGGCGTCGATCTGACGATGTTCAGCCCCGCCCATCGTGACCGCGCCGATGATGGCCAGTTCGTCATCGGTTATGTAGGACGTCTCTCGACGGAAAAGAAAATTCGCGGCTTCGCCGGACTTTCGCGCGCAGTGAAAGACGCAGGCTACACCAATGTAAAATTTGTGTTCGTCGGACAAGGCGGTGAAGAAGAGTGGTTGCGCCAGCACATACCTGATGCCGAATTGACCGGAGTGCTACGCGGCCCTGCCCTCAGCCGTGCTTACGCCAATATGGACGCCTTCGCCTTCTTCTCCGAGACTGATACGTTTGGCAACGTGGTGTTGGAAGCACTCGCCTCCGGCGTTCCTGCCGTGGTTTCCGATAAAGGCGGCCCCAAGTTCATCGTTGAGCACGAACGTAGCGGCTTCATCTGCTCCAACAATGAGGCGTTCAGCGCAAACATGCTGCGCTTGATTTCCAACAGATCACTTCAGCGCGATATGTCTATTGCAGCTCAGCAGCGCGCCGGGCGAGCCTCGTGGGATGCTGTCTTTAACAATGTCTACGAGGTTTATCGCCGCGAGTTGCCGCAGATGGGGGTGGAGGCTGTGAAGCCTGCGCGATTTCCCCAGAGATTAGTTTCCGACGCGCCCAGCCTTCTGCAGCCCAGGGCACAAAGATTCGACTAATGTCTTGCTTCGGGCCTTTCCGTTGCTTACGGTCTCCCGAAGCAAGCAGCAATGCCGATCGAGAGTATCGCACCGAAGATCACGTCTAACGCGTAATGATAGCGCCCAACCACAGCACCAGCAGCAATGCTCAGTGATAACAGCAGAAAAACAAAACCCACGGCAGGTACAAAGCGCATGAGAACTAGTGATGCGGCAATGGTGGATGCGACGTGACCGCTAGGAAATGTATTTAGATGAATGCTGCCGTACCGAAGAATAAACATGTTTACCGAACGGACCTTTTGCTTTGCAAGGCGTTCACTTTCATTGCCGGGCAGCAGTCGTGGGGGCAGAGTTTGTGCGAATGGCACAAGCATATAGCAGAGGTAGCTTGCTGATAAAACAGTAGCCCAATACACATCGATGGCGCCCCGCAGATTTGCCCAGTACAAAACCCCCACTCCAAGAGGGATCATCGCGTAGCAGAATAGGTAAGCGAGTTCGAAATATGTTCCGATCCACGTGGTGCTCCAATCGCAAGCCCAATGATCCAACAGCGGGCCGAGTCGTCTGCAATCGAATTCGGCTAACCAATCTTGAAGGCCAGTGTTGATAGTGCCCACGAATCGGCCAGCCTGCCAATAGACGATCAAAACAAGAAGACATGGCAGCCAATCTCCAACCGCTTTTGCGGATCGCTCTGGCAGGGACTCAGTAATTGCGATCAACGCCGCAATTAGCAGAGCAAGGCCAACGATCTCGCGCTGCTGCTTTGGGGATATCCGGCGCAACCACCCGACAACGACTAAGAAAAGCGAGGCAGCAATAGTGACAGTATTGCCCGGGCGCATGGTCTATATCGCTCCTCAATGTGCAGGCAAGTTCGCAGTTTCTCTGAAGTAGTTTGCACCAGAGACATTGTATTGATGTGAATTGCAGATGAAACCTTGCGATAAAAATTGCCGGGTGTGTCTGCCCATTCCTATTGCTTTGTGAACTAAGTTCGGATTTTGGGAGAACCTGAGGCGGATACCGGGATTCCGTCGTTGCTGATGATTAAAAGGAAAGGATCTTCAGCAGTTGAATCGACCAGTGCAGCGTTATCGATCACGCCCATAAAGAATATTGATTAGACGCGCCTCCATGACCCTCTTAGAGTTTTTGTCACGCTACCGTGGGCGAGTTGGCCGTCGTCAACGTCGGGAGTGTAACCGGTCTTGGCTGTCGTTCCGAAGACAGGAGCAAAAGGCATGGAGGCTCAGGATTTGCCAGACAGTATCAGTGATTCGATTCAAGACTTAAGCGCATTCGCTGTCGCACGTGCAGACAGTGATGTCTTAACTCTGGACGAGATCAGTACACTAGCGGCAGAGGGTGGTAATCCGGCGGAGACCCTCATGAACGTGGTCGCTCTGATCGCTAGGCGCTTTGGCGCTGCAGTCTGTTCGGCATACCTGCTGGAACCGGACCGAGCGAATTTAGTGCTCGCGGCGACCGTCGGTCTTCGTCCGCAGTGCATTGGTACGTTGAGAATGACCTTGCATGAAGGCCTCGCTGGCTTGGTTGCCGAGGAAGTGCGTCCTGTATCTGTGGGCAGGGCGAGGAACCATCCTCGCTTCAAGTATTTTATGGAAGCAGGCGAGGAGGCTTACGAATCGTTCCTCGGAGTTCCGCTGATTGATCGTGGAGTTCTGCAGGGAGTACTGGTCGTGCAAACGGTTGAGGCCCGTATCTTCAGCGACAAGGAAGTCCACATGCTGGTCTCGGCTGCAGCACAGGTTGCCACGGTGGTCAGCGAAGCACGCACTCTCGCCCGTTTCATTGCGCCGGTTCAGGAGCGGCTGTGGTCGCTTGCGCGCAACCTGTGGTGGAGCTGGGACCCTGATTCCACCAATTTGTTCCTCGACCTTGATCCCGCGCGCTGGCGACAGCTCAATCACAATCCTGTCGAATTGTTGGGAGAAATGTCTCTCGCCAAACTTGAACGTCGCGCTGAAGAGTTGGTGCTGCACAGCCGTATCCATTACGCCTACCGACGTCAGCAGGAATATCTTGAGGCGGACCGCACCTGGGGTGCAACGCATGCCGGCGTTCTAAGGCCTCGGCCAGTGGCGTATTTCTCCGCGGAATTTGGCTTGCACGAGTCCTTCCCGGTCTATTCCGGAGGACTGGGCATTCTAGCTGGCGATCATATTAAGAGTGCCTCCGATCTCGACATCCCGTTGATCGGGGTAGGGTTGTTTTATCGTCAGGGATACTTCCGGCAGCGTCTTGATCGCAGCGGTTGGCAGCACGAAGACTATCTAAAGACCGATATCAATCAATTGCCGATGGAACCGGCGATTGGAGCCAATGGCGAACCGGTGACAATCGAGATTGTCACTCGCGGCACGGCCATCGGCGCGAAGGTCTGGCGAGTTAAGGTGGGGCGTTGCGATCTCTTCCTGCTCGATTCAGATGTTGTAGGAAATGCGCCGGAAGATCGTGATCTGACGTCGCGGCTCTACGGCGGCGACGAGCGCGAACGCATTCGCCAGGAGCTATTGCTGGGCGTAGGAGGATTCCGTGCCCTTAAGGCAATGGGTATTACACCCGGAGTGCTTCATCTGAATGAGGGCCATAGCGCATTTGCCGTACTGGAAGCAGTTCGCTGTCGCATGGAAGAGGAAGGCGTCGGGTTCGAGAGAGCGGTTCCACGCGTTGCAAGGGAGTTCGTCTTCACCACACACACTCCAGTTCCAGCCGGCCATGATCGTTTCCATGCTCAGCTTATCGAAGAACATCTCGGTGTTATCCGCGACCAACTTGGTCTATCTCACGAAGCGCTGATGGCGCTTGGGCGCGAACATCCGGACGACTCAAGCGAACCGTTCTGCATGACTGTGTTGGCCCTGAAGCTTTCTCGTCGTGCCAACGCAGTCTCCGCTCTGCATGGCGAGGTTTCTCGAAGCATGTGGAATGTGCTCTATCCTGACAAGACCGAAGACGCCGTTCCCATCGGCCACATTACGAACGGAGTGCATGTACTCACCTGGCTGGCTCCGCAGATGTTTCGTCTATACGATCGTCACCTGGGACCGGGTTGGCATGAGCATAGTGGCGAAGCTCGTATCTGGGAGGGAATCGAGAACGTTAATGATGGTGAACTGTGGGAGACGCACCTCAACTTGAAATCTCGGCTCTTGGAATTCGTGCGCAGCCGGGCCGTGGAACAGGCCGAACATCGCGGCGAGTCTTCTGCAGAGCTACAACGGCTTGCGCGAGTGCTCAGTCCGGATGCTCTCACCATCGGATTCGCGCGTCGTTTTGCCACTTACAAGCGGGCCAATTTGATTCTGGCGGACATTGAACGGCTTGCCAGCATGGTGAACGATCCTAAGCGCCCGGTGCAATTCGTCTTTGCAGGAAAGGCGCATCCGCACGACGAGCCAGGAAAGCGCGTGTTGCAGCAGATCGCTCAGCTTATGCGCGATTCCCAGTTCGGTGATAAGTTTGTGTTCGTGGAGGACTATGACATCAACGTCGGCCGCCATCTGGTGCAAGGCGTGGATATCTGGTTGAATAATCCCCGGCGACCGCTTGAAGCCTCCGGGACTAGCGGACAAAAAGTGGTACTGAACGGTGGACTCAATCTTTCCGTATTGGATGGCTGGTGGGCAGAGGCCTACGATGGCCTCAACGGATTCGCAATCGGAACCGGCAGAACTCATTCCAACATGGATGTGCACGATAACCGCGATGCGGAAGACTTGCATCGCGTCCTGCGCGACGAAGTGATCCCACTCTACTATCAACGTGATCGCGATGGACTGCCGCGCGGCTGGATTAAGCGCATGAAGCGAACTATTCGCACGCTTGGTTGGCGCTTTAATGCGAATCGCATGGTGATGGACTATACGTTAAAGTGCTATATCCCTGCTGCAGGCGGCACATCGAGTGATATGAGCCGGACAGGATAACCTTCCCGATATCATTCAGCTTGGGGTCAGTGCTCGATGTGAAACCACGGGTGGGTGATCACTTCGCCGAGAATCAGGAACAGGGTCGCCGCCGAAGTGCCCAGTTGTATCCACTGTGCGCGGCGTTGCCGGGAAGTGAGCGGCTGCAGGCGCCACTGCGCCGCTGGATTGCGGCGAATACGGTCCTCGTTCCAAAGCAAGAGTAGATTGAGCAACGCAAGAAGACCAGCGATCCACAAGATGGGAAGGCGCAGAGCATCGCTGTGGAATCCATGCGCCGGACCCGATGCACCGGCTGCCAGCAGTGACGTTAGGCCGAGCAGCACGCGCACGCCGCTGAGCGCTGCCGCAGCGACGCAGATTGACTGTAGGGCCGCCAACGCCAGTGAGGCCAAGCCAATCCAGACGCCGCGATCTTTTTCCATGCCGCTCTCCGGTCTCGAATAGAAATACTAAAACGCCGCGTACTCCACCAACGCCCCGCTCTTAACAAGAGATAACTCCGCTTGCTAAAAGCGACTACAAATCTATTTCTCAGGCTCCGTCGCGTCCATCGATTCCTGCAATCGGCTGTGCAGGCGTTCGCCGAAATTTACCGGAATCTCAAATGTCCGTGCGTCGCCCAGCAGCACGAGGATGTTGCGCGTCGAGTCGATCACCGCCGAGCAGTAGCGGCAATGTGCCAAGTGCCGTTCAATGCCCTCGCGGACCTCCGGTGTCACCGATCCATCGATGTAATCGGAGACTTGCGCCCATACGTGCTTGCAATCAATCTTCATCTGCCACCAGCTTTTCGGGTCAGCCAGCCCATCAGTCCCCGCTGTTTTGGCGCTAACTGTGGTGCAAGCAGCTTCTGCATCATCAGCCGTGCCCGGAAGAGGCGAACCTTTACCAGTCCTTCGTTTGCGCCAGTCGCCACTGCGGTTTCGGTGATACTCATCCCTCTCACGTCGCGCATCACCAGAACTTCACGGTACCCTGGCGAGAGCTGGCCCATTGCTTCCTGTAGCGCCTGCCGCAGTTCCTTGCGCTCCAGCTGCGCTGAAGGAATATAGCGCCAATCCGCCAGCACCGAGGGAGTGTAGTCGCCCTGCGCTTCGTCGCTGTCGTCCAGGGAGTCAAGCTGGTTGCCCTTCGTCTGCCGATAGCGGCTGCGTGCTTCATTTAACGTGATCGCCATCAGCCAGGTGCTGAACTTCGCGTCACTGCGGAAATGCTTGAGTCCCTTGTAGGCCTTGATCACCGCTTCCTGTGCGATATCTTCAGCATCGGCCTCGTGCCGCACAATCGAGTAGGCGGCCACGTACAGCCCGCGCTCATAGGGCCGGATCAGTTCGTGAAACAGCTCGCGCTCCCCGGACAGGATGCGGGCAATCATCTCAGCCTCTCGCGCGACGGTCCCCAAAGCCGTCGGTTTCTTCCCGTCTTGTTCCGCCGCTGAGCTCACTCGCCTGCCTCGCACCGCCGGGCGCAATCCTTCTGTGTTAAGGAGAAGACTCCGCGTACCCCTCCAAAGTTACAACGGCACGGAAATTAATTGTGCATCTTCCCTGTAAACTGCCTCCGCTCGGTCCAATGGGCACAAGATTCGATGGACGAGCATGCGCGAAGGGGGAGGGTCAAGAGAACACTATGTGAACCTGTCCTCTAGTAGTTCGAGATTTCAACCAGGTTCTTGTCTGGATCGCGAACGTAGATGGATCGCATCTTTCCCATTGCGCCGTTGCGTTCGACTGGACCTTCTTCGATGCGAACTTTCTGTTCGTTCAGGTGGCGAATCACTTCGTCGAGAGGGGTTGAGGTGATGAAGCAGAAGTCGCCAGCACCGGAGGTAGGATGGGCGGCTTTGGGGTTAACCTCATGTCCGCGCTGCTGAAGTTTGATCATCTGCTCGCCGAAGGCAAGGGCTTTTCGGCCGTCCACGGTGAACAACTCCATGCTGAGGACTTCCGTATAAAAGTCAACGGTGATGTCGATGTTGGCGACAGTGAGGACGAGGTGGTCGAGCGAATCGATCGTTATGGCCATATCACACGGATGATACTCGCCTCCCGGGCTGCCTCTCACAATATTTTGCCCGGGCAGCGCCCTGCACAGGCGAAATAGAGCGGGGGAATGTTAGTCGGCCATTGATCCTTACGGAAATGCGTTCAGGCTCTCAACCTCAGCCGTGGTGGTCGCATAGATAAGAAAGCTCAGCACCTTGTTTGGGCTATCGCGTCGGAAGGACTTCGAGTGCCGCCAGAGATTTCTGCGCCACACTTTGCGGAAGCGGAACATAGCCAAGGTCAAGTGCCATGCGTTGCGCCTGATCGTTCAGCGACCAGGCGAAGAGGTCGTGCAGGGCTTTGGCCTTCGCGCCATCGGCGTAATTCCGATGAAGCAGTATCCAGGTGAAGGTAACGATGGGATAGGACGTGGCGCCTGCGGGATCTGGAACGTAGGCGCGCAAGTTCTCCGGCAGTTCGGCGGTGGCCAGCGCGGCGTTGCAGTTGGCAGCCAGCGGCGGCACGAACTTTCCGTCCTTGTTTTCGAGAAGAGCAACTGTTAGGCCGGCCTTACGCGCAAACTCATAGCCAACGTATCCGATTGAACCAACGGAGTGCTTAATGGCGGCGGCTACGCCTTCGTTGCCCTTGGCGCGCATCGCGTTGCCGGGCCAGTTTACCAGTGTCGCTGGGCCGAACTGGCTGCGCCATTGCTCGCTGATTGAATCCAAATGTTTGGTGAACGCGAAAGTGGTTCCACTGCCATCGGCGCGCACCACGGTGGTTATCGTCAGGTTGGGGAGTTTGACGCCGGGATTCGCCCTCTGGATGAGTGGATCGTTCCATTTCTTGATCTGGCCGAGGAAGATACCCGAATAGGCCTTGCGAGAAAGTTTCAAGTCGCCCTGGAAACCGGGTAGGTCGTAGGCGAGCGCCACGCTGCCGGCTGTCATTGGAATGAGCAGCGCGCCGGAGGCAGTGCGCGCGATATCGTCATCGCGCATGGCGGCATCGCTAGCGCCAAAGTCGATCTGATCCTCGCTGTCCACGCCCGCGCCAATGAAGCGCCGGACACCTTCGCCGCTACCCACGGGTTGGTAGGTAATGACGACATCGGGATGCTGTTTCTGGTAGGCGTCGAACCAGCGCAGGTACAGGACAGAGGGGAAGGTGGCCCCGGCGCCACGAAGCAGGACTCCGCCGGGAGGCACCGTAGGTTTGGCGAGGGCTATGTCATCCTTGCTGGCGTGGCAACCGGCAAGCAGCACGAGCGCCGTCAGCACCAGCGCAAGCAACATTACCAACGAACCTGTTCCGATTTTTCGCATGGCCTCGCTCGCCTTCCGGGACAATGTCCCGCACTTTAGCTGAACTCGCCGCGTATGTAATCCTGCGTGTGCTTATGAACCGGCGCGGCGAACAGTTGCTTGGACTCGCCAAACTCAACGAGGTATCCGGTACGTCCTCCCTGCGTGGTGTCCACGTAGAGAAAGCCGGTGTAGTCGGCAACGCGCTGGGCCTGCTGCAGGTTGTGGGTCACGATGGCGATGGTGAAGCGCTTGCGCAACTCCAACATCAGCTCCTCGATTTTGCGCGTGGCGATCGGGTCCAGTGCGGAGCAGGGCTCGTCCATCAGCAGGACCTCGGGCTCGGTCGCGATGGCGCGCGCAATGCAAAGCCGTTGCTGCTGTCCGCCGGAGAGCGAGAGGCCGCTTTTGTTCAGCTTGTCCTTCACTTCGTCCCACAAGGCGGCAGCACGCAGAGCCTGTTCGACCTTTGCGGCTTTGTCTCCCTTGTAGCCGTTGAGGCGCAGGCCAAACGCGACGTTGTTGTAGATGCTGGTGGCAAACGGATTGGGCTGCTGGAAGACCATTCCGATGTACCGGCGCACCGCGACCGGATCGATGGCGGCAGCGTAGATATCGCGCCCACGATAGCGCACGTGGCCGTTGAAGCGGAAGCCGCGCACCAAGTCATTCATTCGGTTGATGCAGCGCAGCACCGTGCTTTTGCCACAGCCCGATGGTCCGATGAATGCGGTGATGGCGTTCTTCTTGACCGGAATCACGGTATCGCGCACCGCCTTGAAGCTTCCGTAATAAAGCTCACGGATGTGGCAGTCGACCACAACCTCTGGATTTTGGGCCGGGAGTGCGCCTACCTGCGAGTTTGAATCGGGTTGAGACAATGCGTCCGTTGCCATCACCATATCTCCTAAGACTGTTGAACCTGCCGTCCCGACAAGCTGCGGCCGATCAGGTTGGCTGCTAACACGAGCAATACGAGCACCAGGGCGGCGGCCCACGCCAATTCCACTTGGTTCTCAAACGGCATGCCGGCAAAGTTATAGATCAGGACGGCGAGCGATGCGGTGGGGCGCATCAGCTGCGCGTGGCCATGCGACCAGAGCCAATAATTGCTGAATAGCGCAGTGAACAGCAGCGGCGCGGTCTCTCCCGCGGCGCGAGCCACCGCTAGCATCACTCCAGTGAGAATTCCCGGGACAGCCGTAGGAAGCAGAACCATCCAGACCGTCTGCGTCGGCGTGGCGCCCATGCCGATGGCAGCCTCCTTCATGCGCGAAGGCACCATGCGGATGGCATCCTCCGAGGTAAGGATGATCGTCGGCAGCATCAGGATAGAGAGCGCCACTGCGCCCGCAATCGGCCGAGTATCCTCCGGTCGCCAGCACGATGGCACCGTACGCAAAAACGCCGGCAAGAATCGAGGGAAAGCCGGTGAGTACCTTAGCGGCAAAGCGCACGCCTTCTGCGAGTTTGCTGTCGCGGTTCTGGGCCAGATAGATTGCCGTCATGATGCCGCAGGGAACCGTGAATGCCACAGCCAGTCCCACCATCAGCAGAGTTCCGACGATTGCGTTGCCAAAGCCGCCACCGGCTTCCATCGCGGAAGGCGGCAACTGGGTGAACACCGCCGCGCTCAGCCGCTTTCCACCGCGCCAGGCCAGCATCCAGATCACGCTGAACAACGGCACCAGTGCCGACAAGGTCATAGCAGTGACCAGTCCGCTGAGCAGAAAATCCATCAGAGTGCGAGGGCGGCGCAAGGAACGTTCGAGTTGCCCGAAATCGACTCCGGCAAAGGGATCGTCTACGCCTAAGTTCGAGTTTAGGTCTGCGGTTGCCATTCGGTTACTCCGCTGCGCTGCGCGAGGCGCGCTGCAAAATGAAAGCACCCAAAATGTTGACGATCAGGGTGATGCCCAGCAGCACCAAGGCCGCATACATCAGGATGCCGACCTCTTTGGGACCTGCCTCGGGAAAGTTATTGGCCAGCAACGCCGCCAGTGTATTGGCCGGCGAGAAGAGCGAAACGCTGATCTGGTTCGAGTTCCCGACGAGCATCGCCAGCGCCATGGTTTCGCCCAGACGCGCGGCCAAAGGCCAGTACCATGCCTCCGAAGATGCCGCGCGAAGCGGTGGGCAGAATTACGCCGAAGATCGCCTCCCACCGTGTTGCTCCCAGGCCGTAGGCAGCCATACGCAACTTCGGCGGCACAGAGGTGAGCGCATCGCGGCTGATGGCTGTAATCGTGGGCAGAATCATGATTGCCAGGACGAGAACCGCGGGAAGCACGCCGGGGCCGCTCAAGTCAGTGGAGAACAACGGGAGCCAGCCGAGTTTGAGGTGCAGCCAGTTGCACGCCGGACGAATCAGCGGGATGACCACGAACAACCCCCACAGGCCATAGACCACGCTCGGAATTGCCGCCAGCAGTTCGATCAACTGCTTCAATACGTCCTCGACTTTGTCGGGAACCTTGGACCAGAACGGATGCAGATGGAGATTGAAGGTGCGTAGGAGTGCGAAGATCGCCTGCCCCATGTAGCCTTCGCTGAGGAACACAGCGGCAGCCAGGCCAAACGCCGTGCCGATCACCAGGGCGAGAATGGAGGTGTAAAGCGTTCCCCAGATTTCTCCCGCGATTCCGTACCGCCCAGCGTTGGAGTCCCAGACCCGTCCGCCAAGGAATGAGAGGCCTTCGTGACGCATGGCGGGCAATGCTGACACCGCAATGCGGAAAACGATGAACGTCACCAACAGTATGGTGCAGCAGGCAAACAGAAAGCTGAGGCGGCGAAAGACAACGTCCGCCAGACTTTGCAGACGGGTTGGCGCTTGGGTGATTTCGCCGGGCCGAATTGCGAAAATCGCTCCCGAATCCGAAGAGGAAACGGGAGCCACGTGACTGTTACTCGCCATCAGACCATCCTTGCTGCTGCATTAGTTCGTGATTGTTTGTATCGCCGCCAAATCTTTGCTGGTCACGCTGGCAGGCAGCGGAATGTAGCCCAATGCTTCGGCTTCCTTCTGTCCGTCGGTCAGGCTGTACTTCAACAGGTCCTGCAATGCCGCCAACTTCTTGGCGTCGGGATATTTCCGGTAGCAGATCAACCAAGTGTAGGTAACGATCGGGTACGCATCGGCGGCTTCCGGATCAGAAGCCCATGCGATCAGGTTTTCCGGCAGCGTAACCGATGCCAGCGCGGCCTGACCGGAGGCAGTGGAGGCGGCTACGTACTTTCCGGCTTTATTTTCCAGGTTTGCGAAGGTCAGCTTCTGGCTCTTCGCATAGCCGTACTCGACGTATCCAATTGAACCGGGCGTGGTCTTCAGGCTCGCGGTGACGCCCTCATTTCCCTTGCTCTTGGTTCCCACCGGCCAGTTCGGCATCGTGTTCGTGCCAACCGTCTTGTTGAACTCTTCACTGACCGTGCTCAGGTGCTTGGAGAAAACATAACTGGTGCCGCTGCCATCGGCGCGAACGATCACGTTGATCGGCAGATCGGGCAACTTGGCCCCAGGGTTCGCCGCAGCAATCGCCGGATCGTTCCATTTCTTGATCTTGCCCAAAAAGATGCCGGTGTAGGCCTTGCGCGAAAGATTGAGGTTGCTTACGCCATCAACGTTGTAGGCGATCACAATGGCTCCGGCGGTCATCGGAAGCAACTGCACGCCACCTTGCACGCGGGCCATCTCTTCGTCGGTCATCGCTGCATCGCTGGCGCCAAAATCAACCGTCTTGTCGATCACACTCTTCTTGCCACCGCCGCTGCCAACCGATTGATAGTCCACCTGCACGTCGGGATGATCCGCGCCATAGCTCTTGAACCATTTGTTGTACAACGGTGCGGGAAAGCTGGCGCCTGCGCCCTGCAGTTTTACGCCTTCGGAGGCAGCGGAGGACTTACTGTTGCAGGAACACATGAACACGGTGAGTAAAGTGAATGCAATAGCCGCAGTCCAAAAGCGAATCTTCATAAGAGATCTCCGTGGTGCACACACGAGCTGAAGGTCAACAAGTCGGGCACACACCAGCATTGCGTGCTGTGCGCTGCGACGATGTTTGTGATCGAGCAATGGCAGCTTGAGCTCTCGGCCAAAAGAGAGACCGAAAGAAAGCCCTAGAGGAACTGTATTGAAGAATTGTTACGGGCTCATTAACGCCACATTAAACCCCAGCAATGGAAAAAACCTAGGCCGGGACAACTTTAGCTTGAAAAGCTGCATCCTCTGATCGTTTTCGGTGCCTTGGGAAAGCACTTCCCAACTAACTGCTGAGACGTTCGTATTGATGGGCGACCAAGTCAGCAGTTGTGCGGCCCTACCGCGCATTGCTCGGCTTCCGTCGCCATTTCCAAAGCAACACGATCATGGCCTTGTGTTCTGCCCGATACAACGCAACATCAACTTACGCAGCATTTCATCTCAGCGGAGTAGGTTCAAGGCAACACAGGTGTGACGGATCTTCTCGCGGTCCGACGCGATTACTTTCATAAACTCCAAGCCGTATTGATAATGTTGTCTCCATCGAACGGCAGCGCCCAGCCGCATCACCGAAGACGTATAGGGCAGCCCAAACTCAACTTCAAGAACTTCTCCGGCCTGCAGTTCCGCGGCAATCACTGCCCTGACGCCAGTGCAACTCAGATCGATGATGCGGCCTTGAATAACACGGCTTCGATTCTGCTTTGAGCGTGCAATCAGACTCATGTCAAGGTCGAATCGTGCCGATGATCGCCGCTGAACAGACTCATCGCCGCCCAGAATTGAGTTTGCTTCCTCTCCAGCATTCTCCCAACCCATGGCAAGTTCCCTTTGTGCCTACACCAACAACTCAGGCACTTCTAAAACACCTTGATGGAATGTGCGGACGAATGCGTCCACGACCTCTGGATCAAAGTCGCTCCCAGACTTATTGACGATGTAGTCCCTCGCCTCAAAGAGAGGCATCGCCTTCCGGTATGGGCGGTCACTGGTGAGTGCGTCGTAGACATCAGCCACTGCAATGATCCGCGCCCCTAGCGGAATTTCCTTTCCTGATGGTTTAATGACGCCTGAGCCGCTAAAGCTGTCATGATGCGCCAGAATGATCGGCACGACACGTCGCAGAGAACCCTTGGCTAAGTCTATGAGCTCACCACCACGGTTCACGTGCTGCGACATCTCGTTGCGCTCATCTTCATTAAGCTTGGTGCTCTTGTAGAGAACTTGGCGACTGACTTCGAGTTTGCCGATGTCGTGGAGTAAAGCGGCAGTCCGGACATCCTCGATAAACTCCGCTGAGGCTCCCATATCATGTGCAATCTGGGTCGCATAGATAGACACACGGTAGGAATGATTTTGGGTGTAGTTGTCCTTCGAGACGAAATGGCACAAGATCATCAGCACGCCATCGTAGGTTTCTCGAAGCTCACCCATTTGTTTCGATTTGTGTTCATGCATCGTGCCCATTACGTAGGCGGTAATCACCAGTATTCCCGCCCAGATCACGAAGTCCAGCCATTTCTCAAGTAGGCCTGCGTGTTCATGAAGAACGTACGGATTGAGTTGCAGTACTACCAGGACTATCAGGATGCTAGCTACAGCAGTCATTACCGCATGACGTCGGCCATAAAAATAAGCAGAAAATAGCACGGGCAAACCATAGAATCCCAGAAGTACACGATGCGAAGCCAATACAAAATTCAGCATGCCGGCTATCGCAAACATGGACAACAGGAGCCACAGTTCTTTGTTAACGTCGAGAATCTTGCTGAACGTCTTCAAGTGAGCCCCCTTTCGTTTCGCTCAAGAGTACTAGGGTTCATGTGCTATTCGTGAACAAATATCCGAAACACAAATCAAACGTAATACTCCGAGACATTACTACTCGAAGGGTAGTGTGCAAGATGAAGCAGATGGCGAACTGTCGAGCTCTTTTGTAAATCACGCGATATCTTAGGTTTGCGCTTGCTATTGCGCCTTGAGCACTCAGACGACTCCGATAGGGTGCCGTCCACCCAAGTTGCCCGGCGTTGTTACTGTCCTTAAGAGAGCGGGTGGTCCTTATAAGAAGCGCAGTCCGATGTAATGCGAGCGGATATAGCAGACCTCCACAGCCACATCAGTCTGGTTGCCTGTTGTAGGTTCAACGATCGCAAGAACGAGTTGCTGGCCCTTCTGGAAGGAAATGCGTGCCCACGGTGTGGCTGGATTCAATAGCAATCCCCCGCCGCTCACCTCGACCACGCGGCCCAACTCTTTGCCCAGCATATTCACGGCAAATGCAGTCGCTGGAAGTTCAACGCGCCCAAATTCGCGGCGATCAGACCATGGTGCTTCAACGGTCACCGGATTTTGCGGGTCGGAAGCTTTCTTTCTCGCCATGGGTTCTACTTTCCAGCAAACCTACCAAGTAACGATCATCGGAGCATGTCAAGCAACTCTGGAGTGTACTACGCGAGAGTTTTGAGCAAGTAGATAAAAACAGGGAGAGCGTCACACTTCAGTAATCTGCATTGGCATGAAAAGTACTCTCCAGAAGAAGACATTTACCGGAAATGATCCAGAAGCGAGGGGCATTGACTAGCGTAGAATGTTCGCCTAAGCTGCTGATTCTAGGATTTCGCCCGAATCAATCCTCTTCGGTTGTAGGTCAAGCATTCTTTCCCGTCATGTTGACTCAGTCATATACGATACCGAGGAAATTCTCTGGCCAACTTGGACTGTTAGTTTGGAGTTAGCAGGGCGCGAACTCGCGTTTTTCCGATCTCGTTGAGATAGCGGCTTCGTTTCCGTTGCTGTTCGTACCCTTCGTGGTGGCAGCGGTTGATATTACTCACCTAGATTGACCAGACGGCCAGTTCTCGATACCTTTGTGTGCTGACGCCATGAAGCTCCTTATCGCAGATGACTCAGGTCTGTACCGGAAGGTATTGAAGCGCCTGCTGGAGCATTGGGGCTATGAAGTCGTGCTTGCCAGAAATGGCTACGAAGCGCAACGCATTCTCGCCAGCGATGATGCACCGCGACTGGCCATCTTGGACTGCTTCATGCCGGGAATGGGCGGACATGACCTCTGCGAAGTAATCCGTGCGCGTGAGCAAGGCTATGTATACACAATTCTGTTGAGTGCGACTGATCGGAAGAGTGATGTACTCAGGGGATTTCAATCGGGGGCGGATGATTATCTGTGCAAGCCGTTCGAGGAACTTGAACTTCGCGCACGGATTAAAGTGGGTGAACGAATCGTTCGGAGCCACGAAGAGTTAGCTGAGACGCGTGAAGCTTTGACATTTGAGGCTTCGCATGACTCTTTGCTGCGAATTTGGAATCATAGAGCCATCATTGATTTATTGAGCACGGAATTAAGCCGAGCAAAGCGTTTACAGACGTCGCTGTGCGTCTTCTTCGCTGACCTGGATTTATTTAAGCGTGTCAATGACAGCTACGGCCATTTGGTCGGTGATGACGTGCTTCGAAGTGCGGCAGAAAGAATATCAAATACAGTGCGCGAGTACGACCACGTCGGCAGATACGGGGGCGAAGAGTTTCTTGTAGTGTTACCCAACTGCACCGTCGAAGCAGCGCGGGAAGTGGCCGAACGGGTGCGCCAGGCTATCGGCGACAAGCCGATCATTACTGCCAACATACAAATGGAAATTACTGTCAGTATTGGCGTCTCCCAGTGGCGCTCCGGCCAAGAAATCGGTGACCTCCTCCACCGAGCGGATGTTGCAATGTATCGTGCAAAGTTTAAGGGGCGCAACCGCGTCGAGGTGGTGAACGCCAGCGAAGCAGACTCCTCTTGAGACCGTTTGGAATCGCTATGCTGACCAGGCTATCGTGTCGGCCATAACTGGAGAAGGTTCAGAAACGGATCATGCAGGAGCCGACACGCTCACGTTGAAACAGCCGCAAGTGTATTTGTAGTACACATGCGGCTGCTGTTGTCACCAGTTATTCTGCTCTTTAAGAAGTAGGGACGGACGCTGACACCTGGGTCGAATATGCGCTTTGTTCTCCGCTCGCGTTTACGGCCGTAACGACATAGTAGTAGGTCTGTCCTGCGCTCACCGTAGTATCGACATAGGACTGGGTAGGCACAAGGCTGAGATTGATCTCCGTATAGCCTGTGCCAGACTGGGTTGACCGGTACACGTTATATCCGGTGACCGAGGTTGAGGATTCCGTCCACGAGAGGGTCACCTGGGGCTGTACTGCCGCAACCGCCGTTCCCGTCAGCGATACTGCCTGAGGGCTCGACGCTGCGTTATCCGTCAGTGTGATTCCACCCGTCGGCGTGCCCGAGGCCGTTGGCGTGAACGTCACCGAGATAGTGCAGCTAGCGCCGGCAGCCAGACTCGATCCGCAGTTGTTGGTCTCGGCAAAGCTTCCTGAAGCGGTGAGGCTGCTGATCGAAAGGGCAGCGGTTCCGGTGTTTTTCAAAGTAACACTTTGCGCCGCACTGGTGGTTGCGACGGTCTGGCTGGCAAACGTCAGGCTCGTCGGCGACAAGCTCACCAGTGGCACAGCTGCCAATGCCGTGCCGCTCAACGATATCTGTTGTGGGATCGAGGCTGCGTTATCCGTCAGTGTGATTCCACCCGTCAGCGTGCCAGAGGCCGTTGGCGTGAAGGTGACCGAGATGGTGCAACTGGCGTTGATGGCCAGGCTTGATCCGCAGTTGTTTGTCTCGGCAAAGCTTCCTGAAGCGGCGAGGCTACTGATCGAAAGGGCAGCGGTTCCGGTGTTGGTCAAGGTAACCGCTTGAGCTGCACTCGTAGTACCGACGGTCTGGCTGGGGAAGGTTAGGCTCATCTTTGACAAGCTCACGACAGGCACGGCTGCGACTGCGGTGCCGCTCAGCGATATTGCCTGCGGGCTTGATGCCGCGTTATCCGTCAGCGTGATTCCTCCCGTCAGCGTGCCCGAGGCCGTTGGAGTGAACGTGACCGAGATAGTGCAGCTGGCGTTGGCAGCTAGGCTTGATCCGCAGTTGTTGGTCTCGGCAAAGTTGCCCGAGACGGCGAGGCTGCTGATCGACAAGGCAGCGGTTCCGGCATTAGTCAAGGTAACTGCCTGAGCTGCACTCGTAGTAGCAACCGTCTGGCTGGCAAACGTCAGGCCCGTTGGCGACAAACTCACAACCGGCGCGGCTGACACCGCAGTGCCGCTCAGCGATACTGCCTGAGGGCTTGATGCTGCGTTATCCGTCAGCGCGATTCCACCCGTTAACGTGCCCGAGGCCGTTGGGGTGAAGGTGACCGAAATGGTGCAGCTGGCGCTGGCAGCCAAGCTTGATCCGCAGTTGTTGGTCTCGGCAAAGTTGCCTGAAGCGATGACGCTGCTGATCGACAGAGAAGCGGTTCCGGTATTAGTCAAGGTAACTGCCTGAGCTGCACTCGTCGTAGCAACCGTCTGGCTGGGGAAGGTTAGGCTGGTCTTTGACAAGCTCACGACAGGCATGGCTGCGACCGCGGTGCCGCTCAGCGAGACTGCCTGCGGGCTTGATGCTGCGTTATCCGTCAGCGCGATTCCACCCGTTAACGTGCCCGAGGCCGTTGGCGTGAAGGTGACCGAAATGGTGCAGTTGGCGTTGGCAGCCAGGCTTGGTCCGCAGTTGTTGGTCTCGGCAAAGTTGCTTGAAGCGGCGAGGCTGCTAATCGACAGGGCTGCGGTTCCGGTATTAGTCAAGGTAACTGCCTGGGCCGCACTGGTGGTAGCGACGGTCTGGCTGGCAAACGTCAGGCTCGTGGGCGACAAGCTTACGACAGGAACGGCTGCTACCGCAGTGCCGCTCAACGATATCTGCTGCGGGCTTGATGTGCCATTGTTGGTGAGCGAGATGGCTTCCGTCTGAGTCCCAGTTGCAGTCGGAGTGAAGGTGAACGAGATGGCTCCCGTCTGCGTCCCAGTGCTGGTTGGCGCGAATGTAACCGAAATGGTACAGCTGGCGTTAGCAGCCAAAGTCGAGCCGCAGTTGTTGGTCTCGGCAAAGTTGCCTGTTGAACCGATGCTGCTAATCGACAGGGACCCGGTACCAGTATTGGTCAAAGTAACAGCCTGTGCCGCACTGGTGGAGCCTAGAACCTGATTGCTGAAGATTAGCGATGCAGGCGTGAAGGTGGCCGCCGGTGCTGGAGTACTGACGCCAGTCCCAGACAATGCAACCTGCTGGGGGCTTCCGGCGGCACTGCCTGAGATCGAGAGTGTTCCGGTCCGGTTGCCCGTCGCAATCGGGGTAAATGTTACGGTTACGGTGCAACTTGCGCCCGCAGACAACGCCGAGCCGCAGTTGTTGGTCTGGGCAAAATCGCCGCCCGCACTCACATTTGCAAGAGAGAGGCTCCCGCTACCGGAATTTGTAAGCGTAATGGTTTGCGCCGGACTGGTAGAGTTCAAGATCTGGCTGGAAAAGGCGAGACTTGAGACCGAAACAACAGCAGTAGAAGAATTGGTCTCCGATACAGAAGCGGAATTACTCGAAGCGTGAGACCCAGTTCCACAGCCTATAGAAGCCATAGATGCGAGAGCGACAAGAATAAATAGGTAACTAATCCTCTGATAAGTCATAGCTGCTTACTTTCCTCCAGCTCCGACTGGGTCTGGCTGCTGGCGCATCCGATTAAGTACAATGGCTGACCAGACTTACAGGATGATCTGCACTGCTCGAGGTGACAACTTACGAAAGGGTGAGTTCTAGGTAACGACAACTTACGAAAGTGTAGGTACGGGGTACGTACTAAGAATTGACGAAGGGGGAACATCCGAGGCAACCCGACTTATCCTGCCCGTCCGCATCCGAGTGTGAAAACCTTTTCCTATGCATTGCCGGTGTTTTATCCCCTCCAAGCCTTCCCAAGTGAGCAGGAGCCCTTCGTAGTACCAGATCTTGACGCGAACGTCCCTTGGCCAAAGTAAGGCTGCATGAAACCGTACCCGTCACATGCGCTCTATATAGAACAAAACACAACAAATTCCTTAATCGCTGTACTCCGGCTCCTGACCGCTATGGGCCGGAAGCTTCTCCTTAATCGCTTGTCCACCTTTGGCACTGAATGTGCAACTTAGAAACGTGCAAACGGCAGCCCGGCCTCTATCCGGGCGAACTGAAGGCGAACCAAGATTTCCACAAGGGTGCAATGGGACTCAGAGGGCGAAGCTATGTCTAGCTTGCAACAAAACCAACTCGTTTCAGCAGGCTTGCCGGGAACATTCTCGGCGGGGCAGCCCCGGTGGTACGCCATACAGACGCGCGCCCGTCATGAGAAGCGGATTGGCAATGAACTCCAAGAGAGAGGGATTGATGCTTTTGTCCCGACTTTGCGCCAATCTCGCCAGTGGAGCGATCGAACCAAAGCCGTGGATATCCCCCTCTTTTCCTGCTACGTGTTCGTCAATCTGGTTTCGCATTCCGCGCAGAGGCTGGAAGTACTCAAGACTCCTGGGGTGTTTTGTTTTGTACGGGTGAACGGCGAGCCGGCCCCGATTCCCGATTCACAAATTGAGGGCATACAGACGGTTCTCGCTAAGAAACTCCCAGTATCCACCTGCGGATTCATCCAGATTGGTCAAAAAGTCCGGATTCGCGGAGGCTCGCTTGAGGGCGTCGAAGGTATCCTGACCGCGAGTCAAGGCGGGCACAAACTTGTCATCTCGGTGGATCTGCTTCAGCAATCCGTTGAGGTCACCGTCGAAGGATACGCAGTCGAGCCAGTATAGGCCGAGCATTGTGCTCTGGCTCGGATTGTGAGGTCGTGTCTGCCTCAATCACTAGATCGGCCTACGCCAGTTTACGTACGGGGAATATCTTCATCACTATTGAGTTTCTTGCTGCTGCTTTGGCGGTCTCCAATGAACGAGAGTGAATACAAAGTCGATGTCAACAGGATAACCAGAGGCCGCAATTCCGTAGACTAACGCTTGCTGCTGTTCCGGAGGAATATGGCTCTCGCAGAATCATCCCAAATACCAGCACGATCACCGGCCGACCCTCAGGCAGCGTTTGGAGCGGATCGCAATGGGAGAAGAATCTGGATCGATCTGGACAATTCACCGCACGTGCCGTTCTTCGCTCCCATTATCGAAGAGCTAAAAAGTCGTGGTTATTCGATTCAGTTGACTGCGCGCGATGCGTTTCAAGTGAAAGAACTGGTTGAGCTCTACAACTTCGACTGCAAATGCATCGGGCACCACTACGGTAAACACACGCTTCTGAAGCTATTTGGTGTGTTGATCCGCGCAGTGCAACTACGCCCTGTCGTTGCTCGAAGCCGACCTGATCTGGCGGTATCCCATGGTTCCCGGGCTCAGTTGACGCTGGCGACCGCCTTGCGGATTCCTACCCTGCATATTGGTGATTACGAACATGCCACCGGGTGGGTCATCATCCACCCGACTTGGGTGCTGGTTCCGGAGGTGATTCCAGCAGATGGGATTCGGGAACCGAAGGATCGGATTTTGAGGTATCCGGGAATTAAAGAAGATGTCTATGTCCCGGCATTCAGACCGGACCCTGCAATTCTCGGTCAATTGAAGCTGAGCGATGACGATATCGTGATTACGGTGCGCCCCCCAGCCAGCGAGGCCCACTATCGCAATCCTCTGAGCGACGAACTCTTCAATGCCACCATTCGGTTCTTAAGTCAGGACACACGAGTGAAGATTGTTGTGTTGCCGCGTAATTACCGGCAGGCGGAGTCGATCGAAAACACCTGGCCAGAGCTGTTCGCGAAGGGCACGATGCTGATTCCACCGCAAGTGGTCGATGGTCTGAATTTAATCTGGTACTCCGACGCGGTGATCAGTGGAGGCGGCACCATGAACCGGGAAGCGGCGGCACTCGGCGTCCCGGTGTACAGCATTTTTCGCGGTAAGACAGGCGCGGTTGATCGCTACCTTTCAGAAAGCGGCCGACTGGTAATGCTTGAAACCGCCGAGGATTTGGCTGCCAAAGTCCACATGGTAAAACGTGACCGCCCTGCCGAGTCGGACAATGCCCTGCGCCCCGCACTGCAAGTGATCGTGGATCATATCGTCGCCATACTGGAAAAGGAATGCGGAACGCGAACCTCCAAAAACGCGTAGTACCCCTTACCAATACCGGAAGCACGGCCAGCCTCGTCGACGAAATTGTCGATCTGGCGAAAATTGGCTTGCCCCGTATGTTCAATCCCGAGCAACAGCTCTTCTGCCACATCCTTCGCCGGGATGCCAAAGGGCAGTTGGTACAACAGGGAGTTTCACACCGCTATACCATGATGACGCTACTTGGCTTGCACCGCCTCGAAACCGGCGGTTCGATCTAGCCCAATCAGTATCGGTCCGGTGATGGATGCGCTGACGCGCGACCTTGGCTGGATAGAATTTGGCGGTGATCTTGGGGTGCTGCTGTGGTTGTGCGCCATTGTCGATCCCGAACGGGTAAAGAGGATCACAGCCAAACTGGATCTCACGAAAGCGCTCGCTCGCTATAAGGACGTCCAGCAACGTTCGACTACAGAGTTGGCTTGGATTCTAGCCGGGCTTTCCCATGCGAAACTGGCCGACCTCGCTTTTGTCATTCCCGACCTCGACTCGCTGGCAGCTGACATTTACACCCTCTTGAAGGCGAATCAAGGCCCACACGGCGCATTTGGTCATCTCGCAACCGATGGTTCACTGGCCGGACGTTTCCGGGGACGGGCCGGAAGTTTTGCCGACCAAGTGTACCCGATCTATGCATTGGCCCAATTCGGAGAAGCATATTGCGATGCCGAGGCAATTCGAAGAGCGCGGGACTGCGCCGAGGCGATCATTCGCCTGCAGGGACCACAGGGAGAGTGGTGGTGGCACTATGACGCTGTGAGTGGCCGGGTGTCGCGTGGCTATCCAGTGTACTCGGTACATCAGCACGGCATGGCTCCTATGGCGTTGTTTGCCCTGGAAAAAGCGGCGGGGCTGGATTTTTCTAACGCAGTGGAACGCGGACTGCGCTGGATACTTGCTAAAAACGCCCTTGGGTTTGACATGCGCCATCCTGAAGGCGGACTCGTATGGCGCTGCATTGGTCCGGACACCAAGTGGCACCAACTGCAGGAGTTCCTCTATCTGTATTCGGGCTTGGAGCTGCGGACCGCACTGCAAAACCCTAGCGTGCTGTACGAGTGCCGTCCTTACGAACTAGGTTGGGCGCTATATGCATTGGCTCCTCAGGGTCAGGTTGGGGTGAAAAAGGACCTTTGAAGATGTCAGGGATCAATGATCATGCTTCTCAATCAGTAGCACCCTAATTGATAATAAGAGTGCTTACCGGTGAAACTCGGCGTTATTCCTCATGCTGCGCGTCGCGAGATGAGGTACAAAAGAGATGCACGGTAGTACAGTCACGATAGTGATATTGCAGGACTTCGCGGCGCCACTTACCGTGTTACAAGCCACCGTGGAGTCGAACCACAATGAAGAAGCTTTTGATCCTCGCGTTGTTCCTTATCCCCGCATCCCTTTTCGCCACCACTTATTACGTGTCAAGCGGAATTGGCAGCGACTCGAATACGTCAACTCAGGCGCAGAGCAAGACCACTCCGTGGGCGCATCTGCCAGGCATGGCGAACTGCACAGGCGCATGCGAAAGCTATCAACCGGTTGCTGGCGATCGATTTATTTTGCGCGGTGGAGATTCGTGGACGAACTCTAGTTTCCCGGTCACTTGGAGTTGGAGTGGAACTAGCAGCTCTCCGATCTACATTGGTGTCGATCAGACATGGTACGTGGGAAATGCTTGGGCACGTCCGATCTTCAACGCCGGGGCAGCTCCCATCTCCGGCAGTAATAATGTCGTGAAAATGTGTGGCAGTGGGAACTGCAGCTATGTACAGCTCGACAATATCGAGATGAAGGGGTTGTACAGCTCGGGTGCGGGTACCTACGGAGGTCTTAATTACGTTGCCTGCTACGAGTCGTGCACCTACATCACGCTCAACCATCTCTACCTGCACGGATGGAGCGTGGCCACGGATGGAAACTGTATGCTGGTTTTGGGATCGACAAATTCTCCCTACGCTTTGGGAAACGTTTTTAGCAACGGAGTCATAGACGGTTCCGACGCGACCGGAGCCAGCCCAGCCGGTGGAACGTGCTACGCATTCTATGGTTGGCCGTCTGTCACCAATAGCGTCATCCATGACCTTCCTAACGGAATACTCACCCTCGGTGGAGGAACAATCGCCGGCAATCTTATTTACAATATCAAAAACTCTAACGCTGGTGTTCATGAGAATGCTATCGAACTACTAGGTGGAGGTGGCGCATATTACATCCACGACAACGTGATCCACGATGATGTGGGTGAATCGTTCATGTTCGGGAACACTGGAGAAACGGAGTACATTTGGAATAATTTGTTCTACAACCTGACCGGCAATCCCCCCCATTTCCCACAAAACAGTGGCCAGACAGAAATCAATTCCTATATCTGGAACAACACGGTAATCCCGGCATCCGGCGGAAGCTGCTTCTTATGGGTTAGCGGGTTTGCTGGAACGTGGAGCAACTTTGCCCTTGAGAATAATCATTGCATCACTACCGGATCACTTTATAACTCGGGATTTTCTGTGGCCAATTTCACCGCAGGCAACAATGTTACGCAAACGCCGACTATTGCCAGCGGACAAGGCTACGCAGCATCGTCAACTTATGCCTATTCGCCGGTCAGCGGGGGAAGCACTATTGGGGCCGGTGCAAACATAGATTCCTTGTGGCCTAGCGGCTACAGCACAAATGATACAAATTACTCTTGTACGGTTGGAAGTGGTAACGTGGTGGTGTGTCCGGCCAGAACTAGTGTCGCTCGCCCATCCAGCGGTGTGTGGGACGCAGGCGCGTACGAGTTCTCTGCAGCCTCGACCACACCTCAGCCCCCGAGTAACATGCAGGTCGTTGTACAGTAAGCACCGATATTCCACGTAACTTGCATTACGAACATCGCACGGTGACACTCGCTTCAAAGCGAAGATCACTCGCTTTTACAATACAACGCTGCCGCTTTTACTTTGACTGTAAACGCGGCAGCACCTTCAATACAGTTCAGGCATCAATAGTTATATTCGGGAATAGAACGGGCGGAGCCCAGATTTCCCTTTCCCCATTAACGGCCATTCTGCGAAAACTCAAGAACGTTAGATGACTCTCTTATTCTGATTGCTACGCAAAAAGCGGCCGTTCGCGTTGAGCTTGAGTGACTAGAAATAGCCGATTAGGCAGTACCGGCCGGCTTCTTATCTGCCCATTGCTGCAAGTCATAGAAGGGAATACTCCGAGGTTTTTCGAGTTGAAGCGGAGGAAAGAATGAGTAACGCGCAGACTGCGATAGGTGCGAACGTCAACGCTCCCTCCGATACGGCTGGCACCCCGGGTTTATGCTCCATCTGCGGGCACACTGGAGCTGCGGATTTTTTGATCGCTCCGGACCGCTTTCATTGGCGCCGAGAAGTTTACACACTGAAGCGCTGCGCCTCTTGTTCGTATGTGTGGCTGGATAATCCGCCAAAGCCGCAGGAGATGGCACCTCACTACGATGAGGACTATCACAAGACCATTGCGGCGGGGGGCGAGGGGTTTGCCGATGTTCGTTGGCGCAGACCTCGGGAGATCGTGGCGCAGTACTCACTGGACGGCGCTATCCTTGATGTTGGGTGCAGCAGCGGAGCGTTTCTTAGTACCTTGAAGGGCGGAGCCTGGAAGCTCTACGGAATTGAGATGGAAGCCTCTACCGCGGAACGGGCCAGGACGGCAAGCGGGGCTGAGGTCTTTGTCGGTGACGCGGAGCGCGCACCCTTTGCACCGGAGAGCTTCGATGTCATCACCTGTTTCGATGTTTTGGAACACGTTTATCGTCCCAGGCCGTTCTTGGAAAAGGTATTGTCATGGCTGAAGCCCGGAGGCATATTCCTCACCCAGTTGCCCAATATAGGTTCCTGGGAGGCGCGGGCGTTTGGGACTTACTGGTACGGATTGGAGCTACCTCGGCATTTGTCGCATTTTTCTCCAGAATCCCTACGACATATCACGAAGGATGTCGGCTTGCATGAAGTGAGAATCACAACGCCTCCGGTTTCGTATGTTGAGCGTAGTCTTGGATTCGTTGCTTCGAGAGTGATCGAACGCCTAGGTGGCTCGCCAATTCCGCAGTCAAGAGTTGAATCGCGGAGCACTTCGTCCAGACTTGTCCGAAAAGCGATGCGAGTTTTGTTCTTTAAACCACTATCGCAGATGGCTGCGATCGCGGGATCCGGCCCAAGCATCGAGGGTATATTCCGAAAGAAGAACGGCGGCCAGGAGCAGCGAGCAGGCGATGGGCACAGTGCGTGAGTCCGGAGAACTTCAAGTTCGGTGGCGGCGCGGCTCAGACAATGCTGCACCCTCTTGTCCTGGTCGCGATGATCCTCGTGATCGTGCTGTTTTTTACCCTCCGACGCAAGCATTTGATCACGCCATTCTTGCTGATCGCGTTCCTAACTCCAATTGGGCAACAATTAGTGGTAGGCGGAGTTCATCTTTTTGTCCTTCGCGCGGTTATCCTGGCCGGATTGATCCGGATGCTTATAACGAAGCAGCCACCGGGCATCAGCCGCATAGCCGGCGGGTTCGATAATTTCGATAAGCTCTTCGTGGCCTGGGCTTTGCTACACTCCATGGCTTTCATCCTTCTGTATATGCAGATGGGAGCGGTAGTCAACCAGGGCGGTTATCTGTGCAACTGCCTGGGAGCCTTCTTTCTGATGAGGTTCCTGATTAGAGACGGCGAGGACGTCGAAAGGACCGTTCGCGTTTTTGCCCTTATTGCGGTGGTAGTGGCTGCCGGGATGCTCACAGAGCACTTTCGCAATCTCAATGTATTTGGACTACTGGGCGGATTGCGGGTTGTGCCCGAATTGCGCGATGGCCATGTGCGCGCGCAAGGCCCGTTTGAACACCCCTTGTTAGCGGGCGCCTTTGGAGCAATTGTGCTGCCCTTATTCTTTTTGCTCTGGAGGAATCGGCGCTACAGGAACACTGCATTGATAGGCATAGCGTCTGCTACTGTTATTGTTCTCCTAACATCGACGAGCACGTCGCTAATGGCTTACGTAGCAGGAATAGGCGGCGCCTGCATGTGGGCCTTGCGAAAGCAGATGCGGGTAGTGCGCTGGGGAATTGTGGGTATGCTGGTTGCCTTGAGTTTCGTCATGAAGGCACCAGTGTGGTTCCTCATTGGTCATATCGATCTTACCGGTGCATCTTCGGCCGATCAGCGCGCTCACCTCGTCGATCTCTTCATACGTCACATCGGCGATTGGTGGCTGTTTGGCACAAACGCCAATCTTAAATGGGGATGGGACATGTGGGACACAGCCAACCAATACGTCGAAGAGGGCTATGGGGGCGGTTTAGCTGCGTTCCTCTGCTTTCTCGGGCTGATTGCGGTGGGGTTCCGCAGAGTGGGATTGGCGCGGAAACGGGTGCAAGGAAGCAGCCAGGACTGGTACTTCTGGTTATTAGGCGCAGCGCTGTTTGCTAATGTCGTAGCTTTTTTCGGCATCAGCTATCACGACCAGACACAGATTGCATGGTACGCGCTGTTGGCGATGATTTCTGCGACCACCATTCCGACTCGACACGCAAAACTACTTCAACAAAGCGTCGCGGAACCGGTCAGTTCCATGACCAACGGCGATGCTCCCGGTTGGGCACTCAACCCGAGAGATTACGGCGAGTCAGGCGTGCCACGAGTGGCCATAAGCCCCACACAATCGCCCGTCAGGTCCTTCCATAGGCACTGAGCTCAGAGAACCTTTTATGGACGTCTCCATCATTTTTGTAAACTGGAATTCGGTAGACTACCTGCAAGAGTGCATCCCAAGCATTCGCCAACATACCCGGGGACTCTCTTATGAAATCATTGTGGTTGACAATGACTCACCTGCTGGCGATGCGGATGTCATTGAACGCGAGTTCCCGGGCATCACGCTGATCAAGAGCAAGGAAAACCTTGGGTTCGCCGGGGCGAACAATCTCGGGTTCAAGCAGTCTAGCGGAGAATACATACTATTCCTCAATCCTGACACAAAGTTCATCTCTCCCGTTATCAATATCTTGCTGAAACGCTCGCAGTCCTTGCCGGATGCCGGTGTTGTGGGGTGCAAGCTACTGAATCGTGACCGCTCTATCCAGACCAGCTCAATTATGCAATTCCCAACTATTTTCAATGAGCTATTCCAATTCGAATACTTGAGACTGCGCTGGCCATCCTATTGGGGAATAGGGCCGCTATTCTCGGACAGTCTGGAGCCGGCGAAAGTCGAGGTGATCTCCGGAGCCTGCATGTTGATCAGGCGCGATGTGTTCGAGAAGGTTGGCATGTTCAGTGATGAGTACTTCATGTACGCAGAAGACATTGACTTGTGCTACAAAATCGGAAAAGCTGGATGGACGAACTACTACGTGGGCGAGGCAGAGGCAATACACTATGCGGGTATATGCAGTCCACGGATATGGCAACTTGTCGCTAAGTTGAAATCCATGCTGAGATTTTGCGAGAAGTTTTACGGGCGCTCGTATACGAGGATATTTCGGGTCTCGTTAGCCTGTAATGCGTTTGTGCGCCTGGTTGTTCTGTACGGATTGTCACTGCTCCAAAAGAAAGAATCTCTTCAGCTCTCGATTGTGAAATGGACGACGACACTTAAGGCATTGGCGAACCCGTCCAGGCACGACGAGATTGTTCCATCCGCATCGCGGTCAAGTTCCAAGTCAGGGCTAGCTCCTGAGATTTAAGTGCGCAAGGGGCGCAAGAAAGAGGTGATGGTCGTGGCGGCAATGCTGAAGCGTCTCATATTCCTCGCCGGAAGTTTAATAGTCGAAGCCGGTGATCTGCTGTCGAATGGCGTTCGCAAACTGCTGGGAATGCGGCCATGTTGACGCTGCGTAGTTTTGAGTTATCATTCTGTAACTCCGCAAGAGCGCCCTCTTTTTGTCCGACAAATGGACACTCTGCTTCGTCTTGCTACGCCAGTGCGTGCTGATATTGAGGTTCTTCCGCCCGAAGGCGGCCGGTACGCGGCGGTCACATTCGACGACGGAATGCAAAACATCGTGGACAATGCATTGCCCGAACTGGAGAAAAGGAAGATTCCTGCCACATTGTTCATTATTACGGACGTGCTGGGAGATCTTCCCACTTGGGAATATTTCGGACCTAAAGACACAGTAGAAGAATGTGTCATGAGCGAGGAGCAACTGAGAAAGCTACCCTCCGATTTAGTAGAGATCGCTTCTCACACAATGACCCACCCCGTGTTGTCGAACATTCACGGGGAGAAACTCGAACAAGAGCTCAAAGGGTCGCGCGCCAAACTCGCCAAGATGCTGGGCCGGGAAGTTGGTCTCCTCAGTTTTCCATACGGAGCATTTAATCAGGACGTTGTTGACGAATGTCGGAAGGCAGGCTACCAGCGAGTTTTCTCGGCATTGCCGGTCTTCGCGTTTGCCGAAGCTGAGGAGTTTGTCACCGGACGCGTTGGGGCTTCTCCAACGGATTGGTCCATCGAGTTCCGTCTCAAACTGCTCGGGGCGTACCGATGGCTTCCGTTCATGTTTGAAATAAAGCGCAATGTGCTGTCGCTGGTGAAGGGACAGTCCGCCAGAAAACTTGATCCAACCATTGGAGAGAAAACTGCATGACCGCTACGGAGAGCCAAGTCTCAGAGGTCCTGTTGGAGATTTTCGCCGCCAAGGGCCTCTCTCAGCCAAGGCTAACGCCAGACACAGTGCTAGATCAATTAGGACTCGAGTCGCTGGACTTCGCCCAGGCAGTGATCCGGCTGGAGGAACTCACAGGAAAAGACCCGTTTGCCGTGGGCGCCGATTACAAGATCACAACGTTGTCTGACCTCGCTGTCCTGTACGTTTGAGAGACAAATTCTAAGATGCTGAGTTCCCTACTACTGGAAGGAAGAGTTCCTCATGCGCGCGAGGCGGTGGTCACCCGCGCCCGGACGGTCACTTGGGAACAGTTACAAGCTCAAGCGCATAGTATGACCGAAGCTTTTACAGCCCTCGGGTCACGTCGCGTGGGGCTGTCGTCTAGCGCAACGAGCGAGAGCTACGCGGCCTTGGCGGCCCTTGACAAACTTGGGTCCGACACTTTTTTGTTCGATGCGCATCTCTCGCTGGAGGGAGCGCTGGCGCTTGCCAGAAAATTCAGGTTGGGCGCAATCTTAGTTCCATCTGTTGACCATCCGTTCGGGTTCAGCGTCCATGAATTACAAGACGAGGAGAAAGCAAGCAGCAGCAGCACAGTTACCATCTTGACTTCTGGTAGCACAGGTGAACCGAAAGCGGCACGGCACACGTGGGAAAGCCTCTTTCGTCCGGTTCGAAGGGGACCGGATGGACGTGCGCCGCGCTGGCTGCTCACATATCGGCCCAACTTGTATGCAGGACTGCAAGTCATGCTACAGTGCTTCGCCGACCGAGGCACCTTGGCCGTTTTTGACAGTGAGATGGAACCTAGCGCTTTGGCTCAATTCATGAGTGACGCTAGAGTGCAGTTCGTGTCCGGAACGCCTTCCTTTTGGAGACGATTGCTGATCTTTGCCGACTCGGCACTGCTGAAGAAGGCATCCCTCATCCAAATCACATTAGGTGGCGAGGTGGTTGATCAAACTTTGCTAGACAATTTAAAGCAGTGTTTTCCACACGCTCGTCTGGTACATATTTATGCCACGACAGAGCTTGGACGCTGTTTCTCAGTTCACGATGGCATAGCAGGGTTTCCAGCCACTTATCTAGGAAAAGTTCTAGCAGATAACTCAGAACTCAGAATCAAAGACGGTGAACTTCTGATAAGGTCAGCGAATTCTATGAAGATGTACGACCCGCACTCCGATCAGAAGGCGTTAAACACGGACTGGTTTGCAACGGGCGACTTGGTGGAACTTAAAGACGAGCGCGTGTATTTTGCGGGGCGCAGGACAGACATGATCAATGTGGCCGGAAGCAAAGTGTACCCTGTGGAGGTCGAGCGCGTGATCCGCGCTATTCATGGAGTCTCTGACGTGCGGGTTTTTGGTAAGTCTTCATCGGTGGCCGGGGAGTTAGTTGCGTGTGAGATCGTTCCAACCCCCGGGCAAGATCCTGAGATGCTGAAGATGCGGGTCAATCAGGCTTGTCGATCTACTCTTTCAAGCCCACAGCAGCCCAGATTAATCAAACTGGTTGACCAAATCAGTCTTTCTGCGGCAGGCAAGGCCCTCCGGAGCAAGAGTTCATGAACGACCGCTCGGCGGGACAACGCAGACACGTTGTCATCAGTGGGGGCAGTCGGGGACTAGGAATGGCGATCGTGCGGGGGTTGCTCGATGCCGGCTATCAGGTCAGCACTTTCAGTCGCAGTACAACCGAATTCGTGGAGAGCATGGCAAAGCGAGATGGGTTCTATTTCGCTTCGGCCGATCTTTCTAATGGCTCTTCGGTCTCGTCATTCCTGAAGTCGGCCGAGGCGTTGTTCGGACGACCTTATGCATTGATCAATTGTGCAGCAATAGCGGTGGATGGAGTCCTGGCTATGACTCCGGAAGACTCCATCAGGAAACTACTCCTGGTAAACGCCGAAGGGACGTTGCGCTTTACCCGTTTGGTCGTGCGCAGAATGCTATCGACAAAGAGTGGGGGTGTCATCCTGAATATCTCCTCCATAAGTTCACTACGCGGCTTCAAGGGAATGTCGGCCTATGCCTTTACTAAAGGAGGACTTGACGCTTTCACGCGATCTTTGGCACGTGAATTGGGAGGGCAGCAGATACGTGTCAACTCGATCGCGCCCGGCTACTACGACACGGAAATGAGTCATAATCTGTCCGACGCACACAAACAAAAGGTTCTGCGTCGTACGCCCTTGGGGCGATTAGGGTCGCCTGAGGATGTGGTGGGGGCTGTGCTGTTCTTTCTGTCTGACCAAGCCAGTTTCATAACCGGCCAAGTGCTTGCGATTGACGGCGGCTCTACTGTTTAAGGGCGCGCATGCAAGCGTTAGATTTCGCAAGAATGAGAGTGCCTCGTAGGCGTTGTCATTCCAAGAAGCGATACTGATTTGCAATGGCTCCATCCCCAAGTTCGTATGACACCATTCGGCGCCTCTAGCACGGTTCCATTGGCCGCTCTCATCATCAGTTTGAAACGCAGATTCAAATAATTCTGGAGACTGACAATCACCAAGCTCTTGGGCGCCCGAGGGCGAGGGTTGTTTATCACTCGTCTGCTGGCGAACGTGACGCATCATGACTTGCACGGAGGTTCATTGAAATGGCTGGGTTGCGGCCCTTTGTCGAAGACGATATCCCCACTGTGGCAAACTTAGTATGGAAAATCCTACATACTCGCATAGGATCTGCCCCAATTACACTGCAGGATTATCTTGGCGATCTATTCTTCCACAATCCCTGGCGCGACGAAGGCATCGTTTCACGTGTGTATGAAGACGGGCAAGGAAAGATTGTCGGCTTCTTCGGGGCTGTCGCGAGGAGGATGTCAATTTCCGGTAAATCAGTAAAACTGGCATTCGGCAGTAACTTTGTAGTCAACCCGGAGAGCCGCACCACAATGGCAGCGATCCAGCTTGTCAAGGCGTTTATGGGCGGGGCGCAGAATATTTCAATCACAGATTCGGCCACTGATGGGAGCCGTCAGCTTCTTAGAAGCCTGGGGTTTAGTGTAGTGCCTATCTACAGTCTCCAGTGGGCGCGTCCATTGCGACCGGCACGCTACGCAACCTACGCTGTTTCACGCTTCCTAAAGAGAAAGTCAGTTACGCGTGTCGCTCAAATGGCTACGCCATTTTGCGGAATAGCCGACTACGTTTCCAGCCTTCGCTTTAGCCCTTTTCGCCAAACGGAACCGCCAACGACCTGCGAGAATCTGGATACCGATACTCTGCTGGAATGCTTGAATAAGATCCCCCCCAAACACTTTCTTCTTCCCGAGTACAGCCGACAATCTTTGGAATGGATACTCGCGTTTCTGGCAAAGCAGAATGCGCGCGACGAGGTTCACAAAGTCCTGGTACGCGATCAGGACGGAAAGATCATCGGATGGTATGTCTATTCCCTGCAACCCGACGGCATTGGAGAGGTGTGGCAGATCGGTGCCGCAAGTTTCGCGGTGAACAAGGTCTTGGACTCTATGTTTTATGACGCCTGGAAGAACAGGTTGCTCGGTCTCCATGGCCGCCTCGAACCGAGTTTCATGCAGGAGTTGACGATGAAGGCATGCTTCTTCTATAGACAGGGGAGCTGGGCATTGGCGAATTCCAAGCAACCAGAATTGCTTGCTCTACTCCATAGCGGAACGGCTTTCTTTTCGCGACTGGACGGCGAGTCATGTCTTAGATACACAGCAACTGACGTGTGAACGAGTGCTGACTACATCGCTCGAGTAATGGGAAAAGGAGAGGATATGGCTATATGAACCACGCCGCAGGCCCGTACGTCCTCCTTACAGCAGTTTACAACGAAGAAGCGTACATCGAGGGGACAATACGATCGGTTGCTGCACAAACAGTTCTGCCGACGCGGTGGGTGATTGTCAGCGACGGCTGCACAGATCGGACTGACGAGATTGTTCGACGATATGCGGCAACTCGCGACTACATTTACTTCCTTCGCAAAGAGAAAGATCAGAATCGCGGTTTTGCCTCGAAGGTGTTCGCGCAACGAGATGGAATGCAGTTTTTAAATGTTTCTGAGAGTTCGTTCATTGGTCACTTGGACGGTGATGTGACGTTTGAACCAACTTATTTCGAGGACCTGCTGCAGAAATTCATAGAAGATCCAAAGCTTGGCATCGCGGGCGGGTGGATTTTGGAAATGGCGGCGGGGCAGTTCCGGCAACGACTAGGAAACTCCGTGATATCGGTGCCCGGCGCAGTACAAACGTTTCGGCGGGAATGCTATCAGGACGTTGGTGGATTATTACCGATAGAGTACGGCGGCGAAGACTGGTACGCGGAAGTCAAGGCCCGGATGTGGGGATGGCGAGTTCGATCATTTTCCACACTCAGCGTATGTCACCATCGTAAGACGGGAGAGGCTGGTGCAAGGTTGCGGTATTGCTACCGTCAGGGGTTTATGGATTTTGCACTCGGAAGCCATCCGCTATTTGAATTTGGTAGGCTGATTCGAAGGATCCCCGCAAAGCCGTATCTTATAGGCGCCGCAGCGAGACTGTTGGGGTTCGCCATGGCTCACGTCTCCGGAAGGAGGATGGTGCCTCAAGACTTCATTCATTTCCTCCGAAAAGAGCAGGTAAGCAGGCTGTGGCCCAGATGGTCTCATCGTGACATGGTTCCATAACCTTGCTTTACTGACAAAGCATCGGCACAAAACAAAGGACCGCACAATCCATCTGAGATTCAGCTGCGTGTTTCAGCACACTATCCTATGCAGGGATGGTTATCCCGACTTAGTGGGCTGTTAAGAACCCGTAAATTTACAGGATTTTGGGGAGATTGCTGGAATGAAGATCTGTCATGTTGTTGGCGCCCGACCGAATTTTATGAAAGCTTCTCCCGTGTTGCGCGCGTTTCGCTCGTACACAGCCACTGAGCAATTCATTGTTCACACGGGCCAGCATTACGATTTCAACATGTCGGATGTGTTCTTCCAGCAATTGGAGATGGCGCCTCCGGATGTCAACTTGCAAGTGGGCTCGTGCAGCCATGCTCAACAGACCGCACAGATCATGAGCCTCTTCGAGCCAGTTGTTCTGGATCACAAGCCAGACCTGGTGCTTGTTTATGGTGACGTAAATTCGACTGTGGCCACGGCGATTGTCTGTGCTAAGTTGGGCATTCCACTAGGCCACGTGGAAGCCGGGCTGCGCTCGTTCGATCGCTCGATGCCCGAGGAGATCAATCGCTTGCTAACCGACCAACTAGCAGATCTCCTTTTCACTCCTTCGGAAGATGGGAATTTCAATCTAGAGCACGAAGGAATTAGTCAGGCAAAGATCCATCTGGTCGGCAATGTAATGATCGATACGCTTGTGCGTATGCTGCCTGCGGCCAGAAAGTCTATTCCAGAAGAGTTGCCGGAACAGTTCGCGCTAGTCACGCTGCACCGGCCGTCCAATGTAGACGACCCGAAGTGGTTGGATGAACTTCTTGGGGCACTCACCGCCATCGGAAGACAAATACCTGTCTTGTTTCCGGTGCATCCGCGAACCCGTCAGCAACTCGCATCGCGGGGTAAGTCTCTTGCAGCCTCGCCTGGAATTCGGATCATGGATCCGATGCCTTACCTCGAATTTCTCGGCCTCCAGACCCGTGCGACGGTGGTCGTCACTGACTCGGGAGGAATTCAGGAAGAAACGACGTTTCTGGGAGTACCCTGCTTGACAGTGCGGGAAAACACTGAACGGCCTGTTACTGTCACCACCGGAACAAACGCCCTGGTCGGACGGGATGCCCAAAGACTTTGCACCGAGTTGGAGCGAGTTTTGAGCGGCAGCGCCAAAAAAGGCAGCGTGCCGATTCTGTGGGATGGACACGCATCCGAGCGGATCGCGGCAGTGATCTGCGGAAAGGCGGTTGGTCCAATTGATGGCCGGAAAGTCATGATGTCTGACTAGCCTACAACGGAGCAGTCAACCGAGGAGAACAAATGGAAAGGTTGGAACAATTCGCCATCCCAAAGCGGCCAAGTTCATGACGGAGTAGTCGAACATCGTGGGCGGAACGCTGGATGACGGTGAGGCGACGCGCTGCGGAACTACTACGCGAGACTTCGCGCGCTCTTTCCAAGGGTGAAAATGTTTTCCTACGCTTTGCTTCATTCTATCCTGAGGTAAGCGCTCCAATTGAAATAAAGGGCCTTTCGTTACTATTCGCCGAGGCAAAATTATTTCTATCAGACAGGCAGCGGAGCCCGGGGCCGTTTCTCCTTGCTCCCATCCCAAATAACACAAAACAAAACAGCTGCTTTGATTGCACTACTCCGGCCACTAATACCACAGGGCCGAACAGTTATGCCCTGAGCGCTTTCCGTCCTTTGGCATTGAATGTGCATTGGCAGGAGGGGCAAACGTTATTCAATTCAGAAATTCAAGTAGTCAGCCAAGTTAGACATAGCGAACAGCTAAGAATACGAGGACGGCTTTTGTGAGGATGTTCGACCGCGTCAAGGTTGCAGCCGTCCGCCTGCAACTGGGTGAAAGCCTTAGAGCCAAGACCACGAGCGGCGGGGCGTGGCTGGGAAGCGGCAGCGCTGCTGAGCAGGTCATCCGGTTTGTCCGGAACATGTTACTAACACGCCTGCTGGCACCAAGCGCCTTTGGAGCCATGGCAATTGTCTTGTCTTCGGCATCGCTCGTCGCCTCCCTGTCCGATGTGGGATTATGGCCGGCGGTCATTCAGAACCCACGAGGCGGAGAGGACGCTTACCTCAATGCGGGATGGTGGTTGGGAATGGTGCGCGCAATTTGCATGTATGCTGTGATCTTCGCAGCTGCCCCCTGGGTCTCCCGCTTTTACGGAATCGCAGACCTATCCGCACTGCTACGAGTGGCATTACTGAGCACCATACTCGACGGCATGTTGAGTCCTGGCGCCAAGCTCGCGCATAAAGAGATGAAGTTCGGGCAGTGGGCAATCATCAGCAACGGGGGGGGGATCTGCGGCGTCGTTCTGACAATCGTTCTCAGCTTTGTTCTTCGAGACGTGTGGGCTCTTGCAATTGGCTATTGCGGCGAGAATGCATTTCGTTGTCTTTTCTCTTATATTCTGTTTCCTAAATGGCCGTCTATCACGTGGGACATGCATGCTTTGCGCGACCTTTTGAATTTTTCAAGAGGGATGCTCGGCTTATCGTTTCTCAACCTGATCTTTGCACGTGCGGATATTTTTGTGCTGGGTAAGTTATTTTCTCCCGCCGCGTTGGGAATCTACACGTTGGCGGTTTACCTGGTCCAGACTCCCTCGGGTTTCTTGATGAACGTGCTGAGCACAACCTTATTACCCGCATTCTCACATGTTCAGGCAGACAAGGAGCGTGCAAGCCGAATCCTATCGGAAGTGACGTCCTGGGCTATCCTGCTCGGGTTGCCGGCCGTGGCGGTGATTTGGTTGTGCGGGTCATCTCTCCTGACGCTCGCATATGGGGCTCGATATGCCTCAGGTACCGGAGCCCTGACCATCGCCGTCGGAGTGGTGTTCCTGAATACACTGAACTCCTTGATAACCACTCTACTCTTTGCCACCGGGCGCCCTGCTCTACATCGACGTGCTGTGGCCGTTTCAGCAGTTATTATGCTCATAGCAGTCTATCCCGCATGCAAGTACCTGGGCATGGTGGGGGGGCAAGCAGCGGCACTGCTCGCGATCACTGCTGGATATGTCCTTCAGGTTGAGCGTCTGCGTGGCATTACAGGTTTGAGCATTCTTCGCTATGGCAAATCCATTGTACCCGCGATCTTGGTGTCAGCTGGAATTCTTCTAGTCGGCGTTGGCGCTCGCTTCCTGGGACTGGCAACCAACCCATTAGCCAATATAGCGATTGCCGTTAGTGCCTGCATCGTTGCCTACCTCCTGTGCGTACCGGTTTTCATGAAAATCCGGGAAACCGCATGAAAGCATGCGGTTCGCCCAGCCACATGCCAGTTTCGGAGCGATCCATTCAGCCGTCCGCGCCACACGGCGAGGTTACATTCCGGCACAACGAGCAGCTTGGAGATTACGATGCACGAAGTTAATCTGGCATCTAGAACGTTCGACGATAACGACCAAGCCGTGTTTGCTCGTCTCTCTGCTGACTTCAACCCCATGCATATGGACCCTGTCGCGGCTCGCAGAACACAGGCCGGTGCTCCGGTGGTACATGGAGTTCACGCGGCACTTTGGGGCTTGGATAAAATCGCTGAAGCGGGTTTGATAAAAGACCGAGTCGTTTCGTTGAACGTCCACTTCAATAAATTTATCTACGTGGGCGGCAAGGTAAGTGTCACGCTCTTACAAACGGATGACACGTCAATAAAAGCGGAGCTTACACTCGACGGGCTAACAACTACTACTCTACTGCTTGGCCTCGGAACGTGCACCACTTCCGCAGGGGCGACGTTTTCGTTCGATTCATTGCCAACGATTCATGCCAACCACTATGCGAAAATTCTAAGCGCAGAGGAAATGGCGAATTTGTCGGGACGGATGGACTTCGCAGCTCCCGCCCACGAAGTTACGCACCTGTTCCCTCACGCAACCTCCACAATCGGCTACCGAAGGGTGGCCGCGATTACAACCCTATCCAGACTGGTTGGCATGATCTGCCCAGGACTGCATTCGCTCTTTTCTTCTTTCGCACTTGAACTCGTCAATGACAAAGAGGACGGCGTTGGATTCGCCGTTACCAAGGTGCATGACAAACGCCGTATAGTCAGAATGAATGTGCACGGCGCAGGCATATGCGGCTCGGTGCTGGCCTTCGTGCGCGTTCCACCAGTTGCGCAGGCATCCATAAGTAACATAAGACAGCTTGTTTCGCCGGGCGAATTTGCAGACAGCACGTCGCTCATCATTGGCGGGTCGCGGGGCTTAGGTGAACTGACCGCGAAAACGATCGCTGCGGCTGGTGGCGAAGTAATCGTAACATATGCAAAGGGACGAGAGGACGCAATGCGACTCGCTCAAGAGATTAACCGCGAAATGGGAGCCAGCGTGTGTCATCTCCTCCAATTGGACGTACGGAAAAACATTGCCAAGCAGCTTTCCTCTGTCACGCGGGAGATAACCCATCTCTACTACTTCGCCACTCCCAACATTTTTCGACAGAAAGAAAAGTATTTCTCGAAAGCGCTATTTGATGAATTTGCCGAAATCTATGTCAAAGGATTCTACGATTGCTGGCACTTCTTCGCCAGTCGCGGATTGGGGCGCTTTATTGTGTATTACCCATCCTCAGTAGCCGTCGAAGAGCATCCTCTTGCGATGACCGAATACAGCATGGCAAAAGCGGCTGGCGAAATGCTTTGTGCCGATATCAATCGGTCGGAGCGTGGCGTTCACGTAGTCGTTAACCGACTGCCGCGTATGCTGACAGACCAAACCGCTACAGTCATGCCGGTCAAGAACGCTAACCCCCTGGATGTTATGCTGCCAATCATCCGTAACGTGCAGCTACAACGGACAACCTCAGACCCTTTTGATGTGTGACATTCGAGTCCTGCACAAGCATTTACAAGTATCAAATCGATTTCATTGACAGCGCCCTGAGGATGCTTCGCATCTTCGCGCACGCCAGTGCTGGAGTAGAGATTCAGTCATGATTGCCACTACATGCACACCTCGGGCCCGCTTTGAAGACCCGTTGTCATTGCTCGTCAGAGCCAGAACAAAGCTATACACAATGTGGCTCGGTGCAACCTATCCGTTTGCATACAGAGGACGTAACTTGTCTATCCAGTACCCCTGTGTGCTCGAAGCACGAGCGGCCACGCAAATCAAGCTTGGCAACTCGGTGATCATCAGAAAGGATGCGTGGCTCAATATCCTTCCAAACTGTGACAATGATTCGAAGATTATCATTGGTGACAACTGCCTTATAGGCGCCCGGAATGTCATTTCGGCCAAGAACCTAATTCAAATAGAGCACAATGTCATACTTGCAACAACCGTTCTCATCCAGGACCATCATCACGCGTACGAGGACATCAATATTCCCATCCGAGAGCAAGGTGTCACACCCGGAGGCCGGATTCGCATCGAGCAAGGGTGCTGGATCGGCCAAGGCGCAGCAATCGTGTGCAACGAAGGGGAACTGGTAATAGGCCGCAACAGCGTTATTGGGGCAAACACACTGGTGACGAGAAGTTTCCCCTCGTACTCTGTAATTATCGGCAATCCCGGCAGGCTTGCGCGGCAGTTTGATCCAGCAAAAGCAACGTGGCTTGGCGGCGAAGCTGGTCGTGTAGTGCATTCGGAGACCTCCGGTCAGGTTCTTTGCCCTGCTCCTGTCCAGACCAGTGGAGATAAGTAGCATGACCCAGTCTGAATACCAATCTCACGCTCACTTAGAGGATCCCCTCTCGGGACTTATTCCACGGGTTCTGAATAAACTTCACAGCACTTGGCTACGGATAACCTACCCATTTGTGTTCATGGGGAAGAAAGTGTCAATTGATCATACCTGCTCCATCAGTCGGTTGCTTGCGCACCGTATCAGTTTGGGAAGTTATGTGTGCATAAAAAAAGACGCTCACTTAGGGATAAGTCTGCCCCCTGAGGAGGAGGGAGATCCGGTGCTCGTAATTGAGGACAATTGCGTCGTTCACTGGCGCACACAGATTGACGCTAAAAACTATATCCATCTGGAACGCGACGTTCTCGTGACTCAGGATGTGCTGATCATAGACCATGGTCACGTGTATCAGGACGTCAATGTCCCAGTTTCAAGAGATATGTTTACAGATGGGGGCAGAATCCGGATCGGACAGGGATCATGGATTGGACACGGAGCGGCCATCATATGTTCGCAGGGTGAGTTGACCCTGGGTCGCAACTGCGTTGTGAACGCCAATGCAGTGGTTACAAGGAGCGCTCCACCTTACTCTGTCCTATCCGGGAATCCGGCGAGAATCGTAAAGCAATTCGATTCGATCAAGCAGGTCTGGGTGATGGGAGCAGTTCGCGCGGCAGAATCTGAGCTCACAAAGTAATGGCACGTGGAGCGCATCGGCAAAGGTGAAATCAACAGTCGAAGGACAAAATAGGCTGACAAGGACTTTCATGCGCGAGAAGCCTCTAGTTTCGGTCGTCATCCCAACATACAACCGGTCCTATCCGACCATAGCGGCCATTGATAGTGTTCTGACACAGACGTACTCTAATTATGAAATTATTGTTGTCGATGACGGCTCCACAGATGGCTCCGGCGAGTTAGTCCAGCAATTTGTCAGTCAGAAAAGCGGTAGTAGCGAGATATTCTATTTCCATCAGTCGAATCAGGGGCCGAGCGTTGCACGAAATGTGGGAATCGCGAAATCGCGAGGTGAGTATATTGCTTTTCTTGATTCGGATGACATGTGGCTCCCGGAAAAGCTTGAATGGCAAGTGCGCGTGCTCAAGCAGTTGGAGAATGAGTGCGGTGCATGCTTCACCGACACCCGCTATGTAGACAATTCGGGTACCGATGGCAGCACTTTTCAATTGTTCGAAAGACATTACGAAGAGTCAATTGGGATTGATTCCAATGCTACGCAATCGCTTGCAAAATCATTTTGCGGATTCTTTGTCTCATCTTTGCTGGCCAGGGCCGACATCATCCGACAGATCGGCGGGTTCAACCCCGATGTTTCATATGCCGAAGACCGTGACTTCTATTTCCGTTTATCACTTATTACTTCCTTTGCCTATATTGATAGGTTACTCGTGCGCAGCGATCGGAGCAGTTCCCCACCAGGTTCGACGTGCCGACCATGGGATAAAGTCGAGGTTCGCCTTAAGGGCCAAGAGCGTATGTATGAAAGCTGGCTTGCATTGGGCAGCAGTTTGCCGTTAGAAGTGCGAAAAACGATTCTGAAAGATTTGCGTGCTACGCACTGTGATTGGGCCAATTGGCATTTGGAAAATGGCCGCTATGATAAAGCACGCTACGAGGTGTCCCAGGCTGCTCGCTACGGCTTGACACCGAGAATGACTGCGAAGTGGGCGCTCACGTGGATTGCTCCGGCCATTGCACGCAAGCTGTCTGGAAAATCCCGACCCTATCTTTAATGTCTTCGGAAGCGGCTGGGCTCTTCCTCTCACGGCGAGTTGACTCATACCGCATTTTCTGCCCTACTCGCGATTATTTAACATTTAACGGTGAGCAGGTGGTATGAAGGCTTTCGGCTCTGGAAAATGATATGAAACTGATTGAGGCGCTGGAAATTATCGAGGGTATGAAACGCCGCGAGGGAGAACCGCTTACATGTTCCCTGGCGACGGGGTTAAACTCTCTCCACTTTAAGACGTTTTTGGCTGCAGAACTAGGCCTCCTTTTCAAGGATCGCACGATTGAAATCTCAGATGGCCTGTATGGTGACCTTATTGGTAATATCCGCCGATTCGGAAAGGCGGACGCTGAGTTTGGTATTGTACTGATTGAGTGGCCCGACCTGGATTCTCGGCTGGGCTTTCGGAGCGCAGCAAGATGGATGCGCTCTGAGCTGGAAGATATTTTGTCAACTGCGAGGGCCCGCATGGCACAAATCCAACAAGCGGTGGAGGATCATTGTCAGCGCTTGCCCTTAATACTCTGCTTCCCTACGTTACCCTTACCGCCGATCTCCTTTGTCCCTAGTTGGCAAGCTGGCGTGTTTGAACTCGATCTGATAGCGGCTGTGCAATCGATGGCCTCAAAGGTCGCTCACCATGCTCAGGTGCGCGTTCTGAGTCCGCAGCGCATTGATTTTCTTTCTCCCTTCGCAGACCGGTTTGATATCGACTCTGACGTGCTGACTGGGTTCCCATATAGGCTCCAGCATGCTTCGGCTCTCGCCAATTTGCTTGCCCGCCTCGTCCGAGGGCCAGTTCCCAAGAAAGGGCTGATCACAGACTTGGACGACACGCTGTGGCGCGGCATTTTGGGTGAAGTTGGGGTTGACGGTATTTCATGGGACTTAGACCGGCATAGTCAGATTCACGCATTCTATCAGCGATTTCTCGGTGCCCTGGCCAGCGAGGGTGTGCTGATCGGGGTCGCCAGTAAGAACGATCCCTCCATCGTAAGGGAGGCTCTTTGCCGACAAGACTTAGCTCTATCTCCGTCCGCAATCTTTCCGGTTGAAGCGAACTGGAGACCAAAGTCACAATCCGTTGATCGTATTCTTACGACGTGGAACATCGGACCAGATTCGGTAGTTTTCGTTGACGATAGCTCTCTTGAACTAGCGGAAGTCAAAGCGTCGTACCCCGAAGTAGAGTGCCTGCACTTTCAGACTGGGGATAGTGCGGCGGTCTATGACCTGGCGCTGCGTCTGCGCGACCTATTCGGAAAACGCGAAATTCTGGAAGAGGATTACATTCGTCTGGAGAGCATACGACGCTCACATGTAGAGTCGGAGGTCCACGACGCGGCCACGGCGACGCCACCAGGGTTCTTGGCGAACGTGGCAGCGGAGATAAGTTTCAACTTATGCAAGACGCCTCTCAACCCACGTGCCCTGGAGCTTGTGAATAAGACAAACCAGTTCAACCTTAACGGAAAACGATATACGGAAGCGTCTTGGCGCAACTACCTTCTCAATCCTGCAAGTGTACTGTTGCTGGTATCGTATCGAGACAAATTCGGGCCATTGGGAAAAATTGCAGTGCTTGCAGGGTCGCAAATTGGAAAGAGATTGATTGTCAACGCATGGGTCATGAGCTGTAGAGCATTCTCTCGTCATATTGAACATAAATGCTTGGTGGAATTATTCGCAAAGTTGGACATCACCGAACTCGAGTTCGACTACTCGCAGACTGACCGAAACGGTCCTCTTCGCGATTTTTTCAGCGACACTTTGGGCGTGGCTCCCTCACCCGGCTGCACGATTTCCAGGGAAGCACTCGAAACGCGCCTAGCCATTATTTCTGGAACTCAGGAGGTTACGAATGGATGACAAGCAAGCACGCCTTATGGGCTGTTTTTTAGCGGTTTTCCCCGAGCTAAGCGCTGACGAAATCGTTAAGGCCAGCTCAACCTCTGTGCACAACTGGGACTCCGTAGCTGGTGTCACCCTTCTAGCCGTGGTTGAAGAAGAGTTCGGGATCAGTGTAGAAGTCGACGATCCTGCGAGCTTTAATTCATTCGAGGGATTTCTGAGTTATCTGCACGAAACCGAGAAGGGTAACTCCGGGGCTTTTCCACTCAAAGTATAAACCGGATACTCATTCTTGAGCGTCAGCCCAATCTCGCGCACACAGGGACACCGTTGACCTCGTGGTCACAACCTGCGTGACATTCGTTTTCGAAAGGTGCGTTTATGTGCGGCATTTCTGGAATGGTGAAACTAGACAGCAGTCAAGCTGATCAGCACCAGCTTGCAGGCATGATTGCCACATTGCGGCATCGGGGCCCCGACGCGAGCGGGATTCACCTTGCGGGCATTGCCGGGTTATCTCATGCTCGGCTGAGCATCATCGATCTGCAGGGCGGCGTGCAGCCAATGTCTACCACGGACGGCCATCTGTGGATCACATTTAATGGGGAGATATTCAACTACGTTGAGCTACGGGAGGAGTTGCAAAGAAAAGGCCATCGCTTTTTGACTAGCTCCGATACAGAAGTCATTCTCATCGCCTATAGGGAATATGGTGAAGACTGCGTCAAGCACCTCAATGGGCAGTGGGCGTTTGCTATTTGGGATTCGCCACGGCGGGCGATGTTTCTGTCTCGCGACCGACTGGGCGTCCGGCCATTGTACTACACGCAGACACGGGATAGCTTCTTGTTCGCATCGGAAATCAAGGCACTGCTCACATGTCCGCAAGTTACAGCGGAAATTGATTTCCAGGGTCTGGACCAAATCTTCACTTTCTGGTCGACACTACCGCCCCGAACTGTTTTCAAGAACATTTTCCAGTTGCCTCCGGGGTCCTCGATGTTTGTTGAGAAGGGCAAAATCCGAGTACAGAAATACTGGTCAGTCGAGTACGCACCGGTCGAGGAGGGCGAGCATATAAATGAGAGGAGCCTCGCCGAGGAACTGCTGTTTCTTCTGAGCCACGCTACACGCATTCGTCTTCGTTCCGATGTGCCAGTCGGAGCTTACCTCAGCGGTGGAATCGACTCCACAGTGACAACGGCCCTAGTGAAGAAGTTGGCTGGGAACCGGCTACGAAGTTTTTCCATTGGTTTTGAAGACGCTGAGTTCGATGAGAGTTCGTATCAGCAGGAAGCAAGTTCTTTTATTGGCACACAACACACAAACGCGTGCTGCTCGTATAAAGATATTGCCGGGGTATTTCCACAGGTAATCTGGCACACAGAGCAACCGATCCTCCGAACAGCTCCGGCACCCATGTTCCTGCTGTCGAAACTGGTACGCGATAATGGGTTCAAGGTCGTGATGACGGGCGAAGGCGCCGATGAGATGCTCGGCGGATACGACATTTTCAAAGAGGCTAAGATCCGGCGCTTTTGGGGACGAAACCTCAGATCGAGTTGGCGTCCGCTCCTACTCAAGCGACTTTACCCTTACATGGAGAATATACAGCGACAGTCGCCCGCTTACCTGAAGAGCTTCTTCCATGTAGCTCAAGAGGACCTCGCAAATCCTTTCTTCTCGCACCTTCCGCGCTGGGAGCTCACAGCGAAGCTGAAGTTGTTTTTCTCTGATGCGGTGCGATCAGAGATTCAGCCAGGCGAAGCTCTTGCCGAAATCGAGCGCTCTCTTCCGGAAGGATATTCGAGATGGTCTCCATTTAATCAAGCGGAGTATCTAGAATCCGCCCATCTTCTTCCTGGATACATTCTTTCGTCTCAAGGAGACCGGATGGCAATGGCCCATTCGGTGGAGGGTCGCTATCCCTTTCTAGACCATCGAGTGGTCGAGTTCGCGGCTAGGCTTCCTCCAAATCTTAAGATGAAAGTGCTTGATCAGAAACACCTGCTAAAGCTTGCTTCTGAGGGCCTGATTCCTGAGTCGATTCGACAACGCCCCAAACAGCCATATCGTGCACCAGACGCTGTGTGCTTTCTAGAGCCTTCGGCAAGAGAGTACGTGGGTGAGTTACTTTCGCCGGATTGCCTTCGGCGATACGGCGTGTTTGAACCCGGACCAGTAGTAAAGCTTTTCGAAAAAGTTCGCTCAGGTCGGCCGATCAGTGTCAGGGATAATATGGCGCTGGTGGGGATCGTTTCGACACAACTGTTTATACACCAGTTCGTAAATCGAATCAGTTGGAGGACTTGGAATGCAGATCAGACAAGAGTTGAGACAGTTCGTGATTGATAATTTCCTCTACGGGCAAGATCTGGACCTGAAGGATGATGCCTCGTTTTTAGAAAATGGCATTATCGACTCCACGGGCGTCCTCGAACTTATTTCCTTCCTGGAGGAGAGCTACGGGTTGGAGTTGGCGGAGACCGACCTCACCCCCGAGAACCTCGATTCCATCAATAAAGTAACGAGGCTAGTCGAGAGCCGGTTGCCGGCGGAAGGAGTAGTCTAATGCTAGTCGAATCATTTTTGGAACATAGCGCAGCGTGCTATCCGGATAAGGCGGCGATTGTCTGTGGTGGCACGCGATTGACGTATCGCGAGGTGGAAGAGCGTGCAAACCGCTTGGCGCATTCCCTGATCGCGGAAGGGATCGAGCGCTGGGATCGGGTGGCTGTTTATTTGGATAATTCAGTGGAAGCGGTGGTCTCCGTTTTTGCGATTCTGAAAGCGGGCGCCGTATTCCTGGTCGTGAACCCTACCACCAAGGTCGATAAGCTCACTTACATTCTGGATAATTGTCGGGCCAAGGGACTCATCATGCCGGACCGCAAGTTCAGGGCAATGCAGGATGGGCTCGGCAATGCCCAACATCTTCAGCGGGTCTGGCTTGCCGGAAGAGCGCGTGACGAAGAGTTTCCACACCACAAACAGCTGATTGCCCTGGATCCGATCCTGGAGGAGACCAACGGGGCGGTAGAGCCGCTGTCGAAGAAGTGCATTGATATCGACTTGGCGGCGCTTATATACACGTCAGGTTCAACAGGCCGGCCCAAAGGGGTCATGCTGACACATCTGAACATTATTTCCGCCGCAACCTCCATCACAACGTACCTCGAGAATACGCCGGATGACATCATCATTAATCTTCTCCCCTTGTCATTCGACTATGGACTGTATCAGGTATTGATGGCGTTCAAGGTTGGTGCCACCATTGTGCTGGAGCGGTCATTTACTTACCCCCACACCGTCATTGAGACGATCATTCGCGAGAAGGTCACTGGGCTTCCGATCGTACCGACCATCTCGGCGGTGCTCTTGCAGTTCAACCTATCCCCCTACCGATTTCCGGACCTGAGATACATCTCGAACACGGCAGCAGCCTTGCCCACGCACCACATCCTACGCTTGCGTGAGCTATTCCCTCAGGTGAAGATTTACTCAATGTACGGTCTTACGGAATGCAAGAGAGTTTCTTATCTACCGCCTGACCAAATTAACATCAGGCCGACCTCGGTGGGGCGTGGCATGCCGAACGAAGAGGTATACATCGTTGACGATAAAGGACAGCGAGTTCCACCGAACGTAGTTGGGGAGTTGGTTGTGCGCGGGGCGAACGTAATGAAAGGCTATTGGGAACTACCCGATGAGACTGACAAGAAACTAAGGCCTGGTCCCTTTCCCAATGAAAAAGTGCTTTACACGGGCGATCTTTTCCGAATGGATGAGGAAGGTTACCTCTATTTCTTTGGCCGGAAGGACGACATCATCAAGACCCGCGGCGAGAAGGTCAGTCCGAAAGAGATAGAAGACGTCCTCTATTCCTTGCCAGGGATTGCAGAGGCCGCAGTCATTGGAGTGCCTGATGAGGTGCTTGGGCAGGCAATCCGTGCGGTTGTCACATTGCGCGACGGAGTGCAATTCACGGAAAAGGAAGTACTAAGGCATTGTGCCGAACGCCTTGAGAGCTTCATGGTGCCACAATCGGTGATTTTCATGACCTCGCTGCCGAAGACCGACAGCGGAAAGATCAATAAGCGGTTGGTAGCTGCGGTGGCACCAGAAGAGGACGCGTAAGTGCGACAGAAGTGATTGCCCGCGCCACCGCTGCGGATACCGATTCAGGCAATCGAGGGATCAGGCGATCACGGCGGTTTCCCAAAAGGGCGGCTGAGCGCGATTGTTATTGCGAAACAGCAGATTCTCCTTTGAATATCCGAAAGGTCTACGGGAGGTTGTAACGTCATGTCTTCATGCTCCGCTACGATTTTCGATATGTTACGAATTGATCCGGTCGTAGAAACAGAACGTATTGCGAGTTCTATACGTGAAACCTTAGCGACGCAATTGAAACGCAAGGGCGTTGTCCTCGGCATATCGGGCGGAATCGACAGCAGTGTTGTTGCCGCACTGTGTGTACAGGCAGTTGGAAGAAAACGCGTTGTCGGTCTGCTGATGCCGGAGGCGGACTCGTCTGAAGATAGTGTCGCGCTGGGAGTAAAACTCGCGGAGAATCTTGGAATCCAGTCGATCTTGGAAAATATCACCCCCGTTCTCGAGGGTGCAGGCTGTTACCGTCGCCGCGACGAGGCAATTCGTCGGGTTGTGCCGGAATATGGAGAAGGGTACAAATCCAAGATCATTCTACCTAGTCTGCTGGACGAAGCCGTTTACGCCATTTTCTCGATCGTGGTGCAGTCTCCAGCCGGAGATACTAAGAAAGTGCGACTGCCCCTCGATGCATACCGGGGGGTTGTCTCTGCGACTAATTTTAAGCAGCGCGTTAGAAAAATGCTTGAATATTATCACGCGGATCGTTTGAACTTCGCTGTGGCTGGAACCCCAAACCGTCTGGAGTACGATCTGGGGTTCTTTGTCAAGAACGGCGATGGCTCCGCAGACCTAAAGCCCATCGCGCATCTGTATAAGTCGCAAGTATACCAACTCGCGGCCTATCTTGGTGTGCCGGAGGAAATCCAGCGTCGCCCGCCTACAACCGATACCTATTCGCTGGAGCAGTCACAAGAAGAGTTCTACTTCAACATGCCCTTAGCTAAGATGGACGCCTGTCTGTATGGAAAAAATAACGGTATAAGCCCTGAAGATATTGCTTCTGTAGTTGGCTTCAGCCCGGAACAGGTTGCCCGAGCGTACTCGATCATTAATTCTAAACGCAGAGCCGCCCGCTATCTTCAACTTCCCCCAATTCTTGTTTCTGATACCGAGGAGCACTTATGATTGCAAGCGCCATGGCACCACAAGCCTGTTTGCAGCACCAAATGGCAGGTACGGGGGGGCAGAATTCCTCGAGCTTCGCAACGTTCGGCTTGCTCGCTCGTTCGAGTAGCCTGCATCGGCCGACGCTATCCTTGGCTTACAGCGTGAAGGAGCGAAGGTTGAATCAGAATATATTCTGCGTTTCGGATTATTGCGTCGAGCCTTGGAAAATGACGCCAGATGGCATTATGCCCCGTACTGTTAAAATTGTGGCCGTGGCCGCTCGAGTGACCGAGCACCTTGTACGCAAGGTGCCCGGCGTAAAAGCAATGGCGTTTGCCGCCGGTGATCGGCTTACTGAAGCGCTAAAATCGACTGGGGCATCTTCGCATCGGTCAACGATCTGGCCCGTGAGCTTCGCCGCAACATCCACATGCAAGCAATCAGCACACCTTTCTGCTGAACCTACGCTGTCCCAAGCCGAATCAAATCTAACGGGCAAGTCAACTACTAGCTGCGCGGCCGGGTCTCTTGATGATCGAAAATCTTCCGGTGAGGCATCAGTTGCCGGTATATGAAATCGATCCGCTAAGAAATGTTGGATGGGATGCTCTCGTAATGCAGCATCCGCATAGCGGTGTATTCCATACGCGTGGCTGGCTGCAAGCCTTGTTTCGAACTTACGGATATAGACCCACTGTCTTCACCACATCCGCTTCAGGCGAATCTTTGCAGAATGGAGTGCTCTTCTGCGAGGTGCGAAGCTGGATCACAGGGCGGAGGTTAGTTTCCCTGCCGTTCTCTGACCATTGTGATCCGCTGGTCGACTCCGCCCATGCCGAAGCGGAGATTTTGGCTTATATTACTGAGCGGATTACCCGCGATGGCTACAGGTACGCAGAGATTCGACGAAGGTCAATGGGTGAGGAGCAATGGGGGGCGGGGATGAACTGGCGGCCGTCGGAGAAGTTCTGGTTGCACACGTTGTCGCTAGATATGGCCGTTGAATCATTGCTTCGGAACATGCACAAGGACTGTGTTCAACGCAAGATCAACCGTGCTGAAAAGGAAGGATTGGTATACGAGAAAGGCCGATCGGAGTCTCTGCTGCGCAGGTTCTACCAGCTCGTGTTACGGACCCGCCGACGCCACGGTCTCCCTCCCCAGCCGTTGCAGTGGTTCCGCAATCTCACCGACTCCATGGGCGACAAACTGACCATTTGCTTAGTGTCGAAACGAGATCTTCCCGTAGCTGCGCTTCTATGCTTGTCCAACAAAGATACAATGGTTTACAAGTACGGCTGCTCTGATGAGCGATTCAGCCAGCTTGGGGGTACGCCCTTCCTGTTCTGGAAGGTCATTCAAGAGGCTAAGAATCATGGAATGCGCCGACTGGACCTGGGGCGCTCCGAGCTTGACAACGATGGTTTGGTCCAGTTCAAGGATCGCTTGGGTGCCACCAAGGAGATCCTGATCTACGGGCGTTACTCCACTGAGGGGACCCACTACGACGTCAGTCCACCTTGGTTGAAACAAAGAGCAAGGCACATATTTTCCCGCATTCCGGATACACTACTGGCCGCGTCTGGCAGACTGCTCTATAGACATATGGGATAAACTTAGTGCCCATGAGGCGTCTCATCGAGCGATACCGGGTTCCAGAAACGTTGCTGCCGTTTTCCTACGACCGCGCTCCCGATTCTGGCCCGCAAGGATTTTTTCGGTTCGGCCAAGATGCCGTTTGTTATGGTTCGTGCTCAGCGGTTCCCTTGATCCCCTCAGTTGGAAGAGCATTGCCAGGCGAGGCTCTGTGGACGCGCAACAACGGTGGTGCCATCCACCTCGCTTTCGATCCCGATCAACTCATCGATAACCTACTGCTGGAGAGATATCCTAACAGCCCGCCGTCGATGCCGATGAAGGCCATGCTGCGCTCCGCTTACTATATGGTGCGGCCGTTCTTATCCGTCAGCGCCAGAGCGTATTTGCAACGACTCTCTCTGGCAGGTTGGCGCAAGACTCCATTCCCCGCATGGCCGGTGGACTACACAGTCGAGCAGATATTTGAGAAACTGCTGCTTCTGGCATTGCGTACACAAGGGCGCGACTCCATACCTTTTATCTGGTTTTGGCCGGATGGACATCAGAGTTGTGCCATCGTGACCCATGATGTCGAAACCACTGTGGGTATGGACTTCTGCTCCCGGCTTATGGATCTGGACGATTCCTGCGGATTTAAGGCGTCCTTTCAAGTCATTCCCGAAAAGCGCTATGAGGTACCTGTCGCGTTTCTGAAGGAGATACGCCGCCGGGGCTTTGAAGTCAATGTTCATGACTTGAATCACGACGGCAACCTATTCCTCAGTCAGCAACATTTCGAGCAATGTGCAGCAGCGATCAACCGGTACGGCAGGGAATTTGAGGCTGCCGGGTTCAGGTCCGGCCTGATGTACCGCAATCAGGAGTGGTTTCGCTACCTCAACTTCCAATATGACATGTCCGTTTCAAATGTTTCACATCTAAACGCGCAGCACGGTGGATGCTGCACAGTGCTGCCGTATTTCATCGGTGACCTGCTTGAGTTACCTCTGACGACGACGCAGGATTATGCCTTGTTTCATCTGCTCCAAGAGTACTCCCTGGAACACTGGAAAAGTCAGATCAACACGATCCTGCAGCGGCATGGACTGATCAGCGTCCTGATACATCCCGACTATATTATGGGATCGCAGAAGGAGGAGATTTATCTCCGTTTGCTGCGATATCTTGCTGATTTGCGGCGCGATCGCAATATCTGGACCACGACCCCGGGAGAAGTGAATGCTTGGTGGCGCGTCCGCGATGGCCTTAGCCTCATTCAGGAAGGATCGGATTGGCGCATTCGGGGCCCGAAACGGGAACGTGCCCGAATCGCCTATGCATCCATTGAGGGCGAAGACCTAGTTTATCGTATAGAGGGAAAGCGCTGCTCGAAGGCCGCTTCGGGTTCTCGAAAACCTTGAATATCGGATCGCCCGACGCACGCAGGACGCATACCAGATAGGAAAAAGTTTTCCCACTCCTTTCATCCCCATAAGCCCGAAGCTTTTATACTCGAATCTCCGGCCGAACCGACACCTCTAAATACTCTGCAATTCCAAGGCAACCGTGCCTTTAAAAGACGCGCAACCCTTTAACTTCTATACATTTCCTCTTTCCTACAGCCGGTAGTGATAGTACTTGCAGAATCGAGACTATGAGCTCTCAGATTGGCACCCGCCTTGCTCAATTCATTATGGAGAAGCGCATGCGGTGAGCTGTAATGCGTTTTTGCGTTCCCATAACAGCGCGGAAATTAGGACCTATGGAAGAAGAACAGCAGTTTAGCGTTCAGAAGGTTGCTGCCATCTGTAAAAGGCGGTTCTGGTGGATTATTGTTCCAATGTTGGTTGGTCCGCTTCTGGCGATCGCCGTCTCTTTTGAGGTGCCGCCGGTTTATACGTCGAAGACTTTCGTGCTAGTGGAGCAGCCGAAAATTTCCGAAAAGTTTGTAACTCCGATGATTTCGGATCAACTAGATACACGGTTGATGAGCCTGAAGGAGCAGATTCTGAGCCGATCGCGGCTCGAGCCAATTATCGATCGCCTTGGCCTTTATAAAAAGACAATCGGCAACCTATCCATGGAGGACAAGGTTGAGCTTCTGAGTAAGTCGATTGAGGTGAAAACGCTTCGGCCGGAAGACTATAATCGCGTTCCTACTGGTTTCTACATCACGGCCAGCGCGGACAATGCTCAAACAGCGCAGCAAGTATGTACTGAGATCCTTTCGCTATTTATGGCGGAAAACCTGAAGGTGCGCCAACAGCGTGCGGAAGGAACAACGGAGTTCCTCGCTGCGCAGTTAGATGAGTCCAAGCGCACACTCGACGAGCACGATGCGAAGCTCGCGGACTTCAAGAAAAGGTATCTTGGCAAACTCCCGACTGATGAGCAGCGCAATCTGGAAATGCTGACAGCTACCAGAACTCAGCTTGAGGCCGTAACCCAGGACCTTGGCCAGTTGCAGCAACAGAAGATAATTCAGGAATCAATGCTGTCGCAACAATTAAATTCTCGGAAGGCAGTGCAATTGGGCGCCGCAAATCCCAGTGACCTGCAGGTAGAACTTACGACTCTGCAGGCACAGTTGGCATCGTTACGTTCGCGCTATACAGACGATCACCCCGACGTTCAAAAGGCTAAGGCTCAGATTGCGATCTTGCAAAAGCAACTAAAAACATCGAAGGTCGCCACCGAACTACTTCCATTAAAAGACGATACGGTTGTGGATACTCCAGAGGTCCGGCAGACGCGTGTCTCACTGCGGCTTACGGAAGAGAGCATACGGAGCAAGCGCGCAGAGCAATCACGTATCGAACAACAAGCCAACTCTCTCCAGTCCAGTCTGCAGATGAGCCCGGCGGTCGAGGAACAATACAAGGCACTGACACGGGATTACGAAAGCGCGCTTCAGTTCTATAACGACCTCCTGAACAAAAAAACGCAGTCTGAAATGGCAACAGATCTAGAGCGACGCCAGGAGGGAGAACAATTCGATGTTATGGATGCGCCTGATCTTCCGGCGAAGCCAAGTTTCCCAAATCGTTTGAAATTTGCGCTCACTGGGTTAGCTGCTGGTTTCGCATTGGGTGTTGGGTTAGCGCTAATTATCGAACGACAAGAGGACTTTATCCGCACTGAAGAGGATGTCATACGCGTTCTCGGGTTGCCGGTACTGGTCGGACTTCCAGAGGTGACGCTGTGCGTTATTGGAAACGCTGCGGCAAATGCCACTAGGGGGCCGAAGCGGTGCGAAGAGGTTGCCGAACATCAGCAGGCCAAGGCGTAGTCAATTATGTACCAAAAACATTTCAATCTCACTGTCGCGCCGTTCAATTTGAATCCCGACCCGCGGTTTCTTTACGTCACAGATCAGGTCAGGGAGGCTTTGGCGAACCTCGCGTATGCAGTCGTCAACCGAAAAGGCTTTGTGCTGCTGACGGGCGACGTGGGAACCGGAAAGACGACCCTTCTAAATGTGTTCATGCAGTGGCTTGCGAAGCGCTCGGCGGCCACCGCCTTTATCTTTAATCCCCGCATGAGGCCGGATGAGTTTCTCGATTATATGATGGCCGACTTCGGTATCAGTTGCGATGCTGTATCGAAAAGTCGTCGCCTGCTCGCGCTCAACCACTGGCTTCTCGATCGCCATCAGAATGGGCAGCCCGCCGTGCTTATTGTAGACGAAGCACAGCAGTTGTCTGCCGAGATGCTGGAAGAGTTGCGGCTCCTTACGAACCTTGAGACGCCAACACACAAGCTTCTTCAAATCGTTCTCTCTGGGCAGACTGAACTGGACAATATTCTTGCGCGCCCGTCGCTCCGGCAACTAAAGCAGCGCATCACTTTACGTTGCAGGACGGTGCCGCTTTCCAACGTTCAAGCCGCGGAGTACATTGCGCTGCGTATCCGCGTTGCTGGCGGTCAATACAGCCAGATCTTTGATCCTCAATCAATCCCATTGATCTACCACTACTCCGGCGGCATTGTGCGATTGATCAATCTGCTTTGCGAGCAAGCGCTGATTAGCGCATTCTGCGATGGTGAGGAAAAAGTCACGGTAGAGCACATTGAGCACGCAGCACGAGAACTCGACTTCGGCCAGGAGCTATGCCCGCATCCTGCGGAACTGGCCAATGTCTTTTCGCGAATCAACGCAAATCCCGGTCTTCAGACGCACGAATGCGAACCAATGGAGAAGGGGACTACGAAATGAGCCGCATTCATGAAGCGCTGGAAAAGGCACGCCAGCAACAATTGGGCAATGCTCACGAGCTTCCCAGCGTTGAAGAGGTCATTGCCACAAGTGCGATCTTGCCCGAGTCTGAAAAATCCGCAGACGCCGCCTCGAATGTTGGGCCGCTCGAAATGTTGGAGACTATCGCGGATAGCGGATCGATTGTGGCACATTGCCATCAGCGAGATTGGTCACTCAACGAGAACAAGATGATCTTCCTATCGGATGAAACCAATGCAACTGGCCAGGAGTTGCTCCGGACCCTTCGCTCTCGGCTGTATCAGATGCGCGGAACGGGTCCATTGAAGGTGATTGTCATCTCCAGCGCACTACCTGGAGAAGGTAAAAGTTTCATTTCAGCGAATCTGGCTCATGCCTTCGCGCTGCAGAGCAATCGGAAGGCGCTCGTGATTGATGCAGATATGCGTCGAGCTGGCGGACTCTCGTCCGTACTGGGGGCACCTTCCACTCCAGGACTGACAGACTACTTGCTAGGAGAACAGAGCGCGGAAAATATCGTTCAAACGGGTCCTCTGGAAAATCTCTATTTCATTCCGTGCGGCAGGCGGGTTCCGAAGCCTGGAGAACTCATCGGCGACTCAAAATTCGGCAGATTGATCGAGCAACTGCGCCCGGCATTCGACTGGATCATTATTGACACGCCTCCGGTTCTTCCAATTTCGGACGCACGGGTGATTGCTGACTTAAGCGATGGAGTCCTGATGGCTGTAAACGCGCGCTCAACGCTGGCGCACCTTGCAAAACGCGCCATGCAGGAGTTCCGGCGAGATAGCTTGCTCGGAGTTGTACTTAATCTGACGTCAGAACCGTCCGCTACATATTACTCAAGATACGGTTATGGATATGGTTCAGACGTCCCCTCCGCATCAACGAAGTAGTGATCGGCTACAGCGATTCAAAAAAGCAGTGCAGTCGTGAAGCACCCATTGGAATTAGGTTCACCATAAGTCAGGTTGACGCACTCGTTCTGGGCGGCGACGCCAACAGGAGAGATAGGCAAATGCAATCACAACTCGCAAGTGCAGCCGGTGAAATCAAACGTAAGATCGAGAATCGAACCGCTCGTGTTGGCATCATTGGAATGGGATATGTCGGCTTGCCGCTCGCGCTGTTGTTCAGCGATGAGCGTTTCAAGGTCACAGGCTTTGACATCGATGCGGAAAAAGTTTTATCGCTAAACTCCGGCAGTTCCTACATTGTTCGAATTCCATCGACCGAAATCCATCGGGCCCAGACGAGCGGTTTTCGTGCGATCTCGGAATTCGATCAGATCTCCGAAATGGATGCTGTGATCATCTGCGTGCCTACCCCGCTGGATGAATATCATGCACCCGACCTCAGCTTTATTTCGAAGACCGTGGAACAGATCGCGCCACGGCTCCGCTCCGGGCAGTTGATCATTCTGGAGAGCACAACCTATCCGGGCACAACTGAAGAGGTCGTGATTCCTTTGCTTGAGAGTAGAAACTCGAGCGGCTTGAAGGTCGTCCGGAATGGCTCTGATGGCGGTTTCTATGTCGCATTTTCGCCTGAGCGCGAAGACCCCGGCAACGACACAGTGGCACGTCGCGACATACCAAAGGTGGTCGGTGGCGTGGATTCTGTCGCGACTGAACTTGCATGTGCATTCTACGGAACCATTTTCAATCGTACCGTGCCGGTTTCCAGTCCGGCTGCCGCTGAAATGACAAAGCTATTGGAGAACATCTACCGCTGCGTGAACATCGCGCTCGTCAATGAGATGAAGCAGCTTTGCCAGCGCATGAAGATTGACGTCTTCGAGGTAATTGAAGCGGCCAAGACCAAGCCTTTTGGATTCCAGGCTTTCTATCCCGGTCCAGGACTGGGAGGTCACTGTATTCCGATCGATCCGTTCTATCTTTCGTGGAAGGCAAAGCAGTTCGATTTTCAAACGAAGTTCATCGAACTGGCTGGCGAAGTCAACATGGCCATGCCCTACTACGTTGTCGCGGCCGCAGCCGAAGGTTTAAATCAGCAAAAGAAGGCACTCAACGGCGCAAAAGTCCTGGTGCTTGGATTGGCCTACAAGAAGGATGTCGACGATCTCCGAGAATCTCCCGCTCTCACTGTTATTGAGCTGCTGCAGAAGCGCGGGGCTACAGTGTCGTACAACGATCCCTATTTCCCGACCGTTGGAAGAGGCCGTCATTATGATCTGCAGATGACATGCACGCCGCTAGAGAACCTTGGACAGTTTGATTGTGTGATGATCGTGACCGACCACTCCGATTACGATTATCCGCGGATCGTGAAAGAGTCTCAGTTGGTTGTGGATACCAGAAATGCTACGAAAGGAATCGACGCTCCAAACATTGTGCGTTGTTGATACTTTGTCGCCCAAGTACAAGAAACCGAGAATTGCACGGGGAGGGCATGACGCCCTCCCCATTCTCATGAGTTGTAAGGCGGTGACAAGCAAACAAGCACAACGCAACCTGGGGGTCGTGAGCCGTGCGCGCTTCGGTAACCTCCCAAACGTGCGAAGTTCAAATCGGCGGAAAACAGTGCAATTGAAGCCCATCCGGAAGCGAAGTTTCACTTCCGGGATGGGCGTTTCGTTTCAGTGCGCTCCGCCGGCCCCGAAGACAGCGAATGGCGTTTGCAGCAGGATTTTCAGGTCGAGCCATGGGGACCACGTGCGCGCGTACTGCAGGTCCAGGCGAACCATCTCGTCGAAGCCGGAGCGGCTGCGGCCGCTTACCTGCCATAATCCCGTGATTCCCGGCTTCACGTCTAGAACTCTGCGCTGATGCCAAAGGTCATAGCACTCCACCTCGTACGGTATGGGCGGTCGAGGGCCTACAAGCGACATCTCGCCTCGCAAAACATTCCAGAACTGAGGCAATTCATCCAGGCTTGTCCTGCGTAGGAATTTTCCCAACGAAGTAACCCGTGGATCATGCGTGAGTTTAAAGACTCCCTCGCCTTTTTCGTTTGTGTTCTTGGCGGCCGTTCCGTGAATAAACTGTTTGACGTAGTTCTCGTGAAGACTGGGATCGTTTGTTGCCGCCATCGAACGAAACTTGAGGAAGGTGAAGGGCTTCCCCTTTTGTCCGACTCGTATTTGCCGGAATAATACCGGGCCAGGCGAGCCAAATTTTACTGCAAGCGCGATGATTGCCATCAATGGCGACGATGCGACGAGCAGGAACACTGAACCGACCAGGTCAATAGCGCGCTTTATTCCCATCTGCAGTTTCACGTCTGGAGAGGAGAGCGGTTCGAGATATTCGTAGATGCGTTTCGGATTGTCCTCAAATGCGACCTGCTTGTTAAGGTCACGCGGCAGGATGTAGGCCGACACGACAAGCCTTTCTGCATGGCCTGCTTGCAGCAACGCAAGCTTAATCTTGTTGACAATTGTGCTACGCGCAGTTTCTGCCTGTGCGCCTCCCAGCTCAGGGAATAGAACGCCGAGCGTGGAGTGGACCTCGTACCACCCACAAGCGTCGGTCTCGCGAGTGACAGCAGCGACTGAGGCTGTGATGGCCGGAATCTCCGCCTGCAGTGCTTCGAATCCTTCGATCAGGATTAACACAAACCTCTGCCTCGAACGTTCCGCCCTCCGGCATTCCTGCGCGATCCGCCGCAAAAAATCTTGCTCTGGCTCTATCGGCTTCTCTCTCCGTGGCATCGGCAACTTTGTGCTGATGGGTGTCAATGTCCTTTTCATGTTGTCCTCAATGAAGAGCGACGGCTAGCGTAGAGCAGAGTGCAATTCTCTCTCCACAATTGAAAAACCGATTTTTGAAATTGTTGACATGGCAATTGGCAATTGTTTTTAGTCGGATAGCGCGAACGACTTCAGGCTGACGCACAGAGGAGGAACAGCAAACGAAGCGCGGCTCTCGCCAAAAGCCATATCGAACCATAATTCGTCGCCTGTTTGCGCCGTACTGCAGCTTTTAGCAGGAAAATGCTTTCCTTTGCTGCAAACGTTTTCCTATTTACGCGATGCTTGAACTAGGGCGGTCCTGCCGAAAAAGAGCATGACAGCAAGCTATCGCTTAAATTAGCAGGCCGAGGCGGGTTCATTACTCGGGATTTAGGATGAAAACGAATCGAGTAGCACGGCAGGTTCGCCGCTCTACTCGATTTGAGAGTAACGCTAACTGAGGCTTAGTTTGCGTTTTACGCATCCAAAGCCCAACAACAGCCCAGTGCCAAATACCAGGAGACTGGCAGGTTCTGGAACTGAAACAGTTGTTATGTACTCCTGAGGGCCGATTCCATTATTTGAGGAATTTGCCGGGGTAAAGATCAGGAGGCTGGACTGGATTGCTGATAGCGTGGAAGCACTTGCCGAATCGTACCAAACGATGGCGGCGGACGCCATCGCTTGAGCAGCCAAGTCATCTCCCGACAGGAAGTCGTTATACTCCGCAGTCTCAGAAGAGGTGAGTGGCTGCTGGTAATACGGAAGGAACAACGACCAGATGGCAAAGTTTATCGCCGCAGCATTTGAAGACGTCGGATCTGCAAGATACTTATCGTAGAGCCAAGCAGCTTCGGTATAGGCTGATGCAGCAATACTGCCAAACGCCGTTTGGCTCAAGGTCGCCCAGGTATTGACGGTCCCTGTCCACGATTCCCCCACGCTTACATCATTGAAGTAGCTGTCGCAAGCGACAGTGTACGTCGTGCTACTTGAGCCCGACTGTACGGTTAGGTAATAGGGAACGACGTACACGCCCGCGGCAACGTTGCTGCCGGTTCCAGTAAGCGTCATGTCGTCTGCAATTGCAGTCAGCGATAACGCCATCAGGAATACTGCGATGGTCGCGGTTCGTTTCACCATGTGGGTCTCCAATCAACAAACTGCATAGAACACCTTAGACGCGTGCAACTTCGATTCCATATGCTCACGCCTCTGGAAAACTACAGATTGCGGGGTTTTATTCGAATTTGATCCAAGTGTCGGAAACTATACCCATGCTCCGGACTGCAATTCTCTGCACCACATGATGGAATTGTTTTGTCTTAGGGCGGAATGCAGCGGCGGCGTTCACCTGTCAGACCTACAATCCGGCTGTCGGAGCGCCGAATTCAATCTGCGATGACGCGAGCGCCGATAGAATTTATCAGTGAACTCCGTCGGGGGATCAACCTCAATGCATGCCTGCTAGCAGCGTGCGAATCTCATTCGCACGAGGTGTCTTAGGATCAAGTCTGAGGGACTCCTCGAATTGCCGCCTCGCATGAACAGGATCATTGATTCTCTGATAAACCAACCCCAGATGGTATCGAAACGTCGGGTTCTGAGGCGTCTGCTTAACCGCGAGCGTCAGCAGATCCACCGCAGGCTGAAAATCTCCTTTCTTGAAGTAGGCCCATGCAAGCGTATCAGCCGTATTGGGTGAGTCGGGTAGTCCGCGACGGGCAGCCTCCGCAAGCGAGAGTGCGGTATCAAGGTCGCGTCCCTCATCAAGCAGCAAAAATGCAAGATCGTTCGACAGCAGCAGCGAATTTGGATTAGCCCGTAATCCTTTCTCGTAAGTAAGGCGAGCAGAGTCTGTAAGTCCTAAAGACTGCTGCAGACGACCCACCGTGACATAGGAGCCAATGTCCTGCGGAGACACTTGCATCCAGCGATCACCGGTGCGCACTGCCTCTTGAGGCATGCCGCGCAATTCCTGAACCCTTGTCAGCAATAGGTATGCGCTGCTGTTATGTGCATCGAGCGTAATGGCTCGATTCAGTGCGTCTTCTGCCTGAGCAAGGTTTCCAGCCTGCATCTGCGCGTTGCCGAGGATAACGTAAAATGGTGCATACTGCCCAGCCTTGATGATCTGTGACTGCACCCGCTTTACAGCCTGCTCTGGCTGATTTTGTTGCAAAAGGATTGCCGAGAGATTCCCCAATGAAGTTGCAGATCGGGGATCTAATGAGAGCGCCTTCTCATAGAGTGTCGTAGCTTCGTGAAAGCGCTTTTGCGCTTGCCTTACCCCTGCAAGGCCGTTGTAGGGATCGGCCATCGAAGGTGCCAGTCTCATCGCAGTTGAAAAGTCGTCTTCCGCATGCTTCAGGTCGTTGCGCTGAGCGAACGCAGCCGCACGGAACAGATATCCGTCGGGCTGCTTGGGGTGCGTGTTGATTATCTGCGCGGCGTGCTCATCCAACGCCCGCAGGTCGTTTTTCTGCAACGCGCGCCTTGCGAGTGCGCGTCGAGCATCCAGAGAGGCTGGTTGTAGCTTTACCGCCGTCCACCACTCTCGTTCCGCCTGGTCTAAATCACCACCGGCTTCCAGGCTGACGCCAAGCAGATAGTGTGCAAATGAACGGTTAGGATCGTATTGCAATGTGTCTTTCAGCAACTTTTCGGCGGTCCCATAATCTCCGCGACCGAGGACGATTTGAGCCTTAAGTACCAGCGCATCAGCATCCTTGGGGAACAGACGCAGTTGCTCGTCAATTAACTTTTCTGACTCGCCAAGCTGTCCCGCGTGCAGCGAAACTTCGGCATAGCTTTTGCGAATCCGGCTATCAGAGGGGAACTGTTTGTGCAAACTGGCGAACTCGTCGAGGGCCTTATTCAACTGTCCTGTCGCAAGATACATGTCGGCGAGCATGCGACTGGCGATGACATCATCTGGCATGGCGCTTTTCGTGTCTGTAAGAGCTTGTTCCGCACCGGCCTGATTCCCGCGTTCCATGTAGAAGCGCGCTAATTCGGCGCGAGCCCCGATATTTCTTGGTTGAGCAGTGATCGCTTGCCGGTACTCTTCCTCGGCCCGTTCATACCGCGTCTGTCTTTCAAAAAGCTTCGCCAGCGCGACCCGGGCCAACGCCGAATTTGGATCAATTCGAATTGCCTGCTGGATGCTTTGCTCGCCATCGCGCTCCTCGTGAGCGGCGAGTTGCAAGGCGGCAAGGGTCAGATACGAGTCACTGCGGTTCGGAGCCAGACTGATTGCCAGTTGCATCTCTTTCCTGGATTTGTCTTCCAGGCCCTTCGCCTGATCGATGGTGGCCATTAGAATGTGTGCGTCGACGCAATTCGCATTCACTCGCAGAGCCGCTTCTGCATGCTGCTGAGCATCGTCGATGTTATGTGATGCGACCTCGAGGTTTCCCATTTCGACATTAGCCAGCACGTTGTCGGGTTTCAACTCGATTGTTTTCTTCAACTCCAGGTAGGCGGCAGACCAGTTCTCTAACTTTTCTAACGACTGCGCCAGTCCAAAACGTGCATCTGCGAAGTTAGCATCCACAGCTAACGCCTCAGAGAACTCCGATCTCGCTCGTTCGTAGTTTCCCTTTTGATAGGCGGAGATACCATTCTGATAATGCTGCTGTTTGTGCGCCTCTGTATGGCCAGAGCAGGAGGCGCTGGTAATCGTCGCCATGAGTGCCATGGCGGCGACCGACAATAAGACGACTGACCGGAAACGTGATTCAGACATAACTGGAGTCAATGCAATCCGAATTCCAGAAGTTCACAGCCCTGTGGGCGCTTCCAGGTGCACCCGTAATCGGCGGGAGTGAGAAAAGTTGTCAAAATGAAAAGGATTTCCCTTATTAAAGTGGGTTAACTGAATCGAGAATGCCCCATGCCGGCTCGTGGAGAGTCCCGCACCAGTAACAAAGTGGATCGAAAAGTATGAAAAGTTTTTCTATTCGCCTTTAGAAAATGGCAACCGGTGTGCACATGGCTCTCGTGTGAAGACAAGCGTGGTGTTCAAAACACAACTCGCGTCGCGACAAGCAATCATGCACATCACATTTTTGTGCATGTGCCTACTGATTGCGGCGATCACCTGGAACAGCATCTATGAATGGCTAAGGATGTCGAGCAGCAGCGAGCAATCATCCAGTCTTTGGATCATCCCGCTGATATCGGCTTTCCTCATTTACGAGCGCCGGAGCATCGTGTTCGCCAAAGCACGGTTTGAGCCTTTCGGACTCGCGCTGCTGGCCTTGGGGTTCGGCCTATTCGCAGCGAGTCTTAGCACACATCTGGCGATCGTTCGCTTCGATGCGACTGTTCTGGCCATGCTCGGATTTTTGATATCTCTGGCGGGTGCTTTCCTCGCTTGCTACGGCACGGACTCTGCTCGCAAAGCCAGATTCCCACTCGGGTTCCTTCTCTTTGCAGTCCCGATACCGCAAGCGATTTTGCAGCCTCTGGTTCGCTGGTTGCAGTCGGGATCGGCGGCCGTAGCAAACCTTCTCTTCAGGTGGCTAAGCGTTCCACACCTGCGTGACGGTCTTAGGTTTTACCTGTCCGGCCTCAATATCGAAATCGCCCCTGAATGCAGTGGAATACGCTCCAGCTTTGCCTTGCTGGTTCTCACTGTTCTGCTCGCCTACATTGCATTGCATTCGACATGGCGGCGACTGCTGCTGGTCATTGCAGTTGTTCCGCTGGTCCTCATCAAGAATGGAATTCGAATCGTCACGCTCTCTCTATTGGCGATCTATGTTGACCACTCCTTCATTACCGGATCATTGCACCGCCATGGCGGATTTGTGTTCTTTGGATTGGCGCTTGGCGCCGAGGGCGTACTGTGCTGGCTTTTGCAGCGTTCTGAACTCAGGGCGAAACCTTCTCATTGAGTTAAAACTGCAGAGATGAATTGGTCGAGCATAGCGGCAGGTTCGTCGCTATGCTCGAGTTGAGGATCAACCGACGCTTAGTTTGCGTCGCAAGTATTGAAAACCCAGCAACAGTCCCGTTCCAAAGACCAGCAGACTGCCCGGCTCGGGAACTGCAACTGCACTAGGACGAACTGCCATTGGCACTGCGCTTTGCGCAAACGCGCATAGCGATAATGTCAGCACGAATACTGCGATGGTCGCGGTTCGTTTTGCCATGTGTATCTCCACTGCAACTACGATGTAGCAGCCTACACTCGTGCAACTCGAAGTCCAGAGCCCTCGCCGTGGGAAGCATTGAAACTGTTTACGTTATTCCCCCAGGCGCCGAGCTCGAACTTGACCGCTGCCTACATACTGCAATTCTCTGCACATGCGATGGAATTCCAGTAGATATAAATCGAAGCGGCTAAATGCTCGAGTTCCAGGATGTGTTTCCATCACTCCTCCTGACTCTGCCAGTTGTTCGTGCCTGCGTTCTCCTCGCCTGCAGGCTCTGTAGCTGTGTGCTTTTCAGTGAATGCGCGGATTCGGGGGATTCCGATATCTCGAATCTTATACATTAGGGCGCGATAGCTGATCTTCAATGCGCGCGCGGCGCTCGTCCTGTTTCCATGGTGCGTCAGTAGAACACGGGAGATGATCTTGTTCTCCAGTTCACGAACAGCGCGGCGCGTAATCTGCTTGAGCGAGATATCGCCATCGAGAGGGATCTCAGGCGTATAGATCAGATCATCTCGCCGGCTGAAATCCGCAAGCAACGCATCTTCCTGCCCGAAAATCACATATCGCCGAATGACGTTCTCAAGCTCTCTCATGTTGCCATGCCATCGGCAATTCATCAACTTCTTAATTCCCAACTCGGAGAACTGCGGCGTGCGGCGGCTGAAGACCCCGTTATAGTGATTCACAAAAAACTCTACTAGGCGCGGGATGTCTGCCCGCCGTTCAGCCAGAGTTGGCAAGGTGATCGAGATCCCATCCAATCTGTAGAAGAGATCCTGACGGAAGATCCCGCTGCCCATATCATCCTCAAGGAAGTGGTTCGTTGCAGAAACGATGCGTACCTCAACGCTTTGATCGGACTCCCCACCAATTCGGCAGAACTTTCCATCCTGCAGAACCTGAAGAAGCTTGGCCTGTAACCCCACATCGAGGTCGCCAATTTCATCGAGAAACAGTGTGCCCTGATGTGCGGACTCGAACCGTCCCGCCCTTCTGCTGTATGCTCCGGTAAATGCCCCCCGCTCATACCCGAATAGTTCACTTTCCATCAAAGTTCCGGGGATTGCCGGACAATTCACCTTTACGAACGGGCCTTTGCAGAAGGGAGAGTTTAGATGCACAAGCCGGGCGATGATTTCTTTTCCCGTTCCACTGGCACCGCGAATCAGAACAGGGATGTTTGTCTCGGCGGCCTGGGCCAGTTTCATGCGGACAGCATGCATAACTGGCGTGGAACCGAATATCACATCCAGTGGCGGCAGCTCCGGCTCTGACACAAAACTACGTTCTGTTCCGTTGGCGGCTAAAGGCATGGGCAACACTCGCAATACGTGCTGGAACTGAGTGAGAGCACGTCGTGTGCCAAACTTAACTAAGTAGGAAAGTTGATTTGCTCCATACATTCAGTGGCTTATAAGGGAAAACAGGAACCCGGGGCGACTCGTCACACAACAAAATTAGCCATGTCCTCAGATGAGTGACAATTTCTTCCACTGCAAAAGAAAAACTGATGAATGAAGTGGCCATCAGCAGGGGCTTGGGCCCACTGTCCGACCAGTTTTCGTCCATCAGCACAGTGGCCTAGCCTCGCTGGAAATGGCGCTCTCCACCATGTCTGTTCCGATTGAGGTGGCAACGTCGAAGTACGTAGGGAAACAATGATTAGTGATTGGTCGGATGATATACAATCGCCGCGACCAATGACGCCCGCTTTTTAGGAAGCAGGGACGACCGCCGACACCTGGGCCGAATATGCGCTTTGAACGCCGCTATTATTGACGGCGGTGACAACATAGTAGTAGGTCTGTCCTGCGTTCACCGAAGTATCAGTATACGACTGCCCGACAACAAGGCTGAGGTTGATCTCCGTGTAACCTGTGCCAGACTGCGTTGACCGGTACACGTTGTATCCCATGACCGAACTTGAGGTTTCAGACCACGAGAGGGTCACAGATGGCGACGCCGCCACTGCATTACCACTCAACGATACCTGTTGGGGGCTCGACGCGCCGTTGTCGGCGAGCGAGATGGCGCCCGTCCGCGTCCCGCTTGTGGTGGGAGTGAAAGTGACGGAAATTGTGCAACTCGCGCCCCCAAGCAACTCGGTGCCGCAGTTGTTGGTCTCGGCAAAATCGCCGCTCACACTCACGCTGGCCAAGGAGAGGCTTGCGTTGCCGGTGTTCGTCAGCGTAACGCTCTTCGCCGAACCGGTAGAGTTCAGAGCCTGATTACTGAACGTCAGCGATCCGGGTGAGATTGCAACCGCAGGTGCCGGAGTGCTGCCACTTGTCCCCGACAAGGATGAGGAACTGGAATTACCAGAGGATTGGCTACTCCCTCCACAGTTAGCAAGGGACAGGCATGCCAATGCTGCGAGAATAAGTAAGCAGTAAACTCGTCGGAAAGTCATCGCGCGTCTCCTCGGGCTCCGTGTGTTGGCTGATCACAAAATGCCGACACAAATGCTCTCTCTGGTTAGAGAATGCCTGCAGTCCGGGTGATGACAACCTACGAAAGGGCCAGCTCACGAGTGGTTATGCAATAAGTTGCACATATCTCGTGATCCGCGAGGAGCACTCTAGCGTGGGCTCCTGCTAATTCGCCCAAATATAAGTCGCACACCGTACCATGCACGGCGCCGAAAGCATTGTTTTCAGACGAAGTAGCGCGCAAAGCATCAGATTGATTCTGGCATGCGTTTTAAACGGCAGCGTGCATGCACTAGAATCCCTCTGTGGTTGGACTGATGATATACCGTTATCGCTGGTTGTGCGCCCAAGAAAACAGCCACACGTGCATTTGTGGTACACATGCGGCCGTTTTCCCCAAGTTATTCCGCTCTTTAAGAAGTAGGGACGGACGCTGACACCTGGGTGGAATATGCGCTTTGCGCGCCGCTCGCATTTACGGCCGTGACGACATAGTAGTAGGTCTGCCCTGCGCTCACAGTATTATCGACATAGGACTGGGTAGGCACAAGGCTGAGGTTGATCTCCGTGTAACCTGTGCCAGACTGGGTTGATCGGTACACGTTGTATCCGCTGACCGACGTTGAGGATTCCGTCCACGAGAGGGTCACTTGGGGCTGTGTCGCCGCAACCGCCGTTCCCGTCAGCGATACTGCCTGCGGGCTCGAGGCTGCGTTATCTGTCAGTGTGATTCCACCCGTCAACGTGCCTGAGGCCGTTGGCGCAAACGTCACCGAGATAGTGCAGCTAGCGCTGGCGGCCAGGCTTGATCCGCAGTTGTTGGTCTCGGCAAAGCTTCCTGAAGCGGCGAGCGTGCTGATCGAAAGGGAAGCGGTTCCGGTGTTTTTCAAAGTAACACTTTGCGCCGCACTCGTGGTAGCGACGGTCTGGCTGGCAAACGTCAGGCTCGTCGGCGATAAGCTCACAACCGGCGCAGTTGCTGCTGCAGCTATGGTAATGGACAACTGCTTTGTCGCTGTATTTCCCTTCGCATCGACAACCGCAAAGGTAAACGTACTAGTTCCTGCATTGGCAGGAGTGCCCGACAAAACACCATTTGAACCAAAGCTCATCCCTGTATTGCATGAACCGCTGCAAGCCGGATCCGTCCATGTGTATGGTGCTGTCCCATTTGCTGCAGTTAACGTGGCCGTGTAGGCTGTCCCTACCGTTCCGTTTGGCAGCGAAGTACTTGTAACTGTCAGTGCAGGAGCCGCTGCCACTGCCGTACCGCTGAGCGACACTTTCTGCGGACTAGATGCGCCATTGTCGGTGAACGAGATGGCCCCCGTCAGCGTGCCAGAAGTCGTTGGCGTGAACGTCACCGAGATAGTGCAGCTGGCGCTGGCAGCCAAGCTTGAACCGCAGTTGTTCGTCTCGGCAAAGCTTCCTGAAGCGGCGATGCCGCTGATCGACAGGGAAGCGGTTCCGGTATTGGTCAAGGTAACTGCCTGAGCCGCACTGGTTGTAGCGACCGTCTGGCTGGCAAAGGTCAGGCTCATCGATGACAAGCTAACTACCGGCGCGGTTGCAGCCACCGCCGTGCCGCTCAGCGAAACCTTCTGCGGACTAGATGCGCCGTTGTCGGTGAACGAGATGGCCCCCGTCAGCGTGCCAGAAGCCGTTGGCGTGAACGTAACCGAGATAGTGCAGCTGGCGCTGGCAGCCAGGCTCGATCCGCAGTTATTTGTCTCAGCAAAGTTGCCTGAAGGGCTGATGCCGCTGATCGAAAGGGAAGCGTTGCCGGTGTTGGTCAAGGTAACACTTTGCGCCGGACTCGTCGTAGCGACCGTCTGGCTGGCAAACGTCAGGCTCGTCAACGACAAGCTCACAACTGGTTTATTAGAGCTGCGCTTGCTGGCGTGCGCGAATGTGACCAATGTAGAGCCAAGTACCATCGATACTAGAAGCAATTTCCTCATAACAGCCCTCAGTCGTAAATCTCGGAACCATGTGCATGCGACCTCATTGTTTGAACGAGGCCCATGCGTCTATTCAATGCAAAGCACACTTCACCCGTCCCACTCCGAAGCGAAACTCCTCGCGGGGGAGTCTCGCTGCAAGCAGGTGCCAGCAGATTCTGACGATGCGCCTAGTAACAAATGACTTAGCGCGATTGGATCAGTCTGCCAAGACGCCGTGATGATGCACAGTTGACGTTCGTTGAGGTGACAGTAGCAGACGTAGACCAGCGAGCATTGCAAAAAGTAGAGTTGGAAAACTCCAAAGTGCTACTCGTTTGCGCTGCAAGGTCGTGTACAAACCGTTTAGCCTACTGTGTTGATAATAGGGAGGCATGCGTGTGGCAGCAATTAGCAGAGGCACTTAGAACTAAGTATTAAGACACCTCAACTCAACCACTGCTTTTCGATCAGCAAGGCAGGATGGCATCGACGCGCTGAATTCTGAGGTATTTGCTTTAGACTCAGGGTCAATAAAGGTTTCATATTGAAGCAGGCCTGGTCCATACTGCACTGCGGAGTCCTGGGCTGCGATTCAGATCCCACGACCTTCTTCATACTGCCTATTGCGTTCTGTCTTCAAGGAAGAGAACTTTGCTCGACGCAAAAGGGAAAAAGATTTCACAGTAAATGAGCCTTCTTGCGCCGTCACTCTCTACGAAGCGCAGCGCACGCCGATTTTTTCGCTGATTGACTAGCGTCCGTGCCGTAAATAGCTGAAAAACCGAAAAAAAGACATCACAATCGGCGCTGGCGACGTTGCCGTGACTTGTCGTGGCATGAGCCTTGCACTCAGCAAGTGTGGAAGAAGTTGTCTGCCGGGGCTCCGGATTCATTGGGTGCTTGGGCATGTCAGCCCTGAGAGGAACTTTTGTTTATGAAGAGGGTGTTGCTTCTGATGTCACTGATGCTCGGTCACGTGTCGGCGCAGGCGTTTGCTCCATCCATGGGTCCCGGGGCAGCGACTGCGGCAACCGTCACAAATGCACCCCTGTCCACCCCTGCCACTGACGCCGAGTATGCGATCGGACCCGAGGACGTCCTTCATATCAATGTGTGGAAAGAAGCCGATATTTCGAGTTCTGTCCCAGTTAGGCCTGACGGCAAGATCTCTTTGCCTTTGCTGAACGATGTGCAGGCAGCAGGCCTGACGCCGATGCAACTGGCCGCGGAAATTACCAAGCGATTAAAGCAATTCATGACCGAACCACACGTGACCGTGATCGTCACCGCCATGAACAGCCGCAGGGCTTACGTCATGGGGCAGGTAACCAGGCAGGGCGCAGTGCCGCTTATCTCAAACCTGACGGTACTGCAGGCGCTTTCGGCGGCTGGCGGCCCGGCTCAATTCGCCAATACTAAGAAGATCTACATTCTGCGCATGCAAGGCGGAAAGCAGGAGAGGATCCCCTTCAATTACGCCGCGGTGATAAAAGGTAAGAACGCAGAACAGAACATCAACCTCGAACCTGGCGACACGGTTGTGGTGCCGTGAGGCGATGTCCGTGAAAATCAAAATCCCTGGAAGGCTACTGGTATTGGTCGGATGCGTGTGCATTGCAACAGGACTGGCTGCCCAGAGTGCGCCTGTTCCTCCGGTTCAGGACTCACTCTCGCCGGTCTTGGTAACCGAACCACTGGAGACCACAGTGATTCCCGATCAGCATCCGCTCACCGGCGGGCAGATCCTGGGAATTGGATCTTGGGGCTCCAAACATAGTTTTTTTACGCCATCGCTGCGGATTGCCGAAACCCTCGATTCGAATCCATTACTACTGAGTACCAGTAGCGGCAGTTACAGGGGATTTTCCAATTTCGGCGGCAATGTGCAATGGACGCAGTACCTTGGGCGAGATACTGAGGTTCGATATTCCGGATCGCTACGCTATGACACGTTGGAGCATCTCCAAGGTTATAGTCCATTCACAAATACGCACAGTCTTGCGGTCTCCAGGACCGTTCGGTTTGGGATCTGGAATCTGCTGATTGATGACCAGGCCCAATACTCACAAGGCTCAGGTTTTGGAGCAGCGGGAATGGAAGGTATGGATTTGCAGGTTACTGGGAGCAGTCTGGGTAACCTGCAATCGACATCGACTTCCCTGCAGTCAAACCTGCTACCGAACCAGAGTATCCTGATTGGACAGGTTGGAACCATTACTAATACCGCATTGATCGAACTCGATGCGCACCTCGGCGCGCGCGGCGTCGTGACGATGGCAGCCTCGTACGGACTGTTGCATTTCGATTCGAGCCAACTTACGGATACCGGCCAAGCCTCGTTGGTCGCAGGGTACAACCGGAACATGACACTTCGCGACTCGGTCGCCCTCGAAGGCGCGTTTACCCGATTCAATTACCAGGATTCCAGTACTTCGATCTCCACGGAATATTTTTCTGCGCGCTATGCCAGGCGCATATCCGGGCGAAGCAGCATAGAACTCGGGGGAGGGCCGCAGGTCACGCAATCGAGTGTCTCCCAGGTGAACCAGGTCTATCTCGGCTGGCAGGCGCGCGGCAACGTGCAATATAAGATGCGTCGCATGAATTTGAGTGCGCAGGTATCGCGCAATATTTCAGGCGGTGCAGGCGTGCTCGATGGCGCTACGATCACCACTGGTCAGGGGGCGATCAACTTCGTCCTTTCACGTTATTCGTCAATGTCGCTCAACTCTGGCGCTTCTCGCAATCAGCAACTGGGCTCCACGCAGAGTTATGACACGCAGTTTGCTGGTGTTGCCTTCAATCACAAAATCGGCCGCTATACGAACCTTTTCCTAAGCTATGACTTTCAGCATCAGACGGCCCCGTCTGTTTGCACCGGCCTTGCCTGCAGCTATGTCGGGCTGCGCAATGTCTTCGGGATTGGATACGCGTGGAACTATCGCCCAATTAGCGTGCAGTAAGTTTGCGACTATTGCGGATCTGTAAGGATGCAACAAGCATGAGAAACGGAATTGAATTGCTTTTCCTCATACGCAATTCTTTGCAGAAAGCGAAACAGAACTGGTTGCGGAATGAGACGCAAGGTATGAAAGCAATTTCGCTGTGAGTAGATTCCAGAGTTTAGGTAGTTCCGCAACTCTGGCCCACGGATTGCACTTGAACATTTCGAACTGTTGAACAGCACAGTTCCAAGAATGAATCGTGAACCTTATCGTTCATTCTGTTCCGACTCCTTACTGCGATGACGAATTATTGGAGGAAAAATGGATAAGTCAATAGTCCCGGCTCCCGCATTGTTAGCAGTCGGAGCCTCGCAACCGCTAGAAATCGTCCCGAAGCCGATCGGGCCTTTCCTTTATCAAAAGGACCTGCAGCCTCGGCCCAGAATGAAAAAGGCTTTATCCATTGGCGTGATTGGCTACGGGTACTGGGGTCCCAACATTGTGCGCAACTTTCATTCGCAGAAAGACTCCCAGGTTTCGGTCGTGTGTGACCGACGTTCGGAAGCTCTCGCCAAGGTGGCAAGAGCATACCCTGACATGGAAGTGACCTCCGACCCGATGCAGGTTATTGAGTCGCCTGATATCGACATTGTGGCCGTGGTCACGCCAGTCTGGACGCATTTCGATCTGGCCAAAGCAGCCCTCGAAAACGGAAAACATGTATTTGTCGAGAAGCCTTTCACGTCCACCTCCGAACAGGCTGAGGAACTGATCGAACTTGCTGAGCGCAAGCACCTGAAGATCATGGTGGATCATACCTTCCTATTCACCGGCGCAGTACGCAAGATCAAGCAACTGATCGACGCTCGAGAACTCGGTGAACTCTATTACTACGACACCACGCGGGTGAACCTCGGCTTGTTCCAGCACGATGTGAATGTCATCTGGGACTTGGCGCCCCACGACCTGTCCATCATGGACTACCTGCTCTCGAATAAGCCCGAAGCAGTCGTCGCAACCGGACAAAAACACATCAACGGCGTTGAGGACGTTGCCTACATTACCGTTTACTACGCGAACAAGCTGATTGCGCACGTCAACGTAAACTGGCTTTCGCCGGTAAAGGTTCGCACTACGCTGGTTGGCGGTGATAAGAAGATGCTGATGTGGAACGACCTCGAATCCGACGAGAAGATCAAGATCTATGACCGCGGCGTACGCATGGACAACCGCGAGGGTGTCTATGATCTGCTCGTTAGCTACCGCTCTGGCGACATGCTGGCGCCGCAGATTGAAAACACGGAAGCACTCAAACTCGAACTCGGATATTTCAACGAGTGCATTCTCGAAGATAAGACGCCAATCAATGACGGGCACGCCGGGCTGCGCATCGTTAAGGTGCTACAGGCCGCAAACGAATCGCTTCGCAATCAAGGAGCCCAGGTTCTTCTATGAATGAATTCATCAGCATTGCGCCGGATGTGAAACTGGGGAAAAACGTCAAGCTTTCGAAGTTCATCAATCTCTATGGTTGCGAGATCGGGGACGGAACAAAGATCGGCGCATTCGTTGAAATTCAGAAGAATGCCATGGTCGGGCAGAACTGCAAAATTTCAAGCCACACCTTCATATGCGAGGGTGTCACCATCGACGATGGAGTCTTCGTGGGCCACGGCGTCACTTTTATCAATGATTCCTATCCTCGGGCCACCATTGCAAGCGGTCAGCTACAAACGGAGCAGGATTGGGTGGTCGAGCGAACCCTTGTAAAAAAAGGTGCGTCGATAGGATCCGGTTCCACAATCCTCTCAAAGGTAACGATTGGCGAACACGCCATTGTCGGAGCGGGCAGCGTCATCACCAAAGATGTACCCGCTTACGCAATCGTGGCCGGCAATCCAGCAAAGGTATTGCGCTATCAAGAAAGAGAGGCTGCCGCAAAATGAACACTTCGATTCCTTTTCTTGACCTAATCTCACCCCACGTCGAACTCGAATCCGAACTGATGGATGTCGTCCGTACGGCTTTGCACAGCGCGGCCTTCATCGGCGGTAGAGCGTTACAGAACTTCGAAGAGCATTTCGCCTCATTCAGCGGAGCAGCGGAATGCGTAGGTGTGTCCAGCGGAACTGACGCGCTGCGTTTCGCGCTCATCGCAGGTGGAGTAAAGCCGGGCGATACGGTCATCACCGTAGCGAATACATTCATTGCAACCGCAGAAGCCATCACGCAAGCAGGCGCGTTCCCCGAGTTTATCGAGGTTGACGAACTGACTCACAACATGAGTCCCGCGAAGTTACGAGACTACCTCGAGGTCTGTGCGCTCGATGCCGATTCTGGGTTACGCCTGGGCCACCGGACCGGTACGCCCATTTCCGCGGTACTCCCCGTTCATCTGTTCGGTCAAATGGCCGACATGGATGCGATTGCCGAAATTGCGCAGGAGTTTAACTTGCTGCTGTTTGAAGATGCTTGCCAGGCACACGGTGCCGAGTATTTCTCGAATCGCGAGAATCGATGGCAGAAGGCGGGTTCTGTCGGTAAGGCTGCTGCGTTCAGTTTTTATCCTGGCAAGAATCTGGGAGCCTGCGGAGAAGCCGGTGCGGCTACCACCAGCGATGCGGCGATTGCATGTCAGATGCGAATGCTTCGCGATCATGGTCAAGCGAAAAAGTATTACCACGACATCATTGGCTACAACGGCCGACTGGACTCCATTCAGGCTGGTTTTCTCGACGTGAAACTAAAGCAACTGCCCCGCTGGACGGAACTGCGTCGCGCCGCAGCTGCCCGCTATAACGCCTTGCTCAAGTCTGTTCCCGGCGTCGTTACACCCTTTGAGCCGTCAGGCTCAAAGCCCGTCTATCACCTCTATGTCGTCCGGGTGAGGAACCGGGATCAGGTGCAATCGCAGCTTACGAAAGCAGGAATAGGAACGGGTATCCACTATCCAGTACCGATCCACCTGCAGGAGGCATACCGGGATCTCGGCTACCAGAAAGGCGATTTGCCGGTGACGGAAAGGCTGGCATCGGAGGTTCTTTCCCTGCCCATGTTCCCCAACCTTACTGCGGAGGATCAGCAGCGGGTGGTACAAGAACTGGCACATGCAGTCGAATCCCTGCCGAACATGTTATCGGTTATCGCGAGTTAGCTTCTACTAGCCATCGGGATTACCAGGATTGCCTCACATCTTAGCTGCGCCAAATTGCCGTCTAGCTGGTTGCTCGCTAGACGGCAATAATATTGCGATCATGTTACTACTGGCCAGTGTCGAAAGAGGAATTGCTAACATTTACCCTGACCTATTATTTGACAGGTATTGCACTCTGGGGTACTCTGGACGCGAATAAGTCTTTCCTGACATCTCCTGTTATAGGTCGGTTCATCAAGCGTAGGTACAGCATTCGAGGCTCCAATGTCCATGGCTTCGTTTCAAATGTCCCCGTTGTTGCCGTCAACCAAAGCGAAACAGAGCACGTCTGACCCGGCTGGCCGGCGGGTTCTCGTCGTGGGTAGCGAATCTGCGTTGCTCAACCATGTACGGGATGTTCTTGTCCGTGAAACCTTGCCAATAACGTCGCTCACAAAAGAGCAAGCGCTTATCAGAATCCAAAAGGGCTTGGTTCCCGATGTGGTTTTGCTTCAAGTGGTTGCAGCCCAAACCTTGGAAACGCTGGGCACCCTTCGCAAAACTCTCCCCACCATTCCCATCATCGTCTTCTCTAGCCGACATGATATGCAGTTTGTAGTGACGGCAATGAAGATGGGAGCTTCCGATTACATTCAGCTGCCTTTTAACATAGATGGCTTAAAGGAATCGGTACGGCATTTTCTTTCGCTGGTCGGAGATGTGCGAGAGGAGCCTGCACACGAGACTCCACTGTCCGAGAGTACCTCGTTCGTCTGTGCCAGTGCGCAAATGAATGAGATCCGCGGACAATGCGCAATCTTGTCTCGCGTAGACCTGCCGATTCTCATTCTTGGAGAGAGTGGAACCGGAAAGGAGATCATCGCGCAGTACATCCACAAGATGTCGCCGCGCGCCCACCGGACGTTCCTGAAGGTGAACTGTGCAGCTATGCCGGCGGATCTACTGGAGAGCGAACTGTTTGGCTATGAGCAGGGAGCCTTCACTGGGGCGGTCCGATCAAAACCAGGAAAATTCGAAATTTGCAACATGGGCATGATCCTGCTTGATGAGATTGGCGAAATGCCTCCACCGCTACAGTCGAAACTGTTGCAGGTATTACAGGACGGAACTTTTTCGCGCTTGGGAGGCCGTACCTCCATCAAGGTCGACGTTAGGGTCATCGCAGCCACGAATATTGACATGAATGCAGCCATCGCGGCAAGAACGTTTCGTGAAGACCTTTATTATCGGCTGAACGGCTTCTGCATTCAGCTACCGCCATTGCGCGACCGCAAGGAAGAGATTCCGATTCTGATTCGACATTTCATGACTAAACTGTCAGCTAAATATGCCCGGCAACCGCTAACCATGTCAGAGCTGTTGCTCCGCTCCTGTATGGAGCATGATTGGCCAGGCAACCTGCGCGAATTGGAAAGCTTTGTTAAACGCTTCTTAGTGCTCGGGGATGAGCAACACGCGCTCTCTGATCTGCGGAATGCCCGGGGAAATCGCTCCGCCGCAGTATCTCATACAAGCTTGAATGCGGACTCTGGCGGCGGATTGAAGCAGTTGGCCCAGAGCGCGAAGGGCGAAGCCGAAGCGGAAGCGATGAGAGAAGTATTGAACCGCAACAACTGGAACAGGAAGCATGCTGCCGCCGAACTGCAAATCAGCTACAAGGCGCTTCTTTACAAGATTCGTCAGTACGGACTTTCGCCCACGCCGGCATCAGAGCCGAATGCTAAAACTATGGCCGCCGATTGCGCATGACCATGAAAGATTGTGGCGATCCGAAAGAAGAAGTTGTAAAAAAACACAGAGTAGTCATTTCGCGGCAGGATGGAGCCGTAATTAAGGGATATGTTTATTCGGAAGTACCGGTTGACCTAAATTCGCTAATTGGCGATGCACAATTCCATTTTCACGAAATGCTGGGGACATGCGTCTCGGAAGACGGAACCCAACTTGACGTGAACTGGTCGCAGGTGAAAGCAGTCTTCTTCGTATCCTCCTTTGAGGGGAACCGCGACTACAAAACCGTGCGCTTCTCCTGCAGCGGTCCCGAAATCGAAATCATATGGGTTGAAATTGTCTTTCAAGATGGCGAAGTCGTTGAAGGTTACATCCGCAACTCTCTCCATCATCTTGAGAACAATGGTTTCTTTCTTACTCCTTCCACGCCGGGCAGCAATAACTTGTTGATGTACGTGAACAAAGCAGCGATCGTGAGTTACCGCGTTCTAGGTCTCCCTACGATGAGAGACCAATAGCATATCGGCTCAATCCTGTGATCGCACCAGTTCCAGGAGTACCCGCGCCTGCTCGACTCCAGCCCCGCGCGAAATTTCTTACAAATCTTTGTCCGATTCTGTAACACGTTCGCACAGATTGCATTTGTTCGCATAGAAGCGTCCGGTGACGCCAACTAGCGATGCCAAAGACAATTTTTCGCCGAATACGAATTTCTTTTCTTCCTCGCGGGCTTGCTCGCCCTCCCTCTGATGGCGCAGCAGCCAAAGTTGACGCTGCCGCAGGCAGTGGCAGCCGCGCTTGAACACAATCCTGCACTGAAGCTGGCGGCGGCAGATATGGCCGCATCTGAGGCGGGCTTCCGGCTCTCCAAAACCCCACTGCTGCCGCAGAATTCAATTCTCCGAGAATCTGACTCGTGGCGACGATCCCGTCTATGCCTTCGGAACCAAACTCGCCAGCAGGTGTTCCAGGCGTCCGATTTCGCCCTGAACAGCCTGAACCGTCCAGCTCCCCTGAGCAACTTCTCAACGAGCTTTTCCGGGCGCTGGATAGCCTTCGACTCGCTGCATACGCGATTCCAGATCAAGCGCGCCTCTGCTTCTGAAGCAGGGCGCGGCGGCCTCCTCGGCGGCAAGAACCGGCCAGGAGGTGATTTACCGTGTGGTCGACGCCTATGAATCCGTGCTGATTGCAATCCGCGAAGTCGAAGTAGCCAAGCACGCAGTTGAGACGGCACAGGCGCTCTATGGCGAGAGCCGCACCCGCGTGAATGCTGGACTTGCCGTTGAGTCAGACGTGCTCTCCGCGCAGGTGAACCTGGCGCAACGGCAACAGGAACTAATTCAAGCGCAAGGCACGGAACAAACCGCGTGGTCCGAACTGGAAGCGGCGGTCGGAGTCTCGCTGCCCACAGGGACCGGAGAGCCTGGAGCAACTCGCCGAGCACAACTTCTCCACCTCCGCGCTGGCAGACGAGGTGGAGCAGGCCTTCAAGAGCAGGTCCGACCTCAAGAGTCTCGCTCTACAGATCTCCGCGCAGCAGGCAGCCGTTAAATCGGCCAAGTCGGAGTTCGGTCCGCGCGTGGATACCTTCGGCTCCTGGCAAACTGACCGCCAGAGCTTTGCCGGCGCAGGCGGAAGCAACTGGATGGCTGGCGCAGAGCTTCGCATCGACCTGCTTCCGCTTCGAAAAGCAATCTCGCCTGCAGCAGGAAAAAGCCTCGCTGCTGCGCGCGCAGGCCGGTGAGGAGTTGGCGCGAAACATGATCCGCGTCGAGGTCAGCCGCGCCTACTTCGGTCATCAATCGGCAGCAAAGATGGTGGAAGTCGCAAGGAATTCGATGGCGCAGGCGGCAGAGAGCCTGCGCATTCTGCGCAACCGCTATGATGCAGGACTGGTTCCGCTCACCGATGTACTGCGCGCCGAAGATGCGGATCGCCAGAGCCAGAGCGGCTATTGGCAGGCGTCTATCGCAACGCATTGAGTTATGCGGCACTCCGTTTGGCAACCGGGACTTTGAACACTGAGCAGGTGGTGAATTTCCAATGAAATCGTCTTCGATCCTATCTTTCCTTCGCTGCTGTTCTATTGGCATTCGCCAGCCTGACGGCTTGTTCCAAGAAGACCGAACCCTCCGCAACGCCGGAGCTTGTTCGTGGCGTTCACGTCTTCCAAGCCACCAACGCAAAAGCTCCCGGAGACGGTGGATACGGTCGGCACCGTGCGTGCCAGTGGAGTCCGCCACACTCTCTTCGCAGATCATGGGAACGATTACGAGCATCGCGGTTCGCGAGGGTGATCGTGTCCGCGCCGGGCAGACCTTGCTTTCCATCGATGCGGCGCAACTATCCGTCGCAGGCCGACCGGGCGCATGCCGCGGTCGTAGCCATGGGGCAACAGGTCGCAGCGGCGGAGAGCGATGCAGCCCTCGCCGCGAGCACGCTCAAGCGCTTCGAAATGCTGAAGGCGCAAAAGAGCGTGAGCCCTCAGGAGTTCGACGAGGTTGAGTCCCGCTCGCAAGCCGCCGCAGCTCGCCTCGCCATGGTGCGCTCGCAGGAAGGCGAAGCGAAAGCCGCCGAATCCGCCGCTCGCACGATGCAGGGATACACTCGCATCCACGCGCCATTTGACGGAATTGTCACCGAGCGCAAGGTCGACCCAGGCGCGATGGCGACACCGGGCAGCCCGCTGCTGACAATCGAAAAAGCCGGCCGCTTCCGGCTGGAGGTCTCGGTCGATGAATCGCTGCTTTCCTCAGTTCGGGCGGGCGCGAGCGTTCCAGTCATGATCGACACGCTTGAGCGTCATCCTCGGTGGCCGGCAAGATCGCACAGATCGTTCCTGCAGCCGATCCCGGCAAGCCGCAGCTTTCTGGTGAAGATCGATCTGCCCGCCGCGCCCGGCCTGCACAGCGGAATGTTCGGCCACGCATGCTGGAACGCGGAACCAGAGGATGTCCTTGATGATCCCCGGATCGCCGTCATTGCCCACGGCTCCATGCAAAGCGTCTATGTCATCGGCCAGAACCAGATCGCCGCAATTGCGCTACATCTCACTGGGTAACACTCACGGGAACGAAGTTGAAGTCCTCTCCGGTCTCAGCGCCGGAGAAACCGTCATTGACTCGCCCGGAGAACGCGAACTCAGCGGCAAGCGCATCGAGGTTCAGCAATGAAGCACGAACTCGGCATCGCTGGCCGCATCGCCAAGACCTTCATCAACTCCAAGCTGACACCGCTGGCGATTGTAGCGGCGCTTGTGCTCGGCATCTTTGCGGTGATGCAGATTCCCCGCGAAGAGGAGCCGCAGATTATCGTGCCGATGCTCGACGTGATGACCGCAATGCCCGGTGCCTCACCCGCCGAGGTCGAGCAGCGAGTTACGACTCCGCTGGAGATGATCCTGCGGGAAATTCCGGGCGTCGAGTACGTCTATTCCACATCCAGCGCCGGGCGCCAGCCTCATCATCGTCCGCTTCTACGTGGGCACCAGGCAGGAGGACGCACTCGTCAAGGTTTACAGCAAACTGTACGCGAACCTCGACCATGTCCCGCCCGGCGCCTCGCCATCTATCGTCAAATCGCGCTCCATCGACGATGTGCCCATTCTCGCGCTCACGCTCTGGGGCAAGAACTACGATGCTTACCACCTGCGCCTGATCGCTGCCGAACTTGAGCACTCGATCAAACAGGTCGATGATGTCTCCGAGACGCGAATCCTGGGAGGCCAGCCGCGCACCCTTCGCGTGGATCTCAGCACCGCGAAGCTCGCCTCCTACTCACTGTCTCCATCTGCTGTGGTGGCAAAGCTGAAATCGGCGAATGCAAAGGTTGAGGCCGGAGAGTTCTCGAATCAGAACCAGCAGATCCGCGTCGAAGCCGGATCGTTGTTCACCAGCAAAGAAGATGTCGAACAGGTCGTCCTCGGCGTCAGTCACGGGCGGCCTATCCTGCTGCGCGATGTGGCCGATCAGATCGTTGACGGCCCAGCCGAGCCAACCAACTACGTGAACTTCGGCGTAGGCAAGGGAGCATTGCAGCACCGATCCGCACGCGCAGGTCGGAGCCGAGTTTCCCGCCGTCACCATCACCGTTGCCAAGCGCAAGGGCACCAACGCAACCATCATCGCCAATCATGTTCTGGCTCGCATCGCAGAGCTAAAAGGCAACGCGCTTCCCAGCGATCTCAACATCACCACGACGCGCAACTACGGCGAAACCGCCAAAGCAAAGTCGGACGAGTTGCTCAAGCACCTGTTGCTCGCCACTCTTTCCGTCACCCTCCTGATCGCAATCTTTCTCGGCTGGAGAGAATCAGGCGTCGTACTGCTCGCGATTCCCGTAACCCTGGCGCTTACGCTTGGCATTTTCTATCTGCTCGGCTACACGCTCAACCGGGTTACGCTCTTTGCGCTGATCTTCAGCATCGGCATTCTTGTCGACGATGCAATCGTCGTCGTCGAAAACATTGTTCGCCACTTCCGCCTTCCGGAGAACAAGGGCCGCCCGCTGAGCGAAGTGGCCATCGAGTCTGTCGCCGAAGTCGGCAATCCAACCATTCTCGCCACTTTTGCCGTCATCGCCGCCATTTTGCCCATGGCCTCTGTCCACGGATTGATGGGCCCGTACATGATGCCCATTCCCGTCGGCGCATCCTCGGCGATGATGTTCTCGTTGCTGGTGGCTTTCGTCGTCTCGCCGTGGGCCTCGCTTCGCCTGCTGCGCCATACCGGCGAGCAAGGCAGATTACGCATCGCATGAAAAAGAAGATTGGGCTACCCGTCTCTACCGGCGCTTCATGACGCCGATGATGCATTCCGCAAAATGGCGTTATCTGTTTGTATTCGGCATTGTGGTTCTATTGCTCGCCGCGGTCTCGCTTGTCCCGCTCAAACTGGTGCAGGTAAAGATGCTGCCCTTCGACAACAAGAGCGAGTTCCAGGTCATCATCGATATGCCCAACGGCACTACGTTGGAGCAGACCACACGTGTCGCTCAGGCGCTCGGCCAGTATCTTGGTCAGCAGCCCGAGGTCGCAAACTACCAGCTCTACGCCGGACTCTCCGGGCCCTACAACTTCAACGGACTGGTGCGGCATTACTATCTGCGCAGCCAGCCCAATCAGGCCGACATACAGGTCAACCTGCTTCCGTTGGAAGATCGCAGCGCGCAAAGCCATGAGATCGCCAAGCGGCTCAGGCCTGCGCTCCAGAAGATCGGACTTGCCGTTCGGCGCGCGGATCAAAGTCAGTGAAGTTCCGCCCGGCCCTCCGGTCTTGCAGACGCTTGTCGCTGAGATCTACGGTCCGGAAGCCTCTGGCCAATTGATGTCGCCCGACAGGTGAAGCAAATCTTCCAGCAAACCCCGGACGTTGTCGATGTGGACTGGTACGTAGAAGATCCGCAACCCGAGTATCAGATCGAAGTCGACGAGGAAAAAGCCGCACTGCACGGTATCTCTGCTTCAGCCGTCAGCAATGCACTGACCACCGTGCTGCACGGGACCGACGTTGGCCTCCTGCACTCGCAAACCTCGCGCGAAGATATCCCCGTGACGGTTCGCATGTCGCGCGCCGACCGCTCCTCCCTCGATGCTCTGGAAAGCACGAAGCTGACCGCATCGGATGGCTCGCTCGTCTCCTTGCGCGAGATTACGAAAACAGTGGCCACGACGCTGCAACCCAGCATTTATCACAAGAACATGAAGCGCGTGGTGTACGTGACCGGCGATGTTGCGGGCGAGTCGGAAAGCCCCGTCTACGCCATCTTCAAGATGAATGAAGCGCTCGACCATCTGAAGCTTCCCGCCGGCTATGTGCTCCGGCGTTACAACGCCGTGCAACCCGAATCCACCGACCGCTACGCTATGAAGTGGGATGGCGAGTGGCACATCACGATCGAAGTCTTCCGCGATCTCGGCATCGCTTTCGGTATGGCGCTGCTCCTCATTTATGTATTGGTGGTGGGCTGGTTCCGCTCCTTTATCGTGCCGCTTGTCATCATGGCGCCGATTCCGTTGACCCTCGTTGGAATCCTTCCTGCGCACGCCTTGATGGGCGCTTTCTTTACTGCGACTTCGATGATCGGTTTCATCGCTGGCGCAGGCATCATCGTCAGAAATTCAATTATTCTGGTTGACTTCATCGAACTCCGCCGACGCCAGGGAATGGATTTGGCCGATGCAGTTGTTGACGCCGGTGCGGTGCGCTTCCGCCCCATGCTGCTGACTGCCGCTGCAGTTGTGGTCGGCGCCAGTGTCATTCTTTCCGATCCGATTTTTCAAGGACTCGCACTTTCGCTTATGGCGGGCGAGGTGGCGTCCACACTGCTTTCGCGCTTGGCCGTTCCGGTTCTCTATTACATGGTGGAGTCAAGGATTCAGCCTCAACCGGAGCATTTCAAACGATCGAATCATAAAAGGAGATTGGCAATGACTGTTGAACGTGGATTGAGATTGATGGCAGGGACTTTTATTCTTGTGTCGGTCGCTTTAGGAATGACCGTAAGTCACTAAGTGGTACTGGTTGACAGCCTTCGTCGGGCTCAACCTCTTCCAGTCGGCTTTTACCAACTGGTGTCCAGCGATGTTCTTTTTCAAGAAGTGCGGCCTTCGCGAATCAAAAAATTAAGGTGACCAGATGGCAGGTATTCTGCAAATCGAGTCAATAATTAACAGTAGAAGCATCAGCTTTGGAGACGCCCGAAGCTTCGCTGTTGAAGATGGTCGAACCGCGAGATGCTAGAATGGGTGCTCCGTCATCATTCGCATGAGCGCCGCTCGGTGGGAGACTATGTGGTATAACCTTCCTGCGATTCTTAGCCGAGAAGGGACATTCCAATTCAGTGATCGTCCACTCCAGAGTCTTAAAGAAGCCGATGCTGGCGCTGACGCTAGTGCTGATAATGTTCAGCCTCAGTTGCGGCAAGCCGCCGATCTTTACGGTCGAGATCGATTCGCAAACCGAGAAATATTACTTCAATAAGTACAAGGTCCTGGTCGACGGTCACGAGGTGGTCACGTCCACCGGCGAGAGGCCGCTGGTCCTCGAAATTACCGGGCACAATGCGCGCACCCCCGAGAAGATGCTCTCCGGAGTTGAGGCCCAGGTGTTCTCCGTTTGCGGGTGGGAAAAAGCCGATGTCGGCTTTTCTATGCCTAACAGCGATGAGATCGAACGCGCTCGCAAGGAGCACCATAACCCGACCGCACGCATGTACCTCGACTTTGCCGACAACAGTACATGGAAAACCTTTACGCTGTTGGTCGATAATCGCGGAGGCCCGGATGCCCGCGTGGGTGTAGGGGCGCTGGAGAAACCAGTGAAGGCCGGGGCCATTGAGCGGATACTTTTCGCTCACATTCCGCACTGTGTTGAGGCCGATCAGGTGCGTCTGAATGGAGAGACCGTCGGAACGCTCGATCAACTCAAGGGCGCACAATTCGATCCACAGTTTTTGCTTGATACCAGCGGCTCGCATTGTTACCGCTTTGAATGGCAGACATACTCAAGCTGGGGTTCCGGAGGGATGCCGGATCACGGCAAACAGATGCTGCGTGCTCAGAAGTTCCGGTTCATGGAGAGCCACGTGGACGATTTTCTCGAGCCGCTGCCGGGCTCCGTAATGTCCAGCGTTTCAGTCGCGACTGAAGGTTCGCTGATGCCAGCACCATGCCGTTGAGCTTTGTCGAATCTCGTCATAGAGCGCCTGGAGATCCCGATAATCGGCCAACGCTGTCAGATGCTGGAGAATCTCGTCGGCAAGCGTTCTTCGCTTTGCTGCAGGAGCGGCTGCACCAAGACCCGCCTTCACGTGACTCGCCTTCGGGCGCTGCAGTTCCGCCTCGCAGGCTAAGTCACAGATGCACCCAGAAAAGTAATCAGAGCGATTCTCGATAATCCCCGCATACGTTCCTCCGCGGCATATCTGCAGACGTGAGTTGCAAATATCACGAGCATGGCCGGCGAAATTAATGTCCATCGTTGCCAGTAGCCACGCCACCTCGGAATGTGTGAAAACCCAGCCAGTCTCCTGCCCAACGGACCAGGTCCCTCCCACCCATGCGGCGGATGTGCCGGTGCCGAATGCGTTGCAATCTACCGGATACCGGCAATCAGCCGGCAGGAGTAACGCATGGCAAGTTCTCTAGTTCAATTCTCAAACGATCTCGCCGACGCCGTGGAGCACGCCGGAGCCGCTGTTATTGCAGTTCCGGAGGGCGGGCGCGAAGGTGTGAGTGGAACCCTTTGGCGTGACGGCATCGCTGTTACCGCAGCACACACCATTCGCGGCCACGACGAGGTCACAGTTGTCCTTCCCACGGGTGAAAAGTCAATGGCCAAGGTTGCAGGCCGCGATCATGGCACGGATGTCGCTGTGCTTAAACTTGCAAAGCAAACCAGCTCAGCTTCGCTCGCAGATGAGTCACGATCACGCGTCGGAGAGATCGTTCTCTCGGTGGGCAGGCGCGGCTCGGATGGATTGGCCGCCACCTACGGCATCATTAGCGCGATTGGCGGCCCATGGCGAACATGGCAGGGAGCGCGCGTGGATCGCTGGATTCGGCTCGATCTCAACCCATTCACCGGCTTCTCCGGCGGCCCGATCGTCAACGCAGGCGGAGAAGTGCTCGGCATTGCGACTTCCGGTCCGCGGCGCTCGGTAGTGACGATTCCCGTCTCAACCGTTGAAGGCGTGGTGAATCAAGTTCTTCAACATGGACGCGTGGCTCGCGGCTATCTCGGAATTGGCGTCCAACCAGTCGCCTTTCCCGACGCCACACGCCAATCGCTCGGCATCAGTGGTGAACGCGGACTTCTCGTCATTACCATTGCACCCGGCAGTCCCGCAGAAAGTTCCGGATTGCTGCTCGGCGACATCCTCGTCACCATCGAGGGCTCACCCGTGCACGGGGTGCGCAGCCTGCAGGCCGCACTCGACACGGAAAACGTCGGCAGGTCGATCACGTTCGACATTGTTCGAGGCGGCAAGATGCTGAAGCTGCCTGTTACAGTCGGCGAAAGGCAGGAGAGTTGAAGATGTCTGCGGCAGTGAATCCAGGCACGACAGCCGGCATCATTATCGGTAGTGCGGTGGGCGCCGTTGCCGAGTGGCTGCGGCAGATCACGGTTCGCGTGAGCGGCTCGCACGGAGCACAGGGTTCCGGCGTCATCTGGCGCTCTGAGGGCTTGATTGTAACCAACGCGCATGTCGCCGACTCCGAAGCGCACGAGATCGAACTGATCGACGGCCGGCGCTTGCAAGGATGGCTCATTGCGCGTGATCGCAAGCGGGATATTGCTGCGCTGGCGGTGAGTTCCACCAGACTTCCCGCCGCATCACTTCGCAGCGCCCGAACGTTGCGCGTTGGAGAGATGGTGATCGCCATTGGAAATCCGTCGGATGGAGTTCGAGCGGTGAGCACCGGAATCGTGCATCACGCAGTGGGCAACGCGACCTTGCTGATGGCCGACATCCGGCTTGCGCCTGGAAACTCGGGTGGTCCGCTGGCGGATGCCCAAGGCAATGTGATCGGCATTAACAGTATGGTTGTCGGTGGATTTGGATGCGCCATCACGAGCGATACCGTCGAGAGCTTCTTGACCCGGACGCATCTGGCGGAGGCTGTTTGATCCGAGTTTTAGTGGAAGCAAAGTCGGCGGTCACGCGCGCAGGACTGGAGACCCTCGTGCGCGGCGACGCTCGTTTTGCACTCGTCGGAGAGGGTTATCGTGATGGAGACATTCTTCGCGCCTTTCGCGAGTACATCCCCGAAGTCCTCCTGCTCGACTCACCTTCGGCTGTGCTTCCACAGAACTTGCAAGCCATACTGCATCAGCCGGGCGCGCCGACGATTGTCATGCTCATCGCAAACCTGGTTCGCGCCGAGCTTCGTCACACGTTGCAGGCCGGCGTACATGCCATACTGCTCGCTGACTCCGTGCCGCGCGAAATCCTCAGTGCGCTCGAAGCTGCGGCCGCGGGCCTTGCCGTCATCTCACCAGAGGTGCTTGACTCGCTCCTGCCCGCGCACGCTGAACCCGCCACTCCTGATGATGCGCCGATTGGTGAGCCGCTCACTGCACGCGAAGGCGAGATACTCTCGCTACTTGCTGACGGCGCCGGCAACAAGGAGATCGCTTCGAGACTGCGCATTTCTGAGCACACCGTCAAGTTTCACGTCAGCTCAATTCTCGCCAAGCTCGGCGTAGCCACGCGCACTGAGGCCGTGAGCCGCGGATACAAGGAAGGCCTCATCATTCTGTGACCCGCACTAGAGCGGTTCCTAAGTAGTTATATCCAGAGAAGAGGGATTGGAGTAAGTTGCAGTTGGCGATTTCTCTGTGAAGACACAAATCGATGCCACGAGCATATTCGGATGATTTGCGGTGCAAGCTTCTGCAGGCATACGAAAGGGCCGGGATCGGCCTGGAGCAGCTGGCGGAGCAGTTTGGTGTCAGCTACGGTTTTACAAAGAAGATTCGACGGCAACAGCTAAAGTCGGGACAAATGGAGCGGCCTCTGCAACGGGTACATGGGCCGGTGAGCCGGGTGACCGACGCAGTGAAAGGGCATCTGCGGCAGCAGTTGCAGGATCAACCGGATCTCACGCTGGCCGAGTTGGGGCAACGGCTGGAGCAACATCTGCAGGTGAAGCTCAGCAAGACGCGACTCTGTCTTGAACTCCAGCGGCTGGGGTTGAGGCGTAAAAAAAACGTTGCACGCCAGTGAGCAGGACACGGAAGAAGGCAGGCAGCGACGGCAATCGTGGTGGGAGTTGATCGCTCGAATCGATCCGCAACGCTTGGTGTTTCTGGACGAAAGCGGCGTGACCACCGAGATGACCCGTCGCTACGGGCGCGGCGAACGCGGTGATCGTGTGTGCGAGGGTGCTCCGGGCGGGCACTGGCATACCGTGACTCTGTTGGGAGCTATCACGATGAACGGCCTGCTGGCCACCATGACGATCCCAGAACCCACCGACGGTGATGTCTTTCTGGCCTATCTGGAACAGGTTCTATGTCCGCGATTGCGCCCTGGACAGGTTGTGATCATGGACAATCTGTCGGCACATAAGCATTGGCTGGTTCGCATGTTGATTGAGCAAGCCGGAGCCGAACTGCTCTATCTACCGCCTTACTCACCGGACTTCAATCCCATCGAGAAGTGCTGGTCCAAGATCAAACAACACTTACGAGCAAGCAAAGCTCGAATACTCGACACCCTCGACCTCGCCATCACAGCCGCCATGGCAGCTATCACCGCCCAAGATTCCGCGGCTTGGTTTCAATACTGCGGTTATCGGACACGGACACCATGAAACCGATCTAAAAGAAGATGTTGCTGCGAGAAGATCTGCTGATCGCGACTGGCCGGGCGCCTCACTACGCGTTTTCGGCTATTCCGCGTGAAGCGCTGCCTCAGTGGCTATTGTGGACGGACCGGTTCAGCGCCTGCCGGTTCCCAGGTCGTCCGAATACCCGGCCTTCAGGCGAGACAATTGCGCGGTGGGACGTTCATTAGTACGGAAATTTTGCTGGCCTTCAAACCGTTGTGGCCATCCGGTCGGCGAGTCCTCCCACGTCTCTTGCCGTCCATAGACGGTCAAGTCGAGCAACCGGTAGCTGTTATCCATCGCCTCGACGCCGCGCGCCGTCGTCCAGTAAGTCTCGAAGACATTGGATCCCTGCCGCAGGTAACAAACGATGTGCATCCTTCCCACCCGGCGTCCAATCAAAAGGGTGTCGAGCGAGTCCTGGGCCGAGTACCAAGGCATCTCCCAGCCCATGAAGTCACGGTACCGTGCGCTCTCTTCATACGGACCTTGGCAAAGCACGGCGAAGGTGACGTCGCGAGAATGAATATAGGACAACTCGCGGACCTGCGATGTAACCCAGGTGCACCCCTCGCACTGCTCCGGCGCAGGGTGGCCGGTGTGCCACATGAAGTAGTACGCGATGAGTATCCGGCGTCCCTCAAACGCGTCCCACAGCGTCACCCTCCCAAGTTCGCCAATGAGCGGTGTGGCACCGTCCACCTCGACTATAGGGAGTCGTCGTCGGGCGGCTGCAATGGCGTCGCCTTCTCTTGTGTGAGCCTTCTCTCGAACCCGCAATGCATCCAGCTCCGCCTGGAAGGTGTCCCGATCGACTTTCTTAGGGGATTCAAGTTCATCTCTCATGAAGTCTTTCATCGCTCTCTCCGATAGCGCCGCTGTTTTCATTTTCCTGAGGTTGCGCTCGACCTCATTGTCTCAAGTCCGTCCTTGTCTTTCCTTACCTTTAGATGCGGCGTTGGTGACGGTGCCCCACATTTGCCGCAGTGAGCAGATGTGAGGCTGCGGTGTCGGCGACAAGTTCACGGCCTAAGCTAGTGGCCGATAACAGCAGCAGATACGTCAAAGCTGCGGCGGATCCGATCGGTTTACAAGTACGTGTTTAGTAAGGGCTCGGCGAAGGATTCGGATGCGAGAGTATCATCAACAGCACATGTATCGTCGGCGCTTATTCACTCGGATTCGTCGCTATATTAGTTATCCTCTTTGGAAACGCCGTCGTTTCTTACCGGAGTATCCGGACAGTTTACGTAAATGAGCGCTCGGTAAGCCACACTAACGAGGTTCTCGCTGAGATTAGCTCGCTTCTGTCGAGCGTCAAGGACATACAACGCGGTGCCCGAGGGTTCGTGATCTCGGGGCGGGATCAACTCTTGATCCCCTACCAGATGGGATTGCGTGAACTCCCGCTTTATTTTCGTTCAGTTCGCACTCTTACCGCCGACAACCCTCGTCAGCAGCACCGCCTCGACTTGCTCGAACCGCAGATTGCAGAGCTGACCGGCTACTATAGGCGGGTCATCATGGCAACAAAGGCAGGAGGCATAGGAGAGGGGCGAACCTAATCAGGTCTGGAGATGGAAATGCGGCAATAGAAGCCATCATCAGGATCACCGGTGAAATGCAGGCAGAAGAGGATGCCCTCCTGCAAATCCGCTCGACGCGATCAGCAACGCGCTTTACGTCATCAAGCGTGATCACAAAGCGGAGAGCGTTCCTGAACTGGTTGAAATGGCCTTACAAGAGCTAGCACAAGTGGAGCAAATCATCAGCTGTACTTTGGGTTTTTATCCGAGGCGAAGCATCCGGTTCTGATTGATTTGGCCCAAGTCATGGACGACGTGCTGCTTCTCTACAACGGCCGCATACGAAAACAATCTATCAGGATTGTGAAACAATACGACGAAAGCAACGTCACAGTTTATCCGGGAGAAATTCGCCAGGTATTCTCAAATCTATTATCGAAACCAGGGCGGATGCGTTGACATTGCCATCGCACCAAATGTGAATTCAAATCCAGCAATGATCGAGGTTCGGTTTTGCGACGACTGCCCGTATTCCAGCGGCAAATATCTCTCGCATATTCCAGCTTTTCTTCACCACTAAGGGAGAGAAAGGCACCGGACTGGGTTTGTGGATCGTGCACGGAATGATCACGAAGATGGGCGGCACCATTGAGGCGCACAGCCCTCGCCAGGATGGCCGCAGAGGAACCTGTTTTCTGATTCGGATGCCGAAAGGAAACCAAGGCTGATGACGGCAAGCCGCAACCTCTCTGCCGCGCTTCGCTTCCTATGCTTGCAGTCGCCGCCACGGCAGATCTACCAAGTGACATAAGTTACTGCTTTACCTCCCATTGTTCTCTAAATTAGGTGAAGAGGGTGCTTTATGCTCAGCTCATCACAATCCATTCGCGACATCGCCGCCGATCAACCGTCAGCTGTCGCCCTGTTCGAGCGATTTGAAATTAATATCTGCTCCTTGGGCGATAAGTCTCTGAAAGAGGCATGTTCTGAACTTCAACTCTCTCTCGATCAGGTATTGGAAAAACTGCAAGAGTGCCGCGAGCGTGAAAGCGGCTCGGGTCCCGGCGATCCATCCACATTGCCATGTGCGCTTCTGATTCAGCATATCGTTCGCGTTCATCACCAACGTGTACGTCACGATCTTCCGAGTTTGGTCAGGCAGGCGCGCAAACTAACGGACACAATTGGCGATCAATCCCGCGAGTTCAAGGCTATCGAAAAGCTTATCGAACAACTCCAGCAGGATATGTGGACGCATATTCGAAAAGAGGAGGAGGTGCTTTTTCCTTTCATCGTTCAGATGGAGGAAGAATCCACGCTTGTCTATCCTCCGGCGCATGCCTGCTTCCGGTCAGTCAGCCATCCAATCTTCATGATGGTGCAGGAACATGAAGCCGCAAATCTGATCATGGAAGAGATCCGTTGGACCACAGGAAACTTCACGCCTCCTGAATGGGCATGCCCTACCCATCGCGCACTCTTTGAGGGGCTTCGTGGATTTGATGCAGATCTGCGGGAGCACATTCATCTGGAGAATGATGTCTTGTTCCCTCGGAGCATACAAATGGAGGCTGAACTTAGGGGCACGAGATAACGCACGGTCTGATCCCTGCCGACTGGGATCTGGCAGAGATGACTAACTGATCTCGATGGCGAAAGTTCCCCTTCATCCAAAGCGTCCCGAGCGAGTGTGTTGGGGTTGCGACAAATATTGCCCGGCTGACTCGCTCTCTTGCGGCAATGGAACTGTTGGTACTCAGCACCCCATTGAGCTATTTGGCGAAGATTGGCTCAAGTGGGCAAATGACAGCCTCTACCCCGAGCCCGAGATTCCCGAAACGACCGCGGTGGGTGATTAGGCTGATTCCAACCGGGTTGAATACTGAGACAGATTTCGCTCTGTGTCAGCAGACAAACCATCCATGATCAGAGACGCCCGGTGATTGCCTGGAAGAATAAGAGTGCACCGATGCTTCCCAGACCCAGGTAAATGTAGTTCATAAAAGCCTCTCCATGCACGATGGTTAATGACTCTGCCCAGGAACACCGTCGGCAAAGCAACAGGCAATGAGAGTAGATAATAGTGCGTCACGGCGGGAACCCAGAGCCCGGTCAGCCAATACCCAACCATGCCAACGATACTCGCAGGTAAAAAATATGCCTGGAGTGTGGCGCGAAAGTGCTGCGCCGACCACCGGCGCATTGATCCATAAATGACGAGCGGTGGACCGTTCATTCCGTAGGCTCCGCCCAGGACGCCAGCACAGAATCCACAGACTAAAAGCCATCCCCGGCTGTCGCGCCGCAGTTCCAGCGGTGTGCGGCCGATTAACGTATAGCTGCAAAACAGCACGATGATCAGAGCTAGCGCGGCCTTCACTATTCTTTGATGACTGCTTGTCAGAAGCAAAAGACCCAGCGGAATACCAGGAAACGTGGAGAGCACCAGCCAGCCCGTACTGCGTAGATGAATCTTCCTCCAATCCTGTACGACAACGATGCCAGAGATGGTGATAGATACGAGGACGGCGAGAGGAGCGGCTACCCGCAGGGGAATGCAGAAAGCGAGCAGTGGAACGCCGATCAGCGCCTCTCCAAAACCAAACGCTGAGCGGATCAGCGTGGCAACGAAAACGACGGTCAGTACATAGATAGTGATGGAGGAGATAGAGCTCTCGCAGACTGATGAATTATCGGCGGGCAGGAATTGCGGCATTCCGTCCAGCCGAAGCACTTCCTATATGCTATCGCATTGCGAACCAGTCGTACGTGCGGAGACCCTCGCTTTGCATGAGGGTTCATTGGCAGTTGTTCCGGGCCGAGAGGCTGCGCTGTATCATTCGAATATCACAGTGGGAGGACGAATGTACTTCCAACTATCCGCCGGACGTTTATTTCTATGTTTGTGACCTATTAGCGTCCACACTGTGACAACGGCCGTTTTTCGCTTTACGGAGAAATATCTTACCCGAGGCTGCCTGGGGATGCGTTTCCGGTGCATCCGGCAAAGGCCTGGTTTTCTTCAGGCTATCTTGCGCCCTGCGGCCTCGACCGACTGCGTTGGATCTCCACCTTCCCAAGTAACGTCCGCAGTTGGTCCATAGGTTGAGGGAACAGCCTTATTCAGCAGCCGAAGATACACGGTGAGTTGAGTGCGATGATGGCATGTGTGGAGCAGCCGCCGCCAGAATATCCAGATCCGTTGTCGAGCAACATCGAAGAACGGAACCTCCGTCAGCCACCACGCCTCGCTCTGCACCGCAAGAAATGCCATGCGCGGACATGCCAAGTCCCGCATTCGCATCCAAAAATCCTGCGGGGTTCCGCCTGCCGGTAAAACCTCCGCTGCCGGTGGTTCAGGCATCCCCATGAACTCGCCGAAGAAACGACGTTCTGAAAGCAGTTGGTGCTTCAAAATGTTGACTACTGCTCTGGATCGCGGATGGGGACGAAATGACATTGCGGGCAAATCGAAGCAACGCCACACAGAGATCACTTTATTGGTTTCGCTGGCGTAGGTGTTCAACACGTGCTGAAACACGGGCGGGGAAGCGCGCGGAATCTCTGAATCTGGAATCGCTATGTACTCGTAATTCATTGGCATGGCAACTTCTCCACTTTGACTTTCTTCCTATGCGCGTACCCGAGCAGAAGTTGTATATCGCTACCGATTTATCTCGGCGCCGGTAAGGCGTGTGCTGGGGCTGGCGGATGCGGGTTTTTCGCTCATCATGTTTGCTCCTTGGTGCAGCTGCGATAGCAGGTTATCGAGTGTAAGGTCACAGGTTCATGACGTTCTTTTCTGATCCCGCCGGAGCAGTGCGCCGGTCGATGCGAACCAAGCGCTCCGAGAGCCGCTGAGAGCGGAAGGTCAAGGTCATGTTCACTGCGAAGAGCGTGACGGCTGTCAGTTCGGTGAGTGCCGAGATGGGCAGGACTTTCCATGCGCTCTGCAGAAGACCCTGGTAGGCGAGCACCTCGGAGGAGACGCGCAGCAGGCATCCCGCTGTCAGCAGATAAAGGCTAGCGCCCATCATCCGAGGGCTGTGCAGCAACCGCATTCCGCTGAATGCAGGCAGAACTCGCTGCCCAAACGCGAACACCATTGTAGAAACAAAGCCGACGGTCAGAGCGTGACGCGATGCGCCCCAGATGCCATCAGGATTAGATGCGAAGGCTGCCCACACGCCCAGCACGGCTGCCACCACAATCCATGCGTAAGCCAAGCGGATGAAGTATGGGAAGGCGGGATGCACGCCCCTCGTCTTGGCCGGCTGAATCGGCCGGGTCTGAACCCGAAGTGCGAGGTTCGATAGTACGGCAGCGCACAGCAACAGAATCACCGCGAGCCGGAACGCACCTATCAGCGCAGCCATCACTCCTATGGAATTAAGCGCAAGCAGCACCATGAGTCCGCGATTGCATGGAGTGCGAGTTCCCACAAAAATGGGCAGCCAGCGCGCGCTGAATCCCCAGACGAATGGCGCCATGAAGCCCCACGCCAGCAACACCAGATAACGCTGATCGAAGCTCTGCGGAAATGCGGGAGAGGCTCCGTGTAGTGCAGCCCAGATGCAACCGCCAAGATTGGCGATAAGAGTTCCAAGCAAACCCAGGGTTCCGGCCACCACGACAAGAATCCACGTATCAAGCTTAGTACGCTCTTGCGATGGGCTCGCAGGCTTATGCGTTGATACAGCGCGGAAGAAGATGAGGAATGCCAGCAACTCAAGTGTTGCGGAGATGGGAAGGATCGTCCGCCAGTGCCATTCATAAATGCCCACTGCCCACCTCGCGGTTACGCCCACGGTCCACAATGCCCAGCAGCTCCATGCCTCCCGCAACGCGAATGGCTGCGCGTTGCGAACTCGCGGAATGGAATAGAATCCGATGCCGAGAATGAACGCGCCGATCCATCCAAAGACCTGAGCGTGGCCGTGCGCCTGTATCCACGAGGCAGAAATCGAATCGGCCGCATGCCTGCTGCTGATTGAGATCAGATTCCAGACGCCGAGAAATGTTCCTGGCAACAACATAAACGCCAGGCCAGTGCCGATGAAGAGCATTACGATTCGAGACAATTCAGTTTCACGTTCGCGAATCGCCGCGGTCTTCGCCTTTATCTGTTCATCGCCATCAAATACATCATTCACTAATTGCATCGGGAACCTCCTCGCTACTTAAGACAGCGCAGATGCAGGTACAACAAGCTCTGAGCGGGTCTGCGCTGGTCTTCAAACTACCTGCGTGCATGTGTCGCGGCGATGACCAAGGTCACACCTCTTCTAAATCGCACGGCGAAATTGCATCCAGCACTCAATTTTTCAAAGATCGTGACTTAAGTCCTCGTGTGTAGGCCGCAGCTCAAGCAGAATCCGCTTATCGGACGGCAGCAGCAGATGCGGATTGCAACTCTCGCTGCCAGCCAAGAGATGTGCAGGACAAGAGGAGAAGACTTCATGCAGTTCAAGCGGCTTTGGATCGCGCTCGGCATCGTGCTCGTCGCATCGTTTGCGGTGTTGGGCGGGGTTGGGTACAAGGGGATCAAGACTGCTCCCCCGCTTCCAACGAGATTAGTTACTACGGATGGGCAAGTGCTCTTCGCGGGGCAGACCGTGATGGATGGGCAGAACGTCTGGCAGTCGCTTGGAGGACAAGAGATCGGCTCCATCTGGGGACACGGTGCCTATGTCGCTCCGGATTGGAGCGCGGATTATCTTCATCGCGAGTGTGTCATCATTCTGGATCAATGGGCGCAGGCAAAAGGCGCGAACAACTACGCGGCTCTGCCCGCCGAGGATCAAGCTGCGCTGCGCGGCCGCCTCGAAGAACTGATGCGTCGCAACACCTACGACGCTTCTACCGGAACGGTGACGATCGCGCCGGTGCAGGCTGTCGCCTACCGGCAACTGGCGTCCTACTACGCTGACATCTTTGCCAACGGGCGCGCCGATTATGCAATTCCTGAAGGCGCTCTCACCGATGCTTCGAAGCAGCAACAGATGGCGGCATTCTTCTGGTGGACTGCATGGGCAACCTCTACGAATCGTCCTGGGCAAACCGTCAGCTACACCCAGAACTGGCCGCATGAAGACCTGATAGGGAATCGTCCTACGGCCAGCGCCGTGATCTGGAGCATCGTCAGCTTCGTCATGCTGCTTGCCGCCGTGGGCGCGCTGGTCTGGTATAGCGGCTCAAAACATGAAGCGCCCGAGCCGGATCTGAAGCCGCGCACCGACCCTCTTCTCAACCTGAAGCCCACTCCTTCGCAACGCGCCACCGTGAAATATTTCTTCGTGGTGGCCGCCTTATGGCTGCTGCAGATCGGCCTGGGCGCACTCACCGCACACTACGGAGTAGAAGGCAACGCCTTCTTCGGAATTCCACTCGCCAAGTGGCTGCCGTATTCGATTACGCGCACCTGGCACCTGCAACTCGCGATCTTCTGGATTGCAACTTCATGGCTGGCGACAGGTCTCTACATCGCTCCGGCAGTGGGCGGGGCAGAGCCCGAGGGTCAGCGTCTCGGGGTAAACATTCTCTTTAGTGCCTTGGTGCTCGTCGTCGGTGGCTCGCTCGCCGGTGAGTGGCTCGGCATCCAGCAGAAACTTGGCAACCTCTGGTTCTGGTTCGGCTCGCAAGGTTTCGAGTACGTGGACCTCGGACGCGTCTGGCAGATTCTCCTCTTCGGCGGACTGATCTTCTGGTTGTGGCTGATGTACCGCGCTCTGCAACCGGCGCTGGCCAAACGGGACGAAAACTTTTCACTGCTGCTGATGTTCACAATCAGCGCCATCGCGATTCCGACTTTCTACGCAGCGGGTCTGATGTATGGTCAGCGCTCGCACTTAGTCACCGCCGAGTACTGGCGCTGGTGGGTCGTTCACCTCTGGGTGGAAGGCTTCTTCGAAGTCTTCGCCACGGTGGTCATTGCCTTCCTGTTCACCCGGCTGAAACTGCTATCGGTGAAGTCGGCAACGCGGGCGGCTTTGTTCTCGACCGTGATCTTCCTCTCGGGAGGCATCATCGGCACCTTCCACCATTTGTACTTCACCGGGATGCCTGCCTCAATCATGGCTCTCGGCGCCGTCTTCAGCGCCCTGGAGGTTGCGCCGCTAGTGCTCATCGGATTCGAGGCGTGGGAGAACATTCGCCTCACCCGGGCCAGTGCCAACGCGCCGTGGCTCGGTGCCTACAAGTGGCCGGTCTACTTCTTCGTTGCAGTTGCCTTCTGGAACCTTGTGGGGGCCGGCTTGTTCGGATTCCTCATCAACCCGCCCGTCGCGCTGTACTACGTGCAGGGACTGAACACAACCCCAGCCCACGGCCACACGGCGCTGTTTGGAGTCTACGGAATGCTCGGCCTGGGACTGATGCTGTTCTGCCTTCGCGGACTCAGGCCCGGCGTGGCCTGGAAGGAGAAGCCCATCGCGCTGGCCTTCTGGCTGCTCAACATTGGCCTTGCGGCAATGATCGTGCTCAGCGTGCTGCCGGTGGGGCTAATGCAAGCCTACGCGTCGGTGGAGCGCGGAACATGGTTCGCCCGCTCATCGGAGTTCTTACACGGCCCAGGCATGACCACGTTGAAGTGGATGCGTGTGCCCGGCGATGTGCTCTTCAGTTTGGGAGCACTGATCTTCGCGTATTTTCTTGTCGGTCTCGTAGCCGGATATTCCTTTGATAGCGAGAGATCCTATGAACTCGAGTTTGCGCGAGAGGAGGCAATCAAAGCAAAGATCGTGCCCGCCGACTGATCCCAGGGGGGCCTCATGGCGCGGATTGCGGGCCGCGCCTTCTTTGTTGCGCTAGGCAGGCACACTCCTCGGGCTCAATGCCGAAGCGTTCGGCGAGTTTGGAAGCGCGAGTCGGGCGGAAGCGTCCACACATGGGAGAGCAATATACCCGAGCTTCAGCGTTGGACAATTCTTTGAAACAGATCTATGCTGTGCGCCGACATAATAATCACAGAGGTGGCGCAATGGACAGCAGCCGTAGAGAGGAAAGTTGTCGTTTGTTCATGCCCAGAGGGCCTTTCGATATTGCTGTGTCGGCAAGCGAAGAAGCGTTGCTGGATATTGCCGTACACTACGCAGTCAATTCCCACGGACACCGGGATACCCCAGCCTTCCGCGAAGAGTTGCGCTCAATGCTGCGGGAGAAGCGCAAAAGTAAGGCCGCTTGAGACTTTCCGCGATTAGGCCATAGGCGTTTGAGGTGTGCGCGAGTTTCCTGTGTCTTGGATGATTTCACCGCTCGCCAAGAGAATGAGTATCAGGAGCACTAAACCTATTAAGCCCAGCATACTTGTTAGACGAGCAGCTTAGGAGTTGGTTAGCAGCCTCGCGTATAACAAAGAGATTGACAGTATTTTTGTACAAGGGTTGTACACGGAACAAGAGGCTATTCGAACCTGCGACGGCAAAGTCGCACACCTCCGTGGCCGTTCACACCCCGGACAACAGAGTGCTGTGGAAACGCACGGCAGCAGGTGCCTAGTGGCTGCCGCCCCAAGTTCTCGTCAGCTATACTTCACAAATTTCAAAGATGCGGAATTCATGCAATAACGCAAATGAGTTGGTTTCGGACCGTCATTAAAGACGTGGCCAAGGTGAGAGTCGCACTCGGTGCAAGAGACTGCGTCGCGGCTCATTCCCAGACTGTTGTCCATTGAAACCTGGATGTTCTCTTTCGCGATCGGCGCCCAGAAGCTGGGCCATCCGGTGCCTGAATCAAACTTGGTGTCGGAGGTGTATAGTGCATTGTCGCAGCAGACGCAGCGATATAAGCCACGGTCGTATAGTTTGTCGTACTCACCGGTAAACGCTCTCTCCGTAGCTCCTCCACGCGTCACCTCAAACTGCTGGGGAGTCAGTTGCCGTCTCCACTCCGCGCCACTCTTATGTATCTCTGGAACCCGAACCGGACCGAGGTTCTCCCCGGAGTCGCTGAACTGAATGATCTCTACCGTATGACTGGATTTGGCATACGCACTGATCGGCCAGTTAAGCCGCTCCACGAAACCCACTCCGCCCAGCATTATCAAAGTTTTTGTGAGAAACTGTCGGCGATTTAGCATCGATTCGTCCCCCTGATCCACAACAGAATCAAGCGGCACGGGAGCTCACTCGGCAAAGTCGGCGCGGTTCACACCTTAGTGCCGACACCAGAATTGTTGTGAGAACCGCTATCGCACACGCCCGTGCTGAACCTGAGTGTCGCGATTCATAATCCTTTGCAAGCTTGGATTCAGAAAGAGCTTCAAAAGCTCCACGCTGTCATATTCCGGGGGATGAGAAGCTGAGTTCCGACCTCTGCTCCCAAGTTACTGGCATTTCTATGCTAGTGACCGTGCATCCCTCGCCGTACGCAGCTCTGCCGAGTTTTACGGTTAGATCCGGGACTTGAACTGGCAATGTGCGCCTCGCCAGTACAGGCACTCCAGCGTTCACGAGTGGACCATGTTCCACATTGACGCACACATCGGTTCGTTTTAGACACACCTTGCCAGGAGGTTGTGGTGCACGCATTTATCGCGACTCCTAAACCCTTTGTTTGAGGCCGGAATAACACCTAGAAAGGAAAACGGTCACTTTCTGTCTCTTGGCACTGAGCGTGCAATTGCAGAAGGGCAAGAGATGCGTTGCTGCCGCTCGTCTTAGCCTTTCGGTTAGCATGCACATCACAGACCCATCTAAAACCAGGAGCAAGAACGTGACCACAGCGGCTATCACAGCAGCGGCCCCAACGACCGCGACTACAGCAGTACATGAGATTGATGTATTGGCAGCAAAGGCACTTACGGCCATGGAACAGTTCAAGGGATTCTCCCAGGCGCAGGTTGACAAGATCTGTGAGGCGATGACGAAGGCGGGTGTGGCCAACGAGCGTTATCTGGCCGAGTTTGCCGTGGAAGAGACTGGCATTGGCAATGTGGAAGACAAGGTCATCAAGAACCACTTCGGCACCCAGGTGGTTTATGACTACATGAAAGACGCCAAGTCGGTGGGCGTGATCGACGAGAAGGACGGCATCATCTCGATTGCCGAGCCCTTCGGAATTGTAGCGGCGGTGACGCCGACGACCAACCCGACCTCGACGACCATGTTCAAGTCGCTGATTGCGCTCAAGGGCCGTAACGTGATCATTCTCGCCTTCCACCCCCGTGCGCAGAAGTGCAGCGCGGCAGCCGCGAAGATTATGCTGGACGCCGCCGTTGCGGCCGGCGCTCCGGAAAACTGCATCCAGTGGGTCAGCAAGCCTTCGATTGAGGCTACCGACGCGCTGATGAAGCACCCGGATGTTGCCATCGTCATCGCCACCGGCGGCGGCGCCATGGTGAAGGCTGCTTACAGCTCCGGCCACCCCGCTCTGGGCGTGGGGCCGGGCGGCGTGCCTGTCTACATTGAAAAGTCCGCCAACCTGAAGATGGCGGTTGAAGACGTCATCTCCTCCAAGACCTTCGACAACGGCACCATCTGCTCCTCGGATCAGTCGGTGATCTTTGACGACAAGACGGTTGCGGAGAAGACGCTGAAGCTGTTTGAAGAAAGCGGCGCGTATCTGTGTACCGAAGCGGAAAAGGCCAAGCTGGAGTCGGTAATGTTCGACAAGGAGCGCGGCGTTCCGTCGATGTCGATTGTGGGCAAGAGCCCGAAGGTTATCGCCGAACTGGCCGGCTTCCACATTCCGGACGGCACGAAGATGCTGATGGTGCCGCTGACCACAACCCACGGTGATGACTGGATGAGCCGCGAAAAGCTCTCGCCGGTGCTGGGCTGGTACGTTGTCAACAGCAAGGACGAGGCCATCAACGCAGCCGCGATTCAGCTTGAATTCGGCGGCGCCGGCCACTCGGCCGTAGTGTTCACCGAGGACGAAGAAATTGCACACGAGTATGCACTGAAGGTGCATGCCAACCGTGTGGTGTGGAACCAGCCCTCGGTACACGGCACCATCGGCGCCCTGTACAACTCACTGGTACCGTCGCTTACACTCGGCTGCGGCGCGATGGGTGGCAACATCACCAGCGAGAACGTAGGCTACAAGAACCTGCTCAACATCAAGCGTCTGGCTCGCAGGAAGTCCAGCTAACTAGCGATTGCGAATTGAAAGAAGAAGCGATGTTCCGAAAGGGGCATCGCTTCTTTTTGTTGTGTGATGTGCGGCTGGGTGCCTGGGCTCACCCTGAGCCATGGTTGGTGCCGTTTTCGAAGAGTAGAATTTCGTCGATGAACCCGCTCTGTTTTTTCAACATGGGTAGAATCTGGCTCTCATTCTGGAAATCACAGAAAGACGCCGAACACTATCAACGCGAGGTGTTCCATCAAGCCTCCAGCCACGTAGAGCCATTCCTCGAAGGCGCATGAGCTCAGCACATTTTTCATCCGCCCCAAGGAGACCCTGCGATGTACATGCTACTCATTGACGGCATGTGATGTGCGGCTGGGTGCCTGGGCTCACCCTTGGATAACTACGCGGCTTTATGAGCGCTGATGTGGAAGGTTTCCGAGGCTGCAACATCGAAGTTCAGAACTCCTGATCTCGCCCCGTAGATCCTGTCGGGCAGGGAAAACGGAATGATCCTGAAAACTGTTGCCAGAGGGGCTGCTTTGGATTAAGAAAGAGCATGCCGCAGATGCAACTGCCGATATTCCCTGCCGGAGTGACCGAGATCAATCACCACATAGCGGTGGCAAAGGAGGCGGGCACGGTGTACTACATCCACGGCCACCTGCCGGTGTTCCGCCACGCGGAGAACGATGTGCGTGGATTTCGCATGTTCACCAGCCAGATGATCGTCAACGGGACGGTGAAGCCCAAGGAGATTGTCCAGGCGTTCGGCGTTCCGATGATTGCAGTGAAGAGGTATGTGAAGGTTTTTCGGGAGCAGGGGGCCAACGGGTTCTACGCGGTGAAACCCCGTCACAGTTCAGCCTCGGTGCTGAAAGGGGAAGTGCTGCAGCGAGCGCAGAAGTTGCTTGACGAGGGGCAGAGCGTTCCGGAAGTGGCGAGTGAACTGAATGTGTTGGCGAACACGCTGCACAAGGCGGTTGACGCTGGACGCTTGCGAAAGCTAAAAAAAACGAACCCGCCACCACCGAAGTAAGCAACAAGAGTGGTCGCAGTCAGATCGACAGCCAAGCGCCGATGGGAAACGCCGCGACGCGTTCGTTGGAGCGAGTAGCGGCCGCGATGGGAGAGCTGGAGTCGGCGCCCATCGAGTTTCAAGCTACCTGCGATGTAACCCGGGGCGGCGTGCTGCTGGCATTGCCTGCGCTGTTGGCGACCGGGTTGTTGCGCTACACGCCGGAGATGTACCAGCTCCCAAACGGATTTTATGGCATTGACAGCATCTTCCTGCTGCTGGCATTGATGGCGCTGGGGCGGATCCGGTCTCTGGAACAGCTTCGTTATCAAGCGCCAGGCGAGTGGGGCAAGCTGCTGGGACTGGACCGCATTCCCGAAGTGAGGACGCTGCGGGAGAAGTTAAAACTGCTGTGCCACGACTTGGGTCAAGCCCTGCGCTGGAACGCCGCACTGGCCAAGGAATGGATCGCCCAGCAAGATGCCTCGGAACTGTTTTTCTACTGCGATGGCCACGTGCGCGTCTATCACGGGGAGCAGACGGCGCTACCGCGCCATTACGTGGCGCGCCAGCGATTGTGTTTACGGGCTACCACCGATTACTGGATCAATGCCATGGATGGCCAGCCATTTCTGTATGTCAACAAAGAGGTGGATCCGGGACTGATCGCCACGCTCAAGCAGGATGTGATTCCGTGGCTGGAAGTGAATGTGATCCAGCCGCCGGAGCAACAGCGGCGCATGGCGGAAGATCCTCGTACCCACTGGTTCACAATGGTGTTCGACCGGGAAGGCTACAGTCCCGAGTTATTCGAGCAGCTGTGGCAGAAGCGGATTGCCATTCTGACCTATCACAAGTTTCCCCAGGGCGAGTGGCGCAGCGAAGAATTCACCACGCACCGCGTCCAGCTGGTGAGCGGCGAAATCGTGACCATGAAACTGGCCGAGCGCGGTACCCAGTTGTCGAACCGGTTCTGGGTACGCGAGATTCGCAAACTCAGCGACGGCGGCCATCAGACTTCGATCTTAGCCACCAACTTCCAGCTGCCAATGACCACGCTGGCACCGTCGTTATTCGCCCGATGGTCTCAGGAAAACTTCTTCCGCTACATGCGCGAACATTACGGATTGGATAGCTTGATTGAGTATGGAACCGAACCCGTTCCTGATGCGATCCAGGTGGTAAATCCGGAGTGGCGCAAACTCGACGGCAAGATCCGCTCCAAAATCGGCCAGCGCCATCGGCAGGCGGCTCAGTTCGGAGCCCTTGCTTTATCGGAGGATCCCACCAACTCTGAAGTTCAGGGTTTTCAGCAGCGCAAGGCGCAACTGCGGGAAGACATCGAAAGTCTCGATTTGCAGATCGACCAACTCAAACAGTCGCGCAAGGACACTCCGCATCACATTCCCGTGAAGCTATTGCCAGAGGAAGACCGATTTACTCGGCTGCGTACCGAACGAAAGCATTTCGTCGATACCATCAAGATGATCGCTTATCGCGCCGAATCCAGCATGGCCTCCCTGCTTCGCGAACATATCGCCCGCACTGACGATGCCCGCGCCTTGCTGCGCCAGATCTTCGATACCGAGGCTGATCTTACCCCTGACCTCATCACCAACACCTTGACTGTCCGCCTCCACCATCTCACCCAGGCGGCTCACGATCAGGCCATCGAGAAACTGTTGGCGGAACTCAACGCCACGAAAACCATCTTCCCCGGTACACACCTCACGCTCGTCTTCAAACTCGGGTCATCCTGATTTCAACCAGATCAGGAGGTCTGAATCTCGGTCTGATGATCGTGCTCGGCTACGCCGTGTGTGTCAGGCGATTAGCTCGGCACGGCTGCGGCAACAAACAGGTCAGGAAAGGAGCACCGACCGGCCTTCTCATGGAAGGCCAAGTCGCTCACTATCCCCGATCAGGAATTACCCTGATGCGAAGCGCCTCGCTGCTCCTCGTTCGCTATTCGTCCTGAGTTACTCTTTGCTTTCTTCCGTGCGCACTGCGGCTTCCGCGGCTTGGAAACCGATTCGCGAGTGCGTACCGTCGCAGAAAGGCTTATTGACACTGCCTCCACAGCGGCACAGAGCAATCGGCTGCTTCTTGCCGCTCAAGTCGTAGGGAGTTCCAGTTGCGTCCACCAGTTCAATCAAGCCTTCCGGGTCTTCGACGCGATACGGCCCGTTAGGACGAACCGTGATCTTCACTTTCGCCATTCTTCCTCCTACCAGGAACGGAAATCATTCTCTCACCTTTTTAGTTCCGGAATGCGACGTTCACCAGTAGTTTGTCACCCGTGATATCGACTACATTGCAGAAGGTCCGCTGATCACGCCGCGAAAAGTCGAGTCCCACGCGCGAGTTTCCGATCTTCAAATTGCGGATGTGCAGTTGGCCCAGCCACTCGGGCAATTGCGGATTGATGATATTGAGTTCCTTCCGTTGCGCCGACGGGCGAATTCCCAGCACCGACGTCAGGATCAGGAACATCGCTCCCGAGGCCCACGCCTGCGGAGAGCACGAAACAGGATAGTGTACCGGCTCATCAAACGGCCGCCGCTGCAGTCCGCAGAAAAGCTCAGGCAGGCGATAATCACGAAACTCCAAAGCCGCCTGGAACAGCGCGCCGAGAACGCGCAGCGCCGGCTCGCGAAATTCGTTCAACGCCATTCCATGCGCAATCAGCGAATTGTCATGCGGCCAAACCGAGCCGCGATGATAGCTGAGCGGATTGAACACCTGCTCCTGCCGCGACATGGTGCGCCATCCCCAACCGCTGAACATATCCTCCTGCATCATCCGTTGCGTAACCGCGCGGGCGCGCTCGCGATTGATGATGCGACTCCACAGAAGATGGCCCGGATTAGAGGAAATCACCTCCAGCGGCTTTTTGTCCGAATCCAGAGCCATTGCGATAAAAGCCACGCTGCTGACTCCAGAAGGTTTTATCGAAGCGGCGCGCAAGCTCGTTCGCCTCACGGCGGAGCTTATCCGCCCGCTCGGCATTCCCAAAAGTCCGCAACAGCGATGCCATCCGGTACTTCGCGTCATACACGTAACCCTGCACCTCGCAGAGCGCAATCGGTGGAGTCGCGACCTGGCCATCGCGATGAATGTTCGCGTCCCAGGAATCCTTCCAGCCTTGATTGATAAGACCTCGCGGCGAGCGGCGCAGGTACTCCACAAACCCATCGCCGTCGAGATCGCCATACTGTTCGATCCAGTCCAGCGCCCGGTACGCATGGGGCAGCATCTCGCGCACCAAGGCTTCATCGCAGGTCCAGTTGAATGTCTCGCTCAACAGCACAAGCCACAGCGGCGTCGCATCCACCGACCCATAGTAGGAGCCGAAGGGCATTTCGCCGCACTTGCGTCATCTCTCCTTCTCGCGACTCGTGCAGAATTTTTCCAGGCTGCGCATCGCGCCAGTCGTCCACTTCGCTGGCTTGATGCCGGGCAAGAACGCGCAGCGTATCTTTGGCAAGTTCAGGATTGAGCGAGAGAGTCTGGTAGGCGGCAATGATCGAGTCGCGTCCAAAGATCGTTGCAAACCAGGGAATTCCCGCAGCAATGACATGCTCATTGCCGACCGGAATGCGCAACGCATGAAAATCTCCCATGGCGTTGTGCAGCAAATTGTCAAACACCGAATTGGAGCTGGAAAATCTGGTTGAAGCGGTATCAAATTGCTGGAACGCTTCGCGCCGCGCCTGCAACTGCGTCTCGATACTCGAAGACCGTGGCGCGGCTTTGCTGGTTCTCTACGCGGGGCGTGACGGTAATCTCCAGCATGATCTTTCGCAACGGCTCCAGCCGAAGTTCCCAGCGCGCCGTACACTCACGTATTTCGACAGGAGCCGGGTTCATGCGAACCACCGTCTGGCGCAGTACATCATCCCTGCCCCGATAGCTGAAGATCAGCCCATCGCTTTCAACCAATGGCTGGTAATACTGTCCATGTTCGGCGCGAGCCACTCCGCGCACCTGAAAGACGTCCACAAAATCAGCATCGTAGGCAGATCTCCACCGTGAATGCTACTGCGACAGCGATTGAAATTTTCAAAGGTGAACCGGTCGAAGAGAATGTCGGAGGCCAGCAACTGCTCGCGCCGGATGTGAACCGTGTTCTCAGGAAGATCGAACGAATCGCGCAGCGTGATGTTTCCCGTCGTCAGTTCGATCTGCGAGACAAATGTCTTCTCCGTACTGCTCGACAGCACCGCCGAGCGATGCCCGTCCAGCTTGAATTCAAGATGCGAGAGAAAGCGCGTGTCTTCATGAAAGAACCCGACATCAGGCGCTCCCGGCGGCACAATATCGCCGGCAACATTGGTGGCCAGAAAAGTCTTGCCATCGATCAGCGTAAGGTTGTTGACCTTGCGCGGCTCATGCCCCTGGTGCGCCAGCCGTGGCTCCACGTAAGGGGACTCGATCGCCACCAGTTGCTCAAGGTACAGAATTCCGGACGACACTCATGCCGCTGCTCGCTCCTCTATGCCGCTGTCCTTCACCAGCGATACCTCACTACTGCACATCTCACGATAGAGAGCGAGATAGTCCCGCACCATGCGCTCTACCGAAAAGTACTGCTGGGCGTAGGCGCGAATCGCAGCCGGCTTTAGCGCCTCCCATCTCGAAGCCGAGCAACCGCGTCCTCTACGCCTGGAGCAGACAAATCCGCTCACGCCGTCCCGCACGATCTCTGCAACCGAGCCGCCAGGAAACGCAATCACTGGCGTCCCGGTTGCCATCGCCTCTACCATCACCAATCCAAATGGCTCGTCCCATTCGATGGGAAACAGCATTGCCATGGAATTACCAAGCAACTCATTCTTCGATCGCCAGATCCGCCTCGCCCACGTACTCAATGAACTTGCCATCGAGGTGGGGCCGGACGCAGGAATCGAAGTATTCGCGAAAGATCGGCTGCACCTCGCCAGCAATCTTCAGAGGAATTCCGCTCCGCTTCGCAATCTCGATCGCATTGTGAATTCCCTTCACTGGGGCGATTCGTCCGAGAAAACTGAGATAGCCCGCCTTCTTCGTCTGCAGACGATAGGAGCTCAAGTCAATGCCGTGATGAATCGTGCGAATTCGCTTGAGCGGCTCCTTCTCCCTTTGAAAGTTGCTGATCGAGACAAACTCCACCTCGGGAAATCCGGCATAGAACGCAGACAGAAACTGCAGATGCGGATGATGCATTGTATAGACCAGCGGGCGGCCCGCTCATCCGCGCAAAGACCAACCCCGGTGCATTGTTTAGATGGATGATATCCGCATTCTCCCAGCAGTCGCTCACCGCCCACGAGGTGTGGTTCAGATCCTTCAGGCTGGAATACAACTCGCCCTCAATGGGCCAATCGTCCTTTGCATAGAGCCAACGCAGCTCCGCCCTCACCGTGCTCTCTCCGTTTGCGTACACCACAACACTGAACCCCAGCCGCGTAAGCCCTTCCGCAAGTTGTGATATGAACAATTCGGTGCCACCATACTTTTTCGGTGGCACACTGATAAACGGCGATGCAACTAAAGCAATGCGCATTAATACTCCACAGCAGGCTGGATGAAGCGGGGCGGCACAATGGCGTCAGGTAGTGAGATGCTTCGTAGAGACTTGCGGGTTATCGCGGCAGCTATGGAATGGTAAGCTGCGCCCTTACAGGACTGCCTCTGTTTTGAGCAAGTGGCCACGCGTTCGCCTCTACGCGCAGTCTCCACTTCGTCTTCAAACTCCTGAGCGCGTTGCTGACTGGTGTGCGCCGCCAGCACGCGCCGTTGCGCCGCCAGTCCGATCGCGCGCAATTCGCTCTCATCCAATTCGCGAAGATAGCGCACGATTTCATCCGCGCTCGCGGGCAGCAGTATCTCCCGTCCGGGGTGAAGAACGCATCAAGTCCTGGCCAATTATCACTGACGATTGCTGCGCCGCATGCGGCAGCTTCAAACAGCCGCACCGAAGGCGAGTAGCCTGCCAACACCATATCGCGGCGGGTCACGTTGAGAATCAATCGCGAAGACGAGTACAGATGCGGGTGCCAGCGCGGATTCAGATGAACGATGTGGCGAACATTGCGCGGCCACCGCACACTGCGCGGATATTGCGGCCCGGCCACAATGAACCGCTCCTGCCGGCATGCGCGCGAGCGGCGCCGAAGAGAAATTCTTCCAGCTTCGGCTGCCGGTCAGGAGCATACGTCCCCATATAACTCATCGCGCACGCAAATCGCGGCGAGCGCGGATAGGCCCGATATCGCTCGGGATCGAAGCTGCAATACAGTGGCGCCGCCCGCCGCACCCCAAAGCGCGTTTCAAGTTCACCCAGCATCGGACCCGCCGGTAAAACTGAAGTACACATCCAAGCCCGGAAGTTGATCGGCGCGAACATAATCGGTTGCTCCGCTGCTCACGCAGCATGGCAACCGTGATCGGCGTGTCGATATCGTAGAACGTGCGCACCGTCGCTCTTGAATCGAGCATCGCCTCCATCGCCGCAATGCCATCCGGGAAATACGAGCCCACCATCGCCACATCCGCCGATGCAAGTTCGCGCCGCACTGTTGGCAGCACATCCCTCCAACGAGTGTAGAGTTTCAGCTCGCAAAACCCTGGCTCGGGCAGGTCGCGATTGGATGCGTACCACTCGACATTTTTCTCAAAGAACACAATCCTGTGCCCGCGCGCATGCAGCGCCCGCGCCAGCGCGCGAAATGTAGTCGCGTGGCCGTTACCCCACGAAGACGTAATTGACAGGCCGAAGATAACGATCTTCAATGCAATCTCCTTGCCTCTCCAGGTTCCATGATTCCACGTTCAACCGAGTCCAAGGTTCCCCAACTTCCTAAGGTCCCCAATCCAAGCTTCCCGAGTTCAAGCTCAGGCGCGCCTTCCTACCGTCTCCAGCACCGCCGGATCAAGCGCGCTCGGATGACGGTCGCCGCGGCCAGCGTACAGAATCCGCTCCGCCTCGGCCGCTCGCTGTTGCATAGGTATGTTCGGCCAGCGCGCGCCTCAGCATCGCATCGCCAATCGCGCGTGCATCGGCCGCTGACTTGCCGCGCAGATACCCCACAATCTCCTCAGCGCTCTCCGCCACCAGAATCTCTCGCCCAGGTTCAAAGAACTTCTCAATGCCCCGCCACTTGTCGGTGATCAGGCAAGCCGCCGCGCCCGCCGCTTCAAAAACGCGCGTGGGCGGCGAGAAGCCAACATCGGCCATCGAGTCGCGATTAATGTTCAGCGCCATTCGCGCCGATGCGTTGATGCGATTGTGTGAGCCGGTTCCGACGTGCCCAATCCAGCGCACATTCGCCGGCAGCGTCTTGCCGCCCCAACCTTCGCCGCCCAGAATAAAACTCATCTCCGGTGCGAGCTCGGCGGCACGCAGGAAGAACTGCTCCACCCTCCGCTCGCGATCCGGCAGCCGATTGCCCACAAACACCAGGTCGCAGGCCAGCGCCGGGTCGGCCGCTTCGGGATGATGTGTCTCCGGATCGAGCGCGTTGTAAATCGGATGGCAGTTGCGCGCCCCCAGTTCGCAGATAGCGCCGCACCACCTCCGGCCCGCCGCCGTAGGTGAAAACAAAATCGTATTGCGGAATGCAGCGACGGAAACGGATCGCGCGGATTGTGCTCCACCCGTTCGAGCGTCGCAGGCGCATCCACATCCCAGAATGCCACCTGCGCGTGCCCGTGAGCGGCAATCCAGAACGCGCCACTCCAGCAGTTCGTCGTCCGCGCCCACGCCGCTGTGCTTGATGACCAGATCGGCCGTCGATGCCAGCACGATCAAATCGTCAATATCGCGCGGCGTCTGGTAGACGATAACTTTGGCGTACTCCACCTCACTGAGATCGCGATTTTGCTGACGGCTGTAAATGTCCGGCTCGGCGAAGGTAATCTCGTGGCCCAGCGCAGCAAGCCCTTTGTAAATGCCCCGGTAATAAGTCGCGGCCCCATTCCAATAGCTGGAAGTAATGCTCGATCCGAATACAAAAATTCTCATCGCGTGATTTCTCCGAAAATCTCCATCAACTGCCCGGCGCGATGCCTGCAGGTATGATGCTGCCGGATCGTCTCCAGTCCACTCGATGCGATTTGCTGACGCATCTTTTCGTTCTCCAGCAGTTCGCCAAGCAGCGCGCTCATCTCCGCGCCGTCGCGCGCCAGCAGGTAATCCTCGCCGGAGCGGAACAGCTCTTCCGTATCCGCCCAGGGCGCGCACACCAGCGGAATGCCGCAGGCCAGCACTTCAAACACACGAATCGTCGGCACCCCACTCAGTCCATTGGCATATTGCCGCCGCGGCACATGCAGCGCCAACCGGCTGCGCGCATAGACCTCCGGCGCGCCCAGGTTCGCAAGATAGCCCGCATATTCGATTCCCGCATCTCGCAGGATCTTTCTTGCCTCTTCCGGATACCGAACCCCATGCACCAGAACCCTGCCGCTGCTCGGCCGTCAAATGCCGTCCGGTCGAAACCAGGAATTCCATCAACTCCTGCGTGCGCTCTTCATCGCCCCAGTTCCCTATCCACACCACGTCGTTCTGCTTTGCCCGTTCCATGGGATGAAAGACGCTGACATCGGCCGCTTCGTGAAAGGTCCACACCCGCGCCACGCCAAATCCTTCGTGGTAAATCTTTCGGATCGCCTCGCCAAAGGCAAGCACGCCGTCAAAGAGGTGAAGCTGAAAGCGCAGAATCTGATTTGCGTTGGTGTATGCGCGGTGATGCGTGTCATGGAACAGCGCGCGGAAGCCAAGACGCTTCTTGCGCGAAAGTATCTCCTCCACCACCTCCGGCTCATTCCACTCATGAATCAGGACGAGATCAGCGTCCGCAAGTTCGTGATTGAGAAAAGCCGGCAGACTCTCATCGCGCCGGTAGAAGCGAACGTCAAGTTCGGGATATGTAGCGCGGAAGCCGTCAATGGCGCGCTCCCCGGCTTCACCCTCCCGGATCAGATTGCTCAGCGACCACGCCCCGATCTCCTCATAGCAGCGAACCTCGTGCCCCATGCGCACCAGTTCGCGCGTCAGCCCGCGCAGAAAATGAGCGTTGCCATGGTTCCAGTCGCTGATCCACGAGTGCGCGAAAAAGCGGATGCGCAGGGCCCGATTCACGCGGCCCCTACCCGACGCTCCAGCAGAGCCCTGTAAATCTGCATGTATTCCTCCACCATACGGACTGCCGTGTAACGCTGGCGTGCGCGATCATAGGCGCGGTTGGCATAGGTCAGCCGAAGTTCGCGATTGCCGTGCAGCAGCGCCAGTGCCGCTTCCAGCGAAGCTCGCATCATTGCTCCGGAAATACAACGCTGCATTGTCCCAGATCTCATGAAAGCCCGGAACATCATTGGCGACGATGGCGCAGCGCGACAGTGCAGCCTCCAGCGGGGCAAGGCCAAAGGGCTCGTATTTCGAGGTCGCAATATAGATCGAGGCGCGGCTCAGCAGCTCTCGCATCTCGCCTTCGGAAAGCTCGCCACGTAGCTCAATACCCCGCGCTCTCGATCACCGTGCAACTACTTCCCCGCTCTCGCCCGCCAGCGTCGTGGCACCGGCTAAAAAAATGGGCAGCGGCGGCGCGGTGAGTTGCATAAGCAATCGCGACTGCTTGCCTTCATCCCACAAGCGCCCAACACTGGCCGCGTAATTTTGCTTGCTTACAATACGGGTTGAACAGAGCCGGGCTCCGTCCGTTGTAGATGACGCGCGAGCGCATCTGCCGTCCATAACAACTTTCAATGCAATCCAGCATCCAGTGCGAGGGCGCAATCAGCACACTTGCTCCCATCAGCCCCTGCGCCACCGTCGCGCGATACCACTCTGCCCACTTGCCGTTGGGCTCCATCCCGCGCACCGTACGGCTCCAGCTCATTACATCGCTGTGTGCCACCACGACCTTCGGCAGCGCAAACTCCAGCCCACCGTAGCAGTACTGGCTCAAGTGCAGCAGGTCGGGATTACGCTCGTCGATCACGCCACGCAGGTAGCTCATCGAATCGGAGATGTCCCGCTCCGCTTCCTGCATCCACTCCAAACGAAAGCCCGTGGGGAAATACGTCACTCCGGGAAGCTTTTCCAGCCATGCGCTCTGCGCCGCGGTGGGAATCCCTCCAAAGCTGACCAGCGTGACCTCGATGCCGCGCACCGCCAGTCCGGTGACCAGCTCTCGCGTGTAGGTCCACACGCCGCCCACCGTATCCGCCGTGACCAGGACGTGCATTCGCCTCCCGTGCAGCCCACAGCCGGAGCGGCATCGATTCTCGCCTCTCCGGCTGCGAAGCTCTCTAAAACTTGGCGCGAGCAATGGGGCTGGTTCCAGCTCCGTGTGCTTGCGCCTCCGTCTCCCTGTTGGCCGGTTCGCCCATCGGGAGAACGGCAACCTCTTTACTCAAAACCATCAACTCAAAAAATCAAATCAGGCCGTCAAGCCAAAGGCAGCCAGCTGACTCGATGCCAGCCTCAACCGCATCCACTGCCTTTTGCGAGTGCACCCACTCCACCAGCTCTCCCAGCGCGCTCTGCAACTGGTGCTGCGGACGATAGCCCAGCAGCCGCTGCGCCAGCCCAATGTCACCAAAACAATGCCGGATATCTCCAGCGCGATACTTACCGGTAATCTCGGCTGGCACATGTACACCCAGCGTCGCCGCAAGCGCATCGGCAATCTGCCGGATCGTGACCGGTTGGCCGGAGCCGATGTTCAGAGCAAGCCCGTCGGCCTCGCTGCGTTCCATCGCCAGCAGATTTGCCTGCACCACGTCATGCACGCTTACAAAGTCGCGCAACTGCTCTCCATCCTCAAAAATCAACGGCGCTCGGCGATTCAGCAAACGCGACGCAAAGATCGCCGCCACTCCCGTGTAAGGATTCGAGAGCGCCTGCCGCGTGCCGTAAATATTGAAGTACCGCAGCGCCACCACCGGTACGCCATAAGTGCGTCCGAACAGCAGGCACATCTCTTCCTGATCTTTCTTCCCCAGCGCATAAATCGAGCTGCACTGCAGCGGCTTGTCCTCGGCAGTTGCCGCTGGCTTCAGCGCCCGCCCGCACTGCGGACACGCCACCTGCCACCGCTTGGCCTTCAACTGTGCCGTCGGACGCGGTCCCGGGGCTACTATCCCGTGTTCATCGCATCGATACTGCCCCTCACCGTAGATCGACATCGACGAAGCGACGATCAGCTTTTCCAGCCTGTCTCCCCGATCCAGCAATGCTTGCAGAAGGTTCGCCGTCCCCTGGGTATTGATCCCCATGTAGCGCGCAGATCTCATACATCGACTGGCCAACCCCGACGGCGGCGGCGAAAGTGATAGACCACGTCGGCCTCCGTGACCGCCGCACGCAGCGCTTCCAAGTCCCGCACATCACCGCGCACAAAGTCGCGCCTCGCGCGACAGATATGCCGGCATACAGCCGCGATGCACCTGATCATCGAGGTTGTCGAACACCTGCACCCAGTGGCCCTCGCTGCAGCAGTGCGTCCACCGTGTGCGAACCCACGAATCCGGCTCCTCCCGTCACCAGAATCCTCTTGCTCATGCTTCCTCCGCTCCCACTACGATGGCGCGCTCCCTGGGCGCACTTACCCCTGAGGTGCGTCCGCGAGGGGCATACCGCTGCGACGCCCAGCGCGCAAAATTCGCGAAGTCCGCCGGATCTTTTGCCGGACTGGTGTAATGCGGGGCAACCCCCAAGTGCTCCGGCGTGAAGCACAGCGTCACCGTTGTATCGAATTCATCCAGCGCCGCCATCTGGCGGTCGAACCATGCCTCCGAGCCCGGACGGAACCAGTCCGCCCAACTGATGCCCGTGCGCACCGCCCGTACTCCGAGTTCGCGCAAACGCTCCACCCCAAGCCTCAGCCGGTGATCCTCGAAATGGAACCACTGACAGACGCCAAGCCCCGCCGGAAAATCTCGCCGCCGCCAGCTTCGGAGAGCCATCCTCGCGGAACAGCCCCATGTAGTAGTGCCGGTAATATGAGCTTCCCTCCGCTTCCTTATGCCGTGTGGTCGCCGTCCAGGTCGCCGGCAGATCGAAGAGGCTGTACCAATGCACTCGCTCTACCAGCGGCAGCAGCAGCTCGGCCGTCTTCTGCAATCCGAACAGCTGTACTTCCTCGGCGCCAAACGATGAGGCCCCAGCCTCGCTCACCCAGATCGACTTCCCCCCCACCACGGCGCGGATCTCGTCCAGCTTCTTCGGCCAATCCGAGATCTGCCAATGATTCCAGTCGAGGGGAAAACCGTGAACCGCGATAATGTCCACCGAATCCAGCACGCCGTAGCCCGCAAGCAGTTCGATAAACCTCGGGTCAATCGGCGAGATGCCGCCGAGCACGATCTTAATCTCCGGATTCGCCTCGCGAATCGCCTTCGATCCGGCATGGACCAGCGCCGCAAACTGCTTCCACTCTGGATCGATCTTGAAATCCCAGTGAGAGAGATTGTTCGGCTCGTTCCACAGCATTATGGCTTCCACCATCGGGCCTTGCACCTCGAATCACGTCGCGTCTTCGGCGCGCCAAAAATAAAACTAGCTACAGCGTCCCATCCAACTCCATATAATGTACAAAACTGCCCCTCGCGCGAACGCTCGTCGGGGGTGCAGATCCAGGTTTCGCTCTCCGGATGGGACTCGATCTCAAGTCCGGACGAGCGCAGCATCGCCTCGGCCGCCGCCCGGTTGGGAATCCACCAGTTCGTCTGATCGTTCGAATAGCTCTGTTCCACGAAGTACATCTGCGGCCAGCTCGGGTCGGCAAATATATCCTTGCGCCAGAAGTCGTAATTCCCTTCCCAGAGCTTTACCTCGTCGGAGCCGCGAATCATGGTCTGGAAAATCAGCTTGCCGCCTACCTTCGTCACAACCTTGTCCAACGCATAAAGCGGATACCGCAGGTGATACAGCACGCCCATGAAAATGACGAAATCAAACTGTCCGGCGATCTCTTCCACCTCATAGACGCTGCGCTTTTCCAACTCAATCTCCAGCCCCAGCGTGTGCGAGGCCAGTCGCGCCTGATTGAGATAGCGGTCGCAGATGTCGATTCCAAGCACCCGGCTGGCGCCGCGCATCTTCATCTGCAGCGAGTAAAAGCCGCCATTGCAGCCAATGTCCAGAACCGTCGCGCCGCTCAAATCCTGCGGAATGGCCGGAGCAATATGCCGCCACTTGATGTTGGGAAAATCGCCCAGAAAGTGATTGGGCGCTGTCTGGATGCCGCGCAGATCAATATTGTGGAACCAATCTCCTAATTCCGAGATCTGCTGCGCCAGCGTGTCAGGAGTACCAGCCTCGTAGGTGGATGGTATACTTTGCAAGGGTGACATCGTCCCCATTTTCGGCAGCGGAATTGACTTCTAAGTCATCTGCCGTGGAGAGTTAGAGGCGCTGTGACCTACTCGGGATGCCTCCGAAACGAACAGCACAGATCAATCAAAATGCACCGGGCACGCGGCAAGCGAATTGCCACTCCTCTGGCCGCCTACGCTGGCCCGCGCCGGTGGACGGCAGCGCAGCATTTACCCGCTTCGAATACCCGCTTCGAACCCACCACGCAATCACTACACCGCTTTTCGCTGTCCGGCCAGCAGACTCACGGCCACAATCAGTACCGCGAGCACCAGCAGCAGATGGATCAGAGCCCCCGCGATATGGAAGCCCCAACCAAGTAACCAAAGCACGAGCAGAATGGCGAAGATGGTCCACATCACGATGTCTTCCTCCGGAACCAGTGCACCGCAGTCCCAGAGGTAAGAAGGAAGCAGCTCGCCTCAAGTTGGCCCGTTCCAGAATAAAAGTACTCAGGAAGGCTAGTTCACGTTTTCCAGCCGGCTCCGGATGTGGTTCGCAAGCTGGCAGACCGAGGTCAGCTTTTCCATCGCGTCGGCGGGCATCTCTGCCGTCCGCATCGCCAATTGGGTGGAGAGCAGGATTCCGGTCACCGCGTCGCGAATCTCACTCCTCAGTTGCGACTCGGCGGCCCGCACCGCTATGATCCGGGATTCCCGGTTACGCCGCAGAGCCAACCGCAGCTCCCGCGCAATACGCTCGGCGTTGCTGATCGCCAAATTGACGTAGACGGGCACCGCGAGTCCGAGATTGTTCAGCAGAGACTCCAATCCCTCGCCCTCGGCCTCCACCATCGGATCGTCCAGGATCACCGACGAATACTCGTTGCTGCGGAGCATCGACGCTGCTTTGCGAACCGTTTCACAGACCTCAACCGACTCGCCAATGCTCTGTTCCAGCGCGTTGCCGCACTCAAGACGGCGCTTACTCGATGTCACCAGTAAAATCATAATTTCCTCCCAAAGCGCCCACGGGCATACCTGGGCCGTGGCGCGGAACTGTTCGGTCCACGTCTCTGACTTCCGGTTGCCGACGCGCCTACAGCAGCGCGCCGTATTCTTTGAGTTTTCGGTAAAGGGTGGTTTTGCCGATGCCAAGCAGCCGCGCGGCCTCCAACTTGTCGCCGTGCAGCATCTCGATGGCGCCCAGAATGGCCTGCTTCTCCATCTCGGCAATCGGCAGGATGCCGCGCGGCGAAATGGACCGTTCGGCCGCTGGCTCATTCTGCTCCCGCCAGTTTTGGATCGCGGTGGGAAGATCGGCGGTGTGAATCGTGGGGCCGCTGGTCAGGGCGCAGGAGCGCTCAATGCAGTTCTCCAGCTCACGGATGTTGCCCGGCCAATCGTAGCTCAGCATGAGCTTGAGTGCCTCATCGCTGATATTGCGCTGCACCCCTGTGGATCGTGAGAGCCGCTCCAGAAAGTGCCCAACCAGCAATGGAAGGTCCTGCTTGCGCTGGCGCAGCGGAGGAATACGCAGGCTCAGCACGTTCAAACGGAAGTAAAGATCCTTGCGGAACGTACCCTGGGCCACCGCCTGTTCCAGGTCGCGATTGGTGGCCGCCAGCACCCTTACGTCGATCGGCACCGGCTTGGTTCCTCCCACGGGACGCACTTCCTTCTCCTGCAGGGCCCGCAGCAGCTTCGATTGCAGATCGATCGGCAGTTCGCCGATCTCATCCAGGAAGATGGTTCCGCCATCGGCGGCCTGCAACAGTCCATCCTTGTTCTTCGTAGCCCCGGTGAAGGCTCCCTTTACGTAGCCGAACAGTTCGCTTTCAATCAGCGAGGGCACCAGCGAGCCGCAATCGATGGCCACAAACGGCTTGTCGCGATAAGGCCCGGAGAAGTGAATCGAGCGCGCCACCAGTTCCTTGCCGGTGCCGCTCTCGCCCAGAATCAGCACCGGGTGCGAGCTGTGCGCCGCCTTGGAGATGATGCGGTAGAGCTTTTCCATCTCCGGCGAACGGCCAATGATGGCGCCAAAACCTTCCTTGCTTTTCACCTGCTGGCGCAAAATGCGGTTCTCGCTGGAGAGCTGCAGATGGCCGAGCACCCGATCCAAAATCAGGCGAAGCTCTTCCAGATTGAAAGGCTTGGTCACGTAGTCGAAGGCGCCCTGCTTCATCGCCTGCACCGCCGACTGCACGCTGGCATAGCCGGTCATCACGATCACCACGGTTTCGGGACGGCGGCGCTTGACCTCGCGCAGAACCTCCAGCCCGCCCAGACCGGGCAGGCGCAGATCCAGCAACACCACGTCAATGCTGGTGGTGTCCAGCACCCGGAACGCGTGTTCCGCGTTATCTGCAATATAGGTGGAGTAACCAATGCTCTGGGCCACATCGCGGCAACCTTCGCGGATCGAACGCTCGTCATCTACAATGAGCAAATTCAACAGGTTTGCCTCCGCTTTGTCGCGAGTGGGTTCCATGGCTAGAGCACCCAGAATTGTACTGATCGGAACCTCTGATACTGAAGTACCTGCGTCACCCAGCCGTGTGCCCTGAGACACGCCAGAATTGTGACCGGAAATTCGCTGCCCTGCTGCCCCGCGTGTGTCCGTCATTACTCTTGCCCCCGTGCCTGATTCGTAAGATCTTGCTTCGTGATATTCCGACCGCCCTGTCATTGCTCTTAAGCCTCAACTTCGCCGCAGGCAGCGAGCAACTGGCTGCGGATCTCCCGCACCAGAACGCAGCCGCGATTAGCTGCCGGCGCAAATATCCGCCGCATACTTCTGCAGCGAGTCTGCCGTCAGTTGCAGCGTGAGCAAATCGCCCGCAATCATGACTCCGGTGAAAACATTCGCCAGTTCATGCAGGCTATGCCGCATCGATTGCAATCCTGTTCTGGCTCAACGTAACGCTGCCCAGATTGGCCGCCGCTCCAGAACCGCCCGCCTCACTCGTGCTCATTTCAGAGTTCATGCCAGTTCTAAAAGCAATACACGTGCCAAATCGGGTTAGAAATCGCAAATGATTGCACGACAAAGGTTTCCGGTCAGCACAAAGCAAGCGCAGGCGCTCGCCGCAATTCCCAACACGGGAACACGCCACCCGCACTATCGACCAAGTCTTTTGTTTCTAGGAGTTGCCAAATTGGGAGTGTTTTCCGCAAAAGGGAAATCGAATCGGGCGAGAATTGAGGGCCAGAAATGCGGTTCCCAAGATTCGACGTAGCGAACTTAATTTCCGCGACGGCTTTGACTACTGCGCAACCACGCTCTCCAGCGTGCGCGCCCCAGCGGCAGCCTCGGGCTCTCGCACCACCATTCCGTGGTGCCGGGTGGTGATGTACGGCGTGCCCCCTTGCAGCATCGCTCCGCTGACTTCGAACTCAACTGGCTGGGAGGCCGACCAGCTCTTACCCCCGTCACGGCTCATGTACCAGCAGTTGGAGGCGGCCACGGTGGCCAGCAGCACACCGCCCTGCTCGCGAATCGAGGTCACCTCGCGCTCGGGCAGGCCGTTGGTCACGTGCTCCCAACTGCCTTCGTCCAACGTTCTGCGAATCCAGCGTAGCGCTCCCTCACGGGTGGCCGCCCAAACCGCATCCTTGCTCGTAACCGTAACGGAATAGACGCGCGTCACCTCGGGAGGAAGCGGTTGCTTATTCCAGTGTTGTGCATAGTTGGCGCTGTACCATATCCCGCGCACAGAGGCCGCCGCAACTACCCCGTCGTGCGCCGAGACCGAAACAAACGATGTCTCGCCCCCGACCGGCCCTCCCGCTCCAACTCGCGCCCTCGTCATCGCTGTGCAGAATGCCGGCATCAGTGGCCGCATACCAGCGCCGGTTTCCCGTCGCCAGGGCAGCCGCTCTTCCATCAAAGATGGCGCGGCTGACGAGTTCGCGGGGATCACCTATAAGCTGTGTTCCCGGCGCCGCTTTTTTACCCTTCGCCTTACCCCTGATTGCACCTCGGGTTGCACCCTTGTTCGCAGATTTCAGCTTCACCATCGGCACAATCAAACTCGGCTGCCAGCTCCCCGCCTTGGCATCGAAGAGAAAGATCCCGTGATTAGTAGCTGCCGCCAGCTTTCCAGTGCGTGACCAGCCCAGGTCGAAGACGTCTCGCCCGCCCAAGCCTTCGCTCATCTGCGCTCCAGCGTCCATCATGGGCGTGGAATACGCCGCCGAACTCCTTATCGTTCAACACTCCCACGTATAGGTCTGCAGCATCGTTCGGATCCGCCACCACGCTTGCGATCTGGCGCGCGGAGAAGCCGTCATCCGACGGTTGAAAGCTGGCCCCGGCGTCATCGGAGGCGAACACTCCGCCGCGATCGGTCGCAATCAGCACTCGCCTGTGATCGCGCGGGTCCACCAGCACGGCATTGAGAATGAAGTCCGGCGGCGTAATGCGCTCGAAGGTGCTTCCGCCATCAATGGTCTTGAACAGCCCCTCGGTCGTTCCCGCATATACGGTCTTCGGATCCGTTGGATCCTGCCGCAGAACACGGGTGCGCCGGGCGGTGCCTGGGATTCCCTGTACCTTGTGGAAAAGCTGCCCGCCATCCTCGCTCTTATAAATTCCCGAGCAGGCGCTGGCGAAAACCGTCTCCGGGTTGGAGTGGTCGAGAATGATCGAGAAGACATCCGAGTCGTCGATCACGCCCTGCTTGATGTTGCTCCACGTCGCTCCCCCGTCGCTCGTCTTCCACGGCAGGTGCCAGGTTCCGGCGTAAATGATCTTCGGGTCGCGCGGATCGATTGCCACCGACTCGAAGTTCTTCAGATCGGGATGGCCTTCTGGGGTGATCCGCTCCCAGCTTTCTCCGCGATCCCGGCTGCGGTAGAGTCCGTCCAGCGCACCGGCGATCAGAATACGCGGATCGGACTCCGCTGCGCCAGCGCCTGAATGCTCTTCCCTTTCAGCGCCTCCGGTTCGCTCCAACTGCGCCCAGCGTCGTGGGTGACAAAAAAACCGCCCCCAGAGCCTGAGACGCTCCAGCCAGCCACGTAGATCGTCGAGGAATCCGTTCGGATCGAAGGCGACGTTTTCAAGCATCAGATCATCGCCCGAACCCAGATGTGCGAAGGGCTTCCAGCGTCTTCCGCCATCGAGTGACTCAAACAAAATCCCGGCTCCGGAGCCCAGCAGAACGTGGTCCGGATACGACGGATTAAAGGCAAGAGCGCGTGCATTGCCGCCGTATGGTCCCAGCGAGCGCCATTGCGCCCAGCGCCGAAACCGGCAGTAGCAGCACAGCGCAGATCAGCGCCGACCAGACATTTCAACATCGGAATCCTCACCGTAACGCGATCATGCCTCTCTGAAAATCATAGCCTGAAATCCGCCCGCCAATCTGCATCAGCGAACACAAAAAAGCTCCCGGCTAATTAGTCGCATTCAGCCGGGAGCCGTAAGAGTGTTCCGCAGCCGGAGCGGCGCCTTTGCCGTATCCGCCTGTGAAGCTCTGAAGTTGCGGGCGCTCTGCATCGTTTTGCAGGCGCCCGCTCTCGCTATTTTTACTCAGCCTTCTGAGCCTTCTTATGAGCTGCCCTCTTGTGAGCCTTCTTCCTCACGGCAACCCGAGGAACTGCCTTCACCTTGGCTTCATCTACCACCGTAGTGCCAGCCTCCGGGAAGGTCGCGCCCGCCGGAACAATCCAGAGGTCAACCTTCTGGCCTTCGCCGCTGCCGGTGCGAGGCTCAATCCGTGCCGGATCGATGCCCTTTTCCTTGGTCACATACTCCTTGGTGTTCACTGCGCGCTGGGCGGCAAAGTCAGGGACATGCTTGCTTCCCTTCTTTGGTGTGTTTTCCTTGGCGGTCGCGTATCCAACCACCACGCCCTTGGAGTCTGGCGCGGCGGCCAGAGCATCGGCATAACGGTCCAGTTCACCCTTGGCCTCGTTATCCACGCGGGTCGGGCGCTTGATATCGCGCTTGAATTCGATTGTGCCGAACTGCTTTGCCTCCGGTGCCTTCGGCAAAACTTTGGCGTTGATCTGTACCGATGCGCTGGCCGTAGCCTTCAGGTTCCGGTCATCGCTCACGGTGCAGTTCACCTCTGCCGTGCCTGGCGCCGCATCAGCGGTCTCCAGCGTGTAGGTCGGACCATTGCCGGTCAGCCGGCCGTCGGTGGTTGTGCAGCTATAGCTCAGCGGACGGTTATCCGCGCTATTGCCGTTCGCGGTGATCGTCGAGCTATCGCCCACCGTCACCGAATTCGGCACAGCAGAGATCGACAGTGTCGGCGCATGCTCTTCGTTTACCGTGAACGGCGCCTGGCATGTTGCCATCTGCTGATGCTTGCCCTTACCGTTGTCCACAACCTTCGCGATCACCGTGTAGCTGCCCGCAGCAACTCCTGTGGTGTCCACCGTGGCCGTCGCCGTCTTGCCGGAGACTTTGCCGCCGTTGGTCTCATAGCTGTAGCTCAACGTTCGCTTGGGATAAAACCTGCGGGTGTTACCGAAACCTTCACCGGAGCGCCGGCATCCACCGCCGCCGGCTCCGCCGAGCAAGTCGCGCTCACCTTCTCCTCTACCTTTGGCACTCCAAGTTTCAGCACTAGGCCGGCCTGCAGGCGGACCCCGTTAAGCGTATTCGAGGTGCCCGACGGAGAGAGTTGGGTGTAGTAGGAGTTCACGTAATCGGCTTGGATAGGACGAATCGAAAGCCGCGGATTTACCGGGTAGTCAAGGCCTCCGCCAACGATGAACGTGGCGGCATTCTGCTCCGGAAATTGTTTCGGACTAAAGAACTGCACTCCGACCAGTGCTTCCGCAAACGGCGAGAAGTGTTCTTTGCGCAGTCTGAACTGCGGACCGAATGCAAGCGAATGGGATTTTCCGAAATCGTCGTAGTGGCCAGTGCCGTCCACCGCAATTCCCACCCAGTGGTTCAGATTGTAGGTGAACTGTCCAGCCCATCCTTTATTGAAATCCGGCAGTTTTTGTCCAGGCACGACCGTGCCGTTGACCACAGCAGATGGGATGCTGGCACCGGGGTGATACCAGGAATATCCGCCGAACACATCGAACTTCTCCACACCATCCCGGTCCTGTGCAGACAACGGCAACGAGGCGCAGAGTATTACCGCAGAAACTACTATGACCGACAACAAGCGACGTAAAGACATTGAACCCTCCATTACTTTCAGACAAGAGCAAAACATCGGAGCCAGGCAAACTTATAAGTTTCTGAAAAAGTCCCTAACCGCCACGACGCCACCCTGTGTGTGCGAAAATCATTACAAGATCGTTACAGCTACTCTGCTTGATTCTAGCGCAAGCTTTCGGCAGCCTTGGCGTTTTCAGCTTGGATGCTCCTTTTCGGTAAACATTGGGCAGGCGAAGCCACTTACCTGCTCTGCGAAATGAGTGCCCTGCAAAAGTTACACTGTGCCGAGTTCCTGCATCTAACTAGCCTGATCAAGCTGTGCGGATTCGGGGCGTTCTGCTGTTCACCCCAGATGAATTGCCGAGAGGCTTGCACCAATGGAATGGGAAAAAGTACTGATCGTTGAAGACGAAGCAGCACGAGCGCTCCGGCCTGGCCGAGCTGATCTCCGCCTGGGGATATAGCACCGAAACCGCTCAGGATGGCGAAGAGGGGCTCAACAAAGTCCTGTCCTGGGCTCCCGGCATTGTCGTTAGCGATCTCAGAATGCCGCGCATGGATGGCATGGAGTTGCTCGAGCGGGTCACTCAGAACCCGCATGAGATCTCATTCATTCTGCTCACTGCTCAGGGCTCTATGGATGCGGCTGTCACCGCCATGAAGTTGGGTGCCTACGACTTCATCGAAAAACCTGTCAATCCCACCCGCCTGCGCAATATTCTGCAAAACGCCACTCGTCAGCGCGGCACCGATCGTGAACTCGAAGTCACTCGCCGTCTGCTGCGAGACAGCGGAAAGCTCGGCTCGCTCGAAGGCTCCTCACGCAAGATGCAGGAGATCTTCCACCTCATCGAAATGGTCGCGCCCAGCACTGCTTCTGTCCTCATCACCGGCGAGAGCGGCACCGGCAAGGAACTCGTGGCGCGCACCATTCACGAGCTTTCGCCCCGTAAAGGCAAACCCTTCGTCGCCATCAACTGTGCCGCAATTCCCGAGACTCTCATCGAAAGCGAGATCTTCGGCCATGAAAAGGGAGCCTTCACCGGAGCCCTCGAGCGCCGCATCGGCTGCTTCGAGTTGGCCGAAAGCGGCACCCTCCTGCTCGATGAAATCGGCGAGATGCCGGTCGGAACCCAGGCCAAGCTGCTTCGCGTGCTGGAGGACCGCAAACTGCGCCGTCTTGGCAGCAAATCGGAAACCACCGTCGATGTCCGCGTTCTCGCCGCCACCAACAAGGTTCCCGAGGAAGCCGTCGCCCGCGGCCAGTTGCGAAACGATCTGTACTACCGGCTGAACGTCTTCAATATCCACATGCCGCCCCTGCGCGAGCATAAGGAAGACATTCCTACTCTTACTGGCTCCCTCATCCAGCAGATGAACGCCAAGCATTCGCGGAACGTGCGTACCGTGAGCGATCCGGTCATGCAGTTGTTTGAGAACTTTGCCTGGCCCGGCAACGTGCGTGAGTTGCGCAACACCTTGGAGCGCGCCGTCATCGTCTGTGACTCCAACGTGATTGAACCGCGCCATCTGCCACCGGCCTTCGGAGTCAGCCCGGCCCGCGTCCCGATCAGCGACGCCAATGGCATCCACCTCGGCGTGGGAACCACCGTCGATGAGGCCGAACGCCAACTGATCGTCAAGACCCTGGAATCAACTCACAATAATAAGACCCGGGCCGCCGAAATCCTCGGCATCAGCCTCAAGACATTGCACAATAAATTGAAGGAGTACGGAGCGCAGGCGCAGCAGGACTCTTCCGGCGAGGTCATGGGACACCAGGCCGGATAGCTGAACTCCGGAGCTTCAGCCAGCTCCGCCTCCAATTTCAATGCCGCGGCTTAGGCTAAAAACCAAGTTGGTGCTCGCAATCAGCGGACTGGTCTTCGTCCTGGTTGCCACGCTCTCCTGTCTCTACGTTTCCCAGATCTTTCGCCAGCGCATCAATCAAAGCTACGACAACGCCGAGTTTCATCGCCCATCAGGTCTTTCACACCGCACAGGAGGCGCTCGAAACCGAATTACCCGGCAGCCACCACGAGCCCCGTGATTCCGCCCAGGCTCGCGATGCCATCGCCGCAATCCTCCAGCAGGATCACGCCGTCACCAGCCTGCTCGAGTCCATCGTCGGCTACAACGCCGAGGTCTACGACGCGGCGCTCACCGACCGTAACGGCATCGCCCTCGTAGACACCGACTCTAGTGACGTCGATAAACCCGTACCTCACCGTCCTGCCCTCGCTGCCCTGCGCAATGGCGACTTCATCGAGCAGCTTCGTGCCGTCTACGGCCCCGCCTCGCGTTTATGAGGTCACCTTGCCAGTGCAGCGCCAGGGCGCGCCCTTCGGCGAGATTCGCGTCGGCCTCTCCACCCTTTTTCTCAAGCAGGAACTGGTACCGCAGCTCAACCGCGCTCTCCTGCTCTCCGGCCTCGCGGTCGCTGTTCTCGCTCATCATCGCGGCCTTCGTCTCCAACCTGGCGCTGCAGCCCTTAGAGGTCATTGCCCGCCGCCTCGATGCCATGACCACCGAGACCGAAAAGCCCGAGCCCGAGATCGGCAGAACCGACGAATTCGGCGCCGTCAGCACCCGCATCGACCGCCTCGGACGCCAGATCCACGATGTCCGCGAGGTCTTCTCCGCACTTAAGGAAAACCTCGACCAGCTCATGTCCGCCCTTCAGGATGGACTCATCCTCTTCACCCAGGACGGCCGCATCGTGCTGGTCAGCGCCTCCGCCGAGCGCTTCATCGGCCGTCCGCGCGGCGAAATGCTCGGCCGTATGGTCGAGGAGATCTTCGACGACTCCAATTGCCTCGGCCGCATCGTGCTCGACGCCTTCGCCCTGCGCCAGGAAGTTTCCTCGCGTGAGATTGAGATGGAACATGGACGTCGTGTCCAGCTCTCGCTCGACTTCATCTCCGAGCGCGGCGCTCCCATCGGTGCGCTGCTCACCGTCCGCGACGCCGAGTCCGTCCGCCGTATCGAAAATGAAATCGAACTCTCGCGCCGCCTCGCCGCCATCGGACGCCTCACCTCCGGCGTCGCCCACGAGGTCAAGAATCCCATCAACGCCATCGTCATCCACCTTGAAATTCTGCGCGAGCGTCTTCTCCAGCTCGATCCCGGCACCCGCCGCCACATGGATATCATCAGTTCGGAAATCCATCGTCTCGACCGCGTCGTCAAAACCCTGGTCGATTTCTCCCGCCCGCTCGAACTCAAGCTCTGCCTAATCGATCTGCGCTCACTCGCCGCCGATGTCGCTGCCCTCGCCTCGCCCGAAGCCCGCTCCCAAAACGTAGAAATCGTTCAGGATCTCGGCCAGCAACCGCTCCCCATCCACGTCGACACCGATCTCATCAAGCAGGCCGTGCTCAACGTTGTCCTCAATGGCGTGCAGGCCATGCCCGATGGAGGTACCCTTACCCTCCGCGCATTCGCCTCCGACCAGGCCGCCGTGCTTGAGGTGCAAGACACCGGCCCTGGGATTTCACCCGAGATTCGCGATAAGATTTTCAATCTGTACTTCACAACTAAAAAAACCGGCAGTGGAATCGGACTTGCCTTGACTTATCGTGCCATGCAGTTGCACCACGGCGCGCTCGACCTTGACACCCAGACTCGCCAAGGCACAACCTTCCGCTTTATGCTTCCCTTGGCGCCACAGAATTTGCCCATACAGAAAGCTTCGGACGCAGCAACCGTGAAACCTTTCGATGCGAGTACAGAAAACTCTTCAGAGGCTGCGGCGCCCCGTGAACCCATAATTCGTCCACCGAACTAAGATGGTCGGCTCTCAGCAAGACTGGCTAGCAGAAAGCAAAAGAAGGCACGCCGTTCAGATTGAAAACAGCGGCATCGCAGAAAGCAAAATGTTCCAATTCCGTTTCCAGGCATTCATCTCGGCTCGCACCCTCACCGCAGCAGCTTTCTGCCTTGCCCTGCTCTTCACAGGTTGCGAAAAGAAGCACATGCGCACCACGCCGCCCGTGTTGGTGCCTTCTATCGAATCCGAGCCCCAGCCCGTGCCGCCGCCCGTGCCCGAGCCGAACCCGAACACCAGTCCAACCCCTGAAACCGCACCGTCCGTCACACCTCAAAACAAGGTGCAAAAGCCCAAGCCCAAGCCGCGCCAGCACGTTCCTAAAAGGCCAGTGCAGCCGACGCCTCCAGCCGAACCGCCTAAGCCCGAGGCCGCCAAGCCTGTCGTCCCCGACGATTCCGTGCAGATCACCGCCGACGTGCCTCGTGCCGCCGTGCAATCGCAACGCCAGAACACCGAGCAGTTGCTGCACAGTTCCGAGGGCAGGCTCGCCGGAATCAACCGCTCGCTTAGTGAGAGCGAACTGGGCATGTTGCGACAGGCTCGCAACTACATCACCCAGTCCAGCCAGGCTCTGCAGGCCGGCGACGTCGAGCGCGCCTACAACCTTGCCGTCAAAGCCAGCCTACTTACGAACGAACTAACAAAATAAATCTCGTCGAGGAATAAGCGCACCTACTCCGTCTCCACCGGCTTTGAAAACCCGTCGTTCAGCCCTACGAACACTCCGTCGTGCTGACCTCTCTCGGCCGCGAAGCGCAGGAACTTCACATTCTCCACGCAGATCTCCGTTGCCTCCGGCTGCGCCTTCCATACCTTCATCACCTCGGCAATGTACTGAGGCAGCGGCATCGCCCTCGGGTCCGAGGCACCATTCATCAACTCGGTCGCAACATACGGCGGAATCAGTTCCACCACCTCCGTCGCCGTCCCCCTAAGCTGGTATCGCAGCGACTGCGTGTATGAATGAATTGCCGCCTTCGTCGCGCAATACGTCGGAGTCATCGCCAGCGGAACAAACGCCAGTCCGGAGGAAATGTTAACAATCGCCGAGTGCTCCTGCTTCTGCAGCCGTCCCATCAGCGCCGCCGTAAGCCGGATCGGCCCCAGCAGGTTTGTCCTTACAATCGCCTCGGCGTCGGCCAGATCATCCTGTTGATCCCGCAGATCCTCCTCGCGCATAATCCCTGCGTTGTTGATCAACACGTTCAGCGTCGGATACTCGAACGCCATCTGCGTCGCCACCGCGCGAATGCTCGCCGGGTCTTCAACGTCCATCACGACAGACTTCATCCCCGGATTCGCCTTCGTAGTATTCTCCAGCGCCTGCCTCCGACGCCCCGAGATGATGACCTGATTCCCCATCGCCTGAAAGCTCTCTGCCAGCCCGCGTCCAATGCCCGAGCCGCCGCCAGTAATCAGAATCGTGTTGCCAGTAAGTTTCATTGCGCTCACTCTCCTGTTTTCAAATACATACTAAGGACACGTCCAAAAAGATGGAAAACCATCGTCCTAGAGTCTCATTGAACCACCTTACAATCTCGCATAGCATGCGCTTTGAGGAATTCGTCTTTTTTCCCGGGCTTGATTGTTCCCATGATCCGCAACTTCAGACCTCCTGATCTGGTTGAAATCAGGATGACCCGAGTTTGAAGACGAGCGTGAGGTGTGTACCGGGGAAGATGGTTTTCGTGGCGTTGAGTTCCGCCAACAGTTTCTCGATGGCCTGATCGTGAGCCGCCTGGGTGAGATGGTGGAGGCGGACAGTCAAGGTGTTGGTGATGAGGTCAGGGGTAAGATCAGCCTCGGTATCGAAGATCTGGCGCAGCAAGGCGCGGGCATCGTCAGTGCGGGCGATATGTTCGCGAAGCAGGGAGGCCATGCTGGATTCGGCGCGATAAGCGATCATCTTGATGGTATCGACGAAATGCTTTCGTTCGGTACGCAGCCGAGTAAATCGGTCTTCCTCTGGCAATAGCTTCACGGGAATGTGATGCGGAGTGTCCTTGCGCGACTGTTTGAGTTGGTCGATCTGCAAATCGAGACTTTCGATGTCTTCCCGCAGTTGCGCCTTGCGCTGCTGAAAACCCTGAACTTCAGAGTTGGTGGGATCCTCCGATAAAGCAAGGGCTCCGAACTGAGCCGCCTGCCGATGGCGCTGGCCGATTTTGGAGCGGATCTTGCCGTCGAGTTTGCGCCACTCCGGATTTACCACCTGGATCGCATCAGGAACGGGTTCGGTTCCATACTCAATCAAGCTATCCAATCCGTAATGTTCGCGCATGTAGCGGAAGAAGTTTTCCTGAGACCATCGGGCGAATAACGACGGTGCCAGCGTGGTCATTGGCAGCTGGAAGTTGGTGGCTAAGATCGAAGTCTGATGGCCGCCGTCGCTGAGTTTGCGAATCTCGCGTACCCAGAACCGGTTCGACAACTGGGTACCGCGCTCGGCCAGTTTCATGGTCACGATTTCGCCGCTCACCAGCTGGACGCGGTGCGTGGTGAATTCTTCGCTGCGCCACTCGCCCTGGGGAAACTTGTGATAGGTCAGAATGGCAATCCGCTTCTGCCACAGCTGCTCGAATAACTCGGGACTGTAGCCTTCCCGGTCGAACACCATTGTGAACCAGTGGGTACGAGGATCTTCCGCCATGCGCCGCTGTTGCTCCGGCGGCTGGATCACATTCACTTCCAGCCACGGAATCACATCCTGCTTGAGCGTGGCGATCAGTCCCGGATCCACCTCTTTGTTGACATACAGAAATGGCTGGCCATCCATGGCATTGATCCAGTAATCGGTGGTAGCCCGTAAACACAATCGCTGGCGCGCCACGTAATGGCGCGGTAGCGCCGTCTGCTCCCCGTGATAGACGCGCACGTGGCCATCGCAGTAGAAAAACAGTTCCGAGGCATCTTGCTGGGCGATCCATTCCTTGGCCAGTGCGGCGTTCCAGCGCAGGGCTTGACCCAAGTCGTGGCACAGCAGTTTTAACTTCTCCCGCAGCGTCCTCACTTCGGGAATGCGGTCCAGTCCCAGCAGCTTGCCCCACTCGCCTGGCGCTTGATAACGAAGCTGTTCCAGAGACCGGATCCGCCCCAGCGCCATCAATGCCAGCAGCAGGAAGATGCTGTCAATGCCATAAAATCCGTTTGGGAGCTGGTACATCTCCGGCGTGTAGCGCAACAACCCGGTCGCCAACAGCGCAGGCAATGCCAGCAGCACGCCGCCCCGGGTTACATCGCAGGTAGCTTGAAACTCGATGGGCGCCGACTCCAGCTCTCCCATCGCGGCCGCTACTCGCTCCAACGAACGCGTCGCGGCGTTTCCCATCGGCGCTTGGCTGTCGATCTGACTGCGACCACTCTTGTTGCTTACTTCGGTGGTGGCGGGTTCGTTTTTTTTAGCTTTCGCAAGCGTCCAGCGTCAACCGCCTTGTGCAGCGTGTTCGCCAACACATTCAGTTCACTCGCCACTTCCGGAACGCTCTGCCCCTCGTCAAGCAACTTCTGCGCTCGCTGCAGCACTTCCCCTTTCAGCACCGAGGCTGAACTGTGACGGGGTTTCACCGCGTAGAACCCGTTGGCCCCCTGCTCCCGAAAAACCTTCACATACCTCTTCACTGCAATCATCGGAACGCCGAACGCCTGGACAATCTCCTTGGGCTTCACCGTCCCGTTGACGATCATCTGGCTGGTGAACATGCGAAATCCACGCACATCGTTCTCCGCGTGGCGGAACACCGGCAGGTGGCCGTGGATGTAGTACACCGTGCCCGCCTCCTTTGCCACCGCTATGTGGTGATTGATCTCGGTCACTCCGGCAGGGAATATCGGCAGTTGCATCTGCGGCATGCTCTTTCTTAATACAAAGCAGCCCCTCTGGCAACAGTTTTCAGGATCATTCCGTTTTCCCTGCCCGACAGGATCTACGGGGCGAGATCAGGAGTTCTGAGATTGGCGCTCGTCGATCTCGCAGCTGCAGCGAACACAAGAAGCGGCAGCATCTGGCCGAATGTCACTGGCCGCCGGATGCGCGGACAGCCTTGGTCTTGCAAAACCAGCTACCAGCGGTAAACTTTAGGCAAATCAGATCTGAAAAAGGAAATTCCAGATGAAACGCTGGTTGGCCATTATTCTTTGTCTTGTCGTCCTTCCTATTGAAGCCGCCCTTGCCCAGCAACCAGACGATCATGCAACGAAAGAAGATGTTCAGAAGCTGCTCGACGTCACGCATTGTTCACGCGAGCGGTTCGCCGCAATCATGGGCGTGATAACGAAGCAACTGCCAGCCATGGGCAACGAGGTAATAACGAATCAACTGCCGAACGCGACGCCAGAGGAAAAGGCAAAACTGAACGAATTTTTGAATCTGCAGACACAGAAGATGTTCGAGGCCATGCCCTATGATGAGCTGATGCAGGCGATGGTCCCCGCCTACCAGCACCACCTAACACATGGCGAGATTCAAGAGATAATCCGCTTCGACTCCTCTCCTGTGGGACAGAAGATGCTCGAAGAGTTGCCCGCCATCATGGGAGAGAGTATGCAAGCTGCTGCGCCGATCATACAGAAGTGGATGCAGGGGCGGATGAATGAGCTGAAGACAAGCGTGGAATCGTATGCGAAGACGCTTAGGAAAGAGAAGACTTGTACGACCGCTCCTAGCGTGAAGCCAGCCGCATAGCTCCGTCTGGAGGATTCCTGTCGCAAAATCCGTAGTGCCGTATCGCTAGTGCTCCGCAGATAAAGTTGTGCTGAAGGCGAGCAGTTGAGGCAACGGCGCTGGGAGTCAAGTGCGATGTGGTGGCTCCCACACTGATTCCGGTCAAGGCCGGAGACCGGGTGAAGACAGATCGGCGGGATGCGTTGAAGCTGGCGCGCAACCATCGGAACGGCGATCTGACGGCGGTCTGGGTTCCTGACGAAGCGCACGAAGCCTTACGCGATCTGGTGCGAGCGCGAGAGGCGGCGAAACAGGATCAGTTGCGGGCACGGCACCGGTTAAGCAAGTTTCTATTGCGCCATGGCAAACGCTTTCCGGAAGCGGGCAAGGCGTGGACGCTGAAGTACATGGCCTGGGTCAAGCAGGTGCGGTTCACGCAGCCGGCTCAGGAGTACGCGATGCTGGATTACCTGCACGAGGTCGAGCACATGAACGAGCGCGTGTTGCGGCTGGAACAGGCCATCGAGGAAGCCGTGAAGTTGGCGCCAGTGTGGATGCAGGAAATGGTTCAAGCACTGCAAGCGTTGCGCGGAGTGGCAAAGATCTCGGCGGCGACCCTGGTCAGCGAGTTGGGCGAGATCTCGCGTTTCGATAACCCCCGAAAACTGATGGCCTACAGTGGCGCCGTACCCGGCGAGGACTCCAGCGGCGAGCGGGTGCGGCGCGGAGCCATCACCAAGGCCGGCAACGCTCACCTGCGAAGAATAGTAATCGAGGCGGCTTGGTCCTATCGGCTTCGTCCCGGCATCGGCGCGGCGCTGCGCCAACGGCAGAAAGGCGTCAGCGAAGAGGTGAAGGAGATCGCATGGAAGGGCTCAACTCCGGCTGCATAAGAAGTATCAGAGGCTCATGACGGCTGGCAAAGATCAGCGGAAAATCGTCACCGCCGTGGGACGCGAGTTGTTGGGTTTTATCTGGGCGATCGGTAGCAGGACAGAGGCACTTTCCGGTCAGAGGCGGGCGATGACGGCATAAGTTCAAGACCAAAATCAAAAGCCGAAAACCTTCTGATAAAGGAAAGGCAAAAACAAGAATCATGGACTTTCGAGGACAAAGCGAGCAGCGGCCGAGGCGCACGATCAAGGAGAATCCTCGCCCGCTCTATGCGACAGGCTCACGCCCAACTCGCGCTACTAGTCCGAGGCAGCTCCCGACGGATCACGATTATGCGGTTCCGACCCGCGAATATCAGACTGATCAATCGTCGCAAAAGCTGCTCCGACCGCTGCGCGCTCTGTCCTCGAACAACTTCAACAACAACAACAAACCCCGACGAGGGCACAGGGCCGACGCATATCAAACTCCGAGCAGTTTGAGTAGGTAGGGGTGGTCCCAAGCAGCATTGAGGCGTTTTCCTTTGATGCCGCGTTTGCTGGTTTTCTCCTGCTTGAGCATGTTGAGAGCGATACGGTTGAGCAGGGAGAAGTTCTGCGCGGCGTGGCCGGCGCGTTTGCGGCTGAGGTCCTCGCCAAAGCCCACGTCGAGTACCCAGTGCAGTTTGTTTTCGATGCCCCAGTGCTGGCGGATTGCGCGGTTCAACCGTGCCGCATCAGGCTTGAGACTGGTAATGTAGTAGCGGATTTCGCGCTCAGTTTTTCCCGTGAGTTTGTGATACCGTTCGGCCTCGATACGCACCAAACCCTGTAAAGACGCCCATTCCGCGGCTTTCTCAATGAGCCCGAGGTCGGCAATCACCGAGCATCTGCGTTGCTCGACCCGCCCGTGGCCGCAATCGATTTCCTCGGCCACGAACTCGATGGGCAGTTGCCGGAACGAGTCCTTGATCTCCTCCAGCAGAAGGCCCTGGTTCTCCTTGACCGCCAAAATGTAGTCGGCTTTCTTGCCGACGATCTTTTCGGCGATGGTCTTTTGGCAGCCCATGGCGTCGATGGTCACCACCGTTCCGGCCAACTCCAGGGCGTCCAGCAGCTTCGGAATCGCCGTGATCTCGTTGGATTTTTCATCCACCTTGCGCTGGGCCAGAACCAGACCGTTGCCCTCGGCCCAGGCCGAAACCATGTGAACCAGCTTCTTCTTGCCGCTCTCGCGGCTGCCGCACAATGCCTTGCCGTCGATGGCAACCACTTCGCCTGCCGTCAGTTTGGCAATCGAGGAAACCCAGGCGGCGAACCCCTTTTCCATTTCCAATGGGTCCAGCGCCGCAAATACACGGTTGAAGGTATCGTGCGAAGGGATGCCGCCCGGCAACGTCAAAAACGTTTTCAGCCACTCCCGCTTGGCTTTGCCGTAATCGGCAATGTCGTTCCAGCTCTCGGCTCCGCTCAACACCGCGGCAATCGCGATCAGCAGAATCTCTTCCAATAAATGATCCCGGTTCCGCTCCACCCGCGGATCGCGCAGCTCAGAAAAATACTTCAGGGGATTGTCCATCTCCCCTTCTCGCCCAACTACAACCCCACTGCATATAGCAACCTGTGTTCATTTATATGCGTCGGCCCTGGACGAGGGCATCGCAGACTTGACAGGGTCACTCCATATCAGAGCCGTATTGTATTTGGTGGCGCCATTCCGATTGTGTTGCTGGTTTCATCGCCGAAGCCGGAGTCAAAGATTCCGATGATAGGACGATGTGAGTTGGCAATCACCTGAATCAATGTAGCGCCAAAGCGGGATGGGCGGGAGATGCGCCTCCACATTCCCCGACGGCGTAGCCACCTCTCCTACAAAGCCCCACATCTGCTAACTGCGGCAGATGTGGGGCACCAGCACCTGCAATCTCTCCTGCTTGAACACTGCGGGGCACGACGCTCGCAGGGCCATGCAGCATTCCTCGTGTTTGATGGGCGTCATGGAGACAGCCAGTCTTCATCAAAGGCGGGGTGGGTGGTCGCTGGCTTACGCGCCATAATAAACAAGGGGGACACTGATGAAATCGAGGATTTTAAGGTTCGTGTTTGCGTTGGTTCTGTTCTTTATTGGTTACATGTTGGGGCATCGCTCCACTGCGGTGGTTCATGCGCAGGTAGTGAACCACGTAAACATCCCGATGGCTTGGGGCCAAGTCATAGGAGTGACGCCGGATGTGCTCGTATTTCAGGATAGTGGTGGCACGATTCGTTTGGCTACGGCGAGCACGGGGAAGCTAGGGGAAGTGGTGACTCGAAACTAGGATGGTGGTTTGTTCACGACACCTGGCTGGAAATCCTCAGATATCGGAGACACCGTCCGCAGCGGCGAATATTAAGCGCCGATTGAGGAGCATGTGACGGTTTCCCGGCTCTGGACGCATCGTATCCGACCAAAATAATCGCCATTTGATAACTCATGTAGAACTAATGACATCGGTAATATCTTGCGGAATTAGTTTGTTGCTTTTTCTGGTTTTCTGCATCTATACTGCTATTGGCGACTGAAAAGGTCGGAGATTCCTGTCATCCCATGCTGAAGCTTACCAAGAAGGCCGATTACGGGTTGATTGCGGTGCGGCACCTGGCCGAGCACGCCGACCTGGGGGCGTGCAGCGCCAAGGATCTGGCGGAGATGTATGGGATTCCGCAGGAGGCGCTGGCGAAGATTCTGCAGCGGCTGGCGCGGAGCAAGCTGCTGACCTCGCAGCATGGGACCAATGGCGGGTATGTGCTGTCGCGCGATCCGCGGAAGATTTCGGTGCTGGAAGTGATTCGGGCGATTGAAGGGCCGCTGTTTATTAGTTCTTGCAAGTCTGACAAGGGATGCAGCACGAGTTTGAAGTGTACGGTGCGGGAACCTTTGCAGAAGGTGAGCCGCACGATTGAAGAGGTGCTCGGCCGGCTGACGGTGTGGGAGCTGCGCGAGAGCGGAGAGGATTCCGCCGACCCCACTCAAGCCAACAGAGGGCTTGAATGGGCCACCCGCCCAACAGAGGGCTTGAATGGGACGACCGTCGAGCTGGTGAAGATCGAAGTTTCAGGAGGGAATCATGGGAAGTGACGCGGCTGTGCAAGCTACCAATTTATATGGACAACCATGCCACCACGCGGACCGATCCGCGGGTGCTCGAGGCGATGCTGCCTTACTTTTGCGAAATTTATGGCAACGCAGCCAGCCGCAATCATGAGTTCGGCTGGATCGCCGAGAAGGCGGTGGACAACGCACGCGAGCAGATTGCCAAGCTGATTGGCGCCAGCGGGAAAGAGATCGTGCTGACCTCCGGCGCGACCGAGAGCAACAACCTTGCGATCAAGGGCGTGGCGGAGATGTATCGCGAGAAGGGCAACCACATCATCACCGAGTTGACCGAGCACAAGTGCGTGCTGGATACCTGCAAGCGGCTGGAGAAGCATGGCTATCGCGTTACCTATCTTCCGGTGAAGAAGGATGGGTTGATCGATCTGGATCAGTTGAAGGACGCGATGACGGACGACACGATTCTGGTTTCGATCATGGCGGCGAATAACGAGATTGGAATTCTGCAGCCGATTCGCGAGATTGGAAAGCTCTGCCATGAAAAGGGCGTGCTGTTCCACACCGATGCGGTGCAGGCGGCGGGCAAGGTTCCGTTCAACGTGATTGAGGACAACGTGGATATGGCTTCGATTTCGGCGCACAAGATTTATGGCCCGAAGGGAGTGGGCGCGCTGTATGTGCGGCGGCGCAATCCGCGGGTGCAACTGGTGGCGCAGATGGACGGAGGCGGGCACGAGCGCGGGATGCGCAGCGGCACGCTGAACGTTCCGGGTATTGTGGGGCTGGGCAAGGCTTGCGAGATTGCGCAGCAGGAGATGGGCGAGGAGTCCAAGCGGCTGCTGGCGATGCGCGAGAGCTTGCGCGAGCAGATTATTTCGCAGCTCGATGAGGTTTATATCAACGGCAGCATGGAGCATCGCCTGCCGGGAAGCTTGAACATCAGCTTCGCGTATGTGGAAGGCGAGTCGCTGCTGATGGGGATCAACGATATTGCGGTTTCCAGCGGTTCGGCTTGTACTTCGGCAACGCTTGAGCCGAGTTACGTATTGAAGGCGTTGGGCGCGGGCGACGACCTGGCGCATAGCTCGATCCGCTTTGGGCTTGGGCGTTTTAACACGCAGGCCGAGGTGGATTATGTGGCGGCGAAGGTTGTGGACGTGGTGAAGCGTCTGCGCGAGCTTTCGCCGCTGTACGAGATGCACAAGGAAGGCGTGGACCTTTCGAAGGTGAAGTGGGCGGCTGAACCGGCGGCGCATTAACTCGGCAAGTCCCACATCTGCTAAAGACGGCAGATGTGGGGCACCTTCAATAAAGAGGTTTTGCAAAGAGATTTGCGGTTCCGTGGGGGAGTCGCAATTGTAAGGAATGGAAGAAGGAGAATAAAGGGATGGCTTACAGCGATAAGGTACTGGATCACTACACACATCCGCGCAACGTTGGCACCATGGACAAGAACGCAGGAGAGGTAGGCACCGGGCTGGTTGGCGCTCCGGAGTGCGGCGACGTGATGAAGCTGCAGATCCGGGTGAACCCGGAGACCAAGGTCATCGAGGATGCGAAGTTCAAGACGTTCGGCTGCGGCTCGGCGATCGCTTCGTCATCCCTGGCGACGGAGTGGGTGAAGGGCAAGACGGTGGATGAGGCTCTGCAGATCAAGAACACCGATATCGTAAAAGAGCTCTCGCTGCCGCCGGTGAAGATTCACTGCTCGGTGCTGGCGGAAGACGCGATCCGCGCGGCCATCTCCGACTGGAAGAAGAAGAACGGCTAACGAATAACGAAACTGGACACTGGTAGGAGTTCTTAACAGATGACGACAGAGCAGACGCAGGCAAAGCAGGGAATCAACATCACGGAAAAGGCACTGGAGCACATTCGGGGGACGATGCAGAAAGAGGGCATTGATCCGATCGCAGGGCGGGCTGCGCCTGGGCGTGCAGGGCGGCGGATGCTCCGGGCTTTCCTACAACATTCGCTTTGACACGCAGCCGCGTGAGCGCGACCGTATCTTCGAATACGGTGAGATTCGCGTGTTCGTCGATCCGAAATCGTTCATTTATCTAAATGGCATGACGGTGGAGTGGGAAGAGACGCTGATGCATCGCGGCTTCGTCTTCCAGAACCCGAATGCAAAGAAGAGCTGCGGCTGCGGCAGCAGCTTCTCCTAAGCGGAAGGGAAAAAGGGAGACGAATTGAGCGATCAATGGAGCGCAGGGCCGAATGCGGCTCTGCAGATGGCGCATCGGTGAAAATCATCGTCACCGCTGCTGGTCTTGCGGAGACATGCGCGCTGAACATTTCTGCGCCGAATGCGGGCATGTGCAGCCGGCAGAGCCGACGGATTTTTTTTCCTTCTTCGGACTGCCGTGCCGGCTGGAATTGGATGAGGACGCGCTGGAACGTGAGTATTACGCGCTCAGCCGGAAGTTGCATCCGGATGTGTACTCGCGCGCAAGTGCGCGGGAGCAGGCGTGGAGCCTGGAAAAAACTTCGCAGCTTAATGACGCATACCGAACCTTGAAGGATCCGATTTCGCGCACCGAATATCTGCTGATGATTGAAGGAATTCAATTGGACGAGCAGAGCAAGAGCGCAACCGAGCAGGCCCGCGCTTCCGGCGTAGATAAGAAGCAGACAGTTCCGGCGGAGTTACTGGAAGAGGCGTTCGAGTTGAATATGCTGCTGGAAGAAGCAAAGATGGGCGGCGTTGACGACGACCTGCGTGGGCAACTGCGCACGACAGGCGAGGGATTGACGGCGCGGCTGAATGCGATGCAGGACGAGTTGCGCGCGGCCTGGAAAAGATGGGACGGCGGAGAGTCTGAAGCTACGGCAGAGATGGTGGATCTGCTGAACCGTCGCAGCTATCTGTGCAACCTTGTACGCGACATCAATGAAGTTCTGAATTAATTTGGCGCTTTAATAAAATCAGAAAAAAATATAAAAATGGCAGACGACAGAGTTGTAGGAATCGATCTCGGGACTACGAATTCACTGGTGGCCTATATGGCTTCCGGACCTTCGCTTGCACATCCGGGCGCACCGGGTAAGGGAGTGTTCATTACTCCCGGGCGAAGATGGATTGAATCTTGTTCCTTCGGTAGTGGCCCTGGATCACGACGGCCACATGCTGGTGGGTAATGCCGCGCGCGAGGTGCTGCTGAAGTTCGCCGGAGCGCGCCGTGTACAGCGTTAAAACGGCTGATGGGACGCGGCGTGGAAGATGTGCAGGGAAGAGCTCAAGCTGTTTCCGTTTCATCTTGCCGAAAGACCTTGCTGCGGGCGAAGTGCTGCGGATTCATCTTGGCGAGCGGACGTACACGCCTCCGGAGATTTCTGCGCAAATTCTGCGCCAGCTCAAGCGTAACGCCGAGCGTTTTTTTGGCGGTGCGGTAAAGCAGGCGGTGATCACGGTGCCGGCGTATTTCAATGACGCGCAGCGGCAGGCGACCAAGGACGCGGGACGCATCGCAGGGTTGGAAGTGCTGCGGCTGGTGAACGAACCGACGGCCGCTTCACTGGCCTATGGGCTGGACCAGAAGCAGAACGGCACTATCGCGGTGTATGACTTCGGCGGGGGAACGTTCGATGTTTCCATTCTTAAATTGAAGGATGGAATTTTCGAGGTTGATTGCCACAAACGGCGACACGCACCTGGGCGGGGACGACATCGACAACCTGCTGATTGCGGTTGCGATCGAGGATATTGCGGGCGACCTGAAGGTGGATTTGCGCAAGCATCCGGATGCGATTCAGCGGCTGCGCCGCGCGGTGATCGAGGCGAAGATCGCGCTGTCATCGCAGGATGCGGCAGAGCTTGAGGTAGAGCTGCCGGATGGAAGAATGTATCAGCGCAGAATTACGCGCGAGATGTTCGAGCAGATGGTGCAGCCGATTGTGGATCGCACGTTAGGCCCGTGCCGGCAGGCGCTGAAAGACGCAGGACTGACGGCGAAGCAGGTGGACGAGGTGGTGCTGGTCGGCGGATCGACGCGGATTCCGTTGGTTCGGCGGCAGGTGGAAGAGCTGTTTGCGCGCAAGCCTCACACCGAACTGAATCCGGATGAGGTGGTGGCGCTGGGCGCGGCGGTGCAGGCGAATATCCTGGCGGGCGGATCGGCGGAGACCCGAGGATATGCTGCTGCTGGATGTGACTCCGCTTTCGCTCGGCATTGAAGCGCTGGGCGGAGTTACGGCGAAGATCATTCATCGCAACTCGACGATTCCGGCGAGTGCGACCGAGCAATTTACGACCGGAGTCGAGGGTCAGGTTTCGGTTGCGATTCACGTACTGCAGGGCGAGCGCGAACTGGCAAAGGACTGCCGCTCGTTGGCGCGCTTCGACCTGAGGGGGATTCCTCCGATGCCGGCGGGGCTGCCGCGCATCGAGGTGCGATTCCTGATTGACGCCAATGGAATTCTCCACGTCTCCGCACGCGAACAACGCAGTGGCAAGGAAGCCGAAATCAAGGTGCAGCCGAGCTACGGTTTGACCGATGAGCAGGTGGAGAACATGATCCTGGACTCGTTCGACAACGCCGAAAAGGATCTTGCAGATCGCCAGTTGATCGAGGCGTGCAATGAGGCAGAGACGATTCTGGCCGCGTTGCTGAAGGGACGGGACAACCCTGCTTGGGGGATGTTGAGTGAGACCGAACAACTTCAGGTGGACGAATTGGAACGCGCGCTACGGCAGGCGATGGCAGGCGAGGATTATCAACACATCCGACGCTCGATAGACGAGTTGAACCAGGCGACGATGCACCTGGCGGAGTTGATGATGGATGCCGCCGTGGGCGGCGCGCTGCGCGGCAAGAACATGGAGTCGACGGATATGGGCGAGGGACCAGCGGCACCGCATCCGATTGGCAAGGCCGAGTTCAGCTAAGTTGTAAATCGATATATATCAATGTTTAGAATAGGACGCGAAAAATGTTACAGGTGAAGACCGATCCCGCCGAGAACAGGACTGAGCTGGGGCCGAACAAGATACGCCTCACGGTGCTGCCGAGTGGACAGAGCGTGGAATTCGAAGCGGGCGCATTGCCCTACCAGGAGCATGGCAAGCCGCAATCCATCCTAGATGTGGCGATGAATTTTGGCGTACACCTGGAACATGCCTGCGGCGGCAATTGCGCCTGCACGACCTGCCACGTGGTGGTGAAGAAGGGCAAGGAACTGCTGAGCGAGTGCAGCGAAGAAGAGGCGGACCGGCTGGACACAGCCGCAGATCTTCAACTGAACTCGCGGTTGGGCTGCATGGCAATCATCGAGAAGCCAGGCGAAGTGGTGGTGGAGATTCCCTCGTGGAATCGCAACTACATCAGCGAGGGCGGAGGCAGCACGCTGTAGGGGATGCCGTACGCAGTTACGGAGGGGACGATGAACGAACTGCATTGGGGCGATGCTGAAGATATCGGGATTGAACTCTATGAGAAGTTTCCCGAGGCCGATCCGCTCACGGTCCGTTTCACGGAGTTGCACCGGTTGGTGGCCGATCTGAAGAACTTTAAGGACGACCCGCAAGCCTCGAACGAAGCCAAGCTCGAAGCGATCCAGATGGCGTGGTATGAGGAATGGAAAGATAACCAATAGAAAGTGGTTCAGTTACAGCAACATAGGAGTACAGAAACAAGCACTGTACACTTACTCACACGGATGTATCCTGCTCCCGTAGTCAACATGGACGGCAGGACATGGACACACTCAAGAATCAATACGGCAGCGTCAAGCCATACACCCGCCATTTCCCGCTGCTACCTTCTCAATCGATGCCTTTCCACTCGTGGTCCGAGCGGGCGCACCCACGGGTGTACATACGGGTGAACGTATCCAAACCGATTGGCCCATACTCGAAGCCATGGACGGCGATCAATAAGAATCGTGTGCGATGGCCATAAGAATCCTGAGCCAAGCCACCATCCCCACCCACCGAATACTGCTCCGATGGTGATTCCGGGACCGAAGCGGATTGCGCTTGCAAGCGCGAACCCCGGCGGAGGGGGCGCGAAGACTACGAGAGGATCGTAATAAGGCACGTAAATGACATTTGGATTGACGGGAAGGATCTGGATATATCCACCGGACCAGAGGACATTGATGTAAGCGTTGGGCCTCAGGTAGCCGTAACTCCACGCCAGCTGCCGCATCCGTTGCACGGCATCCATCACCTCCGGGCCCTCGGTCAGGACCGCGGTACCGAGCTGCCCGGTCCATGCTGGATCGCTTGCCAACGTGTCCAGAACGGAAGGGAATGGAAGCAAGGCCAGAATGCTGGGGTCCCACTGCAAGTGGTCGACCTGAATGGCTCGAGCCAGCGCATCGCCCCTGAGATAACTGTGCTGATGCGCCCAGATTGCAGCTTCAGGAATCTCGTCCCAGTATGTCGAGGCAGTGAGGGTCTGGGCGAGCAGCGGGTCTGGATACAGGGCGATGCGCGCAACCAGTTGGTCCAATTGAGGCGGAGTCAACGGCCCCGGCTGTGGAGTCAAAGGCACCGGCTGCGCAGACGCGGTTACCGTCAGGATCAGTGACAGGCAGGCCGGAAGCAGCGATTTAGTGACGATCCCGCGGAAAAAGCAACTGAAGTACTGCAGAAACGCTGTATCCAGGATTATTCAACCTGAATGCTCCTGCTTAGGATTGTGTAACATCCATTTACACCCTTCTTGCTGAGCAGGTTCCCGCAACTACACCAGCACCAAAAGCTTACGAAGAGATAGTGATTTGGTTGTCCACTGAATAAATCCCCGGCGCCGACCACGCGACTCGCTCCGCCTCTTCCTTCTCCGCCCAGGAGCGCACAGTTCCCCTGAGAATGGCCTTGTTGCCCTGTACCTCAACCGTGATTCGCTCTGCATCTGTCTGCGCGCTGCGTATCAGCGCCTGCTCGATCTTCTTCTTAAGCTCCGGCGGCGTGACCCCGGGGTTCACACGGATCAGGTTCGTGACTCCCTTGACGCCGGCTTGGCGACGGGCCACCTGCTCGGCGTCGTTCTTCTGGTATTGCCATTCAACCTCACCCTCCAAGATGACCCAACTCTTGGAGATTGTCACTTTGATCTTGTCTTTCGGCACGGCAATATCCAACTCGAGCGCACGTGCTACGTCCGCGGCGATCTCAGGGTCGGTACGCTCGTGGGCGAGCTTGACCTCAATGTCGTTGACCACGGCTTTAACACCGCGAACGCGGTGAGCGGCCTGCTCGGCATCCCATTTCTTAAGGTAGGAATCAACCCATCCTGTGAGTGTGACGACGCCGCCTTCTACTGACACCCCGATCTCATTTGGCTGAACACTGGGTTCCCACTGCATTTCTTTCAATACGTCGAGTTGTATGTCTGCGTCGGTGCGGGTTATTGATGCAACTGCCATAACTTGTCTCCCTATCCTGGTTCAGAAGGTTAGCGACTCGATCTATCCATAACAATTCCCCGTGAGAGTGAACCGACATTCCGAAAGGCGGCGAATGCTCGGCTCCGCTCGGAGTTAGAGACGCGGTTACGACCTTGGAGGTAGAAGATAGATGGCAACCTTTCAACCGCACCTCAGTTCCCTAGGGTAGATCGGTTATGAGTCCACGTTTGGCAAGCGTGGCAGAAGGCGTAGTGATGGCAGAGATCAACTTCGAAAGATCGTGTCCCGCCTGTGGCAGCACGAATGACCGGAATGCGAAACGCTGCGCAGTGTGTGGCGCTGATCTGCAGGTCGAGACGGAACCGGCAGGCACGCACTTCGTTGATGACGATCCAGCATTGAAATACGTCGATCCCAATAATCGAGTCGAACTGGACCGATTCGAACGTGCGGATCAGGCCGAACTCGCTTGCGGACTGTTGCGTTCCAATGGCATCCCCTGCGAATTGAGCCCCATGGTGCTCCCTGGGCTGCCTGCCGACATGATTCTCTGGGTACACACCCAGGATGCCAGACTGGCCTGGGCACTACTGGCGGACGCGGAGCGTGAAGCATCCAAAAAACACGATAAAACTGCTTAAAGTTAAGACAATTCAGCCAGAAGCGTCTGTTCCTTACTCCAAAAGTCTTATGCGTGGGTGCGCCCATTGGCGACGCTCGCCGCTACGTATCCTATCGGAATCCCGGTTCATCCTGGCGAGGAATTGCTATTGCGCATACACAGCGGCTAGCATCGCCGAGTATCGAATCTTCGCATCCCGATTCTTTCGATCACACAGGTGGAGGTGGATGATGTCAGCGCAACAGACAAACCAACAATTAACATCACAAGCGGGCTCCCAAGAAGAACAGAGGGGGCAACAGTCTGCTTTAACACGGCGAGGCAGCGCATCCGCTCTTCGGGCTCTATGGGACCCCTTTGACGTTTTCTTCGTAAACCCGCTTTCTTTGATCAGAAGTTTGCAGGACGACATAAACCAGGTGTTTGCGCAAGCGGGGTCCGGTAATATCCCAGGTCGAGCCGAGGACTTTGGCACATGGATGCCTCCGGTCGAAGTAACACAACGGGATGGCAACCTGGAGATATCTGCCGAGTTGCCCGGTCTTTCTGAAAACGATGTCAAGGTAAAGATCGAGAATGACGTCCTAGTCATCCAGGGCGAACGCAAGGCCGAAGAGGAGAAGACTCAAGGCGGGATTCATAAGACAGAGCGCAAGTACGGAAAATTCTACCGGACAATGGTTCTGCCCGAGGGAGCCGAGGCAGAGAAAGCGCATGCGGAGTTCAAGGATGGTGTGTTGCGCGTAAGTATCCCGGTCACGAGCAACGTACGCGAAATCCCAGTCCAGCCGGCTTCGGAGCAAGGCGCCGAAAAGAGCGCAGCAAGGACCGAAAGGACCAATAAGGCCGCCTAAAGCCGCAACCGGCAAGTCTGGTGGCGCTCGCATAATTCGAGCAGGCATGGCGTCGGCGGGACGGCACCGGCCCTCCTTTTTGGCTTGGACGGCACCCGGAGTCCCGCTTGATGCTCGTGTGCAATTGTCGCGAAGTTTTGGTGCCCGGTACCATGTTCAATCAAAGAAAGCAGAGGTGCACATGGCAAGTGCTCCGTTATTCCTGGAAATACAACAGCTGCGACATCAGTGGGGCTGGCTTCTCGCACTAGGCATTTGCCTCATCATTGTAGGCACGATTGCATTCCTGATTCTTCCCGCCGCTACGCTGGGCACAGCGATGGTGTTGGGAGGCCTATTTATCGTGAGCGGGATCATCGAAGGGATACATGCATTCCGGGTACGCGGCTGGGGCGGCATGTTCCTGCACCTGATTGGCGCCGTCCTTGGATTGTTCGTGGGTTTCCTTATACTGACCCACCCCGTTGCCGGCGCACTGGTTTGGACGCTTCTTTCTGCTGCGTTCTTTACCGTCATAGGCTTTTTCCGGTTGGTGGCGGCGATCTCGTTGAAGTTCCCGAACTGGGGTTGGGCTGTCTTCGATGGAATCGTTACGATTGCGCTTGGAATCCTGCTTTGGGCCGAGTGGCCCTGGTCGGGGATCTGGTTTCTAGGCATCGCCGTGGGTGTTTCATTGATCCTGCGCGGTTGGACCTATGTAATGTTTGCGATTGCCATTCACAGGTTGCGCCCGCCGTCCGAGATAAGGCTGGCAGCGTGAGCTTTTTGCGATCACGCGTCGCTCATTTTATTGCAGCGGGGAAATACATCGATTCGTTCCGCTCTGATATGGAGTGACCCTGTCAAGTCTGCGATGCCCTCGTCGGGGTTGCTGTTGTTGTTGAAGTTGTTCGAGGGCAGGGCGCGCAGCGGTCGGAGCAGCTTTTGCGACGATTGATCAGTCTGATATTCGCGGGTCGGAACCGCATAATCGTGATCCGTCGGGAGCTGCCTCGGACTAGTAGCGCGAGTTGGGCGTGAGCCTGTCGCATAGAGCGGGCGAGGATTCTCCTTGATCGTGCGCCTCGACCGCTGCTCGCTTTGTCCTCGAAATTCCATGATTCTTGCTTTTTGCCTTTCCCTTTATCAGGAAGGTTTTGGCTTTTGATTTTGGTCTTGAACTTACGCCGTCATCGCCCGCCGCTGACCGGCAAAGTGCCTCTGTCCTGCTACCGATCGCCCAGATGAAACCCAACAACTCGCGTCCCACGGCGGTGACGATTTTCCGCTGATCTTTGCCAGCCGTCATGAGCCTCTGATACTTCTTATGCAGCCGGAGCTGAGCCTTCCATGCGATCTCCTTCACCTCTTCGCTGACGCCTTTCTGCCGTTGGCGCAGCGCGGGGCCGATGCCGGGACGAAGCCGATAGGACCAGGCCGCCTCGATCACCACTCGTCGCAGATGGGCGTTGCCGGTCTTGGTGATGGCTCCGCGCCGCACCCGCTCGCCGCTGGAGTCCTCGCCGGGTACAGCGCCACTGTAGGCCATCAGTTTTCGGGGGTTATCGAAACGCGAGATCTCGCCCAACTCGCTGACCAGGGTCGCCGCCGAGATCTTCGCCACTCCGCGCAACGCTTGCAGTGCTTGAACCACTTCCTGCATCCACGACGGCGCCAACTTCACGGCTTCCTCAATGGCCTGTTCCAGCCGCAACACGCGCTCGTTCATGTGTTCGACCTCGTGCAGGTAATCCAGCATCGCGTACTCCTGAGCCGGTTGCGTGAACCGCACCTGCTTGACCCAGGCCATGTACTTCAGCGTCCACGCCTTCCCGGCTTCCGGGAAGCGTTTGCCATGGCGCAACAGAAACTTGCTCAACCGATGCCGTGCCCGCAACTGATCCTGTTTCGCCGCCTCCCGCGCCCGCACCAGATCGCGTAAGGCTTCGTGCGCTTCGTCAGGAACCCAGACCGCCGTAAGATCGCCGGCCCGATGGTTGCGCGCCAGCTTCAACGCATCCCGCCGATCTGTCTTCACCCGATCTCCGGCCTTGACCGGAACCAGCGTCGGAGCCACCACATCGCACTTGACTCCCAGCGCCGTCAGTTGCCAGTACAGCACGTACCCGGTCGGACCTGCCTCATAACATGCCCGCAACTGCTCTGGCGGACCAAGCTTCTTTACCAGCTTGCGAACCGACTCTTCCCGGTTGGGAATCGTCCCCAACGACCGAACCTCGCCATCCGGCTCAGCCACCGCTACTGCAATCGTCTCCGCATGGACATCCAGCCCAACAAATCGTATCTTTTTCACGACCGGTTCCTTTCCGCTTTATGGCTCTGCGTTGTTGGTTTTCACCAACTCACAGCGTAACCCACGTCAGCGCATCGGAGCCGGTCGCTCCATGATGACTAGTTTGCTTTTGCTCAGGCGGCGATCGGCGAGTCCATGGAGACGAGGCCTCGTTGCACCGCCAGTCGAATCGCATCGGTGCGGCCACCCGCACTTAGCTTGTCCAGAATATGGGTCACATGAACTTTGACGGTCGCCTCGCTAATGTTCAACGCTGTGCCAATCTCCTTGTTGCTCTTGCCGCCGGTGATTGCCCGTAGCACATCCTTCTCACGGACCGTCAATTCGCGATCGGCAACGCGCCGGGCCAGTTTGGCGGCCACCAGCGGCGGAATCCACTTCCCCCCCGCAGCAACCGCGCGAATACTTTCCACCAGCTCTTCCACAGATGCGTTCTTGAATAAGTAGCCCTGGGCACCGGCACGGATTGCACGATAAATCTCTTCTTCTCTTTGGCAGCGCGTAAAAATCAGCAGCCGTGCCATGGGTACCTTCGCGCGAATCGCGATTATCGCTTCAATGCCGTCCATCCCCGGCATATGCAGTTCGAAGAGGCCAATATCCGGTCGCGACGCCAGAAATTTATCCAGCGCTTCCTGGCCATTATGGGCCTGGTCCACAATCCGCATCTCTGGCCGATCGCCAATCAGAGCCATGAGACCTGCCAGCACCACCGGATGATCATCCGCCACCAGAATGGCGAGCGATTCACGTTTGGCAGGATTGAACACCACATGCTTAGGTGTGCTTTGGTCGATATTGACAGCCTGCAACGCGCTGTTGCCACGGTCAGCAGCCCCGCCCCACCGAGTCGGCGGCGGCAACATCTCGAAAAGCTTCGCTCCTGCCACGCCATTGCGTTTGTTACCCATGATGCATCTCCTTCAGCCACAGCTCAAGAGCGGGTCATTCGGAGTGCCGTGCAGCAGAGGAGAGTTCCCGCGATCACCAGCCGACTTGACGAACCATCTGAAAGCGTTGCGAACCGCGCGGTTTCCGATGTTTCGGTCGGCCGCTCTCTCCACCGACGCACCCTTTCCAGTGTCCAGTTCGGCCGCAACTTCAAACGTTGAAGCTTACCCTACATTCGGAGGTCATGCTATCGGTCCTTGGTCCTATCACGCTGGAATTTCCGGAACAGCGCCTTGCACTCGGCCGCGCTGTTCGGAAGGGGAACTCGACCTCTTCCCATCAATTCCTCGGAAGATCCTCGGAAGAATGCTCCGAATCCACTATCAGTCAGAGGGCCGCGTACGACCTAGGACGCATTGCGCTCTAGGTCCAGTTCCCGGGCCTTGATATCATCCTGACTGGCAATTGTTATCTCTATGCGGGGTGCCTAACATGGGCACGCAGACTGGCAAATAAAGGAGATCGCGATGGCAGAAACGATGACGAACAAGGAGCGGAGCGCTCCCTCTTCGGGCAACAGAACAGCAGCCGAAGGTAAGCGAGCGGATCAGGATATGCGCCCTGAGGTTGAGGCACAACGCAGGCAGACGCAGCAGGACGCAGAGAAGACTCTGGACAGCGAAGCCATCATGGCTATTCAGCAAACAGAGCGGGCCGTAGCTGCCATTGCTGACGACAAGATTAACGAAGCCCTTGCCGCCATCGAGCAGGCCACAGGTAAGATCGATATTTTGCTAAGCCGCAATCCGGCAACGGCGCTCATCCCTGTTGACCAGCAGGTAAGCGTCATCGATACGGCGCCTCAGAATGTTGAAGATATCAGAATTCTTAAGGACGCGGCCGACCTGCAATTCGAGGTTAACAATCTTCCTGCGACTCGCACCCTGCTGGATGCTCTCAGGAGCGAGATCCGGCTACGTATTTATCACCTGCCGCTGGCGACCTATCCGGCCGCATTGCAGCAAGCTGCGCGCCTGCTTGATGAAAAGAAGAACCGGGAAGCCAGCACTGTGTTATCGCTAGCACTGAGCATGCTGGTTGCTGTTGACCAAGTCACGTCGATTCCGTTGCTGCTGGCACGGGAAGCTGTCAATGATGCGCAAGCGCAAGCCCAAAAGGACAAGGAAAAAGCACAACAACGGCTGGAAATGGCCAACGACCAACTTGAGCGGGCTATGGAACTCGGTTACGCCGCGGAGGACTCAGACTACAAGAGCTTGCGGAATGAAATTAAGAACCTACGCAAGCAACTCAAAGCCAACGAGGACAGCACGTCTCTTTTTTTCAGAGTCAAAGAGAAGTTCGCTTCCTTGGTGCGGCGGCAATCCCAGAACAAGATGCGCTCCAACGCACAATCGCAGCCAAAGAAGGCAGCCTAGCTTTGCATATCCAACCCATTTTGCCAGAAAAAAATCTTGCACGTACCGGGGGAATCTTTACCGTAACGTAATCTCCTATATTGCTTCAATAATTGTGTTCGAGCCCAGAACTGACGCATCGAGAGCCTTAAGAGCGTCGTTATTCCGCGCTCGGCCCTTATACCGTTTCTCCTCATCGATCTCTGTAACGCCCTCTGCCGAAATCCGCCCGGCGCGCACAGGAGTTGTTACGACTTTGGCGACTGGGGTTTCTGCCGGAGCATCGCGGAGCAACCCCGCACGGGGCATGCACGGCCAGGGCTTCTTTGTTAGACTCTCGGCTATTTGCGTTCGCGAATGTTGTTTGCGCGCAGTGCATTGAGCAGAAACTCGGTGAGGAACTCGGTGTCGTGCTCTGTCGAACGTCCTTCGGAAAAGACTCTTCGCTCGTTTACCCCACGGATTGCATCCATCGTTGTCCAGGCGGCAGCCACGAAGTCCTGCTCGGGAATATCGCCAGCCCGTGCCGCATCCTCAAAGAGGTGTGCCAGATACATCACAGTCTTTCGTTGCCATGCGATGCTTCGTTTTTTGCTCTGCCCCTCACGGCTCAAACTCAAAATCACGCGGTACAGCGATTGTTGCTCATGCCAGTAGGCGATTCGCACCCGGATGAAGGCCCCCAACTTTCCAGCAAAATCGGCCTCTCTCTTCATGTGCTCTTCCGACAAAACGGACAGTTCAGCAATTGCCTGCTCAATCACTCCCTGGTAAATCGCATCCTTAGATGGGAAATAGAGATAGAGCGTGCCCTTCGCCAGTTTCGCGGCGTTCGCGATATCAAGCATGCGCGTTGCATCGAAGCCCTTCAGACCGAAGACCTTGGCGGCTGCAGCCAGTATCTCTGACCGCCGAAAATCTGTAAGGACCTGCTGCCTCCGGCTTATAGCAGTTCGCGGCATTCTATCCTTCCTTCGTCGTTGTCCACTGGACCAAATCCGAGTATAACGCGTGACCTTAATGACCCATCGGTCATATAATATGGCCCATAGGTCAGCATGGCGGAAATAGTTACAGAACGGAATCTCGCGAACGCCGAGCGATCGCTCGCGGACACAGCTGCGCAGTTCGATAACGAGCGGCTCCCAGAGGCGAAGATATTCAATCCCTGGATTGTCGCGCTCGTGGTCACAATTGGAACGTTCATGGAGGTCCTCGACACCTCGATTGCGAACGTCGCGCTCCCCCATATCGCCGGCAATCTCTCCGCATCGATAGATGAAGGCGCATGGGTGCTGACCAGTTATCTCGTCGCCAATGCGATCGTTCTTCCGATCAGTGCATGGATATCCTCGGTCCTGGGGCGCAAGCGCTTTTATCTGCTTTCGGTTTTCTTCTTTACGTTTTTCTCGGCGCTCTGCGGTCTGGCGCCCTCGCTCGGCATGCTTGTCATCTTTCGAGCCGCGCAGGGCTTGGCTGGTGGCGGACTCCAGCCGTCCGTACAAGCCATCCTCGCTGACAGCTTTCCACCACAGAAACGCGGAATGGCCATGGCGCTGTACACTGTTGCCATCCTTTGTGCGCCCGTTCTGGGACCGACGCTAGGCGGCTGGATTACGGACAACTACTCGTGGCGCTGGATTTTCTATATCAACATCCCAATCGGTCTGCTCTGCATCTTCTTCGCTCGTATGATGCTCCGGGACCCGGCACACATGGCAGCAGCCAAGGCGAGTGCTCGCAGGCGTTCCGTGGACTGGTGCGGACTCGGCCTCATCTCAATCGGTCTTGCCACCCTTGAAATTGTTTTGGATAAGGGGCAGGAACTCGATTGGTTTGGCTCCCATTTCATTGTTTTCTTCGCCAGCGTTGCCGCCATCGCGCTGGTTGGCGCGGTGTTCTGGGAGTTGAGAACAGATCACCCTATTGTCAATTTGCGTCTGCTCAAGGAGCGCAACTTTCTCTTCTGCTGCATCATCGTCCTCTGTCTATATTCGGTGCTATACGCAACCACCTACCTGCTGCCGACCTACATGCAGCGAATGATGGGCTATGACGCGACCACCGCTGGTTTTGCCTTGTCGCCGGCAGGACTCTTCACCATGGTCGAGGTCCCTATCGTCGGATACATCCTTACCAGAGGCTTTGATCCGCGAAGACTGATCTTTGCCGGCATGATGGTTATTGCTTCGAGCATTTTCTGGATGTCCTGTCTGAACCTTCAGATCGCCGAAGGCGACATTATCCTTCCCCGCATCATGCAGGTACTTGGCGTCGGCCTCGTTACCGTACCTCTTAGTACCGTCATCTTCCGGTTCATTCCGAAAACCGAGAGTTCCCAGGCCGCAGGTCTTTATGCCCTGATGCGAAACGAGGGCGGTAGTCTTGGAATCGCTCTCGTGAGCACCATGCTGCAGCGGAAGAGCCAGATTCATCAGCAGACTCTAGGCCAGCACATCACCGCTTCCAGCGCCCTGGTTCAGCAGTACATCGGTTGAATGACCTCAGCACCTGGCAATGTCGCCGATAGAACGCACTTCGCCATCGCCATGCTCTACGCCCGGTTGCAGCGCCAAGCGATGCTGCTCTCGTATATGGACCAGTTCAGAATGTTGTGCGGCATCATGCTTTGTATGCTGCCGCTTGTCTTCTGCCTCAAGCGACCGCCTGTGCAGAAGGAAATGGAACTGGATGCTCATTGAGGTACCAATAACTGGGGTCGACGAGATCGAATGGCACCACGCGATCCGCGTGGCCTCGGCGTGAATCAGGGCCTCGGTGGTCACTTCAAAACCGGCCATGCGTGGACGTCTCAAAACCGGCCATGGAGAGTGGCCTAAGACAGGTTTTGTTTTACCCTGCCGAAGTTGGTTTGGCAAGGCAGGATTCGATTTCAGTTACGTGTTAAGTTAATGCTGTTCCCGCCGGGGTCGCGCCTGGTGGGGACATCCAGGGCCGAAGACGCGGGGCTGGCTCCGAAGGAATCGGCGATTGAGACCCTTTGCAGGTGAGCTGTGATGGCTGACTCCGCGAAGGGTTTTCTGTTTCTATCGCCATTCTTTTGGTGAAGCTCCGTTGTGGAGGCCCTTGGATTACGAAACGCGACGCTGCCGGGCTGCTTTTGCCCGGCCTCCTTATTGGTGTTGGTTTTGTCATTGGGTTTCTCCGCGGTTGCCGGTTTTTGTTCGCCAGCTGCGCGGACCGCACTTGAGAACGTGTCCGTGATGTAGCAGGCGGTCGAGCATAGCGGTGACGGCGGCACTGTCGCCGAGCAGCTTTCCCCAGTCGTCTACCGGCCTGTTCGACGTCAACAACGTGCTCGTGCGCTCGTAGCGGCGCATGATGATTTCCAGCAGTTCTTCGGCGGCGGTCAGTGGCAGTTTTCGCATCCCAAGATCGTCGATAAATGTTGAGCTCAACATTTATCGACGAGTTGGGCTTCGTGCCCCTCTCCAAGACTGGCGCCGAACTGCTCTTCGAGATGCTCAGCCAACGCTACGAACGCGGCTCAACCCTGGTCACCAGTAACTTGCCCTTCGCCGAATGGACCGAGGTTCTCGGATCGGAGCGTCTAACCGGCGCGCTGCTCGATCGCCTCACCCACCACGTCCACATCCTGGAGATGAACGGCGACAGCTTCCGCCTCAAGCAAAGCAAGCGCAAACGCGCTTCCACCAACCCCTAACAGTCCTATCCTGCTCTCCGCACGCCGAACGCACTGCGGGGAGAATGCCGTCTTCCGCTACGCTCCAGACGCCATTCTCCCCGCAGTTCCATAACCTTCCACTGGACTACTTTTACTCCGCCATACTGGCTCCCTTTTACTCCGCCCTTGACATTAATCACGTGCTGATAGGGAAGGTCGAATTTGAGTGCGCCGGATGCCAGTTTCTCGTCGAAAACCAATTCGCAGGTGGGACAATACACCAACACTGCCTTGGCACCGCTCTGCCCAAATGTATTCAGCGTCTTCTGGCCAATCTTGAGTCCAGCTCCGGCGTCGCCGGCCCACTGCTGAACGATCCCGCAGCAATAAGTGGAACCGCCCATGGCGATAAAATCAGCCTCCATCGCTTTGAGCACAGCGACAATCGACTCCGCTAAATGCGTTGTTCGTAAAACGTTGCATCCCAAGTAGAGGATGTATTCATGTGGTTGAGCCAGTTCCTCCTTCGTAGGCGTCCAGAAGCGCTCCGGGTTTTCACGCAGTGCATCGGCCAGCGGCCCGATGGGACCATAGTATGAGGCATAGTTGAATCTTTCCATCGCGACTTTCTTCACCTTTCTTGTGTTGAAAATATCGGCTAATAGGAATGTGAAATGTTCAGTGCGCAAGAAACTGCATGAACTTCCACTCGTCTTGACTATGATTCAATCATTTCTGCTGTGCCGTGAACGGCCAAAGAAGGGTCGAATTCTGCCGTGAGCTATCCTCATTCCTCTTGCATGGATTGCTCTAGCTGCCGTTCGCACTCATCTTCATCTACCCTGTGGAATGAAGCCCGGAATGCCGGTTTTTACCACTTCATTCAATCTCTGTCTGGTCTGAATGCGATTGATTTCGTCAAGCGCTTCTTCCGGAAGTGTAGAGATGTCGAAATTCTCTCTCGCGTGGACCGCAGTCTTGGGCGTGGTAAGCACAGCCGTGCCGCGCTGCACCGCCCAAGCCAGCAGCACCTGTGCCGGCGTCTTTCCAACTCGCGCAGCGATACCCAAAATAACTTGATCTTCGAGCGGCCCCGGCCGCATCCCGTGACCTAATGCTGCAAAAGCCAAAAACACAACGCCCTTCTCCTTGCAGAATTCCAATAGCTCGGTTTCTGGCAGATACGGATGTGCTTCGACTTGGACCACGGCTGGCTTGATTCTCGCAGATTCATATATGGGCAACAGTTCGCTCAGGCTGATGTCCGACAGTCCGATGGCCCGGCACTTGCCATGATCCACGAGACTCTCCATCGCTTTCCAGGTGTCGAGCAAAGTCACCTCGCGGTCGTAAAGGACATTGCCGCTTTCATCCCGTGGATCCTGCTCGTCTCCGGGTTGAAATGCAAATGGAGTGTGAATGAGATATAGATCCAAATACTTAAGCCCGAGTCTGTCCAGACTCGCTTCGAAAGCCGGTTCGACGCGCTCGGGCTGGTGATTGGAGTTCCACAGCTTTGTGGTAACAAAAATGTTTTCGCGCGCGATCCCTCCAGCGGAACTTCCTTCCTGCAACGCCCTGCCTACCTCGCGCTCATTCCGATATCGTTCTGCGCAATCGAAGTGTCGAAACCCGGCTTCCAGTGCGGCTCTGGTCGCACTTATCGTCACGGCTGCGTCGGGAATTAAAGTGCCAAAGCCGAGCGCGGGCATATGTCCGGCTCCCTGGCTGAGTGAAAGTTTTGTCATCCGCAGATCAGAAGGTTCAATCATGGTTACACCTCCAAGCCATTTTGCGTCCGGCACCACCGCCTCGATTCAAAACATTTGATGCCCGGCGCAAGTGCCTCGACAAATGGCTGCAGAAACTAAGCTCGCTGCCGTTGGTGGCGCAAGCGGACGAGCTGTGATGTATGAACTAGCGGCGATCTGCTTGGGGCCTTTCTCACGCGGGTGTCAATAGGCGGTGCTACATTCACTGGAAGATCGCGCACCCACCTGAATTGATTTCTCAGGGCAACCCAACCCTCAGCTATCGGAATCCCCCTACCAACCGCAAACCTATAGAGCCATAAAGCGAGGCTCAGGTTTATCCATGGCTTTTAGTGCAAAGACAGGAAGCCACCGGTAGTCTCGGCCACATCGCCCTGGCTGCCGCAACTCTCACACGTATCAGGGGCCGTCAGGTGGTTTCCGTCCCAATAGGTTCGATTACGGAGAAGTTCACGATAGGCCGAAGCTCAGCACTCGATATTTCCGTCGTCCACCAACTGGTGGTGCTCAGGAACCTGGAAGGAGGAGCCCTACGAAACGGATCTCTATCTTGCAAGCAATCGCAATGTGCGTTGTTGCTTTAATTGCGCTCGCAGCAGGCCGCTCCGATGACGAGGCCGCCCCGCTCTTCGGAATCAAACTTCCACCCGGATACCGCGACTGGAAGTTGATCTCCGTAGCCCACGAAGAAGGCAACCTCAACGATTTTCGCGCCGTCCTGGGCAACGATGTTGCGATCAAGGCTTATCGCGAAGGGAAGCTTCCGTTTCCTGACGGCACAATCATAGCCCGGCTGGCTTGGAGTTGCGTCCCATCGGAAGAAAACAACAAAGTCTTTGGCCGTTCCCAATCTTTCGTTGCTGGGTCCGCCACCAACGTTCAGTTTATGGTCAAGGACTCGATAAAATACGCCTCGACAGGTGGCTGGGGGTTCGCTCAATTTAAGGACGGCAAACCTAATGCCGACGAGGCGCTGCTCAAAACCTGCTTCCCTTGTCACGAGCCTATCAAAGCTCGCGACTATCTCTTCACCCGTTACGCACCTAACCCGTAGTGCCGAGGCGTTTTGCTTCGAAAGCGGATGCCTCTATGCGCAGAGCTCACGCGAGGAGAACCAGTGATGTTTAACGATTTGTTTTCGCTCTCGATCTATGACGACCAGATGCAAATAGAGGAATGTGAGCTTTCAGCGTTCGTTCGTGCGGTGACGGAATTGTACGGACCAGAACAGGCCAGAATTTCGGAAAAGGACTGGCTGGATGAATCCGACCTACTGGATGATCCACCTCGATCGGAAATTCGCGATTGGCACTCAGTAACGATTGCGGCATCGGCTCGACTTGCGGATAGGTTGAGAGTGCCACTGCCCGAACGGATGTTATCGGCCGCATGAACAAATCCCGCGCTGGTTGCACGCTTAAAAGGATGTCTTATGAGGTACCCTACCTTTTATCGCACGATACAGATCAATGGACTCTCCATCTTCTACCGAGAGGCCGGCCCGAAAGACGCGGCTACACTACTCCTACTGCACGGACTGCCATCATCATCGCGGATGTTCGAGCCGCTCTTTGCGCGACTAGCCGATTGCTGTCATCTAGTCGCGCCCGATTACCCCGGCTTCGGACACAGCGATTGGCCTGACCCGAAAAAATTTGCGTATACGTTCGATCACTACGCCGAGATCATGAATCACTTCACCGAAGCGCTCGGGCTTTCGCGCTACACACTTTACATGCAGGACTACGGCGGCCCTGTGGGTTTTCGCATGGCCTTGGCCCATCCGGAGCGGATCGAAGCACTTATCGTCCAGGACGCTGTGGCGCACAACGAAGGTCTAGGGGCCAATTGGAAGACGCGGCGGGCGTTTTGGGCCGATCGCGCTGCAAACGAAAGCGCGCTGCGCATAAATTTTCTGTCACTCGATACGACGCGGACGCGCCACGTCGGGAACGATCCGAACGTGGACCGCCATGACCCGGATCTCTGGACCGATGAGTTTTATTTTCTCAACCAGCCGGGTCAGGGCGAGATTCAAGTCGACCTCTTCTACGACTATCGCACGAATGTTGACGCTTACCCGAAGTGGCAGGCTTGGATGCGCGAGAAGCAGCCGCGCCTGCTGGTCATCTGGGGTAAGTATGAGCTCTCGTTCGACTCCTCGGAGCCGGAAGCCTATCGCCGCGACGTGCCGAAGGCCGAAGTCCACGTCGTCGATGGGGGGCATTTCGCATTAGACACGGCTGCAGATGATATCGCCTCATTGGTCCGAGCCTTTGTCACTTCTTCAGGTGGGGAGTTGGAGGTGCGGCGCGCCGGCTGATGCCGCTATTGAGAACGCAGGCTACCTATAGAGACGTAAGCAGGCGACGAGCCACCAACCGTTGAGGATTTCATATGCGATCCGACATCGTTCCAGGAGCTATCTTCCCCGACTATGAGCTATCCGACCACACCGCGAAACGCCGGAAGCTCTCTGAACTGCAAGGACAACATCCAATGGTTCTCGTCCTCAGCCGCGGGGGCTTCTGCCCTAAGGACCGCCGGCAAGCGGAAGGCCTTGTTCGACTCCACCGTGAGATTGAAGTTGCCTATTGCCGGCTTGTCACGAGTCGGTGCCCACTGGCCTTTTCTCTCCGACGCGGGACGTATCGTTCAAAAAGATCTCGATATCGCCGAATACACCGACCCCGTCCACAATCCCATGATCCCTCATGTGATTGTCCTCGAGCCCGGTCTGGTCGTTTACAAGATCTACAACGGCTACTGGTTTTTCGGTCGCCCCACTCTGGAAGATCTCCGCCAGGACTTACGTGCTGTTACCAGGAAATGCAGACCAGACTGGGACATCACAACGCCGGAACTCAAAGCCGCCTGGCAGCAAGGCCGCAAGGAACTCTTCTATCCATATGGCAAATCGTACGTCCAAACTCTCGGTGAACAGGATTAGGAGCGCTACGTATGTCAAACAAGAAAACAGCAATCGTCACGGGAGCATCGCAGGGTATTGGTGCGGTCATCGGGGAGGAATCATGAAGCTTGCAGGCAAGAAGGCACTCATCACCGGAGGCAACAGCGGCATCGGCTTGGCCACAGCCCGCCTTTTCATCTCTGAAGGCGCTGAACTCGCAATTACGGGTCGCGATCAACAGAGACTGGATGAAGCGGTCGCCGAGCTAGGATCGAAAGCGCACGGCTATCGCGCCGACGTTACTGTTGCGGAGGACCGCAAGAAGCTCTTCGCTGAACTCGCCAAAGACTTTGGCAGACTTGACATCGTCTTCGCCAATGCAGGCATTTCTGACACGACACCGACTGGCACGACCGACGAAGCCATCTTCGAGAAGGTAGTCCACACCAACCTCAACGGTGCTTTCTTTACCGTCAATTCAGCCGCTCCTCTCATGAATGACAACGGCAGCATCATCTTCAACGGATCGGTGCAGAATTATCTCGGTCAACCAGGACTGGCTGCCTACGCTGCCACGAAAGGCGGACTCGTCTCGATGGCGCGATCCATTGCCGCAGACCTTGCACCGCACAAGATTCGCGTGAACGTGGTGGCCCCTGGAGCGACGAAAACTCCCATCTGGAAGCGCGGGCCGCGCGCCAATGCCACGCAAGAGGAATCCGCAAAAGTTTCCGACTTCTTCTCTTCCACGGTTCCACTTGGCCGTTGGGGCGAGCCAGAAGATCTGGCCAAGGCTGTGCTTTTTCTTGCCTCGGACGATTCGTCGTACATCAATGCGGTCGAGCTGATCGTGGATGGCGGACTCACGGGTGCTCCCTTCGGAGCTCCCATTCTTCGCGGCTGACCGTAGAGAAGAGTTACGAATGACGAACCGCCGGACGATTGGCAAGGCTTGGGTATTCACGCTACGTTGTGAAAAGTGTTGGCCAGTTAGGAAAGTTCAGTAATCTTTGGTCTCCATTGGTCATCTTAGGGGGAGCGGTCCGATAGCTAATTGCTTTTCAAGGGAACTCTGTATGTCACATCATTTCGATACCAGACTGGCGAAGGAAGATCCGAGCCTCAACCTCTGCGATTTCTATCTCTTTGACGGGCCACCGGGCAGGACAGTGATGGCGATGACGGTGAATCCGGATGTGGGATTATCGGCTCCGGATACGCTTCATCCAGAAGGGCTCTACGCGTTCCGGTTCGACCTGAACGGAGATGCGAGGGAAGAGGTTACGTTCAAGTTCAGGTTTGGTGAACCACGACACGGAGATGGCAGTGAGCATACTCACATTCAGCCGTTTATGGTGCGGAAGGCGACGGGTGACGATGCTCTTCGTGGTGACGCCGGAGAGAGTCTGGTTGAGGCTGAAACCGGTTCGGTCGCGACTGATTCGGATCTTCGTGCGTATGTTGGGATTGCTCCAGAGCTATTTGCGGCAAATGCTGGATTCCGCACGTTTATGACTGCTTTCTATAAGGACCAGCGCTACGATGGGGACGCCTTTCTGCATCAGCAGAATCCCTTTGCGAGGCGGAATGTTACGGCGATTGTGCTGGAGGTGCCGAGCGAACTGATTGGGAAGGGAAAAATCAATGCGTGGGCGACGATCTCCCTCTTTGGCCATGCGCCGGAGGTACAAGTTTCGCGTTGGGGCCTGCCTATGGTTACGCATCTCTTTCTGAACGACCCGAGCGATCAAGAGGTGAAAGAACAATTCAATGCGTCGGTTCCGTCTGAAGATCTAGAGCGCTTCGCGAAGTCGATCGCGGATTTTGCGGAGAAGATGACGACCTATGCCGGTTCGACGGCGGACCCGGGTGAATACGGGAAGCTGATCGCTGCACGGCTTTGTCCCAACACGTTGCCTTACGAGCTTGGAACGTCCGCCGCATTTGAGGTGGCCAGCTTCAATGGACGCGCGCTCGGTGACGATGTGCTGGATGTGATGTTGACGTTGGCGGCCAATACACCAATTGTCGATGGACTTGCTCCCGACCGCGGGCGCATTCGCAAGGATTTCCCGTATTATGGAGCGCCGTATACGGCGGAGGAGCAGGTCGGGGTGACGCCGATGCCGCGCCCGGCTAAGAAGTAGGCGGGAAGCGACGCTTGAGAAAGAAAGCAGGAACTGGAAGGAGGAACCCTATGATCACGCTCAGAGCTCCTATCACGGCGCGTTGGCTAGAAGGGTGAACGTATGTCAAACAAGAAAACAGCAATCGTCACGGGAGCATCGGGGGGTATCGGTGCGGGTTTGGTCGAGGACTTCCTAAAGGAAGGTTATAACGTCGTCGCAACATCTCGTAATGTCAGTCAATCGTTGACTGCCTCACCCAGCCTCGTTCTCGTCGATGGGGATATCGGGAATCAGCAAACTGCTGCCTGTGCTGTCGAGGCAGCAATCAACAACTTCGGAACCATCGATGTTTTGGTGAATAATGCTGGCATCTTCCTAACCAGACCTTTCACTGAATTCACTACCGAGGACTTCGACGCCCTTGTCTCCACCAATCTGCTCGGATTCCTCTACATCACACAGCGCACTGTAAAAGAGATGCTGAAACAGAAATCGGGATGCGTTGTGAGCATCACTGCGGCGCTTGCCGATCGGCCAATCGCCGGCGAAAATGGCTCGATCTCGATGATTACGAAGGGTGGCTTGAATTCAGCAACCCAGAATCTCGCAGTAGAGTATGCAAAAGATGGCATTCGCTTTAATGCCGTGGCCCCCGGCGTTGTGGATACACCGATGCACCGCAATGATCCCAGCGACTCGAAGTCGCAGACGACTATGAAAAAGGCGACGGTGAAGGATGTTGTCGACGCGGTTCTTTACTTGGTACAGGCAGGTCATGTGAGCGGAGAGATTCTCCATGTGGACGGTGCCGCTCCGGCTCGTCGTTGGTAGGCAGGAACGATAATTTCTTGCTGGCGTCGATCGATTTTTTATGAATGGGAGCGGGACTCGGGACACCGTATTTGTAATGAGCACCGTATCGAAAGGAGCTATCAATGAACGGCGGACAAAAGGAGCCATCAATGAACGCGGTACAAGTCGAACAGAAGAGCTATGAGATGCCCCCGCGCGAGGGGTTCAGCGTCGCACATTTTCTCACCGTCGCCGACATCGATCGGTCGGCTCGCTTCTATGAGAAGGTCTTCGGCGGTCGCATTCTGAGCAGAGGCGATAGCGATGGCGCGCCGGCGTACATTCAGATCGCGAATACGTGGCTGCTGGTCAACGTCGGAGGCGGGCCGACCCCCGACAAGCCGACGGTAACGCTGAGCGTCCCCGACCCCGATAAAATCAACGGCTTCATGAATATCCGCGTTGCCGACATTCAAGCGTGCTATGAATTATGGAAAAGTCGAGGCGCCGAGTTCATCACGGAGCCGATACCCAAGTACGGCGAGATTCGATGCTACATCCGCGATCCTGACGGTTACATTATCGAGGTCGGACAGAGCACCGAGCTCAAGTACGGTTAGCGCTCGGCCCGAATGGGATGCGGATTTAAACGGTTGCGGATGTTCGCTTAGAGCCAGCCTATTGGCGCGGACGATGCAACACCGCGACCGCGGTTAGCAGAGAAGCCGAATTTGCACGATACGGGGTATGGTTGTTAGAGCACATCCTCGGTCGGAGGGGCAGGAGAGATGGATTGGAAACGGTTGGTCCAGTTTGCATTGCTGGGTAGCAGTGATTTGGAACAATATGCCATCCTGCTAGTACGCGTTTCGATCGGGCTGTTCTTCGCCATCTCTGGGCAAACAAATTGTTTGTCGCCGGCGGCGTGAAAGCTATTTACGAAACGCTGGTTAAGGCCAGAGTCCCGTTTCCCCACCAGACGGCTTATTTCGTGTCGGGCGTCGAGTTCGTTTGCGGATCTTTGGTAGCCGTGGGGGTTCTTTCGAGCCCGTCATGCTTGGCTTTATTGATCGATATGGTTGTCGCCACCCTGACCAGCGCGCTGTCCACCCTGCCCAAAGGACTTTCGCCTCTTAGCTGGCTGGACGATTTTCTCTACCTTCCGGAATTCCTGTACGTGCTCTTCTTTCTCTGGCTGATCTGCTCTGGTCCGGGAAAGTTCAGTGTCGATTACTGGCTTGCCGGCAAGTTGCTGAGCTGATCGATCGACGAAACGGTGAAACCGGCATTCCGGTTTAGAGTCACGAGGCGCGAGCGCCGCGTACCTATAAATCCAATGGCTGTGAGGAACAATGACGAAACCGACGAGCTTTCAAGCGGACATTCGCCCGCTCTGTACGGAGCGAGACATTCAAGGCATGAGCAAAGCGTTCAACCTGGGAAGTTATGATGACGTCAAGACGCACGCTGCCGCCATGTACGACCGCATTCGGGGAATCGGCGGCGCGGTAATGCCGCCCCCGCCCCCGAGAGGGGAAGGCCATTGGCCCCAGGCTCGCATTGAGCTATTCGCAAAGTGGATGGCCGACGGGTACCAACCTTAGGCGAAGTCATCTCATAAATATCGTCTGCTCCACCCCCAGACACATGCCGCCGTTTTGAAACGCGGCCAGCCAGCTCCACTTCGGCTTCTCGGGGTCAGCACTACGACGTGGCTCAATTACGTGGGCCACGCCGAGAAGTGGGAGGCTATCGAGACCGATGGAGCCTCGATGCGCGCGATTGCACCGTGGTGTACAAGAAGGCTGTCGGACTCTCGTTACTATAACATCTCGCGAGATCTGCAAAGCTTGCAGGCTGAGCCCGCCATGGAAGCTGAAATACATATTCTGCTTATTCCAGATGCTCTTCAAGATAGGTCCTCGGAAGTCGGCATAGCAACCTGAATTTCGTGACCAACCTGTGATTGAAGATGGCCGGCGCAATCGGCGTTTTGCGGTACCGATCAGTAGAGTTGAGAACAAACCGACCTCAATGAGTGCTTTGGCCTGAAAGGGCCAATTGAGAAAGCGATGCCTCATTGGGTCAATTTAAAACCGAGACCATGTATGCTTCCGCCTTGGGGTGAACGGGGCTGTCGCATCCTCACTGAGCAGAGGCCCTACTTATGAATCAGAATTTCGCCGCAATTATCCTCGGTGGTACTGGGCAAGTCGGTGGTGCAGCCGTCGCGGAGCTGCTAGCAATTCCAGAATGCCGGGAAGTGGTGATGGTCAGCAGAAAGCCCATTGCGGCGCGATCGCGGGTACGCAACGTCGTTCTTGATACCGGTGCTGCTGACTTTGCCGAGCGCACTGCCGACCTTGCCCGCGAAGTTCTAAGCCAAGGCCCAGTCAGTGCCGTGAGCTGTGTGGGTGTCGGTTCTGGATCGATGCACTGGAGCGAAGAAGAATTGCGGCGACTTGAAGTCGGCGTCGTTGGTGCCTTCGCGCGTGGCTGCCACTACGCCGGAATCGCCCAGTTTTGCTTACTTTCTGCAGTAGGAAGCACAGCCCGCAGCCGGTTTCGCTATGTACGCGTCATGGGCATGAAGGAAGATACCGTGCGCAACATCGGTTTTACCCGCCTCGCCATCTTTCGCCCCGGCATCATTGTCGGCAACGCTCATACCCCGGCCTGGGCCGGTTGGTTGGGAAGCCTAGTGCCTGGGCCGTTTGGCAATATTGATCAGCGAATCCTCGGTCGCTCAATCGCCGCAGAGATAGCTCTGCACAGTCGAGAGGTTGGCGAAGTTATCCGCGAAAATGCCGCAATGAAAAAACTCGCTGCGCAGTTCCAATAGCCCGACTTTGGAATTCTTACATGGGGTCTAGGCTAGTTCCGACTTGGGTGCGCTATCCCCTCCGGAACAATTCTCAATTAATGCAAATCGCCGAGTCACTCGCCGACAAGGATCTCCATGAAAAAATCTCTGCTTTGCGACATCGCGCGTGTTGCTCTCAAGGGGTGGTCGGCTCTTGTCGAAAACCCAGACGTACCGCTGGCCTTCACCAGACCTTGAAGCAAACCCATTCAAGAGGAACCGCGGGATGAAGTGATGACCTTTCGGTTTTGGTCGGGCAGGGGGGCTGGAGGCCATTTGTCGGTTCTTATTCATTTTGTCTTGCTCAGACGGGAATAATAGTAGATAGTACGGGGCGCTCAACATAATTGAAAGAAGTTCTTGGAACGACGACGGTGGCAGCTCTCGATTCTTTAGATTCACCGACTTGATTCTCTGGTGTGGCCGGTTATACACCAGCTCAAACGTAGGTTGGACAAAGGCCAGCTACAAAGGTATCTAACAACCTCGACGCGAGAGGTCGTACAGCAACTCGCCGGCTGTTTCTCTACAACCACGGACACGGTGTGCCTAACTGAGCCGTTGTCTCAAAGACGCTTGGCTGGTTGAGGTGCGTCTGGAACAGCCGGGAGATTTAAACTGTGCTGGGGTGCTTCACTTCGTTACGCAAGCAGAAGACGGACCGGAAGGATGCTGAGCTGATTCTGAAGCTGATGCGGCAGGAGCGGTTTCCGCGGATCTGGCTGCCATCGGAAGCAGAACGCGATGTGCGTCAGCTGCTGATGGATCGGCATCACCGCATGCGGGCACGCACGCAGGTGAAGAACCAGTTGCAGTCGCTGGCGCTGAACCAGGGATTGCAGAAAGGCAAGAAGCTATGGTCGGAAGCCGGTCGGCAGCAGCTGAGCGAGCTGCCGATGATGGAACATGCGGCGCGGCGACGCGATGAGTTACTGCAACGCGTTGGGGAGCTGGATCGGCAGATTGCCGAGCTGGACGTGCTGGTGCGGCGGCAGGCGGAAGGGCGCGAGGATGCGCGACGGCTGATGACGCATCCGGGCGTGGGTCCGCAGACGGCGCTGGCGATGCTACAAAGTGGCGCAAAAGCGTCCCAGAAAACGTGTGCCTGGGCAACGCGGACGTTGTTATAGACAGCATGACACCTCAAAGAAAAACCGCAAGAACAAGGAACAAGTGCGGGATGGTGGTGATGCCATCTACTTTCTTGTTTCCACTCAAGCCAACAACGGGCTTGAATGGCCCGCCTTTATGGGCCACCCGCCGGAATCCCTGCCACAAGCCGACTTCTCGGTATCAATGTGGAGGGCTCAAAGCTGATCGTCTTGTTGCCTCTCGGGCTTCTATGCCAGATTCCCCGGACCACGTGCAACTGAATGCCTCAATCAGAATCGCTTGGTAGCCAGAATCGAATCTGTTAGGTTTTCGCGGTCTCGGTCTTTGATGAAATGCATGAATCCGTGAAATTGGCCCTCTCTTATGAAGCAGGCCCCTGAAACGTGTGCTTCACCGACGAGCTTCATCGGTCCGGGGATGTATGCTCGCTTCTCGCCCAATATCATCCAACAAATAGTCAGGCCCTTGGTACGGGACATCTCTTCAACCAGATCGTGGCGGAGCAGGAGGGCGGCAGGGCCGCTTTCGAACGCACTCGGGTCTGAGGTCGCTAGCTGCGCGGATTGGTCGCAGAAGTTCGCAGCCTGACCTGACCATTTGACGTTCAGAGTGCGTGCCAATTCCTCGTCCGGCAAATACAACGTGAATCCAGAATCGACTGAACAATCAAATCCTTGCGATTCTTGATGGTATTCGAACGAAGCCGTGCGGATCGAGACCGGACACCCATTATCCGGCTTTACCCAACCCTCATTGTCGTAGTAAGCGTGGTTGAAGTGCTTCGATGCAGCTGACCAAAGATACTCGCCCAAGAACATCTCGTGAGAAGAAGGCACACGTGGCATCCACTGCCCCCAAAAGTCAACCCCTTCCGCCCACTTCATGAAGACATCCACATCCTCACTGCGAACCAGGAAGCCTCTGAGATGACACCACAGGTCACGGGATTCGAATTCATCCCGGTCCAGTCCCTCCGGAATCGGACGTCAACAGTCGAGCGAAGTATCGACAACGAGCCATGGCCGCTCCTCTGAGTCTTTTGCCGTCAAAAACGCTACTGGATTTGGGAACTCATCAATAGTTTCCGCCCACGCTTTTCCATCGGCATCTGAATCCCAATCCGGCTCATACGCAGGGGCCCACCACCCGATCTTCGACTCGGAGTCGCCACCCGTTCTGAGCAATGGATGAGAAGGATCGATGTCTCGGAAGAAGTCCTGCCAGGGCCCCTCATACAATTCTTCAGAATCGGAATGGCCCCAATCTGTCCGATACTGAAAATTATCAGCAACAAGAGCGCATACTTCATGGTAGGCAATCCACTGATACTTCTTGCCGATGCGTTCAGCCTTTGCAGCCTTCCTTCCTTCATAGCTCACCGCTTGAGTGTCGAAGCAATTGAATCGATCTGCCGTCCAGCCTAGATCGAAGACCCGCTTGAGGATATACCGCTGCATCAGTCGGAGATTAAATTTCGGAGGATATTCTCCGGATGATGATTTTCGAGTGCGCCAAATCTGTCGTAGGTGCTTCGGTCGCGCGGAACCCAACTGCACTAGCAGCCTACTTTTCGCGCGCCGCACCTCCTGATTCGCAGCGGCCAGTGATGCATCTATGTTGCCCAACGAAGGAACATCGGCATCCGAAGGAGTTCTAAATTTGCCAAACTTGCTTAGCATAGAAATGTGCGCAAGACTGTCTTCCGCATCGGCATAGGAGGCCCAGAGTGGTTGGAGAGCCGAATCAAGACTTGCCGCGAACTCAGTAATCCGACTCTTGTAAGAATGCCAAACAGGCTGGCCTAGGCGAATTGAAAGCCAGTCGGTCAACCACGAATTTGTGCCGATCACATAGCGCGCAAAGTCGTCATCCATAACCGAGAACACAATTCGACGGGCTCCGTATAAATCCTTGGATTCGCCTTTGAACGATTCTTTTATGCGCTCTATCGTCTTCTCTGATGGAATACGTGGCCACTTGCTACCATAAGGAGGTCTGACCCGCCGCATAGTGTCATCCGGCAGCGGCGCTAAGCTGTGCAGTCTCTCCATCACACCTCTCGCATAATCACGAAGTAATAGGTGTGGCGCAACTGGGGACTTCGCAAACACCGTTTCCAGCACGGAGTCCGCCAACTCTCGAACCTGTTCGGTGTCGTTCGAACGCATGGCCACCCCGTACGCGACAGCCAATACGCGCTCGCGGATATACAGATCATCAACGTCGCCGAAGCCGCGAACGAGCTGAACTGCTAGCGATTCTCGTCCCGTCAGAAGGTTCACGTTCGCTTTAGTGGCCCTATCTCTCAGGAAGCGGTTCGAACTCGCGAACATCCATGCCAACGTTGAAGAAACAAGACTCACAGCGCTTTGATCAAGCGAATCCGTGGCTTTAACAGATAGTGCCCAATCAATGATTCGGTGAACCGCAGATCGGCGCTCCGAGTAAAGCGAGTGCAGCTTTATTGTCCACCACGCGTCCCTCTCTGGCATTGGTCTCCTCTGCAGTTGGCGATCCAGAAACCTCGCGTTCCAGGGATGATCGGGAACGCTCGATAGTGTCAGCACGACCTCAAGAGCGTCAAGATCATCCGATTCGTGCAGAATCGACTGATTAAACCAGTGCAACGTCCTATCGGTGAAGGCCGTCGGTGCCCGCCACACCAGACTCTGGCGATATGCTTCGGCCCATCCCCATTGATCGAGGAAGGAAGGCGAGATGTCCATCAACTCCTGCTTCAGCGACTCGGATACTTGGATGAAGAGAGACTCCAATACTCCTGAGCTGAACCGCTCATCATGTTTGGCCAATTCAACCTTGACCGCACCTTCGGACATTTGATGCTGCCGGAAATCGTCAAGCAGCACCTCCGCAGTGAGGTGGTCAGCGAGGCGCTCATACCCCAGATGTACGAACTCTTGATCTTCAGTTCTCTGAAAAGAGACGAAGTCCTCCACAAGAAGGCCTTCCCCCACGAGGCCCTGGTACAGGGAATCATGAAAGGAACGATTAGGAAGAAGTGCGTTGACTAGAGATATCGCTTTCTCCCGCGGAAGCCATTGGGTTTGGTGCGATGGAAATGTTGACACGACGGTCTGGAGCGCCTTCAATACTAGCTGCGAACGTGGATCAAAATCGAGTGACTCTGAGAGCTTTGTGTTGATGGCGTTCGTGTACAACCTGAAAACCTGCGAGATTCCATGAAACCCGCGCGGGAGCCTAGTGCATCCTTGATTCTTCAGGCCGACGCACATTGTCTTCAAGAAGAGTGGGCTTCGGTATTCAGGCGCCAGCAATGGTGTGGATGGGAGTTCGATCCCGTAGTGCTGGAAGAAGGTCTTGGAAGCATCATATTCATGCTCTGCGAATCCCAAATGACTAACCCGCAAAGCGGTATCAGAAAGGGCTGCCGGCAAGACCAAACTTTCGTAGCTGCTTCGCACACTGGCGACGACCGAAACCCACGGTGACCGGGTTGCCAACTGCAGAAATGCCCCTAAGTGATTTGGCCAGATGTTCCGCCCCGCCCCTTCATTGAGTGCATCAATGATCAGCAGAGTGCGTGCCTTGGACGCCTGAGAAGCCGCCTCAAGGGCGCCAATGAATTCCTCGGCAGAAAGTCGCGGTAGATCGAGTTGCTGGAGCGCCTGCGTCCAGAAGTCTCCCGGTTGCAAAAATCGTTGCCCCATTAAGAGAACTGTTGGAAGTCCAGCTTTGAGGCGTTTGGTTGCCAAATCGCACAAGAGATGTGTCTTGCCCATGCCCGCGGTTCCGTTAAGAAGCAAAAAAGCACTCTCGGCAAGGGTCTTGGTGTCGGAAAAAACTCTGATTGCATCTCCGAGTGCCCTATCCAAATCGTATAAGCGAAATCTCGTCGAGCGAGATGGGTTTTCCCTATACGAGTAGCCAGTGCTTCGTTTGGCCTTCTCGTCTTCTAGCCGTTCGCTCTTCTCCAACGCATGGGTGACAGGACTGATGGCAGTTTGCGTAGCTCGCATCTGGTCGACTATTGGGGTGAATGAGAGCGGGCCTGTCGGTTCAATTGTTATCTCGCGGATCATGGAAATCGCGGTCTCTGACAGGCGAAGTACTTCCTTAACGTCCTTCTGGTGATCACCTAGCTTGTGGGATTCAGAGCCTGCTGTGCGAGCAGCTCTACTAATTTCTCGCGCGTGACTCTTGAGGCGATGCACCCATGCGGAAGTTCGGCCGAAAGCCTCGAATTCTTCGATGATAGGTAGGTCAACACTACTGTCCGGCTACAAGTCGAATAGAATCAGTTGGTTGCTGTTTTCATAGAGGGCGTCTTGGGAAGAATATGCTTCGAGTGCCCGTAGAATGGGCGTTTTCTCGAAGAGCGATACGCTGAGAATTTGTAGAATCTGGTAAAGGCTCGCCTCCAACTCCAGCCGCTTGCGCACGACGGCCACCAGCACGTACATCGATACTGCGATCCATATCTGAGTCTTCACCGCGTTCTCGCTGGTGCCATAGAACTTCTTAATTCGAAGATGCTGCTTGACCCACTTAAAAAATAATTCAACTTCCCACCTGGACTTATATATTTGGGCGATGGTCAGCGCTGGAAGCGCAAAGTTGTTGGTCAGGAACTTCAGTCGCTTGCCGGTTTTCACGTCGAAGTAACTGACTCGTCGCAGAGTGTCCGGATACGAGGTAGCGGATTCGAAGGATGTGAGAACAACGGTCTGATCGGAGCAAACGCCAGTGCTCTTATCGACCGGATGCGAGTAGCGCCGCTGAATCAAAATGTTGGACTTGGTGCGCACGACGAAGAAGGCCGAGCTGAGCGTGAACCCGAACAATCGCTCGAAATCTATGTATGCTCTATCCATGACATAGAAGGACCCAGCTTCCGGAATGATCTCGTCGAGTATGTTGACGTCATGCACCTTGCCATCGGTGATGCGGATAAACGTAGGGATATTGCCGTGCAGATCCAGCAGCGTGTGCATCTTAACTGCGGCTTTGTGCTTGCGAAACTTTGCCCACGGGAACATCGACAGACATAGATCGATGGTAGTCGAGTCCAAGGCGTAGAGGCTCTGATCTAAGTCCACACCGATCGGATCGTTCGCATACAGTGGCCGTGCGATACCGATCAAGACCTGCGCGAGATCGGCGAAGATCCGCCAGTCGTGGGTCTCGTTGGCGTCGGCCAATGTTGTGCGCGACACCTTGCCGCGCAACCCCATGTGGTATAACTTTCCACCAACAGAACGTAGGCACGCTTCAATGTCGCGCAAACTCTCGCGATAAGTCAGCTGTGCGAAAGCCATTGCCAAGTACTGGTCCAAGCAGGAGAAACCGCGTGAGTGAGAGTCACCATGATAGCGAGCCACGCACTTTTTAAACTCATATGCGGGCAGGTGCTCCATGATCTGGGAGAAGACGGTGCGCCCAAGGTTCATTCACCATTCTGCTCCGGCGCTGGATAGCCAAAGCCGCCAAATGGTCCTTCTTTCATTTCAAATCGAGAAATCCTCTACACTGTCTATCGCGATGATTTTATGTGCTTTATATGAGCGCCTCACATTTTAGCCGGACAGCAGTGGTAGGTCAACATTCACCTCCGGCGTATATCGGGGACCTGCGGTGCTGATCGCTTCTTCGAGCCGCCTCTCAAACCACGCAGAATCAAAAGCCGCTACATCGAACCAAAATCTGGTGAGTCCGGCAGTCGCCGGTCGGGCAAGTTTGTCCAGCATCTCATGGCTGCCCCACCAGAGAAACTTTACTGACATTCCCCGTGCGGCAGCCCACCCGGACCACTTCGCCACGCGCTCCGTCCATTTCTGGTACGCGCTCGTCTGCCCGGCGAGTTTGGCGTCTGGCAAGTCTGTGGGTACACAAACGTGGTATGTGATTAACCGCGGATGCTTCTCAAGAGCCGTCTTCACCGAGTCGTCTATCTGAGCCCACTGAGAGCTGTCGAATGACAGAAAGTACTTAGCCTGCCAAGCCAGCTGATCACCGTTCGGCAAGGTCCAGTAACACTCTATCCCGGCGTCTGGCTTTCCCTTTCGCGTGAAAGTCGAACCTGCTGGAACTGATTCACGGCGCGCCAATTGACTGCAAAACTCCTCGAAACCTTCCGACTGGCTTCCGTTTAAAGTTCGGATGTGCTTCCAATTGATCTGCAAAGCTATTTGCACCTGAGTTGGTTTGTGAATCCAGCACCAAATCTGAGTCCCGTTGTTGCGCGGGAGTGGGGCCTTCAAGAACTACTTCAGAAGTCCCGGATCAACGAACACGAGTTTTCTCTCGAGCCGAGTATCTGTCATCGTCAGCAATATTCCAAGCAGTAACGCGTTTGAAAACTACTATTCCGAACTACAACTTGTCGATTCTAGCCCTATAAATTCGCCCGCTTCTGCGGTGCATTATGCATGGAACGGATAATGGATAATGCCCGGCTGCCTAGTGCCTCTGGGTTCATCGCGCTGCGCGGAACGGTATGCGATTCCTGTGATTCCGTCTAGATTTGTGTGGCTTGTCCAAAGTGCTTCAAGGCGGTCGAGAATATCGGGGATATTGAATGCGTGCTCAGGGTAAAAGTCACCGAGCCTTTTTGACCAATCTCGGTCGGCCTCCGGCTAGGCACCCACCCAGCATCCGGGAATTAACCCCTGCTGATTAGTACCAGGAAACGCCGCAGGGTCTTGGAGGCGTCGTTAGGGGCGGATCGTCGCCCGAACATGAGATTGCAGCAATAGATTGGTTTGCCTGCCTGCATTCCATTGCATCCAGCAGAGCAATGGAACAAACCTTTGTGAGACTCGTGCAAGGGTAGTCCGCGACAATTGTCATTCGTTCATGCCGCCGAAGAAAGTAACCCTCTTGTCCGAGCGAGTTACCGATTGGCAACAGTCCCCATTCAGTGTCCCGGAGATTTCTTTATTTCGCGAAATCACGATTCGCAAGCCCATTTCTTCGTCGGGGAGTGAGCAATGGGAGGGTAGTGGCCTGGGATGCCTCCTCGCCAGCCGCACCCACGGCCAACCCTTACGAACAGGCCCTCGATCCGGGCACGCACAAATGCCAATAGCTTTATTTAAAGTATTGTATAGATCACCGTATTTGATTTATAGTCAACTATCGTTTACCTTAACCGTGAAGGAGAGCGAGCCGTGCTGACGCTGCCTATACCCGTTTCACGCGCCTTACGCAAGCTTGGCCACGATATTAAGGATGCCCGGCGGCGACGGCGCATCACCATGGCGATCGCGGCGGAACGAGCCTCGATCAGCAAACCGACATTCATTAGGGTGGAGCGGGGCGATCCGAGTGTTTCAATGGGAAGCTACGCCACAGTCCTTTTTGTGCTGGGAATGGCCGACCGGCTGGGCGACCTCGCTGCCTCGAAAAACGACCCCGTGGGCCTGCAACTCGAAGAAGAAAATCTGCCGCAGCGCATACGCGGCGCGCGCAAACCGAAGCGCGCGAAAGACAACTGATGGACAAAGAAATCTTTGTGTATGTCGACCTCGACGGAGTACCCCACCTGATGGGGCGGCTGTGGGCCCATGTGCGCAAGAACAAAGAAAACGCTACCTTCGAATACGACAAAGCCTGGCTGGAAAATCCCGCGCGCTTCTCCCTGGAGCCGGCCCTGCAGGTTGGCCCCGGCCCGTTTCACACGCCGGCTGACACGCCAATGTTCGGCGCGATCGGCGACTCCGCGCCTGACCGGTGGGGAAGGGCGCTCATGCGCAGGATGGAGCGCCGACGCGCGGAGCGCGAAGCCACCGCGCCGCGCACACTTCAGGAAATTGACTTCCTGCTTTTGGTCGACGATGAGGCGCGCCAGGGTGCGCTCCGCTTCGCCGAACGCGAGGGCGGACCGTTTCTGCGCGAAGAGGGTGTTAAGCGCATCCCGCCTCTGGTCGAACTCCCGAGACTGCTCTCCGCGGTGGAACACGTCATGGAGGAGAAGGACACCGAAGAGGATATACGCCTGCTGTTTGCGCCGGGATCGTCGCTCGGCGGCGCCCGGCCGAAAGCGTCTGTAATTGAGAAGGACGGCCATCTAGCGATAGCGAAATTCCCCCGCAAGGATGATGAAATCAACACGGTCGTGTGGGAAGCGGTGGCCCTTGCGCTAGCGCAGAAGGCTGGGATCGCGGTGCCCCAGGCCCGCGTCGAGACTGTTGCGAAGAAGCCTGTCCTCATACTGCGGCGCTTTGACCGGGAGGGCAAGGCCCGCATTCCCTTTCTCTCCGCCATGAGCATGCTGGGATCAAAAGACAACGAAAGTCGAAGCTATCTGGAAATTGTCGACGCGCTGCGCCAGCATGGGGCTGCGCCGAAAGCCGACATGGAAGCGTTATGGCGGCGGCTGGTGTTCAACATCCTGATCTCGAACACCGACGACCACCTGCGCAACCACGGTTTTCTTTACGCGGGACAGGAGGGTTGGCGTCTCTCGCCAGCCTACGATCTGAATCCCGTGCCGACCGACATCAAGCCGCGCATCCTCGCCACGGCTATCAACGAGGACGACAACACAGCCTCCCTTCCGCTGGCTATGGACGTGGCAGGATATTTCGAGCTGGACGCCGGCAAGGCCCGCGAAATCGCAAAACAGGTCGGCAAGGCCGTTTCGAAATGGCGCGACGAAGCCGCTCGGCACGGTCTACGCAAAACCGAGATTGAGCGCATGACGTCAGCGTTCGAGCATGACGATCTGAAGATGGCGCGCGCTGCGCAGTAAGAAGAAAAGAGCAAACGGCATGAGAAGCTCGGAACGAACCATCAAGCGCCTAGGAGAGATCATCGCTGGCGACGAGGCGGTTTCGGAGGACCCTGGCCGACTCCCAAGGAACATTATCCGTTCTCTACGGGGATGACCTGGAAGCCGAGTTGAGCGGCTTGTTTGCGAAGTCTGAATCGCGCACGCTTTAGAACATCCTCGTCGCAGCGGTGAAAGACGGTCTCGCTGTAAGCTTCTTTGGTACTGAGTAGGTGGTAGACAACGCGAGCGAGTTTGTGAGCGGTGGCTGTGATTGCTTGAGGTTTGCCGAGTTTCCGAGTAATCCGTCGAAAGAACTCACCGAGATAATCTTTGGCGTGATGCAAGGAGTTGGCTGCCATGCGTAGCGCAGTGGCAACGCGACTCTTGACGCGCCTACTCTTGGTGTAGAGCACCTTGCCCCCACTGATTTTGTTCTCAGGACACAGTCCCAGCCAGGATGCAAAGGCGGAAGCATTGCGGAAGCGTGAAACATCTGTGCCTATCTCGCATAGGATGGTCTGGGCTGTAATCGAGCTAATGCCAGGTACATTGGTGAGATCGACTCCGAAGATTCGATATAGTTCACCGCGCAGGTCGAACGTCTTTGGCTCATACCGGCGTCGCTGATAGGCCGATGCCTTGGTTCGTTTAGGTACCGTTGACTCCGCGGTTGCCGCCGTTTCCAGGCTGCCGAGTTGACGTTGAATCTCCCCGTCTACTTCAACGACCAGCTCCCGATAGTAGTGAAATGCGGCAAGCGATTGTCGAAGCGCAAACAAGTGCTCTGGGCGGTAATCACCCTCGAGCGACTTTGCGATCGTATCTTCACTGCTCTTTACGCCCCCGTGGCAGAGCCGAGCCAAAGTCAGTGGATCGCGCTCGCCAGCAAGAATCGCACCCAGTATCTTGAGCCCACTGACACCTGTGATGTCGTTCAGGACACGGTGGATCTGAAGATTCATCTGATCAAGAGCTTTTTGCATGTGCAGGACATGCTCTGCTGCCATCTGGATCAGGCTGTTGCGGTGTCTCCAAAGAGAACGAATCGCACAAATGACTCCGGGTGGTCGGAAGCTGGCGCGCAACAGTCCCACCGAATGGAGGTACTGAAGCCACTGGCAATCAGAGACATCAGTCTTACGTCCCGGAACATTCTTCACATGCTGTGCGTTGACAAGAAATACCTCTAACCCACGGGACTCCAGGATTTGGTACACAGGAATCCAGTACACGCTGGTGGACTCCATTGCGACGGAGCGAATGCTGCACTGCTGTAACCAGTCTGCCAGCGCATTCAGATCACGAGTAAATGTTGGAAAGCTGCGAACGGGATGTTGGTCACGATCAGCGCTGACAGCGACGAACAACTCACTCGCCCCTATATCGATTCCGGCTGCATCCGGGTGCAGGATAGGCAACTCCTCGCACCGTCTCTTGGATCCCTTCGATTTCTTCGCCATTGGCTCCTCCGAGGTGCCGGTCGGATGCCCGGGGCGCGAATCAAAGACAAACTCCCAATCGAGATCGTCGTCCGAAGGACGAACGTCATCACAAATCTGTACGCAAACCCCGGACCCACGCTTATCGGTCGGGCTTCAAAATCGAGCACCAATGTCGGCGCGGGCTGTAGCTGTCATCCGACCAGCGCCAACCATCATCGCTCTGCTCGCGTTCCTTTGCATCCTGTCTGGCCAGCGCCAGTTGCACGCTTATGAGGACAAATCCGGCGCCGGGCATGGCAGCGCTGGGCTAACGCCGAATTTGTTTTAAGTCTTCAGTCCGCTTCTTAGCGTCATTCACTTCAGCCGCACATCAAACTCCGTGACAGCCCTTGCGGCTGGCCGCATCGCGCGACGTTAACGTTACCTACCGCAGCACGGGCACCCACCTTGCCCAAGTGGTCCTGTTTGCATTTTCATAGCCCGATCGCGGGCTGTTTTCTCGAACAGTTGTCGTTTCTCAGAAGCGGCTTCGTTGTATTCCTTTACTGCTTTTGCAAACTCGATTTTCTCAGCTTGGCTGAGGGCCAACCATCCGTTGAAAACACGTTCAGCCTTGTCGTTCATCTAAAATCTCCCGCATGTGTGGCAATCTGAGGCTTCCATGGAACGTGGTATCTCTTTACATTCGTCGCAAGCACGACTGAACTGTCGCAGACCTGCGCGGTGCCCGTAGCGCAATTCTTTTGGGGTAACGCTCTTTTTAGCATCTGCCATCTGCCGAGCATCATCCTTACCCTTTAGTCCTGCAACCCGTACTTCCAAGTCGTCTGGCGGACTCTGGGCTTGTTCGCCTAACTCTTTGAATTTCAGTGACAGGTCAAAATTTTCAGATGCTGATTCCAAAGAATACTGCAGGCCATCCGCCCAACTATAGACGATTGACCACGCACTAAACACGAGCTGCACAATGCCCACAAGTGCCGCGACTGCGATGATAGGCTTTAAATAAGAACCATCGGTGCCGAAGCCGAGGACAACCCCACCGATAAGCAGCGGCACGACGATACCGAAGAAAGAGAGAGCCTGGAGTAGCTTGGCGTATGTCCGGCTTCGCCTTAGAAATATTTGTCCAGTCCCGTAAGCGTAAATCGCTCGGATCCAGCAATCAGAACATACCCGGTCTGTAGCGTTCGTTCTTTGCATCCCATTTCCCCGGATATAAGTCTTTGATGGTGTGGGTTGATTATCATACCGAACGCTCAGGGTACATTTCGGGACGGCCCAAAAGATAAGTGCGGCCGTGCTTCACTCTTTCCGGTCCTTTTTGCACTTTCGCCTCCTCGCATCAGCGTTGTTCCTGCGAAAGCAGGAGCTGAATTTGTGGATTAAGGTTCTGGACTGCACTCAATTAGGAATATTGAGGTGGTGTGTGAAGTGCCATCGGTACAGTTGTTAAGGATGTGTCTGCCAGCGCCTGAGTTGTCTCGGTACGGGTGGACCATTTTGTGGAGACGAGAGAAGCCGCTGCCCTGTTAGCGCTGGTTTCGGGAGTATCGAGCAATGAAAACACTCGACAGAACGATTGGCGGGCGTAGGACGGCGACCGTAGGGATTGCACTGCTCCCGACGAGTGTGACCGGATTCTTGATGGATACTCGCTCGAAACGGCGCATCGTTGATGCGATCGACGTCAACTCCTCGTTCCAGTCGCGCAGTTCAAGCATTGTCGATTTGATAGGCTTGGCGACAGAATTCAAGCGGTGAGTTCAACAATGGGCAAAAAAAGACGTGGCTTTAGTAGCGCACCACCGAAGAAAACGCTGGATGCCTGCTAAAGCCAATTTGGTCATAACTTTCCTCTGGAGCCCGAATCATGGAAGTCAGACCGTTCATCGGGTTTTGCCCATCGAATTGGAGGACCTATCATCATTCAACGAGATTTGCGCGCCGGATAGGTAACGACAAACGCCGCAGTGTCTTGAATTAGCCGGTGCGGAGCCGAGAGGTAGCTGCTGATGATAATAAGGGAGGCTGCTCCGCATTACTCGACCGTGACCGATTTTGCTAGATTGCGCGGTTGATCGACATCGCAACCGCGACGGACTGCGATATGGTAGGCGAGCAGTTGCAGGGGCACGATCTCAAGAATCGGCAGCAGCAGTTCTGGCGCGTGAGGAATGAAGATCACGTGGTCGGCGGACTCGCGAATATCCTCGTCGCCTTCCGTGGCCACAGCGATCACGCGGCCGGAACGGGCTTTCACTTCCTTCAGATTTGAGATGGTCTTTTCATATCGCAGCACCGAGCCGGGATCGTTCTTGTCTTGTGTGGCGATGATTACAACCGGAAGATCTTCGTCGATCAGAGCGTTCGGACCGTGTTTCATTTCGCCGGCGGCATAGCCTTCGGCGTGAATGTAGGAGATTTCCTTGAGTTTCAGTGCACCCTCAAGCGCAATCGGAAAGTGGATTCCGCGTCCAAGGAAGAGGAAGTCCTGAACACGCTGGTACGTGCGTGCGAGTTCCTCGATCTCTTCCTCGCGGGAGAGCACGGATTCCAGTCGCCCCGGCAGCTTTGAAAGCTCCTGCGTTAGCTTAATCGACTCCTGCGTCGCAAATGGTGCCGCGCACCTGTCCCAAGCGCAGCGCGAAGAGAAAGAGTGCGACCAGTTGCGCCGTAAATGCTTTGGTGGAAGCCACGCCAATTTCCGGGCCTGCGTGGGTATAGATCGTGCCGTCGGCTTCGCGCGCGATCATCGCGCCGACCACGTTGCAGATGGCGATGCGTCTTGGCGCCGCGCGACTTCGATTCACGCTGCGCTGCGATGGTGTCGGCGGTTTCACCCGATTGGGTGATGACCATCGTCATTTCATTCTTTTCAATCAGCGGATTGCGGTAGCGGAATTCACTGGCGTAGTCCACCTCGACGGGAACCCGCGCCAGGCGCTCGATCATATATTTCCCGGCGAGTCCGGCGTGCCAACTGGTGCCGCAGGCGGCGATGTACAACTTCCGCAGATTGCGGAACTCTTCATCGGAGACGTCCATCTGTTCGAGGAACACTTTCCCCGTATCGAAAGAGACTCGCCCCATGGCGGTATCGCGCACGGCACGCGGCTGCTCATAGATTTCCTTGAGCATAAAGTGCTTGAAGCCGCCCTTTTCCGCCATGATGGGGTCCCAGGTAATGTGCTGAACCTCGCGCTGCACGGGCTTGCCATCGAAGTCGGTAAGGGTCACGCCTTCGGGGGTAAGTACGGCGAGGTCGCCATCTCCGAGGAAGAACAGATCACGGGTGTGGTAAAGAATCGCGGGCACGTCGCTGGCGACAAAATACTCGTCCTTGCCCAGACCGATGACGGCAGGCGGGCCATTGCGTGCGGCGATGATCTTGCTGGGTTCCGTACTGCAGATGACGGAGAGGGCGAAGACTCCGTTCAACCGCTTCACCGTCATGCGCACCGCTTCTTCAAGTGAAATCTTCTTATCCGGATTTTCCAGGATGAAGTACTTCTCGATGAGGTGGGCGATGACCTCGGTATCGGTCTCGGTCTTGTAGGTGTGGCCTTCTTCGCGAAGTTGCTTCTTCAGCGCGAGATAATTCTCGACGATGCCGTTGTGTACGACCACGATGGTTCCGCTGCAGTCGCGATGCGGGTGCGCGTTTTCCTCGCTGGGGCGTCCGTGCGTTGCCCAGCGGGTGTGGCCGATGCCGTATGTGCCGTCGATGCCGTTGTGGCGGATGACCTCTTCGAGGTTGCGCAGCTTGCCTTCGGCGCGACGGATCTGCAGGCCATGCTCTCCGCCTGCAACGGCGATTCCCGCCGAGTCGTAGCCGCGATACTCCAGACGGCGCAGGCCATCAATGATCACCGGAACGACTTGTTTTTTGCCGACATAGCCAACGATTCCGCACATAACGCTACTCCTTAGTTGGTAAGAGAAACATCAACGAATAATCCCAGCGGTGAATGCAAGAACGCCAGAACTAATCCTCGATGGAGTAATGAAACTCTTCGATCACCGGATTGGTGAGGACTTCGCTTGCCATGCGTTCCACTTCGGCGCGCGCCGCATCGCGGTCAAGGCTGCCGTCGAGCGAAAGCTCAAAGTACTTGCCCTGGCGGACATCGGCTACACCCTTGTAACCCATCTTGGACAACGCGCCCTGAATGGTTTTGCCCTGCGGATCAAGGACACTTTTCTTCATTGAGACGTAAACGTAGGCTTTCATCGGTCCCTCAATTATACAATGCTGACCGCCGAGCGCTCGCCGGCGCAAAGGTTTTCATCCCGCCAGAAAATTACAAGCCAAAAAGATCGCGCAGCCGACGGGTCTGGGCGCGGCTGACGGGAATTTCCGTCTGCTTCTTGTCGTCCATGCGGATCTGGTAGCTGCTCTTGAACCATGGCACAACTTCTTTGATCCGGTTGATGTTGACCAGATAGGAGCGGTGCGCGCGCCAGAAGAAATTCGCGTCCAGCGACGCCAGAAGTTCCTCCAGAGTGCGGCAGTTCGACTGGCCCTCCATATTCTGCGCCACCACGGTAATCACGCCGTCCTCAATCGATGCAAAGCAGATTTCCTTCTGATCGACCAGAAAGAGGCGATTGTTGGCCTTGAGCAGAACCTTCGTGGTCTGTGGCTTCTGCTGCTCCAGCAATTTGACCAGGGTGTCCAGTTTTTCGTTGGGAGCCACTTCGGACTCCTGCGTTTTTCGGGCTTTTTCGATGGCCTGGAAGATGCGCTTCTTGTCGAATGGCTTCAGGATATAGTCCAGCGCGCTGACCTCAAAGGCCTTTACCGCGTACTGGTCAAAGGCGGTGGAGAAGACGATGTTGGGCAGCGGAATTTTCTTCTCCAGCAGCTTTTTGATCACTCCAAAACCATCCAGGCCGGGCATCTGCACGTCCAGAAAAACCAGGTCCGGAGAGGTTTCCTTGATCAGGTTTACCGCTTCGACGCCGTTTTTGCCTTGCCCAATGATTTCGAGGTCTTCCACATCCCTCAAAAGATAGGAGAGTTCATCGCGCGCAAGTTGTTCATCGTCCACGATGATGACGGATAGCGGCATTCTGTGTTCCTCAATCAGTACAGACGAGTATAGAACGCGAAAGGTTGCAGACAAAATGCAGCCGTCATTTTTGCATCATTTTTGCAACGGGGGCTAAGCGCCGGTGCCGTACACTAAAGCTTATGAGTGAAGTGATCTATGGCATCCATGCCATTGGCGAAGCGCTGAAGCGCGGTGGCCGCCGCTTTGACTATGTTGCGGTCTCGCGCGACCGCACCGACAACCGTTTGCAGAAGATTCTCGATGACTGCCGCGCGCAGGGCATCAGCGTGCGCTTTGTGCCGCGCGAAGACATTGACCGCGAAACCCGCACCAACACCCACCAGGGAGTCATGGCCGTTACCTCCCGCAAGGAGTACACCGGGGTGGAGGAACTGCTCGAGAACAAGAACGGAGAATACAGCTTCCTGCTGGTGCTGGATGGGGTGGAGGACCCGCACAACCTGGGTGCGCTGATCCGCTCCGCCGACGGGGCCGGGGTGGACGGCGTGGTCATTCCGGAGCGTCGCGCGGCAGGCATCACGGGCACCGTGGTCAAGGCTTCGGCCGGCGCCAGCGAGCACCTGCCGGTGGCTCGCGTGGTCAACATCGCGCGCACCCTCGATGAGTTGAAGCAGGAGAACGTCTGGGTGGTCGGCCTCGACGAGCGCGGCGAAAAGAGCTACGACGAGCTGGATTACAACATGAATTGCGCCATCGTAATGGGCGCGGAAGGCAAGGGACTGCACGACCTGGTGCGCCGCAAATGCGACATGCTGGTTTCGATTCCGATGATGGGGGCGGTCTCCTCGCTGAACGTCTCCGTGGCCGGCGGCATTGTGATGTACGAAGTGCAGCGGCAGCGCCGGCAGGCGCAAAAGCCGCCGGCAAGAAATCCACAAAGAAATCCGCCAAAAAGAAGAAAGAGGAGTAGCCTTGCGCCGTCTTGCGCTCGTACTCCTTTTGTGTGCGTTGGCCGTGCTGCCAGCGACGGCGCTGGACCGCAACGCCTTCAGCTTCACCCGCTACGATCTTCGAGTCACCCTCGACCCGCACCAGCACGGGCTGGCGGCCGAGGGGACGGTCGAGGTGCGCAACATCTCGCAGGTGCCGCAACGTGAAGTCTCGCTGCAGATTTCAAGCTCGCTGCGCTGGCTCTCGGTGCTGGCGGACGGGGCCGGGGCTGCTCGTGAAGTCGAGTGGCTCGAGCAGAGTTACACCAGCGACATCGACCATACCGGACTGCTCAACGAGGCCATCGTAAAACTCGACAAGCCCGTTGCTCCGGGCGAAACCTTGCGGCTCAACGTGCGCTACTCGGGCACAGTGCAAAAGGATACAACCCGGCTCGAACGAATCGGAACTCCTGCCGACATTGCCCGGCGCAGCGACTGGGACGAGATCAGCGACAGCTTCACCGCTCTGCGCGGAGCCGGTTTCGTCGTCTGGTATCCGGTTTCGATGGACGCGGCGAATCTGAGCCAGGGCAACGAACTGTTTGAAATCATGCGCGGCTGGCGCGAACGCGAGGCTTCGGCTGTGCTGCGCTGCAGCTCTCAAGGGCGGCTGCGCCCGAGGGCGACGAGTCAAATTTCATCTTTGTGACCAACGGCTCCGTAGGACAAGGCGCGCGGGCCGCGACGATCACCGAAGAATTTCGCGGGCGTGGATCCGGTGATTGTGCTGCTGGACGACCCGGCTCGAGACCATCGACCGGCCTCATGTGGCCGCCTACTACACGGCCGCCCACACGAGCTTTGCGCGCGACTACATGGCCGCGGCGGAGGCGGTGATCCCGCCGCTGGAAGACTGGTTCGGCCCGCCTCGGCGCAAAGTGGTTCTGGTGGAGCTGACCGATCCGAACGCGCTGCCTTACGATGCCGGGGCATTCTACTTTGTGCCCATGCGCAACGTGCCGCATGCTGCCGCCGAAGTGGCTCTGGCGCGTCCGGTGGTCCATGCCATGCTCGAGTCGCCGCGGCCCTGGATTCGCGAGGGGTTGGCCGCCTTTGCGCAGGCTTTGATCCGCGAGCGGCAGGCGGGACGGCGCGCCGCCCTCGCCTACCTGGGCCAGTTCAGCTCGGCGCTGGCCGTCGCCGAGTCACAGTCGCACAGTTCGCTACCGACGGCCGAGAGACAGTTCCGCACAGCCCTCCGGCATCGGGCCGCAGCCGCTCATCACTACGGCGGATGAGGTGTTCTTTCGCACCAAGGCCGCCTACGTCTGGTGGATGCTGCGCGACATGGTGGGCGACCGCGCACTGCAATCGGCATTGGCGCAATATCATCCGGCGGAGGATCGCGACACCGGATATATGCAGCGGCTGATCGAAAAGCAGGACTCGCCGAAGCGCGATCTGGAAGCCTTCTTTGACGATTGGGTTTACCGCGACCGCGGCCTGCCGCAGTTGCGCGTTCAGTCGGCTTACGTGCGGCAGACTCTCGGAGAGCAGACGGTGACGGCCGTGACGATTGAAAATCTCGGCGAAGCCTGGTGCGAGGTTCCAGTATCGGTGCGTTCGTCGAAGGGTGCAAAATCGGTGCGCGCGGTGGTTGCGGGCAAAAGTAAGGTGACAGTACGCGTATCTTTCGACGGCTCTCCCAATCAGGCCGAGGTGGACGATGGCAGCGTTCCCGAGGCCGAAGCCCACGACAACGTAATTGCGGTGACGACACCCGTGGAAGAGCACTGATCTGCGGATTCCGGCGATGCACCGGAATTTTGTATTAGCGATGACAACGGGGCGGAGAAATTGAATTAAACGCGGCAGGGGTAACCAAGGTGATAATAGTAAACGAGTGAGATGGTATTAAGGAGGGAATCAATATGCGCGTGGAACGCAAGGATTAACTCTTGAGTAACTAATTCGTACTAGGCTTTGCCGGTTACAGTTCCATGAATTCTGGATAAATCGTTTACTGAACACCATTTTCAAAACGCCAGCAATCCTGTTAAACTCTTAGACATACTGCACCAAACCCCACTAGAAAAACCAAGGAGTAAACGTGACCACAGCGGCTACGACAGCGGCGCCCGCAACGGCATCCACAGCGGTACATGAGATTGATGTATTGGCAGCAAAGGCACTCACAGCACTGGAAGAGTTCAAGGGATTCTCCCAGGCGCAGGTTGACAAGATCTGTGAGGCGATGACGAAGGCGGGTGTGGCCAACGAGCGTTATCTGGCCGAGTTTGCCGTGGAAGAGACTGGCATTGGCAATGTGGAAGACAAGGTCATCAAGAACCACTTCGGTACCCAGGTGGTTTATGACTACATGAAAGACGCCAAGTCGGTGGGCGTGATCGACGAGAAGGACGGCATCATCTCGATTGCCGAGCCGTTCGGAATTGTGGCGGCGGTGACGCCGACGACCAATCCGACTTCGACCACCATGTTCAAGTCGCTGATCGCGCTCAAGGGCCGTAACGTGATCATTCTCGCCTTCCACCCGCGTGCGCAGAAGTGCAGCGCGGCAGCCGCGAAGATTATGCTGGACGCCGCCGTTGCAGCCGGCGCTCCGGAAAACTGCATCCAGTGGGTCAGCAAGCCTTCGATTGAGGCTACCGACGCGCTGATGAAGCACCCGGATGTTGCCATCGTCATCGCCACCGGCGGCGGCGCCATGGTGAAGGCTGCTTACAGCTCCGGCCACCCTGCTCTGGGCGTGGGACCGGGCGGCGTGCCTGTCTACATTGAAAAGTCCGCCAACCTGAAGATGGCGGTTGAGGACGTTATCTCCTCCAAGACCTTCGACAACGGCACGATCTGCTCTTCCGATCAGTCGGTGATCTTTGACGACAAGGCGGTTGCGGAGAAGACGCTGAAGCTGTTTGCAGAAAGCGGCGCGTATCTGTGTACCGAAGCGGAAAAGGCCAAGCTGGAGTCGGTAATGTTCGACAAGGAGCGCGGCGTTCCGTCGATGTCGATTGTGGGCAAGAGCCCGAAGATTATCGCCGAACTGGCCGGCTTCCACATTCCGGACGGCACGAAGATGCTGATGGTGCCGCTGACCACAACCCACGGTGATGACTGGATGAGCCGCGAAAAGCTCTCGCCGGTGCTGGGCTGGTACGTTGTCAACAGCAAGGACGAGGCCATCAACGCAGCCGCGATTCAGCTTGAGTTCGGCGGCGCCGGCCACTCGGCCGTAGTGTTCACCGAGGATGAAGAAATCGCGCACGAGTTTGCGCTGAAGGTGCATGCAAATCGCGTGGTGTGGAACCAGCCCTCGGTACACGGCACCATCGGCGCCCTGTACAACTCACTGGTACCGTCGCTTACCCTGGGCTGCGGCGCGATGGGCGGCAACATCACCAGCGAGAACGTAGGCTACAAGAACCTGCTCAACATCAAGCGTCTGGCTCGCAGGAAGGCGTAACTACCAAACCGCGATCGGGGTTGAAAACGATGTCATCGCTGAATGCCCGGCCAGTGATTGCGTCTGCATCTCCTAAGGATACGTAAGCGGCAGGAGCAGTCATTTGTATGCTCCTGCCGCTGCCCGGAGTAGAGCCAGACAGCGTACGCTGGCAACTTCCTTGACAGGTCGTTGCATCCTGGAGTAATAATTCTGCAGTCGGGCGAAGGAGTTCGCCCTTAACCGCTATCCCACCTATAGCCGGGACGGCTGATGACTCCTGACAAGGATCCTTGTCGCGGAGTCATGCCCCGGCACCGATTCATCAAAAACTGAGTAGTTGCGTTCTGTTCTTATGGAGAACGTGCGGGTACGTGCTGCCTTTTGTGGCGCGGAACCTGATCCTACGTTTTCCAAATGGGAGGAGGCGTAGTTATGAAGATTGTCATCATCTCCGATTTGCACAGCAACTTTGACGCACTCTCTGCTTTGCCGGAACTTGGCGATGAGCTTTGGGTGCTTGGCGACCTGGTGAATTACGGTCCAATGCCGGCAGAGGTAGTGAGTTTCGTTCGCTCACACAGCGAAACTGTAATTCGTGGCAATCATGACCACGCGGTTGGATTCGACGTTGACCCGCGCTGTACGCCGCGATACGCGGAGATGGCGGATGCAACGATGCAGTATTCAATGGCCAAGCTTGACAGCGATGCAACGGCTTTTCTGCATGATCTGCCTTTGACGCGAGTGATCGAGCGCGATGATCGCAAGTTTTGTCTTTGCCATGCAATTCCTTCCAATCCGCTCTACGGGTACTGCCCCGAGAATTCGGATCTCTGGCCATCGGAACTCGAACATGTGGATGCCGACTTTCTCTTGGTCGGGCACACGCACACGCCATTCATCCGGAAAATCGGAGACAAAACGATCGTGAACCCTGGAAGCCTGGGCCAACCAAAGACTGGCAAGGCAGACGCGTGCTATGCCGTCCTGGAAAATGGCAAGTTTCAATTGAAGCAGTTTGCCTATCGGGTGGAACGGGCAGTGCAGCGCATTGAACAGATGCCGGTACCCGCCGATATCAAACGAGACCTTACAACCGTACTGCGCACCGGATCTGTGTAATCACGAAAGAGAAATACGATAGAGAAAGAGGCCATACATGACGAACATCAGGAGAAACTACAGGCACTGGAAATTCTGGACTCTCGCGGAAATCCCACCGTGCAGGTTACTGTGACCTTGGAGAGCGGAGCGACAGGAACAGCGAAGGTTCCTTCGGGCGCTTCCACCGGAAAACGCGAGGCCGTTGAACTGCGTGATGACGACGAAAAACGCTATGGCGGCAAAGGCGTCCTCAAGGCCGTGTCCAATGTGTTGGACCTCATTCAGCCTGCCGTCATCGGATTCGATGCCGCCGACCAAGCCGGGCTTGACGAAAAGATGATTCAACTCGATGGAACGCCGAACAAGGCTCGGCTCGGCGCAAACGCCATCCTCGGCGTCTCGATTGCCGTCGCCAAAGCGGTTGCCAACGATCGTAGCATTCCACTCTATCGCTACTTCTCGGATCGATCTGAGTACATCATTCCCGTGCCGCAGTTGAACGTTCTCAACGGCGGAAAGCATGCGGACAACAATGTCGATTTTCAGGAGTTCATGATCGTACCGGTTGGAGCACCCAGTTTTGCCGAGGCTCTGCGCGCCGCCTCGGAGACATTCCATGCACTCAAAGGACTGTTGCAGCGAAAAGGCTACGCGACGAGCGTCGGCGACGAAGGCGGCTTTGCTCCACAGTTGCGCTCGAATGAAGAAGCGATGGAACTACTCGACTTCGCTGTGAACAAAGCGGGCTACAAGATCGGTCACGACATTGCAATCAATCTTGACCCGGCCGCCAGCGAGTTCTTCGTTGACGGCCAGTACGTATTCAGCAAATCCGACAACTCACGCTGCACCCCAGCGGAGATGGTTAAGCTTTGGATGGAGTGGTTCAAGAATTATCCGGAGATTTATTCGCTGGAAGATGGGCTCGCCGAGGATGACTGGGACGGATGGCGGGAACTGACCAAGCAGGCCGGAAAGAACGTACAGCTTGTCGGCGATGACATCTTTGTGACAAATCCCGAGATCCTCGCGAAGGGCATTCGCGAAGACATCGCCAATTCAGTTCTCATCAAGCTGAACCAGATCGGCACCATCACCGAGACGTTGCGGTGTATTGAGCTTGCCCGCAAGCACGACTACACCTGCGTCGTCTCGCACCGATCCGGCGAAACCGACGACACCACGATTGCGGATTTCACCGTGGCATTGGGACTCGGACAGCTCAAGACTGGATCGGCTTGCCGCGGAGAGCGGATTGCAAAATACAACCGGCTGCTGGAGATCGAACAGGAACTCGGCAGCAAAGCGAAATACGCCGGTCACTCTGCGTATGCGAAGTGGGACCAACCGGTCATGAGGTAGGCGTGAACGAAGGCCAGCCGAGCCATGCGATTTCTCTAAACGAGGCGCAACAACGCAAGCTGCGCATCTCGTGCCAGCACATCGATGCCTTGTTGAAAAGCATCGAGGAGGTGCTAGGTCCGGCTCGCAGCAATGCTGCATTTCCAAAGTACATCCATGACATTGCACCCGTTCAGAGGAAAACAATCGAGGATTATATCGCTCGCGTTCGGATTCAGCTTCGGCGTGTTCTTGCAAGCCAAGCAATCGACGTAGAGAAGCCAAGGATCCTGGCATCGCACGTAATACACACAGTCCTTACCTTCGTTGAGATAGCGATTGAAGAACTCAGCCCTGACAGAATGGAAGGATATGGCTCTGTTTCTGAAACCGGGGCCGCCGACCTGAACGGCATAATGCAAGATCTTCAATCAATTGTGCAGCAGCTGCACGATTACGTTTTGCAGAGAGGAGCTCCGGACAGTAGTGACCGTCTTAAAGACGTTGGCTGAACCATACGTTGTCGCACATGAACTGGATCAGGCGGAAGGCGTCGTAATCGTAGTTAGAAGGATGGCGAGCTTTGGTTAAGTACTGGATGGTTGGAATAGGCGGATTCATTGGTGCAATCGCAAGGTTCGCGCTCGGAAGCTATATCGGCAACCGGATGGGAAGCCGATTTCCGTACGGGACATTTGTGATCAACATATCCGGATCTTTTCTAATCGGCTTCATCTTGACCGTGTTGGCACAGAGAACCGACGCGAGCCCCAACTGGAGATATCTGATTCCGATTGGGTTCATCGGCGCCTATACGACATTCTCAACGTTTGAATATGAAACCTTGCGAACCGTACAGGATGGACAGATACTCATCGGCTTGGCGAACATCAGTTTGAGCGTGATCGCTGGCTTCGCTGCTGTGTGGGTTGGTGTTATAGCGGGGCGGGCACTGTGATGAAGAAAAGCGAACCTTTTATTGCAACCGGAAACACGGTTCTTCTCGCACTGGCAAAGGGAGTCTGCCCCATCTGCTCCCTGGTGCGGGCATTCCAGAATGAGTTGATCGAGCGGCTGCAGCCGAATTGGGCCTCCATGGTGTGCAATTATCATGCCTGGGCCATCGCCGCATCGGCCCCCGCAACTTCAGTTGCGGAGATTTTTCTCGCGATGCTGCGCGACGCGAGTGGCGGGGAAGTTTGGAAAGATGGCATTGACTGTGATCTTTGTTGGTCGATTCGGGAGCACGAGATCGCCCGGCTACGGGAGTTCGCTCGTGAGATGCAGCGCAGCAAGTTTGCGGAATGGGTCGAACATTACGGCACGCTTTGCCGCTTCCACGGTGCGATGCTTCGCCCCATGCTCCCCGAAGAACATGCACAGATCATCGCGAAGGTGACGCAGAACAATCAACAGCAACTCGAAGAGTTATTGGAATCATTTGCAGTCAGGGCGAGAAGCGGTGGGCACACAGGTGGCGGAGTTCTTGGCCGTGCAGCCGAGTTCCTGGTTGCGCAGCGAGGACTTACGAGATAGGAGGATCTCTTGTTAACGACAGGACCAGCCAAGAAGGTTTCGGTCTATGTAATGGAGGGGGAAAGCTACCACGGTGCTCCCATATACTCGGCCATTCTGGACTTTCTGTTTTACCGTGGAATCTCCGACGCCACCGTGACCCGCGGGATCGCCGGTTTCGGCGCTGACCACAAACTCCATACAAGCCGACTGGTGGATCTTGCGGACAAGATGCCGATCAAGGTCGAGTTCATTGAGAGTGCCGAAAAGGTCAGCGAAATCCTGCCGAAGCTCGCAGAGTTGGTGGGCAGCGGCTTTTTCGAGATTCACGACACCATGATTGTGACGCCTCAGAGTGTCAAGCATGCCCATGCAGAGCCGCCCGCAATGAAGCGCGAGGGCAAAGCTAAGATGATGCGCATTCTCATTGGCGAGAACGATAAGTGGAACGGGAAGCCACTGCACGAAGCGCTGGTTGAAAGTCTGCGGGCCAACGACATCGCAGGAGTGACGGTCTATCGTGGCATCCTCGGTTATGGTGCCAATCGTCGAATTCACAAGGACTCTGCTCTGAGTCTTTCACACGATGCTCCGATTCTGCTCTCTGTGGTTGACACCGAAGAGAAGCTTCGAGCCTTTTTCCCGATACTCGACCAGATGGTGAAGCAGGGACTCGTGGCGCTGTCCGATGTCGAAATCATCAAGTACACGCACGACTACACAAAGGCAGAACGTCGCAAGGAGGATCGGCAATGAAACTCCAAGGCCAAGCCAAGATGCTTCGCATCCACTTCGGCGAAGACGATAAGTGGGAGGGCCGTCCTCTTTATGAGGCAATCGTTGAAAGATGCCGTCAGTTGGACATTGCAGGAGCGACGGTCTTTCGCGGAATCGAAGGATATGGCGCCAGCACCCTGATTCGCCGCCCGCATGCATTCCGATTTGCTTCCTCAGACTTGCCGATCCTGGTGCAGGTGATCGACACGACGGAAAAGATTCAGAAGCTATTACCGATATTGGACTCAATGGTCTCCGAAGGGTTGATTGCCATGTCGGATGTTGAGGTCATCAAGTATGTTCATCAGGATGGCGAGCGCGCAAAGTGATGAGCGGGGTGATCGTGCAGATTTTTAACAGGGCGGAGGAACTTGCAATCACTTCGGAAGCGATTCGCAAGCCGGAAGTCCACGCTTGTGCATGGGCCATCCGGCGTGGGCAAGACGCTTCTGCTACGGCAAGTGATGCCCGAGTTCGGCCATGTTCTCCATTGTCCCGCTTCATCGAGTCCACAAGCCGTCTTTCGCAAACTTGCCGAGTTGCTTGCTGCAAAGCATGACGTGACGGTCCTGCGTATTTGCAAGGGGCGAACCGATGCCATTTTCGCTAAGTCTTCCGTGTCGCTGAAGGGCATCGTGTCAGATGCACTTCGCGCTGCAAAGTATCTGATCGTTCTCGATCACTTGAACCGGCCCTCCGCAGCCTTTGGGGCCATGATCGGGGAGGTTATGACTTCGTGTTCGACGCCGATTGTTGCGGTGGCGCGGTCCGTGCACATGGAAGATGCAGGATATGTGTCATCGCTACTCCCGGATAAAAGCGAAAGGTTGGCTATCAAGAACTTCGATTCCGATACGGCAAAAGCGTTCGCTCAGGAATTGTCTTCGCAACAGCAGCTGACGGCGACGAATCTGGACAGCGTTCTCGATAGCATGGTCAAGTTCAGCGAGGGCAATCCCGGAGCAATCCTGCGCATGATCGCGATGGCCAAACAGTCGAAATATCGCAGTGACGATCGCGTTAAATGGTCGCCGCTTTACATAGATTTTCTGATGGAGTGGGCAGCAGCAAACGCCGTCTAAGTCTGAAGCCTGGAGAGATTCACGTGTCGGAGGAGCCACAATTCGGACTAACGCGATACGGCGACGGCGCAAGCCGTCTGCTACAACTAGCTACCTTGGCGACGCAACTTGGCAGTGAACATGTGGCCAACAAGGCAAACGACTTGGCTGCACGCCTCGCCGAAGGCCGCTTCTTCGTCGCCTGTGTCGGCCAGTTCAAACGCGGCAAATCCACGCTCATCGGCGCGTTGATTGGTGAATCGATTCTGCCGACGGGCTTTGTTCCCGTCACCGCCGTGCCCACCGTTATTCGTTTTGGCAGCACGAAGAGCGCAAGAATTCGTTCCACCGATGGTTCGTGGCAGGAAATCACCTTGCCTGAGTTGGAACAGTATGTTTCCGAGGAGCACAACCCGGAGAACATCAAAGGAGTCGCGGGAGCCGAGGTGTTCATGCCGAGCCCGCTCCTGGCTACGGGAATGTGCCTGGTGGACACGCCCGGTCTCGGATCGGTCTTTTCGGGCAACACCGCAAGCACGCACGCTTTCATTCCTCACATCGATGCCGCGCTTGTGGTGACGGGTTCGGACCCTCCTTTGGCTGGTGAAGAACTCGCGCTAGTTGAATCTGTTGCCAAACACGTCAGCCATCTCATCGTCGTTCTCAATAAAGCGGACAAGGCGACGGAGGCTGAGAGGGCTTCGGCCATCGCTTTCACGCAGCGCCTGCTGCAGAAACGTCTGCAACGTCCATCGGAACTGGTCTTTGAAGTGAGCGCTACGGAGCGGCTGGAAAAGCTTGGCCCCGAGCGCGATTGGGGGAAGCTGGTCCATACGCTCGAACACTTAGTTCAGGACTCCGGGCGCGAACTCATCCAGGCCGCCGGCGAGCGCGGTATTCAGCGGTTCACTGAGGAGTTGCTGGCCATCGTGTGGGAAGATCGCGAGGCGCTATTGCGGCCGATCGATGAGTCCGAGCGACGCGTTGCAGCGATGAAGCAGACCCTCGCGGAAGCAGAGCGATCCATGCGAGATCTCGGGTACCTGCTCATGGGAGAACAGCATCGGCTGTCTGATTTCTTTCGAGACCGCCGCAAGGCGTTTCTCGCTTCAGTAACGCCCAAGGCCACTGAGGAGTTTGAGAGATTTCTGCACTCTGCTCCGCGCATGCTCGGCTCTGTCCACCGCCGATACGTCATGCACGAGGCGCAAGCAATCGTACGCCGGGACGTTGTCCCGTGGTTGCAGGCCGAGCAGGAAGAGGGAGAAAAGCAGTACCGCGCCGTCTCGCGGCGCTTCGCGCAAATAGGTAATGATTTCCTGACAAAGCTGGCGGAGGCTGGAGTGCCCGAGCTGGGGCGCATGCTTTACGCTCTCGATCCCGAGTCAGGATTTCGAGTCCGTTCGGAGTTCCGCTTTCGAGAGTTCATTGAGATCGCGCAACCATCTTCCCCACTGCGCCGTCTTGGCGACGTTTGCCTTGGCCTGATCGGACTTCGCCACTATATCGACAACGATGCTCGATGGTTTCTCGGCTGGCTATTTGAAGTCAACAGCTCACGCGTGCAGAACGACGTGCTAGATCAGATCGAGGAAAGCCGAAATCGGCTCGAAGCAGAGATTCGTAAGTTGCTACACGAAGTGAGCCGCGTCGCCGTGCAAGCGTTGGCGCGCGCCCACAAGGCACTACACGAGGGAGCACCCGCAGTTGAAGCCGCGCTGCATCGCCTCGATGGATTCGAGCGGGGCATCGCTGCGATTCGGGATTTTCCGCGTGGACTTGGCGTGTACTCCGAACAAAGCACACGCGGGAATTCTATTTAAAATCCTAATGTGCAGCCTGCACTGGTTTGGGCCATGTTGTGGGGTCTTCAGGCAGCACGGCTTGCGATTTCCTGTAGCTCCTGCCTGCCCCGTGGTTTGCGTAGCAGAACCAACGCCGCTCCGGTGATACCGATTCCTATAGCTATGGCCAGCCTTGCGTGAGTTTCTGCCCACAGTTCCCGACTGAAACTGCGGGCTCTATCGTCAAAGTTGCCGTGAGCACCATGATCTCCTGGAACTGGCTCCCACAGATTATTGGGACGGTCAAAGTCGTGAGCGCCGTCATACTGCTGTGCGTCATAGCCGATGCGCGCCAGATACCGATCAGCATAAGACGGGTCCAGCTTGTTGCCGAAGATGGCCTCCACTGTGGACCAACTTGCGAAGTACTCGCGTCGATCAGGGTGATGCGCGGCGTAATAGATGCCCCGCGCTGCGACCTCGGGCTGGTAGATAGGCGGTATCGGTTGCGCCTTGCGTGGCAGGCGGCTTTTGACCCAGTCGAACTGTGGTGTGTTCAGCCCTGGCATCTGCACCATCGTAGTGCGCACGTTGCTGCCGTCGTGCAGCAGTTCGGTGCGCAGTGAGGCGAAGAAGCCCAGCACCGCATGCTTCGCGGCGCAACAGGCCGCCTGCAGCGGGATGCTTCGATATGCCATTGCCGAGCCGACGTGCACAATCGTCCCCCGATTGCGCGGTAGCATACGTTTCAAGGCGGCCAGTGTCCCGTAAACGTAGCCAAGGTAAGTCACCTCAGTAACCCGCTTGAACTCTTCTGGCGTCATCTCCTTGATGGGAGAGAATACCGAGGTCATTGCATTATTGATCCATATGTCTATGGGCCCCAGCTTTCGTTCCACTTCGCCCGCGGCGGCTTCGACTTGTTCCGGATCAGCAACATCAAGCGGAAGCAATAACGCTCGTCCACCTTCGGCCTGCACCTCGCGTCGCGCACCTTCAAGCCCGTCGTGTCCTCTGGCGATCAGCCCGATCGAGGCTTGTTGAACGGGCGAACTCACGCACCGTGGCGCGGCCCACGCCTGCAGATGCCCCCGTGATTACTACCACCTCGCGATTCGCCATCGTCGTCTCCTGATCTCGTAAAAGCGTGCTCTCCACGCCTACAGGTGTCGTGTACTGCGATATAAGGCGCGGACATTTTTATTAGATGGATCAGGTCGCGGGCGCGATAGTACGGTAGATCGTCACACGGGACATCGAATCTTTCAGCGGTTTCATCATAGTTTTTAGCGACCGCAAAAGAATCTGAATCGGAAACGTATTGTCTCCATGATCCGTCAGGGAACACACATTCCCATCGAAAAACTCGCAGTATCGTCATTCCGCATTGCAACGGATCAGCCGGAATCAGATGGCACGCTTGAATGGAGTGAAACCACACTGGTGCTGGTACATGCTTATGGCGGCGGCCACAGTGGTCTGGGCTACACATATGCGGATCTTGCCACCGCAAAAGTCATACAAGGCACTCTGGCAAATGTAGTGAAAGGCGCGGATGCCATGTCTCCCACTGCGGTAAATATGGCGATGTGGCGACGCATCCGAAATCTCGGCCGTCCCGGCATCTGCTCGATGGCCATATCCGCTGTGGACTGCGCACTATGGGACCTAAAGGCACACCTGCTGGATATCCCATTGGTTTCGCTGCTGGGGCAGGTTCGTGAAGCAGCGCCGATTTATGGCAGCGGAGGATTTATCTCGTATTCAGATACACGTCTTGCCGAGCAGTTGGGCGGCTGGGTGGAACAAGGAATCCCAGCAGTAAAGATGAAGATCGGCCGCGACGTGAATAGAGACATCGAACGCATCCGGATAGCTCGGAACGCAATTGGCAAGGGGGCAGAACTCTACGTTGATGCCAACGGCGCATATAGCCGGAAGCAGGCGCTCGCTCAGGCGGAAGCACTTACTGAGTTCGACGTGCGCTGGTTTGAGGAGCCGGTTTCATCGGACGACCTCGACGGCCTGCGCCTGCTGCGCGATCGCGCCCCCGTCCTCATGGACATTGCCGCCGGGGAATACGGGTACGACATTTTCTATTTCCGCCACATGCTTGCGGCGGGCGCCGTAGATGTACAACAGGCGGACATAACGCGCTGTGGCGGAGTCACGGGTTTCCTCCAGGTTGCCGCGCTCTGCCAGGCGTACAACATCCCGCTCTCTGCTCATACCGCGCCTGCGCTGCATACGCATGTTGCTTGTGCGGTCACGCCCTTCAAGAACATAGAGTATTTTCACGATCACGTGCGCATTGAGCAGATGTTGTTCCAAGGCCTGCCCCAACTCGTGGACGGAGCGCTGCGTCCCGACCTGTCCCGCCCAGGAATGGGATTGGAACTGAAACGCGCCGATGCTGAGAAATTTGCCGCGTAAGGAGGAGTGCACAACACATGTCCGCCAACAGAATGCCGATTATTCCCGTCGAAGAATTGAAAAAGCCGCACCAGTGGCGCTACGAAGGGATAGACATAAGTGGGCTCGAAGCTGAGTTGCACCGGAACATCGAGGGCGAAGTTCGCTTCGATGCGGGCACCAGATCGATGTATGCAGTTGACGCCTCCAACTACCGCCAGGTCCCAATCGGGGTGGTGATCCCGAAGTCAAAAGAAGATGTGGTAAATACCGTCAAGGCTTGCCGCAGGTTCGGCGCACCGATCCTCTCACGCGGCGGAGGCACAAGCCTGGCCGGCCAGACCTGCAACGTGGCAATTGTCATCGACTGGTCCAAGTACATGCATGGTGTGCAGGAGATCAACCTTCGCGAACGCTGGGCGCGGGTGCTGCCCGGAACCGTATGCGATGAACTCCGAAAAGCCGTACTCCAAACCAGCGGCAATCTCCTAAACTGGGGACCCGACCCAGCCACCCACAATCACTGCTGCTTTGGAGGCATGATCGGCAACAACTCCTGCGGCGCGCATGCACAGATGTCGGGCAAATGCGACAACAACATTGAAGAACTTGAAGTGCTGCTATACGACGGCACGCGCATGACCGTTGGATGGATGGATGATGCCGAACTGGAGTTCCGCGTTAAGCAAGGCGGACGAATCGGCGACTTATACCGTCATCTCAGTTCACTTCGAGAGCGCTACGCTGCCCTGATTCGGCAGAACTATCTGCCTATTCCACGGCGCGTCTCCGGCTACAACCTCGACCAGTTACTTCCAGGGGAGGACGGCCGGTTCAATGTGGCGCGCTCGCTCGTCGGCAGCGAGGGGACACTGATTACGATTTTGGAAGCCAAGTGTCGGTTGATCGATGCCAAAGCCGAGCGCGTGATTCTCATGCTCGGCTATCCCGACGTGTATGAGGCCGCCGACCACGTCAAAGACATCGACCCGTTTGGGCCAGTGGCGCTGGAAGGAATCGATTATCGGCTGCGCGAGAACATCGAAAAGAAAGGTGGCCCGCACCGCAGATTCTTGAACATGCTGCCTGAAGGCAAAGGCTGGCTGATGGCCGAGTTCGGCGCTGATAAGAAGCAGGAGGCACTGGATCTCGCGCATGAAGTAATGGACCGGCTTAAGTCCAAGCCCGGCGCGCCAAGTATGACACTGTTCACCGAGCGCGAGGACATGGAACACCTTTGGGAAGTGCGCGAATCCGCTCTTGGCGCCACTGCCTTTGTGCCCGGCGAACGCGACACATGGCCCGGATGGGAAGACTCCGCCGTCGCCCCCGAGAAACTCGGCGATTATCTGCGAGATCTGCGCGCACTCTATGACAAGTACCAGTACAATCCCGCGCTCTACGGCCATTTTGGCCAGGGCTGCGTTCATTGCCGGGTTGATTTCGACTTGACTACCGCGGAAGGAATAAGAAAATGGCGCTTGTTTATGGACGACGCCACCGATCTTTGCGTGAAGTACGGCGGCAGCTTGAGCGGCGAACATGGCGATGGCCAGTCGCGCGCCGAGTTCCTTCACAAGATGTTCGGTGAGGAGTTGATTCAGGCTTTTCGCGAGTTCAAGTCGATCTGGGACCCCGACTGGAAGATGAACCCGGGAAAAATTGTTGACCCGTATCGCATGGACGAGAATTTGCGGCTGGGCGCAGGCTACCATCCGCCGGAGCCGCAGACGCACTTCAAGTTCCCCGAAGACGGCGGCAGCTTCGCGCACGCCACACTGCGCTGTGTCGGAATCGGTAAGTGCCGCAGGAAAAACGGTGAGAAGCCGGAAAACGATACCATGTGTCCCAGCTTCATGGTGACGCACGAAGAGCGACACACCACCCGTGGACGCGCCCACCATCTCTGGGAAATGCTGAACGGCGATGTCATCGCCAATGGTTGGCGCGACGAGAACGTGAAGGAAGCGCTCGATCTTTGTCTCTCGTGCAAAGGCTGCAAAGGCGATTGTCCGGTCAATGTCGATATGGCCACCTACAAGGCGGAATTCCTTTCGCACTATTGGGAGGGGCGACTGCGCCCCCGCTATGCCTATGCGTTTGGATTAATCGATCAATGGGCGCGAATTGCCTCACTCGCTCCCGGATTCGTGAACCTTATGACGCAGACGCCGGTGCTGAGGACCATCGCGAAAAAAGCCGCGGGGATGCCGCTCCAGCGTCGAATCCCCGTATTCGCCCCGGAGACGTTCAAGTCATGGTTCCGCAAACGCAGCGTTCGCAATCAGGGTAAGCCAAGAGTCATTCTCTGGGCCGATACCTTTAACAACTTTTTCTTCCCGGAAACGGCGCAGGCCGCGGTTGAGGTGCTGGAGCAATTTGGGTATCAGGTGCATGTCCCGATGCAGCATCTGTGTTGCGGACGTCCGCTTTATGACTATGGTTTCCTCGACCGCGCCGGGCAGTATCTTTCCACCGTGCTCGACACGCTGGAACAAGAAATTACTGCTGGCACTCCGGTCGTAGTGCTCGAGCCGAGTTGCTGCTCAGTGTTTCGCGACGAGCTAAACGGACTGATGCCGGATTCGGCTCGCGGACATCGCCTGATGGAAAACACTTTCCTTTTCTCTGAGTTTCTGGAGAAGGAGGTTCAGCACTATCCCAAGCTCAGCAGGAAAGCCATCGTCCAGGGCCACTGCCATCACAAAGCGATCATGCGCATGTACGACGAAGAAGCGGTTATGAAAAAGATGGGCCTCGACGCTCAGGTACTCACATCCGGTTGCTGTGGCATGGCGGGCTCTTTCGGCTTCGAGCAGGACAAGTATGAAGTCTCAGTCGCAATTGGCGAGCGCGCATTGGTGCCCGCAGTGCGGCACGCTGGCCTGTCCACGATCATCATGGCAGACGGCTTCAGTTGCCGTGAGCAGATAGCGCAACAGACCGGGCGGCATGCGCTCCATCTTGCGGAAATCATGCGCATGGCGCAGCAGGACGGTTCGCGGAATCCTGCATTCATATATCCCGAACGCGAGTCTGTGGCGCGCAGAGAAGCCGCGCAGCGCCGTTCTCGCTCGCGCACGCTGGCTATGCTGGGCGGTATTGCGGCAGGCGGAATACTGTGGGCGACGCTGGGGAAACGACTATTACAAAAGGCCGGGTGAGGGCAGCCTGCGCATGATACGCGCATCTATTGCTTCTATACGGCCAAACGAAACGAATGGGGAAATCATGACCGCTGCTGATGTCTTAATCGAAACTTTAATTGACTGGGGCGTGGAACGCATCTTTGGTCTGCCCGGCGATGGCATTAATGGCATTATGGAATCGCTACGCACACATCAGGACCAGATCCAGTTCGTTCAGGTGCGTCACGAAGAAGCCGCTGCTTTCATGGCCTGCGGCCACGCCAAGTTAACCGGCAAGTTGGGCGCATGTCTGGCCACCTCGGGTCCTGGCGGAATCCATCTGCTAAACGGACTTTATGATGCCAAACTGGACGGCCAGCCGGTACTCGCTATAAGCGGAATGGCTTTTCACGACCTGATCGGCACCTGGACGCAGCAGGATGTCGAGACGGACAAGTTGTTCATGGATGTCGCCGTTTATAACCAGCGCATCATGGGACCCACCCACGTCGAAAACGTCGCGCATTTGGCTTGCCGGACGGCCTTGTCGTATCGCGGGGTGGCCCACATCGCGTTCCCGACCGACCTTCAGGAAAAAGAGGTGAAGTCCAAGCAGCGCTCCAATCGCAATATTCCGGGCCATGCTGAAACCGATATCTTTATGCGTTCCGCGCGCCTGCCTGATGGAGCCGATGTCCAGCGCGCGGCCGAGATTCTGAACAGCGGCAAGAGGATCGCTATTCTAGCGGGTCAGGGCGCACTCGACGCAACTGACGAACTCGAGCAGACGGCCGAAAGACTCGGCGCTCCGATTATCAAAGCGCTGCTTGGAAAAGCTGCGGTACCCGATGATAGCCCTTATACGACCGGCGGTATCGGCCTGCTAGGCACCCGTCCCTCGCAGGAAGCGCTGGAAGACTGCGATACGTTGCTGATTGTCGGATCGTCCTTCCCGTACATGGAGTTCTATCCCAAGGCGGGCCAAGCACGCGGCATACAGATCGACGCTAATCCTTCGCGTATCGGACTGCGCTATCCCGTGGAGGCTGGTTTGGTGGGCGATAGCAAGCGGGTGTTGCAGGCGCTTTTGAACGACCTCACCGATCATCCGGATAAGAGCTTTCTGCGCAAAGCGCAGGAGAGCATGAAAGAGTGGTGGAAGGCGATCGAGGAACGCGGCAACAGCCGCGATGAACCGATGAAGCCGCAGGTCGTCGCCTGGGAACTGGGTAAGCGCCTGCGTGACGACGCTATTGTCACCTGCGACAGCGGCACCATCGCAACCTGGTGGGCAAGGGAGATCCCTGCGCGGAGGGGCCAAAAGTACACTCTCTCCGGCAACCTCGCCACCATGGCTCCAGGACTGCCCTACGCTGTCGCGGCGCAACTCGCCTATCCCAACCGTCAAGTGGTCGCCTTTGTTGGGGACGGCGGTTTCACCATGCTCATGGGCGAGTTCGCCACTGCAGTCAAGTACAAGCTGCCTATCAAAGTTGTGGTTGTGAAGAACAACACACTGGGCCAAATCAAATGGGAGCAGATGGTGTTTCTCGGCAATCCAGAGTATGGCTGCGACCTGCACCCAATTGACTTCTCCGCCTTCGCTCACGCATGCGGCGGCAGTGGCTACAGTGTTGAGGATCCGGCGCGATGTGGAGATGTGATGGAGGAATTCCTGCACACCCCGGGACCGGCACTTCTGGAGGCCATCGTCGACCCCCTGACGCCACCGCTACCGGCCAAGATCAAAGCCGAGCAGGCGCTGCATTTCGCCGAGTCTTTAGCTCGCGGCGAGCCCAACCGCAAGGAGATCGCGCTTACTGCGCTTTCGGACAAGGTTCGCGAGTTGGTGTGAGAAGCCCTGGCATTTACTTCAGCTGTGCTGAGTGTTACACGGGGACTCGTAGCGCCAGCTTTCGCGATCGAGCAACGCGAGCTTCTAGTTAAATGTGGCGCGGGCCACGTCCACACACAAGTCTGTTGTCGAGGCGTTTCCGATCAAGGCTAGCGACCAACCATCCGGAACCCAAGAACCGGGTACTGTCGCTCTATGATTTCGACAGTGCTGATCGTGCGGGTATCTGCACAGAGCTCCTTGTCTCCAGCGCAGAAGCCACTCGGGGCTCGGGCATCTGCTGGCCGCAGGTGGTCATCTACAAACCGGTAACTGGCTATCATGCGCTGACGTCGTTTCGCTAACCACTCCGAAACCATCCCGCTTGGCGCGATGGCATCCCCAATTCGGAAAGGAGTAGAACGATGACCAAAAACAAGCTATCGCGCAGAGACTTTCTCAAAGTAACCGGCGCGGGCGCGCTGGCTGCCGGTGTGGGCGGCCCTTATTTTCTGTTCCCCGAACGCGCCGCCGCGCAGCAGAAGACGCTGACGATTCTGCAATGGAGCCACTTCGTGCCCGCCTACGATGTGTGGTTCGATAACACATTTGCGAAGCAGTGGGGCGAGAAGCACAATACCAAGGTCACAGTCGATCACATTACGCTGACCGAACTCCCGGCTCGTGCTGCCGCGGAAGCCTCTGCCAAGAGAGGCCACGATCTGGTGATGTTTCTGGAGCCACCATCCGCTTACGAGCAGCAGGTGATTAATCACGCCGAGGTTTATCAGGAGGTGGAGAGGAAGTGGGGCAAGCCGGTGGACTTGGCGGTGCGTTCCACTTACGATCCCAGGACGAAGAAGTATTTTGCCTTCTCCGATTCCTACGTGCCCGATCCGGGCAACTACCGCAAAGATCTGTGGTCCGAGGTCGGCTATCCAGACGGTCCCTCCACTTGGGACCAACTGCTCGACGGCGCACGCAAAATCCGCAAGAAGACCGGAAACCCATGCGGAATCGGGCTCTCGCAGGAGCTCGATTCAAGTATGGCGATGCGCGCTTTGATGTGGTCATACGGTGCCGCAGTACAGGACGAACACGGCAACGTAACCATCAACTCCAAACCAACTATCGAAGTGCTGAAGTATATGAAGGCGCTGTACACAGAGACGGAGACGCCCGAGGTCTTCACATGGGACCCGTCATCGAACAATCGCGCCATTCTGGCCGGCCGTGTGTCCTACGTGGAGAACGCCATTTCAGTGACACGCGAGGCGGAGAAAGATAACCCCAAGATGTCCCACGATATTCAGCTCGTCAAAGCCCTGAAGGGACCGGCAGCGGCTCTGGCCTCGGAGCACGTGATGAGTTGCTATTCAGTCTGGAACTTCGCTAACAACAAGGACGGCGCCAAGCAGTTCCTGGTGGACTTGATCAACGATTTCCCGGCGGCATTCAAGGCGAGCGAGTTTTACAACTTTCCGTCGTTTTCCGCCACTGTGCCTAATCTGGTCAAGCTGGTTTCGAATGACCCGAAGGCTTCTCCGCCGGACAAGTACAAGGTCATTGCGGATGCGCTGAGCTGGTCCACCAATATTGGTCATCCGGGATACGCTACGCCGCCGATCAGCGAAATCTTTAGCACATGGGTAGTCCCGACCATGTTTGCCAAAGCAGCCCGCGGCCAGACCAGCCCCGAGGCGGCTGCCAGTGATGCTGAAGCCGAGTGCAAGCGCATCTTTGCCCGTTGGAAGGCGTAGGTTTCGCAACCCGCATGCTCCAGTTGGGGCCCACAGCAATATTCGCTGCTGGGCCCTGCTCCTTCGGAGTTCTTCAACTCTCCGCAGAGCCGCGTGAGCGCGGCTATCACTTAGGCGCGCTCGCCGCATCTCATGCACGTAGATGGAGATTTAATGGCCGTAGTCGAAACCAAGCACATCACTAAGATTTTCAAAAAGGGCGAGTTGGGCGCGGTCAACGATGTGAACCTACAAACCAGAGAAGGCGAGTTCCTGGTGTTGCTGGGACCTTCCGGCTCGGGCAAGACCACCCTGTTGCGTATGATTGCGGGTCTGGAGCCGCCCACTGCGGGACACATTTTTATTGGAGGCAATGACGTCACCTGGATGACTCCGCGCGAACGTCGGATTGCCATGGTCTTTCAGAGTTATGCGCTGTACCCGCACCTGAACGTGTACGATAACATCGCCTTCCCTTTGAAAGCCCAGAAAGTTCCGAAAGAACAACAAAGACCGAAGGTGGAATGGGCAGCGGGTGTGCTCAGTATCGATCATCTGTTGAAACGCAAGCCGCGGGAGTTGTCCGGCGGCGAGCGCCAGCGCGTCGCTCTGGCTCGCGCTATGGTGCGCAATCCTTCTGTGTTCCTGCTGGACGAGCCGCTGTCGAATCTTGACGCAAAGCTCCGGGCGTCAGCCCGCGAGGAGATCGAGAGCTTCCAGAAACGCGTGGGCACCACGACGATTTACGTGACCCACGACCAAGTGGAAGCGATGGCGATGGGCGATCGCGTGGTGGTGTTGCACAACGGGGTGGTACATCAGATCGGCACTCCCAAGGAAGCTTACGAGGAGCCGGCGGACACCTTCGTCGCCACATTTCTGGGTTCCCCGCCGATGAACCTGCTGGGGCACGATGGGGTGATTGTCGGCTTCCGTCCCGAGCACTTGCGTCCGGCCACGGCGGCCCGTCCCGGGACCCAAATCCCTTTCCGCATTCGGTTGAACCTGATTGAGTTTCTGGGCGCGGAATGGATCCTGTATGGAACATTGGATGGCGGCGGCTTCAATGGCCACAACATCATCTCCCGCCTGCCTGCAACCATTGCGGGTGGCGTACCTAACGAGACCAACCGTGTCTACGACTTTTCAGTTTCCGAGCAGGATCTGAAATTCTTCGATCAGAAGACTGAATTGCGAACTCAGCCGAGGTCTGTGACATGGCACTAAAGGCCGTGCATCATAAGCCAGACACCGAGCCCGAGATGGCGATAGCGCAGGTCGCGACAGAAATCGTCGCATCGTCGCCTCCATGGTATAGGCGCTTCAACTGGCTGGGAGTCGCGATGTTCGCGCCGGCACTGCTCTACATCGTCGCGATTATCGGCCTCCCATTGGTGCTTGCTTTCTTATATGCGTTCGGCAATGTCCGTGTAGGCAGCGTTGGATATCAATTCGTGGGTCTGGCGAATTTCCGCAGTATTGTCGCGAGCCCAACGTTCCGCCAAGCGCTGGCGAACTCGTTTATTTTCACCATATCCTCACAGGTGCTGGTGATCGTCGGCTCCACGATGCTGGCACTTGCCCTGAAGGAAAGGTTTCGCGGGCGCGGACTGGTACGCTTTCTGATCCTGTTGCCCTGGGTCGCTCCTATTTCGCTGGGCGCCATCGGATGGAAATGGATTCTTGATTCGCTCTACAGTGTGATCAACTGGGTCTTGATTGACTTGCATCTGGTAAATCAGTTCACGCCACCGATGTGGCTGGGCGAGCCTTCACTGGCGATGCTATCGGTGATCCTGGTGCAGACTTGGCGGCTGTTGCCGTTCTCGACTGTAATTCTGCTGGCGGGCCTCACTGCCATTCCCAAAGAAATTCCCGAAGCTGCGGAGGTCGACGGTGCCGGGTTCTGGCGCACCCTGTTCCAGATCACGATTCCCATGATGTTGCCGATCATCAACGTCGCTGTGCTGTTTGGGGTGATTTTCACCTTCACCGATATGACCGTGGTTTACATTCTGACTCGCGGCGGACCTTATGACACAACCCAGGTTCTGCCCTCGCTGGCATTCTTCACCGGAATACTTGGTGGTGATCTCGCCGATGGCGCTGCTATCTCACTCTTTCTGGTTCCGATACTGGTGGTTGTGGCCGTTCTAATGCTGCGCATGGCGCATCGCGCGGAGGTGACCTGATGAATGCCGGTCTTGCTCGCCGCCTGGGTAACACCACTGTGCGCACTGTAACTGTGCTCGTGTTCTGCATTCTGCTGGCCTTCCCTTTCTACTGGATGCTCATCACCACCTTTAAAAGGACTCAGGATCTCTACAATCTCGAGAACAATCCGTTCATCTTCAATTTGAAACCTACCCTGCACCATCTGGAGTACCTGATCAACCAAACGGATTTTGTGCGCTGGCTGATAAACACTCTGGTGGTGGGCATTCTGGTAACGATCATCACCTTGCTGCTGGCAGTACCGGCTGCCTATGCTTTGACCCGGCTAACAGGACGATGGGGGCCGCGCCTCGGTATTGGTATTTTTCTGACCTATCTAGTGCCACCTACGCTGCTGTTCATCCCGCTGTTCAGGATTGTCGTCTATCTAGGCCTGCAGAACACGATCTGGTCTCTGGTGGTTACCTATCCCAGCTTCACCGTACCGTTTTCCATCTGGCTGCTGATGGGCTTCTTTAAATCCATTCCGCGCGAGATAGAGGATGCGGCAATGGTGGATGGATTGACGCGCTTTGAAACTTTCCTCAAACTCATCGTGCCAATCTCGGTTGCCGGGATTCTGACTGTAGTGATATTCACTTTCACTCTGGTTACGCAGGAGTTCGTTTATGCCTTGACGTTCATCTCCGGCGATACAAGCCAGGTGGTGCAAGTCGGCGTGCCGATCTTCCTGGTGCGTGGCGACGTTTACTACTGGGGCTCGCTGATGGCGGCTTGCCTGATCACCAGTGTGCCCATCGCGATCGTCTATAACTTTTTTCTCGACCACTTCATCTCCGGCTTTACGATAGGGGCGGTGAAGTAGGCCTAACGTAAGTGAGGTTTGGAATGGCATCGATTTTTACTGCCGATCAGCAAGCAAGTGCGGGCCGCCCCGTGCGCGGTGGTCTGTTGGCCAACTTCATTGACAATCAATGGCACGAAATTCATCCCGCTTCCAGCACAGCTATCTTCAACCCGGCTACCGGCGAGGAACTAGCCCGTGTGCCACTGTGCGGCCCGGATGAGGTCGCTGCCGCGGTGCGTGCAGCGGAGGCGGCGTTTCCTGCCTGGCGCGATACTCCGGTCACGGACCGCGTGCAACACCTGTTTCGCTACAAGCAGGTACTCGAGGAACATTTTGAAGAGCTGTCCCGCCAAGTGGTCGAAGAGAATGGCAAGACGCTGGAAGAGGCGCGTGGCGAGGTGCGTCGCGGTATCGAGGTGGTGGACTTCGCGTGCGGGATGCCTACGCTGATGATGGGTGAAACCGTCGAGCAGATCGCGCGCGGCATCGATAGCAATTCGGTTCGCGTGCCGCTGGGTGTTGTGGCCGGCATCTGCCCGTTCAATTTTCCTGCGATGATTCCGCTCTGGATGTTTCCGATCGCTGCCGCTGCCGGCAATACTTTCGTGCTGAAGCCCTCGGACAAGACGCCTCTCACTGGTATGTTACTCGCGCAACTGGCGAGCCAGAGCAGCTTTCCTCGGGGAGTTCTGAACCTGGTGCACGGGGCGCACGCGGCTGCGGAGGCACTTATGTCCCATCCTGCAGTGAAAGCCATCTCATTCGTGGGTTCGGCGCCAGTGGCGCGGGAGGTGTATCGGACATCGGCAGCCAACGGCAAGCGCGTGCAGGCGCTAGCGGGAGCGAAGAACCATCTGGTGGTGATGCCCGACGCCGAACTGGAGTCGACGGTAAAGGCGATTCTCAGCTCTGCTTTCGGCTCGGCCGGACAGCGTTGTTTAGCGGGTAGTGTTGTCGTCGCAGTGGGCGCAATTTGCGAACCGCTCATCGGCCGCTTGCGGGAGGAAGCTTCGCGATTGCAACTCGGCAGCGGTCTGGAGCAGGATGTGGCTATGGGGCCGCTGGTGCACGAGGAAGCCTGCGCCCGGGTGCACGGCTACATCGACAAGGGACTCCAGGAGGGTGCACGCCTAATACTCGATGGTCGTGACCTGAAGGCTGGTGCTCGCAGTGATGGTTACTTCCTGGGGCCGTGCATCTTTGACGAGGTACGCCCTGAGATGGCGATTGCCAGGGAGGAGATTTTCGGCCCGGTACTGTCGGTGATCCGTACCACGGATCTGGATGAAGCGCTGGCCGCGGTGAACAGCTCCAGCTTCGGCAATGCAGCCAGCATCTTTACCCGCAGTGGAGAGGCGGCGCGCAAGTTCCGCACCAGGGTGGAGGCTGGCATGGTCGGTGTTAACATCGGCGTGGCCGCTCCCATGGCGTTCTTTTCTTTTACCGGTTGGAAGGGCTCATTCTTTGGCGACCTGCACGCCACTGGCAAAGACGCGGTTCGCTTCTACACCGAGAACCGGGTGGTCATTGAGCGCTGGTAGCTTCTAGCTCGCCGCCGAGCGAGGCCAGCGCGTATTCTGCATCGATCCTGGAAGTTCCAGCGGAGAGATATGCCTTGATGCTGCCATCGTCGTACTGAATGACAAAATCCAAGTTCTTGATGACATCGGTGTCCAAGCCTGCAAAGGCAGCGGGCAGCAACGAGCAGTCGCCCTGCTGTCGCGAGGTGAAGGGCGCGGAATTCTCATACCAGTCCATGGCTTCATCTACGTTCTGCGGCCGGCGATAGGCAGTTCTCACCCACCCCGTAGGAGTATCGGCCTCGGCACGAGTCCAGAGCGTCGCGTTAAGGCCATAAGGCCCGAAGCGGCTGTAGCGCTGCGCGATTTGTTCGGCCTGGGCAGTGTTTCCCAGCATTACCGCCCAAAGCGGAGTGTGCGATCCATCCGGGTAGGTGCGAGTCCCAATCTGAATCAGTTGCGCCTTGGCGTCAGGTAGAAAGGGAATTGCCGTGCTGGCCGCGGCAGACGCAGACTGCCCAGCACAAGGCAAAGACGACAGCACGCACAGGACAACCGGCAGCAAGAAACTGAATTTCGACAAAATGAGTACCGCCTCGTCGGAGTGGTCGTATGCTAGCTGGTCAGCTTGCACAAAGAGAATCGGCTATTTGCCTTATAATCCGGCCCATATCAGTTGTAAGCTTTTCGTTCGGGGCAGCGCCGCTGGGCAACATCACCAAGGTTGCCCATACCTATATGCCTGTTTTGAAGATGCCTATTTTGAAGGCACAATAGCACAATGGGGGCGTCATGGGAACGTGCAAGGTTTGCACGTGCAAGGTTTGCAGCAACGAATACGGTAAGAGCTTTGACCTTATCGCCGCAGGTCAACGGCACACCGGCTATATCTCAGAGCACCTGTCCCGGAGCCCAAAATCGCGTTCGTGATATTCGCCTAGGCTCGAATTACATTGTTAAAGGCAACGCGGTCCCCCCCAGAGAATCTAATTGCCCAACCCAAAAGAAAGAATGTGCGGGTCATCGCCGTGCGAGCCGCTTTAGCCGCAGCGTAGCACTTGGCTTGGAGCGGTGGTATGCGCACACCGATAGGAACAATTGAGACGGGAGGCCCCCGGTCCGCACCCAAGCAGACGCGATATGGCTCGACTACTGTCGGTAAACGTCGGACTTCCGCGTGACATCGGGTGGAAGGGGCGCACGGTGCACACCGGGATCTGGAAGGATCCTGTGCGTGGCCGTTGTCGCGTCGGCCGGTTGAACTTAGACGGAGACGGTCAGGGCGATCTTGCCGGGCACGGGGGCGAGCAACGAGCCGTTTTTGTCTATCAGATCGAATCGTATCGTTATTGGCAGGAGCATCTGAAGCGGACGGACTTCATCCCCGGACAGTTCGGCGAGAACTTCACGATCGAAGGATTGCCCGACGATGCTGTGTGCATCGGCGACCGTTATCAGATCGGCAGCGCACTGTTCGAGGTCACTCAACCTCGCGTTACCTGCTATCGCGTCGGCATTCGGATGAACGAGCCACGGATGCCGGCATTGCTCACCTCCAGCGGACGTCCGGGGTTCTACTTCCGGGTCCTCGATGAAGGCGAGGTGGGCGCTGGCGACGAAATCGTAAAGGTCGGAGAGGCGGAGGAGCAGATGACCGTCAAGGAGATCAACGCCCTCCTCTATTTGCCCGATCCTGCGCACGATCGACTGGAGCGCGCACTACGAATCCAAGCGCTTTCGCCGGGATGGCGCTCTTCGTTTGAGGCGTTGTTGCAGAGCCAGGCGGCTGGTGCGGGGAGTGGAAACGCCGGGCTCGCGCCAGCAGCAGCCGAGCATCCGGCTGCACCGGGATTTCAGCCGCTCGTGGTGACGGCGATCGATGACGAGTCCGCAGACGTTCTATCGCTCACGATGCAGAGCGCGGACGGTCTTCAGCTTGGAACGGCATTGCCGGGCCAGTACGTGGTCGTGCGTCTTCAGTCGACTGCGGGGGCCTCGCCGATTTTTCGCAGTTACTCGCTCTCGGGTCCCCTCTCGACGGAGCGCTATCGCATCAGCGTGAAGATCGAGCCGAATGGGACGGCTGGAACGTACCTGCGAGAGCATGTCCAACTGGGCTCTACTCTCGATGTCAGTTCGCCGCGCGGAAGCTTCATTCTGCGGTCCGGAGAGAGGCCCGTGGTGCTGATCAGTGCGGGAATCGGTGCCACACCTGTCCTTGCAATGCTTCACGCGCTGGCGGCGGTCCGCTCAACGCGGCGGATATTGTGGCTTTATGCCGCTCGCGATCGCCAGCATCATCCCTTCGCCAATGAAGTGCACCGCCTGATGCTCGCCCTCACCTACGGCCGCAGCTATGTTTGTTACAGTCGGCCGGGCTCGCGCGACAAGATGGGTGAGGACTTCGACGCCACTGGTCACCTGTCGCGATCGGTCTTCGACAAGGTCGGCATCCCGCGAGAGGCGGGCATCTATCTCTGCGGCCCGACTCGCTTCATGGAAGACATGAAAGAGGCACTCGCAACCCTGGATGTGGCGCCGGAGCAGATCCACGTGGAAATCTTCAACGGCAGCGAGTCGATGACCCCTGGTGTCGTCGGCGCAGCGACGCGAGCTCCGCATCTGCCGAAGGATGACGCCAACACCGGTCCGCTGGTGTCGTTTGCGCGCAGTGGCATCGCGGCACACTGGAAGGCGTCCTACCAGAGCATTTTGGAACTGGCGGAGGCGTGCGATGTTCCGGTTCGTTGGTCGTGCCGAACCGGTGTTTGTCACAGCTGTGAGAGTGGGTTAGTTTCAGGGGCGGTCGCCTATGGACCGGAACCGCTCGAAAAACCCGCCGACGGCAACCTTCTCGTTTGCTGTTCGCAGCCAACTGGCGACATTGTCGTCGATTTGTGAGCTTGGCCCTAAGCAGCAAATCAGTCTCAGACAGGGAGGAACGGTCTTTATGAGTAAAGCAACTTCCAGAATGAACCGCAGCACGTTTGAACCAGAATCATCGGAGATGTCTAGCCGTGCAACTGTGTCCCAGATCGGCATACCTCGTACTTCCGTGCACAAAGTCGAAACCGACGGTGTTCAACTTTTTTACCGGGCGGCGGGCGATACGACAGCTCCAGTCGTTCTCTTGCTGCATGGGTTCCCGGCGTCGTCGTTTATGTTTCGCGAACTCATTCCACGTCTCGCCAGCGATTACCGCGTGATCGCTCCGGACCTACCTGGGTTCGGATTTACGGACGTTCCGGTCGAACGAAACTATGCGTACTCGTTCGATGGATTGGCGTCAACCATCGAGGCCTTCACGGAAACGATCAAACTCACCCGCTATGCAATCTACGTATTCGATTACGGAGCACCGACAGGGTTCCGCTTGGCTATGGCTCACCCTGATCGAGTCACCACGATCATTTCACAAAATGGAAATGCCTATGAAGAAGGACTCGGCGATGCCTGGGATCCGATCCGAAAATACTGGGCTGCGCCAACAGCAGAGAATCGGGACGTGCTCAGAAAAAACATTCTGACACTGGACGGAACGCGATGGCAGTACACCCACGGTGTAAGCAATCCTGAGAGCGTTCCGCCCGAGTCGTACACATTGGATGCGGCCCTGCTGGAACGTCCGGGAAATAAAGAGATCCAGTTGGATTTGTTCCTCGATTACGCCTCCAACGTGAAGCTCTATCCGAAATTTCAGGAATATTTTCGTAAATCGAAGCCGCCTTTGCTGGCCATCTGGGGCAAGAATGATCCCTTTTTCATCCCTGCGGGAGCAGAGGCGTTTCGAAAAGACCTGCCGAACGCGAAGGTCCAATTCCTCGATACCGGACATTTCGCGACAGAGACACACGTCGTTGAAATTGCTGCGGCAATGAAAGACTTCCTCTCTGCAAATGGCATGAACCGCCGCCCAGACAGGGTGGCCTAGTTTCAGGATGAAGGTCAATCAGAAGGCGCATGGTTGCTCAACAAGTGGTCATGGGAACGAGAAGGATACAGAGGAGAAGGAAGCAATGGAGCGTCGTACTGGAGCAAGTGTAACTGGCCAAGATTCTTTCGAGAGCTCTCATGTCGAGGTCTCCGGAAACACGATCTTCGTGCGTCGCTATGGCAAGGGGCCGGCTATTCTGCTGGTGCACGGCTTCCCGCGCACCAGTCTGATGTGGCGATTCCTTGCGCCGGAGCTTGCCGAGAATCATACCGTGATCTGCGTAGACCTGCGCGCTTACGGCCGCAGCGGAATACCCGCTTCGACAGACAACCATTTTCCTTATTCCAAGCGTGCCATGGCAGAGGAATTGGTGGACGTGATGGCCAAACTTGGCTTTCCGACCTTCACGCTGATTGGTCATGATCGCGGGGGACGCGTCAGCTACCGTATGGCCTTGGATCATCCGAAAAACGTGGAGCGTCTCGCTGTATTCGATGTGATTCCGATTCTCGAAGCGTGGAGTCGATCAGACGCGCGCTTCGCTCAGACTTATTGGCCTTGGATTTTGCTATCACAGAAGGAGCCGCTTCCGGAGAGCTATCTGCTCGGCGCTCCCAAAGCCGTCTTTGATAATCCCTTCGGTCACGGTTCCTTCGGTCCGGAGATTCTCGAAGAATACCTTTCAACGTTTCGCGATCCGGCCCGTGTTCACGGAATCTGTGAGGAATATCGAGCAGCAGCAACGATCGATGTCGAACACGATCGTGCCGTTAAGACGGCGTCCAGGCATATTGAATGCCCGATGCTGCACCTGTGGGCCGAGGGTGGACCGCTCGACACTCTTTATGCAAAAGACGGAGGCCCACTGGGCATTTGGCGGCAATGGGCTCCGCAGGCGCAAGGACAGGCGATGAAAGGTGGTCACTTCTTCCCGGAAGAGAACCCTGGCGACACCGTTGCTGTTATCCAGCAGTTCCTTTCTGCTCAGACCATTCACCGCAGCTTCTAGAAAACACGATCGTTGTTGCAAACAGGGCAAGCAGCTCAGTATCTTATCTCGTTGACGCCTGCCTGCTCTTTTCTTGAACTCTGAAAACCGCAAATGGCGGCGTCATTAGCGAATTCTCGCGATCGAGACTATGTGTCCATCCGTTCGACCCATTGAGCGCGAAATGTGGGAGCCGGGAATGGATCCGCAAAGTACTGTGTTTCCCGCGCAACCTTGTCGTCCCTGAACTCCATGATGCTCACGGTGTAGGACGGCTTGCCGTCATATGTCAGGACGAATTCGGTGACCCAAAGATCACCGCCGCCAATGATTCGTCGGATAGTAAACCGCTTTTTGCTCGGCTGACTAGCGCGTTGGTTCTGTATGTTGCGTCAACCGCGGGTTCGCTCGCCTGACTGCGGGTATTCCAGCACGGCGTCCTCGTGATAGATGCGGTGCTCCGTTTCAAAATCGTTGGCATCGGACGCCGCCCAATGCTGATCCAGTGCCGCACGGATCTCTTGATCTCGCCCTCCAGAATACTGCTCCTTCTTTTGTTGATCGTTCATCTTGAGCCCTCAATTCGGCAAGGATCTAAATTTTAGCGGGATCGTACTGTGCGACTCGTCAAGTCGCGCGGTTTCTTCGATCACCCCAGAGTCCGTTGCTGCAAACTCGTGAGCGACCAAGCGTCGATTCTTTTCGGCAGCACCAGACGGCGCCACGGTTGCCCAAGTTGTAGGCCGGTCGGCTCAACTGTAAACGTGCTTCATTGGCCCGGAATCGATGGCACAATGGCCGGGCCATTGCGTTGCCTGTTTACGTTCCTTGATCCATTGCTCGGCTGTGCCCCGCTCAATTCAGCAATGAACACCACAGTTAGGCGGCAAGCGCAGATTGTTCCACAATTTTGCGCACCTTCGCTATCACAGCCTTGGACGAGATTCCGAATTTCTCGATCAGTTCCTGAGGCTTGCCGCTGTGGGGAATTTCAGTAACTGCAATCTTGTAAACAGGAATGCCTTCTGCCGCCAGGGCCGACTGCACCGAGTCGCCCAGACCACCGTGGGCGTAATGGTCTTCCACCGTAATAACCTTGTTCCCGGCAGCACGAGCCGAAGCGACCAGCGTTTCGCGATCAATCGGTTGAATGCTGAATAGATCGATCACGCGTATGTCGATGCCGCTCTTCTTCAATTCGTCGTAGGCCTTCAGAGCCTCAAATAGTGTGATCCCCGCAGCGACGACGAGCACACGATCACGGTTCCCTTCACGGATGACCTTTGCTTTGCCGATCTGAAACTTCTCCTCCGGCCCATAAATAACGGCTGTATTCGGTCGGCCTAAACGGATGTAAGTAGGGCCGACGTGCTCTGCTGCGAGCATCGTCGCCGCCCAGGCGCTCGTTGCGTCACTGGGATAAAGAATTGTGAAGTTCGGCTCGGCACCGAACATTGCAATGTCTTCCAGGCCCATCTGCGATGGTCCGTCCTCTCCGATCGAAACGCCAACATGGGTTCCGCCAAATTTCACGTTCGAGTTGCTGATCGCCGCCATGCGTATGAAATCGAAAGCACGCGAAAAGAAGCACGCGAAGGTGCTCGCGAACGGAATCTTGCCGCGGGCAGCCAGTCCCATACTCATGCCGGTCATGTTCTGCTCGGCGATATAGCCTTCAAAGAATCTCTCTGGCGCCGCAGCGAGGAACTCGTCCGAGTGCGTCGAGTTCTTCACGTCACCATCGAGTGCAACCACGCGAGGATCCGCCTTTGCGAGCGCCTGAAGAGCATCACCGAACGCCTTGCGGGTTGCCACCTCTTTTCCGCCCGGCGTGTACGGAGGCTTAGGAGCAGCGCCAATCGAGGCTGGCGCTTGTTGGTCACCGCGCTTTTCGGGGAGATTTGGGGTCCAGCGATCGCCCTCTCCGGTCAGGTACTTCTCGAGAATTCCCACAACGCGCGCCGCTTCATCTTTGGACAGCGTCTTGCCGTGCCATCCTTCCTTGTCTTCATAGCCATCCATGCCTTTACCCTTCAGAGTTTCGGCAAGGATAATAGTCGGCTTAGCAATCGTATTTTTCGCGTCATCGAAGGCATTCAGCAAAGCTGGTATGTCGTGACCGTTCACGACCACAGCGTGCCAGCCGAAAGCCTCCAATCGCGCTTTGTACACGTCCATGCGGTGTTGCAGCATTGTGGGGCCGCTCTGGCCGAGGCGGTTCACGTCGATGATCGCGCAGAGATTATCAATGCCGTAGTTCGAGGCGATCTCGGCGGCTTCCCACACCGAGCCTTCGGCAGACTCACCATCGCCCATCAGAACGTAAACGCGCTGATCTCGCTTGTTCATGCGAGCAGCCAACGCGATGCCGAGCCCGACCGGCAGGCCTTGTCCGAGCGAGCCGGTCGCCACGTCAACAAATGGCAGCCGCGGTGTGGGATGGCCTTCAAGGTCGGAGCTGAGTTGGCGCAGGGTCAGCAAGTGCTCGCGTGGGAAGAGCCCAGCTTCCGCCCACGCAGAGTAAAGAATCGGAGCAGCGTGTCCCTTCGACAGCACGAACACGTCGTTTTCGGCGCTGTGCAGCTGCTTCGGGTCATAGCGCATGACAGAGAAGAACAGCGCAGAGACAATCTCAGCGGCCGAAGCGCAACTGGTTGGGTGCCCGCTACCTGCCGCAGTTGTGGCACGAATTGAATCGATTCGCAAACGTGTGGCTTTGTCTTCGAGGATTTTGATCAGAGTTCCACTTGTTGTCACCATGAATATCTCCCGCGCGGATTATGCAACCGCTTTGCCAAAGTTCAGTTTGAGGGTTCGAAGCAGCGCACCGGAGGCGCGCTCGTTGCTTTCTTTCTGTTGATAATTGATGCGGTCATGTCATTCGCGTCTCATCTTTTTTGGAAAGCTGGGGCACCCCGCAATGCCTTGGCCGTGAATGGTCCTACGAAATCACAAACGCAAGCAACAGTAGGTGGTCAGCGGCGTAGCGCAGGCCGGGAGACAAATGGGTTGCCGGTGACAACGTACCGCAGCAGTTCGCCAACGGCCTTAGTGATGCCCACGCGCACCGTCACCCCCACCTCCGGCGCGGCGAATCCGTCATCGACAATGACGAGGTCGGAATTTAAATCGCAGAGGTTCTTGTCGTTATCGCGTGCGCGGGTAACGCCCAGCGCCTGCGCCATGCGTCCGGGGCCGCTGGTAAGCAGTCGCGCCGCGCGGCCGATGACGTGGGACGGGTCAAGTCCGCGCGCGCGCGCCATGGCTTCGAGACCAGCGATGGGTTCCAGTGCGCGAAACAAGACCCCACCGGCCTCGCCGTCCGGCATGGTGGAAACGTTCAGACACCAATGATTGCCGTACGCGAGATATATATAGGCGCGCCCCGGAGGCCCGAAGAGCACAAAGTTGCGCGCCGTGCAGCCAGCGGCGGCGTGAGCAGCCGGATCGTTCGTTCCCAGGTAGGCTTCGGTCTCCACGATGCGTCCGGCGAGCAAACGGCCGGCCTCGCGGCGAACGAGCACTTTGCCCAGCAACGCGCGTGCAACCTGCCGTGGATCGAGCGCATAGAAGCTCGCGGGCAAGGGCGGCAGCTCGCGCAGCGAGCGCTCTCGTCGCGGGTTCCGCCCTGCACGCGTGACCTGTGGTTTTGGCATAGAAAACGATTCCGTGCGTCTGCTGCAATACACGCACGACAAGCACCCACATCAGCCCCAGCGGCAGGAATGCGGGCACAAAAGGTTAAAGTTTATTACCAATCCGGCCGCATCTCCCACAAGAAGACTTCAAGTAAATCCTGCGGCGTCAGGGCTTCAGGTTCGATGTAAAGGGCATAGGCAGGAATGCGGTCGCTGAACCCGGCGGTGATCGCGTCATATTTCGTGCTCATAGATATCAAAATCCTTCGCGAGAGATGAAATCAGTACTGCACACCAAGTCCTAAGCAACGCCTTGCTGACGGAATGTGAACCGTCTGGCTACCAGCGGCCAGCGTGAGCACCACCATCCACGTGGAGCACCTCTCCGGTTACTTGACCTGCTTGTGTCAGGTAGAGAACAGCGTCAACAACGTCTTTTACCTCCGCAATCTTCCCCAGTGGCGGCAACCTTTCAAGAGAGTCCTTGGGATCATCCTTGTGCAGTGGTGTATCCACGACGCCGGGAGCTACGGCGTTGAAGCGGATACCTTCTTTTGCATACTCGATCGCAAGACTCTTGGTCACTGTATTCAAGCCCCCTTTCGTAATCATCGAAACCGAGGCATTCTCGCCAGCGATTGGCTGATCAGCGAGCGACGCAGTGATGCTCACAACGCTGCCCGACCCTTGTTTCAGCATCTGTTTTACCGTGAGCTGAGTGATATAGAGGAATCCCAACAGGTTGGTCGAGACCAATGCGTTGAAGTCCTCGGTAGTGAAGTCCGTGAAAGTTTTGGTGCGGAAGATTCCCGCGTTATTCACCAGCACATCGATCGTTCCGAAGTGCTTGATGGCTGCTTCGACAGCTCTGGCCGCGGTCTCCTGTTTCCCTATATCGCCATCGACAAGAACGAGGCTCAGTGAGGCAGTCAACGATTGACTGACATTAAGAGACGTTGCGACGACGTTATAACCTTCCTTCAGGAAGCCCTCGACCAAACCCGCGCCAATTCCCCCCGATGCTCCCGTGACGATTGCTGTTTTCTTGTCTGACATACAGCCCGCTCCTAATCCTGTTCACCCAGAGTTTGGACGTACGATTTGCCGTACGGATAGAAGAGTTCCTTGCGGCCTTGCTGCCATGCCGCTTTGAGTTCGGGCGTTGTGATGTCCCAGTCCGGCCGGCATTTCCTGGTAACGGCACGCAGGTCCTGGCGGAGATCTTCCAAGGTGGGGCGGCCGAAAAACCAATAGCCGTTGTAGATCTTGTAAATGACGAGACCGGGCTCGAGGACAATGACGTGCGGGATCATGGGATTGTGGACAGGATCGGTGTATTCAGCGATGTCGAGATCTTTTTGGATGATACGCCCAGCGTCCGAAAGGAAAGGCCAGTGGGCACCGACTCCACTGCGATATTCATTCGTCTCAGCAATGTTGTCGGTGCTAATCGTGACAAGCCGACAATAGGCAACTTCGAACTCACGATGAAGTTCGACAAGACCTTCAGCCTGCCGGTGGTCCTTGGGGCAGAAGCCTCCGCGGCTGAGGACGAGAACCATTGGATGTTGTCCTTGCAGTTCGGAGAGCTTCCGGCGTTTTGCGGTGTGGTCGGATAGCTCGTAGTCGGGGAAGACTGCTCCTGGAACGATGTCGGATCGCATATGAAATCCTCAACGGTTGGCGGCTCGTCGCCTGCTTACGTCTCAATAAGTAGCCTGCGTTCCCAATAGCGACATCAGCTGGCGCGCCGCGCCTGCAACTCCCCACCTGAAGAAGTGACAAAGGCTCGGACCAACGCGGCAATCTCATCCGCAGCTGTGTCTAATGCGAAATGCCCCCCATCAACGATGTGGACTTCAGCCTTTGGAACGTCGCGGCGATAGGCTTCCGGCTCCGAGGAGTCGAACGAGAGCTCATACTTACCCCAGATGACCAGCAGGCGCGGTTGCTTCTCGCGCATCCAAGCCTGCCACTTCGGGTAAGCGTCAACATTCGTGCGATAGTCGTAGAAGAGGTCGGCTTGAATCTCGCCCTGGCCGGGCTGGTTGAGAAAATAAAACTCATCGGTCCAGAGATCCGGGTTATGGCGGTCCACGTTGGGATCGTTCCCGACGTGGCGCGTCCGCGTTGTCTCGAGTGACAGAAGATTTATGCGCAGCGCACTTTCGTTGGCGGCGCGATCGGCCCAAAACGCCCGCCGCGTCTTCCAATTGGCCCCTAGACCTTCATTGTGCGCCACTGCATCCTGGACGATAAGTGCTTCGATCCGCTCCGGATGAGCCAAGGCCATGCGAAAGCCCACAGGACCGCCGTAATCCTGCATGTAAAGTGTGTACCGCGAGAGCCCGAGCGCTTCGGTGAAGTGATTCATGATCTCGGCGTAGTGATCGAACGTATACGCGAACTCTTTCGGGTCAGGCCAGTCGCTGTGTCCGAAGCCGGGGTAGTCGGGCGCGACTAGATGGCAGTGATCGGCTACTCGGGCGAAGAGCGGCTCGAACATCCGCGATGATGATGGCAGTCCGTGCAGTAGGAGTAGTGTCGGCGCGTCTTTCGGGCCAGCCTCTCTGTAAAAAATGGAGAGTCCATTGATCTGCATCGTGCGATAAAAAGTAGGGTACCTCATAAGACATCCTTTCGAGCGTGCAACCAGCGCACATAGAATCGAAGCGGCCGTGAGAGAGCGAATCTAGACGGTTGCTTCGCTAGAGAATCGACAACTTGCAAAAACCGCTGAACAGCTCAATCGTGCTGAGCAACGAATTGCGCGATAATTCGTTGGTCCGAGAAAGTGCCTCTTGCGCAATGCGATCTTGCTTAAACCGCGTCATTGTAGGGGTTTGATTCTCGGGTAGATCGCTTTTGGGATCAAGCGGGGGTTGCCCGCCCTTCGGTGAGGCGAGTGCTAATTCGACACCTGCGTCCCTAAATACAAAGTACGGTGCCGCAAATTCTTCCCGCCAGAAACCAGTCTTGCGGCCAGTGTTGCCCAGTTGATCGTGCGACGTTAGTACCATTGCTACCTTCATTGGTTTCCTCCTTTGAGAAGATTTTTGTTCTGGAGCTCACATTGTCCTAACGATGCGGGATTTGTTCATGCGGCCGATAACTTCCGTTCGGGCAATGGCACTCTCAACCTATCCGCGAGTCGAGCCGACGCCGCGATCGTCACTGAGTGCCAATTGCGAATTTCCGATCGAGGTGGATCATCCAGTAGGTCGGATTCATCCAGCCAGTCCTTTTCCGAAATTCTGGCGTGTTCTGGTCCGTACAATTCCGTCACCGCACGAACGAATGCTGAAAGCTCACATTCCTCTATTTGCATCTGGTCGTCATAGATCGAGAGCGAAAACAAATCGTTAAACATTACTGGACCTCCTCGGCTGCGCTCCGCGCATAGACGCATCTGCATCCGAAGCGGAACGCCTCGGCATATTAAGGGTTAGGCGCGTATTGGGTGAAGACATAGTCGCGAGCTTTGATAGGCTCGTGACAAGGGAAGCAGGTTTTAAGCAGTGCCGCGTCTGCATTAGGTTTGCCGTTTTTAAATTGAGCGAACCCCCAGCCGCCCGTCGCGGCGTATTTTCTGGAGTTCTTGACCATAAACTGAACGTTCGTGGCGGACCCGGGAACGAAAGATTGGGAACGGCCAAAGACTTTGTTGTTTTCCTCCGATGGCACGTAACTCCAAGCCAACCGGGCAATGATCGTGCCGTCAGGAAATGGAAGCTTTCCTTCGCGATACGCCTTGATCGCTACGTCGTTGCTCAGAACCGCGCGAAGGTCGTTGAGGTTGCCTTCTTCGTGTGCCACGGAGATCAACTTCCAGTCGCGGTATCCGGGGGGAATTGGGATTCCGAAGAGCGAGGCGGCCTCGTCATCGGAGCGACTTGCTGCGAATGTAATTAAAGCGATTGCGCACACTCCGACTGTTGCCACGACTAGAATAGAGATCCGTTTCATAGGGTTCCTCCTGCCAGGTTCCTGAGCACCACCATTGGCGACTGACGGCGAAACCGAGTGCTGACCTTCCGATTAAGCTGCTTCGCGCCCTGCTTTCTTTCGGTGGATTTTTTTTGTTTGTGCTGCACGCAATGTGTGTAGCAGATGAAGCAGAGTCGCGGGCTTTTACACGAGACAGATCAGCTCGTCCGAGCCGCAGCGTCAGGCACTGAATGTTTACTTGAAGATTCACGCCGTGGCGGAAGCGTTGCCAGACCTTGAGGCCAATGTTGATGCGGAGTTGGCTCATGCTGCTGGGGAGGGTTGCAGTCCGATAAACGCCGTGCTGGCTACGAGATCAGCGGGTAAACCATGATTCTCGCAACGGCGACGGGAGGCCGCTTCACGGCGAAAACCAAACGCAAGAAGGTTCCAAAGACAATCCTGAAACTAGCGGACCTTGAGCAGTCGAAATCGGCAGTCCTCAACAGCCTAACGTCAGTGAGTTCACAGCGCTCGTATGACCATGCCATTCAAGAGTTCATCGACTGGTACTGCTCTGAGCCGCATCTTGCCTTTAACAAGACTGTGGTTACGCGTTATCGCATTGCACTGGAACAGCGCCACTAGCCGGCTGCGTTGATGCAGCGGAGCGCCTCGGTGAACTCACCAATGCCCGCCAACCCAAGAAAATGTGCAGGAATCTATTTAATAAAGGTCCGTCGCAGGTATTAGCTCTTCAGCTTTGTTGCTTGGGGGCGTTGCTAATTTTGCACGACCTGTCCAATCCAGGTGGCAGGGCCAGCCTGGAACAACAGAGATTTCAGCCTCACCTGGAACACCATACCTGAAACTGGCGGTTTCCTGGTTGGCGACGAAGTCACGATCACAATACGTGGCGTGAGGCAAGAATGGCGAAGACGATCTCTTTAACAGTCCACCGGATCAAGGAAGTCCGCATAACCATACTGGCAATGATATTTGAGGACTTGCCGGCATTTAAGAACAGCGGCGACGAAGTTTACCTAAATGATCGCGAGTTGTTACAGCTTCCCGTTTGAGCGGCCACTCCTCAGCAAGAAAGGATCGCCATGGCATTAAAGGCAGTAAGGGAAGGCGGATCGAAGAACAAAGACCAAGCCACTGGAACCATCTCGCCGAAGCCTGTTGTAGTGCAGCCCATCAAACCCGGGGTTTTTGAATTCGACCCGGCGCTCTCCACAGTTGTTCTGCGCGAGAAACCGACTCTCTCCGAAGAAATCGAGCCCAAGGGACCGCTTTCAGCAGAGATGTTAGACAGAATGCAGCGCTATTGGGGCGCGGCCAATTACCTGACCGTCGGCCAAATTTATTTGGCGGACAATCCTCTTCTGAAACAGCCGCTGCAGGCGGAACACATCAAGCCGCGACTTTTAGGCCATTGGGGCACATCGTCGGGACAGAATTTCATTTACACCCACCTGAACCGACTCATAAGAGAACACGAAACTGATGTCATATACATATCCGGGCCCGGACATGGTGGTCCCGCCTTAAACGCCCATTCGTATCTGGAAGGCACATACTCCGAAGTTCATCCTGAGGTCTCACAAGATGCCGCTGGCATGAGGCTGTTATTCCGGCAGTTTTCCACCCCCAAGGGCGTGCCCAGCCATTGTGGACCGCATGTGCCAAATTCCATCCACGAGGGGGGCGAGCTTGGATATTCCCTGGTGCATGCCTTTGGCGCGGCTTTCGACAATCCGCAACTCATAGTCGCGTGCGTAATCGGCGATGGTGAGGCCGAAACCGGCCCGCTCGAAGGAAGCTGGAAGGGGATCAAGTTTCTGAATCCCAAGCGCGATGGCGCAGTACTACCCATTCTGCATTTGAATGGGTACAAGATCTCCGGCCCCACCATCGAAGGCCGTACACGCGACGAATACCTCGTTGGCCTTTATCAGGGTCACGGCTTCAAGCCGCACTTTGTAGAAGGTGATGACCAGGCCAGTGTTCATCAGGAGTTTGCGCAAGCCCTCGACGAGTGTTACGGAGAGATTCGCGCCATACAGAAAGACGCTCGTGAAGGTCGAAGAAATGAGCGGCCCGCCTGCTGGCCCATGATTATCTTGCGCACCCCCAAGGGCTGGACCGGCCCAAAAGTAGTGGACGGAATACTTATTGAGGGGACATTCCGCGCACATCAGGTCCCTTTGGCGAATGTCGCCGATAATCCCAAGCACCTGGAGCTTCTGGAAGCGTGGATGAAAAGTTACGAACCAGAGAGATTGTTTGATCCGAACGGCAAACTGCTTCCTGAACTGGCCGAACTCGTCCCCAGTGAAGACCTCCGAATGGGTGCCAATCCTCATGTCAATGGAGGCCGGTTACTGACGGAGCTAGACCTCCCCGACTTTACGCATTACGCGCTCGAAGTGCCGGGGCCTGGACAAGTTCTCGCTGAAGCTCCGCGCAAAGTAGGCGAGTTCCTTCGCGACGTCATTAAATTGAACTCCGAGAATTTCCGCTTGTTCTGTCCGGACGAAACCGACTCCAACCGCTTGAGTGCTGTATTCGAAGCGACAGATCGCTGTAGTGCGGAAGAGACCATTTCTATTGACGATCACGTGAGTCTGAACGGGCGAGTGATGGAAGTCTTAAGCGAACATTGCTGCGAAGGTTGGTTGGAGGGTTATCTTCTCACAGGCAGGCATGGCGTATTCTCATCCTACGAAGCTTTTGCGCAAGTCGTGGATTCAATGGCCACGCAGCACGCCAAATGGCTGGAGCAATGCCGTGAATTGCCCTGGCGAAGACCGATTGCATCATTGAACGTATTTCTGACCGGCCACGCCTGGCGCAATGACCACAACGGCTTCAGCCACCAGGCGCCGGGGTTCGTTGCCAACGCTCTCGCGCGACGTAGCGAAATCATCCGTATCTACTTTCCGCCGGACTCGAACTGTCTGCTGAGCGTAATGGACCATTGTTTACGCAGCCGCAATTACGTCAATGTTGTTACGTCCGGGAAACAACCGGAGTTGCAGTGGCTGAACATGGACGAAGCCGTGGCTCATTGTTCGCGAGGTGCGTCGAAGTGGGAGTTCTGTTCGAATGACGGCGACACCGAACCCGATGTAGTCCTCGCTTGCGTTGGCGACGTGCCGACGATCGAGACAGTTGCCACCTCTTGGCTCCTACAGAAATACGTGCCCGGGATCAAGGTTCGCGTCGTCAATGTCGTAGACATCGGTATTCTGATGAGTCCCGATGACAATCCCCACGGCATGGACAATATCTCGTTCGAAGCTCTCTTTACGGCAGATGCACCGGTTATCTTTGCATTCCATAGCTATCGTTACGTGATTCACAGTATGGTTCACGGCCGTTCCAATGAAGCTCGCTTTCATGTACGAGGATTCATTGACAAGGGAACCACAACCACTCCCTTTGACATGGTGGTGCTGAACAAGCTTAGCCGATTTCATCTGGGCATGGACGCACTCAAATATGTGCCCAGGCTGCGCTCCCACGTCTCAGATGTGATTGACATGTTCAACCGCAAACTCTATGAGCATGACGTGTACATTCGCGAACACCTGCAAGACATGCCCGAGATAAGGAACTGGCATTGGACCAGCGATTTCAGTGAGCCGAGCAGTCCCCCTCCGCTGGCAAAAGGCCACCCCAGCGGACAACTCTTTACGAATTCTTGAGGACATTGCTGTGGCCAATACTGCGCTTACGCAATCCAAACCGGTTGACCTCGGAACCGCACGGCTCGAACTTGTAAAGTCGCGGTTGGGTGCTTCTGGCGAAGGTCTTACCCAGAGCGAAGCTCAAACACGGTTGGAGCAGTACGGTTACAACGAACTGCCGGAAGAGAAGGTTAATCCGCTACTGAAGTTCCTCTCTTATTTCTGGGGGCCCATTCCCTGGATGATTGAAATTGCCGCAGCCCTTTCTGCCGTGGTCCACCACTGGGAAGATTTTGTCATCATCCTGGCCCTGCTGGTCATGAATGCCGGCGTCGGGTTCTGGGAAGAGTTCCAAGCAGGCGATGCCATCGCCGCACTCAAGGCGACGCTGGCGCTGAAGGCACGGGTCAAGCGGGATGAAAGATGGTCCGTTATTCCGGCGCGTGAACTGGTTCCTGGCGATCGCGTGCGCTTGCGAATTGGTGACGTTATCCCGGCGGACGCCCGTCTGCTCGAAGGTGACCCGATTGAAGTTGATCAATCCGCATTAACGGGTGAGTCGCTACCCATTACGCGAAAGCCGGGCGAAGCTGTTTACTCCGGTTCGGTTTTGAAGCAGGGGGAAATTGATGCCCTGGTTTATGGGACCGGACAGAACACCTATTTTGGTAAGACGGCCCATTTAGTTGGGACCGCTCACACCGTAAGCCATTTTCAGCGGGCCGTGCTGAAAATTGGCGACTACCTGATTGTAGTTGCGGTTGCGCTCGTAATTCTCATTCTCGCTGTAGCTCTATTCCGTGGCGATCGGATGTTGACCATGCTGCAATTTGCCCTGGTGTTGATGGTCGCGAGCATTCCGATTGCGATGCCGGCGGTTCTATCAGTGACGATGGCCGTCGGAGCGCGAACCCTGGCCCGCAAAAAGGCCATTGTCACCCACTTGGCGGCGATGGAGGAGTTGGCTGGCATTGATGTGCTCTGTTCCGATAAGACCGGCACTCTGACTCAGAACAAGCTGACGTTAGGGACACCCTTTTGTGTGACAGGTGTTCTGCCGAACGATCTGATTCTTGCGGCCGCGCTGGCTTCCCGCGCGGAAGATCAGGATCCAATTGATTTGGCTGTGTTAGGTGGATTGAAAGATCCGAAGCAGATGGATCGATTCACCGTCCTTCATTTCCTGCCCTTTGATCCCGTCCACAAACGGACGGAAGCCACGATCGAACAAGATGGCAGAGTCCAGTTTCGAGTGACCAAAGGGGCTCCACAGGTGATCCTCGAACTGGTGGACAACGCAGGCCCAATCAGAACCGAAGTGGAGAAGGCAATCAACGATTTCGCTGCCCGAGGTTTTCGTTCGCTCGGTGTAGCCCGCAGTGACAATGGGAAGTGGCGGTTTCTTGGAGTCCTGGCATTGTTTGACCCTCCACGAGAAGATTCCAAAGAAACGATCGCGACCGCGATCCAGATGGGCATTAAGGTGAAGATGGTGACCGGCGATCAGGTGGCCATTGCCAAGGAAATGGCGCGGCAGCTTGGGCTCGGCCAGAATATCGTGAGCGCCGCCGCCTTTACCGAGGCCAAGTACCACGAAGCGAGCCAACTGACAAAAGTCGTCGAGCAGGCGGACGGGTTTGCTCAAGTCTTCCCGGAGCACAAATTCCATATTGTTGACATCCTTCAAAAAGCGAAGCACATCGTCGGCATGACGGGGGACGGAGTTAACGACGCTCCCGCGCTGAAACAAGCGAACGTCGGGATTGCCGTTTCCGGGGCCACCGATGCAGCCCGGGCGGCGGCAGACATCGCACTTCTGAATCCCGGCCTTTCGGTGATTGTTGATGCGATCAAGGAAAGCCGAAGGATGTTCCAGCGCATGAACAGTTATGCGACTTATCGCATCGCCGAAACGATCCGCGTACTCATCTTCATGACTCTCGCGATCATCGTCTTCAATTTCTACCCTGTCACTGCCGTCATGATCGTCCTGATAGCGATTCTGAACGACGGCGCCATTCTTTCGATCGCCTATGATCGGGTTCGATATGCAAATCACCCGGAAGCATGGAATATGGCGGTTGTCCTGGGCGTGGCGACAACTCTGGGGCTTGCAGGTGTCGTTGCTACTTTTGGGCTCTTTTACATGGCAGAACGAGTGTTCCATCTCAGTCGTGACATGACACAATCGCTCATTTATCTCAAGCTGTCTGTCGCAGGACAGCTGACGATTTTCGTCACCCGAACGGAAAAAGCTATGTGGTCCGTGCGGCCAGCCACCATCCTCCTGCTAGCCGTCTTTGGAGCCCAGACCATCGCTACCTTGCTCACCGTCTATGGAATCTTTATGGCGCCAATCGGTTGGGGCTGGGCCCTTTTTGTCTGGGGATATGCTTTGGCCTGGCTCCTCGTGAATGATCGAATCAAGATAGCTGCTTATCGCATCTTTGATTCTCAAAGTCCGAGCCTTCTGGGAGCCATCGGACTTACAAGGAAGCGCCACTTCGAGTTATTCACAATCAGACATGCAGCGCAGCAATCTTCCCGGAGATGAAACTAATAGCCTTCGTCAACGCCAATCTTGCTGAACGACATTGGCGTGACTGCGTCCGTCTTCAGCCGCATGCACAACTGACCTCGCGGCGGATCTCGCCACCCCACGTGTCGTATTCGAACCGATATCCGGCCGGATGCGGCCTGATCGAAGCCGTATCGAGTCCGCAAGCGGTTGGCGCGTCAAGCGACTGAAGTACGCGTGCACTTGAAGGAGCGAACGACAAGCGACCGCTTTTGCTCGGATGAGCTTCCAACATTATTAGGCGATTGCCCAGTCTTGCCAGGGCCGACGCATATCAAACTCCGAGCAGTTTGAGTAGGTAGGGGTGGTCCCAAGCAGCATTGAGGCGTTTTCCTTTGATGCCGCGTTTGCTGGTTTTCTCCTGCTTGAGCATGTTGAGAGCGATACGGTTGAGCAGGGAGAAGTTCTGCGCGGCGTGGCCGGCGCGTTTGCGGCTGAGGTCCTCGCCAAAGCCCACGTCGAGTACCCAGTGCAGTTTGTTTTCGATGCCCCAGTGCTGGCGGATTGCGCGGTTCAACCGTGCCGCATCAGGCTTGAGACTGGTAATGTAGTAGCGGATTTCGCGCTCAGTTTTTCCCGTGAGTTTGTGATACCGTTCGGCCTCGATACGCACCAAACCCTGTAAAGACGCCCATTCCGCGGCTTTCTCAATGAGCCCGAGGTCGGCAATCACCGAGCATCTGCGTTGCTCGACCCGCCCGTGGCCGCAATCGATTTCCTCGGCCACGAACTCGATGGGCAGTTGCCGGAACGAGTCCTTGATCTCCTCCAGCAGAAGGCCCTGGTTCTCCTTGACCGCCAAAATGTAGTCGGCTTTCTTGCCGACGATCTTTTCGGCGATGGTCTTTTGGCAGCCCATGGCGTCGATGGTCACCACCGTTCCGGCCAACTCCAGGGCGTCCAGCAGCTTCGGAATCGCCGTGATCTCGTTGGATTTTTCATCCACCTTGCGCTGGGCCAGAACCAGACCGTTGCCCTCGGCCCAGGCCGAAACCATGTGAACCAGCTTCTTCTTGCCGCTCTCGCGGCTGCCGCACAATGCCTTGCCGTCGATGGCAACCACTTCGCCTGCCGTCAGTTTGGCAATCGAGGAAACCCAGGCGGCGAACCCCTTTTCCATTTCCAATGGGTCCAGCGCCGCAAATACACGGTTGAAGGTATCGTGCGAAGGGATGCCGCCCGGCAACGTCAAAAACGTTTTCAGCCACTCCCGCTTGGCTTTGCCGTAATCGGCAATGTCGTTCCAGCTCTCGGCTCCGCTCAACACCGCGGCAATCGCGATCAGCAGAATCTCTTCCAATAAATGATCCCGGTTCCGCTCCACCCGCGGATCGCGCAGCTCAGAAAAATACTTCAGGGGATTGTCCATCTCCCCTTCTCGCCCAACTACAACCCCACTGCATATAGCAACCTGTGTTCATTTATATGCGTCGGCCCTGCTTCACTGTGCCCGCGACTTCCGGGTATATATTGATATTTTCTCCGCTTGCCTGCTCGCTCTCGACGATGCCTTCTGCGTAGATCCCATCAGAATACGGATTCGCCGCCGGCGGGAAGACTGGCGGCAGCGCAGCTTTGGTCAACGTAGAAAAATAAGCGGCATAGCACGCAGCCAGTACGCCAATTGCTGAGAAGATAAACAGCCATTTGTTTTTCATGGTGTCACCTTTTCTTCACTGGTGAGACTGCCGTCTTCCATGCGCAGTATCCTGCTCGCAAACTCGTAGATCCTGCTGTCGTGCGTGACAATGAGAATGCAACGACTCGCATTGAGAAACTTCTCTTTGACGAAGCTGACAATCGAACGCCCTGTATCGCCGTCCAGAGATGCGGTCGGCTCATCCATGATAAGAATGTCCGGCTGGCTCACTATGGCGCGGGCAATAGCCACGCGCTGTTGCTCACCCCCGCTCAATTTCACCGGAGGAAGATTTGCACGGTTCTTCAGCCCGACAATATCGAGATACCCTGTGGCTTCATCGAGCGCTTCTTCCCAGTCCATTTGCTTCAAGATAAGTGGAATGGCGACGTTTTCGGCGGTCGTAAGACGGGGAAAAAGATGATAGTCCTGAAAGACAAAGCCGATTTTGTGAAGCCGGAATTTCGCCAGTTCGTCATTCGTGAGCGACCAGAGATTCAATCCTTCGGTCAACACCGTGCCTGCGTCCGGTCGCAGGATTCCGGAAAGGACGCTCAATAGCGTTGTCTTGCCGCTGCCTGACGGGCCGACGACATAGGCCATCTCGCCGAATTCCAGTTCCAGATTGACATCGCGCAGTGCCAGAGTTCGGGCTTCTCCTTCGCCAAACCACTTCACGATGCCGTCGGCTTTGATCGCAGTGCTTGCCATCTCATCCTCTGAAAATATCAAACGGCTCGATACGGAGCACTCTTCGCACGCCGATGTAACTTGAGACCGCGGCAATGATAACAACCATCACAAACGCCAGCATAAGATTCGGGTACGTAATGCGCGAGGCGTAATCCGGAAGCCGCATCTTGGCGAGTGTAGTCGCAAGGGTGCACAAGCCGACGCCCAAACCGTAACCGGTCAACGCCGTGAATGTTGCCTGGAAGAGAATCATTAAGATCAGCACGCGGTTATTGGTGCCGATGGCCTTCAGTGCGCCAAACTTGTCGAGATTTTCGAGAATAAAAGTGTAGAAGGTCTGTCCCGAGATTGATAAACCTACGATGAAACTAATACCGGTCATCACAAGAATATTCATTCCTATGCCAGTTTGATACTTGTAGAAATCCGAAATCCTCTGTTCAAATTGTTTCCGTCAACGCCAGATATCCAAGCGCATGAACCTGCTGCTGGATCAGCGGAATATCGGCTGGACTCTTCGGCTCGACAAGGATGTAGGAGATCGTGAAGCGTGGGTTGGGAATGTACTGAATCGCGCGGTTATAGGTCGTGTATAACGTAGGAACACCGAACAGACTGCTGGTCGTGGCCTGTGCAATTCCAACGATCTTGCCTCGATAGTCATTCAGTTCAAACGTCGTTCCAACCTTGGGATTGCCAAGCTTGGCAAATTCCGAGTCGTGCACCACAATAAACGAGTTCTCCGCATAGATATCCTCAATGCGTCCTTCGGACATCTGCGGCCTGCCAAAGAGGCTCGAGTCATCAAGCCCTATTACAGTCACCGACTGATATGTGCCATCTTCCAGCTTGACCAGCGCCCCACCGGAGAAAAGCGGAACGGCGTACTTTACTCGACTAATCCTGCGCGTTGCATCCAGCACGTAATCTGGCATTCCGATCGTATTGGCAACGGTCTGAACGGCAGGATCCATTACCCACATTTTGGCGCCAATATTAATGACTGTGGATGACGCGCAGTTCAGCACACCGGAAAACAGCGATGTCATCATGATCATCAGGAACACTGCGAAACTGATGCCAACAAGTAAGGTGATGAACTTTGCCTTGTCGTTGACCAGCAGCTTGTACGCGAGTTTGAGAGTACCTCCCATGCGGATAGTTTGTTCCGCAAACGAATAATCGGATGCGATGCGTATCACAGACTCTTGTGACTCTCGCTCATTATTATGCCCCGGAAAACATATGATCGGATACGCGGCGCTCAGGTTATGGGTCGCGAGGCACCAGGCACAATCCCGCCCCACAGGTACGCAGGCGGAGGTCGGGGGACAACTCGTGGCATGATGAGTGTAACCATCCCGACTCCGACCGATTCATCGACGCTCCGAGCACCGATACCTACCTCTGCTCTTTGGCGGGTCATGCCATAACGCACAGGGTCAATAAAAAAGCTTGAACATGAGGCCGCTCTTGATTCCTCATAAATTACCGGCTAGCTGGCAGTTACTTGTCCGTTAACAGAAATAGCGCCTGACATCTCTCTCTTCGCATTTTTTGTTATCACCAGGCGCACATGTCCATCGTGAAAGAAAATTAGCCGCTTGTCGGAATCATGTTTTTCCGCACAACTTCGCCTTTATTCAACGAATATTTACCTGACTTACCCTAATCAGCAACTCTCGATAGCTACACTCGTGGCGATACAAAACCACGACTAACTTGTATCGAAAGAACCTTTAATCGGGCCCGGGACTAGTGTCCGTGAGAGACTCCGTCCCGCTGGGAGACTGACGAATTTAGCAGTTAAGTACTTACACACCGTTTCAGGAGACTAACAATCATGAAGAGATTCACAGGCGACCGATGCTTACGGTCGCTGATGATAATTCTATTTTGTTGTGTTCTTATCGTGTCCAGCATTCCTGCGTGGGCACAATCAACTACCGAAGGAGCCGTCGGCGGCACCGTCGTTGACCCTGAAAACAGAGTTATTTCAGGAGCTGCCGTAACCATTAAGAACAAGAGCAGCAATCAGGCATTCGCGACGGTGACCGATTCGACTGGCTCCTTCCGCATTGGGCAGTTGCAACCCGCGACTTATAGCGTCACTGTCAACGCACAAGGATTTGCTCCCTACAAGGCGGAAGAAGTCATTGTGAACGTCGGCAGTTTGACGCCGCTGTTCGCGCACTTGACAATCGGCAACACCGAAAAGGTGGACGTAACCGCTGAAGCTCCGCTCGTTAACGTCACCTCTGCCGATTTCGCCCCGACGTTCAACAGCACAGCAATTGAAAACCTTCCCATTAACGGCGGTCGCTGGTCGAGCTTCGCCCTGCTGACGCCAGGCGTAGTCAGTGACTCCAACGGCTTCGGTCTGGTCAGCGTCCGCGGCATGAGCCCGCTACTCAACAATGTCACCGTTGATGGCGCCGACGATAATCAGGCGTATTTCTCGGAAGAGGCTGGCCGCACCCGTGCCGGCTACTCTACTGCACAAGTTGCCGTGCAGGAATTTCAGGTCAACACATCTAACTACTCGACTGAATACGGCCGCGCAGCCGGTGCGGTTATCAACACCGTCACCAAGAGCGGCGGCAACGCAATTCACGGAGAAGCCCGCTGGGAAGATCGCAGCAACGATTGGGGTTCGATGAATCCATACACGACCCTGATTACGCCCGTGTACGGCAACGGCCTGACTTCGCCGCCCACGGCTGCTAATACGGTGCCCTACAAACCTGAAGACGTTCGTAAGATGGGCGGCCTCGGCGTAGGTGGACCATTGATCAAGGACAAGCTGTTCTGGTTTGTTGCCTATGATTACTATCATCACAACTTCCCGGGCACCGCGGTTCCGAGCACTCCGGCATTCTTTGCAGTGCCTGACGCTGCTCTGCCGACAGGTGTAACCTGCGGAGGCAAGGGTGCCGGCCGCGCCAAGCACGCAGGACGCGAATGTCTGTTCGTTATCTACCTACACCAAATTAAACTACGCCGCCGCCCAGCAGCTTTGGGTCAACGATATGTTCGGCAACCCCAGTACTGGCCTGCTCGGCCTCATCAGCGATACCGGACCGACTCCGCGTACCGGCGACCAGGATATTTTTTTTCCCAAGTTGGACTGGATCATCAATCAGAGGAACCACGCTTCGTTTGAAGTCAACCGCATGCGCTGGTGGTCCCCGGCTGGCATCCAGACGCAGTCCACTAACACTTACGGCATCGACACCTTCGGCAATGATTACGTGAAGGACACCTGGGGTGTAGCAAAGTTGGACACGATGTTGACCAACACAATCGCCAACCAGGTCCGCTTCCACTACGGCCGAGATTTCGAGTATGAAACCAACCAGAATCCTTCGGCTTATGACACCGCCAATTTAATTGGCAGTAACAACCCCTACGGCATCGCGCCGACCGTCAGCCTCAGCAATATCACAATCGGCAGTACCGTCTATGGGAACCGCATACAGTACCCGGACGAGTACAAGACGCAGCTTGCAGACACCGTTTCGATCGCCCGTCATCACCACAACTTGAGATTGGGCATCGACTACATGAACAGCAACGACACGATCAAGAACCTTTATCAGCAGTATGGCCAATACTCCTACAGCGGGCCTGCGCAGTTCTTCTCCGATCTGTATTCGGCTGCGAATCCCGGTCTGAAGCTCAGCCCCGAGTACAGCACGTACTACCAGGGTTTCCAGGGAACCTCAACCACCAACCCTGTGCAGGCATACCAGTTCAGTACCAACGACCTTGCGCTGTTTGCACAGGACGATTGGAAACTCACTCGCAGGTTAACCGTGAACCTGGGCCTGCGGTATGAAACTGAAATGATGCCGAATAGCTATTCGTACCTGGAGAATCCTGTCACGCTGGGCACGCAAAACATCACCCTGGGCAAGATGCCCAACAACCCGAACAACTTTGGTCCGCGCGTGGGCTTTGCCTGGGACATGCTGGGCGATGGCAAGACGGTGCTGCGTGGCGGCTACGGCATGTTCTTTGGCCGTGTCATCAACGCCACGATCTACAGTGCTTTGAGCGAGACGGGCAACTTTTCTTCCAATCTAAGCGAGCCAGCATATAGCCTGAAGTACAACTCCGCTTGTGCGCCGACATTCCCAACTGTCTATGCGACTGCGCCAACTTGCGGGGGAAGTTTAACGCTGGATTACTTTGATCCAAACTTCAAAATGCCGCAAATCCACGAAATTGACCTATCCATACAGCACGAGATTGGCTGGAAAACGGTGCTTTCGATCAGTTACTTGGGCAGCTTCGGCCGTCATATGCAGAGCTTCGCCGATAGCAATCTGGCAGATCCCGGAACGCCTTACTGTTCAACCGTCAGTAAAGGTGTAGCTACCGGTGCGCAAGGTGGAAATATCACCGGCGGCGCATGCCCGTCCGGGATGCAAATGATCACGCCAATGTCCAGCGTTGCTTACACGCTATCCAACCAGATTAGCGGCAATAATGTAAGCGGCATGCCACTGGCCAGCAACTTCGCCGTGACCACGCCGTTCTACACCTCCCGCCTGAACTTTGCTTACGGCCCGGTGGTTGAGAACGTTAGCAACGTCAATTCCAGCTACAACGCCCTCGTCATTCAGGTAGAAAAGCGCCTGAGCAACCACGTTCAGTTCGCGGCCAATTACACCTGGTCGCACGCTCTGGACTACGGCGTGAACGGAACCACGTCTGCGTCGTCGTACCCGGCTTATGTTGATCCGCACAACATTGCTTACGCCCAGTACGGCAACTCGAGCTACAACGTGCCGAATCGCTTTACCTTCAATGCAGTATTGCAGTCTCCCTGGGAGGCTCAAGGCTGGAAGAAGTACATGGTTGAGGGCTGGCAGGCGTCACCTGTAGTTCAGATCCAGAACGGTCTGCCCTACTCCGCGACGACCTATTCAAGCTACTATCCAGTCGCGTACATGGGCACCCAGGAAGTCCAGGGCATAAGCTCCGGCATGCTGGGCGCGGACGGCTCCTACCAAATTCCGGGCACCGGGCGTAACGCTTGGCAGCAGCCGGCAACCTACGTATTCGATCTGCGGCTCGCGAAACAGGTTACCCTCGGCGAACGCTATCACCTGGAGTTCACCGCGGACGGATTCAACCTGTTTAATCACAAGAACGTGACCGGAATTAGTACGACCGCGGTTTACACTGGAAGCACTGCGACACCTGCGGCTGGCACTCCGGCTTCCGCCATCACCGCTCCGGTGCTTGCGCCGTACAATTACTCTGGTGCGGCGGGCAGCCAGTACTCGTCGTTCGGTGTTCCGAACAGCGCAAACAGCGATTTCGTATACAGCACGCGTCAGATTCAGCTTGGTGCTCGTCTGACGTTCTAAATTCAACCAACAGAAACCGCGGCGGCGCTTCGGCGCCGCCGTTCACGTTTTGACTTACTCGTCGAGTGTTTCTGCTTGCGATCTGATACGCAACAGAAACGTGCGACGTGAAAGGCGCTAAATTTCAGCGGGTGCGACCCCCGCCCGGGAACTGGTTCGCTCCACCCGGTAACAATCGAAGCAGTAGCGAGGCAACGATACCGCTGGAGCCTTCGATGGAGCCTACTCGTCTTCGGTGCTCTGGGAAAGCACTTCCCAACTCACTGCCGAGACACTGGGTTCAAGGCTGAGGCGGGTCACGATTTGTTCGACCAACTCATCCTGCTTGCCGCTACTTAGTAACATTGCCCGAATCTCCAGAATGCTGCTGCGTTCATCGAGGTCTTCGCTGGACAAGGAGCGCAGCGTTAGGCTCAACATCGATACAGTTTGCAACAGCAGCGCTCGAAGATGGTTCTCATCCGCACTCTTGCATTGGAGCCTTAATAAGTAGACGAGTTCCGCGCCTTCCGGAACAGGAATGTTTCTTCGTTCAAGACGTCTGGCAATAGGCCGCAGAACAACGTTGGCAAACAGCACGACTCCCGCAGCCGCGGCACCTTCCTTTGCAAACCCAGCCCTACAAAGGACGCCGATGGCCGCCGACAACCAGAGCGTAGCCGCAGTGTTTATCCCGTTAATCGATAAGCCCTCGCGGAAAATCACACCGGCACAGATGAAGCCGATACCCGATACAACTTGCGCGGCAATCCGAAACTGGTCGCCGGGGTGGTTGCCGAGTAATGGAACCAGAACAAAAGCCGCCGCTCCGGCAGAAACAAGTGCGTTGGTACGAAGGCCAGCAGTGCGTTGCCGCCACTGCCGCTCTGCGCCGATGACGGCTCCAAGCACGAGGGCTTCGAGCAGAAAAAGTGCGAACTGAATGAAAGTGGTTGGCTGTCCCATGATCTTGTACTGTCAGAGCTCATCGGTAACTCGGGTTCGGATCGGCTTAGATGCTCCAATTACTTCAGTCCAAGCAGTCGCAACGCAGCCTTGGAAAACCATCCTCGCTTCGGGTTAGTTAAAAACAGCCAGGTAAGGACGCGAACGGGAGCTGGAATCTTAGCTGAATCTATTGCTCCTTGAGAGGGAGCAAGCAGCTGAACAATTGTCTCGTGCGGCTTTTCGCGTAGCTCGTCCAGGATCGCCGTTTGATGAACGCAATTGATCGTACACAGCGGAGCACAACTCTTCACGGTACCGTACTCACGCTCAAGGTCTGCCAACGAATATTGAGACAATGGGATTCCAGGGTAGCCGCGCTGCTGCGAGCACCAGTGGACCAGGCCATCCTCGCAGATATACAGATATCGGCTTCCAGCATGGCATTGCCATTCGTTCGGAATTCCGCGCACCAGGTTCTCCTGAAACCGGTTGTACCTGAAAAAAGAGAACAACGGCTTGCGCAACTGGCTGATTTCATCGAGAACCGATCTTTCGCGCTCGCTCAGTGGCCGCAGTTGTCCGGACCCATCGTGAATCACACCCGTAGTGATGCCGAATCCCAAAGAAATAGCGCGGCGGGCGATAACTAAGGCATCTTCAGACTGTTGGATTCCCGACCCAACCACGGCATTGATGCTGACGTCGAACTCCGCATGCTCGGCGAGCCAGCGCAGGCGCTGATCCAGTACCTTGAGGCTTTTCTTTGAGGTCTCGTCTGGAATAACATTGTCGATACTGATCTGAAGCTGGTGCAGCCCCGACCGGTTCAATTGCTGGATTCGCTTCGGATTCAGCAGATAGCCGTTGGTAATCAGGGTTGCGATAATCCTGTGGTGATGGATGCGCGAGATGATGAGATCCAGTTGGGGATGAAGAAGTGGCTCTCCTCCACTGATGGTGATGATGGAGGTACCCAGTGCAGAAAGCCGGTCCACGCGCCTCAGCATCTCCTCAATCGCAACAGGCTGGGAGACGTGGTCGTACTCGTTACAGTATGCGCAAGCCAAGTTGCAGCGCCGGGTTGGGATAATATGCGCGAGAATAGGATGAGTGGCAGAGCGCATGGCCTTCGCAAACATTCGAGCCTCACGGAAACGGCGGAGCAGCGCCCCAAGCCTCCGTTTCACGGCCGCCACGCTCATGTCTTCGCTCCTTCTGCTGCACCGATCAGAAACAATTCAACAAAATTGTCGAGATGGATTATAGACGCAATCTCCTTCAGCCTAGTGCCCATGGCGCGAAACGGCGCCCTCGTGCAGCACTGAGCGTGAGATGATGCTGATGATAAGCACGAAAAAGGTTACGAGCCACGCTGCCGCGTAAGCAAGTGCATGGGCGCTGGCGAAAGGCTTGGTGATGAAGGCCCAGATCGCGTAAGTTAAGTAACCGATGGGTTCGTTGGTGAGATGGCCATTCCAGAGATAGTTGGACCAGCCTGCGGTATAGAGTAGCGGCGCGGTCTCTCCGACCGAGATTGCAAACGCGAGCAAAATACCGGTGACAATGGCCGGCAGAGCCATTGGCAAAACGATGTGCATGGTCACCTTGCCTTTCGGGCGTAGGGCCTTCTCCACCTTCTCGGCCATGCCGCCCCTGTAGCCGCTCAACCTCAGCCCAGAGGCAACGTTTTTGTAGATGCTGTTGGCGAACGGATTGGGTTGCTGGAAGACCATTCCGATAAAGCGGCGCACAGCGACAGGGTTGACGGCGGCATCGTAAATGTTGCGTCCGCGATAGCGCACGTGGCCTTCAAAGCGGAAGCCGCGCACGCGCGGTTGATGCAGCGCAGCACGGTGCTCTTGCCGCAGCCTGAAGGTCCGATGAATGCCGTGATGGGATTCTTCTTGACCGGAATCTTGGTGTCGCGCACGGCCTTGAAGCTTCCGTAATACAACTCTCGAATGTGGAAATCAACGACCACACTTTCATTGTGTGCAGGCATGGGGCCTAGCTGGGGGCTTAGATCGGGTGGGGGGATCGGGGCGGCTGCCATCACCATATCTCCTAAGACCTTGAGACTGGCGGCAGGGGAAGCTCTCGCCGATCAGATTGGCTGCCGATACCAGTATCACGAGAAGCAGGGCAGCGGTCCGAGCCGGCCTCAACTAATTCGGAGAATTTTCGCATTTCTCGATCCCAACGCTGTTAAAAGCTGATGAATTTTGCTGGCGGTGATCACGCCTCTCTCAGATCGAAAAGCACGAATTGGAGTCGCTAAGCAGTTTAAAGTGACGCCTTTCTAGGCTAATATCTTTAGCGCGCGTGCCCAGCTGTTGGCTGTCATGGCATTCGACGACTGGCATCGACCCAAATTGACAATGCCTAACGACGAGCTGTTACTCTGGTAGCGGGTTTTTGGCACTTGTCACTTGCATGGCGAAGCTGAGCGGTTGGTTTGCCCGGGGCTGTCGCATGGTTCTTCCGGTTGTTTGCCTGCTTAGCTCCGGTACCACAGCAGGGAGGCATAACGATGGTTGCATTTCCGAATCGAGTCTTGCTCGTCGGTTTTGGAGCGGTGGCCCGTTGCACGCTGCCCATTTTGGTCAAACATTTAAGTATCGATCCCAAACGAATCACCACCATAGACTTTGAGCCAAACCACGCCGCCCTGAAGCCCTGGATCGAGCAGGGCATGACCTTCGTCAAGGATCGCGTAACACCGGAGAATCTTGGGAGTTTGCTGGGAAAGTACCTCTCGGCCGGAGACCTCCTCGTTGACCTGGCATGGAATATCGATTGCTGCGAAATCGTGCAGTGGTGCCACGACCACGGCGTTCTCTATGTGAACACGTCGGTGGAGCTCTGGGATCCCTACGCTGGCGCTGCGAACAAGCACCCTACCGAGCGAACCCTCTACTGGCGCCATATGAACCTGCGGCGGATGATCTCCACATGGAGCGAGCCCGGACCGACGGCGGTGATCGAACACGGAGCGAACCCTGGTCTTATCAGCCATTTCACCAAGCAAGCACTTCTGGACATCGCACAGCGAGCGCTCGCGGAAAATAAAAAAATCTGCGGGGATCAGTTGGAGCAGGTCGCTCACCACGCCAAGGCGCGGAACTTTAACCACCTTGCCCACCAACTCGGCGTCAAGGTCATTCACTGTAGCGAGCGCGACACGCAGATCACAGATCAGCCCAAACAGGTGAACGAGTTCGTCAATACATGGAGCGTTGAAGGCTTCCGTGAGGAGGGGACAACGACGTCCGAGATGGGCTGGGGCACCCATGAGAAAGAGCTGCCCGCCCTCGCCTTCGAGCATGCGGACGGCCCCAAGAGCCAGATCTGCTTGGCGCGAATGGGCATCAACACACTCGTCGCGAGCTGGGTGCCACCCAATCACGACATCGTCGGCATGATCGTGCGCCACGGCGAGGCGTTCACCATCACCGAGAAGCTCACCGTTTGGGAAGACGGCAAGGCGATCTACCGCCCCACCGTCCACTACGCTTATTGCCCGTGCGACGCTGCCATTGCCTCGCTCTACGAGCTGCGTGGCTACGACTACCGCTTGCAACCGCGCATTCGCATCATGACCGACGAAATCATCAGCGGAGCCGATATTCTGGGCGCGCTGGTGATGGGGCACCCTTACGAATCGTGGTGGTGTGGAACCGATCTCGATATCGAGGAGTCGCGCCGCCTGGTACCGCACCAAAACGCTACCACGATGCAGGTAGCCATCTCGGTTGTCGCCGCCTGCATGTGGATGGTCGAGAACCCGCGTCGGGGGCTGTGCGTTCCTGACGACTTGCCCCATGACTATGTGCTGGACATCAGCAAGCCCTACCTCGGCAGGTTTGTCTCCGTGGCCTCGGATTGGAACCCGTTGAAACACTACTCTAACGTCTTTAGCGGATATAACAAGCCGCAGCTCGACGAGTCCGACCCGTGGCAGTTCAAGAATTTTCTAATCACTGACGGAGACGGCATTTGAACTCCAGCGTGGCGCGACAGGAATTTTGCGGACTCACAATGACGGTCCTGCGTGCCTCAAGATCGTAATTGACACCAACCTGTAGCTATGGACCAAAAGCTATGGACCCAAAGACGCTACTTCACCTGGCTAAGACGCACGGCACCCCGCTTGTCATCGTGGACCATAAGGTGCTGCGAGAGAACTACCACCTGTTCCGGAAGTACCTGCCGCGTGTACAGGTCTACTATGCGGTCAAGGCTAACGATGACCCAGCGATCGTGCAGACGTTCTACGATGCCGGAGCCAGTTTCGATGTCGCCAGTATGGCCGAGTTTTTGAACGTTCACGAAAAGATCAAGCATCTTCCGGCGGAACAACGGCAGGATTTCATCTGGGATCGCATCATTTACGCGAACCCGATCAAAGCGATTGAAACGCTCCAGCAATTGGATCCATACAAGCCGTTGGTCACCTACGATAACCACGAAGAGGTGACCAAGATCGCCCGCCATGCGCCGCACTCGGGCTTGGTGCTGCGGTTGCGCGTCCCCAACACCGGATCCATGGTGGAGCTCTCAAGCAAGTTCGGTGCCTTGCCCGGCGAAGCCGTGGACCTGATCGCCTTCGCTCACAATAACAAGCTCGTGGTCGAGGGGCTGAGCTTCCACGTCGGCAGCCAGTGCACAAACCCGAGGAACTACAGCCAGGCGCTGCATCTAGCAGCGGGCATTTTCTCAGAGGCCAAGGCGCGCGGCTTCGATCTCAAGCTACTCGACATCGGCGGTGGTTTTCCTGCCCACTACGACGCCGCGGTCCCTCCTTTCAGGAGACTTGCCAAAATGATCAATGCCGAGTTGGACCGTCTTTTCCCTGTACCGATAGAAATCCTTGCAGAACCGGGGCGCTTCCTGGTGGCCACCGCCGCCACCGCCATCGCCCAGATCATAGGCAAAGCCGTCCGTGGCGGCAAGCTTTGTTACTATCTCAATGACGGTGTCTATCAGACCTATAGCGGCGAAATCTTTGACCACGCTCAGTATCACCTGAGAAGTTTCAAGAAAGGTCCCACTCAGTTCTGCTCCGTCTTCGGCCCCACGTGCGACGCGCTCGATACGATCGGCCTGGCCGAGGAGCTCCCGGACCTGGAGATGGGCGAGCTGGTCTACTCCGAAAACATAGGTGCCTATTCCGTCGCGAGCAGCACGTCTTTCAACGGCTTCCAGCCGGCCAAGGTCGTGCATGTGAACCAGTCATGCTGAAGAGCAACGTGAAAGCTGCTCGGAGTTCACATATTCGGCGAAGATGCTGCCGAATTGTTGCACGTTGGGTAAGCCGTGTTCACATTTTCCAGCAGGTGACGTGCGGCGGCAATCTTCTCCGCCTGCTTGCTGCGCGGAATGTAGCCGTCGGCGATGATGTTTGTACGGCCATTACTTTGACTAACTGCGATTCCGCGAATCGCGTGGTCGCTCTCGCTGTCGAGACTGTCGGCTAGGGATCTTCTGATTAAGTGTTCTGCTTTCCAAACTGGAGATGACAACTGGGCTTGAGCGGTACAGCAAGAAGACGCGGTGTGCGGCATTTCTGGAAGAGATGGAACATGTTTCTGTTGCGTAGCAGGTTGCTGGTCACCCAAGGGGCGTAGTGTCTCTGGACGCTCTTCCGAGATAACGGCAACTCCCCGCAATTCAGAGATACCGTTCCAATACGCTGAAATCCCAGTCAAGCCAGTCCCGAAGGCCCATGCTGTGCTGCATTTCGCCACTTGTTCAGACTTTCCCTCGATCGAATTCCTCCGGACGGGTGCTCTTCATGCGACTTTTCCTTTCCGAGCGACAGGCTCCCGGTTTGTTTGCATTGATTTGACGAGATCGGCCGACGACGCTCCTTCGAGCGACAATCCGTAGCCAACTTCCCGCACGATGCGCTCCTTCAACGGTTGAATGAAGTGGATGCGTGTGTTGCGACGCGTCACTTCCGGAGCCTTCAAGTACAACTCCGCCAATTCGCGCGCCCGACTGAGCGCCTTGCCGTTCGGCACGACTTCGGCAACCACTCCCCATTCGTAAGCGGTGCGCGCTGCCAGCGGCTGTGGATTGAGCAGGAATGCCTCCGCTCGCCCTGCTCCAGCACGATAACTCCACGTCGTAAAAATTCCATCACCGGGCGCGACGCCCGCGGCGAAGTGCGCCACATCCTCGAAGGTCGCACTCTCGGCCGCCACAATTACATTGGCGAGTAGCGCGTAATCCGAATGGACATGAGCGCGTCCCTCGATAGCCGCGATGACCGGCACGCGGATGTTGGCAATGTTTTCCAAAACCTGAACACCTTCGTCGTGAACCTGGCTCCAAACACCGGGATCGGTGACATCGCCGAACGATGACCAATCGACATCCGTAATGAACTCTCCGCCCGCGCCGGTAAGGATCACGATCTTGTTCGCTCGATCTTGCCCAATCCGGTAGAAAGCATCGACAAACTCCGTGTGAGATTGCGCGCTCATAATGAACTCCCCGCCGTTGCTGTGGAACTCAGCAACCAACACGCCCTTGGCATCTCGCGTCAGCTTTAGATTGTGATAGGCACTGAAATAGTCCGATTGAAGTGTTTGCATAGGCTTCTCCTTTCAGAGTTTGCCTGCTCGGGGTGAATCGTCCTTCTCGAAAACTTGGCAGGCTATTTCAGACGCCTCATATAGGCTTGGCGGATGCCAGCCTCTGGTTAATGGTCATTCTGAATCGTGCTTACAACCCTGCTTGCAGCGGAAGGTTTAGCCCGGTGATGACCTGAGATGATATTTCCAAAAGAGCGCGTTTTTTGGGGGAAAGAGATCACTTCGAAGATCGGCATAGCATCGGGGAGTCTCCGGAGCGGAACTGCCCCATTGATCATAAGCGCGAGGCAACTCCCGACTATGCGGTCTCATCCCTTATGAGACTCTGACATTCGGCAGACGCTTTCACGAGTGTATTATGATGGCGAGAAACGTCAGTCCAGCGCAAAATCAGACAACCGGAACGACCAGGGTGCTCGATGCCGCAAACGGGCTGTCATTGGTTCGCCTGACCATCGGCGCACTGTTTGTCTCGGTCTTCTTCGAAAATCTGGGCAAGGGTCTCTACACTTCGGCAGGCTACACAGGTCTGATCAACTATTACATCAAGGCCGGTCATTCTCCGGCGGCGTGGAAGGCGGTGATGGGCCTGGCGGCAAACCACGCCGCGATTGCTGCTCCAATGCAGGCCATGACTGAGATTTCTCTCGGAATACTGCTCATCATCGGTCTGCTTACCCGTCCGGCGGCATTCGTGGCTTTTCTTTATCTCGGCAGCCTTTGGGTGTCGGAGTGGGGCACGGCGTGGATCTGGGAACTATTGGTTCCGGTGCTCGTATCCCTGGCGCTCGCTATCGGACGCGCCGGCCGGAGATGGGGCGTTGACGCGTGGCTATCGCAACGGTGGCCATCTTCTCCGTGGTGGTAATCGGGCCAAGTTCACGTGCGAGTGTCTGTCATCATCCCCACGCATAACGAAGCGGAGGCAATCGAGCGCGTTTTAGCGGATCTTCCGTCCGATCTCACGACGGAGGTCATCGTTGTAGACAGCAACTCGAATGACGGGACGCCCAAGATCGCCGCAAGAATGGGAGCCCGCGTGGTTCAGGAACCCCGCCGCGGCTATGGGCGAGCGTGCCTCACGGGTCTAGCTGCGGCAAATTCCCCTGACGTGGTTGTGTTCCTTGATGGCGACTACAGCGATCGGCCCTCTGAACTGCCGATTCTCTTAGCGCCAATCGCTCGAGGGACGTGCGGACATCACGCTCGGTTCCCGGCTCCGGGAGCGGCGTTCTGCTGGGGCGTTGCCTTGGCATCAGGTGTTCGGTAATCGTCTCGCCGCCAGCCTGATCAGGCTTCTCTATGGACTAGACATCAGTGATCTCGGCCCGTTTCGCGCTGGCCGCGCAGATGTGCTACGCGCGCTCGCCCTGGAAGAAACCACCTATGGCTGGGCGGTTGAGATGGTCCTCAAAGCCGCCTTGTCTGGATTCCGCGTGGTTGAAGTCCCCGTGAGCTATTACCCGCGCATAGGAAAATCGAAGATCAGCGGTACGCTGAAGGGCACGGCCGGCGCCGGCTGGTTCATTCTGAGCTTGATCGTGCGCTATTATTTCCGGCAACGAAGAGCCGGGACACCACGGCCAGCGTAGGTCGGCATCGAAATATTATGAAATCAGCAAGCGAGATGGTGGTGCGTACGTCAGGTAGTGACCGTGTGCTGGTGATCATGGCGAAAGCACCAAGGCCAGGCGCGGTCAAGACCCGCCTGACGCCCAGCCTTTCTCCCGCGGCTGTCACTGCTTTCTATTGCTGTCTTCTGGACGACACGCTGGCGCTGGCGCGGTCATTGGGCGATGTGGAAGTTGCCATCATGTGCCCGGACACCGACGTAAACGAACTGGTGCAATTGGCAGGTAGTGAAGCGAGCGTAGTTGCCCAGAAAGGTGAAGGTCTTGCCGCAGGCCTCATTTCCGTGTTTGCGCACTTCACGGAAGACCATGAACGACGCACCATTGCCTTCAACAGCGACAGCCCACACCTGCCGCGTTCTGTTCTCGAAGACGCATTTGAAACCCTGGCCGCACATGACGTGGTCGTGGGACCAACGCACGACGGAGGATACTATCTCGTGGGGGCAAAAGCTTCTCATCCTGCGCTTTTCGCACGCGAAGGAATGGGCACCAGCAGTGCGCTGGAGAGACTCCTATCGTGCGCACGAGCTCTTGAGCTATCCGTAGGTTTCGCAGATCCTTTTTACGATGTTGATGTGGCTGACGACCTGACTCGCCTGGCAGCGGAATTGCGCCTGGCTCCCGCAAGAGCGCCACGCACGGCGGCGTGGCTTAAAGAGTGGGAGCTCGTGGCAGCAGAATTACGGACGGGCACGGGAGAACTGTGAAGGTCACGCCCGAGCGGAGAGTGTACGCCCTCGGAGCGACGTTGTGTGTGGCGCTGACGGTCTGCTCACGCAACTTCGGCGACAGGGGTGGACCGTACTTCATGGCCTCTTTGACACTTGCGGGAATTGCGTACCTCTTAGCTATCCGTGAGTTCTTTGCTACGCCAAGAATTTCTCGACGCGTTGTCGTCGTTGGGCTCGTCCTGGCTGCTGTCTGGAACATTGAATTTCTTCGGATTCCCGCGGACCCCGATGATGATATTCATCGATATGTTTGGGATGGCCGCCTGCAGAGGCTCGGCTACAACCCCTATCTTGTCGTTCCCAGCGATCCTGCCGCTAAGAGGCTGCATACCCAGGAAACCCGTAACGTGAACAACTCGGATCTACCGAGCCCATATCCAGCAGGAGCCCAGCTTTTTTTCCGCGCAGTAACCGCGATTCAGGAGTCCACTTTTGCGCTGAAAGTAGCATTCGTAGTTTGCGAGTTCGCGATTGTTTTCGTGTTGCTCGATGTGCTGCGTCGCAAGAAGAGATCGCACCTGGTTCTGGCATATGCCTGGAACCCATTGTTGGCCATTGAAGTGGCGGGAAGCGGTCACATTGACATTGTTGGCGCGCTATTGTTGCTGGTATCCGTCGCTGCGCTAGGGCGCCGTTGGCGGGCGACTGCGGCCGTCGCGCTTGGTCTGGCTGTTGCAGTGAAATTGCTGCCGATCGTACTCTTGCCTCTCTACTGGAAGCGGGTTCGCATTCGCGACGCTGCGCTGGCGGCAGCCGTGGTCGGACTCCTGTACGTGCCATTTCTTGATCACGGCCACATTCCGATCGGCTCGCTTGGTACATATGTGCAAGGTTTCCGCTTTAATGGTCCCGTGTTTGCGGCACTCGATCAAGTGGCGCCTCCGCAGGTGCTCGCTGGGCTGGCGGTGCTCGTCGGATTAGTGACTGCAGCCTGGCTAAGAAGCACAGCGCTCGAGTGGTCTCCGGACGTATTTGCCTGGCCAATGGCAGCATCTCTTTTGTGCGCACCCGTCGTATTCCCCTGGTATCTTCTCTGGCTGCTGCCATTTCTGACTTCGCCCTCGACACTGCTGCTCATTCTCTGGACTATCAGCATTATCCCCACTTATATTATGTGGCACTTTCGCACACTTGGGCGTCCGTGGGGCTCGCTTCCTATTTGGGTAATGCTGCTGGAATACGGAGCCCTGGCGGTAGCTGCTGCGATACTCGCTTTTCGCCGGTTTCTGCAGTCGCATGCGCCCCAATGCTCAAGGGAGTAGGTAGCGTGAAAGATAGTGTGCCGAACAGTATTACTGTCATCCGGAAACCTTATACCGTCATCCTACAGAGCATCGTTTCGAGGAACCAACTCTTATGAGATATGCCCGCCGTTTAACCGTGATGGGTCTTCTGCTTTGCGGAGTGCTGATCCTTGCTCCAAACTCCTGGGCGCAGGAGCGCCCGCCAATTCTCGAACAGATTGCAAAGACCTATGGCATTGATTCGTTTGGGAAAGTTGACGCAATTCGCTATACGTGGAACGGACGGTGGCCCGGGATGAATATCTCACATTCATGGGTTTGGGAGCCCAAGACCAACAGGGTTTCCTGTGAGGGGAAGGACAAAGACGGTAAGCCGGTCAAGGTCACCTATGTCCGCTCGGAGCTTAGCAGCCAATCCGACGTCGTGAAAAACGAAGTTGATCCGGCTTTCCTCAATGATAACTATTGGCTTCTGTTTCCCTTCCATGCTTACTGGGACACCAGCGCCACCGTGACCGATCAAGGTATGCATAAACTGCCGATGGGCAACGGCTCGGACGAACTGGTCGTAGTGAAGTATCCCAAAGAAGGCGGTTACACGCCCGGCGACACCTGGGAACTCTACGTCGGCAAAGACAACCGCGTAGAGTACCTTGTCTTCCATCACGGCGGGCCTAGCAAGCCGAGCGTCGTCATCGCAACGTGGGTAGGATACAAAAAGGCAGGTCCTTTGCTGATCTCAACGGAGCACCGCGGCACCGCTGATGGTATGCCCATGCACATCTTCATTACTGACATCTCAGTTAAGCTGACAGGTTCGGATACCTGGATGAAAGCGCAGTAAGTCGCAAGTTAGAGCGGTTCCTAAGTAGTTATATCCAGAGAAGAGGGATTGGAGTAAGTTGCAGTTGGCGATTTCTCTGTGAAGACACAAATCGATGCCACGAGCATATTCGGATGATTTGCGGTGCAAGCTTCTGCAGGCATACGAAAGGGCCGGGATCGGCCTGGAGCAGCTGGCGGAGCAGTTTGGTGTCAGCTACGGTTTTACAAAGAAGATTCGACGGCAACAGCTAAAGTCGGGACAAATGGAGCGGCCTCTGCAACGGGTACATGGGCCGGTGAGCCGGGTGACCGACGCAGTGAAAGGCCATCTGCGGCAGCAGTTGCAAGATCAACCGGATCTCACGCTGGCCGAGTTGGGGCAACGGCTGGAGCAACATCTGCAGGTGAAGCTCAGCAAGACGCGACTCTGTCTTGAACTCCAGCGGCTGGGGTTGCGGCGTAAAAAAAACGCTGCACGCCAGTGAGCAGGACACGGAAGAAGGCCGGCAGCGACGGCAATCGTGGTGGGAGTTGATCGCTCGAATCGATCCGCAACGCTTGGTGTTTCTGGACGAAAGCGGCGTGACCACCGAGATGACCCGTCGCTACGGGCGCGGCGAACGCGGTGATCGTGTGTGCGAGGGTGCTCCGGGCGGGCACTGGCATACCGTGACTCTGTTGGGAGCGATCACGATGAACGGCCTGCTGGCCACCATGACGATCCCAGAACCCACCGACGGTGACGTCTTTCTGGCCTATCTGGAACAGGTCCTATGTCCGCGATTGCGCCCTGGACAGGTTGTGATCATGGACAATCTGTCGGCACATAAGCATCGGCAGGTTCGCATGTTGATTGAGCAAGCCGGAGCCGAACTGCTCTATCTACCGCCTTACTCACCGGACTTCAATCCCATCGAGAAGTGCTGGTCCAAGATCAAACAACACTTACGAGCAAGCAAAGCTCGAATACTCGACACCCTCGACCTCGCCATCACAGCCGCCATGGCAGCTATCACCGCCCAAGATTCCGCGGCTTGGTTTCAATACTGCGGTTATCGGACACGGACACCATGAAACCGCTCTAGTGCTCAGGACAATGGGAGCAGCTATGCGCATCGTCCTTACCTTTATGCGCGTCCTGCTCGCACTGCCGCGCTGACAAAACTCAATCGCGCGCAATCACGATGGTCGTGCAGGAGCTTTCAGACTTAGGAAGATCACGGCCTGCTGCCATCCTGATTTCGAGCTTAGGCGCTTCTCCCCGGATTACCGGACAATAACAATCCGGTTCGGCCAACGCATTCTGGATGCGGCGCCGCCCCGCGCACCCGCCATGACAGGTTTCGCGCAAAACGCACGACTCGCATGCTTGCGGCAGTGTCCGGGCCTGCTGAAATGGGCTGTTATTGATAATTTCTTCGCCCGCGTTCAATAGAGCCGATAGCGGTTCTCCTGTGCCAGGCCAGTAAACACAAGGTTGCGTAGTGGCACGCGGGGTTACGCGTACAGTTCTCACACCGCAGCCGCCCTTTCTGGGCGGCAAACCCACCATGCCACGGACCAGCGGTTCGCCGATATCGATTACCTCCGTTTCAGCAAACAACCTGCAAAAGCCTTCCCAATATTCCTGATAAGTAAGCGCATAAAGGTCCGAGCGCACGGATTGATATACATTGACGCGAAGCGGTGCATTGAACCGTTTGGCGACTTGCGCCACCTCGGGGAGGAGTTGGTAATTGGACTTCATCATCACCGCAATGATCGTCACCGGTACGCCCAGGCGCAAACAGCGGTCCGCCTGATCATGAACCAGGGTCCAGTTGCCCGGACCACGTTGTGCGTCTTGCTTGGCCTGCGTCGGGTAGTCGAGTGAGAATTCGACGTCATGAAAGCCACGCACCTCATCATCTTCAAGGAGAGCAACGCTGTGTCCATTCGAGGTGATGGTGAGCTTGACCGGCTGCGCGCGAAGATAGCCCAGAATAGCTCTGAAATCCGGGTGCATGCCGTTTTCGCCTGTTCCTAAATTGACCGAGCGTACCGGCAGCCGTTCCATGATGGCGCGCACCTGCTCCAGAGTGAGTCGGTCAACCCGCGCAGGATCGCGATAACAAAACGCACAGGACAGATTGCATTCGTTCGTAAGTCCCAACCCAAGCGAAAAGCCCCGGGCTATCGCGGGATTGTTCTCCTCTTGCGAACTTAGCAGCTGCTTATTAACGTCCACGCGGTCTGTCCTTCGACGGAGCGCGGGGGCTCATCGGTCGTGCAAGCACCTGGTAGTAACGGGCGATTGCGGCGAAGTCTTGCTGTTTTCCCAGTCTCTGTTCGAGTGCCAGCAACAACGGATGATTGGCAGGATTGTTCAGAAAATCTCTCTGTAGATAATCGCTGAACACGCGGACCCCGTACTCGGCAATGATCTCAAGCCGCGCATCAGACAGCATGCTGCGCAACTCGGCGGGCGTAAACAGTGCAACCATTCCGTCCGTGAGTTTTGCCCGGACCTTGGCAGCGGTTATGTTTGCCTCTGCAGCTACAAGATCACTAGACTTGAGTGCTGCCGATAGGATTTCGCCGGCGCGATTACGAACAACGATGGAAGCGAAGGCCCCTACGTCTTTCGTGAGAAGCACCTCGATGGCCTGCAATGTCTCAGAGGGACGATCTACAAATTCCAGAAGGTTGTGACACACGATCACGCCAAACGAAGCCGGGGCAAACAGATTATGAAGTTGCGCCGCTTGCGAGCAAACAACGCTAACGCTTTCTTGAGAACCAGCTTCCGCTACGCGCCGCTGAGTCTCGGCAAGCATGGCATCGGAGCTGTCCAGGGCGGTTACATGTAGACCTGACCCTGCCAATCTCAATGTCATTTCGCCGGTACCACAACCAATATCCAGAGCGCGACCCTGTGCTTTCGGGGGCAGAAATGCGCACAGATTCTCCCAGACGAGATTCACCCGCAGCCGTCCTTCCACCGTTCGCAAGTAGTCGGTGTAAGCCGCAGCATCAAGCATGGTCGGGTAATTGGTCGCCCTCATTAGGCTGCCTCGTCAGTCTGCTGTTGAATGCTTTCCGTCAGGGTTCGCGGATGTGACCTCCTGCGCAGTGATCTCATAATGGAAGTGGTCAGGATCGAGGCTATCAAGTCGGCCTTCGGCAGTTTCCGCCTGCGGATACATGAAAAAGCCAACCGGTGCGCCACTCGCTCCGGGCAGAGCAACATCGTTGGCGAAATTGTAAGCAATCCAGTTCATCTCCCACGCCCCGAACAACCGCGTGCGGGCATCCTTGACCATCTTGTCATCAAGGGGGCGGTTCCCGGGCGGTTCCTCGAGCACGACCTTTCGCACGTCCGCCGGATCCACAGGAACCCAACCATAGTCGTGGAGGTACACCTCGGCGCGGCAATGCTGTGCTTTGGTTACATTCTCGGACGATACCCCAAGACTCTTGTATCCCAGTTCTGACTTGGCGACGCGAATACCATAGACATCCCGTGCGGGGAGTCCCACCGAGCGCGCTAGGCCCACATAAAGTGCGTTGAGGTCGGCGCATTTGCCGCCCAGATCCCTGGATTCCAGCATCCATCGGATGTCGCCATCGCCGCAACCACGCGTCTTCGGATTTCGAAAAGTGTTCTCGACAATCCATTCGTAAATAGCGCGAGCTTTATCGACATCGGTGTTCGCTCCGCGGACAATCCCAATCGCTGTCTCCCGCACAACACCATCGGTCGGCAGCAACTTGGTGGGACGCAAGAAATGTTGCAAATCCGCGCGATCATCTTTCGGCGCATGGCCCGGTGCAGAAAAATCAACTGCATAATCCCGTGTCGCAACCCGGGTCTTCAGTTCAACGACTGGTCTCACTCCAGCCGGAAACATCGCCGCAACAATCCCGAGCGCGTCGCTCTTATTGTCAACTATCTCTGCCGTTCCCCCCTCAGCACGGAACCGATTCGTGAGTGTCTTTTGAAAAGGCGTCTTCTCAATGAGCCCCGCCGGGAGCCATACCCGCGTCACTCCGGAAGGCTTTAGCACCTCGACCCGGGTGGTCACGTCAAAAGTACGCCAGCTTGCAGATGCTGAGCTCCTCGCTAACAGTTCCTCCGGGTCAGACAAAGCCAAGGTCGCGAGCACAGCGCCCGTGGATCGCAGAAAATCACGACGGTTCATCGGATACCTCTCCGTATTGGTTATCTGTTTACGATGTGCAACCGCGTTGCGCCGATGCCTCAGTGTTCTTACGCTTCGCCGCGGAGCTGTTGCAACCGGAATCCGGCTCGCCGTGCGTAGGAAACTCCAGCTAAGGAAGGTCTGCAGAAGTCAGCGAATTGCCGCAGAGTAGGTGTTCTGGGCTGGCGTGACTGAGATTCCAGCGTGTTTGAGCGGTTTGTCTTGATCTCGTGAAGGTTGACGTCACCTCTGGAGAGTGTCCAGAGACACTACGCCCCTTGGCTGACCAGCAGTCTGCCGTGCAATAGAAAGAGATTGCTCAATGCACAGAGCGTAAACACCTGATTGGCGTTCTTCTTGATCCCCCGGTATCTCACTTTCGTGTAGCCGAACTTCAGTTTGATCACTGCGAACACATGCTCGATCCGCGAGCGAATGTGCGACTTCGCTCGATTCTCCTCGCGTGCAACTTCGTCCACCCGATTCTTGTAACGGTAGCGCTTGTTGGTCAGGTCGTGCGCTCGTGGCGCGACTTCGTGGATCGCTTCGCTTTGTCCACGATAGGCCTGATCTCCCCAGACCTTCGTTTCATTCCCGTGCAACAGATCCGGCAGCACCGCTGAATCCTCGATATTGGCGGCCGTCACCACCGCCGAGTGGATAGCTTTCGTTTTGCTATCGACGCCCACGTGCGCCTTCATCCCGAAGTACCACTGGTTGCCCTTCTTCGTCTGGTGCATCTCGGGATCGCGTTTCTGCTCGCGGTTCTTGGTAGAGCTTGGCGCGTGAATGATCGTCGCATCGACGATGGTGCCGGTGGTGATCTTGATGCCACGGCTTTCAAGGTGAACATTCACCGTCTCCAGCATCGCGCCGCCAAGGTTGTGCTGCTCTAACAAATGGCGGAACTTGCAGACCGTCGTCTCGTCTGGCACTGGCTCATTCCCAAGATCGATCTGGGCAAAGTGGCGCATCAGCGGCGAGTCGTACAGCGCCTCTTCCACCGCCGGGTCGGAGAGATTAAACCACTGCTGCAAAAAGTAAATACGAAGCATGCGCGTCGATGCCTACCGGACGGCGTCCATTGCCAACTTTGGGATAGTGCGGCTCCACCAGCGAACACAACTCGCTCCACGGAACCACCTGCTCCATCTCTTCTAGGAATGCTGCACGCCGCGTCTTCTTGCTGTACCGCTCAAATCCAGTTGTCATCGCCAGTGTCCGCTGTCTCATTGCCTTCAGAGTCTCTCAACTCAATCTACACAATGACACTGTGGAAAGCAGAGGACTTGTAGAGTCGAGATGTGGCGCGGTTGTTTAGGTTTGGCCTATCCGTATCCGGCTCTTTCGTTTGCCGGTGCCTCATTATCCAAGCCATGCCCCGTTTCCACATCCCGCTCGTCGAACTGGACATGCACATTTCGCGCATCCGGCTCTCGTTGAAAACATCACGGCTTCGCCCACGAAAAGCTGTGCGTCCGCTCGGACAAGCAGATAAGTCCAAACGCATCGTGCAAGGTAGCTTCCGGATATTGCCGGGTCGCCCGCCCTGCCATCTTGTGTTTGGCACACAGCCATTGACGCAGCCTTTTTCGAGCGTGGCGATCCACGGCCCGATAGGCTTTGCTGACCGGACCAAGGCAGAAGTAGTTGGCCCAACCATTCATCATGCGGTTGAGTTTCGCCACTACTGCCTTATGTTCCAGCAGGGTTCGATTATTTCCGGTTTCGTTGCTGATCGCCTGACAGATACGAATCACTCGCTTTTTGGCTGGAACCGTGCCCAGATAGGCGCGTCCCGTCTTGGTCGAGTAACAGCGACCGAACGTATAACCCAAGAAGTCAAACTTTTCTTCCGGCAGCTTCGCGACCCGCGTCTTGGCCTTATTCACCGTCAGGTTCAGCTTCGTCATCATCACCCGCATCGTGGCCAGAGCTTCTTCGGCTCTGCCCCGACAACAGATGACGAGATCATCGGCATAGTTGACGATGTACGCTCCAAGACGCTTTTCGTGCCCCAACTTCTTCCATCCAAGCACGAACCGGCGCATATAAAGATTGCTGAGCAGCGGGCTGATCGGAGAAACCCTGTGGACTCCCTCGACCCTCATCCCGATTGCGCGTATTCCGATGCTTCTTCCCGCGATCGTCCGTTTCTTCAGCCGGTGCTTTCAGCCACATCTTGATCAGATGGAGCATGGCGCCGTCCACTACGCGGCGCGCTACAGACCTTAGAAGCTCAGAATGCGGAAGAGAATCGAAATACCTGGCAAGATCTGCATCCACGATCTCTTCATGTCCGGTGTTGATCAGCTTATGGACGTGTCTTACAGCGTCCAAGGCGCTGCGGCCTCGCCGATAGGCATACTGTTCCGGTTGTAAATCGGCCTCGAAGATGGGGTCGAGCACCAAAACCGCCGCCATCATGACCGTACGGTCACGGATAGCGGGCACTCCTAACGGACGCTGTTGTCCTCCCGGCTTCGGTATGAATACCCTTCGCACGGGAAGTGGTCGATACGTTCGACTTTTCAGCACTTGCGTCAGTTCGTCCAACCATCGCTCTGCTCCGTACGCTTCGATGTCCTCGAACGTCTGATCATCCACGCCTGCTGCTCCACCGTTGGCTTTGCTGCATTCGTAGGCGAACGTCAATACGTCCTTCCGGTACACCTTGTCGTACAGCGCGTAGAAGCGAAAGTCAGGCGATTTCTTCGCTTTGTCGTGTAACGCCGCCTGTAACTTCTGAACACTTTCCGGGGTTGTTAGGCTCATCGCCAATCCCTCCGTCTTTGTCACTTCTTGCGTTGATTTCCAACTAAGGCCCCTTCCCTCCACCGGCATTACCCGGCTTCATCAGTACTACGAGCCTCACCGCCACCCCAAACGGCCCGGCCTGGCTCTCGCGAGTTGCCAGTTGATCCCAACCGCGGATCACCGATGGGGCTTCCCGTGTTCCATGTGCTTTCCTATGCATGCATGTCGTCACCAATACCCCGGCAGGACCGATGGAAGCTGTTCGCTCAAACTCCTCCATTGGCTCGGCCTTCCACATCTGAACGGCGGGTCGGCTCCTGCGTTAGGTGTTTCGAGGCCTGCTCGGTGTTTACTCGCATTACAACCTACATGCTCCAGAGCCGCTTGAACGGCTCTTTGCATCGAAGGCTCCGACGACTTCGTTGCCTCTGCCGCCGCTTCGATTGTTACAGGGTGGAGCGAACCAGTTCCCGGGCGGGACTATACCCCGCTGAAAAGCACCGGCTTTCACGGCGCACAATCAGAAGATCCCTAGAGAAACTGGTCTGCCGTCCACAGCCGAGCAAGCCACGCCCAACAGAGCTTCCATAGTAGGACTGAACTTGTAGCCGAAGGTGCCACCGGTGGGGTTCTGAATGATGCGCAGTTTCTCTGGAGCAACGCCGATGCCGGGGCAAATCATGGCATGGTGTAGGTGCAAGCCAATGCTCTTGGACAGGATGGTTAGCGTGCCATCTCCCTCCATGTATGCTTCGCCGCAATCCGGTTCCAAGTGCAGGTGGGGTTGACGGCTGCAGTTGGTTGTCAACTCAACCGTGTAAGCAGCCTTCTCCATCACCGGCTTGGTGTCATCACCCTTCACGACGCCCTGCTCATAGTACGCATTCGGCACGCCTGGGTGAATTTCCATGGCATCGGGAGCCATAGCCTCATATCCACTCATGTAGGCTGGGAGCACCTCCAGGTCCACCTTGACCATCTTGGCGGCAGCCTTGGCGTGTTCTTCGGTATCCGCGGCCACGATAGCGATCGCATCGCCGAACTGGAAAATCTTCTCTTTGCAGAGGATGGGACGGTCCCAACCGTCACCCTTGTTGGTCGGGAAAGTGGTCAGGCCGGTAATCGCGTTCTTGCCTTTCACGTCCTTCCAGGTAATCACCTTGACGACGCCAGGCATCTTTTCCGCTTCCGAAGTATCAATGCGCTTGATGTTGGCGTGCGAAACTTCAATAAGCGCGCTGGCACGGAGAATTTGGCGGGCATCGTCGGGCTGGGCAAAGCCGCTGAAATCGCACGCAACTGGCTGGCAGAGGGCGGGGCGGACGGGATGGCCGAGCTGCGTGATGGCTTTGAGCGCGCCGTAGGCGAGCAGATAGAGTGCATTCAGGTTCTTGGCCTTGGAGCGCCACGTACGCCCAATACTTCGGAGATCTCGTTTGACGGGATCTCAGGCGCGTCGCTGATGGTCGCGCTCGATGAGCGAGATATATCCGTTTTCGACCGGAGCTGCGTGTGCGTCGAGCTCCGGCCATCCTCCATACGTGCTGATGGCGATGGGCCTGCAACGCAGCCAGGCTCAAGCGGCAGTTCGCTTCAGCCTCGGTAAACAGACCACGGAAGAAGACATCAGCTATGTTCTCGAATGCGTTTTGGATGAAGTCGTGCGACTGAGAAAAATGAGTCCGGTCTGGAACACGAAGAAAGGCCTCTCGGCTTCAACAGCACGTTAAAGCGGCGCCAGCAGTGTTACATGCGCGTGCCGTTGCTTCGATTGCATTAGGTCTGCGATTGAGTAATTGACTACCGAGTTATCGAATTATGTATTCACCCCTGGTCCTTGAGCATTTCGAAAACGCGCGTAACTCTGGTGAACTGCCGGATGCGAATGCCGTAGCGCGGGTCGAGAATCCCGTGTGTGGCGACATGTTGGAGTTGAGCCTCAGGGTTGAAGACACAAGAATCGCCGACGCCCGTTTCCGTGCGAAAGGTTGTGTTCCCACGATTGCATGGGCCTCCCGTTTAACGGAAATCATCCGGGGGGCGGCATTGGGTGACGTGCTGGCTATCCATCGCGAGTCGCTTATCGAGTCGTTGGGAGGTCTTCCGGAGGCATCGCATCACGCCGCGCAACTCTCACTCGATGCCCTGCGCGCCGCACTGCGTGAATTCTCGAAAGGATGACGATGGTCGGTATCTAGGAGCTGGAACCTCGATCGCCGCCTCCCGCGAAGGCCCGTCCGTGAGTCGTATAGCAAGTTGCACGAAAACGTGATTTTCGTGAACATCTGACTCCGGAAGAAGTTTCCGCATCATGGCGGCGATGTTTGGCAGCGCACCATCTCGATCCAGACAATCGAGGCGCGCTGCAGATCCTCACAGAGAACGAGCTCAGGTTGCAGCACGGCCCCGAACATAATCAGCAGAACCGCACCTTACTCAGCAACCGTCGACAGCAGCACGAGACGGCTCCGCAAATTAATCATCACTTAACGACGAGTTGTCCAACATCGGGCAACGCTTCCAACCGTGGAACGAATCTTTGTCGTCTTCAATCAACCGGGTCCGAGAAGAACAAATACGGAGGAGATCCTATGACAACTCTGAACGCCCCTGCGAAACCCGCACAGATTCACCTAGCCCGTCGATCGCCCGCCTATTGGCGTGTCACGCTTGACAACCCGCCGATCAACGTCATGGGTCCGGAAATGCTGCGGCAATTCCAGGAAGTCATCGACGCTCTCGAGGCCGACGAGCATGTCAGTGTCGTGGTCTTTGACAGTGCCGTCAACGACTACTTCCTGAATCACTCCGATTTCATGGCCAAGCTTGAGGACCTGACCGCAATGCCGCCCGGCCCCACAGGATTGCCGCCTTGGCCGGATTTTCTCGTGCGTCTTACCCGCTTGCCGGTTCCAAAGAGCCGGGATTGTCAAGGCTCAGGCTTATCTGTCGGGGTGAAAGGCACTCGTTCGGTCTACTCTGCTTTCGTTAACCCGCACAAAACGCATGTCGGACTATCGCTTCAACTTAGTGGCGGCTACGAAATCCGCCAGACGGTCGTACCACGTCACTTGCTCAGTGGGAGTGAAGCGGGCGTTCGCCGGACTCGGATTGGGCACGATGTAGAGACGAGTGGCACCGATCTGTTCCCGTTGTTCTCCCAGAATGAACTGTTCCATCCGTCCGAATGCGATTCGGGCGAATGATCGGTAACCCGTCACGCCATGAAAGCACGCAACAAGTGGATGATGTTGGAGTAGCTTGTTCAACAGTTATAGGCACCCATTCCTCGAAATCAGCTGCAGTAAGTTCTGCCGCGTTGTTTGTCGGGCGTTTGACGATATCCGTCAGCCCAATTCCAAAGTTGGGTAGAAGTTCATCGTGCTCGGGAACAAGCGCAGTCACGTCCAACGCTCGTCTTGCGTGCTCGCTCAACTTTGATTTCGAGAGCGCGGGCCAGAATCGGCTCTGCGGTCGCGCGAAATAGCGGCCGCGTTCGACTGAATACTGCCCAGGGTTGATGCCGACCAGAATAATATCCAGCCCCGGGGCCAGGTAATCGGGCAAGGTCCGAAACATATGGTGTTGATCCATTCATCATCCTTGTTGCGCTACCTACAAGCCAATTCGCGGGGGTTGCGTAAGCGCCCAATAACTTCACTTATCGCTTTCGCCAGATGGCTCGGCCGCGCAGCTTCTTGCGCGGCGTCTGAAGGCGCTTGAAAATGTAAAAGGGAGACCACGGGGATCTCCCTTTGTGCTCTTTTCACCTGCTCAGCGCTTATGTTCGTCGTCGCTTGCAGCGCGTCCTTCGCGCGGGTGACCACTGGGGCTCTGGCGTGACGTGCTCGGATGTGATCCGCCCGTCGGGCCGCCGCGATTTGCAGCAACTGGGCGGCTGTAACCGGGACGGGTGATTCCACCTGGCCGCGCATGGGCTCCACGCGCTCCAGCAAAGGCACGCGGAGGTCCACCAGGACGGGCAAAGCCGCGATTGACCACCGTTGCACTGCGCGTGAGGTAGGTGGTGTGGTTGAAGATCACCGCTCCGCGATAACCAAAGCCCGAACCCCAGCCGACTCCCCAGTGTCCCCAGCCCCAACCATAGGGCGCAAAAAGACCGACTCCGATGCCGACACCAAAGCCGACTGCAAGTCCGCCCCAGAAGATTCCCGGGGGTGGTCCGTAGTAGAAGCCCGGGTAGACCACAACGGGCGCACCATAAACGCCCCACGGGTTATACACAGGAACGTACACGACCGTCGGGTTAACTGGCGCAATCTCGATCGGGCCGCTCGGCTGCTGCGTTACCGTCTCCTGCGGGGTGCTCTTCAGGTTGCCGGCGACCTGTGCTTTCTGGCGCATGGCCTGAACGGCGTCCATCACATCCTGTGGCTGGTTGTAGTAGGCGTTGCCAAGGTCGGTTGTCCACTGAAGGTTCTTATCCATCTGCGCGAGAACGGTCGGAAAAGCGGTGAGCGCCTTCACACTCGCGTCCCAGTTCTGCTTTTCTGCCCCTGCCGCAATTTGATCCGGCTTGGCGGCATTTCCTTGATCCTGGAGCCAGCGATCCGCCTGCACCACCTGCGTGGGATAGGTCGCAGCGGCCAACACTTGCGCCACAAGTGCGTCAGGATAGAGCGCGATAGGAGCCACGAGCTGATCGAGCTGGTCATTGGTCAGGGCCTGAGCCTCTGGCGCCTGCTGCTGTTGCTGCTCCTCAAGCGGCGGGATCGGCAGCGGTTGCTGCGCGAAAGCCTGCTGGCTCATCGGCACCATGATCATAAGCGCGCTGAGAACGAACGCCAGACCCTGCCGAATAAGCTGTCCGATTTGCGGCGCGATCGCCGGCGTATCCTGCTGCGGTTGCAAAACTCCAAGCAGGACACCTCCTACCCCGTTGGTGCTTTTCGTTGCTGTCATAAAACTCATATACAGACTCCACATCCTAAAGAGCAGCATAATCGAGCTGCACTGTTTCAAAACACTGGTGTTCCCAATTACAAACCCTACTTAAGGCACTTAGTTTCGCTCAGAGTAGCCGTAGGCGCCGCAACCGCCGAGCCGGGAGCACTCCCGATGGCACATGGTGATATCTGCCGTTAGAAAGCAGGCGAAACCAAGGTTCCCGCGGGCGATTGCGTTAAATCCTTCATCAAGGAGTTTAACCTTCCCATTTCGACCGTACAGCCCTAACTCGATCAAGCAAAGCGGCTGACCTGAGTCTATTGCAGTGTTCGGCAAACTCTGGCCTGACGCCTCTCCATTGAAGATCGTCGAGTGCGTCAAACACGGGCGCATCCAGTCTCAATGTCGCGAGAGTGCGGAACAGCAGTACGTTGTTCCAGCCGTTGAACAGCGATTCAGATAACAGGCGAGCCTTCCGAATCGACGTATCCCATTCTCGCCAGTCCTTTGGAATGTCCTCAAGGTGAGGGTACTGCGTAAAGGCTTGGGACGCCGCCTTTACTCCCCACCCCGGTATCCCGGGAAACCCGTCGGCACTGTCGCCCACCACCGCCAAATAATCGGGGATCGATCGGGGGAGCACTCCAAACTTAGCCACGACGCCGCCTTCATCGCGCACGATGTTCCGCATCCGATCCCATTGAACGACTCGCGTGCCCACTACACATTGGCCGAGATCTTTGTCAGGCGTGCAAATGAAGACCTGCCTCACACGGTCGTCCATTGCTGCTTTTCCGGCCGCGGACGCGAGCGCATCATCGGCCTCAAAGTAGACCATAGGCCACACAACCACTCCCATCGACGTCAACGCTTCCTCAAGAATGGGAAACTGTGAAAGCAACTCTGGCGGGACACCCGCGCTGGTTTTGTAGTCTGGATACAACTCGTTCCGAAATGACTCCACGACGTGATCGGTTGCAACTCCAACGTGGGTAGCGCCACCCTCGATCATTGACATGATGGAAGTCAGGACGCCGCGTACGGCGCCGATTTCCTGGCCGTTCACATCCTTTGCCGCCGGTACGCCGTAAAAGTGTCGGAACAATTCATATGTTCCATCGATCAAGTGCACGTCCATGGGGCTCCGATCTAGCTTTCCGGAAGCGATATTAAATGATCCAAATGCATTGGCATGGGGTGTCACAACAGCAGGGTATCGGCCGCAGCCTGAGCGAGCGTGTCGGCGCGCTCGTTTCCGGGATTTCCAGTATGACCTCTAACCCAATCCCACTCGACCTGATATTTCTGGACCAGCGCGTCGAGTCGCCGCCAGAGGTCCTGGTTTTTGACGGGCTGCTTGTCTTTTGTCTTCCAGCCGTTCCGCTTCCAGCCTGCAATCCACTTAGTAATACCATTCCGCATGTATTCGGAATCATAGTGAATCGTTACTGTGCATTCTTTTGTGAGAGCTTCCAGACCGGAGATTACAGCCAGAAGTTCCATGCGATTGTTGGTTGTGTTGGGCTCGGCGCCGCTTAACTCTTTCGTCTTGCCATTGCAACTCAGAATTGCTGCCCAGCCGCCGCGGCCTCCATCAGCACGGCCATTTCCTTTGCATGAACCGTCAGTGTATATCTCAACGAGTGCCATCTATGTTCTCCCCATCGGCAGACAGGCTGCATGGCGTTCTTCGTAATGAATTATTTCAAATGAAGGCACCGCAGGATAGATAGGCTGGCCTCGGTGTCATTGGGATCAAAAGCAACTGTACCCTCGTCATCTCCGTCTTGCACCACCTCACAACTCGCGGCGACCAGTTTGTTGCGACATGAAACCCAACGGCAGGTGATGGTTACAGCAAGCAACTCGTCGCTGTGCTGGCAAATATACCCGCCGATCCCGGCGACCACCGCTCCATCAGCGGTTACAGTCATCGCCAGACGATAGCCCCGCGCCCATGAATCCAAGTCGGTGGCACCCTCGAATTTTAGAAACATATCTAGATCCTTGAAGGTTTGGGGAGCCCAGGAAGCATGAGTCCGTGCAGGCAATCTAGGAATCGGCGTGCAGCGAGGTTGGCGAGGTCACCGGGTCGGATTCCTCCGGCCACAGGCGCGGCTGCACTGCCGCCAACCCCGCCCGGTCTAAGCTCGCCAGTTTAGACTGCCACTTCACAACCAGCTTTTCTGCTCTTGCCTGATGTCGTTGCGCCCGCTTGAGCATCCGCTCCACATGTTCGCGCTCACGAATTGATGTCGTCACGTCCGCCATACTTAGATCAAAACTTGCTCTCCGCACTGACGCAATTAGTTCGTAGGTTTTCGGTGGCCATCTCCAGGAGATGTTCGACGCCATCTTTGTCTGTGCCCTCTAAGGTCTGCACCGAGCGCAGCAGTATGAGAACCTTTTCAATCGCGAGCAGGGCAGGTTTGTGATCGGATTTTGGCATGATGTTTTATTTTGCTTCTCCGGGTCGATTGTAGCTGATCGAAACGCGGCCAGCGAAACGCCACTGTTGCGCGAACGAATCGGATTTGCAACAGATCGGCGACTGTCAATTTTTCTCGGTTTTTGCAAGGAAAAGAGAATTGCATTACTGAATCGATCCTCGACAGATTTGTGCAATTCTGATCGGCCACGCACTCCCCCGCCGATGACCCAAGACAGATTGTTAGCGGTGCTCTTTCCCGTAGCCGTTATGATCGTAGGTGGAAGTTGAGATTGACTCTAAGTGAGGCCTGCTCGTGCCACTTTCTGCAAACCGTATTTGGCGACAACTACCAAGTGAGATCAGAATCTCCGCCAGTAAAGTATTTTGGGCGGAGCCAACGAAAGAACAGAAACAATTCCTCTTTGCCGCTCTCGCGAAAGCAAAAAACATTCGTGAGATCAGCGTCCGCCGGGCCCCGCTTGAGCGCCTGGTCAACTGGACGGCAGCAACTCTGAATCTCCCTGATCAGATAGCGAATAATCTGCTGCAGGACTATCTGCTCCACGATCATCTTGCAACGATTGTTAGCTATCTTGAATTGTTGGCGATTCCACATTCGGAGGGAATTATTGCGGAAAACTTCAACCTCGCCTCGCTGCCCAAAGAGCGCGTGCAGGATGCCGCTCGAACCCTCCTCGCATCACCAGATCGCCAAACAGCCGAACTTTACCTGAAGTATCTCGTAGTTCAAGGTGGGCCCTGGTCGGTGATTGAAGAAGTCCTGCCTGCCGGAAAGTCGCTATAGCTTCGTGTTGCTGAGTGCAGCATGCTGGCGCCTGCGGCCGGTGAGGCCTGTCGTCTTGGCGAGAGACATTTAGCCCTTCTTTCCCCAAGAAGACAAACGAAGGTAAGGCATGAGGGATCTAGAGCGGTTCCTAAGTAGTTATATCCAGAGAAGAGGGATTGGAGTAAGTTGCAGTTGGCGATTTCTCTGTGAAGACACAAATCGATGCCACGAGCATATTCGGATGATTTGCGGTGCAAGCTTCTGCAGGCATACGAAAGGGCCGGGATCAGCCTGGAGCAGCTGGCGGAGCAGTTTGGTGTCAGCTACGGTTTTACAAAGAAGATTCGACGGCAACAGCTAAAGTCGGGACAAATGGAGCGGCCTCTGCAACGGGTACATGGGCCGGTGAGCCGGGTGACCGACGCAGTGAAAGGGCATCTGCGGCAGCAGTTGCAGGATCAACCGGATCTCACGCTGGCCGAGTTGGGGCAACGGCTGGAGCAACATCTGCAGGTGAAGCTCAGCAAGACGCGACTCTGTCTTGAACTCCAGCGGCTGGGGTTGCGGCGTAAAAAAAACGTTGCACGCCAGTGAGCAGGACACGGAAGAAGGCCGGCAGCGACGGCAATCGTGGTGGGAGTTGATCGCTCGAATCGATCCGCAACGCTTGGTGTTTCTGGACGAAAGCGGCGTGACCACCGAGATGACCCGTCGCTACGGGCGCGGCGAACGCGGTGATCGTGTGTGCGAGGGTGCTCCGGGCGGGCACTGGCATACCGTGACTCTGTTGGGAGCGATCACGATGAACGGCCTGCTGGCCACCATGACGATCCCAGAACCCACCGACGGTGATGTCTTTCTGGCCTATCTGGAACAGGTCCTATGTCCGCGATTGCGCCCTGGACAGGTTGTGATCATGGACAATCTGTCGGCACATAAGCATCGGCTGGTTCGCATGTTGATTGAGCAAGCCGGAGCTGAACTGCTCTATCTACCGCCGTACTCACCAGACTTCAATCCCATCGAGAAGTGCTGGTCCAAGATCAAACAACACTTACGAGCAAGCAAAGCTCGAATACTCGACACCCTCGACCTCGCCATCACAGCCGCCGTGGCAGCTATCACCGCCCAAGATTCCGCGGCTTGGTTTCAATACTGCGGTTATCGGATACAGACACAATGAAACCGCTCTAGCTCAGCGTCCGGTCATCATGAGTAGGGCCTCAGGCAGTCGCGCCCCTTGGACCTCGAACTTAGATGTTTCCGCGTTGATCTGGTTGAGATCACTCGCGGTCAGTTCGAGCTCGACTGCTCCAAGGTTCTCTTCGAGGCGGTGCAACTTGGTAGTGCCTGGGATCGGCACGATCCGGCGCCTACGCCACGCCGGTAACGCTGATCTGGGCGCAGAATAGCTCTTGCGAATTGAGCGTGGTCACGCCGCAGGCCGGTTCGCCCGGAACTCAGTATTCGCGTTTAATCGATGGGGAGACGGCACCACTTCAACAACGGATACGGTTACGGCTCCAACCACCTCGGCGCCGGCTCACTGATCAATACTACGACCGCTCAGTTCACGGTCAAGTAACCTCTCAGCGAACTTGAATGGCCTCTGTTGTCCGGTTGTTGCCAGACAACTGAGGCCATGTGGGGCGATAGAAGCAATTGGCAAAAGCCTTTCCCCGGCAGCCGTGCAGTCTCGTGCGAATAGTCCGCCTGCACTCGTTCTAACACCAGTATTGGTTGCTGTCTCCATACGGAAGGTATCGAACCGATCATGGATCAGTAACAGTAAAACGCGGTGCTGGCCACGAGATAAGTAGGTGAACGATGATTTTCGCCACGGCAACGGGAGGCCGTTTCCATGGCGAAAAACAAACGCAAGAAAATTCCAAAAAGAGTTTTGAAGCCGCCCGACCTTGAGCGATCGAAATCGGCCGTCCTGAACAGCCTTACGTCAGTGAGTTCACAGCTGGCTGTGGACCGCTGGCGCCTGGAGGCTGAGCTTACCTCCGGCCCGCTCTTTCGTTCGATAAACAAAGCTGGGAGAATCTGGGAGATGGCTTCAGGATCTAGGTCGTTCCAGCAGCCTGCCCGCCGGGTTAAGCTTATTTCTTTTGTAGGCAACCAGTGCGGAGAGAGTGAACGCGGCGTCTCGCAGCTGTGCAGTATGATGTTTGAGGAAGCTACTAACGATATGCCTCAGCTTAGACTAGGAACGGCCGCTCAAAAGACTTCGACGCCCAATTGCACAGTCGCAGAGCCGATCGGGACAGTCAGCTTTACCACCAGCACATCAGCTGAGGCCAGGGCGTTGCAGCATCTGTTTATAGCATCGAACTAACTAGTGAGCCAAGGAATACACATCATGAACACTTTTCGCGTTGGCTATGAGTTGGTCTATGAATGTCCGCAGCCAACACCAATGATTTTGATGTTGAACATCCATCGCACCCGCGTCGCAGACATTATCGTGCCGGACCTCTTGACGACCACACCCTCTACGCCGATTGCCATCTATGATGATGCGTTCGGCAACCGGTGCACCCGAATCGTCGCGCCGAGTGGTGAGATTCGGATTTCGGCTGATGGCATGGTGGGGGATACGGGCGTCCCGGATATCGTTGCTGACTGGGCACAGCAGCAGCTAGTACAGGATTTGCCGCAAGAGGTTCTGGTGTTTCTCCTGGGCAGCCGGTATTGCGAAACTGATCGGCTTTCTCAAATGGCCTGGAATCTCTTCGGTCAATCCCCGATCGGGTGGGGCCGGGTTCGGGCTATCTGTGATTTCGTCCATCGCCATATTACCTTTGGATACGAGTACGCCAACCCCACGAAATCCGCATGGGAGGTGTTCAACCAAGGCCAAGGCGTTTGCCGCGACTACGCACATCTTGCGATCACCTTCTGTCGATGTATGAACATTCCGGCGCGCTATTGCACCGGTTACCTGAGCGACATCGGGACGCCGCCGCCATACGTAGGGGACTTCGCTGGGTGGTTCGAAGCGTATCTCGACGGCCATTGGTACACCTTTGACCCTCGGAACAATGTGCCGCGAGTAGGCCGGGTGTTGATGGCCCGCGGCCGCGATGCAGCGGATGTTCCGCTCAGCAACACGTTCGGCCTTAATACGCTGAAAAGTTTCAAGGTTTGGATGGACGAAGTGATGGAAGCTCCCCTCTAGCGCAGCCCCGAGAACGAGCGTTCTTCGACCGGCTATCCATGATTAGCGCGGAACACCTGGCTGAACCTTGTGGAATGCCGGTTTGCAGCCTGACGAGAAAGCAGAACTGGCGCGGCGTTTACAGCCGCAGTGTAAAACCCCGCCAATGCTTTCGAATCCGTCGCCCGCTTTGTACGTGAAAATTAAACTCAACACGCTCTTCCGATTATCAAACCTATAAGTTCTTTGAATAAGAGGCGCGCCGGAGACCGTGAGAACATGGTTTACGGGGGATCGTGTGCACCTTGCTATTCAACTCCTATCAGGTTGAGGGATTTCACGACGAGATGTTCACTGCTGATGGCAAAGCACGCGTGGAATCGCGCGTGCTGCTTGATACCATCGAATCGCTCGATGAAGGTCAACTGCTGCTGTGCCAAAGAGCTGCAGAGCAGTTGCTCTTGCACCTTGGCATTACCTTCAACGTCTACGGTCAATCTGCAGGAACGGAGCGGATTTTCCCCTTTGACCTAGTCCCGCGCATCGTATGCGCCCAAGAATGGGAATGGATTGAGCGCGGACTCAAGCAGCGTATCCACGCTCTGAACGAATTCATCGACGACATCTATCACGAACAGAAGATTCTGAAGGATGGAATCATCCCTGACGAAGTCATCCGCTCAGCTGCCTTCTATCGTCCCAAGTGTCACGGAATCAATCCCCCACAGCGGGTCTGGTGTCACATCACCGGCTCCGATTTGGTGCGCCATAGCGACGGCCAGATGTATGTTCTCGAAGACAATCTGCGCGTGCCGTCCGGGGTGTCCTACGTGCTGGAAAACCGGGCCATCATGAAGCGCACGTTTCCGCGTGTCTTTGAAGGCCTGCGGGTGCGCCCGGTGGATGATTACCCCAGCAAACTGCTGGAGACTTTGGAAGCGATAGCCCCGCCCGGCGCCTCAGATCAGCCAACAGTGGTACTCCTCACCCCGGGAATATACAACTCGGCCTACTTCGAGCATAGCTTTCTAGCCCGCCAGATGGGTATTCAACTGGTAGAAGGAAGTGACCTGGTAGTGCAGGAGGACTCGGTTTGGATGCGCACCACCAAAGGCTTGCGCAAGGTGGATGTTATTTATCGCCGCATCGATGATGACTTCCTGGACCCAAGCGAGTTCAGGCCGGATTCGCTGCTTGGCGTACCCGGCCTGATGGAAACTTACCGGGCTGGCCGGGTGGCGCTGGCGAATGCACCCGGCAACGGGGTTGCTGACGACAAGGTGGTTTATTCCTACGTGCCCGAGATCATCCGCTATTACGAAGGAGAAGATGCCATTCTGCCCAACGTGCCAACCTTCCAGTGCTGGCAGAAACCAGACCTGAACCACGTGCTTCAAAATCTCGAAACGCTGGTGGTCAAGGCTGCCAACGAATCCGGCGGATACGGCATGCTCGTCGGCCCTCACTCGACTATCCAAGAGCGTGAGGAATTTGCTGCGAAGATTGCGGCGAATCCACGGAATTACATCGCTCAACCCACCCTTTCGCTCTCCAGGGTTCCGACCCTGGTGGAGGATCACTTCGAGGGACGCCACGTCGATCTCCGGCCTTACGTTCTCTACGGCAAGGAGATTAATGTTATGCCGGGAGGGCTTACCCGGGTGGCGTTGCGCAAGGGTTCACTGGTGGTGAATTCATCCCAGGGCGGAGGCAGCAAGGACACCTGGGTTCTGGCGCCCTCGGAGCAGGAAGGCACGCCATGATCGATGAACCCCAACCCTTGCTGAGCCGCGTGGCAAATTCGGTTTACTGGATGGCGCGCTACATTGAACGCGCTGTAAACGTCGCCCGCTTCATCGGGGTCAACCTTCACCTGCAACTAGACCTTCCGCTTGCGCCAGCGAACCAGTGGCAGCCCTTGATTGACACCAGCGGAGACACCGCGGCTTTCCAGCAGAGTTACGGCGAGGCCACACAGGAAAATGTCATCAGATTTTTGACCGTGGACGCGGCCAACCCCAATTCGATTTGTTCTTGTTTGCGGGCCGCACGGGAAAATGCGCGTTCGGTTCGCGAGACAATTTCGTCGGAGATGTGGGAACAGATCAATCGTACATACCTCCATTTCCAGCCGTATCCGCAACTGTGGGAGGCGGAGAAATTGGCGGAGCGGTTGCGCCACCTCCAATTTAGCTGCCATTTGATCCACGGCATTTCGGACACGACCATGAGCCACAATGAGGCATGGCACTTCATGCGTCTGGGTGGCAGTATCGAGCGAGCCGAAAAGATCTCGCGCATCCTGGATGTAAAGTACTTCATCCTGCTGCCCTCGGCCACTTTCGTAGGAACACCATATGACGATATTCATTGGTCGGCTGTACTTAAGTCTGTCAGCGGCTTTGAAATGTACCGCAAGAAGCACGGGCGGATCGCTCCCCGCGACATTGTCGATTTTCTGGTGTTAGACCGCAACTTTCCGCGCGCGATCCATCACTGCATCCATAGCGCGGATGAATGCCTGCACGCCATCACCGGCACTCCTATGGGATATTTCCAGTATCGTTCCGAGCAACTCATGGGCTCGCTTCGTGCTGAGCTGGACTTCACCTCGGTGGATCGCATCATGAACAACGGCCTTCACGAGTATCTCGACGATTTACAGGTGAAAATGAACGCGATCGGCGACAACCTTCTGCTTGACTTTTTTGCGTTGCGCCGGCAAAGCCAGAGCCAGAGCTCTTCGGCCTTGAGGGATCGCTGATGGGGATTCGCGTCGCTCTTCATCACAAGACAATTTACGAATACGACCGTCTGGTTGCGCTTTCGCCGCAGATCGTGCGCCTTCGTCCCGCACCACACAGCCGGACCCAAGTATCGAGTTACTCACTGCGCGTAGAACCGGAAGATCATTTCATCAACTGGCAGCAGGATCCGCACGGCAACTTCCTGGCCCGATTGGTCTTTCCTAACCAGACACGCTACTTCTCCCTGGAAGTGGACCTGGTGGCTGAGATGGCAGTCATCAATCCGTTCGATTTTTTCCTCGAACCCTACGCCGAGAAATATCCCTTCAGCTACGAGTCCTTGGAGCAGCGTGAGCTGGGCTCGTTCCTTGAAGCTCTGCCCGCTGGACCACACCTGAAAACATTTCTATCTTCGATCGACCGTCGCGAGATTCCGATCGTCAACTTTCTGGTCACCCTCAATCAACGCCTGCAACACGAAATCCGCTACTTGGTTCGGATGGTGCCCGGGGTACAGAGCGCGGAAGAGACGCTCGAACTGGCAAGTGGTTCCTGCCGTGATTCAGCGTGGCTGCTGGTGCAGATACTGCGCCAACTGGGGCTGGCAGCACGTTTTGTTTCCGGATACTTGATCCAACTCAAGCCGGACGTGAAACCGCTTGATGGACCAGAAGGTCCCGCGGAGGACTTTACCGACCTGCATGCCTGGGCCGAGGTTTACCTGCCCGGGGCCGGGTGGGTCGGGCTCGACCCGACTTCGGGACTGCTGGCGGGCGAAGGACACATTCCGCTGGCGGGAACTCCCGAACCTGCATCTGCCGCGCCAGTCTCCGGCTTGGTCGGTCCGTCAGAAGTGGAGTTTCACCACGAGATACGCATCACCCGCATCCACGAGGACCCGCGCGTTACCAAGCCCTACACAGAAGGGGAGTGGCAACGAATCTGCGATCTCGGGGAGCAAATTGATCGCGAAATTACCGCCAACGATGTCCGACTTACCATGGGCGGCGAGCCGACCTTCGTCTCCATCGACGATATGGACGGCGACGAGTGGAACACCGCTGCGCTGGGCCCCGCCAAACTCCGCCTCGCCGGCGAGTTGCTGCTCCGGTTGCGCGACAAGTTTGCGCCCGGCGGTCTGCTGCACTTCGGGCAAGGCAAATGGTACCCAGGCGAGTCTCTGCCTCGTTGGGCGTTAGCGTGTTACTGGCGTACTGATGGCACTCCGCTCTGGCGCGATCCACAGTTGATCGCCGATTCATATAGGGACCATGGCTTCAGTAACGGCGAGGCGCTGCAATTCGCCGAAGCATTGGCGCAGAGGTTGGCGGTAGATACTGACGCAGTAATCGCGGCTTACGAGGACCCGCTCGCCTACATACACAAAGAGCGCCAGCTTCCGGTAAACGTGGATCCCGTTCGACAATAATCTCGACGATCCCGAGGAGCGCGAGCGTTTGCGCCGGGTATTTGAGCGCGGTCTTGGCCAGCCCACCGGCTTCGTGCTGCCATTGCTGCGCGTGCATGGTAAGAGCGGCCCCGAGTGGCAGACGGGTTTGTGGATGCTCCGCGCCCGGCATTTGTTTCTGATTCCAGGCGATTCACCCGTGGGTCTCCGCCTTCCCTTGGAATCGCTGCTCTGGGAAGCGCCCGAGCAGAGGCAACAGTTATGGACACTGGACCCGATGGCCCCGACCACTCCCCTGCCTGTACCGCATCGCCTATTTCACGAAGGCGCGCGGCGAAATGAAATCGAGCGGCGGCAGCGCAGCATGGGAACCGTTTCGTCCTCTCCCGGCGCCACGCTGGGACCTGTGGTACGCACTGCTCTGGCGGTCGAAGCGCGGCAGGGGCGTCTGTGTATATTTCTCCCCCCGATGAGCTCTGCGGAAGATTATGTGGAGTTGGTGACCGCCATCGAGGACACCGCGGCAAAGCTCAACATGCCCGTAGCGATCGAAGGCTACCCGCCGACGAACGATGCACGATTGCGCCTCTTCAAGGTCACGCCGGACCCTGGCGTCATTGAGGTGAACGTGCAGCCCGCCGCGAGTTGGCGCCAGCTCGTTGACAATACCGTCACGCTGTACGAACAGGCGCGCCTCTGCCGCCTCGGCACCGAAAAGTTTATGCTGGATGGACGCCATAGCGGCACCGGCGGCGGCAACCACATCGTGCTTGGCGGCCCGACGCCCGCCGACAGCCCTTTTCTTCGCCGTCCCGATCTCTTGAAAAGCTTCGTCGGCTACTGGCTGAATCACCCCTCGCTCTCCTATCTCTTTTCGGGTGTATTCATTGGTCCCACCAGCCAAGCTCCGCGAGTGGATGAAACCCGCGCCGACGCGATTTATGAACTGGAGATTGCTTTCAACCAGCTCAGCCGAGCCAATTCAGGCCAGCTTCCCCTGTGGCTTGTGGACCGCATTTTCCGTAACCTTCTGGTTGATGTCACCGGCAATACTCATCGTGCCGAGTTCTGTATTGACAAGCTTTACTCCCCCGACAGCGCCACGGGAAGATTGGGACTTCTCGAACTGCGCGCCTTTGAAATGCCACCGCATGCGCGCATGAGCCTTGCCCAACAATTGTTGGTACGTGCGCTGGTGGCGCGCTTCTGGCGCCAGCCGTACGTGGAAGCGCCGATCCGCTGGGGTACCCGCCTGCACGATCGCTTTTTGCTTCCCTACTTCGTTGAGCAGGATTTTACCCAGGTGATTGCGGAGATGCGGCAGGCGGACTATCCGTTCGAAAGTGCTTGGTTTGCCCCTCATCTGGAATTCCGCTTCCCCGTCTTCGGGCGGGTGTGTTATGAGGGCATTGATATCGAACTCCGCCAGGCCATCGAACCTTGGTATGTGCTGGGCGAGGAACCTGGCGCCAACGGGACGACTCGTTACGTGGATTCGTCGCTCGAACGCATGCAGGTGCGAGTGCGAGGTCTCGTCAGCGAGCGCTTTGCGCTTGCGTGCAACAGCCGGCGCCTACCGCTCCATCCAACAGGTACAAATGGCGAATTTGTATGTGGCGTTCGTTACAGGGCGTGGCAGCCTCCGCACTGCCTGCATCCCACGATCCCGGTTCACGTGCCGCTTGTGTTCGATGTGATCGATCTGGCGGCGGGACGCTCCATTGGAGGATGCACATACCACGTGGCGCACCCCGGCGGACGAAGCTATGATACAGTTCCGGTAAACTCGAACGAGGCCGAAGCACGGCGCATGGCCCGTTTTTTTGCCTTTGGGCATACCCCGGGTCCCATGGTTGCGCCTCCGCTTTACCGGAATGGTGAGTTTCCTGTAACGCTGGATCTGCGGCGCGCATCAATGTAGGGACATGCAATAGGGAGAATCCACTGCCGAACAGCGATGTGAAGAGAAGATTTTTGAAATCGGCAGAGACCCACCGGAACGAGTGGAACTATGCCTGTGTCGAGGGACATTGGGACGAGGCGTTGCTGGCCTCAGGCTTTCCGCGCCGGCACTGGAGAAACCTCGCAGTTGCCATCGGGCGAATGGGGCCGAACGCACTTGGCCGCGCCTGGCAAAACGGTCAACAACTCATTCAAGCCAATGGTACTTCGTATAACGTAAGCGACGAACTGCACGGTAGCGAACGTCGTTGGCCGCTGGATCCCATTCCGCTAGTTATCGCCGAAAACGAATGGATTGAAATAGAACGGGCAGTTATTCAGCGAGCCACCTTGCTCAATGCCGTGCTGGCCGACCTTTATGGGCCGCAGCAGCTCCTCCATCGACAGTGGATTCCTCCGGCGCTGGTCTTTGCAAACCCACATTTCTTGCGGCCATGCCATGGTATTAAGCCCTGCGGTGGCGTGCATCTGCACTCGTATGCAGCTGATCTGGCCCGTTCCCCCGATGGACACTGGTGGGTGACATCGGATCGAACACAAGCCCCCTCGGGCCTTGGATACTCGTTGGAGAATAGGTTAGTGAGCGCCCGAACCCTGTGCAACGTGTTCAGCGCATGCCGTGTCCGGCAACTGGGTAGCTTCTTTGATATGAGAAGGGACGCCCTGCTGAATTTGGCGGCGAGTCAGCGGCCAAACCCTCGCATTGTGATGCTGACGTCCGGGCCGCATAGCGAGACTTATTTCGAGCATTCGTTTCTCGCCGGCCATTGGGGATTTGCCTTGGTGGAAGGCGCCGATTTGGCGGTGCGCGACAACCGAGTCTATCTAAAAACACTGACCGGGCTTGAGCCGGTGGATTTGATTGTGCGCCGCCTTGACGACGGCTTCTGCGATCCGCTTGAACTGCGCAGCGATTCGACGCTAGGTGTGCCGGGGCTGGTGCAGGCCGTGCGAAGTGGCACTGTGGCGATCGACAACGCGCTGGGCAGCGGATTGTTGGAAACCCCAGCCCTCATGGCGTTCCTTTGCGGACTCTGCCGCCATCTGCTTGGAGAGGAACTGCTGATGCCTTCCGTGGCCAGCTGGTGGTGCGGGCAGGCGGAGGCCCGGCGCTACGTGATTGAACACCTCGACGACTTGGTGATCATGCCCACCTTCCCCGGCTTCGGCCGGCATCCGGAGTTTCCCGCGTCCATGAATGCTGCGACTCGCGAGAGACTGATTAGTAGAGTCGAAACGCACCCGGAGCAGTTTGTGGCTCAGGAACAGTTTGCTATTTCCACCGCACCGGTTTACACCGACACCGGACTTGCTTCCGGCCACGTCTTGCTCAGGATCTTTGCCGCATGGGATGGACAGTCCTACACTGTGCTGCCCGGAGGACTCACTCGCGTTTCAACCAAAGGAACGTCTCAAGCAGTTTCCATTCATCGCGGAGCAGGAAGCAAGGACACCTGGGTACCCGGTGGCTCGGGAGAGCCAATCGTCGTCTCGCGTCCGGCATCCGGGACGATAGCCACCCATCCGAGCTGGGCGAGCCTGCCCAGCAGGGTTGCTGACAACCTCTTCTGGCTGGGCCGCTATGCTGAGCGCCTAGAGAACCGAGTACGCCTTTTGCGAGCACTGCTACCTTCGCTCTCAGGCGAAGAGGATTTTGGACGCACCGCTTCCGTGGAGACGGTGGTGCGTCTGCTGACTGGGTTAGGGTATATACCGCCCGAAGTCTCCGAAGCATCGCTTGGCGAACAACTGTGGCGAGTGCAGCACTTGCTGGCCGATATGATTCGGGACGACAGCGGCCCCACTGGCCTGGGATGGAATCTCAAGCAGATGCGCCGGGTAGCACTGCAGTTGAAAGAACGCCTTTCCACCGATACATGGCGAGTTCTCCAGCAGATTGAGAGGGATTTGTCGAAGAGTATCCCCACAAATCCTGACCAGCGTTACCTTGCCGAGATGAACTTGCTCGACAGCGCCATCGTCACGCTCTCCGCTTTTGTCGGCTTGGTGATGGAGAACACCACCAGGGGGTACGGATGGCATTTTCTTGAAAGCGGGCGACGCCTGGAGCGAGCGCGGCATATGGCTGAACTGCTGCGAGCCGGTGTGGCCGAAGCTCCCAGGGAAATCGAACCATTCCTTCAGATCTTGCTTCACATTGCGGATAGCTCCATCACCTACCGCACTCGCTATCTCACGGCTCTGCGCACCGACCTTGTACTTGACCTTCTACTCGTTGACGAGTCTAATCCCCGCTCAGTCGCTTTTCAGTTTGCCGCTCTTCTTGACCACCTGGAAAAATTGCCACTGCATGACAACAAGGTTTGTCATATCGAGCAAGGAATAGTATTCAGGGCCCTGCACGCAGTACGCGCTACGCCAATTGTGGAACTGTCGCAGAGGGACGACGAGGGTCATCTCGTGGCATTGATTGAGTTGCTCCGACAACTGAGTGAGAATATGTATGATCTCTCCGATGCACTGGCTGCTCACTATCTGAGCCCCGTCATCTCCTCGCGCTTCGTGTCGTCGCAGTGAGAACCGTATGCTCTATTCCGTTACCCATATCACCCGCCACTTATATCAATCGCCAGTTTCTCGGTCTCTCAACGAACTGCGCCTCACTCCGCGCTCCATCCCAGGGCAACAAGTCCGCGAGATCGACCTCTGCATCCAACCCGAACCGGCAACCTTGAATCGCAGGAAAGATTATTTCGGGAATGACGTTACCACGGTCGCGATTCTCGAAACACACGATCTCTTCGTGATCAAAGCCAGCAGTGTTGTGGAACTTCAGGCACCATCCTCGGAATCCGTTTCTACCTCCGCTTGGGAGGAGGTTCGCGATCGGATTGCCTTGCACCCCGATGATGAATGTCTTGAGGCCCTCGAATTCGTATTCGATTCTCCGTTCGTTTCCAGCGAACCTGAACTTGCGGAGTTCGCGCGGCCTACTTTTACTCCCGGTCGCCCGTTGATAGATGCTCTCAAAGAACTTTCTCACCGTATCCACGAAGAATTCCGCTATAGGCCCAAGTCGACTTCAATTTATATGCCTCTCCTCGAAGTGCTGCGCAACCGGCAGGGCGTGTGTCAAGATTTCGCTCATGTTATGATCGGCGCGCTCCGGTCGTTGCGATTGGCGGCTCGATACACCAGCGGATATCTACGCAGCAGCCCCGGAAGCCAGGGAACCGAAGCCTCCCATGCGTGGGTATCAGCTTTCGTCCCAGGTAGCGGATGGTTGAGTTTCGATCCCACTAACGACGTAATGCCTTCAGATGGCCACGTGACCCTGGCTTGGGGCCGGGACTACGGCGACGTTACGCCGGTAAGTGGTATCGCGGTCGGAGGCGGCTCCCACAGCGTAGATGTCGAGGTGTCGGTACAGGCGATTGGAACCACTTGAGCGGACAAGATACCCGGACAGATGTCCGCTCGGTCTTGGGTGAGAGGTCTAAAGGCAGCGCATTACGACTGTGCCAGCGTGAGAGGTAGTCGGGCGAAGGCAGTGCCCGCGTGTTCAACTTTGAACCGAAAAACGCCGATGGGATCTTGAATTGCTGCGTATGCGTGTGCAAGCAACGTGTGCCTGCTCGTGGCGTCGCGGAATTGTGGCGCTTGAGTTTCTGGGTTCCGGGTGTGTAGTCGCCAATCCGGAACCAATCCAACTTCGGCGAGAGTATCATCCTGCGTACGGAGTGATCCGGCAACTCGCTATTCAGTTCCGCCATTCGCCGATCTCTCATCGAAAGCAGGCGATGCGCGTCTCCGTGCATCTGCGGTCAGGGCATTCTTCCATGTCATCGAGGCGTTGGCAGATTCTGGACATAGAAACGTTGTGAGGAACGCTTGCGTGACATGATGGTGCGCTTACCGACTCAGTTTACGTGTACCCCGTGTTCCAGGAATTTCCGGCATCGATTCACACAAGCCGGCTTATCATGCTGATCTCCAAGCACGCCTTCGCCGGCACCTGTCCGAGATGATGGATAGGATCGCTAAGGACTGAAAAACGTGAAAAAATCAGTTAGGGCCGCAGATGAACTCCCGTGAAAGCGGATGACCTACAGTGTTTTGTATCGGCGTTCATCCGCGTTCAATTGATGGGCACCCACTAGGAACAACTACGAGATGCGAAAAGGGTTTACGAGAAAACCACAAGGGAACGAGCCCGCGACGCACGGCAAGAACTACATAACGCCGAGCGGGCTGCAGCGCCTCAAAGATGAGCACCGGTTTCTGCTCACCCGGGAACGCCCTGCCGTCGTGGCGGTGGTGGCGTGGGCTGCCAGCAACGGCGATCGCAGTGAAAACGCCGACTATCAGTACGGCAAGCGGCGGCTGCGGCAGATCGATGGGCGGATTCGCTTTCTTACGAAGCGAATCGAAGCCGCGGAAGTAGTGGACCCGGAAGCTTCAAGAGCGGGGCAGGCGAAGACGAGGGCATTCTTCGGAGCGCCCGTGCGCTATGCCAATGCCTCGGCAGCGGAGCGAGTGGTGAGCATCGTGGGGGTCGACGAGGTCGATCTCAACCGCAACCACATCAGTTGGGTGTCACCTCTGGGGCGCGCGTTGATGAAGTCGGCAGCGGGCGACAGCGTAGTTCTCCAAGCGCCGGGCGGTACAGAATACCTGACCGTGCTGGAAGTGTGTTACGAGCGCATTTCTGTGGAACCGTTCCGTGAACCACCTGGATCCGAGGCCTCGGCAAAGGGACTCCCTCGCCGACGCTAATCCACCTTTGGCTCGGAGCAGTACCACTCGATGAATTCGTCGATCGCGTGCCGGTATCCACGCTGCGCGTCCGCCGAACTCAAGGTGATTAGAACGGCTGATTTCGCTTGATCTAGGTCCGGAAGAGACACCGGACGCCTCTTGCGCTTTTTCGTCGATCCAAGCGCCATCGTCATCGGCCTCCTTGCCGTACGACGATGTTGCGCTAGTCGTTCCGGATTGCCCGTGACTCGCCGGAATCCGATGCAGCGCCATGTCGTGTTCTAACTTCCTCGAACCCGACTTCGGGCCCGCGTTGGACGGTCCGACCCTTTAGCGGACTGTGTCTTACGCAAACCCACGCACACCTCCTCAATAGCAGACCGCCGCAACGGACTCCGCAAGAACGACGATGAGGGAAAACTGTGCTCGCCGAACCCGCATCAAGTCGAGTTGAAAATTGATAGACGTCCGACGCTGGAGAGCTGCTACGCTAACCCCCACGAGAGTGGATGAGCGCAAATCGACGCAGGTGCCTCAAGGTCGATGAGGCTCACAAGGCGGAAGAATGACAATAGGAGCTGAATCAAGAAGAAATTATCAGGCCGGGAACGGGCACATTTTTGCAACCAGGGTTGCTGGGAATATAACGCCCTAAATCGTCGGCAGCCTGGAATACGGTGCTGCAGAGCGCGCTATTCCATAAATCCAAACCAGTCGATCAAGCTGGCCCAGATCTCGAAGCGGCGACAAGGCGAATGCCAAAATCCAAGCCGCACTGCTGCGACAATCGTCACTGTGACCTCTGGCATGGTGAAAATCAGGAAATGTGAAAATACTACGGCATACTACGATCTTGGCACGGGAGCGTATCCGTTCTGGAGTAATCCCGTGCCCTTGCGAAGAGAGACACGGAAAAACGCTTTCGGAGGTGGCAATTTGAAGTTGCTGGCATCTCGCGTTCGGCCACTGCTGTATTTGCCTCGGTATGGCTTGACTCGGCTTCTTTGCCGGAGTGTTGTCGCATTTGTTCTAGCCTTCTTGTCGGGACTTTCCTTCGCGCAACAATCGTCGCAACCGTCGCAACAGCCCGCGCGCAAAGTTGATAATAAGCAGATCAATGTCAATTGGCTCTACGGATCCTACATACCCAAAGATGTCCCCATCGAGCCGCTGACAGGGGCGGAGCGCTGGACTCTCTACAAGCGTATGACATTTACAACCTGGGGCATCTACATAAAAACAGCGCTCTTTTCCATTCATGACCAGGTCACCAATAGTCCTTCGCAGTGGGGGGATGGCATTGGAGGGTTCGGAAAACGCGTAGCAACGCGGCAAGTTCAGTTTGTCGTTCAGAATTCATTCACGGCCGTTGGAGACGCCGCCGTGCACTGGGAGCTGCGGTATGATCGCTGTCGCTGCGATGGATTTTGGCATCGTACCCGTCACGCTATTGTCAGGAATTTTGTAACCTACGACCCCGACGGGAAGTTGCGACCGCAATTAATGCCGTATGCCGCGGCATTTGGGGGTGGAGCGATTACTGCAACGTGGGAACCCGGAAATCCTAGCTTATTGGTCAAAGGATACCAGAGTGCCATCGGTCAAGTACCAATCGGAATTGCCAGCTACTGGATTGGCGAATTCGCTCCCGAGATAACCCGTGCCTTGCGAAAGAAGCGCTAGCGTGGAGGTGAATCGTTGCGTGCGGCATCAGCAACGCTGATCCTCGTCTTGCTCCTGTGCTCTGCAAGCAGGGGCAATACGCGACTCCGACGTGCACGCGTTACTCACAGCCGACGCTGTTGCATATCCGGAGTTCGTGACCCTCAGCGAGAAAGAAATGGTCGAACCCTTTTAAAAAGGACTTGTCATCCTGCAACCGGCGGGTTGCATCGTAAAAGCGCATGGCAAGCACCCTTTTAAGGAGACAGTGCCACAAGCCAGAGCGCCGCGTTCTTCTTCAACCTGACAGCAAACCGAAAAAAACAATGAACTCATCGACGAGAAGAGTTTTGATTCTGACTGCAACACTGAGCCTGCTGTATTGTTTCCCGGTGAGCGCGCAGGACAATCACCCTTCCGTTGTCACCCAAACGGATACCTCGAATTCGGCTTCGGGGGGAACATCTTCCGCGTCAAATAATGACGACGGCTGGCATTTCAATCTCAGTCCTTATCTCTGGTTCGCTGGAGCGCACGGGACTGTGGGTACGCGGGGGGCGCAACGTCAGTATCCATGCCAGCCCAGGCGATTTGCTTTCCCACGCCGACATCGGTCTGATGGGCGCGGCTGAAGCCCGACATAAGCGCTTTCTGCTGGCCGGGGATCTGATATGGATCAGAATCTCGGATAGTCACGCGCTGCCCCTGCCTGTTACCCAACCGGGTGCGGTAACCGCTGACGCACGGCTCGGCCAGTTGATATGGACGTCGAAAATCGGCTATCGGCTGATCGATCACGAAAAAGTAAAAGCGGACGCCGCCGTAGGAGCGCGCTTCTGGCATTCGGGGCAAAAGCTGACTTTCAATCCGTCCCTCCTGGGTCTGAGCTTCACACCCTCACAGAACTGGGCAGACATCGTGATTGGGGGGCGCGTTCTGCTTCCCGTGGGACAGAAGGCCAGCGTCAACCTCTCGGGGGATGTGGGTGGCTGGAACGCAACCTCGAAACTGGATTACCAGTTTTTGACATTTCTGGGTTACAAGGTCGCCAAGAAGTGGACGCTGGCTGCAGGATATCGCTACCTGTTCGTTGACTATCGTTCAGGAAATTCATCGATTCTCAACCTGGTCACCTCCGGCGCTTTGATAGGAGCGACATACCAGATTAAGTAATTGTGTTGCGGCAGAAGTGATCTTGATTGTTGGCAAACCTAAACCAGCGCGGCGGCGCTTGGTAACATACCGATGAATTCAACACAACAGCCTAGTCTTTTCATTGGTGGCCGCCGATTCCGGGACCGGAAATCACGCCGCCCCGTTTTGATTGTGCAGCTCTCGTATGCGCAGCGAATTTGCCGAATCTGAGGGTAGCGAGAAACTGCCGCTCTAGGTGGTGTTCACTCGGCACGCTCTCGCTCGTTCTTACTTTGGGACCACACCCAAATGACGCAGAAGACGAAGAGAACGATTGCGGTCACCAAGAATGCCCCTCCCAGGGCGAATAACGGATGCGAAGGGATTAGCGCCTGCCAGCGAAGAAAGGTCCACGTTGCCTGGATCAAGAATGGTAGAAAGAAGTACGGCTCCAGCAGATCATCGACTCCCCGAACCCACGGACAGAGCCATTCGTCTCGCCGCCAGTTTTTAAGCCTTTTTGCCGGCCAGCCGTCCATCGGCAGGTATTCCTCTTCCAGGTTACCCCGCTTCGCTTCCTTTCCCAGGAAGCGGAGATACCCTCGAGCCTGATAGCTCTTGTAAAGCGCGACAAATGCCGACAGGGTTATAAGAATTCCCGCCAAAGCCACGACAAGTGCCGGTCTTGTCTGCTCGCGCACGGGGACATAGACGTTCACGAGAAGTCCTTGGATAATCAGCAGCCACATGATCCGGTGATTCGTCACGTCGTCTTCGTGCCTGATCAATTCACGAATGAGAGTCGCGTACTGTTCGGGCCGGAGATCGTGCGAAGACGGAATTTCCATTGTGAGCGATTGATTCAACATTCCTTGCGGTGACCGTCCGTTTATTGCGGTTACTGGCTTTACGCAGCGAAAACCAACATGATTGGTCCCCGTGCTGACCTCGCCTTTGCCGCGTGTGCCGACTACATAACGCGAGCAGTACACAGAAACTTTCGGACATCTCCTTGCCAGGCCGTTCCAAGAATCTGTCCACGATGGGGTCGCTCAATCCGGAAACCTCACCACGTCTAACCGGAGAAGCAAGACGCAGGAACTTTTCTTCCTTGATTGCACCCCTTCTAACAGACGTTTTGGCCGCATTCTGGTGTAATTCTTCACTGGCACGCTCGTGGCGAAGCCGTACCGCACCCCTACGGATGCCCAAGCCAAGCGCAATGATGCCAATGGACAAACCATTCCGCTGCCTCGCCACACTGCCGAGTAGTTGGTTTCAGTAGAGTAGAGCAGTATGTCCAACGGGCCGACCACCTGGATTTGCATCAGGTGGTCTAGTTCGTGCAACAAGCCCCTTCTAAACTCTTAAACCAGCGACGATTCGGCCTAAAGGATTCCGATACCTCATCGCGGAAAGCCCGGGGCGGGTGGGACCGGTCCGCTATTCGTCAACGGTGCAAAAGTCGCCGCAGGAGGATCGAGAACACTCACCCGAACGCGTTTGGCGCGAAAACGACGGACGTGGGCTGTCAGTTTTAACAGTTCAACAGTGGAACCCGAAGCTTAACAATGGGGCAGTGGAGATGGCCGAGCAATCCCGGAAACTGTCCCGGCGAGAGAATAAGGAAAGCGGGAGAATAAAAGATGCAATCGCGAAAAAAGAACGGCCAAAGCGGCGCGCCCGGCGCTGCCGACTCCATGGACCGCACCGTGCTGCCCGTCCCCGAGCCTCAGTATCCGCCAATCACCGAGCTTGATGCGCGCAATGCCAAAGCTCCACCACGATTCCAGGTGAAGGCGCCGGTAGGCGCGCCCAACGTGGTTGTCATCTTACTCGACAACTTTGGCTTCGGCGATGCATCGACGTTCGGCGGACCGATCCAGATGCCGACGCTTGACCGACTCGCCGAGGCCGGCCTGCGCTACAACAATTTCAAAGTCACCCCGTTGTGTTCCCCCACCCGCATGGCCCTGCTTACAGGCCGCAATAGCCATAGCACAAACTTCGGCATCATCGCGGAAATGGCCACCGCCTTTCCGGGGAACACCGGGATGCGTCCCAGCAGCGTCACGATGCTGCCCGAGATCTTGCGGCTCAACGGATATAGCACCGCCATGTTCGGCAAGTGTCACGAGCTGGGGCCTTGGGAGACCAGCGCTGTCGGACCGTTCGACCGCTGGCCGATGTATAGCGGGTTTGAAAGATTCTATGGGTTCATGTCCGGCGAGGCTGACCTCTTTCGTCCGGTCATTTTCGATAATATGAACAGGGTGGATCTGCCCCCCGACCCGAATTACTACGCCAGCACCGACATAACCGACAAGGGTATCAACTGGGTGCGTTCCCAGCATTCGCTGGCCCCCGACAAGCCGTTTTTCGTCTACTACGCCGCCGCTGGCACCCACGGTCCGTTCCAGGTGCCCGAGAACTGGCGCAACAGGTACAAGGGCAAGTTCGACCAGGGCTGGGATCAGGTGCGGAAGGAAACGCTGGCCCGCCAGATCAAAATGGGAATCGTGCCCCCAGGCACCGAACTCGCCCCCAAGCCGCCGGGGATCCAGGAATGGGACGAGTTGACGGCCGACGAAAAGAAGGTCTTCGCCAGGTACATGGAAATCTATGCTGCCTTTGCCGAGGTGACCGACTACGAAATCGGGCGATTCCTGGACGCGATCGAAGACCTGGGCGAAATGGATAACACGCTGGTCTTCTACATCACCGGCGATAACGGCTCGGTTTTTCAGGGCGGCCCCATCGGCGCCTTTAATGAGATGTCCGTGTTCAACGCGTTGCCAGAGCCACTCGACATTGCGCTGAATAACCTGGACAAATTCGGCGGGCCGAACTCGCATATTTTGTATCCTAACGGCTGGGCCTTCGCGGGCGCCACGCCGTTTGCCTGGGGCCACCAGGTGGCCTCCTACGGCGGCATCTGCCAGCCCATGGTGGTCCACTGGCCGAAGGGCATCAACGAGAAGGGCGGCCTGCGTACCCAGTGGTACCACATTATTGACATTGCCCCGACGGTGTTGGAAACAGTCGGGCTGCCCCAGCCTGGCGTAGTCCATGGCTTCCAGCAGAAGCCCATCGAAGGCGTTAGCATGCTCGACACCTTTAATAATGCCGAGGCTAAGTCGCGCCACAGTACGCAATACTTCGAGATGGCTGGCAACCGGGGCATCTACCAAGACGGCTGGTTCGCCACCACAGTGCACCGCCCGCCGTGGGAGGCTAAGCCGCGCGCTACGTTTGCCAATGACAAGTGGGAGCTTTACGACGTAGAGAAAGACTTCAGTTGTGCGCATGACCTCGCCGCGAAATACCCAGAAAAGCTTGAAAAGCTAAAGGGAGTCTTCCTGGAGGAGGCCGTCAAGTACAACGTGTTGCCGCTTGACGACCGCGCTTGGGAGCGCTTCAACCCCGCCCTGGCCGGGCGTCCGGATCTGATGGAAGGCCGCACCGAGTTGACGGTCTATAAGGGAATGCAGGGGTTGCTCGAGAATGCGTTCATCAACGTCAAGAACCGCTCCTTCGTGGTCACGGCCGACATCGAGGTTCCTGAGGGCGGCGCAGAGGGAGTGGTCCTCGCCCAGGGAGGGAAAATGGGCGGCTGGAGCCTCTATGTCAAGGACGGCACACCCAGGTTCGCCTACAACTGGCTCGCTCGCGAGACTTACAAAATCGCTGGCCCCGCTCCCCTGCCAGCCGGCCGCGTGATGCTACGCTTCGAGTTTACTTACGACGGAGGTAAGCCCGGCGCAGGGGGGGGCGGTTTCATCTTCGTCAACGGTGAAAAGGTCGCCTCGGGGCGGATCGAGCACACTCACCCGAACGCGTTCGGCGCAGAAACGACTGACGTGGGCGAGAACCTCTACACGGTTGTCACCGATGACTACAGGGAGGGTGATAACAAGTTCACCGGCGAGATTAACAAGGTGACCATCCAGCTCGGCGAATCCAACCTCAGCGAGGAGGCACAGAGGGCTGTGGCAGAAATGCGTATGAAGGAAGTGCTGGACTACTAATCGTTCCGTGCACTCGTCCAAATGAGGGCCGTCCGGTCGCGTTGTCCCCCATTTCCCTCTCTCAACTGCATAGGAAAGGACTCTTGCGGTTCATGGTATTGATATTGGCAATGGTGGCATTGCTTCTCGGTTCCTTCAGCTCGGCGCAGACCGAGTCAGCTGGTAGTGGAGGCACCTCGGCTGATTCCAATGCGCAGCAGCAACCTGCAACACAGCAGCAACCAGCGACCGGAGGCGCGGCAGAATTACAAAAGGCGGTTCAGAACCCGGTGGCGAGCTTGATCAGCGTTCCAGTTCAAAACAACAGTAATTTTGGTATTGGCCCATTCGATCGCACGCAAGATGTTCTGAATATCCAGCCTGTGATTCCAATTCGCGCCAGCCAAAACTGGAACCTCATTATCCGCTGGATCGCTCCGATCATCTGGCAGCCCGCGCCCGGAACTGCAAACTTGGAAGTCTTCGGAATCGAAGAAAACACTCCTCCCTATCTTGCCGCGCAGGGCGTGCAGAGCAGCGTCGGCGTTTTCGGATTCGGCACTTCGTCGAAGTTCAGCCCCACACAATCGGGCGACTAAGGCCGAATGGCCGTGGAGGAACTCTGGGGGTTCTCTCGTTCACGCAAAAGTGCGCTCGTCAACAACTTGAGTCGCAATTCTGGTTATAGGTTTGCCCTAATGAAATCGACAACTCTCGAAACGATTGCCGAGACTCTGCTGAAATCGGTCGTAATTGGTGGCGAGGTTTGCCGTGCCGAGCGGTCTCGGGCCAGCGTAGGCTTTAAGTCATTTGAAGCAGCCTTGACACTGCTTGCTTGTTTGGCTTCTGGCACTGTGACGTCAGCGGATCTTGCCGTTCAGGAGACCATTCTTAGATTCTTGCTTGAGCAAGGCTTTCAGGACTGCGCCATTCAGGCAGAAGAGGATACGCCGTCCCTCCAATACTTCACCGGGGACTGCACCGTTGCAACTATTTACGTCGATCCGATTGATGGAACGCTGGCCTACTCCATGGGGTGCCCTGGCTGGCAAGAAGCGGCTTTATCTGCTGGTTTTAACCAGGAGATATTGGTCTACTCACGCGAGCGGATCGACCAACAACTGTATGGAATGGTTCTTGGAGCATTCGTTCCGGGCTCTGGTATTGCGGCAGTCTGTGTTCTTCCAGAAGTGGGGAATTACTTATCATGTATTGAACGGCATAGCATTTCGAAACGGCTCCGAAATCCGGATTTCGTCTACACCGCGAACGTGCCGGGTTGCAATCGGGAGACGGCTTCTGGACCCGAGTGGAACTGCATCTACTCCTTTTGCCAATGCTGGGTTTGATGTGCGCTGGTTCAAATCGTCTAGCCCAGGGCTCCTGTCGCATTTGCTCGAAGGAGCGTGCACGTCATACGGCGGGGTTCATTGCGGCTTTGATATTCAGCTGGCATCGGTCGTCGCGTGCGCTGCTGGTTTTTTTTGCGAGCGATCGCAATGGGAACAATCTGGCTCTCAATTTATCCGGGTGTGTGGATAGTATCGTCCTCGCATCTTCCGATGACGAGAGAGCGCGGATATGCGAAGTCATGCGGCGCTTTTCCCGATAGCCTCGGTGTTTTGCACCGGTCTTCGGTTAACGGGCGACTTCCAGAAAGAAACGGCCTCTGGGTACTGCAGCTTTTCTTCGCCATCTTTTTCCGCGATCCCGAAATTCCGCGACCCCGAAACTGCTTCTGGGAAACCACGATCTGTGATTCTGGGCGGTTGGTCGCTAATCCGGAAATTAAGTGGATCCTGGCCGTTCTTGTCGGTACAAATTCCTTCTCAGCGAGTGACATTCGTACTGCTCTCACGCTTAACCGAGGCCGGTAAGGCCAACTTCGTCGTGATCTAGTCAAGCAGCCGTTAGAGTGCATGGTAAATTTCCCTCGGCAGATCTGGGGCCACGACGCAAGTTGGTCAGTGAAGGCGTGGTCGTACGATCACTAGCACATTCAACGCACCATGTGACTTCGAGAGGTCGGATTCCAGAACTTTAGGATTCGAGCAAAAGCCATCCGGATCGTAGATGAAACACATCAATGTTTGGCAATCCTGGTGGACCTGATAGCGGAGGATGTCTATGGCCAACTGGTTCACCAGATCTTTCTGGCCAAGATTCTTGCGCGTCATCTTCGCCTCAACCGCTATTTTCACGTCTTTCAAGAGAAAGTCGATCCTGCTTGAATTTCCGGCGTAACGGGGGTCCATTCTTCCGGTCGAACATCATCGAAATGGAGCTTCAACAGCGCTCCCAGCAGATCCTGAACGTCGTACTCATCCTTAATGGTCAAAGTTTCACGGTTGTCGTAACGCTCTTTGAGCGTGTTGGCAACGATCGGAAATCGATCGCATATGGTTGTAACGAGTCGGACCGCATCCTGCGCGTTCACTGGCGCGCGCCAGGCTTCCTCAATGCTCGACTGGATGGTCCGATCCACAATCGACCGCGTTGCCTTCAGGATCAGAGCCGCGTCGGCCAGATCCGAATAATCTTCAACCATGGTGAATGTTCGCGTAAGAATGGCCGCCGCCAACTCCGCGGCATCAACTTTCAGTCCAACCGTAGCGGCCAACTGATCCTGCCCCATGAGCCAATGGAGAAGGCTTAAGGTGGCAAGCGACTGGTCTGAAATCTTCGGCGGCTGTAGCCGTATCCGTTCGGGCAAGTCCATTCTTTTCCTGAGTATTTGAAGGTGATGTACTTGGTTCATGATTGAACCGCAAGAGCATAAAGTGAGGCGTCGGCGGAGCCGGGAAGAGGCGGCCCGACTGGTATCGGAATATGAACAGAGCGGTCTGACGCGCCAGGCATTTTGCCGTCTACATGGTCTTTCGTTGACGATGCTCGACAAGTACCGCAAGCGCAGTTGTTCCATTGGTGCTGCGTTCCCGATGCCGCGTTATCCTCACCGAACCGACCCGCCATTACATTCATTCCACTTGACCTAGTGGAACAACCAGCAGTAGCACGGCAGGAGGTTTGCAACGGCCCGACTCTGTTTGTCGAGCTGGCCGGCTGCCGCATTGGTGTACTCAGCGGCTTCGATGCGATCACGTTGACGCGGCTGATTGCAGTGCTCGAACAGGAGTGAATCGATGTTGGGACTAGGCGCGGCGACACGTATCTATGTTGCCAACGGCGCAACCGATATGAGGTTGGGATTTGATGGCCTGTATGGGCTTGTGATTGGCCACTTGCAGGAGGATCCACAAAGCGGCCATTTGTTTTTGTTCTCGAATAAAAGGCGTGATCGCATGAAGATCCTTTTCTTCGATGGCAACAGCCTTTGGGTTTGCGCACGGCGCATGGAGCAAGGCCGATTGCACTGGCCAGTGTCCGAGGATGGGCGTGTGCAGTTGAGCCGCGAGGAGTTTGCGCTGTTAATCGGCGGTATCGATCTGAGCAAAACAAAGAAGCGAAAGTGGTACCGCAAGCCAGTGGGAAGCGATCCAGAAAAAACGCGAAAGACCGCATCAATACAGGCGATCCGATGACATACCGCCACGGGGCGCTTTTCAGTACGCTTGCACCGAGCGCGAAGACTCAGGAGAAATTCATATGTCAGCCCTTTTCGAATCAACCGTCATCAATGGCATGAATTTGGCAAATCGATTCGTTCGTTCTGCTACGTGGGAGGGATTGGCCACCGCCGACGGAGTCTGCACCAGCCGACTTACCGACATGATGGTCAATCTCGCAGATGGCGGTGTCGGCCTGATCATCACAGGTCACAGTTATGTGAGCCGGGAGGGACAGGCTGGCCCATGGCAGTTGGGAATTCATGAAGACGCCATGCTGCCGGGACTGACCCAAATGACCGATGCTGTTCATCAATGTGGCGGCAAGATATGCAGTCAGCTTGCGCACGCAGGAGCACGAGCCGCAGCCCACCTCTCTGGGGCGGAGGCTATCGGGCCATCGGTATGTCACGAGGACGGCAACGCTCTATGCCGAGAGATGAGCAAAGAAGATATTGACCGCGTCGTACACGCTTTTGGCGATGCTGCAGCTAGGGCGAAGTGTAGCGGCTTCGACGCTTTCGAAATCCACGCGGCTCATGGCTATTTGTTGAGTCAATTCCTTTCACCCTTGGTCAATCGACGGACGGACGAGTACGGTGGCACACTCGCGAACCGGGGGCGCATGACTTTGGAAGTGTTGCGCAGCGTACGTTGTGCTGTCGGCCCGGACTACCCGGTCCTGATCAAAGTCAACGAGCCGAGGGCGGCTTCTCCGTCGAGGACATGCTGGAACTTTCGGCGATGTTGGAGAAAGAAGGAGTCGATGCAATTGAAATGAGTGGCGGCACGGGCAGCAAAGCAAGCAAGTATCAGTCTGTGCGTTTCGGCATTATCTCTAAGGAGAACGAGGCATACTACCGGGATGCCGCCCGACGTTTCAAACAGAGAGTGCGTGTGCCTCTGATTTTCGTGGGTGGAATTCGCTCCCTAGATGTCGCTGAGCGCCTTGTGGCTGAAAGAACGGCGGACTATGTCGCCCTGTCCCGCCCGTTGATTTGTGAACCTGACCTTGTGAACCGTTGGAAGAATGGTGACACCACGAAATCTGCTTGTGTATCGGACAATAGATGCTTCAAGCCGATCATGAACGGCGAAGGTGTGCGTTGTCTCCTTGGAGAAAAGTCACCGCAGAAGGCGAAGGCGCAGGGTCAATAATGGCGGAAGCGTCCACACATGGCCTGACTTAGGCTGCTCGGCGACCTTCAACACGCGAGGACAGAGCAGTTTCTTTTCGCATCAGCAGCCTGAACACAAGAACATGTGTGACTAGGAGAAGAGGGACTCCAAGGACAGGGATGAAATATCCCGCGCCCAGCAGCCCCGGCGTGTTCGCTAGCGAAAGACGGTTACCTTGGTAAAACGCATTCAGCAAATCAGCGGTTCCGAAAACGTTGAAAATCCAGACCAGCGTTCCAGACAATCTGGTTCTAAGAGTGGCGAGCGCGATGAGGGCTAAAATTGCGGTCGCTAAGTCACCCCAGGCCAGCCCGCGAGCGAAAACAGTTGTGGACAATTCCGGAGACACTACGCCGGGGATCAAGACTGCGAGACCAATGTACCTGAAGCTGTGCAACACGAGGATCGGCCTGAGTGCATCTGCGCGTTCCCGCTTGCTTATTGTCGGCCAAATATATTGCGCGGCGACAACGCCGCAAGCAAGGAAGCCGAAGGCGACACTGATGCCCCATATCAATGCAGTTGGCATGGTGCGCTCCTTTCTTCACCAGACTCAAGCTCTGGCTTGCAAGACTCCCCATAGCTGATGACCTAAAGCGCCTCTGAGACTCCGGTGACCGTTGCGGTCCCCGTCCACGAATACCCGCCCCACTGGCCAACACCATTTCCCACTTGGCGCTCTAAACGGTACAGCAAAACGGTCGCTCGAACATTCCATGCTGCCATTGAAAACCATCCCTTCCACCACGCCCTGTTGGTCGCGTCATGCCGTTCCCGGCTGGAGGTCACAAATGAAAGCAATACGCATTCACGAATACGGTGATGCTGGCACCCTCAAACTGGAAGAGGTCCCGAACCTCTCGATTTCAGATGACCAGATACTCGTACGAGTTCGCGATGCGGGGGTAAACCCCGTTGATTGGAAAACCCGGCAAGGTGATTTTAAGCAAGTCGCTCCGGTAACCTTTCCCCTGACCGTGGGACAGGACTTCGCGGGCGAAGTCGCCCAATGTGGAAAGGCTGTTAAACGCTTCAAGATCGGCGACCGGGTATTCGGTTTTGCACAAGGCGCTTATGCGGAGTACTCCGCTGCCCCCGAATCGACCGTGGCGGCACTACCGGACTCGATGGATTTCGCTACCGCTGCCGCACTACCAACCGCAGGTTCCACCGCCCTGCAGGTCATACGCGATGTTGTAGGTGCCCGCCCCGGCATGACTATCCTCATTCACGGTGCCGCCGGGGGAGTCGGTTCCTTTGCTTCCCAAATCGCTATGAGCTTCGGTGCGAAGGTGATCGGCACCGCAACTGGGGATGATATTGAATACCTCAAATCGCTCCATCTGGAAGACGTTATCGACTACAAACACGAACGGTTTGAAGTCGCGGGTACAGTGGACGCGGTCGTTGACCTTGTTGGGGGAGAAACGCTCGCACGCTCCTACTCTGTAGTGAAAAAGGGCGGCGTGCTCGCCACCACGGTTCAGCATGTTGACGAAGCGGCTGCCAGCAGGGCTGGAATTCGTGCCGTTTTCGTGTGGATGAAGCTCAGTGCGGCAGACCTCGCCCAACTTGCCGCTCTAGTCGAAACGGGCGCAGTGAAGCCGAGACTAGCCCAGACCATGTCTCTCAGCGAGGCGCGGGAGGCGCAGGAACTCAGCCAGACGGGCAGAATCCACGGAAAGGTGATCCTCAAGGTGGCTTAGCAATGGGGCGTGCGGATTAGCGCGTGGTTGGGCGAGCGGCGTGGCATTGGTGCGATATGACTGGCGCGGGTAGGTGCCACTGGTAAGAACCGAGTCAGACGATGGAACTTTTTATCTTTGGTCGCTTCCACTCCCGCGAGGGATGTGAAGACGCTCTCGGCGAGGCGATGCGGAAGGTCATTCTCGCAACTAGTGAGGAAGAGGGGTGCTTAGAAATTCACGGCTTTCGCTCCGTCCGGGACACTCGGCTCCTTTACCTTCATTCGCAGTGGGTGGACGAAGCCTCGTTCGAGAAACACGCAAAGCTGCCGCATACAGTGAGTTCCTTCAGCAGGTAGAGTCTCTTCTCGACCACCCGCGAGAGGTGAGCCGAACACAGGTATTCGTGTAGCTGATGCGGCATAGAATGTTGTGGCGGGGCTCAGTTCCTAGTCAGGTTCGATGTCGAAGCGTCCAGCAAGTTTATCGACGCTGCTTGGGTATGCGTACAACCCAAGCAGCGGCAGCGGTTTTCCGCATACCAATCCCAGCATGGCCTTGAAGTTCACGACTTCTTTTCTTGACGATTCTCGGTCTCTGTTCCGCTACTACAAGAAACTGGCGGAGGCGGCAATGGTACAGGTGACGGACGAGCAACTCTTCGCTGTGCTAGACCCGGAGACCACAGTTGCACAAAATGACCGATATTTGTCGTTTTGGAACCTCTTTTTCATACAATCCTGTTTCTTACAATGAGGTCCTGCCCTCTAGCTGGAATATTCAGACTGTGAGCAAATTGCCAGTCCCACTCCACCTCACAAACGACACCAAAGCCCATCGATGAGATGGGCATTGTCGTTTGTGGCGATATTAGAGCGGTTTCATGGTGTCCGTGTCCGATAACCGCAGTATTGAAACCAAGCCGCGGAATCTTGGGCGGTGATAGCTGCCATGGCGGCTGTGATGGCGAGGTCGAGGGTGTCGAGTATTCGAGCTTTGCTTGCTCGTAAGTGTTGTTTGATCTTGGACCAGCACTTCTCGATGGGATTGAAGTCCGGTGAGTACGGCGGTAGATAAAGCAGTTCGGCTCCGGCTTGCTCAATCAACATGCGAACCAGCCGATGCTTATGTGCCGACAGATTGTCCATGATCACAACCTGTCCAGGGCGCAATCGCGGACATAGGACCTGTTCCAGATAGGCCAGAAAGACATCACCGTCGGTGGGTTCTGGGATCGTCATGGTGGCCAGCAGGCCGTTCATCGTGATCGCTCCCAACAGAGTCACGGTATGCCAGTGCCCGCCCGGAGCACCCTCGCACACACGATCACCGCGTTCGCCGCGCCCGTAGCGACGGGTCATCTCGGTGGTCACGCCGCTTTCGTCCAGAAACACCAAGCGTTGCGGATCGATTCGAGCGATCAACTCCCACCACGATTGCCGTCGCTGCCGGCCTTCTTCCGTGTCCTGCTCACTGGCGTGCAACGTTTTTTTTACGCCGCAACCCCAGCCGCTGGAGTTCAAGACAGAGTCGCGTCTTGCTGAGCTTCACCTGCAGATGTTGCTCCAGCCGTTGCCCCAACTCGGCCAGCGTGAGATCCGGTTGATCCTGCAACTGCTGCCGCAGATGCCCTTTCACTGCGTCGGTCACCCGGCTCACCGGCCCATGTACCCGTTGCAGAGGCCGCTCCATTTGTCCCGACTTTAGCTGTTGCCGTCGAATCTTCTTTGTAAAACCGTAGCTGACACCAAACTGCTCCGCCAGCTGCTCCAGGCCGATCCCGGCCCTTTCGTATGCCTGCAGAAGCTTGCACCGCAAATCATCCGAATATGCTCGTGGCATCGATTTGTGTCTTCACAGAGAAATCGCCAACTGCAACTTACTCCAATCCCTCTTCTCTGGATATAACTACTTAGGAACCGCTCTAGTGGCACCGGCAAAAGTACGAGTTTACCCGCCCGCGTGCACAACAATGTGGGCCGAGCCAGCACATTGTCTGGTCCGGCCCACTCACGAGTATCTCTCCTGATTAGGTTATCGCCTCAGGAAGACCAAGTGCGCCCTGCTCGACTTCGGTTAGTTCCAGCCCAAGCTTCTGTTTCAAGTAAGCCTTGGTTGCGACCCGCGCCAGCTACCTGATCAGGTTCCTTAGTTGGTGTCACCAACTGGCACTGCGGCAACAGAGTAAAAGAGCCGCCCCGTAGTCTTCCCAGGTTCCAAGCAGGATGAATCCATTGGTCGCGATGGCCGGACTGGCTCCGCGATCGGTAACTCTGACCGAGTTCGTCCAATCGATAAACGCCGGATTAGAGGGGTTTAGCCTCCCCGTCCTCGAAAAGATGCCGCCGTGAAGTTCCGCTACGAATCCACTGTTGAGCAGAGCTACTGCAGGCTGTTGTGCTCCGTTGTCGTACCGCTGAGATGGCTGGAAATTGATCGCGCCTCCACTCACAGTTCCACGGTGATAGTGCATCAAGTTCTCCCCAGAGACCTGATGTGACTCGACCACCTGGTTGCCATCATTCAACGCGATGTGCGGGTTGATCCCGTCATCGAAAAAGACTCCGGAAGAACCGGAATCCAATGCGATGTAGTAGTCGCCGCCGGCGGGGTTGCTCAGGTGTCCGACCCGGTAATACATGCCCGTGCTGCTGTATCCGGTTTCATGCACGCCCACAATGACGCCGCTGTCATTGATAGCAATAGAAGAATGGAATCCCCGATCCCAGAAGGTGGGGTAGATCAGCCAAGTAACGGATTGATTGAGGCCTCCGTTAGGATCGATCTGCCCGACCCGATAATCAAGCTCGGACCCGCTCTTGAAACTGCCCGTCGACCAGACGACGATGACGTAGCCCTCCTTGCCGATCGCCACAGTCGGCCAGCTTCCCGTCTGGCCCATGAACTGGCTTCCTCCCCAGGTCACGCTCGTACCCTTCAGGATTCCGACGTGATACCAGATATCTTTACTACCCGCAGCGTGACTTTGGTGAAACTCCAAAGCCAGACCGGAAGGAAGCACGGCAACGGAGGTCGACGCCATCATCATATTTTTGGGGGGTCGCCCAGTTGAGAGTTTGCGCTGAAGCCAGGCCTGCTGATAGGACGCAGCAGAGCGTCGCTGAGCCGACAAGGAGACCCAATTTGGTTCGTGTCATTCCAATCCCCCCTCAAATTGTAAGGTTCCCTAGAGTTTCTGAGGCCCGAGTCTTATCACTGGTACCTCTCAGGCGCGTTCCGCAGGAAAGCGAATAAGCGTGAGAAAAGGGCAGATGCTGCTCATTCAGCCGAGGTTGTACATGGAGCACACCCTAACTTCCATCCGCAGTTGCCCCGGCTTACTTTGGAGGAGGGGGCGGGTAAGTGAGAACCGGCCAGACGGAACGGATGAAGGAGTTGCTCCTGCACCAGACGGAACTGAATGCCGCGCTCGATCTCGACAAGAACAAAACCCAAGTTGCGCCACCGGCGGAGGATGACGTAGAGCCTGTGGATGAGTCCCTCCCGCAGCCTTCACCACCGCCCGCGCTTCAAAAAAATGCTCCGCCGGTGATGAGACTCTAGGGCAGCATAAGCGGGCGCAAGCCGCTCTAGTATCCCACCCACCGGGTGCCGTAAAGGCCGCGGCTGTGAGATAGAGAGCGGCTTGCAAACTGTCGGTGAATTTGAGGTTTCGCACCGCTCATGCCAGCCCACAGCGTCTGTCATGCTGCGCAAGATGAGGAGTGGCGATGCTGATCGAACGTGTTCGCCATTGTTCTTCGCTGCTACCAGACAGTTAAGGTCATCTTGTCTATCCATTCATGGATCGCTGTTCCGGAAGAGTTACCGTCAAGCTGGGCTTCTGTTCCTATTGTTGGCCCCCACCCGTTATTAAGTGCGGAATAGGTGGTACCAAGCACAGTGGCGTTTCCGTCGATCACCAGAGCCTGATAGGTGTAGGTGTGATTCGCAAGATTCCCAGTGGAATAAAGTTGAATGTGATGCCAGGTGTTTACCGACCAACCACAAGGAAGAGCGGGAGAAACTGCAACCCATTTGTCGTCCAAGGAGTCCCACAGTCGCCAAATCTTGCCATCGGCGTAATCACACTGGATGGACATGTCATACTTATAACCCGCAACATACCAGTCGGGATCATATTCAAAAGCCTGAACACCATCCGTGCCGTCCGTGTAGATCCAGAAATCTTCCAGGAAATGGGAGACTGAGCCTACCAAAGTGGCGTCTGTACTGTTATGCCAGTAAAAAAGAGCATTAGCGTCAGCACCTTCGGAATCAATTTCTAAACTCGCGCCGCTCAAAGAGGGCGTGGTCTGGTTCATGGCGTCGAAGTATGAACTGACCCCAGATCCGCCTGCACAACTCGCAGCATTACAATCGCCGGTAAGAGGAACTGATTGAATGTCCGAGAACACGGTTGCAGTCGCCGGGGGAGTTGGCAAGACACTCGCAGGCGCTCCCGAGGCTGTAACCAAGGTCGTCCCTGATGAAGTTGTGGAAGATGAGGTTGTAGAGGCAGTCGATGTGGAAGTTGTCGAAGACGTGGTAGAAGAAGGCGCGGTTGTAGACGGAGTAGGTGTGGAGGTTGTCGAAGGCGAGGTTGTAGAAGCAGTGGGTGTGGAAGACGAGGTTGGATCACTCGGACTTGTGGAACTTGAACCTGACGCAGCCGCTGTCGTCGTCCCCGGACTGCTTTGCGAGGCGGCCTTGGCGTTTTGACTTCCACCGCAACTAGCCAAGTACATCGACGATGCCAATATCGCACCGGCCATAATGTTTGTAACTACTGCTCTGCTCAATGGAGACCTCCTGAGGTGGTCTGGCTTGAACAGAGTAAGGACCTATTTACTTTTTCGATATCGGCGCTTGTATGTAGACCTTGGTCGGGTTAGTACCTTAGCTGGCGTCTTTATAACCTCAAATTTTTATATCCAGAGCCCGTTAATGCTTCGGTACGCAAGCGCACATCGAAACTATAGGCGCGGCCCGGAATGCAGGTTTATGAGGAGGTGTTTCCCGCTGCCACAGAGATATTGTCAGGTGAGTTTCCAGGCGCATCAAGTAAAGACAATGCCTCTGGTGCGGACTCTTCCAAAAGAAGACTGGGAATAGCCTTCGTGGTCTTGGCGCCCAGGCCCTTCAGTTGCTCCACCTGCCGGACGATATTTCCCTTGCCTTCGGATAGCTTTCCCATTGCTCCGTGGAAGCTTTCTTTTGCCTTGTCAAGCCGCCCGCCAAGTTCGGTCATGTCATCAAGGAATCCAACAAATTTGTCGTAGATCTTGCCTGCCCGTGCGGCGATTTCTTCCGCATTCTTGTTTCGCCGTTCGACTTGCCAGACATTGGCAATCGTTCGGAGGGCAATCATAAGGGTCGTTGGTGTTGCGATGGCAACATTTGCATCAGCAGCCATGCCCGTAATGCCTGGATCCTCCTGCAGGGCAACAGCAAGCGCGCCTTCGATGGGCACGAACATCACCACATAGTCGAGGGCACTTCCTACCACCGAGTGATACTCTTTCCCGCCTAACGTTCGGATGTGAGTCTTCATCGACGCGAGGTGCCGCGCAAGAGCAGAGGACCGATCTTCTTCTGTCGCGGGATTCACAAATTCCTCGAAAGCTGTCAGTGATACCTTGGCATCAATTACGACCTTCTGGCCGCCCGGGAGGTTTACTACGACATCGGGGCGAAGGCGTGAGCCATCCTCGCCCGTGTAGCTCTCCTGCTTCACGTACTCGTCACCTTCGCGCAGACCCGAGCGCTCCAGAATGGTCGAAAGTATCATTTCTCCCCACGCGCCCTGAGTCTGGGCCTTGCCCTTCAGTGCACGCGTCAGGTTTTGAGTTTCATCGGTCATCTTTGCGCTGGTCTCCGTAAGATGTCGGATGTGTTCGGCAAGCGTCGCTCTGTCCTTGACGGTTTCGGTCTGTGCTACCTGCAGTCCTTGTTGGAACTCGATCAGCTTATCTTGCAGCGGCTTCAGAATGCCCTCGACCTGCTCTTTGTTCTGCTTTGTGAACGTCTCTCCATGGCGTGCCATGACGGCCTCGGCGAGTACCTTGAACTCGTTCGTCATGCTGCCCCTGGCTTCGGCCAGAAGGGCCAGTTTCTCGGAGGCCTGTTTCAACTCCTGCTCAAGCTTCTCCTCCGCAGCCGCTAGCTTGGTAGCGGAATCAGCCGCCTCCTTTCGCACGACTGCATGAGTCGTTCGTTCGGCTTCAAGATCGGTTTTCAGATCGGCAAGCTGGCCTTCAACCAGCGCCAACGCCACACATTTGGCGGCTAAAGACTCTTCCGCCTTCGCCTTCTCACCTCTGACAGCATCGAGTAAGGTCTTAATCGCTTTTACCTCGTTTGCCAGATCCAGGACGCGCTGCCCGCTTTCTTCCAGAGAGCGTTTGGTCTGCGCCAGCCCCTCCGTCACTGTAGCAAGTTCTTGGTCGGCAGCCCCCTTGGATTCCTTCAGCGTGTCGAGTTGAGCCAATCGCTGTGCGAGATCGCGTTCCAGATCCGGTACGCGTGATGCCGTCCTCTCTTCGGCAGCAAGGCGACGTTCGGCCTCAGCTTTTCCCTCCCGCAGTGAAGCAATGTTCGCCTCAAGGGAGCGTAGCTGTGCATTCGAGCCAAGAGAAGTAGAACTCGCAGGACGGCGCGAAACAAAAATCAGAAGAACAACGGATATGACTGCGACGGTCAGAAAAACGGCACTGACAATGTAGGCGAATTCAACGTTCACTGCGAGGCTCCTGAAACTCGAAAAAAACAACGTCACTACGCCCATCATCCGGCTTATGGTTTTGTAGGTCCACAACTTTCTCCAGAGATCGACAGAATTGTACACGTTGGGCTATTGCTGCCTGCAAATTTTGCGATCACGTAACAAAAGGCCCGGAGCGAATCCGGGCCTTTGGGTAAGTGAGTTTGTTTTAGTGGCTGGCGAGCATGGTAGGGGCGGCTTGGGTGTAATGGAGTACGGCGTTGGGTAGTACGCCGAGCCAGAGAGTCGCTACGAGGCTGATGGCGATTGCCATACCGACTCCGAAGCGTACTGCGGGAGCGGGATCTTCAGTGCGCGGCTCGAACATATACATGCGCACAATGACGCGGAGGTAATAGTAGGAGCCCATGCCGCTGTTAGCCACGCCGATAATGGTAAGCCAGATAAGGTGAGTGCGCAGTGCGGCGCTGAAGACGTAAAACTTGGCGAAGAAGCCGCCGGTAATGGGAATCCCGATCAGCGACAAAAGGAAGAATGTGAGTGCCGCAGCCAGCAGGGGCGAGCGCTTTCCGAGCCCCGAGTAGTCGTCAATTAGCGAGAAACGCTCTCCACTGCCGGCCATCTGAGTGATGACGGCAAAAGCGCCGACATTCATGGCGGCGTAGGCGGCGGAATAGAACATCGCTGCCGAGATTCCGAGTTCGCGATTGCTGGCCGCCGCAAAAGCAACCAGCAGATATCCGGCATGTGCGATGGAGGAGTAGGCCAGCATGCGCTTGACGTTGCTCTGGAGAATGGCACCGAGATTGCCGACGCACATGGAAAGAACGGCCGCGATCCAGATGATCCAGAACCAGTGAGGCGAAGCAGTGTCAATGACCAGACGGATGAGAACCGCGAAGGCAGCAGCCTTGGGGGCCGTGGACATGAAGGCCACCACAGGCGAAGGCGCGCCTTCGTAAACGTCCGGGGCCCAGACATGGAAGGGAGCAGCAGGCCACCTTGAAGCCGAGTCCAGTGAAGATCAGGGCGACGGCAACGTAGGCCAGCGGTTCGATATGGCTGCTGCTGAGGGCAGCCGCGATATCAAAGACATTGGTGGAACCGGTGGCTCCATAGAGCAATGCTACGCCATAAAGGAAGAACGCAGTGGCGAAGGAGCCGAGGAGAAAATACTTCATCGAGCTCTCGGCGCTCTCGGCAGAATGGCGGCGGAATCCGGCTAGAACGTAGCTGGAGATAGAGGAGATTTCCAGCGCAATAAAGATGAGCACCAACTCCACGGCGGAAGACATCAGGCACATGCCGACCGACCCAAGCAGAATCAGAGCATAGTATTCGCCATGATCAATCTTCTGGAACGGGAAGGTAGTCGAGCGACATGAGGATGGTTGCCAGGGCAACGAGCAGCACGACGAGATGAAAGAAAATGCTGAAGTGGTCGACCCGCAGCATGTGATTGAAGCCGAAGCCGGCAAACTGAGGCTGCGCCTGAGTAGACGGTGGCAGCGATGGCGGCAATGGCTCCGGATGCGGCAAACAGGCCGAGCCCCTTGCGGCTGTGACGCGGGGGCAGGAGCGCCTCGATGAACATGACGATCATGCCCCAGACCGTGAGGACGATTTCAGGAAGAATGCGGATGTAGTCGGCGGCTGTTGGCATGGCTATTTGAGCACCGTGTTGACTTTGACTTGGAGTGTGGAGGCAGAGGACGCGATCTGTTGATCCGTCCAGTATTCCCGCGACCGAAGCATCAATGGAGTTCATCCAGAGGCCGGGGAAGACTCCCATCACGAGAGCCAGCGACCGCCAGCGGCCAGAGGATGCTTCGTTCACGCGAATCGGCATCGGGCAGTGTTGCGTTGACCGGGTTGGTGATAGTTCCGTAGAACGTGCGCTGGTAAAGCCAGAGCATATAGAAGGCGCTCCAGATGACGCCACTGGCGGCGAGAATCCCATAGATTGCCTTGGCCTGGAAGGCACCGCTCAGAATCAGGAACTCGCCGACGAATCCGTTCATCAGCGGCAGTCCGATGGAGGCGAGTGTAATCAGCAGAAAGAGCGTGGCATAGACGGGCATCGGTGTGGCGAGGCCGCCGTATTCTTTGATCTCGTAGGTGTGGCGGCGGTCATAGACCATGCCCAGCAGCAGGAAGAGCGCGCCGGTGGAGATGCCGTGACTGAGCATCTGGAAGACGGCGCCATCCATGCCGGCGCGGGTGAAGCTGTAGATGCCCAGCACCACAAAGCCGAGGTGGCTGACCGACGAGTAGGCGACCAGTTTCTTCATATTCGGCTGGACCAGCGCAACCAATGCGCCGTAGACGATGCCGATAATGGCGAGGGTGATGATCCAGGGCGCGTTCTTGTGCGCCTCGGCAGGGAAGAGCCCAATGTTGAAGCGCAACAAGCCGTAGGTTCCCATCTTCAGCAGAACTCCGGCGAGTAGCACCGAGCCGGCTGTGGGCGCTTCGACGTGTGCGTCCGGCAGCCAGGTGTGAAGAGGGAAGAGCGGCACCTTGACGGCGAAGGCGAAGAAGAAGCCAAGGAAAAGCCAGAGCGCCGTGTGGCCGGGCAGAGCGATGGCTCCGGTGGCAAGCAGATGCTGCAGTTCCGTAAAGTCGAATGTTCCCGACTGGGTATAGAGCCAGATGATGGCCGCAAGCATGAACACCGAGGCAATCATGGTGTACAGAAAAAACTTGACGGAGGCATAGACCCGGCGCTGGTGGCCGTAGATGCCGATGATGAGAGCCATCGGAATCAGCGTGGCTTCCCAGAAGAAATAAAAGAGGAATAGATCGAGCGCGATGAAGACGCCGATCATCGCCGTCTCCAGCAGGAGCAGGAGAATGAAAAACTCCTTCACGCGCTCGTGGATCGAATTCCAGGAGGCAAGTACGCAAAACGGAACCAGGAAGGTGGTCAGAACCACGAGCCAGAGCGAGATGCCATCGATACCGATGTGGTAGTGGATGTTCGGGCTGGTGATCCAGTGCAGGTTCTGCTCATAGGCAAAGCTGCCCGAAGCCGGCAGGCGCGACCTCGCGATAGTGCATCGGCAGATGCAGGGAAACCAGAAAGGTGATGACCGAGATCGCCATGGCGAACCAGCGGATATCGCGGTCGCGGCGCGGCAGGAAGGCGATCAGCAGCGCTCCCAGCGCGGGCAGAAAGGTCGTCAGCGTGAGAATCCAGGGATTGAGCGTAGATAAGTTCATCGGGTTCCCATCCAGACCATGTAGGCAACCACCGCCGCGGCACCGGCGGCAATCCATCCGGCGTAGCTGCGCACCAGGCCGGATTGCTGTTGGCGCACAACTTGCGAAACGTCGCGCGCGGCAACAGCGCTTTCATTTACCGTGCCGTCGATCATCTTCTGATCGACTGTCTGCCAGAGCACAACCCGCGAGACCGCGACCAGAGGGCCGATGATCACGGCGGCATAAAGTTCATCGATCCAATACTTATTGAGGACCAGCTTGTATAGGCCTCCGGAGGCTTCGGCGATCTTCGCGGGCAGTTCGGGACGCTTCACGTAGAGGAACCATGCGAGTCCAAGTCCGGAGAAGGCGACGAGGACCGAGATGCCCATCAGCAGCTTCTCCGTGCCTTTGCTCTCCCCAGGAGTACCTTCGCCTTCACTGACCGGCGTGGTGCTGGCCTCGCCGTTCTACGTTCTGCTCAACAGAGACCTTCTGGATGACCGGATCGAGGAAGTGTTCGAAGCGGTGGCCGATACCGACCCATCCGCCAACGATGGAGAGCACGGCAAGCAACACCAGAGGGCCGAGCATGAGCCATGGCGATTCGTGGGGTGTACCGTGATGAGTGTCGTGGCCGTCCTGAGTGTCGTGCCCGCCAGCGGCGGCCGAGTGAGCTTTCGGTTGTGCGCCGCGATACTCACCGGTGAAGGTGAGGAAGACAAGGCGGAACATGTAGAAGCTGGTCATGAAGGCGGTGATCACGCCGACGACCCAGAAGATCTTGCTGCCGTGCGGACTGCTGAATGTCTGCCAGAGAATCTCATCCTTCGAAAAGAATCCGGCGAAGGGCGGAATTCCGGAGATGGCCAGGGTTGCAATCAGCATGGTCCAGAAGGTCCATGGCATGTACTTGCGAAGCCCGCCCATCTTGCGCATGTCCTGCTCGCCGCCGACGCCGTGAATGACCGAGCCGGCGCCGAGGAAGAGCAGCGCCTTGAAGAAGGCGTGAGTCATCAGGTGGAAGATCGCGGCCGAGTAGGCCGCAACTCCGGCAGCCATGAACATGTAGCCGAGCTGCGAAACCGTGGAATAAGCAAGCACGCGCTTGATGTCGGTCTGCGTGATGCCGATGGTAGCGGCGAAGAAGCTGGTCAGAGTGCCAATGATGGCCACAGCGAGCAGCGCGATGGGAGCGCGGCTGAAGATGGCGTTAGAGCGGCAAACCATGTAAACGCCAGCCGTGACCATGGTGGCGGCGTGGATGAGGGCGGAGACCGGCGTGGGGCCTTCCATTGCGTCCGGCAGCCAGACGTAGAGGGGAATTTGCGCGCTCTTGCCGCAGGCGCCGACCAGCATCAGCAGGCCGATGGCGGTCAGCACTCCTGCGCTGGTCTCAACCGGAAAATGCGAGACGATGTCGAAGACCGTGGCGTAGCGCAAGGTCCCGAAGTGCTGGATAAGCAGGAAGAGCGCGATCAGGAACCCGAAGTCGCCGACGCGGTTGGTGATGAAGGCTTTCTTGCCGGCGTTGGCGGCTGAGTCCTTAAGGAAGAAGAAGCCGATCAGCAGATAAGACGCGAGACCCACGCCCTCCCAGCCCACGAACATGAGCAGGTAGTTGTTGGCGAGCACCAGCGTGAGCATGAAGAACATGAAAAAGTTGAGGTAGGCGAAGAACCGGTAATAGCCGCCCTCATGCTCCATGTACGCGACAGAATAAACGTGAATCAGGAATCCTACACCGGTGACGACCAGCATCATGACCAGCGAAAGATGGTCGAGATAAAGGCCGAAATCGACGGAGAAGCTTGCCGGCGCGAATCCATGTGCCGTAGATGGGTTCAACCGCATCAAAGCCGGAGTTCACCAGCGCGTAGGCGTGCGCGCATGCGGCAAGGAACGACGCTCCGGTGAAGAAGAGCGCGATGGAGGCGACCGCGGACTTGGCAAAGCGCTTGCCAAAGAGTCCGTTGATCAGCGCGCCCGTCAGGGGCAGGATCGGAATCAGCCAGGGATACTGGAAGAATAGATTCATAGTTTCAGCAGGTTCACCCGGTCGACATTAAGCGTCTCGCGGGTGCGATAAACAGAGATGATGATAGCCAGCCCGACTGCGGCTTCGGCGGCGGCAACAACCATGACGAAGAAGACGAAGATGTGTCCGTCGAGAGTTCCAAGACGGGTGGCGAAAGCGACGAAGGAAAGGTTCACGCCATTCAGCATCAGCTCAATCGACATAAAGAGCGTGATGATGTTGCGCTTCGTGAGGAAGCCGGTGACGCCACAGGCGAACAGAAATGCACTGAGCAGCAGATACCAGGAGATAGGGATCATGAATCGCTCCTGCGAGCCAGAACCACCGCGCCCATAATTGCGATGAGCACGAGGACGCTGGTGACTTCAAACGCGAGAAGGTACTTGGTGAAAAGCAACATGCCAACTTTGTCGGCGGGGCCATAGAGTGCGCCGATCGATATGAACTCGCCTTGAGGATGGTGCCGCAGCAATACCCAGATGCCGATGGCGCCGCCGATAAACAGACCAGGGATGCCGAAGATCTTGGCGACATGGCTGCCTTTGGACCGTTCTTCCTCGCCGGCATTGAGCAGCATGATGACAAAGATGAAGAGCACCATGATGGCTCCGGCGTAGATGATCACCTGGATGACGGCGACGAACTCGGCGCCGAGCAGCAGGTAGATCAGAGCCAGCGAGCCCATGACGACAATGAGCGAAAGCGCGCTGTTGATGGTCTTCCGCTGAATCAGCAGATTGACCGCGCCCACCGACACAGAACGCCGCGAAAAGCAGAAAGAGAAAGAGATGCATCAGTTTTCCATTCCGGCCATCATGCCCGGATCGCCACGAAGAAAGCGGTGACAACCACGTTGGCCAACGCGAGCGGGAAGAGAAACTTCCAACCGAAGGCCATCAACTGGTCATAACGGAAGCGCGGCAACGTGCCGCGAATCCAGATGTAGAGGAACAGGAAAAAGAAAATCTTGCAGCGCAAACCAGAGCAGCGGCAGAAAAGCCTGCACTGCCGAAGGCAGGAAGGGCAGCGCAGGACCGCTCCATCCTCCAAGGAACATGATCGATGCAACGCAGGCGACGGTCACCATATTGGCGTACTCGGCCATGAAGAACATGGCGAACTTCATCGCGCTGTATTCGGTGTGGTAGCCGGCGACCAGCTCGGTCTCCGCTTCCGGCATATCGAACGGGATACGGTTGGTCTCGGCAAAGGCCGCCATCATGTAAATGAAGAATGCGATGAACTGGCCGCGGAAGATGTTCCACTGCGGAATGAATCCGTGCCACGTGCCGAGCTGCGCGTTGACGATGCCGCGTAAGGCTGAGGGTGCTCGACATGAGCAGCACGCCAACCAGCGAGAGGCCAAGCGAAACTTCGTAGCTGACCATCTGTGCCGAGGCGCGCAGCGAGCCCAGCAGCGAGTACTTGCTGTTGGACGACCAGCCCGCTAGAGCAATCCCATAGACGCCGAGCGAGGTGATGCCGAGGATGATGAGAATCCCGACGTTGATGTCGCTGGCGTGTCCGGCGGCGTCCACTACGCCGGTGATCTGAATCGGAGTAGCTGATGCCGAACAGGTGAACGATGGGGCCGATGGGGACCATGGCAATCGACGTGAGAGCCATGATAAGCGACAAGCATGGCGCGAGAAGGTAGATGTGCTTCTCGACATAGGGCGGCGTCAGATCCTCTTTCAGCAGAAACTTGGCCCCGTCAGCGAGAGGCTGCAGCAATCCGAAGGGACCGACGCGCGAAGGTCCCCAGCGATTCTGCATACGGCCCACCAGCTTTGCGCTCCAGCCACACGGTGTAGGCGACGACGGTGAGCAGAACGCCGATGGTGACGGCGATCTTGATTACCGCGACGATCAAAAAAGTCAAAGCGCTCATCGGAAGATCAATCCCCAGCCGTTGCATACGCAAATCTCTTACGCGGCAACGGCAGAAACTTACAGATTCCGGCCCAAAGGCCGGACGAAAAAATAATCAGTCAGCCCCGATTGGCTCGCTCGTCTTGCGATGATTTTCGACGACCGAGTTCAATGTTGCCGAGTAGCGGCCAAGCGTGCCGGAGGTGAACAGAGAATCTCCGGCAGACGAAACTAGCTCAGGATGGCTTGGAATTTCAGCCGGCTCAATCTGCACCAACTCCGTTCGCTGCGTATTTCCAGCCGCGAGTTCAAGCTGAGAGATGGCATAGCCCGGAACCAATTCGGAAATTTCATCGAGCGTAATCGTCGGGTCCAGTGGTGAAGTGCGCGACGCCAAGCCGCGGGATTCCGTGAACACAGCATTGCGATCGGCTTCGCCGGATTGAGCGCCCCGGCTCTGGCCCGCATCGGCAAAGCGTGTAGCCACGGAATGGAACGAGTTTTTCCAGGTCGGCGCCCATCTTCTCCGCCAGCCGGATGATGATCTCAAAGTCGGCCTTTACGCCATGAACGTCGGAAGCTTTCTTGAGTCGCTGCAGATCGCCGCAGGTATTGGTCATCGTACCCGCCTTTTCATAGGCGAAGGCCGCGGGCAGAAAGACATCGGCGTGCTGCGCTGTTTCGGTGAGGAACATATCCTGCACAACCAGGAACGGACGCGAGAACGCCTGACTATTTGAATAGCGTGCGGCGGGATTTGAGCCGACGACCCAGAGTGCTTGCAGCTTTCCGGCTGCTGACTGGTCGAGCATTTGTGGAAGTGCAAGGCCGGGAGTGGTTGGGATCTCGGATTTCCACGCATCGCTCACCTGCGAGCTAGCTGGCGACTGAATGATATCCGGGAAGCAGGTCGGGATAGAGTCCCATGTCAGCCGCGCCACGCGAGTTGGCATAATCGCCGAGGCAGATGAACTTTGCAGACTTCTGTGCGCCGTAGGCGACCAGCGCGTCGATGGCTTTGCCGCGCAGCTCAGGGCCAAAAACAATGATGAGATTGCTTTCGGCTGCAAGCGCATCGCGCAGCTTTCCGAGCACTTCGGCAGAGACTCCCAGCTTTGAGGCCACAGCATTGTTGCCGGCGAGGAAGGAGACAAAATCGGGCTCGGTGCCGGGGGCGATCTTGGCCGACCTGTGCGGCTTGATGCGTGAGCTTGATCTTGTTGGCGTTCACCACGTAAAGGTGCGAGTTTCGCAGGCGAACAGCGTTGCGAATCTGCCAAGCGAGCATAGGATGCTGCTCGGTGGGATCGCTGCCGATCAGCAGAATCGCCGGAGCGCGTGGCAACCTCGCTCATCGAGGCCGTCTCGGCCTTGTTGGCGGCAATGGCGCGCGCGAAAGACGGCGAAATCGGCGGTGCGATGGTGATCAATATTGTTGGTGCCGAGTACGGTGCGGGCAAACTTCTGCAAGCAGGTAGTTCTCTTCGTTGGTGGTGCGGTTGGAACCGATCACACCAATGGACTGCGAGCCGCTGGTCAGCAGAACCTGCTGGAACTTGGCGGCAATTTCTTCGATGGCTTCGGTCCAGGTTGCGGCCAGGAATTTTCCGTCGCGCTTGATCAGGGGCGTGGTGACGCGTTCGGGGTTGGAGGCAAAGTCGTAGGCGTAGCGTCCCTTGATGCAGAGGAAATCATCATTGATACCGCTTCGGTCGCGGTTGTCGCAGCGCACGATCTCGGAACCGGTATCGGAGCGGCGCACGCCCACGGTAGTCAGGCATCCATCGCCGCAGTGGTTGCAGACGGTGCCGACGTGAGTCATCTCCCACGGCCGGGTTTTGTACCGGTAAGAGCCGCTGGTGAGTGCGCCGACCGGACAGATGTCGATGCACATTCCGCACTCTTCACAGTTGAGCGAGTCGCCACTGGTTGGGCGCAATCACCGAACCCTGGCCGCGATTCGAATGCCGAGCGCCCAGACGTCCATGCCCTCTCCGCAGATGCGTACGCAGCGGTAACAAAGAATGCAGCGCGGGCGGTCATAGAAGACAATCGGCGACCACTGTTGCTCGTCGCGATGGCTCTTGATGTCGATGAACTTCGACTCGCCGGCGCCGTACTTGAAGGTCATGTCCTGCAATTCGCACTCCCCGCCGGCGTCGCAGACCGGGCAATCGAGTGGATGGTTGGCCAGCAGGATTTCGAGGGTGGCCTTGCGAGCCTGCACCACCTTCTCCGTCTCCGTTTGCACCACCATGCCTTCGACGACCGGCGTGGTACAGGCGGTCTGCATCTTGGGCATCTTTTCGATTTCGACCAGGCACATACGGCATGCGCCCTGGAGCGAAAGTCCGGGGTAGTAGCAGAAGGCAGGAATCTCGATGCCATACTGCTTGCAGGCCTCAATGAGCAAGGTGCCCTTGGGAGCCGTGATGGTCTTTCCGTTTACCGTAAGCGTTACGTTTTGCGTTACGTCAGCCATGAATTCTCTTCGTGAGCTTAGTGGCTCAAAACTGGCAATGCGTTTAGGGCGCCGTGCTGCCCGTAGGGACAGGGACGGCCTTCCAGGTGTGCTTCAAATTCCTCGCGAAACTTCTTTACAAATCCAATGATGGGCATCGCCGCCGCGTCGCCGAGCGGGCAAAACGTGCGGCCCAACATGTTTTCCGCCGAGGTAGCGGAGGTCGTCGATATCCTTTTGGACTCCGGCCCCTGCATGGAAGCGCTTGAGGGTCTTAGTCATCCAATCCGTACCCTCGCGGCAGGGAATGCACCAGCCGCAGCTTTCGTGCCGGTAAAACTGACTGGTACGCAGGGCGAATTTGACGATACAGGTCTGGTCATCGATGACCACGATACCGCCAGAGCCGAGGAATGTTCCCGCCTTCATCATGGCGTCGAAATCGAGACTGATGTCGATTTCCTCGGGTCTGAGGCAGGGCACGGAGGAGCCGCCGGGGACGACGCATTTCAGTTCGCGCCCGTTGGCGATTCCGCCGCCGACTTCATAGATGGCCTTGCGAAGGTTGTAGCCCAGGGGAAGTTCGTAGACGCCGGGACGCGCGATGTGTCCGCTGAGTTGGAAGAGACGGGTACCGCCGTTGCGTTCTACGCCGATCTCGGCATACTGCTTGCCGCCCATGAGCATGATCGGAGCGACGCTGGCGAGGGTCTCGGCGTTGTTGATGACCGTGGGGCCTCCCCAGAGGCCGACTACCGCCGGGAAAGGCGGGCGAATACGGGGAACGCCGCGCTTGCCTTCCAGCGATTCCATGAGGGCGGACTCTTCGCCGACCTCGTATGCGCCGGCGCCACCGTGCCAGTAAACATCCAGGTCGTAGCCAGAGCCAAAGATGTTCTTGCCGCAAATTCCGCGGGCATAAGCATCGGCGATCGCCTTCTGCATGATCTCCAGCAGATAACGGTACTCGCCTCGAATGTAGATGTAGGCGGCGTGCGAGCCGACAGCAATCGCAGCGATCATGGCACCCTCGATGACTGCATGAGGGTCGTGCTCAAAGATGAGCCGGTCCTTGCAGGTTCCGGGCTCGCTCTCATCGCCGTTGCACAGAACGTACTTGGGCTTGGCGCTCTCCTTGGGGACGAAGGACCACTTCATGCCTGTGGGGAAGCCTGCGCCACCGCGCCCGCGCAGGTTGCTGGCCTTCATTTCGTTAATGATGCCGTCGGCACCGAGTTCGAGCGCTTTCTGCAGGCCTTTGTAGCCGTCGAGCTCGAGGTAGCGATCGAGGTTGGCCGCACCTTGGCCGAAGCGCTTGCTGATGACTTTCACCTCATCGGGATGGGAGACCAGGTATGCCATAGCTACTGTTGGGCCGCCTTTTGCCTGTACTCGTCAAGAATCTGGTCGATTTTTTCCGGCGTGAGGTTCTCGTGGTAGGTGTAATTGACCTGCATGGCGGGCGCCCACGAACAGGCTCCGATGCATTCGACTTCCTCCACCGAGAAAACACCGTCGGGAGTGGTTCCCTTGTTGACGGCGACGCCGAGCTTTCCGCGCACGTGCTCCAACATCTCTTCTCCGCCTCGTAACAGGCAGGCGATATTCGTGCATACCTGCACGTTGTACTTGCCGCCGGGCGTAGTGCGCAGCATGGAATAGTAGCTGATGACGCATCGAATATCGAGCTCGGTGATTTCTAATCGCCTCGATAGTTCCTCGATGGATTCATCGGTAACATAGCCGTATTCGTCCTGAATATAGAGAAGGAAAGGGACGAGAAGTGAGCGCTTCACAGGATAATGCGTGAGCATGTCGGAGTATCGCGCTTCGAGTTGTTTGCTAAATTTCATGTTCCTCTGGAACCCGGTTTCTACTGATACGACAGCTGGTCAATCAAAAGGGACTCTGTTGAATCTGAAAAACTATGGTTCAAATATCTCGTGGATCATCCACTCGGCCAACCCGGATGGAATGGAGCACTCGCTTGGAATGCCATCCGGCACAAAGCCCTCCGGCGTGTTATGCAAGATACCCTCGAAGGCGCGCTCAGAGCTGTTGTTCCACACCCGAACGAGGATAGCTCCCGGCAGAGACGTTGCATTGGCCAAAGCGGTCTTGTACCCGTTTGTGATCTCAACGTCTTCGCCTTTCGGTAGAACCTTCAGTAAGAACCTAGAATCCTTTGGAACCTCTGTGTTGAACTCTTCCGCCATCTGCCGAAGCAAATCAATAAGGTCGAGGGCGAAGTCGCTCTGCCCCTCGCTGCGATTACCTACGGTTCTGGCAAACTGCGTTCCCCAGTGCTCCAATTCGTCTCCGTTCCGGTTAGCTTCCTAGCGATCCACATCGCCGAGTACGATATCGATGCTGCCGATGGCAGCAACCACGTCGGCGAGCAGGTTATGTTCGCACATCACTCCAATGGCGTTCAGGTTGGCAAAAGATGGGCTGCGCATATGGACCCGGTAGGGCTTGGCCGTGCCGTCTGAGACCACGTAGTAGCCCATTTCGCCGCGCGGTGATTCGACACCCTGGTAGACTTCACCCTCCGGAACCGTAAAGCCTTCGGTAATAATCTTAAAGTGATGGATTAAAGACTCCATCTGCGTCTTCATCTTTTCACGATCAGGAAGAACGACCTTGGGGGCGTTGGCCTTGATCGGGCCGTCGGGCAGATTCGCGATCGCCTGTTTGACCATGCTGATGGACTGGCGAAGCTCTTCCATTCGTATCTGGTAACGTCCGTAAACGTCGCCGCTGGTGGCCACCGGAACCTTGAACTCGAGCTGATCGTATCCGCCGTAGGGCATATCGCGGCGCAGATCCCAATCGATCCCGCTGCCGCGGGCCGTGGGGCCGCTAAGCATCAGTTCGATCGCATCTTCCTTCGCAATCAGCGCGACACCCTTGGTGCGCCCGATCCAGATCGGGTTGTTGGTGAGCAAGTCGGAATACTGTTCAATCCGGTCGGGAAAATAATTAGCGAAGTTCTTCAGGTAGTCGAGGAATCCGAGCGGCAGATCCATGGCGAGGCCGCCCACTCGGAAGTAGGAGGTCATCATACGCTGGCCGGCAACCATCTCGAACATCTTCAGAATCTCTTCCCGTTCACGGAAGCAATACAGGAAAACGGTCATCGCGCCGATATCGAGAGCGTGGGTGCCAAGCCATACCAGGTGCGAGTTGATCCGGGTCAACTCGTTTAGCATCAATCGGATCCACATCGCGCGCGGCGGTATCTCCAACCCCAGAAGCTTCTCGACGGCCAACACATAGGTCAAATTGTTGGTCATGGGGCAGAGATAGTCGATGCGGTCGGTCATCGGAACGACCTGCTGGTAGAACTTGGCCTCGCAGGTCTTTTCGATCCCGGTATGCAGAAAACCGACGTCAGGACGAATACGTACGACGGTTTCGCCGTCGATTTCCAATAAGAGGCGAAGCACACCGTGCGTCGAAGGGTGCTGCGGCCCCATGTTGAGGACCATAGTGCGGTCGCCATCGATGGTTTCAACGACAGGCACAGAACGGAATTGATCAATGGTGGGCATTAGCGGTATCCCTCGACCGGGTAGTCTTTCCGCAGAGGATGGCCTTCCCAGTCGTCCGGCAACATAATGCGGCGAAGGTCGGGATGCCCCTGGAAGCGGATGCCAAACAGATCGAAGACCTCGCGTTCAAATGGCGATGCTCCCGACCACAATGCAGTCACCGATTCGATATAGGGATCGGCTCCGTTGACCTTGACCTTGATACGAATGCGCTCATGGCGCTCATAGGAGAGAAGAGAATAAACCAGCTCAAAGCGCGGCTCAGACGGAAACCAGTCGAGCGCTGTAAGGTCCGCCAGCACCTTGAAACTGGTGCTGCTGGAGTTGCGTAGAAGGTTCAGAGCGGCAATGAGTTGAAGGGGATCGACCCAGAGCGTGAGTTCGTCGCGATCAAACTTTGCGGCCTGAAGTGCCTGGGGCAGTCCGGCAAGCAGACAGGCAACCGCCGGACGGTCCTTCAGCATTTCCAAATCGGTAACAGCAGGTTGCAAGGGCATTTCGTCAGAGCGCCTCGTCGCGGGAAGGTTTGTTCCAGTCGAGCACGCCCTTCTTCCAGACGTATATGAAACCGACCAGGATAATCAGGACGTACGTCATCATCTCCCAGAATCCAAACATCTTCAGGCGCTTCAATAGGATGGCCCAAGGATAGAGGAAAACCGCTTCCACGTCGAAAAGGATAAAGAGCATGGCGACCAGATAGAATGACACACTGAACCGCTGGCGAACATCGCCGACGGGCTCCATGCCACACTCGTAGGGGGACATTTTGCTCTTGTTGGCCTTGTGCTGGCCGATGAAATAGGACAGCGTCACGATGGCGGCTGCCAGAAGGCAGACAATCGCGAAGTGGATCAGCAGAGGAAGATATCTGGCAAAATAATTGTTTGTCATTACAGTTATCGTGCTAAAGCTCTTCATCTGGGAACGCGCAAGTATAGTTATTACGTTTTCAAAGTGTCAAGCACATTCAAGCACATCTTGATCCCGGCTACGGAAGTGGTGCATTAAGGTGCATTAATGAAAATAAGGTGACTTCAAAGGCACAATGAAACCAAAGTAACGTTGTGGAAATGGCGATCGGTACTGGACAATCCTAAGTTGGTAATGGCCCCTGTTAGGAACGTCGGACATGTTCTTCGGTTATGTCGGGCGGAATTGCGGCCGAGGGAAATCTGTCGAACATGATCTTCGGCTTCAATACGGATATTCGAGCGCAGGGTACGGTTTACCATGTGCAGACCGAGGTGCGCGAGCACGAGCAGTGGCTGGAGTCCCAGGTGTTTGTCAGTGGCCGCTGCATCGGCAAACGTTCCACCGCGCTCCCCCCGGAGTCGGGCGAAGTGGCGATTCAGGAGCTCGCGAGGGCGCAGCACCGCTGGGTTCTGGAAGCTGTCCGCGATGGTTTCGTGGACGAGGTGCTGAACCAGGAGACGGCCGAAGAACTGGTGGTACAGTTCCTGGGGTCGGTGAGAGTCGCCGATGGGGGAGCGCTGCTTCGCTTTCGAGTTCTCTCCGGCGGATACGTTGCAGGATTGGCGCAGGTGGGCGCGTGTTGGAAGACGCAGTCTGCTTCAGGAGTACTGGAACCCACTCTCACGAACGAGGCTGGAGTGGCCGAAATGCCCTTGGCGCTGGCTGAGGGAACGACCGAGCTGGAAGTGAGAGCGCGTGTGGAAAACCGCGAAACGAAGCGGCGTTTCCTCGTAAAATCCGCAAGAGTATAAAGCCTGTGGCGGGTACAATCAGCGTATGAGGCTTGGCAGCATACTGGCGTTCACGCTGGCTGGCGCAATCTTTTGTGCGCCTGTGCTGGTAGCGCAACAGCAGCAGAATCCTGGGCCCGCTGACGGCCCGCTCACTGAAAATCCGCAGTACACCAGGAATGCAAAAGCCCAGCAACTCCCTGCCAACAGCGCCCCTCCGCGCAGTGACGAGGAGAGCAGCAGCAACCAGACCCGCATTGATTTGTCACCGCCAACGAACGACTCACTGGCGCATCCGGATGGCGGGCACGTAGCCGATGACGTGACGCACGAGTGGAATCCACTGCGCGCGATGAAGGACGTCGAGGTCGGGGATTACTACTTCAGGGCAGGGAACTACAAAGCCGCGCTCAGCCGTTACCGGGAGGCTTTGCAATTCAAACCGCACGATGCGGTGGCCACATTTAAGCTGGCGCAGGCTCTGGAAAAGAGCAAAGATTTTGAGGAAGCGCGGATTCGATACCAGGAGTACCTGGTAATTCTGAAGGATGGGCCGAGCGCGCGCGAGGCGAAAAAGGCGCTGGAGCGTTTGAACAATCAATAACAAATCCACGCACAAAATCTCGCATTTAATGGAAAGCGGACGAAATGTGAGAATCAGCATCAGGTGATGTGAAATGGATGTCTGGTTAAACCGTTTGCGAAAAGAGATCGAACACGAGCGGCTTGCGTGACTCGGATTGGGATCGTGCTCCCAAGGGAAAATTCCACTACATTCACGGCCATCATCATCTGTTGCAGATCCAAAAGCGGGTGGAAATCGACGCAAAGAGGTGAACTGCTCAATCGGTGGCGTGCGGAACTCCCGCGTGGCGCGCCGCTTCCTTGGCATCCTCCAGTTGTGAGTTCAGATTGTTGATCAAATCGCGGTGAGATTGAATCTGCCCACTGAAGACGTGTTGCTGTTCCGCATATTCGCCCGGAGTCGGCGACGTACCGAGGGTTCGCTGAAAATCGTTAGTGCTCTCTACCTGGTCCAACTGAAGCTTTGCCAACTCCTGTTGCGCGGTATTTATCTGCGTGCGTATGGAGGCGATGCGGTCCAGATATTCCTTATTGATTTCTTCGCTGCGCTGATCAGTTGCAAGCTCTTGCGATTCACGTTCCTTGGTCGCGTCTTTTCCTGCATTGGCGCTGCTTTTGGTTCCTTTTGCGGAGTTTGCTGTCGCAGTCTCCTCGCCTTTGTTCTCGGTTTTCTTCGTTGGAGCAGGTGCCGGCTCGCTGCTTGCAATGTCATCGTTTGTGATGACATTGGGATGCGGAGACCCGCACTTTTGCTCTTCCGCGCGTAACTGGCGCGCCACATCTCCCAGCGATTGCGCCGGGGAGGGGATCGAGAACGCGAGGATCAGAAAAGCAGGAATGCACAGATAGCGAAGATTCATGCCCAACTCACTCCTTTTCATTTTCCTCTAGGTGTGCAATGGATTCCAGTAATGAGCTTTGTACCTTTTGGAGGGGGTTTCGTGACAAAGCCGGTCCATCTCCACAAAGGCTGCCGCCCAGAGAGCATTCTAACGCGCACGCGGGGTGTGTGCCGCAAGTGTTTCAGGCTGCAGCCAATCTATGGTGCATGGACGTTTTACGCAACCTTCTTTACCGGCAGAGACAAGGCCCGCTGATCGTGGCCGACATAGAGCTGCCTTGGACGGGCAATTTTCTGCTCCGGGTCCCGCATCATCTCTTCCCAGTGCGCCAGCCATCCCGCGGTGCGGCCAATGGCAAATAAGACGGTGAACATCTCCGGGTTGAAACCCATTGCCTGGTAGATGATCCCAGAGTAGAAGTCCACGTTCGGATACAACTTCCGGCTCACGAAATATTCGTCGGCCAGCGCAATGCGTTCGAGTTCCAGTGCGATTTCGAGCTTGGGATTGGTGCCGGTAACTTCAAAGACTTCTTCCGCCGTTCGCTTGATAATACGGGCGCGCGGGTCGTAGCTCTTGTACACGCGATGTCCAAAGCCCATCAGTTTGCCATGGCCATCCTTCACCTGCTTCACGTATGCGGGAACATTCTTCTTGGCGCCGATCTCGTCCAGCATCTTGAGAACTTGCTCGTTAGCGCCTCCATGCAGGGGGCCGGCGAGCGCGGATGCCGCACTGGCGAGGCTGAGATATGGGTCGGTCTGCGCGCTGGCGACGCAGCGCATTGTGTTGGTACTGCAGTTCTGCTCGTGATCCGCGTGCAGGATGAAAAGCACGTCCAAGGCCCGAGCTAGCACCGGGTTGGCCGCGAACTCTCGCTCCGTCATCTTCCAGAGCATGCTCATGAAGTTTTCCGTGTAGCTAAGCTCATTATCGGGCTGCACATAAGGGAAGCCGTGACCATGCCGGTAACAACACGCGGCAATCGTGGGGAGCTTAGCGACCAGGCGAACAGTTTGTAACCTGCGGAGTTCCGGGTCATGGACGTGTTTGGCATCAGGATAGAGGGTTGAGAGCGCTGCTATCGTGCTGACCAACATTCCCATTGGATGAGCGTCGTAGCGGAAGCCGGCCAGAAGGTTCTTGATGCTTTCGTGGAGCATGGTGTGATGGGAAATCTCATCTACCCATCTCTTGTTTTCAGAATCACTGGGTAGCTCGCCGGTGAGTACCAGGTACGCCACTTGAAGAAATGTGCAACTCTCCGCAAGCGCGTCGATGTCATATCCGCGATAGCGGAGAATGCCGCGGTCGCCGTCGATGAAGGTGATGCTGCTCTCGCAAGCCGCCGTATTGACGAACGCAGGATCATAACTCAGCAGTCCGAAATCATCTGGCGCAGTTTTGATCTGGCGCAGATCCGTTGCCCGTATGGCTCCGTGTTCAATTGGCAGCTTATAGGTGAGGCCAGTTCGATCATCTTGAATGCTGAGGCTTTCATTTTTCATGAAATTTCCTTTGTACCTTATTAGTGGTCCGTCCGATTTGATGGCAGCAATGTTGGCGATGTTAGCCCGAGTTTGCGCTTATTTGAGCCCGCCCATGAGTTTGCGCTGCGAGCTGTTTTTTGTGCTTTCATCCCACAAAGGTGCACTCAAATTCTGAGCTGCGCATAGAGGGTTTTAGAGGTGTGAGCGGAAGAGCCGCGCCTGTTATTCTATTGGAGTTCACCATTCACCCAACGGGAAGCCGGGATCAGACCAGTGAGTCTCCCGCATCCGACCCGTTGTTTTTGAGGAAATATGGCCGCATTGATTGACGCCATCGACGTAAAGCGAAAAATGTTCTTCGAGATCGAGAACACTCCATTCCTGTGCCTGGAAGCCGAAGTTTCAACTCCTACCGCAAGGGGTGCTCAGACTTTGGTCCGCCTGAAAATGCGCAACCTGCTTACCCGCGCGGTCTTTGACAAGACATTCAAGGCCAGTGACAAGTTCAAAGAGCCAGACCTCGAGATGGTTCAGGCATCCTACTTGTACAGCGACGGAGATGGTTCGCACTTTCTGGACCAGGAGACTTTCGAGACCGTTGCTCTCTCTGATGAGATGATCGGCGACGCACTGGATTTCCTCGTAGAGGGAGCCATGATCGAATTGCACAAATACAACGGCAATCCAATTGGATTACAACTGCCACCCCACGTCGAACTGCAAGTCGCCTACACCGAGCCTGGTGCCCGCGGCGACTCGTCCGGCGGCAATGTGACCAAGCCCGCCAAGCTGGAAACCGGCATCGAAATCCGTGTTCCTCCCTTTATCAAGGAAGGTGAAAAGGTCAAGGTGTCCACGGAAACTCGTGAGTTCGCAGGGCGAGCCTGATTTCTAAACCATCGGGGGCGGCAGGTGGCTTCTGCTCTCCACCGAAGTTCTTTATGATATGAGTATGCTTGCTATGACGATGCCCCCTCTCAATGTAATGTCGCTGATCACCTCGATCGCAGGTGCGATCGCAGTCATGATCTGGCGTGTGCGGGAGTCGCGTACCGCCGTCTCGGCGAAGAAGATCATCATCCCGCCTTTAGGCATGGCGACCGGATTCTCTATGTTTATCGCGCCCGCGTTTCGGGTTCCATGGAGCTGGGCGGCGGTGGCATTCCTGGGTGGCGCAATTGCGCTGGCTTATCCCTTGCTGCGAACTTCACGCCTTGTTCGCGAAGGTGAGACCGTGATGGCGCAACGATCCCACGCATTCTTCGCCGTGATTATCTTGCTCGCTGGGATTCGCGTGGCTGCGCGCAGTTATCTCGACACGGTGCTATCTGTGCCACAGACGGCAGCCCTGTTCTTCATTCTGGCGTTCGGAATGATTCTCCGTTGGCGGACGCAGATGTTTTTGCAGTATCGTGCGCTCGTCAGGTCGCCTCGCTGAAGATCAGAATCGCGAAAAGGCAATCAACGAGTACTTCTACCGGCCAACTGATTGAGTGGTGAGTACCTGGTTATCGCGGTCGCCAATTCAGCTCCGCCAACACTGAAGCCCAGTGCTTTGATCCAGCGGCGTTTTGCGAAGAGTCCGATGGCGACACCCGCGCTGGCAATCATGAATCTAATGGTTTGGTCTTTTCCACCGACGTTCTTTTTCATCACTGCACCTCCCGGGTATGATTCCATTCACTATGGATGCCGGAAGGTCCATCCACGACGCCTCTAATTTATTGCGAATGTCTGGTGCGGGGAGGGGGACTTGAACCCCCATGCCTTGCGGCGCTAGCTCCTAAGGCTAGTGTGTCTGCCATTTCACCATCCCCGCACGCGATGATCCCGGCGACAGCGCATCGGAATCGTCCAGTGTCACGTCAATTGTGCCACAGTACGGAGGTCAACTCCAGCCTGACAAAAACTGCATGGGCAATATCGCCGAACAATTTCACAAAGCATCTGTTTTAAAACAGCGCAGGAGCGAGGCATAATGCAAGGCAATAGGGAGAGTGCCCAATGGATTCAAACCAAGCGCCAGCACCAGGGACATCGCAGAGCAAAGCAGTAGAGAATGTGGCAGACGCACATCAACTTTTAAAAACTCTACGGGAGCAGTTGGGACAGCATCCAGAACTCGATGAGGCTATCAGAAAGCTGGAACTCGCGTTGAGCGCTCTGACCTTGCAGACGGGTGGTCTGCTCTAGGCTTTCAGAGGCTGTAGCCCCTCCGACCGTTTACAGGTTGAAGGGGCATAAATCCGGGGCACCAGCCTACAAATTATCTGTGTCCACCGCCGCCGTGTCCGCCACCGCCCCTGAATCCGCCGCCACCACCGCGGGCGAAGCCTCCTCCTCCACCACCGCGGGCAAAGCCTTGACCACCGTGTCCGACAAAGCCCCGCCCGCCGTAGTAGCCGCGCCCGCCATAGTAGCCGCGTCCGCCGTAATAGCCTCGTCCGTAGTAGCCTCGTCCGTAATAGCCTCCCCATCCATAGCCGCCCCAGTATGGCCAACCCCAACCGTAGGCGTAGGGGTAGGCATAAGGAGCGTAGCAGCCCGCCGGATAGTAGTAAGGATCGCAACCGTACACATACCCGCCGTACGGCACTGCAGCCCCAATGCCGATTCCGATTCCCACCTGCGCGTTTGCCTTAGGGGGCGTCATCAGGGCGAACGCAATGATCAGACCAAACGCGAGTACCATTTTTTTCAGCATGTCCGAAACCTCGAACTTCTCTTTGATTCAAACCCCAGCCTGGAAAAAAGTTTCGCGCTGGAGCCGCTGCGTTTAACGTGCACCGATTGCGGATTTGCTCCCCGGCTATGCCGATTTGTTCCCAAAAAAGGTGAATTCTTTGGCATGGTTCGACGCTGCGGAAAACGAAATCGCCGGGAAGGAATATAATCGAAAGGAAACGTATTCCCCATCGAGCAGGAATTCCGCGCCTAGGCAGGGCGCACCGGGTGCGCCAAAGACCGGTACCGTTTCACGAATGATTTTCAGCTAAGGTGATGTTTTCTCGCGGTGTGGTTTTCGCCGTGAGCGATCAATCACGGCTGGCCGATGTTTTTCTCCCTTTCACGGAATGCGAACGCTGGAAGGGCAGAAAAGATGCAATTGATTCGTGATCGGCTCGAAATACATTTACCGATTGGAGTGTTAATGGCAGGAAACTCAAGAACTACTTTCACAAAGCGCTCGAAAGAGCGGGCCCGCCAGGAAAAGCGGCAAGAAAAGTCGCAGAAAATGGAGCAGCGCAAGTTGGAGAAGCAGGCCGAGCCCGTCGAGCGTAGCGGTGAACCGGTTATCCAGTATGACGAGGACGGCCAGCCGATCGCGCTGGATTTCAACGACTTCTAACCCGCGATAGAGCCCACCTAACCGGGCCATCGAGCCCACGCGGAAACTTTTGAAACCGAGTTCTCGGGCGGGACGCATACAATCGAAAGCACATATCGGAAGCTGACACAGCCCCTCATTTCTTTGCCGAATGTGGGGCTTTGTTGTGCGTGCGCGTTAGCAATCTCATAGCGTGCAGGTCGCATCCAACGCCCCGAACTCAAGATAAGGAGGGCGCCATGTACGTAGTCACCGGAGTCACCGGAAACACCGGAAGTGTGGTTGCAAATCGTCTGCTTGCCGCAGGAAAAACAGTGCGGGGGATTTGCCGTAGCCCGGAGCGTATGCAGTGGCTCGCGCAGAAAGGCGGCGAGCCATTCGTCGCCAACGTTACCAACGCGGAGATGCTAGTGCCGGCTTTTGACGGAGCCGAGGCAGTGTACGTGATGCTGCCACCCGATCCGTCGAGCCCGGATATACTTGCGCATCAGGATGCGGTGACCGAATCGATTGCCACCGCACTGGAGCGCGCCCGAGTGACGCACGCGGTCATGCTCAGCAGCATAGGCGCCGACAAGCCTGACAAAACCGGACCGGTGGTCGGACTTCATCGAATGGAGCAGCGGCTCAACCGCATCTCCGGCCTTAATGTTCTCCATCTGCGCGCCGGATACTTTATGGAAAACACTCTGGAGCAGGTGACGCCGATTCAGAAGCAGGGCATGGCCATAGGCCCGCTGCTCGCCGGAGTTGAAGATTGCGATGATTGCGGCGCGCGACATTGGAGCCGCAGCGGCAGACGCCCTGCTGAAACTGGATTTCCATCCACGCGAGACTCGCGAACTTCTAGGTCCGCGGGATATCTCGATGAGCGAATGCGCGACCATCATCGGCAAGGCGATCGGCAAGCCGGACCTCAAGTACATGCAGCCGCCGCAGGAGCAGATTCGCGCTGCCATGCAGCAAATGGGAATGTCGGCGGATTTCGTGAGCCTGATTCTGGAGATGTGTTCGTCGTTGAACTCCGGCTACATGAAGCCATTGGAAGCCCGCAGTGAGCGCAACACCACTCCGACCTCCTATGAAACCTTTGTGCAGCAGGAATTCCTGCCGCGTTTTAAGAGCAGCAAAATCGCGGCCTAGCTGCTGACGGGGAATCAGAAGACAGCGCGGCAATTACTCTGATTTTTGCAATCGCGATAAAGCGAGCTTTGCCGCGTTGTACCCGCACATGCCATGCACTCCGCCGCCGGGTGGGGTGGACGATGAGCAAATGATAGATGCTGCGATCCGGCGTCGCATACTGTCTCCAGGTGGGCCGAAAAAGGAGTTGCCGCCAGTCTGCCGCGCCGCCAACGATGTCTCCTCCGACGAGATTTGCATCCATCGCCTCCAAGGTCGGCGGATTGAAAGGCGTGGCGCGCCAGAATGCAGTCGCGAAACCCTGGAGCAAAGCGTTCGATTTGCGCTTCGAGCCGGGGCAGCATGTCGAAGGTCGATCCATTGGGAACATGGCAATACGCCCAAGCGATATGTTTGCCTTGCGGAGCGCGGCTGGGATCGAACAGGGTCGGCTGCGCGAGCAGAACAAACGGCCGCTCGGCGTGGCGGCCGTGCCGCATCGCATCTTCAGAGGCGGCAATCTCCTCCATGCTGCCTCCCAGATGCACGGTCGCCGCACGCGCACACTCGGCAGCTTTCCACGGAATCGGCTGCGAGAGCGCGTAGTCCACCTTGAACACTCCTGGCCCGTGGCGGTAACGCCCGAGCAGGCGGTTGTATGCCGGAGTGAAACGTTCTCCTGCGATCTGCAAAAGTTGCCGCGGGGCGACATCACAGAGCGCAGCATCGAACTCTCCCAGCGAATCCAGCCTCTCCACTCGGCTCGAAGGCCGAACCATGCCCCCGAGCCCGCCTAGATGGGCGATCAATGCCCGCGTGATGGATTGTGCTCCGCCGCGCGGAATCGGCCATCCCACGGCGTGCGCCGTTGTGCCGAGCACGATGCCAAACCCAGCGCTCAGCGGTTCATCCAGTGCGAGAAACGAGTGCGCCGCCAATCCCGCAAACAGAGCTCTTGTCCGTGGGCTGCGAAAGTATCGATTCGCAAGGGATGCGGCAGGCAGCAGAGCGTTCAATCCAAACTCGCCAGCAACAACGGATGGCGCGGCAGGTGAATTATCGGCCGCAGGATCTCTGGTGCCAATTCCGCCCAGTGCTTCACCAACGGCCAAACAGCTCTCGCCAGGCTTTGCCATCCATGCCAAGCACTCGTACGGCTGCCTCCAGATCGCGCTCCAGGGTGATCGCGGTGCCGTCATCGAAGGGATGAGCGAGCGGGTGCGGGAGAGTGAATCCATTCGAGACCGTAATCGCGCAACGGCAGCGACGAGAAGAACGGTGAACCTGCGGCCATGGGGTGTACAGCGGAGCCGAAGTCGTGATGAAAGCCGGGCAAGGTAAGTTCCATGGTCCTGGCTGCTCCGCCCGGTTGCTCCTCGGACTTCGAAGACCTCCACCTGCATGCCCGCCTGGGCGAACACAATGGCGGCGGCCAACCCATTGGGGCCTGCTCCCACCACCACGGCTCTGCCGGAATTGGCCTTCATTGCGTTGGAACCTCGGCTCCGGGCATTGTCACCACCCCAACCTTCCCGTCCGGTTGCAGTTCGAGAGTCGGCGCATAGAGTCCCAGAAGTTTGCGGCGCCACCAGTTTCCCGTAGTGCGCTTCTCGCTCATGGTTGTAAACCAATATTGCCAGAGCACAGCCCGGACTTGCTTCGGCGCAGCGTGCGCAAATGGATTGCCTGCAAACAGGCTCAGCACATCTTGATCGTTCGAGAGCAGCCGAATTTCCGTGTTGGGCACGATGGCATTGTCGCGCCACGTTTCGAGCGACGCAAACCACAAATTCCAATCGAATCGCGGCTGATAGGGAGCATAGATCGCGGGCGGCTCATTTAACACCTGAGGCTTGTATAGGAACGGATATGCGATCCAGTTCTTCCCGTTGTCCGAACCTTGGAACTCGATCTCGTAGCGCTCCGGCGTCATGACCGCGAAGAGTCCATATTGGTCCGCGATTCGGAACGGCTCCAACACCGTCACCGGGGTCACAGGTAGAGGAGCGTTCGGTGCAAGCATCCAGACCAGTTTTGCGGTTGAGGCGTAGAAAACCCAACTCAGCATCACGGCGGAGATCGCCAGTTTGAGTGCTCCGTATCCGCGAAAAAACGTTTTTGTCCGGCTTGGAGCTGAGGCTCTTGCCCTGCCGCCGCAGGCGCCGCCACCAGCGAGTTCCATGATTCCGGGAGATGGCGTAGAAAAGTGTGATCATCCAGCAGAAGAAAGCCCAGAACCAGTACCAGGTAATTCAGAAACGCATAGTTGGCCGTGAGGATGACTCCTGCTTGCCAGCAAGTAACGAAAAAAAACAGAACAGTACGAAAACGGCGCGGAAGCAAAATCGCCCAAACCAGCACCAGCTCCATCACCAAAGTCGCGCCCACGGTTGCTGCCTGGAACCAGTGCGGCAGATGCTGCACGTACCATCCGATCCAGGTCGGCAGTGGACAGTTCTGGTAGTACTCGTCCATTGCCGTGAAGTTGCGCCACTGCGGATCACCACTCGCCAACTTCACGATTCCGGACTCGAAGTAGATGCGAAACCATTCCCACTGAAGAAGAAACAGGCTAAACCGTGAGGGCGGATTCGCAACTCCCAAACCGGGGCGAAGCCCAGGAGGAGCAAAGAACAGTGACAGGAATCCAGCTTCCAGAAGCATTCCATCCGACTGATAGCCGGAGAAGTCTTGCGCAGCGACGACAAAGGAAAGGAAGCAGACGAAGCAGGTCACCAGCATCGCTCGCGGCCAGAGATTCAGCACCAGCATCAGCGACGCGATCATGCCAACCCAGCACAGCGCAAGCAACGTATGCGAACCGCTGGAGATCCAGAGCAGCGAAGGAGCGTACCAGAAACGCAGATGTCCTATCGATGAGTGAGCGATCTGGTGCAGGTATTCGCCCGCAGGAAGAACTCCATCGGGACCAATCAACCCGCGGATCTGAAACACCAAAGAGAAGAAGGCCGAGAAATAGATCAGACCGAGCGCGCGAAGAAAAATCCAGCGAGGGATTAAGCGATCGGATGCACCGCACTCGGAAGCGAAGAGCTTGCAAATTACTGATGCCGGTCTGCGCAGACCCGTCCCATCTTCACCGTGCGCCACGGACTTGGTTCCCGCATCCATAATCGTCGGCCGTTAGATGCAAAACGGCTCACGTGCAGGGTTCCCGGAAATATGAGCGAAGTCGAGTGAAAGAATCCGCCTTCTCATTCCACTCTCGATTCGAACACAGTATAATCGTCGAATAAGCCGTCAGGAATCAATTAGTTAACTAAATGCGCGCGATTGCGCCGTAACACTTTTGAGCCAGCGTACGCTGATGGATAGGATTGTGGCTGAATGAGGAAGCTGAGTCGCAACTTGATACGTGGGATTATAGGCACGCTCCTCACCCTGCTGTGGCTGACGTGTGTAATTCCTGCCTGCGCACAACGGCCTGAGCCTCCACCAGACGCAGGCACGCCACCTGCGAACGTGGACGAAACGGCAAATACTTCCGGCCCCTCCGACCCAGAAACAATATTCCCGCATCTGAAGGACACGCGTTTCTGGCTCTCCGGGCAGGCGAACTTCATCTTTCAAACTCATCCTGACTTTCACGCCGACTACAGCGGGCCGCATAGCCTTAGCCCAAATTATGAAAAAGCTACCTCGCGCGTGTTGACGCTCTACACCGGGGTACGGGCGAACAATTCCACCGAGTTTCTGGTTGACATCGAAGAAGCTGGTGGCGCGGCACTCAGCCAAGGCTTTGGCCTGGCCGGGAACACGGATCTCGACATCGTACGCAATCCTCTGTTGAGCAAAGACCCGTACCTCGGGCGCGCCATGATTCACAAAGTGTTCGCGTTGAGCAAAGACAAGATCGAAAACGAGCGCAGCTTCCTGTCGCTCTTCGATGAATTGCCGCGTCGGCGTCTGGAAGTCCGCTTTGGCAAGTTCAGCCTGCCGGATTTCTTCGACGTGAATGCAGTCGGTTCAGACACGCATTATCAATTCATCAACTGGACCATAGACAATGATGGCGCCTGGGACTATGCCGCCGACACACGCGGCTATACGGTGGGTGTGGTCGCTGATTACGAAGATCGCAACTGGGGTTTCCGCTTCGCCGAGGGGTTGATGCCGAGTGTGGCTAACGGGATTAACCTGGTATGGCGTCCGTGGCAGGTTCATGCAGAGAACTGGGAATACGAACTGCGTCACGGCATCGTGCCCGGCAAATCCGGAGTGATCCGGATTCTGGCATACACGAACTACGCCAACATGGGCATTTATCGCGATGCTGTCACGCAATTTCAGCAGGGAACGGCCCCGGTTCCAGAAACGGTCCCCGAAATCACCAACCACCCCTGGCGCATTACCCGCAAGTATGGCTTTGAAATCAACATGGAACAGGATCTTAGCCGGAACCTCGCCGCTTTTCTCCGCTGTGGCTGGGATAACGGAAAAACAGAATCGTTTGCCTACACTGAGGATGATATGACCTGCGCCGGGGGCGTGGGTTTGTATGGCGCAAAGTGGCATCGCAAGCAAGACCGCGCCGGCGTCGCCTTCGTCTCAAACGGAATCAAGAAGGATCACCAGAACTATCTGGCCGACGGCGGCTTAGGCTTCCTGCTTGGCGACGGAGCACTGAGCTACGGGCGGGAGAACATTCTCGAATCGTATTACACCGCGCACGTCTGGCGCGGTATCTACCTCGCTCCTGGAGTCCAGTACATCGTCGATCCCGGCTACAACCGCGACCGCGGTCCAGTAGTCGTGCCAACCTTTCGCGCGCATGCGGAGTTCTAGTCGCGACTCGAAGTGCCACGAGCACAGTCGTGAATCCGCACTGAAGCTCAAGCATCAAACGAACACGATGGCCGCCAAAAAGAAAACACGCGGGGTTACAGGAATGGTCGAAGCAGCATCGCTCCCTTTGGCGATGACAAATCTCATGCTGGCATCCTGGGAGACGGTGGCACGCCGCATGCTCCTGATCTCCCAGAACAAATGCTCTCAAGCCGAGTATCTGCGCATGTTCAACGAGAAGGCGCAGGCAGCCACGGCGACGAGTTTTAGGCTGATGTCCAGCTACGGCCAAGCCTCACTTACTTCGCTGATGGCTCCGTGGGTGAGCAAAGCGACCGCCAATGCCAAGCGCTTGCGGAAAAAATAATCCAAAACACTGATGGGCTTAGATTCGCGAACGCTGTGTCAGCGATGTTGTGCGACCAGAGGGCGCAGAACGATGATCAGGAGCACGAATCCTATGAAGCCCAGCATACTTCTTAGACGAGCAGCTTACGGGAAAGTTATCGCCCCACGCAGAGTTATTTCGTACAAAAAGGCTTGAGGCCGCATGGGGAGAAGTGGAGGGTACAATCAGGTAGTTGATCCCGGCGCGAGGCTGGGACGGATTTTATCGTGGAAAGGTATTTATGTCGCTGATTCAACCCTTCAGAGCGTACCGGCCCAAGGCCGAACTTGCGGCCCGTGTGGCCTCCGTTCCCTATGATGTCGTCAACACGGCTGAGGCACGCCAGTTGGCCGATGGCAATCCGTACTCGTTTTTGCACGTCTGCCGTCCTGAAATCGATCTCCCTGAAGGCATTGATGAGCACGAGGATCGCGTATACGCCGCGGGTGCCGCGAATCTGAAAAGGTTCATCGGCGATGGCATTCTGGCACGCGAGCCAGAGGATTCACTCTACCTCTACCAGCAGCGCATGGGAGAGCACGTACAGGCCGGTCTGGTCGCGCTCTGCTCGGTCCGTGAGTACGAAGAGAATCGCATCAAGAAGCACGAATTCACGCGCCGCGACAAGGAAGATGATCGCACACGCCACGTCTCCGAGCAGAACGCCAATGCCGAGCCGGTATTTCTTACCTACCGGGCCCAGGCGGAGATCGATGCCATAGTGGACGCCGTCCGCGCCTCCGCGCCTCTCTACGACATCACGACGCCCGATGGAATCGTCCATACCGTCTGGAGAATTTCCGACCCAGCGATGATCGCAAGGTTGATCGAACGATTCCGTGGCGTCGGGGCGCTCTATATCGCCGACGGCCATCACCGCACGGCCTCCGCGGTTCGGTACGGTGAAGCCTGTCGCGCCCGGAATCCGCACCCGAATGGCCACGAGCCGTATGAGTCCTTTATGGCCGTGGTTTTCCCGCATAATCAGCTCAAGATCCTCGACTACAACCGCATCGTCAGAGATCTGAACGGACTCTCGCCGGAGCAGTTTCTGGCCAAAATCGGTGAGAAGTTTGAAGTGAGTCCCGCCGCTGGTCGGCAACCGTCCCAGGCTGCTAGCTTCGGAATGTACCTGCAAGGGAGGTGGTACACGTTGAAGGCGCGTGCCGGAAGCTATCCGACCGAGGACCCGATCAAGCGGCTCGATGTCAGCATTCTTCAGGACAACCTGCTCTCTCCTGTGCTCGGCATTCACGACCCGCGCACGGACAAGAGAATCGATTTCGTCGGCGGAATTCGCGGCATGGACGAGTTGGAACGCCGGGTGAGAGGAAGGATACGCGGTTGCCTTCTCGCTCTATCCGACCTCGCTGGATCAACTGATCGACGTGGCCGATGCTGGTGAGGTCATGCCGCCCAAGTCCACATGGTTTGAACCGAAGCTGCGGTCGGGGCTGCTGGTGCGCCTTTACGAGTAGGCGGGCACGGAACGGTTCGGCTGCATCAGTGCCGGCCTTAGTGCCCGCAAAGTTTTATTTCATGTGTTTACTTTATAATGACGAATCCAACGTTCGGTTGTTGAGTTCGCCGCGGCTCGCCGCGATATCCACTTCCCAGGAGAAGGCTTCATGTTCCGTAAGACTCGTCTCTTTACCCCCGGCCCGACACCTCTGCTTCCGGCAGCGCAGTTCGCCATGGCGGCAGCGGACCTTCATCACCGCACGCCCGAGTTTCGCGCGCTCTACCTCAAGGTTTTGGCGCAGTTGAAGGTTTTCATCGGAACCAGCAATGACGTGGTCGTACTCGCCTCTTCCGGAACCGGAGCCATGGAAGCCGCCGTCAGCAATCTCACCAGTCCAGGCGACAAGGTTCTGGTTCTGAGCGCGGGAAAATTCGGCGAGCGCTGGGTCTCGCTTGCAAAGGCTTTCCACTGCGAGACCGTTGTGCTCTCCAAGCCCTACGGCCAAACCTTCGCCATCAAGGAGGTCGAGGCCTTGCTCACTCCTGACGTGAAGGCCGTCTTTGTGCAGGCCACGGAAACCTCCACCGGCGTGCGTCATGATGTGGCGGCCTTGGCCCGTTTGGTAAAGGGAACCGACGCGCTGCTCGTGGTTGATGCCATCACCGGACTCGGCACCACCGCATTCGACGTGGATGGAGATGGCATCGACGTCATCATCGGCGGCTCGCAGAAGGCCCTGATGATTCCTCCTGGCCTTGCCTACCTGGCCGCCAGCGACCGCGCCTGGGCTCGCATGGAGACCAGCAACCAGCCGCGCTATTATTTCGATCTGATCAAGGAGCGCAAGTCCTGCGCCAAGGGCGAAAGCGCATACACGCCTGCGGTCGCTCTGATTGCCGCCATGGGTGCGGCGCTGGATTACCTGGAGCAGCAGGGAAGCGGCGAACTCGCCAGAGGGACGCGACCTCCTCGTTGCCAATGCCGAGCTGAGCGCCCTATGCATGAGGACCGCCGCCGCTGCCTTGGGTTCCCGCTGTTCTCCACCTCGCACGCCGCCGCCGTAACCGCCCTGAAAGCGCCCGAAGGCATCTGCTCCACCGATCTGGTCAAGGGCTTCAAGAAGGAGTTCGCCGGAGTGCTCTCCGACGGACAGGGCGAGATGAAGGGCGAGATCCTGCGCATCGCCCACATCGGCTATCTCGATTACCTCGATTGCATCGCAATCATCGCCGGGCTTGAACAGGTCTTGGCCCAGCTCAAACCGGGGAGCTTCCAGTTTGGCGATGGCCTTCGCGCCGCGCAGCTCGTCTACGCCAAGGCCTGCCAGAGCGGAGCGAAAGCGTGAAGGTCGTCGTCGCGGAGAAGATTGCCGGCGCCGCAATGAAGGTGCTGGAGTCGATTCCTGACAGCACGGTCATCGGCCCTGACCAGTTTGCACTCGATCCCGCGGCGGCTGTTTCCGATGCCGATGCACTGATCGTCCGCTCGGCCGTGCAGGCCGACGCAGCGCTCATCGAAGCGGCGCAAAAGGCATTCGGGTCATTGGCCGCGCCGGAGTCGGCGTGGACAACATCGATGTTGAGGTCGCCACCCGTCGCGGCATTCTGGTGATGAATGCTCCCGGTGCCAGCTCCACTGCGGTGGCTGAACTTACCCTCGGCCTGATGCTTGCCATGGCCCGCCACATCTCGCGTGCCGACCAGACTACGCGCGCCGGAAAGTGGGAGAAGAAGAGTCTGCAGGGTACCGAACTCGCCGGTAAAACCCTCGGCATCATCGGCCTCGGCAGAATCGGCACCGAGACGGCGCATCGCGCGCAAGCCTTCGGCATGAAGCTCATCGGCAGTGATCCGTACCTATCTCCGGCCCGCGCCAAGGAGCTTGGCATCGAACTCGTCTCCACCGACGACGTTTACGCCCAGGCCGACTACATCTCTTTGCACGTCGCGCTAACCCACCAGACCGCCCGCATGATCAATGCCGAGGCCATCGCCAAAATGAAGCCCGGCGTGCGTCTGGTGAACTGCGCCCGCGGCGAACTGGTGGAAGAAGCCGCCGTGGAAGCAGCGTTGCGTTCCGGACACATCGCCGCCGCCGCGCTTGACGTGTACCACGAAGAACCGCCCCGCAACAGCACCCTGCTCTCGGCGCCCAACCTGCTGGCCACCCCGCACTTGGGGGCGTCCACCAAGGAGGGGCAGGAGGCGGTCGGCATTCAGATTGCCACACAGGTGCGTGACTATCTGCAGCAGGGGATTGCGCAGAATGCCGTGAACCTGCCCTCGCTCTCCGATGTCGAGTACAACCAGATCAAGCCATACATGGCCTTGGCTGGCAAACTGGGCCGCTTTGCCGCGCAGTTGTTCACCTCCAACCTGGCAGAGATCAACGTGAAGTTTCAGGGCGGGATCAGCGAATGGAAGACGCAGTTGATTCGCAGCGCCGCCGTCGCCGCCATCGTTCAGTCTGACACCGAAGAGCCCACCAACATCATCAACGCTCAGGCCGCGGCGGAGGAGCGCGGGGTGGTCGTCCGCGAGACTCGCGCCGAGCCCAATGCGCGCGTCAATCTGATTCACCTCAAACTCGATGGCCCCACCGGCTCGGTCGAATGCAGTGGCACCATCGTTCACGGCTCCTCGCCGCGCCTCATGCAACTCAATGGCATTGAGATCGAGTCGCACCTCGAAGGAAATTTCGTCGTGGTATCGAATCTGGATGCGCCCGGTGTCGTCGGCTCCATCGGAACCTTGCTCGGCGCTCACGGAATCAACATCGCCCGTTTCTCGCTGGGTCGCGAGCACCGTCGCGCAATGGCCATCGTGCAGGTGGACGAGAGCGTCTCTCCCGAGGTGCTCGCCGCGCTGCGCAAGGTACCGTCGGTTCAGAAAGTAGTCAGCGTCAAGATGTAGCTGCTCTTGCCGGGTGCCTGCCCCACCTTCGCGCCACGCCTTTTCGGCGCTAAGGCGTGAAGCGATTGCATTCCGTGCTGGTCAGTGGAGCGCTTCTTCTTTTAGAATGTTGTTCTGCGATGCCTTTTGACCAAACCTTCTATATCGATTCAGCGGAGAAGTTCGAAAATCTGCTGCGTAAGCTCTCGGCTCACACCGTCATCGGGCTCGACACGGAATTCATCTCCGAGGGCCGCTACGAGCCTGAGCTCTGCCTGGTGCAGCTCTCCACCTCGGAAGATATTTTCGTCGTCGATCCCATCGTGTTGCCTGATCTTCGGCCCATGTGGGAGTTGCTCGCAGCGCCCGGCCGCGAAGTCGTCACCGTCGCCGCCCGCCAGGAGATAAAGTTCTGCGCCAAAGGCGCCGGCGCTGCTCCGGCCTGTGTGCTGGATCTGCAGGTTGCCGCCGGTTTGCTCGGCTATGGATACCCGCTCTCGCACACCAATCTCTGCCTGCGCATTCTGAACGCTCGCGTCAATGGCGGGGAAAGTTTCACCGACTGGCGCAAGCGTCCTCTTCGTCCGGTGCAGCTTGAGTATGCTGCCGACGACGTACGCTATCTGCTGCCGATGCGTGAAAAAATCCTTGCCTCCGCTCAGAAGTTGAATCGCACCAACTGGGTTCGCGGCGAATGTGACTACCTGGTCAAAGCGGTGATGCGCGAGGACGAACGCTGGAGAATCTCTGGAAGCGCCCGGCTCAGCCGCCGTCAGCTTGCTGTACTCAGGGAAGTGTGGCGCTGGCGTGACCGGCAAGCGCGTGGGCTCAATGTCCCAGTTGCGCGTGTGCTCGGCGACAGTATGTTGATCGAGGTGGCGCGCCGCTCACCGGCCACAGTTGAGGATCTGTTCTCGATTCGCGGTCTCGACAGCAGATTGCTGCGCAAAGCTGAGCAGGGCGTTATAGATGCTGTCTCCGCGGCCCGCTCGATCCCAGAGGCCGATCTGCCTAGCAACGAACGGCGCGACGACCCGCCGCAAGTTTCAGTGCTGACCAAACTGCTCTCCGTGGCCGTGGCCAACTTGGCTGCGGAAACCGATGTGGATACCGCATTGTTGGCCACAACCAGCGATCTGCAGGAAATTGTGCGCTGGTATCTCGACAAGGACAGCACACCTTACCCCGAGGTACTGGAAGGGTGGCGGGGCGAGATTCTGCACGAGGCGCTAATCGGCTTTCTTGAAGGGAAAAAGGTGGTTCGGGTCGGCAACATCCGCCGCCCGAACCCACTTCTGTTCGAGTCCTTTTCCAAAGAGTAGCTCTCGGGCTATAGGTTCCAGCCGCGCCATAGCCACAGGCCTGCCATCAGCAGCATCAGAACGGCGCTTGAGGCACCAAGGACGCTGACGAACGGACGCAAAAAATTCATCCGCGTCACCAATACCTGTTGTTCTTTCTCCAAGTGTGCTTCCGCGTTGTCCAAAAAGAGTTGAGTGTCTTCGTGCATTGTAAGCACGGTGCGATAAATCAGCACTACAACAAGCGCCGTCGTCAGCACCGCCCAAATTGCCAGGAGAACGGACATCGGTTCCATACGGCCACCTTCGGCGCCAAACCGGCGCCTTCACGGGGAGTGACTCATGCTTGATCCCGGATTGGGACAAGCCGAGGCGCGTATTATAGTCACATTTTCCTCTTTCGGTCGCTCATTTTTTTTGCCCTGAATCCCGCAGCAGAAAACAATCAGGCGCAGCAGCCCTCGTCTGGATCGCTATTTTGCGACCACTCCATTTCTGCTTGCATCTAAATCCTGGAGAGATCGAATCCAGTTCAGCATCACTTGCTATGTGACATAGAGCGCCCGAGTTTTGCTATACTGACACTTCATTTTTGAGGAGAAAAAATCGTCATGTCCACGCCCACATCCACCCCTGAAGTAAAGAATGCTCCTCTCACCCTCACCTCGGCTGCAATCTCCAAGGTGAAGGAAATCATGGCCCAGCAGACTCCCGTTCCTAGCGGGCTTCGTCTAGGCGTTGTGGGTGGCGGTTGCTCTGGATTCTCCTACAGCATGCAGTTTGAAAACGGTGCGGGAGCCATGGATAAGACTTTTGAATTCGAGGGCCTCAAGGTCTACATCGACGCGACCTCACTGATGTATCTGCAGGGCGCCAGCGTCGACTATATCGAGACGTTGGAAGGCGCCGGTTTTAAGTTTGACAACCCGAATACGAAGAGCACCTGCGGATGCGGTTCCTCTTTCAGCGTATAGCCTCAGCTCTTTCGAAAACACAAAACCCCGTCCTGATGTGACGGGGTTTTGTGTTTGGATGTCTGTACGTTTGTTTATTGCATTGGCGCGGACGCTGGCGTGGAAGGTGCATTCGTAGAAGGAGCGTTCGTTGAGCCAGAGTTCGGGGCTACAGCGTTTCCTCCGACGCCGACACCGCCAGGGCCAGGGGTGGTCGAACTAGTAAGCCCCGTTCCGGCCGAACCCAGAACCATGTTGGGATTGTAAGGTCCCCGCAGCAATTGGCCTCTATCCTGACTCGGGTCATAAATAAAGAACCATTCGTTGTACTTCTTCTTGTCGCCGAATGAGTGTATTCCTTCGGCTGTCTGCTTGCTCACAACACCCAGGATCGGGCCAGCGCCAAGCACTTGCCCAGACGTTGCGGGATTATTGCCTGTTCCCGTGCTGCTGGATGAATTGCCGGTCGTGCTTCCGGTGTCCGCCGTTCCTGTGTTGCTCGTGGTGTCGCTTGTTGCGGTGTTGGTGGCAGCCGGGTTCTGCACCGCGGCACCCGCTACACCGCCCAGAAGGCCGGCAGTTGCTGGACTCTGACCCTGAAGGGCGCCTGTGTTTGTGCCTGCGGGCGTGAGTCCTCCGCTAGCTGTCAGCTTAACGTCGGAGGCGTGAACCAGCTTCCATTCCCCATTGGGAGACATCGGATCCTTGTATCTCTTGCGCAGGTATCGGATGTTGTTCATCTTTTCCAACTGTTCGAGCGAAGTTGGATAGCTGCCATTCTTTTTGTAGAAGCGCTTGACTGCCCGCGAGTACTGATCCCCGCGGTGCATCATTTCTACTTCGCGGTCGCGCACAATGCTGCGCCGGTAGTTCCGCGCGACTCCCATCATCGTAATCGTCAGCACCGCAACCGCAAGCATCAGAAACAGCAGCATGTAGCCGGATTCACTGGCTCTGCCGCCTGCACGCCGCCGCACTGTAATTCTGCACATCATTCCTGCCTTTTGGATTTGCGCCTACCCCTGCGTCCGAGAAATGCTCTGGCGATTATTGTTCAACAAATCCTCCACTTCCACAGCCGTCGGCGAGATGCGAACAATCTTGTAATGACGATCGACCACGTCTCCCTCGCGAGCAATCCAGACATCGTCGCCTTGGGAGAGGAATGCCTTCGGCTTTTCACCCTTGCTGTCGCTGATTCCAAAATATTTGAGGTTGATTGGCGGCGGAGGCGGAGGAATATTGTTTAGTTTTGCCTGTTGCTGCTGGCGTAGTAGCGGCGATACCTTCGCCTGGGGAACTTCAACGTTATCGGGACCGGCGCGAAAAATGTTCGTTCCATTGCCCTCGTACTTCACGTTTTCAGAACTCGCCAGAAGCTCCAGCCGCAGCCGCGGATCCAGTGACTCGCCAGTCAATCCAGTCGTTTTTCCGTTTTCCTTCGCCGCAGTCGACACCGAAGTGCTCGCTCGCTGTGGTTCGCCTTTCGGCATTAGCGTCCAGGCTACGGTCAGTATCGCGACTACGCCCAGCACGATCGCGAGCCGCACTTGAGTCTTGTTTTCCGTTCCCGTCTTCATGCCGCCCTCCTTAGGAAGGTGGACAGGTGAACCGAGACCGTCAACGTGTCACCCTGGATTCCGCTAAAGCTAACCGCGTCGATTAAGAGCATCATCTTCTGCCTCTCAACCGCATTAATAAACCGCATATCCTGCTGATAGGTGCCCTGCACCTGAATTGTGATCCCGACGCCGTCGTACCCCGGCGGTGCGTCTTTGTCCGCGCGCTCATCGTACTTCACATTGGAGACATTCACCCCGGCTTCCGTCGCAATGTGTGACAGTTGCTCGGACATCGTCGAGTAATGCTCGGCCAGCCGCTCGCGGTTGAATTGTGTTTCCTCTTCGCGAGCTGCCGCAATCTTCTTGTCCATGCCCTGGACCGGAGTTGCAGCCTCTGTCTTCTCAACCTTTTCGATCCGTAGCTGCTCGTATTCCCGCTCTCGCGCAGCGCGCGAACGGCCTGCCGGAGACACCAGAAAGGCGATCGCGCCCACGCTCAGCAACAGCAGCACCGCAACCACAGCCAGCAGTTGTGTCCGCACATCCCTCAGATCGACGGTCATCGCGTCTCACCTCTGGCATCTGCAATCTTTGGTTCCGTCGCCTGCGCTTCGGAATTCGCAATGGGAACATAGAGCGCCATCAACTGGAATTTCACCGTATCCGGGCTATTCTTATCATTTACTGTGCGCTCTTCCGTGATGCGCGCATCGCGGAACGACGGCGATTTCTCCAATCGTCTCACCAGTTCCACCGCAGCCTCTCGCGAGGTTCCCGCAACCTCCATGTGTACTTCCATGGTGTTGGTGTTGCTCTGCAACTGCGGCGAAATCGATACCACGTGCAGCTTTGGCGGCATGATCCGTTCCATCTGCATGAACACGCGTGTCCACGAAAACGACTTTCGGACAATCAATCCATTCAAAAACTTCGAGTCCTCCACCACGGACTTATTCCGCGGAAGTCCTAGCTCTGCAACAGCCAGGTTGTGCTGGCGGTCCAGTACAGCAATCTCCGCCTTCACGGCGGCAATCCTTGCGTTCACGTCTCGCGATCGCCGCCAGGTCGAAGCCGCGGTCCACAGCAGCGCAACCGTGCACACCGCAAGCAGCAGCACAAGTCCGCCCCACTGCAACAGGAAGCGGCGCACATCCTGGTACGGCTTCGTTGCCAGATTAATGTTCAGTCGCACCCTTGCATTCCTCTTTCTTAGAGCAGCGCTCCAATGGCTCCAGCAAAATCGTGGCGAAGGTTCTCCGAAACTACGCTGGGCTCGATCAGCTCTCTGACTTTTATCCCCGTCTGCTGTTCCAACCCGTGCGACAACTCATTCAACTCGCGCACTCCGCTCACCAGCAACTGCGCTACGCCCACCCCATAGGTGTCCTGGAAATACACCATTGAAGGATAAATATCGTCAGCGATGCGCTCTGCCGTCACCGTCCCGGCTCCCTCAAGGATTCGGAACAGTAATAGCTGACCATCATTTACCACCGCAATTGAAGTCGCGTCCTGCCCGATCTTCAGCAGCATGGTGGGTCGATCTTCGTTCACCGCGCCCAGCGCCCCCAGGCTGGAAGGCATCACCACGCCAGGCGAGCAGCCAGCGGCGCGGAACGCCGCCTCATACTCCTCCAGCACGCTGTGCAACACCACAGCGGCCGCTACGTGCAAACCCTGCGGAGTATTCTGGGCGTCAAAGCTCAGCGCGGCCTTTTCGATATCGAACGGCAGCGACTTGCGAAGCCGGAAACGAACCGCGGCATCGGCCTCCAGGCGCTTCTCGGGAAGCGACTCGAAATCCAGCAGAGTCACCCGCACGGCGGAATCCGGCAGTACCGCAATTACATCCTGCCCGCGCCCACCCACGCCGTCCAATGCTAGTTCAATTGCTGCGCTAAGGGCAGCCGCGTCCTGCACGTTCTGTGCGTTGAGTGAAGGGGTTACTGTCCCAGCCGCCAGGGCGTGAGAGTGGATCGCCCCGATCGTGTTGAACTTCTCTTCGACGCGAACCGCGGCTACGCCATGCGCGGTGATCTCGCAGGCGATGTGAGGCAGGCGAATTGCATTTCTTTTCTCGGTCATTAGCGGGTTGACTCGATGAACGTGACTTTATTGATTTCCTTCAATGTTGAAATTCCGGCTCTGACCTTATCCAGCGCCGATTCGCGCAGGAAATTCATTCCTTCCTCACGCGCCGCGCGCCGTATCTCCGAACTTGGCCGCCGTTCCAAGATCAGCTCGCGAATATGATCGGTCAAATCCAGCAACTCGTGAATCGCCGTCCGTCCGTGGAACCCGGTTCCCCCGCACTCGATGCAGCCGGGGCCCTCATAGAACGGAACGCCGCGCCACTCCTCCGGTTTCAATCCGGCAACTTCCAGTTGCGCATCGCTGTAATGAACCTCTTGCTTGCAGTGCTCACAGATGAGCCGCACCAGACGTTGCGCAAGAATGCAGTTCAGCGAAGAAACGAAGTTGTACGGCTCCACGCCCATGTTCAGGAAGCGTCCAATCACGTCCACCACATTGTTGGCGTGTACCGTGGTGAATACCAGGTGTCCGGTCAGGGCCGAGTTGATCGCGATCTGTGCCGTCTCCTGATCGCGGATTTCGCCCACCATGATCTTGTCCGGGTCGTGGCGCAGAATCGAGCGCAGTCCGCGGGCGAAGGTCAACCCTTTCTTCTCGTTGACTGGAATCTGAGTGATGCCGCGCAACTGGTACTCCACTGGGTCTTCGATGGTGATGATCTTGTCTTCGTCGGACTTGATTTCATTCAGCGCGGCGTACAGGGTCGTCGTTTTTCCCGAGCCGGTCGGTCCGGTCACTAGAACCATGCCGTACGGCTCCATGATGTATTGCCGGAACTTCTTGATGTCGTAATCGCTGAAGCCCACCACGTCCAAGGTAAGCTTCTGGAATTTCTCGCTCATCGACTCCTTGTCCAGCACGCGGAGCACTGCGTCCTCTCCGTGAATGCTGGGCATGATCGAGACGCGGAAGTCGATGAAGCGTCCGTTGTAGCGCACCCGGAAGCGTCCATCCTGCGGTACGCGCCGCTCCGCAATATCCAACTCGCTCATCACCTTGATACGCGAGATGATCGTCGAGTGATGTTCCTTGGCGATCGGCTTCATCGCCTCCTGCAGTACGCCGTCGATGCGGTACTTGATCACCACGCAGTCGTCGCGCGTCTCCATGTGAATATCGCTGGCGCGCCGCTGCAGGGCGGTGAAGATGGTGGTATCCACCAGACGGATGATCGGGCTGATGTCGCTTTCCTGAGTCAGCTTCTCGATCGAGATGGTCTCGTCGCCGTTGGTGTCATCGTCGTGGATCACGTCCAGCGTAAAGGTTTCGCCGGCCTCGTCCAGCACGCGTTGCGACTGCTCGGTCTTCTTCAGGATATCGGTGATCTCGGTGAGCGTGGCGACCCGCGGAACCACCCGGCGATTCAGCAGCAAACTGATCTCGTCGATGATCATCAACTGGCTCGGATCGGCAACTGCGATTGCAAGTCGCCCATCTTCCAGTTCCTGCAGCGGAATGAAATTAAACCGGAACATCAGCTCAACCGGCACCTTCCGGAAGAGCTCATGCTGAATCTTGAAGTCCTTTAGCTCAACATATTCGCAGCGGTAGCGGCTCGCCAACTCGTGGGCGCGCTTCTGCTCATCGTTCGTACTTGTGATCGGTTCTACAAAAAGCTGTTGTGTCATAAGCCTCGTGGCGTTCTTTACGATTGGCCGCGCAACGGTTGTGCGTGAATCCTGCTTTGTTCGAGCTTTTATTAGCCGGCCGTAAAGCTGAAAATCGGCAGGTAAAGCGAGATCAGAATAAAGCCGACGACAATGCCCATGAATACCAGAATCGCAGGCTCAATCAGCGACATTGCCGCCGACAGCGCCGACTGAACGTCTTCTTCGTAGAACTCCGCAATCGAACTCAGCATGGTCGGCAGCGCGCCCGTCGCCTCGCCAACCTCCACCATCTCCACGGCAAGATCCGGGAAGACTCCCGTTTGCTCCAGGCTGTGCGCCAGCGAGCGGCCTTCTCGTACGCTCTTGGATGCTGTGTTGATGCCTCGCACGATGAGGCGGCTGGACATTGATTGGCCTGCCGTTTCCAGCGCCGTAACCAGCGGCAGCCCGCCGGAGAGCAGGGTGGACATCATGCGCGAAAAAACTGCAATCTGGTAGCGCAGCCAGATGCTTCCCAGCACCGGAAGATTCAGTTTGATCTTGTCCAGTGTCTCGGCGCCCTTTTGCGTTTTGCCCCAACGCCGTAGCAACAGGTACACCGCAATCAGCGCGATCACAATAAGCGGCAGATACTTCTTGGCGGTCATCGCCGTGTCGATTGTGAATTCCGTCATCGCCGGCAGCTTCTGGTTCAGATCCGAGAACAATGCGGCGAACCTCGGAATCACGAACGTCACCAGCATGGTGACCAATGCAAATACGCCCACGATCAGGATCACCGGATAGACCAGCGACGCTATCAGCTTCTTGCGAAAGCTCAGCGCCAAGCGTTGAAAGGAGACGTAGCGCGACAGTACCTCGTCGAGGTTGCCGCTCTTCTCGCCCGCCATCAAAGTCGTCGAATAAATCTTCGGAAACGCACCTTGCTTTTCGAAGGCGTCGGAGATAAGCTCCCCGCCCTTGGTGCGGTCGCGAACGTCTTCCAGCAACATGCGGAAGTACTGGTTCCGCTGCCGCTTCGCGAGCAGTTCCAGGGCCTGCACAATCGGCAGACCGGCACGCACCAGAGTCAGAAACTGCTGATTGAATATGACGAACTGTTCCAGGGTGACGCGGCGACGTTGCGGCAACCGAATCTCGCCGCCTGAAATCAACCCTCGCGGCTTGACCCAGAAAACCAGATAACCGGACTGTTGGTAGCGGTCGCGAATCTCCGCCGCGGAGTAGCCGGCCTCGGCCTTTTCCTGCACCTTGCCGCGCTCATCCGCCACGCGAATTACAAATTCGGCCATATGTTTCCACTCACAGCAGGCACGCTCGGCGCAAGCCCGGCCTTCAGTGTAACATTATGAAACCTCGAGGATTGTTGCCCAAGGAACCGGCTTTTTATCCCAATCTCACAACTTCCAGACCTCCGGGCAGCCGGCTACAGAGCACCTTCGCCGCCTACTTAGGGCTCTAACTGACTGCTTTGCAAAACCTCTACGCCCACCGGAGGCCGAAAGCTGAACTCTACGTTACTGACGGGAACATTCTCCTGCTGCTTATCCAGCCGGAACTCAGTTCTGCTCCCATCCAACTCTTCCATCACAATTCGCCGAAGATAACCCTGCCCGTCGCTCTCTAGCAGCACCTCTGAGACGCGGTCCTCCATGCCTACGGGAATGCCGCGCAAAACTACATCTCCGGCGATCTCCGGCTGCACGTCGGGCGCCAGAGATAGTCCGCGCAACTCCTTATTCAGCTTGGTTCGTCCCAGCAGAAAACGCAAAGGAGAGCGCAAATCGTCCAGATTTTTCAGAGCGGTTCGCCGGGCCTCGTGCTCACCCGGAACATAGAACCAGGCTGTACTTCCATCGGTCACAAAGATTTTCTTTTGTGGGGAAGTATAATCCCAGCGCATCTTCCCCGGCTTCTTTATCCATAACGTTCCGCTCTCGCTGCGCCGCATCCCTCCGCCAGAATAAATCTCAGTAAAATCTGCGCGCAGAGATTTCATGCTGTTATATCGGGCATCGATCCTGGCTGCCACCTGTCGTGCGTCCGTCTCCCGAGACTGACCCCAGAGCGCCTGACCACAAATTACCAGCAGCAGAATAACCACCAGCGAACATCGTTTCATCACTCTCATCATTGTTTGTTCGTAGCCTTAAAATATCCCTTTTCGGTGGGCAGGTCTCCAAGTGGCTTTCCCGATGGCAGTCCGCGCGTAATGAAGGGAAACAGATCGGGAGCGGCGACTTGTACCCGCCCCTCCACCAGTCGGTAAGGATTGTCCTTTGGATCGACCGGCACGCGCCGCAACATTCCGGCGGAGATCAACTCCTGCCAGCCCGAGGGCAGATGCCCTTTTTCCTTTGTAAACTCGTCAACCCGGTCCTGCAGAATCTTGACCTCACTGTCCACTCTGAGGCAGCGTAGGCGGTTGATAGCATTGGCCTGCAACGATTTATCGTTGGTGCTGTTCAAAATGTTGGTCCACATGTAGATTGCAGTTTCGGTTTCACCGGCGTGCCCGGCCAAGGCCGCAGCCATTATCCGCATCCAGGTAGGGGTTCCGGGAATCTTCGAGCCGCGTTCGAAGGCGTCGGCCGCCTTGGCATGATCGTTCAACTCCAGCCAATAAATGTATCCGAGATCATAGTAGAGCCGCCAAGCCTGGGGATTCTCCTGAATACCTTTTTCCACCAGTCGCGCCGCCGCCTTTGGGTCTCCGGCTCCCTCCGGCGGCTTTTGCGCCAGGAACACCGAGCCGAACTCATACGCTGGAAGCAGCTTCGGGTCCAGCGTCGTGGTCATCTCCAGCAGAGGCGCCAGAATTACGTAGTGCTTCGATTTTGCTTTGTGTTTCTCGCCAAAATATTGCACCACGCGAGTCCAATAAATGTCAGCCAGCACTCCCGAGTAACCCAGGCTCATCCGCTTCACCACCTTCGGAGAAGGGATGTAGAGAACTTCCTGCAACGGTTCGTCGTCGCGCACCCGGTCAATCCGGCGTACCAGCATGGTGCTTGCCGTCAGCAGCGCCGCCAACAGCAGCGCATAGCTTGTCTGGACTCGGAGATCTCTGGTCATTTCAGATTGCGCCGCTCGAAGATCCAAACCGATGCCGTCAGCACCGCGGCTGCGTACACCGTTACGTAAAGAGTATTCAGCAGGATCAGCTTCGGTTCTACCGCTGTGTTATGGGCCACTTGGCTGATCACGTTGAGCGCGGCAAAATTCGGCACCAGGTAAGCCGCTCCGGTCATCAGCCAACGCGTCATACCTTGGGCCATATGGGCAAATCCGCGAAGATCTTCTGCGAACGTGCCGATAGCAAAAAGGGCGAAGGCGAAGATCGCGGAGAACACCGGCGTCGAAAACGTCGAGAACAGCAACGCCAGCGCGGTAATCAGTACGAACTCCAGCAGAATGAAATAGATCGCAGTCAGCAGTTGCAGGTCGCCGCGCCCCAGTCCGTGTGACACATACATCACGGCAGCGAAAAATCCTACGCTCATCAGCAGCGCGTTCACCGTCAAGGTCATTACCAGGCCAAAAAACTTGCCGGTAATGAACTCCCAGCGCCGCACCGGACGCGCCGCCAGGACAGTGTAGAGCGTCTTTTTCTCAATCTCCTTCGAGACCAGTCCAATACCGATGAAAATCGCAATCACGATTCCGAAGAGTGAGATCGCTGTCAGTCCCAGGTTGATCAATACGATCCGGTTGATATCCAGCGAAATCTGGCCGAAGAGCACGGAAGCGCCCACGATCAGCAATGCAAACAGAATCAGGTTGTAGAGCACGCGGTCGCGTACCGCCTCGCGATAGGTGTTGAATGCGATTGCCGCCAGCCGTCCGATCATGCATGCACCTCGTTCGGCTTAGACTCTCCAATGCGTGCCAGGAAGTAGTCTTCCAACGTCGCCCTCACCGGGGTCACACTTGTAAGGCGAGCTTGGCTCTTGCGCAGTGCAGCCAAAGCTGCTTCCAGCGAACGCTCTGGCAAAAGAGCCCGCACCACGTCGCCGGTCGCGTGGCAGCGTGCGCCCAAGGCGGAGAGTGCCGGAATCGCTTGCGCGCCGTGCCACACCACTTCCACCTCTCCACTCACCTCGCGCAGCAGGTCTGCCACCACTCCCACGCCCTTCAACTCGCCTTTGTTCAACACCGCAACGCGGTCACAAAGAGTCTCAGCATCACTCAGAATGTGAGTGGAGAAAAAGATCGTTTTACCTTCTTCGTTCAACGCCTGCACCAGATCGCGAACCTCGCGCCGCCCAATCGGATCGAGCCCGCTCATCGGTTCATCCAGCAGTACCAGCTTAGGATCGTGGACAATCGCCTGCGCAATTCCTACCCTTTGCAGCATACCCTTTGAGAACTTTCGCAACTGGGTCTTGCCCGACTCGCTCATTCCCACCCGGGCCAGCGCCGTTTCCACGTTGCGCTTCCGCTCGCGAGGGTCAACACCGCTCAACTTGGCGTAGTAGTCCAGTAGCTCCAGCGCGGTCAGATGATCGTAGAAATACGGCTGTTCCGGAAGGAAGCCGATAAAACGCTTGACGCTGATGTCGTTCAGTTCGTGGCCCAGAATTCTTGCCGTGCCCCCGGTCGGAAACACCAGCCCGAGCAGCAGTTTCAGCGTGGTCGTTTTCCCTGCTCCATTCGGGCCAAGGCAACCGAACACTTCGCCTTCTTCCACACAGAGACTCAACGGCTTCAAGGCATGCCGCTTTCGGTTTCGCCAGAAGCCGGTCTGATAGGTTTTTTCGAGAGAGACTGTCTCAATCGCAGTCATAGCCCTAAGTTTATCAAAAGAAGTCACCCTATTCTATGACAACGAATGGGTGCTTGAACATCGAGCGATAAAGAACAAAGGCACCGGGTTTCCCAGTGCCTTTGCCTCCATTTCCACTTCTCAAAGCACTTCGTTTCAAGCTCTGTTCTTGTTACTGGAGTGCCGTCAGGGCAACGCAAGCCGTGTCGCTGGCAGCGAGATTGCCGGTGGTGTCGTAATAGATCACGCCTGCCTGGTCGCTGCAGAAGCTGCGGGTGCCCGTCGTACCTACCGTGGTAGGGATCGCGGTATCCAGATATCCGGTCATGGGCGTAGTAACGCCATCGCCGCCCGTACCGCTAGCAGCTATCGTGTATCCGCTCTTCGAGCCGGCGGCCAAAACATTGTCGATGATACAGGCATTAGCGGTGTTCGGGGTGCCACACTGAGTAGAGGAGCCGCCCAGGTTTGCTAGACCTGCTGCAAATCCCACGGTAGGATAGGTTGACGCATAAGTCACCTCACCGGTGTTGATGGTACGAATCGATCCCACAGCAGATGCTTCGTTGGCGGCCATGCGCGACCGCATCAGGTTCGGGATGGCGATAGCGGCGATGATCAGGATGATCGCCACAACGATGAGAAGCTCAATCAGCGAGAAGCCCTTCTGTTTACGCATTTGCCGCCTCCGTGAGTTCTATTGAAATTACTTGTAAGGTCGAAAAGCTCGGCACACCTGCAAATAAGCAATTAATATGCCATCGCTGGCAACGCCATGCTGAAGACAAGAAATAGCTAAGCGGAATATGAACATCGAGCGATAAAGAACAAAGGCACCGGGTTTCCCAGGTGCCTTTGTGTCACTTGTTATCCACTTCTCAAAGCACTTCACTCAAACTATGTTCTTGTTACTGGAGTGCCGTCAGGGCAGTGCAAGCTGTGTCGCTGGCAGCGATTACGCCCGTGGTGTTGTAGTAGATCACGCCTGCCTGATCGCTGCAGAAGCTGCGGGTGCCCGTCGTACCCACCGTGGTGGGGATCGCGGTGTCCAAGTATCCGGTATTGGGAGTAGTCGTACCGTTGCCACCCGTACCGCTAGCAGCTATCGTGTATCCGCTCTTCGAGCCGGCGGCCAAAACATTGTCGATGATACAGGCATTAGTGGTGCTCGGGGTGGCGCACTGAGTAGAGGTGCCGCCCAGGTTTGTTAGGCCTGCTGCAAAACCCTGGGAAGGATAGGTCGCGGCATAGGTCACCTCACCGGTGTTGATGGTGCGAATCGATCCCACAGCAGATGCTTCATTGGCGGCCATGCGCGACCGCATCAGGTTCGGGATAGCGATGGCGGCGATGATCAGGATGATCGCCACAACGATGAGAAGCTCAATCAGCGAGAAGCCCTTCTGTTTACGCATTTGTAGTCTCCGTTAGTTCTTTTGAAATTGCTATTGGGATCGAAAAAAACAGCACACCTTAATACTCTGCAATTAATGTGCCAATGCTACCCGAGCCATGTCGATTGGCTAATAACACCATAGCCGAACCTTTATAATCAGGTGTTTAGGATCACGTGTGAGGTTCTGTGCTGTTTTCATAACGATGGTTAGGCTGGTGTATGACATTAAATGTTACCCGCGAGTGACAGTATTTGTCTATCCCGGCAGGTTCATTAGGGCGAACCTGCCTTGAGAAGAACGCTGGCATTGCGTCAGGGCAGGCGAAAACTCGCTCCATCTCCTTGTGCTGTTTGGAGATCAAATGGATTGAGCACGCTGCCGACTAAATATGATTACTACTGCGGGGGCGTAAGCAGGAGGCAAGCTGCGTCCGTGGGAATCGCCGATCCATCCGTGTTGAAGTAGATTACGCCTGACTGGTCGCTGCAGAAACCGCGCGTCCCGGTCACGCCTACGTAAGACGGTAAAGCCGTGATTAAGTAGGCAGTGTTAGGCGTAGTGGGCGCAGTAGCGCTGCCAGCCCCACCGGAGCCAACACCCGTAAAAGTGTATCCGCTCTTCGTGCCGACGGCCAGAACGTTGTCTATCACACAGGAAGCCGAGACGGTCGGATTAGAACAGGGAGCGGAACCGCCTAGATTTGTTAGCGCGAATGCATAACCCACCGCTGGATACATCGAAGCGTAGGTGAATTCACCGGTGTTGATGGTACGAACCGAGCCGACAGCTGACGCTTCGTTGGCGGCCATGCGGGCACGCAACAGGTTCGGGATGGCGATGGCGGCGATGATCAGGATGATCGCCACAACCACGAGAAGTTCAATTAGCGAAAAACCCTGCTGTTTACGCACGTTATTTCTCCGGCAATGCTCATCGCAAGACGTTGCGGAAATTCAAATTCTCGACAACTTCTCCTCTACACCTAAAGGCGAGTGTTGCAACTGAAGTGCCATCAAGACCTTCGGCTTATTGTTCCCATTATACTCGTCTGAAAACAAGTTAGTTATCTTGTTTCGCACAGGGCTCATCCCGATCTCATCTGAGTCTCATGTGCGAACTGTGACATCGTTGGTTATCTTCGAGTGACAATATTTGTTATCGAGCCGGGAGCGTTCTATGGGCGGATGAGGTTATCGAAGAGTCGGAACTCATGGTCCACACCAGCCCGAAAATGTCTTCCGCGTGTTGCCGGGCCTAGGATAAGATTCGTCGAGGAGTGCAGGATGGAAATGAATTGTGACAATAATGCTGTGGCATCTGCAGGAAATAGCGATCAGGATTCGCAGGGGTGCGTTGCCCGGGCAAAATCAACTCAGGCACCTGGAACTGATCATAGCTCTCGCAGCATTTGGATGTTGGGCTTGGCACTCCTCGTATTTGCCGTACACGCTCCGGGCATCCTGGCTGGTTTTGTTTTTGACGACACATTCAGCATCCAGCACCGCGCCAGAGCGGATTGGTCCCGCATCCCTGCTTTCTTTACCACGGATCAATCTGCATTCTTCGGATCGAATTTCTACCGCCCAATTTTGAGTGTCTGGTACGAAATATCGTACCGGCTGTTCGGAACCCATGCCGCGGCATGGCATGTGGCCAGCATTCTTGTTCACGTCGCCTGTGCCTTGCTTGTATTCCGCTTGGCGCTGCTGCTAACTGGCAATTTCCCTGTAGCCTGGACCGCTGCTGCGTTATTCGGAGTTCACCCAGCACAAGTTGAGGCCATCTCGTGGGCATCCGCCATGGGTGATCCGTTGATGACCATGCTGATGCTGCTCTCGGTACTCGCGTTTTTACGCTGGTTGCAACAGGGGAAACTGATCTGGTGGTTCGCCTCCTTCGCGACGGGAACAGCCTGTATCTTTACGAAGGAGACCGGGGTGGTGCTGCCGGTTGTGCTGCTCGCAACCGCTTTGGCGCTCCGCTCCCGCGCAAAGCCCGGATTGCCGGTGTTTGCGGCAACAGTGCCATTTTTCGCAAGCATGATTGTCTTCCTGGGCCTGCGCCAGCACATCTTGCACACTTTTTCGCATGCACTCACTCCTGCCAGCAACACACAGATGATTCTCACCTGGCCGTCAGCGCTCCTGTTCTATTTGCGCCACATGTTCTGGCCTTCGGTGGTGGTACCTTTCTATCCGCTGTACCTGGTGAGCAACTGGAGGAGCACCGAATTTCTCGGGGCGTTGATCGGGTTGATTGCCGTGTCCGGTGTGCTCGGGTATTTGCTGTGGCGCTCGACTGGTTGGCGAAACTTCTTTGTCTGCGTGACTTGGACTCTGATCCCTCTTGCCCCGGCACTCTACCTGAAAGCCTTGGCCCCTTTGGAGTTGGTCCATGACCGCTTTCTTTATGCCCCGTTGGTTGGCTTCTGTATTTCCGCCGCCCTGGTTTTGCGGTGGGCAACCGCACGGATCGAGTCTAGGACACAGTGGCACGTGTTTTCGCTGGCAGCAGTCGCTCTCATTATGCTGTTGGGCATTGAAACCATGACCCAGATGGTCTGGTGGCAGAACAACAAAACGTTGTTCACGCGCGCGCTTACCGTTACCCCAAACAGTTCGAAGGCGCTCGTGGATCTTGCCGGGGCTTACATGGAGGAGAAGCGCTACGCGGAGCCCGTACATCTTTTACAGCATGCACTGGAGGTCGATCCGCAGAACAACCTCGCCCTGTTCTACATGGGGCGCATTGCATGGTTGCGGGGAGACGATTTGACTGCAGAGAAGTATCTCGTAAGGGCTATCCGCAGTAAGCCGACCTATGACATGTGGTTACATCTCTCCAGCGTCGAGTTGCACCTCAACCGGGTGGATGTAGCCGAAACTGCGGCACGGGAATCAGTCGCCATGAGTCCCACGGGAGCGGGAGCGCACGTTGCTTTGGGAACGGTCCTATTGGCGAAGGGAGACCGCGTGGGATCTGCACGTGAGTTTCGAGAGGAACTGAAAAACTTCCCGGACAGTGATGCTGCGAGAGAGGGCCTCGCTTTGGCAACCAGCAACCCGTCGCGTTGAGCGGCGGGTTGCACGGTCGTCAGTGACTATAGCGGTTTCATGGTGTCTGTGTCCGATAACCGCAGTATTGAAACCAAGCCGCGGAATCTTGGGCGGTGATAGCTGCCATGGCGGCTGTGATGGCGAGGTCGAGGGTGTCGAGTATTCGAGCTTTGCTTGCTCGTAAGTGTTGTTTGATCTTGGACCAGCACTTCTCGATGGGATTGAAGTCCGGTGAGTACGGCGGTAGATAGAGCAGTTCGGCTCCGGCTTGCTCAATCAACATGCGAACCAGCCGATGCTTATGTGCCGACAGATTGTCCATGATCACAACCTGTCCAGGGCGCAATCGCGGACATAGGACCTGTTCCAGATAGGCCAGAAAGACGTCACCGTCGGTGGGTTCTGGGATCGTCATGGTGGCCAGCAGGCCGTTCATCGTGATCGCTCCCAACAGAGTCACGGTATGCCAGTGCCCGCCCGGAGCACCCTCGCACACACGATCACCGCGTTCGCCGCGCCCGTAGCGACGGGTCATCTCGGTGGTCACGCCGCTTTCGTCCAGAAACACCAAGCGTTGCGGATCGATTCGAGCGATCAACTCCCACCACGATTGCCGTCGCTGCCTGCCTTCTTCCGTGTCCTGCTCACTGGCGTGCAACGTTTTTTTTACGCCTCAACCCCAGCCGCTGGAGTTCAAGACAGAGTCGCGTCTTGCTGAGCTTCACCTGCAGATGTTGCTCCAGCCGTTGCCCCAACTCGGCCAGCGTGAGATCAGGTTGATCCTGCAACTGCTGCCGCAGATGGCCTTTCACTGCGTCGGTCACCCGGCTCACCGGCCCATGTACCCGTTGCAGAGGCCGCTCCATTTGTCCCGACTTTAGCTGTTGCCGTCGAATCTTCTTTGTAAAACCGTAGCTGACACCAAACTGCTCCGCCAGCTGCTCCAGGCCGATCCCGGCCCTTTCGTATGCCTGCAGAAGCTTGCACCGCAAATCATCCGAATATGCTCGTGGCATCGATTTGTGTCTTCACAGAGAAATCGCCAACTGCAACTTACTCCAATCCCTCTTCTCTGGATATAACTACTTAGGAACCGCTCTAGCAATCGATCTGCTCGCGTGAGAGCTTGAGTCCATTCAGATTTCCCAGCACGGTCACTGCGATCTGGTCCGCAATGAAGAACTCCTGAGCCACCCTCTGGACATCTTCCGCCTGCACCGCCTCGATCCGCTCGGTAATCTCATTCATCCCATAGAAGCGGTCGTAGTACATCTCCTGCCGAGCCAAGTTGCTCATTCGCGCCATCGAAGATTCCAGGCTCAGCATCAGGCTGCCCTTCAACTGCGCCTTGGCCCGAACCAGCTCCTCTCCGGTCACCGGCACGTCCTTCAATTGGCGAAACTCCTGCAACACCGATTGCACCACCTTGGGCGCGGACTCCTTGGAAGTTCCCGCGTACACCGCAAGACAGCCGGTATCGCGGTACGGATTCAGTTCGCTAAAAATCGAGTACACCAAGCCCTGCTTTTCGCGTACATTCTGGAAGAGCCGAGAGCTCATCCCGCCGCCCAGCAGCGTGTTCAATACAAACGAAGCATAACGGTTCTCATGGGAAATCGAGTAGGACGGGACTCCAATGCAGAGCTGTACCTGCTCCAGCGACTTCTTATTGCGCATCGAGATCTTCGCCGTTGGCTTAGGCGCCATGTCCTGAAGTTCGCTGCTGGCTGCTGGCAGGTGTCCGAACTTGCGCGTCGCCAGCTCCAGGAACTGGTCATGCTGCAAGCTTCCGGCCGCCGCGACCACGATGTTTCCGGCCAGAAAGCGCTGCCGGTAGTAATCAAACAGCAACGCTGGTCCAAACTTCTTCACCGTCTCACGAGTCCCCAGGATCGGCCTGCCCAGCGGATGGTCCTTCCAGAAGTTTTGGACAAATATCTCGTGAACCAAGTAGTCCGGATTATCCTCGTCCATCTTGATCTCTTCCATAATGACGCTGCGTTCTTTTTTTACGTCCGTGTCATTGAAAGAAGGATTCAGCACCAGGTCGGCCAACACGTCAATGGCGTCGGCCAGATGTTCGTCCAGAACTTTAACGTTGAAGCACACGCACTCTTTCGCGGTGAATGCGTCGAGGTTGCCGCCAAACGAATCCACCTGCCGCGCTATCATCTCCGCCGTGCGCGTGGTCGTGCCCTTGAACACCATGTGTTCGGCAAAATGAGAGATGCCGTTGACCTCGGGATCCTCATGGCGCGATCCCGTCCGGATCCATACCCCTGCCGAAACCGATCGGATCTGTGGCATCTCTTCGGTGATAATGGTGAGTCCGTTGGGAAGGACTGTCCTGCGCACATTCCGTAGCGCGGTGTTCAAACACGTCTCATGGTTCATCAGGGCTCCTGCGGCGCTGATCCCGCACTGGTCTATTATCGCCATTTCACCCGCATACGGGTGTTCGCAGCTTCTCAACAATGGGCGCTGTACAATCTTAAATGAGTTCGACGGGTCCGTGGTTTCCGGAGCAGTCACTCCTTAGATGCATGACTATGCTTCCACAATTCGAACTTTTAGGCCTTAACCTCCAAGAGCTCACGAGCTTAGCCGAGACTCTGGGCGAACCTTCCTTCCGCGCCCGGCAGCTCTTTGAAGCCCTTTACCGCCAACGCCTAGCTGCCCTGGACGACATCTCGACCCTGCCGAAATCCTTACGCACGCGCCTAGTCTCCCAAGGCTATTCCACCGGATTGCCCGCGATCGACCAGCGTTTTGTCTCTGTCGATGGTACCGTCCGCTACCTCGTCCGCTTTTCCGACGGGCAAAGCGTGGAGACCGTTTGGATGCCTGACGGCGACGGCGTGGAGGAGACCGAGGAACTGCTTCCCGGCGAAGCGCCTACAAACGAGTCTCACCTGCAGCCTTCCAGCCGCCAGTCTAATCGTCGCGCAACCATCTGCCTCTCATCCCAGTCCGGATGCGCCGTAAATTGTAAGTTCTGCATGACTGCCTTGCTTGGCTTGCAGCGCAATCTCACAGCAGGGGAAATTGTGGGCCAGGTCCTGCTGGTTCTCAATGACCATGGCATCGAAATCGGTCGCGACCGGATCAATTTGGTCTTCATGGGCCAGGGTGAACCGTTTCTGAATTACGAAAACTTCATCCGTGCGGTTCAGCTTCTGGTCGCAGGCACCGGGATACCAGAATCGCGCATGACGGTTTCCACCTCGGGCATCGTTCCCCGCATTGCCACTTTCGGCGGCGAGCCGGTTCGTCCCCACCTTGCCATCTCCCTCAATGCTTCCAACGACGAGGTGCGCGAGCGAGTCATGCCCATTAACCGGAAGTGGAATCTCGAGGCGATTCTGGAAGCTGCTCGCCAGTTTCCGCTGCGCTCCCGTGAGCGCCTCACCTTTGAGTACGTGTTGCTCTCCGGCGTCAATGACGCCCCAAGCAATGCCCGCGAGTTGGTCGAACTACTGCGCGGAATACGCGCCAAGGTCAATCTCATCGCCCTCAATCCCGGTCCGGAGATCCCCTTCCAAACTCCGTCCCAATCGGCAGTCGAGTCTTTCCAGCAAATCCTCACCGCAGCCGGCATTCCTGCCTACCTGCGCCGTCCACGCGGGCTCGACATCTACGCCGCCTGCGGACAACTCAAGCGCACCACTGCCCTGACTTCTCTTACATAAAGGTTTACGAAGATATTAGAAACTCCTACGCTGATCCGAGCATCCCACCGATGCAAGCCATGGAGGAACTATATGAATGACCGCCTAACTGGATTCCGCGTGGCCATCCTTGCCACCGACCTCTTTGAAGAATCCGAACTCATCGAGCCCCGGAAGGCACTCATTGAGGACGGAGCTACAACCGTTGTCATCGCCCCTCATCCCGGTGAAATTCAAGCTGTCCAACATGACAAAAAAACTCAGAAGGTCAAGGTTGATGAGGTGCTGACCGATGCCGATCCGGAGAAGTTCGACGCGATCCTGATCCCGGGAGGATCCAAGAACGTCGATGCTCTTCGCAAGGACACGCTGGCACAGGAGTTCGTCCGCCACATCGACCAGACTCACCGCCCCGTCGCCGTCATCTGCCATGGTGGCTGGCTGCTGGCCTCTGCCAATCTGGTTAAAGGACGCCACATGACCAGCTACCCCGCCATCCAGGACGACCTTCGAAAAGCCGGAGCCTTCTGGACCGACAAGGAGGTGGTGCTTGACGGAAACTGGGTCTCCAGCCGCAAGCCCTCCGATATTCCTCACTTTAATGAGGCAATGCTGAACCTCTTCTTCGAGTACAAAGCTCGCTCCCGCGTCGCAGCCTGAATGTCGAATTCCTGACTGCGGCGACCGCTGAGATTCTTGATTAACGACGGGTGCCGGAATCGAAGACCGTATTGCAGCCGGGAAGCGCGCGCGCCGCCCGCGCTTCCTGGCTCACAATCAGTCGCAACTCCAGGACAGCGGCTCCCTGCATTGCCGGCTTCTGCTACCATAGCTTCTGGTCTATGCCTGTGACGTCTTCCATGTTCACCCTGCGCGACTACGATAAGCGCGACTTCGAAACGCTCTTCAAGCTGGATCGTCTCTGCTTCGATCCCGGCATTGCCTACAGCCGTCCCGAACTTGCCAGCTTCATCGAGCAGCGCCGTTCCTTTACCATTGTTGCCGAATGGAACCATCCTGCCCCAGAGGAAGCCGACGGGGGTGTGCTCCAACCCGCGCTGACGAATCAACTCGCGGTGCATCAGTCCATGGTGACTCAATCTATGCCGGGCGAAATCTCTTCGGCCCGGAACCAGCCGCGTCCACCCCGCCCTCCCATCGCCGGCTTCGTCACCGTTCATTACCAGCGCCAGGGGTACGGCCACATCATCACCATCGACGTGCATCCCGACGCCCGCCGCAACCAGCTCGGCACTCTGCTGATCAATGCCGTCTGCGAGCGCTTGCGCAAAATGACCGCATTCATGGTGGTGCTGGAGGTCGCTGTCAACAACCACTCCGCCCTCGCTTTTTATGACAAGCACGGTTTCAAGCGCGTGAAGGTTTTGGAGCATTATTATAGCCGCGATGTCGACGCCATCTTTATGACCAAGCGCCTGTAATCCCTAACTCGCAGTTTTCCCAGCCGTACTCCTTACATTTCCTCGTCCGCCCAGGGCATGGCGAACTGCCCCCAGTGCGACAAAGATCACTGCGAGCGCGCACACCCCATTCCATTGCCAGCGCCCCCAGGCTGCAGTGGATACAGCCGACCCGACCGCGCCTCCAAGGAAAAAGACGATCATATAAATACTGTTCACCCGGCTGCGTGCGCCCTCCACCAGACTGAAGACTCGTGTCTGGTTGCCGATCTGCATGGTCTGCTGCCCAATGTCGAGAACGATGACGCCCACGACCAACCCCGCCATGTGATAGCCCGCAACCCACAGCAGCATGTATCCGGCGGCCACCATTCCCAGACCCAGCGCAACCACCCACCGCGCTCCTCTGCGGTCGGCCTGGCGGCCTGCGAAAGAGGCTGCCAGTGCCCCGGCTGCCCCCAGCACGCCAAAGCTGCCCGCCACACCAGCTCCCATTTTGTAATGCGGAGTCCCCAGCAGAAACGCCAGATTCGTCCAGAACGAAGAAAACGCCGCAAATGCCAAAAAGCCAATGGCGGCAGCCTCGCGCAGCACCGGTTGCTCCATCGCCAGCCGCCATAGCGAGCGCAGCGCCTCCTTATAAGTTACGGCTTTCACCGGAGGTAGCTCCGGAAACCTCCATTGCAGCAGCGGCACTAATGTTGCAGTACAGGCCGCCGCCACCAAAAAGACTGCGCGCCATCCCAGCAGGGCCGCGATCCAGCCACTTACCGCCCGGCTCAGCAGGATGCCCAGCAGCAACCCGGTCATCACGGTTCCAATGGCGCGTCCGCTCTCGCCCGGCCCCACAAGCTCGGGAGCGATAGGCACGAGCACATGGGTAACCGAAGCCGTCATTCCGATGGCAACGCTGGCCGCCACCAGCGCCCACAGCGAGGATGCCAGTCCTGCCGCCAGCAGCGCCGCCACCACGGCTGCAAAGAGCTTTACGATTAATCCGCGCCGCTCCGCCACGTCGCCCAACGGCACAAACACCAGAATCCCCGCCGCATAGCCAATCTGCGTCGCCACCGCAACCAACCCGGCCTCGGCCGAGGTGCAATGGAATGTGTGGCTTATCTCCAACAGCAACGGCTGGTTATAGTAGATCGTTGCAACGCTCGCGCCGCTCGCCATTCCAAGGTAGGGAAGCAGGCCTCTGTGCTTGGGAGTCGTCATCAGTGAGTGATCGGGGGTGGTGGAAAGCTGCACCTGCCAGTGTATCAGTCGGCCCCTCCGTACCTGCCATATAGAGGATTAGCGCGCCGCGAATATCAGGATCAATGCTATGGTTTCCATGATGCGGAATTTACTGCGCGTAGTCTTCATTCTCCTTGTACTGGTCAGCGCAACCATGGCAGACGAGGTAGCCGCCGCAGCGGCAGCCAGCGACCCAACCGGCGCGGTTTGGGCTGAGCGCACGCTCCACCAGATGTCGCTGGAAGAAAAAGTCGGCCAGTTGATCATGGTCTGGGCCAAGGTCGATTTCATGAACTTCAGCGGCCCGGACTACCTGAAACTTCGCGATGAGATGAAGAAGTACCATCTCGGCGCCTTCGGCATCACCTCTCCCATCGATGGAGGGTTGCTGCTCAAGGCAAGTCCGCTCGATGCCGCCGTGCTCACCAACCAGTTGCAGCGGGACAGCGACCTGCCGCTCTTGTTTGCCGCTGACTTTGAGCGCGGCTTGCCCATGCGATTCCGCGGCGGCACCGCCTTTCCCCATGCCATGGCCATAGGAGCCACCGGCAACATCGGCTACGCCTATCAGTTCGGACGCATCACCGCCGCCGAGGCGCGCGCCATCGGCGTGCACTGGAATTTCTACCCCGACGCCGACGTGAACTCCAATCCCGACAATCCCATCATCAACACCCGCGCCTTCGGAGAAGACCCCGGCGAGGTCAGCGAATTGGTCACGGCCTTCATTCGCGGAGCCCATGACGGGCACGGCATGGTTACCGCCAAACATTTCCCCGGCCACGGAGATACCTCCACCGACTCCCATCTTTCACTCTCGCGCGTAAACGCCACCCGCGAGCGTTTGGACCAAGTCGAACTGGCGCCCTTCCGCGCTGCCATCAATGCCGGTGTCGATTCGGTGATGGTGGCTCATCTCCTTGTGCCGTCACTTGAGCCCGATCCTCTCAGCGTGGCCACCCTCTCCTATAACATCAGCACCCGCCTGCTTCAGAATGAGTTAGGATTCAAAGGCATCGTTATCACCGATGCGATGGATATGAACGGCATCACCCGCATCTTCGGCGGCAACACCCCGCAGAGTGCTGGCCGCGCAGCCGTGGCGGCCGTGAAGGCTGGCGCCGACTACGTTCTCATCCCCGGAGACCTCGACGGCGCATACAACGGAATCCTGGAAGCGGCCAAGAGCGGAGAGATTCCCGAGAGCCGCATCGACCAATCCGTTCTCAAGATCCTGCGCGCCAAAGCCGCCCTCGGACTGAACAAAAACCGCTTCGTCGATCTCAACGCCGTCAATGACCTCGTCTCACGCCCCGAAAACGTTGTGCTCGCCCAGCAGATCGCCGACGACGCCGTGACCGTCGTTCGCGACAATCACAAGCTGTTGCCGCTGTCTCCTGCCACCGTCGTCGCATCACAGTTCGCCTACCACTCTGCCCCTGCCGCCGGAGATCATCTCCTGGTGCTGGTCTTTACCGACGATGCTCGCAGCGAAAACGGACGAGCTCTGGTGCGCGAGGTCCGCGAACGTGTGCCCGACGCGCGCGTCATCTACGTGGACGATCTGTTTGCCCCCGTACTTGCCCCGCAGGTGCTGGAGGCCGTCGCCAGGGCCAAGCGCGTCGTAGCAGCGGTTTATGTCATCCCATCCGCGGGCCGCGCCGTAGCGGGCGATACCGGCTCACCGTCGCTTGAGCGTGGTCCCTCGACGGTGCTTGCCAGCGTTCTCAAGGCCGCCAATGACAAAACCGTAGTCGTCGCCCTCGGCAACCCTTATGCAATTGTCCAGTACCCCGCCATTCGAAACTACGTCTGCACCTTCTCCAACGTCCCGGTCTCGGAGCAGAGTGCGGTCAAATTTCTCTTCGGAGAAATCCCCGCCCGCGGCCACCTTCCGGTAACCATCCCCGGCATCGCCAACCGACAGCCCATGCTGGTTACAACCCATCCCTGAACTCCGCGTGCAGACTCGCGCTGGTAGATATAGCAAACACACTCCGGGCGGGGAGGTTTTTGGTGGGAATAAACTTCGGGGATACTTCAGTGTGGAAAAGCTCAATTTGAAGGAGCAAGCAATTACGAAACGCCGCTCAGTCTGCGGAAAAACGCCCGGTGCTAATACACGTGTTCGAATAGATGCTGCTACCCCCCTGGAAAGATGCTTGTTGCCGAAAAACAAAACCGGACGTGGCTGAAAAATCCACGTCCGGTCTCAAGGAAAGCTAACGAGAACCTATGCCGCCACTTGTCTCAAACTGTGTACTTTTGGTTTTCGGATCTCAGTCGGACGGCGAACTTCTTCATTCTCTTCGGGGTGCGTGGCCAGATAGAGAGCCCTGCTGATCTCGCCAGTGCTGTTAATAAACTGGGTGTAGGCGCTCGCATCTTCGAAAACTGATTTCGCTTTCTGCTTCATGCTTTCCTCCGCGTGCTGAAAAGATGCGAAGCGCGCGGGCGATGATGCAGAATTATTTCTGCAGGTCGAGGCCGGTTAGGAATGCTCGATTACAAAACAACCCGGCTGCACCGGACAGCGGCCGTTTGCCATGCGGCAAAGACGCCAGCGGACGCAGGTCAGTTGGCGTCGATCCAGGCGGCCGACTCGGCCATGGCGTACTTCAAGAGACTTGATCGTTCCTATTGCGCTCGGTGGTAGGTCAAAACTAACGGTTGGCCAGGCTTGCATTCGTGGCTTAAATAATGCACGGCATCTTTGCACTTCAACCAGCACTTATGGCACCGAATCGGGCCTTTAACCTTGGAAACATGGTCGGCGCTTCTCTGTTTGGCTAAAGCCATCGTTACGTTCTCCTCGCACTTGCCGTGCTTTTCCATTCGAGTACTGCACGTTTGTCTCCCTTTGGCAGAAACTGAAAATAAAGGACTTAATAAGCGCGGTGAAAAAGTTCTTACCGCCGAGATTACCTGAATTGAAATTCTTACACTCGGCGAAGCCGCTTCGCTTGCCCGGCAGAAAAGTTCCTCATGACCACCCTGAAGCAGATCTCAATCCTTTCGAACAACGAGAGTAGAGGTTAGAATTCCTTGTCTGTCTTTTCTGACGATCAGATCGGGAGTGAACGATGATTGGAAATAAAAAGGTGTTGGAGCAACTGAACGCAGCTCTTGCCTCAGAGCTAACGGCTATCGCCCAATATATGTCGCAATCCGAAATGTGCCAGAACTGGGGCTATCCTCGTCTTGGCGGCCTCACAAAAGCCCGTGCGATCCAAGAGATGAAGCACGCCGAAGGTCTCATTGAACGAATTATCTTTCTCGATGGCACCCCCGCCGTCAACGTTTCGCTAACCCCCAAACTGGGCACGAATCCGCAGACGCAACTCGAAATTGACCTCGCGGATGAACTTGAAGCAATCAAGGAGTACAACGCGGCCGTCAAAGTATGCCGGGAAGCAAACGATGACGGTACCCGTTCTCTGTTTGAATCGATGATTCAGGATGAAGAGCGGCACGCCGATTTCCTCCAGGGTCAACTCCATTCCATTAAAGAAATGGGCATCGAACTCTACCTCTCGCAACGGACGCGCGCCTGAGTACGTGGTTTCAAGTCCTACTCTGTTACTGAAATATTTTTTTAACAGCAAAGCCCCTCATTCATTGAGGGGCCTTGCAATCTGCCGCGTCTTTTTTTGCGTTGAGAACTTTTTCACCCATAACTTTAACAACTCTTAGCGAAAAAATGCGCATTTGAAAATCTGGTGAAAGTAGACTATCCCGTGCTGCTTCAAACAACCTGTGAAGTGCCTCCGGAATCTAGTTATGCAACGGAAGAATGCTTTACCTACCAACCTGCTGACTCAAATTGAGTCAGCGAATCTTTACCTATTTTTGCTTTACAGGAGGGACCTATGGACCCCAATTATCTGCCGCCTAGTAGTCAAAGCTCAAACATCGACTCAATCGATCTCCAAGGCCTCCCCCAGTCCGCAATCTGTCAGGCACTGGAGATTCAGAAACTATCGCTTGCCACGGTTGCAGGTTTCAATTCGTGGGTAAACGATATTTGCAAAAATTCTTTTTGGTTCGCACCGATGTTCGGCACTTTTCAGGAAACTGTGACTAATGCTTTTGCTTTTTGGATGAATTTGCAGATGAACTGCCTCACCCTGCCCGCGACTCGTGTCGCAAAGTACATCGAGAGCGCCTCCTGTATTGATCCTTCGGAAGTGTTGGAACGCAGCATGGATATCGCCATCGGGCTGAGTCTCGCCTTGCCGAATGCCGTGGTGGTAAGCATCTCCGGTAGCAAAGCTTCGTCGGAAGACGGACTGCCGAAGAGCGATGAAGAAATCGCAATTAGTGCGCAGGTGGCATAAGCATCAGGATGGGTGAGTGTGTGAGGGAATATCGCGCGCTGAATATCGCCCGCTACCATCTCAATCGCACTCGCCCTTCCACCACATGTACTGCGAAGCCGTCACCTCTACCACGCATCCTTACCTGTTGGCATGTAAGTCGCCGAAGAACTTCCGGGAATTACCGCCCACGAAAGTGACGCTCACCCGTGGAGCCGCAAATCAAACGGTTCCTACGAAATTGAGATCAGGCTCGAATCAGGTAAGTGCGGGACAAATGGGCGAGCGGCTATCTGTTTCCGGAAGGATGGGTCCCATCGACCCGGAATCTGGCTCTGGCACTTTGGGCAGCGCCCATCCGGTGTTAAGCGATAGTCGGTGATCAGATACCCATAACGCTTCACAAGTAACTCGTGACAGTCGGGACAACGGGTGTTTTCAAGGTCGCCGACTTCGCCAGGGAGATTGCCTGCGTAGATGTAGCGTAGTCCTGCTTCCTTGCCGATTCGTGCTGCGCGCATGAGTGTTTCGGGGCTTGTATCGTCCGGATCAGCCATCTTGTAGTCTTTGTGAAATGCAGTGACATGCCAAGGAACATCCGGCGACACGCTAACCAGAAACTCCGCCATGCGGGCCAGTTCATCGTTAGAGTCATTGAACCCCGGGATCAGCAAAGTGACTACCTCGAGCCAGAAGCCCATCTCATACAATCGGCGAATCGTCTCCAGTATCGGTTGCAACCGGCCACCCAACTGGTGATAGTGCTGCTCGTCGAAGCTCTTGAGATCCACCTTGTATAGATCCACCCACGGGCGCAGATACTCGATTACCTGAGGAGTTCCATTGCCGTTGGAGACGAAAGCGGTCGCCAGGCCAGCCGCCCTCGCTTCTTTGAAGATGGCCACCGCCCATTCTGAAGTAATCAGCGGCTCGTTGTAGGTGCTGACCAGAAGACGAGCGCCTTGACCAACTGCTTCCCGCACCAGCATCTCCGGTGTTACTCCAGCAGGCGAAACCACCGCACGAGGATCGCGAATCGCCTGCGAGGTTACCCAGTTTTGACAGTATGAGCAGTGAAGGTCACAGCCCAGCATTCCGAAACTGTAGGCAAGAGCGCCAGAATAAGCATGAAAAAACGGTTTCTTTTCGATGGGATCACACTGCACTCCGCCAACATAGCCCCAGGGAACATAAAGCGTTCCACCCCGGTTGAAGCGGACTTTGCATACTCCTGCTTGTCCATCGGCTATCGGGCAGCAGTGTCCGCAGGAGTAGCAGCGCACGCGGTTGCGGTCTAGTTTCTCGTATAACTCGGGTGCGGCTTCACTGGCATGATTATTCAGAACTTCATTCAGCGTTGCCATAAGATCATTTTTACCTTAGCACTTTTCCTGAGTGGCTTCCGAAGAATCGAGAGCGCGCTGAAAAGCCTAATTCGCACCTGGAACTCCTCTCAAAGCTGTCGATCGAATACAGGCCCCAGAATCGGAGCGCCGACTACTTTTCCCGCGGAGAAGCGCAAAAATTCCGGCGACTAATCCGAGGTGGTGCCCAACGAATCACAATCATGTTCTGCGAATTTCATGATCAACCATTGCACAATCTCCACTGGAGAGCGCGGAACGTCAGTTCAGGTCGTGTGATCCACATTCGTGACGCGTAGTTACGCCTCCATCGCCCATACTGTCAGCGCGTGAGCAAAGAAAGTGATACCTGGTGATCTTTATGGCCAATCCTTCCGAACCTTCGGTCGGCTCTCTCCGGACGATAGCTCCGTCGCACAATGTTAGTAGTTTGCAAGACGTGGTGATCTCCTCGGGAAACGTGATAAGGAATCGCAGGTGGTCGTTCAATTGGAGGCTCTTGTTCACACTGATGAATATTCCACTTGCGCTTACGTCTCGGGTGAGCATGCGTAAAGCGCCACCATTATCAAAGAGGAGCTCCACAGAGACCTGTATCGCATAACGCGATGCTATTCTCCGGTCGAGTCCGTTATAACTTGGTTGAAGGTTTGACATTAATCGCATCCTCTTAAACGAACTGAGTCGAATCTACCTTCGAGCCGATTTCTGAAAGTTTGAACTTGGGCGAACCCAACCTCTCATTATTATAGGCATTTATACTGCCACAATATTCTTCTTCAAACTATAGTAAACACGGCTGTTGCAAGCCTGCGAAGTGCAATTTTATGCATAAGGTATAACTTAAAAGTCGCATTGACATCTGGGTTTTCTTTACGCAGCAGCTCCTTTGTTCGGCAATTCGTTGCTGCAGACCGGTGCCTGCGCAGAGGCGGTCGTTACCGACCGCCTCGACAACTGCAAGTGATGACCCGGCAAATTTCACCGGGAGCCGTATGCGTAAAATCCCGGCTGGAGTTGCAGTTCCCCGAGCCGACCGATCGTGACGATGGCATGACTGGCAGATGACAGAATCAGGATGTAGGTGCCGGAAATGGGCAAGACGGCAACCGGGGGCGCCGCTGGGCAAAGTCGGTACAGCTGTGTCATCCGCAGTGCGTTTAGAACCGCACCTCAGCGATCAGCGGCTGACCGCGTCTGGCCGCTTTCCGCTTCATCTCCTGTTACCTGCAAATTACGACCGTAACTTGTATGCGCTACTTTCCCCGAAGCGCAAGGCGAAAATCTGCATCCATATAGAAAAAGCGAGCTGCATTGATGCACGGAGCACGCAACCAATGTGAAGCGTCCATCTCGAAACAATGGCGTGTAGTGCAACCAAATGTGTGGAGAGCATAGTGAAAGCAAAGACCCTACAGCCCCCTTTAGCAGCCGTTCGGCGCTACGACCGCTTATCGCTCAACATTGCAGTGCGTGTGTTTCTCGAAAAGGAACAGTTCACAAACGGACGCGGTCACGATGTTGGTGTTGGAGGAATGGCCGTTTATGTACCGCTAGATCTTGCGGTGGGAAATTCGGTGAACATATCATTCCAGTTGCCTTATTCTCGGATGGTGTTTGGTGTCCGAGCAATAGTCCGCAACAGCAACGGGTTCCGCTATGGCGTGGAATTCGTCAATCTCACACCGTCTGAGGCGGCGGAGATAGAACGCATAATCTCAATTTTGGATCTTACATCCCAAGATTGAAATCCAGCTACTGACCTCTTCTGCTACAGCCTCCGTGACCACAGAGATTCGAACCAGTGTTCAACACTGTTAATCCGAAGCCCGAGTCGTAGGTTGGCTGAATCATCGTCGGATGCCAAGTCGGAGAAAACGGCTGCCACTCAGGTAAAATGAAGTCAAAGAGTAGCGCATCAGTTCTCGCGATTAGTAACTGGGGATATGAGCAAACTTTTGCCTTTGAAACCTTAACTATTCTTTACACACCCAATGCACGCAGTGTTTAAAACTATCGTGACGGCCCGGACGATTCGATCTTCGGCCGTTTCTGTCAGCTACTTACTTCATAGGAAGAGACTCGCTTAGCGAATTCGGTGACCTTGGGTCGCCTGTGGGAGATCGCATGAAATCTGAGAACCTGACGAGAATACGGCTGGCGACGGTCGCATGCGTCTGCCTGACCGCGTTGCTTTTCACTTGTGGTGCCCAGGCGCAGGAAACAAAAGAGAGGGTGACGGTCTACGACGTAGAACGTACCTATATGGTGCGCCTGCCCAAAGATTACGATCATGCAAAGAAATATCCGGTCATGATTCTACTGCATGGCATGAATCAGCAAGCTAGTGATATGGAGGGGTTGACACGCTTCAATGAGTTGGCCGACAAGGCAGACATCATTGCCGTGTACCCGAGCGCACTGCACGGGCGCTGGAACGTGGGAGTGCGCGCGCCGCAGAGGCAGCCAATGCAGCAATCTCCGATGGGGCGTGGCGGCCGCCACGGCGGTTTTGGGTTTCCGGGCATGGGCGGATACCCATATCCGAGCGGAAACCAGGGACAGAGACGCGGCGAAGAACAAAATCAGACTCCACAAGCGGATGACATTGAGTTCCTGAATCGGATGCTGGACAAGATGGCAGAGAAGTACTCTGTGGACGCGACGCGCATCTACGCCACGGGACTGTCGGAGGGGGGATTCATGGCGATTAAAGTTGGATGCTCGATGGCCGACCGAATCGCAGGGATTGCGCCCGTCGGCGCGGCCATGCCGAAGACGATGGTCTGCTTGCCCTCGCGTCCGTTATCGATAGTAATGATCAACGGTACCTCCGACCCGGTGGTTCCACATGACGGAGGTACTGAGCACAACCTTCAATTGCCGGTCGTCTCCGTGTCCGACAGTGCGAAGGCATGGGCCAGGATCGATCGCTGCGCGGAAAAGCCGACTCAGAACAAATTGCCGGCGCACGAGAAGGGCGGTATGGAGACCAAGGTCGAGACCTACGACGGTTGTCAGGAGGATGCGCAGGTGGTCTCCTATGTCGTAAAGGGTGGCGGCAACACTTGGCCTGGCGGCCAATAGTACGAGGTCGAGAAGCAAGTCGGGAAGACGAGCCAGGACTTGAACGCGAACGAAACCATTTGGAATTTTCTTCTGACCAAAAAACTCGATGTAAAGAACGACGCGGATAGGAAGGGAACAGACAGCTCGAATGAAAGATAAAGTGCTTAATGCCGGAACATCAACGTGGTTGCTCAGATCGAATTCGAAACAGAGGTGAAATCGTGAAAGTTGTCATTCGGAGCCGGAGCCAGGCCGCGATGCAGTGGGCTCTAGTTACAGGACTCTTTTTCGCGTCGTTAATGCTCCCGCCTTTCGCTTCAGCGGCGCTGGGCGGCAATGTGACGTCCGTTGAGGCCGACCAGCAGCAGATGAAGGCCAAGCGCGCAGTCCAAACCAACGCACAATATTCAGTGCATGAAATCACGACCCCATACGGTACGGTTGTGCGGGAATATGTCTCGTCAGCTGGAACGGTCTTCGGCGTGGCTTGGCGAGGGCCGTTTCTTCCAAACTTCCAGCAGATTCTGGGGGATTATTATGGGAAATTTGCCCAAGCCGCTCAGACTGCCAGGGACACGCAACCCAGACGCTCGCGTAATGTGCCGCTGACGGTTGGACAACCGGACCTGGTCATGTTTTCGGGAGGACACATGCGCGCTTATGCCGGGCATGCTTATGTCCCAGGAATGATCCCACAGGGCGTTGAGAGCCAAGAGATACGGTAAAGGGGGAGACGTGCGAAGAATCGTATTTGTACTTTTGATTTCAGCTCTGTTGTGCATCGTGGGTTGCGGGAGCTCAGGCAGCAGTAGCACCAGCAGCACCAGCAACACCGGCAGCACTGGCACCGGCAGCAGTGGCACCGGCAGCACCGGTAGTACAGGCAGCGGCAGTACAGGCAGCAGTGGCACCACCTCGGTCGCAGGTGGCAACACGATTGTAACCTCCGGCAACAATGTAGCGCCGCTGATCGTGGATGCTGGCCCAACATCTGTCGCCAACAGCAGCCTTCCGTCGATAAATGTGGCGTTTGCCACCGTTACCGTTTGCGCCCCAAATTCCCCCACGACCTGTGCAAGCATTGATCACGTCATGGTTGACACCGGTTCAAGCGGATTGAGGATTCTAGCATCGGTGCTCTCCGCATCTAATCCGACTATTCTCGCAGCATTGCAGAACGTTAACTCAAGCACGCCGATTGCGGAATGCGCGCAATTTCTGGACAACAGCTACTTGTGGGGCACCGTGAGAGCGGCCAACGTAGAAATGGGCGGCCCAAACAACAACTCCGAGGTAGCGAGTCAGGTGCCAATACAAGTGATTGGCGACACCTCCATCCCTTCCGCACCGAGTAGCTGCTCGCAGATTGAGAACGGCACCACAACGACCAGTGGTACCGATGACGATACGGTCGCGGCGCTGGGCGCCAACGGCATAATCGGAGTTGGTACAGTTCAGTACGACTGCGACGTTCCCGGGTTGCCGTTGAATCCCGGGTCCGGGTCCGGCCCCACCTTCGGGATCGGGTCCGCCAATCCCTGTGCCTCTAGCAGCGCTCCGCCTCCAGCCACGTATTACACCTGTAGTTCGAGTTGCAGCTCAGCTTTAGTCCCCGCCTCTGAGCAGGTACGCAACCCTGTATCGATGTTTGCCGACAACAATGGCGTGATCATTGAGTTGCCGGCCGTCCCTACTGGCGGCCAAGCAACCGCTACCGGCTCGCTGGTTTTCGGCATCGGCACACAATCGAACAACGGACTTAACAGTAGCGCGGTCGTCTTGCCGCTCGACACCAACTATGCTGATGCGGCGTGGACGGGATTTACAACCGTATTCAATAACGTCTCATACCCTAGTTCAACTGATTCCACCGGTAGCATTCTCGACAGCGGCTCGAATGGCATTTTCTTTCCAGATTCGGCGATACCGACCTGCGACGACGGGATTGGTACAGGCTGGTACTGTCCTGCATCGACTGAGAGTTTTACGGCGACTAATGAGGCGGCCGGCAACAGCATTGGGACTCAGTTCAACGTGAGCAACGCCGACACATTGTTTGGTAATACTAGTTACTATGCCTTCAGCGATCTGGCCGCGCCTCTCGACAATGGGTTTTTTGATTGGGGTCTGCCCTTCTTTTATGGCCGCAATGTCTACACAACAATTTGGGGGGTGACACCACCGAACGGCGTTCCCGCAGGCCCGTTCTGGGCTTATTAGGAGTCAGTCGGGGAAGGTGCGTTCCATCAATGAGAGTCGCCAGTCTGATTCTGGCTTCCATGGCGGGTACCGGCCACAATTTCGTGTGGCCGGTCGTCAGTTTAAAGCCGGTCGTCAGTTTAAAAGTTTGCTTTACCAAGCATTAGGCGGTGGCTGGCAGCAGCCGAAATCAGGAACTGCCATCGAGAAACCAGACGATTTACCAGTGGAGACGTAAAGCAAACTGCACCTGCCGAGCGTTGGTGACCACGGTGGTGATGGTGCCCGCAGCAGACGAGAACTCACGTGCAGGCAGGGAGTTCAGAGCTCCATTCGTTTACTGGATCACATCTATAAAAAACTTTGTCTCGCAAAGTGGATCGACTTAGTTGCATTCTCAATAGCAAGCGGCGATCTGTAGAGCCTCTGAAGACTCCGTGCCTTTAACGGAGTTTCCCATGGACACGAATGCGGCCGGATGATCGTCGGATCGGGATGCCGTTCATAAGACGACAAGCCGGTTTCATGTCTGGATGGACGAGGCCTCAGCTTAAACACGCAGAATCATGATTTCAGTTGACTTTATGAGCGCTGCCGCGGTCTGCCCAGGTTTTAACTGCATTTCCCGCGCGGAACGCGCAGTGATAATCGATGTGATCTGCTGGCCGCCAATCGAAATCACAACTTCTGCCATCAGGCCGCTGATTCGAACCGACTCGATTCGGCCTACTAGTTGATTACGTCCGCTGACGCCTCGCATGATCTGCTTCGTGTCTTCCTGAGTTTTGCCTCGTGTCTTGAAAAGCAGCCGATCCACTTCACTCTGCGGGATTCTGTGGTGTCCACCAGCGGTCTGGATGCTGCGAATTTTCTTCTTGTAAATCCATTGCTTGATGGTGGGAAGACTAATCCCCAGCTGCGATGTCGCATCAGGGAGCCGCAGCAACTCTTCAGCCTTGGGACGGGATTTGCCAGTGCTCTGCATCGCGACGAATCGTACAGCTACCAGGTGCAATGGTCAACTTGTCCACCTTTTCTGTTGGCATAACCGCCATAAATAGTTCGAATAGCATCAAAGTGGTTATTTTTCGGTATACGAACCGTTTGTGAAGTACACTTTGTCGTAAGTTGTCAATTACGACCTTGGAGGCTCAATGCGCAACAACAAGTGGGTTCTTCTGCTAAGATGGAAAACTTTCACGCGCGCCGGCCACATTCCAACGGCTGCCTCACTGCTGTTGGCCCAACTCTTCTTGCTGCTTTTGTGGCTTGCGATGGGGGCGTTCCCGGCGTGGGCCCAAACGGGAGCGAGCCTTTCCGGCGTGGTAACGGACCAAACCAACGCAGCCCTTCGCGATGTCGCGGTGACAATCAAGAACGTCGATACAGGTGCAACGCGTACGATCGCAACCGATGGCGGGGGGCACTATCAGGCGTCCAAACTGCCTTCGGGGCACTTCGAGATTCGAGCGGCAAAACAAGGGTTCGCCGATGAAACGCGCACGGGAATCAGCTTGACGGTCGGCCAGGACACCACGGTCGACATTACGATGCAGATGAGGACCGCCGACGTCTGCGCGAGCGGCCACGAGTTCGCCACCACCGATTGCGCGCTGACCTGGCACGGCATCACGGCGTACGGTGCGTATGACGTCGGCGTCGGCTGGGTCAGCCACGGCTTACCGGAAAACGGCTATAACTATGAAGGCGAATCTCTGATTAACCGAAACGGCTATGAACATCGATTCGTTATCGCACCGAACAACCTGTCGCAGACGGGTCTGGGCATCAGGGGCAAGGAAGAGTTTCGGCATGGCTGGTCCGTTGTGTTCAACGCTTCAACCGGCATCAATCCACAGTCCGGCCTGCTCGCCAACGCGTCAGCTACCCAGACCATCAACAATGGCCTTCCGAGGGCTAGCTATTCGATGGCCATCGACGGCGCGCGCGCGGGCCAAGTTTTCAATGACCAAGTCTATGGCGGTATATCGTCCGAGTCTTTCGGCACGCTGACCTTCGGTCGTCAGCGCTCTCTCGGTACCGATGCGATGCTCGTTTACGATCCCGCCAGTGGCGCCTATGCCTTTTCGTACATCGGGTATAACGGCACGATGGCAGGCGGCGGCGACACCGAGGACAGCCGTTGGGATGACGCCGTGAAGTATCGCCTCACCTATGGCCCGGCGCATTTCGGCGCGATGTATAAATTCGCCGATGGTTCTGCCGGCTGCTACTCGGCCTCCGCAACCTGGACTGCCGTCACCTGTACGCCGGAACAGGCGCATAACAACGCCTTTGGATTCGACATCGGCGGAAACTTCGGCAAGTTCTCCGCCGACGTCGTCTACCAACGTTACAACCAGGCGATCAGCGTATTGAACCCCTTGCTGGGGCCTCAGAGTCCGGCGTCGGCGTCGTTGGGATACGTTCAGGCAACCACTAACGCCATCAATACAAACCCCGTCACCGGACCCAATGTGATCGACACGACCAACACCGTAAACGGCATCGTGACCGACAACCGTGCCATTATGGCCGCCGCCAAGTACACATGGGACCAGTTCAAGTTGTTTGCCGGCTACGAATTCATCCGGCAGAATAACCCGAATAACCCGCTGGGCGTTGGCGCCTCGGACCAGGGCGGTTATGTCATGAGCAACGTCGAAGACAACAATCTTGATTCTCCCAAGAGCGTGCAGATCTGGTGGACGGGCGCGAAGTACGCTTACGACAGCAAAACCGACATCGCTTTGTCTTGGTATCATCAGATGCAGTACAACTTCCGTGTTCCGCGCACCTGCTCGACCGACCCCAGTATCGGCAATATGCGCGCTTCCTGCGGGGGCACCCTCAACGAGGTGTCGCTCTATGCGGATCATCACTTCACCAAGCGTTTCGACGGTTTCGCTGGAGTCGCCTATTCCTGGGTGACCGGGGGTTTGGCCATCGCCATTCCTCATGGCCCGGGCGTCCCCTATGACAACAAGAACAACTGGGCTCCAACAGTCGGTGGTCGTTTCGCCTTCTGATCGCTTCCGCGGCGGGTTCAGTAGAGAGCTCGCCGCGGGGTTGATTCGTCGCCTGTTCCTTCAGGCGGCAGGCGATGGGGAGTTGGAAGCGGCGGGGGCGCAAGAGCCGGGGTTGAAGTAGAGGACCCCTTGGGTTGGAATCTCCAGCTTGTGGGAGTGGCCGAAGAGGACAACGGCAAAACCGGGGGCTGAGCTACACGCACCTTGGCCCTCAATCATGTAAGCCGGTGCGTTCAGGAGAATTCAGTTGGAAATCTCGTTCAACAACGTGGGACGGCGGGAGTTTTTGATCAATGGAATGGCGGTGGCTCTGGTTGTCGCGGCTGGAGACCGCGAACTGCTAGCGGCACAGTCGGCTACCTTGGATGTGGCCTACGCAGGTTCCATGGGGTCCATGATGGAGGGTCCTATTAAGACTGCAGTGGCGGCCACCCTCCATCTGGAGATGCACGGTCGCGCACAAGGATCAAGCGCGTTGGCACAGTTGATCGTGGGCGGAAGTATCCGGCCGGATGTCTTTGTCCCGGTTACGCCGGGGCCTGCGCTGACGGTTCTACGCGCGGGTAAAGCCGAATCCGCCCAGCCGGTCGCTCACACGGAGATGGTGATTGCGTACAGTCCCAAGAGCCGTTTCGCGCCGAAGTTCGAAGCAGCGTCTAAGGGCAAAGCGGACTGGTGGAAGATCCTGCAGGAACCGGGGCTGCGCTTTGGACGCACCGATCCGGTTATTGATCCACAGGGACGCAACATCATCTTCACTATGATGCTGGCTGCCAAGATGTACAAACAGGCAGACCTTGTGGAGAAAGTGCTCGGCGAGACCATCAACGAGAAACAGATCTTTCAAGAGCAAACCGTTGAGGCACGGTTGCAGAGCGGCGAACTGGACGCGGCTTCGGCCTATAAGATCCAACCCGGACCATTTAACTTGCCTTACATTACTTTGCCCAAGGAGATTAACCTGAGCGGCCAAAACGTTCATGCCGAACATCCGGACATCACGTTGTCGGTCGGCGGGAAGACGTATCACCCAGAGCCGCTCATCTATTACGCTGTGGTGCTCAAGGATGCGCCCAACCCCAGGGGTGCTGCCGTTTTCGCACAGTGGCTCAAGGGCGACGAGGGGCAGGCAATTTTCCGCCGGTTCTACTACGACCCGCCGGGGGATGCCTCGGCGCTACACGCATGAAGATTGATCATCGATGGAGCGCCAGGGTGGGTGCTACGCTGTTCGCGCTCGCTCTTCTGTATCCGTTCACTGCACTGTTCGCGCGCATCGGTGCGTGGCAATGGGGTGAAGATATTCGTGGCCCGGCAATCTCTTCCATCCGCGTCTCTCTGTTGCTCACCAGTTGCGCCATGATGATCATCGTGGCCGTCGGTACGCCCGTCGCGGCCTACATCGCGCATTGCCGAATGCGCGAACGGCTGCTGTGGCAAGCTGTGTTACTAATTCCCATCCTGTTGCCACCACTGGCTCTGGGAATACTTCTGAGCTTGGCATTCGGTCCATATGGAGCCGTAGGAGAGTGGCTGGAGCGCTTTGGCATAGAGATGACCAACAGCGCCACCGCATTTGTCTCGACGCAGGTCTATGTCGGCATGGGTTATTACGTACTCGGGGCTGTAGCTGCCTTTGATGCGGTCCCACAGACGCTGCAGAAGCAGGCCGCCTTGCTCGGCCTTACTCCATGGAAGGTCTTTCTGCGGGTGACATTACCGCTCTCGCGGCTAGGGTTGGCCGTTGCTCTGAGCATCGCGTGGGTTCGGGCAATCGGTGAATTTGGTGCAGTCGTGGTCACGGCTTATTATCCTTCCGGAATGCCGGTGCAATTGTGGGTCAACCTGCAGAGCTTTGGATTACCTGCCGTGATGCCGCTGCTCGTAATCTTTTTAGCTGCTGCTCTGCCGCTTCCGTGGTTGGTTCACGTACTGGCACAGCGACGACGCCATGCTTAAAGCCCATATCATCAAGAAGCGTCGCGAGATGAACGTTGATGTCTCGCTGGAGTTGCAACACGGCGACGCGCTGGGGCTGTTCGGCGCCTCGGGTGCGGGCAAGAGCACCGTGCTGGCGTGTATCGCCGGAATCGATGAACCGGACGACGGCTTCGTGAAACTGGATGGTTTGCAACTGTTTCCGCCGTCACTGCCCTTGCATCGGCGCCCGCTCGGTTATTTGACTCAGGGGCCAGGCCTGTTTCCTCATTTGACAGTAGCCGAAAACGTGAGGTTTGGCATTTCCAAAGAAGTTGCCGCAGATGAACAGAATGAGTGGATCGAAACCTTGCGCGACCGTCTCCACCTAAGCGCGCTATGGTCGGCGCCGGCGTCGTTGATCTCCGGAGGCCAGGCACGTCGCGTGAGTTTGGCGCGTATGCTGGCGCGCAAGCCGCCGCTGGTCTTGCTGGACGAGCCTTTTGCAGGCCTGGACCGCCGATTGGTCCGCGAACTGATTGATGATCTTATCTATTGGAGCCAGACCATGAGGTTCAGCATGATTGCTGTCGACCACCAAGCCGAGGTCCTAAAGCGATTGTGTCCGCAGCAGGCTATCGTGCTTGAGCGCGGAAAGATTGTACAGCAGGGCTCATGGGATGAGCTTTACAGCGCCCCGGTGACTCCTCTGCTGCGCTCATTGCTTTCTCCCATTTAAGCTTCGCAGAGCAAGTCCAGAGTCGTCGCGGGACGTAGCTGCCGGCTTCAATGGCATACACCATCGCGCGGCTGATACCAATCGCGGCAGCCAACTGCGCGACTCCACAGCCCCTCTTGGCCCTCAACTGCGCGAGACTATTCTGCACGTCCATTTTCATATAAAGCCCCCAATTGGGGAATTTATGTATTCTATACGGGACTAATGAAGCTGATACGAGGATAGATGCACAACGACGATCCGCAATCCCGCGCTGCGGTGATCACGATGGTTCCGATCGGTGTGATCCACACCCCCTTCCGACAATCGGACGGCACACCGATTCAAAGCGCAGTAGCCAACGGCGCCAAAGGCATCATCGACGTATTTCCGGAGTTTACCTCCGGGCTTCGCGATGTTGTTGATTTCGAGCGCCTCTGGCTGATTTACCTGCTGGACCGAGCAGCAGAGCCTCAGCTAGTCACTCGCCCTTATTTGGATACCCAGGACCACGGCATCTTTGCTACACGCTCTCCGGCCCGGCCGAATCACATTGGACTTTCAGCGGTCCGCCTTCTTGGAGTGGAAGGGAACCGGCTGCACATTTCTGACGTGGATATGCTGGATGGCACCCCTCTGCTCGACATCAAGCCCTACGTTCCGGACTTCGACTCTTTCAATGTGAAGCGCGTGGGGTGGTATGCCGGCAAGTCGGCCGACAATGTCGTCGCGGATGATCGCTTTGAGCGCGAAAGACCGGGGACCGCAATCGCCGAGCGTGACCGAGGTCGATATTGAGACCGCTGTGAATTCCTAAATCGATGATCAATAGCTCGGGCCAGGCGTGCTTATGTCGCGTTACCGAGTTGGAAGACTTCGCGATACAGGTCCTCGCCATAACTGGTTTCTAGAGCGGTTCCTAAGTAGTTATATCCAGAGAAGAGGGATTGGAGTAAGTTGCAGTTGGCGATTTCTCTGTGAAGACACAAATCGATGCCACGAGCATATTCGGATGATTTGCGGTGCAAGCTTCTGCAGGCATACGAAAGGGCCGGGATCAGCCTGGAGCAGCTGGCGGAGCAGTTTGGTGTCAGCTACGGTTTTACAAAGAAGATTCGACGGCAACAGCTAAAGTCGGGACAAATGGAGCGGCCTCTGCAACGGGTACATGGGCCGGTGAGCCGGGTGACCGACGCAGTGAAAGGCCATCTACGGCAGCAGTTGCAGGATCAACCTGATCTCACGCTGGCCGAGTTGGGGCAACGGCTGGAGCAACATCTGCAGGTGAAGCTCAGCAAGACGCGACTCTGTCTTGAACTCCAGCGGCTGGGGTTGAGGCGTAAAAAAAACGTTGCACGCCAGTGAGCAGGACACGGAAGAAGGCCGGCAGCGACGGCAATCGTGGTGGGAGTTGATCGCTCGAATCGATCCGCAACGCTTGGTGTTTCTGGACGAAAGCGGCGTGACCACCGAGATGACCCGTCGCTACGGGCGCGGCGAACGCGGTGATCGTGTGTGCGAGGGTGCTCCGGGCGGGCACTGGCATACCGTGACTCTGTTGGGAGCGATCACGATGAACGGCCTGCTGGCCACCATGACGATCCCAGAACCCACCGACGGTGACGTCTTTCTGGCCTATCTGGAACAGGTCCTATGTCCGCGATTGCGCCCTGGACAGGTTGTGATCATGGACAATCTGTCGGCACATAAGCATCGGCTGGTTCGCATGTTGATTGAGCAAGCCGGAGCCGAACTGCTCTATCTACCGCCGTACTCACCGGACTTCAATCCCATCGAGAAGTGCTGGTCCAAGATCAAACAACACTTACGAGCAAGCAAAGCTCGAATACTCGACACCCTCGACCTCGCCATCACAGCCGCCATGGCAGCTATCACCGCCCAAGATTCCGCGGCTTGGTTTCAATACTGCGGTTATCGGACACGGACACCATGAAACCGCTCTAGAGGTCTCGCTTCCACGAGTCTGAATGGCCTTGTGCCGTCGGCTTTTCTCTCGGCACGCAAGAAAAGAGTCCCATCGTGCTTCTCATCGAAGAATCGGCTCGCGAAGTCGTACAAATGTAATCGCTCCCTCCATGCCGGCGCTGGCGCCAAACCCCATGGTGGCAACCGACGCAGTAAGCTTGGGCAATGCGGCTTGGTAATCAATCTGCTGGTCCGGGCGATGATACGCACGGACAACTTCGTCCGCCATGGAGGAAGACTTGACGCGAAACACGCTCATAATAGCGCCCGTCAACACCATCGCCATGATAGGCATCAGGCAGAGCATTGCCGGCGAGAGGTGAAGCCTGCAGTTCTTCCATAGAAACTCGTTCACCACATAGTCATATCCCGCAATGGCCACGCCAACGATCATGCCGAACGGTGCTGCAACCAGAAATACGTGGCGGGCCGTGCGGAAATGTTCGTTGAGGTTATCTGCAAACGCATTGGGACGCTCACGAACCAGCAGAGATCGTAGTGAACGTGACATGCTTCTCCTTTGGCGACTGAGACTTGCGGGTAGTCATCACGAACCGGGCATTTCCATGAGCGCCCGGGGAGCAACCCTCATCGCTGATTAAAGAACAAGAGACCATGCGAGCGAGGCTGTGGTGAACGAGGTGTTGTTCCCCTCATTGCATCGTTACAGCTTTGCCAGCAGACGCTGGTTCAGTCCATGTTTTAGTAGGGAAAACGGACTCCAACCCGATTGGTAGGAGTCATCGGCCGTTCCGTTTCGGAGGGCGGTCAAAGGCGGATTCCATCGCCGCACAATAAGTTAAGGCAGAACGGGCCAAAAATCAATTACGTAAATCGCGGAACATGAGTCTTCTCGTTTGTTCCCGAGTGTGTTTCACCTCAATCCGCGTCATGAAAACACAGAGGGTAACGGACCGTTTTTGATTTCGCGTACGAACAGTTTGAGCGTTGCATGATCCATGGCGCGGAGCTCTGTTATCGATCGCCGTTTGCACCATTCCCGGAGTGGCTCGAGGGTTTCCTTATACTTCCGTACACGTCGGCCGTCGAGCATACCATCTGCCCAGATCGGCATTCGCATTTCAGGTATGCAGGTATCGTAGTGCCGACGCCAGAGCTTGAGTATGAGTTTGGGAACCCGTGGACAGTGTAGCTCGTTGGCACGCTAGTGGCGTAAGAGACGCGTGCTTTAAACTGATGAAAACAAAGAAACTTAAGTGGTGGAGGCGAGGGGAGTTGAACCCCTGTCCGAAAGCGCTGAAAGCGAGGAGACTACATGCTTATTCGATTCCTGCCGTGGTCATTAACCACAACGTTCACCAACTATGCTAAGAATCGGCAAGAAACCTAGTTGGCTAGCCTGTTGATCTCGCTCCAACCCCCAGACGTAGAGTTATGAGCCAGCCTACTGTGCGACGTCCTGACCGCAGCCCGTAGGCGAAGCCGCGGAGAACGGCAACTTAATTAATTAAGCTGCGTAAGCCAGTTCAGTGTTGGCAACTGTTTGTTTTGCACTCGATTAAGGGTGTGTGCGCCCCTGCATGCCTCCTGGCCGCAACCGTTTCCGTCGAAGCCGTGACGCCCCCATAAAAACTGTACCCAGCCGAGACCCCAGTTTTTGAGTCTCGGTCGGGCTCCGCGTGCCGCGCCAGTTTCGATCAGCGGCTTTGCGGAAATCTTCTGCGTCGTGGCGGCTCCGCGCCGAACTCAATCGGTCGGAGCCGCCGGCCTGGTTCGCTGCAAGTTCACCGCGAACCTGAAAGGTCATTGACCATTCTCAAAGAGCTGCTTCCACTCTACACGGTTCGTATCGCGGAAGCTACCGTAGAAGTTACACTGCACTTATAGATGCCGCACACACGCGTGAAAGATTCAACGCCCGCGCGCACTCTGCAGTTCTGATCGTTCCCGCAGCGCCTTCCTTGCCAGAAACTCCAGCTCCGGCGCCTGCTCAATCACGCCGCACTCGCCGCCAGTTGAAAGTACAGCGCCAGTCCCTTTCTGCACTCCGCATCCAGCGTGTAGTGGATGTTCTCGCGCAGATAGCTTGCTAATCTCAGCTTCGCTCAGCCCCATCCTCGGCGACCACTTCCTTGGCCGTCGCCTCCACGTTTTCCGGCAGCAGCCCGTGGTCGCGCGAGCGCCTGAAGATCCCCGCCAGATCCACTCCCGTGCGCATCTCGGCCAGCGCGGCCTTGCGCACCGTCCACACTGCAAACACAAATGGCAGCCCGGTCTTCGCCCGCCAAATCTCGGCCAGATCGTAAGCATAGAGGCCGTCGGTCTTCACCACCATCGCCGGATCGCCAATCAGCAGTCCCGCGTCGCAGCTCTCCAGCATCGGCCCCAGCGCCGGAGCCATCGGCGTCAACTCGCGCGCTCCGCCAAAGAACTTCGTCAGCAGCACCTGCACCAGCCCCACCGAGGTCCGCGACGAAGTATCCACGGCCACCGTGCGAATCTCCTCGATCGGCTTCTTGCTCACCAACTGAATCGACCGCACCTTGTTCAGCGAGGCAATCGCAATATCGGGCAGCACCACCAGCCCCGGAATCTGCGCCGTCGTGATCACCGGAATGATGCCGATGTCTGCCGTACCCTCGCGCAGCGCCTGTGCGCACAGCGAAGGCAAGGTGTACTCAATCTCAAAATTCTCGCGAATCTCCTGCGAGGGCGCGTGTTCAAAGTCCCACATCAGCGGAACCGTATTCAAAAATGAAATAGCCGAAATTTTCAGTGCGCGCATATTTTCCGTATCACCAGCCGCCGAGTTGTCCACCTTTGTGCGGCCGGGTGCCCCACCTTCGCGCCGCGTTTTTTGCGGCGTTAAGGTGGGAGCCGAAACCGCTCACCTAACCGCGCCCTTGCTTTTGCTCTTCACCTTGAAGCCTTGAAGCCTTGAAGCCTTGAAGCCTTGAAACCTTGAAACCTTGAAACCTTGAAACCTTGAAACCTTGAAACCTTGAAACCTTGAAACCTTACCATTACAGATCGTACTCTCCCCGCGCAAGTGTCGCCCACTGCGGGCGCGTCATTTTTCCGTGACTCACGCCGCGCGCTCCGTTACACTCGCCTTCATCGATCCATTTATGTCTGAAGCCACTCTTCTCATCCGTCTCCGCGCGCGATCGCGAAATGCTCGCACTCTCGCTGCACTCCGCAGCTTGGCCCCACTCGTCTCCGCCGCCTCTTCGAGCGGATTCCCCAGGTGGAAGACATCTTCCGCGCCTCGCTCACCGAACTTGAGGCCACCGGACTGCCTGCTGCCAGCGCCCAGTCCATCGCCCTCGGAGACTCGCTCCGTCTCGCCGACGAGGAGCTGAAGAAGCTCGCCAAAGCCCCCGGCGTTTCGCTCGTAGCCATGGGCTCCGAGCTCTACCCCGAGCACCTTGCCGAAATCTACGATCCCCCGCTCGTCCTCTACGTCCGCGGCGACACCCGCGTCCTCCTCGATGTCGGAATCGCCGTCATCGGCACCCGTCACCCCACACCATACGGTCTCGGCATGGCCGAGCGCCTCTCGCAGGACCTCGCCAACTGCGGCCTCGTCATCATCAGCGGCATGGCCCGTGGCATCGATTCCATCGCCCACAAGGCTGTGGTTCAGGCGCGTGGCCGCACCGTCGCCGTCTTCGGCACCGGCGTCGATGTCATCTATCCGCGCGAAAATCGCAAGCTCTCCGAGCAGATCCTCGAACTCGGCGGCGCGCTGGTCAGCGAATTTCCTCTTGCCACCGGCCCTAATCCGCACAATTTTCCTCTGCGCAATCGCATCATCAGCGGCCTCTCGCGTGGAGTTCTTGTGGTGGAGGCCGGCGAGTTCAGCGGCACCCGCATCACCTCTCGCTGCGCCCTGGAGCAGTGCCGCGAGGTCTTCGCCGTTCCTGGCAACGTAACCAACAAACAGGCATGGACTCCCAACACTCTCATCAAGCAGGGAGCCAAACTCGTCGCCACTTGGGAAGACGTCTTCGAGGAACTCCCCACCGAAATCCGCCTCAAACTCCAGCAGCGCCAATCCGAGCTTCCCGCGCCGCTGGCCGCATCCTTGTTCGATCCGCCGTCCGCTGCCGCCCTCCCGGCCGAACAGCAGAAGGTCTTTTCCGCCATCAAGGCCGACGAATCCATCCACATCGACGAACTGATCGAGAAATTCGAATCCTCGCTCTCCAGCTCGGAGATCTTCACCGCTCTCTTCGAACTTGAAATGAGCAACAAAATCCGCCAGCTCCCCGGCAAAAACTATGTCCGCGTCTTCTAGCTCTTCCTGTTTTGCGGTGTCATCCCGATCTGTGGTTTCGCTTTGTTGTGTCGTTTTGTGGGTCATGCTGAACGAAGCGAAGCACCCCCGTAACTCCCAAATCTCCAGTGCGACCCCAAGGCTTTTCAACCAGCTCGTCCCGCCTGCGCCATGCTCCTGCCCAGTCCCGCTTCTCACAAAAGTTTAAACATTGCCGCATTTCCCGACGATTCAACAACTTAACGTCGCAGTCGCCCATTCCGGAGGGCCATTCTCCGTTCTCCAGGTTTTGCCATGCGGCTTTCTTCGTGCTAGGTTACGTTCCAGTTTCCAAGATTCAGAAGAGGTTCCATTGCCTAAAGGTTTGGTTATCGTCGAGTCGCCCGCCAAGGCCAAGACGATTCAAAAATATCTTGGCGCCGGTTACGATGTAGAAGCATCGCTCGGCCATATTAAGGATCTGCCCAAGAAGGGCCTCGGTGTCGATGTTGACAACGATTTCTCCACCGAGTACGAGGTCATCCCCGGCAAAGAGAAGGTGGTTGCGCACCTCAAAAAGCTGGCCCGCAGCGCCAATGCCATCTATCTCGCGCCTGATCCTGACCGCGAAGGCGAAGCCATCGCCGCGCATCTTGCCGAAGAACTCGGCAGCTCCACCGATGGTGGCCGCAGCAGGAAAAAAGAGGCAAAGCCCGTCTATCGCGTCACCTTCAACGAAATCACCAAGAAGGCCGTGCAGGAGGCCTTCGCGCATCCCCGCGAGATCGATTGGAACCTCGTCGATGCCCAGCAGACCCGCCGCATCCTCGACCGCCTCGTCGGCTTCCAGGTCTCGCCCCTGCTGTGGGACAAAGTTCGCCGTGGTCTCTCCGCCGGACGCGTCCAGACCGTAGCTCTCCGCCTCATCGTCGAACGCGAGCGCGAGATCCAGAAGTTCGAGAAAAAGGAATACTGGACCCTCGACGCCCGTCTCCACGCCGCCAAAGCTCCCGCCTTCGATGCCCGTTTCCTCGGCGTCAATGGCGAAAAGCAGGAGATCAACAACGAGGAAGAGTCCAAGCGCATCGTCGAGGCATCTAGAAGCCGCCGCCTGGGCCGTCAACACCGTCAAGCGCGCCGAACGCCGCCGCAACCCGCTGCCGCCCTTCACCACCTCCAAGTTCCAGCAGGACGCCTCGCGCAAACTTGGCATGACCGTCAAGCGCGCCATGATGGTCGCCCAGCGCCTCTATGAAGGCGTCGAACTCGGCTCGGAAGGCACCGTCGGTCTCATCACTTACATGCGTACCGACTCGGTCCGCGTCTCCAACGACGCGCTCACCGAAGTTCGCACACTCATCGACCGCGACTTCGGCAAGCCCTTCATGCCCGAGCAGCCCAACGTCTACAAGACCAAGGCGCAGAACGCGCAGGAAGCCCACGAAGCCATCCGTCCCAGCTCCGCCCTGCGCACTCCGGACGACGTGCGTCCCTTCCTGCAGGACGATGAGTTCAAGGTTTACAAACTCATCTGGCAGCGCTTCGTCGCCAGCCAGATGTCAGCCGCCGTCTTCGACCAGACCACCGTCGATATCGACGCCACCCCAAAAGCGCAACGGTGCCACCCGCTACAACTTCCGCGTCACCGGATCGGTCCTCAAGTTCGAAGGCTTCCTCAAGGTCTACGAAGAAGCCAAAGACGTCAAGGATGAAGAAGACGAGTCGCTCAAGCACAAGCTTCCGCCGCTGGAAGAGGGCCAGACGCTGCGCCTTGAGGAACTCAAGCCCGAGCAGCATTTCACCGAACCGCCGCCGCGCTTCAACGAAGCCTCGCTGGTCAAGGAACTGGAAGAGCGCGGCATTGGCCGTCCCTCCACCTACGCCGCCATCATCACCACCATCGTCGATCGCGGCTACGTGCAGAAGACTCGCCGGCCGTGGCGGAAAATTCTTCCCCACAGAGATCGGCTTCGTCGTCACCGAATTGCTCGTCGCGAATCTCAAGGACATCTTCGACTTCGAGTTCACCGCCCGCATGGAGATAGACCTCGACGAAATCGAAGATGGCAAGATCAAGTGGACCGCCGCGCTCCATGAGTTCTACGGCAAGTTCGAGGAGGATCTCGAATATGCCGGCGAGCACATGGAAAACATCAAGCGCATGGAGAAGCCCACCGACCAGAAGTGTGAGCGCTGCGGCGCACCCCTGGTCCTCAAGTGGGGCAAGCACGGCTCCTTCTTCGCCTGCTCTACCTTTGACAAGAAGGACCCCAACTCCTGCTCCTTCACCAAGGAAAATCCCATCAATCTCACCGACCTCGGTGACGCCGAAATCTCTTCCAACAACGAAGAGGAGTTCTGCGAAAACTGTGGCAAGCCCATGGTCTTCAAGCGCGGACGCTTCGGCACCTTCATGGCCTGCACCGGATACCCGGAGTGCAAAACCACCCGCCGCCTCGATTCGGTGCAGAAAAAGCCCGACACTCCGCTCGAAGAAAAATGCCCCGACTGCGGACGCAATCTCGTGCTGCGCAACGGACGCTTCGGCGAGTTCGTCTCCTGCTCCGGCTACCCCGAGTGCAAATACATCAAGCAGAATCTCATCGGCGTAAAGTGCCCCGTCTGCGAAACCGGCGAAATCGTCGAGAAGAAAGCCCGCCGCGGCAACTTCTTTTACGGCTGCAACACTTACCCCAAGTGCGACTTCACAGCCCCCACCAAACCCGTAGCCGAAACCTGTCCCGACTGCGGCAGCCCCTACCTGTTGGAGAAAGTGACCAAGGAAGGAACCTTCCTCGTCTGCCCCAACAGCAAAGCTCCTGCCAAGTCCAAGACCAAGCCTGCCGCGAAATCCGCCAAGTCCACAAAGGCTGCCGCGAAATCCGCGAAGAAGTCTGCCGCCGCCGAAGTCGAACCCGGCTCCTGCGCCTTCTCCAAAAAGATCGCCGAACCCCAACCCGAGGCCGAAACGACCGTCGCCTGAGAAAAGTTCGCGGGTGCCCCATCCTAACCGCGTTTTTCGGTTAGGGTGGGGTAGTTGACCTTGCTCTTGTTTCTGCCGTCTCTGTGTGGGTTTGTCTCTGCGTTTGGCTTTGTGTTTGTTTTTTTGAAGTGTCACCCTGAACGCAGTGAAGGGCCCCCGCCCGCTCAAATCTCCCGTCCCGCGCCAAGCTTTTCAACCAGTAATCGATTTTCCCGTCGCACTGTTCTTAATCCAGAACCGAGTGCTATAAATCTCCATGCCCCTCCAGCAATCTGAGGCGATCATCCTCCGCACCTATCCGCTCCGCGAGGCCGACCTTCTCGTCACTTTTTTCACTCGCTCCGACGGAAAGCTCAAAGGTGTCGCCAAATCCGCCAAGCGTTCGCAAAAGCGCTTCGGCGGAGCCCTCGAGCCCCTCACCTGTGTCCGCGCCTATTGGCAGGAGCGTCCAGCCAGCGAACTTGTCCGCCTCGAATCCTGTGACGTTCTCCTCTCGCCGCTCTCGTCGGCCATCGACTACCCACGCTGCGTAGCCCTCGCCCACATCGCCGAAATGCTCGACGAACTCCTCCCCGACCGCGAAGCCAACGACCTCATCTTCCGCCTCGCCTGGGCCGTCCTCCAGAGTCTGGAATCCGCTTCCATCTGGCTCCCCATCACCTACTTCGACCTCTGGATGCTTCGCCTCATGGGCTTTCTTCCCACGCTCGACCAGTGCATCGAGTGTGGCGCCCCGCTCACAGGCCAGCCCGCCTTCTTCCACGCGCTGCGCGACGGCCTCGTCTGCCAGCATGACCGACGCATCGCCAGTTCGGAGATGTCCACCGAGTCACGCGAAATCGCCGCGCGAATGTTCCGCAACCCCGTCGATCAGTTTGCTGACGAGCCCTGTCCCGCATCCCGCCTCGCCGACCTGCGCAAGTTCCTCATGCAAATCCTCGCCCGTCACCTCGACCGCAAACTGCAAACGTCCACCCAGCTCGAACGCCTCGATTAGCTCTGTCCTTGTTCTTCTCGCCTTGCGAGATTCAGGAATCGCAGATATAGTCATGCAGGTTTTGAACCGGACTTAGGAACGAGGAGCTTGCAGATGAAGCTGGATACCGCCATTAAAACAGCCTTAGAGCACGAAGCCGGAGTTCACAAAGCATATCGCGATGCGATGGGAAAGACCTCAGACGAGGCAGGGAAGCGCATCTTCGCAGCCTTAGCCGAAGAGGAGATGGGCCACATCAAGTATCTGCAGGAGCGCCTTGACGAGTGGCAGCAGACGGGCAAGATCCACGTGAAAAAGCTGGGAACCTCAGTTCCCACCAGAGAAGCGATCCATAAGAGCCTGCAGGATGTGCGCAAAACCGTGAGACCGAAATCCACCAAACTAATCGTCGAACTCGAATTGCTGAAGAAAGCCCTGGAAGCCGAAAGAAAGACCAGTAGCTTCTACAAAGAAATGGTCAGCAAACTCGATGGCGACGGGCAACAGCTTTTTAGGCGTTTTGTGGAGATTGAGGAAGGACACGAGGCGATTGTGGCGGCGGAAATAGATTCCGTAAGCGGCTCCGGCATCTGGCTCGGTGAGATTGAGTTCGGACTGGAAGTCGGATAGTCCTCCGTTTTGTCCCTCAGCGTCCGCCCTATGCCGGATGCCCCGGGTGCCCCACCTTCGCGCCGGTCTTCTCGGCGCTGAGGTGGGATGCAATGTCCCTCACCGATACGGGTTTGCAAATCTCCCGCGCTGCGCCAAGCTTCAACTGTGACCGATTTTTCCCGCTTCGCCGCGTCTTTTATGACAACCATGTAACATCCTCTTTCCCCTCAAAGCCTCAAGCGTTTACAATTCTCTGCGGATCGGATTTCATTAAATGACTGTGAAACCTCTTACTTTTCAGGAACTCATCCTCAAGCTGCAGGACTTCTGGGCCAACCAGGGCTGCGTATTGCAGCAGCCGCTCGATGTCGAAGTCGGCGCCGGCACCATGTCGCCGGATACTTTCCTCCGCGTTCTCGGCCCCAAGCCTTACCGTGTAGCCTACGTGCAGCCCTCGCGCCGTCCCGCCGACGGCCGTTACGGCGAGAATCCCAACCGCCTCTACAAGCACACCCAGTACCAGGTCATCCTCAAAGCTCCGCCGGAGAACGTGCAGGAGCTCTACCTTGAGTCGCTCAAGGCCATCGGAATCGACCTCACTCGCCACGACATCAAGTTTGAAGAGGACAACTGGGAAGCTCCGACCCTCGCCGCCTGGGGCGTCGGCTGGCAGGTCATGCTGGACGGCTTGGAGATCACCCAGTTCACCTACTTCCAGCAGTGCGGCGGCATCGACCTCGATCCCATGTGCGCCGAACTCACCTACGGTCTTGAGCGCATCGCCGCTTTCCTGCAGGATGTCGATTCCATCTACGACATCGTCTGGGTTCACGGCCCCCACGGCGACGTCACCTACGGCGATGTTCGCCTCCCCGACGAGGAGCAGTTCTCGGTCTACAACTTCGAAAAGGCCGACGTGGACAAGCTTTGGCAGCACCTCAACGCCTACGAGGCCGAGTGTCAGGCTCTGGTCAGCGAGTACGCCGCCGCGACCACCGAGCCCAAGAAGAACGAATCGAAAAAGAACAGTAAGAACCCACCTGACCCCCAGCTTGTGGTAAAGTTCACCGCCGAGGAGCGCCGACGTTTTCCGCTGCTTCCGGCCTACGATCTCTGCCTCAAGTGCTCGCACCTGTTCAACCTGCTGGACGCCCGCGGCGCCATCAGTGTTACCGAGCGTGTTGGCGTCATCGCGCGCGTGCGCAACTTGGCCGTCGCCGTCGCCCGCGCCTGGGTCGATCAGCAGTCCGGGCGGGAAGTCACCGCAACCGCCGCGCAGGTCTAGCCCGCGCACGACCGCTACACGCGATGGCAGCGCGTAAACGCCGCACGCGAAATTGTGATCGGGCCCACAGATGCAGCAAGCAATTGGGCTCAAAATAGTTAGGCGTAAAGCTCAAAATAGTTTGGCTTAAAATAGAAGGAAAGCTTTCGACCTCATGTCAGATTTTCTGTTAGAGATCGGTACCGAAGAAATTCCCGCGCGAATGATCGCTTCCGCCACCGAAGAGTTGCAGCGCCGCATCGGCGAACTTGTTGGCCGCGAGCGTCTCTCTTCTTCTGCAAACATTGAGGCTCCGGCGTCGGAGGCTTTCGCCTCGCCTCGCCGCATCGCCGTGCTCGTTCACGGCCTTGCCGCATCGCAGCCCGACGTTCCGAGCAACTTCTCGGCCCAGCCGCCGCCCACGCTTACAAGGACGGCCAACCCACCCAGGCCGCCATTGCCTTCGCCAAAAAAGTAGGAGTCCCGCTCGCCGAACTCACCACAGCCACCACGCCCAAGGGTGAGTATCTTGCCGCCAACGTGCTTCGCAAGGGCAAGCCTGCGCTTGACCTTCTCACCGAACTTGTCCCCAAGGAAATCGCCGCTCTTTACTGGGCCAAAAATATGTACTGGCGTCCTGGCAAGCCCGAGCGCTTCGTGCGCCCCGTGCGTTGGCTGGTCGCATTGCTGGATGATGAAATCGTTCCGCTTGAGTTTGGCGGCATCACCGCTGGCCGCACCTCGCGTGGACATCGCATCCTTGCCCCGGCGCCGGTCCCGCTCGCCTCGCCCGCCGAATACGCCGAAAAGCTTCGCGCCGCCAGTGTTCTGCCCAGCTACTCCGAGCGCGAGCACAAAATCCGCAAAGCCCTCGATGCCGCCGTTCGTAAACCGGCTGGCCAACAGAAACCGGGTGGCCCACATCCGCCCTCTGTTGGCGAATGTGGGGAGCAGGCACGCCTACGCTGGCGCGAAGACAAGGAACTGCTCGATACGGTCGTCAATCTCACCGAAGCCCCTTCGGTCATCCTCGGTAACTTCGACTGCGAATTCCTCGCCCTGCCCGAAGAAGTGCTCGTCACCGTCATGCGCGACCACCAGAAGTACTTCGCGGTGGAAGACGCCAACGGCAAACTCGCGCCACACTTCCTCGCCGTGCTCAACACCGTCACCGACGCCGAAGGCGAAGCCATCGTGCGCCACGGCAATGAGCGCGTCCTGCGCGCCCGCTTCAACGACGCGCGCTTCTTCTGGAACACCGATCAAAAGCTCACCCTCAAGGATCGCGTGGCCATGCTCAAGTCGGTCACCTTCCAGAAGGAGCTCGGCAGCTACTATGACAAGGCGACCCGCACGCAGCATCTGGGCAGCCTCATCAGCTCCGCCGTCATCGAATTTCATCCCGAGCACCGTCCCGGCGTGGTTTACAAAGCCGCGCTCATGGCCAAGTGCGATCTCACCACCGAGCTGGTAAAGGAGTTCACCGAACTCCAGGGCATCATCGGCGGCCTCTACCTCGTTCATCAGGCCGAGCGCATGGACCTTCCCGAGGGTTCGGCCAAGGCCATCGGCGAGGCCATCTACGATCAGTACAAGCCCGCCTCGATGGAAGATGAAGTGCCGCGCTCGCTCGAAGGCGCCGTCCTTGCCATCGCCGACAAGGCCGATACCATCGCCGGAATGTTTGCTCTCGGCATGATTCCTTCCGGCTCCAAGGACCCGTTCGCACTGCGCCGCGCCGCCAATGGAATCGTCCGCACTTTGGTCGAGCACAACATTCCCACTCAGCCTCAGCCAGCTCATGGCCGACGCTCTGCGCCAGTACAAGGGCAGCGAAGCCGAGTCCCGCTTTACAGCCGTCGCCCAGTACGAGCAGAACGTCGCCGCTTTTTTCCGCGAGCGTCTCGAGTTCTATCTGCGCGATGCCCGCGGCTTCGCCTACGATGTCACCAACGCTGTGCTCGCCTCCGGTGCTGACAATGTGGTCGATGCGCTCGCCCGCGCCCAGGCCGTAGCCAAGGTGCGCGGCAGCGAAGACTTCGATGCCATCTCCGCCTCCGTCAAGCGCATCAAGAACATCCTCCGCCAAGCCACCGAAGCAGGGAAGTGGCCAGCGTCCGGAGCGGCGTCCGTTGTCGCGTCGCCCGTCGAGGCGGATAACGATGCCGAGCGCATCCTGGCCGCGCGCACCGCCGAGCTTGCCTCCAGCACCGCTCAGCTCTGTCAGAAAAAACAGTACGATGAAGCGCTCGCCGCGCTGGCCACGATTCGCCGCCCGCTCGACGACTTCTTCGACAAGGTAATGGTTATGGTGGACGATGAGGCGGTCCGAAGCTCCCGTCTTTCTCTGCTCCAGACGGTAGCTTCCACCTTCCAGTCCATCGCCGATTTCAGCGAGGTCGTCACCGAACGAAAGGCTTCCTGAGGGAAGCTTTTTTCGGTTGCTAGATGCATTCAATTTGTTCATTCAGTGAATGATGAGCAGCCTGTTTCGGCTGCAGGTAAACAAATGAGTACGACTATCTCTTCAACACCCAGAGAGTGAGGCTATGGCTACTCCCACAGTCAGTGCAGTCAAGTATGTCTACTCCTTCGGCGGTGGCAAGGCCGAGGGCAACGGCAAGATGAAGGACACCCTTGGTGGCAAGGGCGCCGGTCTTGCTGAAATGACCAACGCAGGTCTCCCGGTTCCTCCGGGATTCACCATTCAGACCGAGGCCTGCCGCGAGTACATGCGCGGCAAGGTCAGCGATGACGTTGACAAGGAAATGAACGCCGCCCTCGCGCAGCTTGAAGAACTCCAGGGCCAGAAGCTCGGCGCCGGCGACAATCCTCTGCTCGTCTCCGTCCGCTCCGGCGCAAAGTTCTCCATGCCCGGCATGATGGATACGATTCTGAACCTCGGCCTCAACGATGAGAGCGTCAAGGCACTCGCCGCGCGCACCCAGAATCCGCGCTTCGCCTACGACTCCTACCGCCGCCTCATCCAGATGTTCGGCAACGTCGTCCTCGACATCGAGAAGTCGCACTTCGAAGAGGTCTTCGACGGCAAGAAGAAGCAGAAGAAGGCCAAGCTCGATACCGACCTCGACGCCGCCGCTCTGCAGGAAGTCATCGCCGAGTACAAGAAGGTCGTCAAGAAGTACGCCAAGATCGACTTCCCGCAGAACCCGCACGATCAGCTCGTCATGGCCCGCGACGCCGTTTTCCGCTCCTGGCAGAATGATCGCGCCAAGCACTATCGCCGCATGAACAACATCGACGACATGCTCGGCACCGCCGTCAACGTCCAGGCCATGGTCTTCGGCAACATGGGCGAAACCTCCGGCACCGGCGTCGGCTTCACCCGCAATCCCGCCAACGGCTCCAAGGAGTTCTACGGCGAGTTCCTGCTCAACGCCCAGGGCGAGGATGTCGTCTCCGGCGTTCGCACCCCGCAGCACATCACCGAGCTCGAAAAGATCATGCCCGAGGTCTACCACCAGCTCCGCGAAATCACCACCCGCATGGAAAAGCACTACCATGACATGCAGGACTTCGAGTTCACCATTCAGGATGGCAAGCTCTACATGCTGCAGACCCGCAACGGCAAGCGCACCGGTCTGGCCGCTGTAAAGGTCGCCATTGACATGGTTGAGGAAGGACTCATCACCAAGGAAGAGGCGGTCTTCCGCGTCGAGCCCAACCAGCTTTACGACTTCCTCGTCCCGCGTCTCGATGAGAAGGGAAGCAAGGTCGAGGTTCTCACCAAGGGCCTGCCCGCATCCCCCGGTGCCGCCGTCGGCCAGATCGTCTTCACCGCCAATGAAGCCGTCGCCGTCCACCAGAAGGGCAAGTTCAAGTCCATCATCCTCGTCCGTGGCGAAACCACGCCGGAAGACATTCACGGCATGGAAGTCGCATCCGGCATTCTCACCTCGCGTGGCGGCATGACCTCGCACGCTGCCGTCGTCACTCGCGGCATGGGCAAGTGCTGCGTCGCCGGAGCCGGTGAAATCGTCGTTGACGAAAAGAAGAAAGAGATGCGCGTCAAGGGCCAGACCTTCAAGGAAGGCGACTGGATCTCGCTTGACGGCACCACCGGACGCGTCATCAAGGGCAAGCTCAACACCCTCGACGCCTCGCCCGATGACAAGGACTTGGTCAAGTTCATGGCCTGGGCCGACCCGCATCGCCGTCTTCGCGTCCGCGCCAATGCCGACATTCCCCGCGACGCCAAGACCGCCATCGCCTTCGGAGCCGAAGGCATCGGCCTCTGCCGCACCGAGCACATGTTCTTCGCCGAGGATCGCCTTCCCTTCATGCGCGCCATGATCATGGCCGGCAATGAGAAGGACCGCCGCCTCGCGCTCAAGAAGTTGCTCCCCATGCAGCGCGCCGACTTTGCCGGACTCTTCAAGGCGATGAAGGGCTTCCCGGTCACCATCCGCACCCTCGATCCGCCGCTGCACGAGTTCCTGCCCAAGCGTGAAGATCTCCTCGTCGAGATCAAGGAGCTTGAACTTACCAAGCCCCGCTCGCCCAAGCTCAAGGAACTCCGTACCGTCCTTGCCCGCGTCGAAGAGCTGCATGAGACAGAACCCCATGCTCGGCCACCGTGGCTGCCGTCTCGGCATCACCTACCCGGAGATCACCGAGATGCAGGCGCGCGCCATCATCGAGGCCGCCTCCAGCTCAAGAAGCAGAACGTGGAAGTCGTCCCCGAGATCATGATTCCTCTCACCACTACTTTGAAGGAGATGAAGAATCAGGCCGACATCGTCCGCCGCGTCGCCGAAGAAGTTTTCGCCGAAAAGAAGGAGCGCGTCGAATACCTCGTCGGAACCATGATCGAACTTCCCCGCGCCGCTCTGGTCGCCGATCAGATCGCCCAGGAGGCCGAGTTCTTCAGCTTCGGAACCAACGACCTCACGCAGACCACCTTCGGCTTCTCCCGCGATGACATCAACAAGTTCCTCCCCGAGTACATGAAGGAGGGAATCTTCAAGCAGGATCCCTTCGCCTCGCTCGATCAGGACGGCGTTGGTCAGCTCGTCGAGATGGCAACCGAAAAAGGCCGCAAAACCCGCCCCAATCTCAAGGTAGGAATCTGCGGCGAACACGGCGGCGATCCCGAGTCAGTCAAGTTCTGCCACCGCGTCGGCCTCAACTACGTCTCCTGCTCACCCTTCCGTGTCCTGACCGCGCGCCTCGCTGCCGCTCAGGCCGCACTGGAAGAAAAAGGCGGAGCCGGCGGCGCCACCAAGTAACTCGGCCCGCACCAATCGTAAGGGGGATGCCATCGGCATCCCCCTTACCTCGTTTTACGCTATAAGCGATTTCTAGCGGTCATACCGACGATCATGGTGCTCATGATCGTGGTGGCCCCGATCATATCTTCAGAACTCCTGATCTCGCCCCGTAGATCCTGTCGGGCAGGGAAAACGGAATGATCCTGAAAACTGTTGCCAGAGGGGCTGCTTTGGATTAAGAAAGAGCATGCCGCAGATGCAACTGCCGATATTCCCTGCCGGAGTGACCGAGATCAATCACCACATAGCGGTGGCAAAGGAGGCGGGCACGGTGTATTACATCCACGGCCACCTGCCGGTGTTCCGCCACGCGGAGAACGATGTGCGTGGATTTCGCATGTTCACCAGCCAGATGATCGTCAACGGGACGGTGAAGCCCAAGGAGATTGTCCAGGCGTTCGGCGTTCCGATGATTGCAGTGAAGAGGTATGTGAAGGTTTTTCGGGAGCAGGGGGCCAACGGGTTCTACGCGGTGAAACCCCGTCACAGTTCAGCCTCGGTGCTGAAAGGGGAAGTGCTGCAGCGAGCGCAGAAGTTGCTTGACGAGGGGCAGAGCGTTCCGGAAGTGGCGAGTGAACTGAATGTGTTGGCGAACACGCTGCACAAGGCGGTTGACGCTGGACGCTTGCGAAAGCTAAAAAAAACGAACCCGCCACCACCGAAGTAAGCAACAAGAGTGGTCGCAGTCAGATCGACAGCCAAGCGCCGATGGGAAACGCCGCGACGCGTTCGTTGGAGCGAGTAGCGGCCGCGATGGGAGAGCTGGAGTCGGCGCCCATCGAGTTTCAAGCTACCTGCGATGTAACCCGGGGCGGCGTGCTGCTGGCATTGCCTGCGCTGTTGGCGACCGGGTTGTTGCGCTACACGCCGGAGATGTACCAGCTCCCAAACGGATTTTATGGCATTGACAGCATCTTCCTGCTGCTGGCATTGATGGCGCTGGGGCGGATCCGGTCTCTGGAACAGCTTCGTTATCAAGCGCCAGGCGAGTGGGGCAAGCTGCTGGGACTGGACCGCATTCCCGAAGTGAGGACGCTGCGGGAGAAGTTAAAACTGCTGTGCCACGACTTGGGTCAAGCCCTGCGCTGGAACGCCGCACTGGCCAAGGAATGGATCGCCCAGCAAGATGCCTCGGAACTGTTTTTCTACTGCGATGGCCACGTGCGCGTCTATCACGGGGAGCAGACGGCGCTACCGCGCCATTACGTGGCGCGCCAGCGATTGTGTTTACGGGCTACCACCGATTACTGGATCAATGCCATGGATGGCCAGCCATTTCTGTATGTCAACAAAGAGGTGGATCCGGGACTGATCGCCACGCTCAAGCAGGATGTGATTCCGTGGCTGGAAGTGAATGTGATCCAGCCGCCGGAGCAACAGCGGCGCATGGCGGAAGATCCTCGTACCCACTGGTTCACAATGGTGTTCGACCGGGAAGGCTACAGTCCCGAGTTATTCGAGCAGCTGTGGCAGAAGCGGATTGCCATTCTGACCTATCACAAGTTTCCCCAGGGCGAGTGGCGCAGCGAAGAATTCACCACGCACCGCGTCCAGCTGGTGAGCGGCGAAATCGTGACCATGAAACTGGCCGAGCGCGGTACCCAGTTGTCGAACCGGTTCTGGGTACGCGAGATTCGCAAACTCAGCGACGGCGGCCATCAGACTTCGATCTTAGCCACCAACTTCCAGCTGCCAATGACCACGCTGGCACCGTCGTTATTCGCCCGATGGTCTCAGGAAAACTTCTTCCGCTACATGCGCGAACATTACGGATTGGATAGCTTGATTGAGTATGGAACCGAACCCGTTCCTGATGCGATCCAGGTGGTAAATCCGGAGTGGCGCAAACTCGACGGCAAGATCCGCTCCAAAATCGGCCAGCGCCATCGGCAGGCGGCTCAGTTCGGAGCCCTTGCTTTATCGGAGGATCCCACCAACTCTGAAGTTCAGGGTTTTCAGCAGCGCAAGGCGCAACTGCGGGAAGACATCGAAAGTCTCGATTTGCAGATCAACCAACTCAAACAGTCGCGCAAGGACACTCCGCATCACATTCCCGTGAAGCTATTGCCAGAGGAAGACCGATTTACTCGGCTGCGTACCGAACGAAAGCATTTCGTCGATACCATCAAGATGATCGCTTATCGCGCCGAATCCAGCATGGCCTCCCTGCTTCGCGAACATATCGCCCGCACTGACGATGCCCGCGCCTTGCTGCGCCAGATCTTCGATACCGAGGCTGATCTTACCCCTGACCTCATCACCAACACCTTGACTGTCCGCCTCCACCATCTCACCCAGGCGGCTCACGATCAGGCCATCGAGAAACTGTTGGCGGAACTCAACGCCACGAAAACCATCTTCCCCGGTACACACCTCACGCTCGTCTTCAAACTCGGGTCATCCTGATTTCAACCAGATCAGGAGGTCTGATCTTGCTCTTGCTTCTCTGTATCTGTCGTCATAGTGCCTATGCCCATGTTCCCAGCGATACCGAGCGCCATGCTCATAGTAGTAACCGCCGTGGTATCCGGAGATCCAATAATGCGCGGCAAGGTAGGGCTCGTCATATACCACGTAAGGAGCTGGCTGGACGATGACTGGTGCCGGCGATCCGATCGTGACACCAATATTTACCTGGGCCACTGCTTTATGTGGAGCCATCAACGTAATACCCAAAACGAAAGCAAACCCTGCCAGTGCGGCCTTCCTCAACATTCCCTGAAGCCTCCATTGCTCTGTTCAGTGTAAAACCCGAACTGATGCAAGAGTTCCGACACCGCAGTACTCGAACGTCCAGGGGCTATTGGCCTGTGCGCGTGCAGCAGGTGGCCCATATTCGCCGCAGCAGTGGGCAATAGGGCGTACTCTTCCGTTTGCTGATTCGTTGCCGTTGATTTCGTTGCCGTTGACTTTGTTTGAGGTGTCATCCTGAGCGTTAGCGAAGGACCCCCATTCCGCACTGACCTCCCATGTGGCTTCATGGGCCCCTCAACCCGCCACCGATTTTGATCTGACGTTTGCAACGTCTCGCTCTGCTACCATATCTACATCGCCATTTTTATTCGGAAACGCCCAGTGTCCTCGATCCCTACCCGCTCGCTCGCCGCGCGCTTCTATCATCCCGAACTCGACGGCCTGCGTTTTTTCGCCTTCTTCCTCGTCTTTCTCCACCACGGACTCCCGCATGATCCGGCTTTCTACACCCACATGGGCGCAAGCCCCATGCTCGCATCGGCCCTGGCCGCACTTGCAGCCACCGGAGCGTTCGGTGTCAATCTCTTCTTCCTGCTCAGCTCCTACCTCATCACCGAGCTACTCATCCGCGAGCGTGCCCGCTTCGGCCAAGTCGATCTCAAGTCGTTTTACATCCGTCGAATCCTGCGTATCTGGCCGCTCTACTTCGCCTTCCTCGCCTTCGCCTGGATCATTCAGTGGTACGTTCCCGGCCAGCACATCGGATGGCGCGCCGGGGTTGCCTTCACCATGCTCAGCGGCAACTGGTGGCTGGTCTTCGTCGGCTTTCCCTCATCTGTAATTTTCCCCCTCTGGAGCGTCTCCATCGAGGAGCAGTTCTACATCTTCTGGCCTGCCACCATGCGCAAGCTCTCCGAACGCGGCCTGCTCATCGCCGCCGCGGGGATGCTTGTCTTGGCTAACATCACCCGCTGGTACCTCGCCTCGCGCCACACCTGGGAATCTAAGCTCTGGGCCAACACCTTCGTTCAACTCGATGCCATCGCCCTCGGCATCATCCTCGCCGTACTGCTCGCCGGACACGCTCCGCGACTCGCCTGGCTCCAACGCACCGCGCTCTTCATCGGAGGCTTCACCTGCCTCGCGCTCGCCGCAAACTATTTCCAGATCAAAGGCGATCCGCTCACCATGTCCCGCGTTCTCTTCGGCTATCCCGTCATGGCCATCGGAGCCGTCGCGCTCTTCATCGCCACTCTCCGCGACCAAGCGGGTGCCCCACAGCTGCCGCAGTCAGCAGATGTGGGTGTGAGCCGTAGTTGCGCGGGTGGCCCACATCCGCCCTCTGTTGGCGAATGTGGGATCGCGAGCCGTAGTTGGCGAATCTTGGAATTGAGCCCGCTCGTGTACCTGGGCCGCATCTCGTATGGCCTTTATGTCTTCCACGTCCTCGGCCTCATGATCAGCGACTACACCGTCCACCATCAGGACTCCAGCCTCGGACGATATTTCTTTCGCGACGCCGTAGCCTTCACCATCACCGTGGCACTCTCGGCCATCAGCTACCGTTGGCTGGAGACACCATTCCTCACTCTGAAGCAGCGCTTCACTCACGTCCTCTCCCGCCCCGGCGGATAAGCGAACCACTCCTCTTGAGGAGCCTTTGCTCGAATGTCTCAGCGTTCGTAAAGCTACGCGGCTTTGCGAATTTCAGGTTCGAAACTGGTGGTGAACCTCCGCATCGATGCGGCGATCATCACTCTGGAGAACCCGTTTATCAGCACTGCCACGCCTACCAAGGTTCCGATTGCCAAAACTGCGCTGACCGGCCATGACGCCAAGATCAGTATCCCCAGCAGCAAACTGGCGCCGGCGTTAAACAGATACCATCCCCAGCCTTTGGTCGGTCGCAGTAAAAAGGCTGTCGCTGTCTCAACTCCTGCACCAATCAGAAGCAACGTTCCAAGCACCAGCGTCAACGCCGCTACTCCCGCAATGGGGAAGAACGCGATGCCAATCCCCGTCGCCGTGTAGAGCACGGCCACTAGAAGCTTCAATAAAAACTTCCCGGCCGACTGGGAGTGCAGCGCAAAGAAAAACTGTGCGACGCCAACGAAGATCAATATCCCACCGAAGAGCAGGGTTGTAATCGTCGCAGTGAGCAAAGGGAAGGCAATCAAGAACACACCTAGCAGAGCGGTCAGGACGCCCGTGAAAATGCTCCAGTTCGAATGCCTCTTGATCTCGCCGAATTCGGTTATGGGTTGGGCAGACATTGAATCCTCCCGTCTTACTGTGAGGTTTTTTCAACCTCGCTGCTTCCGTTCACGTTTAACAGCGCTCGACACGGCATGTGCCGCGCGCCATCGAATGACGTCTATTCTCGGGGACTTCTTAATTGAACCTGTATCCGAAATTCGGGTTGGCTGATTTTTTCAGGAGCTTGGCCTTCGGCGGCATGTGCTTTGGCAGACTCTGCTTTAGCCTCGTAATTCCGAAACTCAGTTCTCGATCGAGGAGCCGCGGAAGATTTCGCGGGATTCACCACTCAGTTACCAAACACCAACAACTAGTGACAGAAAAGGCAATCGTCTCGAAATCAGAAGAAAGGATTTACTACAATGCCACTCCCAATTTCCTGAATGTCAGAGCGAGCAGATCTTTTTCGCAAATAAAAGAGCCAGCCCATGGCCGGCTCCGTTGCCAAACTTTCAGAGACTCTATTGAACCTGCTGCAACCGCGCGATCAGTTTTTGAGCAAGGTTTTCTTCGCTCTCCGACCACAGCACCCGCCCTGTCGTATTGCAGTCGCGCTCCACCCGGTGCGTGAACTCGATCAGCGCCGCCACGTTGGCCTTTACCCGCAGTGCGTCCTCCGCACTCAAGTTCACATCCTCATGCAGAAACGGAAAGTCCAGCCCGAAGTCGATCAGGATGTGTCCGCTCTCGGCGAATGCCCCTTCTTCGAACTCCAGTCCCTGCGCGGTGAAAACGACTTTCTCCGGACGGAGCACCCATTCCTTGCTCTCGGCATCGAGCATCCATAGATCCCAATAGGCTTCCATGCTCAATGAAAAATCTGCCTGCGCATACTCGCGCAGCGCCTCTGCTGCTTCCTCTGCGGTAACTCCCGGCGAGAAGCCCTCCTCGAACAGGGTAGGCTCGGCCCAGCTCACTGGTTGCACCGAAGCATATTGCACGCCCGGGCGACTCTCAGAAAAAGGGAAGTGTCGCAACACCTCCACCAGCCGGGGCAGCATCAGCTCCGCATCAAAGCCCGGAAACCAGAGACTGAGGTTTAATGTATCCGCCATAGGTAGCCCTCCTCGGGAACTTCCGCAAACCCGCACACGGGTTCATCGCACGCATCCGCCCCATCTTGCTTTTCGGGAATGTATTTACGCTCCCCGCTTCATGCTAACGTACTGCAGAGATTGGCGCGAGTACTCGCGCTCTGCTTAGAAAGAGAGCGTGCTCCGTCGTATTTCCACAGAGCAAGCGTGCTCCGCTTTGACACGCTGCCTCACGATTGCTAGTATGAATCAGGTCGTACCACCCTGCCTAGCTGCGTCCCCGTCGTCTAGCCCGGCCTAGGACACCGCCCTTTCACGGCGATAACGCGGGTTCGAATCCCGCCGGGGACGCCAACAGGATTTTTTCATCCTTTATTCCTTCTAACATCGTGAATAGGGAAGAGTTAGAGCGGTTCAAAATCCCCGTTTCCTTTGAGTAGTGACGGTATTGGGGAGCGTTTTTTCTGAAGCTAATTAGCGCTTCTAGGTTGCATGACCGCTCAGGACGAAAAAGCTGATTGCGTGAGTGTGTCAAGGCTCGCCACGGGGATCCCCCTCAGGTAAATTACCTCTGCTGTTCGCGCCATCAGATATGCAACCCGCGAAGCGCGCGGGCAAGGCTCATATCTCCGGGACTGGAGACAGGTTAAGTCCGAATTTTTGTATCCGATAACGTGGTCTATCCTCCTGCTCCCGCCAAATTGAAACTCACGGTTACCTGTGTCTCAACTTCTACAGGTTCGTGATTCAGCAAATAAGGCTTGTATTGCCAGTGCTGGACGGCTTCCAGAGCGGCCGCCGCCAATAAGGGATGGCCGCTGACGACTCGCAGGTTTTTGATTTCGCCGTTTTTGTCAATGATTGCGAACAGAACCACGTTTCCTGAGATGCGAGCTTCGCGTGCAAGCTCCGGATACTTGGGAATGACCTCGCGAATCAACAGTCCTTTTGAGACACCCTCGGAGACTCGTACCTGTTTCGGTTTTAATGAGGGCGGCGGCTGTACCTTAGGAACTGTGGTCGTGTCGGGGACTGAGCTGACGATTCCGCCGATGACGCCGCCTAATGTTCCTCCTACAACTCCACCTAAAACTCCACCCACGACTCCGCCCGGTACTCCGCCAATGACACCTCCAGGGACACCTCCCGGCACGCCGCCCGCAACAGTTTCATCACCGGATAAGCGCCGAGACAACTCCTGTCCGCTGGAAGCAGGTAGCAATCTCGGTATTAAGGCAGGCGCGTGTATGACTCCTGGAATTTCTACGTCGTGCGTGATCAGGCGATTGACGATCCTGCCAGCCGTGCCCGATCCCAGTGGTGGCGGTGGAGGAGGCGGCGGTGGTGGCGGTGCTACCACCAGGAAGGTTATGAGTTGAGGTTCAGGAAGTGTAGCCGGGAATGCCAGAGGGAAGAGTACCAGCGCAGCTATTAAGCAGCAATGTACAAGAATAGACGCTAATGTGGCCAAGCCGTGTTTTGGTTTTAGCCGACCACACGATTCCAGAAGAGAATCTTCGAACATGGCCTGCTCCTTACGTTGCGAAAAAGTGTCGCAACACACGTAACAGCTTTGCACCCTCGCACCGAACGAGAATCAATCGAGTTGACGATTGGAAAATGTCTGGAATTCGTCATTCACAATTGCCGCGTTCAGCAGGGCGCAAGCCAATCAGGCTGATGATTGATGAATTCGCACGTCTTCCTCCAATAAAAACCAGATAACACTTACTTCACAAAACTATCTCTACTCACCCTGAACGCAAGTCGCTGGAAAAGGTTTTGCTGCTCAGCTAAATACAGTCCGCTGCTTTCCCAGATTGGCATCCGGAGGGCGCGCTTAAAAAAGATGTACGTTAGTCATTCGGCACTTATTCAGAGCTTGAATCGTTTGATCGTTCTCCTAAGAGATGATCAGGTGAGACCATGGCGGGAGAATTCAATTCGTTACGCAATGCCCTTGGTGGCTGCGCGAGAAATCCTGATTGGCGCATTGGGCTTTCTCGCTGGAGGATGGTTAGGGGACTTTGTCACCAAGTTGGCGATCTTCGCTATGAGCTGATCCGGCGTGTACTCTGATTTTTCAAAGAATGCGTCAGCTGGAAGATTGTTCGGAACATCGTTCTCATCGAATTCTCCGCTGATTACAATGACAGGTAGTTGCGGGAATCGTTGCCTTATAACTGCGAGAAACTCAAAGCCGTTCATGTTTGGCATTTGTAAGTCAGAAATTATGAGATCGGGAAGCGATCCTTTCAAGGCGGCGAGTCCATCAATTCCGTCTTTGGCGCAGAGGACGTCATAGCCCTGCGATTCCAAGATGGCCTTGGTGGTGACCCTTAGCCGTTCCTCGTCGTCCACAAAAAGAATTTTGTACACGAAAGGCATCGCACACGCTCTCATATTGCTGATGTTTAGGCGTGCGCCAAATAACGTTAGCAAAGGTGACAGCGGCGTCCGCCGTTTTATGAAGGCTGGCGCATGCTACCGCGCGCAGCTACTCGTGGCAGTGATGGGGACTACTCACCGCAGTGAGAGTAGTCACTAGCCAGAGTGACTACACGCTAAAGTCATGGCCAGCCGCAACACGCGAGAGGCGTGTGTCGCTCATGAGCATCCTGGGGTGACACAAATCACAGCGATCGCCTGCGTCTCGCCGTAACCTGATTGCGAGAGATGGTCTCCGCTAGGAGGTGTTCCATGTCTAGCCCTGCGCAAGAACTGCGCGTCCCACCACAGAAAAACATTCCCTTCGCCACCGACTTTGAATCATGCCCGCAGGCGGCTCTCGCGCCCTTGCGCGCAGTGGGTTAATCCTATGTCAACTCAGAGTGCCTTAATGGAGCGGATTGAAAACAGGACTTTTGATGAGCTTGCGCCGGGAGAGACCGCAAGTCTCGTGCAGACGCTTACCTATAAAGACATCGAAGTATTCGCGATTATGTCGGGAGACATCAACCCTGCGCATGTGGACTCGGATTTTGCTAAGAGTGACATGTTCCACAGGGTCATAGCGCATGGCATGTGGGGCGGGGCGCTGATCTCCACGGTTCTCGGAACCCAATTACCCGGACCGGGGACGATTTACCTTGATCAGTCGCTGCATTTTCGGCGTCCTATAGGTCTGGGTGACACAGTCACCGTGACGGTGAAAGTGGCGCGGAAGATTAATGAAACTCATCGAGTCATTTTCGACTGCTGCGCGACGAACCAGCATGGCGAACAGGTCATCACCGGCACTGCCGAGGTCATCGCACCGACAGAAAAAATCTCACGACCCCGTGTCATTCTGCCGGAAATAGAACTGTGGCAGAAGGGGCGGCGCTATGAACGCCTGATCGAAGCGACACGCGGCCTCGATCCAATTCGGACGGCGGTTGTGCATCCGGTCGACACGCCGTCTCTGCTCGGCGCGGTGGATGCAGCCCGAGCCAATCTTATCGTGCCGGTGCTGGTTGGTCCGGAGCCCAAGATCCGTGCCGCCGCTGCGCAAGCCGGTCTCGACCTGACTCCTTACGAGATTGTTTCCACCGAGCATAGCGCCGCTGCTGCGGCGCAAGCAGTCGTGATGGCCCGCGCGGGTAAAGTAGAAACACTGATGAAAGGCTCACTTCATACGGACGAATTCATGAGTGCGGTTGTTGACGGCGATCACGGCCTGCGCACCGCGAGGCGCATAAGCCACGTGTACGCGATCGACGCACCCGACTACCCGAGGTCGATCTTTATCACGGATGCAGCGATCAACATATATCCTACGCTGGAGGACAAGCGCGACATCGTACAGAACGCGATTGAACTGGCGCATGCTCTTGGGATCGTTCAGCCGCGGGTCGCAATTCTCTCCGCGGTTGAGACGGTGACCGAGAAAATCAGGTCCACCCTCGATGCGGCCGCTCTGTGCAAGATGGCCGACCGCGGCCAGATCACAGGCGGAATTCTCGACGGTCCGCTCGCTTTTGATAATGCAGTGTCAGCGGAGGCAGCGAAAACGAAAGGGATCGTCTCGCCAGTCGCGGGCCGGGCCGACATCTTCGTCGTGCCCGATCTGGAGGCTGGTAACATGCTGGCAAAACAACTGGAATATCTTGCGGAGGCGCAGGTTGCCGGTATCGTGCTCGGTGCGCGTGTGCCAATCATATTGACGAGCCGTGCCGACAAGACACTCAGCAGGCTTGGTTCCTGCGCAATTGCGTTGCTGCTGGCTCGCCACAAGCTGGGGAGCAAACCGTGAATGATGCCATCGTCGTGCTCAATTCCGGCTCGTCGAGCATCAAGTTCTCGCTCTTCGAAGGTCATGTTCGACCGAGCAAGCAGGGTCTGATATGCGATGGCGTGTTCGACGGCCTTGGACACCGTGTGCATTTTACAGCGAAAGACCGCGAAGGTACGTCTCTGGTCAACCAGTATCTGGCAGAAGGGACGACCCATGAACATGCGCTCTCAGCGCTTCTTCGATGGCTGGAAAGCCACTTTCAGAATCATTGGCTGATTGCGGCCGGACATCGTGTGGTGCATGGCGGTGCAATTTACAGCGCGCCGGTTCGTATCGATGCATCGGTGATTGCCGAACTGCGCCGACTTATTCCGCTGGCGCCGCTTCATCAGGCTCATCACCTCGCGGCCATCGCTGCGCTCTCGAAGCTTCACCCTACGTTGCCGCAGATAGCGTGCTTCGATACCTCATTCCATCACTCTCAGCCGGCGGTCGCTGCTGCCTTCGCGCTGCCGCGCCGGCTCACAGACCAGGGAATCCGGCGGTACGGATTTCACGGGATTTCCTTCGAGTACATTGCCAGCGTTCTTCCGGAAACAGTTGGTCCGGAAGAGGCTGAGGGGCGCATAGTTGTTGCTCACCTTGGCAGCGGAGCCAGCATGTGCGCGATCCATCGGCGCAAAAGCGTCGCTGCGACTACCGGTTTCACAACGCTTGATGGCCTACCCATGAGCCGCCGATGCGGCACCATCGATCCGGGCGCCGTCCTCTACCTGATGCAGCAGATTGGGATGACGGCGGCTGAGGTGAACGATCTTCTCTATTATGAGTCCGGGCTCCTCGGTGTCTCCGGAATCAGCGATGATATGCGGACCCTGCTGGCGAGCAATGACCCGCATGCGGCGGATGCGATTAACCTGTTTGTCTACCGGATCAGCAGGGAACTGGGATCACTTGCGGCTGCCCTCGGCGGACTGGATGCGCTGGTTTTCACCGCTGGCATCGGTGAGCACGCACCTGAAATCCGGCGCCGTGTTTGTGAGAAAGCGGCGTGGCTCGGTGTGAAGCTGGATGAGACGGCAAACACAGCCGGGGGTCCGAGAATTAGTGCTGCAAACGGCAGCGGCGCCTCTGCGTGGGTCATTCCTACGAATGAAGATCTGATGATTGCGCGGCACACATGGTGCATGGTCGCGAAGGGCAATTAGAGCGGTTCCTAAGTAGTTATATCCAGAGAAGAGGGATTGGAGTAAGTTGCAGTTGGCGATTTCTCTGTGAAGACACAAATCGATGCCACGAGCATATTCGGATGATTTGCGGTGCAAGCTTCTGCAGGCATACGAAAGGGCCGGGATCGGCCTGGAGCAGCTGGCGGAGCAGTTTGGTGTCAGCTACGGTTTTACAAAGAAGATTCGACGGCAACAGCTAAAGTCGGGACAAATGGAGCGGCCTCTGCAACGGGTACATGGGCCGGTGAGCCGGGTGACCGACGCAGTGAAAGGGCATCTGCGGCAGCAGTTGCAGGATCAACCTGATCTCACGCTGGCCGAGTTGGGGCAACGGCTGGAGCAACATCTGCAGGTGAAACTCAGCAAGACGCGACTCTGTCTTGAACTCCAGCGGCTGGGGTTGCGGCGTAAAAAAAACGCTGCACGCCAGTGAGCAGGACACGGAAGAAGGCAGGCAGCGACGGCAATCGTGGTGGGAGTTGATCGCTCGAATCGATCCGCAACGCTTGGTGTTTCTGGACGAAAGCGGCGTGACCACCGAGATGACCCGTCGCTACGGGCGCGGCGAACGCGGTGATCGTGTGTGCGAAGGTGCTCCGGGCGGGCACTGGCATACCGTGACTCTGTTGGGAGCTATCACGATGAACGGCCTGCTGGCCACCATGACGATCCCAGAACCCACCGACGGTGATGTCTTTCTGGCCTATCTGGAACAGGTTCTATGTCCGCGACTGCGCCCCGGACAGGTTGTGATCATGGACAATCTGTCGGCACATAAGCATCGGCTGGTTCGCATGTTGATTGAGCAAGCCGGAGCCGAACTGCTTTATCTACCGCCGTACTCACCGGACTTCAATCCCATCGAGAAGTGCTGGTCCAAGATCAAACAACACTTACGAGCAAGCAAAGCTCGAATACTCGACACCCTCAACCTCGCCATCACAGCCGCCATGGCAGCTATCACCGCCCAAGATTCCGCGGCTTGGTTTCAATACTGCGGTTATCGGACACGGACACCATGAAACCGATCTAGCATCTGCTTTGCTGTCTCGTGTGCGCCACCTGCCAGGAAGAAGTAAGTTCACCGATTCGCGTTCATGCCTGCATGGATTATGTGCGAAAGCCAGCCCTTTGCTTGAGGATCAAACACCGTGTATGCGGCGAGTTTGATTCGGTCATTGATCAGGAACCAGGCGAGAGCATATCCCCAGATGAAGAGCGCCCAATGCCATCCGATTGGTGGCATGAAAACCCCATAGACCGCAATGAGTGTCGCGAGTAGCTGAGTTCCGATCACTGCGGCCAGGAGGATCGGGGCCGGCGCAATCGACCAGAAAGCCCGCCGTGTTCGCGTAACGAAGATAGTAAGATGACCGGCGACAGACAGCTTGAGATACATGAATGACTGGATCACTTCACGGTTGAGATGGAATACCCGCTCGCCCAAATAGAAGAGTCCGAAGGAAGCAATGACTCCGGCGATGCCTAATGTCGTGGAGATGCCGAGCACCATCGGCATGTCCCAGGCTTCGGGGTGATTCGCATACTTCACCCGATCATAGGCAATGGATAGAATCGCTCCGTCATTGAGAATCGCCAGCAAGACGATCATCACTGCGGTAACAGGGTAGAAGTTGAATACGAGAATCGACAGCGTCATGAACAGCAGTACCCGGATCGTCTCGGCAATGCGATAAATGGCATAGCTGTTCATGCGTTGGAACATCTTCCGGCTTTCTTTGATGGCATCGATGATGACGGACAGGCCGGGGTCCAGCAGGGCAATGTCGGCGGCGGCCCGCGCGGCATCGGTAGCTCCGGAAACTGCAATTCCGGCGTCGGCTAGCTTGAGTGCGGGAGCATCGTTTACTCCGTCGCCGGTCATGCCAACGATGTGCTTTTCTTTCTGAAGAACACCGACAATGCGAAACTTATGTTCCGGAAACACCTGAGCAAAGCCGTCGGCCTGCTCGATTGCTTTGGCAAGCTGGCCCTCTTCGTAATGATTGCTCTCCGCGAGAATAGAGGCGTCCACGATGTTCTGCTCCAGGCCAAGCTGACGCGCCATCTCTTTGGCTATGGCGATCTGGTCGCCGGTCACCATCTTCACATCTATTCCCATTTGTGAAGCAGTCTCGATCGTGCTCTTCGAATCTTCCCGTGGCGGATCGAACAATGGCAGAACGCCCAGAAAACGCCATTGGTCTTTGTCGTCAGTGCGAGCCACACCCAGCGAGCGAAAGCCTCGCAGAGCGAATTCATTCACTGCTTTCTCCGCTTTGCCGCGCAATTCCGTGGTATCTGCCGCCAAGTCGAGGATCACTTGAGGTGCGCCTTTAGTGACTCGAAACTGAACGTTCCCCGGTCCTTTTATCACTGACTCCGTGCGCTTGTGTACTGAGTCGAAAGGCTGAAAATGTGTGATCTGGTAATTGTCCAGAGCATGTTTGTCTTTCAAGCCACTGAGGACCGCCAGGTCGATGGGATCTTGATTTTCGAATCGCGACGCGAGCGATGCGGCGAAGATCACTTCATCGGGCCGAACCCCATTAACGCAGAATGGATCGCCCAACGTCATCTTGTTTTGCGTCAATGTACCGGTTTTGTCCGAACAGAGGACGTCAATTCCGGCCAGTTCTTCCATCGCAGCTAAACGAGTGACGATAGCTTTTTTGCGCGCCAGAGCTCGGGCACCTACGGCCATTGTTACCGAGAGCACAGCGGGCATAGCAACGGGGACTGCGGCAATCGTCAAGACCAGCGCAAACTGCAGGGTTGTAATCATGCGGTCGCCTCGGTGTAAGGCTACCGCCAGGATAAGAGTCACCAGCGCGATCGCAATGAAGATCAGGTAGTTGCCAATTTTTAATACGGCTCGTTGGAAATGGCTTACCGTGTGCGCGGTCTCGACCAGGTGCACAGTCTTGCCGAAATAAGTTTTCTGCCCGGTGGCGTAGACCAGAGCGTCGATCTCTCCCTGCTTGAGAATCGAGCCGGAGTAAACGGCGTCGCCGGAATTGCGCGTGACCGGCAAGGATTCCCCTGTCAGGGCGGATTGATCTATCTGCACCGGGTCGCCTTCCAGCAGACGGGCATCTGCCGGAATGATGTCGCCGATCCGGAGGCGCATCAAGTCGCCTGGCACCAACTCCCGCGCAGGGATTGTAGTCCACACTCTGTCGCGCTTGACTCGCGCTTGCAATGCGAGTGTCGCCTTGAGCGCGGCGATTGCGTTGCCCGCCTGGAACTCTTCCCAGAACCCTACCACGGCATTCATCAGGAGCAGGGCAAGAATGATGAAGAAATCCTCCCAGTGTCGTACAACTGCGGAGAGAATTGCAGCGACCTCGATCATCCACGGGATCGGGCCCCAGAAATAGGAAAGAAACTTCAGGATAGGGTTGATTTGTTCTTCAGGCAGTTCGTTGAAACTATATTGCTCGAGCCTGCTCTTTGCCTCCGCTGCCGAGAGCCCGGTCGCCGGGGACTGCAGGCGCGCGCGTAGTTCGTCCAAACTCAGAGACGCAAGGTCGTCCTTTCCACTCGTCGAAGCGGTGTCATGTTGTTTCAGTGACGAAGATTGCGAACTCTTGGTCCCCATATGAATCCTCCGGCATGCCTACGGTTCGACAAACGTACAAGGCAGTCGTCCATGTGAATGCTGAACGGAATTGCTCTCATTAGGAGAAGATTCTCATTTGAAGATGCTGTTCAGATCTGCTGTGTTGCCTGAAGAAGCTGAATTCGGCATTGAGGAACCGGACCTGAGAGTGAGTGCTTACTGGCGTGGAGATGCCACAAGTTTTGAGGCTGCTCCGGCAAGCGCTTTTGGGGCCGAAGGTATCTGCGTCAGTGCTCCCGTACTTTGATTGATCTGGAATTCGACGAAAGCGTCAGGGCCACAACAGCTAAAGGCGCTGGTGAATTCGTTCTCATTGGAAAACAAGAAGGCTCCTGACGAATCTATGGCCATTGTTGTGCTGGCCTGATCGAACATCGGTACGGGAGTGGCCTGTACCGGCATTCCCGGCAGCAGCGGGAGAGTTCCGCTCGTTGTATTTGCCGTCAAAGAAAATCCCGTGAACGAGGAAATGGCTGAGCCGAGGTAGAGAAAGCGGCCCATAGGATCGATGGCAGAGGCGTAGAAACCGGCTACCGAGCTATCCTTGCTGCTTCCGGGTAGTATGGTCAGTGCGCCGGTGGACTGATCAATTGCAAACACCGTAACTGTCGCATTCCCACTGTCAATGACAAACAACCGCTGTCCGGAAGGATCGATTTGTTCCGTAATATATTGCGGAGCATGACCGACCTCACATAGCTGACGTTGGAACACAAATGGACTGCCAGCAACAGGGGTCAGCGCACCCGTGTTGGAATTGATACTGAATGCCCATAAGTTGCTATTCACGGGGCCGCACGGGTTGTTCCCAATGTTGCCAACCGGTGCCCCATCCGAGTGGGTATAGAGGAACATGCCGTTTGGAGTGATGGCAGAATCGCCATCACTTTGAGCTTGTGTAAAGCCGGAGAACGCGACCGTGTTGTCGCTCTGAACGGAAAAGACGCCAACTCCATTATTGCCTGAGCTGTCATTGTAAGGCGTGACGTAGATGAAGTGGCCAGAGGGATGCACCGAGATGGTACCCACTTCCGAAGCACCGGTTGCCAGTGCCTGCTTCAACGTAGGTGTGCCGGATGCAGGATCGAGGGCGTAAGCCAGAAGGGATATTGGGCCAATACAACAGGTGCTCGCGGGATACTCCTGGGCGAGGACGTAGGCAAACGCGCCATGTGGGGCTAGTGCCATATCGCCCCCGGTTGAGTAATTAGTCGGAAACGGAGATCCGGAAATTGGAGTGAGGGTGCCGGAATTCGCATTCAGAGCAAATGCTTCTATCAATCCGGAGGAAGTGCCTGCAGCATTTCCGCTGCTGAAACTCTGGCTTGTTTCGGATATATAAACAAACGGACTGCTGGATGTTTGACTGCCACTGGGAGCTGTTCCTGTCCCGCTGGTTTCGCCCGTTCCGCCGCTTCCGCTTCCGGTCGGAGCACTAGGATTGCTGCCCGTCGCTGAAGTGGAGTGGCTCGAACCGCATCCTGCAAACAAAAGGCACAACACGAGGACTATTGCCCACCACGTCCTTGTGGACAGACGGGAAAAGCCTAACAGGCATTCACGATACTCTGAGCTTCTGTCCATCTGAGTAATGGATAGGGATGTAAATCGTATTCATTTAGTTGCCGCCGTGTTGGCTGGGTTCCGGTCGTGAGTTAGCGCACCGTTGCTGGATGCAGTGTTCATGTGCCTGGTGATGAGATGGACTCCGTTGGTGTTGCAAATGTCAGTGCAGAATCTCTGAGACGATGTATTGCGGTACTCTTGCTTTCGCGCCTCACCGGGTTGTGTGTTGAGATTTCTTTCTGTATCCTTTCAGAGACACTGTCCATTCGGCTGTGACGGGTACCTGTGCTCATGTTTTAGGAGTGTGGGCGGGGTCGTCACGTTTTTTGATTTCCGAAGTCGGTGTGAGCATTTCTAGTTTTTCCAAAACCAGTACATGCAAGCGATTGGGAGCCTCATAGCCCAGAGGGAGACTTCTGCTTGAAATCCAACATCCAGTTCACTGCTACAACAGACTGCACCGGTTCCCGTCGTCTGCTTCCGCCGACGATTCGCCGAAATATCAATCCCGTCCTGACGCTTTTGTGCTTTGCGGGCCTGTTTCCCGCATTGATCTGCAGCGCCCAGACAGCCACTCAGTCAGCCACTCAGACAGGCAAGAAGAAACATCATCAGGGGAAACCCGCACCCCTTCCCAATGCGCATCCGATTGTGGTCAAGGTCAGCGACAGTAGGGTCGCGCCTCTACCTTCCAGCGAGAAGGTAGTCTCATACCACGCGCCCTACGATGCCGGCGATTGCAGCATCTGCCACCAAAACAATGATGTCAAGAATCCTGGCCCGGTGAAGGGCGAGGTCAATGATCTATGCTTGAGTTGTCATGACGATTTCAAGGAGACGCTGGCGAGCAAGTACGCGCATCCGGCAGCTCAGCAGAGTTGTGTGAACTGCCACAATCCGCACGACTCACAACAGCCTAAGCTGCTTCTTGAAGATTCAGGAACACTATGTTTGGGCTGCCATCAAGAGATCAAAAAGACGTCGCTCGAATCGACCGTTAAGCATGACGCGCTCACGCAAGGCGACAAATGCGTCAACTGCCACAACCCGCACGGCGCGAATATCGAGCACCTGCTCGTCCAACTGCCTATGCAGCTTTGCCTTCAATGCCACGGCAAGGACGGCGTTGTGGACCATGATGGCAAGAAGCTCACCAACATGAGTAAGTTGCTCGCCGAAAATCCGCATCAGCATGGTCCGGTTGCTGCCCAGGATTGCAGCTCCTGTCACATGCCGCATGGCAGCAACAACTTCCGGCTGTTAACCAACGCATACCCTGCGAAATTTTATTCCGCTTACGATGCCAAGAACTATGCGCTTTGCTTCAGCTGCCATGAGGAGAAAGCGTTTACCGAGCCGCAGACCGAGGAACTCACGCAATTTCGCGACGGCAGCAAAAATCTGCATTACGTTCACGTCAACAAGAGCGTAATGGGCCGCACATGCCGCGCTTGCCATGAAGTTCATGCCTCGGTTCAGGAGCACCAGATCCGCGACGCTGTCCCGTATGGACCAAGGGGCTGGATGCTCAAGATCAACTACACAAAGACGGAAACCGGCGGTTCCTGTGCAAAGACCTGTCACGCTACGAGGTCGTACAATAATTCCCGGCCGAAGGCCGCAGCGAGCGTGGCCGAACCAAACCATGATGCAAAACCGTAATCGCACCCGCGGCCTCCTTCTGCTGGTGGCTTGGCTGACGTTTGTTCCTGGGGCGTGGGCTTACACCCACGCCCAGCTCGGCACCGTGGTCGAGAATCTCGAGATGCCGACTCTTGCGGGGGGTACGGATCACCTTCTGACGAATGCGACGGTGAACATCTTAATCTTCTTTAGGCCCGGCCAGGATTACTCGCGGATCGCCCTCAAAGAGTTGACCACGGTGGACCAGGAACTTGCCAGCAAACCCGTCCATTGGGTAGGCATTGTTTCCGATCGAGCAGACAAGGCTGACGTCCAATCCTTGGTGAAGGAGGCCGGCCTCTCGATGCCAGTCCTAGTTGATGTGGGCGATGTTCTATATGGGAAGTTAGGCGTAGCACAGGTGCCGGTGACCGTCATATGCGACCAGCAACATAGGATCGTCGCCTACCAGCCATTCACGAAAGTCAATTATGCCGCGGTTGTTCGCGCCCGCGTGCGCAATCTGTTGAAAGAAATCAGCGACGAGGAATTGGCGGCAGTGCTGAACCCGCCGGCCGCCCTCACCGACAGCGACGAGGCGGCGGCCCGTCGGCGATTAAAGCTGGCGGCCATGCTCTTCCAAGCGAAGAGCTACGAAAAGGCGCTTGAGAATGTCGACATAAGCATAGAAAAGAACCCGAGCGCCGCGGCCTATTCCTTGCGTGGGGACATCCTGGTCGCGCAACACAAGTGCTCCGAAGCCGTGTCCGCATTCGACCAAGCGCTGAAACTCGAGCCTCAAAACGCCAGCGCACTTCAGGGGATGAAAACCTGCCAGGAGAAGAGACGTTAACTGTCAAAATTTCCTCGCTTGAGAATCATGTTTCCCCTCACCTTTCAATGAGGGATGAAGGCAATTTGTGAGCAAGCCGGCAATCGGTGCGGATATGCAGTATGGATCTCCTCCCGGAGGATCGATGTCCCACGCTTGGCGAGCGCTACGACACCGCAACTTCAAACTTTTCTCCTTTGGCCAGAGCGTCTCCCTGATCGGCACCTGGATGACGCGGCTGGCGACAAGCTGGCTTGTCTATCAACTGACCCATTCGGCACTGCTGCTCGGCATCGTAACCTTCGCGGGGCAGATTGTTTCGTTTGCGCTGGGGCCGTTTGCGGGCGTCTGGGTTGAGCGCCTCATCGCCGCAAGCTGCTGGTGTGGACACAAGCAGCTGCTGCCGTCCAGTCGCTCGCCATGGCTGCGCTCACTCTGACTCATGTCATAACCCTCTGGGAAATCATCGCTCTCAGCATGTTGCAGGGCTTGATCAATGCCTTCGATATGCCAGGACGCCAATCCTCCCTCGTACAGATGGTCGATGATCGCAACGACCTCAGTAACGCAATCGCCATCAACTCCTCAATGGCAAATGGCGGGCGGCTGCTCGGCCCAGCCATCGCCGGCGCGGTGATCGGAGCCTTCGGCGAAGGCTGGTGTTTCCTGATTGATGGCGTCAGCTACTTTGCCGTGATCGCATCCTTGCTGCTGATGCGCATCAAACCCATGGATATCCGCCGCAACGCGACCAGCATGCTCGAACAGATGCGTGAAGGTTGGGACGACGTCCGTACATTTCGTCCAATCCGCACGATTCTTCTGCTCTTTGCGCTTATCAGCCTGATGGGCTATCCCTACGCCGTGCTTCTGCCGATCTTTGCCGGTCAGGTGCTGCATGGCGGCGCGTATACCCTCGGCTGGCTCACGGGAGCCTCCGGAATCGGTGCACTTATGTCGGGGCTTTCCCTCGCGGCCCGCAAGTCGGTCGTCGGACTGACACGCATGATCCTCTTTCCGGCAGTTGGAATCCCGAAACGATTGAGGGCTGTAGACTGGGAGCGGGTTTGAGCTGAGTGGAGGCAGTCACCAGATGGGTGAGTTGCGCGAGGTGGGGATTTCTGTACGCGGGCAGGAAGTGGAGGCGTTTTCGGTAGACACGCCGGGTGGGCGGATCCATGTACGCTGGGATTACGAGGCCAGCGCCACGCCGAACGCGCAACTGGCCTTTTTCGCGGAGTTTCTTTCCACCACTGGGGTGTATGACTCTTGGCTGGAGAGTTGCCCGCTTAGTTATATCAGCGGCAACGCGCCCGGCAAGCGGGACGTTCTTGGCACCTGGTTTCTATCCATTCTGGCAGGGCACAGACGTTATGCTCACATTACCGGTCTGCGGGGCGACGGAGTAAGTCCGCAGATCCTTGGAATGAGTAAGATTGTCAGCGAGGATTCACTTCGCAGATCGCTGGCGCGGATGAGCGCAGAGCAAAGCCGGGACTGGCTGCGTCCGCAATTGCTCTCCAGTGTGCAGGCCGCGCTGAACTCGCCGTGGATCCTGGATATCGACACGACGATCAAGACGCTGTTCGGCAAGCAAAGCGGGGCCGAGGTCGGCTACAACCCGCACAAGCCTGGCCGGCCCAGCCACGCACTGCACACTTACTGGGTTGGCAACCTGCGGCTGGTGCTCGATGTCGTGGTTTCTTCTGGAAAGCAGCACAGCTCCCTGCACGCGCGACCTGGACTGTGCGCGGTGCTGGATAGCTTGAGCCGAGAGCAACTGCCAGCTTTGGTGCGCGGAGACTGCGGTTACGGCAACGAGCCGTTTATCGGCGAACTGGAAGATCGCGGCCAGCCCTATCTGTTCAAACTACGCCAGACCAAAGGGGTGCAACGGCTGCTGGCGCGCCAGTTTGCCCGCGAGGACTGGAGCACGCCCGGCCCTCGCGATCAGGGTTGGAGTGCGGTGGAGGACACCCTGCGGCTGACCGGGTGGGATAAATCACGCCGGGTCGTGATCCTCCGTCGAACGTGCAAAGTCCGACTTAGCGCTGAGTCGAAAGACCAAAGATGAACAGATCGAGCTACTGCTGCCTGACGAGGACGTGCAACTGTGGGAGTACGCGGTGCTGGTGACCAACAGCAGCTACCCGCTGGATGCAATGGCGCAGTTATACCGCGATCGGGCCGATGCGGAGAACGGCTTCGATGAGTTGAAGAACCAGTGGGGCTGGGGCGGCTTTACGACACAGGACATGGAGCGCTGCCAGACCAGCGCACGTGCCGTAGCCTTGGTCTACAACTGGTGGAGTTGGTACTGCCGTGCGGCCAAACCGGGGGCGAGGATGGAAGCCATTACCAGCCGTGCGCTTTTACTGGCAGCCGTGGGCAGAGCGACCAAACATGCCGGAAAAACAACGCTCTACCTGACGCCGATGCACGCTGCCAGGAAAACCCTGATGCTGATGATCGCCAATATCCACAAGGCTCTACGCCATGTAAGAACAGTTGCGGAGCAGTTTCCTGCAACCAACCGATGGAAGACCCTGCTGGACTATCTCGTGGGTAAAATCACTCCACCTCTAACGCCGAGGCTCCTCGAAACGAATATCGGTTTCGCAGAGTAACTGCCGTTTTTAGGATGATTCAGATCGCGGTCGCGATACTCGGAGGAGCGCTGTTTCTCTTCGGCCTCTCGCATACGTTGTGGCTGTCACTTGCACTGATGGTCTTCGCGGGCTTCGGCCTGATGCAGAGCGCGGCAGCCAGCAATACGATCATCCAGTCGCTGGTGCCGGAGGACAAGCGCGCCCGCGTAATGAGCTATTACATGATGGCCTTTTTCGGTGCAGCGCCGTTCGGCAGCCTGCTGGCTGGCGCGCTGGCTCACTGGATAGGAGCGCCGCACACTATGATCCTTACCGGCGCGTGCTGCGTTGCCGGCTCGCTGTGGTTCGCATTCGAGCTGCCGAAAATCAGAGCGGTCATGAGACCGATCTACCAGGAAATGGGACTGCTGCCTGTGCCTCGCACACCATCAATCCTCCCTTAACGGGTAGCCTATCATTTTGCCTCGCAGCATCACCACCCAGTAAGTCATCTAACTTTTTTAGGTAACAGATGGGAGAACGCGCGTGAGCTATGCATTGAATACATCGCGAATCCAGCTACGCCCGCGCTCCGACGTGCTGCATGTAAGCCGCGGGCGGACGGCGCTGGCCTTGAATAGCAAGGGAAACATCCAGGCAGAGAGTGCTCGACAGGGTCTGTTCGTATACCAGACGCGTATGCTGTCTCAATATCGGTGGACCCTAAACGGAAGGCAGCCAAGACTCAGCGCCCAGTCGGCAGTGGAACAATATAGCTGGCTCGGGTACTACTTTCAGGCACCACCGAATTGCAAAGACACACCAACTGGCGAGTGCAACCCTCTTCAGGAAACCGTTGAATTGAAGATCTCCCGGGTTGTCGGTGAGGGCATGCACGAAGACATCGAGGTTACGAACCATACCCAGATCTCGACTTCAGTCACGCTCGCCCTCGAGGCTGCTGCCGATTTCGCGTCGCGTAGTGAGGTGAAGAACGGGCGCAAACAGACAGGTGACTTACGCGAGAACTGGGAGAACACCGGGCCAGGTGAATACCGTTGGAGCTTTGACTACCATGCTGAACATCATTACGACAAGCAGGGCAACAGAGGCATCGCGCGCTTGCAACGCGGAATCGCCTTGCGATTACACAGCGATTCGGAGCCGTCACATGAAGGCAACAAGATTTCATTCCAGCTTGAGCTGAAGCCGCACCAGAGCTGGAAAGCGTGCTTGATATGGCAGTCGCAAGTGGACGGAAACATTCTTCCGGTTGAGACACAATGTAACGCCCTGGTGAGTTCGGATAGCGAGTGGTCTCGCAAGACTGAATCCTTCCTGCAGGAATCGACTCTCCTGCGCACTGCCGCCAGCCGCGACCTCAGCCCTGATGTGCAACGTGTGCTCAACCGCTCACGGCTCGACATTGCCTCCCTCCGCCTCTTCAACCTCGATGAAGGCGAACACAACTGGAAGCTTGCAGCCGGTATCCCCAGTTACCAGGCCCTGTTCGGTCGCGACATGCTCGCCGCAGCGTGGGAGGCATCGCTGCTGAGCACTGACATGGGCCACGGCGCGCTGAGCCTGCTCGCCAAACTGCAAGCACACGATACGAATGACTGGCGCGATGCTCAGCCCGGCCGGATGTTGCATGAGTCGCATACGGACCCGCTTTCGGTACTTAATTTCACTCCGAAGGCTTTGTACTTTGGCACAGCCAACGTGCCCTTCCTTTATCCAATTGTGGTCAGCGAGTTGTGGCATCGGACGGGGGACAAGGAATTGGTCCGTCCCTACATCAGGCCCGCGCTGGAGGCCCTGGCTTGGGCTGACAAGTACAGCCGCGATGACTCCGGGTTTTACAAATACAAGAGACGTTCAATTCAAGGAATAAAGAACCAAGGCTGGAAGGATTCTTCCGACGCGATCGTGTATCCGGACGGAAGTCAGGTTGAAGATCCGCTGGGAACTTGTGAATTGCAGGGGTTCGCGTACGCGGCCAAGTTGTACTTTGCAGAACTTCTGTGGTGGCTCGGCGACCTGGAGCAAGCGCGCCGCTTACACGATGATGCCGAGGAGTTGAAGAAGCGGTTCAATGACCGTTTTTGGATGAAAGATGAAAATTATGCTGCCATGGCGATAGACAAGAATAATCGCTTGGTAAAGACGATCTCATCCGATGCCGGCCACTGCTTATTATCAGGGATTCTCGAGACAGAGTTTGTGCCTCATGTCGTGAAACGAATGATGCAGCCTGACCTATTCTCCGGTTGGGGCATCCGCACCTTGTCCAGCAAGCATCCCGCATACAATCCTTTTGCGTATCATCGAGGCACTGTATGGCCGGTCGAGAACGGCAGCTTTGTTCTGGGCATGGCACGGTACGGCCTGCACGAAGAGACTTGGCGACTCGCCCGGGCTCTGTTCGAGGCTGCCACTCTATTCGAATACGACAGACTTCCTGAGGTGTTTGGCGGGCATGCGCGAGATAAGACGCACCCCTTCCCCTGCCTGTATGAAAACGCCGACTCGCCACAAGCATGGTCGGCGTCCGTGCCGTTCGTTATCACACAGGCGCTGCTGGGGTTGTATGCCTACGCACCGCTAAAGACCTTGTTTCTTGATCCCTGGCTTCCGGAATGGCTTCCGGAAATTACGGTGGAGAATCTGTGCGTGGGCGATGCTCGGATTACTCTAGGGTTCAAACGCAAAGCTGATGGCGATACAGATTACTCAATTGAGCGACTCGACGGAGAGCTGCATGTATTACGGCAGCCGAGCCCCTGGTCGATCACTGCCGATTGGGGAGAACGCGTGAAGGATGCGGTTACGAGTCTGCTGCATGCAAGCTAACTCGCTTGGGATTCGTTCAGCATTAAAAGCAATAGCCTGCGCTGCAACCCAGCGGAGTATGAGGTCAACCTTAAGTTGCCCTTCCGCATCAACTTTGTATCCAACGGATGGGTCGGCGGTCGCGCTTAGAGATCATGCTGTTCGTATCCACCGAAGAAGCACGTCATGGAACAGAACTCCGTCAAAGATAGGTATCGCCCCGCATGCCAGACAATCTCGCACAAACCATAGCACGATCCTGGGACATCCCACTCTTACCCACAGTGCTCATTCTCATCACCGCAGTCATTTACATAAGAGGGTGGCGCCTTGCGCATGTAACTCGCCGGAGTGAATTGCCAACCTGGCGAGCCGTCTGCTTTCTCGCAGGTTTGCTGAGTGTTTGGCTGGCACTGGCTTCGCCGATTGATGCCCTTGCAGATTATCTGCTACTTGCGCATATGGCGCAGCATATCGTGCTCATATCGATTGCACCGCCGTTGCTCGTGCTTGGATGTCCCTCAGTGCCACTGTTGCGCGGCTTACCCCGCGCAGTGGTGCGTGATGATCTGGCACCATTGATATCGTCAAAGTTGTTTCACCGTCTAAGGAAGCTCCTCACTCATCCTCTTTTTGCATGGGTCGCAATGAATGTGGCAATACTCGTCTGGCACATTCCCGCCGCTTATGAACTCGCCCTTAGGTCGGAGAACTGGCACAATGTGGAACACGGTTGCTTCTTCTTCACCTCTTTGGCTTTCTGGTGGTTTGTGCTACAGCCGTGGCCAAGCCAAAGCTCCTGGCCGCGCTGGATGGTTCTTCCTTATGTGTTTTCGGCAAACCTTGTAAATATCGGACTTTCCGCGTTTCTCACGTTTTCTGGGTCGGTCGTGTATTCGACATACGCCAGCGTTCCGCGCCTTTTCGGAATTAGCGCTCTGGACGATCAGGCAGCGGCCGGCTGTGAGATGTGGGCATTGGGATCACTGCCCTTCATAGCAGCACTCGTTCCGATGCTGGTACAACTGTTCTCATCACAGGCTGCGACGCCGAATGACAGAGCTCCTCAAGTGAGTGGAACGCTCTGATGTTTCTTGTGCTCGGAAGGATTTGATCCTTCCGCATCCTGACATGATCACGAAGAATTCAGTTTGTGATTTCTTCTTTGGTAATCACGCTTCCTTGGGACTCCGGCGAATGCAAAGCGTAGTGCCTCCGCCGCGCCCTGGCGCATAGCAGGTATACCAGCAGGGCGGTAACTGGTGGAGCGGCTAAGACTATCACGCGGAGAATTGCCCGGATCTGGACCACTGAGCCCCCTGTAATCACGGCGATGACATCGTCTCCGCCGGCAAAGAAAAGCACCAACAGGAAGACAAAAGCCGCACATCCAACAGCCGTGTTGAAAGGTTGCTGGTACGGAAGGCGCAAGACATTGTGGGCTTGACCAGCGACATCAAGGGAAATCAACTTTTCAATAAACGGGTAGGCGTAAAGCACCAGAAAGACCAGCCCTGGCAGCAGCACCGCGGGGAAAAAGACTTCGGGAATTAGCAAGCGCCCCGCGGTGTGCAGGTTGACGGGCGGAAAGAGCCGCATCGCTCCCTCGATCCAGCCGAGATACCAATCCGGCTGCGCGCCCGGCGCGATATCAAATGGGTCATAGGGCCCGTAAATCCACACCGGATCGATTTGCACCAATCCGCCCAACGCCGCGATCCCTGCGAAAACCAGAAAGAATAGCCCGACGGACTTGGCCGCGTAGGACGGCCAAAGGCGCGAACCGACAATCGTATCGTCAGTGCGCCGCGGTCCCGGATAGTTCGTGTGCAACTGTCGCCAGATGATTCCCAGATGCAGTGCCAGAAGCGTCAAAATAAGCACAGGGATCAGGAAGATATGGAGGCTGTACATGTGTGGGGTAGTCGCGTCCGCCGGTACGGTGCCGCCCAGAGCAATGAATGCCAACCAGGGGCCAATCACCGGAACCGAGAGAAGAATCGCGTATGCGATTCGCAGCCCTGCCCCGGAAAGGAGATCGTCTGGAAGAGAGTATCCAAAGTAGCCATTGACGATGGCCAGAATCAGAAGTGTCAACCCGATCACCCAGTTGATCTCTCGCGGCCGCCTGTAGGCTGCAGTAAAAAAGATGCGCGCAATATGCGCCACGATCGCGCCAACAAATATCAATGCTGCCCAATGGTGCATCTGTCGTATTAATAGTCCTGCCGGCACATCGAAGCAGAGGTGAATGACAGAGCGATATGCCGCCGACATTCGAACGCCTTCCAGCGCGTGGTAGGAGCCGTGGTAAGTCTCCCTCGCTGAACTCGCGTTGAAGAACATCATCAGAAACACCCCGGTGATCACCAGCACGGCAAATGCATAAAGCGCGACTTCGCCCAGCATGAACGACCAGTGGTCGGGGAAGACGTGGTTCATGGCGTGCCGCACGAACTTCGCCAGGCGCAGACGCGAGTCAAACCAACGACTAATCCAGCGACCAATCATGGCATCCCCCAGAATCCCGGGCCGGGCGGTTCGGTAAACCCTCCCCCGGCGCGCAGATTGCCGGTGTTATCGGCATAGAGCGGCAATTGTGGAAGAGGTCTCGCTGCGGGACCGGAGGTCGGTTGCGCGGCTTTAAGAACGTTGAACGTGGATTGATGGCATGGGCAGAGCAGTAGATCGGTTGTAGCTTCGAATAACCCAACAGGGCATCCGGCATGGGTGCACACGCGTGAGTACGCGAGATATCCCATCGGCGCCCAGTTCGTGCGTTCCTCGGGAAGTTGGAGGAAATGCTCATCCACGCGAATCAGCACCGTTTGCGCTTTTTCATCCCCAATACTGCCTTCGGGGAAGACCGTAATTGAGCTTCCGATATGAAGCGAGTCAATGGAGACCGGCTTGCCGTCTATCGTCATTAGGCGCTGCCCGCGCCGCCAAACGGTATCATACAAAGAGGAACCGGGAGGCGCCCCCAGTGCCCGCAACAGTGAAACGGCCATGGCCGCGAATAATCCGATTGCAGCCGTGATCATCGATTTCAGCAGGGTTCTACGTTGAACTTCACGCGCGCTGGTTCTAAAGTCCTCGACCAACGCTTCGCGCTCACCCTCTGTCGATGGCAGTATTTCCCGGGGCCCAGTTGCTTGCCTGTGAAGCATCAGCCAGTGTGCCCAGAGCACCAGCGTAAAACCAAGCCCTCCAAGAAAAAGGGCCAAGGTTCCCCCCAACAGCAAGTTGTTTCCGTTTGTCCAATAGGTGATGAAAAATCCAATGCCGCCCCCAATGGACACCACAAAAGCGAGTAATACGAATAACATTCCCCATCGTTGCCGAGTTATCAGATCTGATCCGCTCGCTATATCCTCGCTTCGATCCACAGCTCGCTCTTTTTTTTCAGCAGAATAAAATGGCGTATCAGGATTTGCGGTCTTCGCAAAAAGCAACTTCGCAAAGCTCCTCGCGAGCAACCTGAACAAGTCGAAAACGAACACCATGCTCACAACAAACAATCCCTGGCGTCGACTATTTCGCTCCGCGCTTTCGCTCACCCTTTTCCTCCTCTTTCAATCCAGCCAGTGATGACGGCCAGCATGAAGACAACAAGCCATGCGACGAGTCCTTCAGCAACCGGCCCGTAGAAATTCATGGGGTTTCCACCTGGGCTTGGCGGATGCTGGACGAACTTGACGTAATCAACGACCGAGGCCAGTTGCTTGTCGTCGAGGACAGTGGCTGGAAACGACGGCATGGGACCTGGGCCCCAACGTATTGCTCCGCCCACGATCGCCGCAGACTTATCGGTGAGCGCCGGAGCGTTTGTGTCAGTAAATGCGAGCGCTCCTCCGCGCACGGCTGTTCGGTGGCATGGTGCGCAGTTCACGCGAAACAGCTTTCCCCCGTCGCTAAGATTGCCTCCCGTTAATGGAATTACGGCAAGTTGCTGAGTAACATAATCGGCCACTGCCTGCATCTCTCGGACAGATATTATGTATGCGAAGCGTGGCATGTGGCTTGGGCCAACTTCCATAGCTTCCATGGCGAGGCCATGATCGTGCTCCGCTTGCAAAGATGGCCCTGCTATGGTCACGGCAGCGCTCACGCCCTGCCCCTTGTCACCATGGCACTTCGCGCATCTCTGGGAGAAGATAGCCTCGCCATTCGGTGATGAGCTTTCGGCCTGTTGGCAGAACGCAAGTTGCAATGCGAGTGGAATCAGGAACAGAGCACGAAGAGTCGTTCGAATGAGCATCAAGCAAGACCGGGTTTCTAGAGGGCTTCCCAAATGTAGCTTTTTGTTTCCACCGCATTCAGCCTTGCAGCCTCCCCCTCAACAGAGCGGTACGGGAGTTGCACTCATCGCGACTGGTCTGACTTATCGATGCATCGGCAGTAAAGCGAGATGCTATCGAGATCCTCGCAGAGACACGGTATGTTCTGGTGTTGTGCGATCATTCACAAAATGCGTAGCTCTCGCGCGAGTAGCGCGTCAGATGTTATTTCACCCTCCTGGTGGCAGCCTGCCAATAGTTCTGCTCATCACTGTTGCAGAACGCACTTTTCAAAAGCACTCCGTCGTGCTGAGGGTAAGTGTGGAAGTCGTTTTACCCGCATGAAGTAGTGGGTCCGAAATGCGCGATTGCTGATCGGATCAGCTCAGAAACGAGAGAGCGGTATTGAAAAACCGGAAGTTCTCAGCACTTATCGGGGGACAACAACCTGTGTACGAGCAGGCTGCCGTTCTCGCTGACCCATGCGCGGCATTTCGCCGCGCCAGCCGTACCCTGACACGCTTATACGACCTGGTGCTGGAGCCTACTGGTCTGAAAGCAACACAGTTCATAACTCTCCAGATGATTAACCGTCACGGCGAAATCGCGCAGTGGCGGCTCTCAGAAGAATACGCTATCGCTTTGGAGACTCTGTCCCGCCGGTTGGCAGTCCTGCGCAACGCAGGACTGCTGAAAATGCGCATTGGAGTCAATCGCCGAGGCGAACGGATCTACAGCTTGACCTCAGCCGGCACACAAAAACTGCAAGAGGCGGAGCCGTACTGGAGCCGAGCCCAGCAAAGGTTGGCCACAGCCTTCGGATTTGTGGAACTGCACGCGGCGACGGAAACGGCAGATCGGATCGCCCTAGCGGCTCGTGTTGCTGTGTCAGCCAAAATGGCAAACGTATCCAGCCAAACATCACTCACGATTGTTTCTGCAAAGCAGGTGCGATCCACCATTGTCGACGAAGTGGACTCATGACGTCTGCTATGGGAAGGGTTGCAATAGCAACCTCGTCACGCAAATTTCTATACAGCATCGTAGTTGCCCAGCACATCCCACCTCCGCAGCATTGGGGCAAGGAGCGTGGAATGAGTACAGCCGTTGAACAGCGTTTGGTGGAACTTTGGGAGACACCGAAAACGCTACACGGATTTCTAGGGACGGTCGATCACAAAGAACTTGGCCAACGCTATATCGTCACAGCGCTGCTCTTCTTAGTGGCAGGGGGGATTGAGGCGCTGATCATGCGCGTGCAGTTGACCCACGCCAATACCAATCTGCTTACGCCCGAGATGTACGACCAGATTTTCACCATGCATGGCATGACGATGATCTATTGGTACGCGCAGCCAATCCTCTCGGGGTTTGCCATCTTCCTTATTCCCCTCATGATAGGCGCGCGGGACTTGGCCTTTCCGCGCTTTAACGCCTTCACCTACTGGACATTCCTGTTTTCCGGGATACTGCTGTATGTGTCGCCGCTGCTGGAGCAAGCGCCGCATGCCGGCTGGTATGCATTCGCTCCCTACACCGTTTTGCAGTATTCACCAGGGCATGGAATGGATTTTTACAACCTGGCCCTGATCCTGTTGACGATTTCGACCGAGGGCGGAGCTGTCAACTTTATCGTAACGATATTCCGCTTGCGCGCACCGGGCATGACGATCAGCCGCATGCCGCTGTTTCTTTACAGCACGCTTACGATCTCCATTGCCGCTGTGTTATCACTGCCCGCTCTTACTGCGGCTAACCTCCTCCTCGAACTTGAGCGGCGCTGGCAGTTTCATTTTTTTGAACCGGCGCATGGCGGCAATCCTCTGCTTTGGCAGCACCTGTTTTGGTTCTTCGGCCACCCTTGGGTGTACATCGTCTTCCTCCCTGCTACCGGCATGATCTCGATGATCATACCGGTCTTTTCACGCCGGCCTATTGTCGGTTATCCGTATATTGCCACTGCAACGGTTCTGACCGGCCTGGTGGGATTTGGGGTATGGGTACATCACATGTTCGTCACCGGAATCGGTGAACTCGCGTTGAGCTTTTTCAGTGCGGCAAGCATGACGATATCGATTTTCACCATTGTGCAGGTCTTCGCCTGGCTGGCGACAATCTGGAAAGGCCGGCCAGTGATGACCACCGCCATGCACTTTGCGGTCGCCTTCATCGCGCTCATTGTTGTCGGCGGCTTGAGCGGCGTGGCAACGGGGATGCTTCCCCTGGACTGGCAGATCACCGAGACCTATTGGATTGTCGCGCACATTCATTACGTTCTGGTGGGCGCGAACATGTTCCCGGTATTCGCAGCAATTTACTACTGGGCGCCGAAGATGACCGGAAGAATGATGAGCGAGCGGCTGGGCAAGATCAGCTTCTGGATCATGTTCATAGGCTTTAACATGGCGTTCTTTACCATGCACATTATTGGAGTGGAAGGGATGCCGCGCCGGATCTATACCTACATGAGCGGCTTGGGCTGGGAGTTTATGAACTTGTTCATCACAGTTGGCGCGTTCATTCTCGCCATTGGCATTCTTCTCACCTTCATCAATTTCTTCTGGAGCCTCAAACACGGAAAGCTGGCCGGCAGGAATCCATGGAACGCAGACACACTGGAGTGGTCCACGGAATCGCCGCCGCCGCCGTATGGAAGCGTGCACATTCCTACCGTCACATCGCGTCACCCGCTATGGGACGAGCACGAAGAAGAAGAGGATCCTGACGGAGAACGAATTCTCGACCAGGGACGGCTTACGTTTTCGACCACCGCGCTCGATGGCGATCCAATTGCCCTCGCGCGCATGCCGAAAGATACGATAAAGCCGCTGCTGGCGGCAATCGGGTTTTTTGTAGTCTGCGGGGCAATCGTTTACCAACTGATTTGGATCACAGTGTCCGCTGTCATTTTCACTCTGCTTGTTGTTGCGTTCTGGCTGCGTCCAAACGAGGAGGACGTTACTGCGTGACTCCAATACCGTTTCAGCCGACTAAAACTGCACTGGGGCATGCCGAGCCTCTGGTACACGTAGTTGACGACATGCGCGGCACAATTGCGATGAGCCTGTTCATCGTTAGTGAGGCAATGCTGTTCGTCATGCTGTTCTTCGCCTACTTCTATCTCGAGAAGGGCAACCAGCGGTGGGATATCGAGCAGGCACCAAAGCTGCATTATTCCATACCCATGTTGGTTGTGTTATGGAGCAGTAGTGTCGTGCTCCATTGGGGCGAGAAGCAGGTTAAAAAACACCGTCCCGACCGCGGCCGTTTGGGCCTGATTGGAACCATCGCACTCGGCTTGGGCTTTCTCGCACTCAGCTACTTCGACTATTCGGAGCACCTGTTACATCTGACGCCACGGACGGACTCTTATGGATCGATCTTTTACACCATCACGACTTTGCACGTCGCACACGTTGTGATGGGACTGATGATGTTGTCCTGGCTGCTTTTTCTGGCGCGCAGGTGGGAGCCAGCGCAGTATATTCCGCACCGGCCTTATCACAATGTTGCGATGTATTGGCACTTTGTAGATTCGGTTTGGTTTTTCATAATCCTTTTCCTGTACTTGTTTCCACGTATACCGGTATGAGCAACGAGAACAAGATGAGCAACGAGAACCAACAAACCGGAATTTCGCAGCCGATACCAGCGAAAAGCCTGTGGTTCGGGTTCGCCGGGGCTGCCGTCGCCTGGATCCTCGCCGGGTTCATCGATGCAGTGCTCGCGTGGGAAGCATGCCAGGGAGGAGAAGCGGGCTCCGCTTTCTTTACCCAAACACTTATTCGGATTGTGCTCGGTGTTATCACCTTCGGACTTTTGGCAACTGCAATCGCCTCCGGTGTAATTTCGTTCCGTAACTGGCGAGCTCTGTCGCGGAGCCCGAGCTTTGCTTCCGCAGAGGCGCGTGGTCGCCGGGAGTTCATGGCACTGGTTGGCGTAATCGTGGCGGTATCACTGGGGATGGGCATCGTGTGGTTCGCCATTCCTATTTACGTGATCCCCATGTGTGTGAGGACGCATTGATACATCGCGGGCTTCTGCTCTTTTCGGTAATTGCCGTTTCGCTAACGCTATGGACAGGATGCGTGGGCGGGAGATCAACCAACGTTTATGCGGCGTACACAGGCGGAGATGCAGGGCGGGGCGCGAAGGTCATCGAACGCTACCGCTGCGGGGCCTGCCATGTGATTCCGGGCATTGACAATGCCAATGGATTAGTGGGGCCTCCCCTGACATGGTGGAGCAAGCGGACGTTTATTGCCGGCGAGATTCCGAACCAACCGGAAAACCTCGTGCACTGGATCGTTTCGCCCACATCCATTGAACCGAAAACGGCGATGCCAGCCCTCGGCTTATCCGAGCAGGAGGCTCGCGACGCCGCCGCCTATCTATACACGTTGCGCTAAAGGAGAAAGAATGATTCGCCAGTCGTTAGTATCCATCGTTTTAATAGTGAGTTGCGGGGCCGTGTGCCATGCGCAGGGTAGTCCTGGAGGAGCGAATTCCGTGCCAGGACAGCGCGGAGATATTCACCTGGTCAGCGCGGAACCGAACGGGGAGTGGACACTGCCGGCCGGCGATTACGCCAATACACGTTTCAGCCCGCTCAGTCAGATCAACACCACGAATATAAAAAATCTCAGGGTCGTCGGCACCATGTCTACCGGCATAGCCCACGGGCATGAAGGTCAGCCGCTTGTCGTCAATAACACGATGTATGTTGTTACCCCGTTCCCTAACTTCCTTATCGCTCTTGACCTTACCAAGCCGGGCTTTCCAGCGAAATGGAAGTACGAGCCGAATCCGGACCCGCAGTCGCAAGGCGTCGCTTGCTGCGACACTGTCAATCGAGGCGCCAGCTACGCAGACGGCAAGGTTATTTACGCTACGCTTGATAACCACGTGATAGCCGTAGATGCCAACACCGGCAAAGAGGTATGGCGAACCCAGGTTGGAGATATCCATCTGGGCGAAACTACAACGATGGCGCCGTTGGCAGTAAAGAGCGTGGTCATTGTCGGCAACAGTGGCGGCGAACTTGGAGTGCGCGGCAAGGTTACCGCGTTGGATATTAAGACTGGCAAAATAGTCTGGCGCGCCTACAATACCGGTCCGGATAGCGATGCTCTCATAGGGCCGGACTTCCACCCGTTTTACAAGAAGGACCAGGGGAAGGACCTCGGCGTAAGCACCTGGACGCCCGACGCATGGAAAATAGGGGGCGGTACCGTGTGGGGATGGATCTCTTATGACCCCGAGTTGAACCTGATCTTCTACGGCACCGGCAATCCAGGGCCTTGGAATCCGGATATGCGTCCAGGCGATAACAAGTGGACCATCACGATCTGGGCGCGCAATCCGGATACCGGTCAGGCGAAGTGGGCCTACCAGGTAATTCCACACGATGCGTGGGACTATGACGAAATCATGGAGAACATTGCCATTGACATGCAGTGGCAGGGCAAGATGCGGAAGCTACTGCTTCACCCTGCCCGCAATGGATTCATGATGGTGCTCGACCGCGAAACTGGTGAACTCCTTTCGGCCGCGAACTTTCAGCCCGTAAATTGGGCCAAGGGTTTCGACCTGAAAACCGGCTTACCGCAGGTTGACCCCGCAAAGAGAACGCACACCGATTACATTGCCCGACAAGTTTGTCCTTCTTCTACGGGCGCGAAGGAATTCGTTCCTTCTGCATTCTCGCCGCGCACAGGATTGCTCTACATTCCTGCTCACAACACCTGCATGGATCACGAAGGAACCCAGGCCAATTACATCTCGGGAACCCCGTATTTGGGAACAAGCACCACAATGTATCCCGGACCAGGAGGATACCAAGGCGAGTTGATGGCGTGGGACGTGGTGAATGCAAAAAAAGTATGGGGAATTAAAGAACCACTGCTTCCCGTTTACAGCGGAGTACTGGCGACCGGCGGAGATCTTGTGTTCTACGGAACTATGGATGGCTGGTTCAGGGCCGTCGATGCTCACAGCGGTGCGGTGCTGTGGCAGTTCAAAACGGGGTCAGGCATAGTGGGCGACCCGATTACATTTACGGGTCCCGATGGGCACCAGTACGTCGCCATCTACTCCGGCGTTGGCGGTTGGATGGGTGTGGTGGCACAAACCTACATTTCAACCGACGATGAGTACGCAGCACTCGGTGTGACCGGCGCAATGAAAAACCTTAAGAACATGACCGCCCCAGGAGACATGGTCTATGTGTTCGGGTTTTAGATTGTTGATATCTCCATGGGCGTACGCCGAGGAGACGACCTGCTGCGCGAAGCAGTCAATCAGATCGTCGTTCGGCGCCAGAAGACGATCCAGACTGTCCTCCGAAGTTATCGGGTACCTTTTCTGGAACCAGCGGAACAGGCACGGTGCCGTTGAGGTGAAACAAGTATGCGCATGTACGTCGGAGTAATTGCGGGCGCCTTATTGGCGTTAGGCAATGTCGCCTGCACTCAACAACCGGTGGCAGCCGCTACCGAAGGTACGCCTCCTGCAATAGGAATTCCTGTGGGTCCGATCCCCGGGCCACACCAGCAGCCAACCTTGCCCGCCAATCCATACGATGGTAACCCGGTCGCACTGGAAGAGGGCCGGCGGTTGTTCGGGTGGTACAACTGCGCAGGCTGTCACGGTGGCCATGGCGGAGGTGGCATGGGACCGAGTCTTCGCGATCAACGATGGATATATGGCGGTTCGCCGGCGCACGTCTTCGCTTCAATTGCCGAGGGGCGCGGCAAGGGAATGCCATCGTGGGGAACAAAGATCCCCCAGGATCAGATATGGAAGCTGGTGGCCTATATCAAATCAATGCGCACGCCGCAGGAGCCAGACAAACCGCTCGTGCCTCCTGAACCGCAGGTCAAGCTAGCTAGGGTAGCGCCGTGAGGTTGAACGTTCCCGCGATCGGCAATATGACTTGGAAGATCTTCGCTATCTCCCTTCTCTTGATCTGTACAGGTTGCGGTCTTCCGCAATCCACACTAAATCCCGGGGGACCTGCGGCCAGCAACCTGGCGCAAATTGGCTGGGTCGTTTACATCCTTTTCCTGGTGATCACAGGAATCATGTGGCTGTTTCTGCTCTGGGCCTGTATCCGGCGGCGTGGTTCACTGCAGTATCATGCCCCGTGGGATGAGGGTGGTGGGCAGTCTTGGGTTCTGGCTGGCGGCCTCGTCCTTCCATTCGTCGTTTTATGCGGTCTCTTTGTGTTCGCCGTCGAGCGCACGCGCGATTTTCCCTTGCATAATGATTCGGACCACCCAGCACCGGAGATCCTTGTTATCGCCCATCAGTGGTGGTGGGAAGTGCATTACCTTGAGGGTGGACCAAGCACGCAGTTTGTAACCGCCAACGAGATTCACATCCCCGTCGAAAGGCCGATTGAGATCGTGCTGGAAACCCAAGACGTGATCCATTCCTTCTGGGTCCCGGCCCTGCACGGCAAATTAGAGTTAATCCCCGGACAGTCTAACTTTATCCGGGTGCAGGCGTCTCATGCCGGGAACTTCGAAGGCCAGTGCGCCGAATATTGTGGCGCGGAGCACGCCCGCATGCGACTCCTCGTCGTAGCGCAATCAGCGCAGGATTACCAGGCCTGGCGTAATCAGCAGCTTCAACCTGCCTCAGAGCCCCAGGGCGAGGACGCAATGCACGGGCGCGATGTATTTCAGTATGGAGCGTGTGCTCTGTGCCACACGGTGCGCGGGACAGCTGCCCAGGGGAAGGTTGCACCTGACCTGACACATCTTGCAAGCCGGCAGTTCATCGCAGCGAATTCATACAAGAACAACGAAGCCAATCTGGAGGCGTGGAGCACGCACGCGCAATCTCTCAAACCCGGCGCTGAAATGCCGGATCTGACGGAATTTAATGGGGAGGATTTGCGGGCGATGACCGCATATTTGCAGCAACTCAAGTGAAGTTGAGTTTGCGAGCGCGATAAGTTTCATTAGTTCGGCGAGCCCTTGCAATGGATGGAAACTATGAGCAGTGCTGTACAAACCGTAACTCTCGGAACCAGGAGTTCCAGCCTTCTTCGCGAGTACGCTGAACTCTTCAAAGCGCGTGTCAGTACGCTTATTGTCTTGACCGCCTGGTGCGGTGCCTACCTTGCAGGGCAGAAATCGGGAAACTCGCTCTTATCTCCGACGTTACTGAGTGCAACGTTGGGAATAGCTTTGGTCGCCGGCGGCACCGCCGGACTTAACGAAGTAATCGAACGCAAAGTCAACGCAAAAATGCGCCGTACCTGCATGCGCCCGCTAGTAACGGGAACCATCTCCGTCTGTCACGCACTCGCGGCCTCGATTGCAATGGTACTTGCGGGCTGCATCTATCTCGGCCTTTCATGCAATTGGTTTTCCGCGCTTCTTGCCTTCTCTACATCGATTGCTTATCTCTGCGCTTATACGCCGATGAAGACCATAGGGCCAACCTGCACATTTATCGGCGCCTTTCCTGGGGCCATGCCACCCGTACTCGGATGGGTTGCGGTGCGGGGTCGACTCGACTGGGAAGCACTGGCATTGTTCGCAATCATGTTCTGTTGGCAGTTCCCACACTTCCATTCGATCGCGTTACTCTACCGCGAGGACTATGAGCGGGCCGGTATAAAGATGTTGGCGGTAGTCGACCAGAAGGGAGAAGCGACTGAGCGTTCCATTCTCGGTTATTCGCTCGCGCTCATCCCTGCAAGTCTTGCTCCAACACTGCTTGGAATGTCGGGCTGGATCTACTTGGTTTCAGCCCTGCTACTTGGGCTCCTGCTGCTCTGGTGCGCTACGCGAATCCGGCGAAGCCGAATTCTGCCCCACAAAGGGGATATCAAACTGCTTGCGCGGCAGTTGCTCAAAGCGACCGTCTTCTATTTGCCGGCGCTGTTTGCGTTGATGCTACTCGACCGGCGCTGGTGAGTGCAGATGGTAAGGAAAACCGATCTTCTGATAACGCCGCTCTGCGAGGGCGCTCTGATCCTGACACTCGCGGCCATCGGGTGGGCCACACGTCAACCGCTTGTATTCACCAGCTTGGGACCCACAGCCTACGAAATAGTAGAGAAGCCGGACTCGCCATCCGCGAGAAGTTACAACATCATTGCAGGGCACGTTCTCGCCTTGGGAGCGGGATTTCTATCGTTATGGTTGTTGAACGCCTGGGCAAGTCCAAAGGTAGCATCAGCGGGATTCGTGGCTTCGCCACGGATGTGGGCAGCGGTAATTGCCGTTGTACTCTCGGCCCTGGGGACCCTGGCGATCCGCGCAACTCAACCAGCTTCGATGTCCACCGCGTTGCTTGTTTCCCTCGGATCCATGCAGACGGCCAGGGATGCGGTCGCGATCGTCGCCGCAGTATTAATCATCGCCGCTATTGGAGAACCGCTTCGACGATCTCGATCACGTGCAAATCGCCATGAGGATCGGCGTCCCAAAGCTGCATGAGCCGGCTTTGGCAAGGAAAATCCATCCTTACTGTGGAAGCGTTATGTACAACTGACCCAGATCGAAACGGTCTTCCGAAGTATCGGGCTAGCGCTGCCGCCCACTGCGGCACGGCCTCAGCAGATAGCCACTTGTTCACGCAGCGCGCTGCTCCCGATCCCGCGTCGTTTGTTCGGCCCGCCGCATGGCGCCAGGCGGGTGCAGCAGAATAGAGAGGATGCCCGCGGCGATCGCGAATGCACCCGCAATATAAAAATCCGGGAGCCATGAGTGACTGGACGAGTGGATCGATGCTGAGATGAATCCACCGAAGACCCCGCCCATGGCTTTGCCGGGCCCGTACAGGATGCCGTAGTTGACACACGAATGACCGCGACCCCAGTAGTCCCCGACGAGCGCGGGGAAAAGGCTGAAGAGCGGTCCCCAGGCTCCGAGCGCAATGATTGCGAAGGCAATGAAGAGCCCACCGCTGTGCGCATACCCCATGAAACGTTTTCCATCCATCGATTCGTGTCGGCATCAATTACCCGTCAACATTGCCATCGCGGTTCGCAATTATCTGTTATCGCTCTTTCACCTGAACCCAGAGCGGATTGGTGTCGTGCCGCTAGGCGACCACCCTCCTGAGCGTACCGGTAAACAAAGTTGGGATGGAATATGCCTGGTGCTGGTAGTTTCAAAGTAATGTAGCTTCTATACGTCTTTTCACTGGTCATAACCGCTCGACAGCTCTGTCGCAAGTATTCGGGCGCTGTAGGGCTGGCAACATCGCTCTATCTCACAGCTTCCATTTGGTGGGGAACAATTCCTCCACCCACCGCAATGGAATCGTATTTTGGTCACGTCTGGCTGGTACGGCTGCTTCTGCAGCGTGGATTGGCCGCACTGTATCTGATCGCCTTCATCGCCGTCTTGCGGCAGTTCAAGGCGTTGCTGGGTGAGCACGGCCTTCTGCCGGTACCGGCCTTCGTTAAATACGTGTCTTTCCGGAAAGCACCGAGTATGTTTTGCTGGCGTTATTCGGACCGACTGCTCGATGTAATAGCCTGGACAGGCATTGTGGCTTCGGCCGCGACCTCTCCGGATTTTCCGCGCGAGGACCGTATTGGGTTTCGGCGGGTATTTGGCTGATTCTGTGGTTCCTGTACCTTTCGATCGTCAATGTCGGCCAGACGTTCTATGCATTTGGTTGGGAATCCATGCTGCTGGAGGCAGGTTTCTTCGCAGCTTTTCTGGGGCCTGCGCACATGCAGCCGTCGCTCATTCCAGTCCTGCTTCTGCGCTGGATGCTGTTCCGAACCGAAATTGGAGCCGGACTCATCAAGTTGCGTCATGACCGCTGTTGGCGAGAGCTCACTTGCCTCTACTACCATTATGAAACCCAGCCCCTGCCCAATCCTCTAAGCTGGTACTTCCACCGGCTCCCCAGACCCATGCACCGCTTCAGCGTGCTATTCAGCCACTTTGTTCAAGTCGTGGTTCCATTCGCACTATTTGCTCCCGAGCCCTTTGCCGAAATCGCGGGAGGTCTCGCCATCTTTCATCAATTTTGGCTCATTGTGAGTGGAAATTACTCCTGGCTCAATTGGCTCACCGTCGTACTGGGAATCAGCGCATTCAGCGATGAAGCGCTGGCGGCGGTGGTCCCAGTGAGCATCCCGCCGATGTCGGCGCGCCCGCTATTCGTTAACGGACTGCTCTACTTCCTGGCTGGAGCTACGGCCCTGCTCAGCATTCAGCCGGTCAGGAATTTGTTCTCACGGAATCAACTGATGAACTACAGCTACAACCCCATCCACTTGGTCAACACCTATGGAGCCTTCGGGAGCGTTACAAAGCAGCGTTATGAAATTGACATCGAGGGGACGGATGAGCCGATCCTCTCGCAACAAACCCAATGGCAGGAATATGAATTCCGGGCAAAACCCGGAGATCCCAAACGCCGGTCGCCGCAGATCGCCCCGTATCACCTTCGGCTGGACTGGCTGATGTGGTTCATTCCGTTCTCGGTGGCAGTTACGGACACTGGTATCGAGATGGCAAGCTATGAAGCGTGGTTTGTGCGATTGATTCAGAAGCTCCTCGCCAACGATTCTGAGACGCTGAAACTGCTGGCGCACAACCCATTCGGCGATCAGGCGCCAAAGTTCATTCGCGCACTCTTCTATCACTATCGCTACACGTCGGAAAGTGAAAGAAGACAGACCGGTGCGTGGTGGGTCCGACGATTGATTGACGTCTATCTTCCCCCGATTTCGCTAAAATCCAGAACGGAACCCAAAAAGGCAAAGATGACAGCAGCCTGATTAATTATCGACGTCAGCTCCAAAACTCCCGAATGCTCTTCCTGATGACCCCGTTCGCTTGGCGAAATGCAGATGCTTCTGCTTCCTCCCTGGTCTTACCTCTAGCCAGAGCGCGATTGTAAACCGAATTCCACACTTCTCTCCACTGCGCCCTTTTGCCTTCCGGAACGTATTTGGGTACGTCCTAGAATCAGGGTGCAGCACCTTCACTTGAAAACGGTGAGTCTGGCGCCGAGATGTTGACCACAAGATAGTGTTGTCGCCCAAAGGTTATGGCTTCTTGCTCTTGGCGAAAAAGACATCCACGACCGGGCGAATCTCATTTGCCGATGTAGTATCCACGAAACCCGCCAGTCTCGGTTCCTGCTGTTTTTTGTTGAACAGCACGATGTAGTCATTCATTCGTGCGTGTAGCTCCCGCCGTGCGGTCGGTGAGAGAGCGATGTTGAGCACCTTGTTTTTCGGCAAAGTGTGATTGGGGACAGCATAAGACTTTGCCGTTTTTAGGCCGCTGGCGAAAATGCCATGCCCTGTAAACGCTGTTACCTGCACAGCCGTTTTGTGCTGGTTTAAGTATCCTAGTTTGTTTTCTGCGCCTATCAGAAGGTTTTTGGTTTTCTGTAACTGGATTTTAGTCTGTTCAAGTTCTTTGCCCTGTGCAGTGAGCGTACGCAGGAGGTGATACTCATCCTGTCTATAACGCAAGGTATTGGTCAGAACCGAACCGCCGATGACCAGCAACACCAAACCCGCTATCCTTACTGTTCGCCCCAATCGCGCACGCACCACGGAAGAGAGGCTTCGCAGTGCTTTCCTCATACGTGTCTCTATGCTTCAAACTCGGGGCAAAGGACAGTAGATGTAAGCCTCAATTCCGGCTATACTGCTCCTAACCCAATACTTATTAGACAAAAACGGTGGGACGACCCGAGAATTTTCGACACAGATTCGGTAGCCTATCTAAGCGGTGACTAGCGTGCGTTCAATTCCTGATTTCGACAGCTTGAACCGTCATCTCCCCGGTCATCGTGTGCCCGACCGAATCCTGCCGCCCGACCAAAGGTTTGTTCAACTACGCTCTTCCTCGCCAAGCGAGGAGGCAGACCGACGCGAACTGGAACTCTCAGACATTCTGGACGTGCCGCCGATTCAATCCCTGATGAACGACTTTCACGCCATCGCGAACCTCCCGATGGCGGTAATCGACATTAGCGGAAGGGTGCTGGCAGGAGTCGGCTGGCAGGAAATCTGTACGGAGTTTCACCGCGTCCATCCTGAGACTTGCAAGAACTGCATAGAGAGCGACACGAAGCTGTCGGCAGGTGTATCTCCGGGCGAGTACAAACTTTACCGATGCAAGAACAACATGTGGGACTTCGCCACTCCATTGGTGGTGGACGGGCAGCACATCGGCAACATTCACGGGACAGTTTTTCTTTGATGACGAGCCACTGGACTATAACTTCTTCCGTGAACAAGCGAGGCGGTACGACTTCAACGAGCAGCGCTACCTTGACGCCCTCAACAAGGTCAGACCTCCTGATCTGGTTGAAATCAGGATGACCCGAGTTTGAAGACGAGCGTGAGGTGTGTACCGGGGAAGATGGTTTTCGTGGCGTTGAGTTCCGCCAACAGTTTCTCGATGGCCTGATCGTGAGCCGCCTGGGTGAGATGGTGGAGGCGGACAGTCAAGGTGTTGGTGATGAGGTCAGGGGTAAGATCAGCCTCGGTATCGAAGATCTGGCGCAGCAAGGCGCGGGCATCGTCAGTGCGGGCGATATGTTCGCGAAGCAGGGAGGCCATGCTGGATTCGGCGCGATAAGCGATCATCTTGATGGTATCGACGAAATGCTTTCGTTCGGTACGCAGCCGAGTAAATCGGTCTTCCTCTGGCAATAGCTTCACGGGAATGTGATGCGGAGTGTCCTTGCGCGACTGTTTGAGTTGGTCGATCTGCAAATCGAGACTTTCGATGTCTTCCCGCAGTTGCGCCTTGCGCTGCTGAAAACCCTGAACTTCAGAGTTGGTGGGATCCTCCGATAAAGCAAGGGCTCCGAACTGAGCCGCCTGCCGATGGCGCTGGCCGATTTTGGAGCGGATCTTGCCGTCGAGTTTGCGCCACTCCGGATTTACCACCTGGATCGCATCAGGAACGGGTTCGGTTCCATACTCAATCAAGCTATCCAATCCGTAATGTTCGCGCATGTAGCGGAAGAAGTTTTCCTGAGACCATCGGGCGAATAACGACGGTGCCAGCGTGGTCATTGGCAGCTGGAAGTTGGTGGCTAAGATCGAAGTCTGATGGCCGCCGTCGCTGAGTTTGCGAATCTCGCGTACCCAGAACCGGTTCGACAACTGGGTACCGCGCTCGGCCAGTTTCATGGTCACGATTTCGCCGCTCACCAGCTGGACGCGGTGCGTGGTGAATTCTTCGCTGCGCCACTCGCCCTGGGGAAACTTGTGATAGGTCAGAATGGCAATCCGCTTCTGCCACAGCTGCTCGAATAACTCGGGACTGTAGCCTTCCCGGTCGAACACCATTGTGAACCAGTGGGTACGAGGATCTTCCGCCATGCGCCGCTGTTGCTCCGGCGGCTGGATCACATTCACTTCCAGCCACGGAATCACATCCTGCTTGAGCGTGGCGATCAGTCCCGGATCCACCTCTTTGTTGACATACAGAAATGGCTGGCCATCCATGGCATTGATCCAGTAATCGGTGGTAGCCCGTAAACACAATCGCTGGCGCGCCACGTAATGGCGCGGTAGCGCCGTCTGCTCCCCGTGATAGACGCGCACGTGGCCATCGCAGTAGAAAAACAGTTCCGAGGCATCTTGCTGGGCGATCCATTCCTTGGCCAGTGCGGCGTTCCAGCGCAGGGCTTGACCCAAGTCGTGGCACAGCAGTTTTAACTTCTCCCGCAGCGTCCTCACTTCGGGAATGCGGTCCAGTCCCAGCAGCTTGCCCCACTCGCCTGGCGCTTGATAACGAAGCTGTTCCAGAGACCGGATCCGCCCCAGCGCCATCAATGCCAGCAGCAGGAAGATGCTGTCAATGCCATAAAATCCGTTTGGGAGCTGGTACATCTCCGGCGTGTAGCGCAACAACCCGGTCGCCAACAGCGCAGGCAATGCCAGCAGCACGCCGCCCCGGGTTACATCGCAGGTAGCTTGAAACTCGATGGGCGCCGACTCCAGCTCTCCCATCGCGGCCGCTACTCGCTCCAACGAACGCGTCGCGGCGTTTCCCATCGGCGCTTGGCTGTCGATCTGACTGCGACCACTCTTGTTGCTTACTTCGGTGGTGGCGGGTTCGTTTTTTTTAGCTTTCGCAAGCGTCCAGCGTCAACCGCCTTGTGCAGCGTGTTCGCCAACACATTCAGTTCACTCGCCACTTCCGGAACGCTCTGCCCCTCGTCAAGCAACTTCTGCGCTCGCTGCAGCACTTCCCCTTTCAGCACCGAGGCTGAACTGTGACGGGGTTTCACCGCGTAGAACCCGTTGGCCCCCTGCTCCCGAAAAACCTTCACATACCTCTTCACTGCAATCATCGGAACGCCGAACGCCTGGACAATCTCCTTGGGCTTCACCGTCCCGTTGACGATCATCTGGCTGGTGAACATGCGAAATCCACGCACATCGTTCTCCGCGTGGCGGAACACCGGCAGGTGGCCGTGGATGTAGTACACCGTGCCCGCCTCCTTTGCCACCGCTATGTGGTGATTGATCTCGGTCACTCCGGCAGGGAATATCGGCAGTTGCATCTGCGGCATGCTCTTTCTTAATCCAAAGCAGCCCCTCTGGCAACAGTTTTCAGGATCATTCCGTTTTCCCTGCCCGACAGGATCTACGGGGCGAGATCAGGAGTTCTGACTTTAGCTGTTGCCGTCGAATCTTCTTTGTAAAACCGTAGCTGACACCAAACTGCTCCGCCAGCTGCTCCAGGCCGATCCCGGCCCTTTCGTATGCCTGCAGAAGCTTGCACCGCAAATCATCCGAATATGCTCGTGGCATCGATTTGTGTCTTCACAGAGAAATCGCCAACTGCAACTTACTCCAATCCCTCTTCTCTGGATATAACTACTTAGGAACCGCTCTAATGGGAGTACTGGTTTGAATGAGTCCGCCTCGAATTCCGCTCACGAGACCGTCTGAGATGGTGTTCTGCAGTCCCTTGGGAGAGCCGATGGCCATCAAACGATTGCCGACCTGAAGTTGGTCGGAGTCTCCCAGCGTAAGCGGCTTGGCGTTGCTGCTGTCCACTCGAAGGATTGCAATGTCTTTATCCGGGTCGTGCCCCATTACGCCGGAAACAGAAGCTGTGCCACCGTCACTGAAACGGACAGTCCCGTTGTACGCTCCGCGAATCACATGGTAGTTCGTCACGACGGTTCCGTCTTCAATGACAAACCCGCTTCCGGTCTTGTTCTCCGCTCCTGATTCATCGGAAAGCACAATTTGGACAACGCTGGGATTAGCCAGATTGAACAATGCCTCGGACGTAAGCTCCCGAGGAGCCGCTGCCGCTGAAGGCTTCGTTATCTGGACACCGGAGACCGACTGCGCGGTGGGCTGCTGCGTGTCAGTGGCTGCGCTCGTTGCGTCCTGTGCACGAGAGTGGAACCGCCAATTTGCCACCCCGATAACGGCGGCGACGATCATCGCAGTGAGAACAACCGCCGAGACCAGCGTTCCGGTCGAATAAACACGCGGCGGAAGGGGCAACGGGGGCTTACCGCAGTTTAGGCAGAACTTGGATTCATCGGGGGTTTCTTTACCGCACCGCGTGCAGACCATTAAACAGCTCCCTGAGTTGCGATTTTGCGATGAGCGAAAGGTAAATTGCTGAAAGTACATCGTCAAGCTGCAAATATGCAGGGTGAGGGTCGCCCGTGGGGCTCCAAATAATGGGCTGGCGACCTGCGGACATCCCGTCCGAAGGCGGGCACTCCGCCCATGCTCAAGCTGTTCCGACTCGCCTAGTTGTTGCGTTCGCGAAGCTTGCTGAGCAATCGGATGATTTCGAGGTAGAGCCAGACGAGAGTGACCATGATGCCGAACGCACCGTACCACTCCATGAATTTGGGTGCTCCCTGATTGACGCCCTGCTCGATGAAGTCGAAGTCGAGGACTAGGTTGAGGGCGGCAATGGCGACGACGAAGAGGCTGACGGCGATGCCGATGGGGCCAGAGCCGTTGATGGCGACGAAATGGATGCCGAACAAGCCAAGGATCATCTCGGCGAAGTAGAAGAGGCAGATGCCTCCGGTGGCGGCGACGATTCCGAGGCGGAGCTTTTGGGTGACCTTGATGACGCCAGAGGAGTAAGCAAAGAGCAGTACGAACAGGGTGGCGAAGGTGAGTCCGACTGCCTGAATAGCGATTCCGGGATAGCGGAGGTCAAGTATGGCGGAGAAGGCACCGAGGAAGAGTCCCTCCAGCAGGGCGTAGATGGGCGCGGTGACGGGAGCCCATTCGCGCTTGAAGCTGGTAATGAGGGCGAAGACGAGTCCACCAAAGACGCCGACGATCATCTCAAGCGATACGGACGCTGGGTTGTGGGTCGCCGCGAACTGAGTCCATGTGAAGAAAGCGGAGACGACAGCGAGGACAAGCAGGATTCCGGTTTTGTTGACGGTGCCGCTGAGGGTCATGCTAGTAGAGCTGCTAATGGCTCCGCCATACTGGGCACTCGAAATGCCGCTGCCGTAAGAGTCGTAGGACATGCCGCTGAAAGTGTTGCTGCCGAGAGCGGGATTGGAGGTCTTGAACAAGGGCATGGAATGTCTCCTGAATCAAATGTAACGCAAAAGATGGAAGCGCGGAGAGAGATGCCTCCCGTTCCCGGGGCGGGGAGGATGTCGGCCAGCCACGGCCACCTCCATTCTTCGGAGAGTCCTTGACGATGCGCGGAGGAGCACCGAATATGAATGCTAGACAGCGTGCTCGTATCCAAAGATTAAGAAGTGGAGACAAAGATGGTTGTGTGCCCGAAGTGCAAGAGCGAGATCGATGTCGAGGAAGATGAACTTGAAGAAGGCGAACTTCTATCGTGTATGGAGTGCGACGGTGATTTTGAAGTGGCCAGCGTCGAGCCGTTGAGACTGACGAAGGTCAGCGATGAGGAAGAAGCAGACGAGGAGGATGAATAAAGTTCCTCTCCCACCGTGCCGTTGTTGCCCTATTTCCTTATCAGCACCGCCTGATTCCATTCCCGTTCAATCATCACCGCTGCTAATTCGTGTTTGGCGCGGTAGGCCAAAGTTTCGTTTTCCGTGTAGCACGCACAGACGTATTGATGCAGCAGGTTGTTGAGCTTATGAATATCAGCCCCGGTTTGGTTTCGCTGCACAGCAACGATGAGTCCCATATCAGGTTTCATATCGTCTCGCTTTAAATCAACCTCTGCTTGGTCGTTCAGCTATTTGGATGGCGCTGTCGTCGCATCCAGTTATCGGCCTCTGCGGCTCGGAACCATTGAGGTAAACATGGTCGAGCAACATCCGTGACGGATTGTCTGAATTATCTTGAGGTCATCTCACCGTGCAGACTGAGAGTGCTGGTGGATACGGCGGCAATAGTAGCCAGCGTGGCGGGGCGAGTCAATGACGCGGAGCTGATGCAAGGACGGCCTTTTACACTGCCTTTGCACTGCTTTTTTCACAGTTCATCGCCCGCAACCAGTAGCTTGGCTTTTAGTCAAAACCAGCTTGCACGGCTTGCACCTGTGCAGAGGCAATGAGCATATCGGCACCGTTCGGCTTCAAAACAAGTGCGGAACCAAATGTGCATCGTTATCACAGAAGCGTCTAACGCCTTCGCCCTCCCAGCCTCGATGAAGCCGTTACTCCGGTATCTTGAGGCGGTACCTGCCCCTTGTCGCCGACGAGCTGCACATCAAAGTGCTTCGCAAGGTCGGCGGGCATAAGGTTCCACGGCTCGGCTTCTGTAAAAATCTCGCCGATACGCTCCAAGCAACGTGCGACCAGTGCCGAGCATATCTGCTGCCCATCGACCCCAAAGCTGAACTTCGCACCTGTGAGCAAGCAGAACGTAATGCTAACTATCGTCAGCCACCCGTACGGGTCATGAAGGCAGAAATCGGCAAACTCCACGGCGTGCTGGCGGTCGAGCGGACTCGTGCCATCCGGAAGATGAACCACCACGTACTCGGTCTCGTCGTAAACGGAGATGTTGCGGTTTTTGTACCCCACCGCCGAGTGCCTCGATGATATTGCCGGAATCATCAATAAAAATTGCCGTGTGGCTCCAGTGCGCGAAGACTTTGTCGGAACCCCGGTACCGCAGCGCCTCGCCCAACCGGATGAGCTTGCTGTCCCAAGCCGATGAGTGAGTCAGGATGAAGTCGCCGGGACGAGCGGCGAGTTTTGCAGCGTCGGGCGCGAGTGATTCTCGCGGCAGTGAGACCCGCTCTCGCGGGCCGTAGCGTTCGCGACGAAACATCGAGTGGCGATGAGGAAGACTTGGAGATTCCAATGGATGCCCTCCCGACTCGGCAGGATTGTGGCACCGCAGCAGGGACAAAGCAAGGAGGTCTCAATGGATTACACCGCAACGTTTAACAGTCCGTCATGCCCGTGTCAGCGCCCAGATCATATCCCGATGTTCCGGACACGCCTCGCAGAGGTGATTGCGCGAACCGCTCTCATAATCTGCATACTCGAATCCCGGACTGACGGTGCAGCCCAGCAGCGCGAATTTCCCTCCAGCCGCCAACCTTGCTCCCTGCCAGACCCCATGCGGCACCACCACCTGTGGAGCCATGCCACGCTCAATGTCCGTGCCTATCAGCACCTGCTTCCCGGAGCTGTCCGGCGACAGTTGTAGCATTTCAACCGGGTCACCAAGATAGAAGTGGAAGATTTCGTCGGAGGCCACCCGATGGATTTCAGAAAACGTGCCGGGTTCGAGCAGATAATAGATCGCGGTGGCCACGGTTCTGGGGCCGCTGTAACGAGCTTGCAGACATTCCGCTGAAATCATCTGCGGTGAACGATATGTCTCGGCGAAGTACCCGCCCTCAATCGACAGCGGAACAAGGTTGAGCAGAGACTTCAACTTTTCAGCGGTCATCTCTTTCATCACAAACCCCTCACCCCAATCTTCGCCACCTCCTGCGAAACGTCGAGTCCCTGCACGTAGGCGCACAGGATACGTCCGAGAGGAGTCTTGTGGTTGTCGGTATCGTGATCGAGCCACGGCAAGTCATGTGCTTCCGCCAGTTCCGGCCATCTCTCAGTGCGACCCGAGATCACCTCATCCGCCGACGAATAGAGCGCGACTCGGCGTTCCATCCTCATTGTTAGCTCAGTGTCTTCCGCGTGGGTCGGCGAACTGAGACAGATGACGTGCAAGTCCGGGCGTTCTATCTCCTGCAACTTCGCCGCGACCAAACCGCCGAGGCTGACGCCAATGACGAGAGCACCATCGGGTACACCGAGACTACGGAGGTGGAGCATTGATGGCAGCGGCGTCACGGCGGGGTCGGAGTGCGGCATCAGCGGACGGATATAATTCTGTTCCGGCTCGCGCTCGCGTAGCTCTGCCTCAAGCTGTGATACCGAACCGTTGGGCGAGCCGCCGCGACCGTGCAGCAGGTAAATGGCGGGAAAATTCACTCGGTTCACGACCTCTTCCGCATCAAGCAAACCCACGCCCTTGGCGGCTCTGGGCTGTTAGCCCCGAAATGGCCAGAAACCAGCGAAAGGATTTCGAAGGACGGTTCCGCAGCAGTTACGATGTCTCGGGCGCTCCGTTGTGGTGGGCCTTCAGTCTGAAGCTTTTCATCGGCATTGCCAATCAGGCTGAGCCACAGACCACCTTTATTCAGATGGCGATGCACGTTTTCAGCAAGTTTCTTCCGCTCTTCGTCGGACTCGAATACGTGGAACAACCCTCTATCGAATACGAATCCGAACGGCGCTCCTGCAATTTGGCTCGTTAGGAAATTGCCCACAAAGAAGTGGCAGTTGGCGTGGCTCTGTCTGGCTTTCTCCTCCGCTTTCCTTATTGCAAGCTCGGAAGTGTCAATTCCAATGACATCGAACCCTTGTTGGGCGAGCCATATCACGTTATCGCCCGTTCCGCAGCCGATATCGAGTGCTTTGCAGGGCTTTATCGGTGTACTGGTTACAATTTGCACGAGGTTGAAGTCAGGTTGGCCGATATCCCATGGTGTATCGTTTGCTTCGTACAGTCCCTTGAAACGCTCTTCTACCGACATCATGTTTTCCTCACGACGGAGCCTTGGATGCAGGTGCTGAAGAATCCGCCATTAGGGTAGTGGCAGCGACTCAGCAAAGCAAATCACCTCGTTATGGGATTTTCACGCGAACCTGCGGACATTCGTCCGGAGGTCGCCGCATCCCGAAAATTCACATGCGTCTCCTAGGGTCGTCTAAGCGACCATGCGGAGAGCTTAGGCTGCGAATAATCCCGGAGAGTAGGCCCAAAGTTGGCCGCTTGAGCCGCCCAGTAAATGCTACTGCGGTCTCGTCGGCGGTGTTGGGAAAAGGTGCGAGAGTTCGAAGAACACCTCAGGCCCGGTCGCGTGGACGGTCAGGTTCACCGTGATTCGGCGTTGCCGAAGTTCAGCAAGCCCCGGATACGGCCCACCGTCAGCAATGATGACAGCATCTATCTCATGTGCGTTCGAGAGCACCAGAGCTTCGTCAGCAGAATGGGACTCCAGCACGTTGTACCCGTTTTCCGCGAGGAACTGCGATACAGGGTGCGGAAATGACGATGCAATGAATACAACGGTTCTAAGCATTGTTCCTGTCCTCATTCAGAGCAAACAGCCTACTGGCAAATCTTGCTCCCTACTGGTCGGTATCCGTTCTTCTGCGCTTCTGCTTGGCTCATGTACTCGCCCTGCTTCGTTCTTCCATACCACTCGCTATCCGAGCAATGATAAACGCCACTGCGGGTGTTCACCCACACCTTAACGGCTGAGTTCGGCAGAACCGCTTGTCCCGGTTGAGCTTGCGGCAAGCCTACTCTATGCGACACCGCAAAATCTCGCGGCGTCATCGTCCCCAGAGTATCGTTCAACAACTTCGCCAGCCGCAGCCCCGCCAATGCCATTTGCCTGTCCGCAACTTTGATTTCGCGTTCGTAGTACTGCTCATCCAGATTCGTGCCGTCCGACACCCACGCCGCCCTTGCTAACCGCACAGACTCGTTCGCCCACTGCTCAGGCGTTCCATCATTTGCGCTGGCCAGCTTCTCGCTGCTGATGAGTGCTTCCATACGTTGCGCATACTCCTGCCGATTCAGCCCAGCGTGCAAGATCATGCTCGTGTCCCACACGCCATGAAGGTTGCATTCATACGGGCCGCAGCGGTCGCTGCTTAGAAAGCGGACGTGGATGCCATTCCCGCCAGCGGCTTCCTTGACCGCGTGCAGGGGTTGGTGAACGTCGCCAACGAAGTGGACGATGAACTTCAATGCTTCTGCACGCTGCTCACGCGGTGCCGTCTTGTCCGTTAGCACTTTGGCATACTCCGTAATCTTCTCCACGACACAGCTTTTCGGCAGATGGCAATCCCGGCTGGCAATGTATGAACCGCCCAAGGGAATGTCTACGTAGTGCCAAGGGGCAGTTTCGCGACGGTCTCTGCGAATCTCGTCCGCCCACGTCGCCACAGAATACAGGTGGTTGTTTCCAATTAGCGACTGAATCATGACCAGAGTGGTCTGATCGAGATGGTCTTCGGCCACTGTCGCGATGATGCGGTGACCTTCATTGCCCCAGCCCCACCCAAACTCGGAGAGGAGCAAAACGACAGTCAGGAGGACAGAAAAGAGCTTTTTCATGTGGCTTGAGGAAATTGTAGCTGGCCACAGGCTGTCGGCGTAAACTTCTCCTGAATTCTTCCGAGGTCACGACATGGGCTGGTCATTCCGCCGCTCCAAAAGCTTCGGGCTGTTCAAGCTGAATTTCTCGAAGTCCGGCATCGGATTCAGCTTCGGCGTGCCGGGTGCCAGAGTCGGGGTGAATTCGAAGGGGAAGAAGTATGTCAGGGGTGGGATTCCCGGCTCGTGGCTTTACTATCAGCCCTCACTGCCCTACCTAATGCGCGTTACGTCAAATACGTCATCTTCGTCTTCGAGCACGAGTTTATAAAGAGTCACCGATTTGCCACCGTACTCATCAGTTTTTGCGAACACAACTACATCTGGATGATAGGAATAGAAATACGAATAGGTGTGGAATTCGAATATCATTCCATTATCCAGTTTGACCAACTTATCGAAGTCCGCCCCTTCTAACTCGCCAGTAGCGTTTGTACAAGTTACCACCGCAGATCAAGTGTTCGCTGCTGCGCTCCTCTCAATTCAGCAGCAGAAACATGAAGTTAAGTGGAAAGACGATGGTACGCGCACGGTCGAGTTTCACGTCGGTACCACCTCATGGTCGTGGGGATACAACATGAGACTCTCCGTGACCTCAATCGACGCAGGGCACGCAAGAGTCATGCTTGCTATTGCGCGTTCGGGGGGAAAGGCGCTTTCGTGGGGCTCTGGCCAGAAAGAAGTCAATAAGATATTTGCGGGAATAGACGCCGAATTCGTGGCTTCGAAAGCGGGTCTTAGGTGACAGGTTTGTAGGGGTGTTGTGCTCACTGAATGGCGGAGCCGCCTGTCAGCGTGACCTCAAAGCGATCATCGCAATTGAAGAACGTTCGGATCAGACAGCGTGGTTCAAGGGGTGACCGTCCTTGAGTCCGTCCGGCACGAGCGGCTGGCTTGGGACGCTCATTGCAACGGTGTGCATGCATATCATGCGTGGGCGTTCGAGAAGAGGGATGGCGGCGTTTATGTGCTCACCGAGGAGACGCAGACCGGGTGGAAGGCGAGGCTGGGTGCGTTGGTGATGCCGGGCAGGATGTCGAGGTGGCACCAGAGGTGGTTCGAGAGCAGGGAAGGGTTGGTGCGTAAAACTATGCGCAAGAGTTTCGCAAAAAAGCTAGGCTGGGTTTCGGTATAGAGTCACCGTGCCGTTGTTGGAATCGGCTCAGCGCCCTCAGGTAACCCACAATAAACAAAGCCGCTTATGGTAAGCGGCTGGTTTGGAGTTTTGGTTGCGGGGGCAAGATTTGAACTTGCGACCTTTGGGTTATGAGGGGAATTTGTAACGCACTCCAGCACAAGCCAACCAACTAAGTGCAACAAAACAGACACTCTGAATTTTATGGCAGGGCCGATTCCACGCTGATTTTGTATGGTATCGGACACAGAAAGGGCATAGTAGGGGCATAGTGTTCGAAGGCTCCCACCGACTCGAAAGCGAATAGAGTTCTGCCACTCGGATGTTATTGCGCAGTAACTGACGGATTGGCGTTCTATCCACCCAGGATCGTAACTTCCCCAATGCCGGTATCAGGATCGCTGGCCGAAATTCGGATTTTTTGCTCGACACTGTCGCGATGCCGCCGTGCAGCAAGGCATCCGTAAACCTGCTGCGACCGTGTTCCCGAAAATGTTGTTCACGAAACGAGAACGCCAGACATACTGCGCCATATCAGTTCCCGCAATCTAGAAATTTGCGAGTTTTTTGGCCATTTATATCAAGCACATACAGGTCGGTCAGTTCCCGAAATCGTTGTTCGTGAACACCTCGGCTGTCTCTTCGCCACCCGCACCCACGACCACGGCTTACGAACACGCCCGTCACACCGGACACGCACAAAAGCCAAAGGCTTTACTTAAGGTATCGTATAGCTTACCGTATTGGATGTATAGTTAACTATTGTTTACCTTAACTACGAAGGAGATCGAGCCGTGCTGACGCTGCCCATCCCCGTTTCACGCGCCTTACGCAAGCTTGGCCACGATATTAAGGATGCCCGGCGGCGGCGACGCATCACCATGGCGATCGCGGCGGAGCGGGCCTCCATCAGCAAGCCGACATTCATCAGGGTGGAGCGGGGCGATCCGAGTGTTTCAATCGGAAGCTACGCCACGGTCCTTTATGTGCTGGGGATGGCCGACCGGCTGGGAGACCTCGCTGCCTCGAAAAACGACCCTGTGGGCCTGCAGCTCGAAGAAGAAAATCTGCCGCAGCGCATACGCGGCGCGCGCAAACCGAAACGCACGAAAGACAACTGATGGACAAAGAGACCTTTGTGTACGTTGACCTTGACGGCGTCCCTTACCTGATGGGGCGGCTGTGGGCTCATGTGCGCAAGAACAAGGAAAGCGCTACCTTCGAATACGACAAAGCTTGGCTGGAAAATCCCGCGCGATTCTCCCTGGAGCCGGCCCTGCAGGTTGGCCCCGGCCCGTTTCACACGCCGGCTGACACGCCAATGTTCGGCGCGATTGGCGACTCCGCGCCTGACCGGTGGGGAAGGGCGCTCATGCGCAGGATGGAGCGCCGACGCGCGGAGCGCGAAGCCACCGCGCCGCGCACACTTCAGGAAATTGACTTCCTGCTTTTGGTCGACGATGAGGCGCGCCAGGGTGCGCTCCGCTTCGCCGAACGCGAGGGCGGACCGTTTCTGCGCGAAGAGGGTGTTAAGCGCATCCCGCCTCTGGTCGAACTCCCGAGACTGCTCTCCGCGGCGGAACACGTCATGGAGGAGAAGGACACCGAAGAGGATCTGCGCCTGCTGTTTGCGCCGGGATCGTCGCTCGGCGGCGCCCGGCCGAAGGCGTCTGTAATTGAGAAGGACGGCCATCTCGCGATTGCAAAATTCCCCCGCAAGGATGATGAAATTAACACGGTCGTGTGGGAGGCGGTGGCTCTCGCACTGGCCAACAAAGCCGGCATCGCGGTGCCCGAGGGTCGCGTCGAGACCATATCCAAGAAACCGGTCCTCCTGCTGCGGCGCTTTGATCGGGAGGGCAAGCGGCGCATTCCCTTCCTCTCCGCCATGAGCATGCTGGGATCAAAAGACAACGAAAGTCGAAGCTATCTGGAAATTGTCGATGCGCTGCGTCAGCACGGGGCCGCGCCGAAAGCCGACATGGAAGCGTTATGGCGGCGGCTGGTGTTCAACATCCTGATCTCGAACACCGACGACCACCTGCGCAACCACGGTTTTCTCTACGCGGGACAGGAGGGCTGGCGGCTCTCGCCGGCCTACGATCTGAATCCCGTGCCAACCGACATCAAGCCGCGCATCCTCGCCACGGCTATCAACGAGGACGACAACACGGCCTCCCTCCCGCTAGCGATGGACGTGGCGGGATATTTCGAGCTGGACGCCGGCAAGGCCCGCGAAATAGCAAAACAGGTCGGCAAGGCCGTTTCGAAATGGCGCGATGAAGCCGCTCGGCACGGTCTCAGCAAAACGGAGATTGAGCGCATGGCGTCAGCGTTCGAGCATGACGATCTGAAGATGGCGCGCGCTACGCAGTAAGAAGAAAAAAGCAAACGGCATGAAAAACCCCCGCGTCTGCGGTCATGCGTTTCCGGGCTCGCGCGCCAGCGCGGACACAGTTTTATGCTTCGCCCAGGTAGCTATCGCCCTCGCCGAGACCAATTGCTCTGAAGTCCGCCCGGCTTCAGATTCTCTGAAGCGCAGCCATTGGCTCAGGCGCAGGCGGATCTGTCGGTGATCGGGCGCGACATGCGCTGGTGCGAGCAAGAACGGCGCTGGTCTATGCGGCGCGAGGACTGACGAAGTCGTTCGGAGAATGGATCTGCGGGTACAGTGCGAAAGGCTTCAGGCAAGCTACGGTGGAGGCGCTGAGTCCGCAGCTGCAAGTTGCACTCGCACCCCTGTTGAGTACACTGGAAACCATCAACGAGCGAATCCGTGAGTACAACGTTCAGATCGAGAAACTCGCAGAACAGAGCTATCCGGAAGTAGCGCTGCTCTAGCAGGTCAAGGGTGTGGGGACGTTGATCGCCTTGACTTACATCCTGACGCTGGAAGCCCCAAAGCGCTTTCGAAAGAGTCGTAATGCGGGCTGTTACGTGGGACTGCAGCCGGGCAGAAGAAACTCCGAACAGAGCGAGCCTCAGCTACATATCACCGGGGAGGGAGACTCCTATCTGCGCATGGTTCTATTGCAAGGTGCGCACCACATCCTAGGGCCATTCGGAGAGGACTCCGACCTTCGGCTGTTGGGCCTGAAGCTGGCGGAGCGCGGAGGTAAAAACGCGAAGAAACGCGCGATCATCGCGGTGGCACGCAAGCTGGCAGTTGACAATCGTAAAACTCAGCCGTGATTCGGCGTAAGGTGCTGACCGTGAAGTCGGGCTGCATGTGACAAATGGATAGGCCTCCAGTTCTGTGCGCCGAGCCGGTGAGAGAGCTGGTTTCCCAGATCCTGGGACCGCGTCGAAGGTGAAATCGTCGAAAGAAAAGTAACTGCCGAGTAGCCGACAAACCGCCCAGGACCATTTCAATGAGCGACTTGGGCTGTTCGCGACAACTTGAACGCATTGGCGACGACCGAGCCGTCGCCAATGCGTTCGCTTTTCGCATCAATTGCGCAATGGTACCGTCGCTCGTTAATGTTGACCTCTGGCCGACAATCCCCGGCACTGACCTTTCGCCGATTTTGCCTGCCCTCGCCTCTTGGACCCCTCTGCCGCACCTCGCATATCAACGTATGGATGATTTCTTGGATTATCATCCAAGCATCGAGGTGTCTCGCGGCTGTGGTCGGGGATGTTCGTTCTGCGAGGAAAGAAGTCTGCCACTGTCACGGCTCCGTCCGCCAGATAGTCTGGTGGCCGCAATGAATCAGACAGTTGCGATTTACGGCGATAACCATCTGAGCTTCTATTTGGAGTCCTCGTCCTTTTCACCGTGCCTCACGTGGGCGCAGGATTTTGCTTTGGAGTATTCGAAAGCAAGCATGCAGTCGGAGTGGCGATGCGAGGCTCGGGTTGACACTGTAACTCCCGAAATCCTTCAGGTCTTGTCCAAAACTGGTCTGCGAGTAATTGATCTCGGTTTGGAAAGTGCCAGCCCGAGCCAGCTCCTAGCTATGCATAAGACGCCGGATCCAGCACAATATCTTGCCAAAGCTTCAGCGCTGCTCCAAGCATGCAGAGACCTTGGTATCTGGCCCAAGGTGAATGTCATGCTTTATGCCGGAGAGACGGACGATACTCTCACAGAGACAGTCGACTGGCTGTACGGTCATTCTGATTGCGTCAAAGGCGTTTCAGTCGGACCAGTGGTGGTATATGGGCATGGAACGCCCGCCGAAAAGTGCCTAAGCGAATTGCGATTTTATGGCGCTTCTGTGGTAGATCCTGAGTCAATGGAGCGGGACGGGCACACACAGCTAAACCTAAGCCCATCGTTTGATCATGAGAAGGCGGAAGAAAAGTCTCTTGCGATCGCCAAAATGTTCATGACAGATCGGGATTATTACGATCTTAAGCACTTTACCTACCTTGAAAGAGGATATACATACCAAGCATTCCGCGACGATTCACTGCTTGTGGACGATCGCTTACTCCCATTCCGAATCATGTCTAAAGACTAGCGCTATAATCGCCTGACCAAAAACAAGCAGTCCTGACCAAGTCGGGCTTTGCGCATGGTAAAGGACAACCTTTGTACCTTGGCCGGAGTACGGTCACGGTACATTCTCTGAACCAAGGGAAGGCGGACCTTCAAGCTCGAACAAGAGAAGAGGGGATACGCGGCGGATTGACATCATTCCCGTGCTAAAGGGATTTCTGAACGCTTATGCATTGGCGTTCACGCGCTATATAGTTTTACCTCACAAAGCCCACACTCACCCTCATGAAATCGAACGCTATCATACCTTTCTGTATGATAGATGTTTATATGATATAAATGAATGACATGAAAAATCCTTTCCAGTTTGGAAGGGAGCTCGGTATTGGCTCTCTTGTCGATCGCAAAGAAGAACTCGCGGCAGTAAAACGAGTGATTAGTGAAGGTAACAAACTCTTTCTGATCGGTCCACGCCGGTTCGGTAAGACGTCGATTCTGAAAGCCGCAACAGATGAACTTTCCAACAAATCGGCAATAGTCGTTCGTCTAGACGCAGAGAGTTTTCCGTCGATTGAACTGCTCGTAGGTGGCATTGTAGCTTCTGCCGCAAAGGCGTTAAGTGGCGACCTACGGCGGATTGGTGAGCAAATTCGTAAGATGTTTTCCCTGCTCCGCCCTGAACTCGATTACAACGTTTCGGATGGCGAGTGGAGCGTTAAATTTGGCGTCGATTCAAAGAAACTGGGTAATCCGGTTTTACTTATCGACGCACTCAACGGTTTTGAGACATTGGCTCAATCACAACCGGAGAACCGACCGGTTGGCCTCATCCTTGACGAGTTTCAACGTGTGATTGAGATAGGTGGACGTGAAGTGGAGGGGCAAGTCCGGTCTGCAATTCAGACACACTCAAGAACCGGCTACGTGTTTGCTGGTTCAAAGACCAGAATGCTTCACGACATGCTCATGGATCCAACCAGGCCGTTCTATCGTCTAGGAGTAAACCTTTTCCTTGGGCCGGTACCACGGAAAGACTTCGAGACTTTCCTGCGAAGAGAGTTTACCAAGTCTGGATTTCAGGTGAAAGAATCGGCAATAAGCCTAATTATGGAGTTAGCTGAGGACGTTCCATTCAATGTGCAGATGCTTGCCCACCAATGCTGGACAGGTTTAAGGGAAGGCAACGGACCCAAGCAGCCCACGCTTTCGGACGCCGTGGTCCATGCTTCACTTGGAATGCTGGTTCGTCAGCAAGATCCTTTCTATGCTCAGCTTTGGAATTCGTTGACGACAAACCAACAACGAACACTGATGGCGGTAGTTGCGGAAAAGGGCGCGAATATGCAATCCCTTCGCGTTGTTCAGTCAATTGGCAAAAGTTCAGGAACTATTCGGCAAGCGCTGATTGCGATGTCAGCTATGGCAATCTTACGAGAAGACCAGACCGCAGATCAGAAGTACTATCGCTTCGAAGATCCATTCTTTGGATCTTGGATACGACTGACCACAACCGCAAAAGAATAGCACTCCGAGAGGTTCAGATTCGCCCGGCATTAGGCAGATGACGGGCAAATTGATATGCAACCGAAGGCCTGCGAGTTTGCGAAACTCGCGGAAGCACTTGGCATTGAGTTCAGCCAGAAAGATTGAGATAAAACGATCTTCATGCGCCATCAGGTGTCATCCACGTTCAGCTTCCCAAGGCACAGCTTCGAGTAGAAGGTAATGCTGATGCTTCACTGCTTCGCGCGATCTTGGAGTGTCTGCTGGGTTGATCACATTCTCGCCGAACACGCGCATCTGGATTGCAGCCGGTATCACCGACACCTTCGCTGTCAATGTCCACGTATCGCCATTCACAGCAAATCGACCGAGTTCGGTAAGTCCTCCGTTTGAATTCTGAATCAAAAATGAATTGGGCCTATGCTCAGCTTAGATCCGATCGAAAATCTCCTATCGTTCTCGACAACTCCAATTTCGTCCACTGCTGGATTATGGTCGCGCTATCAATTCCGACCTTTACCTGTTTGACAGTATCCTCACATAAATGCCTACTGCTCCTCCCCCACCATCGCCAGGGAAACGCAACTGTCAGGTTGTGCTCCTTAAGCACGCGCAGAACGGTACCGTATCCAATTGCAAGCTCCCGGCAAATCCTTAAGGTGCTCTTTCCCTCCTTCCACAGAGCGATAACCTTGGGACCGATGATCTTTGACTTCGTAGCGCGACGAGGGACGCACTGTAGCGCAGGTTCTCGAACAACAGCATCCATTTGGTGTGGTGCGGCAGGATGTGGTTTTTGAAGTTGTCGTCGCTTTTGCAGAGCGTGATTTCTGAGCTTGCTGCCCACCCCTGGCAGCGTCGCTGGATTAGTCAGGCGTTCTTGCAACCTAATTTCCTCCTCTTGCAAGAAGCTGAGTGCTCGCTTCCCTGAATTGACATTTAGTGTTTAGCCGAAGGAACGGATCTTCAGCGTGCATGATCCGCGCCTAGCCCGCTGCAATCAGTCGAGCACAAGAAGAAGCCGGGAACGGCGTTAATCCGTACCGTGAGCTGCGTCTGGTTGGAGATCTTCCAGCATCCGATAGGGTTAAGCAAGTCTCGTAGCAGTGTTTAGTTGAGACATAGCAAATGGGCTCTATCTAGGGAATAGTCAGGGGTGGAAAAGTAAGTCGATGGAGACCTTCCAAGGGGAAACTATAACAAGGAAGGAGTTGCCAAAATTCGAGCTATTGGCGCAGTACTGATAGGTGTTGAATTATTGAGGCTTTTGTTTCCGGCTTGATTTGGCGGACAGGCTCTTCACGTATTTTTGAGTCCGCTTCATGACATTCAGCATATCGTTTTCGTTAATGATGGTGTACCGATCCAGCATAGACCGCGTCTTGTGCCCACTAACTGTCATGGCTTGCTTATCCGGCACCCCGGCGTTAATCATGTTCCGTACCGCGGTTCTGCGGAAGTCGTGGAAGAGCTTCCCGCTGTACTTCAGATCGCGATAATCAAGGTTCTCCCCGACGCACTGCGGACAGGGTTCACAGGTTTTCGCAGGGGTTTTGCATTTTCTGCAAAGCATCTGGCCTAATCCAGCCGCGCAAGCCGCCGTCTGCCAGGCCTTCCGGAAATCCCCAATTGGCATACCGTTGTTATGGAAAACATAATCAACCAGTCGAATGCAGCCGTCGACTTCGATCTGTCCAGCGGCCCGACGCCGATCGACGAGTTCGGCTAATTCGCCGTCGAAGGCAATTACCCGCCCGTCGCGGTTCTTGGAATCAACCCCTCGCAGGCGGACGCTGTACCCGTCCACGTCGGTCCAACGCAAAGAGTTGATCTCGCTCTTTCGCCAACTTACCCTACAGGCGAAGATGCAGAAGTCGCGCAGATACTCAGGTAGATGTTTCAGGATTTCCATTAGTTCATCTTCGCCGAAGAATCCCTCCCGCACATTGTCCTTTTCAGAAAGCTTGCGAATCTTCGGCATCTGAGTGAGGCGCTTGCGATCGACTGCGAGTGTGAACGCCTGAGACAGTAATTGTGTAGCACGATTGATTGTCGCTTTCGCCTTGGGTTTCTGCTTCTTTTCTGGGTCACCAGCTCTAAGATTCTCGATGAACTTGTCCACCGCCTCTTCGGTTACATTCACAGCCCGCCAATTGCCAAAGCCCTTGCGCACGCATTTCAAGTGAGACAAGATCTGTGGGCTTAGCTTATCGCGTAACTTGTAATCGGCATCCAGTGCATCGAGCAGATCGTTGACAGTCAATTTCTGCTGCTGAGGTCCAACAAACGGCTTGGCGCCGATTTGATCGGCGCCAACCTCCTTCATACGGTTCTTGCGAAATTTCAGTGCCTTCGACTTATCTCTTTCTCGTGTGGACTCTCGGTACTTTGTCCCACGTAACGAATATCGGCACCACCAAATGGAGCTTCCTTTCGGCAGATAGATGCCGCCATCAGCGCGCAATAGAACTCTCCTTCAAACGGTTTGCTAGAAACATCAAGGCTTTCGCTTTGTCTTGTGCTCGTGTTAACTCACGGAACCTTTTCCCGCACGACGAATATTGGCACCACCAAAACGGGCTTCCATTACGGTGGTAAATGCACTCATGTCCGAATGCCTTCGCAACTGCTTTATTCATGTCTCTTGGTAGCTTCACGCTTTCATTACCCCCTTATTGCAGAACGCGAGTTACTTCTCGCGGATATGTTTCTGGATACCGAGCAATGAGAAAAGCAACCTCCGCCCTTCTCGTCGCGTAAACGAAAATTCTTGGTGATGCCGATATAGATAGTCCTCAGACATACCCAACAGCTTGGCGGCCTCATCAACCTCCAGCTGCCGATCGATCTGCGGTTGCAAGAAAACCGGGGTAGCCAGACGAGCAAATGCAGTAACGCGCACCTGTTCCAACTCACCGAGAAACTCTGGCAAATGCTCCACGTTCAAGTTGCGGGCGAGTTTCAACACGGGTTCAAGGTCTTTACGCATCGCCCTCACCGTCTATTGCTGGTGCCGACCTCTCCACCCTTGCGGCTCTGGCGAATGGCTGGCTCGGAGCAAACAGGCGCCGATAAAACGCATACGATCTTGTTAGATAAACTGTTTGGAGTGTGGTTGTATCAGCATGAAAATAAACGACTTAATATTACACGAAAGTCTATACAGATTCACTACTTGGCGGTGAATGTGATTGCGTTTTGTTATATCGTTGTTACGTTCGGAGCTTTGGCCTCGGTTATTCTTTCTCGCTGGATGGTGGTCTGGTGGCAGAAGAAGAAGGGCTTACAAAACAAGGATCGTTACTGCGCATCGAGCAAGAGAAACGAGACAGCATCAGGGAAGAGACGGGCCTGCTGTTACGCATCGACATCGCGCAGATGATATTGAAAGTTAAAAGGGAAAGGGAGGAGAGGAAGCGGCGTAACGCACGGATTCCGTGTTGTTTTCGTCTGACATTAGAAATTTGCAAAGCGTTACGAGATGCAGCTGAGAAACATCACCTTAAGCAAGCCCGGGTGGTATCGGCGGGTATGCTGCATATGATTTCCATGCTTAGTACAACTGCACCAAACAGCAGCTATAGGGTGCAGGTCAAGCGCACCTCAACAAAACAGCGAGCTGTACCTGTCGGGATGAAACTTCAGGTTGGATTGCTCGCAATCTCAAAATCCGCAGCCGAGACATACGGCTGTACGCTGTCAGATATTGTTGTCGCCGGGTTGAATCATGTCATTCCCGTCCTCAATTCAACCGAGGCAGGTAGGTTGAATTTAAGAGATTTTGTTAGTAACAAGTGTCTGGTATGCGCGCAGGAAGAAAAATAGGCCACAGCGCGTTGCGTGAGCGGGGCTCTGCGGCGGATCCATTGTCAGTCGAATCAGATTTGGGAAAGTGCGAGGACAGATGCTAGGTTTTCTACCCTAAACGGAACCGCCGCTCTAATATCCTCACAACTTTGCTAATAACTTGCAAGCGATTCAACTTGCTTGCTCGGAGGAGGGCTTTTAGTCAGGATCAGGAAGCGTTCGCCGCCAATGATCAGGATTCGGAATATACGCTGCTCGCAATGGCGATCAAATATGCTGGGATATATGGAAAAGAGGTTAACATCGTTGCAGAAAAGCCATAGGTTCCACGTTGTGCAACGCGAATGTCTATAGACTCATATCTCTAAGTGCTTCGTTGGCGGCGAATTCGAATCGCTCCGTATTCCTGGTATCGATTCCGGCTTCTGCGAAAAGACGCAAAGCTGTTCAGCTACTGCTGCGTACCCTGCCTATTGGCAGGGTACGCACCGATACCACCTCTAGCCGACCTTCATCACCATTTCTACTGAACGAATGCCGACCTAGAATGGAAGATCTAAACTAAGCGGATCATCGGAAGTGGTAGGAACGAATTCACCCGCTGCTATCGCGGCTGCTAAGTCTTGCATAGCCGCTTCGTAATATATGTCGTCGTAGATAGTCCAGTTGCTGTCATCACATTCTGGCTGGCTTTCATTGCAGTCGGAGTTAACGTCTTCGAAGTCTATTGCCATGTTGTTTCCTCTTTTTTCAACGCCGAGAAGAAAGTGGCTCGGCGTGATATCAATCAACAATCGCTACTAGTTGCCTAGCGACGAGATCTTGTCGTAGAACGGGTTTGCAGCCCGCTCTCATCACGTATCTGCAGAAATGCTCCCAAAGGCTCGGGAACTGAGGCGCACTTGCAAGACAGCGCGGGCGCCATTGAAATGCGCTACGAGAAGCTATTTATTAGTAGGTTTTCAAATGAAACGTGCGTTCACTCGCTGCTGTAACTCTGTCTGGCGGAGCTGTTGGGGGTTCAAGAGTCACTCCCTTCGACTAGGTCTATTAGGCAGTTGATTTGGAATTGAAGCTGAAGGATGAATTGATCGTGGGAGCACGGCTCTATGAAGCATCGGGAAGATGACGCCGGATGCTGTTCCACTCAACAACCGAATGTTGCGCTTGGATCAGCCCAGTGCCTCCTGTTCAAGTCGGCGGTGATGTGACCTGCCCCGATTCTCTCAGCCATTCATAACTGGAGATTCTCGGTTTTGGTTTGGCTTCGAGTGTAGCTCGCCGCCGCCGTCGGGACGGTGGGAAAGTGGAAAACGGTTTATGTTTTCCAAGGCGGTTTCATCGCCGTCTTTTCCACGGTCCTGCTTCTGCCGGAACTCCTCCGGCGTCATATAGTCGAGCGCACTGTGCGGACGCTCGCAGTTGTATTCCCGCCGCCACATCTCCAGCGTTCGCCGCACGTCCTGCAAGGTGCGGAACCAGTGCGCATTCAAGCACTCATCGCGCAGCCTGCCGTGAAAGCTCTCCACGTGTCCATTTTGCATCGGCCTGCCAGGCTGGATGTGCACCAGCGTCAGCTTCCGATCTTCCGCCCAGCCGATCATCTGCCGCGAAGTAAACTCCGGGCCGTTGTCCGAGCGTACATTCTCCGGCGCACCGCGTTCCAACATCAACCGCTCCAGGACGCGAATTACACGCCTACTTCCCAGGCTCGTATCGGCCTCCAGCGCCAGACACTCGCGCGTGTAAACATCCACTACGCTCAGAATCCGCACCATTCGTCCGCTGGCCAGACCGTCAACGATAAAATCGATGGCCCATTCCTGATTGGCCCGCGACCATCGCGGCGGCGCTGGCAGCGAGCGCACCAGCCGCTTGCGCCGCCGTCGCCGCACCATCAGACCCTCGTCGCGATACAGCCGGTAGACCCGCTTCACGTTCACCGCAAAGCCGCGCCGTTGCAGCAGTACATGCAGCCGGCGATAGCCGAAGCGTGGCTTCTGCCGTGCCAACTCGACTAGCTTCGTCCGTAACTCGGCATTCCCGTCCGGCACCGCAGCATACCGATAGCTGCTGCGATCCAGCCCCAACAGCCTGCAGGCTCGTCGCTCGCTCAGCCCCATCTGCTGAACCAACGAGATGTCTTGCCGTAAACCTACAAACTCCAGCCGTTTTTTCGGATCACCGCTTTCAGCGCCTCGCGGTCAAGGCTGAGATCGGCAACCAGATGCTTTAGCCGCTGGTTCTCATCCTCCAACTGCTTCAACCGCTGTGCCTCGCTGACTTCCATCCCGCCGTACTTCGACTTCCAGCCGTAGAACGTCGCCGCACTGATCCCATGCTCGCGACACAAGTCCGCCGTCTTAACCCCGGCCTCGTGCTGCTTCAAAATGCCAATGATCTGCTCTTCCGTATACCGGCTCTTCTTCATACCACTCCTCCCACTCAGATTAAGGGAGAACTCCAGTTTTCAGTGGCTGAGTTTTTCGGGAGCAGGTCAGATGCATCTAGTTTGAAAGTGTGGGTGGATCCCTCGGTCGATGGTTACCATCGTCCACCACGCAGTGGTATGGGAAAACCAATAACGGTGAATATATGACTGAGAGCGAAGCCAGAAAAAAGTTCAGTCCGGCTGGCGGCAAAGACTGCATAAAATCAGCGGACAGAGCGACGGCCGCAGACTGGAGTTTGGTCCACCAGGGTCGCGTATATGCGGGCCCCAGAAGAATTCGTGGGACATAGCAGTTGCAATGGTGCTGGCGTCGACACTGTAATTGTTGCCTTCCACGTGCGACCGTGGCATAGGAAGGAAAGAGCCAACTTGTTAGGGATGGGAGACAAAACAAGGAAACACACACAGTTTGTTGTGTTTTAAGTGATAACTCCTGATAATGTACCTTATCGCGAGGTATTCGATGTATATTGGGGTGCGCAGGTTTTGCCCTGAAATGAGTGCAGTTGGGCGAGAAATGCACCCGGTTTAGCCCTGCGAGCCGGAATTCGGTACAAAACTTTGGACATAGCGCCGGCAAAGGGCAGGGAAGTCCCGCTTAGGAGGAATGAACCATGGCCGATCTCATTCTCAGGGTCACTCCCAGCGCGCCTACGAGACCGCGATCGAGGAGTTCATAGCCTGGAGTCTGCATAACGGTCGCATCCGGATCAACGCTTCCCAGCTGTGCGCCTACCAGGCCCACCTCGCCGTCCGCACTCCACACCATAATAAGGATAAGGACAACGACACGCCACTCGCCCCCTCGACCGTCAACGTCAAGATGGCGGCGGTGCGCGCGCTCGTCCACTGCGCCGCGAACGAAGGTTGGATCTCAGCCGCCGACGAGGAGCAGATATTGAAACGCCTCCACTCGCGGCCGGTCACCGGCCGGCGCGAGGGACAACGCATGCCGCTGGCCGACGTGCAGCGCTGCCTCCGCCTCCCGGATCGAGCGACCCTCGCAGGCAAGCGCGACTATGCTCTGCTCGGGCTGCTTTTTGCCTGCGGACTGCGCCGGGCCGAGCTCTGCAACCTGGAAGTGAAGACGATCGGCCGCCTGAATGAGGGCTGGGCCCTGATCGACCTGGTCGGCAAACGCCAGAAGGTGCGCTCGATCCCGCTGGAGGCGCCGATCAAGCAGGGAATTGATGAATGGCTGGCGGCGGCCAAGATCTCGAGTGGCCGTGTCTTCCGCGCCATCCGCAAAAACGGCAAAGTCTGGGGAGCGGGCCTGGACGAGTCGGCGATCTGGCAGATCGTCCGCCACTATGCGGCCCAGGTCGGCCACGAGAACTTTGCCCCCCACGATGCCCGCCGCTCCTGCGCCCGCATCTACTACGACGCCAAAGCTCCGCTCAAACAGATTCAGTTTTTGCTCGGCCACGATAAGCTGGACACCACCGCCCGCTACGTCAACGACGAGCAGAAGTTCGGCGGGGAAGCAGTCAGCAAAGTAGCCGATATCAGCTAAGTAGGCAGCAAACGGCATCTGGTCGAAGCGAATAAAGGGAGTGCAAACTTTGCACCTGGGTCTTATGAACGATCTTTTCAGCCGGCCGTCTCACAGACCGGTGGCGCTCGACATATTGAGCGCACCGAGACTGCTTTTCCTTCGCGGCGCAATCAGAAACGCGTGCATCCTATGGTCCTAAGAGCTATAGTTATATGGTGACCGAATCTGTGGACGAAAAGCCGCGACTCTTCGCTACCAAGAACTTCACGCGCTTTGCCCGTGACTTCGGAAGCAGTCCGCAGAATCTTTGGGACGCCATACAGAAAAAACCAGACGCCGATCTCGGCGGGGGCGTATTCAAGTTTCGTCTAGCACGTGAAGGGGAGGGAACCAGTGGCGGTGCCCGCGCAATTGTCGCAATGAAGGTGGGCCTCCGAGTGGTTCTGATGTACGGCTTCGCAAAGAAAGACCTGGGAAATATTGAGAAGAACGAGCTGAAGGAGTTCAAGGCTTTGGCAAAGATCTACCTCGGATTTTCCGAAGAGAAGATGTCGGAGCTGGTTCGAGAGAAAGTGCTGACGGAGATCAAGCCGGAGACGAAGAGCATCCGCGAGACGAAGAAACAAAACTGAATCAAACCAGCCATCAGAGCAAAGGAGTGCGACCATGGCGAAGCGAACAGTACACAAGAAAACTAGCCCACGGACCTATAAGAGCGCGGCCTTGGCTGCCATCCATGAGAACGTAGCCGATTTACACGAGGCTGGCGCGATCGATACCAAAACCATGCGGAGATTTGACCAGGCATGTCTTACCCCGGTGATGACTCTCACGCCTGAAGCCATCCGGCGCATTCGCAAGAAGGAGGCAGTCAGTCAGGCGGTCTTCGCCGCTCATTTGAATGTGACCACCGGAGTGGTAAGCAAATGGGAGCGCGGTGAGAAGCAACCGCGTGGTCCGGCGGCAAAGCTGCTCACGCTTGCAGCCAGGAATGGAATTGCTTCAATAGCTTAATGGCATCGCATCCGCCTCAAAGAATGCAATTCAGTTTCTGGTCTGTAAAACTTGACGGCAAGGTGGCCGACATCAGGTGAGCCCACTCCGACACACAGTGTATCGGAGCATTTATGTGAACGAGTCCGCGAATTGAGCTTGCCCTAGCCAACGAATTCCTCATGACAATTTCCAAGATAACCTGGAAGCCAAATTTCTTTGCGACGTCGTCAGGTCGACAAGCTTCCTCAATTAATGGAATTGAGATATTGAGATTGGTGACGGACGCGTGCATCATCGCCTCGCTGGTTTCAAGACACGAATAAGAATTGCTTGACCGCGAAGGGAGTTTCCGCAACCGGGATGTCATTCGCTGGGTGAATTGTTTTTTAAATAGGCTCTGGTTCTACCAACCCTTGTCGGCTTCGCGAAGGGGGTGTCATTGTGTTTCAGACCACGGCTGGGAATATGCCTGACTATTGTTCACTGCTGACTCGGAATTGCGCTTTGAATTTAAGATTGTTTTGGCCAGCGATGTACCGCTGCACAACCTGCATGCAAAGCGAATGCGTGAATCAACGAGGAACTTGGTTGGACAGGAGTGATGGCAACTTCCTAAGCAGACCCGGACCGAGTTAACTCAAAGAGAAATCCAGGTTGCGCACAAGGAGCCGGAAGCAAAACGTGAATTGCGGTCAATTGAATTCACAAATTGCAAAGGCGATTGGAAGAGGTAATTTTTGCGGTTGCAACTTGGTACGCATGGCATCGAGGTCATCGTCCCAAATGAATTTTGAATGCTCCGCGTGTCGCGCTGAAAGATAATTACCTCCTGACCATCCTCATCACCTCAGCACCTCGTCGCTATCATTATTATATTGGGATTGAGTTTGATTCACCGCCGACGGGGATAGCACGGTCGCGCTGCGAACCTTCGTTTATGAAACTGGGATTAGTTCCAAGCTCGCGATCGGCACATAGTAAGTTCTGTACCGCGAACCGTCCGAGAATGTTACGCCGTCGGGATCTTCCACGAGCACGCTCGCACGTTTTGTGATCCGGTTCACGCGACCGATCAGCCACTGACCTTCGAAGATAAATGTTACCGGTGAGCCAATTCTGATGCCAGATACCAGGGCGCGTTCGCGCCGGGTGATGAGGTCATGAGTGTGAGCGCGATGAAGGAAAATACTGGTCGCGATATTCTGGAAGCGCGGGGCCGCGCAATTACTGCTGTGCCAGCACAACTGCTCAACCAAGTGTACCAATTCATGTTCGAAGACCCGCTGCAGTGCGTCGAGCCGATTCTCGCATTCTAGACCGCAGACACTGACGCTCCGATCCCTCTCGCCGAACCCGTCGAATAGGATGCTGCTGGCAATGGCGATCTCATACCGCACCTCGCCCGTACTGGCGAGAAAGCGAACGGTCTTGCCGCCGGCGCGTGTCATACGCGGTGCCAGACGGAAACTAAGTCTCCGTCCCGCCAGGGCCTGGCGGCAGAGACCATTGAAAAAATGTTTATCATCCTCTTTCCGGCAGTTGGAATCCCGAAACGATTGAGGGCTGTAGACTGGGAGCGGGTTTGAGCTGAGTGGAGGCAGTCACCAGATGGGTGAGTTGCGCGAGGTGGGGATTTCTGTACGCGGGCAGGAAGTGGAGGCGTTTTCGGTAGACACGCCGGGTGGGCGGATCCATGTACGCTGGGATTACGAGGCCAGCGCCACGCCGAACGCGCAACTGGCCTTTTTCGCGGAGTTTCTTTCCACCACTGGGGTGTATGACTCTTGGCTGGAGAGTTGCCCGCTTAGTTATATCAGCGGCAACGCGCCCGGCAAGCGGGACGTTCTTGGCACCTGGTTTCTATCCATTCTGGCAGGGCACAGACGTTATGCTCACATTACCGGTCTGCGGGGCGACGGAGTAAGTCCGCAGATCCTTGGAATGAGTAAGATTGTCAGCGAGGATTCACTTCGCAGATCGCTGGCGCGGATGAGCGCAGAGCAAAGCCGGGACTGGCTGCGTCCGCAATTGCTCTCCAGTGTGCAGGCCGCGCTGAACTCGCCGTGGATCCTGGATATCGACACGACGATCAAGACGCTGTTCGGCAAGCAAAGCGGGGCCGAGGTCGGCTACAACCCGCACAAGCCTGGCCGGCCCAGCCACGCACTGCACACTTACTGGGTTGGCAACCTGCGGCTGGTGCTCGATGTCGTGGTTTCTTCTGGAAAGCAGCACAGCTCCCTGCACGCGCGACCTGGACTGTGCGCGGTGCTGGATAGCTTGAGCCGAGAGCAACTGCCAGCTTTGGTGCGCGGAGACTGCGGTTACGGCAACGAGCCGTTTATCGGCGAACTGGAAGATCGCGGCCAGCCCTATCTGTTCAAACTACGCCAGACCAAAGGGGTGCAACGGCTGCTGGCGCGCCAGTTTGCCCGCGAGGACTGGAGCACGCCCGGCCCTCGCGATCAGGGTTGGAGTGCGGTGGAGGACACCCTGCGGCTGACCGGGTGGGATAAATCACGCCGGGTCGTGATCCTCCGTCAACGTGCAAAGTCCGACTTAGCGCTGAGTCGAAAGACCAAAGATGAACAGATCGAGCTACTGCTGCCTGACGAGGACGTGCAACTGTGGGAGTACGCGGTGCTGGTGACCAACAGCAGCTACCCGCTGGATGCAATGGCGCAGTTATACCGCGATCGGGCCGATGCGGAGAACGGCTTCGATGAGTTGAAGAACCAGTGGGGCTGGGGCGGCTTTACGACACAGGACATGGAGCGCTGCCAGACCAGCGCACGTGCCGTAGCCTTGGTCTACAACTGGTGGAGTTGGTACTGCCGTGCGGCCAAACCGGGGGCGAGGATGGAAGCCATTACCAGCCGTGCGCTTTTACTGGCAGCCGTGGGCAGAGCGACCAAACATGCCGGAAAAACAACGCTCTACCTGACGCCGATGCACGCTGCCAGGAAAACCCTGATGCTGATGATCGCCAATATCCACAAGGCTCTACGCCATGTAAGAACAGTTGCGGAGCAGTTTCCTGCAACCAACCGATGGAAGACCCTGCTGGACTATCTCGTGGGTAAAATCACTCCACCTCTAACGCCGAGGCTCCTCGAAACGAATATCGGTTTCGCAGAGTAACTGCCGTTTTTAGGATCATACGCGTCGAACAGAAACTCAAGGTCGCCCGGATGAATTGCTGTAAAATCCGACTCCCGCAGGTAGTGCGAATGAGCAAGCAGATCTTGTTGAATTTGGCGGATGCGTTGCTGGATCAACTCTTTGGGTAGTTGCAAAGTAGCAACCGCGTCGGCCAGCCCACTCCCCGCAACAGCAGTGATTGAGTTCATTACAGCTATTCTCCTTGATCTCGCGAACGAGGGAAAGACGCCTCGGGAACCTGTGCCTTGCTCTTGAAACGAGGATCGGACGTTGGGCCGCAACGGGCAACCGAGTTAGGGAGCCGCAGGGAGTTCTGAACCGCCTGCTTGGACCTAGCGAGAACGGCATCTTCCGAAACGCCAGAAATCCAAATTGCTGGCGGCTCTGAGAGGTGCTGACTACCCGCGAGCGGGTCCCGGAGCGGGCGGTTTAAGGGAGTGTCGCGACACACACATTAACGCATCAATTCTCATGTTCTACCAACCACAAAGGTAGGAATTGGAAAGTTGTTCACATTCAACTGGCTAGGTATGGCATAAGTGCCTATAAATGTGTAATTTATTGATGCTCGACATGTGGTTAAATGTGGAGATAAAACACAGCCAAAACTTGAGGCTGAGCGGGGAGCGTGGAAAAAGAAGGGGGGCAACTCCCCATGGCTCCAGTGTTCGCCACAGGCCGACGCCACCGGGGAAAAAGGCGGTGCCTTCCACGCGTCGGGCTACCTTGATAGCTCCCGGGCCATATGCGTCAACGGTGCATTCCATTTTTGTAAAAAGGTCGGCAACAACTACAGCAGTTTCCCTGGTTTGAGCTTCCAAGAATCCACCCTCCTGAAACTGTTTGGTTGCGGATGTTGACGGTAAAGAACTCGAGGAAGCGCCGGGCACCCGGCTTCCCTTCCCGGGCGATCAGTGTCGGCAGCAGTTCCGGTGCCGTGTGTTGGGCAACGCAGATCAGTCGTCATAGGGGTGCCTTCGGGTCAACAGAGTGCAGACCGCGGCGCACACCGCCACCGCAAATTCCGCTTCCTCGCGCGCGGGCTCGGTGCCTTCCTTGCCATGCCGCGCGCCTTCTTCGCAAGCATATCCGAGTCCGTTTTACTGAGATTCTTTGCAGCGAGAAAATTGCAGGGTCACCACCCCATCAGCTCTCGTTCTGCTTTACTTTGCTGTTCGTGCCACTTCTTCCAATGCTCCTCCTCTTGGCGGATCAACTCTGGATCGACGGTTCGCTGGCGGACCTCAGCCACGCCCTGGATCGGTTCCTGCGCGTAAACGTAGCGGTGTGCGTGTCGGACTATCATCCGTACCACCATTTCCGCGACTTCTCTTGGAAGCTCGGTCCCTCGCGCAGGCACAGGTCCTCCGACCCGCGTATATAGCAGGTGATGTGGGTCAATAGGCAGGAATATGTCCGTGCCTTTGCTTCCCCAACCACCCTTGAAGTCGAAGTGTCGCTCATCTTTGTAATTGAGCTTGATCACCGGATCATCACTGGTCGGCCACAGAATCCCATGCGGCGCACGAAGAACCGTCCATCGATGTGCCAAGAGTGCTTTTGCAGTGTGGGTGAGCGCATGCTTGATACTGAACAGAAAAACCCCTCTCCCCACCACGTGCTCCGCTTTCAATGCGGCCATGCCAGGGTCGCCCGGAAGCCTCTCCGTTCGTACTTTGACGGGAATGTACTCGCTATCAAATGTTTCTGAGGTCGAGATCGGCAGGCCGGTCCTCTTGGCCTCCTTCAATTTCTCTACGGCATCCTTAAGACACTGATCAAGCACCTCGGGAATTTCGCGCTTCCAGCGTTCCAAGTTCTCCATTAGTCGCGCGGGTGTTCGCACATCCTGTGTGGCAAGAAACAGAACAAGCCTGTCCCATTCCTCTGAGGTGAGCGGCAGGCCCGAATTGGCTTTTGTCAGCGGGTCCTCCGCCGGAGTCTCAAAATGCTCGGCTAGCCAGGTCTCGAATTCATCACTCTCGACGCCAGCAATCAGGCGAGTGTAGAGGTGGTCCCGATGTGCGCTGCCCTTAACGGTGCTACGTTTCCACTCAGGAAACTTTGCGTTTGGTACGAGTAACTGATACTTCCAGAGCTTCTGAGCGCTATCCGCAAACCGCTTGAGATAGAGACGTGGAACGTAATGGTTGTTAACGTGGAAGCTTGCCGCGACTTCCCGATTGGCTTGCGCTTGCACGCATCCGAGCTGTTCCGTGTCGTTCATCCTGTTCTCTCCGGATCTGAGCAAATTGTACCCTCCGCCGCGTGAAAGGAAAGGACATCTGACTACCTAGGGCGAGCGCCCCGCCCAGAAGGGGGCTTCGCCCCAGCACCCCGACGGAAAGGGATAGGGTACCTTTTCACCTCACGCGGGAGAGTTATCCCCTCCACTCAGGCGCGAAGTACCGCGTTCTGAATACATCCCAGATTGGAGCATCGAGCGGGTCACAGTGGCCGAACTTCTCAATGGCTATACGCTCAATGCGCTTTTGAAATTTGCGGAATCTTTCGTCTGTCATCTCCCCGTGCTCTTGGTTTTTATCTTCAAAAGGTGTCTGCGGTTCGCCATAGTTCCTTGTATTGTTCAAAGTCTTGTTACGGGTTGTTTGGGTGCATGGCGTGCGAACGGCTCCATCACGTGGATGAAGTGCCTAGCTGGATTTCACCAAACTCCATGGCGTCGTCGCGATCCGGCCCGTGATGCGCGAATAATACGCCTGATGGAACTCAAAATCGCTTCGACCCGTTTGTTCGCACTTCACCTGAAGGATGCGGGCGATGGCGATCTTGTCCTCGGCCGTGGTCTTCATGCCGAAGATCACGCCCTGCAAGTCTTCAAAGCGGTACCGTATCTTCCGTTCAGAAAGAATCGACAGATCGACCGTGTGGCTCTGCAACGTGATGCGATACTCGCGCTCGTATTGCCAGTCCTTCAACTTCGTAGTGACGGTCGTGTGGAAGTTCTCCCAGTACTGCTTGCGCCATTCGTCCGTCCCGGTTAGCCGACCGGTAGCACTCATGACACCGCCGTCTCCGCGATACCAAAACGCAAGCTGCCGTGGGATGAGAGTTCCCAGAGAACGGAAGAAGTCAATCTCCGCGTAACGGTCGGCGTACCGCACTTCTTGGAATGGCTGTGGGCCGTATTCGTATTGCACCGTGCCCGTGCCGTCGATTGCGCTCGCGTGTCTGAGCGTCAGGGCCTGCGGTCCAGAAGCGAGAGTCGTTGTTTTGAACTTGAAGCACGCCCCGCGGTGGCTGTCGCCATAAATGCTCCACATGGCGGCCTGTGTAGGTTCCGCTACGAAGCAGGCCGTGTACCAGACTCCATACGCAAGGTTCTCCAAGCTGTTCAGATACACCTCGGGGAACGAGGAGGCAATGACATTCCATGCTGGCCCATGCTGGTGGTCCATCCCGTAATTTCGGATGAAGTTCGTCTGCTCCACGGTGCTGTAAAAGTTTTCTGTCATCGCTTCGACAACTTCCGGTTCTTCATGATGTTTCGCGTCGAACGCGTTGAGGGCGGCGAACGATTGCTGCAGACGGAGGGGGCGCTGCTCACGGTTGCGGAAGTAGGCATCGATAGCGTGAAAAGGGTCTTCCGGTTGCAGGGTGGTGCAAACGATCCTGAAAAGGCGGAAGTGCAAAGGCCACAGCAATGTCAGCAATTCATTGCGTCGTATGGGCGAGGTTCGTTGCGACAGAAGCTCCGGGAGTTCTGACATCTCCGCGTCGCTGAACATCTGGTGGCACATGGCGTCATATAGTTTGTGGACCTCCGGTTGAAGATCGTCTGCAATCATCTCCACCGGCAACGTGTCCTCCGTGACCCGGTACTCCTCGCCGTGTTCCAGCGTCCGCAGAATCGCTTGCAAGAGGCAGAGAACATAATGCCGAAGGAAGTTCTTCCAAACGATTTCGTCGCCCTGCCAGAATAGGTCCTTGTAGCCTTCAAGCGGATCGTTGAGCTGTCTCGCTGGAGCAAAGTAGATTTCCTGATTTTCGAGCTCGTGAAAGCCGCCCAGCAGGGCGGACGTCGGGCGGAAACGGTAGATGCACTCTGCCATAGAGAAGATCCTCGGTGTCTATCCATCCTAAGAGCTTTCGGGTGCGGGAAGGAAGTCTCCTACCACGTTCCAGCCGCCCTGCGCTTTTCGCGCGCTGAGCGAGGCAGAAGAGCGTGCCGATCACGTTGTCGCCTCATGCGTGGTTTTTCAATGGCGAGTGTGAGGTTGTTGGGGAAGAAGCGATGTCCCATCCAATGACACGAAGCTGCGTTTAAGCCTTATGCTCGAACTGTGTGGGCATGATGTTTCTGCCCCGACCCTGATCACCTTATGCCGATCTTCGGACGACGACAGTTGCAACGAATGCTCAATGAATTAGGTCCGTGGCTGGATCGTGGTAAAGCCAAAGACCTTCTCAATCGTCTTGAAAACGAGAAGCCAAACCAGGCGTTGCCGGCGGAGTATGAGCTATCGATCAGCTGGGCAGTCTCCAAGATTGCGACCCTAGAGATCGACCGCCCGGCAGGTTCTCGCACGCCGGACATTTATTCGCCGGACCTGCTCACCGACGGTCCAGTCATTGCAGACGTCGCTGCCGTGGACGATCTGACTTTGTCCGGGGCTGACACCATGCGGCGGGCTTGCAACATCATCAACGCGGAAGCGGACCGTTTGCTGGGAGGGAGTTCAGAACACCTCTACTATTCGTTTCGTGAAAAGAGTGGCTACGAGCGTTCCAGGGATGGCAAGAGTGCTTTCTATCGCCGCCGCATGGTCCGGCGCGACTTCCAGCTCAACGAGAGCCTACGCACAGCCATGAAGCAGTGGCTCGCAAACGGGCGGCCAGCCATGCCGCTTTCTTGGAATGCCCCCGACATCAGCGTCGTCATCGAGTGGCGCGAGTACGTTCATTGGTTGTCGAACTTCTTTTGCACAATGCCGTCGTTGGCCTATGACGTGAAAGACAACCCACTCTACGCGGCGCTGCGACTGAAGTCCAAGCAGCTTCGTGCGGCCCCCGACGGCGCGCGGCGCGTTGTTTTCCTGGGGGACGCCGGATGCAGCCTGCTCCGAGATTTGAAGCCCTTCAGTTCTTCATCACAGACGTTTTCCGGAGGACAGATCATTCTCAAGTTCCTTGATGACTATCCAACGATTAGTTTCGTAATGGTCTTCTCAGCCAAACGTGAACCGTCCAGGGCCGGAGGACAAACAAAGAGAATCTGGAACACCCAGGTTTTCGCGCGACCAGACGGGGTCACTGACGCCGACCTAAGCCGATTGCAGTTGCTAAGTCAGACGATGATGCCGCCGAATCTCGGAGGGTATCAGGCTTATTCTTGGCACACACAAGGCATGTGCGATGCGGATGCAGTTGGGAAATACGTTCCCACGAGCATGGGGATTGGGAGGGACAGAATGACCTTGAAGATTTCGGCACGCGCCGTCCAAGAACTGTTGGCTGGCCGTCTTTCCGCGGAGCAATTTCGCCACTGGAGCTTCGGCGAGGACAATCCAGTGGGGCGGCAAATCGAGGCAGGCAGAACCATTTCGTCGGTGCGCTTTGAACCGCAAGGAAATAACGAAGAGGACGATTATTTGATCTTCGAATTCCACGATGATCCTTCCGCAAGAGCATTGCAGATGCCTGCGGAATTAAAGGGCGACAAGTCCGTATGAGCCTTGTAAGGGTATGACAACGATTTGATACAAAAATGGGCCATATCGTCGCAAGTAATTGATTCTGAACAGGCTAGCGGCTCGAATATTTCGGGGGAGCGTTGACAAATAGGAAGTTTGGACGAGAACTCACAAGTCATAAGTTATTGAACATACACGCTCGGTGAAGGTACGCATGGAGCAGGTCGCTGGCGAACTCTCCCAAATGGCCCATTTTGTATCAAATAGTTGCCATACCCCACTACGGCGTTGCCGGTATCAATCTCAGGCCGGTTATGCACGATGGCCCGTTTAGGTGCATACTTCCAGCAACATATGATGCCGTCCGAAGCCGAGAAGAGTGGAGCCAGTGAGCAAGAGGTTGGCCCAGCGAACGGGCAGGTTCCGCCTCGCAGTCTAGAAGGTGTTAACCGACGCGGACTCGCGGATGCTTTCCAGCAAATATATGCGATTACCCACCGCGTACGGAATCTTGCCCGTAGGTTCGCCGCAACCGTCCGCATCTGGGGCACACACTCTGCCACGGCAGTAGCGACAGCGGTACGAACCACCACGCGACGCGCGCACGCCCAGATGGTCCTGTTTCCACTGCGTGCCCGCTTCCACTTCCGCCAGCAACGGACGCTCTATGTGCGATTGGGTACATCCTTCGTTGTTCTTGTTACTTTGTTTGCATGCTGGGATGGGATCGCGCTGTGGCCGAACGCTACGCGCTACTGTACCCGCTTGAGTCCATCAGTCTTTGAACAAGTGGCGGTGGCTCTTGGCGCATCGGTTTCCGGGCTTCTCGCCATTGTATTCGCCCTGACCACGTTCGCCATTCAGCAAGTGGCCGCACGTGAAGCCGCAGAAGTGGTGCTGGAATATGCCGGGGATCGCAGAATGGCGAGCACCTACTGGATTCTAGCGGCCATCGCTACCATCTGCTTTGCCCTACCATTCGTTCGTCTTCCGCAGGATTTTTTGCCGACGGAACTGGTTTCGTTTGGCGTTCTTCTCATCTTGACGTTCCTGTTGATCTATCGCCATTTCAAGATCGTCATGCTCTACTCCGATCCCCGCTTCACTGTGGACCGTTTGCATCAGAGAGGAATGCGAGAACTCAGAACTGTTGCCCGCACAGTCAACTGCGTGAAACGCGCCATGCACAACACTGAGAGCGAGACCCATGAATCTAAATAAGCGCTACGACGGATCGGAAGGGGACACTGCAGGGGCAGCCCTTTATACCAGATTCCCCAATCTGCTGAACCCGATCTCCGAGGTGTTCTCGCGCCTATTCAGCATCGCCCGCACCTACACATTGTCGCAGAAATACGACATCACCCAGCGCACCTTCGCATCTATCACTCACCTACTTACCGAGTACCTGAAACTGCGCACCAATAGTCTGGAGATGCCAACCGCTACCCATGCCATGTTGTTCGGCGCAGCACGGGTTTCGCTCGACGAGGTCTTAACGAGACAACTGGAGGAGTTCTCGGCGATCTACAAGCTAGCCGCTTCCCGCAATGACGAGGAAATCTGCCAACAGATTATTGAATGCCATCGCACCAGCGCCCTCGTCAGTATCGACATTGACCCGCTCTATATCCATCCCGGTGAGAACCCAACCACGACCTATATCCTTGGGTTTCTCGACTCCCTGACTACCCAGGCGGGCACCCGTGGCTTGGACGATGCATGTCTTACCGGCTGCCGCGCCCTGTCCGATGTCGGTGCCTCCGTGGTCCGCCGCAATTTGTATTTGAATTTCACCTCCGCCGTCGATGCAATTGGCAAAGTTGCCACCCTGGGAACGCTTCGCTCAAGCCAGGTCTTGACCGGTCAAGCCGTCTCCGCCATCGGCCGCATGGTTTTGTCCTCGCTGTCGAACGAATTCATGGTGCGCAACACCTATCGTCACTCGATTCAACTGCTGGAAGAGATCTCAATAAACCAGTTGCAGGCTCTCGGCCAGGCACGCGGGATTGATTTCAGCGTGCAGAACACCTTGGGACCTTTTCTGGGAGTGACCAGCCCGACTGGCCTCGCGCGATGGTTTGAGATCACCGCCAACCGTATTCTCGACGCTCTGCAGCAGACAGATGGGAATGTCGAGACGGCCATGGGCGTCTTCTGCGAACTCTCCCACGAGTTGTGGTTGCATTTGGCCAATATCGGAGAAGCCGCCGCACCCACCGAATCTTTCGCTTTGTTTTTCGTCGATACCAACGTGCGCGAGATTGGCAAGATGCAAATTATCATTTATCGCCAGCTCCGCCAGCACTTGGATGCACGCCCGGAGCCGCAGGACCGCCAGGCCGCGACCAGCAAATGGCGCTACGACCACTCCGCCACCGAGTTGTTGCGCGATCTCGATTGGCTGATCGGCGCCGTTTACTGGCGCATCTATAAGGCACTGCCTACACCCGTCCGATCCAATCTGGTCTGGAACTTTTTTGATACCTTGCAAGAGTTGGGTATCACCGCCATGGAAGCCGATCTGGACGAGCAGGCGGTGTCTGCGATCGAGCACTTGGCCTCCCTGGTCACCGAGATGCTGGAAAAGCCGTTTGAGAATCCCCATAGTTCCGGGCGAGCGGCCGCCCACATTGCAAGAGTCGGTATGGCGGCCCTGCATCGCGAGGACGAGCGGGTCGTTACCAGCTCGCTTCAAGCGCTTCGAAAACTGCACACCCAATTCCTGACCAAGTTTGCCGGTAATCAAGAACTTGAGACCAGCTTGCTGCGCGGGGTTGATGAAGTCGTCGAGGACCTTGATCACGGTGCGCCGTCATTAGACGAGGTCGCCACCCACTTTGCTCGTTCTATCACGCCCGAAGCGGTCACTGCCTACATCGAGCGACTGCACGAGATGCTGCATGTGGGCTGATAGAGCCACTTCCTACGAATCAGAACGCCGTGCCCGCGCACACTCTCACGCTCGATAGAGCATCTGCCTTCTAAGCATAGGCTCCTTTGGGGCGACGGATTATGAGGCCGTCGCTCTAAAGGACGCACCGCATCCAGTGCAGATTGGAGAACAGCCTCACGAGCGGCAAGCCGCTCCATATCCAAGGTTGGTGGGCACCCCACGCCGCATTGCGTCGCCCGTGCCGTGGATGTCCACGCGCAACATTCACTTGCCAACCTGAGTAGGTTGAGGTAAACATGCCATACTCGCTGATTATGGTTGGGGCCGGGTTTTCGGCTATACGCGAGTTGAAACTGTGAATGTTTGCTAGATGTGAGAGGAGTAGGTCGTGAAAGAAAAGGGCACGGTAAAGTGGTTCAACGGCGCAAAAGGGTACGGCTTCATTCAGCGCAGTACAGGTGAGGATGTCTTTGTGCATTTTTCTGTCATTCAGGAAAATGGGTATCGCAGTCTGAACGAAGGCGAATCTGTCGAGTTCGAATGCGTAAAAGGACCAAAGGGATTACAGGCTCAGAACGTGAGCCGTGGGTAATGCTTAGAGAAAGGCCCTTCCCCCACGGGCCCTTTTTATTTTTGTCCTAGACATGCCACGCTAAGTAGCCCATAAATTAGTTAATTCAGAACTATTGCAAAAGGGACAGATAGTGGACGCCACGAAGCCAAAGACCCGCGTGCTGGTAGTGGATGACGAGCATGTCATCGCGGACACACTGGCTATGATTCTGAATGGTGCCGGGTTCAATGCTTCTGCGGTTTATACCGGAACCGACGCCATCGATTTTGCTCGGAGTACAAAGCCTGATCTCATTATTAGCGACGTTGTAATGCCGGACATGAGCGGCATTGAGGCCGCAATTCACATTCGCGGATTCCTGCCTGCCTGCAAAATACTCCTTTTTTCCGGTCAGGCCGCGACGGCAGATCTCCTGGCAACTGCTCGCGGGCGCGGGTACGAATTTGAGATCCTCGCCAAACCTATTCACCCGAAGGATCTGCTCGCAAGATTGAGCACATAACGCTGACCGCGATGAACAATATCTCGGGTTTCTCGGACCTTCAAAATACTGCAGGCAATCTACAATCGCTCACACCTTCGCAACCAGAGCCAGGTATTTTTCGACAAGGTTAAAAACGCCAAAAACCAAAATTCCTTCCACAATACAAGAAAAACGACACGCTAGGATGCCCGTAGACGCGTTTTCTCGAGGCGCGCCATGTGGGTAGGTATCCCTTTTCGCTCTCCGCGTCGAATCTGGTGGGGTCTACGCCTAAACCATGGGCGCAACGGCTTCCTCAGATCACGATTTTCTCGACTTCATCGAGCGAGATCTCGTCGGAGCGCCAGTCGTAGAGCCCGGTCGTCCTGGCCGACTCGTGATTGGCCATCTGCTGCGCGATCTCGAGCTTGCCGCCGTTCTTCAGATACGCGGTTATGCCGGTGGCGCGAAACGAATGGCAGCCGATCTCGGTCTTGATGCCTGCGTTCTCGGCCCGCCGGCGGATCATACGCCAGACGTCGCTCTGCAACATGGCATGGTCCGTCAACTTGCCGCTGCGCGCCCGCGTAGTGCGGAAGAGCGGCCCCTTGCGATCGCCGCCGATCGCGGCCGCGGCGATGTAGGCCTCGAGATACTTGTCCAGGTTGTGATGGGTCGGCATCTCGTGCTGCTTTCCACCCTTCTCATGCAGACGCACCCAGCCGCGGCGCCCCTGGACATAGAAGTCCTCGACCCGCATGCCGAGCACGGCGCCGACCCGGGCGAAGCTGTAGACCATCAGCGCGATCAGGGCGCGATCACGCTGCCCGACCACCGATTCGATATCGATGGCGTTGAGCAGCTCCCGGGCCTCCCCCGGCGTGAGCACCGGTGTCTTGCCTTTCTTCTGGGTGTACTTGGGCCCGCGCACGGCGTGCGCTGGATTCGAGGCCATCACCTGGCCGAACACCAGCCAGTCGAAGAGCATGCGCAGCGCCGCCAGGCGCAGCTTGACCGTGGGCCGGGAATTGGTCTGCAGTTGTCAGCTTTCCGTGAGCGGTATCGACGGTTGCGAGGACTGGGCGCACGTTTCGAGGGGTTGGGCAAAAATAGCCGACTACAAACGATCTGCATTTCAACACAAGTGTGGAAATGCCAGTGGAGAACCTTTTAGCAAATTGAAGCGAGCCCGTGTTCATGGGCTGTTCTCCAATCTGCACTGGATGCGGTGCGTCCTTTAGAGCGACGGTCTCATAATCCGTCGCCCCAAAGGAGCCCCTGCTTAGAAGGCAGGTGCTCTATTGCGTGGACAGGGTATCGGCTGCAGCCTGCGCGAGCGTGTCGGCGAGTTCGTTGCCGGGATTTCCGGTGTGACCTCTAGCCAAAGGCGGCTACCGACCTCTCCGCAGCCCCATAATCGCCTTCAGCAGTCCCTAACGTACGTAATTTCCGTTTCTTGAGGTGTCCCCATTAACTTCACACTCCCGTAACTCTGCCGCGCAGTGGCATAATGCGTGTCATGCCAATAAGTCCTAGCGACCTGCCTTGGTGGGGGTGGTTCCTGTGTGCGGTTGTGGCTTCCGTCATTACGGGCGTTGCCTGGCTTATCGAAGAAAATCACGATGGCGGCTGCCTCCCAGGTCTGATTGGCGTGCTGTGCGGCATCTCGGCAATTACCTGCGCTGTAATTGGGGTAATTCGCTTTGTGAAATGGGTTTGGGTTGGATAGTGGATTGGGTTGATTCAATTCAGGTGCCGGAATGCGGAAGCCGGAAAGCGCCAAAACATCCGAGCGAAGCGTTCTGTGATGAGCACGATACCCGGAGGGCGCACTCCTACCGGAACTTGGAACTGAGCCATGCTTGAACTTCTTGTTAGAACGCAAGACTTGAAAAAAGCGATCCGTCTCATTCTCTTAGGGCGGAAAGAATACCTAGCCCAAGACACCGCCGATTTTCGAGCCATCGCCGACACACTCGAATTGTGCTCCACTGGCAGCAGTACAGCGATTGAAGCAAGCGTGATTCAGGCTGGATATGCCCGCGTTCCTTTGGACGTGCTGAAGAAACTCCGGCGCACCGCCGTGACCTACAAAAAGACTCAGGTGCGGCTGCGGATCGAACCGGGGCGGGTGCGAATCGAGAACTTTGGACTTTCTCACCCGGACATCGAATTGCAACGCCTAGGCAGCAGAATCGTTGACCTTCCCGTGGATGCAACGCCTTTGGACATGCTCGCCCTTGTCAAGCTGCTTTCCAGCGATGAAATCGCAGAGGCCGGACTGGCGGCGCGTGTCCTAAATGCTCAAGAAAGAGCTATTGCGGCGATAGACTGGGCCGCCAGGTCACTTGAAGATTTTCAAGTGCCCAGAGAGGCAATCCGTGATCTCTTGGAGAGTCATCTAGCGTTGCACGCCTCTGCCCTCAAGGCGGCCATCCTAGGAACCACGCAGAGCAGCACGGACGCTATTCCTTCGCCATGAACGCTTAACCGTACTTTCCGTCCAGTTGTTCCAAAGACTCCTGTCCTTAAGCGAGTTTTCTGTTCCATTGCTCCCGGAATGCGAGATCCAACGTCGGAATGGTGAGTTCCGAGACGACTTATGAAGGTAACGAGTCCTTATCTTTTTCCAAATTGTTCTAGCTTTACAGCTTGGGGGCCTGCGAAAACAGACGTGCTGGCAATTGCCCTAGAAGCGGTAGCATTGGCGGAAGCTGGAACTGTTTTACATATCCACTCTCGCCAAGATAAAAGAGTACCCGTCCTTGGCCAAAAAGGTGCCGAAATATGCCCACCGCGCTGAAGGTGTAATGTTGCAGCGCCATACGATCGGTAGTTGAGGCAATAGGACGATCCTGTACGAGGGATTTCAGAGTGTAGAGCCATTCGGGCTCGTTGCCCGTGCGGGGGTGATTGTGAAACAAGATAACTTCGGCATCCGTTCGGTGGAAGTGATGTCGGCGGATTTCCGCCCGGACGTAGTCCGGAATAGCGACCCCCCGTTCCTCGCCCACTACGTGGTGGACGCGTTCGATGTCAGTGGTGGTCCGATTGCGATATCCATACCCGACGACGAGATGCTCTTCCGGGAAGTTCTCGGTGAAATCGAGACAGCCGCATAAGAAATGTTTCCGGGTGACTGGATTGCGAAACGCCGCGCCCTTTTCCGTAGTGGCCCGCTTGATGGCGGTCTGGACCTTTTTAACTTCGGACTCGTCCACTCTTCGGAAGTCGACCGGATTCTCTTCGGCACAGGTCAGGATGATGGCCTCAACGAAATCGATTGGCATGGTTTCCGCCCAGAGTAACACGTCGAATAGTTAGTGGTGCCTTGGCGCCGGGCACGGGCGCGACTTGCCCGGGTGATGCTTGTGCTGAGTCAGCGTGGTGATGGGCGAAGTGACAAGCCACGTTCAACTTTGCCCAGAACGTGTTTCAGCGCCATGATCCTCGCATTCATCTGTGCTCAACAAGTAGGAAATGTGCTCAGGCTCATCGAGTCGAAGTCGAAGAATCTCTTCCTGGGGGATACCGATCTCTCGCAAGTACAGGATTAACCTGTGGAGAATACCTGAGTTGAGTGACTCTGCCACGGCGAGCGCCAGAGCGATGCCCCCGCAAACGTCGCCGAATGATTTTCCGAGAATCCTCTGTTCTTCGAGAGTTACCCCGAAGGTCTTCAGCTCCTTGGCATGTGCCAAGAGTCTGGCCTTTGTATCTTCGGTAATGTGACATCGTTTGTGCGGACACCGGGTGGTCCGCCGCAACGATCGCATTTGCACCCTTGGGAATCCAATCGAGAACATCCACACACGACACATCGGATCATTGATCGCCCCTCGCCACTCAACGATGAGGAAGCATCAGGGACATTGTCAACTTGTCCACTTCCCTGTTCGTCAGCGACTGTCGCATCCCGCTGAACCTGAGGACCGCAGGGCCAATGGCGAGCTGGCCGGACTCCCACTCGACGCTCATCCTCACATGCTGCCGCACGCCTATGGGCTTCGCGCTGGCCGTGACCTGCCTGGTTTGGAACCTTCCCGCCGAACTAGGTCTCTGAAGCAATTCTCCAGTTGTTCCCGGTAGCGACACGGTCCAACATGTTCTTAGGTTATCTAATTTTATCGCGTGCCCGGGCGTAACGCAGGGGCCGCACGCCTCGCAAGTCCCGCACCGGCTGGGCTTTTTATTTGTTAGGTTGTCGCCAAGCGAATTTGCCATATTTGGGCGCAATGAGACTTTGGCTCCAGTCCCCGCAGGGTGATGCATGAAGGCACTATTCGATTTCGCTCTAGCACTCCGCTTCGCAGGTGACCACTACCTCGCCGGGGTGATCGTCGTAGCCATAGCTTTAGCTATCATCGGTCCCATTCGACTGAAGCTCAGCGGTCCAATCCGACTGAGCCTCAGTATAGGAGACCGCTCCGGCAAGAAAAGAAGCCGGTGAAGGGTGCTCGGCTTTGATTTCCCAACCACCCACTCTCAAAGAAGTTTGTCCTGCCGGATCTCGTCTTTTGATCCCTTCTGTGGCGCGGGCGGTCTGCTGATCGCTGCATCCGGGCAATGTCCCGATGTAGGTGGTCCGGCGCACACAGCGTAACGTCAGCCGCACTACGGCATCACTAGGTTTATGCAGGCTCAGGAACTTCCTCTGCTCAACCATTGGCGTTTATTTGCGAAACGCGGGCCTCGCATCTGATCGAAAGCTCCTTTGGCGCAGATAGATTCACCAGCTTCACAGTCAGGGGCATTCTAGGCTGGAGCGAGATAGAGTCGCTCATCACCGTTGCGTAAATCTTTAGATTTGTCGTTCCTGGGTTAACTTCAGTGTTTGCGACCAAGCGCGCAAGCCCTTCAACCGAAAATCCATGGTAGAACGCCTTTTGCTGGGCGACATGGGTCGCTTCAACGTGCAGGACGGCCAACCGGGCGGCGGCTAAATTGGTGACTCTGATTAACAGCGAAGCGTTCGCGTTGCTTCCGTCAACAGTGACCCCAGCGCTGAGCACCTCGATGAGGAGTTCAGGCACGTCACGCATGACCTGCAGCGTCCGCTCTGTGGTGCGCACGTACGCCCAGGTGATGATGGCCGCAATAAAAAGTCCAATCGTCTGGAACCACGAGGCAGCATTCTGGACCTGCACAGGAGTTCCGCTTGTCCACGCCTGGTGCATTCTCCAATAGGCATAGCCTGCCGTGGCCACCAGTGTGAACATAATCCAAATGCCCGTTAGGAACCGAATAGCCGCGGCTTCACATTGCCTCAATATTTCGCGCAGTCTTTTCATTCTGTCCTCGGGAAGTTGCTGCAGTGAAATTGTGAGGCCCCGGACGTGCCCGCAGCTGGCCTTGGCAGAATGGATAGCGACCCAGCCTCTATTCGCACTCGATACTTAATCGGCTGACGGATCCCCTGCTCTTGATAACGGTCACCTCATGCTCGAATCCCGTCTGGGAAGCTGCGTCGAAGACCTTTTGAGCGACTGTTTCTTTATTACTTCCAAGCCCTTTAGCAAAATAGAAACCGGTTGGCAATCTGTTTGACCCTCCGGATGAATAGTGGAGGCATGGGGTGAACCCGATTTTGGCTAGACGGTCGTGCAGATCTTCGTAATCATCTGGCCAAACCGCATCATGTAACTCGACTCGCGCAAAATAGTTGGGCAATATAGCACTCCTTTCAATTGAGAACGGGCTGGGTGGTCCAAGAGTATGCCAGTTAACCAGGAAGTGCGAAAGAAAGGTGTCCGCCCTGCCGGTTGACGAGTGAGACAGGTAAATCTTGCGGACACTTACGCCCTCCCAGCAGGCTTAACAAACATTGGACAGAATGACTTCTTTTGTCCAATGTCGTGCTACTGCGGCCCCCGGCATCAATTGCCGGCGCTCCGGCTATCCAGCAGGCGTCGGACCGTCTTCATGCCCGCCGGTCCACGTTCTATCATGAAGTCGATCGGTGCCTGGCCGGCAAACAGAAGCCCGCGGTTTTTCAGAGTGACCCACCGAGCCGCCAATGTTTCCCCAAAACAGATATTGAGAGCCTTGAAGATGCCGATGGCCAGCGAGATTCTCGTCAAGATCTCCTGATCGAGGCTTGTGCCATGAGGATCAGCCTGCCAGGTGAAATAGGTTGGCACATCCACTGCACCGAGGAAGCCCCGCGCCTGTTCCTCGGTCAACTCCCATTTCCTGGCGATGTTCAAGAAGGCCTGGATCGCGCTGGCACTGAGGTGCTCACGTTCGATGCCATTTTCGAAGTATCGGGGGCCCGGCTTCTGGAAGGCGCACCGTTCTTCGCGGTCCTCGGGCGCCGTATCGAAAAACCGCGCCGCCTCCTGATAAAGGTTGGACTTCGTATTTCTACCGGACTCCGATGTTGGTTTTTTTGTCATCATCTCTTTACTTACCGTGTGCCTTGCGTGGAATTCTAATTGGTTGGATGCGACAACATCCAGAATTGCGGCCGCTTCTTATTGGCCAGTTGGCGCGGAGGCGCCGTGTTGTACTGGATCTACGTGTTGAACAGACTCGGGGCCATAGCTTGAGTCTTGCGTTCGAGTCGCAAACGCCGATGCTCAAACTGGAGCTTGCTTGCGCGGTATTGGTCGGCGGCTATCATTGCCAACTGATTGGCGCGACGCAGCTGCGCGAGTGCATCGCGAGTAATAGCCAAAGCCAGCTCCGCGTTGCGGGCCTCGTGTTCGTAATAGATGGCCAGTTGCGCATAAGCTTCGTATCCCTCCCGGGAGTTGCCGAGCATGCTCTCCCAGAGTTCACGGGCGCGGTCGAAATCGCGGTCGCGCTTTGCCAACTGCGCCAGGGATGCGCGTGCAGCACGATCTGTCACAGCAGGAAGTACAGTTCCGAGCGACATCTCGTAGGTGGTTCGTGCTCGTTCATCCTGCCCACGCCGCTCGCAGATACGAGACAATCCGTAAAGTTCAAGCCCATCTTTTAGGCCTTTTTCTTGATCGCCAAAGATCGACAAGATCCGGCCCGCGAGCCCAGCAAGACCTCGCAGATCCATCTGGTTGTGCAGAAAAATGGGAACCAGCGGTTCCGCATTTCCCCCGCGCACGAATTCCAGATAGATTCTGGGGATATCGCCCGAGCTCATATCCTCACCGCGATCCCACCCCAGAACATGGCGTTCGAGCTGCGACAGTTTCACCGATCCAAGCCGCAGGCGCCAAAGGTTCCGCGCCGGGTGAAGAAAGTCCAGGTGAGCGCGCAGGGGCGGCGGAGGAATGGCACGAGTCATGCGGAAGCGGGTTTCCAGCAGCGGCCAGTCAAACGACTTGCCGTTGAAGGTCACGAGTACCGGTCGCTCTTTCAATCTTTCCGCGACGGCGGCAAGCATGGAACGCTCTTCGCTAAATTCGCGCATGAACAACTGCTCAATCTTGAGTTCGCTGCCCTCCCACCAGGCGAGACCGATCAGAAATGGATAGGTTCCTGTTCCACCCGAGAGTCCGGTCGTCTCGGTGTCGAGGAAAAGCCACTGCTTGGGATCGGCGACTTCCTCAGGAGAGTTTGGCATCAGCAGGTGGAGCGCGCTGGGATCGGGGTTGCATGGGGAGTACTCGCCGTGAATCGAAACCAGTGACAAGTGGTCGCCATGTAGGTTGCGGCAAACGGTTGCACCCAGCAGAGTCGCGAGTCTCTCGGATCCCGCCGCACCCTGCGTGTGACTTGGCACCCCTTCCGTCTGACTTCCGGTGGCGTCAGTACCGATATTCGTTTGCGGCAGACTCGCCGGGCGCTGCAGCGCCTTCAATCGTGAAAAACGATCGATTGCTACGCGGTTCACGTTGCCTGGATTACTGCTCATTCTTGATCGCGGCCCGTCAACAGTTTTGAAGAACAAAGTTGCGCGAGGAGTGCCAGTGCGACTTCTTTCGCCCGCTCGCTCTTTTCCCCCGCCGGCCCGACGCAAGACGGGCATCCATTCTCGCATGGACAGGCCTCGATCAACTCCCGAGTTTGGGCAAGGAGCGCATCATAGGCATGGTATAGAGGCTCGCTGAATCCGATTCCCCCGGGATAGGCGTCGTACACATAAAGGTTGGGCTCGAAGAATTCCTTCTCAACTCCAGAGGCCGAAAACTCCTGCCATTCCACCTCGGAACCGGTGCCAGCCATCCGTTCACCGACTGCCGTTCCAAGGTCAGCGCGGTCGCACATCAACAGCAGTGTTGCCATAGATGCCACTGCGTGGAGCAATCCGAAGATCCCGCTCTGGCGATCCGACAGCGGGAAGGGAAGACTCTGCAGCAGTGCATGATTGAGCGTCACCCAGAACGAAGTCGTGTGCATTTCGTTTTCGGGTAGCTCAAGCTTGCCCGCACCAATATTTTCATTGGTGAAGAACTTGATCTTCTTAAACCCCACAACTTGCGAGCGCACGAGCACGTCGCCATGCGCATGTGCGGCCGGTCCGCTGGCGGCGGGGCGCTGAATGGTGGAAGCGAAAGCGTCGCCTTGCAGCGGCTGATGGCGAATGCAGTGACCGATCCTCAGGTAACAATTCTGTCTCGCGCTGTTGCCGAAACAGGTGTCGACGAAACGCACGCGAGGATGACAATCGCTCTCATGCAAGCGTTCCTTCAGACCAGCGACACCATTTTTAAAAGAGGAGTAAAGGCCTAGTGAATATCGTCATCCAATGTGCCGCAAGTAAGCACCACGGAGGTTCGCTCAAGACCAAGGGCGGTCAGACGGTTTGCTTTGTCGCAAATCCAGAACTCGCTTCGAGGACGCCAGATTGCATCTATGCGCGGCCCGATGATCCGTCAGGAGAAGGCGGCTCCTGGAGGCAACGCCAGGAAGAATACGTCTCTAAACAGGCCGGGAATCCACTGGGATTGCTCAAGGCATATCAACTCTACAAACCGAAGCCCTATGCGCTGCTGGTTGAACGGTTCACGGAAAAGAAGGTGTTTATCCTGTCCGCTGGTTGGGGGATGATCCGAGCAGACTACCCGACACCCGCGTATGACATCACCTTTAATTCTCGCGCAAAGGAGAAAAATCCGTCGGCATACTGCACTTCTCGTGTCGGCTACAAATACTTTCAACAGATTCCAGAAAGTGAGAATGACCCAATTGTGTTTCTGGGCGGGAAAGGTTATCTCCCTCTGTTTCACTCCTTGGTCGCACCGTTAAACCGCCGAACGATTGTCTTCGTCAGAGCAGGTGCGTCCGCGGAACCCGCTAGAGGTAGCCTCCCTAGCAGCTGGGAAGTCCGGCACTTTAGGACACCAGTCCTTACAAATTGGCATTATGAGTGTGCTGCGGCATTGGCATGTGGCGCTCTCTCTCTTGATTAGAGGTTATTGAGGCCGGTTTTGATAAGTCCGGGGAAGAGGGACGCGTAATGGCGCATGCTGATTCTCAAGCACGCAGAGATGAGGGCCGAGGAGAATGAATAGGAAAGCCGATCTGGATCGCTTCTACCACAGCCTTGGAGTGTTAAAGAAAAAGCTCGGCGGTTATCGTTACCTTCGAGAGTGTACGGGCAAGATCGTTTGGCCTGAACGAGGAGTCTACTTTTTCTTTGAGGAGGCTGAGTGGCGAGAGGACCCGAGTCAATTGCGGGCCGTACGTGTCGGAACTCACGCACTTACGGATAGTTCCCGCGCAACACTCTGGAGCCGACTTCGCGCGCACAGGGGCTTCACGGATGGGCGAGGAAACCATCGGGGATCGGTCTTTCGGGACGAGGTTGGTCGGGCAATTTTGAAGTTGGGACGCAGCCAATCAGCCTCCGATCACTACGGGTGTATCCATGAAACGTGGGGGCACGGTCGGAATGCAGAAAAATCAGTCTGTCTCGCGGAGACGCCTTTGGAACGCGATGTAAGTTCGCGTATCGGATGTATGCCGTTCTTGTGGCTGGAAGTCGATGATGCTCGAGGTAAAGCCAGTTCGCGATCTTATTTGGAGCGAAATAGTATTGCCCTATTGAGCAATTTCAGAAAGCCCAGCATTGACCCACCGTCAAGCTCTTGGCTCGGACTCCATTCAGAAAAAGAAACGATTCGCGATTCGGGGCTATGGAATTCCGACTACGTTCGAGATTCTTACGATTCTGCTTTTCTGGACAAACTAGAACAATTCTTGTGATAACGATTTGCGCAGTTAGCCGTTGAAAGCGCCTTTGCCTTCTAAGCAGAGGCGCCGAGCAGAGGCCTCTGGGACGACGGATTGATTGAGTGGGCCTCGCTTCACAGCCCTTTTCTCTTCAACCATTCAAGGATATCTTCGTAACTGATGTTGGCAGCAGCGGCAGCCTTACTCGCAAACGCACGATCGTTCGCCGTCCCGCGCTTCGATGACCGAGGCTCAGGCCGACCAATACAATCCAGGCACCCACGTCGCAATTGAGCCCAGGATCGATTGCCCTTGCGCCGAAGCCCGGACAGTGCCTGTTCGATTGGATCATCACCCTCAGACGAGAACTGACCTTCTATCAAGTCGTGCCCATGCTTGCTCAATGGAATTGCAGGGCGGCCATCACGAACTGGATGATGCAGTTCGCAGTCAGAGCCGACCTTTTCGCCGGTAACAAAACAGCTGTCGGAGTCGGCTACTTCACGCCAAAGTTTGCGGGCATCGCCACCGAGTAGATAGCGATCTGTCGCACTTTGCTCGGCAGCTACCCACTGCTTTATTGCATTAAGCGCTAAACAGAACACACGAAACTCGCGTGGTAAACGTTGGTCAATCGCCTCGGGCAACTGGTTGTTGTCCAGAAAAGTGCCGACCGGCCCCTCGATGAACGCTAGGTTCTTCGATTTGGTCAGGAGCATCTCACCCAATGAGTTAAGGAGATCGTTGAACGCCTCGCGAGGAAGCTTCTGGTTCAGAACGCTTCTATCAGTCGCTGCCCGTGACCGATAGTGCTCGAAGTACTGCTTGAGCAAACGAAGTTTTTCGTCCTTGGATAGCGGCGACTCGTTTCGTGGGCGCTCGTATGCTGAAGCTAGATGGTCGTCTAGGTTTATTGTTTTACCGTCCCCCTGTTCAACGACCTCTATGTCACCTTCTTCCCACATAAAGCGATCGCTCCGATCATCCTCAGACATTCCACTCTCCCATTTGTGCTCAAATTTGACACACCTTCCGGGTCTGGCTCCGACGTCATGAAGCGAATTGCAGCGCCCATGGTTGGCTGTCTGGCTCATTATCGGCCCATTCGGGCCTGTTGTATTCCTTGTACAAATCTAAACGACCGTTTAAAGTTTGTACAAACACGAACGAGCTACCGGAGAAATAGATATCGAGAAACTTTTTGTCGCCTACTATCGCGTTTCAACCGACCGTCAACGCGCCAGCGGGTTAGGCCTCGAGGCCCAGCGCGACGCCGTCGCGCGACACGTAGGCATGGGCCAGATCATCGCCGAGTATACGGAAACCGAGAGCGGAAAGAGTCACATCAACCGACCACAGCTTGCCGCAGCCCTGCGAGCATGCCGGAAGCATAGGGCCGTGCTGGTGATCGCCAAGCTGGACCGACTAGGCCGCAATGTTGCCTTTATTTCGGCCTTGATGGAAAGCAGCGTTGATTTTGTTTGTTGCGACAACCCTCACGCTACCCGGCTCTTGCTTCATATGCTGGCGGCCTTTGCCGAGCACGAACGCGAGATGATATCCGAGAGGACGAAAGTCGCGCTTGCCGCGGCGAAGGCTCGAGGCGTTAGGCTTGGCAATCCAAGGCTTGAGGATGCCCGCGTCCAGGCGAGAGCCTCACACCATGCACGGCGGCCGGCGCCCGAAGTGTTGTCCCTCATCCGGGATTGGAGAGCAGAAGGCGCAACGCTTCGAGAAATCGCAGATCGTTTGAACCGCTTGAATATTCGGCCCGCACGAGGCCGCGCCTGGTACGGAAGCAGCGTAAATAATCAGATTGCGGCAGCCTCGCTACTCCCCGCACGATAGCCGCTCTTGGGCATAAATGGGGCCGCGATCTTTGAAGCTCTACGTAGATTGATGAAGAGGAGCGGTTAGAGCACATCGTGATCGACTTCAACAAGATTTTCGGCGCAGCAGCAGCAGGCGTGAGCAAGCCTTCTAATGGTCGTGGTCGCGTTGTTGAGTTCCGGTCGATGGGGTCCCACTTGGATGAGAGGATGCTGCAAGACCGCGCTGACGTCCTGTTCGGGTCGGTGAGGCCATGGGATGAATTCCAGCACACCGGGTGCGATCGGCTACGTGAGCCATTTAGGCTCGTTCCGTCCGCGTTTGTTCGTCACGCCAGGAGGATGCGACCTGAGAAGCCGGAAGCAACTGTGTCGGCCTTCGCGTCATGGCTCTATTCGCTCTACAGCAACGCTTACGGTGACGAAGAAGACCGCGAGCGTGGAAAGGCGTTGGAGCCAGCGATTTTCGAGCGAAGGAAGATGGTTCAGGGCAGCGTTAACGACGGATATCTGCGCAGTGTCGGCTCAGAATGGCGCTTGGTCCACAACGGTCTCCACTTGCCCGGCCAAGATGGCGTAGCTTGGTTCAGGATCGACCATCTGCGCGTAAACGGAGAGGCACTGAGAGCCTCGCCGGATTTGATTTACCGCCACCCCCGTTTCAATGAGGTCATGATTGTGGAGATAAAGCATTCCTATATGCAGATTCCTTCAAATCTCTGGCCGAACTTGTGGGGGCAGCTCTGGTGTTACTCACAACTCGATATCGCACGCAGCGCCAACAGGGTGACTGTCGTTGGCGAAGTGTGGGGCGAGCGGAAAGAACGGTATGGTGATCACATTCTGCATCTGCGGGCAAGCGAGCGACGCGATCCTCGCGTACCTTCATATGACCGCTTCTTTCGAACCCTCTTCGAGATCTATTGCGGTCACAACGGGATTCCAGGAGCGACCCAGCAGTCTCACAGTTAACGCATGGCAGAGGACATTATCATGCGCAACTTAGGCGGCCACCACTCTGACTGTGGTGACTTCTCAGCCCCGGTGCCGGTACTCGTCTCGCCGTTGCCGCCGCAGCAAAGTACACTCATACTTGGGCCGACCCCATAGGAAGCTTCATGCGTATTTTCGTTTATTGTTGTGCTGCTGTTCTTTTCAGTGCTATTTCCGCTCCGCTAATTGCAGAGATACACCATACGCCGGGGGTTTCTACCGAAACGCCGTTTGACCCAAGTCAAGCCAACCTAAGGCCAGGATTTCGCGGGAACGATGCGGAAACGCTCCTTACAAAAACACTTTTACTCGAAAAGCAGGAAAAAAAGAGTGAATTCGAGACCTCAGTGCAATGGGAGGCAAGAGTAGCCGCCCTCCGAGCGAAACCGCTTGTTGGGAAAGTGTTCATGAACAGCCTGCTGAGTTCTGTCTATCCATACGACGCCGCAAAAACCAGTTATGATGCCGAGCATGGAACACTCGGAATCGATCTTGACATCCTCGACGATTGGTTTCTGAGTATGCGCCATAAGGAACATGGCAGCTACAACGCGTCCAACGCTTTCGGCGGAACCGTTGAGGTCTCGCGGCATGACACTATTTCTAAGAGCTTTCGGTCGGGCGGCAGCCTCACGTCTTTTCTGAAGATGCAGATAGCTGTTCCTATGTCCGCGAAGGAAGCCCGCTTCATCAAGCCAAGAATCAAGGCACTACTGGTGTACTACTTGGATGGCGGGCATCCCGCTGACTCATCGGAGGAGTACATCACCCCAACCTTCGATATTCCCTGGGAAGGAAATGACATCACTCAAATTTTGCACGTGCAATTGGTTGACGTTTGGATTTACGACTCCGCCACAGGGAAAGTCTTAGCCAAACTGAGCAAACCACCTGAGCCTAAGCCGATTAAGGAAGAGCTCAAACCGTGGATACCTCCCGCGGCGGTGCCGCAGAACACATCGGACACCAACGATGGGTCGCTGGTGCAATAGCAGCCTCACGGACTCTTCATGGTATGTCGGCTGATGGGCAGCCGAATCGTCTAGCACATTCAGGAGAAATGGCCACGCAGCTGTGAAGCTGTGTGGCCCATTTTGTTTTATCTGGATCTGAATCCAGTACCAGAACAACCAGAACATGGAACGTCATCTATGCGTACAGATCGCGTATGGTAGGGATCGACTTCCTGGTAGCCGGTGCCATTGCAGTGAGAGCATTTCTGCTGGAGTGGTGTGGCTTTGCCATTTTTTCTTCCAATGGCGGTGGTCTGAGAGAATAGGGTGAATTTCATACTGCTTTCACTCTGCACCTTGGGCCGTATCGAGCCAAAGGCTCAACCCCACCGACTAGATACCGTTGCGATAATGCGCTCTGCCATGAGCTCCGGCTTAGGAAACCGCTGCTCCATCCGTGTGTCAGACCGACCGTTGGGTATAACCCAAAGATCGCAAGTTCCGGGGTCCCATAAATTCTGATTATTGCGTGGGCAGGGTATCGGCTGCAGTCTGCGCGAGCGTGTCAGCGCGTTCGTTGCCGGGATTTCCGGTGTGACCTCTAACCCAATCCCACTCAACCTGGTATCTCTGGACCAGCGCATCAAGTCGCTGCCAGAGGTCTTGGTTTTTGACGGGCTGCTTGTCTTTTGTCTTCCAGCCGTTCCGCTTCCAGCCTGCAATCCACTTAGTAATACCATTCCGCATGTATTCGGAATCATAGTGAACCGTTACGGTGCATTCCTTTGTGAGAGCTTCCAGACCTGAGATTACAGCCAGGAGTTCCATGCGATTGTTGGTTGTGTTCGGCTCGGCTCCGCTCAACTCCTTTGTCTTGCCATTGCAACTTAGAATTGCAGCCCAGCCGCCGCGACCTCCTTCAGCTCGGCCATTCCCTTTGCAAGAGCCGTCAGTGTACATCTCAACGTGTGCCAATTCTGTTCTCCACGGCGGCAGACGGAGCCGCATCGCCTTCTTTGTGTTGGGATCATTTCAAATGAACGCACCGCAGGACAGCCAGGCTGGCCTCGGTATCATTGGGATCAAAAGCAACAGTACCCTCGTCGTCTCCGTCTTGCACCACCTCACCGCCAGCAGTGACCAGCTTTTTGCGGCACGAAACCCAACGGCAGGTGATGGTTACAGCCAGTAATTCATCGCTGTGTTGACAGATATGTCCGCCGATCCCGACGACCGCCGCTTCGTCAGTGGTTGCGGTCACCGCCAGGCGATAGCCCCGCGCCCATGACTCCAGGTCTGCGGCATCTGCGAATTTAAGGAACATAGCGAGATCCAATGGTCTGGGAGTCTGCGATCAGGAATCGGCGTGCAGCGAGGTTGGCGAGATCACGGGGTCAGATTCCTCCGGCCACAAGCGCGGCTGCACTGCTGCCACCCCTGCCCGGTCTAAGTTCGCAATTTTAGTCTGCCACTTCGCGACGAGTTTCTCTGCTCTCGCCTGATGTCGTTGCGCCCGCTTGAGCATGCGCTCTGCGTGCTCGCGCTCACGATTTGACGTCGTCATGTCTGCCATTACCCTTAGATCAAAACTAGCTCACCGGCGAGACGCGATCAGTTCTTAGGTTCTCGGCTGCCATTTCCAGGAGATGTTCGACGCCGTCCTTGTCCGTGCCCTCCAGAGTCTGGACCGAGCGCAGCAGCAAGAGAACCTTTTCAATCGCGAGCAGGGCGAGGTTGTGATCGGATTTCGGCATGACGTTTTGATTTCTCTGCGTTGATTGTAGCGGAAAAGACCGGGAGGGCGACGGCGCAAATGGTACAGCCTAACGTCCTTTATGTTGGAGGAGGGTGGCCTATTTTCCACTGCTGCAAAACCACTTTGCTTGCTACTCTTCCTAACGTGATATGGAAGTCGCCCCGCCACAAAACAAAGTCATTTGCTTCCCTTTGCTGCGTTGTGCGAAGTGCAAAGGACTTGGCCATTCCATTTAGCAGTTTGTCCACCTTTAATCCATGGGACGATGTGATCCGCTTGATATCCGCTCCAGCTCACCTGTGCCTCAGTCTTTGGAAGCCCAAGCTTCAGACATTCTTGGCACAGGCCCTCTTGGGCTCGGTAAATCTTGATACGCTCTGCCTCGTTGAAGCTGCGCTTTGAGTCCAAGACCGTAAGTTCAGCCCCCTCCTTGCTGAGAAATTCGAAGAAGGCCTGTCTCATGACACGGTCGCGAATTTCCAAGTCGCCGGCGCTCTGTTGGCGGCTGTCTGAAAAAGTGATGACGTCTCGGTCATCCTCATGATGATTCTTCCAGCGCTTATGAAATGCGACGATGAACTGCCGAAATAGCGGGTAGTGTTCCTTGTTGAACGCGTAGTACTGCCGTAAATGCCGCACGAGCATAACCGTTGAAATGATGAAGTACTCGATTCTTAGCTCTTTGACGCCGTTGTGCTGATCGATACAGGGATCATCGTGGAAAATTTCATGGCACACATTCAGCGTCTTTAGGATGTTGCTAGCAACTGGTTTCGCTTCGAAGGTCTCGTTCCCGACTCCGTTGAGTTCTTGCGTCTCGTCAATCTATTCGCCAAAAACCTTGTCGCGAATGTCCGTTGGGCCGCCCGCCTTCTCAATCAGCAGAAGTCGGCCGAGAAGCGAGAGGTGTTGCATACGGCCGTTATCACGATCGATGATTCGGAAGAACGGGTGCTTGTCTTTGTTGGAGTCAACGGGTTTGTAGCATCCAAAATCGAACGTGATGTCATCTGCGTATTTGACGATGAAGTTCCTGACGGGGCTTGACAGTCGAGCGTGCGCGATCTCCATGAAATTCAGGGACTCACCTTGCTGAAGCCGCCAGAAGATCGAAGTCGAAATATCTTGGTGTGACCGAGACTTCGGATCTTCGATCCGTTTGATTAGGTCCGCGTCGTACTTTAGTCCCTTATCGACGAATCAGCCGCTCCACTCAGCGGGCTCATGGAAGCGAATGCTGGACGTAGATAAGCCCTCAGATTGAGAGATGGCTCCGTCGTCAACGCGAGAAAACAGTACAACGATGCTATGCGGAAAAGTAAAGCAAGCCGACACCGATCCGCGTCCCTAACGGCCGGCTTGCCCAGAGTGAGGCCAATCGAAAGCCCGTCCGGCATTCTGCTGTCAAGCGGGAGAGGGCACGTGAGACGAATAAATGTGCCAATTCGGCGAGTCCTCACGAGCCGCACCACATTCAGTGCAGAGTGAAGAATAGCGCATGAACACTGGACCATTCCCATCTACCCGAAGGTTCTCCACCGGCATTTCCACACTTGTGTTGAAATGCCGGTGGGGAGTACACGACCAGGACGCTGGCCTTGAGCGTTTGCCTCGCCCTTAAACTCGTTGACGCTCGCTTCTTGGTCTCTTGCACACGTCACCGGGACATTCTAGTCGGAACGGGCAATCGACGCTTTCAATTCGGGGTTCGGGGCAGAAGCAGCATTATCATTGGATCATGGCGGATCTGGAATCCGGTACCATCGCCGTGCTGGCGGAGAAACCTTCGGTGGCGCGTGATATCGCCCGGGAGCTGGGTGCGACCAGCCGCGGCGACGGATACCTGCACGGCAACCATTACGTTGTGACGTGGGCGGTGGGGCATCTCGTAAGCCTTGCCCAGCCGCACGAAATCAACCCTGAATGGCGCAAATGGCACCGCTCTCTACTCCCCATGCTGCCAATCCAATGGCCGCTTGTTGTCTACGAAAAAACTAAAGACCAATTCGAGATTGTAAAGCGAATTCTCAACTCACCGAAGGTTTCGCGCGTCGTTTGTGCGACTGATGCCGGCCGCGAAGGGGAGTTGATCTTCCGCTATATCTACGAGTCGGCGCAGTGCCAAAAGCCGGTCAGCCGCCTTTGGATCTCTTCGCTCACGCCGGAGGCCATCCACAAAGGGTTCTCTGCCCTGCGACCGGGCGCCGACTACGACTCACTGGCGGATGCTGCGCGTGGCCGCAGCCAGGCAGATTGGCTGGTAGGCATGAACTTATCGCGTGCCTATTCTCTTGCCGACAACGAAAAGCTTTCCGTGGGGCGCGTCCAGACGCCCACGCTGGCTATGGTGGTCGAGCGTGAACTTGCCATACGCCAATTTGTACCCGAAGAGTACCTGGAAATCGTGGCCGATTTTCGCCCAAGTGACGGGTGTTCCACGGGCGACGCTCAGCAGAATATCTATCGGGGTACGTGGTTTCGCGCGCGGGCGGGAGAGGGGACCGACAAGGAATCGCGGCAGAAGGCGATGCGGCTGCCCACCGATGGAAAAGAAGCGAAGAGAATTATCGAGCGTGCGCACGCCGGTCGGGCCTCCATTGACTCGATCCAATCGGAAACGCAGCGCATGACTCCGCCGCTCTTTTACGATCTTACAGAACTCCAGCGGCACGCCAACCGCCTGTATGGCTTCAGCGCGCAGAAAACGCTGGATGTCGCGCAGGCGCTGTATGAAACTTACAAGCTCATTAGCTATCCGCGCACGGACAGCCGACACCTCTCGCGGGATGTGGTGACGACGCTGCCTCCGATCGTCAAGAACATCGAAGGTCCTTATCGTGACCATCTGGCACCCGGCACGGGCGAGCGCGCCTTGGGACGAAGGTTCATTGACGACTCCAAGGTGACCGATCACCATGCCATCATTCCCACCGCAATATCTCTGGGGAAGGCCCGCCCGCCGGATGACGAGCGCAGGATCTACGATCTGATCTGCCGGCGCCTGCTAAGCGCCTGGCAGGATGACCACATCTGGTCGGTTACAACCGTGATAACCGCGATTACAGACGGCGACATCATCGACCGCTATCATGCGTCGGGAAACGCTGTGCAACAGGCGGGTTGGAAGGCTTTGGATATCGTCGTCGAGAAGAAGGCGAAGCGGGGGCAGGGAAGCGGAGAGGAAGAGCGTGGGGAACAGGTCCTGCCGCCAGGTTTGGCTAATGGCCAGCCACAAGAAGTCATCGACGTTAAAGCTTTGACGAAGAAGACCCGGGCACCCAAGCGGCACACGGATGGCACCTTGCTCACGGCCATGGAGACGGCGGGTAAGACTCTCGATGAAGAGGAACTGGCGAACGCCATGAAGGAAACCGGTCTGGGGACGCCCGCGACTCGTGCGGCCATGATCGAGGTTCTCCTCAATCGGGATTACATCGTGCGCCAGGGAAAGGCGCTCGAAGCCACAGACAAAGGCATCCGGTTGATCGAGGTGGTTCACCCTGAGGTGAAGAGCCCCGCCATGACAGGGCAGTGGGAAGCGTATCTCAAGCGGATCCAGCGTGGAGAGGCTCAACTGGGACCGTTTCTGAAAGGCATTGAGGATTACGTAACGGGAGTGGTGGGCAAGGTTGGGCAGGTGCCGTCCGCCGCCAAGGCACCGGTGGAAGTTGCGCCCCCAAATCCACAAAACATTCACGTCTCTCCGAAGACATACATTAGCGAGTCGCTGCCGGACGACCTGAACGGTCTCCTGCACAAAGCATTCGGTTTCTCCTCTTTCCGGCCGAACCAGGAAGCCGTCTGCCGGGCGGCTATCGAAGGTCATGACGTGTTGCTGGTCATGCCGACCGGTTCCGGCAAGTCGCTGTGCTATCAATTGCCGGGCATCGTCCGCGGCGGCACGACGCTGGTGATCAGCCCGCTGATTGCCTTAATGGAGGATCAGGTTGGCAAGCTAAAGGCGCAAGGTTATGCCGTCGACCGCATTCACTCTGGCCGCCGCGTGCGGAGTCGCGGCAGGCTTGTGTGGATTACCTCAGCGGAAAGACGCAGTTCCTCTTCATCGCGCCGGAGCGGTTGCGGGTGGCCGGCTTCCCGGATATGCTGGCCAAACGACCGCTGTCCCTCATTGCCATTGACGAGGCGCACTGCATCTCGCAATGGGGACACGATTTCCGGCCGGATTACCGCATGTTGGGCCAGTACCTGCCGCGCTTTCGTCCGGCGCCGGTGATAGCGCTGACCGCTACCGCAACACCTGTGGTTCAAAATGACATCGTCGAGCAGTTGGGCCTGGCGAAGGCGAACCGCTTCGTTCACGGCTTTCGCCGCGATAACCTCGCCATTGAGGTTGTCGAAATCGCGCCTTCCCAGCGGGCCGAGCTCGCCGGCGAACTGTTGCGGGCAGTGGAGCGCAGGCCGGCAATCGTCTACACACCCACGCGCAAGCAGGCCGAAAGCCTAGCAGCCGAACTTGCCGCCCACTTTCCCGCCGCTGCATATCACGCCGGGATCGATGCCGGACGCCGCCAGCAAGTTCAAGAGGAATTCCAAAAAGGCCGGATTCAAGTGATGGTCGCGACGATTGCGTTTGGCATGGGGATCGACAAGGCTGATGTCCGCACCGTGATTCATACGGCCCTACCGGGTAGTCTGGAAGCGTACTACCAGGAAATCGGGCGCGCCGGGCGTGATGGAGCGCCAAGCCGCGCGATCCTAATGCACTCCTACGCCGATCGCTACACCCATAAATTCTTTTTCGAGCGCGATTATCCGGATGTGACTGTGCTGGAGGCGATCTTTACTCAGCTCCGGGCTGAGCCATATGAAAAGTCTTCCTTAATGAAGAAGGTCCGGATGGAGGAAGAGGAGTTCGACAAGGCCCTCGAGAAGCTCTGGATACATGGCGGTGCCTTGGTTGACTCTGCTGAGAACGTGAGCCGGGGCCACGACCGGTGGCGCGAATCCTATGTCGCCCAAGGTGAACAGAAGCGCGCGCAGATCGATCAGATGATGCGATACGCGGAGAGCAATCAGTGCCGCATGGCCACTCTGGTGCGCCACTTTGGCGATCTTGCGGACGGGGAGAAAGCGTGCGGGATATGCGATTTCTGCGTTCCGGGGCAGTGCGCCGCGCAACGGTTCCGTACCGCGACGGAGGCGGAGCACAAGACGCTCTTGCGTGTGGTAGCCGCCTTACGCTCGAGCGGCGCGAAATCAACCGGCAAGCTGTACGGCGAACTGTGTCCCAATAAGGAGATGAGCCGCGACGCATTTGAAGAAGTGCTCGGGGCCGCCGCACGTGCGGGACTCCTGCAACTCTCGGACGAGGCATTCCAGAAAGATGGCAAACAGATTCCGTATCGTAAGGCCAATCTCACGCGCGCGGGGCAGATAGTGGACGAAAGTACGCCGGTCGCATTTGTTATGAAGGATACGGCACCTCCATCTAGCAAGCGGAAAAAGAAGAAGCCGCCTACTGTTCCCAGTCGGAAGCGGGCATCGAAGTCTGAAACCGCAGCGGGACCGAGACCAATAGCAGAAGCGAAGGGGGCTGAAGCCGAGATGGACATCCGCCGGGAAGCGGCATTGCGCGACTGGCGTCTGGCCGAAGCCCGGAGGCGTGGTGTCCCAGCGTTTCGAATTCTAAGCGACCGCACACTGAGGGCTTTGGCCACCAGCCACCCTGTCTCAGCCCAGGAGCTGCTCGCCATTCCGGGAATTGGGTCCAGTACCGTGGAAAAGTACGGAACGAATATCTGCCGTGTGTTGCGCGAGTGTATCTCGTAATTTGAATCTTGTCTTTCAATTCAGATCTTCGTATCCAGAGCATGCGGCCTGCCTGTCATTTCATAGAGCATTTCTTTCCTGACATCCTTGTGCTGGTTTATCCCAAACACAAAAGGCATCCCCGATAGGACGCCTATGTGATGTTCGCAAACGAATTCAGATTACGCCATCTTTGCCGGAGCCTTCTTTGCTGCCCACCGGGCCTTCGCAGCCATAGCCAGCTTCTTCTTCGTGGCTGGACTCATGGGTTTACGTGCTCCCTTTACAGCGGGGGAGGCGACTGGAACAGACTTGGCTGATATCGCTACGACTGGAGCAGCCGCCTTCTTCGCAGCATACTTTGCTGCTCTCTTCTTCTTCGCCCATCGCTTCTGCTGCGCTTCGGCCATCCGCTGTCTGCCTTCAGGACTGACGGCGCGCTTGGTGGAGGCGGAGGTAGTCTTCACGCTCTTTGCGGCAGCAGACGCAGGAGTCTTGGCGGCCGGTGCTGGGGTAGAACCGGTCAGCGATTCCAATGCAGTGATTGCGGCGGTGATGCGTTCACGCTGTGCGCGCAGGTCGGTAAGAATCTGTGCAGTATCCATATATAGACTTACTCCTTGTTGTGGTGCGATGTTCACAGGAAAGGCCGACGTTGCCAGTCGGCCAGTCCCATCTACAGGTTGTCCGGAGTTACTTCTTCGCAGCCGCTGCCTTCACAGGCGCGATGGCGTCCTTCACTGCTTTGGCAACATAGAACTTTGCCGTGGTCTTGGCCTTAATCTTGATAGCCTCGCCAGTCTGCGGATTGCGGCCAGTCCGTGCCGCCCGCTGAACCTTCTTCAGGCGCCCAAGACCGGGCACCACAAAGACACCGTTCTTTTTCGCTTGAGTTACAGCCAGATCAGCCAAAGTGTCGAAAAAGGACGCCGCCTGTTTCTTCGTGATTTCAATCTTCTCCGCCATCAAGGCGACCAACTGGGTCTTTGTCAACGTTGTAGCAGCCATTTCTGAGTTCTCCCTTGTGGGCTTCACGCCCAGATGAATTTTAACGTATGTAGCTTAGCGGTGGTAATGGAAAGCTCACTACTCTTTCAGCTTCAGCTTGTCCTTGTTTGCCTCAAGAAACTCGCGCAAGTCCTGCGCCCTATCAAGAAGCTTTATCCACTGCTCGTAGTACAGTGTCACCGGAAAGCGGCCCAACCCATACACGCTGACGCCACCCTTGTCGGACACTTTGAAACTCATGGTTCCGCTGCGTGCTTCCTTGGCTTTGAGAGCTTCGAGTTGTGCTTTCAGTTCTTCGTATGTTGGTTCGGTCATTTAGCTATTTTCTCCTAGAACTCTGGCACTGTCGCGCTCATAATTTGAGAACAATGCCCAAGAAGTCGGTTGCTGTCCTGCTTGTATTTCTCGTCATGTGTCCCGCTTCGTTTGGTTGGGGTCATGAAGGTCATCAGATCATCGGCACCGTTGCCGAAGACCACCTTGATGAAACTACCAAGGTAATGATTCAGTCGCTTCTTGGAAACAGCCATCTCTATTCCATAGCATCGTGGGCGGATGACGTTCGCCGAGAACGACCGGACACAAAGGCGTGGCACTATGTGGATATTCCGATGGGCGGAAAGTACGACGCCAGCCGGGATTGTGCTTTACCGGACAGCTGCGTTGTTCTAAAGATTAATGATTTTCTGAAGGTGCTGACTGATAAAAATGCCAAACGTGACCAACGTGCCGAAGCCTTGAAGTTCATCGTGCACTTCGTTGGTGATATCCACCAGCCTCTGCATGCGGTGGGAGAGGCCGAGGGCGGCAATGGTGTTCGAGTCCGATTTCTCGGTGACGACCGTTGTGGTCGGTACGACTGCAACCTTCATGGCGTCTGGGACACCAGTATGATCTTGCACACAGCTTTGAATAGGCAAGAGTACAGCCAGCATCTGGAGGAACTCGTCCTGCGTCAGAAGTTGGGCAGCGAGGACGGCGGCACGCCGGAGCAGTGGGCGAATGAGTCGCAACGGTTGGCCCAGGCTGCTTGGGTGCAAGACGGCGCGAATCTAGACGAAAATTATTACCAGAAGGAAATCAAACTCGTTGATCGGCAGATGGCGCTGGCAGGACTCCGATTGGCTAAGCTTTTGAACGACAGCATTGGGAATATGACGCCCAGGGATTTTGCTTCCGGCGGCCAACCGAACGTTCCCGCTCAGATGAGCCCGGTGCCTCCCGCTCAAACTGGCGGCGATGCCGCCAGTTTAAAAGTGTGGGTGAATCCGAGATCAATGGTTTACCACTGTCCTGCCACGCAATGGTACGGAAAAACCAAGAACGGTGAATATATGACCGAGGCCGAAGCTCGACAAAAAGGGTACAGCCCAGCCGGCGGCAAAGACTGCAAATAATCAGCAGTTTGCGCTGAGACCTAACCTTGCTATATCAGGAGACGGTGAGCTCCAAGCACTTGAGGGGCACATAGTAGGTCCTATAGCGCAATCCATCCGAGAATTTCACGCCCTCGGGATCTTCTACGAGCACGGTCGCTCGCTTCGTGATCCGGTTTACACGGCCCTTCAGCGGCCGACCCTCGAAGTCGAACCTTACAGGTGAGCCGATTCTGATGCCTGACGTCTGGGCCCGTTCGCGCGACGTGATGAGGTTGTGAGTGTGGGCACGATGCAGGAACATTCTCCCGGCGATATCCTGAAAACGCCTGGCCGCGCAATTGCTTGATCGCCAACACAACTGCTCAATCAAGTGCACCATTTCATGCTCGAATATCCGCTGCAGTGCTTCTAGACGGTTCTCGCACTCTAGTCCGCAGACACTTACGCTCCGGTCCATCCCGCCAAATCCATCGAATAGAATGCTGCTGGCAATGGCAATCTCGAAGCGTACCTCGCCGTTACGTTCGGTGACGCGAGTGGTCTTGCCACCTGTTCGTGTCATCCGAGGCGCCAGGCGGAAACTGAGTTTCCGTCCCGCCAAGGCCTGACGGCAGAGACCAGTGAAGAATTGCACATCGTAGGCGTCGAACAGAAACTCGAGATCGCACGGATGAATGGACGTAAAGTCCGACTCTCGCAGGTATCGCGAATGAGCGAGTAAATCCTGTTGAATCTGCCCGAAACGGTGTCGGATTAGCTCCTCCGACAGCCGGGTGGAAGCAACCGCATCGGCCAGCACACTTCCGGCAACGACAGAGATTGATGTCATTTTCGGCTATTCTCCTTGAAGTCGCGGACTAAGGAAAGGGAATTCTCCGGGGACTTAGGCCAGCTTTTGGAAAAGTCTCGGACAGCGTGAGGGAGTGCACACTGAGGAACCGCATGAGGCCCCGTGGAACCAGTTCCCATGAGAGGCTCCGGCCTCCGGTTTCTCATCTGCCATAGGTGTCAGAAGCACGCTGCTCCAACCTTTTGCTTAAAGCAGGGACAGCTGCGACAGAGGCTTACATTTCTGTAGCTTTCCCGACGAGCCCGCCCGTTCCACCCAGAGCGGGCACTATCTAACCGTTTGTAAATCAGAAAATCAGGTCCTCCATATACGTCTCGCCGGAGATAGAGAAAACGATCACGTTCCAGAATCCCACGCCAATCAAAGCCGGGGTCAGTTTGCGCGACGAGATCTCGTTGAAGAGCTCTCCCGGAATTTGTTCGAAAATTATTGTGCGATCATCGTCCCCCATCGTCGATACGCCGGACTCGGGTATTTCTTTCTGTACTTCGGAAGTATAAGCGGCTGCGAACTGTGGTTGAGTCGGTGTCATTGTTCCTCCGTGGCGTCTAAATGTTTACTCAGGCCAGTATGGAAGAGGGGTTTCGACGGCGTACGCATCATCAATTGGGAATAGATCGCGGAAACGCTGAGCACCACGGAAGGATCGAAGAGGATGTGCAAATGCACTGGTTCGGCAGCTCGATGGCTGCCTTCACCTTAAATGAACGATTCGCATGGCAGCAAGGCTCGCTGCGGTGTTATGGGGGTCAAATGAAACCGTACCTTCGTTATCCCCGTCTTTGACCACCACACAACCCACGCTCGTCATCTTATGTCTGGCTGAAACCCACCGCACGCTTATCGTCACGGCCAACAGGTCATCCGTGTGTTGACAGATGTACCCACTGGTTCCTGTAACCACCGGTCCGTCATCGGTCGCAGTCACTTCCAAACGATAATCCCGCGCCCATGACACGAAGTTCGTGGCACTGGGAAATGTAAAGTACAACATTAACTGAATTCTAGATGATGGAAAGGCAAATTGCCGTTTCTGATGGGCGATTCCGGTCACAGATCGGAGCGTGGCAACGTCGCAGAGACGATTGTTTCTGACTCGTCCGCCCACAGGCTCGGCTGGACGGCAGCAACGCCTGCGTAATCCAAGTTTGCAATTTTTGTCTGCCACTTCTCCACGAGCTTTTCTGCTCTCGCTTGTCGTCGTTGTGCCCGCTTCAGCATACGCTCCGCGTGCATTCGCTCCCGATTTGAATCTGATTTGTTCATGTTGGTACGAAACAATAGAGACCATCACTCGGCTGGTCGCAATCAATTCTTGAGATTCTCAATAGCCATTTCGAGAAGGTGTTCAACACCATCCTTGTCCGTGCCTTCTAGCGTCTGCACGGAGCGAAGGAGGGCGAGAACTTTTTCCATGGAGAGCAGAGCAGCTTTGTGATCGCATTTGGGCATGTTTATGTTTATTGATTTCTCCCTATTGATTGTAGCGGAAGGATCGGCAGGGAAGAGATGAGGCTAACACCTGTGAACGGAGGGACCGTCCCCGCAGGAGTCACCAACGAGAAAGTCTGCTAAGCAGCCCTGCCATTGCAGGAGATTCACAAAGCAGAACGGGCAAATTATGAAATGGCGGCAGCGAGGCGAGGCGTATGTTGCTTGCTGCGATGCACCAAATGAATGGATCTCTTGTTCAGTGAAACACTCAACTTCTTCAGGCCGGAATGGCGGATCGACTGCAGCCCTGAGAATGCGGTTCCGTTGAACTGCCTGTATGTCGATAAAATGCACAGTGGTTAGCGAAAGATCGCTCCATGGTCCCGGGTGATCCCGTAGATATTGCGCAACTTCCATGAGACATTCGCCGCGACGAAGCGAATGTTCGCGGCGCGCCCGCCCGGCGGATCGTAGGAACCGAAAGCAAGGGCGGTGAGACTCCCCATGACGTTCAACTCCCTCGTCATCCAGATCGGCGGTAAACCGCTCAATACGCCTCACCTCGTTATCGACGATCTGCGCGACGGGTGCCGAGGGAAACTTGTCCACTATCACCGATGGCATGGGTAAAAGATTGATCTGATTTCCCGGGGGAGCGTTCTCGAGCAGACATCGGCGCTCTCTGTAAGGATCAATCATTTGCCCCAGAGTTCGGCCATTGTGATGTTCCGTCAACGCATTCAGGCACGCATGAACCCGGAGTATGCGCTCTGGAGAGCAGACGCTCTCAACGTCGATGAGCATGCTCAATTTAAAGGCGTCGAAGCACTGTCGCAGATTAAATGGGAGCTTATATTTCTCGAGCGATTCGAATACCTGGCTCGGTGTGGGCATTAGCGTTCTCCTCTAAAAGGTCGGATTAATATACGTTGGGCGGGGAAGAGCTCTGAACTTCACACACTGTGCTAAGTATCTGCTCACAAGACGCAAGGATGTGTCCAACGATCCAGATTGCGGCGGGGTCTGATAGAAGATCCGTGTGCGCTAACAGCCTATGCGTCGTCATCTCGGATTCCTCTTCGACAGTGACGCCGAGCTGTGCAAAGCGCGCCAGCGGTGGACGAACGAACTTTATTTTGAAATATGTGCAAAAAGTGTAAATTTCTGCCCGCGAGATTTGAATATATAAGGATGGAAATCTGTACTCCATGGGACTCGACGACCTCCCTAGGATTTCTTCTCCAAATCCATGACGATCAGCTCTGCATGATCCTAACAATGACCTTGCTGGCCATGGACCGTAGTGATAAGGTTCTCTGATATTTAACGACTTTAAAGAATTCCTGCCGCGGGGACCTTTGCTTTCCATTGGGCCTCAAATTGGCTAGCGATAAAGGTTAATGGAAATCCTCGTCCATAAGGGTACTCACGAAATTGGCGGAACCTGTATTCAGGTCTCATCCGGCAAGACCACAATTCTTCTCGATGTCGGTCTCCCCCTCAGCTCCGACAGCCCGATCTTAGATGTCTCACAGTTGAAGGTAGACGCCGTTCTGATCAGCCACCCCCATCAGGACCACTTCGGCCTGATGAACTGCCTCCCGCCGAACACTCCTGTGTACATGGGCAGGCTGGGAAGGAATCTCATTGATGCAACCCAGGTATTTCTTGGCAAAAGCAAACATGAGCGCGACTTCCGGCACTTCAAAGCCTGGGAGCCGTTTGAGATAGGAGAATTCAGAATTACTCCTTATCTGGTTGACCACTCCGCTGCAGATGCCTATTCCTTCCTGGTCGAAGCTGAAGGAAAGCGTCTCTTTTACAGCGGGGACCTCAGGTCTCATGGCCGGAAGGCGATACTATTCGAAAATCTGCTGAAGCGCCCCATTCCAAGAATAGACATCATGTTCCTCGAAGGAACGATGATGCATCGCAACAATGACCTTTTCCCTGACGAGGAAGCTGTTGAGAAGAAGATTGTCGAGGTAATAAGTCAGCAGAAGAACATCTCGTTCATCTTGTCATCGTCCCAGAACATCGACCGCATCGTTTCCGCCTATAGAGCGTGCAAGAGAACCGGAAAAATCCTGGTCATTGATATCTATACGGCATGGGTGCTGGAGCAGGTGCGGGAGATTACCGAAAATGTGCCCAGTATGGATTGGCCCGAGGTTCGAGTCTATGCCAGCCACAGTCAAGATGAGAGGCTGAAGGAGGCTCCTGAATGCTTTGGAGACTTCAGAAAGCGTCTCTATCGCCGTAGGGTAAAGTCTGAGGAGTTGCAGTCGGACCCTTCCGCTTTCCTGTACTTCGGTAAAGTATCCAGTTTTCGAACAATAGAGGCCTTCAAGAAAGCAGGGCATCCGGTCAATGTCATCTATTCGCAGTGGCTGGGATACCTTGATGGCAGTCATGCCGACTACTTTGGCTGCGACAAGATTTCCGCCTACAGGGAAGATCCGGAAGTGAATTTCGTCTATGCCCACACTAGCGGGCATGCCCCAGTGGAAGACTTGCAGCGGTTGGCTGCGGCGCTTAATCCACGCAAACTTGTGCCCATTCACACCGAGCACGGCGAAGAGTTCTCTCAAGCCTTCGCAAACGTAGTCACACTCAACGATGGCGAGGTTTTTGTCCTGGCCTGATAGGAAGGTTTCATGGCGACCCCTAAACAGTTTGTGCGTCTTAACACAATTGATCCGCTGGTGAAAGAACTTAAATCGGGCACTGAATCGGGCAAGCACGAATGGTGGGGTGCGCTTGTCAAGCGCTCACTCAAAGACCCGAGTCTCAATATCCAGGTTCGCGGAGACTATCTCAGCGTCTATTGCCGAATGGGAAGTTTGCTGACCATCCGCCTCGACGAGAAGAAAGAGGTCATCTGTAGTATTCACTACAAGTACCTGATTGCCTCTCGTCGCAAGGAAGAGGAATACGTCGATGTCACTCCCTCCGGTAAGGATCTTACCGTCAACCTGAAGTCCTGCGATCTGGTCACTTCGATCCTTGATGACGAGAACTTCAAGCGGATCAAGTCGAATATAGCCAGACTCGCTGGCGAGGAAAAGAGCATCCAGTCGAAGCTGGTGGAACAAAACCGCAAGACTCTGCTCGACGCCGAAATCGCATTCTCTGAGTCCGGCACTCCGTCCGGTACTCCGACTGATCCCGAAGCAGACAAGACTTCAAGCAGAGGCTCGAGAATCGATACGAGAATCGACCTGGTGAACTACGACAGGAATCGCAAAGCGCTCGTCTTTATCGAATTGAAACAGGTCTTTGATGACCGGCTCTATTCCGACTCGAAAGGCTTTAAGGAAGTCAACGAACAGATCGCAAAGTACGGTGCGTTCGCAAAAGGTCACGAGGATGAGCTCATCAAGGCCTACAACGATGTAATCGAGGTGAAGGTAGAACTCGGGCTGCTTCCCGAGGATTCCGTCCTGAAGTCCGCGAAAATCGAGCGCGTCGAACCGAAACCGATCCTCGCCATTGCCGCCTACAGCCAAGACATCATCGATGCCATGAAGGGCAAAGTGAAGGAAGGCCTCAACGTCGGCGGTCTGGCCGCGCTGTACTTCTTCGGGGCTACCCCCATCAACCTCAACCTGGCCCAAGACACGAACAAGGAACTCTTTATCTGAGACTAGCAGCTCTTTCCCTACACAGGAGAACCATGGGTAGGTGCAAGTATTGCAACTCACCAAGTTACGGCACCTGCATGTGTGCATGTGCGATCTATTAGGAAGCGGGGCCAGCTCAGATGCAAAGTGAACGCATGAACCTTGCGGCAAATGAGCTGACCCATCGCGTTCGTGGTCATTTCACGCTGGATTTGCATCGTGAAATCTTCGATGCTGCGGTGAAGAGCTTCGATCACGAAGCGGGTCCGCTGAGACTCAAGAACTTTGCCTCGGCTCTGAGAGAATCGGCCCGCAGCTGGCTCGAACAACTCGCGCCGAAGGAGAAGATCAGAGCGTGCGAATGGTTCGAGCAAAACACGGATCTCTGCGAGGGGGATGGTGTTACGCGGGCGCAGCGCGCCAAATACGCTGTGCAGGGCGAACTTCATGATGAATTCGTCCTGGAGGGCCTTCAAATAGACGTACAGAGCACGGTGAAGGAATACCTGGCACTAATAGACGAGTTGAGCTATTGCGGACGTTTCGATATTCCGGCAAAGACCGCAGAATTGGAAGCCATACGTGCTCTTGAAACCTTCGACCAGCTTTCAGAACTCATCCAAGAACGACACGCCAGTCTACTGTCGAGTGCGGCTGATGCTGCCAAAGAAGCTCTCCCTCCCACAGACGAGCTGTTTGGCGAGTTCGATGAGGAACTTGATCCGCTATCAACGCATCTCTCGGGTGGGGATGTACATTTCGAGAGTCTGTCAATTCTATCTATTGATCCCGAACGGATCCTTTATCAGGGAAAAGGGAGAGTCTATGCGAGGTTGCTGTACGGGACGGATTCTGGTGTGAAATGGGACAATGGTTCGGAAATCAACGATATTTACCCATTCGAATGCAGTCTTGAATCCGACACGAGTAATCCGCTTGGAACTATCGTCCGTAGGTCGATGAAGATCAATGCAGAACGTTTCAATGACGATGGTCAAGGCTAGACCAAGTTGCTTCCATCATTTGCATGGCCCTGCACTGGAACAGGTCACCACGCGCTTTTGCGTGCAAGCGCTCCATCGCGGAATGAGGTCTGGTTAGAGACTGACAGCTAACCACGGCGAGTCGCGACTGATGTCCCAAGGGAGCCGCTCTTCAATTACACGCCGAGGAGAAGATTGAGAATCCTTGCCCTGTCTGATACCCACAACCTCCACCGCTCCATCACTGTTCCGATGGAGGGCGACCTCCTCATACACGCGGGTGATTTTTCGTTTTTCTTTGAAGATATGCCCACCATTCGCGATTTCAACGCGTGGCTGGGCGAACTGCGTTTCCGGCACAAGATTGTGGTGCCGGGTAACCATGAGCGGATCATGTACGAGCGCCCAGAATTGCGCCGTCTGATAACCAATGCCACGCTACTAATTAACGAGTCTCTCACCGTGGAAGGCGTGAGGCTCTGGGGCTCTCCGGTCACCTGCGATGATGAAGCGTTTGGTTGCTCCAGTGCGGAAGAACGGCGAGCGCTCTACGAGTCCATACCGGAGGGCACGGATATTGTCATTACCCACGGTCCGCCTTATGGCGTGTGCGACGAAGAGTTCCGGGCCAAAGGTACCCACCGCGGCTGCCCGGAGCTACTCACCGCCATTCAGAGGGTAAACCCACAAGTTCACATCTTCGGCCACGTCCACGCCAGCCGAGGCGCAAAGCGCATCGGCGAAACAACCTTCATTAACGCGGCAATGCTTGGATGGTCTGGCGATCTGGAGAACAAACCAATTTCGTTTGAATTTCCGCTGGGAAGATAGGAGGTCGGATTCAGATGTGGCGTGGGACAAAGGGGCGGCAATCCACACACAGTGGATAGCGGGAGATCGCTCCGCGGTCCGGGTGGCCTGCCTAATCAGACTCTCCTTGGCTCAGGGGCTGTTCCGTGACGACGGTTTCGCAGGACATAAGGTTTGTTACCTCTTCGTCTGTTCCCTCTATCGCGATCTCAGCAGTACCTTCTGCGCCAAGCCGTGCCCAGAGTGCAGCGAGTGCGTCTTCCGCTAATCCCAATACTCTGAGATGTGATCGGACCAAACGCCAGTCTATTCCAGATGCCTCCCAAGTCGTGTCACCTGGCTCTGAGGAGGTCAATTCGATGCGACAGATTCCGAGGGGTTTCTGAGTGAGCGCTATGACGAGTGTGTAATGTCTTTTCATTTGATGAGTATTCACGGTATGCGGTCAGCTCCTTTCGAATGTATTTCATTCATAATGAAGTTTCGCAGGAGCACGGCAATTCGCCAAGGCCAAAATAACTGCCGAAGTGGGCCACTTCATAATGCCAAGATCAAGGTCTGGTCGAAGGTCCTAGCCGCATGTTCGTATTCCTCGCGCTCAACGAAACTGGTCTACGACTTCGAGCACTCCTCGCGACGGCGGGCCATAGCTCACGATCTTCACGTCTAAGTTGAGGTCCGCCGACTTTTGCAACGCGCTAAGGATAGCAGCGTCGATCCATTGATCGTCATTCCCGAAAGCCCCACCGCCAAGCCGGGTCAGCAGGATTTGATTCGACCCGCCGCGCTGAGCATTACAAACGCCTGCCCACATTGTGGCTTCGTAGGCGGCTTCCAGGATAAGAGATGCAAATGCCGGCCAATGTTAACGTGGCACGCCGGAGTAGCTTACGGGGAGTGCCGAACAAAAGGCCTGCGACACTAATGGGCGGTTGGCGCCGGGCGCACCGGTGACCTCCACGTTCCAGTGAAGCCCTATGCACAGTTTGCACCTCAGCGTTTGGGTTTCATCCGGACTCAACGAGGCGAGTAGCCGTGAGATTGCGTCGATTCCTTCCCGAGTGCAAAGTGCGTAGCCGTTGCGCATCGTCCATAGTGCCTCGCGGGGCATGCGGAGCGCCTTGCTAAAAGCCGCACCAAGTTCGGACAGACCATCCAGTTGATTGGTTTTAGTCTGCCCGCATTGATTTTCAACCGGTACAAAGTAGTTTCGATAAATAGTTCCGGCGCCAGCCGCAATTGCACACGCTGGCCCTTGCGTCCGGTCGTGCTCATACCTTGTCACGCCGTCCTCCGGCGTCACGTTGGGGCTGACCATCTCCAGCACGTTGAACTGCGACGCTACCTGGAATAGCGCTCCGGTATATTCTGGCGACCGATGCAGCTGACCCACGTCGCCTTCGACAACGCTAACTTTCAACCGTCCAGGAAGCGGCTTGTCTGACTGCGCGCACTCGCGCAAGGTCTCCAGAGATAAAAGCTCGAACTTCCCGATTGCGTAGCTTTGTCCGTTGACACTTGATCGCAAGCGCCCATCCACAATTTCGAGCTGACGCCGCGTGTCCTCATAGCTAGTTTCACGAAACCCTGTCAATCTTTCGAACCAGTCCATGCCGCCCCCTCTTACCTAAGTGTCTCGTGACATGTTGAGAACATAATTTTCTTGCGCAGCCGTCTCTATCGCGCCCAGCCGCGCTGCGCGTACGCGGCGAATGGCCTCTCGTGCGGGGACGCCAATTTCGACCAAAAGACAGGCGGCAACAGTCCCGGCGCGTCCGAGTCCGCCGCGACAGTGCACGAGAACCTTCGCGCCCTCCCGAAGAATATTCATCAGCCTGGGACCGGTCAACCGCCAGGCAATTTCGAACTGCTTGTCAGGCACGCCAACATCCACTATCGGCAGGTGATACCACTCGATGCCTCGCTGACTAACTTCTCTGCCAAGATCGGGAACCCGTAGTAGCGTGAACTCACGATCCTCGAGCAGCGTCACAATCGCTTTCGCCCGCCAACTGGCGATCACATCCAGGTCCGCCTTAAGATCACGTTCCCAGCAGAACCCTGAATTGCTGTCACCGTGTTTGCCGGGGCAAAAAGTGATGCCTATCAAGCCCCCGGTGTCGCCAGCACTGACTTCGTCGATGCGAAGCGGGTGCGACACACTCGTTCGTACCTGATGTGCGGAAGTGTTCCACCTTTGCTGTCCCAATGCCGCTGCTCCTTTGCGCCTCTATTTCGTCATCTTCGCGCTTCGAGAAAGACGGAATTGCGGTGATACTCGAGGAAGTGCCGCTGTCCTTCGGTAAACGCGCCAACGTTCAGCGGTTCGCGCACTGGCATCCCCATCCGCTCGAGCGAATGCGAATCCGCAATCGGCGAGATCACCAGGCGTCCTGTGTCTTCGAATGTGATGAAGCCGCGATCGAACAAGTGATCGATGCTTGGCGTCAGCAGTAGTCCGTTTTCGCCGTTCAGGCGTTCTTCGTTGGAATCACAATCTCGCCACGGTTTCGCGTGACTCGCTCGCAGGTGCTCGGGGTTGTCGACTTTCGTTACTCGGCAGAATCGCTCGAACTGCGACACCCTGTCCCGGAAAAGCCCTTGCCCCCTTCGGGCGATGATGATTGCCTCGCGTTCGGTTCGAGTCGATCGAAGTGTTGTGTTCCACCTCGTCCTCGAGGTGGTGCTCCCAGATTTCCATATCCGCTGCGACAGCCTGGCGATCCTGCAATGGCTGATTCTCTGCCATCTGCCAAATCTGATTGGCTTCAGAACCGATGAGCAATGCGATGGCACCGAACAATTCCGGGCTCAGTCCTGTGAGGTAGACAGACTGAATTCCGTTGCCGTTCGCCTGGAGGGGGGAATAGCGCTCTGGAAGGAAGGGTCTCAGAAACTCTATGTTGTCTTTGAGGCGAACCTGATTCTGCAGTCGCTGGAAGCCAACCCGAACTCTCCAACCGACTTTGTTCCAGTACAGTCCCGCGTTGCCGAATTCAATTGGCTTCGGGCTCTCGTAGCAGTAGGTCCGGGCGATGCCAATGGCCGCAATGCGCGTATCCGAAAAAGAGAGTATGAGGTCGCCAGGCGCAACCTCGCGCATGCTCTCGTAGAAAGGATTACGGGCGCCATTCTTGTTCGTCTTGGGCGACCAGAGATAGCCGCCTTCGACTTCGTAGCGGAACGTCTGGTTCTGATTGACCCACCAATAACGCATTCAGCAGTAATAGTATTGCTACTCACATTCTGCGGCAACCATTCTTACGAGCCCAGCGATCATCGTTGGCGTAAGGACGCGCGTGTACGGTGCTTCTATACCACTGCACTTTGCTCGCTCGGTAGCCCCACGTTTGTCCCGGTAGGAGTTGCAATGGTGTTTTACTTTGTCACATCTCGTCATAGCAGGAATCTACGCTTGTGTGAGGACCGCTGAACAAAAGGGAACACCGGTCCGGAAGGGCGTCCCGAGGCCGAGCGCCAAACCTACCGGCACGTCCCTCATAGCGGAAATGGAAAGAACTTTGTTATGAGGCGCCGGAAGATTTTCCTGAGCATCCAGACGATGTGCCAGGGGGGTACATGATGTGTCCGAAGCCTTATTGTGGGGCGATCATTCCAATACACCCGTTCATGACGCATTACTGTTGCATCCTCGGCTGGAGATCGAAGTTCAGAAGAGATGAACTAAAACAACAAGTGGCTCGGATTCGAGCGACGGCAAAGGAGGAGGCGGAGGAGAAGGAGTGTTGTCCGGGTCGTTGTGAATACCAGTTTGATTCACGAACTGCACAGGTCACCCAACTGGGTTTACTGCCTCGTATGCATTCGCTTGAGCATGCGAATAGAATGCGCCAAGTTCAAAGTGGGGGAGCTAGCTTTTGGCCAATTCCAGGAAACGAGGAAGTTTCGTTTCGCCTGTTCGACCAACCGCCGCTCGTCTTCCCTCAAGATTCGCTTCTTGATGCTCGCGTATTGCTTATTGAGATACTCTGGCGATTCGGCGGCGCGCATTTCTTCGTCGTATTCGCCGGAAACTGACTGGTGGTACCTTGATTCGTATTCGCCGAGCGTTCCGGTTGTTCGCATGCCATCGCAAAACTCTCCCAGGAGACGCTTGAACTCGTCTGGGACTCCATAGACGGCAGATTCGATAAACTCCGAAAGGGAGGCGTGCAGGCGGGACAATCTCCGCCCCGCCCAATGACTCGCTATCTCTTCTACTTCGGAAAGAGTTTCCCCTTCCGAGCTTCGCATTCGGTATCCCGTGGCAGCGCAGTCCTTGATCACGGTTTCCCCATCCCAATTCGACGCTCTAAGGTTTATGACCATCGGAAAGGAGGAGGGGATGAAGCCGGCGCCTTCTTCATACCATCTGGATTCAGCAAAATACACGAATATGTCCCATTCGTACAATCGCTCATCCCACGTTGGAGGCACGGGAAGATGTTCCGAAATCCAGTTCAGCATCGAATCGCCTGAGTCAACAAAGTAGACGTAATCAACTGTGCGAAATAGCGGGCTCGCACTTCTCAGCTGCATCCATTCGTCGTTGCTAGTGCAAAGGAGGATTGTGCCGGAGCAGATCGCCGCCCGGAAGAAAATAAGAAATTTATCCCATTCGATAGATGATGGAACGAGCCACGGTCCATTGCCGGATTCATCCTCATCGAGAACTTGAACGATCGAAGTCTGCTCATCGATGTCCTCCAAATCAAAAGCGAGACGCATGCGAACTTCTCGGCCTGGTTCCACTGGGAACGGAATCTCATTGATCCAGAACGGGGCATTATGAGGTGCGTAGATGCATGCGACTGCCGTAGTAGGCGGTAAATCGAGCCATTCCTGAATATGCTTTTCGAACCGTTCGTGGGAACTCGTTGCCACAGCCTCGCAGCTAGTAATAGCATCCTGAGCTAATCCTATTAGGCCATCTTTAGGCAAGATTGGCAGAAGGCGTCTTGGAACGTCCGGAGTATGCAGCCATGCGATGGCAGTCAGTGGATTCGCAAATTCGGCTAATCCTTTCTCGATCAGTCCATGGATATCAGAGGAGCCAACCTCGTCCTCGACACAGCCACAAGCGGAAACGACACCTCCCCGGAAAAACATAGCGAACATTGGCAAGGTGTCAAACTTATACCCGAAGCCGCACCAGTCCTCGTACTCGTGCGAGAGCACGGATCGGTCGGCGTTGCACACCATGAACTGACACCTCCCGGTGAACTCCTCAGCGACGTCCTGTAGTGTCCGCGCAACCTTTGATTTAGGCCAATCTTCGTCTGCCTCTTCGTAAAATCCAATCACGACAGGAATTGGTTCTCGCACGAGGTGCATCAGCAACGCGTTGAACCCTGCCTCATCCTTAATCTGTTCCAATTCCGTGACAAGCGCGTCAGAGGACGCTGGATAAGTCTCATCCGCTCTGTGTTTCTCGTCGGCCATTGATGTCAGTCCTCACGCTGCGTTGGTGCGAAGTCAAAGGTATCAGTATTGCCGTCTCGCTGAAAGCAGTTGTAGATAACACAACTTTTCGGAACATCCCAACACGTCACGCATTCGCAGCTGCGCGATGTTTGTCTTTGGATGCTATATGCTCACACATGCCGCGCAGGGTTGCTTCGAGCGTGAGCCTTTCAACAAAGTGGCTGTACTGGACTGTGTGCAAATCTGAGCGCGTTCCGACCATCGAAACGCCATAGTACGCACCTGCCAATGCTCCGACCACGGCACCTATGCTGTCGGCATCTCCACCACGACTCACCGCTCTTTCGATTGCTGCGTCGAACGAATCCGTTGTGAGAAATGCCCAAGCAGCCGCTTCCAGCGTGTGTACCGCGTATGTACCGCTTCTGATCTCCTCAGGACGGCGTCGCTCGATTTCTCGTAGATCGTTCCAGACCTCGCGCTCCGTTGTTGGTAACATCCCCACCGCGTATTCGCGTGCGTCCTTGGTGCCATTAACGAGAATCTCGCGTAGCCACAGATTAAGGATGACGCAAGCGCTCTGCGCCCGAGGATCAGCGTGTGTTATCCGGGCCGAGTAACGGGAATTAGCAATCAGCATCGGCACGGAGTTTAGGCGAAATAATGATATTGGGGCGCAGCGCACAAGCGCACCGTTCCCGGCAGATCGGTTTGGGTTTCTCTCGTAATACGTGCCTGGATAGACGTGTTCAAAAAGCAATGCACGAATTGCTCGTCCTGGGCCAAGTGGCTCAATGCCGGGTTCTCTGAGAACAATCCGGGGGAAATCTTCGAAACCTGTCCCGTATCCGCTCCAGCGTTTAAGCGTGCGATGTATATCATCAGCGCACGTAAACTCATCGTGCTTGTGACAGAGCGTGTGGGCGGCCATCATTGCCATTGCCGCATCATGCGTCCACGGAATAAGTGCTTTTGCTGCGGCTGTACGTTCGTCCTCACCGGCGCCCAGGGAGCACTCGGTTAAACCGCCAGACTGGGGCGCAAGAGCAAACCCAGCAGCGCTGCCGATAATCAATCCGAACGTTGTGCCAATCGCATTGTCTGTGTTCGTTGCGACCACCGGAACTGATGGGTGAAGTCGGCGAATCTGGACCGCCAAGGACGCAATGGGCCATGCCCGAAATGTATGAACCGGAATGTAAGGCAATGCCAAGCTGGCAGCCAAACCTCCATCCTTTAACGGGTCATTCCCAATAACGATCGCATCGTCCAGCGTAGTGTCGCTATTCAGTGCGCTCAACACCATGCCGGGAGCTGGCTTCTTACAGTCGCAATTGCGGCCGTCTTTCGGACCATAATGAGGGCAATAGTAGATCTTCTCGGGTGCTGCATCACCGAGTAACTCACATGTGCGCGCGTTTGTCTCTTCCACCTCGGCCGCACTGATCTCTCCGCGACTAACCCCCGCTTGATTGGTCACTCCGATCACAAAATACCCGAGGCGCTTCAGTTCCCTGATGCGCTCGGCTATGCCGTCGATGATTCGGATTTGGTGAGCGCGTGCATTCTGCGGAGCTTCGCGTACGGTTCCGTCCATGTCGAAGATGGCAAGCGGTCTTTTCACTTTGTCTCCAATCAGAGCGTCGTGTGTAGGAACGGGAGAGCCAAAGGTATCCGAGTTCGGACAGAACTGCAATCCCGGAGCGATGTGTGCTCACTGCTCCGGGATGCAGCGTTACTTGTCCTTGTTGCGGTTGAACAACAATCCCGGGACACTCTGGTTGGCAATACGGTGTCCATTCGGCCTAAAAGTGCCACTACTAGAGGTAAACCCCAAGATGCCTCCAGTGGCATTTGTGACGGTGTGGCCAATGTTGTCCTTGCGGATGTAGCCTATCGTTCCACCATTCGGACCTGTGATTTTCTTTAAATCCATACTGGCTCCTTTATTGTTCTTCTTGATTGTGAGAATTCTTTTCGGCACGAGTGATCAGAAAGTCGGTGTCGTGGTCAGTCAGTCCTGCTTCAATCAGAGACAGTCCGTACTTGCGGACGGCATACATTCCACAACCGAACATGCAGTCCACCTGTGGTTCAGTGGGGATGGTTCCATGCAAAGGCATGGTCGTGCGATAGCGAAGTTCTCCGTCCTCGGGGTCCATCTCAAAGTTGCCAATGGAAAGCTTCCAGTTAATTGCATTCAGTACCTCGTACATGCGATGACGAAACGTACTCTGGGCAAAGACCGGAAGGCCGACTGAGACGTGTAGGTCCCCCTGAACCAATTTGAAGCTGAAGCTGCATACTGTGCCGTCACAGTTGATAGTGGTGTGAATCGTGTTGGTATCTTCCGTCCATGAGAAATTGTGCTGCTCCAGAACGGCCTTCACCACACCCAATGGCTGACTACAAAGCTGGCAATCATCGGACTCGGGGGACAACTGCTGCTGATCAAGCTCGGTTGAGTCATCCGGAGGCACCCCAGCCTTCACCACTGCCCTATATATGCGTTGGCCAGCAGCCTCGGCCAAGACCTTCGAAAGGTCTACCTGCGGGAACGGCTTACCTGCCGCTCCAATCTTTGCGAGCCGCCTTGCCCACAGTGCGGTGAAATGCTTCAAGTAATTTGGCAATGAATAAGCTTTGCCGTCCGGCTGATACCTGAGAACAGCCTTTCGCACGGCCAGCAATGATGAAGCTTTGCCGATGAGTGTCAGCTGTTCCGTTGTCCGGTTGAGTGGTTCAGCAACCAATACCGCCAGCGACTCCAATCCGAGCTCTTGACTGAGCATTGCCAATTCCGATTCACAGGTGTTATCGAGCCCGTCGATGGAAAGTGCCGTTGCCAGCATCAAGCCGTTCTTCATTCCAATTCCCCCTGGTGTAAGTTCTGCTACGCTTTTTCGGCTAACTCCCACTCTCCACGTCCACTGATAGAGCAACTCTCGTGCCAGACTGCCCACCGCCCCGGTTGTCCATCTGTTTCAGTGACTTACGGTTAAGCCGTCGATTTCATTCGCTCTGAAAAAGTAAAACTCTTTACTTTATGGTAAGTTCCTGTATCTTCGAGTGCATGGCAGAGCACCTCATCGCGTGGATTGGCAAGAATGACCTAGACGCCGCCAAAGATGGCGATGTAACCGGTGGGCCGATCTCTGGAACCTTAGCCGCCCGTCGTTTTCAATCGGTCTGGCTGCTAGACAATTGGCGCACTGCTGAGTCGAGAGCTTTCGCTGACTGGCTGGAAATCAGCGAAAAGGTCAAGGTGCATCGTTGGGATTGCCGACTTCGTTCGGAATCAGATCTTGCCGAGATTTATCACGCTGCGATCGGTGTTATTGAACAGATGGAAGCAGCCGGCATCAGTGGCGAACAGACCACATGCCACCTCAGTCCCGGGACCTCGACGATGAAAGCCTGCTGGCTCCTCATCGCACCGCGATACAACTTGCGAATCATCCGTTCGGACAAAGTGAACGGACCACAAGATGTGCCACTTCCTTTTGATATTGCGGCAGAATACCGCGCAGATAAAAAGATTCAACGGCTGAGTGCCGGTGAAGCTCTCCCCTCGTCAGAGTTTGGCAAGCTCCAGTTTCGAAGTGCGTCGATGCGCGATGCGGTTAAGTTGGCCCAAAAAGCCGCGAAGATGCCATGGCCTATGTTGATCGAAGGTCCCTCCGGAGCAGGGAAGGAACTGCTCGCCCAGGCAGTGTTTGACGCAAGCGCACGAGCGGACCGGCCCTTTGTCAAAGTGAACTGTGGAGCTTTGCCGCAAGATCTCATCGAATCGGAACTTTTTGGTGCTGCGAAAGGTGCTTTTACAGGAGCCAGCCAAGCGAGACCGGGCAAGTTTGAAGCTGCAAACACCGGGACCATTTTTCTCGATGAGATTGGGGAGTTGAGCCTCCCGGCCCAAGTTCGCCTGCTTCGCGTGCTTGAGGAGCAAAAGGTCACGCGTGTCGGCGAAAACGTCCCTCGCCCAATCGATGTGCGGGTGATTGCTGCCACAAACCGCGACCTCTTGGCGGAGGTAGCAAACGGTAGGTTCCGCGAGGATCTGATGTACCGACTGATGGTCGTCCGCATCCAGATTCCGCCGCTACGTCAGCGCACTGACGACCTCCTGCTTCTCCTCAACGTGATCCTTGACGAGGTCAACGCAGCAATGAGAGAGCGCGGGATGCCGATGAAGCATCTCACCGATGGTGCCCGGGCTGAACTTTTGCGTCACGATTGGCCCGGCAACGTACGGGAGCTCCGAAATACCCTGCTGCGCTGTGCCGTCCTGCGACTTGAAGAAGAACAGATCGATGAACAAACGGTATTGGCAACCATTCTTAGACAGAACAAGAGTGGGCCGATCCTCGAGCGGCCAATAGTTAATGGCTTCAAACTCCGGGAGGTAGTTGGAGAGTTGTGCTGCCACTACATTGCCCGCGCGCTGAATGCGTCAAGAGACAACCGAACCAAGGCGGCCCGGATGCTGGGATTTAGCAATCGCCAGACACTCGACAACTGGTTGAAGCGCTATGGCGAGAACGGGCGTGTAGTATAAAGTCGCTCTGACCATCAGCTTTGTAACTCCAAACGTCGAAAGCCCCTGGTGCCGGCGCGTTACTCTTAAATCTCAGTGCACTTCGCAAAGCTCCCGCAGGAGAGGGAAATACAGCGCCAATCGAATCGGACGAGGGTCGAATGCAGCCATCACACGTCTGTAGATTTGCATATCTTCTCGGTACTTCTGTACCTGCGCATTGAGGAAGTCTTCGCGGGAGCCGCCCTCTATATCGGTGACCTTGTAATCAACGATCCATCTTTCGTCGCCTTCGATGAAGGTGCGGTCCAACTTTATTCTGCAAACTTCGTTGTCGATCAACCCGGACAATTCGAATTCGTTCTGAGCATCTTGATGAGCGTCCAACACCCAGCGGCCAGTAGTGTCATGCAAAACGGCTTTCAGGGACGCAATGACCTTGTCCGTGGCCACCCCGATGGTAGTTGGCGGAACCCCAGCCCCCAGCAATGCTCCACGAATACTGGAGATACGTTGCTCGATGACTTGATCGTCCCAGCTCGACAATCCTTCGCGCCCAATCTGTTGCAAGAAACCATGGGTCACAGTGCCGACGCGGCGCAGGGTATCACTGACCCATATGAACGTATGAGCCTGCTTCGGATCACTCTCTTCTATAGGCGCTGGCCACTCCAAAGCTGCTGGCGGTGATGGCATTTGCCAATCGAGAGGAAGCCGTCGCAGCCGAGCGGTGCTTGATACATCGGGGATGGTATCGTCGGTCACCTGCTCAGGCTCGGTAGCACTCATGAACTTGGCGGCGATTTCGGGGACCGCCCAGAGAGTTGCGAGGAGCGATTTACGGTCAGGGGGCGCACCTGGCTCGGAAACATGTCCGAGTAGATGTAGTTTGCGTTTGGCGCGGGTCGCAGCGACGTAGAGCAGACGCTTGCTTTCCTCATGTGCGCGGTCGCTTTCAATCTGGCGCAGGTAACCCTGAATCGTTCCGTCTTTATTGTCTTTGGCTGCAGTCGCCGCTTCAATGGGGCCAAGTAGAAGTTGTTCCTTGCCGTCCAGAATTCGCTCCCTCCAGTAGAGGAGACGCGGATCATCGGCTTTCGGTGGGCGTCCCAGGCCGGGGACAATCACCGTGTCGAACTCCAACCCCTTTGCGTTATGGATGGTCATGATTTCCACGCGGATGTCGTCGGCTGTGTCAGCAGGGGCGAACAGCGCTTCGAGTTTTCGACGGAACACCTGTGGATCGGGCAACTCGCCAGCGACGGCTGTGGACTGCAGGAGGTTGAGGTAGGCATGCACATCGCGGATGTCAGCTTCGCCATCGGTGCCGGGCCGCACTGAGGCAGGACCACCGAGGGATATCCATGCACTTTCGATCCATGTGCGGAGAGGTATACGCCCCCGGCTGTCCAGCATAGAGGCGAGTACCGGTACGACTCGCGCTAAACGGTGCCGGCCGTCGGCGCTTAACTTTGCAGATCGTTGCTGTAGCAGATCCCATATTGCGGTGTGTTTATCGTCGCGGCAAAGCTCCCAAAGATCCGAAAGATCAAGGCCGCAATAAGGTCCACGCAGCACAGCGAGCCACGAGGTGCGGTCGCCAAAGTGAAGCAAGGCGCGAGTGAGCGCATCGATGTCGAGCACCGCCTGGCGTTCATCTAAGGAGTCGATCTTGACTGCTCGGAAACGGATTCCATGCGAGCGCAACGTCTTTACAATCTCGGTTAGGTGCGAGCGAGCACGTACGAGGATTGCGATTGTCCCCGAACTATCCTCAGCCAGTGCCTGTTCGATTAATTCGACTACGCGCTGTGCTTCGGCTGGATAGTTCTTTGTGGCGAAGGCCTCAATGGACACTGGGATGGGACCAGCTGGCCGGATCGCATCTGCCGGGGTGTAGGAGACCGCACCGGTGACGTGATTATCGTCTGTAAGGATGTTGGGGAAGCTCGCGTTGAACCAATCAATCAGGCGCGACTGCGAACGAAAGTTGATGCGAAGTTCCTCAGGCTGTAACTTCCATCCTGCAACGCCCTGTTGACGAGTCCGCTGGAAAAGCACAACCTCGGCCTCACGGAAGCTGTAGATCGACTGCATCGGGTCGCCGACTACAAACAGCGTGTTGCCTTCAGTTTGTTCCCAAGTCGCGATTAGCGCTTTCAGCAGTTCAACTTGCGCTACCGACGTATCTTGAAATTCATCTACTAAAATGTGGCGAATGCGCCCACCCACTCGGAACGACAAGTCGGTTGGTTCATCTGGTGTACCTAGCGCGTGAGCTGCGCTCTGCGCCACTTCCGAAAAGTCCACTCGCCCGACTTCGCCGAAAATGATTTTGAGACTTGCAACTGCTCGCGGGAGTATCCAAAACAGGGCGCGAATCACTTCCCATTGCGCATCCGTGTAAGTTGTAGGTGGCAGCTTAACGAGGCGCCCGCACAGCTCTTGCACCCTGCCCGCGAAATCGGCATGATGGTCTAGCGTTTTAAACAGCTCTAGACATTCCTCTTTCTCGCTCTTCCCCTCTTTAGGAAACCCGTTGAGCTTACTGAGGCTCCCGCGAACACACTGTTTCGAATCAAAGAAGAATTTGTGTAAGGCTTTCCATTTGCCAACGTCCATCGGCTCGGTACCTGGAAGTGCGGTCAGGTCACGAAGTAGATACACGGGATCGGTCTCTTCCAGATTGCTTCCTGCATAGCGCATGAACCACAGGAGACGACCCCATAGTCCCCCAGGAACAGCGGCGGTCAGTGCCTCCCGCAGAGTGCCGAGTTCGTAGCGTACCGCATCGGCCAACGCTGGCTCGAGCTTCTCGCGACGTACCTCCTCAAGCTCCTGCTCATCAAGCATATGGACGCCTCCGATCAGGCGTAGCCACTGCTCACGCTTCTCCAACATGCCGACGATGAGTTGCTGCAGACTCGGAAGGTTATTATCCAGATGGGCGAGTATTTGTTCGACCGCTTTCGAAGTTCGCTCGTCAGGATCCCCCAGCATAAGTACTGTTCGCCGGGCAGCTTCTTCGTAAAGCGGCTTCGGGTCGATATCAACGTCGGCAGCCGCACCGAATCCTGCCCGCAATGGAAGCTGCCGCACGAGCGAGTCGCAAAATGAGTCAACGGTTCGTACTTGTAAGCGTGAGGGGTTTTCGAGCAGGCGCCAGCCACTCTCCATATCTCGCTTCAGTACTTCTATCGCAATTTCTCGCGTCTTTTGCTTGTGGGGTGGGAGTGTTTTGGAAAGCGGTTTTCCGGAGTCTTCCAGCGCTTCTAAGATGCGGTTGCGCATCTCCGCGGCGGCTTTGCGGGTGAAAGTGATTGCCAACACCGACTCGGGCTCCGCGATAGTCGGATCAGCCAGCACGTTGAGAAATCGTTGCATAAGCAACTCAGTTTTTCCTGAGCCGGCGGGTGCTTGCACAATGAAGGATTGATCCCGTGAGATGGCTCTGCTGCGAACCTCGGCGTCACTCGGCACTGGCACTTGATTACTCGTCATCGCTGGGTTCCCCCTCCTCGCGGTTTAAGCCCGACCCTTCGTGCTCGGAGTGGCGGCAGAGAGCAGGCAAGTGGCAGTAATCGCAGACACGTTCGGGAAGCGGATCCACCCGAGCAATTCCGTCAGCATATGCCTCTCCAATTTTGTCCAGCACACCGCTCCATTTACCAATGTGCTGGTTAAAGGTATCGCCAGGAGCAAAGTACTTTGCCGTCAGGTCACGGCGCTGTGCCAGGATGCTGGTGCGTGCACCATATCCTTTCAACGCACAACCGCCGGTACGCAGGAGGGCAAATGCGACGGCCGCAACCGGCTCCTCCTGACTATTGACATACAACTGAAGCTGGGGGCGCTCGGGACGTGGACCTCTCCACTGACCTGGGCCATAAGTGCCGCCGCCCGCCTTGTAATCGAGGATCACGAACCCACCGGCGTCGGTCTGGTCGATGCGATCAATGCGTCCATTGACGCTGATTCCTCCGGCAGATGCCACAACGGAGCGCTGGTGCGCGATCACCTTGAAGGGTTCACGCTTCTTCTCCAACTCGAGCCATTCGTTTACGAGATTGAAGAGACGCTTGCGTTCCAGTTCGCGATAATGATGCTCCCAGTTCTCAGTCACGGCTTCGAGCAGTTTCAACGCTTCGTCAACAGCATTGCTCACTATCTGATGAAGCTCAGAGCGCTCCATATTTACCAACGTGTGGTGGTCGTGCAGTTGATCCCAGACAAGCTCTAGCGCATTTTCGATCACCTTGCCGCGATCCTTCGCACGGATTCCTGATTGAGGCTCCTCAATACGCGCGGCTCCGAGGCGCAACTCAGCAAAGGCATGAAATGGGCAGTTCGACTGTAACTCGAACACCCTCGTACCTCCGGAATATACGTCACGCACTTCGAGTCGTGGCGCCGGTTCATCCTCGAATTCGTCGAGCTTCACACCGCTCTGCAGTTCCGCCCAATCTCTGTGCGGCGGTCCGCAGACTTCATCTTCGGATTTCCGGATGACATCTGCGAGGAGCGGACTGGAGCGGAGCGCGCGATCCTCCTGACGCTTGGGCCAACTGAGCACGACATCTGTGCCACTTTGCACGAGGCGAGTCGTGACCTTCTTCGCAAATTCAAATTCCTGCGCAGGAACGCAGTGAGGAACGTTGGCCGCAATCTGCAGAGCTAGTGGTATCAGTGGTGTCGCGGTTCCACGCGGCGGCCAGACATCGTCACTGAGCCCCGTTACCCAGAGATGATCAAAGGTAGAGCCAGTAGCCTCCAGCATGCCCATCAATTGCACCGGAGCTTTAATGTTCTCCGGCTTGAATGGCTTGTCCCTAGCAAGTCGGCGTAGGCGCTGTAGCATTTCTGCCGCGGGCATGGTGGGCAAGACTGCATCCAAGCTACCGAACTTCGACAGCAATTCAGACCAGGCTTGCACCGCCTGATACTCGGAGCTGTCGAGAGTGCGGCAGCCTTCATCGCTGCTCGCCCAGCCTGCCGCGGTCAGGAGCTTGCCTATTACATCAGCCCATTTGCTCGGCGGCAACGATTGTGAGCTCTTTGTCGCGGCCAGCCCTGTCAGGCGGGCAAGAACCTTGCGCAACTGGGGGGCACGAGTGCGATTGTCGCTGTGATCGTAGATAGCTATGACCTGGTCCGCGCTGATTTTGGTCCCGGCATGGCCCCGCATGAAAAGGTCCAGGTTGGCGCGCTGGCCAGACTCAGCGCTTTTACCGCCAAGGTAAGGAGAGCGGATAAGCACGCCAGCATCATGAGTTGTAACACTACCCAAAGCGCTTTCAGTCACCAGAAGCGCGGTATTGATGATCGGGTATGACTCCAATGAGGGGCCAAGCGAGAGGTCGAAGGCGGATCGACGGCTGATGTTAGAGGCAACTAGTAATTCTGGATGTAGTACCTCGGTAAAAATGAACTCCGCTTCTGCGCGAAGCTCAGAAATGCCTGCAATGACAATTCCCACCTGAATATCAGGATTGTGGCGCAGTTTGGCGGCCGTCCAACGTGCCGCGGCATAAAGTTCCGCTCGCACGTCGTCGACTGCGATCGCACAGACATGTGGAGAGTCGGTTGCCTCATACTCCGGCAGAAGCGTGGTGATCTGCTTGCCGGAAGCGCGCAGGGCCGCAATCAAGCGCTGGTGTTTGGGTGTCAAATCATCGAACCCGTAAAAGACGACACTATTGCTAATACTAGGAGCAATGTGCGCCAGCATAGGGCTAAGCACATCGATTAGGCGGGCTCCGTCAATCCATCGATGTTCGGCAGTGGTCTTTTCATACCGCTGTGTCCAGCTGTAGAAGGCTTGCGTTTCAGGCTGCGCTGCAAAGGGAGCTGGCGAGAGCGGAATGCCGTACTCGTGTAAGGTGCTCCAGGCCTGGAGAGCCGCAACAGCTGTTCCCATCTTATTGCTGAGTGGAGCGGAATCGCCGCCCGCGACGATCTGCTCCCACAACGCCGCCGTCTGATAGTCGTTCAGCAGGACAAAATTGGTGGCACCCGCGAGCAAGCATTCTTGCCACAAGCTTTGCAGCCAAGCCTCCAGCGGTAGCACGTGAGGCGTGAGCCACGCGGCCGCAGTAGAGCGAAGATGTGCCTCGCAAGCCGACATTACTCGGCGCGCAGCGCGTTTATTTTCGGTCACAACCGTCGCACCAGAAAGCGCCTTCTCTACCGCGGACTGAAACAATGTCTCGTACATGGGCATAAAGACCTCTGCGGACTGTCCTCCGCTTCACTCGGAACTTGGCGAATTATATTGCTTCATCTCAATTACGTCCGCCGCCGCTCCGATTCTGGCTCGGGCAATCTCGACTACGTGTCTGTGATGTGTGAAAAGAATTGGCTGGATCTGATCTCCAATTGCGGCCAGGGCAGATAGACCATTGGCCGTGCGATCCTCGTCGAAGCTCGTGAATAGATCGTCGCCAATAAATGGAATTGGCTCCGCACTCTTGGCAAAACTTTCGAGATAGGCCAAGCGAAGTGCCAGGAATAGCTGATCTCGGGCCCCCTCACTAAGTCCAGAAACGGAGACGTTCTCATCCGATGAGCGGCGACCGACCAGGTAAGGGGTATCGTCTTCTCCAAAGTTCTGGCCGATGCCGACGAAGGCACCACCGGTGATGGTGGAGAATAACTCTCCCGCCCGCTTGATCAGAGGATTGTGCTGGCTAGCACGTGACCTCTCGATTGCGTGGCTGATAAGAAGCGAGCTAAATCTAAGAACCAACCACTCGCGAGTTGCAGCCAAGAGCTCGGCTTCCGCATTCTTCTTTTGTTGATGTGCAACTTCGGCGCCCATGCCCTTCTGCAATTCGGCGCGCCGGTTTGTGGCAACCTTCTGGTTTGCAAAAATCTCGCGAGCATCACTTTCGAGACGTGTGTCTTCCCCAGACAGTTCCTGAAGCTTTGCTGCGGCCTCATCGACATGAAAATCCGTCAACTCTGCGCGGAGCTGTTCTTCGGTGAAACCATCACCCTGGACAATTAGCTGGTTTCGATGATCGGTCAGAGAATTTGTTGCATCTTCCTGGACGGAGAAGCGCTGCAGAAGTTCAAGCAGGTCGGTATCGGGTGGCACGGACGCGGTGAGGAGGTCCAATGCCGACTTGGAGGCTTCCAGTTTCTTATCTGCACTCGTCAGAGACATGGAGGCTTTTTCTAAACTCGACGCCACCTGATCCCGGCGGGCTTTAGAGTTTGCTGCGCCAGTAAGGCGCTCACTGAGTTTCTTAACAGCCGTTCCGAAGGGGAAAGACAAGAGGTCCCGGGCGGTACATTCAATGACAGATTTGGCGCGCGCTTCAAACTCGTCGGTATCCCGCTGCATTCCTCCAACTCTACGCAGACGGTTATCGTGCTCGCGTAAGGTATCTGGAACCTTCTGCCATACAGAAAGTGCGACCTCAGCTTCATCAACTGTAGCGGTTTCGGGAAGCCCAAGACTAGGAAGTGCTGCGCCCCAGCGTGTCTTCCAGGTATTAACCTGCAGAGCCGCTTCTGATTCGTCCTTACGCAGCCGGTCAATACGGGTTTGCGTGTTTTTTATGCTCATCTCAACCTTGCTGGACTCATCCCAGATTTGTTCGATCCTATTCAAACGATCTTGAATTTGCTGCAAGAGGTGCTTTGGATCTAGTCCCTCCACCAGCGAAACGCCTGCCTCGGCCGCCAACTTTTCGAGCGCCGGTACGATAGCGAGAACATCAATCTCAATGCGTTTGACCTCATCCCGCAGCGCGTCGTTCTTTTCCAGACGCGTAAACAGTGCCTGGACCTGAGACAGCCAGCCAGTCATCTCGACGGGCGGCAGTGGTGCGAACCCAGCCGATTGCCAAAGTTCGGTCCAAGCCTCCTGTGTTGTATTGCGGGTGCCCTGCAGCTTTTCTTGTCTTTCTTTTGTGCTGCTCTGCCTTGTACGCTCTTCGCTCAGGCGTTTAAGGTCTGCGGTATAGCTGGCAACGCCATCGGCATTAGCCACAGCGGCATCCGCCAAACGATCAGATTCCGAGCTGTGGTGTTCGAACGCGAGAATTGTTCGAGTCAATGCCGGCCCGACAAGGGTGGGAGCTGTCCCAGTCAACGAATCCCGCAGGCTGGACCATGTTTTATCGCGTTCCTGACGCTCTGCAGCAATGGCCACGGCGGATGGTACGACGCCGTACGCAGTGAATGTCTGAAGCCCCCTCTCAATTTCAGCGATCGTGCCAACTGTTTCTAATATCCGTTCATTCTCCCGCTGCAGGTCGGCATCGATATTGTCAAGTTCAATGCGAAAACGGGCGATTGTTTCGGCACTCGGCATTGAAGCCCGGGCAACTACGTTTAGATCGGCCACGGGTGGATTAAGCCGGGCGGCGGCCACTTTAATGCTCTTTGCTTCTGTCTCAATCGCGCGCTCGATTTCGCTACGCCTGTCGAGTTGCTTAAGAACAGGCCCGAGCGCCACAATCTTGTCACGTAGGTGCCGAGGATTCGGGACCACTTCTCGTGTTGTACGTTGTTCTTCCAGATTAGTAAGGGTTTCGGTTTCCGATGAAATATTGCTGCGAAATCCATCAAGCTTTGTGGAGAGTTTCTTGCCTTCGGAGATGAGGCCGCGAATGGCCGCATAGACAATGTCAGCAGGCTGCTTCTCTTTCACCTGCGATGCATCGGTCATTCCGAGCCGTACAGCGAGTTGATTCAGATTTGCAGCAAACTCATCCGCTTCCGCCTGAATTCGAGGAATATCGCGCTGATCCTTTTCGTACGCTCCGGTCCTGCCGAATAGAACGTGAATCTCGTCGGCATTACCGAGAAGCGTTTCATCCACTGTGATCGAGGAAAGCTCACGTCGCGCCTCCTCCTGATCTTCTAGTGCGCGGTCGCGCTCGTCGGCGAATTGTCGATTGGCATCAAGTTCTGCCTGCAAGCGCCCGGTGAAACCCGGCGCAACCTCGGGTAGGTTGCCGACAGACTTAAGTTTCTCAATATCGGCATCGATCAAGCACATGAGCGGTGCGACTCGTTTTAATCTCGAAAGTCGAGCACGTTCGGTTAAATTGGCTGCACGTCGCTCCGTAATTTCTACTAGATTCTCCGCATAGCCCTTGATCTCCTCGTTGAGATCCTTCCAGTCGCCGGCTTTGAGTTCCAGATCTCGAATTGCGCGGCGGGCAATCTCATTGCGATCAAGTATCTGATAAAACTTTCTGTCCTTCGCGGCGCGCTGCCCAAAAATAGCGTCGGCCTCCTTCTCCAGTCCTTGCCGAAGATCGGTCATACCCTTCATGCCGGATGCTGCCGCAAAGAGGCTGGCCCCAATTTCGCCTCCGCTTTTCATCATTTCTTCCGCGCCCTGGCGGAGCATTTCAGTGTTTAGTCCAAAGGCATGGGTGAACACATCTCGAGTCAGGTGGCCGATGAAGGGCACTAGGAAGTCATCGGAAAGAGGCACGTCAGAGGAATCGAGCAGCGTATCCTTATTCCCCTTCCGCCGCTGGAAACTGAGACGGCTTCCATTTCGCGCTTCAATCACTGCGCCAATGCGCATGTCTTTCGCTTTATGCAAAAAGTCGTATAGAGTCCGGGGTTCAATTTTGAAAAAGAGGTCTGCAATGGCGGCAAGAGCGCTACTTTTACCTGCTTCATTGGGCCCGAACACTATATGGAGCTTTGCATCAGGACGAAAGGACAGCGATTGCCCGGTGAATGGGCCATATCGTTCGAGAGCAAGAGTGCGAATGCGCATATAGACTCCCTAATTATGACGTGGCGCGCCCGAGTACCATGGCGCGCGCCTCTCTCAAGAATTCGTCAATGTTATCTTGGGAACACATGTCGACGGAGGTGACGCCGCCCGGAAGTTTTGCCGTTATGCTGGCGAGTTCGTTCAGCGCCGCTGCTCTAACCCCAGGATCCGTTTCCATTCCCTCGAGCATTGCGGCAAGATCAAGCGATTGAAGTGCCGTGTCTTCCGAGTGCGGCATCGCTAGATCAGAGGTCTCCACGCGCACACTTTCAAGCCAAACATCTTCACTTAGGTGGTGTAATGCCGCCTGCACTTCATCAGAGAGAGTGTCTGCGTTTGCTTTCCATCGCCGATGCAGCGTCGAGACTCCACAAATCCGGACTCTGACAGCAAAGAGCCTACCGTCTGCCTGACTCACTAATGGGCTGACCGCTTCCTCTATCCTATGGAATACGTCGGGTTCTTCATCTATTCCGGTGACATCGATGTCGACCACAGCCCAGCGCGCCTTGTCGAGAATGATGCGCTGGACATTCGTTACTTCGCCGTCGACGACATCGACGATAACGGCGCCTTTGGGCCCACACTCTCGAACGCTTCGCCCCTGTAAATTACCGGGAAAGACAATCCATGGGTCACGACTGATCTCTTCATATTGGTGAATGTGCCCGAGAGCCCAGTATTGATAATTGCGATTGGCTAGGTCCGCTGCTGTGCAGGGTGCATAGCTCTCATGGTTTGGTCTGCCATTACAGGAAGTATGCAGGACGCCGATGTTGAACCATCCGGAGTCCGGCTCTGGATAGGACAGAGCATAATTCTCTGCTACCGCGCGATGAGGAAAACTCCGTCCGTGAATCGCAATCTTGAACTTTTCGATCTGAAAGCTCTTTGCCTTGCTTGACGGAAATACCTTTACCGAATCCGGGAGGGAGATTGCCTTGCTCACGACGCTTTCAGCATCATGATTACCTTTTGCCAGGTAGACTGGGATGCCGGCCCGGTCCAAACGCGCGAGTTCGCGATTGAAAAACAATCCGATGGAGGTATCTTTCCAGTCCCCGTCGTACACATCCCCCGCGATCACAACGAATGCGACCTTCAGATCGATCGCCTGCGTCACAAGATCCGTGAACGCTCCGCGGCTTGCATTAGAGAACTGCTTGGCAATCTCTTCGTCGTGCGACGCAAGCCCGAGAAAGGGGCTTCCCAAATGCAAATCTGCCGCATGGATAAATTGGAAGTTCATTGAGTCACCTGCCACGGAACGTTTTGCACTTCTTTCATTTTGGGCCTGCCAGTTGTGACCTGACCAGATACCCTGCTATTATACCGATATAATCATTAGATGGGTATAATTATTATACTCACCTAATCAAAGACTTACGCAGGGGAAGGTGCTAATGGAGCGAGCCAAGCGTGCGCGTTGGGGCCAGGAGCGTCGCCTGGAATTCATTGATTTCAGGCTGTACTGGGAGGGTCATGTCAACCGGTCAGACTTGATCGATTATTTTGGAATTTCTGTACCGCAAGCTTCCCTCGATTTAGCACAGTATCAAGAACTTGCACCTCGAAATGCCATTTACGACGGTACAGAGAAGGCATACATCGCGAGCGCAGTTTTTAAGCCGATAATCGCAGCCAAGAGCGCCCATGATTATCTCAGCCAAGTTCTGGGATTAGAGTTAGGAATTCTTCAGCCCAACTCCAGCTTCTTAGGCTCACCTCCGTCGGCCGCCGCAGTCAAGGACCCTAATAGAAGTGTCACCCCTTCAACCTTGCGTATTGTGTTGCAGGCAATAAGATCCCGCAGAACTGTAGAAATCAAATACCAGTCAATGAGCCACCCTGAACCCGCGGTAAGGACGATAAGTCCGCATGCCATCGCTTTTGATGGGTTCCGATGGCATATTCGCGCGTTTTGTCACGAGCGCGGAGATTTTCTAGACTTCCTCTTCGCTCGAATTCTAGAGATTGCATCCGGCGATAGCTCGCCTATTGATCCATCTACAGACTTGGTTTGGCAGCGAGAGGTAGAGGCAATCATTATGCCCCACCCCGCCTTATCAGAGGGACAGCGGCGAGCAATCGAGCTGGACTACGGCATGGTGAGCGGACGCCTAGTACTGAAAACGAGGGAGGCCATGCTGTTGTACTTGCTGAAACACCTTGGACTATTGCGCAAACCAGATGATCGCGCCGCCATCGATCAACAAATAGTGCTTGCAAACAGAGTCGCCCTTAAGCATTTTTTTAAAACCCACGGATTGGAAGATGATCGACATTCCGCTTGATAGCAAACATTCAATCGTCATTTCCGCCACTGGCGGATGGCCTCATGAAGCCGCAATTCGATGCGTGCGCCGCGGCGTTTAAAGCCGAGCACCTCAATCATCTCTTTCATCACTTCGTCGTCCGTGCGCAGTTGTCCGTCCGAGGCCACCCAGCTAATCAAATGGATGAGTTCTTTTGAGGTGTATTCCGTAATCGAGCTGCGCTGAGGGACAAAGGGACGTAAGCCCCTGCCGTTCTTGCCTGGACTTGGTGGGACGGTGCTGGATTCCTGAGTATGGTTTGCGTCATCTCCGTCGGAGTCTGACTCTTGCTTAGAAGAAGGGGACGCACCGATCGCATCGATTGTGTCTGCCCATTCCACCGCCTGATCGAATGCCTTAACAGCCCGTTCGACCTCTTCGCTTTTGTGCATGAACCAGTCGGTCGACCAGATGCGGTGGAAACGCCATCCCAGCGCTTCCAACTGATGTTGGCGGATCCGGTCGCGATCGCGTGCGGTATTGCTGGAGTGGTACGTTGCTCCGTCACATTCGATAGCCAGCACATAGCGGCCTGGTTTGCGTGGGTGTTCGGCAACGATATCGATGCGAAACTGCGAAGCGCCCAGCTGCGGTATCAGCTTCAACCCGCGAGACTCCAGTGCGTCTTGAATATCTTGCTCGAAGTCATTGGGTGCAACATCGCTCAGGGTGGTATCGCCCAGGCGCTTGCCATTGCTTGCAGCGTACTCCAGATAGCTCCGCAACAGCTCAACGCCGCTCCCCGGTCGGACTCGCCGCATGTCCATATCCAGATGGCTAAAAGCCGAGACCAGTGTGATTCGCTGCCGCGCGCGAGTGATGGCAACGTTCAATCTCCGACGGCCGCCTTCTGGAATCAGCGGTCCAAAACGAAAGGGAAGATTTCCCGCCCGATCCTTACCATAGCCGATCGAGATGATAATGGCGTCGCGCTCATCACCTTGCACCCGCTCGAGGTTCTTGACGAAATATCGCTCGGCCTTGCTCTCATCAAAGAACTCCTCCAGCCCGGAGCAATCCTGCAGAGCTTTGTCCAAGGCGAGTTGCACCCGTTCGCAGTGCTTGACTCCCATGGTGATGATCCCGAGCGTTTCCTGAGGGCGAAAGCGCGCGTGCTCCAGGATCAGTTCCACCACCCTCTGCACTTCGGCACCGCAGCTTTCTTCCTCTCCGTCCGCGCCGAACTGTTGGGTCACCAGATCATGGGAAATAGCTGGGGCACCGCCGGGACCAGGGAATGTAACCAGCCGATTGCCGTAGATGTGACGGTTCGAGAACGCGATCAACGATTCATCGCGACTGCGATAGTGCCAGTCCAGATAGTTTGAGGGTAGAAAGGCGTTCGCCATGTCCAGGAGACTCTCGAAGCCTTCAGCCGCCCCGACTTCTTCTTCCGAATCGAGATCCTCGTCACTGGCGGCAAAAAATCTGGACGGCGGCAGTTGGTTGCGATCTCCTGCCACCACCAATTTGTCGCCTCTCAAAATGGCACACACCGCATCCTCGGGGAGCACCTGGCTGGCTTCATCAAAGACGACGACGTCGAAATGGCGCCGCCCCCCGTCGAGCAGCTGGCTCACGGATAGAGGACTTGCCATCCAGCAGGGACAGATCGTTGTCAGCACGTCACCTGCTTGCTCGAAGAGCTTACGGAGCGGCATTCGCTTCCTGCTTCGCTGCGTTTCGCTGCGGATTAGTAACTCCTGGTCATGGTGGGCGTTCATGGAAGCGACAGCTCGCTCTCCATGGACTCTCCGCACCCGAGCGGCAGCAATTTCAATCCGCTTCTCGTCGAGATCGACAAAATCCTTCACAAAACCACTGTGAGTTTGTCCGCGGAAGCTGCGGATCTCCGGATCTTTCTCGCTGGCCGCATCCAGCATGGATGCAAACCAGGCGAAATCAAAGGCTGCCGTCCACTTGTCCGGGGTTGGCTTGGCGTCTCGCAGCTCCGTCAAGAAGCGGCTGGCCCCGAGTATGTCGAGTTCGTCCTCGATAGAGATCAGCTTGGGAAGAACAAAAGGCGTGACGTGGTCGGACGCAAGAGAGGCAACTAGCGAACCCAGATGCGTGAAGCTCAGCGAATCAAAACGCCGACCCAGAATACCCTGGAGCGATCCAAGCGGAACGCAAAGCGCGTTAAACCTCTCCTTGCTCTCAGCAAACTTGGCGGGAACCTGCGGAAGTGAATGGGGATTTGAAGCACGCCAGCGGTCCAGTTGTTCAGAAGCGGCGACTATCTCGGAGTACAGCTCGACCGAGCCTACTTTACCGGCTCGAAATGCCGAAGCCTTGCAACGGGCATTGCGATACGAAGCATTGGTCATATAGGCCCAAATCGAGGAAAACCAACCCGCGCTGCCGGGCCGGAGCGCCTTCTCCAGTGACGCTAAGTCCTCTTGGAACAGTTGTGCGGAATATTTGGTTAGTGTGGCTTCGGTGTCGGCCAGCAGCTGCATTAGCGACACTGCATCGGCAATCGAGTGAGGCGCATTCAGCCCGACGCTTGCCGAGAGCTCCGCCATCTCGTCCATCACTCCGGGCACTTGCTCAACATCGAAAGCGGCGACAACGTCGAGCGCACGCTGGACGGCCGCACCGTCCTTCAGTTGTGCGCCGGTCCAAGGCGAAGGGTCGGTCCGCAGAAACAGGGAGGCGTACCCTCCTGCCTCTTTGAGAAGATCGCGAATGCGATCGGCAACCCGAAGGTCGATGCGGCTGAGTTCGGGTTCGCGCCACCGAGTCTTGGCCGTCGCGATCTCCTGCAAACGCATCAGCTGCCCTTGTAGCTGGTAGACGCTCATCGCGGCAGGCGCATGTTTGCGGTGCAGGCGCTCGACATGTCCGTCCAATCTGGCGCGGCGGTCCACAGTGCGGGTATGGACTTCCGTGCAGTCCACTGGCATTGAAGCACGCACGATCTCAAGCGAACGGCCGATCTGATCGAGAACACGCTTTGGCGAAATGTCGGCACCGTGCAGATCCATTGCTAGGTGGTCAAGGCCAACCTGGCGGAGGCGCGCCCGCACGACATCCAGGGCGGCACGTTTCTCCGCAACAAATAGCACCCGCTTTCCGGCCGCCGCCATTCCCGCGATTAGATTCACGATCGTCTGGCTCTTGCCCGTTCCCGGCGGCCCATGGATAACTCCATTTTGCCCCTGTAACACGGCTCCCACGGCGCACTGCTGGCTGGAATCCGCGTCCAGGACAAAAAACTCGTTGTCCGGTGGTGTGCTATCCAACTCCTTCGGGTTGAGCTCGCGATCGCGTGTTCCGGCTGCACTCCGAGCTGTAACATCTCCCGAAATCGCCGCAATCAGATCGTGTGACGCCAGTTCGGCGCCGCGTTCCTGGAGGTCTTTCACCATGGCCATTTTTTGAAACGCAAAATTGCCCAGGTAAGCGGCTTTCCGGATCGAGAAGTTCTTGACATCGTGGCAGCGGTTTGCCATCCCATCATAGAGAGGCTGCGCATCGAAGGGCTCGGACTCATCCCCGCCGTTGAGCAGGCCAATCAGCTCCTCTGGCGCAATGCTTACCCCGAACTCGGTATCGAGAAAATGCAGGAGAACGAGGTTGATCTGCGGGGGGCCGGTGCGAATCATCGAGAAAGACCCGCTACCCCGGCCCTGCGCGGTCAGGCTGATGGGGAGGAGCAAAATCGGGGATTCGGGCGCGCGCCCGGCATCGTGTGAGGGCCAGGTCGCAATTCCCAGCGTGACAAACAGAGTCTGCAAGCCCTTTTCTTCGAGATTGCTGAGCGCACGCCGGGAGATTTCCCTCAATGCCGAATCGATTTGCGAGGGGGCTTCCTCAAACAGCTTGGCAACCGGGACTGATTCGCCGGCAAAGAAAGTAGCAAGCAACTCCCCGCTGGCATCCGAGAGATCGAGGGTGCCCTTCTTGAGCTGACGGAAGTATAGGAGGTTGTTGCGACGCGACGGGTCGATAAGCTTCCGAATCCACTGCTGGCGAGCAGTGTCGACAAGCGCGCGTCTTGCTTCTGGGGTCTGAGTTACCAACGTGGCCAAATCTAGCTCCCAAATTGTTTCAGGAACTCACAAATTAAGTTTGCCCTATATGAATCCGTTTTACACGGACGAATGTCACACGGCTGGCAAGTTTCTGCCCTGAGGATTGTGTTCGTAAAGTTGATCGTTTAATCGAGAATTAAATGTCGCAGGAAAAGGCGGGGGTTTACGGATTCAAAACGAGCCCGGATGCTCCTCCTTGCGCCTCAGAGGCGACGCACAAGAGCGTGACATGCAAGGCGCTCAATGCATACATGTCTCGATTTGCTTCTCAAGGTAGCGTCGCGCATGGTCCACAACCTTCCAGACCGCCATTGACCCGCCCGCAACTCTGGTTGCTGCTTCGTTCAACAGTTGGATTGCATCGTTGATGGCGACCGTTCCTGCCATCGCATCCGAGGAGGTGGGGTTGAAGTTGACCTCGCAGAAATGCTCCGCAGCTAAGGGACGTTGAGTCGCGTCAGTGAGCTCTTGAGGATTCGTTGCCATGTGACTCCTTCTCAATATGCTTATCGGCAGAATGTCGCCGACACTTTAAAGTGAAGCAATCCGCATGCCAGCGTAGCCTGACTTAGGTGCCCCACTCCGTCTCAGGTGACCAGAGTAATAGCCGCTCAACCTGCCTTTTTTCTGTGAATTGCGGCATTACAGTAGTAAGGTTGATTTTTACCTGAAATCTAATGACTTTCTAATGCAAATTCATTTGGTGCGTTTGAACGACTGATCATGGCACTGATCGAGCTGAAGGATTGGACCAACCGGGGCACACAAGTCATCCGAAGTAAGGGTGGTGTGTTCGCATTTCCTGATTATTCGGATAATTTAATCCGCTGCGTTGATGGGCCGTGGCCCCCGCCGGAGATTTTGCAGAAGCTGTACAAGAGCGAAAAGCTGTGGGCATTTCCCGATGAAGACCAGGAAGCATTGATTCAAAAGCTGGGGTACTACTGTGATCTACAGTCGATACACAGCGAAGACGCGATGCAGTGGAGCTACTTCGGGCCATTGATCTACGGAACCGGTGACGACCGTACGCGATTTGCCCGCTGGTTGCATTCAAAGCTTGGGCTCACCTGCGTTCCACCGAAATCCTGTTCCATGGCCATCTGGCAGCGAATTCCCCATCCAGAAAACGGCACCCTAAATGGTCCTGAGTTGGACCTCCTGTTATGTGCGGACACTTTTGTCCTCTTCGTCGAATCAAAATGGCGTTCAGGAGATGGCCGATGGCAGGGTGTAAATGGCACCGCGACACAAGTGCAGTTGCGCCAGAGATTTCTCGCTCGCTTTGGCAGGTCCTTGTTCGGCGACGCACAGCTGGCAGTTATGTATATCGTCTTGGACGATTCGCAGCGCCCTTCGGGAGATTCGACGATCCCCGTTCCCGTTGTCACCATTCGCTGGACCGAACTCTGCGACTATTCGCAGCATCCCCGCGCTGAGGAAATTCGCCGCTATTACGATTGGAAGCGAAACCTCGTGGCGCGGAAATTCGGAATGGCAGCACCCGGTTAGAGTTTTTTTGTGGTTTGGTTATGTGGTGAAACGAGCCCTGATCGACGACAGCCTCCCCCTCAGGTCAAAGGCTCTGTTTAAGAAAAGCATGTACATGTATTAGATAGGCAGCACAAATACCATTTTCTTGGAGCTTAACGATGCGACGATCGCCCCTGAATGGCGTCGCCCCCCTGCCACATGTGGGTAGATATGGCTGGTTGCTCGTCGCCTGCCTCGCACTAACCATGTCGTCCTTCGCTTCGGCAAGAGCGCACCTCGTGATTGTCGCGATCGATGATTCCGGGAGCATGAAGCAAAGCGATCCACTTAAGCTCCGACTTGAGGCCGCGACAATGTTGGCAATGTCCGCTGGGCCCAGTGATCAGTTCGGAGCAATCAAGTTTGGAACCGGCGCAGACTGGTTGATCCAGCCTGTCGCACACCCCACACAGGAAACAATCGCAGCGAACCTCAACCTCCTAACATCTTCGGATAAGTGGACCAACTTCGTTGCGCCACTGCAGCTGGCCGAGCAGTACCTGCAATCCCGCAGCGAATTCTCGCAGAACTACGATGTCAATATTGTGTTGGTGACTGACGGAGCGCCAGATCCTGGACCGGCATATGTTGGCGGCAGCGCACAGAATCGCAGCGACGCTTTGGAGATCGCAAAGAGATTGGGCCAGCACGGCATCCACGTGTACACCATCGGGCTAGGCAGTTCGGTGCAGTCCTCCTTTCTCCAAGACCTTGCGCTACAAGCCGCCGGATTCTATGCGCCAGCTCGCTCTGCACCGGAGCTGCGAGACGCATTTCTGAAGGTCGTAACCAGAATCTTCTCCCTGCCAGCCTACGAACAGGTGCAAGGCGCAGCGGCTTCGAGCGTTCATATCGGCCGTGATGCGGGGCTCGTGCGGGCTTACCTGTTTCGCGAGACCCCGGCCACAGCAATTGCAGTCGCTGGAAAGCCGCTATTCGCAGGCGAACACGTCGCTGCATACGACATTCATGACGCGGCGGATATCAAGGTGCAGATCACAGGACCGACCGGCGGAGCGACTGTCATTTTGTGTGCCCAGCAGCCGCTGACATTCGAGGGAGGTCACGCAGCCCCGGCAGCGTTGCTCGCAGATGCTATCCAGCCCGTTCAAGTTCAGTTGCTTGGGAGCGGTGAGGTGCAATGGGGACGCTTGTTCATGCGTGACGCCGCAGTGCAGCTCCGGCTGCATTCCTCCGGTGAAGCCGATGTCGTCCAGCCGTTATACCCGGATTCTGCCACGCGTTCCTATCGAGGGGAGATTCCTACAAGTCGGCCCGGCGAATATGACGCCAGTGTTCGCCTGGAATCACCATACGGCGCAGTCGATCATTTTCTGGGAAAGTTCAAAATTGCAGCAGCGGCGGCCAGTGTGCCCGCCCAGGCGACGCTGGAATACCCCGCCTTCTTCCCCACTTTTGCCCGTCGGCTGTTTGGAGCAAGGGTCCCGCTGCATTACGTTTTACCTTCAGGTAGTGCCAGAATCTCGTTTAAAAACGCCCCAGCACTCGATGTCTCTCCGCAGCAGACTGATATCGCTCCTGGGCGCGATCAGACAGTGACTCTGTACCCCGCGGCGATGGGCAATTCGGGAACGGTGGCAGCTCCATACGCTGTCACTTGGAACAATGGTCAACAGCAACAGATTCGACACGGTGTGCTCACCGTTCAACTTGTGGCGCAAACGCCTCCGCAATTCGCGATTCGGCACTGGCTGGCCATCGGCATCGTGTTGATTCTCGCCGTCCTGCCTTTTTGGATCGCGTCAACTCCGCGACTTAGGGGAGTATTGCTCATTGAGCAACCGCAAGCGCCACGGAGACGGGTTGCCCTAAACGCATTGAAGACAAAGCGCGTCGTCGTAAATGAATCCGTTGACCGTGATGTACTGGACTGTGCGCACATCCTCATCCGCACCGGGGTCAATCGACCTCTCTTTAGTTTGAAAATGATTAAGACCAACGGCCAATGGGTGCCGCGGCTAGACCGCGTAGATGGTGTGCCACTGATAGCGCCATCAACGCTGAAACACGGTTCCAAGATCACGCTGAAAGACCGAGAAGTAATATTCACGTACTACGCATAGCAGAGAGGTTGAGGAGATAAAATGCCGGACATTCAGAGCCCCACACTGATCATCGGGTTAGGTGGCACAGGCATTGCCGTGCTACGAAAATTCAAGCAACGGTATATCGAGCTGTACGGAACAGACGAGCGTCTCGTGAAGCTGTTGGCAATCGATACCGCCGATCAGCCCCAGATGGACGAGCCCCCACTGTCAGCCCAGGAGTTCTTCCATCTGGGTAAACCGCAGATCGATGTCGCGGCCGTGATCGGCATGGCGTCAAGCCAACCCGCGCTGAATTGGCTGACTGGTACCAGAATTCCAGGGTTTGCGATCGGTATTGGCGCAGGTATGAAGCGGTTCTACGGGCATATCGCATACTTTTTCCGTGGGATCCAAATTCGCAAGCGCATCGAACAGGCGGTCAAAGACCTGATGTATGCAACAGGCAAGCTGGCTGCCCAAGGCCCCAAGGCCGGCTTTCGCGTCTATATAGTGAGTTCACTTTGCGGCGGAACTGGGACTGGAATGTATCTCGACATCGCTTACATGGCAAGCGATGTCGTCAATCAAGCGGGTCTCGGGACACCGCAGAGCTTTGGATTCCTGTTTTTGCCTTCGGCGTTTCAGGAGCTTCGTACGCACGATTTCTGGAGCAGCATCAATGCGAATGGCTACGCTGCGCTTCAGGAATTGCAGTACTACATGACGATGAAGCAGCGTCCAGCGCTACCGACCTTCCGCATGCCAGATAATCAGCGTTCGAGTATCCAGCTAAACTCCGAACCGTTCCAGTACTGCTATCTGGTCGGAGGTGTCGATGAGGATGGCCGTCCAGTGTCCAAGTCGGCAGATTTGTATGACCGCACCGCAGAGTTTTTATTCATGACTGCTACCAGCGACATTGGAGCCCAATTAGCCTCCGTTGCCGTGGACGGCGACAAATGCTTCGCCAGCTTTGGATCCTGCAATCTGCAACTGCCGCAAGCGCGTTCGCTGCAAAAGTACTTCCTACTCATGGGCCGCGAGATACTCAACGATATCTTTGATGAGATTCCTAAGGACTATATCCCTCCCCGGATGTCCGAAAAGCTAGCCGGCGTGTCGGGCTACGCGGACATCGAACGTTTATCGAATGACGCAGCTGCTTTTTTGGAAGAAGAGGTGTTTGACCATCACGACATGCATACGAGCGATTCTCGGAAGGCGCTATCGACCATTGACCATGTGCTGGCTGAGATGAAGAGCGCGGAAACACGCTATAGCGAACAAATTGCCGAGCGGGCTGTCAAGATCGAAAACGAAATTCGCGACTTGATCAATCAAGAGATCACTTCTTCCTGGAATCTCGAAAAGGCCACTATCCAGCGCATAATCAGCGTCATAGATGCCTCAGTATCAGAACTCAGTGAGAAGCGTCGAACTTTGCAGCTCCGCTCTAATGTCGTTGACCTCGACGCCTCACTTGCCGCGTTCAAGTCTCCATCCAAATGGACGCAGCTATTCACCAAGGGAGAAGCACGGCTAGCCTCCTTCAAAGAGTCGGCAATATCGGTGTTTGAGTCCCGGGCGCAAGCGACACTTGCCGGTGAATATTGTCGCGCGTTCGCGGTGATTACAAACGAACTTCAGCAACTGAAAGAGAAACTCAACAATCTTGAACGGAGGAAGTTAGAAACACTAGATAGCTTCCAGATCACTGCACAGGCTCACCTCTTGGCCATCGCTCAAGAACAAGGAAATCTTGGGTTGCTTGATCCAGCCAATGTGTCTGAGGATGACGACTATCAAGGTGATAGACGTGGACTTCTCACGCGCTGTCGCAGTCGTAAGGAAATACGGACGTCGATCGGAGCTCCAGAAAAAGCGGCAATCTCTATTGACGTTCTTGTCAAAGGACTGTTTTCTGTCGTCGAAGAATTTGTTGAGCAAAAGGCTTTCAAGCCAGACTTTGTTGACGATGAGTTCTTTCAGCGATTGGCACAGTCTAAGGTTAATCTGCAGATGCACGACACTTTCGAGCAGCCTCGCCGTGAAGCCTACTTGTTCATGAACGGCAGCGACGAATTGCAACAAGCCATTGTGGCCGCTATTGAAGGCGCTCCTGATGGCTTCCAGAGACCTCAGTTGAAGGCAGGAGTGAATCCGGGAACTGCCACTTTTGTCCGCCTGGTTGCGGGGTTCAAACTGAAGGATTTGGTTGAAACCAAGCACATGGCGTCGGCCTACGAATTGAAATCACATACCGCCGATGCGATATATCTTGACCTTCCGACCCATAAACGCGCAGCCATCGACGAGAACTCAAAGGAAGATCTCGGCCCGGAATTGTTTGCCTTTGGTCAGATTCTGATCGGAATAATGGACGTCGGTCAAAACTATCTGCTTCACGGTGCACGGCTGCTTCTCAATGACGAAGCCGATCCAGTGCGTCGCCGCAAAGCTGCCTACGAAATGGTAATGACGCCGGATATTCGCAGCGAGATTGAACAGACGCGTAACGCGACCGCTCAGAACTTGGGTGGAAACACCAAGTTTGTGCCGTTTATGTTAGGGCGGCTATCCATCCAATACGGCCCCAATGAAGGGAACGAGCAATATCGGGAGCTGCTTCTCAAGGAGAAGGCGGCCGCTGAGGCATATCTCGCTACACTGCCGGTGCAATCGCAGATTGCCGGAGCTTGAGCATGGTACCCAACGGCCAAGAAACCAAAGCTCCAAATATACGTCCTACGATTACGTTGTTTTTTGGGACAGATACCTTCGACTCTCGGGATAGTTATCTTGCGTCGTTGGGGAAATACGCGCCAGTTCAGCGTGTGCATGGGTTCTCAGCTGATGCGGAAAGCCTGGAGTGGCAGGAAATCTTGCAGGAGTCGTTTCAGCTCTTTACCGCTGTCAATCGTCAACAGCTCGCTGACTCCGGCTTGGTTGAAACCGATGAATTGCAAAATGTACCGATGCTCATCGTCGTACGTCGCGAGGGAGTAGATCGATTTCCTGAGTTGGTCAGGACGGTCGTTGACGTCGCCGCAGCACAACAGCTCGCAGATAAGCTGGAGTTCATTATCATCACTGACGTCTCCCGCCCCGAGGAGATCGGCGCAAAAGCGGCTGGGTTTCACGACGCGGTAAGTTCGATCGATAGCACCGTCGTACAGCTTCAGGCGGGCGTTCTCGCGATAAGCGATTATTGGCGAGGGGCTTCGATAGGTTGCGAGGAAAAGATCAATCTCGCAATAGCGCGCATTGCGGCCTTAATTTCGATGACCGAATACGATCTCCACGAATCGCACTTGGGCGGATTCAGAAATGGGTTCTTGGGCGGCAAGACCTTTTGGGTCGGGCTGTCAATCTACTCAGCCGATCGTATTGATGCTTGCTCGGCTCTGATTTACGCAGACTTGCTGCGAGATAAGCTAAAGGAATTGTTAGCCGAGAACCCGGCTTCGATCGTCCGGAATCTCACCGATCAAGCCTATGAAAGCCTACTGAAGACCGTCGGCGATCGCATTGGCGGCGTACTACCTGCACCCGACACGGATCATTGGTCACAGCTTACTGCCCGTTATCAAACTGATGTAGCACCTGCAATCCTCGATCAGATTGCGGCTGGGGTTCAGGGTGAGTCGGAACTCCTAACGGTGCTCGAGCATCTCGCAGGCCGGCTACGAGGCAGGGAACAAGTCCGGAAATCTGCGGCAATGGCGATGTTTCCCCCCATTCTTCCAGCGGCTCTAACCGCATCACTCAGTACTTTGGGGCTGTCCATTGCGGGACTCGCGGTTTTTGCCTTGGCGGCTGTCTGGACGTACAAGCAGCTCTCCGGGAGAGATGAAGCTGACGGTGCAGAAATGAGTGTGAGCTCCGAAGCTCAGGGTGCTGCTTCCCCGGCGGCAAGTTGCTGGTCGTCCCTTCCGTCTGATCCGATTCTGGCAGATGTTCTAGATGATCTTCGACGCGAACTAACAGCCAAACTCCAGAAAACCCACGACCCGCAAGAGCTGTCTTTGTTAGATCATTCCCCAGCCGGCGCGCTCATGGGCGAGCAGTGCTTCCGATTTAAGCAAATGAGAAAGTTGACCGACGCTCGCTCTGCAGGGGCGAGTTGGTTCCAGCGGACGCCGGGGAGTCTTCTCTTGCTGGCGCTTGAGTCGGGTAAGTGGAGAACAAGCGATGAGTGCGGCGAACTCATCAAAACGCAGAGGAACACCGTACGTGCAATCGCTACAGCACTGAGACAAGAATTCACGTCGTGGGTTGCAGATCGCGAGATACAACGCCTGCAAGATTACAGTTTTGTGCAAGAAGTTCTGTACTCCCCACCTCCGCCAGCTGGCGCCTCAATATCGGCGTTCTGCTTTGCTCCGCACACCTGGGATGTTTCCAGGTGGCCGGTAGCTATTGATCGTTGCACTTTTGCAAATTCATTCCATTTCATCTACCTGGTTCAACATACAAATGTTTCCACTCACTAGAGATCTAAGAGAAGCCAGGGCCTACGCGTGTGCCGTTCCGAAGGGCGCAGCCGTTCCCGATGTCAATCCCACCAAGCTACCGCTGACTGCAGCGATGGCAGAGTACGTCCTCGATTTCGAAGCGGCAAAGCAGAAGCGCTGCCTGCCCGACTTCAATGTACAGCAGCGGCTCGACACGGTGCGCCGGGTCACAGCAACCATGTTCAGCTTTCTGCGCAGTGTGTCAGGCTTACTCATCCTTTGTGGGCTATTGTTCACGTTGTTTAATTTGCAGCGAGCCGTCGGTCCCTTGGGTGATGCCTTCCGACAACTGGCGAATCAGCAGGAAGGTGCGTCCCAATCCCACAGGGGTACCCCAGAGCTTGGTTCGGCCAGGGACAAGGTCAATCACATCCAGGGAACAATGTCGGATGTGGCTTCGTCCGCCAAACAAGCATTTCTGTTCAGTTTTTGTTTCATTCTGGCTGCGGCATCGACGATGATTCTGGTTCTCATTAGGCAACAACACGCGTTTGCGTCGGTGGCCCGATTTGCCGCGTGGGCCGAACAACAATACCGCACGGAGTTGCCGGAACAAATCTCGATCGCGGAGGCGGCTCACGCATTCAAAGACAATGCCCAGGCACTTGGCGATTTGACGCGGTCCTTTAATGACTTGGCTCTCGCTCTCGAGGCGGTAAAGAACTTCTCAAGAACGATGGACGATACTCGCGATGCGATCGTAAAAGCGCTCGACGCCATGCCCGGACAAATCCAAGCTTCGATGGGCTTGGTCAGCAAGGACATGGTGAAAAACCTCGAGCGGACCATGAAAGATGAGGTTGAGGCCACGAAACAGATCCTCGCCATCTATGGGCAACAAGAGTTCCGCATCGACGAGATCCGCCAAGAGGTGGAGGCAGTGCGCAAGTTCACCGAAAAGGTTACGCTGACGGCTACCTCTCTCGAGACGATACCCAGGCATTTGGGTGCCATCGACACCTCCGTGAAGCAGCTGACCTGGTCTGCGCAGCGTTTTGAAGAAACCGGCAAACAGATCGAAGGTGCGGTTCTCGCATTTCCCTCAAAAGATCTTCAGGATTCGGCGAAGGCGCTTACCGAAGCCTCGACCCAGGTTGGGCGCGCGCATAGCCAAGCAGTTGACGCCATTGCTGAATTCCAAGGAAAGTCCGCAGCAGCGTTGACCGACGTCAAGACGCAGGTTGAACGCACACATGCCGAGCTGGGTGTAGCGATTGCCAACTTGCAAGTCGAATCGACAGCCGGGCTGAGCGATGTTGCCGCACAGGTCGGGCGCACGCATACGGAAGTACTCGGAGCAATCGGTGAACTCCTGGGCAAGTCTGTGGCGACCCAAGGCGACATCATAAGGAACATTGGAGGCACACGCGCGGATGTAGCTGAGGCGATGGTTGATCTGGGGCAAAAGCTCGCGGCCATCGGCAGCGCGGATCGGGAAATTGGTCAAAAGATCGATGCCATGGCCTCTGCCTCCCAGCAATTTGTTAGGGAGTTTTACCAAATGAGGTCAGAACTTGGCGATGACCGGAAGCTTGCGTCAGACAATCTCACAGAGGCGACGAGTAGGGCCATCAACGAAATGAACAAGCTCGCCAACAAAACCGAGGTTGCGGCTCTCGGCATCCAGGTCAGCAAGGTTGACTCGACACTGGAAAACTTTCTGCGCCGCCTACGAGTGCGTCCCTCAGGCGATTCAATCCCTCCGTCGGGACCGCTGCCACAAGCGCAGTCAGCTCATTTCGATGCTCCACGTGTGGAGGGAGCTGTTGCAGGGGCGGCAGGCAACGGGTCGGGAAGGGCGGGAGCCGGACAATCTACCCACCTAGAAGACGCACAGGGGGTTTTCGGCAGAGATGAACCTTCTCGCAGGAACGGCAGCGACGGCGACGGGGTGGCGTAAATGTTTTCCGACCAAGGACAAGACGAGGGGATTGCCTGGCCCAGCTACGTTGACTTTCTGTCTACATTTATCTTCGTTCTGATCATCTTTGTGGGTTCGCTGCTCTACATTATGTCGGGCGACATCGGAGACCGTACATTTCGGGATTCCGTTTCCCGGACGCAGGCGGCCCTTAACCAAGCACATATAGAGAACTGGGTTGAGGGCAAGAAGCTGTATATATCATTGAAAGATCAGGTCAGATTCGAAACAGGCTGCCCCGATCCCGCCAGGCCCGCCTGTTCAGCTTCACTCACGAGCGAGAACGTAGTTCACCTGCGCAATGTAGCTGGCATTATCGCGGACAATCCTGGGTGGAACCGCATCGTCATTGAAGGCCGCGCTGATTCAATGCCCTATCATGATCCGAAGACCGGCAAAGTCGATGAATTCGGAAACTTTGACCTGTCCTCGCGGCGCGCGATGCAGGTGTTGCGTTTTTTTCACGATTGTGCTGACTGCGGCTACGACGTGAAGTTGCTGCGGCCGCGCCTTGTACTGTCGGGATTGGGTAACAAAACAGACACCGGCGCAGACCAGGGAGAAAGACGGGTGGACGTTGTTTTGGACTACTCTGGAGGTCTCCAATGACAGCATTCTCCAGAGCATTGCGCGAATTTCTTCAGGGACAGCGGTGGTCTTGGGTTGCTCGTCGCTGGCCTTGTCGCGCGTTATTGCGCCGCCTCGAACGCGGCTACGAGGCGGAGTGTGCCAGCACCTTGCTTGCAGATCTTCGAGTCTTGGAGCAAATGTGCAGGCCGGAAAAATATGCCCAGGCCACGAATACTCTGCTCTTGAAACCGCAAAGGGCGATCACGAAGCTGGCCAACGAAGTCATCAGTGCTGCTCGCAAGAACCGTTCTGGCACCAATGTTTCGGTGGGACCGCTTCAGTTGCGATATCAAGAGTTGCTCGCCGAGGTGAAGCGGCTGTTGCAGCAAGACCAAAAATGGCGCAAGCTTGCAGCCCGGTTGCGCGCCGAGAGAACAGAACTCTGGGAAGAGGCAAGCCGCAGAGCGCCACTATGGCAGCAGACCGTGACCGGGCTGGTGGCAGAAGTTGATGACGCACTACGCTTCGCTCCACGCATTCGCAACCCGGAGGAAGAACTTCAGCAGGCAGCCCATTGGGTCGCGCGCATTCGCACTGAATTGGCCTATCTACGCGGTGTCGATGATCTGCAGTCAGCTTGCGACAAGGCCACCACTCGGCTTGAAAAAATGAGCCCAATCGATGGCAGCTATCTGCAACACGACTTGACAAGTTTCCGGGACACGCTCGAAGTCGGTCGCAGTTGTTTTTCGAGCGGCGAATACAGCGCCGCGCAACGTCACTTTCGCGCTGCACACAATCTTGCCAAAGAGATTCTCCGCACGGAACTGGCCGAGCGCCGAAAGCGTAGGTCCGAAGCTCACCGGTGGCTCGATATTTTGGAGAGAGACCATAAAGCAGGGCAGCTGCCGGAAGAGATATCGACAGTTCTCTGCGATTTTTCAAGTCCCGGATTTCTCAACGATTGGGAGCAACTGCACAGGAGAATCGATGCGCACGTTCTCGCTGAAGCATGTGCCATGGGCAAACACGATCAGAAAGAAATCGCCAAGCGCCTCGGCACGAAGACCATCGTGAAATGGGGCGCGAAGCTCAACTCGAAAGAGCTGAAACGTTTCGCGCAAGCGGTTGTGGAAACGCTGTAAACACGGAGGCAGGAAAATGGGTTGGTCGATACGGAAATCGCTGCAATTGCTTCCCGGCTTACGCTTGAATTTGTCCAAGAGCGGCCCGCGCCTCAGCGTTGGCATGCGGGGTGCGCGTGTGAACATAGGACTGGATGGGAAGGCGCGAATCACTGGCGGCGCCGGTCCCCTTCGGTACCAGAAGACATTGAGCCCTAGCCAGGCGTCGGAATCCTCAATTCCCCGCCTTCTTCGTTGGCTCTTTCGATGAACACTCCAACTATTGAGTGATCTCTCACCGCGGTGAATTGGCTCTAATTAGAACGCTGAGACGAAGCGGGCGACAGCGGATTCCACGCGCCGGATCGTCGGCAACTCCGATGCGGAATAGTAGTATCCGCGAATCCAGAATCGCAGCAGTCGCGCCCAGTGACTCAAGAACCCGAACCGGAATAGCTCTCGGCGTGCGCTTTCCACGACGGCGGCTAAAAAAAGATCCTCGCTCTTAAGTTTCTCCTCGAGGCGCTTGGCGTTGCTGTTCTCCGCTTCGACCCGTGACAGCACCAGAGAATTCTTACCATTAGCCCCTTCAAGCTCCTCACAAGCCTGCGCGATCTCGTTTGCTTTGGAGTGGGCCATAGTTGACGAGACGGCGACTGCGATCACAGTACCGATCCCGGGTAATACCAGATGCCCGGCGGCCATCCCACCACCGCCTGCAGCCAAAGAACCCCCGCCAAACCACGCCCACCCGGCATTTGCCGCGGCCGCTCCATGCAATCCCGCCATCGCCGTACCGGTTGAAGCGTGCGCCAGAATCTGAGCTATCCCCCAAGAACCGGCGGCTGCAGCGGCACCCGCCCCGCCGCCGGCAAGGATTGGAAGATAGTCGTCCATTGTGTCAACGGCACTTGAGCGGGTGAGAGGGCTTGAGTTCCTGAGAATCAGAGAGCTGCCGGCTGCGGACACAGCCGCCCCAGACTCATTTGCCGTTCTGTTACCCAGTGGGGTAAGTATTCGTTGGGCCGATTTGAGCCGACGCTTGGAAATCTCGACTTGCTCTTTGATTCTCATCACGGCAGAGATGAGTTCCGCATTGCAATGTGACACCCGGGCGTGGATGCGCTCATAGGCTTCCCGCAGCTCTTGATAGCGATCCTTCCCGGCGCGTATGCGATAGGACCCGCCGAGTGTGGTGACGTCCTGCAGAACGGTAAACGTTTTCTTCCACCAGCCCATAAGAGAGACTTCCACCAAAGTTATCAATGTAAGTTCTACAAAGTGTTTCATAAAAAGCTCGGCACTACATCAGCTACTTACATATAAAGTGCCAGGCAATGCCATATGGGTTTGGGGAGAGGACTGGCACTCCCGCGACAACTGTTCCATTCGGCCCCGTAGCTCCGCGACAATCGCCTGACTCCCATGCATCGACGCCGACACCTATCTGCCAGGCCGTGACAAATTTCGAGTGCGATATTGCCACGCTTCGAACTGGAGTGTGGGAGCTGGTCATGCTCTTCGACGGGACCGTCAGCACCAATGCCCGCATGGCCAGTGGACGAAGCTTAGCGAAACTCAAGAAATGTTGATTTCGAGCTCGGGACGCTTGGCTTAGGCACTCGGTGATTCTGATTCGAGTGTCTCAAAGTTTTCCACCTTTCCTTCGGTTATCAGATCCCAAAGTGCGCGACATTTCTGAAGGGGTTCGGCAGATCTACCTTCCAGAGTTTTGATCAGCTCCAACTCAATCTTGGCGCGCTGCATCGACTTTCTGTTGCCGAATTCCTTTACTAAGTAATCGTCAACAACATCCATCGCAAGGATGAGTGAATCTTCGTCCGTGCGAATCCCTTGAAGGAAAAAGCGATTGACCATCACCTCGCGGGGAAACTCTGCGATGCCCTTCAATAGCTGAAATGCTTGTCCCCAAGGTGAGGACCACTCCGAGGACTTGCCAGGATTGAATGCAATCGACGAGTAGGCGACCTTCGGAATCAGCTTTCCTCCTTTAGCCCTAGTGAGTCGAGACTTCAGCTCCTCCATTATCTTTTCGAACGCGCTGTCCGGGATCTTTCCCCCTGGGTGGTACGCCTGGTACATCCGCTGCACATCGTTCCAAATCCGCTCTCGCTGGGAATTTAAAAAGGCAGCTATGTCATCCGTAACAGTTGCATGAAGTAATTTCGACGCCTCATCATTTGCCGCGGTCAGTGCGGCCTGAAAGAGCGGAATAGCTTTCTTGGGCATCCAACGCACCCCATCGGCCAAAGCAAATGAGTAACGTGGCAATAGGTCACCGGAAGCTTTGCGGAGCTTTTCAATCTTCTTCAGAGTGGTTTCGTCAAAAGGTGCAACCTTGATTGATGTCTGCGCTCGCACCATTCCCGTCTGCCGAAAGCTATCTACATCGAACCACTCCGGCTTTACTGGAGCTTCCAGCGGCGGGACGCGGCTCAGTTTGTCTACTGTAACGAGCACGCCCAGTTCGAACAATCGAGCGATAGATTGTGCAAGCGGGTCGAGCTTGGGAATGCCGATATCGTCCGTCGGCGACTGACCATCCTCGTCCTTCCAGTCAGCAGGGTCCGAATCGTTCGAGTCAGGGTCAGGAGTGCCACTCGGGCGTGACGTCAACTCGTCCGAAAGACAGAGCTTACGAAAACCGTCCCAGAGGCGCCCAGCCTCTGCGTCTCCCCGGGGCAGTACGAAGATGGGAATCTTTGAAGCGACCTCCTGATTAAGCGTCCCGGCCATTTGCCAGAGAGAGTCAAACCAACTCCGACAAGCCTCGAGAGTTGCGGCTGAGATCATACAAACTAGATTTGCATGAGATGGCGAACTCGCACTCAATCCCATATTTTCGGTAGGGCCGAGGGATAGAAAAGCTTCCCCGTCTTCATTGACGAAACACAACAGGTTTGACGAATGCTCGAGAATCGACGTCTCGGGATACAACCTGAAGGCCACTCGATCACGATAGCGTTCAACGAGGCCGAGGAAGTCTTCCAGATCCGACTGCTTCGTCTGACATGCAGGGCGGATTCCTAAGACGACGCGCAGCTTCCGTTCTAAATTTCCCTTGAGATATGCGTCCATCCAATTCACGGCCAAAGCGTCCGGGGCCGAGACCACCCCGAACATGCTCATCGAGGATTCCGCGACTACGTCAAACGGAAGCTCAGTTCCCTGAGCAAAGCCTGTGAAGAGCTCCGGCCATATAAAGGGAATCTGCGCTACTGTGGGCTTGCTCATTCGAACAGCTCCTTGGAACTTCGGCGTCGTGATATCGGCGAACTCATTCACGTCGAAAATATCTTGGTCCGCGACTTCTTTTTCGTCCTTGCCAATCCAACTGCCATTTGGATTGCGCGCTCGATTGACGACCGGCTGTCGCCTGCGCACCCAACCCATAGAGGGCAAGTCCGGCGCAGATTTCGCCCCAGATTGGTACGAATGCGACGCATAACCACCACAGCGTCAGAACGCCGCAGGAGAGGTTCCATGGCCTTCAACTGCTCGCCATGATTACTGTTCCAAAATGTATGGCGGAATTCGAGGCTGACGAATGGGAAGCTGGCGCGCAAAGAGCCACGGATCTCATCGTCCAGCTTCATCTGCTTCTCATCGCCACCCACCACGGTAACAAGCACCGGGCTGCTGTCGACCACTGCTTGAATTGAAGTTACGGAATCGCTCTCCCGGCATGCCGCCAGCCGGTCTGCCAGGCTCTCATGTAAGCCCACCACACCAAAGCGGCGGATCGTGTTTAGAATGTCCTCCGCCTGATCCATCGCGCCGTGGTCGTCTTCCGAAAGCAGGCGATGGAATTCGCGCCCGAGCAAAGCGGCCGCGCTCGGAAACTCGCCGCGCATTTCGTGAATGAATGCCGAACTCCAGGCTGCGTCACTCTCCGACCATGCCGGAAAGTAGGAGTCCGGCGAATTCAAAATTGTCAGGAACTCATCCGCGCCCACCCCTTGGAGGGCCAGGGACTCCATTCCGTCGAGCGCTTCCGCGGCAATCTCGACCTGCTGTGCCGCCAAGGCAATCGATAGCACCTGGCGCAAAATTGTAAACGACTTCCTGCCACTGAGGGTTGGATTGCGGGCCCAATCAAGGACTGCGTTGAGAATCGCGGGGGACGCGGAGGCGATGCCGGAAGCCAGAATTGCCTCAATCACCTTTTTGCGCGCGGGCAAACGGCCAATCGCGATTTCCCCAACATGGCGCGTCTCATCCGCACTCGTCATGCTCAGGGCCTCTAGCAGGCGGATGAAGAGGTGCGACGGAGGAACAAACCCCTCTGCAATGGATTCTTCAAAAAGCGCTCTCGATTTGGGACTGAATGCACTATTCAGGCTCTCTGCCCATGCCAAGCTCATATAGAACTTGACCCTGCTCAGCAAGTCGCCGCGGTTGTACACGGTCGAGTTCCGCAGCATATGAGTAGTGCTGATGTCCAGAGAGCGCGCAGCGCCATTCGGGTCCCGACGCTCTGCGACTGCGAGCACTCCCAGACAGTAAAGAGCGTGCCCCTTAGCTCCATCCATCGTCAGCGCCTTCTCAAGTTCCGGCCTCATTCGATTGAGCTTGCGCACGAACTCAGAAACATCGGAATCGTCGTCGGGGATACAAACGTCGTACAGACCACGAAAGCCTTCCGTAATCATCGCCAAGTCAGTTGTCATCGAAGACCGCTCCGGTGCCGACGGATCGCCCAGAAGTTCGGTGAGCACTCTCTTCGACTCGCGAAAGTGCCGCTGCATACGCAGGCAATGAGCTTTACGGCGCTTGACCTCGAAATATGAGGCGCCCAGCGACTGACGCTGCTCGGCCGTGAGCTCAGCCGTCGCTTTATCTAGCACCTCGAAAATGGAAAGCGCGGCGTGGATGTCCATCTGACGAAGAAGTTTAGTACCCCATCGCAGAGCTTCCTCAAACAGGCCCGCATAGAACACGATCTTCGGCGTGAGAATTTCAAGTGCCGCATCGAAGCGCGATTCCTCGCAAAGCGCGGCGAAGATCGCCTTCGCTGCCAATTTCGATCGCGGATCAAGCTCTCGGCCAAACGGCTTGAGATCCACGGAATCGTACAAGTGCACAATGCGTTTGGTTTCGCCGCGCTTGCTGAAGGAGATGACCGCACCGGCCAGATACCAGAGCTGCCGCCCGGCCTGATCCAAGGGAGGGAGCGGCTTGGCCAACATCCCCAGACTGGCATCGAAGTATCCCTGGTGAAAGCAGCTCTTTGCACGCTGCGGGCTCAGCTTCAATAGCTCATCGAGCATGTCCTGGATCTGATCGTGGGTAAGTGCATACTGGGCGCCGCTTACACAATCCTCAATCGCACTCAAGACCGTCTCGTCGAGGTTGGAGAGCCGATCCTCCTGTGGGCTGACCTGCTCGCGCTCAATGGGATCGCTGGCCTCAAACAGTGTCTCCCCGATCAACTCGTGGCTCGGCAATACTTCCTCGATCGGGGACCAGTGATCGCCCTGCACAACGAGGTACTGCAGATAAACTTCGGCGGCCGGGTCGCTCGTGAACTCGAGGAGACGCCGCGCCGCTTCCTGGATAGTCTGTTTCGTCAGCAAAGAAAGATCAAAGCCGTCCTCGATCATTCCGTCGCGGTGCGGTATGTGCAGCAAATCAAGGAAGCGCACGATCAGCCCACGGTGGCTGTGAAGTAGGTAGTCCCGCAGGATGCCGTCGGCAATGTCATCGGGAAGAGATACACACGCCGCCGTCCACCGGATTAGGCGCGCCAAGGTGGCCCGGCGCACGCTTACCTCCCGCGTGCGTGTTGATTTCGCAATAACTGCAATCAGAACTTCACTCTGAGCCTTGTTGGGTTCTGCCCATCGTACTGCACTGGCGGCGATCCTGATCTCTTCGGGCGATTTTTGCCAAATACGACTTGCGGATAGTCGCATACGTAGTCCTCATCTACAGTGAACGCCAAGTGCACTTGTGATGAAAGTACATTCGTCACCTTGCGACGTGAACCAGAGAATCGTTAGGCGAACGGAACAGAATTGTAATTGCCAGAACAGTAAGTGAGGTTTAGTCCAAATGATTGAAGTTTGAATCCTTATCAGCCACACTGCATTCCAAGACAATTTCAAGTTTCACATGCTTAGTGCTGACTCGACTACTTCTCACATTCCAAGTGGGTAGCCGCTGTGATGGTTCTTAATTAACTGCGTCCAATGATTTCCTTAATGACGTCGATACACATTGAACTCATTCGCTGAGCGCCTTTAAAAGCGCATCCCTCGCATCGGCGTAATACACGACTGTAATTTTCGTGGCCAGTTCGTCGGGAAGATCAATAAGCTGCTTGCGGACAGTGACAGGCATGAGAATCTTCTGAGCACCCTTGTCTGCTGCCAGCTCAATGATGCTAATGGCGTTGTAGATTGGTTCAACCGACCCCCCAAGATTGAGTCCGCCAACGATGACAAGTCCCCCTTCGAGGCTGCGCTCAACAAGGGCGGAACTCATTGCAAGTAGAATCGGTATCCCTGTCGCCGCCGCGCTCTTGCAAGCATCAAAGGCGCGGAACTGGATCGTGAACTCGTGGGCGCGTGGATCACGATCACCAACGAGTTCCTTTGCTCTGGAATAGAGATTCTGTTCGGCGCATCGCACACTCTCCTTAAGTGGTCCTGGAGGGCTTTGGTTGAGAATCTTTATGCCACTTCCGGGTCCTTCGGTCACTTCGATGCGGAACAGTCCTGGATTCTCGTCGGCACCGCCGGGTGACAAAGCCCACACCTGACCGGCAGGCAGCGGATCGCTGCCGATGCTGTTTTCGCTGTGCAGTTCGGGTGTCGAGACAAATTGTTCGATCCCGTCAGGACACATAGTAAAGCTGAAATGCGTGTTTCGGAATTCGGCTGCCCCAATGCGCTTTTGCTGTTCCTTCACTCTTCGGCGGCATTCCAATGCAAGCTTCGCAGCCCATTCAATCGCGTCATCTGGTATTTCGGATTCGGGGTCGGGGAACATGAGCTTGAGAAGCCCGCTCATCGATTTCTGCACTGCAGTAGTGTCACGGCCACTCAAGGCCCCGCCGAACAGAATGCGACCTTGGAGCTTGTTGACTCGGCTCTGGGATCGAAGGTGGTTCCAGCACGAAGACAAGAAGTCGCTGACCAGGCCAAAATGTTCCGTCAACTGTTCCCGACTTACCTTCGGCACATCCCAGCCGGGGATGTAGGAATGGATTCTGTCCATGAAGGCTGTATCATCGCGCATCTCTGGTGGAAGTGGCCCCAGCAAGTGACCGATGCGCTGCTGGTGCTCAATATCGACTTCGAAGTTACCAACCATTACTATGCCGCCGAATCCTCGAATGCTTTCCTTTCCTCGGCTGAACTCCCCGGACTCCATGTACCCCTTCATAATGTTGATTCCGTCCTTCTGATCGAAGGAGATGCCCGAGACTTCATCGAAGCAGACCACGTCGTATTGGCACACTAGACCACGCTGGCCGTTGGCGTTGTTGACGAACATCTTTGCAACAGAGGCCTTTCCACCTGAGACTAGATGAGCATACGGCGACACCTGTTGGTAGAGATGGCTCTTGCCTGTTCCACGCGGACCAAGTTCAACAGCGTTGTAGTTGTTTTCCACGAACGGGACCATGCGGAGAAGCATGACGTCGCAAGTACGTTCGCCTAGAACCGACGGCTCCAGCCCCACGCTGCGAAGGAGAACATCCCTCCATTCCTTGAAAGTGCAAAGGGACCTTCCCTTGCAGAGAGCTTCCAGCACGTCACTCTTAGAAAGCTGAATCTCGCGCAGGGATTCGATCCCGAAGGGGCGTCCGTTTTTTTCTTCAGCAATACTCGGGTCGTATGTAAGATCGACCTCTGCGTAGAATCCGCCAGTGAGCATGCGGTCGTGATTGTGGACCAGTTCATCGGCAATGCGAACATCCGTGAGCCGCAAGCTAGGGAGTTCGGCTAAGAAGCAATCGTTCTTGGCATCCAACCGGGCCTTGACTAGATCGATCAGTTTCACCCGACCTTGTTCTTTGGCACGGGCTTTGAAGAGTTCTTCCTCACCTGCTCGAACCGTACGGCTGGCTAATTGCCGCTGAACTATAGCGAGTCCTTCCTGAATTTCGTTCTCGTCTACGCTGGCGCAGTACCTGCCCAGGAGGAATTCTGCCACATAGGTAGGAACCGGATATTGCCCCTTAAATTGGCGGACGAGATCCTTGCGGACGAGGTATCCCTCGAATGCCTTGGCGGCGATTTGATCCAGTGCGTCGAGCTGTATCACTAGCTTTCTCCAATCACGATTGGATGTTTGAATATCACCTGACCGGTCTCATCGACAACAACGAGGAATGCCGCGCTGCCGAGAGCTGTATCATCAGCAACCAGGATGCTTGTCTTCTGTCCATCGCCCGCGCCTTTGACCTGGCTCGCGGCAAAGCTGGTCCCAACATCCGCGATTTTGCTTCGAATATCAACGGTAAGACCCTGCGCGCCCTCCAGCACAACGTTAAGCCTCAATCCAGACCACTTCAGGTCCTTCAATGCGACAGATTTCACTTGTCCTGCATGCTTTGCGCGGACGGTTAACGATGGAATCAACGCCTCTTGTACGGTAAGCCCACCGTGAGCGTATTCCATCCCAGCCTCAAAAGATGATATGCCGGGCGCTAGAACGACGCCTTCGCAGGCATCCCAGAACCATGAGGTCATCGGAAATCCATGATGGGCACCTGGTCCGGGAATCGCGCAGCGTTTCCAGCGGGAAGCGGTTAAATGTTTTGGCAAGTCGGTCTTTGGAAGTCCACCGGGAACCATGAGCCAGCCGTGATCCGTGATCACGTTTACCTTTTTCCAACCAGCCTTCAAGAGTTCGGCGATGCGTTGCTCCAGACCGGCAAGTTCTTCGTCCACTCTCCACGCCAGCTTTGCCCCTTGCTCATGACCATACGTATCAATTGAGCCGTGCTCAGTCCAAGCGCAGCCACTCGCAGCCCCAGGCTCAGCCGGTTCGAGAAAGGCGATGCCGAGTTCGGTCATTAGCTGTTTGAACCGGGCGTGCACGAGCGCCTTGCCGTTTTCTTGTTCCTTGGCCTGGAAGGCCGTTCCCTCTAAGGGGCCGCCCAACTTTTCTGCCAGCGGCATCCATGCCGGTTTCGCAGTTGCCGTAACGGTCGGAAGTGCCGTCCAGTCGAAGCTGAAGGCAATATCAACCGAATCACCACCGCCGAGGAGTCTCTCTTCAAGGAGCCTCGCGATATCCATCCGCATTCCATCGGCGAAAAGGTAGACGGTGCCTTCTTCTACAGCTAAAGTCCGGCAAGTCTTTGGGCCATTGCTAGGATAGGTAGCCGCCAGCGCCTGAGTAAAAGAAGAGAGCTTACCCAGCCACGGAATGTACGCCGCCCGTATGGCAACGGTCACCGCCTTCCCTGCGGAATTTGTTCGCGCTGCGTTTAGTGTGCGCAGGACACTGCGGTCGGCTTTCCAACCCAGGGAACTGTAATACTCTGCCAACGCTTCCCACGAGCTTGGATTCCCAGTCGCTTCAACGGTCTCGGCAAGTTCTTTCAAATGGCCAATAGCTAAAGCCAGTGGGGATTCCCCAAGTGCGGCCCACACCCACTTTGCCCGAGGAGCGTGTTCAGCAGCCAGGGCCTTGATCTTCGCCAGCGTATCATTTTGTGAAAGCGTGGCCAGCGCGAGGAGATCATTCTCTAGTCGTTCTTCCTCTTTGCGGTTGCTAAGCGGCCTGTACTCGCTCGGCGCTTCAAACAGGTTTACCGGAGAGATTGATTCGAGCAGCCCCTTTACCCCTGGGTAGAGACGTGGGGCATCCTTGTAACGCTGCCAGACCATCGGCCATGGGCCTTTGCCACTCGTGAGCTTTTCTGCGGCAGTGATCGCGCCGTCCTTCTCCGGGTCAAATTGATAGGTTTTCCGGCAGACTGCACAAAAGCTCGCCCACCCAGGTCCGGCCTTCTCCTGTTCCTGCTTGATTCGAACTGGATCGCTTATCCAACGCAACAGAGTCCGCGCAGGATCTGGTGTGACAAGGGCTCTAAAATCGGCAGCTTCCAGTTTTCCGGCCTTCAATGCGTCAACTTCAACCTTCAACAACGCGCGCAGGCACTCCTGGATGGCCTTCTTAGTCTCTTGATCGGACGCGACGTCAAGACTGAGGCCGCCGTTGGCGCTCGACAGGAATGCAAAGGGCGTCCAATCCTTTCCGTTCTTCTGAGTCCAGAACTGTCCTTGGAATTGCATCGCAAAGAGGTGGGTCAGAGGCTTCGGACATTGGTCTGCACTGCGGAATGCAGCACGTCCGATGCCGGGAAGGTAGATTACCGGGACATCCCCGCCTGACTGGGTCTCGATCTGATACCGCAACCAAGCTGCTGGTCCCACTGCTTTGCCTGCGTCGTAGTCTCCCAGCGTCCACAGCAGCGGGTAGCTGGCGCGTAACTCGTCCACGGTCTGGGTCCACAATCGCTCTTCGTCAGGCCACAAGATGACCGTGGGTGCAGCCAGCTCATGGCTGTTGTAGTTGGCTGCCCATCGAAAGGACTCCAAGATTGCCGTGAGGACATTCATGCCTTCGACCTTCTCTTCTTATCTAATGTCAGGTGGACGTTGTTCCACCGCGTGCCTACAAAGTCCTTGCCCCCGACCGGGTCGGTGCCCGGCTCGTCCTCACACCAGAACCAGGGGTACTGTTCCTTTGGTCGGTTCGATTCATTGCCTCGATCCTTGTCTTTCAGCGCGAGGGGAACGGTGCGGAAGAGGCCCGCTCCTCGCTTGCCAACATCATCAGCGAGAAGAAAGGGACGAATGTTTTGGCGGATACCGTCGTTAAGGTCGGGGTGCCATCCCTGAGCTTGGTCTCGGATCGGCTTCCAGCGGGCGAAGATGTCGACTGGAGCCTCGCCTTCGAGGATCGCAGCGAGTTTTGTTTGGAGGTCGCGTGCGGCACCAAGTCGTGCTGCGGCTCCAGGCTTGTCGGATTTGGCATCATCAGCCTGCTGTTGAATCCAGTTACCTAGATAGCTGTAGGTCAGCTTCTGAAGCGTGGCGTGGTCCAGTTTGTGGTAGTTGACCAGAGCATGGAATCCATCAGAGCGTCCATCCCAGAGATGCCAGATAAAGGGGCGGTCCTGGAAGAGCTTAGCGTGCTGCTCGAAGAACTCATCGCACAGCCAGTCTTCAACAGTCTTGGACCTGCTGCCCTTAAGTCCGGCGGATGCAATAAGGGCGCGTTCATCGAAGGCCCCGAAAACAAAGGCGAGAAGCTGGCGTAGACGGTTTGCGGCTGGTTGCTCGCGATTGACTGGAGGAAGGCACACGATACCGTCGCTGGCGAGAAAAGTTTCCAATCCATCGGGACCGATGGCAGGACAATCTGCAAAACTTGAGCCGGTCTGACGCGGCCACCGGTAACCGAGCAACCGGGCCACCGCCACATGCAGCGGCTGGTCTGAATCTTTGGGATGCCCATTGAACAGCCATTGTGTCGGATCGCTGGAAAACGGCTGCGGCAATCCGTCCGGGTATTTCTCCGCCGCCACCCCATGCCAGTATTTGAGGTCGAAAGGGACCTGCACAAGGCTCGTGTTTGTGGGTTTAAGCGACTGGTCAACCTTTCGAACTTCTTCACGGTACTGTGAGGACGAGCAGAACGCCCATAATGCGGGGACGTCACTTGGGTCATTCGGGATAACTGGTGACGCATTACTATCGAATGGTCCCTCAGAGTAGAGAGCGGCTGGCAGATCGTTCATCTGACTCACCATTACTCCCCTCTTGTGCCAAGCAGCAAGCCCCTGCTTGCGTGCGAGCCCTCAACCATCGTCCCGCCAGTCAATGATCCTCTCCAAACCGCCTGACATCTTGGTCGTCTCAACAGTGCTCTGAAAGGAGCGCCAACCGCTGGTAATGACATCCAGTTCCCAGAAGAATCTTCGAACCCTCTCATCATCGCCTGTTTTGATTCCTTGGTACGACTTAGCACGAAGAGCAAGAAACATCCCAGACTGTGATTCCGACAACATTATTTTGCAGTCAGGATTCCTCAACTGGGAGGGTTGTCCAACGAAGACCATCGGTAATCGCTGCAACCCAACGGCCTTCTCGATGGGCGTAGTCTTTTCGCTAACTTCGATTCCGAGCAAGTGATCTGAGTGGGAGGGGCGCGCGGAGATACATACCAGACTTACGTTGACTACTTCCCCACTGATCGTCTCAAACGCACGGGGGCCAAGCTTTGCGAGGTAGATCCACTCATAGTTCTTGAGAAGACTACGGCGCATTGTGGCGTACGTCGGCTGATACAGCCAGCTCTGCGGACTTACCAACGCAATTGATCCCATGTTCGAGCAGAAAGCGATGCTTCGTTCTATGAAACAAGTCGCCAAATCGGACTGAGCTGCTGGAAAGTTTGCCTTGCAGAACTCTCGGAGACTCTCGGCCTGGCTTCCACTTTTGAGGTAAGGCACATTAGTCGCCACGAGCGTGAACTGGCTGGCCAGAATTTCAGCCGCTTTGGCGAGGCCTTGTGCGGTCACGGCCATTTCATGTGCGGTGTCGTCCTGACCTTCCTGCGCCAGTGCCGTTTCCAGTAGCGGCTGGAGTTCGTGGAATGTTGCGTCCAGTAAATCGCTCTCGCCGGTGCGCGGGTTGATGAGGCTGCCCAGCACCGGAGCGTCCTTAAATAATCGGTACAACCGCGCCATGCCATTCTGAAGTCGGTCGTCCGCACCTGCAAGCGCCATCCACTCTGCCAGTGTTGCACTCGGAGCCAGTCCAGAGCATGCGAGATGGAGTGGTAACAGCGATTGATAGCCTGCCATCTTCCACGCCGTAAGCGCCACATTAAACGCAGCAATCTGCGTGCACCGCTCGTCCAGTTCCAGACCATGGATATTGTCGTTGAGGACAGCAACTATTGCTGCTTGCGGGTCGAGTTGCTCTTCCTCCATGCGCAGACGGACCAGCAAAGGAAGTGCAAAGACCAGGAAGTGTCCGCTGCCCATGCTCGGGTCAAGAAGTCGAATCAGGCTTGCGGTCCTCGGCCAACCATCAAACGTTCCTGCTGCCGGACGCCAGGTTTTTGCCTTCACATCCTGCACAAATCGCAGATAGGTCCACGAAATGGCAGGAACGCCGTGGCGGGCCGCAAGCGACGCGAGTGCTCGCGCCTCTTCTTCCGAATCAGCTTTAATCGGTCCGAGCTTACCTGCCAACCAAGCGCCGAGAGTGTTGTGGAGGAGAAACTCCACCATGTAATCCTCGGTGAAGAGCTGGGTGACGGCTGCCAGTTCATCCGCGCCAATTTTCTTGCCTGCCTCATTTACCTCGTTCTTGCGTTGCGCTTGCCAGAACTGGTAGGTCCAGCCGAGGGCGTCATCAGCACGGAAACATTCGGACGGAAGACTGCCGAGGAGATTGCGTAGTTCCACCTGATCGTTGAGCGCAATAGGTAGATCCAGCACCGGATCATCCCGGCGGAACACTCCAGGCAGCGTGAGGCTAGCGAAGCGACACGCGAGGTCGAAGCCATCACGTGCCCCAAGCTCCTCGGCAAGTTCATCGCACTCTTCAAGCGTGACGGGCACAGAGCCGTTGGCCTCGTCAGTGATGAGCAGGTGATTCTCCGTGAGGAAGCGCGTGAAGAGCAGGCGGTGCCAGTGCTCGTATGCGGCCAGCTCTTTCAAATGATGGATGGATTGCGTCCGCGTCCGCTCATCACGCTTGTCGCCGATGGCTTTGCCACGAGCGCGCAGACGATTGCGCAGCTTGCGCTGCTCCACACTCATGTGAGTCCGATATTCGCCCTCATGAACGGCGAGATTCTCCAACGCGGCCTTGCAAGCCGACTCCGCCAGTACACGAGCCTTGGCGGTTGTGTTTTCGAGCAGCTTGCGATGGGCTTTTGATAAAGATGTCGGCATAGTGCTTCAAGTCCTCAGAGAATTACAGGGCCGTCTTTTAGGGCGGCTTCAATGGCAGTCTTAGATTTGTCCAGCCAAGCATTGAGTTCTGCTTGGTCGTGAATGGTGGCGGCGGCAAGCGCGACCTTCCGAGCTTTGGGTTCCGCTTCGATGATGGCCACAGCGAGGGCCTTATCGAATTGGGTGGGCAAGGCATCGGTCTGAGCGTGCCAAGTAGCCAAGGAACAAGACTGGAGAGAGGAAAGGAGTTGTTCATCCGAACCGACAGTTGGAGCAACCCTCTCACCGGCTCCCGCATTGGAAAGCAAGGAGCGGCGTTTGTCCCCGGGGAGCTTTGCCCAGGCTGTCTGACTCTCAACCCGTGCTGTCTGTGCAGCGAACGCATCTGCGTGCGCCTTTTGGGCCTGTGCAAGTTTTGCCCGCAGCGAGTTGGCCGCAGCTTTAAGGACGTTCGAGACCGGGTCAGGATCATCCAGCAGCGAACGATTGGCGCAGATGAAAGTGAGCGTAGCCGACCATGCGACTTGTTCGGGCAGACCAGCGGCTTGTGCCACGAGCTTCTCGGTCAGGTTAAACGCCGGGAGCCGCTTGGCAATCTCCTTGCCGGTGGCCTGCCAAGCCTTGATCTTTGCCTGCAGAGAATTCCGCTGATCGTGAAGCTCCATCAGCAGGTCGTTGCCGGAGTGGAACTCCAGGGCAGTAAGCTCCGGTGCGGCAGGGGCCAAAGGCGCGGGTGCTTCACCGCCTGCCTGAGCTGCAACCGTTTTGGCGAACTCGATGAAGCGTACCGCATCGGCAGGTTCATTGCCGGGAGTGAATTTGACGCCGACTTCTTGAAAGAGTTTACGAATGGCAAGTTTTTGGGTTGCGGTAAGAACGGGGCTCTCGGCGCGGAACGTCGCCTGGCCGAGTTTCTTCAGATCAACCTCGGCTAACGAAAGCGGATTGCCGTTAACTCGTGCACTCAGATGATTGCTGGCAAGGAGGGTGGTTAAGACTGCATCAATCCCGTCCTGCGGCCAGCCATAGGGTGAGGCATTGAACTTCTTGCGAACATCCAAACCAGTTTTCCCTGAGCCGATGAAGCTGATTATCGCGGCAGCCACTGGGTGAGTCTGAGGGTCACCTGCGAATCCAACTTCAGCCAGTGCGCTAGGAGATCCTTCTTTGGCCTTCTTCAGAACCTGAGGCCACTTTGCGGAGTCGCCCTCGCTGAACTTGGGGTAGAGCCGATTGAGGACCTGTTTGGCGGCATCTTCGACACCGACCTTGAGTGAAATGAACGGCTGGTCCTGCCCTCCAGAAAGGAAGAGCCGTGCGCCATCAATGATCTTGCCAATGAATTCCTTGACGATCTCTTCTTGCGTGCTCTGCTTCGTCACCATTGATCGGCGGCATTCCGGCCCCTCCTTGGAGGATGGATTGCCTTTGAAGTTGAGCGTCTCCTCGGCGGCCTGAGCGGAGGCAATTGCGGACTTCAGCCCGTCGGCGTGGAGCTTCGGAAGAAACAAGTGGAGAGTAGGGTCATCGGTGCTGAGCTTTTGAATGTCCGCCAGCACAGAGGCTTCAGCCGCTGAAAAACCATCGCGCACCCATAGGGTTATCCCGTCGGTTTGCTCGGGCTTTCCTTCACCATAATGAACGGTGACCTTGCGACGCTCTTTGGCGTCGCCTTGCAGGATGGAGAGACTTCCGCCAAGCGCATCAGTGAGGGACTTAGCGAGAAGCTGTGAACGCCGGGCGGCAATTAGCGGCTCATCATTGAGCGCAGCGGCACGTCGCTTGCGGAATTCCGCCTCCCAAGCAGCCCCTTCTGTGGTTTGGAGACGGTATTCGGTGTCCACCTTCATGAGAACACCGTCAGACTCCAAAGCATCAAGCAGGCCGGGGAGGTGCTGACGGAGTGCCGTGCTCCCTGTGACGAGATCTTCACTGAGCAAGTCGGCCAGATGCTCCTGTTCTGCGCGGACTCCAAGATCGGTGCCCTGTTCCCGAGGGAGCTTGTTAATCAGGAAAACGAGAGCACAAATACGGCTGCGCAATACTCCATCTGATTTGGTCTTTTGTAGTTCGATGATCTCCTGGAAACGCTTCTGCATTTCTCCAGATGTGACAAGGTCGTTAGCAATCTGGTCGTAGAGAAAGTCGCCAGGCACAACAGCTCCGAGTTCAGCGTCGGCGCATGCGCGACAGGCTTCGTGGACGACACGGAGCTGGGTTCGCATCTGGGCATTGGTGCCAGTTGAGTCCACCGAATGGAGAACGCGCTCCCAGAAACGGCGACGCACAGGCAGAAGCGGGAAGTCCGGGACGTAGGCAATCTCGTCCTCGGATTGGGTCGCTAGCTTGGTAGCCTTGAGCTGGCGGGTGATCTCGCCTTCATTCTTGGCGATCAAGGTCTTGATCGTGGGCTTCTCATTTTCGCGCTTCTGCAAGACAACCTTGCGCACCACCTTCTCAACATCGTTGTCTTTCAGGTGAATCTTCACGCTAAACCGGCCCATCAGACGTTGGAGATTTGGCGCATCGTTGAGTGCGCTCTGGCCGGTTCCGATGATCATCACGCGCCCATCCGTCTTCTTGCTTAGGGCCTCGGTAACCTCCTGGACGTCTAGGGCGATCTGGGCGTCTTGGCCGATGAATTGCTGGATTTCGTCGAGTACCAACAGCGTGCAAGGGAGTTTGCCCTTGGGAGCAATCGTCTCGCGAATGGTATCCAACATGTCATCCATGCTGACGTCATCCTGATTAGGAGGATATTCAGCCCGGAGCATTGCTCCAACTTCCGAGGGTTCCTTCACATGGTCGTAGCACTGGATGTATGCCTTTGCCACTGCGCCTGATGCGTATAGTCGCCCAAGTTCTTTCTCGAAGTTCTTTCCCTGGTCCTCGATGCACTGCCTGAAGGCCTCAAGCTTCCCATCCCGTTTCAGGTGCATCATGAACTTAGCGTGCGGGTAAGTAGAAGGTAGACCAACCGACTTGAAAACTATGCTCATGACGCGCATGCGTACACTGCCAGCCCCGGCTTTGAGGGTGCCGCCTGCCATGTGCAAGCCGTTGTGGCGTTTTCCAAGTGCCGAGATTTCTGTGAGCAGATCGGTGATATCGACGGGCAAGCGGGCGATGGAACGTGCGGTCGCTCCGTCCGGGAACTGAAAATCGATTAGGAGATAGCGCAGGACCTTGGCGAGGTGGGATTTTCCACTCCCATAGAAGCCGCTGATCCAAGCTGCTTTCTGCTCCGGGCTACCGAAGCTGTCGCGATATGCCTGGAGAATAAGCCGCATGCCGTTGTGGTATTCACCCTCGCAAACGAACGAATCCAGCTCATATCGGAGCGTATTCAGATCGTCAATGTTGTTGCTGGAGACCCCTTCGTTTACGAGCTTCCAAGTCAGCGGGTCTTTAAGGAATATTTCTTTAGTTTTCATTTCCTGAGGTCCCTATTGTTCATTTGTCGGAAAGGATTGGGGCGGCCAGATAATTCCAACCTGAGCGGGCGTCGAGGAAGCGATACGTATTGCCTTCCTTCTCTCCGGGGAAAAAGACGAGCAGATGTCCGGGAAAGCCCTTCAACATGCCTTCGACTAACTCGGAGACGTGCAAAAAGTCATAGAGGTCCATCAGACCGGTCAAGGCGAACACGGTGCGCTCTGGTGCTGTTGTATGAGCAACCTTTTGATTGAAAAACTCTGTGAGAACGTCTCTCCATTCGGTCTTGGCATACAGGTCGATATCGTCTGGATTCTTGAACCACTCAACCCGCTCGTCCTCATCGACGGAAGCAATCCACTCGGCCAGTTTGCCTTTTAAGTCGATTCGGACCCAAGGATGCCCAGCTCCTCTGGTCAACATCTCGAATTCGTCGATTCGATTGATCAGCCGTCTCTCCTCATCGGGGGGATACACGGCAAACCATACACGCTGGGGCGCGGCCAGGCCAGAACGCAACGGCATATTGATGTGGCTGCGGTAGTTTTCGATCAGTTGGTCAATGCGATTCATTGAGTAGTCCCAGTTCTTCTGGAGTCAACAGACTAGAGAAATCGAACTCCACGATTTCCGCAGCGTTCTTGAGCGAAAGCAATCCCTTCGCGGATGCCAGCCGCAGCGCGGCCAATAATTGGGATCGGCTTGGTGCAACGAGCGCCGCAAACGCTGAGTCCAGAAGCTGCTCGCCGCGAAGACCTGTAAGGTAACCGACAAACATAGCATAAGCCGCCGAACTAGGAAGGGGCTGAGGAACTTGCCTGGTCTTTCTCGCCTTGCCAGCAAGATGTCCGCCAAAGGTCCAAGTGGTATTTACGTTCTGAGCCAATGACTTTTTCATCGCGGGGCTGAAGCGTCCGGGGAAGCCGCGCTCCAGGTGTTGTTCCATGGTATCTCTTGCTAGGACCTCGCCAGGCCGCAGAGTTCGGATCAACTCAAAACTATAGCGAAGTTGAGGGTCGCGAGCATAGGCACAAATCAGGCAGAGCTGGGGCAAGGAATCGAGGTCCGAATGGCCCAACTGCCAGAGGACGCGGAACAAAGCTCTGGATGTGTCCAGGCCATAAAGCTCCGTCAGATGGCGGAGGCTACTCGCACGGCTGCTCTGAGTACGCTTCTCCAAGACATTTTCCTCGACTATCGTCTTGGCAAAGTCTTCCTTTGTGGCGGCAATTGACATTGTCTGAACCAGCGCACGCATTTCTCTAAACATCATCGAGCGCGCAAGGTGCCCGCCGCTGGTGGCATTCGAAAAGCCGAAAGAGTTAACCCGTAAAAGCACGTTTAAACCCATATCCGAGCTAGCATTAGAACTATTGGCATCGTGGCGAGGACACCTCGGAACCAGCAGGCTACAGCCCTGTCAGCTCTCCATTATGCACGATTTCGATTACTCATCCATTCCCCGCTTCCATGATGAAACTGCTGACACCACACACCGGAGTATCATCTCTGCAACAGATTTGAAACTGGCTCTGCGTTCGCCGGTATGCCAGCATGCATGAACAACTCGTAGTCCAGGCAGGTTGATCCACAAAGGGAGAGTTAGAAACCAATCGATAATCTCGCGATGCAACTGAGGCTTGTCTTCCACCTCGCGGAGAAATGCGGCATGCTGGCGTCGATTCTTGTCACCCCATTTCTTGGAGACATGAGGCCGGAGGTACTCGCCAAGATTATCAGGATCAGGCGAATGAAAAGCAATTGCATTGAATTCCGTGATTGCCCATGACGGCTTGCGCCGAACCTGCCTCGATCATCCTGCGGGCAATCATGACCGTCTGAATCTGTTGTGGTCCGCGATCAATGAAATCGCCGACGAAAATCGCCTGTCGCTCGGGATGACGCCAAGCTCCATTCCTGTCCTCATATCCCATGCTCTTGAGAAGTGCTATCAGAGCGTCGGCGTGGCCGTGAATATCTCCAATGATGTCGTATGGGCGAATCATAGGGCGCGGGGATCGCCGTCGATCCCCGCGATTGCTTATTGCCCAAAAGCTTCTAAATATCCAATTTTCTCGATCTCGCGAAGCATTGTCGGGTCAACTGTGCGATCGTAGAGCTTCGTCGTTTTCGGCGATTCGTGCGCCGCAATGGTTTCAGCGAATGATCAAAGGTCAGCGCCGGCGGCCTTCCGGTCGCCAGCAATCCCGAACCGTTTCGGATAGCCGCCCACCTTCTCTCGACGAACCGCAGCCTCCTGCTCAATACGCCGTAGCCAGACTTTGAATGCAGTTCTGTGTAACAGCCTCATAGACCCCAGCCTTCAGCCACGCCTGCGCCCCGCTACTCAGTGCATTGCCATACCCCCAGCGGGTAATCGCGAGGCTGGATCGGAGGTCACCTAGACGACCCGCCGTTGTCCCTATGTCCACGAGATCGTGATCATGACGATGGATATACTCAAACCATCGATCCAAATGTACCTTGGCGGCCAGCGTGTCTGATTTGCTGCGGTTGCAACCCGGGTGAGCCAGCACAAAGTTGTGCATAAGATCCCGCGGGTACAACGAGAAGGGGATGAAGTGATCCACATCAGCTTCATCGACCTTGCGACCGCAGTAGAAGCATAGGTTATCGGTGAGCTTCCTCAGTCCAGCACCGATTGTGACCAGCGCCTGCCGAGGTGTCCGAAACAAGAATTCTTCAAGGTCATCGGTGTCGCCCAGCATCGGGTGGTTCAGTCGATTGTGCTTGATGTGCTGTACCCAGTAACTGCGTGCTAGTTGATTGATCAAGGGCTCAAAACGCCTGAGGCAATAGGCGACGCCAGGCAGAAGTTGGACGGCGCCGCGCTCTCGCTCAAAGATAAAAGTGATAGTCTGCCCACCCAAGTTTTGCAGGTAGTTGATGGGTTGGGCCGCGACTGTTTTCGCCACCTTGGAAACCAATGCATCGAACCCCGGGTGAGACCGAGCGGAAAGCATGGTCGTGCCAGGATTCAGTAGCCGAAATGCCTTGATTTCGGTGACGACAGCCGCCTGTACCCCGGTGTTCTGAATCAATATGTCAGGCGTCGCATCCGTACGGCCTGTGCTGTACGGTGCTGTTTGTTGCCAGTAAAGCTCAATAAATTTGAACGCAATTGCCTTGTGACTTAAAAGAAGTGGCTCGCCATCGTCACTGCCCCGTTCTACCGAGAGGTCGGACAGCGCCATTAATAGTGCGAACTTGTATGTGGCAGTGAAATCCCCCTCGTTGAACAGGCGCTGCAGCCTGGAAAGGAATTGCAGTTGGTCTTCTGGCGAGGGAGGTGGGGTCACCGCTGGCTCCAGTAGTCTGCCTTTTCGGGAATGATCCAGCGTACACCGCCGCGGGGATCTTGGCGATCACCGTTGTAGCGGGGAATTAAATGGATGTGCAGATGTGGCACCGTTTGACCCGCAGCAGCACCGTCATTGATACCGATGTTGTAACCCTGAGGCTTGCACTCTTTATCCAATTTTGCCTTCGATTTGTCTAACAGTGCCAGCAGGTCTATTCGCTCTTCTGGGGTCAACTGAAAAAAGGATTCAACATGACACACGGGGATGATCAATGTGTGACCAGGCGAGATCGGAAAGCCATCTCGGATGGCCATTCCATTTGCGTTCCTGAAGATAATCAGGTCTGGCGAAAGGGTGCAGAAGGGGCAGTGTTTGGTGTCTAACATAGCTTCTAGCCTACGGGTTCCGGATCGCTTGGGGATTCTAAGTCGGTCAGTATGTCTTCCTAACGGAATCGCTGTGAAAAGTGTGATCACCGCGAGGTGGTACTCCTCAAACACCAGAGCCTCAATTCCATGAGTTACTGCACTGCGGGGTCTTTTGGTGTGGTGATTTCGGAGAGGAGTGCTCTGCTGCTGAAGAGGTGCTGTGCAAAGTGCTGCTGTAGATCAGCATCATCTATGTTTTCGATGACTTCCACCCCGATCCTCTCCGCGGAGTGGAGGTGCGCGGCTGCATCGCGTGTCTCACCGATGATGAGCGACGTTGCATAACGGCCGCAAACCACATGCGACTGAATGACCACGGGGCAACCGAGACTCTTGAACCGAATAGCAACGGCCTCAAGAATCTGCTGCACCTGTCTGCTGTAAACGCTAGGAATGTCAGTCCGCATCTTGATCTCAAGCTCCTGTCATCTATTATCGGTTGGTGACGCGGGTAACGACATCGAAATAATTGTTTTGACGAATGCCCGGGCGGCTCTTGCCACCTGGGCCGGCCAGTTTAGCGCCCGAACTTCTTCGATGCACACTGGAGTTCGTCCTCGTCGCAAAGGTCGTAGTTGTGCACCAGCGAATATTCCATGGATCAGATCGTAGGCGAACAAATGAAGTCAATCTCGCAAAGAGTGCGGCCCAGCTAAGGCCGCGCACGGCCATCGGCGGGTTTATGGGTATTGCGGCCTATTGCTATTGACAAAGCGTTAGGATCGGCGGCACACTGCGAATCGCCTTGATGGTCACTACCTGTCGAGGCCATGCAGGTTCTTGCATGTCGCACATTCCTTCATAGGGGATAAGGTCCGGTGGGAACGCACCCCATCGGGCCTTCTTAATTTCTCGGGGGTACCTGACGACTTCGATCACGCGGAGGTTGATCCGGACGCGATTACCGCGAACTCGCGACAAGAGACACGTTGACGCAATTACCACCCGTATAAGCTGGCTTGAACCCGTCGAGGAGCTTACGGTGCCCTCGGCGATCCTAGTAGAATCGAAGTCTGTCGAACGTGAGGATCAACAATGGCAAACAGATACGGTGAAGCAGCGCTCATGGCAGCCCGGTAAGAGACTTCCGCCAAAGTCAGTCCAATCGCTCGATGGGAGAGCGCGATGGAGAAGCTCTATCCCACGAGCCCGGCAGCACGAAAGAAAAGCTCTCCCCGTGGAGCCTTTCTAGGTCTCTGCGAAGAGGGGCTGGTTCAGGGTATCCCGGCTGGTGCCTATAAAGCGTCGCGAGATGATAAGGCTTATGCAGTCCGCGCCGTGACATTGTTGACGGAGGGAACTGAACAGCGGTCTACGAGTGCATTGTGGCGGGCAGTGACCGAGGGAGCCGGGAAAACGCACAATAGCCAAATGGATGTTGTCCTGGCGCTCTGGAATAACGACTTGATATTAGGAAAATACTGAGCCGAGCGCAACGGGGTGCATGCCTGTTATGCGTGAGCGTTCAGATCCCGCGACAGCGAAGCACCGCACGCAAACTTAAAGGCTTATTCAATACAGACTGCTAAAATCCTCGCGCCCAGTCCGGCCGGAGAATGGAGCCTTGTGGATCGTGGATAGCCTGTCTGACTACTGCCAGCAATCGTCCCTTGTCTGCTCCCAATGTCCCCTTGAGAATGAGCCAATTTGAGGCGTGGTCGCTCCTGAACACCGTGCGCTTAAGTTCCAGTCGTGACAGGAACTGTTCCATCTCAATAAAGAGTTCATGACGGGAGAGTTCCTCCCACGCCGGGAAGTCAGCCCGAAAACGCTGCTCACCCTTGGGCAAGGTTACCACCAGCGTTGACAGGAACTCCGGCTGTGTCAGGTTTACAAGTTTTGCGGAGTTCACTGCGTGTTGCTCCGACCAAACTTTCCCGCCAAGTCCATTCAGCACCATTACCGAGCGGGTTATACCCGCAGCGCCCAGTTTGTCTAGAGCCTCTCGTGTGGTGTCGAATGTTTCCCCCTTCTTCACGGCAGCTAAGACTTGGTCGTCACCGGACTCCGCTCCGACATAGGCCATTGTCAGACCAGCGGCCGCTAATTCATCGATTTCTGACTGGTCTTTTTTCCTCAAATTCGCTGGCCGACAGTACGATGCAACGCGGCGCACAGCGGGCATGTGGTTATGTATCGCTTCAAGAATTAGCAAGAGCCACCGAGTTCGACAGAACTAACGCATCGCCGTCGGCCAGGAAGACATGCTTTATGCTTTTGCCATACATTTCCGCAGTTCGTCGGATGCTGTCGATGATCTCGTCATCCCCGCGCACCCGAAAGCTTTTCTGAGGCGCGGTGTACATCTCGCAGTAGGTACAACTGTTCCAAGAGCAGCCGTCAGTCACGGGCAAGATCAGCGACTCGGCCTCACTTGGGGGACGAAATACGGGTTCAACGTAACGGATTGGGATCATGTCTCAAGTGTACTTGAGCGGTAATTCCCGGTCATAAGCCAGGAGTTAAAGCCGCAGATACCCGGGCGCGGCGGTCCTGGCGGAACGGGAGATTATTCGACGTTTGAGCGCTCGAGCTGCGTTCCCGCTCGATACGGCGTTTTTGGACGGAGTTACGGCGTTGCCATGTGTGTGAACGCCTGGGATGCTGTCGGAAAACTCTTCCATGCCATCGGATTAGCTAGCGTCTCTTTCCAAGGTCTGGGAGTCCCCCTGACAGATACGTTGGTAAAGTGAAAAACGATTGCGCGGCTTCACGGAGGGTAGGCGCAATTGCCGTGCTTCGCGGGAATCAGCCGTCGATCCCCGCGAATGCCTGTTGTTCCAACTCTCCTTAAATTCCAATCTTCTCGATCTCACGGAGCATGATCGGGTCAACTGTGCGGTCATAGAGCTTCGTCGTCTTCGGCGATTCGTGCGCCGCAATCTGCTGCGCTTTTTCGAGGGTTCCTCCGTTTTCTAAATAGGATGTGATCCCAGTAGCGCGACATGAATGGCAGCAGATCTCCGGTGGCAGGCCTGCCGTACGCGCTCGCCGCTTGATCATCTCCCAGACTTCACGCCGATCCATGCGCCGTGTTGTTAGCTTCCGCTTGGCATTGATCGAGCGAAAGAGTGGCAGCCGCTTGTCGGCCGGCACCACGGCGACGCCCTCCAGGTAGGCGTCTACATATTCCTCCGCCTTATGATGAGCTGGCACCTGGTGGTACTTGCCACCCTTCTCGTGGAGGCGAAACCAGCAGCGCCGCCCCTGCTGGTAATAGTCTTCGACCGCCATACTGACCACTGCGCCGACACGAGCAAAGCTATAGACCATCACGGCAATCAACGCGCGGTCGCGCAGACCGGCGATCGAATCAGCTGGGATCGACTCCAACAGGTCCCGCGCTTCCTTCGTTTGCAGCACCGGTGTTTTGCCAACTTTGACGACGTGCTTCGGACCGCGAACGGCAGCGGCGGGATTCACCGGAAGCATGCCCCCGGTGACCAGCCAATTGAACAGCATGCGCATCGCGGCCAGGTTCTGCTTGACGGTCGGGGCCGAGCCCGCCAGCTGCTCAATATAGGCGGCCACATGCAGCGGTCGAATCGTCGCCAGGGTCAGACCGTACTGCTCGGTCCAGGTGAAGAAGTCGCGTACCGCCCGGGCATACGCAATCCGTGTATTCGGGTTGCGGATGTTGGCGGCGAAGAATTCGAGGAAGCGTTCGGCAACCGCGGCGCCGGCCATGGCGATGCTCGTCGGCACCGGCAGCGTCATGGTTGGTGCATTAATAAGGATGAGGGCAGTGGCTGGGGTTACAGATTTCATGCCTGAACCTCCGGGCTGGGTTGGATAGTATATTCGCTTGTTGTTCGCTATAAAATACACGGAGAAGCACAGACATAAAAGGGGTTATGTCTGTGCTTCTGCTTCACCGGGCTTGGTTTTCAATAACTTAATTGGGATTGGGAGAGCTCGGCTGCCGAACCATTGCTGCTATCTGTGCTGGAGAAGTATGCGAACTGCGCCTGAACCTCGAGAGCTGCAAGATGTTTCCGCATATCGCGAAGGCTTTCCGCATATCTGCGGACGGTTCTGGGGTGGGGATTGGTGAAGCTGGCGATGGCGATCTCGGCCCGGGCAATCCGGCGTTTGCTGCGCGCCAACTGCCATGCCAGGTCGTGCCCCTGTCTGGGCTTATTTTCTTGGCTCGCCGGCTTGCATACTGGGGGTACCGGAATTTCCGCCGTTTTCGCTTTTGTAACTGATTTGCTTTGATGACCCAAGTGTAAGAAACCACAATAGGAGCACGGATAAATCACGAGGCGCTCCCGGTCCTTCTGGCTCTCCTTTTCGGAAAGCCCGATTGCATGGCACAAGGCCGAGAAGTAGTTTTCGTGGCAGAGCTTATGGCCGCACTCTCTCCGTTTGCCAGATGGAAACTTCATTAGTCTTTTTCTCCTGGGCCAGGCATATAAGTCTCTGGCAGCGGAATTGGATTGGAGCAAAATGAACTTTGGCGTCTACCGCCTGCGCGTCCCTGGGCAGAGGTATCCAGGGGTGTTTACAATAGCGAATAAAAAGCGAAGGTTAATCCCTGCTTTTGGCCTACGATGTAACCGTGGGCGGGGAGCGCGGATCAACAACTCGGATGCGAACCAGTGGCAGAATCTGCTGCTTTTGCCATTGTCCGCTTCAGCCGCCTTTCCCCGGCCGGGAACGATCCTGTGACCGCTGCGGAGCCGCTCGAGAGCCGAGATTTCTCTCTATGCAATTTGAGAAGTGCAAAACAGGATGGCAAGTCAGCTTCTATGATCTGAAGACTAGTCATACCGACTTTCGCAAACTGACCTTTGCGGACGCAGCCAAGGTAGAAGAGCTCGTCGCTCGCACAGCAACTCGGATGGTTGCCGCAGACTGGCGCTCGTTTGAAAAGAGCCTGATGAATGGTTCAGGGACAGTGACCCTGGCGGTCACCGAGGCGCAGTATCGAAAGCTGCTTCGGTGATGTCGTCCAATGACCGCACTGGGAACAATCCGGCACAACAGCAATCGTGCGGACCACCGGATCCGTCTAGTTATACTGGAATTCAACGCTTCAGCGCCTACGTAATGAGACCGCTGATGTGCTGCTGGAGCCTGATCCGGATGAGGAGGCGCAAATGGGCTGGAGGCCTCCATGGCGGAACGTCAAAACATGGTTTATGCGCGATCGCGCACATATGCCACTTCTGCTAGAAACGCGCTATCCTGTCTCCATTGAAGGAGTTCCATGGCGCGACCATCGCCATGGCTAGGGCGAATTTCGGAAATTAGGCGGTCTGTGCGCGAGTCTGTGTGCAGTCAATGCAGCCGGTATGATATCGAGAACTTGTTTCGGATACAGCCCAGCCCCGTACCGCACAAACAGTTCCGCCTTATCGAGCAAGATGGGGCGTTCGTTTAACATGCTTGCTGGCAGGCGCACGATTCATAGAAGGCGTGCATAGCGTTATAAGTGTTAGAGCCCGAACGGGGACCCATCGAGCTGCTGGCGAGACTTCGCGGTCCTATTCCTACGTCGATGGACAGCGGTGCCACAAGACAAGTTCTGCATGACGGAGCCCTGCTAGCCTACGTCGATCTGGCCACCGGGCCACCGGGAAACTCGCCACCGTCGATAGCCGAACTATGCGAATTCAATCGGCGTCATCGAAGAAGAAAGGGGCCCAGCACTGGCCGCTGCCATAAAATAAAATTGATTGACTGTGAAGTGGTTGAAAAGAGCGCCGAAAACAGGTAATGTCGCCCATGGCGAGGTTCACCCGCCCGCTGCTTCCCGTATAACAGGCTTCGCGAACGCTGCGTCATCGTACCTCAAGAATCGAACGGCTTGAACAGGTCGCACACCGCGTCCGTCTTCTGGAAGCCGGGTTGAGCCAGAGGTCATAAGCGTCTGGGAGGACGACGGGCATCCGGTTGTGGACGTCGGCACAGAGAGCGTTCGGTCGTTGTGACGCTGGAGCAGGTCTTGACCAATCTGCCAGCGCAGCGACCACAGGCATCGCTAACTCACTGCCCGCGGTCTGCTCCGATATCCTTACTCCTCCTCCTCCTCCTTCTCGGCTGCTGCTGCGCTCCACTTGCTGCGTGCCTCCTCTCCCCGCGGTCCGATCAGACACATATGCTGCCTCCTCAGCCTCGGCACGTTCGAGAACGCGTGTTTAGAAAGAAGGTTGACGTGGGAGCGCATGCTCGCGATTGCCAGGCGGTGGCTACCTTCACCCCCGTACCTGTATCCCGCACAACGCTTCGCCGCCAACCATCCCAGATAAGAGCCTCATGCGCTAGTCAGCGCTCGTGCGGAATCAGTGCGGGGTATCAAGGCGACTGACCTACCGCGACCATGCGACTTAAAGCGACGCGCCTGCCCGTAGGTTTAGGTTTCGCCGCGAATACGTAACGACGAAAGCGCCGACCTCTGTTTCTGGGAATGGGTTGGTGAAGTACTGTCGTGCGAATAATTTGTTGCAGTCCTAGTTATTGATTCCATTTGTTGAAGAAATCGGTGAATTCGGACTTGTAGGGCTGCTCGTCGCAGGGCCGCCTCGGGGACGCATTGCCTAGTGAATCAGGCATGCGGATTGGTGAGGCAAGGTCTGAGGATGATTCACCTTCCTGCCAGTCGAGTAGGTTGGAGCAAAACGTCTTGTTTCATTGTTAGAGACGCCTTAGCTCCGCGTGGACCGTGCAAGTTGAATCCTGCCGACAAGCTTTTCATTGAGGCCGAGATCGAATCTTTTCACGACTGCATGATAGCTAACCCCCAGAATCTGAGCCGCCCCCGCAATATCATCCGGATGGGATTGAAGGTAATCAGCAACAATGATATGTCGGGCCGTTTCGATACCTATGCGCTTGCCTCCGCCGTATGTTTCTGTGAGGTTGCCCACAAGTACCCCAAATTCCCAATCGCGCAACGCGCCTCCTCGGCGATTCAGAAACAGTGTTCCTGGATCATCGTTGTTGACCAAGATGGGCCGATAATGTTGAAGATATTCACACAGATAGGGAACATCCGCATCAGATATCTGTCCGAACATGGGTTTTCTGCGATCGGTATCTTGCGCAGAGAACGAGTACATCCAGATCAACTCATTCGGATCGCTTTGAATGCGGTTGCTAGTTGCAGTCGTGAGTGCGAATGGCGCCTTTCGCGGTGGCGCGGTCGAAAGGAAGACGTTTGGGTTAGAGTTGCCGATGCGGCACTCCACCAAATTTCGACGAGGCCATGCGAGATTAACGAACCGCATAACCAAGGCATCGTGCGCAATCCACCCCTTTGCGAGTGGGTCGGGCTCTCTTTCGAGTTCCACTCGCATGACGTGCGGGATCGAAGCGAGAACTTCATACGGCATAGACTTAGACTCCCTTCGAATCTGCAGACCACTCCGAGGATCAACAGGAATTTCCTTGAAGATCTCGTGGAACCACTCGAGACCTAAGGATTTGTACGATGGATGGTGGTGGAGAATGCTGTAGACGTGACTCAGTGGGCCTACAATCGAGCTGCGCAGAAAGCCTCGGTCAAGCATCCAGTTCACATAGCAATCGATATTGGTTTCGCCAATCAGGCATGCGAGATTGTCGACAACCTCATGTTTGACGTCCACGACAAACCCATAGAGGCGTTCGAATACATTCTTCACGTTCGACAAGGTAACAGAATTCATTTGGAATCCTGCCTTCTTCGCCGTCTCTTGCTCCGCCGACGCCAGTAAAAGTTCGATTTCTCCGCTTAAATGGTCCGGCATTTCAGAGACTGGAATGCCGGAACAGAACCGTCTTCCTTTTGAGACCTCAAGGCGGGGAAATAAATTTTCCAATCCGGCATCACGGACGACTTTCAAGAAACGCGAGAAGGCCGACTGGACGTAGTCTTCGCTACGTCCTGACTCGAGCTTCCACGCCGCCCACTCCTCCAGGTCGGCCTGGCAATAGTCTGCAGGAATACGTCCAGTGCTAATTGCATATTCGATGATGGCTGGAACCCCCGTGGTCGCTCCGAGAACTCTTTCCGATATGGGCCTCCAGCTTTCAAGGATTGCCACTTCCGCTGGACAATAGCCTAACTGTCTCGCGTACCGCGTGAGGGTACGCCAATCAGATATGCACCGGAATACTTCTTTGCCATAACCTTGGCCGACTAGAAATTCCCGGAATGGGGCATAGATGTTCAGAATGTCGGCAACCTTCGCCTCCGTTCTGGCTTTGTGCAGAAACTCGCAAACTCGTTTTATGGCCGTACTGATTCTGGATGCACGTTTCTTTCGTTGACTTCGACTCAATTGCGGATCGCAGTAGAGTGCATGTTTAACCTCTAAGTAAAGCTGATTAAGCGGACACCAGGGCCCCCTACCTGCTAGCGATTCAACTCTGCCTTCCGAGGTTCCCGGTCGTTCTTTGATGATGTTTGCCATATACCTCCTTCATTTACCAACTCATTTGGGACACGAATGGCTTCGCCTCCAAGGACGAAGCGAACGCGCGCGCCGCCGCAAGCAATTTTTTGTCCTGGTTTTCTGCTTGCGAACGCCTTTCATCGAAAATGACAACGCCGTTCGAAGTATTGAATCGACGAGTGTAGGTGGCCGTGGACCAAAGATCGAAGTGAAACAAATCGTGAGCGAGCTGTTTTAGGCTGCCCCTCTTTTCAGAAAGGTGCCAATATCCATAAATGTCGCGCAGCAGGTGAGGCGTCACCCTTTGCTGGATATAGCAAACCGTGATGTTCGAAAGCAGATCATTGATCGTCCTGTCCGACATGGGTCTGCCTCTCCGATTGATGAAAAGCGTCGTTACTCCCGCTCGGACGAGAAGTGGGCGGTAGACGTCGATCCACATTGTAAGTAGAGGCACGACGTCAAGCGGGACGACTCTACGTACCGGCCGGTTAACCCTCGACCCAGCTTTGGTTTCTTCTTCTCTGAAGAGGTACCACCAGAATTTCTGTCTGGGATTCTCGTGCAGCGCTTGTGTTACCCATGCCGGCAAATCATTGCTGAGGCGTAGCTCTTCGGGAAGTTCGCTGAAAAAGAGATTGTTTTTAGCTGCATCTTTGATACGACATTCTCGAATATTGCGCTGCCTCCATGGCATGGCTACCCACCAACTCATGAGAAGTTCATCATGGACGAACCAAGCCTTTGAGATTAGGTCTTCAGTAGCATCGAACTCGGCGCGGATCATGGCGGGGATACGACTCAGGTCTGTGTATGGAGCATACTTCGCAGCTTTGCAGTCCTCGAGTTGCTGTGGATCATCCCTGCGAAGATCTTTAAGCTTAGGGAGTAGCCATCCTTTCTTACACTGCGCGAAAAGGGGATGCGTGTTCATGAGCGCGTTGAGGCTACTTAGCCGAGTTGTGATGGAACTACTTTTGCACTTGTCTTCGAACTTGATATACGCGTCGATGCACTCCTCCGTGAGGACCTGCGTAAGGCTGGTAAGTGGTGCTACATTGAGGACTTTGACCGCGAAGCCGCACAGGTGCCGAAGTGTGCCTTCAATGTTCTTGGCTGTCACCTTGCGAATCCGACATCTTGCGTCTCGACCACGTTTCCTCTTGCCGAGTTTCCAGTCCAGCACCTCATCAAGTTCCTTCTGTAATGACTCCGACGTCTCCGATCGCCGGAGAGTGCATTCAGGAGCGCTTCTGAGGGAGGCGTCAAAGCACGGGAAACGATTCTGCAGTCCAGCCGCTCGAATGTTGTGACGAAACCGATCCTCACCATGCTTGACGGTAAGATAGGCACAGTGCTGGTTGTACATGTATGCTTTCCAGTCGGCCATGGTGGCGTCGGAAAACTGTTCCGGCGTGACTCCCTTTTCAATCGCGAGCCTAACGATACCTGGTGAACCATCCCCCTTCATGACGGGAACAATGTCTCTCCAGGCTTCCGCGAGCGACGGATGTGCCGGCCGCCAGCCCAACGCTCTGGCATGGTCGAGCAGCTTTTCGGCGTCGCATACTTTCTGTACTGCGCTTTGCTCACTGAGCCCGCATTTGCGGGCGTGCGCTTTAATCTCGTTGGCATCGATTGCATATGCCTCGTCGATAGTTACTTCCTCGATCGGATGGCCGAGGATGTTCGCGAGAAGTCGTGCGATGGTGCCTGAATTCGTGACATACCGCCGGTCGGATCTACGGCCCACCGGATGAGGAAAGTACTTCGCGATCATTTCCATGCGTATGGCCACGACAAGCTCGGCCAGCATTGAGGGTGGATTTAGAGCGACGGCCATTGTAGTGGCCGTCAATAGCACTGCTGTCATATGGTGGGCTCCTGCAGGTTGCAGTTGGTAAGCGATGTTGGCAGGAAAACTAAGGTCCCTATAGTGAAGACCGGCGGGACGGGACCGTGCCCCAGAAGACCTAACACAGGTCGTATCCTTAGACCGAAACCAGATTCCCCGTCACCGGCGACTGCAGGTGCGTTGCGCCCGATTCCGCTCCGCCGTTTCGGTGTAGTCTCCAACGCCGCTTCCGATGTCGATGGCACGACGCAAAGGGCCCGCTGCTCGATCCAGTCAGTTGCCTTATCGGGATCGATCTTCCTGCGCCCGCAACCCAACACAGCTGGAAGAAGTCTGTCGGCAATCATCCGTGTCTGACCTTCTCTCACGCGCGCCTCTCCCATGGTTAACGGGACGAGCCCTGCCGTCGCGGCACGTGAATTGTTCGCGACAGCTCGACAAATCGAACACATATCGTTTGGCGGATTGTTGGTGAACTCGGGTAGGGCAACTTGCAACGAGGCGGGGACTATGCCGATCACGTTGCGCGTCATGGCGGGCGTCGTATTCACGGGTGTCAACTTGGACTTCGTCGACGTGATCAGTCGATCGCGTGCACTGTCCGATGTGCCGACTGATTTGCGGACAAGGTACATTTGTCATCTCCTTACTCGATCTGGTCAACATACACCGAAGCGGAAGCCTATGGGGCCTGGTGATAGATATGCATCGCCTAGTCGGCTTGCAGCCAGCATCGCGAAAGTTGATGGGAAGATTTGCGCAATGAGACGCACTCTTGCACAATCAGTGGCAATTCGCGTAGTGTGCGTTTGTCTTTATCGACAGACTTGCCATGCCTGAAGGCATTCGTGCTGAACACAATCAACGCGGGGACGATCGCATTTGATATCGACGGAGGGAAGACCAAGGGGATCTTCCCTGGGAGCTGTCGTTATCGCTTGAACAAAGTCGGCGTAGGGCCGCTGGTCTCGGCATAATCCATGTCGAGAATCACGGGGGACCTCCAGTTCCCGTCACGAACCCTTGTGGCGACGGGGCCGTTTGGCTTTGGGTATTCTACGTTTTATGCTGTTAACCAGCACACGTTCTAGGTCTTCCGGCCAGTACCACTTTCCGCCCGGAATTGTCCGCAGCGGAAGCTCGCCACTATCGTCCCAGTTTCGTAGCGTTGTCCGGGAGGTGCTAAAGAGGCTCATGGTTTCTTCGATAGTGAACCGTGCTTTCATCGGCATCCCCATATCTCGTAGAAGAGTGCACAGATGCGGATAGGCTTGCGGTTGTGCGTTTTCGCTCATACCATACTCCTTGCTGACGGTGATAGCCTCGGCACAACCCATTGATCAATCAGTTGCAGAAAGTTGGCTCGTGTCATGCCTATTCGCTCGGGCACGATGAGAAATGGGCCACGGTCCGCCTTCGCTTCGCTTGATTGCGTGGCAGCGAGCTCGGCTTGTCGTCTGACATCGTCTCCGCTTTCCTGAAACAGACATCCTCCTTCCTTCCTGACGCAATGCGGTGCCTACAGGTTGCATGCACAACTGTGTAAGCAACTGAAAATAAACCACTTAAATTACACTGCTGATGTCATATCTCGTTTATGTGGATCTTTAACCGATACTAGTATTTTCATATTGTTACGCGAAAGAGTTTTGCTTATTATGGCTTTTTATGGGTGAACGTTAATTGCCGAAATCTAAAATTCCATCGAAGATAGATTACTGTGTGGCGGACCTGCTCTCCGAGAGGAGGGACAGAGATTGGCGCTGTGTGGTCGCGGCAATCATATGGGCGAAGGGGCTGGCACTCTGCCCGAGGTGCGGCTGGGATCAGACCACTTTTCGCGAAGATTTACAGCGTTGGGAATGCAGGAGTTGCCATCTCCGCTTCTCAGTAAATGCAGGAACGGTGTTTCAGTGTTCCCATATTTCAATTGCAAAGTGGTTGGCAGCTTTATTGATTCTGCTTGCGAACGCGCAAGCAGACGAAACAACACTTACGAAAGCTCTAGATCTGTCTGGGACGGCAGTTTCGTTCATGATGGAACGATTTCGGAATCCAGTCGTTCCGGGCAAGCCGACGACCGAAATTAAACTGCCAAAGTACCGCACGAGAAAGACTAGATCCTCAAAAGCAGTTTGGGAAAAAAGTCTCGACAGGCTTCGCCGCGTTATCTATAAGCGCATCTCCGAGGAGTTCGCAAACGTCTACATCGAAACGCTGAGAGGACTGTTGCATGGACAGGCATTGCAGTTGCCGAGGGAGCATGCGATGAATGCAGGAGTTAGGAAGCAAACCGGATCGAGCGCATTCGAGAAGAAGAGGCGAAAGCGGCGGAGTCTTGCCGAGATACGGGAAATTGCATACGAGGCCTCGCTGCCAGAAGCATCTGTAAGAATAACAGCGGCCGTGTATGGGGTTACTGCAAATCAAATATATGGATGGCGCAAACTCCTTTCCAACGGCAAACTGGATGATCATTACCATAACGATGTTCATTCTGAGTGATGGGCATCGATCAGCGTCGCCTCAATCTCCGGCCAGGGCAACGGATGTGTCGTCCTCAGGGGGTTGTGCGTCTCACGACCCAACGCTTCGTCTTCGCTGTATCCGCCAGGATTCGAGTCGCGCACGACCAAATCAGTGCATGCAGGCCCAAGAGTCCTCCAATTGCGGAGTGGTGGTCCACGCCTGGCGGAAGGACAGCCGCCCGCAGGCGCGGCACGCTATGATTTGAGATCTGGTCTAGGCAAACAGCGACCCTTTTCCGTTCTTTTCCGCAAACAGGCCCTCTTCCGGAATTGCGGTTTTTGAGCATTGAACACAAACGTCGTGCTCCGTCTGGCGTGTGCAGGTCCGGCAGCGCACCCACACCGCAGCGGCGAGGTTCCATGTCCACACCTCATATTTACCATCGCGGCCGGGTGGACTCTCGTTGCCCCTGCCGGCATTCTCCAACTTATTCAATATCTGATCCTCTTCTTCAGTGTTTGGTGAAATGCGTAACTGGCAGGCACGCGATCCTGATCGAGTCGCTTCACATATAGCGTGTGAGGAGGTGTGGCTGCACTCTAAAATCACTGCTCAAACAAAAAGGGCATAAAAAGGGCATAGTAGAGCACAAAAGCGAAGGGGCCGCTTGGAGCGGCCCCGCGTAACTGCTTTGTTTTGTTTGGTGTTTTGGTTGCGGGGGCAAGATTTGAACTTGCGACCTTTGGGTTATGAGCCCAACGAGCTACCAGGCTGCTCCACCCCGCAATCTGATAGTAACAATCGAGTGGGGTAGCGTCAAACTATCGGGAGCGAAAGATGTGGAAAAGATTTCGCACACCTTCTTGTTGGGTGATTGCGGCGCGATGAATACTGGCGACCAAAGGCTCAATTCCAGTACAACAGCGTCAGTCGATAGGCCACGAATGCAGCCACATAGGCCACCGTGGTCATGTAGAGGAACTGGATGACGGGCCACTTCCAGCTGTTTGTCTCGCGCTGCACCACGGCCATGGTGGACATGCACTGCATGGCGAAGGCGAAGAAGACCAGCAAGGCAATGGCTCCTGCCGGAGTAAGGTCGCTTTTCAGCGCTTCCTGCAGATCCATGGCGTGCGATTCAGGATCGACTCCATGCAGCGTTCCCATGGTGGCGATGATGACCTCGCGCGCGGCAAAGGAGCTGAGCAGGCCAACGCCGATCCTCCAGTTAAAGCCGAGCGGACGGATGGCGGGTTCGATAAAGTGTCCGACCTTGGAGATGGCGCTATCGGCAATCTGCGGAGGCTGTCCGTTGTGCATGGGCAGGTAGGTGAGCGCCCATAGCAGGATGCTGACGCCTAGAATCACGGTTCCGGCGCGGAATACAAATGCTTTGGCGCGATCCATCAGGCGCAGGCCAAGCGATTTCCACATCGGCCAGCGGTAGGGCGGCAGCTCCATGACAAATGCGACATCGCGGCTGCGCAGGACAGAACTCTTCAAGGCTTTGGCGGTTGCCACTGCCATGGCAAAGCCCAGCACGTACAAACTCAACATGGCGATCGCGCGGGTTCCTACGAGCGGGCCCAGCACCGGACGGTCGGGAATGAATGCCGCGATCACCATGGTGTAAACCGGCAGCCGTGCCGAACAGGTCATGAAAGGTGCAATCAGAATGGTTGCGATGCGGTCGCGCTTGTTCTCAATCGTGCGCGTCGCCATGATGGCCGGGACGGCGCATCCGTAGGCGGAGAGCAGAGGAATGAAAGACTTTCCGTTCAGACCAACCTTTGCCATCACCTTGTCGGAGATCACTGCGGCTCGCGCCAGGTAGCCGGAATCTTCCAGAATGCCGATCACGAGGAAGAGAAGAAGAATCTGCGGCAGAAAGACCAGCACCGATCCGGCGCCCTTCCAGACTCCGTTTACCACCAGCGAATTGATCAGGCCGGCGGGAAGCAGGTTGGAGAGATGAACCGCGAGCGTTATCCAGCAGCTTCTGCAGCAATGTCGCTGGCCGGCTGACCCACGCGAGAAGATGGTTTGGAAGACGGCCACAATGACGACAGCGAAGATCACTCCGCCCCAGAGTTTGTGAAGAAAGATCGAATCCAGGCGGCGGGTCCACTCCGGAGTTGCGCCGCGCCGGTAGGCGGCATGGGAACCCATGCGTACCGCCCATTCGCGGCAGTGCCGCGGATCTCCGAAGATCGGCAGCTCCAAGCGGCTCGGGAGCTTGCGGGGTCGCGACCAGAAAGTTTGCAACCGCGTGCAGGCCTTCGCCGGTTACCGCGCTGACCAGCGCCACCGGAGTGCCAAGCTGCCGCGCCAGAGGAAGCACGTCCACTTGTCCACCCTGTTTGTGCAACTCGTCAGCCATGTTGAGCAGAACCAGCGTCGGCAGTCCCAGGGCAATCACGCGCCCGGCCAGGACAAGGTGCCGGTTGAGGTTGTTGGAGTCGAGTACCAGAATGATCGCATCCGGGCGCTCGGCGCCGGGCATTTCGCCGTTCAGCACATCGATTGTGACTTTTTCATCTTCCGATTTCGGATTGAGACTGTAGACGCCGGGAAGATCGATCAGCGAAACTTCCTCGCCCGAGTCCAGACGAAAGCTTCCGGTGTGGTGCTCCACGGTGACGCCGGGGAAGTTCCCGACCTTCTGGCGCAATCCGGTCAGGCGATTGAAGAGCGTGGTTTTGCCCGCGTTGGGAGGCCCGACGACGGCGACAGTCTTATAGACCGCCGAGCCCATCTACACGGTTTGGGACTTAGAACGGTCCCCTGGAATCGACACCGGAAGCACTCACTGCTTACCCGACCTCTGCTTCCGCATCGCAAGGGACGCACGGCAATGCAGCGGGAGAGGTCGCGGCGCAGGGCCACTTCGGTTCCATCGACCCGGTAAACGCGCGGATTGCCACCAGGGCCGCTGCGCGCCACCAAAATCTCCAGACCCGGCACAAAGCCAAGGTTCATGAGATGTTCGGCGATGCTCTGAGGCATGTCGAAGTCTTCCAGAATTCCGCTCTCGCCCAGGGCGAGGTCGGAAAGTGTGTGGTTCGGTAGTTGGCTTGGTGACGGGAACTTTCATGAAGTTGAAAACCATTTTCAATACCAAATTTATTGTAACTCTCTTTTGGTCCACTTCCACGGACCAAAGTCACATTCTTTTGTGACTTGTGAACACAGTATCGCAAGATCGTTGCTGGTCAACACTTACGAAGTGCATATCGGCAGATCAATTGTATTCCTCCGTGAGCACGCTGACCTTGGCGCGAAGACCGAGGATACTGCCCGTGCGAGCGGCTGTCCGACCTCGGCGCAGTCGCGGTGCAGCTCGGCGGCCAAGCGCATCTGCAACTTCATTCCACTCTCTCTCATCCAACGGCGTGGTCCAGGCTGGCGCTAAGTTGATGACTATGGCGAAGCGGATACTGGAGCTGTTGCCGGCGAGCCAGGGTAAGGCAATGGAAAATCCGCTGCAGATCAAGCGTATTCATCACGTGGAATTCTGGGTTGGCAATGCGAGGCAAGCCGCGTTCTTCTACCGCAACGCATTCGGTTTTTCGCAGCTGGCCTATCGCGGACAGGAGACGGGCAGCCGGGAGATGGCTTCCTATGCGCTGACGCAGGGCAAGGCAAATTTCGTGGTGAGCACGCCGCTGACCTCGTCGCATCCCGCCGCCGAGCACATTCAACGCCACGGCGACGGGGTTCGCGACATTGCGCTTGAGGTGGCTGACGCGGACCTGGCCTTCGAGCAGGCGCTGGCGCGCGGCGCCGAGGCTGCCGAAGCGCCGCACGACCTGAAGGATGAGTTCGGGACAGTGCGGCGGGCCGCGATCCGCACCTATGGCGACACCATTCATTCGCTGCTCTCGCGCCGCGGATACAGCGGCCCGTTTCTGCCGGGCTATGCCGAAGCAGCGAATTGCCGGCGATGACGCGGGCATCCTGCGCATCGATCACATGGTGGGCAACGTCGAACTTGGGCAGATGAATCGCTGGGCGGATTTCTACGTCAAAGGTATTCGGCTTCCATCGCTTTATCAGCTTTGACGATAAGGACATTTCGACCGAGTACAGCGCGCTGATGTCGATCGTCATGTCGGACGATTCCTACTCGGTGAAGTTTCCCATCAACGAACCGGCGCCGGGAATGCGTAAGAGTCAGATCGACGAATACCTGGAGGCCTACCAGGGGGCGGGAGTGCAGCACATCGCGCTGCAGGTGACCGACGTGCTCGCCACGGTGGACAAGCTGCAGCGCAACGGGGTGCAGTTTCTTCGCGTGCCCGACAGCTATTACGACATTCTCAGCGAACGCATCGGAGAACTCGACGAGCCGCTGGAGGAGATCAAGCGCCTGGGCATTCTGGTGGACAAGGACGAGGAGGGCTATCTGCTGCAGATCTTCACCCGTCCGGTGGAGGACCGGCCGACGGTTTTCTACGAGATCATCCAGCGCAAGGGCAGCCGCGGCTTTGGCAAGGGGAACTTCAAGGCGCTGTTTGAAGCAATCGAACTGGAGCAGGCGCGGCGCGGCAATCTGTAGTAGTGCAGCGCCGATGCTTGCGCAATGAAGGGAGATGCGATGGCAAACGAGGTGATGACGGTCACGAGCGAGGCACGAAATCGCAGACGGCTCGGAGCCAACAGCGCCCGGCTACCAATCGGGCTTCGGCAACGAGTTTGCGACCGAAGCGGTTGCGGGTGCGCTGCCGACGGGACAGAATGCGCCGCAGCACGTGCCACTCGGGCTCTACGCCGAACAACTCAGCGGAACTGCTTTCACCGCGCCGCGCGCGCTCAATCGCCGCACCTGGGTCTATCGCATTCGTCCCAGCGTGATGCACAAGCCCTATCAGCCAGATTGCCAACGGATTGCTGCGCTCGACGCCGTTCGACGAGGTGCCTGCGCCGCCCAATCAACTGCGCTGGAGTCCCGTGCCGATTCCGGACAAGCCAACGGATTTTCTCGCGCGGCCTGCATCACGCTTGCGGGCAATGGCGATCTTGCGACCCACAGCGGCGTGGCCATTCACGTCTATGCGGCCAACCGCAGCATGGAAGGTCTCTACTGCTACAACGCCGACGGCGAACTGCTGCTGGTGCCGCAGATGGGGCGCTTGCTGATGCATACCGAGCTTGGACGCATCGGCGCTGGCGCCCGGTGAAATCGCGGTGGTGCCGCGCGGCATCAAGTTTCGCGTGGAACTGCTGGACGGCGAAGCCCGCGGATATGTCTGCGAGAACTACGGCGCGAGCTTTCGTCTGCCGGAGCTGGGTCCCATCGGCGCCAACTGCCTTGCGAATTCGCGCGATTTTCAGACTCCCGTCGCGGCCTTTGAAGACATCGAGAGCACGGTGCGCGTGGTCTGCAAATTCCAGGGAAATCTGTGGGAGAGCGAGTACGATCACTCGCCGCTGGACGTGGTTGCCTGGCACGGCAACTATGCGCCTTATAAGTACGATCTGGCGCGCTTCTGCGTCATCAACACGCGTGAGCTTCGATCATCCCGATCCGTCGATTTTCACCGTGCTTACCTCGCCCTCGGATACGCCGGGCACGGCGAATTGCGACTTCGCCATCTTTCCTCCGCGCTGGATGGTCGCCGAACACACCTTCCGGCCGCCGTGGTTCCATCGCAATTTCATGAACGAGTTCATGGGGCTGATTCGCGGCGAGTATGACGCCAAGGCCGAGGGCTTTTTGCCCGGAGGCGCAAGCCTGCACAACTGCATGAGCGGTCATGGCCCCGATGCGACAAGCTATGAGCGGGCCGTCAACCGCCGAGCTGCAGCCGCAATATCTTGCGGATACCCTGGCCTTCATGTTTGAAACGCGATTCGTCTGCCGTCCCACGCGCTTCGCCCTGGAGACCGCCGAACTGCAGCACGAGTACTACACCTGCTGGCAGAATCTGAAGCGCAATTTCCCGCGGAGCTAGAGCGATCATGTCCACCCCGGTTCGCTCCACGGCTGCGTCGCTGCGAGTGTTTCTCGAACGAATCATCGATTACGCCGGCCTGTTTCCGCCCGCATCCCTGGACATGACGACCAGCGTGAACAACTACTGCGCGCTATCTCAATCATCCGCAGCGATGGGCGCTGGGACGATTCGTGCTGCCGGTGGCGCGGCTGGATGAATTTGTGAGCGCGCAGCGAAAATATCGCGCTCTGAGCCGTGGCAGCTCAGCGGAATTGTTTCAGCCAACATTGAGGCAGGATCTGGCGGCGGTCGATGAGTTCAATCGCAAGGCTCGCTGGCGCGCGTGATCGATTCGGTTGAGGTGCGCGTGCGCAACCTGGAGGAGATCGAACTGGTCCGCAGGCATCGGCCTCGCGGGCACGACTGCGCTCTACGAAATTTCTCCGGAGCAGGCCGAGGAGCTGCTGCCAATTCTGCGGCACATCGGCGGATGCGCCAAGCTGCGCACCGGCGGCGTGGTGGAGGAGGCGTTTCCCGCGGTGGAGCAGATTGCAGGATTCATTGCGCGCTGCGCGGAGTTGGGCGTGCCGTTCAAGGCAACCGCGGGGCTGCATCATCCGCTGCGCTGCATTCGCCCGCTCACCTATGAGCCCAACTCGCCTGAGGCAACGATGCACGGATTTCTGAACCTCTTTACCGCGGCTGCGATTGCGTGGAGCGCGGTGCGCTCTGGCGGCGCGGTTTCGCGCGAAGCACTCGCCACTTGCCTTGCCGACGCAGAGCGCGCAAACTGGCACTTCGGCGAAGACGCGCTGACCTGGAGCGGGGGCGAGGAGCCGATGCGGATCGAACTGGAGGCGCTGCGCTCGATGCGCTCGGAATTCGCGCTGAGCTTCGGCTCCTGCTCATTCGAGGAGCCTCTGCGGAAATGCGCGAGATCGGACCTTTTATGAACATGGAGCGAAACGAAACTCACGATCCCGGACGCACGCTCCTTCGTGGAGTCGGCCAACGTCCGAAGCTGCGATTTTCCGATCCAGAATCTTCCTTTCGGCGCATTCACCAACGGACAGAATCCGTGCGCCAGTCTTTGCGTTGCCATCGGCGATCAGGTGCTCGATCTTGACGCGGCTGCTGAGCGCGCCTTGCTGGACGATGTGGATGACATCACTTATGAGGTTTGCCAGGAGTCGTGTCTGAATTCGTTGATGGGTCTCGGCCCGGCGCGCTGGACGGCGTTGCGTCGCGCTCTCTTTCAACTGCTTGAGTGCAGAACTCGCCGAATCGGGCGGAAGCCGCATCGTGCCTGCATCGGCAGCAGGACGTCAAGATGGTTTTGCCGGTCGAGATCGGCGATTACACCGACTTCTACGCCTCGGTGCATCACGCCAGCAACGTCGGAGCGCTCTTTCGTCCGGAGAATCCGTTGCTGCCGAATTACAAGTGGGTGCCCATCGGATATCATGGCCGCGCTTCCACCATCGTGGTCAGCGGAACCGACGTTCGCCGCCCCTGGGGCCAGCAGAAGCCGCCTTCGTCCGAACAGCCGGTGTTTGCTCCGTCTCGCCGGCTCGACTATGAAGTAGAGGTTGGAGCGTTCATCGGCGTGGGAAATGAGATGGGCGAAGCGATTCCGATCGCGCAGGCCGGCGATCACATCTTCGGACTCTGCCTGGTGAACGACTGGTCGGCGCGCGACATTCAATCCTGGGAATATCAGCCGCTTGGCCCGTTCCTCGCCAAGAGCTTTGCTACCAGCGATTTCGCCCTGGATCGTCACCGCCGAAGCGCTCGCGCCGTTTCGCATTCCGGCCGCTGCGCGTGCCAGCGGGCGATCCGCAACCGCTGCCGTATCTTGCAGACGCGCACGATCAGCAGACGGGGCGGCTTCGATCTGACCGTTGAGGTCTATCTGCAGACGGCTGCGATGCGAGAGGCAGGTTGCGCGCCGCATCGCATCAGCCGAGGGAATCTCCGCGACATGTACTGGACCTTCGCGCAGATGCTCACCCACCACACCTCGAACGGCTGCGATCTGCGGCCCGGCGATCTTCTCGCCAGCGGCACTATCTCCGGGGCCGAGCCGTCGGCGCGCGGCTGTCTGCTGGAAATTACGCGCGGCGGGGCCGATCCCATCCTGCTTCCGGACGGAACGAAACGGACCTTTCTCGAAGATGGAGACGAAGTGATCCTGCGGGCATTCTGCCAGCGCCCTGGAGCCGTACGCATCGGCTTTGGCGAGTGCCGCGGGATCGTGATTCCGGCTCGTTAGACCCAGCTTGGTGCATCATTTCTCTTAGCTATGAAGAACGATAGAACTACCGCTCCCTGCGCATTGAGAAGCGCTCGCGTCCGTGATAGAACGTTGCTATAGCTCCGGATGAAATTCATTAGCCGTCTGCATCTGAGCTTGGCCGCGGGAGGCATTTTGACCGAATATCGCGAATGCTTTGAGCAGGCGGTTAGTGCGGCCATTGCTGGAGCAACGGTGCTGACGGCCAACACTCGCTCCGCGCGCGCCATCCAGGTGGCTGCCGAACGGCGTTTGCGAAGCTCCAGCTCTGCATGGCTCACGCCCGATGTGCTGCCCTATGGAGCCTTCGTTGAGCGGCTTTATTCGGATGCGGTGGTTATGGGCGCCGTCTCTGTCCAGGCTCTGCAGCGGGAGCAGGAGTTGCAGTTGTGGCGGCAGATCATCGAGCGCTCGACCAGCGGGCGGGAGATGTTGCTGCCGGACTCTGCCGCGGCGCTGGCATCGGAGTCCTTCCGGACGGCATTCGAGTATGACATCGCGCTCGACTCTCCGCTGATGACCGCCTCCAGCGACACCCGTGCGTTCTCCGGGTGGTCCGCGGAGTTTCGACGGCAGCTTGCGGCGCACCGGTGGACGTGCCCCGCGCTCTTCATGCGCGAACTGGCTCCATGCTTATCATCGCTGCGACTTCCGCCGCAAGTTTTCGTGTTTCTTGCGGAGAGCACGCCCGCGACAACGCGACTTTCTGGCGGCGCTTGCGGATGCAGGCGTGCAGGTTAGTTACCGCGCCGAAGCCCGAGGATGCAGACAGCTGCCACGCCGCTGCGATATGAGTTCGATGGCGTTGCGGATGAATTGCGCGCAGCGGCGCAATGGGCGCGCCAACAGGTGGAAGCCTCGCCCGACGCGCGCGTCGGCGTCATCTTCTTTGACCTTGAGCGAAAGCTTCCCCAGGTAGAGAGCGCATTTCGTTCCGTGCTTCATCCCGAGCATCTGCTCGGTCGGCAGACGCCCTGCTGCGTTTGAGATCGCATCGCCAGTCGCGCTCGCCGAGTATCCCGTTGTGCGTTGTGCCTTGCAGTTGCTTTCGCTATTCGCGGCGCCCGTCGAGTTTCACTCCTTTCAAGCGATGTTGAGTTCGCCTTATTTGGCGCATGGAGCCGGACGCCGTTGCGAGGTTTCTCGCCGAGGTAAGGGCGCGTGCCCGCCGCCACGTCAGCTTCGAGGACTTCGCGAGGTGGCTGCAGGAGTCGCACGAGTTGCCAGGACTGCGTGCCGCACTGGAAGCACTGCCGAAGCACTCGGCATTTTCTTCCGAGCAAGCTGCCGTTTACTGGGTTGATATTTCGCGGCGGATACTGGAAGCGTTTGGCTGGCCGGGCGCTTCATTGAACAGCGAGGAGTTCCAGTGCACGAAGAGCTGGCGCGAACTTCTCGCCGCGGTTTCGTCGTTGGAGTTGCTCGAATGGCGCACCGATTTTCGCGGCTTTGTGGGGAGGCTGGAGCGCGCCGCGGCAACTCAGAAGTTCAAGCCCGAAACGCTGAATGCGCCGGTGCAGATCATGGATGCGGCGGAGGCGGAAGGTTCAGTCTTCGATGCGCTGTGGATCGGTTCGTGCAGCGACGATTTATGGCCGGACTCGCCGAAGGCTCTCGCCGCTGATTCCGATTGCATTGTTGAAAGCGGCGGGCGTGGCGGTGGTGGGAACGCCGCAGGCGGAGGCGCGTATTTCGCGCATCACATCGCGGCTCCTGCATTCGGCGCCGCGAGCTTGCACTGAGCCTGGCGCGGCGCACCGAAGACGAACGCGAGCAGCGCTGGAGTCCGTTGTTCGCTACATGCTGTCCGCTTGCGAGTGAGCGCGTCGAAATACCGCCGCTGCTTGCACGAACGCTTTGAGTTCGGCGAACCTCGATGCGATTTCCGACTCCACGGCTCCCGCGCTTTCATCCGGCGAGGTTGCGCGCGGCGGAACCTCGCTGCTGCAGGAGCAGTCCAACTGTCCCTTCCGCGCGTTTGCGATTCGCCGGCTTCTCGCCAAGGAGATTCAGGGGCCGAACGAGGCGCTGGCTCCCACCGAACGAGGCAAGGTTCTCGATGCGGCTCTGCAATTGATCTGGGAGCAGTTGAAAGACAGTGAGGGATTGCAGCGTGCCGACCTCGCCGCGGTCGTTGAGGCCGCTGTGGATGAGGCGATGGCGCGTGAGTTGCCGTCGAGCAACGACCCATGGAGCACTCGTTTTCTCGCGCTGGAACGGCAGCGCACGATCGAGGTGCTTACAGAATGGCTGGCGCTGGAATCCAAGCGGAAGCCGTTCCATGTGGTCGGCCATCAGCTTCCGGTTGAAGTGAGCTTGGGAGGACTGAGCCTGCGTGGCCGCCTTGATCGTCTCGATGAGATCGACGATGCTCATGTGGTGATCGACTACAAGACCGGCGGCTCCAATCGCCGTGAGCGCATGGCAGGTTCCGCGTCCGCGAATGCCGCAGTTGCCGTTCTACGCATTGGCGATGCTGCAACAGAAGTTCAATCTTGCGGGCGTGTCATTTGCGGTTGTCCGCAAGGGCGAGTCCGGCGTTCAAAGGCTATCTGCGCGAAAAAGATCTGCTGCCGTGCACGGACCCGGCCAAGCGCAGCTTTGAGGGATTGCCGTTTGATGAGTACGCCGGCGAAATGGGCGGAAGAGTTGGAGCGCATCGCCACGATCGTTTGTCCAAGGTGATGCGGCGGTTGATCCGAAGATTCCGCCTGGAAGGAGTGGCTCGACTTGCGAGCACTGCCACCTGACGCCGCTGTGCCGCGTTGGCGATCTTGCAAACGATGATCTCGAGCGGTGAGGGAGAGAGCGATGAGTAGTCCGACTCCGCGCGCTGTACCCTCCGACGCGAGCGTTCGCCGCGCCGTTCTGGATACCGACGCAATCATGGATGCTGCAGGCTCCTGCAGGTTCGGGAAAAACTGAATTGCTGATGCAGCGATTTCTTGCCTGCCTCGCGACGGTCGAGCAGCCGGAATCCGTACTTGCCATTACCTTCACGCGCAAGGCCGCGGCAGAGATGCGCAACCGCATTCTGCGCGCGCTCCAGCGCGCCGCGCAACTTGAGCCAGACGGAAATCTCGGCAGCGTCGCGGCGCACGAGCAGCAATCGCTGCAATTGGCGCGCGCTGTTCTCGATACTTCCGACGCGCTCGGTTGGAACATTCTTGAGCATCCCGCGCGCTTGCAGGTTCGCACGCTGGATTCGTTTTGCGAGTCGGTGGCGCAGCGCGCGCCCTTCAAGGGATTGCTCGGCGGCGTGGCGCAGGTCACGGAAGACGCGCAGCCTCTCTACGAACTGGCGGCGCAGCGAGTCATCGATCAGCTTGCGGATTCGGGCACGCGCGGCGATGCGGTCGCGAGCTTGCTTGTTCATCTGGACAACGATGTGCGCGGCGCGCGCGATCTGCTGGCCGCGAATGCTTGCGCAGCGCGACCAGTGGCTGCACTTTCTGGGACGTTCCGATGCGTTCGACGCCATCGCAGCAGCAAAGTCTGAGAAGCGGCTGGAAGCGGCGCTGGCGCTGTCGGTAGAAGAAGACTTGCGCTTGTCCGTGCGCACGTCGAGACTGCGTTGAACAGGGCACAAGCGGCGGAATTGTTCGCGCTGATGCGTTATGCGGCGGATCAGCTTGCAAACGGAAACTCCTGCGCAGGTGATCGAATCCATCGCTGCCAGCGCAGAGGTCGTTTCGATCTCGTCGCAACATGCGATGGCATCGTGGCCTTCGGCGAGTGCTGCGAACCTGCCTGCCTGGCGCGCGATCTGTGAATTCCTGTTAACTGCGGATCGGAGTAAGCCGGCACTGCGCAAGACGGTGATAAACGCAACGGTTTCCCCTCCGGCACGTCGGACGAGAAAGACGCAGCGAAAGCGATGCATCGACGTTCTTCGCGGAATTGGCGCAACTGCCCGGTGCGGGAGAACTCTGCGAGGCGCTGAATCGAATTCGCCGCCTGCCTGATCCGCGATACACGGAGTCGCAGTGGCAGTTCATGCGTGCGCTGCTGGAGATCTTGCCGCTCGCTGCAGCTCATCTCAAAGTTGTCTTCTCGGAGCAGGCCGTCATCGACTTTGCCGAGTACGCGCAGCGCGCGCTGGACGCTATCGGCGACGAGGGCGACCCTACGGAGTTGGGGTTGCAACTGGGCTATCGAATCCGGCACATTCTTGTCGATGAATTCCAGGACACAAATCGCGTTCAGGTCGAACTGCTGGCGCGTCTGCTCGCGCACATGGGAGGCTGATGAGCAGTGTTCCACTTTCTATGTCGGCGATCCGATGCAGTCGATCTACGCATTCCGTCAGGCCGACGTTGCCATCTATCAACAGGCGCGCACGGAAGGCATTGGCGGGCACCTTCATAGTTTCGATCGGCTCACCGAGAACTTTCGTTCGCAACGGAATCTGGTGGAGTGGTTCAACCGAATTTTTCCGGTCGATTCTTCGCGAGGACAGCGATCTGACCAACGCGGTTCAGTATGCGGCGGCGGAGCCTTCGCGTCCGGCTCTCGACGGGCCGGCCGTGCTCATAAAGGGTTTCGCACAAGGGAGATCGAGCGGGTGAGGCGAAGCATCTGGCGGAGTGCATCCGGCGCGAACTCGCAATCTCCTACCCCCGCGAATGAGGAGCCCTCCACGATCGCGGTGCTGGTGCGCTCGCGAACTCACCTGCCAGAGCTGGTGGAGGCGTTGCGCGCGGCGGGAATTGACTATCGCGCCGTGAAGACCGACCGGCTCTCGGATCGTCCACTGGTTCGCGATCTGGATGCGCTGCGGAGGGCACTGACGAATCTTGCCGACCGCACCGCGTGGCTCGCAATTTTGCGAGCGCCTTGGTGCGGGCTTGCACTGGCGGATCTGCTGGAACTATGCCGCGGAGATGAACGCTCTACTGTGCGCGAGCTTTTGCGGCAGCGTGGAGCGCAGCTTTCTGAACATGCGCGCACTGGCGCTGGCGCGTTGCGTTCCTGTGCTGGACGATGCACTGGCGAGGCGAGGGCGCGCTTCACTGCGAGCGTTGGTGGAGTCCACTTGGCTGCGACTTGGCGGCCCGGCATGCCTGGCCGATCGCGAGCAGGGAATTCGCGACGCTGACGCATATTTTGCTCTGCTGGACGCGCAATCTTCGGCGGGTGCGTTGCGCGACCCGGAGAACTTTGCCGGCAAACTGCACGACCTGTTTGCGCCGGCTGATACTCGTAGCGGCATTCGCGTTGAGATCATGCCTATTCATCAGGCGAAAGGGCTTGGAGTGGGATGTGGTCTTTCTGCCTGCGCTGGAGCGCCGCTCGCGGCAGGATGACAAGAGTCTGCTTTATTGGCGTCTGCGGCGCCGCGGCGAGCAGGAATTTCTTTTGCTCGGGCCGATGGAGGCGCCGGGGAAGAAAGATCGCAAGACGGCCACGATCGAAGGATATCTGCGCGACATTGCCGGCGACTGTTCACGCGAAGAACTGAAGCGACTGTTCTATGTTGCCGCCACACGCGCGCGAAAGCGCCTCTATCTTTCGGCTGCGGTGCCGGAGAGCAGGCAGCCCGATGCTAATTCCATGTTGCGCCTGCTCTGGGATGTTCCGGGAATGCAGCAGGAGTTCGCGCCTCTAGCAGCACAAGAGAGTGAAACGCAAACAAGAGATGAGATCAAGCCAGAGTTGTTGCTGCGCCGCCTGCCTGCGACATTTGCTGCCCCCGAGATGCCTGAGCCATTGCAGTGGAGCTCTCCGCAACGGAAATCATCGGATGAGGAGCATCGCTTCGAGTGGGTCGGTGATCTTCTGCCCCGTGTGGGCGTGGTCGCGCACAGCTTTCTACAGCGCATAGCTCTGGAAGGTGTCGCGCACTGGGATGCAAAACGCGTGCTTTCGGCCAGGCCCGCGATTTCGGCCGCGTTGTCGCGTGCGGGCGTGATGCGTGGGGAACTGGAGCAGGGAATTGCGCGAGTATCGGAAGCGCTGGGCAGGACGCTCGAAGATGAGCGTGGCCGCTGGCTGCTTTCGCCGCATCCCGAGCATCGCTGCGAACTCGCGGTGTCGGCGGTGATTGAGGGAAGTTTGGAGCATGTGCGCGTCGATCGCACATTTATCGAGGAGGGCACGCGCTGGTTGATCGACTACAAGATCACCGAGCAACTCGGAGGAGATACGGTGCCGCTTCGTGCAAATGCAGGTGGATAAGTATCGTCCGGATATGCAGCGCTACGTTCGTGTTCTGCGCGTCTTTGACCCGCGTCCGGTGCGCTGCGCACTCTATCTTCCGCTGCTCGGCGAGTTCTGTCCCGTCGAGGTTGAACTCCCATAATGCGCGGATTCCAAGCTCTGGAATTGTGATCCTTGCGTGAAAAGCCACGCGCAAAGGTTTAAAATTTCTCAGCAGCATGAGCCGGAATCGATTTGCGATCGTTCTTCTTCTTGCCAGCCTGTGGCTCTGTACCCACACGTCTGCCTTCGCCGCGCAAAACATAGCTCCGGCTATACGTCCCGCCAACAATGCGCTTGCGGCGCGTGGATTCAATGAACTTTACAACATGGATTACGATCCCGCGCTTCGCGATTTTTCCGAACTCGAGCGCGAGCATCCGGACGATCCATTCACGTCGAACTATCTGCTTGCGGCCGAGGTGTTCAAGGAATTGAACCGGATCGGCGCACTCGATACGGAAACATATTCGAGCGAAAGCTTTCTCTCCAGTAAGCCACGGCGGCCCCTGGATATGGCTGCGCAAGAGCGAATCTTTGCATCTGATCGCACGCGTTGAGTCGCTTTGCAACACACGCTTGCAGAAGAATCCGAACGACGTGGATGCGCTCTATGCGCGGGGCGTGGCGCGCGGCTTTCGCTCCACCTATATGGGAATGGCGCAGAAATCGTGGCTACCGGCGATTCGCTCCGCGCTTGCCGCGCGGCGAGATCACGAGCGCGTGCTTGAACTGGACCCTGGGTACGTGGACGCCAAGATGACCGTTGGAATCCACAACTATATCGTCGGTTCGCTGAACTGGGCTGGGCGCGCTGCGGTGGCGTTGGTGGGAGTCACAGGCAATCGCCAGAAGGGTCTCGAATATCTGCGCGAGGTGAGCCGCTCGAATGGTACGTCGCGCAACGATGCGGCCCTGGCTCTGAGCTTGTTTCTGCGGCGTGAGCAGCGCTATCCGGAGGCGCTGGAATTGGTAGGCCGGGTTTCCCGTGAGTATCCCAGAAACTACCTGCTTGCGATCGAATACGCGCACCTGCTCAATGCCGCCGGCCACGGACGCGAGGCAATTGCGCAATATCGCCTGGCGTTGGAAAAAGGACGCGAAGGAAAATATTCGACCTTCCAGCCCGAACTGGCGGCATGGGGATTGGGAGTCTCTCTGCGCGGGCAGCGCGAGTTCGAGCAGGCGGCCAGCGCCTTCGATTTTGTTACTACGTGCAGCGACGCCGATCCGGCGCTGATAGGCCGCGCCAGTGTTGCCGCTGGAGAAATGTATGACACTCTCGGGAGGCGCGGCGAGGCGATTGCCCATTATCGTAAGGCGATTGCAGCAGGACACGATGGCGAGTATCTATCGGCGGCGCGGAAATATCTGCGCCATCCCTACTACTACAGTGAATAGCAGCGTTATCAGTACGCAATAGCGAAAACAAGGGGCACGGCCTGTGAGCCCTGCCCCTGTTCTCTCGTCTCGACAACTAGAAGCGGACGCTGAAATCCTTGTCCTGTTCGACGTGAATGCCTTCCACAAAGCGAATTTTGCGCGAAGCCATCTTCATGATCAAGGAAGAGGTGCGCACGCCTTCGCGGAAAAAGCGAACGCCCTGCATCAGTGCGCCTTCCGTTACGCCGGTTGCTGCGAAGATGATGTTTTCGCCCGGAGCCAGATCCTTCTCTGTATAGGTTCTGCGCACGTCTGTGATTCCGTACTGGGTCATGCGCTCGCGCTGTTCGTCGGTGTAGCCGGTCAGCCTGCCCACCATGTGGCCATTCAGGCAACGCATGGCGGCTGCGGTAATTACGCCTTCGGGAGCACCGCCCGTACCCATTACGGCGTGAACGCCGGTTCCGCGAACGGCCGCCGCGATTCCCGGAGCAAGGTCGCCATCGCTGATCAATTTAATGCGTGCGCCCGCCCGGCGGATCTCGCTGATCAGAGTCTCATGACGAGGGCGGTCCAGCACGATCACCACCAGATCCTCGACGTCGCGATTGAGAGCCTTGGCGATCATCTTAAGATTCACCGCCGTCGGCGCGTCCAGATCAACGGAGCCCTTGCAGGCCGGACCGACGACGATCTTTTCCATGTAGCAGTCGGGCGCGTGCAGCAGTCCGCCGCGTTCACTGGCGGCCAGCACGCAGATTGAGCCCGGCGAGCCGGTGGCGTAAGGTTCGTTCCCTCCAGCGGATCGACAGCGATGTCCACTTCCGGATAAACGATGCCTTCCTTGGGCGCGCGTCCCACCTTCTCGCCGATGTACAGCATGGGAGCTTCGTCGCGCTCGCCTTCGCCAATCACGATAGTGCCACGCATCGGGACGGTGTCCATGACGCGGCGCATCGTTTCAGTTGCCACCTCATCGGCGCTTCTGGCGGTCGCCGGTTCCCATTTGGCGGGCAGAGGCAATGGCTGCTGCTTCAACTACTCGCAACAGTTCCAATGCGAGGTCTGATTCCAAGTTCGACTGAATATTATCTTCCAGATGGACTGCTCTGATTTTGAAGTTGTGTTGCCATGATCGCTCCTGATTTTTGCGGCCGCGGCTTCTGTGTCTTACTTGCTCTTGGCCTTGTGCCGTTTCCCACTTGTTATCTCCGGAAAAACATCAGCCCCGATTTCTGGTTCGGCGGGGCCAATTGTGCTGCTGAATTCAGAAGGCGTCAATGCCAGTGATCGCCGCTCCGATGATGAGCGTGTGAACGTCGTGCGTTCCCTCGTAAGTTTTCACCGACTCAAGGTTCGCCATGTGACGGAAGACGGGATATTCATCCGCAATGCCGTTTGCACCAAGAATGTCGCGCGCCAGGCGAGCGCATTCCAAGGCCATCCAAGCATTGTTTCGCTTGGCCATGGATATATGGAAGTGCTTGGCCCTTTCCTGATCTTTTAACCGGCCCACCTGCAGCGCCAGAAGTTGAGCCTTGCTGATTTCAGTGATCATCCAGACCAGCTTTTCCTGAACCAGTTGATGGGATGCGATGGGCTGGTTGCGGAACTGCTTGCGGAATTGTGCATACTGCAGAGCTGTGTCGTAGCACGCCATTGCCGCGCCAATCACGCCCCAGGCGATGCCGAATCGAGCCTGATTCAGGCACATCAGCGCGGATTTCAGCCCGGAGCTTTTCGGCAGCAGGTTTGCCTTCGGAATCCGCACGTCCTGTAGCGATAGCGACGAGGTGATGGAGGCACGCAGCGACCATTTTCCATGTATGTCTTTGGCGAGAATCCAGGGCGAGTCGGTTTCAACCAGAAATCCCCGAACCTATCCGCCATGCTCCTCGCTTTTTGCCCAGATCACGGCGACATCGGCGATGGAGCCCGACGTAATCCACATCTTTTCACCGTTCAGCACGTAATCGCCGCCGTCGGGCACCGCGCGGGTACGCATTGCCTCCGGATTCGAGCCGGCATCGGGTTCGGTCAATCCGAAGCATCCCAGCTTTTCTCCCTTGGCCATCGCCGGGAGCCAGTGCTGCTTCTGTTCCTCACTGCCAAAGGTGTAAATCGGGTACATCACCAGGCTGCTTTGCACGCTCGCAAACGAGCGCAGCCCACTGTCACCGCGCTCCAGTTCCTGCATGATGAGGCCATATTCCACACTGTTCATGCCGGCGCAGCCGTAGCCGTGAAGCGTGGAGCCAAAGAAGCCGAGCTCGGCCATCGGCGCGATCAGTTCAGCCGGAAACCTGCCCTTGCGATTGCAGTCTTCAATGACGGGGATGAGGTTGTCTTCTACAAATTGTCGGGCTGTGGCGCGCACCATGCGCTCTTCTTCAGAGAGCAGGGAATCGAATTCGAGGAAATCCACACCACGGAATTTAAGCGCCATAAGGATGCCGACAACACTGAGCGGCCTGTCGCCAAGCCTGGGCGAACACTTGACAGTAACAAAGGCAGAATCCGAAGGTCAATGATCCTTGCCACAAGGGGCAGGATTTTGCCGATTACGGTTACGCTCTGCCGTTTTTACCACTGGTTACGGTTGCGCAGTCCGGTGATGTGCGCCACATGGTGAGCGCCGTGCCAGGCATAAAGTGCAAGCATTTTGTCCAAGGACATCGGGCCCGCTACCGGGTGCGTCAGCATCCGTTCCCACTCTTCGGCCTTCATGCTGCGGAGCAACACGACCCATCGGGCGTGTAAGTTTTCCAGCAGCGCCAGGCTGACGTCGATCGGGGTGACCCGGCTGTCGGCCAGATCGGCCCAGGCAGCCTCCAAATACGGCTTGATCGTGGGATTGTCTTCCGTCAGCGCCAGCTTGTAACGAACATAGGCGTTCATGTGACTGTCGGCGAGGTGATGAGTCACTTGCCTTACGGTCCATCCGCTCTCGCGATACGGTGTGTCGAGTTGTTTTCCGTTCAGCCCCGTCACGGCCTGCTTAAGTTGCTCCGGCGCTTCGGCAATGGTGTCGATCAGCTTCTTGCGTTCATCGGACGTGGTAGGTCCTTTGCTCCGATCAAACTTCCCAATTGGGTAACGTAAATCTTCCATATCGCTCCTCCCGCGCTTAATCCTCAACCGCTTACAGAGCCCTGCGCACTCGGAAATTCTACCTCAGCACAGATCAATCGTACTGGAGCCGGCACAGGATGGCTACAAATTCCGCGAACACGGCTGTAAATCGGCGGCCTGCAGGCACGGGATTGAGTAACGAGGCACGGGATTGAGTAACGAACCTTACCCTTCATCTCTGGGTATGCCAGAAACATGAACTCTCCTACAGCCACGCACCGCATTGCAGATGTAGACTGCATCCGCCGATGTCAGGTCTTCGATCCGCAGCATCTTTTCTTCCGCGGGCTTGGTTTCGAGCAAATGCCGGCGGTAAATCCCCGGCAGCAATCCGCAGGCCAGCGGAGGCGTGAACCACCGGCCGTCCTTCTCGATGAACACGTTACTGATCGCACCCTCAGTTACCTCGCCACGTTCATTTAGAAACAGCACATCCAGACACCCTTGCCGGAGAGCCTGTTCGTATTGCTGATCATAGAGTTGCCGGCGCGTCGTCTTGTGGCGCAAAAAACGGTCGTCCGACGATACTCGAATTGGCGAAAGCGTGATATTTCCTGTTCCAGACTGCTCCTCCACCGGTGTGTGCGTTATCGCGATCGCTCCCGAGCGCTCCAGTAGAATTCGAACCTTTCTTCGGTCTGCGGATGCAAGCTCTCCCGATCTAAGCTGTTTTGCAACATCTTCCAGCGCGGCAATTACGGCTTCGCGCTCGAAGTTAAACCCAAAGTAGGTTGCAGAGGTTTCCATTCGTTCCAAGTGCATCAGCAGCAACTGGTAACCATCATTCCACAGAATGCTCTCGATCAATTGGAATGGCTCTTCGCGGCGTGTCAGGAACTCGGACTTCAGCAGACATTCGCGATACTCGTCTTCGGCCTCTGAATCGATTACGATGCCGCTGCCCACGCCCATTTCGCCGCGGTTATGAGCTAAGACCACGGTTCGAATTGGCACGCTGAACACCGCCTCGCGCGCCGGTGAAAAGAATCCGATTGCACCCGTGTACACACCGCGCTGCTCCTGCTCCAGCTCTTCAATAATCTGCATGGTGCGGTGCTTGGGGGCTCCGGTGACGGAACCGCAAGGAAAAAGACTCTCGAAAATATCGGAGTAGCGCACTCCCGTTCGCAGCGTTCCAGAAATCTGCGATGTCATCTGAAACAGCGTCTCGTATTTCTCCACCGCGAAGAGACTGTCCACTTTTACGCTCCCGAACTCGCAGATGCGGCCCAGATCATTGCGTAACAAGTCCACGATCATCACATTCTCGCTACGGTTCTTGAGGTCGTTTTGCAGCCAATAGGCGAGGGCTTCGTCCTCCGCATTATCAGCACCGCGCCTGGCCGTGCCTTTCATTGGACGCGTAACGATTCTGCTGCCCTGCTGGCGAAAGAACAGTTCCGGCGAAAACGAAAGAATATGCCAATCTTCTGCATGGAGAAGCGCGCAATACGGCACCGGTTGACTCTCAATGAGCGCCGCAAACATTGCTTCCGGAGAGCCGAAAAAACCGAAGCGAAGTTTGTCTGTGAAATTCACCTGATAGGTGTTGCCCGAAAGGATCTGTTCCTGAATTGCCGCGATCTTCTGGGCATAGTTATCTCTGCCAATGCCGAAGTCCAGCTCTCGAATCTTAAAGCCTCCGCATGGCTGCGTCGCTCGGGCTAGAAGTTCGTCTGGCGTTTCGCCCTCGAACTCGCCTGTGCAGTGGTTAAAAACGAAAACCTTGGGATAGACTCCGAACCATGCCAGCGGTGTGGTCGAATTCCGCGGGCGAGGGCCATTCATCCCCTGCAGGTTTTCTCCGCACTCGTAGGAAAGAAACCCGGCAACGTACGCTCCGCTCTCCAAAGCCTGTTCAATCTCATCGAACAGAGTGCTGCTTGCCGAGAGCGTCCGCACAGGACGAACAAAGAGGTAACTGCGATCGTTCCCAGCACTGAATCGCGAGGTTTGTAGCAGGACGCTGCCGGGAGTCGATGTCACCAGCGAATAGTATCGTGCCGGAAACTGAGCATAAGCTTTCAATTTTTTGTCCTGCGGAAAGATGTTGTAAGTATACCGATACAAGGTCGCTCTGATTTCTGCTTGGATCGCTCGGCCAACCGAGGGGAAAGCTGCTCGTATAGTTCTCCAGAGGACTGCTACTTGCGTCCCTCCCTTGCTGCCATGCAACTCCAGCGAATCTCGCAGGGCTCTAACTCGCAAAGGAGAATTCCATGGACACGACTGACGATGCCATCAGGGCAAACGACAGCTACAGTCGCGGGTTTGATCTGGGCAACCTGGCAATGCCGCCAGCGCGGAAACTTGCGGTCGTTGCGTGCATGGACGCTCGGCTTACGATTGAGCCCATGTTGGGATTAAAGACCGGAGACGCACACATTATCCGCAATGCCGGAGGAATTGTCACAGGAGACGTAGTGCGCTCGTTGATCATCTCTCAGCAATTACTGGGTACTCAGGAAATTATGATTATCAATCACACCGATTGCGGCATGCTCACCTTCAAGGACGACGCTCTCCGCGCCCGGTTGTTAAATTCAACTGGAAAGCTTGCGGTGGCTCCGGCGCGGTTCTATGCATTCGATGATGTCGAGCAGAACGTACGCGAGCAAGTGCAAAAACTGCGCTCACATCCATGGATTCCACAGCAGATTACCGTAAGAGGCTTTGTGTACGACGTAAAAAGCGGTCGAGTGAAGGAGGTCACGGGAGCCGAACTCCGGCGCGTAGCGTAAGCACAAGGTAAAGTTTGTCACAACTGCAGTGGGGCAGAGATTATGGAAGCTCTCACGAATGAGAAGTGTACCGCTTGCCGCCGCGACTCGCCGCTTGTCACAGAGGCGGAGATGCTGGAACTCAAACCTCAAATCCCGAACTGGACACTGACGCAGCGAGAGGGTATTCAACGATTGGAGCGCGTCTTCACGTTAAAGGATTTCGCCGAAGCCCTAAGCTTTACGAATCGCATTGGTGCTCTCGCCGAGGCTGAAGGTCATCATCCGGCAATTCTCACTGAATGGGGACGGGTGACAGTGACTCTCTGGACGCACAAGATTCATGCGCTCCATCGAAACGACTTCATCATGGCCGCGAAGATCGACGCGCTCTTGCCTCTTTAATCTCTCCCTCTTGGCAGACCGTTTTCACAAGAAGCTGAGGGTCGCTTACCTCAGGAAAACCTGCCGTCCCGCAGCAGTGCATTCGGGGCTATCGTAGCAATTCAGTGGACGAGAAACCTGGAGCAGGTCGAGTTGGGATGGCAGTATTGTTGCTCATTTCGGATCACAGGTGGAAGTACGCACCAGCTTTTTAACGCCTCCGCAAGCCCATGCAGCCATCCTTTGAGCCACCTTTAAGCCGCCTTTTCTTTCAGGAGTTCTTCGCGCAACATCGAGCGCAACCGTTCGCGGAGTGAGGGCGTGTCACGGAGTCCGTGAGATTCGACCGCATGTTCTATTGCCATACTGAGCACTTTTTTCTCATCTCCAGAGACAACGAACTCACATGGAATGCCTGCTGGGAACAAGCGGCATTCCATGATCTTGCGACTGGTGCCCATAACTTCGCCTCCTATTTTTGGGATAGCTTAGCCTCTTCCCGCGACAAGTTCAACGCTGGCGCGTGGAGAATCCGGTCAAAAAGTTAAGGCCGGGGGCTCTGTTTCGAGGAGCCTGTCCGGCCTGAAGTCTTCAATCAGGAGGTTACCTGTAAGAGACGCGCCTGCCACAAAAAAGTTAGCAACCGTTCGCAAATCGGTTCCTACTTGTGCGAGCGCAGATCACAGGAACCAATGACTTCGCTCATAAGAGTACAGAGCTCTGCTTGGCTCGTAAGCTTCGGCAGGACAGCAAGCGAACCGAGAGCCATGCATTCATCCTTTAACTGAGCGGAATCATCGCTGGTCACAAAAACGACTTTCATGTCGGGAAATTCCTGCGTAATAAGCGCCACCGCTTCCAGCCCATTCATCACTGGCATATGGACATCCACAAGCACCAAATCAGGTTGCGCAGATCGACAGACATTCAACAATTCTGCTCCGTCTCGTGCCGTGCCAACCAGTTCCGCACGGTGGCACTCAGTGACCAAGCAAGAACAAACACGCAAGACAAGGCGAGTGTCGTCTGCAATTACAACGCGCATTTTTCTTTCAAGGCTCAATCCGACGTCTCTTCGAGGTTGGCTACCGCAGATGGTTAGTCATAATGATACGCATGGAGACGCCTCAGAATTGTGAATATTTGTGCGATTCGAGAACTCGATCCCACCCACGCGCCAGCAGCCGAGCTTGAGTTGGCACTCATTCGACTATAACTTGCGGCTGCAAGGCATGCGTGCTATCCGTATTGTTTCGATGATTTCGCTGCTGCCCTGAACAAGCAGTGCAGAAAGGTAGGTAATTGCCATGCCTGGAAGCGCACGTACTCGCAAATCAACCTTGCTCAACGATTTGAATGATCGAAAAGAAAAGAATCATTCCTCGCGGGAGCAACCGAGCAAGGCTGAAAGTCGGCGCACTCACCTGATCCGAGAACCTGTGACCTCCATCGAGCACGCCATGGACATCGCAATCGGTGACGAAGGGGAACCGTGGAATGAGTGGAAAAAAGCCGCTTAGGAATCAAGTAGGGAGCACATACCCCGTGCAAGGTCTATGCTTAGTTTGAGAAATTTGGTCAACCAAGGCTTACAACGTACGAACCACTTGGTCATCAAAGATCGGATTTCATTTCTTGAACTGGTCTTCAATCTGGACCTAACTTGCAGAGGCGAGACCGTTCGCCTCGTTCGCAATGCCGATGAGAATGGAACATCTAAACTAAGCGAATCACCGGAAGTGGCAGGAACGAATTCACCAGCTTCTATCGCAGCTTGTAAATCTACTCACTCAGCATTTCGGTGACTCCCTAATAACATTGCTAGGCACATTCTGCGGCAACTTTTCTTCCGAGCCCAGCTATCATCGTTGGCGTAAAAATGCATGTGTAGTGCGCAGAGGGGAACGGGCAGAAGTAAGCACCAAGGTTCCGATGGGGCTGCTGCTAAGCTGTGTTGACAAACCGCTGAGCGGTAACTCCTGATAATTGGACTTATCGCGAGCTAAACCGGGTAGATTGGGCTGCACACGTTTTTCCCTCAAAACAGCTCTAGAGAGCGGAAAAGCAGCAGCTTTTGGCCCTCCGAGGCGAAAATCCGGTGCCGGAAAGCCTTCAAAACGGTTACTAAGGGCAGGGAAGCCCAAACTCAGAAGGTCCCGCTGGTTTGACGCATCACTTATTCCGGTCACGGCCATCTTTTTCCGCGTCTGGAACTGCGTCGCCTGCAGTGTTGACAGAAAAAACGGAGCCGTGACGAATGTCGCGGCTCCGGCCAGGTTTGTGACTCTTACTTCTTACTACTCGCCGTGGTTTCCCACAGCGAATGCAACTCCGCGGAGCACTTCACGCGCGCGAGCACTGCGAATCGTCGTGAATTGGCCCAAACCGTACTCTCCCTTCGGCAAAGTTGTATCGCTCACACGATCAGTGACCTTCACCAGTTTGTTCGGGTCAGCGCCAGTGTCCCCATTGGTGCTGATCGTAGATGTAATGGCGAAGATGGTCACGGTTCCGTCGAAGTTATCGCGTCCGGTGATGTTACGGCAGCCGCCAGTGGCCGGATTGAGTGAGGAAGGATACCCGTTGACGCTGTAGGGCACGCCGATATTCAACCCGTCCTGCAGGATGTATTGCAGCACCCAGGTGCCGTTGATCAGGCGCCATTTCTGCAGGCCGGCGGTGGCAAGGGATTGGGCGTCGGCGACATTTCCATTGACCGGGGGGGACACCAGAGTGCCATCACCCTCATCACAAACATAAAGCGTGTTGGCGTCGGCGAACCAGATGCCGAAGGGAAACGCGGTGTTTGTGCTGGCGGTTGTGTTAGGAAATCCCGGCAGGATGGTCAGCGGCACGTTTGCGAGGTCGGCGGCGGAGCCGGTAGGCAAGATACCGGGAGTGCCCGCTTGATAGATGGTGTTGATGCCATTGCTGCCACTGCCCTTGCTGACGTAGAGGGTGTTGTTGAAGATGGTAAGGCCGCGGAAGTTGGTGTCCTTACCGGGCTTGTCGGTGCCGTACTCCAGGCGCCCGATCATCTCGATGTCGGGCGGAAGCGGTGGCGTCAGCCAAGGATAAAGAAGTTCGGCGCCGGTTGCATTGGACAGATCGATGCCGTCCTGGGTCGTCGACATCTGCTTCTTGGACAGGTTGCCCGAGTTGTCGTTGCCCACCATGTAGTACAGGCCATTGCCGCCTTTGATGGCCGCACGGCCGTTATCGCCGCTGTAAGCGTTTCCGTGAGTGATGCTGAGATGGCCGTCGGCATCCACCTCAGCAACCGCGCGGTAGTAGGCGGCCGGAACTACGGGATTGCTTTCGAAAGTGGTGATGACTGGATTGGTGGGATCGCAGACGCCTGGGGTGTTAGAAGCCGAAACATCGAGCAGGTTGGGTGCGGTAGGAGAAACCGTGGAACCTCCGCATCCGATGCCGCCGACGTAGCCCATGAACGTGACGGAGCGCCCATCGACGGAGCGGTTCAGCGCCAGCTCCGACTTGGAGCTGAAGCTGGTCACGATCTTATCGGTGGGGATGGCGAGCGTTCCCAGCTCCCGGCCATAGGTCGTGATGTTGTCCAGGAAGATGGGAGACGTGACGCCGAAGCTGCCGTCAGAGTTTGCGTTATTCCAGACGTTATGGCTATCGAACAGGTTCGGGTACTCGCCATTGTCGGTCGCAACGCCGCACGGAACCGTCACGGCAGTGGTGCCTCCCGTTGTGGTAGGAACATTGACGGTAAGCCCCGTCAAACCGCCCTGGCATCCCAAGGGCAGGGTTTCGCCGATGGTGATAGTCGAGGCCTGACCTTCATAAACACTGCGGCTGACGATCAGGGTGTCGGCTCCAGCAGCACCCGCTTTGTTTACCAGTGTTTGTGCTGACAGCATCGATGCCACGGAAATAACAAGCGCGGCTAGAATGAGAGTTCTCTTCACGTTCCTGGCCCTCCCTAGGCCGCCACAAACGTACTATGCCCAGAGAACCTCTTGTTTACAGCCTCGTTAAAAACTCAGCGGTATATTCGCTTAATACTGCTTAAGCGCATGCTCACGCTCCATGACACCACTGTGACTCGCAATACACAAAGTAAATCACTGCTGTCCGGTTAAAAGTCGAAAAGAATCAATTGGTTGCTGGGATCGGGTAAGTCAGTGCAGGAGTCGGATGCGTGAAGTGCCTGTAAAATGGGCGTTTTCTCGAAAAGGGTAAGACTGAGAATCTGTAGAATCTGATACAGACTGGCCTCCAGCCCCAATCGCTTGCGCATGATGGCTACCAGCACGTACACCGACACTGCGATCCAGATTTGAGTTTTCACTGCGTTCTCGCTGGTGCCGAAGAATGCCTTGATGCGTAGGTGCTGCTTGATCCATTTGAACAACAGGGCGACATACTGCCCATGAACATCGTCCAGACGAAGTGACGATTTACTATCGCTTTCACCCTTTGCAGTCGCAAAGGCTGCCGGTGATCCGGTTCTATCAGCGATACAGCGAAGCACATTACGTCGTTCGCCGGATTGACGGGCGTCCGTTGGCCGTGCCGAAATGGATGACGCGCCCGGAGGCGGCGACCGCCCGGATAGTTTCTGCGGCCCGTCTGCCGATTCACATCCTTCTTGAGCTTCGCCGTCAGGCCATCTGCGGTCTTTCTTCCAGCGTACATCCTGTGCCGGAGGAAGATCCGAATGTCCCGATGGACGATCCAGCGTCAACAGCGGCAGCTCTTCGAAGACCCACTCGAACTCCCCATTGTGCAGTTGCCATCGGAGGTACAGAAGCAACTGCGTCAGGCGTTGTCGCTTTGGATGCAGGCCCAGGCAGAAGCGATCGGCAAGGAGGTCGGCGATGAGCAAGATCACTGCTGATCATCTGTCCCGCCGGGCATGCGTGTATATCCGTCAGTCCACGCCGGACCAGGTGCGCAACAATCTGGAGAGCAAGCGCCGTCAATATGCCTTGGCCGATCATGCCCGAGCCTTGGGATGGCACGAGGTCGAAATCATCGATGACGATCTTGGTATTTCAGGATCGGGAACGCGCCGGCCAGGCTTTGAGCGCCTTCTTCAGTTGCTGTGCGCCGGTCAGTTGGGCGCGGTTTTCAGTATTGAAGCTTCGCGGTTGGCCCGCAATGGCCGCGACTGGCACACGCTTTTGGAGTTTTCCAGTGTCGTGGGCGCATTGCTAATCGATGCCGAAGCGGTATACGATCCGCGCCTTACGAATGACCGGCTGTTGCTAGGCATGAAGGGTACCATTAGCGAGATGGAGGTCGCCAATTTCCGGGCGCGAGGCCAAGCCGCACTACAGCAAAAAGCCGCGCGGGGCGCCCTGGTTCAGCGCGTGGCCATCGGCTACGTCAAAGGGCTGGATGATCGAATTGAAAAGAGTCCGGATGCGCGGATTCGCTCTGCCATCGAACTGATCTTCAGCAAATTCGCGGAGCTGGGCAGTGTCAGGCAGGTCTATTTCTGGCTCGACCGGCAGCAGATCCAGTTGCCAGTTGCGATGGGCAGCAAGAGCGCTCACGCGGTGATTTGGCGGCCTGCGCGATACCACGCGGTGCTCAGCGTACTGAAGAATCCCGTCTATGCCGGTGCATATGCCTATGGCCGCAGCAAAACCGTACTGCGTTTGGTCGATGGACAGAAGCAGGTTCATCGCATCAAGCGCCATCGCGAAGAGTGGACGGTATTGCTTCAGGATCATCATGAGGGCTACATTGAGTGGGACGTGTATCAGAGCAACCAGGCGATGATTGTCCACAACGAAAACGCGCGCAGCAACGCAGTTCGAGGATCGGTTCGCAGCGGTGAGGCTCTGCTTGCCAGCCTGCTTCGCTGCGGCCACTGCGGCGCGAAGCTGCTGGCGCAATATCCAGGGCCAGGCGTGATTCGCTACCAATGTTCCGGTTATATGTTGAACCGCGATCAGGCTACTTGCGTTCAGTTCGGCGGATTGCGTGCTGACCGGATGGTTTCCGAGCAACTGCTGCAGTGTTTGGCCCCGTTAGGCATCGAGGCGGCCATGGATGCGATCGCCGCGCTGGATGAAGTCAGCGACGAACGCATTCGGCAGAAGGCGCTGGCCCTGGAACATGCGCGCTACGAGGCAACCCACGCACGGCGGCAGTACGACGCGGTCGATCCCGACAATCGTCTGGTGGCCGCTGAATTGGAGCGGCGATGGAACAGGGCGCTCAGAACAGAAGCACAGATGCAGGAAGAACTCACCGCGCTGGAGCAAAGTCCCGAACGTCCACTCACCCTTCAGCAAAAGAACGAATTGTTGAGCTTTGCGCGGGACTTGCCCGGACTATGGGATGCTCCACAGAGTTCTTCGGAGTACAAGAAACGTCTGCTGCGTATCGCGCTCAAGGAAATCACCGCAACCACGGAAGACGATAAGATCCGCCTCGTGCTGCACTGGCAAGGCGGTGACCACACGCAGATTGAATTTGAAAAGATACGCAGCGGGCTGCATCGCTACGTGACCGGTCATGACCTCATAGAGATCGTGCGCAAACTGGCGCGCATCGAATCCGACGCCAGGATTGCATCGATTCTGAATCGCAACCGCCAACGTACGGCGCATGGACAGAACTGGACGGCGGTGCGAGTCTGTTCGTTGCGCAATCGTCATACGATTCAGACTTACAAAGAGGGAGAGAGGAAGGAACGCGGAGAACTATCGGTCACGGAAGCCGCTGCGTTACTTGGTCTCACGCCCACCTCTGTCCTGCGCCTGATCAATACCAGGCATTTACAGGCGTCACAGGCTTGCGCGAATGCTCCATGGATATTGCTCAAATCGGATGTCGAACGATACCGTGCTGAAAGAGCGCACGCCAACACCCCGCCACCGGCAAATTCTACGCAATGGCTCTTTGAAAACAAATGACATACGAAGGAGTGCATCATGTCGTGTTCTCGAAGAATAATTCAACCTGCCAGCGTTGCTTGTAGATCTGCGCGATGGTATGTGCGGGAAGCGCGAAATTGTTGGTCAGGAACTTCAGGCGCTTGCCGGTATCAGCATCAAAGTAGCTCACGCGTCGAAGTGTATCGGGATACGCCGACGCTGATCCGAAGGATGGGAGGACGACAGTCTGATCGGAGCGAACGCCGGTGCTCTTGTCAACGGGATGTGAGTAGCGCCGCTGGAGCAACACGTTGGACTTGGTGCGCACCACGAAGAAGGCCGAGCTGAGCGTCAGCGCAAACAACCGCTCGAAATCGATATATCCGCGATCCATGACATAGAACGCTCCGGCTTCCGGCATGATCTCGTCGAGTATGTTGACGTCATGCACCTTGCCATCAGTAATGCGGATAAATGTTGGAATGTTGCCGCGAAGATCGAGCAACGTGTGCATCTTGACGGCGGCCTTGTGCGTGCGGAACTTGGCCCATGGAAACAACGAAAGGCACAGATCGATGGTGGTTGAATCCAGAGCATACAAGCTCTGATCCAGATCGACGCCCATTGGTTCGCTGGCATAAAGCCTGCGGGCAGTAGTAATCAGCCTTTGGGCGAAGTCGGCGAAGATGCGCCAGTCTCGCGACTCGTTGGCGTCCGCCAGCGTCGAACGTGCGACCTTGCTCCGGAACCCTAAGTGATAGAGCTTGCCCTGCAACGAACCCAAGCAGGCTTCGATGTCACGCAGGCTCTCGCGGTAGGTCAACTGGGCGAACGCCATTGCCAGATACTGGTTCCAGCAAGTGAAGTCTCGCAGTCGCAAGTCGCCTCGATAACGCTCGACGCAACGACGAAACTCTCGGTCAGGCAGAAAGCTGATCAACTGCGAGAAAACCGTGCGGCCCTGATTCATGAGCCATTGTCAGCTCTCCTCGCATTTCAAATCGCGGCAAGCCAGAAATGACATCAACTTATTGCGCAGCAACTACTTGTAGCCAGCGGTTTCTCAGTTAACCGGACAGCAGTGAAAGTAAATAAAGAAAACATTGTCCAGGCTGTCCACTGGCTAGCCACGGGCGCGTTCGGCAGGTGATGCTGATGCTTGCCCGATTGGGCCTGAGTAATGGCCTTTCGGTCTGGAAGGTCACAACTGCTCTTGAAGTTGCCAGTCCATCAAAGACTGCCGAGTTTGTGGAAATGAACCCGGTGTCAGCGCCATTATCTTAGTAGTTGCTCGGCAATTCTGAGAAATGGCAGTGTTGGAGAGTGGCGGTGTTGAAGATAAATCGTTCTGTCGAACGCGCGGCTTGCACACTGTTTCATTCGGGACGAGATGCGATGTGCAGTCTAGGGCTGGATCGGGCGATTGGGCTTGAGAACTTGAGAAAAAGAAGGCTTCATGGTTCGCGCCAGTCGGGAAGCTTTTCGAGGCGGCGGCTCAGGCCATCGGGTTCGGCATGGAAATGCGACGGAACTGGTTCTCGCTGCTTGCGCCTCATGACTTGTCATATGTGAGCACGGTCGCGAGCAAGTCCCGCAGTCAATATCAGCATGTCACCGGATGAACTGGCGTACAGCATGGAGATCGCCATTGGTTCGCAACATGTCGCAGCACCGAGGAGTACGGCTGCAAACAAGTTCTATCAGGAAAGCCAAGCCCCAGCCGACGCCGGATGAGTTGGCATACAGCATGCGATATTGCAATCGGGGAGCGGTTTACAGTAGAGCCCAGCAGGACGCTCGTGAGCATCTCTGACAATTAAGCGAAAGACTGCGGAAGTGACGCAGTCCGATAGGGGTGTCGCAATGGCGGCACGGGCAGGCGGCTCAATCGCCTGCCTTCGATCCAGCGCACGGTTGCGGCCAGCCGAGTTCAATGCCCTTTGGAGAAGCGGAGGGGATAGCCGCTGTTGACGGAGCAAAGGCACGGCGAGTTCGCTGGGTCGATCATGACAATCCACCAGGCAGAAACGCGGCAAGACTGGCGGGAAACAAAGAGAGGATCGGACAGACGTGAGCGTGCACGCGCGCGAAAATCAGCGCACTTCGTATCCCGAATACACAATGCTCAGGGTCGCTGTACCACCCAGTCGAATGCTGCTGACTGACTGGTTGGAAGCCGGAAGCCAGAACGGTCCGATCTTCTGGTAGCGAAGCGTGATGCGCGTTTTTTTGATCCAGAACGAAGGATTACGGGCCGGCTCGGCATCGATAGTTTCCACCGCGAAATCTGCCGCATTCACGCAAATCTCTCCGCGGTAGAGAAACTTGTTTTCCCTCCGCGGTTCTACACCCAGGCGATAGCAGCCGCCATAGGGGCTGGGCCGCGAGCCAAGGAGCTTAAACGAATAGTTGTCCCCTGTCAGTGCAGTCTGGCGTTGATTGTCGGCATGCGCCGCCTCACTCTCACTCTCCAACAAACTCAAAAGCACTTTGGACTGAAGCATCTTCGAGCCGCTCGCGGAGACCACATCAAAGCTCTTGTTATCTGGCGCGCGGTAGTAGGCCGCGACGTCAATCGCCGCCTCCCGATTCGAAGAGAAGCCGTGATAGGTCAGCAGATAGGAACGCTTTCCCTCATAGGCAAGAAGCGCGGCAGCACGCTGCTCGTTATTCCGGTTCAGCCGAGCAACGATCTCTTCCGCGCTCATCCCCGCCGTCAGTGCACTGCTGGTCACCACCGGTGGCGGATCTACCGCGAATACTGCTGGAGCCACAACGAGCAATACCACTGCAGCGAGAATACCTGTTACAAAGCACGTCCGAGGCTGATTTTTCATAACAAACTCCATGTTTGCTACCGCACGGGGCTCGCACGCGAACCCAGGCACACAGGTGCGTGATCTGGTTCGGCAAATCCTCCAGCCTTTACTTGTACATTGGAAGCAGTCTGCGCCAGAGATATTGCTTAAATGTGAATGGCAGATGAAACTCCTATGATTCGGATTGATTCTGAAGTAGTAGACGCTGATACTTCCGGCCAAGTGATGAGCGATTACAGAAGAAACTTCGTGCGGACAGGCTTGGTGATCACGCAGGCTGAACCAGTAGCGACTATGGCGGAATGTGAGACCACTCCGCAAGTTGGACACACCGCGCTTGTGGCGCCTCGGCCTATACTACCAACCATCTCTGCTTCCACCACGCTTCGCTGTGTCAGATCGTTCAGACCGGGCAGCAACTGTTCGTACGATAACAAGATGTTGTGAATGCTCGGATTTAGAGGACGACTTTAACTTTAGTGCTTTGCGGACTGCCGCAACCGATATAAGGCCTAAGCGCTCATGCGTCCCTAGACCGAGCAAGTGCTGTGCCGATCTCAGGGTTTCCAGATATGCTCAGTGATCTGCGATCCCCGTGCCAACGAGTAAACGAGTCCCAAATGACTTGCCACATTGACCTTCGGTTTTCAGCGATGAGCTTCAGCCATTGCCAAGTGCCCTTTTGGGGGAAATAGATTCCGCGGAAAAAGAGCCGCGAGATCAGATGGCTGATTTTGTAGGCCGCTGGTTCGTCCGCGATTGAATCCAGCGCTCTCTCGGTTGCGGCAGCACTGTAGGCGTTTGTCCATGCGTATCGCACCTCGTCCTGCACCTCCGGTATGGTGATTTGCAGAGGTGTGTGCGCCATCTGGAATGGTGCAAACTCAAGCCAATGCTGCGACCGCGTCAGCCGTCCCTCGCTTTCCAGGCGGGCGTACAGAGGAGTTGCGGGGAACGGAGTAATTTGCCCGAAAACGGGCAGAACTGGCGGCCATTCGCGCATCTGGGCCAGTGTGCGCTCGGCCACCCCAGGGGTATCGTGATCCAATCCGAAGATAAATGACGTTATCGCGTAGATGTGGCGCCGCGCCAGCGCCTGCAGCACACCCGTATACTCCTCTGGCTTATTGAAACCCTTGTTGATGCTGGCCAGATTGGCGGGATCGAGCGACTCCATGCCGATGAAGATCCACCTCCCGCCGGATGCCGCGATCAAGTCCAGCAGTTCCTCATCCCGCAACAGGTTGGCGCTGATCTGCCCCACCCATGAAAGCTCAGCTCCCGCGGCAATGATGTCGCGCAGAAGGGACTTGGTGCGCTTCACATTGATCCCAAAATTGTCATCGACAAAGAAGACAGCGACCTGGCCCTTGCTATCGCGGGCGCGCTGTTTGAGGCTGAGCATCTCTTTAACCACGCTCTCGTTCGATCGGAAGCGGATCGTGTCACCGAAGAACCCAGTGACCGTACAGAACTCGCAACCATAAGGACAGCCCCGTCCCGACTCGATGGGAATAATGTGAAATGTCTCCCATGCGAATCCCATGCGACGCATGATTGGACGCACAACGGCTGGAATCCGATTGAACTGCTGTAGGTCGAGAGAATCCCAGGGAATCACCGGGTAATCCTGCAAAGTCGGCTTGCTGTCTCGCCCGGATGCGTCGTCCGCAGTGTAGATCTCCTTCAGTTTGCCCCGAGCCGCATCCTCTACGATCAGCGGCCATGTTTCATCCGCTTCGCCCAGCGCCAGTGCGTCCGCATGGCGCGCTTCGCCATTACGCCCGAGCGCTTCGTGGGGAACTTCTGTTACGTGCGGTCCGCCCATGACAACTGGAATACCGGCGGCACGGATCGAATCCGCCACGCGGTACGCTTTGGCGATCATGCGGGTCATGGCCCCAATTCCGACCAGTCCAATCCCTTCATCGACAGCGAACTGAACTAATTCAGCGTCGCTCATCGGTTGTGTGTTGCCATCGATTAGAACAACTTCATGTCCGGCGGGTGTAAGCGCCTGCAGTAGAAACATCCAAAGGTGGGGCATGAAGTTCTGCGTGATGCCGTTGTCGGGGTTATACAGAAGGATTTTCAGTTTGCCGGTCCTGAGTGCCAGCCTGACGCTGGCAACACTCTCTCTCCCGGCAATTGTCCGCTGGGCCAAAACGAACTTGGTCAACACCGAGTGATGGTAAACTCTAGTCTACCATCGCTGGCGGTTACATCTTAGTTTCTCCGCCGTACCTTTTCAATCGCTTCATCGCCGTAAGCTTTTGAAAATAGGCACCGCCCGGCTGCTGACGCCATGGCCGTGCAGGAACAGCATATTTCGCGAACCTGCTTCGCCTCCCGCCATGCCCGTGAAATCCTCTCTCGGCGCTTGGTGCCGATACCGGCAATTCCAGTGTTTTAATCCGGTCACTCTCCAGAAAACCTGCGTTGGTGTTTGTCTCGCGGTGGTGCGTCGGTGAGCATGGCGACTTCGTGGGCTCATTATTGCACCAGACTCGATTACCTTAAGCCGCCGCCTCCATACATGCCACGGCACAAGACATGCCAACTCACAAGCGTCCCAGCCCTGCACATCTAGATTGCTGTCCTAGTCTTGGCAAAGGCGCGGTAGTCAAACGCTGAGTACAGCCGGATTGCTGTGCGCGGCTTCAAAATATTCCCTAAACATTCACCCGATTTATAAGTTCGTTCTGTTATCAAGGACGCACAGATTGATAATTTCTGGAGGGAACTCCGGTAGGGGTGAAACTCCGTCCTTTCAATGTGAGAGTGCGGAACTGGAACGACCATTAGGCTGGCGTTGTCGGACTGCCCAAGCCGGAATCGCTGAAAGTCCGAGTTCGGAAAGTAAGCGCACGAAAAGTTCAGGCCACAACAGGGAGACGGCTATGCTGAACACCAAACCCAAAATTCTAGTGGTCGATGACGAGCCTGCCATAGTCTCTCTACGCGCCTCGATATTTGAGTCCCACGGCTATGAGACAGCCACTGCCTACAGCGGAGAAGAAGCGGTTCAAGCGGCCACTTCGTTTCATCCCGATTGCATTGTAAGTGACGTTATGATGGGAGAGATGAACGGGGTGGAAGCGGCAATAGAGATTTTAAGTTTTCTTCCCCAATGCAAGGTTCTGTTCATTTCTGGTAATGCAGGTTATAGAGACCTCATAGGAGAGGCGCGGGCGAAGGGCTTTAACTTCGAGCTTCTGCTCAAGCCAGTTCCGCCACCTGAAGTGCTGACGCGAATGGCGAACATTCTTTCTGACTCAGCCGCCCCCAACCGAAAGCCAGTAGCATCAGAATACTCGGGGCACATTTCAGGTCAGAGGGTCTCGTCGCACGGGCGTTACACACACATGTGACCGTTTACACATTGGGCATGCGACAAGGGCGAGGTGGCTAATGAAAGACTGATATATCACCTTGTTCTCGGCAAACCACTCTCGGTTGGTGAAAGAAGGCGAACTGGTCGGGTCGGAAGATAACAGGCATTGCGGTTTCCATGCTCCGCTCTACTTGAATTCTGTGTAAACGAAACCTCCTCCCGGTTGACTAACGCTATGGCCTCCACTTTGACTGACTTCGTGAACATCGGCCCGTCATAGACGCAGGTAGCCGTACATGACTTGGCTCGGCGAGCAGATCTTGCGAAAGAATTGCGCTTCCTTCGGTGAGTGCGACTGCGCTTCCTTCGGTGAGTGCGACGCCCGTAAGAAATTGCCTTGCGAGAGAATTCGTCGAACTTCGTCATCGGCTTTCTTCTTTTTCGAACGCCACCAACAACGGAATGCAAAATCGCAGCGTTGGAATACCTGCGTGCGTTTGCTCCGCGAACTCTATCAATGATTTATGAATGGTTGATGAACTCCTGCTATCGATTGCAATGCCTCGCAACACTAGCAGCGAAGCCGTGGCCTCGCCGCTAGTGCTGCTTCCGGACTTGACGGTTTGCGCAGCCGTAAACGGGATCCGTTACTTCTCGTTGTTAAACGTGTAACGCAGACCACCGGCATAGGTTGGCTTGTAGTATTCGCGCTGAGCAACATACTGCGGGCTGCCGTTGTAGAAGCCGAAGACCTCGTTGTTCAGATTGAGACCATAGCCATACACCTGCAGACCATGTGGCAGATTATAGGAAGCCTGCATATCGAGTTGGAAGTGCGAGTACAGGTAGTTGTCCCCAGAGGGTCCCTTGATGCCTACGACCGGATCGGCTCCGTCGTACCACTGGTAGGCGTAGATCATCTTATCGTTATAGGTCATACCGACACGCATTGAGAACTTCTTGGTGTCGAAGGTGGGGCTGATGTTCAAGGTATTCGGCGCCTGTCGAAGCATAGCCGGCTTATCAGTGCGATAGGCAAAACCGGTGACTGGGTCGTTGAATCCTTCCAGTTGTGACTGGGTGTAGCTGTAGTTGGCCGAAAGTCCAAGGAATCGCATCGGTCCTGAAAGGTACGAAAGATGTTGCTGGAAGCCGATCTCGATTCCCTGCACGTGCGCGGCTTGAGCGTTCTCCCATTCCTGGTACTCGCCTTGTCCGGCAAGCGAGCCGCTGGTGATTGGGGCCTGCACCGCAATTAGCGGGTCGCTGATCCTCTTGTAGAAGTAACCTGCCTGGATCATGCCGATGGGCTTCAGATAGCGCTCATAGAGAACATCGAAGTTGTCGGCGTACTCTGCCTTCAGATTCGGGTTGCCCTTGGTGTAAATCTCAAGACCATTTTCCGTATTTCCCGTGTCTCCGATCGCCGCTGTGATCATCTCCGGGTCAGGACGCGCAAGTCCGCGGCCATAGACAAGCCGAAGGTTCGAGTCCTTATCGAGTCCGATACGCAGCGAGGCGCTGGGCATAACGTCCAGATAGTTCTGGTTTACGTAGGTTTTAGTTAAGTTGCCGAAATTCGGATCCGTGGGATCAATTACGTTGCCATAGCTCAAGGTATTGACGTAAGTATTTTCAAAGCGAAGACCGGCCACCAATCTCAGGCGCTGCGACAGGTCAATGCTGTTCATCAAATAGCCGGCCGAAACGCGCTCGACCAGGTCGTAGTTGCCTGTGTTAGGAAGAAGAGCTGCGGGAGTCTGGCCTGCGAAAAGGCCATTGGCCAATGCCCACGCGCGTACCTTGCTGTAATCGGTGAGGTTGGTGCCGTACTTGTAGGTCCCGTCGTAGTAGTTAGGGTCGCTGAAATTACTCGCCCAACCCGGATTGCTGCTCACCATCAACTGTTGAGTGGTGAGGCTGCTTAGGTCGGCACTCTGCTGATAGCTATCGTCGAACTTGTGGGCGTTGCGGATCTTACCGCCGAACTCGAAGGTTCCGAAGTGCGTGCCCAGATGATAGTTCTTGGCATAGGAAGCCGACGCCTGCAGGTTGACCTGAGCACTGAGACCCTGGCCATTCAGCACAATCGACTTCAAAGCATAGTTATTCGCACTCATCGCATCGTCAACACCGCTTCCCCAGCAGCCCGCACTCCAGCCCGGGCGATTCACGCTGGTCGCCAGGGTCTGATCGTTGTAGCAGGGGATGTTCGGGTCGCCCTGCCAACTATACTTGGCGCTGCCGTCGCCGGCATTTCCTTCGAAGGCACGCGAACGGCCCGCCGATACATCCCAGGCCAGCCACGAACTGGAGAACACATGTTTGCCGCCGGCCACTAAATTGCCAATCGCCATATTCGGACGCCGCCAGTCTTGGCTGTACTTCGGCGCGCCCGAACTGTAGCCGCTGGGATCGTTATTGTCCTGCAGGGTAAAGGTCCACTTGTTGCCCCAGTTGCGGAAGGTTGAGTAGAGCCCGCGCAGGTACAATCCGGAACCTTCGTTCAGCTTATAATCCGCGCTCCCCGCAAATCCATAGCGTGTACGGTTGTAGACGTAGTCCCGCAGATCCATGCTGTCGTAGTGCGGCGTCGCGCCGTAGTTCGCGTATCCGCTGGTGTAGATGGTCGGGCTCGGTTCAATGTCATTGATGCCGCGGCCGTTGTAGTCGTAGGTGCCGCCGATCAGAATGCCCAACTTCTTCTGCGCACCAAAGCGCTGGCCCAGCGTGCCTCCCGTCTGCATTACGCCACGGCCATTGGCCAAAATAGGCGTATAGCCCCCGAGTCCGTACAGGTTCATGGTCGGGGCTTCGCCCGCCGTCTTGGTGCGAAGGTTTACCGAGCCGCCGATGCCGTCCGCGTCAATGTTCGCCTGCAATGTCTTATTGATTTCAACCGACTCGACGAGACCGCTGGCGATGGTGTCCAGTTTGATCTGGCGCACGCCCGACTCAGGCGACGGGATCGTGATGCCATCAACCATTACGTTGCTCAGACGCGGCTCTGTGCCACGAATCTGCACGTACTTACCTTCGCCCTCGTCGCGCTCCAGAGTAACACTCGGCATCCGCCCCAGGGCATCGGCGATGTTGGCATTCGGAAGGCTGGTGATCACCTCTGCCGGCAACACCTGCAAAATATTATCGGCGGCACGCGTCTGGTTAATCGCCGCTGCTTCTCCGGTTTGTCGTTCGGAGTAGACGGTAACCTCTTCGCTGCGACTCTGAACCTTGATCACCGCCCTCAGTTGTGTGTTCTGTCCAGCAGTCACGGTTAAGTCTTGAACGAAGGGCTGAAAGCCTACGTAAGAAATCTTGACGGTATATTTTCCGGGCGCAAGGTTCGTGATGGAGAACTCGCCCTGGCTGTTGGTGGTAACAGTGCCGGCACTTGGCAGCAGCTCAACCTGTGCTCCGGGGAGCACCGCATCGGCTGCATCTGCAACACGCCCGCTGAGCGATCCCTTACCTGACTGAGCGAATGCAGCGGTTGTCAGAAGACAGAAGCAAAGCAGACATAGCAGAGTCGACGAGAAGGTTCGACGCATATGGCATTTCTCCATTTGCACCCCGAAATGACGGGTGATGTAGGTAGGGCATGGGACTCCCGACAGGCCACAAAAGAAAGCTGGCGGCAATACGATTTCAGCAGCTTTGGAATAAGTCCCCATAAAGGATGCATTAATTGTGCGTGAATAGTGGAAGACCTCCAGATAGGTAGCGGTGCATTTGATAGCTCGATCTTCCGCTAAATGAGAACTTGCTATCAGGCGTCTGCGTTTCATGCTGGACTTGAAGTGTGCCGCTAAAAGGGTTCGTGAATGACATGGCATCGCAACGAGAACGCCCTCCAGGTCGTACTCGCGCGCCAGACGGACCAAGTCCTCGCCAGCGGCCTCAAACATGACCGCAATTCAGGAGTAGCCGCGCCCCGTGTTGCGGCAGGATTGAACGAAGCCGGAGCTTGCGGTTCGGTCGTCGTGCATGTATGTAAGCTTCTCGTTCTCAGTTTTTTGAGTGACTCAAGAAGTAGTGCACTGAGGGGGTAATTATCAGCGAGAGAGAGATTGAAATGACAATTCCACCGATTACCGCGATTGCGAGTGGCTGCAGCATTTGCGATCCTGCTCCAATTGCCAGCGCTAGTGGGAACATACCTGCAGCCGCGGCCAGAGCTGTCATCATAATTGGACGCAGGCGGCGGCGGCCGGCCTGAATCATCGCCTCTTCCCGCGGCATTCCTGCTGCGCGAAACTTTTCATCCGCATCAAGTAGCAGAATCCCATTTTTTGAAACGATGCCTATGACCATGATCAGTCCCATGAAGGAAGCGATATTGAAAGTCATTCCTGTCAGTATGAGCGCGAGAAATACTCCCGATGTCGAAAGGATAGCGGAAGACAGGATCGCCAATGGAGCGGAGAAGGTCCTGAATTCGAAGAGCAGTACCAGCAACACCAGTGCGAGTCCGAGCAGTAACACCATCATCAGATCGCGAAATGAATTTTGCTGGGTCTTGTAGGTTCCGCCGTATTCCACACGAATCGACGCAGGGAGATTGAGGCTGGCCACTGCCCGCTTCACTCTCACAATCGCCGCTCCGAGGTTGGTTCCTTCCAGCCGCGCGGTGACCGCAACGTCACGTTGTAGATTGTCTTGCCGAATCTCGGTTTGCCCCGGCAGGTGCTCAAGACGTGCGAGGGTACCAAGCGTGGCGGTGCTTCCAGCGGTGCTTGAGAACAGAGTATTATTCATCGCTTCCACGCTTGAACGACTGCGCTCGGGGAAGCGCACGCGTATGGTGTATGGCCGGTTGTTGACGACCAGAGGGTTGGTTGCCACAGCGCCCAGCAGGATTGCAGATGCATCGGTGGACACCTCCGCGGGCGTAAAGCCTGTCCGGGTGGTTACATCGGGATTCAAACGATAGACATCGGCTGGACCGCTGATCGTATTCTCGATTCCATTTAATACGTCCACCACGCCCGGAATTGACTTGATACTTTCCGCTACCCTGGGTGCCCATTCGTTTAGAAGCTGCGGATCTTCGGAAAACAATTTGATGTCGATGGGCTGCGGCGCGCTGGTAAGGTCGCCGATCATGTCCTGCAGTACTTCGGTAAACTCCACTCGCAACGCAGGCTCCTGTTGCTCGACTTCGGCGCGCGCCTGGGAGATGACTTCGTCGGTGCTGCGGCTGCGCCTTTCTTTTAGCAGTACGGAAATATCCCCTGTGTTCGCCTCCGTTACCGCTGCCAATCCAAGCTGAAGGCCGGTCCTGCGCGACGTGCTTTCCACCTCGGGAATGGACCGAACAATCTGGACCACATGTTCGATGACGTGATTGGTTGTTTCAAGCGAGGAACCGGCCGGCATGATGTAGTCGAGGACAAACCCTCCTTCATCCATTGGTGGCAACAGGTCCGAGCCCAGCGCCTTGTAACTCAGGTAGGAGACCAGGATCAGGATGGCGGAGAAAGTAGCCAGCCAAATGCGATGATCGAGTGTGAACTTAAGCAGGCGCTCGTACCAATGAATCACGCGGCGCATGAATCCCTTGATAGAAGCGTCTTCCGCTGCAAGCAGTCTCTTGGTCTCCTCTTGGAGGCTGTCAGCCTTGTGGAAGCTGACGGGTGTCTTGCGTCGAACTAAGAACTGACACATGTTCGGAGTCCAAGTCATGGCGAGAGCAAATGAAGTCAAGAGCGCCGAAGCCATGGCAATCGCCAACGCGCGGAAAAACGTTCCAGTTACGCCTGTGATCACGACAAGGGGTAAAAAAACGGCCATCGGCGTAATGGTTGACCCGACGAGGGCCTTCGTGATCTCGCTCAGAGCGCTTTGAATCGCGGTCTGCCGGTCTTCTCCTGCATCGCGATGGAGCACAATGTTTTCGACCACGACAATCGCGTCATCAATGATCAGGCCTACAGCCGCTGCCAGGCCGCCCAGCGTCATCAGGTTAAAACTTTCTCCCAGAAGCTTTAGGACGAGGCAGGTGACAGCGATCGTGATTGGAATCACGAAACCTGCTACAAGCGCGCTGCCCCAGTCGCGAAGAAAAACAATCAGAACCACTACCGCTAAAATGATGCCAATCAAAATGGCATCGCGAACGCTGCGGATTGAGTCTTTGACCAGCCGTGATTGGTCGTAGAAGACGGAAAGATGGATGCCGGGCGGCAGTAAGGGGCGCAGATTGGCCAACTCTGCGTACACGCCATCGGCAACGGCCACCGTATCCGTGCCCGGTTGGCGGTAGATATTAATAAGCACAGCGGGTTTGCCTTCTGCGCTGACGATGGTGTAAACGGGTTTGACTGCAGACTGCACACTGGCGATGTCGCCGATGTGCAACAGCGCACCGCTGGCGGTTTTCTTGATCGTAATTGCGGCCAATTGTTCCGCACTGTGTGCCTGTGCATCAACCAAGTCGAGAAAGAGTTTGTGGCGGTCGGCTATCAGGCCCGGTGATTCGACCAGGTTGGTACGGCGGAGTGTGTCGAGAATGTCTGTGACAGTTACGCCACAGCGCAGTAACTGCACCGGGTCTGGGGTGATGTGGTACTCGGGCTCCGCACCGCCTTGTACGTTAACCGTCGAGACCCCGTAAACGCGGTTAAGGCGCGGTTTCAACTGATAGGTCGCCAATTCCCAGAGCTTCGTTTGCGGCATCGTGTTTGAGGTAAGGCTGAAGCCGAGGATCGGAAAGCTGGCGAACCTCAGGCGATGCGTATCAACTCTCGCCGTTGGCGGTAACAAGGATTGCACCTTGGTGACGGCGGAGTTCACCCGCTGAAGAGTCTGGAACATATCCACTTGCCAGTTGAAGAAGAGGTCGATCTCAGTTGAGCCGCGGCTGGTGATCGAGCGTACCTCGTTTAATCCCTGAACACTGCTTACGCCTTCTTCCAGCGGTCGCGTGATACTCACCAGCATTTGATCAATTGGCGCTGCGCCGCTATCGACACCGATCAACACACGAGGAAAATTCGTCTCAGGGAAAACCGCAACGGGGATGCTGTGTGCGATATAGACGCCCGCGCCGGCCAGAGCGATGATCAGTGCAAGTATCGCCTTGAAGTAGCGGACCACCCAAAACGGATTCTGTTCGGATCTATCGATTGGCTCCTTCATGAAACCGGCTGCTTTGGCGTGCTCTGCACAGGTTCGCTGTCTCCCGCCGATAGCCGGACCTTGGTGCCATCCGGCAGACCGTAACCTCCGCTGCTGACTACAACTTGTCCGGCAGAGACACCGCTTACAATCTGCACCTTGGTGTCCTGCTGAATGCCCAGCTGAACCTTCTGCGAAATCACAGTGTTGTCAGCCCGGAGAATAACGACACTCGTACTTCCGTCATCGCGCATGATAATGGCTGAGGTGGGCACGACCACCGCGTTCGGCACGGTTCGGGCAATGATGCTCACCTCGGCGGAGCTGCCTGGGTGCATCCGCGCGTGTGGATTCGGCGCCAATACCCAGACTTCGCTCGTTGTGCTGTTCGGGTCCAGCGCAGGGCTCAACACAGACACCTTTCCGCGCTGATCTTCTCCGCCTTCGGCGTGAATGGTTGCCGGATCGCCAATTGCCAATCGCGCTGCCTTCTCTTGCGGGAGATGCAACTTCGCGATGATCTTAGACACATTCATGACGATGATGAGTGCCGTACCTGCCGGAGCGATATCGCCGGGATAGAGATTGCGAAACGCGATTACACCATCGATGGGGCTGCGCAGTTCGGAATAGCGCAGCTGCGTCTCCGCTGCATTTTTCTTTGCGTGGGCTGATTCGAGTTGTCCCGCGGCAGACTGTTGCGTCGCGGTAGCCACCGTAGCCTCATAGTCGGAAAGGCGCTTGAGTGCTGTCTTATACTGCGTTTTGGCCGCCGTTAACGCGACCGCTGATTGGTCGAGCTCTTTGCCTGCAATGGCACCCTCTTCGTACAGCCGCATCCTGTTGTCATAGAGCGTTTGTTGCGCGTCAAGGTGGGCCTTGGCATCCGCAACCTCAGCTTCTGATTTTTGCAGCTGCTGAGGAACCGTCGCTGCGGATGTCGTCGTATAGTTTGCCTTGGCCTGCTCCATTTGCCCGTTGGCTGACTGTACCTCTGCCGCCAGATCCCGGTTCTCAAGGACCGCGAGCAACTGGCCTTTGTGCACACGCTCACCGCGGTTAACAAAATAACGGTAGATGGGAGATAGAATTTTTGGCGAGAGCGAAGCTTGCCGGTAAGCAAACAGCTCTGCCTCACCGGTGATAACGTCGGCAATCGGCTCCCGTTGCGCTATTGTCACTGTCACCATCGGCAGCGTACTCGCCGCCGGCTTTGGATGCCCGCCACAGCCAGCCAGCCCGGACGTGATTGCTGTAATCAACAGAAGTCGGACCGTAACTGCGCACCGGCAAGCCATCATCAGAACGGACCAGTAATCGCCTGAAGCTGGGCCACTCCAATTACATAAGCTGCTTCGGCGTCCACGAGCGCATCGTTCTCGTTTGCAATCGCGTTCTGGCCCTCTACCACCTCCAGCGCTGTAGCTTCGCCTGCTTTGTACCTCAGTGTTGTCAATCGCAGACTTTCGGCTGCGAGTGATGTAGATTTTCGCAGCGTCTCAACCTGAGCGGCGGCGTGCTCGGCCTGGCTATAATATGCCTCGAAATCGGATGCCAGTTTTCGTTGCGTATATTCACGCTGGAGGTTGGCAAACCGTTCGCGCAGTTGCGCCTGACGAACCTTCGAGCTGGTGATGCCCCAATTCCACACCGGTATATTCAATGTGGCTTCAGCCGAGTACCCGAGGTTTTGGATTCGGCCAGTTTTCGTAGCAAAGTGCGAGGCGTCGATGCCATAAAAGTAATCGAGCGTGAGGCCGGGTAGATAGGCCGCACGGGCTGCGCTCACCTCGTGCTTCGCGACAGCCTGTGCGGCCAGGGCACCCTCTAATTCCGGATTGTTCCGTTCTGCCATCTTCAGCGCCTCCTGCGCGGGCGGCAATGCAACGGGTGTCTGCAGATTGTCAACTACCTCGAAGTTTGTATTAAAGTTGGGGAAGAGCAGCAGCGCAAGTTGCAAGCGGGCCTGCTCTATCGCAAGCTGCGCCTTGCGTAGCGCGACCTGCCGGTCCTGGTACTGAAGCTGCGCTTTGATCACGTCGGCATAGGCGACCTCACGCCCGCGTTCCAGCTCTTGTGTCACGGTAAGAAACTGTTGTGCGTCAGCCGCCGTTTCCTGCGCGGTTGCGAATCGATGTTGCGCAACAACCAGGTTTGAATACTCTTCTACGACGGTCACCACGAGCCCGCGAAGAGCAATCTCTTCTTTTGCGCGAGCGAGCGCCCCCGCGGCTCGCGCTCGCCGAAGGTCGGCCACTTGTGCGACCGACAGAACCTCATGCGCATCGGCCTGACTAACATACTCATGCACTGCATTGTTGGCGATGAAGACACCAGTGGGAGTTTTGTTGCCTTCCGTATAGAGATACTGATTGTTGTAAGTCAGCGAGGGGAACATTCCGGAACGCGCCTGTAAACGGTTTTGCTGCGCAATGCCATATTCGACAACTGCCTTACGGAATGCAGGACTATTTGCCTGTGCTCGTTCAATAGCGTCACGCAACGTGATAGTGAGCGGAGTGCCGGTATAGGGGATTATTGTGGATGGGTTGGAAGTGGTGCCCGCCTGCTGTGCAAGAGCGGCGCATGCGATCAGAAGAGGTAATAAGAGTGAGCTTAGCCAAATCATAGCTTTACGACGAGAAGGCTGTTTCTTGCCCGGCTGGGTTATTCAAATGCTTGTCAGCGCCGTTGGATGTCATCAGAGCATTCAACTGTTGCCATATCGCCTGGCATGGGTGGAATCTCAGATACACGTGCGGCAATTGGATAAAACCAGGCATGTGCAGCACGAACAAACCAATGTGCTCAGCAAAGCCGCGGGTTTCGCGCGGTTGCGAATTTCCAATCTATCGCTGAAGTTGGCTCCTACTCGCACCAGCACTGCTGTAGAGCTAGAATGCGCAGCACGGGGTGAAGGGTGAAGCGATTCGTCTGGTTATCACTGTTGCAAGCTGCTCTTTGTTTTGCCGCTCCAGAGGGAGCACAACAGGGACTGACAGTTTCATCCGGTGCCGCGTTTCGGGTCGAGATCCTGCGCCGGACGCGTCTACAAGTCGGCCGCGTGGTTGTGGGACGCCTGCTTGAGCCCATTTATGCGGAAAACCGTCTGCTGATCCCCAGCGGTGCGCTGCTGGAGGGCAAGATCGCCGAACTGACCCCGGCCTCTCACAGCAAACGCGTGGAGGCAAAATTGCATGGCGATTTCACGCCGCTGAAGGAGCCGGTGATTGAGTGGTTCGTGCTGTCGCGCAACGATGGCTCTAGCTATCGGTTGCATGCGGAAAGCACTGCCGGTGCCGGAGGCACACTCTATTTCCGCAGCTCTCAAGCACCCACCAGTCACTGCTTCGACGCGGATGGAACTCACTGCTCGGACGCAAGGACGCGGCGATGAGCACAGTGACGGCGCCCCAAAAATGGGAGCGGCTGCAACGGTATCTCTGGTCTCAGATGCCCTATCATCCACAGTATGTCGGGGAGGGCACGCAGTACGAGATGGCCCTGACAAGTGACCTGCAACTTCCGGCCGCGCTCTCGCCGTCGCAGGCCGAGAACAAGACGGATCCCCCGACAGAGCCGAAGCCGCTGAAACAGTTGGTCTCCGTGCATTCACGGCTGCAGACTGACCTCAACTCCGCCAATGCCAAGGCGGGAGACCCTGTCGAGGCGATTGTGACTCAACCCCTCTTCGATTCCCAGAACGTACTGATCATTCCGCAGAACAGCATTCTGCATGGGAAGGTCTTGCATGCCACCGCCGCAGGCCGCTGGGGACGCAATGGTAGACTGCGATTCTCTTTCAACCAGGTGACCTTACCCAACGGCTTCCAGCAGGAAATCGAGGCCACTCCTACGGCCATCGAGTCCGGCCCTGACGCAAAGTTGCAGATCGATTCCGAGGGCGGCGCGACGCCGCAGACCAATCGCAGCATCGCCGCTCCTCTCATCATGGGAATCATGTCAACCTCGGCCATCGGCGACAACGACGGTCCGCTCGGCAGTCCCGCCGTCGCCAGCAACGGCTTTGCACTGGTCGGCAGGATGGCGGCAATCGGTATTGGCTCGCGATACGTCGGTGGAGCCATCGGCGCGTTCGGCACGGGACGCACCATCTACACGCGTTTTCTGGCTCACGGCAAAAACACCCATTTCGGCAATGACACCGAAGTGATGTTAGAGATGTCGCCCGCCCGCGCCCACCAGATGGCCCCGGTCCGCTAATCGGGTGCCTATCCGTTGGCGAAGGTTCAAGAATTCTCGCGCATTCCCAGACTGATCTGACGAATCTAGGGGTCACGTCAGGGCCACAAATGCGTGCGCGTTGGTTGCTGGCCCGAACTCAAAGTCAAAAGCACCCCGCGAAACAAGATGCGGCTCCCGAACATCCGGGAGCCGCCTGCGGAATTACTTGTGGGAGGAAGCTTAGAACAGGAACGGCAGCGGCTGGATGCCTTCGATCTGAACCGCCTGGAGTTCGTTGGGATTCAGTCCGAGGGTCTGAATAATCGTGGGCGCGACCTGCTGGTTCAAAACATAGGTTTTGACGTGCTTGGATACAATGCCCGGCATAGAGAATAGTAGCGCCACGTGCAGATCGTCCTCATTGAGGCCACCGTGCTCGGCAATCTTCGAGCCGCCTGTGAAGATGACGCCCGTGTTTGTCTTCAGCACGATGTCCGGCGTGCGCGGATCGATAAGTGGGCTGTTGAACTTTTCCTGCAGGGCGGGTCCCGCGAATATCTCCTGGATGCCGAGAGTCGCCTGGTTCGCCGGAATACTGAGTTGCTTGGCGATGTCGGCGACCTGCGAGGAGTCCTTTAACCAAATGAGAGAGCCGTCGTCAGAGATGTCGAAGGCCTCTCCAGAATCGAGTGTGTTAAGTAAGGTGGCTGGCTGGCCGCCGCCGATGGCATCGAGTTTGGAGACATCGATCGGCGACTGACCATGTTTAGCGCCAACAATAATAAGCGTCTGGTTGTAGACCCCGGCTTTTTCCAGCGCACTGACCATTGCGCCGAGTGACTGATCGACGAAGTCCAGTTCGCTGGCGAGTCCGGCCGAAGGCGTTCCCAGCACGTCGGTGTAGCCATTGCCCTTCAGCTTCTGGCCCACGCTGACTGACTGGAAGTTGGTCCCGAAGAGCGTCGGAATGGGAGCGCGCCTGGAGCCATCATGCGTGAGGCCGTTGATTTCGTTGAGAACTGCCCGAACGTGGGTGTCATCGTAGCATTGAATATTGTGGAGATCGGTGGTCCAGCCGTCGTCGGGAGTTGTATCCGGTGCTGGAACTGGCGTGCAGCCGGGAAATGGCAGAGCCACTGGGATCGAGTTGATCTCAGGGCCGTAGAAGTCATCGACACCCTGACCGCTGGGACCGTTGGTCCATTCGTAGGAGGGATGCTTGTCGGTCCATGCAGTGTAGCCGCCGTGGGCCTTCACGACCTCAAAGATGGTATTCACGCGCAGATACTGGTGCGGATAGACGGGCGCGCAGCCATGATCGGGATCGCGCGGCAGAAAACTTGGGTTGATAGACCCTCCGCCATTGAGCTGGGTCAGGTTCGAGTCGATTGCTTCATCGTACTCAACGACGGTTCCTATCTGGCCGGGGCATGGACCGCTCGCCGTGCCGACATAGGCGATATATGGCGTGGTTACAGCCGGCGGAGAGAGCTTGCGATTGTAGGTTACGTCATACCAGAATCCGGCGGTGGTCGGTGATCCGCCGGTGACCAAAGAGGTCAGTCCAGGGAATGAGTCCGAGGGCTGCGAAGTGGAGGCGTTGTCGTAGGTGACACCATGCGAGCTGAGTTGCGCGAGTGTCGATGCGGGGTGGCTGGCAACATAGTTTGTGAGGTCCAGAGCGTGGAGACCGTCCACGCTGATGAGCAGAACGTGCTTGAGCTGCGGGTGGTTGGCAAAGGAGGCATCTTGCGCGTGCAGGGGCGCTGGGATGGCAAGCAGGGTTGCGAACAGGGGTAGGCATCGTGCAGGTACTTTCATGCTGTTGCTCCTGGAAAAAAGATGAACCGCCGATTGGATGAGATGATTTCGACAATTAACAAACGATAAATTCACACTGAAGAGAGCTGGAATAGAAACTTTCACTGAAATCAGAGCGCAAATTTCCAGTACTGATCCTGTCGGAACACTCAAACGGAGCTGAATAAGTGCCTTGGCTGTACGCGCCTGAGGATGTCCGAGACGAAATGACTCGCGGGTTTGCGCTTCCGATCTGCGTTGGTTGTTTCGGCACGATTCGCAGTGATGCGCGCCTCCTTATTGTCTTCAGCTTCATAGGGGAGCAACTTCGCGTATTTGCCGGGCTGCCTCACTCGCTTATTGGCCCGCCGGAACGTCCCTCTTGGAATCCCGCTGGACTATCTCTAGCCGTTCGATACCTGCATCAGTATTTGTACAGCGCGACAATAGCAGGGGAACGTGGCAAACTCAGCCGCCCGCGGAGGTTCAAACGGTCAAGGCAGTTTTCAGATGTACCTTCGTTTCCCTATCGTTGTTACCCTGCGACTTACGTTCCTCACGCTCTGGATCGTTGCGTTTGCTGGATGTGGTGGAGGCAGCCACGGCAACTCTGGTTCGTCGTCGAATCCTTCCGGCGGCCCCACCCCTAGCACAACATTGCAGGCAGAGACGGCCAACAATACCAGCGCCAGCAGTTCGTTGTCCTCTCCACTGAATGGCCTTCCCTCGCCCGGCAACGTGAGCAAGGTTGACTCTCACACTCTGCTTTATAACGGAGCGACAACGCAGATCTATGCCAGCATGGTTGGCTGGTTCGGCGAGCCCTCACATATGAACGTTGGTTACAACTCCAATAATCCGCAACAGGTGCAACAGCAAGTCGCGGACATGCAAAGCCGGGGGATTCAGGGCGCAATTCTGGACTGGTACGGTGAAAACGGCGATCCTTTTGTGAACAGCACGGCGCAGGCGCTACGCGCGGCAGCAGAAGCACAATCCGGATTCGTGTTCGCAATCATGGAAGATGCCGGCGCACTCTTCCAGTACAACCTCCCCAGCACCGTCATGCTGTATTTAAAAGCCACGGGACGCCCGACGATTCAGAACAAGATGTCTCCGGCCGTTTCCTTCCATGCGGGCGATCAACCGCCCAATCTGAACCTTGCGGTCTCGCAAAATGGAACGCTCGCCATTACCGCTTCGGCAACCGCCGCCTCCGGCTCATTTGCCAGTTCCATGATTGACTTTGGAGACGGCACGTCCGCTGTGAATGGTCCGACGGCAAGCCACAGCTATGCGCAAGCAGGCGTTTACAACATTACGGCAACCGCGATCGATTCGGCCGTATCATCGTGGCAATCCACCCTGGTCGTATTTTGCGTGAAACCTGGAGAATCGGCTTGGCAGGTCGCTGCAATCAATTGCCGATGCCAAGCATTGTCTGCGGCGGTAGCCGGCTGATCATCAGCCCGCTGATTGCCTTGATGGTGGCGGCGTTCGCCGCGTACTCGCCCACCGGAGATGGCGGGCCCGGCAGGAAGTCCATTTGGACGCGATCATCGGCTGCACGTTCCTCAGTTGCGGACCGTCGCAGTGCCGGTGTCGGCGGGTCGATGCGCTTTGACTTCCGTTGCTGGCAACTTCAGAGTTCCTGAATTGCATCCTACAGCGAGAGTAGAAGGATCTAGTAAAACTGGCTGACTGTTTTTTACTGCACGGAGGCATTCAATGGCTCACCGTTTCAGCTTCGCTCTCCTCGTTTGCTTGTCGCTTGCCGCAGTTTCGGCCTCAGCTCAGAAACTGGACTTCCTCCCTGGTGGAATGTTACTGAACTGCTCCTTGGACGACCCTAGTTTCTCTACAAAGACCGTCGCGATAGATGATCCCGTTATCTGTCACATCGATGCGATCCGAGGGTTCGGAAGAGGGATTCTGCCGCATGGTTCATTCATGACCGGCAAGCTGGAAGATGCTAAAGAGCCCGGGCATTTTGTGGGAAAGGGCTGGATCTCCGTACAGTTTGATCGCCTAGTGATGCCGGGTATCGGCTCCGTTGACCTGACGTCGAAGGTTGCTGGTGTTCCAAAGTACAAAACGGATCCGGAGGGCCATATCGACGGCAAGGGTCATGCGAAACGGGATGCAGCGGAGTGGATGATCCCTGTTTTGATTCCCGTAAAGATAATGACACTTCCGGGGCGCGGTCCTGCCGTGAAACTGAAGGGACGGACCGAGCTTACGTTGCGCCTGATGGAGGACGTCGAGCTTCCTCCCATGCCGAAGCCAGCCTACAACGAGGCTGCAACTACGCCGGTCTCCTATCGCGTTGCCCCCGTATATTACCGACCAGCACCCAGACTGCCTATAGTCAAAACTCCGATCGTATTGGTGATGAAAGATCAGAGCACTCAGCCGGTACAGGATTTTTGGATCGAAGAAACTTCCGTTCGATGGCTTGGCGCTGACGGGAAAAGCAGGGTGGTTCCTGTCGAAGACGTTGACTTGGCGGCCACATTTCGAATGAGTCGGCAGTGACGCCGTTGCGCGGCAGGCGACAGCACCTGGGTCCAAAACTACTCGATCGGAGACGCTGAGATACGACATTGGCCTCGAGAAAATTCCCGAGCGCGCTTGGCAGGATAGGCGGTATAACTGGATGCACAGAAAAGTTGCGACCCTCAAACATAGATTGCGAAGAGTAGCGGGTACATGAATAGCTTTATCTTGTCTGTATCCCGCTGGTCGGCCATAGCCAAGCTGCTCCGCGCACACCGCTGGAATCGCCATGCATGGCGGGTGTCGCGCTGTACTTAACCTGTAGACAACGGCATTTTACGGCACTTAACCTGTAGACTCGCTGCCGAAAACACTGCACATAACCTGTATACAACGTGCGCGACTTGACTGCGCTTCCGCGTGCGCAGTGCGGAGAATCGTGTTCAGTCTACCAATGGCAAGTAGCGCAGAGCACGTTCTTTGAGGATTGGTGGCCATCTCCCAACTCTTTCCGCGATCTCGCTGCTTTTGTCGCGCATAGACCACCGCAGAACCGATGAAAAAGGATAGGCATCGAGTTGGTCTATGGGCACCGGTAGACGAGTTTCAAGATCAAATTGCTCCGTGAGCCTGCTGCCGAGAAGAGCGACCGCGACTGCGGCGATAATTATTTCGCGATGCCGCGCGGCTAGATAGCTTACGGGAAGGTACCGTGGTGTTCGTCCAAGTCGGGCCGCTTCGGCATTCGTGACGGGGGCGTATTGGTCAATCAGTGGAAGCCCATTATCAAGATCCCCGTCCACGAGGATCCAAATTAGGTCGTCGACGACCGAGAGAAACGTAGCTGCGTCAACCGGTCCGAGCCACATCGGATCAGGATCGAGACCCCGGCACGCCAAGATCAGCGACTGACCTATGCTCGCGATTAGCCGCATGCGAGAAGCCGCCCCGTCCGGTCGAGCGTGACTCGCCGAAGCTTTATAGCAGAACGTGCAGCGGACAACGAGCCCACTCTGTTTCGGATGTGCCACCATTGATAACTGTCCGCGTAAGCAATGACAGCAGTACTCTGACAAGCAGACGAGATGTTTCGAGCACCGCGTCACCAGGGCGAGAGTCCACTCAGTTTTCCAATATGGTGTCGTTCCGTCTCTCTCGTATTCCCAGAAACACAGGTAGCAGGACGGGATTGGAATCTTCGAGCACGTATGGTCGATCGGTGGTTTGTGTACAACCGGCAAGAGCAGCCACGGTGGCGCACATGGCAACTGAGCACAGAGATCGAATTCAGACAAGCGGTCTTCGGATATGCGGCACAGCTGGGAGAGTCCAGCCATCAGCTCGCGGTCAACGTTCATAACTTCCGAGCGCTTTGATGCATCGCACGCGTATTCGATCAGTTCCGGAACGGTGAGCCCGTTGACGGCGGAGACACGTGCCATCCAAGAGGAGAAAATCTCACCCTTGATCGGTCGAGGTGTCAGGGGTAGTGGCCTCAGTTGGCAGATACCTGCCGGCGAGATCGCCGTTCGGAAATGGAAACCAGGGTTTCTGTGACGACATTGTCCGAGAGGGAATCCAAGTCGATACATTCCTTGCCGGTCTCAATGGCCTGAATCGCGGCGACCTCGAGTGAATACGACAAGCTATACGATAGACGCTCTTGTGTGATTCTGGTTTGTGACCAGACATCGTGGACAGGTAATCTGAAAACGAGGAGAACTGAACGATGCATCCCACGGAAACTAGTTATGCGGTACGTTTGCGCTTTGGCTCGGATGTGAACCTGCGGCGGCGGTTCATGGTGACCGATGAGGATGTGCCCTCAAACGTGCGCTTTGGGCTGTTGCTGGAACGGCTGGACAAGCTAGCGGAAGAGACTGCGCTGCGCTACGTACGGCGCTACTTTCCGGCGGCGCGCGTAGTAACGGCTGCGATGGATTCGCTGCTGGTGCACTCCTTGCCTGATATTAACCGCGACATTGTGCTACGGGCGCGCATCAACTTGATTGGACGCTCGTCCATGGAAGTGGGCATACACATTGAGCAGCCTGGCGAGCCGGCGCTACACATCGGCTCATCATACTTCACCATGGTGGCGCGGGTGCGAGAAGACGGCGAGGAGAAAAGCGTTCAGCTGCCGCCGCTGGAGTACAAGACCAAGATGGAAGTTGTGCGCCGGGATCGCGCACTGGCGCGCCGGGACGCCCACCATGCCGCGAAGAACCTTGCGGCTGAACCGCCCTCGCGTGGGGAATACGACATGCTTCGGCGCCTGCATGAGGCACAGGAACAGGCTGGGTCCACGGCTTTGCTGGCGAGCAATCAGGTGACCGAAGGCTGGGAGCGAACTTATCCTGAGTACGAGAACGTCCCGCAGAAAATCTTTGGCGGATGGGTGGCGCATCGCGCCTACACCTATGCGCACATCTGCGCGGAGAGGCTGGCGACGCATCGCATGTTGCTGATGTCAGTCGACCGCATCAACTTTTATCAGCCGGTGCGGATGGGAGATAAACTGCATTTTGTAAGCCGCTTGACCTACACGGGAAACACTTCGGTTTCCGTTGAGACCGAGATTACGCGAATCAGCCGCAATCGCAAAGAGACGGCGCTGAGCAACGTTTGCACGTTTACTTTCGTCCACATGGGAACGGAGATGGAACGGCTTCCGGTGCCGCAGGTGCATCCGACAACCTATGCGGAGGATGCACGCTACCTGGCGGGATATCGCAGACGCGAAGCGCGCCTGGAGTGCAAAGAGCGGATGGCGAAGAACAAGTAGCTGCCATTCTATTAGAGACGCAAAGCTATTCGACCCGCGCCGGAGGCGATGGTTATCGTCGGGACGGAAGGCTACTCAAACCACGAGATTCCAATCGGATTGTAAGCGCATTGTCGCTCATGCCCCCAACATCAAAACGGTTCCCGACAGCAACCTTGGGCTTCTTATTGCCAACGACAATGCCCCTTGTCGTTGGGTAGAGTGCTCTGGTGAGCAGCTCTAGCCGCGACTCGGGGCAGCGGCCGGATCGATGCCGAGCTGGCCTCCGCCATCAGCGAGGTCGAAATGTTGTCCCTCATGGCCAGCCATCGGCAACGTATCCGCCTGCGGCTCCGCCATAAGAATGACCCGCGTATCAATATCGATAACCTTAAATTCTCAATTCGCCGCTACCCATCTTCGCAATGCAATAATCCAGAAAACGAACGAATGGCGATTTGTTGCAAGACCGTTCGTTTGAGCAACGCTCCGGTGGAACAAGGTGCTGCATAGTGCTTTGCTGGGCAGCAATGCGGTTAGCCCAGCGAGCAGCTTCTCGTCAGTACCAGGTTGGCGTTCTTAAATTGAGCGAACCCCCGGCCGCCTGTCGCGGCATATTTTTTTCTCCCCCTTGCTCTGCGCCAAACGCCATCGCAATGACGATTGGAGAATGTCAGAAGATCGACGAGCTGCTTACAACTGGCTCCTTTACCCCAGGCTGATGTTGATCACGGAAGTGTTGGTCGAGCTGGACTCATCCCCACACTGGGAACAGTCGCCTCCAGAAACCAGAGATTTTCTCTCCCGGGGAACGACGAATTCGGCTTTCTTGGATTCCATTCTCCGCAGCGTTTCAACGTAGGCGGAGGGGAGCTCGTGATCCACAGCGCCTTGAACGATGAAGTTGAGGTACTCCTGGCTGGGTTTCTGAGGAATACCCTGTTTGTCTTTTTTGTAGAGGAGCACGGTGTGAACCTTTCCTAGCTGGTCAGTCACCTTGACCGGAAAATGAAAATAGGCGCCTGTTCCGTCCAGGCGTACGTCCTGCGCCTCGTCGAGCCGTTCTCTATCGGAAGAACTCAGTTCGAACACTACGCCCCAAACTTCCTGGCCGGGAGCCGGAACAACGGTTTCCTCGGCTCCGTCCCAGACCGCGGAATAGCCAAAGAAGGCTAGCCGATAATCACAAAGCTTTGCGGCGCCCACCACCTTGGGTTTAGCGCCGCGCGCAAGCATCTGCTCATTGTTCATGTCGGAGCCGTAGGCGAAATAATGCAACTCATCGGCGATTCCGTTCTCAAACACCAACTCCGCAGATCCCGAGAAGGCCTTTCTCTGCGCCATATTCAACCTCCTGGTTGCCAGAAACATTCACGCTAAAACCAGCAGCTCAACGACAATGACAACGAACAACGACGCTGACGACGACTACTGCCTGTATGGAGTCAAAATAATCGAAACTGCTCTTGCTGATTCTACGGCAGGAGGTCAGGTCGGTAGAGACTGAAATTATCGGAAACATAGCTGAATTCCTAAAGAGATGGCGCGCCATCTTCAGCCGATGCCGGCGCGATTGCGGTCAATCGGAAGGCGCATGCCAACCGTGTTGAGTCAGGAAGAGGTAGAGAGGCTCATTGCTTCCGCCCGCAACCTGATGCATCGGACGATGCTGATGATGCTGTATTCGACCGGCTTGCGACGGGCCGAGCTCTCCCTTTCAAGGTTTCAAACATCGATAGCGAGCGCATGGTCATTCATGTTCGCCGAGGAAAGGGTGGCTGCATGGCATCCCCTGCCTGTGCGGAGGACATCCCGTTTATTCGGAGGTTTTGTATGAAGAGCAGGTCAATGCTGGCAATCACAACAATTGTGCTTGCAGTGTTCATATTCTCGGTCGCGCAGCAAAGGAGTCGCGGCCAAACAATGGCAACCGGGGACGCCTTCCTGAAGCAGGCGGCAGAGATTAACCTCGGCGAGGTGCAACTGGGAAAATTGGCCGAGCAGAAGGGCAACAACCCAGCCATCCGGGATTTCGGAAAACGAATGGTAGAAGACCATACCAAAGCGGAAGACAACCTGCGGCAGATAGCCCAGCAGCAAGGCGTTACGTTGCCCAGTAACGCGGGGCAGCACGTAGCTAAGCTTCAGCAGCAGCTTTCCGGTGCCACGGGAGCACAATTCGACCAGATTTACATCGATCACATGTTGTCAGGTCACAAAGGGGCGATTGACGCTTTCGAGAATGAGATTGAGCATGGCAGTAACCCTGCAATTAAGGGCTACGCTGAAAGCACCCTCTCGGTGATTCAAGACCATATTCGCATTGCGGAGGATGTCGCTGGGAAGATGGGGCTGCCCGGCTCACAAGGACTGGAGAGTCCTCCCAAGGCGATTGCGGCACCTGCCTCACCGAAATAGTGGTGTCCGCCGCAATGCGCAGTACATCGGAAAGCCTTGGGAACGAGACATCGCTGTGAATTCAAGCGGCTTCTTCCTCGTTCCACGGCTTGCCTCGCCATCGCGTCAGCAGTCCGGCTTGCTTCAGTACCCGCCAAACACTGGCCGTTATTGAATTCTTCTTCACAACTGGGTGAGGTGGCCAGCTGCTGGAGCCCTGACTTCCTACTGTGCCGTTTGCGCCGCCATCGTATTACCGGTTTGCGATTAGCCTGAAAACCCGGTTCCCTGGTCCCGGCATATTCGGAGCCGAGACCAGGGAACCCGTGATCGTGGACATAAGACTGGCGATCAACTCCTCAGCTGGCTCAGAAGCTGCCCGTCACGTTGAACAGCACACTCCTGCCCCGTCCGGTCAGCGGCTTGATCTGGTTCATCCAACCGCTGGCCATGAAGTCGTCGAAGTTCACGCCTCCCAGCGGCAGCTCGTAGTCGCGGTTGAAGAGGTTCTCGATCTTGGCATTGGCCTGCAGAAATCCGCGCCGGAAACCTGCATGCACGTCGAACAGCGCGTAGCCCGGCGTCGCCTGCTCCAGCCGGTTGGGATCAAGGCGGGACTTGCGGTCCACGGCTTGCGCGCCCAATCCCGCGGTCAGGCCCTTGCGCTCTTCTTCCAGCGCCAGTCGAAGGTTGAGCGGCATCATCTGGTAGAGTCCGCTACCGGTGTCCAGCCGGGTGCCATGCACCCAGCTGGCAACGCCTGAGAGCCTGCCGCGGCCAGCGCCATCGCTCTCCCAGAGCGAGATGTTGCCAGAGAGATCGCCACCGTATATGCGCGCATTGTGATTGGCAAACTGCAACTGAGCGAATGTGCTCATGCCATACATCGTGGTGGCCAGCGTGTTCACGTCGATGTAGTCCTCGACGTAGGTCAGGTAGGGCGTGGCCTTCAGGTCCCACGCTCTTGGCGCATGGCCGCGCCAGTCCGCGGTGCCGCTCACGGTGTTGGCCACCTCCGGCTTCAGGCCGAGATTGCCCACATAGTAGTTGCCGTCGCCAAACCAGCCGATCATGCCGCTGGCCATCCAGTTTGTGGACCACGCATAGCGTTCATAGAGATTCGGGGCGCGGCTCTTGCGAGCATAGCCGAATTCGTATGTGCCGGAGGCACCTGGCTCATAGCGCGCCACGGCGGTCAGGTCGATGTTCGGGTCCGTGTGCGCACGATTGGCGGCGTTAAAGGCATTCGCGTCCATGGAGTACATGCTCGAATAGCCCTGCACATCACCAGCATTTGTCCAAATCGTATCGTTACGGACCCCAAGCAGCGTTGACCACTGCGGCGTCCACTTGCTGGCAAATTCGAGATACGTCCCAAGGCCGGATGCGGCGACCGTCATTGATGTCAACAAAAGTATTGGGCCCCATCATGGGAGCCGTTCCAGGAACGGCTGGCCAGGTGTCGTCAAGGACGAAACGATGGAGTTCATTGCCGATACGCAAGATGTGGCGTGCCCGAAAACGGCAGCTCGTATCGCAATGTGTATCCAAGGTCTCTTCCATGAGTATTCATCGGCATCGACATCGGCATCGGGAAGGTGGACTTATCGTGGCCGATATCCATCGCATGGAACGTGTTCTGCCAGAACGCATGTGCGTCGAGCGTACCTGCGCCGATTCCGCGCCGATAGCGCAGGTTCAGAGAGTCAGCGTCATTGCGCACCATGTCCATCTGTGCGCTTACGAAGCCTTCATACGGTGTGTGATGAAGGCTGGCCTGCAACACCACGAGATTGCCCGCGCCCTGGGCGGCGAGCGTCGCAGTGTGGTCCGTTGATTGCGCATAAGTCGACGTGACTTTGTGGCCTGCGCCATCGGTATAGTCGTCGTTGGTAGTCCAGAAGCCTGTATAGCCGATTCCTAGATTACTGCTTGCGACCCACTCCGTAAGTGACCCTCCGTAATTGTTTCCATTCGAGCGATAGAAGCCTGTAGAACTGCCCTCCTCGTGCAACTGCCGCCCACCGGGCTCGGCAAAGACGGGCAGACGGGATTCGATCGAGACCGTTCCACCCAAGCTGTCACCGCCGAGGCTTACAGGGGTGATGCCGGCCATGACCATCACCTGTGAGGCCTGTGCGGGAGCAATGTAGGAAAGCGGCGGGTTCATGTGGTTGGGGCAGGAACTGGCAACCGTCATGCCGTCCACCACGACCTTGGTGCGCTCGTCGCCCAGTCCGTGCAACATGGGGATGGAGGCAAGTTGCCCGTTGGCGCGCAGGCTGACGCCAGGCGCCTCAGCCATAATCTCCGCCGTGTTGCGGCTGCCGCCCTGTTCGTTTGCATCCACCTTCCGCGAACTCGCACCAATCGAGTCGGCGCTCTGGCCGTTGACCTCAACATAGGCTTTCGCGGGCGCAACCTTCAAAGTCAAGTTCGCAGCTTCTACACTACCTGCGTGAACGGGGAGATCGCGAATGATTTCAGAGGCGAAGCCGGAGGCGGTGACAGTAAGCCGATAGTGTCCGGCAGGGAGCGAGTTGAAAACAAAATGGCCTTGTTGATCGGTGAGTAAGATCCTGCTGAACTCTGAAAATGCTCCGCGTAATTCCACCTTGGCGCCTGCAATTACCGCGCCGGATTGATCTTTCAACACGCCGCCAACGGTGGCGGCGATGGCCTCGCTTGCTCCAGGCGCCGCCTGGGCGTGCATGGGTATGGCCTGCCAGCATAGGCAGGCTGCCGCCAGAATGGCGGTCCATGACTTGTAATTCATGGGTTCTCCTCTTTACGTTTTGACCGCGCAAAGCCGCCGGGCGAAATGGCTGTAGCCGATTCCGTCCAAAGAATGTCTGTGGCTGCTAGGCATGAGGAGTGGGAGGTCCGCGCCGGTGATGATGGTGAAGGAAGCAGAGCCGGTAATGCGCCTGCGGTTGCGGCCGACCGGCCCGATAGCAGGTCAACGCGGTGGAGAAATCCTCGACCGCCGCTGGTTTGTAGGTTGGCGAATGGACCGCACAGGAGCGCAACGGCTGGCACGGGCATTTTTCGGAGACTGTGGCGAAGCCGGGAGCGTCGCTCCGCCGCGCCAGGCACATCGCGCAATGATGCTTGCCATTGCGGCGGCAGCAGGGAGGCAGACTCGCCTCGGCATCAGGGCCGAGAAATGGGACGATCAGTATCCAACTGAAGATCGTCAACAGCGCGAGTGAAATTCCGCGGCGCATCACAGGCGCGCAGTATACGTCAGCGCGAAACTGTTCCGTCGTGAGCGTGGTCACATGGTGACGGGCTCGGTGTCGAACACCTGCGCTATTGAGAACGGCAATCCGGAGATTAACCGGATATTTGTGGAATGCCTGTCCTTGCAAGTGCCGGAGCGATTGCCTGGAATGGCATCCTGCGGCAGACGGGTGTCTAGGCTGTTTGTGGAGTATGGCGCTAACGAGCACAGACCAACTCAGTGCTTGTGAGTGTGGGGTTCGAGTTCCGGTAGAGCGTGGTGATTATGGTCGCCATGCTCGCCAGTGTGTACGTGGTCATGGGAATGCTCATCAGCGCCGTGCGTGTGCTCGTGCGCATGATGATGGTCGTGGGCGTGGCTATGCTCGTGCGTGTGCTCATGGGTATGTGTTACACCATCATCGTGCGTGTGCTCATGGGAATGAGTATGGCTGTGGACGTGCTCATGGGTATGATCGTGTTCGTGTTCGCCTTTCATGTGTCACCTTTCTGTTCAGCTCTTTCTGTTTTGGATGCTAACTCTGGAGTGAACGGCACTTCGCAAACTCTCCATAATCACTTCCGTGCGTGAGCGCTGTCACAGTAAGGCGACCAAGCCGATGAGTTAGAAGCGGTTATGATAAGAAAGAATGATCGCCGCAGTGCCACCAAGAAGTGACAAAGGATCACAATGGCTGAATTGATCAGAACGGGTGTCTCAATTGAACAGGATCTGCTGGAGAAATTCGACAAATTGATTGCAAAGCGCGGTTATGGAAACCGCTCCGAGGCGTTGCGCGATCTGATTCGCGAGATGCTGGTTTCCGAGGAAGTGAACAGCAACAAGCAGGTGGTAGCTACTCTTTCCATGATCTACGACCACCACCGGCCAGACCTGTCAAGCAAACTCACCGAGACGCAGCACCACCACCACGACAACGTACTTGCCGCAACCCACGTCCACCTGGACGAGAAAAACTGCTTTGAGGTGGTCATCATGAAAGGACCGGCTGGCGAGGTACAGCACATGGCCGACCACATGCTCAGCCTGAAAGGCGTCAAGCACGGCAAGTTGATGATGACCTCGACCGGCAAAGACCTCTGAGCCATAGCACGAGAGGGGCACTGCGATGCGAACTCCGTTGTACGTCGCCTGCCTGGCTGCGACAGGCGGAAGTCTTGCGGGGGCGCAGACGCCCAACGCCTATGGCCGTGGAGTTGGATACGCATGGCGGCTGGTTGTGCTGGTGCCGCAGAAGTCGGTGGGGCGCCATAGCACCGGGCAGAATGAAGAAGTCCTTATCGTGCTGGAAGGCCATGGAGAGATGCTCTTTGGCAATGGACACACGCTGCCGGTGGAGGCCAACCACGCCGTTTACTATCCCCCGCGCACCGCGCATGACGTGAAGAACACCGGGCGAGGCGACCTGCGTTACGTTTAGTTGTCGCCCACATAAAATAGGGCGCAAATTCTGAAGCATACGATTTTGTAATTGTTATTCCGCATACCTATTTTATTTTCGTGCTAATCATGCAACAATCCTCCTCGTGAGATGCTGGTTTCCCGCTGCGCCGAATTTGTCTTCCTCGGTTCGCAGGGGTCCTGTCCGGGTCAGCTTTTGAATTCCGGTTGTGCTTTGCGTCCGCAGGAGGGTGTTGCTGCGATGAAATGGAAATGTGTGCTGTTCTTATTGCTTCTTGTTCTTCCCAGCCTTCTATTTGCGCAAGGAATCACTCAGCTATCAGGAACTGTCGTTGACACGTCTGGCGCGGTGATTGCCGAGGCTACCGTGCAGGTTCGCACGGCGAACGGTACTGTACAAAAAACAATAAAGTCGGAAATAAACGGCTCCTTCATAATTTCTGGACTCTCGGCAGGTAATTATCGACTCGTGGTATCTGATCCCGGTTTTGAAACCAAAGAAATGCCCGTCACCATAGGGACCAGTGGGGTGCCGGCTCCGCTGCGCATCTCTCTGGTGGTGGGCGCGGTGAGCACCACGGTAGAGGTGCAGGGCCGAGCGGATGACCTCGTCGGAATCGCCGCTTCCGCCACCCAGGGAACAGTGGGCCAAACGGAAATCCAAGATCGCCCGATTCTTCGTTCCGGAGAAGTGATGGAGGCGGTTCCCGGCGTCATCATCACGCAACACGCCGGCGGCGGCAAGGCTAACCAATATTTCCTTCGCGGCTTCAATCTTGACCACGGCACAGATATCGCCATTTCCATTGACGGTATGCCGCTGAACCTGCCGTCGCACGCGCACGGCGAGGGCTACTCGGACATGAACACCGTCATCCCGGAGTTTGTGCAGCGGGTGGATTTCGAGAAAGGTCCTTATTACGCTAATGTCGGCAACTTTGGCTCGGCTGCGTCGGCCAATGTGGAGTTTTTCAAGACGCTGCCCCAGAACTTCCTCCAACTCGAAGGCGGCAAGTTTGGCTATGGGCGGACCGTTTTCGGCGTGTCGCAAGCGCTGGGCAAGGGCAGCTTGCTGTACGGCGGTGAAGCGTATCACGACAACGGCCCATGGACGACGCATGAGGACAATTTTTACAAATACAATGGCCTTCTAACCTACAGCCAGGGCGGAGACAACCGTGGTATGAGCATCACAGCCCGCGCTTACCGTGGAACATGGCACTCGAGCGATCAAATCCCCGTTAACGCCATACCCCTGGTTGGTTACTTCGGCGCACTGAACCCGGCTGACGGTGGCGAGTCACAGCGTTATAGCTTGCAGTCGGAATGGCATCACCGCGGCGCAAATTCCGAGACGAAAATCACGGCCTACGGGTTCTATTACGACCTCAATCTATTTTCTGATTTCACCTATTACCTGGATGATCCCAATAAGGGCGATCAGTTCGAACAGCAGGACAGGCGCTGGGTGGCGGGGTTTGACGCACACTACACGATTTTCAGCCAATGGTTTGGCCGCAAGGTGGAAAATACACTCGGCCTGCAGCTCCGCAACGATTGGGTCCACAACGGCCTTTACCGGACGGAAAATCGTGTGCGCACGGACAAGAATGATATCAACGCCTGCAATGACGAACCCATCTCCCAGTGCGTTACCAATCCGAATCTGTCAGCAATCTTGCCCGCAGACACGGATTTGAATAAATTTACGGACACGATAGGCAGTGTTTATGTGGAAAATAAAATCCAGTGGGCGAGCAAATTCCGCTCGGTCGTGGCCCTTCGCGGCGACGACGCAAAATATGTCGTCACCAGCTTGACTCCCACGTATGTCTCCCCCATCTTCGGCTCGGTCAACTTTGCGCAGCTCAATTCCGGCTCGGCATCCAAGTTCTTGCCCCAACCCAAAGCAAGTTTGATTTTCGGCCCGTGGGCCAAGACTGAGTTCTATGCCCAGGGCGGATTCAGTTTCCACAGCAACGACGCGCGTGGCGCAACGCAAAAGGAGGAACCGATTTCGCCGGACAATCCTTTCCCGACGTCCAGCACCCCAATTTCTCCCCTGGTCCAAACCAAAGGCGGGGAGATCGGCCTGCGCACTGCGGCCGTCCCGCATCTGCAAAGCACCCTTGCGCTCTGGTATCTCCACAGTAACTCCGAACTGCAGCAGGATGGCGACACCGGAAGCACGGTTGCTTCCGAACAGTCGAGCAATCGCTATGGCGTCGAATGGGCGAACTTCTACGCGCCAGTGGAACATTTGGCTTTTGATTTTGACATTGCGGACTCCCGCGCCCAATTTACCCAGCTAGACCCAGCTGATGCGGCGTTCATCAACCCCACTGCGGCGAATGGCCTGTCGTATCCTCAGCAACTCCCAGGTGGCAAGCTTGTGCCCGAAGCGGTCAAGGTGGTGCTTTCATCGGGCGTCACACTGCACGATTACAAAGGCTTTTCGGTAAGTTTCCGCACGCGCTACTTTGGTCCGCGCGAATTGACGTCCGACGGACTCAATCGCTCCAATGCAACATTCTTGGCCAACGCCGGGCTCGGCTATCAATTCAACAAGAACTGGGGCGTTTCGGCCGAAGCATTGAATTTGCTGAACAGCAAAGCTGACGACATCACCTACGCCTATATCTCCCGAATCACGCCAACCGCCAATCCCGCATTCACCAACGTTTACCACCCCACCGAGCCGTTCCAGGTGCGATTCGCGTTGCACTACCGGTTCGGGGAACATTAAAGAAGTTTCGACTAAGTGATTCACTGTTCAACCTGCGGAGGGTCGGAATTCACATTCCTGGCCCTACTTTTTTCCTGTCGCGTCATCTCCAGGTCGCCGGCAGATTAGAAGGAGAACAGCTGTGGAGCAATCAGCATCACCTACCACTTCAACAAGGAGGCCAAGTAAGCCTTGGGCTGCGCGGTGCATGTGCCTCCTGTGCGGACACACGCACCGCGCATTTTTCTTGAAGTAGCGCCTCTTCTGACTACTGACGGAGCGCTCGAGAATGAGGAGCTTGCCGCTTGCACATTCCCGATGGATATCTGAGTCCTTCAACCTGCGCCGTGATGTATGCGGCAAGTGCTCCCTGCTGGTGGGTTGCACTGGGCTGGCGCGGCTGGCAAATTTGTGGACCGCTCCCATGCCCGCTTATGCGCCACATTTTGTGAAGAGCGCGGCCTTTGGATATCTGCTCTCAGCGATGTTTGGCGTGGGGCTGATTCTTGCGGTGGTATGGCTTGCACAGCGCGCGATGCAATCGGCACACAAAGCCGCAAACCTATCCTCAAACCGAAGCGCAACGCAGCGGGGAGAAGACTGAGGGTGCGGGCCTATCCCGCGGACCCGCGGATGCTTTTTCCGAACGCATGAAAGCCAGAGTGCGCAAGCGGCTTGACACGGCAACCGTAATCAGCATACTGTCAGTAGCGTTACGGTCCCCAGGAACACAATATCTGGGGCTAAGAGGGAAGCCGGTCCAGTCGCTTCGACCAACCCGGCGCTGCCCCCGCAACTGTGAGCGAAGAGCTGCAATCCACTCATGTCACTGCCTCCCTAGCGGGGTGGGAAGACCGGATTGCCGCAGCGATCCGCGAGCCAGGAGACCTGCCGTAGCACAGAAACGTCCACGGGCGGGGTGTCCCGGTGGGTCGCTTGCTGGCCTTGACCTCCGCCATATTACGCTCCCGCAATGCGTCCGACCGGAATCCGCCGTCCCGCATGAAAGGGATTGCCGATGTCTGTCTCCCCCGTTCTTCCGCCACGTACGGTCATCAAGCGCAGCGGCACAATCGCGCCGTTTGACGGTGTCAAAATCTGCTCCGCCATCGAGCGGGCCGGCAAAGCCACTGGCGCATTCGATGCCGCCGAAGCCCAATTGTTGACGATCCAGACCCTCAAAGTTCTGTCCCATCGCTTCCATGACCGCAGCCCGCACATCGAGCAGATTCAGGATGTGGTCGAGCAGGCGCTCATCTCCGCAAATCACTTTGCCACCGCACGCGCCTACATCGTCTACCGCGAGCAACGCGCACGCTTGCGAAGCGATCACCGCACCCTGGTCGATGTGGCTTCTTCGATGAACGAGTATCTGGAGCGGGCGGACTGGCGCGTAAACGCCAATGCCAATCAGGGCTACTCGCTGGGCGGCTTGATTCTGAACGTCTCCGGCAAGGTGGTGGCCAACTGTTGGCTTTCCCACGTATATCCGCCGGAGATCGGCCGCGCCCATCGCGAGGGCGACCTTCACATTCACGACCTGGACATGCTGGCCGGTTATTGCGCAGGATGGTCGCTGCGCATGTTGCTGCTGGAAGGGCTCAACGGCGTTCCCGGCAAAGTGGAAGCAGGGCCGCCAAAGCATCTGTCCAGCGCCGTCGGCCAGATTGTCAACTTCCTCGGCACGATGCAAAACGAGTGGGCTGGCGCGCAGGCCTTCAGTTCCTTCGACACCTATCTGGCCCCCTTCCTTCGCAAGGACGGCCTGGCCTATGCCGAGGTGCGGCAATGCATTCAGGAGCTGGTCTATAACCTCAACGTTCCCTCGCGCTGGGGCACGCAGACGCCCTTCACCAATCTGACGTTCGACTGGACCTGCCCCGAAGATCTGCGCGATCAGATCCCCGTCATTGCCGGCAAAACCATGAACTTCACCTACGGCGATCTGCAGTCCGAGATGGATATGATCAACCGCGCCTACATCGAGGTGATGACCGAAGGCGACGCTAAGGGGCGCGTCTTCACCTTTCCTATTCCCACTTACAACATCACGCCGGATTTTCCCTGGGAGAGCGATAACGCCGAGTTGCTCTTTGAGATGACGGCCAAGTACGGCCTGCCCTACTTCCAGAACTTTGTGAACTCCGAGCTGAAGCCGAACATGGTTCGCTCCATGTGCTGTCGTCTGCAGCTAGACCTGACCGAACTGCTCAAGCGTGGCAACGGTCTCTTCGGCAGTGCCGAGCAGACCGGCTCGGTCGGCGTCGTTACACTCAACTGCGCGCGGCTGGGTTATCTGCATCGCGGCGAAGAATCGGCACTTTTTCAGCGCCTCGACGAGCTATTGGAGATCGCCCGCACCAGCCTGGAGATCAAGCGCAAAGTCATCCAGCGCCACATGGACAATGGTCTCTTCCCATATACCAAGCGCTATCTCGGCTCGTTGCGTAACTTCTTCTCTACGCTGGGCGTGAACGGCATCAACGAGATGATCCGCAACTTTACCAGCGATGCTCATGACATCACCTCGGAGTGGGGCCATGCCTTCGCCATTCGCTTCCTCGACCACGTGCGCACCCGCATCGTGCAGTTCCAGGAAGAGACCGGACATCTCTACAATCTGGAAGCCACGCCCGCCGAAGGCACCACGTACCGTTTCGCGCGTGAAGATCGGAAGCACTTCCCGGACATCCTGCAAGCAGGCAGCCCCGAAGAGCCGTATTACACCAACTCCAGCCAACTCCCGGTTGGCTTTACCGACGATCCTTTTGAAGCATTGGAACGCCAGGAAGAGTTACAGAGCAGATACACCGGCGGCACAGTGCTCCATCTCTATATGGCCGAGCGCATCTCCTCGGCAACAGCGTGCAAAAAGCTGGTGCGCCGCGCTCTTGAAAACTTCCGTTTGCCCTACCTCACCATTACGCCCAACGTTTTCTATTTGCCCCAAACACGGCTATCTCAAAGGCGAACACATCTTCTGCCCCAAGTGCGATGCCGATCAGATCGCCCGCAAGCGACTCGCTGGCACCCGGTAAGAAGAAAGGAAAGCATCATGCAAACCCTGTCGCACGTCATCAATCAGGAAGCCGAAATCACTCTGACGCTGGAAGAACGCCAGCTCTGCGAAATCTGGACACGGGTAATGGGGTATCACCGCCCAGTCTCCTCGTTCAACAGTGGCAAGAAAGGCGAGTTCCATGAGCGCAACTGCTTCCGTGAAGAGCCTTCCCAACTCGGCTGAGCTGCGGGTTGGCGGGCTGGCTCGACTGTCCACCTGCGATTGGCCAGGCGAGCTGGTGGCCACCGTCTTCTGCCAGGGATGCTCGTGGAATTGCGGCTACTGCCACAATCCGAATCTGCGGCCAGTGCAAGGCGATTCGCAGCTGACTTGGGAGATGGTCTTCGCGTTTCTGCAAAGCCGCCGCGGTCTGCTGGATGGCGTGGTCTTCTCAGGTGGCGAACCCACGTTGCAGCCTGCGCTTCTTGATGCCGTGCAAGCTGCCCGGAGTCTTGGCTTTCGTATTGGCTTGCACACCGCTGGCATGGTGCCGGAACGGCTCGCAACGGTATTGCCGTGGATTGATTGGGTGGGCTTCGATGTCAAAGCTCCCTTTCTTGCTTACTCTATTATCACCGGGGCAGAGTCCAGCGGCGCTAAAGCTATTGCGAGCCTTCGCTTGCTGTTAACTAGCACTGTGCCATATGAAGTACGCACCACTTTTCACCCAGCTCTACTGACCGCAGAAAACATGCTGCATTTGCGGGAGCAACTGCTCTCTCTGGGTGTGGCGCACTACGCTGTACAACGCTTCCGTGCTACAGGCGTTTGCTCAGACCGCTTACCGCCCATCCCAGAACAGTCGCAGTTCAACCTGCCGCCAAGCTACGGTGATGGTTTTCACAGCTTCAGCTTCCGCTAAATTCTGCTTGCAATAGTCCGGCAATGGTGGCGGAAATGCGAGGCCTAGAGGTTAGACCACATTCCTATGAGGAAGACCGGCTCTGCGATATGCGTACGGCGCCATCGGCGAATGATGAGTAGTTGCCGCTACCCGGCGAGTTCCGCCACGTTCACCTCGCAGCTCAGTACCCACCAACGCCGATGGCCGAGCAGAAAGCACTGCCGATATTCAGATCCTTGTTCTACCCGACACTGTCGCGATGCCCAGCACTGCCTCCGCGCCATAACCGTGTGGGTAGTACACGAGCGGTAACTGACGCATAGCCCGTCTTTCACCGTCCGCAGCTTGCTCATGCGCGAATTGGAAGGGGTTGGGCTTACGCGCCAGGGACGAAAAAGGAATCCAGTTTACGGCCTCCAAATAGCCTTCGTCTGGATGGACGCTGGCGGAGGGCTATGATCGCTGATTCGAGGCGCGAATCCGGGGAGAGAGGTCTGTCCGTGTGGAAATAATTCTTGTAGGCTGCAATCCAATCGGTGGCAATGTCGCGTTGCGCCGTAGACAGATCGAGTTTACCCTCACAGACCAACTGGTGGAGGTGTTCTTCTAGTGCGTCCTTGACGCGCGCATTCCAAATCCGGGATTTGTAGGGTTGCGGCCATAGATTGTGGATGTCTTCCGCACCGCCCAATCCTGGAGCAATCAGGTAATCGATCTCATAGTCGCCCGCGCGAGCGTTCACGATCCCGTACTCGTGGAGAACCTCTTGACGCAACGACGTCGATACCTCGCCGATTACCTCCTCATGAGGCATCGAACAAACATCGCTGACCGTAACGCTCCGCGTGGCGCCTGGTGTAAGGCTGCGGTCCGGAACCGCAGCGCGCTCGAATTTAGCAGCCCTACGCAGAGTGGAATGCTGAAGGAGAAGCCCGCCGCCCACTGCGGCAATGAAAACCGCAACACATACGATCGCCGTAGCGCGCGTGGCCGAGGTGAACTGGAATAACCACTGCCACGAACTCGCTTCACGCTGAGACGCCAGTTCGGTGAGTTGTGCTCTCAAAAGCGCACGTGGGCCGGCGATGGATGGTAATTGTGAATCGAGAGTCTGCCGGTGAGCTCGCGCAAAATCGGCAATTGTCCCTTCGATTTCCGCCATTCGGGCGCGGCAGTCCCAGCAGGCAGCGAGGTGGGCGTGAACTTGAGCTGCGCGACGGTCCGGGAGTTCGGCGTCCGCCGCCAGAAGCAGCTCTTGGTCCGATATGTGCAGATTTTCATTCAGCATAACTTTATCTCCCGTCCGCACGTATCAACCGTGCCAGTGATCGAGTCAGCGAAATCGATACAGCTCCCAGAGACATTCCGAGCACCGATGCGATTTCCCGATAGCGGAGACCCTCCGCGGGCAACCGGAGGCAACTCTGATCCGCTTCCGGAAGAGCGTGAACAACAGCCAGCAAGCTGTGCCGCCTTTGCGCCGACGACAGCTGTTCCTCGGGATTCGGCGATGGGTCAAACTGCTCTTCCGCAATCGTCCAGTCGGACACCGCCTTGTCACCCAATCTTTCGTTCGCGAAACGCTGCTTCAGAGCGAGATTATGCGCAACGCTGAAGATCCAGCCGCGAAGGCTCCTCCGAGATCTGCCTAGTTGGAGATGCCGGAAGAGGGCGAGGAACACTTCCTGGCTAACTTCCTCCGCATCGTGAACGGGTAAGCCCAAGGAGATCGCATAACGGAGAAGTGGAGCGCGAAATTGCTCAAAGAGATCCATGACCTCGCGTTCGATCTCCGAGGGCTTCCGCGAAAGCGCCGCGTCAGCGGCGATTGGGAAAGGCCGCTCGTTGATCGAATCGGAGGAAGGCATACCCGTTGATCCTCATGATATATATTCCATTCCCCCCGCTTCTGTTCAAGGTTTTTCAGACATGTTTGTGGACCCCCTCAGAAGATTGCAAAGAGACTGAACAAAACGGCCAGAAACGGAATTACCTAGTTGAGGGATGGAAAAGGCTGCGATTACCCCATTCGAAGGTAGTTATCAGGCAAAGTTTGTCGGGAGGACTCCAGTGTTTGAACTCATTGCGCTTGCGATCTTTGGGCCAATGATCTTCGCGCTCCTTTGGGCCCTGGCCAGCGTTGCATCCCGTGAAGCTCTCGCACGGCTACGGGCCTTCTTTCTAAACTCCCGCATGAGATTTAAAAAAAACACTGAACAAAACGGCCACAAACAGAATTACCAAGATGAGGGATCGAAAAGACTGCCTGTTACCTAGCCGAGGTAACTGTCCGGGAGGAATGCGCCTTCCGGGACATACTTTTTCACAAGCCCTGAAAACTTAACCAACTGGATACCGACAAGATGAAAAAGGCGCTGATTCTCGCTGTACTTCTGTGGGCTCTTCCCATGCTTGCTCAACGCACTACTGGGGAATTGCGTTTAACCGTCACTGATCCCTCCGGACTGGCCCTGAAGACCGCCGTGACTCTCGTCAGCCAAGGCAATGACTATAGCCAGACACTTACTACGGATGATCAGGGAAAGCTGGATGCCAAGCGCCTGCCGTACGGGATGTACCAGATCCAGATCAAACAGGCGGGCTTCGCTCCGTTCTCCGAGCTGGTTGATATACGTGCCGCAGTACCCGTGGATCGCACTGTCCATCTGAAACTGGCTTCGGTTTCCGAAAAGGTGACGGTCAACGCGTCCAGCACGTTGATCGATCCTTATGCCGCCGGTTCGGTGAATCAGATCGGCTCGGAGACGCTTGCGAATCGGTTAACCTCGTTGCCGGGCCGCTCGTTGCAGGATCTGGTGAACTCCGAGCCGGGTTGGCTCTACGAAGGTAATGCGGTACTCCATCCACGCGGATCGGAATATCAGACGCAGTTTGTGGTGGACGGGATTCCGCTCACCGACAACCGTTCGCCAAGCTTTGGCCCGGAACTCGATGTCGATGATGTCCAATCCATCCAGATTTATACAGCCGGCATTCCCGCCGAATTTGGCAGAAAGATGGGTGGCATCGTTGAGGTCAACACTCTCAAAAACGCGGCCCCGGGATTGCACGGGCAGCTCACTCTTTTCGGTGGCAGCTATGATACGGCTGGGGCCAGTACCCAGGACCAGTATTCATGGAAGTCGAATACGCTTGGCGTCAGCGCCGCCGGCAACATGACCAGCCATTATCTCAACCCGGTGGTTCCTGAGAATTACACCAACACCGCCACCACCGGTAGCTTTGGGCTGAGCTATGAGCGGGACTTCACGCCGAAAGACCGGCTGACCATGATTGTGCGCCATGAACTCGCGCGTTACCAAATTCCCAATGAATTGGTGCAGGAGAACGGGGCGTACTTGCCCAACGCCGACAACAGCGTCGGCTGTCCAACCGTCTCCGGCGGAGCGCCGCCGAGCGACTGTACCTTCATCCCCGGAGGGCAGCTACAGACCGGCGACAACTTTGAAACCATGGGGAGCGTTTCCTATCAGCACATTTTTTCTTCCGATGCGATCGGCTCGCTACGGGGAATGGTTCGCGATAACTCCAATGATTTTTATTCCAACCCGGAGTCATGGCCCCTCATTGCAACCCAGCACAACGACTTCAAGGAAATCTATTTTAACGGCAGCGCCTCCGTTCATCACGGCAGACATGACTTCAAGGTGGGCATCGAGTCGGACAACACCTTCCTGCACGAAAACTTGAACTACGTGATACCCGACTGCGACCCCAGCGACCCCAACTACGCTCAATGCCCCATCAATTTGGGGATACTAGACTCTGGTGCAACGACCTTTGCCTTTACCGGTAGCCGGCCGGATCTCGAACAATCGGCTTATGTGCAGGATGCCATCCGGCTCGGCAACTGGAGCGTCAACGCGGGCCTGCGATGGGATCACTATCAGTTGCTGGTGAACCAGAATGCGGTAAGTCCGCGCATTTCGGTGGCGCGCTATTTCCCCTCCGTCGGCGTGAATCTTCACGCCTCGTATGACCGGATCTTCCAGACGCCGTCCTTCGAGAACATTCTCTTGGCCAGCTCCCCGGCTGCGGAGGCTATAGACACCAGCGTTGCCGCAGTGCAACTGCCGGTCCCGCCTTCTCACGGGAACTATTATGAAGGGGGCTTGACGAAGGCGTTTCTCGGAAAACTGCGACTGGATGCGAACGTGTTCCGCCGGGACGTGAACAATTACGCCGACGACTCTCAAATTCTGAGCACCGGGATCAGCTTCCCGATCTCATTTAGGAAAGCCATTCTCTACGGCGCGGAGGCAAAGCTAGAAGTTCTGCGCTGGGGCCGGTTTTCGGGCTTCGCCAGTTACTCCTACATCGTAGGGAACGTCTGGAACCCGGTCACAGGCGGTCTGTTTCTTGGGGATGATGCCACCGGCGCGACGACCCAGCTAACCGGACATTTTCCTGATTCGCAGGACCAGAGGAACACCGTGCGCGCCCGTGTCCGCTATCAGGCCACCTCGCGGGTGTGGGTTGCCCTGGGATGCGCGTATAACAGTGGACTGCCGTTTGAGCCTGATTTAACCCCTCAGCAATATGCCACGGAATACGGTCAAGTGGTGATTAATCACCTCAATTTCAATCGTGATCGCATTCTTCCTTACTTCACGCAGAATGCCTCGATCGGCGCCGATCTCTACAAGCAGGAAAAGCGTTCGGTGCGCTTGCAGGCAGACGCCACGAACCTGAGCAACAAGCTCGAATTAATCGACTTCGGAGGACTGTTCTCCGGCAACGCCATCGGGCCGGCGCGCCAATATACCTTTCGCCTGGTAGCGACTTACTAGGAGCCGGAGCCGTTCAGAGCGACACTCGCATGAGCGGACTTTTCCGGCGGCAGGAGGTCGAGCGAGGGCTCAGGTTGCACGGAAACCTGCGCCGAAGCTCGGGCTGACCTTTCACACCTGGTATGTGTTGGGTCTTCGCCTTCGCCGACTTCCTCGTCGTCTTCAAGTTCTTCGGGCTCTTCGGTTTCGCTTAGGCGGCATTATCGAAGATGAAGCAGCCCGAGGATTACCAACGAAGAAGTAGGATTGATTACTTCTCGTACTCCTCCCATTCAAGGTCGAGATTCACGTCTCGGCCTTTTTTCATTTCATTAATCGTAGGCATCGAAAATCTTCTCTTCAGGCTGCTTGCACACTCCAGTTGCCACTCTGGCAGCCATTTGCCGTCTGCGGCTCGCGCCTTAGTCACGCCTTATTTATCGGATGTCACTTACGGTAATCCAAGAACCATAGTTCGTGGAGCCGCAATCCCGGCCCTGACAATGCTCCTCGCGTTACCAGTCAGAATGGAGCGACCGGCTCCAATGCGCTGACGTGGGTTACGCTGTGAGTTGGTGAAATCCAACACTTTCAGGAAGGCGGCAAGGCATGGACGCTGAAGTACATGGCCTGGGTCAGGCAGCTCCATTTCACACAACCGGCACAGGAGTACGCCACGCTGGACTACCTGCACGAGGTCGAGCACATGAACGAACGCGTGCTTCGCTTGGAACAGGCCATCGAGGAAGCGGTGAGGTTGGCGCCGATGTGGATGCAGGAAGTGGTCCAAGCGCTGCAGGCATTGCGTGGAGTGGCGAAGATCTCGGCGGCGACCCTGGTCAGCGAGTTGGGCGAGATCTCGCGTTTCGATAACGCCCGGCAGCTGATGGCCTACAGCGGCGCGGTTCCCAGCGAGGATTCCAGCGGTGAGCGGGTGCGGCGCGGAGCCATCACCAAGACGGGCAACGCCCATCTGCGGCGCGTGGTGATCGAGGCGGCCTGGTCCTGTCAACTTCGCCCTGGCATCGGCCCCATGCTACGCCAGCGGCAGAAAGGCGTCAGCGAAGAGGTAAATGAGATTGCCTGGAAGGCACAGCACCGCCTGCACAAGAAGTATCAGAGGCTCATGGCAGCCGGCAAAGATCAGAGAAAAATCGTCACCGCCGTCGGACGCGAGTTGTTGGGTTTTATCTGGGCCATCGGCCGCACGACGGAAACGCGTGGCAAACAGCAGCGAGCGACGGCGTAATCAAAAGCAACAACAAAATCTTCCCAATAAAGGGAAAAGAAAAAGCTAATGATCATGGAATTTCGAGGGCAAAGTGAGCAGCGGCCGAGGCACACGATGGAGGAGAATCCTTCCCGCTCTATGCGACAGGCTCACGCCCAACTCGCGCTACTAGTCCGAGGCAGCTCCCGACGGATCACGATTATGCGGTGAAGGATAGGGATGCACACAAACGCCCATGGAGGCGTGCCTCGGTATTGTTGTCAATCGTCGCACTTGGTGTTGTGGGCATTGTCATTGCAGCTAAGAACGATAAGCCGACCAAGCAGCAAGCAAACCAAATCAGTTCACTGACAGCCGCCGTTCAAACCTCGAACCAGCGGTAGCATTGTGCGAGCGTACTGTCACCTGGAACGATCCAACGATTTCAGGGCACGCTTTGCGACCTCTGGTGGCAAGGGCGCATAACCCAGCGCAGAGCACTTCTTCTGGCCCGCCGTCAGAGCCCAGCGGAGGAGTTCCGCTTGAACATCCTTCTTGTTCTCATTTCCTGCCTGCTCGGGAAACAGCAGCCATGTGTAGCTCGCAATGGGGTAGGCATCCTTGCCCGGTGAATTGGTGATCGACACGCGTAAATCCTCGCCTGGAACGCGCCTGGTTGCCGCCGCGGCATCGGTCACACTGGAGATACTGGGGTTAATAAACCATCCTGCCGCGTTTCTGACCGCACCAAAACTGAGCTCATGTTGGATCGCGTAAATGAATTCAACGTATCCGATGGAGTTGGGCGTTTTTTGTACCGCAGCCGCAACCCCTTCATTCCGTTCTGCGCCAATTCCCACCGGCCATCGAACCGTTGTGCCGGAGCCGACTGAGTCCTTCCATTGCGAACTGATTTTGGACAAATAATCGGTCCAGATAAAGCTGGTGCCACTACCATCCGAGCGATGGACCACAACGATCTCGGCGTCCGGCAGGGCTGCGCCCGGGTTGGACTTCCGGATCTCCGGGTCATCCCACTTTGTGATCCTTCCAAGGAAGATTCCGGACAGCGTCTCGGGCGTGAACTTGAGGGTCTGGTTCAGACCATGCACGTTATAGATAACAACAACGGCGCCGAGAACTGCCGGTATATGAAGGAATCGTTGATGGGACTTCGCCATCGCCCCGTCCGACAACGGCATATCGGAAGCAGCAAAGTCCACCTTGTGAGCCTGCAACCGCTGAATTCCCTCGGCAGATCCGACAGCGTCGTAGCTGATGTGCACGTTCGGCTCATGTTCTTGAAACAACTCAAACCAAAGCTGATACAGAGGTGCGGGGAATGTGGCGCCAGCACCTTGCAGGGTTCCCGCAACCTGCTCTGTTGGGGCTGAGGCTTCCGGTTTTTGCTCACCTTCTTGTTGTTTAAGCGACGCGAGCATCTTGTTCACAAACTGGCTCGCGAGATCATCCGTGATGCCGTTCCATGAAAACCCGCTTGGAGTCACCAGATAGGACCACAGGGGCTCGCCATTCTTGCCGACGACCTCTGCGGACAGGAAACCGCTAAACGTAGGCTCGGTTAGGCTGTTCGATCGCGGACTGAGAGAAATATGACCTGTGACCCAGATCCGGCCCGTCCCTTTGACCAGTGCATCTGCTTCCTTGGGATCTGAAACAACCTGAATATCGTGACTCTTTCGCAATCGCCGGACCAGTTGCTGGCGAATCTCGTCCGCACCGTCGCCGGTCCCGAGCGAATCTACATGTACCTTCCTGACTTGGGAAAGCCGCTCCGCAACTTGAGCGTAGCCGCACGCAGATGCGAACACCAGCAATGCGCACAGCGCAGCGGCAAGCGTTAGTGCCGAACCCCGAAACGGATTCCTTACGCGAAAAGTTGTCTCCATTCCATATCTCTCAGATGCTTCTTAGCAGCTGTCGGGCAGGCGCTTGGGATCGACTGGGAGCGCACGCCGCACAAAGGCCGTACACAAAGAACTCGTGGCCGGTCGCACGAAATCCTCTGGGCAGTTTGGGCCTGACCTGGGCGACGCATCCCTCCAGTTCGTAGAGTCTCCCGCATTCATTGCATTGGAAGTGGTGATGGTGCTCCTTGCCTGCGACCTCGTAGCGGGTGGAATCGCCCGGCACTTCGACAGGCTGAAGCCATCCTTCTTCAACCAGCATTTGAATATTTCGATACACCGTCGCGATCCCGAGCGACGGATGGCGACGTCGAGCTTCCTGCAGCGCCTCTTCCGCTGACAGCGGCCGGTCGGTTCCGCTGAATGCCTCTCGAATCGCCGCTTTCTGTCTTGTATTCCGCTTTACCATGGTCGCATCAGGATCGAACTTAATTCCCGTCGTAAACGATACTACTGTATCATTATTGATAGGTTGAGTCTCTATGCGCCTCAACTACCATTCGCTATCAGCAGGTTCACAGATCGAGGAAACGCAGAGTTGAATGCTCTTATTCTCACTTCGATGGCAGCAGTCTCCACTTCGGTCGGAGGCTATTGTGCGGTTCTGCTGCAGCGCCGGATTCATTTGCTCATGGCCTTCGGAGCGGGGGTACTGATTGGTGCGGCGTGCCTGGATCTGCTACCGTCCGCACTTACCGCCGCTGCAGTACGGGGCTGGACGAACACGTGTGTCTTTGCCATCGCCGCATTGGGAGCAGTATTAATTCTCTGCATTCGACGAACCGCGGATCGTTACTCGTCGCGCGGCAGGGAAGACCACACGGCAGGAAGAGTCAGCGCCTCTCTGCTCGTTATCCATAGCACACTCGACGGGACTGCCATCTTCGCCGCCACCACGATCTCCCTGCAGATGGGCCTGATCGTCGGGCTGGGCGTTGTGGCGCATGATATCTGCGACGGATTGAACACCGTCCTGTTGTCCACGGGCGGGAGAAGGCCGGAATGGAAAGACTACGGATTCCTTGCGCTCGATGCGCTGGCTCCGATAGCGGGCGGATTGATTGCAGCCCACGTGTTTTCAGTTTCTCCGACGTTGGTCATGGTGTTTTTGAGTCTGGCCGCCGGGTCGTTTCTTTTCACCGCAATCTTCGGTTTTCTTCCCGACGCCTGGCAGCACGGGCGCCGAACCGTAATACCTTCGGCCGGATTAGCCGGCTTCCTGTTGGTCTGGTGTCTCACAAGAGCTCTCAATTCATTGGCATAGAACGAATCAGGCACTCTGTAGATCGATTGTCGCCGCCCTCTGCAGGAACCAGCTCATACGCAGAGACGTCGACATGGGCTAATTGTGCGGCCCGGCCGCCAATCGTGCAGTAGGCAGGATTGGCGGTGGGAATCGATCCTTCGACTACAGCCCGTACCAGCGGCGCGCCGCCGCAATTTGTAATAAGGCGCGCTCTCCGCAGCCCGCCGGCTCTCCAAGGCCAGCATCACGTCACGCACTTTCAGCCTTTCGATCCGGTGCACAAACGCACAGAGGCCACGAAAAATATATCGAGGCCTGCGTCGCGGCGGCCGCGATCGGCGAAGAGTGCAAGGAACCGCTGTTCCGTACCTCGCGCGCGCATCGGGGTCTCTAAGACCGGCGCTCCGACGAGATCTCGCTCGATGAAGTCGATAAAAATTCCATCTCAGGAAGGGCGTTTAGAATTCCAGCCTTGCCTGGAAAGCGATCATGCGCGGACTGCTGTCACCGCCTAAACCTACGCCGAGCAGGCCGGTGGGCGGGGAAGTGGTGGAGGTGAGCGCACCGAAGCCCGTCTGCGTTCCGGGTTTTCCGGGAACGCCGGCATAGGTCATACTCGGAAGCGCGAAGTTCGGGTGATTGAAAATGTTGAAGAACTGCGCGTCCATCCGTAGCTTTACGTGCTCGCTGACCTTGAACCATTTGGTCAGATAAAAATCACTCCAGAAAAAGCCGGGTCCGCGAAACTGATTCCTGCCGGTGTTGCCGAACTGGCAGTTCGCCGGCGTGTCGCCGCCATAGCAGGCGCCGGTGCTCGGGTCTACGGCGGAGACGAACGCATCCGGGTTCAGCCACTGAATCGTGCCGGGCTGGGTAGAGGCAAGGTCGCAGTGGCGGCAGTATGGATCAACGCCGGGCACGAGGCTGGCGTACTGTGGCCCGCTGCCCTGCACAATACCGTTTCCATTCGCCGAGTATGGTGTGCTCAGTACCGAGAACGGAACTCCGCTGTGCCAGAACAGCGTGCCTGACGCCTGCCAGCCGTTTATGAATTGTCCCAGCAAAGGACTCTTCGTTTTTATCGGCAGCACGTACACGTATTGCGCGTTCAGGTTGCTCCGGATGTCGTAGTCGCAAGGGCCGTAGTTGCGGCGCAGGTCGCCGGGCAGTGGCGAAAGAATCCCTCCGGCGGAAAATGGCAGGAAGCCACCGTTGGAGACTTCATCCATGCAGCGGCTCCATGTGTAGTTAATCTGCCCCTGCAGACCATGCCCGAGGCGCTTCATCGCCGTGAGTTGCAATCCGTTATAGCGGCTGTTGGCGCCGGTTGCGAACTGCGTCACCGCGCCGAACCTGGGATCGGGCGGCTGGCCGTAGGGAAAAGGCGCAAAACACCCTGAGCACACCGTCTGATAACCGTTAACCTGAGTCAGGTAGGGCTGGTTGACGCCGCGCGTGCCGACGTATTGCGCCTTAAGGTTGGCTGTTGCTCCAATCTGATGCTCGATGCCCAGGCTCCACTGCATGAAGTACGGTGCGTGGAGTTTGCCGTTGGGAACGGCAGTGATGGCAACCGGCGCAAGACAGGTCGCGGCATTGGCCTGCGGAGACGCGCAGGAGAGCTGACCTTGCGCAAACCCGGCTCCGAAATTCTGGTTGGCGGCGACGGTCGCATCCACCGCACTGTTCGGCACACCCGGCGCGATGGCCGTTCCGCCCACGGTACCCAGTAGGCCGCCCTGGAACGTCCTGACGTACGGCGGATTCATCCCGATCACGTCGGCGATGCTGCCTGGCAGGATGTCGCTGAATACTCCGAAGCCGGCGCGGAACACGGTATTTGGCTCGACCTGCCACGCGATTGCGGTTCTCGGCTGAAGGATCGCGATAGGCGTGGAGGAAAATAGATTTCCGAGCCCTGTCTGGATGGCGGCATTGAGCGGCTGATTGAAGTTGCGAGAGATCGAATCGAAGGCGCCGTTAAGACGCGCGATCTGCTGATGCGGATTCAAGGGATTCGAATTGTAAGTGTCGCGCAGGCCGATGGTCCAGGTGAGCTTCCGAGTGACTTTCCAGGTGTCCATGGCGTAGAGATCGAGATTGAGGAAGTTGAAGGGTTCGTTGGGATTCAGCGGGAAGGTCTTCGTCGCGGTAGATGCCACGCCATAGATGAATTGGGGCAGATCCGTGTAGGTCACCAGAGGCACCGTTCCCTCGCCGAAATCGTAGTCGTTCAGACGAAAGATCCGGGTGTTGGTGCCGAAGCGAAATTCATGCGCGCCGTGGCTCCAGGCGAGATTGTCATTAATGAAGAAGCGGGTCGCGCGTCTTCCCTGCAGCCAAGTGTTGTCGAGCCCTCCGATGGTGGTAAAGGGAGCGTTGGCGCCGCTGCCTTGCAGCACAATCGGGAACGCGGCGAGCGTTTGCTGCAAATTGCTTGGCGCAAAGAGGCTGGAGTACCAGGAAGACGCCGGATTGAAATAGTTCACGAGGTTCTGCGAAAAGATGTGCGTGTATCCGGCCGCGAAGGAATACAGGGGCTGGGGAGAAATCGAGTTAAACAGCAGGTTGATGGGATCTGTATAGGCGGCTTGCAGCCCGGTGTCGGCCTGGAAACGGAACCAGGCGGTGTTGTAGGCGTTGATGTTGTAGTCGAGGCGAACCGTCTGCACCTGTTCGCTGTCATCGCTGGAGTGGGAGACGCCTCGGCGATTGGCGCAACCGTTGCCGCTCGGAGGAGTGCCCGATGCGGGTGAACCATCGGCATTGAACGGGCATCCGAGCACCGCCAAGGGCGTTCCGCTGGTGTTCTGGTACAGCGAAAACATATTTCGATAGAACGGCACCAAGAACGGCGCGGGCGCATACTTCGTTCCAGTCACTGAGTCCGTCCCGCCCAAGGGAAGCTGCTGCAGAATGTACTGCTGAAAGGCAGGGCTAGGAACCGTAATGGTTGAAAAGATGGGCAGGGCGATCCGCATCCATTCGCTGTCAACGAAAAAGAACAGCTTATCGTGGACGATCGGCCCGCCCAGGCTGCCGCCGAAGTGATTCACATTCGAGCGCGGCTTGGGAGTGCCGGACGCCGCGTTGAGAAAGTAATCGGTCGCATTCAGAACCGATCCATTCCATAGTTCATAGAGATTGCCGTGAAACTGATTCGTGCCCGATTTGGTGACGTAGTTCACCTGGGAGGCTCCGTACCGGCCCTGGTCCACGGAATAGGAGAGCGTGTTGACGGTGACCTCGGCAATGGAGTTCATGCCCAACACGAGGTTGGTTGACAGGCCGCTGTTGAGATTGGTGAGCGGATCATTGCTTTCCAGGCCGTCCACGATGTAGCCGTTGGAGGTGGCGGGAAGTCCGTTGAACTCCGCGTTGCCGTAGCCGTTGGTCCCCCCGACGAAATCATTGCTGTTCCCCGCAGTGTTGATGAGCGCCCCGGGCGCAAACTGCATGGGGTAGGTAAGATCGCCACCGGGATTCGGCAGGTTTTCCAGGGCTGGCGCGCTGAGAGTCGTGGAGGTGTTGGGATTGTCGGGATTGATCAGCGGAGCTTCGCTGCTGACCTCCACCGTCTGGCTGGATTGACCCACCTTCAGCGTGAAATTCACGCTCTGCTTCTGCCCCAGACCAGAAACTACATTGTCGATCTCCTGCGGCTGGAAGCCTTGGGCCTCGGCTTTGACGGAGTAGGTGCCCGGCTGTAGCTGGGGAAAATCGAAGCGGCCGGCGTCGTCCGACTTGACGCTTCGTACAAGGCCGGTAGCGCTACTGGCGACCGTTATGGTTGCACCGGGGATGAGCGCGCCGGTTGTGTCGTTGACCTGACCGACGATAGCACTGGTGGTTTCGCCCTGAGCCAATACCTTTGCCGGATCAACGACCGCGACCATCATCAGCACAACCAGAATCAAAGGTCGCAGCAGCAGGGTCGCGGAATGACGCTGGAGGCGTCGGGGCGCAGTCAGTCTCATAGAATAGTTCAATGGCCGGGTGCGGACAGACCACGCCGTCACCAGAATAGCCTCGATTGACTATGAGATGTTAACCATAGTGAATACGTTGCAAGTAATTAGGCTTTTTTCAGCCAAATTTTCTCAGCTGCCGGAGCGCCCAGCCGAATCGTTCTCTCTTCGACTGTCAGGGAGACGGTGCCATCGTAGTTCCGGCTCTGGACGGCCAGCCGGGCGCCGGGGCGGATTCCTTCGCTTTCAAAAAAGTCCAACAGTTTGCGATCCCGCTCGTAAACGCCGGAAACTTGGTATTGAAAACCCTCCTCAGCTTCGCTGAGCAGGCACTGGCCTTTCTTCCGGCGCGCCGCAGGGCTCCGCAGGGAGAGGCTATTTCCATGGGGGCAAATGTCGTTATTACCAAGCTTCTCCACAAGCTTCTTTTCAAATGCGGGAGAGACGGCGTGCTCCAGACGCTCTGCTTCTTCGTGAATCTCGTACCACGGCATGCCAAAGATTTCAGCGAGCATGCGCTCGATCAGGTGGTGGCGAAAGATAATCTGCTCGGCAACCTGCCGTCCCTGAGCAGTTAGCTGAATGCGACCGTCACTCTTGACCGTAACCATGCCGTCTTTTTTCAGGCGTTTCAAGGCTGCGGTCACTGCGGGGCGCGTCACCGCAAGCCAGTGGGCCAGCGTGGCGGAGATCACGGTCTTGCCTTCGGCTTCAGCCTCGGCGACGGCCTTAAGATAATCCTCTTTGGAAACGGTGATCATCGTGAAACTCGACGAAGTTGCTGCGGTGCAGTGTATCACCATGCCGATTCAATGAATCTTCTCGTCCCTCGCTATTCGTGGACGAATCACGGGCCAATCCAGATCATCCGTTCATCCATACGGACCGAAAAACGCCGATGGGATCTTGAATTGCTGCGTATGCGTGTGCAAGCAACGTGTGCCTGCTCGTGGCGTCGCGGAATTGTGGCGCTTGAGTTTCTGGGTTCCGGGTGTGTAGTCGCCAATCCGGAACCAATCCAACTTCGGCGAGAGTATCATCCTGCCTACGGAGTGATCCGGCAACTCGCTATTCAGTTCCGCCATTCGCCGATCTCTCATCGAAAGCAGGCGATGCGCGTCTCCGTGCATCTGCGGTCAGGGCATTCTTCCATGTCATCGAGGCGTTCGCGGATTCTGGACATAGAAACGTTGTGAGGAACGCTTGCGCGACATGATGGTGCGCTTACCGACTCAGTTTACGTGTACCCCGTGTTCCAGGAATTTCCGGCATCGATTCACACAAGCCGGCTTATCATACTGATCTCCAAGCACGCCTTCGCCGGCACCTGTCCGAGATGATGGATAGGATCGCTAAGGACTGAAAAACGTGAAAAAATCAGTTAGGGCCGCAGATGAACTCCCGTGAAAGCGGATGACCTACAGTGTTTTGTATCGGCGTTCATCCGCGTTCAATTGATGGGCACCCACTAGGAACAACTACGAGATGCGAAAATGGTTTACGAGAAAACCACAAGGGAACGAGCCCGCGACGCACGGCAAGAACTACATAACGCCGAGCGGGCTGCAGCGCCTCAAAGATGAGCACCGGTTTCTGCTCACCCGGGAACGCCCGGCCGTCGTGGCGGTGGTGGCGTGGGCTGCCAGCAACGGCGATCGCAGTGAAAACGCCGACTATCAGTACGGCAAGCGGCGGCTGCGGCAGATCGATGGGCGGATTCGCTTTCTTACGAAGCGAATCGAAGCCGCGGAAGTAGTGGACCCGGAAGCTTCAAGAGCGGGGCAGGCGAAGACGAGGGCATTCTTCGGAGCGACCGTGCGCTATGCCAATGCCTCGGCAGCGGAGCGAGTGGTGAGCATCGTGGGGGTCGACGAGGTCGATCTCAACCGCAACCACATCAGTTGGGTGTCACCTCTGGGGCGCGCGTTGATGAAGTCGGCAGCGGGCGACAGCGTAGTTCTCCAAGCGCCGGGCGGTACAGAATACCTGACCGTGCTGGAAGTGTGTTACGAGCGCATTTCTGTGGAACCGTTCCGTGAACCACCTGGATCCGAGGCCTCGGCAAAGGGACTCCCTCGCCGACGCTAATCCACCTTTGGCTCGGAGCAGTACCACTCGATGAATTCGTCGATCGCGTGCCGGTATCCACGCTGCGCGTCCGCCGAACTCAAGGTGTTTAGAGCTCTTGCTGCCTAAATCCAGTGTCGCTCGAACCCCAGCAACTCCTGCCGCAGATGCCATAGCTTACACTCAAACTACATGCTCAACCGGGGCTATGCCTACACCACAATCATCAGCAGCAAATACCATGGACAAACCCTGCTCTCCCACTTGGCAAGCCTTTACCCCCACTCAACCCCACAAGCCTGGCAACAAAACCTGAACAATGGCGAAGTCACCCTCAACGGCGTCACCGCCACCGGAAGCGAAGCGGTCACTTCAGGCCAAACCCTTGTCTGGAACCGTCCACCCTGGATCGAACCAGACTCCCCTCAGCACTTCGAAGTCCTGTTTAATGACCCCCATCTGTTGGCCGTCAACAAACCCAGCGGGCTGCCCACCCTCCCCGGCGGCGGCTTCATGGAAAACACTCTCCTGCGCTTGGTGCAAAAGCAAACCCCCAACGCAAACCCTGTCCACCGGTTAGGCCGAGCCACCACCGGCATCGTCCTCTTCGCCAAAACACCGCAGGCGGCCTCTAAACTATTCGCAAACTGGAACACACCCAAAATTCAAAAAATCTACCGGGCGCTGGCTCAAAACATTGCACAGCACGACGCCTACGAAATCCTCACACCCATCGGCCTCGTACCGCACCCGCGCATCGGTTCCGTGTGGGCCGCCAACCCAAGTGGCAAACCGTCAAAGTCATTGGCAAAGGTGATCTCACGCACCACAAGCACCACAACATTTGAGGTAAGCCTACATTCGGGCCGCCCTCATCAAATCAGAATCCATCTGGCATCCATCGGCCATCCCCTGGTAGGCGATCCTCTGTACGGCTTAACCGGCCAGCCTCTTGAAAATCTCCCCGGCCTCCCCGGCGATGGAGGATATTTCCTGCACGCCCAATTTCTGAAATTCCACCACCCCATCACCGGAGAACAAATCAATCTTGAGGCTGCTTTGCCGTCCGGATTCTCATTGCATCAGTAGATTCACGGCGGGAATCAAATCAGGGTGGCCGTTGAAACCTGCGCGATCCCGCCATTCCGAATCCGAACGAAGCGAGTTTAATTGCGCTGAAGTCGCTGAGCCGCTTCTGTTCGAACATCGACGCGGTAGTGATCGATGCGCAGGTGCTTGGGCCGCCAGATATAGAGCAGAAAGTTGGACTGACGGGCCGGCATATATTTCAAGGAGAATGCCTGCCTCCTTAGATGTGGTCGAAGTGGTTCTCAGCGCGGACTCCGATGCGGGGTGTGTACCTTTGTGGAGCCTGTACGCATCCAGGCGGCAGCGTCATTGGCATCAATGGCCGCAATGCGGCGATGGCGGTGTTGAAAGATTTAGGCGAAGCTTAGGTTCGCCGGCTCCCCCTGAGCTATCTACCTAAGAGCCCTAAGAGCCGAGTTCCGTAACAGGCCTGTTTCCTGCAAGGCTTTTCCAAAGCGCGGCCTGCCACCCCGGACCCGCTTTGCTTGGCTCGCGGTGGAGGCTGCGCCAGCCTCCATGAGCACCCACTGAATGACGTGCACCGCGCTCACGCCCTTCGGTATGCTTTCAACTTCCACTCTTGCTGTAGAAAATTTGCTCTTTTCAACTCCTCCAACGGTATTTGGTGCTCCGGGTACTGCTCACGATATTGACCTTCTGTCATCACGCCGAATTTGCCATTCGGATGCTCAACAACTACAACCGTCTCCTCAAACTTAGTTCCATCGACGCCTGCGCCCATAACTACCGCCTGATGCAGCGTGAGTTCTTCTCCGTTGACGTGCAGGGTCACGGTTTCATCATCCAGGACAAGATTGCCCTCTTCCTCTTTGCCATTAGAATGCTGAACAACTAGGCGCATAGTCTGCGTGCCATCGGGTTGCTTAACGGGAGGGGGCACTAGCCGGAGGATAACGTGATCGGATTGCCCCGTCTGTCTTGTAACGGTATCCGATGCGGGTAGTTCCATCCTCTTGAATGCCGACTGTAGCTCTTCTTGTTGTTTACGACTCCACTCGATTCTCATCATTCCTTTTCCCATTGTCTGTTGGCAATTACAGATGCCATATTTTGCATCTGCGCTGCCAAACGCAAAGACTCCCTTTGGGACCGCTGGATGCACGTGAATCGAACTTAATTCCAGAATGACACGGAATCGTCCAGCTTTTCCGATTACAGGTTTTCCGGCCCGCCAACCCGGTCATGAGAAGTAGAATCCCAACGTGTCAGTTCTGAAAGGAGCTGCCTGTTTCAGCCGAGCCTCATTATCAACCGGAACGCCTGGAATACTGTGCGTGAACTGTGGCTCTGTAGCCCCGACGCCCCCAATCAGCAGGCTAACGATAAGGAGATCTGACTATGCCCAAAACAGCAAACGATGTCGCAAAGCTGGCCAAGGACGCAGGAGTGAAGATTGTCGATTTGCGGTTTATCGACCTGCCTGGCATGTGGCAGCATTTCTCGATCCCGGTAGATGATCTGGACGAAAGTCTGTTCAACGAAGGGATCGGGTTCGATGGGTCCAGCATCCGTGGTTTCCAGCAGATCAACGAAAGCGACATGCTGCTTTTCCCCGACCCGGAGACGGCGTACGTGGACCCCATTCTGGAAATTCCGACGCTGAGCATGATCTGCGATGTGAAGGACCCGATCTCGGGAAAGCCGTATAGCCGAGACCCGCGCTACGTTGTGCAAAAGGCAGAAGCGTACTTGAAGAGCAGCGGCATCGCGGATGTCAGCTACTGGGGCCCGGAGTTGGAGTTTTACATCTTCGATGACGTGCGCTACGACCAGACGGCCTACACCGGCTACTATCGAATCGACTCGGATGAAGGCATATGGAACACAGGGCGAGAGGAGAGCCCCAACCTCGGTTACAAGCTGCGGCACAAAGAGGGCTACTTCCCTGTGCCGCCTTCTGATCAGCTTCAGGATCTGCGCTCTGAAATCATTCTGAAGATGAAGGAAGTCGGCATCCCTGTGGAAGTGCATCATCACGAGGTGGGAACTGCTGGCCAGGGCGAGATCGACATGCGCTTCTCGCCCCTCAAGAAAATGGCCGACAACGTGATGTATTACAAATACATCATCCGCAACGTGTCGAAGAAGCATGGGAAGGTTGCGACGTTCATGCCCAAGCCGATTTTTGGCGACAACGGCTCCGGCATGCACGTGCACCAAAGCCTGTGGAAGGGCAACACCAATCTCTTTTATAACGAGAATGGATACAGCCTGCTGAGCGAAATGGCCCTGTATTATATCGGCGGCCTGCTGAAGCACGCGCCAGCGCTACTGGCGTTATGCGCTCCGACGACCAACTCCTATCGCCGTCTGGTGCCGGGGTACGAAGCGCCGGTAAATTTGGCGTATTCGCAGCGTAACCGTTCGGCGGCGGTGCGCATTCCCGTGTATTCGAAGAGTCCGAAAGCCAAGCGCATTGAATTCCGCTGTCCGGACCCGTCGTCGAACCCCTATCTATGCTTTTCCGCTCTGCTCATGGCGGGCCTGGACGGAATCCAAAACAAGATCCATCCGGGTGAGCCGCTGGACAAGGATCTGTACGAACTGGAGCCATGCGAAGCCGCGAAAGTTAAGAGCACGCCGGGCTCGCTGGGCGAGGTTCTGGACGAGTTAGAGAAGGACCACGCGTTCCTTTTGAAAGGTGATGTGTTTACCGAGGACCTGATCTCGACGTGGATCACGTATAAGCGGGAACGCGAGTTGGCACCGGTCAGCCTGCGCCCCGTGCCCTACGAGTTCTTCTTGTACTTCAACCTGTAAAGCAAGCGATTCGTGCTGTACTGCAGGAGTCGGCTTCTTTCTCTGGAGCAGGACACACTGCCAAGCGCGAGAATCGAGAAGAGATGAAGCTGGAGGTCGTGTGCTACGCGGGAAGGAAAGCGGACGAGAGGCCTGTCCGTTTTCCGACTGGACGGACATGAGTATCTGGTCGAAGAGGCAATTGCCAGAACAGCACTAACGTTTCGCCACCGCGTCGAGGATCTAAAGTGTGATGGACGTCCACCTGATAGACGGGACATATGAATTGTTCCGGCACTTCTTCGCTGGGCCCACCGCTTCGGATGCGGCTTTCAGTAAGCAGCAGTGGCTGGGTATTGAGAACCTGCGGCAGAAAGAATCCGTCCATCGACGCTCGTTGTGCAGGACTCAGCGGAACAGCGAACGGCAGTGCTTCTCCCGTTGGGCGGTTATGTACCCGGCAACAAGACTGGAGACTTCGGCGATTAGTTCTGGGCTCGGTTGTCCGGCAGGAACAAGTCTCCAAATGCTACCGAGTCGATGTGTTCACTGATAGCACGGTGGCAGACCTCCGCGTGGTTTTGCAATTTGCGACAAGAATGCGACAAAGTCGCGGAGGGGAGAAGCTTGTAAATGATTGAGAAAATTGGTGGACCTGGTCGGGATCGAACCGACGACCTCTTCCATGCCATGGAAGCGCGCTCCCAGCTGCGCCACAGGCCCACTTTGGTGGGGGTCGCAATCACTTGCGACTTACTCATTCTCAACCAGTGTGGGCTGTTAAGTCAAATTTCCATACACCCGCATGTTTCCTGCTCCGCGATAGGTTTTCCTCGGCAGCCCTTGCGCAGCTGTCGCTGCGGAGAAAGTTATTGACTGTTTGGATAATCCTTTTGGGTCGGTTAATCACCTTCGCGGATTCGGCACTGGGCGAGGTGCAAACGATTGACTTCCTCGCCAACCCTGAGCAGGCGGCTGAGTTTCTGACTTATACTGCTTCATCATGGACAACTTACGAATTGAAATTGAGCGGTTGTTTGGGTTAGGGATGGATGCCAAGAACGAGGCTGGGGCGCTGAAGACGTTTTTGGCGTTTCGCGATGCGCTGTCACGAGGCGAACTAAGGGCGGCGGAGAAACGCGATGGCCGCTGGCAAGCCAATGTCTGGGTGAAGCAGGGAATTCTGCTGGGCTTCCGCCTGGGCGAACCCGAGGAGACTCACGCGGGAGATACATTTACATTTGTCGATCGGCACACCTATCCGGTGCGGCATTTCAAAAGCGAAGATGGAGTGCGCATGGTACCGGGCGGCTCGAATGTACGCGAAGGTGCGTATCTGGCTAAGGGCGTCATCTGCATGCCTCCCATGTACGTCAATACTGGGGCGTATGTGGACGAGGGGACGATGGTGGATTCCCACGCGCTGGTGGGATCGTGCGCGCAGATTGGCAAGCGGGTACATTTGAGCGCTGCCTCACAGGTGGGAGGCGTGTTGGAGCCGATCAATGCGTCTCCGGTGGTGATTGAAGATGATGTGCTGGTGGGCGGCAACTGCGGCATTTACGAGGGAACGCAGGTGTTGCGGCGGGCAGTGCTGGGCTCCGGTGTGATCCTGACGCGCTCGACGCCGCTCTTTGATACAGTGCGCGGAGAGATTTATCGCGCCTCCGAAAGCGGGCCTCTGGTGGTTCCCGAGAATGCGGTCGTGGTAGCTGGAGCGAGGGCGATCACCAAGGGCAAGGCTGCCGAGTGGGGTCTGAGCGTGTACACGCCGGTGATCGTGAAATATCGCGACGAAAAGACAGATAAAGGCGTGGAACTGGAGGACCTGCTGCGCTAGGAGGTTTGTCGTGAAACAAGACCCCGTTGCTGCTTGGCGAATGAACCTGCGGTGAAAATTAATTTGCGCTGAGACAACTTTTTTTCGTGTTGTGAGTCTAACAATCGCAGAGCCTCTTGAGACGGACACGTTCTGAAACGAACGTCCTCAAGGGAAACGGTGACCCACCGGCTAAGCAGGCCGGTGGGATTTTTTGTGCACCATCCTGTTCATCTGAGAGAGGAATCGATGGATATAGAAGTAATGCGGAGTACCCTTCATGAATCAGAAGCAGGAAGGTTGACCTTCCCTGACGTGATCCGTACTCTCGTCGGCGCTGGCGTCGAATCCTACTTGGTCGATCTGGTCCGGGGAGTCGATACCTTTTACCTGACCAACGGCGAAACTCACGTCGAGAAGATGACCCTTCCCGCCTCGAAGGTAGCGGAGAGCTTTTCGCAAACCGGAATCGTCGCGGCGATACGCGCTGCGCAGGCCGACGAAATTCGCTATCCCGAATTTCTCAAGCGGGCGACTGCAGCCGGAGTCGCTGTCTACTGGGCTTTCATCGTGGGCAAGAAGGTCATTTACTTCGGACGAAGAGGAGACTTTCATATCGAAGAGTTTCCAGATTCAAAACCGTAGCCTTCGAAATTGCTTTTTTCGCACGAAGTGGGCACTTGACCTTCGCCCGCCGTTACTGCTGCTTGTCTTCCGGCGGGGTCTTGTCGGAGATATAGGCGTCAATGCAGCGGGCAAGCGAGTCCTGAGCTTTGAGGATGTATTCGACGGCATCGCGTACGGCACCCTCGCCTCCACGATGGTCGGTGATGACGTGGGCTTCGTCTTTGACGTCCTCGCGGGCGTTGGCCACGGCGAAGGCGAGCCCGCAACTGCGCATCACAGGCAGATCGATAATGTCATCGCCGACAAAAGCGGCTTCTTCAGGCTTCAGATTTTCTTTTTCCAGAATCTCGTTGAAGGCGGTGAGTTTATCGGATGCACCCTGGGAGACGTGCTCGATTTTGAGGTCGCGGGCACGAAGGCGGACGGTCTCCGAGACGCGCTTGGTGATGATCCCGGTCTTTAGGCCGCCCAGGCGGGCGAGCGAAAAGGCTGTTCCGTCGTGGGCGTGGAAGCCCTTCACCTCGACCGTGGCATCGCCGCCGGTGGGAATCAGGAAAAGCTGGCCGTCGGTCATGACCCCATCGACATCCAGCAACAGGAGTTTTATCTTCTTTGCACGAGGCTTTGACATTGCCGGATTGTAACATTTGAGGCAGAGCCGGTTCTTGTGGGGGATACGCAATTGAGGTCGAGGCGGGGGATAGGGGCGCTGGTGCTGGTGCTGGCGCTATCGGCAGCGGGGTGCGCGGAGCAGGCGTACGCAGAACAGGGATTCGCAGGAAATGATGCGCGGCTGGTGCTGGTATCGCGGCACAAGCGGAAGCGGGCGAAGGCTAAGCCGGTGGTTGTCTCACGGGCGCAGAGGGAACTGGCAGAGCAGATGGTGCGCAACGCTTATGCGCTTGGCCGTGGGCTGCCGGTTAAGCAACGGGTCGCTCTGATGACCCGGCTGCTGTACACCATGCCTCCCGAGGTGATGGCGGCTGAAAAGAAACAGTGGGCCGAGGAACTCTTCGGGCTGGCACAGCAACTTCCCCGAGGTTTGTACGCGGCAAAGGACGCCGCTCCGGCGACTGGCGCTGGTGGGAACGCGGCGAAGGACGCCGCTCCGGCGGCGGGCTCTGGCGAGGCGGCACGGGTTGAGAGCGCACGCAACGAGGCGATTGCGACGGCTGCGGCTCGGCTGGCGGTGTATGACTCCGACCGCGCACTGGAGCTGCTGGACTCGCTGCCCTCGCAGGGTAGCAATCAGCAGGATGCGCGGACGATGGCGACGCGGCTGGTCTTTGCCATGTATATGCAGCATCACGGCATAGCCGGAGCTCAGACGTTGCTGGCACATGGGCAGCTCTGGGGCGAGCACGGAGGCTTTCCCTATAGCGCCAGCGCGGTTGTGCTGGGCAGGCTGCAAAGCAATGAGGACGCAGCGGAATATTTCTTCCGGCAGGTGCTCGTGAACTTTGAGCGAGGGCAGGAGGGCTTGTTCGGGGTTTGCGATTTTGCCTCGCTGTTGGAGCGGTCTGCGGCGATGGAGGCAATCTCGGAGGATTCCGCTGAAGAGGCCGGACGCAGCATCGTGGCGCAGTTGCGCAAGCTTTCCGATGGAGGAAGCCAGGACGCGGAAAAACAGGATACATGGACCGAAGATCAGAAGGCGCAGGTCGTGGCGGCGCTCAACAATGTGCGTGTCTCGGCCCCGAATGCCTATGCCGATGTCGAGAAGAAAGCGCCGGGGCTGCTGGCGCTGCGCATAAGGAAGGTAGCTGTCAACGTAGATGATCCGCCGGTGGACGCAGGGCTGCAAACGGCCTTCCACGAACTGGCGGATGCGATGCGCGAGCGGCGCGGGCCGGAGGAGATGCACGGGTTAATCGCCCAGGATCTGCAACTGGTGAACGCCCGATACAAGGCCGGAGGCTGCGCTGAGTGCTCCTCGCCGGATGCGCAGTCGTGGGCGTTGGTTTCGCTGGCTGCCTACGCGACTCCGATGACGATTGCGACGCAGTTGAATGGGATCGAAGATCCATTCTGGCGTGCGTACTTTCTTGCAATCGCCGCGCAGCAGGTAGAAGAGCCAACCCGGGTCGCCGATCCTACGTCGCGGAGGGTGATAGAAAAAGAAGAGGCCGAGCCGGAGTAGGTGCAAGTGCTTTAAATTCAGAATCGAAAACCTGCATCTCACATTTATGCGCGACCGGAAGACTGAACTGACAGGACGGGTGCTGGTATTGGTAGCCCACGCTGACGATGAGAGCGTGGGTTACGGGGCGCTGCTGCAGCGGATGCGCGAGGCTGTGGTGGTGATAGCCTCCGACGGCGCACCGCGCGACCGGTATTTCTGGGAGCGTTTCGGCTCGCGGGAAGCTTATGCGGCGCTGCGCCGGAGTGAGGCTCGGCGGGCGATGCAAGTGGCCGGGGTGCGGGAGTTGGTGCTGCTGGCCGAAGAGGATTCGCGGCTGGAAGATCAGCGCCTGTTTTTGAACCTGGCCGCGGCCTACGGACTACTGGAAAAGCTGGTGGAGCGGGTGAAGCCCGAGGCGATTGCCACGCTGGCCTATGAGGGCGGACATCCGGATCATGACAGTTGCAGCCTGCTGGGGGCGCGGCTGGGCGAGCGCTTCGGCCTGCCGGTGTGGGAGGCTCCTCTGTATCATTGGGGGAATGACTCCACATTGGCTGGCTTCTCAGCCGGGTACGCGGCAACAGACGCCGCTTCGGTTGCGGGCGCTCGGCTGCGATTACAGCAGTTTGTTTGCGACACGGGCGGCGAGGTGATGGTGGAGATTGGTGCCGCTGAACTGGAGCGAAAGCGGACGATGTGCGCGCAGTATGCCTCGCAGGGGGACTTTCTGCAGACCTTCGATGCGCAGCGCGAGGTGGTGCGTCCGCAGGTCCGGTACGAGTACGGGCGCGCTCCGCACGCGGGGCAGACGAACTACGAGCGCTGGCAGTGGTGGATGAGCGCGCAGGAAGTGAGCGCGAAATTTCAGGAGTTTCTGGAGACGTTGAGTTGAGCAAGCGATTGTTGCTGGTTGCCTATCCGCTGCTGCCGGTGAGCGAGGCGAGCGCGGGCGGGGCCGAACAGATTCTGTTTACGTTGGAGCGCGAACTGGTAGCGCGCGGATGGAAGACCGAAGTGGCAGCCTGCGCCGGTTCGGTAGTGAGCGGCCGGTTGATGGCAACGGGCGCTGCTCCGCGGCAACTGGATGGCTTTGATGAGCGCGAGCGCGAGCACGCCGAGCGCGTGGTGGAAGCGTGCGCCAAATCCGATTTTTCTGTGGTGCTGGACCACAGCGGACACTTCTTCCGCCACGCTGCGCGGGTGAAAGGATGCGTGCTGGCGACCCTGCATCTGCCGCGCGCGCTGTATGGCGAACAGGCGTTTGAGGGGCTTGCCGACAACGTTTACTTTAATTGCGTCAGCGATTCGCAGAGAGCGGAATTCACCGATCTACCGCGGATGCTCGGGGTGGTGCGGAACGGGATTGCTGCGGAACGGTTCTCCCTAGCCGGGCGCAAGTCGGATTATTTGCTTTGGCTGGGGAGAGTTTGTCCGGAGAAGGCTCCGCATCTGGCGATTGAGGCAGCCAGGTTGGCGGGATTGCCGATCGTGCTGGCCGGGCAGGTGTATCCGTTCCGCTGGCACGAGGATTACTGGCAACAGAAGGTGAAGCCGCTGATCGACGGAGAACGGGTGCGGTGGGTTTCGCTGCCCTCGTTTGCGGAAAAGGCGAAGCTGTTGCGCGAGGCTCGGGCGCTGCTGGTGACATCGCAGGTGGCCGAGACGACCTCGCTGGTGGCCTTGGAGGCGATGGCGAGCGGAACTCCGGTGATTGCATTCAACGCGGGCGCGCTGGGCGAAGTAGTGCCGAAGGGAACCGGCTTTATCGTCGGCGGTGTGGAAGAGATGGCCGCGGCCTGTCGCACGGTCGGCGAAATTCGCGCCCTGGACTGCCGGCAGTGGGTCGCGCGGGAGTACTCCGCACGGGCGATGGCAGATGGATACGAAGCCCTGATCGCCGACCTCGAAGAGCAGAAGCGTTGGGAGGCGCGGCGGGGCTAGGCCGCGAATTTCATTTTCTGACTGTTATCGGCGACTGTGTCAGTGCGTTGCCCCACGCGAATCAAATCGATCAAAAATGCAGCCACTTCTTCATCGCTCGCTGGTTGCTCAAGATAGAGGTCTGCTAACGGATCGCCTGCATTGTAAGCGGCAGGCAGTCTGGCTGTGACCACCATGACTGGAAGGCCGGATGCTTTTGCTTCCCCGATGACCTGCTGATCTTTTTTCGACTTCCAGTGAAGCACGACTGCGCCACAGGTTGACAGCGAATCCAGAATCCCCTTTTTGTATTGGGCATAGATCATCCTATGTCCCGCTTTGTCCAACATTCGCGTGAGGCCGTTTTTGGGGCGAGCGCCGAAGCAGAAAACATCCATCGCTGGTCCTCCAGGAATTTACTTCCGCAACTCCTGTATTCCGCATAGATAGATTGTGTTACTCGCGCCCGAGTTGTACGTTGAGAGCAGAAAATCGCAGAGGGCAGAGGTCATTTCACCACTGCTGCACCTGCCGTTGCACATTGATTATCGTGTTCGCTGGTGTCTCCCGAGACCCCGATGGCGCCGATGATTTCGCCATGAAACACGAGAGGAATGCCGCCCTCAACGGGCGTGGCGCCCTGGAACTTCAAGATACGGAGACCAGCGCCGCCAGCGGCCAGCGCGTCTTGCAGGGCTTTGGTGGGACGTTTGTAGAGTGCCGCCGAGCGGGCTTTGTCGATGGCGACATTGGTGCTGGCTAACTGGGTATTGTCCATCTTTTCGTAAAAAACGAGATTGCCGCCGGGATCTACGATTGCGGCCACCATGGTCCATTTGTTTCTGACGGCCTCGTCCAGCGCGGCCGTGGCGGCTCTCTTCGCCACCTCCAGAGTGATCGGCGGGCCGTATGGATTCGGCATCTGCGCCATAAGGTTCACATTGCATAGTGCAACGAGGATGGCGAGGAAGTTCAGGAGGATGGACTTTGAGGGCACGCGAGGCTCTCCTTTCGTGCAGGATAGACTGCACTTCACGGCTCGCGGGTTGTAAGGAAAGAGGATGGAAGGTTGCCACTAGGAGTATTGGAGTTTGCACGCCTCACAAAATCTGGTCGCATTGTTAAAGCACTGAATATAGTGTAAATTTAGTGCATGAATTTGAAAGATGATATTCGCCCCCTCAGCGAATTCAAGCGCAATACCGGTGAGATCCTCGATCATCTGCGCCGGAGTCACCGGCCCGTTGTGCTTACGATCAATGGCAAGGCGGAGATGGTAGTGCAAGATGCCGAGTCGTATCAAAAGATGATGGATTTGGTCGAACGCATGGAAGCGAACGAGGGAATCCGTAAGGGTCTGGCGGCTATCGATGCAGGGAAGAGCAAACCCGCCAGGAAGGTGATTTCGGCTATCAAGGAACGGCGTGCGCTATAGCGTCGAGCTCACTGAGCCGGCCCAGCAGAATATCCAGGAAGCTTACGATTGGATCGATGCCGAATCTCACGCAGCAGCCAACGGATGGATCGATGGCCTTCTCGGAACGATCGAGAGCCTGACTACGTTTCCTCTTCGTTGCCCTCTGGCTCCGGAGAGCGCGGATCATCCGGAAGAAATCCGGCAGATATTCTATGGTTCCTACCGGATTCTGTTTGTAGTCCGAACGCCGAAAGTCTATGTGCTTCACGTCCGGCACAGCTCACGGAGCCGGGCAAGACAAGAAGAACTTCCCAAATGAAATTACTGACCACGGCCCAGTCAAGCAGCAACTTGAAAGCGGCCCCTGCTTAGCTGACCCGAACCTTAGCTTTACTTCACCACTCCGGCGGCGCGGGCCACGGCTTCGAGTTTGGCGCGGGGGGTGGGTTGCATTTTGACCATGGGGAGGCGGTAGTTTTCTTCGATGCGTCCCATCATGGCGAGCACGGCTTTGACCGGCATGGGGTTGCTCTCGATGAAGTTGGCCTGCATCAGCGCGAAATACTTGTGATAGAGCTCGCGGGCGCAGATCCAGTTATTGTCGAGCGCGGCGCGGGTGAGCATCGGTCATTTCTTTGGGGAAGGCGTTGGAGGCGACCGAGATGACGCCGACGCCTCCGACCGAAATTACCGGCAGGGTCAGCGCATCGTCGCCGCTGAGCACGGTGAAGCCGGGAAGGCGTCCGCAGATTTCGGCGATCTGTCTGATGTTTCCGCTGGCTTCCTTGACGGCCGCGATGTTGGGTACCTCGGAGAGACGCAGCAGGGTGTTGGGCTCGATGTTGACGCCGGTGCGGCCGGGGACGTTGTAGAGCACGACGGGCTTATCGACCGCTTCGGCGATGGCCTTGAAGTGCTGGTACTGGCCCTCCTGCGTGGGCTTGTTGTAGTAGGGCGAGGCGGAGAGGATCGCGTCCACACCCTTGATCTTGGAGACCTCGACGGCTTTGTGGACGGCTTCGGCGGTGGAGTAGGAGGTTGCTCCGGCGACGATGGGAACGCGTCCGGCGGCAACTTCGATGGTGGTCTCGATGACCCTGCGCCACTCCTCGTGCGAGAGGGTCGGAGTTTCTCCGGTGGTTCCGCAGGGAACCAGGAAGTCGATTCCGGATTCGATCTGCCAGGCTACCAGCGAGCGCAGCGCTTTGTCGTCGATCGATCCATCGGCAAGGAACGGAGTCACAATGCGCCGTTCCGCATCCACGTAGTTTTATCATTGCGTCCCTAACCCTTCAGTTCAGAGAACACTTCTTGGAATTCGTAAAATCCGCGTTTGCCCTTCACCCACTCGGCGGCGCGCACGGCGCCTTCGGCAAAGCCGCGGCGGTTGTGAGCTGTCGTGAGTCAGCGTAATCGTATCCGCCGCCGACTTCAACTCGACCGAGTGGGTGCCCACGACCTCGCCCTCGCGGACGCTGGCGATGGGAGCCTTCTTGCCGCCGAATGGCTCCACGGCTTTGGCCAGCGAGACGGCGGTGCCGCTGGGTGCATCGAGCTTGTGGATGTGGTGTGTCTCGGTGATGCGGCCTTCGTACCCATACTTCATGGCCTTGGCGCCTTCGCGCACGATGGCGAAGAAGAGGTTGACGCCGATGGAGAAGTTGGAGGCCCAGATGAATCCGGTATTGGCGCGCTCGACCTGGTTGCGCACGTGTGGCATCTCGGCATACCAGCCGGTGGTGCCGACGACCATGTTGACGCCGGCGCGGATGGTGGCCTCGATGTTGGCCATCACCGCGTCGGGGGTGGTGAAGTCGATGACGGCATCGACGCCGGCCAGACGCTGCGGGGTGAGGGCAGCGCCGTTGCGGTTCTCGTGTACTTCGATGATTTCGACGGTGTGGCCGCGCATTGCCCGCGATCTCGGCAACCAGTGCGCCGGTCTTGCCCGCGCCTAACAGTACAAACTTCATCAGTTCTTCTCCGCCATAATCATGTATTCGCAACTCACCGACGCGTGGCGATTGGTAACGCTTGCGCTGCGGGTCGCTGACGCTTGGGAATCAATCGAAAACCTCTGGGTCCACTTCGGTAAAAAATGTCTTGTGCAGGCGGCGCATGGCCTCGGGCACGTCGTCTTCGTCGATGACGAAGGTGATGTTGATCTCCGATGCGCCCTGGGAAATCATGCGCACGTTGATTTCTCCGAGCGCGGTGAAGACGCGGGCGGCGACCTGCGGAGTCTCGCGAATGTTTTCGCCGACCAGGCAGACGATGGCGTTGCGTCCGGCGTATTTTACGTCAGCAATCTTCTCCAGGTCAGCAGCAATCGCAGGAATCGCCTCGTTGGAATCGACGGTGAGCGAGACGCTGACCTCGGAGGTGGCGACGACGTCGATGGAGCAGCGATGCCGGTCAAAGACATCGAAGATTGCCTTGAGGAATCCGTGAGCGCCCAGCATTCGGGCGGCTACCACCTCGACGATGGTGATGCGCTTTTTGGCGGCAATGGCCTTGAACATGGACTTCGACTTCGGCGCGCGGCCCACGATCAGGGTGCCTTCGTTGCTGGGGTTCAAGGAGTTGAGCACGAGAACGGGAATGTTCTTCTGCACTGCGGGCAGCACGGTGGCCGGGTGCAGGACCTTGGCTCCGAAGTAGGCGAGCTCGGCAGCCTCCTCGAAGGAGATGACGCGAATGCGGCGGGCGTCGGGGCAGATGCGCGGGTCGGTGGTCATCATGCCATCGACGTCGGTCCATATTTCGATGGCTTCGGCATCGAGGCCGGAGCCGATGAAGGGCGGCGGAAAAATCGGAGCCGCCACGGCCAATGGTGGTCTGCACGCCATGCGTCGGTTGCGCCGATGAATCCGCCCATGACGGGAACCTGCGCGGTCGTCCAGCAGCGGGCGCACGAGGTTCTTGGCGCGATGCTCGATCTCGTCGGCCTGCGGGATGGCCTTGCCATGCTGCGCGTCGGTGATCATGACCTTGCGGGCGTCGACCAGGGCGGAGCGAATGCCGCGGGCCTGGTAGGCTTCGGTGACGATTTTGCTGTTGAGCCGCTCGCCGTAGCTGACCACGTAATCCGAACTGCGGGGCGAGAGTTCGCCGACGGCGACGATGCCTTTCAGCAGCTCATCCAGGGCGTTGAATTCGCGTTCGAGCTCGGCGCCGAGCGCGAGAATATTGCGCCGTGCTGACCAGTTCCTTGGCGGTGGCGTGATGACGCTGGCGCAGGCCTTGCGCGAGTTCGAGGGCTTGCTCGCGATGGCCTTCGCCGGCGGCTTTTCCGGCGGCCAGCAGGGCGTCGGTGACGCGGGACATGGCGGAGACGACGACCATGGGACGGCGCTGCAGGCGGCCTTTTACAATCTGGGCCGTGCGTTCAATCGCCGAGGCGTCCATCACCGAGGTACCGCCAAACTTCATCACGATCATGAAGGCAGACCTTTATGTTGCTGAAACCGGTGGCTGGCTGAAATGCCTCTGTGGCGCCACTGAACATTTGAGCAGTCCGGGGATTCCTCGCTGCGCTCGGAATGACACCACAGCAGAACACTTCAAAAACAACAGCTCTACTCCAGATAGCCCTTGGCCTTGAGCAGCTCCGCATTGAGCAGCGCGGCACCGGCAGCGCCACGAATGGTGTTGTGCGAGAGCATGGTGAACTTCCAGTCGAGCAGCGAGCAGGGGCGCAGGCGTCCGCAGGTGACGGTCATGCCGTGGCCGCGCTCGATATCCAGACGCGGCTGGGGACGGTCGACGCGCTCGTCGTAGAAGATCGGTTCGGCAGGTGAGAAAGGAAGTTTGAGATCGTCGACCATGCCGCGATACTCGCGCCAGGCGGCGATGATCTTCTCCGGGGTCGCACGCTTCTTCAACTTGATGGAGATCGATTCGGTGTGTCCGTCCTCGACCGCGACGCGATTGCAATGGGCGCTGATGGCGAACTCGGCGGGAACGACCTCGCCGCCTTTGAGTTTGCCGAGGAGTTTGCCGGCCTCTTCCTGCATCTTTTCTTCTTCGTTCTTGATGAAGGGCACGACGTTGCCGAGGATATCCAGCGAGGCGACGCCGGGATAGCCCGCGCCGCTGACGGCCTGCATGGTTACGGCAAAGACGGCTTCCATGCCGAAAGCCTTCTGCAAGGGGGCGAGCGCCAGGGCCAGGCCCATCACGGAGCAGTTGGAGTTGGTGACCATGAAGCCGCCGGACTGCTTGCGCCAGGTCTGCTGCTCGATGAGCTTGAGGTGATCGGCGTTGATCTCAGGAATGACGAGCGGCACCTGCGGGTGCATGCGGAAGGCCGAAGAGTTGGAGATCACGGCACAGCCGGCATCGGCAAAGGCAGGCTCCATCTCGCGCGCGAGATCGGCATCGAGGGCGGCAAAGATGACTTTGGGCGCATCCTTGGGCTCGGCGGCGGAGAGCACCATCGAGGCGATGCGCTTCGGAATCGGCGTCTTCATCTTCCACTTGGCCGCCTCCGCATAGCTCTTTCCGAAGGAGCGCTCGCTGGCCGCAATCCAGGCAACTTCAAACCAGGGGTGACGCTCGAGCAGTTGAATAAATCTCTGGCCCACCATTCCGGTGGCACCCAGTATGCCTACAGGGATCTTTGCCGTCCTCGCCATCAGGCTGACTCTCTCCTTCCGGCTGCGCCGGGTTATCGATGTTTCTAATTCTTATACCATTCTGAACTGCTTTGGTTCTCTACTTTAGACGGCGCCAGCCGTTGTAAGCTTCCGCTCCATCCGGGCGGAGGCCGTGGCCAGATTTCCGGACATCAGAATGCCTTGCCGGGCTGGGCACAGAGGACGAATCCCAGCATACTCAGTGGAAATTCACACGGCGTTCATACATATTACCGGATCAGCCTGTGAGCGGAACAGGCTGCAAGTGCCCTCATATAGCGGAGGGCCCCCTGAATTGTCGGCTATTTCTCCTGACGCAGGATCTCGGTGTGGGTTTCAGGGATCGAGATGCGGAGAAGTTTCATGTCGGCATCCAGCCAGAGGTGCCATTCGGGGCCGTCGGTTTCCAGCACAAAATGGCGAAGATGCTGAGGACGGCCGTCCAAAGGGGTGTCGTCGTACCCTTTGAATTCGATGAAAATCTGGGCGGAGGTGCGGCGACGGGGAATCAGGACGGGAAAGCGGGCGCGGATAAGGTCGCAGCCATCTCCGCCTGCGCGTGGCTTGCAGGAGCTTGCGAGGTAGCGCCACAGAAGGACTTCACGGGTTGAGAAGAAGTAGTCGTCCAGAATAAATGCGTCCGGGGTCAGGAAAAAAGGCTGCTCGGTGCTCTTGCCGTCGGTGACCACGTGCATGGTAAGGAAATTGTCCTTGGGTTCGACGATGGCGGAGTTGTGCGGCGATGCCGACTGCTTCCACTCATAGCGGGAGAGATTGCCGTTGGGAAACAGGGTGAGTTCGCTGCTCTGATCGAGATTGGCGGCCGAGCCGTCCGGCTTCCACGTGCAATTCGGACGAGGTGATGCTGGAGTCCGGAAACTGGCGGATGACGAAAGTTTTCCGTGGCCACGCGCTGTCCGTTCTGGAAGATGCCGAACGAGCCCTGATCGACGACGGTGCCGGACTTGGGAATCGGCTTGCTGCTGGCGAGCGCGAACGAGGCGAGAACGAAGAGCAAGGCGGTGACAAAAGTCCGGCGGATCATGTGTGAGAGTTCCTCTTTCAGAGTTTATCGCGAGCCGGGGCGGAGATGCCAAGCCGATTGGCAAGCTGAACCAGGGAGGCGAGCAACTCAGAAGGCTCATTACCCGACGCGTCTAAGGTATGTTGGGCGAGAAGGTAGGTGGGACGGCGGAGTTCGAAGAGCTTGCGCAGCCGTTCGGGATCGCGCGCCAGGGGGCGCTGCTGACCGCTATCGGCAATGCGGGCGCGCACGACTTCGTAAGGCGCATCGAGAAAAATGACGGTCGCGGAGTGGCGGGCGAGGAGCTCGCGATTTGCGGGCTGGAGAAATGCGCCTCCGCCCAAGGCCAGCACCGTGGGACGCGCCAAGCGAGGCAGGATGAGGTTGAGATGATGATGCTCGATGGCGCGGAATCCGCTTTCGCCACGCGAGGAAAACAGATCGGGAATCGGGCCGTGAGTGCGCGCGATCTCCACATCGAGATCGACAAACGGGCAGGCAAGCTGGAGCGCGAGCAGGCGTCCGATGGTGCTCTTGCCAGCGCCCATGAATCCGATGAGGACAAGCAACGGGGCTGGAGAATCCTGAGGCATTGAGGGGGATTGTAGCAGCAGCGGCGCTGCTGGCGCGCGCGTCTTTCGGTAGGCCGCAATGTGCTGGCAAGGAAATGGCCGCGATCAGGTCGCGGCCACGAGTGACGCTAGGGGAGCGCGTCGATAAGGCAGCCTCCGTATCTAGAGAGACCGTCGCGCCTGGGCGGGTTTCATGAGACCTTCGACCTTTAGCTTCTCCTCGATGCCATCCCAGACCTTGGGACTTGGCTCGTGCATGGGAACCAGCAACTTGGCCTGCTCGGCGATGTATCGAAGATCGCTGACCAAGTCACGGCAGACATCACACGTTTGCAGATGCTCTTCCTGCTCCGGGGTGCCACCCGAGTCGATGATGAGCGGCAGGTCGCGCTGGAAATCAGCACAATTCATGGATTTGGTTCTCCCCGCGGTTTCGACGGCAACGCCGACCGCAGCGCTTATTTTCTGTTCATTTGCCATGGTTACATCCTGCCCGGTCTTCATCGTCTTCCACCGGCCCTTTCCGCGCGAGTGACTTTCAGCAGGTCACGCAATTTCATGCGTGCCTTGTGCAATTGCGACTTGCTGTTGCCGATGGAGCATCCCATCATCTCGGCAATCTCGTTGTGTTCATATCCTTCGATGTCATGCAGCACAAAAATGATACGGTACCCTGGCGGAAGACTTTCCACTGCGCGTTCCAGATTGACCCGGTCAATGGAGCCGGCCAGCACCTGATCGTGTGCGCCGATGTCCTTTTTGGGGCCATCCTCTTCGGTTGGCTCCAGGGTTTCCTGCAGCGAAACCTCCGGCAGTCCCTTCTTGCGCAGATGCATGAGTACGACATTGACCGCCAGCCGATGCAGCCAGGTGGAAAACGCGGACTCTCCCCGGAACGTCGCAATTTTACGATAAAGCTGAAGAAACGCTTCCTGAGTGAGATCCTCCGCCTCGGCGGTGTTGCCGGTCATGCGCAGGCAGAGCGAGTAAACGCGCCTTTTGTGCATGCTATAGAGAGATTCGAAGCACTGCCCATCGCCTTGCTGCGCACGCTCAATTGCTTCGGCTTCCGGCATCCCCGAAGGCAGCATTTTCTTGGAGCTGGCGCCAGGCTTCGTTGCATCGCCATGGTATTTCCAGCACGGGTTGCGGAGCCGCGGAGCTCGCACCTTGCAACACTTGTAGATTGTCTACAGAAACCGGCTTGCGAAATGCCACGGTAATCCCCTCTGCCCTCACGACGTGCCGCGAGGGTATGTAAAAAGTACGATGCGAAGTATTAATGTTGAGTTGCTTTTCCGAATCTCCGCTGTCCGGAATGGCAGATTTGAGGCGGCCAAAAGACCCGGGCATTTTCGGTTCGATACTGCCTTTTACCATACATCCTCGCGGTTCATTTGCCGAGAGTTTATCCCGCAGTGATCGTTTCCAGACCGTGCCCGTGAGGGCCAAGCTCGCGTTCGCGGAGCAGAAAAGCCAGAACTGTGCCGATAATTCCCATCAGCGTGAGGATCTGGAGCATGGGTTGATATCCGCTGGGATGAGCGGCGCTGGCTCCGGCAACGTCGTTGGCTTTGCCAAGCCCCCAGTTCATGCCCGCCATGCCGATATTCTGGATCATCGTCATCAGTCCCAGCGCGGTTCCAAGGGTGCGGCTGGGGACGATGTAGGCAACCGAGGGCCAGATAATGGCGGGGACGAAGGTGAAGGCAAAGCCCAGCATCGCCATTGGAACGTAAAGCGAGATGTGGGTGTATCCCATCATCAGGAAGACGGGAATCAGTAGCAGGACTCCGAGGCTCATGATGGTGGCGCGCCGTCCCATCTTGTCGGAGAAGAGGCCGACGATCGGGGTTCCGAACATGGTGAAGGCGGTAAGCACGCTGAGCAGGAATCCGCCCTGCGCGCGCGTCATGCCGTGCGCGTCCATGAAGTACTTCACGGCGAAGGTCTCGAAGGGAAAGATGGCGGAGTAGAAGACCACGCAGAGGCCCACCAGATACCAGTAGGACGGGCCAAAATTCTTTATATCCTGGAGGACGATTTTGTCGGGCTCGCCAGCCTCGCCCAGAGCGTAACGCCGCTCGGCGCGGGCTTCCATGATCCAGTAAGCGATGGGACCGATGACGCACAAAGAGACGAAGCCGACACCGATCAGCCATGGGCCCTGCCAACTGCTGTAGGCCGAGTGGGCCCAGGTCGGCGAGTTCTGCGCCAGCCAACTGCCGAAGCGTGCGAGCATCAGATTGAGGCCGAGAGCGAAGCTGAGCTCCTTGCCCTTGAACCACTTTGCGACTGCAGCGGTGATGGCGACGATGAGCGACTCGGCGCCCATGCCGAAGACAAAGCGTCCGGCGGCCATGACCTCAAAGCGCGGGCTGAAGGCGGTGAGCATGGAGCCGCCAAGACAGATGCAGCCGAAGAGCAACAGAGCGCGGCGCACGCCAAGGCGGTCGATGAGGATTCCGCCGATGAGAACCGTAGCAATCGGCGCGATGGAATAGAAAGAATTGAGAAGGCCGATATTCTGATCGGTGTAGTGAAGTTGCTTCTGGAGAACGTCGGCGAGCGGTTCCAGTGCGTCGTAGAAGTAATAGTTGCCGAACATGGTGATGCTGAGCCAGAGAAGAACCAGCCAGCGATAGAGCTTGCTGGGCTCGGCTGCGTGAGCTTGCTGGGGCATGAGGAATCCTTTCCGGCTCCAAGTTCGGCAGAGGTGAATGTAGCAGGAACAAGGGACGGGCCGCCAGCAAACTATTTGAGTCTCGAGGGTAAAGCAAAAGGTGTGAGGAGGACCTGTGCGTTACTTGCAGTTCGGCTGAGGAGTAGATGGAGCGCTCTCGGGCGGGGGAATGGCGATGGCGTTGGGAAGCGGTGAGTTTTGCTTCTCGGCGCGGAGTTCGCGGGCGTACGTGCCGAGACTGATCGAGGTGTCTTCCATACTGCCGGGAATAATGTCCTCCGGCGAGACTATAAAGTCAAAGTTACGCGTGGACAGCAGCGCGGTGCTTGCGGGCGGGGCATTGCTGACGTAGGGCGCAGGAGATGGAACCACCTCTTCGATAGGTGGCACGGTGACGACCGAGGGCTGGGTGGCAGAGCCAAGCTTAATCTCGGGTGTGTAGATCACACCGGGAACTCCGAGAGGAACGTAGTCAAATCCTGGCGTGGTCTGAGCCGGGGGCTGACCTATCAAGGTTGCGGCAAACAAGCCGGCCGCCACGTGCGCTAAAATGCGGGCGATGCGCGACATAGGTAGTTTGATAGCCGCCAGCTGCGCAGAGATGTCAGGTGGTGTCGAAACTTGTGAGCCGCACCGCGCAAAGCAGTGCTCCCCAGTGCGCCATGGAATACGAATTTTTTCGCCAGTGTTGCTGATTCCAGGAAATTCCTCACCACTCGATAATCGTTAAGTTCTGTAAATTGTTGGGCATTCGTCACCGGCTCAGAAAAACTTTGACGAGCTTTCGACATCCACTGTGAGAGCGGGTGAACTGTGCTCGTCATCGATTCGTCTGAACGCCTCTTCAGGTGTTGAAAAGAGCAGGAATGAGCGAGGAAAAGAACCCTGGCGGCAATCCGGACGATGAGGGGCCGGGCTCGCCACGCGAAGCGGAAGCGCATCACTCAATTCAAACGGAGCAGGAATCACCAGAGCTTAGCCCTGGTGAGCTGCAGAGGACCAAACGGCGGCGGCGCAGAAGCCTGCTGATCCTGGCAGTGTTCGTGATTCTGGCGCTTTTTCTTGTCTATCACTTCAGCAGATCAGGCACCTCGGGCGGCGGTGCGGCGGGGAGCAGGGGGGGCGCTGGACTAGCTCCGGCGGCGATCACGGTGGGGCCGTCCAGAAGGGGCGACATCAACATCTATGTGGACGCTCTGGGAACGGTGACGCCCACCTACACGGTGACCGTGTACAGCCAGATCACGGGGCGAGTGATGGCTGTCCACTATAGCGAAGGCCAGATGGTGCGCAAAGGCGATGCCCTGGTCGACATCGACCCTCGTCCCTATCAGGCGACGCTGACCCAAGCCGAAGGAAATCTGGAGCACGATCAGGGGGTGCTGGCGCAAGCCCGCATCGATCTTGAGCGGTACAAGCAAGCCTACGCCAGAAACGCGATTGCCAAGCAGCAACTCGACGATCAGGAGCAGGCCGTCGTCCAGAGTGAGGGTACGGTCAAGGCGGATCAAGGCACGGTAGCCTATGACCAGGTTCAACTGGAGTACTGCCACATCATTGCTCCGATCAGCGGACGGGTTGGGTTACGTCTGGTGGACCCCGGCAATACCGTCTTTTCCGGTAGCAGTTCCGTGCTTGTGGTGATTACGCAGATGCAACCGATTACGGTTGTGTTCAATGTGTCAGAGGATAATCTGCCGCAGGTTCAGACGCAGTTAAGCGGCAGACACAAGCTGCCTGTCGATGCCCTAAGCCGCTCCGATGAAAAGCTCATCGATTCCGGAATGCTGACCGCGCTGGACAATCAGGTGGACACGACGACCGGCACCATCAAGTTCCGGGCCGAGTTTCCCAACAAGCATCTCTCGCTCTTTCCCAACCAGTTTGTGAACGCCCAGATGCTGGTGAACACATTGCGCGGAGTCACACTGGTTCCCTCCGCCGCCGTCCAACGCAACGGAACGAACGCGTTCGTCTATATCGTGCAACCCGATAACACGGTGACCGTGCAGCCAGTCACCGTGTTGACCAGCAACGAAACGGATACTGCGGTACAGGGACTCAATCCCGGCGTGAATCTGGCAACGAGCGGATTCGATCGTCTGGACAATGGCACCAAGGTCACGGTGCGCGGCCAGAGTAAGCAAGGACAAGGCGGTAATGCTGCTACAAGCGGCGGCACGTCCCCAGCCGCTGCTCCAGCTCCATACAAAGGTCCAGCTCCGGTCGGCAGCTCTGCTCCATTCAGCGGAGCCCCATCCAGCAGCCCAGCCCCGACCACTGGCGCAACTCCATCCACAACGGCAGCACCACACGGAGGTGCTGCCCCGTCCAGCGGTGGTACAGCCAAATGAGTCTCTCTGGGCCATTCATCCTGCGTCCGGTCGCAACCTCTCTGCTGATGGTTGCGATCTTTCTGGCCGGCGGCGTGGCCTTTCTGCAGCTCCCTGTGTCGGCGCTGCCGGAGGTGGATTATCCGACAATTCAGGTGCTCACCTTCTATCCCGGAGCCAGTCCGGATGTAGTTGCCTCTGCCGTCACTGCTCCACTGGAACGGCAGTTCGGCCAAGTCGCCGGACTCAGCCAGATGACATCGACCAGTGCTGGAGGCGTGTCGGTCATCGTGATGCAATTCCAACTCAGCCTCGACATCGATGTGGCGGAGCAGGAGGTGCAAGCGGCAATCAATGCGGCGCAGAGCTACCTGCCCGCCAATCTGCCGACGCCGCCGATCTACAGCAAATCCAATCCGGCAGACGCGCCGGTCCTGACCCTCGCCCTGACCTCTAACACGATGCCGCTCTCGCAGGTGGAGGATCTTGGCGACACGCGTCTTGCGCCTAAGATTTCGCAGATCTCCGGCGTGGGCCTGGTTAGCATCTCCGGAGGACAGAAGCCCGCCGTGCGCATCCAGGCCAATCCCACCGCCCTGGCGTCCTACGGAATCAACCTTGAGGACCTGCGCAACGCGCTTATCGGTAACAGCCTTAACGCGGCCAAGGGAAACTTCGATGGCCCAACGCAGGATTACACCATCAATGCCAACGACCAATTGCTATCCAGCAGCGCCTACGATTCGGTGGTGGTCGCCTACCGCAATGGCGCTCCGGTCATGCTCACGGACGTGGCACACGCGATTGATGGAGTGGAGAACGTAGATCTCGCGGCCTGGGTGAACTACACTCCGGCGGTCATTCTGAACATTCAGCGTCAGCCCGGTGCGAACACGATCCAGGTGGTTGACAGCATCGAGAAGATTCTGCCGCAGCTTCTCACCACGCTGCCCCTGTCGGTGCATGTGCAGATTGTCGCCGACCGAACTGCCTCGATTCGCGCTTCGGTGAAAGACGTTGAGTTCGAACTACTGTTGGTCATCGGGCTGGTGGTGATGGTGATCTTCCTCTTTCTGCGCAGCCTGTCCGCGACCATCATCCCCAGCGTTGCGGTTCCCATCTCGCTGGTCGGCACCTTTGGAGTGATGTACCTGGCCGGCTACAGCCTCAACAACCTCACCCTCATGGCGTTGACCATCTCAACCGGCTTTGTGGTTGACGATGCCATCGTCATGATCGAGAACATCTCCCGCTTTATCGAAGAGGGCGACAAGCCGATGGAGGCCGCCTTAAAAGGCGCCGAGCAGATCGGCTTCACCATTCTTTCCCTGACCGTCTCGCTGATCGCTGTGCTCATTCCGCTGCTGTTCATGGGCGATGTCGCCGGGAGGCTCTTCCGTCAATTTGCGGTGACGCTTGCCGTGACCATCCTTTTCTCCGGCTTCGTCTCTCTCACCCTGACGCCGATGATGTCGGCGCGTCTGCTGCACTACATTCCGGAAGAGAAGCAGAGCCGTTTTTATCACGCCTCCGAAAAGGCATTCGCTGAGATCATTGCCTTCTACGGACGCACGCTGAAGGTTGTGCTTCGCTATCAGACCATCACGCTGCTGGTTGCGCTTGCAACTCTCGTGCTTACTGGGGTTCTCTACATCACCATCCCCAAAGGATTCTTTCCAACCCAGGACACGGGGATCATTCAGGGTATCTCGCAGGCAGCCCCCTCCACCTCCTTTGACGCCATGGCCGAGAAGCAACAGGATCTGGCAAAGGTGCTGCTGGCCGATCCCGCCGTCGAGAGCATCTCGTCCTTCATCGGAGCCGACGGCACCAATACAACTCTGAACAGCGGCCGTGTTCAGATCGTTCTGAAGCCACTCGATCAGCGCGGGATCTCTGCCACCGAGGTTATCAGCCGGCTTGATCCGAAGCTGGCCAAGGTCGCAGGCATCAAGCTTTACCTGCAGCCGGTGCAGGATCTCACGGTCGATGATCGCGTCAGCCGCACTCAGTACCAGTACACGCTCGAAGATCCGAATCAGGACGAACTGATCGCCGTGACACGCTCTTTCGTCGCGACACTGAAGCAACTGCCGCAACTGGCCGACGTAGTCACCGATCAGCAACTGAACGGCGATGCCGAGTCGCTGGTCATCGATCGCGCCACGGCATCACGTTACGGCATCACGCCCCAGACCATCGACAACACGCTCTACGACGCTTTTGGGCAGCGCCAGATCAACACTCTGTACACCCAGTTGAATCAGTATCACGTCATATTGGAGGCCGAGCCAAAGTTCCAGCTCGATCCACGGTCGCTGCACGATATCTACATCCAATCGGCATTGAGCAGTTCTTCCTCAACTACATCGAGCTCAACCTCGGGCAATACCGCGGGTTCGTCTTCCGGAGCTGGCTCGGGCGCATCGGCGTCACCGGGCAATGCACTGCTGACGCCATCCTCCACTAGCGCCGTTTCGGCCCCGGTATCGTCTACGTCAGCGCTGGCCTCTTCCAACCTGAGCGCGGCACCTGGCATATCGAGCGTCAACTCGAGTTCCGCGCTCTCATCCTCTTCGACTGCGAGCGCGAGCACCACCGTGCTGTCAAGCAGGAGCACGAACACCAGCATCTCATCGAGTGCAAATACATCTACGAGTGGAACCACGCGCTCGTCAGGAACATCCGCTTCAGGCTCCTCCGGCGGCGGCAGCGGTAACAGCAACAGCGCAAGCAGCGCCGCGGTCTCCACGCCTGTTCCGTTGAGCGCCTTCAGTCAATTCCACCGGCGCAGCGAGTCACTCTCGGTTAATCGCCAGGGGCAGTTCCCGGCAGTGACAATCTCATTCAATCTAGCGCCCGGATACTCGCTTGGCCAGGCGCTGGATTCGATCGACAAAGCGGTTGAGCGATCGAATATTCCGTCGAGCGTAGTCAAAAATTATCAGGGCACCGCCGCCGCCTTCGAGAACTCGCTGACCAACGAGGGCCTGCTGATACTCGCCGCATTGGTCACCGTCTATATCGTTCTAGGCGTGCTGTACGAGAGCTTCATTCATCCTGTCACCATTCTCTCCACTCTGCCCTCGGCTGGTGTTGGAGCCCTGCTCTCCCTCGAACTGTTCCATCTGAACCTCAACATCGTTGCCATCATCGGCATCATCCTTCTGATCGGCATCGTGAAGAAGAACGGCATTCTGATGGTGGATTTCGCTCTGGAGGCCGAGCGTAAAGAGGGCAAGAGCGCCACGGATGCGATGTACCAGGCATCGCTGCTGCGCTTCCGTCCTATCCTGATGACGACAATGGCGGCGCTGCTCAGCGGTATTCCGCTGGCTTTTGGATCGGGTATCGGCTCGGAGCTGAGAAAGCCGCTGGGCGTGGCGATGGTGGGGGGCTTGCTCGTCAGCCAGGTGCTCACGCTGTACACCACTCCGGTGATCTACATCTTCTTTGACGATCTGGGCGCGCGCTTCCGGCCCAGCAGGCGCACGATCCCGCGGCCGCAGACGGAGCAGTCATGAATCCATCGCGGATCTTCATCGAACGCCCGGTCGCCACCACGCTTCTGACGCTGGCTGTCGCCATCGCTGGGGCGATTGCGTTCGTCTTGTTGCCCGTCTCTCCGCTGCCGCAAGTGGACTTTCCCACCATCAGCGTGGCCGCCACGCTGCCGGGCGCCAGTCCAGACATCATGGCTTCCTCGGTTGCCACGCCTCTGGAGCGCGAGTTCAGCCACATCGCCGGTATCACCGAGATGACCTCGTCGAGCACACTCGGGACCACCAGCATCACCATGCAGTTCGATCTCAGCCGGGACATCAATGGCGCCGCACGGGACGTCGAAGCAGGCATTAATGCAGCACGTACCTATCTTCCCTCCAACCTGCCCGCCAACCCGTCCTATCGCAAGGTAAACCCCGCCGACGCACCCATCCTTGTGCTTGGCGTACAGTCGGATATCTACGACGTGCCCACGCTTTACGATGAAGCCTCCACTGTGATCTCACAGCGCATCTCGCAGATCTCCGGCGTTGGCGAGGTGCTGGTTGTTGGAGCTTCGCTGCCTGCGGTGCGCATCGAACTCAACCCAAACCAGCTTGCCAGCTACGGAATCAGCCTGCCTGCGGTGCAGCAGGTTGTGGCGGGCCAGAACTCAAACCTTGCCAAGGGTCAGATCGCCGACAGCAACGTTACTGCCGACATTCTTGCCAACGACCAGATCTCCAAGGCAGCCGACTATAAGCCCCTGGTCGTTGGCTACCACAACGGAGGCGCGGTGCGTCTGCAGGATGTGGGCGATGTGATCGACTCCCAGCAATCGGTGCGGCAGGCAGGTTTTCTCAACGGCAAGCCATGCGTCATCATGCTGATCTTTCGCCAGCCCGGCGCCAACATCATCACCACCGTGGACGCGGTAATGGCCGCCGTTCCATCGTTGCAGGCCACTATTCCCAGCGGCGAGCACCTGATCACCATTCTCGACCGAACGCTGACCATCCGGGCTTCGGTTTTCGATATCGAGCTCACGCTCGTTATCTCAGTGTTGCTGGTTATCCTTGTCGTATTCCTTTTTTTGCGCAACGTTTATGCAACGTTCATTCCCGCCGTAGCCGTTCCCATATCGCTGATCGGAACCTTTGCGGTGATGTATCTTTGCGGCTATTCGCTGGATAACCTTTCCCTCATGGCACTGGCAATTGCCAGCGGCTTCGTAGTGGACGATGCAATCGTTGTGATGGAGAACATCACCCGCCATCTTGAGGCGGGTATGAATCCGTTGCAGGCAACTCTGCTCGGCGCAAAGGAAATCGGCTTCACGGTTTTTTCGATCAGTGTCTCGCTGATTGCCGTCTTCATTCCGCTGCTTATGATGGGTGGAATTATCGGGCGTCTCTTCCGTGAGTTCGCCATTACGCTCTCCACCGCGATCCTGGTATCAATGGTGATCTCGCTTACCACCACGCCCATGATGTGTGCGCGCGTTCTGGTCTCGGAGCGAGAGGTCAAACACGGAAAGCTTTATCAGTGGAGCGAGCGGATCTTCAACGGCGCGCTCAACGGATACCGCGGCAGCCTGAACTGGGTGCTCGATCATCCCGCGCTGCTGTTGGCAGTTTTCCTCTTTGTGCTCGGGTTGAACGTCTACCTGATCAAGAGAATCCCAAAGGGCTTTTTCCCGCAGGAGGATACTGGAGTGCTGGCGGGAGGGATGCAGGGGCCACAAGACTCCTCTTTCTATGCCATGGAAAAGGCAGTGCGGCAGGCGGTCGACATCATCAAGGCAGATCCCGGAGTGCAGAACGCGATGGGATTCACAGGCGGCCAGGGCGCTACCAATGGCGGCTTCGCATATATTGCTCTCAAGCCTCTGGATGAACGCGTAAGCGCGCAAAAGATTCTCAACCGGCTGCGGCCTAAACTCGCCCGCATTCCCGGAGCAGCCACGTACTTGCAGCCAATTCAGGACATACGCATCGGAGGACGCCAATCCAACGCGCAGTACCAGTACACCATCCAGGCTGAGACCTCCGAAGATCTGCAGAAGTATGGGCCGCTCCTGCTGGAGCAGATGCGCCACACCCCGGGCTTTACCGACGTGAGCACGGACCAGCAAAACCACGGCCTGCAGGCGCTACTTACCTACGATCGCCCTACCGCGGCCCGGCTCGGAATCACTCCGTCGATTCTCGACAGTACTCTCTATCACGCCTTCGGACAGTCCGAGGTTTCCACCATCTACACCCCTCTGAACCAATACTACGTAGTCATGGAGGTTGCTCCGAAGTATTGGCAGTCACCGCAGGGACTCAACGATACCTATCTCATCCCGAACACCGGCGGCGGCGCGACCCCTCTCAACTCGGTCTCCAGTTACTCTCCATCAACCTCGCCGCTGGCGGTGAATCACACCGGATTGTTTCCCTCCGTGACGGTCAATTTCAATCTTGCATCGGGAGTCTCGCTCGGCGACGCGACGAAAATGATCCAGCAGATCCAGCAGAAGCTCGCCATGCCGCAGTCCATCCACGGCGAGTACTCTGGAACCTTGCAGGCATTCTCGCAATCCCTTACAACTGAGCCATACCTCATCATGACCGCCATTTTCGCGGTCTACATCGTGCTCGGGATTTTGTACGAAAGCCTCGTCCACCCCATCACGATTCTTTCCACCTTGCCTCCGGCGAGCCTTGGCGCAATCCTCGCCATGATGCTTACAAAAACTGAGTTGGACGTAATGTCGATCATCGGCATCGTTTTGTTAATTGGCATTGTAAAAAAGAACGCGATCATGATGATCGATTTTGCTCTCAACGCCGAGCGCAATGAGGGCAAGAACACCAGGGATTCGATCTTTGAAGCCTGTATGCTGCGCTTCCGTCCGATCATGATGACCACGATGGCAGCGCTCTTCGGCGCCGTTCCTCTGGCGGCTGGAATGGGTATGGGCTCCGAACTCCGCCGCCCGTTGGGAATTTCGATTATCGGCGGCCTAATAGTGAGTCAGGTTCTTACTCTCTACACCACGCCGGTCATCTATCTGTTCATGGACAATCTGCGGCTGAAACTGCAAGGCGACAAGCGTGCGCGACTGTTCACGAAAAGCGAGCCTGCCACATGAAAAATGCAGAAGGGCAGGGAACCATGAAAACGAAAGCTTCCATTTCGATTATTTCCTGTGCTGCGGCAGTCTGCCTTCTTCTGCTGAACGGCTGTACGGTCGGGCCCAAATATAAGCCTCCCACCGTACCGGCTCCTCCGGAGTACAAGGAGTCGGCCCCCGAGGCTTACAAATCCGCCGCGCCGGGAGCATGGAAGCCTGCGAAGCCGCAGGACTCGGTGCTCAAAGGCAAGTGGTGGGAGATCTTCAACGAACCGGAGCTCAACTCGCTGGAAGATCAGTTGAACATCAATAACCAGAACATCGCGCAATTCTTCCAGAACTTCATGGCGGCCCGCGCCCAGGTACGCGCTGCCCGTGCCAGCTACTTCCCTACGCTGACTGCGGCACCATCCTACAGCAGGAGCCGAACACCTGGCACCACCAACAGCGTTGCGCTCCCATCGGCTCCCAGCAGCGGCACCGTTGCAACGACATCCAACCGGGCGTTCACCAACACTGAAGTGTCCCTGCCCTTCGATGCCACCTGGGCGCCCGACCTGTGGGGGCGCATCCGCAACACGGTTCGCGGATACCAGTATGCGGCGCAGGTGAGCGCGGCCGATCTTGAAAACGAGCGCCTCACCGAGCAGGCCGACCTCGCCGTGTATTACTTCGAACTGCGCGGGCAAGATGCACTGCAGGACCTTTTGAATCGCACCATTGAGGCCGATCAAAAAACCTTGGAGCTTACCCGTGCCCTATACGAAACCGGCATCGACAACGAAGAGGCCGTGGCACAGGCACAGGTAGCGCTAGAGGGCGCGCAAGCAACAGCTATCGGAATTGCAACCAATCGCGCCTTGTACGAACATGCTATCGCGACGCTGATCGGCAAACCCGCTTCAGAGTTCTCCATGCCGGTGAAAATGCTGACGACCCCGGTTCCCGCGATTCCGGTCGGCCTTCCTTCGGAACTGTTGCAAAGGCGTCCGGACATCGCGGCGGCCGAACGAACCATGGCGCAAGCCAATACGAACATCGGAGTTGAGACGGCAGCGTATTACCCGACATTGAGCCTCACTGGAAGCGGCGGCCTTGAGTCATCAACGATCAGCAACTTGTTCTCTGCGCCCGCGTTCTTCTGGTCGCTCGGGGCGTCGGCCTCGGAGACGATCTTCGATGCCGGTCTGCGCCGCGCTACGATCGCACAATACACCGCGGCGTATAACGCTGATCTGGCGGCCTATAAGCAAACCGTGCTTACAGCCTTTCAGCAGGTGGAGGACTACATCGCGAGCCTGCGCGTGCTCTCGCAACAGATAGCCCGCCAGCAGTCGGCGGTGGATGCCGCGCAGCGATACCTCAATATTGCGCTCGCCCGCTACCAGACCGGCCTCGATCCCTACCTCGACGTGCTCACGGCGCAGACAACCCTGCTCAGCGATCAGCAGACCGAGGTGACTTTGCGCGTCAGCGAGATGACAGCGGCGGTTCAACTGGTCCAGGCGCTCGGCGGCGGCTGGCAGGCGTCGCAACTTCCCACGCCTGCGCAGGTGGCAACGCAGCAGCCATCGGCTAAGCCATCGCCTCAGCCATTGCCTCAGCCATGAACGTGCTGCGGTGTTTTGTGCTTGTCTGGTGGGTTGAGAGGTGTTAAAAACTTACAACACTTCACATTTTGAGAATCACTTTTATCAGGCGGATGTATGACGACAGCCCAGATTTCCGTGTCCCAGGTAGAGGACGCCGTACACCGGTATTGGCGCATATTGATGGAAAAGATGGCCACAGAGATGGCCAATTTCTACAGCTACGACGCCGTCGTATTTAACCCCTTCTCGCCTCGGATGGAACCGGGACGAGTCTCCGCCGCCCGCAAGGAGCGGGAGTACTTCACGCCCCAAACCAAATTCCACGCCGAAGTCTGCGGTCCCGTAAACGTCCAACTGCTGACGGACACGCTCGCCATAGCGAACTACCAGTTCCGCTGGCACGCAAGCAATATGGAGCAAAAGATTCTTGGTAAGAAATACGACAAAGCCGTCCGTGACGGCCGCGCCACACAGGTCTTCGTCCTCAATCCAGAGGGCAAACTGCTCATCGTGAGCGAACACCTCTCCGACATCTGGCGCGACGAGCCGCAACATGATTCCCATGTCGCTGCTTCAGCGACGCGTGGGAGATTTGGCTCCTAGCAAATTGGTTCTAAGCGCTTCGTGTCAGCCTGCCATTTTGCCGGGGAACACAAAGTAGAACATCAGCCCGATGAGCACCAGATAAGCGAGGACAAAAAATGTCCAAGCCATGTTGTGGCGGATAACCTCTCCCTCGCTGCGCACAAACCGGCTTGTGGAAACTCCGACGCTCGCGGTCTGCGGCGCGATCGGCTTGCCCACCTCCGCACCCACCGAGTTGAGCGACGGCGCAAGCAGCAGAGGGAAGTGCAGCAATCGTCCAGTAACAGCCTGGATGGGACCGAACATCGCGTTCGTCGATGTGTTGCTCCCCGAAAGTGCCACGCCAATCCAGCCCAGCACGGGAGCCATAATCACAAAACCCCAGCCCATCTTCGAGAACCCATAGGCCAGCGAGTTCGCCATCCCGGTGAAGACAAATACATACGCTATCGCGAAGATGAAAAACGCCACCAGCAGCGCACCCCACATCTGCTTGAAGGTGCGGGCAAACACCTGCCCCAGCACCTTCGGGCTAGGCCGTAAAAACAGCGCGATCAAAACCCACGACGCCAGGATCGACGATCCGCCGCTCAGGGGGTTGAAGTTGAAGACCGAAGAAATCGGTTTGTCCGTGACCGAAGATACCGCGGAGATGTGCAATTTATATAAGCTGATCGACGGCAGATGCGACCAGGGACCGGTCCAGAGGACAACGACGGCGATCAGAATCAGAAACGGAACCCAGGCGCGGAACGCTGCGACTGTCGCCGGGGGAGGAGCCGCCGCCGCTGCTTGTTCGGGCGAGATGATGCCTCCTCCAAATCCGCGAATGTTTTTGGGCCGCCAGACCTTAACAAACAGGAAGAGGACCCAGAATGACACCAAGGCACCGCTCAGATCCGGCAGATATGGCCCCAAGTAGTGAGAGACTGGCCACTGACCCAGAATGTAGGACAACGATCCCACAATCGCCAAAGGCCACGCCTCCACCAGTCCATCCCATCCGGTGACGAGGTAAATCAGCACGAACGGCGGCAACAACGCCAGTACAGCGACGATATCGCCGATAGACCCCGAAAGCGCCAGCAGCGGAAGTCCGGTCACCGCCGACAGGGCCAACACCGGCGAACCGAGAGCGCCATAGGAGACGGGAGCATTATTGGCAAGAGCAGCGACCCGAATTGCCTCTAAATCGGTAATGCCCAATCCGACCAGAATCGGCACTACCACCGCCCACGGGTATCCGAATCCGACAAGCCCTTCCAGCAGCGCACCAAATGCCCATGCCAGCATGATCGTCTGAATCCGCACATCCACCGTGGCCTGATTGACCATCCAGCCTTTGAAGTTGTCAAAGTCGCCGGTCAACACAAGGGTGTTAAAGATGATCAAACCCCAGAACGTAATCCAGTCAATGACCCACGCGCCCTGCAGTCCGCCATACAGATACGAGTGCAAGGTGTCCGCCAGTGGCGCGTGCCATCCCAGTACTGCGGTGGCCACTGTGATTACGCCAGCGATGATTGTGGCAAGCCAAGCGGTAATGCGAAGCCCTGCGAGCATGAACAGCAACGCCGCAAGTGGCAGGAGAGCGAGCAGGATGGTCGACCAGAGACTACCGGTCGGAGCCAGAATTTGGTGAAACATCGAACCACCTCGGGAACAGAGCTTCGCCTCCGCCGCGAATCGATCTGCGTCGGAGTTGCAGCAATGAACCGAACGTGCCCGAGCTTTTCAATCTGCGGAAACTTCCTCTTACTTCCACATGCCCCGATGCGGCTTCTATCAGGCAAGTTGCCACAGGCGGCCTACAATCGAATTTGCAGCCGAAAAGAACGGCAATTATCGCCGCGCATTCCATACACTTCCATCCTGTATGTTGATTTCTATTCGAAGCTCGACTACAACGGTTCGCGGCCGCGGCGAATCCTAGCATTCCGGGAGGAGCCTATGAAAACTCCGTTCATTTTGGGACGTCTGATCTTCGGTGGATTCTTTCTGTTCAATGGCATCAACCATTTCAAGCAGTATAAGGCTCTAGCGCGGTACGCTGCTTCCAAGCGTGTGCCGTTCCCCAAGGCTGCCGTTCTGGGTACAGGCACTCTGCTTACTGCAGGCGGTGCGAGCCTGCTGCTCGGTCTGCGGCCAAAATTGGGTGCCGCCGCGGTCATCGCCTTCCTAGCCGGAGTGTCTCCCATGATGCACGATTTCTGGAATGATGAATCACCCGAGGCCCGTCTGATGAATCAGACTCACTTCATGAAGAACGCGGCACTGCTCGGAGCAGCGCTGGTGCTGGCCTCCGTCGAAGAACCCTGGCCTATGAGCGTTCCGATCGCCCGCCCAGAGAAGCACAAGGGGCCCTCCCGCATCGCAGCCTGAGCCGCACGCTGGGACGGCAAGCACTCCATTTTGTAATTTCGATTTGGGGAGTGGAGATCTGAGGGGCTCGTAAGCGCGCCTCGGGCGTCGAGTGATCGAACGCGCCCGAGCACCGCGACGCGCGTCGCGATTTTAGGCCGCCGGCCTGATTTCACGCACTTCCTGTACGGCTGCCTTCTGCGTTGCTCCAGTCGATGCGCCGGACATGGCTGCGATCAACCCAAAAAACAGGGCGCAGAATCCAGCCCAACCCAGTCCTGTAAATGCGCTCAGAGCGAACGCGGTATGGGGCGCAGCAGCGACTCCAATACCACCCGCAATGCCGCCCAACACCACCGCAGCGACAAACGACAGACCGAACATAACCATGCCATGAATCAGTCCGGTATGGCGGTCGGTAATTGCGGCTAGCTGTCCCGTCTCACGTCCGGCCACGTACATAGCAATGATCGTGAGGATTACCGACCAAATGCTCATACCTACGCCTAAAGCGTTGCCGGTACTTGCGAAAATTGCCAGCCCGAGCGAGCCGAAAACGCACCAGATTGCGGTGAAAACAAAAACTCCCGCCCAGACAGCTCCAAAGTCTGTGTGGCGCAGCGAATTAGGATTTACTCCTTCTCTCCGAAAAGCAGCATCCGTCATAAAGTTACCTCCTTTGACCGGAATGTCTTTATTGTTCAATTAATTAGATGACGGGCAGCGCTTGAGGCGATGCCGTGGACGCCGCATTATGGGCTCACTGAATATGCTTGGCCCAAGGCTTTGCCGGTCTGTTTCATGTCACGATGAGAGGTGACCCAGATCGCAGCTTTTTTGCGCTGAGAGGGAGACAATAATCGGTTTTTTCGAGGAGAGAAGGCGATCACGGCGACAGTTCACGGTATCGCTCGAAAGGAGGGTACGATGGAAGAAAAGAGACTTCCGGCCTGTCGACTTTGTGGAAAGGCTTCGGACAAAACAATTTGCGACGCCTGTGCCGATCGACTCCGAGGGGAGGCCCTGAATAAGAAGAGAAAGGAAGAAAAAGGCGCGGCTTGAGTATAACTCTGTTCGGAGAAGAAGGGGATCTTGGGAGGCTAAGTAGACATTGCGATGCCAGTCAGCATCGCGGTCAGGAACGTTGTGCGTCAGGGTAGCAGTTCGGCGGAGACTCTTTGGATGGAACCCGATGCCGGTACCCACGTCTTCCTTACCGGTAGCCTTCATTCCGAGAGTTGCGACCGGCATTCGCTATCACACCGTTTTATGCCCGATATCACTGATAGTGGGATTGTAGTAGAGGTATCCTATTAATGGACAAGTCTCCCGGTAGGAGGTGTCCTATGTCTACCTTAGTTAAAGTACAACATCCGCAAGCAGTTTACCCCGAATTCAAAAACATCCTCTTTGCAACAGATTTTTCGCAATGTTCGGCGTCCGCACTGAAGTGTCTGCGTGCAGTTGCGGAACTTCACGGCTCCACTGTTCGCTTGGTGCACGTCATTTCGCCGGAATACGATGAAGCCGCAGCGCCTCGCGGACAAAGCGAGAGCCAAACCGTTCAGACTAAAATGACTGCCCTGCTGGGTGAGCACCCGATTACAGGCGTTCCATTTGAAGCCTGGGTGGCTCGCGGCCCTATTGCCGAAACCCTGATCAACCTTGCCAATCGCGAGCACATTGACCTGATTGCGCTCGGTACGCGCGGGCTTAGACAGGGATTGCCTACACTTGGCTCGGTTGCAGGACAGATATTGTTTGAAGCGCCATGTCCCGTACTCACGGTTGGAGAGCCGATGAGAGCGAATATAGCTGAACGACTTGGACGGATCCTGTACGCGACGGATTTTTCTCCAGCTTCGTTGCGCGCTCTTCCCTATGCCTTGTCGTTGGCGAAGAAGAGGGATTCGCACCTCATGCTGGTGTACGTTGATAGCAGCGAGGCTTCGTCCGACTGGCTTGTAGAGGCCGCTTTGGAAGGGAAGTTGCTCAATCTATTGCCGGCCGGTGCTCATCTATGCAGCGTCGAGCCGATCATCGCACTTGGGTCGGTAGCCAATGGTGTCATCGATACCGCAGTGGAACACGACGCTGATGTAATTGTGATGGGCTCTCCGCTAGAGGCTCCGGACCGTAGCATGCAGGTTCATGCGCGAGCTCATTGCCCGGTGTTATCAGTCAGGTGAGAGCTCTTGTTTCGTTGGGCGCGCAACATTACTCTACTCTCGCGCCCAACGCGCTTTAGAAGAGGATCACGCGCTTCTACCCACGACTTTGCCGCGTACGCCGCGCAAGGGCTGGATTTCTCCAACGTTGACATGTGGCCGGAGCGAATGATGATAAGCTGTGCCATGTTTGGAGAGCGGACCGAGTTCATCCTGCTCACCCAGACGAATAATTTTCCGGGAAAAGGAATCGCGAGCGTAAGGCTGGCGATTGGGCCCACGAACTGAAAATCCTTCTTTATAGCCCCGACAACGGCGTCACCCAGAATTTCATGCCTCACCTGTGGATGTTTCTGCTTCAGGCGCTCACGCCACCCGGCCATGAGGTTGTTCTGATCGATGGCAATACACGACCGATGAGCGAAGCTGAACTGATCCAATTCGTGATCGACGAACGGATCGGATTGGTAGGGATCGGGGCCATGACGCGCATGATCGCCAAAGCGTACCACATGGGGGATTCGATCCGCGCCGCCGGTATTCCGGTTGTCATGGGCGGGCCACATGTAACAGAGCTTCCCGACGAAGCGCTCGGTCGAAATGGGGGAGCGCGCCATGCCGACGCAGTGGCCTTGGGCGAAGCGGATGAAACTTGGCCGCTAATTGTGGAGGATGCGGCTCAAGGCCGACTAAAGGAGATCTACACTCCTCCGATTGACGCAACCGGGGAGGAGCACAAGCCGACGTTGCAGGATTATCCAGCCATTCCGTGGGAGTCTCTCGACCTGCAGCAGTTCAACCGGATTCCGGGATTTGTGAGTAAGGTCATGCGGTTCCGAGGGCGCGCATGGGAGACATTTCACATTATTCCCATCGAGTCCGGACGCGGCTGTCCTTACGGATGCGAGTTCTGCACAGTCACTGGGTTCTTCGGAGATTCCATCCGGTTCCGGTCGAACCAGAGCGTCGTAGATGAGATGCTCAGAATCAAACAGCGCGCCCGCGACAGCCATGGCAGGGTCGCAGTATTCTTCGTGGATGACAATTTCGCGATTAACATGAAGCGCACCAAGTCCCTTCTGCGCGACATCATTGCCGCGGGAGCCGACCTTTGGTGGGTGGGGCAAATTAGCGCCAACCTCCTGCGAGATGAGGAACTGCTGGATCTGATCGCGGCCTCAGGCGGACAATGGATATTCGTTGGGATGGAGTCGCTCGATCCAGCCAATCTCGCCAGCGTCAACAAGCGGTTCAACAAACCAGAAGAATACGCGGACGTGCTCCAGGCGCTGGCGCGGCGGCATATCTACGCGATTACGTCATTCATCTTCGGACTGGATCACGACACCACCGGCGTGGCCGAGCGCACGCTGGACAAGCTTCGCGAATGGCCGCCGGTTCTGCCCGTCTTCGGGCAAATCACGCCCTACCCGGGAACTCCTTTGTACACGCGCCTGGAACAAGAGGGACGGCTGACACGGCCGAAACACTGGCTTGAGTTTGCGCCATTCCAGATGGCGCACACACCGCTGAATATCACCGTAGCTGGGGTGCAGGACGAGGTGCGATACGCATGGACAAACTCCTACAGTGCTGAGGCAACCGAGAGAGCACTGGATTCAATCGCGAACGAACCGGCGCCCTGGAAAATCAACCATCTGGCGTCCCGACTCTGCTTCCGCGGAATCTATTTTCCCCAGAAGGGCGCTTGGCAATGGCTGAAGGTCATCGCCCAATACAGGCGTTCGATATGGCGAGTCGTTAAGGACTCGGTTACTCAATGGCAGGGAACCAACGATCGACACGGGAAGCAAAACTGAAGTTTGCGAAGCTTACTCTACACCTGAACTGCTGTGTGACAAAACAACACGCAGCAGTTCAGGGAGCCTGGCGCACACTGATCCTGCGGATTATTCGCACCCAGCGCGCGGGCAGTTGATCCGCAGGTACGACCAGTTGCAGCAGATTAGAACGGCAGGCGCGCGGTAAGGATTAAGCCGTGAAGAGGTCGGATCATGCGCAGACTCGCAATCTGGATCCCGCCAGCCCCACACAGGCTTTGCATGCTCTCCGGTTGCGACGCTTAGAAGCGGTACGAAATACCCCTGGGCCACGCGAGCACGCGCCTCAAGATTCAATGTCGGGGCAACTTTTCCCGCGAGCTGAACAACACCGAAATCAACCTGCAACGGCGATCCTTTCAGGTGCGGAACGAGGCGAACAAAGTAGCTCAGCGAAGTCGGAATCGTCACCGCAACTCCGCCGAACGAAGGTAACCCCTCGATGTGGTGAGGCTGCTGCACGGCTTCCACGCCGAAAACCAGCGGGGACTTTGCCGGCCCCTTCACCACGAAAGCAAAGGTGCCAAAGATGCGTCCCTGCCAATGTGGAGCATTTCCGGCGATGCCGAACAGGGATGCGTTCGTGACTTTGTGTGAGGGGGAGGACCTTGATCTGGGGGATGGACTTAGTGGCAACAACGTAGAAGTCCCCGTTGGCCGAGGAGGAACCCGGAACCTGCGCCACCAAGAAATGGCCCACACGCTGTACGTCCGTGCGGCCGATCGCACCCGCGGCGATGGCCGGAATCCAAATGGTCTTCTTCTCCCCCACAATGGTCAACTTGCCATGGAATTCACTGAATCCGTCGGAGAATAGAAAGCTGTAAGGACTGCCTCCGGCAGAGCTGAAAGCGCCGGTGTAGCCAAGCTCGAACCGCTTGAGCACGCCCTCGGTAACGGAGAGTTGATAGTCATTGCCGATCACATTACCCGAGTTCAGGTAGTGGAAGGCAAATTCTGGCTTGCCAAACTTGCGGGCGGGTGAGGCGACGGTTTAGGCAAACGGCGTAAGCAGTACGCCGGTCTGGCCTTCCCAGTTCAATCCCTGCGCAAATAAAATCTGGGAAAATGCACTGACTACAAAAAGGCCAAGAGCAATCGAGTGCTTTTTACTATTCATGCTTTGCATGCCTTTAAACGTTGGAGCGTGTCAATAAGTCCTGGAACCGCGAATAACATCTCAAGGAACATCACCTCGCGGTTGCAAGAGACGGCACTCTACCCACTTCGATGCAGACCTCAGCCCGCCCGCTAGCGGATGTCGGCGGCATATCCGCCAAACTTCTGAGAAGCCTTTTCGGGTGTCTAGCCGGGGACAGCTCAGTGAGTTTGACGGCAAGTTCGTCTGCCGGAGCTCGCGGACTGCTTCAAAGATTCCGTGCTCAAACGATTGTGTTAGCGCGTCGGAGCTCATGGGAGATATTGACACACCTGATGATTACCTTAAGCTTCGCACAGAGAGCTAGCCACGAGTACCACTGTTCACAACGCCTGCATCCGATCTTTGGACCTTGGGCGTTTACCACCCTAGTCGGCGAGCCGCCGCTGGTCTTCGAAAAGATGCGCGGTGGCAGCCCCAAAAACAAAGCCACCAACGTGAGCTGCGTAAGCTACTCCGCCCGTCTGAACCGTTGCGACCGAGCCGACATTAAAGAGCTGGATGAGAAACCAAACCCCAATCAGAAGAGCGGCTGGGATCATGGTGATGCGAACGAAGACGAAGATCACCAGGATCGCGCGAATCTGGTCGCGAGGATACGTCACCAAAAATGCTCCCATGACCGCGGCAATCGCCCCGCTGGCGCCAAGATTGGGAAGCGTGGAATGAGGGCTGATGGCGATCTGCGCCAGCATGGCCACCACGCCGCCAGTAAGGTAGAACACCAGATAGCGCAGCCGATTCATCGAGTCTTCGATCTCGGGGCCAAATGCCCACAAGAACACCATGTTTCCCAGAATGTGCGACCAACTTCCGTGCAGGAACATGGCCGTCAGGATGGTGATCCAACCATGCCCGGCAGTGATGTTCGCCGCGACGGCGGACCACCGCAACACAAATGCATCGCCATCTCTCAGTTCAAGCACAAAAACCAAGAAGTTCGTGAGGATGATACAGATGGTAGCGATGGGAAGGTGCACCGGGCGTCGAGATGCATCGCTTAACGGGATCAGTCCGCCCACGCTGTCCTCCTCCAACTACACTCACTGTTTTTCTGGTGACAAAGGTGCTCTGGGCGGCTAATAGACAACCGGGCTGCTCCCTCACACTGTTTCAGTTCACGCCGACCATCGCAGAATCGCGCGACGGTCGGCGTGCTGGGATTATTGGGATTGACCGACGATGATGTTGGCATCAGCCCGATTGGCGGCTTCCCACGATTCAGGCGGCGGCGCGAAGGTCGTCGGCGGCTACACGGGCGAGGGCAGCATCCACAACCGCGTATTCAGCTTGATCGAGGACGTAAACGGCAAAGGCAATGGCACTCGCTGCATCGTCTTCCGCCTCCTGCGCTCGGCGTTCGGACTTGTTCACGTCGCGCTCCGCCTTACGTTCCTGGAGCTTGGTGCGCGTAGCCGTGAGGCGCTCTTCGATCCGACCTTTAATATCGGCCCATCCAGAGCGGACGTTCCCCTTGGCATCGGCAGCGGAGGTTTCGATCTTCTGCCCAGCGGATTGAATTTCAGAATTCAGTTGGTTAAGACGACTCTCGAGCTCCGCCTGATTTTTCTTGCGCGCCGCGGACGCGGAATCTTCGATTTTTTTGGCACGTTGTGCTAGATCCTGAAGCTGTTCAGATAAGGGTTTCATGGGAGAGTTCCTTTCAATATGTTTGGCTTTTATGTTTAGCTTTTTGCAAGTCAGGCTTGCAAGCAGTGGTACCGCAAGCAGTGGTACCGTGAGCAAAGATGCGAAAAAGCATCGTTTGAGATGGCCACGAAGCGAGAGCAGGATTGATGGTCGTTGACGTAGGAGCATGCCTATGAATTCGCACCATAGCTATCGAGGGCTGCTAATGGCGCGAAAAATTCCAGAAGTTAGTTCAAGCAATTGGCTAATGGAAGTCCCGAGTGAGGTCACAACGACGCATGAAAATCGCCGTCCGGCCTCAGCCCACATTTTCACGGATTTTGGCAAGGGAGGGCTTGTATCCACCTATCCTACCTCTCGCAATCCACACTGTGAAAGCCGCGAACCGCAGTGGTTCGCGCCTTCGGTTTTCGAGTCCAGAACTTCTCTTCCTCAATCGCCGAGGGTTGTGACTGGTGCCGCAATTTCAGTTGGGACCGTCTGGCGCTCAGCAAACGGCGGAAGTATCTTCATCAAGAACGCCAGAATGAAAAAAGGAAGTATCAGCAACGCGGCAGCCACCAGTTCGCCTTCGCGCGAGATCAGGTCCAGTTTGTAAGTGGTGTAGCCGAGGAAGCTCTTGGAGAAGAGCTGTCCACCGATCACCACGTTCCAGCGCATGGCGAAAATGCCGATGATCGTCAGGCACCCGCAGATTGCGTACGCCGCCCGGCGCAGCTTCTCCGGTACATGAAACATCTGGATGAAGCCAATCGCAAGGATCGGTATCACCGTCCCGATCAGCACCTGCAACACGATCTGCGAGAAGAACAGCTTGGTGTGAAGCAGAAAGTCCAGCGAGCGGAACGATTCGTCGGCCACGGCGATGCGATGAATCAGGTCGAGCATCTCCAGCGCGAAGTCGATGATGAAGGTGTACAGCATGTACTGCGCGATGGTATCGACACAGCGCATGTCAATGGGCTGCTTGCGGATCTTCATCATCGCCATGTACACCAGCATCACCATCGCGATGCCGCTCACCATGGCCGAGAAGATGAAGACCACAGGCATCAGCGGCGACGACCACCACGGGTTCGCCTTCACCGTGCCGAAGATGAATCCCACATAGCCATGCAGCAGAAATGCCGATGGAATGCCGATCAGCGTAATCACCCAGCCCACGCGCTCATCCACTCTCAGCGCACCTTCGCTAATGTTGCTGGAGCCCAATGTGAGGGCGCGGTAGAGCAGGCGCCTCCAGCCTGTTGTGCTCTGCGACATCAGCACGATGTCACGCCGGAAATCGAGCCAGACCTCCAATAGCAGCACCGCCATGAGATACCACATATAGACGAAGCCGAACATCGCCATTGGCGATGTTTTGTGCGGCGTCAGAAACATCTCCAGCGAACGCTCCGGGTGCCCCAGATGCAGTTGCAGCGGCAGCGGCGCCACGATCAGGAACGCCAGCGCCGTGAGCAGTGCCAGCCGATAGGTAGGTTTGACCGCAGCCACATGAAAGATGCGTTCCAGCGAAGCTAGAATGAATGCGCCGGCCACCAATCCGGTGACAAACGGATAGACCACGATCAACACGCTCCACTGGAGCTCGATCTCGTTCGGATACATGAACCCTTGAACAGGACCATGGATCGCAATCTCCTTGCGCTACCGAATTAACGTTACCGAATTAACGCACCGAACCATCCAGGTCGTTGTAGTAGGCCTTTGCGCCGGTCGCCAGATACGGCTTCAGCACCTGCACGCTGTGGGTCTTTAAAAATTCATGGATGGGATCGGCAGGGTTCTTCAGGTCCGCCAACTGCCGCGCCCCCGTGGGGCAGTTCTCGCAGCACGCCGTGGTCAGGCCCTTGGTGATGCGGTGATAGCATAGCGAGCACTTCTCGGCCGTGCGCTTGGTCGGATGCAGGAAGCGGCAACCGTAGGGACACGCCTGCACACAATACCGGCAGCCTACGCAGTAAGTCGAATCCACCAGCACTACGCCATCCGGCGTGTGGAACGTCGCGCCCACCGGGCAGACCTGGGTGCAGGGCGACTCGGCGCAGTGATTGCACATCTTTGGCACAAAGAAGTTCTTGCCCCCCACGGCCGTGCTGGGCGGAAAACCATGCTTGCCGCCGTCGGGAGAATCCACCTGCGGCGTCTCCTGATGCCAGTCGTCCACGTGATAGCGCTCTACCCAGGTCCGGAAGTAACCCTCGGGAACATCGTTCTCCATGGCGCAGGCGCGCACGCAGTTGCCGCAGCCAATGCACTTGTCGATGTCCAACAACATGCCCCACCAGTGTGCGTCGCGGTTGTAGTTCGGCGCGATCTCTGGTGTGCCGGCCAGAACATACTTCCATGCCATGGCCGCGGCCGGAAGAAGCACGAGCATTTGCCGTCGCGTAATCATGATTTTTTCTCTCCCGGTTGCAGCAGCGGACTGTGCGGCACATGGCAGTTCTTGCACAACACTCCGCCCGAGTGCTCTTTGCTCACCACCTGCGGGAACGCTTTTGGCTTGGCGATGTTCTCTTCATGGCAACGCGCGCAGAGCACCGCCGTATCCGGCAGTTGCGGCACCACAGAAGCTGGATCGGCGGCATGAGCGGCAAGCGGGCCGTGGCAGGCTTCGCAATTCACCCCCGCATGTTTGCCGGCTTTCTTCACCTCCAGCACGTCGCCGTGGCACTCTTCACAAGCCTGGTGACCGGCATAGAAAATCGGCTTCGACGAAAGCTCGGCCAGTGCATCTCCGCGATAATGGCCGTACTCCCCAAAGCTCTTGGGAACGAAGTGTGCCCGCACCAGCAAAAACACCACGAGCACAACCGCAAACGCTGCCGCAAGCCTCACAAGATGTTCAGCATCTTTGAGTAATCGCACGCGCACCCCACAACGAGCCGCTCGCCATTTCCCCTTTTAAGCGGCTCCGAATGGCTGATAGTGATACCTCACCTGCGAACAACCCACTGTGACGCGACGCACACTTCGATGTGACCGTTGATTATTGCTGATGAATTGAGACAAACTTGCAGCGCACCTTGCGCCGACGACGCCCGTGGAAACCATCTTTACGGATGCGACTATTGAGCGCATCTGCGAGATAAATGTTTCCGGAAGCGTCTACCACCTCCCCCAGTCCGATCTCTGCGCTAGTAGCCGGGCCTCCATCGCCCAAGTAGCCGCTAGTACCGTCGGCAGCCGCTGTATAGAGCTCGCGTCGCCAAGCGCCTGCTATTGCCAGCCGCCACCTAACGCTTGGTAGAGCTGAACCAGTGCGGTGAGTTCGTTCGTCTCGGCCTGTGCCAGACCTAGCTCAGCGGAGAACGAATTCGTCTCATTGGTCAACACCTCCAAGTAGTCGGTGGTTCCGGCATTAAAACGCACTTCCGAGAGCCGCGCAGCATCCTGAGCTGATGCGAGCAGGTGCTCCTGCTGAATCCTAAACTCACGATCCTTGCGATACGCCACCAGCGCATTCGAGACGTCTCGAAACGCACCTTGAATGGTTTGCTGGTACGTCAAGAGCAACTGCTGGTGTTGCGCTTCTGCCAGGCGCACCCCGGACTTCAGTCTTCCGCCTTCGAAGATTGGCTGAGTAAAAGATCCGGCTAAACTCCACAGGCCCGCCGGTCCGGTAAAGAGATTCGTAAGCGCAGGGCTCTCGAAACCGGCAGTTCCGGTAAGCGAGATTTGGGGAAAGTAAGCCGCACGTGCGACCCCGATCTGCGCGTTGGCGGCAATCAGGTTTTGCTCGGCTTGCCGCACGTCCGCACGGCGCACCAGCAGAGATGAAGGAAGTCCAACCGGGACTTCGGGAGCATGCGGTTGCTCAGTCAATTTCAGTCCGCGAGGAACATCGCCAGGATTGTTTCCCAGCAGGATGCTGATGGCGTTTTCCTGCTGTGCGATCTGCCGTTGAAAGTCCGGAATCTCTGTAGCCGCGGTGTAAACCAGTTGCTCGGATTGCCGCACGTCTAACAACGAGTTGATGCCATGCTGTTCGAGGGTTTGTGTTAGCTCCAAGGATTGCTTGCGTGAGTTGAACGTGCGCTGCGAGATTTCCAATTCGAGATCCAGTTCGCGGAGCTGAAAATAGGCAGTCGCCAGGTTTGCTACGAGAGTTGCTCTCACTTCTCTTTGAGCCCACTCATTTGCGAGGAGAGTTGCTCTGGCAGCTTCGGTGGCGCGGCGATACTTTCCCCAAAAATCCAGGTTCCATGCGCCGGATGCAGTAAGTTGTCCTTCCGAGATCTGGTAACTGGGAATCGGACCGATCTGAGGGTTTCGCTGGCTGGTGATATTGCCGCCCGCCCCGAGAGAGGGGTATTGATCAGCGCGTGTGATCCCGAGTTGTGCCTGGGCTTGCAAGACGCGGGCAGCGGCGATGCGAACGTCATAGTTGTTCTTAAGAGCGGTGCGGATCAGAACCTGGAGTTCGGAATCTTGGAAGACCTTCGACCAGTCTTCGTCGCCTAGCGATCCGGCTGATGTCGCTTCCGACTTGGTTGTTTGAGACTTCGTCTCCGCAGATTCTTCGGTCGTTGATCCCCGATACGCATCTGGAACGTTCACTGCGGGCCGCCTGTAGTTTGGGCCGACGGCACAGCCGGTAAGCGTGGCCACACCGAGAAGGAGAGCGAGCGAGATGAAATGATTGCGCCTCAGGGTTTGAGTCATGTCATTAATCTCCACTTTGTTCCTGCAGCGCATAGGCCGGACTTGGGGATGGCTTCCGATCGCGCGACGATCGGAAGAAGGAAAACCGATCCAGCACCTTCTCCTGAAATTCCTCAAAATAGAGATAGATCGCAGGCGTAATGAATAACGTGATGAACTGGGAAACGACAAGGCCGCCGACGACCACCAACCCGAGTGGCCTGCGCGATGCTCCGTCTGCCCCATAACCCAGCGCAATTGGCATCGCGCCCAGCAGCGCTGCCATGGTCGTCATCATGATCGGCCGGAAGCGTTCCATGCTCGCATCGTGAATGGCTTGCTCGTCCTCAATTCCCTGACGCACCCGCTGCTCCGCGAAATCAACAATCATGATTCCGTTTTTCTTCACTATGCCCATCAGCATGAACATGCCGATGTAAGCATAGAGCGAGGCTTCCGCGCCGAACAGCCATAGCGTGAGCAGACCTCCGAGCAGCGCCACTGGCAACGACGAGAGTACCGTGAGCGGGTGCAGGTAGCTTTCGTAGAGGATCGCAAGGATTACGTACATGACGAACACCGCAACCGCCATCAGCACCGCAAGGTCCCTGACCAGGTTGCGAAACGTGAGTGCCTCGCCTTGGAGTTCTCCAACCACTCCAGGGGGCAGGATCTGCTTCGCCGTACCTTCCACAAATTGGGTCGCGGGTCCGATGGCATAGCCAGGTTTTAGATTGAAGAACATGGTCACGCTGGTGAACTGATTGATGTGGTTGACCGTCTGCGGTCCAATCACCGGATGCCAACTCGTGACCGCACTCAACGGAACCATCCGCTGACCGTCATCGCTCTTGATATAAAGCTTTCCGAGGTCCTCGGGCGCGGAACGTTGCTTGTCTGCCACCTCCAGGATCACTTGATACTGATCGGTTGGCTTCTTGATCAGGTAACTGTAATTCTGCGAATAGGCGTCATGCAGAAGAGTAAGTATCCGGCCCTCCGAAACACCGTACGACTTGGCCTGCTCGCGCAGAATGTTGACCTGCAGGTTCGGCGTGTGATTGTAGAGATCGGAATTCACGAAGAGAAAGCCGGGATATTCCTGCATCTTCGCCATCATCTTGGCTGCAGTGCCATATACCTCGTTCGCATCAATTCCGGAAAGCGCGTAGGCGAATTGTCCTTGGGCGTTGGCGGTGGCACCGGTACTGATTTCAAGCGCCGGATTCGGTTGCAGAAAAGCAACGGTACCCGGGATTGCGTTGCTAATCCCCCCCATCAACTCTCCCGCTACCTGCGCGATGGGTGGGCGCTGCGATGGGGGTTTCAGAAACGCAATCAGGAACGCCTGATTCGATCCCAAAAATTGGCTATTTCCGCTCATCGTAAAGGTGCTCCGCACCGCCGGATTCGCCTTCATGATCTTTTCAGCCTGGGTTTGGTACGCGTGCATTTGATCGGGCGAAGAGCCCTCTTGAGCCACCAGCACGCCGCGGACAAACGAACTGTCGCCAACCGGCAAAAAAGATTTCGGCACTACAGAAAACAGGTACACGGTTCCGATCAGGCAGACTACCCAGGTCAGCGCCGAGATCCAGCGATTGCGAAGAAAGAACCATAGCGATCGCCCATACACGTCCAGCACTCGATGCTCAAAGGCGCCGAAGCCGCGCTCCATCCAGGTCTTCTTTGCGTCCGCACCGCGCTGGCCAAGCAGCCTGGATGTCATCAATGGCGTAAGGGTAAGCGAAACAATTCCGCTGGCAAAGATCGAGATCACGATGGTGACCGAGAACTCGCGGAAGACTCGCCCCATCAGGCCGCTCATGAATACCAGAGGGATGAAGACCGCCGCTAACGAAATCGTCATTGCCAGAATGGTGAAGCTGATTTCTTTGGCCGAGTTCAACGACGCTTCAAAAGCGTTCTGCCCTTGCTCCATCAAACGGACGGTGTTTTCGAGAAACACGATGGCGTCGTCGACGAGAAACCCGATGGCCAGAGTAATTGCCATCAGGGAAAGGTTATCCAGGCTGTAGCCTAGGATTTTCATCGCGATAAAGGTGAGCAAGAGCGATAGCGGCAGCGCCACCGCGGGAATCAGTGTGTCGGTGGCTCTGCCAAGGAATACGAAAATTACCGTAACCACCAGGGAGAAAGCGATCCAGAGCGTAACCTGCACATCTTTTATGCTGCTCACGATGGTCTGCGAGCGGTCGTAAGCCGGCACCAAAAGAACGGAGGATGGAAGCTGCGATTGAATGGTCGGGAGTGTCTCCGCGACCGACTTGGACACATCAACCGCGTTCGCGCCGGCCCGCCGAAACACCGCGACCACCACGGTTGCTCCCGGTTGCGGATATCCGCGCACCCAGAAGCGCATATCGATCCGCTCGTCCTGAACAGACTGCCTGGCCTTGGCAACATCCTTGAGGTACACGGGTGAGCCACTGCTTTGTCCTACGATGAGTTTGTTGTATTCCTCCGCGGTAGCCAGTTGACCTTGCGGTTGCAGCAGGAAGCTGCGGTGAGGTCCGTCGATCTGGCCTGCGCCGGTGTAGGCAGTTCCACTCTTGATTGCGTTGGTTAAATCCTCCAGAGTGATGTTACGGACCGCCATTGCCGATGGGTCAGCCTTGATCCGAATAGCCGACTGCGTTCCGTAAACCGCGACCTGGCTGACACCCGGCAGAATGCTGATGCGCTCACCCACTTGCGTGTTGGCGTAATCGTAAAGTTGTCCTTCCGTCGCCGTGTCGCTGACCAGCGCAATGTATTCGATCGGCTGATCGTTGGGATTGGTTTTGGTGAAAGTAGGAGGACTGGGCAGATCTACGGGAAGCTGTCCCTGGGCGCGCGTGATGGCTGCCTGCACATCCGTCGCTGCAGCGTCGAGGCTCTTGGAGAGATCGAATTGCAGGACAAAGCTGGAATGGCCCTGACCGTTGTTTGAAGTGACCAGTTCGAGCCCGGAAATCTGCATGAACTGACGCTCCAGAGGCGTGGCCACGTTATTCGCCATGGTCTCCGGAGTAGCTCCCGGATAACTGACTTGCACCTGAATCACCGGATAGTCCACCGCCGGCAGATCGCTGACAGGCAAGCGCAAATAAGCCGACACTCCGAACAGAATGACAGACACGGTGAGCACAATCGTCATTACTGGACGGCGAATAAAGGCTTCCGAGAGATTCATGACTAGCTCGCTTTCTTGGCGCATGGACTGTCTGCAGGCGCCGCACTCGGACCATTGGAATCGACTCGCACCTTGGCGCCAGGCCGAACCAGCATCTGACCCGCGAGCACGACGCGCTCATTCGGGGCCAGTCCTTCCGTCACGACGACATCGTTGCCCTGACGCTGCCCTAACTTCACGGGCCGAAGCTCCGCCGTATCGTCCGGCTTCACCACGTACACGAATGGCCCTTGCTGACTGATCTGTGCCGCTTCATTCGGAATGAGCACGGCTTGCTTTGCTGTATTGAGCACGAGTTTTACGTTCACAAATTGGCCCGGCCAGAAGTGATGGTCGGGGTTGCTCAGGGTGGCACGCAGATTGACCGTCCCGCTACCGTTCTGCACCGCGTTATCGAGGAACTCGATACGTCCGAACCTGGCCGCATCGTCCGCATCGGAAGGAAGCCGCACCGCCGCTCTTAGCAAACCTCGTGACATTTGGCGTTGAACTTCAGGAAGATCGCTCTCGGTAACGGTGAAAGTCGCATAGATGGGATCGAGACGCTGGATCGAGAGCAGAGCTGTGGAGTTTGCTTGAACGACGTTGCCAACATCCACCAGACGCGCTCCCGCCCTGCCATCGATTGGAGAGTGGATGTAGCAGTACTCAAGGTTAAGCTTTGCAGTTTCAAGGGCTGCTTCCGCGGCTTCAACCTGCGCCTGGTCCACGTCGACCGTATTCTTTTTAGTGTCGTAGTCTTGCTTGGAAATAGCTCGAGTTCCGATGATCTCCTCGTCGCGGACGAATTGAATTTTGGCGAAATCGAGGGCCGCCTTTGTCTGCGCAAGGCTCGCCTGCGCCGAGTCAAGCTGTGCTTTGTAGGGTCTAGGATCGATGACAAAGAGCAGCTGCCCCTTGCGGAGGTTTTCGCCATCGCTGAAATGCCGTTCGACAATACGTCCCGCGAGCTGCGGTGTGACGGTGACGGACTCGAAGGCTGTGTTCCTGCCGATTTCGTCCAGATACTTAGGGACATCCTGGACAGTCGCATTCACCACGCTCACCAACGGTGCCGGCATTGCCGGTGCGGCCTGAACATTGCTTTTGCTGCAACCCACGGTCGCCATCAGCAACAGCAGCATTGCCGCAGATGGAATCGATCCGCAGAAAAGCCCTAGAGTGCTTGGTGTCTTATTCATTGCCATCCTCATACTGAATACGTGCTTTACGCCGAAGTCGCCGAGCGTGGAGTGACTAGCCGCCCCATTGCAGAACCTCTGCGCTGGTGCGGTGTTACTTCTGTCCCGACATTTGAGTATAAGTCTGCTTTTCCGGTCTGCTGTAGTGCACGACTCCGAGCGGTTATAATGTCGTGTCTTCCGCAGCCTAAAAAGAGGGCGCAATGCTGGTCGGAATAGCGCTCTAAAATCGACATCACGTATACGAAGCGATCAAACGGTTCGAGTTCTAGAATTGCGGCAAACGGTCGCTGTTCCGTGGAAAGCGTATCGAGCAACGCTGAGTTCGAACCGCCGGTTTCCTCCATTGGCCGCGGATTCATGACCCGCACGGCGTTCAGTATGATCATTCGCCTGGCCCAAGATCGAGCCCATTCCTTGAAGACCGGATTCCCTTTAGTCGCATCCTTCAAGCCTGAGATAAAGCACTGCTCAGCTATCTCCCTATCCGCGGTCAACAAGAGCGAGAGCAGATGCAAACTATTCATGTCCTCGTCGAAGATGCGTTGAAAATCGAGGATGCTCGCATAGGGATTGGTTTTCGTGATGTGCTTTGTCTCTGGCATAGTCACCTCCGCGGTGATTGGCATGTTCATTCGTGCAATAAATTCGGTTTCTCGTCATCTCTCGGCTTGCCAGCGCAATTCCTCGCCAGACGGTTCAAAACGTACCGTGTGAGGACGCCACAGCAGGAAAACTTTGCTCCGTTTTTCATCAGGCGAAAGATCGCGTCTTCTCCCTCGCGACTAATCACCGTAAGGCTGCTGACGTCGATCACTAATTTTCGGCCATCGAGGTTCAGGCTCGCATTTTTCCAGCTGGTGAGAAGCTCGTTCACCCAGGGGGCCATGAGCCTTCCTTCCACCACTAGCCGGCGTTTGTATCGGGTGTCGATCGTGGAGATCTTGAACATATCGGTGCCTGCAATGCTTGAGTACAGTGCAACCCGCGTGCCGAAGCGGAGCACCCAAATCGTTCTCGTAAAGCGATGAAACCATTACCCGGGAATAACACCGCTCTCGTATGGTGTCCAAGAATGTCAATGTCAAAATTGACACTGTCAAAATAGATGACAAAGTACACGCGGAAACGAGTTGTGAAAATCAGAGGCGAAGCGGATGAGTCGTAGCAGGGCGTTCGCATCAATTCAATGAGTGTGAAGACGCGCGGGATCCCTGCTTAAGGGAGTTTGTGTAGAGTTCGAAATTTATCGAGAGTTACTATACTCGTCGCGGATCGATACCGAGCCTTTTCATGCGTGCGATAAGTGTGGTGCGTTTGATGCCCATCCGCGTCGCAGCGCCGTCGGCGCCTGCTACTCGCCCGTGGGTAAGTTTCAGGACGCGAACGATCTCATCCCGATCATTGGCTTCGCGCGAGCCAACTGGGGGAACGGTCCGGCCATTGCCAGCCAGTTCACCAATGGGCGCTTGCAGCGCCGGGCCATGGGTCAGGATCACAGAACGCTCGATGAAATTTTCCAGCTCACGAATATTGCCCGGCCAGTGCCAGTTCGAGAGCTTCTTCATGACCGCGGCCGGGATGGATTCGATCTGCTTCTCCATGCGGCGCCCATACTTCTGAGTGAAGTAGCGGACCAACAGCGGAATATCCTCTGGGCGTTCTCTCAAAGGTGGGATGCGAATCGGAAAAACGTTCAGCCGGTAGTACAGGTCGCTGCGGAACTCCCGATCCTCGATCATTCTTTCGAGGTCGCGGTTGGTGGCTGCCACTAGTCGTATATCGACCTTCTTGGTTCTCGTGCTCCCCAAGCGTTCGAACTCACGCTCCTGCAAAGCTCGCAGCAATTTGGGCTGGATGTCGAGGGGAATGTCTCCAACCTCGTCCAGGAACAGCGATCCCTGGTCGGCAAGTTCCAATCGGCCGATCTTCTGTGATATTGCACCCGTGAAAGCGCCGCGTTCGTGTCCAAACAACTCACTCTCGAGTAGCCCGGTCGGAATGGCAGCGCAGTTGAGCTTTACAAAGGTCCGGTCTTTCCTACGGCTGCGTTCATGGATCGCGCGCGCGATCAACTCTTTCCCGGTTCCCGTTTCGCCGAGCAGCAGCACCGTGGAATCACTGGGAGCCACGGTATCCACGAGATTTAATACATGGCGGAGAGCCGAACTTTGTCCAACGATTCCCTCAAAGTCCATCTCGCCGCGAATCTCCTCTTCCAGATACAGCTTTTCTTGAGCGAGTTTGTCTTTCAGGTCGGCGATTTCCCCGTATGCCAGCGCATTCTCCACTGCAATCGCAACCTGCCTCGCGACCTGCAGCAGAAAAGCGACTTCTTCCTGATCGAACGCATTCTCCTCGCGGCTCGCCACCGCCAGCACACCGAGCGCGCGGTCCCGGCTCACCAGCGGCACATCGCAAAACGAATTCATCCCCTCCCGCGACACCTTGGCGCGAAACTCGGGACTCACGTCAGCCTCATCAAGCTTGTTCAAAACCCAAGGCTCTCCGCTTCGAAAAACTTCGCCCGGTGGCGTACCCTCAATGGGAATCATTGATGTTTCAGTAAGAAATCCCTTGCTATCCGGGAAATCGAGAGCATGGACCCGCAATTCGCTGCCGTTTGACTCGGGCAGCATAATGGCGGCGGCGTCGCACTGCATCACCCGTCGAACGCTAGCGGAGATGGTTCGCAAGAGCTCTTGAAAGTTCAGGTTCGAGACAAGTTGATTGGTGAGGTCAAGGATCATGGTCAGCCGATCCTGAGCCTGGCGCGACAAGTAGAAATTCACCGCCGCGTCGATCGCCAGGGCAATCTGATCGGCCACCAGGGATAAGAACCGGACCTCATCCGAGGGATAGGCATGGGGCTGCGAACTGCCCATGCTCAACACGCCCAGTCGGCGCTCTCCTCTTGCAAGCGGCAGAGAGCAGGTCGAGACAATCCCGTGTTCTTTGAGAAACTCGCGATATTTCGCAAAGCTGGTTTCTTCTCTCCAGTCCCCGGTGACGAGGATTTGTTGAGAGTTGTGCACCAACTCGGACGGAGTGTTCTCCACCACAACCCCTGCCAGAGGTAAATCCAGCTTTCTTCCATTCAAATAGAGCAGATGCCACTCGACAATGTCGCTTTCTGTTTCAAATGCGACAAGGTGCAGGTAGTCAAAGGGAACAACTTCAAGCAGCGCTTGGAGGAGCACATCGCCAGCCCTGTCGCAATCGTCGCACGAGCCGATCGCATGAGTCGCGCGCAACAACGCTTCGTAACGATTCCTAAACGGCTCTGACATCGCTATCGATGTAGCAGTCATGTGCTCCCGCGTGTCAGAGTTGAATTCGGCAGATCCATCAGTACTCATCGTCGCAGGCCCGTCAGTCTGTTTGACCAGATGTAATGATAAGAGAGAAAGCTTCGATAAAACAATTTCGTGAGCATACTCGAACCAAAGTTCTTCTTAGCAGCGCAATGTGGAAGTCGCATCTTCCCACGAGCGGATTGGGCAGGTGCAGGGAGGCGTGCTGGGTGCTCGGGCGAATGGTCGTAGCTTTATGCCGACACGAGGTAGGTATTCTCGGGCCACCACTGGCCTCCTGCAATAATTCAGGACCTTATTGGTAACCTCCTGAGAGGCAGGTTACACCATTCTTCGGTTTAGTTCATGTGATTGGTGAGCAAAACTCAATTCAGGACTTACACGAAATATGCTTGAGTGAACACAAAGGCAGTTTGTTTGCCACCAGGAACGTCTGGATGCCGGTCCGCACAGGTCAAATCCCGAGTGGCCTACTTCGCCAGGAACTTCTCGATGACGGTCCCCGATTGTATGGGGAGTGAAAACCAATCCATTGTGCTCAGCCGGCGCTGGAAACGGAAATAGCATTCCTGTCCGGGTCAGACTCCACTTCCGCTGCATCGATGCGTATCCCCTGCAGCGCTCCGGAAGACGGTGCCAAACGGTCCTTTAACTTGAGGAACCTGGATTCGAAGAGATGATAACTCGCCACCGCCGCGCAGGTTGACAGTGCAAAAATAATAGCGGCGGCAAGGATTCCGCCGAGAATGCGTATGTGCAGCTGGGCCTGCAGCCATGTCCTCATCGTCACAAGAGCTGGATTGAAAAGGTAGTGGTACACGTACATCCCATAGCTGTAACGGCCGAAGAAGCGAAGAATCCTTCCGCTGAAGAAACGACTAAGCAGGCTGCCCGGTATCAGCGCCCGCAGCAGCAACCCTGCGAACACGGCAGCTACCGCGGTGTAGCCAATGGTGGACATCTGATAGCTGCGGTAGTCAAGATCGCGAGCGCTGACGCATACCGCCAGTAGCACCGCGAGGGCTGTGTAGAAAGGTAAACGCGTGCGGCGCAGGATGTCCTCTACCGAGCGCTCGCGAATGGCGAGCACCGCACATGCCCCCAGCAGGAGTCCATCCATGTGCGTCGGGAGTTCTTTGTAAATCCAGTCTGATGCCTCACTGGCTGGCAGCCAGTGCCAGAGTCCTAGGCGCATGAGATTGGCCGCTATCACGCCCCCAAGGCATAGGCGTATCATCTGGCGCCGGTCGCGGACTAGCCATAAAGTAAGCGGCCAAAGCATGTAGAACTGCTCCTCGACGGCCAGCGACCAGAAATGCCCGATGGCAACATAAGGCACCACCGTTTGGAGCGAGGGGTCAAGATTGAACACAATATTCTGTGCGTAAATGAGGGACCACAGATGTCCCCAATGCCATTGCAGATGCAGTAGAGGCGTGAGCACCAGAAGAAGTGCGAAAACTCCGTAAAACAGCGGAAATATACGCAGACTGCGCCGGATATAAAAGTTGCGGAAGTAGTGCGGCTGGTTCAACGACTTATCAAGAATGCCCGTGATCAGAAAGCCGGACAGCACGAAAAACAAGTCCACCCCCAGCCATCCACCGGCCTCCATCTGCGAAAGAATCCTGAGCACTGGAGAATGCACATGAACAGACGTCAAAAAATGACGGCAGAAAACCAGCAAGATCGCCATACCGCGAAAGCCATCCAGGCTGGCCAAGTGATCGCTGTTATGAGGGGGAACTGTCTTCGTCATGCCTGCACTCCAACTAATCGTTCATTACTCGTGCACCCATCTCGGGCCACGCAAGTTTCAGTACGTAACTTTTAAGTTGCGTACGCTCACGATACTGCCGATGGCTGAGTCGAGTTCGACGGTCGTGCCTGAGTGAGCGTCTTCCCGAGCCAAATCGAGGGTTTCTCTACACATGAATAGAAGACGCCGGAGAGCGCAAGGGTAGTAGCTATGAACACAGGAAAAACCGCCAGAAGAGGTATTCGTGCATAGCTGCAGAGGATGCCAATCGCAAAAAGAAGCGGAAAGTGTATCAGGTAGATGCTATAAGACACTTTGCCGAGAAACCGCAGTGGTTTCATCTTAAGGAACCCAGAGAATCCAGCATGCATAATCGCCATGACAACAATGTAGGAGCCGCCTACTGCAGTCACGAGTTCAAGTTGCATGCCATGAAGGTGCAGAGGTGATGTGGAAGCACCAGGGTACAGATAAAATGCCAATGCCAGAAGGAATACCGCCCATTTCACAAAACTGGAAATCTGCTGAAACCGCATACGAACGATTTCCTGATATCGAGCGAGAAGAGCACCCATCAAGAACATGCCGCAGTACCCGATGCTGCGCACATAAGTTTCCGGAAGGCTTGAGTGAGCTTTCAGTAGATCCGCGAGTAAAGGTAGGCAAACGCTGGTCAATAACACGAAGCGGGTATCCAGACGGAGGGCAGCAATGCAAAGTAATGGAAAGATAAGTGAAATCCGCATTTCCTGAACAAGCGACCAGATAGGAGGATTCACTACTGTCCGGCTACAAGTCGAATAGAATCAGTTGGTTGCTGTTTTCATAGAGGGCGTCTTGGGAAGAATATGCTTCGAGTGCCCGTAGAATGGGCGTTTTCTCGAAGAGCGATACGCTGAGAATTTGTAGAATCTGGTAAAGGCTCGCCTCCAACTCCAGCCGCTTGCGCACGACGGCCACCAGCACGTACATCGATACTGCGATCCATATCTGAGTCTTCACCGCGTTCTCGCTGGTGCCATAGAACTTCTTAATTCGAAGATGCTGCTTGACCCACTTAAAAAATAATTCAACTTCCCACCTGGACTTATATATTTGGGCGATGGTCAGCGCTGGAAGCGCAAAGTTGTTGGTCAGGAACTTCAGTCGCTTGCCGGTTTTCACGTCGAAGTAACTGACTCGTTGCAGAGTGTCCGGATACGAGGTAGCGGATTCGAAGGATGTGAGAACAACGGTCTGATCGGAGCAAACGCCAGTGCTCTTATCGACCGGATGCGAGTAGCGCCGCTGAATCAAAATGTTGGACTTGGTGCGCACGACGAAGAAGGCCGAGCTGAGCGTGAACCCGAACAATCGCTCGAAATCTATGTATGCTCTATCCATGACATAGAAGGACCCAGCTTCCGGAATGATCTCGTCGAGTATGTTGACGTCATGCACCTTGCCATCGGTGATGCGGATAAACGTAGGATATTGCCGTGCAGATCCAGCAGCGTGTGCATCTTAACTGCGGCTTTGTGCTTGCGAAACTTTGCCCACGGGAACATCGACAGACATAGATCGATGGTAGTCGAGTCCAAGGCGTAGAGGCTCTGATCTAAGTCCACACCGATCGGATCGTTCGCATACAGTGGCCGTGCGATACCGATCAAGACCTGCGCGAGATCGGCGAAGATCCGCCAGTCGTGGGTCTCGTTGGCGTCGGCCAATGTTGTGCGCGACACCTTGCCGCGCAACCCCATGTGGTATAACTTTCCACCAACAGAACGTAGGCACGCTTCAATGTCGCGCAAACTCTCGCGATAAGTCAGCTGTGCGAAAGCCATTGCCAAGTACTGGTCCAAGCAGGAGAAACCGCGTGAGTGAGAGTCACCATGATAGCGAGCCACGCACTTTTTAAACTCGTATGCGGGCAGGTGCTCCATGATCTGGGAGAAGACGGTGCGCCCAAGGTTCATTCACCATTCTGCTCCGGCGCTGGATAGCCAAAGCCGCCAAATGGTCCTTCTTTCATTTCAAATCGAGAAATCCTCTACACCGTCTATCGCGATGATTTTATGTGCTTTATATGAGCGCCTCACATTTTAGCCGGACAGCAGTGAGGAGGATTGTAAAGCACGGTATTAAAATCCCCGACAAAAATGACGTGTTGTAAAACTGCGGTTGCATTTGGTGCGGCGGGCCATGTCTGTTGAAACCATTGTCCGTAAAGCGGACGACCATAAAGTTCTGCGCAAGCGATCAGGCTTATGCTGAGCGCCACGAGATAAGGTAGGTAGATACGACATACGCGCCGAATCACGTACTTCGAATACGGTTGACTCTTATCTTTGAGGGCAGGAAGCGTGAGCACAAAACCGCTCAGGAGAAAAAAGAGCACCACCGCCGCATGTCCGGCAACCAGCAGGAAGAATGGTGGCATTCGAAAGAGCTGCTCGATCCAGTGAGGAGCGGAACTTGCTTCGCGCCACAGCAGGTAGAAGTGCTGAAAGACCACCGTTATGGCAGCCACCCCTCGCAACGAGTCAAGCTCAACAATATGACCTGTTTGACGCCGAAGATTATCTGTCATTTTTAGGCTGAAGCCGTATTCCGAACTTCCTCAATAGACCAAAGCCCACTCTGTGCGCCACCACGAGCACGTCCTACATATCGTTTTAGACGGAAAATCAAATACAGACAGGCGATCGCCAAGTAATTGCACTCTGTCATATTGAATGAGTCAAAGAGGCCTCCGGCAGACCATGCCGAAAGCATTCTGTCCAGCAGCAGACCGAGCGCGATTGCAGACAGAAAACGTGTGGTTGTATCGTCCTGCCGATGGAAGAGGCACTGCCTGGCAATGTTGAAACACCAGCACAGCACAGCCAGAAAGCATCTCTGCAATCGCGATGGTTCTGTCGATTGTTATTAAACCGTCGGCGAGTCGGATCGCTGAGGGATTATCTCTGGTACACGTATTGCCGTCCTCCGGCATGGCTCAAATCTCGTCGTGCACATTCGTGACTGGGATAGAATGACGAGCACTCGAAGTTCATGTGGATTTACTGCAATCGAAAAAGGCGAACAAGGTTTTCGGCAGTAATCCCTTATACTTCAATCTATGGCTTTCCCTGAACTTCACCCCAGCTTGCTGCGTGCGCTTGCAGCACGAAATTACACAGAACCCACACCCGTTCAAAAAGCCGTGCTTCGGCCTGAGGCCTCAGACCGAGACCTGCTGGTTTCGGCACAGACTGGTTCGGGGAAGACCGCCGCGTATGGCCTTACTTTAGGAGAGACGCTGCTCGGCGAGGAGCCGCGATTTGGACGGCCCAAGCAGCCACTTGCGCTAGTGGTGGCGCCGACTCGTGAACTGGCGTTACAGGTGCAGCAAGAGCTGGCTTGGTTGTTGGGTGACGCTGGCGGACGCGTGATCTCCTGCGTGGGCGGTATGGACATTCGGCGCGAGCAACGCGCCCTGGCGGCGGGGGCTCACGTAATCGTCGGTACGCCGGGCCGGTTGGCGGACCACCTTGATCGTGGATTCTTAAAGCTGTCAGAGATCCGCGTGGTGGTCTTGGATGAAGCAGATGAGATGCTCGATTTCGGCTTTCGCGAGGAACTTGAGCTACTGCTGAACGCGACTCCTCCGGAGCGGCGCACTCTGATGTTCTCGGCGACGTTGCCGAAGGCGATATTGGGCCTCGCCAGACTGTATCAGCGCGATGCTCTGCGCATGGCGTTATCGACCGAAAACGAGCCACACGCCGATATTGAATATCGCGCGTTTCTGATCGGCCCTCGGGATACCGAACACGCGGTCGTCAATTCGCTTCGCTACTTCGACGCGCAAGGTGCGCTGGTGTTCTGTTCAACGCGCGAAGCAGTGCGGCATCTGCACGCGAACCTTCGCGAGCGTGGATTCTCCGCAGTTGCGCTTTCAGGAGAAATGAAGCAGCACGAGCGTACGACCGCGCTGCAAGCCCTGCGCGACGGGCGGGCTCGCGTGTGCGTGGCTACCGATGTGGCCGCGCGCGGATTAGATATGCCTGATCTCGGTCTGGTGATCCACGCCGATCTTCCACAGAACAAAGAGGCGCTGTTGCACCGCAGCGGCCGCACAGGGCGCGCAGGACGCAAGGGTTTGTCGGTGATGATCGTGCCCGCGCAGCATCGAGGTGCCGGAGAGCGGTTGATGGCATCGGCAAAGATCAAAGCACTCTGGACTCCTGCGCCTTCCGCCGATTCGATTCGCGCGCGTGACGAGGAAAACCTGTTGCGGGAAATCGTTGCCATGGCAGATGCTCCGGCGGAAGACGATTTAGCAGCAGCAAGAGTGCTGCTCGAAGAGCGGAGCGCCGAACAAATTGCCGCCGTCCTTATCCGCATCCGCCGCGAAGTATTACCTGCGCCTGAAGTGTTGGAAGATCCCGCCAAATACAAAAAACCCGCGGGGCTCAAAAAGAAAAGTCCTGGGCCGTACAAGAAGAAATATGGAGCCAAGCGGCCATCGATCAGCTATGGCAAGAAGCGAGACGGCAAAGCGCAGCCGAAGAATAAAACGAAGAGTAAATGGCGGTAACGAGTAGGCCTACGCGCGATATGATCCAAGTGGGCAGCCACCACGGCGCTCAATGCGGGCGTCGTGAGCTTCAAAAAAGATCGTGGTTGCTGCTTTTTAACGGTGAGGAGCTTATGCGAACTCTTGCGGCGATTTGCGTGATCGCTCTTCTGTCGTGTGCGGCGATGGCACAATCGCAGCCTACCCCCAGTTGGCACGTCATTGATCCCGTGTCCATGGATAAGTCCATCGATCCCTGCGTCGATTTCTATGCCTACTCCTGCGGCGGATGGATGAAGAGCAATACCATCCCCCCGGACCAGGCCGCCTGGAGTGTGTACTCCAAACTCCAGGAGCAGAACCGGCTGAAAATCCGCCAGATCCTTGAAGCCGCCGCCACACCCGACCCCAAGCGCAGCGTTATCAATCAGAAGATCGCTATCAATCAGAAGATCGGCGACTACTACGCTTCATGCATGGACGAGAAGGCAATCAACGCCGCTGGCCTCCAGCCTCTCCGCGCCGACCTCAAGCGTATCGACGACATCGCCTCGATGGACGACTTGGCCGACTATCTCGCGCACTTTCATCCCCAGGACCTCGGCATCTACTTCGGCCAGTCGGCGCTGTTCTCGCTGAGCGCCGACCAGGACGCAAAGAACTCTACAGAAACCATCGCTTCCGTGGACCAGGGCGGGCTTGGGCTCCCCGAACGCGATTATTACCTCAAGACCGACGCGCACTCCGAACAGATGCGCAAGGACTACGTCGCCCACGTGCAGAAGATGTTCGAGTTGCTGGGCGACACGTCGGAGGCGGCCTCTGCCAACGCGAAGGTCGTGCTGCGTATTGAGACGGCTCTTGCCAAAGGTGAAATGCCGCTCACGGCACGCCGCGATCCCGCAGCCGTCTATCACCGCATGACGCGCGCGGAACTGGCTGCGCTTGCGCCCACGTTTCCGTGGGATCGCTACTTCACGGGGCTCGGCCTTTCCCAGATAACCTCGCTCAACGTAGTCGCACCGGAGTTCTTCAAGTCGCTGGACGAAGTTCTGAAGAGCGAGAAGCTGCCGACCTTGAAGACTTATCTGCGCTGGCACCAACTTCATGCCCAGGCTCGCTGGTTGCCAGATTCCTTCGTGCAGGAAGACTTCGACTTCTACGGACGCAAGCTGACCGGTGCCCGCGAACTGCAGCCGCGCTGGACGCGCTGTGTGCGCTTCGAGGATCGTGCCCTCGGCGAGGCCGTCGGACAGGCTTACGTGGCGCGCTACTTTAGTGGTGATGCCAAGCAGCGCGCGCTAAAAATGGTGCAGAGCGTCGAGGCCGCCATGAACCGCGACATACGCCAGTTACCGTGGATGTCAGAATCCACAAAACAAGAAGCTCTCGCCAAGCTCAAGCTCGTGGTAAACAAAGTTGGCTACCCAGACAAATGGCGCGACTACTCCGCGCTCAACATTGTTCGCGGTGATGCTCTTGGCAATGGAGAGCGCTCCAACAGCTTCGAGTTCCGCCGCCAGCTCGCCAAGATCGGCAAGCCCCTGGTGCGGGGCGAGTGGTATCTCACACCGCCCACGGTTGACGCCTACTACAACGCGCAGATGAATGACATTAATTTTCCCGCCGGAGTGCTGCAACCTCCCTTGTTCGACCCGCGAGCCGACGCCGCGGCCAACTTCGGGCAGACCGGCGCCACCATCGGACACGAACTGACCCACGGCTTCGACGATGAAGGCCGCCAGTTCGATGGCTATGGCAATCTGCGCGATTGGTGGACCGCCGCCGATGCCAAACAGTTTGAGCAGCGTACAGCTTGCGTTGCCAAGCAATATTCCGCCTACACCGCTGTGGACGACGTGAAGGTCAACGGCGAGCTGACATTGGGCGAGAACGTCGCCGACCTCGGTGGGCTCTGGCTGGCGTACAGCGCGTGGGAAGAAGCCGTGCGCGGCACCAAGCTGCACCCCATCGATGGCCTCACTCCCGCGCAGCGCTTTTTTGTGGCCTATGCGCAGGGCTGGTGCAGCAACCAGCGCCCGGAACTTCAGCGCATGAGGGCGGCCACGGATCCTCACGCGCCTGAGCGTTATCGCACCAACGGCGTTGTCTCGAATATGCCGGAGTTCCGGAAAGCTTTCTCCTGCAAGCCTGACGCGCCCATGGTTCACACCCCGGCCTGCCGGGTTTGGTAGAGCAGGGAGCGGGGCGGAGTCATTCTCCTTTTCCCTGTGGTAAACTTGCGCATGGCCATTTATGGCTGGGTTGGGTGGTGATTTGTTTGGCAGAAATTCGTTTGCAAGAGGGCGAGTCGATTGAGAGCGCCCTGCGCCGGTTCAAGCGCAAAGTTCAGACGGAAGACATCATTAAAGAAGTGAAGCGTCATTCCTACTATCTGAAGCCGGGCGCGAAGCTCCGCGTAAAGCAAGCTCTGGCTCGTAAGCGGGCACAGAAGAAAATCCGCAAAGAGCCCAAGGACTAGTTGTTTTCACCCGGGCCGCTGCCATCGCGCAGCGGCCTTCACATTTTGCGCGGCTATTTCCTGCATCTTCCCTTTGATGAGTTGCCGCACAATCATTTTGACCTTTTCCAACGCATAAGAGATTACCCTTGAAGTCTTAGCGTATGCCGATGCCGGTCGCATCTGGCATGATGGTGAGCAGGCTTTGCTTAGGATAAGTCGCAGATGATGGAATTTCATATTTCCAGGGCCGCACGCAACCGCTATCAGTTTGCGGATACGCTCTTCTCTTTTACCGGGAATGTAGTTTTTGCAAACGTGGCGGCAAGCCGCGAATTTGCCTACCGTATGAACCTGGTTCGCGATGTCGAGCAGCATCCCGAGCGTGCCGTTCACGCCGCCGCACTGTATGCGATGGGCTTAATCGATGAAGCCAGCCACGCCGTCATGGCGCGCTATCGCCAGCAGTTCGATCCCAACGTGATGGTCGACGCTCTCTCTTTTTCTCCCAGCAGGTCGGCAGCAGGGAACTGAACAAAATGCTGCTCGCCTTTGTCCAGCAATTTCCCGGCAGCTCCGTCTATCGTGGCGAGCAAACTCCCAGGGAGTGGCTGGCCGGTTCCACCGCTGGAATCCCGCACCGCGCCGCCGCCATTGAAGAGATGATGCTGCTCTGGATGGCCAATCGTAACGCCGCCTTCCGTCCCTTCGAGGAACTCTTCGAAGACCGCGCCCTAGTCGAGAAGACCGCCTACAAACGTGTCGCCGAGCAACTCCCCGCCTATTTCGCCACCCGCCCGTTGATTCCGGTCGAAGGCGCAGCGTCGGTGAATCTCTTTGACCTGCTCCGTGCGCCCGCCGTCTCCGCACCCGGCTCCTTGAGCGACCAGCTTTCCGTGATCCGCAAGAAATGGAAGTCCCTGCTCGGTGAGAATTTGGAGCGATTCCTGCTCATCGCCAGTGACATTCTCCACGAAGAGGAACTGGCGATCTGGGCCCGCTTCCATCCTCCGAATCCCGAATCCGAAGCCGCCGCCCGCGCTGCCGCCGCCAAGGCCGCCGAGGAAGCCGCGCGCCGCCGCCGCGAGTTGGGCCTGCAGCAATGGCCCAGTGTGGTCAGCCAATCCGAGGTTCCCGTCTTCGGCGACCCCGCCCACGAGTACGAGAAGTTCAGCGCCGACGTCGAGTGGATGCCTACTGCCGTGCTGATCGCAAAAAGCACCTATGTTTGGCTCGCGCAGCTCTCCCGCAAGTACAGCCGCGCCATCGACCGGCTCGATCAGATTCCCGACGAAGACCTAGACGAACTAGCGCGTCGTGGTCTGAACTCGCTCTGGCTCATCGGCATCTGGGAGCGCAGCCGCGCCTCCAAAACCATCAAGCAGTTGTGCGGTAACCAGGACGCCGTCGCCTCCGCCTATTCGCTCTATGATTACCGCATCGCTGACGATCTCGGCGGAGAAGCCGCCTACATCACTCTGCGCGACCGCTGTTACCGGCGCGGAATTCGCCTCGCCAGTGACATGGTGCCTAACCACATGGGCATCGATTCCCCCTGGGTCATTGAGCATCCCGACTGGTTCATCTCGCGCCCTGACCGGCCTTATCCCGCGTACGACTTCAATGGCCCTGACCTCTCGCCCGACCCGCGCGTCGAGATCAAGATCGAGCGCCACTACTATGAGCAGACCGATGCCGCCGTGGTTTTCCAGCGCCGCGACCGCCAGAGTGGAGAGACCCGCTACATCTATCACGGCAACGATGGCACCAGCTTTCCCTGGAACGACACCGCCCAACTCGACTACCTGAATCCTGCCGTGCGCGAACAGGTCATTCAGACCATCCTGCACGTCGCGCGTCTCTTTCCGGTGATCCGCTTCGATGCCGCCATGACCCTCGCCAAGCGGCACTTTCAGCGCCTCTGGTTCCCCAATCCCGGCAGCAGCGGAGCCATCCCCTCCCGCGCCGAGTACGCCATGTCCACCGCTGAATTCAACAAGCACATGCCCCACGAGTTCTGGCGCGAAGTGGTCGATCGCGTCGCCGCCGAGGTTCCCGGAACCCTGCTTCTCGCCGAAGCTTTCTGGCTCATGGAGGGCTACTTCGTTCGCACGCTCGGTATGCATCGCGTGTACAACAGCGCCTTCATGAACATGATGCGCGACGAGGAAAACGCAAAGTACCGCTCGGTGATCAAGAACACTTTGGAGTTCGATCCCGACATCATGAAGCGCTATGTCAATTTCATGAGCAATCCCGACGAGCGCACCGCCATCGATCAGTTCGGCACCGGAGACAAGTACTTCGGCGTCGCCACCCTCATGTCCACTCTGCCCGGCCTGCCGATGTTCGGCCACGGCCAGATCGAGGGCTATACCGAGAAGTACGGCATGGAGTACCGATGGCCGCGCTATCAGGAAGATCCCGACCCGTGGCTGGTCGAGCGCCACGAGCGCGAGATCGCTCCCTTGCTGCATCAGCGTGCGCTCTTCGCCGAGAGCGGCAACTTCCTGCTCTACGATTTCTTCCACGAAGGTGGCGGAGTCGATGAAAACGTCTTCGCCTACTCCAACCGGCGCGGCGATCAGCGCGCGCTGGTTATCTACAACAACCGCTATTCCACCACCCGCGGAACCATCGATAACTCGGCCGCCTACGCCGATAAACAGTCTGGTCATCTTCGCCAGCGGCGGCTGAAGGAGGGCCTTGACCTCCGGATCGATCCTGCCGTCATCTTTGCCTATCGCGACTCGCTGACCGGTCTCGAATATCTGCGCCGCTCCGTGAACATGGCCGAGCACGGCCTCACCATCGAGTTGCACGCCTATCAGTGCCACGTCTTTCTAAACTGGCGCGAGTTGTACGCCACCGCCGAAAAGCCCTGGGACCTCCTCTGTGACCACCTTGGCGGCCATGGCGTCGCCAATCTCGAAGATGCTCTCATCAGCCTCGAACTCCGACCCGCGCACGATGCGCTCCGCCGCCTGCTGGAGCCGTCCGTCGTGCGCCATCTCGCACAACTTCACGACCAGCCCCCTGCCGGCCCCGAGAAGCTAAAGGCCCTCGAACTCGCACGTGAAGATTTCCTCGACAGCGCCTGGAAACGCAGCCGCGACTTCCTGCGTGAGGCGCAGTCCTTCTATCGTGGGCACAACGACGGCTCTCCGCTTCCGGATTTCACCAACCCATCTGCGATGACGTCCAGATTCCGTGAGCGTGCGCGTGCCGCCATGCGAATTCCATCACTTGAGAAGGTCTGGCCCGAACCCTGGCCCGCCGCTGCCCGCCGCGTCCTTCCCAGCCTCAGCCCAGGGTTGATGGCCACCGAACTATGGGGGCCCGTGCTTGCATGGTTCACCCTCGAACTGCTCGCCGAATCCATCAATGCCAAAGATTCGGAACGCGCCGCACTCGATCTCTTCGACCGACTCCGCCTGCGCGAGCCCTTGGCGCACTCATTTGAGGCCCTCGGCTTTTCGAATGAGGAAAGCTGGCGCGTCGCCGCCAGGATCAAGGTCGCCTTGCTGATCGAAGCCAACGTCTTCGCATCCGAAGCCGCAACGCAAGCGGAAGATCTCACCGCGCCGCTCATCCCGGCTTTCTCGCCTGCGTTCTGGCAGGACCCCGATGTCCGCTGGCTCAACGGAGCTCACGCCGACGCCAGCCACACCTATTTCGTCAAGGAGTCTTACGAGGAGTTGCTCTGGTGGCTGCAGCTTCCAGTGCTGTGCAGGCTCGCGGCCCAACCCGTGCCTCCTCGCAGCAAAATTCAGGAGATCGCCGACGCGATCACCGAGGCCGAAACCTCCGCCGCATCCGTCAACTACAGAGTTGATCTGTTGCTCGAACCCAGGAAGCCCGCTCCGGCAGCGGCGACCCCACCCACTCCTTCGGTGATCGCCTCAACAGAAAAAGACGCTGCAAAAGAAACGGAAGAGCAAACGCCCGAACCTGAGTCGGAGACTAGTCGATGAAGACGAACGCGAATCCAATCCGCGCCGCAATCCTCACCATCAGCGACAAAGGCTCACGCGGCGAGCGCATAGATAAAAGTGGCCCGGCGCTGTCGCAGTGGCTTACCGAACGCGGCGTGGAAATCGCAACCTCGGCCATGATCGCCGACGAGCAATCACTCATTGCCCAAGCGCTGCGTGAATGGTCGGACTCATCCACCACCGATCTCATCCTCACCACCGGCGGCACCGGACTCTCTCCGCGAGACGTTACCCCCGAGGCGACGCTTGAGGTTCTCGATCGCGTCATTGGCGGCTTCAGTGAGGCGATGCGCGCCGCCAGCCTCGCCAAGACGCCTTTCGCCATGCTCTCCCGCGCCGTCTGTGGGATTCGCAAACGTACTCTGATCTTGAATCTCCCCGGCAGCCCCGCCGGAGCCGTGGAGAACTTGGAAGCGGTCTGGCCCGCCGTGCCCCACGCCATCCGCAAACTCCAAGGCGACCCCACAGATTGCGCCCCAAGCAAACCTTGAAGTTGTCGGAGCGAACCTTGAGGGCGCTTCATGCTATCGCGCTTTTTTCGGGTCAGAGTAAAACTCTTTTTTCGTGTCAAAAGTAAAACTTGAGGGTGCCCCACCTTCACCGCGTTCTTTGCGGTTAAGGTGGGGTTGTTGACCTTGCCCTTGCTGTTGCTTAAGGTGGGGTTGTTGACCTTGCCCTTGCTGTTGCTTAAGGTCAGAACTCCTGATCTCGCCCCGTAGATCCTGTCGGGCAGGGAAAACGGAATGATCCTGAAAACTGTTGCCAGAGGGGCTGCTTTGGATTAAGAAAGAGCATGCCGCAGATGCAACTGCCGATATTCCCTGCCGGAGTGACCGAGATCAATCACCACATAGCGGTGGCAAAGGAGGCGGGCACGGTGTATTACATCCACGGCCACCTGCCGGTGTTCCGCCACGCGGAGAACGATGTGCGTGGATTTCGCATGTTCACCAGCCAGATGATCGTCAACGGGACGGTGAAGCCCAAGGAGATTGTCCAGGCGTTCGGCGTTCCGATGATTGCAGTGAAGAGGTATGTGAAGGTTTTTCGGGAGCAGGGGGCCAACGGGTTCTACGCGGTGAAACCCCGTCACAGTTCAGCCTCGGTGCTGAAAGGGGAAGTGCTGCAGCGAGCGCAGAAGTTGCTTGACGAGGGGCAGAGCGTTCCGGAAGTGGCGAGTGAACTGAATGTGTTGGCGAACACGCTGCACAAGGCGGTTGACGCTGGACGCTTGCGAAAGCTAAAAAAAACGAACCCGCCACCACCGAAGTAAGCAACAAGAGTGGTCGCAGTCAGATCGACAGCCAAGCGCCGATGGGAAACGCCGCGACGCGTTCGTTGGAGCGAGTAGCGGCCGCGATGGGAGAGCTGGAGTCGGCGCCCATCGAGTTTCAAGCTACCTGCGATGTAACCCGGGGCGGCGTGCTGCTGGCATTGCCTGCGCTGTTGGCGACCGGGTTGTTGCGCTACACGCCGGAGATGTACCAGCTCCCAAACGGATTTTATGGCATTGACAGCATCTTCCTGCTGCTGGCATTGATGGCGCTGGGGCGGATCCGGTCTCTGGAACAGCTTCGTTATCAAGCGCCAGGCGAGTGGGGCAAGCTGCTGGGACTGGACCGCATTCCCGAAGTGAGGACGCTGCGGGAGAAGTTAAAACTGCTGTGCCACGACTTGGGTCAAGCCCTGCGCTGGAACGCCGCACTGGCCAAGGAATGGATCGCCCAGCAAGATGCCTCGGAACTGTTTTTCTACTGCGATGGCCACGTGCGCGTCTATCACGGGGAGCAGACGGCGCTACCGCGCCATTACGTGGCGCGCCAGCGATTGTGTTTACGGGCTACCACCGATTACTGGATCAATGCCATGGATGGCCAGCCATTTCTGTATGTCAACAAAGAGGTGGATCCGGGACTGATCGCCACGCTCAAGCAGGATGTGATTCCGTGGCTGGAAGTGAATGTGATCCAGCCGCCGGAGCAACAGCGGCGCATGGCGGAAGATCCTCGTACCCACTGGTTCACAATGGTGTTCGACCGGGAAGGCTACAGTCCCGAGTTATTCGAGCAGCTGTGGCAGAAGCGGATTGCCATTCTGACCTATCACAAGTTTCCCCAGGGCGAGTGGCGCAGCGAAGAATTCACCACGCACCGCGTCCAGCTGGTGAGCGGCGAAATCGTGACCATGAAACTGGCCGAGCGCGGTACCCAGTTGTCGAACCGGTTCTGGGTACGCGAGATTCGCAAACTCAGCGACGGCGGCCATCAGACTTCGATCTTAGCCACCAACTTCCAGCTGCCAATGACCACGCTGGCACCGTCGTTATTCGCCCGATGGTCTCAGGAAAACTTCTTCCGCTACATGCGCGAACATTACGGATTGGATAGCTTGATTGAGTATGGAACCGAACCCGTTCCTGATGCGATCCAGGTGGTAAATCCGGAGTGGCGCAAACTCGACGGCAAGATCCGCTCCAAAATCGGCCAGCGCCATCGGCAGGCGGCTCAGTTCGGAGCCCTTGCTTTATCGGAGGATCCCACCAACTCTGAAGTTCAGGGTTTTCAGCAGCGCAAGGCGCAACTGCGGGAAGACATCGAAAGTCTCGATTTGCAGATCGACCAACTCAAACAGTCGCGCAAGGACACTCCGCATCACATTCCCGTGAAGCTATTGCCAGAGGAAGACCGATTTACTCGGCTGCGTACCGAACGAAAGCATTTCGTCGATACCATCAAGATGATCGCTTATCGCGCCGAATCCAGCATGGCCTCCCTGCTTCGCGAACATATCGCCCGCACTGACGATGCCCGCGCCTTGCTGCGCCAGATCTTCGATACCGAGGCTGATCTTACCCCTGACCTCATCACCAACACCTTGACTGTCCGCCTCCACCATCTCACCCAGGCGGCTCACGATCAGGCCATCGAGAAACTGTTGGCGGAACTCAACGCCACGAAAACCATCTTCCCCGGTACACACCTCACGCTCGTCTTCAAACTCGGGTCATCCTGATTTCAACCAGATCAGGAGGTCTGAAGGTGGGGTTGTTGACCTTGCCCTTGCTCTTTCCCGCACCTTTTGCGGACCGTTCTACTCCGTCTCCGGCAAGCCATCTGCTGTTTCTGACTCCACTGCCGTCTCGACCGCCGGCGCCGTCGCCTCATCCACAGGCGCGGCAGCCAGAACCGCTTCCGAGAGCAGTGCGACCCAGCGCGCGCTGGCCGCCTTCATCCACAGCCGCGAAGCAATCTGCGTCATCGTCACCAACTCCAGTACCAGAAAGCTCGCACCCATTGCCGAATGAGGCAGATACATCCAAATGCCAACGCCAATGCCGAACGTCGCAGCCGCAAACAGTCCGATTCCGATGTAGCTCGCAAAGAGCCTGCCCGCACGCCACGCAACTTTCAAGCCGCGCGCCAGTACCCGAAAAAGCTTGCGTTCGCCATCGCGCACCACACGCGCCTGCGCCAGGTCGAACCACATCCTCACCCACAGCGCCGCAACAACAATCACCAACTGGCACATCAGGCTGATGAAGAATCCCAACCGCGCCTGCGGAGCATCGCTTGCCAGCTTTCCCGCGTAGCTCGATAGTCCACCGCCCGCCGCCATCAGTAGGCCGAATGGCACCAGCGAATACAGCCCCAACCGCAGCATCCGCCAGAAGAACAATCCGGCGTTCTCGAAGAACTCCGCGCGGCTCAACTTCCTGTCTTGCAGAAACACCCTGAACACGCCGCCGTCGATGAACAACAGGTACGCCAGAAAGATCAGCGCCGCTCCAACCGCCCCCGGAGCCAGCGCCCGCGCCGAAACATCCGGTCGCTCCACCAGCAGCCCCGCTGTGCCAATGTCAAACCCCGTAACCAGCTTTGCCGACTCCAAACTGTGGTCCATCACCGCAGTCAGCGTCGCCCGCGTAGGTAGCGAGCAGAGCCATGCAATCACCAGGTTTACCGTAAAAATCCACCACACCAGGCGCTGATGACGCCACACCAATGCTGCCGAACTGCGAACCCGTCCGTTCATCGCCTCTCCTAAGCCAGCCAGCCCAGCCCCATCTCCAGCCATTGCGTCAGCAGCGTCCAGTATCCAGCAAGTTTGCCGCTTGCTCTGCGATCCGCCTTCGCGGTCCAGCTATTGTTGAAGGGATCGCGGTCCAGCAAATAGCCGTGGTCCGGATCGACCTCCGCCGAAACCAGCTTTGCCTTGCGCTTCCACTCAAAGCGATGCCAGCGGTCCTTGCCGTCCCATCGTTCGCGCACCGTCGAACCGTCGTCGAACTTCGCCTCCAGCACTACCGGCAGGTCGAAATCACCACGACGGAGCACGACGACCTCGTTGTCATAGACCGTGACGCCTTTCTTCTCATCCTTCTCGTTGTACCAGTCCACCCGTTCGGAACTCGCCGAAAGAATGCGGTCGTCCAACGTCTGAGTCCCATAGATAGTCTGCTTCCAGTACCAGTCCAGGTTTTGTCCGACTGCCTCGTTCATCGTGGCCGTAAAATCCTCCGGTCTGGGGTGTTTGAACTTGTAGCGATCAAAGTAAACGCGCAGCCCATGTATCACCGTCTTCTCGCCGATCAGGTCCTCCAACGTCAGCATCATCAGCGCAGTCTTCGAATACGTAATCGCCCCATATGAGCCATCGTCCAGAAACATCCAGGATGGACGCGAAAGCGGATCGCGGTCGGCCATCGGTACGTAGCTCAACCGGTCCACGCCGCGCTCTCCAATCGTGCCCAGCCGCGAATTCACGCTCGACGTGTTCTTGCCATACATTGCGTCCATGATCTTGGCTTCCATGTACTGGTTGATGCCCTCATCCATCCACGCATCTTCGAATTCATTGGTAGCCACCATCCCGTACCAGTACTGGTGCCCGAACTCGTGTTCCACCACGCTCTCCGGTTCCAGCATCGCCTTCGGCATCCACCACGCAGTGCCCGCCGTTATCAGCGTCGGATACTCCATTCCGCCTGCGGCATCTCCGCCGTGCGGCGGATCGACCACCGTGATCTGCGGGTACGGATACGTTCCAATCCACTCGTCGAACTTACGCATCGTGCCCTTGAGAGCCTGCAGGTAGCGTGGACTGGTAGCCATGTGTTCCGGCTGCATCAGCATCCGGATCTTCACCGTCCCACCACTCAGCTTGATTGAGTCTTCCACGACCTTCGTAGTTGGATCGGCAGTCCAGGCAAAGTCGTGTATGTCCTCGGCATGGAAGCTCACTGTCTGCGTGCCGTTGCCATTGTCCTTGGCCCCGGTCTGCACGCCGCTGGCGCCCACATTCCACTTCGCCGGGAGCGTCAGCTTCACGTCGAAGGTTCCAAAGTCCGCGAAAAACTCGGAGTTTGCGTGGAATTGATGACAGTTCCAGGCGCCGTTCCACCACACCCCAACCTTGGGAAACCATTGTCCCGCCATCAAGAAGTCGCGCTTGTATCCGGTGCGTGCCACCACCTCCGGAAACTTGTCCACAAAGTGAATCCGGAATTGCACCTGCTTATTTGGCGCCAGCGGCTTAGGCAGTGCGACCTCAAACACCGTGCGATCATTCGCATTGCCATCGTCAGGCGCAACAAACTTCATCTGCCTGGTCAGATCGACGGTTTGGCCGCCGCTCCCCACAACCTCCAGCGACTTCACCTCATCCGAGCCGAAGTGCTTCGGATTCCACCCCGACCCTTTCTCCGTGTCGCGCTGTCCGCCACGCTCGGCTTCCGTCATCCAGGTCGATTTCGGCTGAAACGCATTCAGGTACAGATGGAAGGGAAATGTGCGCAGCGTCGTGCCGGTGCGGTTCGTGTAGGTGAGAACTTCGTTGGCATCCAGTGTGTGCGTCTTTGGGTTGTAAGCTCCTTCAATCCGGTAGGCCACAATCCGTTCGCTCAACGGAGTGCTTTGGGCAGCAGCGCTGGCCGTCAGAAACACCACGACCATGCTTAGGGAAATACCAATCAGCCAAATGCGCCAGCAACGGGTCTTCATCGGTGCTCCTGCATTTCACGGGTGACGGGTGGCCCACATCCGCCTTCGTTTGGCGAATGTGGGGTCCGCAACGCCACATAGAGAATACGCCACACAGCATACCAAGCTTCTACCCAGCATCATGACCGAGCTATACTGCCCTCATGCGAGTGCTGGGCATCGATTGCGGCGGCGAGTACACCGGCTTCGGCGTGGTCGAGGGCGACGGCCGCTCGCTCACGAGCCTCACCGCCGGAGCCATTCGCCTCAATCCGCGCGAGGCCCTGGAAATCCGCCTCAAGAAAGTATTCGATGGCCTCTCGGCAATCATCGCGCAGCATCAGCCCGAGGTGGTCTCCATCGAGGACGTCTTCTACTCCGTCAACGCCAAGAGCGCGCTGAAACTGGGTCATGTGCGCGGAGTCGCCATGATGGCCGCCGCGCAGAACGGCCTCTCTGTCGTCGCCTACGCACCGCTGGCCATCAAGTCTGCCGTGGTCGGCTACGGACGGGCGGAGAAGTCGCAGGTGCAGGTGATGGTAGCCCGCCTGCTCCACCTCGACAAAGTCCCCGAGCCCGCCGACGCCGCCGACGCACTGGCCATCGCCATCTGCCACATCCACACCGCCGCCACTCTGCTGCGCCAAGCCGCGTCTCCGCGCTGACCACGCCCCGGGCGAGGCGGAGGACGAAGTCCGTACCCGTCGATCCTGTGCGCGCCGCAGCTTATCCAGCAGTCTCCATCCGCTGCCACACCGAAATAATCTCGACGGTAACCGCATCATCCTAGCCGCAATGGAGTTCATACTGTGTACGGTAGAGGTGTCGCCATGACCACCCGAAGAGTTCGGCTCGTCTGCTACACCGTCGTGGTCTTTCTTCTTTCCGCCTTACCGGCCTTTGCCACTGGCGTCCGCATGGTCCGCCTCAGCCTGGTTCAAGGTGATGTGCAGATCGACCGCAACTCCGGCGTAGGTTGGGAGCAGGCCATCGTCAACATGCCTGTCCTCAGCGGAGCGCGCATCTACGCTGCCGAGAATTCCAAAGCCGAGCTTGAGTTCGAGGATGGCAGCAACGTCCGTCTCGCCGGCCCGGCGCAAATCGAGCTGATCAATCTTTCCAACAAACCCGACGGCTCTCCGGTGAACGCGATTCAAGTCGATTCCGGCGAAATTTACGTCAATGCGCGGCTTCTTGACCACGAAGACTTTCGCATCTCTGACTACAGCGGCGAGTCCTTTGCCATCACCAAGCCCTCGCACCTGCGCTTCAGCGTGAATGACCAGACCGCGTCGCTGGCCATGAGCGACGGTGAAGCCGTAGCCCAGAACGCCAGCAGCAACCGCACAATCCGCAGCGGCGAAACCTACAACTACATCCTCGGGCAGCCCGAGAGCTCGGTGCGTATAGAGAAGGTTCTTCCTCAACAAGAAGACTCGTGGAATCAGCAGCGCGACACCTATAACGATCAGAACGCCGCCGCCGGAGCGCAGTACTCCGGCGAGGATCAGAACGCACCCGGCGAGGCCGATCTCGGCTACTACGGCAATTACTCCGACATACCTGGTTACGGTGAAGTCTGGCAGCCCAACGACGTCGGCCCGGACTGGAGCCCCTTCGACAACGGTGCCTGGTGCGACTACCCCGACTGGGGTTGGACCTTTATCTCCGCTTATCCGTGGGGCTGGGCTCCGTTTTATTACGGCAACTGGTTCTACCTGAACGGACGCGGCTGGTATTGGCATCCCGGACACGGGCACGGACCGGGGCATGGGCATGGGTCAGGCTTTGGCTTTCATCCACGGCCTGCCTTGGCCGGAGCGACACCACACGGCTTCAGCGCACCTCATCCTCCCACCGGATCAGCACGCACCACGGTGGCCGTCGCGGGCTCGCACCTTCGCGTTGGACCCATCGACAATACTCACGCCTCTGCCACGGCCAGCGGATTCGCCCGTGCAGGATTCGCCTCCGGAAGCCGTGCGGCTGGTTCCACTCCTGTGCCAGCCAGTTTACGAAGCGGTCCGCCGTCCGAGTTACGGGCAGGTGCCACTTCCGGTTCCGTCCGCGCGCCCTCGAATCCCCACGGGCCATACATCACCGGCCAGAGAGGATCGTACACCGTGCATGGTTCCAGCACCGGCCGCAACGGCTTTGAAGCTCACCGCCCACCCACCAGCTACACGGCGCACAGCTACGTTCCACACGCCTATTCCTACTCCGGCAGCTACGCCCCGCACAGCTACTCCTACGCTGGCAGCTACGCTCCACGCAGCTACAATCCCGCTCCATTCGAGCGTGCGCCGAGCGTTCCTTCCTTCGGCTACGCTCCGCACATCAGCAGTGGCGGAGCTGGCGCGGTCTCTCATAGCAGCGGATTTAGTGGCGGCGGCTTCCACGGTGGCGGCGGAGGTGGTTTCCACGGTGGCGGAGGCGGTGGTTTCCACGGTGGCGGCGGAGGTGGCCATCGCTAATGCCTTTGATTTTTGAGAGTCATCCGGAAGCGTAGCCGAAGGACCCCCTTTTGGCTCAATCCCGAGTGCGGCCCCAGGTTCTTCAACCAGCCATCTTCCGAGGTCTTACTTCACCGCGATCCCCGCATACCCCACCACATGGCTCCGGTCGCCAGAGACGTCTCCCGAGGTCGCATACTTCACCAGCTCTGCCGAGCTCGCGCCCAGCCGCAGCGCTGCCGTAAGCATCGCCACCGCCGGACCGTATCCGCACATCGAAATGTTCTGGCCGCGCACCGTCTGGAATAGCCCCTTAGGCTGCAACCCCAGCACCTGCTCTATCGCCAGTGCGTCTTTCACCCGCGTCTCCGCGTCATCCTCGTAGTGGTTCATATCGCTGGAGGCAACCATCAGCACCGGCTCGCCGCACTCCGCGATCACCTTCGCCAGCACCACTCCCAACGCCGTCAACACCTCGAATTGCCCCGTCCCAACCGTGATCGGCACAAATGTCAGATCCTCCCGCACCGCCTGCAGAAATGGCAGTTGAACCTCCACCGCGTGCTCGCCCTTCTGCGCCGTCGCGTCCTCGCGCAGCAGCGGAAAGGCTTTCTTCAGCGCTTCGGCCAGCGCCTGATCGATCGGCGCATCGCCCAACGGTGTGCGGAAGCTGCCCGTACTGGTGATGGCCAGCGGCTCGCCCATTCTCGTGTGGTTCGGGCAAAGCACGATCACTCTTCGCGGAACCTCGATGTGCGCATAGACCGCTCCCGCCACGGCTCCCGAATAAACGTAACCCGCGTGAGGCGCGATCACTCCGAGCGCGCGTATTCGCCCGCCCTTGTCTCCGCGTTCCAAGAAACTCCGTACCTCGTGCAGCAGCTCCGTCTTCGCCCGCGGATAAAACTGCCCGGCCACTGCTGCTTCCCGCACCTCGCTCATCGCCGGCACCGTCCTTCCATCTCTGGATTCCTTACTTCCTCAACTCCCGATATAACCGCGTCATCTCCGGCAGCGCAATCGCTTCGGCCCGCGTTGTGGGCGCAATTTCTGCGCTCGCCAGCGCGGTCTTGGCCACCGCTTTATCGTAGGCCAGTTTCAGGTTGTTGCTCACGGTTTTTCGCTTCTGCGCAAACATCACTTTTAAGAATGCAATGAATCCAGCCTCGTCCACTTCCAGCTCGGCAAAGCGTGGTTGCATCTTCATCCGGAAGACCGCCGAACGCACCTTCGGTGGCGGATCGAACGACTCTGGCCCCAACTCGAAAAGCTTCTGCACCGTGCCGTACATCTGGGCCGTGGCGGAGAGCAGTCCGTAGTCCCGGCTTCCCGGAGCCGCCACCACCCGGTCGGCAACTTCCTTCTGCACCATCAGCACCAGGTTCTCGATCCTGTCTCCCGCCGCAAATAACTTCAGCAAAATGTCAGTCGTGATGTAGTAGGGCAGGTTGCCCACCACTTGCGCTTTAAACAGCCCCGTCGGACGCAGATCGCGCAGCGGCCCCGGCGTGGAGCCCAGCACCGTCCCCAACTCCACCTGCAGAATGTCTGCCTCCAGAATCTCCACATTACTCACGGTCGCAAAGCGCATCCGCAGCCGCGCCGCCAGCACGCGATCCAACTCCACCGCGATCACCCTTCCGGCGCGCTTCGCCAGCAATTCGGTCAGCGCCGCTTCTCCGGGGCCAATCTCCACCACCGTTGTCTCGGCAATCTCTCCCAGTGCGTCCACAATCCGCTGCATCGCGTCCAGGTCCACAAGAAAATTCTGACCCAGCTTGGGCTTCTTGCTGCTCACTACTTCCTTCGGCAAAACCTTTGCCAAGTTTGACCGCCTTTCGTTCCGCTCGATAGACTTCAGCTTGCGCGGCTTCCGTTCTCAGGCCCCCGCGCATCCAATTTCCTGCATTGCGGAGGCCACGTGCACGTCCTGTTTGCCGCATCCGAGTGTGTTCCGTTTTCCAAAACCGGAGGACTTGCCGACATCGTCGGAGCCCTGCCGCGTGCCATTGCCGGACTCGGTCACCAAGTCACAGTGTACCTGCCTCTCTACCGGCAGACACAGCCGCTTCTCAAAGATCCCCGCACCGTCATCGCCAGTCTCACCGTTCCGTTCGATGACAGTTACCGCTTCTGCTCCGTTGTGGACGGCGGCAAGCAGCACGGCGTCCAGTTCTACTTCATCGATTATCCGCCGTTCTACGATCGTGAGGCTCTCTATGGCACTCCGCTTGGCGACTACCATGACAATCCCGAGCGCTTCGCACTCTACTGCCGCGCCGTTCTCGAGTCCTCCAAAATCCTCGGCTTGCCCGATATTTTCCATTGCCATGACTGGCAGACCGCTCTGATTCCCGTTCTCCTGCGCACCCTGTACGATGAAGACCCCGTGCTCCACGGAATCCCCACTCGTCTTCACCATTCACAACATCGGTTATCAGGGAGTCTTTTCCGCCTGACACGCTTCCGCTCCTTATGTTGCCATGGGATCTGTTCACCATCACCAAGCTTGAATTCTTCGGCAAAGTGAACTTCCTCAAAGGCGCTCTGACTTACTCGGATTTCATCACTACCGTCAGCCGCAAGTACGCCCAGGAGATCCAGACCACGGAGTACGGCTTCGGTCTGGAGGGTGTTCTGCGCAGCCGCAACCCCAACGTCGCCGGAATCCTCAACGGCGTCGATTACGATGAGTGGAATCCATGCACCGACCGTTACATCGCTGCCCGCTATTCTGCGCAGTCGCTCGAAGGCAAACAGGAGTGCCGCCGCGATCTGTTGCTCCACTTCGAACTTGATCCGGAAACCACCGCACCGGTCGTCGGCATCGTCTCCCGCTTTGCCGCCCAAAAGGGATTCGACCTCATCGCGCTCGCCGCAGACCGCCTCGCCCACCAGGACCTCACATTCGTCGTCCTCGGCTCCGGAGACAAGACCTACGAGGATCTCTTTCGCCGCCTCGTACGCCAGTATCCCGGCCGCTTCGCCGTCAAGGTCGGATACGACAATGAAATGGCGCACCGCATCGAGGCCGGCTCCGACATGTTCCTCATGCCTTCGCGCTACGAGCCCTGCGGCCTCAACCAGATCTACTCGCTCAAGTACGGCACCGTCCCCGTCGTCCGCGCCACCGGAGGTCTCGATGACACCATCGAACCCTTCGATGTCCGAACCGGCAAAGGCACCGGCTTCAAGTTCCGCGAGTACACCCCCGAGGCCCTGCTCACAACCATGCAGGCTGCGCTCCAGCTCTGGGCCAAACCGAAGGAGTGGCGCAAGCTCATGCTCAACGGCATGGCCCGCGACTTCTCATGGACGGTCGCCGCCCGCGAGTATCTCAAGATCTATGAAAAGGTGCGAGCCGCACGCCATGCCGTGCTCGCCTGAGGATCGGGATCTTCTGTCGGCCAGTACCAATGTTGCTACCTCCAAGCCGCGCCCTCAGCCATTAAGATTGTGCCAGAATGAGCGCGATGCGTTTTCTATTGGGAATTGACGGAGGCGGGAGCAAGACTGCCGCAGCGCTGTCGGATGGACAATCCGTGCTCGGAACCCATACGGCGGGTGCCTGTAATCTCAACGTCGTCTCCAGCGAAAATGCCCGCCTGGCTCTCGCCGAAGCAGTACACGGCGCGCTCTCCTCTGCCGGAGTTTCCGCGGCCTCGGTCGCCAGTGTCTGCGCCGGGGTGGCCGGAGTCGCTTCGCCCGAGAACGCAGCCAGGATCACTCATTTCCTCGCCGAACTTCTCCCCTGCGCATCCATACAGGTCATTCCAGATTCGCTCATTGCCTTGGAAGCAGCATTTTCCGGTGGCCCCGGATTGATCTGCATCAGTGGCACCGGCTCCATCGCCAATGGCCGCAATGAACGTGGCGAATGCGCCCGGGCTGGTGGATGGGGACGCCTGATCTCGGATGAAGGATCAGGGCACTGGATCGGTCAGTGCGCGGTCTCGCATTGCCTGCGTGCCCTGGACATGGGGCGCAGCAGCACTCTGGTCACCGGAATCATGCAGCACTGGCAGGTCGTAACCCGTGAGGACCTTTTGCATCGCTGCCAGCGCGAGCAGATTCCTGGCTTCGCCGATCTCTTTCCCATCGTGCTTGCCGCCGCCGAGGGTGGAGACCCACTCGCCTGCGAAACTCTCACCGACGCCGGATTCGAACTCGCTCGTCTCGCCCAGGTCGTCCTGCGCCGTCTCTGGATCGGCCGCACCCCCGTGCAAATCGCAATCACCGGCGGCGTCTTTCTCAATTCACCGCACATTGCCCAGGTTTTCTCAAACCTCATCCGCAGCGAACGCCCCGAGGTCAGCGTCCATCTCATCAATCGGCCAGCCTTCCAGGGAGCTCTGTATCTCGCCGAGCAAGCCTTACCTGAAAGCGCAGTCGGCTAAATCCTTTTCTTCCTCTCGTCTGTTAGAATCCGCCATAAAGACTCATGCTGAACGAGAAACCCACTCTCTTTGCCGTTCTCGCTGAATGCTCTTATGCTATGGCGATCCTTCTGACCATGGCAGCTTTGTGCATCACCTTGTTCTGGTTGTTTGCGCCCACCCGCTCAGAGCAATACTGGTACTCGTTTACAAAAGGTGTTCCCACAAGTCGCGTCTTCGTCTCCAAACGTCCAATGGATTGCTATTTCGACCAAGCCCCAATCGGAAAGCGTTGTCATTACGAGAAGGAAGTAGACGTGGGGAAGGATCTTTCTGGCAACACTCGGGTAACGGTGTCTTGGCACAAAGTTTCGGAGTAACTCCTACGCCTCTTCCTGCTTGAAGAACTCCAGAATTGCTTCCGCCTGCTTGCTGGTTACCACCGAGGTCAGTGCGGCGAAGTTCGCCTGTTTCACCGCGCGCAGCGACCCGAAGTGCTGCAGCAGCCTCCGCGTCGTCAGTTCGCCAACTCCCGGAACATCGCGCAGCTCCGTCGCGCGATCCCTAATCTGCCTGCGCTTGCGGTGGAAGGTGATGGCAAAGCGGTGAGCCTCATCCCGTATCTGCTGAATCAGCAGCAGCACCGGCGAGTGACGATCCAGCACAATCGGCTCATCCTCCTGCCCAAAGAGATACAGAATCTCCTCCCGCTTTGCGATCGAAGCAAGAGGCTGTGCCGCCAACCCCAACTCCTCCAGCGCACGGGCCGCCGCGTGCAACTGTCCCAATCCGCCGTCAACCAGCACCAGCGAAGGCATGGCCTTCTCTTCGTCCCTCACCCTTTTGTAGCGGCGTGTCACTACCTCGTACATCGACTTGAAATCGTCGATCCCCTCCACCGTGCGGATGATGAACTTGCGGTAATCCGCGTTCTTCATCTTGCCCTCTTCCCACACCACCATTGAGGCCACGGTCTCCGCGCCCTGTATGTGCGAAATGTCGAAGCACTCAATCCGCTTCGGCAGCTCCGGCAACTGGAACACGTCCTGCAGCGCGCTCTTCAGCACATCCGTCCGAGGCTTCATCACACGGAAGCGCTGATCGTAGGATTGCTTCGCGTTCGTCCCCGCCAGATCGATCAGCGAGCGCTTGTCGCCCCTCTGCGGCGCCTCGATATACACCCGTGAGCCACGCTTCTCGCTCAGCAACTCCTCGAGCGCCTTGCAGTCTTCAAACTCCACCGGAATGTAAATCGTCCGCGGAATGTAAGGCGCATCCAGATAAAGCTGTTTGAGCAACGTGCTGAAGAACTCGCCCACCTCAAAGCCCACCCTCGGCAGCAACTCGCCCAGCTCTTCCCAGAAGAATTCGCGCCGGTCCAGCACCTTGCCCCCGCGCATGTGAAACAGGTTCACCGCCAATAGATGATTCTCATAGTGATAGCCGATCACGTCGATATCATCGCCCTCGGCCGCGGCCATTCGCTGCTTCTCATGCAACTGCTGCACGGTCACAATCAGGTCGCGATACTTGGCCGCCATCTCGAACTGCATCTCTTCCGCCGCGCGCTCCATGCGTTCGCGCAGCGAGCCGGAAAGCTCCGTAGGCTTTCCCTCCAGCAGCAAACGCACATCCTTCACCGCCTGCCCATAAATCTCCGGAGTCGTCAGATCTTTTACACACGGCCCCATGCAGCGCTTGATGTGGTATTGCAAACACGGGCGCGGATGATCGCGCGTCAGGTCGATCTTGCACGATGGAATCAGAAAGCTGCGATGGATCAGATCGACGATCCGGTAGGCAAGGCTGGCAGGGAAGTACGGCCCGTAGTAAGTCGCGCCATCCTTGCGCAGCTTGCGCGTCACATACACCCGCGGATACCGCTCTGCCGTCAGCTTCACATAAGGATAGGTCTTATCGTCTTTCAGCAGAACGTTGTAGTGCGGCTGCTTCTGCTTGATTAGGTTATTCTCAAGCGCAAGTGCCTCGCGCTCGTTTTCCACCACGATGTACTCAATGTCCACCGCTTCGCGCAGCAGGCTTCCGGTCTTGGCGTCCTCGCTTGCGCCCTCTCCAAAATACGAGCGCACTCGCGCGCGCAGGTTCTTCGCCTTCCCAACGTAGATGACCTCGCCTTCTGCGTTCTTATAGAGGTACACCCCCGGATTGCTCGGAACCGTTTTGATCTTCTGATACAGATCCATCGTCTCAGCTCTGCCGCCTTCTCGGCCTGCTCCTATGAAAATTCTACGCGCCCGGGAAGGAATCTCCCGTCAATACCTCCGCAATCGCCCGTAACTCTCTGAATCTACACAGGATCTCGCGTGGCATTACGCGTGCTCCTTGTCTCCGTGACTGTGCCCGAGCATCACCGGCGTAGGACCGCCCGAATTTCAGCAACCCAGGGCCCAAGGAGCTTCTCAATGAAACGCTTTCTTCTCCCAGCTCTTGTCGTAGGCGCAATGGCTCTTACCGCAGGCTGCGCCACCAAGAACTATGTCAAGCAGCAGACTACCCCAGAGATTAACAAGATCGATCAGTTGGATGAGCAAACCGCTCAGACGACTCACGGCATTCACGACGTCGATCAACGTGCCCAGCAGGGGATACAGGGAGTTGATGCCAAGGCTTCCGCTGCCGACCAAAAGGCCCTTGCCGCCGCTCAGCAGGCCGATCAGGCCCAGCAACTCGCCAGCAACGCCAACAATGGCGTGAATGACCTCAGCAACCGCGTCGCCAACTTCGACAACTATCATCCGGTCACCGAAGCCGCCGTGCACTTCGGCTTCAACAAAGCCACTCTCTCCGCCAAAGACAAAGCGCAGCTCGACGAAATCGGCCTGCAGATTCCCAACATCAAGGGCTACATCGTTCAGATCGAAGGCAGCACCGACTCGGTCGGCAATGCCGCCTACAACTATGACCTCAGCCAGCGCCGCGCCGCCGCCGTCACCCAGTACCTGGCCGCCAAGTACAACGTGCCCGCGCACAAGATCTTCATCATCGGCCTCGGCAAAGACGCCCCAGTGGACAAGAACAATACCGCAAAGGGCCGCGCTGAAAATCGTCGCGTTGACGTCCGCCTGATGACCAACAACCTTGAAGCCCCGGCCGCCGCCACCGCCCAGCCCTCTGCTGAGTCGGCTCCAGCCGCCACCGCCAACCCGCAACGCTAACCCAGGTTTGTCGCGCGGCAGTTCTCGCGCGCAGCACAAAGGCCGCTTATCCCTCAAGCGGCCTTTGTATTGCTGTTGCTGCTCTGGCGATCAATAATTCCGCCTACTAGAGCGGTTCCTAAGTAGTTATATCCAGAGAAGAGGGATTGGAGTAAGTTGCAGTTGGCGATTTCTCTGTGAAGACACAAATCGATGCCACGAGCATATTCGGATGATTTGCGGTGCAAGCTTCTGCAGGCATACGAAAGGGCCGGGATCGGCCTGGAGCAGCTGGCGGAGCAGTTTGGTGTCAGCTACGGTTTTACAAAGAAGATTCGACGGCAACAGCTAAAGTCGGGACAAATGGAGCGGCCTCTGCAACGGGTACATGGGCCGGTGAGCCGGGTGACCGACGCAGTGAAAGGGCATCTGCGGCAGCAGTTGCAGGATCAACCGGATCTCACGCTGGCCGAGTTGGGGCAACGGCTGGAGCAACATCTGCAGGTGAAGCTCAGCAAGACGCGACTCTGTCTTGAACTCCAGCGGCTGGGGTTGCGGCGTAAAAAAAACGTTGCACGCCAGTGAGCAGGACACGGAAGAAGGCAGGCAGCGACGGCAATCGTGGTGGGAGTTGATCGCTCGAATCGATCCGCAACGCTTGGTGTTTCTGGACGAAAGCGGCGTGACCACCGAGATGACCCGTCGCTACGGGCGCGGCGAACGCGGTGATCGTGTGTGCGAGGGTGCTCCGGGCGGGCACTGGCATACCGTGACTCTGTTGGGAGCGATCACGATGAACGGCCTGCTGGCCACCATGACGATCCCAGAACCCACCGACGGTGATGTCTTTCTGGCCTATCTGGAACAGGTCCTATGTCCGCGATTGCGCCCTGGACAGGTTGTGATCATGGACAATCTGTCGGCACATAAGCATCGGCTGGTTCGCATGTTGATTGAGCAAGCCGGAGCCGAACTGCTCTATCTACCGCCTTACTCACCGGACTTCAATCCCATCGAGAAGTGCTGGTCCAAGATCAAACAACACTTACGAGCAAGCAAAGCCCGAATACTCGACACCCTCGACCTCGCCATCACAGCCGCCATGGCAGCTATCACCGCCCAAGATTCCGCGGCTTGGTTTCAATACTGCGGTTATCGGACACGGACACCATGAAACCGATCTAAACCTCTTTCCGTGGATCGTCTGGCTGGCTGACGTTTAGGAATATAGCTGTAGACCGCACTGGCTGAAATCCCAAGCGGAATACTCGTCCGACGCCCCCGTCCTGGGGGATTGCTCTATGGTTGCAACTTCATATAGTTGGCCATCGATCATGCCGCCTTTCGGCTTGCATAAAGCTCAAGTTCCTCCACCAGGATCGGCAAGCCCAGGTTGAACGTCTGAACCCCCTGAACGACGCAGAGTTTCAGCACTTCCATGATTTCTTCCGGAGTAGCACCAGCGCTCAACGCGTTCTTGATGTGACGGCGCGTGCCCGGCGCATACATGTGCGTGACGGAAGCATCGAGGGCGATGCTGAGAAGTTCGACCTCCTTGGGCGACATGATCCCGCTCTTGTAAATGCCCGCCCCCATCGCCATAAATTCGTCCGTAAATACTGGATCGAGTTCGAAGAACGGATCCCACGCCGTGTTCCACTGGCCGATCCGCCGCATCGCATCACAAGCTGGGGTCGGCTCCGTCGTGGATCGCGGAGTCAATTGGACGTTTGCAGCTCTGGCTTCTTCCAGAACAATGGGAGCGGCCAGACTGCACGAATGAATGGACAAGGCCGATCCGCACTTAAGAACGAATAAAATCTCTTCGCGAGTCGCGCCCGCTTCGAGCGCGGCCCGGATGTGGTGGCGCGTTCCGTTCGGATTGAGATTTGTGCAGGCGGCATTTAGGCTAACGCTGACCAACTCGATGAACTTGCGGGGCAAAACACGGTGAGTCCATGGATTGGTGCTCATCTTGAAGCAGAGCTCGGCCCACGCCGAATCCCATCCTCGCAGCGTGTCCAAAGCCGAATCCCAAGGACCCGCACGCGGACCGGTCACCCCTCTCGTGCTTTCCTTATCTCCCCGCGTTTCGTTGCCCATGATTTCTCCTTTTCGAAACAGTTTCACGCAGCTGAATTTAAAGTTTCGTCTATGGCTACCATGATTTTTCCATCGACAACTTTGACCGCGTAAGCTGCGACGCCAAACCCCGGAGACGCAAGCGTGCTCCCGGTGGTGACGTCATACTTCCAACCATGTCCGCGGCACGTAACGATCTTGCCCTCAAGCTTGGAAGTTCCTAACGACAAGCCGTGATGGAGGCAGGAGTCGCCTATTGCATAGATCGTTCCCTCTACGTTGAAGATCGCGACGTCCTTATCGGCGATCCTAACAACTGTGCCGTTTCCAGGGGGAAGGTGTTCCACACGCGTCACTTCCACAAAACTCGCCATGAGTTATGCCTCCCTTTGGGTTCGTGATTGACCTCGTAGTTGTTCGCAAAAGTACCGCCTCTGTTGCAGTACCCTTGCGAACAGAGCTCGAATCGAACTTAGCTATGCGGCTTTTTTCCCCGTAACCTTCTCCTCAAGTTCCTGCCACGGTATAGGGTGCATACACGATGAAAACTCCGCCGGCGCAAGCTTTCCGTCGGTATCCTTGACGATGAAACCCAGTTGACCATCCTTGCGGTTTGGCGGCAGGGCAAGGTTCGCGAGGGTTTCCTCGACACTGTTGTACCAGACTCCGATCTTGAGGATTTGTCGCGCCTCGTCGCCTGTCGCTACCTTGCGTTCGAGCAAATTCGCCATCTGCACAACCTGCTCGATCTGTTCCACCGTGGTCATGCGCACGCCCTTTCTGCGCCAGAGGTTGTCCTCGATGCCGACCCGGACGTGGATTCCAAGAGCGATGCCCATGGCACAATACGGGGCCACTGTTCGCCACAAAGACTCGGTCGACGCAGTAGAGCCGTGTGGGGAGCGTCGCACGTACTCCATGAAGTCGAACGGATTGCGGCTGGCCCCGACTCCGCCGCCAATAGCCACTAGGTTATGGTTCAACGGTCCCATATAGATCCCCTGGCGGATGAGATTTTCGATCTCCTCGAGGGTGTGGACGTTTGCGAGCTGGAAATAGGGCTGTATTTGATGTTCGCGCAAGCGCTTCAGGTGCTCGATATAGAAATGGGGCGTCGCGTCGGCCACCATATCCTGATAGGCCTTCTGCATCGCGGGATTCTCTAGCTGCGTTCCCTTGACGTCGTCTGGGGTGGTGAGGGGCAGAATGTTCATTTGGACTGAGCCGATAACGATCGTTATCTGATCCGGCTTGGGCTCAATCTCAGTCAGCATGTGTCGCGTGTCATAGCCCTGCCATTGCGCCTCTTTTCCGGGCTCCGGCGCGAACGTGATCGAGCCGCCGATCTGCAGGACCATTTTCGGCACGGCCTTTCGCAGCCGCCCGATGAAGTAGGAATAATCTTCGAAGTTCTTCGAGACATGGCCGGTCTTGGGATCGCGGACGTGGACGTGCAGGAGCGTGGCGCCGGCGTTGTAGCAGTCCACTGCCTTCTGGACCTGCTCGTCCCAAGTGATAGCAATGTCCTCCGGGTAATCGCTCTTGAGCCACTGCGGGCCGAACGGCGCTGCCGTGATGATCAGGGGGGCCTGATTTTCGGGAAGCATAGAATCCTGCGTGAAAAACATGGTTACTCTCCTCGGGATGATTTTCTGAGCCGTGCATCGGGCAACATAGACGGATGCTGCCGTAGAGCTCAAAGTGAGTGATCGAGTGCTTGCCGTAGAGCTCAAAGTGAGTGATCGAGTTCATGGTGTCTGTGAGTTGCTTCGATCCAAGCCAGTTTCCCGTCTTGGTCTTAGCCTGATCACACTTCCGGTAAACCAATTTGGATTAGCGTGTGAGTTAACAGGTTGCCCAATTGGCCGTGTGTTGCTGGTGTGCGCAGCTATGTGGGATCCCGCTTCATAGCCCAATGTTCTCTCCGACCGGGATGTCAGAGGATCATGCTTCTTCGCCAGAAAACGCAGCATAGTGACTGCTGCAATCAGCCGAGCTTAACCAGATTTTGAAACAGAAGCCCGCCAGACTGCCCGCCGAGGCGTCCTCGTAAGGTTGGCAAGCTAATCAAGCTCGCACAAGTTTGTAATTGCGGGCTTCGCCGGCAAGGTTTCCTGGTGCACTCTCGATTGCGGTTCTCCCGGGATTAGCAATTGTCCGGTTTTGGATGCGCCGAATTCGGATCGGTTACCATCATCGTGAGCCCGGAGAACAATATCCAACAGAGGCCGGATACATAGACGCAGACTGTGACTTCGATCCCATCAATCCACTTGCAGTCAGGCGGCGGACCGTAAATAGGCACTCTGCATTTTCACGCCACGTGGTGCGCCAAAGGTGCATGCAGCCTATCCCACAACGGGGATCGCAGAGGCGGCCGGATTTGATTGTATTCACCGGCAGGTGCCCCATATCTGCCGCAGTTGGCTGGGTGCCCCATCCTAGCACTCCTTTGGCTAGGGTGCGGATTTTGGTCTTTCGTCCCGTCCTGCCTACGTCTTTCCACCGCCCACAAAATGCACGATCTCCAATCGGTCGCCGTCCTTTAGCTCGGTCGCGCTCCAGCCCTCGCGCGGCACAATCTCGCGATTCAATTCCACCGCAACCCGGTCGCTCTTCATCCCTAGTATTTCGATCAGCGCCTCTAAAGTGGCCGCCGCAAGGTTTCGCTCTTCTCCATTGATTACCAAACGCATAAAAACAAAATAGCAGATCGTCCGTAGCGGTCGATGTTCAAAAAAAATTCATCTTCTCAGATCAAATCCAAGCTTGACTTCCAGAAAAGCGGGCTTAATATAAGGGCAACATTTTTATACGGTTTTGTTTCAAACAATTTGTGCCAGATTGTTGCACGATTCTTAGCCGTCCTGGTTTATGAAGGTGTTCAGGCATGGATCAGAGCTTCACATCCAGCCAGGTTTCCCAACGTACCGGCCTCACCCCGCGTCAGCTCCAGTGGTGGGACGAGCAGGGAATCGTAGTCGCCGCCCGCCAAGGCCATCGTCGCCTCTATTCCACCAAAGATCTCGCCGAACTGGCCATACTCTGCGACTTGCGCCGACGTGGATTTAGCCTGCAGCGCATCCGCAAGATGATCGAGTTGCTGCGCCGAGAGTTCGGCCATCGTCTCGCCGATCTGCTCTCGCGCGGTCCTGGTCTGCATCTGCTCACCGACGGTGAAAGTGTTTTCCTCTGCGACTCCGAGCGCGGAGTCATCGATCTTTTGCGCAACACTCAGCAGCCCTTGCTTGCCATCTGCATTGGCCCCGTTATCGAGCGCGTTCTATCCCCAGCGCCTGAGCCCGGAGTGGAATCCCCAATGCCTTCGGCTCCCAAGAAACGTTCTCAACCGGTACGTGCGGCGTCAGCCAAGCGTGCCTCGGCACGGCCCTAACAGGCAGTCTTTTCAAGACTGTGGAGGTGACACATGATCGTCGAGATTAACTATCTCCCTCAGTGGATCCCCGAGCAAATGAGTCCCGGAACCCTCTTCGTCCTCGACAAAGCCGGTGAGAGCGGCGACGAGGCCGATCCCTTCTGTGCCGTGCTCGCCTGCCCCGCCTGTGCCACCCTGGGCCTGATCACACGCAAACAGATGGCCGGAATCGTTTCCGTCATCTGCGGATCGGAGCAATGCTCCGCACAGTTCCACATTCACGGAGACGACATAGTTCCGCGCCTCCCCAGTTGATCCACGGGGGACGAATATGGGCGAAGATGTTTCCGGTACTCGCACCACGCTTCCGCCTCTTTCTCCCTGTGCTCTGCTTTTGGCACAATAGGTCACATGAGCGATTCCAACCTGCCGCACGGCCAACTTCCGCCCATCCCCGACGGCTGCGGGATCATGCCCATCGCCGAGAACCGCATCGCCCGAGGCCCACACCCGGAGCTGCTCGACCTTGTGCCCGAGGGCTACGCCCCGCTCGCGTCCTCCGTGTCACCCGTTTTAAACGATGCGTTGGAACAGACTTATCGCCGGGTTCTGGCCCGGGCACTGGCGCTCGCCGCGCTGGCGCTGTTTTTCGCCGCGTTTATCGCCAGTTCCGTCGTGAAACAAACCTTTCAGGCTAGCTACCTTCTCCCGCGCGCCGTGTTTGCCTTCCAGCTTGTTGTGGTCGGCCTGTGTGACCGTTACGTGGAAAAGCTCTCCATCGCTCCCGCCGCGTTGCTGCTCTTCGCCTATGCCGGCTTCTGTGCCCTGGAGTTCTCAGCCCTCGTTCCGTTCCTGCCCTCTTCGGCGCTCGCCGTCGGATTCCTCTGCGTCGCTCTGATGTATGCTTCCGCTGCCGCCTGGGGCTTCGCCCGCCGCGACGATCTGGCGCGTCCTCGAACCCCTATCTTCATGATTCTCACGGGCGGAATCATTCTCTACGCCATCAACCGCCTGCTCCACTCCGGCCCTGCCACATGGAACGTCAGCGCCGTTGCCGTGATCGTCTTTGCCCTGCTTGCCGGCTATTTCGCAGAGCGCATTCGCGACTTCTACCAGGAATTCGACGACGACAATGCCGAAGGCTGGAAGGCTTCTGTCCTCGGAGCTCTCCTGTTGCTCCTGAATTCCGTAAACCTCTACCTCTTGCTGGTTTCCATGCTGGATCGCACCCCTAAGGACGACGACTGAACGGACGACCTGCCCACATCAATGTATCCAGGAGTCTCCGTTCGCCTCTCTACGCTCGCTGGCCCGTCGTTCTCTCACCCACATCTCACTTTTTGTGGAACTAACCCTATACCTGTCGGTAATACTGGTAGGACTTTAGGTTGTACGCAGTGCCGTGAGTTCGATGCCGTTGACTGACACTCTTTCGGAGCCGCAGCTCCTCCGCCTTGCCGTATCTGGCGACGAGGAAGCCTTTGCTGCGCTCTATGAGAGATTTAAGTCCAATGTGTACCGTTTTGCTTTGCACATGAGCGGCTCGGCCTCACTCGCCGAAGACATCACCCAGGACTCCTTCATCACACTGGTGGAGCAGGGTGGCAACTTCGACGAATCCAAGGGGCAAGTGCTTTCATTTCTCCTCGGCATCGCACGCAACTTTGTCCGCCGTGCTTATCGTTCCCAGGCCCGCAATGCACCGCTGGCCAGTGAGAACGAAGAGGGTGAGGAGGTTGAGCTTGTACTGGAGAGTGGACATGACACCATCGCCGACGTACTCCGTGGCGAAACCATCGACTTGGTTCACGAAGCCGTCCAGTCCCTGCCACCTCACTATCGCGAAGTGGTTGTTCTCTGCGATTTATGTGAAATGTCGTACGCCGAGGCGAGTGCCCAACTCGATTGCAACCTGGGAACGATTCGTTCCCGGCTCAATCGCGCTCATAACCTCCTCGCAAAAAAGCTTGAAACACGCATCCAGCCCTCGGGCAAACAGGCTGGCGGAATCATTCAAGGGTGTTTGCTATGAGATGTAAAGATTTTGACGCTCACATCGACGAAATGCTCTCCGGCATTCTTTATCCGGATGCCAACCAGCACATGCGACAGTGCGAACGGTGTACCTCGCACTTCCGCTCCCGCACTTTGGTGCAGAACGGCCTGCGCCAACTGGCTTCAGCCGCGCTGTCGGGTCCCTCTCGCGCTACCGACCGCGCCGTTATGGACGGCTACCGCCGTCTTCAGCAGCGCCGTGCCGTCGCCGGAAGCGGTGTCCCGTCCCTGCCCTCGACGCAGAACGCCGCAAAAAGCGCACGCCTGTTCACCTTCCCCAGCGGCGGGCCCGCTCCGGCCAGGGCTTCGCGTAACTGGATGACCCATGCCGCCGCCGCTGCCGTGGTCTTTGCGGTGCTGGGTTCGGCAGCCCACCTGTGGCACGGCGTTCCCACCGTGAATGCCCCGACTGTTGCCACAGCACCATTGGCCTCCGCTCCCGCGCCCGCTGCTCCGGAGCAACCCGCATCCGCCCTCACTGCGCAACCTGCCGTTGTCGCCGTCAACATGGCGCCGCGGCATTCTCGTCCAGTCCATCCTTTTTCCCGGCCTAGTTCCTCTCAATTCAACGCAACTCAATCTGCAACCCCGTCTGATACGGCGTCTCTTCGCCTTGCATCTATCAATTCTCCCGAACTAACCGCAGATCAGAACACTTCCTCGCAGCTTCCCGCCAACAGCGCCTCCATCGTTCATCTAGCCAGTGCGGGAAATGTCAGCAGCATGGCTCAGTCGGCCAGTTCCACTTGGCCGGGGTACTCAAATCTTATGTATTGCGATCCCGTAGTCTGTTCCGGACCGATGCAGGTGGTGCATATCAAGGTTCCGGTTGGGCAGGTTAATCCCAGCCTCGGTCAGACCGTCGGCAATGGCTTTGTCAATGCTGAGGTGGTCATCGGGCCTGATGGCGTCGCCCGCGCTATTCGGGTGGCAAATTAAAGGTGTTGCGAATAGGTAAGGAGTTGCACGATATGTGTTTTCGATCGATCAGCGCTGCTTCGCTTTCATTTGCGCTGGTTTTGCTAGCCTGGCCGTTTCAGGCCGCTGCCCAAACTGTATCGCCGACCCCGGCTCAGCCGGTGGCTTCCACATCTGGCGCTCCGGAATCCCAGGCCAGCGCTCCGCCCATCACCGTCCAAATCGCACCCCCGCCGATTTCGATCTCTTCCGCCATACCTGGCCTCTCCAGCCCGCTCGGAGCCCAGGCGGCTGTCGGCAAACCCATCTATGCCGAATTCATCACCGAGCATCACCAGAGCTTTACCGACGGCAACCGCATCTCCCGCTCCACTTTTTCCAGAATCTATCGCGATAACCAGGGCCGCATCCGCCGTGAATCCCAGCTCTCCCTGCCGGGATTGCCGGCGGGCACCGCTGCCACCTTCATCACCATCGTTGATCATCAGCTCGGCTACGGCTTTGTCCTGGACCCACAGGAGATGATTGCCCATCGCTACGAGTTGAATGCAGCCAGCCCTTCCTATGTGGCGCGTTTCAACGCCCGAGGAACCGGCAGCGCTCTACAGCAGCCCACAACGACTGCCGCGGATTTTGCATCCTCCGCTTCCACTAGCTCACAATGGCACCCGCACGCCTTTTCCGCTCACGTCCATCCCGCCGGAGCCGATGATGCGGACTTTGCCAGCGCACCCACTATGCGCATCAATCAGCCTTTTCTCGCCGCTCCCAATCCAGTACGCACGGAAAATCTCGGCGAGCAGCTCATCCTCGGCTTCCGCGCCCACGGCACCCGCGTCATCACCACCCTGCCCGCCGGACAGATCGGCAATGACCGCCCCATCGACATCGTCAGCGAGCAGTGGTTTTCGCCCGATCTCGAACTTGTCATGCGTAGCCTGCACCGCGATCCCTGGGCCGGCGAGTTCACCACCACCGTCACCCAGGTCAGCCGTGGTGATCAGCCCGCCACGCTGTTCGAAGTCCCTAAACCCTACAAGATTATCGACGCCGCCAGCGAAGACGAGCACCACGTCCTCGACGGCCACGGCCCTCACTAAACCCGGCTCCAGCGCTTGATAATAGTTAATGCTTTATTTGAGATTCTGCAATTGAGGTTGTTGCAATTCGATATATTTGAGATTCGATATGCTTGAATGGTCTGGGTCATCCTGAACGAGGTGAAGGACAACCCGCACGGATCAACTCATCCGAACGGCTCCAAGCTTCTCAACCAGCAATCGATTTTGCTCCAGATTTCCACTGCATCGCCCACACATCTTCGGCCTGCCCGAATATTACGCCCCCACATCTCGCGCGTGTTCCTGCTTCGTCGCCTGCAGTTTCTTCAGCCGCTGCCCGACCAAAAACACATACTGAATCGCCGAAGACAGCGTAAACGTGAAGACCCCATAGAGCAACAGTTGCCGCGTCAACCATATCCTCGGGTCCAGGTACACCTTTGCCACCAGCGCCACGAATACCGCCGCAATCTGGCAGGCCGTGTTGATCTTGCCGAAGATTCCCGGACGGAAATCCCGCAGCCCCACCGTGTACAGCAGCGCCGAAATAATAAGGATGCCCAGGTCGCGCGAAAACACCATCACCGTATAGCTCCAGGGAATGATGCGAACCGACGACATCACCAGGAACAGAGAACTCAGCAGCAGCTTATCGGCAATCGGGTCCAGGTATTCCCCCAACCTCGTCTGCTGATGCAGCAGCCGAGCCGCCAATCCGTCTAGCCCATCGCTGATCCCGGCGATTACCAGCAGGAGCAGTGCCGTCTGGTAGCGCCGCTCCACAATGCAGATGTTGATGAATGGAATGAAGAACAGGCGCAGCAGCGTCAACTGGTTCGGAGCCGTCCAGAACTCGCTTTTCAATGGCATCTCTCGCCGTCGTTTTTGCCAAACACCGCTTCTACCCCGCACCCTGCCTTGGCCGCAAAGTTCTCTGCCAGCGATGGCAACTCGCCGTCGGCTGCATCCAGTTCCATCCGCTCCACCCGATGCATGGGGAAGAACAAAGTCGATAAGCTCGCTCGCTCACCCGCCCGGATCTGCCGCGCCAAGTCCTCCAGCCCCTCCAGCGGAACCGCGCGTACCTCCACTCCCGCCACTGCCAGCCGCAGCAGCACGCCGAAGAATTTCTGTCGCGGCGAGTGCAGCGTCAGCAGCACCATCGAACCTTCATCAAAGCCCGGCCATTGCATACGACTGATTCTCCCGCTTGCGCCCCATCCTTACAAGTGCCCGCCTCTGTTCGCCGACATTTGTCTTTCCGCACAGCAAAAAGCGGCCCGCAGGCCGCCTCTATCTAACCACTGCTTCCGTCCTACTTCCGCTTCCACCTGACTCCATCCTTGGTGTTCTCCAGCACCACACCTTGAGCCAGCAGCTCATCCCGAACCGCATCGCTCGTCTTGAAATCTTTCGCCTTGCGAGCCTCAGAGTGTTTCGCCACCAGTTCCTCCACCTGCGCATCGCTCAAAGCCGCGCTCTTGGCCATCTCCGCCGTCGCCGGACTGATCTTTTCCTCTAGCCCTTCTGCCTTGGCCCACTCCACAATCGACTTCACGTGCTCCGCGTCTTCGTCCACCAGCACGCCAAAAATCTCGTCGAACTTTTCCAGCGCCTCCAGAATCGCCGCAATATCGTCCTTCTTCACCTTGCCCTGGTCGGCCGCCGCGTTCACATCCCGCACCAGGTCGAAGATCGCCGCCAGCGCCTGTGCCGTATTCAGGTCGTCGTCCATGCTTGCCTGCATCGTGCGGGCAGAGTTCTGCGCCAGTGCCGCAATCTCCGGATTCGCGCCCTCGGCCCAGCGCTCCGTCTCCAGCCGCAACTTGAAGTTCCTCAGCCGCTCCACCGAATTCGCCGCCTGCGTCAGTCCGTCGAAGGTAAAGTTCAACTGCTTGCGGTAGGGAACCGAGGTCAGCAGCAGACGGATCGACGAAGGCTTGTGCCCCATCAGCACCAAGTCGCGCAGGGTGTAGAAGTTGCCCAGCGACTTCGACATCTTCTGCCCTTCCACCAGCAGAAAGCGCACATGCATCCAGTGCCGCGCAAACGTCTTCCCGCTCAGTGACTCGCTCTGCGCAATCTCATTCTCATGGTGCGGGAACATCAGATCCTCGCCGCCTGCGTGCAAATCCAGGGTCTCGCCCAGGTACTCCATCGCCATCGTCGAGCACTCAATGTGCCAGCCCGGACGCCCTCGCCCAATCTCTGTCTCCCAGCTCTGCTCGCCCTCTTTCGGAGCCTTCCACAGCGCAAAGTCGCGGGCATCGTCCTTCTCGTACTCGTCCGCATCCGTACGCCCGCCGCCATCGGTGATCAGCCCCGCGAAGTCCTTCTTGCTCAGCTTGCCGTACTCAGGAAACTTCTCAATGCGGAAGTACCAAGAGCCATCATCTGTCTGATAGGCGAAATCCTTCTCCGCCAGCTTGCGAATAAAGCGCGCCATCTCCGCAATGTGCTCGGTCGCCCGCGAGATCTGCTCCGGCTGCTCAATCCCCAGCGTCTCCATATCTTCCAGGAACGCCTTTTCGTATTTCTTCGTGTACTCGCCGATCGGCACTCCGCGCTGGTTGGCATTGCGGATAATCTTGTCGTCCACGTCAGTAATGTTCATGACGTGCTTCAGTTGGAATCCGCTCTGGCGCAGGTAGCGGCGCAGCACATCTACCGCAACAAACGTGCGGAAATTGCCAATGTGCCCGTAATCGTAAACCGTCGGCCCGCAAGCATAGAAGCGAAACGTCTTGCCGTCTGCCGCATATAATTCTTCAATCCTGCCGCTAAGAGAGTTGTACAGATCGAGCGCCATTATCTTCCTTCACGCAGATATCAAATCACTCAAGTGTATAAGTAGAATCGCACACTGATTCTAAGGGGCCGCCATCTGCTGCCGCAATACGTTCCTCTGCCACATCCCTCAGACCGCAGGTCTATTGTGCTTTGCTCCGCACCTTCCCCGTCACACGCGGAACCAGCTCCGGCGAATGAGCCAGGATCAAGCGGCGAAACGCTCCCGCGTTGCCTGTAGGCACCGGCCCCGCAGGATAGGCCAGCGAGAACATGCGCGACAGCCGAAGTCCTTTGACATGCACCACCCGAAGCGTCCCGAGAGAAAGTTGGTTGCGCACCGCCCAGCGCGATACGAACGTCACTCCGAGCCCCGCCTCAACCGCGCTAAGCAAACCCTCCGTCGAGTCCAGCTCCATCGTGGTCCTCAGATCTTTTTTCTTCAGTCCGGCTTTCGCCAACGCAGCTTCCACCACTCGGCGCGATCCTGAACCAAATTCCCGCATCAGCAGAGGTGCTCCCTTCAGCGCGTCGATGCCGACTTCATGGTCCGCCCACTCATGACCGACGGGCGCCACCAGCACCATCTGATCTTCCATGAACGGCTCAATGTGAAAATCCTTGCGCAGCGCAGGCCCTTCAATCAGCGCCAGTTGAATCCGACGCGCCGCCAGCGCCTCCAGCATCTCATCCGTGTTCCCGCTCACAGCAGTGACTTCCACCCGTGGATGCTCTCGCAAAAACGCGGCAATCAGATTCGGCAACAGGTATTGACCAACGGTTTGCGAAGCCCCCAGCGCCAGCTTTCCCGCACGATCCCCAGCCGTGCTGGTCACCATCTCATACGCCTCGTCTGAGATTTCCTTCAACTGGTCGGCATAAGGCAATAGACGCTGACCCGCCGCCGTGAGCGTGATGCGCCCACCGCTCCGGTCAAACAGTGGAACTCCGAACTCGTCTTCCAGAGCCTTGATCTGCTGCGTTACCGCAGGTTGCGTCAGCAGCAGTTCTTCCGCCGCCCGACTGAAATTGAGGTGTCGAACGACCGCCCGGAAGACTTTGAGTCGAAAATTTTCCATCTCCACTTCATCCCCGAATCTGCAAGCTCCAGACTCCGCCGGAAGATTGCAAAGAGAGCTGCTCATGATTGTCGCAGAATTTTCCCAAAGACGACCGTTTCGATCGACCGCAGCTATAAGTAACAGCAATCCGTTATAAGAACTTCCTCTTGGACTCAGCCCGCAACTCTCGAACATACTTTCGCCCGGGAGTAACTGATGAATTCAAAGACCGTCTTTTTTATTGGGATAATCCTGGCCGCCAGCGGCTTGGTATCACCTCCGGTTGCCTTGCTGGCAGGCATCGCCTATGGCTTCACCTTCGCCCACCCCTATCACTTGGACAGCCGGAACCTGTCGCGCTTCCTTCTGAAGGCTGCCGTCGTCGCACTCGGTTTTGGAATGAACCTTCGTGAGGTCGTGCACGCCGGCAAAGCTGGCTTCCTGTACACCGCGATCAGTATCTCCAGCGTAATGCTGCTTGGATGGCTCTTGGGAAGCGTGCTGGCCGTCGGCAAGAAAGCGTCCTTCCTTATCACGGTGGGAACCGCCATCTGCGGAGGCAGTGCCATCGCTGCCATCGCACCCATCACCAAGCCGGATGACGAAGAGATGGCGATGTCTCTCGGCACCGTTTTTATCCTGAACTCGGTAGCGCTGCTGCTTTTCCCAGCCATCGGATTCGCTCTGCACATGACCCAGACCCAGTTCGGACTCTGGTCCGCGCTTGCCATTCATGACACAAGCTCCGTCGTCGGCGCCGCCGCAAAATACGGCCCGCAGGCGCTGCAAGTCGGAACCACCGTCAAGCTGGCCCGAGCTCTCTGGATCGTTCCCGTGGCCATGCTCACGGCATTCATAACCAAAAGCAAGGCTCGGATTCAGTGGCCCTGGTTCATTCTGTTCTTCTGCCTGGCTGCCGTCGCCAACACCTATCTTCCCATCGCGTCGGCGATCTATCCGGCGCTCAGCCGCCTTGGCCGCCTCGGCTTAACCGTCGTTCTCTTTCTCATCGGCACCGGGCTGTCAAAAGAAACTCTGCGCCGTGTCGGCGTTCGTCCCTTCCTGCAAGGAATTTTTCTGTGGGCAATTATCGGTGTCGCCTCCTTGCTCGCCATTCGCGCCGGATGGATTACTCTCTGAATTTGAATAGCTCTGGGTGGCCCACATCCGCCTTCTTTTGGCGAATGTGGGAGTTTTGGCGAATATGGAGTTTTTGCGAACTTGGGAGAGTTCGCACTTTCCGGAAGCAGCCTTCCCCATCTGCCTCCGCTGCATCCAACAAACAGAGCACGTCGGGAGCCCGCCAGAAATGAGGCTATAATCGCCGTGTTTGGTACAGACCTATGCTGTCTCTGAGCTTCATTTCTCAGCCGCGCTTGCAACGCCACCACACCCCCTTGGTGCGAGCCCTCGCCGCGCGCGTCATCTGGTCGCATTTTGCCTCGCCACGCGCCGAACTCGTCGGTTCTCCCTCGCTCTCGCGTCCCAACCTCTTCGCTGGCGATTAATTCCTCTTTACATCCACCTCTGCTTGCCGCATTCCGCATCGCACATACGTAGCGATGCCGGAACCGCGGCCGACGCTGTTGAATCCGTTTCGCCATCAGCTTCAGGAGGAAACCATGCCGCCCTCGATTCTCGCTTTTCCTAGCCGTCCCAGCATCCGCACCAAGCTTCCCGGCCCCATCGCCAAGCACATCATCGCCGACGACGACCGCCTCATCTCGCCCTCCTACACTCGCGCCTACCCCCTGGTAGCCAAGCGCGGTCGCGGCATCGTCGTCGAGGATGTGGACGGCAACGAGTTCTTCGACTTCTCCGCCGGAATCGCCGTCACCTCCACCGGACACTGTCATCCCGAGGTCGTCGCTGCCATCCAGCAGCAGGCCGCCGAACTAATTCACATGTCCGGAACCGACTTCTACTACCCGCAGTTCACCGAACTCGCCGCCCGCCTCTCGCAGGTCGCGCCCATGCCCGGCCCGCACCGCATCCACTACGGCAACTCCGGCGCCGAAGCCATCGAGGCCGCGCTCAAACTCGCCCGCTACCACACCCAACGACCCTACATCATCGCCTTCCACGGAGCATTCCACGGACGCACCATGGGCGCACTCTCGCTCACCTCCTCCAAGGTTCAGCAGCGCCGCCGCTTCTCGCCCATGCTGCCCGGCGTCGTCCACGCCCCCTATCCCAATCTCTACCGCCGTCCCGCCGGAAGCGATCCCGAGCAGTACGCCCGCGACACCGCCCGCTACATCGAAGACACAATCTTCCGTACCGAAGTGCCGCCCGAAGAATGTGCCGCGATCATCGTCGAAGCCTTCCAGGGTGAAGGCGGATACATTCCCGCGCCGTCCGCATTCCTCCAGGAGCTGCGCCGCATCTGCGACAAGCACGGCATTCTGCTCATCGTCGATGAAGTGCAGTCCGGCATGGGACGCACCGGCAAGTGGTGGGCCATCGAACACTCCGGCGTCGCCCCCGACATGATCGCCGTCGCCAAGGGCATTGCCAGCGGCCTGCCGCTCTCGGCCCTCATCACCCGCGCCGAAATTATGGACTGGGTTCCCGGCTCCCACGCTTCCACCTTCGGAGGCAATCCCGTCGCCATCGCCGCCGCTCTGGCCACCATCAAGATCATCGAGCGCGAAGGACTCGACAACGCCCAGGAGGTCGGCGAACACATCCTCGCCCGCACCTACGATTGGCCCCGCCAACTCCCTCTGGTGGGCGACGTCCGTGGCCGCGGCCTCATGATCGGCATCGAGTTCGTCGCCGACAAACACACCAAATCCCCCGCCGGAGAGCAGCGTGACCACATCGTCGAGATGGCCTTCGAAAAGGGAGTCCTTTTCCTCGGCTGCGGTACCAACACCCTGCGCATCTGTCCGCCCCTGATCGTCACCAAGCAGCAGGCCGACATCGCCCTCGACATCCTCGAAGACTGCATCAACAAAGTAGGCTCAGGCAAATACCATCGCCCAAGCTGGGGCGAAGAGGTCGGCGCATAAAAGAGAAGGTGCAAGAAGATACCTGTTCGCAGCGGAAACAATTCGGGTGCCCCACCTTCGACGCGCGCCTTTTGCGCGGCTAAGGTGGGGTCTTCGACTTTGCAGTTGTCTTTGACTTGCTCTTGTACTTGCCTTCGCTCCTACGCTGTCATTCCAAGCAACTCGAGGAATCCCAAATCGGTCCCAGAGCCCCTCAATCCGCTATCAATGCAGATGCCCCTTTTAGTAAAATTCCTACCCATGTTCGAATCCATCTCCTCCGCCATGCTCTCCCGCATGAGCGAACTTGAAGCCATCGACCAGCGCGACCGCACCGACGGAACCCCACACAGCAAGCGCCTCCGCCAGATCCCGCCCGAGGTCGGCAAATTCCTCGCCATCCTGGCAGCCTCGGCACCCGCAGGCTCAATCATCGAAATCGGCACCAGCGGCGGATACTCCACCCTATGGCTCGCCCTCGCGGCCCGCGCCACTGGACGCCGCGTCACCACCTTCGAGATCGATGCCGCGAAAGTCGAACTCGCCCGCGCCACCTTCGCCGCCGCTGAGGTCGCAGATCTCATCGACCTCGAACCCGGCGACGCCCTCACCCACCTGCATAGCTACAGCGACATCGGATTCTGCTTTCTCGATTGCGACAAAGACCTCTACGAGCCCTGCTACGAACTCCTGCTGCCCCGCATGTTACCCGGCGCCATTCTCGTCGCCGACAACGCCATCAGCCACGCCGCAGCCGTGCGACCCATGCTCGACCGCGCCCTCAGCGACAGCCGCATCGACGCCGTTCTGGTCCCCATCGGCTCCGGCGAACTACTCTGTCGGAAGAAGTGAATACGCGTCCGAAACAAAAACGTTGACGGTGCCCCATATCTGCCCGTCGTTGGCAGATGTGGGGTATTTGACTCTCCTTTGCCGTTGTCTCCCCGGCGCGCGCGGTATCATCAAAGAGATGCCTCCGATTCTCAACGCCCAATCTCTCTCGAAAGCCTTCGGCGCTGAGCCGCTCTTCCGCAACGTCTCTTTCACCGTCAACGAGCGCGATCGCATCGCCCTTATCGGTCCCAACGGCTCCGGCAAGTCCACGCTGCTGCGCATCCTCGCCGGCCTGGTCGAGCCCGACTCCGGCGAAGTCGCCTTGCGCAAGCGCGCCACCCTCGCCTACGTCCCGCAGGAATCCGTCTTCGCTCCCGGCCTCACCGTCACCGAGGTCATCGAGGCCGCCCTCGCCGGCTCCGAAATTCCCGCCCTGGAGCGCGACTGCGCGCCTGCACGAAACCCTCGGCCGCGCCGGCTTCGAGGACTTCGAGGCCGAAGCCCAATCTCTCTCCGGAGGCTGGCGTAAGCGCCTCGCCATCGCCGAAGCCCTGGTCACCGCGCCCGACATTCTTCTCCTCGACGAACCCACCAACCACCTCGACCTCGCCGGAATCGAGTGGCTCGAACAGCTTCTCCAGCAGGCCAACTTCGCCTGCGTCGTCGTCTCCCACGACCGCTATTTCCTCGAAAACGTTGCCAGCGAAACCGCCGAGCTCGCCCGCGTCTATCCCGACGGCATCTTCCGCGTCTCCGGCTCCTACTCCCACTTCCTCGAAATCAAAGAGGAGTGGATGCACGCCCAGGCCCGCCATCAGGAAGCCCTCGAAAACCGCGTCCACACCGAAATCGAGTGGCTGCGCCGCGGCCCCAAAGCCCGCCGAGGCAAATCCAAATCCCGCATCGACCGCGCTCACGAACTCATCGGCGAACTCGGCGATCTGCGCTCCCGCACCCGCACCGCCAGCACCGATCTCGATTTCTCCGGCACCGGACGCCAAAGCAAGCGCCTCGTCGAAATCGAAGACCTCGCCTACGCTTTGACGATGACTCCCGCCCGCTCCTCACCGACCTGAACTTCGTCATCACCAACGGAATGCGCGTCGGCCTCGTCGGCCCCAACGGCAGCGGTAAAACCACTCTCCTGCGCCTTTTGCAGGGAGAGCTCAAACCCGATTCCGGCACCGTCCGCACCGCCGAGCATCTCAAGATCGTCTACTTCGAGCAGCAGCGCCAGCTCGATCCCTCGCTCACCCTGCGCCGCGCCCTCGCCCCTGACTCCGATGCCGTCGTCTTTCAGGATCGCGTCATTCACGTCGCCGCCTGGGCCGACCGTTTTCTCTTCACCAGCGAGCAGCTCAACCAGCCCGTCAGCCGACTCAGCGGAGGCGAGCGCGCCCGCGTCCTCATCGCCCGCCTCATGCTTCAGCCCGCCGACATCCTTCTCCTCGACGAGCCCACCAACGACCTCGACATCCCCACCCTCGAAGTCCTCGAAGAAACCCTCCTCGAATTCCAAGGCGCGCTCGTCCTCGTCACCCACGACCGTTATCTGCTCGACCGCATCTCCACCATCGTCCTCGGACTCGATGGCCGCGGCAACGCCTCCACCTTCGCCGATTACATGCAGTGGGAGGAGTGGCGCGATCAGCAGCGCAGCCAGAAGCGCCGCACGCCCGCCGATCCTGGGTGGCCTACATCCGCCCCGCCTTTGGGCGAGTCTGGGATTGAGAAGAATGCCGGGTGCCCCACATCTGCCGTAGTTAGCAGATGTGGGTCTTCGCCGAACGAATCCCCAACCCCCGCCGCTCAGCCAGGAAGAAGCTCTCCTACAAAGAAGCTCGCGAGTACGCCGCCATCGAGCAACAAATTGCCGCTGCCGAATCCCGTCTCGCCGTCGCCCAATCCGTGCTCAACGATCCCACCATCCAAACCGATGCCGCCGCCCTCATCGCCGCCCAGTCCGAACTCGAGCAAGCCTCCTCCGCCGTGGACCAGCTCCTCACCCGCTGGACCGAGCTGGAAGAAAAGCTGCAATAAAACAGACAGCCGCGTCGCGATCTCGCCCTCGCTGGCGCCGCTCCGCGCTTGTGCTAGACTCAACGCGTGTATTTCTTCCGCTCATTACTGCGTCGAATCCTGCCAAAGCCGTTGGCACTAGCCATTCGCAAGCGCCATATCGTGCGCCGAATGATCGACGATCCCGAAGCCGAGGAATGCGATATTTTCGCCCTGCCTCAGTTCATCTCGGCCGGCGATACTGTTTTCGACATCGGAGCCAATGACGGTGCATACACGATTCCCATGTCGAAACTGGTCGGACCCTCTGGCCGCGTCTACGCCTTCGAGCCGATTCCCCACAACCTTGAGATCCTTCGTGCCGTGGTTGCCCGCCTCCAGTTGCACAACGTCACGATATTGCCCATTGCCGTGGGCGGCTCGAAGTGCTCCCTGCCGATGACAATTCCTCCCCTCGGATTCGGTGGAGGATACGCCCTTGCCCGCTTTGCGCATCCCGGTGAACCGTGCGACTGCCAGGTCGAGTGCGACACCATCGACGCACTCATCAGCCAGGGCACGATTGCCGCTCCATCTTTCATCAAATGCGATGTGGAAGGCGCTGAAAAACAGGTTCTAGCCGGAGCCGCCAACCTGATTCGCGATCACCGTCCACCCTGGCTGATAGAAACGTTTCAGTCCGACGTCTTTGGCCTGATGCAAGGGCTCGGCTACCGCTCTTTCGTTTACGAAGTTCATCGCACCATGGAGCCTGCCGAACAAAGACTGACAATCGCCCGCAATTACTATTTCTTGCCCGCGTGACGCGCGCTCTAAATCATTTGCCTTCGCACCTGACCTTGCCCTTCACGCCGCCAAACACTCTCTCGCCGTCTTATCCACCCGCAGCCCCTCAAACACCGGAGCCCGCATCTTGACCCCGCCCTTTTGTCCCTCGTGCGTCCACTCCGTGAACTTGATCTGTGCCACCAGATCCGGCCTCACAAAGTGAACCTTGCGCGACGACTCCACCTTATTTGCAAACGGATTCTTCGTCGTCTCCCGCTCCTTCAGAAGCCGGAAAATCTCCGCCTCCGTCTCGCGCGTAAAGCCCGTACCCGCCTGCCCCACGTGCAGCAGCCGCCCTTTCTTGTCGTAGAGTCCCAGCACCAGTGAACCAAAGTATTCGCGCTCCCCCTTCGGCTCCGTCCATCCCCCAATCACGCACTCCTGGCTCTGTGTGATCTTGATCTTGCACCAGGCTCGCGAGCGCCGCTGCTCATAGGTCGAATCCCTGCGCTTGGCAACGATCCCTTCCAGCCCCTGCTCCCTCGCCGCCGCGAGCAGCTTCTCGCCATCGTCAAAACTTTCTGAATACCGTACCCGCCGAGCGCCTGTGGCCGGCAGCGTAGCATTACCCGTGCGTTCGTCTTCCTCCAATGCCTCGCGCAGCAGCCGTTTCCGCTCCTCCAGCGCAACTCCCAGCAAAGACCACCCTTCCACATGCAGCAAATCAAACGCATAAAACGACAATTGGAATCTGGTGGCCCACAACCGCCCTCTTTTGGCGATTGTGGGGCGTCGGATACGGGCTCTCAGAGGGGCTTGCGGCTGCGGGATGCAACGAGTGACCGCTCTTGCCCACGCCCGTCCGCTGCTGCATCAAGCTAAAGCTCGAACGTCCATGCTCATCGAGCGCCACAATCTCTCCATCAATCAACGCCTGCCGCGCCCGCACCCTCTTCGGCAGCTCTGCCGCCAGCTCCGCAAACCCCTCCGTCAAATCGTTCTGATTGCGCGACACCAGCCGCGCCTTCCCATCTTCCACATACACCAGCGCCCGGTATCCATCCCACTTCACCTCATACAGCCACTCATCCGACTTCAATGGAGCATCCACCAGTGTTGCCAGCATCGGGGTCAGCGACTCCGGCATCGCCGCCTTCCGCGCGCCCTTCACAGTCCTCACAACTTTCGCCCAATCGACCGACGCACGCCGCGGGTGCCCCACATCTGCCGCATTTAGCAGATGTGGGTCTGTTGACCCTGCTCTTGTTTTCGTTTTCGCCGATGTCGCCCGATCAATCGACACATGTCGATCTTTTTCCGCATACTTCACCGGCTGCACCTTCGGCTCTCCCCACTCATCCGATTTCTTGTCCTCCGCAATTTCCTCCATCGACCGTCCCGTCAACACCGAGCCGTCATGCTCCTCAATGTCGTAGCCGTTTTCCGCCGCCTCGTCGCGATGCTTGATAAGCAGCCACTCCGTCCCTTTACTTCCCGGCCTGCGCGAGTGCATTTTTGCCAGCACCCAGCTCCCATTCAGTTTCTCCCCATTCAGCCGGAATTTCAGATCGCCCTTCTCCAGCATCGCCCGGGCGCCTGCGGCCAGAGCGGCGTTTGTTGCCGCGTACCTGTCGGCGTCCGTTCTCTCATCTGTCCCCTCCGGAATCCACGTCCCCCGGTCCCAAACCATCACCGTACCCGCGCCGTAGTTGCCCTCCGGTATCCGACCCTCAAAGCTGATGTACTCCACCGGATGATCTTCCACCTGCATTGCGAGCCGCTTATCCGACGGGTCCAGCGAAGGCCCCTTCGGCACCGCCCATGATTTCAGCACTCCATCCAGTTCCAGCCGGAAGTCGTAGTGCAATCTTGAAGCCTTGTGCTTCTGCACCACAAATCGCCACCCTTCGCGCTCTGCTCGCACCGGCTTCGGCTCAGGAGTCTCCCCAAACTTCCTCTTCCGCTCGTATTCCTTCAATGACATTGCTCTCTCCCGCTACGCCACTCTCTTCCTTAAGATGCCGCACAGCATTTTCCGAACGCATTTGCCGCTCCGGTGTTTTATCCTCCTTCTGGGTGGCCTGTGTTCGGTGGAAGAAGCTTTTGTTGGAAGGACAAAGAAAAGTCGGGTGCCCCAGGTTCGCGCCGATGCTTTTTTCGGCGATACCCTGGGAATCAGTGCCCTCCACCGCTACAGCTTTCGTAGTTGCAGTTGCTTTTGTCTTTCCACGCAGAGCGCAGCTTCCGCCGAAGCGCGCTCTAGCCAGCGCAGTCAGTGCCCAGGAGATCGCAACGTGACCAGCCGCGCTTTTACTCTCGTTCTCATCCTTCTGGGTGCACTCATCCTCCCGCTCGCCGCCCAGCAGAAAAAAGAAAACCCCGCCGACTCCGCCGTATTTGACGAGCGCGCCGCTGCCGCTGTACTCGGCACAATCCGCGATGGCCTCGAAAGCCACTCCCAGCGCCGTCTGCTCTCCGCCTTTGACCATGACAAGATGGACGGCTTTCTAACCTTCGAAGATCAGATCGACGCATACTTCGCCGAATACGAGAGCTTTGTCGTCTCTATGCACATCGTTCAAACCTCAGAAGAAAACAATCGCGGCATCATACTCGCCGACTTCCAAATCGAAAACACACCGCGCGGCGGAGGTCCCGTCACCAGCCGCAAGGCCCAACTGCGCTTCGAACTCGAGCGCGGCCCCAAAGGCTGGAAGGTCGTAGACTTCAATCCGCGAAGCTTCTTCTCGTAGCAGGTCTTAACTTTCAAATTTTGAAACCTTGAAACCTGCAACAATACCTCCATGTCCCGTCTCTACCCCTCACTGCCCATCGTCGGTGTCGGCGCCGTTATCGTCCACAACGGAGAGGTGCTCATCATCCGTCGCGCCAACCCTCCACTGCAGGGCGAGTGGTCGATCCCCGGAGGCGCACTCGACTTAGGAGAGAAGTTGCGCGATGGCGTCGCCCGCGAAGTCCGCGAGGAGACTGGATTGGATGTGGAGGTCGGCCCCGTGCTGGATGTCTTCGATTCGATCTTTCCCGACGGAGAAGGCCGCACGCAGTACCACTACGTTCTCATCGACTATCTCTGCCACCTGCGCTCCGGAACCCTCGCCGCAGCCACCGACGCCAGCGAGGTCCGCTGGGTGCGTCCCGAGGAACTCCCCGGACTTGGCATGAAGCAGGTCACCATCGACGTCATCCGCAAAGCGCTCGACCTCAACTCCTGACCTGGTGCCCCACATCTGCCGTAGTTAGCAGATGTGGGACTTTGAGTTGTGAGCGTGAGAACCTGTGCGAAGGCAAAAATAAAACGCCCCGCACTGTAGCTATGCGGGGCGTCGGTTAGCTGTTTTGGATTGGTCTGAGGCCGGTCCGCTCCGCCGCATCCGCGCACCCCAATGTGCGCGCGATACGAATGAAACGCAACCCAGCGGCAGACTTCGAAAAGTCGTTGAAGTCTGGCGAGTGGTTAGAGCGATTCCGCCCTAAACCTCAGCCACCTCACTGATCACGATTTGTCTGCTACATTCGCCTGAACTTTTTTCCATCGGACCACCTCCTCTCCAGTGTGAGGGCATCCTAGACCCCCGGCGAGGCCGTTGTCAAATAGTCAATATCACCAAGGCAAACAACGGCAAGCCGGGGTTGGCAGAAGAGGTAATCTATCCAAGGTTCGTGAAAAAAATCGTCGAGGAAACTCGTGTCAGGATCACCAAACGATTAACCTTCTGGTAACTCGTCTGCCATTTCGGGCTTCCAGACGTAAGCTCCCTTTTGCGGCAGTCCAACATGCTTCAGCACTCGGTAAACGAACTGGCGCGCGATCTCATCGAGCGAAGCGGGATGATTGTAGAAGGCCGGAATCAGCGGATAGATTGTTGCTCCCGCCTCGGCCGCCAGCATCATGTTGCGGAGATGAATGCGGTTCAGCGGAGTCTCGCGCACGCACAGCACCAGCGGGATGCGCTCTTTCAGGCAGACATCGGCAGCGCGGTCAATGAGCTTCGAAGCCAGTCCCTGCGCGATCTTCGCCAGCGTCCCCATCGAGCAGGGAAGCACGATCATTGCATCGGTCGGGTACGAACCGCTGGCGATGTTGGCGCCGATATCCTGGTTGTGGAGCAGCCGCGTCTTTTGCGGCTCGCCGCCAAGCAGTTGCCGCAGCAAGTCGCTGCGCCCGCTAAGGCCGAGCTCTTCGCCCATCACCCGCAGGCCGCTGTCGCTGCTGATGAAGTTGATCCGGCCGACGCGCTCATCGGCCTCGAGTGCGCGCAGCATTTCACGCGCAAACAGTGAGCCGCTCGCGCCCGTCACGGCGAGTGTAATTGTGCGCTGTCCTGGGTTGCCGTTTCCGTCGAGCATCCAACCTAGCCTAGTGCTTTGCCGCTCCGACGGCAAGTGCTGCTGCCGTGCAATGATAGGCTAGTAGCGTGAATGCGAATGATTTGAAAGCTCTGTTGGAGCAGGTGCGCATCGGGGATGTGACTCCCGACGCCGCGCTCGACCAGATTAAATCTCTTCCCTTTGAAGACCTCGGCTTTGCCAAGGTGGATCATCATCGCGCGCTGCGCGTTGGCGTGCCCGAGGTGATCTTCGGCCCTGGCAAGTCCCCCGAGCATTTCGTTGAAATATACGACCGCCTTGCCAAGACGCGGAAACACTGTTCTTGCCACACGGGTCAGCCAGGAGCAGGTAGCCGCGACACTCGCGCGCTTCCCGGCTGCGGAGCATAACCAGCTCGCGCGGACGCTGGTGCTGCGGCAAAAGTGCGAGAAGCTGGGCAAGGGAACCATCGGGATTATCTCGGCCGGAACCAGCGACATTCCTGTGGCCGAAGAGGCGGCGGTGACCGCCGACGTGATGGGCAACGATGTTGCGCGACTCTTCGACGTTGGTGTAGCCGGGCTGCATCGCCTGCTCTCGCATAGCGCGGAGCTGCGCCGGGCGCGCGTGCTGGTGGTGTGCGCCGGTATGGAAGGCGCGCTGCCGTCTGTGGTTGGCGGCTTGGTGGGCGTGCCGGTGATTGCGGTGCCGACCAGCGTAGGTTATGGCGCAGCATTCGGTGGAATCGCAGCATTGCTGGGCATGATTAATTCGTGCGCATCTAACGTCTCGGTGGTAAATATCGACAACGGCTTCGGCGCCGCTTATGTCGCTTCGCTAATCAACCGTCTCTAGCAGACGGAAGTGCGCAAACCACGTTATTGCCGACCTATTCGCTGGTCATGATGAAGAGCGGCTTCATGTGGAAGCGCTTATAGTACGGACGCAGGCGCTCAATATTGTAATTGTCCTTCACGTTCACCACTTTCTTGCTTCCGGTCACGCAGTCGATCGGCATATCGTCATAGCGCCCGTTTTTCAGCACCACAAGTCTGCCGTGAATTCGCCGCAGCAGCAGGTCCAGAGCGAGATTGCCGTATGCCATCGGCACAATCGAGTCGATCGCGTCCGGATCGCCGCCGCGGACCAGATAACCAAGCTTCTGGTTGATGATTTCGATGGTTTGCCCGCCGTTGTACTTGGGAGAAAGCTCTTTCAGCTTTTCCGAAACAAGGTCGCCGATGCCGCCCAGCTTTTTGTGTCCGAAGGCGTCGGTGGTTTCGCGTTCAAAGATCATCTCGCCGCCCTCAAACATTGAGCCCTCGCTCACCAGCACGACCGAATACTTACTAGGATTGCGATTGCGGTCATAGCTGAGTAGTTCGGTCAACTTCTCGATGTCGAATTTGTGTTCGGGGATGACGCAGCGGTTGGCTGCTCCGGCCATGGTGGGCAGCATCGCGGTGAAACCGGCGTAGCGTCCGAAAACTTCGAGCACGAGAAAGCGCTCGTGCGATCCTGCCGAGGTACGCAGCGAATTCGTCATCTGAATGGTGCGGGTAACGCAGGTGCTGAAGCCGATGCAGTAATCCGTGCCGGGCACGTCATTGTCCATCGTCTTCGGAATCGCGATCACCTTTGCACCTTCTTCGTAGAGGCGCACGCCGTAGCTCAGCGTGTCATCGCCGCCGATTGGAATCAGGTAATCGATGCCAAGCCATGACAGGTTCTCCAGCACCTCGGGCGTCAGGTCGTTGCGCTCCTCGGTGTACTTATCCTGGAGGTGAGGCGGAACACTGCTTTTCTTGACCTTTCCGGGGTTGGTGCGGGAGGTGTGCAGGAACGTGCCGCCGGTTCTCCCGGCGCGGTTCACAATCTCTTCAGTTAGAACCGAGTAGTTGCCGCTATTGTCATAGTCCTTCTCGCGGACGATATCGATCAACCCGCTCCATCCGCGGCGGATTCCGATTACCTGGTATCCTTCGCGCAGGGCGCGGATGGTGACGGCGCGAATCGCCGGATTCAGTCCTGGGACATCGCCGCCGCCGGTCAAAATGCCTATAACGCCCTTCCTGCCGTTCGCCATCGTTCATACCCTCGGTTATCAGAGACAGTAATGATTATGCCGGGTTGCTATCGAATGCAAGTGTGGGAGAGGTAAAGGCGAGTGCGGAAGAAAGCGCGATTCCAGGATCGCGCTTTCTTCTGAAATGACTTGGGGCCCTAAACAGAAGGAGAGCTGGACGCCGCCGGTGTGGAGAGTTCCTGCACCTCATGAGGATAGCGCCGCAGGTTCCAGATATCGGCGCTGTATTCCTTGATGGTGCGGTCGCTTGAAAACTTATGGGAGCGCGCCGTATTCAGGATGGCCATGCGCCGCCACTTTGCGGTGTCCTGGAAATCCGCATCGATCTTCTCATTGACATCGATGTATTGCGGCAGATCCGCGATATGGAAGAAGCGATCGCCACGATTGATCAACTCGTCGAATATCCAACGGAACAGGCCCGGCTCGCTGGACGAGAAACGATCGTTCAGGAAGCAGTCCAATACCCGCTTGATGCGCGGATCGCGATCGTAGTATTCGCGCGAGTTATAGAGCCCGTTGCGCTGCATCTGCTCGATCTGTTCGGCGCGCAGGCCAAAAATGTAGATGTTGTCCTCGCCGGCCTCCTCCGCGATCTCGATGTTGGCGCCGTCCCAGGTTGCCACGGTTATCGCGCCGTTCATCATCAGCTTCATGTTTCCGGTGCCGCTGGCTTCCATACCTGCGGTTGAAATCTGCTCGCTCAGGTTCGCCGCCGGAATGATCGACTCGGCCAACGAGACGCGGTAATCCGGCAGGAATGCAACTCGCAAAAGCTGATTCGCTTTGGGGTCCTTGTTCACCACTCCGGCCACGTTGTGGATCAGCTTGATAATCTGCTTGGCGGCCCAGTATCCGGGCGCTGCTTTTCCGGCAAAGAGCACAGTTCGCGGAGTTTTCGGTGCCTCGCCGTCTTCCACGATGCGCAGGTAGTCGTACATAACACGCAGCACATTCAGCAACTGTCGCTTGTACTCGTGGATGCGCTTGATCTGCACGTCAAACATGGATCGCGGATCGGTGACGACTCCGGTTTCATCGCGGATGATACGCGCCAGCTTCAGCTTGTTCTGCACTTTCACTTCGGCAAAACGCACCTTGGAAGACCGGATCATCGGCATAAGGCTCAAGCTTTTTCAGCTCCGAAAGATCTTTGATCCAGGCATCGCCGATGCTCTCGCAGAGCAGACGCGATAAGTGAGGATTGGCTTTCAGCAGCCAGCGCCGCGGCGCGACACCGTTGGTCTTGTTGCTGAACTTTGTCGGCCATAGCTGGGCAAATTCCGGAACCAGCGAGGTACAGATCAGATCGCTGTGCAGGGCGGAGACGCCATTGACCGCGTGCGAGGCCACGATGGCAAGGTGCGCCATGCGCACGTTCTTGTCGTGTCCTTCCTCGATGATCGACATCTTGCGCAACTTCTCGCCGTCTACCCAGGAGTAGGCGGTGAGGCTGCGCAGGAAGTTGTAATTGATGCCGTAGATGATCTGCATGTGGCGAGGCAACACCCGCTCCATCAATGCCACGCTCCACTTTTCCAGAGCCTCCGGCAGCAGGGTGTGGTTGGTGTAGGCGACTGTCTTCTGCGTAATAGCCCAGGCTTCTTCCCACTCCAGATTGTTCTCATCCACCAACACGCGCATCAGTTCCGCTACCGCCAGCGCGGGATGAGTGTCGTTCATCTGGATGGCAACTTTGTCCGGGAAAGCCGCAAAATCATTGTGTGCCGCAAGGAAGTTGCGTGCAATGTCCCGCACCGCGCAGGAGACCAGGAAGTACTCCTGCACCAGTCGCAGCTCCTTGCCAGCCATGACCGAATCGCTGGGATACAGCACGCGCGAGATATTCTCGCTTTCGAATCTTCTGTTCCACGGCGCGAATGTAATCGCCTCGATTGAAGATGTCGATATCGAAGTCTTCCGACGAGCGGGCCTGGAAGAGGCGGAGGTAGTTCACCGTCTGGCCGTTATAGCCCACCACCGGCATGTCATTCGGTACGCCGACCACTACCTGGTAATCCAGCCAGCTCTGGCGATAGTTGCCGCGGTCGCGTGAATTCTCAACACGGCCATAGAGCGGAATGACGATGGCCTCTTCGGGGCGCTGAATCTGCAACGGAGTTCCGTAGGTCTTCCAGCGATCCGGCTTCTCGCGCTGGAAGCCGTGGGCAATTTCCTGGCGGAACATTCCGTACTCGTAATCGATTCCGTATCCGTATCCTGGCATGTCCATGAGTTGCCAGCGATTCCAGGAAGCAGGCTGCCAGTCTGCCCAGGCCGCCGTTGCCTAGACCGGCGTCAGGTTCGCTCTCCAGCACCTGCTCGAGCCGTACTCCGAATTCACTCCAGCACGCCTTCAAGCACTTCATTCAGCCGCATATTGCAGACCGTGTCGCCGAGCAGACGGCCCATCAGGAATTCCATGGACAGATAGTAGAGGTGCTTGGCATCGGCCTCGCGGTAGCGTTTGCTGGTGTCCAGCATCTGGTCCACGAAGAGATCGCGCACCGCGAGCGAAACCGGAATCAGCAACTCAGCCGGGGTCAGGTGATCCAGCGGCCGCACAAGTGTATAGCGCACGTGGCGCTCAATGCCTTCGCGCAGTGTCTTCGCAACGGCGGCCGTGGAGTCAAAATTCGGAAGCGACATAAGTTGATAAAATTCCCAGAACCCACGATGACTACAGCGTAACACGTACACGCAGCTTTTGCCGGTGGTGGCAATCGGTAGCCGAGCCCACGGAAAACATGCGCCACGCCCTTCCATGTGGCTGCGGAAAGTCTGCCTGCGCAAAACTCTCTTCTAAATAGAATTCTACGCATGATTCGTCTGCTTTACCATGCGTCAATCCGCTACAAACTCCATCGGCAGGGCAAAGAATAACCCTCAGTCGAATCTTGCCCGCAGTGGTGGATAAATAAGTTGACATCGAATATTCAGCGCCACTGCCACAAAGGAAGAGGGCGCGCCCGAAGGCGCGCCCTATCGTACAAACCTGCTATTACCGCTTTACGGCGATGCTCAGTTCCTTCAACTGCGCGTCGGTCACCGGAGTCGGGGCGTCCATCATCAGGTCGGTGGCCGCGGCCGTCTTGGGGAAGGCGATGATCTCGCGCAGGCTGGGTGCTCCGGCCAGGATCATCACGATGCGATCCAGTCCCAGGGCGATGCCGCCGTGCGGAGGCGTGCCATATTGCAGCGCCTCAAGGAAAAAGCCGAAGCGCAGCTTCTGTTCTTCCTCGCTCATCCCTAAGGCTTCAAAGATCTTCGCCTGTACTTCCTGCTGGTGGATACGAATCGAGCCGGAGCCGAGTTCGGTTCCGTTCAGCACCACGTCGTAGGCGCGGGCGCGAATTGCGCCGAGCGGCTGAGTTCGGATCATGCAGAGCCTTCACGCCTTCGTCCAGCAGCTCCATGTGGTCTTCGTGCAGAGAGGTGAACGGATGATGGGCAAAGGTCCAGGTTTCGCTCTCTGCGTCCCACTCGAAGGAGGGAAAATCGGTGACCCAGAGGAACTTGTAAGTCTTTCCCTCGAAAGCCTTGTGGCGTTCGGCATAACGCTGCGCCAGCGCCAGCCGGAGCTGTCCTGCGTTGGAGTAGACGGCGTAGCAATCGCGCTGATGGCGCCGTTCGGCGGCAGCATCGTCTGAGCTTGCTTCGGCCGCTTCCGCCTTCTTGGGCGCGGCCACCAGCACCAGCAGGTCGCCTTCTTCGGCCCCGCTCAGCTCGCGAATCTTGGCAATCGCCTCCGGCCAGCTCTTTTCCAGGCGCTTGAAGTCGTCGAAGTACTTGATGACCTTGGCCTGCTTCTCGCTCAGCAGCGCCTTGTGCTCGTCGCGCTCTTTGCGCGAAAGCTCTCCCACCTTTGGGGTGCGGATCACGACCATGGGCAGCGTCGGAATCGATCAGCAGCGTCTCCACGGCATCCGCCGGCAGCAGCGACTTTACGTCGGTCATTGCCGGAAGGCGCAGGTCGGGTTTGTCGATTCCGTAAAGCCGGATCGCCTCGTCGTAAGGCATCTGCGGAAAGGGCCGCTCGATGGTGTAGCCGGCGGCGGTGAAGGCCGCATCGAGGAAGCCTTCCACCACTTGATGAATCGTCTCTTCGGTCGGGAAGGTCAGCTCCAGATCGACCTGGGTGAACTCCGGCTGGCGGTCGGCGCGCAGGTCTTCATCGCGGAAGCAGCGCGCAATCTGGAAGTAGCGGTCGAGGCCGCCGATCATCAGCAACTGCTTGAAGATCTGCGGCGACTGCGGCAGGGCGTAGAACTCGCCCGGATGAACGCGGCTCGGGACCAGGTAATCGCGCGCTCCCTCGGGAGTCGAGCGCGTCATGTACGGCGTCTCGATCTCGTAGAAGCCCTCGCTCGCCAAGATAGTTGCGGATCGCCAGCGTGACCCGGTGGCGCATCTCGATGTTGGCGTGCATCTCCGGACGGCGCAGGTCGAGGTAGCGATATTTCAGCCGCACCTCTTCGTTCAAGTTGACGCTGGCATCGCCGGGGAAGAACGGCGGCACCTTGCTCTCATTGAGCAGCTTCAGCTCGCTGGCAAGCACCTCGATTTCGCCGGTTTCCATCTTCGGATTGCGTGTGCCTTCCGAGCGCGGCTTCGACTAGGCCGGTGACCGCCAGCACGTACTCGTTGCGTATGGACTCGAGCGCGCTCGTGCATCTCCGGATTGCGCTCCTTGTCGAATACGATCTGGGTGATGCCTGAGCGGTCGCGCAGGTCGATGAAGATGAGATTGCCGTGATCGCGCCGCCGGCTGACCCAGCCCATCAGAGTGGCCGTGCTCCCGGCATCGCAGAGGCGCAGCTCGCCGCAGCGGTGCGTCCGCTTCAAATCGCCTAAGAAATCAAGTTGCATAATCGCTTCCCGTGTTTCGGAGTAAGAAACGGAATAAAAATCCGCATTCGTCCATCCTACGATAAATAGGCGCATGTTGAAGCGAGCGCCCAGTGCCCCGGCGGTTTCGTCTGCTTAACCTTCCAGGTATTCCAGTAATTCCGCGCGTGAAACCGTGGTCTGTTCGCCGCTCTTCAGGTGCTTCACCGCGAAGGCGTCAGCCTCCACTTCGTTCTCGCCCACGAGGATGGCAAAGGTCGCGCCCAGCTTTTCCGCGGTCTCAAAGCTCTTCTTCAGGCGGAAACTTTCATCGCTCACGTCCACGGTCAACGCCTTCGGCGCGCAACTGCCGCGCCAGCTTCAGGGCGTGGCGATTCATTCCTGCGCCGAGCGGAATGACAAACGCCTTCAGCGGCGCGAGTCGCCTGCTGCTGTTGTGCCTGCAGGGCCAGCACCAGACGGTCTTCGCCAATGGCAAAGCCAATTCCCGGAGCCTTCGGGCCGCCGAGTTGTTCGCTCAGTCCGTCGTAGCGGCCTCCGCCCAGCACCGCGCTCTGCGCGCCCAGCTCGCCGTGGGTGAACTCAAACGTGGTGCGGGTGTAGTAGTCCAACCCGCGCACCATGCGCTCATTCACCTGGTAGGGAACTTCCAGGGTATCGAGAATGGCGCGCACCTGCGCAAAGTGTTCGCGGCAGGCTTCGTCGAGATAATCGGCGATCTTCGGCAGCTTCTCGATGATCGGCTGGTCGGCGGGAACCTTGCAGTCGAGCACGCGCAGCGGATTGGTCTCGGCCCGCCGCTGGCAGTCGGCGCACAACTGATCCTTCACTCCGGCCAGCGCCTCGCGCAGAGCCTGGTTGTAGGCCGGGCGGCAGTTGAGGCAGCCCACGGAGTTCAGATACAGCGTCCATCCCTTCAGCCCCACCGCGTCCAGCAGCGCGGTCAGCATGTCGAGAACTTCGGCGTCGCGCATGGGCAGTTCGCTGCCCGCCGAGGGCGGCCCGAGGACCTCCGCGCCGATCTGATAGAACTGGCGGTAGCGTCCCTTCTGCGGGCGTTCGCGGCGGAACTGCGGTCCGATGTAGTAGAGCTTTTGCAGCAGATCCGCTGCGCCCCATCTCGTGCTCGATGTAGGCGCGCACCACGCCCGCGGTGTTCTCCGGGCGGAGGGTCAGCGTCTGCACGGACTCGAAGAAGTGTCCTGCGAGTTGTTCGATCTCAACGTCATGGGAGTTGACGGAGCGAACGCCGGCAGGCGTGACGATTTTCAGCAGGTGGCTCTTGATTCCGAGTGCCACGCCCCGTTCTTCAATCAGCCGCTTCGATGCATCGATCAAAGCGGAAACGTCGGACTCTGTCGCCTGCGGCCTGAATGAGACAAGTTCGATTCGTGGGCTGTCCTTCGGTGATGCAATGAGGTCAATGGGAGGAAAGCCGGCAATGAGCGCCTGGTCCATCTCGCCTATAAACACCCGGTCTTTGTTTTCGTGTATCCATGCAGCACGGATCTTGCCCTTTGAGAAACGCTCTCCGTCCTCCCAGGTGAACATCTCCTTGGAGACGATATCGGTTTCTTCGCCGACGCCGCGGGCGAACAACTCGGTGGACTCAAAGACCGGGGTGCGAATTTCGTGGTAGTTATAGCGGGCGAAGACCTCGCGTACCTTGCGCTCCACAAAGTTCCATAGTTCGGTATCGGGAGGCAGCAGATCGCGGGTTCCGCGTACAGCTTTGATCATTTTCCATTCCTTGACCGGAAGTTCTGCCCATCCGGATATGGATATTCCATCTGCCGCGCGGCTTCGCGCGCAATGGATTGTCCGTAAATCTGCGCTACAAGGTAAAGCGCCATGTCGATGCCGGCGCGAATGCTGTTTGCGGTGGTGATGTTTCCGTCCACCACCATCGGCAGCTCAGGCAGCAGCGAAGTGCGGGGATAGCGCTCGCGGAAGAAATCTACCGAGCGAAAGTGCGTGGTCGCGGTCTTTCCCACCAGCAGCCCAGCCTCGCCAAGCAGCAGCGAGCCGGTGCCAACCGATGCCAGGCGGTCCACCTGCGGAGCCATCCGCTTGAGCCAGTCCAGGTATTCCGGCTGATGCATCAGGGCGCGAACTCCGTGAGCCTCCGGGAACCAGCAGCATATCGAGCTTGGGGCAGGACGCGAAGTCCACATCGGGCAGAATTCGCATTCCGCCGCTGGCGCGCACCAGTTCCTTGCTCTCGGAGACCAGCAACTGCTGAATCGGCGACTCGGTTTCGCGACGCGTCTCCTCATCGAGGCGAGTGGTGGCAAAGACCTCGAAAGAGCCGCAGAAGTCCAGCACCTCCGCGTCCGGATAAATCAGTATTCCTACCGTCTTTTGCTCTGTCGTCAGCGGTGAACCGTCGGTGCTCACCGGCCCAGTTCCTTCAAGTACTGCTCTTTGTAACCCAGGTAGTTTGTGCGATAAGTCAAAATCGATGCTTTCTCCTCTTCACTCAAATAGCGGCGGAACTTTCCCGGCGACCCCATCCACAGCGAGCCCGGTTCGACCACGCGTTCCCTCGGGAATCAGGGTTCCGGCGGCAAGGATCGAATCATGTCCGATCCGCGCGCCGTTCAAAACAATGACGCCCATGCCGATCAGGCAGCGTTCTTCAATCACGCAGCCGTGCAGGATTGCGGTGTGGCCCACGGTTACGTCATCGCCCAATAGCACCGGCCACTTGCCAAGCATTCCGTGCAGCACGGAGTTGTCCTGAACGTTGCTGTTGCTGCCGATGCGGATGGAGTGAACATCGCCGCGCGCCACCACGTTCATCCAGATGCTGGCGTGCTCGCCTAGCACCACGTCGCCGATAACCTGCGCGGAAGCATCCACGTAACAGGTTGCGGGAATGGTGGGCATCACACCCTTGTAGGGCCGAATCATGAGACACCTCCAGCGTGGGGAGCAGCTCGCGGCCAAGCCAGCGCCGTGCGGTCCGCGCACAGCCTCGTGCACAAATCGCCCGCAAATATTGAACATACCAGAACCAGTGTCCCGAAGAAACCAGCAAAGCTGCCGGCGTTTTCCCGTTGTGGGTCGCGGCTGCTCCTGGCGGGGGTTCTGGGCATGCTCGTGGCGGCATGGAGGCGGCAAGGTACTCGCGAAAAGCCTCGCCGTAGGCTGGATTCAGGAGTAACATCTCTCGCGTGAGTTTTTCGGCCAGGGCCTTCGCTGGTTCCCAGGGTTGGTGAGCAGTCATGCGGTGTGCGCAATGCGCGGACCAGAATCGCGGAAGAGCGATGTTGTGGAATTGGAACTGAAAGGGGATCGATCCCATGGAATTCCAGGACATAGAACTGAAATGTGTGGACTGCGGCACGGATTTTGTTTTTACAGCCGGAGAACAGATTTTCTTTCACGATAAGCGATTTAAGAACTTACCCAAGCGCTGCAAGGCCTGCAAGCAGAAACGCCCCGCCGTCAAGGGAGCGGCGCCTCGCTTTACCAAGCGGGAAACCTCCGCTGTTTGCTCGGGCTGCGGAAAAGAAACTATTCTTCCGTTCCGTCCCACCCAGGGGCGGCCCGTATTTTGCCGCGAATGTTTCGGGAAGCAGAAGAAAACAACCGGCGCACATGCCTGAAGGCGTCGGGCCATAACCACCTTCGTCCGCACGGGGTTATGGAAGTGGGGCGCAAGCACGCCACGTGAGTGCGTTAGCCGGATTTGCGCGAACTAGCTTTTGCTATGGCGGCGCGGGTTTGACCACGCTTTGAAACCGCCCCGGCAATCTCCGGGGTCAGCATTGCCTGCTTGCTGTCCTGGTGAGTTACCAGCAAAGCCTCGATCTGGCGCAGCAGATCGCCAGTGTTCATCGGCTTAATCAGCAGGGAATCGGCTCCCGTGGTCTTCCAGTCGCATTCCATATTTGGATACGCCGTCAGGATCGCCGTCGCCGGATTATAGGCCTGTGAACGCGCCGCGCGAATCACCTCAAATCCCGAGGCCGATTGTTCCATGCGCATATCGGTGATGACCATATCGAATGTTCCGCCAGCCAATTTCTGCTTCGCTTCGCGCGCGGAACTTGCCGTCTCCACGTCAAAACCGTTCATCTCCAGAATTGCTTTCAGAGTCAGCAGAATTGCCAATTCGTCATCTACCAGCAAAATGCGTCGCGTCATTTGCAAACTCCAGGATCTTTGGAAGACCTTTAGAGACGTCTCCCTTTTGGTTACGAGCTGCCAGCCATCGTTCTGGTTGACCGAACTCGAAGGCAAAAGTCTTTTCCGATCAAGAACAGCGGAGCCGGGGTTGGAACGACCCCGAGTGCCCATATAATACTCCCGTGGGCAGTTTCTTTGTAGAAAACTTCGGATGTCGCGCCACCCAGGCTGACGGCGCGGCGATTGAGCGCCAGTTGGCCGATTGCGGTCTGTCGCGAGCGGGCACGGCGGCGGAAGCGGAACTCGTGGTGTTGAACACCTGCACCGTCACCTCATCGGCCGATCAGGACGCGCGTGCGGCCATCCGCCGCATTCATCGCGCCAACCCTTCGGCCCGCATCCTCGTCACCGGATGCTATGCGCAGCGCGCTGCCGAGGAGATCTCAGCCATCGAGGGCGTTTCGCTCGTCGTGGGTAATTCGCACAAGCATCGCCTTGCCGAGATCGCCGCCGGTAATGGGTTCGTTCCGCTTGGTTCGCTGACTGACGCTTCGCTGGCTAATGGCGCCCCGGTCGATGCTTCGCCATTGGCTGTTACCGATATTCCTTCTGAAGCGCCGCGCCGCGCGCCGGTGGTGGTGGAGGATATTTTTGCTCACACCGAGTTGCTTGCCGCGCCGGTCTTCGATTCTGATAACGAGAAGACTCGCCCCAACCTCAAAGTGCAGGACGGATGCAACAACCGTTGCTCGTTCTGCGTGATCCCGTTTGTGCGGGGCCGCAGCCGCTCGCTTCCCGTGGGAGAAGTTCTGCGCAACGTCGATCAACTGGTCGCCAATGGTTATCAGGAACTGGTGTTGAGCGGAATCAATCTGGGGCGCTGGGGCCGCGATCTGCGCGCATCGCGCCGACGCCTTCGCTTCGTCGACCTGCTTCAGGCCATTCTGGAGCGCACTGGTGCACCGTTGCTGCGCATCAGTTCGGTGGAGCCTATGGACTGGAGCGACGAACTCATCGCCCTTGCCGCATCCTCGTCTCGCATTGCCAAGCACGCCCATGTTCCGTTGCAGAGCGCCAGCGACCGCATCCTGCGCCTGATGCATCGACGCTATCGCCCGTGGCATTACGAGGACCGCATTCAGCGCATCCATGCCGCCATGCCCCAGGCCGCCATCGGCGCCGATGTTATGGTGGGCTTCCCCGGCGAGAGTGACGAAGACTTCGAGCAGACTCGCGCGTTTATTGAGCGGCTGCCATTTACCTACCTGCACGTCTTTACTTATTCCTCGCGCCCCGGCACGCCTTCGGCGCAGATGCCCGCGCAGGTTCCCGTGCATCTGGCTCGGGAGCGCAACCGGGTGCTCCGCGAACTTGCCGCCGGCAAGAAGCGCAGTTTCCAGGAGCAATTCATCGGCGAGAGCCTGCATGCACTGACGCTCACGCACAGAGCCGATGGCCGCACCGAGGCTCTCACGGACAATTATCAAAAGCTGTGGTTGCAAGGTGAACTTCCCGCGAATCGAATGCTGACCGCGCGCATCCATTCCATCGAGGGCGAGGCGCTGGTGGGTGAGGTAACGGGATAACCCTCGAGCCTTGCCTTGGAAAGGACCCCATGCCTAACGTCTTCGATTTTTCCGCAAAACTCAATAACGGGGAAGACCAACCGCTCGCCGATTATCGCGGCAAGGTTCTGCTCATCGTTAACACTGCCAGCAAGTGCGGATTCACTCCGCAGTACAAGGGCCTGGAAGAGTTGTACAAGCAATATCGCCAGCAGGGGTTGGAGGTTCTTGGCTTCCCGTGCGACCAGTTTGGCCATCAGGAGCCAGGCAGCGATGAAGAAATTCGCGGATTCTGCGAATTCAATTACGGCGTCACCTTTCCCCTATTTTCCAAGATCAACGTGAACGGAGAGAACGAACATCCTTTGTACAAGCATCTGAAGGCCGAGGCCGGCGGCATGTTTGGCGATGCCATCAAGTGGAATTTCACCAAGTTTCTGGTCAGCCGTGATGGGAGGGTTCTTGAGCGCTTTGCCCCGGTGACCACCCCCGCCCAGATCGGCAGTGAGATCGCCAAAGCCTTGAACGAGTAAGATCGCCATGCTGCTGCGCGGTATGGACTCCCGGTTGTGCTCTGGCCCAACTTCCTTTCCGTGCTATACTTTAACCGATTTCAGTACCCCCGGAGGACCGTATCGATAAACGTTTTATCCGCACGAATGAGCGCATCCGAGTCCGCGAAATTCGCGTAATCGACGACCAGAGTGAGCAGCTTGGCATCATGGCACCTCTTGACGCGCTCAAAATTGCCAGGGAAAAAGGACTCGACCTGGTGGAGGTTTCACCCACTGCGCAGCCCCCTGTCTGCCGCATCATGGACTTTGGTAAGTACATGTATGAGCAGGAAAAGAAGGAACGCGCGGCAAAGAAGAACCAGAAAATCATCACCATCAAGGAAGTGAAGTTCCGCATTAATGTGGACGAGCACGATTACCAGACCAAGAAAAATCATGCTCTGCGCTTTCTGAGTGACGGCGACAAGGTGAAGGCAACCATCTTTTTTCGCGGACGTGAAATGACCCGCCAGATGCTCGGTCGCGAGATCCTGCAGCGGTTGATCAAGGACATTGCGGATAAAGCCGTGGTGGAAAATATGCCTCGGCAGGAAGGTAACACCCTGCACCTGATTCTGGCTCCGCCGAAGGTTCAGAAGTAGCCGCAAAGCGCAATCTGCGGTACGCAGGTTGCTCCGTGTAGATGGCTTTGCCCTGTTTGGCAGCTGTCCACCAATCTTTTGAGGGGCTATCTTAGCGCTCCGGTTTGCCCGGAGAAGCACTTCTCGTGTTTAATAACGATAGTTGTATTTAGGACACAAATAATGCCGAAGATGAAGACTCACAGCGGCGCCGCAAAGCGCTTCAAGAAGACGGGCTCGGGCAAGGTAAAGCGCGGTTTCGCTTTCCAGCGCCATATCCTGACTTCGAAGAGCACTAAGGCCAAGCGCCAGATGGACATGGGCGGAATGGTCGATAAGGCCGATCTGCCTAAGATCCTGAGGATGATCCCCTACTAGTTGGGGTGATCTCCCGCCGGACGGCATCGATTCGTCTGGTGTAACCGGGTCATTTTGACCCAGGTGTGTGAAGAGGTCCAAGGTGTAAAACCTCCTGCCTCCAGCCGCCATAATCCCGCGGATATTGTTCCAGCGAATGATGCGTCCAGCGGAAGTTTCTAAAAAGGAAGGTAGCAGCAATGCCTCGCGTAAAACGTGGTACCAAGCGCCGTGATAAGCGCAAAAAGATTTTAGAGCGCGCCAGTGGGTACTTCCTCACAAAGTCGAAGCTCTATCAGGCGGCTCAGGAAGCCGTACAGCGCGGCCTCAAGTTTGCTTTCATTGGCCGTAAGCAGAAGAAGCGTCAATACCGTTCGCTCTGGATCGTGCGCATCAACGCCGCCGCCAAGCTCAACGGAATCAGCTATTCGCAGTTCGTTCACGGTCTGAAGGTGGCAGGAATCGAGCTTGATCGTAAGATTCTGGCCGATATCGCTGTGCATGATCCCGCGGGCTTTGCCGCCCTGGTCGTGCAGGCCAAGGCCGCCGTGCCGGCAGCAGCGTAAAAGCAGCCCTCGACCAAGTATCAAAAGCCACGAATGGCACGGGACACGACCCCAACCGGTTTGTGCGCTCCGTCAACCATTCGTGGCTTTTCTTGCGTTCTGTGAACCGAGCAGTTCAGGAGCAGCCAAGCACTCATGTATAGCGTTCCCAAACTCGAAGATTTCTCTCCTGCCTCGCTCGATGCGGCCGCCAAGGAATTGCTTGCGGCGCTCGATGCCGAGTCCAGGGCCGCAACTGATCCCAAGGCCTTTGAAGAGTTCCGCAATCGCTGGATGGCCCGCAAGAATGGCCTGCTCTCGCAGGTAAACGATTTGTGGCTGAAGGCCGCGCCCGGACCAGCCAAGCGTGAGGTAGGCCAGCGCGTCAATGCACTCAAACTTCAGGCCGAGACCTTGGTCTCCGAGGCTGAACAACTCGCCGCCGGCTCGGCACTGGCCGCCCGGCTCAAGGCTGAGACCATTGATATCTCTCTGCCGGGAATAGAGCGTCCGCTTGGCGTGCGGCATCCCGTCCTGCGCACCTTGGACGAGTTGATCTCTGTCTTCGTCAAGATGGGGTATTCCGTCGCCGAAGGGCCGGAGGTTGAGAGCGACTACTACAACTTTGAGGCCTTGAACTTTCCGCCCAACCACCCGGCGCGCGACACGCAGGACACGCTCTTCATCGCCAATCAGGAGCAGCGCGCGCAGCGTGACCGCCTGTTGCTGCGCACTCACACCTCGCCGGTGCAGATCCGCACCATGGAAAAGCTGAAGCCTCCGGTGCGCGTCATCTGTCCCGGCAAGGTGCATCGCAATGATGCGCCGGACGCGACTCACTCGCCGGTTTTCCATCAACTTGAGGGCCTCTGCGTTGATACCAACATCACCTTTGGCGACCTTAAGGGAACGCTCGACCACGCGATGAAGTCGCTCTTCGGCTCGGCGGTCAAGACCAGCTTCCGCCCGTCGTTTTTCCCCTTCACGGAGCCCAGCGTTGAAGTCGCTATCTCCTGCCCATTCTGCGGCGGCAAGGGCTGCCGTCCCTGCAAACAGAGCGGCTGGATCGAGTTGCTTGGTGCGGGCATGGTCGATCCCAACGTCTTCGGCTTTGTCGGCTACGACCCGAAGAAACTCAGCGGCTTCGCCTTCGGCATGGGCGTGGAGCGGTTGGCGATGATGACCTACAACGTCGATGACATCCAGCAGTTCTTCTATGGCGACATGCGGTTTCTGGAGCAGTTTGCGTAATGAAAATTTCACCGAATTGGATTCGCGACTTCGTCACTCCCAGCGCCAGCGACCGCGATGTGGCCGAGGCTCTTACCGTTAGCGGCATTGCGATTGAAGGCTACTTCGGCGAAGGCGCCGACCAGACCTGGGAGGCCGAGATCACCACAAACCGCGTCGATGCGATGAACCACTACGGCGTCGCACGCGAGGTTTCGGCCATCTACGATTTAGATCTGAAGCCCACCGCACCAAAGGTTGCCGAGAGCGGCCCTGCGAACTTCTGTATCACGATTGACGACGCCGAAGGCTGCGCGCGGTACACCGCTCGCGTGGTGCGCGGAGTCAACATCGCGCCGGCTCCGGCAGAGATTGCACATCGTCTCGAACTTATCGATCAACGCGGCATCAACAACGTAGCCGATGCCAGCAACTACGTGCTGAACGAATTCGGCCAGCCTACGCACGCCTTCGATCTCGACAAACTCGAAGGGGGCAAGATCATCGTGCGCCGCGCCCGCGCCGGAGAGACATTGGTAACTCTGGATGGCGTGGAGCGCACGCTCGCGCCCGAAGATCTCGTCATCGCAGACGCCGTGAAACCCGTCGCGCTGGCCGGAGTAATGGGCGGGGAAGCGACGATGATTACCGACGCTACTCGCAACGTGCTCATTGAGTCTGCGTGGTTCGATCCGGCGTCGATTCGCCGCACCGCACGACGCCTTGGCATGCACACCGATGCCTCGCACCGTTACGAACGCGGCGCCGACCTAGGCATTACGCAGGTGGCTTGTGCACGCGTTGCGGAGTTGATCGTCGCCTCTGCTGGAGGCGCGGTCTCCGCAGAGATCGACGTTGCTGCGCGTGCTGTTCCGCAGCCGCGAATCGCGCTCGCCTCCAGCGAAGTGAAACGCATTCTCGGCGTGGAGATTCCTCCAGTGGAGATCGCCCGTATCCTGCGACGGCTAGGTTTTATCGTTGAAGGCCGCGGCCCGGAGTTCAGTATTACCGTGCCTACCTGGCGGCTTGATGTGGAGCGCGAAATCGATCTCATCGAAGAGGTCGCGCGTATTTATTCGTATCTCAAGATTCCCGACACCCTGCCTTCGTTTGCGGGTGGAGTTGTGGAATTGCCCAACGCCCGCAAGCAAGCCGAACTGCGTGGCCGTCTGCTTGCGCTCGGTTATAACGAGTCGCTTTCGTCCACGTTTATTCCACAGGAGGACGCGCGCTTTTTCGGCGCTGTGGAGCAAGTCGGGTACGCGGCGGCGGACGCCGCTCCGGCCGCAGGCGCTTTGGAACCGGTGCGGATCGCCAATCCGCTGAGCGAAGAGGCGTCATTTATGCGCACCTCGCTGGTCCCAGGACTGCTCTTGCAAGTTGCCTATAACCTGAATCGCGGCAACGCGGATGTTCGCCTCTTTGAAGCCGGACACGTGTATGCGATGCAGAGCGACGCGGTCGACGAGCACAACTCACTTGTGTTCGTTGGTAGCGGGGCGGCGCGCGAACCGGGTGTTCATGGAAAACCGGAGCCGCTCAATTTCTTCCACATCAAGGGAGATGTTGAGCAACTGCTTGCCGCCTTCGATGCGTGCGAAGTTATTTTCGATCGCAACGTGCCGGAGTGGCTGCACCCTGGCCGCGCCGCACGCGCCCAGGTCGCCGGTAAGACGGTCGCCATCTTAGGCCAGCTTCATCCTGAAGTTGCTGCCGCGCGCAAGCTCAAGCAGGATGTGTTCATCGCGGAGATCTTTGTCGAAGCGCTGTACGAGCTTGCGCTGCGTCAGCCCACCTACACTCCGATCTCGAAGTACCCGGCAGTCGAGCGCGACTTTTCGTTCGTGCTGCCCGAGGGGTTGGAGTTTGAAAGCATCCGCCAGAAGCTCTCTGCGCTGGCAGTTAGCGAGCTCACAACGATGCTTCCGGCGGAAACCTTCCGTGGCGGCTCACTCGCCGCAGGAACGTATTCGTTCCTTTTGCGGGTGCGCTTCCAGTCCGCCGAGCGCACCTTGCGCGACGATGAGGTTGCCAACTGGGCGCAGCAGATTGTGACGGCTGTCGAGTCGCTGGGCGGCTCGCTGCGCCAGTAATTCGGCTCGGATGTAAAAGCCTCGCGTTGCGGGTAATCTCGCGGCGTGGGGCTTTTGTTTTGCTCATGCTCAGGTGGTCTTGAAGAGATTCACGATCGCGGGTTTTGTCACCTTGCCCATCGCATTTCGAGGAAGAGCATCAACAATCAAGAGCCGTGACGGGATCTTATACGTCGCGAGACGATCCTTCGCCCAAATGCGAAGACGATCCAAGTCAAGGGTCTCGCCATCACGTAGTACGACGGCCGCAGCTATGCGTTCTCCCCACTCAGGGTCCGGAACACCGACGACTGCACACTCCGCAACTGCCGGGTGCTCGCGCAGTTGCTCTTCCACCTCCAGCGCCGACACTTTGTGGCCGCCTGTCTTGATAATGTCAATGTTCATGCGGCCTAAAATGCGATAACGTCCCTTCTCGACAACCGCAACGTCGCCCGTTCGAAACCACCCATTGCGAAAACTCTGTTGCGTTGCCTCCGGTTTTCCCCAGTATTCCTTGAAGACGCTGGAGCCGCGAACTTCTATCTCTCCCGAGGTATCCGAAGCAACCGCTTGGCCGTGCTCGTCCACCAGTTGCAGATCGACTCCGGGCAGCGGAGTGCCGACGGTGCCGGGCACTCGCTCGCCTTCCAAGGGGTTCGACAGTGCCATGCCAATCTCCGTCATGCCGTAGCGTTCGAGCAGGGTATGGCCGCTGATCTCCTTCCAGCGGTTTAACGTTGAGACCGGCAGGGCCGCCGAGCCTGAAACCATCAGGCGCAAGCCGGCGCAGGATTGGCTGAGAACAGCCCGGCGCTGCGGTGAAGCTGCTTCCCAGGCCGCAATCAGTTTTATGTAAATGGTGGGAACGGCCATGAATAGCGTCAGGCTGCCACTGGCGATCCGTTCCCAGACGGCATCGGGGTCGAAGCGGGGTAGCATCTCGCAGATTGCGCCGGACCAGAGCGCGCACGACACCACATTCACGATTCCGTGAACGTGGTGCAGCGGCAGGCAGAGCAGGATTCGGTCCTCGGCCGACCAGCCCCAGGCGCGGACGAGGACTGTAATCTGGGCCGAGATGTTTTCATGGGTTGACACCACTCCCTTGGGGCGACTGGTGGTGCCGCTGGTGTACAGGATCATCGCGCGCCGCTTGCAATCGACCTCTGGCAGCAACCCCGACTTGCAGGTCACGGCTTCGTCACAGCGAAGCAGGCGAAGTCCGCGCGCTGCCGCAATCGGCGCAAGCACCTGTTCCCCGACAGCATCTGTCACCAGTGCCGCTGCCTGGGTATCGTCGATAAAGTATTCGAGCTCACCCCTTGGAGATCCCTGCGGGAGCGGAACCGCGATGCCTCCGGCTCGCCACACACCCCACTGCACTGCCACCCACGAAAACCCAGGGGTAGCCAGAAAAAGGATACGTTCTCCGTTGAGATCGTCAAACCCGTCAAGCAGCGCCGATGCGATCTGGGCGGAGGCATCGAGCAGACGCTTGTAGGTGAAGCTTCCCCCGGCATCGAGGATAGCGGTGCGCTCTAAATGAGTTTCGGCGCGCGCAATGAGCGGCGGGTGAGCAGTTGAATAATTCATCTTCCTCCGCATCGGTTTCGAGCAACTTTACCGACGGCTCGCGCATCTCTGGCAGTCGCAGCACTTACGTCGCAAGAGGAGTTCTCGTGGCAGACCGAGCAGTCCCGTTTCCGCGACCACAACAGCTTCCCACCAAACTCACGCGTGATCAAATCACCGGATTCTGGGCAGCGTGGACAGGTTGGACACTGGACGGCATGGATTCTGTCATCTACGCTCTCGTCCTCAGCCCGGCTCTCACTGAGCTTTTGCCGAAGTCGGGGATCAAGAATACTCCACCTAACGTCGCCTTTGCTGGTTCCATTCTGTTCGCTCTGTTTCTGATCGGATGGGGGCTGGCTTTTATCTGGGGGCCCATTGCAGACAGGTTTGGACGCACGCGGGTACTTGCCGCCACCATCCTTGTCTTTGCCGTATTCACCGGGGCGGCTGCGTTATCGCAGAACGTCTGGGAGCTTGCAATTTTTCGCCTTCTGGCCGGCATGGGAATCGGCGGCGAATGGGCGCTTGCCGGAACCTATGTTGCCGAGGCCTGGCCCGAGGACCGGCGCAAAATGGGAGCCGGTTATCTGCAAACAGGCTACTACGCTGGATTCTTTATTGCCGCCGCGCTCAACTACACCGTAGGCGCGCATTTCGGTTGGAGGGCGATGTTCCTGTGCGGCTTGGCTCCGGTTGTCGTCGCTCTTCTCATCATCCTGCACGTAAAGGAACCTGAACGCTGGGAGCGCTCTGCTCAAGTTGCGCCGATTCGCCGCCACTCTCCTTTGAGCGAGATCTTTCGCAAACAATACCGCCTGCGCACCCTGGTAAACACGGGATTGCTTACGGTAGCAATTATCGGGCTGTGGGCTGCCGCCGTCTATGAGCCGACGGCGATCATTACTCTGGCGCGAAAGGCGGGTAGCTCACTTCCCGCAGCGGTACGGCTTGCCTCGTTCGGCACCGGCCTTCTGTCGATCGGCACCATCCTAGGCTGCCTGGCACTGCCACCACTTGCCGAGCGCTTTGGACGAAAGCGCACCCTGGCCTTCTACTTCGCGGGCATGGGAATCACAATTGTCGTCACCTTCGGGTGGGCCTTCTATCTGCAGCACGGACTTCATTTGTTCATTGCGTTGCTGTTCGTTCTCGGGTTCTTCGGCGGCAATTTCACTATGTTCAGCTTATGGCTGCCGGAGCAGTACGCCACTTCGGTTCGTGCGACTGCTTTTGCATTTGCGACTTCGTTCGGCCGCTTCATTGGTGCCGGTGTGAATTTTGCGCTGGGCGCGCTTGTACACAGCATGGGAACATTGGGCAAGCCGGTTGCGCTCACTGCGATTGCATTTGGCATCGGACTGCTATTGATTCCGTTCGGCATGGAAACTCGCGGGAAGCCCCTACCGGACTAACTGTGGCTCCTCTATCTGCAATGGGAAAAATCTAGCGCGGCATGGCGAAAACGGCCCTTCGCTGTTTTGCGATGCCGATCATAGTCAGTACAATTCTCGCAGAGCTGAAGTATGGAATGCCCCGCCGATCAATCGTTCCCGGTCAATACACTGTCGCTTCGCGATTCTGTGCTGGCGGAAGCGCTCTCACTCCTATACATAGCTTTTATCGCTGCCACGGCCGCGTTCACAGGCCTGTTCTATTTGTTATTTCCGGAACTGGGCGCACTGGCCCACGATGTCATGAGACGTCCTTGGGGGAAGTGGTCAAGCCAGCCGCTGCGGTTGATTGTCACGCCTGTGCTCACGGCCATTGTTGGGACCGTGGTCACCCGACACCTGCCGTACCGCGTTCTGACGATCCTGTTGGTGACCGCCTCCAGCCTCCTGATCATTTCTCTCCTGCGCTCAGCCATAGCACCAGCGATCTCGGCAGGCGTGCTGCCGTTGGTGTTACACGTGACCAGCTGGCCGTATCCGTTATCTATATTTAGCGTTCTTGTTCTGCTGGTAGCTCTTCTGCTTGGATGGCGTAAGTACCTTCATATATCAGGGCGGCAGCCGGCCAGCGCTGTTCAGGCTGATATCGACGACATCCTTGAGAGCATGCCTCTCCCGAATCATTGGCTCATCGCCCTGTTTGTGTTCGTGACGGTGACCGGACTGGCTGCTCAGCTTACCGGGCTACGATTTATTTTGTTTCCTCCCCTCATCGTGATGGCGTACGAGATGTTCGGGCATCCCGATACGTGTCCGTGGGCGAAACGCCCGCTGTCGCTTCCGATCGCCTGTTTCTTAACTGCTTTGGGCGGTCTGGTCGCCACCAGGCTGTTTGGCACGGGGCCTTTGGCAGCAGGGTGCAGCATGGGCTGTGGCATCGTCGTGCTCAGGGTCTTTAACGTGCACATGCCGCCCGCACTGGCGGTGGGGCTCCTGCCATTGGTGATGAACTCTCCGAGTCTGAAATATCCGCTATCGGTGGCCGTTGGGACCGCAACTCTGACGGGGCTGTTTCTGCTCTGGCGTCGAGTGTTGCCAACCGGCCAGTCCGACGATCATCTCTGTCCGGTAGACGATGTTGCGGAAAGTAAGAGTGTGTCACCATGAGTGAAGCACGAGGCCAGCACCGCCTAACTCAATGCACCCATGATAGCCAAGCCCATCCCACTGCCAACGTCACCAACGTGACTGGAATTCCGACGCGCGAGTAGTCCCAGAAACCTATGTGTACTTCGCCTTGTGAGCCCTCTACTACGATCAGGTTCGCTACTGAGCCTGTGATTGTGAGATTTCCAGCCAGCGTGCTGGCCATGGCGAGCACCAGCCAACCCGTGTGCGGATCGCGAAATGCCGGTACGAGCGTCTTGAGCAGCATGACTGCCGGAACGTTGCTGACCACATTCGACAACGCTGCGGTCACAGCCGTAAAGATAGCTGCGTTCTGAAGATTGGCGCGCTCCGCGATCTCGAAAAGGTAGCCGGACAATCCGCAGTTTTCCGCACCACCCACAATCAGGAAGAGTCCGATGAAGAACACCAGCAATCCCCAATCGACTTCGTCGTAGACCAACCGCGGATTGCGCGTGCGCGTGATCAGCATCAAAGCGGCTCCGATCGCAGCCATCATTGCAGGCGGCACGCCCGCAATAAAGCCGGTCAGCACGAGGACGATCACGATGGCGGGCTTTCGCAACTCGCGGGTAGAGATGTGTTCAGTCGCAGGTGCGATCCCCGCGGTTTCTTCGGGTACAACATGGTTGCCGCACATTCGGTGGATGATTAGCCAGTCCAGCAGAAGGCCGATCAGTGCCACCGGTCCCAGGTGCAAGAGGAAATGGCGGTACGACAGCCCGGAGAACGAGCCGATCAGCATGTTTTGCGGGTTCCCGGTGATGGTGGCAACGCTGCCGATGTTGGATGAGGTCGCCACGGCGAGCAGGTACGGCAGTGGCTTCAATCCCATGCGGCGCGTGGCGAGCAGCGTGAACGGCACCATGACCAGGCAAATAATGTCGTTGACGAAAAACGCCGAGAGCACGCCGGTGATGAAGATGACGGTGGGCAGTAGGTGTCGCGGCTTGAGGCGCGTGACGATGTGCTCGGTGATCCAGTCGAAAAAGCCTGTCAGGTGCAGGCAGCCGACCACAAGCATCATGGAGAACAGCAGCACCAGTGTGCCAAAGTCAATGAAATGCAACGCCTCGCCGGCAGGCACAATGCGGAAGGCAACCATCAGTACGGCGCCGATGATTGCCATTCCGGGGCGATCGATCTTCATCCCGGGCAGTTTGCCCAAGGCGAACACGAGGTAGCTGACGGCAAAGACGGCATAGCCAGCGGCTACCTGCCAGTCGGCAAGAGGGCTGGTTGGACCCGCTATAGCGGCTAGCAGGAGAGCAGGCGAGCTCATCACGAATGCATTGTACGCGAAGCGCGAGGATGGGCGAGCCAAAAATCCACCCCAAAAAATCGAGCCCGATATGATATCGAGCCCGATCGAATGGAGTACGGTTGAAAGTTACCCTTCTAAGTCGCTACAAATCTTTTTTAGGCATGAGAGTAGGTGGTCGTACCGTCGGAGTGCTTCACAAGTTTGAAATGATCGATCTGTTCGCCCTCGATTGCGTAAGCGGTATAAGTGAGCTTGTCAGCATCCACATTGATCACTTGAAATGCTTGCGTATGGGCGAGCACCTTGGCCCGGAGCGGCGCAAACTTGTCTGCAATCTCGTACATCTTGGGGCCGCTTACCGAGATGGCATAGATTGTGCCATGCTGCGATGGCGAGACAACTTTGCCGGCTGCCAGTTTGTGGGTTCGCGCATAGCTATGATCGTGACCTTGCAGGACGAGATCGACATGGTACCTGTCGTACAAGGGCAGAAGAGCATTGCGCATTTCCACGTAATCGCGTCCATTGGCAATTGGATATATCGGTTGATGCTGAACCACGATGGTCCAGCGGTTCGGATTATTTTTCAGTAGATCTTCGAGCCAGGCCAATTGCGCATCGCCGACGCGACGCCTTGAGCTTTCAGCAAATGCTTCGTTGGAGTACACGTTCACGTCGAGCGATATGAAACGAACTCCCTGGTAGTCGATGTAGTAGGACTGCTCGTTGAGTTCGTCGATGCCCTTTGGGCCGTTCATCGGCAGCGCGAAGTGATGTCTCCATAAGGACGAAACGCTGACCACCTCCCTCGGGTCGGCGCTCCCATGAGGCCGATGAAGGTCATGATTTCCCGGCGTCGCGAAGCTTGGCACTTCGGCGCTGATGAAACCCATAGCATCGCACCACTCGCCCCAGAGCCTGTCATCGTAGCCTTCTTCGAGCAGATCCCCGGCATGAACGATGAAGCGAGCATCGGGCGCTTTGCTGTAGGCGGCTCGTATCGCGCGCGACCAGAGGGATTTTATGCTGTTCTGCTCATCGCCAAGATAGAGAAAGCGGAATGCTTCGGCCTTGTCGCTCGCGGTGCGGAATGAGTTCCACTCGCTCCACGTCGTACCATCGCCGACGCGATAGCTGTACTGCGTATCTGGAACCAGACCGTTGAAGTGAGCAGCGTATTCCCCGGCGGCTCTGCCATCGCTAATATCGACTTTCGCGGCCACGGCACTTATATTGCTCGCTGCCTTTGTAAAGTCCGGATTCGCAGATGCCGGCGCAATTTGTGCTTGCGCGGCTTCAATTGCCATCTCGGTTCGCCATGTCACCGCCTGGCTGTGAGATGGGTCAGCCGTCAGGCTCAGAATAATGCGCTCTGGAATGAGTTCTGGTTTTATGGATGGTTGTACATGGGCTTGTCTTGCAAGCAAATCTTGAGGAATCAGTGCGCTTCCGGCGGCGACGGCCGCGCCGGCAAGAAAGTTTCTGCGGGAGAATTCACCGGATTTCGTCATCGGACTTCTTCTTTCATCGCGCTCTAACGAAGTGGACGAGAGAGCAACTCGTGAGTCTTGAATAAGTTGATATTGTGGAGTGACTCTGTTCTGGAAAACTCTAACAGTGCTTTATGAACGTTGAATGAAATCTTGGTATTGATCGAAGCTTGTTTTCAAAAAAACGGCGAAGTTATGACCTCGCCGCATCGGTCGCTATTGTGCCTGTATGGTTTAGCCAGCACAAAAGGTGTCATTTACCGTTCGTTGTTGAAGGTGTAGTGCAGCCTAGGTTGGTTTGTAGTAGTCGCGCCGCGCGACGTACTGCGGGGTGCCGTTGTCGAGTACGGCGAACGGCGCCGTATCTCAGCCGATGCGGCGCCGTTTCTTCTTGCCTAGACTATCCTGTGCTTCTTGAGCAGTTACGCCGTCCTGCTTACTTTGGGTTAGCAGAGGCCGTAATAGCTTTGTCCGGCTGCGAGAGACCTCCTCTGCCAGACATATCCATCTTGCCCGCGACGTCCTCGGCAATGCGAACATGGTCTTGAATTATGGGCAGCACCTTCTCGGCGTATGCCTTTATTGCAGGATCGTTGCCGTTTTCGATTTCATTCTCGAACGCAGCGATTGCGGCATCGTGTCCATGCAACATGTGCCGGACGTAGTCTTCATCGAATTGCGAACCACTCATACGCGACAACTCGGCGTGAAGATTGGCTTCTGCTTTGCCAGGGTGTGCTGGTAGCGCCACGTTCCGCTCAGATGCCAATTGCTTCAGTTCACTCTCCGCTTTGCTGTGGTCGTCCACCATGAGCTTGCCAAACTGCTTTACAGCATCATTGTTTCCTTTCTGCTGGGCTAATTTTCCCAGCTCGATTTCACCGAGGTTAATCTCTGCTGCTTTGGTGATAAATGCCTTGCCCGTGGGCATATTCTGATCAGACTTGTTCTCCTGTGCAAATCCAACCGCCACGAATGCAAGCACAGCCAATGCAGCCAATCCCGTTCGCAACCTAAATCTCGTTTTGTTCTCCTCTAAATAACGTCGATGCAGTAACCCTCGCCAGTGCGGGTGTCTGCTGCGTATCAGGTGCTCGTGCTTTTTTTCTTAGGTATTACGACATACGCCCGGCGTCTTCAGGTTGGCAACATTGGCAAGTACCATGAGTAGCCAGTTAGGATTACTCGCCTTGAGCAGTTCTATTGCACGTTGAGAAAATGCATCCATCTTTCGGAAGCCTCACCGATGGCCCTGGCCAGGCTCAGCTTGGCTAAGTTGTGCGCGAAGACGCTGTCAATGTAATCGAGTTGTGCGCTGGATACCGATTCCTGCGACTGCACGACGGCAACGTTATCGCTCACGCCGCTTTCAAATCGGTCGCGGGTTTGGCTCAGAGTCTGTTGGTTGACTTCGATATTTTCTTGTGCAACTTGTACCTGGCTACTGGCTGACTGCAAATCCAGATAGGCTGTGCGCACGTCGCTTTCGACTTGGCTTTTTGTTTCCTCAAGTTCAGCGCGACGCTGTGCCAGGGCCGCGTCCGCCTGCTCTATGTCTCCGGCTGTGCGACCGCCGTTCCAGACCGGCACGCTCAGCGTGGTTACGACCGTGTAGGTGCGCTGCAACTGCGAAACACCGCCAATTTCGCCATAGTCGGCACTGACTGAAGCTGAAGGAAGCCGTTCGGAGCGGGCGGCTACCAACGCGCGCTCAGCCGCAGCCACCTGAACCTTTGCCGCTTTCAGATCGGCACGTTGCTCGAACGCCTTCTTGATTGTGTCATCCAAACTGATGGGTGGGGCTGGTGCATAAGGGACTACATTGGAGATTTCATACTGATTATTGGGCGGTAATCCGGTAAGTCGGGCCAAAGCAATTTTCTGCTTCGCGAGCTGATTTTGCAGAGTAGTCAGGCGTTGCTGCTCCACCAGTACCTCGACATGGCTTCGATTGACGTCGAGTTGCGCAACCTTGCCAAACTCAAGCTGTTGTACATTCTGTTGGTAGAGAGTGTTGGCAGTAAAAAGTTGCGTGCGCGCCGACTCCACACGCGCGCCGGCGGCGATTACCTGAAGGTAGGAACCGGCAACCGCGAGAACTACTAACTCCCGTGCATCCTTTGCCGAGAAGTCGCTGGCACGCACTACTTGCTGGGCCGAACGATAATTGTTTATCGCCGTGAAATCTGCAATGCTCTGCGAGAGCCGCCCGCGCAAATCCATGACATTGAAAGGCCCGACCACGGAAGGAAGCGCGAAGCCGGGTGAACTGAAGTTGATGCCGATGGATTGCAGGTTGAATGTCTCCTCCGTGTCAGATACGTCGCCACTGATGTTCGGCAGCAGCGCACTTCGGGCAACTCTTGCCAGACCGCGCACCTGGTGCATGGCCTGCGCCATGCCGATGGCGCCAAGGTTGTAGGCAAGGCCGCGTCGAATGGCTTCAGCAAGCGACAACTTCCCGGAAAAGGGAATTGCCGCTGTGCTGTTCGCACTTCCGCTGTAAACGCCTGAGACTGAAATCGTCGGATTTAGAGTGTTCACGCTGGTTGTAGTGCTTGGAACCGGCGATTCAGTGGTGTCAACTTCGCCGCTCTGCCCGTTTCGCCCAGAAAGCGGAAGCGGAGTGGCGCGTGTGCTCGGCGGAGGCGGAGCGCCAACCTGGGCAAAGCCGCACATTGCGAATAGGAGAATCGAGGCGGTAACTACATTAGGACGGACCAGCGAAGCCTTCCAACTGAGACGTCTCATTTTCTTCGCGCCTTTCGATATTGAATAAATATCCGTGCGCCAGGGCTCTTCGTTGAATCGATTTAGCCAGTGCGAAGTGGCTAGATGAATTTCAGATCTGGCGCTTGAACAGCAAGATGCATCCGGTAATCAGCAATAATGAAAGTCCTGCCAGGACAGCAACGTCTGAGTAAATACCGGCAAATCCCGTATCCTTCAATAGAAGCTTTTTAAGTGCATCGACCGCATAAGTGAATGGGTCTACAATGGAGAGCCATTTCAGCCAGAGGGGAAAGCCAGCGGTTGGATAAATAGCGCCCGACGGAAAGAAAAGTAACGTGTTGAGTACTCCAAATATGGCGCGAGGTACCAGTGGATCACTTACCCTTACCATCAATAGAAACATGAAACTGATCATGGTCAACGAGGTGACCGATAGGACGACGATAAAATAGAAGAGCCGGACCGGTTCCCATAGCCGCGGGATTCCGGCAAGTAAGCCTCCGATGATAGTGATGATGAATCCAGCCATCATCCCTTTGATAGCGCCCGATGCGATAAGTCCCATAACGAGGTCCGCCTTGGTCAGCGGCGTGGTGAGATAGCCCTCGTGAAGTCCCCGGGCCTTATCGTCGATGAAAGTAATGCCGCCGCCGATCATCGCAGTGACAAAGATCGCGAGTGAGATCGCGCCCGCTAGTAAATACTTGATGTACTCAATATAGGGATAGACCTCGACGGTCTGAATCTGGATGGCCGCGGGCAAGCGATTTGGGGCGGACACGCTGGCCATAACAGATACAGGCGATTCACCCGGCTCAACCGGTGGAAGAACCGGCCCGTTCACGTCGGCCTGAAGCTGCTGGATTCTTTCGGAAATGCCGCTGGCTGTGAAGGTATCCGTGTTGTCTTCGATAAAGGCGATGCGCGGATTCTCTTTGTTCATCACGCGCTGCGAGTAATCCGGCGGTATGTAGATGATCGCTTTGACGGAACCAGCCCGCAGAGCGTTCATGGCATCGGGGAGATTTGCGTATTCCGAGAGCCGGAAGGTTTTCGGGTCCTGCACAATGGCATTGAGTCGCTCGAGCACATTAAGAGCTGGCGTGCCGGTGTCTTTCTGCACTAAAGCGACCTGCACATTTGTAATCTTTCCACCGAAGGCGTAACCCAGTACCACGAGCTGCACGAGTGGAAAAATCATGGAAGCCATCATGAGTGCTGGATTGCGGAAGAACTTCCGCATGTCGCGTTCGATTAGCGCGGATACCCGGTAAAGTTTCATTCGCGCTGCTCCTGTCCGTTGCAAGTCATCGATAAAGATGGCTTACGTCCAACCGCTGGCTGCCGACTTCATCGCGAAGTTGACGGCCGGTATAGTGCAAAAACACGTCGTCAAGAGTCGTGCTCTGCACAGTAACGCGGCGCACGGTGACGCCTTGCTGCCTGGCCAAGTCGATCAGTGCGCCAATCGTATCCGGGCCGCTGCGCGAGACAATGTAGGTCGCGCCTTCGCGTTCCGCCACGCTCACCACCTGCGGAAGTGCGGTCAGCGCCTGGTGCCAATCCGCTGGTGTGTTGGCGAACTCAGCTTCCACAACGTCATTGCCGGGAATGCTGTCTTTCAGCCGGGTCGGTGTATCGAGAGCAACAACCTTTCCGTGGTCCACGATTGCTACGCGGGTGCATAAACTGTTGGCCTCGTCCATGTAGTGTGTGGTCAACAAGATTGTCAGGCCGGAACTGCGCTGAAGCTTTTCGATCATTTGCCAAACATTGGTACGCGAGACAGGATCGAGACCCGTAGTGGGTTCATCCAGAAAGAGAACTTTTGGTGAATGTACGAGCCCGCGAGCAATTTCCAGGCGGCGGCGCATGCCACCGGAAAAGGTGCCGACCAGTGCATTCGCAAAGCGCGTGAGATCCACAGCTTCGAGCAGGTTGCCGATCAGCGCCGCACGCGCACTGGCCGGAATGCCGTAGAGCTTGGCATGAATCAAAAGATTTTCCTCGGCCGTCAGCTCGGGATCAGAAGTGAGTGCCTGCGGAATTACTCCGATGGCATTCCGCACGCCTTCCGGGTCCTTGCGAATATCATGCCCGACGACTTGAGCCGAACCCTCCGTGGGTGGCGTCAGCGTGGTCAGCATGCGGATCAGTGTGGTCTTGCCTGCGCCGTTCGGCCCCAGAAGGCCAAAGAGTTCTCCCTCTTGCACCGCGAATGTGACGTGATCCACTGCGACGAAATCACCAAAGCGCTTGGTCAACTCCGTGGCTTCGATAGCATTCAATTTCACACCTCTAAAAGTGCAGCCAGTGATGCTCGCCTGGCGGGCGAGGCAGAAGCACGTACGCTGTCATACCGGTGAACAGTCTCCGGTTGGCATTGGGGATCGCGACTTTGACCTCGAAAGTTTTGATATCGCGCTTGGTGCGGCTGACATCGCGTTGGGTGGCGAAATCCCCCTCCACCCCTTTGTAAAACACCGTGCCTTCGATCACATTTCCAGAAGGCAGACGTACCCTGAGCTTTTGGCCGAACATGATCTGGTCAATGTAAGTTTCCTCCACGTCGGCCTGCACCCAGAGATGATCGATATCGAGAATGGTGACAATGGGGCCACCGACCTGTACGGTTTCGCCTTGGCGCGCAACTCGAACAGAGACGATTCCATCGACAGGAGCGTAGACCTTGGTGTAGCCGAGTTGAGTTTGCGCCTGATCTTTTTGGGATATAGCTTGCGCCAGCTGGGCCCGCGTCGCCGCCACTTCAGACTGCTGCACGTCCACCTGCTTGCGATTGGCCTCTGCGAGTTCCACTTGCGCTTCTGCCGACCGCACCTGGTCCTCCAGTGCCTTCACGTTTTCTCGTGAACCGTGGTAGCTCTGCTCGGCGGTGTCTCTCTCCTGGGCGGCGAGAACGCCTCGATGAAATAAGCCTTGGTCGCGACGGTAGGTTATTTCGTTAAGGGCCAGCAACGTCCTGGCCTGTGCCAGTTGGGCGCGCGCGGCAGTGGCTGCGGCTTGCGCTTGCCGAACGGAGGCGGCGGTCTGCTGGTCGTTCATGTTGCGCGTTTGGTTGGATTGTCGCAAACGCGCCCGGAACGTGGCTATGTTAGCGGCAGCAGCATCTCGGACCGCCTCTAATTCCGAGGGATCGATCTCAGCAATGAGTTCGCCTTTCTGTACTGACGATCCCTCATCCACAAGCAGTTGCTCCAGTCGCCCATCAATCAGCGGACTGGCGATATAGTCATTTCCCATAATGATGCCGGTGAACTGTATCTCCTTGGTGCTCGGAGTGCTCAACAGGTAGATCACCAGTGCAACGATGAAGATTACAAAAACAAAGAAGAAAAATCGCGACACTCTCATCTTGATTTCCGTTTCTGGCCAACGTTAGTCACGTGTTGGCGCTCAGTGGTTATCAAGTCGCCCGCCCATCGCCAAGTTTCTGTCTCTGATTGGTTCATCGTGTGCACACGAATCCGGGCTCATTGCATTCAAAGCACATAAACACAGATGACGATCGACATCCAAAGGTTAGTTGATGCTGATTAAACAGGACTTGGTTAGCGAAGGGGGCGCATTAGGGTGCGCAAAGCACAGTCAAGGAGATTACCCGAAGCTGACACTCTCCGGAATCCTGCTCCGGATGGAAACCACTCGACGAAGGCAGTTTACGCGAGAAGTATTAACGCTCTTTTAAATTTGTGTCTTTTCGTCGTTGCATCCTAAAGGTTAGCCTTGGAAAACAGAGCGGAGGAGCACCATGTCTGATATTTCGCGCGCCCATAAACATCTAACGGTCGGGTTTCTTGCTGTCCTCGCAATGGTGGCTTGCAACTCGGGATCGAAGACTTCGTCCGAAGCTGTTCAAAATTCGAAGCAGATCGTTGGTGCAGGAAGCACCTTCATTTATCCGGTAATGACCCGCTGGATCAGCGATTTCCAATCCAATCATCCTGGGGTGCAGATCAACTATCAATCGATCGGCAGTGGAGGGGGCATTCAACAATTGAAAAAGGGATTGGTCGACTTTGGTGCATCCGATGCTGCTCTGGACGACCAGCAACTAAAGGAAATGCCTCCCGTGGTTCAGATTCCTGAGAGTGCCGGGCCGGTGTGTATCAGCTACAATCTTCCCGAGCTGAAGACCCCGCTGAAGCTTACTGCAGAGACGATCTCCGGGATCTATCTGGGAAAAATCAAGAGCTGGGGTGATCCCGCTATCAAGAAAGACAATCCCGGTGCCGCACTCGCCAACCATTCCATTATTGTCGTTCACCGCTCCGACGGTAGCGGTACGACGAATATCTTCACGACCTACCTGGCAAAGGTCAGCCCTGAGTGGGATAAGAAAGTAGGCAAGGGGATTTCAGTAAACTGGCCGACTGGGCTGGGAGGAAAAGGCAACGAGGGCGTAACGGGCGTTGTCGAACAGACGCCGGGCGGGATTGGCTATATCGAACTGGCTTACGCCAAAGAAAATAAACTTCCCGTAGCTCTAGTCCGCAACATGGCTGGAAATTGGATTGACCCTACTGTGGCCAGTACGACGGCGGCAATCGATGCCTTCAGCAAGGAACTAAGCGAAGACGTACGATCGCCCATCGTTAACGCCCCAGCCGCCGCGAAAGACGCGTATCCGATCACGGGCTTAACTTTTCTCATTATTCCTAAACAGGGCAAGAGCCCAGCCAGATCCCAACTCATTAAAGATTTCGTTGATTACATCGTAACGCAGGGTCAAGACCAGGCCGAGAAGTTGGACTATGCGAAATTGCCTGCCGCTCTGCAACAACGGGATAAGGACCTACTCGCGCAGATAGAGGGGCAAAGCAATCAGGCTTCTACAATCCCACATCCATAAGGCGAGAGTTAGAAATGGCGCTCAGCTTGTGGGCGCGGGTCCTCTGCCGATGTAGTTCTGCGTGGGCCCGAATTCATTGGGCGAATTCAGCTCGGAAGAACTCTACTTCGTTTTGCTGACGACAACCGCTCCGGGATTAGTGACGGCTCCTTGGGATGCCGAGGCGACTAGGGCGGTGTACTTGGCGTAGACACCACTGTGATATATCGGCGGCTTGGGGACGTACTGGCCCAGGCGCTGCTGAAGAGTTGCGGGATCGACCTCAACCTCGATCTTGCGAGTGGTGGCGTCGATGTGAATGGTGTCGCCGTCGCGGATCGCAGCGATTGGACCGCCAAGCGCGGCCTCGGGCGAGACGTGACCTATCATGAGCCCACGGGTTGCGCCACTGAAGCGTCCATCGGTGATCAGAGCCACACTGCCGCCGAGCCCTTCGCCGACAATCGCAGCCGTAACGCCGAGCATCTCTCTCATGCCTGGCCCTCCCTTGGGCCCCTCATTGCGGATGACCACCACGTCGCCGGCACGGATGGTCTTGGAGGTGACGGCGTTCATGGCCTGTTCCTCACTTTCAAAGACGCGGGCCGGGCCGGTGTGGCTCAGGCGCTCGTGGCCACTGATTTTGGCGACGCAGCCCTCGGGTGCGATGTTGCCGCGGAGAATGACGAGGCCGCCGGATTTCTTCAGCGGCTTGTCGGCGGGGACGATCACCTCCTGACCGGGAGCTTCCTGTACCGTGGCAGCTTCTTCGGCGATACTTTTTCCGGAGACTGTCATTGCGTTTCCGTGGAGCAGGCCGAGGCCGAGCAAACGGCTGGCAAGAAGCCGAATTCCGCCAGCCGCATGTACGTCTGCGGCAACAAAGCGCCCAGAAGGTTTGAGATCAGCGAGAATCGGAGTGCGTGCGCTGACGGTTTGGAAATCGTCGATCTCCAGCTCTACGCCAGCCTCACGCGCAATTGCCAGCAGATGTAGGACGGCGTTCGTCGAACCGCTGGTAGCGGCAACCGATGCGATTGCATTTTCGAATGCGTCGGGTGTGAGGATGTCGAGCGGACGCACTCCGCCGCGGAGCAGGCTCATCACTACTTCGCCGCATTGCAGGGCAACTCTGTCTTTCTCCGGCGAGAGCGCAGGAACACTGTTGAAGCCCATTGGCGAGAGTCCAATCAATTCCATCACGGTGGACATGGTGTTGGCCGTGTACTGGCCTCCGCAGGCTCCTGCACCGGGGCAGGCGACGTTTTCCAGCGCCTTCAACTCGTCATCGCTGATCTTACCGGCGGCATTTGCGCCCACTGCCTCGAAGACGTCCTGAATGGTGACGTCCTTGCCTTTGTACTTTCCGGCCGCTATGGTGCCGCCATAAAGGATAAAGCCCGGAATATTAAGCCGGGCCAGAGCCATGGCAGCGGCTGGAATCGTCTTATCACAGCCCACAATGCAGACCACGGCATCAAAGAGTTGGCCCCGGCAGACCAGTTCGATGGAGTCGGCGATGATCTCGCGGCTTACCAAGGAGGCGCGCATGCCTTCGGTGCCCATGGTTTCGCCGTCGCTGATGGCGATGGTGTTGAACTCCATGGGCGTGCCGCCGGCGAGGCGGATGCCTTGCTTCACCTTCGCGCCAAGCTCGCGCAGATGGGAGTTGCAGGGCATGGTTTCAATCCAGGTGTTGGCGACGCCGATGATCGGTTTTGCCAGGTCGGCGTCACTGTAGCCGACCGCCTTGAACATGGCGCGGGCCGGAGCGCGGTCGCGCCCCTCGGTGATATTGCGACTACGGTGTTTTAGATCCATGGAAGGGTCCATTCCAATCGGGATGGGCGGCAACGTACGGAAAACGCCGCACGAGTGTGAGATGCGAGTTGCGGAAGCAAGGGCGGCGTTTCCGTCTTGGGATGTTTGCGCTTGCTAAGTCAGCGGCGCACTGCCAAGAATCGTGGCGATAATGCAAAATACCGGGAAGGGATGCAAGAATAGAGGTAAGGACGAAGACGAAATATGAGGAAGGCTGCGAGTTCTTGGATCGTAACTCAGCTTCGGCGGAGAAGGTTTCCGACGCGCGCTCTGTGCTTGGTTCTGCCGTTGCTGTTGCTTGCCACTACTGCGTTTGCGCAATACGCGACCTTCTCGCCACGGGATGAACAAGAGATCGTTCGCCTGGTGAATCAGGAGCGGCAGTCGCTCGGCTTGGCTACACTCGTCATCGACGAGCGGCTGCAGCAGGCTGCCCGCAAGCACAGCGTACGCATGGCCGCTGAAGGTCAAATTGAGCATCAGTTTTCCGGCGAGCCCAAGCTCTCAGTCCGTCTTGGAGCGACGGCTCTGCGTTTTGACACCAGTGGCGAGAACGTGGCTCTTGCCGCCGATGCTGCCCGCGCGCATACGGCTCTTATGCACTCGCCCGGCCATCGCGCCAACATTCTCAATGCACAATACAATGCCATCGGCGTTGGCGTGGTGCGCACGCCTCAGGGGATCTTCGTCACCCAGGATTTCGCGCGGCGCGTTGCCGAGATAAGTGTGCAGGAAGCCGAAGAGCAGGTGGCTTTGAACCTGAATCGGCTGCGTCGCAAGGTAGGTATGCCGATCTTGAATCGCGTGCCCGCGCCCCAGTTGCGCCAAGAGGCCTGCGAGATGGCGGCCCACAACAAGCTGAATCCACGCGCCGGGCTCACCCCAAAGGTGAGTAACTCCGTTACCTTCACCGCACTCGATCTTACCCGGCTTCCCGAGTCGCTGGAGCGCCTGAAGACACGTCCAGCAAGCGGCTTCTCGGTGGGAGCCTGTTACGAATCCAGCGCAAGCTATGAAAATCCGGTCTTCTGGTTCGTCGTAGTGACTTACTTTTGATCAAATGAAAAACGCGGGCGACGAGGCCCGCGTTCGTTCTTTCCCCGCTTGCTAAACCTTCGCCGGCTCGCCCTTCTTCGCGTAGTTGGCTTCCACATATACGTTCAGGATCTGCTTGAACTCTTCCACGATATGATCGCCTTTGAGCGTCGTCGCCAGGTGTCCGTCGATGAACACCGGAGCCTTTGGGTCCTCGAAAGTCCCAGGCAATGAGATGCCGATGTTGGCATGTTTGGACTCGCCCGGTCCGTTCACGATGCAGCCCATGACAGCCAGCTTCAACTCCTCCACGCCCTCCAGCCGCTTCCGCCACTCCGGCATCTGCACGCGCACGTAGAGTTGAATCTGCTGAGCCAATTCCTGGAAGTACGTCGAGGTGGTGCGCCCGCACCCGGGGCAGGCCGTAACCTGCGGCAAAAAGCTGCGAATCCCCAATGACTGCAATACCTGCTGCGCGACCTGAACCTCTTCCGTGCGGTCGCCACCCGGCGCCGGAGTCAGCGAGACGCGGATGGTATCGCCGATCCCTTCCTGCAACAGAATTGCAAGGCCCGCGGTGCTGCTCACGATGCCCTTGGCGCCCATGCCCGCTTCGGTCAGCCCCAGGTGCAGAGAATACAGGCAGCGCGAAGCGAGGTTGCGGTATACATCCACCAGATCCTGCACGCCGCTCACCTTCGCGGACAGCAGAATGTGGTCTCCCGGCAAGCCGTAGCTCTCCGCCAGCTCCGCCGAGTGCAGCGCGCTGGTGATCATTGCTTCGATCATCACGTCGCGACCTTCCTTTGGCGTGGCGGAATTTGCATTCTCATCCATCATCCGCGCCAGCAACGCTTGGTCCAACGAGCCCCAGTTCACGCCAATGCGCACCGGTTTGTCGTTCTCAATCGCGCACTCAATCATGGTGCGGAAGTTGTCGTCGTTCTTGCGCCCAATCGAGACATTGCCGGGATTGATCCGGTACTTGGCCAAGGCCCGCGCACATTCGGGGAACTTCTTGAGCAGGAGATGTCCGTTGTAGTGGAAGTCGCCCACGATCGGCACGTACACACCTATATCGGCCAATTCGTCCATGATCGGTCGGATGGCCTGGGCGGCTGCGTCGTTATTTACCGTGACTCGTACGACTTCCGAGCCGGCACGGGCCAGCGCAGCAACTTGCTTCACGGTCGAGGCCACGTCTGCCGTATCCGTATTGGTCATCGACTGCACCATTATCGGCGCGTCGCCACCCACCCAGATGTTTCCAATTTTTGCCTTGTAGCTTGTTCTGCGCTTGATGATTGCCATGGAGAGTCTCTTAAGAGTTTACCAGCACACGGTGTGCTTTGGACAAGGGCGCCCGCAGGCGCCCTTGTCATAATGCACTCCGCCCTACTGGCCGGGAAGCATCTTCACTACGTCGTTGAAGATCACCATTCCCGCAAACAGAATCAGGCAGACGAACGCAGCCTGGTAGAGACGAATCTTGATGGCTTCGTTGATATCGCGCCGCATCACGGATTCCACCAGCAGCATGGCAATCAGTCCTCCGTCCAGAATCGGGATCGGCAACAGATTGAACAGCCCAAGCTGGAGGCTCATCATCGCCATGAACTCCATCAGGTCATTAACGCTGCGATGATGCACCATCTCGCCGGAGACCCGGACGATTTCGATCGGCCCGGACATCTGCTTCACCGAAACCTTGCGCTCGGCCATGCGTCCGATCAGATCAAGGACCAGTCCCGAGAGCTTTTCGCACTCCTCCACTGAGCGTCCGAAAGCTTGCATTACAGGCAGTTTCTCCACCTGCATGGGTTCGGAGGCAAAGCCGATGCGATAGTTCTGTGCCGTCCCTTCGGTTGTCAGTTTCGGTGTCACAGTCAGCGCGAGGTGCTGATTATGCCGCAAAATTTCAAGATGTACCGGTTTTCCTTTGGTCGTCTGCAGATATGCCTGCATGGCACCGGTGGCATGGATTGGCTTTCCGTCGACGGCCAGGATTTCATCGCCGATCTGCAGCCCAGCCGCTTCCCCGGGCATGCCTTTCTCCAATGCCGTTACCTCAAATGGCTCCTGCGGAAGCCAGCCCGCATCGCCGATTTGTTGCTTGCCGTCAGCTTTGGGGACTATCGTGAGCGGCAACACTTCATTGCCGCGCTTTACGCGCAGAGGCAGAGGCTGGTTCGGACTGATCAGAACCTTGTTGTGTACGTCCTGCCAGGTGGGATTCTGGGTGTCGCCGATTTGCAGAATCCGGTCGCCTTCTTTTACTCCGGCCTGCTGTGCCGGAGAGCCCGGCAGAGACCAGCCCACAACCGCAGGCTGATACATTCCATAGGGGATCTCATGATGAACGGCAAACACCACGGTCAGCAGCACCACCGCCAGTACCCCGTTCGCCACCGGTCCGGCGGCGGCGATGATCAGCCTCTGCCAGCGCGGATGCCGCAGAAACTCACCTTCGTCAACGGTCGTTGAAGCGGTTGCACCCTGGGGGCGCTCTTCTGGCATCTCAACCGCATTGACCCCCGTCATCTTCACGTAGCCGCCAAGCGGCAGGGCTGAGATCCGGTAGTCGGTGTCTCCTCGCTGAAAGCCGAATAGACGCTTTCCAAAGCCGATCGAGAAGACTTCCACCCGCACGCCCAGCAGCTTGGCTGCGGCAAAGTGGCCGAACTCGTGCACCAGGATCATTACTCCTAGCACGAGAATTGCACCGACCAGAGTGTAAAAAGCGTTAATCATAAATAGGATATGTACTCTCCTACTAGCTTACTTCGTGAGTGCCGCGGGTGATGTTGCCGCGCCCGCATATACAAACCGCCGCGCGATTTCGCGCGCTTCCGAGTCCATACAAAGAACCTCGTATATAGATTCCGGTTTGCGCGCTGGCGTTTCATTCAAAACCGACTGAATCGTCGCAGGAATCCCCAAGAAGGGGATTTTTCCCTCCAGAAATGCTGCCACCGCCACTTCATCGGCGGCATTCAGGGCCACGGTCTTGGCTCCGCCTGCCTCCACCGCCTCATAGGCCAGGCGCAGACAGGGAAACTTTTCCAGATCCGGCGGGGAAAAATCTAGATGCTTCAGGGACAACACATCAAAGCGCAAATCGCTGGCGATCCGCTCCGGCCAAGCCAGTGCGTATAAGATTGGCAGCCGCATGTCGGTCACGCTCACCTGCGCCAGGATGCTGCCGTCCACAAACTCCACCATGCTATGTACGGTGCTCTGCGGATGCACAACAACCTTGGTTCGCGAGGGCGGCGTGTTGAACAGCCGCACCGCCTCGATTACCTCAAAACCTTTGTTCATCAGCGTCGCCGAATCGATGGTGATGCGCCGTCCCATCTTCCAGGTCGGATGATTCAGAGCCTGGGCGACCGTAATGCTGGCAAATTGCTCTCGCGGTGTGTGTAGGAATGGGCCGCCCGAGGCGGTCAGCCACACTCGCTCAACCTCATCCATCCGGCCACCGCGCAGGCATTGGTGAACCGCATTGTGTTCGCTATCAATCGGAAGCAGGGGCTTGCCCTGGCGCCGTGCCTCGGCTGTAATCAACTCGCCGGCGGCCACCAGGCACTCCTTGTTGGCCAGACCAATCTCCTTGCCCGCCTTCACGGCCTCGTAGGTGGCTTCCAGGCCGGCGACGCCAACAATGGCGCTGACGACGAAATCAACCTCAGGATGGGTCGCAACGGCCACAGTTCCAGCCGTGCCCCAAACCACCTCGGTCTCGCCCGCACCAGCATCGCGCAGGCGCTTCCGCAAGCTGTCGGCGTCCTTCTCGTGAGCCACCGAGAGCAGCTTTGGACGCCAGCGCAGCGTCTGCTCAAAGGCTAGCTCCAGATTCGAGCCCGCAGCCAAGGTTGAGACCGCAAAGCGGTCCGGATAATTTTCTACGACTTTGAGTGTGCTGCAACCGATCGATCCGGTTGAGCCTAGAATTGCGATTCGTTTTATCACAGGCACTCCCTAGTCTAACCTGCCCGGCTACCCTTGTACGAATCTCTGTCCAAAAGCCAGGAACAGAAGAAACGCTACTGGTAATGCCAGAAGCAGCGCATCGATCCGGTCCAGAATTCCCCCGTGTCCTGGCAGCATGGTGCCGGAGTCCTTCACTCCCGCTCCGCGCTTCAGCGCCGATTCCAGCAAATCCCCTACTTGGGCTGCGAAATTGATCAACCCCGCCAGCACAGCCGCAAGCCATAGCGGTGAGCGCCCGTACGAAGGAGCGCCGATCAGCAGAGATTCCTGAACATCGACCAGCAGGTGAGCCCGCTCCAGGGCCGCCGCAATCTCAGGCAAATAATGCGCAAATAGACAGCAGACGCCGACGGAGAAGACCAGCGAGGCCACCGTGCCCTCAATCGTCTTGCCAGGGCTGATTCGCGGCGCCAGTTTGTGCCGTCCCATGGTTTTGCCTACGTACATCGCTGCGGTGTCGCCCACCCATACGGCGAGGAACGTAAACACCACAAAGGCCCATCCCCGCACGGATTCGCGCATCAGCGCCAGCAAAAGCAGCGGCAGCCCGATGTAGGGAAGCGCCAGGTAGCTCATGGCCGCCCCCGGCAGCGCTGCTCGCAAATCTTCCCGTGCCATTGCCGAGATCATCAGCAGAAATGGAGCAAAGAGGAATAGCAGCAGTATTCCGGCCAGCAACGCGCCGCCGCCAAACTCCTGGCCATAGTAAAAGACGGCAAAGAGTGCTGCAGTATAGAGATAAGTCAGTATTCGAAAGGGTTCCAGACCATAACTGGCCGCAATGCCCAGATATTCAAACACCGCCGCCAGAGCCACCACCGAGGTAATCAGCAGGAAAAGCCAGAGCGGCGCGCGAAATACGGCCAGCAGCACCAGTGGAATCAGGATTAGGGCAGTAAGGACACGTTTCATATCGATACCAGCAGGGTACCTTCTGGCGTGCTCAGGAAGCAAAGCAGGGAACAATTCTTTACAGATCCCTACCGGATGGCAAGGTCGAACTTGTGCTTTGAGAAAGGCTTAGAGGGTTCCGCAGATCGCGTTCAGACTGACTTGCCCACATTGCCGTAGCGGCGCTCACGCTTTTGGAAGTCAGCCAAGGCCATCAGGAGATGATTGCCATCGAAGTCCGGCCACAGCGTCTGGGTCACATAAATCTCTGTGTAAGCCAACTGCCATAAGAGGAAGTTCGAGAGCCGCATCTCGCCGCTTGTGCGGATCACCAGGTCCGGGTCCGGCAAGTCGGAGGCGTACATGTGACGCGAAACCAGCTCTTCGTCAATTTTCAAATCTGCGAGGCCGCCGTTGTTGGCCGCCACCTTCACAATTGCCTGAAAAGCGTCAATCAGCTCCGCTCTCGCTCCGTAGTTCAGGGCCAGGGTCATGATCATGCCCGTGTTTTTCGAGGTCTGTTCGGTTGCCCAGGCCATCCGCTCCTGCACCGCGGGAGGGAGTTCGTGAATGCGTCCAATATAGCGAAGCCGGATATTATGGTCGTTCATCAGCGGAACCTCATGCTTGAGGTAGGTCCGCAGCAAGGACATCAGAAAGCTGGTTTCGGTCTTAGGACGCTTCCAGTTCTCCGCCGAAAACGCGTACAGGGTCATCGCCGTCAGGTTTATGTTCGACCCCAGCGTGATCACGTCGCGAACGGCGTCGACCCCGCGCTTATGTCCTGCAATTCGAGGTAGATGGCGGCGCTGGGCCCATCGCCCGTTGCCGTCCATGATGATCGCGATGTGTTTTGGTAGCCGTTCTGGATCGAGCTTCGCGAATAGTTCTGCTTGCTTACGAGTCAGCCCGGCAGGGACGGTGGTGTGCAAAGCGTTTCCTCAAACACGAGTAGTTTGAAGCTAGCACACGCTTCGGCTTCTTGCAACGGACACGCAACACGCATCCATACCCTACGCCACGTGCCGATGGCGGACCAGACGGTATTCGTGTAAGTGCCGGTCGTAGCGCAAATCGAATTGCTGCGCACACTCCGGGCATAGCCAAAGCGCCTTCTGCTTTACATCGCTCTTCCCGGCAGGACGAACAAACAACTTTCCCTCGCCTAATCGCCTGAATTCGTTTCGACACTCAGGGTTCGCGCAGCTAGCGAGATTTGCATTCTCCATGATCCCCTCGTCGTACTCGCCTCTGGCGGGCTTATATATACCGCATTATATGCCGATTTGTGTGCCCCTTCCTTTCGGGAAGGGGTTCGTCCGACGAGACATCGGAGGCATTCTGCCCCTTTAAACGTTATCCGGCGAACACTTCTCGCCGCTCTGTCCGGGCTCGGCCAGAGCGGACGCTTTGACGTGTCTCAGGCGCTCCGTCGTGGCATAGCCGTGAGTTCGCGCACCTGGTTCAGCACGCTCGTCCACTGCATCCCATTCAACTGGCGCATGTAAGGCATCAGTTCGGAGATAAATTCGTCCTGAGACAGTTCACGAATGTTGTCTTCAGTCGTGCGGCCGGTTGTCAGCAGGTCGCAGACGCGTACCCGCAACGCTCCGGCTAACCGCTCCAGCGAACCCAGCGTCGGGCATGCCTTCTCATTCTCGATTTTCGATACGTAGGTTCGAGGCACGCTCATGCGCTGAGCAAGTTGCCGCTGGCTCAGTCCTGCTCGCATCCGCAACGACCGAATCGCAGCCGCTACCGGCAGTTGATGCGAGGGCATCGCATGTACCGGCGCCATCGCGATAGCAGTACACATCGGAGCGACCTCTGGAATCATGTCCAGGGGCGTCTTGCAACGGCGGCAGATGTTGTTGACGGTCCGGAATTGGACCAAATGACAATCGTCGCAACGAACCACTTCCCGCGAATCTACGGGGGCCAAAGTTGTAGCCATGCGAATTGTACGGAGCGCCAGAGCGGGGGCAAACTCCCATCACTACGTTCCGTTCGAAGCACATCGAAAGGCAAGCAGTGACAATGTGTAATGTGCTCGCTTTGCCTCTTGAATGTCAACAGTAATTGTGGGCGATCTTCGTTAATTCACTATATAAGCCGGATCATAGCCTGCAATAACCAGCGAAAGCCCAGAGAAAAGCCAGTGTTCGTCTCCCCGCGCACCCTGTTTATCAACTTGATTCAGGCCAGAGCAAAACACCGACCTCCCAATACGGTCGAGGCTGCTCATCTCAGCACTGCCGCCAGCTTTCCCTGCCGTATTACCTCTGCGACCTTCGCAATATCGGGTGACAGCGAACGATCCTGGGTCATCATTGGCGAAACTGCGCGAATCTCGCCTAGCGCCTGCTGGGCACGTTTTCCCGGCTTCAGCGGAGCCAGCAGGTCCACAGCCTGTGCCGCCGCCAATGCCTCAATCGCCAGCACGTGTCGTACATTCTCGATCACGCGCTTCAATTTCAGCGCCGCTGTCATTCCCATCGAAACGTAATCTTCCTTATTGCCGCTGGTCGTGATCGAATCGACCGAAGCCGGATGTCCCAGAACTTTGTTTTCGCTCACCAGCGCGGCCGCCGTCACCTGCGGCATCATGAAGCCCGAGTTCAGCCCCGCGCCCGTCGTTAGGAACGGCGGCAGTCCTTCGCTCAGCGCCGGGTTCACCATCCGCTCAATACGCCGCTCGCTGATTCCCGCCAACGCCGCAATTGAGATGGCGAGAAAGTCGAGTGCGAACGCAAGCGGCTGTCCGTGAAAGTTTCCTCCCGAGATAACATCGCCATCCACTGCTTCTTCGGGGATTGCACGCGGTGAGCCCGCTGGAGGGGATTTGACGAATACCAGCGGGTTGTCCACCGCCGAGTTCATCTCGATTTCAAACACCTGCCGCACGTAGTCCAGCACGTCGCGCACCGCCCCGTGTACTTGCGGAATGCAGCGCATCGAATAGGCGTCCTGCACCCTTTTGCAATCGCGATGGCGCTCGCGCAGCGCCGAGCCCTCCAGCATCGTGCGCAGATGTTTTGCCACCAGCATCTGCCCGACATGAGGGCGCGCCTTATGAATTCGCTCATCGAAGGCCACGTCTGTGCCCTGCAGAGCGTCCAGCGAAATTGCGCTCAGCACATCGGCCGTTGCCGCCAGCGTTCGCGCCTCCAGCAGCGCCAGCGAGCCAACTGCCAGCATCGCCTGGGTTCCGTTGATCAGCGAAATCGCTTCCTTGGCCTCCAGCCGGATTGGCGCAATCTGTGCCGCCTTCATCGCCGCGCCGCCGCTCATGCGACGTCCCTCGAAGCAGGCTTCGCCCTCGCCGATTAGCACCAGCGCCAGATGCGCCAGCGGCGCCAGATCGCCCGAGGCTCCCACCGAGCCCTGTGATGGAATCACCGGATGCACGCCACGGTTCAGCATATTGCAAAGTGTGTCGATCACCACTGCGCGCACGCCGCTGAAGCCTTTTGCCAGCGAGTTGGCACGCAGCAGCATCATCGCCCGCGACTCCTGCTCGGTCAGCGGATCTCCCACGCCTGCTGCGTGCGAGCGCACCAGGTTCATCTGCAACTCGCGCGCCTGATCGGCGGAGATGCGCACATCGGCCAGATTCCCTACACCGGTCGTAATCGCGTAAGCAACGCGATCACCGGCAACCAAAGCATCCACCACCTCGCGTGCCTGCGTAACCCGCTCCCGCGCATCCGGCTCCAGCAGTACGGGCTGCCGATGCAGCACGACCTGCTCAAAACCCTCCAGCGCCAAATCATTTCCATTCAGGTGCAGTGCAGCCATGAACTCCTCTTGGTGGCCTCTCATCTTCGGGGATGCTTTAGCCCTCTGCCGCCGACTGTGCGATTCCCGTCGCCGTCCGTAGCACATCCCAGTATTTCTCGGTCAACGGCGTGCGATTCAAATCGCGCCCGACGACAACGTGTACGCTCTCGCCCTCGGCCAGCAGCCGCCCGTCTGCTTTTCGCACCACCTCATACTGAAAGCGCAGTAGGGAGGTCCGCATCTGCGCCAGCCAAGTGCGAATCGTGATCTCGTCGTCAAATCGTGCCGGATGCTTATATCGGCACTTCACCTCGACCACCGGAAGGACCAGCCCATCCTCTTCCATCTCGCGGTAGGTGAAACCCAGCTGCCGCAGCAATTCAATCCGTCCCACCTCGAACCAGACGATGTAATTCGAGTGATATACCACCGCCATTTGGTCGGTCTCGGCGTAGCGCACCCGTAGCGTTGTCTCGCAGATTGTGCTCATACTTTTAGGTTACATCACGCGCCGTGCGCCCGCGGCCGGAGCGGCATCCGTTGCTGCGTACCCGGCTGCGAAGCGCGTTGGCATCACCGCTCACTCGCTCCAACGCGGCTTCCGCCGTTCCAGAAAACTCCTCACGCCCTCCTCGAAATCCGCGCTCTTGCGCATCGACGCGTTGGCCTCCATCCCGCTCCGAATGTCTCGCTCCAGTTCGTCTTTTGTGTACTCCCGCAACAGTGCCTTTGTGGCTCGCAGCGAAGCCGGCGAATTCGCAAGCAACTCCTCCGCCAATCGTTGGGCTGCCGCCAGCAGATATGCCGGCTCTATCACATCGTTCACCAAGCCCCATGCGGTACGCTTCTTCGGCAGAGATAATGCGTCCGGTCAGCAGGAGGTCGCGAGCGTATTTCTCGCCCACCTGCCGGATCAGAAATGCCGAAACCACCGCCGGCACAAATCCAATTCGCACCTCGGTATAACCGAAGCTGGCCTCTGCAGCGGCCAGAGTAAAGTCGCACAGCGTGGCCACACCTGCGCCGCCGGCAATGGCCGCGCCGTTTACCGCCGCAATCGTTGTCTTTGGGAATTCGTAGAGTGAACGGAAGAGTGTCGCGATGCGCTGGCTATGATGAAGGTTCTCCTCGTCCGTCTGCGTCACCATCGCTTGCAAGTCTTCCAGGTCCATCCCGGCGCAGAATGCCTTACCCTCGGCGGCCACAATCAACACCTGCGCGGAGGAGTGCTCCACCTCTTGCAGCGCCGCCAGAAACTCATCCAGCATCGCATGATTGATTGCGTTGCGCTGGGCGGCGCGGCTCAGGGTGAGAGTGGCAACCTTGTCTTCAAACGTCAGCTTGAGCGTCGTGTACATGGCGGCCAAAGCTTACCCTCGCACCCGGCCTGGCGGCAACCCGCCAAGGGAAAAACCCGCGAAGTAGTAGCGTTTCGCTAACGTGCAAACCGCAGCGCAATGTCCTCATTCATCCGCAGCACGTTCTCCAAGGGCTTGCGGATTGGCACCTGCGCACCGTGCTCGGCGAGTGTTCGCAGCACTACTTCCGTGGGCACGTTGCCTACCAGCGCATCCTGTGCAAACGGACATCCGCCCAGACCGCCTAGAGCCGAATCGAATCTCTTGCAGCCCGCCTCATACGCGGCCAGAACTTTTGCCGCCGCATTCTCCTTGCGTCCGTGCAGATGCGCGCCCACTTCGATGTAATCGAATTGTTCGACCACCGCACCCACCACTTCCTTCACCATCTCTGGCGTCGCCAGCCCCACGGTGTCCGCCAGCGAAACCGTCTGGATGCCAAGGTCGGCGATGTTCTGCACTGCCTGCAAAACTTCGTCCACGTCCCACGAATCGCCGTAAGGATTGCCGAAGGCCATCGAGACGTAGGCAACCATTGCAAGCCCGTTCTCTTCAGCCTTGCGCCAAACTGCTTCCAGCGCCTCGCTGTTCTCCTCGGCCGACTGGTTTTGATTCTTCTTGAGGAACGTTTCGCTGATCGAGTAGGGAAAGCCCAGCGTGCGTACCGCTTCGGTAGCCAGTGCCCGCTCCGCGCCTTTCTCGTTTACGACAATGCCAATAATCTCAACGTCGTCGGGCGGGGCCAGTCGCTTCAATACGTCTTCGCTGTCGGCCATCTGCGGCACCGCTCTGGGTGAAACAAATGAAACTGCGTCGATCTGCTTGAATCCGGCGGCTACCAGCGCACGCAAATATTCCGCCTTGGTCTCGGCTGGAATCTGCCGAGCCAGCCCCTGCCACGCATCGCGCGGACACTCCACGATCTTCACTGCGTTCTCGCTCATAAGTTCTCAGAATACATTGGGCCGCGTCTCTTACGTCTGCAAAATCCCCACGCTGAATTTTTCCACCACAGGATTGCAACGCGCCGCCGCCAGCGCCCAGGCCAGTGCCTCACGGGTCCGCGCCGGATCGATGATCTTATCGATCCACAGCCGCGCGGCTCCATACTGCGGCTTCATCTGCGCGGTGTAGCTGGCGCGAATTCCATCGTAAAGCTCCTTGCGCGCCGCCTCGTCCACTGCCTTGCCCTCACGCTCCAATTGTTTCAGCTTGATCTCCACCAAGGTGTTTGCCGCAGACTCGCCGCTCATCACCGAGTAGCGCGCCGTTGGCCAGGCAAAGACAAAGCGCGGGTCATATGCCTTGCCGCACATCGCATAGTGTCCTGCGCCAAACGAGCCGCCCACGATCACCGTAATCTTCGGCACCACGGAATTCGAAACCGCGTTCACCATCTTTGCCCCGGCGCGAATGATGCCGCTCCACTCCGCGTCCCGCCCCACCATAAAGCCGTTCACGTCGTGCAGAAACACCAGCGGAATCAGACCCTGGTTGCAGTCCATGATGAAGCGCGCTGCCTTCTCCGCGCTCTCCGTGTAGATCACACCGCCGAACTCCGTGCGCTTGTCGCCGTTGTGGTCGATCTGCGTCGCATGTAGCTTCTGGTTGGCCACAATGCCCACCGCGTGTCCGTCGATGCGCGCATATCCACAAAGTAGCGTCTCGCCATATCCCGCCTTGTACTCATCGAAGCGTGAGCCGTCCACAATCCGCGCGATGATCTCGCGCATATCGTATTGCCGCGAGGGATCGCTTTCGTAAATGCCGTAAAGCTCTTCGGCCGGATAGAGCGGAGCTGCAGCCTCCGTGCGGTCGAACGGGGCCTCGTTGCGCGCTCCCATCTTCTCCACCAACGCGCGCACCCGTGCCAGGCACGCGTGATCGTCTGCCTCGCGGAAGTCCACCGTGCCGCTGATTTCGGCGTGCATCTTTGCTCCGCCCAACTCTTCCGCGCTCATCTTTTGACCAATCGCGGCCTGCACCAGCGCCGGCCCGGCCAAAAACAGACCGCTTCCTTCGGTCATCAGAATGTAGTCGCACATTACCGGCAGGTACGCGCCTCCGGCCACGCACATCCCCATGATCGCCGTGATCTGCGGAATTCCCCTGGCAGACATTACCGCGTTGTTGCGAAACACACGCCCAAAGTCGTCCTGATCCGGAAACACGTCCTCCTGGAGTGGCAAGAACACCCCTGCGCTGTCCACCAGGTAAATCGTCGGCAAACTGTTTTCGATGGCGATGTTTTGCGCACGTATCACCTTCTTCGCGGTCATAGGGAAGAAGGCACCGGCCTTCACCGTGGCATCGTTCACGATCAGCATGAACAGCCGCCCATGCACCCGACCAAGCCCCGTTACCACGCCCGCCGCCGGAGCGCCGCCCCACTCCTCGTACATTCCACACGCTGCGTGCAGTCCCAGTTCGAATAGTTCCGAGCCCTCGTCCAGCAGAAGCCTGATACGCTCGCGAGCGGTCAGCCGCTGCTTCCGGTGCTGAGCCTCTATGGCCTTGTCTCCGCCGCCCTCGCGAATCTTCGCCTCTTCCGCGCGCAGAGCCGCCATCAGCGCACGCATTGCCTCCTGATTGCTTTGGTATCGCGGCGAATCGCGGTTTATTGCAGACGTCAGTTGATTGTGGAGGGAAGTGGGTTTCAACTCGCTCATCAGCTCCTCACCCAAGTAGATGCAAACGCACCAGCCTACCCGAGCCCGCGCCAACAAGCAATCCCAGCGAAAGCTGCTGGCAATACATGGTATCCGGCGGGCGCGTCCGTAGCGGAAGGCAACTTCAGCCGAGCGCTCTGCCTCTGAAGACCAAGCCTTGGCTGAACCTCGCCCTACATCACACACACAAGTCACCGGCAAAGGAGGGACTATGCCGAATATGACAGGCACTTTCACCGGCAAAACCACAACGCAGACAATCCTTTCCCTGCGCGACACCCCAGACCACGATATGTCAATTACGGCGGTTCAGGGGCTCCAGAACTCAGGCGACGATAATTGGAATAACGCGAAACTTACCTACTGGGGCAGCGCGGATCTGATCCGAGGCTGCGGCCCAGAGCGCGGATACTTTGTAGAAGATCGCGCAAACGGCGACCGCACCTGCGGCACATATGAAGGCAACCTGTCTAACGCCAATGGGCAGATCACGGCAGAAGGGACGTTTCGGTACACCCAAGGCACAGGCAAGTTCGCCGGTATTTCCGGAGGGGGTAAATTCATGGGCAGGATGATTTCGCCCACAGAATTCGAAATGTCCTGGGAAGGGAACTATCAACTCGCGGCAGGGACGCGCGCCGCGTAAAACCCCACTCGATGGCCACGCCACCCTCGACCGCTGCATACGATTCCTGAAAACTTTTTCGGGAAGGGAGGGTTCTAAGCTAACAAGATCAACGGAGTGGCGACCGGTTTTTATCGTTTCCCGGTCCAAGGTGCATCGAAGGAGAACGGTCTGGCAGATGCCCACATTCCACAACCGGCTCCGGCAGGTCCGTAGAGCTCACGGTGTCTGCCGGAACTGCATTCCATTTGTTGTCGGGAACTACGCCGTAACTCCGTGCGGCTTCACATTTTCCCGAATGAACTTCACAATCTCATCCATCGGCGTGCCAGGCTGGAAAACACCTTTCACCCCTGCGGCCTTCAGCGCCGGAATGTCCTGATCGGGAATGATCCCGCCTACCAGAACCAGCACGTCATTCATCTTTTGCTCTTTCATCAGCTCCGCAACTCGCGGAATAATCGCATTATGCGCGCCGGAGAGGATGGACAATCCGATCACGTCCACATCCTCCTGCAGCGCCGCGTTCACTACCATCTCCGGCGTCTGCCGCAGTCCTGTGTAGATTACTTCCATACCTGCGTCGCGCAAGGCGCGGGCAATTACTTTAGCGCCCCGGTCGTGTCCATCCAGACCGGGTTTCGCAACCAGCACGCGGATTCTGCCTTCATTGGCCATAAGAACGTAGGGTCCTCAGAAACTTGCATCGTATAATACCGCGCCACACTGGTTTTGAGGAATGCAAAACATTGCCAGCTGCGCCGGACTTCCTCGCATCTTCCAATCCGCCTGCGGCAAATCCACTTTACGTAAACGACGACTCCTCGTAAGTTCCGTAAACCTCACGCAGCGCCGCGCAGATCTCGCCCACGGTCGCATACGCCCGCACCGCGTCGAGGATATAGGGCATCGTGTTCGCCGCCGAAATCTTGCCGTCTCGCCCCGGATCGGGCGTCATGGCCGCCGCGCGCTTCAACCCCTCCAGCGCCCGCTGCACCGCGTCGTTGTCGCGGCGTGCCCGCAGCGCCCGCAACTTGGCCTTCTGCCGCTCTCCGACGCCCTCGCCAATGTAGAGAATCGACGGCGGCGGCTCTTGGATCGCGAAGGCGTTTGCTCCCACCGTGATCTTTTCCCGCGCCTCGGTCGCCTTTTGGAATTGATAGCTCGCGTCCGCGATCTCCTTCTGCGGAAAGCCGCGCTCGATGGCCTTCACCATTCCGCCCATCGCATCCAATTTGTCGAAGTACGCGAAGGCTTCGCTTTCCATGTCCAGCGTCAGCCGCTCCACAAAATACGAGCCTGCAAGGGGGTCAATCGTATTCGCCGCGCCGCTCTCGTAGGCGATGATCTGCTGGGTTCGCAGAGCGGTCCGCGCCGCCTCCTCCGTCGGCAGCGCCAGGGCCTCGTCGTAGCTGTCCGTGTGCAGGCTCTGCGTTCCGCCCAGCACCGCCGCCAATGCCTGCAGCGCGACCCTCGCGATATTGTTCAACGGCTGCTGCGCTGTAAGAGAAACTCCAGCCGTCTGCGTGTGGAAGCGCATCAGCCACGTGCGCTCGTTGCGCGCTCCGAAGCGATCCTTCATTAGCCGGTACCAGATCTTGCGCGCCGCCCGGAACTTTGCGATCTCCTCAAAAAAATCATTGTGCGCGTTGAAGAAGAAGCTCAGCCGCGGCCCGAACTCGTCCACGTCCAGCCCACGCCTCCGCGCCCACTCCACGTATTCCACACCGTCGTAGATCGTGAATGCCAACTCCTGCAGCGCCGTCGATCCCGCCTCGCGAATGTGATATCCGGAAATTGAAATTGTATTGAAGCGCGGCGTGTACTTCGAGCCAAACTCAAAGGTGTCAATCACCAACCGCATCGACTCCGCCGGAGGAAAAATGTACTCCTTCTGCGCGATATATTCCTTCAATATGTCATTCTGCAGCGTCCCGGAGATCTTCTGCCAGTCCGCACCCTGCTCCTCCGCTACGACCAGGTACATCGCCCAGAGCACGCTGGCCGGAGAGTTGATCGTCATCGAGACCGTGGTCTTTTCCAGATCGATGCCGCGGAAGAGAATCTCCATGTCCTCCAGCGAATCGATGGCAACGCCGCACTTGCCCACCTCGCCTTCGCTGAACGCGTGATCGCTGTCGTAGCCCATCAGCGTCGGCAAGTCGAAGGCTACCGAAAGTCCGTTTCCGCCCTGCTTTAGCAGATACAGATAGCGCTCGTTGGTTTCCTCCGGCGAGGCGAACCCGGAAAACTGCCGCATCGTCCACAGCTTCCCGCGGTATCCCGTTGCGTGAATCCCGCGCGTATACGGAGCCGCGCCCGGATATCCAAGGTACTTTTCCGCCGACCAGTCCTCCGGCAGATCCGCTTGCGTGTACAGCCTTTGTACCGGCCTTCCTGAGATGGTCGTAAAGCGCGCGGCTCCGTCCGCGTCCAGGTTCGTTCCAGTTGCCGCGCCGATCGGCCTCTCCGGTTGTTGCGCCAGCGCCTTCGCCAAGGTAGTCTCCGCCCAGCGCCGCTCGCTCTCCGAGGGCCGCCGTCCGCGCAGCGCCTCCGCCGCCGGATTCACCGCAGCTTTCTTCTCGGCCATCGCGTTGTCTCCACTCTGTTTCAGATGCTCCCCATGCGTACAGGGCGCAAATGAAACCTCGCTCTACTCCCGGCTCTGCTCCCAAGCCTTCGCATACTTCCAGCTCACATAGACCGAGTGGTATAGATGCAGCAGCAATCCCTCGCGTCCATCGAGAAAACCCCCGCGAAAGACGTAATTCTTCACAAACGTCGCCGCCGGATTCACTACGACGTTCACCAGAAACGCCGCGAACGAACGGCTCGTCCGTCCCCTGCGCAGGGCCAGCGGAACGCTCGCCGAACTGTAGCGGTTCATGTGTTCAATGTAGAGAGCCAGTGTGGGATATTGGTAGTGCAGCAGGTCGTGCTTCAACGTTCCAGTGGCGGCCGTGGTCTGCGGAGTTTCGTGTACCTCGACGTCTTCCGGCAGCCGCGCCGCTCCCTTGCGAAAGAGTCGCAGCTTGCGGTCAGGGTAGAACCCTCCGTGCCGCATCCACCGCTTGAAGATCTGATTTCGCCGTGGAATCCAGTAGGCTTGGTATGATGGCTCACCAGCCAGCAGGGTCCGTATCTCCGCAGCCAGCTCAGGACTTACAACCTCATCGGCATCCAGCAGCAGCACCCAGTCGTCAGTAGCCTTGTCGATAGCGGAGTTTTTCTGCCGAGCAAAGCCCTTCCACGGCTCCTCAAAAATTCTGACCGTGGCTCCGAACGAGCGTGCAATTTCCAGCGTGCGATCCGTGGAACCGCTATCCACGAGATTAATTTCGTCCGCCAGGTCGATTACACTGGAGAGCGTCCGCGAGATGTTCGCTTCTTCGTTGCAGGCCACCATGGCGATCGATAAGACGCCGCGCCTGCTTTGGCCCTGATTTCCGGTCAAACTCTGCTCTGGCATGGCCTCATCGTAGCAAATGCCCGCTTTAGCAGGCCGAGTGGAAAGATCGGCCCCAAAAAGTTAAGGCCGGGGAGCCCTTGTTTAAGGAACTCGTCCGGCCTGAAGTCTTCATCAGGAGGTTACACGTGTTTAGACGTGCTTCCTGCAAAAAAGGTAGCAATTTATTTTGCAGCAGGCTGCGCGGTTACCGTTGAGGGCGTCAGGTTCGGCTGCAACCCTGGAATCGAGGGCATATGGGTCACGTGCCCGCTGGCCGCGTCCTCCATCGAAATACCGTTGCGGTCCAGGATTGTCGCCGTAACCTGATCCAACGCTACCCGGGATTTTTCGTAAGTCGAAAGCGCCGCCACGTAGTTTGAGGCCGCCTGTGTTGCATTGCTCTGCTGTTGCAGAACCAGGTAGCTCGTCGAAGCTCCCAGCGCGAACTTTTTCTGCTCGGCATCGAGGCTCTGCAAGGCGTAATCACGGGCCGCCCTAGCCGATTCCACCCCGGCGACTGCCTGTTGTAGCGCGAAGGCCGCATTGCGAACCTGCAAATTGATCTGGTTCTTCTGCTGCTGGAAGTTCAACTGGTTTTGCCGGTATTCCAGCACCGAGCGAATCTGGTTCGCTTGTGCCGCGCGGTTGCGTAGCGGCACAGAGAGAGACACATACGCACCCTTGTCAGGGCGGCTCCGGTCCACCAGGTTGCTGAATACGTCGCCGTAATTGTTGTTCAGCCCCGCCCCGCCGTAGTATCCAACCACATCCACTGTGGGCAGCAGCGCGTTCTTCGCAGCCTTGTTATTGATCTCGTTGTTGCGCAGGTTGAGCTCGCTTTCCGTCAGTTCGGGCCGGTTGGCCAGCGCATAGTTCACCAGCTCCTCTGCTGGAGGCATCGGCTCATTGCTCAGAACCATCGTGTCGGTCGGAATCACCTGCGCCGCCGTCAACTCCGGATCGTTGAAGTTGCGCGCAATCGCGTTCTTGGTAATCAGTTGCTGATACTGAAGGGTGGTCTGCGACAGGATCAGTTTCTGCATAGCCGCAGCCAAGGCAGACTCGGCCGAAACCACCTCGATCGGAGCCAGCGTGCCGATCGCCACCTGCTTTTTGTTATCGCTCAACGTGCGCTGCGCAAACTCCACTGCCGTCTGCTGCACCTTCAGGTCTTCATAGGCGTTCACCAGATCCCAGTAAATGTTCTGGATCTGTGCCACCGTCGAGATCACCTGTGCCTTGAAGCTGGCGTCGGTCACCTTGCGGTCGTTTTGCGCAATGATGATCTCGCGCCGGTTGTTCTGGATGCCCCAGCCCTGCAGCAGATGCTGTCGCACCGAAGCCTTCCAGGATGCCGTAACGTCCGGGCTGAACGGGAAAACCTCGGGTGGAATGCCGCTGGGCAGACTCAGTACCTGATTGTTGTAGCTCACTTGCGCCAGCGTGCCGGTCTCCCATCCCTGCGCGTAATTGAAGTTGTACTGGTTTGTGTCCTCTTGCAGAGAGGTAAGCCCACCGAACTGGATCGGATTGGAAATCGGCATAAGATTCCGGTCGAAGGACAGCGTTCCCGTCACAATCGGATCATAGGAGTCGATGGGCGAGCCAACCGAACTTTGAGTCGAAAGCACGATTCCACCCGAGCCGGAGGCCGAGCCTCCGACGCCGCTCGAGGTGCCGCCCGCGCCGCCACCCGTAGCGCCAGCCGTGCTGGTCGAGGCGGCATTACCTCCCGGAGTGCCGGTCAGCAACCCGGTGGAAACGCCGCGCACTGTCCCGCCGGACTTGGCCAGCAGAAGGTCGGTGTCTGCGATGTTCAGGTTGTAACGGGCAATCGCAATGTCGAAGTTGTTCTCCAGAACCAAAGCCACAGCATCGTTCAGTGACAGCATCAGCTTGCCGTCTTTCAGCAGGCTGTGCAGCAGGTCGCTGTTCTTTAATACCGGTTGCGGCAGATCGTGCGGCGCATACGGCTTCCAAACACTCAGAATCGAATTCGGTGTCGTGAACGGAGTCAGCGGGGTCGTGTACTCGGCTTGGCTCTGCGTGCTCTGTGAATTCTGCTGCGGACTCCTCGGCAACGCTGCCGTCGTCTGTGCAGGCAAACTGGAAGATAGCAAAGCGAATATTGCTACTGACGCAACCATCCTGTGAAGTATGTGTACTGGACGCGAAACGGACACTCACTCTTCTCCGCTACAAGTTTTTCGGTTCAAAGCAATTCCGCGGCAGGCAAATCGCCGGCCTCAATTGTGGAACTCACTCTACGCAATTCTCCCGCATCAGCTTCGTGGCCCTTGTAAACTTTTGCAAAGGACGGCGAAGCGTCTATCGCGCAAGAATCGAGTATAGCTGACCAGCTTTGCTCTGGTAGAGCCGGGATTGTGCGGCGGAGCGTATTGCGGTGAGTAGTGGGTGACAAGATCTACGTGTAGAGCAGCGCAACAGCTCTTCACGTCCACAAATTTACAGCTTGTCGAACTTCAGTATCCCCATCCAATGCTGCCAAGTCGTTCGATCGCCGACCGAGAGCAGCGTCTTCAATATGTGTTCAGGACGCTCCGATGCGCTGCTCTGCAGCTCTCCTTGCATACTGCCCGTCAGATCCAGCGCAGCTTGCAGCAAGCCCCGCTGGAATGGCGCGCTCATAACCGAGTACCCGCGCTGGCGTGCGTCGTGACGCAGCGCCTTGCTTGCATTTGCCGGAACGTATGCCTTACCAACACTGCCGAGCATCTCCAAATCGGGCCACGAGTCACCCATCGCGGCGCATGACTGTCGGGAAACCGACAGGCGCTCCATCACACTTACCGTAGCGGAGCCTTTTCCTGCCTCCACCGGAAAAATATATGTGTCCACCGGGCTGGAGATGAAAGTCAGTTGCGGAAAATCTCGCAGCACGTCACGAACGAATGTTTCCGGCAGACCAACTGCCTGGCTATTCTCGATCCGGTATGCGCGGATGGCGATTTCATAGGTGTTGTCGAGAAATACTCCACCCTCGCTTTGCAGCCGCTCTCGCACCCATGCCAGCTTTTCGCGGCTCTCCTCGTTAATTAACAGCGTTTCGGTCTGACGGACCCCATCCACAAACACGCATCCATACTCGGCAATCCCACCCGCCATCGCGTAGTTGGAGCAATACCTGCGCACGTGAGCCACTGGGCGCCCAGTGTTCAGCACCACCGAGTAGCCATTCCAGTTGAGCGTGTCCAAGGCCGTCATGCCGCTCGTCGTCGTGTGAGGAAAGAGCATGTATGAGCGGTCGAAAACTCCGTCCAGATCCATAAAGAACAAGCGCCGCGCCCACTCTTTGGGCCGACTCTGTCCATACTGTTCCGCACAAAACTCAGCCATAGTGTAAGCGAGAAAGTTGCACGCCTCAATGTGCGCGGATTCATGTTGCTTGCGAGATTCCTCCGTTCGCGCGCGCAAGGCGTGAAATCGCTCCAGTTCAGCCGAAAGGCGTCCGCACCCCAGCGCATGGAGCACCAAGCGCTCGCGAGCGCCGTCGTCTCCGGTCAGTCTGACGTACTCATCCATCAAATCGCGCTGCGCTTCCGCCGAAAAATTCAACTTTAGCGAGGCGAGCGCAAGATCGTAGGCCGCATCCACAATGTTCGGCGCGGGATTTCCGAAGCCATGATGTTCGTAGTCGATTTTCAGCGGCTTCTTCCCATCACTCAGCCACTCCCCGGCATTCAGTTTTCCATCGATAAACGCCGGTTGAGGCGTGCCATACGCCTTCAATCCATTCCAGAGTGCGCGCATTTTCAGCCAGCGGAGATACGGCGGATACACTCCCCGCAGCATCTTGGCCAGCGTGTAGCCCCCACTTACACCCGCAGTCATCACGCCGACCGCAGGATCGTCAGCTACAGAAAGCAGCTTCACCCTCGCCGCCGCATAGGCTGCTACATGGTCCACCAACTTGCCATCCGTCTTTCCCTGATGCTGCTGCTCCTCGATCCATTCGCTGAACAACATGCCCTCGCGCAGCCCATACACCTTCGGAACGAACTCATGCAGCCGGGTTCCTGCCAGATATGCGTGATAACCCAACCAGCCCCATCCGGCGCTTTTTACCAGAACTCTGTGGATCTTCGCGTCCGCGCCAGGCGTTCTTAGCGCATAGACGCGCTTCATGTGAACCTGAAAATCATCGTATAGGTGCGCCTCAAGGTGGCGATTAATCTCTTCCGTCACTTCGTCGTCGATCACGTGCGCGCCCAGATGCTCGCCGGAAGCGCGTTCGCCTGAAACCATTTGTTCGAGCAGTGGCCGCAGCGTTTCACCGGCCAGCAACCGGTGCTTGTAGGAGTACCGGGCCGCAATCGTAACCAACTCCACATCTGCATAGCCGCCCGTCAGCGCGGAGGGATCACTCTGGGCCTCATGGCTCGGGACCACCACCGTGATCCGCCGCCGCTCGACGCCGCACTCTCCCAACACGTCAATCATCAGGCGGATGGTTTCGCCTGTATCCGGGTGGTCGTCTACAACCAAAACCTTTACCGCCATCTTGCCCGCGATGGCACACAAGCCCTTTTTTTCCCAGCGTCCTAGCCCAGTCTTCGGACGCACTGAAATCCACGACGATCTCCATCCCTGCTGTTTTAGCCTGGTGTGGATCAGCGGAGCAAAATACGCTCCCGCCGTGCGCGCACCGACAATTGCCACTTCGCATTCACGATCGGCCTGCGAACCGTCAAACGCGTCCGCCAGCGCAATCGCGTCGTAATGCGTCAAGTCCTGTGCGCGAAATCCGGAGGGCAACTGCATGCGGGTGCTCCGCACCTTCTTCGGCAAGGTACAGGCGGCCAGTGTCTGGCTCATCGTCTTTAGTTGAGCTACCTGTGGACTCGCCGCTCCCAACTCGTTCAACAAAATTTCGCAAGCAAGCTCGACGCAACCATTCCACTCACGCTGCCATTTCCAAATGGCGCGATCGAATAGCAAACTGCGAAACCGCTCCGACTCCAACGCCATCTTGCCTGAGGCCCTAAGTGCAAAGCTTATGCGGGGCCACTGCACTGCAAGTTTTGCAAACGAAGGCAAGCGCGGACTTAGCGAATCGGCAACCGTGCAGCTAATTGCGCACGTCAGCAGGTAAAGGTTGATGCGCGACTCTTGCTGCTGCCAATCCACCTCGAGGGTGGGGAAAGATTCCAACTCATCGCGGAGCCGGCCCAGCAACTGATCGAGCGTTTGTAGCGGGTTCAAGCACCATTCGTAGCGAGCATAGAAAATCTGCTCGGGATCGCGTTTAGCATCGCGCCTTCTCTCGTAGCTTGCTGTGCTCACGTATCGGGCCGTCCTTCACGGCATCGGAATCGAATCAACTCACTCCTGCTACTCACGTTAGAGGTGTTCTCTCCTTCTCGGGATGCACGCTAAGTAGTAGAGCCATTGTTAAGATTGGTGACCGCTGCCTGCCTTGACTTTGCCCTTGAAAATCGCCACCCTTGAAATCTCTGAACCTCGAACTTTGAGACATTGAAACCCGTGAGCTCCCGCACCCTCAAAATCACGCTTGCCTATGATGGCTCCGCCTTTCACGGCTGGCAGGTTCAGCCCGGCAAGCCCACCATTCAGGGCACGCTCGCCGATGTGATCGAGAATCTCACCGGAGAGAAGCTTCTTCCTCAAGGCTCCGGGCGCACCGACGCCGGCGTTCACGCCCTGGCGCAGGTCGCAACTTTTCAAACCGCCAGCCCCATTCCGGTCGCAAACTTCCGCATCGTGCTCAATGACCGGCTGCCCGCGTCCATTCGCGTCCTCTCCGTCGATGAAATGCCGGAAGCTTTCCACGCGCGCCACTCCGCCCGTGCGAAGTCTTACCACTACCGAATCTGGCGCGGCAACGTTCTCCCGCCGTTCCTCGCCCGCTACGTCACCCACCACCCTTATCCCTTGAATGAAATGGCCATGCAGCAGGCTGCCGCTCTGGTCGCAGGCGAGCACGACTTCACCTCGTTTACCGCCGTCGATCCCGACCGCACGCTTCGCCTCGCTGAAGCCAATACCGGAACCTTCCCCGAGGGGCAGCCCACTAACGTCCGCACCATTCACGAATCGCGATTTGAACTCCACGGCGAAGAACTCCTATACATCGTCCGAGGCAACGGATTCCTCCACCATATGGTCCGCAATCTCGTCGGCACATTCCTCTTGGCAGGCAAGGGAAGCATCTCTCCCGCGGACATTCTCACCATCCTCCAAACCCGCGACCGCCGCGCAGCCGGTCCCACCGCTCCCGCAGACGGCCTCTACCTGGTCGAAGTCGAATACTGAATTATTAAAAGCGGGGTGGCCACATCCGCCCTCTTTAGCGAATGTGGGGCGGGCGAATCTTCCCCTCGTGTACCATTCCTGAAATGCCATTCCGTCCTTGGACCCGCTGGAAGTTCGAGCGTACCCACGCCACAGGTGCGCTGTCGCAGGAGCTCGAACGCCTCTGCGCTGATACTCGTGTCCACCGTCTTTTCGATTGGTTTTCCCGCCACGAGCGCGACATTGCTGACTTTCAACTCGCCATCACCGAGGTTCCAGCGCCAACCTTCAGCGAGCAAGCCCGAGCCGGTTGGCTGCGCCGGCAATTCGATCTTCTCGGCCTCAGCACTGCAACCGACGCCGTTGGAAACCTGCTTGCCGCCCGCTCCGGTCGCAACGCCGACCAACCCTTTATCGCCCTCAGCGCTCATCTCGATACAGTTTTTCCCGCCTGCACCCAACTCGATGTCCGGCGTGAGCAAGCGCGTCTGCTCGGGCCCGGCATCAGTGACAATGGCGCTGGACTCGCTGCTCTGTGGGCTCTGGCCGCGGCATTTCACGAGCTCGGCATTGTCACCGCAACGCCCCTGCTCTTCATCGCCAATGTCGGCGAGGAGGGCGAAGGCAATCTACGTGGTATGCGTCACCTCTACCGCGACAAATTGGCCACGCGCACCGATGTCACTGCCACCGATGTCAAGGATTCTGCGCCGCACTTGGCTCTGCTGATCGCTCTCGACGGAGCCGGCACCGAAAACATCATCTCGCAAGCCCTTGGCAGCCGCCGCTTCGAGATTGTCATCTCCGGCCCCGGCGGCCATTCCTGGAGCGATCACGGGGCGCCCAATCCCATCGTTGCTGCCGCGCTCCTGGTTGGAACCCTGTCCCGAATTCCGCTCCCCGTCAATCCCCGCACCACGCTCAACATCGGAAGCATCGAGGGCGGAACCTCCATCAACACCATTCCCGAGCGCGCCGTCCTTAAGGTCGATCTCCGCTCCTCCGATCCCATGCGCATCGACGAGCTTGAGCAGCATCTCCGCCGCGCCGTGGCCGACGCCTGCGCTGAGGTTCAGGCAAATTCTCACCCTCGCTCCAGACTTGATTCCACTATCACGCTGGTCGGCGAGCGGCCCGCCGGAGAGTTGTCTGCCACCTCGCCTCTATTGGCCGCCATCCGCGCGGTGGACAAACAGCTCGGAATCCGGTCGCAGCTCCAGCGCGCTTCCACTGATGCCAACATCCCGCTCTGGCTCGGCCTTGAGGCGGTTGCCCTGGGCGCTGGAGGCATCGGTGGCGGAGCCCACACTATCCATGAATGGTTCGATCCTGCCGGACGCGAGCAGGCACTCAAGCGTCTCGTATTGCTCATTCTCCTCCTCGCCGGGCTTTCGTCCAGCGAAGCGCCACAGAATCCCATCTCCCAGGGTTTCGTCTAATGTCGCGTTCGCTCAAAGCGCATCTCCTCCTGCTGGCCGCGACCTTTGTCTGGGGCTCTACGTTCATCGTTATTAAATCTGCGCTCGCCGACTCGACCCCGCTGGTCTTCAATGCCGTGCGCATGGTCTTTGCCTCGCTCGTCCTCTGTGTGATCTTCTTCCGCCAGTTGCGCACATTATCTATCGGAGCCTTTCGCGCCGGTTTCCTGATCGGCACTCTCCTGTGGCTCGGCTATGAATTCCAAACCATCGGCCTGCTCTACACCTCGGCTTCAAAATCCGCCTTCCTCACCGGAATCTCCGTCGTCCTCGTCCCACTTTTCCTCGCGGTCTTCTGGCGACGCCACGTCAATCGCTATACCCTCGCCGGAGTCTGCGCCGCTTGTGTCGGCCTCTATCTGCTGTGCGTTCCGCCAGGGCAGGGCAGTTCGCTCGCCTCGCTCAATCGCGGAGACCTCCTCACCCTGGGATGCGCCGTAGCATTCGCATTCGAGATCATCGTCATCGGACGCAGTGCGCAGCACTATGGCTTCGCCCACCTCGTCCCGGTTGAAATTTCCGGCTGCGCCCTGTGGATGCTCATTTCCGTTCCAATTGCCGACCGCCACGGATTTATCCGTTTCACTCCGGCCGTGCTGTGGGCAATCGTCATAACAGCGCTGCTCGGAACCGTCGCCTCCTTCATCGTGCAGGCCTGGGCGCAGCGCTTTACTCCGCCCACTCATACTGCGCTCATCTTCTCCCTTGAGCCGGTCTTTGCCGGACTCACCTCCTACGTCGTCATCGGCGAGCGCCTCGGCTCCCGGGCTCTGTTCGGAGCCGCCCTCATCCTCATGGGCGTGCTTGCCAGCGAACTCCTCGGCCACGTCCAAAAGCCCGAAGAAGAGCTCGCCGAAGAGGCCAGCTGACAACCAGCATTGCCGGTGTATTTGACATTGACATCTCGCGGTCGTAACCATCGTCAGGTGGCTTTTGTATTCGGAGCCGCCGACCCATGCCTCTCCCTGCCAACTCGCCTCCGCTACGCGCTCGTCTCATCTTTCTCCAGTCGCTCACCCTCGGCTGGATGTTTATCGAGTGTGTCGTCTCGCTGATCTCCGCCGCCCGAGCCCATAGCCCCGCGCTCCTCGCCTTTGGCTTTGACAGTTTTGTCGAACTGCTCTCCGCATTGCTGGTCATCCTGGCCCTTGCTCCCCGCTTCCGCTCCAACCTTCGCCGCATCGACACGGCCTCCGGCGTTCTGCTGGTTATCCTCGCCGCAATAGTTGGCCTCACCTCCGTGCTGGCCTTGGCCGGCAAGGTTCGGCCCGAGGCCAGTCCGCTCGGAATCGCTATCACCGCTGCAGCTCTGGCGGTGATGCCCTTGTTGGCGTGGCAAAAGCGCAAACTCGCGCGACGAACTGGCAACAACGCACTCGCCGCAGATTCCGTTCAGTCCGCTACGTGCGCCTACCTCGCCGCCATCGCTCTCGCCGGACTCGCCCTCAACGCCGCCTTTCACCTCACATGGACCGACTCTCTTGCCGCTCTCGTCGCCGTCCCCATCCTCATCGTCGAAGCCCGCCGCGCCATCCATGGAGAAAGCTGCGGATGTTGCCGCATAGGCTGATTCCGAGCTAAGTATTTTTCCCTATTCAAGATAATCGCGAATCCCGCAAAAATTATCGACTTGATCCCTTTGTTGCGCGTCTAATCACTTTGGAAAGGCGCGGCTCTGGGACATGCCGGCCAGCGCACCCTTCTATTTCCAGACAGGATAAGATAGTTGGCAATATTGACTTTGCCGGAGGGCACATGGAACCGCTGAAAGATGCAAGCGGATCATCGCAGGGGATTCCCGCGATGAACAGGAAGAGGAATCGTTTTGCGCCACTTTTTGTGGTATCGGTCACCGTGGCTTTGGTGCTGTTGATCGGCACCGTTGTCACCTACACGGCTCGCGCCAAGGATGTGGACAGCGCCGATGCACCTCAGTTGAGCGTACCCCCCGTTCACGTGCACGAAAACGAATTCGCTCGTGTCGCCAAGGCCGTCGATCCTGCCGTCGTTAACATCAGCACCGAGTCCACTATTAAGAATCCCCACCGCCGCATGCATCGCCTGCCGCAGCCCAATAATCCCGACGAGGATCAGGAACCCGATAGCGGCAACGGCAACAACGGCCTGCAGGATTGGTTCGATCGCTTCTTCGGTCAGCAGCCCAACGGGGAAGCTCCGGAACCTCCTGGCGGGAATGAAATGACCACCCAATCCCTCGGCTCTGGCGTCATCGTCAGCTCCAGCGGATACATCATCACCAACTTCCACGTAGTTGATAAGGCCGACCGCATCCGCGTCAGCCTAATGAATGATCCTGCTTCGGTCAGCTATCCGGCCAAGGTCATCGGCACCGATCGAGAGACCGACCTCGCCGTCATCAAGATCGATGTCAACCATCCCTTGCCCTTTGCCAAACTGGGCAACTCAGACAGCATGCAGGTCGGTGACTGGGTTCTCGCCGTAGGCAGCCCCTTCGGGCTCAAGTCCACCGTTACTGCCGGAATCATCAGCGCCAAGGGCCGCAACATCGTCCCAGGACGCCAGTTCCAGTCCTTCATTCAGACCGATGCCGCCATCAACCCTGGTAACTCCGGCGGCCCGCTCGTCGATATGGATGGTGAGGTCATCGGCATCAACACAGCTATTTACACTGAAAGCTCCGGTTATCAGGGCGTAGGCTTCGCCATGCCTTCTGATACCGTCGCCCAGGTCTTCAACCAGTTGGTCTCGCCCGCCCACAAGGTGGAGCGCGGTTCCATCGGCATCACCTTCAGCGCGGAAACCAGCCCCGCCGTCACTCGCATGTATGGCGGGGGCAAGGGAATCGTCGTGCAGGACGTAACCCCCGGCGGTCCCGCCGCGCAGGCTGGCCTCAAGAGCGGCGACGCCATCATCTCCGTCGGCGGAAAAACCGTCACCACCGGTGATGAACTCGTCGCGGATGTCAGCTCCCATCATCCCGGAGACAAGCTAAAGATCGGATACCTCCGTAATGGGAAACAGGAGGAGGCGACCGTAATCGTAGCTGACCGCCAGAAGCTTTTTGGCGCGCAACTTGGCACCAATGAAGAGGAGAATGAGGAGCAGGCGCCCAAGGAAGGCAAGCTCGGAATTACCGTCAAACCGGTTCCGGCTGCCATCGCTAAGCGGTTGAATCTGCAGCCTAATCAGGGCCTCTATGTGCTCGACGTAAAGCCGGGAAGCTTTGCCGATTCCATCCAACTCGGACGCGGCGATGTCATCCTCGAAATCAACCGCCAACCCGTCAACGATCCCGAGACCCTCGCCAAAATCGAATCGGGATTGAAGTCTGGACAGGATGTTGTTTTCGTGGTCCGCCAAGCCGGGCAGGGCCGAGAGGCAACAAATACCTTTATTGGAGGCACTCTCCCGTAGTACTCTATAGAAACCCAACCGTGCCGCCGGGCATCGAAGTTCGGTAAACGGCGGCACGATGGAAAACCGGCCTTACCATTTTTTTCCTCTGGCATCGATCGTCTTGGCCGGCTCTTGTACGCCACGGGGATCTTTGATCTCCGGAGAGGTGTGTGTTCGATGTCCTTAAAAAAAGTAAGCACGGCTCTGCTCGCCTCCGCCCTGCTCTGTACATCTCCACTGATGGCGGCGCTTAGAACCAACTACCGTGCACATTCACGATCTTCAGCCACGATCTCTCACCTCAAAGCCACATTGCACACCTCATCCCGAAGCTTGGCGCACAAGCCGGCGACGAGAGTCGCAGTCAGCTCTCGCAAACGAAATCGCGGGAGAGTTGAAATTGCAGTGGCAAGCAAGCCCAAATTTCATGGTCAGCAGTGCATCGACGCCGATCGCACCCTGGAAATTCAGCAGGCCCTCATTCGCGAGCACTACCTCGACGGCGAAGCTACCGGTCAGTGGGATCAGGCAACACGCGACGCACTCACCCGCTATCAGAACGATAATCACTGGCAGACAAAGATCGTTCCCGACTCCCGGGCCCTCATCAAGCTAGGTCTTGGTCCGAGTCAGCAGAATCTGCTCAACCCCGAAAGCGCAGCCATCGCCATCCCAAATCAGCCTGGCCTTGAGAAACCGAACGCCACCGGATCAAACTAGCAAAGTCGAACAGCAATCATCTCCAGTAATGCAAAAGTGCGGCCTCATCGGTCGCGCTTTTATTTTGTTGCTGGGCTGTCATTCTGAACCCAGTTCAGAATCTCCGTGCCACACAAAATCACGGTGCGGCCGCAGAGCTTTTCAACTAGCCCCTTACACGTAATGTCGCATCGATCTACTCCGAGTAGAATCCCGCCCGCGTCTGAACCGTCAGTTCTGTGTTTCGAGTGCTTAAGTGCAGTTTGTGATAGCCATTCCCGGCGTTGTTCGGCGTATAACTCAAACTATACTGATGCCGCATCTCTTCCTCGATCTGCTCATAGACCTGCGCGGCCGTCAGCTTTTTTGAAAGCTCGAAAAACCGTCCGCCGGTCTCGCTGGAAATCCGCTCCAGAATCTTTTTTCCATCCGTTTTGTTTTCACGCGGAGTAGTACTGGTTGGCGCCCGCCGTCCTCCGCCGGGGAACGGACCGCCACCCCCGGGAAATGGCCCTCCTCCGCCAGGAAACGGGCCACCTCCGCCGGGAAACGGACCGCCTCCGCCAGGAAATGGTCCACCGCCCGGATATCCGCCTCCGCGCCGACCACCATTTCCCAACCCTCCCGGCTCTTCGCGCTCAGGGGCAACGTACACGCAGTAAACAAGCGTGTCGGAGCGCTGTGCCGCTTCAATCGCGCCTTCCAGCGAGGTCTTGCTGTCGCGGTCCACGCCATCGGAGAACAGCACCAGCGCCTTGCGTCCCTGCTGACCCTTCAGCACCTCATCGGCGGAGAGAAAAACCGAATCGTAGAGCATTGTTCCGCCGAAAAAATAGTGCGGTGTCTGCGGGTCCCCGTCATCTCGCTTGTGTCCGCCGCCGGTGTTTTGTGGCACGTCACCGACCGAGATCTCGTCAATTCCTTTCGCCAACTTGTCATGCGAAGTCGTCACGTCCTGCAGCAGTTCCACCTCTTTGTCGAAGTGCAGCACAAAACCCTTGTCCTTGTGCTCGCGCAGCAGACGATTGACGAAGTCGGTGCTGGCCTTGCGCTCGTCGGCCAGTTCCTTGCGCTGTCCCGGTCCGGTGTCTGCCAGTATTCCTATCGTCAGTGGCAGATCGCTTTCATGCGCGAACTGCGTTATCGTCTGCGCGCGTCCATCCTGCTCCAAAACAAAGTCCTGCTTGTCCAGGTCATTGATCTGCTTGCCCTTCTTATCTCGGACAATCGCAAGCAGGTTGACCTCCTTCACCTTCACAGTGACGGTCGGTGTTTGCGTGGTAGTACTTGGCGCGGCCACTGCCGCCGATTGCTGGGCAACCGCAGGCGATTGCTGCGCAAAAGCCGGCAATGCACAGGCGAAGAGCGAGAGCACAAAACCAAGAGTATGCGTGGTAAGAGCGGCGTTGCGTCGCATTTGCATGGTAAACAGGATGGCATAACCGGGATGCCAGTGAACCCAGTGGCAAAATTCCGAATGCCGGATAGATCGAACTCGCGCCCTCGCAGCAAAGAGGCCCGCCTTCATTGGCGGACCTCGGTTTGATTTTTTAGCGTGGATTTTCAGCGTGCCTACGTAGAGCTTTCCTGTCTCTGCGCCTTACCCGCGAAGGTGGAGTATATCGCCGCCAGTGCAACGATCACGTTCGCCACAACAACGGGCAGGGCATGTATCAGCAATCCGTAGCTGATCCACAGAATTGCCGCACCCGCCTGGATCAGGCGAAGCGTCGCTGGCTTCTTGAAAAAATACGAGAGCCCGAAGCAAGCGGTTGCGATCCAGCCAATCCAACTCAGCATCACTGTGCCTCCGCGGACGCAGCCTGAGGAATGGCGGAAGTAGAGCGCAACGTCAGGACGTCGGTGCGCATCCGTGCCCATTCCTGTACCAGGAATCCATTGGACTCAAAGAAGCGGCGAATCTCCGGCTGCGCCCAGTGTGCCACCTCCTCCAGAATCGGCACCAGCACGCTCAGCGCGTTATCGCTGAGCACGGTGCGCGCGGCGATCTGGGTCACGCAGCGCGATTCCGAGACCGCGATGGTCAACCCATCGCCCTCGTTCACGTGCAGCATCGCGTTCATGTCAGAGCTGCCATCGCCGCAATAGACAACGTGATCGCGTCCAATAGCGCGCTCATCCTGTAGTTGCATGATGCGCGTCACCTTGCCGTATCCCGCCGTGCAGCGGACCAGCCGCTCGATGGCACCGTTGGAGTTGTACTCGAACTCGGTGCCGTAGATATGATCTTCGGGCACAATCCCCTCCAGCGCCGACTGCACGATCTCCACCGGCGCGGCGGAGAGCACGTAAAAATCGAACTCGTAGCCCGGAATGCCCTCGCGCAAGGTTCGATAGAGAAGCTCGATATTTTCCTTCAGCGGAATGCGCTTGCCGGTTTCAATCAAATGCTCGCGCCGCACGCGTGAGTTGAACGCCGGATCGTGCAGCAGTAAGTAAGCAAGTTCCGCGCCTTGCTGTACCAGATTCAACTGCGCCATACCCGCCGCTTTTGTCCTTGAACTCCTCACCTGTAATGCCGAGCAGTTCAGTAAGAACCAGGCCGGAGTCGTTAAAGCTCAGAGTCTGGTCGAAGTCGCTGGCGAACAGATACTGCTTAAGAATGATTTCTCCCATAACTCTTACTATGATAGGCGGCCCTGCGGTTTGGATGGTGAATTAGAGGTCAAACTGCTATCGAATGATTTAATGGGACGCATGGGTTCCACCGCGATTCTCTTTTTGTTCCGTGTTTAGAGTGTTTTGCAGACATCGACAAAATTCCCGGACTGAAATTGTGTGTCGTACTGTACAGCGAATGGCGAATTGCGATGCCTACAAAATGCTACTTGTGAATGAAGAACGGCCGGACACGACTCTCACCCGCCAGGTAGGTGAGAGTAGCGATAAGTCTCAACTAACGCTGCGAGATGAACTCCGTAATGCCCTGGTAAGCCTGCTCCAGAACTTCTTCCTGCGGCAGAAAGACGATCCGCATGTGGCGCGTCCCCGGCCTTTGTCCAAAGCCCGCGCCGTGGACGCACAGGACATGCTTCTCCTGCAGCAGACTCGGTGACAAACTTTATGTCGTCTTCCGCGATGTCGAGCTTGGGGAAGGCGTAGAAGGCTCCCTTCGGTGCCACCAGCGAAACCCGCGGCGTGCGAGCAGCCCAGTCCACGGTAAGATCGCGGCGGCGGCGCAACTTGGCCCGCACTTGTTTCAGGTGATCCTGTGGACCCTCCAGCGCGGGCGCAATGGCGTGCATGAACGGGTGCGGAGCCGAAAGTCGCGCGCGCAGCAGTTTGTACACCGCCTCCAGATAGTTGCCGAGTGACTCCGCCGGGCCGGTTGCAATCGCCCACCCGATCCGCCATCCCGGCACCAGGTATGCCTTCGATAGTCCGTTGAAGGTGATAACCGGAAGATCGGGCGCAAGCGTCGCGATCGAGAGGTGCTCGCATTCGTCGTCGATGATGAGCTTGTCGTAAATCTCGTCGGCCAGAATGAGCAGGTTGTGCCGCCGCGCCAACTCCGCAACCCTCTCCAGCGTGGCGCGCGAGTAAATCGCGCCCGTGGGGTTATTCGGATTGATCAGCAGAATCGCCTTGGTGCGCGGATTGATGCGCGCGGCAAGGTCTTCCAGATCAGGCTGCCAGCCGTTTTCCTCGTTCAGGAAATACGGATTCGGCTCGGCTCCAAGCTTTCCCAGCACCGCTCCATAGAGCGGGTAGTCGGGGCAGGGCGTAAGCACATTGTCGCCAGGATTGAGCAGCGCCGTAAGGCAATTGTCGATCACCTCGCCGGAGCCGTAGCCAACCATGATTCCTTGAATGTTCTGAAAGCCATTGGCCTCGGCCTGGTCGCGGATGGCCTGCACCGCGCTGCGTTCGCCGAGCGATTCGCCGTAACCGTTGAAGCCATCGCGCATGGCGCGTTCGGCGGCTTCAATCATGTGCGGCGGCGTGGGAAAGTCGAACTTGCAGGGGTCTCCGATGTTGAGATAGAGAATCTGGTGACCCTGGCTCGCAACCTGATCGGCAACGACGGCAAGGTCGCGGATGGCATAGCTTACATTCGCCATGCGAGTCGCAGGCGTTATCTGGTAAGTCACGTTGGTAGGTCATTAAATAAAAGACCCTGTGTCATTGAACCCTATGCTGCAGCGAAGTGCAAGCCCGCAACGCGTTCGGAAGCTGAATCGACAGCGCTTTCAGCAAAATTTAGGCGCAAAAAACGCCAATGCCGAGCGCTACTCCGGGCGGTCGATCTGGGCACGCTGCAGACGGTCTGAGTAGTCCACGTAGACGGCCTTCCATTCGGTATAGAAGTCGAATGCTCCGACCCCGCCCTCGCGATGGCCGTTGCCTGTCTGCTTCACTCCGCCGAAGGGAAGATGAACCTCGGCCCCGATGGTGGGCGCATTGATGTAGGTGATTCCCGCGTCGAGATCGCGGATGGCGGCAAAGGCGCGGTTTACGTCCCTGGTGTAAAGCGCCGAGGAGAGGCCATATTTCACATCATTGGCAATCTCAATCCCGTCTTCGCAGCGAATCGCAGGGGATGCAGGAGACGACCGGCCCGAAGATTTCTTCCTGCGCGATGCGCATTTTCGGATCGACATCGGAAAAGACCGTGGGCTCGATGAAGAATCCGTGCGCGTAATCCCCGCGCTCCAGGCGATTGCCGCCGCAGGCCAGGCGCGCGCCTTCGTTCCTGCCGATCTCGATATAGCCGAGCACGGTCTCCATCTGCTGCCTGTTCACCACCGGCCCCACGTCCACGCTCTCATCCAGCCCGTTGCCGAGCACGGAGCAACTTGGCGCGCCGCACCAGTTCATCGACGAAGCGCTGGTAAACGCCCTTCTGAAGAATGATGCGGCTGGTGGCCGTGCAGCGCTGTCCGGCGGTGCCAAAGGCTCCCCAAAGCGCGCCTTCCAGCGCCAATTCCAGATTGGCGTCATCGAGCACGATCATCGGATTCTTGCCGCCGAGTTCGAGCGAGCAGCGCTTTAACGTACGGGCGCAGCTGGGCGCCAATGATGCGCCCCACCTCGCTCGATCCGGTAAACGAGATGGCGCGAACCAGCGGATGCTCCATCAGCGGGGTGCCGACCTCGGCGCCGTGGCCGGTGACGATGTTGACCACACCGGCCGGGACTCCGGCTTCGGTGAGCGCGCTGACGAAGTTGAAGACCGAAAGCGGCGTGTCCTCGGCGGGCTTGATGACGCAGGTGTTGCCCGCGACCAGGGCAGGGAAGAGCTTCCACGAAGGAATCGCCATGGGGAAGTTCCACGGGCAGATCATGCCCACCACGCCAACCGGCTGACGCGTACACATGGCGAACTTGTTGGGCAACTCGCTGGGCGTGGTCATCCCGTACATGCGGCGTCCTTCGCCGGCGAAGTAGTACCCGGTGTCGATGGCTTCCTGCGTGTCGCCGCGCGTCTCCTTCAGAACCTTGCCCATTTCGCGGGTCATGTCGCGCGAGAATGCTTCCTTCTGCCGCTCCAAAATGTCGCCGCCTTCATGATGATCTCGGCGCGGCGAGGCGCGGGCACGCGGCTCCACTTCTTGAAAGCGGCATGAGCGGCCTCCACCGCGAGCTTGACCTCAGCGGCGCCCGAGCGCTGGAAAATGCCGACCACCTCGCGGGCGTCCGCCGGGTTGCGGTTTTCGCAAGCCTTGCCGGAGCTGGCCGGAACCCATTTCCCATCGATGAAGTTGCTGAAGGTTTTGATCTCGGAACCAGTGGTAGCCATCGGAATCGACCTCCATGAACGATTTAGATGAACTCGCTCTGCTTTGCGACAGCGCAATTCAGCCAATCGACTGCATATCGTAGTCGGCGTGGTGTGAGGTGGCAAGGGCGGGCGACAGAATCAGAGGAGCAAACGCTATTCGGGAATCGTGCCGCCAGGGAATTCAGCGTTGAGTATCGCTTCGATCTGGGAGCGCAAAGGGGCGAGATCCCCTGTTGCAGTGTCCCAGACGATATCCAGATCGACGGAAAAATACTCGTGCACAATGATGTTTCGGAAATTCCGGACATCTTTCCAAGGTACTTGGGGGTATTTGGTCTGCAACTCTGAAGTAATGTGCGACGAAGCTTCGCCGACGATCAGAATATCGTGGAGGACAGCCTTTTGCAGGACTGGATTCGCGTCGAACTCAGATCGGTCCTTGCCTTCAATCGCCCTCAGCGCAGAGGCGATGTGCTCCAGAATGTCCTGGAGCCGCTCTTCGTCACGCCGCATAAACCGTTTCGGTCCGCGAGAGCACACTTTCGCGAATGCGCGGCTTGAGTCCGCGTTTGGAAACGAGATCGACCTTGCGGTGGAGCAGTTCCGCGAGTTCACGCTGCATGCCGCTATATTCAATTAACCCGATCTTTTTTTCGGGCAGGAACTCGACAAGAAGATCAATGTCGCTGTCAGGGCGGAAGTCGGGACCGAGAGCGGAGCCAAAGAGAAGGAGCTCGCGAACGCCGTGACGTCGGCAAATTTCGGCAATCTGCGACAACTTATCGTCAAGTGAGATAGCGTACCCCATGGTGTCCCCTTCGCCCTAAGAGTACGGCAAAATGTGCCGCCTCGTCATCCGTTTCTCGCACCGACTTCCACTTATCACGCATTGCGCAACCCGCTTCTCCGGCGGCCAAAGAAGCCAAAACTAAGGCCGATGCTTGGGCCACCCCGTGGGTCATGCTCGTAAGTAGCTGGTTCTTTGCCCTCTTCCGCCAGAATTTTGCATAACTGCTCATTCCAGGGCTGCCGGAGTAGTAAGATAGGGGATGAGTTCCGGCTAGTGCTCTTAACGCATTGGTATGCAGCGGTCCTGCCCGTATTATTCTGAAAGCAGATCCAAGACAGATTTTACTGGACGGGTAGGGATGGGCGCGGGGGAGTGAGTTCCCCATCGGCGGCCTTGCCGGGGCATAATTCTTTTATCTTTTCCGACGGAAAAAGAGAGACAGCATAAAAAGATGTCAAACAATGGCTTCCACACCGGTTCGCGTTTCGGGAATTTGCGTTCGTTGTTCAGCATGTTCTCAAGCGACCTTGCAATTGACCTGGGCACGGCGAACACGCTTGTCTATGCGCGAGGCAAAGGCATCGTAGTCAACGAGCCCTCGATTGTCGCAATCAACAAGAACACAAACGAAGTGGAAGCGGTGGGCAAGGAAGCCAAGGAGATGCTTGGCCGCACCCCCGGCAACATCGTTGCCATCAAGCCGATGAAAGATGGCGTGATCGCCGACTTCAAGATCACCGAAAAGATGTTGAACTACTTCATCCAGAAGGCGCACAACCGCAAGATGCTGGTGCATCCGCGAATCGTCATCGGCGTGCCCAGCGAGATTACGCAGGTGGAAAAGCGCGCCGTCATGGACTCGGCCTATCGCGCCAAAGCCAGCGAAGTGCATCTGGTCGAGCAGGCCATGGTCGCCGCCATCGGCGCCGGTCTGCCCATCACCGAACCCAGCGGCAACATGGTGGTCGATATCGGCGGCGGCACCACGGATATCGCCGTCATTTCGCTCAGCGGAATCGTCTACTCGCGTTCGGTTCGCATGGCCGGCAACCAGATGGACGAAGCCGTCATGAACTACCTGAAGCGCAAGTACAACCTGCTGATCGGCGAGCGAACCGCCGAGCAGATCAAGATCGAAATCGGCTCCGGCTATCCTCTTGAGAAGCCCTTGACCATGGAGATCAAGGGGCGCAACCTGATTGAGGGCGTGCCCAAGACCATCACCATCGACGACAGCGAAATTCGCGAGTCGCTCAGCGAGTGCGTGGGCACCATCATGAACGCAATTCGGGTGGCTCTGGAGCGCACTCCACCGGAGTTGAGCGCCGACATCAGTGATCGCGGCATCGTACTTACCGGCGGCGGCGCGCTGCTCAAGAATCTGGACAAGCGCATCCGCGAGGAGACCGGCCTGCCGGTTTCCATTGCCGATGATCCGCTGGCCAGCGTGGTGTTGGGCACGGGAAAAATGCTCAGTGACTTCAAACTTCTGCGCAAGATCAGCATCGAGTAAAATGACGTTCGGCCGGAGCGGTGCTCCGGCCTTGCATGTTGCGCGCGGATTTGCATGCACAGGCGCAAGCTCGGCTTGCCGGAGGCCGTGGCCCGATAGATGCCGCCGGCTGACGTCCGGCGACAGTCCTGAAACTCTGGAAACATGAATTTTTTCTCGCGGCACAAGAATACGGTGGTTCTGGCAACGGTGCTGCTGGCGCAGTTTCTGGCTTCTGGCGGTGCAGGTCAAGCGTCAGACGGCCGAGGGTCCGGTGCGAATGATCCGGTTGCTGGCCGTCAGCGCCATTGCGCCCTTCGAGCGCGTGTTCATTCATTCGGGCGAAAGCGTGCGCGGAGTCTGGGCTAACTACATCGATCTGCGCAGCGTTCGCCGCGAGAATCTGCGCCTGAAGGCCGAAGCCGAACAGATGCGCCTGGAGCGCGCCAGAGAGCAGGAAGATGCGCGTCAGGCGCGCCGCATCCAGGCCCTGCTGGAATTCAAGGAGCAGTGGATCGATACCACCGTCGCCGCCCAGGTGATCGGAACCAGCGGCACCGAAACCTCGCGCCTGCTCTATCTCGACAAAGGAGCCAAGGACGGCATCAAGCCGGATATGCCGGTGATCACGCCCGACGGCGTCGTCGGCAAAGTGCTCAGCGTTTACGGCGAAACCGCGCAGGTTCTGTTGATCAACGACCCCACCAGCGGCGTCGGCGCGATCCTCGTGAACTCGCGTCTTCAGGGTGTGGTTAAAGGGAACTTCAACCGGCGAATTGCAACTCGAACTACATCATGGGCGATGAGACCGTGCAGCCCGGCGAGGCCCTGGTAACCGCCGGTGGCGATCAGGTCTTTCCCAAAGGATTGCCGATCGGCACCGTGGCCAAGGTGAGCATGGGGCGCAACCTGTTTCTCGACATCAAGGTGAAACCGGCCGCGGATCTGGATCGTTTGGAGGAAGTGCTGGTCATCACCGCGCAAAAGTCGCGCGCCCCGGACACCACCGGCCTGGGCCCGATTCGCGCCGCCGACATTCTTGCCGAACATCTGCCCGGCGTGCCGCAGACTCCGCCCCCGGCAACGCCTCAGCCGCAGACCCAGCCTCAGTCGCCCGCCAAGCCACTGACCGGTGCACTGCTGCAAACTCCAGTCGAAGGCTTCCACTCTAAAGCTGCTCCTGCGACCAGTCTGCCCGCGCACGCTCCGTCGCAGAAGACGCAGGCAACGAAGCCTCAGACCGCAGCAGCCACCGGATACCGCGAAGGCGCTGAAGCCATGCGGGCAGCAAGCACCACGGCAGGCAACGCCGCTATGACCCTCGGCTGCCTAGAAACCTGCAGCCAAAATCGCAATCTCGAATCCGAATACGGATGGCTCCAAGCCAAAGTCCACTGCCACGGAAGGGACGCGCCCGCAATGAGAGCCATGGATCTCAGCTACACCTCGCGCGATCAGGTGGAGGTCTATCGCTTCTCCTGGCCAGTTTCGGTGGGCTTGCCTCTGCTGATGGTGGGCTTGCAGGCGTTCATGCCGGTACGGCTGCACTTCTTCCGGGTCTTCGACTTCGGATTATTGCTGACCATCTTTTTTGCCGTCTCGCGGCGCAGCCAAGTCGAGCGGAACCCTTACCGGCGCGGCCATCGGATTACTACAGGACGGGTTGACTCATACCCCTTTCGGCGTCTTCGGGATTGCGAAAACACTGGTGGGCTATGGCGCATCGTCAATTGGAATTAGGATTGATGTAGAGAATCCCGGCTCGCGTTTCTTGCTGACGTTCATCTTTTATGCAGTCCACCAAGCCGTGTTCATGGTCATTGAGCGCGAGTTGATGGGGCAGCCGGTTCATCTCAATCTCGGGCATGAGGCCGGGGCAGCCGTGGCCAACTCAATCATGGCCGTGTTTCTGTTTGCGCTGTTGAACCGTTTCAAGATCAGGGAGTAGGAACAAAGTTCCGGGTTGCAGTAGTTTTTTCATGTACGGTCGCGAAGAAAAAGTTCCGCTAATTCGTCTGGCGGTTACCCAGTACATCATTCTGGGCATCTTCCTGCTGCTCATCTTTGGCTGTGGCGTCTGCAGGTTCTGCACTCGGACTACTACACCAGCATGGCCGAGCAGAACCGCGTGAAAGAGGTTCCCATCCTGGCCCCGCGCGGAAAGCTGCTGGACCGCGAAGGCCGTCCCATCGTCGATAACTATCCCTCTTTTTCGGCTCTCCTGCTGCGCTCGCAAGGCAAGACCAGCGACGCCAACCTGGAGGCGATCGCCGTCGGACTGCATCTGGACCCCAGACGAACTGAAGGCGCGGGTGAAGCGCCTGTCGGCCATGCCCGGCTATCAGCCGATCTTCATCAAATATGACATTACCCCCGACGAGCTCGCCTTCGTCGAATCGCACCGCAATGAATTTCCGGAGCTCGATACCATCACCGTGCATCGCCGCCTCTATCCCAAGAACGGATTCATGGCGCACCTGATCGGCTACGTCGGCGAAGTCAGCGAAGACATGCTCAACAATCCGCGCTTCGAGTTCTACAACTCCGGAGACGTCGTTGGGCAGAGCGGGGTCGAAGCCGAATACAATGACATGCTGATGGGCAAGAATGGCTCGCGTCGCGTGCTGGTCAACAGCAAGGGAAAAGAAGTCGGCGAACTTGAGCGATACCCCGGCGATCCCTGGCAAGCCACTCCAGCTGACCATCGATCTCGATATTCAGATCGCCGCCGAAGAGGCACTGGGAGACAAGCCCGGCGCCATCGTGGCAATGGACCCCAAGACCGGCGAAATTCTCGCCATGGTCAGCCGTCCCACCTTTGATCCCAACGCCTTCGCCGTTCGCATCAGCTCAAAGGAATGGAACGCTCTGCTCACCGATCCCGGCAAGCCTTTGATGAACAAGGCGATCCAAGCGCAGTTGGCCCCAGGCTCGGTATTCAAGATCATCATGAGCGTCGCCGGTTGGCAGGAGGGAATCGCCCAGACGCTGCACGTGCAATTGCGGAGGCGGTGCATCATTTTACGGCCGATACTTCAAGTGTTGGTCAGAAGGGTGGGCACGGTTCGGTAGACTCTGACCAAAGGTATCTACCAATCCTGCGACGTTTTCTTCTACACCCTCGCCGAGCGCCTCGGCATCGAACGCATCGCCAAGTACGCCACCGAACTTGGAATGGGCCAGAAGACCGGCATCGACCTTCCCCAGGAAGTCAGCGGCGTCATGCCAAGCGAAGAATGGAAGCTGAAGAATTACCGCCAGAAGTGGTTTGCCGGAGAAACGATCTCAGTGGGCATCGGACAGGGTGCCATTGCCACGACTCCGGTCCAGCTGATGCGCGCCATCAGCGCCATCTCCATGGGCGGCCACATGGTGCGCCCGCACGTGGTCTTTCCCGATAAAGTTCCCGGAACCTATCGCACCGCATTGCACTACACAGACACCAAGGAAATGCCCATCGACCCCGCAGGCTGGCAGACCATCACCGACGCCATGGGCGAGGTACTTTTGCCCGAGAGGAACCGCGCCGAGCGCCCATATTCCCGGCATTGACATCGCCGGAAAGACCGGATCGGCGCAGACGGTTTCAAACGCAATGAAGGCCAAGATGGCAAACAAAGAAGCCTACAAGGATAACGGATGGTTCGTCGGCTTCACCCCGCGCCGCAATCCGGACATCATCGTCTGCGTCTTGTTCCAGGGCGGCGAGCACGGAAAACTGGCCGCACGGCTGGCGACCCAGGTCATCAAGGCCTATGACGACAAGAAGAATCACCGGCCGATTCAGCACCTGCCGCCACCTTCAGACGATGAAACTCCGCAGCAGCCGAAGCCTCCAAGTCGCCACGCCTACCGAAGTGACCGGACTCTGGAGTGATGGCGGCAGCGACTCCGGACATCTTCAGGCGGCACGCTTCGCATCGCCCAGGCCACAGCGCGCCAATTTCATCGCGCCATCGCCGCGCCGGGAATGGAGCAGTTTGCGCATCGGCTGCCGCCCGCCGCGCGATCCGCACATCCCACAAGCGGGATTCATGGCGAAATCTTCCCGGCGTCGCGGCCGCTTTGCCGGAGCCTCTATCGCGGGCAGGAGAGCTACCTTGAGCCGCTACATCCATTTTCGCGATTTCGACTGGGTCCTGCTCCTCTTCGTCATTATCATCTGCATGCTTGGCGTCTCGGAAATTTACTCGGCTACCCTGCATACCAAGTTCGAGGGGATGCAGATCAAGCAGGTGTACTGGATCTTGGCTGGTGTGTGCCTGATGTTTCTGGTCAGCCTCATCAATTATCAGGCGCTGCTGGAACTCGTGCCATGGCTGTACGGCTTCAGCCTGGTCTCTCTGGTTGCGGTGCTGCTCTTCGGCAAGCGCTACCTGGGAGCAAAGCGCTGGATCGACTTCCATTTCTTCCACTTTCAGCCCTCCGAATGGGTCAAACTGATTCTGATTCTGACCATGGCAAAGTACTTTGCCGAGCATCGGGAAAACGATCTGCCCTTCCGCGAACTGGTCAAGGCAGGACTGGTTGTGCTCTTCCCCATGCTGCTCGTTTTGAAGCAGCCCGACCTGGGCACCGCGCTGACCTACATTCCAATCGCAATGATGGCCTTGGTTCTGGGCGGCATGAGGCTCAAGCATGGGATCGTCCTCATACTCATCGCGGCCGTATTGATGCCGGTCATGTGGAAATACGGACTCAAGCCCTACCAGAAGGAGCGGCTCTCCACCTTTGTCGCGCCGGAGGCCGATTCGCGCGGCTCGGGTTACCAGGTGATGCAGTCGCTGGTGGCCGTCGGCTCAGGCGGCGTCTGGGGCAAGGGCGTTGCCAAGGGAACCCAGACCCAAGGACAGTTCCTTCCCGTTCCCCACACCGATTTCATCTTTGCCGCCTGGAGCGAGGAGCATGGCTTTGTGGGCGCATTGGTCGTATTGCTGCTATACTTTGGGGTGTTGATGCGTCTGATTCATGACGCTCAAACGGCGCCGGACCGGGCCGGAGTCTTCCTGATCATGGGAGTGGTCGCGGTGTTGGCGTTCCACGTTTTGGTAAACGTGGGGATGGTGGTGGGATTCATGCCCGTTACGGGGATTCCGCTGCCATTAATGAGCTATGGAGGATCGTCAATCCTGTTTACTTTCCTGGCGCTGGGAATTGTGATGAATGTTCGTATGCGCCGGTTTGTGAACTAGGATTCACGTGTGAAGTGTGCAGGAGGCCCCGTAACTACGGAGTTCTTCGCGGCCACCGCGCAATGCCTTTCAAAGCGAGGCTCGCGGAACAAAAGTTTTTTGCAAAATCCCAGGATGGCCGCCGGAAAAAGGCGGAGGGAATGGGTCTTCGGCGGTGATCGCCGGGGCTTTCGGCGGGGGAATTCCCAGCCGCTTACACGAGATGGAGCCCTCAATGGGAGGGCAAAGCCGGCAAGAAGGCAATCAGGCCGGTCACGATTGAAGAATTGCGCTGCGGTGCAAGGGCAGGGAACGGCCCCATCCGGCATTCCAGAATCAGCTTTTCAGGGAATGCGGGAGAGAAGTGGCCACAAAACCCACGCGTAGCGCAACCGGACCGGGTCAATAGACTCGGGGAGTACGGAATCGGTGCATAGGTTCACATCAAACGCAGCCGGAGCCCCGAATGGCGCAATGCGCCACGGCGGAATCTGGCGGCATGATCCCCTCAAGTCAATCGAGCGGGCGAACTCCGCTCCGCGCCCTGGCCCACCGGCCAGCGGTCGCGGTGCGGCGCATTGATCTTCAAAACTGACCACCTGCCTTCGTGCTCCGGCTTACAACAGGCTGCTCACAGCGAGCCAGCCGGGAGCGAAAATGAACAAAGAATTGTACGTTTCAACCACGCCCCATGAAACCAAAGTGGCGCTGGTGGAAGACGATCAACTTGCCGAAGTGTACTTCGAGCGCGAAAACGAATACACCCTGGCGGGCTCGATCTACAAAGGACGCGTGACCCGCGTGCTGCCCGGTATGCAATCGGCATTCGTCGATATCGGACTGGAACGTGACGCGTTCCTCTATGTCTCCGACTTTCTGGAACTTCAGGACGAAGACGAAGACGGCGAATTCGGCGATGTGAAAGTAACCGGAGCGACCCTGGCTCAGGCCAACGGTCTGATCCTCGCCGAACCGCTCGCCGAAGAAGAAGATTCCGAAGAGCCCGAGGAAGCTCCGCCGCCGAAGGCCAGGATTCCCAGGGTGAAGAAGCAAAAGATGGCGGCACTCCCCGCTGGCGCGGGCGCCGCCGCCGTCGCGGCCGCCGTGGCGGACGCGACCGCGTGCCCGGCGATCTCCGATGCGCAGCGCGGGCACGCAGATTCCGGCCGCAGCAGAGCCAGTAGGACGCGACTGGCGATTCCCAGCAAGGCCGACGATTCCCGCCAGACGAAGATTCCGAATCTCCTGCTCCGCGCGAGCCGCGGCGGCGCGAACTGCGCGGCTTCGAGCCCCGTGGCCTGGTGGTTCACGGCTCTGGCTCGCAGCGTCAATGAGGACGAGATCGAGAAAGCCGAGCCTGAGATTGCCGGATGAAGTTGCCGAAGCCTCCTAGCCGAAACCGAAGAACCCTGCCGCACCGCCGGCGGCTGCCTACACGCCCATGCTTCTACCCGGCGAGTCGATTTCGAAATACAATCGCGCCGAGGGTGAAGCTCCGGCACCGGCTCCTGCTGCCGAGATCGGCGCAAGCGAAGAATCTGACCGTAGCGGCTATGGCCGTGGTCGTGACCGTGATCGCGACCGTGACCGTGGCGGACGTGGACGCCGTGGTGATCGCGACCGGGATCGTGGCCGTGGCCGCGAGCGCGACCGTGAGCGTGAACCGCGCGAGCAGGAGAGCGTCGTCCTGCCGGAGAACTACACCCCAATCGTCCTGCCCGGCGAATCCATTTCAAAGTATCGCGGCGTTGAGCCCGATCTCCGCTGTTGAGCCTGACGCGTACCCGAGGCCCCGTCGAGTCGCCCGTTGCTTCGGTCGAACATGCCGAACCGGAGAATCGCTGTCGCTGAAGCGTCGCCGCGCCGGCAACGCACCAGTCGCCGCTCCGGTCGAACCGTCAGTGCCAATCACGTCGAGCCCGTTGCCACGGAAGAGCCGTTGTCCAGCGCCAGCTATTCAGGCGCGAGCCGCCTCCCTTCCCTGACCCAGCGTTACGCACCGGAAGCGGAACTGGAAGCCGAAGCCGAAGAGGAATCCGAAGTGGAAGCGGAGACCGCAGAAGCGTTGAAGCCGAAGCAGCAGCCCAGCCAATCCTCCGAACCTCCCGCCGTCGAGGCGCATAACGCCGAGCCGCCACAGCCGGAACCTGCAGCCACGGAAGCCGCGCAACCCGAAGTCGTTCAGACCGAGGAGGCTCCACTTCAGATGGTGCCGGAGGAAAACGAGCCTAGCGTCTCTGAGCCGAGCGAAGCCAGAGGCCGGCTGGTCGCCGTTCCTGGCGCGGTCGAGTATCAAAGATATTCAATGGCTGCCCGAGGCTGCAGCCGACACCCAGACGCGGCAGCTGCAACAGCCCGAGGCGCCGGTAGAGGAGTCTGCCTCGCAGCCCGCCCCGAGCAACGAATTTCCAGTTCGGCAGCTTCGTGATTGAAGGCGGCAACGTCGAGCACGAAGAACTCGATGCCGAAGAGACCGAGATGCCGGCTCTCGCCGCGCACTGTCGACCGCTATGAAGAGAGCGAAACCGAAGAGGACACTCTCGACGATGGCAGCGGCTCTCAGATCGGCGCCGCGGTTCGCGAGAGCGGCGAAGAGAACGAACTGGAAGACGAAGAGTACGACTTCGGAGGCGAAGAGTTTGAGGAATCCGAGATGCTTGCCGACGAGGCCGCCGAGATCGAAGAAGACGAAGGCGAAGAGACCGACGAAGGCCCCGAGAAGGCGAAGAGACTGAAGTCGCAGCCGCTCCCGAAGCTGGACGCCAGCGTCCCGAGCGCTTCGATCGCCGCGACCGTCGCCCACGCCGTGGCACGCCTCCGCCGCGCGGCGGAGGTCGGATGCGTCCCGCGGCAGCAGTCGCGCGCCGTGCCTCTCATCAGCGAACTGCTGAAAGAAGGGCAGGAGATCCTCGTCCAGATTGCCAAGGAGCCGATCGGCAAAAAGGGCGCTCGCATCACCAGCCACATCGCGCTTCCCGGCCGCTTCCTGGTCTACATGCCCACGGTGAACCACATCGGCGTGTCGCGCAAAATCAGCAGCGAAGAGGAGCGCCAGCGCCTCAAGCGCATCGTCTCCAGCGAGCGGGAGAACGGCCATGGCGGATTCATCGTCCGCACCGCGGCTTCCAATATCAAGGAAGACGAGCTGCGCGCCGACATCCGCTTCCTCAAGCATCTGTGGACCGAAATCCGCACCCGCGCCGAGTCCGGCAAGAGCCCGGCGCTGATTTACCACGATCTGAATCTGGTCGAGCGCATTCTGCGCGATCAGGTGACTAGCGACTTCTCACAGATCTGGGTGGACAACGAAAGCGAGTACGAGCGCGTCGTGCGCTTTGCCGCGCGCTTCCAACCAAGCCTGGTGCGCCGCATCAAGCTCTACACCAAGGACGCGCCGCTCTACGAGCAGTTCGGCATCAACGAGGAGATCAACAAGAGTCTGAAGTCCAAGGTGTGGTTGAAGAGCGGTGGCTACATCGTCATCAACCAGACCGAGGCCCTGGTCGCCATCGACATCAATACCGGCAAGTACGTCGGCAAGACCGCGCGCCTGGAAGATACGATCGTCAAAACCAACTGCGACGCGGTGAAGGAGATCGTTCGCCAGATTCGCCTGCGCGATCTCGGCGGCATCATCGTCGTTGACTTCATTGACATGGACGAGCGCAAGAATCGCCAAAAGGTGATGCAGGCTCTCGAAGAAGCCATGAAGGCCGATCGCGCACCCTCGAAGATATTGCAGTTCAATGACTTCGGACTAGTCGCCATCACTCGCAAAAGGGTTAAGCAGTCGCTTGAGCGGACCCTCGGCACGCCCTGCCCTTATTGCGATGCCACCGGCTTCGTCAAGTCGGTGCAGACTGTATGCAACGAAATCTACGTCGAGATGCGCAAGGTTCGCCGCCATGTCCAAAGCAAGGAAGTCATCCTTCGGGTCAATCCCGAGGTCGCCAAGGAATTGAAGGGCGGCAACGGAAAGTGGCTGCAGGAGATGGAAGACCTCCTCGGCCATCCCGTCCTGGTAAAAAGCGATGCACTGCTCCATCAGGAACAGTTCGACATGAACTACTAAACCGCCGTCAGCAACCGGCCAACGACCAACCGAACGTGCCCGTTATCTCGCGATGGCGGGCACGTTTTTCAGTACGATCGCACTCCGAAGAACGAGCCCGCCTCTGTTGTCATCCGGTAAATTACCGCTCTTTGTAGTTGGGATTCACATTCCGACGTAAGCAAAGGAAACAGAAGGCATACCTTTGCAAACGGAGTAAACATCCATAAGGTGCTCCCTCGTTCATGTCTTACTTCCGGTGGATTACATCCCTTCGTAATCAGCTTACGTCCTGCCCGGCATCCTTTGTATTACTACCCCAGCATTTTGTGGTGTATGGTCGAATCAACTACAAAGTATGGCGAATTTAGGACGGCTCTGTGCCGGAATCGGGTGAAAACGCCGGATATGTTCCGGCTTTCACCGGAAGTTCTGGTTGACTTGGCCGCCATGAACTCTGCTATAACCAGCGCGTACGGTTACAACCGAGAGAGTTTCCTCGCAGGTGACCAACGCGGCGCCTGATGGAAGATCGGTTCCAAGGCGCAATCGAGTTCAGGGCATAAGGCCGGGAATTCGATTGTTGGTTGAAGCAGGCAGCGTTCGATATTTGAGAGGCAAGAGCTATGTCCGATTCGCCTGAAGTTATGAACGTTCGGCAAGCGTCCGCGTATCTCGGCGTGAGTCCGGATACGTTGTACAAGTACGTGGCAGAGAACAAACTCCCGGCATTCAAGCTTGGCAACCGCTGGAAGTTCAAGAAAGCGTTGTTGGATCGCTGGATGGAAAGCAAGAGCAGCGGGGGAGAAGGCACGCTGAAGAAGAAGCCGCGAGCGGTTCGTACCTCAGCGGTGGGCTAATGAGGGTGTTGGCTTATGTTTAGCTTTAAATTCGGCTCCAAGAAAACGATTGTCGGTCTGGACATCGGTTCCAACAGCATCAAGGCTGTGGAACTGCAGCGCAATCGCGGCGAAGTCCTGGTAAGCCATTTGGGTATCGAGCCTCTGGCTTCCGACATTGTCGTCGATTCCATGATCGTCGATAGCGGCAGCGTCGCCAGTGCCATCAGTAAGATCTTCGGTGAGCATGCGTTTAAGGCCAAACAGGTGGCGACCTCCGTCAGCGGCCATTCCGTCATCGTAAAAAAGATTTCCATGCAGAACATGGCAGAGCCGGAATTAGGCGAAGCCGTACGCAATGAGGCCGCGCAGTACATCCCCTTCGATATGAGCGATGTCAACATCGATTATCAGGTGCTCAGCGGAAACCTCGAAAATCCAACGATAGACGTTCTCCTGGTGGCCGTGAAGAAGGACAAAATTCTGAATTACACCAACGCCCTGCAACTCGCCGGGCGGCAGCCGGCCATCGTTGACATTGACGCCTTCGCCCTGCAGAACTGCTACGAATACAACTACGATCCGGCTCCGAACGCTACCGTCGCGTTGCTCAACATTGGCGCCAGCGTCATGAACATCAACATCGTGCGCGGTAACAATCCACTCTTCACCCGAGATGTAAGCGTCGGTGGAAATCAGTACACGGATTCGTTGCAGAAGGAATTGGATCTGAGTTTCGATGATGCCGAAGCGCTGAAGCTCGGCAAAAAGGTCGGCACGGTTAGTGAAGACGCAAAACTGCCGATCTTGCAGCAGGTCACCGAAATCATTGTGCTTGAGATTCAGAAGACCTTCGATTTCTTCCGTGCCACCGCCAGCGGTGAGCACATTGAGAGGATTTACATTTCCGGCGGCTCGTCGCAGGTTCCCGGATTAGTCGAGGCTCTGCGTCAGGAATTTTCCATTCCCGTCGATCCACTGAATCCCTTCATGAAGATCATTCCCCCGATCGGCGAAGGCGCGGACCTAATCGATCGCAATTCGTCGCAGCTGGCCGTGGCCGTGGGATTGGCCCTGAGGAGCTTTGAAAAACTATGATCCGGATCAATCTGCTAGGCACGGCCAAGCCGAAGAAAGGGAAGAAGACCCGCCTGTTCACCATGCCGCAACTCACAACGGATGGTCCTTCTCCGTTGATTACGGGTCTTGCGATTATGGTCGTAGTTGGCGCTGGGCTCTACCTGTACTACATGCGCTTGCAAAGCACGCATGAGAAGCTGCAAACCTCGCTCTCCGATGCCAACAAGTCGATTGCCTCGATCACGAAAGTCAAACAGGCATATCTGGAACGGCAGAAGGATTACGACGCATTCAAACGGCGCTTTGACATCATCGACCAGTTGCGCGCCTCCCAGTCAACCCCTGTCCCATTGCTCACCAGCGTCAGTAACACGGTGAACAAGACCGACGGAGTCTGGCTGTTGAACATGCGCGACGATGGAGCAAATGTGGCTTTGGATGGAGTCGCGCTGGGTCCCAACTCGGTCGCGAACCTGATGACCAATCTGCGCAACTCCGGTTATTTCAAGGATGTCCAGTTGCACGAGACAGTTCAGGAAGGTACCGACAGGATGCAAACATTCAGTTTCAGCCTGGTTTGCCAAAAAACGAAGGCTTAGGTCATGACGAACTTCAAGCAACTGCCCTATGTGGCACAAATCGGGATTGTGGCGCTGGTGATTCTTCTGCTTGCGGTCGGGGCCTATATGTTTGCCCTCGATCCCTTAGCCAAGGCGAATGAGGCGGATGCGCTGGCATTGAAGAGTAAGCAGGCCGAAATCGCGCAGTTGACCCCGTACAAATCCAAGTTGGCGGACCTGAATCAGCAGACGGAAATCTTGAAAGCGAAGATGGAGGCGCAGCGCAAAGTCGTACCAGAGGAAGAGGCAGTTCCGGCCTTCATCACCCTGGTCGAGAGCGAAGCCTCAGCCGCCGGAATCGAAGTTCGCCGCTATACGCCCAAAGAAACCACGCCAAAGGAGTACTACGTCGAGGTCCCCTTCGACATCGATGTCGATGGGCCGTACTACTCGGTGCTCAATTTCTTTGACCATCTGCAGAAGTCGGAGCGGATCGTGAATGTCTCCGGGCTGAGCATGGGCTCATTGAAGGGCGGAAAATCATCGGTGAAAAGATCCTATAAATGGTCCCCCAACGAAACCGTAGCCGCCAATTGTCTATTGACGACGTTTTACAGCAATTCCAAGGGCGGAACGCCGCCCACCGCCGCAAAGAAGAAGTAGGAGGGGCGATGAAGAGCAGCAAATTGATCTTGGCACTCTGGCTCGGAGCGACATCGTGGGCACTGACGTTGCCGCAGAAGTCGGTGACGCCCGCAGTTGCCCCGGTTGCAGCAAAGCCCCGAGCACAGGGCGCGGCAGTGAATGCAGGCAAGACTACAGTTACACCGAAATCTGTTGCCCCGGCCGAGACAACGTTCCAGACAAAGCCGCGCGCCAGTTTTATCGTGCGATCGTCCCACAGGCGGCGGAGGAAAAGAAGCAGAGCCGCCCAGCCTGTCCAAAGCGCAGCGATGGACGCCAAGCCGAAGCACCTCAAAGGCGAGCGCGATCCTTTCGTCAGTCCTATCGTCGAGCGTACTCATGAAGCCGCCGTTTGCAACGGCACAGGCCGGCAATGCCTTCGCGTCGGCGAGATCAGTTTACGTGGGGTGGTTCAATCCCCCAGCGGTTTTATCGCGGTTGTTGTCAATGGCGACCATACTTATTTTCTTCATGATAACGATCCCCTCGCCGATGGCGCAGTGGAGCGGATCACCAACAACGAAATCATCCTGCGTGAACACTCGTCCGATGCCTTGGGGCGGCCGTTGACGCGCGAAGTTATCAGAAAGCTCGGCGCGCCTGCGGTTTGAGCCGTGCCGGGATCGAGAGCGAGCTGTGAAGATGGACCCGGATACTGCAAAGCAAGTGACTGGGAGGGACGCGCGAAGCCTGGCAACAGGTAACGCGGGGAGAGCTATGATAAAGTTCAAGCGACTGCTGACGGTAGGACTCATGGCGTTGTTTTGCGCCGGCACGGCGACGGCGGCCTCACAACTGAATTCAGTGCAGGTCACGCCATCCGCAAACGCGGCAACGGTCAACCTGCACACCACCGGCACGTATGCCCACAAGGAATACCGTCCCGACGAGCACCTCATGCTGGTGGACCTTACCGGCGTAACCGCTGCTTCTGCCGTGGACCACGCCGCCACGGTGAACTCGCAAGCGCTGAAGGCCTATAAACTCTCGACCTACACCAGCGCTTCGGGCAGCGAAGTCACCCGGATCGAACTCACCCTTGGCGATGGTGTCTCCGTCAACGTCAACGATGTGAGCGATGGTCTGAAGATTCAGTTGAGCAGTGGCGGGGCACGCACACCGGATTCTCCGGTAACGGCAGCCTCCGTTGCCGTCACTCCTCATCCGGCCCCTGTTGCCAGCGCCGCCGCGCCTACACTGGCAGCCACTCCCTCGCGTTCGGCTTCGGCAGGTCTTGTGCCGGTTACAAAGCCGGTTTCGAGTTCGGCTTCGAATAACGTGAGCGCAGCGAAGGAAGTAAGCAAGAGCGCAGTGAAGGAAGCATCGAAGAGTGCCGCGAAGGACGTTTCGAACAAGGATGTAACGAGCAACGCGGCGAAATCTGCGCCTCTTCCGCTCCCAGTCGCGCCTGCGGTCGTCCGAACCGCTTCAACGCCGCATTCGGCACTGCCCAGTGCCGCCGCTGGCGAGCTTGTACCGGCCACCATTCGCAATGTTAGCGTGCGTTCTGGACAAGGCACGCTCGACATCGTCATCGACGGCCCCAGTTCAGCTCATTCATTTCTGCTGAAACATCCCGATCGCCTGGTGGTTGATTGCAACAATGCGGTGCTCAAATCATCGGTTAGAAACATCGCAGTGCGTTCGAAAGACGTGCTCCAGGTCCGCGTGGGCCGCTTCCAATCCGAGCCTCCGGTCACACGCATCGTCATCGACCTGAGCGCTCCGCACGCCTTCGATCTAATTCCCTCGGATAAACAGGTGATCGTCCGGGTCAAGACCGCCGATGCCGGAATCTCCTCGGCGCCGCGCAAAGCCGCCCCTGCTCCGGCCCTGGCCTCCGAGGTTGCGCCCTACGTTCCAGGCCGTTCGAACACCGATCACAACAGCGAAAGTGCTCACGTTTCGCTTGACAGGGCTTCCTTCACGCTTCCGGCAGCACCGCCCGTCGCTGTGCCCGCAGACAGCACTTCGCAGCTTCGTGATCAACAGACTTCAGAGCACAACAAGCCGGCCACCGAGCCCAAAGCCAACGAGGCCAAAACTCCGGCCGCTGCTGTAACCGCAACCGCGCAAAAGACCGTTCAGCCCACGGCTGAGGCGGTGCGCCCGAATCCACCGGCACCCAAGCCATTCGCCACAACCACCCCTGAAGCCAAACCGGCGGCCAGCACCCATGTGCAGCTGGTCCAACAGGTTTTCGGGCCCAATCTCCCGGCTGCAGATACCAAAGCTACGGATATCAAAGCCACTGATGCGACGGCTCCGTCGGTTGCTGCTGTCGCAGCAAAGGCTACTCCTCCCCCGGTTGAGATGGCCCGCCTGACTCCACCGGCCCCGGAGCAATCCCAGGCCATCGCAGCCAACAAGCCCGCAGCCAGCGCGCCTTCGCCGCTTCCAGACCAGCAGGTCTCCGAACCCGTCACCCCGCCGGTTCCGCCAACGGCAGCTGCACCCAAGGTTACTCCGCCCCCGGTTGAGATGGCCCGCGTGACTCCACCGGCCCCGGAGCAATCCCCATCCGCCCCCGGTACGCCATCTACTTCAGCCAGCAAATACACTGGCGAGCCGATTTCGGTGAACTTGAAGGACGTGGATCTGAAGGACTTCTTTCGTCTCATTCACGAAATCAGCGGTTTGAACATCGTTCTCGATCCCAGCGTGCACGGAACCGTGACCCTGGTGCTCGATGACGTGCCCTGGGATCAGGCTCTGGACATTGTCTTAAAAAACAATTCGTTGGATCGCGAACTACAAGGAAACGTGCTTCGCATCGCTGCTACCGATACGTTGCGCAAAGAGGCAGTCGATCGTCGCGCCCAGTCCGAGGCCATTGCTCTCGCCGTCGACCGCCAGACCATTACCCGTTTCCTCAGCTATGCAAAGGCGAGGGAAATCGTCCCCACCATCAAGAAATTCCTGACCGCGCGCGGCGATGTGATCTCGGATGAACGCACCAATGCACTCATCATCTCTGATATTCCCAGCGTCCTTCCCAACCTCGATCGCCTAATCTCGCAACTGGACCGAAAGAGCCAAGAGGTTGAGATCGAGGTGCGAGTGGTTTCAGCAACTCGATCCTTTTCCAGGGATCTTGGCGTCCAGCTCGGATTTAATTGGGGCAATGGTGTCACCACACTTGGCGGCTCCAATCCGAACGGAATTATCCCGGTCACACCCTCGGGCACCACCAGCACCGTGCCCCTTTTCTCGAACTTACCCGCAACCGGTCCAACCTCTGGTTTTTCGCTCAGCAACATCACCGCAAATTATGGTATCGATGCTGTCCTGACTGCGGCAGAGACTCACAACCTTGCCAAAGTCCTTTCCCGTCCGAGGGTTGTGACCCAGAGCAATGTAAAAGCTGAAGTGAAGCAGGGTGTCAAACTGCCTATCACCACAGCCGCAACTGCCAATGCCCTTGCCACAACCTCTTATATCGATTCCGTTCTGCGACTCTCGGTCACTCCCCAGATCACGGCGGATAACACCATCTTCCTGACCGTGGATGTGGAAAACACGCAGCCACAGGGCGAGGCAAACAGCCAGGGCAACTTCATCCTGACCACCCAGCAGACCACTACTCAGGTGCTGGTCACCGATGGCGGCACGGTCGTGATCGGCGGCGTTATCCAGACAAGCAACTCGGTCAGCACCACCCAAACTCCTTTCTTGGGCAACATTCCCATTCTCGGCAACCTGTTCAAGGAGCGCTTCGTTAAGACGGAAACTGACGAGCTGATCTTCTTCATCACTCCGAAGATCATTCAGACCTAGTTGTTTGGCTTGCTCTCACGTAATGCAGCGGGCTTCTTCGGGAGCCCGCTTTACATTGGAACCATGTACAATCATTCGGATGAATTTTCAATGGCGGCGGAAGAACCTGCGTGATGCCTTGGATCGGCAGAAGGTGGATGCGCTCGTCGTCACCCACTTGCCCAACGTACGCTATTTATGCGGCTTTACCGGCAGTGCGGGAGTGCTGCTTGCCGCCACCCGCCCGGTCTTCTTCACCGATGGAAGATATGCCGGCCAAGCCGCGGCTCAGGTGGAAGGCGTTCGCACTTCCATTGTAAAGGGCAGCGCACTGGCTGCCGTGGCTGCAACCTGCCTGAAGTTGGGAATCAAGCGCGTTGCCATCGAGTCCGAGCACCTTACCGTGGCTCAATCCGAAGCATTCAAGCAGGCTCTAGGCAAGGGAGTCAAAGTCATTTGCCTGCCTGGAGCGGTGGAACAGTTGCGTGCGATCAAGGATGCCGACGAGATTCATCTCATACGCAATGCTGTCGAGCTGTCCTCCAAACTCTTCCGCCCCCTGCTCAGAACCATGCATAGTGGCGTGGCCGAATCAGACGTTGCTGCAAAACTCGAATACATGGCAAAACGCGCCGGTGCGAGCGGAATGTCATTTGAGACGATCGTCGCCTCGGGCGAGCGCTCGGCTCTTGCCCATGGTATCGCCTCCGCCGCAAAGCTGCCCGCCACGGGATTCATAATGTTAGACTATGGAGTAGTGCTGGACGGTTACTGTAGTGATATGACCCGAACCGTCCATCTTGGCAAAACTCCGGACGAGGCGCGGGCGCTGTATGATGCCGTCCTTGAGGCACAACTGGCGGCGATCAGCGTCATCCGGCCCGGAGCCACCGCCGGCGAGGTCGATCTAGCGGCGCGGCACGAGTTAAAGCGCGCGAAGTTGGAGCGATTCTTCACACACTCCACCGGACACGGTGTAGGATTGGAGATTCATGAGTTGCCAAGGCTGGCAGCAGGCGCTGATTCAATCCTGCAGCCGGGCATGGTGATCACCATCGAACCAGGCGTCTATCTGCCCGGCAAGTGCGGCGTGCGGATTGAGGATATGCTGTTGGTGACCGAACACGGGTACGAACTGTTGACCTCCGTTAGCAAAAAAGCAATCGAGTTGAATTAATTCGCTTTTAAATGGTAAGTAGAGGTAGGGATTAAATCTATAACTGCGTCGCCACGTCGCGACGCTCCGGCGGCCCATGAATCAGAACGAAATCAAAGAGCTGGTCGAATTTCTCGTCGAAAAGGATATCGCCGAGTTCGAGTTGGAACTGGACGATATCAAACTACGCGTCAAGCGCCCGCAGCCCGTTGTAGCTGCTTCTGAAACTACTTTTTACGCCGCTCCTTATGCCACTCCGGCGGCACCGCCTCCGGCCGCGCCGCTTCCTACTCCGGCTGCGGTTCCTGCTCCGGCAGCAGCCGCCCCCGCGCCCGCAAGTGATGAAGGGGTTGAGATCATCAAGTCTCCCATCGTCGGAACGTTCTACGAGGCGGCATCTCCGGGTGCGCCTGCATTTGTCAAGCGTGGCGACTCCGTCAAGGTAGGGCAGGTGCTCTGCATTGTTGAAGCCATGAAGCTGATGAACGAGATCGAAGCGGAAAAGTCCGGGGAGATTGTCGATGTACTGGTCTCCAACGGTCAGCCGGTCGAATACGGCCAGCCATTATTCAAGATTCGTACCAAGTAATCCAAGCGGAGCCCTTAGGTGGGCTCCGCCGTTTTCTGCGGCGTAACGGAAGCGCTCTGCGCATTCGTGCGAACCGCGCTATCAGTCACGCACGCGGAATTAGGCGTGGCACGCCCAACGCCGGTCGGGCCGGCGGGAGCACACAGAAGCATGTTTAATAAGATTCTCATTGCCAATCGCGGTGAAATTGCACTTCGCGTTATTTGTGCCTGCAAAGAACTGGGCGTTAAGACCGTTGCGGTTTATAGCGAGCCCGACCGCAACTCGCTTCACGTCCGGTTTGCCGATGAAGCACTTTGTATCGGTCCGGCGCGCGCTGCGGAAAGTTACCTCAACATTCCCGCCGTGATCAGCGCCGCCGAAATTGCCAACGTCGATGCCATTCATCCCGGTTACGGATTGCTGAGCGAGAACGCAAATTTCGCCCACGTCTGCGAAACCTCCGGTCTCAAGTTCATCGGCCCACCCTCGGAGATCATTCGGATGATGGGCGAGAAGGACAAGGCTCGTCAGGCCGTCAAGGCCCAAGGGGTGCCCATCCTTCCCGGCTCTGACGGTGTTATCGATACCGAGGAAGAGGCCCAGAAATGGGCACAACAGATCGGCTTCCCGGTCATCGTCAAGGCGGTCGCAGGCGGCGGAGGACGCGGCATGCGCATCATCCGTTCGGCCGAAGAATTGCCCCACCAGTTCAATTCCGCGCGTTCGGAGGCTGCCTCGGCATTCGGCAATGGCGACCTCTACATGGAAAAATTCATCGAGCGGCCCCGCCATATCGAGTTCCAAGTGCTGGCCGACGAGCACGGAAGCGTAATCAGCCTCGGCGAGCGTGACTGCTCGATTCAGCGCCGTCATCAGAAGTTGCTGGAAGAGTCGCCCTCGCCCGCCGTGTCTCCGGAATTGCGCAAGAAGATGAACGGCATTCTGGAAAAAACGATGAAGGCGATCGGCTACTTCAACGCCGGAACCGTCGAGTTCCTCATGGACGAAGAGGGCAGCCTTCATTTCATCGAGATGAACACCCGTATTCAGGTCGAGCATCCCGTCACCGAATTCATCACCGACGTGGACCTGGTAAAGAGCCAGATCCAGATTGCCGCCGGAGCTAAGCTTTGTGACATTATCACCCAGCCGATCGTTCCCTGGGGCCATGCTATGGAGTGCCGCATCAACGCCGAGCACCCCGAGAAATTCACCCCGTCAGCAGGCAAGATCACCGTCTTCAACGTGCCCGGCGGAACCGGCGTCCGGGTAGATACCGCGCAGTATCAGGATGGCGTGGTGCCGCCCTATTACGACTCCATGATTGCAAAGTTGATCGTCCACGGAAAGGATCGCCCGGATGCGATTGCCCGCATGCGACGCGCTCTGGATATGTTTATCGTGGAGGGCATTCACACCTCGATTCCGCTGCACAAGCGCATTCTGTCGGACCCGGATTTCATCGCCGGAAACTTCGATACCAAGTTCATGGAACGCTTCATGCCGAAGAAGTAGCCCGAAAGCAATCTCGAAGGGCGGCCCTGCGCCGCCCCTTTTTTATTCCATTCCTATACAGTTACAGTGGAGTTTGCGGCCGTTATGAAGCTCCCAATCCTCTACCCCATTCTCGATGCAGAAATCCTGAGCGCATTTTGTGAACCAGGAAAGCTGCTGCAACTGCTCTGCTCGCATGCCTTGGCCCTAGCCGATGCCGGCTGCACCCTTCTGCAGTATCGCGCCAAGCGGCTTAATCCCCGCGAAATTCTTGCGCACGCGCGCGAACTGCGTCGCCTGCTCCCTGCCGTCACCCTCATCATGAATGATCGCGCCGACCTCTGCTTGGCCGCTGGCTTCGACGGCGTACATGTGGGGCAGAACGATCTTTCCCCCGAAGGCGCTCGTCTTGTCTTGGGCCCCGACCGCATCGTCGGTCTCTCCACCCACAACCCCGCCCAAATCGCAGAGGCGTTGATGAAGACGGTTGACTACCTGGCCATCGGCCCTGTGTTTAGTACCAGCAGCAAGCAAAATCCTGATCCGGCGGTCGGCGTGGCCGGTATCTCCGAGGCTCGGCGTCTGTGCAATGAGTCCCGTCGGTCGCTTCCCTTGGTGGCCATCGGCGGCATCACTCGGGTCAACGCCGAGGCGATTCTCATGGCGGGTGCGGATTCAGTCGCTGTCATCGGCGATCTCTCCCGCTCTCCGCGTGAATCTGCTAAGGAATTTTTGCGTCTGACAATGTCCTGATGGTGTCCCGATAATGTAGAGTTCTGGCATCGCCCAAAATGTATCAAGGAGAGCGGTGAGACAGCTAACAAAGGAAGCTCCTCCCTGTCAGGATCAGGAATTCGTAAAAGGTCTCGGCCTTACCAGCGCCACCACCCTGGTGATGGGCTCGATGATCGGATCGGGCGTATTCATCGTCGCTGCCGACATCGCCCGAATCGTGGACTCGCCCGCCCTCTTGATTGCGGCATGGGTGGTCACCGGCTTCATGACCATTGTTGCCGCACTCTCCTACGGAGAACTGGCCGCCATGATGCCCAAGGCAGGCGGCCAATACATTTACCTGCGAGAGGCACTCGGCCCTTTGTGGGGCTTCCTCTACGGATGGACGTTATTTCTGGTCATTCAGTGCGGCACGATTGCCGCTGTCGGTGTGGCCTTCGGCAAGTTTCTCGGCGTCTTCTTCCCGTCAGTTTCCTCCTCCAACTGGCTCGTCCACCTCTGGAAGGTTCCCCCCATTCACCTCGGTCCCATGGTGCTGGGCAACATGGATGTCGGCCTGAACACCCAGAACCTTGTCGCCATCGCAATGATCGCCCTGCTCTCGGTGGTCAACATCTTCGGCGTCAAAACCGGAGCCTTCGTGCAGGTTATTTTTACCATCGCCAAGGTCGCGGGGTTGCTCGGACTCGTCCTCCTCGGCATCTGGGCTGGGGGCACACCAGAGGCGCTCCACGCCAATTTCGGCGCCAACTTCTGGCTTAACGCGGGATGGGGCGCCCTGCACAAAATTCCGATCGGCGTCACCGGGGCGACCGCGCTGGTCTCCACTATCACTGTTATCGCCGTAGCGCAGGTAGGCTCGCTATTCTCCGCCGATGCCTGGAACAACGTCACCTTCACCGCCGGAGAGGTCCGCAACCCGCAGCGCAATCTTCCTCTCTCGCTCGCCGTCGGAACCGGCTCCGTCATTCTCATCTACATCGCCGTCAATTTCATCTACCTGTTGGTACTTCCACTCTGGGGCGATCCTCACGCCATGACCACCGTCGGGCGCGGCATCCAATACGCCTCGGAAGACCGCGTCGCCACCGCCGTCATGCGGCAGATCATGGGACAGAGCGGAGCCAAGCTCATGGCCCTGGCAATCCTCGTCTCTACCTTCGGCTGTAACAACGGACTCATCCTGGCTGGCTCGCGCGTCTACTACGCCATGGCTCGCGACGGACTCTTCTTCCACTCCGTAGGCCGCCTGCACCCGCGCTTCCGCACGCCCCATTTTTCGCTCATCGTGCAGGCCATCTGGACTAGCATCCTGTGCCTCAGCGGAAGCTACGGCCAGTTGCTCGACTACACCATCTTTGCCGTTCTCGTCTTCTATGTGCTTACCCTTGCGGGCCTCTTCGTCCTGCGCCGCACACGTCCCGATGCCCCGCGTCCCTATCGCGCTCTTGGCTACCCCTGGCTGCCCGCCATCTACATTGTGATGGCGGTGTTCATTGATATAGTGTTGTTGCGCTTTAAGCCGCAGTACACATGGCCGGGCCTGGTGATTGTTCTGCTTGGCATTCCGGTATATTTCCTGTGGTCGCACCGCGGGGTGAAAACTCCGGAACGCACTCTTTAACGGTTCCGAACCTTTCGAGGAGAACGAATCACCAATGTCGAAGCTGCTCCTAACCAAACCATTGGACATGCTGCTCTCCGAGGCCGGCGAAACGGGCGAGCACAGCCTCAAGCGTGTCCTCGGTCCAATCAACCTCATCATGTTGGGAGTAGGTGCCATCATCGGCGCCGGAATCTTTGTCCTCACCGGCTCGGCTGCGGCGCGTTACGCCGGTCCGGCCATCGTCGTCTCCTACATCCTTGCCGGCATCGCCTGTGCCTTTGCCGGCCTGTGTTACGCCGAATTCGCCTCGCTCATTCCAATCGCCGGCTCAGCCTACACCTACGGATACGCCACCCTGGGCGAAATCTTCGCCTGGATCATCGGCTGGGATCTGATCCTCGAATATGCCTTCGGCGCCGCCACCGTCGCCTCCGGTTGGAGCAGCACGCTAATCGCCTTCCTGCAGGATTACGGTATCAATATCCCTCCGCAGATATGTGACACCCCCGGTTCGATCTGGGTGCTGTTGCAGAATCGCTGGGTGCCGGTGGTCACTCTGGCGGGGAAGGGAATTGACCTTTCTTCGCTGCCTCACGCCACAGCGCGCTTCAATCTGCTTGCCTTTCTTGCCATCGTCGTCGTCACCACCATCCTCGTGGTCGGCATACAGGAGTCGGCCAACTTCAACACCGCCATCGTTTTCGTCAAACTCTTCGCCGTTCTTACCTTCATCGCCGTCGCCGCCGGATATTGCTACCATCACCAGCCGCAAACTCTCGCCAATCTGCATCCCTTCGTGCCGCCGGCCTTTGGCTGGGCGGGGGTGATTCGAGCCGCGGGTGTTGTCTTTTTCGCCTACATCGGCTTTGACGCCGTCTCCACCGCGGCACAGGAAGCTCGCAATCCCCAGCGAGACATGCCGATCGGAATTCTCGGCTCGCTCGTCATCTGCACCATTCTGTACATTCTCGTCTCATTCCTGTTGACCGGAACCGTCCATTACACGCGCCTGAACGTCGGCGCTCCGGTTTCGCTCGCAATTCGTGAAACCGGCGTGCGCTGGGGCAGCTATGTGGTAAATGCCGGCGCCCTCGCCGGTCTCAGCACGGTCATGCTGGTCATGTTGCTCGGCCAGTCGCGAGTCTTCTACTCGATGGCGCGCGACGGCCTCCTCTGGAAGTGGGCCGGGGAGATTCACCCCAAGTTCCGCACCCCATGGAAGTCATCCATCGTCGTCGGTATCTTTGTCGCCTGCTTCGCCGCCGTGGTTCCCATCGGCATTCTGGGCGAACTGGTCTCCATCGGAACCCTTTTGGCATTTGTGATCGTCTGCGCGGGCATCTGGATTCTGCGCGTCCGCAAGCCCGAATTGGAGCGTCCATTCAAGACTCCGCTGGTGCCCTTCGTGCCAATCATGGGAATGCTGGTTTCACTACTGATGATGGTCTTTCTGCCCTGGGAGACGTGGCTGCGCATGATCGTCTGGCTCATCATCGGCATGGTGATCTACTTCACCTACGGCCGTCACCACAGTAAGGTGCAAGCCTTACACGCCCACTCTGTTGCCTCGGCCGATGTCTCTCGAAGCTGATCATGCTCGTGGATGCCCCACCTTCGCCGCGCCACTCTTGCGCGGCTAAGGTGGATTGGAAATAACAAAACCCGCCGGTGAAGGCGGGCTTTGCTATGAAACGAGCTAATTATTTATGAATCCATTTGCTGCTACTATTTGTCCTGCCTTACAGTGTTCCGGTCCTTACCGCTTTCCCTTGAGGAGGAGGAGCAACCGCGCTGCGAGAACCTTCGCATTTGACGCCTCTTTGGAGCGTCTTCGCTGTTGGAAAATAAGATAGCCAATTCCATGTCGCTTCGATGTGACATTTCTCACAGTAAATCGTGATTCCTGACCCGTTGGCCCTGCTTTCAGCTCAGGAATTTCCAGTTCTGTTCCGGGGCTGCTATCCTTTGAGCACGGATCAACTCAGTTCATATTTGGGGAGCACAGTTAGATGGCAAATAGCCTCGAGGGGCGCGTCGCGGTAATCTTCGGTCTGGCCAATAAGCGCAGTATCGCCTGGGCGATTGCCCAGAAGTTGCACGCCGCAGGCGCGCAGGTCGCGGTCACATACCAAAACGAGCGGCTTCGCGAGGAAGCCGAAGCTATGATCGCCAGCCTGCCCGGCGCGCAGGGATTTCAGTGCGACGTCAGCAAGGACGAGGAGATCACCCGCGTCTTTCAGCAGATCGGCGAGCGTTACAACGGCAAGATCCACACATTGGTTCACTCGGTGGCCTTTGCTCCCGCAGAGGATCTCAAGAACGACTTCCTCCTTACCAGTCGCGAAGGCTTCCGCACCGCCCATGACATCAGCGTCTATTCGCTCATCGCTTTGGCTCGCGGTGCAGCGCCGCTGATGACCGAAGGCGGCAGCATCATTACCCTGAGCTATATCGGCGCCGAGAAGGTGATGTTAGGCTACAACGTCATGGGCGTGGCTAAAGCCGCGCTGGAGGCCAGCGTGCGCTACCTGGCCGCGTCACTCGGCCCCCGTGGAATTCGCGTCAATGCAATCTCCGCCGGGCCGATCAAGACTCTGGCCGCGCGCGGGATCGGCAGCCTCACCGAGATCCTCAAGTTTGTCTCCGAGCGCTCGCCTCTGAAGCGCAACGTGGACCCGTTGGAAGTCGGCGATACTGCGGTCTTTCTGTCCAGCGACGGCGGCGCAGGGATCACCGGTGAGGTGATTCACGTCGATTGCGGCTATCACGTAATGGGCTATTAGCTACTGTTTACCTATTAAGAAAAACAGTGCTGAAGAATCGCCGCGCTCACGTCAGGAAATATCCCTGGCAGGCGCGGCGATGTTGTTTCAGAATTCAGCAGAGTTTAGTTGCGTAACGCCTCGCTGGCTCGCGGTTATGCTCCGGTGGTCAGCCTAACCTTACGCTCGTCGTGGCCAACGCGACGGATGACGATCTCAGCGTCCTTCTGCTGCAGGATTCGCGGGAACTTCTCGCCCCACTCGATCAGCAGCAGGTTGCGCTCCTCGTGCATCAGGTCTTCCAGGCCGAGCGAGTCCACTTCGCCCGGCTTCTCCAGACGGTACAGGTCGATGTGAAAGACATCCCGCTCTGGGCCGTGGTACTCATGAATCAAGGTAAAGGTGGGGCTGGTGACATCGTCGGCCTCGGCGGCACCGAAGCCTTCTGCAATGCCCTTTACCAGCGTAGTCTTTCCGGCGCCAAGATCACCCCGTAACAGTACGATGTGAGCATTCCGGAGTAGCGCCGCAATTTGGCGTCCTAGTTCGACGGTGTCCTCAGCGGAGTGCGAAGTGAAGTCGCGCGTCATCGCCCGAATCATAGCATCGCGGGCCGGAATTCGAGAGCGGAATCACGTTAGCAGATACGAATGTTTTTCGTCTTGGCACGCTGCCGCATCTTGCGGAACGCCAGCGGCAGATATCGCAACAAGTCTGTGGCAACCAGTACTTCCTGGCCGATTCGCCCGCTGGCTACATCCCCTGCCAACCCGTGCAGAAAAACGGCGGCGCGGACAGCCTCCTCCAGACGAGCGGGGAACTGGGCGACGGCACCGGCAATCATGCCGGTCAGGATGTCGCCGGTTCCGCCAGTAGCCATGCCAGGGTTTCCCGTAGCCACCACCCAGACTTCGCCACCAGGGTAGGCCACCACCGTGCGGAATCCTTTCAGCACCAGTATGCAACGCTGTCGGCGAGCGAACTCGCGCGCGGCGGAAATCCGGTTCGCCTGAATCTCGGCGACTGTGCTGCCGGTCAGCCGCGCCATCTCACCTGGGTGCGGCGTCAGAATCAAAGCCCTGCTACTTCCCTGCAACAGCTCAGGCGAACCGGCGAAGGCATTTAGTCCATCGGCGTCAAGCACCACTGGACAATGCGCACCTTTGACCAGCCGATGCACGAACTCCGCCACTCCTGGCCGCTGCGACAACCCTGGCCCAATCGCCAGCACGTTGCGCGATTTCGCCAGTTCCAGCACGTGCGCGGCATCGGTGACCGCGGCGCTCTGGGCGGCGGCATCGCCGAGAGGTTCGGTCATCAATTCCGGTGCAAACCCGGCAACCATCGGCAGCACAGAGGCTGGGCTCGCCACGGTCACCAGTCCGGCACCTGTGCGCAGTGCTGCCATGCCGCACATACCGGCAGCTCCGCTCTTTCCGACGGAGCCGGCAACCACGAGGACGTGACCAAAGCGTCCCTTGTTGCTATCCAGCGGACGCGGGGCGAAAAGAGCCGATACCTCCGGCGGAGTTACCGCGTTGAGATTCTGCGCCGAACCTATGGCAATCTCCGGTGTTCCGATAGGCGCAACGACGATCGGGCCGCGCGTCAGGGGCGCAAACAGGTGAGCAGGTTTCGGAGCCGTAAAGGTAATCACCGCGCTGGAGCGGCAGACCAACGTGGAAGTTTCCGCCGCGCTGGTTGCGTCGGCATCCGAGCCCGAAGGAAGATCGACGGAGAGCACCGGCGCCGGAGATCGATTAATCGCCGCAATCACGGCTTCCGCCAATTTCTGCTCGGGTGTGGCCGTTGGTCGGGGCTTGTAACCGGTGCCAAAGATCGCGTCAATGATAAGGTCTGCGCCCGTCAGGCTGCGCTCGTATTCGCGCGCAACTTCGTCCGCACTGTGGATGGCGACAGGACGGAAGGGAAGGCGCGCCAACATATTGGCCGCATCGGCCTTTAGTCCTTCTGTCGGACCAAGCAGCAGAACCTCCACCACCTTGCCCGCTCCGTGCAGACGCCGTGCCGCCACAAAGCCATCCCCGCCGTTGTTGCCCCTTCCGCAGACCACCGCAATGCGGTTAGCGGCGGGCCACTGCTCGCGCGCAAAACTGGCCACCGCGCTACCCGCGTTTTCCATCAAGGCAAGTGAGTGAATGCCGTGGTTCTGCGTGGTGGCGCGGTCAATTGCGGACATTTCGGCGGCAGTGACGATTTTCACTTTTTTGCTCCGGCCAAGGCTTCCAACTTTCGCAATCGGGAAGGCTCTCCCATCACAATGAGATGATTGCCTGCGCCAAGGAGAGCATCTGCAGCAGGACTATACTTCATCGCCTCGCCTTCCCGCTTTATCGCGAGTACGTTGATGCCAAGATCCTGACGGATACCGGAGGAGCGCAAACTCTGCCCTACGTAGATCGAAGAAGGATCGATGGTCAGCTCTTCCAGTTCCAACCCCAACTCGGAGCTGCGCTGCAAAGCTACCTCGATAAAGTTGATGACATGCGGACGGAGGAACGCCTCCGCAATCCGAAACCCGGCGAAGCTGTAGGGTGACACCACCTGGTCCGCACCCGCGGTCCGCATATGTTTCTCAGCGCCCTCTTCGCTGGCCCGGGCGATTATTTTGATTGTCGGGTTCAAACTACGCGCCGTCAGTACAACGTATGTATTGGTGGCGTCGGTAGTGGTTGCTGCCACCAGTCCGGCAGCATGTTCGATACGTGCGGCGAGCAGTTGCGCTTCCAGGGTTGCGTCGGCGTGAACAACGAGCCAATTGTATTCGGCGCGAATTCGGTCGGCTTTGGCCTCATCGCTTTCCAGAATGATGAACTGCGCGGGTTTGCTCTCCAGCTGACGGGCCACGGCGCGGCCCACGCGTCCTGCGCCGCAGATGATGTAATGCGAATTCAACCGCCCAATCTCTCGTTCCATTCTTCGCCTGCCAAAAAGGTTGTTGAACTCTAATTCCAACAGCGCCTGCCCCAATGCCCCCAGGATCAGAAAGACCAGTGCCACACCAGCAAGGATGATGGCGACATTGAAGTATCGTCCCGCCGGCGACAGTGGGTGCGTCTCCCCGTAACCTATCGTGGTCAGGGTAGTGAGCACCATGTAGAAGCCGTCGAACCAGCTCCAGTGCTCGATATAGTGAAAGCCCGCCGTGCCGATCAGCGCTACGCAAAGCAAAGCGGCCGACAGGAATCTTACATTTCGCAGTGCTCGCATAAGTGCTCTGGCCGCGATTGTACCCGCACAGGGGTTGTGGCGGAAAGTTTCAAGAGGCCGAGACGCGAAATTCGTACAATTGCGGCTCTGTCGCCCATCTTCAACCCGCGAGGTTTGCGAGATTGCAACCAGTCTGTTGTCAGTATGGTAGCCGGAAACGTAGAAGAATTGCTTTCGGTCTTTGATCTTCTATTTGCACAGCCTTCAAACTGGCCACTCTTCGACCAGCGCAACAGCGGAAACTCTCGCTCCGGCATGTTAGTATCAAGGTTTCGGGCATGGAACAGAGCTTTTCCGGCGTTGGCTGGATTGTGTGTCTGTGGCCCGTTTAGGTTTGGCCCTTCAGGCCTGCCACTTCCGAAGATTCCCTGAGAGAGAAACGGATGTCGCCAGAAGTAAAGCAAGCTGTGAACCGACGCGTACTGAGCGGTATGAGACCGACAGGCAAGCTGCACATTGGCCACTACGTTGGCGCATTGCAGAACTGGACCCGGCTCCAGAACGAATACGATTGCTTCTTCTTTGTCGCCGATTGGCACGCTCTCACCACCGACTACGCAGATACGTCGCAGGTCAAGGCCAACATTCTTGAGATGACCTTCGACTGGCTCGCTGCCGGACTCGATCCCGAAAAGGCGACAATCTTCATCCAGTCCCACGTGCCGCAGCACGCCGAACTTCACCTGCTGCTCTCCATGATGACTCCTTTGGGCTGGCTGGAGCGCGTGCCGACCTACAAGGATCAGAAGGAACAACTGAAAGAAAAAGATCTCAACACCTACGGATTCCTCGGCTATCCCGTTCTGCAGTCGGCTGACATTCTGATATATAAGGCCTCCTACGTTCCCGTCGGTGAGGATCAGGTTGCGCACGTGGAGATCACGCGGGAAATCGCGCGGAGATTCAACAGCTTCTACCACCTCGGAGTTGAGACCATTGAAGAGCGTGCGGATTGCGGGAGTGATATCGTGCAGTACAAACGTGTCTTCCCCGAGCCGCAGCCATTATTGACCGCATCGCCCAGGCTTCCGGGCACCGATGGCCGCAAGATGTCGAAATCCTACGGCAATTCCATCCTGCTCAGTGATCCCGAGGCGGAGGTACGCAAGAAGCTGAAGACGATGGTGACCGATCCGGCCCGCGTACGCCGCACCGACCCCGGCAATCCAGATGTTTGCCCGGTCGGCGACCTGCACAAGATCTTCAGTTGCGCCGAGACCATGGCGAAGGTTCGCGAAGGCTGCACTACGGCTGGCATCGGATGCATTGAGTGCAAGGGATGGGTCGCCGATAACATTGTCTCCATACTGAACCCACTCCAGGAGCGTCGCCGCAAGTACGAAGACAATCCACGGTTAGCCTGGGATATCCTCGAAGCCGGCTCGGTCCGCGCGCGAGCTGCCGCCGACCGTACCCTGGTCGAGGTGCGCGAATCCATGCACATGTCGCTGAATTACGAGGCGCCGGAGAAGTTTCGGGAGTAACCGATGAGCGAGCAGCCCACCACGCCGTCCACTCCGATTCCTGTGCGGAAATCGGATTCGGCCAAAAATGCCAAGCAGGAGATGCGCAAAAACGCGCCTGATCTTGCTGATATTTTTCCGTTTTCTGTAAGCGTTGGAAGCGTTTACGACGGCCCGCTCGATCTGCTGCTGGATCTTATTCGCAAGCAGGACATCGACATCTATGACATTCCCATCGCGCAAATCACCGCGCAATATCTCGCTTATGTCGAGCATATCCGCAATTTTGATCTCGACTTGGCGGCGGAATTCATCTACATGGCATCGCTGCTGATCCAGATCAAGTCCAAGATGCTGCTGCCACGCGATCCCGATGCGCACGCTGACGAACAGGACCCGCGCCTGGAACTGGTCAACAGGCTGCTTGAACACGAGCGCTACAAACAGGCGGCGCAGATGCTGTTGCAGAAGCAGCAACTCGAAGAAGCCGTACTCACCAATCCCGCGCTGAAGGAGTTCCGCGACGCCGAGGGCACAGAGCCAGAGATGGCCGCAGATGTCATCGATCTGGTGAAGACCTTCCAGCAGATCCTGGACCGTGCCAAGAACCGGCCGAGTTTACAGTTTAACGACGATGCGGTCACCGTAGGACAGATGATCGATTACGTTCGCCGGCGGCTGATGGTGGAAGACCGCCCGATCCGGCTCAAGCAATTGCTGCGGCATCTGCGCTCTCGTCCCGCGCTGATCTGCGCGTTTCTGGCAATCCTGGAGATGATTCGCCTGCAGGCCGTAGTCTGTCGGCAGGATAATGTCTTCGGTGAGGTTGTATTGAAAAAATCCATTGGCTTTGATCGACTGGTGGATGAAGGCGGCGCGGCCGTGCGCGACGATTGGCAATAACGGCTGGCAAAATCAAGTTTCTGATAAGCGAGTCACAATGAGTTTGAAAGCAAAAGTCGAGGCCATTATCTACGCGGCCGAAGAGCCGATCACGCTGGAGCAGATATCGCTGCTGCTCAAAGACATTGTGCTGGCCGATCTGGTCGCCGCCAAGGAGAACGCCGCCATCGAGCAAGCCGACTCGGACGCCGAGTACCTCGCTGCTGATGCTTCGGAAGCCGCTGCCGCCGGATCGGAAGAATCAGCGATGCTGCCCGAGCTTGCTCCTGAGTCGGTGGAGCTAATCTGCCCTGAATCTGGTCCGCTGATGCCCCGGGCAGCCGATGCTGCGCAAACCGAGAGCTTTGAAGAGAGCGTCGAAGAAAACAACGGGAACGGGGAAGCTCTTGAAGCGAGCGATCAGGCGCAAGAAGCCGCTGAGCAGATTGGCTTTGAGCATGCTCGCGTGGAAGAAGGCGGCGTCGAAGAACAGGTGCAGCAGCCTGCGGCGGAGAACCTTTCGTCCGAGGCGCAGGTTGCACCGATAGTTTCGGAGAGCGTGGAATCCGACTCTGCAAATGCAGAGCAAGCAGCCACTTCGGCCAGCGTCAACGCGCCGGAGTCCGCCTCGCGAAAGCGTCAGCCCAAAAAATCCGAGCAGGAGATTGCCGAGGACAAGGCGGTACGGGCGCGCGTGCGCGAAATTCTGATCGAACTTGTAACCGACTATGCGAGCGAAGAGCGTGGCATAGAGATTCGTCAGGTTGCCGGCGGATTCCGCATGGCGACCAAGCCAGAGCATCATGACGTGGTGCGTGCCTTCGCAAAAAGCCTGAAGCCGCCGATTCGTCTCTCGCTCGCCGCCCTTGAAACGCTCGCTGTCATCGCCTACAAGCAACCCATCACCGGCCCGGAGATCTCGGATATTCGCGGTGTCGAATCGGCTGGCGTTCTGGGCACATTGCTCGATCGCAAGCTCATCACCACTGCCGGACGCAAGCAGGTCATTGGGCGCCCCATGCAGTACAAGACGAGCAAGGATTTCCTGCTGCGCTTTGGTTTGAACGATGTAAACGAGTTGCCCAGCATGGAGGAGTTCTCGCAGCTTGCCTCCGACGGAACGATCGAAATCGCGCCTGAGGCTCAAACTCAATCGCTCTTCGAGCCCAGTGCCGAAGTAGCAGCGCCAGTCATCGAAAGCGTAGCGGAATTCAACGCAACACCTGAAGCGGAACAGCCCGCACTAGAACCGGACACACTGGAAGCGAACGAGCAGGGGTCACAGCTTCCAGAGGCGCAAGAGTTTGGGGAGCCGCTACAACCCGACGCAGCAGAAGCGGCAGACAGCCAGCCGCAGTCAGACGCTGAGTCCAACAATGTACCCGAAGCCGAGCACCCCATCGGCCAGTAGATAAAATCGGGAGTCCTCTCAGGGCGAACTCTGTCCCTGGTATTTCATCTGTAATACCTTCTCGATCGCCTGATGGCGAGCGGATTCAGCGAAAGGCTGTTCTTACCATGGAAGCAAAACCCGAAAGACTACAAAAGATTCTGGCCGCAGCAGGACTGGCTTCGCGGCGCAAAGCCGAGGAATTAATCGCCGCAGGAGTGGTCTCCGTAAACGGCCACACCATCACCGAGCCCGGCACGAAGGCCGATCCGCGTTTGGATGAGATCCGCGTCGATGGCAAACTGCTGCGCGGCCCCGAGCGCCACGTTTATCTTGCGGTGTACAAGCCCAAAGGGCACATGACTACGGTCAGCGATCCTGAAGGACGTCCTACTGTGATGGATCTGCTCAAAGGTGTCGAGGAGCGCGTCTTTCCGGTGGGCCGTCTCGATTACATGAGCGAAGGTCTGTTACTGCTCACTAATGACGGCGATCTGATGGCGCAACTCACGCGCGCCGGTTCGCATTTGGCAAAGACCTACATGGTGAAGGTCAGCGGTAAGCCTGGCGAGGAAGAGATCGACAAACTGCGCAACGGAATCATGCTGCCTCCCGAGCCCGGCCTCACTGGCGCACGCGGCAAAAAGCAGCCCGGTGTTGAGCGACGCTCGTTCGCCGTACTCACCCAGCCCGCCGACGTTCAGCTTGCCGTGGACCAGGAAAATCCCTGGTATGAAGTGACCCTCACCGAAGGACGCAATCGCCAGATCCGCCGCATGTTCGAGCAGATCGGCTACCACATTGAAAAGATCAAGCGTGTTCGATATGGCTCGTTGACCTTGGATCTTGAGCCGGGCGAATTCCGGCACCTTACGCCTAAAGAGGTCAACCAGCTTCGCAAATCGCTGGATACGCCCTTCAAGCCTAAGCCCGTCAAGGTCAAGCGTAAGGATGAGCGTCCTGAACGCAAGCCGCGTATCGATGCGGCCCGCTTCGTGAAGGGGCGTCGCGGCAAGCCCAGTGCGGACGCAGTACCTGCGCCCGTCGCGCGCCGTGCCAGCGAAAGTTCGACACGCAGCGCCGGTTCGGCATACGGTGCAAATCCGCAACGCCGCGAATTCACAGCCCGCGAAGATCGTGGCGAGCGCAGCAGCTTTGCCCGTCCCCGAGGTCCTGAGTTTGGCCAAGGCGAGCGCCGCGACGCGGGCTTCGCCACCAAGCGCCCCTACACGCGCAAGACCGCAGGCGAGTTCGGCGGAAAAACCGCTGGTGATTTCAATGACCGTCCGAAGCGCAGCTACACTCCGAAACCCGCTGGCAGCTTCGACCGCAAACCAGAACGCAGCTTCGACCGCAAGGCCGGTAGTTTTGATCGCAATCCAGCAGGAAAGTTTGCCCCGCGGGAAGGCGGGTCCACTAAACGTGAGGGCGGCTATGCCAAGCGCGAAGGCGGCTTCGATGGCGCAGAGAAGAAGCGTGGCGGCGGCGCGTCCGGCGGCTTCGGATTCAGCAAGTTCGCGCAGCCTAAGTTCGTCAAGCCCAGCAAACACCGCGACTTGGGCAGCGACAAGACGGATAATTTCGAGCGCAAGGATTTCACCTCCGATCGCCCCTATTCCAAAGAGCGCTCCGCTGATCGAGGCTTCGCCAAGAAGCCCGGCGGATTTACCGGTGACCGCAAGTACTCAAAGGGACCAGGTAAACCTTCCGGCAGCTCCGAGCGCAGCGGAGGCGATTTCAAACGCAGCGCTGGGAGCGACTTCAAGCGCCCGGGAGGAGACTTCAAGCGCAGCGGCAGCAGTGACTTCAAGCGCAGTGGCGAAGGTCGTCCCGCGGGACGCGCTGGAAGCTTCGGCAAGACCTTTGGCGGTGATCGTTCACGAACTTCCACCGGCGGGTCAGGCGGCAAATCGTCGGAATTTGGCGGCAAGCGAAGCGGCTTTGCGCCATCCCGCGGCTCCGCTGGCGGCACACGTCGCCCGTCGGGTCCGCCTCGCGGAGGTTCGGCCCCACGTCGTCCGTCGGGACCGCCCCGCCGCCGTCCTGACGAAGAATAAGTAGGATCAGCAAGAGGTAGCTATGGGTAAATTTGCGGAGATTGTACCGGAGCGAGTGCGTGCTCTGGCGTACTACATCGGTAAGCCGGTTCAGCAAACAGAGGCTGAAGCGGGCTTGAAGATGATCAATCTCGGCGCCAACGAGAATCCACTTGGCCCTTCTCCGATGGCAATCCGCGCGATGCAGGAGGCAACGCGCGGAACTCACCTTTATCCGGACAATGACACGATGGCGCTGCGCGAGCGTCTTGCCGCGCATCATGGCATTTCGCCGGAACAGTTGATCGTAACCGCCGGTTCCAGTAACTTGCTGGACATTCTTGCGCGCACACTGCTTGCCCCCGGACTCAATGCGGTGACCAGCGAGCGCTCTTTCGTCGTCTACCCGGTTGTCACTCGCCTGGCAGGCGCGGAGTTGCGCCAGGTTCCGTGCCGCGATGACGGCTACGATCTCGACGCGATCTCCGACGCCATCGACTCTGAAACGCGAGTCGTCTATATCGCCAATCCAAACAATCCCACAGGAACCATCATCGGGGCCAAGGAGATGGACCGCTTCCTCGACCACCTTCCGGAAAAAATCGTGGTCGCGCTCGATGAAGCTTATTTCGACTACGCCGACTGGCTGGCGCGCGAGCGCGGTGTGGAGTACTCGCACTCAATTGACTACGTGCGCCAGGAACGCAGCGTACTGGTGTTGCGCACCTTTTCGAAGGCCTATGGACTTGCCGGTGCTCGCATAGGCTACGGCATGGGTCCAGCCGAACTCATCAATTATCTCGCTCGGCTCAAGAGCGCGTTCATCGTCAACAGCGTCGGCGAGGCCGGAGCGCTCGCAGCGCTCGACGACCGCGAGCACTACGAAAAATCCATGCGCAACAGCTCCGCGCAACTCGCAACACTTACCCGGCAATTGCGCGAGCTTGGCTTTGCGCCGGGTGAGAGCTGGGGAAATTTCATCTATATCGAAACCGGGGAAGATGCCAGTGCCCTGGCACGTCGCTTGCAAAAGGTCGGTGTCATAGTCCGTCCTCTTACCGGAAACTGGGGAGCGCGCACTGCAATTCGCGTCAGCGTCGGCTTGCCGGAGGAGAATCGCACATTTATCGACGCGCTGAAGCGGGTCACCAACGGGGTCACTGCGCGGTAAAAGTTGAGAGGCCAGCGGCTCGGCTGGCCTTCGATCATGCTTTGCTGGTTACCGCCGCTTGGATCATCGGCAATCGTGCGGCGCCGTAGAGTCCGCCGTCCCCGCCCAGCATTGCTGGCGTGATCCGTGTGGTGCGCTGTCTCCCGCCCACTCCCGTACCGTCCTTCGCGGTTGTTCCGGCATAAATGAATGAGCGCTTTCGCACCTCGTCGAACAGTGCGGGCGAGAATGCATTCCATGCGCTCGACACGCCGCCGCCGATCACATGTAGCGGAAGGTTCAGGGTATTCACTATATCGGCAATGGCTACTCCGAGGGCGCGGCCCACGCGCTCATAAACCTGTTTTGCCACTGAGTCTCCGCGCATGGCGTACTCATGCACAAGCCTCGCGGTCAACTCATTCTCGTTTGTACGAAGCTGGGTGGCGGCTCCAGTTGCCAGCGCCTCGCGTGCCATGCGCACCACCGCTGTGGCCGAGGCATACTGCTCAAGGCATCCGTGGCTCCCGCAGTTGCAGGGGTGGCCGTCGGGCTCCACGTTGCAGTGCCCGAGTTCGCCGGCCATGCCGTTCCATCCGTGCCAAATCTTGCCATTCAAAACCAGTCCGCCACCGACCCCGGTGCCCAGCGTGTACATGCACATGCTCTCGAAGTCGCGCCCCGCACCGAGCCACTGTTCGCCCAAGGCCGCTGCGTTGGCGTCATTTTCCAGAATCACCGATGTGCCAAGCCGCCGCTCGATATCACCTTTGACGTCATAGTTGGTCCAGCCAGGCAGGTTCGGCGACTCCAGCAGTTGTCCGCTCTCACTGTCGATCAGCCCCGGCACGCCTACGCCGATGCCACACAGTTCGGCCACGCCCTTGTACTTGGCTTGCAGCGCTTCGGTTGTACGGCAGAGATCGTCGATCACATGCTCGCGGCCCAGGGCAACTCTTGTTTCCAGTTCGGCCTTCGAGAGCAGTTTTCCGCTCTCGTCAATCGCGGCGATCCGCAGGTTCGTGCCGCCCAAGTCCACGCCAATCGCATAGTAGCCCATGTCTGCTCGAATTCCTTTCCGCTTTGTTATGAACAGCCGTCAACGCTGGCAGGTTGGACAATAGTGGCTGCTGCGCCCGGCGACCACCACTCGTTTGATGCCCGTACCGCAGACCAGGCAGGGCTCGCCCGTACGCTGGTAAACCCGGTGCTGAAGCTGGAACAATCCGCTATCGCCGCTCGCATCTACGTAATCGGAGATAGACGAACCTCCGGCGCTGATCGCCTCAGCCAGCACCTGCTGAATCGCATCATAGAGCCGCAGGAGTTCGGCGCGGGTCAGCGAAGCGGCTCTCCGGCGTGGCCGCACCCCGGCTCGGAAGAGGCTCTCGTCCGCATAGATGTTGCCGATGCCAGAGAGCAAAGACTGGTTGAGCAGCGCGCTTTTAATCGGCGTTTTGCGCTTTTTGAAAAACTCGATAAAGCGCTCGCGGTTGACAGCGATGGGCTCGGCACCGGGGGCGGCGAATTTGCTGCCTTCCAGCACCTGCAGTTTGCCGAAGCGCCGTGGATCGACAAAGCGCAACTCGCGTCCCGAGGCCATGGTTGCAATCAAATGAGTATGTTTCGCGTGCTCCACCGCAGGCTCGCAGACGAGACAGCGGCCCGTCATGCCAAGATGGATCACCCATTGCGCCGGCCCCTTCTTGGAGGCCAAGTCAGCGACGATATGCTTGCCGATGCGGCGGAAGCCCTCAATGCGCGATCCGCGCAGCACGCGGGCAATGTCCGGGGCTGGCGACTTCAGCAGGTTGGATTTATCGCCGATCCAAACCTCCTCGATCCGGTCTCCGGCGAGCCGGTTGTGCAGGCCGCGTGCAATGGTTTCCACCTCTGGCAGCTCGGGCATGGGCCAAGTGTAACCCACCCGCACTAGCCATGATCCTCTTTCCGGCAGTTGGAATCCCTAAACCATAGAGGTCTGTAGACTGGAAGCGGGTTTGAGCTGAATGGAGGCATTCACCAGATGGGTGAGTCGCGTGGGGTGGAACTTTCCGTACGTGAGCAGGAACTGGAAGCATTTTCGGTGGACACGCCGGGTGGGCGGATTCATGTTCGCTGGGATTACGAAGCCAGCGCTACGCCGAATGCGCAGTTGGCTTTTTTCGCGGAGTTCCTTGCCACCACCGGGGTGTATGACTCTTGGCTGGAAAGCTGCCCGCTCAGTTATAGCAGCGGCAACGCCCCCGACAAGCGAGACGTTCTTGGAACCTGGCTTCTTTCGATTTTGGCCGGGCACAGACGTTATGCTCACATTACCGGGCTGCGGGGCGATGGAGTCAGTCCGCAGATCCTTGGCATGAGTAAGATCGTCAGCGAGGATTCGCTGCGCCGATCGTTAGCGCGGATGAGCGCCGACCAAAGCCAAGACTGGCTCCGGCCGCAACTGCTTGCGAGTGTGCAGGCTGCGCTGAACACGCCATGGATCCTGGACATCGACACGACGATTAAGACGCTGTTCGGCAAGCAAAGCGGGGCCGAGGTCGGCTACAACCCGCACAAGCCTGGCCGCCCCAGTCACGCACTGCACACGTACTGGGTTGGCAACTTGCGACTTGTGCTCGATGTCGTTGTCGCCTCTGGAAAGCAGCACAGTTCCATGCACGCGCGACCTGGACTGAGCGCCGTGCTGGATAGCTTGAGCCGGGATCAACTGCCAGCCTTGGTACGTGGCGACTGCGGCTATGGCAACGAGCCGTTTATCGGCGAACTGGAAGATCGCAGCCAGACCTATCTGTTCAAGCTACGCCAGACCAAAGGGGTGCAACGGCTGCTGGCGCGCCAGTTTGCCCGCAAGGACTGGAGTACGCCCGGCCCTCGCGATCAGGGTTGGAGTGCGGTGGAAGACACATTGCGGCTTGCCGGCTGGGATAAGTCACGCCGGGTAGTGATCCTGCGTCAACTTACAAAGTCCGACTTAGCGCTGAGTCGAAAGACCAAGGATGAACAGATCGAGCTACTGCTGCCTGACGAGGATGTGCAACTCTGGGAGTACGCAGTGCTGGTGACCAACAGCAGCTACCCGCTGGATGCGATGGCGCAGTTATACCGCGACCGGGCCGATGCGGAGAACGGCTTCGATGAGTTGAAGAACCAGTGGGGCTGGGGCGGCTTTACGACTCAGGACATGGAGCGCTGTCAGACCAGCGCCCGCGCCGTAGCGTTGGTCTACAACTGGTGGAGTTGGTACTGCCGTGCGGCAAAACCGGGGGCGAGGATGGAAGCCATTACCAGTCGCGCGCTTTTACTGGCGGCCGTGGGCAGGGCGACCAAACATGCCGGAAAGACAACGCTCTACCTGACGCCCATGCATGCTGCCAGGAAATCTCTGATGCTGATGATCGCCAATATCCACAAGGCTCTGAGTCATGTGAGAACAGTTGCGGAGCAGTTTCCTGCGACCGACCGATGGAAGACTCTGCTGGACTATGTCGTGGCTAAAATCATCCCAGCTCTACCACCAAGGCTCCTCCAAGCAAACGGCGTTTCGCAAAGTAACTGCCGTTTTTAGGATGATTTGCAGAAAGGACTTGCATGCGATTCCGCTCTCTGACGATCTTTCTCGTGTTTTTCGCGCTAACCGCTCCGGGCCGCGCTCAGGCGCCTCAGCATCGTGTACTGCTCGACGTAAACACCGTTCTCTATGACGGATGGGCGCAGGCCATCGTCAACGCCCAGAACCTGCTCGCGACCTTTGGCCGCTCGCAGATTCAGATCGAGGTCGTGGTGCGTGGCCCGGGGTTGGCCATGCTCATGAAGAGCGACACCGAATTTGCCGATAAGCTCATGGTGCTCTCGCGTCGAGGCGTGCAGTTCTCCGTTTGCGGGCAAACGCTGGCCGACAGTCACTCCGATGCCCGAGACCTGCTGCCGTTCGCGACGGTCGTCGATTCTGGAGTGGCCGAATTGGTCCGCCGCGAGGAGGCGGGCTGGAGCTATATCAAAAGCGGGATATGAGCGGCGCGCTTGTTTTTTGCTGTTCGCTTTGCGCTGTGTCGCGAATACGTTAAAATTTGGTGTACACGGCCTGATCAGGATTCATTCCGGCTACTCCGCCTGACCTTTTATACCCACGCCTGTGTGCGACCTTTACGCAGCCTGTCTGCGTGTGTTTGGAGATAAGAGTGAGCAAAGCAAAGACCGCGGTGGTTCTTGGCGCCCAATGGGGCGATGAGGGCAAGGGCAAGATCGTCGATGTACTTTCGGACAGTTTCGAAGTTGTTGCGCGCTATGCCGGCGGACACAATGCGGGGCATACGGTCACCATTTCCGGCAAGAAGTTTGTGCTGCAACTGGTTCCCTGCGGCATTCTGCGCCAGGAATCCGCTGCGGTTATCGGTAACGGCGTCGTGCTCGATCCGTTCGCGCTAATGAAGGAAGTTGACTCGCTGCGCAACGCCGGGCTTGAGGTCTGGGGGCCGGGAGATCGTGGTACCGCCGCCAATCTGTTCGTCAGCAACCGTGCCCACGTGATTCTTCCGTATCACCGCATGATCGAACTTGGGGCTGAGAATGCTCCTGGACGCGTCAAGATTGGAACCACCTCGCGCGGAATCGGCCCTACGTATGAGGACAAGATGGCGCGCCGCGGTCTTCGCGTGGCAGACCTGCTGGATAAAGAGCTGCTCAAAAAGCACATCCAGAATGCCTGCCAGGAAAAGAACACCATTGCCCGCGCCCTGTTTGGTGGCGAAGGCATTAATCCCGACGAGATGTACGAACAGTATGCTGCCATCGCCGATCGGATTGCGCCCTTTACTGCCGATACCGCTCTTCTGCTCAACAGGGCGATCCAGGCTGGCAAGACGGTGATGTTTGAAGGCGCCCAAGGCACTATGCTGGACATCAACCACGGCACATATCCGTTTGTCACCTCGTCGAGCGCAACCTCGGGCGGTGCATCCATCGGCACCGGCGTTCCGCCTACCTCGATTGAAACCGTGATTGGCGTGACCAAGGCGTACTGCACCCGCGTCGGCGAAGGCCCATTCCCCTCGGAAATTCATGGCGAACTCGGCGAGGTGGTGCGCAAGAAGGGCAACGAATTCGGCGCCGTCACAGGGCGACCGCGCCGCTGCGGATGGATGGACCTGCCACTGCTGCGCTACTCCAACATGATCAATGGGACCGAATGGCTGGTGGTAACAAAGCTCGATGTGCTTGACGAACTTGCGGAGATCCCTGTCGTCGTTGGATACAAGATCGACGGCAAGTGCGTGGAAGAGATCCCCGCGCAGGATTCGGGCTATCGCAAAATCGAGCCCGTTATCGCGACCTATCCGGGATGGCAGGAGGTCACCTTCGGGATCACCGACCACGAGAAGCTTCCGAAGAAAGCCAAGGACTACCTGCGTTTCATTCAGAAGGAATCCGGCGCGAAGATCGGCATGGTTTCCACCGGGCCCGACCGCGACCACACCATCGTCGTGGATGAGTTCTCCGCTATCCTGAAAAGATAGGAGCCGCTCATGATCGTGCTGATCGTACACATGACGGTGAAGCCAGGTGCGGAGGAAGAGTGCATCCGGCTATGCCGCGAGATGACGGAGGAGAGCCGCAAGGAGGCTGGTTGCGTGCAGTACGTGGTGCATCAGTCCAGGGGAAATCCCCGGTGCTTCGCCTTTTATGAAAGCTATGTGGATGAAGCAGCTTTGGACTTACACCGCGCCTCGCCGCACTTTGTGCGGCTTATCCGGGGCGGAGTCAACGCGCTGGTCGAAAGCCGCACCCGCGAACTCTTTGTGCCACTCAGCTGAGGTTGCGGACTAACGGATAAACAAAGAAAGGTGCAGGGGATTCCTGCACCTTCTTTTGTTAACTGCAAAAACTTACTTCGCCAGCTCGTATCCCGAGAAGAAGAAGCTGAGTTCAAAACGCGCAGTATCTTCCGCGTCTGAGCCGTGTACCGCGTTTCGCTCAATGTTTTCGGCGTGCTTCTTGCGAATGGTGCCGTTTTCAGCATTCGCCGGATTGGTCGCGCCCATCAGCTTGCGCCAGTCGGCAATTGCGTTCGACTTCTCCAAGGCCAACACAACTACGGGCCCGGAGGTCATGAAAGTCGCCAGCGAATCAAAAAAAGGCTTGCCCACATGAACCGCATAAAACGCGGTGGCCTGAGCCTTCTTCAGGTGAAGCATCTTCATGCCGATGATGCGGAAGCCATCGTTCTCGATGGAGGCGATGATATCGCCAGTTGCGCCTTTGGCTACGGCGTCGGGCTTAACGATGGCAAGTGTACGTTGCAAAGTTTCCATAATCGTTCCTGACTTGTGTGATTACAGTGCGAAGGGCTGCCAAACTGGCCAGCCGCACGGCTGATATCAGCTTAACAGCTTCGCTCGGTTTTTCGCGCCCAGAGCTTCCACCATGGATTCGCCGAGTAGCGCAGGAGACTTGACGATATGCACGCCAGCGTCCTTGAGCGCCTTGATTTTTGCTGCTGCCGTTCCCTTGCCGCCACTGATAATCGCCCCAGCGTGACCCATGCGGCGTTCCGGAGGCGCAGTTTGACCGGCAATAAAGCTGACCACCGGCTTTCGGACATGGTGTTTGATGTACTCCGCCGCTTTCTCTTCGGCAGTGCCGCCAATCTCTCCGATCAGGATGATAGCCTCAGTCTCCGGGTCGGCATTGAACATGGCCAGCACCTCGACGAAGCTGGTGCCGATCACAGGATCGCCGCCGATGCCAATCCCGGTGGACTGTCCCAGGCCAAGTTGCGAGAGCTGGTGCACCGCCTCGTAGGTCAGCGTGCCGGAGCGCGATACGACTCCGATGTGACCTGGGCGGTGAATGTTCCCCGGCATAATTCCGATCTTGCATTTGCTGCCCGGCGAAATAACCCCAGGGCAGTTTGGTCCAATTAGCCGTGACTTGCTGCCCTCGATATATCGCATCACTTTCACCATGTCTCGTGACGGAATACCTTCCGTGATGCAGATAATCAGTGGTACTTCGGCATCCACTGCTTCCATGATGGCGTCAGCAGCGAATGGTGGGGGCACGAAGATTACGCTCGCGTTAGCACCGGTCGCGTGCATTGCGTCTTCGACGGTATTGAATACCGGCCAGCCCTCATGGGTGGTGCCGCCCTTGTCTGGCGTCACTCCGCCCACAACCTGTGTGCCATATTCCGCGCAAGCCTTGGCGTGGAAAGTTCCTTCTCAACCGGTGAGTCCCTGCACAATTAACCGGGTGTTCTCATCCACAAGAATACTCATGCTTACCTCCTTGCGGCCGCGGCAACAACCTTTTCTGCCGCGTCTTTCATGGTTTGCGCCACAATAAAGTTCAGGCCACTGGCGCGCAGAATCTCGCGTCCCTCAGCCACATTAGTGCCTTCCAGGCGCAGCACGATTGGCAGTTGGATGTTGGTCTTGCGCGCGGCCTGCACTACGCCGTTGGCCAAGGTGTCCACCCGCAGAATTCCTCCGAAGATATTGATGAGCACGGCCTTCACGCTTTTGTCTGCCAGGAGAATTTCAAATGCGCGCGTTATCTGATCAGTATTGGCGCCGCCGCCTACATCGAGAAAGTTTGCTGGTTCGCCCCCGGCAAACTTGATGATGTCCATTGTCGCCATCGCAAGACCGGCGCCGTTAACCATGCAGCCCACAGTACCGTGCAGCTTTACGTAGTTCAGGTTGTACTTGCTGGCTTCGACCTCCAGCGGCTCTTCTTCGGCAAGATCGCGGAGTTCCTTCCACTCGGGATGCCGGTACAAGGCGTTGTCGTCGATGTTCACCTTTGCGTCCAGCGCGAACACCCGTCCATCGGTAGTGGTGATGAAAGGGTTGATCTCAATCAGAGAAGAGTCCAACTCCTCGTAAGCCTTGTAGAGCGCCAGCATGAACTGCACTGCGGGTGTGACGAACCTCTTCACCAGCCCCAGCTTGAAGGCGATCTTACGGGCCTGGAATGGCTGGAAGCCAATCGCGGGATCGATGTACTCCTTGATGATCGCGTCCGGGTTCTTGGCCGCAACCTCCTCGATCTCCATTCCGCCCGACGTGGAGGCCATGAAAACCGGACGCGAGGCCTCGCGGTCCAGAAAAATGCTCAGATACATTTCGCCGGCAATCGGGAGCATCTCTTCAATCAGCAGACGCCGCACCTTTCTGCCCTCGCGACCAGTCTGGTGTGTAACCAGTTGCATGCCGAGCATCTTTTCCGCCAATTCGCTTGCCTGCACATAGCTCTTGGCCAGTTTCACGCCGCCGCCCAATCCGCGGCCCCCGGCATGAATCTGCGCCTTCACTACGACCCCGGTGGCGCCTGCGCTCATAAGGTCTTTCGCAGCGCGCTCGGCTTCTTCATGCGACTCAATCATGGTGCCGCGTGGCACCGCCACACCATACTTCGAGAGAATGGCCTTGGCCTGGTACTCGTGAATGTTCATAGGTGATTTCTCATTGCAATCCGCAAGCCTTTCGCTCGCGATTGTACAGATGGACAGACACCTCCGATGGTTTCCATCCGCCTTTCAACCAGCGCTTTTCAGAAGAGTCGGCCAGAGTTTGCCTGACGCCTGATTGAACTCGCGATTATACTTAGCCCCCGCAAAATTCACAAAGAGGATTTGCGTAGCGAGGGGGAAGGGAATGGGCGGGTAATCGTGCTCAAGCATGGAGATATCGGGCGACACTGGAAAGCGAATTTGTTTACAGCAATTCCAGAATGTTTGATGCGCTTTATCCAGCAAAGCATTCAGCGCTGGATAATGGTGACCTCATTGCTGCCGAGAGTCGCCGTATCAATTCGGGATGGGAGGCGAAAGGTGGAGTCCAGGCCCACGGCATTGCCGTACTTGGGGCGGAGATAGTGATCGGCGAAATACTCCAGGGCGAGTCGCGGAACCACGATGCCATCGAACATCACCGACTCGACATGTACGGTGCCAGCGCCCTTGGTGGCGTACGCCTGGGCGGTGATCGTGACATGATGCATGCCTGTGAAGAGCGCCAACAAGGGATTGCTGCGGGTACGGTTCGCGGTGAGTCGATCGAAATCAACATCGACATTCCCCTGTGCGACTCCAGGCCCGCTGGAGATGTGAATGTTGGACACACCTGGTGGCAATTTCACCCCACCCTCGTTGAGATACGCGTTCCATTCTCCGGCGGTCAGCACAGTGGGACGGCTGGAGGGAGTTGAAGTGCGTCCGTTTTCGGTGATCCAAGCGAATTTGCGTTCGGCGCTGGCAAAAGCCGGGGAATTTGCGCCCTGGACAAAGGACGAAGCAAGCAGGAGGCTACCCAAGACCAGAAGCGCGAGCAGAGTGCGACACGTTTTCATCTGCGTCTGGCTTGGGTGGGCTGCGGCGCTGGCGTGCTCACCTGCGACGTACTCAGTTGAGGCTTGGCAAGCGTCCCGGCGAACTTCCAGACGGCACCGTTTTCCTGCGTGAATTCCAGGGCAAGAGCAGAGTCGCGTGAGACTGTTCCATTCAATTGATAGGTGCCGGTGGGAGTGCTCCATTTGCAGGAAGAAACGGTCCAGCCACTATCATCCAAGGAGGCTTTTCCTTCGCCAGCCAGCACGCGTAAGGGCGTCCTAACGTCGGGAGAAATTCGTAAGTCGCCGCCGCGCCAGGTGAATTCTGTTTCAGCGTTGGCAGAACTTGCCAGAGCGGCAGCGTCCCACCCAGACATCTTCAGCTTGTAATTGACCTCCAGTGTGCCGCTGCCAACGGAGGCTTTGAGCAGTGTGCCTAGTTTTTCGGCTTGGACGTGCGTGGCGACCCCGGTGCTCTCGTATCTGGGCGCGCTTCCAGTAAAATCGATCTTCCAATCGCCTGAGATGCCGCCACCGAGTAAGTCGGCGTGAGTGTCCTTCAGTTTCAAAACGCCATTGGCGACTGAAAAGGCCGTTTCAAAGTTGGAACCGGCGTTTGTGCCAAGGGTGACCCGACGGGAGGTGAGTCGTCCGGAAGCACGAAGGTTGGCGATCACGTTGCGCTCGGCCCCATCTCCGCCAAAGAGCCCAAACCAGGGCCTTTTCTTCAGGTGCGGATTGAGTACCTCATTCCACCATTCTGGATTGAAATCGTCGGTGTGAAGATCGAAGCTGGATTCACATGACGAGTCGGCGTCGCAGAAGCGCGGAAAGCTGGCGCTGCCACTGAGCGAGACTTTGCCCACCGTTGCCGAGGCGTTGCGTAAGACAAATCGGTCGTGTTCAAGTTCGACGCGGGCTCTTGCGATTGTGACAGGCCCTGAGAGTCCGGGGACTTCAGCACGAACATTCTTTAACTGGGCCGTGCCGGTGACGTCAGGCGAAGCAAGTGCTGTCCAATTGCCGCCGATCACCAGATCGATTGCAGCAGGCCCTGCCAAGCCGAGTTTAGGAACACCCACGCCAATTGCGCGGGCAAACTGCTGCAGACGTTCGAGAGTTGCGTTCCCCTTCACGTGCAGAGCAAAACGCTCGTCGTCGAGAACTCCCTCGACAGAGGCCGGAGTGCCGGCACCAAGGGGAAGGTCAAAGCTGTGTACCACCAAAGCGCGAGCAGTGGGTGGGATGTCTGTGGAATAGCCGCGCTGCCGGGACTGGGGGGCTTGGGAGGTGTTGACGACGGCCACGGCTTTGCCAACCGCGAGGTCCTTGCCGAGCACTGCGGAATGAACGACCAGATCGTTGATGGAGAGATTGCCGATCCAATTGGAAGGCGCGTCATTCTTGCGGCTGGCGCGAAATGAAGCCGAGATCGTCCCCTTCGCGGCGAGGTCGTCCGGCAGGTCGCGCTTCGCATGTCGCACCAGGTTCAGCACGGCATCCGCGCCCAGGTTTTCGGCGGAAATTTCGAGATCGTAGCGAGGATGGCGAAGCCCAGTCAGCGTACCTTGTACCGAAAGCAGTCCGCTATCGAGAGGCAGATGGCACTCGGTTTTTTGGAACAGATTGGCGCTAACGTTTAACTCACCGGAGCAGGAGGCATTGAGGTTGGCCTCACCGCCGCTGGAAACATCAAAGCGCCGAAAATCGCGGAGTTTGGCGGCGGTGGTGAAATGAAGCGCACTTGGGGTTCCGGTGAATTGCGCACTGGCCTCCAGCGCGCCACGCCAGCCGCGATCCTCGCCATACATAAGACGGGTGAGATTGCCAAGCTGGACGCGTTCCCAGGTGACGTTGGCCTTCATCGGCGCGTTTCGCAAAAGTTCGGCGCGCTGAATGGTGGCTTCGGCTTTTATGGTCCCGGTGTCGCTCACCGGCATATCCGTGCGCACCGGCCGGGCCGTGAGCCTCATGCGCCATTGGTTTTCAGCCGGACTCCAAAGGGTGAAGTCGGCGTCGGTGAAGGAGTAGACGCTTTTTTCCAGTCCGTATTTGAAGTTAATGCGCCCCTTGGAGGCTTCGATGTATGGGAAGCGCGGACGCGATTTTGAGCGGGGGCCAGCGGTGGGGCCAGCCTGGGTACGGGAAGCCTTCCAGAGAAGTGATTCGAGATTCCAATTGCCATCCTCGCGCTCGACCAGATTGAGGCTGGGATAGTTGAGATTGAGGCGGGAGATCTCAAGCCGGCCGCGCCAGAACGAACTGACGCTGAGGTAAGCGTTCACTTCTTCTGCGTGGAGGATGGGCTCAGCGCTGTACGCAGGGTCATCGCCTATGCTGACGTTTTCCAGGTGGAAGCCGGGCTGAGGCAGCAGGCGCAACTCAACCGTGTCTGCGTTCACAGGGCGCCCGAGAGCGTTGCTCATGGACGCAATGACGCGGCTCTTGTAACGGCTCACGTTAATGAACGGCGGCAGCACGATCGCAGCCACCGCGAGGGCGGCGGCAATCAGAGCTGCTCGACGGATCGTTTTGCCGGCGGCTTCGTTTGCCATTTAGCGCACCACGTGCAACATTCGCGACCAGCGGGTGTCATTGAAAAAGTTGGTGAGAATGTGGACGAAGAAGGCCGCGCGATCCGCCACGCTCGTCTTTGTGTATTGATCGTCGGGAGTTCGGAAGGACCAATAGACGAACATGGGGCGTCCTACGACGTTCTCACGCGGAATAAAGCCCCAATAACGGCTGTCATAACTGACGTCGCGATTGTCTCCCATGCCAAAGTAGGAGTTGGGTGGAACGACTACATCTTCGCCCTGGATGTGGTCCTGCATGGTTAACTGCCAGTCGGGCGCGAGTTGATCGTCACGCGTGGGAGCCACAGCGGGGAATTCGTCACGGTAGGGGCGGTAGTCCCCGAGCGAGTGAATCGCGTAGGGCTCGTCCTGCAATTTTCCGTTGAGGTACACTCTGCTGCCGCGCAGGTGAATCCTGTCTCCAGGGACGCCGATAACGCGCTTCACAACAAACAATCCCGGCTCAGAGGGCGAAACAAAGACTATGATGTCCCCGCGCTTGGGGTCGCGGTAGGGAATAATCTTGTCCACAAAGCTGGATTTGGGAGCCAACCGGACGCGATCAACGAAGAGGTGGTCGCCGATGAGCAGCGTGGACACCATGGACGAGGTTGGGATCTCAAAGGCCTGCATACAGAACGTAATGATGAACAGGCCGATGACGAGCACGGAGGCGATGGAAGCCACGAACTCCGGCATCGTTTCCTTAGGCTGTACAGGTTGCTGCTTCTGTTCCACTTCTATTTCTTTTATATCTTTCGCCAACGTAGTCCAATCCTGATCCGGCCGGCATCAAGGCAGGCGCAGAATCCGCCGCCAACGCAAATCACCGAACACATGGGAGATGCGGGCAGGTAGTGTAAGAAGTTTATCATTCGCTGCGGCGCTTGCCACCGAATCATCGTCCTCGTCGGCCTGAACAACACTGAAGTAGATCACCAGGGGACGGCCAACGATGTTTTCTCGTGGAACAAATCCCCAATAACGGCTATCCAGGCTTTGGTCGCGATTATCGCCAAGTACGAAATACTGGCCGGGGGGAACTATAAGCTCTCCGTCGTGCACCAGGGTTCGCAACTGCGTGGCCCATTCGACCCTCACGTTTTCATTAAACCGATTTCCAGCCGGAAAATTATCCCGAAATTCATCTGCGAAATGTTCTTTGAAAACTACATATGGCTCATTGAGGGCAGCCCCGTTTACATAGACGTGGCTGTGCCAAAAACGTATATGATCCCCAGGACGGCCGATGACCCGCTTGACGAAGTGCTGTGTGGGGTCCACGGGATAACGGAAGACAGCGATGTCGCCACGGTGAACGGCGCGGTAGGGCAGAATAGCCTGCCAGTGGCCGCCAGGGCCGAAGCAGGTCTTATCCACCAGGAGGTAGTCCCCAACCAACAGAGTGTCTTCCATGGAGCCCGATGGAATCCGGAACGCCTGCACCACAAAGGTGATGACGAACAGGGCGATGATCAGGGCGAGCAACGCAGACTGGAGTTGCGCCAGTATGTTCCTTGCGATGCGCTTGGGCTTTGCTGCGGCCTCTTCTCGCGGTTCCGGTTTCTGGAACGCTAATTCGCTGAAACCCGGATCATCCATGATCACTGCCCTGCAGCCGTTCGAGTGCCTTCTGTGCTGCCAACTGACTGGCGGCTTTTTTGCTGTTGCCGCAGCCTTCGGCAGAAAATTCAGCTTCATTGCCGGAAGAGAGCACAATCACTTGCATGGTAAAACTCTTCCGGTGAGCTGGCCCCTGCTCGCCTACCATCTCGTAACGTGGCTCGGGGCGTCCACTGGCACGTAGCAACTCCTGAAGGCGAGACTTGTGGTCGGCGACAAGAAGGACTTCGCCATCGGCACTGGAGAGCCGGTCGAGCTCGGGCTCAAGAATGTGTGAAAGGACGAATTTGCGTGCCAGAGAAAGGCCGCCATCCAGATAGAGGGCTGCGAGCAGGGCTTCGACGGCGTCGGCGAGCAGTGCAGTCTTGCGCCGGCCTCCGGTTTTTTCCTCGCCGCGCCCAAGCCGGAGATAGTTGCCAATTTGGAGCTGATGGGCGCAATGCAACAGGTGATTGGCATTGACAAGGTGGGCGCGGAGCTTTGAAAGCTCGCCTTCCTGATAGTCCGGGAATCGCTGAAAGAGTTCCAGGCTGGCGACCAGTTGCAGGACGGCATCGCCGAGGAACTCCAACTGTTCATTGTCAGCAGCGGGGCCGAGGCTCTCGCTGGCGAAGGAGCTGTGGGTGAGCGCCTGCTCAAGCAATGCGCGATTTGCGAATTGGTGGCCGAGTGCTTTTTCGAGACTGTCGAGTGGAAGATGCTTCATAGGAAAAATTAGCAAGTTTACTTGGTGGAGGAGGAGAGTTTCTCCAAACGCGATTGTTCCTGCTCTGCCAATTGCCGAATCTGACTACCCGGCTCGGAAGCCGCAATGGCTCTCTGTATGATGCCCGCAGCCGTGGCATAATCGCCGGCTTTGTCGTGCGCAACAGAGAGACGCAGCCAGACTACCGCATCAGTGTGCTCCTTCTCCTCACTGGCGGCGATGTTGTACTCCTGAATGGCGGTGGCGTAATCCTGCTTTTTGAAAGCGACGGTGGCAAGGACTTCGTGAGCAGTTCCACGGATTTCGGCCAGTGCGGCGGCGAACTGCTCCGGGGTCAGGTTGGTCGGAGGAGCGATCTCGCCGGCATTTTGTAAGGCGCTGCGCGCATCGGCATTGGCTTCGGCGAGCCGGTCATCGCGGTCGAGATCGCTATCATGGGTGCGTTCGGCGAGCACCTGGGCTGCGGTCAGCAGGGCGACGGCATTACCGGGATCGTACTTGAGTGCGTCGCGCGCCATCTCAAGGGTTTTGCCAGGATTGTTTGCCTGCTGGTAGAGTCCCATGGCCTGCTGGAAGAGAATGGACCGCAACTCGCTATCCGGAAATCTCTGGGCAAAGTCGGTTGCCGCCGCTTCGAGTTGTGCGGGCGCAGTCAGCGCGGCCGCAGCCTTATATGCATCGTATTCAGCCTGTGTCTTCGGCTGGGGGGACTTTTTTGTATTCACCGAAGAGCCCTGCTTTACCGGTGCTGCCGGGTTTTGCGCAGGCGATTGGGCAGCAGTCTGTGGCAGCGCGAGCGCCATCGTCGCAGATATCAGGAACACAGCCGAGATTAAACACGCCATTTTCAAGGTCGCTCTCCATTTCTAATCGGTGGGACGTTTGATGGGCGGCTGGTAAGCCTGTTCCAATCCTTTTTCAGCCGCTGCCTTCAACTCGGGTGGTCCGCCTGCATTCAACGCCGCGCGATAATGTTCGACCGCTTCCTGACGATGCTGCTGCATATCGAGGATGCGTCCCAGATAAATATGCGACCAGCCGCAGATCCTGGTATCGCTGGAAGCCGATGCGGCCCGCTCAAAATAGTTTTGTGCGTCGTTCAGTTTGCCCCCGGCAACGGCGACACGGGCCAGCACGAAGAGTGCTCTTCCCGCATCTTCCTGCTTCTGCATCGCCTGTTCGGCATAGTTCTGCGCACCGTCAAAATTGCCGCTGGCCAGCGCGCGCTCGGCCAGATCAACCAGCATCTCCTTGTGTTGATTCTTGCGGACCAGTTCCGGCGTGCTGCTCTTAAGAAACTGAATTTTGGTGGCTTTTTTCTGCTGCTCCTCGACATCAATATCGTGCAGCCAGTCGGCATACGCTTGGTCAAAGCCGACCTCATCGCCTTCAAATGCAACCAGCTTGGCATAAAAATAGTTGGTGAGGATAAACCCTTGCCGGGTGGAGTTCCATGCAAGTTGTTCTTTTGGCCCATCTGGACCTTTGCGCCCGCCGAGCAACCGCGCCTCGATTGCCCGTATGAGCGATTCAGTCAACAGCAAGCCCATGTCAAAGCGGTAGCTCTCTTCCAGAGGCGCACCTTTTACCGAATCGAGCAGCGGAGATAGCCGATCCAGCGTGGTCCCGCGTGAGAGCACCTTGGCATCCAGGATGTAATGCAAGTAGGTGTGGCGTATCTGGTCGAGGCGAACGGAACCCGCATTCGTGGGGGAGATCACCATGTAGTAGTCGTCGGCATAGTTGCGCGAATTAACTTCGCCGGGAGCGGCTAGCGGTTCCACGTAGATTACAAAATCGTGCTTGATGTAGCCGCTCAGATTGCGCTTGAGGTAGAGGTCGGTGGAAACCAGTGTGTCGCGGATGGGTTGGTGCAGGTTCTGGACCAACTGGTCATAATCGGCGCGGTGGCGTAGCCAGATGGCATTCAGGTCCGCCGCGTCATTGAAGCGCTGCAGCAAGGGCAAAAATCCGAGGACGAAGATCGCATCCGGCGGAAGATCGCTCTCCTTGGTGCGCAGCTCAAGCTTGGGACCGTTGTTCATATTTAGTCCCAGCGAGACATAGTTGGAGAGTGTGTGCGCGGCGTTTTCCTGCTGATGATCTTCGTAGAAACCGCACAAGTTGCGCAGCGCCGACTGTGCTTCCTGCGATTGGGCCGCCTTCAGAACCTCCCCGCGAATCTGCTGGCGCAAAGGAGTCGATTGTGAAAGATCCGCGTCATAACCGCAGACGTTAATGGCTGCCATCACGGAAAACAAAGACTGGCTGCTTTCCACGCTGATGCGGGGCGACTGCTGGCCCATGGCCGGCAGTGCTAACCCTGCGCAAAGCGCAAGCACAATCGAAAGCCGGGTCTGCAGGCGAGCCTCCTGAAAGAAATCCATATCGTCTGGTCTTTGCTGCCAGTGTAAGAGCTGCAGGCCAGCGAAGCAAATCCTTCGGCGGGATTCTGCGCCTCAATCGAAAGGCTGTGACGAATTTGTTCTGGCTAAAACAGCTTCAGCCGCCCACGTTGATATTGGAGAACGAGATTACAACCCGGCCGCTGGTCGGAAGTCCGAAGCTGGTGGCAGGACGGAACTGGGCAAAGATCAGGGCGTTCTTCATCTCCGGGCTCAGTTCGGTCCGCCCGGAAAGGTTCAATACACGGTAGTCCTGCACCCGGCCATGGGTATCGATTACCGCTTCAACCAGGACAGAATCAGTGTTGCGATTATTGCCATCCTGGTCGAGGCCAAAGGGCGCAGCCGTCATCTCGGGCGGTGTATAGAGCATGGTGGGTACATCATTGGCATCGTGCAAGGGCGCAGGCACTAACGCCCCCATCAGCAATCCGAAAATCAGAACGGCGGAGAGTAGCCCTCCCGTGGCGGGGATCATGAAAACATTGAGAGCGCTTTCCCAACGTAGAAAGCGTACCAGCAAGGCTTCCCGGCCGCTCTGTCGATGGGCTGCCAACTGCTGAGCCAGCGTCGCGTTCAGACGAACAGCTAAATCAGCAGGAGCAGTGCGAGGCGCCATCGTTGTCATCAACCATCTGTTGCGGCGTAGCGCGGCAAACTCGGCGGCACAGCTTTCGCACGCAGCGATGTGCCGGTCGAGCGCACCAACACAACCACCTTCCAACAGTGAGTCTAGCAACGGAGAAAATAACCGCTTTGCCTCGGCACACTTCATGGCGTGACCTCAACTTCCCGATTCCTGGCTGAGAGTTTGGGTCCGCGATCTTTTGCCTCGGCTTCCGGGAGAATTCCTGCTTCCGGGCCCAACTCATGGGCATAGCGTTCCATACGTTTGCGCAGTGCTTCACGTCCGCGAACCAACCGGGATTTAACGGTTCCCAATGAGGTCTCCGTCATCTCCGCGATTTCTTCATAGGAGAGATCTTCGATATCGCGCAGAACAACTGCCGTCCGGTAGTACTCGGGAAGCTCCTGCAGCACCTGCTCCAGACGCGCCCGCACCTGATCTCGCGCCACAGATTCAAAGGGGGACTCGGAATCATCCACGAGGCTGTCTCGCAGACAGGCCGCACAGCCTTCGTGCTCATTCAGGGCAGGCTCAATCGAAAGCTCCCGCACCTTGTGGCGGAATAGCCAGCGGCGGCGATTGCTGGCTTCACGAACCGCGATACGATAAATCCAAGTCTTCAGGCTGCTTTCGCAATTGAACTTCGATATGCCTCGAAAGACTTTTATGAAGACTTCCTGAGTGGTATCCGGCGCATCGCTCGGATTGTCCAGGAGCCGATAGGTGAGATTGTAGATGGTCTGGTGGTACTGTGCGACGAGCCGCGCGTAAGCATCCTCGCTCCCCGCCTTCAACTCGGCGACGATCAGAGCATCGTCCGGACGCATCTCCCAGGATGCGTTAGCCACTTGGTCCAAGGTCGTGACTCCTGCGGCACTCACCCTACGGTCTCCATGTTAACTCTCGCAATCTGTGACGACAAGCTAAACGCATGTTTCTGAATCGCACGACACTGAACACGACACTCAATTAGACTCCCGGAGTGCCAAAAATGTTCCCTGCAAATTCAGCGAAGGCGAACAGAGTCGCCCTCGTGCGCAGCTTACTGCTGCGGAACTGTAGAGGTTGCAGGGGAGGGCTTTGGCTTTTTCTTCTTTTTCGGAGTTGGTTTGTTGTCATCCACAATGATCTTGGGGACTGGTTTCTGGGAGGCTGGCCCGGTGACCTTTGCGGCTCGAAGACGTGCCAGTTCGGCGTCGCTAGCTCCGGCGAGCAGGTCCATTCGCTCGGCGAACTGGTGCCGAAGTTGATCCAGTTGGGCGAGATCTGCGGCCAGGGACGCATATTGCTCTTGTGGAGCAAAAGCTCCAGCCGATTCGACGAGGGCGGAAAACGAGTCATACAGGGCGTTCAGGTTACGGTAAAGTCTGAAATTTGCACTCAGAGAACCAGGGTCAGCCTGAAGTCTCTGCAGCAAATCCGGAATCGCGTTGGTGAGATTCCTGCGGATGGACGTAGCGTTTGCTTGAGATTGTTGCTTGCTTTGGTTATCCGCCTTCCACTTGTCAATTCGCAAGTGGGCGATGTCGGCATCGGATTTCTGAGCCATGGCTTGCACTGTGATCAGTGACTCTCGCAACGCCAGATCAGGCGAGGCGTTCGGGGCAGGCGCGCTGGTCTGCAGGGATTGAGTTTGGCCGGGAGGGTTGGTCTGACCGGGCAACTGAGGAGAAGCCACTAAGGCGAGCAGGAGATAAAAAGCACTCTTCATAAGAGGAACTTTACCCTACATACGACTCAAGAAGCCGAATCGCTTCTTAGGATGCAGAGTAGGGCAGGAGAGGCTGCAATTCAGGGAAGCTTCTGCAACAATCCCGGACTTTGCTTGTGCTCACCAGGATATCGTGCCCCAGGGTACATCCAGTTGTGGAGCATTATCCATGCAAATATCGTAGCGAAAAGCAGCACTGCCGCAACTCCAAGCAGGATCATCGACAAGTTCGGCGCAGGTGCGATCATCGCGGGATCGGGCGGGTGATAGTCGACGCTCGGATCGTGAGGCTGGGTTTCATAGGTCTTACGCCATGACTCACGCGCCGGATCTGACGGAAAGTGAAGCAACTGATCATCCGGCGAACTCTCTTCGGGTTGCAACTCCTCCCTGACCATTTCTCCGGCTCCGGGTTGCTGGTTGTCCTCCGGTAGAGGGTGACCGCTGTACTTGCTTCCCTCGCTCTCAGGGCCGTCGCGCGTCGGTGCGTGCTCCCGCACGAACTGCTCAGTTTTGTATGCTCGGTTATCTTGGGCCATGACCAAGTAAGATGCGTCCGAACAGTAAGTCGGTAGGATCGTCGCTTACAGTGCTCTCACGTATTTCCAATTCGCCTGAGAACCGACGTGCAATCCTCTGAATAGAGCTCGTGTTTTTCACCACAGGAAGTAACTCTGTTTCAACCTCGCGTCAGGTCAGCTGTTCATAGAACAGATTAACCGAAGCTCCGACTGCCCCGTTATGGTCTGAGAATCCCTTCTCGGCCACACGCCCACACAACACTGCTTGTCTGTACTCGTTTCTCCCCTAAAGGTAAGAAGACTTCCTCAATCCTCACGAAGAAGTTTTTCCGCTGCGTGCGTTCCGACAACCCTGCCCGCGATCTTGCTTTTCGTCGAGTCACGCTTCTCATAGTTGCAGTTGGACAACACTGCCTTTCAATCCTCGCTTAGACAGAAGGAAAAAAGAGTGAGTCGACTCTTCTTGTCAAAAAGTAAAAAGCAATACATTCGAGTCTGCAAGTAACACAACGCAGTGTTGCAAGAAATCGTGATGCTGCAAGAGCAGAAGAAGTAGGTAAATGGGTGTGCCGCTGTTACGAACCTATCCCCGGTTAAGACTCCACTTTGTTGTGCGTTTCCGGTGGCGCGATAACACCGGATTCCATTGTGGCGACGGAACTACGCGAGACATAAGCAGTAAAGGGCTATTCATCCTCACCGGGACACTGCCTCATGTTCATAGCGTAATTCGATGTTGGTTTTATCTACCAACGAGAACCAAACTCGTTTTTGAGCATGGGTACAAGGTGACCGCGATAGCGCGGGTTTTAAGGGTCGATACCGACGTTATCGGTAAAGATGCCGGCTTTGCCGCGTCCGCACGAGCTATCGCTCTTGCCGAAGGTCAAGACCAAAGAAGAAGCGTTGGTCTTCTCCGATTTAAGTCCCATAAAAGGATCAAGTAGAGCAAGGGTCGCAGTGACATGGAAAGCCTATTGCAGTTCGAGTAAATCACCTGACAAACACCACGAACAATCCGTGAAAAGGAATAGAAACATGAAGCGTATTCTGTTGTCCATTAGTTTACTGTTAGGAGCTGCGGTATTCGCCAACAGTCAGATTAACTCCACCTACTTCGGTCAGCACATGGAATATCTTGGAGGTTATGTAGCGCCTCCTGCCACCCCGTTTCCTTCCGCGTCTGAGGGCGGCCAGTTCGGAACTTTTCGATTCTGGGATACGGCCTACTGGGCCTCGGTTGAGCCAAGTAATGGCCGGTACAGTTGGACCGTGCTCAGTGAGCTTGAAGCAAATTTGAAGAGTAACGGCGTGAGCAACATGATCTTCACATTTGGCCATGTTCCAGCCTGGGCTAGCACAAAACCAAATGGTAGCTGTACTCCTGCTACAGCAGGATCGTGCTACCCTCCAACAGATAGTGCTTGGACTAGTTTCGTTACACAGGTCGTGAAGCAGAACTGTGGGGTGATTACATACTACGAATTGTGGAACGAAGCCAACCTGACGATATTTTACAATGGAACCCCAAGCGAACTCGTGCACTTGGCGTCGTTGGCATATCCGATCATTCACAGTACCGCGAATTGCTCAGTAGGGGGAACCAATCCAAACGAGGTATTGATGCCGTCGATCAATGATCTTTCGAGTGGCAGCATTTCCTGGCTGAATAAGTATCTTGCCGCGGGTGGTGGGAAGTATGCCGATATTGGAGCGTTCCACGGTTACAGCTTGTCAACTACAAAGCCGGGTTACGTGCTGGATAGCCAGCTCGTATCGTGGGTAGCTAACTACAAAGCAGCGTTGGCTAAATACAAATTGAGCCTGCCTATTTGGAATACCGAGTACAGTTGGGGCGACACGGATGATTTTCCGATTAGCACTTTAGGCGAACCGGCGCGCCAAGGATTCATCGCGCAAACCATGTTGTTGTTTGCGGCTTCCGGTGTTTCCCGGAGCATCTGGTACATGTACGACGCTTGTGACTGGGGAACTATGTACGGACCCAACTGTGGCACGTCGCCGAACAGCGACACCGAGAGCGGCCCCCGGATGACCGCGACCGCTTATGGCAGCATTCAAACCTGGATGATTGGCGCAACCTTGAGTGGCTGCAAACTTAGCGGTAACACTTGGGTGTGCGGGTTGACGCGATCATCCCCGGTGGGATATTCCGCTCAAGCGGTGTGGAGTCAGACCGGATCAGGTACATACACGGTTCCCTCGGGAGCGATACAGTATCGCGACCTGAATGGCAACTTGTATACCGTTTCCGGAACGACGGTCAGCATTACAAACTTGCCGATTCTGCTGGAGAACATGTCTGCCTTTTAGTCTACTGAAATCCCCTTTTCATAAACCGTCCGTGACGTGCATTTCGTGTCGGGTGCAGGTCACGGCCCCACTTTGTCATATCGGGGGCGGGGGTGCAAACAGGATCGATAATTATTTGAGTACAGGGCTACTTCTACTCTGCTGGAGACGTTCAGCTTATCGAAAATCCTAAAGAGATGGTTTTTCACGGTGTGCTCGCTCAAATAAAGCTTCTTCGCGATTTCCTGATTGGTATAGCCTTTTGCCACCAGGGCGGCGACGTCCTCCTCTCGTTTCGTCAAGACCCGCTCCCCTTGCTCCACAGGTCGCAGCGGTGCGGCCTGCGAAAGCGCCTCCAGGATAAACTGCAGGTCATGGCTGCTCGCCCATATCTGTCCCGCATGTACCGCGCGTATGCACTTAAACAGTGAACTAAGTGATCCCGCACGGACGAACACGCCCTTCGCTCCGCCACGAAAGGCGCTGACCACCACCTCGCGATCGGATTCGTCGGCCAGCATGATCACACGTACCTGCGCGTACGAAATAGTCAGTTCACGAAGAGCCTTAAAGCCGTCCAGACGAGCACCTTGTAAGTTGACACTCACCAAGCCCACATCGGGGATGCGATCGCGAACCTTGCAGATGAGCTCCTCAGCAGTGGTAACACATCCTGTTACCTCGAAACCGGCTCGCCGCAGTGCTCCTCCCAGCAATTCGCCCGCAAATTTCAGGTCTGCTACGAGAACAGCAATGTTTACAGCATCCGATTTACTTTCACAGGTCGCAGATTTCATGGACCACGACGTAGATGCGGGACAAGGCTCAACTGATGTGTCTTTTCTGGCATTCCTAAATGTCAGGCGAGTGTGTACTCGCAAAAGTTACATTGCAGAATTTGTCGAGGTACTCGCGGGTGGGCCAATCTAAATCTCCGGCGGAAGTGCCAGATGAAATTACGAAATCACCTCCCAAAAACAAAAACTCCCAAGTGACGCTCTGAGCTCTTTCCTTTGCTCAGAACGTTACTTGGGAGTTTGCAAGTTGCGAGTAATAAAAAAACACTGCCGCACGGGCAAACACGCCTTAGTTCCGGGGCAGATTTGATGGCGCGAATGTTGTCCTATTCAGCGATATTGCGTTTAACGGCGTAGCACCAACGAACAAGTTGACGCCAGCCTCTAACCAGTCGTTTTCGTCGTGCGGTGGATAGAGTGCGACGGCCGCCGGCTCGGAGAACCTCCGTAACGGCAAAAAACGCGTTCACGCAGATGCCACGAAACGTGCGGGAATACAAATGTACTGAACCTTCTTCACACATCTGACAGCCAACGCGCCGATTATATTCTTGGTCACCTTCGCCCAAATTAACCTGCCGAATGCCGGCTGCCGCCAACTCTTCAAACGCCCATGCCGTCAGTAACGATCCGACGGAGAAGCGCACAAGTTTCTCGTGGCAACCGACATCTTGGCAATAGAATGTGTTTCCAAAGTGCTGACCGATTAAGAATGCACAGGGGGACTCGTCTACATAGAGTACAAAGACGCGGAGCCATCCCTGCTTCGCAAAGAACTTCATCTTTTCGAGAGTCTGCGGCTTATTCAAAAGGCTTACACCCCAAGAATATTGCCAAGTCGAGATTAAGACCGACTTGGCATCACGAATGCCAATTTCAAGTTCGTTGGGGTGAGAAAAGCACTTCACGCGAATCTTGCCTGGAAAGGCACTCTGCAGGATGCGCGTCTTCCTTCTCACTTCGTGTTTTGCTTTTCCGATAAAAATCGACGCCGGATTTCCTGTAGGCTCAGGCAGATCTAGCGTGGAATAATGCCGAATGTCAGAGACGCGCGCGTTGAGCAGAGATCCGAATAAAGTTTGAAGCTCGCTGAAGAGTTCTGAATGCAAGGACAGGCGCTGAAAACATATAAAATCTACTTCCGCACGCAGAATAGCTTCGAGAAGCATCGAGGCCAATAGCTTATCAATTTCAGCCAGTTGGCATCCCAGTCTGCCTCCGCTTGTGATTTCGAGCACCGTTGCCCTAGGCCCGGAAATGTGAATGAATGAAACGTCGGCCGACACTCTACGCCTTTTCACTTGTCCCAGGAGCATAGCCTGGGCAATCCCGTCTTTGTAAACTGTAATTACGTGAGGTCGTAGAACGGTCGAATCGCTCTTCAGAGTGTGGAGGCAGTAGTCAAAGCTGGTATCCAAAGAGTGTGTCCATACATCCCACACCGGCCTGAGTGTCTCAATCTCCGGTAAGGTGATGGCAATGCGTGCGGTGAACCGGTCGTCCCTAACTGCCTCCATTTCAGTGAGACGGCTAGGTAAAGGTCCGCTTTCGTCTGATGTATTTAGTTCGCTATCGGCTTTCTCGGTGTTCATATTGTGTACCTGCCGATTCCCTTACATAGAGTTGTTCGAGGACTGGTTGTGCCGAATTTCTCCGATGGGTCTCTTTTGCGCCTTCCTGCAAAGTTTCAGTTCTGATGATTTTCCCAAGTGCGTCAGCAAATGTCGGAGATGATAATGTCGGAGATCATGCTCGGCGTCTTCTCCTAGCGAGCAAATTGTTCTGAGGCGCGCTTCTGCCAACTGACGGCAGGCCTAGGCAACAGAGCTATTTATTTCCTTCGCTTTGGTTTCGGTGGTGAGCTCACCGCGGACTGGCTTCGTAGCCTGAACCGGTTGCGTCTCGGCCACCTGCTTCTGGACGGATGCATGACCAATTGCCAACGCATCCTCAAAGATATTCATTAACATCGCGTAGTTCCTTTCCTCCGTATAGTTCGCGAGATAAGCGTTGCGGCAAGCCGTTCTCATCTCCTGCCATTGCTGGGGATGGTTGCGCATCCATCCGATCTTGAGTAGCAAGTCTTCTGGGTTTCCCGGCTCATACTTCAGCCCGGTTCGATACTCTTCAACCATTGCATCCATATTCCCGAGGCGGGTCGTGATGACGGGCAGACCCTTCGCAAACGCCTCTACGATCGTTCTTCCGAAGGTTTCGTAGCAGATAGAGGGGAAAATCAGAACTTTGGCCCTACCCATCAAAGTGAGCACTTCTTGAATTGGTTGTGGACCGAGATATTGGATATCGGGAACAGTATGCGCCGCCTGTTCTACTTCCGGTCGCAAAGGGCCATCACCGACTATTTTGAGAGGTAGACTGGGTAGCATCCTCTGCCATGCTTGCAGCAGCGTCGATATACCTTTTTCCGGCGAGAGCCGGCCGACGAAAAGCGCGTAATCCCCGTCTCCTCGGCCAAGCTCAACGTCAGGCACGAAGTCCGGTTTCACGAATACCCGATCGGCGGGAAAGTGATTGTCGACCAGAATGCGTTTGACAAACTCACTCACGGCGACGTACGCGGTGACTGTATTCGACCAAGTGCGCAAAAGTTTGTGTACGGTCAACATTCCTACCACCGCCGCCGTCTGGACGCGACTTGATCGATAGCAGCCGTGCACCAGGCTAGCAAGCGGAAAAGCTTTGCAGGAACATAGCTGGCAGATTTTTTCGTCCCGGACGAAACGTCCTTCCGGACAGATCAGTCGGTAGTCTCGGATAAACTGGACTACCGGCACCCCTTCGCGTTTGGCGGCATTGTGTACCGATGGGGAGAGGAGCGGGAAAAAGTTGTCGATCTTTACCAGTTCAATGCCGTGCTCGCGAATGAGTTTGCGAACCGCGCTGTAGTCTGAAGTACTCCACATGGCGCGAAATCCGACCGACAGCGGAAGGCGACCTGTGATCTGGGCATTATCGATCACATGGTCGAGCACAACATGGCCGCGCTTCCTAAGCATCTCTGCTTCTAAATCGTGAGAAACATCCTCACCGCCACGATATTGGAAATAGTTATGTACGGAAAGAATTCGCACTCTGCTACCCCTTATGGTTCAGGATCAAGCTGCCTTTCGAACGTTGGAGACACGATCTCGTCCCGATCGGTTTTGCCAACTCGGATCGAGGGTGTGCAACCATTCCACTGTCATCGCCACCCCCTCCTGCAATGTGAAGCGCGGCTCGCCCAGCGTAGCGTAAGTCGGCGCCATATCGACTCGATAGTCCTGTGTCATGCTGCGGTATCTGGAACTGAAGATGGGGAACGGGTAGCCGGTCTTTTTCACCAGATCCCCAAAGAGCGCCAGGGTCCGCATAAGGGGGCGGGGAACTACCCTTGGTTTGTCGCCGCGCAAGGCGTAAGAAAAGGCGGTAACCCAGGTCGCAATATCGTCAATCGGATCTCCGAGATACAACACCTTTCGGTCCACTGAGTTACTCGGAAGAGTTAGCAGCTTCCACATCTGATCGACGACGTTACCAACATATCCATAGGCTCGGAGAACCGGCCCACCACCAGGATGCAGATACTTGCCATCCCGTAACACCCGCCAGAACTCGCGGGGATAACGCGGATGCCAGCTCCCCCAAATATTTGTTGGCCGTCCCATCGTCCACGTGCAAGGCAGGTCGGCCGCCCAGACCAAGTTTTCCATCACACACTTGCTGGCGCCGTATACCGTGTGTGGCCGGTGCTCTCTCATGCTCGTCGGCAGGGGGCCGGGGCCAACGACATATTGCGTCGATATGAACAGTGCCCGTTCTATGCTTCCGCATTCGCGCAAAGCGGCGATAACATTCGCCGAGCCTTCCGTGTTGGCCCGATAATCTTCAATCTTGTTTCCTTCGGTGTCGGTTCTAGCTGCCAGATGCACGACATGAGTAGGAGAGAAGCTGAGGAGGTCCTCCTGCAACTCCTTTTTCGAAAGAATATCGCCGCAGTGCCAATATTTCTGGTGCTGTTCCAAGCGCGGCCTGGCAATATCCAGATTGCAAATTTCCGGACTCGGAATCACGCTTGCAACATGTTCGATGAAGTGCGTACCTATAAATCCGCTTCCACCAGTTACATAAATTCTCATGGGTTCCTCCTGCGATTCAGGGTGGACCTGGGCCAACGTGCTACACATTTCGCGTCGCGATCTGTCGTGGAACTCGGGCAGGTTGGTATTCATTCCAGGACCATTTTCGCCAAGGTTGTGTTGTCAACGAACTGTGCTCGCCCGTGGCACTGCGCCAACAGGGCGAAAGCGCGTTTAACATTCGGCCATTGCTCCATCTGATCGATCTCCCGGGAGTGTCCCCACAGATGAAAGACGCCGCCGCACTCAACCACTTGCTCGAGCAGAGCTTCGGCGGTGGCCACCCAATCCGGTCGGCCATAGCGCAAATAGCGGAGCAGGTTGCCGGGCCGTAGTCGCTTAAGGCTGTTACGCGCGAAACAGCCGAAACCCGAAGGAATGGCCTGTAGCGTGGTTGGCATCAGCGCCAAGCCATCTTGCCGGCTGGGCTTGTTCAGCGACATTAATTCCACGGTGCGCGCTACCTGATAACCCGCATCGCGCACGTACGCCAAGTGATGGTGGTTGAAATGTCCTAGTGGAAAACAGAACGCATTGCACGGTCGTCCGACAATTTGTTCCAGTGCGCCTTTGCAATCTATGATTTCCCTGCGCGCCACCTCGCGGGGCGTGCTCAGAAGATCGCAGTGGTGAACGGTGTGGGCGCCGATTTCGAACTTACGACTTAATTCTCGCATCTGGGGCGGGGTCAAAACCGCAGCTCCGTTCGCCAGAGGAAGATAAAAAGTAGCGGGCAGGCCATAGGTTCCCAATAGTTCGGCCAAGCGCAAATCGAGTGGGTCGCCGTCGTCCCAACTGGTAGTGATATAGGCGGGCAGATTCATAAGCTCACGGACTAATCGTTACGGATGTATGTTGTGCGCGCCTCGGTCGCGAAAGCGCCGCTTGTGCCGACCTGGTGGAGAATAGGTCAGGCTCCGCGTTGGACATTGTCCAGAGCGCCCGGTTCGATTTCTGGCAACATGCACAGCACTTCGGCATAGAGGCGGGAGTACTCTGCTGCCGCGCCAGCTTCGGAAAACCTTGGGCCGCCAATTTCTGGCCGGGCAGAAGACTGCAAGGCACTGGTAATGGCTGCAGCCAAATTTGTTACGGGGTTTCTGTTGAGAGAGAAGTAGATACACCGTTCTCCGCCGGTCTCCCGCAGCACAGGAATGTCGGAACACACAACGCGGGCGGAATTAGCCAAAGCTTCCGCAACGGGAAGGCAAAAACCCTCCACGCTCGAGCAATTGATCAAAGCCGCACAATGGCGGTAGGACCACTGCAATTCGCCATCCGTTACCCGGTTGACAAACGTGACACAGGCTTCCAGCCCCATGGAACGAACCAGATGATTCAGGGTAGGAGTTTCCGGGCCTTCGGCCCCGATAAGAATCAGAGCATGTTCGATTTTGTCACGGTCCCTCAGCTGCCCGTAGGAACGCAACAGCAGATCAAGGTTCTTATTGCTACGATGCTGCGCCACCATTAATAAGAATGGCCTCGCATCCAGCCTTTCCGCAAACGCCGGTCTCTTTGGCAACTCATCGTTGAACCTGACGAAATTCGGCACCACACTTACCGGCACCTTTGCGCTGCGGGCCGGAAATAAATCTTGTAATCGTCTACGGGTAAACTCCGACACGCACACGATACCGTCCACGTTATGAAGGCAGTAGCGCAGAATGATCCTATTTACCAAGTAATTTGGAAAGCCAAACGATCGGGGGGCATCATAAGGGAATAAGTCGTGTAAGGTAACGACCAGTGGGCAATCGAACGCCGAACGACTGACCGGTACGGGATAGGCAAGATGGACCAAATCCGCACCGAGGCTGCGCGCCAGTCGTGGAAGCTGAGTGGTTGACCAGGAATTACGGCTGAACGAAGTATTTCTTACGTTTTCAGCCACGTGCAAATGCAATCGGGCCAGGTCTGCGTCGTTCAGCAGCATACGATAATACGCAACCTGCCAGGGAGCGATTACCAAATGCACTTCATCAACTAGGTCATGTTCAACCAAGGCCAAGGCGTGATTGGCGGCGACCCGGCAGATGCCTGCAGGTTGCGTAAAGCGACTGACCTCAGTAAGTAACACGCGCATTTACAGCCTCGTTTGGGAAGTCCCCTGTCTCAGGATTCAGGGCGGTCAATCCGCCGCCACCTCTTGCGAGCGTAGGTCTGCGTTGGCAGCGACCTCCGGTCGACCGATGCTCAGGTAACAGAAGCCATGGCTTCGCATACTATCAAGGCTGAGTAGGTTGCGGCCATCGATCACGATAGGGTATCGCAAAGACTTGCGGATACGAGCCCAGTCAAGAGATTTGAACTCTTCCCACTCAGTCAAGATCAGCAGCGCGTCCGCACCGTCGGCCGCCTCGTAGGCCGAGTTCATGTAGCGTACCTCGTTAGGTAGCAGTTCACTCGCACGCTTCATGGCCGCGGGATCGTAGGCTTGAATCTCCGCGCCTTCTTGCAGCAAGGATTCGACGATGGCGATGGCCGGCGACTCTCGCACATCGTCAGTGCCATTCTTGAAGGCCAGGCCAAGCACGCCCAACCGTTTGCCTTTCAGCGTCCAGAGCGCAGTGCGAATTTTTTGCAAAAATCGCTGCCGCTGGTCGTTGTTGATGCGCATGACTTCTTCCAACAGTCGGAAATCGTAGCCACACTCGCGCGCCACCGCTCGGTAGGCAGACAGATCCTTAGGGAAGCACGATCCGCCGTAACCAATGCCGGGATACAGAAATTGGCGGCCGATGCGGGCATCGCTGCCGACGCCTTCGCGCACGTGGTCAACGTCGGCGCCTACGGACTCGCAGATCGTCGCCACAGCATTGATGAAGCTGACCTTCATGGCCAAGAAAGCATTCGAGGCATACTTGATCAACTCCGCTGATTGGGTGTTGGTGGTGATCAATTCCGGAGGACCAGCGAATCCCGCCGGAGGTGCAATCCTGTCTGTCTGGCTATAATAGCGGCCCTCCGACAGGGGCTGGTAAATCTGGTGTAGAAGCCTTGACGCAACCAAGGTATTGGCGCCGATAACGATACGGTCGGGGTAGAGAAAATCGGTAACGGCCGTGCCTTCGCGCAGGAATTCCGGGTTGGAAGCGACGTCGAATCCATTGCCCGGCGCGCCTTCCAACAGCATTACTCGCCGCACCCAATCGCTGGTGTACACCGGAACCGTGCTTTTGCTAATAACGACTTTAAAGTTGTTGATCGCTCCAGCGATCTCACGTGCCACCGACTCTACATACGATAAATCAGCTTCTCCGTTACGGTTTGGCGGCGTGCCTACGGCCATGAAGATAGCTTCACTAGCCATCACCGGCTCACACAATGTATTGGAGAAAGACAGGCGCTTGCCTCGATTCTTGGCCAACAGTTCTGGCAGGTACCGTTCGTGAATGGGACACTCTCCGCGTACTAAGGCAGCATATTTCTCTGGATCGTTATCCACCAGGATCACATCGTGGCCGATCTCTGCAAAACAGGTCCCTGCCACCAAGCCGACATATCCAGAGCCGATCACAGTAATTCGCATGTTTTATCGCCTTTCAGCTGAAGTTGACTGGTTAATCTTCGAACACGCTTTCATTTCGCGAAGTGCAGACCTGGTTTCGCATACTGCTATCAATGTTCGCGCAGCCATGAGCCGCCTACCCGAATAAGAAACTCGGAGTTATAAATGAGATATCGGCGCCACAAGCGTCTTGGGTTGGTCACTAGTCGATAGAACCACTCGAGGCCATGCTCGCGCATCCATTCAGGAGCTTGCGCAACTCTACCCGAATAAATATCGAAAGCCTGCCCAACTCCAACGAGAACCGGAACATTGAGGCGGTCGCGATGCTCATACATCCAAATCTCCTGACGGGGACAGCCCAATGCAACCCAAAGAATATCTGCCCCGGATGCATTGATCTCTTGCACAGCGGCCTCATCTTCCGCTGGCGTCAGCTTCCGAAATGGCGGGGAAGAAATGCCTGCAATTGATAGATTGGGATAGTCCTGCCGCAATCGCTCCGCGACCTTTTCGCCCACTCCTGGGTGGCCTCCATACAAGTAATGGCGATAGCCCTTGGCGGCGGTTGATGCCGCAAATTCCTGGAATAGGTCAGGGCCATAACATCTCCTTGCCAGAGGAAATCCCTGCCGCCTTCCGATCCACATCAGAGGGCTGCCATCCGGCACCACGAGCGCGGCAGCATCGATCACCTTACGAAAGCTAGAGTTCCGCTCCGCCTCCACTATCATGTGAACATTGCAGACAGCGACATACCGGCTTGCCTGGCGTTCTTTTATCCAGCTTTGAAAGATGTCAACAATATCCGGGATCTGCACCGCAGCCACTCGCGTCCCTAGTACGCGATATTGGGAGTACGGTTTCAAGCCAACAGAAGAATTAGTTGTGAGTTCTGGCATCGTAATCTCAATCCCCGAGGAGTTCCCGAAACAACGCGAAGCTCTTATAAAAACGGTTGTAGAGACCATGCGGGTTTCAAGAAGAACGCATGGGGGGCGCTAATCCGTTTAGAGCTAGGCGCAGGAGACGCGAAAGATGTGGCGAGTAGGAGGAATCAGCGGACTAAGGAGGCGCCCCATGACGGATTCGGGCTCGAACTCCTGTCGGAATGGGAAATAGGTTGGCTGGCGCGCTCCCGCCTTCAAGATCAGATCGGCGGCGGCGCGGCGTCCATAGCTGCCAGGGGTGAAGTTCTCGGGCATGAGGCCAATGCGCCGCAGAGGATTGTGGTACCAGTTGTGAAAGTCTACCAGCGCGAAACCGTCCGGCCGGAGCGCGCCAGATAAACTCGTGAGTAACGTCGTCTCATGCCGCGGTCCTTGGATGAGCGTATCAAAGCACAGCAGCCGATCCACGCTACGACGTAACGGTAGCCGGAAATAATCGGCTCGTACGAAGATGATGTTATCGTGCTTGCCTTTCTGTACTCTTTCCAAGTTGTAGCTCAGATTATCGACCGATAGATCGCAATGCAGCACCACGTCAAAGCGCGCCGCATAAGCCCTCGTGTAGTAACCTGCACCGGCGGAGACGTCGCACAAGACGGCATTCTTGGCCGGTTCCAGCAACCTTCCCACAAAGCTCACCTGACGCTGTTTTCGGCGTACCCACTCGGCCTCGAAGGATTCCGGCGCGCCCCAGGCCAGGGCTGCGGGATTGCGTTGAAACTCGCGGCAAAACTCTTTCTGGTATCCCTGCAGGTATACGTCGTCCGCCTCAATCGACGAAGGTGCGGAGGGTAAAAGTTCAACCAATTTTCCGTCGTACACCGGAAAGCTGCGCTGACAAGCGGGGCACAAAAGGTTCCGGCCATCGACAACGAGCGACGTCCCATCATCGGGGCAGGCAAACAGCTTGTAGATGGAAGTGATACTCATATCTTCTCCCATAACTGAATTGAGTGTATTGACGCATTAAAAATCAGAGAGGGTGAAATTCAGCTAATCTGGGCTGCAGGTCGGCCCTTACGTTGGAGGACGCGGACTCGACTGCGTGCCCCATAAGATCCGTTATCGTCCAGAAACCCTTTCTATTAGCCACCAGAGAAGGAATGATGAACCTGGCAGCGTGGCTGGGATTCCAGAAGATATACTCAGCCGACGCCCCGCCCGTCAGATGGCAGACCCAGGTACCATCGCCTCCGGCCGCGCACCTTTCCACGCGCTTACCCATCATCCAGTTCTCCATGGTTTGGTAGGCGAAAGCGTTCGCATTGGCGCACAAATCTTTTGCGTCGGTCAGCTCCAGTGTTACCCAACCGTGGTTATCCCATGCGTACCAGTAGAAGCGTGCTATGCCCGCGGCCCAGGACAGCAACAAGGAGCGAGCGACATAAGCACTCGCTTCGTAGTCGTTAGCAAAATCTTTGGGCTCTGACCAGCCGATCTCGGTATTCCAAAGTGGCAGATGAATGTGGTACGCGGCCATTGCCGCCTGTACTCTCTGTGCGAGCACTGGAATCTGCTCGGGCTTATCCGGTGAGACGTAGAAGTGATATCCCACAACGTCCACGTACTGCGCTCCTCCCTGGCGAAAGAACTCGCGCAGCCACTGCACTCCCTCCATCTCAGTAAACGAAGGGGACACGACTAGTGCCGTTGGGTCGGCGGAATGTACGATTTTCGCAGCTTCGCGGGTAAGCTCCACCATGGTGGGAACATCTCCGCTGTAAAACAAATCCAGGTTCGGCTCATTCCAGATTTCGTAGGCATGAATCCTGCCTCGGTAGCGCCTTACCACGGTTCGAACATAGTTGCGCCAATCTTCAAGGTTCCTCGGAGGTGCCGTCTGTCCTTGGCGGTCGGTGGGTGGCGCAGCGGGATTGGAGGAGGCCCACGCCGGTGTTTGTCCTAAGCAAAGCAGGACTTCGACATGATGTTGGGCGGCGAGAGCGACCAGTCCATCTAGTTGTTGGAAGTACCACTCGCCTTTTTGCGGCTCCAAATTTGCCCAAGTCGTCACCGTGTCCCAAAGCCGCCAATTCGCAAACGATGCCGCAGGCCATGGTGTGCGGGTCAGGGCAGTGTGGATGTGCATACCGAAGTAACTTGCGGGAACGGCCTCTACGGGGCCATTGATCTGCGCCGATAACCCGCCCCAAGTCGTTGGCTGCACCAACACTGCGACCAAGATTAGAACCGCGGCTTGCTTCGCAATGCTAACCACCACGTCCACTCCAGTTCTCGCAGCGCACATATGCTACGACTGATGACAGTAAGACTTACCCCGCAGGGCATCCATCGTTCCGGCAGCGCGATAAATCAAGTGGAGTGCATGAAGAGCCCGATGCTTACCAGCAGCAGCAGTGGGAAGCAGAACCACTCCGGTCGTAAATGCGGCGGCAGCTTTCAGAAAGCGACTCGCAATCGTTGTTATACCCGGATTTAGATTCAAACAGCATCTGGTAAAAGTGTTGGCTTCCCAACGGGAACGGTGCAGCAACCACTGAGCCGTGGCGCGGTGTTCCGGTACCGCTTCGTACACTTTCGCCTCCTTCGCCCAGACCATCCGCACTCCTCGCCCTCGCAGGCGCATGAAAAAGTCGGTATCTTCGCCGCTTGTGCGGTCGAAACGCCGATCGAAGCGCACATCGCGTGTCACGGCAGCCCGTACCAGAGTGTTGTTCGTAGAGACGAATCTTACGGGTGCCCCGGTCTCGTATGTCTGGTTACCGGTTAAGCAGGTTCCGAAGCTGCGGACCAGCCACTCGGGCGCATGGTCGAACACCGGAGTGACCGGGCCGGTGACGACGTCGGCATCGAAATTGCGCTGGGTCTGAAGAAGAGTCTGTAGCCAAAGAGGCGATGCCCATTCATCATCGTCCAAAAACACGATGAAATCGGCATTGGTGGATTCTTCCAGAGCGCGATTGCGGGCGTGAGCGATGCCCTGCGGAACTGCGACTACGTATCGCGCCGTTGGATCGTCCCTGCCGAAGACTCTTTCAAAGGCCTCGCGCCCACTCTGCTTATCGTCATTGTCGACCACTAGAACGGTGACCTGTGGCCGCGACTGGTAAGCGAACTGTTGTTCCCGTACTGATTGCAAGGCCGACGCCAGTAAAGCCGGCCTCTTGTAGGTCAGAATACAGATCTGGACTTTCGTATCACTCATCGCTCTAAGGTTTGCCATAATATTTCTGTCCTTCGATTAAGCGACCAACTTTTGAAGAGTGGCACGTTCACCGTATAGCTCTGCGTTTGTTACGCAGAGCCGGTCCCTCTGAGCGTTCCGATACTCCTCTAACTTCAGAGCGGCGAACATGGTTACAAACAAAAGGCAGGGGAGCTCGTTGCGTAGAAGCAGGGCACTTTCGACCGTGTTGTGAATGGTAAGAAACACCACATAAGCGATGGGCCAGCACGCGGTCGCCCCTGTTGTGCGACGCAGATAGCGAAGGGCCGAGATAACCAACGAGATGTAGATAAGTCCGAAAAGAGCAAGGCCCGGAATACCAAGTCCGAGCGCAAGTTCCAGATAGCCATTATGCGAATGGGGCGCCAACCATCCTGCGTTGATAGCCGCTTGCAGTGACTCCCCTTTAACGCCCTGCCAAAAGGCATCATAGCCGTACCCCAGCAATGGTCGTCTGCTGATGGCAATCATCACTGCCGCCCAGAGATCCGTTCTCCCCGTGAGCGATGCGTCGCGCCCCAACAATTCGAGCACTGATTGCGGCGGCCATACCGCAAGTTCGGTCACACAAAGTGCAGTGAAAGTGCAGATCGGCACAAACTGCGTCATAGGCAACTTGGCCAGCCGAAACACTGGCATTGCGACCAAAATGATCGCGCCAAGGACCCAGGCGGTAGCCGAGTGCGACAGGAATACCAGAAACGCCGATGCGGCACAGAATGAGTAGTTCACAAAGGGTAATGTTTTGCGGGCACACGTGGCGAAGACCAGCCCGCTCATCACCATGTAGGCGCCAAAGGTATTTTTATGTAAACAAATTCCGCGCCAAGCCGTTTCGTGTCCGGGATCCAACACGTAGCTCGGATGAACGAAATACAGCGCAAACGTCACGGTAATCACTATGGCAAAGGCCGATCCGAGCAATTGAAGGAATTCGTCTATCGAATACCGCTCGCCGAAATAGATTCCGACGATCAGCCACATCCATAAAGGAATCATGCGCCGAAACGTCAGCATCGGATCGATGCTCCACAGAATGGAAAACGCCGCGAGCATGAACAGCGCGATTAATATGCGCATCTTGCCCATGGAACCAAGCACGCGTGTGAGCCTTGGGGCCATTACAATGAGAAGCAGTAAATAGATAAGCGCCTGCACAATGATCAGGCCCGGCCGGAGATTGGTCGCGACGGAGCCATTCTCACGTATCTCGGGATAAACCTGTCCCACAAACGCTTGCATGCTGAACAGCAGAACTAGCACGGCCACAACGCGTTCGAAAAGGCGGTACACATTAAGCTCCTTCGGTAAGAGTGGTCGGTTGAGGCGAACATTCGTTTAGGGACTCGCGGTGTAAATGCCAACGAATAATCAAGTACAGAGCCACCATGAGTAGCACATCCGTCAGGACGCAGGACCATGCCGCCCCCCGCCACAAGAACGCCCGGATGAGCCACAGATTGAGGATCACGTTAAAGACAGCGACCAGGATTTGTGTCGACGAGCGTTGCCATTGATAATTCGCACCCGTAAGGGTATCGGTGAGAAACGCATGAATGCTCTTGATCACCGGCAGGATGCAAAGCCATCGCAGAGCGACACTGCTCTCGGCGTATCCTGCACCCATGATCGACGGTATCAGCCCCGCGGCCAGCAGCAGGACAATCGAGGTGACAATACCGTATACAACGGAGCGTCGCAGGATGTGTCGCGCAAACTGATAACTCGAGGTGACGCCCTGCATACCCTTCCGGAAGAATTCCGGATAGGTAACTGCGGCCAAGGATCGAATCGGCAACATCGCTGCTTCGATGAATCGATAGGCGACCGCATAAATGGCCGCCGCTTCGACAGTACCCAGCCGCGCCAGCATCGTTTTATCGAGATTGGTATAAGCCGTTTGGGCCGCTGCCGCGGTTGCGAAGTGGAAGCCCTCCCGCACCGACGGCAAAAAGAGATTGAACTGCACCCGCGGGCGGCCGAAACACCAACTCACCTCTATGACCGAGGCGGTGGTGGCGACGAAAGCCGCTATCGCGTACAGGTACGCCCAGCGCATCGGAGTGGCAGTGGCGCTCGCCAGCACAATGGCCGCGATCAACCGAATCCCAGCGGATAGGGCCAGCACTTGAGCAGATCGCCGCGCCCGCCCAATGGTCAAAAAGACTTGGCTGCAAATGCTGATCACCTGGGTCCCGATCAAATCAGCAAGGCCAACCACCGCCACCATCGCTGCGCTCACAGAGGAGGGTAGCACAATAGGGCGAATCAGCAGCGCGAGCAGCGTCAATACCAGCCCGAACCCGATAGTGATAAGAATGGCGTTGCCGAAATAAATCGGCAGCATTCTGGGGTCCCGCGCCACGTACTTGACCATCACGTCGCCAGTCCCCCAGGAACTGAATGGCGACATCATGATGACCAGGGCGGTACACGCTACGAAGGTGCCATATCCCCTGGGACCGAGCACATGGGCGATGATGACGAAGTAGCCGAACTGGGCCACCAATTGCAGGCCTTGGCCGCCCAGCATCCAAGTCGCATTGCGGCCAATATTGGATTGAAGCTGCTGGGTAATAAACGCACCCAGCCGCTTCCACCCTCGTCCATTTGCTCGGCCCGTTTCCAGTTTAGTGGACGGCTGCGGCATAGACGGATGCGGCTCCAATAGATGTAACGATGGCCTGAGTACTCTGGCCCACCGATTTTAAGACGCTATTGGGGACATATAGGATATCGTTCGGATGCAGCTCGATATCTTCGCCTCGGCCGCGCACCAGGTCGCCGATGCGGATCTGTTTCGAAACATAGCCATTGGCAGTTTTACTCAGTAAGGTCGTCCCATTCATGGCGGCTGACCGGTTTGTCCCTCCCGCCTGCTGCCAGCGCCTGAAGCACCGTAATCTTCCCGTTATTCTGCATCGTGAATCCGCCAGGACGGTTCACGTCGCCGAGTACGTAGACGATGCCCGCCCGCGGTACTACGACCAAATCTCCGGGATACACCTGGACATTGTTTGTCAGCGATGTTCTGGCATCATCGTTCTTCAAGTTAACCGAAACATTTTCCTCTGTTCCCGAGCGACGCCGAATTGTGATGTTTGTGTCCGCGGTGTTGGTCAAACCGCCCGCCATGGAGATCACGTCCAGCAGGGTGCGCGTGCCGAGTACGGAGTACACGCCGGGGTGTTGCACTTCTCCCGTCACCGAAACCCCCTGGGTGGCGTACTCCTCGATCAAAACATTGACCTGGGGTTGGAGTAGGAAGTTGCGCTTCTGAAGTTCACCGGCAATCAGTTGCAGCGGCTTGTTGCGCGGTGAGGCCAGCCACCTTGGTAGCTCCAATCAGTGCCAGTTGCACTATCGCCATCGGCCTCGACCCGAACCTTTTGCGTGAGTTCCGGAGAATCGTAAACAGTGATGTTCAGCAGGTCGCCGGAAGCGATCGGCACTGGCACCGCCGCGGCTTGCGCGGAAGGACGGATGGTGAGTGTGGGTACGCTTGGAGATGCCTGCGCGGCCGCCGCGGACGCACATAGAGGCGCGACGGCCAACAGGAGCAGGAGGTAAACGTAGTTGTTCCATCGGCGCCGAATCATACATGCTCCCCCTTTGATTTGGTGTCGGACATCGCGCCAGCAATCTGACGGGATTGCGAATTCGCGTAGCCATAGCAATACTTATCTGCATAGGCTCCGGAGTACTGGAAGTAATCAGTGGAACCCACATCCATCGCGTTGACAATAGCCCCCCGGCATTCGACATGCACATCTCGAAACGTGCGAATGACTCGGGCGATAGATTGGCGAGTGCTAACCGCGAAGCGGACTACCAGGACCACTGCGTCCACGCTGGGGGAGAGAACGATGGCATCGGTAAGGGCGAGCACCGGTGGAGTATCGATCACCACAAAGTCAAATTCTTCCCGCCACTTTCGTATCGCGGCTGCCATTTTCTTCGAGCCCAGCAACTCCGCCGTATAGGTCGGACATGCACCGGCCGCCTAAGAACGTAAGTCCCGGAACTTCCTTAACCTGTTGACAGACGATATCGCTGGAATCTTGCATCAGAGCTTGGGCTAATCCGACTCGGCAATGCCTTCTGCAGATTCCTGCTTAGGCTCCCGTGCCGGAAGTCCGCATCGACCAACAATACCCTGCTGCCGTTCTGCGCGAGCGTGGCCGCCAGATTCAACGCCGTGAAGGTCTTGCCTTCGAACGGCAGGCCGCTGGTCACCATAATCACTTTCGCTGGTTGGTCTGGGCGCGATAGCAGCAACGACGTGCGCAGTGCTCGGAATGCCTCTGCAATCAGGGATTTGTTCTGAGGTCACAAGCAATCTGAGCGGCTTCCCGTTGTGCCTTTGCCGGCTAGGCGCTTTTGTGCTTTGGCTCTTTCTTTAGAATCCAATTTCTCGCGTGGAATTATGCCCAGAACCGGCACGGAAGTTGTGGCTTCAATCTCTGCAGGATTGCGCAGAGTGCAGTCCATGGTTCGGAGAAGAATGCGCAAGCTATCCCCATCAGTAATCCGCTCAGACCACCGAACGCAAGGTATAGCGGGATATTCGGCTTGGAGGGATGATCGGGTGCCAAGGCTGGATTTACTATGTTGACGTCGTTGGAATGCAATCCGGCCACGACCCCGCCTCTTTGAGTCTCTGCAGCAAGCGCTCGTAGAGTTCGCGGTTCGAATCGGCTTCGTGTTTGGCAATCGTGAAATCAATCGCTTTGCCGTTCATTTTCGAAGCGACCGACTTTTGCTGTTGGAATGCGTTCTTCGCCGCTGCCTCGGACGAAAGCGCTACCGCGTACTCATCGCCGCGCTTGTTCGGCAACTTTATCCAACTCGCTCTTGAGGTCTGGCTCGAACCGCATTCAATTGTTCTTTGATCTGCAGGATTCGTGGATGGTCGGAACCATACTTGGTCGCGGCCTCGGCGTATTGGGTGTCCAGCGCGGCTTCTTGCTGGCGGAGACTAATGAGCAGCGCTGGCGTCGTTCCGGTGAGTGGGCCCGCTCCCTGCGTCGGAACTGCCGAGCAGGCTGGCAACGACCTCCGGGTCGCCATCTCGGGCGAGCTTGTAAACAGCCTCTTTCATGAACCGATTCGTTTCTGCCGCGGCTACCTGCGCATTGAGTTGTTCCAGTCGGGTGAGGGCCACATTGTGGGTTTCATCCGTACCAAAAATTCCGGTATCTTTCTGCAACTGGGCTGCACGCTGCTGGGATTGCTCCACCTGTGCCTTGAGGTCGGTCAGTTGGCCGCCTAACCAATCCGACGCTTTGGAAATTGCGCGTGTAACGGACTTGAAAGTTGTAATCGACAAAATCCGAAAGTAGTTGGTTCACAATGCGCGCCGCCATCGCCGGGTCCGGATGCGTATAGCTGATATTGATCAGACGAGTGCCAGCAACGGCATCGACATTCAAGTTTTTGGACCATTGCCGCAAGATGTAGGCGCGTTTGCGCGGCGCCTGCGTCTAAAGGTAAGGCCATTTGCCGCCGTGTCTCGGCGGTCTTGATCAACGGGTTATACTGGAACTCTGGGGTTTCGGCGAGATTGAGTTCCTGGATAACCCGCAAGGCGAGCGTCTCCGACTTTAGAACCGCAACCTGCGTCTGCAAGCTCATATTGAAATCCAGCGCGTCCCCGGAATCATTCTGCGCCTGGATTTCCGCGATCATTGAGCGATATCGTTCCCAGATCGTGCTTCAAGACCTGGAGTTGGGCCGCCGCTTTGTACCGAGGCTTCATCACCAGGCAAACGACCGCTGCCAGAAGCAGGAACATCGCAAACGAAGAATAAATCCAGACTTTTCGCCTCGCCATGATTCGCACGAACGAAACCAGATCGAAGGATGGACTATCGCTCTGTTGGAGAGGAGCGGGCGTTAGGTGAATATCACGCTGAGAAAGCGTGTTCCCCCGGCGGGGTTCGATAGCAGGGGATTGGGTGTTCAACGTAAGCTCCTTGTCTCGAGATCGGAAGAGAGCTTCCAGGCACCTGTTGATGTTCCGTGAAAACCGGCTTCGACTTGCGCCGGCGTAGCTGGATAGGTAACGCGGGCTCTCGATGAAGATAGAGCATTTCCAGCAAAACTCTTCCTGCTATTGCGCCTACAACTAAACACCCTTCATGGCAAATACCAACGTATGCAGGAGAATGGCGAGGTCCATGAAGAAGTTTCGGTTATGGATGTAATACAAGTCATACTGAATGTTTTCGTGGATCAAGAAGGCTCGATCTGCGCTCAATTGCCATAGGCCGGTAATGCCGGGCTTCACCTGCAGACGTTGCCGGTGCTGCTCGGTGTACTTCTCCACGATGAACGGCATTTCCGGACGTGGGCCTACCAGCGACATATCTCCCTTGAGCACATTGAGTAGTTGCGGAAGTTCGTCCAGGCTGGTTCGGCGCAGCAAGCGGCCAACGCGGGTCACCCGTGGATCGCGTGCGCCAGTCGGGTGAAAGGCATACTTTGGCGCGTCCGCTCTCATGGACCGGAATTTATAGAGTCTAAAATGCCTTCCATTCAGACCGACACGTTCTTGCTGAAAGAACACAGGACCAGGCGATTCGTTTCGGATCAGTATGGTTATGACCGCCCAGAGTGGCGCGGTACATATCAGCAGAATAAAGGCGGCAACAACATCGAATGCGCGCTTGGCCGCTTCGTATCCGAACTTCGCAGGCTCGGGGTTCAATGAGGCGATCAACACGCCGTCGATATCGACATACCTTTCCATGCCTCCTCCGCCGTGCGACAGTCGCGGTACGAAAGCCACGCTCGCCTGCGCGGCGAAAGCTTCGGTCGCAACGTAGTCGAGCATCTCATTTACCCATGAAGGGATAGCGATCACGACCATACTGGCCCCGCAGTCGCGGATCATCTTACGGGTGAGCGGTCCGGCAATAATCGGCACGGGACGCTCGTGTCTGTAGCCATATTCGTACACGTTTTGACCCGCAAGTTGCTCGTCGTCATCGACGATGGCTACCGGATTCAGACCCAATTTCGGCGAATGCACCAGGTTGGAATAAACCTGTCGGCCGGTGTAACCAGCGCCATAGATCAGCACGTTTTGTACGCCATATCCATGGCTATGGAGATAGCGAACAATTATGAAAATGAGTTGCTTTTCGATTACTAGCAACAGCGGTACGAAGAGGATTCCAAGCGCGATCATCCAGCGGGAAAACGGATAACTAAAAAAGAAAGCAATCAGAAACACTACGGCGAAAGCATGCACCGACATCCGCAGAATGCGTTCGGTCTCACGAATCCGCAGCAGGCTGTTGCCTTCCTGATACGCTCCGGCGTGATCCAACATGAACACGAACATCATGGCAAAAGCCAAGCTACTGCCTATAACAACCTTGGGTGGGTATTGCAGGTGTCTTCCAATACCAGATAGCTCATAGCAGTAGTGTGCCAACAGTGCCGCTATCGAAACTGCGGCCAAATCGGCGACTCGCTCCAGAATTCCAACAAATGTCTCGAAGCGGTCACTCGCCCGCTGCAACGCGTGCGCGTTGATGAGCGGAATCGCTTCGGAATCGGAAGCCGGCTTTTTGAGTTGGACAGAACGCATAAGGGATGTTTCCTCGTGCAGAGGATGTTCAAGCGGAGATCTTCAATCGGTTTGCAGTGGCTCAGAAATCGCAATTGATGTGCGGTCTTAATCGGAGTCGGTTAGCCAGGAAAGTCGACATAGCTCCTAACGAGACGCGCCTCTCGCAATCTCCGGTGTAACCCTCTCCAGTTCGTAGTTGTGGAGGGACAGGGCAACCGACTGCCCGACAAGTTCGACCGAGACGACTAGCGTGTGCTCGTTTTCGTTTTTGATCAGGACGCCTTCAACACCATCGAGCGAGCCGCCGCGTATGCGTACCCGTTCGCCGATATTCATAAAGGCATGCGGCCCAACGGGCACTCCACTACGCGATACGATCTGAATGGAAAGAATTTCCTCTTTAGGGATGGGCGAGGGGCGTCCTTGAAAGCCGATCCATCGCAACACGCTTGGGTGCTGCAAAACAGTTGATTGCACCTTTGCGGTGAGTTCCGCTGAAATGAAGGCGTAACAGGGAAATAGTGGAACTTCCAGCACTCTGTTCCGATCGCTCCAACGGTGTACTTCGCGCGAGACCGGAACAAAAGTCTCGATGCCTCTCTCCTGCAGTTCCGCAGCGACCCTCTTTTCGTGCTTGGCGCGAGTATGAATCGCATACCAAGACGGAGTATCCGAAGTTGTCAATGTCGCAACTGAACTGAGCACCTTCTCGCCCGCTGGGCCCATAAACGCCTCCTGCCCCCACGTACGGTCAGGGTTCGTCATATTCGGCTTCAAAGATCCCGGCATGCCGCTTCTCTTTGCGGCGGCTTGCTTGTCGGTCCATTCAACCTTAGCTCCTCAGATAGAGCTTCGCCCTCAAAGTCACATCCAACAAACGTTCTGTTATGGACTTCTCTGCGGCAGTAAATTCCTGCTTTGTCCTATGTACGATGGCACGCTTTCGAGGAATGCTGCCTTGCTTTTTTTTATTTTGAGAGTTCCTCGGTTTTATTTGAACAAGAGCAAAAGCAGCGCTGCCTTAGTCTCGCCACAGAGTGTACTTAACACTTAAGCAGGTATCAGCTCTCAAAGTGCATAGGGGATTGGATGTTACAGGTATTTACAAGTAGCGGGAGCTTACAGCAGGAACTTACTCTTCAGCTTTTCTTGAATCGCATGGCAACATCCGACAAATCTGCAAAATCCTCTACCCGGCTGCGCTCCCTGAACTCCGCAACAGCAACCCGAACGAACTCTGCAATTCTGCTCCTAAACACCTCGGCGTCAAATTGCAGCGAATATTTGTGAATCGTTTGCGGACAGAACTCATCTTCCATCGCCTCAAAGCGAAGAATTGCATTCTCGACACTCGATGATGTCTGTTGGGTGAAGAAAACTCCGGTTGGATTTTCCATCCCACTCTCTCCGGGCAAAACTCCCCGCACCGTTTCCAGTACACCACCGGAAGCATACGCAATCACCGGGCGCCCAAAGCTCTGAGCCTCAACTGGAACGATTCCGAAATCTTCTTCGCCCGGAAACAGCAGAGCCCGACAACGCGCCAGATTATCTTTCAGCTCGTCATCGCTCACCTGTCCCAGGAACTCTACTGTCGGTCCGGCCATTCGCCGAAGAGCCGTGGATTGCGGCCCGCCGCCGATGATCTTCAAACGCCGGCCTAGCTTCGTGCAGGCATTCACGGCGAGGTCAAATCGCTTGTAGTCAACCAGCCGCCCCACCGCCAGGTAGTAGTCGCGGGTCCTTTCACCGACCGCAGACGCCGCGGCATCCACTGGAGGATGAATCACCGCGCTCTCGCGTCCGTAGTGCTTCCGGATGCGGGTAGCGATGAAACGGGAGTTCGCTACGAAATAGTCCACCCGCCCCGCGCTCGCATAATCCCATAGCCGCATGTAATGCGCAGCTAGCGAAAAAATGCTGCCCACCACTGGCCCCATGCCGCGCCTGTATTCCGGATACATATCCCAGATGTACCGCATCGGTGAGTGGCAATAACAGATGTGGCAGGTCTTAGATGAGGTGAGCACGCCCTTTGCGGGCCCCGACTCGGAGCTGATCACTAGGTCGTACCCACTGAGATCAAACTGCTCCAGTGCCAGTGGTTGCAGGAAGAGAAAATGGCGGTGAAATTTTACCGCTCCCGGAATTCGCTGCAAAAATGAAGTCTGCAACTTTCGCTTCTGCAGAACTGGAGCGAGGGTCGAACGGTCGGCGACCAGAGAAAACAGATCTGCCTTCGGAAACACCTCCGCCAGAGCCTCCACGACTCGCTCGCCTCCAGCGCGTCCCACAAACCAGTAATGGACGATCGCTACGCGAAGCTTGGACAATTCCATATCTGCAGGAAATGAGTTGTGCATCAATCAATCACTATCTTGTCATCAGGCCGAACCTAATCGTACACTGGTACGAGGGCGAAATGTTGTACAACGGTCCAGTCCCAAGTCATAACGTAAAGTTGTGGTGCATCATGGCAGAGACATTCTAAGCAGTCTTCTTCGTCGGACTATACCGTACTCCGCCTCCCGGGAGTAGACAATCTGCTCGCGCGAACGATCGAACGCGCCGTTCTCTATGCGGACTATAGTTTCTGCCAAACCAGCACAACTTGGCGCATCCAATACTTCATCGAAGAGTTGGCTAATGCTAGATCAATAGTATCCGTAACACGCAACAAGAAATTGTCGCTGCTCATTGGTGTCAAGGACGTTGCCATAGCCATGGGTACGGATACTAAGTTAAAGAACCGATGCTCCTGACTGCCTAATAACTTGTCGGCAAACCGGATCTGCTCTCTTGACAGGGGTGCCTCATCTCGAGTTCTCGCTTTTGGGGTAAGCCGGCGAATGAGCTTTCCTGCAGGGTTATCTCCAAGCGGCTCGACAAAAACGGCTCTGCCACCGGCGCGCAAAAGTCGAGTAATCTCATGCAGTGCTCTTTCAAAATCCAAATGATGAAGAATGGATCGACCAACAATAATGTCAAAGCTTTTGTCGGGGAATGGCACGTTATGTGCGTCTCCAACCTGAAAGTGTGCTATATGACCATAACTCTTAATGGCTTCCTGTATGCCGGTTTCTGAAATGTCAATGCCGGTGATGCTCCTTGCTCCGAATTCAGCATATCGCCCAACCATCCATCCGTTGCTGCATCCGTAATCAAGCACGTCTTTTGCTTTTATAGAATTTTCCAAGGCTGCATTAAAGTATTGCTCAGCGCGTTGTGTGTTCGGAGAATTGAAGACATGGTGAAATCTTGCTTGTAACCTGCGACTTTCCCCTAGTACATCACCAGAGTCATAGCTTTCCTTTTCTCTACTAACTCTATCCGTAAATTCCATGCCCTTTAGTCCCTTCCATTACAGTACGACTGACAACTGGGGCCGCCGCTAATGTTCATTCCTCTATGCGACCTGCGGTTCAGCGTTGTTCTGCAAACGCACAATCCGATAGAGGTAAGAAGCATAACATTACGGGCTCAAACATTCAGCAACTTGCACCGCAGGCTGCTAAGGTAACGTAATTTGGGGAGCTACATTGTCCAAGCCTTCATCTCGTTCTCCCTTTAAGAAGCCATGTGTCGCAACATAACCGTGAGCGGCTAGATAGCAGAAACTAGATGCAAAGTTGAACATCACTGCATCTTTGGTGCTTCGGACACCAAATAGCGCCACAAATCCTATCTGTACAATAGCCAGCAGGGAAATCTCTGCGATAGTCCCTCTCCAGAAGAGCCACTTCCGAGATCGATTCATAGTCCAGATCAACCCAGCGATGTAGTTGACGCAGGCGGTGAGGACGACCCATCCGATGAGACTTCGCAGTTGCAGATACTTTGATCCCAGAGGCCATAGAAAGATACCTGGAGCCGCAAAGGCGGTCAGAGTCAACACAACACAGCCCAGCGATGCGATAACTATAAGGTTGAAGTAGGTGCGAAGAAGCTGTTCTCTTTGCAAGCGAGCTATATACGGTTCGACAATTATGATGTTGAAAGTCATCATGACGCCGAAGAGCTGCCCGAGGCGGCTGAGGGCAGCAACTTCAGCGATATTGACGGTATTGCCAAAAATGCCCATCAGGAATAGCGCAATCTGGCCGTGAAATGCCGCCAGAAGGATTGCCGGAGTGGCAGGAAGAATGTATTGCTGTACCTCTTTCTCGATCACCGGGTCGTCAATTTCTGGCCAGTCGATTGATTGGTTACCTCTCACCTTGAGAAGAAATCCATTGAGTGTGATATTCAGGGCGCTCAATCCCGCCGCAGTCCAGGCGTTGAGCGCGCCTATGACTCTTAGCAATATGTATGCAACCAGCCGGCAGCTACCGGAGATCGTCTGTGGAACATAGTAGGCACGTAATCGCCGATAGAGGATTAGCGGGGCTGAGAAATAGGAGACCGGGCCGCTTGAATACAGCGCGAGCAAAACTGATGAGAGCAGAGTGATTTGGATTAGCCATGGCCAATGCTGCCTGTGCGTGACAAGTAGAAATGCAGTTGCAGCGAATGGAGATAAAGCCCAAAAAGCACGATCCCTATGAGACTTCGCCGCCCTTACATATCTGCCAACCAGACGGCGATCAGAGACCCGGTCGCCAACCAACGGAATGATTGTGCTGGCATACCCTAAGTCCATCAAAATAGAGGTAGTGACCTGGAATGCAGAGGCTAGGCCGAATTTTGCATAGTCGCTTACGCTGAGGCTGCGCACCAGAAATAGACTGACGAGCACGCCAATGCCTTGTAGCGCCCCCTGACCAAGAACAAAGTCAAGGACCGCATTAAGAATGCGGCGAATTCGAATACTCCGTTGGCTGGGCGGCTGCGTATGCACACTCTCTAATTGCGTGTCAATTGCTTTCGCGCTTGTGCAGCGCGACAATCTGCCGGTAATAAGGGGCGCGGTCAGCCTTCTGCAGCAGATACTCCACAAGGAAAGGAGCTATACGCAAACCTATCGAAGAGAAGAGGACAAAGGTTGGAGACATCTCGCTTCGCATCAGCCAGGAATGGAACCCAATACTTTCGTTGCCCAGCTGCCGCATCTCCCAGCCATCGACTTGTTTAAGTAGCTCGGGCTCTGGGAATGGAGCGTCCATATGCTCGGTCAGCCAGCTGGGTGGAGTCATTTCGGCTTGGACGTAAGCTTCCAGTAAATCTCGATCCGACTCCCAGGCTAGGTGTCCGCACGGAAACCCAAATATCACAAGTTTTCGCGCAACGCGCAGCGACTCGCCTATCACCTTTTTTCGCATATCGGGTGAAATATGTTCGAGCACGTCAGACGCAATCACAACATCGAATTCATCATCATCGAATGGCAGTTGCGCAGCGGACGCAATTAGGGGCGTCATCGGCCACTTGGGTTCGAAAGGGAACGAAATGTCGCACCCGACAAATGGTACTTTGCGGAATCGCCCGATACCTATCGATCCTGACCCAATCTCTAGAAGTGAGCCACTCTCGAACAAGCCGCGCTTCTTAAGGATTCGGATGATGGGATAGTATCGTGCAGCCCAGTTCAACATTCGAGATTCTTTCCACCAAAGCCTTGGTGATCACGTTTAACAAGGTCTCTGCCTATTCTCAGCAGCCGTGGAGCACTCGAATATTATACAATCTTTTCATTAACCTGCGGACAGGGAGTTGTGGACCGCATCCAGCACACGGAAGGAGTTAAATGGACTTATGTCAACCAAGCCGCTGGGCGTTGTGATTCCGACATATAACCGTTCCGATGCTCTTTCGGAATGCTTGGCCCATCTTGAAAATCAGACATACAAGAACTTTGAGGTTGTTGTCGTCAACGATGGGAGCACGGATTCGACGCCTGAGCAGATGAAGCTTTATCTGAGAACGACGCCCCTTGCTGTACGGTACGCGCGGCAGAACAACAGCGGACCGGCCAAGGCCCGTAATCTCGCGGTCTCAATGCTTCAGGCTCCGCTCTGTCTTATGATCGGAGATGACATTTTCGCCTCGCCGACCCTTCTTGAGCGTCATGTAACCTTGCACCGGGAGCAACCGGAACTGGATGTGGCAGCCTTGGGCTTGACACAGTGGAGCGAATCCGGACAGACGATTACGCCTTTCATGAGATGGCTTGATGAAAGTCCGTTCCAATTTGCGTACAAGGATCTTCTCGCGAGAGTCGAGCCAAACTGGGGGCACTTTTACACCAGCAATCTTTCGGTCAAGACGGAATTGCTGAGAAAATTCCCCTTCAAAGAAATTTTTCCGTATGCGGCCATGGAGGATATCGAACTGGGGTACCGGATACATCAAGAGTGCGGGCTGAGAATCAGATTTCTTCCTGAAGCCCTCGGCTATCACCTCCATCCGACCACATTTCGCCAATTGTGCGAGCGCTGGGTTCGCGTTGGATACTCCTCCCGGTTGTTCCATGAACTATGGCCGGAGCAGCGGGTACGGCCGACCCGGCTGAGACGAGCACTCAACCCCACTATCCAAGCCATCGCTCGAAGGCCTCTTTTGACGAAGCTTCTGGTCGGCGCCGCCGACCTCTCTAGGCGTATCGTGTGTCCCAATCGCCTCATGGCGGCCGCATCCCTTTGCAAATATGAAATTGGTTATGCGAGCCAGCTCGATAGGCGAGGGAAACTGGTTTCGGCGCTGAATCATGGGCAAGAAAATCGAGCCGCAGACTGAAACGTGTTGACAGGAGCAGCTAGCGGAGGCCAATGACTACGTAACCGCGTAACGCCAGACTGCATGACGGCTTTATAATTTACCTAAAATGTTCAAACGTTGAGTTGCGCTTATAGACACATGAATCCGCCACTGTCTCTGGAAAATCACGTCTGCGCGTTGATTGTCACATACAATCCCGACCCGGCATTTCTGGATAATATTGCAGCCATTTCCTCGCAGGTCTGCCACATTGTAGTGGTTGACAACGGCTCAACCAGCGAGACGCAACAACATCTCATGACGTTGGAAGCGTGTCAAAATTGCACTGTAATTCGTAATTATCGGAATCTTGGAATTGCCGTGGCTCTCAACCGAGGCGTGAAGTATGCGATAGAAGCGGGCTTCAACTGGATTGCCACCTTTGACCAAGACAGCCGGGTAAGCGATGGATTTATCCGGCAAATGGTAGAAACCTACCAGCAGGCTCGGCACCCAGAAAAGGTCGCGATCATTGCTCCAACCTATGTCGACCGGGAATCGGGGGTTCCACAGCCGATCATGCGGGCGGGCAACGGTGAATGTCTCGCAGTGATGACGTCGGGAAACATGCTTCCATCAAGTGTGGTTCAGATCGTCGGGACATTTAATGAAAGCCTGTACATGGATTACGTGGACATCGAGTTTTGCCTTCGCGCTAGGCAAAAGGGAATGGTGATTATTCAGTCGCCCGCGGTTCTCTTGCACTCTTGCGGACGGCTCACGCGATATCGCTTTTTGGGTCGTTGCTTCGGGGCCTCGAATCACTCCGCAGAGCGGCGCTACTACATAACTCGTAATCGATTGCGATTGTTGAGACCCTACGCGGCAGACCAGTCATGGTTTTGGCGTGAAATCAAGATGATCTTCGCTGAAGCCGCCAAGATCGCGCTTGTCGAAGACAACAAATGGAAGAAATTTCGCGCTATGGCAGCGGGCACAGCAGATGCTCTCCGCGGTAGAGCAGGAAAAAAAGTTGAACTGTAGCTTTGCAAGAGTAGGACAAGGGAACCCGGACAAAATGCATAGCTATGTGATTCTTCTCAACTGGAATGGATGGAAAGACACCATCGAGTGCCTGGAGTCCGTATTCCATCTAGCGTGCCCCGGTTTCAGCGTTGTCGTCTGCGATAACGCTTCAACCGATGGCTCTCTGGAGAGAATCAAACAGTGGGCGCTAGGCGAACTTCTTGCCGAGTCCGCGAACCCGCAGTTGGCCCACCTGAATTCGCCGCCTTTTCCGAAGCCGATCCCGTATCTTGAATTGACCCGTGAACAGGCGGAGTCGGGTACCGCCTCCCACTCATCTCGGTTCACTCTCATTCAGAACGGTGCGAATCTCGGTTTTGCCGCCGGAAACAATGTGGGCCTCCGCTACGCCCTCAGCGATCCTGACTGCCAATTCTTCTGGTTGCTGAACAACGATACGGTAGTGGAACCACAGTCACTTTCGGCGATGCTGCAACTCATGCGGAAACGGCCCGAAGTCGGGCTTTGCGGCTCGTTGACTCTTTCGTACCATAATCCGAAGGAAGTGCAGGCGCAGGGAGGCAAGTCCTATTGCCGCTGGACTGCGCGCGTGCATACACCGCCGCCGCTGGTTGTCAACGAGTTGGATTTACATCCCGTGCCAACAGATTATGTCAATGGCGCTTCCATGCTCGTCAGCCGCCCTTTTCTGGAGACAGTGGGGCTGATGGAGGAGTCCTATTTCCTTTACTTCGAGGAACTGGACTGGGCGATGCGCGCAAAGGGAAAGTTCAACCTCGGTTACGCGCGCGGCAGCGTGATATACCACAAAGAGGGAGGTACGATCGGCTCTAACCCGGATTTCAGGAAGCGCAGTTTGCTCTCGGATCAATACTTGTCTCGTAGCAGAGTGTTACTCACAAGGCGATTCTTCCCCTGGGCACTTCCGTCGGTATTGGCTTGCATAACCCTCGCCGCCGTCCAGCGGCTTTATCGGGGAGACAGTGTCCGTGCAAAGGTAATGCTGTCATTCATGCTGCAGGGACTCAAGTTGCAAATCGCGCAACCCGGTAAACTTAACAAATGAGCGGGTCCTCAAGTTTCATTCATCGGTTGTTAGCGTTCCTGGCAGTCCCACTCTGCCTTTTTTCTCTTGTAGATGCTGCTGTCCCTCAATTGCAGATGTGTTTCCTTGGCGGTCAAATTCTAGTAGGCAACAGTTCAGTTAAAGCCGCCCTTTTGATCGTCGCCCTGCTTGGCTATTTTTTTGGCCCGGAAACTGGACCGACAGACCTCCCACTCTCTACTTGGCTCCTTTGTGTTGGATTTCTTGTTATTGAAGCCACATATTTGATCACCGCTCACAATATGTCCATCTCAGATGTCGCCCAATCCTACAATGGGTATTATTTACTCCTTTTAATTGGACCTGCGTTACTGACATTTCGAGGCACAGTTCCAGAGCAAGTGATACTGAGGTGCACAATATTCCTGTTCTTGGTCTGTGCTGCGATTGGATTCGCCCAATATCTGACAGTGGAGCCTCTTCTATATACCGACAGCATCGATGGAAGCTTTATAGTGAACAGCTGGGATTTTTTCGGCGAGGTCAGGGCGTTTAGCCTGTTCACATCGTCTATGAACTTCGGTATGTTCTGCGCCTTTTGCGGTGCACTGGGAGTAGCACTATCTCGAACAATGGGCATCCGAGGGACTTTACTGTTCATTATTTCGGCATTGGCGTGCGTCTCTACCCTGACCAGGCTTTGCTATCTGGTATTCGTCTGTGCTTGCACTTGTGCCTTGGTTCTTACCTTTGGCCGTAAATCCGCACGCGCGCGCTGGCATCCAGTTCTCTATTTTGTCGCAGGAATCTCGGTAATTTTGGTTGGATTGAATTCTCTCGCCAGCAGCAGCAGTACTACCAGTCTGCAGGATTCCTCGTCCCTGATCGAGCGAATTATTGAATGGGGATATTACGCCAACGTCCTCATCAACTCCACCCCGGCTAATCTGCTGTTTGGCTTCGGGATAGTCCAAAACGAAAAAATTCTTCCGCTCTATCCGATGTTGATTGATAACGTTTTTCTGGCGTTAGTCTTGCATGTTGGGATAATTGGACTGCTACTTTTCGGTGCTCTGTTGATTAAGATGTGGGTGTATCTGCACCGTGAGGCCTTGGCCACTCAACAACCCCTTGTTATTGCGGCAGCTAGCCTTTGTGCGACTTTCCTGTGCGCAGGTACCTTTTCCATAGCATTTAGCACTTTCGGCACTGTGTTCGCTCTTGTAGTTCTTTGTAAAAAGAGACGACTAGGCGAAAACATACCTCCCGAAACTATCTCACGTAGCAGAGAGGCTCCCTTGAACCTTGACCGTCGTGCTTGACCATGAAAACTGGGCAGCTCGCGCTAGTCCTTTTTCCCGGAGCTGTTGGCGAAATGAACTGTCACCTAGGACTCGTTCAATTCCCTCAGTAATTTGCTCAATAGAGGTCGGGTTCACGAGCACTGCAGCATTTCCAGCAATCTCCGGCATGGCGCTGGTATTTGCTGTCACCACCGGCGTGCCGCAGGCCATGGCTTCCAGCACCGGGAGCCCAAAGCCTTCATAAAGAGATGGGAATACCAGCGCCTCAGCGCTCCGATAGAGTGATGGCAATTGTGTATCCGGAACCATTCCCGCAAAGTAGACACGCTGCGTCACCTTACAGCGCTGAATGCAACCCGTTAGCTCAACCGTGGGTTTGCCCGTAAACACAAGCCGGACCTCAGAGGCGATTTGCGCACAAGCAAAGGCTTCTACCACCCGGAACTCGTTCTTATGTCGCTTGCGGTTGCTGACGCAAAGAATATAAGGAAATGGAACTTCGTGCGGCGTAACTCCAGGATGGTACTGCGCGTCAACTCCACATCCGACGTTGACAACCTTCTCTGGCGGCACGCCAGACCAATCGATGATGCGTCCGCGCGAAAACTCCGAAACCGTGAGGATTCTGACGGCGCGATGGCAGGCCCGCTTCAACACCATTGTGTAATACAGGCGTTTGAGGGGACTGCTATTCTCTGGACGATCGATGTGATTTAGATCGTGCAGCGTGAATATGAACGGCGAGTTACAGAAGAGTGGAGAGTTGTAGCCCGGTGAAAAGAACAGATCCTTTCGGGTCATTTGTCCAAGCGCGCGCGTGAGCCGCCAGGGGTCAAGCGGTGAGGCTGGATTCGATCCTAGTGAAACCGGACGATACTCAAGACCAGCCAGCACATGCCGCGCGAAGCGGCCGATACCGTGGTCCCCTATCCATCTCTGATCGGCGTAGATCATTTTTACGGGAGTCCGCGCCAGTTTAAGGCTTTGTGAATAGCAGCTCCCAGAGGGTCTGAATCCTGCTGTATTGTTCAGGGTCGCGCTGTGCCTCTGCCCATCGTTCGCATGCGAGAACCCAGAGAACGGCAATCCCAAATGCGAGCAGCGTCACTAGGATCACGATAATTGCGCGAGGTGGAAAGGACTTCTTGTCCGGAGGCACGGCGACATCAGCCACCTGAATGATTGCGCCCTGGCGCGCCTCATCCAGCTTGGCCAATTCAAACTGCTTAGCGATCAGTTCGAATACGGTTTCGTTATATTTCACGTCGCGGAGTTTGCGGAGGTATTCCATCCCAGCCTCGGGGGCCTTGCCCTTGGGGACGATGAACTGGTCTGAGTCCTGTCCGGCAAGCTTGTTGAGCTGGGCTTGGATTTCGGCAAGTTGCCGCTTGGCGATGATCAGATCTGGATTGTCCTCGGTGGCAAATGACCGCATGGCCTGAATCTGAACTTCCTTTGCTACAGCCTGCCCGCGGAGGGTTGCAGCGGACTCGATCAGGGCCCTTGCTTGGCTGTCGATTTGAAGAACTCCCGTGGATTGCTCGGTCCTCTTCATCGCCTCTTCCGCCGCCGTGAGATTTCCCCTCGCCTCCAGCAATTGCTGCTGGAAGAACAGGCGTCGCTGCGATGCTTCGGTGATCGCCAAGGTGGCGGAGAGCTTGCGGAACTCATCTACGTAGCCGTTGGCAATCTCGGCGGCCAGCTTCGGATCTCGATCCTCAACAGTGATGCGGATCAGTCCATCCTTGGTTCCGAGGAGCACTGTGGAATGCGTCTCAAACGCTTTGCGAGCATCGTACATCGTCTTCTTGCGATACCTGGCCATCAGTCCAAAGCGCTGAATAACCGCATCCTCGACTGTCCGGCTACGAAACAAGGAAACATACATCTCCCCGGGGTTCTTTATACCGAGACTGCCACCAGCAAGGGAGGCAAGGGCTCCCGCGCCAGCTCCGCCAAGCTGACTCAGCAGGGCGGAACTCATCGAGGAGGACTGGTTGGGAGGCAGAACAACCGTCTCCGCCGTATACCGGTTCGGAATTAAGAGCACCGTGACCACTGTCAGAATTGCCAGACCGACCGTGAAACGCAGGATGAAGTGTTTGCGTTTCGAGAGGATAATCAGCAGGTCGAGCAGGTGAATGTCTTGTGCTGGCTCACCCTGAGTCTCTACCTCCCTGATTTGCTCGCTGATCACGTCTGACTTCATGCTGGCCCTTCTCCTGTACCCATTACAGATTCTAACAATGCTTCCTCAAATTCGCCGATCGACCATCGACGGCTAACTAAACTCCCTAATGAATCACAGCCAATGCCGCGCCCGTTATAGCCAGTTGTCCGGAGATCTGGCTCCAGTCACGCAGACCGCGCATAATGCTTCCAGTTGGAATCTTGGTCGGCACCACGATCTGGTCCCCAGGATACAGGCGCAGTGAGGCAAACTTGTTGCCCTCAAGTAGGCCGTTGACCGACTGGCTGGAAACAACCGTGCCGTCTGCGCGAAGCACGAAGGCGTGGCGCATGTCGGCGTGCGGTTTGTCTTTGCCCGCCATCTTCAGGTAGTCACCAACTCTGAGCCGTGGGTTGTAGACAAATGACCCGGCATTGTAAACATTGCCAACAACCGATACGGTCGAAGGAACATGCGGTATCACAATGCGATCATTGTCCTCCACCGCGATCTTCGGATAGTCATCGATCGAGTTGGCCGTCGGCTTCAGGTTCAACACCACGCGGCCCGTCGCCTTCAGATTTCTCAGGCGCCCAACCATCGCGTCCCCCGCCTGCTTCTGCGCTGCAGCCATCGCCGCGTCCTCTGGAGTAGTAGCACTGCTGGCCAGGGAGGCCGACGCCTGACGCATCTCCACATCCGTCTGGTTCGCCAGTTCGTCGATGCTCTGCTGTTGCTGTACCCGCGCCGACTCGCGCGTCAGCTCAGTGCCGTATATATAGGCGTCCGGCGTCACGCCTCCGGCGCGCTTGATCACATCGCTAAGCAATTCATCCTTTTCCGTCTTGTATACTCCAGCCCGCACCACTTCGCCTTCCAGGCGGACATAGCGTGCACGCCGGCTCTGCGGGACAGCAACATCGGATTGCGAAAAGATGGTGATGATATCGTCTGACTGCGAGTGCAAGATTGTTGGCCTCATCGCCCTCCAGCACCGCTTTACCGAGATCAAAGGACAGCAGCTTGGTGGAAAGATCCACGGGATTCACCCGCTGAATGATCGCGTAGCTCCAATTGATTTCCGGAGATGCCCGATGCAGATCCGCAGTGAGGGTTTCGGCGTTAGGATTCCTATCCCTAAGCATACGAATATCTTGCTGCGATCTATCACCAGAGGAAGGTTGGCTGGGGTCCCCAGTTTGAAACTTAATCAACTCTGGGCGCTTGGAATTGTCCACCGTGCTCTTGGGCGGAACGGGGCGGATCGGATACTCCGTACTGCGTCCGTCGGTCATCTCGGCGCGGCTCAGCCAATAGGGACGCGTCAGCAATGCCTGCGCATTCGGAATCAGATCGCGCACTCTCATGCCAGGTTTCCATGGATAGCGCCCTGGGTTAACAACATTGCCGCGCAGCGTGACAACATTCTCGAAGCGGGGAACAATCGACAACACACGCACAATATCGCCGCCGTTGAGCGGCAAAGCGCGGGATTGCGCGTCAAGCGGAAACTCCAGCACGGTACGCATATCGTGATCGCCCATGCGTTCGACGGTTATCTTGGTGGAATCAGCCACAGTGCTCAGTCCGCCTGCAATATCAATAAGATCTGACAGCGTCGAGCCAGGCTTCACTTCATAGATCGCGGGTGTGTTCACCGAGCCTGCTATTGCGACCAGCGGACCCACTGCAGGGTAATACAGCACATCGCCGGATTCCAGCCGAACATCCTTCGATTTATCGCCTTTGACCAGAAGTTCATAAAAATCCAGGTGCGCGATCGTCTTTCCGTCACGCTGTACCTGCACATCGCGCAATGAGCCCTGCGGAGTGGGACCGCCGGAAGCAAAAACCGCGTTCACAAGCGTGCTAAGTGAACTGATGGTATAGGTTCCGGGATAGAGCGCCTGGCCGACCACAAATACTTGGATCGAGCGAATCCGTCCAATGCTCACCGTGAGAGTGAAATTGTGGAACACCTTGAGAATCTCGTTCTTTAAATACTGATCGAGATCGCTGTAGTGAACCCCCGCAACCGAAATCTGGCCGACACGCGGGATATAGATTTGGCCGGAGTTATCCACAACTACGCGCAGGTCTGCGTTGATCTGACCCCAGATGCGGATCTGCAATTCGTCATTCGGCCCCAGTATGTAGTCGTCCGGAACCTGGGTGTGGTCGGTTGGAGCAAAAGTGCTGGGCGGCTGAACAAAAAGCGCGCGGCCGAAAAGCGGTAGTGTTCGTCCAACCGTGTCCGCCACAATCTGCTCGAACTCGGTTTGCGGATGAGATGGCAATTCGATATTCCTGCCATTCGACGGATTCACCGGAGGTACAGTCTCTTTCTCTGGAGCCTCCTGACGTCCTGCAGTTAACTGAGGCGCTTCGATCAGCGTCGGCGCAGCACCCTGTTGGCGCATCGCAGTTCCACTGCTGCTGTCCGCCTGAGCGCAACCCGCGGGCATAGAGTTGCCGCTATCAGCCGAAGCCAGGCAGTCCGCCTGCGAAGGCGAAGTCGAATCCTGGGCGAAGCAGATTCCTACGAGAACCGTAGCGATCAGCAGTGAGAAGCAGAATCGGGTCACAAAATTGCGCGCGCACATAGTTATCCGTTCGAATCCGAGTTCGTTATGAGTTTCTATCATTCTCTCATCAAATCTGGTTTTTGCAATGATGCGCTCAGCCAATCCCACTTTACATTGTGTTGGCTAAGCACTTTCGTTCGAGATACTTTGTGATTCTTGCGACAGAATTTCGCAGATTACTTCGGCGAGTCCAGACTCCCAATTCCCCAGTCTGAACCCAAACGCGCCCTCAAACTTGTCGTTGCACAGAACCGAATTCAGCGGACGGCGGGCTGGCGTCGGATACTCGCCTGATCCGATCCCCATGATCCTTTTCAACCGGAAGGTCTCGCGCTCACCCAAGCCGGCAATAATGGCCCGCGCAAACCCGCACCAGGAGACGCTGCCGGCAGCCGTCATGTGATACAGGCCTGCTGGGAAAGCAGCCTTATCAACCGCCGCATATTGCCGCACCAGCCCGGCCGTTGCTCGCGCGATTTCCTTCGAACTGGTCGGGCCACCGACTTGGTCATCCACAATGTTTAGTTCTTCCCGCTCGTGCGCCAGGCGCCTGATCGTCAGCAGAAAGTTGTTTCCGCTGGCGCTATAAACCCAGCTTGTGCGCAGTACCAGGTAGCGTCCTCCGACTGCGGCTATCGCGCGCTCCCCTGCCAACTTGCTGGCGCCATATACATTTAGCGGCGCTGGCTCATCATCTTCCGTGTAAGCCCCCGCTTTACCTCCGTCGAAGACGTAGTCCGTAGAATAGTGTACGAACATCGCCCCCAACTTTCGCGCCTCTTCCGCCAGTGTTTTCGCGGCGTTGCAATTGATCGCGTAAGCCTGTTCCCGGTGTGCCTCTGCGTCATTCACTGCCGTATAGGCAGCAGGGTTCACAATCACCGACGGCTTCACCTCGGCCACCAGCTTCCGAATCGCATCCACCGAGGAGAGATCACACTCGGAGCGGCCTACTGCTGTCACCTCACCCTGCTCCCGCAAGAGTGGAAGCAGATCTTTGCCTACTTGTCCGGTCGAGCCCGTCAGCAAAATTCGCACAATGAAGGTCCTATTCGAATACTTCCGCCTGGCTCAACAAGATCCCGGCTCGATCCTTCTGCGAAAGTACCGGCTCACCACTGAGCGGCCAGGTGATCCCCAGTTGAGGATCGTTCCACAGCAACGAGCGTTCGCAGGAAGGTGCGTAATAATCCGTGGCCTTGTAGAGCACATCCGCAGAGTCCGAGATCACGACAAAACCATGAGCAAATCCCTCGGGAACCCAGAGCATTCTCTTGTTCTCCGCTGAGAGTTCCTCCGCAACCCATTGTCCAAAAGTTGGAGAACTGCGGCGGAGATCCACCGCAACGTCCCAGATTGCCCCGGCGACCACGCGAACCAGTTTTCCCTGTGGCTGCCCAAGTTGGTAGTGCAAGCCGCGCAGCACATTCCGCGCCGAGCGCGAGTGATTGTCCTGGACGAAATCACTCTTCAATCCAAGATCTTCAAATCTCTTCCGGTTATAGCTCTCCAGAAAGAATCCACGCTCATCGCCAAATACCTTCGGCTCGATTACGAATACTTCCGGAATTTTTGTCTTCTTTAGATTCATCTTGTCCTGCAACTATGGCTGCTTGTTCATCAGGCTTGGAGCCGAGCCATATCGCGCCTTGGGAAAAAAGCGGACCTCAAACGATGTAGCGACGTCCGAGCGTGTTCCTAACGCCAGCAATGGGAAATTCCAGGTTTCATACTGGCTCATAGCAGAGATTTCGATTTCCGGCCGAACAAGCCAGGTAATGCTCCCGGAAAAATCCTGTAGATGTCCGCCTTGCAGAAATGCCCTGTCCACAATCATCTTGCGATAGTTCACCGTAGCCTTGTTGCGAGCCGTGAACCAATAGGTACTGGTCGCCGCTCCGCCGTTCCCCTGCCTTCCGATCCAACTGCCAAAGATCTGCCCGTAATTCGTATACCCCTGTGGATAGTGCGCGTTCGAATAATAATATGCGGTGCTCTGGAGTCCGGGCAGATTCGTATTCACATCCTCAACCCTCAAGTCCAGCTTCGGTATTCCCGGCAGTTGCGGCAGGTAGATGCCCGGGTCAAATGCATATCGTTCAAACGAAAGTCTGTCAAAAGGACTGTCGTAGGCAAATGCCTCGCTGTAAAGGACCAGCCATTTTCGCAGCCCGGGTATGCGATAGGAAAAATTGAACTCCGTCGCTCTTTTTCCTGGATCGACGGCCTGCCCATTGCCTGTATTTGAAAAGGTGTGAAGAAAGGTGTCGAGATTCAGAGGGCGGCCATAGCCGGCAAAGATTGTAGTATGGCCAACTCCAAGTTCAAGGTTCTCAGTAGGCTTAATGGAAAAGCTGCCGCCCCATATATAAGGTGGCGGCTCCAGTCCCTGGCTGGCGTTACCGTAAGGAGTAAACGTCGGTCCCAGGTTTACGTAGTGAATTCCGCCCTGGCGCGCAAAGAACGCATCAAAGTGCAGCGGACCCAAAAGTGGCAGTGTCACTGGCTTCACCCTGTCAAGGCGCAGCATCGGCATCGCCGGGGCGTTGTTGGAGAGAATCAGCGACGTGGTTCTGTCCGGCCCCCACCATAGGCTCTGTTGACCGAAGCTGAACTGCCAGTTTGAGATGTTCAGCGCAGCGTAGGCCTCCACCGGGCGCACTCGACTGGTTGTCCCCAACCTGTCATTCCATCCATAGGGCAATCCATCAAAAGCCGAAATCTCCTGCTGCGCCGCCGCGTTATAGGCCGGAATCGCCGACGCATACTGGTATTCGCCGCGCAAATAGAAGGCAAGTGGCCCCGCCTCAGCGCGATCAGAAATGCCCGCGATCGCATTTGCGCCCTGTCCGTAAGGACGCCCATAGTCATCTACCAGTGTCTGCGCAAAGTGGAATGAATCGCGCAGCGGCGTTCCGGAGATCCCAGTAAAGCGCGCATATACTTCATCCACCTGTGCGCCTTGGTTTTTTCCGCCCTCCATCAGGTACGCCTCGTGGGCAAACTCCTTATCCAGCGATGAAAGCAATTCCCCAGCGACCTGTTGCCTATTCTTCTCTTTGCCGTAGATGTTATTGGCTTCCTGCAGCAGGCGCGCGCACTCCAGCCGTGTCCAAGGGCGGATCATCGCGGATGCATCCGGCAGGTATCCCATCGCCGCCAGTCTGTCGAACGCGTCGTACGCCCAGCTATCCAGCGGAACAGAGGCCGAGCCCATCTGGCTTGTGGCGTTTTCCTCCTCGCTGTTTTCGCTCCGTTCAAACTTGCCCCAGTTGTGCTGGTCGATATCCGCGTCGCTGGAGCGGGCCCGATAAACCTGCCGCCCCAGGTACCAGCCGATTGCGCTTCCGATCACGGTGTCGCTCAGGAAATGGTCGTGACCCTCGACCCGAGCCGCACTCACCGCACCTGCGAGGCCATAGCTGAGGAACTTTGTCACAGGCCCCGGATACTCATGCGCGATCACGCTTGCAATTGCCCAGCTCACAGCCGAATGCTGGGAAGGGAAGGAGGTGCCGCCGCTGAAAAAACTGCCTCGCCCATCTCCCGTGAATGGGCGCTCGCGGCCTGCAATATATTTAATGAACGTGGTATCAAGGTAAGCGTCGGCTGCGGCTTCACCGCTCAGGAATCCAGTCTCTCGCTGGTGGTCATTCTTCGCCAACGCGCCCCAGATGTACATCCCCCCGCCCACTCCCGCCAGCGCGGCTACCCCGGCATTCGAGAAGGTGTTGGCGTGCGAAACGGTCGTGGGATTCGTTGTGACGTGCCCCTCAACTGCCGTGTCTGAGGCAACCAACCCGACCGCCAGCATGCTCAGCGGCACCGTAAGCGCCCACTGCCGTTCGTTCATACGGAATGGCATCGTAAACAGCGCTTGCTGATCCTGCAGAATGTTCTTTGGAAGAGATTTCAGGGCTATTCCACGCGCTTCATCTGAGCTCTCATACGTCGAAGGCACGCCCGCGCTCGGTAACGGCGGCGTGGATTGTGCGTGTACCGACAAAGTAATTCCAGCAAATAACACGCCCGCAATCCAACTCCGCACTCTGGTCCTCCAAAAAATAAGCCTCAGAAACCAGCGCCCGCTGAATCTTTGGCAATCGCAATGCAAACATCTGGTCCGATGTGCCGGGAAGCGGTACCCGGACACATCGAATCACAGTAGGTCTTGAGGTGCACACAAAGTATATTCCTGCGGAGCTAGGAACGGGGAGGTTCAATAGGCATTTTGCGCGAAAATTCCAGAAAATAGTGTCAGCACGATGATCTTCAGATCAAATGCAAAGCTCCAGTTCTGGATGTAGTAAATATCCAGTTCCACGCGCTTTGCAATGTCTGTATCGCCGCGCAATCCGTTCACCTGGGCCCAGCCCGTGATGCCGGACTTGAGGTGATGCCGGGTATTGTAGGCGTCGATCTCGTCAATGAATTTCTCTACAAAGTGCCGACGCTCCGGACGCGGGCCCACGACGCTCATCTCCCCGCGTAGCACGTTGAAAAATTGCGGCAGCTCGTCCAGGCAACTCGCGCGGAGAAATGATCCAATAGCCGTCCGGCGTGAATCGCCGACAGTCGTCCACCGCGTATCGCTCTCCTCAACCGGAGCCACCTTCATGGTGCGGAACTTCAACATCTTGAAGTCCTGCCCGTTGATGCCCACCCGCTCCTGCACGAAAAAGACTGGACCGGGCGATGATAGTTTGATCGCAATCGCGATCAATGCCATCGGAACAGCGGCAATCGTAAGCGCCAGCAGGGAGAACGCGATATCGAAGGTTCGTTTCAGGATGACGTAACTGATCGTCTCAGAGGGCGCAATGTGCACGTCAAGCAAATTGGTTCCTCCGATTCGGAAGAACCTGTCGCGAACCTTCAGATCCTCGCCGAAGTCCAAAATCAGGCGGATCGGAATCGCAAGCCCTCTCAACTGTTCGATCAGATTGGAAATGACTGGCAGAATTTCCGGAGAGACCGCAATCACAATATCATTGGCAAAGTGTTTGATGTTCCGGTTCATCAACTGTTCCAGGTCGAACACCGGAACCTCGCCCGCCACCTTTACCGGTTGCCCCGGGATGCGGACAAACGCCACGGTTTCACATGGAGCCACAACACTTTTCTTCAGTTCTTCCGAGGTTCGCTGCGCAAATGCATCCGCGCCTACAATAATGATACGGAGGCGTGCGCCTTGGTTACCGGCGCGGATCACGATCTTCTCGAAGATCACGCGCAGGAGCAAAACCCCCGCCAGCAGGATCAGCGCGCTGCTGCCAAGCAATAGCCGCGAATAAGAAGCGCCGCGATAGAAGAACAGCCCGGTGAAGCCCGCCATATACGTCCAGGCGAGCGCCTTCAGGCAGTTCCTAATGCTGCTAGTTTCAAGGAACAGCGCTTCCACATTTGCAACTTCGAATTGCTCCGCGCAAACAATCCATGCCAGTGAAAGCGTCACACATAGGTAGTAGTAGTCCTGCGAAAGAGGATAAATTAACTTCAGACTGCGCAATCCTGTACCAGCAAGAAGAAAGGCTAAAGCGGGCATCAGGAAACAGCACAACCGAAAAAAAAACTGGTACAACCTAAGCCGACGAATCATGCTTTCCCTCACCTTGAAATACGAGGCACGACGTTATGTCGGTCTACAGCGCATCACAAACGAGATGACATGAATTCAGTTCCGAAAATTGTACGAATCGCAGTCAAAGCCGAAATCCGATTGGCATAAGCCGCCTATATAATGTTCGGCCCTACAGCACTTTCGTGTCTTTCGATCATCTGACCCATTTCGGGCAATCTCACTCATTGAGTCAATTGAATGCCTTACGCTTCGTCGAAGCAGTGTAGCATAAAGGCGCTAGGAATGTGGACCACGTGACATCAACATAACCGCATGCGCTCGGTGACCTTCCATGCGTCGCAAAACCGACGATGCCATGATGAACGATCGCCGCAATTTCTGGAATGCTCAGTGCTGCTAACAAAGAATCGCGTTAGTTACCTGAACGACAACTCCTCGAACATCCGATGCAATTGTCGACTTTCATGGTGTCCGTCTGCCCGTGGAGTTATGGCACTTGCACCGTCCGTCATTGAGTAACAAATTTCCCCAAGTTGTACAACCCGGAGTCGACTGCGAGAAAGCGTACCAATCGCCATCGATATAAGAATTGCCAGCAGTGCGCACCATCAGCAAATGTCTAACAGTGTGACGAATATCCAGCGTATTTTTAGCGATTTGCGGAATAAAGGAATCGCGAGGGCGCCGCGCCGCCAATCTCCGAGTCGATGATTCCGGCCGAACCAAATTGATTACGGGTGGAAATGCCGAAGCGGGGTCGGCGCCATTCTGGTTACGGAAAATTCCTGAGTTTCTGGACGGGGCGTACATTGTGGTACTCAGCCCCGCGGAGAGGTAGCCCTACTTCGTAACACTTCTTTCCCGGTCTCCGTGCCGGCCCACGTCGGAGGTCCCATCGCGAAACAAACGATTGACTTTTTGATCAACAGAAGATACATTCGGGGACATGAAAATGCCTGTTCAGGACATGATGTGTTGTTGCCAGCAGCCCACATCTGCTCTGGAGGGTAGGTCGGATTGAAGCAAAGCTAGTCCTCATTCCGATTCACAGTTTTAAGCCCGCTCACCAGATGTACTGAGCGGGCTTTTTGTTTTGTATCTGCTTTTTGAGACCTGCTGATTGAGGCCCAGACATCGTTTTTTGCATAAGGGAAATATGAAGATCAGCATCGCCCGCATCGCTATACTCGCGTTCTCCGTGATGGCAATGTTTTCCGGAGCGTCTGCGCAACCGCGCGTGACCCTGCTGAATGCATCGTACGATCCCACTCGCGAACTCTACCAGGATTACAACGCGGCCTTCTCACGCTACTGGAAGGCCAAGACGGGCCAGGATGTCATCGTGAAACAGTCGCACGGCGGATCGGGGAAACAGGCACGGGCCGTCATCGACGGGCTTCCCGCCGACGTGGTGACGCTGGGTCTCGCCTACGACATTGATGCCATCAGTGCGAATGGAGGACTCATATCCGGAAATTGGCAGTCGCGCCTGCCCAACAACAGCACTCCGTTCACTTCCACGATTGTCTTCCTTGTTCGCAAGGGAAACCCGAAGCACATCAAAGATTGGAATGACCTCGTACGACCCGGTGTCGCAGTCATCACGCCAAATCCGAAGACCTCCGGTGGAGCGCGCTGGAATTACGTGGCTGCATGGGGCTATGCGCTGCACCAGAACAACAATGACCAGGCCAAAGCGCGCCAGTTCGTAGCGCAGTTGTACAAGAATGTTCCGGTGCTCGATTCCGGCGCCCGTGGTTCAACGACCACGTTTGTGCAGCGCGGCATCGGCGACGTGCTGATTGCATGGGAGAACGAAGCATTCCTCGCGGTAAAAGAACTGGGCAAAGACAAACTGGAGGTCGTCATCCCTTCCTACAGCGTCCAGGCTGAGCCGCCGGTTTCGGTGGTGGATAAAGTTACGAACAAGCGCGGCACCGCTGAAGTGGCCAAAGCGTACTTGGAGTATCTGTATTCCGATACCGCGCAGGAGATCGCGGCTCGGCACTTCTACCGTCCACGCTCGAAATCGATAGCCGACAAGTATGCCGCACAATTTCCGAAGTTGACTCTCTTCACCATTAATGACGTATTCGGCGGTTGGCAGAAGGTGCAGAAAACACATTTCGCCGATGGCGGGATTTTTGACCAGATCTATGGGAAATAAGGGCTGAATATGGGAGCATCTTCAACAATTCCTGTGCGCGAATCTGCCGGCGGCATACGCTCAAATCCTTTGCCTGGGCTGAAAGATCGCCTGCCTCGCTTCAAGAAGCCTGGGATACTACCCGGCTTCGGAATCTCGTTGGGTTTTGCAATCACCTATCTGAGTCTGATTGTGCTGATCCCAATCAGTGCCATTTTTCTGAAAGCAGCGACGATGCACTGGGCGCGCTTTGTTGCGACTGTAACTTCGCCGCGCGTGATGGCCTCCTACCGGTTGACCTTTGGAGCGTCTTTTCTAAGCGCCGCAATCGATTCCGTCTTCGGATTCATCGTTGCGTGGGTGTTGGCGCGGTACAGCTTTCCAGGGAAGCGAATCGCCGACGCGCTCGTTGACCTTCCATTTGCCTTGCCGACAGCGGTGGCTGGTATTTCGCTGACCTCTATCTATGCCCCAAACGGATGGCTCGGGAGATACCTTCATCCTCTCGGCATAGATGTTGCGTTCACCCGCCTGGGAGTCATCGTGGCGCTCACATTCATTGGGCTGCCGTTTGTCGTGCGCAGTGTACAGCCAGTCATTCAGGACCTTGGCACCGATATTGAAGAGGCATCAGCCAGCCTCGGTGCCAACTCCTGGCAGACCTTTAGCCGCGTGCTGTTTCCTGCCGTTTTTCCGGCGCTTCTTACCGGCTTTACCCTGGCCTTTGCACGCGGGCTCGGCGAATACGGTTCCGTGATCTTCATCTCCGGCAATATGCCCATGCACACCGAGATCACCTCTCTGCTGATTGTCAGCAAGCTTGAGCAATACGATTACGCGGGAGCAACCGCAATCGCCTCCGTCATGCTCGTAACCTCCTTCGCATTGCTGATGTTGATCAACGCCTTGCAGGCGCGTGCACGCGGTTTTGAGGTGACGCGATGAGCACTTCACCAAACTCAATCTCTCTCCGTGGCAGTGAGTCCGCATGGGTTCGCTGGACTTTGATTTCAGTTGCGCTCTTGTTCCTTGCAGTTTTTCTCGTGCTTCCGCTGGCCGCTGTTTTTGTCGAGGCATTCGCCAAGGGATGGCGGACATACCTCGATTCCATTCGCGATCCGGATGCGCTTTCCGCCATTCGTTTGACACTGGTGGCTTGCGGCATTGCAGTGACCTTGAATCTGCTGTTCGGGTTGATGGCGGCATGGGCGATCTCCCGGTTTTCTTTCAAAGGCAAAAATCTGCTGATCAGCCTTATCGACCTTCCGCTGGCGGTTTCTCCGGTGGTCTCCGGGTTGATTTTCGTGCTGCTGTTTGGACTGCACGGCTGGTTCGGAAGCTGGTTGGATGATCACAGCATTCGTGTTCTCTTCGCTGTTCCGGGAATCGTGTTGGCCACCATTTTCGTTACTTTTCCATTTGTTGCCCGCGAACTGATTCCTTTCATGCAGGCGCAAGGCAGCGATGAAGAAGAAGCGGCTTTGGTGCTGGGAGCCAGCCCTTTCAAAACCTTCTTCTCCATCACTCTGCCGAATATCCGTTGGAGTTTGCTTTACGGAGTGATTCTTTGCAGCGCACGCGCTATGGGCGAGTTCGGAGCGGTGTCCGTGGTCTCGGGGCATATTCGCGGAGAGACCAACACGCTGCCTCTCCACGTTGAAATCCTCTACAACGAATATAACTTTGCCGCTGCGTTCTCCGTTGCTTCGCTGTTGAGTCTGCTCGCTTTGGTGACGCTCGTGGCAAAGAAGATGATCGAGGAGAAAGCTGCAATTCGCGGGGGGAAGGCATGAGCATCGAGGTTCGCAATATCTGCAAACAGTTCGGCAACTTTGCCGCCGTGGATGACTTAAGCCTGCAGGTCGGCGCGGGGGAATTGGTTGCATTGCTTGGACCATCCGGTTCAGGTAAGACCACGCTTCTGCGCATGATTGCCGGGCTGGAATTTCCAGACAGCGGAACCATTCTGCTCAATGACGAGGATGCCACGAAGCATGATGCCGCACGCCGTCGCGTCGGCTTCGTCTTCCAGCACTACGCGCTATTTCGCCACATGACGATCTTCGATAACGTCGCGTTCGGATTGCGTGTTCGTTCCCGTAAACATCGTCCTTCGAAAGCTGAGATCCGCGACAAGGTTTTGCAGTTGCTCAGCCTCGTGCAACTCGAAAGACTCGCGGATCATTATCCGAATCAACTCTCCGGCGGACAAAGACAGCGCGTAGCCTTGGCCCGCGCCCTTGCCGTCGAACCGAAGCTGCTGCTTCTTGACGAGCCTTTCGGCGCGCTCGACGCCAAGGTGCGCAAAGAACTGCGCCGCTGGCTCAGGCGCTTGCATGACGAGATTCATATTGCCAGCGTATTCGTCACACACGATCAGGAAGAAGCCCTGGAGGTCGCCGATCGCGTGGCCGTTATGAACCAAGGGCGGCTGGAGCAGGTCGGCACTCCTCAGGAAGTCTATGACAATCCGGCCAACGCCTTCGTCTACAACTTTCTCGGAAACGTGAACCTTTTTCACGGACGCGTTGATCGCGGACGCGCTCGCATTGGGGCGCTGGATCTGGATTTGCCAGAGAGCGCCTCGGGTGAGGATGGTCCGGCTTTTGGCTATGCACGGCCTTACGAAATGCATATCACCCGCGACTCCCAAGACCCTTCGGCTATTCGTGCAAGTGTACTTCACGTTTACGGAGTTGGACCGATCGTCAAGATAGAACTGCAAGCCATCGAAACAGGAACTCTGTTGGAAGCCGAACTCGGACGCTCTCGATTCGCTGAACTGGGTCTGAAAATTGGTGAAGTTGTTTTTGTCAGCCCACAGAAGCTGAAGGTTTTCGCAGAGGACTATTCCATTTAGCGCAGTTGTGGGTGAATAGAGTTGAGCAGCGATTCAAGTGGTATGGATCAGAAATCCTGAAGGAGTATTTGCAGTGGGTGAGTTTCAATTGTCATCGCATAACCCAGAAGAAGCTTTGCAACAATCATTGGAGAAGTTCGGTGTATCCCGTATCGCGCTCGCGTCCAGCTTCGGTGCAGAAGATCAGGTCTTGACCGACATGCTGTTGCGAACCAATCCTGCGGTCCGAATTTTTACGCTCGATACAGGCAGAATGTTTCAGGAAACCTACGACACGATGCAGCACTCGGTTGAGCGCTACCACAATTCGTATGAGGTTTATGCGCCGGAAGCCGCTGACATTGCCGCGCTGATTTCTAAGGACGGCCCGAATCTTTTCTACTCCAGCGTTGAGAATCGCAAAGCTTGTTGTGCGGGACGAAAGCTGAAGCCTTTGCGCAAGGTGCTCGCCACGGTCGATGCCTGGATATGTGGGTTGCGCCGCGACCAGAGCGTTACTCGCACTGCGGTCGAGTTGGCGAGTTGGGACGCCGAGTTCGGCATCTATAAGATCTGTCCGCTGTATGACTGGAGCGAGGGGCAGGTATGGGATTACATCAAGCAGAACAATGTCCCCTACAACGCCTTGCACGACCGTGGATTTCCAAGCATCGGCTGTGCGCCTTGCACCCGCGCTGTGCATCCCGGTGAAGACATTCGCGGAGGGCGCTGGTGGTGGGAGTCGCCCGAACACAAAGAGTGCGGACTGCATAAGTCGCCGGCGCACCGCAATCTGAGGAAGCAGGACTAACTATGGATCACCTGGATAAACTTGAAGCAAAGGGCGTGTACATCCTTCGCGAGGCTTATCGCGAATTCAAAAACCTGTGCATGCTCTGGTCAATTGGGAAAGACAGCACCGTATTGGTGTGGCTTGCGCGCAAGGCTTTCTTCGGCCACGTACCACTGCCGCTCGTGCATATCGACACTCATTACAAAATTCCCGAGATGATCGAATACCGCGACCGGCTCGCGCTCGACTGGAATCTGAACATGGTGTACGGCGAGAATCGCCAGGCGCTCGAAGAAAAGAACACGTTTCCCGACGGTAATGTGGACCGCCTCACCTGCTGCCGCAACCTTAAGTCTGACGCGCTAAAGCATACGCTCTCCGGTGACTGGCCGCGCTACCGCATGGATCACAGCCTGCGACACTACGTCCTTGATGAGAACAAGGAACCGTACACGGGGGTGATCGTGGGCGTTCGCGCGGATGAGGAAGGCAGCCGCTCGAAAGAACGTTACTTCTCCCCGCGTGATCAATACAACGAGTGGAACGTTGGCGATCAGCCTCCCGAGTTGTGGAACCAATTCAAAACTGATTTCGCGCCTGGCACCCACGTACGCATCCACCCACTGTTGGACTGGACGGAGCTGAACATCTGGGAGTACATCCACCGCGAGAAGATACCTGTCGTCTCTCTCTACTTCGATCAAGGTACGGGAAATCGCTATCGTTCGCTTGGTTGCTGGCCGTGCACAAACCCTGTGGAGTCCACGTCGCGAAACGTGGAGGACATCATTCAGGAACTGAGTAGCGGCAAGTTCGCCAACATCGCAGAACGCTCTGGAAGAGCTCAAGACAAGGACGACGGCGGCGGACTGGAGACACTTCGTAGAGACGGGTATATGTGATGAAAACAAATTCGAGACTTCATAACACATCAGGAGCGCCATTGCTGCCCACATCACCCGCACGCGAGCAGATGAACATCGTCGTAGTTGGCCATGTCGATCATGGCAAAAGCACCGTCATCGGACGCCTGATGGCCGACACCCATTCGCTGCCGGAAGGCAAACTCGAACAAGTAAAGGCGTCGTGCCGCAAGAGCGCGAGACCGTTCGAGTATGCCTTTCTGCTTGACGCACTCAAAGACGAGCAGTCGCAGGGCATAACCATCGATACCGCTCGCTGCTTCTTCAAGACCGCGAAGCGAGATTACATCATCATCGACGCGCCCGGCCATGTCGAATTCCTCAAGAACATGATCTCGGGCGCGGCCCGAGCTGAGGCCGCCCTGCTCGTGATCGATGCGCACGAGGGTGTTCAGGAAAACTCGCGGCGGCATGGCTACATGCTCGGCATGCTTGGAATCCGGCAGGTAGTTGTGCTGGTAAATAAGATGGATCTCGTTAACCGCGACCTGAGCGTCTTTGCCCGGATTCGCGATGAGTACTCGGCCTTTCTGCGGGAGGTGGGGATCACTCCCATCGACTATGTGCCTATCTGCGCACGAGACGGCGATAACATAGCGCAACCCGCAACGTGGGCTCCCGGAGTACGCAGCGTCCTTGAGCACATCGATGCTTTTGTAAAAGAAAGCGAACGTGAAAAGCAGCCGTTTCGCTTTCCTGTTCAGGACGTTTACAAGTTCACGGCGAACAACGACGATCGCCGCATCTTCGCGGGCACGATTGAAACCGGCTCCATTCGTTTTGGCGATGAGATCGTCTTCCTGCCTTCACAGAAGCGGTCGCGGATTGCCTCAATCGAGAGGTTTAATGTGCCTGAAAGCGAGCAGGCTAATGCCGGCGAAGCAATCGGATTTACGCTCACGGATGAGCTTTATGTGCGTCCGGGCGAGGTTATGTGCAAGAGCGGCGACCAGCAGGCGCATACCAGTTCGCGTTTCCGTGCCAACGTCTTCTGGATGGGCAAGGCTCCGCTCGTTAAGAACAAGAAATATAAATTGAAGCTCGCAACCTTACGCGCCCCGGTTCACCTGATCGAAATTGTCAGCGTGCTGGACGCATCAGACTTAACCTCTGACCGTGGTAAGCATGAAGTGGAGAGACACGAGGTCGCCGACTGTATTTTCGAAGCGGTGAAGCCGATTGTCTTCGACCTTTCGCGCGATATAGAAGCCACCGGACGTTTCGTCCTGGTTGATAATTATGAGATTGCCGGCGGCGGAATCATCACTGAAAATGCAGCCGCATCGAGTTCCAGCCTGCAGGAGCACATTCGAAATCGCGAGGCTGGATGGGAGCCCAGTGCGATACCTGCCGCAAGTCGCGCCAGCCGCTACGGCCACCGCTCCAAGTTTGTCGTCGTCACCGGCGCCTCGGAATCCGCAAATAAGGTTATTGCTCAAGGGCTCGAAAAACGTCTCTTTGAAGAGTCCAATGTTGCCTATTACCTCGGCATTTCAAACATCGATCGCGGATTGGACACCGACGTTCTCGACCCATTTGATTTACGTGAAGAACGCGTGCGGCGCCTCGGCGAGTTGGCCCGCATACTGACCGACAGCGGTCAGATCTTTATCACTACCATTGCCGATGTCGATGTTCACGATGTCGAACGGCTAAAGGCGCTCAATGCGCCCAACGAAATACTGATCATCGTTGTAGGTGCTGCGGAGTACGAGGATGTTCATGCGCACGTACAGATTCCCGACGGGGAAAATGCTCCTTCCGCGATCGATCGCGTATGCGCTTACCTTCGAGAGCAGGAGATCATCTCGGACTATTGCATCTGATGTCTCACTCTTCAACCGCGGAAACCAGGGCGCTCAAGCGTGAACAGCGAGGACCGGAGCGGGTCCTATCTGGATTACGCGTTGAGTTGTTGAACCAAAGATTGCTGTGTGCAGCGAGCCGCGGCCACGCACTCCCATGATTATCAGATCAGTTTGTGAATCAAGTGCGAACTTACTGATCTCATGGTAGGGCTTACCGCTCCGTACGATCAATTTGAGGTTGCAACCGTCGCGCAGTTCGGGCGGAACAGTTTGTTCCAACTGCTTCATAACCTCGGCCGTTGCGCTTTGGATATCTTTCGACTTAGGAACGTCTTCGAGCACGTGCAGCAGCGTAAGTTCAGCACCATATTCCTTTGCGATTGAAAATGCATACCTCGAAGCGTGATGAGCAGGATCTGAGAAGTCTGAGCAACAAAGCATTTTGTTCAGGTGTATTGGTTCCGGATCATGCACTGAGCTCACGACGTGGTGAGCGGGCTTTCGTACGACTAGTACCGGGCACTTCGCCCGCCGTAATATCTTCTCTGCCACAGATCCCAGCACCAGCCGATCAAAGCCGCGCAATCCGTGAGTTCCCATTACGATCAAATTCACGGCCTCCGCTTCAGCAAGGGAGAGGATAGCGTCAGTTACAGAACTTTCCTGCGCGGTCTCTTGCACACGGCATTGCTGCTGAATTGCAGTCCTCGTGTGCCGGTTCGCAAATTCCTGAAGACGCCGCTCTAGGTCCTCTCGATCCTTCCGGCAGCTCTCTTCATAGGAGTCTGGGTAAATGTTCCAAAACTCGATCGGCTTCGGAGAGTGCAGGACGTACTCCACCAGCAATTTCGCCTTATAGTGCCACGCAATCGATTGCGCATACTCGTAGGCATAGATCGAAAACTCTGAAAAATCGACCGGGCAAAGAATAGACTTAATTTGCGGCATACGTGCACCAAGGTTGATGTCGGCGGATTGTCGATACTGGCACGAATCCGGGCTTGTAAGTAGATGATCACATTCCTACACAGGTTGCCGCTGGCTTCCGGGTTTGTTATTCCTGATCCGGCAGGACAGGAAGAACAGCGATGCTGACCGCGGCGGGATCATCTCGCAATTTGATGTAAAGAACCGTTCCATTCGGGCGCGGCACAGTGATGCTCGTATCTGTAAATCCAGAAGGTACCGACACCGGGTTCGTGAAGTTTTGATCGGAGGAGATGGAATCGATCAAATAGAACAAGCTACCGTTTAGCGTGCATTGTTTGTCCGGATCATTCGGGCAGCGCACTTCCTTCAGGTGCGGAGTTCGTACGAGGTGGGCTAGCGGTTGCCAGTTTCCAACGGCCCCGTCGGCAGTCAGCGGCCTGAACTGAAGCGGTCCGAAAGCAGAGTCGCCGAATCTCATACGTGGGTCTAGCACGGCTACAGCCGTCTGCGCGTCCTGTAGTGAAAGGTCCTTATCCGCCACGCTCAGCACGGTGTGAAAGAAGCCATCGGTACTGGCAACTTCAACCTTCTCATCGTGCAGAAATCTGTCTGGTATCTCAGACTTAAGGAAAAAAGATAAGTGGCCATCCAGCGGCACGTCGTCCTGGCTGGCCAGACGAATGGATGACTGCGCCAACTGAATGCGCTTACTTATCAGCGATACCTTTGGGCGCTCTGGCATAACTGTGGTCTGAAGTTTCAGCACACGTCCATCTTTTAGATTTACCTCGCTTGTGAGTTTCTGCTCAGCCTGGAACTCCGTCGCCGGAGCATTCTGCGCGACCAGGCTCAACTCCTCCAATTTTTCAGCACGGCTCAACTTTGCGGGAAGGAAGTGCGTGCCGTTAACGCTCACGCTCGCAACCTGGTCCAACCGGGCGCCTTTCAGCACTCCTTCATGGTCACCAGCGTGAATCGTGAATTGGTTGACATGGCCCAGCTCTGCATACGTATGCACCGGTATCTCGGTAGGTTTCGTCATTCCGAACTGCTTCACGGCCAGCGTCGCCGTACCTGGCTCGGTACCCTCCAGAGATACCTTTACTTCGACTTCATCCGGCGCAACTGACTTCCAGCTTGTTTTGGCTACTTTGCCCTGCTGATCCTTCACTGCGATATCCTGAATGCAGGCAGCGACTTCGGAATGTAAATGGAAGGTATCCTCGCGTCCGGTGATGAGAGCTTTCCCGTCCTCGGCTGAAAGTCCCCAGTTAGCCGCGGCAGGGGCATTCTTCAATTGAAATGTTGGCCCTTCAAAGCTTTCAAAGCCCCAGCGTCCCTGCAACGTGCCGGTGGCTTCAGGGCCAAGGTCGTCCAGTTTCGGAAGTGCCAAGTCCAAAACAAAACCCCCGCGTGTCGGATCTGGCTTCACAGGAAAGTCCAAAATCTGACCAGCCTTGCCCAGAACGTGGAGCGTCACGCCGTATGCAAGCTCAGAGGCAAAGACCAGCGGGGCACCATCCACTGCTAAGGCCAGGGATGGGTTCTGAAGACAGTACACCTGCTTCTCATCGATTGGGGTAAGAACAGGCAGGGAAGCTTGTTTCACCGGCGGCAAACCAACCACCAGTACAGACTGCGGCTTGTGGAACGATGGAGGATTATTAAGCTTCAGATTCAACTGCTCTTTTTGTGGCAACGCCAGTGCTGGAATGTATTGATATTGAGCAGTGTGGAGGTTCTCCATAACTCTCGCCATATCGACAATCACGCCGATGTAGGGACTGTAAGTGCCTCCACCGCCCTGCTTTGTCGCACTTACAGCTCCCACCAGATCAGCTTCTGGTCCTGTGGTGGCCGCCTCCAGCATGGATTGTCCGTGCCCGTCTTCCAAGACCATTTGTGCAGAGTTTTGCATTAGGCACGGTGCCTGTTGTTCGGGTGGCTTGTCGAAACATTTCTCGTCAACTTTGACTTTCAAACTGCGCGCCAGCAACGTCGAACTCTCATGCAGTGCTTTCGGATCCTTTGCCGAATCCTCACTAATTGCATTCAGGTAAGTGTCCACCCGCAACCGGTTCTGACTTGCCAGATTCAAGTCCTGGACGGCGCGCACAAAGGCCCCTGGCTTTCCCTGAACTGCCGAGCGCAACGTGCCGAAGTCTCCTCCCGTCTGTGGAGCGAGAAAAAAAAGGCCCTGCTGCGCGTGTGCCGGAACTGTAACAACAATGCCTTTTTCACGCACCTGTCGCGTCCATGTCTCTGCCTTGGTGAACCAGTTCTCGGGCGGAGGATTTGTAGCTCCTTGAAGGAACGCAACCACCAGGAGGTAATGTACGGACTCGCCGTCAGGAAACGCTGGGTGAATCCAAAGTCTATCGCCGGGTTGTAGGTTTGGCACCTCAGATATCGGGAGAGTAGCGCCTGCACGGGTTACGTTCACCTCAATACGAGGCCCGGAGAGGTCGAAGGAGCTATCGGCGTGCGCAAAGAAGCTCGCGACGAGAATAAAGCTAAGAAGTAGGCAATGGCTACGTGTGTTGTTCTGTGCCCGCATATCTAAGATTCTCACAGATTCGCACACCGATGATTATTCTCGATTGTCGGAAACCCTGTACCTACAAACCAAGGCCGTTGTAGATTTCTATACTTACTGATCTAAACGCCTGTTTCTAATTTCGGTTTCCCAAGAATGACCTGTTGCCCTTACTCAACTTAGCTCGTATTCTCCGGCCGATTGTATCGTGAGCTTTCCACGTAAGTACGGCCGTCAAAAACCACGCAAATGTCGCAACACACAGTGTTGTGACAACCGAGTACTTTATCCATATCCAGACGATAATCGCGAATACCAGTAAACCCATGCTCCCCATCGCAGCTCCAGCTGCATCGACGCCGGCAATTTCTCGTGCCCGCAGCGTTCCCGGTTCTCCATGCTGCTCCTTCTTCTGCTTCTGCTGCTTACCTATGAGGGTTGCGGTTGCGGGAAGGATGGCGGGAAAAGCGAGGAAGAGCCCTCCAATTTCCGGGCCAAAAAAGTTTGCGATTATTCCGGCGATTGCTGTAACGGCTCCCCCGAAAACGAAGCGGATCAGATATTCATACCACTTCGAGCGTCGTGGGGCGGAGGTATCGATCTTGATCTTCAAGACCCTGACCTCAGCACGGCGTACCACAATCCGATAGCCACGCCGAGCCACAACAACAAGCACGCACTCGTTACAGGTAAGACGGCGAGTTTCCGTCGAATTAGCAGCCGGCTCGCTACTGACGAATAGATGAAAAACGCGAGAGCACCAAGAATCATCGATCGAGCTTCCACGCTGGCGTAAGCTCAACCATGCTGGGCGGCTGCGAGAGCAATTGACGCGAGTGCCACCGAAGGAGCTGCCCCAAAGAGTCCGGCAAAGCTCTTTGGTTTGAGCATGTCTCCTAAAACGGCGAAAGCCGATACGACGGCTCCTCCAATAAATAGCCGTAAAGCTAGTTCCTCCATAGTCCCTTCCCAAAGTCAGAAGAAACTCTGGAAGACAAGTGGCTGCAAATTGCAACTCGTTTATTTATGCTGCAGCGATGGTTTCTTCTGTTGCGGCGAGGCAGCCGTTTGAATACTTCGATGCTTTCTAGCGTAGAGATGCCGCAGAGCTGGAAGCTGAAACTTCTTCGGCGCGCAGCAAGGATATTTATACTCGATACTTCTCCACATCTGCTCGATTCAGTTCAAACCGGATTCCAGGAGAGGTTTGATTTGGAAATAGAGCGCCCTGTTGAGGTTCTTCGAACGTGATGAATAACATGCGGGCCCAGAGTCGAATGCTAAAAGCGCTCTAGGTCACCTTCGGGCGTGGTATCTGTCACAGACTTCGCGTGACGCTTCAACCATAATCCTCGTGATGTGCATGGAGCCGATATCTCATCCTGATAGGTTCACGGTCGGGGAGCGAGCAGATGCCATTCGCGACAAGGGGAGTCGAAAAGCCGGAACAGGCTGTTTCTGATGAGCGCCAACTGCAGGCGCTGATAGAAGTATTCGATTGCATCAGCTGTCACACTGATCTACAGGAACTCTTTGATGACCTTGCGTCCCGTCTCCGCCGACTCATCTCATTCGATGCGCTTTACGTAACCCTTCATGATCCCGTTCGCGAGGTAATGAGAGTTAGCTTTGTCGAGACAACTAGCCCAATGACGATTCCGGTGGGGCTCGAAGTCCCCGTAAGCGAGTCGCCCTCCGGAGTAGCCTGGGAGACTCAACAAACGGTTCTTCTCGAAGGGATTGCTGGCGAAACCAGATTTCCAATCGCTACTCGGGTCTTCGTGGAAAGTGATATTCGACGTGTATGCCTGCTTCCACTGACTACGGCGAAGCGGAGGCTTGGTGCCGTCGCATTCGGGCGCAAAGAAGACGCCCCTTACTTAGACACCGAATTGCAGTTGCTGCGAAAGGCAATATCAGAGGTGGCTCTGGCCGTCGATAACCACTTACGCTCCCAAGAGGTAATCTCCTACGAAAAACAGTTGAAGCAAGAGCGGGACCGAACGCTCCTGCTACTCGAGGTTACAAACGCACTCGTAAGAAGTCTAGAACTGGAAGAACTTTTTAAAGCTATCTCTGCTTCTTTACGCAGAATCATGCGCCATGATTACGCCGCATTGATTCTCCCGGATGGCGACGATACCCTTCGCTTGTATGCTGTTGATTTTCCAGAAGGCTCAGGTCTGGTACATCCAGATCTGCCCTTTCCAAGAAAAGGCTCACTCGCGGGACGGGCCTTCGGCACCGGTAAGCCCCTCTTAGTCAGTCGACAGGACATTACCCAATATCCTGCGGAAGTAGCCAGGATGTTGTTGGCTGAAGGGCTGAAATCAATTTGCTGTCTTCCATTGCTGAATCGGGAGCGAACGGTCGGCGTGCTTACGGTCGCGAGTCGCTGCGAAAGCGCGTTCACAATAGACGACACGGATCTGCTTCGCCAGATTGCGAATCAGGTTGCAATCGCCGTTGATAATGCTCTGGCCTTTCGTGAGATTGCTGAGCTCAAGGAGAAGCTCGCCGAAGAAAAATCGTATCTCGAAGATGAGATCCGAACAATTCTAAACTTTGACGAAATCATAGGGGAAAGCACCGGTCTTAGAGATGTTCTACAAGACGTACAGACAGTCGCGCCAACCGAGGCAACCGTCCTCATCCTTGGTGAAACAGGCACCGGCAAAGAGTTAATTGCCCGTGCTATTCACCGGCTTAGTCGCCGTTCAGATGGGCCCATGGTGAAAATCAACTGTTCGGCCATTCCCACCGGACTACTGGAGAGCGAACTGTTCGGACACGAGAAGGGCGCATTCACCGGAGCAATCTCTCAGAAAACCGGCAGGCTGGAACTGGCGAATAAGGGGACGATATTTCTGGACGAAGTTGGGGATATACCGCTGGAACTGCAACCAAAATTGCTGCGCGTACTCCAGGAAAGCGAGTTCGAAAGGCTGGGTAGCTCCCGAACGATTCATGTGAATGTGAGATTGGTTGCCGCCACAAATCGTAATCTCGCGCAGATGGTTGCGGATAGCCAGTTCCGCAGTGATCTTTACTATCGCCTGCGAGTATTTCCAATCCTCGTGCCTCCGCTTCGGGAACGAAGATCCGATATCCCGCTTCTCGTACACCACTTTGCCCAAAAGTACGCGCGTCAAATGGGAAGGAAGATCAAGAAGGTTCCAGAACAAGCAATGGAAGCACTTTGTAGATGGCGCTGGCCGGGGAATATTCGAGAGATGGAGAACTTCATTGAAAGGGCTGTGATCCTATCCTCGGGATCTGTGTTGAACGTTCCGATCCAAGAGTTGAAAGAATCCACAAAGCCCAGTTCCGAAGGGACACTGGAATCTGCCGAGCGCGATTATATTCTTCGAATTTTGCGGGATACAGAAGGAGTGATCTCTGGCCCTCATGGAGCCGCGGCAAAGCTCGGGCTGAAACGAACCACTTTGCAAGGCAAGATGCGAAAGCTTGGAATAGCGCGTCGCGACACGCAAGATCCGGAGCAGCGATAAACGCCTATATCGCCTATCTTGGTAGGGGAGCCGGCGAATTGTCCGGCTGTGTTTGTGTGCCTGAATGATGCCCAAAATCTGTCACTGTGCCGCGGTTTGGGCACTCAATTCGACAGCAACATAAGCCGAGCCACAACTGCGTTTTCGATCCGACGCCTTTCTTCGTACATTTCTGCAAGAAAAACACAATTGGAAACCAAACTGCCTCTATCTCTTTGGAGAGGCACCAACATGCTCAGGATCACGGTTACAGATCACCCCGATATCAGAATCATCCTGGAGGGAAAACTCTCGTCTGTTTGGGTTCACGAACTGAGGGATGTGTGCAAAGACGTGCTTTCGCGCGCGCGGGCAAATGACGTGTGTGTTCAACTGGCCGACGTCTCTTTTGTCGATGCTGCCGGCAAGGAGCTTCTGGCTGAGCTGAGTTTCCAGGGGGTTCACCTCGTTTCCGATGATGTTGAAATGGACGCTCTTGTAGAGGAGATCGAAAAGAGCAGCATCTGTACCTAATCTCGTGGCAGTGAACTGTGCAGCGAAGGATGTCGATTCACCACCTGAGATGTTTCCGATTCAGCGCATCAATTCTTCTTTGACCTCTCATATAAAGAACTGCATGTGGCTAAAGAACCGCACGTGGCGTTTTTATACTGCCCAAATGTGGTCAGATGCCCAATCCTGGGCGGAATTGATTGCCGATCGAATCTGATCAAGAAAGTAACTCAACTCCGCAGGGTCGTTATAACCAACAACTTCCGTTCAAACAGGCTGATTGGAAAACGAACTGCCCTATAACTTCCAGTACGGCCGATGCTGAGGCTCCGGTTCAGCGCGACGAGCACTTATACATCTATTCATATGTGGAGGGGACCATGACCGCAACTCTTGAAGTTCCTATTGAACTGACCCCGACAATGAAAGCGACCTCAACCATTGAACTCCGCGGGTTCATGTGGCTTTCTGATCTTTTCAAGGAGAGACACTGGAGCAATCCGGCGCATTTCGACGTTAACGCCGAGACGACTGGGGAAGACCTGCTCGACCAACTCGCAATTCCGGCGAAACGAGTCGAACGTAATATTCGTGAACGGCAGAGTTTTCAATCCTGCGACGGCGATCATCAGACCGGGCGATCGAGTGGCATTGGTTCCCCCCGGCGCCCCGATGCCTTTTTGAAATACAGAACTGGTGCCTGAAGCTGCGGGTTAACGTGTCGAAGGGGTGAAGGTGACGATGTCGGCGATTCTGTCCCATCGCTGGACATAAGTACGAGTCCCTGAGCCCCTTACGCAGCAACCGATTGGCAATGTCGAGTCACTCACTCCTACTTTCTCGAACTTTGCCCGGAACTGGCGCCGTGTCATTGCCGGAGCGTTTCTACTTGGCTCCGCACGGTTAAGACCGGACAAGTAGCCCGACATACTACTGTTGATGCTGTCGTCCATGGCAAGTGTGCAGCAACCGAATGCCATGATGCGCGCTGTGCACCCATCACAATTAGTCCCGCCTGTTTGTTTTCCGCTATGCGCAGGATCATCTCAGCAGCTAACCCAGATTCAACAATGATCTCTGGCTTCAAATTCTGCATGATCTCGTTGGAAATCAACTCTGCCATCTGCTGCCGGGCACCCGCAAGAGCCTCTGCAGTAAGTTCAGCTGACAGTTCCATGTTGATCGGCATGGCATCCACCGCTGCCGGCACGACCTCCATGGCGGGCGGTACGGCATGCAGCAGAATGAGACGCGAGTTATTTGCCCGCGCGAGCGACACAGCATATGGAAGCGCATGGTGAGAGCCACTGGAAAAATCAGTGGCGAAGAGAATCGCCTTAAAGGTCGTGTCCGCCGCTCCCCCGTGTGTCGCCTGTGGGCCGATGGTGAGCACCGGACATGGAGCGAGGCGGAACACATGCTCAGCGACAGAACCGAGTACCAGCTTTTTCAGCCCTCGTCGGCCATGCGTGCCTAATACGATCAGATCGATGTTGTGCTCCTTGATGTATGGTGCAAGAACCTCCCACAGTGGTCCTCGCTCCACTGTCGCCGTCGGTACGATATTTCCGAAAGGATGGCTGGCCAGCAGAGCGTCCATCGCGGATTGTGCGGCGTCTCGGTCTGTATCGAGTTCCGGGAACCTGTCCAATGGAATGCCGATCTGCGTTTCTGGAGCGAGAACATGCAGCACGTGGACGGTGGAACCGTAGCGTTCGGCGATGGCACGCAAATAAGGGAGAGCGGTCTGAGAGCATGGCGAGAAGTCGGTAGGGAAGAGAATGTTCTTCAACGTCGGCGCAGGCAGCGTTTGAGCGAAGCTTGACATGGGACACCTCCTTTTACCAGCACAGAAAAAAGACCGCCCCGGTAACCGCACCTATACTGACATGATGTGCATGACGCTTACTGAGCGGCGATGATCTTCTTCTTTTCGGATGGAAAAGTCGTCGCCCTGACTTGTAGTGTGTCACGCGGTGGTGGTGGCGCTGGGAGTCGGGCTTGATCTGAGTTGGTGCCGTAATCATGTGGCACCTCCCTGAACGCTGCGATTGTGGACCCGCGAGCGGATTGCGGCTGTGACACAAGTCACATAAGGGCGTGGCTCCGAGCACAGAGTATCGCAATCGCAATCCCCGATGTGATTGCAAGTGAGTTCGGCAAATTGACTGCTGCATTCGAAGCACTTTGCGTATCTAAGTCAGCATGACGACTGAATCGGCCGATGTCGTAATCATCGGCGCCGGTGTGGCTGGACTGACGGCAGCGCGGCTGCTCGCCGGGGCTGGCCTGCGGGTACTCATCCTTGAAGCACGCGATCGCATAGGCGGGCGCGTCTGGACCATCCACTCGCCGGATGGCGTGCCCGTGGAGTTAGGAGCCGAGTTCATTCACGGATGCCCGCGTGTTATTTTCGACCTTGTACGCTCGGCGAAGCTGGACGCGCGCGAGTTCAATGGCCCGCAATGGATAGAGACAGGCGGCAAACTCCAACGTAGCGGAGACTTCTTTTCTCGCATTCAAAGCATTCTGGACAGGATGAGCAGCCGGGGTCCAGACCGCTCGTTCGCCGGATTTCTTGATGACTACATCGCAGGCGACAATGCGGCCAAACTGTGGGGACTAGAATACGTCGAGGGCTTTCATGGTGCGCTTGCCGAGCGTATCAGTGTGCACTCGCTGGTCCGCGGCAGGAAGGCCGAAAAAGAAATAGAAGGCAGCCGCTCATTTCAGTTCGTGCATGGTTATGAGTCGCTGCTGCAAGTGCTCAAGGACGCGCTGCCTCCGAAACTGGTCAGCATACGCCTCAACACCGTCGTAAACATTGTGCGTTGGGCGAAGCACGATGTGCGGCTCCAAGCACAGACGCCAAGCGGAACGGCCGAATTCAGTGCTCCCCGAGCAGTCGTGACTCTGCCTCTCGGTGTGCTGCAGATGCCGGTCGATGTTCCCGGTGCGGTCCGCTTTGAACCCGCATTGGAGGAGAAAACTTCGGCATTGCTTTTGCTTTACATGGGGCAAGCGATCCGTATCTCGTTGCTTTTCAGTCAGCGGTGGTGGGAGCAAATTGCTCCGATCGGCGAACAGGCAGGCGCGCTGCGCGATATGAGTATGGTCTTTTCGCACCAGGAGTGGTTCCCGACGTGGTGGACGCGGGTGACCTCGGCACCGGTTCTGACCGGTTGGGCTGCATCTCGTCGCGGTGAGCGACTGAGCGGCAAGCCATCTGTGTTCGTCAAGGACAGAGCTCTCGAAGCCCTCACGGCAATTTTTGATTTTCCTCGACCTGAGTTGGAATCCTTGCTGCAGAGCTGGTTCGTACACGATTGGCAGTCGGACCCCTATGCGCGCGGTTCATACAGCTACGTGGGGATTGGCGGCGAAGGTGCGCAAGCCGAACTGGCCGAGTCCATGGCGGACACACTATACTTTGCCGGCGAGGCGACCAACACCGAAGGACACCATGGAACTGTGCATGGCGCGATCGCTACCGGCGAGCGAGTCGCCCGTGAAATCCTAAGCTGATGCTCTTGGCGTTTGAAGTATTGCTGGTCTGAGTAGATCGTGAGATGCGGGATTTGTGAGTAGCGGCCCGTGTTTTCCCGCCTTAAACAGTTGCGACCTATCGCACCATACAATTTTTCTATAATTGCAATTATCAGGTGGATTATGGAAAACCATTTTCTGGTACGCTCCTTCCAACATTGGCGTGAGGCGACGCATGGGCTAGGGGACTGTAGTTAGCTGATCCTTTTTACTGTGCCGAATCTTCCTCCGGCCACCCAGCAACCCTCAATCGCTGGTCTGACGTATCAGAAACTTCGGTGCTAAGTTTCGGCATCATGCAATTGCTCCGAAGGAGACTTCGATGTCAGAGTTCGCCGAAGACAGAGCCAAAAAGGTCAATAAACGGAACTGGGTCAGCTTGGTTCCATATGGCTTGAATCAACAACACCCCAACAACTACCGCGACATTCTGGACGCTGTGTGGGAGAACCGCGACAATCTTGGCTATGCACTTCGAATCTTGAACGACGGTTGTTGCGATGGCTGCTCGCTAGGCACCAGCGGCATGCACGACTGGACAATGAAAGGCATACATCTCTGCGCCGTTCGCTTGCAGTTATTGCGGCTGAACACCATGCCCGCCATGGACGCTCGACTCTTCGAGGATGCCGGACAACTGAAGGGGCTCTCCGAGAGGCAGCTACGAAAGTTAGGACGCTTGCCAGTGCCGATGATCAGACGAAAGGGCGACAAAGGCTTTCAGCCAGTCACCTGGGACGATGCCATCACACTGATTGCTAGTAAGCTGCGCGAAATCGATCCGAAGCGCCTCGCGTGGTATCTAACCTCCCGTGGGCTTACTAATGAGGCGTACTACGCCCACCAGAAGGTCGCCCGCTTTATTGGGACCAATCATGTCGATACCAGCGCGCGCATCTGCCATGCCCCAAGCACCGCCGGCCTTAGCGCAACCGTCGGATGCGCAGCGACCACCTGCTCGTACTCCGATTGGGTTGGCGCCGATCTCGTCGTTCTCGTTGGCACCAATTTGGCAAACAATCAACCGGTCGCAACGAAGTATCTCCACTACGCCAAGAAGGCCGGAACCAAGGTCTTTGTCGTCAATCCCTATCGTGAACCCGGATTGGATCGTTACTGGATACCATCAGTGACCGAGAGCGCTCTGTTCGGCACCAAGATTGCCGATGACCACTTCCAAATCCATGCTGGCGGCGATACCGCTTTCTTTTACGGAGTGCTGAAACATCTGATTGAGCGCGACTGGATCGACCATGAGTTCATCGCCCGGCGCACCGCCGGATGGAGCGAGACAGAAGCGAAGGTGCGCAGCCTGTCTTGGGAGACGCTGGAGAGTGGCTCAGGACTTACGCGCGAGGACATGTTCCGCTTCGCCGAGACATTCGGCAAGGCGCGGCATGCCGTTGTCGTGTGGAGCATGGGCATTACCCAGCACGCTTACGGAAGCAACAACGTGCGGGCGATCGTCAACCTGCAACTCGCGAAGGGCAACATCGGCCGCGAGCACACCGGACTGATGCCGATTCGCGGACACAGCGGCGTCCAAGGCGGGGCCGAGATGGGCGGCCAGCCCAGCGCGTATGTAATGGGCTTTCCGGTTAATGAAGAGAATGCGAGGAAGTTTGCATCGGTGGAGAAGTGGGGCTTCGAGCCGCCCTCATGGAAAGGTCTCACTGCCGCGCACATGATTTTGGCCGCTGAACGCGGCGAAATCGATGCCCTATGGCAGAGTGGCGGCAACTTCAAGTCAACGCTGCCGGAACCGGAGATGGTCAATCGCGCACTCGGTAAAATCAAGCTGCGCATCCATCAAGACATAGTGGCCAACCCGACGATGTTCGTCGAACCCGCGGAACTGGTTGTGCTGCTGCCTTCCAGAACCCGCTACGAGCAACGCGGAGGAGGAACCGAGACCAGCACCGAACGTCGTGTGATCTACAGTCCTGAAATCCCTGGCCCGCGTCCTGGCGACACTCGCGATGAATGGGAGATTCCAGTAATGGTCGCCCGCAAGTTGGACCCGGTGCGCTCTGTTGCCGCTTTCCCATGGCGCGACACGCAAGACATTCGTAATGAGATCGAGCGCGTCTGTCCAACGTATAAGGGAATCGCGAAACTGCAGCAAAAGGGCGATCAATTCCAGTATGGCGGGCCTCGGCTATTGGTTGACCGCTGCCTTACGCCCGACGGAATGGGCCATTTCTCTGCGGTGCCGCTTCCGGAAGAAGCTGTTCCCGAGGGCCGTTTCCTGCTGGCAACTCGGCGTGGAAAGCAGTTCAACAGCATCATGCTTGCCGAGAGAGACCCGATCACCGGCGCTCGACGCGACGACATTATCATGTCCGCTGAAGATGCCGAGCGCATGGGTCTGAAGAACGGGGACGCGATTACGTTGCGCAATGAATACGGAATGTTCTCGGGACGTGTGCGGATTGACCGCATTAAACCTGGGTGTCTGCAGGCGCATTGGCCCGAGATCAACGTAATTATTCCGGCCGGCCGGCTGGATCCAAGCGGCGTGCCTGATTACAACACAACCGTGGAAGTTGTCGGCGGGAGCTGTCTTGCCGCGCTGGAGCCCAGCGGTAGCATTGCGGCCTGATAACGTATGCGGGGCGATTCCCGCCGAGGAGTTTACGTGATTCCGCGCATAGTGTCGTTAACCGGAGTAAAGGAATGGCGCGAAGGCGAACTCCGCACCATGGACGACTATCTCGTCGGTGAAGAGCCGCTTGAAATTCGCATCGGCGACGCTCCACTCAGCGTTACCATGCGTACCCCCGGCAATGACCTGGATCTGGCGACAGGCTTTCTTTTCACCGAAGGATTGATCACAGGCAAGAGCCAAATTGCCTCGGTTCGTTACGAGCCTGATGCTCGACAGAACGGTGCTAATCGTGTGCGGGTGGACCTAGCTCCTGGCGTCGCGCTCAACCCGGAAGGCAGCCAACGCAACTTCTACGCCACATCGAGCTGCGGAATCTGCGGCAAGGCTTCAATCGATGCTGTGCGTGTGCGTTGCCTCGAGCGTCCGAATCCAGAATGCACCCTCGATCCCGAAGTGCTCTGCCGCTTGCCGGATCAACTTCGCGCGGCGCAGCCGGTTTTCAGCAGAACTGGTGGATTGCACGCCGCTGGCCTGTTCAGCCTGAGCGGGGAATTGCAGGTACTCCGCGAGGACGTGGGGAGGCACAATGCCGTGGACAAAGTAGTCGGCTGGGCGCTAGCGAACGACCGCTTGCCGCTGCGCGATTCACTGCTGATGGTGAGTGGGCGTGGCGGCTTTGAGATTGTTCAGAAGGCGTTGGTGGCGGGAGTTCCGGTGCTCGCCTCGGTATCGGCGCCTTCGGATTTGGCAGTAAATCTCGCGCGTGAGTTCGGCATGACGCTCATCGGATTCTTGCGCGGACGCAGATTCGTCATTTATTCGGGAGCAGAGCGACTTACGTGTTCTGACTCTCAGACCGATAGCAGTTCCAAGCGCGTGGCTTGAGGCGGAGGTGAAACAGAAGCGGCACTGACGCGATTTGATCGATACAGAAATCCAGTCAATGCAGAAACCAAATAGACGAGGTACGTTGTAGCGAATTCGCGGGGTAGTTTGCGAAATGCATCGGCTTTGGCCAGATCTAAAGCACTGCCATCGTAGTTAAGAAATGGAGAATAGCCATGGCCACAGATCGTCTCGCGAACCGCTGGGGAATCGCTTTTGCAGCGGTCATCATGCAGCTCTGCCTGGGTGCGGTATACGGGTGGAGCGTCTTCGTCAAACCGCTGATCAACGCCGAACACTGGACGCTGACACAGGTTTCACTCACTTTCACTCTCTCTATCGTCTGCCTCGGAGCGGGAACTGTCATCGGGGGACTATGGCAGGATCGAGTTGGCCCGCGCCGGGTCGCAACCGTTGCCGGTATTCTGTATGGCGTCGGTTACATGGTGGCAGCGTTGGGGGCCTCCAATCACTCGCTCGCCGAAATATATCTTGGTTATGGTGCGATCGCGGGCTTCGGAATGGGCATGGGGTATATATGTCCGGTCGCCACTCTGGTGAAATGGTTCCCTGAAAGGCGCGGCCTGATGACCGGAGTCGCGGTGTGCGGCTATGGAGCGGGCGCACTGGTGATGAGCCCGCTCGCTGCGAAAGAGATCCTTTCCCTGGGTGTGGCGGCTACTTTTCTGACGCTGGGAATTGTGTATCTGATTGTGGTGGTGCTCACCGCGCAGTTTTATCAGAACCCCCCGCAGGGTTGGCGCCCTGCAGGATGGGTACCGCGATCTGCCGTTTCCAAAGCCGCCTCAACATACGACTTCACGGTCAAGGAAGCGATGTCCACTCCCCAATTCTGGCTGCTGCTGGTCATGCTGTTCCTGAACGTCTCCGCCGGAATCATGGTCATCAGCCAGGCTTCGCCGATGGCGCAACAACTCGTAGGGCTCAGCCCCGTGGCCGCCGCCGGCATCGTCGGCGTGATATCAATATTCAACGGCTTGGGACGCGTATTCTGGGCGGCGGTTTCCGACTTTCTCGGCCGTGCCCGGGTTTACTTCCTGCTCTACCTCATTCAGGTCGCGGTGTTCTTTGCTTTGCCGCACCTGCACACGGCTGCGCTGTTCACCACAGCGGTCGCGCTGGTTGGACTCTGCTATGGAGGAGGCTTCGGCACCATGCCTTCTTTCACCGCAGATTTCTTCGGCGCAAAGTACATGGGCGGAATTTATGGCTGGATATTGCTGGCGTGGGCTCTCGGCGCAATTCCGTCTCCCATTCTGATTGCACGGGTTCGCCAGACTACGGGGACGTATGGGCCCGCGATCATGGTTATCGCCATCGTGATGGTGTGTTCGCTCATACTGCCGCTCATCGCCAAACGGCCGAAACATGAGCCTCAAAAGCTGTCGATACCGAGCGAAAGGAGCGCCGCATAATTTAAATTTTGGACCAGTCAGCGAACGCCGGTGTGCACGCTCTGTGGCTTGCTCTCATTTGGTGGTTGGGCAGATGAGTTGAGCAGTTCCGGCTACGAAACAGCCTCCGCCGCAGGCGGTCAACGCTTGGCAGTTTGCGCCATTGGGGAATTCCGGGGCGGATGCCCAAACCGTGTAGGTGCCCACCGCGCCCGCAGCACATTGAGCCACGCCTTCACTGGTCACGGAGATCGCAGTTGTCGACGCGTTGTTGAAGCACGCACCCCAAATTCCGGGCAGCGGCGTGACAGTGTAGGGTGCACTGTTGTAGTTTCCCGTAGCGGTGAACGGGACCTGCCCGCTTGGATAATCCGCGGCGTCAGCAGTTGCGGGGCTCACCGTCACGGAAAGAAGTTGACGGGGCGTATTCGAGGATGAACCGGTACCACAAGACAGGGCAAAGATTGCCATAATCGATATCTGGGAAAACAGTAAAAAACGAAGCTGTCTCATATCAATCCTCCTTGCATACAACAACAGTGCTGCGCAGGAGGGGAGCCTTTCCTTGCGTCTTAAAACAACGGAGAACTCTGCACTCTGCGTACCCATATATCTCTTGCACTCGTCGCGATGATATACAATCAAAGAGCTACCCGGTGGTGTGACAGTTGTCTGCGCATTATGCTCGATTTACGCACGCCCCGCCGCCGTGGGTTCCGGTGCAAGCGAAAGCTTCCTGGGTGGTTTCCGGGCAGAAGCCCGCCAGTAATCCTGCGCGGTGTCCCATGTCCTGCCAGAGCAATTCCGCCGCGCCCCGCGCCGGCCAATAGGAGTTTTGAGCAATGGCTAAGATCGCAAAAACTGGTGACCGAAAAAAGATCATGGATACTTCGAAGAGCACCAACTGTCCGAAGTGTGAGAAACCCACCCGGATTGTCAAGCGTGTGAAGGATCGTGAACGCAATGTCCCCGGCGGCGTTTTCATCTCCTGCTCGGCTTGCGAGTTTTACGAAAAGCTATAACTGATTTCAACCTGTAACACGGGTTCTAACGCGCCTCTCACATCGAGGCGCGTTTTTACTTTGCACCTCATTCGTGTTGCGTCAGCTGACCTTGCGCCGCAGGATCCTGCGAATTTTCCCCATATTCAGATGAGGTCTTTCACAAGAAGGCGCGGGGGAAAAGACAAGAAGACCGTGTACCAACGGTTATGGTGGATGAACTTTGATTGTGCTACTCTCGAATAAATCAGCAAAGGGGAATTTCTCAAGCTGACAGCATCTTTCTGATATCGCTCAATAGTTTACAAGCGTGTGCTCAAGTGAATATCGTGCGCAGCCCGGGTGGGTTACGCGGAGGGAGCGGTCACTCCTTTTGGTATTCGGTGAGTTCGAGTTCTGGTGCAGTCGGAATATCTGAACCTGTGGTGTGGGGTTGTCTAAGTGGGGAGTTTTGCATCATCGCAAGAGTTTGGGCAGTGTTCATCGGCGCGCGCGGGCGAGCCGCCCTGGATCTTGCGCTTGGAACAATTTGCGAAACGCATCTTTGATATCGTTTTTTCTTTGCTCGCATTAGTCTTTATCTCTCCCGTACTGTTGATGATCGCTACTCTGGTGAAGCTGGATTCCGAAGGTCCAGTGCTATATATTTCCGAGCGGATCGGCCGGAATGGAGAGCGCTTCCGTTTCTTAAAATTCAGGACAATGGTGAAAGATGCGGACTCGCTACGCGGTGCGCTGCTGCATCTGAATGAGCGACAGGGAAACCTGTTCAAAATGTCGAACGATCCGCGTGTGACGCGTACGGGACGCCTTTTGCGGGCGCTATAGTTTGGACGAGTTGCCGCAATTCTTCAGTGTTCTGACCGGGCACATGAGCGTGGTCGGACCACGTCCATGCCTCACCAGCGAATATGCACGTTATACGAAAGAACAGCGTCGCCGCGTGCAGGCCGTGCCCGGCATCACCGGACTCTGGCAGGTGGAGGCGCGCACGGATCCTTCAGCAGATGCATATTTCAAACTGGATATTTACTACGTCGAGAATTGGAGTTTGTGGCTCGACATGAAGATTCTGCTCAAGACCGTGCTTGTGGTATTTGCAGGAACGGGAGAGTAGGGTAATTTTCGGCGTCCTGTCACGGCTTAGTTCCAACCTCTGCGTTTTGCAGGACCACATCTTCTTAGATAGAGTAGGTCGCAACACTCCACACTAAACATCCTCTCCTTGCCCGGTCTCCATCGGACGGATTCATGCGAACAGAGAGCCCTGGGCAGGCAACCCATGCGCTGCCCTTTTGTGTTTCCTGAGAAAACATAGGCATCCTTCGGCGGATTCCAGCATCTCACAATTGTGAGTAGCTGATAATAGTTGCACGTCGGTGGTCGGTCCGTCTGTTTTGACTTTGATTCTCAACCGCAGCACCCCTTCGTACGCGGCCCTGAGTCGTCATGGGCGACCTCCATAACCTAGTGGTTGATCATTTTTGTGCCTGGATTCTGCGCCTGGGACGATTACGCCCTCTATGGAAGGTGAATAAATGGCCGGTCGAATTTCGTACAACGCTCGCGTCTCGTTGCTTTTGGTCGTCTTTGCTTTTCTGGCTGTCTTCCTGGTAGCCACCCCAGCCCGCGCTGTGCTAGCGTCCGTATCCATTACTTCGTCGCCAACCGGATCTTCTGTGCTTGGCCAATCAGTGACTTTCTCCGCGACGGTTAACGGCGCGCCGACGGGTCAGGTGCTTTTACTTGATGGCAGCACGGTGTTTGGCATTGTCCAACTCAATGGGACAGGTAGTGGCAGCTTTTCTACCGCTGTCCTGTCGGCAGGGACTCATACCATATATGCGAACTACCAAGGAGTTGCCTTCGCAAGTCTGTCGTTCAATGTGAATCCCCGGCCCGCGAGCGTCCAGGCGGGTGTTGTTCCCAGCACGGCAGGTGTTGGTGCTGCGTCGATGATTACTGGGATCGTGTGGGACAACGGGAATACCCCTCCCGGCCTGGGGGAATTTAGCGCTATCGGAAACAATTTGTTATCGCTCCGCTCCCGCCACGCGGCGGTCTTGCTGTCAGATGGTGAGGTTCTGATCAGCGGTGGCACGGTGGCTGGCTCGCCGGTCAACACGCTTGAGACGTTCCACTCAGACGGTGAAACCTTCTCGAGTGTGACCGGCAATCTATCGCAAGCGCGGTCGGGCCATAGCGCAACGTTGTTGTCGGACGGAATAACGACCCTGATTACGGGCGGAGATGCGGGAGGAGATGCTGAACTGTACACCTACAACCTTGCCGCGCCAGAGACGGGGAGCAGTGTGGCAACCGGCTCTTTGCAAGCAGCGCGCTCGGGGCATACCGCGACACTGCTGCCCAACGGTGAAGTGTTAATCATTGGTGGTACTGTGGGTGGCTCTGCAGTCAGTTCCCTGGAGGTTTTCGACTCATTAGGAGCGGCCTCATCATCCGCTACCGGTAATTTGGCCTATCCCCGGTCGGGACACACCACCACACTGCTCTCATACACAGGTGGAATCGCAACACTGTTGGTTGCAGGCGGAGATGCAACCGGTACGGTCGAACTCATCACCTTTGACACATCGTCCAATACTGTCCATCAAGTCGGCAGCGCTATTTGGCAGACGGCCCGCACGGGGCACACTGCCACCCTGCTGCCAGACGGCGAGACAGTCTTGTTCGCTGGTGGAACCGGAGTCGTGCCGGCCGGGCCGCTCGCCTCGGCGGAGATCTATCAGATTCCATCTACACTGGATACATTTAGTTCTTTTGCAACCGTACCCTCTCCAAACTCCCTGCTCATAGCCCGTTCAGGCCATACGGCAACGCTATTGAACAACACCTACGTCCTGTTCACGGGGGGAGAAGCTGATCCCACGCAGAGCGCCGAGGTATACACTCCAGCATTTGATCCTCTAGGGACAATTGCCATTGCTTCGAGCGACCCGACCGATACTGTCGCACCTGCCACCTGTACCCTGGTGCTCAGCGGTACCGGCATGAGTTCCTGCTCCGCTTCGCTCACCCCAAATGCCATCGACGGCGGCGCACGAAGCGTGGGTGTTGTCTACACGAGCGATGGAGACCATGTAAGCGGCGAATATAGCAACGTGCCGATGACAATAACGATCGGGACGCAGGCGATTGTGACGGTTACGGCGCCCGCAAATGCTGCCTATGGGCAAACGGGCCTGTTTGTTGTGGCATCGGGCGGCAGTGGCAGCGGAGCGTATAGCTATTTTGCCGGAGGCTCTACGGCCTGCACGGTAGATCCAATCTTGGGCGCGCTTACGGTTACCAGCAGCACCGGCACATGCTCCATTACCGCTACTCGTGCGGGTGACGCCAATTACAACCCATCGGCAATCAGTGCGCCGGCAATAGTCACCATCAACAAAGCTGCGTCCACTACGTCCGTGCAGTCGAGTGCGCCGGCGGTAATGGCGCAGAACAGCGTGACGCTAACGGCGCAAGTCTCTGGTTACGCAGGTGCGTTGGCAGGAAGCGTGAACTTCATGGATGGAGCCACACAGTTAGGCAGCGCTGTGTTAGACAATACAGGCACTGCCACGCTCACCATCAGCACGCTCGCGGTTGGCTCTCACAGCATCACGGCAGTCTACGCAGGAAACGTTACCTTTGCCACGAGTACGTCGAGCACGATCATCGAGAAGGTGGAGGATTTTGGTTTCACCTCCAGTGGCAGCACGGTAACGGTAGTTTCGCAGGGAGTGCTGCCGGGGAACACCTCGGTTTACACGCTGCAGATCGCTCCGATTAGCGGCTCAACCTTGGTTGGTCCAGTGGAATTGACTTTGACAGGAGCGCCTGGGGACGCAACTTACACCATCACGCCAGCCACGATTACTCCGGGTAGCGGAGTCACCACCTTCACGGTCACGGTCAACTCCGCCAAACAGCAGGCCCGCATTTCGCCGTTACCGCCCAAGGGTGGCATTGGATTCCCGAAGCCGCTGGTACTGGCGATCTTCCTGCCACTACTTGGCACGCGCAAACTGCGACGTGTGCTGCGCGTACAAATGAGGACCTCCGCGCTGATGCTAATGCTCTTGGGAGTTCTGATGGTGACGGGCATGACTGCTTGTGGTAGCGGAAGCGGCCTTTTCACCCAGCCGGCCCAAACCTATCCCATGACGCTGACTGGTACGAGCGGTGCACTGCATCACTCTGTCACCCTCAACCTGACGGTCCAGTAGGAGGACATGATGAAGATCGCATTTCGCATCGTTCTAATTTGTTTGTTTGCCGCGTCCGCATGGGCCCAACAGGTGCAGGTTTCGGCCAACTATCTGTACCAAGGATCTAATCAGGCGCCTGGAGCGACGAGCTGGCTTGTAGCGAACGGCGGTCGTGCCGATGTCAGCGTTGGGAACTGGCGTAGCCTGGGCCTTGTGGCGGAATTCGCTGGGGCACGTATGTCGAGCGTCAACTCATCGGAGCAGACGACGTTTACCTACATGGCAGGGACGCGACGCTCGATCGCTCTCGGCCATGGTGAGAGGCGCAATGTCTCTGCCTTTGCGCAGGTATTGCTAGGCGGTGTGCATGCCTCAAACGGAATTTTCCCGAGCAGTAGTTCCGCAGATGGTTTCGCGTTTTCAACCGGAGGCGGTTTGCAAGCCGGCCTCAATCATCGCATCTCGGTGCGGTTGCTTCAGGTTGACTATCTCTACACTCGTTTACCGAACTTCTACGAGAACTATCAAAGCAACTTCCGCCTCGGCGCTGGAGTCGCATTCCACCTGAAATAATTACAGGAGCAGCGTCAAATTCGGGGAGCGGCATAACTGGCGGAACGCTAGCGTGGGCGGCGGGAGATGTCCGTTGCACGCGCTATACATCCTGGGCGTTCCAGCAGTTTTCTCAGCGTTCAGCAGGCATTTGGAAGGATGCTAATTTCTCGGCTTCCGAGATCATCGATTCCAAGCTCACTCGTATGCCCTCACCCCAGAAGGTTTCTTCAGTTGGATCGAGCCCGAACGGCTGAAGAAGTTCGAAAACACTCTTCGTTGCACCGGAACGAAGCAGGTCGAGATAGAGCGGTTCAAACTGGCTGCCTAGCCGCGCTTTCTGGGCATACAAGCTCTGCGTCAAAAGCTCGCCAAACGCGTAACCGTAAACATAAAACGGCCTGTGGAAATGTGAAACATACGACCAGAGATGGCTTGCGTTTTCATAAGTGAATACCTCGCCGTCTTCTCCGTATAACTCTTTGGCGGTAGTCAGCCATAACGCATCGAGCTCTTCCACGGAAAGTTTCTTTGGATCGCGCCATTCGGTATATTCGGCATTCATGCCGTGTATGCGGCGTTCAAAATTCGAAAAGCCAATTTGTCGCACAACGGTGTTCAGCATTCCTTCAATCTTCTGAGTTATCAGCGCAAGCAGAGCGGAGTTGTCTCCCTTTTCAGCAAGCTGTTTTCTCAGAAAATTGAATGTTGTCATTTCGCCGAAGACTGAAGCGGTCTCGCAGTATGCAATCGGCGGATGGAACATGAGTGGCCCCTGCGCTTCTCCGGCTAGAATGCCATGAACACCGTGGCCGAGTTCGTGCGCGAGTGTCATTACATCGTGATTCGAACCCAGATAATTCAAAAACGTGAACGATTGCGGCCGATTTTCGGGAAGTACAAAAGAACAATTGAAAGCCCCGCCGCGTTTGCCTGTGGTCGCAGGAACGTCAATGTGCTTTGACGCAATGAAGTCCTGAATGATGCCGGTCAGGGTAGGGCTGAAACTTTCATAGGCCGCAAGAACCGTGGACATTGCGCTTTCGTATGGCACCACAGTGGTATCCGCGAACGGCAATGGGGCATTTCGATCGCTCCACCTCAGCGTCTTCATTCCGAGCAATTCGGCCTTGAGACGGTAATATCGGCGAGCGAGCGGGCCTGCCACGTTCTTTACAGCGTTGTGCAGCGCATCGACGACTGCGTCAGGAATGCGGTTCTCCTTATTCCTAGACTCCATTGGAGTGCGGTAATGACGTTCCTTCCGCTCCACGGCGCCCTTGCCCACGATTACATATAATGTCTGTGCCGAATATTTGGCGAAATATCCTCCCAAGCCATCATTGATCGTCTTCTGCACTTCCGCACGCAGGGCGGCGTCTTTCGAATTCGTGAGAATGTCGAGCATCTCGGTAAGATTCTTCTTCTCCGATTTGTAGTCGAATCGAAGGTCCGCCTCACATTCATCAAAGAACTCATCCCACGAGGACGGGCCAAACGGAGCGCGCTTCGTAAGAGCGGCTTCGACGGGTTCACTCAAAAAATGCGGTTTAAAGACTCGCTGATGCTCAATCCAAGGCCGATGCCTCTGGACTTCAGGATCGATTGCATACCATCTCTCAAGCGTCGCATCGTCGAGCGCTACTAACTCCAATTCGAAGAACGTCAAATACTCGCCCTGAACTTGGCTCATCGTCTGTTGCGCTTCGGCGATCTTCGCCTTCACCGCCTCATTCGTCACGTCCAAACTTTGTTGGAGAGAGAGATAGACCAGGACCTTTCCCCCGAGCATGTCCAGCTCTGAAAAGTCGGCGATCGCCGCGCCTAATTTCTCGGCCAGCTTTCCCTTGTAGTTCAAGCTGAATTGCTGCGCTTGGTTCGTGAATTCCGCAATGTCGAGATCGATCTGCGGATCACTGATCCCGGAGTAGATGGAAGTCAAATTCCAACGGACGTTGTTATCGGCAGTGTTTTGGCTAGGCATTGTTGTGAGTTCGAATAGCACTCGAACTCCAGATTGTAGCAAAACTCAAAATAGGATGTTCGCAGACTACTGCAATTCCACGATGATCGGTGCGTGATCAGACGGCTTCTCCTGTGCTCGTGGTTCCACGTCAATCTCGCAGCTTTTTAATCGCTCGGCCAAACTCGGAGAGAGCAGGAAATGGTCAATGCGAATGCCGCGGTTGTGCTCGAACGCTTGCCGAAAATAATCCCAGAAGGTGAATTTCCCGCTCTCTCCTGGGTGCAGCGATCGGAAGGCATCCATGTAGCCAAGATTGAGCAGTGCACGATATCGCTCTCGTGGTTCCGGCTGGAACAGCGCGTCATGAATCCAGGAAGAAGGCTTGTGACAGTCAATGTCCTCCGGAATTACATTAAAGTCGCCGCCGATCAGTGCGGGCACGTTTTCTCTTTGCCACGCGCACATTTCCTTACTCAGTCGATCCATCCAAGCCAGTTTGTAAGCGAATTTATCGCTGCCGACGGGATTGCCGTTCGGAAGATATATGTTTGCGACTCGGATGCCCATGATCGTCGTTTCCAGAAAACGCGCATGGCTGTCCGCTTCGTCGCCGGCAAGCGTCGTGCTGATCGTCTTGATCGGATAGCGCGATAAAATAGCAACGCCGTTATAGGACTTCTGCGTCACCGCCACGCTCTCATAACCGAGATCCTTAAACACTGTGGCCGGAAACTCCGTCCCCTTCAACTCCTGCAGCAGCAGCACATCCGGTTCGCGCTGCTTTAGCCACGTTGTCACATGTTCAAGCCGCGCACGAATCGAATTTACGTTCCAGCTGGCGATTTTCATGAAATTTACTGTACTTCAGCGAAAGTGGCTCTTTCCGGCAACTACTCGGGATTGGAATCGCATCCCAATATAGTACGTTGCCTTGGATGTATCATAATGAGTGTTCGCACTACGAGTTGTGAAGGTTAGGTGCAGGTGAATACAGGCATTTTTCATATAAACCGCTTGGATACCTTCGAGGCCGATGGCACTTTCCAGGCGTGAATTCATTGGGATCAGTGCTGGCTCGGTAGCTGGAGCGGCGCTAGGGGTAGGTCTTTACGAACCGCATGAGACCCGGATCAGCCAGATCGAGGTCAGGCTTAAACGCCTCCCGGCTGTATTCGAGGGCCTCCGTATCGCACAACTCAGTGACATTCACTTCAACTCGTTCATGACCGTAGGCCATCTCAACCGCGTGATTGAACTGACCAATGCGCAAAAGCCTGATCTCGTGTTGCTCACGGGAGATTTCGTCACCGCTACTCGTAAGCGAGAAAGGTACGCCAGTGCTGAGCAGGCTTGGCCGTGCGCCAACGTGCTGAGGCGAATCGTGTCTCCATTGGGCTGCTTTGCGGTGCTCGGCAATCACGATTACGACACAAACCCCGATATCGTGGCAGAAGCATTGAGTAACGGTGGCCGAATCCAGGTTCTGCGGAACAAAGCGGTCGCATTTGAAAGAGACGGCGCTCGTCTGTGGCTGGCAGGAGTTGACGATGTTACGGCATGTCACGCTAACCCGGGGGACGCGATGCGAGGCGTTCCCAAGCAGGAGTGTACCCTGGTCGCAGTTCATGAACCGGACTTTGCAGACGAGATGCGGAAGTTTCCTGTTGACTTCCAGATGTCCGGCCACTCTCATGGCGGGCAGATCCGCTTTCCAGGCATTGGCGCTCTGTACCTGCCTCCTGGGGCAAGAAAGTACCCGCTCGGGCACTATCAGTTCGGCGACTTTCAGCTGTATACCAATCGCGGCATTGGAGTGATTGGATTGCCAATGCGCTTCATGTGTCCTCCGGAGATCACCGTTTTCACGCTGAAAGCTGCATGAGGCAGTTCGACGAGACGCCTTGAATTACAGCAATCTCAATGCGGAACCGGACCCCGCACCACCTGAACAAACTCTTCAGTATGTATCTTTCTAGCGAAGGCCGCCTTTACTTCTGCTGCGCTGAGCTTTGAGTAAATTTGTGCAGCCCGGACCGGTTCGTCCAGTGGCAGGCCTATCTCAGCTCGATGCAGAAAGCCATCTGCAACCGCATCTTCGCTTGATTCGCTCAGAGGAATTTGCCGCAGCAGCAGAGCTTTGGCCTGATGCAACTCGTTTTCGGGAACGTCTTCCGTGCGCATCTGGTTAAGGTCGCGCTGAATCAGTGCTCTTGCTTTGGAGACATTAACTGGGTCGCACCCGTATGTAACGGAGTAGCTAGCCCTGGTCTTTGATGCCGTCAAGCTGACGTCAACATTGTAGACGTAGCCCGCTACCTGCCTTAAATCGTGGTAGAGACGCGTGGCATAAAAACCGCCTCCTAATACGTGATTGCCGAGTTGCAATGGATAGTAATCCGGATCGAAACGATTGAGTTCCAGTTGCTCGGCAAGGACGACGGAATCCTGTACGGCTTCTGGATCGGGGACATTGGATGCCGAAGCTTTATTCGACGAAACCGGAGCAAGCGTGGTGTTGGGCTTGGGCCCGATCGCCTTCCAATCGCCAAACCACTTCTCGATCACGTCCTTGGCTTCCTGAGGAGTCACGTCGCCAATGACAACGATGGTGGTCAGGTCAGGCCGGAAAGTAGAAGCAAAAGATTGCTTTACCTCGTCTAAGTTGATCTTGTCGAGAGTCGCTGGCGTGGGCTCGCGCAGGACAGGATCGCCCGGTGGCAACAAGGCCATGTCCAGCGCGCGCGAGGCGCGGTAGCCAGGGCTCTTCAGGTTCCCGGCCACAAACTGGGTGGTCTGCTGCTTTACCACCGGGAAAGCTTTCTCCGGCAGCGCAGGATGAAGTTCGTTGTCAGCCAGCAATTGAACGCCGCGGGAGAAGTGATCCTTTAAGACTTTTACAGAAAAGCTGTAGCCCGCACTCTCACTCGCTGCGATATCATCCAGCGCCTTCTGAAAAGCTAACCGGTCTAAAGTCTGCGTTCCGTAGGAGAACAGGCCCTGCAGGACATCGGAAACTCCCTCCTGCCCGGCGGGCGTCTGCAGGTCGGAGTTATGTTTGACCATTCCCATGACAGTAACCGTGGGACTTACCGTGTCATTCTTGACGATCAACCGAATTCCGTTCGGCAGCACTGTGTCTGAAGCTACGATGTAATTCGTAGGTACTTTGAGCTTTTCTAAAGAACTTGCGGCCCATGCGGGTAATTTGACGGGCTTAGTTGGCGCGGAGGTCACTTGCTCTGCCCCGCCGAATCCTTTAGAGGCGACCGGTTGTCCGCTAGGCACAGGTTTTAGAATGGCGGTGACTGAGTTCTGACTGAGCAGGTATTGTTTAGCCACTCTGTTCACGTCTTCCAAGGTGACGCTCCGGATGGCTTCAACGTCCTCGTCAGGAGAGTTGCGGCCCTCGGCTGCAAGAGCATTCGACCAAACATCGGCAAGCCCCGGAATCGAGTTGCGCTCAAATTCGGCGGAAGCAAGCTCGCTCCTTTTGGCTGCCGCTACCAGGTCTTCCGGAACGCCTTTTGCCGCGTAGTTTTCCAGAATTTGCCTCATCTCCTTGATAGCAGCTGTCGGATCTGCATCGGCGGGAAGCGCCACCATTCCGTAGCCCACGCTTGCCTTCGGGTAGGTTTCCGCCAATCCAAATTCAGCGGCCAGGGCCTTTCCCGCAGGCACCATTCCGTAGAGATCCGCGCGCTGGCTGCCCAGCACGTCGCCTAATACCTGTGCCGCTGCATAGTCCGCCTTGGAATCGGTTCCAGGAAGGCGATAGGCGATGAAGCCGAGGACATAGGGCAGATTGCTGCTGAGCGAGAAACTCTCCTCGGGCACAGGCTTCAGGTTCACAGCCGGGCGAGCCGGTAAAGGGTGAGTGGGGACATTTCCGAACCACTCTTTGATCTTCGCAAGCGTTGCGGCCGGTTCCACATCGCCTACAACGATAAGAATTGCGTTTCCAGGCGTGTACCAGCTCTCATAAAATTTCTTCAACATTTCACCGGTGGTCGCATCAAAAGAGCCCTTCGTGCCCAAGGGATCGTGTTCGTAGGGAGTTCCAGCAAACATGTCTTCATTTAAGCGGTCAATAAACTTGTAAGTCGGATTGGAAAGATCGCGCGCCACTTCCTGCTCGATTGCGCCCCGTTCCTGGGACCATTGCTGCTGTGAATCGTCAATGCCTTGCAAGCAGGCGGCTTGCGCCCGCAATGCCACATCAAGATCGGCGGTCGGAACGGTCGCAAAATACTGGGTAATGTTCTGCTGTGTATCGGCATTATTCTGTCCACCTAGCAGCGCGTAAATGGCTGCCGTCTGATCGGCGGACATTCCTTCACACCCGCGAAAAGCCATGTGCTCCTGTGCGTGGGCCATACCAGGAAAGCCTGGCGGAGTCTCGTCCCCTCCTACCATAAAGTTCATCTCCACGGTGACCACCGGAGCCAGCGGGTTGCGGATAAGAACCACACGCAGTCCGTTCTCAAGCGTGGCGCGCGTAACCTGGGCCGGAACCTCGGCGAAGATCAAATGGGCGGAAAAGCCGAAAAGAAGCAGCAGATACAAAAGACGTTTGAGCACCAAGTGAATTTCCTCCGAATTACGAGCCGATTGGTGACTTGCCGCAAGGCTTGGGTCAGCGGTCAACATTCAGTTGACGGTATTTCTTAGAGCATGCGTCGAGTGTTCCAGTCGCAAATTTTACTCTCAGCAGCGCTGCTGACTATAACATTTGGCACACCATCTATTGAGGACTGCTGGTACCGAAACCAACCATCAGGTGGTCACTCTTCTTCCTGGCACTGTACAATACGACATTCTATGATTCTGTTACGGAAATGCTAGCTAGTTAAGAGCGGGGTAGAGCAATGTCCAAGTCGATCGCCTGGCCCCGAACCACTCCGCCACGGCGCAGTCCGCGACGCTTTCTTTTGATTCTCGCACTCCTTGTCGTGCTCGCTTTTGCGGCCCGGGTGGAGCTGTCGTACTACGTGGACCTACTCTGGTTTAAGTCTCTGGGATTCGGGGGAGTGTTTTGGAAAACCCTGAGTCTGCGGGGGGCTGTTTTCGGCGTATTTTTTTTCACCACGTTCCTCGTCCTGTATGGATCGTTTCTGGCCTTGAAGCGGGCGTGCCTCACCGGATTGCCAAGCCGTCACACAATTTTCATTGGCGAACAACCGGTAGACGTTCCAGTCGAGCCTGTGCTGCGCGTCGTTGGTCCCGCAGTTCTGATTTTTATCGCTGCTGTGACCGGCCTGGGAATGATGGCTGAGTGGCCTACGTTTGCTCTCTATTGGTACGCGCCTCGTGGTACGGGTGGCGTGGTGGACCCGATCCTCGGCAAACCGCTCACTTTTTACCTTTTTACCCTTCCCGCATGGCAGCTCATCGCGGGTTGGCTGCTATCGCTGGCCGTGATTGCCTGCGTGCTCGCAATTTTCTTTATCTTAGTTACCGGCGGCAGCAGCGCGCTTGCCGGGCAGCGTGACAGCTATGTTCCATTGCCCTGGCGTGGGTTCTTCATTGCGTTTGCGGCCCTGTTGCTGTTCCTCGCGGGGCGCTTGTACATCAGCAGATTTGAGCAACTATTTGAGGACCACACAATTTTCGGTGGAGTCACCTACGTCGACGCGCACGTCACACTTACGGGTATATTGCTGGTCTGTGTGGCACTTGTTGCTGGCGCGGTGATCGCAATTGTTAATGCCTTTGCTGTGCTGCCTCGCGGGCGGATGCTTGTCATAGCAATCCTTCCCGCCCTAGCCTGTTTTGTTGGCGTTCAGGTAGTCGGCTGGTATGTCGGCAGCTTTATTGTCAAACCGAACGAGTTGGTTCGTGAGCAGCCCTACATTGCCCACAATATTGAACTGACGCGAAAGGCATACGGATTGGATCGATTCGCGCAGCGTGAGTTTCCAGCAGAAACCTCCGTGGAGGCGGCCGACCCGGCAAACAATCAGCCTACGCTTCAAAACATTCGACTTTGGGACTGGCGCGCACTACAGGATACGCTGCGTCAGATCCAGGAAATCCGCACCTACTACGACTTTCCGGACATCGACATCGATCGCTACGATCTCAACGGCACTACCCGCGAGGTGATGCTCGCTGCGCGCGAACTGAACGTGAACAAACTCCCGGAGAGCAGCCGCAACTGGATCAACGAAAAGCTAATTTATACCCACGGTTACGGTGTCACGATGAACCCAGTAAACGGGTTCACGCCGGAGGGATTGCCTACTCTGATATTGAGCAACATGCCAATACAGAGCACGGTTCCCGGTTTGACTGTCACTCGCCCGGAAATCTATTTCGGCGAACTGACCAACACCGACGTGTACGTGAAAACGCGGCAGAAGGAATTCGACTACCCGCAAGGGCCGAGTAATAGCCTCACATCCTACGAAGGCAGTGGCGGCATCGCAATCGGTGGTTTCTTGCGCCGCATGATTATCGCGCTCGAATGCGGCGATCTTGGGAAGTTACCGTTCAGTGATGATGTGAACAAGGATAGTCGGCTGCTGATGCGGCGTAATGTTCGTGATCGCGTAACGGCATTGGCCCCGTTTCTGACTTACGATCAGGACCCTTACATTGTGATCGGCGACGATGGCCGGTTGTCGTGGATCATGGATGCGTTTACGGTTTCCGACACCTATCCGTACTCGAGCCATTACCACCTTGACGGCAACCCCATTAATTACATGCGGAACAGCGTCAAGGTGGTCATCGACGCCTACGATGGCACGACAACATTTTACGTCTTCGATACGGATGACCCAATCATTGCGGCCTATCGTCGAGTATTTCCGGGCCTGTTCAAGGACGCATCCTCGATGCCGGCCGGACTGCGCAAACACGTGCGCTACCCTGAGTTGTTGCTCAAACTGCAGGCGGAGGTCTACGGCCTGTATCACATGACAAACGAGGTAGCCTTCTACAACCGTGAGGATTTATGGACGGTAGCCACTGAGGTCGGCATGACCGAAGGAGGCGAGCAAACGACACAGACAATGCAACCGAACTTCGTGCTGATGAAATTGCCAGGCGAAGACGGAATGGAATTCGCCGAGATTCTGCCATTTACGCCGGCCAACCGGAACAATCTGATTGGCTGGATCGCCGGACGCAGTGATGGCGCGCACTACGGGACATCGGTGGTATATGACTTTCCAAAGACCAAGCTGGTCGACGGGCCGTTGCAGATCGAGGCGCGAATCGATCAGAACGCGCAGCTTTCAGGACAGTTAACATTGTGGAATCAGCAAGGCTCGCACGTGCGACGCGGAACCCTGCTGGTGATTCCGACCGGGCGCGCGCTGTTGTATGCGGAGCCGATTTATCTGCAGGCTGAGCGGAGCCCGATGCCGGAATTACGTCTGGTTGTGCTTGCTCTTCAAGATAGGCTGGCGTACGGGCCGACGTTCGAGTCAGCGATGGCGGGGCTTTTCGGTGGCGCTGTCTCTTCGACGAGCGTTGCAGCCACACCTGCGGAGCCGGTGCAAGCCCCCTCGGCATCTGGGGCCTCATTGCAGCCCACAGCGGCACGCGATGCGCTCATTAAGGACGCGGCTAGGTACCTTGCGGACTATCAGCGTTTGACGTCGGAGGGAAAACTCGCTGAGGCCGGACAGAAGCTTGAACAATTGAAGGGTGCAATCGACAAGCTGAACACGGGTGAAAGATAATCTTCGGAGCGTGCTGCGCTTTTAATTCCGCACTCTTTTCTGTGGAGAAAGTTTTGCTGAAACTTGCTTTATTTCTGTGTGCCATTTCGTCAGTCGGAATTCCGCTCACGGCGCAGAACACATCGATGTTGTCCCAGCGCATAAAGGAGGTAACTACACGTCCAGTTTTTAAGCATTCCACTTTTGGCGTAGAAGTCTATGATCTGACTGCGCAAAAGACCTTGGTTGTGATCAACGAGGATAAGCTGTTCACCTCCGGTTCCACAACCAAAGTTGTGACGGAAGGGACGGCGCTCGCATTGCTCGGCGAGAATTACCGATTCCACACGCGCGTGTATTACACGGGCAAAATCACTCCCGATGGAACCCTGGAGGGAGATCTGGTGCTCGTCGCCAGCGGTGATCCGAATCTTTCCGGGCGTGTGAAACTGGACGATACGCTGGATTACATCCCCTTCGATCATATTTACGCGGGTGTGTTGCCGGGAAAAACCGTGGCTGGCGACCCGTTGCGAGTGTTCAAAGAATTAGCGTCTGGAGTGCTCATGAAGGGAATATGGCGGATTCGCGGCAATGTGATCGTGGATGCCTCGCTGTTTCCATCGGGCCACGTGGAACCCGGAACGCATACCACCATATCGCCCGTGGTGCTCAACGACAGCATCATTGATGTCAAGGCGACCCCGAATGCGTCCGTGGCCGGCCCCGTGTCGATTGAGTTGGCGCCCGCAGTGCCGTATCTGAGAGTGATAAACAAAGTCAGAACTGGCCAGCCGGACTCTGATCCGGAGTTGCGATTCACCTCGGATAGAGCCGAAGCGGATGGCTCGCATACAGCAGTGTTGGAGGGCAGTGTTCCCGCGGGCGGGGACAAGGCGCTGGTAGCCTATAAAGTGAAAGATCCGGTGCTGTTTGCAACCGAGGGTTTTCGCGAAGCTCTGCGATGGGCAAATATTGTCATTGAAGATCCGAGAGACGCAGAGCCAGCACCGACTTCCGAAGCAAATCCGAAAAGAACAATGCTGGTCGAACATATTTCTCCTCCATTCAAAGAGGAGGTGAAACTCACGCTAAAGGTCAGCCAAAATCTTCACGCGGCGACGACGCCGTATCTGCTTGGCGCAATTCTCGCGCATGCGTCCGACGGTGCGTTTCAGAAAGGTCTTGACCTTGAAAAGCGATTCCTGATTGAAGCTGGCCTGGATCCGGAATCGGTGTCTCAACTCGACGGAGAGGGAGGAATTGGTTCTGCTTTTTCTCCAGACTTCATGGTGCGCTATCTGGCTTATATTTCGCGTCAGCCGTATGGCCGGATATTCTTCGATTCGCTGCCGGTGCTGGGCCGCGATGGTACGCTGTCGGAGACAATGAACGATTCGCCCGCCGCCGGTCACGTCCACGCGAAGACCGGTTCCTACGTGGTTTCAAACGCGCTAGACAGTGGAGTAATGGTGATGGGAAAGGGCTTGGTAGGCTACGTGGATGCGGCGAACGGACACAGGATGATTTTCGCTGCCTATGTGAACATGGTGCCGCTGCGCAACATGGATGATGTGGGCGATGTTGGTGGAATGCTTTCTGAAATTGCCGGCTTGATTTATCAGTACGCGCCTCCGCTGGCGGTTACTTCGCGAAAACAAATTCCGCATCATGTTCGAGGCCACAAGTGAGCAGGCGAGGCGTTTCTGGTCTGCCCTGTAACGAATTCTTTACCTCGACAAGGAGGCTGGCGAGAAATGAATGTTCCAAAGACAACAGCCCTATTGTTCGGATTTCTGTTGTGCGTTCAGACTCTTGGAATGTGTTCCGAAGGCCTGCTTGCCGGCGCTGCCCGGAACGTCATTACCCCGGCAACTGAGGGGCGCACGGTCTACCTCGCGGGATTTGGTCATGATCGAATTGCGACCGGCGTACATGATCCTCTATACGTTCGCTGCGTGGCACTGCAGATAAATGGCAACAACCTCGTTCTCTGTTCAGCCGATCTGATCGGACTATTTTATGACGATGTTCAGGAGATCCGCCGCGCCTTTGAAAAGCGGGCGCCAGCGGGCTCGCATCTCGTAATCGCCTGCACTCATACTCACGAAGGCCCGGACACGCTCGGGCTATGGGGGCCGAGTGCAGCCGAGAGCGGCTTGGATTCAAGGTATCTTGGTTGGGTCGAGGAACGCATTTCGACTACCGCACTAGAAGCGATGCGCGCAATGCAACCGGCTCGCCTTCAACTGGCTAGCGACGACCATCCCTTGCTGGCGCAACTTCAAAGTGTCGATCGTCCTCCCTACATTAAAGACCCCTTCCTTTTTGTCATGCGAGCGAGTGCAGCGTCGAACGGAAAGACCATTGCAACACTCGTGAACTGGAGCGACCATCCGGAGATACTGAACCGGAAGAACTCTCAGATCAGCGCCGACTACCCTCATTGGATCTGCCAATACCTGGAAGAGCATGACGGCGGAGCGGTCCTGTTCTTCAATGGCGCGTTGGGAAAGGTTTCCGGTTTAGGGGCTCAGGTTGCGCTTCTCGATCCGCAGATAGGTAGGGTGGCAGAAGACGGAACATGGCGCAAGGCCGAATTGCTGGGAACCTTGATCGGCCAGCTTGCCGAACGGGCTCTGAAGCACGCAGGAACAATTTCCCCCGATGCATTGGCGTTCCAATCCTCCGTCATTTTTGTACCTCTATCGAATGATCGCTTCCGCATGGCGGAGGCAACCGGTGTTCTTTGTGGCCGGAAGCCGCTATTTACCAATGGGCATCTGGATGCATCGACAGGTGAGTTGGTTGTTGATGCTACCCACAAGGTTCTCTATGCAATGGGTCACGACCTACAAAGCGAAGTTGACTACATAACTTTGAAGGTAAGCGGCCGTCCAGTCGCTGAGATTGTCACTATCCCAGGCGAGGCGTTCCCGGAGTTAGTAAACGGCGGAATCATGCGGTATCCCGGAGCCGATTATCCCGATGCCACGCTAGAAACACCAGTGCGAGCAACTCTTCGCACGAAGTACCAATTCATACTGGGACTTGCGAATGACGAACTTGGCTATCTCATTCCGAAGGCAGAGTGGGACGAGCATCCCCCCTGGCTTCAGAACAGTCCCCAACCATTTTATGGAGAGATCAATTCAGTTGGCCCAGAAGCCGCTGGAGTTATATTGCGAACAATTGAAATGCTTGTCGCGAAAAAGTAGGCGTATGGAATTGGTGGTCCTCCATTACTTGCTAGCGGTCGTGTCCGAATGGGTCATCTTCGCTGCATCGACAATACGGTCGAACTCGTCTTCGCTGACGTAGCCGAGCTTCAGTGCGGCATCCTTTAACGTGAGGTCGTTGTGCATAGCATAGTGCGCGATCTGTGATGCCTTGTCATAGCCAATCACCGGCGTCAGCGCTGTTACAAGCATGAGGGAGCGATCCACATACTCTTTGATTTTCTTTAGATTCGGCTTGGTTCCCTCAATCAAAAACTTGCGGAAATTCGTGCAGCCGTCGGTCATGATCGTGACGGACTGCATGAGATTCAAGATTATTAGAGGTTTGTAGACGTTCATCTCCAGGTAACCCCCAGCGCCGCCGAAGCCCACCGCTACGTCGTTTGCCATCACTTGCACGGCGATCATCGTGAGCGCTTCAACCTGCGTAGGGTTCACCTTGCCAGGCATGATCGACGAGCCCGGTTCGTTTTCCGGAATCTCCAGTTCTGCGAAGCCCGCTCGCGGGCCACTGGACAGCAGCCGGATGTCATTGGCAATCTTATAGAGCGATACAGCCACTGTGCGCAATGTTCCCGAAAGCTGCACGAGGGCGTCGTGAGAGCCCTGAACGGTGAATTTGTTCGGTGCGCTGACGAATGGCAGCTTTGTAATTGTGGCGATCTCGACCGCAACAGCTTCGGCAAATCCAGGCGCTGCATTAATGCCGGTGCCCACCGCCGTTCCGCCCAGCGCAAGTCGGTAAACACCCTTCAGCGCATCTTCAATCCGCCCGAGGTCGTCTTCGAGCATGCCCGCATAACCCGACCATTCTTGGCCGAGTGTAAGTGGCGTGGCATCCTGCATGTGGGTGCGGCCGATCTTGACGATGTCCTTCCACTGCTCGGCCTTTGCAGCAATCGAATCGTGCAGCGCCTTCACCGCTGGAATCAGTCGCTGCTTCACATTCATCGCTGCCGCTATGTTCATTGCGGTGGGAAAGGAGTCGTTGGAAGACTGAGACATGTTGACGTGATCATTGGGGTGAATCGGCGTCTTGCTTCCAAGCGGTGTGCCAGTGAGCTGCGCGCAGCGGTTGGAAATCACCTCATTCACATTCATGTTGAACTGCGTTCCGCTGCCCGTCATCCATACGTGCAACGGGAACATGTCATCGTGCTGGCCGTTCAGAATTTCATCACAGACGTGAACGATCAACTTGTGGTGCTGAGCTTTGAGGTGTTGACTGGCATAGTTGGCGTTCGCGGCGGCTTTTTTCAGGATGGCGTACGCGCCGATCATCTCGCGCGGCATGATGTCCTTGCCGATACTGAAGTGTTCAAGCGAGCGCTGCGTCTGGGCACCCCAGAGCTTGTCGGCAGCAACATCTACTTCACCAAGGCTGTCGGTTTCCTTGCGAACGTCCAGCATCGCATTTCTCCTTAGAAGATCGGGCCAGCAGCGACTTCCCTGGATCAGGGCTTCTCGTGTGCCCGCGCGAATTCACAGCGTGAGCATCATGCTGAGATGAACATTATGACCTTTCCTGCGCAGATCGGTCGAGGTAGGTTATGGTTTCTTCTTGAATCCCGTGCGATCCTTCAGGGTTGGTGGTAGGTAATTTTTCGTCGTGCCGAGCTTCGCGGCGCCGTTTGCTTCCAATGCACGCTCCTGCTGTTTCTGTTCCTTACCTCAGTGCGATCAGCTAAGACGCGCCGCTCTTGGCCCTCACAAATCTAAGTAAAGCGGCGCGTGCACTCATAACTAAGCCGCATCGGCAGTTTCGGAAGGCTCTCTTGCCTTCACCAATCCGACATCTACCAAGTGTTCGCTCAGAAACCAGACTTGCATTTCATTCGAGCGCAGGACTTGGCTCACCAACAGGTCATTGGTGCCGTCGTCACCCAGTTCGGAAGCCTTGCCTGCGAACTTGCGAGTTTCACTAATAATGATCTGGTGTGCATCCAGTAACCTCGATATCTGGACAGGTGGTTCTTCGCGACCACGGGGTGGGCGCTCAATGTTTGTAGTCTCGGCTACGTCTGGCGCCATTGCTATGCTCAACCCGCCGAGTATCTGAATGCGTTCGGCGATGAGATCAACGAGCTCAGCTTGCTCGCCATGGTGCTTGTCAAAGAGCAGATGAAGCTGATAAAACGTCGGCCCAGCCGTCTGCCAATGAGACTTCTTGTACAGATCCCGCAGTGTCATTGTGTCGGCAAGCAATTCATTAAGCTGCTCTGTCATTTCCAGGCGGACGGGTTCCTCTAAATCTAAGGGCAATGCGTGCAGCACCGTGCCGTAAGGCTGAAGTTCGCGTGTCCTCTGGTGGAGACGAGGCTGTGCGGAGATGTTGTGTGAAGCTTGTTCGCTCGATGTCTTTTTTGTCATGGAGAATCTCTTTTCTTGTGTGATGAGGTCACTTGTAAGAAAGTTCCCATTGCGGAGTGACTGTTATGTAGATGATTGCCCTGCGAAGGGAGTTTTCTGCGATGCACTAGATTGAACTACGGAGCCTCACAACCTTCGGCCGCCGGCGGTTCGGCTGGCGGAAGGTTGTGAGCACTGTCTCTCAGGAGAGGCGCGGCAGGGTTGCCAACTCTTTTGTCAGAGTTTAAGCGGCGCGACGAATATCGTCTTTACCTCGGCCAGTCATCCCACCTCTACTGCGCGGTCCCGTGAACAGCCGAACGATCGCCGTGAGAACGATTGCCCCTCCAATGGCGACCAGGATCGTGTACACCGTTCCACCCCGTGCAGCGAACCCTAGAGCCTGCATGATCCAGCCGCCTATAATGGCACCGATGATGCCTACGACTATGTCCATGAACGCGCCGTAGCCGGCCCCCCGCATCAGCTTGCCTGTGGCCCATCCTGCGATCAATCCGACGATCACCCACCACAATAGATTTATCAAGCAATACCTCCACAGCTTGCTTTTTAATGGGATGCAGGAGGTGTCGCTGGGGTGCTTTTCTGTGCATAAGAATGTGCTGCTCGAATGTGCTGCTCGCCTGAATAGAATGGAATCGGAATTGCGTTCAGATTTCGCATCCAGATTCCAGCTTGCAGAACCCCCTGCTACTGCTTTGGCCTTACACATGCTTCGTTTCTGACCATGAATAGCAAGCCATTCATTTAATCTGCGCTTCTAAAGAAACTGTCGATGCGAAATAAACTTCTACTCCGGATTTATCGGAGAATCAACATTAAGGAACTTGGAGGAAAGGGGCGAATCACCCTGAAACTCTCAGGGATTCGTCTGATTCGCATAGTTCATAATCTGATTCCGATTGGTTTCGCTTTGGTCTTGCTTGGCGGCGCTTATGCCCAACCCCCGAATCTGGAACCTAATCGTCCGAATTTCAAAGTTGTTCCCACCGTAAGCTTTGAGCGTGTGTACCCGAACGCTACGCCCGCACATTACGCTATTTCCGTGGAGTCTTCCGGGAATGCTGCGTACCATTCCGAGGACCTTGGCCACGGAGCGAGACAGGAACTTGCGACCGGAGAGCCATACATTGTGAAATTCACTATCTCTTATGGCACGAGCATGCGTATCTTTGATCTTGCCAGGCAGGCCAACTACTTTAAAAGAAAATCCGGTGAAGGGAATCGCTTGGGTCCGAATAGCGGCGCCATAACGCTGACCTATGCTGAAGGTCCGGTCGATTCATTCGGACATTGGACGACTGGCGAGCGCAACTCTATTACATACAACGAGTCAACGAACCCCGCGATCCGGCAGCTCACTGATATCTTCGAGGGCATTTCTAACTCGATTCAATTGGGGCGCCAGCTCGAGTACCTGCGTCACACCAGCCAGCCAGCCCTCGATGACGCCCTAAAGCGTGTTGAAGATCGCGCCCGTGCTCATCAGATTGTCGAGCTTCAGGCAATTATCCCCTCCCTCAAGGAAGTAGCCGATGATTCTTCTGTAAGCGATTTTGCTCGGCAGCACGCTCGGCACTTACTCCAGTTAGCCCAGTCTTCGCCTGCACAATGATTATCGTGTAAGCCCTGCTTTGGCTCTGCAACACAATTGGCACTAAGATGACATGCAGTAAGCTGTGTGGGTGGAAGGAACATGGACGAAACCGTTAAGAAGTCCTCCGGCCTCCTGCTGGTTCTGGCGGCATCTGCGTTGCTGCTCGTTCCTTTCTGGTTTGAATTGCGGTCTCTGCCGCTGGGGCGCTCGCCCGACGCTCCGCTGGTTTCCGCCTTTGCCGGATTCGCTCTGCTCCTAGCTCCGCTGTGGCTTTTTGGCTTCGGGGCAGGTGCATGTTTGCGGAGGCTGCTGCAGAAGCCCTCGTTTTTTAGTGCCAGATTAACGCGGGTCGCGGCTCCGGCACTGCTGGTTCTGCCGTATCTGCTCTATGCGCTGCCGCTCGGAGAGTTTCAATGGCGCTTCGCCGTCGCGCTGGCACTCACTCCTGTGGCTTTGAGCTTATTGCTTGAACTGACGCCTAAAGCACCAAAGCTACTCTGGCAGGACGCTATCGTGCTCTTTGCGCTGGCGCTCATTCTCGAGCTACGCCTGTTCAGCGGTGCATGGCCGCATCCCGGATTGGGTGGCCTGCCCAAGCTCTACCTCTGCGATGTTGCGCTTTATCTCTATCTAGTGGTGAGGGGCATTGAGGGCGTGGGCTACTCATTCATACCGAAAGCGAGCTCCTTCGCCATCGGAGTGCGCGAGTGGCTCTATTTTCTTCCATTTGGTGTTGGACTGGGCTTCGCATTGCACTTCATAAGCTTTTATCCGCGTGTACACTCGGCGGCACACATTGCGGCTAACATTCTGGTCACCTTTCTGCTTACCGCGGTGCCAGAAGAGCTCTTCTATCGAGGTTTGTTGCAGAACTTGCTGGAGCCACATCTCGGCAAGATTCGTGCGCTGGCCGTCGCCAGCGTGCTTTTTGGCCTCTCGCATTTTCATAAAGGCGCAACCTTCAACTGGCGTTACGTTCTGCTGGCAGCCATTGCGGGAGTGTTTTACGGACGGGCTTGGCGTGCCAGACATCAGTTGCTGGCTTCCAGTGTCAGTCACACGTTGGTGGATGTCGTATGGTCGCTTTGGTTTAGATAGAGATGATGATCCAGACACTCGGACTGGCTGGATGCGAAGTGCGCAAATTTCGCTGCCTGCAATATAGTGCAAGGCAACTCGGATTGTTCTGCCGCATCAGAATTATCGACAAGGACTCCTATTTTTCGCCCCGCTCTCCATTGCTTCGAATCAGTGTGGCTAGCATCATAAGCTGGAGGAACTGGCAAGTATGTCCCTACACGAAAATCTCCAGGCCGCGCCAGCGTCGTTGAACACAGCCCCGCTAAGCGAAGATGCGTTGGATCAGTTATTCCGTAAGGCAAGAACCCATTCGAGCTGGCTTCCCCAAGCTGTCGATGACGACACGCTGCGGAAGCTCTATGAGTTGATGAAGTGGGGACCGACAAGCGCCAACAGTTGTCCAGCAAGGATTTTGTTTCTTCGGACCACCGAAGCTAAACAGAGACTCATCCCGGCGCTCGCTCCGGCCAATGTTGAAAAGGTGCTCGCGGCTCCAGTGACGGCCATCGTAGGATTCGATTTTCGCTTCTATGAAAAGTTGCCAAAACTGTTTCCACAGGTGCCCGGGTTCAAAGATATGTTCGAAAAATCTCCTGAACTCGCCGATGCCACCGCTCGCCGCAATTCGAGCCTTCAGGGTGCATACATGATCCTTGCCGCTCGCGCGCTCGGACTGGACTGCGGTCCCATGTCCGGCTTTGACAATGCAAAAGTGGACGAGGAATTTTTCGGCGCGGGAAAGGAAATTTCAGATTGCGATCAGGAGTTTTTTCCCTCCACGCACGTTCGCTCTAATTTCCTGTGCAACATCGGGTACGGCGATCATTCCCGACTATATCCGCGTAACCCGCGTCTGGATTTCGAGGAGGCATGCGCTCTGCTCTGAACTGTTCGTATGATTCGCCAATGGAACGGCGACTGCGCGCTCATGATGAGGACAAAATGAATTCGTCGTTCGTTGAAGCACTTCGCACAATCGTTGGCCAGGGCCTGATCACCGCTCGTGACGAACTTCGTACCTACGAATGTGATGGTCTGACCAACTTCCGCGTGGTGCCGCTCGCGGTGGTGTTGCCCGCGAACGCGGAGCAGGTGCAAGCCGTCGTACGGCTCTGCGCACAGGAGCATGTTGCCTTTGTCGCACGCGGCTCCGGCACCGGATTGAGCGGCGGCGCGCTTCCTGTGGAAGGCGGCATTGTGATCAGCCTTGCACGCCTGAACCGTATCCTTTCGGTGGATATCCCGAATGCGCGAGTTGTGGTAGAGCCCGGCGTAATCAACGCCGCTGTCACTCAGCGCGTCGCTTCCTACGGATACTTCTATGCGCCTGACCCTTCCTCGCAATCCGTGTGTAGCATCGGCGGCAATGTTGCGGAAAACTCTGGTGGCGCGCACTGCCTTAAGTACGGCTTTACGACAACCCATGTTCTCGGACTCGAAGTCGTGCTGCCCGACGGTTCACTCGTGCAACTCGGAGGCACCACCCTTGATACTCCTGGATACGACCTTCCCGGCGTGTTTGTTGGCTCGGAAGGAACGCTCGGCGTGACTACGAAAGTGATGCTCCGCATCGTAAAGCGTCCCGAGATGATTCAAACTCTACTCGCCGCCTTCGATTCAACCAATGCTGCCGGAGCCGCTGTAAGCGACATCATCGCCTCGGGAATCCTCCCCGCCGCAATCGAGATGATGGACAATCTCGCCATCCAAGCCGCGGAAGCATCTGTTCACGCCGGCTACCCGAATTGTGGAGGTCTCCTCCTCGTTGAACTCGATGGCCCCGCAGCCGAGGTAGAAGCGTTGATGGCCAACGTCAAAGAGAAGTGCTTGTTCAACCACCATGCCTCCGAGGTCCGAGTAGCTCAGAGTGAATCCGAACGGATCGTTATCTGGAAGGGGCGCAAAGCGGCCTTTGCCGCAATGGGCCGCATCTCTCCCAATTACATCGTGCAGGACGGAGTCATTCCGCGAACCGCTCTGCCGCGCGTGATGGAGGAGATCGTGCGCCTCAGTTCCCAAGCGGGGTTGCGCGTTGCGAACGTCTTCCACGCCGGAGACGGCAACCTGCATCCTCTCGTTTTATACGACCGCCGCATCCAAGGACAGGAGCGGGATGCCGAACAACTTTCGGGCGAAATTCTAAAACTTTGTGTCCGGGCAGGTGGTTCCATTACTGGAGAGCATGGTGTAGGAGAAGAGAAAAAGATGTTCATGTCTGAGATGTTTGCCGAACCTGATTTGCAGACTATGCAACTGGTTCGATGTGCTTTCGATCCTGATCATCTGGCGAACCCCGGAAAGATATTTCCCCGTACTCCGTTGTGTGCGGAGAAGCAGGGGCCATACGTTCCTCACCCGCTTGAAATCTCCGGCGAGGCGCAGTTTTTCTAAGCGATGTCTGGATGGAAGCCATGCCTGGATTCGCAAAAACAACTCCGGCGCAAGTACTTGACGCATTACGCGAGGTCGTCATCGAAGGAACTGTCCGCCTGGGCGGCGACGCAGACGAAGTATGCGGAGTAATGCCAGAACTGTACGTCGAACCCTCAAACGAGGCTGAACTCGCACGGGTCCTGCAGTTCGCAAACCGGAATGGCACGATGGTAACTCCGCGCGGCGGTGGCACCAAAATGGATTGGGGCACCGCTCCCCAAGCCATCGATCTGATGATCTCCTCCGCAAAGTTTGACAGCGTACTGGAGTATGCACCGGCAGACATGACGGTCACAGTAGGTGCCGGGGTTACGATTGCGCAACTTCAAAGCTCGCTCGCCGAGCATCGTCAAAGGCTGGCGCTCGATCCCTTGTGGCCCTCCCGCGCGACCGTGGGCGGCGTTATCGCCACCAATGATAGCGGCACGCTGCGCCTGCGTTACGGCAGCATTCGCGACCTCATCATCGGCATCACAGTGGTTCTTGGCGACGGCACCATTGCTACCAGCGGCGGCAAGGTGGTAAAGAATGTCGCTGGGTATGATCTTCCCAAACTGATGTCCGGAGCACTTGGCACCCTCGGAATCATCACCCATGCCGTGTTTCGCCTCCATCCGCTGCCAGCGCAATCCCAGACCCTGAGCTTTCAATTCCTCACTCGCGAAAAAGCAAACGAATTCATGCTTGCTATCGTCGATTCCGTAGTCGTTCCTACTGGTCTACAGATGAGAACCGGAGCCGCCGGAAACATCACAGTCGATGTCAGGATTGACGGTATTACTGCTGGGGTGGCTGCGCAGACGGAAACCGTATGCAAACTTGCCCGAGAAGGGAAGCGATGCGAGCCCGACTTGGACCCATGGCAGGCGCGCGAGCAACTCTGGAACAGCAGCGCTTCTGCAACCATCTGCAAGTTGAGCATGTTGCCTGCCCAACTAAGTTCAACGGCTGAATTCGTGCGCGAAGCGCTCAGCGACAATGCCGACTGGACTTTGTTGATGCACTCAACTGGGCTCGCCTGGTTGCAAGCCGATGCCACTGACTGCGCACAGATCGAAGAGTTTATCTCGTCCATCCGAGAATTTCTTGCTCCTGCTGGTGGAAGCGCGGTTGTGCTGAAAGCGCCTCCGCTGCTGAGGCAGAAAGTGGATCTGTGGGGCCCTATGGGTAGCGCTCTTCCTCTGATGAAGAGAATCAAGGAACAGTTCGATCCTCGGGGAATTCTCAATCGCGGACGATTTGTGGGTGGCATATGACGCAGCATTTGACGCAGCAGACTGTCACAGTCGAATCCATTGAAAAACGTAGTGCGCCGAGCGCCTACGACTCGCATCATCCACCCTCGCTGGAGTTGATCGACCAATGCGTGCATTGTGGCTTCTGTCTTCCCACATGTCCAACTTACCTGCTCTGGAACGAGGAGATGGATTCCCCGCGTGGACGTATTTACCTCATGAAAATGGGCGCGGAAGGCGGCATCGCACCCATGGACGTAAAATTTGTCAGTCACTTCGACAAGTGTCTTGGATGTATGGCTTGCGTTACCGCATGTCCTTCTGGAGTGCAGTACGGAAAATTGATTGAGGCGACGCGTGCGCAGATTGAGCGCAATTACAAACGTCCGTTCCTTGATCGACTTTTTCGAAAGCTGATCTTCTCATTATTTCCTTATCCCAACCGACTGCGCTTGCTGATGCTTCCGTTGTGGTTCTATCAGAGGTCGGGCTTGCGTTGGCTGCTCCGCAAAAGCGGGCTGCTTCGGCTGCTTCCACGGCGTCTGCGCTTCATGGAATCGCTTTTACCTGAGATTCACCTTCGCGCTCTGTTCACGCCCATCCCGAGCAGAGTTTTCCCGCACGATTCCGCGAACGCTCTCTCGAAAGCGACACCAGAACGCAAGCCTCGCCTTCGGGTCGGTGTGCTGCTCGGCTGTGTGCAGCGCGTTTTGTTTAGCAACGTGAATGCGGCCACAGTTCGCGTGCTCGCCGCGCTCGGCTGTGAAGTCGTGGTGCCGCCAAAGCAAGGATGCTGCGGCGCACTGATGGCGCACGCTGGACGCGAGCCCGAGGCACTGGCTGCGGCGCGGCGTATCATTGAAATCTTCGAGCGCGCCGGCGTTGATGCCATCGCCGTTAACTCCGCAGGCTGCGGCTCCAACATAAAGGAATACGCACACCTGCTGCGCGATGATCCTGAGTTTGCGGAAAGAGCAAGAGCTATTTCCGCGAAGTGCCGCGATATCAGCGAACTGGTCGCTGAGTTTGGCTTTGAAGGTCAGCCCAATCCCATTCGCTTGAAGATTGCATATCACGACTCCTGCCATCTGCAGCACGCGCAAGGCATCTATACTCAGCCGAGGCAGATGTTGAATGCCATTCCCGGCCTTGAGTTGATGGAACTTCCGGAGGCTGCAATCTGCTGCGGCTCTGCCGGGGTCTTTAACCTGATTCAGCCTGACACCGCACGTCAACTTGCCGATCGCAAAGCCCAATACGTCATCAATTCCGGAGCGCAGGCGCTGGTATCCGCCAACCCGGGCTGTCTTCTTCACATTGCAAGCGGGCTGAGAAGAGCGGGACATCCCTTGCCCGTATTCCATCTCATCGAGTTTGTCGATGCCGCGTTCGGGGGTAAAACCGAAATCAAAACGAATGGGTAGGGTATGAGTTATTAGGAGCAGGCCAGCTTCAGGTGAGAGGCTGGCCTGTTTTTGTCAGTATTTCGGAAGTGAAGGGTCGATCTTATCTGCCCAGGCCAGAATACCGCCCGTGAGATTGCAGGCATGTTTGAATCCAGCGTTGTGCAGGAAGTCCACTGCCTTGGCTCCACGGGCACCAGCCTTGCAGTGCACGACAATTTCGCGGCTTGAGTCAAGTTCATGAACCCGTTTCGGCAGGTCGCCTAGAGGTATAAGATGCCCGCCCATGTTGCAGATCTGGAATTCATGGGGCTCTCGAACGTCAAGGATATAAATATCGTCCCCCGCATCGAGACGGCGCTTAAGTTCTTCTGGCTGAATCTCGGGAATTTTCACATTCATAAACTTCTCTCCTCTAATTCCGCAGAACTGATTGTAATCGCTTCTTATCGCCTTCTGCTTCGTATTCTTCACACTTCAATAACTTCGCCTTCAAAATGCTTGCTTTGTTCCGCTCCAACCAACAAAAATGAGTTCGTCAGAGCCGCTTTCCCCTTGTTCACGCTGGTAATCACGTACGAGCACCCGCTCCAATGCGCCTCGGCCAAATCGGTGCTGGACCACAACGCAGGATGATCGGGATGCGAGTGGTAAAATCCAACGATGTCATAGCCCTCCGACTCAGCTTCGCGCTGAATACGCAATAGATCGATCGGGCTGATCTGATACCTATTCTGCGGCGAATCCGTACGCATATTGCCGCACCGCGCAACACTTTTCACTCTCTTACCGCCCAGATCCTCAAACTCGCCAACCAGCACGCCGCAGCACTCATATGGATAAGCCTCCTCACCATGCCGCCGCAAGATTTCCAGAAGTTTCCGCTCTATTTTCAGCGCCATGAGCTCTTTTTCCTATTGCTTTAGGCGTTCAATTCTACAGCAGAAAACCCGCACGGCTTCAGGCATTAATTTTCGAGACCGCGCTATTTTATAAGGAGAAACACGGGAACTCTATCAGGAAAGAGAGTTCAATCAGACCGAAAATTGGTTCGCGAATTCCTATCATTCTTGAGCGGGAGAGGGGGCAGAGCAATGCGAGCAGGATGTGAAGCGAGAGCCGCGCAGAAGGGCGATACCACGAACCCAGCGCGCTGATTAAACTCTTGATTGCGGCGGCCGCGCGTTACGACCGCCGCAATCAAGAACCGAAGAGTGGAGTTACTTAAACGGGCTCTTTTCTAGAACGCGTATTTCAGAGCAACCGTTCCGGTGTTGGTGTGGAAGTTCCGCGGGAGTGCCACCAACTGGTTCGGCGAGATATTCCCTTCCTTCTCGTTGTAGTCGTAGTAGCCGTAATAACCTTTTAATGTTATGCCCTTCGCGACCTCAACTCCAATGCCGCCATTTACTGTGTGATAGTTGAGAGCCTGTGAGGCAAGGGGTTGATCTGGAAACGGACCTAAAAAGGCAATGGTACCAGCACTGGTGGTGGGCCCAGTAATCACAGTCCCAGGGTTGCCCGGAATGCCTGGTGAGTTGCCAAATGCGTCGCCAAGCACCATCAAGGGCGAGCCATTGTCGCCACGCAGCCAGTTGTTATAACCAGAGGTGCTGGTAATGTTGTAACCCAGGTTCATGGTAACGCGATGTACTGGCCGGAAGGTGAGAATTGCGTAGCCGGTGTTCGTGTTCTCCTGATAGGTCTGAGTTACCGGAGTCGTGCCTGCTCCTACATTGAGCGTGGCTGGCACCAGTGGTTGATTTGTGGTGATGGGACAGGCAGTCGGAGCACCGCCCGCTACCACTCCGGCTGTCAGCACCATACAAGCCGGAATGCTGTAGTACTGATCCATGTAGGTCCAGCCAAAGTCTAGGCCTGTTCGTCGGTTTGGCTGCAAGCTTACTCCCAGCGTGTAGTATCGGTCATGGCTCTTGGTGCCATAGGCAGGGGTGTCCCCCACTGGAAACAGATTGACGCCGGGACCGCCGAAATCCTTGGCCCAGTCATTTCTGGATTCGATGAAATGCACACCAGCGTTAATGCTGGACCAGCGGTTCACCTTGTAAACTGTATTGGCGCGCACCCGCTGCTCATGGCGCGGTGCAATTTGTGTGAATGCATTATCCGCACTCAGAAGCTCTGCGTCGATATTGACTCGCCATTTGATCGTAGGACGCAGAACGAGACCTAACAGCGCGGTGTTTAGGTTGATCTTATCAGTAGATAGCGGAAGGGTAGCCGTGGACGTCGCGCCCGCCGGCCCGACAAGACCGCCTGCCAGAGTCGGAGAGTTGGTGGTTGTCGCCAGGAAGGCAGTCTTCAACTCCCGACGTCCGTATCGGTAGCCAGCATAAGCGCTGAAGTGGAGGCTTGGCGCCCAATTCAAGGTTGCTGTGTTGAAGTAGGTGCGCTCAGCTTCAAGCGTACCGTAGTTGACTGCCGAAGTTGCAGTGAGGCCCGCAGGTGCGAATCCGACTGTAGGTATTCCGGGAATGCCGCAGGGAACACCCGTCGGAGTCGAGAGGGTGGCGCCGGCAGCAAGGTTCGAGTAACAATTAGTAGTCAATTGGTTGAAGACGCCAGGATCGCGCCAATCCAGCCAGCGGAACTTGTCTAACACGCTCCAGCTTTTGGTTATATGGTAAGTCAAGCCGAGATCGGCGTTTCCCGAGACTCGATTCGTATTCGCAGGACCGGTAACTAGGTAAGCGGTGTTATTGGTTCGAGAAACTAGGCCATCAAAGAAGTCATTATAATTCTCGAACCTTGGAGTTTCCTGAACTGTACGTGCCGTCCGCTGTGATGTCCAATTTTTGGAAATAATTGGACCGCAATGACAACTGCGAGGTTGGGATAAAGGTACGGACGTTGTCCCGTCGGGAGTAACTGAAAACACCGGTGTTGCACAAAGGATTCAGAACGCCGGGGGCAGTGATGTAGGGTTGAGGTGTCCCTGCTACGGTAATAGCACAGGGCGGGTAATAAAGAGGAACGGTGACACTGGGACCACCTACGCCCAGAGTGTACGAATTCGCAGGATTGTTCACATAAGCGTTATCAACCTTGTCGTGCTCGAAGAACTGGTCAAAGCTCACGGTGGTTCGCGCGAACGGTCGCACGTCTAGGCCAAACGAATAGCGATCAGAACGCGACTGCAATTGCTGCGTCAGACCTATATTCACATCTTCCAGACTGGAATCAACCGTGCCGTCATTGACGTTGCGCGCAAATCCAAGCCGGACGTCGACAATGGACTGGGGAAACAGGGTCAGGCTGAAATCGCCCATGTTGCGGGTGGTGTCTTGCAAGTGTGGGCTATTCGAGTAAAAGTAATTGGTCTTTGGGTTGAACGCCGCCGTGCAAGGACGAATTGCGCCACCGACTACGGTGCTGCAATTGGTAATGCCAGGATTCAGCGTCAGCGGATTTGCAAACAGGTCGTAATCGAAGAAGTTCTGATCGCGCCGGTAGAGAGCAATGAAGTTATACCACTTACCCTTCTCGATGCGCAGGCGCGCCATGTCATTCGGATCGCCTCCGAATCCGAAACTGCTCAAGTACAGGTTATCGAAGAGCCCTTTGCCGCGCGCCATTGGAGTCAGGGACAGTTCCTGCTCAAGAAGGCGTGGGCCAGTCTGCAGGTTAACGAGCGTGTCATACATCTGTGAATTACCACTGACTGCGGTAATCCGTCCGCCGAATTCAATCGACTGCTGCACCGTGTAGTTACGCCAAACGTGTCCAATGGAGGCGCTGTCGTCCTCCTGTCCAATTGCCTCCTGCCCCATCGCCAGCGACGGGACGAGCAGCACCAGAACGGCAACAGCCATCAAGCATCTTTCGTTCATATGACAGACCCTTTGCAGCGGCGGTTCTCTCCTGGAGAGGAGAAGTCGCGGCGAATCTTGATTTGTATTTGCCATCATTTTTCTCCTTGTCTTTATTTGAAGAAAACGTCACTCAAATTCGAACCGTGGATGTTCGAGTGGCAGTCGATGCATTGCTGAATCCTCGTGTTCTGAGTGTGCCCGATGGCAGATGTGGCTGCATGGCACTGCAAGCACAATGAATTGGTGCGCGCGCTCGTCAGCATGCGAGGATTTGTTGAGCCGTGCGGGAAGTGGCAAGCCATGCATCCCTCAACCTTGACTGGCTCGTGTTCGAAGACGAACGGCCCACGCTTGTCACTATGGCATTTGAAGCAAATTGCATCCTGATCCGGCGTTGACCGTAGCTGGCGCACATTCACCGTACCGTGCGGATTGTGGCAATCATTGCACTTGATCAGCCCTTCTTCCACGCGATGATGAAACGGCTTCTGGAAATCCGCTTTCTGTTCGGCGTGGCAGGAGAAGCACAACGGCGTTTGCTTCTGTACCAGTAAATTTTCCAGCTTGGAGTGATGAATGGAGTGGCATGACGTGCAGGTGACCCCATTCTGGTTGTGGGTCGAACGCATGAATTGGCGTTGCTGGGGATTCGACTCGTGGCAGGCCATGCAACGTTTTGTGACTTGCTCCGGTTTCACTCCCTTGAAAGAAAATATCTTGGTCTTGTCGCCGCCGCCGGCCACGTGAGCCGCGCCCGGTCCATGGCACGATTCGCAGCCATGAACTTCCTCGCCGCGGATCTTTGGCAAGTTAGTTCTGTAATGCGGGCTGGCTTCGATGCCTTTGTAATGATCTTCGTGGCAGCCCTTGCAAACGTCGGAACCCACATACTCAGAGCTGCTGGCTTGTTGCGATCCGCTAGTAGGATCGGCAACGTTCTGCGCGTCAGGCAGCTTCGCCGTTGCGCCCTGTGCCAATGTAGCAAAGATGCCCAAACCAAGGATCATCCATGCCAACCTCGTTGACGGCCTACGTTTGTATTCTCCCCGTTGGAGAAAGACCGGTATCGCATCAGGTTCTGGCTGTGAATCTAGCCTGTAATCACTCACGGATAGCCTCCTGTTACGAGAGTTGCACATGCGCTAGGAATTCGACGATTAGAATCGTGTTCAATCTGTAAAGATGTCGGCTGGTCAGAAAAAAATAAAACTTTGTTCCGGATCGGGCAGAGTTGCTTGATTTTTTTCTTTCGGCGAGTAATCTTCTTAACCGTGTCCTACAGGGGCTCTTTAGACGTTACTTTTTCGTTACGACGATGTCATTAACACTCTCGACGCGAGAATGCAGTGAATCGTCGTTGGATCATGACCCACACTCAGTAACAGGCTATGAAAATGGAGATGAGCAATGCGCGCATGGTTGATGGATTCGTACGAAGGCGTTGAGAAGCTACGGTTCGATGAGACTCCCGATCCACAACCTGGTCCCGGACAGGTTGTAATAAAGATCAAATATGCTGCGCTGAATCCGGCCGACGCGTTTCTTGCCCAGGCGCAATATCCTGCCAAACCTAAGTTGCCTCATGTGCTTGGTCGCGACGGTGTCGGCGAGATCGTGACCATCGGCGCGGGAGTTGAGCATCTGAAAATTGGAGATATCGTTGGTATTCTCCGTGGAGAAAATGGTGTGGAGGCCTGGGGCACGCTTGCCGAAAAGACGGTCGTCGACTCCGCACTTCTGATCCCGGTGCCGTCGGGTTGGTCGCTCCCGGAAGTTGCCGGGGCCCCGCTGGTCTTTCTCACCGCATGGCAGGCTCTGACGCAGTGGAGCGATCCCGCGGCCCCGCCCGCGCCTGGCTCCGTGCTGTTGGTAACCGGTGCATCCGGCGGTGTGGGATCGGCATCGGTGCTGCTTGGCAAATCTATGGGGTTGACCGTCGTGGGATTGTCGCGCAGTGCGCAGAAGGCCGCGCAACTCAAGCAGCTTGGCGCAGATTTTGTATTCGATCCCTCCGAACCGGGGTTGCGCAAAGCTGTTCTCTCAGCCATCGCTCCCAGACGAGTGGATATGGTCGTGGATAACGTTGGCGGCGTGCTCTTCAATGAGGTTGTTGCCATGCTTGGGCATGCCGGACGCATCAGTGTCGTCGGCAGGAGTGCCGGTGCGGTCCCAGAGTTCAATACAGCATCCCTGTTCTTTCGCAGAAATCGCATCGGCGGCGTGTCGGTGGGAGACTACTCCCCGGAGGCCGCACAGGTCGCATGGAGGCAGATTGTCGCCCGCCTAGACGCCCTAGGCAAGCGCCCCGTGGTGGACGGAGTGTTCGCCTTTGCAGATGTCAAAGCAGCATTTGCCCGGCTGGATCAGGGACCGATGGGCAAGGTCCTCGTCAAGATCGCTGGCGAATAATAATTATCGGAAATACGCAGCAGCAGAAACACAGGAGGGGAGCCATCATGTGGTGGCCTCCCGGTCCTGCTTGCCCGCACAATTCGGAATCTTTTCTCTCCCAAAGACGATCTAAAATTTTAATGGTACTATCACAAACATATGTGAGCTGTCTCACATACTTGAGCGCCGGGAATGGGGCAATGTGACGCCACGATTTTTCAATCCGGTAAATTGACCAGAATGGGGCTGGTCACCGGATTCTCGGCGGCTGCGCTGTTGCCGCCAATGTTTTTGCTGACTCGCAGGCTTGGATGGAGTAGGCACTGCCGTCCATCCGTATGGTTTTACAGCCCGCCGCAACGCGGAGAGCCGAACATGGTACGCTTCGCGTGGGTGCGGGTATGGCTAGTTTGCAGTTGAACGGTCTGCTGTGGAATAACACGTCGAATACACCGGACGGTCGCTCTTTTATCGGTGGTGAAACCGCAGTCTGTATTGCATAGCAGTTGAGCCGGCAGTGAACGCCTACGGCTACCAAGGAGAAGGAACAATCATGGCATTAAAGGAAATACTTACCCAGAAGATTGAGGAGTTCCGCCCCCGTATCACAACGCTGGTCAAGGATTTCGGGAGCGTAGTTATCGACCAGGTAACCATCGATCAGGCCATCGGCGGGGCTCGTGACGTTCGCTCCCTGGTTACCGATATCTCCTATCTCGATCCCCAGGAAGGTATCCGCTTTCGCGGAAAGACCATCCCAGAGACCTTCGCTGCCCTTCCCAAGGCAAAGAATTCACACTATCCAACTGTAGAATCTTTCTGGTACTTCCTGCTTACCGGTGACGTGCCGACGGAAGCCGAGGTCGAAGAAGTCCTCGCCGAGTGGAAGGTTCGCCAGAAAGTTCCTTCCTATGTCTGGAAGGTTCTTCGCGCCCTCCCCAAGGACAGCCACCCGATGGTGATGCTCTCCACTGCCATCTTGGCTTTGCAGAAGGATTCCAAGTTCGCACACTTCTACAGCTCGGGTAAGTTCAACAAGCGCATCGCATGGGAATATGTCTATGAAGACGCATACGATCTCGTCGCTCGTATCCCGATCATTGCCGCCTTCATCTACAATTTGAAGTACCGCAACGACGTTCAAGTTGACATCGATCCGAAGCTTGACATGGGCGCAAACTTTGCCCACATGATCGGCCAATGCGAAGAGTACAAGGATGTTGCCCGCATGTACTTCATCCTTCACTCCGACCATGAATCCGGCAACGTCTCCGCGCACACTACTCACCTGGTACACTCGGCGCTCTCGGACCCCTACTATGCCTATTCCGCCGGCCTCAACGGTCTGGCTGGCCCATTGCACGGCTTGGCTAACCAGGAGGTGCTGGACTGGACCCTGAAATTCCAGGAGAAGTACTGCAAGGGGATGGAGCCAACCAAGGAACTGATAACTGCTGCGCTGTGGGATACCCTCGATGCCGGTCAGGTTGTTCCGGGTTACGGTCACGCCGTTCTGCGCAAGACCGATCCCCGCTATATGTCTCAGCGCGAGTTCTGCCTTGCCACTCCGGGGCTTAAGGATGATCCTCTCTTCAAAGTCGTTTCCATGATCTTTGAAGTGGCTCCCGGCGTTCTGACTCAGCAGGGTAAGGCCAAGAATCCCTGGCCCAATGTTGATGCTCAGTCCGGCGTTATCCAGTGGTATTTCGGGCTCCGCGAATGGGACTTCTACACTGTTCTTTTCGGGGTCGGTCGTGCCCTTGGCTGTATGGCCAACATCACCTGGGACCGCGGTCTCGGATACGCCATCGAACGTCCCAAGTCGGTCACTACGCCGATGCTTGAGCAGTGGGCCGCCGAAGGTGGCCGCAAGGCAGCGGCGCCGGAAGCTGCGAAGATCGAAAAACTCTTCGCCCAGGCACTCGCTATTGCTACTCTTGCCGCTGCTGCAAGCGACTAAACCCATTACCAAGCCGCAGCCCAGTACTCCTGGGCTGCGGCGGCTACAAAGCTGTCGGTTATAGGCTGTACTTATCTCCCAACTTCTCTTTGAGAGTTGCTGACGCGGGTTTCCTCCAACGCGAATCATTTTAGTCCGTACACATCCAGCTCTCCCTGTGGATTGGGGGCGGTGACGGGATCGTGCGCGGTTCCGATGAACACTTTGCCATTGGAGACAATGGGCGAAGTGAACTTGATGCCAAACCCGGCGCTATCAGTCGGATTCTGCGCGCTGTTATACAGCTCGTTAGTCAGATCCGTGGCATCGTAGGCACGCAAGACCGCGGCGGTCGGAGGAACGCTGGCGGGGTCCTGAATCGGCATGCCGTGATCGAGTACCCAAACGATGCCGTTCACGGTTCCGTTCGCCGAAATGAACGGAGTTGTTCCGTAGCTGTTGGGCGCAATACTGTCCGGCGTTATCGGACCGGGCGTGAGTTTTCCATTGCTATACGTGAACTGGCGCACTGGCCCCGGTACGGAGGTCTGCGAAGGCGTGATTCCGAGGTAGGCGGAGTCGTTGAAGAACGCCGCAGTGCCGAAGATTTGGTAATCCGTGATATCGCTCGTCAGAACAGTCCCCACGTTGTTCGTGCAAGAGGTGGAATAGGCTGGCGACAAATCCTGCTCGAACCACAACCACTGCGTCACACCTGCATCGTTAGCCTGCATACCGCCAAGATTGGCGGTGTTCACCAGATACATCTTGCCGGTTTTGCCTCCTACCAGCGCTTCCGACGCGCCGGGGAGCAGCAGTAGACCGCCTGCGGACAAATCAGCATCCCTGCACTGCAGAAGCGCCCAATCATAAGGCGTAAAGTGATCAAGCAATGTGAGCTGCGCATCGAATTTCATTACCGAATCGCCAAACGATGTTTTACCGTCGTAAGGCCCATTTCCGGTCGTAACATAGATGCCACCGTTGTTATCCGCAGCCGGACCGCCTCCTCCCATCCACACGCCCCCTGCGCCTCCATAAGTTCCGTAACCACTGATATTAGGGCTCATATTAAAGACGCCAGTTTGAGTAAGCGTGCCGTCATCATAGGAGAGCAGCCATCCGCTATGGCAACCTCCGAAGCCAATGAATACGGAGTCGTCGGACAGCAGGAGTGCCGCCCGTTGAACACAGCCGGTATTCAAAGAAACTACTCCGTTTACCGCATCGGAGTTCGTTCCTGGCACCGATGCGCTGATGACGACAGGTCCTCCAAATTTCTCGGCACCGGTAATGAGATCGAGCGCGTGCAGACGAAAAAACGAAGCTGACCCCGTCTGTTGAGAAGAGACTACGTAAAGGGTTTTGGAGGCAAGATCGATTACAGGGGTTGACGTAACGCCCTGAACTGGCTTTATAGCTCCGTTGGTCTGAGGTGTTTCTCCGGACTGGAGCAGAGAAATTTGCCACAGTGGCGAGCCGCTGCCATATTGGTCGGCATCGAAGGCGTACACACTGTCATTTTCGGTGGCCACGAAGACCAGGTTATGCGACGCATTTCCGATTGTTAGATTTGAAACATAGAGTGGCTGGGCATATATGTAGCCGTCAACAAGATACGAGAATAATTTGCCGAAGCTGGTGGCATTCACGTTCCCAGTGTTTAAGGTCACTTCATTCGGATTCAATCCGCTACGCTGATTGTCATAGTGCCAGGTAGTCACATTTGCGCCGCTCCCAGTAACGACCACATTCATGGTTGTCGTGACGGACTCGTAGCTGGCAGTGATTGTTGCTGAGCCGGTGCCTAGAGCCGATAATTCTCCTGCGGGGCTGATGGTGGCCACTGTTGCGTTTGAGGAGGTCCAAGCTGTCGTTCCGGTTAGATCGGCTTGGGTGTTGTCGCCGAAGGTCCCCGTAGCAGTCAATTGCTGCTTACCCCCCACCGCGATTGAAAGCTGATTCGGCAAAATAGCGATTGAGGACAAAGGGACCAGCGGTGTGATCGTGACCGACGCTGTTGTATTCAGGGTTCCCACGTTAGCTGTAGCCGTCGCGGTTCCTGGGGAAATCGCATTCAGCAGCCCGCTCGCGTTTACCTTCGCGACGTTGGGGTTAGAAAGGGACCAGGTCGCCGAATTGGTAACATCCGCCTGACTACCATCGCTATACGTCCCTGTGACGTTGAACTGCTGGGTGGCGTCGACGTTCAAAGAGACACTTTTAGGCGTGAGGGTGAGCGACGTCATCGTCTTACCGCTGCTGGCCATCGAACTCGTTGAACTGCCGCACCCGAATTCCAGAGCTAGGTTCAGAACTAAGACAGGAAGTAGCCATGAAAAGGAGGAGCGAAATTCCATCGAGATACCCAACAAGCAGATTGAGATGCAGGGTTTTCGGAGGGAGTTGCGGGTGAGGCTATCGGGACATCAGCACACAAGGTCGCATTAGTTGCGCCGAAGACCTCCGGAGAAATCCTGATCTGCGCAATCCGCAACCTTGGGTGAATCTCTCAAGCGATGGCATGAGTAGAAAAGTCAAGCTATTCGTGGTTGTCGGCAAAGCGTGCGCAACAAGAAGCGCAGGCAAACCGCCAACACATGCCCGGCATTTGGCGTTACATAAGTAACTTGCGACCAGGTTCTACTTAGGCGTAACCTTGCGCACTGTAAATTAATTCTAAAGATTCTGGGCCTCAGGGCTTCTCGGAACAGACGGAGATTTATGCGCTGCTCCAGTTCGTATATTATTGCGCCTCGACATGTTAGGTTCATATCGATTGCAATATTGCTTATTCTTGTAGTTACAGGTTCCGTTTACGCTCAGGTATCTCCTGACACCGACGTTCTAAGCCTTGAGGATCTACTGAATTCAAAGGTATACAGCGCCTCCAAGTACCAGCAGAATGAGGCGGAAGCGCCTTCCTCCGTCAGTGTAATTACTGCGGAGGATATTCGGCACTACGGCTACCGCACCTTGCAAGAGGCTTTGCAGAGTGTGACGGGTTTCTATGTAAAAAATCACCTCACTTACAGCACGCTCGGCGTGCGCGGCTTTGCCCCGACAGGGGACGCCAATGGCCGTGTCCTGTTTCTGGTGAACGGCCACGCGCTCAATAACAATATCGATGATTCAGCGCCGATCGGAGATGATTTTCCGATCGATATGGATCTTATTGATCGCATCGAAATTGTGCGTGGCCCAAGTTCGTCGTTGTACGGCGCGGACGCCTTCATGGGTGTTGTGAATGTCATCACCCGGACGGGGAAGAGCCAGGGCGAGATGATATCCGGCGAGGCGGGCAGCCTGGGAACGTACAAGCAAACAGCTATTTACGGGCTCAACCGGGGCGGCACGCAAGCCATGTTTTCGGCAACCTACTGGGATAGCGCCGCTCCCAGTCACTTGGACAGCATAGAAGATCCAACCGGATATCACGGAGAACATGACCAGACTCGTCGCGCCATGGCACTGGTGACAAGCCACGGCTTCACCTTACAAGGCGTCGCATCGAGCGCGGAAGACAAGACGCCATCCTCGGCGCAGTGGTGCGGAAGTTGCCATCAGACCGATACCCACAGTACCAACTTCCACGGATACGCCGACCTGCAGTACGATCACCGTATGTGGAAGGGAACGCAGTTAACCGCGCGCACTTACTACGACAAGTATGAGTCCAATGGTTCGGTGAACGACATTCGGGGTTGCAGTGAAACGACCTGTCACGGCCCGCTCTATGACTACGATGGCGCCCATGGCGACCGGGCTGGCGCGGAGTTGAAGTTGACCAGGGTCTTCTTCGATAAGCACCGTATAACGGTCGGCTCCGAGTATCGCGATAACTTTCACCAGGCACAGCAAAACTATATAGATTATTACAATGGGAGCTTCGTTCCAACCTCCAGAACGTTTGTGAATTACGACCGCACTTCGGCAATCTGGGGGATTTACGCCGCCGGCGAATTCCATCTCCTTCCCAAAGTGATCTTGAACCTCGGCGTGCGGAATGACCGCTACAACTACTTGTTTGGAAGCAAAACCAGCCCGCGTGCCGCACTGATCTACAGCCCGCGGCAGACCACTACTTTGAAGTTTCTATACGGAACCGCCTTCCGCGTGCCCAGCTTTTCCGAACTGTACTACGTGGGGATGTCTGGCGTGGCGGCTCCCAACCTGCGGCCAGAGACAACTCGCACCTTTGAGGGGGACTGGGAGCAGCAACTCAGCAGGCGTGTTACGCTGAGTGCCGCGGGTTTCTATAACAACATCGGAAGCTACATCCAAGAGCAAACGGTAGAGGTCACAGGAGCAGATACCATATCGAGTGCGGTCGGTGGCATCGATCAAACCACATTTTCCAATTCCAAAGCGAGCGCCAAGGGTGGGGAGTTGGAACTGAAGGACAAGTTTCAATCAGGAATCGAGGGTCGCCTGAGTTACACATATCAGGATGCACGCAATGAGTTAACCGGCACCTCTTTGCCGGATGCCCCGAAGCATCTAGTGAAGGTGAACATCGCTGCCCCTGTGTTTCGCCGGACATTGACACCTGCAATAGAGGCGGAATATATGAGTAAAAGTGCGACCGTGTGGCCTGCGACAAGTGACTCGGCTCCCCCCGTGCTTTTAAATGTCAGCTTGTCCAGTCGGCAGTTCTGGCGAGGGTTCTCTGCCTCAGGAAGTGCATACAACCTAGTTGGCCGAAGCATGAGCGATCCGACATTTGGGTACTTCGAGCAGACACACGCCATTTCCTCGACTTCGTTGCTGCCCGATGACCGGCGAAGCTTTCGTTTCAAACTGACCTGGACCTCCGGCGAACATGGCGACAAGGATAAAAAAGATGAACCGCATTCAGCAGGGGTACGGTGATGCTTATGCGAGACGATACTTCATTGTTACATCAGGTGAATAAGGCCACTCCAAACAACTCGCGCAGGGTATGGAGACAACGTGTACAGGTGAGCGTCTGCCGATGGCTGATTGCAGGGATCCTCGGCTTAGGATTGATCGCCGTGGGTGGGACTACCGGGGCGCAAGCGCAGTCTCTGGGAGAGAATGACGCCAAAGCTGCTTTCGTGCTCAAGCTTGTGAACTTTGTCCAGTGGCCGAGTGAAGCTAGTCAGCGGGACCTGGTAATCGGCTTTATCGGCGCCGATTCGACGAGCGACGCACTGCAGCGGCAGGTGGCTGGCAAGTCAGTCAATGGCAGGAGAGTTGTTGTTCGCCGCCTGGGGCTTGATGGCGATCTCAAAGCGTGTCAGGTGATCTTTTTGGGTGATTCTGAACGCAAGAATGCCCTGTCTGTGCTGGAACGCGTTCGCGGTACTAGCGTGCTCACGGTTGGAGAGTTTGACGGATTTGGCCAACATGGAGGGATCGTCAATTTGTTGCTCAATGAAGGCCGGATCCGCTTCGAAGTGAATCCTCACGCGGCGGAGCGAGCACACTTGCAAATCAGTTCCAGGCTACTTTCGCTGGCAACAGTTGTCGCAGACGGTAGCTAAGGAGGGTAGCCCATGAGATTCCGCGATTGGTCTATCGGTCGTAAATTGATGATCCTGATGCTGGCGGCGAGCAGCGCGGCGGTGCTGTTGGTGTGCGCCGTTTTACTGGGGTACGATGTCGTTACCGCAAAGCAGGCCACTGCCGAGCACCTCTCAAACCTGGTCCAGATCATCGCCGATAACAGCAAGGCCGCGCTCAGCTTTGGCGATCAGGCGGCTGCTGGCGAGGTGCTCGCCACGCTTAAGGCTGAACCGCACATTACGGCCGCTTGCATCTATGACAAGCAGGGAAAGCCCTTTGCTTCTTACCATCCCAAAGCCCCAAGCAACTCATATGCGCCGCCGCTCAGAAATCCAGGAACCTACTACGAATCTGATCGCCTGATGCAATATTTGCCGATGACACTCAATGGCGAAGAGATTGGTACGGTTTACATCGAGTCCGATACGGCTGAGGTGAAACAACGTTATCGTAGTTATGCTGGCATTGTGTTTGCGGTCATGATTTTTTCCTGGCTCGCGGCTTTGGGTGTTGTAACTCGAATGCGCCGAACGATTACCGACCCCCTGAACGAGTTAATCACGGTCGCGCGGGCCATTAGCGATTCCGGCGATCTGGAGCATCAGATTGACATCGACCGCAAGGATGAACTTGGCGACTTGGCTCGTTCCTTCAACAGCATGATTGGGTATCTGAAGGAGATGGCTGCCGTTTCCGAGGGCATTGCTGGCGGCGATCTTTCCTGCGATATAGCGCCCCGCTCCGAGCGCGATACTCTAGGCAACGCTTTTACTCGCATGAAGGACGGGCTGGGAGGGCTGGTGCTCAGTGTGCGACAAAGTGCGACTCAGGTCGCTAGCGGCTCCACTCAGGTGGCCGATGCCTCAGAAGACGCGGCTAAGGTTAGTCTAGAGGCCTCATCCGCGATCGATGAGGTCACTAGCACGATGCAAGAGATGAGCGTCAACGTGCAGAATATGGTGAAGAACACCCAGATGCAGGCATCCAGCGTCGGCGAGACCTCGAGTTCGATCGATCAAATGGTGGCCAGCATCCAGCGCGTGGCCAGTACCGCAAAGGTACTGCTGGATATTTCGAGCCGTTCTCGTGACGAAGCTCAGAGCGGTATCAGCACCATGCAGAAGACTACTGACGGACTCAACCGCATCAATGGTTCCATCGGCTCTTCAGCTGTAATAATCAGTAGTCTTGGCGAGCGTGTCGACAACATAGGCAAGATTATCGAGGTCATCGACGACATCTCTGAGCAGACTAATCTACTCGCGCTGAATGCCGCTATTGAAGCTGCTCGCGCTGGTGAACACGGTCTCGGCTTCGCCGTTGTCGCCGACGAAGTCCGCAAACTCGCTGAAAAGTCCGCCACCTCCACCAAGGAGATAAGCGAACTGATCAGCAGTATTCAGAACGAAGCCCGCAAGGCCGTGGGCAACATGGAGAAGAGCACGGCGATCGTCAACGAGGGGCTGGATCTCGGGAACGATCTCAGTCTCGCACTGCGTAAGATCTCCAACGTAGTTACCGAGGTCTTCAAATTTGCCCAGGAGATCGGCGCCGCTACTAACGAGCAGTCCCACGGTTCTTCACAGATTGCCAAGGCCACCACTCGCCTGAACGAAATCACTCACGAGATCACCTCCGCGGTGGAAGAGCAGGCTGGCGGTGCACAGGCTGTTGTCCGTGCCATGGAGCGGATGCGAGAAATGGTGCAGCAGTCCTCGTCGAGTTCGACCGAATTGGCGGCGTCGGCGGAACAGATGTCAAAGATGGCTCGCAGCATGATGGACGAGATGGACCGATTCAAACTGGAAGCTTCGCCAACCTTTGCCGTAAAAGCCGAGTCACAGCGCGCACTCCGTGCGGCTGCGGGCCATAGATAGAAGGCGAAGCCGGGCAAGTCAAGGACCTGAAGAGTGAGTGCCCCGGTCATCCGTAGCCCACTCGTCGGGACCGCCATGTCTGCTGCCATCACGATCTCCCCGCAGATGAGCTAATTGCTGTGTTGGGTGTTGTGGCGCATGATGTTGCGACAGATTGGAAGAATTGCTATTGACGCTTAGGAATGTGCGAGCCAGTTCGTAATAAACTTCCATGCGAAAGGAATGAGCATGGATCTGTTGCAGTTAGTACGCGGTTGCACCTTTGATGACTTCCTGTTTACCCCCCAGTATGGACGTCTCGCGCGCAGAGATCCCGACACGGTGGACCTATCGTCGAGATTCACCGAACACCTGACCATAAAACGCCCACTGGTTTCCGCGAACATGGACACAGTAACGCGGGCCGCGATGGCCGTTGTGTTGGCCGAAGAGGGCGGAATCGGCGTAATTGACCGCGGCTTTCGTGTCGGCGATATTCAATCCCAAGTAGCGGAAGTCGCAGCGGTAAAGCGCACACAACACGGCATCATCACCGATCCCCATACCATTTCGGGCGAGCAGCGCCTGCGCGAGGCGATCCGACGAATGGAGCAGATAGGCGTCGGGACACTTGCGGTTGTGGACTCCGAAGGACGGCTAAAGGGGCTTGTGACCGAGCGCGACTTGCGTTTTGTGAGTTCGGAAGGGTTGGTATCAGAACGCATGACGCCGCTTGATCGACTAGTGGTTCACACCGGGCTAATTTCATTTGCTGAGGCGGAGCAGGTGATGACTGAGCGCAAGATCAAAAAGCTGCCGCTCGTCAATCAAGACGGCACTCTGTTAGGGATCATTACTGCGAGAGATTTGCTGTTGCATAAGCAGCATCCATTTGCGACCAGGGATGGCGGCGGACGTCTGTGCGTTGGTGCTGCAGTTGGAGCGACGGGCGACTACCTCGAGAGAGCAGCCGAAGTGATTCGCGCTGGCGCCGACGTGATCGTCGTCGACATCGCTCACGGGCACTCGCAAGTTATGGAACGCGCGATTGAGGAGTTGCACAAGAACTTCGGTAGGCTCGAACTCGTCGCGGGCAATGTCGCAACAGCTGAAGGTGCTCGTTTTCTTCTGGAGCATGGAGTCAACGCGATTAAGGTGGGCATCGGTCCAGGCGGAGGATGTGCCACGCGAATAACGACGAACTTCGGAATTCCGCAAGTCGAAGCGCTCGTGCAATGCCGCCTTGCCGTGGGTGATCGGATACCCTTGATCGCTGACGGTGGTGTGCGGCGGGACGGCAGTATCGCCGCAGCCCTCATGTTCGGTGGCGATTCCGTGATGCTTGGATCCGCCTTAGCTGGTACCGAGGAGACGCCTGGCGACGTTGTGCTCAAGTCTGTGCTTGAGCCCGAATCTCAAAAACTTGTGAAGGTCCCGTTCAAGGTGTTTCGAGGGATGGCATCGATTTCCGCCGTTCGAGACCGCCTCGACTTGGAGGAGGCCGATCCGCGCGAACTGGAAGCAATTGGCGCCGAGGGGATCGAGGTCAGCGTACCAGCGCGGGGCTCGGCTCGCACCATCATTCATGACATGCTTAAGCATCTCTGCTCATCCATAAGTTACAGTGGCGCGGAAAGTCTTCAGGAACTGCGAGAGGGGTTTTGGTCGAATCCGGGGAGGTACGTCGTAAAGCTTACGGAACCGTCGAGGGTCGAATCGTTCCAGCGGTAGCCATCTCCGGTCCAACCCGGGGCGAGCTATTCACGTCAGCTGAGACTTATCCTTCGGAATGCCTCAGGTGGTGCTGTCGTGGAGCAGCAAACGGGGACAGGTGAGCTACATTCATTTCCCCGTCACTTTTCTGTTGCCAAGGAGAGCTTGGGAATGCGCATATGATTCTCCTCTCGCGCCCTAACAGCATCCAACGGCTCAAATGCAGTATTCCTACAGCTTCGTCCTTCTGCTGTTCGGCGCGTCCTGTGTTGCGGGGCTGTTGGGAGCGTTACTCGGAGTGGGCGGTGGTATTTTCATCGTGCCGGCGATGGTGCTCTGGTTTCGCCTTCCGATGAAAATTGCCGTAGCGGCCAGTGTAGTGTCAGTCATTGCTACCTCGAACGCTGGCGGTTCATCTTACGTAGATCAGCGGATTACAAACCTCCGGCTCGGGATGTTTCTAGAGGTCTTTACTACGATTGGTGCGCTGTCCGGCAGCGTACTCGCACTTTATCTGCGTGAATGGACGATGGAACTCGTTTTTTCAGTGATGCTGGCCTATATGGCGTATGCGGCGTTTTCAACCCGCAATCTTGATGACCAGCGCATTGCAGCGGGTGAGTTTGCCCGTGCCCGACCGGACCGATTTTCCGCATGGTTGAAACTCCGCGGGAATTACTACGATGAAGCTGCGCAACGAGAGGTCGAGTATGTTGTCAATGGCGTGCCAGTCGGCAGTTCGATAGCGTATCTGGCCGGTGTCGCTTCGGGGCTGCTGGGAATCGGAGGCGGCGTGTTGAAAGTCTCGGCAATGAACCGTTACATGAATGTGCCGATGAAAGCGGCAGTCGGCACCAGCAAATTGATGATAGGCGTTACTGCCGCCGTCAGTTCCATCCTGTTCTTCATTGCTGGGCTGATCAATTTCATGATTGTAGGGCCCGTAGCTGTGGGGACAACCGCTGGAGCGACCGCCGGAACAATGATCATGAATCGACTGCACAGTTCCCGGCTGAAGTGGCTGTTCACACTGTTAATGGTATACCTGGCCTATGAAATGATGGCGAGGGGACTGGACTTGCGATTCCACCTGCACCTGCCTACTTTGGGATGACTGGATGAGCGAGCCAAGCAAAATCGACAAGCGCAAGCAACGCACCACGGACGAACTTAACGTGTATGAGGATGTATATAGAGTGCTGCTCGGGGGAATGTTGGTCAGCACGTCGCTATTCATCATAGCCATTGTACGAGCGCTACTGCGGCCGACGTTCGTTCCTCTGACGCGAAGCTGGATTCGCCAGCACTATCACTGGTCGATTATAGTGCAGGGAATTACGTCGCTTGATCCAACAGTGATTATGCTGATCGCCACCGTGCTGCTAATCCTGACACCCGTATCGCGTGTTGTCGTCTCGATTTACGCTTTTGCGGTTGATCGAGATCGTAAGTATCTAGTGGTAACCTCGATGGTTTTGCTGGTAATGGCTATAACCGTGGTGCTCGGATTATTTGGTTTGAAGTAGCAGCCCTTCGCCTTCCGACAAGCGAAGCTCATTATCCCAAGCGCGTCAAAGCCCTATTCATAAGCAGCGAATACCACGCAACGTAACCCCCCGAGTCTATTTCGTCAGCACACAGAGCTCACGCCGCACGCTCCACGCGTTCGTGCTGGATTGCGCTTTCTCTATTCCCTCGAATGGCGGCATACACCAGACCTACCGCGGCAAGTCCGCCCAAGATAAGCTTGGTCCGGTGCAGGCCCAACCAGAGTTCATCGCTGGATGGATTGGCAAGATGATCGAACTTTCCATGAGCTCCGTAATCCTGTGTGTCATCAACCGGCCCCCAAAGATTATTCGGGCGGGCTGGATCTTCGAGCTCGGACGTTTGTTGTGCTTTGTAACCCGTGCGCCCCAGGTAATGATCGAGGATGCCGGGAAAAAACTTTTCTCCGATCATAGCTTCCAATGTCGGACCTCCTACCCAGACTTCCCGGCGATTGTGGTGTGCTGACCAATAAATTGCCCGCGCCGCCACCTCTGGTTGGTAAATAGGAGGTACCGGCTGAGCTTTGTGCTTCAACCTGCTTTTTACCCATCCGAATTGTGGGGTATTGAGTGCTGGCATCTGTACCACGGTTACGTGCACCCGGCTGTGGTCGTGAATGAGTTCACATCGCAGAGAATCCGTGAAACCTACCATCGCATGTTTTGCCGCGCAATACGCGGATTGCAATGGAATGCTGCGGTGACTAAGAGCTGATCCGACCTGCACAATCGCTCCTCGATTTCGCGGAAGCATTCTCTTGAGTGCGGCCATGGTTCCGTAGACGAATCCGAGATATGTCACTTCGGTCACCCGGCGATATTCCTCCGGTTCCATTTCCTTGACGGGCGAGAACACCGATGCCATAGCGTCGTTGACCCAAATGTCGATTGGCCCGAACTGCTTTTCAATAACAGTCGCAGCAGCTTCCACCTGCTCCGCGTCGCCGACATCGGTAGGCAAAACCAGAGCTTTCCCGCCGAGTCGCTCGACATCGCGCTTAGCTCCGTCAAGACCGGCTTTTCCGCGTGCGAGCAGACCGATCTTAGCTCCATGACGTGCGAATTCTTGAACCGTAGCTCGCCCGACTCCGGCTGACGCCCCGGTTATAGCCACTACTTCTCTTTTCACTACACCCCTCCAAAAGGCTCACGCACTCAAAATGGCGCTTTCTTGTGATGGATGTGATGTGCCTACCAGGCGTTGGTTCAATTTCTAGCGCTGATGAATTATCAATGGAAGCCCATAAGTCCTCGATTGTGCTGCTGCGCCTGTGTTGCTGTGCATAGGCGTAGTATTCGTGAGAGATTGCGAGCGACTGGTGATATTGAAATCGTGGGTTGACGAGGATAGCCGCACGGGAATTTCGCTGGTTGTTCGGATCAGGTCGAGCAACGGCGCGGGATAGATACCAAACCAAATCAGTAAAATCGCGAGTACGGCGAGCAGGAAAGCACCGCCCCGAGGTACCGTCTGAACCGGAACAGCGTGCTCTGCTGGATTTGAGTATAGCGCTACGACGATGCGCAGGTAATAAAAAAGGCCGGCGATGCTCGTGATGACAAGAATGATAATCAGGGGCCAAGCGGCGGCAGCCGCTCCGGCGGCGAGCACATAGAACTTGCCGAGAAATCCCATGGTCGCCGGAATGCCTGCGAGTGAGAGCAGCGCGGCGGTGAAGACGCTAGCGAGCACCGGCCGACGCCAGAATAGGCCGCGGTAATCTTCCAGATCATCGGCATCGCGCTCAGGACCGGAGAGAACCGTCACCACTCCGAAGGCCGCGAGCGTGGTCACGGTGTACGCTACAAGGTAAAAGCTCACCGCCTCAATCGCCATCGCTGCGCCAGCCAGAAATGCCACCAATATGTATCCAAAGTGGGCGATCGAAGAGTAGGCAAGAATGCGTTTTACATTCGTCTGCTGCAGCGCGAGGAGATTACCCACCGACATCGAGGCAATCGCAATGACAGAAAATACCAAAAACACAGCACGATAATGCAGCGCGCCTGCAACGTAAAAATAGCGCAGCAGCAGCGCAAAGATCGCACTCTTGGATGTTGTAGCGACGAATGCGGTCACCGGTGCCGGTGCGCCCTGGTAAACGTCTGGCGTCCAGAGATGGAAGGGCACCACACCAAGCTTGAAGCCGATTCCAACAACGGTGAGTACGATCCCGGCCAAAAGCAAAGCGAATCCAGGGTCGCTTATGGAGAGTTCGCCGATGCGCGAGAACTCCATGGTGCCCACATCGGCATAAATGAGGGCAATGCCGAAGAGGAGGAACGCGGCGGAAGCCGAAGCCAGAATCAGATACTTGATTCCAGCTTCGAGCGCCAGTTTGCTATTTGCCAGGTACGCAATCATCACGTACAAGGAAACACTCAAGATCTCAAGTCCGAGAACAAACGACACAAAGTGATTGCTCGCCACCAGTACCGCGCAACCCAGAGTTGCGATGAGGAGCAGGAGATAGAGTTCTTCGCAATAGCCGCTATGATTTTCGAAGTAATGGTACGAAAGCACTGCGACGGTCGCTGCGGAGGCGATGATCAGGCCGATGTAGAACAGGGCATATCGGTCCACTATGAGAAGCGACGTCACATGCCGGGGGACAAGCGGCGTGGCTGCAAAGATAGAGATGAAGGCAGCTGTCAGCCCGACGAGCGTCAACCCCGCCGCAAGCGCGTGACTACGCCTGAAGGCGATGCCGAGCATCACAACAACCGATGTGCCTGCGATCAGAAGCAGCGGAAGCAAGGCAAGAGCGTCGGCAGTGTTCATAACCTATCTCCGTAAGGCAGCCATGGGCATCTGCGCCTCGCGCTGTAAGTTGCCGAGAGCCTGCCCAAACGTGTTGAACACCGGTTGCGGATAGAGTCCAAGCCACAGCAGACCCACGATCATCGCCGCCATCATTACTCCTTCCCGCGGCGTCAGGTCGGGAACTTCCCAACCGTGCGCGTTTGGGCCTTGGAAGGCACGCTGCACCAAGCGGAGAGCATAGAAGGTCGAAGCGAGAACACCGAGAGTCGCGACCGCCGTGATCGTGACGCTGATTCTGAAAGAGCCCAACAGTACGAGAAACTCTCCGACGAAATCGCCCAATCCTGGCAGTCCGAGCGAGGCCAGACCGAAGAAGAGCGCCGCTCCGCTCAAGCGTGGCGCAACGGCCCAGAGACCACCCATGCTCCCCAGATCACGAGTGTGAATACGTTCCTGTAAGCCGCCCACTAGAATAAAGAGTGCACCCGTACTGAGTCCGTGACAGATCATCGTCATAATCGCGCCCTGCAGTGCAAGCGTGTTCCAGGAAAAAATTCCGAGCAGCACAAATCCCAGGTGGCTCACGCTCGTATAAGCCACGAGGCGCTTGAGATCAGTTTGCGAGAAAGCCATCACGGCGCCGTAAATAATCCCGATCACGGCGAGAACCAGTGCCACTGGAGTGAAGTCATGAGCCGCGCGCGGAAAGAGCGGGATAACAAAACGGAGTAGGCCATATGCACCGGTCTTCAACAGCAACCCGGCGAGGATTACGCTTCCGGCGGTCGGAGCCTCGGTGTGAGCATCGGGAAGCCAGGTATGCAGCGGCACAACCGGCAACTTCACGGCGAAAGCGACAAAAAAACCGAGCATGATCCAAAGCTCGGCGCTGGGACTTAGCTGCGTGCCGAGTAACTCCGAATATTCGAAAGTGTAAACACCGGTCGTCTGATGGTGGGAAAAGTAAAGTGCGAGGATGGCGATCAGCATCATCAGTCCGCTGCCCTGCGTAAACAGGAAAAACTTCACAGCCGCATAGACTCGTCGCTCGTGACCCCATATGACAATAAGAAAATACATTGGGACCAGCATCAGTTCCCAGGCAAAATAGAAGAGGAACAAGTCGAGCGCCAGGAACACACCCACGATTCCAGCCAGAACCCACATTAGGTTGAAATGAAAAAAGCCGACTCTTTCGCGGATTTCCATCCATGAGGCCAGTACCGCCATGATGCCCAGGAAGAACGTGAGCATCAGCATCAAAAAGCTAAGGCCATCCAAGGCAAGATGAAAGTTGATTCCAAAGCTCGGCACCCAGTTCCAGTCCAGTTCAGCGAGCCACGGCTTTGTGGCGCCAGAAGCTTTTCCGGCCCAGATGTGTGCGGTCAGCACAAGATCGACAGCGATTGCGAAAAGCGAAATCCATCGCGGCAGTTGTTCGCTCCAGCGCGCGGCGAGCCAGGCGAGCACGCCGGCCATTAACAGAATGCCAATCAACCAGATCAAAACCATAAAAACACCAGAGCAATAAACAGCACCGCCCCTGCTGCTATCCCCGCGACGTACAAGCGGGCACGACCCGTCTCGGTGTTGCTCAAAGCGCGATAAGACAGTTGAGTCAACCGTGCAACACCGGTATAGAAGGAATCGAAGAAATCACTTTTGTTCATCTGGGCGACCCAGATGAAAGGCTGCACAAACGCCTTGTCATAGAGCCAGTCGAAGCCCCAGTCGGCAAACCACCATCGATGCAGGATATTTCCAACGGGATTTGCAACCAGGACATTTGCCAAGCTTCGCTTCCGGAGGTGAAACAGATATGCAGAATAGACGCCAATGAGAAATAGAAATGCGGCGATGGCCTCGGAAGCAATCTCTGTAAGACCTGCGGTATGAGCTTCGACAGTCGGCGGCAAAGCCGAATGCAAGGAGGAAAGCAGCGGCTGTTTCAGATACCCGCCCACGACCGAAAGGAAAGCTAGGACCACGAGAGGTATCGTCATCGGGTAACCCGGGCGCTTTGTTACAAGCGTACCCAAAGAACCAAAGAACACCCGGAAGATCAGCCGAAATGTATAGAGCGACGTCAGCAGGGCGCCAACCATCCCTGCAATCCAGAGTCCTGGGTGCCCCTGTTGCGCCGACCACGAGTCCCAGATGATCAGGTCTTTACTGAAGAAGCCGGCTGTGACGAACGGCAGGCCAGCGAGAGAACATCCGGCGATGAGGAACGTCCAGAACGTAACGGGCAACTCTTTGCGCAGCCCACCCATCCGGAAAATGCTATGTTCGTCATGCAGTGCATTGATGATCACACCGGCGCCAAGAAACAGAAGTGCCTTGAAGAACGCATGGGTCATGAAGTGGAAGATGGCAGCTTGCCATGCGCCAACGCCTAACGCGAGAAACATATAACCGATCTGGCTAATGGTGGAGTAGGCGAGCACGCGCTTGATGTCGTGCTGTGTAAGTGCACTAAACCCGGCGAGCAGCAGCGAGCCTGCACCCACAAGTGCTACCGCAAATTGAACCGATGGTGCCAGTGAAAACAAAACGTGGGTGCGCGCGATCAGATAGACGCCTGCAGTAACCATCGTGGCTGCATGGATAAGAGCGCTTGTCGGAGTAGGACCGGCCATCGCATCCGGCAACCAAACCTGCAGTGGAAGTTGCGCCGACTTGCCGACTGCGCCACCTAACAGCAGAAGCGCTGTCACGACTGCATAGGTGGACCCTGTGGGCCACTGTTCGGAAGCCCGCTGCATAAGATCCTGAATCTCTAGCGTGCCCAAGCGGGTGAACAGCAGAAACAAACCCAGTGACATCGCAGTGTCGCCGACGCGAGTTACGATGAATGCTTTGCGCGCCGCCAGGCCATTCGAAGGATCGCGGTACCAGAAGCCGATCAACAGATAGCTGCACAAACCAACGCCTTCCCATCCGAGATAGAGAAGCAAAAGATTATTCGCCAGCAGCAGAATTACCATCGACGCGACGAACAGGTTCATGTAGGCAAAAAATCGGCTGTAGCCCTCTTCATCGATCATGAACTCGGCCGAGTAAAGGTGAATCAGGAAGCCGACGAAAGTGACCACCAGTACCATCACGAGCGACAACCCGTCGAGATATAATCCGATCTGTGGCTCAAAACCTGCTACGTTGATCCAGGTCCAAAGGTGTTGGGTATAACTGTTCCCCGCCGGAGGGGTGCGAAAGAAACTTGCGGCTATCAGAATCGTGACCAATGCTGAGAGTCCGATCGAACCCACCCCCAGTGCCGCTGTCGCTCTGCGCGAACGCGAGCCAAACAGCGCTAGCAGCAGTGCGCTCGCAAAGGGCAATGCCGGAACCAGCCACAACAAACTGATCACGTCATCCCCTCATCCTGCTCAGCGCATCCACGTCGAGAGATTTGAAGCAGCGATAGATCTGCAGCACCAGCGCTAGTCCCACTGATACTTCAGCCGCTGCGACGGCCAGAATGAACAGAAATACGACCTGACCGTCAGCCTGATGCCATCGCGAGCCGGCGACGATGAATGCCAAGCCTGCCGCGTTGAGCATTACCTCAATGGACATCAAGACGAAGATCAAGTTACGGCGTACGAGCAGGCTTGTCAGTCCCAGTGAGAACAATATTCCCGCCAGCAGCAGCCCGTCTCTCATGGGTATCTGCGTCATGTTGAATCCCCGATTGTTTGGTATTGCGGAAGCTAAGGTGGTATGCTCCTACCAGTCCGGCCAGTAAAAGCATAGAGGCAAGCTCTACGCCGATGAGGTAGGGACCGAACAGGGTTATTCCAACTTGCATCGGTCCAACTGCTTCAGTGCCCAGGGCCACCGTGTCGCCTCGCACCAAATAAACAACCTCTAAAACAAGAATGCTAGCCAGGAGCGCAGGACCAATCCAAATCCCAGGCGTCAGCCATTGTTTTTCCTGTTCGGCTGCGCGCGCTCCCAAGTTGAGCATCATGACAACGAAGACAAAAAGCACCATGATGGCGCCAGCGTAAATGATGACTTCAAGCGCTGCCACAAATGGAGCCCCGAGCACATAGAACACTACTGCTACTCCGAGCAGCGATACGATCAGGTAGAGCAGAGCGTGTACAACATTCAGGCTGCTTATCATCAGGACAGTCGACATGACGGCCACTCCACCCGCGAGGTAAAAAGCTAGTTCCATAAACACTCACGGCATCAGAGAGCGAAGATCGGTGGGTGGCGCTTCATGTGCTGCCTCGCCCTTGTCCTTGCCGCCAATCTCGACTCCCGCCACCCTCCAATAGTTGTAACCCGGATACTTACCGGGACCGTCGATTAGCAAATCTTCCTTTTCATATACGAGGTTTTTCCGGTAAAACTCTCCCATCTCGAAATCAGGTGTAAGTTGGATAGCGTAAGTAGGACAGGCCTCTTCGCAATAACCGCAGAAAATGCAGCGCGAGAAGTTGATGCGGAAGAACTCCGGATAACGTCTCCCGGTTTCATCCTCAGTTGCTTGGAGAGCGATGCAATCTACCGGACACGCGACCGCACAGAGGTTGCATGCTACACAGCGCTCGCCGCCATCGGGGTCGCGCGCCAGAATGATCCTGCCCCGGTAGCGTGGCGCGAGATACGGCTTCTCCTCGGGATATTGAACAGTAACTCTTCTATGGAAGGAGTGGAGAAAAACGTACCAAATCGTCCTAAGCATGCTGAACATCTTTTACCCCCATACGAGCACTGCCGCGCCGGTTGCGAGCATGTTGGCCAGGGCCAGAGGTAACATCACCTTCCATCCCAAGGACATGAGCTGATCAAAGCGTGGGCGCGGAAGCGACGCCCGCACTAGAACAAAGAATGAAATAAAGAAGAAAGTCTTAATAAAAAACCAGATCACTCCGGGGAGAACAGGCCCCAGCCAGCCACCAAAGAAAAGAACTGCAATCATGGCCGAGATCAAAGTAACTCCCAAGTACTCTCCGACGAAGAACATGCCAAACTTCATTCCCGAATATTCGGAGTGATAGCCGGCTACGAGTTCGCTCTCGGCTTCGGGCAGATCGAATGGAATGCGGCGCGTTTCGGCCAGGCCGGCAATCATGAATAAGATAAAGCCCGGGAACTGCGGAATCACAAACCAGAGTTTTTTTTGCGCCTCGACAATAGTCGGGAGGCTGAACGATCCGGCAAGGAGCACGACGCCCATCAGTGAGAGGCCCATGAAGACTTCGTAGCTCAACATCTGCGCCGCAGCCCTCAAGCCACCGACGAGTGCGTACTTGTTATCTGAGGACCATCCGGCGAGCACGATGCTGTAAACACCCAGCGACGACATCGCGAGAAAGAACAACAGTCCAATATTCATGTCGCTCACAATAATTCCAGGTGCCACTGGGAGCACAGCGAAAGACATCAACACTGTCACGAAGACGATGGCCGGAGCCAGAATGAATACAGGCTTGTCGGCGAATGGAGGTATCCAGTCCTCTTTCATGAACATTTTGATCGCGTCGGCCAACGGCTGAAGCAAACCGAATGGCCCGGTGCGGTTCGGTCCATAACGGTCCTGCCAGAGGGCGAGTAATCGTCGCTCAACCCAGATCAGAAAGGCCGCGATATTCAGAGCCACGATAATGATTCCAAAAATGCAGAGGATGGGATGTGGACTCGTCATTTCGGCCTCACGATTTTTCCCCAGGCAGGAAGTGTGATTCCGGCTATCGGAGGCCGCCCGGCTGATAACCCGGCAACACCTTGCGGAAGATCAGGACGAAGGCGCACGGGCAGCCGGAAACTGGCGCCAGCACAACTCACTTCGACTTCCTCGCCCTCCACGAGATCAGCGTTATTTATGGCAACATATGGATTCGCTGCGAGTTCGGAAATTCCTGGCGCTTCAAGACTCAGCTCATCCGAACCGAAAATGTGACACATCGGCAATAGCAACCACTCATTCTGGCGCGGCTCAAATGCAGGTGGAATGGCGCTGAAATAAGACTGGCCGTTGGCTGGTGCAGGTTCGACGATGCGCACGCCCGCACTGCCACCTCGTAAAGGGCCACCAACTTCTTTTTGATAAGTATTCGTCGCCTGAATGGAATTCCAACTTGGCGACCAGAAATACGGAATAAGGGGAGCAGGAGGTTCGACCGGCGCACCTTCCATGGAGAATGCTAGCGGCGTATCGGGGTCGTCGGGTGGCTTTGGCTCGGAGACATCGATGTTAACCAGCACCGACGTACGTCCGCTCTCACGGTGCGGCGCACGGGGAATCTTGGCCCCTGCAATGCGAAATGCTGCCGACGGTGCGGCATCGCGTACCGCCGCAAGTTCGGGTAGCACGCTGGAGATTGCCTCAAGCACATCGTCCAGATCATGCCAATTGTCCGGTTTCAGCCAGCGCCAACTTGCCAGCACATCATTCCGCGGGACGAATACCTGGAAGAATCTCTGGGCGCGTCCTTCGCTGCTGATGAAAGTGCCGTCGGATTCGGCAAAGGTTCCGGCCGGAAGAACCAGTTCAGCTTTCTCGGTCGTGGGATTGGCGAGGTGATCGAGGACGATGACGTGTGCTGCGGCCTTGAGGAAAGAGTCGACTTCAGCAGCCGGCGCGCGTCGGTAGATATCATTTTCGAGGATAAGCACTGTGTCGGCATATCCATCCCTGACCGCTTGAAACGCGGCGCTTAACGGCCCTCCACCCATGAGTGCCGCGCCGACAGTATTGCACTCAGGCGCCGCAAAGCTGAGCGCGGCCTGTGCGGCCATCGCCACATTTGCGGCTGCTTGAACAACAGCCTCGCTGGCGCAACTCGTACCGGAAATCACTAACGGCTTCTTGGCTGCCTTCAGTGCGCGGGCGATTTCGCCGGCTAGCGGAAAGTCACCCTGCGAGGGCGCGCGCGAGTCGAGCGCATATGCGACGGCGAATCCCAGACGAGCAAGGTCATCAGGCGCGGCATGGAACGTGGCCGTCGCGACATCATCCAGGCGTGTGGCATACGGGGTAGCAATGTAGAGCGGGCCCTTCGCGCCCTGCATCGCGTCTCGCACCCCATAAGCCATCCACAGCGGGATATTCAACTTCTTGGCGACCTCCATGGGCTGCTGGCGCACTGACTGGCGCACCGAGAGCGCCATTCTGGGGGCAACATTGGTTAGGTCCTCACCAAGGATAAACACAGCATCGCAGTGCTCAATCTCGCATAGCGTTGGCGTTCGCATCGGACCGCGTCGCAGGATATCGAGCATGTGTCCAACCAGCCTGGCCTCATCATCAGCCATGCCGGAGTAAAAGCGCTCTTGACCCACGAGGGTACGTAACGCGAAGTTGGATTCAAGTGACGCTCGCGGTGAGCCAATCCCAATCACTGTGCCGTTAGCAATTCTTTCGCTCAGATGTTGTCGCGCCAACTCGACGGAAGTGGGTTGACCCTCCAGCATGGGTTGGAGGAGACGTCGTTTGCTGTTCACGAACTCATAGCCAAACCTTCCACGGTCACATAAGAAGTAGCCGTTTACTTCATGGTTGTAGCGGTTGAGGATGCGGCGCAGCATCCCGTAGCGCTCGCCAGCATCAGTGTTGCAGCCGAGAGCACAATGCACGCACACCGAAGGAGCAAACTGCTGGTCCCACTTGCGGACGTAATGTCGTTTCAGGGTGTTGTCGGTAAAAACACCAGTCGGACAGATTTCGACCAGGTTGCCGCTGAATTCATTCTCCAGAACGCCATCTTCGTGACGACCAAAGAAAACAGTGTTCCGCATGGCGAACGCATTCAAATCATCGCCGCCGGCATAGTCGCGATAGTAGCGCACGCAGCGATAACACTGGATGCACCGGTTCATCTCATGATTTACGAGTGGGCCCAAGTTCTGATTGCGAAACGTGCGCTTGTCGAATACATAACGGCGATAGTCGTGACCGGCCATTACAGTCATGTCCTGCAAGTGACACTCGCCGCCCTCATCGCACACCGCGCAATCATGAGGATGATTCAGCATGAGTCCTTCGATTATGGCGGCACGAAAGACAGCAACTTCGGGATCGGCGATGGAGATGCGCGTGCCTTCCGTAGCTGGCGTCAGGCAGGCCATGACGATCTTGCCGCGCTCATCGTGCTCGCCCTTGAACAGTTTGACGGCGCACTGACGGCAGGCGCCCACAGATCCCATTGCCGGATGCCAGCAGAAGTATGGCAACTTGAAGCCCCGCGAAAGACAGCCGTGGAGCAGGTTCTCATCCGGGTTCATCTGGTACGGCTTGTTGTCGACGTAAACGGTTGCCATACCTAACTCCAGGGACAGCGATGCTCGCTGATGTGTCGTTCGAAGTCGTCGTGAAAGTATTTCAATGCACTCTGCAGTGGCTCTGCGGCGCCGGGCGCCAGTGCGCAGAATGTGTTGCCGGGACTCCACATCTTGGTCTGAAATGCGAGTTTGTCGAGATCGCCGGGCTGGCCGCGACCGTCCTCCATGGCCCTCAGTATTCGTTCGGCCCATCCCAGCCCGCTCCAGCACGGAGTGCAGAAGCCGCAAGATTCCTGCGCGAAGAAGTGGGTCACGTTCCACGTCATACCAACTGGGCAGGTCTGGTCATCGAGAACGATCATGGTGCCGGTGCCCAGACGGCTGCCTACCTTGGTCAATTCAGTGAAATCCATGGGAGTGTCCAAGTGCTCTTCGAGGATGAAGTCGGTAGAGACCCCACCCGGCAGCAATCCGCGAAACTTAATTCCATCGCGCATTCCTCCCGCGTGCTCCTCTAGGATCTCGCGCACGGTGGTGCCTATGGGAAGCTCCCACAGTCCTGGACGTTTTACTTTTCCGCTTGCGCCGAATAGCTTCGTGCCGGCATCGTCTGTCCTGCCCAGATCGCGAAACCACTCTGCTCCGTGATTGATGATATGGGGCACACAGCTAATCGTCTCAACGTTATTGACCACGGTGGGCTTGCCAAACAGTCCCACTACAGGCGGGAACGGCGGCTTCGATCTAGGGTTGGCCCGCTTGCCTTCCAGCGCATTCAGCAGTCCGGTTTCTTCCCCGCACATGTAACGGCCGGCGCTGAGGTGCAGATAGAGTTCCAGGCTGTAGCCGGAACCGAGGATGTTCTTGCCAAGGTAATGAGATTCGTAGCCTTCGGCGATGGCGCGCGAGAGCCGTTCAGCGGCCAGCCTGTATTCGCCGCGCAGAAAGATGTACGCAATGTCAGCCTCGACGGCGAACCCAGCAATGATCGTGCCTTCTATGAGCTGGTGGGGATCGCGCTCCATCAGCAGCCGATCCTTGAATGTGCCGGGCTCCATTTCGTCGGCATTAACCACCATGTAAGTCGGGTTGGGAACGTCTTTACCAAGCGGTACGAATGACCATTTCAAACCGGTTTGAAAGCCAGCTCCGCCCCGGCCGCGCAGCTTCGCGTTCCGCACTTCCTCAGTGACCGATTTGGGCGTCATTCCTCCACTCAGAACCTTTCGGATTGCCTGATAACCACCTGCCTGCTCGTAGTCCCGCAAGGGCAGGGAAGACCCGTCTGGGTTCATCCTCTCGGTTAGCGGCTTTTCGGCGTTGAGTGTCACTTATACTTATCGAGCTCCGTATCAATCTTCTGAAAATCTAGATCGCTGTGCAGGTCGCCATCCACTGTCATGGCCGGGGCATGATCGCAGCATCCGAGACAGACGATCGGCAGCAGCGTGAATCGATTATCCGGTGTCGTCTCGCCAAGTTCGATGCCAAGGCGCTCATAGAGATGCTTCCGCATGCGATCGTAGCCCATGATCCAGCAGCTCACGCTGTCGCAGACCATAATGACGTGGCGTCCCACAGGCTTGCGAAAAATAAGGTTGTAAAAAGTTGCCACGCTATCAAGGTCCGCGGGAGACATGCCGAGATGTTCGGCAATATCACGAAGGCTTTCATCTGAGATCCAGCCACGGTGCCGCTGCACGATCTTCAATGCGTCAATACAAAGCGCTGCGCGTGTTGGATAATGCGGAGCTTCCGCCTCAATCTCGTCAATCTCTACCATCGTCAGCATCAGTCAGCTCCTCATCGGTCGATATCCGCCAATACAAAATCCAGACTGCCTAGAATGACAATTAAATCGGGAATCATCAGGCCTCGGGATAGCAACGGCAGTGTTTGAATATGAGCGAAGGAAGGCGTTCGTATGCGTGTGCGATACGAAACAGTGCTACCGTCGCTTACAAGGTAATAACCGTTGTTGCCCTTTGTGGCTTCAATAGCGCCGAGCACTTCACCTACTGGAAGTACCGGGCCCCAGCTCACGTTCAAGAAGTGCGTGATCAAGGTTTCAATGTCGTGCATGGTGCGGGCTTTCACCGGAGGCGTGGCCAAAGGGTGATCCGATTTATACGGGCCCTCGGGCATATTCGTCATGCATTGCTCGATAATGCGTAGGCTCTGTCGCATCTCCTCGACATGCACCACGGCGCGGTCATAGCAATCGCCGGTTTGACCGGTTGGAATATCGAATTCAAACTGCTCGTATCCGGAGTACGGCTGGCGTTTGCGAAAATCCCATTCAAATCCACAGGCGCGGAGGTTCGGACCCGTTACGCCCCACTCGATAGCCTCATTCACCGTAAGGCCACCGATACCTTTCGTGCGCGCTTTGAAAATCCCATTCTGCATAACGGTGTGGTCGTACTCGACAAGGCGGCGCGGAAGGTACTTAAGAAAATCGCGGAACATGCCATCCCAGCCTCTGGGAAGATCGGCAGCAACTCCACCGATGCGAAACCAGGATGGATGCATGCGCCCGCCGGTGATCGCCTCGATGATGGCGAAGGCGCGTTCCCGGTCGTTGAACGTGAAGAAGACCGGCGACATCTGTCCAAGATCTTGGGCAAATGTTCCGTACCAGACCAAGTGGCTGATAATGCGGAACAGTTCCACCAGCATCACGCGAATGACCTGAGCACGAGGCGGTACCTTGATACCAGCCAGCTTTTCGACCGCGGTTAGATAAGCCAGGTTGTTCATCACGCCGCCCAGATAATCGATGCGGTCGGTGTAGGGGATGTATGTGTGCCAGGACTGGCGTTCGCCCATCTTTTCGGCCCCGCGATGGTGGAAGCCGATTTGGGGAATGGCGTTGACGATCTGTTCGCCATCGAGTTGCAGTGCAATGCGTAAGACACCATGCGTTCCTGGGTGCTGGGGGCCAATGTTGAGAAAAATAAAATCCGCGCCGTCGCGTTCGCGAGTCATTCCCCATTCCTCAGGCTTGAAGCGGAGCGCCTCCTGTTCTGCCAGTTCTTTGTCCGGAGGCAACTGATATGGCCCCATTTCCGTTGCGCGTGCCGGATGCTCTTTGCGCAGCGGGTGGCCGACCCAGCTCTTCGGCATCAAGAGGCGCTGGAGATGCGGATGACCGTCAAAGACAATCCCGAACATGTCCCATACTTCACGCTCGTACCAATTGGCTGCGGGCCAGATGTCCGTGATACTCGATAGCGAGAGCCGATCCTCAGCAAGGGCCACTTTGATGCGTAGATATTCGTTTCGCTCAAAAGAAAGGAGGTGATAGACAATTGTAAAGTCGCTTGCCGGTTGGCCTTCGCGATGAGTCCTCATCCGCTCATCGATGGCTGAGAGGTCGTACAGCATCTTATACGGACGGTCTATCTCTCCTTTTAGGAAGCGGAGCAGGACGGACACGCGATCTTTCTCTACCCAAAACGTAGGTATGTGATCCTGCGTTTCCTGAGGCACGGTGGCAGAACCAAGGCGCTCGCTAATTTCTTGTGTGATGGTCGGGCTGGCGATCATACTTCGTCATCCTCACGCAGCACAGTGGTTTTCTGCCGTGTAGGCCGCATCAGATCGCGCATGGATGGAAGATTCGGACGAACAGTCTGTTGCGATCCCACCACCCAGCTCAGCGGACGCTTTTCTGTCCCTACAACATTCCGCAACAACAGCACCCCTTCCAGGAAAGCTTCGGGACGCGGCGGGCAACCCGGCACATAAACGTCGACGGGAAGAAACTTGTCCACACCCTGTACTACGCTGTAGATGTCGTACATGCCACCCGAGTTCGCGCAAGAGCCCATCGAAATCACCCAGCGTGGCTCCATCATCTGTTCGTAAAGTCTCTGAATGATCGGCGCCATCTTGATGAAGACGGTCCCGGCAATGACCATGAGATCCGCTTCTCGTGGCGTACTGCGAATTACTTCGGCTCCGAAGCGTGAGATGTCAAACTTACTGGTGATGCTGGTGGCCATTTCTACGTAACAGCAGGAGAGCCCGAAGTTAAAAGGCCATACAGAATTCTTGCGACCCCATCTGACCAGATCCTCCAGCCGGGATAGAACTACGCTGCGGCGCACAGTTTGTTCCAATGGCTCAGGTTCGGGGGTTGCTACTAGCCCTGTGACGTCAGGTTTGGTTAATGACCACTGCATCAGATGCTCACCCCGAGCGATGTGGTTCCTGCGCCCAATCCAGCGCGCCTACCTTCCAGAGATAAACGAGAGCTGCGACAAGTACCCCGACGAACAGCAGCACCTCGCAGTAGCCGGTCCAGCCTAGCTCACGCGCCGCTCCGGCCCAGGCGAACAGGAAGGCCGCCTCCATATCAAAGACTACGAAGAACATTGCAACTAGGTAGTAACGTACCGAAAAACGAACATGTGCGGAGCCTTCCGAAACAATGCCGCCTTCGTAAGGCTCACCAGTAGCGGGTTCGGAGTGTCTTTGCCCCAACAGGTAGGAAACAAGCAGAACTGCAGCCGCGAGAACAACTGCTATCGCGAAATATGCAACCAGCGGCCACATCATAAAGACAGACACACCAACAATCGCTCACCCCGGGAGATCAATGCTTCCGGGGAGAGCCATGCGCCATTGGTCAGTTCCGCCGGCGAGAATGAGCATTCGTTGTATCTCAATACCGATGTCAATTTATCTTGCTTGTAGTTGTTTTGCTCAGGGTGTCTTAGCTCTCGCCTTGCGCCACCGCTGACATCGAAAGTCTCGACGAGGCTTCTCAAAATACCTCCAAGTATGGAGTGGCACGCCGACGGAATCGGGTTGCACCATAAGTCCTGAAAATTGCAAAGACCTAGGTCAGAAAAGACGTGGTGCTCGTTTCTTGCCGTCGCAGTTAAACTCACCTGCTTCATCGACAGCTCTCAGCCGGGCTCAAGCTAGGGTCTTGTGATGTCCTCGCAATTCAGGTTTGAGTAGGTCTACTATGGTGTTCGCAACCCGAAACTGGGCGTCAGCATCGACCATGAGGAACGAAGGGGTCGAGAAATAAACAAGCATCGGGGCAGTGGACGAGGAGTCATGAAAGTAAGTCCTTGTAAGGAGAAATCATGAGCAACCAAATCCGCGTCAGTCATCCGATTTATGACCTTCTACCCACTGAAATCGAGGGCTTCGATTCGCTGGCGGAACTCGCCTTGGACATGCGTTGGTCATGGAATCATGCCACAGATGAAGTGTGGCGAGAACTTGATCCTGAACTCTGGGAGATCACGCAAAATCCTTGGGTCGTTCTCCAGACGGTTTCGCGAGACCAGATCGAGCGTGTGTTGTCCGATGCAATTTTTCGCAAGAACGTAGATCGCCTGGTCGAAAACATCAGGCAGGCCGCGGAAGCGCCCGCCTGGTTTCAGCAGAATCATTCAGGGGCTCCACTCACCTGCGTCGCGTATTTCAGCATGGAATTTATGTTGAGCGAAGCCCTGCCCATTTACTCGGGCGGTCTTGGCAACGTGGCCGGCGATCAACTGAAGGCCGCCAGCGATCTGGGTGTGCCGGTCGTCGGCGTGGGGCTGCTTTATCAACAGGGCTATTTCCGCCAAGTCATTGACAGAAACGGAGAGCAACAGGCCCTTTACCCATACAACGATCCCGGACAGTTGCCGATCACGCCATTGCGTTATCCAAACGGCGAGTGGCTGCGGCTGGAAATCGCCCTGCCAGGATACTCGGTCTGGTTGCGTGCCTGGCAGGTCAAGGTCGGCAGGGTGAAGCTCTACCTGCTAGACAGTAATGACGCGGCAAACTTTCCCGCTCATCGCGGAATTACCAGCGAGTTGTATGGCGGCGGACCGGAGCTGCGCCTCAAGCAAGAACTGCTGCTCGGGATCGGCGGCTGGCGGTTGCTTCGCGCGCTCGGTCTCCAGCCAGAGGTTTGTCATCTGAACGAAGGCCACGCCGCGTTTGCCGTCTTGGAGCGTGCCCGCAACTTCATGGAAGAGACAGGGCAGCCCTTCGAGGTCGCGCTGGCGGTCACACGAGCGGGAAATCTCTTCACCACCCATACGGCGGTTGCTGCAGGATTCGACCTTTTTGCTCCGGCTCTTATCCAACAATATCTCGGGGGGTATGCCGAAAAGAAGCTAGGCATCACGCTCCATGACTTGCTGTCCTTGGGACGCCAGAACCCCGACGATTTTTCGGAAAATTTTAACATGGCGTATCTGGCGCTTCATGGGAGCGGGGCAGTGAATGGAGTCAGCCGTTTGCATGGAAAGGTCAGTCGACACATTTTTCAAGGCCTGTTTCCGCGCTGGCCGGAGGACGAAGTTCCAATCAGATATGTGACCAACGGAGTACACATGCCAAGTTGGGACTCAGAACCGGCGGATGATCTTTGGACGGAAAACTGTGGGAAGGATCGCTGGCTGGGGACGACCGACGCGCTGGAATCACACATTCGCCGAGTCTCGGACGCAAGGCTATGGAAGTTCCGCACCGACACCAGCAAGTCTCTCGTTGAGTATGCTCGCGAACGTTTGTCCCTTCAACTCACTGCCTCCGGCTCGCCGCCGGAAAAGGTCGAGGCCGCAAAGCATCTGTTTGATCCCAACATTCTGACGCTGGGTTTTGCGCGGCGATTTGCAACCTACAAGAGACCGAACCTGCTGCTGCACGATCCGGCCCGCTTGCAGCGTCTTTTGTGCAACCCCGAGCGCCCTGTGCAACTCATCATCGCCGGCAAGGCGCATCCCGCCGACCAGGCGGGGCAAGCTCTGATTCATGAATGGATTCAATTCATCCGCCAGCCAGAGGTGCGCCCCCATGCGATCTTCCTCGGTGACTATGACATGCTGCTGACCGAGCACCTGGTGCAAGGTGTGGATGTTTGGATCAATACGCCGCGCCGTCCCTGGGAAGCTTGCGGCACCAGCGGCATGAAGGTGCTGGTCAATGGAGGCATCAATCTGTCGGAGTTGGACGGCTGGTGGGCCGAAGCCTACACGCCTGAAGTGGGGTGGGCGTTGGGAGACGGCCGCGAGCATGGCGACGATCCCGCATGGGACGCTGCCGAAGCCGAAGTCCTCTACAACCTGCTCGAGCGCGAGGTGATCCCGGAGTTCTATAACCGAGACAATAATGGAATTCCCACCGCTTGGGTAGCGCGAATGCGAGAAAGTATGGCGCAGCTGACACCGCGTTATTCGGCTAGCCGCGCGGTGCGCGAATACACCGAGCAACATTACATTCCGGCGGCAATCGCCTATCGCAGGCGCTCGGCTAACAAGGGCGCCGTGGGCAAGCAAGTGGCCGACTGGCAGCAGAGGGTAGATCAGAAGTGGACCTCGTTGCGCTTCGGAAACTTGCGCGTCGAAACCAACGCGGACCACCACACGTTTGAAATCGAAGTATTCCTGAGCGATCTCGATCGCAATGCGCTGCAAGTCGAACTCTATGCGGATGGAATCAACGGCGCCAATTCAGTGCGGGTGGAGATGAAGTGCGCGGCGCCTTTATCTGACGCGTCATGCCGCTGTGTCTATCACGCCGAGGTACCTGCTACTCGGCCAGCGACAGACTATACGGCACGAGTGATACCACACCACGACTCCCTCGCAATCCCACTGGAAGATGCGCGAATCCTTTGGCAGCGATGACGAGAGTTCGTTTGTGAATGGTCTATTGCGGTATGCATTCCCGAACGCTGAAAGTGACGCAGCAGCTTGCGAGCTCTGGAAATGATGGACGCGAATATACGTGAAAAGCCCAGCCGGTTCGGTTGGCTGCGTGCTTGGGCTCCTGAAAAATAGTATTCGATGGCGGCGCAAGTTATTCAGAATCATGGTGAGCGCGCTGGGACTCGAACCCAGGACCCACGCCTTAAAAGGGCGTTGCTCTACCAACTGAGCTACGCGCCCACACAAATCTAGCCTATCACAAACTGTGCTGAGTTCTGCAACATCAGGTCTCGTAACAGCAGGGTCAGAACTCCTGATCTCGCCCCGTAGATCCTGTCGGGCAGGGAAAACGGAATGATCCTGAAAACTGTTGCCAGAGGGGCTGCTTTGGATTAAGAAAGAGCATGCCGCAGATGCAACTGCCGATATTCCCTGCCGGAGTGACCGAGATCAATCACCACATAGCGGTGGCAAAGGAGGCGGGCACGGTGTACTACATCCACGGCCACCTGCCGGTGTTCCGCCACGCGGAGAACGATGTGCGTGGATTTCGCATGTTCACCAGCCAGATGATCGTCAACGGGACGGTGAAGCCCAAGGAGATTGTCCAGGCGTTCGGCGTTCCGATGATTGCAGTGAAGAGGTATGTGAAGGTTTTTCGGGAGCAGGGGGCCAACGGGTTCTACGCGGTGAAACCCCGTCACAGTTCAGCCTCGGTGCTGAAAGGGGAAGTGCTGCAGCGAGCGCAGAAGTTGCTTGACGAGGGGCAGAGCGTTCCGGAAGTGGCGAGTGAACTGAATGTGTTGGCGAACACGCTGCACAAGGCGGTTGACGCTGGACGCTTGCGAAAGCTAAAAAAAACGAACCCGCCACCACCGAAGTAAGCAACAAGAGTGGTCGCAGTCAGATCGACAGCCAAGCGCCGATGGGAAACGCCGCGACGCGTTCGTTGGAGCGAGTAGCGGCCGCGATGGGAGAGCTGGAGTCGGCGCCCATCGAGTTTCAAGCTACCTGCGATGTAACCCGGGGCGGCGTGCTGCTGGCATTGCCTGCGCTGTTGGCGACCGGGTTGTTGCGCTACACGCCGGAGATGTACCAGCTCCCAAACGGATTTTATGGCATTGACAGCATCTTCCTGCTGCTGGCATTGATGGCGCTGGGGCGGATCCGGTCTCTGGAACAGCTTCGTTATCAAGCGCCAGGCGAGTGGGGCAAGCTGCTGGGACTGGACCGCATTCCCGAAGTGAGGACGCTGCGGGAGAAGTTAAAACTGCTGTGCCACGACTTGGGTCAAGCCCTGCGCTGGAACGCCGCACTGGCCAAGGAATGGATCGCCCAGCAAGATGCCTCGGAACTGTTTTTCTACTGCGATGGCCACGTGCGCGTCTATCACGGGGAGCAGACGGCGCTACCGCGCCATTACGTGGCGCGCCAGCGATTGTGTTTACGGGCTACCACCGATTACTGGATCAATGCCATGGATGGCCAGCCATTTCTGTATGTCAACAAAGAGGTGGATCCGGGACTGATCGCCACGCTCAAGCAGGATGTGATTCCGTGGCTGGAAGTGAATGTGATCCAGCCGCCGGAGCAACAGCGGCGCATGGCGGAAGATCCTCGTACCCACTGGTTCACAATGGTGTTCGACCGGGAAGGCTACAGTCCCGAGTTATTCGAGCAGCTGTGGCAGAAGCGGATTGCCATTCTGACCTATCACAAGTTTCCCCAGGGCGAGTGGCGCAGCGAAGAATTCACCACGCACCGCGTCCAGCTGGTGAGCGGCGAAATCGTGACCATGAAACTGGCCGAGCGCGGTACCCAGTTGTCGAACCGGTTCTGGGTACGCGAGATTCGCAAACTCAGCGACGGCGGCCATCAGACTCAGACCTCCTGATCTGGTTGAAATCAGGATGACCCGAGTTTGAAGACGAGCGTGAGGTGTGTACCGGGGAAGATGGTTTTCGTGGCGTTGAGTTCCGCCAACAGTTTCTCGATGGCCTGATCGTGAGCCGCCTGGGTGAGATGGTGGAGGCGGACAGTCAAGGTGTTGGTGATGAGGTCAGGGGTAAGATCAGCCTCGGTATCGAAGATCTGGCGCAGCAAGGCGCGGGCATCGTCAGTGCGGGCGATATGTTCGCGAAGCAGGGAGGCCATGCTGGATTCGGCGCGATAAGCGATCATCTTGATGGTATCGACGAAATGCTTTCGTTCGGTACGCAGCCGAGTAAATCGGTCTTCCTCTGGCAATAGCTTCACGGGAATGTGATGCGGAGTGTCCTTGCGCGACTGTTTGAGTTGGTCGATCTGCAAATCGAGACTTTCGATGTCTTCCCGCAGTTGCGCCTTGCGCTGCTGAAAACCCTGAACTTCAGAGTTGGTGGGATCCTCCGATAAAGCAAGGGCTCCGAACTGAGCCGCCTGCCGATGGCGCTGGCCGATTTTGGAGCGGATCTTGCCGTCGAGTTTGCGCCACTCCGGATTTACCACCTGGATCGCATCAGGAACGGGTTCGGTTCCATACTCAATCAAGCTATCCAATCCGTAATGTTCGCGCATGTAGCGGAAGAAGTTTTCCTGAGACCATCGGGCGAATAACGACGGTGCCAGCGTGGTCATTGGCAGCTGGAAGTTGGTGGCTAAGATCGAAGTCTGATGGCCGCCGTCGCTGAGTTTGCGAATCTCGCGTACCCAGAACCGGTTCGACAACTGGGTACCGCGCTCGGCCAGTTTCATGGTCACGATTTCGCCGCTCACCAGCTGGACGCGGTGCGTGGTGAATTCTTCGCTGCGCCACTCGCCCTGGGGAAACTTGTGATAGGTCAGAATGGCAATCCGCTTCTGCCACAGCTGCTCGAATAACTCGGGACTGTAGCCTTCCCGGTCGAACACCATTGTGAACCAGTGGGTACGAGGATCTTCCGCCATGCGCCGCTGTTGCTCCGGCGGCTGGATCACATTCACTTCCAGCCACGGAATCACATCCTGCTTGAGCGTGGCGATCAGTCCCGGATCCACCTCTTTGTTGACATACAGAAATGGCTGGCCATCCATGGCATTGATCCAGTAATCGGTGGTAGCCCGTAAACACAATCGCTGGCGCGCCACGTAATGGCGCGGTAGCGCCGTCTGCTCCCCGTGATAGACGCGCACGTGGCCATCGCAGTAGAAAAACAGTTCCGAGGCATCTTGCTGGGCGATCCATTCCTTGGCCAGTGCGGCGTTCCAGCGCAGGGCTTGACCCAAGTCGTGGCACAGCAGTTTTAACTTCTCCCGCAGCGTCCTCACTTCGGGAATGCGGTCCAGTCCCAGCAGCTTGCCCCACTCGCCTGGCGCTTGATAACGAAGCTGTTCCAGAGACCGGATCCGCCCCAGCGCCATCAATGCCAGCAGCAGGAAGATGCTGTCAATGCCATAAAATCCGTTTGGGAGCTGGTACATCTCCGGCGTGTAGCGCAACAACCCGGTCGCCAACAGCGCAGGCAATGCCAGCAGCACGCCGCCCCGGGTTACATCGCAGGTAGCTTGAAACTCGATGGGCGCCGACTCCAGCTCTCCCATCGCGGCCGCTACTCGCTCCAACGAACGCGTCGCGGCGTTTCCCATCGGCGCTTGGCTGTCGATCTGACTGCGACCACTCTTGTTGCTTACTTCGGTGGTGGCGGGTTCGTTTTTTTTAGCTTTCGCAAGCGTCCAGCGTCAACCGCCTTGTGCAGCGTGTTCGCCAACACATTCAGTTCACTCGCCACTTCCGGAACGCTCTGCCCCTCGTCAAGCAACTTCTGCGCTCGCTGCAGCACTTCCCCTTTCAGCACCGAGGCTGAACTGTGACGGGGTTTCACCGCGTAGAACCCGTTGGCCCCCTGCTCCCGAAAAACCTTCACATACCTCTTCACTGCAATCATCGGAACGCCGAACGCCTGGACAATCTCCTTGGGCTTCACCGTCCCGTTGACGATCATCTGGCTGGTGAACATGCGAAATCCACGCACATCGTTCTCCGCGTGGCGGAACACCGGCAGGTGGCCGTGGATGTAGTACACCGTGCCCGCCTCCTTTGCCACCGCTATGTGGTGATTGATCTCGGTCACTCCGGCAGGGAATATCGGCAGTTGCATCTGCGGCATGCTCTTTCTTAATCCAAAGCAGCCCCTCTGGCAACAGTTTTCAGGATCATTCCGTTTTCCCTGCCCGACAGGATCTACGGGGCGAGATCAGGAGTTCTGAGACTTCGATCTTAGCCACCAACTTCCAGCTGCCAATGACCACGCTGGCACCGTCGTTATTCGCCCGATGGTCTCAGGAAAACTTCTTCCGCTACATGCGCGAACATTACGGATTGGATAGCTTGATTGAGTATGGAACCGAACCCGTTCCTGATGCGATCCAGGTGGTAAATCCGGAGTGGCGCAAACTCGACGGCAAGATCCGCTCCAAAATCGGCCAGCGCCATCGGCAGGCGGCTCAGTTCGGAGCCCTTGCTTTATCGGAGGATCCCACCAACTCTGAAGTTCAGGGTTTTCAGCAGCGCAAGGCGCAACTGCGGGAAGACATCGAAAGTCTCGATTTGCAGATCGACCAACTCAAACAGTCGCGCAAGGACACTCCGCATCACATTCCCGTGAAGCTATTGCCAGAGGAAGACCGATTTACTCGGCTGCGTACCGAACGAAAGCATTTCGTCGATACCATCAAGATGATCGCTTATCGCGCCGAATCCAGCATGGCCTCCCTGCTTCGCGAACATATCGCCCGCACTGACGATGCCCGCGCCTTGCTGCGCCAGATCTTCGATACCGAGGCTGATCTTACCCCTGACCTCATCACCAACACCTTGACTGTCCGCCTCCACCATCTCACCCAGGCGGCTCACGATCAGGCCATCGAGAAACTGTTGGCGGAACTCAACGCCACGAAAACCATCTTCCCCGGTACACACCTCACGCTCGTCTTCAAACTCGGGTCATCCTGATTTCAACCAGATCAGGAGGTCTGAGGGTACGAATGCCGAAAAGACATCACGCCTGCGCACCACGAAAGGTCGGGAGCTTTTTCTGTTAGCTCGTAACGATTGGATTTCGATTATGGCTTGGTCTTAAACAACATTGCCGACAACAGCGCCACCACTGTGGCCAGCAACCACTCGATCCGCCAAGTCTGTACCGCCTGCCACTCCGCCAGAGTCGAGGTGTTATAGACCAGGCCGGTCATTACTGCTGCCAGCAGGCAGATGGCGGCTACCAGCACGAATATCAGCGAGGCTGTGGAGAGCCCCAACCGCGCTCGCAGAGTGTCCACATCGAACCAGTCTTTGACCGGATTCCGCTTTTCCAGAGCGCACTCGCGGCTCAGTCCGCATGTATGGCAAAAGCGCGCCCCAACCGCATACGGCGTGCCGCAGATGGGGCAGAACGCCTCATTCCGCGTCTGGGGGCCGCGCGTCTGGAACGTATTGCCTGCGCTTGGTGCTGGACGCCAGTATTCCTGTGACGGCCCGCGCGTGATATCTGGCATGTCTGACTCTCCGATGTGCTTCTCATTGCACGCGTTGGGCCAAACAAAACTAGCGCAATCCGTAAGCAGGGCCCGTCGTCGCGCCCATGCCGGATGAGTATTAATTACCTTTCCCATGAACCAAATAACCTGTCCGCTTTAACTTTTGCTGGGCATGGCGAGTACGTTACGGCCACGCTCTGGCTTCGCCCAAACCGACAGCAGAAGCAGTTCGGCATGAGTAAATTCCAGAACCCCCGGTCGTGGACTTTCTGGGGTGAATACATGTTTGTCTAATATCTCGTGGAGGGCCTCTAAAGAAATGCACAAAGAGTGCGCGGCCTCAGCTTCGCTGTAATACGGCTTCATCGGTTTTTTTAGAGTCAACATGAATATGGCGCCCTGCTGCTTCAAGGGACAACCCTTTGTACCCCGCCATAGTGCCGACGCATATTAGGTGAATTGCTCAGTACCGTGTAATTCAGCTACTTACCCATGCAAAAAATTCCCACCTCTCATCTCCGCTGCGCAAGTAAGGTGGGCAGGTCGGCCACAGAGGCCAGCAGCGCGTCCTGCGGCTCGCAGATCAGGCGCTCTCGCCGGTATTGTCCACTCAGCACGCCCACGTTCAAAGCTACCCCGGCGTTTGCCGCCGATTGAAGATCCAGAGGAGTGCTGCCGATTGTGACTACTTCCTGCACTGCCCGACAGCGGCAGCGCTCCATGGCCCGAAATATCAGGTACGGTGCCGGGCCGCCAACGGCGACTTCATCGCCTGAAACCCTTGCCGGAAACCACTCCTGCCAGCCAAGTCGCCGCACCACCAACTCCAGCGTCGGGCCGCCCAAGCCGGTGGTCAGTGCCAGTTGCATTCCCCGCTTGCGCAGCGACTCGAATACCTCTTCGGCTCCCGCGATTGCCGCTAGTTGCTCCTCGTAACGCACATTCACCAGGCGGGAGAAATCGCTGTAAACCGCCTCCACCGCCTCGTCGCTCAGTGCTTCGTCGCGCTTGCGCCAGCAGAAGAAACGAATTACTTCTCGCGTGGCTGCGCCCCTGAACTCGGCGAGTTCTTCGCTGCTAACCCCAATGCCATGCGCTGCCAGAGCGTCCACCAGCGAAGTCACCGCCTCGTCGTGATCCTCGATCACGGTGCCCGCCACATCAAAGATTGCGAGTTTGAGTTCGTGCATGAATGATAGATGGAGTACGCACATGGAAGACGCGCACTCCCCCGAGCTTACAGCAAACTGTTGCGCACCGTCCCGGCGCACGCGTCACGGCGAAAAGCGGAGTGTCTTCTGAATATCGTCTGCGGCCATTGTTGTAACATACATTTATATTCATAAGGGGAGCCCGCAATGGAGCAATTCGACGTACTGATAATTGGTGCCGGTCCTACCGGCCTCGCCTGTGCCATCGAAGCCCAGTGCGCGGGGTATTCGACGGTTGCGGTGGATAAGGGCTGCGTAGTCAATTCGCTTTACAACTATCCAACCAACATGACCTTCTTTACCACGCCGGAACTGCTGGAGATTGGCGGCGTTCCCTTTGTCAGTGCGCAGCAGAAGCCCTCGCGTCAGGAGGCACTCGAATATTATCGCAAGGTCGCCGAGTTCTATCGCCTGGACGTGCGCCAGTACCATACCGTGACCCGCATTGAAGGAGCCGATGGCGCATTCCTGGTCCACTGCACCGATATGCTTGGCCGTCCCACAGAGTTCCTTGCGCGCAAGTTGGTGGTTGCTACCGGCTATTACGACCTGCCGAATCGCGTCGGTTGTCCGGGTGAGGATCTGCCCAAGGTCACCCACTATTATCGCGAGCCGCATCCGTACAACAACTCAGACGTTGTAGTGGTTGGAGCAAAAAATTCCGCCGCCATCGCAGCCCTGGAACTCTGGCGTCACGGAGCCCGCGTTACCTTGGTGCATCGCGGTCCTTCCATCTCGTCCCACGTCAAATACTGGATCAAGCCCGACATCGAAAATCGGATCAAGAATCGTGAAATCGCCGCGTACTTCAATTCCTCCATACGCGATATCACTCCGGACTCCATCCAGATCGAAACTCCGCAGGGCAAGCTGCGAATGGAAAACGACTTTGTGCTGGCGCTGACCGGCTATCACCCTGATTTCGCCTTCCTGCGCGCGCTTGGAGTCGAACTCTCCGAGCAACCCTCTTCCAAGCCCGTCGTTGACGTGCACACCTTGGAGAGCAATGTCGCAGGAATCTATCTCGCCGGCGTGATCATCGCCGGGATGAATAGCAACGAAATTTTCATCGAGAACGGGCGCTACCACGGGCGGCAGATTGCCGAAGATTTGCGCCGCAAGCTAGGTGTGCCCACCACGGACCCGTTCATTCCCGAGCACTCGCGCAGGGCCGCCTCGGTAGTTGCCCCGCCCTCGCACCTGCGCAATACCGAATAGCGAGTGGCCTACATCGCCCTGCTTGGGGAATGTGAAGGGCAGAGTGTCGGAATCGCGAATTGTGCAGGGCAGAATACACAACCTGCGACCGACTAGCTCAAGGTGACGGCGTTCCCCGTCTGCTGGGTGAGCAGTCGCGACATCAGCGACAACAAAGGCTCGCCGCTCTGGCCGTGCATAAAGTCGGTGTAGGATTCGCTCCAGTCCAGCTTGAAGCTGGTGGACAGCGCCGAGATCCAGATCTGCCGCGCTGCCGAGTTGGGCGCGATGACGAAGGTTCCTGGCGGCTCCTCGAAGTTCAGGTGTAACGCTCCGCCGCGCTCCTCTACGTCAAAGCCTGCCGCTTCCTCTACGGCGTAAAGAGCGCGCGTCAGCCGCTCCATGGCTTCATCTGCGTGTTTCTGGAAGTTCTTTTCGTCCATAGCCGTGATCATACGACAGAATCATACGACAGACTTCGTGCTCAACTCCTGCATCCCCGCCCGCTGCCTTCCACGTTTGTTCCTTCCTCGTAGTCATTCCAGGTCTCAATCATCAGGAAGGGAAGTGGTCGGCTGGCGTCGTAGTAGCGACGGAACATCTGCAGCGAATCCTCCAGGGTGCGCCCGCAGCGCGGGTCCATGTGGCGGTTTAGGCTCCACGAGGCGCGCGTGTCATTGAAGCCCGGCCATGCTCCTCCCACCGCAAGTTTTTGCGGATAGCTGCGAGTCATCGTGGCGTAGAAGTTATCCAGGTACTCCTGACCCCAGTTGCTGCCGTCGCGCTTCCATCCGCCCTTGCCCGGCTGCACCCACGCATAGAATCCGTCGAAGTCTCCCGCCCACTTCTCGTTCGGATCCTTATAAATCAGCATCGGCCGTTCATCCCAGCCATTTACCGCTTGCCGCACCCGATTCCAATCGGTGTTGCCATCCTTGGGAAAGATAAAAATCACCGGTCGACCGTCATAGCGCAGGTAGGCTGAACTGGGTACCTGGGAGTTTGCGCGAGATATAACGCTCATAGGCGTAATTCAAGTCGGCTAAAACCGACTCGGTCGCGTTAGCCGGGTCGCCGTCGTCATCTGCGTCATACATCAGTGCCACGCGGAAGCCGTCGCGATCCTCGTCGGCAATCTCCTGCAGCAGCGCATAGGAGGAGTCCTCGAATGGATGCTGTCTGCCATACCAGTTCACCACAAATCCGGAGATGCCGAGTTGTTTGGCGTCGCGGATCTGGCGTTCCAGCACGCTCCGGTCATGTGATGAGTAACCCACGTCAATGTGGCCCTTAGCTTCCGAACCAAGGCTGATAGGCAGCCAGCATCACCGGTTGGTGGCTGGGAGAAAACCCGCTCTGCTCCCGCAATGAGCGCTTGTAATCTGCGTGGCTGCAACCGAGGCAAAGGCTCAGTACAACGGCAGCGCCGGTTGTGAATAGAAAATCTTTCGATCGTTGCAGCAGCATAGCACCACGCGTCTGGCTTTTGGCGTACCGGGGTTAGATGTGCCTTTATGCAGCGCTGTTGGTTTCCCGGTTCTGAGTCCAACGAAGTTGCGGCTTTTCGGATAACTCCCATGCCGTATAATTGCCTGAATCGAAGCGCTAAGTTCCTGCATCGAAGGGGGTACATGACGGATAACAAGTCAAAACCGCGCGTGCTTGTGGTCGATGACGAACATGTCATCGCCGACACGCTGGCCATCATTCTGAACCAAGCGGGCTTTGATGCCTCCGCCGTTTATACCGGCACCGACGCCGTCGACGTGGCGCGGAGTCGAAAAACCCGACCTCATCATCAGCGACGTCATCATGCCTGACATGAACGGCATCGAGGCCGCAATTCACATTCGGGGATTCCTTCCTGCCTGCAAAATTCTCCTCTTTTCCGGCCAGGCTGCTACGGCGGATCTTCTTGAGAACGCCCGCTCGCGTGGCCACGAATTTCAAATTCTCGCCAAGCCCGTTCATCCTCAGGACCTGCTTGCCAAGCTTCGCGAATAAGAATCGTGAATAACGATCCTCAAGAATAATAAAGATACTCAATAGATGTGCCGATAACATCCGTCTAAATACTAAGCCCTGCGAATCTCCGCAGGGCTTAGTATTATGCGCTAAAGCAGACGTCCTACATCTCGCGCCGTCCCTCGATCGCTCTCTGCAGCGTCACTTCATCGGCGTATTCAATGTCGCCTCCCGCGGGGATGCCGGTTGCGATTCGCGTAACCCGTACCCCGGTCGGCTTCAGTTGACCAGCCAGAAACATGGCTGTTGCTTCGCCCTCCACCGTCGGATTGGTCGCCAGAATAATCTCGTCGAGTGTGCCGCTTTCGGCCCGCTGTATCAGGTTTGCAATGCGCAGTTGCTCCGGGCCCACGCCGTGGATCGGCGAAAGGTTCCGTGCAGCACGTGATAGGCGCCGTTGTAGCTGTGTCCTTTTTCCACCGCGGCAATATTGGTGGGCTCTTCCACCACGCAAACAACGCGCTGATTGCGCGTTGCGCTGGAGCAGTACACGCACGGATCGGTGTCCGTGATGTTATTGCACACCGAGCAGAGCCGCAGGGCTGCCTTGAGTCTCACGGATCGCATCCGCCAACTGTTCGGCGTCTTCGTCAGAGCCGCGAAGAATGTGGAACGCGTAACGCTGTGCGCTCTTGCTGCCCACTCCCGGCAGCTTTTTCAACTCGTCAATCAGTCGAGCCATCGGCTCAGCAAACTTCGACATGACTTACTTCAACTCCATGTATTCAGCTCACCTCAACTCGGCGACAGGCCCGTTAAAACAACCCCGGTGGCAATCCCATCCCGCCCAGCAATCCGCCCAGTTGCGACTGCATTGCCGCATCCACCTTGCGAACCGCCTCGTTTACTGCCGCCAGTATCAGATCCTGCAACATCTCCAAATCGTTTGCCGCATCTTTTTCAATCTTCACGGAGATCAAAAGCTTCTCGCCATTCATGCGTACCACAACCGCGCCGCCGCCAGCCGAAGCCTCAACCTGAGTTTCGCGCATCTGCTGCTGCATCTGCTGCTGCATTTCCTGCGCGCGAGTCATCATTTCCTGCATCTGTTTCATGTCCATCGTCGTCACCTCTCCGAGCGGTCCATTACAATGCGGATCTCTGCCCCAAACTTTTCCATCATCCGTTTTACCACCGGCTCATCGGCTGCCCGTGTTTTGATGCTCTCGCCACCTGCCGCCTGAGGAGCACGTGACCGGCGCGGCTTCACCTCTGCCGAACTCGTACCGCCGCCCACCAGCCGCACCTTCATCGCGCGTCCTGCCACGCGGGTCGCTGCCTGGTTCGAGAGCTTCTCCTGCTCCCTGGTGTAACTCAACTCAATCATGCTCTCCGACATCTCGACCCGAATGGAAACATGGTTGCCTTCGCTGGACCAATCTCCCTCTTCCAGGGCATGAACCAGCATCTGCGAACCACCTGCTTCCATGGCCTGCAACACCGCCTCGCGGATCGCATCCACATCGAGGGTCGTATCGAGAGTAGTTTCGGACGTCCCGTTGAACGCAGCCCTTGGACTCTCCATCCGCGGCGCAACCGCCAGCGCGCTGCCATTATCAAATGGCGCGACAGTCGTTTGACGTGTAATTACCGTCTGCGGACCCATCGCTGGAGGCCGCGAGCCGAATGCGCCCGGCATGGGTTGAGCGCTCTGGCTCATGGGCCGGTTGGATGTAGCCGGTATCGGTGTCTCAGCCCCTGCGGACAGATCCTCACGTCCCTTACGCGCCTTATCGGCTTCAAACGGAGACGGTTTGGACGCAGGCTGTCCGAAGGGCGATCCGCCTCCGCCCATCGGTGGAACCCCGGGCGGTCTTTGCGTAAACGCCGGCGGCGCCGTCTTGCTCGTCGCAGACCGTTCTGCAGAGGGTGCGGCAGAACGTCTCGCAGGATCTATCGCAGAATCCCGCGCCGCCGCCTGCTCGCGTGATGCCGTCGAACTTGCCGCGTCCGTCAGGTTCACGCTGCTCAGCAGTTGTTCCAGTGGAAGCAACCGCTGCGCGTGTACCATCTTCAGCAATCCCAGTTCGAGGTGAAAGCGCTGCTCCTGCTTGTAACTCACGTCGCCGTGGGTGCGCAGCATGATCTGCAAGAAGCGCGTCAACTCCTCTTCGCCAAATTGTGCGGCGATGCTGGCGACCCGTTTCTTTTCATCGGCGCTAATCTGCAGAATTGGACTCTCTGTTCCAGCAACCTTGGCCACCAGTGCATTGCGGAGGAAGCGGACCGTCTGCCGGGCAAAGTGGGTTGCGCTCTGGCCCTCAACCATCAGCTTGTCCACAATCCGCAACACCTCATCGCTGGAGTTCTCGTGCACCGCGTTCATCACGCGCTCCATCACTTCGGTGGAAACGCTTCCCACCAACCCGCGAATAACGTCGGCGGTCACCGTGTTGCCGCAGCAGGAGATCGCCTGATCCATGATACTGAGCGCATCTCGCATCGAGCCGTCGCCGGCTTCGGCCAGCAAAGCCAGCGCGTCCTCATCCACACTCAAGCCTTCGGTCTGGCTGATCTCGCGCAGGTGGTTGACGATCTCCTCAAAGCGAACTGCGTGAAAGCTGAAGTGCTGGCAGCGCGAGCGGATCGTCTGCGGAATGTCCTCCGGTTGCGTCGTCGCCATCATGAACACTACCCACGAGGGCGGCTCTTCCAGCGTCTTCAGCAGTGCGTTAAAAGCGGCATCGGTAACCTGGTGAGCTTCGTCGAGGATAAAGATGCGATAGCGGTCGCGGGCAGGTTCGGCCGAGGCGGTGGCAATCAGCCCGCGCACCTCTTCTATGCCGCGATTGGTGGCGGCGTCGATTTCGATCACGTCCATCGCTCCAACCGAGCCCTCGCGGATCTCGCGGCAGGAGTCGCACACGCCACAGGGTTCGGCCACAGGTCGGTTGCTGGATTGGCAGTTCAGCGCCATCGCCAGAATGCGGGCAATCGTGGTTTTTCCAATGCCTCGATGTCCGCTGAAAATGTAGCCGTGGGCAATGCGCTGTTGCTCCAGCGCATTCTTCAGTGTGCGCACGACGTGATCCTGTCCGATCACGTCGGCGAACTTTTGTGGACGGTATTTGCGCGCCAGCACGGTATAGCTCATGGGAGAATTGATTATAACCGCCGGCGCCCGCGACCGGAGGACCTCCGTTGGCCCATATCCGGCTCCAGCGACCCGGACGCCGCTATCAGGTGGCACACGTCCGCCCGTGTTTGGGAGAACGGGGGAAGGCCCGGCAATCAGCCAGACCGGAGCGCGGCGGCCTATCTAATTTTATATGGGAGTCCCAATGCAGACGCTTGGCTCGCGCATCGTGTATCGGAATCGCTGGATGACCGTGCGGGAAGACGATATCCGCCGCCCGGATGGCTCCAGCGGAATCTTCGGAGTGGTAGAAAAGCCCGATGCTGCCATGGTCATCCCCGTCGAGAATGGCCGCGTTCACATGGTTCAGCAATTTAAATACGCCGTCGGCGCCCGCTTCTGGGAGTTCCCCCAGGGCACATGGGAACAGGCCAGCCATTACACCATTGAGGAACTTGCCCGTGGCGAACTGCGCGAGGAGACCGGTCTCGTCGCCGCCCAACTCGAATTCCTGGCCCGCATCTACATCGCTTACGGCTTTCTCAACCAGCCCTTGCACATCTTCGTTGCTACCGGACTTACTCAGTTCGAAGCGCGGCCTGAGCACGAGGAACAGGACATCATTCGCGGAAGTTTTACCTGGGGTGAGTTTCATAACATGGTACAAGCCGGACAAATTGCCGATGCTCACACCCTGGCCGCGCTCTCGCTGCTTCGCCTCAAGCGTCCCGAACTTGTAGGGTAACCTGCATTGCGCAGCGACTTATCTACACACTCCTTATTCGAACCATTCCCACAATTGTCGGGAGTGTACCCTAGTAACTAAATTAGATTGATAACTTAAGTCAGCTAAGTTATTTTTTGTTACACTGACAGGATGGCAAATCAAGCGATCAGCTCAGCAGTGCAACAGTTGAAGCAGGAGCACATCCGGCTTTGTAAAGAATTGGCACGTGTAGATGACGCGCTTTCCGCTCTGGGTAGTTTGGATGGCGTGGAGACTGTCCCGGCAAAACGCGGCAGGAAGACCAGGGCCGTTGCGGTAAAGGCCGAAACCGGGAAGCGCAAGATCTCCGCCGCCGCCCGCAAGAAGATGTCAGACGCGGCGCGCGCGCGCTGGGCCGCTCGCAAGAAAGAAAAGCCCCCCGCAAAGTAAGCAGGGAACATACTGTGCTGTGTCTGCACATTTCTCGCGCACCCGCACTGGATAGCGTGAGAAATGTGCTTTTCTTCGCCTTTCTGAATCTTTATTTCCTAGCGACCCGACCTCCTTGGGTGGCATTCTTGCTTGAGAGCTCTCCCGTCGCTCGTTTGCGCTTTCTTAGTTCCTTTGGCGAATACATCGTTCCCCGGCATCGTTCGGCTCCGCAGGTGCAGGGCGCGTCCCCTTCGCCGTCATAGAGGCAGTAGTCGTAAACCAGTTCCTCTCCCGGTTCAATGTCGCGAATGGCGCGAATCCAGACGACTTCCTCTTCGTCCTCTTCGGTTTCGCAGTTCGGCGCGCAGGAGTGGTTCAGGTACATCGCCATGCTGAAGCCATCGACGACATACGTCCCATCGCCAACTCCGAAAAGATAGGTATAAGGCCGCTCACTGTAAAGCGTGTCGGCGTCATCGTGTTTCATTCGAGTACCGGTGTACTCCGCAATTAAAGTCCCACTAGGGATGCGTTCCAACGTAAAGACACCGGCGGCGTGGATGGCAGAAGAACGTACGATCAGGCGCATGATGAATGGATTGTAAATCCTGGCGGCCCCAAGGTAGAACAGTTGTCGCCCTCAAAATATTCGGGTATCTACGCCCGCAACAATCAACAGCAACGTCAATTCTGGAGCGCAGATTCGAAGCCTTAAAACATTGAGCTTTCAAATTTCGTGTGCGCGTCATCACGATAATTCAAACGTGAGCTCACCGCCCATAAAGTCGAAGGTCACGATCCCTGGTGATAGGAGTCACTGCCCGGTTAGGCGCAATGACGGATAAACAGAACGCAAGACGTACGTTACAGCAATAGTGGATGTACATGCGCCGGGTCCTCCCGGCAATGAGTGCGTGATGGTTTAACTTTATTCGTTTGGAATTATGTGAAGGCTTACTTTATTTCGTTCGAATTAATAGTGCTGATACAGGCAAATGTCACCGCATAGGACATGACATGGCAAATGATACTGATGCTATTAAAAAGGAAACTATAGCCCAGGGTTTGAAAAATGCGGGCTACTCGCGGCGAGACTTTTTGCAGCTTTGTACGACCATCGTGGCAACGGCTCCCGTGGGATTGGCCTTCACTGAGAAGGCTACCCCGGCGGAAGTTGCCAAGGCGGTCGGAAAGGCAAAGAAACCCTCCGTCGTATGGCTTCACTTCCAAGACTGCACCGGGTGTTCGGAAACGCTTCTCCGCACGTCCAAGCCCGACGTTGCAGACCTCATCATCAACGTAATTTCTCTCGATTATCACGAGACTCTCATGGCCGCCTCCGGTAAGCAGGCCGAAGATGCCCTCAAGTCGGCTGTTTCTGAAAATGCCGGAAAGTTCGTGCTAGTCGTCGAAGGCGCGATCCCGACCAAAGATCAGGGAATTTACATGCAACTCGGTGGCCGTCCGGCGCTGGAAGTCCTGAAGGACGTGGGTTCCAAGGCTGCGGCGATCATTGCTATCGGCTCCTGTGCCTCCTGGGGCGGCGTGCCATCGGCAGATCCCAATCCCACCGGAGCGACCGGTGTGGATATGATCATCAGCGACAAGCCAATCGTCAATCTTCCGGGTTGTCCGCCGAACCCGTATACCCTGTTGGGCGTGGTGCTAGAGTTTGCTGTAATGGGCAAACTTCCCGCAATGGACGATCTCCATCGTCCCAAATTTGCCTACGATCGTCTCATCCATGACCATTGCCCACGGCGCGCGCACTTCGATGCAGGCCGTTTCGCCGGACAGTTCGGCGATGCCAATCATCGCGAAGGCTATTGCCTCTTCAAACTCGGTTGCAAAGGTCCGGTCACCCATGCAGGATGCCCCACCCGTCAATTCAATGAAATGGTGGATGCGTGGCCGATCGGTATTGGCTCTCCGTGCTTTGGCTGCACCGAACAGACGGTGGGATTCCGGATTCCCGCATTCGACCGTGTCGATGTTCACCTTGCAACTCCGCCTGATACCTATGCTCCCATCTCCAACACAGTCGGCAAATTTGGAGCTGCTGCCGCCGGCCTGATTGGCATTGCAGCCGGTGCGCTGGGCGGCGCGACATGGGCGGCTTCGCAGAAATTGACCAGCAGTGAAGAAGCGATTGCCGCAGAAGAGCGGAAGCCGACGATTGCCGGAGGTAAGTAGCCATGGCAATCACACGCCGCGAGGCATTCAAAAATCTCGCTAAGGGCAGCCTGCCAATTCTAGCGGCAGGTTGCGTGTCTCTTCCGGAGCTCGCTCACGCTGAAGAAGTTCCCGTGCCCAAAGGAGCGCTTGGCTTACTTTATGATGCCACCAAGTGCGTTGGATGTAAGTCGTGCATGGTGGCATGTTCGCAGGCCAATGACCTGCCGCCGGACACACGCATTGACGGTCTCCACCAAGCTCCTCCCGCACTCAACTACTTCACCAAAAACATCATCAAAGTCTACCGCACCGCCGATGGATCGGACCACTCGTACTTCAAGCAGCAGTGCATGCACTGCGCCGATCCTTCCTGTGTGACCGCTTGCATGTTTGGCGGCCTCAGAAAGGATAAGGACACAGGAATCGTCTGGTGGTTAGGCTCCAAGTGCGTTGGTTGCCGCTACTGCGAGATTGCTTGTCCCTTCCACATTCCAGCCTTCCAGTGGGATGGGTTCAATCCCAAAATCGTCAAATGCGAGCTTTGCCGGGAACGTCTTGGCAAAGGTCAGGAGCCTGGCTGCACTACCGTTTGCCCCACCCAGGCGGTGATTTACGGACGTCGTGAAGATCTGCTAGCCGAAGCCAAGCGCCGCATCGCTGCCAACCCCGGCCGTTATTTTGAAAACCGGGTGTACGGCGAAACCGATGGTGGTGGTACGCAGGTTCTGTACCTGTCGCGTATCGGCTTTGACAAGCTCGGTCTACCCAAACTTGGCGAAAATTCGATTCCTTCAGGTTTGAAGTATTCGCACATGCTTTATAAGTGGATGGCGCTGCCCCTCGCCATCTTCGCGGGAATGACGATATTCGCCAATAGGAACTTCAAGGATCACGCACATCACTTGGTCGAGGATCAGAAGAAGACCGGATTGAGGCCACAACTATGACACGGTGGGAGAGAAGCGTTCCTGTCTACGGTGTCCCGGTGCTCACCCGCGGATTCTGGGCGTTGCTTGCCCTGATTGCTGTCGGCCTTATGCTGACCGCAATCCGCGAAGTTGTGGGCCTCGGACTCACCTCTGGTATGTCTGACCCCTATGCATGGGGCCTTTGGAAAACCTTTAACGTGATGGTCCTGACGGGCCTTGGCTCCGGCGGATTCGCCGTAGGCATCGCCGCTTGGATCTTCAACAAGAAGAAGCTGCATTCGGTAATGCGCGTTGCGCTCCTTACGAGCCTTCTCGCGTATTGGACCGGTTTGTGCATGCTTGGCATTGATGTTGGCCGTCCGTGGAACTTCTATTGGATAGTTTCGCCTTTCACCTGGAACCTTCATTCTCCGCTGCTGGAGATCGCGGTATGCATCGTGTTGTACGCGACTGTACCGCTGTTTCTGGAGAACCTGCCCCCGGTGTTCGAGTACGTGATTTACGAATATCCGAATTTTCGCGGCATTGCGGAGTTCTGTGAGCGCGCGCTGGCGAAGGTCTATCCTGTCGTCATCGCACTCGCTTACATTCTGCCGATGATGCACCAGTCATCGCTGGGCGCACTGATGGTGCTGGGTGGCAACCGTGTGAATCCTCTCTGGCAGACGCCGTGGCTTCCCTTGATTTACGTCTGGGCGGCGGCATTCCTGGGATACAACTGCGTTTCGCTCTGCCTGCTTCTGGCTAAACTCGCATGGAAGCGCGACGTGGATCGGGACGTAATGGCAGAGTTGAACAAGCTGACGGTGTGGCTGGTGTATACCTGGACAGCTTTCCGCTTTCTGGACATTCTGTTCCGCGGAAAGATTTTCCACTTGTTCACCGACGGCTATTGCTCCCTCCTGTTCTGGACAGAGACGGCGCTGATTCTTGGCTCCGCCTATGTGCTTTCGACAGAGAAGGGCAAGAAACTGGGGACCATGTTCCTTGCGCACGCACTCTGCGCGCTGGGTGGCATGATCTACCGCCTCAGTCCTACAACCCTGGCATTCCATGCCAAGGATGGCGCAACGTATTTCCCATCTGCGATTGAGTTCCTCATTTCGATTTCGTTTGTTGCCATTGCGGTGCTGGTCTATCTCATTGCGGTCAAGAAGTTGGCGATTCTGCCAGGCTCCAATGCAGACTGGAACAGGATGGCGAAATACGAAGAGCAGGTAAAACCCGGAATCCAGCTAACTGGCTACGCACCAGTGGAACATTGATCACGACATCAACGAGAAGGTTTCCAAAATGGCGAAACGTATAACGATTGACCCCATCAGCAGGATTGAAGGCCACCTCCGAGTTGACGTGGAAGTGGAAAACGGATCAGTTTCCAATTCCTGGGCCTCCTGCACAATGTGGCGTGGCATTGAGAACATTCTCAAGGGCCGCGATCCTCGGGAAGCCTGGTTATTTACCCAGCGCTTCTGCGGCGTGTGCACCACGGTGCACGCAATGGCAAGCGTCCGTTCGGTGGAAGATGCACTAAAGCTTGAAATCCCTCCGAACGCTCAATACATCCGCAATCTCATCCTTATCAATCATGGATTGCACGACCACATCGTGCACTTCTATCATCTGTCGGCACTGGACTTCGTGGACATCATGAAGATTCCCGCCGCCGACCCAGCCAAAACTGCCGCTCTGGCCGAAAGCCTCACGCCTTGGACTAATAACTCCAAGCGGGCCATGCAGGCAGCGCAGGACAAGGTCAAGGCTGTTGCTGCCAGCGGACAGCTCGGAATCTTCACCAACGGCTATTGGGGACATCCGGCCATGAAACTGAGTCCCGAGGTCAACCTGCTCGCCTTCGCACACTACGTTCAGGCCCTCGAGTATCAGCGCAAGTCGGTTCAGGCCGTAGCAATCCTCGGTTCCAAGAGCCCGCACATCCAGAACCTCACCGTTGGCGGCGTTTCCAATGCGATCAACCTTGACAGCCTTGCGACCCTCAACATGGATCGCCTGGAAATGATCAAGAAGCTGATGGACGAGGTCAAGCCGTTCGTCGATCAGGTGTATCTGCCCGATGTCTGCGCCATCGCCGGAATGTACGCCGATTGGTTCAACTACGGTGCAGGCGTTACCAACTACCTGGCCGCTCCCGATCTGCCGACCGACAGCAAGAACACGAAATTCGACCTCCCCGGCGGCTACATCCTGGACGGCAATCTCTCCAGCGTTCATCGCTTCGACGGGTTCCGCGACAAGGTATTCGTCGAAGGGGTTACCGAAGAAACAAAACACGCCTGGTACAAGGGTGACGAACCCCTTCCGCCGTGGAAGGGCGAGACCGATCCCGACTACTCCGACGTGGAATGCTGAAGGCAAGTACTCCTGGGTCAAGGCGCCCCGCTTCCAGGGCCGTCCGATGCAGGTGGGACCATTGGCTCAGATCCTGGTCGGTTACGCCGCTGGGTGACCCGCTCACCCGCAAGCACACCGATAAGGCAATGGACCTCATTTCGACCGTTGCCGGACGCAAGATCGGCGTGGCTCAGCTCCAGTCCACCATGGGCCGTCACGTCGCTCGCGCTATCCGTGCCTCAATGCTAGCCGAACTCGGTCAAAAGCACTGGCAGTTGCTGGTCAACAACATCGCTTCAGGCGACGTTGCCATCCACAACAATCCGGAGTTTCCGTCGGGTGAGATTGAAGGCGTGGGCGTGCATGAAGCACCTCGCGGCTTGCTCTCGCACTGGTCGGTCATCAAGGCCGGCAAGCTTGAGAACTACCAGGCCGTCGTGCCCTCCACCTGGAACGGCTCTCCGCGTGACGCCAAGGGGCAGCCTGGTCCGTATGAAGCCTCGCTGCTTCATAACCCCATTGCCGACGCGGTTCGTCCGCTGGAAGTCATCCGCACCATTCACTCCTTCGATCCTTGCATGGCATGCGCCTGCCACACCTTTGATCCTGAAGGCAAGCCGGTCGCAACAGTAAAGGTGCTGTAACTATGAAAAAGATCAGGATCTGCGGGGTTGGCAGCGTTCTCCTCGGCGATGATGCCGTCGGCCCCTACGTGGCTCGTTGGATTGCGGCCAATTACGAGTTCGGCAAAGGTGTCGAGGTTGAGGACCTCGGCACACCCGGCCTCGATCTAATTGCCTACATGACCGGAATCGACGTCCTGATCCTGATTGACTCGGTTGAGAACCGCGAGCCCGCTGGTACGGTGACTGTGTTCGATAAAGCGCAGATTACCCGCCAGCGGCCCGCCGTTCGGCTCGACCCGCATTCACCCTGCATTACCGAGTCCATCTTCATCGCCGAACTTGCCGGCGACGGCCCGGAAGACATTTATCTGATTGGCGTCACCGGCGAACAACTGGAAGTCGGAGCCCCGCTCAGCGCTTCCGTGCGCAATGCAATCCCTCTCGTCGTCGATACGATCCTGGCGCAAGTGATCCGCCACGGCGGAAGCTACCAAAAGCGCGAGATACCCGCCACCTCTCAAATCTGGTGGGAGCAGGTATACCCGGGCGTCGAGTCCAGTTCGTCGATCAATGAATGAGCGGTATCGCGCAAGTAAACTGGTCTAGCTCGGCCCCGGTTTCCTTACCGCGTCTCCGTTAAGTCTTGTTCCGCGGCAATGGCCAGCGACTCCTGGTTCAGGCCGTCCACCCTACACAGGGCAGGGAAGAGCCAACTCCATAAAGCGACTATCGCGATCGTTCCCACCCCGCCGGCAACCACCGCCGGCACCGTTCCCATCCACTGTGCGGTAATGCCACTTTCGAACTGTCCGAATTCATTCGAGGCACCGATAAACAACATATTCACGGCGCTTACCCGCCCACGCATCTCATCTGGGGTGGCGAGCTGCACCAGCGTCAACCGCACGATTACCGAAACCATGTCGGCCGCGCCCACCAGGAACAGCGCAAACATCGACAAATATAGATTTCTCGAAAGTCCGAAGACCACTGTCGCCGCTCCAAAAGCCGCAACGCAACACAGCATCTTCAATCCCGCGCGTCGCCGTAGCGGTACATAGGCAATCACAATCGCCATCAGCCCCGCACCCACACCAGGAGACGCGCGCAGCAGCCCGAGTCCGCGAGGCCCCGCGTTCAGAATCTCGCGCGCAAACACCGGAAGAAGCGCCACGGCTCCGCCCAGCAGAACCGCGAAGAGGTCCAAAGTGGTGGTGCCAAGAATCAGCTTGTTGCGCCAGACGTATTGAAACCCTGCCAGTACCGTATTCCAGTCGCGTCCCCGGCTCAATTGCTGCACCCCATCAACGCGGATGGCCAGCATCAATAGGACGCTGATCCCAAGCGCCGTGGCGGCGGTCACGTAGACCGCAGCCGCGCTCCCTCGCAGCGCATACAGCACCCCGCCGATCACCGGCCCAAGGATCGTCGCAGCGTTGAAAATCGAAGAGGCCCAGGCTGCCGCATTCGGAAACACCGAGGCTGGCACCAGCAGCGGCGAGAAGGCTTGACCTGACGGGCCGCTGAAGACGCGCACAAATCCCAGGGCCACCAGCACCATGTACACCGGCGCAACGCCGTGAACGCCGCGCAAGGTAATCGTCAGCAGTGCCAGCGAGCACAGCGCAAAGCTCGAATAGCACGCAAGCAGAACGTGCCTCCGGTCAAATCGATCAGCGACATGGCCGCCGAGCAAAAACAGCAGCAGTCCTGGCAGGAACTGTGCCAGCCCCACCAAGCCCAGGTCCAGCGGTCGGCGCGTGATCTCATAAATCTGCCAGCCCACCGCTACGGACTGCATTTCCAGTCCCGCCACCATCAGGAAGCGGGCAGCCTGAAAAAGGCGAAAGTTCGAGTACTGGAATGCGGCGCCTGCCGCACAATGGTTCACCTGTCCGGTTGACATGCTGCTTCTACTTTGCCACAGCTCCGGCCCGCAAACCATGCAAGGCGGTCAACACGCTTCAGTGTCACCGGAGGTTCCGTTTCAGAATTCTCCTTACGGGATGCAATAATTACGCATGCTTCAAACCAATCGCCCGTCGCTTGCTTTCGCTGTTCTACGCTGGCAGCGCGACTCCATTCGCGCCCGCGGCTTCGTGGGTTCGTTCCGCTACCTTGCCACGCAGGTCGTGGAATGCGTGAAGGACTCACTTCCCGAGCGCCGCCGCAGTCGCTTCGGAGACATAGACTACGACTGCGATCACGCCGTCGATACCACCTGGGCGCGACTCCCGGTCTCCGTTCGCCTTCGCGAAGTCTTCAGCGAGCGCCTCTACCAGCCCACAGTGGAAGAGGAATTTGCCGCCATTATGCAGAATCTAGCGGCCGTCGATTTTCAGACATTTACGTTCATAGATCTCGGCTCCGGCAAAGGCCGAGCATTACTGCTGGCGTCGATGTATCCTTTCGCTCAGATCGTTGGCGTCGAGGTTCAGCCTGAGCTGGATTTGATTGCCCGCCAGAACATTGACCGATTCTGTGAGTCTGGCCAGCAGTGCCGCTGCATCCAGTCGATTTGCGCCGACGCCCGTGACTATGACTTTCCTCTCAGCGACATCGTTCTTTATCTCTTTAATCCATTTCCGGATTACGTCCTGCGCGAAGTCCTAACGAACCTAGTCGCCTCGGCTCAGCGTCATTCGCGCTCTATCTTCGTCCTCTACAACGCTCCGTTTGAGAAGCATGAATTCGAGCGCATCCCCGAACTTCAGCAATATTATGCAACCTCGCAGTACGAGCTCTATCGGGTTCGGATAGAATAACTGTAATCTCCTGTAAAATGTGGTGGTTACGAATTCTCAAAGCTCCTCCGTGACGGACTTCGAGCTGTGTTCCAGGTCACTGCGTAGTGTTTACGTCACAAGTGAGTGTGACGGATGTACTTCCCAGATGTGCGTGATAAATCTTACAAGCGTACCAGTCACATGTGTGTCTGGAGTTGTCAATGGACAACGTATTGCTTTCAGCCGGACGCATGCAGGAGTGAACAGGTGCGGCTGACTATCAGTCCGTGGCACCGCCAGCGAGTCCGGAACGCGCGCGGGCTAAATTAGGGAGGTACTATGCTTTCACCGTATGGCCTAGACATAATAGAGAGCTGCCTCACTTGCAAGATGCGGGCGGACAAGATTTTCTGTGATTTGCCCGACACTGCTATCCAATCCTTTGAACAGATTAAGTACGCAACCGCCTACCCTAAGGGCGCAATCCTCTTTGTCGAGGGGCAGGCACCACGAGGTATCTTTGTCCTCTGCAAGGGTAGGGTAAAGCTGTCCATCTGCTCTACCGACGGAAAGACGCTGATTTTAAAGATCGCCGAAGCAGGCGAAGTTCTTGGACTCAGCGCCTCTGTGAGTGGTAAGACCTACGAACTCACTGCCGAAACCGTCGATCCTTGCCAAATCAATTTCGTCAAACGCGATGATTTCATGCGCTTCTTGAAGGAGCACGCCGACGCCTGTTTGCGTGTCGCCGAGCAACTCAGCGAGAAGTACAACGCCGCCTGCCGGGAAATCCGCTCCCTCGGATTGTCACACTCTGCGGCGGAAAAGCTTGCCAAACTGCTATTGGAGTGGACCTCCAGGAACGGCGAAGGCACTAAGCAGGAGCCCCGCATCAAACTCGCTCTCACCCATGAGGAGATAGCGCAAATGATCGGAACATCGCGCGAAACCGTCACCCGTCTCTTCGCCGAAATGAAGAAGCGGCAGATCGTCCAGGCCAAGGGTTCCACCCTGGTGATCCGGAACAAAACCGCCCTCAAGGCATTAGCGACGGCGTAACAAGAATTGCAGCAAAGGTATTTCATAGGGCATTAATAAGTTACTCATATTAGTTCCATAAAGGTTCGGCCCTCGCCGAACCTTTATTTTTGTCCGAATGTTCTCAATCCGTACTTTTCGTGATGATGAACCAGAACGGAACAGGTGCTGTGGCAGGACTCACTTAGCGAGGTGACTGCAATCACTGCGTGCTTTGCCCACAAAATATAAAAACCATCCATGGAGAGTGTTATGCAGGCAAGTTGTAATCAGGCATCCCCCTCAGAGCGTCCTTTCCACGAGATGTCGCCGGATGCGATCCGCGGATTTAGCGAGATCAAAGAGCAGTCCGTTCTCAGAAAAGGTGCGCTTCTATTCGCCGAAGGTCTCCCTGCCCGTGGAGTTTACATGCTCCGCGAGGGACGCGCTAAACTCTCCATCTGCTCGGAGAGCGGAAAGCGCCTACTGCTGCGCGTTGCTGGGCCTGGCGAAGTCCTTGGGCTGGGCGCTACCTTGAGTGGCGAGGCATATGAGGTCACCGCTGAATTGCTGGATTCCGCAGAGGTGATTTTCATAAAGCGAAAGGATCTCCTCCAGTTCTTGCATGACAACCCAGCGATCTGCATGGAAGTGGTATGCCGCCTCAGCGACGATTTACATAACGCATACGAACGTCTGCGGGCCCTTGGCCTCAATCGCGCACGTAAGGCCCGCACGTCGCGCGTCCGGCGGGTGGCCTGCTAAGTACGTTCGAAGGACATATGAAAGTCAGTCGCTCCACGCGACTATTTGAGGCTCAATGGCCGGTTCTCCGGTCGAATTGAGCCATTTTTTCATTGCAAGAGAATCAACACAGGAAACTTTGTTTTCAATTCGCATTCGCCGGGGTATCATTCCGAGCAACTGCTGGACAGAGATCGGCAAATTCCAACGGTTTTTGATGATCATACGGTATGCCCCTGCAGCGCCTCCAATTGCGCCGGCACGCCCGGTCGCCCCCGTTTATGCCACAGAACCAATTTCTGTTCGCTTCGCCCTGCCGCGAGATTCTTTCGAGGATGTGACGCAGCTCACAGGTGGTCGTGAGATGACTCACTGCCTCAAGTGCGCTGCAGATGCGAAAACCATTATGTCCTGTAAAAGTAGCAGCAGTGTGTCTGAACGTAGCCCCTGCTTTCAGGAACTAGAACTAGACAGGTGACTAGATGAAGAAATTCTTTGCTTTTGCAGTCGTCGCAACCATGGCAATGCCGCTCTTTGCTGCCGATGGCGCTGCGACCTTCAAGGCCAAGTGCGCCGGTTGTCACGGCGCGGATGGCCTCAAAGCCATGCCAGCGATGGGTGTCAAGCCGTTGAACTCGCCCGACATTCAATCACAGTCCGAGGCTCAGTTGGCCGCTACGATTACGAACGGTAAGGGAAAGATGCCGGGATTTGGTGGCAAACTTTCTCCCGAGGAAATCACTGCCGTAACCGGCTTTGTGAAGGGCCTGAAGTAAGAATTCTATCTGTCAATTGTTGTTTTGGGCCGCCCGGGCCGCTGCGCTCGGGCAGCCATTTGAACTCGTCAGTTCTGAATGCGAAGGTAAAGGATTTGTGAAGAACCTAAAACTGCTCCGTATCATCTCGGTTATGCTCGTTTGCGTTGGTTTTGCATACGCAGGCAGCACGCCAAAGCTTACCAACGACGACTGTCTTGCGTGTCATAACGATGCGTCGATGGTCAATGGCAAGCAGGTGCATGGAGACGCCTTTAAAGCGTCGGTTCACGGTTCCATGTTCTCCTGCGTGGATTGCCATACAACCATCAAGACCCTCCCGCACGAAACCGGTCTTGCTAAACCAACTTGCACCACCTGCCATGCCGACCAGCAGAAGATGTTCGACAATGGTGTTCACGGGAAGGCGTTGGCTGCTGGAAATACCAAGGCAGCAAATTGTGAAGACTGCCACGGCAATATTCATGAAATTTTACCGGCCAGCGACCCGAACTCCCGTTCTGCCAGAGTCAACATTCCTAAGATGTGCGGCCAGTGCCACTCCCAGGCTATGCCGGGTATCACTGGAAAAGTCGCTGTTGCCTACCAGGAGTCGGTACACGGGAGACTGAGCGCTGCCGGAAACGAAAAAGCGGCGGTCTGCTCTGACTGCCACGGAAATCATGAAATTCTCCCGCCGAGCGATCCTAAGTCGCCGGTTTTCCATAGCAATATTCCCAAGACTTGTTCCCAGTGCCATTCCGGCGAGGCCTCAGTGTTTGCCACTAGTATTCACGGCAAATCTCTGGCCGAAGGCAATATTCACGCTCCTGTCTGCACTGATTGCCATGGGGTTCACGTCATCAAGGCCACTAACGACAAGCGCATCCATGGTATCGCCCAAGAATCAGGGCGATCAGGCCTGCGCCCAGTGCCATAACAACGTAAAAATGAACGGAGTTCGGTATTCCGGAGGGTCGCACGGATAGCTATAACGCCAGCTATCACGGCATGGCAGAGGCGGTGGGCTCCACGCGCGTCGCAAGCTGCTCATCCTGCCACGGAACCCACAACATCCTTCCCTCGTCCGATCCTGCGTTCTACTATCAACTCGGCCAACTTAGTCAGGACTTGTGGACAGTGTCATACCGGCGCTGGCCCTAACTTCATCAAAGGCAAGATGCATGCCGAGTCCGGAAGCGATTGCCAAAGCTGACTTTGGCACCAAGGTGAATGCCTGGGTTCGCAGCGTTTACATCCTGATGATTATTTCTGTTATCGGTTTCATGTTTGTGCACAACCTATAATTTTTGTGCGGAAACTAATCGATCGCGGCAAAGGCAGTGGTCATCACTCCAGTGGTCCACGGGTGGTTGTGCGCTTGACCTTGGAACAGCGCATTCAACATTTCATTTTGTTGATCTCGTTCATCACTTTGGTGATAACCGGGTTTGCACTCAAGTTCCCGGATGCTGCGACCCGCTTCATCTTTGTCAACGAAATCGGGCGCAGCTACGTTCACCGTTTCGCCGGCACTCTGCTCATCGCGGTCGGCTTCTACCACATCTTCTATCTCGCTTTCTTCCGTGAAGGGCGCAGCTTCCTGCTGGCCATGTTGCCCGAAATGAAGGACGCCACAGATATGGTGGATGTGTTTGCCTACTACCTCGGATTCTCCAGCAAAAAGCCGCAATTCAAGCGCTTCAACTATGCCGAAAAGATGGAATATTGGGCGTTGGTCTGGGGTACGTTTGTCATGGCGCTCACCGGTTTGGCGGCCTGGTTCAAGGTCATCGCATCCGACGCCGTTCCGCGCTGGATAATCGATGTTGGTATCACGATTCACTTCTATGAGGCGATTCTGGCCACGTTGGCTATCATCGTCTGGCACTTCTATCAGGTCATTCTCGACCCCGACACCTACCCGCTGAACTTCGCGTTCCTCGATGGCAAAATGTCGGTCGAACATTACCAGGAAGAACACGGGCTCGATTCCGCTACCCTGTCGCAGTACGCAGGCGCCGCGGGAGACGCAGCCAAAACCCATCACGTGACCACAAAGTAGTAGCGGCAGCAGACCAGACTAGCAGTCTGGTCTGCTGCCGTTCCCGATGTGCTCCCTATCTGCAATTTTCAAGTTAGACCGTGCCGCACTACATTGTTGGAGATTCGAACAACATTTTCCGGACAGAAAGTATTGAAAGGACATAATTGCGTGGTCATGAAGAGTAAATATGTCTGGCAGGCAATTGCGACGTCAACAGAGCCAGTCCTGCCAATACAATCCCGGCGTCGATCTGGATCTCCAGCTTCGTCCCTGGTGGCTGTGCTACCGGGATTGATCGTGGCGTTAGTATTGATGCTCTCGGTATCTGCGTGGGCGGCCGGTGCAGCTTCGACGAACGACACCTGCTTGGCCTGCCACGGCGACAAGAGCATGACGACGAAGCACGGGGCGAAGGTGATTTCGCTATTCGTCGATGGCAAGAAGTTTTCGCCCTCGGTTCATTCCAGTGTAGGATGCACCGGGTGCCATTCCGATCTGGATGTCAACAACCTGCCGCACGGGAAACCGGCACGGGTCAGTTGCGGAAACTGCCACACGCAGGAGCAGGAGCTATACGCCCGTTCCTTGCACGGCAAAGCGGCTTCACATGGTGACCCACTGGCGCCGCACTGCGTGGACTGTCACGGGAACCACGATATTCTGCCGGTCAAGGATAAGCGGTCCGCTGTAGTCTCCACTGAGCATTCCTTTCCTCTGCGGCAAGTGCCATCAAGAAGGCACGCCTGTGCAAAAGAACCGGAATATCGGCGAGCACAATATTCTTGCAAACTACACCGAAAGTATTCACGGTGAGGCCCTGTTGAAAAAGGGTTTAGCCGTGGCGGCCAACTGCGCCTCCTGCCATACGGCGCATAGCATCCTTCCGCATACCGATCCCAATTCGTCTATTGCACGGCGCAACATCGCGGCGACCTGCACCAAGTGCCACAGCCAGATTGAAGCCGTGCACCGGAAGACGATCCGCGGCGAACTGTGGGAGAAAGAAGCAAACGTGCTCCCCGCCTGCGTCGATTGCCACGCGCCACATAAGGTGCGGAATGTCTTTTACGACAACGGCATGGCCAATGCCGACTGCATGCGTTGCCACGCCAATCCGAACCTGAAGGCCCGGGATGGCCGCTCGATGTTGGTCAACGATACCGAGGTCGCAGACTCCCGTCACGCCAAGATCGCATGCAGCCAGTGCCACTCCGAGGTGAACGTTTCGCACGTCCGCCCATGCGAGACGATCACGCACAGGGTCGATTGCACCAAGTGCCATGACGGCGTGGGCGAAGATTTCGCCCGCAGCATTCACGGGCAGCTTGACGCAAAGGGCGATACCAATGCACCTACTTGCAAAGAGTGTCATGGAACCCACGGCATCCTGGGAAAGCAGGACCCGAAGTCGACGATTTTCCCGACCAACATTCCAACTCTTTGCAGCAAGTGCCATTCCGAAGGCAAGAAAGCCGCGCTGCGTTACACCGGAACCCAGCACAATATCATCACCAATTACACGGAAAGCATTCATGGCAAGGGTCTGTCTGGAGAGCGGGTTGACGGTGACGGCGACCTGCACCAGTTGCCACACTGCGCACCGCATCCTGCCGGCGAAGGATCCTGAGCTCGACGGTCAATCCAAAGAATGTGCCGACCACCTGCGGCAGGTGCCACAACGGCATCGAAGCGCAGTTCGTCAACAGCGTCCACTCGCCCAACGTAACCAGCACGAATAAGCCGCTGCCGGTTTGCAGTACCTGCCACACTGCGCATACCATTAGCCGCACCGATGACGCAGGTTTCGAACTCGGCATCATGAACACCTGCGGCAAGTGCCACGGCGAAGTTTCCAAGAGCTACTTCGAAACCTACCATGGCAAGGTTTCACGCCTTGGCTATACCAAAGCGGCAAAGTGCTACGATTGCCACGGGTCTCATGACATTGCAAATGTGAATGATCCGCGGTCGCACCTGAGCCGCGCCAACGTGGTCGCAACCTGCCGTAAATGCCATTCCAGCGCGACGCGCCGTTTTGCCGGCTATCTCACCCATGCGACTCACCATGACCCCAAGAAGTACCCCATTCTGTTCTGGGCATTCTGGGGAATGACCGCACTGCTGGTCGGCACGTTCGTCATCGGCGGTGTTCACACCGTGCTGTGGCTGCCACGCGCGTTCCAGATGCGCCGCGAACTCAAGGAAGCCGAAGCCAGGGAAGAGGCTGCTCTCCTTGCCGAAGAAGCCGAAAAAGAACCGCCGAGCCCGTCTTCCGAGAAGGAGTAATGATGTCGAAATCAGGAGAATACAACGTGACCACAAGTCTCGACCGACCCTCCGCACCCGCGCACGAGGAGGAGCATCATCCGATCGGACTCGAATTCGTGCGCTTCGTCCCGCTGGAGCGAGGGATTCACGCGACCATGGTCGTCTCCTTTCTCTGCTTGGCGTTGACAGGGATGACCCTCAAGTTTTCCTACACCCCGTGGGCGCGCGTGATATCGCGGATGCTGGGAGGATTTGAAACCGCTGGCTATATTCACCGTTCCGCTGCCGTGGTCATGTTCTCTGTTTTCGTCACTCATCTGGTGTCGTTGCGGAATCTGAAGAACCGTAAGTACGGTTCTTGGAGCGCCATGATTCTCGGCCCAAACTCGATGGTCCCGTGGATTGAAGGACGGCAAGGAATTCGTTGCGACCATGAAGTGGTTTCTCGGGAAAGGTCCGCGTCCGCAGTACGGGCGCTGGACCTACTGGGAGAAGTTCGATTACTTCGCGGTGTTCTGGGGTATTTTCATCATCGGCTCCACCGGCCTTACGCTGTGGTTCCCGATCTTGTTTACCCGGTTTTGCCAGGATGGTTCATCAATTTGGCAACCATCATTCACAGCGACGAAGCTCTGCTGGCAACCGGTTTTATCTTTACCGTGCACTTCTTCAACACCCACTTGCGTCCGGAGAAGTTCCCCATGGATGTTGTTGTGTTCACCGGCCAGATGCCGCTGGCGGAGTTGAAACGCGACAAACCGATGGAGTATGAAGACCTGGTTCACAGCGGGGAACTCAAGAGCCATATGGCGGAGCCTCATCCGGCGGTTGTGGTAAAAATGATCCGGGCGTTTGCCTTCCTGGCGCTGAGCATCGGCTTCAGCCTCGTCATCGGGATCATTTACGCTATGATCTTTGCGTACCGGTAGAAAGTTCGACAATATGTGCCATCAGGTAATCGCTCGACTGACGCTTTGATCGCAAATGTCGGTTGAGAATTACCAGCAAGAACACGGGCTCGATTTCCGCGACCCTACAGCAGGACCACGGCGCCGCGAAGACGAAGTCAAAACCATCACGTAGCCCCAAGTAGTAGGCACTGATGGCAGCAGAGTAGATGTGGTCTGCTGCGCTCCAGCCCTGCTCCTCAATCTGCAGTTCAGGATAGTGAGGACAGAATGTGCCGTACTACAGTTGCAGGAGATTCGAATGACCGATTCCGGGCCCAACACGCCCAACTCCCCGCATGTCGAGGGGTTCTCCTACAGGTCGTTGGTGCGTAACTACATCAGTCTTTCCGGACTGGCGTTGGCGGCCATCGCCCTTGCCAACATCATCGTCCTTTTTATCATTGATGCCACCTCCGTCGTGCCCAATCCATACGTGGGAATTCTCGCGTATATGGTGCTTCCCGGCTTCTTGGTAGCGGGCCTTGTTCTTGCGATCTTTGGCGTCTTTCGAGAGCGCCATCGCCGGCTTCTGGCGATTCCGGGTTCTGCGTTGCTGCCCAGCATCGACCTCAACCAACCCAGCCACCGCCGCCGGTTCGCATTCTTCGGTTGCTTCGTGTTTGTCTTCGTCATGCTCAGTGCCATCGGCAGCTATCGCGCCTATGAGTTCACCGACTCGACGACCTTCTGCGGCCAACTCTGCCATACTGTGATGCACCCTGAGGCCGTCGCTCACGATCATTCGGCGCACGCCCGGGTCAGTTGCGTGGAGTGCCACGTCGGCTCCGGTGCGAGCTGGTATGTCAAGTCGAAGCTGTCCGGCGCGCGCCAGGTTGTCAAGACGATATCCAACACCTACCCGCGCCCCATCGAGACTCCCGTTGCCAATCTGCGCCCCGCCTCGCAGACCTGCGAGCAGTGCCACTGGCCGCGCCGTTTCTGGGGAGCGCAACTCAAGGTCTTCAACCACTTCGCTTCCGACGAAGCGAACACGCCCCGTCAGATTCGACTGCTCATCAAGACCGGTGGAGGCGATCCGAATCTAGGTAGCAGGCTGCAGGAATTCACTGGCATATGAACATTGCCAATAAGATCGAGTACAGGAGCGATCCCAAGCGCCAGAACATCTCCTGGGTGCGCAGAACCGATCTCAATGGCAACGTTACCGAGTACACCGGCAGTCGGAACCGATCAGGCTGCGATCGATAAACTCGAGCAGCGCCGCATGGACTGCATCGACTGCCACAATCGTCCGACCCACGTTTATACCCCTCCGGATCGCGCCGTCGATCAGGCCATGGCTGCCAATCGCATCAGCACTGCCTGCCGTTTGCCAAGCAACAGGGCGTGCAAATTCTGACGGCGGAGTACAAGACCACCGCCAGAGGCCGAGGCGGCCATCGCAAAGAAGATTCCGGCTTTCTACCAGGAGAAGTATCCCCAGGTAGCCACAGCCCACGCGGGCGACATCCAGAACATGGTGCTGGAGCTGCAACGCATCTTCCGTGAAAACATCTTCCCGGAGATGAAGGTGGATTGGCGTACGCACCCGGATAACGTTGGCCACTATTACTTCAACGGCTGCTTCCGCTGCCATGACGGCAACCACAAGAGCAAGGATGGCAAGGTCATCTCAAAGGATTGCAACTCCTGCCACACCGTGCTCAGTGAGGAAGCAGGGCGTACTGCCCGCGGCTGTCGTGAACACCGCGATGACTTTTCAAGCACCCCATCGATCTGGGTGACCTGAGCGCCGTCAACTGCTCCGATTGCCACAACGGCGGCGTCGGACCGTAATCGATCAAGAATGCGGCCTCGGTAGATGCAGTCCACCTGGGCCGTATTGTTGACCTGTTGTAAGCCATTCTGCGAGATACAGATTCAGAGTGTGTTGTGACGCATGTCACAACAGGGCTGTGATTAGAATCATCGCTCCTGGGTTATCCATCGTCGTATCTTTAACTTGCGGTCAGAAGTCCGGATCGTTTGTTAGGAGATCTCATGAGCGCAAGCCCTCATACCGGCGCGGCAAATATCTGCCCCGCCTTGTTTTTTGGGAAGTCACCAAAGGTTGTAACCTTCGTTGCGTGCATTGTCGTGCCACTGCCACTGAGTTGCCTCTCCCTCCGATCTGCCCACTGCTCAAGCCCTGAACATCATCGATCAGATCGCCGAATTCGCCAATCCGATCCTCGTGCTCTCCGGCGGCGAGCCGCTCTATCGCCCGGACATCTTCCAACTGGCTCGAAGTATGCCACGGATAAAGGGTCTGCGCGTGGCGCTGGCCACCAACGGAACCCTGGTTACCAAGGAAGTCGCGCAGAAAATTGTCGACGCAGGCGTCAAGCGCGTCTCCATCTCCCTGGACGGCTCCAATGCCGATACCCACGACACCTTCCGCGGAATCCCCGGTGCTTTCGATGCGGCCATTTACGGCTTCAGGAATCTGAAAGAGCTTGGCATGCCGGTGCAGATCAATATGACGATCGCCCGCCACAATGCCGTCGAACTGCCCAAGGTGCTGGAGATGGTGCGCGGCCTTGGTGCTGACGCTCTCCATACCTTCCTGCTGGTTCCCGTCGGCTGCGGCGTTGATATTGCCGAGTCGCAGATGGTTGCCGTCGATGAGTACGAGCGCATCCTCAACTGGTTCTACGATCAAGCTGCTACGGGCGATATCGAACTCAAGGCCACCTGCGCTCCGCACTATTTCCGCGTGGTGCGCCAGCGCCGCGCCGCAGAGCGCAAGCAGGAGGGCTATGGTGCGACTCCAGCTCCGGCAGCAGCCCAGCCCGCCATTGGCGCTACCGAAATGACGATGCCCGGTTCCACCGGCATCGCCTTTAAGACCGACTATCGAAAAGTTTGGCAAGAGCGGACTTCGCCACGACGGAATGCCCCATCCGCACGGCCATCCCGGCGGAGATCCCAACGCCATGAACGCAATGACCAAGGGCTGCCTCGCCGGAACCGGCGTCTGCTTCATCTCCTTCGACGGCGAAGTTTTCCCCTGCGGATATCTGCCCGCGATCGCCGGCGACCTCAAGAAGCAGCCGTTCTCGGAGATCTGGAACGATGCCAAGGTCTTCGCCGATCTGCGCGACACAGATAAGCTGGAAGGCAAGTGCGGCTGCTGCGAGTTCCGCAACGTTTGCATGGGCTGCCGCGCGCGCGCCTACGCCGTCGATGGCAACTACATGGCCGCCGAACCATTCTGTGTCTATGAGCCCAAGGCGATGGCTTCGAAGGAATAGCGTCACCAGAACAGCGCCACTTACATTTCGATCAACAGAAGCGGCGCGGACCATCCCGCGCCGTTTCTGTTTGTGGCGAAAACCATTATGCTGCGCTCGCATTCCACTGCTCGGCTCGAAGAGCCTCGCGTTCACTCGGCGGAAGGTCCAGGCCCACCTGCTTTATCGTAAGGTCCTGGCGCAAGGTTTCACCGAGTTCACCTTCGCCGCTCCACCCTTCGTCATTTTGCTATGGCGGCCTTGCCCTCGGCGTCGCTTCCCGCGGGCCGGGTGGTTCCGGCTTTCGCCTCCGGCGAAGGAATCGTGATATCGACAGGCGTTACCGGACCGAGCCCCGTAAGTTGTTTTTCAAAGTCGCCGGCGTTGCCTACAACCAGCACCTTCAGGTCGTCTTTGTGGATGTATTTGTTGGCCACGCGCAGCACGTCGGCCGAGGTCACCTTCTCCACTCCCGCGCGATATTGTTCGAGGAAGTCGCTGGGGTAGCCGTAGAACTCGTAAGTCTCCTGCTCACGTAGAACCTTTGCTGGCGTATCGAAGTTGAAGATAAACGAATTCAGGATCGCGTCCTTTGCGCGCTTCATCTCCAACTCGCTAGGCGCGTTCTTCTGCAGTTGATCTATCTGCTCCCATAGTCCTTTGATTGCTTCAGTCGTGGTCTCCGTCTTGGTTCCGATCTCCAGAATGGTGAGCCCAGGATGGTCCCAACTGCTGCCCACGCCGCCGCCGACCGCATAGGCAAGCCCCGCCTTGGTGCGCAGGTTCATGAACAGCCGGGACGAAAATCCGCCGCCGAAAATTTCGTTCATCACCTGCAGCGCGAAGTAGTCCGGATTCCTGCGCTCGATTCCCATGCCGATCATGCGAATCTCGCTCTGGTTCACGTCGCTTTTGTTCACCAGGTAGATCCCGGATTTTTCCGGGGAAATCGCGACCTTCGGCTCCGCGACCTTTTCGCCCTTGGGCCATTCGCCAAAGGACTTGCGCAGCGTCGCCTCCATCTCCTTCGAGTCGAAGTCGCCTACCACGCCAAAAATCATGTTGTTCGGAGTCGTGTGCTGCTTGTGCCATTGCAGAAGGTCTACGCGTGTGACCGCAGCAACCGTCGCGTATTCGGGAATCCGCGCGTAAGCGCTGGCCTTGCCGTAGCCCAGAATGTCGGTCTGAATCTGGGCAATGTCCTCGGTCTCATCATTGCGGCGTGAGATGCTGCTATTCATCTGCTTCTTGGCTAACTGCTAGCTTGTCTTCGCGGAATGCAGGGTGGCTCAGCAAGTCCACGAAAATACCCAGCACGTCCGGGAAGTCGGCCTTCAGGCAGTTGAAGCTGATCGACGTGTCCTCATCGCCGCCACCGGTTTCCACCTTGGCTGCCCGCGCCTCCAGGTAGTCATCCAGTTGATCGCCGGAAAGTTTTCTGCGTGCCGCCGATGCGCCACGTTGCGCCGTATAACTCGACCAGTCCGGTCTTATCCGCTGGTTCGGAGTCCGACCCGCCGCGAATCATCGCTGAGCCTGAGATCAAGGGCAGTTCGTGATTCTCGGTCAGAAAGACGACCATGCCATTCGCCAACTCCACCCGCCTGGGCTGCTGGGGATTGAAATGCAGGCAGCTTAGGAATCGCAATCTGCTTCCAGTTTGTCGCAACCCTGCTGCGTGGCGCTCGGAACCGCTTTTGTTGCGCTCTCCTGCGCCTGCATGGAACCCAGCAATAATGCGGCGCTCACCGCAGCCATCAGAAATTTCGTCTTCATTGCTGTGCCCCCTTTGCGGTGCTGCTGGTTTCCAGGATTCCGACCGTGCGGTTGCTCTCCACGAAAACCTCGTTCGCCACGCGCTTCACGTCTTCGTTGGTCACTGCGTCGATCCTGTCGATCCGGCGGAACAACTCGCGCCAGTCGCCGTACTTCAATTGGTTCGCTGCCAGATTAATCGCCAATCCCTGGTTGTTGGCCAGGCTGCGCAGCAGCGCGGCTTTGGAGCGCGTCTTCACCATCTTCAGTTCCTCGTCGCTCACACCATCGGTCTTCAGTTTTTCAATCGCATCGTGGATCGCGTTGCCCATCTCGGCTGCGCTGTGCCCCCGCGCGGGAACCGCATAGAAACGCGTAGAGGTTGCGGTACTTGTCTCCAGGGAATCCGCTGAAGCCTTCTGCCGCCACTGCAATTTTCTGGTCGCGCACCAGCGAGCGGTACAGGCGCGACGTACGTCCTTCACTCATTACGCTGCTGATAACCGAATACACAACATCGTCCTTATCGCGGTAACTCGGCTTCTGATAGCCCTCAATGTAGAAAGGCTGCGAGGCATCGTGCAGCACTACCTTGCGCTCGGTATTCTGCTTCGTTTGTACGGGGACGTACTCCTCTGGTTTGGGCCCGGAAGGGATACGCCCGAAATATTTTTCCGCAATCGCGAATACTTTATCCGCGTCCAGATCCCCCACCACGGCTACAACCATGTTGCTCGGCACGTAGTATTTCTTGAAGAAGTTGGCCGCATCGGTCGCAGAGAAGTGCCGCAAGTCGCTCGCATAGCCAATGCCAGGACGGTGATACGGGCTGCCGTCGTAGGCAACTGAGAGAAACTGTTCCACCAGTCTTCCCGTGGGCGATGAATCGGTGCGCATGCGACGCTCCTCCATCACCACGTCGCGCTCCTTGTAAAACTCGCGCATGACCGGATGCAGAAAGCGATCCGATTCGAGATAGGCCCACAACTCCAGCCGGTTCGACGGCAAGGAGTAGAAGTATTGCGTGTGGTCCAGCCCTGTCGAAGCGTTCAGTCCAACTCCGCCATTGCGCTCGATGATCTCGCCAAACTCATTCTTCACAACGTATCTGTCGGCTTCTTCGCGAGCCTTCTCCCAAGCCGCCTTTAGCTCCGCAACCTTCTTGTCATCGCGGTTCACCAGCCGATTATTTTCGTGGTCGTAAACAGCGTAAGCCGATTCCACCTTTGCTAGAGCCAGTTTCTCCGCAGGGTAATTCGTCGTGCCGATCTCGTCCGTACCCTTGAACGCCATGTGTTCCATCATGTGCGCCAGACCGGTCTTGCCATCGGGATCCTGCGCGTCACCGGCGTCCACCAAGGTGAAGAACGAGAAGACCGGTGCTTCCGGCCTGCTTAGAAACAGTACGGTGAGTCCGTTGGGAAGCGTTTTAACGTGAACTCGTTTTTCAAATGAAGCTAGATCCTGCGCCAGTGCTGTCTGCAGAGCGAAGAACAGCATAAGCAGAGGAAGGTAGGCTTTCAGCCGTCTCATCATGCCTCCGCGGAAGCGTTGCAAGCCTCCGAACTGTTTGAGTTTACAGTCCCATGGCTGAGACTGTCGAACCCGAGCCGAATACGAATTCAGCGCTCAAACATCGAACAGGCGGTACGGCGTGGTAACTCCACTCGCCCTTAAAATCGACAGCGCAACGTTGTGTACAGGAATTCCGGCTGTGGTCTTGCCATCCGGCGAGCCATGGTGGGCGTGGCCATGCAGCACCAGGTTCGCGCCGTGCCGATCCACCACCTCGGCCAGTCGCGAATTTCCGAGGTACGGATAAATCTCCAGCGGTTCACCTTTCACCGTGTCGCCGATGGGAGAGTAATGCACAACCACGACGCGGCGTTCGGTGCGCAGTTGTGCCATCGCACGCTCGAGTTTCAACGCTTCGTTAATCGAGCTCTGCACAAACGCCTTGACCTCAGGCTCGCCGAAGGCGGTAAGCATGCCGCGTCCGAAGCCTCCTGGAAATCCTTTGGTTCCGGCAAAGCCTACGCCATCGCGTTCGTAGCCGGTGCCATCCAGCACCTTGATCCCTTCCGCCGACATCAGTTTGATCAACTCGTCTTGTTGTCCGCTCTCAAAGTCATGATTGCCCAGCACGGCGACAATAGGAATTCGCAGCCGGACCAGCATGGTCAGCAGGGAATCCATCTCAGCAACCTGTCCATAGTTGGTCAGGTCGCCGGGCAGCACCAGCACGTCGGCTTCGTCCCGCACGCGCAACATCTGTTCGCGAATCTTGTCGTAGGCTTGCGGAGAGTAGTGAAGGTCAGCAACGGCCGCAATTCTCATTCATCTTCCTCGTCGCGCAGAGGCCACATCCGCCAGCAGTTTGCGTGGGAATCGGTCTACCTCTTATCTTGTGCTGGTCTTCTGGCGTTCCTCATTTTTTCATTCAGATTCGCCATTCCCCACTCTACGGTGTCAATGGCAAACATCTTTTCATCGATCAGGCTTCCGCGGAAATCGGCGTTCGAATCGGGGTGATCGAGCTCATTGCGCAGCCGTGACAGCAGATCATCCCACAGCGTGCGTGGAACAAACTCCGAATGCGCAGGATAGATGTACTGATAGAGCACGAGCATCCACAGCAGCATCATCCAGTGTTCGCCAATCAGATGCAGAATGCGATCCCAGTCCAGCTTTCCGCCTGTTCCGTGGATCACGTGCACAATGTCGGCTCCGTCGAAGCGCTCGCGTCGGGTGACGAACAGCTTGGATGCGATCAACTCCTCGGCCGCCAGAACCTTCACCGGAACTCCCAGCACATCGGCATTGCTTGCACGGTCGATCCACTCGCGCTGAACCGTAATCACCGCATTGCTCATCCCCGTGATGAGGTCCACGAAAAACTCTGCGCGACGCGCTTTGCACAGCCACACCGGGTCGCACACTTCGGTCTCAAAATCTTCGGCCATCAGCAGATCGAGTGCGCGGGGAACGTCTTCGTGAATTAAAAAAAGGTCGAGATCTTTTGTGTCGCGCCAGATGCCAGTGTGCTGATGCAGCGCGAACGCTCCGCTGACTGCAAATGGAATGTGACGCGTCACAAACAGTCTGAGTACCTCAACGAACAGAGCTCGTTGTACTGGCGAGAACACTGGCGGAGTGGAGCTGCTCATCGGCAGCGCTCTTTCATCGGCCTGAGACATCAGCAGTTGGATGATCGGAAAAGACAGTTTGTTGCGGGTGAGAGCTAGCTTTCAGTAAAGTCCGGCCTCGCCTGCAGGACGAGTCTTCCAGCGCCGATGTACCCAGAGCCACTGGTCAGGATGAGCGCGGACTGCCTGCTCGATGGCTGCTGTGTAGTTCTGGGTGTTGGTCGCGGCGTCGGCCTCATCGTCCCCAGTGCAGACGGTGGGAATCGCCGGTTCAAAGCGGATGCGGTACTTGCCCAGCGACTCATCCCAGATCGTGAATGCCGGAAGCACAGCGGCACCCGTGTGCTTCGCAAGACGCGCGATTCCGCCCGCAGTGCAGGCTGGCCGGCCAAAGAAGTTTACAAAAACCCCCTGTGGCGGAGTCATATTTGTATCCATCAGCGCGCCGACTGTTTCTCCACGCTTCATCGCCGCAAGCAGCCCGCGTGCGTACTCATCCTTTGCAAATGTCTTATTGCCGTGCAGCGTACGCAGATGGCGAACCCAGGTATCGAGCAGGGGATTGTCCAAGTCTCGCACGACGATGTTTAGCCAGTGTCCGTGTAAAGAGTGGACGAAAGATCCGATCTCCCACCCACCTAGATGCGCGGTCATAAAGAGCACTCCCTTGCCCCGGTCGCGCGCCGCCAGATAATTCTCCAGCCCATCGTAAACCGCAATGCGATCGACGTTTTTCAGGGTGTAGTCGGGAAACTTTGGAATCTCAGCGAGCAGGCGCCCCAGCGAGAGGTACACGCCCTTCAGAATGCGTTCGCGTTCGCTAACGGTCTTCTCTGGAAAGGCCATTTCAAGGTTGCGCATCCCGACTCGCCGCAGCCGCGGGTGGCACGAATAAAACAGAATGGCTATACCACGGGCAACACTGCGCGCCACCGGACGCGGCAACCATCGCAGCGTCTGTGCGATGAGCCAGACAGGAAGATACTCCAACCAAACACGCATGAGCGAGCTTTGACCGTATCAAACCGCAACTTGCAAGGTCAACTAATTGGACGCGAGTCACTGGAAAAGGATTACAAGGCAGCGTAGCGTTTCATACGGGCACCATAATGCCTGATGCCAGCCCGACAGGTAGAAATCCAGAAATGCAAAAAGCCCGCCCCAGTGATGCGGGCGGGCCAGTGAGGTTCTTATTTACCTCCCTGCGTACTTCACCAGCGTTTCACGCCAGAGCCCTGCTTCCTTGGGCGATTCGATCTGGCCCGTCAAAATGTTTCGGAAGGGCACCATTTTGCCATAGAAGTCGCGGGTGTCGTTCCTATTCTGGTTCAGCACCGCGCCATTGAGCGAGATTCCCGCGAATGCGCCACGTGTACGGGAATAAGTGAGCACCTGCGCGCGCATCTTCCAGTCCGTCGAGGCGTCCGCATGGCGGCCCACCGGGCCGGCGGCTACGCTGGCGTCGGCGCCCAGTTTGACCTTGCTTTGCAGCAGGTTCTCCATGCCACTGTCATTCATGATCAGCATCACGATGTCGGCGGCCTGTCCTCCGATCTGCAGTCCCCAGCTTCCGCCCTTCAGTGAGAAGAACGCAGGCGCACTCCAGCCCTTTTCCGTGCGGCAACTAGCCACGCCCTTGCCATAGGATCCACCAAAAACGAAGGCGGCCTTCAGCATGCTGGGGATCACGGCGATGCACTTGGTCTTGGTGATTATTTCCTCAGGCACGCCGCTGTCGGGAGCCGACATAATCTCCTTGATCACCGTTGCGCTGCTCTGCAACCTGTCCACGTCATCGTCGCGGTCGGCCAAGGCTGCGGTGGTGCAGAGGAGTACGAGGAGCGCAATCAAAATCTTCTTCATTCTAGTTTCCTTCCTGCCGAACTTAATTTCGCACTGCTGCATCATAACTTCTTTGTCATTGGATTTGAATGTGTACTACTAACGCGCTACAACCCGCGCGATTGCTGTATCCAAAACTTCTCGGGTGAAAATGGCGCCCGATGTCTTCCTGGTGCGCTGCCGATAAATTGCAGTTGTTTGGCATAGCACCACAATGTCCTCTATTTCCGCGGGGTTCACAACGCAATCGAGAACGCGGGAGGTGAACTCCTCTTCGGTCATCCCTGCCAATTGAAAGCCGCGCCGCTGTGCTTCGGAAAGATAAAAGTGCGTAACCTCGAATAAGACCCGCGCAGCTTCAGCGGAGATTTCCGGCCGGTCTGCGGGATTCATTCCAGCACCGGGAAGAGCCAGTTTGATGCCGAAGACATTATCCAGATCGCTGTCTGCCGCAAACCACGCCGTCGTTGCCACAACCAGAATATTCGGCGCCTCCGACGTGGTCTCAATCAGCGCGTCGAGTTCCGCCAGCAATTCCGGGTCGCCCATCTGGTAAGCAAGATCGATGCGCGGAAGCAGCAACATCACTTTCTTGCGCTTATAGCTGCGTACGATGTCCTTGGCTTTGGCCAACGCGTTAGTATCCCGCGGGTTGTACACGGTTACCAGGCGCTCCATGCCGGCCATCTGCGCGATGCGCTGCGCCAGGCTCTTTTTTCCGCTCTGGTTGGGCCCAATGATGAGCACCTCATTGCCGATTTTCAAATCCTTATAGGCCGCCGGCGTACGCGCGCGATCCACTAAATCCGCAATGCTTTCGAGCAAATGGTCCAGCCCCGCGAGGCGGGGATTCAGGCTGCTGACCGCTACATCGTCCAGGTTCAGATAAATGCGTTCGCGCCGTTTGCGATAGTCGGAAATAAACTCGATAAAGACAGGAAGAGCTGCGATCGAGCCCACGATCGTTGCCAACACGAGGATCTCTTCGGTCAGCAGTAACGCGGAGTCGCTATCAGCAACAATGGCCAACATACGCAGAGGATAACACCGGGGCAGATTCGAAGTGTATCTGTGCCTTAAGCAATCATGGCCACCACGAAGGTGACCATGTTAGAAAAAGAAATTCCGGGACCCTAGCGGCTTGATGACACCAACGAGTGGGTAATAGCGTGTACCGAGAGCGCGATGCGATTCTGCACCCCGACCTTCCGCATCAGTTTCGCAACGTGCGCCTTCACCGTGCGTTCCTCAATGCCGAGCGCAGAGCCGATCTCCTTGTTGGAGCGTCCGGCCACCAACAGTTCAAGAACCTCTTTTTCGCGGTCGGTAAAGGTCACGCGGCCTGCCGGAAAAATTCTTCCCGGAGAGGACGTGACCCGCTCAATGAAAGTCGAGAGCACTCGGCGCGGAGCCCAGACCGAGCCCTGGTGCACAATGCGTATCGCCATCGCGAACTCATCGGGGCTGGCCGCCTCATCGACGTATCCCTTTGCACCGGCCGCCAAAGCCTTCAGAATCATCTCGTCATCGACGCCCGCTCCCGTCACCAGGATGCGCAGATCCGGGCGCGTCGCCTTCAGTCCTGCCATCACATCGAATAGGTTTTGGCCGCTGCGGCTGCCGAGCAGAATAAGATCGGCGTCGGCATTACTGGCGATGTCGCTGGCCGAAGCCGACACTAGTTCCATGTCCGGCTCGGAATCAAAGAGTGCGCGAAAACCAATGAAGCGGAGCGGATCGCTTTCAACCACAGCGATTTTCACCTTCGTCGATCGGTGCTGATTGTCCGCGGAAGGTGCTTCCGTGCTTTTCTTCTTCGCCGTAGTCGCAACCGGTGGCGTGGTTTTTGAGCCTGGAGCATTTGACATTCCGTAAGCATACGCAGCTTTGCGAGAAAAAACACGAAAAACTCTACTTTTGGGTAGTGTACGACCGGACACGTCCAGTAGGACCGGCATTCCTGTGTACCCGGACGATCTAAGCCATTCCAACCGCGCACTCCGGGCCCTACTTCCTGCCGCCCAGAACTAAGGAGAAACTCCTTGAATACCTAGGTACTCCAGTGCATTTCCGTGCTGGCCAGTTTAGGGCACACTCTCGTCATTACCTGAACGACAGATCTTTGGACTGCCGCTCTTCCTTGAGCAGAATTCTCTGGGGGAATACACGCGCAGGGGAGGGCAGAGTCCAGGAATACAGGCCGCGGAACCCAAACCAGTCTCCCGCGGCCTGTTCTTCCCGTTTCGCAAGGTTCGGGACTTTATTTGATCCAGCAGGAAACATGACGCGTCGCCACGTACTCGCCGGATTATTATTCTCATTTTTGTCGGTAACGGTCTTCGCCGTTGGGGCGCCGAGCACCTCGCCTGAAGTGGTTCCTCCCAACGCGCACGAATTTGAAAGCCTTGAACTGCAGTTCCTCGCCAGCAAGAATCCAGAGCAGCGCAAACAACTTGTAAGCAAGCTGAAGGCGCTGGCAGGCAGCAGCGCCGCCGAGGACTCCGCCGCGCTCAACGCAGCGGTTTCGGCCATGCTGCCCGCCGCTGACTCCGCACAGCAGGCGGAAGCGCTGATGCAGATTGCCTCGGCCCATCCGGTCGGAAGGCTGCCGGGTTCACCCGCTCTGCCACAGGATACCGAGTTTCTGGTGGATGCCCGCCACGCGGCGCAGGCGGCCAAGCACGCTAGCGGAGATGTCGAGGCCTTGGCCGACATTCGCATAGACCACCTGCGCAAGGACAGCCTCGGGCGTGACGGATTGACCTCGTCGCACATACAGCAGGTCTGGCGAATCAACACCGAGCAGGGCGCGCAGGAACTTTTCCACCCATTCGATCATGTATGCCGCCATGAGCGAGACGCTCTGCATCGTGCGGGCGCGGGTGCTCAAGCGCGACGGCAGCGAGGTCTCGGCCCTTGTCTCGGCCGATCAGCCGGTGGAGGAGCGGGGCTCGTCGATGTACTTCGACTCGCGCTCCCGCGATCTGCGTTTTCCGCAGCTTCAGCCGGGCGACCTGGTGGAGCTCGACTATCACCTGCTGCCGGCGGCAGAGGTCAATCCCTGGGCGGGCTACTACGCGCGCATGGATCTGTTCCGCGATGGCTTTCCGACCCGACTGCGGCGGCGGGTGCTGATCGCGCCCACGGCGATGAAGCTGTATGCGGTCGAGCATGGACTGGCGGCGGCCACGGTGCGGCAAGCGGGCGAGGAGACGACCCGCATCTGGGAGATGCGCGACATCGCAGCGCAGCCCTTTGAGGCGCTTTCGCCGGGAGCCAGCGCCAGCGGGCCTTATCTGCATGTCTCGACCATTGGCACGATTGAGGAGTTTGGCCGCTGGTACAACGGTCTGCTGGAGCCGGGACTGAAGCTGGACGAGAATCTGCAAGCCTTGGCCGACCAAGATTCTGGCGCGCAACCTGAGCACGCAGGGCAAGGTGCAGGCGGTGTATGAGAGCGTGCAGCGCGGCACCAAGTACGTTGCCTTCGAGTTCGGCGTGCACAGCTACCAGCCTTATCCGCTGGCCACGGTGGAGCGGCGCGGCTTTGGCGACTGCAAGGACAAGGCGGCGATGATCGTGGCCTTGCTGCGCGCGGTCGGCGTGCCGGCCGAGTTTGCCATGATGCGCACCCGCTCGGCGGGCGACGTGGACCCGGAGGCGTACTCGGTGCAGTTGTTCAACCACGCCGTGGCCTACGTTCCGGAGCTCAACCTCTACCTCGACGGCACCGCCGAATACGCGGCCCTGGGCGAGCTGCCGCCCGACGACCAAGGCGCCCTGGCCATGACCGTGGACGCCGAAGGCAACGCAACCCGGCGCACCGTGCCGTTTGCGCTGCCTGAGGCCAATCGCATAACCCGCGAGGTGACCGCACAGCTGGACCGCGATGGCCGCGTGGAGTTCTCCTCGCAGACAAGGTTTTCAGGGTATTTTGCGGCCGAGCAGCGGCGCACCAGCGAGTCCGACGACCTGGCCGGCAGCTATCGTGCGACCCTGGCCCAGTTCTATCCCACGGTGAAGATCGCGCATGCCGTAGCCGAAGGAACGGCCCGGGCTTCGCGCGAAGTGGATTTGAAGATCGAAGGGTCCATTGATGCGGCGCAGGGATCGCGCGAGGTCACCCTGCGCAGCTCCCTGAACACGGCAGGGCTGACCGAGAAATATGCTCCCCAGAGCGATGCGGCGGAATCCGCTGCTGGTGCCTGCGACTCCGAGCGAGCACGAGGTCTTTGATTACGAACTTCCCGAGAGATGCCGAAGCCGTGCTGCCAGCCAATACCAGCCTGCAAACGCCGTTTGGAAGAGTTGAGGTGAGCTATCAGCGGGAAGGGCGCAAGCTGCGCGTTGAAACCTACACTGAGCTGGTTCCGCTAACCGTTAAAACCGAGGATTACGCGGCTTTCCGCGCATTCTGCCTCGCTGCCGACGAGGCTCTGCAGCGCGAAATCAGGATCGAGCTGCCATGAACCAGCCGAATGTCATCGCCCAAGCATCCACGGTTGTCCCGAATCCGTCCGCAGTTGGCGAAAGTAGGAAGGCGTCCGTTTCCGCCTACCCTCCACGTCGCGTCACCGCGGGCTATCGGTTCCTGGTCGCAGCCCTTCTCACCGTCGGCATCACCTTCTGTGCCCCGACCTTGCGTGCGCAGACCTCGCAGACTTCGGCTGCCCATGAGCCTCGTCATGCCAAGAGCAAAGCTGTTCGCACCATGGCAGACTCGTACTCAGGAAGCGATCTGAAGAGCAACATGCACCAGGCGGATGTGTTGGAGGAATCGCGCGAAGCGGGCCTGCTTACCGACTGGCATCTGGAAGGACGATTCGGGCGTGGTCGCGAAGGGGAATTCGCACGCGTCTATTGGCCAGAGAAAGCGGCGGCGAAGCTGGCATCGGCGTCGCGATCAAGTCAGAATTACGAATTGGTCTTTCCCGAAGGCAGATTCGTTCTTCCGGCTTCCATGGCCTCGAAAAAAGGTGTTTTTTACGCCAGCTCCAGCACGTATCTGAGCGACAGCGGGGAATGGAATGTCTATCTGGAGAGTGGCGGCGAAGCTGTCGTCTTTGTCGATGGCCGAAGGGTGCTTGAGAGCGGTCCGGAAGTGTCGGGAGTGCTGCGCGGAACGATTCACGCCGAAAGCGGCTACCACGCGGTCCTGGTGAAGTTTACCGCCCAGACTGCTCCCTTTCGCGTGGCCATTCTCCCACCAAACTCCGGTTCGCGGCGGAAGAACAACACACCCTACTTGCAGGCATCGCCCGCCTCCGAAGACATGATGGCAATGCAAACCGGCGACGCACTGAGGGCCGGCCGATAATAACCCTCAGATTTTTAATCGCTTTAATCGCTGAATTTGTGAACTTGGTCAAACGAGTCCACGCTGCGGCGCTCGACATCTTCCGCGAATTTCTCGCTCATCCGGCTCAGCGCGGCAAAGATCTGGCTGGCACGATCAACGTATTCGGGCGCACTCTCCCAGATCGCTTCAAATCGCTCCGGATACTCGCTTGCGAGCAGCGCAAGCCCGCCCGCAATCGACGCAATCCCAATCTTGCGGCGGCCTGCGAGCGCCAGCACCGCGCCCGCTCCCACGGCACTGTAGACCAACGCTTTCTTCCAGTTCTGCATGATCTCCTCCGCCGGTAACTGACCGGCAATCGATCCTAACCCAAAAACAATTTCCGCGCTTTTAGACTGCGAAACCGTAACGGCCGTTGCTCTCAAACATCGGAGACTCTGGCAGCTCTGCCGCACGAATTACATTCTGAGTCTACGCGCTTCCGTTCAGGCGCTGCGCCGGCTTCGGGCCGTCGCGCTGCGTTTGCGTGCCGGGCGCGGAAGCTTGCGCACGGCGGTCGTCTGCGCGGCAGGCTCTGCACGTCGCGGCTCAGCGCCACTCTCCGCAAGCTGCGGCAATTGCTGGTGCAAGATGAGCACCTGGGCGAATAGGTCTCCATGACGCTCCACGCGCTCCAGCACCTGTGCGGTGGTGAATTCGAGCTTCGCCGGATCGTTTGCCTGCAGACAGCGGCTGATCTCCGCCCAGCTTACCGGAGTCGAAACCGTCGGCTTCGGCCGCGCGCGCAGCGAGTAAACGCACACGGTAGTTTTGTGCTCATCATTCTGGCTCCAGTCCACCAGGACCTTGCCTTCCCGCACCGATTTTTTCATATCGCTGACTACCATCTCCGGATGCTTGCGTTCCAGACTCTGCGCAAGATGGTGGGCATAGGGCTTGGTTTCCTCATAGCTCACACCCGAGTTCAGAGGTACGTAAACCTGCAACCCCTTGGAGCCGGACGTCTTGGCAAAGCTCCGCAGTCCCGCGCGAGAGAATGCCTCGCGAACCCAGAGCGCCACCTGGCAGCATTGCACGATGCTCGCGGGCTCGCCCGGGTCCAGATCAAAGACGATGAATGACGGATGCGGCATCGCCGAGGCCATCGAGAGCGACGTATGCAGCTCCAGCGAAGCCAGATTGGCCGCCCACACCAGGCTCGGCAGGTTCTGCACCATGCAATACTCCATCCAGCGGTGGTTGCCCTCGCTCCAGATCGGAGCCGTTTCCACCCATTCCGGATGCCGGCGCGGGCAGTTCTTCTCGTAGAAAAACATCCCATCAACGCCGTCGGGATACCGTTTCACCGTCAACGGGCGTCCCGCCAGATGCGGCAGCAGCATCGGCGCCGCGCGAACGTAGTAGTCGATCACCTGCCCCTTGGTGAATCCGGTTTCCGGGTACAGCACTTTATCCAGGTTGGTCAACGAGAGACGGCGGCCTTCGATATCGACGATAGTTTCACGGCGTGGCATAGCTAGTTAGATGCGTGTGAGCAGACCAGAGTCACTATGCTCTCGAAAGACAATCGCAGGAGTGGTACAACGAACCTATGAAAACCAGTGAATTGGCCGAACGAATCGGTGTGCTTTGTGAAGGTGGCGACGTGGACGTAAACGGGGTCGCCAGCTTTGCCGCTGCCACTACCCACAGCCTGGTCTTTGTCGAGCAGGCACGCTTTCTGCCAGCCGCCTTTGAATCCCTGGCCGCCGCCGTAATCGTCCCCGCCGACGCCGCGTCAGCAAACGATGCTGCAAATGCTTGCGGCAAGGTGGCTCTCCGCGCCCGCCATCCCCGCCTCGCCTTTGCCCGCGCCGCAGAGGAGTTGCGGCGCCACCAGTCCACCCATCTTTCAGCCGGAGTCGATCCCACAGCCGTCGTCGATCCCTCTGCAGAACTGCATCCCACCGCACGCGTCGAAGCCCTGGCCGTCGTCGGTGCCGCAGCCCGGATCGGCGCGCGCAGCCGCATCGGTCCCGGATCGATCGTCGGCCCCGGCGTCGTCATCGGCGAAGACTGCCACATCGTCGCGCGCGTTGTGGTCTATTCCGGCACCACCATTGGAGACCGTGTGATCGTGCAGGCTGGTGCCGTCCTCGGCGGTGACGGCTTCGGCTTCGTCCCCGACCCTGGAACCGGCCGTTACCACAAGTTTCCTCAAATCGGACGCCTTGAGATTGGCAACGACGTCGAGATCGGCGCCAATACCACCATCGACCGCGGCGCCCTCGACGCCACAATCGTCAGCGACGGTGTCAAACTCGACAACCTCGTTCAGATCGGCCACAACGTCCGCCTCGGTCGCAACGTCGTCGTCGCCTCGCAAACCGGAATCAGCGGCAGCACCGTGCTCGAAGATGGCGTTATCGTCGGCGGACAGGTCGGCATTGCGGATCACGTTCACATCGAGCAGGGCGTAATCCTCGGAGCGCAGTGCGGCATCCCAAGTAAAAAGGTGCTGCGCGGCAAAGGAATGCTTTTCTGGGGAACTCCTGCCCGACCGATCACACAGTACTTGAAAGAGTTGGCTACCCTGGCAAGGCTGACGCGGAAGAAATAGGAGGTTCTTGCTACTTTGAACCGGATTTTCAACCGCAGCTACCGCGGAAGGCGGTACAATCCCGCCGGACAGGTGCTTGAAGAAGGAGATTTCTAACAAAAGGGGCTTATATGGGTCCGACTTTTTCTTGGGCGCCCTCGTTGGAATCTATACGGAAATCAAATTTACACGCGCTCATGCAGGAGCAGCGCGCGTCAAATTACGCTGAGATACACGCATGGTCAGTTCAGAATCCTGAAGCTTTTTGGGAACGCACAATCAGGAAATTAGCAATCAAGCTGCGCAAGCCTTATACCCAGTTGCTCGACCTTTCCGGCGGTGTTGCTCACCCTAAGTGGCTAAAGGGCGCGGAACTTAACATCGTGGAAAGCTGCTTTGACGGCTCACCAGGCAGCCCTGCCATCATCACACTCCGTCAGGGCGCGTACATTGAAACGATCACCGTTGGACAGCTTGACCGTCTCAGCAACCGTGTCGCGAACGGACTTCAGGCGCTCGGTATTTCCAAGGGCGATGCCGTAGCCATAGACATGCCGATGACGGCAGAATCCGTCGCCGTGTACCTTGGCATCATCAAGGCCGGAGCCGTTGTCGTTTCGATTCCCGACAGTCTCCCTCCCGAAGAAATCGCCAGACGCTTACGCATCGGAGATGCAAAAGCAGTCTTCACCCAGGATGAAATCCTGCGAGGCGGGAAGTCCCTGCCGATGTACGAAAAGGTCTGCGAAGCCAACGCAACCCGAACCATTGTGCTTCCCGGGAAGCATAATGCTCTTATCGATCTTCGCGCGGCCGACCTACGATGGAGCACTTTCTTAAGTTCGAATGAGCAGTTTCAAGCCGTAACCTGTGCGCCTGCAGATCCCACGAACATCCTCTTCTCTTCCGGCACCACTGGCGATCCCAAGGCTATACCATGGGATCACACGACACCCATCAAATGCGGCTCAGACGGCATGTACCATCAGGACATCCACTCGGGCGATGTCGTCTGTTGGCCCACCAGTTTGGGATGGATGATGGGTCCGTGGTTAGTCTATGCGAGTCTGTTAAACAGGGCGACGATTGCACTTTACGAAGGCGCTCCTACCGAACGGGGCTTCTGTGAATTTGTACAGAATGCAAAAGTGACAATGCTGGGTCTCGTTCCCAGCATTGTAAAATCATGGCGCAGTAGCGGCGCCGCCGATAGCTTTGATTGGAGCCATCTAAGGACGTATAGCTCCAGTGGCGAAGCCTCCAATCCCGATGATTACGGCTGGCTCATGAAGCTTAACCAGCCGGATGGGAGCTCCAGGCCGATTATTGAATATTGTGGCGGAACCGAGATCGGCGGCGGTTATGCAACCAGCACGGTCATCGAGCCGCAAAGGCCATCGGAGTTTAACGCGATCGCGATGGGTAACGATGTCGTCTTTTTGAATGAGGAAGGCAAGCCATGCGTTCCTGGTGAGACCGGCGAAGTATTTATACGCAATCCCTCCATAGGCCTTTCGACCCGTTTGCTTAACGCAGATAATGACACTGTTTATTACGCGAACTGTCCTGTTCTCGATAACCGTCCTCTGCGCCGGCATGGCGACCAGGTGATCGTAGGCGAAGGTGGCCGTTATCGCTCCGATGGCCGGACCGACGATGCGATGAACCTCGGCGGCATCAAGGTCGGATCGGTTGAACTCGAGCGCACCCTCAATAATGTCGCTGGAGTAATAGAGACAGCCGCAGTTGCCGTACCACCTCACGGCGGAGGCCCAGAACGGCTGGTAGTCTTTGCAGTGATGAAAGAGGAGTGTAAGCCGGTGCGCTTGGATGCATTGAAGAGCGAAATGCAGCGAGCGATTAAAACTCACCTCAACCCACTCTTCCACATAGAAGAAGTTGTAGTCGTAGACAGTCTGCCGAGAACTGCCTCGAATAAAGTAATGCGAAAAGTCTTACGCAAAATAGTTGCTGCCTGAGTACAGCAACGCGCACGGGCTTATAGATCGCGCGACTTACTCACCTCGTACGCGCGTAACTTTGCCGCTCCCTGAATCAACTCCGGGAACTCCTTCATGAACTCCTTAAAATGCGGGGTCTGGAAATGAAAATCCAGAGCCGCCTGGTCCGCCCACTCTTCGAAGAACAAGAACTCGTTGGACGCAGGCTGTTGTTCGTAAAAGTTGTAACTAATGCAGCCCGCCTCTGCTCTGGAAGGCGTAGCCACAGCGGTAGCCAAGCGGATAATCTCAGGCCTTCGCTCCGGCTTGCCCGCGAATTTCGCCGCAAGTACGATCATGCCCACTCCTGTATTCAGATATAGTCTTTTGAAAAAAACAGCACTGAAAGAGTGTCCAAGATTAAAGGCTTGCTCGAATCCGTGTCAATTCAGCTACTTCAAGGAGCCTGCTCTTTTGGCCAGTCATTCTGCACTAAACATGATGCAAATGTCTCAAAAGGCGGACGGCTCCCCACTCCTCTTTCATGAGGCTTTTTTGGTAGAAAATTCCGGCGAATTGATCGGTACGACCTCGTTCTCCACAGCAGTTTTTGAGCGCTGGTTACCGCCTTCGATGGCGATGCGCGCAATGCTGACGTTGAGCAGCGAACCAGCCAGGCTGAGCGCAAACATGTTGGTGACGCGGATCAACGTGCTGGCTTCGCGTTGGTTCATGCCGATTTCAGCAAGGTCGCTGGCATCGAATTCGACCGGACCGGGCAGTTCGCCGACCATCGCCTGCGCATCCTCCCGCATCGAGCTCTGGCAATACTGGAAGAGCTCAGAGACGACGATAGGCTTCATAGAGTTCCAGTAGCTCTGCAGAAAGCCCGGCCAATGCGCAAAGGCCTGATACACCGTATGAGTCACCGAAGCGTTAGTGGCTGAACGGACATCAGCATAGACGCTTTTGACCGCAGGACTGGCGCTTTCCTCATCTACCAATTCAACGCATCGGTGAGGCTTAGGCGCGGCTGCCGCAGTGCGAGGGATCGCAGCGCTTCCTGCTGCCCCTTCAAAGCACTCGGAAAGAAATGAAGCAAGCAGAAGGCTGATTGGGACCGAGTAGCAGAAGTAGTCGATACACTCCTTCAACTCTTCGCTGGCCCTTGGGATGAACTGGCGGCTGGCCAATTCGGACTTGAGATTTGGAACCTGGAAGTAGCTATGGACGCGAGTGTAGGCGTCGGCGCGCAAACGGTGTGAACATGAGAAAAACGCCTGTGACTGAACAATCGGGCGCACCGCACCCCAGAAGTGGTCAAGAAATTCTGGATGTGCTCCGAGGAACTGGAAGAAGCTGCTGACGTGCGGCACGCCAACCACCCGCTGCATGTCGCGATAGACGTCCAGCACGCGGCCGGTCGCCTGCGAGGGAGAAACTAAGCGTACGGTCTGTCCTTTCTTCCAGTTCGTCATGCTTGGATAGGATGACGAATCCAGAGGAGGGGTTCACAAACAAGATCGGACTGCTAAGGTATTTGCGGTGAAGCAGGCGAAGCTGAATGAGCATAGCTTTCCTGGACGGAGACGAAAAGGTTGGAAGTGTATGATTGCGTGAATTATGGAAGAATTTCAGGTTCTGTTCGATCACGGCGAATCCTCCGAGTCGCTGCATCCGGCAATGGCGCGGTATGGCAAGCTGGGCTTTCCGGCTCCCGCTGTCGGCGAGGCCGTGGATCTATGCCAATTTTGTGCAGACCTTGGACGGTATCGTCTCACTGCTGGGCGATGAGGCGGGCGGAGCAGATATCTGCGGAGTTGCCCGAGGATCGCTGGCTGATGGACCTGCTGCGGGCTCACGCCGATGCGGTGATGCTGGGGATGGGAACGTTGCGCGAGGAGCAAAGGATGGGCCGGCCACGAAGCCGTGGTCCGGTCTTCCGGATCATGGACCCGAGCCTGCAGCAACTGAGGACCCAGCTGCAGCGTGGCAGAGAGCGCAACGTGCTGGTGACGGCGCGAGCAGATTTCCAGATGAGCGACTACGCGGTTTTCGACGGCAAACACGTGGACGTTACGGTGGTGACGACCCAGGAGGGAGCAGAGAGACTGGAAGCACAACGACATTCCCACCCTTGGGTGGACATCATCAGGATAGCCGCTGCGCCCAGAGGCGGGGGAGTGGATTTGCGGCAGGCGATTGCCGCTCTGAAGGAGCGATACGGGATCAACTATCTGCTATGCGAGGGCGGACCTGCTTTGTATTCGGGAATGCTTGTGGCGGAGCTTGATCGACGAGAAGTTTGTGACGGTTTCGCCGATTAGAAGTGGGCCGGTTGAGCGCGCAAGGGCCGCGGCCGACGGTGCTGCCGGAGGTGGGTTTCAGCAAGAAGGATGCGGTGCGCTGGAGCTGGTTGAGTTGCAGAAAGGTGGGCGACTACCAGTTCCACAGATTCCGCCGCAAAGTGAGCGGCATTTGTTAGACTCTGATTTGTGAAAGGCATTCACAAGAGCGCCTGGCTGCTGGCGGTTGTTTCCGGGCTGCTGCAGGTTCTGATTTTCCCCCGACCTAATTTGTACTGGCTGTGCTGGGTTGCGCTGGCCCCGCTGATGTATGCGCTGCTGCGGGCGCGCGAGGCGGACGCGACCGAACTGCTGACTGACGAAACCTATTCGTTTCTGGTTCCGGCACGGGCCTGGCAGGGATTCCTGCTGGGATGGGCCTCGGGAACCGTCTTTTACTTTGGGACATGTTACTGGGTGTACTCGGTGATGCACTCCTACGGCGGGCTGTCGCCGGCAATTTCGTTCCTGCTGCTGATACTGTTCTCGCTCTACATTGGATTGCATCATGGGATTTTTGGCGCGCTGATGGCGGTGGCGGGAAAGTCGCGGGCCGGCTTCAGCCGGAAGGCGCTGGTGCTGGCTCCGTTCCTGTGGGTTGCGGTGGAGCTGCTGCGGGCGTACGTGGTGAGCTTTCCCTGGGTTCTGCTGGGGACAGCACAGATTGACAACGCTGCCGCTGGCGCGGCTGGCGAGCGTGACCGGCGTGTATGGCGTTTCATTCGAAATTGCGCTGGTGAATACGGTGTTTGCGGCGGCGATGCTGGTGCATCGCAAGCGAAGGGTATCGCTGCTGGTGGCGGCACTGGCCGGGGCGATTGCGTTGCAGGCCACGGTGCTGGTGAAGATAGAACCGAGCGAAGTGGAAGCGCACGCCACTCTGGTGCAGCAGAATGTGCCCATCGTACGGCAGTGGACCTATGAAGAATACAAGCGGCTGATGGATGAGCTGACCGCGATGAGCCGGGCTCCAGCAGCCGTGCAAGGATACGAGCATTGCGCCGCTGATTGTGTGGCCGGAATCTCCCGCGCCATTTGAGACCGACGACCGGTTGTTCATGCGAAACGACAGCGGAACTGGCCCGCGAGCAGCGATCATGGCTGCTGGCAGGAGCCACAGCGGTAGAACCGGCGGCCAAGCCGGGCGAGGCGGAGCAGGTGTTCAACTCGGCGCTGCTGATATCTCCCGACGGGCAGTGGTGTCGCAGCGTTATGACAAGGTGCACCTGGTGCCGTGGGGCGAGTACATTCCGTTTTCGTGGGCATTCGGTTTTGCGAAAGCGCTGACTCACGAGGTGGGAACCTACACGAGCTTCCGGGGCAGAGCGCGTACCGCTGGAGGTGGGCTCGCACCGCTACGGGGTGTTTATCTGCTATGAATCGGTGTTTCCGCAAGAGGTGCGGCAGTTTGCTGAACGCGGAGCGGAGGTGTTCGTGAACATCTCAAACGACGGGTGGTTTGGGAACTCGGGCGCGCCGTGGCAGCACTTGAACATGGCGCGGATGCGCGCGGTGGAGAATCATCGCTGGCTACTGCGTTGCACCAACTCAGGGATTACTGCGGCCATCGATCCCCTGGGACGGGTGGTTGCGGTGGCTCCCCGGAACCAGCGAGTGGTGCTGGATGCGCCGTACGGATTGATGAACGACATGACCTTCTACACACGCTACGGAGACTGGTTTCCTGTGCTGTGTGCCATAATTTCAATCACGGGATTGCTCTGGCGCGACCATGACTGGCGCGCACATGACGCACCCAGTTCCCGTATAGGAGCAGGAAATGATTGATCAACAGCTCGAGCAGGAGTTCTCAGCATTGCGCGGCAAAGTGCGCGAGCTACAGGAGTATCTTTGACTCGCCTAAATTGAAGGTTGAGTTGGAGCAGGTAGAAGAGAAGACCTCTGACCCGAATTTCTGGAACGATTCTGAAAACTCACAGAAGATCATGCGCGAACGCAAGCGCCTGGAGGACGCACTGGCGACCGACAGCGAATTGACGCGGCGCGTCGAGGATATCTCTGCCTATTTTGAGCTGGCCAGCGAAGGCGAGCAGGTGGATGAGGAAGTTGCGCGCGAAATGAACGGCACTGCGCGAGGTGGTGGAGAAGCTAGAGACAGAGACTCTGCTCAGCGGGGATACTGGATCGCAGCAATGCCATTGTGACGATTCATCCCGGCGCGGGGGGCACGGAGTCACAGGATTGGGCAGAGATGTTGCTGCGCATGTTTCTGCGCTGGTGCGAACGCAAAGGCTTTGAGACCGTGATCAACGACCTGCAACCTGGCGACGAGGCGGGGATCAAGTCGGTAACTTTCAGCGTCTCGGGCGAGTTTGCCTATGGACTGCTGACCAGCGAGATTGGGGTGCATCGGCTGGTCAGGATTTCCCCGTTCGATCAGCAGGCGCGGCGGCATACATCGTTTCGCCAGCGTCTATGTTTCGCCGGAGATCGACGACAGCATTGAGGTGATTATCAAGCCGGAAGATATACGGATCGACACCTATCGATCTGGCGGCAAGGGCGGGCAACACGTGAATACGACGGATTCGGCGGTGCGGATTACGCACTTTCCAACCGGGATCGTGGTGGCCTGCCAGAACGAACGCTCGCAGCACAAGAACCGGGAGCGCGGATTTAAAATGTTGCGCTCGCGGATCTACGAGTATGAGCTGGAGAAGAAGCGGGCAATCAGCAGGAAGGTAGAGGATTCAAAGCTGGACATCGACTTCGGCTCGCAGATACGCTCCTACGTGCTGCAACCCTATCGCATGGCGAAGGACCACCGCACCAAGTTGGAAGTGGGAGACGTGGATCGGGTGCTGGATGGAGATATCGATCCGTTCATCCGCGCCTATTTGCTGATGCGCCGGGCAGAGCAGAGGTAAGAACGATGAACAATCCGCCAAGTGCCGACGTAAAAGAACAGTTGCTGAAAGGGCGGTTGGGCGCACGCTTCGACGAGGCGCTGGTAATGGCCTCATCGCTGCATCGCTCGCAGGTGCGAAAGACGAGCGGCGTGCCCTACGTTGCGCACCTGCTGGGCGTGGCTTCGCTGGTGCTGGAGGAGGGCGGCAGCGAGGACATGGCGATTGCAGCCCTGCTGCATGACGCCGCCGAAGACCAGGGTGGAGATGCGGTGCTGGCGGAAATCGCAGCAGTATTTGGCGCGGAGGTTGCGCGTTGGGTGCGGCAGGCGAGCGATAGCTCTAGTCCTTCCCAAGCCAGCGTGGGAGGCGCGCAAACGCCATCATCTGGCACAGATTCCGATGGCCGACCGGGAAGCACGGCTGATCATGCTGGCAGACAAAGTACACAACGCCCGCTCAATACTGGCCGACCATGCGCGGGTGGGAACCGAGGTCTGGGAGCGGTTTAGCGTGCCTCGCGAACGTACCATGTGGTACTACGAAACGCTGCTGGAGGTATTTGAGCGCGGGCTCTCGCCGGTGCTCTACGACACGTTGAGCGAGTGCGTAAAGCGGATGAAGGAGCTGAACTGAATGGCTCGGATGGTGGATTTGATCCGCGATGGGAGCGCTCCGGCGTCGATGATGCGGCGGGCTGCCCAGGGTGGGTTATCGCTACCGCGCGGGCGAAGCGATTGAGATCCTGGTGGTGCTGGCCGGACATCGCGAACTGGGAATCGAGGCGGAGCAGACGCTGGGGAGATGGAACGAGCAATCGCTTGTCGAAGTGGCCTCGGATCCAGCAACCCCGCCGGAGGTGCTGCGGTACATGCTGAAACTCCACGGGCAGCGACCCGCAGTGGTCGAGGCTCTGTGCGACAATCCCGCGCTCTCGCTGGAGGAGTTGGAAGTTGCGGCAAGCCATGCTGAGGGCGAGCTGCTGCGGGCAATGTTGCGAAGCCAGCGCGTGCGCAATTCAAGCCGGTTGATGGAGTTGATCAGGGCGAACCCAGCGGCCGAGCCAGCCCGTCCGCAATTGGAGCAATTGGTGGCTAAGGCGCAGGGTAAGGAGGCAGAAGATGCCGCCCAAAGGTTCCTGACGGAGCACGCAGAAGAGGTCGCGTGTGGGGATCAGCCGTTCGAACTGGTTTCAGTCGGCGAGGGTGAGGACGATCCGCTGGACAAGCTGCTGAGCCGCGCAAAAAAAGGCGACGCCACAGCCGCAGAGCCCGAAGGAGTCAAACAGCTCTCACTGCTGCAGAGAATTGGCGCGATGCGGGTGGGCGACCGGATCAAATTGGCGATGCGCGGCAATCGCGAGGAGCGCATGGTGCTGATCCGGGATCGCTCGAAACTGGTTTCACTGGCGGTGCTGGAGTCGCCGAAGGTGAACGACACGCGAGATGGAAACCTTCGCGGCGATGAAGAATATTCAAGAGACCGTGCTGCGGGCCATTTCCACCAAGCGGAATTACATCAAGAACTATGGAGTTGTGCGGGCCCTGGCGAACAATCCAAAGGCGCCGATGGATGTTGTGCTGCCACTGTTGGCGCATCTGCTGGTGAAGGATCTGCGGGCGCTGACGATGAATAAGAATGTGAACGAAACGGTACGCAAGATGGCATTGAAGATGTTCCGGACCAAAACCGAAAGGAAAAAAGATTAGTGCAAGCGGGAGCGAAACTTTGGAAGATCGCATAATGGAGTTGTTGCGGAGAGCGAAAACAATTGCGGTGGTGGGGCTGTCAGACAATCCCAGCAGGCCAGCTATAAGGTTTCCGCTTATCTCCAGAGCCGCGGATACCGGGTGGTGCCGGTCAATCCGAGACTGAGCGAGGTGCTGGGCGAGAAGGCGTATCCTTCGTTGAGCGAGGCGGCGAAGGCAGAGCAGATCGACATTGTGGACGTATTTCGCCGTCCAGACGCAGTGCCGGCAATCGTGGACGAGGTGCTGGCATTAGGGATTCCCGCACTGTGGCTGCAGGAGACCGTAGTGCACGAAGACGGCCGCCGAGAAGGCGCGGGCCGCGGGCGTGTTCGTGGTGATGGACAAGTGCATCCTGAAAGAGCACCAGAGACTCGGCCTCTGAGTTGCGACTCAAGTTTCCCGGCGGATATCCGATGGGAGAGACGTGAGTTGGCATAAAGGGCCGAGCCGCTCGTAAATAGTGAATGGATACGCCCTGTCGCAGCGATGCGGCGGGGTGATTTCGTCATGGCGCGAATAATGAAATTGCGCTGTTTAGATATGCGAAAGTAACCATAGCGTCTTGCGTCACATCGAACGGTAGGCAAGGATGTGGGTGGCGGCATTTGCCGGAAGCGCACTAAGCTCACACCTGAGTTCCACGATGTGAGGTGTTCCATGTTCCGCGAGTTCAGTTCCGGGCGTGGGGCTGCAGGGCATGCAGTGCGCTCCAGGACGAAAGCCAGTAGGTTTCGCCAGCAGGTGAGAACCATCGCAGTACGGCAGTTGCTGCTGATGATGGTACTGCTGGCAATCGGATGTGGGCCGGTGAAGCTGTTAGGGCAGAATGGGTCCACTCAATCTGCGACGTCGCCGAGTGAGCCTCAGGCTTCTGCTCCGAAGGCTGCGGCTGGCACTGCGGCACCGGCCGGGACGGCCTCCAGTGTTCCTGCCACGAACGGTGGTTTGCCTGCGGCAATGGCCAGCAAGAGCAAACTTCCGGTGGAATCCGACTACGACGAAGTGCACGTGAAACCGATGGTGAAGTCGGAGGACACGGCAAAATTCAATCCGAACTCGGCGGCCTCGGCGGAAGCGGAAGTCGATCCGACTCTGCGGACTCATACTAAGCCGATTCGCGTGGACGTGGATCTGGTGCTGGTTCCGGTGACGATTACGGATTCGATGAACCGGCTGGTGACAGGATTGGAAAAGGAAAATTTCATTCTGCTGGACAACGGAGAGAAGCAGGCGATCCAGCACTTTTCCAGCGAGGATGCGCCGATTTCGCTGGGCGTGATTTTCGACATGAGCGGCTCGATGGCAAACAAGATCGAGAAGGCGCGCGAAGCGGTGGTGGAGTTTTTCAAGACGGCGAATCCGGAAGATGAGTTTTTCCTGATTGGGTTTAACGATAGGCCTACGTTGATCTGCGATTTTACGAATAGCGTGGAGCAGGTGCAGAACCAACTTATGTACACAGCCGCGAAGGGGCGAACGGCGCTGCTGGATGCGATCTACTTGGGAATGGCGAAGATGCGAAAGGCCAGGCACCAGAAAAAGGCCCTGCTGATCATCTCCGATGGGGGCGACAATCGCAGCCGGTACACCGAAAATGAAATCAAGTCGATGGTGAGAGAAGCCGATGTGCAGATTTATGCGATTGGGCTCTTCGATCAGAACCCGCGCAGCGACGAGGAACGATTCGGGCCACAGTTGCTGGCCGAAGTGACCGACGTTACCGGCGGGCGAACGTTCACGGTCGATAATCCGAACCAGTTGACCGATGTTGCGATGAAAATTGGTATGGAGTTGCGCAACCAATATGTGCTTGGCTATCGTCCTTCCAAGCCGTCGCATGATGGGAAGTGGCGTAAGGTTCGGGTTAAGCTCGCTGTTCCGAAAGGATTGCCACAACTCCGGTGTACGCAAAGACGGGGTACTATGCTCCAAATGAATAAATGTAGTCGAGCAAAAGTCGGGATTGCAGCATTATGTTTGCTGCTCGCGATATGCGGTGGAACGGCGTTTGCCCAGAACTCGAGCGCCGCAAAGGGGCATTCGAGTTCGCAGAACGCGACGCCGCCGCAAAACGAGGATGATGTACTGTTGCCGCCTGAGGGTGTGAATCCTGATAAGCAGCCGGCGCAACCAGCAACGGCTACTCAGCCGGCGAATCAGCCTGGCGATACTGTAAACCTGCCGCCGCAAGGACACCCCGCAGAGAAAAATAAAAGCGGGACATTTGTCTTCAAGTCCGAGGTGCAGGAAGTGACGCTGCATGCGACGGTTGTGGACGATCATCAGCGTCCGGTTACTGACTTGGGCCGGACTGCATTCCAGGTTTTCGAGGATGGACAGCCCCAACGCATTACTTCATTCCGCCGCGAAGATATTCCGGTGGCTTTGGCGATCGTGATCGACAATTCAGGCTCAATGCGCGACAAGCGGCCGAGCGTGAACGCCGCGGCTCTGAACCTGGTGCGGGCGAGCAATCCGGAGGATCAGGTGTGCGTGATCAATTTCAACGACGCGTATTATCTCGATCAGGATTACACAGGCAACGTCGATCTGTTACAAGATGCATTGGAGCGGATTGAGGCACGCGGGGGGACGGCGCTCTACGATGCGCTGGTGGCGACCAGCGACCACCTGATGAAGAGCGCGAAGTTGCAGAAGGAAAATCATCCTGGTGGTGACCGACGGCGAGGACACGGCAAGCCGAGACACTTTGGAACAGGCAGTACGTGCGATTGCCGTGGACGGAGGACCGACGATTTACACCATCGGACTTCTGGGCCATGAGCGCGAAAAGAAAGCGCGACGCGCGTTGCGAATTTTGGCCGAGCAGACGGGCGGGGTCGCGTTTTTTCCTGCAAACGTGAACGAAGTGGAGGCGATCTCGCAGCAGATTGCGCACGATATCCGCAATCAATACACGATCGGCTACAAGCCTTCGACGCCGAAGACCGAAGGCGGTTACCGGCAGGTGAAGGTAGACGCCGTTGCCAGCGGTTACAAGAAGCTCTCGGTGCGGACGCGCAGCGGATATTACGCGACTCCCGACCAGACGGCCTCAGCCGCCGATTAGGCAAGCGAAGCAAAGCCAGAAACAAAGGCTCGGGCTGCAGGCTTCGAGCCTTTTCTCATGGTGCGCGGAACTGGAGTTGACCAGTATTGCCGAAAGCCGTAGCCTGATGTTCGCGACAAAGATCGCTGCAGACAGGATTCTCCTTGATGAAGTGTTCGATGCGGGTGGTGGATAGTGTTTTGGAGTTGATCGGATCAACGCCGATGGTGCGGTTGAAAAAAGTTGTACCTCCGGATGCCGCCGAGATCTGGGCAAAGCTGGAGGCGTTCAATCCAGGATTCAGCATCAAGGATCGCGCCGCGTTGGGGATGATTGAGCAGGCAGAGCGCGAGGGCGTACTTCACCCCGGAGACACGATCGTGGAGGCGACGGCTGGTAATACCGGCGTGGGATTGGCGCTGGTGGGCGTGCAGAAGGGATACAAGGTTGTGTTCTTTGTGCCGGAAAAGTTCTCCAAAGAGAAGGTCATGCTGATGGAGTGCTTCGGCGCCAAGGTGTACCGGACGCCAACGGAAGAGGGAATGGAAGGCGCGATCAGCCGCGCCAGAAAGCTGACGGAAGAGAACGAACACTTCTGGTTTGCGGCGCAATTCTCCAATCCTGGCAATCCGCAAATTCACCACGACACAACGGCGCGCGAGATTTGGGAGCAGACAGAAGGGCGCATCGATGCGTTCGTCTGCGGAGCCGGCACGGCGGGAACATTCACCGGCGTAGCGCGTTTTTTGAAGGAGCAGAATGCGAAGGTTCTGACCGTGCTGAGCGATCCGCAGAATTCGGTTTACAGCGGCCAGGCAGCCGGGTGAGCACGATGTCGAGGGGATTGGTGCTAGCTTCATTCCAGAGGTGTTCGACCGCACGGTATGCGATGAGACGGTGATCGTTCCGGACGTTGAGGCGTTTCGCGATGGTGAAGCGGCTGGCGGTGGAAGAAGGCGTGCTCGGCGGTTCGAGCTCCGGGGCAAATGTTTGCGGCGCAATCGCAATCGCGAAGCGGTTGGGCAAGGGAAAGCGGGTGATTACGCTGATTCCAGACTCGGCCGAGCGCTATCTTTCGAAAGACATTTTTAACTATCAGCGGCGCGGTGAGCCAAAGCCGCAGGAAGTTTCAGACTAGAGGCCACAATGACGACAGAGCGCAAAGGATTTTCCACGCGGGCCATTCATGATGGGCAGGAACCAGAGGAACTGACCGGAGCAGTGAGCGTGCCGATCTATGCTACCTCTACCTACCAGCAGGACGAGCTTGGAAAGCCGCGGCTGGGGTACGAATATTCGCGGGTCTCCAATCCAACGCGGGATCGGCTGGAGACGAATCTTGCATCGCTGGAAGGTGGCGTGGCGGCGCGCGTTTTTGCCAGCGGAATGGCGGCGGTGACCGCATTCTGCCAGATGATGAAAGCGGGCGATCATGTGGTGGCCGGAGATAATCTGTACGGCGGGACTCCGAGATTCTTCAACCAGGTGATGGCGAAGTTCGGCATTATATTTACATATGTCGATACAAGGAATCCGGAAAATGTCGCGGCGGCGATGCGAAGCAACACGCGATACGTGTATCTGGAGACGCCGACAAATCCGCTGATGGCGCTGACGGATATTGCGGAGGTGAGTGAGGTGGCCCATTGCATGGGTGCCCAAGTGATCGTGGATAACACGTTCATGTCGCCGTATTTCCAGCGGCCGCTGGAGCTGGGCGCGGACATGGTGCTGCACTCGACGACGAAGTTTCTGAACGGACACAGCGACGGATTGGGCGGAGTGATCGTCTGTTCGACCGAGGAGCAGGCCGCGGATCTGGCGTTCCTGCAGAAGGCTTCTGGGGCGATCTTGTCACCCTTTGAGAGCTGGCTGATTCTGCGCGGGGTGAAGACGCTGGCGGTGCGGATGAAGCAGCACGATGTGAACGGCCGCGCCGTGGCCGAGTATCTGCAAAAGCATCCGCGCGTGAAAAAGGTGATCTATCCGGGATTGGCAGAGCATCCGCAGCATGAGTTGGCGAAGCGGCAGATGAAAGGCTTTGGCTCGATGATCACGATTGATACCGGGTCGCTGGAGAATGCGAAGAAGATGCTGAAGCAGTTGAAGCTGTGCGTGCTGGGCGAGTCGCTGGGCGGAGTCGAGACGCTGATCTCGCATCCGGCGACGATGACCCATGCGGCGCTGGGCGAGGAGGGGCGCGCAAAGATCGGACTGACGGACGGAATGGTGCGCATCTCGGTTGGGATTGAAGATGTGGACGACATTCTTGGCTGACCTGGAGCAGGCGCTGGCGGCAATGTAACGGATGTCCTATTGGATGAGTTCGTCGTCGGAAATCCCGAGCGCCAGGCGGTCCTCGTTGATGTGACCGTCGAGCAGGGAATCGAGAAAATAAAGAAGGTCGATGACAGCGGAGGGATCGCCGGCGTTCTTGTCCTTCAAAAACATTTGCAGCATGGAAAGCTGTTCCGCGTGTTTGACGCAGCATCGGCGATAGTCGGGAGCATTGAGCTGCTGCAGAATTTTTCCTCCGCGCCGAAGTGTTCGCGAATCAGCGGGACGAGTCGATTCATGATGCCAGCCGCAATTATCTTTCCACGTCCCTCAGCCATTGCCCGGTTGAGTTCATTCAGCATCGCGTAAAGCTGGCGGTGCTGCTCATCAATGACCGGAATCCCAAGGTTATTCAATTCATCCCATGGCACGAGCATGGCAGGTCTGCTCCTGTAGATCAAATCGGCAGAAGAAAGGCCACACTTGAATCAATAAATCACTTGTTGACGGATGCTGCGATCCAGTCGAGATAGGATTCCGCGCCAGCTTCGATAGTGAAGGAGATCAGCTCGGGAAGCTGGTAGGAGTGCAATTCGCCTAGCGCCTCTTGAATCGGCTGGAACTGGGCTTCGGTGGATTTAATGAGAAGCAGGAACTCTTCGGAGTGTTCAACCTCGCCCTGCCAACGATAGACGGAAGAGATCGGTCCGAGAATGTTGACGCAGGCGGCAAGGCGGCGGGAGACAAGTTCGGATGCGATGGTGTTGGCTTCCTCGCGGGAAGACACCGTGGTCAGCATGAGGCGCTTATCGGTCATTGGGCGATTCCTGTCATGAGTTGGGGATAAGCTACCGGATTCGGTGCGCGGCGGCAAGAGCAATTCGGTTGCATGAGCACGGACGAGCATAGTGCGCTGATAGAATTTGTGCTGGCAGCACGGCAAATTGAAGTTGCATACGATCATACTCCGGGAGAAAAGAAAGATGGCAACACAGATCAAGTTCGGAACCTCTGGCTGGCGGGCAATTGTGGCCGATGAATTTACGGTGGCAAACGTCAAGCGCGCGGTTACCGGCATTGCGCGCTATGTGGCGGGCACGGGCAAGGCCGATCCGAAGTTGGTCGTGGGACGCGATCCGCGATACATGGGCGAGACGTTCGTGGACATTGCGGCGACGATCCTGGAGAGCTACGGCATTACTCCGCTGGTGATCTCCGAGCCGGCGCCGACTCCGGCGATTGCGTGGGAAGTGATCCGGCAGAAAGCCGATGGCGCGATCAACTTCACGGCCTCGCACAATCCGGCAGAGTACAACGGAATTAAGTTTTCAACTCCGGATGGCGCGCCAGCGCTGCCGGAATTCACCAAGCAGATTGAGGCGGCGGTGGTGAAGGCGGACGAGGATGGCGGAGCCGCTCCGGCGGGCGTGAAGAAGGCGGAGCGCAAGGCGATTGAAGTGAAGTCGCACTACCTGGCTCGGATCAAGGAACTGGTGGATTTCAAGGCGATTCGCGAGCGCGGGCTGAAGGTTGCGTTCGATCCGATGTGGGGCGCTTCGCGCGGATACAGCAACGTGGTGCTTGCGGACGAAGGAATTCGTGTTCGGTGGTGCACGACACCCGCGACGTGCTGTTTGGCGGGCACGCGCCGGAGCCGGATGGAGAGCTGCTCGACGAGTTGCGCCACAAGATGAAGGAGACGGGAGCGAAGATCGGCATTGCCTGCGACGGCGATGCGGACCGCTTTGGCATTGTGGACGAGGACGGGACCTATATCTCGCCGAACTACGTGATCGCGCTGCTGTTCGACTATCTGGTGGAGACTCGCGGCTGGAGGAACGGCGTGGCAAAAAGTGTTGCGACCACCAACCTCATCAATGCGGTTGCGGAGCATCATAAGATTGAGCTGTACGAGACGCCGGTGGGATTCAAGTACATTGGCGAACTGATCAAGCAGGACAAGATCGCCATCGGCGGCGAAGAGAGCGCGGGATTGACGATTCGGCATCACGTGCCGGAGAAGGATGGAGTGCTGGCCGGACTGCTGCTGTGCGAGATGGTGGCCAAGCGGGGCAAGAGCCTGGGCACGCAGTTGAAGGAATTATTTGTCAAGTTGGTTCCTATTACCCGGAAAGGCAGAACTTCCGCTTGACGGACGAAGCCAAAACGAAGTTCACTACAAAGTTGGGGACGAATCCGGCGGAATTTGCCGGCCGCAAGGTTTCGCAGATTGTGCGGACCGACGGACTGAAGCTGGTGCTCGACGACGGCTCGTGGGTATGCTATCGGGTGAGCGGCACGGAGCCGGTGGTGCGCGCCTACACGGAGGCGCGGAGCCAGGAAGATCTGGCGAAGCTGAGCGCGGCGGCCAAGCAGTGGGCGATCGACTAATTGCATGAGGATTGACGATACGGTGAAATGGCTGCGAGAGTTCGTGAAGAAGCTGGTGCAGTGGCGCAGGCTGCTGGCCAGTGCCGCGTTTTTGGTGATTGCGGGTTGTCTGTGTGCGCACGTTCTGCTGGGAAACAATGGATGGGTGACGTACCGGCAGAAGAAGGCGGAGTACCAAAAGCTGCAGCAAGAACTGAAGCAGATGGACGAGGAAAACCAGCGTCTGGATGCGGAGATCAAGGCGCTGAAGAGCGATCCGAAGGCGATTGAGAAGGAAGCTCGCGAGCAGTTGCGCTATGCCAAGCCGGGCGAGGTGATCTACCTTCTTCCGGAGCAGCCGGGACAACATGCGGCACAGACTCCTCAGCCGGACGGAGTCGGCACGAAGATAGCAAGGCATGCAGCAGAGTGAACGAATCGAGACATGCGAGCCACTGGAGATCTCCAGTGGCTTTTTATTGCGCAGGTAGCTAGCGGAAGTTAAAGTAACGCTTGAGGCCGAGGATGGGCTTCTCGAAGCGAACCCACATGAGGGCGGCAAAGCCGATGGAGGCTGCCAGGCGAATGGCGACAATCGCCAGATTGCCGGGGATGCCGAAGCGGTCGAGAGGCTTATCCACGTAGCCGCCAAGGATGGAAAAGACGAGGATGTGGGTGACGTAGAGGCCGTAGCTGATTTTTCCGATGAACAGAAGCGGGCGAAGGGTGAGGGCACGGCAGTAGAGCTGGGACGGGAGCAGCCTGACCCAGCAGGGCCGCGAGCAACATTCCGCCAAAGCCAATGGCCAGCAGCGTGTCCGTAAATGCGGAGCCGCGGTAGAGCATGAGCGCGACGCCAGCGGCGCCAACGGCCAGAGCGGCGCGGGCGATCCACTTCCATGCCGCAGGCGGCCAGGGCAAGCACGCGCAGGGCGATGGCGACCAGTGAGCCGACGGCGAGACCGTCGAGATGGGTGAGCGTGTTGGTGGGAGTGAAGCGGTCTCCGCAAAAGAGGCGCACCAGGGGCGAGGTGGCCAGCATGACGGAGGCGGCCAGGAGCAGCCAGCGGGGCGGGATGCGGCGGGCGATCGGAGTCCAGAAAAGATAGAACTGCTGCTCGATGGCAAGGCTCCAGGTGGGGCCGATGGCTCCGGGGAGGGCGATGGGCCAGAGGTTCTGGACAAAGAGCAGAAGAAAGAGCCAGGGCGCAGCGGCGATGTCATGGAGCATCCAGCGATAGCCGCTGAAGATGAAAGGGAAAAAGAAGTAGTGGAGGAAGAGCAGCAGCCAATACACCGGCCAGATGCGAAGGAAGCGCCGGGCGTAAGAAATTAGAGTAGAAGCGCGGCGATGAGCCGGAGTCGAGAATGATGCCGGTGATGAGAAATCCGGAGAGGACGAAGAACAGACTGACGCCGCTCCATCCCCAGACGACGAATTTTTCCAGAAATGTGCCTTGCAGGCGAGGATGGCAGTGATAGAGGACGACGGCGAGGATGGCGAGGCCGCGCAGTCCATCGAATGCGGGAATGAAGGCAGGCAGCCACGCCGGACGCTGGCTAGGCAGGAGCGACAGGAGCGGCAATCGCTTCGGCTCCTGCTGCTGCGGTGACTGCCGAGGCCACTAGCGGGAAATTCCTTCCAGGGGCGAACTGGCCGAGGCGTAAAGCTTGCGCGGCATGCGTCCGGCGAGGAATCCTTCACGCCCGGCAATGACGGCGTGTTTCATGGCCGAGGCCATGAGAACCGGGTCGGCGGCGGCGGCGATGCCGGTATTCATCAGCACGGCGTCGTAGCCGAGTTCGAGGGCCAGGGCCGCATCGGAGGGGGTGCCTACGCCGGCATCGACGATGAGCGGGAGCGAGGTAATCAGCTCGCGCAGGATGCGGAGGTTGGCCGTGTTCTGAATCCCAAGGCCGCTGCCGATAGGCGCGCCAAGCGGCATGACGACGGCCGCGCCGGCATCCACAAGGCGAAGCGCAACTACTGGATCATCAGAGGTATAGGGGAGAACCGTAAAGCCTTCCTTGACTAGCACGCGAGTCGCTTCAATGGTGGCGGCAACGTCGGGATAGAGAGTTTTCTGGTCTCCGATGACTTCGATTTTGACCCAGTCGCTGAGGCCGACCTCGCGTCCCAGGCGGGCGACGCGAATGGCTTCGTCAGCGGTGTAGCAGCCGGCGGTGTTGGGCAGAAGAAAGTATTTCTTGGGGTCGATGAAATCGAGCAGCGATTCCTTGCTGCGGTCGAGATTGACGCGGCGCACCGCGACCGTGACAACCTCAGCGCCACTGGCCTCAAGAGCAGCGGCGGTCTGGGGACCATCCTTGTACTTTCCGGTGCCAACGATCAGGCGGGAGTGGAACGACTTTCCTGCGATGACAAGCGAGTCCATGTATTGTCCATGGATATTGTAAACACTTTGCGGAAACAAGAGTTGGCAGACTGTTGTCCCGCTACTGCTGGTGTGAGCGCTGTCGAGCCGGGGCGGGCTCGGCGTAAAGCTGCTCGATCTGTTCCTTGTAGCGGCTCTCGACGTTACGGCGGCGAAGTTTGAGAGTGGGAGTGAGGGTTCCGTCCTCGATGCTGAGTTCCTCCGCGATGACGAGCACCTTCTTGAGGCGCTCGTAGCGTGCGAGGTTGTGATTCACCTGCTCGACGATGTCTTCATACAGCGACTGCACCTGAGGATGCGGCAACCAACTCCTGGCGCGACTGGAACGAGATGCCGTTTTGTGCGGCCCAGTCCTCAAGAGCAGCGAAGGCCGGGACGATGACAACGGCAGGGAAGCGGCGGCGGTCGCCGAGGATTGCGGCTTCGGCAATGAAGCGATTGGACTTCAGAGAGTTTTCGATGGGCTGCGGCGCAATGAACTTGCCGCCCGAGGTCTTGATGAGATCCTTCTTGCGGTCGGTGATGGAGAGGAAGCCCTCGGCATCGAGATTGGCAATGTCTCCGGTCTTGAACCAGTCGCCATCAAAGGCAGCGGCGCTTTCCTCGGGCATATTCCAGTAGCCTTTGAAGACGCTGGGACCGCGGACCAGCAACTCACCATCCTCGGCGATGCGTATTTCGACGTTCGAGAGCGGGCGGCCCACGGTGCCGAGTTTGCGGGCGCGGGGCGAGTTGACGGCGATCACGGGCGAGGTTTCGGTCAGGCCGTACCCCTCATGAATGATCAGGCCGATCTCGGCATACCATTCGGCAAGTTCTCTTCCCAAGGGAGCACCGCCGGAGATGAAGATGCGAACCTTGCCGCCCATGGCTTCCAGCACCTTGGAGAAAAGAGACGATTGGCCAGCTTCCAGACGAGCGCGGTAGGGCGTTTGCCGGCGAGCACCTGGTCGAGATGCGCCCTGCCCACGGACATGGCCCAGCGATACACCGTCTTTTTGAAGCCGACGGCAACGCCGCGCTGCACCTGGTTGTAGATCTTCTCGTACACACGGGGCACGGCGACAAAGATGGTGGGATGAAGCTGGCGCAGAATGCGGGGCATGATCCTCGATGAAAGGACAATAGGCGATGGTGACACCGCGATAGAGTTCGGCAAAATCCACGTGGCGCGCGGTGATGTGGGAGAGCGGTAGAAAGCTGACCGCAAGATCGGTCTTGGCTCAAGTCGAACTCGTCGAGGGAGACGGAGAGATTCGACGCGATGTTGCCGTGCGTGAGCATGGCGCCCTTGGGAACGCCGGTGGTGCCGCTGGTGTAGATGAGCGGTGGCGAGATCGTCCGGGGTGAATGGTGTCGGCGAGGGCATCGAGTTCCGGCACGCGCTCTGCTGGGGCCGGCATCCATGAGCGCGGACATGGAAAGCGCATCGGCATCCGGGGTGGGCTCGTCCATCAGAATGATGGTTTCGACAAAGCGTCTCCGGTTGAATGGAGCGCAGCTTTGAAAGCTGTGCGGCGGTGGAGACAAAGGCCGTCTTGGCACCGGAGTGACGGAGCAGAAAGGAAATCTGCTCGGCGGTGAGAGTGGCGTAGATGGGCACGGTGGCAGCGCCGGAGAGCAGGATGGCAAAGTCGGCAATGGTCCACTCAGGGCGATTTTCGGCGAGGATGGCGACGCGGTCGCCACGCGAGATGCCTTGGTTGCGGAGCGCCTGGACGACGCCCATGACCCGGCGGTAGAGGTCCGAGGAAGAGATCGCGTGCCACTGGAAGTCACGCTCGAAGAGCATGACCCGGGACTGGTCGCGCTCCACAACTTGAAAAAAGATGTCAGCCAAAGTGCGTGGCATTGTGTTCTGTGGTTTAGCGTTCATCGCTTCGTCCCTTAAACCTGTGCGACGAGCTTACCTTTCCAATCCCAATAAGATGATGTCTGTGACGGAATCGGCTACACCCGTGAGCTATGTTCGGTCGCGGCCTGTTCTGGAAGAAAAGATAGATGCTGCCGTTGGCAACGGCACCGTCTGCTTTGCGAGCACCATCTGCTATGCGAATGCCGCGAAAATCTTTCTCGTCAAGAACGGAGCTGGCGACATCGAGAATGCGCGGCGGATACTGATCGCGCATGACTCGCGGCTCTGAGGCAACCTTGAAGCGCATTGGCTTGCTCGTGGTAGCTCTCATACTACTGCTTTGTTTGATGCTGAATTGCTGCGGCAAGAAGATCTCAATAATTGAAGCTCCATGAAGAAGAGAAGAATGGCACAACATTCGGCTTGAAACCCAAGCGATGGTCAGTTCATCCAACACTGCGGTGCGTGACTGGCGCGCCTGCGCAGTGGTGCGACTGATCGGCAAGAGCAATCCAGAGCCGATTGGATTTGCCTGGAAGTGACATCAGGCGATCCAAACGGCTGGCGAAAGGAAAAACGGATTCAAAGATGGCATCGCGCTCGGCACCGACCTGGTACAAAGACGCAATCATCTACGAAATCCACGTAAGAGCCTTCTATGACAGCGTGACCGACGGGATCGGCGATTTCGGAGGATTAACGCAGAAGCTGGACTACCTGGAGGATCTGGGGGTTACGGCGATATGGCTGCTGCCGTTCTGCCCCTCGCCGCTGCGCGATGATGGCTACGATATCTCAAACTACAACGACGTACATCCCTCCTATGGCACGCTGAGAGATTTCCACCGCTTTCTGAAAGAGGCACACCGGCGCGGGCTGCGAGTGATCACCGAACTGGTGCTGAACCACACCAGCGATCAGCACGAGTGGTTTCAGCGCTCGCGGCGCGCGGCTACAGGGAAGCCGCTGGCGGAACTTTTATGTATGGAGCGACACTCCGGAAAAGTACGCCGAAGCGCGGATCATCTTTAAGGATTTCGAGACCTCGAACTGGACCTGGGACCCGCTGGCGAAGGCGTATTACTGGCACCGCTTCTACTCTCATCAGCCGGATTTGAACTGGGACAACCCGGAGGTAAAGCAGGCGATGCTGGCCGCGATGGACTTCTGGTTCGACATGGGAGTGGATGGGCTGCGTCTGGACGCTGTGCCATACCTGTTCGAGCGTGAGGGCACCAACTGCGAAAACCTGCCGGAGACTCACGCAGCCCTGCGCGAGGTGCGGGCACACGTGGAGGCGAAGTATCACGACAAGATGCTGCTGGCTGAGGCGAACCAGTGGCCGGAAGATTCGGTTGCCTACTTTGGCAGCGGCGACGAGTGCCAGATGGCATTCAATTTCCCGGTGATGCCGCGGATGTTTATGTCGCTGCAGATGGAGGACCGCTATCCGCTGACCGACATCATGAAGTTGACGCCGCCGATTCCGGAGAACTGCCAATGGGCGCTATTTCTGCGCAATCACGACGAACTGACGCTGGAGATGGTGACCGACGAAGAGCGCGACTTTATGTATCGCACTTACGCGCATGACCGGCAGATGCGAATCAACTTAGGAATCCGGCGCAGACTTGCGCCGCTGCTGGAGAACGACCGAAGAAAAATCGAGCTGATGAACGCGCTGCTATTCTCGCTGCCGGGAACGCCGATCATTTACTACGGCGACGAGATCGGCATGGGCGATAACGTGTATCTTGGCGACCGCAATGGCGTGCGTACGCCGATGCAATGGAGCGCGGATCGCAACGCGGGGTTCTCAAGGGCGAATCCGCAGCGGCTGTACCTGCCGGTCAACATCGATCCGGAGTACCACTACGAGGCGGTCAACGTGGAGACGCAGCAACGCAATCCACATTCGTTGCTGTGGTGGATGAAACGCTTGATCGCACAGCGCAAGCAGTTTCGCGCATTTGGGCGGGGATCGCTGGAGTTTCTTTATCCTTCGAACCGGAAGGTGCTGGCATTCTTTCGTCAATATCGATGACGAGCGAATCCTGGTGGTGGCAAACCTGTCGCGCTTCAGCCAGGGAGTAGAACTGGATCTGCAGAAATATCAGGGCGCGACGTTGCTGGAGATTTTCGGCGTCAGCCGCTTTCCACCGATCACGCAGGAGCCATACTTTCTATCGCTTGCCCCGTACTCGTTCTACTGGTTCAGAATGCTTCCGAAAGAGGCGGGCGAGGAACTGGTGACACGAGGGCGATGGCACGACGCAAATTGCGACCGTCGCAGCGGAGTCGATGAAAGCCGCATGGAGCGAAAGCACGATGGAAGCCGCTGACGCGAATTCTGCCGCGCATTCTGCGCAAGCGCCGATGGTTCCTCGGACGCAACCGGACGATCACGCGGGTCGCGAGTGGAAGACGTGATTCCGCTGCGGCGCCAGGAGATGTGCCATTCTGCTGATTCGCGTGGAGTACAGCGATGGCGAAGACGAGAAATACACGATTCCACTGGCCGTGGCCGCGGGCGAACAGGCGGAGGCGGTTCTGCGCGATCACAAGGAGGCAGTGCTGGCAAGGTTGGAGTTCCGCGACAAGGGCTGGGTGTTGCTGCACAGCGCTCTGCTCGAGCGGAGCTTTCAGCGATGCGCTGCTGACCGCGGTGCTGAAGCGCAGCAAGTTCAAGGGCATACGGGGAGAGATGGTGGCCGGGCACACCAAGGCGTTTCGCGAGGCGTGGTCGCATGTGCGTTCGAATCGGGAACCGCAGGTGCAGATGCTGGATTCACCGAACACGTTTGTGAATCTGGGCGAAGATTTCGTACTGAAGCTATACCGCAAGGTTGAGGCCGGTACGAATCCGGATCGTGAGGTGGAAGAGTTTCTGACGCGAGCGAACAAATTTCGCGCACATGCCAAAGGCGCTGGGCTGGATGGAATATTGCACCCGTCGAAGATGATGAAGAACAGCGTACGACGCTGGGACTGGTGACCAGATATGTGCGAGACGCAACCCTCGGCTGGCAATACATGATCGATCACCTGAGCCTTTACTTTGAGCGCGCGCTGGCAGTGCAAGACGAAGATGCGCGAGCAAAAGAGGTGATCAACGGCAGTCCGCTGGTACTGGCGCAGCGCCCGATACCGGCGCTGATGGCAGAATTGCTGGGGACCTTCGAAAACATGGCGCATCTGCTAGGGGTTCGCACGGCAGAACTGCACGGAGCTTTGAGCAGCCGCCCGGAAGTGCCAGGAGTTTTCGCCGGAGCCATTTACCGACTTCTATCGCCACGGACTTTACCACGGGATGCTGGGGCAGATGGGACGATCGCTTGATGCATTGCGCTTACGGTTGAAAACGCTTCCCGAAGGAGTGCGGGCCGACGCCGAAGAGTTGCTCGCCAGCGAGGCCGCCATTCGCAATGGAATGTTTCCGCTGCGCGATCAGCGGATCTCAGGAGCGCGCATCCGAATCCATGGAGATTATCAACTCAGCAACCTGCTGTTTACCGGAAATGACGTGATCATCCGAAACTTTGACGGGCCGGCGGGCAGGCCACTGAGCGAACGGCGCATCAAGCGCTCAGCATTGCGCGATGTTGCGAGCATGATACGTTCGTTGCATTACGCGGCCCATGCTGTTTCCTTCGGCTTTGTGCCTGGAGTTGTGAAAGGGCGGGAGCAGGTGGCGCGCATCGATCGCTGGGCAGAGCACTGGCATGAGTGGGTTTCCGCGATGTTCTTGCAGGGATATCTGGAGACTTCGCGAGGAATGGATTTTCTGCCGCGAACGGAATCAGAGATGCAAATTCTGCTGCGGGCACACCTGATCGAAAAGGCGCTGCTGGAGATAGTGTACGAACTCGAAAACAGGCCGGAGTGGGTGGGAATTCCCGTACATGGACTTTTGTTAATGCTGAGATGGTGACAGTTACGGCGTGCTAGGCCAGCGGAAAGAACTTAAAGTCGAATTGCGATAACGGCAGACCGGAAGGCTGAAGCAGCCTTCCTTTTTTGCGCTCAAGTGTCGCGGAGGGCTTGCCGATGGTGGAATCAGGAGCAAGCCAAATGTCCGAGATTGAGGCCCATCTATTTCGGAGCTTCAGTGATGCGATGCCCTATGGCGTCTGCCTGGTGGATTTACACAGCAAGATTTTTTATTGGAACGCGGCGGCCGAGGGGATTACCGGTTACTTGGGGCAAGAGGTTGTGGGCCGCACCTATCGAGGAGATTTGCTGATTCAGTTCGACGGAACCAATGCCGGTGCCAGGTCCGCAATGTCCCGTAATGGAAGTGCTGCGCGACGGCAGACCGGTAGGGGCTGACCTGTTCCTGCGTCACAAGGAAGGCCACCGTACGCCGATCCACGTCTTCGCATTTCCCCTTCGCGATTCGATGGGAGAGATGAGAGGCGTGGGCGAGATTTTCGATCCCGCGCACGGAAATCAAGATAGTCCGGCCTGGCGGACGTTCTGATCGCGAGTTCGAAATCGCTACGGGGCTCCCGGCCTTTGCGGAGAGCATGGAGCATTTGCAGGCTCTGCTTCATTCGAGGTCGGCATCATCTTCGGCAGTGATGTTGATTGAAATGTCAGAGCAGCGCGCGATCCAGCACCACGGCGGTACGGCGATGCTGCATCAGGCCCTTCGCACACTGGCTAAGACCATCGCGGGACTACTGCCCTCGCAACACCTTTGTTGGGTGCTGGAGCGATTGGAGGCTGGTTGCAATTGTTCCCGAGTGCAAGCCTGAAACGATGAAACGCTGCAATCGAAACTTGCCGGCGTAGGTTCATCGTGCGCGGTGAAGTGGTGGGGCGATCGCCGGGTGGTCCGAATTCGCGCTGCTGCGCGACTGGCGGAGCCATCGCAAACAGTGGATGCACTCATTCAAGGGTTAGAGCAGGACCTGAAGAGCATCGCCGACGGGGAAGAGTAAACCGATGTTCATCATCATTGGCATTGTTGTGGTGTTCGGCTCGATTGTCGCCGGTTACTTGATGGAGCATGGGAACCTGAGGGTTCTGGTTCAGCCGGCGGAGTTGATCATCATCGGAGGCGCGGCGATTGGCACATTGCTGATCGCCAATCCTCTGCACGTGGTTAAGAAGATTGGCGGCGGAGTGGTTGGCGCTTTGAAGGGTTCATACATCAATCAAGCGTTCTATCTCGAAACGCTGAAGATGTGCTACGAGATTTTGAACAAGGCAAGGAAAGATGGATTATTGGCGATCGAATCCGATATCGAAGAGCCGGAGAAGAGCGAGGTGTTTACGAAGTATCCGCGCTTTCTCAAGGACCATCACACGCGAGACTTTGTCTGCGACACACTGCGGATGGCGGTCACGGGCGGCATCGACCCGTTCGACCTCGACCAGATGATGGACCTCGACATGGAAGTTTCGCATCGCGGCGATAATGCCCCGGTTTCAGCCCTGAGCACGGTTGCCGACTCACTGCCCGGTTTGGGCATTGTGGCCGCGGTGCTGGGAGTGGTCATCACCATGGGCGCGCTGGGCGGGCCTCCGGAAGAGATTGGGCGCAAGGTGGCGGCTGCTCTGGTAGGAACGTTCCTGGGCATTCTGCTTTGCTATGGGCTGGTCGGCCCGGTGGCGGCAAACATGGCAAAGCAGGCGGAGGACGAACATGCCTACGTTTACGTATTGCGGGTGGTGCTGATCTCCTTTATCAAGGGCGCTGCTCCCATCCAGGCGTTGGAGTTCGGGAGACGTGCGATTCCGAAACACGTTCGGCCGAGCTTCATCGATATGGAGAGATCTTGCAAGGGCGGCGGAGTTGCTGTTGCTGCCGCTGAAGAGGGAGCCTAGATGCGCGACGCCCCTATCATAATCAAGAAAAAGTCTCGGACACGGCGGCCACCACGGTGGCGCGTGGAAGGTTGCCTATGCCGATTTTGTGACGGCGATGATGGCTTTGTTCATCGTGCTCTGGCTGCTGAACTCCAGTAAACAGGTGCAGGAGGCGGTAGGGGGATACTTCAAAGACCCATCGGGCAATTCCAAACAGGTGGGAAGTACAATGCGTGGCGCCGGGCAAAATCTGGATCTTCGAAAAGAAGATATGTCCAAGATCAAGGACGCTCTGCTGAAACAAATCAAATCGCTGCCCGACTTTGAAAAAATAAAAAGCCACATCGAAATGACGATCACACCGGAAGGACTTCGGATCGAACTCACAGAGGCCGAAAACGGGACATTCTTTGAACTGGGCAGTGCCGTGCCAAGCCTCAGCGGAAAGGGATTGCTGGTTTCACTTGCGCAAGAGGTCGGAAAGCTTCCCAACCACGTCTCGATTGAAGGACACACGGACTCAAAGCCCTACTCCGGAGGCCTGGCCGGATACAGCAACTGGGAGCTTTCCGTAGATCGTGCCAACGCGGCGCGCAAGATTATGCAAAGCTCGGGGTTGCAGGAGCAACAGGTTTCACAGGTTCGGGGATTCGCCGATCAGCGCCCGCGAACCGATCACCTTCCGGACGATCCTGCAAATCGAAGAATCTCTCTCATAGTGGAATATCTCAATAAGGACGCATCAGAGGGCGACAAGTCCGAAACGCAGACAGAAGCGGTCAAAGCTCCCGATGAAAAAACTAAATCCCTGGAATAAGGCGGGCTAAGGAATCGGGTAAAACGGAATGGCGTTAAAAACAGCGGAGCCGTTATGGCTCCGCTGCGTTGGTGGGCGCAGACGCCCAGTATTGGGGACTAGTTTAAAACCGCCAACTCCGCGATTCGTTCCTTCCACTCACGCGGTCCGGTCTCAAAAACGGAAACCCCGGTGGAATCGACGGCAACGGTCACCGGCATGTCTTCGACCTCGAATTCATAGATCGCCTCCATTCCGAGATCCGCAAACGCCATTATCTTCGACTTTTTGATCGCCTTGGAAACCAGGTACGCAGCACCGCCGACCGCCATCAGGTACACGGACTTGTTGTCCTTGATCGCCTCGATTGCCGCAGGCCCGCGTTCTGCCTTGCCGACCATACCGAGCAATCCCGTCTGCTCCAGCATCTGGCGGGTGTACTTATCCATGCGCGTGGAGGTCGTAGGGCCGGCAGGTCCGACGGCTTCATCGCGCACCGGATCGACAGGGCCCACGTAGTAGATAAAGCGATTGGTAAAGTCCACGGGAAGCTTTTCGCCGCGATTCAGCATATCGGTCATGCGTTTGTGCGCGGCATCGCGACCGGTCAGCAGCTTGCCATTGAGCAGAATCACCTCGCCCGGCTTCCACGACAGAACCTCTTCGCGAGTCACTTTGTCGAGATTGACGCGGCGCGCGGAAGCGGGGCAGTAGGTGAGCTCAGGCCAGTCCTTGAGGGACGGCGGATCGAGCGAAACGGCACCCGAGCCGTCGAGAACAAAGTGCGCGTGACGGGTGGCCGCGCAGTTGGGAATCATCGCTACCGGCAGATTGGCGGCGTGGGTAGGATAATCTTTCACCTTCACGTCAAGCACGGTGGTCAGGCCACCGAGGCCCTGCGCGCCAATGCCGAGGGCGTTGATCTTGTCATAGAGTTCAAGGCGTAGTTCTTCAGCGCGGGTTTTGGCGCCGCGAGCTTTTAAGTCCTGAATGTCGATCGGCTCCATGAGTGCTTCCTTGGCGATCAACATTGCTTTGTCGGCAGTGCCGCCAATGCCCAGGGCGATGATTCCGGGAGGACACCAGCCGGCGCCCATGGTGGGCACGGTCTTAAGCACCCACTCGACGATGGAATCGGATGGATTCAGCATGGCGAACTTGGTTTTGGCTTCCGAACCGCCACCCTTGGCCGCAACAATCACGTCCACCTTATTGCCGGGTATGATGGAGACGCAGACCACGGCGGGAGTGTTGTCCTTGGTGTTCTGGCGCTTGCCCGCAGGATCGGCGAGCACGGAGGCGCGCAACTTGTTCTCCGGCAACAGGTAAGCACGGCGGACACCCTCGTTGATCATCTCCTCCAGGCTCAAAGTGCCATTGAAGTGGACATCCATTCCGACCTTTAGAAAAACGGTTACGATGCCGGTGTCCTGGCAAATGGGGCGATGGCCTTCAGCGCACATACGCGAGTTGATGAGTAACTGCGCCATCGCATCCTTGGCGGCAGGAGCCTGTTCGCGCTCGTATGCGGCGGTGAGGCTGCGGATGAAATCGGCCGGGTGGTAGTAGGAGATGAACTGTAATGCGTCGGCGACGCTCTGGATCAGATCTTCCTGCTGAATGATTGTCATGAACGTGACTCCCAATTCTTTAGGCGCTAAAAGCGGAATAACATTATCAAACAAAGCCGCGGGATGGGAGCAGAATGTTCTCCGAGAGGCCGTGGCGTGGGCCCAGAGGCAAAATAATTTACGTGCGGCAAGAAAAACGGGCATCCCCGTGGGGGTGCCCGTTGGACTTTCAGAAGCTATTCGGCTCCCTTATGCATTCACCACTTTGCCGTCCGCATCTTTCTTCGCGGTGCTCTTGGTGGCATCGGGCAGCCAGTCCATCATGCTGCGCAGCTTGGCTCCTACCGCTTCGATCGGGTGATTCTTTTCGGCCTCACGCAGGGCGTTGAAATGCTTGTTGCCGCCGCGATGCTCGGCGATCCATTCGCGGGCGAACTCGCCCTTCTGGATCTGATCCAAAACCTTCTTCATGGCCTGGCGGGTGGCATCGCCGACAACGACTTCGCCACGGGTCAGGTCGCCATATTCAGCGGTGTTGGAGACGGAGTAGCGCATACGGGCCAGGCCGCCTTCGTAGATGAGATCGACGATCAGCTTCACTTCATGCAAGCATTCGAAGTAGGCGATCTCGGGCTGATAGCCGGCCTCGACCAGGGTTTCAAAGCCCTTCTTAATCAATGAGGTAAGTCCGCCGCACAACACGGCCTGCTCGCCGAAAAGATCGCTCTCGGTCTCTTCCTTGAAGGTAGTCTGCAGAACTCCCGCGCGGGTTGAACCGATTCCATCGGCGTAAGCGAGCGCGAGTTCCTTAGCGTTGCCGCTGGCATCCTGATGGATCGCGATCAGCGCCGGAACGCCGCGGCCCTCGGTGTACTGACGTCGAACCAGATGACCAGGGCTCTTGGGCGCAATCATTACGACGTCCACGTCGGCCGGAGCTTCGATGGTCTTGAAGTGAATTGAAAAGCCGTGCGAAAAGCCTAGTACCTTTCCCTTGGTGAGATAAGGGCGGATGGACTCTGCGTAGAGTTCTGCCTGGGTTTCGTCGGGCGTGAGGATCTGAAGATAGTCGGCGCGCTTTGCTGCTTCGGCGGGTGCAAGTACCTCGAAACCGTCTTCACGGGCGCGCTTTGCGGTGCCGCGCTCGGGGTCCAGACCGATGATGACGTTGTATCCGCTTTCACGCAGGTTGAGCGCCTGGGCATGACCCTGACTGCCGTAGCCAAAGACGGCGATGGTTTTGCGCTTAAGCGCGTCGGGATGGGCGTCGTGGGCGTAAAAGATAGTGGCCAAGGAGGCTCCTTTTGATGTGAAAAACCGACCAGTTGGCCGGTTCTTTAATGATGCTCTGCCATTTGGGCGTTGTATGTCAATGGCTAATCGAAAAAACTAATAGCATCAGAAATGTGAATATAAAGCACTTCCGGGCTTGTCTCGCGGCAGGTTCTGCCGCCCCGGACAGTGCATAATGGCATCCCTATGATGATAGCAAAGCAAGCCCCTCGTCTGACTTTGGATGACTACGAACAACGATTCCAAGATCGACACCTGTTACATGGTGCGGTGGAGAAATGGGCTCGTGAAAAACCTGCCTCGGTGGCGATGATTGATTCGGAGCGCGGCCGTTCCGTTTCGTGGGCGGAATTCGACCGTGTTACGCAGGCCTTGGCGATGCTTCTGCTGAAGCGCGGCTTTGCCAAGGGAGACTTTTTCGCCAGCTTGCTTCCGCTGACCATTGAACACGTCTTTCTGGAGTACGCCTGCTTTCGCATCGGTGCGATCTTTGTCCCTTTAGATCTGCGACTTAGTCTGGAAGAGTTAATGCGAAGCTTGAAGCTGGTGCAGCCGGCGGGATTTGCATTTGTACAAACTCCCCGTGTTCCCGACGTGACCGCATTGTGCGCTGAATTGCGGAACACATTTCCGCTCAAACTGGCAGTACACTTTGCCGCGCCGGAGCAGTGCGCCAATGGGGCGACCCCGATCGGCGAACTGCTGGGCGAAGCGATGAGACTGGCGCAAGCGGGCGAAGGTGAGGGGCAGGCGCTGCGCATTGCCTATGAAGAGCGAACCACGAGAATTTCGGAGAACGATGGCGCACTGGTGATATTTACGACCGGTTCGACCGGTTCCCCGAAGCCGGCGCTGCTCTCGCATCGCAATATTTCCTGTCAGTCAATGTGCCTGAGTCAGGCATTGCTGCACGGCTCGGAGAGGGAATTGGTGACCCTCGTGAATCTGCCGCCGAGTCATGTGGGTTGCCAAACCGAGTTGCTGATGAGCACGATCTTCGATGGCGGCTGCGCCGTGCTGATTTCCATCTTCGATCCATTGCGCTCAATGCGCGCCATTGCCGATTACAAGGTCACGGCCATAGGACAGATTCCGGCGATGTTCCAGTTTGAATGGAGATTGAAGGAGTTTGATACCTTCGACTGCTCCAGCCTTGAATTTGCGGCCTACGGCGGACAGCAGGTTTCTCCGGCGTTCATTGAAAAGATGGCTCAAATGACGCCAAACGTGGGCACCGGGCTGGGGCTGACCGAAGCGGCTGGATTCTGCACTTACCTTCGCGTTGCGAGCGATAGCGCCGCTAAGTGCGTGGAAAGCCTGGGTTTTGATATGCCGGTGTATTCGATGTCAATCCGGGCAGAGATGCAGGCCGACGGCGCGGCCGGTGAAGAGCTGCGGGACGGAGAGTTGGGTCACGTCTGTTTCCGTGGTCCGCAGACGTTTCTCGGCTACGTCAATGACGAGGCGGCAACTGCGGCGGCCATCTCAAGCGACAGCTATCTTTACACGGGGGACATGGGATTTCGAGACGACAAGGGACTACATCTGGCCGGGCGTGCGAAGCTGATTCTCAAGCCATCGGGCTACCAGGTTTTCCCCGGCGATGTCGAGAACCACTTCTGCAAACTTGAAGGTGTTGCCATCTGCGCGGCAGTGGGCGTGCCTCACCCGGTCACCTCAGAGGCAATCGTGGCCTTCATGGAAACACACGCGGGAGCCAGCGTCCTGGTGACGCAGTTGGAACGCCATGCGCGCTCGCTTCCGGCGTATATGCGTCCGCGTCATTATGTGCTGCTCGAACCAGGACAGATGCCGCTGAATCGCGTGGCCAAGGCCGACTATCTGGCATTAAGGGAACGGGCGATGCACGAGGTGGAGACGCTGAAAAATCAAGGGCGATGGATGTTGTAGCCCGAAATGCGCTGGTCGCGTCCATTGCATCGGTAGTCTCTGGGCATCGAGCCTCGCGGATATGGCTTCCGAGCAACTTATCGCCAGTATGCGGGTTTTAAACTGAATTCGCAGCTCAGACTGGCGACATTTCGTGAGGATAGAGAATGAGGCTCTTGCGCATTTCATTTCTGGCATTGCTTGCCTGCGCGCTGCTGACCGGAGCGGTGGCGCAGAATCAAACCCAACCTGTGCAATCGGAGACTCCGCCGCAACCGGTTTCGCCATCTCAAACTCAAGAATGGGTTCCCAACGGGATTGCCGCATTGGGTCAGAATGCAACCTCGCGCACGGAATTTTCCCTGGACCACTCCATGCTGGTGCTGGCCTCAAAGCTGGACAAAGACGATGAGGATTTGCGCAGAGTCATTGCCGGAGTGAATGGAGTTTCCGTACACAGCTTTCGCTTCCCGGACGCGGTCTATTGCGATCCGGCTATCATGGCTTCAATCGGCCAGCAGTACAGCCAAGCCGGTTGGCTGCACCTCGTGAGCAAGCACAAAGGCGATACAGGACTGACGACCGATCTCTGGGTTCATCTGGACCAAGCGGCAATTCGCGATATTGCAGTGCTCTTTGTCGGCGCGAGGCAGTTGAACTTCGTCTCGCTCTCGGGATCGATTGCCCCGCTTGATCTGCTGCGACTGAGCGGACACTTTGGAATTCCGAAGATGGACGGGGGAGTGGCGGTGCCGCTGCCAGGGAAGTAACAGCGAGGCGTGCTCGGAACTATTTACTTCGGAACGTCGATCGGCAGGCGAATGTAGGAGCCTCCGTGAGTGCGTGCGGAGGTGATGTGGGGTTTGATCACGATCAGCAGCTGGTCTTCGGTATGTTCCTTCGTCTGTACGGAGAGCGCGTCGCTCAGCCCGGGAATTTCCGAGACCAAGGGGTATCCGTTGATGCTGGCCATTTCGCTCTTGTCCACCATTCCCGCCACTACCACAGCTTCACCATCCTCTGTGCTGATTGTTCCCTTAATCTCGCGGTTGGTGATGTCGGGAAGCCCGTTAGCTTCGGTCGCACCTATCGCTCGCAGAGTCAACTCGTAATCCAGACTAATCAGATTTCCATGTATCTGAGGTGTTGCCTTCAGAACTAGCCCAAGGTCCTCGTAGCTAAATTGCGGCGTAGGAACCGATGCCGCAGTTGCCCCGGTACTTATTCCAAGCGATGAAAGCAGGCTGGTTGCGGGGGTGGAAGCAGAAAATGTTGCACTTACGATTGGGTAGCGTTCGCCCACCTTCATCGTCGCCGCTTTTCCATGCTCCGAGCGCAGAAGTACATCGTCCACCGTACGCGCCAGCGAGTTGATTTTTGAAAAATGTCCCGAGACGGCTGGAATCGTAACTCCCATAAGCGTAATTCCTCCTCCGAAGGTCGCGAATGGTTGTGTCAAGGGGCTGGAAATCGAGGACGATGAGGACGCCAGCAGCGCGGCCAAAATGGTGGTTGCATTCACCGTCTGTCCACTCGCCACCAGTGCCGCCACAATCTGCTGATAGCTGCTGCTGCTCACCAGACTGTTGATCTCTGATTGCACGTTAAAGACCGTGAACTCATTCGGCACCGAAATTCCAAGATCTCGCGTCAAGGTAGTTGAGATCTGGAAAACCCGCACCTCCAGCATCACCGTGGGTTGGTCGTCCCGCAGATACTCCAGAAAAGTTGTTATCGCGTCGTTGGTTTGCTGCGGCGCACGGATCACAATTGTGCCCTCTGCCGCATTCTGTGTAACGAATTTCAGTTCAAACAGAGTGCGCAGGGCGGTGGCGAGCTCGGTCAGCGCCTGGGGTGTGCTTCCGCCCACGGCATAAAAGGTGCGCATGGTCATCGGCGCCAGATCGCGCCGGTTCTCCTCCGTGTCGTTTGCCAGCAGCACCTGGTGTGCGCCCATTGGAATGATGAGAACCTTGCACACCCGCTCCAGAATCTGCGATCCCGTCTCCCAGCTCACGTCATCCAGCTTGATCCGCACGTTTCGCGACGTCAGTCCCTGGTCTGGAACCGCAGTAATGCCAAACAACTTTGCGAATTGTTCGAGCGCTTGCAGCGAGTTTCCCTTGAACGCAAAGCTATGCACTCCCGGCATCGGCTGCAAGCGCGTCTCGCCTATGCTGGAGCGGAACTGCGTCGTGCCAAATCCTTCGGTTGCAGGCAGTGCATCGTGTAACCGCTGTTCCGCGTATTCGTTCGTTGGATCGATCTCGGTTGCTCGCCGGAATGCCGCCAGCGCGCCGTTTACATCGCCCGTCAGCATCGCCTGATTGCCATTGCGCAGCTCCTCGGCAACCAGCTTTTCCTCAATCGCCTGCTCTGCAGACGCATACACCTTATCCCGTGGCGAAATCGCTCGCGATGCCTGTCATTTTCTGCAGCGCAAGGTCAAGCTGCTTCTTGCTGACCAGCTTTTCGGCCTGCCGGAAGAGCGTGCTTGCTTTTTTCTGGTCTGCTGCAGGGATACCGCAAGGGGGGAAACTCTTCTCGTAATCCGAACAGAGTTGCGCGCTCGTATTGCTCCTGGCGGCCGTCTCCTGAGAAAACAGAGAGCCTGGAATCAGCAGCGCGACAGCCAGCAGGACGGCGGCAACCATGACCAGAATTCTACCGGAATCCACTCACACTGCGTAACTCCACAAAGTTTCGCAACTTGGGATGCACATCTCAGGCTCTTCCTTAGCTAGCTCCAGTCATGCGAGAAAATGCCGGTTGCCACTGCAATCACCGGAAAGCCGCACGCCTTTGCCGCCGCCACATCTGCCGGAGTGTCGCCTACAAAACACACCTTGGCCTCGCTTCCCAGCCGCCGCCGCGCCTCTTCGGCTCCCCAGCGGAATATCTCCGTCCGCGTCTCATTGCGATCGCTGAACGAACCGAACGAAAAGTATTCGTCGATGCCGGCGGCCTTCAACTTGGCCCAGCCGATTCGCTCCACGTTTCCGCTTGTCACTCCCAGCAGCTTTCCTGTGGACTTCAACTCTGTCAGCAGCCTCGGCACCGCACCGCAGAGCTCTGGACGCAGCTCCGCAGCCCGCGCCTCAACTTCCGCGCACATCCGCGCCATCGCTGCACTGAGCGCCGCACGTCCCTCCGCCTCGCAGACTCCCGCCTGCTCCAACGCCGACAGCAGAATCAGCGGATCGGTGCTGCCGTGTACCGCAACTCCCTCCAGCCCCACTGCACATCCGTAGAGCTCCCGCATCGCAATCAGAAAAGCCTCGTAATGTACCGCGTCGCGCGAGTTCAGCAGTGTTCCGTCGATATCGAACAGATAGGCATCGAACGCACGCCAGTTGAATCCTCTCGGCAGATCCGCGTTGCCCGTAAATCCGTCTGCAGCAACGACCAGGGCCCTCATCGCGCTTAGTTTCCATGTGCCCTCTGCCAGCCCTCTTCGTTTTCAACGCGTCCATTTTCGTACAGCATAATGCGTCGGATGCTGCGCGCGCGGCCCGTCTTCTCGTCGCAGTCTACAAGCGCGGCGCAGAAGCGCACGTCGTTCGTGGCCGCCTCGAATCGCGCTGGAAGGCTGGTCAAAAACCGTTGCAGGATCTGTTCTTTCTGTACCCCGATCACGCTGTCATAAGGTCCGGTCATCCCCACGTCAGTCTGATACGCCGTCCCTTGTGGAAGCACCCGCGCGTCTGCCGTAGGAATATGCGTATGTGTCCCAATGATGGCCGTCACCCGGCCGTCCAGATACCATCCCAGCGCAATTTTCTCTGAAGTGGCCTCGGCGTGCATATCTACAAAGATCACCTTGGCCGTAATCGTTTCCAGCAAACGGTCGGCAACGCGGAACGGATCGTCGATGTTCGCCATGAATACCCGGCCCTGTAGATTCACCACCGCATAAGCAACGCCGGCGCGGGTCGAGCCCTCATAAATCCCCACTCCCGGAGTTCCCGCCGGATAGTTCGCTGGACGCAGCACCCGCCTCGCCGGACTGTATGGCTCGTCCACCGCGGCGTTGAAGTACTCCACCAACTCGCGCTTGTCCCAGACATGGTTTCCCGTGGTGATCACGTCGATGCCGAGATCGAAAAACTCCTCGGCGATCTGCGGCGTCAGCCCAAATCCGCCCGCCGCGTTCTCCCCATTGGCAATGCAGAGATCGACTGCGTGCTCTTTCAGCAGCGCCGACAAATGCTCGCGCACTATCGTGCGCCCTGGCCGCCCAAAAATGTCTCCAATAAACAGTATTCGCAATTCTTCGCCCCGGCTGGAATTCGCTACTCCCAATGCTATCACCGCAAAGCCGTGGGGTTCTGGATGCCCGCGCCGTCGCTGAATTCTTTTCGTTCCCGCCGCTTTGCATCACATCAAAAACGCTGAGAGGTTCTCATATGCAAGCACGTTTAGATTTCATAAAGGCCGCTCCCGGTATCTATCTCGCGATGGCTGCTCTTGAAGAGTACCTTCAAAGTTCCAGCCTGGAAGAGTCTCTGCTTCATCTCATCCGCCTTCGCGCCTCGCAGATCAATGGCTGCGCCTTCTGTCTCGATATGCACTGGAAGGATCTGCGCGCACTCGGCGAGAGTGAGCAGCGGCTCTACTCACTCGACGCATGGCGCGAGTGCCCGTGGTACACCGCTCGCGAGCGGGCAGCGCTCGCCTGGACGGAGGCCGTAACTCTGGTGGCCAGCACCCACGTCCCGGACAGCGTGTACGACGAAGTTCGTCCGCACTTCAGCGAAAGAGAACTGGCCGATCTGACGCTCGCCGTGGCTGCCATCAACGCCTGGAACCGGCTTTCGATAGCCACCCGCACAGTTCCCGGCGCATACCAACCGGGCAAGTCTCAAGAACGGAAGCTCGCCAGTTAATACTGCCGTGACTGAGGCATATGGACGCATCGCACGTAGTTGGCGAATTTGAGAACGGGAGCGCTTAGTTTTTAAATTCGATGCTTCGAAAACTTTCTATCCCTGCGCCCTCTGTCCGAGCGCCTCAATCACATCCACCGCCGCCGCGAATTTCCCCAGCGGCGCGCTCACTTGCACGCCCTGCACCATTCCACGCGCCTCCAGCAGCATCTCGCGCGCAATCAGCACGCCCTCCGCGCGGGCATGTTCGCTGCTCGTGCTTGCCGCCGCCATCCGAGACAGAATCGAATCTGGCACAGAAACGCTCAGTTCGTTGCGCATGAACTCCGCGTTACGCACGCTTGTCAGCGGCCAGATGCCGGCGATCACCGGAATTTTGCAATGCTCGACCAGCCGCAGAAAATCCTCCAGCAAGCGCATGTCAAAGACCGGCTGCGTGACCGCAAAGTGTGCTCCCGCCTGACATTTGAACTCAAAGCGCCGCACCTCTTCGTCAATGTCGGTGATCCCCGGATTCGCACCCACTCCGATGACAAACGATGTCGCAGAGCCAATCGGATTGGCGCCGATGTCCACTCCCAGGTTCAGGTTGTGAACGATGTTCACCAGTCCGATCGCATCCACGTCGAAGACCGCTGTGGCGTCCGGATAATTTCCCAGCTTCGGCGGATCACCGGTGATGCAGATCAGGTTGTGCAACCCTAGCGCACTGGCTCCGAGCAGATCGCTCTGGATGCTCAGCACGTTCCGGTCGCGGCATGTGTAGTGCAAAATGGTTTCGATCCCGCATTCACGCTCAACCAAGTTACAGAGCGCCTGGTTGCCCATGCGAGCCGAGGCCCGTGGGCTGTCCGGAATGTTCACCGCGTCGATCCCCACGCTGCGTAGATACTTTGCCGCCGCCAGTTCTTTCGCAGGATCGTTTCCCTTCGGCGGCACAATCTCCACCATGGTCACGAACTCGCCCGATGCCAGCTTTTTTCCCAACTTTGAGCGCTCTGCCAGCGGCTTCACCTCCGGCGCTGCCGACGGACTCGCCACAGCTACCTGGAACGAGGATGTGCGGGCCTCACCCACCCGCAGCGCCGATTTCATCGCTTTAATGTGCTCAGGAGTGGTTCCGCAGCAGCCGCCGACTAGCGATACCCCGGCCGCCACAAACTTCCGCGCATAGCTTGCCATGTACTCCGGCGAACACAGATAGATGTTCCGTCCCTCCACGCTGCGGGGCATACCTGCGTTCGGTTGCGCCGCCAGGGGCAGGGAAGTCACTCTACGCAGTCGCTCCACGGTGTCCAGCATCGCCGCCGGTCCAATAGAACAGTTACACCCCAAAACGTCCACGCCAAAGTCAGTCAGACGTCTGCCGAAAACCTCAGGCTCTGCGCCGTCCAGCGCAATGCCTTCCTCGTCAATCGTTACCTCCGCCACAATCGGCAGTCCCGGCGCGGCCTCGCGTGCGGCTAGCACGGCCTGGTGCAATTCATCGATGTATCCGAATGTTTCCAGCAGAATCAGATCCACGCCCTCCGCGGCCAGCACCTCTATCTGTTCGCGGAACGCAGCTTGCGCTTCTTCGCGTGCGATCTTGCCCAGAGGCTCGATGCGAACCCCCAGCGGCCCCACGCTGCCTGCAACCAGGACGCCCGTTCCCGCCGCCGCCCGCGCCAGTTGCACTCCCGCGCGGTTGATCTCGCGCACCCGCGTTTCATAACCGTGTCGCAGAAGCCGGTAATGGTTCGCGCCAAAGGTGTTGGTCTCAAGCACTTCGGCTCCCGCCTTGATATAGTCCGCGTGGATACCGCCCACCATCTCGGGTTGCGATACATTCAGCTCGTCATAACATCGATTGATGAACACACCTTTGGCATACAGCAGTGTGCCCATGGCACCGTCGCAAAGCACGGGCCCACGGTTCAAGCGCTCTAGAAATGATGACATCGGATCTTCCTTAACCTTTATTATCGCAGAGCAGCATTTCGCAGCATTCCCCAAACCTTACCATAGGCATCTCCATGGGAAGCAGCAGCCGCGATGTTATAATCGGGCTTTCCAGCATCTTTCAATCCATACTCGTCTGGAGTGCGTTGTTTGAAGCAAGCGACATTGATCCTCGCCCTGTTAGGCGCAATCTTACTGGCTGGCTGCGGCATCGCCGATACCACCAGTCAAACTGACTTCAACAACGGCTCTGGCGACCAGCCCTTTAAGCCCATCACCCATCTTTATCATCGAAGCGTGGTCAGCAATTATTATGCGGGCGACCTTCAAGTGATGGATGCAACCGAAGACCGCCTCACCAGCTACAGCTTCAAGACCGGCGCACAGCCGACCTATATGCAGCCTTCGCCTGACGGTACCTTGACCTTTGTTTACAACAAGGGCTCGAACTCAATTTCCTCGCTCAATAACAGCCTCGAGGCCGTCAAAGGTACCATCAACCTCGGCGGATCAACCCAGAGCTTCGTTACCTCAACCGACAATTATTTCGGTTTTGCCGCCGTTCCCAATTACTCCAATGGCCTTCCGCCGAACCTGCCCGGAGCAATCAACCGCTTCAACCCCACAGACGGCAGCTTGAACACTGCCATTCCGTTCCCCTACGTCAACTATCTCGCCATAGACCCCGCCCAGAAGCACTTGCTGGCCTTCACACAAGGCGATACCGCTGCCACCAATGGCGATGATAATGCTTACTGGGTTGACCTGTCCGCCATTGATTCAACTACCGGATTTCCGCCAATCGCCACCCTCTCACTGCCCGCCGGAGCGCTATCGCGTCCTGTTGCCGCTTTCTTCTCGAGCGACGGAACAACGGCCTTCATCCTGAACTGCGGGACCGAATGCGGAGGCTCAAGCGCACCCAGCGTCACTGAAATCAACGCTATCAGCTACAGCGCATCGGGTACTACCCCCATCTATCCCTCCGCCTTTCTCCCTGTGATCCGCCCGGGCACGGCCACCGTCGTAAACCAATGGTCCGTCTCCGGCGCCCACATTGGCCTCATTGACCTCACCGCCAACAAACTCTACGTCGCGGGCTCCACAGGCAACGTGACCGACTCCGGCGGAAACAATGTACCGAACGGTTACTTCACCGTCATCGACCTCACCGCCGGAACTGCTTCCACGCCCATCCAAATTGCCAATGGCACTGCTGGATTGATTCGCAGCATCAACGGAAACTTCTGGGTAGCCTCCGGATACAGCGGCAGTGGTGGCGCAGTCACCGGCTGCGGAGTGCAGAGTTGCATCACGATCGTCAATCCCTCCACGGGCTCGGCCACCGTCCTGCCCAACGCCAACGGTGGAGCCACTGGAATCGCATTCCAGTCCAACAGTGGAGAGATCTACACGATCGAAGGCGGCGAACTCTACATTTACAACCAGAGTGGCAACTCGATTACCTCCCAGTACACCACCGACATTAAAGGTCAGGGTTGGGACGTTCTGTACATCGACTAGAGCGGTTTCATGGTGTCTGTGTCCGATAACCGCAGTATTGAAACCAAGCCGCGGAATCTTGGGCGGTGATAGCTGCCATGGCGGCTGTGATGGCGAGGTCGAGGGTGTCGAGTATTCGAGCTTTGCTTGCTCGTAAGTATTGTTTGATCTTGGACCAGCACTTCTCGATGGGATTGAAGTCCGGTGAGTACGGCGGTAGATAGAGCAGTTCGGCTCCGGCTTGCTCAATCAACATGCGAACCAGCCGATGCTTATGTGCCGACAGATTGTCCATGATCACAACCTGTCCGGGGCGCAGTCGCGGACATAGGACCTGTTCCAGATAGGCCAGAAAGACGTCACCGTCGGTGGGTTCTGGGATCGTCATGGTGGCCAGCAGGCCGTTCATCGTGATAGCTCCCAACAGAGTCACGGTATGCCAGTGCCCGCCCGGAGCACCCTCGCACACACGATCACCGCGTTCGCCGCGCCCGTAGCGACGGGTCATGTCGGTGGTCACGCCGCTTTCGTCCAGAAACACCAAGCGTTGCGGATCGATTCGAGCGATCAACTCCCACCACGATTGCCGTCGCTGCCTGCCTTCTTCCGTGTCCTGCTCACTGGCGTGCAGCGTTTTTTTTACGCCGCAACCCCAGCCGCTGGAGTTCAAGACAGAGTCGCGTCTTGCTGAGCTTCACCTGCAGATGTTGCTCCAGCCGTTGCCCCAACTCGGCCAGCGTGAGATCAGGTTGATCCTGCAACTGCTGCCGCAGATGGCCTTTCACTGCGTCGGTCACCCGGCTCACCGGCCCATGTACCCGTTGCAGAGGCCGCTCCATTTGTCCCGACTTCAGCTGTTGCCGTCGAATCTTCTTTATAAAACCGTAGCTGACACCAAACTGCTCCGCCAGCTGCTCCAGGCCGATCCCGGCCCTTTCGTATGCCTGCAGAAGCTTGCACCGCAAATCATCCGAATATGCTCGTGGCATCGATTTATGTCTTCACAGAGAAGTCGCCAACTGCAACTTACTCCAATCCCTCTTCTCTGGATATAACTACTTAGGAACCGCTCTAGAACAGGCTGCCTACGCTAATTTCGCGCTCGTCGCGAGGTTAGCCTGGGGCAGCTTCTTTCCTTAGCCGTGACGCATGTCACTGTGTACACGGGACTTTTGCTGCTATCTTGTCACGCAATAGGCATTCGCTCGTTTCGATCATGGTGAATCCGGCACGCCTTCACGTTTTATCATGAGGTCTCTTCGATGAATGATTGCGGTCAGTTGCAGTATTCCCAACTTCTGAACGCCATTCCCGTGCCGATTTTCATTGTGGACGAGGACGTCCGCATTCTCGATTCAAATGCCGCTGCCCTTAAAACATTCGGCCTTACAAAAGGCGCGATCCTCTCACGGCGAGGCGGGGAGGTTCTCGGCTGCCTACGCTCGCAAGAAGTTCCGGGAGGCTGCGGCAAAGCCACAGGCTGCAAGAAGTGCGTCATTCGCAACTCTGTCTCAAAATGCCTCGGAGCGGTCTCAAGTACGCAGCGAAGAATGAAATTTGAGATTAGGACCGAAGAAAGTAAGGCGGAATTGGAGCTGTTGATTTCAGCCAGTCCCCTTCCCGAAGCTGGACAGAACGCGGTGCTGCTCATCATCGAAGACATCACTGAGATGACCCGACTCAAGGCCATCATCCCAATCTGCTCGCAGTGCAAACGGATTCGCAATGAGGCGGAATACTGGGAGCAGGTCGAAAAATATTTCCACGAGCATACCGGCGTGGATTTCTCGCACGGACTTTGCCCCACATGTTTAGAGCAAATTTACGGCGAGTATCTCCGTCCTGATCCCGCGACTGAAAAAGCCTAACCGCAAACTCTCGAAAATTTCCGATTACTCTCCCACGAGCTTCAATCTGTGCGCCGCCGTGCGCTCCACCGTCTGCGGATTAAACGGCAGGCCGAAGGTCGTTCCCCGGTACCAGGCCTCGAACTGATCGTTGAAGTACGGGCTGAACAGGTTTCCCGATTGTCCGTTCACAATGTTCAAGGTGGACTGGTCCAGGTCCGCAAGGTCCGCTGTGAAGCGCTCGGAAGGCGCAAACTTTCCCACTTGCTTTACCGTGATGCCATTTCCCGATTGAGGCAGTTTTCTTGTCGAAGCGTATCTCTTCAGCCACGGCATATTGCCAAAGATCGGATGCGCAATCTGTACGGTTGCATAGTCTCCATACTTCCAGTTCGCCAAATTTCGCGGAGCTTGCGGATCGTTGACTGCTGCTTCCACGGATGACTCCAGCAAAGCATCCCAGCTCTGATATTGTCCCGGCAACCAACGCGCAGGCTGGAAGGCAACCATGTTTTCCAGCCATACTGTCTTCATGAACCAGCGGTATAGCGGCGCATCGCCTCCAAGCTTGCTCTCCAGCAGAGTCTGCGTCAGCCACTGCCGCGCCTGCTGTTCAATTGCCGCCCCTGCGGAGTCCATACTGATCTTCCCATCGAAGCGCCGCAGAATGTCTGCCGCAGTTTTGGCCCTTGCGCTCGCCCCCGCCGTCTGGTCCACCGCATACGCCATTCGCTGAGCTACAAACTTATCCAGATCGCTCTGCACGTCTGTCTGTAGCGCAAGCATATCGGCTGCGGTAAATTTCTTGTCCTGCCTCAGCACCCTGTAAATCCTCTCCGTCCGGTAAGGCGATTCCCATTCCTTCGTGAGCGAATACTTGTAGCCATCTGCGGTGACGCGCCCATTCGCCGTCGCAATAATTCCAGACGGCGGGTTGTACACGCTCGGCATCTCCTCGAATGGAACGTATCCCGTCCACTCGTGCGCGTCGTCAGCTCCATTCACCGGCAGCGAGCCATCCCCTGAGGCGCGCACCGGAACCAACCCCGTCGCCTGATAGCCGATATTTCCATCCACGTCCGCATACACCACGTTCTGCCCAGGCCCGTTAAAGCCGGCAAACGCCGCCCGGAACTGCTCCCAGTTCTGTGCGCTATCCACACCAAAGAACGGTAGGGTCAGTCCGCGGTCGTGGAGCGCCCACTTGAGCGCCAACTGCCGCTTCTCGCCCTTCATCCCGGCAGAGATGATCGGCCCGTGCCGGGTCACAAGCACGTCCATCTCTGCGTCGCGCCCGCGTTTCACGTGGATTACCTCGTGTCGCACCTCCGGCTTTCGCCAGCCCTCTGGAGTCTGGTACTCGCCCTGCTGGTTGAAGTTCTCCACAAACACGTCTTCCACATCAGGCCCAAGGTTGGTAAAGCCCCAGGCAATCCGCCGGTTGTGCCCCACCACGACCCATGGAGCTCCCGGCAGCGTCACCCCTGCCACATCGAAGTCGCCGCAGGTCAGGTGAGCCTCATACCATGTGTTCGGAATCCGGTGCATCAGGTGCATGTCGTTGGACAGCAAGGGCCGCCCGCTCTGCGTATGCGCCCCGCTGATCACCCAATTGTTCGATCCCGCCCGCGTCCGGTCCATCATCTCCGCTGGATCGACATTGCTCTCGAATCTTGAAACTCTGAACTCTTGCTCTTTGAGATCCCGATCCAACTCCGCCCGATGATGCCGTCTCCGCGAAGGGGACTTTTCCACCACCGGAAATTTTGCCGCCTGTTGTGCCGTATCCGGTGCGCCTGCCGCCGGCTCAATCTCGTCCAAATCGTGGCCCGGTACTATGTCGCGCTGCGAGCTCTCCACATACAGGTCGCTCGTCAGCTCCGGCCCCAGCCGTGCCAGAATCTTTTCGCGGTTCAAGTCGTCCAGATACGTTCCATGGTTCAGCATCTCGGCCATCGCGGACCCAACCAGCAGCGAATCTTCCGCCGTCCACGCCCGAGGAAAATACCGCAGCACCCGCATCTCCAGCGGCAGCCGATACTGATGCTCTGCAATATACGCATTCACTCCGCGCGCATAGGCATCCAGTTGCGCCCGCTGCTCCGCCGTAGCCTGCGCCAGCGACTGCCTCGCCACCTCGCGCAGCCCGAGCACGCGCTGCTCACGGTCCATGGTCACGTAATCCTTACCCAACGCCGCTGCCAGTTCACCGGCCGCATAGCGACGCATCATGTCCATCTGCCAAAGCCGGTCTTGTGCCGTCACGTATCCTTGCGCAAAGAACAGATCGTCTAACGTTTGGGCCGTAATGCTGGGTACACCGTGTACATCGCGCACCACCGTCACCGGAGCCGAAAGCCCCCGCACCACCACTGTTCCGTCCAGCGTCGGCATCGCCAGCCGCGCCGCCAAACGTAACCACGCAAACGCTCCGCCCGCCAGCGCAGCCGCCAGGAGAAGAACCACTAACACCACACGACCCATCAGCCTGAGCCGGTAAGCGCGCAAATTTTGTTCGGAAACACCTGCGGGGTAAGACATGATGGTTCGATTGTACCCGCTCGATCCGTCCACAGGCGTAGGCAATCTACTGAAGTTTGGTCGAAGTATTTATGTTTTTACGTTGCTCCCGTTATCCTTGGGCTCCGGCGCTCCTCATCCAAATAAGCGATCAACGTGTGCTCAAGCTGAATACCCAAGCTGTCGTTCAGTCGCTTCAGATCGAACATGAGATAGCTCAGGTTGAGCGATAGGAGGTGTTGATGAATCACGTCGTACAGCGCGGATTCCAGAACGCGCACGTAAGCTGCTAGTTGTGGGATCGTATAGCCCAGTTGGTATCGTTTTGCTCCGCGCGCCATCGCACCTTGAAGAAAATCTTCCGCCGCTCGCTCTGGTTCGGCTGTCTCCAACATGCTTACCAGATCGTCAATCGTGCGTGGGGTGAATTCGATCCGCTGCTCATCGGTAAGGGGGAGGACTGCGAGTAGGGGATCGCGCTTCATCCCTGCAAGTGCATGCTGCCTAATTTCAAACACGTTCTCGCGAATGATCTGGGATACGCGTTTGTTGGCCTCAACCTTTCCAGCTTTGGGATTCCTCAGCTTCTGCTCAATCAGCTTGATCAAACTTGGAACCGGGGCAGGTTTGATCAGATAATCGTCCACCTGGCTTCGGATCGCCTCCAGCGCCGTGTCAAAGCCCGGATACCCAGTCAGAATCAGAGTGATGCAGCTCGGATGCGTTCGGCGCATGGCGCTGACCACGGTAAACCCGTCGCCCGGATGGCCGATGTTCAGGTCTGAAATCAGCACATCAAACGGAGCTGAAGAAATCTGCGCCAGAGCTTCATTCACCGATGCTACCGCCGTCACATCATATCCATGCTGTTGCAGAATCGTTGGCATCGTGAGAATTAAGCTTGGCTCGTCATCGACAAACAAAACCCGGACAGATTGCATAAGCGATCCCACTAGTACTCCTGAATGCGGGGCACACGTATTCAATCAGATGCAATTCCGGTGCAAGATGGATGGAGTATTAAGAAGTGTCATGCTCCCATTTATTGAGAAATTGGGAGAATATTGAGGAAACGGGGAACGCAGGGTGACCGTCAGCCCTCTCGCCGAAATTGCTTCAGCGCAGAAACGTCAGAACGATAGTAGCGCGTGCGGTTTCGCCATCCGTCGCGTTCGTGGGCACAAACGAAGAAGCTGCCGCAAGGAAAAGTATGGAAACACACATCACCAGGAAGACGACAGCGACAGGAACAAAGCGAACAGAGACGGCCCGGATCATGGATATATGAAACAACAACTTCGTCCGTATGTCCTGTTACGAAAGGTGAAGTTTTATTAACCGAATGGCTCGCTACAGGGGCCAGTTATCGTGACGTTCCATGTACTCGCGGAGCAGATCGAGCGCGCTTGTGCCAACGGTCTTACCGGGGATCGTCAGCGCTTCTACCACACACGGGCCGCGCAGGTGACGCGCATTGTGCAGCGCTTCGGTGGCCACTCGATAGGCCGCAATCGCGTCATTCGCATCCACACTGAAAACCGGCATACCCAATTCAGCATAGAGCGTGCGCAGATCTATCTCATGCTTGCGTCCACGATTCAAACTATTCGCCACTAGATACAGAATCGGAAGCTTGTGGCGTGCCGCAAAGCTGAACGCGCGGCGGTAATCCTCACGACCTTCCGGCTCTCTGTCGAGTTGTCCAACGCAGACTAGCGCGGTTGCTTTTGCGTTAACCAGCAGCGCGGTGACTGCTGCAACCGTGGCTGCCGCCAGCTTTCCATTCCGTGACTCCGCAAGCTTGCTGACGGCCATTGTGGTGCCTTTGCGCACTGCGCGCGCACCGCTCGCTGCATAGGCCAGAATCACCGGATCATGCTCGCCCAATGTCAGACACATGGCGACCTCCGCAACCTCGGCGCCGCTTGCGGAGCTTAACTGAGCTGGCTTCAACGTTGCCAGTGTCTTGTACATCTGCTGTTGGGCGAGTGCAGGCACCAGCGAAAATCGCTTCGTGCCTCCGCCTGTTTCGGGCGCTTTAGAGGTCTTCATGGTTGGCATTTGTGAGCTCAGTCATTTTAACCTAAGTTGCACGCTTTCTCCCTTTGTGCCTCTTTTACTTTTTTCAACACAAGTGTGGAAATGCCAGTGAGGAACCTTCCTCATCGTGCGAATAGGCCAGTGTTCATGCGGTGTTCTCCAATCTGCACTAAATTCGTTGCGTCTCGTAATTAAGCTGAGGAACTGTGCTCTTTCTGCCTGTGTGCCAGGGGCGAATCTTTTCAACACAAGTGTGGAAATGCCAGTGAGAAACTCTCTGCCATATGCGAATCAGTCGCTGTTCATGCATCGTTTTCCACTCTGCACCAGCAATGGTGCTGGCTTCGATACTGCCTTGCCTGCAGTTTTATTCCAGCAACGATTTACAATCTTTCTTGCCGAGCGGAGTCCGTTTTCAACACTTGTGTGGAAAATTGGGCGAAAAATCCAGCAGAGTACCTGCCACACTGTTGTAATGACTGGCTCTCCTCCGCTTTGCACAATCCCCGGTGCGGTGCGTGTTTTAATTGCACGCAACTCCGTGGACTATGTACTGAGTGGTATATGGTTGCCCCGGCCACGCCGGAGAAACAGGGAATCCGTGAAGAAACGTATTGACATTCTTCTGGTCGACCGTGGTCTTGCGCCCACCCGCGAGCGGGCACAGGCCATGATCCTCGCCGGACGCGTACTCGTCGACGAGCAGAAGGTTCAGAAGTCCGGCCACGCCGTTGCCGATGATTGCACGGTCCGTCTTCTCGGCAGTGATCTGCGCTACGTCAGTCGCGGAGGGCTCAAACTCGAGGCCGCACTCACCCATTGGAGCATCGCTGTCGATCAAGCCGTCTGCATGGATGTGGGAGCCTCAACTGGCGGTTTTACCGACTGCATGTTGCAGCATGGGGCCGCCAGCGTTCTCGCCGTTGATACCGGTTACGGTCAGATCGATGCGCGCCTGCGCGCCGACCCGAGGGTCCGCCTGCTGGAGAAGACCAACGCTCGGTATCTCGAACCGCAGCAGGTTCCAGAAGCCATCGAGTTCGTCTCCATGGACGTTTCCTTTATCTCGGCAACGCAGGTCTTGCCTGCGGTCATCCGCTCCGCGTTTGCCAACAAAGGACAGTCCCGCCGCGAACTGGTTCTACTCGTCAAGCCGCAATTTGAGGTGGGCCGGGAACTGGTGGGCAAAGGGGGAATTGTCCGCAGCGAAGCCGCACAACTTGGCGCCGTGGACAAAGTCCGCCAAGCTGTAACCGAACTCGGCGGCGAGCAAATTGAAGTCATCGATTCTCCCATTCTTGGCACAGAGGGAAATCGCGAATTCCTGCTGCACGCATTCTTCTCTCATATGTAAGTGGAGTAAAGCTGCGCAAGTGGAGTACAAATAGACTGTGAAGATCGCCGCCGTCGTCTCCAAACCTGCCAAGGCCGAGCTGACTGAGATCGTACCCGAGGTATTGCGCTGGCTCGCCAAACGCGACTTTCGCGTCTACATTGACCAGCAGACCGCTGCCTACCAGACCAACGAGTTTGTCGTTCCACGAAGCGAGATTGCGCGCTACCAGCCCGAGTTCGTCCTCGTCCTCGGCGGCGACGGCACCCTGCTCTCGGCGGCACGCGCCATCGGCGATTCCGGCATTCCTATGCTTGCGGTCAACCTCGGCTCGCTGGGGTTCCTTACCGAAGTGCGCCTCGAAGAGCTCTATCTCACGCTGGAGGCTGTCGTCGAAGGCCGCTGTCCCTCAGAAGCGCGCTCGCTGATCGAGTGCCGACTTCTGCGCGATGGCGATGAGATCGCCCATTACAACGCACTCAACGATGCCGTTATCAAGAGCACGGTCGCGCGCCTCATCGGCTTTGAGCTGTGCATCAATGGCCAGCATGTCATGGAGTATCAGGCCGACGGCGTGATTGTCGCCACCCCCACCGGCTCTACTGCCTATTCGCTGGCCGCCGGAGGCCCGGTCTTGATGCCCAGTGTAGAGGCGATTCTGTTGACTCCGATCTGTCCGCACTCGCTCACCCACCGCCCCTTGGTCGTCGGCGCCGACGCCCGCGTCTCGGTGCGACTGGATAGCGGTGCGAACGGCGTCCTGAGTGTTGACGGCCAAGTCGGAATGCCAGTCACTCAGGGGGACCGGATCGAGTGCTGCAAGGCCGCCTACAAAGTCAAACTCCTGCGCATGCGCCGCTCCTTCTTCGAGATCCTACGCGGCAAGCTGCGCTGGGGGCAGCGATAGGTATGCGTATGACTCGCGGATACAACTACGACGGCACGGCTTACTATCGCGCCAGATACTACGACCCCAACATCGGCAGGTTCATCTCCGAAGACCCGATTGGATTCAAGGGCAGTGGAACGAACTTCTACGCTTACACCAAGAATAATCCGATCAATTTCGGTGACCCTCTTGGCCTCTGCACGAAGCAGCAATGCCAAAACTCTGTGCTTTATCTCTCAATACTCAACGGCATTGGATCTGCTTTAGGCGTGGTCAATCCAAGTCTGACGGGCACCATGGTGGATGCCGGTAAGACTTACGCGACTAATCCGGTATTTGCCGCAGGCGTCGGGGTTTTGGTTTCCCAGCTAGGAAGTGCGGTTTTCACAGGGGCGGGCGCGGTAAAGCTCACGGGATTAATCACCGAATATGCATTGCCTGGAGTTGGATGGATAGCGACTGGTTATGTCGCCTATAACGCCCTCACAGATGCAATAGACTATTACAACGCAAACATTGGGGCATGCCAGTAGATTATGCGGACGAGCCAAGCAGCAGTTCTTGTTATCGCCGGTATCGCTGGGGCAGCAGCTGTGCATCACTGGCCGGATCACGCCGTTGCTACCCAGATGGCACTCTATTCGATCATGACTCCTGGCTTGCTGTTTCTAGGGTTGTGGTCCGACAGACATCGGCGCGGATTCTGGACTGGAGCATCATCTGTGGTTTTGCTCCATGTTCTTTTTCTTTTTTTCGTTCGCGCATATTTTCCTTTCGGGACCATTTTTTCCGTGGTACCTATCGCGATTGTTGAGTTCATTGTCCTGGCTATACTGATGCTGAAAGTGCTTGGGTATTAGGAAGCAAGATGCAAGTTGTGCCAGCGGAATTCCAGCGCTCCGGTTGTTTCGTGCGGTGTTCCTGAGTTTTGTTTTTGCGGTTGGTTTTTCTTCCATGCTGCGCATGGGGTTGAGGGGGGACACGTCACCCCCAATCCGGGAACTGCAAAGCGACGGAGAGTGCTTCTGCCGTTTACGTACGTAAACATGTTGAGCGGCAATGAGTTCGCGGCTTTTTGCGTTTCTGGCGTTTACGCACGTAAACGCGCCCTCGCCTTCCCGATGCCCAAAAACCTGAATGGCGTAAACATGTTGATTTGGCGAGAGTTATGGCGCGGGGTGTTTTTTCGAGTGTCTGGCAGCGTATTCCAATCGTGGCACGAAGGCTAGACGCTTGCGGTTGGGGATGGCTGGGTTGAACGCCGCGTATGATCGGCGGTAATGTGCGGACAATCTGCGGCGCGAAACAAATCCAATCAGGCGTCTGAAGGGTACCAATACACTGCGTGAAGCGCAGGCGATTGGCCGAGTCTTCATGTTGCTATCCGGAAGTGTTTGCCAAGAGCAAGAGCGAGTGCCCTCCGCTCACGCAGCCGTCAAGGATCACGACCGCTTCGCGGCGTGCTTCGCACGTCCTTGACTGCTGCTCCGCTGCGGGCGGTTTGCAACTATGAAAGCATTCTGCTTTTCATGTTCTCAAGAGAACCTGAATCAAGAATGAAACGCATGGTTCCGGGGATGGTTCGCAGGTAGTTCGAAGAACCATGTGCGGCCACAGATGGATACGGAAAACGCGGGGTCAAGGTGGGGCGGGAGCGATCCCGTCCTGACGGACTGCCGCTGCGCTGATCGCTCCCGCCCCGGACAGGTTATGTGAACCAAGTAAGGCTACTATCCAGTGGCGCTGCTGAGGAATGCGTCGATGGTTGTGAGCAGGGCTTCCTGCTTACGGCGGGGCAGGTTCTCGATCTGTTCCAGGCGACGTAGCACCCGGCGATTGGGCTTCTTGCCGGAGAGCTTTTTGGCTTCCGGATGCAGCAACTCATCCAAGCTGATCTCCAGGGTCAGGGCGAAGCGCACGGCCATCTCCACGGAAAAATGACAGCGGTCGGTTTCGTAGGCGGAAATCAGAACCTGGGTGATTCCGGTCTTCTCCGCCAGCTCCACTTGCGTAAAGCCGCGTTGCTTGCGAAGGCGAGTTAGACGCTGGCCGAGCGTCTCCCCACCGAAATCCAAAGCTGGTTTCTTGACCGATGCTTTCTTCACCATGGAAAGCAGTGTATGCGTATCGTTCTCACTCATTGACACAATACTAATCCATTTAGTATTTTCAAGACGCACAAAAAATCACGCAAGCCTCTTGACATGGTTTTTAGAAAAGCCCTGAAAGATGGCCGAAAGGAGCGGAGCCGATGCCGCATGTACCAGCGGAGCTGAAAGAGCGGTTGAAGCGGGAAGTCTCGATCCAGCGGCTGGCCGAGGCGCGAGGAATCAAACTCACGCGCACGGGTAAGAACCTGCTGGGGCTGTGCCCGTTCCACGACGACCACAGCCCGAGTCTCTCCATCGATCCGGCGAAGAACGAGTGGAACTGCCTTGGGGCGTGCGGGCGGGGTGGCGACGTGATCGCGTGGGTGATGTTGTCGGAGGGGGTGAGCTTCAATCATGCGGTGGAGCTGCTGAAGCGGGAGTATCTTCCTTCCGCAGTCTCGTCCGGACTGCCGCCGAAGCAATGCACGGTTCCGAAGCTGCCGCCGCTGATCGAGCAGACGGCGGACGACTGCAAGCTGCTGGAAATCGTGGTGAGCTACTACCACGAGACGCTGAAGCAGACGCCGGAGGCGTTGCACTATCTGGAATCGCGCGGGCTGAAATCCGCCGAGATGGTGGAGCACTTCCGGCTGGGCTTCTCGAACCGCACGCTGGGGTATCACTTGCCCCAGGCCAACCGCGCCGCCGGTGCAGCACAGCGCGGGCGCTTGCAGGAGCTGGGCATTCTTCGGGAGAGCGGGCACGAGCACTTCCGCGGCTCGCTGGTCATCCCGATCTTCAATCTGAATGGGGAAGTCCTGCAGATGTACGGGCGCAAAATCCGTGACGACCTGAGACCGGGAACACCCGATCACCTGTATCTTCCGGGAGCGCATCGCGGAGTGTGGAACGAAGCGGCGCTGGTGGCTTCGCAGGAAATCATCTTGTGTGAATCCTTGATCGACGCGCTGACCTTCTGGTGCGCGGGCTACCGCAACGTGACCACCAGTTACGGGGTGAACGGCTTCACTGAGGAGCACCGGGCGGCCTTCCAGAAGCACGGAACGAAACGAATTTACATCGCCTACGACCGCGACGATGCGGGAGAGAAAGCCGCAGCCAAGCACGCCGAAGAGCTGATGGCGATGGGCATCGAGTGTTTCCGGGTGCAGTTTCCAAAAGGGATGGATGCCAACGAATGCGCGTTGAAGACGCAGCCAGCGGGGAAAACCTTGGGCGTGTTCTTGAACGGTGCGGCATGGCTGGGCAAAGGCAAGCAGCCCACAGTGCGAGCCATCGAGGAGGTAGAAGCAGTGATCGAGGAACCAGAACCCGAGCCGATGAGCAGAGAAGAACCAAACGCAGAGCCAGCCACAGAAGCAGCACCGGAAGACAAAATCAAACCCGCAGCGAAAGAAGAAAATAGAGTCGCTCCGCCCACGGGGTTGGACGTTGAGAGAGTTTTTTCCTTCGCTGCCGCTTCTGATGTTCAGAGCCTGGAAGAAGCGGAGGCGCGGCCCATGCCGCAATCTTTGCCGGCCGATCCGGCGGTAAAGGTCGAGGGCGACGAAATCACAGTGACCATCGGGCCGCGCTCCTACCAGGTGCTGGGGCTGGAGAAATGCACCAGCCGCACGGCGATGCAGGTCAACGTTCGGGTAACTGGGCGCAATCTTCGCGGCGAGTTGCTGAGTCACGGCGATAAGTTCGACATGGAGCTGGCGCGGCAGCGGGCCTTGTTCATCAAGCAGGCATCGCACGAGCTGGGCGTGAAGGAAGAGACGATCCACCGCGAGCTGGGCAAGCTCTGGACGGTGCTTGGCGACCTGCGGCGCGAGCAGATCAAAAAGACTCTGGAGGTTGTGCCGGAAGAGGCGCAGATGACCGCTGAGGAACAGGCGGCAGCCATGAATCTGTTGCGCTCCCCGCAACTGCTCGACCGTATCCTGGCCGACTTCGCACGCTGCGGAGTGGTGGGCGAGGAGACCAACAAGACGATGAGTTATCTTGCCGCTGTCTCGCGGCTGTTGGATAAGCCGCTGGCGATCATCGTGCAGTCTTCCTCGGCAGCGGGCAAAAGCTCGCTGATGGAAGCAGTGCTCGATTTTATGCCGGAGGAGCAGCGCGAGGAATACTCGGCGATGACCGGCCAAGCCCTGTTCTATATGGGCCAGAAGAATCTGAAACACAAAATCCTTGCCGTCTCGGAGGAGGAAGGCGCCAGCCGCGCCTCCTATGCGCTGAAGCTGCTGCAATCGGAGGGCGTGCTGAAAATCGCCTCGACCGGCAAAGACCCGGTGAGCGGAAAGCTCATTACGCACGAGTACATGGTCGAAGGCCCGGTGATGATCTTCCTCACGACCACGGCGCAGGAGGTGGACGAGGAGCTGCTGAATCGCTGCATCGTTCTCAGCGTGAACGAGGAGCGCGAGCAGACGCGGGCGATCCATCGTATTCAGCGCGAATCGCGCACCTTGGATGGACACTGGGCACGGCGGGAGCGGAGCCGGATTATCCGTCTGCACCGCAACGCGCAACGGCTGTTGCGTCCGGTTGCCGTGGTCAACAACCACATGCGCGACGATGGCGAGTTCCCGGATTACATGACGCGCATGCGGCGCGATCACATGAAGCTGCTGACCTTGATCGAAGCCATCGCCTTGCTGCATCAGCACCAGCGGCCCATCAAACGCGATACACGCGACGGCGAGACGCTGGAGTACATCGAGGCCACGGCAGACGATGTGAAGCTGGCCGAGGAGCTGATGCGCCGGGTGCTGGGGCCATCGCTCGATGAGCTGCCCCCGCAAACCAAGCGGCTGCTCTCACTCATCGAGGAGATGGTGAACCAGGAGTGCAAGCGCCAGGAGATCGAGCCGGACGACTACCGTTTCACACGGCGCACGGTGCGGCAGCATACACGCTGGGGCGATACCCAGTTGCGGGTGCATCTGCGGCGGCTGGAGGAGCTGGAATATCTCACGTTGCGGCGGGGCGGAGGCCAGGGCCAACTCTACGTCTATCAGCTTCGCACGGAAGAAAACCATGCCTACGACGGCGACTTCGCGGGTCAGGAGACCAACTTCGCGGGGGTAAATGAGGACTTCGCGGGTACTTCGCGGCCCCTTCGCGGGGGTGGGCAAAACAATCCATCGCCAGTCAATACGCGGCTTCGCGCCACTACTTCGCGGAATCCCGAAAACACTGATAAGGGCGTGGAGCGAGATGCCAGTGAAATCGTAGTCGTACCTGTAGCCGTGAAACCCAACGGCGGAGCCAAGCCCAACGGCAGCATGCGGGCAGCGGAGGCGATCTGATGGCCCGCATCCGCAGACGCCGCAATCCGCAGCCTGAACCTACTACGCAGTTAGCCGCGTTGCTCGACGAACATCTCCACCATCTGGCAGTGAAGGGCTTCACCGAGAGCACGTTGCAGATGCGCCGGGTGCATATCGAAATGTTTCTGGGCTGGTGCCGCGAGCATGGGCTTGCCGATCCGTTCGAGATCACACGGCCCGTGCTCGAACGCTATCAGCGTTACCTGTTCTACTACCGCAAAGAGAACGGAGAGCCGCTGAGCTTCGCCAGCCAGCACGTACGGCTGACGCCGTTGCGTGTCTGGTTCAAATGGATGACGCGGCAGAACCACATCCTGCACAATCCGGCCTCGGAGCTGGAACTGCCACGGCTGGGCTTCCGCTTGCCGCCCGTGCTCACCGAGTACGAAGCGGAGCTGGTGTTACAACAGCCGAACGTGCACGATCCGGTCGGCATCCGCGACCGCGCCATGCTGGAGATGTTTTACTCGACAGGGATCCGGCGTACGGAGCTGATACGGCTGAAGCTTCCGGAGATCGACCACCACAACGGGCTGGTGACGATCCGCCAGGGCAAGGGCCGGAAAGACCGCGTGGTGCCGGTGGGCGAGCGTGCGCTGGCATGGCTCGATAAATACCTGCACGAGATCAGGCCAGAGCTGGCCATCGACCCGGACGACGGAACCGTCTTCCTCACGGCGGAGGGCGAGCCGTTCAGCCCCAACCATCTCAGCGCCCTGGTGCGCGATTACGTGGAAGCCGCAGCGACCGGCAAGAGCGGTGCCTGCCATCTGTTCCGCCACACCATGGCCACACTGATGCTGGAGGGCGGTGCGGACATCCGCTACATCCAGCAGATGCTTGGGCACGCCAAGCTCGACACCACGCAGATTTACACGCACGTTTCGGTGCGGATGCTGAAGGAGATCCACTCCGCTACCCATCCCGGAGCCAAGCTCGAAGCCAACACAAACGAGAAACAGGACGACAAGCCGGAGCAGGATAAACCGGACGAGAAATGAAATCCCAAATCCATCCTTGACCATGTATGCCAAATCTGGCATATTCGAGAAGTCCTGAAAGGCGCAATGAAACCACTGATCTTCGTTGCCGACTCCCACCGTGCACTGTTGGAGTTTCCGAAAGCCGTGCAGCAGCAGGTTGGCTTTGCACTCTATCAGGCGCAGATGGGCGGCAAGCACATCGACGCCAAGCCGCTGAAGAACGTGGGAGCCGGAGTGCTGGAGGTGGTCTCCGATCATCGCGGCGATACCTTCCGCACGGTCTACACGGTGAGGCTGGAAAAGGCGGTCTATGTGCTGCACGCCTTTCAGAAGAAAGCAAAGCACGGCATCGCCACACCGAAGAGCGTCATGGACCTTGTGAAACAGCGGCTGCAGCGTGCCATCGAAATCGACCAGGAGCGGGAGAAATAGCGATGCCAAAACGTGAGCGTGATTACACCGTCAGCAGTGGAAACGTCTTCGCCGATCTCGGCCTGCCGAACCCGGAGGAGGCGCTGGCCAAAGCCGAGCTGGCCCACAAGATCACCGTGCTGATCGAGGACAGAGGACTGACCCAGGTGCAGACCGCCAAACTGCTGGGCATCGATCAGCCCAAGGTCTCCGCCCTCATGCGTGGCCGTCTCTCCGGCTTCTCGCTGGAGCGCCTGATGCGCTTCCTGCTGATGCTTGGCCAGGACATCAAAATCACGGTGCAAGCCTGTCCCCGTTCGCGGTCCCAGGCTCGGGTTCACGTGGCATAAGCACTCCCGGCGATAGTGAACCAAAGTCACGTAAAAATCACTGGCTAAACCTGCTCCAGTGACTCACAATGTTGCGTGCCCCAAACACAAAATCAGGACCAGTCTTTTGCTTTTGCTGCCGGTTCTTTCTGGCCGCAATCCCGCGTCCCGGAAACGTGGTCGAGGGGCAAAAACTCGCGTCTGGGGTCTTCGAGCTTAAAAACGCCATCGCATCGGGGCTTTGCGGTCTGTAACTCCACAACTGCGTTAGGGTTGCGGGCGGGCTGGGTGGAAAATCGCATCGGGGCGTATAGATGCGCCAGATACTACGATCCCAACATCGGCAGGTTCATCTCCGAAGACCCGATTGGGTTCAAGGGCAGCGGAACGAACTTCTACGCTTACACCAAGAATAATCCGATCAATTTCGGTGACCCTCTTGGCCTCTGCACGAAGCAGCAATGCCAAAACTCTGTGCTTTATCTCTCAATACTCAACGGCATTGGATCTGCTTTAGGCGTGGTCAATCCAAGTCTGACGGGCACCATGGTGGATGCCGGTAAGACTTACGCGACTAATCCGGTATTTGCCGCAGGCGTCGGGGTTTTGGTTTCCCAGCTAGGAAGTGCGGTTTTCACAGGGGCGGGCGCGGTAAAGCTCACGGGATTAATCACCGAATATGCATTGCCTGGAGTTGGATGGATAGCGACTGGTTATGTCGCCTATAACGCCCTCACAGATGCAATAGACTATTACAACGCAAACATTGGGGCATGCCAGTAGATTATGCGGACGAGCCAAGCAGCAGTTCTTGTTATCGCCGGTATCGCTGGGGCAGCAGCTGTGCATCACTGGCCGGATCACGCCGTTGCTACCCAGATGGCACTCTATTCGATCATGACTCCTGGCTTGCTGTTTCTAGGGTTGTGGTCCGACAGACATCGGCGCGGATTCTGGACTGGAGCATCATCTGTGGTTTTGCTCCATGTTCTTTTTCTTTTTTTCGTTCGCGCATATTTTCCTTTCGGGACCATTTTTTCCGTGGTACCTATCGCGATTGTTGAGTTCATTGTCCTGGCTATACTGATGCTGAAAGTGCTTGGGTATTAGGAAGCAAGATGCAAGTTGTGCCAGCGGAATTCCAGCGCTCCGGTTGTTTCGTGCGGTGTTCCTGAGTTTTGTTTTTGCGGTTGGTTTTTCTTCCATGCTGCGCATGGGGTTGAGGGGGGACACGTCACCCCCAATCCGGGAACTGCAAAGCGACGGAGAGTGCTTCTGCCGTTTACGTACGTAAACATGTTGAGCGGCAATGAGTTCGCGGCTTTTTGCGTTTCTGGCGTTTACGCACGTAAACGCGCCCTCGCCTTCCCGATGCCCAAAAACCTGAATGGCGTAAACATGTTGATTTGGCGAGAGTTATGGCGCGGGGTGTTTTTTCGAGTGTCTGGCAGCGTATTCCAATCGTGGCACGAAGGCTAGACGCTTGCGGTTGGGGATGGCTGGGTTGAACGCCGCGTATGATCGGCGGTAATGTGCGGACAATCTGCGGCGCGAAACAAATCCAATCAGGCGTCTGAAGGGTACCAATACACTGCGTGAAGCGCAGGCGATTGGCCGAGTCTTCATGTTGCTATCCGGAAGTGTTTGCCAAGAGCAAGAGCGAGTGCCCTCCGCTCACGCAGCCGTCAAGGATCACGACCGCTTCGCGGCGTGCTTCGCACGTCCTTGACTGCTGCTCCGCTGCGGGCGGTTTGCAACTATGAAAGCATTCTGCTTTTCATGTTCTCAAGAGAACCTGAATCAAGAATGAAACGCATGGTTCCGGGGATGGTTCGCAGGTAGTTCGAAGAACCATGTGCGGCCACAGATGGATACGGAAAACGCGGGGTCAAGGTGGGGCGGGAGCGATCCCGTCCTGACGGACTGCCGCTGCGCTGATCGCTCCCGCCCCGGACAGGTTATGTGAACCAAGTAAGGCTACTATCCAGTGGCGCTGCTGAGGAATGCGTCGATGGTTGTGAGCAGGGCTTCCTGCTTACGGCGGGGCAGGTTCTCGATCTGTTCCAGGCGACGTAGCACCCGGCGATTGGGCTTCTTGCCGGAGAGCTTTTTGGCTTCCGGATGCAGCAACTCATCCAAGCTGATCTCCAGGGTCAGGGCGAAGCGCACGGCCATCTCCACGGAAAAATGACAGCGGTCGGTTTCGTAGGCGGAAATCAGAACCTGGGTGATTCCGGTCTTCTCCGCCAGCTCCACTTGCGTAAAGCCGCGTTGCTTGCGAAGGCGAGTTAGACGCTGGCCGAGCGTCTCCCCACCGAAATCCAAAGCTGGTTTCTTGACCGATGCTTTCTTCACCATGGAAAGCAGTGTATGCGTATCGTTCTCACTCATTGACACAATACTAATCCATTTAGTATTTTCAAGACGCACAAAAAATCACGCAAGCCTCTTGACATGGTTTTTAGAAAAGCCCTGAAAGATGGCCGAAAGGAGCGGAGCCGATGCCGCATGTACCAGCGGAGCTGAAAGAGCGGTTGAAGCGGGAAGTCTCGATCCAGCGGCTGGCCGAGGCGCGAGGAATCAAACTCACGCGCACGGGTAAGAACCTGCTGGGGCTGTGCCCGTTCCACGACGACCACAGCCCGAGTCTCTCCATCGATCCGGCGAAGAACGAGTGGAACTGCCTTGGGGCGTGCGGGCGGGGTGGCGACGTGATCGCGTGGGTGATGTTGTCGGAGGGGGTGAGCTTCAATCATGCGGTGGAGCTGCTGAAGCGGGAGTATCTTCCTTCCGCAGTCTCGTCCGGACTGCCGCCGAAGCAATGCACGGTTCCGAAGCTGCCGCCGCTGATCGAGCAGACGGCGGACGACTGCAAGCTGCTGGAAATCGTGGTGAGCTACTACCACGAGACGCTGAAGCAGACGCCGGAGGCGTTGCACTATCTGGAATCGCGCGGGCTGAAATCCGCCGAGATGGTGGAGCACTTCCGGCTGGGCTTCTCGAACCGCACGCTGGGGTATCACTTGCCCCAGGCCAACCGCGCCGCCGGTGCAGCACAGCGCGGGCGCTTGCAGGAGCTGGGCATTCTTCGGGAGAGCGGGCACGAGCACTTCCGCGGCTCGCTGGTCATCCCGATCTTCAATCTGAATGGGGAAGTCCTGCAGATGTACGGGCGCAAAATCCGTGACGACCTGAGACCGGGAACACCCGATCACCTGTATCTTCCGGGAGCGCATCGCGGAGTGTGGAACGAAGCGGCGCTGGTGGCTTCGCAGGAAATCATCTTGTGTGAATCCTTGATCGACGCGCTGACCTTCTGGTGCGCGGGCTACCGCAACGTGACCACCAGTTACGGGGTGAACGGCTTCACTGAGGAGCACCGGGCGGCCTTCCAGAAGCACGGAACGAAACGAATTTACATCGCCTACGACCGCGACGATGCGGGAGAGAAAGCCGCAGCCAAGCACGCCGAAGAGCTGATGGCGATGGGCATCGAGTGTTTCCGGGTGCAGTTTCCAAAAGGGATGGATGCCAACGAATGCGCGTTGAAGACGCAGCCAGCGGGGAAAACCTTGGGCGTGTTCTTGAACGGTGCGGCATGGCTGGGCAAAGGCAAGCAGCCCACAGTGCGAGCCATCGAGGAGGTAGAAGCAGTGATCGAGGAACCAGAACCCGAG